>CAWBGN010000001.1:0-442867 GCA_963788445.1 uncultured Actinomycetota bacterium
ACCCAGTCCGTACTGGGGGCTGTGGAGCCCGCCGGTTCGAGTCGGGCTCCTCATGAGCGGGAAGGTTGTCAGCCGCGCCGTCCAGGTCCCGCTTCGGCAACAGCCGGTCCAGCCACGCCGGGAGCCACCAGTTGGCGTCGCCGAGCAGTTTCATCGTCGCGGGCACCAGCACGAGGCGCACCAGCGTCGCGTCGAGGAACACCGCGGTCGCGAGGCCGAGGCCGAGCATCTTGAGAACGGGGTCGTCGCCGAACCCGAAGCCGACGAAGACCGACACCATGATCGCGGCACCGCACGAGATCGTCCGCGCCGTGACCCCGATCCCTCGCACCACGGCGTAGCCGTTGTCGCCCGTGCGCAGATACTCCTCGCGCACCCGCGAGAGCAGGAAGACCTCGTAGTCCATGGACAGCCCGAAGAGGATCGCGAACATGAACAGCGGGATGAACGAGATGATCGGCACCGTTGACTCCAACCCGATCAGGCTCGCGGCCCAGCCCCACTGGAAGACCATCACCAGCACGCCGTACGACGCGGCGACGCTCAACAGGTTCAGCACCGCTGCCTTGAGCGGCACCAGGATGGAGCGGAACAGCACCATCAGCAGCAGGTATGACATCGCCACGACCGCGACCAGGAAGATCGGCAGCCGTTCCTCGACGCGCTGGCTGAGGTCGGACATGGTGGCGGTGTAGCCGCCGACATGCGCGGTCGCCGGGCTGCTCGCCAGCACGGCGGGCAGCACCTCGCTGCGCATCCGGTCGAGCGTGCGTGCGGTCTCGGCGTCCTGCGGTGTCGTCGTCGGTTGGGCGATGATCACGGCGACGTCGGACGTCGCTTCCACGGGGGCGGCTGCGGCGGAGGCGATGCCCGGGTCGGCAGCCAGGGCCGAGACCAACGGCTCCACCACCGACCGGTCCCGGGAGAGGTCGACGGCCACGACCATCGGCCCGGTGGCGCCGGGCCCGAAGCCCTCGGCGACCAGGTCGTAGGCCCGCCGCTCGGTGCGCGCCTGCGGGTAGCTGCCCTGGTCGGGCAGTCCCAGCCGCAGGGCGAGGACGGGCGCGGCGAGCGCGAGGAGCAGCATCGTGCCGGCGACGGCGTACGCCGCGGCGTGCCGCGTGACGTGCGCACCCCAGCGGGACCACCGCAGCACCGCGGCGTCGGTCCCAGGCCCGTGCCCGCTGCCCATGCCCGCGCCCTTGGCCGCGCCGGGCCAGGAGCCCGCGTGCCTGGAGGCGCTGGCCGGCCAGCCCGAGCAGCGCTGGCAGCAGGGTGATCGCCGCGAGCACCATCACGAGCACCACCGCGGAGATGCCCACGCCAGCCGCGGTGACGAACGGCAGCCCGGCGAAGGCCAGCCCGAGGATCGCCACAACGACGGTGCCGCCGGCAAAGACGACGGCCTGTCCGGCGGTCGCCAGGGAGCGGCCCACCGACTCCGCGACCGGGACGCCCGCGGCGAGGTACTCCCGGTGGCGCGAGAGTAGGAACAGCGCGTAGTCGATGCCCACACCCAGCCCGACCATCGCCGCCATGACCGGCGCCCAGACCGGGATGTCGATGAGCAGCCCGAGCAGCGGGATCAGACTGGCGCCTACCAGCAGCCCGAACAGCGCCACCGCCAGCGGCAGCCCGGCGGCCAGCAACGACCCGAAGGCCACCACCAGGATCACCGCCGCGACCACCAGGCCGAGCACCTCGCCCACGTTGGCGGGCGGCTGCTCGAAGCTGAAGTAGAGGTCACCGCCCGCTTCGAGCCGCAGCGACGACGACGCCCTCGACTCCGCCAGGACGGCCTTGAGCGCTGCCAGGTCGGAGACGGCGAGCTCGCCGATCTCGGGGTACTGCACCCGCAGCAGTGCCACCCGGCCGTCCGGCGAGACCTCCTGGGTCGTGCCCAGCACCTTCGGCAGTTCACCCACGGCCGACTCCAGCCGGTCCAGGCCGACCCTGGCCTGGCGGGAGTCCACGAAAGTCACGCTGTCCTGGCTCGGCGTCGCCACGACGTACGCCGTGAGCCCGCCGGCGCCGCTGTCGGCGCCCGCCAGCAGGTCGGCGGCGGCCTGGGAATCGGTCCCGGGCGCCGCCATCGAGTCGTCCAACTGCTTCCCGAAACCGGCCGAGGCGGCGACGACCAGGACCGAGAGGAGCACCCAGGCTCCGATGGCGATCCAGGGGCGGGTGGCCGACCAGCGTCCCCAGCGGTACAGCAACCGTGACATGGATCTTCTCCTTGCTCGATGGTCCGGCCTCTCCGCCCGGTGGCTCCACGCTCGCGGACCGCCGGCCCGGCCGCATCGGCGTCGAGGCCGGACCCGCCTCGGCCGTTGGGAGGAGCGGCGTCTCGTTCTCTCGGTCGGTCCCCGACGCCTCGGCGGTCCCTAGGCTGGGTGGGTGATCACCAACGCCCTGCGCTCGCTGTGGGCCGAGCCCCGCGCAGCCGACGCTCCCGAACGGGTGTCGCGCGACTGGGTGCTGGTCGGGGTGTTGATGGTGACGGCGCTGCTCGAGGGAGTCCTCCGGGACGACGTCGCCTGGCGGCCGTTCGCGACGATCGTGGCGGTCGGACTCGCGCCGGTGCTGCTGTGGCGGCGTACCCGGCCGTTGGCCTGTGTCGTGGTGGCCTTCGGCACCGCGATGGTGTTGGGGCTGGCGACCCTGGCGGGCGGGGCCCCCAGTGTCGGCCTCAACACGATGATCTACGTCCTGGTGCTCGTCTACGCGCTGGTCCGCTGGGGCTCAGGGCGCGAGATCGTGATCGGGCTGGCGGTGGTGCTGGTCGCTGCGGTAATCGGTACGGTCGCCGACTACACCGGGCCTGCCGACGTCATCGGCGGGTTCGGCATCCTGGCGGCGGCGGCGGCGGGCGGAGCGGCGTTCCGCTACCGCGCCGAGAGCTGGCGCCGGGCGTTGGACCAGATCCGCAGCCAGGAGCGGGTCGGCCTCGCGCGCGAGCTGCACGACATGGTCGCCCACCACGTCTCGGCGATCGCTGTGCAGGCGCAGGCGGGCCGGGCGATGGCCGGGCAGCGACCCGAGGCGGCGCTCGAGGCGCTGGCGGTCATCGAAGGGGAAGCGTCGCGGACGCTCGCGGAGATGCGGGCGATGGTCCGGGTGCTGCGCGACGGAGCGCCGGCGGAGTACGCCCCCCAGCCCGGCGTTGCCGACCTGGTGTCCCTCGCCCGCCGCGACCCGGTCCCGGTCGTCGACGTGGAGGTGCCAGATGACCTGGACGAACTTCCGCTCCAGGTCGACGCGGCGGTCTACCGGCTGGCGCAAGAGGCGCTGACCAACGCCCTGCGGCACGCCCGCAACGCCTCGCGTGTGGAGATCCGGGTCGTCGAGGGCGCGGGAAGGCTGCGACTACGCGTGACCGACGACGGACAGATCGACCCGGCGCGGTCGGCGAGCCACGGCTTCGGGCTGCTGGGGATGACCGAGCGCGTGCAGCTGCTCGGCGGCACGCTGCGTGCCGGGCCGGCGCCCGAGGGCGGGTGGACGGTCGACGCCGAGCTGCCGACGAAGGTACGCCGATGACGGTGCGCGTGCTGGTGGCCGACGACCAAGATCTGGTGCGTACCGGCCTCTCCATGATCCTTGACGCGCAGCCTGGCATCGAGGTCGTCGGCCAGGCCGCCGACGGCCACGCCGCGGTCGAGCTGGCGCGTCGGCTCCGCCCCGACGTGTGCCTGGTCGACATCCGGATGCCCGGGCTCGACGGCATCGAGGTGACCGAGCTCCTCGCCGGGCGGGGCGTCCCGGACCCGATGGCGGTGGTGGTGATCACGACCTTCGACCTCGACGAGTACGTCCACGGCGCGCTCCGGGCCGGCGCCCGAGGCTTTCTGCTCAAGGACGCCGGGCCGGAGCTGCTCGTCCAGGCCGTGCATGCCGCCGCCGTCGGCGATGCCCTGATCGCGCCGAACATCACCCGGCGGCTGCTGTCCACCCTGGCCGCCAGGGAACCGTCGAGCCGACGTACCCAACCGATCGAGCCGCTCACCGACCGCGAGGAGGAGGTGCTGGCGCTGGTCGCCCGTGGCCGCACGAACGCCGAGATCGCCGCCGATCTCTTCATCGGCTTGACGACCGCCAAGACCCACGTCGCCAGCCTGCTGGCCAAGATCGGCGCCCGCAACAGGGTCGAGATCGCGATGTGGGCCTACGACACCGGCCGGGTGGGGGACTGAAGCCGCCGTCCAAGGACTCGGAGAAGCCGTTCCGCCAAGCAAGCAGGATTCGATGAACGCGGTCTCGTCAAGGAGATGCGGCGCCAGCCGCGCATCGCGTGTGCGGTGAGCTGGGTGCCGTTGTCCATCCCGATATTCGCCAGTCAACGCCCGGTTTCCGTGATCAGTTCCTCCAACACCACGCGGGTGTCGTCGAGATCTCCCGAGAATCCCGGCGAATCGTGGAGGCGAGTTTCTCGCAATGAGAAGGTCAGGGGTTCGAATCCCCTCAGCTCCACCAGCTCAATCGGGTTTGCCTGCGGAGACGCAGTTCGGGCCAGTGTCGTCTGTTCAGCGGCCGTCGTCGCTGGTCCGGCGCTTTGCCTGACGGTTCCCTGCGCCGTGCATACTGTGCGCGTTTTGAACGAGGTCGCTGGGACCTGAGACAGCCGTACGGACCTGAGGGGACTCTCATGCTGCGCCGTTGCGCCGGTGTCGTGCTCGTCGCCATGAGCCTGACGCTCGCCTTGATCTGCACCGGGGCGTCTCCGGCCGAGGCGCACCCCTTCGGGGAGCCGCAGCAGGCGGCGATCGCCCCGACGGGCTCGGGCCTGCGGGTCCAGTGGCGCGCGGCCGAGGACGACGTCGCGGCGCTCGCCGGGTTCCTGGGAGTCCTGGGCGGTAGCCACATCGTCGTCTACGGCAACGGAGAGTACGACGCTGAGGCCTCCTCGGTGCCCGCCGGCGTGCAGCTGGCCGAGGCGCCGGAGTTCGCCGACTACGTGCTGGCCCACGTGACCGCGACCGCGGCGGGGGCGACGTGCGAGGGCACGGTCGAGCTGGTGGAGGATGTCACGATCGAGGGGGCGACGGTCGAGTTCGACTGCGGTGGTCCGGTGTCGGCTGCCGAGGTCACGATCAACACGCTGATCGACGTCAACGAGGCCTATCGGACGTTGGCATCCGGTCCCGGCGGGCAGCGCAACGTCTACTCACTCGACCAGGACACGTTCACGTGGCAGCTGCCAGAGGCGGGTGACCCCACCGCGTCCCACGAGGTCGTCGCGGCTCCCGCGGCGGGAAGCGCGCTGCTCCAGATCGGCGGGATCGTGACCGCCGTGGTGCTCGCACTGCTGGCGTGGTGGGGTGTCGCGCGACGCCGGAGGTCCGGCCGGACGGACACCAACCGTTCCTCCTGACCCGTCTGTTGGGGCGCCGTTAATTCGCGCTTTTCCTACGGGGATCGTCCGTTTACCCGAGCCGGAAATACTCCTGTCCGCCGCGGCATTCTCGGTCCGGCGTGTCGACGTACCCCACTCAGGAGATCCTCCACACCATGCCGCGCCCCGAACGACGCGCTGTGTCTCGCGCTGCCCGCACGAAGCTCCGCCACCTGCTGCTCGCCCTCGTGGCGATCGTCATCGCCGCCGGAGGCCTGCTGCCAGTGAGCTCCGCTCACGCGGCCGCGGCCATCCCCGGTCTTGAGGGTGACGGCAGCCCGGAGACCCCACTGGTGATCGACTCGGCGGCCGATCTGGACGCCGTCGCGGCCGCGATCAACGGCGACAACGCGACCTTCGGCTCGCTGAACTACCAGCTGGGCGCAGACATCGAGTACGGCGGCGCCACCTTCGTGGGCATCGACCTGTTCCAGGGCGTCCTCGACGGCGCCGGTCACCGGATCTCCGACATCGTCTACGGTCCGAGCGCGGCGGCCGCCTCGTTGACCTTCTTCCGCACCCTGGCGGGCGGCACGGTCCGAGACCTCACGCTCGACGGGGTCAGGGCTGTGTCGACCAGCGGCCAGGGCGTGGCGACCATCACCACGATGGCGACCGGCTCCGCCGTCATCGACGGCAACGCGGTGCTGGACTCCCAGCTGATCACCAACGGGCAGTACGCCGGGGGTATCGCGAGCAACGCAGAGAATGGCGCGACCATCTCGAACAACTGGGTGCAGGGCGAGTTCACCAGCGACCGCTACCCCAGCGCGGTGGCGGGCTACACCCGCTGCACCGTCGACATCAGCCACAACCTGGTCGACGCGATCATCAGGACATCCGGCAGCCAGGCCAACGGCGCCGCACTGCTCTCCTACCAGGGGGCAATCGGCGGCTGCCCGACCGGCGATGTGTCGGTGCGTGAGAACGTCGTCGTCGGTGGCGCGATCACCTACTCCGGTTCACCGACCGTCAAGGCCGGCCGGGTCATGGGCACCACGGCGATCCGGACGCCTGCGAGTGCGTTCACTCTGACCGACAACCTCGTGAACCCCGCGTTCACCATCGGCGGCACCGTCCCGACCGCTCCCGGCCAGTACGGCGAGCACGGCACCGACGCGTCCGCCGAGGCGCTGGCGCAGCAGACGACGTACGAGGGCATCGGCTGGGACTTCACCGATGAGTGGCGTTGGGACGCCGAGCTGGGCCACCCGATCCCGCTGAACGCGGTCGTGCCCGAGCCGGAGGCTCCCGAGGAGGGTCCCCTCGAGGACGAGGGCGTACCAGGCGAGGGCTCGGCCGGCGACCCGTTCCTGCTCGACTCGGCGGCGGACCTCGACGTGATCACGGCGGCGATCAACACCGACAACATCACCTTCGGCGCCAGTGCCTACCGGTTGACGGCGAACGTCGACTACCGGGGCCGCACCTTCACCGGCATCGACCTGTTCCGCGGCACCTTCGACGGTGCGGGTCACAAGATCTACGACCTGACCCTCGGCACCAGCGCCACCGCGAACACCCGCGGGTTCTTCCGGAACGTCCAGGGAGCGACCGTCCGTGGTCTCACCCTGGACGGTGCCACCGCGGCCTCCAACGACGGCTCCGACGTCGCCATCCTCGCCGTGGACGTCAGCGGCGGAAGCCTGGTCCAGGGCAACGCGGTCCTGGGGTCCAAGGCGAGCACGACGGGCCAGTACGCCTCCGGCCTGGCCGCGCGAGCCCATGACGGGGCGACGATCGTCGACAACTGGGTCCAGGGGTCGTTCACCTCGAACCGGCGACCCGTCAGCGGTGGTCGGCTACGGCCGCTACAGCATCGACATCAAGCGCAACCTGGTCGACGCGACCGTGACCTCCACCGGCGGCACCGCGAGCGGTTCGATGCTGCTGTCCTATCAGGGCGCCTACAGCGGCACCGGTCGGCTGGCGACCACCTCGGAGAACGTGCTCTTCGGCGGCGAGGTCGCCTGGCGCGGCGGTTCGACCGTCTACTCCGGCCGGGTCACGACCTCGGTCCGGCCCGCAGGCTTCATCCAGGAGAACAACCTCGCCAACGAGAGCATCACGGTCGGCGGCGCTCGGCCCGATGCGCCGGGCGAGGGCAACAAGCACGGCACTGACACCACAGCGGAGGCGCTGGCCGACCAGGCGACCTACGAAGCCCTCGGCTGGGACTTCACCGAGCAGTGGCGCTGGGACGCCACGCTGGGCCACCCCGTGCCCGAGCGGCACTTCCTCCTCGGCTCCGGCACCGCGGCCGCGCCGTTCGAGATCAACCAGGCCGAGGACCTGGAGTTCCTCGCGAGCCGGATCAACGACGGCGACCAGGACCTGCTCGGGGGCAAGCACTTCGCCCTGTCCAGGGACCTCGACTTCGCGGGCCGTGACCCGTTCGTCGGGCTCGACAAGTTCGACGGCATCCTCGATGGCCGAGGTCACGTGATCTCTGGCATCACCTACGCCCCGAGCGAGTCGGCCGACTCCCTCGGCCTGATCCGCGAGCTCTCCGGCACCGTGCGCAGCCTCGTCCTCGACGGCGTCACTGCGCATGCCGCCGCGGGCACCGGCAGGGTCGCCGGACTGGTCGTCAGCGTCGCCGGCACCGCGGAGTCCGGCGGTCGAGATCAACTCGACGGAGATCAGGAACGCCGACCTGAGCAGCCCCGAGGCCGACCTCGTCGCCGGTCTGGTCGCAGAGGCGTCCGGCAACGTGCAGATCCACGAGAACGTCATCGACGTCGCCATCGCCGCCAGCAAGCGCGCCGGCGGCGTCGTCGGGCTCCTCTCCGACGGCGCCCGGGTCACCCACAACCTGGTGGACGCCGAGGTGTCCGTGACGACCGCCGGCGGGCCGCAAGGCACCGTCGGCGTGGCAGCCGGTCTCGTGGTCGCCGTACCCGACGGCGCCGAGACCTCGATCTCCGGCAACGTCGTGCACGCCGGTTCGCTCGCCTATGACGGGCTGGTCGACGGCTTCGCCGGCCGCGTCGTCGGCTACACCGGCAACGACGGTTGGGTGGCCCAGGACAACCTGGCCGACGCCACGATCCAGGTCGGCGGCGCGACCGTCACCGGTCCGGGCACCAAGAACCAGCAGGGTGAGGACCAGAGCGCGACGGCACTGCGCGACGAAGTCGACGTACGTCGACCTCGACTGGAACTTCGCCGACTCCTGGCGTTGGGACGCCGAGGCGGGGTTGCCGGTCATCAAGTACGTCTTGCCGACCGAGCTGCCGAACCGGGTCACCACCACCTTCTACGGCGACCCCACGACGGGCCGCGCGTTCACCTGGTACCAGCCGATCGACACCGATGCCGGCGCCGTGATGGTGAGCACCGACCCGACCTTCCCGCGCGATGCGACGCAGCTGGTGGAAGCGACGACGGAGGAGAGCGAGGACGGCGAGCTGCTGTTCCGCGCGATCGCCACCGATCTCGCGCCCGGCAACACCTACTACTACCGCGTCGGTGACTCCTTCTCGGAGATCTGGAGCCCCACCGGCCGGTTCATCACCCCGGACGGCGACGGCGACTTCACCTTCATCAACCTCACCGACACCCAGTCCAAGGCCGAGGCCGAGGCGATCCTCTCGGCCTCCACGATGGCCAAGTCGCTCGACACGATCCCCGAGGCCGAGTTCATGGTCCACGGCGGCGACGTCGTCCAGGACGGCCAGATCGAGCAGGACTGGACGGACCTCTTCGGCGCCGCCCAGCCGACCCTGCTCGACACCACCATCGCGCCGGTGTCGGGCAACCACGACATGGCGACCAACCGGTTCGTGGATCACTTCACCCTCGAGCACCCGAACGAGCAGGACGTCGCCACCGGCGCGTACTACTCCTACGACTACAACGGCGCCCACTTCATGATGCTGAACACCAATGAGGGTGGCGACGCCGGCATCTCCGACGCCCAGCTGGAGTGGCTGGCCGAGGACGCCGCGGCGGCCCGTGAGCGTGGGGCCGACTGGCTGCTGCTGACCATGCACAAGGGGCCGTACACGCCGGCCAACCACTCCAGCGATGTGGACATCAAGGCCCTCCGGGAGCGGGTGGTCCCGCTGATCGACGAGCTGGACATCGATCTCGTGATGCAGGGCCACGACCACTACTTCGCCCGTACCAAGGTGCTCGCCAGCGACCCGGACGGTGTGGAGAACGCACGTGTGGTCGAGACCGAGAAGATCACCGAGATCATCGGTGGCAACCGGATCGAGTACAACGTCGACCCCGACGGCACGATCTACGTGCTTCCGAACACCGCCGGCGCCAAGCACTACAACCAGGCGACCACAGCGGACGGGTTCGACCTCGAGTCCTACCTCGAGCTGTTCGACCGCCTCGGCAGCCCCCGCTACGGCACGGGGGAGAGCTTCATGTCGGTCGAGGTCACCGATGACCGGCTGACCATCAACCAGTACGAGATCCGCAACGGCGGCAAGCCGATCCTGGCCGAGGGCTTCGGCATCGACCGTGAGCTCAGCGTGGTCGACGAGCAGCTCGCAGCCCTGCCGGCGGCGGCCGACGTCAAGCTTGACGACGAGCCCGTCATCGTCGCGGCCCGCGCGGCTGTGAAGGAGCTCAGCAGGGCGCAGCATGACGCGCTGAGCAATCTCGACCGGCTGCTGGCAGCCGAGCGGGCGCTCCGGATCCTGCGCGGCACTCTGATCGACGACGGGTCGCGAGGTGGCCTGGGCAGATCCGGCGGCGACGTCGCGACAGGCGATCACCGTGCGCAACACCAAGCGTCGGCAGTTCGTCGACGCGCCCGTCCGGCTGGCGATCCCCGGGACTCCGGACGTGGAGCAGACCGAGCTGTCCCTGACCACGGGCGAGAGCGAGCCGCTGTCGTTCGAGGTCGAGTCGTGGCAGCCAGGTGGGACCTCCATCGTGTGGGTCAAGCTGCCGCTGATCCCGAAGCAGTCGGAGGTGGTCCTGTGGGCCTACTTCGGCGGTGGTGCGGCCGACAACGACCCCACCGATGTGTGGAGCGGCGACTACGAGCTGGTCGAGCACTTCTCCACCGACATCGCCAGTGGCGAGTCTCGGACCGACTCGACCGGCAGCGCGAGCGGGACGCTCGTGGGCGCCGACCTGGAAGCCGCGCTCACCGCAGGACGGCACGATGGCGTCCCGGTTCGAGGGCTCCCGGCTGCAGTACGCCGGCGACATCGGCGGTCTCAACCGCAAGCTCACGGTGAGCGGCGTCTACAGCCTCACGCCCGAGGACCTGGCTGCCCTGAGCGGTGACACCGCCCTGGTCGCCAAGCACGGACGCGGTGACGAGGCCGTCGCCTACCGCACCGGGATCGACAGGGCCGATGGCCGGGCGTCCACGACGATGACGGCCGGAAGCGCGACATCCGAGGTGCCTGTCGACGGTGAGCCACACCTGGTCACCCAGACGTACGACGGCATGACCTACGCGGTGTTCGTCGACGGCGTCGAGACCTTCGAGGGGATGGCCGAGCGGGCGCAGATCTACTCCGACCGCAAGGTGCTGACCACGATCGGCGACGTGTACGCCGACCCGAGCGAGCCCGACGAGTTGACCTCGCCGTTCCACGGCTCGATCGACGAGATCCAGATCGCGGGTGTGCCGTTCATCCCGGAGTTCGAGGCGTTCCGCTACGCCAACTACTTCGGCAACGCGGTGGTGTTCGGACCCCGGGTCGAGCGTGGGGCCGACGGGGTCTCGCTCGCGCTCGGTGCTCCGATCGACGGGAGCGCGGTGGAGGCCGGGCTGACCGAGGTCGCCGGCAGCGTGACGCGTCGCTCGGAGCTCGTCGCGACCATCGAGGGCACGGAGGTTCTCCGGAAGACCGTCGACGCCGGTACCTTCCAGGTCGACGTCCCGGTCAACGAGACCGGTGACGTCGAGGTCGAGTTCGTGGCCACGAGCACCGTCGATGCAGAGGACGTCACGGCGCCTGTGGTGCTCTCGTTGCAGGTCGACGACACGACCGCTCCGGCTGTGCCGACGGCAAGCGACACCCGGCCGGTCGGTGAGCCGATGACCCTCGAGGTCCAGCCACGTAGCGAGGATCGCGAGCGGGTCGAGGCCACCTTCTACGCCAACCAGAGCGTCGCGCTGGACGACACCAACGTGGTGGTCCGGACCGGTTCGACCCCGGATCGGTTGCCCGAGGCACTGACACCGGCCAGCGGCGAGGTCTCGGCGGAGCTGACCGGAACGACGGTGGGCGACGACGAGAATCCCTACCAGATCTACGAGATCGCGCTCTCCGAGGAGCAGGCGGCCGAGGAGGAGTTCCACTTCAGCTGGCGCGGTACGGCGGACGACCGGCGGGTCTCGGCCTGGGTGTGGGACCCGGCGGCCACCGCCTGGGTGCTCAAGGACTCCCAGGCGAGCCGGGAGAAGGGGCAGGTGAACCTCGACGTCAACGCGCTCTCGTCCGAGAACGCGGTGGCCGGCGGGAAGCTCTCGGTGCTGATCTGGCGTGGACTCACCGAGCTGCCGTGGGGTGGTGAGGACCGCGACTACACCGCGATGCCCTCGCCCGACGACTACGACTGGTCCTTCAACCACGTGGGCGACACCCAGCTCTACGCCGAGGCGACCCCGTGGACCATGGTCGAGCAGTTCGAGTACATCCGCGACCACGCCGAGGAGCGGAACACCGGGCTGGTCATCCAGGCCGGGGACTGGGTCAACCGTGAGCACTTCGAGGACGAGTGGCAGTGGGTCGACGCCGACCCCGCTGCCACGACCCTGGAGCAGGCGGACATCCCGTACCTGATCTCCTGGGGAAACCACGACTACTCGCTCACGCGCAACGGCCGGAAGATGATGCCGAAGTACTTCCCGATGGAGCGGTTCGAGGCCAGCCTCGAGGGCTCACCGTGGACGTTCGGCGGCAGCTACGACATCGACAACTACTACTACACGGGCGAGGTCGAGGGCGCGAAGCTGCTGGTGCTCTCGCTCGGCTTCTGGTCCTCCCAGGACGACGCAGATCCGGGAATCACGTGGGCACAGGACGTCATCGAGGCACACCCCGAGCACACGGTGATCCTCGCGACTCATGACTACATGCGGGCGACTGCGGGTGAGACCGATCCCTACTCGAACCCACGGATCAACGCACTGCTCGTGGACCCGTACCCGAACGTGAAGCTCGTCTTCACCGGCCACAACTCGGGCACCATGGTCTCGACCCGTCTCAACAATGGCGGGACCCGGGTCTACGGCATCCTGACGGACTACCAGACGCGCGCCTGGGGAGGCCACGGGTTCCTCAAGAACATCAGCATCGACGCCGAGAACGGGTTGATGTACGTCAACACGTGGTCGCCGTGGCTGGAGAAGGCCGAGTCCGAGGGTCGGTGGAACTCGCCGATCACGGAGGTGAACATGCCGGGCTTCCATGGCAAGACAGCGGAGAACTACGTCCTCGAGCTGGACCTGGGCGGCGTGCAGACGCGCACCCTGGCCACCGACCGGCTGACCTTCGCGGTCGGCGCGCCGGAGCAGGTCGGGTCGACGCAGACGCTGGTCGGCGATCAGGCGGGCTCGGTCGAGTTCGAGCCCGAGCTCGGAATGACGCACGAATGGTTCGCTGAGCTCGTGGACCCGTCCGGGAACTCGGTCCGCAGCGCGACCCGGACCATCAGTCGTGTCGAGGACCCCACGGTCCCGATCTCCTTCGCGATCACCTACGACCTGGCTGGCGGAACGGCTGACGGCAACCCCGGGACGCTACTCCGAGGAGTCCGGGTCGTTCACCCTGGTGAACCCGGTCCGACAGGGCTACGAGTTCGCCGGCTGGACCGGGACGGGCCTGTCCGGTCCGACGATGGAGGTGACGATCCCGGCGGGTTCGACGGGCGACCGTGCCTACGTCGCGACCTGGTCGTTGGCGGCCTACGCGATCAGCTATGACCTGGCTGGCGGGGCGGTCAACGGGAACCCGGCGTCGTACACGATGGAGTCGGGGACGATCATCCTGGTGAACCCGACCCGACAGGGCTACGAGTTCGCCGGCTGGACCGGGACCGGCCTCGCTGGCCCGACGATGGAGGTGACGATCCCGGCGGGTTCGACCGGCCCCCGTGCCTACACGGCGACCTGGTCGCCGACCGACCCGGAGGCTCTTGCCACGGAGATCGACGCTCGCCCCCGCCGGCGGGACCTACGGCACGGCGACGAAGGTGGCCGTGACGGTCACCGACGAGAACGGCGAGCCGGTGGCGGGATCGGTAACCCTCAGTGGGGCGGGCCCCGCGGTCACCGGGACTCTGGCCGCCGGGCGTGCCCAGATCCTCGTCCCGCGGACGGTGCGTCCCGGACGCTACGCCGTCACCGCGTCGTACTCCGGGTCACCGACCCACCTGGTGAGTGTCCGCACCGGCACGCTCCAGATCGCCAAGGGCGTCACCATGAGGCCGACGATCAAGGTCGCCAAGGTGCCAACGCCAGGCAGGATGGGTGCTGCTCGAATCCGGGTCCAGCCCCAGCCGGGACTGGTGGCTCCGCACGGCAAGGTCACGGTGATCATGACGAAGGGCAAGGTCACCAAGCGGGTCACGGCCGTGGTCCGGAACGGGAGCACCTTCACGGTCAGGCTGCCCAAGGTCGCTGCCGGCAGATGGCAGGTGCAGGTCAGCTACCTCGGCGACGCGACCTATCGGGCTGCGACCTCGACGAAGGTCAAGGTCACGGTCAGGTCGGGATCGCGACCGTGACCTGGACTCAGCGGACTCGTCTCCGCCAGAGACAGGGAGCCTGCTGAGTCGCCGTCGGAGCGTGATGGGGGAGATGGTCAGCAGGCGCCAGAGCGGGGTACGCCGGGTAGGTCCGGCGTACCCCGGCTACCCCCCGGCCTGCAGTCGGGTCTTCCGGTCACCGCGTTGAGCATCCAGAGGATGGCTCTCGGGTCCGGGCAGGAAGTGCCTCAGCGGACGCTGCTGTTGTCGCGAACGAGGGACAGCCGGGCCTTGACGCTCAGCAGGGTCTCGATGATGAAGTCCTCGCGGCCGCCGTCCAGGCGGCTGATGGGCACCGCGACGCTCAGCGCGTCGACCGACGGGACGGGAGAAGGGCAGCGCCACCCCGAAGCAGCGCACGCCCATGCAGGACTCCTCGCTCTCCACCGCGTAGCCGAGCAGCGCCGCCTTGTCGATGATCGCCAGCACGGCGTCCTTGTCGGTCGTCGTGTGCGAGGTGATCGGCGCGATGGTGTCGGGGACGAGGTCGATGCGGACGGCCTCGGGGCGCTCGGCCAGGATCGCCCGACCGAGGGACGTGGAGTACGCGGGCAGCCGCCGGCCCACCGCGGAGTGCATGCGCAAGGGGTGCACGGACTCGCGCTTGGCGGTGTAGATCACGTGGGCACCGTCCAGCCGGCCCAGGTGGACCGTCTCTTCCGTGGCTGCCGCGATCTCGTCCATCACCGGTGCGGCGCGCGACAGGACCGGGTCGCCGTCGAGGTACGCCGAGCTGACCACCAGCGAATGGATCCCCAGCTGGTAGACGCTGCCGGTCTGGTCGGTCTCCAGCCACCCTCGCGCGGTCATCGTCCGCAGGAGGGCGTGGAGGCTGCTCTTCGGGATGCTCAGGCGAGTCGACAGCTGGAGCTGGGTGCCCGGGCCGTTCGCGGCGATCTCGTCAAGTAGGTCCAGGGCCCGGGCGGCGGACTTGACCGGCCCGGCGACAGGGTCGCCGGGGGTCGTCTTCTGAAGCTGCATCGCGGACGCCTTCTGATCGTGGATGGCCTGGGGCACATCCCTGATCATCACTCTACGCTCCTGTTCGCATACGTGGACTAGTTTCGACCCCTTGACCCGTGATTGGCGTCACGTGTACGGTCCGAGTTCACATAGCAGAACGCAGTTCATAAGGTCGAGGAGCAATCGAGTGATCCAGGTTCGTTATTCAACATCGCCGTCGAGCGTGGAGACAGCCCACGCTGCGGACCTGCGAGACAACTTCCTCGTCGACGACCTGTTCGGCACCGGTGAGGTGCGAGGCGTCTACACGCACGACGACCGGATGGTCGATCGGCGGCGCGGTCCCCGGGCACGGCCCAGCTGGACCTGCCCGCCTGGGACGTCCTGGGCGTGACCTCGCACCTGGAGCGTCGTGAGCTCGGCATCATCAACGTCGCCGACTCCGGGCACGTCCTGGTCGACGGGGAGAAGTTCGAGCTCGGTCACCTCGACGGGCTGTACGTCGGCCGCGGCAGCGAGGTCGTGTTCGCCGGCGCCGATGCCGCCTTCTACTTCGTCTCCGCGCCGGCCACCGCGACCTACCCCACGACGGCGCTGAGCCACAGCGCCGTCGAGCCGGTTCCTGTGGGCACCGCGCAGGGCGCCAGCGAGCGGCACCTGTACCGCTACGCCTGGGGCGCGGACCTCCAGACGTCGGGGCTGCAGTTCGGCGTGACGGTCATCGCCGACGGCTCGGTGTGGAACACCCTGCCGCCGCACCTGCACGACCGCCGCACCGAGGTGTACCTGTACGTCGACCTGCCCGAGGGCGACCGGGTCTTCCACTTCCTCGGTCGAGCCCGGGGCCACCCGGCACCTGGTCGTGGCGCAACCGGCAGGCCGTCATCTCGCCGCCGTGGTCCATCCACTCCGGCGCCGGCACGGGCTCCTACGCCTTCGTCTGGGCGATGGCGGGCGAGAACAACGACTACACCGATCTCACGCCTGTTGCCCTGGAGGACCTGTGAGCACCCAGAGTGCGACCGAGCGTCGCTCGCCGTTCGACCTGCACGGCAAGTGCGCGGTCGTGACCGGGGCCGGTCGCGGCCTCGGCCAGGCCGTGGCGCTCGGACTGGCGCAGGCCGGCGCCGACCTCGTCCTCGTCGGGCCGGCCCGACAGCCAGACGTCCACCGCGCAGATGGCCGGCGACCTCGGACGCGACGTGGAGGTGGTCGACCTCGACGTCGGCGACCTGGAGGCCGTCGAGCGGGTCTGCTCGCAGGTGACGGCCAGCCGCCAGGTCGACATCCTCGTGAACAACGCCGGCATCATCGACCGGCGAGGACTCGGTCGACGTCACCCCCGACGGGTGGAACCGCGTGCTCGACATCAACCTCACTGGGTTGTTCTTCCTCTGTCAGCAGATCGGTCGTCCCATGGTCGAGCGCGGGCACGGCAAGATCGTCAGCATCGCCAGCCTGCTGTCGTTCCAGGGCGGGCTGCGCGTGGTGTCCTACGCCGCCAGCAAGCACGGTGTCGCCGGCATCACGAAGGCCCTGGCCAACGAGTGGGGCCCGCACGGCGTGCAGGTCAACGCCATCGCACCCGGCTACATGGCCACCGACAACACCACCGCCCTGCGCCAGGACCCCGACCGCTCGAAGGCCATCCTCGAGCGCATCCCCGCTGGTCGCTGGGGCACCGCTGACGACGTCGCCGGCGCGGCGGTGTTCCTCAGCTCGCCCGCCGCCGACTACGTCAACGGCCACGTCCTCGTCGTCGACGGGGGCTGGATGGCCCGCTGAGCTCGCTCGTCTCCACCGAACACCGCCGCATCCGCGGCCTACCTCATGACCTTCTCGGACCACAACCGCCGGAGTTCCTGGCATCAAGAAATCGAGGATCGACGATGAAGTTCAAGTCACGCCCCGCCGCTGTACTGCTCAGCGTCTCGCTGGCAGCGATCGCCCTGGCGGGCTGTAGCGAGGAAGCGAGCGGCGGTGGTGCTGCCGACGCCAGCGGCAACTGCGACCCGGCCGACGTCAAGCTGGTCGGGCAGGTCCGCAACGAGTCCAACCCGTACGAGGCTTCGTGGCTCGACGGTGGCGACGCGTTCGCCGAGTCGGTCGACCTGACCCAGGAGCGACTCACGTACGACGGCGACTCCACCAAGCAGCAGGAGCAGATCAGCCAGATCCTTGCCGGCGACACCGACTGCCTGGTCATGAACGTGCTGCCCAACGGCGACTCCGACACGACGCCGATCGTCAAGGGCGCCGACCAGGCCGGGGCCTACCTCGTCACCCAGTGGAACAAGCCGGCCGACCTCAACCCGACCGACTACGACACCTGGCTCAGCCACATCACCTACAACGGCGTCGAGTCCGGCCAGCAGATCGGCGACGCGCTCGCCGAGGCGATCGGCGGCTCGGGCGGCATCATCGCGCTGCAGGGCGTCCTCGACACCGCTGCCGCCAAGGACCGGTTCGCCGGCCTCGAGGCATCGCTCGCCGAGAACCCGGACGTCGAGCTGCTCGACCAGCAGGCCGCCAACTTCTCGCGCGCCGAGGCGCTCGAGGTGACCAAGACGCTGCTGACGAAGCACGGCGACGACGTCAAGGGCATCTGGGCCGCCAACGACGACATGGCGCTCGGCGCGCTGGAGGCGCTCCAGCAGGCCGGCCGTGCCGGTGAGGTCGCCGTGGTCGGCATCGACGCCGTGCCGGACGCCCTCACCGCGATCGAGAGCGGAGACATGACCGCCACCGTGTCCAGCGACGGCCCGTGGCAGGGTGCCATCGGCCTCGCGATCGGCTACTGCGTCGCCACCGGTGAGCTGTCGGTTGACGACATCGCCGACGAGAACCGCGCGTTCTACGCCGAGCAGTTCCTCATCACCGAGGACAACGTCGGCGACTTCCTGCAGCCGGAGACGAACCCGAGCCGACTTCGAGTGCGACAACGTCTTCGACCGCGTGGCTGGTTCCCTGTCGTGACCATGACATCCCCCGCCGAGGTCGCGAACGCGGCGCGCCCCCAGCCTCGGCGGGGGGTGTCGTTCCGGGACGCCGGCCCTCCGGTCGCCCTGATCGTCATCTTCGTGGCGTTCGCGACCCTGAGCTCACAGTTCCGCAGCGTCGAGAACGTCCAGAACATCATGGACGCCGCCGCGGTGCTCGCCGTCGTCACGTGCGGCATCACGTTCGTGCTGATGATGGGGTCCATCGACCTCTCGGCCGCCGGCGTGATGGGTGCCTCGGCCCTGACCGTGTCACTCCTGGTGGCGAACAATCGCAACGACAACGACTTCGGGCTCCTCGGGATCCTGGTCGCGGTTGCTCCTGGGCGCCGGGCTCGGCTGCGTGAGCGGCCTGGCCCTGGTCCTGCTGAAGGTGCCGTCGTTCATGGCCACGCTGGGGGTGTCGGCCATCGGGCTCGGCGTCGCGACCCTCATGTTCGCCGGCGTGCAGCCCAACATCTCTGACGCCATGCTCGAGAGCTGGGCGATCGAGCGCTTCCTCGGGTTCTCCTACCTCACCTGGATCGCCGCCGCCTGCGTGCTGGTGGGGTGGCTCATCCAGCGCTACACCCGGCTCGGACGCTACGCCTTCGCGATCGGCGGCGCCGAGGAGGTGCTGTCGCTCTCGGGCGTCAGGGTCGGGCCGTACAAGGTCGCCGTCTTCACCCTCGCCGGCGCGTTCTACGGGCTGGGCGGAGTCATGGTGACCAGCCAGCTCGGCGCCGGCCTCGTCCAGGCCGGCGACGGGTACGACTTCTCGGCCATCACCGCCGCCGTCGTCGGCGGCACCCTGCTCACAGGGGGCCGCGGCGGCGTCCTGCACTCCGCCGTCGGAGTGCTGTTGGTCATGGTGCTCACCAACGGTCTGGTGCAGGTCGGGGTCAGCCCCTACTGGCAGGGCGGCGTCCAGGGCCTCATCGTCGTCGCCGCGGTGGCCGCGGCAGTCATCCCGCAGCGTCGAAGGAACCAGGTGGTCAAGTGAGCATCCACGACGAGTTGGAGCCCACGACGTCCGCGCCGGCTCCGGTGCCGGCGCTGGAGGTCCGCGGCCTCGTCAAGCACTACCCGGGCGTGAAGGCCCTCGACGGCGTCGACCTGGTGGTCCGCCAGCACGAGGTCCTCGGTCTCGCCGGCGAGAACGGCGCGGGCAAGTCCACGCTGCTCAAGGCGCTGGTCGGTCTGGTCCGCCCCGACGCCGGTGAGATCTACGTCCGCGGCGAGCCCGTCAAGCTGCGCAGCGTCGTCGAGGCCGCCGACCACGGCATCGGGATGGTCTTCCAGGAACAGTCCCTCGTGCCCAACCTGACCGCTGCCGAGAACATCGTCCTCGGCAGCGAGGGGATGGGTGTCCGCCGGGGCGTCTACCGCTGGGAGACCATGCGTCGCCTGGCCCAGGAGCAGCTCGACAAGATCGGCTCGGACATCGACGCGCTCGCACGCACCGACACGCTCTCCTTCGCCGACCGGCAGATGGTCGAGATCGCGAAGGTGCTGCGGATCGAGGAGCGGAGCCAGCACCCGCCGGTCATCATCCTCGACGAGCCCACCTCGGTGCTGGAGTCGAAGGAGATCGAGACCCTCTTCACCCAGGTGCGCCGGCTGCGCGAGTTCGCCTCGGTCGTCTTCGTCTCGCACCGTCTCGACGAGGTGCTCGACGTGTGCGACCGGGTGAGCGTGCTGCGCAGCGGCCAGTCGGTCGGCGAGGTCGCCGCGGCCGGCGCCGTCCCGGGCGATCTGCACCGGATGATGATCGGGTCCACCGGGTCCGACGACCACTACCACGGGAACGCCGCCACGCCTGTCCAGGCGGAGGAGCCGCGACTGTCCGTGCGCGGGCTGTCGGGCAAGTCGTTCCGCGACGTCGACCTCGACGTCGCGGCCGGCGAGATCGTGGCGATCGTCGGCGTCCACGGCTCCGGTCGCGAGGACGTCTGCCGTGCCCTCTTCGGCGCCGAGCCGACGACGGCCGGCGAGATCCTGATGGACGGCAAGAAGCTCGACCTGCCCGGCACCCGTGCCGCGTGCGCCGCAGGCATCGGCTACGTGCCGGCGGAGCGCAAGATCGAGGGCATGGTCGGTCCGATGTCGGTGGCCGAGAACATGACCCTGACCAAGCAGAAGGCCCGCTGCTCGGGGCCTCTCGTGGCGCCCAAGAAGCAGGCCACACTCGTGGACAGCTGGATCAGCCGGCTGTCCATCCGGACGCCGGGCCGCGACACCGCCATCCAGCGGCTGTCCGGCGGCAACCAGCAGAAGGTGGTCCTCGCCCGATGGCTGGTCGGCGGCGACATCCGGCTGCTCCTGCTGGACCATCCCACGCGCGGCCTCGACATCGGGGCCCGGTCGGAGGTCTACCGGCTGATGCGTGAGCTCGCCGGGAGCGGCGTGGCCACCGTGCTGCTGGCCGACAGCCTGGAGGAGGCCATCGGCATGGCCGACCGGATCCTGGTGATGAACGACGGGCGGGTCGCGACCGAGGTCGCCTGCCCGGCCGGCGGCAAGCCGAGCCCCCTGGACCTCGTGAAGGAGATGGTGTGAGCACCCCCGTCACCACGAAGCCGACCGCCGGGCCCGCCACCGTGAAGGGTGGTCCCGGCCTCGCCGAGCGACTCACCGCGTTCATGCCGCTCATCGCCCTGGTGGCGCTGCTGGCGGCCCTCACCATCGCCGACCCGGACTTCCTCACCCAGCGGAGCCTGACCGCGGCCTCCCGGACGGCCGCGCCCCTCATCGTGCTCGCCGCGGGGGCGACGCTCGTCGTCCTGTGCGGCGGCATCGATCTCTCCATCGCGGCGTTGGCGACGCTTGTCGACCGTCTTCCTCGCCCTGTGGCTGCCGGACCTCGGCGGCCTCGCCACGCCCGCCGTCATCCTGGTCGCGGCAGCGATCGGCGCGGTGCAGGGCATGGCCCACGTGTTCCTCCGAATACCGTCGTTCATCGTCACCCTGGGCGGGATGAGCATCTTCTCCGCGGTCGCCCTCGTCGTCTCCGATGCCGGCACCGTGCCGGTCGTGGACGACTCGACGATCAGGTGGCTGGACCTCTACATCGGCGGCTACGTGCCGATGTCGGTCGCCGTGGCGGTCATCGTCGTCGCGCTGATCTCCGTGGTCCTCAAGGTGACCCCGCTGCACAGCTGGATCTCCGCCACCGGCTACTCCGAGTCGGCCGCCCGGCTCGCCGGCACGCCGGTCGACCTGGTCAAGATCGGGGCGTTCTGCGTCTCCGGGGCCTGCGCCGGGCTCGCCGCGGTGATGCTGGTCTCCCGCCAGTTCAGCGGCAGCCCCACCATGGCCGACAACCTGCTCCTGCCGGCCGTCGCGGCGATCGTCGTCGGCGGCACCGCGATCACCGGCGGTCACGGCAGCGTCTGGCGCAGCCTCGCCGGGGCACTCGTCGTGACCCTGCTCCGGGTGGGGCTGCCGATCGTCGGCGTCCCGTCCGCCTACGAGCAGATCCTGTACGGCGCGATCATCGTCGCCGCCGTCGCGCTCACCCTCGACCGGTCGAAGGTGTTGATCATCAAGTAGCTGCGCCGCACCGCTCCCGTCACGCCCCACGTTCCACAGCCCCACACATACGGAAGGCCACCATGACCACCGACACCACCACGCTCCTGCCCGCTGTTCAGGCGTTCCTGTCCTCCCCCAAGCAGCTGCTCATCGACGGCGAATGGGTGGACGCGAAGGACGGCAAGACCTTCGCCACCCTCAACCCCTCGACCGAGGAGGTGCTCGTCCAGGTCGCCCAGGCGTCCGCGGTGGACGTGGACCGCGCGGTCGTGGCGGCCCGCAACGCCTTCGAGTCGCCCTCGCCGTGGTCGAAGATGACCCCGCGCGACCGCTCCCACCTGCTGTGGCGCATCGGCGACCTGATCGAGGCCAACGCCGACGAGTTCGCCCAGCTCGAGGCCCTCGACAACGGCAAGCGCGTCGAGGCCGCCCGGGACGGCGACGTCGCGATCGCCGCGGAGCTGTTCCGCTACTTCGCCGGCTGGGCGACCAAGATGGAGGGCACCACGATCCCGATGTCGGTGCCCGGCCGCGACTTCCACGCCTACACCCGCCGCGAGCCGATCGGCGTCGTCGCGGGCATCGTGCCGTGGAACTTCCCGCTGCTCATGGCCTGCTTCAAGATCGTCCCGGCGATCACGGCGGGCAACACGGTCATCCTCAAGCCGGCCGAGCAGACCCCGCTGACCGCGCTCCGCCTCGGGGAGCTGCTGCTCGAGGCCGGCGTGCCCGCCGGCGTCGTCAACATCGTGCCCGGCTTCGGCGACACCGGCGCCGCACTCGTCGACCACCACGGTGTCGACAAGGTCGCCTTCACCGGCAGCACCGAGGTCGGCAAGAAGATCGCCGCTGCTGCCTCGGGCAACCTCAAGAAGGTCTCCCTCGAGCTCGGCGGCAAGGCACCGAACATCATCTTCAACGACGCCGACATCGACGCCGCCATCGCCGGCGCCGTCCTGGGTGGCTACTTCAACGAGGGCCAGTGCTGCGTCAACGGCTCGCGGCTCTACGTCCAGCGCGACGTCTTCGACGAGGTCGTCGAGGGCGTGGCCGCCGCTGCGCGCGCCATCAAGGTGGGCGACGGCTTCGACGCCGGACTCGCACATGGGTCCGCTCGTCTCCCAGGAGCAGCACGAGAAGGTGCTGGGCTACATCCGCGGGGCGGTCGAGCAGGGCGCGGTCCTCAGCGCGGGCAGCGCCGACGCCGTCGGCGACCGTGGCTACTTCGTCGCGCCGACGCTCATCACCTCGGTCACCGAGGAGATGGCGGTGCAGACCGACGAGATCTTCGGTCCTGTCGTGACCGCGATTCCCTTCGACACCGAGGACGAGGTCGTCGCGGCCGCCAACAACACCGTCTACGGCCTGGCCGCTGGCGTGTGGTCCAAGGACATCGGCACCGCGCACCGCGTCGGCGCCCGCCTGCGCGCCGGCACGGTGTGGCTCAACACGTGGCACGCCGACGACGTCACCCTGCCCGCGCGGTGGCTTCAAGCAGTCCGGCTGGGGCCGCGAGCTCGGGTCGTTCGGCCTGGACGACTACACCGAGCTCAAGACTGTCATCGCCGAGCTCCGGTGAGCGCCACCGACGTCCTGCGGGGGCACCGGGTCGTCCCGGTCGTCGTACTCGACGATCCCGCGCGGGCCGACGACCTCGGCGCGGCCCTGGTCGCGGGTGGGTTGCCGATCGCCGAGGCCACCTTCCGTACGCCGGAGGCGGCCGCGGTCCTGCGCCGCCTCGCGGCACTCGGTGACCTGGTGGTGGGGGCCGGCACGGTCCTCACCGCCGAGCAGGTCGATCTCGCGCACGACGCGGGCGCCCGGTTCGTGGTCTCGCCCGGCCTGAGTGCCGATGTCGTACGCCGCTGTCAGGAGCTCGACCTCCCGGTGATCCCGGGCGTGAGCACCGCCTCCGAGATCATGGCGGCGCTCGCGCTCGGGCTCGACACCGTCAAGTTCTTCCCGGCCGAGGCCTGCGGTGGGCTGCCCACCGTCAAGGCCCTGTCCGCGGCGTTCCCGCAGGTCCGGTTCGTGCCGACCGGGGGGATCACCGAGCAGAGTGCCCCGACCTATCTCGCCCACCGCGCGGTCGCCGCGGTCGGCGGGAGCTGGATGGTCGCACCCGACCTGCTGGCCGCCGGTCAGTGGGACGAGATCGCAGCGAGGTGCTCGGCCACGGTGGCCGCTGTCGCCACCACTGCATCCACCGCACATCTGCAAGGAGCGAGACCATGATCGAGACCCGTCCCGCCGCCGACTGCGAGTTCGACATCGTGGCGCTGGGAGAGGTCATGCTGCGGCTCGACCCGGGAGAGGGCAGGATCCGCACCGCACGTCGCTTCGAGGCGTGGGAGGGCGGCGGTGAGTACAACGTCGCCCGCGGGATGCGCAAGGTGTTCGGGCTCCGGGCCGGAGTCGTCACCGCCCTCGCGGACAACGAGATCGGCCGCCTCGTCGAGAACCTCATCATGCAGGGCGGTGTCGACACCTCCCTGATCCGATGGGAGAAGTACGACGGCATCGGCCGCACCGTGCGCAACGGGCTCAACTTCACCGAGCGCGGCTTCGGCGTACGGGGGGCGGTCGGGGTGTCCGACCGCGCCAACACCGCGATCGCGCACATGGCCCCGGGCTCGGTGGACTGGGACGACCTGTTCGGACGGCGCGGGGTGCGTTGGCTCCACACCGGCGGGATCTACGCCGCGCTGTCGGAGAACGCCGCCGCCGTCGCCGAGGAGGCAATGGCCGCCGCGCAGAAGCACCGCACCATCGTCTCCTTCGATCTCAACTACCGGCCCAGCCTCTGGGCGGGCATCGGCGGCACGGCGTTCGCCCGGGACGTCAACACCAGGCTGGCGAGCCACGTCGACGTGATGATCGGCAACGAGGAGGACTTCACCGCCGCCCTCGGCTTCGATGTGGAGCACGTCGACGAGCACCTCCGGACCCTGCCCACGGACAGCTTCGCCACCATGGTCGGCAGGGTCGCGGAGAAGATGCCATGGCTCTCGGTCGTGGCGACGACGCTGCGCACCGTCCACACGGCCAGCGACAACGACTGGCAGGCCATCGCGTGGTCGCCGGAGTCCGGCGTGCTGTCGTCGGTCCCCCGGGACCACCTCGGCATCTTCGACCGGGTCGGCGGCGGCGACGGCTTCGCCTCCGGGTTGGTCTACGGCCTGCTCGAGGGCGAGGAACTCCAGCAGTGCCTGGAGCTCGGCGCCGCGCACGGTGCCCTGGCGATGACGACGCCGGGCGACACCTCCATGGCCACCCGCGAGGAGGTCCGGGCGCTGGCGAGCGGTGGCAGCGCCCGCGTTCGTCGTTGACGACAACTACACACCGCACCGACGCCGGCGCCCCCGAGGGGCGGTGGTGCTGGTCGTTGCGCGTTCATGCCTTCGTCGAGTTCATGTATGTGGACGAAACGTCGCAATCATTCACAAATCTGGACACAGTTCTTGACTCTGTGTGATGCGAGTCATACGTTCGAGGCCATCCGAGGGCGAATGCGTGCCCTCGCCGTCATGTCGAGCCGAACCAAGGTGATCCCCCATGAACGTGCCTCGCAGGTCAGTCCGCGAGCGTCTCGCCGCACGCTTCCGTCGATCGTTCGCGGGGGTGTTCGCCCTCGTCGTCGCCGTGCTCGTCGCGCTGCCGCTGACCGCCGGCGCCGCGGCAACCGCGGCCGCCGCCGCGCCGGCGCCTGCCGCCGCCGCCGATGACGGCGAGCTCAAGATCCTGCTGTTCTACAAGGCCAACTTCCACGCCTCGCACGTGCAGGCACGGCAGGCCGTCCGTGACCTCGCCACCGAGCTGTCGACGCGAGTACGACCAGCCGGTGGACATCCAGGAGACGGACGACCCGGCGGCGTTCACCACCGAGAACCTCGCAACGCGCGACGCGGTGGTCTTCGCCCAGACCGGCGGCGTGCTCTTCAACGAGGCGCAGCGCACCGCGCTCGAGGCCTACATCCGCGGTGGCGGCGGCTACATGGGCATGCACTACGCCGGCTGGTCGGTCGGCCAGAGCGAGCACGACGTCAACCCGTTCTACGCCCGTCTCGTCGGCGCCGTCTCCGAGGGTCACCCGGAGAACCCCGCCGTCCGGCCGGGCCGCGTGGTCGTGAAGGACGCCGCCCACCCGCTCACGCAGGGCCTGCCGGCGAGCTTCACCCGCAGCGACGAGTGGTACGACTGGGTCGTCAACCCGGCGCCCAACGTCCGCACCCTGGTCGAGGCCGACGAGACGTCGTACGGCATGGGCCGTCAGGGCTCCTCGCACCCGATCACCTGGTGCCAGGAGATCGACGCCGGCCGGTCCTGGTACACCGGCATGGGTCACGAGGGCACGGCGTACGCCGAAGCCCCCATCCGCGCCCAGATGAAGAACGGCCTCGCGTACGCCGCCGGCCTGCTGCCCGCCGACTGCTCGCCGCCGGTGAAGGACGACGCCGGCGCCTGGAGCGGCGTCACGCCGTGGCCGCTGATGCCGATCAACATGGCGCTGACCTCCGACGGCAAGGTGCAGTCCTTCGGCAGCGTCGGGGGCTGGGGCAACGACACCACGCCGTACGACTGGACCGGCAACAGCTCGATCACCCAGGGCGGCCAGATGGAGGTCGACGTCTGGGACCCGGCCGAGGCGCGCACCCTCGCCAACCTGCGCGACGGCATCCTGCCGAACACCACCTACACCGACCTGTTCTGCTCCATGCAGGTGCAGAACCCCCACAACCACTCGACGATGACGGTCGGCGGTGACGACGGCCTGGGCGGCAACGCCCCCAACGACGCCGCCATCGGCGTCACCAGCTACACCACCAACAACGGGCTGCAGAACGAAGCGCCCATGAACTTCCCCCGGTGGTACCCGACCGGCACCACGATGCCCAACGGCGACATCGTCGTCCAGGGCGGCAGCCTCCGCGGCGGGCCGGGCGGCCCCGGCGTGCTCACCCCCGAGATCTACACCCCGGACGATGGCTCCGGCTGGAAGACGCTCGACGGCGCCACCAGCTCGGCGGCGTACGGCGACGGCGGATCCGACCACCCGGGTGCGGACGAGAACCGCTGGTGGTACCCCCGGGCGTTCGTGGCGCCGGGCAGCGGCAACCTGTTCAACATCACCGGCACGCAGATGTTCGAGCTCGACCCCGCAGGGCAACGACGGTGAAGGCGAGCTGACGCTGCGCGGCACCCTGCCCGCCGGCATCTCCAACCAGGGCGCCAACGGCAACCCGGTCGGCGCGACGTCGACGGCCACGATGTACCGCCCCGGCAAGATCCTGCAGGTCGGCGGCGGCTGGTGGGGCAACGGTGGCGGCCCGGACGGCGCTCGCGCCGGCTTCACGGTCGACATCACCGGCGGCACGGCCAACCCGGTCATCGCCGCGACCGACCCGATGAAGTACCAGCGCCACTGGGCGACCTCGACCGTCCTGCCCGACGGCGACGTGCTCGTCACCGGCGGCGGCCGCGAGAACAACGGCAACGGCGGCTACGTCACCAACGCCGAGATCTGGAACCCGGAGACCGGCGACTGGACCGAGGTCGCCGTGCCCTACGAGCACGCCCGGCTCTACCACTCCGCGGCCCTGCTCCTGCCCGACGGTCGCGTGATGATCGGCGGCGGCGGTGCTCCCGGCCCGCGGAACTACACGGACGTGGAGTACTACTCCCCGTCGTACCTCTTCGACGGCGACCAGCCGGCCGTACGCCCCGAGATCACCGAGGCGCCCAACAAGATCGGCTACGACGGCGACTTCCAGATCGCCACGTCCGGCGAGGTCTCCCGGGTGACGCTGGTCCGCAACGGGTCGGTGACGCACGGCTTCAACAACGACCAGAACTTCCAGGACCTGGAGTTCTCCCAGACCGGTGGCTCCGTGAGCATCACCTCGCCGGTCGACGGCACGTACGCCCCTCCCGGGACGTACATGCTGTTCGTCTTCGACGCCGACGGCACCCCGTCGGTCGCGAAGATCGATGGACATCGACCCCGAGGTGGCGATGGACCAGCGGACCCCGCAGGTCGTCGACCAGTTCGAGTACCCGCGCCTCCCCACCGACTGGCGGGGCGGCAACCCGGCCCCGGTCGTCGACGTGGCCCCGGGCAACGGCCGGATGACGCCGTGGACCGTCGACAGCCAGGTCCAGCTCGTGCGCGGCACCGCTGCCGGTCAGGGTGGCCTCGGTCTCACCGGCTACCACCTCGGCCTGGGCAGCTCGGGCAGCCTCGAGCGCGTGATCAAGGGCCTCGACCCGGGTCGTGAGTACCGGATCTCGCTGCGCTACGCACGCGACAGCCGGTCTGCCGGGTCGGATCCCGCGACGGCCGAGCTGTCGGTCGGCGACCTGAGCACCACGCTCACCGCCACGACGGACATGCCCTCGCAGAGCAACCGGGCGGTGACGTTCGGCACGTACGTCGGCACCTTCACGGCGGCGGCTCGCTCGCAGACGCTCAGCCTGGAGGCTCCGGGCACGGGCGCCGGCCTGATGATCGACGACCTCGTCATCGTGGGTGCCGACCCCGGCGCGTCCGACGTCCCCGTCCACTACGAGTTCGAGGAGGGCACGGGCACGTCGGTGGCCAACACGGGCACGGACGGGTCGGTCGGAGCCGCGGTCCTGACCGGCACCACTGGCTGGTCCGACAACGGAGTCCTCGGCAAGGCGCTCGACCTGCCGGGCGGCACCAACGGCAACGCCGTCGACCTGCCGGACAACCTGCTGCAGGGCGAGGAGAACTTCTCGACCTCGTTCTGGGTGCGCCCGGACACGAAGGCGAACTGGATCGGCATGTTCCACATCGGAGACGGGCTCGGCGACGCCGGCAGCTTCTTCCAGATCCAGATGCAGACGCAGGCGGCAGGAAACACCGGCCTGGCCGCCACCTTCAAGGCGAAGGGCTCCCTTGTGCAGGAGCGCGTCTACGCCAGTCCCGTGAAGGATGTGGCCGCCAACCAGTGGAACCACGTGGCGTTCACCCGCCAGGGCGAGGTCGGCACGCTGTACCTCAACGGCGAGGCGATCGCGACCCGCAACAACCTGACGATCGACATGACCGACATCGGTCCGACGGCCAACAACTGGCTGGGACGCAACGGGTATCCCGACCCGGCGTTCGACGGCCTGATGGACGACGTACGCCTCTACACGTCCACGCTCACCGCGGCAGACGTGGCGGCGATGTACGACGAGGGTTCGGCGCTGCGCACGACCACGACCGTCTCGGTCGAGCCGGTCTCGCCCGTCGCCGTTCGCCGAGCCGGTGACGGTCTCGGCGACCATCGCCGACGAGACGGACGCGCCCGCCGAGGGCACCGCCCACCTGTGGGTCGACGGTTCCAGCGTCGGCACGGCGGTGGACGTGGTCGACGGAGCCGCAACGTTCCCCGAGCTCACGCTCTCTCCCGGAGCGCACGAGATCGAGGTCCGCTTCATCGCGGCCGAGGGCTGGCGTGACTCGACGGCGACCGTGACCCACACGGTCGAGCGTCCGCCGCCGGGCGAGGGCGTGCCGGTCCACTACACCTTCGACGAGGGCCAGGGCACGACTGCCGCCAACTCGGGCAACGACCCGTCGGTGGGAGCGGCCACCCTCGCGGGGGCGACCTCGTGGACCCAGTCCGGCCAGTACGGCTCCGGGGTGTCGCTTCCGGGCGGCGCGTCCGGCACCGGCAACCAGGTCCGCCTGCCCGACAACATCCAGGCCGGCATGGACGACGAGTTCACCGTGTCGATGTGGGCGCGCCCGGACGCGCTGCCCAACTGGGTGCCGTTGCTGCAGATCGGCAGCAGCACCGACACGTTCTTCCTGCTCCAGTCGTCCACGCAGGCAGCCGGGGCCACCGGGTTCGCGGCGACGTTCAAGGCGCCCGGCAATGCCGACGCAGGAGCGGCTCACCCTCGGCGGAGGCAACGACCTGCCGCTCAACGAGTGGACGCACGTCGTGTTCACGATGCGTGGCTCGACCGGCAAGATCTACTTCGACGGCGAGCTGCAGGCCACCCGCACCGACTTCACCCTCGGCATCGGCGACGTCGGCGTGGGCGGCAACACCACGGCCAACTTCATCGGTGGAACGAGCTGGCCGGACCCGAGGTTCGACGGTCTGGTCGACGACTTCCGGATGTACGGCTACGAGCTGTCCGCCGAGCAGGTCACGGAGCTCTTCGAGGGTCCGCCGCCCGCGAATGCCGCTCCGGTCGGGGCAGCCGACGCCTACGGCACCGTCGAGGACACGCCACTCACGGTCCCGGCGCCCGGTGTGCTCGCCAACGACACGGACGCCGACGGCGACGACCTGACCGCGACCGGCGCCACCCAGCCGGCCAACGGAGAGGTCGTGCTCACGGCCGACGGGTCCTTCACCTACACCCCCGACGCCGGCTTCTCCGGGACGGACACCTTCACCTACACGGCCGACGACGGGACCGCCACGTCGGCGGTGACGACGGTGACCATCACCGTGGAGGAGGGTGAGCAGCCGCCGGTCAACACCGCGCCGGTCGGGGGCGACGACGCCTACAGCACGGTCGAGGGACAGCCCCTCGTGCTGCCGGCGCCCGGCGTCCTGGCCAACGACACCGACGCGGACGGCGACGTCCTCACCGCCATCGGTGCCACCCAGCCCATCAACGGCACGGTGACCCTGGCCGCGGACGGTTCGTTCTCCTACACGCCCGACGCCGGTTTCACCGGCAAGGACGTCTTCACCTACCGCGCCGACGACGGGCAGGACGTCTCCTCCCGGGCGACGGTGACCATCACGGTGAAGGACGAGGACGGGGGTCTCGCGACCACCGCTGTGGCCGGTGTGGCGCTGCCCACGACGTACGGGAAGTCGGGCACCGTCTCGGTGGCGGTCGCCCCGGCGGAGGCCACGGGGACGGTCGAGCTGGTCCGGGGCACGACGGTCCTGGCGACGGCCACCGTCGCGGACGGCAGGGCAACTCTCGTGCTTGCGCCCAAGGCACTGCTGCCCGGGACGTACGACCTGACCCTGCGCTACGGCGGGGACGCTGCCCACCGGCCCTCGTCGTCGAGGGTGGAGATGCTCGTGACCAAGGTGGTGCCGACCATGGAGGTCACCGCGACGAAGGTGTCCGGCAACCGGGCGCGGATCACGGTCCAGCTCTCGGCCTCCGACGGCGTGCCGGTGACCGGCGAGGTCAGGATCAAGATCAAGGATGGCGCGACCCTCGTCGAAACCGTCAACGACGGCCGAGCGGTGTTCGTGTGGCCCAAGATCCCCAAGGACGGTCAGTTGACGCTGACGGCGGCCTATCTCGGGAGTGACCTGGCCGAGGGGGTGAGCGCGGACCTCACCGTCAAGGTGCGGAAGTAGCTCGGACGCACGACACGGGCCCCGGGGGAATCCCCCGGGGCCCGTGTCGTGTGCCGGTTGCGTCGCCCGCTCAGCCCTCGTCTGAGCGCGGCCACCACTCCGGCCCGGCTCTCGTCCTCGCTCGCGAGCACGCCGCCGTTCGCGACGACGTCGGGAGTGATCTCGCTGAAGACCATCCGGACGTCCTGGCGGCGGGCGCCGAGGATCTCGACTGCGTTGTCGGCCACGGCCCGGGCGAAGGCGCGGCGCTGCTCCACGGTCCGGCCCTGGAGGAGCTCGACGGTGATGTTGGGCATGATGGCCCTTTCTCTGACGGTCGATCCACAAGGGCGACCTGTGTTCACTGATGTGAACACACTACGGGGGGTCTCGGGCGGCCGCAATGACCTGACCGGGACTGTGTTCACATCCTTGACAATGGTTCGACCCGCTGATTCAGTAACCGTGGTCACCATTTCGGCCGGGGTTCGCATGGGTGAACCCACGTGAATCGGCCGAGCGAGCACCCCAAGGATGCGACATGAACCGCGATGACGTGACGTCCACCCGGCCCGGCGACGACGGACGCACAGGTCGCCGCGCCCCGTCACGGTCGCGGCGCACCTTGCGCCTGGGCGTCGGCGGCTGCGCGCTGGTGGTCGGCCTGATCGGCTGGGCAGCCCCGGCCGGTGCCCACGTCAGCATCACTCCGTCCACGACGGCTGCTGGTGCCTCCGCGGTCCTCGAGGTGAGCGTCGGACACGGTTGTGAGGGCTCACCGACCACCGAGATCACCATCCAGATGCCGCCGGAGATCAACTCCGTGACGCCGACCCGCACCGCCCTGTGGGAGGTGGAGAAGCAGGTGGAGCGACTCGACCCGCCCGTGGCCGACAGCCACGGAAACGAGATCGAGGAGCGAGTCGCCTCTGTCACCTACAGCACGGACACCCCGCTTCCCGACGGCTACCGGGACACCTTCGAGCTCTCGGTGCAGCTGCCCGACGACGAGGGCGCCACCCTCGTGTTCCCGACCATCCAGACCTGCGAGCGGGGCGAGTCGGCCTGGATCGAGGTCGCGCAGGACGGTCAGGACATGGACGAGCTCGAGCTGCCCGCGCCCGCCTTCGTCATCTCGGCTGCGGGGGAGGGTGGGCACGGCGACATGACCACCGCCGCCGCGAGCACGGGCGACTCGGAATCCGATGACCGGCCGGTCGCAGCACCGGACTCGGACGGCGCCGACGCCCTCACGATCGCCGCCTTGGTGGCCGGGCTGCTCGGATCCGTGCTCGGCGGCGCAGCACTCGTGCGGCAGCGCCGCCGCACATGATCGCCCCGCGACCGCGGAGGCTGGGGGCGGCCGCGCTCCTCCTCCTGGCGGTCGCTGCAGCTGGTGCTCGGCCTGTCCTCGCCGGCCAGTGCGCACGCCACCCTCATCAGCACCGACCCGGCCGACGGCGCGGTCCTCCAGTCCGCACCCGAGCAGGTCCGCTTCACGTTCGACGAAGCGGTGCGCGGCGTTCCCGACGGCGTACAGGTCTTCGACGCCCAAGGTGGACTGGTCGCGTCCTCGGCCGTCGTCCGGGGCGCCGAGCTGGACGTCTCCCTACCCGAGCCCGTCGGCGAGGGAACCCTCGTGGTCGTCTGGCGGGTCGTCTCCGAGGACGGGCACCCGATCAGCGGCTCGCTCAGCTTCTCCGTCGGCGCGCCCACGGCCGACTTCACCCCGCCCGAGGCGGGTACGACGGAGAACTCCCAGGTCCCCTGGACCCTCACCCTCGTCCGTTGGGTGGGCTACCTCGCGCTGTTCCTCGCGACCGGCCTGGTGGCGTTCGTCCTGCTGTTCCTCCCCGCCCACCAGCATGCCGAGCGTTCCCGGCAGCGGCTGACGACCGCCGCTCGGGCCGGCGCCGCTGCGGCGGTGGTGGCGTGGCTGGCCGGGGTCCCGCTCACGGCGGTCTACCTGCTGGACGGCGGGGCGAGCCTGCTGACCCGGCGCACGACCTGGTCCTCGTTGCCGCCCGCGGAGTACGCCGTACCCGCAGCCGTCGCCGTCGGCGTCGTGCTCGCCGTCGGCCTGCTCGGTCGCGGACTGACCTCCCGGTCGCGGCGGATCGCGGCACTCGTGGCAGCCGCGGTGGCCGTCAGCGCACCCGCCGTGACCGGTCACACCCGCGCGGCAACCCCGGAGGCGCTCACCGTCGCCGCCGACGTGCTCCACCTGATGGCCGGCAGCGTGTGGCTCGGCGGGCTGGCGGGCCTGGCGCTCGCGCTGCCTGACCTCGCCGGCCGCGGGGCGACGGCCGCCGAGGTGCTCGCCCGGTTCTCCACCGCGGGCGCGGGCGTCCTCGCGGCGCTCGTCGCCACCGGCTCGGTGCTCGCGTGGCGGATCCTCGGCTCCTGGAGCGGCCTGCTCGACACGACCTATGGACAGTTGCTGCTGGTCAAGATCGGGCTCGTGGCGGTCGCCGTCGCGATCGCGGCCTGGAACAGGTGGTCGCTGCTGCCACGGCTGCAGCAGGCGACGAAGCAGGGTGACCGACGTGCCGTCACGCGGCCGTTGGTGCGCACCACCAGCGTCGAGGCGGCCGTCCTGGTGGCCGTGCTGCTGATCACGGGCGTCCTCGTCGACAAGAGTCCCGAGGGCGACGCGGCCCCCGCGAGCGCGGCAGCCGAGACCGAGCGGAGCACCCGCACGGCGACGCTGGGCGAGATCGAGGTCCGGGCCACCGTCACGCCCCTCACGAGGGGACCCAACACCGTCACCATCCAGCTGCGGTCGGCGGCCGGGGAGCCCACCGAGGGTGTGGCGCCGCCCGTCGCGCGGTTGTTCTCCGACCAGGTCCGGCTGGGCACGGTCCCGCTGACCTCCGTGACGGCGGGCACCTACACCGGCCAGGTCGTGCTCCCCGCGTCTGGCACGTGGCGGATGCAGGTCTCGCTGCGGGTGAGCGAGTTCGCCAACCCCGTGGCGAACCTCGACGTTCACCGTCGACGGCGGCTGATCCGAAGTCGCTCGCACGCGCGATCTGGCGAGCTTGTGGTCACCTCGGTCCGGATGGAGGTTGCGCAGCTCGGGGTCGTCGTCACTGACGAGATGTCGGACGGGTCAGCCGCCCCGTCCCTGCCTGGAGCGGACGGACCGCGACCATCCGCGCCAGCCGCGAGGCGGATGCGATCACCATCCGGGCCGGCATCGGCGACACGGCCCCGGACGCGACCCTCGACCAACCCAGCACTCTCAGAGCGCGCGGAGGATGTCCTCGACGCGGTCCTTGGCGTCGCCGAAGAGCATGGCGGAGTTGTCGCGGAAGAAGAGCGGGTTCTGGACGCCGGCGTAGCCGGTGGCCATGGAGCGCTTGAAGACGATGACGTCGTCGGCGTTCCAGACGGTGAGGACGGGCATGCCGGCGATCGGGCTGGTGGGGTCCTCGGCGGCGGCGGGGTTGACGGTGTCGTTGGCGCCGATGACCAGGACGACGGCGGTGTCGTCGAAGTCGTCGTTGATCTCGTCCATCTCCAGCACGATGTCGTAGGGGACCTTGGCCTCGGCGAGCAGCACGTTCATGTGGCCGGGCAGGCGGCCGGCGACCGGGTGGATGCCGAAGCGGACGTTGACGCCGCGCTCGCGGAGCTTGCGGGTGAGCTCGGCGACGCCGTACTGGGCCTGGGCGACGGCCATGCCGTAGCCGGGGGTGATGATCACCGAGTCGGCGGCCGCGAGCAGCTCGGCGACGCCCTCGGCGGTGATCTCGCGGTGCTCGCCGTAGTCGGTGTCGTCGGCCGGGCCGGCCTCGATGCCGAAGCCGCCGGCGATGACCGAGATGAACGACCGGTTCATCGCCTTGCACATGATGTAGGACAGGTAGGCACCCGAGGAGCCGACCAGGGCGCCGGTGATGATCAGCAGGTCGTTCTCGAGCAGGAACCCGGACGCGGCCGCGGCCCAGCCGGAGTAGCTGTTCAGCATCGAGACGACGACGGGCATGTCGCCGCCGCCGATGGAGGCGACCAGGTGCCAGCCCAGCGCCAGCGCGAGCGACGGTGACCACGATCAGCAGCCACAGCTGCGGGTCGATCACGAACCAGACGGTGAGCACGGCGAACGCGACCAGCGCGCCGAGGTTGAGGACGTTCTTGCCGGGCAGCATCAGCGGGTTGGACTTGATCCGGGCCGAGAGCTTGAGGAACGCCACGATCGAGCCGGTGAAGGTGACCGCGCCGATGAAGACGCCGATGAACACCTCGGCGGAGTGGATCCCGGCAGGTCCTCGAGCGCCGAGCAGCGCGGCCTCGGCGCCGTCGGGGTCGGCCTCGACGTGCAGGTAGCCGTTCCAGCCGACCAGCACCGCGGCCAGACCGACGAAGCGAGTGCAGCAGCGCGATCAGCTCGGGCATCCCGGTCATCTCGACCACCCGGGCCCGCCACAGCCCGATCGCGGCACCGACCAGCATCGCCACGACCAGCAGCGCCAGCCCGGCCCCGGAGATGTCGCGGTCGATCGCCAGCGCGATCGTCGCGACCAGCGCGACCGCCATGCCGGCCATGCCGAAGGTGTTGCCGGCCTTGGCGGTCTCGTGCTGGGACAGCCCGGCCAGCGCGAGGATGAACAGCAGGGCGGCGACGATGTACGCCGCCTGCGCGGCCGATCTCGACGGTCATCAGATCAGTCATCGCGGTCAGCTCCTCGAGAACATGGCGAGCATCCGGCGGGTCACCGCGAAGCCACCGAAGACGTTGATGCTGGCCAGCAGGATCGCCGACGAACGCCAGCGCGGTGATCAGCGGTGTCGCCGTGGCCGATCTGCAGCAGGGCACCGACCACGATGATCCCGGAGATCGCGTTGGTCACCGACATCAGCGGCGTGTGCAGCGCGTGGTGCACGTGCCCGATCACGTAGTAGCCGATCACGATCGCCAGCGCGAACACCGTCAGGTGCCCAGCAGCGCGGCCGGCGAGAGCGCCGCGAGCAGGAACAGCAGCGGCGGCCGCGACCCCGACGATCGCGAACCGGCGCTGCGGCGACGATCGGCTGCTTGACCGGGCTCTCGACCGGCGCGCCGGCGTCGCCGCCGCGGAGCGCCGGCGCGGCCGACACCTGCACCGGCGGCGGCGGCCAGGTCAGCTCGCCTGCCCCGTCGGTGCGGACCACGGTCATCGACCGCTGCACGACGTCGTCGAAGTCCAGGACCAGCTGGCCGTCCTTGCCCGGGGTCATCAGCTTCATCAGGTTGACCAGGTTGGTGCCGTAGAGCTGGGAGGCCTGCGCCGGCAGCCGGCCGGCCAGGTCGGTGTAGCCGATGATCGTCACGCCGTTGTCGGTGACCACCGCCTCGCCGGCGACCGTGCCCTCGACGTTGCCGCCGTTGGCCGCGGCCATGTCCACGATCACGCTGCCCGGCCTCATCGAGGCCACCATCTCGGCGGTGATGATCCGCGGCGCCGGGCGGCCCGGGATCAGCGCGGTGGTGATGATGATGTCGACGTCGGCGGCACTGCTCGGCGTACAGCTGCGGCCTCGCGGGCCTTGTAGTCCTCGCCCATCTCCTTGGCGTAGCCGGTCGCGGAGACCTCGACCTCCGGCGGCCTCGACCGAGAGGTACTCCCCACCCAGCGACCGCACCTGGTCGGCCACCTCGGGCCGCGGGTCGGTCGCCCGCACGATCGCACCCAGGCGACCCCGCCGCGCCGATCGCGGCCAGCCCGGCGACACCGGCACCCACGACCAGCACCTTCGCCGGCGGCACCTTGCCCGCCGCGGTCACCTGACCGGTGAAGAACCGGCCGAACACGTGCGCGGCCTCGACCACCGCCCGGTAGCCGGCGATGTTCGCCATCGAGGACAGCACGTCCAGCGACTGCGCCCGCGAGATCCGCGGCACCGCATCCATCGCCATCGCCGTGATCGGCCGGCGCGCCAGGTCCTCGACCAGGTCCGGGTTCAGCGCCGGGCGACAGCAGGCTGACCAGCGTCGCGCCCGGCTTCATCCGGTCCAGCTGCTCGGACGACGGGGCGTTCACGCCGAACACGACGTCGGCCGTCGACCGCGTCGCCGATCGTCGCCCCGGCCTCGACGTACGCCTCGTCCGGGAAGGACGACGCGGCTCCGGCCCCGGCGTCGACCACGACGTCGTAGCCCAGCGCGACCAGCTGCGTCACCGTGGCCGGCGTCGCTGCGACCCGCGTCTCCCCGGGCGTCGCCTCCTTGAGGACCCCGACAATCATGGCGATCTCCGTTTGGTCGTGAGTGGGTGCGACGATGGTGGTGAGCCGCAGTCTGGACCGTTGGGGAGCTCGTTCAGCCAGGTCCCCGGCCGGGGTCGACAGTCTGCAGTAGCCGACCCTACTGGGATGAAGGCGCTCCTTGGCAGGAGCGGTCAGCCAGTCACGAACAGCTCGGGATGCTTGGTCAGCTCGACGCGCGTCCTGCGGATGTGCCCGACCAGGAAGCGCTCTGCGTCCTCGGGGTCGCGCCGGCGTACGGCGTCCAGGAGGAGTCGGTGCTCGGCGTTCACCACGCTCGCGCGGTCCGGGCCGGCGAGCAGCATGAACGCCCTGCGGTAGTGCTGGGTGGAGTTCCAGAGACGGACCGTGGTCGCCAGCAGGTGCTCGCTGGGGCAGGCTTCGTACGACGTCATGTGGAACTCGCGGTCCAGCGTGAGGAAGCGGTTGATGTCCGTGTTGGCCTCGATCTCTTCCTGGATGCGTTCCATCCGGTCGACCTGTTCGTCGGAGATCCGGCTGAGACTCTCGATGAGCGTCAGCGGCTCGAGGCGCTCGCGCATCCGGTAGTACGTGTTGACCTCGTGGATGTCGAGCGTCGGGACGCGAGCGCCGCGGTTGGGCAGCGACTCGGCCAGTCCCTCGGACTCGAGGATGCGCAGCGCCTCACGGATGGGGAGTCTGCTGACCCCGAGCCTGGCCGCGAGGTCGTCCTGGCGCAGCCAGGTGCCCGGCGCAATGTCGCCCGCCAGGATCTCCTCGCGGAGTGCGGCCACGATGCGCTGGCTGGTCACCGCATCGGGCGCCGCCGACGGGCTCGACGTCGTGGCGGGGGTCAACTGGTGGCACCTCGGAACTTGGCGGGGTCGTGGTCGAAGGCCTTGCCGTGAGGATAGGAGACGAGCTCGAACTGCATGCCCCACGGCGCGAGGAAGTACACCCATCGCTGGCCCTCGGAGGCTCCGCGGCTCGACGTCGGTTCGCCCAGGACGGTGACGCCCGGCGTCTCGCAGGTAGTCGATCGCCGCGTCCAGGTCGTCGACGTACAGCGCGACGTGGTGACCGCCGATGTCGCTGTTGCGCGGCATCTCGGTCCGCTGGTCGGCGGCGTCGTACTCGAAGACCTCGAACACGGCTTGCCCGCCGCACCTGAAGAAGCGCAGCTGACGCATGACGGTCCGGGGGTCGACGTTGAGGTGGTCCCGCATCCAGTCGTCCGCCGGCCTGGAAGGGGCCGAGGGAGTACATGTACTCGCATCCCAGCACCTCGACCAGCCAGGCGTGCGCCACTTCGAGGTCGGGCACGGTGAAGCCGACGTGGTCGAGTCGTGAGAGGCCGGGAAGGCCCATCGGAACACCTCCTTTGGATCCTATACTCTCGATCTCACCGTCGCATATCGCGCGAGAATGGCTGCCTAGACGGTTGTCATTGGATCCAACATCTGCCATGGTCGGGTATCTCCTCTCGAAGGGACTGAGTGATGCCCGCCCAGAACCACCTTGACCCGGCCGCCGAGTGGTCGGAGCTCGTCGTCACCGACGCGGACTGGGATGCCGCGTCTCCGCAGCTGCTCACGTCGATGCTGAGCCAGCTCGTCCTGATCCGCACGTTCGAGGAGTTCGTTCTCGAGCTGGCCGGTGAGGGTCTGATCCACGGGCCCGCCCACTCGAGCATCGGTCAGGAGGGCGGCGCGGTCGGCTCCTGCATCGGGCTCACCACCCAGGACACCGTCAACGGATCCCACCGCGGTCATCACCAGTTCCTGGCGAAGGTGCTGACGCACGTCCACCCCGAGGGAATCGATCCGACCAAGCCCTACCCCGACGACGTCCGCGAGGTTCTTCTTCGTACGCTGCGCGAGATCTGCGGCCTGGACCGCGGCTTCAGCCACGGCCGCGGCGGCAGCATGCACCTGCAGTGGCATGAAGCAGGGGCCATCGGAACGAACGCGATCGTCGGCGGCGGGGTGCCCCTGGCCGCGGGCTCGGCGTGGTCCCACAAGCACGCGGACACCGATGCCGTGGCCGTCACCTACTTCGGCGACGGCGCCACCAACATCGGCTCCACGCTGGAGACGTTGAACCTGGCCGGCGCGTGGTCGCTTCCGCTCTGCTTCTTCATGGAGAACAACCAGTACGCCGTCTCGACCCACGTCTCGGAAGTGACGGCGGAACCTCGCCTGTCCGGCCGGGGCCCCGGCTTCGGGATCCGGAGCTGGAAGGTCGACGGGATGGACCCGTTGGCTGTCTATCTCACCACCCAGGCGGCGCTCGAGCACATGCGGTCCGGCAAGGGTCCGACGGTCATCGAGGCCGACGTCTACCGGTACTTCCACCAGAACGGCCCCTTCGCCGGCTCCGCGTTCCGCTATCGGAGCAAGGAGGAAGAGGCCGAGTGGCGCGGACGTGATCCGCTCGACACGACGGCACGCCACCTGGTGCGTCGGGGCATCCTGACCCAGGACGACGTCGATGACTCGATAGCTCGCGCCAAGGCGCTGATGGCCGAGTTCGGCGAAGAGCTGCTGGAGCCCAAGCCGAACGGCAAGCCGCGCGAACGCCAGATCAAGGCCGCGGAATGGCCGAACCCCACCTTCGTCGACGAGGGGATCCGCGGGGACCTGAGCGAGCTCTCCGACCTGACATTCTCGGACGTCGAGGACTTCGAGGGCAGGCTGGAGGACGTCAAGTTCATCGAAGCCGTTGCAGGTGTCATGGGCCGGCGACTCGCGACCGATGACCGCATCGTGATCATGGGTGAAGACATCCATCGGCTCAACGGCGGCACCAACGGTGCGACCCGAGGCCTCAAGGAGGCGTATCCCGACCGGGTGCTGGGGACTCCGATCTCCGAGAACGCCTTCACCGGCCTCGGTGGCGGCATGGCGATGGACGGACGGTTCCGACCGGTCGTGGAGTTCATGTACGCCGACTTCATGTGGGTCGCCGCCGACCAGCTCTTCAACCAGATCGGCAAGGCCCGGCACATGTTCGGCGGCGAGGGCAAGGTCCCCTTCGTGCTGCGCAGCAAGGTCGCCATGGGAACCGGCTACGGATCCCAGCACTCGATGGACCCCGCCGGGATCTTCGCCACCGCACCCGGCTGGCGGATCGTCGCACCCTCCACCCCGTTCGACTACGTCGGCCTGATGAACACGGCTCTCGCCTGCGACGACCCGGTCGTGGTCCTCGAGCACGTGGACCTGTACGGCTCGACCGGTCCCGGGGTGCCCGATGAGTACGACCACTACCTGCCGGTGGGCAAGGCCGCGGTCCGGCGCGAGGGCAAGGCGATCACGATCCTTACCTACGGGGCCATGACCAAGCCGGTCCTGGACGCCGTCGCCGAGGCCGGCGTGGACGCCGAGGTGATCGACCTGCGCTGGCTGGACCGGGCCAGCCTGGACTGGGACACCGTCTCCGCGAGCATCCAGAAGACAAACAACGTGCTGATCGCTGAGCAGGGTGCCGTCGGGACGTCGTACGGCGGATGGCTGGCGGACGAGATCCAGCGCCGGCTGTTCGACTGGTTGGACGCCCCGATCGAGCGGGTGACCGGAGGCGAGGCCTCTCCCAGCATCAGCAAGGTGCTGGAGCGGGCCGCCTTCGCACGCACCGAAGAGGTCGTCGCCAAGCTGCAGCAGATCGCGGGGGAGTGACCGTGCCCGAGATCCTGCGGATGCCCGAGGTTGCGGCCAACACCCCCGAGGCCGTCCTGGCCAACTGGAACGTCGAGCTGAACAAGCCCTACGCCGCCGGCGACGCGATCGTCACCGTCGAGACCGAGAAGGCCGTGGTCGACGTCGAGGCCGAGAACGACGGCGTCCTCCTGCGACTGCTGGTCGACGAAGGCGCCCAGGTCGAGGTCGGGGCTCCCATCGCCGTCTGGGGCACCAAGGACGAGACCGCCGCCGACGTGGACACCCTCCTGTCCTCCCTCGGCGTCGAGAGCAACGGCGCGCAGGCCGCCGACGAAGTTGCAGGTGCCGACGAGCCCGAGGCAGAGTCGAGCGTGGCCGCCGAGGAAGTCGAACCGGCCGCGCTTCCCACGGCGTCCGAAGAGCCCCAGACCAACGGGGAGCGGATCTTCTCCAGCCCACTGGCCCGCAAGATCGCTCGGGACTCCGGCGTGGATCTCAGTAGCGTGGTCGGCTCCGGGCCGCACGGACGGATCCGTAGGGCCGACGTCGACGCGGCGCTCGCGAACGGTGTCCCAGGGCCCGCATCCAAAACCACCGCTGTCCCGGCCGCGGAACCTGGTGCACAGGCGAGCTTCGAGGACGTCCCCAACACCCGGCTCCGCCAGGCCATCGCGCGACGGCTCACGGAGAGCAAGCAGACCGCTCCGCACTTCTATGTGCGCGGATCGGCCCGCGTGGACAAGCTGCTCACAATGCGTCGAGAGATCAACGACGGCGGCGTCGTCAAGGTGTCCGTCAACGACCTCATCGTCAAGGCGGTCGCACGCGCTCACGCTCTGGTGCCTGGGCTCAACGTCCAGTGGAACGGCGACTCGATCCGACACTTCAATGATGTCGACATCGCTGTCGCAGTCGCGACGGAGGGTGGTCTCGTGACACCCGTAGTTCGCGGCGTTGACTCCATGACCCTCCAGCAACTCGTCGAGTCCACGCAGGATCTCATCAGCCGCGCGAAGGAACGTCGCCTGCAGCAACACGAGCTCGAGGGTGGCTCGATCTCCGTGACCAACCTGGGCATGTACGGGACCGAAGAGTTCGCCGCGATCATCAACCCGCCCCAAGCCGCCATCCTGGCCGTCGGGGCGGCACGCGAGGAGGCAGTCGTGGAGAACGGTGAGCTCGCCGTGGGCACCGTGCTGCGCGTGACCCTCGCGGTGGACCACCGCCCCGTCGACGGCGCAACCGCGGCGGAGTGGATGCGAACGTTCGTCGGCCTGCTCGAGCATCCCGCGCAGATCCTCATCTGACCTCAGGGCCCCGCACGCTCTCCTTCGCTCACGAAACTCTCGCTCAACGGGTTCTGTTCGGGCGTCGCATCGAGTCAGGAGACCTGGTCCGCTCACCGGACAACGCCAGGCTCCTGGTCGATGCCCTCCGCCACCGGGCACCAGCAGGAAGCACGGTGGTCGACAAGCACTGACCCATTCATCTAGTGTGCTAGTTACCTAGATGAATGGAGTCAGCCGTGATCGAGTTCCACCTGGACAGCACGTCGGGCATCTCGCCGTACCTGCAGCTGGTCAAGCAGGTCCGGCGCGCGCTGCGCCTGGGCCTGCTGGAGGAGGGTGACAAGCTGCCGACGGTCAAGGACGTCGTCGGGCAGCTGGCCATCAACCCCAACACGGTGCTCAAGGCCTACCGGGAGCTCGAGCACGACGGGCTCGTCGCCGCCCGGCCCGGGGTGGGCACCTTCGTCACCCGGACCCTCGCCGACAGCAGCCTCGCCGCGCACGGGCCGCTGCGCCGCAGCCTGGAGCAGTGGCTGGTCAAGGCCCGGCGGGCCGGCCTCGACGACGAGAGCATCGAGGCGTTGTTCCTGGCCACCTTTCGGTCCGCGGTGAGCTCTGCTGTGGACGAGGAGACCGCGTGACCGCCGTGCTGCACGCCCACGGGCTGGGCAAGAAGTACGGGCGCCGCTGGGCGCTCACCGACTGCACCCTCGAGGTCCCGCCCGCCCGGGTGGTCGGCCTGGTCGGCCCCAACGGTGCCGGCAAGAGCACCTTCCTCAACCTGGCTGTGGGCATGTTGACGCCGTCGGCCGGCGAGATCGAGGTGCTCGGCGAGCGGCCGACCGGCCGTACGGCGGTGCGGGCCAAGGTCGGCTTCGTCGGGCAGGACACCCCGACGTACGCCGGGATGCGGGTGCGCGACCATCTCCGGCTCGGCGCCGCGCTCAACCCCCGGTGGGACGCGACCCTGGCCGAGGAGCGGATCCGGCGCCTGGGACTCGACCCGGCGCAGAAGGCCGGACGGCTCTCGGGCGGCCAGCGCGCCCAGCTGGCGCTCACCTTGGGGCTGGCCAAGCGGCCCGAGCTCCTGCTGCTCGACGAGCCGGTCGCCAGTCTCGACCCGCTCGCGCGCCGGGAGTTCCTCCAGGACCTGATGGAGGCGGTGGCGGAGCAGGAGCTCAGCGTCGTGCTCTCCTCGCACCTGGTGTCCGACGTGGAGCGGGCCTGCGACTACCTGATCGTGCTCGTCGACTCGCGGGTGCAGGTCGCCGGCGACATCGACCACCTGCTCGCGACCCATCACCGGCTCACCGGTCCGCGGCGCGAGGCCGACACCCTCCCGTCCGACCAGCACGTCATCTCGGCCAGCCACACCGACCGGCAGTCGACCTACCTGATCCGCACGGAGGCGCCGATCCTCGACCCGGCCTGGGAGGTCAGCCGCCTGAACCTCGAGGACCTGGTCCTGGCCTACATGGGCCGCAGCACCGCCGGCGACGGCTCGTCCCGACCGACCCTGGAGGCACTCCGATGATCTGGCTCACCTGGCGACAGATGCGCGTCGCCACGCTGTCCGTCTTCGGCGCCCTGGCGCTGGCCGCGGTCGTGCTCGCGGTCACCGGACCGCAGCTCGCCGACCTGGTTCGCGACTCGGGTGAGAGCTTCTTCGACCGGCTGGGTGCGGACGAGGTCAAGACGGCGGTGTTCACGGCCGGTACGGCGCTCGTGTACGCCGTCCCCGCTCTCGTCGGTGTCTTCTGGGGCGCGCCGATGGTGGCCCGCGAGCTGGAGACCGGCACCCACCGGCTGGTGTGGAACCAGAGCATCACCAGGACCCGGTGGCTGGCCACCAAGCTCGGCCTGGCCGCGCTGGCAGCCGCCGCCGCCGGGGCGATCGGGCTCGCGCTGACCTGGTGGGCCGGCCCGATCGACGACGCCATCGCGAGCGGCCTCAACAGCAACGGCTTCGCGGCGGTGCCGCGGCTGTGGCCAGACCTCTTCGGCGCCCGGGGCGTGGTCCCGATCGCCATGGCCGTGCTCGCGCTCGCCATCGGCGTCACCGCCGGCCTCGTCATCCGGCGGGCGGTGCCCGCGATGGCGGTGACCCTCGGGGTGGTGGTGGCGATCCAGGTGGCCGCCCCGATGCTGCTGCAGCAGCACCTGCTGCCGGCCGAGCGGATCACCTCGACGATCACCGCGGACAACCTCCGAGGGCTGATGGTCGGCGGCGACCCCGACGCCGAGAACGCTCGAGGTGGTGGAGCTGCAGGTGAGGATCGACAGCCCCGGTGCGTGGGTCACCGACAACGTGACCCTCGACCCGTCCGGCGCCGTCGCCGAGACACTTCCGGAGTGGGTCGAGAAGTGCGGCGGCCCGCCGGGACGGCGAGACCGACGTGACTGACGCGTGCTTCGCCCGGCTCGCGGACGAGGGCTACCAGCAACGGATCGACTACTTCCCGGCGTCGCGGTTCTGGCCGATGCAGTGGGTCGAGACCGGCATCCTGCTCGGCGTCGCCGGAGCGCTCGCCGGCTTCTGCTTCTGGCGGATCCGCCGCGACCTCACCTGAGCCCGCGGGAGAGACGCACCCTAGTCGCGTCCGGGTCGGGTCATCTGCCAGACGCCGGGCCTGCCCTTGGTCATCAGGCCCTCATTGATGAGGGCTACGCGTGCGCGGCGGGCGGCGTGCTGCCAGCGCGGCTCGCCCTCCGGAGTCGTCTCGCGGTCGCCGGGCAGCAGCCGGTCGTCGGCCATGATCTCCAGTTCCAGGAAGAGCTCGTCGGCCTCGAGCTCGCCACCGGTCTCGCTGAGCACGGCAAGAATGAGGGGCTTGAACGCCTCGGGCGGCGTCCAGCGCCGGCTGACCGGCTTGGCTGCCACCCCAGGGGTGCGTGAACGGGCGGCGGCCCGCTTCCTGGGCTGCGGCGGTGCCTTGGCCACCGGCTTCGGGGTCGGCGGCAGACCGTGGATGCATTGGGACTTCGGCAGGTCGCACAGGTCGCAGTAGTCGTCGGTCGCGGTCATCGAGACCACCATAATCAGCCGCTCGCCGCACCCGACGGTCAGGCCGCACGAAGAGCGGTCGCGGGTCCGGGGTGGCTGCTCAGTAGATCACCGCACAGCTCGACATCCGGACCTCACCGCTGGTGCACCGGTCGGCGCCGTCGTCACCTCGGATGGAGTCCGAGCCCGCCCCGCCGTCTAGGGTGTCGGCCGCGGGACCACCGGAGATGTCGTCGTTGCCGGCACCACCCTCGACCGTGTCGGCTCCGTCACCGCCCTGGATCACGTCCACCCCGTCGCCACCGCAGAGCTTGTCGCCCGCTCCGAGACCGTCGACCTTGTCCGCCCCTCCGAGCCCGTGGATCACATCGACGCCTGCGGTGCCCCTGAGCACGTCGTTGCCGCCGGTCCCCAGAACGGTGGGAGTCGTGCCCTGACACTTGGGCGCAACCACCGAGTAGCTGCAGGACTTGCTCGCCGAGTTCCCGGCCCGGTCGAGCGGCGGTGAGCACGGTGGACTGCACGCCGGCGACCGATGTCGGGACCAACCTGCTGATCGAGGCTGACGGCGGGCCGGAGAGCGAGTCGGTCACCACGGCACTGACCGTCGCGATCGACTGGCCGAGCTCGAAGGTCGGGGCGGTTCCGCACGAGATGGTCGGCGGCGTGGCGTCACGTTTCACGGTGACCGATCCGGACCCCTCGCCACCGGCCGAGGTCGCCGTACAGACGAATGCCGTTCCACCGGAGTCCGCGGACAGGGTCGACGGGTCACAACCGACGCGTGAGGTGATCGGCGACTCGGTGTCGGTCACGGTCCAGCTCACGGAGACGTCCGAGCGGTACCAACCGTTGTTGCCCAGCGTGCCCGTCACCGTGGGCGCGACGACTGGCGCCGTGTAGTCAACGCCCGCCGGGCGCCAGAGGAACACACCACGAACCGAGCTGGCCGCGTCGGCAGCCGTGCCGAGTCCGATGCTCCCGTTGGCGGTGGTGCCGGCCAGTTGGTGGGAGTAGGCGGCGAACCCGCCGATGGGGAGGCCCGACGCGGCGTCCGTCGACGCGGTCCAACCACTGGTCGACTCCGAGTAGGAGTAGGTGCTGGAGGTGTACGTCGTCCACCGCATCACGGCCAGGAAGCTGATGCCTCCCCAGAACCCGTCGATGCCTGACACCACTGGGGGTTCGGCCGTCGTCAGTCCTGGTGCGTAGTCGTCCAACAGGTCCCGGACCTGGCCGGCCGTGGCCCAGGTCCAACCCGTGAGGTTGCGCCCGCGGACCGTGCCCGAACACGCGGTCGCTCCGTCGGTGGGACACACCGACGCGACCTCCGACCAGGAAAGGCCGGTCGTCTCGAACAGTTCTCGCCACTCCCGCCCGTCGACGGTGGGCGCAGCGGTGGACGTGGGGGCACCGACCGCAGTCAGGCCCCCCACGAACAACGTGACCAGGGCGAGACGAACAGACCAGATTCGCAACGGAACCTCCAGGGCCGACGGAAATCACGGTCCACCCTGTCCGACCGGTTGTCTAGCACGTCGGTCGTAGGTCTAGAGCAGGTTGGTCTGCTCCCGATCTGTCTCTTTGACTAGTCGCGAGCCGCCCTGGGAGCCGGAGGCTCGACGGCCGCCTCGAGGCGAGCCAGCGCAGCGCGCATCCGCTCGTCGTCACGGTCGGCCGCCGGGACGAGGATCTCGGTGATCACGTCGACGACGTCGGAGAGCCGCTGGTTGAGCCTGCGTGACTCCTGGACCTCCTTCTCCAGTGCCACCACGCGCTTGTACAGCGACAACGGGCCCAGTCGCTTGCGCACCTGGTCACGATCCGACCTGATCACGTCCACCTCACTACGAGTCGACAGATTCGCGGGTTCTCGCTCCCGAACGGTGCCAGCCCGACGCCCTCCTCGCGGTGCACCACGCTGCCGCCGTACCGCTCGATCTCGGCGACCACCCGGCCCGGGTCGAGCAGGGTGCGGTAGTGGAAGGGGAACGCGTTGGCACGCAGAGTGCCCCGCCACGTCCGGAACTCCAGGAACGTCAGACCGCCCCTGCGCTGGATCATCTGGGCCCAGCGGAAGAAGTTCTGCCGGGTGTCGGCCTCGATGGCGTCGAGCAGGAAGCGGGCGTAGATCTGCGGCGGCCTCTTCAGGTGGGCGAACCGCGCTCCCGACGCGAGTGTCGAGAACAGGTCGTTGAGGTTCAGCTCCTGCGGACGGACCTTCACGGAGTGCTGCGCGGCCAGTCGCCGGGTCAGCCGACGCGCCAGCGGAGCGCCGTCCAGCGCGGTGACCCGATGTCCCTGCTCGGCGAAGTAGACCGAGTCGCGACCGTTCCCGCAGCCGACGTCGAGGACGTGCTGTCGTGGCTCCAGCCGGTCCGCCACCCAGGTCGCGAAGGGCGTGGGCGTGGTCGGCACCCGGTCGCTCGTCCTCGACCGGTAGAAGTCGCCCCAGTGCTTGCAGGTGCTTGCGGTTGTTGCGCAGCCAGCCGTTGAGGCGCCGAAGCGTGGCGCGCGACGGGTCGAACTCGAACGACGGGTCGGGCACCCGCCAGCTGGGCCCGTACGTCGCCGCCAGGAGGTCCTCCGGTCGGGCCGGGGCGACGAAGCGCCGGCCTTCGAGGGTCACCTCGCTCGACGGGGAGCAGGGCGGACCGGGCCAGGTCGCCGGTGACGGACGGCACCATGTAGAACGCGCCGTCGACATGGAAGGCGGCGAAGACGTCGATGCCCACCCGGCGGCCACCGCCGGGCTTGGTCCAGATCTTGAAGTCTCCGGCGGACATCCTGGTGATCCGCCAGCCCAGGGACTCCATGGTGTCGGCGGCCCGCTTGTTCTCGCGGATGATGTCGAAGGGGTGCGTGTGACGGCTCAGGTACGACACGTCCGCGTCGCAGTCATGGCCGATGATGTGGCCGTCGCGCACGGCTCCGAGCAGACAGCCGAAGGCGAGGAACGCGTCGAGACCGCACTCCTCGCGGAGGTCGTTCAGCACCTGCTCCACGGAGTCGAGGACCGCCTCGGTCACAGCGCGGTCGGTGCGAGCGAACATCCGCTGGAGGTGTCCCGCCTTGTCGACGGCCACCGCGTGTCCGTTCTTGTCGACCAGCCGGATCGGATCGGTCTTCGTGCCGAAGCCGACCCGCTTCTCGAGGACCGTCTCACCGCTCACGTGCTGCACGAGGCTCACGTCGGCCACTCCGTCCAGGTAGGGCTCGAGAGCCCTGGGCCAGCGCACCCATCCGCGGTTGAGTCTGCGTGCGCTCGCGCTCGGGGTTGAACGACCAGATCCGCTCACCGTCGAACCGGACGTCGACCACCTCGCTGAGGCCGACGGGGACCCGGACTCCGCGACCGCTCACCGCGAAGCGCTTGCTCACGACAGGTGCCTTCAGGGTCGGACTCCCTCAACGCCACCGGAGGGGAACCGGGCGACCAGGCGCGCCACGTGCGGGTCCTCGGTCTTGTAGACCGCCAGTCCGCAGCTCTCCTCGCGATAGGTGACCTCACCGCCGAGCGCCTCGATCTCCATCTCGACGATCATCGGGTCGAGGAACAACCGGAAGTGGTCGTCGCCGAAGAGGTGCTCCTGCCCGAGGTCCTTGCCGGTGCGGAACTCGAGGAACAGCTCGCCGCTGCCGCCGCCCAGCACGGCGGCGCTGAGGCGGAGCAGGTTGGCCCGGCCGGCGTCCTCCAGGGAGTGCACGAGAAACCGGGCGTAGACAGCTCGGGCGCCCGACGCCCAGGCCAGCGACGCTGCGGTGCGGCTCACCTCGAGGTCGTCGTAGAGGTCGAGGATGGAGAACTGGCTGGTCAGCTCCTGCTCGTCGGCCTGGCTCTGGGCGTGTGTGACAGCAGACTCGGCGAAGTCGAAGCCCTGCACGGCCCGACCCCGACGGGCGAAGAACAGTGAGTCCCGCGCCGTGCCGAAGCCCAGCTCCACGACTTCCTGTGCCGGCCGGCAGTTGGCTGTCGACCCACTGCGCGAACGCGGAGGGCTGGTCGGGCACGCAGCCGCTGGCGCGGCCGGCGTAGAAGCCGTCCCAGTAGTCGTGATGCTGCTCGCTGATCCTGATGTGCCCGCTCCTTCGGTGAAACGTGGGTCGAATAATACGAGAATTATACCTAACTTACTGCACATTGACGTGGGCCTCGTGATGCCGACTCTCCAGCCAGGGTTGCGAAGCCGCTCCTTCACGCGAACTTGGCGGTGAGTTTGGATTCCATTCACTTCACTGTGGCAGATCGGCGCCCGATTGCTCGGCAACCAGGTACGTGGCGTACCAATCCGGCCACTGCTCGTCGTACTCCCCGCCGTTGCGCTTCTCGTGCTCACCATGCGCGGTGGCCGCACGGATCAGCGCCTGCGTCAGGTCATGCACCGACGCGTACGACGTGTCCCCGGAGTCGATGCGACCGGGCAGTCGCTGGGTGATCTCCTGCAGCAACCAGGTGTTGCCGTCCGGGTCGGAGAAGGTGGCGAACGAGCCGTAGCTGGAGCGATCGTCCGCCCGCCCATCGACGCGACCGTCCGCGACCTCGGACCGGAACTGCGCTCCCGGCGAAGCCGGGTGGAACACCTCACTGACGTCGACGCCGCCGGCCGCTAGCTCGTCGCGGGCGGCCTCGATGTCGGAGACGACGAGGTAGAGACCCTGCGCCGAGCCGGGCTGGGCCGTGGTGATGTTCGAGCCGAACTGGACCGATGCCGGTGAGCCCGGCGGCGTGAACTGAACGACCCGGAAGCCGTTGTCGAAGGCGAAGTCGGCGTCGAGCCTCCACTCGAGACTCTCGTAGAACGCCTTCGCCCGGTCGACGTCCGCGACGGGGATGACGACCGCCTCGAACTTCAGGTCGACCTTTTCTGCCTTGGCGGCGCCGGTTGTCGCGTCGTCGTCGCGCTTTCCTGAATTCATGGATCCCTCCCGATCGAGTCGTTGTCTAGGACAACTCTGACTCGATCGCCGGCGCTTCGCACCCGGGCTCAGGTCATCCCCTGCTGCCCTCGCCTCGCTCCGCCGGCCGGAACTCCTGGACGAAACCCGTGTGGTCGTACAGCCGCTGCGTCTCGATCCCCCCGACCGGCTTGACCGCCCGGTCGGACAGGATCCAGTCGATCCCGACGACCTGCGACCGCAGGCGGAGCGGATCGGCGACCTGGGGGCGGGGACCCCACGGCCGCTTGAGGCTCTTGGAGATCTGGCCGTCACAGGTGAGGAACAGCAGCAGCCCGTCCCGCCGCGCCGCCTGCATCCACTCGCGGGTCGAGTCGAACGCCTCCCGGTACTCACGCACGATCGGATGGCTCTCGTCGGTTCCCCGCAGCGCCTTCGGGCCGGCGTCCGGGTGCAGCGCGAAGTGGGCGACGCCCTCCTTGCCACAGGCCTCCGCGATCGGGTGCCGGTAGAACGACACGACCAGCACCCGGTCCGGGGCGACCCGGAGATAGGGCTTGAGGCGCTCGGACACCTTGCGCGTGAACTCGCCGAGGCTCTCGTGCTTCGAGCGGGTGATGATCGCGGTCGACTTCGCCCGGTTCCTGTCCTCGGACCAGTCGTCGCCGGCGACGGTGACCCGGTGCTTGCGAAGTCGCATCAGGTCGGGGAGGAGCCGCTGCGACTCGAGTGCCGAGAACGAGTCGGCTTCGGCGGCGCGTACCCAGCTGACCAGGGACTGCTCGTTGTGGCCGTTGCCGTGTCCGATGCGCAGGGTCGGTTTCGGTGTCATGGGTGTCTCCTTCGCGAAGTCACCCGTCAGACACGCGTGGGCCCCGATCAGATACATCGCGGCGTACGGCCGGCAGCAGCACGCCCGGGTTGAGGATGCCGGCCGGGTCGAGGGCGTCCCGCGCGGCGCCCAGCGCGGTCGCGAAGACGTCCGGCCGCTGCCGGTCGTACCAGGGCCGGTGGTCACGGCCGACCGCGTGGTGGTGGGTGATCGTCGCGCCGTTCGCGGCGATCGCCTCGGAGACGGCCGCCTTGATCTCGTCCCACTGTGCGAGCTGGCTGCCCCACCGGCCGGGCGCGTAGATCCCGTAGTACGGCGCCGGGCCGTCCGGGTACACGTGCGTGAAGCGGCAGGTCACCACGCCCGCGCCGCAGACCCGCTCGACAGCGTCCTGGGCGGCGGTGGTGATCGCGTGGTGCACGGCCTCGAAGCGGTCCCAGGTGCACGCGGTCTCGAACGTCTCCACGACCATCCCGTGCCGGGCGGCCTCGTCGCGCAGGTAGGGCATCCGCAGGAACGACGAGCGCCAGGCGCCGGCAGCGTCCTCCGGCTCCGCGTCCTTCTCGCGTACGGCGCTCGGCGTGCCGCCGTGGTCGCGGGCGACCTCGACCGCCCGGTCCAGCCACGGGTCGACCGGATGGTCGGCGGACTCGAACCCGAGCACGAGCAGCCCGCCGGTGACGGACGTGCCGGCATTGAGGAACGCCTCGGCGGCGTCGAGCAGCCGGCAGTTGGCCGGGTGGAGCCCCGACTGTGCGATCGCGCGGGTGGCGGCCACCGCCCGGCTGTAATCGTCGAAGGTCACCGAGACCGTGCCCCGCCAGCGGGGGCGGTCCTGCAGTCGCATCCAGGCCTCGGTGATCACGCCGAGGATTCCCTCCGAGCCGAGGAAGAGGCGGTCCGGAGAGGGACCGGCGCCGGATGCCGGAAGCCGGCGCGACTCGCTGACGCCGACCGGGGTCACGACCCGCATCGACTCGGTGAGGTCGTCGATGTGCGTGTAGAGGGTGGCGAAGTGGCCGCCGGCGCGCGTGGCCAGCCAGCCGCCGAGCGTGGACCACGCGAACGACTGCGGGAAGTGCCGCAGGGTGAGCCCGTCCGGCCGCAGCTGGTCCTCGAGATGAGGACCCAGCACACCGGCCTGGATCCGAGCAGCCCGACTGGTCCGGTCGATCTCGAGCACCCGGTCCAGCCGCCCGAGGTCCAGGGTGACGGCTGGCCCGTCGAACCGCGGCTCGATGCCGCCGACGACAGAGCTCCCGCCGCCGTACGGGATCACGGCGACGCCCTCGCCCGAGCACCAGTCGAGCACGTGGACGACGTCCTGCTCGGTCCGCGGCCGGACCACCAGGTCGGGAGGGTTGTCCAGCCGGCCGTGCAGGTTGCGGACGACGTCCCGGAACGCCTTGCCGTGGGTGTGCCCCGCCCGGTCGGTCGGGTCGGCCGAGCACAGGTCACTCAACGCGGGCGGAGCCGTGACGCGAGGTGTGCGGAGACCCAGGTCGCGCGGGTCGGGTGCGGTGTGCGGAGCCAGCTCCGCGCCGGGCAGGAACTCGGCGATCCGGGAGAGCATCTCCGCGGACTCCGCCGACGACACCGCCTCCTCGGTCGAGCCCCACCCCCACCACGACCGCGTCGTCACGGGCCGATCCTGTCATCTACGGAGCGCCGGGTCAGCGGCTGTCCGCCCGGCTCAGCCGGCCGGATCCAGCAGCTCGGCCGGCAGCCACTCCTCGACGACGACCCAGCCATCCCCCTCCCGGACGGGGCGTACGACGCGGCCGTGCCAGGCACCGCCGCGCTGCCGCCACTCGAGGAGCAGGCCGGGCAGTCGGCCGTGACGGTCGGTGACCCAGCAGTGCTTGACCGGAGGAGGCTCGGCGTCGGCCTCGGAAGAGGGGCGCCCGTGGACTCGCTCGGCCATGGAGCCGTAGCTGCCTCTCTTGTTCATCCCCCCGGCCATGGCCGAAGTGTGTCCGACGCCGGGGACATCGACAGCTCCTGGTCGCGCGACGCGGAAACAAGGGGTGTCGGCGCCCGCCCTCGTGGGGGGACGGTGAGAGCGGGCGCCGAGTCGACCGCCAGCGGGGGGACGTGTGCCGGGCGACATGTAAACGGTATCGGCCGAGAGTGCCCGTCACCGTCACCCAAGATGGGTATGTGGCTAAAACCAGTGGGCTTCGGTCGATAAACGGACGTGCCCTAGTGCCACCACTCGCGATAGTCGGGGTGATCGCGGTAGAGCCGAGCCGCCCGCTGCAGGAAGTTCTCCACCTCGGCCCGGGCCCACGGCCGCTCGTCGATGTCGCGCTGGATCGCCGCGTGCAGGTCCCGTCGCCAGTGCGCGTAGGAGACCGCCTGGTCGTCGCCGAGCTCCTCCGCTGCGCGGACGTCGTCGTTGATCCGTTGCGCGACGAAGCGCCCGAGCTCCTGGAGCGTTCTCTGGTCGGACAAGACCTGGTCTCTCGTAACAAGCCACGCGGATTCAACTGGTTCCGTGACCGGTGTCTGACACCGCGCACGGAACCAAGGACATCCTCTGCGCCCCAGGCTCCGTGGGCAATGGCATTTGCTGACTAGATCCAGCGCGAGAACCAGATCCGGTCCGTCCACTCCGAGTGCGTGAGCAGCCCGTCGGTGTAGATCGGCCAGAACCACGCGAAGTTCAAGAGCACGAGGACGAAGAACGACCCGGCCACCACCACCCCGGCGGTACGCCGTGGGGTCGGCGCGGCGGGCCCGATCAGCTTGCCCATGGTCAGCGTCAGCGCCAGCACGAGGAACGGCAGCGTGGCGACGGCGTAGAAGATGAAGATCGGTCGGTCGTCGTACATCAGCCACGGCAACCAGGTCGACCCGGTTCCGACCACGGTCAGGCCGAACCGCCAGTCCCGCGCGCCGATCCACATCACCACCGCGAAGACCAGGGCCAGGCAGCCGCCCCACCACAGGGCCGGCGTCCCCAGCAGCAGCACCTGCCGCAGACAGTCGCTCCCGGCCGGTGCGTCGCAGCCTTGCGTGCCGGGCTTGATGTCGACGTCGGCGTCGACACCCACCGGCCGGTTCAGCAGCAGCCAGCCCGACGGCTTCGACTTGTAGGTGTGGTCGGAGTCGTTGAGGAAGTGCGTGTGGAACATGTACACGTCGCGGTGGTAGTGCAGGAGCGAATCGAGCGACTGCTTGACCTCACCGAGCCCCTCCGCGTCGGGCTGGCTCGCGGTCGGCCAGTCCTTGCCGCCGCCGTAGCTGGAGTACTGCGTCGACGACAGGTCCCGCTCGTAGTCGTGCGCGTGCAGCAGCCAGCCGGTCCAGGTGGCGACGTACACCATGAACGCGACGACGACGATCTGCAGGAATGCCGGCACCCCGTCCACCAGCGCCGACTTCAGCATCGGCCAGCGCACGCCGAACGACCGGCGGGCGCCCCAGCTCCAGGCCCAGGCCAGCAGCCCGAACGCCGCCATCGGATAGAGCGCCGTCCACTTCGTCCCGACCGCCAGCCCGAAGCAGATGCCGGCGGTCAGCAGCCACGGTCGGAACAGCAGGCCGCGGACCGGTCCGAACCCGCGTTCGTCCGTCACCGGCTCCGGGCTCAGCCGCGCCATCCTGGCGCGGAACCAGTCCCGGTCGTTGACCAGCGCCGCGACGGCGCAGAGCAGGAAGAACGCCACGAAGATGTCCAGCAGCGCCAGCCGCGACAGGACGAACTGCAGGCCGTCGAAGCAGAGCAGCAGACCGGCTACGCAGCCGAGCGCGGTCGACCCGGTCAGCCGCCTCGCCAGCCGGCACATCACGAGGATCATCAGGGAGCCGACGACGGCCGAGGCGATCCGCCAGCCGAACGGGTCCATCCCGAAGAAGTGCTCGCCCACCGCGATCAGCCACTTGCCGACCTCGGGGTGGACGATCATCGAGGCCTCGTCCTTCCAGATCCCCGTGGTCGTCCCGTCGAGGATCTTCTCGTTCGCGTCGGAGACGTACACCTGGACGTAGCCGTGGTGCAGCATCGACCAGGCGTCCTTGGCGTAGTAGGTCTCGTCGAACGAGAACTCGCGCGGCGTCCCGAGCTTCCAGACCCGCAGGAAGAACGCGAGCACGGTGATGCCGAGAGCGGCGCTCCAGCCGACGATCGGGTCCTCGAGCCGGAGCCGGCCGCGGGCCCGCTCCCACGCGGAAGGTACGGCGCGGCCCGCGGCGTTGCGGGAGAGGCCGACCATGGTCACGTCCGCAGACTTTACGGGCCGCGGAAGTGAAGGCAGGGCGGTGACCGACGTCGGTCGAGCTTGTCGAGACCCTCGGTCACCGCCCTGCAGATCGTCACCGGGTTTCGACGCGCTCGCGCGACTTCGTTCCTCAGTCGCGTCGCTTGCTCTACCTGGCTGGGCGACGCGACGGGCTCGTTCCTCGCCCGGCGCTGCCCAGCTCACCTGCCATGATCGGGGCGTGACCACACCCGGCGTGCTCGTCCTCGCGGCGACCCCCATCGGCCGGGTGGCGGACGCACCTCCGCGGCTGGCCGAGGAGCTCGCGACGGCCGACGTGATCGCCGCCGAGGACACCCGCCGGCTCAAGCGGCTGACGTCCGAGCTCGGCATCACCGTCGCCGGCCGGGTCGTCTCCTACTTCGAGGGCAACGAGGCCGCGCGCACGCCCGCCCTGGTCGACGCACTGCTCGCGGGCGAGCGGGTGGTGCTGGCCACCGACGCCGGCATGCCCAGCGTCTCCGACCCGGGCTACCGCCTCGTCGTCGCGGCGGTCGAGCAGGGCATCACGGTCACCGCCGTGCCCGGCCCGTCCGCCGTGCTCACCGCTCTCGCCGTCTCGGGCCTGCCCGTCGACCGGTTCTGCTTCGAGGGGTTCCTGCCGCGCAAGGCGGGGGAGCGGTCCCGCCGGCTGGCCGCGCTCGCCACCGAGGAACGCACGATGGTCTTCTTCGAGGCACCGCACCGCACCGCGGCCGCGCTCACCGCCATGGCCGAGGCGTTCGGCGCCGACCGGGCCGGCGCCGTCTGCCGCGAGCTCACCAAGACCCACGAGGAGGTACGCCGCGGCGGGCTCGCCGAGCTCGCCGCCTGGGCCGAGGACGGCGTGCGTGGCGAGGTGACCGTCGTGGTCACCGGCGCGGCGCCCACCGCCGCGATCGACGCCGACCCCGCCAGCCTGCGCGCCGCCGTCGCCGACCTCGAGGCCGGAGGCACCTCGCGCAAGGAGGCGATCGTCGAGGTCGCCCGCCTCGCCGGCGTGCCGAAGCGCGACGTCTACAACCTGGTGCACGCCAAGTGACCGACCGCGACACCCGGATCGACTCGTTCCGTCGCGGGCCGACTGACGTTCGACGTGCGCGACCAGGGCCCGCTCGACGGGGACCCGGTGGTCCTGCTGCACGGCTGGCCCGAGCGGGCGGCGTCCTGGGACGCCGTGGCCGCCCGGCTCCACGAGCACGGGCTGCGCACCCTGGCCCCCGACCAGCGCGGCTACTCGCCGGGCGCCCGCCCGCGGTTCCGCACGTCGTACCGGCTCCCGGCGCTGGTCGCCGACATCGCTGCGCTGGTCGACCGGGTCGGGCGGCCGGTGCACCTGGTCGGCCACGACTGGGGCGCGACGGTCGCCTGGGGGCTGGCCGCCCGCCGACCCGACGTGGTCCGGACCCTCACCGCGGTCTCGGTGCCGCACCCGGCCGCCTTCCTGACCGCGTGCCTGCGCGGCGGCCAGCTGCGCAACTCGTGGTACTTCGCGCTGTTCAACCTCCCGTTCCTCCCCGAGTGGGTGGCCAGGCACCGGCCCGAGAAGTTCGACCTCGCGCTGCTCAAGGGCGGCATGACCCGCGAGGACGTGGCCCGCGTCCGCCGCGACGTGATCGAGTACGGCGCACTCTCCGGCGGGCTCGGCTGGTACCGCGCGCTGCCGTTCGAGCCCTACGGATGGGCGCGGGAGAAGGTGGCCGTGCCGACCACCCACGTCTGGAGCGACCGCGACGTCGCGCTGTCCCGGATGGGTGCAGAGATCTGTGGCCGGTGGGTGACCGGCCCCTACGAGCTGGTCGTGCTCGAAGCCGTCAGCCACTGGATCCCCGCACAGGCCCCCGATCCGTTGGCCGAGGCGATCCTGGCGCGGATAGCCTCGCGTGGGATGACGAAGCAGCCGACGCGGCGTCGCGCCGCGACCGAGGAGAAGACCGGGGCCCGCCGCGACCGCGAGCGGCCGCCGGCCCCCGAGCCGCTGCCGCACCCCGTCGTGGACAACCACTGCCACCTCGACATCGCCGACGGCGACTGGTTCGCCACCGAGGACGCGATCGCGGCCGCCGGCGCGGTCGGGGTCACCCGGATCGTGCAGATCGGGTGCGACCTGCCCGGCGCGGCCTGGGCGGTCGAGGCCGCCGCCACCCACGCCCAGCTCGTCGCCGGAGTCGCGCTGCATCCCAACGAGGCACCGCGCCAGGCCGCCGCCGGCACCCTCGACGAGGCGATGGCAGAGATCGAGCGGCTCGCGCAGGCGCACGACAAGGTACGGGCGGTGGGCGAGACCGGCCTCGACCACTTCCGGACCGGCGAGGACGGCCGGGCGGCCCAGGTCGAGTCGTTCCGGCGGCACATCGACCTGGCCAAGCGGCTCGACAAGACCCTGGTCATCCACGACCGTGACGCCCACGACGAGGTGCTCGCGGTGCTGGACGTCGAGGGCGCGCCGGACCGCTGGGTGATGCACTGCTTCTCCGGCGACGCCGACTTCGCCCGGCGCTGCCTGAACCGCGGCGCGCACCTCAGCTTCGCCGGCACGGTCACCTTCAAGAACGCCCAGCCGCTGCGGGACGCGCTCCTCATCACGCCCCGCGACCGGGTCCTGGTCGAGACCGACGCACCCTTCCTCACGCCGACGCCGTACCGCGGCCGCCCGAACGCGTCGTACCTCGTCCCGCTGACGATGCGGGCCATGGCCGAGGTCCGCGGGGACGACCTGGCCGAGCTGTGCGCCGCGGTCGACTCGAACACGGAAACCGCCTTCGGGGGGACCTGGTAGTCCGGTTATCGGACGGCGTCGGCCACGAGAGCCTGGTCACGTTTGTCGACTTTTACCCGTCGGAGAGTTGGAACCCCCGGAGGGCGTCGTTATGGTCGTGTGATTGTTGGCCGGAATCGGGACCCCATGCCCAGACCAGCGCCAGGAGGTAGCCGCACCTTGGCTGCCCCGCACGAAGCCCGTGCACCGCATTGCTCGCCGACCGCGAGTCCCTTGCACACGGGCGCTGGTGCCCGAGAACCGGGGAGTACAACGTTCGGAGAATCGTGCCCAGTAATGAGCACAGCAAGCTGACCGCCTTCATCAAGAGCCGTGGACTGATGGTCACCCTGGTGACCGCCGTGATTCTGGCTCTTGCCGGAACCACCTACGGCTACACCGCCCTCAGCAACTCGGTGACCCTCTCCCTCGACGGGGAGGAGCGGGAAGTCACCGCGATGGGCAGCACCGTCGGGGACATCCTCGACTCCGAGGGGATCGAGGTCGGCGACCACGACCAGGTCGCCCCGAGCCTCGACGAGGAGATCAACGACGGCAGCAAGATCAGCGTCCGTTTCGGTCGTCCCCTGGAGCTGAGCGTCGACGGCAAGACGCAGACCCACTGGGTCACCTCCACCGATGTCAACGCTGCACTCGGCGAGATCGGCGAGCAGTTCCACGGCGCCGACCTCTCCACCAGCCGCGGTGCGGGCATCGACCGCGAGGGCATGGCTCTCGAGGTGGTCACCCCCAAGACCCTGAAGGTGGCCGTGGCCGGCAAGAAGCCGGTCAAGAAGACGATCACCGCGCTCACCGCCACGGAGGCCCTGAAGGAGATCGGCGTCAAGGTCGAGAAGCGCGACATCGTGAAGCCCGGCCCGAAGGCCACGCTGGCGGACGGCGACAAGGTCGTCTTCACCGACCTCAAGGTCGTCACCAAGCGGGTCAAGCGCGAGGCCGTGGACTTCGAGACCGTCGAGCGGGAGGACTCCTCGATGTTCGAGGGCGAGACCGAGACGGTCCGCTCCGGTGCTGACGGCGTCCGCGACGTGACCTACCGGCTCGCCTACCGCAACGGCAACCTGCTCCACACCAAGATCCTGGAGCAGGAGCTCCTGCGCAGCCCGGTCGACGCGATCCTCCGTGTCGGCACCAAGGAAGCCGCCCCCGCCCCCAACTTCGCGTCCGGCAGCTCCGTCTGGGACGCGCTCGCGCAGTGCGAGGCCGGCGGCAACTGGGCTGCGAACACCGGCAACGGCTACTACGGCGGCCTGCAGTTCAACCTGGGCACCTGGCAGAGCTACGGCGGCCCCGGCATGCCGCACCAGCAGAGCCGCGAGACCCAGATCGCGATCGCCGAGAAGGTCCGCGCTGCCACCGGTGGGTACGGCTCCTGGCCGGCCTGCTCGCAGTCGCTGGGGCTCCCCCAGTAGCGGGTTGATCACGCCATACGCTGGGCCCATGCAGGGCCCACCGGCAGACACTTCATCCGCCGGGCCGAGACTTCTCGGCCCGGCGGATGTGCGTTCGCTTGCCTCGGTCCTGGACCTCCGGCCGACCAAGCAGCGCGGCCAGAACTTCGTGATCGACCCGAACACCGTGCGCCGGATCGTCCGCGAGTCCGGCATCACCGGCGACGACGTCGTGCTGGAGGTCGGGCCCGGCCTCGGCTCCCTGACCCTGGGCCTGCTCGACATCGCGCAGCGGGTCGTGGCGGTCGAGGTCGACGAGAAGCTGGCGGGTCTGCTGCCGGAGACGATCGCGGAGTACGCGCCGTCACGGGTGAGCCGGTTCGAGATCGTCCACGCGGACGCGCTCCGGGTCGCGGAGCTGCCGGGCCCGCCGCCGACAGCGATGGTTGCCAACCTGCCCTACAACGTGTCGGTGCCGGTGCTGCTGCACCTGTTCGCGCTGCTCCCGTCGCTGCGGCACGGCCTGGTCATGGTCCAGTCCGAGGTGGCCGACAGGCTCGCCGCCGCGCCCGGTTCCAAGGTGTACGGGATCCCGTCGATCAAGGCCGCCTGGTACGCCGAGGTCCGGCGGGCCGGGGCGATCGGCCGCAACGTCTTCTGGCCCGCCCCCAACGTCGACTCCGGCCTGGTCGCCTGGACCCATCGCGACCCGCCCACCACGGACGTCACCAGGGAGCAGGTGTTCGCCGTCGTCGACGCCGCGTTCGCCCAGCGCCGCAAGGTGCTCCGGGGCGTGCTCCGGAGGATCGCCGGATCCGGTGAGGCAGCCGAGGCGGCCCTGGTCGCGGCTGGGATCGACCCGCTCGCTCGAGGGGAGTCGCTCGGGCTCACCGAGTTCGTGCGCCTCACCGAGGAGCTGCATCGATGAGCGCGCTGCCATCCGACGAGCGGCAGGTCCTGGTCCGCGCGTCGGCGAAGATCAACCTGCACCTCGGCGTCGGGGCCCCGAGACCGGACGGGTTCCACCCGCTGGTCACCGTCTTCCAGGCGATCAGCCTGTACGACGACGTGGTGGCGCGGCACGGGCACGCGGTCCGGGTCGAGGCGGCGGCGTACATCGACGTCTCGATGGTCCCTCTCGACCACACGAACATCGCGATGCGCGCCGTCGACGTGCTCGGCCGGCAGACCGACCGCCGCCTGAGCGCCGACCTCGCGATCCGCAAGGAGATCCCCGTCGCCGGCGGCATGGCCGGGGGTTCCGCCGACGCCGCGGCCGCGCTGGTGGCGGCCGACCGGCTGTGGGACCTGGAGTACGACGACGAGACCCTGCTCGGTGCGGCGGCCGCCGTCGGCTCCGACGTACCCTTCGCGCTGGTAGGTGGCACGGCCATCGGCACCGGCCGCGGCGAGCTGCTCACCCCGGTGACCGACCACGGCACCTGGTCCTGGGTCGTGGTCCCGTCGCGGGACGGGCACCTCTCGACACCCGAGGTCTACCGGCACTGGGACGAGCTGCACCCCGATGCGAGCAGCGAGCCGGCGCCGGCGGATCTTGTGCTGAAGGCGCTGGCCTCCGGGTCCCCGGCCACGCTGGCCGCGGCTCTGCACAACGACCTGCAGGTGGCAGCCCTCGACCTGCGCCCGGACCTCGGGGACCTGATCGAGCGCGGTGAGGCCGAGGGCGCGCTGCGTGGCCTGGTGTCCGGATCGGGCCCGACCTGCGTCTTCCTGTGCGAGTCCGGCGAGCATGCGCGCGCGGTCGCCGGCGGGCTGCTCGGGGCCGGGCACGACACCGTGCTCACGGCGTACGGCCCGGCACCGGGTGCCCACGTCGTGGAGCAGCCCTGATGGCGAACCTCGTCAACCTGGAGCGAGTGTCCAAGGCGTACGGCATCCGCCCGCTGCTGACCGAGGTCTCGCTCGGCATCTCGGCGGGGGAGCGGATCGGGATCGTCGGCCGCAACGGCGACGGCAAGACCACGCTGCTCGAGCTGATGACCGGCCTCGAGGAGCCCGACTCGGGCCGGATCTCGCGGACCCGCGGCCTCCAGATCGGCTACCTGCACCAGGGCGACGCCCTCGAGGACACGCACTCCGTTCGCGAGGCGGTGCTCGCCAACCGGTCCGACCACGAGTGGGCCGCCGACCCGCGCACCCGCGAGATCGTCGAGGTGCTGCTGGCGGGGGTGACCCTCGACCGGGCGGTCGTCGGCCTCTCCGGTGGTGAGCGCCGACGGTGCTCGCTGGCCGCGCTGCTGCTCGGCACCCACGACCTGGTCGTGCTCGACGAGCCCACCAACCACCTCGACGTCGAGGCGGTGGCCTGGCTGGCCGACCACCTCGCCCACCGGGCGTCCGCGCTGGTCGTGGTCACCCACGACCGGTGGTTCCTGGACGCCGTGTGCCAGTGGACGTGGGAGGTGCACGACGGGGTGGTGGACGCCTACGAGGGTGGGTACGCCGCGTTCGTGCTCGCCAAGGCCGAGCGGCAGCGGCAGGCCGCCGCCTCGGAGGTACGCCGGCAGAACCTGGTCCGCAAGGAGCTCGCCTGGCTCCGTCGCGGTCCGCCAGCCCGGACGTCGAAGCCGAAGTTCCGGATCGACGCCGCCAACGCCCTGATCGAGGACCTGCCGCCCCCGCGAGACCGGCTCGAGCTGCAGCGGTTCGCCAGCCAGCGGCTGGGCAAGGACGTGATCGACGTCGAGGACGTGGACCTGGTCCGTGGTGACCGGGTGCTGCTGCACCACGCGACCTGGCGGCTCGGCCCGGGCGACCGGGTCGGGATCGTCGGCGTCAACGGCGCCGGCAAGACCTCGGTGCTGTCCCTGGTCGCCGGTGACCTCGCTCCTGTTGCCGGCCGCGTGAAGCACGGCCGGACGGTCGCGATGCAGCACCTCACCCAGCACATCGACGAGCTCGACCCCGAGAGCCGGGTGCTGGACTCCGTGGAGTCGATCCGGCGGGTCACCAAGACCGCGGACGGCGAGATCACGGCCAGCTCGATGCTCGAGCGGTTCGGCTTCACCGGCGACCGGCTCACCTCGCGGCTCGGCGACCTGTCCGGAGGTGAGCGGCGCCGCTTCCAGCTGCTCCGGCTGCTGTTGCTCGAACCCAACGTGCTGCTGCTCGACGAGCCCACCAACGACCTCGACATCGAGACGCTGAACGTGCTCGAGGACTACCTCGACGGCTGGCCGGGCACGCTGATCGTGGTCTCCCACGACCGGTACTTCCTCGAGCGGGTGACCGACTCGACCTGGGCGCTGCTGGGCGACGGGCAGCTGTCGATGCTGCCTCGAGGCGTCGATGAGTACCTCGAGCGTCGTGCGGCCGCCCATGGCAGCGCAATTGCGCCGGTCGCGCAGGTCGGGCCGGCGGAAACCGGTCATTCCGGCGCAATTGCGCCGGAACAGCAACCCACGGCCAGGCCCAAGACCGGCAGCGCGGAGGAGCGAGCGGCCCGCAAGACGATCTCGCGGCTCGACAAGCAGCTCGCCAGGCTCTCCGAACGGGAGGCCGAGCTCAATGCCGAGGCGCTCGAGCACGCGCACGACTACGCGAGGCTCGCCGAGGTCAGCACCGCCCTCGAGGAGATCGCCGCGGAACGCGACGTACTGGAGCTGGAGTGGCTGGAAGCCGCCGAGCTCCTCGAGTGAGCCGCACCCGCCTCAGGCGAACGGCGCGAGCAGGCTCCGCAACAGCCCCGCGAGCCGCTTGCGCTCCCGCTCCGGGAGGTCGGCGAGCAGGTCGGCCTCGGCAGCGAGCAGTGCCTCGAACGCGCCGTCGACCGTAGCCTTGCCGTCGGCGGTCAGCCGCACGATCACGCCGCGACGGTCGTCGGGGTCGGGGTACCGCTCGACGAGTCCCCGCGCGGCCAGCCGGTCGACCCGGTTGGTCATCGTGCCGCTGGTCACGAGGGTCTCGCGCAGGAGCCGCCCCGGCGACAGCTCGTACGGCGCCCCAGCCCGCCGTAGCGCGGCCAGCACGTCGAACTCCCACGACTCGATGCCGTGCGCGGTGAACGCCTCGCGGCGGGCCAGGTCGAGGTGGCGGGCCAGCCGGCTGATCCGGCTGAAGACCGCGACGGGCGCGAGGTCGAGGTCGGAGCGCTCGCGCTCCCACGACTCGATCAGGTCGTCGACTTCGTCCCGCATGTCGGCCATCGTAGAACACGGATCGAGAATCTTGACATCGAGAGACATGCGAGGCAGGATCGAAGTATCTTGATGTCAAGACAGGAGGCGCGATGACGCACACCTGGGACCCCGACCGCTACCTCACCTACGCCGACGAGCGCGGCCGGCCGTTCGTCGAGCTGGTCCAGCGGATCGGCGCGGACGCCCCGGCCACGGTGGTCGACCTCGGCTGCGGCCCGGGCAACCTGACCCGGCTCCTCCTCGAGCGCTGGCCGGGCGCGCAGGTGTCCGGCATCGACTCCAGCCCCGAGATGATCGACAAGGCCCGGGCGACGGTGCCCCGGATCGGCTTCGAGGTCGGCGACGTACGCGACTGGGCTCGGGCGACGGCGACCGGGTCGACGTCCTCGTGTCCAACGCGACCCTCCAGTGGGTCCCCGGCCATCTCGAGCTCCTGCCCCGCCTCGTGGAGCGGGTCCGGCCGGGTGGCTGGTTCGCGTTCCAGGTGCCCGGCAACTTCGACGAGCCGAGCCACACGCTGCGCAGCGAGCTGGCTGCCGACGAGCGCTTCGCCGCCCACACCGCCGGCGTCGCCGTCCCCGACAGCCACGACCCAGCCGTCTACCTCGACGTGCTGGCCGCCGCCGGCTGCACGGTCGACGCCTGGGAGACGACGTACCTCCACCTGCTGACGGGCGACGACCCGGTCTTCACCTGGGTCTCCGGCACCGGCGCCCGGCCGACCCTCCAGGCCCTGCCGGACGGGCTGCGCCAGGAGTTCGAGGCCGAGTTCAAGGCCAGGCTGCGCGCGGCGTACCCGGTCCACGACTACGGCGTCGTGCTGCCGTTCCGTCGGGTCTTCGCGGTCGCCCAGGTCGGTGCGGCATGAGGCTGCACCACGTCCAGGTCGCGTGCCCGCCGGGCGGCGAGGACGGCGCGCGACGGTTCTACGGCGATGGGCTCGGCCTGACCGAGGTCGAGAAGCCCGCGGACCTGCGGGCCCGCGGGGGTTGCTGGTTCCGGGCGTACGGCGACGGGGGAGCCGTGCTGGCCGAGATCCATGTGGGCGTCGAGGAGCCGTTCGTCCCTGCCCGCAAGGCACACCCGGCGCTCCTGCTCGCGGACACCGCCGAGCTCGAGGCGACGGGCGCCCGGCTGACCGGGCTCGGCTTCGAGGTCGACTGGAGCCAGCGCGACAGCTTCCCGGGCTACACGCGCTTCCACACCTTCGACGCGCACGGTAATCGGGTCGAGATCCTGGCGACCGCCTGACACCATCCCGGCATGCACCTCGTCCTGCTCATCGGCCCGGCCGCCGCGGGCAAGATGACCGTGGGTGCCGAGGTCGCCCGGCTCGCGGGCTACAAGCTGTTCCACAACCACATGACGATCGAGCCGTTCCTCGACGTGTTCGAGTGGGAGTCGCCGTCGTTCCACCGGCTGCGCTCGGAGGTACGCCGCCGGGTGATCGAGGAGGCGGTCGCCAGTGACCTGCCCGGGCTGGTGTTCTCGTTCGTGTGGGCTCTCGACCTCGACGAGGACCACCGAGAGGTCGACTCGCTGGTCGCACCCGCCGTCGACGCGGGCGTCCCGGTCGACGTGGTCGAGCTGTCGGCCGGCCAGGAGGTCCGGTTGGCGCGCGAGGGGACGCCGTACCGTCTGGACCGCAAGCGGTCCAAGCGCGACGTCGAGGGCTCGCGGGCGCGCCTGGTCGAGTCCGAGGAGCAGCACCGCTTCAACAGCCTCCCGGACGAGCACGTGGGTCCGGGACGACACCTGAGGTTCGACAACTCCGGCGACGACCCGGCGGCCACGGCCCGCGCGATCGTCGAGGCTCTCAACCTCGGGTGACGAGGGCCGGCTTCTTCTCCAGCCCGCTGAGGCCGTTCCAGGCCAGGTTGACCAGATGGGCGGCCACGACCTGCTTGGCCGGCTTGCGGGTGCCGAGCCACCACTGGCCGGTCGTGCCGACCATGCCGACGAGCATCTGGGCGTACATCGGCGCGGTCTTCGGATCGAGCCCGCGGCGCTTGAACGCGTCGACGAGGATGCCCTCGACCCGGGTCGCGACGTCGCCGATGATCGACTGGAACGACGCGGAGGTGCTGCCGACCGCGCTGTCACGGACCAGGATCCGGAAGCCGTCCGGCCGCGTCTCGATGTAGTCGAGCAGCGAGATCGCCGCCTGCTCCAGGAGCTCCCGGGAGCTGCCGGCCGTCAGGGCCTCGCGCATCATCGACAGGAGGGTGGTCACCTCGCGGTCGACCACGACGGCGTACAGCCCCTCCTTGCCGCCGAAGTGCTCGTAGACCACCGGCTTGGAGACCTCGGCCCGGTTGGCGACCTCCTCGACCGCCGCCCCGTCGAAGCCACGCTCGGCGAACAGGGCGCGGGCGACCTCGATCAGCTGCTCGCGCCGTACGGCTGCCGTCATCCGGCTGCGGGTCGGGGCCTTCGGTTTGTTCGTCGCCACGGGAGCATCCTCGCAGCCCTGCCAATTTCACTGGTTAACCAGTGAAATTGGTTCCTCCCACGGATAACTTTCCGTGGGAAGAGCAAGATTCACTGGTTAACCAGTGAATCTTCCGCGGAGCGACCTCAGGCCGTCCCGATCCGCTTGCCGTCGATCCGGTCCCGGTTCGGCCAGCGGACGTCGTGCACCCAGCCGGCCTTCTCGAGCAGCCAGATCACGCGGGCGGAGGCGTCGAGCTGGCCGCGCTCGCACGCCGTGCCGCGCGCAGGTCGGGTCGGCGTGGTGGAGGTTGTGCCAGGACTCGCCCATCGACGGGATCGCCAGCCACCAGACGTTGCCGGACATGTCGCGGGAGAGGAACGGGCGCTCGCCGATCGTGTGGCAGATCGAGTTGATCGACCAGGTGACGTGGTGCAGCAGGCTGACCCGCACGAGCGTGCCCCAGAAGAACGCCGTGAGCGCGCCCTGCCAGGACCACGTGACCAGGCCGCCGATCACCGGTGGCAGCAGGATGGACACCAGGACCCACAGCCAGAACAGCCGGGAGACCCGGACGATGTCACGGTCCTTGATCAGGTCGGGGGCGTACTTGCCCTGCGGGGTCTGCTCCTCGTCGAACAGCCAGCCGAGGTGGGCGTGCCACAGGCCCTTCCAGAGCGCGCCGACCGTGTCGCCGTACTTCCAGGGCGAGTGCGGGTCGCCGTCCTTGTCGGAGTACTTGTGGTGCTTGCGGTGGTCGGCCACCCAGCGCACGACCGGGCCCTCGATGGCGAGCGAGCCGAGGACCGCCAGCGCGATCTTGACCGCCCGGTTGGGCTTGAACGAGCGGTGCGTGAAGCAGCGGTGGAAGCCGACGGTGACGCCCGCACAGGTGGCGAAGTACAGAGGTACGGCGATCGCGATGTCGGTCCAGCCGAGCCAGCCGCCCCAGGCGACCGGTACGGCGGCGATCACCGCCGCGAACGGCACCAGGATGAACAGCGCCAGGGCGATCTGTTCCTTGCGGGACTGGGTCTCGCCGCCCAGCGTCGCCAGCTCCTGGCCCCGGTCGACTGTGGGTGTGGTACTCATCGGGCTCCCTTCGCCGGTCACGTACCTACGCAACCGTAACCTTCGTTACCGTAGGTGTACCCCGCCGGTCTGGACGGAACACCCCTCCACGCGTTGCTACTTGTCGGTAACATGACCGCCATGCCCCAGGTACTCGACCTCTGGAAGAAGGCCAGCACCCTGCCCCAGGGAAAGCGGATCTTCTCCGTCCTCTTCGCGCAGAAGGCGCCGTACTTCGCGACCATCCACGCCCGCTTCGTCGACATCGCGCCGAACTACGCCGAGCTGGTGATCCCCAAGCGGCGCGGCGTGCACAACCACATCAAGACCGTGCACGCGATCGCCCTGTGCAACGGTCTCGAGGCGGCGATGGGCGCGCTCGCCGAGGCCACCATCCCGTCCCACAAGCGGTGGATCCCCCAGGGGATGGAGGTCGCCTACACCGCCAAGGCCGACTCGGACATCACCTGCATCGCCGAGACCGACGCCGAGCAGTGGACGAGCGACGACCCCGACCTGCCGGTGCGGGTCCGCGGCGTCCGTGCCGACGGCGAGGTCGTGATCGAGGGCGTCATCAGGCTCTGGGTGACCGAGAAGAAGAGCTGACCTGACCGGTCAGTGGCCGCCGCCCTGGGTGTGGCCGGTGTCGGCGTCGGTGATGCCTACCATCGAGATCTCGAGCGGCTTCTTCTCGCCGACGAACCTCTTCTGGACCCACGTCGCGATCAGGGTCAGAACCAGGTTCGACACGATGTAGAGCGAGGCGACGACGATCACCGTCTGGAACTGGTTGCCGAACTCCCCGTAGATCTGCTTGCCGACGGCGGTGAGTCCCGGCGCCACGATGTAGTAGCCGAGGCTGGTGTCCTTGAGTGCCACCACGCACTGGCTGATGATCGCCGGCAGCATGATCTTGACCGCCTGCGGGAGCAGCACATGGACCATCACCTGGGTCTTGCGCATGCCGATCGCGTACGCCGCCTCCGCCTGGCCGCGGGGGACGGCGAGGACGCCGGCGCGGAACACCTCGGCCAGGACCGAGCCGTTGTAGAGCGTGAGGGCTGCGACCACCGACCAGTACGAGCCGAAGCCGCCGCCCACGCCGTAGCTGAGGAAGATGAAGACCATCAGCAGGAGTACCGGCACGGCCCGGAAGAACTCGACGACTGCCCAGCACGGCCATCGCACCCAGCCGTGCTCGGAGAGCTTGCCGACGCCGAAGAACAGCCCGAAGACCACGGCGAAGATGATCGACGTGAACGCCATCTTCAAAGTGGTGATGAGGCCGTCGACGAGGAGTGCCCGGACGTAGTCGGGCGTGAGGAAGGGCTCCCACAGCTCGTACGCGAACTGGCCCTTGTCGTACATCAGCCAGAGGACGTACCCGACCACTGCGAGCAGGGCCACCGAGGCAATCACCGTGTAGGTCCGGTGCCGGGCGACCGTGCGCGGACCGGCTGCGTCGTAGAGGACGTTGGCTCATCTGGCCACCCTCCAACGGCGCTCGAGGCGGTTCGCGCCGAACGACATCACCTCGACGATGATGATGTAGCCGACCGCGAAGGTGATGAAGATCCACCCGCGGTCGTCGGCGTTGTTGTTGGTGAAGTACCGCATCCGCCCAGTTGCCTCCATCAGGCCGAACGCCGCGCCGATCGAGGTGTTCTTGGCGAGTGCGATCAGCACGCTCACCAGCGGCGGCACGGTGGCACGGAACGCCTGCGGGAGGATGACGTTGGTCATCGTGCCGCCGAACGTGAGGCCGATGGCGCGGGCGGCTTCCGCCTGACCGAGCGGCACGGAGTTCACGCCCGAGCGGACCACCTCGCACACGAACGCCGACGTGTAGATGCTCAAGGCGATCACGCCCTTCACCAGGAAGGGCGTCGTGATGAACCAGCCGAGTGTGGGTGCGGCGATGAAGACGAAGACGAAGACGATCAGCAGCGGGGTGTTCCGCACGACGGTGACGTAGAACGCGGAGGCGCGGCGTAGAACGGCGACCGGCCCGACCCGCATCGCCCCGAGCAGGGTGCCGAACACCAGGGAGGCGAGGCCGGAGAGCACCAGCAGCTGGATGGTCAGCCAGAACGCCCTGAGGACGAGGTCGAAGTTCGAGAACACGTCATCCACGGCGTCACCTCCTCAGGGATCGAACAGGGCTGTCGGGCTGGCGCCGGCGGGTCCGGAGACCCGCCGGCGCCGGCCGTCAGGCGATCAGGCGGCGGGGCAGGGGTCGAGCTCGGGCTGCTCCGGTGCCTCGACGCCGGCCTCGCCGAGGGTCGACCCGAAGGCCGACTCCCAGGTGCCGTCCTCGAACGAGTCCTCGAGCGTGCCGTTGATCCACTCGCACATCTCGGGGTGGTCGAGGCTGTAGCCGATGCCGTACCGCTCCTCGGAGAACGGGTCGACGACCACCTTGAGCTGGTCGGGCTGCTCGGCGGCGTACCCGAGCAGGATCGCGCCGTCGGTCGTCATCGCCTCGACGGTGCCGTTCACGACCTGGTCGACGCACTCGGAGTACGTGTCGAAGCCGCGCGGCTTCGCGCCCTCGGCCTCGATGTTGTCCAGCGACGTCGAGCCGGTCACCGAGCAGACCTCCTGCCCCTTGATGTCGTCCAGGCTGTCGATGTCGCTGTCGGAGCGCACCAAGAGCTGCTGGCCGGTGACGTAGTAGGGGCCCGCCTGGCCGACGACCTGGCGTCGCTCGTCGGTGATCGAGTACGACGCGATCACCAGGTCGACCTCGCCCTCCTCGAGGAACGGCTCACGGTTGTCGGAGATGGTCTCCGTCCAGGTGATGTCCTCGGGGGCGATGCCGAGCGTGCCGGCGAGGATCTTGCCCATCTCGGGGTCGAAGCCGACCGGCATGTCGTCGGCGGCTCCCTTGAAGCCGATGCCGGGCTGGTCGAACTTCACGCCGATCGTGATGTCGCCTGCCTCGGCGAGCTCCTTCATCCGCGTTCCGTCGTCGAACTCGTCGGCGGCGTTCTCCTCGACGTCGACGTCTGTCCCCGACTCGTCGTCGTTGCCGGCGTCACCGCAGGCGGCCAGGCTGAGTGCCAGGCCGATCCCCGCCACTACCGCCTTGATCCTGATGAATCGCATGTCCTTCTCCTTCTTTACCGAGCCGGCGACGCCGGCCCCCCTTCGAATGGATGGATTCGTGCTCTTCTCGTCAGTGCTTGAGGATCTTGCCCAGGAAGTCCTTGGCCCGGTCGGACTGCGGGTTGGTGAAGAACTCCTCCGGGGTGTTCTCCTCGACGATCGCGCCCTCGGACATGAACAGCACCCGGTCCGCCGCCGTACGCGCGAAGCCCATCTCGTGGGTGACGACGATCATGGTCATGCCCTGCTTGGCGAGGTCGACCATGACGTCGAGGACCTCCTTGATCATCTCCGGGTCCAGCGCGGAGGTCGGCTCGTCGAAGAGCATCACCTTGGGGCTCATCGCGAGCGCCCGGGCGATCGCGACCCGCTGCTGCTGGCCGCCGGAGAGCTGGGCGGGGTACTTCGCAGCCTGATGGCCGACCCCGACCCGCTCGAGCAGCTCCATGGCCCGCTTCTCGGCTTCCTCCTTCTTCTGGCCGCGGACCTTGATCGGCCCGAGGGTGACGTTCTCGAGGATCGTCTTGTGGGCGAAGAGGTTGAAGCTCTGGAAGACCATCCCGACCTCGGCCCGGAGCGCCGCCAGCTCCTTGCCCTCCTGCGGGAGCGGCTGGCCGTCGAGGCTGATGCCGCCCTTGTCGATGGTCTCGAGCCGGTTGATCGCTCGGCAGAGGGTGGACTTGCCGGACCCCGACGGCCCGATCACCACGACCACCTCGCCGCGCCGGATCGTCTGGTTGATGTCCTGGAGCACGTGGAGGTCCCCGAACCACTTGTTGACGCCCTCGAGCACCACGAGAGGTTGGCCCTGAGCGGCCTCGATCGACCCCGCTTCCTGCACCGTCATGCACGGAACCTATCTACAATTGGTCACTTCGGGCCACGGGGGGATGCACACCTGTGACCATTCCTGCCCTCGGGCCGAGCGCGATTCGGGCGGAAGTCGGCGCCGCCGTACCCTTGACCGGTCATGAGCAGCACACGCACGTACGAGGTCGTCACCTACGGGTGCCAGATGAACGTCCACGACTCCGAGCGCCTCACCGGCCTGCTCGAGGACGCGGGCTACGCCGCCGCCCCCGCCGGGGAGCAGGCGGACGTCGTCGTCTTCAACACGTGTGCGGTGCGCGAGAACGCCGACAACAAGCTGTACGGCAACCTCGGCCACCTCGCGCCGGTCAAGGCCGCGCACCCGGGCATGCAGATCGCCGTCGGTGGCTGCCTGGCGCAGAAGGACCGCTCGACGATCGTCGCGAAGGCGCCCTGGGTCGACGTCGTCTTCGGCACGCACAACATCGGGTCGCTGCCGGTGCTGCTGGAGCGGGCGCGGGTGCAGGAGCAGGCGCAGGTCGAGATCCTCGAGTCGCTCGAGGTGTTCCCGTCGACGCTGCCGACCAAGCGTGAGTCGGCGTACGCCGCGTGGGTGTCGATCTCGGTCGGCTGCAACAACACCTGCACGTTCTGCATCGTCCCCGCGCTGCGCGGCAAGGAGGAGGACCGCCGGCCCGGCGACATCCTCGCCGAGATCCGCGCCCTGGTGGCCGAGGGCGTGTCCGAGGTGACCCTGCTCGGGCAGAACGTGAACTCGTACGGCGTCCAGTTCGGCGACCGCCAGGCGTTCTCCAAGCTGCTGCGTGCGTGCGGCGAGATCGAGGGGCTGGAGCGGGTTCGTTTCACGAGCCCGCATCCCGCCGAGTTCACCGACGACGTGATCGCGGCGATGGCGGAGACGCCGAATGTGATGCCGCAGCTGCACATGCCGCTCCAGTCCGGTTCGGACCGGATGCTGAAGGCGATGCGGCGGTCCTACCGGCAGGCGAAGTACCTCGGGATCATCGACCGGGTCCGCGCGGCCATGCCCGACGCGGCGATCACGACCGACATCATCGTCGGCTTCCCCGGCGAGACCGAGGAGGACTTCCTGGAGACCATGAAGGTCGCCCGGGAGGCGCGCTTCTCCGGCGCGTTCACGTTCCAGTACTCCAAGCGGCCGGGAACTCCTGCCGCCGTGCTCGAGGAGCAGGTGCCGCGCGCCGTCGTGCAGGAGCGGTACGAGCGCCTGGTCGAGCTGGTGAACGACGTCGCCTGGGAGGAGAACACCAAGCTGATCGGCCGCCGCGTCGAGCTGATGGTCGCCGAGGGCGAGGGCCGCAAGGACTCCGCCACGCATCGGCTCTCCGGCCGCGGCCCCGACAACCGGCTGGTCCACTTCACCCCGGACTTCTCGGCGCTCGGGGCGGTCGAGGGCGTCCGGCCAGGTGACATGGTCACCGTCGAGATCACGTACGCCGCCCCGCACCACCTCGTCGCCGACGGGCCGGTGCTGGACGCGCGACGTACGCGGTCCGGTGACGCGTGGGAGGCCCGCAACTCCGAGCCCACTCCCGTTGGGGTCTCGCTCGGGATGCCGGCCCTCGGCGTACCCGCGCCGCTGCCGGACGCGCCTGCCTGTCGCTGACGCGATCGGTGGTTTCGAGACGGTTGCAGCGCAACCTCCTCAACCACCGAGATCTGGGTGGTTTCGAGACGGTTGCAGGGCAACCTCCTCAACCACCGAGATCTGGCCGGTTTCGAGACGGTTGCAGGGCAACCTCCTCAACCACCGAGATCTGGGTGGTTTCGAGACGGTTGCAGGGCAACCTCCTCAACCACCGAATTTCTCGCTGGTTGAGGAAGGCGCTCTCGCGCCTGTCTCGAAACCAGCCTCCGGGTCTAGTCGGAGCGCGGGTCCTTGGACGGGTAGCCGGCCTTGGGCGGGATGCCGACCGGGTTCTCCTCGGGGTTGCCCGGCTGCTGCTCGGGCGGCGCGTCGGGATCGTCGTCGTCGCTCGAGGAGGTGGGGCGCGTGCCGTCGGTGGCGTGCTGGCCGGGACCGGTGGGTCCCTCACGCTCGCTGCTCACGCCCATGTCGCCAGCCGCCCGGTCGGGGCCGGTGGCGTTCGGGTTGGATTCGCGCACGATCTCTTCGTCGGTACCCATGACGGGACCGTACCCGGGATCAGGCGGGTGATTCCTTCGTCGGCTCGCTGGCCCCGTCGGTGGTGGCCTCGGCCTCGGTGCCGTCGGACTCCTCGATCTCGTCGGGCGCCTCGTCCTCGATGGCCGGGTTGTCCTTGGGGCTGAGGTTCGGGACGGTCGGCGGGGCGTCCAGCTCCTCGATCGCGTCCACGCCTCCGGGGTTCGGCTCGCCGGGCTCGATCGTGGGCTCGGGCTGCGGGCCAAGGTCCGGGGTCATGGGCGGCTCCTTCGGTCGGTGTCGTCGAATCCGTACGTCATGTACGGCTCGGTCGTACCCATCCGCAGGGCGTCCATTACCCGTAGCTCGTGCGGCACCACCGGGTCGGGCAGGTCGTCGACCGGGCACCAGCGCAGGTCGGCGCACTTCTCGGGCTCGACGATGCTCGGCTCGCCGGTCCACGACCGGGCGGTGAAGAAGAAGTCGATCCGCTCGTCGATCGGCTGCGCGCTGCGGGTGCGCTGCATGGACGTGACGAACTCCAACGCCACCTCGGAGATCCCGATCTCCTCGGCCGCCTCGCGCTGCGCGGCGTCGTACGCCGTCTCGCCCTTCTCGACGTGCCCCGCCGCGGCGGCCGCCCAGTGGTCGTCCATGTAGCCCGTGTTCTGCCGGAGCTGCAGCAGCACCTCGAGGCCCGAGGTCCCGTCGCGCAGCAGGAACACGTACGCCGCCGGGACGACGACGAACCGGTCGGTCACTCGTCCTCGTCCGAGGGCACGTCGTCGTACGGCGTGACCGCTGCCTCGCCCTCGCCCTCGTAGACGGTGCCGGTGTCGGGGGACACCGCGGCGCTGTCGCCCGAGGACTCGTACTCCTCCGGGTCGGGTGCCTCGTCGGGCTCGTCCGGGGCAAGTGCGTCAGGGGGTACCTCGGTCATGAGCGACCCAGGTCGCCGTCGTTCTTCCCGTCGAGCTTCTCGATCGCCTTCTTGGCCTTCTCGGCCCCGGTGGCGATCTTGTCGGCGTGCTTGCCGCCGGTCTTTTCGTCGAGGGTCCGGGCGGCCTTGTCGACCCCGTCCGCGACCTTGTCGCCGTGCTTGTCCACGGCCTCGGTCAGCTTGTCCCTGGCCTTGTCGAAGATGCTCACGTCACTCCCCTCGGATCGGGTCGGCTCCGTGCACGGCCCGCTCTCTTGACACACTAGCCACATGGAGGCGAAGCCGATCGTGCCCCCGATCGTCGCCGTGGTCGGACCGACCGCCTCCGGCAAGACCGACCTCTCCCTCGACCTCGCAGAGCGCCTCGGCGCCGAGGTCGTCAACACCGACGCGATGGCGGTCTATCGCGGCATGGACATCGGTACGGCGAAGCTCCCGGTCGCCGAGCGCCGGGGCATCCCGCACCACCTGCTCGACACCCTGACCGTCCGCGAACCGCTGACGGTCGCGGAGTTCCAGCAGCAGGCACGCGCGGTGCTCGCCGACGTCCGCGGCCGGGGCTCTGTGCCCGTGCTGGTGGGTGGTTCGGCGCTCTACACGCGGGCGATCCTGGACCGGTTCGAGTTCCCCGGGACCGACCCTGTCGTGCGCGAACGGCTCGAGGCTGAGCTCGCGGAGGTCGGCTCCGGCGCCCTGCACCGACGGCTGACGACCCTCGACGCCGAGGCGGCCGAGCGGATCCTGCCCGAGAACGGTCGTCGCGTGGTCCGCGCCCTGGAGGTCATCGAGATCACCGGCCGCCCGTTCAGCGCCTCGCTGCCGCGGCTCGAGTACGTCGACCCGGCCAGCGTCCAGGTCGGCGTGGACATCGATCGGCCCACCCTCGACGAGCGGATCCAGCTCCGGGTGGACCGGATGTTCGAGGACGGGTTCGTCGACGAGGTGACCCGGCTGCTGGACGAAGGCCTGGCCGAGGGCCGCACCGCCGGCCGGGCGATCGGCTACCGCGAGGTGGCGGCGTACCTCTCCGGCGAGCTGACCCTCGACCAGGCCCGCGAGCAGACGATGACCGCCACCCGGAGGTTCGCCCGCCGCCAGGACTCGTGGTTCCGCAAGGACCCCCGGATCACGTGGGTGCGGTATGACGACCCCGACCGCGTGGAGATCGCGCTCGCGGCGGTCCACGCCGCCGGTTGAGGCCCTGCTCGGGGTGCGGGGGTTTCGAGGCTCGTCGCTGGCGCTCCTCGCACCTCAACCAGCGGATGACCTGAGCAAGATCGGTCGGGTACGCCGGGGGAGGCTGGCGGCAGACTGGGCGACATGACCGAGACCAGTGGCCGCGACCGACTGCGCGAGCTGCTCGATGCCGTCCTCGACGAGGACAACCAGACGCTCGGCGACATGGCCGGTGACGCGTTCTCCTCGCCGTACCACTTCAGCCGCCAGCTCTCGCGCGGCGCCCGCGAGGCGCCGGTCGCCATGCGCCGACGGGTGATGCTCGAGCGCGCGGCCTGGCAGATCCGGCAGGGCACCTCGGTGACGGACGCCGCGTTCGCGGCTGGCTACGAGTCGGTGGAGGGCTTCAGCCGCGCGTTCGGCCGGGCGTACGGCCACCCGCCGAGCATCCCTTCCGAACGCGACGGCCACTGGCTCCCCGCGCCCAACGGCATCCACTTCCATCCGCCCACCTCGCTGTGGGTCCACACCACGGAGCACCCCATGAGCCCACTCACCCAACAGCTGGTCGCCCAGGACCTCGACGACACCCGCGACCTGCTGGACCGCGCCAAGCAGCTGTCCGACGACGACTACCGCGCGACACGGCTGCCCGGCAGCGCAGTCCTCGGCTTCGACGGTCCCGACGAGTCGATCGCGGAGGTGCTGACGCACATCGTGTTCACCAAGGAGGTCTGGCTGGCCGCCATCGAGGGCACCGACTTCCCACCCGAGCGCGCCGACGACCCGGCCACGCTGATCGAACGGCACGAGGACGTCGCCGCTCGCTGGCGGGCCACCGTGGCCGACATCGAGCGCAGGGGCGCCTGGGACGACCGGCTGATCGACGCGCTCTGCGACCCGCCCGAGAGCTTCGTGATCAGCAGCGTCGTCGCGCACGTGCTGACCTTCTCCATCGCTCGCCGGCAGCTGGTCCGCCAGTTCATCCGGGCCGGCGGCGGGGAGATCGACGAAGGAGACCCGATCAACTGGCTGCGACGCCAGATGGGCGAGGACACGGAGGACACGGCATGACCAGGACCATCTACTACAGCGCCACCACCCTCGACGGGTACCTCGCCGACGAGAACGACTCCCTCGACTGGCTGTTCGTCCAGGACCAGGACGAGAACGGCCCGATGAACTACGGCGATTTCATCAAGGGCATCGGCGCGATCGCGATGGGCGCGACGACGTACCAGTGGATCCTCGACCACAATGCGCGGACCGGCGAGAAGTGGGGCTACGAGATGCCGTCCTGGGTCTTCACCCACCGCACCTTCGACGAGCCCGAGGGGGACGTCCGCTTCGTGCAGGGCGACATCGCCGAGGTGCACGCCGCGATGGCCGAGGCGGCCGGCGACAAGGACCTCTGGGTGGTCGGCGGTGGCGATCTCGCGGCGCAGTTCGCGGAGGCGAAGCTCCTCGACGAGCTCATCCTCTACATCGCGCCGGTGACCCTGGGTGCCGGGCGACCGCTGTTCCCGCGGAAGTTCGACCTGGAGCTCACCGAGCTGGACCGCAACGGTGCCTTCCTGTGCGCCCGGTACGCCGTGGTGGGCCCGCGCTAGTTCCGGGTCGCGACCGGCTGCGTGGGAGAATCGCCGGGTGACCGCCGACTACCCGTTCCTCAAGGGCCACGGCACGGAGAACGACTTCGTGCTGCTGCCCGACCACGACGGGACCCTGCACGGAGACCTCGACCCCGCGCGGGTCCGGGCGCTGTGCGACCGGCGGGCCGGCATCGGCGGCGACGGGGTGCTCCGCGTGATCCGGACCGCGGCGTACGACGTGAGCCAGGCCGCCGACGCCGAGTGGTACATGGACTACCGCAACTCCGACGGCTCGATCAGCGAGATGTGCGGCAACGGGATCCGGGTCTTCGCGCGCTACCTCGTCGAGGAGGGGCTTGCCGACCCGTCCGCCCCGATCCCGGTCGCCTCCCGCGACGGGATCAAGATTCTCACGATCGACGGCGACGTGGTCACAGCCGACATGGGCCGCCCCAAGCCGCTGGGCGAGACCTCGGTGTACGTCGGCGCCCGCTCCTGGCACGCCCGCCACATCGACCTGGGCAACCCGCACGCCGTTGCGTTCGTCGACGACCTCGCGGACGCCGGCAACCTGCTCGACCCGCCGACGCACGACGAGGGGCTCTTCCCGCAGGGGGTCAACGTCGAGTTCGTCGTCCGCGAGGGCGACCGACACGTTGCGATGCGGGTCCACGAGCGGGGTTCGGGGGAGACCCGTTCCTGCGGCACCGGCGCGTGCGCGGTGATGGTCGCCGCCGCACTGGCCGACGGCGCCACCGGGCCGGGGGAGACCGACCTGGCCTACCGGGTCGACGTGCCCGGCGGCACCCTCACCGTCACCTGGACCACCGACGACCGGGTGCTCCTGACCGGCCCGGCCGTCATCGTCGCGCGGGGGACCACCACTCTCTGAGGGTCGTGTGCCTGAGGACGCGCCGGGGCGCGTCCTCGGGCACACGACCCGCTGCCTAGGATCACCGGCATGGACATCACCGGATCCTCAGCCATCGTCACCGGCGCTGCCTCCGGCATCGGTGCCGCCGTCGCCCGCCGGCTCGCCGCGGCCGGCGCCACGGTCGTGGTCGCCGACCTGCAGGCGGACAAGGGCGAGGCGCTCGCGAAGGAGATCGGCGGGGCGTTCGTCTCCGTCGACGTCACCGACACCGAGCAGATCAAGGCCGCGGTCGCGAAGGCCGTCGAGCTCGGACCGCTCCGGATCCTGGTGAACTCGGCCGGCATCGGCTGGGCCCAGCGCACCATCGGCCGGGACGGCGAGTTCGACTCCGCCCACGACCTCGGCGCCTTCTCGAAGGTGATCGCGATCAACCTGATCGGCACCTTCGACGCGATCCGGCTCGCCGCCACCGAGATGAGCAAGCTCGAGCCGACCGAGACCGGCGAGCGAGGAGCGATCGTGAACATGGCCAGCGTCGCGGCGTTCGACGGGCAGATCGGCCAGGCGGCGTACTCCGCGTCGAAGGGCGGCATCGTCGGCCTCACCCTGCCCGTGGCCCGTGACCTGTCGGCGTCCGCGATCCGGCTGAACACGATCGCCCCCGGCCTGGTCGACACCCCGATCTACGGCGAGGGCCCGGACGCCGAGGCGTTCAAGGCCAAGCTCGGCGAGAGCGTGCTCTTCCCGAAGCGGCTCGGCGTCCCCGACGAGCTCGCCTCGATGGTGGTCGAGTGCATCCGGAACACGTACATGAACGGCGAGACGATCCGGGTCGACGGCGGCATCCGGATGCCTCCGAAGTAAGCAGCCGCCCCGCGCCGCGAACCGGCGGGGTGATCTAGCCCGGGCGTATCCCGACCTCCCACCGCGTCTCCTTTGAGCAGGACCAGTCGCCCCCGACTTCGTCACTGCCGAGGATTCCCCATGCCTGCTTCTGCGCGCTTTCTCGTCCCCGACCACCCGTCTATCCCGCCCCCGCTCGTTCCGGCCACGCCGTACCTCCATCTCGACCTGCCGGCCGTCGCCGAGAGCTACCGCCGGCTCGCCGCGGCGCTGCCGGGGACCGCCGTCCACTACGCGGTGAAGGCGAACCCCGAGCCGGCCGTGCTCGCCGCGCTGCGCGCGGAGGGCAGCCGGTTCGACGTGGCCAGCCCGGCCGAGGTGGTGGCGGCACTGGCCAGCGGGGCCCCACCGGAGGACCTCGTCTACTCCAACCCGGTCAAGCGGCGCTGCGACGTCGAGTTCGCGGCCGCACAGGGGGTCCGGCTGTTCGTGGTCGACACCCCCGAGGAGACCGCCAAGGTGGCCGACGTCGCCCCGGACAGCGCTGTCCTGTGCCGGCTGGTCACCTCCGGCGAGGGCTCGGACTGGCCGCTGTCGCGCAAGTACGGGTGTTCGACCGACCAGGCCGTCGACGTGCTGCGGTACGCCGCGAGCCTCGGCCTGGACCCCGCCGGTGTCTCCTTCCACGTCGGCTCCCAGCAGCGTGACCCCGGCGCGTGGGCCGCGCCGATCGCCGCGAGCGCCCGCGTCTTCGCGGCCCTCCGGGCCCAAGGCTTCCGCCCGCACCTGCTCGACCTCGGCGGTGGCTTCCCGGCCCGCCTGGCCGACGGGTGCCTGCCTCCGGAGGCGTACGGCGTCGCGATCAACCGCGTTCCTCGACCGGCACTTCGGGGCTCGCCGTCCCGACACCCTGGTCGAACCCGGCCGCGGCATCGTCGCCGACGCGGGGGTCCTGGTCGCCGAGGTGCTCGCGGTCGTACGCCGCGGCGACACGCGGTGGGTCTTCCTCGACGCGGGGGTGTTCACCGGCCTGGTCGAGACGCTCAACGAGGCCATCCGCTACCCGATCGAGACCGACCGCGACGGCGGCCCGACCGGCCCGTGCGTGGTGGCCGGGCCGACCTGCGACAGCACCGACGTGCTCTACGAGCGGGCGATGGTGGACCTCCCGCTGGACCTCGCCGAGGGCGACACCGTGCGCCTCCTCGGGGCAGGCGCCTACACCACCTGCTACTCGACGGTCGGCTTCAACGGCTTCCCGCCGCTCTCGACCCACCTGGCCTCGTGAGCCCGCGCGTGGCGGTTGCCCGCCAGCTCGCGTCCTACGCCGCGGCGTCGGTCGCCATGTCCCTGCCCTGGCCGCTGCTGCTGGTGCTCGCCTGGGACCGGTACGGCGACGGCCCGCACGGCCCGCTCGTCATCGGCCTGACCGGGGCCGCCCGGATGGTGCCCTACGTGCTGCTCTCGTGGGCCGTCGGCTCGCTGGGCGACCGATTCCGCCGAGAGCGCCTGCTGGCCGCGACGCTCGTGCTCCGCTTCGCGTTCCTCGGCCTGGTCGCGGTCGCGGTGTCGGCGGACCAGCTGGCACTCGCGGTCGTCGCCGCGGCACTGGCGATCGCGTGCGGCACGCCCGCCTATCCCACCGTCGCCGCGGCGATGCCCCGGCTGGCCGGCCCGGACAAGCGACGCGCCACCGAGGTACTCGTCACGATCGAGGTCACGGCCTGGGTGGTCGGTCCGGCGCTCGGTGGGTTGCTGCTCCTGCCGCTGACCCGGCCGTTCATCCCGCTGATCGCCGTCGCGTTGACCCTGCTCGCCGCCGCACTCGCGTGGCGGGTGCCGCTACCGGGGCCGGTGACCGACCGGCGTACCCGGGAAGCCGTGGCGCGGATGTTCCGGACGGTCCGGGACACGCCGGTCGTCATGGTGGCCCTCGCCGCTGCCGGGCTGATCAACCTCGCGACCTCGATGACAGCCGTCGTGCTGCTCCCGCTGACCCAGGACGACTGGGAGCTCGGCGACCGCGGGTTCGGGCTCGCCACCGCACTCTTCGGGTTCGGCGCCCTCGGCGCACCGCTGCTGTGGTGGGTCCGGGGCTCGGAGGGAACCCGTCGGCAGTGGGGCCTCGCGGTCCTGGGGCTGGCGGTCGCGTGGGTGGCGCTCTCGCCGGCACCGGTGGCGGCGTTGCCCGTCCTTGGGCTGGCCGGGGCGGTGGCCGTGCTGGTCGAGTGCGCGATCACCGAGACGATCCAGCTCGGCGTGGCCGACGAGCACCGGGCCGGTGTCCTCGGACTGGCCGACGCGGTGATGGTGTCCTGCGCGATGGTCGGCTCCTTCTCGGCACCGCTGCTCGCCGCCGCCCTCGGAGCGAGGCTGACCCTGCTGCTGGTGGGAGTGGCCTGCCTGGTCGCGGTGGTGCCGGGCGTCCTGCGCTGGCGCGGGCTCTCCGAGTCCGTTCAGATCCTGATCCGCGCCGAGGTCGGGTCGTACATCGGGCGCAGCGACACCTCGACCGGGTGGCGGACGCCTGCGATGTCGACCTCCCAGGTGCCGGCCTTGAGCCAGTCGTGGGTGACCGGCTCGCCGCCGCCGGAGACCATGGCCAGGCCGACCGCCCCGCCGAGCGTCCAGCCGTACGACGCCGCCCGGACGTAGCCGACCGCCTCACCGTCGCGGTGGAGGACCTCCGCGTGGAAGAGCAGCGGGGCGGGGTCCAGCACCCGGATCTGCACGATCCGCTGGCCCATCCCGCCCGCTGCGGCGTTGGCGGCCTTGCGCGCCAGCACCGGGTCACGGCCGACGAAGCCGCCCGGCTTGTCTAGGGCGAGCGCGAAGCCGAGCCCGGCCTCGAGTGGGCAGTCGGTGTTGTCGATGTCGTGCCCGAAGTCGCGATAGGCCTTCTCCATCCGCAGCGACGCCAGCGCCTTGAGCCCGACCGGCCGCAGCCCGTACGCCACCCCGGTGGCCTGCAGCGCGTCGTACACGTGCAGGGTGTCGGCCGCCGGGACGTAGAGCTCGTACCCCAGCTCGCCGAGGTAGGTGATCCGCACGCACAGCACCTGCACGCCGGCGAGCTGAAGCCAGCGCGCGGTGCGGAAGCCGAACACCTCCGTCGAGAGGTCGGCATCGGTCAGCCCGGCGAGCACCTCGCGCGAGCGGGGCCCCTGGACGTTGAGCTGACCGTAGTCGGCGGTGACGTCGGTGACCGTGCAGTCGGCGTCCCCGATATGGCGGGCCAGCCAGGCCAGCGAGTGGCCGTGCGCGGTGTCGGACGCGACCACGAAGAAGTCGCCCTCGCCCAGCTTGGTGACCGTCAGGTCACCCTCGATCCGGCCGTCCTCGTCGAGCCACTGGGTGTACGTGATCGTCTCGGCCTTCCCGTTCACGGCTCCCGCGGAGACCCGGTCGAGCACGTCGCCGGCGTCGGCGCCCTGCACCCGGAACTTCGCCATGAAGCTCATGTCCATCAGGCCGACGCCCTCGCGGACGGCCCGGTGCTCGGCCTCCCACTGCTCGAACCACGGCGCCCGGCCCCACGTGGGTTCGGCGACCGGGGTGGTGCCGGGCCCGGCGAACCAGTCGGCGCCCTCCCAGCCCGACACCTCGCGCAGGTAGCCGCCCTGCTCGACCAGCCGTTCGTGGACCGGGGAGAGCAGCGTGTTGCGGGCGGTGCGCAGCTGCTTGCCGGGGGTGTGCGCGGCGTACACCGTGCCGAGGATCTCCGTGGTGCGCGCGGCGCGGTAGGCGTCGTCGGCCTGCCACGGGCGGAACCGGTCGACGTTGAAGCCGGTGACGTCGACGTCCGGCCGGCCGGTGGTGATCCAGTGCGCCAGCACCCGGCCGAGGCCGCCGGCGGACAGGATGCCGACCGAGTTCATGCCCGCCGCGACGAAGTAGTTGCCGATCCCGGGAGCCTGTCCGACGGCGGGGGCGAGGTCGGGCGTGAACGACTCCGGACCGCAGAAGAACGTGCGGACGCCGACCTCGAGGGTGACCGGGACCCGGGCCATGGCCTTCTCCAGGAACGGGCTCATCCGGTCCCAGTCGGGCGGGATCTTGCCGAAGGAGAAGTTGCGCGGGATGCCGTCGATCTTCCACGGCGCGGCCTTCGGCTCGAAGAGGCCGACCATCATCCCGCCGCCCTCCTCGCGGTAGTAGCCGTACGACGCGGGGTCCTCGAACACCGGCGCGTCGGGATCGAGCCCCTCGATGGTGTCGGTGATCAGGTAGTAGTGCTCGGCCGCCTGGTTGGGGATCACCAGGCCGTTCCTCGCGCCGAGCTCGCGGGCCCACATGCCGGCGCAGTTGACGACGTACTCGGCCTCGATCTCGGTCGTCTCGCCGGGTGCTCCCGTGGCGACCCGGACCCCGGTCACCGCCCCTTTCCCGCCGGTCGAGCCTGTCGAGACCAGCACGTCCTCGACCGAGACGCCCTCGACGATCCGCACCCCGAGCCGTCGGGCGCCCTTGGCCAGCGCGGTGGTGAGGTCGACGGGGTTGACCCGCCCGTCGCCGGGGACGTGGAAGCCGGCGAGCAGGTCGTCGGTCCTCGCCCAGGGGAACAGGTCGGACATCTCCCGCGGCGAGATCTCCTCGACCTCCAGCCCGAGGGTGCGCTGGAACGCTGCGACCCGGCGGTACTCCTCGAGGCGGTCCTCGTCGGCCGCCGCCTCGATCAGCCCGACCGGCTTGAAGCCGGTGGCCTGGCCGGTCTCCTCCTCCAGGCGCGCGTAGAGGTCGCGCGAGTACAGCCGGATCCCGGTCGAGGTCTCCGACGTCGACCCGAAGCAGGTCATCAGCCCGGCGGCGTGCCAGGTGGTGCCGGAGGTGAGGCGGTCGCGCTCGAGCAGGAGCACGTCGGTCCAGCCGGCGTGGGCGAGGTGGTAGGCGACGGAGCAGCCGATCACGCCGCCGCCGATGATGACGACGCGGGCACGGTCGGGGATCTTGCTCCCAGCTGTAGCGGTGGTCACCGGGTCAACCTAGCGCCGGTGATCCAGCGCGGCGGCTCAGGCGCGGCGACCCATCCGGCCGAGCAGCTTCGCCTGCCGCGAGGCGCCGTCCGGTACGTCGACCGCCGGCTTGCACACGCCGTCCAGGTAGAGGTTGTCGCCGAACCCGTCCAGCGCGGTCTCGATCCGGTCCAGCTCGGCCTCCGAGAAGGTCGCGTCCAGGCCGACCGCCGTCGCCAGGTCCCACCGGTGCACGAGCATGTCGAAGCCGTAGAAGTTGGCCAGCGTGTCCGCGACCGACGTCCGGCCGAAGTAGCCGTCGTACTCCGCCGCCACGAACTCCTCGTCCTTGGTCGCCCGGCGCACCATCTCCTGGTGGGTGTCCCAGACCTCCTGCGCGCTTCCGCTCGGGCGCGGTCCGACGTCGGCACCACGCTTCTCGAGGAAGTCGCGCTGGGTGTCGATCACGTGGTCGACGACGCCGGCGGCCGTCCACTCCTCGCATGGGCTCGGGGCGGTCCAGTCGGCGTCGTTCGCGGCATCGATCACGCCGCCGAACCGGTCGGCGTTGGTCTGGTAGTCGCTGATCAGGGTGCTCATGTCGCCACTCTGCAGCAGCACCTGGGGGTGGCTCTTGAAAGAATCCGACACATGCCCGACAACCGGCGGATCGACCCGACCGAGCGCGCCCACCTGCTGGACGCGTCCGGCTACACGCCACCGATCCACCGGTTCGCCCCGACGCCGGAGCTGGCGGGGCTCGTCCGCCGCTACTGGATGCCCGTCTGGTCGCTCCCCGACGGGCAGCGGTCGGTGCAGCGGGTGCTGCAGTACCCCGTCTGCCTGCTCGTCGTCGCCCACGACTACGCCCTGCTGGTCGGGCCCAGCACCGGCCTCTCCACCCAGGAGCTGACCGGCTCCGGCTGGGCGCTCGGCACCATGCTCCAGCCGGCCGCGGGCGCCCTCGTCACGGGCGGATCCGTCGACGCGGTGACCGACCGCGCGATCCCGCTCCCCGAGGCTCCCGGGATCGACGGCGCGGCCCTGGTCACCGCCGTCCACGACGCGGTCGGCGACGACCCGGACGACCGCGACGGCCAGCAGGCCGCCGTGGCCGCGGTCGAGTCGGCTGTGGCCGCGCTGCTCCCGGTCGACGAGGAGGGCGAGCTGGTCAACGCCGTCGTCGAGTACGTCGAGGGCGACTCGGAGGTGCACCGGGTCGGCCAGGTGTGCGAGAAGTTCGCGATCGGCGAGCGCAGCCTCCAGCGCCTGACCGCCCGCCGGATCGGGCTCAGCCCCAAGTGGCTGATCCAGCGCCGGCGCCTGCACGAGGCCGCCGAGCGGCTCACCGGCGAGGAGCGCCCCGACCTGGCGCGGGTCGCGGCGGACCTCGGCTACGCCGACCAGGCCCACTTCGGCCGCGACTTCCGCGCGGTCACCGGCCTCACACCCAGGCAACTTGCGCAGGAGCCTCGGCCGCAACCTCCTCGGTGAGCGCCTGCTTGACGGTCCGGTAGAGCGCGCGCCGATAGGTGCTCCGCTCGGCCGGTGCGCGGTCGAGGGCGAGCTGCTCGATCAGGCCCAGCATCTCCGGGAGCACCCAGTCCTCGGCCGCAGGCGGGTTGACGTTCAGCCATCGCTGGAAGGCCTCGAAGTCGGTGCACCTGCCCACCACCTCGGTCAACGTCTCCCGGGCGAGCAGGATCTTCCGCGCGTTGTAGCGACCCAGGTCGCGGTACGCCGCGAACTGCGCGACGTGGAAGAACTGGTTGATCGTGCTCACCCGCGGGAAGGTCGGGTCGACCTCGCGGTAGGCCAGCAGCTGCGGGGGCATGTCCTCGGTCAGCGCCGGCTTGCAGTACCAGAGGATGCTGATCCGCTCCTCCTCCGCGTCGCGGCGGCGTACCAGCCCGACGTTGACGGACCGCTGTGAGTAGTCGCGGCCCGGCGAGGGATCGCGGTCGGCGCGGAGCACATCGAGGTTGATCGCGATGTTGGCGGCGCACTCGAGCTGGGCGAGGTCGATGGCCTTGGAGATCGACTTGGCGAGGTTGCCGGGACCGGCGTCGGCGTCCACGCACACGATCTCCTTGTGGTGGCAGGTGCGCAGCAGCTCGACCAGCGCGGTGTTCTCCCAGTGCCCACCGTCGGTCACGTAGACGTACAGGTCGCTCGGGTCGTGGAAACCGAGGAACTCCTTGAGCAGGTAGCCGAGCCCCGGCCGCGGCAGCCGCTTCTTCTGCAACGCGAGGGTCTCCGCGTAGCGCGGGTTCGGGATCCACACGCCGAGGCGGACGTTGAAGAACGCCAGCAGCATGCTGATCGGGCCGACGTTGAAGCGGCCCATGGCGGGCGACACGGCCGCGCCCGACATCCCGACGGCCATCATCGTCGTGAGCCGCGGGGACAGCGCCGGTTGCAGGGCGTCCATGTCCGACGTCGCGCACTCGTAGCGCTGCCACCGGCCGTCCTGGTCGAGGGGTGCGTGCATGCGGACGTGCTCGGGCGAGAACGTCACGCTCAGCGCCGGGATCCCGTAGTGGGTGCGGACCTGCCGCCCGGTGATCGTCGCCGACGCACAGATCGTCAGCGGCGTCCCGGCCGGTTTGCCGTCGTCGCCGACGTGTCGTGCGCGGAGGCGCGAGAGCACCGGCTCGATGTACTCGTCCTGGGGCGGCGTGTTGTTGTTCACGTAGGCCTTGGCCCGGACGTCGTTCCACGGCTGACCCGCCGGAGCCTGCCGCCCGATCCGGTAGGTGGCAAAGGCCGACCGCAGCTTGCCCCGGTAGAACGCGGCGAGCGACCAGAACTCGATGGCGCCGAGGAAGTGCACGAACGCAAGCACTGCCACGAGCACGCCGAAGATCAGCCAGTACGAGAAGTCGCGACTCTCCGGCGCCGCGATCATCGCCCGGAGCGCCCAGAAACACACGAGGTAGGCGAGCACGAGCGCGAACAGCAGCCCGCCCAGCACCGGGGCCACCTTCGCCAGGGGACGGCGCAGCAGCCGGAACACGGCTCCCGCCGACGCGATCGCACCGGCGATCGCCACGACGTTCGTTGCGAGCGAGTTGGCCTCGACCGGGTCCCAGAGGACACGCAGCAGGAACGGCAGCAGCCCGAGCAGGACGCCGAGCCCGGCGGCGAGGCCGACCCCGCCGTACCCGAGGTACTTCAGGGCCAGCAGCCAGGCGGGCGGTGACGGGTCTCCGATGACCTCGGTGGCCTTGGCGGCCACCACCCAGACGAGCACCGAGACGAGGCCGACGGCCAGCCAGACTAGGATCGGCCAGACGAGCCGGTCGGACATCTCCATGCAGCTACCGTCGCGATCGAGCCGCAGCGCCACGTCGTCGAGCGGCCAGGCGAGGCACCGCAGGCCGCCGCCGAGACCGAAGTACCACCGGTAGAAGATGCCGAGCAGCTGGCTCAGCAGCCACAACATGATGAGGAACACCGCCGCGTTGACCAGCATCCCGGTGAGCACCGTCGCGACGGCGGCGGGCAGGCGCTGGCGGCGCGCGGACTCGACCGGGTTCACGGTGCGCGCGATCGTGTCGTCGCCCGTGCCGCGCGGGGTGTTGGACAGCAGGTAGCCGAGGTTGGCCCGCAGGTGTCGCTCCTCGGCGCCGTACGAGTCGGCCACCGCCTCCCAGGGTCGGGGTCGCTCCTCGTTGGGCGGCAGGGCGGGAGCCGCGTCCGGCGGCGGATCGGGGAGGGGTGAGGGGCTGCGGGCCGTGCTGCGGGCCAGGCTCCAGGCGCCGGCCATGTACGAGCCACCGGACACCGAGGTGATGTGGTCGGCGGAGTCCCAGCCCATCCGCCCGTAGCGTTCCAGCCCCTGCAGCGCCCCCAGGGAGATCGACGCCGCGCGGACGCCGCCACCCGAGAACGCGAGGCCGAACCTGCTCTCCTCCTTCGTGGACGTGTGCTTCGCCGTCGGGGCGTCGCCCCGGTCGTCGTCGTCGGCCTCGCGGAGCACGTCGAGGACCGCACCCCGGAGCAGCCGTGAGAGCACGCCGCCCACGCCGTACGCCGCCACCAGGACGAAGATCAGCCACGTGCCCCAGGTCGTGACCGCGACGAACCGCCAGACTCCGTCGACCCGCTGGTCGAGCCCGAGCCAGAGCAGGAGCTGCCCGAGTGCTGCGAGGGCCAGCGCACCGATCGCCGCCCAGGCCAGCGGGCGCGACAGCCGCCGGGTCGAGACCGTGCGGTAGTTGCGGCCGCCCCACCGCGCCAGCAGCGCCAGACCGAGGCTGAGGCACACCAGGAACCCTGCATGCCACCAGTAGCCGCTCCACAGGTTGTCCCGACCGTAGGCCGCGATGTTCCAGTCGGCTGAGTTCTGGGTGCCCGCGAACTGGACGCCGACGAGGCCGGAGCCGCGTGCTGTGCCGCGCAGAGGTGCGTCGGGTTGTCCGAAGGCGAACAGCACGACTGCTCCGCCCAGCAGCAGGATCAGGACGGTCACCCGGGTCTCTGCGGCCGCCGTCCTCAGCCAGTTGCTGATCCGGTTCATCCTCGACCACCCCCAACTCTTGGGGCGCGTCTGCGCCGGTCGCCAGTCTGGACCAGGGCAAGCCTCCGGGGCCATGGCCCGCGCGGACTCTGTCAGACGGGTGGCTCCCAGGCCGTGAGGTCGAGGATCAGGTCGGCGCGGTGCGCGGCAGCCTCGATCCGTACGGCGTTCGCACCGTCGACCCGCTCCACCCACTCCCGCGCGGCCGCCGGCGACTTGCCGAACCGAACGTGTCGGGCGACCAGCCGCGGCAGCCGCACCTCGTCAGCCGTCGTGACGTGCCAGACCGTGTCCAGGTGGGCGCGGGCTTCCGGCCACGGCGGATCGTCGAGCAGCAGGTAGTTGCCCTCGGTGACGACCAGATCGACCCCGGGAGGCACTGCGATCCCTCCGGCCAGCGGCTGCTCGAGCCCGCGCTCGAACAGCGGCGCCATCACCGTGTGGTCGGGGCGGGACCGGATCCGCGCCAGGAGGGCGGCGTACCCGTCCGCGTCGAACGTCTCCGGCGCGCCCTTCCGGTCCCGCAGCCCGCGCCGGACCAGCTCGACGTCGGCTAGGTGGAACCCGTCCAGCGGCACCACCACGCCGTCGTACGACGCGGCCAGCACGGCCGCCAGCGTTGACTTGCCGGCGCCCGGGGCACCGCTGATGCCCAGCAGGAACCGGCGCCCTGGTGGCGGCACCAGCGCGGACAGCTCGTGGCCGTCGGCGCTCAGGGGAATCCGGGTGGGGGTCATCGACGTTCACTATGTACGGTCCCGCAACCCTTATCGGCTCGCGCTCCCGGACCCCCACACCTAACCTGAAGGCATATGACGAACGCACCTGACTTCAACCTCGCCGAAGAGCTGTCCGCCACCGAAGAGTGGGAGGACGAGACTTTCGAGTCGGGGTACGCCGACGAACCCGATCCCGAGGCCGACCTCACCACCGGTGAGCAGGACCTCGCGGAGCGGCACGCCCTGCGCCGGGTCGCCGGACTCTCCACCGAGCTCGAGGACATCACCGAGGTCGAGTACCGCCAGCTCCGGCTCGAGCGGGTCCTGCTCGTCGGCGTGTGGACCGAGGGCACGGTCGAGGACGCCGACAACTCCATGGCCGAGCTCGCCCTGCTCGCCGAGACCGCCGGGTCCGAGGTGCTCGACGCGGTCTACCAGCGCCGGCAGAAGCCCGACCCCGCGACGTACATCGGCCGCGGCAAGGTCGACGGCATGCGCGAGATCGTGCAGGCCACCGGCGCCGACACCGTGATCTGTGACGGCGAGCTCGCGCCCAGCCAGCTGAGGAACCTCGAGGACCGGCTCAAGGTCAAGGTCGTCGACCGGACCGCGCTGATCCTCGACATCTTCGCCCAGCACGCCAAGTCCAAGGAGGGCCAGGCGCAGACCGAGCTGGCCCAGCTCAACTACATGAAGCAGCGGCTGCGCGGCTGGGGTGGACAGCTGTCGCGCCAGGCCGGTGGCCGGGTCGGCGCGGACGGCGGCGGCATCGGTGGCCGCGGTCCCGGTGAGACCAAGATCGAGACCGACCGGCGCCGGATCAACACCAAGATCGCCAAGCTCCGCCGCGAGCTGCGCGACATGAAGGGCACCCGCGACACCAAGCGCCAGGAGCGGCGTCGCCACCACATCCCGAGTGTGTCGATCGCGGGCTACACGAACGCCGGCAAGTCCTCGCTGCTCAACCGGCTCACCGACGCCGGCGTCCTGGTCGAGGACTCGCTGTTCGCGACCCTCGACCCGACCACGCGGCGGACGACCACCACCGACGGCCGGGTCTACACGATGAGCGACACCGTCGGGTTCGTCCGGCACCTCCCGCACCAGCTCGTCGAGGCGTTCCGCTCGACGCTGGAGGAGGTCGCCGACTCCGACCTGGTCCTGCACGTGGTCGACGGCTCGCACCCCGACCCCGAGGGCCAGCTGGCTGCGGTGCGTGAGGTGTTCGCGGAGATCGGTGCCAGCCAGGTGCCCGAGCTGGTCGTCATCAACAAGGCCGACGCCGCCGACCCGATGGTGGTCGCCCGGCTCCGCCAGCGCGAGCCGCACTCGGTCGTGGTCAGCGCCAAGACCGGCGAGGGCATCCGCGAGGCGCTCGCGATCATCGAGTCCGAGCTGCCGCGGCCCGACGTGCAGTTCAGCGCCCTGTTGCCCTACGACCGCGGCGACCTGATCAACCGCCTGCACCAGCACGGCGAGATCGCCACGATGGAGCACACCGCCGACGGGACCCTCGTCTCGGGGCGGGCGAACGAGGACCTCGCCGGCGAGCTCGCGGCGTACGCCGTCTGACACTGGTTTCGAGACAGGCGCTAGCGCGCCTTCCTCAACCAGCGAGCAAGCTGTCGGCGCTGGCGCCTTCCTCAACCAGCGGAATCTCGGTGGTTGAGGAGGTCGCGCTGCGACCGTCTCGAAACCACCGCCGTCACACCGCGGCAGGCGCTCCCTCCATCGCGGCAGGCGTCTCGGCGCGTGCGATCCGCCGGCCGAGGATCCCGAAGGCGAACATCACCGGCAGGGCCGCGCTGCCGAGCGAGGTCACCTGGGTGATGCCGATCGCGGCGGGGATCATCAGCGCGCAAGCAGGACCGCCGGCAGGACCGGACGGAACCGCTTGACCAGCAGCGTCACGCCCAGCACGGTCGACGACGAGCAGCATCAGCCCGAGGCCGAGGAAGTCGATCCAGGTGCCGACCGTGAACAGTGCCGCCTCGATCCCGTCGCCCTCGTAGTTGCCGGTCCACTGCGTCCAGTAGGTCGAGGAAGACGCCGAGGGTGACCGCGGCGAACACGGCGATGTTGGCCCGCCACACCCACTTCTCGAACCCGCGTCGGCGCGGCGGCGGCGGTAGACGACGACGGCGCACAGCGTGAAGGCCAGGAAGACGGGGAACCAGATCTTCCCGTAGGTGACGTAGACGAGGTCCGGGTTGCGCCCAGTCCAGCAGCGGCGAGAGCAGGTCGTCCGCGGGCACCGCCCAGGCCGCCGTCAGCGGGTAGTTGTCCGGGTCGATGTCCTCCAGCCCGTCGGCCGTGCGGAACCTGGCCAGCGCGTGCAGCTGTCCCACCACCAGGCCCACCCAGGCCATCACCCACGCGAAGCGGCCGATCTGTCGTTCGTGTCCCTCGATCATGTCTCCTCCTCGGGTTGTCGGACTCGAGGGTCGCCCGGGGAGGGGTCCGGATCGTCAGCCCTGGTGTCGGACTCCGCGTCCACCCTGGGGTGGACGCGCGGATGCACCGATCGCCGTACTCTCGCTGCGTGGACGAGGCGACACCGGGTCACGTGGCGAGACGCGCTGGTGCCCGCGGCGCTCGCCGGTGCTCGGGACCGTCGAGCTGGCTGCGCTGGGCACGACGGGGTGGGTCGCGGCCGCCGGGCTCGAGGTCGCGGCCGCCGGGGTGCTGGTCTTCCGCCGTCCCTACCCGCTGGTGGCGGCGCCGCTGGTCGCGGTGCTGCTGATCGCTGATCCCGTACACCGGCACCCGGATGGACGAGCCGGCGACGCCGATCATCTTCTACATCGTCGCGATCTACAGCCTGGGCCGGTACGTCGCCCGGTGGCGGCGGCCTGGTCGCGCTGGCGCTGACGCTGCTGCTGATCTTCGCCGACTTCTACTTCGTCAACTCCGATGACAACGACGTCGACGGACGTGGTGTTCGTCCTGTCGCTGGCGATCCCGCCGTACGTCTTCGGCCGGGTGTCGCGGAGGCTGGCCGAGCAGTCCGAGCAGCTCGAAGCGCCAGCAGGCGCTGATCCGCGACCAGGCGGTCCGCGACGAGCGGGACCGGATCGCGCGCGAGCTGCACGACGTGATCGCCCACTCGCTGAGCGCGATGGTGGTGCAGACCGCCGCGGCCCAGGACCTGGTGCGGAGCCGAGCCGGACCGGGCCGCCGAGCTGCTGGACTCGCGTCGCCGACACCGGTCGCAAGGCGCTCGCCGAGACCGGACGGCTGCTGCACCTGATCCGCGACGACGCCGACGAGCTCGGCCTGCGACCCGGCGCCCGGGCTGGCCGACGTGCCCGAGCTGGTCGACGTCGTTCCGCGAGAGCGGGCTCGCGGTCGAGGCCGACCTGGACCTGCCGGCGGCGCCGCTGGCCGGCGGCGTCGACGTGTCGGCGTACCGCGTGGTGCAGGAGGCGCTCACCAACGCGCTCAAGTACGCCGACGGGCCGGTCCGGCTCGCGGATCGCATCGGATCGCCGGGCGGCTGCGGATCTCGTGCGCGAACCCGGTCGGCGCCGCGCGCGCCAACGGCTCGGGCCTGGGTCTCCAGGGCATGGCCGAGCGGGTCGCCCTGCTCGGCGGCACGCTCACGCAGCGGCGCGCACGTCCGACGCCGGCTTCGTCGTCGACGTGGACATCCCGCTGACGGTGGAGGGGGCCACGTGACCCGGGTCGTGGTGGCCGACGACCAGGAGCTGGTCCGCTCCGGCCTCCAGCTCGTGCTCGAGGCCCGCGGCTGCGAGGTGGTCGGGATCGGCCGGCGACGGCCGGGAGGCGGTCGAGGTGGTCCGCCGCACCGAGCCGGACGTGGTGCTGATGGACATCCGGATGCCGGTGCTGGACGGGATCGCCGCGACCCGGCGAGCTCACCGCGGCCGGGTCGTCGACCAAGGTGCTGGTGCTGACGACGTACGACCTCGACCGCTACGTGTACGACGCCCTCGAGCGCCGGGGCCGCCGGCTTCCTGCTGAAGGCGACGCCGCCGGACCGGCTGGTCGAGGGGATCCAGACCGTCTGCGCGGGCGAGTCGCTGCTCGCGCCGAGCCTGACCCGGCGGCTGATCGAGGAGTACCTGCGCCACCCGCCGCCCGACGCGGACGACGCGCGCGGGGCTCGACCGAGCTCACCGACCGGGAGCGGCAGGTGCTGGTGCTGATGGCGCGCGGACTCTCCAACGACGACATCGCCGCCGAGCTGGTCGTGGCCCAGGCGACCGTGAAGACGCACGTGAACCGGGTGCTCGCCAAGCTCGGCGTCACCACCCGCGTGCAGGCGGTGGTGCTGGCCTACGAGCGCGGGCTGGTCCGGCCGGGCGGCGGCTGATCAGACGCCGATCTTCCGCCAGGGCCCCCAGATCGCGAACGTCAAGCCCCGCCGAGGCCTGGATGTTCACGAACAGGGTGTTGCCGTCCGGGCTGAACGTCGTCCCGGCGAACTCGTCGTTGAAACGGGTGGCGCCGGTGCTGCTGACCAGCCGGTTCAGCGCGATGTCGAACAGGTCGCCCCTGTGGGTCAGGCCGCGGAGGTAGTTGTCGACGTCGTGGTCCTCGCAGATCACGAGGGTGCCGCGCTTGGATGTGGTGACGTTGTCGGGGAAGTCCAGGACGTCGCGGTTCGGGGACTGGAAGAGGCAGGTCAGCTTGGCGCGCTTGGTGTCGTAGGCCCAGACCTGGCCGAACCCCTTGCCGTACCCGTTCACGTCGTCGGGACCGGTCATGGGGTCGCCGCCGCCCTGGGTCGACGTGAAGTAGACGACGCCGTTGTCGTAGGCCTGGCCCTCGAGTCGTGAGAACCCGGCCGCGCCCTGCGCGAGGCCCTGGTTGGCGACGTGGATGAGGCGGTGTCGTTCGGCGTCGGCGCCTCCTCGCCGGGCGTGTAGTCGTACTCGACGTTCGGCTCGGGGATGTCGACCCACTCGACGTCGTACGTCGTCCCCGCCGACCTGCTCGCGCTTCGAGGTGGGCGTTGTCGACACCCTTGACCTTGAGCATCTGCAGCGTGCCGCGATCGAGCAGCCGGCCGACCTTCATCGGGTCGCGCGGCGGCCGGTAGCGGTAGAAGCCCGACGGGAACTCGAAGTTGTCCTCGGTGAGGTAGAGGTGGCCGCCCTTCGGGTCGAATGACACGGCCTCGTGCGCGAACCGCCCGGCATGGGTGATCGGCTTGCGGCTGCGACTGACCGTGGCCCGGGCAGGTGGCTGACCGGCACCTCGAAGACGTAGCCGTGCGGCTTCGTGAGCGGCACGTTGGAGGCGCCGGTGAAGTCGGGACCGACGTCGGGACCGTTGACGGTCTCCTCGCAGGTGACCCAGGCGCCCCACGGCATCCGGCCGCCGGAGCAGTTCATCATCGTGCCGTTGAGGCTGGTGAAGGCCCGGATCACCTCGCCGGTCGGGCGTGACCTGGATCGTGGTCGTGCCACCGCCGGCGGCCTGCTGTCGTACGGCGTGCCCGGACCGAACGGCGTACCCGGGTTGTTGACCTCGTGGTTGCGGACCAGGATCACGCTCTTGCGCGGGCCCGTCGAAGGCGCCCATGCCGTCGTGCCGGCCGGGCAGAGCGGTGCCGTCGGTGAGCGTCATCGGGGAACTCGGTGTCGTGGAACGAGCGGTACTTGAAGCCCTCGTGCAGCCACAGCCGGACGGCGCCGTCGCGCTCGTCGGGGATGGGGACCAGCGCGCCCGGGTCGGGCGGCTGGTGGGCATCGGCAGGCATCGCGACCAGTCCGGCGAACGGCCCGCCGACGGCGGCTCCGGCGGCGGTGGTCTTCAGGAGCGTGCGGCGGTCGACGGACATGTGATCCTCCCCGGTTCTGTGGCGTGGATCACCTCAACCTAGCACGGACGCGACGATGCAGCCCGCGGTCAATCAAGGCCAGACAGCGATTTTGCCGAATTCGCCTGCGGGGAGCCGCGCTCGGCTCGATGATTTCCGTGTGATCCACCGGGGGGTTGCGCGACACGTCGTTGTCGCCGCACTGTTCGTCGCGCTCGTGACGGCCATGCTGGCCGTGCACCTCGCCGCGCGCGCCCGCGGGGCCGAGGCCTCCCGCTGCGACCGCTTCGCCGCCGCGTCCGTCGTCGCGTGCCGAGGCCGTCACCGGCTCCGGCGCGCGGGTGGTCGTCGATCGGCGACTCCTACTCCGCCGGTCTCGGACTCGACGACCCGGTCTCGTCGTGGCCGTCCCGGCTCGCGGGCCGGGTCCACGTGGCCGGCTTCTCCGGCTCCGGCTTCAGCCGGCACGCCAGCCGCTGCTCCGACGTCTCCTTCGCGACCCGCGCCCGGACGCCGTCGGCCCGGGCACCGACCTGGTCGTCGTCGAGGGCGGCCTCAACGACTTCGACCAGCCCGTCGGCCGACATCCGGGCCGGCTTCGACCGGCTGATGACCCAGCTCCGCGGCGCACGCGTCGTCGTCGTCGGCCCGCCGTCCGCGCCCTCGCGCGCCGCCGCCGTACCCCGCGTCGACGCGCTGCTCGCCGACCTCTCCGAGGAGTACGGCGTCACCTACGTCCGCACCTCCGACTGGTCGCTGCCCTACCTCGACGACCGCCTCCACCTCACCCCCGCCGGCCACCGCACCTTCGGCGACGCCGTCGCCCAGGAGATCGCCACCCTCGCCGGCTGAGCCCGATAGTCCACGACGAATGTGTCGTGGATCGGGCCGGTCGACGACACATTCGTCGTGGACTATCGGCTCTCGACGCAGGCGGAGGGCGAGGCGGGGGCAGACCCGGACCGCTTCCTTGGCGTCGGCGAGCAGGTCGTCGGTGACCGGGCCGCGGACCATCGGGTAGCCCCACTCGTCGAGGTCGACCAGGTCGGGCAGCACCTCGTGGCACAGCCCGCGGGCGCGGCAGGCGGGCCAGTCGACGCGCAGCTGGCGGCTCACGACGCGAACTCCTCGGCGGTGACGGGTACGACGCGGAGCCGCGACGCCTCCAGGCACCGGCCCTCGGCGTGCGCCGCGACCTCGGCGGCGAACGTGCCGAGCAGCGACCGGACCAGCCGGACGGTGCCGTCGGGGTGGGCACAGGCGCCGCGGCGCTCGACGAGGCCGGCCAGCTCGGTGACCCGGACCGGACCACCGCGGCCGTCGCGTACGGCGCCAAGGGCGCCGGCGAGCGCCGGCAGGCCGTTGAAGCACGGCCCGCACCGGCCGGCGCTCTGCCCGGCCAGGTAGTCGACCACCTGGCTGGTCAGCGTCAGCGGGCAGTCGCCGGCCGGCGCGCTCAGCACGACGCCGGCGCCCAGCGCGACCCCGAGGCCACGCAGCCCGGGCACGGACACCCGCGCGCTGGCGAGCGTCTCCCACGTCGCCCACGAACCGTGGAAGCCGCCGATCAGCGCCGGCCGTCCGTAGGCGTCGGCGGGCAGGTGGTCGCGCAACCGGTCGCCGTACGCCGCCTCGCGGACCAGCGGGTCCGCGCCGGGCCGGCTCAGCGTCAGCAGGGTCGCGCCCGGGCTCGTCGCGGGTGCCGACGGCGGCGTACTCCCGCTCGCCGCGCAGCACCAGCAGGCCGAGCCGGGCCCAGGTCTCGGCGTTGCTCAGCAGCGTCGGCCGGCCCTGGTGCCCGGCGACCGCGTCCGGCTTCCAGCTGGTGACCGGCAGGTTCGGCCGGCCGGAGAGCAGCTCGACGACCGCCTTGGCCTGGCCGGCGACGAACCGCGGCGCGGCGACGTGCGAGTGCACCGGCACCGGGTCGTCCCGCTCCGCGAGGGCGGTACGCATCGCGGTGGCGGCAGCCGGACGGTCGCCGGGCAGTACGACGTGCAGCTCGCGCGCGTGCAGCGCGCGGGCCGCGGCGACCGCGCCGTCGATCACGAGGTGCGGCCGGGTCAGCGCGAGGGCGGCATCCTTGCTGCTGGCCGGCTCGCCCTCGCTCAGGTTGACCACGAGCACCGGCCGGCGGCCGCGGCGCAGCGCCTCGAGCTTGGTGGCGAACGGGAACGCCGCGCCACCGCGCCCGCGCAGGCGGACCCGGCCGACCAGGTCGTGCAGGGCGTCGCGGTCCAGCCGCGGCAGGTCGCCGTACTGCCGCCGGTGCGCGCCCAGCGACGGTCCGTGCTCGATGCCGGCCAGCAGCGCCGGCCCGGGCTCGACGGTCACCCTGGTCGGGATCGGCACGGGCGACGCCGGCCGGGCGTCGTCGGTGCGGACGGTGTGGTGCGGGTCGAGGTAGGTCGTCATCGGAGGACTCCCACGTTGGTCGGTGTGGTCGGTGTCTCGGGGGGTTCGGCTCGGGGGTCGGGCGGTCGGTCACCAGCCGGGCGAGCCGGTACGTCGCGGCCAGCGGCACCGCGGCGGCGCAGGCGACGGCGACGATCCACCAGCCGCCGCGGAGGTCGGTGCCCATGCCGATGCCGTGCAGCAGCGACATCAGCCACAGGCGCGTACGACGAGACGTGCAGCAGCCGCCACGCCCGGTGCTGCATCCGGTGCCGCAGCAGGCTGGTCAGCACCACGACCGCGATCAGGTCGAGCGCGACCGCGCCGAGGCCCAGCCAGAGCGGCTCGTACGTCGCGCCGACCGGCACGAACGCCTGCCACCAGCGGATGTCGACGTACTCGTCGACCACCGCGGAGACCACGTGCACCGCGAGCAGCACCACCGACAGCAGCGCCAGGTTGCGGTGCAGCGCCTGGGTGACGAAGCGCGGCAGGCCGCGGCCGGACCGGTCGCCGAGGGCCAGCGACGCCGAGCACGGTGGTGACGTCAGCAGGACCAGCGACGACGACGCCGGTGCCGCGGTTGAGGTACCAGAGGATCGGGCCGTCGGTCATGACGCCTCCCGGTGCGCATCGACGGGACGGGGGTCGGGCGGCCAGCCGCCCAGGTAGCTCGGCGGCCGTCGGCCGCGACCAGTCGCGCGGTCACGCCGTGCTCGCGCAGCCAGGCCGGAGCCTCTCCGCCGAGGACGACGGCGGCGGTGCTGGCGGTGTTGGCGGCGACGCAGGTCGGCCCGGTCGCGGTCACGGTGCGCCAGATCTCCGGCGCCGGCCGTCCGGTCCGCGGGTCGAGCAGGTGGTGCCGGGCGACCCCGGCCTGCGACCAGCGGCGCACCTGCGTGCTCGAGGTGGCCAGGCCGCCGGAGTCGAGGCCCACCCGGGTGGCGGGCGCGGCGCCGGGGCGCTCGGAGACGCTGACCGGCCACGGCCGGCCGTCGGGTACGGCGACCCGCACGTCCCCGCCCAGGCTGACCACGGCGGCGACGCCGAGCTCGTCCTCGAGCCCGGTCGCGACCAGGTCGGCCGCCCACGCCTTGCCGGTCGACCCGAGGTCCAGCGCGGTGCCGGCCGGGATCCGCAGCCGTCCGGTCCGGTCGACGCCGAGGTCGCGCCACGCGTCGAGCGCGGGTACGTCGACCACGGCAGGTCGACCGCTCCGGTGGCCGGCGCGAGCTCGCCGAGGTCGCGGTCGTAGCCGAGCTGCACGAGCGGGCGCCCGAGCAGCGGGGAGACCAGGCCGCCGGTGCGGGCCGCCGCCTCGCAGGCGACCTCGACCGCGGCGACCAGCAGCGGGTCGACGTCGACCCAGCGGCCGGGGTGCCGGTTGACCCGGGTCAGGTCCGAGTCGTCGCGGAACCGGCTGCAGGTGGCGTCGACGTCGGCGACCACCCGCTCGGCGAGGGCGAGGGCGTCGGCCGAGCGCGTCCGCGCGGCGTACCGCCAGGAACCCGTAGGTACCGAACGCGTCGAAGCGTGCGTGTGTGCGGGAGCAGCCATGGCGGTCACGACCCGCTGCTCGGTGCCGGGGGCGGATCGGGCGCGGGCGCAGGCGCCGGCTCGGGCGCCGGCTGCACGGGCTGCGGTGCGGACTGCGGGTGCGGACTGCGGCGCCGACGCAGCGGGACTGGTCGTGACAGCGCCGCCGGAGCCGACCGGGTTCGAGCCGCCCTCGGTGACGTAGCGGACCGTCACCCGGGTGACGTACGGCCGCTGCCGCAGCCGCGGCTCGCGGGCGGTGCGGCGCTCGGCCACTCGCTGCTTGCGGGCCTGGGCGGCCTGTCCGGCTTGGCCTGCTGCGGTCTGTTGGTCGGCTGCTGGTCTGGCTGATCTGCCTGCTGGTCGGCCATGTCGCGGGAGGCGAGGCCCATCAGGAGGCCGGTCGCGGTGAGGGCGCCGACGCCGACGCCACCGGTCACCCCGGTCACGACCAGCCGGAAGCGGTCACGGGTTCTTCTGTCGTAGCTCACGGGACAGAGACCTTCGCCGAGCCGCACGGCAAGCGCGCCTCATCGCGACGTTAAGTCCAGGTCATGTGGGCAGGCCCGCTTCCTTGACGTGCATTTAAGGTGCGGCACGCGGCGGCGATAGCGTCCGGCGGCGCAGGCTCGGGCCATGAACCTCAAGTCCGTCTTCATCGTGCTGGTCGCGCTCGTCGCCGGGATCTTCGGCGGAGCCGCTGGCCTACCAGGTGGCCGTGCCGGCCGGGAACGCGGCACCGCCGGCCACGAAGTCGATCGTGCTGAAGGCGCCCGAGCGGCGCCCGGGAAGCACAGCGCCCCGCGCCGCTTCGCGCCGTGCGAACGACCGGCCAAGCTCGAGGGCCGCCGGTGCGTCACCGACGTGGTCCGCACCGTCGTCGTCCCCGGCAGTACGCCGGTCTCCGCAGCCTCCTCGCGATCCGCCGCCCCGTCCGCCCCGGCCCCCGCGCCGGCGAGCTCCTCAGCGGTTCGCAGTGGAACGACGACGGCCGACACGGTGGCGAGACGAGGCCGACCACCACGGTGACGACGACGATGACGACGACCACCACGGCGGTGGCGACGACGACACCCACACGGGCACCCACACCGGCACGGGCACGCAGACCCGCACCCGCAGCACGACTGACGTGGGCTCAGCCGCGCGAGCATCGGCAGGGTCACCTCGACGGACGTCCCACCGTCCGGGCCGCGGCCGAACGTCAGCGAGCCACCGCACGCCACCGCCGTACGCCGGACGATGTCGAGGCCGAGGCCGGTCGACCCGGTCCGGTCGCGACGGCCCGACGGCGCGGGGCCGGCACCGGCGTCGGTCGACCACGAGGTGGACGGTGCCGCCGCCCGCGTGCAGCCGGACCTCGAAGCCGGTCGGCTCGGGCGTGTGCGCGAACACGTTGTCGACGAGGACGTCGACCACGTCGGCCAGGTCGTCGGCGGCGACGGGTACCCGAAGCGCCCGCTCGGGCAGCTCGAGGATGACCGGGCGGCCCTGGTCCTCGGCCAGGGCCCGCCAGAAGGCGACCCGGTCCCCGACGACGACGGTGGCGTCGCAGGCCTCGCCGAGATCGGTCCGCACCGGTCGGCGGGCCTCGTGGACGATCGCGTCGATGCTGCGCTGGAGCACGCCGATGTGCTCGCCGAGCCGGCGTCCCAGCTCGGGGTCGTCGACCGCCTCGGCGTCGAGCCGCAGGGCCGTGACCGGCGTCCGCAGCCGGTGGGAGAGGTCGGCGACCGCGGAGCGTTCGGCGACCAGCAGCTCGCTGGTGCGCTCGGCCAGGCCGTTGAGCGCGCGGGCGAGCTCCTCGGTCTCCTCGGTGCCGCCGACCTCGGCCCGGGCGGACAGGTCGCCGGCGCGGAGCTGGTGCGCGACGCTCGTCACCTCGACCAGCGGCTCGCTGATCCGGCGGCCGAGCCAGGCGGCGATCGCCCCGGCCAGCCCCATCAGCACGAGGCCGAGGCCGATGATGCCGAGCCAGGCCTGGGTGACGCCCGAGCGCAGCGCGGCGGCCGTCACGCTGGTGCGGACCACGGCCGTCCCGTCGCCGGTGACGACCGGGATCAGCACCCGCCCGCCGGCGTCGTCGACCACCGTGAACGCCTCGCCGCCCAGCGCGCGCCGGACCTCCGGGTCGCGGCGGCGCAGCTCGTCGGACCCGATCAGCTGGCCGTCGGCGGTGAGCACCCCGGTGCTGGTGTCCCCGTTCCGGCCGAGGCTGTCGACGACGTCGCGGAGCGTTGCCTCGTCGACCTGGCCGGCCAGCAGGATCGCGACGTTGCGGGCCTCCTGGTCCGCCGCGGTCATCGCCCGGTCCTCGGCCATGGTCCGCACCAGCAGGCACAGCGGGATCACGAACGCGACGACGATCGTCGACGTCGTGGCCAGGACCAGCCATGAGATCCGGCGGCGCATCAGTCCTGGTCCGGGTCGACCAGGCGGACACCGACCCCGCGCACGACGTGGAGGTACCGCGGCTCGGCCGCGGTCTCGCCGAGCTTGCGGCGCAGCCACGACAGGTGGACGTCGACGGAGCGCTCGGAGCCGCCGTACGCCTGCTGCCAGATGTCGGCCAGCAGCTCGCGCTTGGTCACCACCTCGCCCGGCCGGGACGCCAGCGCCAGCAGCAGGTCGAACTCCTTGCGGGCCAGCTCGAGTGGTACGCCGGCCAGGGTGGCGGTGCGCGAGCGCTCGTCGATGACGAGCTCGCCGACCCGGACCGGCTCCGGCGCCGCCCCTGGGTCGCTGCCCGCTCGGCGCAGCACCGCGCGGATCCGGGCCGCCACCTGGTCGGTCCCGAACGGCTTCACGACGTAGTCGTCGGCGCCGCCGTCGAGCGCCTTCACCATCGTCGGGTCGTCGTCGCGGGCCGTGATCACGATGATCGGCACCTGCGAGGTCGCCCGGATCATCGAGATCAGCGCCAGCCCGTTGACGTCCGGGAGGCCCAGGTCGAGCAGCACCACCTGCGGGTGGTCCGCGAGCACCTGCTCCAGCCCGGCCAGGCCGGTGCCGGCGGTCGCCACCGCGTGCCCGCGTTCGGTGAGCCCCCGTCGTACGGCGCTCCGGATCGCCTCGTCGTCCTCGACGACCAGGATGCTGGCCATGCCCGCACGGTACTTGCCGCCCGCTCTCATCGCCCGCGCGACGGTCCGGTTGGGATGATGCGGTCATGAGCCCCCGCCTGACCATCGCGATCGGTCTGGCGGCTTGGCTGTTCGTCGTCGCGGCCGGGGCCGGGCTGGTGTGGGCGGTCATCTCGCGTGCTGGGGAGGGGGTGTCGAGCTCGACCCCGTCGACCCAGCCGACCCTCGACCCGCCCCGCGACCGCGGCACCGAGGCACCGCCGTCCGGCACGCCGGGGGACGAGCGCGGGAACCGACGTACCTGGCAGGGCCCCGCCGGGTACGTCACCGCCGAGTGCGCCGGCTCGGCCATCTCGCTCGTATCGCTCCTGCCGACGGACGGCTACAAGTACGAGGTGGACGACCGCGGCCCGGGCGAGCTGCGGGTCGAGTTCGAGACCCTCGACGAGCGAAGCCGGACCCGCGTCGAGGCTGCCTGCCAGGACGGCGTCCCCGTGTTCGAGGTCGACGACCGCACCAAGGGCTGACCCAGCCCTCATGGCGTCGCGGGAGTGTCGGAGGGCGGGGCTAGGGTGCTCGGGTGCCTGAGCCCTCCGAGCCCCACGATGCAGTCTCCGTCCGTGACGTGCTCGCGGCTGCGGTGACCGCGCTGGGGGGTGAGGAGCGGCCGGGGCAGGTGCAGATGGCCGAGGCCGTGGCCGACGCGATGGAGGACGGCCGGCACCTGCTCGTCCAGGCCGGCACCGGCACCGGCAAGTCCCTCGGCTACCTCGTCCCGAGCCTGCTCCACGGCAAGCGGGTCGTGGTCGCCACGGCGACGCTCGCGCTCCAGCACCAGCTCGTCGAGCGCGACATCCCGCGGCTGGTCGAGGCGGTGGGCGACAAGCTCGACGTCAGCTACGCCGTGCTCAAGGGGCGCTCCAACTACGCCTGCCTGCACCGCATCCGCGAGGGCGTGCCCGACGACCAGGGCACTCTCGTCGACGTGCCCGAGGGCTCGATCGGCAAGAAGGTCCTCGAGCTGCGGAAGTGGGCCGAGGAGGAGACCGAGGCGCGGAGGCAGCGGTGAGCGCGACCGGGCGCCCCGCCACACCGACCGCGAGTGGCGGCAGGTCAGCGTCGGCCACCGCGACTGCCTGGGCGCAGCGCAGTGCCCGTTCGGCGCGGAGTGCTTCGTCGAGCTGGCCCGCGACAAGGCCCAGCGCAGCCACCTGATCGTCACCAACCACTCGCTGCTCGCGATCGACGCGATCGAGGGCGTCCCGATGATCCCGGAGTACGACGCCGTCGTCATCGACGAGGCCCACGAGGTCGTCTCCCGGGTGACCCAGGCCGCCACCGACGAGATGAGCGTCACCGACGTCGAGCGGGCGGCCAGGCGTTCCCAGCGGTACGTCGAGGGCTCCGAGGCCGACGACCTCGCCGATGCGGCCGACGCCCTGGCCGACGCGGTCGCGGCCGCGTCGCCCGGTCGCTTCGACACGATGCCGGAGCAGCTCGGCGACGCCCTGGTGCTGGTCCGCGACGCCGCGCGCGCCTGCCTCTCGGCGTACCCCAAGGACGCCGACTCCGAGGGCGTCGACGCCGGCTCGCACCCAGGCCCGCGGGTTGGTCCAGGAGGTCTTCGTCAACGCCGAGCGGATGGCCGCCGACCTCGAGTCCGACGTGCTCTGGCTGGCCGAGGGTGGCGACCGCTTCCCGCCCCGGCTCTGCGTCGCGCCGCTCGAGGTGTGGGGGCCGATGCGCGACAAGCTGCTCACCGACAAGACAGTCGTCTTCACCAGCGCGACCCTGATGCTGGGCGGCGACTTCAGCGCCGTCGCCACCAGCGTCGGGCTCAAGCCGTCGGAGCGGGTGATCGAGGGCGAGATGGTCTCCGACGATGAGAACGACGCGCTGCCCTGGCAGGGCCTCGACGTCGGGTCACCGTTCGACTACGGCCAGCAGGCGATCCTGTACGTCGCCCGCCACCTGCCGCAGCCCGGCCGCGACGGCCTGGGCGAGGCCCACCCTGAAGGAGATCGTCGAGCTGGTCGACGCCGCCGAGGGCCGCACGCTCGGGCTCTTCTCGTCCCGTCGGGCGGCCGAGACCGCGGCCGAGGCGGTCCGGGAGCGGCTGCCCCACCTGACCACGCTCGCCCAGGGCGACGCCCAGCTGCCCGAGCTGGCGAAGCAGTTCGTCGACGACCCGCACACCTGCCTGTTCGGCACGCTCAGCCTCTGGCAGGGCCTCGACGTCCCGGGCGACACCTGCCAGCTGGTGATCATCGACCGGATCCCGTTCCCGCGCCCCGACGACCCGCTCATGTCCGCCCGCCAGCGCGCGGTCGAGAAGGCCGGCGGCAACGGCTTCATGCAGGTCGCGGCCACCCACGCCGCGCTGCTCCTGGCCCAGGGGTCCGGACGACTGATCCGCACCACCACCGACCGCGGCATCGTCGCCGTCCTCGACCCGCGGCTGGCGACGGCCCGCTACGGCTCGTTCCTCAAGGCCAGCCTGCCGCCGATGTGGACCACCACCGACCCGGCCGTGGTCCGCAAGGCGCTGACCCGGATCGCCGCCGGCCGAGCCAACCACGGCTCAGAGCCGGCTGCGACCGTCGTACCCGCCTCGCGGCCCGCCGACCCCGAAGAACGTCGCGACCGTGGGCGCGACGTCGATCGTGCGCGCCCGAGCGGGTGACCGGCGACGGCCCGGCACCGAGGGATGTCCGCCGGTGATGAAGAACGGGATCGCCCGGGTGACCGGGTGGCCGTGGTTGCCCGGGATCGGGTTGCCGGTCGGGTCGGGCTCGCTGAACCGCCAGCCCGCCTGGCAGAACACCACGACGTCCCCGGCCTCGGGTCCGAGCCGCAGCATCTTCTCCCGCCGGTCGTGGGCCGCGAGGACACCGGGGGTGGCCTCCGCGATCTCCCGCATCCCCCGTCCGTTCATTCAGTGTTCGCGAGAATCAGGGCACGACGGTAGCGGTGACGTTGGCCGGCCGATTGTTATAGGCGGTGCCGAGGCTCGAGCTGGCGTTCACCAGGGTGGCCTCGACCCGGCGGACCCCGGAGCCGAACGGAACCAGGTAGTCGATCGCGTTCCCCGTTCTGGGGTCCAGGGTGACTCGCTCCACCCGGGTGGTCCCGTCGGTGTTGTAGCGGGTGACGACCACCCGCGAGCCCTTGGCCGTGGGCGGCATGTTGATGTCGAGTGCCAGGTCGTCCGTCGCGCCGATGCTTGCGCCGCGGTCGAAACGAACGGTGGCGCTGGTCAGGTGATCGATGGTTCCGGTGCTCTCGCCCGAGGGGCGCCCCGACGTCAGCGTGAAGCTGTCGCGCGGTGTCGCGACGGGATACCGGAGCGCCTGGCCCTCGACGTACGTCGTGCCCGGGCGTCGGTTGGCGGCGGTGAACAACCCGTACGTGTCGGCGAAACTCCTGCCGCGGTCGGCGAGCTCCCGCCGGACTGCCTGGAGGGAGTTGAGCGTTGCTCCCGCGCCGCGCCACATGTCGCGCACGAGCACCGGCATGCCGGCCTTGCTCGTCGTCATCCGCTCGGTGAGGTAGCGGAAGAAGATCCAGTTCCCGTAGTAGTTGCCGTTGCTGAAGGCGCTGTCGAGAGGGAGCTGGGGGGTGCCGAGCTGCCCGCTCGGCAGGTAGTTCACGTTGTCGTTGACGCCGTCGAAGAGCTCGTCCTCGGCCCAGGTCGCCGTTGCCTCCATGAACCATCTGTCCTCGCGGTAGTCGTAGGCGAACTGGACCGCGTGGTAGTACTCGTGCGCGGCGGTCACGCGCATGTTCTCCAGCGGAGTGTTCGTGGGGAACTCACGCTTCGAGAAGTTGTTGTCGAGCACGCAGTACGCCGCGACCCGCTTCCCGCCCCGGTCGCTGGTGCAGTAGCCGTACAGGCCCTGCACCCCGATGTTGGCCAGGTAGACGTCACGCTTCCGGTTGCCGCCCTGCCCGGTGTCCCTCTTGGGGGCGCGGTAGCCGGCCCGCACGTACGTCCTGTGCACCTTCTCCATGGTCCTGAGCACCTTGTCGACGTAGTCGGGGGTGCCGTTGCGGGGGCGCCTGTCCTTCTGCGCGACCCTGTGCGTGCCCCGGTTGGTCCAGTGGACGCACACGTGCCTGGCGCACCTGCTCCTCGGTGCACCCGGGCGGGCGAGCAGCCGGTTCGCGGTGGCGCGGTCCGCGCCGACGAGACGGTCGCGGTGGAGGGCGAGATCGCGCAGCACCAGCGTGGCGTCCCGGTCCCCGGCCGGCATCGTGGCCGGGTCGGCGTCGAAGAGCAGCTCCGCGTCGTCCAGTGCCTCCTCGGCGATCTCGACGCTCGTCTCGACCGTCGTCTCGTCGCTCGGAGCCGTCGGCGGCACGTCGGGGTCGTCGGCGTAGGCCACGGACGTGGCGCCCATTCCGACCGTGAGTGCAAGGGTGGCGACGGTTGCGACAGCAGACCGAATGCGCATGTACGGCTCCTCCGTGGTTGGCACGACCGCACTGATTAGACGCTGATTCGGTCCGATCCGCCAAGAAATGGCGACACTTTCCTTCGCGAGCTGCGGACGGCGACGTACCAGGCGGCTCCGACGAGGAGCCAGCCGACCACGGCGTCGAGCACCCAATGGTTGCCGGTGCCGACCACCACCACCGCCGTGACCACCGCGTGTGTCCAGCCGAACGCGCGCCAGGCCCGGTTCGTCGTGGCGCTCCGGATCGCCAGCGCCACCCACAGCGCCCACCCGGCATGCAGCGATGGGAACGCCGCCAGCTGGTTGGTGAACCCACCAAGCCCGCGCGGTGCCGATGCCTCCGACCCCCACCATCCGTCGGCCGAGTTCAGGCTGAGCACGTCGACGTACCCGGGGCTCAGACGCGGCGGCGCCATCGGCAGCAGCAGGTAGAGCGCCAGCCCGAGCACCGTGGCCAGCAGCAGCGCCCGGCGGGCGGGCAGGTACGTCGCCGGGCCACGGCGGTAGAGCCAGACCAGGACGACTGCGGTGACGATGTAGTGCGCAGTGGCGTACCAGTAGCTGCCGAGCAGCCCGAGCAGGTGGACGTCGACGAACAGCCGGTTGACCTGGTGTTCCCAATGCAGCCCGAGCAGCCGCTCGACGTCGACCAGCGCGTGCGCCCGGTCGACCGCCGGCGCCAGCGCGTCGTTGGCGAAGAGCCGGGTGCTGCTGTACGCGACGTACAAGGCCAGCAGCACCGCGAGCTCGCGCACCCCACGCCACGGCGACCAACGTCGGTCGAGCTTGTCGAGACCCGGGTCGGGAGGAGCAAGAAGCGTCACCCCTCGACGATCACCGCGGCAGGCGGGTCACGACATCGGGTGCGTCCCTGAGCGGCCCCGGGCCCGACCCTGAAGGGTCAGAGGCGGGGGCCGCGGGAAGTAGCGCGCAGCGACGCGCTTGGTCCGCCGTGTCGATAGACCTACCCAAAGTTGGGGGTCCATTCGCCGGCATTCGTTCACTAGCGTCGCGAGGGTGTTCGGGGGGCACGAAATCGACGAGGAGTGAGGTGTATGAGGGCAGTCAAGCGAGTAGTCATCGCAGGAGTAGCCGCGGTGACGACAACGAGTTTCATGACGCCGGCAGCGCAGGGTCGTGCGCCGGAACCGGTCAAGGTGGTGGCGGAAGGACTGAACGGCCCCTTCGAGGTGTCCGCTGACCGCCGGGGCGGCTTGCTGGTGACCGAGGCCTTCATCGGTCAGGTCACGAGGGTGAACCCGCGCACCGGTGCGACCACGCCGGTGGTCACTGATGTCCCAGGAGCCTCGGGGGCGATCCGCTTCGGCAAGTTCGTGGCCATCGTGACCGGCGAGGCCGACCCTGCGGCTCCGCCGCCTGTGCCGGGTTCGTCGGTGTTGCTGGCGAGGCCCGGCGGGACGGCGCACCAGTTCGCCGACCTGATGGCGAACGAGCTGAAGAAGAACCCTGACGGCCAGATCCAGTTCGATGAGAACGGTGTGCCTCTCGACGCGCTGTCGAACCCCTTCAACATCGTTCGGGACCGGACTGGCAAGGGCAAGTTCCTCGTGGCGGATGGCGGCGGCAATGTGGTCCTGCGGGTCGGTCGCCACGGCAAGGTGTCGACCCTCTTCGTGCCGCGGGTGGTGCGCACGGGGGAGTGTGCCGAGCGGCCCAACAACACCGTGGACGGGTTCGGCTGTGACCCGGTGCCCACCGGGCTGGCCTACGGGCCGCGTGGCAGGCTCTATGTCTCGACGCTCGGAGGCGAAGCGCCGGGCGCCGGTCGGGTGTACGTGCTGAACCCGCGGAACGGCAAGGTCCTGAAGGTCTACCGGGGTCTCACCTCGCCGACCGGGGTGGCCGTGAGCCCGCGTGGGACGGTCTTCACGTCCCACGTCCTGGAGAGTCAGATCACGCGGATCGGGATCCACGGCTCGCGCAGGGTCGCGCAGGTGACGATGCCGGTCGGGCTGCTGTGGCGGCATGGAGCGTTGTACTCCTCCGCCTTTGCGCTTGCCGAGGACCCTGGCGCCGGCCAGGTCGTCAAGGTGAGGGGTGCCGCCTTCGGGCCGGCTGCCTGACGTCTGAACCCACGGACGACCCCGCCTGCCACGTGGTGGCCGGCGGGGTCGTTCTCGTCCCGGGTAGGGTTCGCCCAGTCAGAGCGAGCGCAGGACCGCGGTGACCTTGCCGAGGATGCTGGCGTTGGTGCCGTCGATCGGCTCGTACGCGTCGTTGTGGGGGAGCAGCCAGACCCGGCCGTCCTTGCGCTGGAACGTCTTGACCGTCGCCTCGCCGTCGATCAGCGCGGCCACGATCTCGCCGTTCTCGGCGGTCTGCGCCTGGCGGATCACGACGTAGTCGCCGTCACAGATCGCGGCGTCGACCATCGAGTCGCCGGAGACCTCCAGCAGGAACAGCTGGCCCTCGCCGACGAGCTGCTTGGGCAGCGGGAAGACCTCGTCGTACGTCTCTTCGGCCAGGATCGGGCCACCGGCCGCGATCCGGCCGAGGACAGGAACGTACGTCGCCGCCGGCATCGCGTCGCCGATGTCGGTCTCGTCGAAGCTCGTCTCGTCGGCGGAGCTGATCGACCGCCGGGCCGCCATCAGCTCCGGCAGGAACACCTCGAGCGCCCGCGGCCGGTTGGGGTCGCGCTTGAGGAAGCCCTTCTCCTCGAGCACCTTCAGCTGGTGGGCGACGCTGGAGGAGCTGGTCAGCCCGACGGCGTCGCCGATCTCGCGCATGCTGGGCGGGTAGCCGCGCAGCTCGATGGCTTCCTTGATGTGCGCGAGGACCCGCTGCTGGCGCGGGGTGAGCCCCGTGGCGTCAGGGGGTCCGTCGGGCAGCTCGCTGACGGTCTTCTTGGCCATGGTGACGCCCTCCCGATCATGGTGCTGGTGTGTCCGAACCGTAGACCCCGCGAGGGGGTGAATTCAAACACCTGTTCGAACCGCGTGTCGCGTCTCTCGGTGGTTGAGGAGGTTGCGCAGCAACCGTCTCGAAACCACCGTGGTTGACTCCCGCCCATGAAGAGCAGTGTCGTCGTCACCGGAGGAGCCCGCGGCATCGGGCGCGGCATCGCGGAACGGATGGTCGCCCGCGGCCACCGGGTCGTGATCACCGACATCGACGGCGAAGCCGCGGTGGCCACGGCCGACGAGATCGACGCCGCCGAGGGGATCGCGCAGGACGTCAGCGACCCCGGCTCGCACCGTGAGGTCGCCGCGTCGGCCGCGCGCCACGGCGTACTCCTCGCGTGGTTCAACAACGCCGGCATCGGCGACGACGGCAACCTCGAGGACCTCACCGAGGCGCAGGTACGGCGCCTCGTCGACGTCAACCTGCTCGGCACCCTGTGGGGCATGCGAGCGGCCATCGACGCGTTCGGCGGCGACGGCGGCGACATCGTCAACACCGCCTCCCTGTCCGGGCTCGGACCGGTGCCCGGCTACAGCGTGTACGCCGCCACCAAGGCCGCGATCGTGTCGGCGTCCATGTCGGTCGACGCCGAGACGGCGCGCAACATCCGGGTGCACGCGCTCTGCCCCGACGGAGTCCAGACCGCGTTGCTCGACGGCCAGACTCCGGGTGGGCTCGCGACCCGGCTGGTGCACTCCGGCGGACGGATCCTCACGGTCGACGAGGTCGCCCGGGAGGCGGTCGACCTGGTCGGCAGCAATCGGGTGGTGCTGACCATCCCGCGCTGGCGGGGGGCCCTGATGCGCGGCACGGCGCTGGCCCCGTCCGTCGCCAAGCGCGGCATGAGGCTGGTCGAGGCGCAGGGGAAACGGGCGATCGCGAAGCAGGGTCGCTGAGCTCGAACCTCGCGACCTCGCATTCGAACATTTGTTCGGCGTGTTGCTTGATCTGTTCGAACACCTGCTCTAACTTCGTACATGTGTTCGATCGAACGTCTGATCGACCGGCCGCTCGAGGTCAGCCCGGCAGGGTTGTCGGTGGTCGCCGATAGACATTCGTCAGGCACAGACCGACAGGCTGACCGCCACTTCCCCAGGAGGTCCCGATGAGCACCATGACGATCGCCCCCAGAGCAATGACCAGCGCCGTGACCAGAGCAAGGACCGGCGCCATCCCCGCCCAGGGGCAGGTCCGGCTCACCCGGCGCGGCCGCCTGGTCGTGTTCCTCGGCGCGCTGCTCGTCGTGCTCCTGCTCGGCGTCTACTGGGGCGCGGGATCGGTCGCCACCGAGCACCGCGGCACCCCCGAGCCGACCCAGGTCGTCATGGTCGGCGAGGGCGACACCCTCTGGGACATCGCCGCGGGCGCCGCCACCGACGGCGACACCGGCGCGATGGTGGAGCGGATCCAGCGGCTCAACGCACTCGACTCCGGCATGCTCACCACCGGTCAGAAGATCCGGGTCCCCACGACGGAGTGACCCGACACCACAGACTTCGTCAGCCGACTCGACCCCGGCTGGCGGGCCGGGGAAGACGAGGGGTGGAGCCGCCGGCTCCGCCCCTCGCGGCATTTCCGGACGATCCGGTCCGGGCGACCGCTACCGTCGCGCCATGGTCGGCTACTCCGGGACCCCGCTGCCGAGGAAGCTCGGCGTCAAGGACACCCATACCGTCTTCCTCGACGGCGTGCCCGCTGCCGTCGACCTCGGCGACCTCGGCGGCGCCCACGTCGTACGCCGCCTCCCGCGCCGGGCCGACCTGACGCTCACCTTCCAAGGCCGGCTCGCCGACCTCTCCGCCCGGCTGCCCACCCTGTTCGAGCGCACCGTCACCGACGGCATGGTCTGGGTGTGCTGGCCGAAGAAGGCCAGCAAGCTGCCCACCGACCTCGACGAGAACGTCGTCCGCGACCTCGGCCTCGAGCTCGGGTTCGTCGACGTCAAGGTCGCGGCGATCGACGAGACGTGGTCCGGGCTGAAGTTCGTCCGCCGGCTCAGGGACCGGTGAGCCCAGGCTCAGTGCTTGGCGCGGTGGCCGCCCACCGGGCGCGCGGGCCGCGGGGGCTCAGCGGCGGACGATGGGGGCTTCTCCGACCGGGACGCCGGGTTGGTGATGCCGAGCCGGCGCAGGATCCGCGAGATCAGTATCAGCCCCACGAACAGGCAGGCAACGGCTCCGAGGGACGCGAACGCCAGGAACATCCACGCGTCCTGGTCGCCACCGCGGCCCGCCGCGCCGAAGTCGATCGCAGCCTTGACCAGGTAGCCCCACGCAACGACAGCGAAGGTCACCCCGATCGCGAAGAGGAACAGGCCCGGCCGGAACGTCCGCTTCCGCTTGGGCCCGGCCCGCTTGCCCATCTGACTCACCGGCACATTCTGCCCTATCTCAGCCCAGGAAATTTTGCCGCCACGCAAACTGCAACATGATCTAAAATTGCTTGCGTGAGCGATGAGGCGTGGGCCGAGTCGGCGCCCGTCCACCGCCTCGAGTTCGTGCTACACAACGCGCGCGACGTCGACGCCGTCGCCCGCGGCGCCCTCATCCACCTGCTCGGGCTTCCCCACGTCACCCGGGTGGGGGTGGCGCTGACCGAGGGCGCCGGTCGCCGGCTGCGGTTCGTCGCGTCCGATTCGGTGATCGATGGCGACCTGCCGTGGTGCCACATCGACGCGTACGACGACGTACCCCTCACCGCGGTGACCCGCACCGGCCAGCCCGTGGTCGGCAACCTCGACCAGCTCGAGGCCCGGTTCCCCGGCGTCGTGGCCCACCAGCGCGAGGTGGGCACGCGCGCCATGGCCGCCATGCCGCTGCCCGGGATCGGTCCGCCGATGGGCGGGTTGGTCGTGTTCTTCGACGCCGACCAGCCGTTCACCGAGACGCAGCGCAAGTTGCTCGACGCGGCAGCGAGGCGTACGGCCGACGCGGTACGCCGGGTGCGCGCCGACGCCCTCGGCACCGGCCCCACCGTCGGTGGGCCCAGCCTCAGCGGCGACGGGCACCGTGCGCTGCTGGAGCTGGACGGCGACCCACAATCGGCCAGCGCGGCCAGGCATTTCCTGCGCGAGCGGCTGGCCGAGTGGGGGATCGACGACGACTCCGTCGACACCGCCCAGCTGTGCCTGTCGGAGCTGGTGAACAACGTGATCATGCACGCCCACGCGAGCGCCGAGCTCACCGTGCACGTCCAGGCCGGTCGGCTGAGCGTGGTGGTGCGCGATCGCGGCGGCGCGCAGCGGGGCCCGGCGCCGAGTCCCGATTCCGACGACGATCCGATGCGGGTCTCCGGCCGCGGACTGACCCTGGTCGACGCCCTCGCGAGCCGCTGGGGGACCGAGCGTGACGCCGTCGGCACCACCGCCTGGTTCGTGCTCGAACCGGCCGCCTCCGAGGGCACCGAGCAGACCGGCTGAGGGCCCTGCGGGAGGCCCCGGGACCACCCCTCGACACGCGGGTGCTCCCTACCGATTTTCGTGGATGTCCAGGCCTCTGACCTGCGGTTTTGTCCTCCGTGTGACCCGGGTCTCAAAGAAGTTTCGAGTTCGCTTGCGAAGCCCGATCTACCGGCGTACGGTAACCACAACATCTAGTACTTACACCGGTGTAGTTATCCACATCTAGTTCACAGACCGGGTGTGGAAGCCCCACAGGTAGCTCGTTGTTATACACAGCATCACCCCCCATATCCACAGCCAGCGCACACCCCCCGAGGGTGTCTTTGGCGAGCCCGAGAGGAGGCCCCCGGTGCACTGCCCCTACTGCCGCAGCACCGACACCCGGGTCCTCGACTCGCGGGTCTCCGACGACGGCGCCTCGATCCGCCGGCGGCGTACCTGCTCGGCCTGCGCCAAGAGGTTCACGACCGTCGAGCAGATGCAGCTGACCGTGCTCAAGCGCTCCGGCGCCACGGAGCCGTTCCACCGCGACAAGGCCGTCTCCGGCGTCCGCAAGGCATGCAAGGGCCGCCCGGTCACCGAGGACGACCTGGCCTGCCTCGGCCAGGAGGTCGAGGACGCCCTACGCCTCGACGGTGCCGCCGAGATCCCGGCCCACGAGGTCGGTCTCGCCATCCTCGGCCCGCTCCGGGCCCTCGACGAGGTCGCCTACCTCCGCTTCGCCAGCGTCTACCGCGCCTTCGAGTCGGTCGACGACTTCGAGGACGAGATCGCGATCCTGCGAGCCGAGCGCGCCGCCCACGGCGTCGATGGATCGGTGGTCGAGGAAGTCGCGCAGCAACCGTCTCGAGACCACGCCTCACCCCCTCAGCCCGCGCCAACGGGCTGACCCCAGACCGCCCGGCGTGTGTAGTGGGGAAGCTGCACGCGCCGGGCGCACCAAATGTCGGTGGTCGCCACCACCATGTAGGTAGCAACACCAGATGGACCCGGAAGTCCAAGGGAGCGGAGGAAGATCCATGACGGAGACGGTGAGCGGCTCGCCCGGCAGCACCACCCGCAAGGGCGGTCTGAAGGTCGAGCGGGTGTTCAGCACCGGGGGCGCCCACCCCTACGACGAGATCACCTGGGAGCGTCGCGACGTCGTCCAGCAGAACTGGAAGACCGGTGACACGGTCTTCGAGCAGCGCGGCGTGGAGTTCCCCGACTTCTGGTCGGCGAACGCCAGCACGATCGTGACCACCAAGTACTTCCGCGGCGCCGTCGGCACCGACGTCCGCGAGTGGAGCCTCAAGCAGCTCATCGACCGGGTCGTGAAGACCTACACCATGGCCGGCCTCGACCACGGCTACTTCGCGACCCCCGAGGACGCCGAGGTCTTCGAGCACGAGCTCACCTGGCTGCTGGTCCACCAGTACTTCTCGTTCAACTCCCCGGTCTGGTTCAACGTCGGCACCCAGTCGCCGCAGCAGGTCTCCGCCTGCTTCATCCTCTCCGTCGACGACTCGATGGACTCCATCCTGAACTGGTACAAGGAAGAGGGCTTCATCTTCAAGGGCGGCTCCGGCGCCGGCCTGAACCTCTCCCGCATCCGCTCCTCCAAGGAGCTCCTCTCCTCCGGCGGCACCGCCTCCGGCCCGGTCTCCTTCATGCGCGGCGCCGACGCCTCCGCCGGCACCATCAAGTCCGGTGGCGCCACCCGCCGCGCGGCGAAGATGGTCGTCCTCGACGTCGACCACCCCGACATCGAGGAGTTCGTGCAGACCAAGGCGCGCGAGGAGGACAAGATCCGCGCCCTGCGTGACGCCGGCTTCGACATGGACCTCGGCGGCCACGACATCACCTCGGTCCAGTACCAAAACGCCAACAACTCCGTCCGGGTCACCGACGAGTTCATGCGCGCGGTCGAGGACGGCACCGACTTCGGTCTGCGCGGCCGCAAGACCGGCGAGGTCATCGAGCGGGTCGACGCCCGCGACCTGTTCCGCAAGATCAGCCTGGCCGCGTGGGAGTGCGCCGACCCGGGCCTCCAGTACGACGACACGATCAACGACTGGCACACCAACCCCGAGACCGGCCGGATCACCGCGTCCAACCCGTGCTCCGAGTACATGTCGCTCGACAACTCCTCGTGCAACCTCGCGTCCCTCAACCTCCTGAAGTTCCTCAAGGACGACGACACCTTCGACGCGCCGCTGTTCGCCAAGGCCGTCGACTTCATCATCACCGCGATGGACATCTCGATCTGCTTCGCCGACTTCCCGACCGAGGCGATCGGCGACACCACCCGCGACTACCGCCAGCTCGGCATCGGCTACGCCAACCTCGGCGCGCTGCTGATGGCGATGGGCCTCGGCTACGACTCCGACGGTGGCCGGGCCATGGCCGCGACGATCACGTCGCTGATGACCGGCCAGTCCTACAAGCGCTCGGCCGAGCTCGCCGCCATCGTCGGCCCGTACGCCGGCTACGCCCGCAACGCCGACGCCCACAAGCGGGTGATGCGCAAGCACCAGGCCGCCAACGACACCGTCCGCACCCTCCACGTCTCCGACGCGGCGACCCACAAGCTGGCCACCCAGGCCTGGGCCGACGTGCAGGAGCTCGGCGCCGCGAACGGCTTCCGCAACGCGCAGGCCTCGGTGCTCGCGCCGACCGGCACCATCGGCTTCATGATGGACTGCGACACCACCGGCATCGAGCCCGACTTCTCGCTGGTGAAGTTCAAGAAGCTCGTCGGCGGCGGCTCGATGCAGATCGTCAACCAGACCGTGCCGCGCGCGTTGCGCAAGATGGGCTACCAGCCCGAGCAGGTCGAGGCGATCGTCGACTTCATCGCCGAGCACGGCCACGTGATCGACGCCCCGGGCCTGAAGACCGAGCACTACGACGTCTTCGACACCGCCATGGGCGCCCGCGCCCTGAAGCCGATGGGCCACGTCCGGATGATGGCGGCCGCCCAGCCGTTCCTGTCCGGTGCCATCTCGAAGACGGTCAACCTGCCGGAGTCGGCCACCGTCGAGGAGATCGAGGACATCTACCTCCAGTCCTGGAAGCTCGGCCTGAAGGCGACCGCGATCTACCGCGACAACTGCAAGGTCGGCCAGCCGCTCTCGTCCGGCAAGGGCGACAACAAGGGCGAGAGCAGCAACAGCGACCGCCCGTCGGCCGAGTCTGTCGAGACCAAGGTCATCGAGAAGGTCGTCTACGCCCCGACCCGCAAGCGCCTGCCGAAGTCGCGCACCTCCCGCACCACCTCGTTCACCGTCGGTGGCGCCGAGGGCTACATGACCTCCGGTGCCCACGACGACGGCGAGCTGGGCGAGGTGTTCCTCAAGCTCGGCAAGCAGGGCTCGACCCTGGCCGGCGTCATGGACGCCTTCTCGATCGCCGTGTCCATCGGGCTCCAGTACGGCGTCCCGCTGGAGACCTACGTCTCGAAGTTCACCAACCTGCGCTTCGAGCCGGCCGGCCTCACCGACGACCCCGACGTCCGGATGGCGCAGTCGATCATGGACTACATCTTCCGCCGCCTGGCCCTCGACTACCTGCCCTACGAATCCCGCCAGGCACTCGGCATCTACTCCGCCGACGAGCGCCAGCGCTACCTCGAGACCGGCTCCTACGAGCCCATCGAGGAGACCGGCTCAGCGTCCGAGCTGATCGAGATCGAGGTCCTGGACGACACGTCATCCTCGGTGGTTGAGGAGGTTGCGCAGCAACCGTCTCGAAACCACGACTCGACGGGCGGCAACGAGCGCGAGGTCCCCAAGGCCGAGGTGAAGGAGGCCCACACCTCCGCCGAGCTCCTGGAGAAGATCACCGGCACCGCCGTCGACTCCCCGCTCTGCTTCACCTGCGGCACCAAGATGCGCCCCGCCGGCTCCTGCTACGTCTGCGAAGGCTGCGGCAGCACCTCCGGCTGCAGCTGATGTGAACGGCCGCGGAAGGTCACTGCTGAACTAGTCCAACGGCGTCTCGATCTCGGACAGGATGTCCCAGATTCGGTCATCGGGACATTCCATCCCGTGCTCCGCGCGGTCGCGCTGCGGATGCGAGTGTCACCGACCGCGCTTTGCTGCGGAACCGGCCCGGTCCCTCCACGTGAGGAGCCGGGCCGGTCACCTGTAGCGCGTCGCGTCGCGACCCTGATCCATGACTTCAGGCGTGGCTTCGACGTCGGTCAGCGCCCGAGCAGCGCCTCGTCGAAGAAGCCGACGACATGCCGCTCGTACTCCGCCGGGGCGGTCTTGATCGCCTTGATGTGCGGCGCGTCCGGGACGGACCACAGTGACGCGTTCGGCCCGGCGATCCGCGCGTACTCCGGCGTCAGGACCTCGGTCTCGTTGCCGCCGTCGGGCGCGTTGATGAACAGCAGCGGGCGCGGCGCGATCCGCGGGACCAGATCGAACAGCGACTCGGGCGGTGCCGTGTCAGAGAACACCGCCACCGACACGTTCAGCAGCGCGAACGCCGGGCTCATCGCCCAGAACCCGGCACCGGGGAGGGCCTCCCTCGTCTCCCCGAACTGCCGCGCCCCCGCACCGTCGGACACCACGGCGGCGAGGTCGGGGTCCTTAGCGGCGGCCTCGAGCATCAGCTCGCCTCCGACCGACAGGCCGACCCCGCCGATGCGGTCGGGGTCGACGTCCGGGCGTCGCTTGAGCCAGTCGACCGCGGCGATGATGTCCTTGTCGCCGCCCCAGCCGAGCATGCTGCCGCCGCCCTCGCTGCGACCTTCACCGCGCCGGTCGAACAGCAAGACGCCGTAGCCGTGCCGGGCCAGCATCCGCGCGTGCGCCTGGGTGCCGAGCCGCCCGGGGAAGTCGACGATCGCCGCGCCGTTGCGGGAAGGGATGTACCAGCCGTGCAGCGTCAGCCCGTCCGAGGTCGTGAAGGTCACGTTCTCGTGTGCGACGCCGAGCTCGTCCTCCGGCACCACGGCACGCTGGACATGAGTGACGGCATAGGCGAACAGCACCGGCTGCGCGACGAAATACGCTGCAAAGACCGCGACCACGACGTGCATCGAGCGTCGGAGGAGGCGTCGCCAGAGCGGCCCGGTGCGTCGTCGCGACTGCCATAGCCGCCACAGGCCGAGGCCGACGAGCAGCGCTCCTGCGGGGATCGCGAGCAGCCCCGTGAAGTCGTCGCCGGAGGGCCCGACGGCGGTGGTGTAGTAGCCGGCCTCGATCATCCCGATGCCGATCCCGAACACGCCGACCGACAGCGCCAGGACGGCGCGCCATCCGGCGCGTACCCTTCCGAAGCCCCAAGCGGCCGCGGCGAGCAGCGCGGTCGGGACCAGGGCGCCGACCAGATGGTCGGCGGCGGTGGTACCCGCCGGCGGCTGCAGCAGGGTGTCGTCGAGCACGTGGAGCGCGACGAGCGCCGTGCCGAGCAGGAAGAGCGAACGTTCGTCGCGCGGCAGCCACCGGCTGCGGGCGGCGACGGTCGGCGCTGGGGCGGGCGGCAAGGTAGTCGTGGTCATGCTCCGACGGTAGGGACACCGCGCCGCGGGCCACAGGTGGCTACCCGCCCGACAGCCGGGGGTCAGCCGCCCAGTTCGCAGGTGACATCCACTGAACGGTGGACGGACATGGGATGACCGTTCACAGCTGACCCCAACTCCACGTCCGGCCCGTCAGCAGTCGGCGGAATCGACCGCGACATCGGACTTTGCAGCCGTGTCCGCTGCTCGGTCCTCGCCCCGGTCGGCGAGGAGGGAGTCGACGACCACCACGGCGCCTCCGAGCAGGACCGCAGCGATCGGTGCCGGCAGGACAGTCCGCCGCACTGCGGTTGTCGCGACCAGCATCACCGTCGACCAGGACGCCACGGACGTCGCGAAAGGCACCGTGGCACGCTTCCACGGTTCGTCGGTGTCGGGGATCACGACGAACACCTGCAGACCGGGCTTGTCCAGTGGCCAACCGACCGCGTACGCCGCGAGCAGGATGCGCGAGCGCGTGGTCGGGTCGGACGCGAGACAGGCGAAGGCCACCCCGGCGCCCCGGATCACTGCACCTGGTCGCACCTTCATGACAGCACCTCCGTCCGGTCGTTTCGGGCACCTCGTCGAGGGACACGCCGGCGAGGAACCGGGGCAGATCCGAAGCCGAGAATGCCCGTCCACGGACGACTGTCGAACGATCCGACCTTGCCGTCCTCACCCGGTACGGGTGGATCCGGCCGCACTGAACGCCGAGTGCGAACGCGCCGAGAATGACGCGTCGCCCAGTGGCACAACTGGGTCCTCAGGCGAGGGCCTTGGCCTTCAGCGTGTCGAACTCGCTCTGGTCGATGGCGCCGGAGTCGAGGAGCGCCTTGGCGCTGGCGATCTGGTCCGCTGCCGAGGTCGGGGTGCCGGCGACCTGCTTGATGTAGTCGGCCTGGGCGGCCTGTAGCTCCGTGGCCTTGGCCATCTGTCGCTCGGTCATGCTTCGGCCGCGGGCGATGAGGTAGATCAGGGCGCCAACCCAGGGCACGAAGATGAGGAGCACGGCCCATCCGGCCTTGGCCCACCCGCTGAGCGTGTGGTCACCGAACAGGTCGAACAGGCACCGGAACCAGACCATGAGTGCTGCGATCCAGATGAAGAACCAGAAGGACCACAGGAGCACTTCTCCGAAGTCGTTGGTCATGGCGTCCATGGCAAGCCTCTTCTCGTCGATCCGGGTCCTGGTCGACCGGTCCGGTGGAGTGTGGCCGCGCGTCTGCGCGCTCGGCTTCACCCGTACGGGGTGAGGCCGCCAGGTCGAAAGGGGACCTACCGTCGCCGTGGCTGGAGCGCTTCCAGCTGTGGATACCTGGGTCGTCGGGCGTGATGCGGTCGAGCCGGGAGAACGTGGAGGCAACCCATGGCCGCACCAGACGGTGGCGCCACGCAGCCGGGGCTGCAGGTCGGGCCGACGAGCGAGTTCAGCCTGTTCTTCCGCGTCAAGGACGGCCAGGCGCCGTCGCTGCGGGCCGCGCTCCTGGAGCTGCAGGACACGCCCGGGTACCGACCCGGTGACTACGGGATGGCGATCCAGACGATCCACGAGGCGCGGTTCGTGCTGTTCGACGACGACACCCGGCTGGCGTTCATCACCAGCTTCGACGGTCCGTGGGACGCCTACATGGAGGACTTCTTCACCTCCGGGCCGACCCTGGCGCTGTTCGACGTGATCTTCCGCCACGTCGAGGGGTACGACGGGCTGCCCGACGTGGCCGCCGTGCGGCCTTCGTCCTCGGCGCCGAGCAGACGGCCGCGGCGTACGCCCGCAACTACGGCGGGACGGTCAAGGAGATCCGGAAGGCGCAGCGCGTGAACAGCCGCGTTCCAGCAGGTGCTCGACCACCCGCAGGCCGCGGAGGCCCTCCAGCATCCAGCGCTGCAGCCCCTGCTGGACGAGGCCGCCGACTAACCGCGGCCGAGACAGGACACCGTCATGTCTGACCACATCTCCGGGCCGCGCGCCCTGTCGGATCCGATCGCGGACATCACCGACGTCTACGCGTTCCCGAGCCCCGAGACCCCGGGTCGCCTCGTCCTCGTCCTGAACACCCTGCCGATGGCCAAGCCCTCCGACCTCTTCTCCGCGGGACTGCTCTACCGCTTCCGGCTGCGACCGCTCACCCCGCCGGCGGGCGAAGCGTCCGGGTGGGCGTTCGTCCCGGGAGACGAGGAGGTGGTGCTCGACTGCGTCTTCGACCCGCCGGAGCACGTGTCGGACCCGATCGACGGGCCAGCCGGACCACGAGCAGCACGGGAGCTGCGTGACACCCGGCGGGGAACACGTCTCCTTCCGCGTCAACGACGAAGCAGGGTGGCGTGGGGCGCGGCATGCGGGTCTTCGCCGGCGTCCGGTGGGACCCGTTCATCATGGACGCCCGCGCCGCCCTGGCCACGATCGCGACCCGGAAGCTCGCCTTCACCGACCCCGGGTCGATCTTCCTCGACGGCAAGAACGTGCTGAGCATCGTCGTCGAGATCGACACCGGGCTCCTGCCCGGCTGGGCGCTCGTGGGTGTGGTCGCCGAGACCCTGACCCGCGGCGAGTTCAACGTCCGGATCGAACGGGTGGGCCGCCCCGAGGTGAAGAACATGATGCTCGCCCCGAAGGAGTTCGACCAGGTCAACCGGGACCTGGAGATCCGCGACCTGTACAACATGGACGACGCGTTCCACCTCGGCGACTCCTACGCCGGCGCCTTCCGGGCGCGGCTGGACGCCAACCTCGCCTTCTGGGACGGCCTCGACGGCAAGCAGGACTGGCCGACCGGCGAGGACGGCAGCCACCCGCTCACCGACCTGATGCTCGCCGACTACCTGGTCGTCGACGTCACCAAGCCGTACGTCGAGCAGGGATCGTTCCTCGAGATCGAGCTCGCCGCCCGACGCGGCGAGGCGCACGCGACGTGCGGTGGCCGGACCTTGAACGACGACGTCATGGACACGATCTTCACCCAGCTCGTCAACGCCGGCCACGGCCCCACGATCCGCGACGGAGTCGACGCCGCCACCCGGCCGGGCACGGTCACCTTCCCGTACCTGGCGTCGCCGAACCCGGACCCGCCCGAGCCTCCCGAGCACCACTGACCATGGAAGGGGCCTGACAGCGGTGGACGCCACGACGGGCGCAGCCCTGGAGCTCGACGACATCCAGGCCGGCGCGCTGTACGAGCGCCCCTCGCCGTACGTCGGCACCTACCTGCTGCTGCGCATCCGCGACCGCGCCGACGGACGCGAGCTCGTGCGGCGGCTGCACCGGATCGCCAACCCCGCGGCAGGAGCCGACACTCGCGGACGAGACCTCGCTCACGGTCGCCTTCACCTACCACGGGCTGAAGGCACTCGGGGTGCCGCAGGCGTCGCTGGACAGCTTCGCACCGGAGTTCCGGCAGGGGATGGCGGCCCGCGCCGAGGTCTTGGGCGACATCGGTGAGAGTGGGCCCGACCACTGGGAGAAGCCGCTCGGCACCGCCGACGTGCACGTCGCCATCGCCGTGCTCTCCTCCGACGAGGCCCGGCTCCAGGCCGTCGCCGAGAGGGCCCGCGAGGCCCACGCCGAGCTGCCCGGGATCGAGCTGATCTGGCGACAGGACTGCTACCAGCTCGCCACCGGGCGGACCTCGTTCGGGTTCAAGGACGGCATCGGCCAACCCGCGGTCGAGGGGAGCGGCCGACCTCCCACGAATCCTCGCGAGCGGCCACTCAAGGCCGGCGAGATCATCCTGGGCTATCCCGACGAGACGGGCGAGCTGCCGCCCATGCCGACCCCGGACGTGCTGGGGCGCAACGGCACCTACGTCGTGTTCCGGAAGCTGCACACGAAGGTGGCGGCCTACCGGAGCTACCTGCGCGCCCGGGCAGCAACGCGCGCCGAGGAGGACCTCCTCGGCGCGAAGATGGTCGGGCGCTGGCAGAGCGGCGCACCCCTCGCGGTCTCGCCCGACACCGACGACCCGGAGCTCGGGAGCGACCCGCGGCGCAACAACGACTTCGTCTTCGGCGACGACCCGCGCGGGTTCAAGTGCCCGGTCGGTGCCCACGCACGCCGGGCCAACCCGCGTGACGCGCTGGACGGAGAAGGCAGCGTGGACGTCCGACTCCACCGGATGATCCGGCGCGGCACCAGCTACGGGCCGATGCTCCCCGACGGCGTGACCGAGGACGACGGCGATCGACCGCGGGATCATCTTCGTCTTCGCCGGCGCCCACCTCAAGCGGCAGTTCGAGTTCGTCAAGACCCAGTGGCTCAACGACGGCATCTTCATCGGCGCCCCGCTCGAGTCCGACCCCCTCGTCGGGCCGCACCACGACTCGAGCAGCTTCACGATCCCGCAACGCCCGATCCGCCGCAGGCTGCAGGACCTGCCACCGTTCGTGGTCACCCGCGGCGGTGAGTACTGCTTCGCCCCCAGCCTGAGCGCGCTGCGCTGGCTCGCCGAGCTCGACACCTGACGAGGCTTCACCGAGAGAGGAAGCATGATGAGCTCATCAAGCACGGACCGTTGGGCAGCACTCGACTTCGGCCCGCCCGCACCCGACGTCGAGGAGACCGAGGCGCCCGTGCTCCTGGACTACCTCTCCGACGGTCGGGTCGCCCGGATCACCCTGAACCGACCCCACGCCGACAACGCGATCACCACCGAGATGGGTGCCCTGTTGACCGAGGTCGTCGAGGAGATCGCGGTTCGCACCGCGGTCCGGGTCGTCGTCCTGACCGGCGCCGGTGACCGCGCCTTCTCGGTGGGGAGCGACCTGCGGCAGCGCAAGGCCATGACCAAGGAGGACTGGCTGCGCCAGCGCCAGGCCTTCGACCGCACCCTGTACACGGTCCGTCAGCTGCGCAAGCCGATCTTCGCCGCCGTCAACGGCATCGCCTACGGCGGAGGCTGCGAGCTCGCCCAGAGCACCGACTTCATCATCGCCTCGACCAACGCGACCTTCGGCCAACCCGAAGCCATGCTCGGCCTGGCGGCCGGCGGCGGCTCGCCGGCCCTGCTGCCCCGTCTCCTGCCGCGCGGCAAGGCCCTGCAGATGCTCATGACCGGAGACCCGGTCCCTGCCCAGGAGGCGTACCGGCTCGGCATGGTCAACGAGCTCCACGACCCCGCCGAGCTGATGTCCGCGGCACAGCGGATCGCCGACAAGATCGCCGGCAACTCCCCGACCGCCGTCCAGTCCGTGAAGCGCGCGGTGCACCTGGGCGAGGGACAGCCGATCGAGCAGGCGATCGCGATCATGATGGACGCGCACTGGCGCTCCGCGGTCCACCCCGACCGCGTCGAGGGCATCGGCGCCTTCAACGACGGCCGCGAACCCACCTTCGACGACTCCGACTTCTGAGGACCGCACTCCACTCACCCTGCCCAAGGAGGCTGAACAGCATGACCGTTGCTGATGACCTCGAGGCGGCACGCGCCGCGCTGGTGATGATCAACCCCGCGCCCTACAACGCCGAGGCACCACCGGCCGCTCTCGTCGGTGACGTCACCCCCACCGAGCTCCACTACGTGCGCAGCAACTTCGCCGTGCCCGAACACGACGGCACCCTGGAGATCGGCGGCGCGGTCGGCGCCCCCACGACCCTGACCCTCGACGACCTGCGCGCCATGCCGGCCCACGACCACACGGTCACCCTCGAGTGCGCCGGCAACGGCCGCCTGGACATGCGGCCGCTGCCGACCGGAGAACCCTGGGGTGACTTCGCCGTCTCCACGGCCCGCTGGACCGGCGCGCTCCTGCACGAGGTGCTGGCGAAGGTCGAGCCAGCGGCGCAGGGGGTCGAGGTCCTCGCCCAGGGCGCCGACCACGGCCCGTACCACCTCCAGGCGATCCTGCCCGAGACCGACCAGGACAACCTCACCTTCACCCGCTCCCTCCCGATCGACGAGGCCACCGACCCGGCGTCGGGGATCCTCATCGCCTACGAGATGAACGGCCAACCGCTCGGGCGCGACCACGGCGCCCCGTTCCGGCTGATCGTCCCGCACTGGTACGCCGTCGCGTCCGTGAAGTGGCTGAAACGACTCGACGTCCTCACCGAGCCGCTACACCGGCGAGTTCCAGACCGGTCACTACATCTACCAGTGGCCCGACCGACCCCACGAGCCCGTCTCCCTGATGCGGGTGCGCGCCCGGATCACCGACCCGGCACCCGGCTCGACCCTCGACGTCGGTACCTACACGGTCCGCGGGAAGGCCTGGTCCGGCACCGGCCCCATCACCCGCGTGGACGTCAGCCTCACCGGAGAGGGCGACTGGCAGCCCGCACAGCTCGAACCAGCCCGAGGCGACTACCACTGGCAGGACTGGAGCTTCACCTGGGACGTCGATCGACGTCGGCCGACACACCCTGCGGGCCAGAGCGACCGACGCCGCCGGCAACGTGCAGCCCGACGTGCCCCCGTGGAACCGCCTGGGCTACGGCAACAACGCCATCGAAGTCATCTACGTCGACCGTCGATGAGCAGCCACGTGGACTGCCTCTCACTCCTCTGGGCAGACGGACTGGTAGGGCTGGCCGGGCAGGAACTGCTCCCACTCCTCCTCGGTCAGGTTCCGGCCGGCCATCTGGCAGGCGAAGTCGATGGCCCGTTCCAGGTCGGTCTCCCACCGGTAGACCTTACCGTCGTACGACGCGATGGCCACGTCGTGGCTGTCGCCGATGAACTGCGCACCAGCCGGGACCGGCTCCCCGCGGTGAGGTGGGTAGACGGTGCCCAGCAGCTCCAGGGTCGAGGCGTCCCACAGGCTCACCCCGCCATCGTCGGCACCGGAGACCATCAGTTTCCCGTCATCTGAGTAGTTGAGCCACAGCACCGGGGCACCGAGACCGGTGGTACGCCGCTGTTCGTCTCCGGTCGAGACGTCGATGGTCACGATTTCGCCGGCCTCCCCCGCCACCGCGACCGTCGAGCCGTCCGGAGAGGCAGCGAATGCGTAGGCGCGTAGGTCCAGGGCCCCCTCGGACAGCACGTCGCCTTTGCTGACGTCGATCACCCGCCATTGCCCCGCGGCGCTGTCGCCGGAGAGCTCCTGGACCCATCGCGGTGCTCCCGTCCCCGATCGAGATGGCGTTGTGGGCGGTGATGTTGAAGGGCTCGCCCCGGGGTTGAAGGGTCTCGGCGTCGACGACGACGGGTCCGGTTGCCGCGTCCGTAGAGCTCTCCGTGGGCGTAGGAACCACCCACCAGCAGGCTGCGATTCTCGTCGACGTACGCGATCGACCAGACGTCGCCGGCGAAGAGCTCCCGTTTCTCGAGGACCCTGCCTGTGGCGGGGTTGAGGACCAAGGCGATCCCGACACTCGGGAGCTCACACAGGTAGCGACGTACCTCTGACCCTGGGGATGCCAGGCGCCGCTGGCCCAGCGGCCGCATCGTTGACACCGGACGCGCACGGGCGCGTCGCTGCGCCGGTGACGGTGTCGACGAACCTGATCCATCCCGTGCCCTTGTCGTCGAGCCAGCGGTAGGCCACCTGGCCGCCCGTCCGGGGAGAAGTCGGCGTGCGCGAACACGTCGGCGTCGTCGGCCTGGGTCGTCTGCTGCAGATACGTGTCCTCCACCGACAGGTCCCAGGTGCGCAGCATCGACTCGCCGCCGCCGCCGTAGACCAGGTCATTGTCCGGGCTGAAGCCGACGCCCCACGGATCGTAGGTGTCCCACCGTGCCAGTGGCCGGCCGGTGGCGGTGTCCCAGACGTTGAGCTCACCGTCGGCGACCGCCCCCACGCAGCGTGCCGTCTGGGGAGAACTGCGACGTCGCGGACCTCGTCCCGGTGCCCGTGCAGCCTGCGACCGTCCTTCCGGTCGCCGCCTCCACAAGGACCACGTCCTTCAGGGCCTCCTCGTCCCGGAGTGCGAGCAGAGGTCCCTTGACGTTCACGTCGAGAACGGTGTACGACGTGAGTTCCTCGCGCCGCCAGATCTGTTTCCCGTCGCCACGTCGTACGCCGTCAGCGGCCCACTGGTGTACAGGATCTGGCCGTCCGGGCTGAGCGCCAGCCCCTGGTAGGACGGGCCGGTGGCAGCCGCACGGGTGGTGTGCACGGGGAGCGCAGGTCCCAGACCACCGCGTAGGCCGGGGTCGTCTCGGGATTCCCCGGCACCAGCGGACCGTCTGCACGGAGGCGGCCAGGTAGCGACCGTCGGCGCTGAACTCGACGTCCGCCCCGACGACCGGTTCGCCGCCGGGGAAGGCGAGCTTCGTGGCCGTCGGCTCCATCGTGTCCGGGTCCAGCAGGCGCACCGGCTCGGTGGAGCTCCGCCTGCCAGGATGACGGCGAGCTGCGTGCTGTCGGGGCTGAACGCCCCGATCGATGAACGCCTGCCCGTCCTCGGCCGGCCGGCCCGCGTCGTAGCTGCGCAGCAGCCGGTTGGTGGCGGCGTCGTAGAGGTGCATCCGGTTCTGATCGTCGGAGGCGGCGATCCAGCGGCCGTCGCGACTGACGTCCAGACCTTCCAGGTAGCCGCCGCCGGGCGGCGCAGACCGGACCAGCGTGGGCCACTTCGCCAGCGCGGTCGACAGGTTCACCCGGGTCTCCGGCGACTCGTCCAGCCGTGCACCCGCGGCCGCGAGCAGCAGCGAGAGGCTGATGTCCTCGGTGAGCTGGGACCGGGCTCCGACCCGCCGTGCGTCCGACGAGACAGCGGCTTGGCGGGCGGTTTCCGCGTTGTCCTCGGCCTGGTTCTGCTGGTAGGCGGCGTACCCGCCGGCGGCGAGGGCGACGAGCAGCAGGACGCAGCCGCCGGCGAGCACGATCCGCAGCCGACGGATGAGCCGGGTCTTCTGCCGGAGCTGATCCGCGGCGGCACGCTCCTCGGCCTCGGCGAGCGCGGCGCTGACGTCGAGGAACGCTGCCTCCACGTCGGTGAGGTCGGCGTGGGGTCGTTCTCGCCACTCGAGAGCCTGGGCGAGGCGGACGCCGCGGTACAGCTCGCTGTCGGGTCGGCCGAGCGCGTCCCAGATGTCGGCGGTGGCGGAGAGGTGGTGGAGGATGCGTTGCCCTTCGATGTCGTCCTCGAGCCAGCCGCGGAGCCGCGGCCAGGCTCGGGCGAGCGCTTCGTGCGCTAGCTGGAGGACTCCGTCGTCGCTGGTGACGAGCCGGGTCTTCACGAGCTGGTCGACGAGCTGGTCCTGGTCGGGGGCGGTGACGACCTGCCGGCGCGGCACCCGGGCCCGGACGGGCTCGCCCTGCTGTCCGGGGGAGACCAGCCGCAAGAGCAGGTCGTGCAGGGCCTTGCGCTGTCCGGGCTCGAGCTCGCCGTACAGCTGCTCGGCGGACTGGGCGACGGCGCCGCGGATCCCGCCGGATGCCTGGTAGCCGGCGACGGTCAGGGTGCGTCCCTCCTGCGGAGCCAGGTCTCGCGCAGCGCGTGGGAGAGCAAGGGGAGGGCGCCGGGCTCGTTCTCGACCTCGCGGACGAGGAGGTCGACCAGGCCGGGTTCGATGATGAGTCCGGCCTGCCGGGCGGGTCCTTCGATGGCGGCGCGCAGCTCGTCGGCGGTCATGGCAGCCAGCACGTACAGGCCGCGTTCGACCAGGCGGGCGAGTGCGGGGTGGGCGGAGACGTCTCCCATCCGGTCGGCCCGGAGGACGAGGACCAGTGGCGCGGCCTCGGCGTGGTCGGCGAGCAGCTGCACGAACCGTTCCCGTTCCTCGATGTCGTCGCACAGGGAGAAGAGCTCTTCGGCCTGGTCGACGACGAGGAGGCGCGGCTTCCCGGTGGGCCTGGGTGGCGGGAGGGCTCCGACGGGGTGCCGGCCGGGGGTGATGACGTCGCTGTGCCGGCCGGTTCGGGCCAGGGTGGCGACGAGGCCGGCGCGCACCAGGGAGGACTTACCAGACCCGGACGGGCCGAGGACGGCGAGGACGCCCTCGACCTCGAGGCGTTCGGTGCAGGCACGGATGTCGCGGTCGCGGCCGAAGAACGCTTCGGTGTCATCGACGTCGTAGGGCATCAGGCCGAGGTAGGGGCAGGTGTCGCTGGCCCGCTCCCGGACCTCTTCGGTGTCGAGGGCGGGGTCCTGGCGAAGGATGGCCTGCTCGAGCGCCTCCAGGCCGGGACCAGGGTCGACGCCGAGCTCGTCGACGAGGCGGCGGCGGATCCCGGCGATGGTGGCCAGCGCTTCTCCTTGGCGGCCGGCACGGTACTGGGCGAGCGCGAGGAGCTCCCACCGGCGCTCCCGCAGCGGTGCCGCCTGGGCGAGGGCTTGGGCCTGGGCCAGAACTTCGCGGTGGTGGCCGGCGGCGACGGACGCCTCGAGCCACCACTCCTGGGCGTCGAGGCGGAGCTCGGTGAGGCGGTCGGCTGCGAGGCTGCCGGGCTCCCACTCCTCGAGCTCGGTGAACGGACGTCCCCGCCACAGGGCGAGGGCCTGGGCCAGCGCGTACGCGGCACGGTCGGGTTCGCCGAGCTGAAGGAGCTCGTGGCCGCGGGTGGCGAGCGCCTCGAACTGGCGGGCGTCGACGGCATCGACAGGCACGGTGAGCCGATAGCCAGTGCCGGAGGTCGCGATCGCGTCGGCGCCCAGGACCTTGCGGAGCCGAACGACACAGCTCTGGAGGTTCTTGTGCCAGGACGCCGGGGGTGCGTCTCCCCAGACCACCTCGGAGAGCTGGTCCGCGCTGAGTGCCTCGTCCCCGGCCGCGGTGAGCGCGGCGAGGACGAGCGTCTCGCGGGGGCTCAGGTGGGACGCCGAGTCGTCGAGCGTGAGCGGTCCCAGGACCGAAATACCCACGCTTCGAATGTCCTCGCCGCCTAGTGGGCCGTCAACCGCGCTTGTACCGGATCGATACCGGTTGGGCGCGGTGTCGGTACCGGCGGCTGACAGAACGGGAGCAGCCCGGGTCACGAGGTCCCGGCACCTCCCAAGGAGAACGTCATGAACAACCGCAACTCGCTCACCAGGTACTCCCTCAGTGCGGAGTCCTCGCGCTGGTGGTGGTCCTCGGCCACCGCGGGTGCCGCCGCCACGCTGGCCGTGGTGACCATCGTCGGGTCCTCGTCCGCCGGGAACGCGATCCCGGTCGACACCGACCGCTACAGCACCCCCGCCGAGGTTTCCGTCCAGGTCCCGGCTCCTTCGCACGCCGGTGCGTCGATCCGCTCGCAGGACGACATCCCGCCGGGGTTCCGGCAGTGCTTCATGTGGCAGCCGCACTGGAACGAGGCACTGGACGGCCCACAACCCTGGTGCCCGATCGACCCGCCGGAGCCGAACGGCAACCAGGACGACGGTGGAACCGGCGAGGAAGACGGTGCGGGTCGTGGCGCAGCGGCTGCCGGGAACCTGACCCCGTTCTCGCTGAGTCGGGCCGAGCTGGCCAAGTGGGTCCCGGTCCCGTAGCCCCACCCGGAAACGCTCCACCTGGGGTTGCCGTCCGGGTGTTGACCTCCCATTCGCGATCGCGCTCCGCGGACGGCGATGATGTGGCCATGAGCCTCGACCTCGACCGCATCCGCAAGGACTTCCCGGCCCTCGAGCAGGGTGTCGCGTACTTCGACGGGCCGGGGGGCACCCAGGTGCCCAGGCAGGTCGCCGAGGCGGTGGCGGGGACGATGACGTCGGGCATCTCCAACCGGGGAGTGGTCACCGCCGCCGAGCGGCGGGCCGAGGACGTTGTGGCCGGCGCGCGCGAGGCGGTTGCCGACCTGCTCGGGTGCGAGGCGAGCGCGGTGGTGTTCGCTCGGTCGATGACGCAGGCGACGTATGACGTGTCGCGGGCGCTCGCCAAGGAGTGGGTGGCGGGTGATGAGGTCGTGGTGACGCGGCTCGACCACGACGCGAACATCCGACCGTGGGTGCAGGCGGCGGCGGGCGCAGGCGCGGCGGTTCGCTGGGTCGGGTTCGACCGGGAGACCGCTGAGCTCGACGGTCGACGATGTCCGCGCGGAGCTGTCTGGGCGTACGAAGCTGGTCGCCGTCACCGGCGCGTCGAACGTGCTCGGCACCCGGCCCGATCTGTCGGCGATCGCCGACGCGGTCCACGAGGTGGGAGCCATGCTGTACGTCGACGGGGTGCATCTGACGCCGCACGCCCCGGTCGACGTCGCGGCGTTGGGCGCCGACTTCTACGCTTGCTCGCCGTACAAGTTCTTCGGACCGCACCACGGCATCGTCGTCGCCGATCCGGGGCTGCTGGAGCTGATCCAGCCCGACAAGCTGCTGCCCTCGACGAACGGGGTGCCCGAGCGGTTCGAGCTCGGCACGCTGCCCTACGAGCTGCTCGCCGGCACCGCCGCAGCGGTCGACTACATCGCGGGCCTTGCGTCGGACGCCACCGACCGCCGGACCAGGGTGCTGGAGTCGATGCGCGCGGTGGAGGAGTACGAGGATCTGCTGCTCGAACGGCTACTGGACGGGCTGGGGGGGATTCCCGGTGTCACCGTGCACGGCGCCCCGAAGCGGCGTACCCCGACGGTGTTCTTCTCGGTCGCCAGCCGCGGGGGCCGGGCGGTGTACGAGCACCTCGCGACGGCCGGGGTCAACGCCCCGGCCAGCAACTTCTACGCCGTCGAGCCCTCGCGCTGGCTCGGCCTCGGTGACACCGGGGCGGTGCGGGCGGGCCTGGCGCCGTACACCAGTCCCGATGACATCGAGCGGCTCCTCGTCGGCGTCGCGGAGGTGGCGCGATGACCGGACGGGGAGTGCTGGTGACCGGCGGCTCGCGCGGCATCGGCGCCGCTATCGTGCGCGCCTTCGCCGCTCAGGGCGACCGGCTCGCGGTGCACTATGGGTCGTCGTCCGAGGCCGCCGAGGGGGTCGTGGCGTCGCTGCCCGGCGCCGGCCACGTCACCGTGCAGGCGGACCTGGCCGACCCGGATGCAGTCCGCCGGGCCGTGGACTCCGCCGCCGAGCGGCTCGGCCGGCTCGACGTGCTGGTCAACAACGCCGGCGTGTTCATCGCCCATCCGCCGCTGACCACGTCGTACGACGAGTGGCAGCAGGTCTGGACCCGGACCCTGGCGACCAACCTCACCGGTGCCGCCAACGCGGCGTACTGCGCGATTCCACACCTCCGGACCGCGGGCGGCGGTGCGATCGTCAACGTCTCCAGCCGCGGCGCGTTCCGCGGCGAGCCGGCGAACCCTGCCTACGGTGCGTCGAAGGCCGGGATGAACGCATTCGGCCAGTCGCTCGCCATCGCACTCGCGCCGGAAGGCATCGCGGTCGGCACGGTCGCGCCTGGGTTCGTGCAGACGGAGATGGCCCGCGAGGTCCTCGATGGTCCCGGCGGAGACTCGGTGCGGGCCCAGTCCCCGTTCGGGCGGGTGGCGCGGCCCGAAGAGGTCGCCGCCGCGGTGTTGTGGCTGGCCTCGCCGGAGGCGCGATTCTCGACCGGCACGATCATCGACGTGAACGGCGCGTCGTATCTGCGCAGCTAGTCACGGCCTCCGGCTTCTGCCGGGAAGGTGGCGCTCGCCAGCACCGGGGCCGCCACATCCTGCAACGACACGTCTTCGACCAGGAAGTGCACCTGTGCTCCGGGGCGCACGGAGTCCCGGGTCGGGAGCACGACGCGGCACGTCACTTGCATCGTCATGCTCCCCTCTGACCATCGTTGCCTGGCCGTCGACTGGCCCCGTTCACCAGTTCCCGACCGGCGTCCATCCCAGGGTGGTGCCACTGAAGCTGCCCCGCCACCAGTTCAGGTCGCCACGGAAGTGGAACAGCACATCGGTGCGGCCGTCGCCGGTGAAGTCGCCGATCCAGAACGGCCGGCCGTCGTTTATGCCGTGGCCGAAGCCGACGGTGTTTCCGGCGTGCGACCACGTGAGTTGCTTTCCGCCCGGGTTGGGTGTCGCCGGGCACGACAGGGACGCCAGTTGCGAGTTCGCGGCCGTGATCTGCTGGTTTAGCGCCGTGATCTGACGGTTGATGGCGAGGATCTCGCGCAGGTCCTGAGGGTCGCGTGGGTTCAAGCGTGCTCTTCTGCATCACAAGGTTCCGGATCTCGGAGCGAGCCGCTGCGATGGCTCCAACGCAGCGTCTGGCACTGCGCGTCCTCCGCGGGCACGTCCGTCAGGCTCCCGACCCACCAGTTGTCGTCGCCGGGGAAGTAGAACAGCACGTCGGCTTTGCCGTCGCCGGTGAAGTCGCCGGTCCAGAAGGGGCGGCCGTCGTTGATGGCGTGGCCGAAGCCGGCGGTGTTGCCGACGAAGGACCAGGCGAGCTGGCCCCCTTGGATGGTGCCGAGCCACCAGTTGTCGTCGCCTGGGTAGTAGAACAGCACGTCGGTCTTGCCGTCGCCGGTGAAGTCGCCGGTCCAGAAGGGGCGGCCGTCGTTGATGGCGTGGCCGAAGCCGGCGGTGTTGCCGACGTGTGACCAGGTGAGCTGGCCGCCCTTGGATGGTGCCGAGCCACCAGTTGTCGTCGCCTGGGTGGTAGAACAGCACGTCGGTCTTGCCGTCGCCGGTGAAGTCGCCGGTCCAGAAGGGGCGGCCGTCGTTGATGGCGTGGCCGAAGCCGGCGGTGTTGCCGACGTGTGACCAGGTCGAGCTGGCCCCCTGGATGGCTGCCGAGCCACCAGTTGTCGTCGCCTGGGTGGTAGAACAGCACGTCGGTCTTGCCGTCGCCGGTGAAGTCGCCGGTCCAGAAGGGGCGGCCGTCGTTGATGGCGTGGCCGAAGCCGGCGGTGTTGCCGACCAGCGACCATGACAGCACCTCTCCAGCCGTGTTCGGTGCTGCGGTGACCGGGCAGGCGCGGTTGCCCATGTCGGTCTGGACACCCTGCAACTGGGTTCGGAGCTGCCCGATCTGGATGTTCAGCTGAGCGATCTCCCCCTTGTCCTGCGGGTCGCGGGGGTCCAGGGCGTTTCGCTGCGCGATCAGCTGCGCTATCTGGCGTTCCAGGTTCACTTTCGTGGTGCGCAGCCCGGCACACGCTGGGTCCTCCGTGAAGATCTTGCCGAGCCACCAGTTGTCGTTACTGGGGTGGTAGATGAGCACGTCCGTACGGCCGTCGCCGGTGAAGTCGCCGACCCAAACTGGGCGGCCGTCGGTCACGTCGCCGAAGGTGGCGGTCCCGGCGATGTCGGCGGTCGAGCCACCTACGCCGGATCGGGTTCGGGGCCCTCGACCTGCGCGTCGATCAGCGGTGCAGCCCAGGCAGCGCGCGGGTCGGCGTCGAGGAACACGGCGCGCACGAGCAGGGTCATCGGGACCGCGAGGAGGGCGCCCAGCGGACCGAGCAGGAACGCCCAGACGACCAGGGACATGAAAGTGATCTCGGCGCTGAGCCCGACGGTGTTGCCGACGTAGCGCGGCTGGATGAACGTCTGGATCGTGACGTTGAGGACGCTGTAGACCACGATGACCAACAGCATGGTCTGCCAGCCTGAGTCGAGCAGGGCGATCAGTGCCGGGGGGATGATGCCGATCACGAAGCCGACGTTGGGGATGAAGTTCGTGATGAACGAGAAGAAGCCCCAGGCGAGCGGGAGCGGCACGCCGATGAGCCAGAGCGCGCCGGCGTCCAGGACTCCCACGATGGCGCCGAACAGCGCGGTCATGACCAGGTAGCGCTGGGTGCCGTTGACGAACCTGGCGAGCGATCGGGCGAGCTGCGGCTTGGACCGCCGCAGCCATGCAGTGCGCGGCCGGAATCCCGGGACGGCGACGACGAAGAAGAACATCAGGGTCACCAGGAAGAACAACTCCCCGATGGCCCCCAGGATCCCTGAGAGGAGGCCGGCAAGCACATCGGCGACCTTCGCGGGGTCGAGCTTGCTGAGGGCGTCGCTCGTCTTGTCGGTGCCGAGGCCCAGCTTGGACAGGCCGGCTTGCGCGTCGCCGGTGAGGTTCTGCGCGTCCTTGGTGTACTGCGGGAGGAGGTCCACCAGCTTGATCAGGCAGATGACGGTCCCGATCAGGAGCACGGCCACGATGGCGTACGCCGTGACGAGGGCGAACAAGGTGCCGAGCCACCCCGGCCAGCTGTGGCGGCGCGTCCACGCCTCGACGGGAAGCACCCCGATCGTCAGCACCAGCGCGAGCATCGTGGGCGCGACGATTCCAGCCGCGCCACTGACTGCGGCGCCGATGGCCACGACCCCGATGACGCCCAGCATGACCGGCACGGTCCGCGGCAGGGTGACAGGGTTCTCGCTGTCCAGCGGGCCGCTGGATGGGGTCGGTAGGGCGGGCTGCGGCGACGACATGCCCCTCAAGGTAGGAGCCGGTGGTGGCGGGCGCGTCACCCTCTATGGGCGAGGCGGGCTGCCTCACGCGCGGGCACCGTGGTGCCTCGGACCGTGAGCGCCACAGCACTGAGTAGACCTGGGATGGAGCGATGGGCCTGATCCTGCCGGTGGTGTTCCTCGGCCTGATGGCGAGCCTGTCGCCTGCCACGATCGTCGTGTTCGTCCTGGTCCTGGGGACGGCCAGGGCTCGCGTGAACGCGGTCGGGTTCCTGTTCGGCTGGGGTGTCTCGCTGACAGTCGTCTTCGCCGCGAGTTATGCGCTGGCCTTGTCGGGTGAGACTCAGGAGGGCGGCGGGCGGACCTCGGTGGCTGTCATCGAGGTTCTGTTAGGCGCTGCTCTGGTGGTGGTCGGGGCCCGGGTGTGGCGCCGAGGGCCGACCGCACCCACGGGTTCGTCGGACTGGGGGACGCAACGGCTCGTGGGCCACATGGAGGGGCTCACACCCCTCGGCGCCGCGGTCGTGGGCGTCCTCAAGCAACCCTGGGCGATCACCGCCGCGGCATCCCTCGTCGTCGTGCACAACGACGAGTCCGGTCTCGCGGTGGCGATCGCCTTCGTGTTGTTCACCGTCGCCTCGACCGCGACCGTGGCGCTGATGTTCGTGTACTACGCCCGCTATCCCGGTGAGGCTCAATTGCGGCTGGCCGCCTTGCGGGACCGGGTGGTGGCCGCGGGCCCCGCCATGGGTGCTCTGGCGGGCATGCTCGTGGGAGGCTTCCTGATGATCGATGGGGCGATCGGTCTCCGGTGAAGTCCCGGGCCGGCGAGGGCGTCAGCGGTGGTCCGGTCTCACCCAGGCGTAGCCCCACGGCTCGAGCACGAGCGGGCCGACCCGGTCACCGGTGAGGACATCGGTTCCGACGACCTCCGCGAGGGTGACCGGAGTCGCCCGTCACGTTGGTCACGCACAGCAGCTCGGCCTCCGTGCCGGCGCCGCGCAGCAGCGCGAAGACCCGGTCGTCGATGAGCTCGACCCGCTGGGTGCCGAAGGGTGAGAACGCCTCGTGCTTCCGGCGTACGTCGAGTAGGTGACGCATGCCGGTGAACACGCCGCGGCGGCGAGGATCGTCGCGCAGCTCGTTGCGGAGCCGGTCCGCATCCAGGACGGCACGGTTGATCCGGCGATTGATCCGGCTGGTCACCATCCCCTCGAGGTCGGGTGGCGAACCCACCAGCGAGTGGTAGTAGACCGCCGGGACGCCGAGGAAGGCGAACAGGATGCTGTGGGCCGCCAGCGCCTTGGCTGCCAGGACCGCGGGGTCGCGGGCCTCGTCGACGGTGCACAGCGCGTCGAGGTAGCTGAGATTGAGCTCGTACGCCGTCCGGCTGCCGTCCGGCCGGCTGGCCCACGAGACCCTGCCGCCGTGCGAGTGGGTGCGCTCCATCAGGGCCTCCCGCTCGTGGTCGTCGAGGATTCCCTCGGTGGCGCGCAGCCCGATGCCGTCGTGGCTCGCCAGGAAGTTGAACCAGGTCGCCGTGTCACTCACGGGGCCGACGCCGGCCGCCCAGGCGCTGAGCCGAGCGGTCGAGCCGGCCACGAAGGAGTGGAGCACCAGCGGGCGGCAGCGCGAACTGGTAGACGAGGTGGGCCTCGTCGCTGCCGTCGCCGAAGTAGGAGATGTTCTCGGCGTGGGGGACGTTGGTCTCGGTCAGCAGCCTGGCGCCGGGCGCAACGTGGTCGGCGAGCGCCCGCCACAGCTTGATGACCGCGTGTGTCTGCGGGAGGTGCAGGCAGCTCGTGCCGGACTCCTTCCACAGGAAGCCGATGGCGTCGAGCCGGACCGCCGAGGCTCCGCGGACCAGGTAGCCGAGCAGCACGTCGGTCAGCTCGACCAGGGTCCGTGGGTGCCGGACGTCCACGTCCACCTGGTCCTCCCCGAAGGTCGTCCATGCCCAGGCCTTCGTCCCGTCCGGGCGGGCGAAGGCGTGGAACAGCGGGGAGGTCCTCGGCCGGGTCACCCGCGAGACATCGAAGTCGGGATCGCGCTCGAGGTAGAAGCCGGCGTACGCCGGGTCGCCGTCGAGCCAGCCGGTGAACCACGGGCTGCTGCTCGAGGTGTGATTGGCGACGAAGTCGAACATCAGCGCGTGCTCGTCCGCCAGCTCGGCAACGTCGGCCCACGTGCCCAGCGCAGGATTGACCTCGCGGTGGTCGACCACGGCGAAGCCGTCGTCGGACGTCCACGGGTACACCGGCAGCAGGTGCACGTCGCTGAGCACGTCTCCCACGTGTTCGTGGAGGAAACCGGCCAGCGTGTGCAGCGGTGTCTCGCCCCGCCGCCTGATCCCGTCGCCGTAGGTGATGAGGCAGGCCGTCCGGTGGGTCGGGGGAGCGATGTCGCGGCCCGCGAGCCGGTCGGCGTACTCCTCGGCGAGGTCGACGAGGCGTCGGCTGACCGCGGCGTGGTCGTCGGGGTAGAGCAGCTCGAGGTACGGCGAGATCCGCGCCGCCAGCCCGCGGGTGCTCACGTCGCGTCTTCCGCCTGGGCCACGGCGGCGCCCGCTCGCACCCGTTCCGGCGGGAACGGGGTGGCGACACCGCGGTCGGCGAGCAGCTCGCGGACGGCCTGCCATCCCCAGTCGTCCAGCTCCGAGACCCGGTCGGAGAACGAGCGCAGGCCGCCGAAGGCCGTCGCGGCCTCGAGCCATCGCTCGCGCTGGGCGTACGACGGACGCACGACCACGCAGTCGGGGTCGTTGACCCAGAGTCGACCGTGCTGCCAGGCGCGGGCGGCCAGCGGCATCAGGCCGCGCAGGCCGGTCGAGCCGTCCTCGCCCCCTTCGTGGAAGGTGTCGGGTGAGACGCGCATCGCGTCGACCAGGCCGACGCTGGGCAGGAGCGGAGCTCCGCAGCCGGTCAGGTACACGTCCGGCCCGACGACGTCGCGGACCAGGGCGAGACCGGACCGGTACGCCGCGATGCCGTCCAGGCCGTCCAGGTCGTCGTGGCGGCGGCCGGGGACCGCCCCGCCGTACAGGAAGTCCAGCTTGAGGTAGTCCACGCCGAGCTCGACCAACCGCGTGAGTGCGTCACCGAGCAGGTCGCGGACACCGGGATGGGTCAGGTCGAGTCCGGCCAGCTCCTGTCCCCAGTTGCGCCCCGCGGGGCCGACCAGCCAGTCCGGGTGCTCGCGGGCCAGCGACGTCTCGGTGCCCACCAGGAACGGCGCGAGCCAGATGCCGGCCCGGCGACCCGACGACCGGATGGCGTCCACGAGCCCGGGCAGGGAACCGAAGCCGTCCGCGGGTCGCAGACCCTCGCCCAACCCCGGGCTCCACCCGTCGTCGATCTGGACCACGTCCACGGGCAGGGCGTGCTCGTCGAACCCGCGGAGGTTCTCCTCGACGTCGGCCGCGGTGAGGTCCTCGAAGTAGCGGTACCAGGAGCACCAGACCGTCGGGGGCGGCGTGGGTGGCGAGGCCCCGACGGCGGCCGCGAACCCTTCGGCGTACGCCGCCAGTGCGGCTTCGCCGCCGTCCGGATGCTCGCTGGTCACCACCGGGCCCGTGGCCCGGACGACGACCCGGTCGCCCTCGAGGCTTGCGTGCAGGGTGGGCACGGAATCGGCGTCCGCGGCGCCGAAGCAGCGAGCGGGTGCGCCGGTGCCGGGGTCGACCACGAGCAGCCCCTCGCCCTGCAGGCCCGTCGGCGGCGACCGGAGTGCCGGGCCGGAACCGCATCAGGTGCTGCCACTCCTCGGCCGGCGTCCGCCCGGTGCCGGTCGCGGGGTACCAGGTCGCCGGGCTCCAGCTCTGCCATCCCTCGGCGTAGACGCGTGCGGTGTCGCGGTCGACCAGGACCTCGTCCACCACCTCGCCGGGCGCCGGCGTCACGTCGGGGCCCCGCTCACGCCGACCGGTGTGCCGCCCTCCTCGGCGGACGCCCGGGCGGCGAGGACCAGCGCAACCGAGGCCGCGGCGTCGGCGGCAGAGTTCTCGGGCTGGCGCCCCTCGTCGACGGCGCACATGAGCTCGCCCATGGTGGCCGCGAAGCCGTCGACGAACCAGGCGCCGGTCAGGGGGATCGCTTCGTGCCGGGTCCCGACGTCGAGCTCGAGCCGGTCGGAGTCGAGCAGGACGCTGCCTCGCAGCGTGCCGCCGGTGCCGTGCACCCAGAACGGGCAGCCCGGCTCGCTCGCCACCGCGCTCCCGACGATGCGCAGCGCCGCGGTGGCGCCTCCGACCGTCGTCATGGACAGCGTGGCCGACCACGGGTTGCGCGCGTCGGCCGGCTGGCCGGGGACCCGGGAGTCGGTCGCCTGGACCGAGGTCACCGTGCCCCTGCCGTCGGGGCTGCCGTCGGTCAACCAGCTTCGGGTGATGTCGACCCAGTGCAGGAGGTAGTCGGTGAGCAGCATGTGCGGTACGTCGTCGAACGGCGTCCCGGCCAGCGGTGGGAGCGGCTTGTCGTGCAGATGGGTGACGCCCACGACCTCGCCGACGGCGCCCTGCCGCAGCAGCAGGGTGGCCGCGCGCCAGGGCGGCGCCCAGCGGCCGTTGTGGTTGACCGCCACCCGGACGCCGGCGGCGTCGGCGCGGGCCAGGAGGGCGGGGAGCCGGTCGAGGTCCTCGGCCGACAGCGTGAGCGGCTTCTGGGCGAGGACGTGCTTGCCCGCCGTCGACGGCCGCCTCGATCCAGTCGAGCCGGCCTTCGGGACCCGTGGCCAGGTCCACGTACCGCACCTCGGGGTCGGCCAGCAGCTCCTCGGCACTGCCGTAGACGCGGCCGACGAACGGGAACCGCTCGCGGACCGAGGTCGTCGTCTCGGGCCGCCGGCTCCAGACGCCGGTCACGCCGACGCCGTACTGCTGGTAGGCGGGCAGGTGAGCGGACTGCGCGATGGTGCCGCAGCCGAGGATCGCGACGCCCGAGCGGTCTCCGGGGAAGCGGGGCGCGGTGTCGACGATGCGGGGCACGGTGGTGGTCACGGCGTCGGTCTCGCCGGCTCCGGCGCCGCCGGGAACCGGAGCACCGCCTGGAGGATCTCGGGGTCGCCGCGGTCGAGGCGCTCGAAGACAGCGGCCACGTCGGTGGCGTCCACGACGTCCGTGACCAGGGCTGCGGTGTCGACCCGGCCGCTGCGTACCTGGCCCATGAACGTCCGGACCAGGCGCGGCTGGTCCCATCGCGGGCCGAGCGCCACCGGGGTCCCGGAGATCTGGCTGGCCACGATCCGGACCCGGTTGTGATGGAACTCCTCGCCGAGCCGCAGGTGCTCCGCCCCTGCCTGGTAGAAGCCCGACGCGACGACGGTCCCGTCGACCACGACCGAGCGGATCGCCTCGTGGAGCGCCCGGTCGTTGCCGCTGAGCTCGATGGCGGAGTCGACTCCGCCGCCGGACCAGGCCCGGACGGCGGCGCCGGCGCCACCGGGCTCGTCGGCTGCGAAGACCTCCACCGCGCCCTGCTCGCGAGCCGCCTCGAGCCGGCGCGGAAGTCCGTCGACGGCGACCACCTCGGCGCCGCTCAGGGTCGCCAGCCTGGTGGCCAACAGCCCGATCACTCCCTGCCCGAACACGGCCACCCGGTCGCCCAGCCGGGCCTCGGCGGCCAGGACGGCATTGAGGGCGATGGATCCGACGCGCGCGAAGCAGCCCGCGACCGCCTGCTCTGCCGGCCACACCCGGTCGCGCACGGCCGCCGCCGGCACCACTGCCTCGCTGCGGTGGCCCCAGATGCCGTGGACGACGTCTCCGACGTCCGGCGCATCGACATCATCGGCGACCTCGACGACCTCGCCCACCTCGGAGTAGCCCCACCCCTCGACCGGGTAGGAGAACGACGGAGGCCCCTCGACGAACAGCCGGCGCTCGGGGTCCCAGGTGCCCGTGAGGTAGGGGTTCGAGCCGCGGTACGCCGTCAGCTCGGTGCCGGCCGAGATGCCGGAGTACCACGTCCGGATCCGCACCGACCCCGGAGTCAGCTGCTGCGACTCGGCCGGCACCAGCTCCACCTGACGGGGTGCGATGAACGAGACGACCTCGGGCACGGGGGTCCTCCTGGACGGTGGGGGTGATGCGGTCGGGAAGCGGGACGGTCAGCCCTTCTCGGCGCCGGCGGTGAGGCCCCCGGCCAGCCACCGCTCGCTGAGGAAGAACATGACGATGATCGGCAGCGTGAGGATCACCGAGCCGGCCATGAGGACGGTCGTCGGCACCTCGATGCTCCCGGCCAGCTGCGACAGCCCCAGCGAGACGGTCCAGTTCGGCCGGTTCTCGACGAGGAACAGCAGGGCGAAGAGGAACTCGTTCCAGGCGATCATGAAGATGAACAGCGCGTTGGCCGCGATGGCCGGCAACGCCAGCGGCAGGCTGATGTGCCGCATCGCCTGCAGGCGGGTGCAGCCGTCGATCGCCGCCGCCTCCTCGAGGCTGGCCGGAATCGTGTCGAAGTAGTTGCGGAGCATGTAGATCGACACCGCCGCCACCTGCGCGACGTACACGATCAGCAGACCGGTGAGGGTGCCGCGCTGCTGGATCCGGGTGAAGAACACGAACAGCGGGATGGCCAGCAGGATCGAGGGGAAGAAGTACACGCCCAGGAAGACCGCGCTGATCTGCCGACGCCCGAAGAACTCGAGCCGGCTGACGGCGTACGCGCCGGGGATCGCCACCAGCAGGGTGAGCAGCACGGTGCCGATGGCCACCAGGAAGCTGTTCTTGATGAAGGTGAGGAACCCCTGCCCGCCGTCTTCGGTCGAGGCGAGGACGTCGCGGTAGGTGCCGAAGTCGATCTCGCCGGGGTTCGGCCACAGTGCGCCGGGGTCCTGCAGGACCGCTTCCAGTGGCCGGAACGAGAGCATCACCATGTAGTAGAACGGGAAGACGGTGATGACCAGCAGGCCGACGATGATCGTCGGGCGCAGCACGGCGAACAGTTTGCGCTCGACGGTGTCCCGGCTCACGCCACCTCCTCCGAACGTCCGAAGAGCTTGAGGTAGATGCCGACCAGGACGGCGAGGATGGCGGCGAGGACGAGTGCCTGAGCGGCGGCGGCGCCGATGTCGCCGCGGTTGATGAGGTAGTCGTAGACCCGGACGGCCACGACCTGGGTCCCTGCGCCTCCGCCGGTCAGCAGGTAGATGTCGTCGAAGTTGTTGAAGGTCCAGATGAACCGCAGCACGGTGAGGACCGCGATGGTCGGCAACAGCTGCGGCAACACGATGTAGCGGAACCGCTGGGTCGGCGTGGCGCCGTCGACCATCGCCGCCTCCTCCAGGCTCTCCGGGATCGCCTGGATGCGGGCGGTCAGGAAGAGAAAGGCGAACGGGAAGGAGCGCCACGCCTCGAAGAGCACCACGGTGACCAGGGCCATGCTGACGTGCAGGTCCACGCCGAACGGCGATACCGACTCCGACGAGCTCAGGAAGGCGATCGGCTCGTCCCAGCCCAGCAGGGTCGTGCCGTAGTGGTTGAGGACGCCGAACTGCGGGTTGAGCATCGTCGACCACACGAACGTGGCGGCCACCACCGGCGCGACGTACGGCAGCAGCATGCAGGCTCGCACGACGCCGCGGCCGCGGAACGGCTGCCGCAGCGCCAGCGCCGCCACCAGCCCGAGGCCGATCGCGCAGGCGGTGCCGGCGACCGAGTAGACCAGCGTCGTCACCAGCGCGTCGATGAACCCCGGCGAGGTCAGCACGTTGGTGAAGTTGTCGAGGCTGTAGTCGCCGAAGAAGCCGGCCTGGCGCAGGTTGAGGAGCCGGACGTGCTGGAAGGCCAACGAGATCGTCCACAGGATCGGCAGCACGACCATCACCAGGACGATGATCGCCGTGGGCGAGATGAGCAGGTACCCCGTACGCCGGTCCTCACGGGACCTCGCGGACCGGCCCCGCCGGTAGCGAGGCGGACGGCTCGGCTGGTCCGGGCCCTCCACCGCCGCCCCGGCCGGGGCCATCGGTCCGCTGATGGTCACAGCGAGTCCTGCACCGCTCGGATCGCGTCGGCAGCCTGCTGGGCCGCCTCCTCGGCGTCGGTGCCGCTCGACACCTCGTTGACGGCCTGCGCCACCGGCTGCTCGCCCTGGATCGCGCCGAGCAGGTCACCCTGTCCCTGGGGAATGGCCCAGCGGGCGAGCTGGTCGGTGCCGGTGGTGAGGGCGTCCAGGACCTCAGGTCCGTAGAAGTCCGACAGCGGTGCCTTGGTGTCCACGCCGACCGGCATCTTGGCCCAGGCGTCGGAGAAGTTGGTCGCACCCGGGCTGTCGCCGGCCCGGACCGGCACCTTGCCCTCGGGCGCGATCGCGATCCATGGCTCGTAGCCGTCGTTCATCATGTACTCGACGAACTGCGAGGCGGGGTCGGTGGCGGACTCGGCGGGGATCGTCCACGACGTGATCTCGCCGAACGTTGCCGGTGCGGAGCCGGAGGGGCCCTGGAGCGAGGTGACGACGCCGCTGTTCTTGGCCAGGTACGTCGGGTCGTCCTTGCACTCCGGGCAGGTCGGCAACGCGTCGTTCCGCAGCCCGGCCATCTCGTCGAGGATGAACGTCGACCAGATGATCATCGCGGCCTGGCCGGCGAAGTACGACGCGCGGGTGGTGTCGACGTCCTGCGCGCCCGAGACCGAGTAGTTCTGCTGGAGCTGGCCGTAGAAGTCCAGCGCCTCGACGCACTGGTCGCTGTCGAACGTCACCTCGCCGTCCTCGTCGACGAGCTGGCAGTCGTTGCCGAGGCCGATCTCCTCGAAGGTCTGCTCGGTGAACGCGTCGCCGGCGATGTTGGCGCCGACGAATCCCGCCACGTCGGAGCTGTCGAGCTCTGCGGCGGCCGCCAGCATGTCGTCGTACGTGGTGGGGGCGGCGAGACCCGCCTTGTCGAACAGGTCCTTGCGGTAGACCAGCAGCTGGATCCACGACTCGCTGGGGATGCCCAGCTGGTCGTCGCCGTCAGCGGTCAGCTCGAGCGCGCTGTCGCTGAACGTCCCCGGGTCGAGACCATCCAGGACTTCGCCGACGGCCTCAGTGTCGACCAGCTCGTTCGCGGAGAGCGTGCGGAGCTGACCGAGGGGCAGGCCGCCGATGACGTCGGGCAGCTCCCCGGCGGCGGCGTTGGAGGTGAGGATCTGGTTGAACTGGTCCTCTGCGACCGCGACCAGCTTGACGTCGATCCCGGTCGCCTTGGTGAAGTCGTCCACGATGGCCTGGGTTGCCTGGACGCGGTCGGGGAGGTCCTCCTCGATCCACACCGTGATGCTGTCGGCGTCGTTGCCGCCCCCGTCGTCGTCGGAGCCGCACGCGGCGAGCGACGCGGCGACGAGACCGGTGGCGAGAAGGGCAGCAGCCCGGGAGCGGTGCCGGCGGTGAATGGACATGGGGCCTCCGAAGGATGAGCACACTTTTGTCAAGACATTGGACCTAGGTGGCACATCTGTCAAGCATTAGATGTCCAGTCGTTATACTCATCGCTGCCGGCGAGAGACCTCGCTCGCGGAAGGAGATCGGCGATGCCCGCGGGGCCAGGCGACATCCTCGAGCTGATTCGGCACGACCGGGCGCACACCCGCGGCGACGTCCGCGAGATCACCGGCCTCTCGCGGATGACCGTCTCCCAGCGGCTCGACACGCTGCTCGCCGCGGGGATCATCGTGGAGGGCGGGACCACCGAGGCGACGGGCGGCCGACGCCGCCGCAGCCTCGAGTTCAACACCGAGCAGTCCCGGGTCCTGGTGGCCGCGGTCGACACCACCCACACCCGGATCGCCATCACCGACCTCGGCGGCGCCGTACTGGCCGAGGACCGGATCGATGTTGCTGTCGAGTCGGGTCCCTCCGAGGTGCTCGACCGGATCGCCGCCGCGATGGATGGCCTGCTGCTCAAGCACGACCTCTCGGCCAGGGACCTCTGTGGTGCCGGTCTGAGCCTTCCCGGCCCGATCGACCCGGAGTCGGGTCGACCGAGCCAGCCACCGATCCTGCCCGGATGGGATGCCTACCCCGTCGCCGAACACCTCCAGGCCGGGCTGCCCGACGTCCCGGTCCTCACCGCGAACGACGCGGACGCCGCTGCCATGGGGGAGTTCGCCACCGGCTTCACGCACACGAAGTCGCTGTGCCTGGTGAAGGTGTCCACCGGCATCGGCACCGGCATCGTCATCGGCGGGAGGTCCTACACCGGCGCGGACGGCGGTGCCGGCGACATCGGGCACGTGCGGGTCTCGCAGAGCTCGGACGCGCAGTGCCAGTGCGGCGCGCGCGGCTGCCTGGCCGCGGTCGCCAGCGGCAGGGCGGTGGCAGCCGAGCTCACCGAGCTCGGCTTCCCCGCGGCATCCGGGCGCGACGTGCACGAGCTGCTACGGGTCGGCAACGCCGACGCCGCCCGGCTCACCCAGCGGGCGGGTCATCGCATCGGCGAGGTGATGGCGACGGTCGTGTGTCTCCTCAACCCCGAGGTGGTGCTGATCGGGGGCGCACTGGCGTCGGCGCCCCTGCTGGCCGGCATGCGCGAGACCCTCTACCGCCTGGCCCTTCCCCGCGCGACCCGCCACATGGCGCTACAGCTCGGCTCCCTCGGCGAGGACGCCGCGGTCGTCGGCCTCACCCGTCTGGTCGTCGACCACGAGTTCTCCGCCGAAGCCGTCAACCGCCGGGTCCGTGGCTGAGCCGACGGAACCCGTTCACAGGTCGAACTCGCGCCCGATCCGGATCGTGCGGGCGCGCGGGAGCGACAGCTGGTCGACGCGGTCGGTGGCGAGCCGGTCGACGACCAGGAACAGGCGCTGACGCCAGGTCGCCATCGTGCGGTCCCGGGAGAGGTGGGGGATGGCCTCGGACAGGAAGTACGCCGCGTTCGCCGGGTCGACCCCGGAGAGGGCGTCGGGGCGCTGTTCGCACGCTTCGGTGAGCACGTGCTCGGCTGCCAGCCGCTCGCGGTAGCCGAGCGTCACCGACACACCGACGACCCCCTCGTAGCGATCGCCGAACCTGTCCACGTCCACCACTGCCTCGTGCGCGGGTGCGGCCGGTGTGTCCTCGACCCGCCAGCTCAGCAGGATCACGTGCTCGGACAGCACCCGCCCACCTTCGGCCACCGTGCGCAGCGCGAACGGCGCGACATCCTTGTCGGTGAGGAAGACCGCCGTCCCCGGAACCCGGTGGACAGCCGAGTCGCCGAGGATCAGCTCCTGCAGCACCTCGTCCGGAGAGCCTTCCGACTCCCGGCGTGCGGCGGCCAGGCGCCGCCTGCCGGTCCACCAGGTCCACATCACCAGGAACAGCACCACCCCGATGCCCACCGGGACCCAGCCGCCGGACACGATCTTGGGCAGCGTCCCCGCGAAGAAGGTCAGCATGACCAGGAGGCCGAGAACGGCGACGCCCTGGCGGACGGTGGGACGGCCGAACCGGGTCCGGTCCAGGGTCAGGAAAAGCGTCGTCGTCACCAGGATGGTGGCCGAGACAGCGACGCCGTACGCCGCCGCCAGCTGGCCGGAGCTCTGGAACATCACGACGACCAGCAGGACGACGACGGCCAGCCCCCAGTTGGCGGCCGGTACGTAGATCCGACCACCCTCGTTCGGGGACGGGTGGCGGGTCCGGAGGTACGGGAACAGGCCGAGGCCGCCCGCCTGGTGCAGCACGGTGAAGGCGCCGGCGATGACGGCCTCGGAGGCGATGATCGTCGCCAGTGTTGCCAGCACCAGGACCGGGACCGTGGCCCAGCCAGGGACGACGGCGTAGAAGGGGTCGGTCGCGGCCGACGGGTCGCGGGCGACGGCCGACGCCTCGCCGAGGTAGGCGAGCACGAGCGCCGGGAGCACGATCAGCAGCCACGCGCGCGTGATCGCGCCACGACCGAAGTGGCCGAGGTCGGCGTAGAGCGCCTCGGCCCCGGTCACGGCCAGGATGACGGCACCGAGCGACAGGAAGGCGGTCAGGGGGTCGTCGAGGAAGTAGCGGATCGCCCAGTGCGGAGACAGGGCCTGCAGCACCTCCGGCGCCTGCACGAGGGACGCGGTGCCGCCGACCGCGAGCGAGCGCGAACCACAGGACCATCACCGGGCCGTAGACCGCTCCGATCCGGCCGGTGCCGATCCGCTGGAGGATGAAGACACCGGCGAGGATGGCCAGGGCGACCGGGAGGACCACGACCTCCATCGACGGACTGACGACCTCGAGGCCCTCGGCGGCCGCCAGCACCGAGATCGCCGGCGTCACCACGCAGTCGCCCAGGAACATGGCGGCGCCGGCCATGGCCAGGATCGTGGCCGCGGCCGCCACCCTGGCCCGGGCATGGGAGCGACGCAGCAGCCCGAGAAGCGCCAGCAGGCCACCGTCACCCTCGTTGTCGGCGCCGAGCAGGACACCGACGTACAACATCGTGACCACCAGCAGGAGTGACCAGATGACGGTCGAGGTCATCCCGTAGACGACGGTGGTGTCAAGCGTGTCCGACTCGCCGAGGATGGTCCGCATGGCATACAGCGGGCTCGTCCCGATGTCGCCGAACACGACACCGAGCGAACCCACCATGGCCAGCGCCGCGTTGCGACGCGACGAGTTGCCGTCGCCCATGCCTAGGAGGGTTCCTCAAGTCCGGGTCCGTCGTCACCTCGAGGACCGGACGCACCGGGCTGATGGCGTCCGAGGCGGGGCGCGCAACGCGCCGGCCGAGTCACTCTGGCAACTTTCGCCCATCTTCGCCGTGTCGGCACTGCTCATCCACTCGAGGCTCTCGTTGGGCCGGTCAGTCAGAAGCAGCACATCGCAGTCCAACTCATCAGGAAAGATAGGGGTGGTCAGGCGACCACCGACAGGAGAGGTTCCACGTCCCGATACGCATGGTCGGAGGATGTCGGAGCGGTGTCGGCCCATGGGAGAGGGTGCCGATGCGAGGATGAGCGCGATGGAAGACCCACACGCACTCTTACGCCGGCTGAAGCTCGGGCCGCGAGGAGTACTGCCAACGGTTGCTGACCATGTTGATCTTGGACGGCGACTACCCGCGGTGGAACACCCGCAGCGCGCCCTCGCCGACGGGGTTGGCGTTCCTGAGAGCCCTCGACGAGCTGTCGTTCGGGGGCGCCGACGTACCTGACGACGCTGTCTTCGTCGACGAATTGGACCTGCCGCGGCGGAGTGAGGACGAGCCGGGGTGTGCGCCGGACTACGGGGTGCTCACCGCAGACCGGCTCTGGATCATCGAGCTCAAGACGGAGCGGGGGAGCCATCGGACGGGGCAGGTGGACAGCTACTTCGAGCTCGGGCGACACCACTATCCGGAGCTGCGGGTCGACCTGACGTACCTGACGCCGGGGATGTCGGCGGTGGCGGTGGGGGCTCCGAGTGGGAGCCGGTTCGTGCAGGTGACGTGGGAGCAGGTGATGCCGCTCATCGACGACGTCTGGTCCGGCGCGACGGGGTCGGCGCTGGCGTTCCACGACGCTCTCGCCGAGGCGGTCGCGAGCATCGGGACCTCCTGGACGATGTGGCGGGAGAAGACCTTGAGCGACCTGACGGCACTGTCGGCGCGGCTGGCCAAGCTCACGGCGCAGGACGGGCAGCAGCGGGCGCTGGACTACGCGGCCGGGTCGCTGGGCGCGCTGCAGGAGCTGCGGCTCGCCGTACGGGACGAGTTCAGGCGGCCGGGCAGTCCGTTGGGTGTGGTGACGCCTTGGTTGTGGGACGCGGCGACGTCGGGTGGGCAGGCGCTGACGGAGGCGGGGCGGGTGCACGGATACGAGCTGAGGTTCTCGCGGAAACATGACGACGGCTGAATGGGGGGTACGGTCAAACCATGGTCATGTTCGACGCGGTAACTCGGGATCACGTACAACAGGCGATCGATGAGTGCGACGAGCTCGGCGCCGACGCTTTTTCGCGCCGGTACGGCTTCGCGAAGGCACGCCACTACGTCCTCTGGCAGGACGGGCGGGCGTACGACTCCAAGGCGATCTTGGGCGTTGCCCAGCGGTACGCGACCGGTACGGCAGCGCGGTCGAGCGAGTTCAGCGACGGCAAGCAGGGCGCGGCGCTGGTGCTCCGGGAGCTGGGGCTCGACGTCATCCCCGACCACGGCGAGGAGGACCTGCCGCCGCACCCTTCGGGCACTGACGCCTGGCGGGAGGCTTCGGAGATCGGCATGGAGGCCGCTCGCCCGGCATGGGCCGGTGCGGCCCGGGAGATCCTGCTGGAGGTCGCCGGCCGCTACAACTCCCTCGTGACCTTCCGGGAGCTGGCCGGGCTGGTGCAGCTGCGCAGCGGCATCCGGACCAACCAGCTCGTCCACTACTGGGTCGGCGACGTGCTGGCGCGGGTGGCGCAGGTATGCGCCGACCGCGACGAGCCGCTGCTGTCCGCACTGTGCGTCAACGCGAGTGGAAGCGTCGGCGCCGGCTATGCCAAGACCGTCATCGCGGTGCGCGGCGAGATGGCGGGCGACCCCGATGACCACGCCGCGGCCGAACGACTGGCCTGCTACCTCGCCTTCGGTGCGGAGATTCCGACGGACGGCGGCAGCGCGACGCTGACCCCGCAGGTCCAGGCCGTGCGGGATCGCGAGCGGACGCGTCGCATGACCCAGCCGCAGGTCGAGGCGAAGGTCTGCGCCACCTGCAACATGGCCATCCCCGCGACCGGGATCTGCGACAACTGCGGCTGAGTTCTCACGTAGTTCGAGAACCCAGATCTACTCCCTCGCTGAGGATCAGACTGCTGGGCCCTCCAGATGGACGACGTAGGCGTCATGGTCGGACAGGCGCGCCAGGTGGAGTAGCGCGGAGTGACGCTCCGCCTCCTTCACCACGGCATCGCCAGGAACCGCGATGTGGTCGATCGTCAGCAGGCCCTCGATCTGGTGGGGAAGGTCAGCCGTGGGGGCTTGCAGCTGCAGCGCGGCGAGGGCATCGAGGATGTTGGCCCGGCCACGCTTGCTTCCGCTCCACTCGCGGCCTCGGAGGGCGTGGTTCCAGTCACCGCCCCAGACCAACCGCGAGGTCGGCAAGGCAGTGAGCAGGCCGGCGACGGCATGCTCGGTCTTGTCTCCGTGGGATCCCTCGATCCATGGCGGGCGACTGCCGCAGGACCGCCAGGGGAGGATCGAGCTGCAGTAGGTGAGGCCTTCGACTTCGGCCATGGCACTCGCCGGGTGTGGGTCGGAACGTGGGGCGAGCCCGTGGCGACTGGCGACCGCCGCCCACCGGCGACGAGGAGCCATCGCGTGAGCGGTTGCGTGCAGCTCGTGATGAGGGAGCTCGACGTCCTCGCTGACCTCGGTGAGCAACCAGACGTCGCAGTCCAGGTCGGCGATCAACGCTTGGTGGTCTGGCGACCAGCGACCGGCGAGGTTCCAGGTTCCGATACGCACGGGCGGAGGATCGCAGAACAGTGGGCAGGTGCGCTCCTGACGCGCCGTCAGCAGGCGAGGTCGCCCAGGCGCGCGAGGCCCTCGCGGTCGCCGGGGCCGAAGGACGTGAGCCCGAGGTTCTCCCCGTTCATCAGCTCGTGCTTGTCGTCCACGTGGTCGAGACCGACCAGGTGGCCGAACTCGTGGTCGAGGACCGCCTGTGCGTAGGGCCGGTCGCGGGGCATGTCGTAGTCCGCGAAGTCGAAGCGGTCGAGGGCGACCATTCCGGTGACGTACTCCTGGCGTCCGTCCAGGCGCATCGGCGCGCTGCCGCCGACGCCGATGACCTCTCCTTCGAGGTCCGGGAACTCGTACGTCGTCGCCCAGCCGACCAGGACCGGGGGGCGGGGGCCGACGCCGGCGTACCCGCGCCGGAAGTCGCGGTCGTCGGTGTCGGCCACGCGCTGGAACTGCAGGCCGCTGGCCTCACTGATGTGCAGGATGGCGGTGTCGACGAGCTCGCTGTAGTTGTCCGGCGCGCCCTGCGGATTCACCGCCACCCTGATCACCTGGCAGGGGTTGTAGCCCACGGGGACCTGAGTGCCCGGCTGGGTGTGCATGAACTCGTACGAGCCGCCCGAGGTCTCGCCGAAACCGGCGAGGTGTCGGAGCTTCTGCAGGTTGTCACCCGGACTGATCGCCAGGACCCCGGCGAGCAGCAGGGCGACGATGAGCAGGCCGGGCACGACCGGGCTGACGCCGCGCCGTTCGATGCGATGCCTGCCCGGGGGTGGCGGAGGCATCTCTGGAAGCACGACACATCATCACCGACAACCGGCCACAGTGTGGTGGGATCGGGCGAAACCGACATAGCTGGAGCGGGCGCTGCGTCAGCGCACGCCCTGCGCGCGCCAGTAGGCGTTGAGGGCGCCGTTGGTCTTGATGAACCAGATGAAGGGGCCGACGAGGATGAGCATGCCGGGGAAGTACCAGAGGCCGGTGGCGCCGGTGACCGGCTTGGGCCTGCCAGCGCGCTCGTACATGTTCCCGACTTCGCTGGAGGTGATGTAGGGCATGACGACGCTCACGAAGAACGCCAGCACGAGTGCGAGGCCGCCGCCCATGCCCTGGCCGGTGTGGCGCTTCATCTCCTCGTGGGTGCTGTACCACCAGACCAGCGTGTAGATGCCGAGCGTGATGACCGTCAGGAAGATCGCCATCCCGGTGTCACGGACCTTGCCGACGGGGGCAGCGCCACCGATCGCCGGTGCGAATCCGTATGGCGCGGGCGCGGTGGCGGCGTACGGCGCGGGTACGGCGCCGTAGGCCGGCGGGGTCGCGTTCTGGTCGGGGGCGGGCGGCCCGGCGTTCTCAGTCATGTGGGTGTTTCCTTCAGATTGGGTTGGACCTGCCAGCCGAGGCTGTCAGGAACTCCCAGTCCGTGTCGGGAAACGCGGAGATTGCTCTCAGCAGCCGATGCTGCCGATCCGGGCGAGCCCCTCGAGGTCGCCCGGGCCGTACGTCGACACGCGGACGCCCTGCTCGTTCATGATCTCGCCGGGGTCGTCGACGTGCCCGAGGCCGACCAGATGGCCGAACTCGTGGTCCACGATGCCCTGCGCGGCTCCGTGGTCGAGTGGTCCGAAGGTGTCGAAGGTGGCCCGGTCGAGGACGACGATGCCGGTGACGTACCGGGTCGGGCCGGTGCCGCTGGAGACCGCGGCGCTGCCGCCGATGCCGGCGACGTTCCCTTCGAGCTGCTCGACCTCGTCCTCGGTCGCCCAGGCGACGATGACGGGGACCTCCTCGCCGTTCTCGGAATACCGGTGCTCGAAGGTCCGGTCGTCGGTCAGCCCGACCCGTTCGAACCGCAGCCCGGTGGCCTCGCTCGTGTGCTCGATGGCGGTGTCGACCAGCTCGTCGTAGTTGCCGGGAGCGCCCTCGGGATTCACGACGACGCGGATCGGCCGGCACGGGCTGTAGCCGACCGGTTCGTCGCTGCCGCGCTGGGTCTGGGAGAAGGCGTAGCTGCCGTCGCCGTCCGGCACGATCGGAGCGGCGCCGAGGCGATCGTCGCCCAGCCCGACCAGGCGGCGTACCGCCCCCGCGGCCTCGCCGGGCAGGAACGCGACCACGGCAGCCATCACCAACGCCGACGCCAGCAGGGCAACCACAGTGTTGCCCTTGCCCGAGTGTGACCGACGCTTGCGGGGCGCGCCGGGCATGGCGCCGAGGCCGAGCTCACGGTCGAGCCGGTCCAGCTCGGCCATCCGCCGCTCGAGGTCGCGGATCGCCCGGCGCTGTTCGCGGCGCGAGGGGTCCCGGGAGTTCACCGGGACATCCTTCCCTGTGGCTGGTTGCAGCGGGTGCTTTTCGGGGTTTCGAAGTGGCTCAGGCCAGCCCGTGCTCGAAGGCGTACGCCGCGGCGGCGGTGCGGGAGCCGACGTCGAGCTTGGCGAAGATGTTCGAGAGGTGGCGGGCGACCGTCTTCTCACTGAGCACCAGCTCGGCGGCGATCTGCGGGTTGCTTCGACCGGCCGCGACCAGCCGCAGCACCTCGACCTCGCGAGCGGTCAGGCCGCCGGGCAGGTCGGCCGGGGAGAGCAGGCGGGTGACCTCCTCGGCCGCTGGCGCGGCCCCGAGGACGCGGAACGTCGCCTGGGCCGCGCTCAGCTCCTGCCGCGCCGACTCCACGTCGCCGAGTGCGGCCAGGGCGCGGCCGGTGAGCGCTCGGACGCGAGCGACCTCGTAGGGGCACTCCACCCGGGTCCAGAGCTGGCGCGCCTTGCGCAGGTAGGGGAGGGCGCCCGACGGGTCGCCGGCGGCGAGCTCGACGGCGCCCGAGGCGTACGCCGCGGAAGCCAGCAGCCCGGTCGAGCCGACGGCCGCACCGACCTCGTCCAGCTGGGCGGCGACGGCTTGCGCCTCGTCCACCGCTCCGACGGCGAGCAGGACGTCGACGGCGGCGGGGAGCACCCGGCACTTGCCTGGCGGGTTGTCGACCTCCGCCACCAGCCGGCGTACGGCGGCGCTCGCGGCGTCGGACGACCCGCGCGCCAACCAGAGCAGCGCGAGTCCGGGTTGCGGGTCGAAGCCGTGTTCGCCGGCGCGCTGGTACGCCGCCTCCGCCTCGGCGTACTCGCCCCGCATCCGCAGTACGTCGCCACGCTCGCCCTCGGCCTGGCCGATGGCATCGGGCGTCTTGACCAGCCGGTACCGCTCCCCGGCGCGGGCGAACTCCTCCAGCGCCTCCGCCCAGGCGCCGTGCTGACGCATCACCTGTCCGCGATGGACCGAGCACTGGCCGGTGAACGCCACCAGGCCCGGCTTCGAGTCGCACCAGCGCTGGAGGGCCGAGGTCCACTCGACCACCCGGTCGAGCGCGCTGATCTCCTGGCAGCCCTCGATCGCGATGCAGTAGACGTTGCCGAACACCTCGGGCGAGACCTCACCGGCCGCGACGGCGGCCATCGCCTCGTCCAGGCGGGTCAGGCCCTCGGCCGCCCGCCCCGCATAGATCGCGATCCTCCCGCCCGCGACCAGGCCGAGCGCCACCAGGTCCCGGTTGCCGTGTCGACGTCCCGCGTCCGCGGTCGTGTCGGCCTTCTCGGCGGCCGCGGCCCAGTCGCCGGCGCCGAGGTGCCGGTACATGGTCAGGAACGACAGGTAGCCGACCTCGACCACGTCGGGCTCCAGCTCCTCGAGCAGCCGTTCCGCGCGGGTGGTCCAGCCGGAGGACAGGGCAGGCTCGCCGCTGGTCCCGAACATCATCGCCAGGTGGAACGCGCAGGCGATGCCGCCCGCGGGATCGCCTGCGTCCTGGCACAGCCGGAACCCGCGCTGGTAGAGGTCGACCGCCTCGTCGCGGCGACCCATGAGGTACGCCGACTGGGCGGCCTCGCGCAAGTCGTCGACATCCATGTCGTCGAGCGCGCCCATCGCTGGTACCTCCGGTTCGGACGATACTCGCGTGGGCGCGCCCGGGGGTCGCCGGTCAGGCCGCCTCGTGCTCACGCTGCTCGGCGCCACGGGCGGTTCGCGCCCGGTCGACGATCCGGCGGGCGACGTACTCGGCGTCACGGCCGACGCCGCCGACGAGCATCGACGAGAAGGAGTACTGGAAGGAGAGGCCGCAGAAGAAGAGGCCGGGGGCGTCGTCGGCGACGCCGCGGTACTCGCGCGGCCAGCCGTCGTCGCCGAACACGGGCAGGTTGATCCAGTCGAACGCCTGCCGGAAGCCGGTCGCCCAGACGACGTTGGCGACGTCGATGGTGGTGCCGTCGGCGAGGAGCGGCTTGCCGTTCTCGACGCCCTCGACCCGGGCCTCGTTGCGGACGACGTCGCGGTCCGCGAGGTCGGAGCGCTTGACCCGGAGCATCGGGCCGCCGTGGAACCGCACGTGCGGCATCTCCTTGCGGCCGATCGGCGTACGCCGGGTGACGAGGTGGCGCCACAGGAAGAGGAGGATCGGGAAGACGACCTTCATCCGCCGCGACTCGAGCCGGACCGGGATCTCGCCGGGGTCACGACCCACGAGGGTGGTCGGCCGGGTCTGGGCGACCTCGTAGGCGATGTCGCTGCCGGAGTGGGACCCGCCGACCACGAGAACCGGGCCGTCGCGGAGCTGGCCGGGACGGCGGTACTCGCTGGAGTGCATCTGCAGGATCGACGGGTCGAGGTCCTTCGCGAAGTCCGGGACGTACGGCGTACGACCGAAGGTGCCGGTGGCCACGACGACGTTGTCGGCGTGGATCGGTCCGGTGTCAGTGTCGACCACGAACCCGTCGCCGGCGCCGGGGTTGCCGGCCGAGGAGATCCGGGCGACGCGGACGCCGAGCCGGACCGGGAGCTCCCACCGGGCGGCGTACGCCTCGAGGTAGTCGGCGACGTCGTCCTTGCCGGGGAACGACCACGGCTCTGCCGGGAACGGCATCCCCGGCAGCCCGTCGTACTTCGCGGGTGAGTAGAGGCGGAGGCTGTCCCACTGGCGGCGCCAGCCGTCGCCGATCCGGCGGTTGCCGTCGAGGACGACGCAGCGCCGTCCCTTCTGGGTGAGGTGGTACGCCGTCGACAGGCCGGCCTGCCCGGCTCCGATGATGACGGTCTCGACGTGGTCCATGGGTGCCTCCTGGTGGGTGTGGCTTCACGCTAGGAAGCGGAGGTCTCGGGCCGCGTCGGGCTGGATGCCCATCTGCCGCGCCGGGCCGATGGGTGGATATACCCACGTGCCAGACTCGCCCCATGGAGCAGCGAACCCTGGGCAGGACCGGCCGCGAGGTCTCGGTCGTCGGGCTCGGCACCTGGCAGCTCGGCGCCGACTGGGGCGAGGTGTCCGAGGACGACGCGTTGGCCGTGCTTTCTGCGTCGGTCGAGGCAGGGGTGACGTTCTTCGACACCGCCGACGTGTACGGCGACGGGCGCAGCGAGCAGGTGATCGGGCGGTTCCTCGCCTCGCATCCGGAGATCACCGTGGCCACGAAGATGGGCCGGCGGATGGACCAGGTGCCGGAGAACTACACGCTCGACAACTTCCGCGCCTGGACCGACCGGTCGCGGCGGAACCTGGGCGTGGACACGCTCGACCTCGTTCAGCTGCACTGCCCGCCGAGCGCGGTGATCGACGCGGACGCGACGTACGACAACCTCGACACGCTGGTCGCGGATGGCGCGATCTCGGCGTACGGCGTGAGCGTCGAGACGGCGGCGCAGGCGCTGTCGGCGATCGCCCGGCCGAACGTCGCGTCGATCCAGATCATCCTCAACGCGTTCCGGCTCAAGCCGCTCGACGAGGTGCTGCCGGCGGCGATCGAGAGCGGGGTCGGGATCATCGCGCGGGTGCCGCTGGCGTCCGGGCTGCTGTCGGGCAAGTACGACGCGAGCACGACGTTCGCGGCCGACGACCACCGCACGTACAACCGTGGTGGCGAGGCGTTCGACGTGGGCGAGACGTTCTCGGGTGTCGACTTCGAGACGGGCGTGCGGGCGGCCAAGGAGTTCACTTCACTGGTGGAGTCCTCCGGAGTTGGTGCGACGCCTGCCCAGGCCGCCATCGCGTGGATCGTCCAGCAACCAGGTGTCTCGACCGTGATCCCCGGCGCCCGGAACGCCGACCAGGCGCGCGCGAACGCGGCCGCGGGTGAGCTCGGGCCGCTGCCCGCTGAACTGGGCGACGGCGTCGCGCGGCTGTACGACACCTACCTCCGTGAGGTTGTGCACTCGCGCTGGTAGGTCGGGCCGTGCGGCAGTCGGTGGCGGTTGCAGCCTCAGTGACGCACAGGGTCAGGGATCGCTACCGTGCAAGGCATGGCGAGGACCTGGCTGGCGATCAAGGCGGAACTCCTCGGGGGCCGGGGCGCAGACCTCTGGCCGTATCCGGGCAGGTTGATCGCGGTGGGCCCGTCGCACACGTTCGCGCAGCTGGGTGAGGCGATCGATGTCGCGTTCGCGCGTTGGGACCAGCAGCACCTGCGGCAGTTCACCTTGGCCGATGGGCGCATTGTCACCGACCCCGAGACGGCGGAGGACCTGACGGACTCCCCGGAAGGTCCTCTGGGGGCCCCGATGCTGGAGCTCGATCGGGCCAAGGTCGTGCGACAGGTCGAGGTCGGGGAGGAGTTCTCCTACGTCTTCGACTTCGGCGACGGGTGGACGCATTGCTGCACCGTGATCGACAGGATCGATCCGCTCCGGGAGTGGGGCGGATCCCCTCGCCGGCCGACGCCGTACGCGGGGTGGGGCGGCATCCCGGACCAGTACGGGCGGCGCTGGGAGGACGACGACGGCGATGGAGCCCTGCCTCCGCGGCCTGCGCATCCCCACGAGATGCTCACCGGAGCGTGGCCTGACACGAAGCAGGCACCCCCGGTGGACCTGCGCACCCTGCGGGGCGCTGTCGCCCGAGGAAATGTGGGCGAGATCGTGTCCGCGGTGCAGGGGCGAGACGTGGACGACGTGCTGCAGCACGTCGGCTCCGCCTGGGAGCTGGTGCTGGAGGCGGGTCACGAGCAGGGGAGGGCTCTGGCCGCAGCGGTTCTCAACCGGCTCTCGGATCGCGACGCGACCGGAGACGCCGTCCTCTCCGAGGATCTGCTCGCCCTGCTGCGTGAAACCCCGCTCGCCGTACGCCACCTGAACGTCGAGCTGCTCGACGTGGCTGCGGAGCTCGATGGTCCCGAAGATCAACCTTCCGGGTACCTGGACCTGTCTACAGGTGAGGTCGTGCCGCACTCCCTCACCGACGCAGCCGAGACCGGCGAGGACTACGCGGTGGACATCGAAGAGGACCCCGATCGCTGGCTGTTGCTCGAGCGGCAGGGCCCGCGTGACGCGTGGACGGACATGGCCGACTTCGTCGAGGGCCTGGCTGTGTCGGAAGCGCGTCGCCGGCTGGAGCAGGCCATCCAGGGCCGTGGTGCCTTCCGGCGGTTCCGCGAGGTGGTCGCCGAGGAGGGTCTCGAGGAAGCCTGGAAGCGGCACTCCGACGACCGCGCGATGGGTCGAGCACGGCAGTTCCTGGCCGACCACGGGATCCGCGTCGCGCACGGGCGGTGACGCCGGCGGCTTCGCCCCTCGCGGACCCTGCGTTATCCACAGATCGCCGGACGGCATGGTGTGCGGGCTTCGTGGAGGGAAGGCTCGTAGGCATGCCGAAATCACGTGGACGAAGGAAGCCGAAGTCGAGCCGCGACGCGTCGAGGGGCCGCCCCGAACCGCGTTCGGCGGACCGGGAGACCTTCGCGAAGTTCATCCCGATCATGCGTGCCGCGGACGCCGCAGAGGCCCGCGGAGATGCAGAGACCGCGGTGGCGCTCATGGCCGAACATCCGCTCGATCTTGAAGGGAGGCCATTCTGGCGGCCGGACCGGATGCGGAGACTCGCCCAGCTGGTCATGCTGGCCCCGATCCTTCCCGGCTGGGCCACCTCGCGATGGGTCCTCGCCCAGGCGGTGCAGCACCTCGACTCGACCGGTCGTGGACGCCGGGCCCTGGACGTCGCCGTACGCGCTCGTGGCGGCCCAGAGGCACTCCGAGGTCGGGATGAGCTCGACGCCCGAACCAAGGTGCTCGACCACGACTGGGTGTTCCGTCAGGTGCATCTGTACGAGCTGGGCGGGCTCGACCACTTCGTGAGGCGAGTGGCCTCCCCGGACCTCGTGGTGGGCGCCGACCGGATCCAGGAGTGGGCGCGTACGCCGATGGGTGGGTATCAGCTGGAACGAACGTCACGCACGTCGGCCGTCTGGCGCGACCTCGCAACGGGCGCGGACCTCGAGACCGCCAACCTCGGGGCGAGCTGCTTTATCGAGCCGGGGGAGTCGGTGCTGGGACGGCTGGTGCCAATCGAGGGTGGCTGCATGTTCGAGAGCGTGCCGCTCGTGGTCACCGGGGATGCGGCATCCGCTGTGGCGAGTGATCCCTCGTCGTGGCTGGACGTCGTGACCCAGCTGCACCGGTCTGACGACCATTCCTTCACCACGGACGTTCACGAGTTTCCACTGTTGACCGATGTGCCGACCGTGCTTCGGTACCTTGTGCTCAGCTCGGCCACAGAGCCTCCCGCGGCCGGGCGGGGGCGGAACGGAGGACGGAGGCTCACGTCCGACGCCCTGTTAGAAGAGGAGGTCGATCTCGTCCTGTCCGCTGTGGTGGGACGGCTCGACGAGAGTGCCTTCATGGTGGATCCGTGGCCCCTGGTCGCGGCGACCCTGCTCCAGCCCGATGTGCTGAGCCTGCTCACACACCGGCTCGACCCACGTGGTCCGGCTCGGCTTCTGGCCCTGGCCGAAAGGGTGACCGAACCTGCGGCCGAGGCGTGTCGATGGGTCGCCGGTGAACTTCGCAACACGGCGTGATCGAGGAGAGCTTGGGCCAGGTTTCGTCCACAGGTGAGGTTCACGCAGGGGTTGTCCACAGCCGCCCGATCTGTTCGCCGAAGTTTGTCGGTCCCGCCGCGGAGCATGGCTCCATGGCGATCTCCCCGATCTCTCCCGAGCACCCGGTCCTGGCCTGTGCGGCGGAGATCCGTGCTGCCCTCGACCGGGTGGCCGACGTGGATCCGTCCTCCATGTCGACCCGCGACAAGGGGACGGCGCTGACCGAGCTCGCGCGCTGCGGCAACCGGCTGCGCGGGCTGATGTTGCGGGTCCTGGCCGATGCCGACGACGTGGCGCTCGACCACGGCGCCCGCTCCGCGGAGGCGTGGCTGGCGCACGAGACCCGCGCTGACATCGGTCCGAGTCTCGCGGCCGGGAGGCTTGCGGAGGCGTTGGAGGGTCGGTGGCGCCTGCTTCGCGAAGCCTTGTCCGACGGGCGGGTGACCGAGGCGCAGGCGCACGTGATCGCGCGGGCGCTCGATGACCTGCCGGCCGATCTGGATCCCGAACTGCTCGCCAAGGCGGAGGCCCACCTGATCGCGGAGGCGGCCCACTTCGAGCCGAAGCGGCTGCGCGTGCTCGGGCGCAGGGTCATGGAGGTAGTGGCTCCTGACCTGGCCGACGCTCACGAGCAGTTGCTGCTGGAGTCCGAGGAGGCGATGGCTCGGCGCACCACCAGCCTGACCATGCGTCGCCGCGGTGACGGCAGCACCGACGTCCATATCCGCCTCGCTGATGCTGCGGCCGGCCGGCTCCTGACCTACCTCGAGGCGTACGCCGCCCCAAGACGTGGCCGCTCACGGCGTGGATGATGCGCGGACCGATCCCGACACAGGTCGAGCGCATCTCGCACGCCACCGTGCTCGGCCGGGCGTTCTGCTCGATGCTGGAGGCGATCCCGGCCACACGACTGCCCAGGCACGGCGGCTCGGCGACGTCGGTCGTCGTGACGATCGACCACGACACGCTTCGTTCGCAGCTGGGCGCCGCGGGGCTGGGCTCGGGTGAACGGATCAGCGCGACCGAAGCCGTGCGGCTCGCCTGCAACGCCTCGATCCTGCCGCTGGTGCTCGACGGGAAGGGGCAGCCGCTCCACCTCGGTCGAGCCCGCCGGCTGTTCAGCTCTGGCCAGCGGATGGCGATGGCGGTGCGCGACAAGACCTGCCGCGCCGACGGCTGCACGATCCCCGCCGACTGGTGCGAGGCCCACCATCGCAAGCCGTGGATGCTCGGCGGCCGTACCGATCTCGCCGACGGCGTGCTGCTCTGCTCCTGGCACCACCACCGCGCCCATGACTCCGCGTATCGAGTCGACACGATGCCCAACGGCGACGTCCGGTTCCGCAGGCGGACGTAGGCCGGCGATGGCGTCAAAGAGTCACGGCCTGTTCCGCAAGCAACAGGTCGGCGTCGACCGTGGTGACCTAGCGGTGCAGGGAGGTGGAGGCATGTTCGCGCAGGAGCTGGAGCCGGATCTGGCGGGCCTTGGTCATGTGGGCGGTCGCGCGCGATCGCGCAGCCTCCTCGTCGCGGTCGCGGATCGCGGCGACCATGGCCTCGTGCTCGTCGATGGCCTCCTCCCAACGTCCCGGCGCCGAGAGCGTCGAGTGGGGGGTCCGGATCAGGTGCACGGTGAGCCGGCGGAGGAGATCTTGGAGGACGAGGTTGTGGGTGGCGACCCAGACCGCGTCGTGGAACTCGGTGTTCGTCTCGGCGCGGGTCGCGTCGTCGGGGTCGTCGAGCGACCGGTCCCGCTCGGTCAGCGACTCCAGCCGCAGCAGGTCCGCCTGGGTGCGGGAGGTGGCAGCCTCGGCGGCCGCCTCCCCCTCGAGCAGGATCCGGACCGTGTAGGTCTGGATGACCTCCTCGACGTCGATGCCGCGCACCACCAGCCCGCGCGTCGACTGCACCAGCAAGCGGTCGTGCTCCAGCCGGCGCAGCGCCTCGCGGACGGGCGTACGCGAGACACCGAAGCGGGACGCGACGGCCACCTCCCGGACGGGTTCGCCGGAGGCGAGGGCGCCGGTGAGCACGTCAGCACGGAGGGCGGCGTAGATGGTGGCAGCGTCGACCCTCGCCGGTCGGCCGCCCGTCTCCGTCATGTCCGACCTCCCGGTCCGGGGCCTAGGCCAGCGACCCGGCGCGGCGGCCGAACACGGCACCCGAGACGAGGCCGGTGCCACCAGGATAGTTGCCACTGAAGAGACCGCCCAGCATCTCTCCACAGACGAACAGCCCGTCGATCGGCTCGCCCGACTCCGTCAGTACTCGTCCGTCGGTGTCCGCGCGCAGACCGCCGAAGGTGAACGTGATCCCGCAGGTGACCGGGAACGCGTGGAACGGCGGCGTCTCGAGCGGCTGGGCCCAGTTGGACTTGGGGGGTTCGACGTCCGCGCGCCGGCCGTCCATGATCGCCGCGTCGAACGGCACGGTCGCGTCGATCGAGGCGTTGAACTCCAGCACGGTCCGCGGCGAGCGTTGACTGGTCGATGCCGAGGTCGGCGGCCAGCTTCTCGATCGAGTCCGCCACGACCTCCGAGGTGCCGGGCGCGTCGTACTCCTCGGTCCGCAGCAGCGGCCGGGTGGTGGCGTCGAAGAGCTGGTACGCCACACCGCCGGGCTGCTCGAGGATCCGGGCGCCGTACTTGGCGTAGGTGTAGTTGCGGAAGTCGGCACCCTCGTCGACGAAGCGCCGGCCCTCGGCGTTCACGACGATGCCCAACGGGTAGCCGCCCCGCGTCAGCCGGTTGGTCAGCTCGCGGTCGCCCTCGTCGGCGGCGCCGGCGTCCCAGGCCACGCTGTGACAGGTCGACCAGTCGCCGTACGCCGCGGCGCCGATGTCGAGCGCAGCGCGCAGCATGTCGCCGGTGTTGAGCGGGGTACCGCGCACCTTGGCACGCTGCCAGCCCTCGCCCAGGTGTTCGCGGCGCATGTCGGCGTTGGCCTCGAACCCGCCGGCCGAGAGCACGACCGACGCGGCGCGGAGCTCACCAGGAGCGCCGGCCTCGTCGGTGTACCGGACGCCGACCACACGGCCACCCTCGGTCACCAGCCCGGTCGCGGCCACGCCGTACCGGACGTCCACACCGGCAGCGGCCGTCGCAGCTTCGTGCTGCTCGACCAGTCCCTGACCACCGCCGGTGCTGCCGATCGCGAGCCCGCCCCAGAACACGTAGTCCCCGGACTCGCTGCGGTACGCCTGGCGCTCGTACATCAGCCGGAACCGCAGCCCGTGGCCCTTGAGCCAGCGCAGGGTCGGCTCGCTCTCGGACACCAGCACCTCGGTCAGCTGGTCGTCGTTCCTGCCGTTGGTGACGCGCTCCATGTCGGTCACGTACTCGGCCGCGGTGTACGCCGGCAGCTGGGTGCGGGAGAGTCGCTCGTCGTCGTCGACCAGGTCGCGTACGTCGTCCACGTCGCCGTGGACGACCCGAAGAGCGCCGGCCGTGTAGAAGGTGTTGCCGCCGTGCTCGCCGCGCCTGCCCTTCTCCAGCAGCAGCACCCGCCGGCCGCGTTCGGCGGCGGCCAGTGCGGCGCAGTGCCCGGCGTTTCCCCCGCCCACGACGACCACGTCGTACGTGCCCTGTGACATCCCGAGCTCCCCTCGAAGCACTTGTGCGGCAGAGGATACATATGTATACAAAGGGATACCAACGCGGATCCGACGTTCCCGGACCGCGATCTCGGACTCTCGGACAAGGAACTTCCATGAGCGATCGACCTCCAGAGCGCGATGTCCCAGATGGAGGTGGAAGCGTCGCTCGATGGCGCGCGTGGGCGCCGTACGTCTTGGCCGGAGCTCTCGCCATCGTCTTGGTGAGCGTGACCGCGAGCCGCGGCAGCGAGCCCACCGCCGCCGAGGACATGCTCGGCGACAAGCAGCTGAAGATCATGGCGCCGGCCGACCCCGGCGGTGGCTGGGACTCGACCTCGCGGGCGATGCAGGCGGCGCTCGAGGACCTCGTCGGCCGCACCGAGGTCTACAACGTCGGCGGCGCCGGCGGCACGATCGGGCTCAGCCAGTTCGCTCAGCTCGAGGGCCAGCAGAACCAGCTGATGATGATGGGCCTGGTCATGGTCGGCGCGATCGCGGCCAACGACCCCGACGTCACGCTCGACCGAGGTCACGCCGATCGCCCGGCTCACCACGGACAACCAGGTGATCGTCGTCCCGGCCGACTCCGCATCAAGGACGTCGACGACCTGAGGCGGCGATGAAGGACGACCTCCAGGTCGTCTCGTCGCCGGCGGGTCGGCCGGCGGCGTCGAGCAGATCCTGGCCGGGCTGATCGCCCAGGCGCTCGGACCAGAACCCGGCCGACGTCAACTACATCGCCCACGCCGGCGGCGGCGAGGCGATCGCCACGCTGCTCTCCGGCAGCGCGACCGTGGGCGTCTCCGGCGTCTCCGAGTTCAAGCCCCAGATCGAGGCCGGCACGCTGCGGCCGATCGCCGTCTCCAGCGAGGAGCGGGTCGACCTGCTGCCCGACGTACCCGACGCTCAAGGAGAGCGGCATCGACGTCGAGGTCACCAACTGGCGCGGCGTGGTCGCGCCCCCGGGCATCACCAAGGAGCAGGAGGAGCGGCTCGAGGACCTCATCATGGAGATGACCGAGACCGACTCGTGGCAGGAAGCCCTCGAGCGCGAGGGCTGGGTCGACGTGGTCCTGGTCGGGCCCGAGTTCGAGGACTTCCTCGACGGTCGAGATCGAGCGGATCGACAAGGTCGTCGACGACCTCGGGATCGGGGAGGTCTCATGAGCGCAACCGGCGACCGGCACGAGCCGGTCAACGTCCGCGGCCAGCTCGTGGCGAGCCGAGGAGGCCGAGCAGCTCCACATCGAGGACGACCGACGTACGGCGCTCGCCACCATGCGTGCTCGGCGCGCTGATGCTGGTGATCGCGATCGTGGTCCTCGTCCAGGCCACGCAGCTCGACAACCGCGGCAACACCGTCGGACCGGCCACCGCGCCGTGGGTGGTCGGAACCCTCCTGTTCGTCGTCGCGGCGCTGCTGATCATCCGCGGGCGCCGCGACATGGGCGTCTGGGAGGTCTCCGAGCACACCACCACGCAGGACTGGATGCGGATGCTCGCCCTGCTCGGGGTCCTCGTGGGTTACGCGGTCGTGATCCCGTTCCTCGGGTACGTCGTCTCCGCGACCCTGCTCTTCGGCGCCACCGCGATCGTGCTCGGCGCCCCGAACCGGGGCCGCGTCGTTCGCCTACGGCTTCATCGTCGCCGTCCTGGTCTACCTCTGTCTTCGACGTGCTCATCGGCATCTCGCTGCCCGGCGGGCCGTGGGGGTTCTGACATGGATTCCTTCTCGATGCTCATGGACGGGTTCGCCGACGCGCTGACCCCGACCAACCTGCTGCTGGCCCTGATCGGCGTCACCCTCGGCACCGCCGTCGGCGTGCTGCCCGGCATCGGCCCGGCGCTGACCGTGGCGCTGCTGCTGCCGATCACGTTCACCCTCGAGCCGACCGGCGCGCTGATCCTGTTCGCCGGCGTCTACTACGGCGGCATGTACGGCGGGTCGACGACCGCGATCCTGCTGAACACACCGGGGGAGAGTGCCTCGATGGTGGCCGCCCTCGAGGGCAACAAGATGGCCAAGGCGGGTCGGGCCGCGCCCGCGCTCGCCACCGCGGCGATCGGCTCGTTCGTCGCCGGCACCATCGCCACGATCCTGCTGACCTTCCTGGCCCAGCCGTTCGCCGACATCGCCGTCAACTTCACGGCCGCCGACTACGTCGCGCTGATGGCGGTCGCGTTCGTCACCGTCGCCACGCTGCTCGGCGTCTCGCCGCTCAAGGGCATCGCCAGCCTGCTGATCGGGCTCACCATCGGCCTGGTCGGCATCGAGACGCAGAGCGGCCAGGCGCGGCTGACCTTCGGGATCCCGACGCTGCTCGACGGCATCGACGTGGTCATCGTCGTGGTCGCGCTGTTCGCGATCGGCGAGGTGTTCCAGCACGCGCTCAAGGGCGGCGGCGGTGGCACCGTCACGCCGCTGCACGGCAAGGCCGTGATGTCGCGCGAGGACTGGAAGCGGTCCTGGCCGGCGTGGCTGCGCGGCACGGCGTTCGGCTTCCCGATCGGCGCGCTGCCGGCCGGTGGCGCGGAGATCCCGACGTTCCTCTCCTACGCCACCGAGCGCCGGCTCTCCAAGCACCCGGACGAGTTCGGCCACGGCGCGATCGAGGGCGTCGCGGGTCCGGAGGCGGCCAACAACGCCGCGGCTGCCGGCGTACTCGTCCCGCTGCTGACCATCGGCCTGCCCACCTCGGCCACGGCCGCGGTGATCCTGACCGCGTTCCAGTCCTACGGGCTGCAGCCGGGGCCGCAGCTGTTCAGCGAGTCCGGGCCGCTGGTCTACGCGCTGCTGGCCAGCCTCTACATCGGCAACGTGATGCTGCTGGTGCTCAACCTGCCGCTGGCGGGGGTGTGGGCCAGGCTGCTGCAGATCCCGGCGTACGGGATCTACGCCGGCATCCTCGTCTTCGCGACGCTCGGCACCTTCGCCACCGGCGGCGGCCTCGCCGACCTGCTCGTGCTGTACGTGATCGGCATGCTCGGCGTGCTGATGGCGATGGCCGACGTGCCGGTCGCTCCGGCCATCGTCGGGCTGATCCTCGGCCCGCTGTTCGAGACCCAGCTCAGCCGGACGCTGCTGATCTCGGAGGGCGACCTGTCGGCGCTGTTCGACACCAAGCTGAGCATCTTCCTGTGGGTGGTCGCACTGCTCTCGCTGGTCGCGCCGTTCGCCTGGCAGCGGGTACGCCGCAACGCCGTCCAGGCGCCCGCGGACACGCCGTCCGACACCCCCGTCGGCTGACCCACGCCGCCAGGCCCAGAGCCGGTCGGACCCGGCCCAGGGGTTGACAGGTCTAGACGTATCGGGCAGGTTAGCGAGTGATGTAACCGGTTACATGCACGTGTTACATCCCATCTCGGGAAGCCAAGGGAGGGCATTCGGGTGCCTGCCACGATCCGCGACGTAGCACGCCACGCCGGCGTCTCGATCGCCACCGTCTCGCGCGTCATGCGCGAGTCGAAGGACGTGCGGCCCGATACCCGCGAGCGGGTGATGGCGGCGGCCGCGGACCTGCACTACACCCCCAGCCAGCTCGGCCGGCAGCTCGCCGAGCGCCGGCACGCCGCCAACGGCATCGTCTTCCCCGACCTGTCCGGCCCCTACTACGCCGAGGTCGTCCTGGGCTACGAAGCCGTGGCCGCCGAGCTGCGCCGCTCCGTCCTGATCCTGTCCACGAACGGCCGCGACGACGCCGAGACCGCCGTCTGGGGCATGGCCGGCCGCTGCGACGGGTTGGTCATCCTCGGCCGCACCGTCAGCGACGACGTCGTCGAGGCGATCGCCGCACGCGGCACGCCGCTGGTGATGGTCGCCCGGCCGCCGATCGGCGAGCTCGACTCGGTCAACGCCGAGAACGAGTCCAGCGCCGTCCAGCTCACCCGCCACCTGCTCGAGCAGGGCGTCCGCCGGCTCACCTTCGTCGGCGACCCCGACGCCTCGCCCGACGTCGCGGAGCGCTGGCAGGGGATCTGGGAGGCCGTCAACCGTTCCGAGTACGACGTCGCCATCGAGCTGGTCACCGTCTGTGACCTCGACGAGTACGCCGGCGTCGCGATCGCCGACGAGGCGCTCGAGCGCGGCGACCTGCCGGACGCGTTCGCCTGCGCGAACGACGAGCTCGCCCTCGGACTCATGGGTCGGCTGCGCGCCGCCGGGGTCGACGTACCCGGCACCGTCAAGGTCACCGGCTGGGACGACGTGATGGCCGCCCGCTACGCCGGTCTCACCACCGTCCGCCAGCCGATGCGCGACCTCGGCGCCACGGCCGCCCGCCTGCTCGACGAGCTGATCACCGGCTCCCGGAAACACCCCCGCCACGAGCTCCTGCCAACCGAGCTCGTGATCCGCACCAGCACCACCCACCGGAAGGAACACCGATGAGAAGCCCCCGCAACAGTCGCCCGTTCAAGAGAGGCGCTGCCACCGCGATCGCCCTCGCCGCCACGGCGAGCCTGGTCCTCACCTCCTGCGGCCGGGACGACTCCGCCGGAGCCGAGGGCCCGAGCGAGGCGATCGACGAGGGCAAGGCCACCGGCACCATCGACGTCTGGGCGATGGGCACCGAGGGGGACATGCTCCAGGACTTCTCGGCCGCCTTCGAGGACGCGAACCCCGACGCCACGGTGAAGGTCACCGCCATTCCCTGGGAGTCCGCGCACAACAAGATCTCGAGCGCCATCGCGGCCGGCGAGGGTCCGGACGTGAGCCTGATCGGCACCACGTGGATGGGTGAGTTCGCGGAGGCCGGCGGCCTGATGGCGACCCCCGACGACCTCGTCAACGAGGCCGACTTCTTCCCCGGCCCGTGGGCCTCCACCGAGGTGGGCGGCACGTCGTACGGCGTTCCCTGGTACGTCGAGACGCGTGTCCTCTACTACCGCAAGGACCTGGCCGAGAAGGCCGGCTGGACCGAGGCCCCCCAGACCTGGGACGACCTCAAGCAGTTCACCAAGGACCTGCACGACAAGGCCGGCGTCGACTACGGCATCAGCCTGCCCCCGGGCCAGGTCGGCTCCTGGCAGACGATGATGCCGTTCGCCTGGTCCAACGGCGCCGCGCTCACCAATGACGACGGCACCGAGTACACCATCGACTCCCCGGAGATGACCGAGGCGCTCGACTACTACACGTCGTACTTCAAGGAGGGCCTCACCGAGACCCGCCTGCTCGACCTCGGTGAGCTCGAGAACGGCTTCGCCGACGGCACCTACGGCTCGTTCATCTCGGGCCCGTGGCACACCGGTCTGGTCGAGGACGCCGGCGTCAAGCCGGACCAGTACGCCGTCGCGCCGCTGCCCGGTCCGGAAGGCTCGCCCGGCACGTCGTTCGTCGGCGGCGGCAACCTGGCCGTGTTCAAGGACGCCGACAACGCGGACAACGCCTGGAAGTACGTCCAGTGGCTGAGCGACCCCGCCACCCAGCAGAAGTTCTACGACGAGGTCGGCGACCTGCCGTCCGTCCAGTCCGCATGGGACACCGGCAAGCTGGCCACCGACCCGCAGCTGCAGATCTTCGGCCAGCAGCTCGAGAGCGCCGCGGCGCCGCCGGCCGTGCCGACCTGGGAGCAGGTTGCGGCGGCGATCGACTCGATCACCGAGCAGGCGGCGAAGAGCGACCTGCCGCCGGACGAGGCCGTCGCCGAGATGCAGTCCCAGGCAGAGTCGATCGGCACCGGACTCTGACATGAGCACCGTCACCGAGCCCCGGAAGTCGGAGGGGTCCCCGCGGCCTCGCCCGACCAAGGGGAAGTCGGGTACGCCCAGCAGGACCGTGAACCCCATGCGGCGGCAGCAGGCTGTCGCCGCATGGGTCCTGGCCCTGCCGTTCATGGTGCTGTTCCTGGTCTTCACGGCCGGCCCGGTCCTGGCGAGCCTGGGCATGAGCTTCACCGACATGCGGTCGACCGACATCCGCAGCCCGCTGGGCGTGGAGTTCGTGGGCTTCGACAACTTCACCCAGCTCATCTCGGACCCGCTGTTCCGCAAGGTCACCCTGAACACGCTGCTCTACCTCCTGCTCGGGGTCCCGCTGACGATGGGCCTGGCCCTCGCGGTCGCTGCCGGGCTCAACCAGATCAACCGGTTCAAGGGCTTCTTCCGGGTCGGCTTCTACCTCCCGGTCGTGACGAGCATCGTCGCGGTCTCGGTCGTCTGGAAGTTCCTGCTCCGCGACCGCGGCGGCCTGGTCAACGCAGTGCTCGACCTGGTCGGTATCAACGGGCCCGGCTGGCTCGACTCCACCTCGCTGGCGCTGCCGTCGCTGGTGGTGATGGCGGTGTGGCGCAACTTCGGCACCCTGATGGTGATCTTCCTGGCCGGGATGCAGACCGTCCCGCGCGAGATCCTCGAGGCCGCGGAGGCCGACGGCGCAGGGGGCTGGGCACGCTTCCGACACATCACGCTGCCGATGCTGCGACCGACCCTGCTGTTCGGTGCGGTGATCACGAGCATCGGCTACCTCCAGTTCTTCGAGGAGGCCTACGTGATGACCAAGGGTGGCCCGCTCGACTCCACCCGGTCGGTCACCTACTTCACCTACGACCAGTTCGGCTACGGCAACTACGGCCTGGCCTCGGCGGCGAGCTACCTGCTGTTCCTCGCCATCGTGCTGCTGACCCTGCTGCAGTTCCGGCTACTCCGGAGCAAGGACTGACATGACCCAGATCATCGACACCCCACCGCCGGTCGGGGACGCCGCGCCCCGACGCCCGGCCCGCCAGTCCCGCACCGCCGACGGCAGCCTGCGCACACCCCGCTGGCTGTACGCCGTGATGGCCGCCGGGCTGGTCCTGGTCGTCATCCCGTTCGTCTGGATGCTGCTGTCCTCGATCAAGCCCGAGGCCGAGGTGCGCGCCGTACCCCCCACCTGGTGGCCGGAGACGGTGACCCTCGAGAACTACGACCAGCTGTTCAGCAAGCTGGACTTCGCGACGTTCTTCATGAACTCGGCGATCGTCGCGATCGCCACCGCCCTCGGGAACATCGTCTTCTGCTCGATGCTCGGCTACGCGCTCGCCAAGCTCGAGTTCCCGGGCAAGAAGGTGCTCTTCGCGTTGGTGCTCGGCACCCTGATGGTGCCGGGCGTGGTCACCTTCGTCCCGCTGTTCGTGCTGACCACCAACATCGGGCTGACCAACACGCTGCCGGGCATGATCCTGCCGTTTCTCGCGGGGCCGTTCGGCGTCTTCCTGATGCGCCAGTACATCCTCAGCCTGCCCGACGAGCTGATCCTGGCCGCGCGGGTCGACGGCGCCAGCGAGCTGCGGATCTTCTTCTCGGTGATCCTGCCGCTGTGCGGTCCCGCGATCGCGACCCTCGGCGTACTCACGTTCCTCACGTCGTGGAACAACTTCCTGTGGCCACTCGTCGTGGCCACGTCCGAGGACAAGTTCACGCTGCCGGTCGCGCTGGCGCTCTACTCCGTCGGCCAGAACGCCACGAAGTACGGCCTGCTGCTCGCGGGGTCGGTCGTCGTCGTGCTGCCCGTCCTCGTCGTCTTCATGCTCCTGCAGCGCCGGATCATGCAGGGCATCGCCATGACCGGCATCAAGTAACCCGTCCATCGCTCGCGCCATCTCGGAGGAGTCACCTAATGCGCGTACGTCGAACAACCTTCCGGCTGCTGGTCGCGGCCATCGCCACGCTCGCCACCACCGCCGTCCTGGTCGCGGCCCCGCCCTTCGGTGCGGAGTCCCGTGCCGGGGACTCGGGCTCCGCCGCTCGACCGGGCGGTGGCGGCAGCGACAAGGCGGTGCTGAAGCGGTATCTCAAGGACACCTGGAAGTCGTTCGAGGCGATGGCGGTGCCGGGCACGGGCCTCCCCTCGGACAACATCGGCGGCGACCTCGCGCCGGACAGCCGCAGCCGGGCCACCTCGCCCACGAACATGGGCGCCTACCTCTGGAGCACCGTCGCCGCACGCGACGCCGGCCTGATCGGCAAGCACGAGGCGTTCGGCCGGATGGCGCAGACCATCGACTCGATCGGCAGCCTCGAGAAGCACGAGCCGAGCGGGATGTTCTACAACTGGTACGACCCGGCCACGCTCGAGAAGCTGACGACCTTCCCGGACTCCGGTGATCCGATCGAGCCGTTCCTGTCCTCGGTCGACAACGGCTGGCTCGCGACCGGGCTGCTGCTCGCGTCCCGCGCCGAGCCGAACCTGGCCAAGAAGGCCGATGCCATCCGCAAGGACATGGACTTCGGCTGCTACTACAACGAGGCCGAGGGCGAGGGCGGCCAGATCCGCGGCGGGTTCTGGGACGAGCAGCCGACCAACACCGCCGCTGTGCTCGGCGACTACTGCGGCATGGGCCAGGACGTCTGGTACACCGGCCACCACTACGGCACCTTCAACACCGAGCCGCGGATCGCGTCGTACCTCGGAATCGCGTCCGGCCAGATCCCTACCAAGCACTACTACGGCGCGTTCCGCACCTTCCCCAACGACAACTGCGACTTCGCCTGGTCCGAGACCAAGCCGGTCGGGGAGTGGAAGACGTACGACGGGATCCGGGTCTTCGAGGGCGCGCTGCCCTACCGCGGCATGAACATCGTCCCGACCTGGGGCGGCAGCATGTTCGAGGCGCTGATGGTGCCGCTGTTCGTCCCCGAGGAGACGTGGGGCCCGCGCTCGTGGGGCCGCAACCACCCGCTCTACGTGCGCGGCCAGATCGAGCACGGGATGGACGAGGCCGGCTACGGCTACTGGGGCTTCTCCCCGTCCAACAACCCCGCCGGCGGCTACCGCGAGTACGGCGTGGACATGCTCGGCATGGACACAGGCGACCCCATCACCAAGGCCGGTGGCTACACCAGCGACCAGGAGCGGACCGTCTGGGACCAGCCGTACGGCGACTGCCGCGCGGGCACGGCCGCGCCGACGGCGTACGGCGACGGCGTGGTCACCCCGCACGCGTCGTTCCTCGCCCTGCGCTACGCGCCGAAGGCCGCGCTGGAGAACCTCAGCAACATCAAGCGGGACTTCGACGCCTACGGGCCCGGCGGGTTCTACGACGCGGTCGCGACCAAGAGCCGCACGGTCTCGAAGCGCTACCTGGCGCTGGACCAGGGCATGGTGATGGCCGCCCTCGGCAACGCGCTGGCCGGTGACGACATGCGGCGCTACGTCTCGCGCGGCGCGATGGAGCACAAGCTCCGGCCGCTGATGGAGCAGGAAGTCTTCGCGACCACGGCACGCTGAAGGAGGCGCAAGCCGAACGAACATTCGCTTTTGCCAGGACCAAGAAGAACAACGAACGACCGTTTTCCATGACTGAGGAGTCTCTGTGACCACCGACGCACGCACCGACTGGGAGAACCGGATCGGGATCCGCAGCGGACACGCCTTCGGCGGCGGGGCGCCCGAGCTCCGACCGCCGGCAGGCCTGGCCGCGGTCGCCGGCGGTTCGCAGGTGACCCTCAGCTGGTCGCCGGTGCCGGGCGCGATCGGTTACCAGGTGCATGTCGCCGACTCGGCTGACGGAGACTGGCAGCCGCTCGACCACGCCGGCCGCGACGTGCTCGCCGTACCCCACCCGCCGTACGTCGACACGACGTGCACGCCGGGGCAGGAGCGATGGTACGCCGTGTCCACGCTGTCGGACGTGCACGTCGAGGGGCCGATGTCGGGCCGGGTGTCCGCCGTACCGGCCTCGGAGCCGACCGGGCTAGTGACGGTGTCGGTGGACGCGGCCTGCGAGGTCGGCGAGCTGCCGCGACCGTGGCGCCCGATGATCGGCAGCGAGCACCTCTCACACGCGATCTCGACCGACTCGACGGGCGGCCGGGTGATCGGCGAGGAGCTGAGCGCCGCACTCTCGGCGGCGCACCAGGAGCTCGGCGTGACCCACGTGCGCGCACACGGGATCTTCTGTGACGACCTCGCGGTGTACCGCGAAGAAGACGGCGACCCGGTCCACGACTTCTCGGGCGTGGACCGGGTCTACGACCACATCCGGTCGTTGGGGCTCTACCCGGTCGTGGAGATCTCGTTCATGCCGCACGACCTGGCGACCGACCCGTCGAAGACGGTGTTCGAGTACGACGCGATCATCTCGCCGCCCAAGGACTGGGAGCGGTGGTACGACCTGGTCCGCGACTTCACCGAGCATCTTCTCGAGCGGTACGGCGACGAGGTCGTCGAGCAGTGGCCGTTCGAGGTCTGGAACGAGGCCAACCTGGAGGTCTTCTGGTCCGGGACCCCGGAGGAGTACCTCACGTTGTACGACGTCACCGCCGCCGCGGTCCGTGACGTCGACTCCCGGCTGCTCGTCGGCGGTCCGTCATCGGCCGCTGCCGGCTGGGTCGAGGAGCTGCTGGCCCATGCTGCTCGGTCGGAGGCTCCCGTCGACTTCATCTCCACGCACACCTACGGGTCGCCGCCGCTGGACTTCCGGCCGATGCTGGAGCGCTACGGGCGGACCGGGACGCCGATCTGGTGGACCGAATGGGGCGTGACGCCGACCCACTTCAACGAGGTCAGCGACGCGGTCTTCTCCGGCACGTTCCTGGCGCGCGGCATGCTCTCGGCGATGGGCCGGATCGAGTCGCTGTCCTACTGGGTCGTGTCCGACCACTTCGAGGAGCTCGGCCGTCCGCCGGCCCTGCTGCACGGTGGATTCGGGCTGCGCACCGTCGGCGAGCTCCGCAAGCCGCGCTGGTGGGCGCTGGCAATGCTCGAGAGGCTCGGCTCTCACCGGATCGCGGTCGCGTACGACGGGGACGGGGGCGGGTCGCTCGTCGAGGCGGTCGCCGCCACGGACACCGACGGCTCGCACTCGGTCATGATGTGGAACCTGACCCTCGACCAGACCAAGGCCGCCGGTGCGCCCGAGCTGTCGCGGTCGGTCGCGGTCGAGGTCAGCGGCCTGGCGCCCGGCGCGACGTACCGACTGGTGCACGAGCGCGTCGACGAGGACCACTCCAACATCGCGTCCGTGTGGCGCCGGTTGCGAGCGGACGGTCAGCAGTGGCCGGACGACGCGCAGTGGGACGAGCTGCATGCCGCCGACCGGCTCGAGCACGTCGGGCCGGAGAAGCCCGTGACCGCGGACTCGTCGGGCGTCGTACGCGTCGAGACCGAGCTGCCGATGCCGTCGATGAGCCTGCTGACGTTGGCGCCGGTCGGGTAGCCCTGTCCATTTCCTGCAGTTCTCCCGACGGAGCCGCTCCAGCGGCGTAGCCTGCCCCCAAGCATCGGGGGGTGTCATGGTCGCAAGGACCGGACGTGAGGAAGCGACGTCGTCGCTGCTCGCGCAGCTGCCCGCGGACATGTGGGCGGTCGTCACGGACGCCCAGTCGACGGTCGGCCTGCCCGGCAACGTCGGGCAGGTGGCCATCGGCCCGCCGGGCATCTTCGCGATCGGCACCAAGGGCTGGTCGGGGACGGTCGAGGTGCGCGACGACGTGCTGCGCCACGACGGTCGCGCGCGGGCCACGGCCGTTGCGGACGCGGCCGACGCGGCCGGCGCGGTGGCGCGCCTGGTGCCGAAGGTGCCCCGCGGTCAGGTTCGCCCGGTGCTGTGCTTCGTCCGCGCGGAACCGATCTCCGCCCGTGCGTCCCGTGTCCTCGTCTGCTCGACGAGCACCCTCGTCGAGACGCTCACGTCGCTTCCTCCGTTGCTCACGCCTGCCGAGGTACGCCGCGTCGCCGCCGAGCTCGGGCTGGCGCTGCCGGCCCGACCACGCCCGACCCTGCCCTGGGCGGCCTGGTCCGCCTCCGCCTGACCCGGTCAGCCCTTTGCCGCGACTGAGACGCGTCTGGCCAACTGGGTCAAGAAACCTCGGTACCCGCCGCGCTCCGGAAGCGGCACGAAGTCGGACCCGAACCGCTCGAACAATGCCTTCAGGTCGTCCTCGCTCGGCAGCGTACGGAGGACGGTGTCGATCTCAGACGGGAGGAATTGCGCGTCTTCCGGAGCTTCGCGGAGGAAGGCATCGACCGTCTCCCAGACTCCTCCGTCCACCAGGTCGAAGTCCTGGTGGAAGTAGGTTCCGAGCAAGTACTCCAACCCGGGCGTCCGCATGACTCTCCATTCGTTCGGGACTCGGCCGCTCAGCTGGTTGTTGCGGCTTCCACGCGGCGGGCGATCTCGGTCAGCCAGCCGCGGTAGCCGCCGTCCTCGGCACTGGCTCTGTACTCACATCCCAGGTCGGTTAGATATACGTCCAACTCGTCCTCCGTCGGGTGCGTGGCAAGCAGCTGCTTGACCTCACTTGGCACGGCGACCGCCTGCTCCTGCTCGTGCTCGAGAAACGAGTCGAGGGCACCCCACTGGTCGCCGAAGTCCTCGTTGAAGTCTTGGTGGAAGTAGTTGCTCAAGAAGTAGTCGAGTGCCGACTCCATGAAACCTTCTCCATTTCTCAGCGCGTCGGGTAGGCGGTCACGATCCGAAAGCCCTCGTCCATCCTGGGATCACGGACCAGGAACATCCGCAGGCCTTGGACGTCGGTGACCCGACCGTCGGGCGCAGCGTGGCGACCAACGATCCAGTCCGTCTTAACCTCAAGCTGCAAGCCTCTCTGGCTGCCAGCCAACCATGAACGCAACCGTGCATCGTGGTGGTCGAGCAGGTGTCCGATTGCGCGCTCGGCTGTTCGCTCGTCAGTGAAGGACGAGACCCCCTTGAGGTTGGGCTCCCTTCGGAGCCGCGCGAGCAGTTGCCTGTCTGACCAGCCGACGTGCTTCTTGATGGTGTGGCTGCCCCATCGTTCGTGACGGATCAGTCTTCCCGCGCGCCAGCCGAAAGCGCGGCCGCCGATCCTGACTTGCCCCGCCTCGGACCGCATCGCCAGCCGCGAATCGGCGAACTTCCCCAGCTTGAGGCGGGAGGCACGCAGGCTGGCGCGCGTGGTGCGGAGATAGGCGGAGGAGGCCGCGGCGGCGGAGCGCAGGGCGGCGAGGATGGCGGCGAAGCGGGGTGACTGGGCGGCGACCTTGGCGACCACGGCGCTGCCGCCGGCGATCGCGCCGGCGCCTCCGGTGAGGAGGCCGATCGCGACGCTGACGACGATCCCCTCGACGATCATCGCGAGGATCTCCTCGACCAGGGCCCGGATCTCGGCGCGCTTCTGGTCGACCTGGGTGGCGTAGTCGTCGCAGGCGTTGGCGAGCGTGGCGAACTGGGCGGACACCTCCAGGGCGGTGGCCCGCAGCTCCTCGGTGGCCGCGACCGCCACCGGGATCTCGGGGGAGCGCTGGCTCCAGAGGGCACTAGCGGCGTCGTCGCACTGGTCGGCGAGCCCGTCGACTCCCTCGGCTGCGGTCCGCCACGCCTGCGCGGCGCTCCGGAGTCGGTCGGTGTCGGCGTTCGGCCAGGCGAAGCCCTGGATGTGGTCGAGGATCCAGTTCGCCTCGGACGAGAGGGACGGTGAGTCACCGCCGAGTGACGACGGCGGCGTCGCTGGGAGCACGGAGACGTAGTCGCCCTCCGGCAGCGACCAGCCGTCGTACACGACGGAGCCGCTGATGATCGAGTTCGCGTTCGCGGCGCGGTGGTTGGCGCTGGAGCGTTCGGTGAGCCGGCCGAGGTTCGCGAACGCCGGCACCAGGTCGGCGTACGCCGCGACCGCCTCCGCCGCGGCCTCGTCGTACGCCACGGCGAACTCGGTCGACGTCGAGTCGTCGCCGGCCATCGCGGCGCAGGAGTCGAGCCTGCCGACGAGCGAGACGTACTGGACCGCGGCGACGTGGTTCCCGCTCGCGAACGCCTCGGCGGCCGTGTCGTATCCGGCGCGGTCGATGGCGAGCCGCATGAGTACCTCCCGAGAGTGAGCTGTCGTGCTCGGGAGACTGCCCGCCGATCACGCCCGCGAGACAGGCGAGAACCAATCTGTGGATAACCCGGGTGTCAGAACTCGGTCGACAGAAAACTCGGGCGACAGGGGAATGCCGATCGGCCACGCTGGGTTCTCTCATCTAGGTATCAGAAAACCCCAAGCCGACTCTTAGTGGGCGTCGAGACGATCGACTTACTCGCCCCCCATGAGCACGAGGTCACCCATGCGTCACACGAGAGCACCCCGCACCAACGCCTGGCACGCCCTGTCCGTCGAGGAGAAGCAGGAGCGGCTTTCTGAGCTGCGTCGGCGTCAGCAGGCCCAGATCGAGACAGAAGTACGGCGGCTCCGCCACCGCTGAGCGCGAAACGTCTGGACCAGTCCGAGCCGCAGCCCGGCCCGGACGACAGGCGTCAGCCGCAGAGCGTGAACTCGGCGTCGATGGACGCGCAGTTGAACCAGTACCCGTCGATGCGCAGCATCTGGTGCTCGGGGACCGCGGCGATCGGCTGCCGGGCGGTCCGCAGGGCCGACCGCAGCCGGGCCGCGTCGTGGTGCCGCCACCGGATCGGCTCGCCCGGGAGCAGCAGCTCGACGACGTCGCCCTCCATGCGGACCCGTGTGACGACGATGGCGGGAGCGGTCGCGGCCTGCTTCCAATGGGTCCAGTGCAGCTGGTGTCCGGGACCGTAGGACCCGCAACCGGCCTCGGTCTCGGTGCGCTCGGTGCGCTCAAGCAGCTTCATGGCATACCCCATTTGGTGTATTTGGACGATGTTTTCGGAACGTAGAGGCCTGATCGGCAGTCTCCCCGGCCACGCGCCGAGTTGTGGCACAACTGTGGATGTCTTGTGGGTGTTCTGTTACCAAGTGCCGCGTGGCCCGGGTCTGGTAGAGCGAGCTGGGCGGCGGGCCTTGCGGGGTGTTCCGGGGCAGTGCATCGTGGTGCCCGGAGGTGGTGGCCATGCAGGCGAAGGTCGGTGACAGCCTGGTCATCGAAGGCAAGACCGCGGAGATCCACCGGCGCGAGGGCGAGATCCTCGAGGTGCGCGGCACCGATGGCGCGCCGCCGTACGTCGTGCGGTGGCCGGACGGCCACGAAGGACTCACCTACCCCGGGCCGGACGCCCACGTCGTGTCGGCTGGCTGAGCCCAATCGGTCGAGCCCAGTCAGTCCAACCCGCTCAGGTCCGGGGGTACGTCGACGGACGACTCGGTGAGCAGCTCGATCGGGATGACCTCCAGGGCCCGCTCGTGCGTGGATGCGAGCACGACCGGCGCGGAGACGCCGGCCTCGAACGACTGCAGCCAGCGTGCGGCGACCACGCACCACCGGTCACCCGGCTGTAGGCCGGCGAACTGCCACTCGGGCCGAGGTGTCGAGAGATCGTTGCCGACCGACTTCTGGTGCGCCAGGAAGTCGGGCGTCATCACGGCGCAGACCGCGTGCAGGCCGATGTCGTCGGGGCCGCAGCTGCAGTTCCCGTCGCGGTAGAAGCCGGTCATCGGGTCGGTACCGCACGGCTCCAGCTCGCCACCCAGCACGTTGCGCTCGGTCATGGGGACGAGCCTGCCATGCGTGGCCGGCCGCCGCGCCGGAGGTTGTCCACAGATCGCGGATCCCGGGTGCGAGCCTCGCTCCGAGCGGGCATGGGTCCGGCATGGACCACACAGACTTCGTCGGCCGGATCGATCTCACTCCCGGGCTGAACGACGAGGAGGCGGCGTACCTTGCGCGCTTCGCCCGATCCCGCACGAACGGCTGCTCGTGGATGCCGTGCCCGGACGGCTGCTGCCTGACCTGGGTTGCGCGGAAGGGGAGGGAGTCGCCGGCGGTGTGGTTGCGGTACCTGCTCACGGACGTGCTCGGCTCGGGCCATCGCCTCGACGGCGCGCTGGTGGGATTCCGCCGGGGGACCGGGGAGCTCTTCTCGATCTCGGTCGCGAACAACCGGGTGCACGAGAAGGTGCTGCGCGCCGGTCGGGCGGCGCGCAAGCCGGCGGCACGACGTACGCCGCGACGGAGCGCGGCCGTCATCGACCTCGCCGAGCGGCGGGCGTCGCGGCGGTGAGCCTCAGACGCCCGCGAGCTCCTTGAGCTCGGCGAGCATCGGGTCGACCTGGCTCCACAGCGAGAGGTGCCCCTGGTCGTCGAACAGGTGCGGGCGCGCGTCGGGGACGTGCGTGGCCAGCCACTCACCGTGCGCGAACGGCACCATCGGGTCCTGCCGGCCGTGCCAGACCGACGTGGGCACGGAGATGGCGCGGACGTCGAACCCCCACGCCCCGACGATCGCCAGGCCGTCGTCGCGCCAACCGACCACGCCCTGCGCCACCGACTTCCGCATCGACGCGAGCAGGTACTCCGCGAGCTCGCCGGTGAGCGCTCCCGCGTCGACCGGCGTCAGCCCCTCACCCATCGACTCGACCAGGTCGGCTGGAGTCGTGTCGTGCCCCGGACCCGGCTGGCTGCGCAGGAACTGGTGGTACGTCGACGCGCCCTGCACGGCGGCCGCGAACTCCTTCACGTTCTCCTCCGCCATGCCGGCGTCCCAGTCAAGCCCGTACGCGTCGTACGGCGCCATGCCGGCCAGGCTCACCGCCGCCAGGCAGCGGCCGGGCAGGATCGCGGCGCACGCCAGCGCGCGCGGCCCGCCGCCCGACCAGCCCAGCGTCACGAACTCGTCGATCCCGACATGGTGCAGCACGGCCAGCACGTCGACCACGTCGTCGGCGATCCGCGGACCGAGCTCGGAGAACGGCCAGGGCGTCGACTCGCCGTACCCGGGACGCGAGTACGTGACGACCCGCAGCCTCTGCGCCGTGGCCGCCCGGTCGAGCGTCGGGAACGGCACCGCCCCGCTCGGCTTACCAGAGTGGTAGAGCAGCGGGTAGCCGTCCGGGTCTCCCTCGGTCAGCACCTCGAGGATCCGGCCGTCGGGTGTGGGCACCTCCAGGTACTCCGCCATGCGGCAACGCTAGCGCCGGTTCAGGCTTCCTGCTCTGATGTGTTGGGACGCAGCCATCGGTCCAGGGAGTACGTCGCATGTCGCACCCACGCGTTCTCGTCGTCATGGGGGTCTCCGGCTCCGGCAAGTCCACGGTCGGAGCCGCCCTGGCCCAGCGGCTGCAGGTGCCCTTCGCCGATGCCGACGACCTGCACCCGCCCGCGAACATCGCGAAGATGACTGCCGGGCACGCCCTGGACGACGACGACCGCTACCTCTGGCTCGAGGCGATCGGGGAGTGGCTCGCGTCTCACGCCGGTGGGGGCGGGGTGATGAGCTGCTCGGCGCTGAAGCGGAAGTACCGCGACCAGTTGCGTCGCCACCTCGGCTCCGTCGAGCTCGTGCACCTCGAGGGGAGCCACGAGGTGATCACTCGTCGTCAGGCGAGCCGCCCCGGGCACTTCATGCCGGCGTCGCTCCTGGCCTCGCAGTTCGCCACCCTCGAGCCGCTGGAGCCGGACGAGCGCGGCGTCGTGATCGACGTCGACCAGAGCGTCGACGTCATCGTCGAGCAGACTGTCTCGGAGCTCGACGCGCTGGACCGCCGAGGTGAGGGGAGTACTTCGGCCTGAGCGTGGGTCAGACCATCAAGTGCTGGTCGATCATGGAGACGATCCTGTCGGTCACCGGACTGGTGTTCGTGCCTCCCTGCTCGGGATCGTCATCTAGCGCTGGTACGCCGGGACACCTCGACCAGCCAGCCGCGGTAGCCACCCTGCACGGGGTCGGCGATGAAACCGACGCCGAGCTGGTCGAGGTGGCCTGCGACGGCCTCCTCGGTCGGCAGCTGCACCAGCACCCGGGCGATCTCGCCCGGGAGTCGCCCGGCGGTGTCGCCGCGCTCGGCCAGGAACGCGTCGACGGCGGCCCCGACATCGCCGTACTGCTGGAAGACGTGCTCATTGACGAACCCGCCGACCAGGTCGGCCAGCACGGGTGTGGGGACGTCGGACGTCACGGGAATCCTTCCGGGTGGGTGCGGCTGCCCACGGTAGTCGGCCTGGCGCCCGTCACCGGACCTGCTCCCACATGCGGAGGTTCGTGTCGGCCGCCGACGTGTAGTTGCCGTGGGCGGTGTCAGCGGCCCCGCGCATCTGGCGCAGGGACAGGCGCATCTCGTGGAAGCCGCGGTCCCAGACCGCCTGGGCCTGGTCGTGGGCTCGTGCCGCGTCGCCCTGCCAGGTCACGTGGAGCTCGCGGACCTGCCGTTCGAGATCGGTGGCGAGTTCGTGGAGCGCCGCCTCGCACGTGGCCATCCGGTCGACGACGTGGAGCAGCTCGTCGACGTCCACCTCGAACACGTCCTCGGTCATGGCTCGAGCCTTGCCGTGATCCGCTGGGCCACCGCGTCCAGGTGCGAACGGGCGTCGAGGTCGCGATCGGTCAGGTCGGCGTGGACCGCATCGAGTAGTTGGCCCATGACGACCAGCCCGTCGAGAACGTCGCCGGCGGCCGAGCGCCACTCCGCCCAGCCGCCGGCGAACGACTCGGCCGCCGCGCCCGTCCAACCGCCACTCAGCAATGAGTCGACCTCGCGGTCGATGTCGCGGCAGGCCGCTCGCAGCGCCTCGGCCCCGGCGTCGACGTCGCCGACGGCGGTGCGGAACGCCCGGTGGTCCACCTCGATGCTCATGCGCCAAGGCTGCCCGATTCTGCGCGGCCGGGAAACCGGGTCCGGGCAATCTGTGGACAACTCGCCAACGTCGGTGGTTGTCCACAGATTCGCCGTCGGGTCTGGAATGCGGGGGCGTCGATTTGTACGGTGAAAGCGCCCGTTCGTTTCGCGGGCGATTTCTCGGGAAGAAGGACGACATGACGTTCGGGCGTCGCTGGATGGTCGCTGCGGTCTGCGTACCGCTGCTGGCCGTCGGTGGCTGCTCCGACGACGATCCCGAGCCCAAGTTCGCTCCGAGCGAGTCCCCGTCTCCTACCGAGTCCTCCCCGCCTGCACCCGAGGCGTGGGAGGTGAAGTCGAAGGATGGCGCGGTCGCGTTTGCAGACCATTGGATCGATGTGTTCAACGAGGCCGCGGCTTCTGGGGAAACCCAGACCCCTCATCGACGTCAGCGCTCGCTCTTGTCAAACGTGCATGAATTTCGTCGAGCTACATCGGGAGACTCTACGACAACGGTGGGTCGTTCGAGTGCGCACTGGTTGGTGCGTCGCCAGTTTCTCTTTCGCGGGACCTGCCAGAACCGCAGGCAAGTCGTGCTCTGAAGATCCGTCAACCGGCTGAGAAGATCGCTGCAGGCCGGGGAGCCGACGGAAGAGACTTCACCCGGAACAGTGTCGTATCAGCGCCAAGCTCGAATGGAGGTCAGGCAACTGGTCTATGGCCGACTTGTTGCTCATTCCGGGTCGACCGCGTTGATCCTGATCTTCTTGATCTTCGTGGGCCCCAGCGATCGCAAACCGCGACGATGGGTGTCCGACTGATGCCGATGCCGGCGCGAGTGCGTTCAGCGGTCTGAGACGTGCATCGGGGCGAGCCCGAAGGAGGCTCAAGCGCGAGCGATGGCGCGGCAACCGTCGTGGACGTCACGTACTTCTACGGTCCGGTTTGCGTCCGCGGCGAGGGCGTCGCGGGTGACGGCCTTCTACGGCTGCGGGGAACAGGAATGAATGCGGCGAGGACGGCGAACTCTTCCAACAGTGGTGGCCCACTACAGCCGAACGGCACCTCCACTCGCGACGGGTGAGGCGTGCGTGGAGCCGGGCGACGAGCCCGTCGTCCAACAGGTGACCCAGGCCGCGGTCCTGAGGGCGTTCCGCCGCATCCCGCTGCCTGAGTCCGACGTGGTGATCCAGCCGCCCGGCGGGGAGACGCTGGTCAACCTGGACACGATCTTCTCGACGCAGGCCGAAGGGTTCATGCGCACCATCGGGCTGCTCGGGCATCGCGTGGATCTCGACATCACGCCGGCGGAGTTCCGGTGGGTCAACGGCGACGGGACGGTGCAGGTGACCGACTGGGCCGGGAAGCCGTGGGCGAAGGGGACGCCGCTGGCCGAGTTCATCACGCACCGCTACGACGACGCCGACAAGAGCGTGCTGCCGCGGGTGGACACGACGTGGACGGCTCGGTACCGCGTGGACGGCGGTGCGTGGAGTGACGTCGGTGGGACGGTGACGATCACCGGAGACTCGTTCGACCTGGCGGTGCTGTCGGCGGAGCCACATCTGTCGGGATAGGTCTCGACAAGCTCGACCGACGGTCAGAGCTCGTAGAGGTAGCGACTGCTCGGCACCAGGTCGAGGTCGCGGTCGGCGCCGAAGGTGGCCACGCTGTCCATCAGCCGAGTCATCCGGCGGGAGAGCTCCGCGTCGTCTCCGCCGCTGCCGTAGAACGCGTGGATGTCGGCCAGCGCCTCGGTCGGGAACAACTCTTCGACCAGGGCGTCGACCCGCGGCGCATCGGGAGTGACCGGCTCGACCACGACGTTCTGGAGGTAGCCGAACGTCGCCTGGGTCTCGATCGCCACCGGCGTGTGGTGCTCCAGCCAGCGGTGCAGCCATTCCTCGTGGGTCAGCTCATCGGGCCGGCGCAGGATCGCGATGTTCGCGAGTGCGTCGGCGCGGCTCCCGTCGGCCGTCTCCGGCGGGTCGAGAGGACGGCGTTCGTCGACCACCCACCCGGCCACGCGTGGCCCGGCACCGGTGACCACCGAGACCGCACCGGCGACATCGCCGTCGACCCAAACGCTCACCACTGCGCGACACCGGCTCGTCGAACGTCTGCAGCCGCAGCGCTCCCGCGACGGGCTCGTCGTCGACGTTGACCTGCAGGCGGCGTACGCCGGCCATCGACAGACGCCCGTGCCACGAGGGATCGCGAACAGGCAGGTCGCCCCACAGCAGGAACATCAGCTTGGTCATGGCTGGCGAGCGTAGAGGTCAGGCACTCGCAGGCAACGGCAGGTCGTCCATCGGGACGGGAGCCAGCACGGTGTCGGTCGCCACGTGCATCACCTCGACCTCGATGGCAGCAGCACGGCAGGTATCGAGCACCTGGGCCGCGCACCGCCGGTCGTCGGCGGTCAGACCGCCGGCACCGGGTCGGCTCAGCAGGAACGCCGGCCGGAGGCCGGTGTCCCGGAAGTGCGCGAGCAGGCGCTGCAGGCCGAGCAGGTGCTCGTCATCGAGCACCACCGGGAGGTCCTCGATCTGGGTCAGCTGGGGCATCGGCCGGTCGTCGGCGTCGATGAACATCAACCACAGGCTGCGGCGGGAGAAGCCCAGAGGCTCCATGAGCGTGCGCCAGACGTCCTCCAGGTCGGCCTGGCTGTTGATGATCGGTCGGAAGGTCTCGTCAGTCATGCCGACCACCCTGAACCGCGATCGGCGATCGCGCGAACGGCTATCCACAGGCCCGTTCCGGTCAGCGTCGGTCAGGACACCGAGCGGTAGACCTCGACCGTCTTCTCGGCGATCGCCGGCCAGCTGAACGCCTCGATCGCGCGCTCGCGGCCGGCCTTGCCCATGGCGGCGGCGCGGGCCGGGTCGGACACCACCTCGGTCAGCGCGGCGGCGAAGTCGGCGACGTACTGGTCGGGGTTCAGCGGCGTCCCGGTGCCGTCGGTGGCCTGCTCGATCGGCACCAGCAACCCGGTCTCGCCGGACACCACCACCTCCGGGATGCCGCCGGTGGAGGTCGCGACGACGGCGGTCTCGCAGGCCATCGCCTCGAGGTTCACGATGCCGAGCGGCTCGTAGATCGACGGGCAGGCGAACGCGGTGGCCGCGGTCAGGAGGGCGACCACGTCGGCGCGCGGCAGCATCTCCCGAATCCAGACAACACCGTCGCGGGACGCCGCCAGGGACGCGACCAGCTCCTCGACCTCGGCTTGGATCTCCGCGGTGTCCGGAGCCCCGGCGCAGAGCACGATCTGGACATCGGGCGGCAGCTGGGCGACCGCGCGCAGGAACAGCGGCAGCCCCTTCTGCCGGGTGATCCGGCCGACGAAGACCACCGACGGCCGGTCCGGGTGGACGCCGTGCGAGCGGACCCGGTCCGCGTCGTGCACCGGCTCCCAGTCGGCGGTGTCGATGCCGTTGTGCACGACGTGCACCGTGGCCGGGTCGATGTCGGGGTAGGAGCGGAGGACGTCGTCGCGCATCGCGGCCGACACGGCGATCACTGCCGACGCGGCCAGATAGGACGTCTTCTCCACCCACGACGAGACGGCGTACCCGCCGCCGAGCTGCTCGGCCTTCCACGGTCGGAGCGGTTCGAGCGAGTGGGCGCTCACGACGTGGGGTACGCCGTGCAGCAGCGAGGCCAGGTGACCGGCCATGTTGGCGTACCACGTGTGCGAGTGGACGACGTCGGTGCCGGCACAGGCGTCGGCGATCGCGAGGTCGACGCCGAGAGTGCGCAGGGCGGCGTTCGCGGACGCCAGCTCTGCCAGGTCGGCGTACGACGAGGTCAGCGGCTCGTCCCGCTTAGCGCCGAACGCCTGCACCCGCGTCTCCACGTCGGAGCGGGCCCGCAACGCCCGCACCAGCTCGGCGACGTGCACCCCGGCGCCGCCGTACACCTCGGGTGGGTACTCCTTGCTCAGCACGTCGACTCGCATGCTCTGGAAACTACCGCTGCCGAGCGCAAGCCGACACCGCTAGCGTCAACCCATGGACGAACGCCCCGGCGCGCTGGCCGCGATCGGCAGTACCCCCATCATCCGGCTGAGTCGGCTGACCGGGGACGCCGACGCCGAGGTGTGGGTGAAGCTCGAGGCGGCGAACCCGACCGGCAGCTACAAGGACCGGATGGCGCTGGCGATGATCGAGGGCGCCCGCCGCGACGGACGGCTGGCGCCCGGCCAGACCGTCGTCGAGTACACCGGCGGGTCCACGGGCAGCTCGCTCGCGTTCGTCTGCTCGGTGCTCGGCCACCCGCTGCGGATCGTCAGCTCCGACGCGTTCGCCGACGAGAAGCTCCGCACCATCGCGGCCTTCGGCGCCGTGCTCGACGTGATCCCCAGCCCGGACGGCATCCACCCCGACCTGATCCCGAGCATGCAGCGGCGCGCGGCCGAGATCGTCGAGCAGGAGGGCGCGTACCCGACCGACCAGTTCCTCAACACCGACGCGCACGACGGCTACGAGCAGATCGGGGTCGAGGTCGCCGAGCAGCTCGAGGGCGACGTGGATGCCTTCTGCACGTACATCGGCGTCGGCGGCTGCTTCATCGGGACGGTCCGCGGCATCAACCGCCGGTGGCCCGACGTGCACCGCGTGGCCATCGAGCCGGCCGAGTCCGCCGTGCTCAGCGGGAAGCCGCCCGGCACGCATCGGATCGAGGGCGGCGGGGTCGGGTTCCGGCCACCCCTTCTCGAGCCCGAGATGTACGACGAGGTGCAGACCGTGTCCACGACCGACGCGTTCGCGATGGCCCGCCGGGCCGCCCGCGAGGAGGGCATCTGGACCGGACCCTCCGGCGGAGCCAACCTGGTCGTCGCGCTCCGGCTGGCCGAACGCCTCGGCGCCGGGCACACGGTCGTCACCATCCAGCCGGACAGCGGCCTGAAGTACCTCTCGGGCGAGGTGTACCGCAGCACGCCTCCGCCACTAGCGTGAGTGCATGACGGGAACCCCGCGGAAGAACGTCCTGGCGATCGTGCTGGCAGGTGGCGAGGGCAAGCGACTGATGCCCCTCACCGCGGACCGCGCCAAACCCGCCGTCCCCTACGCCGGCATCTACCGGCTGATCGACTTCGCCCTGTCCAACGTGGTGAACAGCGGCTACCTCCAGGTCGTCGTGCTCACGCAGTACAAGTCGCACAGCCTCGACCGGCACATCAGCCAGACCTGGCGGATGTCGAGCATGCTCGGGAACTACGTGACGCCGGTGCCGGCCCAGCAGCGGGTCGGGAAGAGGTGGTACCTCGGCAGCGCGGACGCGATCTTCCAGTCCCTCAACCTGGTCCGCGACGAGAAGCCGGACATCATCGTGGTGGTGGGCGCCGACCACATCTACCGGATGGACTTCTCGCAGATGGTCGACCAGCACGTCGAGAGCGGGGCCGGCTGCACCGTCGCCGCGATCCGGCAGCCGATCGGCCTCGCGGACCAGTTCGGCGTGATCGACGTCCAGCCCGACGACCCGCAGCGGATCCGCGACTTCCTCGAGAAGCCGACCGACCCGGTCGGGCTGCCGGACGCCCCGAACGAGGTGCTCGCCTCGATGGGCAACTACGTCTTCGACGCCGACGCGCTCGTCGACGCGGTCACCAGCGACGCGATGCTCGACGGCTCCAAGCACGACATGGGCGGCGACATCGTCCCCGCGTTCGTACGCCGCGCCGACGCCGACGTCTACGACTACAAGGACAACCGGGTGCCGGGCTCGAGCGGTCGCGACGTGGGGTACTGGCGCGACGTCGGGACCCTCGGCTCCTACTACGCCGCACACATGGACGTCGTGTCACCGCTGCCGATCTTCAACCTCTACAACTTCGAGTGGCCGATCTTCACGTCCTACGGCCCGCAGCCGCCCGCGAAGCTCGTCCAGGGCGACGGCGGTCAGCCGGCGTCCGCGAGCGACGCACTGCTCTCGCCCGGCGTCGTGGTCAGCGGCGGACAGGTGCACCGGTCGGTGCTGTCGCCGGCCGTGCGCGTGGAGTCCGGAGCGCAAGTGACCGACTCGGTACTCATGCACGGCGTGAAGATCGGGGCCGGTGCGGTCGTCCGCAACGCGATCATCGACAAGAACGTCGTAGTCCCGCCCAACACCCGGATCGGCGTCGACGAGGCGGAGGACAAGGAACGCGGCTTCGTCGTCGAGGACGGGCTGACGGTGCTCGGCAAGCAGCAGGTGGTCTCCGGCTGACGCAGGCCTAGAGGATGCCCGCGGCGCGGGCCGGCTCGGCGTACGCCGCGGCGAGGGTCGCGATCGTCTCGTGTGCGTTCAGGCCGCTCGGGTTCGGGACCACCCACAGCTCGGCGCCAGCGAACGGCTCCGGCTGCCGACCCAGCACGGCCTTCTTCTGCCCGAAGGCGCTGCGGTACGCCGTGATCCCGGCGACGGCGACCACGCGCGGCCGGGTCTCGGCGACCAGCTCCGCCAGCTTCTCGCCACCCTCACGCAGCTCGTCGGCGTCCAGCTCGTCCGCACGCGCCGTTGCCCGCCGGACCAGGTTGGTGATCCCCAGGCCGCGCGAGCGCAGGTAGTCACGGTCCGCGTCATCCATGCCCGCCGCCTGGTCGATCGGCCGGTCGATGATGCCGGCCCGCAGCAGCGCCGGGTAGAACCGGTTGACCGGGTGCGCGAAGTGGGTCTGCGTCGCGGCGGTCCACAGGCCGGGGTTGATCCCGACGAAGAGCAGTCGGACGTCCGGGCCGAGCAGGTCGGGGACGAACGTCCCGCGGTAGGACTGGAGCTCGGCCTTGGTGAAGCGGGGCATGCCAGGAGCCTGCCACGTCGCCCCGGCCCCGGCGACGGAACCGGCCTCGGGCGGCTACCGTCCCATGGTCATGCGACTCATTCTCGGAGCCCTGCTCGCGCTCACGCTGCTGCTCGGCGGCTGCGGCGACGACGACGACGGCGACATCACCGGCGACCGGGCCGACGACCCGGCGCCGACCGCAGAGCAGCCCGCCGTCTGGGGGTCCGACGGACTTCACCGAGGTCGCCCTGGTGACGGAGTCGAACGTCGGCGGCGAGGGGTCGACGGTGGCCACGGTCCTGGACAGCGAGGAATCGGTCGACGAGTTCGCCGCACAGTTCGAGGGCACCCGGATGCGGGACCGCCTCATCGAGGAGGTCGCCGCGGCCGACGTACCGGACGGTCAGACGCTCGTCGGGGCGGTCGTCGCGATCGGCTGCGACGTCCCGGCAGAGGTCTTCGTCGAGACCACCACGGCCGGCGTGGAGATCACGCCGGGCAAGATGCCGGGCAACAAGCAGTGCCTGGTGGCGATGACGACAGTCGCTCTGGTCACCGTGGACTCCGCGGCAGTGTGAGGGTCAGGGGCGCCTGTACTTGACGCCGATCGCGTCGGCGACGTACCGCTGCGCGCCGTCGGAGGGGGAGTTGCGCACCTTCCTCCGCCCGTTCCTGGCCGCGACCATGGTCGAGGAGCCGCCACCGTCGAGGTTGAGCGCGTCCTCGGCGCCGAGCCTGCGCATCAGCCGCGCCTCCTCGACCAGCGTGTAACCGCGGCTGATGCTCGAGCGACCGTCGACGACCAGCAGCAGGATCCGGCCCTTGTCCCGGTCGATGCCGACCGCCGTCCGCGGGTGCAGCTCGCTGTCGTTGTGCACCAGGCGCCGGCCGTCACGGAGGAGGACCCTCTCGCCGCTGATCGCGACCTCGGGCCGGCCGATCAGCCCCCAGCTCACGGTCGCGATCGAGCCGACCCGCATCTGCTGCAGCTGGATGGCGCCGGGCCCGCGGCCGATGAGCACGGTGCCGTCGACCAGCTTGTTGGAGTTCAGGCTCGCCCGGTTGGCGATCACCCGCCCGCCGCGGATCACCACCATCCGGACCCCCTTGGTCTGCCCGTCGGTGATCCGGTAGCCCGACGTCCAGCCCCAGTCGGGGGCATAGACGCCGATGCTGCCGGCGCGGACCCGCGGCGAGTTCACGTTGGTGATCGGCAGCTGAGGGTACTGGTTGACCGTCGCGGAGAGCTTGAGCCTGCCGATCCGCGGGGCGCCGGTGCGGGTGAGGTAGAAGGCGTTGTTCCAGGTGTAGCGAGCGGCGTGGAGGAAGCCACGCTGCCGGTCGACCCCGACGCCGAGGGGGGCGCCGGTGTCGTGGATGTCGAAGAAGCCGCCGTTGACACCGGCGACCGCACGGTCGCGAGCGACGTAGTTGCTCACCGTGTTCCGGTCGGGGACGTGCGGGCCCGACTCGTAGTCGAGGCTCACGCCGGGGCGGTTCCAGTCGATGGTGAGCAGGTGGGCGCGGATCCGGCCGCGGCGGTTGGTCTGGTCCCACCGCTTGTAGCGGATGCCGGGGGCTACCTTCCAGCCGCGCTCCCTCGAGACCCGTGTGGGCAGGGCGCGGCCGTACGGCGTCGGCTCGACCATCTCGCCCTTGATGCCCTCCGACGTCTGCCCCGGCGCGACGCTGCGGTCCGTACGGCGATCGCCCGCGGCCAGCTGCGCCCTACCGCGCGGCTCCGGGTCGTCGCCCGAGCCGGAGATCACCGGTGCGATGCCCACCAGGGCACAGACCAGGGCGATGACGATCAGCCAGGCGCGTTTTGGCACTACCTCAGGCTAGGTCGTCACCTGCCGACGACGGGGAGATGCGCCACCGTGTCTTCGAGTATCACGACGCCCGGGGTACGGCTGCCCATGGCGACGAACGTGTCGCTCACGCCGGTGGCGATCACGTACAGCGTCTGGCCCGCGGGCACGTCGACCGCGACCGATGGGAGGGTGATCCGGCGCTGCTCGCCGGTCACGGCCTCGGGCTCGTTCAGGGGCAGCACGTTGTTCTGGACCAGGTGCGCGTCGGCGGGCGACGTACCGACCGCGAGGCCGTAGAACGCACGGTTGTTGATGCCGAGCGCGGTCAGCGAGCCCGTGAGGTACGGCGAACCCGCGATCCGGATCGGCCCCTCGGCGACCGGGTACGCGATCGGCGCGGACACGGCCTCGGTCGTGGCGACCGTCCCGACGTCGTACGCCCGGTCGGCGACGACCGAGTCGACAGTGGTGCAGGTGCTGTCCGGCGTGGCGAGGTGGTAGCGGCCGTAGCCCGTGAGCCCGGTGTCGCGGCCCTTGAGCTTCTCGTTCATGAACCGTAGGGCGAGGTCGGCGAAGGTGCCGCCGGCGAGCCTCTGGCTGCACGGGTCGGAGGTCACGGTGACCCCGGCCGGGAGCACCGAGGGGAGCACGTGGCCGCCGTTGTAGGCAACGAAGATGCTCTCCTTCTTCGCGGCCGCGGTGATCGAGTGCCGCCAGTTGGCCAGGCCCTGCTGGAGGTTGAAGAGCGAGTCCGTGGTGCCCTGGCCGAACAGGACCGGGATGTCCAGCTTGCGTCCCTGCCCCACGTGCCACTTCGGGCCGTTCTTCTTGAAGAACTCGACCAGGTTCTCGGTGCCCGGGATCGAGCCGTCCGGCCACTCGCCGGTGGCGGTGCCCTCGACGAGAGCCTTGTAGACATTGGGCGGGAGCGAGTCGGAGGCGGCAGCGGCGGCACTGAGTGCGAGCGCCCACTCGGTGCGGACGACCCCCTTGGGGGCGAGGCTCTCGGTGAGGTCGAACCAGGTGATCTCGGGGGCCAGCGCGTCGAAGACCGGCTTGCCCCTGGTGCGCAGCGATTCGAAGGCGCCGAGGAACTGGTAGCCGCCGCCGTAGCTGCCGCCGATGGCGCCGAGGCGCGGGTCGCCGGGTCCGTCCTGCCTGACCCACGCCAGGTTGCCGATCAGCGCGATCAGCTTCCGCACGTCGTGGCCCTCGTACCCGGGGTTCTCGACGTGGGCCTGACCGCCGCTCTCGCCGAAGCCGCGTTGGTCGAACGACAGCACGCCGTACCCGGCGTTCAGCCACTTCTGGAAGGCCGCCGGGTCCGTGGTCCGCGACCCGCCCCAGCCGTGGCTGTGCATGATCATCGGCACCCGGTGCTTCCGGTCGGCACCCGCCGGTCGGAACAGCGAGTAGCAGATCCTGACCGGCTCGGTGCTGTCCGGCTCGGGCACGCTGGTGAGGCAGCCGTTGGTCACGGTGGCCGTCTTCGCGGCGGCCTGGGCCGTCGGCACGAGCGCAGGCAGCGCGAGGACTGGCAGCGCGGCGGCGAGGAGGGCGCCGGCGGCGACGGCGATGCGGAGCTTCATGCCGTTATCAACCGTCTGCGCGGCGATTGGTCACGCGGCCTGCCGTCGCGGTCGCCGATCCGGGGTGTTGGCGCGACTAGCATCCGGCACGTGGGCACCTGGAACACCTTCCTCGAGGGCGACAACCTCGACGTGCTCGCGACGCTCGACGCGGCCAGCGTGGACCTGGTCTACATCGACCCGCCCTACAACACCGGCAACGACTTCGCCTACCGCGACGACTTCCGCAACGGCGCCGGCAGCGGTAGCCGCGGCACCCGGCACGAGGCATGGGTGGCGATGATGCGTCCTCGGCTGGAGGAGGCCCGGCGGGTGCTCCGCGACACCGGGGCGATCTTCGTCAGCATCGACGACAACGAGGTCGCCTACCTGCGCCTGCTGATGGACGAGGTGTTCGGGGAGCCCGGGTTCCTGGCCCAGGTCGTGGTCAACCTCAACGCGAAGGGACGCCAGCTCGGCAAGGGGTTCGCGACCAGCCACGAGTATCTCCTCGTCTACGCGAAGGACCCGGCCCGGTGCGTGCTCGACGCCAGCAGCACGGACACGGTCGACGAGCGGGACTTCCCGCTGCTGCAGGCCGACGGCAGGCGCTACCGGCACCTGCCGCTGCGGAACACGAACAAGAAGTTCAACCCGGTCACCGCCCGCACGCTGCACTTCGCGGTGTACGGCGACCCCGAGACCGGCCGGGTCGCGACCGCGCCGTTCGACGGCTCGGTCGAGGTGGAGCCGGTGTTCGGCGACGGCCGGCCGGCGGTCTGGCGGTGGAGCCGGCCACGGATCGACGCGCGGCCGGACGACCTGGTCTGCCGCCGGATCAAGGGCAAGCACGGCGAGCGGGTCGACGTCTTCCAGAAGGACTGGCTGCACCCCGGCCGCCGCAAGAAGCTGCGCACCATCTGGCTGGCCGAGGAGATCGGGTCGACCGACACGGCGGTCGCCGAGCTGAAGGAGATCGTCGGTCACGTCTTCGAGTCGCCGAAGCCGACCGGCCTGATCCGCCGGATCCTGGGCACCATGCCCGACGACGTGGCGGTGCTCGACTTCTTCGCCGGCAGTGGCACCACCGGCCACGCGGTCGCGCTGCAGAACGCCGAGGACGGCGGCACCCGCCACTGCCTGAGCATCAACTCCGCCGAGCCGACCCGGGTCGGCTCCAACGCGCAGCTGGCCGGCCTGGCGACGGTCGCGGACATCACCCGCGCCCGTCTCGCCGCCGTGGCCGACACTGTCGGTGGCGGCCTGGCCTTCGACATGTGAATGATGGCCGCATGAGCAAACGTGTCGCCCTCGTCACCGGCGGATCCAGCGGCATCGGGGCGGAGACCGCGAAACGGCTGCGGTGCGGCCGACTTCGAGGTGTACGCCGTGGCCCGCCGGGTCGAGAAGATGTCCCACCTCGAGAAGGACGGCGTCAGGGTCTTCGGGATGGACGTCACCGACGACCACTCGATGGTCACCGGTGTGGAGCGGATCATCGACGAGCTGGGGCGGATCGACGTACTCGTGAACAACGCGGGGTACGGCTCCTACGGCGCGGTCGAGGACGTCCCCATCGAGGAGGCGCGGCGCCAGTTCGAGGTCAACGTGTTCGGCCTGGCCCGGATGACCCAGCTGGTCACGCCCCACATGCGCGCCCAGCAGTCGGGCCGGATCATCAACATCTCCTCGATCGGCGGGAAGTTCTACGAGCCGCTGGGCGCGTGGTACCACGCGACGAAGTTCGCCGTTGAGGGCTTCAGCGACAGCCTGCGGATCGAGCTGGCGCCGTTCGGGATCGAGGTCGTGATCATCGAGCCCGGCCCGATCCGCACCGAATGGAACGAGATCTCCCGCGACAACCTGGCCGCGTCCAGCGCGGGCGGCGCCTACGAGGAGATGGCCGGACAAGTGCGCCAGGTCATGGAGCGGGCCGACAGGAACAAGCTGACGTCCAGCGGCCCGGACACCGTCGCGAAGAAGATCGTGAAGGCGGCGATCAGCAACACCCCGCGGGCGCGGTACCCCGTCGGTCGCGGGGCGGGCACGATCGTGCGGGCGCGGCGGCTGCTGCCGGACGCGGTCTTCGACTACGTCGTCAAGGGGATGTACCTGCGGTAGAGCACGGCCCCGCCCGTCAGACCCCGGCGGCCTTCTCGAGCGCGCCGACCTCGTCGTCGAGGTAGGTCAGCAGCCGCTGGAGGTGAGGGACGGTCCGGCGGCAGCCGGTCAGCCCGAAGCACATGTTGCCGTCGTACGACGTACACGTGATGTTGAGCGCCATCCCGTTGATCGGGATCGACAGCGGGTAGGTGCCGAGCAGCTGCGCGCCGTTCCAGTAGTGGGTGGTGCGGGGGCCCGGGACGTTGCTGATGATCAGGTTGTACGGCGGCCGGATGATGCCCTGCACCCGCAGCATCGGCCCGAGGATGGCCGGCGCCTGGCCGAGCGCGCTCATCGCCAGGATCTGCACCGGGGTCATCGACGCCAGGCCCTCCTTGCCGTCCCGCATCGACCGGTGGATCGCGTCCAGCCGGTCGGCCGGGTCGGCGAGATGGGTGCCGAGCCGCACCATCACCGCACCGACAGCGTTCCCGCCGTCCGCGGACGCGACCTGCGACTCCTTGGCCTTCAGCCCGACCGGGACCATCGAGACGAGGGTGGTGTCGGGTAGCGCGTCGAGCTCGAGCAGGTAGGTGCGCATCGCGCCGCTGCACATCGCCAGCACGACGTCGTTGAGCGTCGTACCCGTGGCCTTGCCGATCGCCCGCAGCCGCTCGATCGGCCAGTGCTGGGCGGCGAACCGCCGGGAGCCGGTGATGTTCTGGTTGAGGATGGTCCGCGGTGCGTAGAGGGAGAGTGCGGACGTCTCGTTCTTCAGGCCCTTGCTGATCGTCTTGACCAGGGCCCCGGGCATGCCCGCGGCCTCGGCGGTGATGCCCATGGCGGATCGCATCGCCTGCATCGGGACCTCGGAGAGGCTCCGCTCGGCCTCCTCGCGGGCGTGGGTGGCCTTGGCCGTGCTGGGCCGGGCACCCCAGGGCGCGGGCATGTGACGCTTGTCGGGATCGGTGGACAGCACGCTCGCGAGCAGGCGCATCGCGGACACTCCGTCGACCAGCGCGTGGTGGGTCTTGGTGTACATCGCGACCCGGCCGTCGCGCATGCCCTCGATGACGTGCGCCTCCCACAGCGGCCGCTCCCACGCGAGGCGGGTGCTGTGCAGGCGCGAGACCAGGTCCAGCAGCTCGCGGACCCGGCCCGGCTTGGGCAGCGCGCTGTGCCGGACGTGGTGCTCGATGTCGAACTCGTCGTCGACCTGCCAGACCAGCTGGGCTGCGGTCTTCGCGGACCGATGGGGGTGCTTGAGGAAGAGCGGCGCGATCTCCTCGACGTCGCGCATCTCCTCGTACATCTCGCGGACGTAGTTGCGGCCCGCCCCCTCCGGCTTCTGGAACAGCTGGAGCCCACCGACGTGCATCGGCATGTTGCGGTTCTCGGCGAGCAGGAACGCGGCCGACGTCGGATCGATCGGAGAGACCACTGGCTGTTGCACCCCTTCTTGGCGTGGCGCCGATCCTTCCGCCTGTGTTCGACGGCCACAAGGGAAACGTACGCCGAACTCCTCGACGCCGCCGTGGCCTCGTCCCTTCCAATTTCGGGGCGATCCGGGGAAGACCTGTTCCCGCACTGGAATGCCGCTACCTGCGCGAGTGGGTGGCCGTGAAGCACCGCTGGCGGCTGACCGTGGACAGCGCCGAGAAGGGCGCGCTGCAGTCGCTCGCGTCCGGCTGCTCGAACGACACGATCACGGTCACGCTCGCCCGCTGAGCCCGCCCGCTGAGCCCGCTCGCTGAGGCCGGCCGCTGGGCCCAAGAGTCGTCCACAGCCCGTCGCCCTGCGCGGTCTCTCCACAGGGCGGCGGCGCCGGGCCGCCGACGGTCGGCGTCTCTTCCTAGCGTCAGCGACGTGCCGGATCTCCCGGCACGGCTGATCGACGAGGAGACGACATGAGGAGATACGTCGCGAGCGTGCTCACCGCAGCGGTGGCGCTGGTGGCCGGATCGGTGGGCACCGCACTCGCGGTGTCGGGAGCCGCGGGCGGGTGGGTGCCGCCAGACGACACGATCGTCGCGATCCGCGGGGACGCCGCCAACGGGTTCGAGATCCGTCACTACGACGGCAGCGAGGTGTTCCCGCCGACCGACTCCGAGGCCCGCGCGGAGTGCAACGAGTACGACGCGAGGGTCGACCGCGTCCGCTGCCGGACGGAGGTCCGCACCTGGTACCACGACCTCGCGCAGACCCAGACCGCGCTGCGCTGGGCGCGGCGTTCGGGATGACGCGCAGGATGACGCGCAGGATGACTGGGGTGACGCCGCCGCCGCGCTGACGCAGGCTCCCGTTCTGGCAGGATCGGAGCATGGAGGCCGCGCCGTTCGACCGCGCCTGGCGCCGGAGCCGCACATCGATGACGGCGCGGTTGGAGCGGTGGCGCTCGAAGTCCTGGCAGATCGCGCAGTGTGCGGTCGCCGCGGGCGTGGCCTGGTTCATCGCCGCCGACGTGTTCGACCACCCGACCCCGTTCTTCGCGCCGGTGGCTGCGGTGGTCAGCCTCGGGACGTCGTACGGGCAGCGGCTGCGGCGGGTCCTCGAGGTCACGATCGGCGTCGCGCTCGGGGTCTTCCTGGCCGACCTGCTCGTGCTCGAGCTCGGCGTCGGTCCGTGGCAGCTGGCACTGGTCGTGGCCCTGGCCATGTCGGCCGCGTTCCTGCTCGACGGAGGTCAGCTGCTGGTGACCCAGGCGGCGGTGCAGTCGATCATCGTGACCGCGCTGGTGCCGGCGCCCGGTGACGCGCTGATCCGCTGGACCGACGCGCTGATCGGAGGTGGCGTCGCCCTGGTGGCGGCCACGGTGGTGCCTGCGGCGCCGCTACGGCGTCCGCGCGAGCAGGCGGCCGTCGTGGTGCGCAAGGTCGCGGCCCTGCTGCGCGCTGCCGCGGACGTGATGGTGAACGGCGAGATCGAGCCCGCGCTCGACCTGCTGGCCGACGCCCGGTCCACCGACTCCCTCATCCGCGAGCTCCAGGCGGCCGCCGACGAGGGGATGGACGTGGTGACGTCGTCGCCCTTCCGGGTCCGACATCGGGGTCAGATGCGGCGGATGGCAGACCTGGTCGACCCACTGGACCGCGCGCTGCGCAGTACCCGCGTCCTGGTCCGGCAGACCGCGGTCGCCGCGTACCACCATCGGCCGGTGCCTGCGTCGTACGCCCGGCTGTGCCAGGACCTGGCCGACGCCGCCGACGAGATCGTTGTCGAGCTGTCGGACAACCGGATGGCCTCCGAGGCGCGGGAGCCGCTGCTGCGGGTCGGTGACGCGACCGGGCGGGTCGAGCGCACCGACGAGCTGTCGGCCGAGGTGATCTTGGCCCAGATCCGCTCCGTGATCGTCGACCTGCTGCTGCTCACCGGGCTCGACCAGCTCGAGTCGACCGACGCGCTGCCGCCACCGCCGCGATGAGCGAGCAGCGGGCGGGCCGGCCGGCGGGGCAGGCGGCGACGAACCGGGGCCGGGACACCCCGGCCGGGCAGCCGTGGGTGCTGCACGTCGACCTCGACCAGTTCATCGCGGCGGTCGAGATCCTGCGTCACCCCGAGCTCGAGGGACTGCCGGTGGTGGTGGGCGGCCGGGGCGACCCGACCGAGCGCGGCGTGGTGTCGACGGCGTCGTACGCCGCCCGGGAGTTCGGGGTCGGGTCCGGGATGCCGCTGCGGGTCGCGCTGCGCAAGATCCCGGACGCCGTGTTTCTGCCCGTGGACGGCCCGGCGTACGACGAGGCCTCGCGGCGGGTGATGGCGACGCTGCGGTCGCTGCACTGGGGTGGCGTGCCTGTCGTGCTCGAGGTGATGGGTTGGGACGAGGCGTTCCTCGCCGCGGGTCCCGGTCACGACGACCTGGGCGACCCGCGGGAGTTCGCGGAGGTGATCAAGGCGGAGGTGCTCGCCGCCACCCGGCTGCACTGCTCCGTCGGGATCGGCGACAACAAGCTCCGGGCCAAGATCGCGACCGACTTCGGCAAGCCGCGCGGCACCTGGCAGCTCACCGGGGAGAACTGGTTCGAGGTGATGGGGGAGCGGCCCACCGACGCGCTGTGGGGAGTCGGTGCGAAGACGGCCAAGAAGCTGGCGGCGCTCGGCATCGACACCGTGGACCAGCTGGCCCGTTCCGACGCCCGGATGCTGGCGGAGCGGATCGGTCCGACGATGGGTCCGTGGTTCCACCGGCTCGGGCGGGGAGCCGACCCGAGCCCGGTCGACGCAACCCCGTGGGTGCCGCGTGCGCACGGGCGCGAGGAGACGTTCCAGCAGGACCTCGACGACTGGGCCGACGTCGAGTCGGCTGTCCGGGCCCTGACCGTGCGGGTGGTGGAGGACATCGACCGCGAGGGGCGGCCGGCGGCCCGGGTCGGGATCAAGGTCCGCTTCCGTCCCTTCTTCACGGTGACCCGCAGCCTGACCCTGCCCGAGGCGACCAGCGATCCGGTGGTGCTGGCCGATGCCGCCGTGTCGCTGCTCGACCGGGTCGACCACGACCGTGCGGTCCGGCTGCTCGGCGTACGCCTCGAGATGACCGACCCCGAGGCCGAGACCGAGGCCGACGCCTCAGCCGAGTGAGTCGCGTAGCTCCCGGACCACCGAGTCGACCACCGCGACCAGGTCGCCGTCGCTGTCGCGGGCGACGGCCCGTTGCCGCTGGTACGACGCCCCGAGGCGCGGGATGTCGCCCACCGACCGCAGCTCCTTCTCGCAGCCCAGCCGGCGCGACACCGGCGTCAGCTGCTCGAGCAGGTCGGCCAGGTCGTCGGTGACCAGCCGCTCGCGGGAGGTGGCGTCGAGGATGATCTCGGCGTCCAGCCCGTAGCGGGCCGCTCGCCACTTGTTCTCCTGGTGGTGCCACGGCGGCATCGTCGGCAGCTCCTCGCCGGTGGCCATCCGCTCGTCGAGGTTCACGACCAGGCAGTGCATGAGTGCAGCGAGGGCGGCCAGCTCGCGCAGGTCCGAGACGCCGTCACAGACCCGGTTCTCGATCGTGCCCAGCTCGCAGGAGGGCCGGATGTCCCAGCGGATGTCGGACAGACCCTCGATCACGCCGGTCGTGAGCTGGTCCTGGGCGAACGCTTCGTACTCCGCCCAGGTGGCGAACTGGAACGGCAGCCCCGCGGTGGGAAGCTGCTGGAACATCAGCGCCCGGTTGGAGGCGTAGCCGGTGTCGACGCCGGCCCACACCGGCGACGAGGCGGAGAGCGCCTGCAGGTGCGGGTAGGTGTTCAGCAGCGCGGACAGCACGCCCATCACCCGCTTCTCCTCCGGCAACCCGACGTGCACGTGCACGCCCCAGATCAGCATCTGGCGGCCCCACCACTGGGTGCGGTTGATCAGCTCCTCGTAGCGGTGTCCCGCGCTGAGCACCTGGGAGGTCCACGCGGCGAACGGGTGCGCGCCGGCCCCGAACAGGTCGACCCCCATGTCGTCGGCGACCGGCAGCACCACGCCGAGCGTGGCCCGCAGCTCGGCCACCGCCTGCTCGACGGTGTCGCACACGCCGGTGACGAGCTCGATGGTGTTGGTGAGCAGCTCGTGGTGCAGCCGGGTGGGGTCCGGGACCAGCGGTCCGGCGGCGGCGATCAGTTCCGCGCCGCGGTTCACCAGGTCGCGGGTCGTCTTGTCCACGAGGGCGAGCTCCCACTCGACGCCGATCGTCGGCCGGGGAGACGCATGGAAGTCGATCCGCACGCGGCAAGCGAACCACACCGATGCACCCGCGCGGCAGTGTCCCCGAGGGTGCCTGCCAGCATGGCGCCATGCTCGACGCCCGGACCCTGAACCTGACGCTGGACTTCTGCCTCAGGGTGGGTGAGCTCCTGCTGTCCTCGGGCGCCGGGGCCGCCGACGTGACCGCGACCATGCGCGCCCTGAGCTGGGAGCTCGGAGTCCGGAACCCCGACGTCGACGTCACGTTCACGTCGATGTCGATGAGCTACCAGTCGGACCCCGAGGAGCCGATCGTGCTCCAGGTGCGGCACGTCACGCAGCGCGAGATCGACTACGAGGACCTGACGCTGGTCGACCACCTGGTACGCGACGTGGTCAGCGGCCGCACGGACCTCGCTGGGGCCCGCCAGACCCTGGCCCGGATCGTGTCGTCCGGCCACAGCCGGCCGCGCTGGGCGGTCACGCTGGGGTGGGGCATCATGTGCGCCGGTGTCGGCCTGATGCTGGGCGGCAACGCCTGGGTGTCAGCCATCGCGTTCGCGGCGGCGGTGTGCATCGACCGGCTCCAGCTGGTGATGAGCCGACGCCGGCTGCCGTTCTTCTACCAGCAGGTCGCCGGGGGCGCTGTGGCAACGCTGCTCGCCGCCGGGGCCGAGGCTTCGCCGTTGCAGCTCGACCCGTCCCTCGTGGTCACCGCGAACATCATCATGCTGCTGGCCGGAGTCGGCTTCATGGGCGCGCTCCAGGACGCCCTCTCGGGCTTCTACCTGACCGCCGGCGCCCGGCTGACCGAGGCACTGCTCGCCACGGCCGGCATCATCGCCGGGGTCAGCGGAGGTCTGACCCTCGCCGACGTCCTCGGCATCCACATCGCCGACCTCGAGCCGGGGCTCGGCACCAGCCTCAAGAGCGTGACCATGGTGGCGGTGGGCGCCGCGATCACCGCCGGGGCGTTCGCGTACTCGTCGTACGCGCCCCGACGGATCATCGCGCCGATCGCGGTGATCGGCTCGGTGGCCATGCTGATCTCCCAGTCCTCCACGATCCTCGGCTTCGGCCGCACCTGGCCGACCGGCATCGCGGCGTTCGTGGTCGGCCTGGTCAGCTACACGGTCGCCGGCCGGCTGCGGGTCCCACCCCTGGTCGTGGTCGTGTCCGCCGTGGTGCCGATGCTCCCCGGCCTCTCGATCTACCGCGGTCTGTCGCTGCTCGCCGAGGGCGGGCCCTACGTCTCGCTCGGGCTGCTGTCGCTGATCACGGCCGCCTCGGTCGCGATCGCGCTGTCCGCGGGCGTGATCCTCGGCGAGTACGTCGCGCAGCCGCTCAAGCGGGAGGCGAGGAGGGTCGAGAGCCGGCTCGCCGGTCCCCGCCTGGTCGGCCCGCTGCGACCGCGAACCGGTCGAACCAGGCGCGGTGGGTCGGACCGTCGTACGGCGCAGACCGAGACGCGACCGCCTGAGTGACCAGCTCGGCGGACGCGACGGCGTTGGCCACCACCTCCGCGGGATACCCGAACGCGACCTGGTGCTCGGCGAACTCGTCCTCGTCGTCGACCCAGACCCGCCCGGTCAGCCCGCGCACCACGTCCAGGTCCAGGTCGATCGCCCGCAGCACCGTGCCGTCCCACTCCGGCGGCGTGGTCATGTCGACGTACACCTCGACCGGCCCGCCCGGGGCGTGGAAGGTGGCGATCCAGTGCCGCTCCTCGGCGTCCGGGGCGGGCACGACCATCACCTGGTCGACCGGAGCAGGCCACTCGACGCCGGGCCGGCGAAACCGGGTACCGGCGGCGACCCCGCACCAGTCGCCGTGCTCGTCACTGCCGAGGAACACCGCGTCGAACTCCCAGTGCGGCCGGTCCCCCCACTTGGCCATCTCGACTCTGATCGGGGAACCGGGCGTCAAGGTCACGTCGCCGTTCTACCAAACCCGCGCCGACCCGCCAGAAGTTCTGGCGGGTCGGCGTGATTTCTTCGCAAACTTCGGGCGGGTCAGCGCTTGCGCGGCATCAGCCGGCCACTGAAGCGGGCGACGACGTCCTGGTAGCGGGAGCCGAGGAGCTTGGCGAGGTGGTGCAGGGCGTGGGCGTCGAGGCCGACGAGGACCCGCGCCTTCCCGCCGAGCATGCCGTCGATGATGATCTGGGCGGCCTTGTCCGGCGACATGGTGGCGAGCTTCTTGTCGAACAGAGACGCGGTCGCGGCCTTGTCCTCGCTGGCGGTGACCCGGGCGTTGCGGGCGATCGCGGTCTTGATCCCGCCGGGGTGGACGACGGTGACGCCGACCGGGTGACCGGAGACCAGCATCTCCTCGCGCAGCGCCTCGGAGAAGCCGCGGACGGCGTACTTCGTGGCGTTGTAGGCGCTCTGGCCGGGGATGCTGATCAGCCCGAACAGGCTGGAGATGTTGACGACGTGGCCGTCGCCGGACGCGATCAGGTGCGGCAGGAACTCCTTCGTGCCCTGGACCACGCCCCAGAAGTTGATGCCGACGATCCAGTCGAAGTCGGCGTACTCGATCTCCTCGAAGTGGCCGGCCAGCGCGACGCCCGCGTTGTTGAACACGACGTTCACGCGGCCGAAGTGCCCGGCGATCTCGGTCGCGTACGCCGCCATCGCCGCCCGGTCGGCCACGTCGAGGCGGTCGGAGCGGACCTCGCGGGCACCGGCGTTCTTCACCAGGTCGACGGTCTCGGCGAGGCCGACCTCGTCGATGTCGGAGAGCGCGAGCAGGGCGCCCTTCTTCGCGGCGTTCAGCGCGAGCGCCCGGCCGATGCCGGACCCGGCGCCGGTGATCACGACGACCTTGTCGTCGAGGGTGTCCACGTGATGGCTCATGCCGACATCTCCTGGGGGCTCGTGGCGCCGGCCTCGACGTCGTACGCCCCGACGTCGAACTCCGCGAGGAGCCGCCGGAAGGTGAACGTACTGCGTGGCCAGAGGACGGTGTTCTTGCCGTGTGCGTCGAGGTACCAGCTCTGGCAGCCACCGGTGGTCCACACGGTGCGCTTCATCCGCCGCTGGACGTCATCGTTCCAGTCCCGGGTCGCGTCCGCGCGCGGCTGGATCGTGGCGTAGTCGTTGATCCGCATGGTCCGGATCGCGTCGCGGAAGTAGGCGATCTGCGACTCGATGATGAAGACCATGCTGGTGTGTCCCTGGCCGGTGTTCGGGCCGGGGATCATGAACAGGTTGGGGAACCCGGGCACGGTCGTGCCCTTGTACGCCGCCATCCCGTCGTCGCGCCAGGTGTCGGCCAGGCTGGCGCCGCCCTGGCCGTGGATCTTCTCCGCAATGGGCAGCTCGGTCGTGTAGAACCCGGTGGCCACGACCAGCACGTCGACGGGGCGCTCGACGCCGTCGGCGGTGACGACCGCGTCCCCGGTGACCTTCGCGATCGGGTCGGTGACGAGCTCGACGTTGTCGGAGGCGAGAGCGGGGTAGTAGGTGTTGGAGCGCAGGACCCGCTTGCAGCCGATCTCGAAGTGCGGGGTCACCTTCGCCCGCAGCTCCGGGTCCTTGATCCCCTTGGCGATGTTTGCCTGCGCCATCTTCTTGGCGGGCAGCGCGAGCTTCGGCTGGAGCGTGAAGCCGGGGACGTAGGCCTCGTGCGCCCAGTAGATGCCGGTCCGGTACAGCTTGCGCAGCGCGGGCAGCCGGCGGAGGACCCGGCGTTCGAGGGCGCCGTACGTGCGGTCGTTGCGGGGGATCACCCACGGGGCCGTGCGCTGGTAGACGTCGAGGTGGTCGGCGACCTGCTGCAGCTCGGGGACGATCTGGATCGCCGACGCGCCGGTCCCGATGACCGCGACCCGTCTGCCGGTGAGGTCGGCGTCGTGGTTCCACCGCGCGGAGTGGAAGATCTGGCCCTGGAAGGTGTCGATCCCCTCGATCGCCGGAAGCTTCGGCTCGGAGAGGGCGCCGGCGCCGACGACGAGCGTCGTCGAGGCGATCGTCCGTTCACCGTCGGGTCCGACGATCCGGCTCAGCCACTGCTGTCCGTCGTCGTCCCACGTGGCGTCGACGACGGTGGTGTCGAAGACGAACCGGTCGAGGGTCCCGGACCGCTTCGCCACCTTCTGGATGTAGGCCTGGATCTCGGGCTGGGGCGAGTAGGAGCTCGACCAGTCGGGGTTGGTGGCGAAGGAGAACGAGTAGAGCTGGCTGGGCACGTCGCACGCCGCGCCGGGGTAGGTGTTGTCGCGCCACGTGCCGCCGACGTCGGGACCCTTCTCGACGACGAGGAAGTCGCGCTCGCCGTCCTCCTGCAGCTTGATCGCTGCGCAGAGACCGGTGAATCCGGCCCCGATGATGAGGTGCTGCACACGTCCGTCGTAGCTCATGCCGCCAAACTATTGGCGTTATTGAACGGGTGTCAATAAGATGGGGTCCGTGACGACAGCCACATCCCGCAGCCGCCTGAGCCCCGACGAGCGCCGTACCCAGCTGCTCGACCTGGGGGTCAGTCTGCTGGCGACCCGGTCGCTCGACGAGCTGACCATCGACGTGCTGGCCGAGGAGGCGGGCATCTCGCGGGGCCTGCTCTACCACTACTTCGGGAACAAGCACGACTTCCGCGAGGCGGTCGTCCGCCGGGCGGTCGACGACCTGGTCCGGCAGACCGCGCCGCCCGAGGGCGGCGAGCCGCTGGAGCGGCTGCTGGCGTCGATCGCGGCGTACGTCGACTACGTCGTCGCCAACTACCAGGGCTACGTGTCGATCGTGAAGGGCGCCGCCGGGGGCAACGAGTCGATGCGCGAGCTCTACGAGGAGGCGCGCTCGGCGCTGACCGACCGGATCTTCACCGACGGACGCGCAGGGCGACCTCATCCCGGACACCCCCGCCGCCCGGCTGATGGTGCGCGCCTGGTCGGCGATGGGCGAGGAGCTCGTCCTCACCTGGGTCGCCGACCCCGCCGGCGTCACCCGCGAGCAGCTCCTCGAGGCGATGACCGCCTCGCTCCCCGCCCTGGTCGACCTTCTCCACTGACCGCAGTGCACGGTGTCACCATGGGTCGAGGGAGGGCCGATGTCCGAGCTGGAGCTGACGTACGCCGAATGTCTCGACCTGCTCAAGACCGACACCGTCGGGCGGGTCGCCTTCACGACCCCGGAAGGCCCGCGGATCGTGCCGGTGAACTACGCGCTGGAGGGTACGGCGCTGGAGTTCCGGACCACGGCGAACAGCGAGCTGGCCGTCTACGCGCCCGACCACTCGATCGCCTTCGAGGTCGATCATCTTGACGGGGAGCGGCGACGAGGCTGGAGCGTGGTGGCACACGGACCATGTGCGCGCGTGGACGAGCCGCCGTCCGCCCATTCCGAGGGACAGTCCGAGGGAGAGTCCTGGGCCGGTGGACACCGGCCGCTGCGACTCCGGCTCGAGTGGACCGAGCTCACCGGTCGCCGGGTCGGCGGCGGGCACTGGCCGCATCCGGTCGTGAGCGGTCGACGTCGCTCCTACTGAACGCGTGGGCAGGCGCACCGAGACGACGGTGTCGCCCGGCTGGCTCGCCAGGGAGACAGCGCCGCCGTGGGCGGTGACGATCGCCTGGACCAGGGCGAGTCCGAGGCCGGCGCCGGAGTCGGGGTTGCGGGTGCGGGCGCCGTCGCCGCGGGTGAAGCGCTCGAAGGCGTGCGCGGTGAGGTCGGACGGGAAGCCCGGCCCGTCGTCGCGTACGTCGAACCCGTCGGCGCGGGCGGTCACGGTGACGGTGGTGCCGGGCGGGGTGTGCTTGCGGGCGTTGGTGAGCAGGTTGGTGATGACCTGGTGCAGCCGCTGCTCGTCGCCGGGCAGCTCGACCACGTCGTTGGGCAGGTCGAGGCGCCACCGGTGGTCGGGCGCGACCACCCGGGCGTCGGACACCGCCTCGAGGAGCAGCCGGGTCAGGTCGACGCTGCCGTGCTCGAGGGGGCGGCCGGCGTCCAGTCGGGCCAGCAGCAGCAGGTCCTCGACCAGGTGGGTCATCCGGCCGGACTCCTCGTCGACCTTGGCCAGGGCCGTCTGGGCGGCCGCGGCGTCGTCGGGGCGGCGGCGGGCGAGCTCGGTGTACCCGGCGATCGTCGAGAGCGGGGTGCGCAGCTCGTGTGACGCGTCGGCCACGAACTGGCGGACCTGTAGCTCGCTGCGGTGCCGGGCGTCGAGCGACGTCTCGACGTGCTCCAAGAGGGTGTTCAGCGCGGCGCCGACCTGCCCGACCTCGGTGCGCTCGTCGGTGAGGTGCTCGGGCACCCGCTCGGTCAGCTCGAAGTCGCCCTCGGCCAGCGGCAGCTCCGCGACGCTGTGCGCGGTTGCGGCAACCTCCCGTAGCGGCCGCAGCTGGCGGCGTACCACCACGGTCCCGGCCCCGGCCGCCGCGAGCACGCCGAGCAGGATGAGCAGTGCCTCCAGCCCGATCAGCGACCTGACCGTGTCGTCGGCGGTGTCGGTCGGCAGGCCGGTGACCAGCGTCGTCCCGGAGCCGAGGTCCACGGTGCCGACGCGGTAGCTGCCCTCCCCGGGCAGGTCCACGGTATGCAGCTCGTCGTCCACCGGGACAGACTCGATCGCGTCGTTCGCCCCTTCGGGGAGGCCGTCGATGTCGCCGGGGCGGTCACCGATGATCCCGCCACTGGTCTGCGCTGTGCCGACGACGGCGATCAGCGTCCCGGGAGCCTGGTTGCGCACCTCGACGAGCGGCCGGTCGTCGGACGGCGGCCCACCGGGACCGTGCGGGTCGGCACGCCCGACCAGGGCGTGGACGTCGTCGTCCAGCTGGTCGCCGAGGTAGGCGTTCATGGCCACCGCGGTCGCCGCACCGATCAGCACGGACACCAATGCGACCAGCCCGACCGCTGTGAGGACGAGCCGGGACGTCAGGGAGCGGAATCGGCTCATGAGACCGGCTTCAGCACGTAGCCAGCGCCGCGCATGGTGTGGATCATCGGTTCCCGGCCGGCGTCGATCTTCTTGCGCAGGTAGGAGATGTAGAGCTCGACCACGTTCGCCTGGCCTCCGAAGTCGTAGTTCCAGACCCGGTCCAGGATCTGCGCCTTGCTCAGCACCCGCCGCGGGTTGCGCATCAGGAACCGCAGCAGCTCGAACTCGGTCGCGGTCAGCGCCACCTCCTCGCCGTCGCGGAACACCTCGTGGCTGTCCTCGTCCAGGGTCAGGTCGCCGACGGTGAGGATGGACCGCTCGGCGGCCTGTTGCGCGCCGGCCCGCCGCATCAGCGCGCGCAGCCGGGCGACGACCTCCTCCAGTGAGAACGGCTTCGTCACGTAGTCGTCCCCGCCGGCGGTCAGCCCCGCCACCCGGTCCTCGACCGAGTCGCGCGCGGTCAGGAACAGCACGGGTACGCCGGGCTCGGACGCCCGCATCCTCCGCAACACCTCGAGGCCGTCGAAGTCGGGCAGCATCATGTCCAGCACGACCGCGTCCGGGCGGAAGTCCTTCGCCGCGGCGACCGCCTTCGCCCCGGTGTGCGCCATGCGGACCTCCCAGCCCTCGTAGCGCAGCGCCATCGTGATCAGCTCGGCGATGTTGACCTCGTCGTCGACCACGAGGACGCGCAGCGGTGACCCGTCAATCCTGGTGAGCTCCATGGGGAGAACTCTGCCGTCCTACCTTGTGAGTTTCCTGTGTGTCCTCTGTGCCGATCTCACGACTTCCTCACCGCGTCGTCACAGCAATTGCACAGGGCGGCACATCAGGGTCGTGCCCATGACCGATGAGACAGCACAGCCCGAACCGACCACCGAGCCACCCGAGCCGCCCGAGCCGGCCGCGAAGCCCAAGACCCGACTGCGTGACCGCGTCCTCGGCATCCGCGGCATCGCCGCGGTCGGCCTCGCTGGCCTGGTCCTGGGCGGCCTCGGCGGCGCAGCCATCGGTGCCGCCGTCGACGACGACGGCGGCCACCACGGACCGGGCCGCTTCGGCTCGCAGTTCCCGGGCGAGGACGGGCGGCACGGACCCGACGGTGGGTTCAGGCCACCCGGCGAGCCCGGTCAGGCCCCGCCCTCCACCGCGCCCGACGAGGAGACCCAGCCCGACGGCTCCACCGACAACTCGGGGAGCACCAACAGCTGAGCCCACCCGTGGGAGAGAATGGCCGGCGTTGTGCACATCTCCTATCCCCCCGAGCTGCCGGTCAGCCAGCGCCGGGACGACCTCGCCGAGGCGATCCGCGACCACCAGGTCGTGATCGTCGCCGGTGAGACCGGCTCCGGGAAGACCACCCAGCTGCCGAAGATCTGCCTCGAGCTCGGCCGCGGGAAGAAGCAGCTGATCGGGCACACCCAGCCGCGCCGGATCGCGGCCCGGTCGGTGGCCGAGCGGATCGCGGAGGAGCTCGGCACCCAGCTCGGGGAGCTGGTCGGCTACCAGGTGCGGTTCACCGACCGGACGTCCAAGGCCAGCCGGCTCAAGCTGATGACCGACGGCATCCTGCTCGCCGAGCTCCAGCGCGACCGGCAGCTGCGCAAGTACGACACGATCATCATCGACGAGGCCCACGAGCGGAGCCTCAACATCGACTTCCTGCTCGGCTACCTCAAGCGACTGCTGCCCAAGCGCCCCGACCTGAAGCTGATCATCACCTCGGCGACCATCGACCCCGAGCGGTTCGCCGCCCACTTCTCCGACCGCCGGGGGAGGCCGGCGCCGATCATCGAGGTGTCCGGGCGGACCTACCCGGTCGACGTCCGGTACCGACCTCTCGTCGAGCTCCCCGAGGAGGATGAGGAGGGCGAGGCGGTCGTCCGCGACCAGACCGAGGCGATCGTCGACGCGGTCAAGGAGCTCTCGGCCGAGGGGTCGGGCGACATCCTCGTGTTCCTCCCCGGCGAGCGGGAGATCAGGGACACCGCCGAGGCCCTGCAGGAGGCGCTGGGACTCGACAAGCTCGACCGCCGTCGGGCGACGTCCGTCGGTCCGGTCGAGGTGGTCCCGTTGTACTCACGGCTGTCGGCCGCCGAGCAGCACCGGGTCTTCCAGGCCCACACCGGCCGTCGGATCGTGCTCGCGACGAACGTCGCGGAGACCTCGCTGACCGTGCCGGGCATCCGGTACGTCGTCGACACCGGCGTCGCGCGGATCTCGCGCTACTCCGTGCGGACCAAGGTGCAGCGGCTCCCCATCGAGCAGATCAGCCAGGCGTCCGCGAACCAGCGGTCGGGCCGCTGCGGCCGGGTCGCGGCCGGCATCGCGATCCGGCTCTACTCCGAGGAGGACTTCGACGGCCGGCCGGAGTTCACCGACCCCGAGATCCTGCGCACCAACCTGGCCAGCGTCATCCTGCAGATGACCTCGCTCGGGCTGGGAGACCTCGGTCGGTTCCCGTTCCTGGAGCCACCGGACAAGCGGAACGTCGCGGCGGGTGTCCAGCTGCTGGAGGAGCTCGGTGCGCTGGAGACGGCTGCTTCTGGCACCCCTGACGACCCCCCTCGATTGGTCACAAACCGCAAGAAATCTGTGGAGGGGCTTGCGGTTGGGGACCAAACCGCAACCTCCCGCGGCTCCCGGTCGGCCGGCAAGCGACCCACAGGACCGCGGCTGACAAGGGTCGGGCGTCGGCTGGCCCGTCTCCCGATCGACCCGCGCCTGGGTCGGATGATCCTGGAGGCCGAGCGGCTGGGGTGCGTCCGCGACGTACTCGTCATCGCGGCGGCGCTGTCCCTGCAGGACCCCCGCGAGCGGCCGGCCGACTTCCAGGCGCAGGCCGACCAGCAGCACGCCAGGTTCAAGGCGGATGACAGCGACTTCATCACCTGGCTGAACCTCTGGCGCTACCTCCGCCAGCAGCAGCGGGACCTCTCGAGCAGCGCGTTCCGGAGGATGTGCAAGCGGGAGTACCTCAACTACCTGCGCGTAAGGGAGTGGCAGGACTTCGAGTCCCAGCTGCGCCAGGTCTGCAGGGAGATGGAGATCCAGGTCGGTCACCCCACCGATCACCCCGACGCCGACGGCATCCACCAGGCGCTGCTGTCCGGGCTGCTCTCGCACATCGGCGCGCTCGAGGCACGGGAGAAGGGCGACCGCGACCGCAAGCGCGGCCCGCGCGAGTACCTCGGCGCCCGCGGCGCCCGGTTCGCGATCTTCCCCGGCAGCGGCCTGCACCGGAAGAACCCCCAGTTCCTGATGGCCGCCGAGCTCGTCGAGACCAGTCGCCTCTGGGCGCGCCAGAACGCCGCGATCAAGCCCGAGTGGGCCGAGCGGCTGGGCGCCCACCTGGTCAAACGCACCTACTCCGAGCCGCACTGGTCGAAGAAGCGCGCCGCAGTGATGGCCTACGAACGCGTCACCCTGTACGGCGTCCCGCTGGTCGCCGACCGGCTGATCAGCTACGGCAAGGTCGACCGCGACCTCAGCCGCGAGCTGTTCATCCGGCACGCGCTGGTCTACGGCGAGTGGCACACCAGGCACAAGTTCTACGAGAAGAACCTGCGGCTGCTCGAGGAGGCCGAGGCGCTCGAGCACCGGGCCCGACGGCGGGGCATCGTCGTCGACGAGCACACGCTGTTCGACTTCTACGACGCCCGGGTCGGCCCCGACGTCGTCAGCGGCGCGCACTTCGACCAGTGGTGGAAGGGCGAGCGGCAGAAGCGGCCGGAGCTGCTGACCTTCGACCCGGAGATGCTCACCCACGACACGGCCGAGAAGATCCGCGAGGCGGACTACCCGCAGACGTGGCAGTCGTCGGCCGGGGAGGGGCTGACCTTCCCGATCAGCTACCACTTCGAGCCGGGAGCGGCCGACGACGGGCTCACGATCGACGTACCGGTGGCGACGCTGAACCGGGTGGCGGCCGACGACTTCTCCTGGAACGTCCCCGGCCTGCGCGAGGAGCTGGTGACCAGCCTGATCCGCAGCCTGCCGAAGAACCTGCGGGTCAACTTCGTGCCGGCGCCCAACCGTGCCCGCGAGTTCCTGGCCGCCGTCCCGCCGGGTGATGAGCCCCTGCTCGACGCGCTGGAGCGGCACTTCCGCGCGACGACCGGCGTGGTGGTGCCGCGGGAGGCATGGGACTGGAGCAAGGTTCCCGAGCACCTCCGCCCCACCTACCGGGTCGTGGACGAGGCCGGCGCCGAGCAGGCCCGGGGCAAGGACCTCGAGGCCCTGAAGGAGCCGCTGCGACCGACGTTCACGCAGGCGCTGGCCGAGGTGGCTTCCGACAGCGGGCTCGGCCGGACCGGCGAGACGACCTGGACGTTCGGCACCATCGAGGCCTCATTCACCCAGACGCGTGCCGGGCACGAGGTTCGCGGCTACCCGGCGCTGGTCGACGAGGGCGGGACCGTCGGGCTGCAGGTGTTCGGATCCGAGAGCGAGGCAGACGCGCGGCACCGGCTCGGCGTACGCCGCCTGTTGCTGCTCGAGCTGGACTCACCGGTCAAGGCGGTGCTCGACGGCCTGACCAACACCGAGAAGCTCGGCCTGGCCGGGTCCCCTTACCCGAACGTGGCCGAGCTCCTCGACGACTGCCGCGCGGCCGTGGTCGGCGCCGCTGTCGACGCCCGTCCGCAGGTGCGCGACGAGCAGGCGTACGTCGCGCTGCGGGCCGTCGCCGGTGAGGACCAGGAGGCCCAGTTGAGGAGCGTGCTGGCCGAGGTGGTGCGCGTTCTCGACGCCTGGCGGCGCGCGGAGCGGGCTCTCAGCGGCCGCGCCGACCTGACCATGCTCCCCTCGCTGACGGACATGCGCGGGCAGCTCGCCCGGCTCGTGCATCGCGGGTTCGTGGGCGAGGCCGGCGTGACCCAGCTGCGCCGCTTCCCGACGTACCTCACCGCGCTGGAACAGCGCCGCGAGAAGCTGCCCAGCCAGGTGAACCGGGACCGACAGCTGATGGCCCAGATCGCCGACCTCCAGGAGGCCTACCTCCACCAGGTCGAGGCGCTGCCGGCCGGCCGGCCGGCCGGAGAGGACCTGCGACAGGTTCGCTGGATGCTCGAGGAGTACCGCGTCTCGCTCTGGGCGCAACAGCTCGGCACGCCGTATCCCGTGAGCGACCAACGCATCCGTCGTAGCCTTCAGACGTGAACCCCACCCCACGAAGTCGCGCGGCTCCCCCGCTTCGCTCCTCCACCACACGATTTCGCGGGGACCCCGGATGAGCAGCCGCCCGTACCACCGACCGATGACGCCCGGAGGCAACTTCTTCGAGGCGCTCACCGGCGGCGCCGACCCCGCCGCGGTCAGTGAGGCCGCCGACCGTGCCGCCACGCTGCTGGTCCGCGGAGCGCGAGCAGCCGGCGACGACGAGGTGGCCGAGCGCATCCTGCGCCTGGCCGACACCGAGGGCATCGAGACCATCGCCGAGGTCTGGTCGGGGTCCCCGGCCGACTCGCTCGCCGGCTGCCTGTGGCGGCTCTACCTCCTGCGGGCCTGGGTGTACGCCGACCCCGTGGGCGTCGCCGCGGAGTTCGAGGCGGGCCAGGCCCACGCCCAGGTCGCTCGGGTCGTGGCCGGGGTCGCGGACCCACCGGGGCCCGAGGAGCTCAAGGCCATGGTCGACCAGGTGCTGCGCGGGATCGCCGGCAGCGACTTCGCCGACGTGCTGTTCCGGGCCGCCGCGTTCGCCCGGGTGGTGGCCTTCGGCCGCGCGGTGCTGCCGACGCCGACCGACGACGACGTGAAGCGGATCCTGGTGCTGGCCGAGCAGCTCGAGGCCGCCGGCCACGCCGAGCTCGACCACGGGCTCGCCTGAAAAGTCGCAACGCTCGGCTGTGCGAACCGGCCCCGTTCCTGCCCAGCCACCCTCTAGACTGTCCGTCGTGTGCCGGGCCGCGGCAGCCCCGGGTCCCAAAATTAGCCGCTACGAGCGGCCACGCGCCGTGAGGCGCTCCCGGTCCGGCACACACCTACTTCCCGGGTCCGGTGTCGGGGGAAGTCCGGGCAGCAGTTGGATCCCACCCGGGCTCGAGATCAGGCGAACGTCGTCGCGATCTTCCGTACGGCGCGGCGGGCGGGGTTCCAGTCGGTGGGGTAGACGTCGCTGTCCGCCGTGATCTCGACGATGGTCAGCCAGGCGCCCTCGCGCACCATCCCGAGCCCGGCGGCGTCGGAGGAACGCCGCGAGCCGTAGGTCAGGCGATAGTGCCCGGCGCTGCCCGGCGCGGTCGTGACCTCCTCCAGCGGGCCGACGTCCTTGCGCGGGTAGTCCAGCCGCGACTCGCAGTCGTCGCGCCACGAGCGGAGCACCTGCTCGGCGCGCCAGGCCGACTTGCGGTCCGCGAACCTGGCCACGATCTGACGGGCTTCGACACCCGACTCCGCAGGGCCCGCGAACACCCGGCGTACGGCGTGCACGGCGCCGATGTCGAGCAGCGACGTCTTCTGGCAGGCACCGGTCGGGTCGGGAGACTCGGGCTCGGTGGCCGCGACCGACCAGGCGAGCTCCTCGCCCAGGGCCGGCATCCGGTGCGCGGTCAACAGGTGGGCCCGGGGGCCGTCGCGCCGCGCGGCCGGAAGCATCGAGGGCGCGATCTTGGGTCCGGGCCGGCGCGGGCGCTGGTGCGCCGTCGAGCCAGGCTGCGACGTCGAGGTGGCGGCCGCCGTCGGCTGGGGTGCGGGCGAAGCGGACCTCTGCGGGTCCTCGCGCGCCTGCGGGGCGGGGGAGGCGGCCGGCTCGTCGGCGTCGCCACAGCCGCCGGCCACGAGGACGGCGGCGAGGAGAGCAGGGAGCAGGACCCGAGACACACCTGGATCGTACGGAGCGGAAGTGCCCGGATGGTGGCACGACACGGGAGTGGCTGTTACTCGTGGGTCGCTAGGGTGGGCGACGCCCACGCAGCCGTGGGCATGGCTGCGGGTCGGGGAGGAAGGGCACAGGGTGGCGCTGCGACGGCGGACGACGAGGGACGCGGGTCGAAGGGGAGTGGTCCGCCGTGGCCCGGCCGGGGCGGTCGCGCTCGTCCTCATGGTCTCGTTCGCCGCGGCCTGTGACGCCGGTGAGCCCGCGCCACCCGAGCCGACGGCGTCCGCCACGGCACCTCCGGCGAAGCTGAGCTTCGGGGCCTTCGGCCCGCAGGAGGAGCTCACGGCGCTCGGCGACGTGACCGGCGAGTTCAACGCGTTGTACGAGCCCGCCAACGTCACCATGCAGACCTGGCCGGACGAGGACAGCCTGATCGAGGCGCTGAAGGCCGGCGAGGACATCCCGGACGTGTTCATGGTGTCCCGTGACGACTTCGCGTGGCTGCGGGACGAGAAGCTCACCCAGCCCGTCGACGCCCTGCTGGACGAGCGCGGCGTCGACTTCGGCGACGACTACTCGCGCGACGCGCTGCAGGCGTTCAGCGCGGATGACCGCCTGCAGTGCATGCCGTACGGCATCTCGCCGATGGTGATCTACTACAACAAGGACCTCGTCGACTTCGACCGGATGGAGGCCAGGGGGCTCAGCGTCCCCGACGAGGAGCGGGTCTCCTGGACCTTCGACCAGTTCGCCGCGGCGGCCGACTTCGCCACCCGCCCGCGCCGGGGCACCCGCGGCGTGTACGTCGAGCCGACGCTGGAGGCGCTGGCCCCGTTCATCTACTCGGGCGGCGGCCCGATGTTCGACGACGACTCGGACCCGACGTCGCTCGCGTTCTCCGACAGCTCCACCCAGGACGCGCTGGAGCGGTCGCTCGAGCTGCTGCGCAGTCCCACCCTGACCCTGACCGAGGAGCAGCTGGAGAAGCACTCACCCATGGAGTGGTTCGAGCGCGGCAAGCTCGGGATGATGGAGGGCTACCGGGACATGGTCCCCGAGCTGAGGCGGGTGCAGGGTCTCAACTTCGACGCCATCGCCATGCCGGTGCTGGAGCAGGCTGCCACCGTCGGGGAGGTCACCGGCCTGTGCCTCTCGAAGGACGCCGCCAACACCCCGGCGGCCGCCGACTTCATGGTGCACCTGCTCGACACGCCCGCGGGTGGGCGGGTGGCCCGGGCCGGCTACCTCGTCCCGGCGAACCTCGAGGTGGCCCTGTCCGACGACTTCCTCCAGCCGGGCCGGCTGCCCGACCACTCCGAGGTGTTCAACAACAGCGTCCGCTCCATCGTCTTCCCTCCGCTGCTGTCGACGTGGCCGGAGCTCGAGGAGGCGGTCGCCGGGTCCCTCGAGCAGCTGATGAACCAGCCGATCCTCGACAACCTGGACGAGCTCACCCAGCAGATCGACGAGGAGAGCCGCACGGTGCTCGACCCGGAGAACGAGTCGCCCAGCGCGAGCGAGACGGCCGACCAGGAATAGCGCCCGTCAGTCGGTCGGGACCTCGAGCTCGGCCGGATCGGCCGGCGGCGGCTCCCGATCAGCCTCGAGGATCGCGGAGACCAGGATCGGGGTGGTGAGGTCGATCTGCCACGGGCGGGCGCCGTACCCGGTGAGAAGGGTGCGGATCCCCTCGGTCAGGGTCGCCTCGTCGCGGCTCTTCGGCGGAGACCACAGGGTCCGCCGCAGGTAGTCGGGGGTCAGGATGTTCTCGGCCGGGAGCTTGTGCTCCTCGGCCAGGCGGGTGACCGCTTCCCGGGCCAGGATCAGCCGGCGTGCGGCGATCGGATCCTTCTCGGCCCAGGCCCGCGGCACCGGAGGACCGTCACCCCGCGGTGCCCGCGTCGGCATCTCGCTCTCGGGCAGGTCGCGCACCTCCTGCAGAGCCGCCACCCACCGCGAGGCGTACCGCTCGGCGCCGCGCCCGTGGAAGCCCTTCGTGCCCAGCAGCGCGGCCCGGTCGCCGGGCATCGCCTGCGCCGCCGCGACGATGGCGGAGTCGGGGAGGATCCGGCCGGGAGTCACGTCACGCTGCTCGGCGATCCGGTCGCGGGTCTCCCACAGGGCGCGTACGGCGCCCAGCGCCCGCCGCCCGCGGACCCGGTGGAGGCCGGAGGTCCGGCGCCACACGTCGACCCGCGGGACGAGCTCGAAGCTGAGCAGGTGGTCGAACTCCTGCTGCGCCCAGTTGGCCTTGCCCGCTGCCTCGAGCTCTGCGCCGAGCGCATCGCGGAGCTCGACCAGCACCTCGACGTCGAGCGCGGCGTACTCGAGCCACGGCTCGGGCAGCGGCCGCTGCGACCAGTCGACCGCGGAGTGCTCCTTCTTCAGCCGGTAGCCCAGCACCGTCTCGACCAGCGTGGCCAGGCCGACCCGGGGGTAGCCGAGCAGACGGCCGGCGAGCTCGGTGTCGAAGAGCCGGGTCGGCTGGAGGCCGAGATCCGTGAGGCAGGGGAGGTCCTGGGTGGCCGCGTGCAGGATCCACTCGGTGCCGTCGAGCGTCTCCTGGAGCGGGGCCAGCGACTCGACGCCGATCGGGTCCACGAGGTGGGTTCCCGACCCCTCCCGCCGGAGCTGGATCAGGTAGGCCCGGGTGGAGTAGCGGTAGCCGGACGCGCGCTCGGCGTCGATCGCCACCGGTCCCGACCCCGCGGCGATGGCGTCGCACACCTCGCGAAGCGCCCCGTCGGACTCGACGACCGCCGGTAGTCCGTCCCGCAGCTCGAGGAGCGGCCGCTCGGGGACCTCTTCGACTTCGGCAGCATCGTGCGCGTCGGGTGCGCGGCGGTGTCGGTGCTGTCGTCCGGGGCCGTCCTGTCGGCTTCGGGCATGCCCCGTCAGCGCCCCGCGCCGCGCTGGCCGCGGCGACTGGGCATGGCGGTCACGCCGTCGGGCACCGGCGGGAGTCCCACCGCGGTGCACAGGAGCTCGCCCCAGGCTTCGACGTGGGAGGCGATGTCGAGGGGGGCACCCTCCGCCGCGCCGGGAGCCGGGTAGGGGGTCCACGACGCCCGGATCTCGATCTGGGCCGTGCCACCCTCGTCGGCCATGCCGCCGAAGCTCTCGGTCGCGACCCGGGTGACGGTGCCGGACGCGGCGGCGTAGGCGGCGCCGTGGGCGTCGAGCGCCTCGGTCAGCCAGGACCAGCCGACGGCGGCGAGCAGCGGGTCGGTGATCAGGTCGAGCTCGATCTCCGCGCGGGCGTAGGCCACACACCGGAAGGTACCGTCCCACGCGTCGTTGCCCGCGGGGTCGTGCAGCAGGATGATCCGGCCGGTCCCGATGTCGGTGTCGTCGACCGTCACGTCGGCCGACATCGCCGAGGCGAAGGGCGCGATCCGCTGGGGCGCCGGCATTTCCTCGCAGAAGACCTCCGGGCGCAACCGAGCGGCGTGCATGCTCGCGACCGCGTCCCGGAACTCCGGGGGGCTCGCGCCCGCACCCGTTCCCGGGTGTGTCTCCTGACGGACCACCATGGTGCCAACACTAGGTCGGCGGTCTCGTCCCGATGTGCGAACACGCCGACCGACCTGCGAGGCTTCCGCACATGAGCACGAGCTCCCCACCGGTCGGAGTGCCCGACGAGAGGGTCCGCGACAGCGCGTTCCTGCGTGCCGCGCGCGGTGAGTCCGTCCCGCACACCCCCGTGTGGTTCATGCGCCAGGCGGGTCGTTCGCTGCCGGAGTACCTCGCCGTCCGCGAGGGGATCGGGATGCTCGAGTCCTGCATGGACCCCGAGCTGGTCGTCGAGATCACCATGCAGCCGGTGCGCCGGTACGGCGTGGACGCGGCCATCTTCTTCTCCGACATCGTGCTGCCGCTCAAGGCGGTCGGCGTCGACCTGGACATCAAGCCCGGCGTCGGCCCCGTGGTCGCGTCGCCGGTGCGGACGCTGGCCGACGTCGAGGCGATCCCGGACCTCACGCCGGAGCACGTCCCGTTCATCACCGAGGCGGTGCGGGGGCTGGTCGGACAGCTCGGCGCCACGCCGCTGATCGGCTTCGCGGGCGCGCCGTTCACGGTGGCGTCGTACCTCGTCGAGGGCGGTCCCTCCAAGGAGCATGCACGGACCAAGGCGATGATGTTCGGCGCCCCGGACGTCTGGGACGCCCTGATGCGCAAGATCGCCGGCATCGCCGCGGCGTACCTCGAGGTCCAGGTCGCGGCCGGGGCGAGCGCCGTCCAGCTGTTCGACTCGTGGGCCGGGGCGCTGACCCCCGCCGACTACGCGCAGCACGTGATGCCGCACTCCGCCGAGGTGCTCCGCCGGGCCGGTGCCCTGGGCGTGCCCCGCATCCACTTCGGGGTCGGCACGTCCAACCTGCTCACGCTGATGGGGGAGGCTGGAGCCGACGTGGTCGGCGTCGACTGGCGGACGCCGCTGGGCTCCGCGATCCCTCTCGTCGGCGACCGCGCCGTCCAGGGCAACCTCGACCCGACCCTGGTGTTCGCGCCGACCGAGGTGATGACCACCCGCGCCGCCGAGGTGATCGAGGCCGGCCGGGCCGCCCGCGGGCACATCTTCAACCTCGGCCACGGCGTGATCCCGTCGACCGATCCGGACCAGCTCAAGCGGCTGACCGAGTTCGTGCAGGCCTACCCGGTCTGACTCACTCCTCGGGCGGTCCGGCCGCGACCACACGCGGGGGACGTCGCTGGCCCAGGCTGCGTACCAGCAGCCAGGCAGGGACGCCGAGGACCAGTAGCAGGATCGTGAACGGCAGCAGGGTTCCGGTCACGGTGGCGAGGCCGACGAGGAACGTCTTCATGCCGTCCCAGCCGTTGCCCAGCCCGGCGAGGAAACCGGACTCGTCCGTCTCGGTCTTCCTCTCGGCCTTCTCCGGCTTCTTCTCCAGGAACACGGTGATGGTGCTCATCGAGGTCTGGTCCTCGAGGTAGGCCTGGCGCGACTTCAGCGAGTCGAGGTCGGCCTGGCGGCGGGTCAGCTGCGCCTCGATGGAGACGATGTCGCGGATGCTCTGCGCGCGGGCGAGCAGCAGCTCGACCCGCTTCAGGCTCTCGGCCTGGGCGCGGATCCGCACCTCCGTGTCGATCACCTCGGTGGTGACGTCGTCGGAGTTCTGGCTGGACGACTCGAGCTGGGCGACCTTCTCGAGATCCGCCATCGCGGTGTCGAAGTCCTCGACGGGGATCCGGAGGACCATCCGCGACCGGGTCATCTCCCCGTCCTCGGCGGTCTGGGTCTTCTCCTCCGTGACCTCGCCGTCGTGGACGGCGACGATCTTCTGGACGTCGAAGCGGGCCTTCGCGACGTCCGCGCCCAGCAGCGAGACGACGCCCGTCGAGATGATCGCCTGCTGCTCGCCGATCTGGCTGTCCTTCGGGGTGTTCGCGACCTGGCGCGCAGGTCCGCCTGCCCGGACGCTGTCGGCGCCGGCGTCCATGTCGGCGCTGACGTCGGAGTCGCCGCTCATGGCCTCCGGCTCGGCGCTGGACGCGTCGCCGTCGCCGGAGTCGGCCGAGCAGGCGGCGAGGGCGAGGACGGCGGTCAGCACCGGTACGGCGGCGAGGCGGCGCAGGTGAGTGGTCTCCATGGCGCTCGGACGGTGACCGCCCCCCGGCGGTTCCCGGTCGTGACCCGATCGTTGCCTACTGCTGCTGCTTGGCCGCCGTCTTCTTGGCCGCGGTCTTCTTGGCGGTCGGCTTGATCCGCACCCTCGGCGCCGTGCCGGCGCCCGTCTTGACCTCGAGGTAGTCCTGGGCCCTGGCGAGGGCGCTCAGCTTGGAGAAGTTGTAGTTGCGGGGGTCGAACGAGGGGTTGTTCTTGGTGAGGTAGCTGCCCAGCGCGGACAGGCTGGCCCATCCGTCGTCCTGTGAGGTGTTCTTGACCGCCCGGGTCAGCAGGTTCCGAAGGTTCGGCTGCTTGGGGTCGGGTTCGGGCGGGGCGACCGAGCTGTCGGGGTCCTCGACGCCGAGGACCTCGAGGAAGATGAACCGGTCGCAGGCCGCCTGGAAGGGCTCCGGGGTCTTCTTCATCCCCAGGCCGTACACCGTGGCGCCGCTCTCTCGCAGCCGGGTCGCGAGCCGGGTGAAGTCGCTGTCGCTCGAGACGAGTGCGAAGGCGTCGAAGTTGCCGGTGTACAGCAGGTCCATCGCGTCGATGATCATGGCCGAGTCCGTGGCGTTCTTGCCCGCCGTGTTCGCGAACTGCTGCATCGGCTGGATCGCCAGCCGGGGGAGGACCTCCTTCCACGCCTTGAGGCTGGTCGTGGTCCAGTCGCCGTAGGCCCGCTTCACGGTCGGGGTGCCGTACTTGGCGATCTCCTCCAGCAGGGCGACGGCGTACGAGCTCGCCGAGGTGTTGTCGGCGTCGATGAGGACGGCAAGGCGCGCGTCCCGAGGCTCAGGCACGGGGTCTCCGATCGCGAGGGTCCGTCCATCATGGCCGATCCGCCGCTGTCAGGCGCTCTGGGTGTGCGCCCTGGCCCGCTCGAGCAGCGCCTGCTTCAGCCCTTGCAGCGTCGGCGGCAACTTGTTGACCCGGCGGTGCAGCATCAGCAGCGTGACCCTGGTCGTGTCGCCGGCGAGGGGCCGGTGGGTGAGCAGGCCGGAGCGGACCATCGGGTCGCCGTCGATGCTGTAGTCGGGGAGGATCGTGACCCCCAACCCGTCGGCGACCATGAGCTTGCCCATCTCGGCGCCGTCGGTGGAGAACGACGTGGCCGGCAGCTTCCCGCCGAACAGCCTGTGCGCGTAGCGGTGCATCAGGTAGCCCGAACGCATCGCGACGAACGGCTCGTCGAGCAGGTCGTCCGGCCGGACCTCGGTGAGCTCCGCGAACCGGTGGTCGCTCCGGCAGCACACCACCGGCCGGCCGTGCAGCAGCTCGATGGACTGCAGGTCCGGGGATACGTCGTCCCCGGGAAGCACGTTGAGCAGGCCCAGGTCGAGCCCTCCCTCGACCAGCCCCTCGGTGATCTCCCGGGGCCGGGTGTTGACCATCTCGACGATCGTTCCCGGGTGGCGGCTGCGGAACGCGTGCATGGCGGGGACGAGCACCGACGACGTACCGGCGTTGACCGTGCCCACCCGCAGCATCCGCATCGACAGGCTCGGATCGCCCGCTGCTTGCCGCAGGCGGTCGACGGCCTCGAGCACCTCCACCATCGTCGGCAGCAGCTCCTGGCCCTGCGTGCTGATCCGCGCGCCGGACCGGCGGCGGTCGAGGAGGGTGACGCCCAGCTCCCGCTCCAGCTTGCTCAGCGCCTCGCTCAGCGCGGGTTGGGAGATGTGCAGCCGCTCACTGGCGCGTCTCAGCGAGCCGTGCTGGGTGACCGCTGCGAGGTACTCCAGCTGCTCGATCCGCAATGTCTGCTCCTGCGTGAGTGCAAGGCAGCGCCTATCACCCCTTCGACGGAATGTGACGCGAACTGCCCCGCCCTGCCTTGCATCGGACCCGTAAGTCTAGCAACGTAGTAAACATACAAGCCAAACGAGACGCAGGGCGATGCCCGCCCGGACACGAAAGGAAATCATGACCCGCCCGCTGAAGTTCCACTGGTTCCTTCCCACCAACGGTGGCGACGGCCGACAGGTCGTCGGTGGCGGACACGGCGTGGACGCCATCCCGTCCGGCCGTCCGGCATCGGTCTCCTACCTCGGCCAGGTCGCGCGCGGGGCGGAGGACATGGGCTTCGACGCCGCGTTGACCCCCGCCGGGGCCTGGTGCGAGGACGCCTGGCTGTCCACCGCGATGCTCAGCCAGGTCTCCGAGCGGCTGAAGTTCCTCGTCGCCTTCCGGCCCGGGCTCGTCTCGCCGTTCCTCGCGGCCCAGATGGCCGGGACCTTCCAGAACCTCTCGGGCGGGCGGCTGCTGCTCAACGTCGTCACCGGGGGAGAGAGCCACGAACAGCGCATGTTCGGGGACTTCCTCGACAAGGCGGAGCGCTACGAGCGCTGCGACGAGTTCCTCACCATCGTCAGGCGCCTGTGGGCCGGCGAGACCTTCGACTTCCAGGGCCAGCACCTCCAGGTCGAGAACGCGTCCCTGGGCCAGATCCCCGACCCGGTCCCCGAGATCTACTTCGGCGGCTCGTCCCCGGCGGCCGGCCGGGTTGCCGCGAAGCACGTCGACGTCTACCTGACGTGGGGCGAGCCGCCCGAGGCCGTGCGCGAGAAGGTCGAGTGGATCCGGAAGCTCGCGGCCGACGAGGGCCGCGAGATCAAGTTCGGCATCCGGATGCACACCATCACCCGCGACACCTCCGAGGAGGCATGGGCCGAGGCGGACCGGCTGATCGCCGGCATCGATCCCGAGACGGTGGCCAAGGTCCAGGCCGGCCTGCGGAAGAGCGAGTCCGAGGGCCAGCGCCGGATGCTCGAGCTCAACCGAGGCAGCAAGGCCGACCTCGAGGTCTACCCGAACGTCTGGGCCGGTGTCGGCCTGGTCCGCGGCGGTGCCGGCACCGCGCTCGTCGGCAGCCACGAGGAGGTCGCCGAGCGGATCGAGGAGTACCACTCGGTCGGCATCGACGAGTTCGTGCTCTCCGCCTACCCGCACCTCGAGGGTGCCTACTGGTTCGGCGAGGGCGTGCTGCCGATCCTCGCGAAGCGCGGCCTCTGGGAGCACCCCCATCCCACCGCCGTCAGCGCCCAGGTGCCGTTCGCGGCCGAGGGCCGCAAGGCCGCGTCATGACGGCCCGCATCGCCGTCGTGGTCGGCAACCCCAAGCCGCAGTCGCGAACGCTGGCAGCCGCGACGCACCTCGCCCGCGAGCTGGCCGGCGAGCCCGGTCTCGTCGTCGACCTCGCCGAGCTGGGGCCGGCCGTGCTCGACTGGTCGGACGCCCACGTGACCGACCTGGTCGAGCGGGTCGGTGCGGCCGACCTGGTCGTCGTGGCCTGCCCGACGTACAAGGCCACGTACACCGGGCTGCTCAAGGTGTTCCTCGACCGCTTCGCAGGCGGCACCGGACTCACCGGCGTCGCTGTGCCGTTGATGCTCGGCGCGGGGCCCGCGCACGCCCTCGCACCGGAGCTCACGCTGCGACCGGTCCTGGCCGAGCTCGGCGGCACCACGGTGCGTGGCCTCTACGTCCTCGACTCCCGCTTCGACGACCCCGCGGCGTACGCCGACTGGCTCGCCGCCAACCGGACGACCGTCGACCCGCCTGACCGGCAACCTGACAGGAGCTCCTGCATGACCGTCACCAGACTGACCACCAACCAGGACCTCGATCCGAGGCGCCTGCGGCAGGCGTTCGGGACCTTCCCGAGCGGGGTCGTGGCTGTTGCGGCCCGGGTCGCCGACGAGCTCGTCGGCCTCGCCGCCAGCTCGTTCACGTCCGTGAGCCTCGAGCCCGCCCTGGTGTCGTTCTCGGTCGCGAACTCGTCCAGGACCTGGCCCACCCTCCGCCAGTCGTCCCACCTCGGACTGACCGTGCTCGCCGATCACCACGACGACGTGTGCCGGCAGCTGGCGGGACCCGTGGAGAGCCGCTTCGACGGGCTCGACGTCGTCACGACCGAGCAGGGCGCGATCACGCTCGACGGACGGGCTCGCCCGCTTCGACTGCACGATCTACCGCGAGGTCGACGCCGGCGACCACACCGTGGTGCTGCTCCAGCTGCACGCCGTGGATCACGCCGACACCTCGCTGCCGCTGGTCTTCCACCGCAGCGCGTTCGGACGTCTGGAGGCATCGGCATGAGCCGAAACACCGACACCCTGCCCACCCCGCGCAAGGTCGCGGTCGCGTCGGCCGTCGGCGCCACCATCGAGTGGTACGACTTCTTCCTCTACGGCACGGCCGCCGGCCTGGTCTTCGACAAGCTCTACTTCAACGGGCTCGACGGCCCGGCCGCAGAGTTCGCGGCGTTCGCCACGTTCGCGGTCGGGTTCTTCGCCCGGCCGATCGGCGGGCTGATCTTCGGCCACTTCGGTGACCGGATCGGCCGGAAGAAGATGCTGATCCTCACGCTGCTGATCATGGGCGTCGGCACCGCGGCCATCGGCCTGCTGCCGACGTACGACCAGATCGGCGTGTGGGCCCCGATCGCCCTGGTGGTGCTGCGGATCCTGCAGGGGATCGGTGTCGGCGGCGAGTACGGCGGCGCCGTACTCCTGGCGGTCGAGTACGCCCCCGCGAAGAGGCGCGGCTTCTTCGGCAGCTTCGCCCACATCGGCGTGCCCGGCGGCCTGCTGCTCGCGTCCGGTGCCTTCTCGACTCGCCGGGCTGCTGCCCGACGAGGCGTTCCTCGCGTGGGGCTGGCGGGCCTGCTTCCTGGCCAGCATCCTCCTGCTCGGGATCGGCGCCTACATCCGGCTGTCGGTCATGGAGACGCCGGCGTTCGCGCGGGTCCAGGAGACGCAAGGAGATCTCCACGGTCCCGCTCGGCGAGCTGCTGCGCCGCCAGCCGAAGCGGCTCCTGCTCGGTATGGGCACGCGGTTCATCGAGGGCTTCACGTTCAACCTGTTCTCGGTGTTCCTGCTGGCGTACATCGTGACCAACCTGGGCCTGCCCAAGTCGTGGGCGCTGAACGGGATCATGGTCGGCGCCGCGATCGGCGTCGTCCTGGTGCCGATCACCGGCGCGCTCTCGGACCGGGTCGGCCGCAAGCCGGTGTTCCGGACCGGTGCCTGGGTGGCGCTGCTGCTGGCGTTCCCGGTGGCCGCGCTGGTGCAGAGCGAGAGCCGGGGCGCGATCTTCGTGGCACTCGTGGCCGGCCTCGGCCTGGTGTACGGCGTGGTCTACGGGCCGCTCGCGGCCTGGTGGTCGGAGCTGTTCGACACCCGTTACCGCTACACGGCCCTGAGCTCGCTCTACCAGATCTCCGGCATCGTGGCCTCCGGCCTGACCCCGCTGATCGCGGCCTGGCTGGTCACCCTCGGCGACGGCACGCTCTGGTGGGTGGCGACGTACAACGTCGCCGTCGCCGCGATCAGCCTGGTCTCCGCCCGGCTCCTCCCCGAGACCCGGGGTCGTGACCTGGACGAGTCGTGGGCTCCTGTGGAACCGGTCCGTGAGGTGCCGGAGCCTGCGGTGGCGTAGGTCAGTCGAGCCGCCCGAAGAACGCCTGCAGGTCGGTGGCCAGCTCGGCCGGGGCCTCCATCGCGGGGAAGTGCTGGCCACGCTCGAACTCGGTCCAGTGCGCGTCGGGCGACGCGGGGACCAGCTTGCGTACCGTCTCGTCCGCTCCGAAGACCGCAAAGCCCTGCGGTACGGCGGCCGGCGCGCCCCAGTCGGACGAGTGCGCCTGCTCGTACAGCGTGTGCGCGGCGCTGGCGCCCGAGCCGGTGAACCAGTAGAGGCTGACCGTGGTGAGCAGCTGGTCGCGGTCGATCGGCAGGTCGGTCCACTCCTCGAACTTCTCCGCGATCCAGGCGAGCTGCAGCAGCGGCGAGTCGACCAGCCCGTAGCCGATGGTCTGCGGGCGGCTGTTCTGGATCGCCAGGTAGCCGGAGCCCTCGGTCCGGAACGCGTTCATCCGGTCCAGGATCAGCTGGTCGACCGGGTCGTTGTCGTCGAGCCGGTCGGCCAGGCCCGGGATGAAGGTGGCGACGTTCGCGGCGGTCATCGGGTCGGTCACCACGTGGACGCCGATGACGTGCTCGCCGTCGAGACCGGCGACCGGTGCCGGACACGCCGGCACCGACGTCGCCGCCGTGCACGCCGTACCGCTCGTAGCCGAGGCGGCGCATCAGCTCGACCCAGGCACGCGCGGTGCGGCCCATCGCCCAGCCGGTCGAGCTCAGCGGGGTCGAGAACGCGTAGCCGGGCAGCGACGGCGCGACCACGTGGAACGCCGGGCCGTCGGCCGGGTCGACCAGCGGTCCGATGAGGTTCAGGAACTCGGCGACGGAGCTCGGGAAGCCGTGCGTGATCAGCAGCGGCGTCGCGTCGGGCCGGTCGGACCGCACGTGCAGGAAGTGGATGCTGCTGGCCGTCGATCTCGGTCGTGAACTGCGGGTACTCGTTGAGCTTCGCCTCCGCGGCGCGCCAGTCGAACCCGGTACGCCAGTACTCCGCGAGCTCCTTCAGGTCGTCCAGCGGGATGCCACGGGTCCACCCGACGCCGGGCAGCTCGCCGGGCCAGCGGGCCGTGGCGAGCCGCTCGTGCAGGTGGTCCAGCTCGGCCTGGGGGATCTCGATGCGGAAGGGGCGGATCTCCTCGCTCATGGCATTTCTCCTGGTCGTGGGGGCTGTTCCGACACCACGAATCTAGGAACAATTGCGGAAAGGTACGTTCCGCGAAAGCGAACAGGATCGACGCATGCGAGAGACCTCGACCCGGCTGCTGCGGCTGCTGTCGCTGCTGCAGTCGCGACGCCACTGGACCAGCGCCGAGCTGGCGGACCGGCTCGGCGTCACCACCCGCACGATCCGCAACGACGTGGAGCGCCTGCGCGAGCTCGACTACCCGGTGGAGGCGCGACCGGGAGTGGCGGGCGGGTACCAGCTGGGCGCCGGCGGCAGCCTCCCGCCGCTCCTCCTCGACGACGACGAGGTGGTGGCGGTGGCGCTCGGGCTGCGATCGGCCGCGAGCGGCTCGATCGCCGGCATCGAGGAGACCTCGGTCCGCGCGCTGGCCAAGCTGCAGCAGATCCTTCCGGCGCGGCTGCGGCGCCGGGTCGGACACCCTCCAGTCGTACACGCTGCCGATGTCGTCGCGCGGCCCGCAGGTGGATCCGGACGTGCTTGACCGTGATCGCCGTCGGCCTGCCGGGACCACGAGGGGCTGCGGTTCGACTACCGGTCCCGGTCGGGGGTCGAGAGCCGGCGTTCGGCAGAGCCGTACCGCCTGGTCCACGACCGGCGGCGCTGGTACCTCATGGCCTGGGACACCGATCGTGGCGACTGGCGCACCTTCCGGGTCGACCGGATGGCGCTGCGGACGCCGAACGGCCCCCGCTTCACTGCCACGTGAGCTGCCTCCCGACGACGAGATCGCCGAGCGGGTGGCGCGCGCTGTCGGAGAGGCGACCTGGCACTACCGCGCACGCGTGGTCGTGCACGCGTCAGCCGCCTACGTGCAGGGCCGGATGCCGATCCCGGTGGACATCGAGTCGCTGGGTGAAGACCGGTGCGTCTTCGAACCCGGCTCGGACCATCCGGAGCTGCTCGCGCTCTACCTGGGCATGCTCGACGCCGACTTCGAGGTCGTGGACTCACCGGAGCTGGTGGAGGCACTGCGCAAGCTCGTGGGGCGCTACCAACGCACCGTCGACGCGAGTGAGAGATTGGACCGGTGAAGGACGAGTCTCGGATCCGCGTCGTCGTCGTCGGCGGCGGCATCGCCGGCCTGACCGCGGCGTACCTCCTCGCCGAGGACCCGACGCTCGACGTGCTGCTCCTCGAGGGCTCCCCGCGGGTCGGCGGCAAGCTCCGGCTGGCCGAGGTCGCGGGCGTGACCGTCGACGTCGGGGCCGAGGCGATGCTCAACCGCCGCCCCGAGGGCGTGGAGCTCGCCCGGGAGCTCGGGCTCGAGATCGTCCATCCGACGTCCGCGTCGTCGCGGCTCTGGACCCGCGGCGAGCTGCGGCCGCTGCCGCGCTCGCTGATGGGCGTCCCGCTCGACCTCGACGGCCTGGCCGCGTCGGGGGTGCTCTCGGACGAAGGCCTGGCGCACGTCCGGGCCGAGCCGACGCCTGCCCCCGACCGACCTGACGAACGACGACATCTCCGTGGGCGACCTGGTCGCCGGACGGTTCGGCGACGAGGTCGTCGACCGCCTGGTCGAGCCGCTACTCGGCGGCGTGTACGCCGGGCACGCACGGCTGCTGTCCGCCCGCGCGACCACCCCGCAGCTGGTCTCCCTGCTGGCGCGCGGCGGCTCACTGCTCGAGGCCGCCGCCGAGCTGCCCACGCAGCGACGACCCCGTGTTCGCGGGCATCCCCGGCGGGATGGGCCGGCTGCCCACGGCCCTCGTCGACACCGACCTGTTCACCACCCGCACCGACGCGACCGTCCGCGAGCTGCGGCGTACGGGCGACAGCGGGCTTCGAGCTCGTGGTCGGCTCCACCCGCGACCCCGAGACCATCAGCACCGATGCCGTCGTGCTCGCGACCCCGGCCGCACCCACCGCACGCCTGCTCGCCGACCTCGCGCCGACCGCGGCCGCCGAGCTCGCGGCGGTGGAGTACGCCTCGATGGCCGTGGTGACCCTCGCCTTCCACGCGAAGGACGCGGCCGACCACCTCCCGGACTCGTCCGGCTTCCTCGTCCCGCCCGTCGACGGCCGGCGGATCAAGGCCTCGACGTTCTCGTTCGCCAAGTGGGACTGGGTGCGCGAGGCCGGGCTCGACCCCGTCGGCGGCGACGACCTCGTCCTCCTGCGCACCTCCCTCGGCCGGCACCGCGAGGAGGCCGCCCTCCAGGCCACCGACGACGAGCTGGTCGCCTCGTCCCTCGCCGACCTCGCCGACGGCGACCGGGCTGCGCGCCCGCCCGGTCGACACCCACGTCCAGCGCTGGGGCGGCGGGCTCCCGCAGTACGCCGTCGGGCACCTCGACCGGGTCGAGCGGATCCGCGCCGACGTGGCCCGGGTCCCGGGGCTGGCGGTCTGCGGGGCGGCGTACGACGGCGTCGGCATCCCGGCCGTGATCGCGTCCGCCCGCCGGGCGGCCCTGCAGGTCGTCGCAGCCGACGACCTAGAGCCTCAGACGACCGAGCGTGCCCTCGGACGCCGTGCGCGCGGCGTACGCCGGCGGCGAGCTTGGCGACGTACGGACCCGGGCGGCCGGAGCCGATGGTCCGGCCGTCGACGGACAGCACCGGCGTGACCCCGCCCATGGTGCCGGTCACGAACACCTCGTCGGCGTTGTAGACCTCGGTCAGCGAGAAGTCGCCGACCTCGGCCGGCGATCCCGGACGCCGCGCAGATCTCGAGGATCGTCTCGCGGGTGATGCCCTCGGGGCAGGCGCGGGTGGTGGAGGTGCGGACGACGTCGTCCTTCACGTGGAACACGTGGGTCGCGTTCGTCTCGGCCACGAACCCGTCGTCGTCGAGCATCAGCGCGTCGTCGGCGCCGGCGACGTTCGCCTCGACCTTGGCCAGGATCGAGGTGAGCAGGTTGTTGTGGTGGATCTTCGGGTCCAGCGAGTCCGGGCGGTGCCGGCGCACCGACGACGTGACCAGCGAGATCCCGCTGTCGTCGTAGACCGGCGACTTGAACTCCGCCAGCACGATCAGCGTCGGCCCGGACTGGTTGAGCCGCGGGTCCATGCCGCTGGTGATCTTCACGCCCGCGGGTCAGCGTCAGCCGGATGTGCACGTCGTCGGTCATCTCGTTCGCCGCCAGCACGGCCCGGATCCGCTCGGTGATCTCAGTCGTCCGACGGGATCTCCGCGAACGCCAGCGCCTGCGCCGACCGCCGCAGCCGGGCCAGGTGCTCGGTCAGCTTGAAGATCCGGCCGCCGTGCAGCCGCAGCCCCTCCCAGACCGCGTCGCCGCCCTGGACCACCGAGTCGAACGGGCTGATCCCGGCCTGGTCGCGGTGGACCAGCGTGTCGTCGATCCCGACGACCAGGTCGCGGTTGCGCTCGTCGTACTCCTGCTGCATCAGGACTCCTGCACGGGTCGGAGGCGGTACGGCGCCAGCGCGTCGTAGTAGGGACGGCACCGCTCCAGCAGCGGCGCCAGCCGGTCGGGCAGCGGGTCGCCCGAGCCGGGGGAGTACGGCGCGAAGCCGGTCGAGGCCTCGACGCCGGCGTACCAGTGCGGCGCCCAGACGCCGTCGGTGTCGCGCGGCCCGGCGGGCCACGACAGCATCGCCTCGTCGAAGCCGATCCCGAGCGCGTCGCAGAGCAGCGCGAGCGTCGCCCGCGGGTCGCGCAGCACGTCGGCGGCGTCGACCACCGGACCGCCGAACGTCTCGAACAGCTCCACCTGCTGCGGCAGCCCGAGGTCCTCCAGGGTCGGCTCCTCGCGGACCTTCGCGTACGACGTCAGCACCCGCTCGGGGTCGCGGACCAGGAAGGCATGGCGTCAGCGGGGCGAGCGACGAGCGCGTCGAAGTCCGGCAGCAGGTGGTGGGTCATGTGCTTCTGGTACTGCACCGGCGTCGGCACCGGTCCGGTCGTCAGCTCCGCGCACCACCACCGCGGGGTCGGTCGGCTGGGACGCGATCACCTCGTCCCGGCCGGGGTGGTCGAGCCCGGTCGCGGCGAGGTAGGCGGCGTACAGCGGCTCGTCGACCACCGAGCAGTCCGCGCGGTTCTCGAAGCTGCGCATCAGCGCGGTGGAGAGGTTGCGCGGGCCGGACCACATCGCGATCCGCACGGTCATCGTGGCCAGACCAGATCGAACCGCTCGAACGCGACCGCTACGGCCTCGGAGTACGGCAGGTCGAGCGCCTCGCACCGGCGACGGCAGTAGTCGCGATGCACGTCGAGCCAGTACCCCAGGGAGCGGTCGCCCTCGCCCTCGTCCCAGGCGAACTGCTCGTCCACGCTGGACAGCGGGCCGATCCTGATGTCGGTGGTGCGGAGCACGCCGGCCGGTTTGCCGTCGCCGAGCACGAAGACGTTGTGGTCGCCCACCTGTGGCAGCGGAGTGCCGTCGGCCTCGAAGTCGGCCACCAGTCCCGCGGTCGCGCGCTTCGGCCCGTGGAGTACGAGCGCGCCGAGGGCGTCGGCCTCCTCGGCGGTCAGGCCGAAGGCGAACACGTCGACGGGCGCGCCGGCCGCTCCGGTGGCGGCACAGAACTCGGACCACATCGCGGCGACCGCGTCCTGATCGGGAGGGGCTGCGAGATCAGGGTCGGTCACGGAACCCACTCTGCCACCGCGCCGGTGGTTGAGGTGCACGGCACAATGGTGGCCATGAGCAGCAAGGCAGCAGAAGGCCCGCGAGATCAACGACACCATCCGCTACACGATGTGGTCGGTGTTCCGGCTCGCCGACACCCTCGGTGACGCCGACCGGGCGACCGAGGGCGCCGAGGTCGAGAAGCTGTTCGCCGAGCTCGCCGAGACCGACGTCGTGGTCCGCGGCGTCTACGACGTCAGCGGGCTGCGCGCCGACGCCGACGTGATGATCTGGGTGCACGCCGCCACGTCCGAGGAGCTCCAGGCGGCCTACCACCGCTTCCGGCGTACGGCGTTCGGCCGCCGTCTCGAGCCGGTCTGGTCGCAGATGGCGCTGCACCGCCCGGCGGAGTTCAACAAGAGCCACGTGCCGGCGTTCCTCGACCGACGAGGAGCCGAAGGCGCACGTGTGCGTCTACCCGTTCGTGCGCTCCTACGAGTGGTACCTCCTCGAGGACTCCGAGCGCCGCCGGATGCTCGCCGAGCACGGCAAGATGGCGCGCGACTACCCCGACGTCCGCGCCAACACGGTCGCCAGCTTCGCGCTCGGCGACTACGAGTGGCTGCTGGCCTTCGAGGCCGACGAGCTCTACCGGATCGTCGACCTGATGCGGCACCTGCGCGCCTCCGACGCGCGCCGGCACGTCCGCGAGGAGGTGCCGTTCTACACCGGCTCCCGCGTCGGGATCGCCGAGCTGGTCGACCGCCTGCCTTGACCGGACGGAACCCGCGCTGGCGGGCTACCGTCACATCCACATGAGACTCGCACTCGGGATGATCAGCGTGCTCGTCCTCGCGCTCGCCGCGTGCGGTGATGACACCGGCTCGGCGGGCCGAGGAACCGGACGCCAGTGACGACGTGCCCGCGGCCGACCGCCTGGTCACCACCCGCGGGCCGGTCACGGTCATCGACGAGGGCAAGGGAGCCGAGCTCTGCCTCGGCGGCGTGGCTGTCTCGCTGCCGCCACAGTGCGGCGGCCCGACGCTGGTGGGCTGGGACTGGGCGGACCACGAGGGCGACTACGAGCAGAGCAGGGGAGTGCGCTGGGGCGACTTCGTCGTCACCGGCACCTCCGACGGCAGTGACTTCACGCCCACCGAGGTGGTCCCGGCGTCGGTCGTACCAGTCGCCCGCGCAGCCCGACGACTCGGACGAGTTCGTGACCCCGTGCCCCGAGCCCGCCGGCGGCTGGCGCGTCGTCGATGCCGCCAAGACGACCGAGGCGACCATGGAGCAGACGATCCGGGCCGCGTCCCGGCTGGACGGGTACGCCGGACTCGTGGGTCGACCAGTCGATCAACCCGCTCTCGTCGCAGGAGGACGTCGAGTACGGCATGAACGACCCGACCAAGCTGATCATCAACGTGCGGGTCACCGGCGACCCGGCGGCCGCCGAGGCGACGCTCCGCGAGACCTGGGGCGGCGCGCTCTGCGTCACCCGGGCGGAGCACACGCGACCAGGAGCTGCCGGCGGATCCAGAACGCGCTCAACGACGCCCACGGGATGCTGAGCACCAGCGTGAACGACCAGCAGGTCGAGCTCGAGGTCGTCTACGACGACGGGTCGCTGCAGCGACGAGCTCGACCAGAAGTACGGCGCCGGCATGGTCGTCGTCCGGTCCGCGCTGCAGCCGGTCGAGGACTGAGGGAACGCGCGCCGGCGATGCCGCGTCCAACCGCCATGAAGACCGTGCTCGCAGCCTTCGCGCTCGTCACGCTCGCCGCCTGCGGCGGGCAGACCGACGGCGGCCAGGCCACCGACCCGGCAGGCTCACCGTCCGACTCGGCCGTCCCGACCGACGTCCCGGCCGCGTCCGGGACCGTGCACACCCGAGGCCTGGTCACGGTGATGGACACCGGCAGCGCCCGAGCTCTGCCTGGGGCCGGTCGCCGAGTCGTACCCGCCGCAGTGCGGCGGCCCCGCCCTCGAGGGCTGGGACTGGGAGGAGCAGCACGGTGTGTTCGACCAGCAGGGCAAGGTCCGCTGGGGCCAGTTCGCGGTGAGCGGGCGCTGGGACGGCAGCTACCTTCACCGTGACCGGTGCCGATCCCAGCCGCGCTCTACGACGCGAATGGCGGTCGCAGGAGCCGACGGTCCCGGACCCGGCGCGGTCGTACACGCAGGCCGAGCTCGACGACATCGCCACCACGCTCGGCAAGGAGCTCCCGGGCGCCCAGGGCGCATTCGCCGACCAGGGGCACGTCTTCGTGGACGTGACGTACGACGACGGGTCGCTCCAGGAGTGGGCCGACGAGGAGTACGGCACCGACGTGGTCATCGTGGTGTCGGCACTCGTGGACGGACCTTGAGCCGACGGTCAGGCGTTGTCGGCAGGCTCGAGGGTCAGGCTGATCGAGTTGATGCAGTAGCGGTCGCCGGTGGGGGTGCCGTAGCCGTCGGGGAAGACGTGCCCGAGGTGCGAGCCGCAGTTGGCGCAGCGGACCTCGACCCGCTTCATGCCCGTGCTGAGTGTCCTCGATGTACTCGACGGTGTCGGTGATCGGCTGGTAGAAGCGACGGCCAGCCGCAGCCGGAGTGGAACTTGGTGTCCGACTCGAAGAGCTTGGCCTGGCAGGCCTTGCAGCGGTAGACGCCGGTGGTCTCGGTGTCGGTGTACTCGCCGGTGAACGCGCGCTCGGTGCCGGCCTTGCGCAGCACGGCGTACTCCTCGGGCGAGAGCTCCTCGCGCCACTGCTCGTCGGTCTTCTCCACGTTGTAGGCCATGCCCACAGGATATTGGGTCGCGACAAGCCGTGTGTGCGTGACCTCTCGCCGTGTCCCGCGTTGAACTTTTCAGTAAACATGTGTTCACTGAACGATTCCGGGTACCAGCACCTGACCAGCACCGAAGGAGGACTCGATGGCGACCGGCAGCATCTCCTGGGGAACGCGTCCGCGAGGCCGGGTCGAAGCTGACGACACCGCTGCACCCCGACGACTACCTGCGGCTGGTCAACCCGCTCTGGAGCGCGCGCGAGCTGCGCGGCCGGGTCGAGAAGGTGGTCCCGGAGACCGACGACGCCGCCACGCTCGTGATCCGGCCCGGCTGGGGCTGGCGCTACGACCACCGCCCCGGCCAGTACGTCGGCATCGGGGTGCAGGTCGACGGCAGGTTCCAGTGGCGCTCGTACTCCGTCAGCTCGCCGCCGCAGCGGCGCGGCCGCACCATCTCGATCACCGTGCGGGCGATGCCCGAGGGGCTGCTCTCGGCCCACCTGGTCAACGGCCTCGAGCCGGGCACGATCGTCCGGCTGGCGCTGCCCGAGGGCGACTTCGTGCTGCCCGACCCGCCGCCGGAGAAGATGCTGTTCCTGGTCGGCGGCAGCGGCATCACCCCGGTGATGGCGATGCTGCGCACGCTCGACCGGCGCGGCACGCATGCCCGACGTCGTCATGCACTACTCGTCGCCGACCGCCGGAGCGGATGATCTTCCGCGACGAGCTCGCCGACGCTCGAGCGAGCGGCACGACGGCCTGACCGTGCACCGGCTGCACACCGACATCGACGGGATGCTCGAGCTCGCCGACCTCGACCGAGTCTGCCCCGACTGGCGGGAGCGCGAGACCTGGGCCTGCGGGCCGGGGCCGATGCTCGACGCGATCTCGGAGCACTGCGAGGAGGCCGGGCTCGAGGACCGGCTGCACCTCGAGCGGTTCTCGCTCGCAGCTCGGCGGCGACGGCGGCGAGGGCGGCACGATCACCTTCCGCAACTCCGGCAAGACCATCGAGGCCGACGGCGCCACCACCGTGCTCGAGGCCGGCGAGGAGGCCGGCGTCGGCATGCCGTTCGGCTGCCGGATGGGCATCTGCCACACCTGCACGCTGACGCTCGTCTCCGGGCACGGTGCGCGACCTGCGCAACGGCGACGAGTACGGCCAGCCCAACGAACAGGTGCAGACCTGCATCACCGCCGCCGTCGGCGACTGCACGCTCGACATCTGACCGCACCGACCGACGCAAGCGAGGAGCCGCATGGCCATCGCGGACGTCAAGGAGTACACCCACCTCACCGAGGAGGAGGTGGAGCAGATCGGCCGCGAGCTCGACGCGATCCGCGCCGAGATCGAGGAGTCGCGCGGCGCCGCCGACGCGGCGTACATCAACCGGATGATCAAGATCCAGCGCGGCCTCGCCGCCGCCGGCCGGGTCACCCTGTTCGCCAGTCGAAGCAAGAAGCCCGCGTGGGTCGCCGGCGCCGCGCCTGCTCGGCGCTGGCCAAGATCCTCGAGAACATGGAGATCGGCCACAACGTCATGCACGGCCAGTGGGACTGGATGAACGACCCCGAGATCCACTCCAGCAACTGGGAGTGGGACACCGCCCAGCCGGCCGAGCAGTGGAAGCACTCGCACAACTACGTGCACCACCAGTTCACCAACGTGCTCGGCTACGACAACGACATCGGCTACGGCATCCTCCGGATGGCGCGCGAGCAGAAGTGGCACCCGGTCAACCTCGGGCAGCCGGTCTACAACGCGCTGCTGGCCGTCGCTGTTCCAGTGGGGCGTCGCGCTGCACGACCTCGACATCGAGCGGATCCGCAAGGGCGAGAAGGACCCGAAGGAGATGAAGCGGCAGCTGCGCCAGATCGCGCGCAAGGGCCGCAACCAGATCCTCAAGGACTACGTCGTCTACCCGGCGCTGACGCGGCCAGCAGTGGAAGACGACGCTGACCGCCAACGCGACGGCCAACCTGGCCCGCAACCTGTGGTCCTACATGATCATCTTCTGCGGCCACTTCCCCGACGGTGCGCTGCACTTCACCGAGGAGGAGCTCGAGGACGAGACCCGCGCCGGAGTGGTACCTCCGCCAGATGCTCGGCTCGGCCAACTTCAAGGGCGGCCCGCTGCTGCACATCCTGTCCGGCAACCTCGGCTTCCAGATCGAGCACCACCTGTTCCCGGACCTGCCGAGCAACCGGTACGCCGAGATCTCGGTGAAGGTGCGGGCGCTGTGCGAGAAGTACGACCTCCCCTACACGACCGGGCCGCTGCACCGGCAGTACGGCCAGGCGCTGCGCACGATCATCAAGCTGTCGCTGCCCAACGGGATGACCAGCAGCGACCAGCCCGAGCCGCCGACTCCCGTCGCTCGAGCGCAAGCGCCGGACCGACGACGAGCGCCCGGCGCGGCGTACCGAGCTGGGCGGCTGGTCGCGGAGCGCGGCCGGAGCGCGCGGATGATGGCCACGACACCGTTCGCCTGGGGCGACTCGCTCGACGACCTGGTCGGCAAGCGGGTCACCCAGTGCGCGCTGAGCCGGATCTGCGGGGTGTGCGGCGAGCCGCTCGGCCGGCCGATCGCGTTCGTCGGCACCGCCGCGCGAGGTCGGCCGCAACGCCTTCCACCCCCCGCCGCTGCACACCGGCTGTGCGCGACGAGCTGCGCGGGATGTCCGGTGCCGACCCCGCCTGGCAGCTCGTGACCACCGCCGGCTTCGAGTTCGTGCGGCCCGGCCGCGAGGCCGACGACCGGCGCCCGACGTTCCAGCCGAACTCGCTGCTCTCCTGAGGTCGTGCCCCTGAGCGAGCGCTCCAGCGCTCGCTCAGGGCACGACCCGGCTAGGTTTGGGCCCATGCCGAAGCCGCCTGCCGCCGAGGTCGACGCCGGGGGTCGCGCGGTCCGCGTCTCCAGCCCGGACCGGGTGATCTACGAGGCGACCGACCGCACGCCCGAGGTCACCAAGCTGATGGTGGCGGAGTACTTCGCCAGCGTCGACGACGGCCTGATGCGCGCGCTGCGCGACCGGCCGACCGCGCTGGAGCGCTGGACCGTCCGGCGTGCGGCCAGGGCATCAAGCTGGCCACCGGGCCGCCGGACAAGAACGCCGACGCGTTCTACCAGAAGCGGGTGCCCGAAGGGCGCTCCCGACTACCTCGAGACGCGTCGAGGTCACCTTCCCGTCGGGCCGGACCGCCGACGAGATCTGCCCGACCGAGATCGCGGTGCCGGTGTGGTGCGCCCACATGGGCACGCTCACCTTCCACCCCTGGCCGGTACGCCGCGCCGACGTCGACCACCCCGACGAGCTGCGGATCGACCTCGACCCGCAGCCCGGTACGTCGTTCACCGACGCCGTGCGGGTCGCCGGGGTCGCCCGCGAGCTGCTCGAGGAGCTCGGCCTGGTCGGCTACCCGAAGACGTCGCGGCAACCGCGGCGTCCACATCTACGTGCGGATCGAGCCGCGCTGGGAGTTCACCGACCTCCGGCACGCCGCGATCGGGTTCGGCCGCGAGCTGGCCCGCCGCGACGACGGCGTGACCATGGACTGGTGGAAGGAGGAGCGCGGCGAGCGGATCTTCGTCGACTTCAACCAGAACAACCGCGACCGCACCATCGCCTCGGCGTACTCCCTGCGCCCGATGCCCGGGCGCGCCGGTCTCCACGCCGATGACCTGGGACGAGCTGGCCGGCGTCACCGACCCGCGCGAGTTCAACCTCTTCACCGTCCCCGACCGGCTGGCCGACGGCGACCCGTGGGCGGCGATCGACGACACGGCGTACTCCCTCGAGCCGCTGCTGCAGCTCTGGGAGGAGCTGCCGGGCGGCGAGATGAACTACCCGCCCGACTACCCCAAGATGCCCGGCGAGCCGCCGCGGGTGCAGCCGTCGAAGAAGGTCGCGGCGCACTGGGACGAGGACGGCAACCGGATCGAGGGGACGTGACCGAGGACCAGCGGGTCGCCCGCAACCCGGGCGAGCCGGCCAAGGCCGGGCCCGGCCGGTGCAGCTCGCTGGTCGGCGTACCTCGACTGGGTGCGCGAGGAGATCGTCGACGGCGTGCTCGCGCTGCCCGACCGACGCGCAGCGCACGTCGCGGCTGCCCTCGGGCTGGACGCCGCTCGAGCTGCTGTCAGCCACGTGCTGCACATGGAGCAGCGGTGGTTCGTGTGGGGCTTCCTCGGCGAGCAGGTCGACGAGCCCTGGGGTGACTGGACCGTGGACGAGCCGTGGGACGACGAGGCCGAGGGTCGGTGGCACGTCGCGCCGGAGACGTCACGGCCGAGGACCTGGTGGCGCGGCTGCGGGCGATCGGCGAGCGCACCCGATCGGTGCTGCGCGACTTCCCGCTCGACGCCACGGCGTCGCCGGGCGGCCGGTTCGCCGACGATCCGCCGAGCCTGGAGTGGATCTGCTTCCACGTGCTGGCGGAGTACGCCCGGCACGCCGGGCACCTCGACATCGCGGTCGAGCTCGCGGCCCGCCCCACGGGCGAGTAACTGGGTGTGTCCCTATGGGGCCATACCCGCTCATCAGCCGATGAGCGGGCACGCAGGATCCGAGTCGCATGGATGCAAACCAGTTCCGGGAACTGGCCTGACGTCGCATGCTGGGCGGGGAGAAGCAAATTGGCGCGCTGGCGACTGAACCTGGGCGCCACGCTGGGGCGTTGAGGGTGTGGGAGTGTCACTCGGTCGGGCCTCCATGAGGAGGTGTGATGCGCGGGAGCGACGAGGACCGGTTCACCGACTTCGTGCGTGCGCACAGCGGGTCGTTGTTCCGCACCGCCTACCTCATGACCGGTGACTATCAGCGCGCCGAGGACCTCCTTCAAACAACGCTGGTCCGGGTCTATCAACGTTGGCCCCGCATAGACGCGATGGACCATCCTGTCGCCTACGCGCGGAAGGTGCTCATGAGCCAGGGGACGTCGTGGTTGCGGCGGCGCTCCTCGCACGAGATTCCGTTGGAACTCGTCGACAGACCCCCCTGGGGTGGTGGGGTCGACGGTGATGCGAGCGGCCAGATCGCCGAGCACGAGCGGGTCTGGAAGGCCGTGTTGAGCCTGCCTCCGCGCCAGCGCGCGGTCATGGTGCTGAGGTACTACGAGGACCTGTCCGAGGCCCAGATCGCCGAGACCCTCGGGATGGCACCGGGCACGGTGAAGAGCCACAGCCATGCAGCCGCGCGCCGGCTCGCGGACGCGCTGGGCGAGCCCGCTGCGCCGATGGCCCCACCTGCCAGGGAGGCGACGTCATGAGCCTGGACCAGCGACTCTCCGACGCCGCCCGTCGGTTCGCCGACGGGGTGGCCCCGCCCGACGTAGACCTCGACGCGGTGCGCAGCCAAGCCCGAGCGAACCGACGCCGCACAGTTTCCCTGATCGCTGTGGCGGCCATCGTCTCCGTCGTGGCGGCGGTGACCGTCGTCGCCGGGGTCGGCCGAGACACGAGCGCGCCGGCTCCGGCCGACTCGGACCCCGTCACCGCGACCGGTGTTGGGCCGCAGCGCTCCGGTCTGGTACGACGACGCCGGACTGCACAACGGCAACGTGGTGCAGCAGACACCGGTCGAGCTGATCGGGCCGAACCCCGTCGGCGGTACCAACGGCGTACTCGCCTTGGTTTACGGCGGCGCCCTCTACCGCGACCCGGCCACCGACGACGTGTGGTTCCACCCCTGGGACGGGGAGCCGCGCGTCGTGGGGCACGGCTCGAAGACTGGCCCGGCCGGGGACCCGGCGGGCGATGTCGCGGCCTGGTTCGAGGGAACCGAGCTCGTCGTGTACGACACCGCACGTGGGCGCGAGATCTCACGCACCGCGCAGGAGGCCCCGGTCACCGAGTATGCGAGTACGGAGTACGTGAACGACGGCAACGGATTCCTGCACGTTTCCAGCGAGGAGGTGGTCTGGCGCTCCGAGTACAGCTTGGGCCTGGAGTACCTTGTCGGTCGGCTGGATCTGACCACCGGGGAGTTCTCGACCCTGTGGGAAGCCGCACCTGGATACTGGCGGCGGCGTTTCCCCGGAGCGCGACGCGAACCCGCGACTCATCGACGTGAACGACACGACGCGGGTGTGGGCCGACTTCGAGAATCCTCCCCCACTGATGGTGGAGGTCGCAGGGAACGAACCTCTTCCGCTGGCCGATGGTGTCGCGCCGTTCGGAAAGCTGAACTACGACGGCGTCTTCCTGCTGACGCCAACCGAGGACGAGGACTCCACCGGCGCAGCCATTGTGACCGTCGACACCGGCGAGACATGGAACGTCTGGGACAGGGATGACGACTTCTATGCCTGGATCTCCTGGGGGTACGGGGATGCCGCCGTGATCCAGGTCGCCCCAGGGGGGCGGCCCAACGGGCCCGTAATCGTCTGCGATGCAGTCATGCGCAGGTGCGCCCCCTTGAAGACCCAGGGCGACGTCGTACTGCCAACCTCATAGGCGTTCGAACCGCCCGGCAATAGGGCCACACCCAGTAAGGCCCGGAAATGAAGGAGGACCCGTTCGGTGCGTCCCCCCGGAGCACCGAACGGGTACTTCCTCATTGAAGGTCGCGTCGATCCCCATCGCGTCGCGACCTTCGTTCCCAGCTGGTTTGTCCCTCCCGCGTCACGGGTGTGCATGGAGGACCTGCTGGGCCGAACCGACCCCCCGGTCGATTCTGTCGGCGCGTTCCCCGGAACCTTCCGACGACCAGAACGTTATTGCCGAGTCCCCCACATGCGGTACACGCGAGATCAACAGTGTGGTGAGCGTTGGGTAACAGCCCTCGTTACCGAACGCGGTCTCCGGCCGGTCAGACGCCGCTGATGCCCTCGCCGCCGCCGGCCTGCTCGTCGAAGTTCTCGTGCTCGAGCAGGTGCAGGACGGGTACGCCGATCTTGCGGCGGGCACGGGAGGTCCAGTCGACGTGGAAGAACTCGGCCACGACGTGGGGCCGGGTGAGGATGATCGCCTCCCGGCCGTCGATGTCGGCCACCTTGGCGGCCAGGGCGTCGATCGGCGGCTGGGTGACGACCTCGCCGTGGGCGTCGACGGCGCCGGCGGCCTTGAGCGCCTCCAGGGTCGCCTTCAGGTCGCGGTCGGAGCGGTCCCTGCAGTCCTTGCGGACTGCCTCGATGTCCACCTCGCGCATGGCCATCGCGGGGGACGCCATCACCTCGCCCGCGGCCAGCGACCCCATCGAGGCCTCGATCCGGGCGGCGGCGTCCTCCATGGGCAGCAGCACGTGGTAGGTCACGATTTCGTCGATGCCCTCGTGGAGCGAGAGCACCTGTGTGGCGTCGGCGCTCGTCAGCGCCTGCTCGACCAGCAGGACCACGTCGTAGTCGTCACTCATGGCGATCGCCTCCAGCACTCGGGTCGCTTCCCAAAATCCTAGCGAGGTCGTAGCTCACCGGCTCCTCCAACTGGTCGTATCCGCACGATTCGGGGTCCCGGTCGGTGCGCCACCGCCGGAACTGGGCGGTGTGCCGGAACCTGCGGCCCTCCATGTGGTCGTAGGCCACCTCGAGCACCCGCTCGGGTCGCAGCGGGGTGAACGACAGGTCCTTGCCGGCGCTCCAGCGGCTCTGGGTGCCCGGCACCCGGTCCGGGTTGGCGATCGCCCACTCCTGCCACTCGCCCCACGGATGCTCCTCGATCGGGACGACCAGGGGCTGCAGCTCCTCGAACAGCTCGGCCCGCCGCTTCTCGGTGAAGCTGGCCGAGACGCCGATGTGCTGCAGCTTCCCGTCGGCGTACAGGCCGAGGAGGAGGGAGCCGAGCAGCGGCCGCTCGGGGGTGGAGGTCTTGTGCTCGCGGTAGCCGGCCACCACCACGTCGGCGGTGCGCTCGTGCTTGATCTTGAGCATGGTGCGGGCGTTCTGCTGGTACGGCGCGGTGAGCGGCTTGGCGACCACCCCGTCCAGCCCGGCGCCCTCGAACTCGTGGAACCACTCCTCGGCCTCGGCCGGGTCGGTCGTGGTGCGGGTCAGGTAGCAGGGTCCCGGCAGGCCGCCGAGCGCCTCCTCCATCGCCGCTCGGCGCTCCTCGAACGGCCGGTCGACGTACGCCGTGTCGCCGAGCGCCAGCAGGTCGAACGCCACGAACGCGGCCGGGGTCTTCTCGGCCAGCATGTCGATCCGCGACTTGGCGGGGTGGATCCGCTCCTGGAGCGTCTCGAACTCCAGCTTCGGTCGCCCATGCGCCACGAACAGCTCGCCGTCCAGCACGCACCGCTCGGGCAGCTGCTCGAGCGCCGCGGCGGCCACCTCGGGGAAGTAGCGGGTCAGCGGCTTGGTGTTGCGGCTGGTCAGCTCGACCTCGTCGCCGTCGCGGAACACGATGCACCGGAAGCCGTCCCACTTCGGCTCGAAGCTGAGCCCGCCGTACTTCTCCGGGTCGGGGATGCCCTTGACGGACTTGGCGAGCATCGGCTGGACGGGTGGCATCACGGGAAGGTCCACGTGGTCACGCTAGCGCCCCGACGTCAGTAGCCTGTGCGCGAACATTCCCCGGTTGGTCTGCCGGGCCGAGGTGCTGCCCCGCCAGGCGGGCCCGTATGGTTCTGCGACATTCCCCGGTTGGTCTGCCGGCAGGGCCCGCCTGACTTTGAATCAGGACTAGCGACGTAGGTTCGACTCCTACCCGGGGAGCCATCCGGCGACGGCCGGTATCCTTGTTGCGCGTGACGACCGTGCGTGAGAGCGGGAGACCGCCCGCCGCGGCCCCCGTCGGTGAGCAGCGAACGGTCTCGGGCCTGCGCCCCGAGATCCAGCTCCTGCGGGCAGTTGCCGTCCTCGCCGTCGTCTTCAACCACCTGTTTCCCGAGCTGTTGCCGGGCGGGTACATCGGCGTCGACATCTTCTTCGTCATCTCGGGCTACCTGATCAGCGCGCACCTGGTGCGCGAGCTGGACCGCACCGGCCGGGTCGGGCTCGTGTCGTTCTGGGCGCGCCGTGCCCGCCGCCTGCTGCCGGCCAGCCTGCTGGTGCTGCTCGTCTCGGCAGTCGCAACTCTGCTCGTGGTGCCGGCGACGCTGTGGCAGGACGTGATGCGGCAGGTCAACGCGTCTGCGCTCTACGTCCTGAACTGGGTGCTGGCCCACGACGCCCAGGACTACTTCGCGTCCGCGGACTCACCCTCGCCCGTCACGCACTACTGGTCCCTCTCCCTCGAGGAGCAGTTCTACCTGGTCTGGCCGGTCCTCGCGTTCGCGGCGTACGCCCTCGGCCGGCGCTGGGGCAGGCCGAAGGGCGCGGTCGTCGCAGCGTTCGGAGTCGTCGTCGCGGCTTCGCTGGTCTACTCGATCGTCGAGACCGCGCGCGTGCCCAACGCGGCCTACTTCGTGACCCCTGCGCGGATGTGGCAGCTCGGCCTCGGCGGCCTGCTCGCGCTGGTCCCGGCCCGCGTCCACGGACGACACTTCATTGCCGCCGCGGGGTGGGCTGCGCTTCTGGGGTCCGTCTGGTTGTTCGACGAGAACACCGCAGTGCCGGGCTGGATCGCTCTGGTGCCGGTGCTCGGCACCGTTGCGGTGATCTGGACCGGCAATGCGTTCCTCGACCGGGTCCCGCGGCTCCTGCGGCCGGGTCTCGCGGCCGGGTTGTGGGTGGGCGGCATCTCGTACTCCCTCTATCTCTGGCACTGGCCACCGATCGTGCTCGTCCCGTACGCCACCGGGCAGCCGCTCACGGTGACCGCGAAGCTGTTGCTGCTCGTCGCCGTGCTCGTGGTGTCGTGGCTGAGCGCGCGGCTGGTGGAGGACCCGGTGCGCCGGATGGCCTGGCTCACTCGCGGCCCGGCGCGACGGACGTTCCTCCCGGCCGCAGCCGGCATGGTCGCGGTGGTCCTGATCGGCACCCTGGTGCCGGGCGGGGTGCAGAACCGGCTGCAGCAGGTCACCGGCGAGCTCAACGCGGCGCTGGCCTCCGCGGACCCGTGCTTCGCCGCCCGCGCGATCGCGCAACGGCTGCGCGCGCCCCTACGTCCTGCGCTACGACGACTCTCCCCTGCTGCGCGTGGAGAACGACCCGACCGGCGATCCGGGACAGGGGGAGGTCTGCATCCAGGGCCCCGCCGACCCCACGGTGGAGACGTGCGAGTTCGGCGTCCCGCGGGAGGGCTCCCGGCTCCAGGTCGCCCTGATCGGTGACTCGCACGCCCGGCACTGGAGCGGCGCGGTCGACCAGCTCGCCGTCGAGCACGGCTGGAACGTCACGACGTACCTGAAGGGGTCGTGTCCGGCCAACGCGGCACCGTTGCGGACCCGGAACTTCCCGCAGTACGCGCCCAGCTGCCGCGAGTGGAACCTCGCCGCAGCCAGGATCATCGCCGAGGACGAGTCGTTCGACCTGGTGATCACGTCGGACTTCAGTCGCAACTACATCATCGACGGGCTCGGACCCCGTGAGCAGCTGGCGAGCATGGAGGACGGCTACGCCGATCTGTGGAAGCAGTGGACCGCCGCCGGGAAGCAGGTGGTCGTCATCGGCGACGTCCCTCTCATGCGGAAGGGTGACATCCCGACCTGCGTCGCCCAGGCAGCGACGGTCGACGACCCGTGCACCTCCCCGGCCGCCACGGCAGCGAGCGGAGACCCGATGCTGAGCGCGGCCCGTGCCTCGAGCGACCCGGACATCGTCCCGGTCGACCTGGTCAGGTTCTTCTGCAGCGGAGGCAGCTGCCACTCCGTGATCGGCGGGGTCGTGGCGTACGGCGACGAGAACCACATCCTCGGGTTCTTCTCGCGGTCGCTGGCGCCCTACCTCTACGAGGAGATGCAGCCGGCGTTGCAGGCGACCGGCTGAGAGCTCGACCAGCACCCCCTAGAGTGAACGTCCATCCACTCGTAGGGGAGTCTGTGGCGAACAACCTGACGGTCATCGTGCTCGCTGCCGGTGGCGGCACGCGGATGAAGTCGAAGACGATGAAGGTGCTGCACCCCGTGTGCGGGCGCAGCATGATCGGCCACGTGCTGGCCGCCGTGCAGGCGGTGCAGCCCGATCGGATCGTCGCGGTCGTCGGCCACCAGCGCGAGCAGGTCTCGGCGCACATCGCCTCGCTGGTGCCCGACGCCGTGCTCGCGGTCCAGGAGACCCAGGACGGGCACCGGCCACGCCGTCCGGGTGGCGATGGAGTCGGCCGGCTCGACGACCGGCACCGTCATCGTCGCCTACGGCGACACCCCGCTGCTCGAGGGCGAGAGCCTGCGCGCGTTCGCCGAGGAGCACGAGGCGGCGCAGCGCGCCGTCAGCATCCTGTCCGGCGTGGTCGCGAACCCGTTCGGCTACGGCCGGGTCGTCCGCAACGCCGAGGGCGACGTCGAGGCGATCGTCGAGGAGAAGGACGCCACCGCCGCGCAGCGCGAGATCCGCGAGATCAACTCCGGGATCCTCGCGTTCGACGCGGAGTTCCTGGTCGAGGCGCTGCCGAAGCTCTCGAACGACAACGCCAAGGGCGAGTACTACCTGACCGACACGGTGCAGATCGCCCGCGACGCCGGGCTCACCGTCGGCGCGTACGTCATCGACGACGTCGATGCAGACCGAGGGCGCCAACGACCGGGTCCAGCTGGCCGCCCTGGGCCGCGAGCTCAACCGGCGGATCCTGACCCGCTGGATGCGGGACGGGGTCACCGTCATGGACCCGGCCACGACCTGGATCGACGCCGACGTGGTGCTCGCGGAGGACGTCACGATCCTCCCCGGCACCCAGCTGCTCGGGGCGACGGTCGTGGGCGAGGACGCCGTGATCGGCCCGGACACGACCCTCAAGGACTGCGAGATCGGCGTCGGCGCGCGGGTGGTGCGCACGCACGGCGAGCTGGCCGTGATCGGCGCCGGGGCCAGCGTCGGGCCGTTCTCCTACCTGCGACCCGGGCACCCAGCTCGGCGCCCACGGCAAGATCGGCGCCTTCGTCGAGACCAAGAACGCCGTGATCGGGGACGGCGCCAAGGTGCCGCACCTCTCCTACGTCGGCGACGCCGAGATCGGCGAGGGCACCAACATCGGCGCGGGGACGATCTTCGCCAACTACGACGGCGTCGCGAAGCACCGGACCACCATCGGCCGGCACGCCCGGACCGGCTCGAACAACACGTTCGTCGCCCCGGTCACCGTCGGCGACGGCGCCGGGACGGGCGCGGGCACCGTCGTACGCCGCGACGTACCGCCGGGTGCGCTGGCGGTGTCCGAGCGGGCCCCAGCGCAACATCGAGCGGTGGGCCCAGCGCAAGCGGCCGGGCACGCCGCAGGGCGACGCCGCCGAGGCCGCGACGTCCGCTGAGCGCGACACGTCTCACGAGGGTCGGGGGGAAGTTGGGAAGTCCGGTCCCGGTGGTGGAGAATCCTGAACGCACCCATCCGGCGAACCAGGGGAGCTGCCCACCGTGACCGGAATGAAGCGGACCACCGAGAAGAATCTGATGGTCTTCAGCGGCCGGGCCCATCCCGAGCTCGCGGAAGAGGTGTCCTCGCAGCTCGGCAGCGGGCTGGTACCCTCGCAGCATCTACGAGTTCGCCAACTCCGAGATCTACGTCCGCTACGAGGAGTCCGTCCGCGGCTGCGACGCGTTCGTGATCCAGAGCCACACCGCTCCGATCAACGAGTGGATCATGGAGCACCTGATCATGGTCGACGCCCTCAAGCGGGCGTCGGCCAAGCGGATCACGGTGGTGATGCCGTTCTACGGCTACGCCCGCCAGGACAAGAAGCACCGCGGCCGTGAGCCGATCTCGGCCCGCCTGATGGCCGACCTGTTCAAGACCGCCGGCGCCGACCGGCTGATCACCGTCGACCTGCACGCCGACCAGATCCAGGGCTTCTTCGACGGCCCGGTCGACCACCTGATGGCGCTGCCGATCCTGGCCGACTACGTCCGGGAGAAGTACGGCCGCCAGCCGCTGGCCGTGGTCTCGCCCGACGCCGGCCGGATCAAGGTCGCCGAGCGCTGGTCGGCCCGCCTCGGCGGTGCCCCGCTGGCGTTCATCCACAAGACCCGCAACATCGACCGGCCGAACGAGGTCAGCGCCAACCGCGTGGTCGGCAAGGTCGACGGCCGGATCTGCGTGCTGGTCGACGACATGATCGACACCGGCGGCACCATCGTGCAGGCGGCCGAGGCGCTGATGGCCGACGGCGCGGCCGGCGTGGTCATCGCCGCGACCCACGCCCTGCTCTCGGGTCCGGCGGTCGACCGGCTCAAGAACAGCACCGCCAGCGAGATCGTCGTCACCAACACGCTCCCGCTCAGCGACGACCGCCAGTTCGACAAGCTGACCTGCTCTCGATCGCGCCGCTGCTCTCCCGCGCCATCCGCGAGGTGTTCGAGGACGGCTCCGTCACCTCGATGTTCGACGGCCACGCCTGAGGCGAACCCCTACGGCACCATCCAGCCCAGGACGGGCGTGGCCTGGAGACCGACGATCAGGCACATCAGCGCGAGCAGGCCCAGGCTCCAGCCGATCACCTGAGGTCGTCCAGCCGGTCCTCCCAGGACCGGCGCAGCACGGTCGGTACGTCGCCCTCGAGCGCGCGGGCGAGCGCGTCGACGTCCGCCTCGTCCAGCGGGATTGCCGGGAAGGCCCGGCCGACCAGCTGGGAGAACGCCTGCCCGCGCGCCGCGGCGACCGCCGGCGCCTCGGCCAGGTAGCGCTCCACCCACGGGTGCACCAGCTCGCGCTGCTCGGGCTGCCAGAACCCCTCGACCGTGGCGGTGAAGACCCGGTTCGACACGTCGGGGTCGTCGAACATCCGTGCCCAGGCGGTCGCCTTGGCTTCCGGATCGGGCAGCGCGGCCAGAGCGGCCGCGGCGCCCAGCTGGCCGGTCACCGTGCCGTCGCCGTACCGCTCGTCCTCGATCTCGGCGGCACCGATCGCGCCCAACGCCGCCAGCCGGCGGAGCGCGATCCAGCGCAGCCGCTGGTCGAGCTGGACTCCGGTGTGCGTGACCCGGTCGACCAGCCAGCCCTCGAGCAGGACGGAGTCCGGGGTGGTCGCCGCCAGCCCGCGGGTGAGCGCCAGGGCGACTTCCGGGTCCGGCTCCGACGCCAGGCCTGCCTCGCATGCCGCCGCCACCTGCGACACCGCGTCGCCGACGGCGGCCGCCGCGACATGCAGGGGCACCAGGACGCGCGCAGTCCAGTCGAGGACGCCCTCCACGACGCCCACCCGCGGCTCGCGCGGGAGGTGCCGGGTGACCAGGCCCAGGAACTCGTCGGCCGACAGCTCACCACACCGGACCAGGTCGAAAGCGTTGGCCCACAGGACCGCCCGGGCGCCGTCGTCGGCGATGGACACCAGGTCCTGGGTCACCGCCTCCCACGAGGCGGCGTCGAGGCGGATCCGCGCGAACGTCTCGCCTCCGGAGTTCGGCACGACCACCGCGCCGTCGGGGAGCCTGACCGGCTCGTCGGCGACATCCACCAGGACGGAGCCGAGCTCGGTCAGCGACTCGTCGTACGTCGTGACCCGGACGCGGTGCGGTCGGCTCCCCTCGCGCACGAGGAACGGGCCGTCGTCGTCGCGGACCACCCGCAGGGTGTCGAATCCGGTCGTGCGCAGCCACGCCTCGACCCAGGCCCGCACGTCGCGGTCCGTGGCTCCGGCGAGTGCGTCGACGAAGTCGGCCAGGGTCGCGTTCCCGAACCGGTGTCGGGTCAGGTAGGCGTTCACGCCGGCCAGGAAGTCGTCGTCCCCGAGCCAGGTGACGAGCTGGCGCAGGACCGAGTTCCCCTTCGCGTAGGAGATCTGGTCGAAGTTGTTCGCCGCCGCGTCCACGTCGGGCACCTCCTCCGCCAGGGGCGCCACCGGATGAGTGGAGCGGCGCTCGTCGGCGGCGTACGCCACCGTCTTGCGCTTGACCGTGAAGTCGACGAAGTTGCCGGCGAGCCCGGTCGCGTCCTCCCCGACCCGGTAGCCGAGGTAGTCGGCGAACGACTCCTGCAGCCAGGTGTCCTCCCACCAGGTCATGGTCACCAGGTCGCCGAACCACATGTGCGCCATCTCGTGGGCGATGACGGTGGTGCGTCCCCTGGCCTCGCCCTCCGAGATCCGGCCGACCGGCAGCAGCTCGTCGCGGTAGGTCACGCAGCCCGGCATCTCCTGCGCGCCCCAGTTCTGCCCGGGAACGAACGCCTGGTCGAAGGAGTCGAACGGGTACGGCTCGTCGAAGATCGCGGCGTAGTGGTCGAAGCAGGCATCGGTGACCCGGCGTAGCTCGGCCGCATCGCGCTCCAGCTCGGCGGTCAGCGAGCGGCGCGCGTGCCAGCCGAACGGCAGCCCGGCGTGCTCCCACGTCATCGAGTGCCACGGGCCGGCGCAGACCACGAACAGCGCCGGGGGGATCGGCGGCGTGGTCGTGAAGCGCCAGAGCCCGTCGGCGGCCTCGACGGTGCGTCCGTTCGCGAGCACGGTCCAGGCCTCGGGCGCGCGGACGGTGAGGCCGATCGGGGCCTTGAGGTCGTTCTGGTCGAAGCACGGGAACACCCGCTGCGCGATGTCCATCCCGAGGTACGCCGACACGTACGTCTCGCCGTCGGCCGGGTCGGTGAACGTGTGCATCCCGTCCCCGTCGGTGACATAGGGGATCCGCGCCTCGACGACCACCTCGTTCCGCTCCGCCAGGCCGACCAGCTCGATCCGCCGCCCGTCGTACGCCGCCGGGAGGCCGTCGACGGTGACATCGACGGCGCGGGCGAGCTCCAGGAACGTCGACTCGCCGGGCCGCGTGCAGCCGAAGCGCACGGTCGTCCGGCAGCCGAAGGTGGTGCGGTCGGTGACGTCCAGCTCGATGTCGTAGGAGACGTCGGTGATCAGGCGGGCCCGGGCGCGGGCATCGTCGAGGGTGAGGGACACCCGCGCCACGGTAGTGCCCGCGTGATTTCGAGACGGGTCGCGCCTGCCCTCGCAGGCTCGGGCCGACGCCGAGCCCTCCTCAATCTCCCGCGGTCCTCAGGGCTTCGCAGGCTCAGCCCTGCCGCGTGAATTAGCGTCGTACCGGCAACCTCGTTAGTCTTGTCCGGTTGCCTCGGCGAGGGAACCCGCTCCGGGAGTTCCGTGATCGACAGGGCTGGCTGACCACAGGTGCGCCGCGCTGCTCGAGTCGAGTGCGCGGCGTTTCGCATGTGGGGCGCCCGCCGCGGGGCACGCACGAATTTCAGACGTCAGCACGTTCGAGGAGAGAAGGACCATGGCCGTCGAGAAGATCACCGCCGAGACCCGCACCGAGTTCGGCAAGGGTGCCGCCCGCCGGATCCGCCGCGCGGACAAGGTCCCCGCCGTCGTCTACGGGCACGGCAACGACCCGATCCACGTGACCCTCCCCGGTCACGACACGATGATGGCGCTCAAGCACGGCGGCTCGAACGCCCTGCTCGAGCTCGACATCGAGGGCACGAGCCAGCTGGCGCTGACCCGAGAGGTCCAGATCGACCCGATCAAGCGGCACCTCGAGCACATCGACTTCGTCGCCGTCCGCCAGGGCGAGAAGGTCACCGTCGACATCGACGTCCTCCTGGTCGGCGAGGCCGGCCCGGACACGCTGGTCGTCACCGAGAACACCCGCGTCTCGGTCGAGGCCGAGGCCACCCACATCCCCGAGAACATCGAGGTCAGCATCGAGGGCGCCGCGGTCGGCACCCAGATCCACGCCTCCGACCTGGTGCTCCCCGAGGGCAGCAGGCTGCTCACCGACGGCGACATCCTGGTGGTCAACATCACCAACGCGCCGACCGAAGAGGAGATCGAGGCCGAGCTGGAGGAGGCCGAGGCCGAGGCCGGCATCGAGCGCGAGGAGCACGAGGAGACCGCCGAGGAGGCTGCCGCCGGCGAGAGCGCCGAGGGCGAGGCCACCGAGGGCGACGCGCCCGCCGAGGGCGGCTCCGAGGAGTGACCCCGCGGTGGCCACTGCGCCACCGGTCGATCCTGATGAAGTTCCTGCGACGAGGCCGGGAGTTCCCCATGACCGAGAGCACCACCGACGTGTGGCTCGTGGTCGGGCTGGGGAACCCCGGCCCTTCGTACGCCGGGCACCGGCACAACGTCGGCTACCTCGTCGTCGAGGAGCTGGCGTCCCGCATGGGGTCGGCCTTCCGAGCGCACAAGTCCGGGCGGGCCGAGGTCGTCGAGGGTCGTCTCGGCACTCCGGGCGAGCCCGGTCCCCGGGTCGTCCTGGCCCGGCCGCGGACGTACATGAACGAGACCGGTGGCGCGGTCTCAGGCCTGATGAAGTTCTACAAGCTCCCACCGGAGCGGATCGTGGCCGTCCATGACGAGCTGGACCTGCCGTTCGGCCGGATGCGGGTCAAGCTCGGTGGCGGCGACAACGGCCACAACGGGCTGCGTTCGATGCGCTGCCGCGCTCGGCACCGGCGACTTCCACCGGGTCCGGATCGGCGTCGGCCGGCCGCCCGGACGGCAGGAGGTCGCGGACTTCCTGCTGTCCAACTACTCGTCGGCGGAGCGCAAGGACGTGCCGTTCCAGGTCATGGACGCCGCGGACGCCGTCGAGTGCCTGGTCACCGAGGGTCTCGACAAGACCCAGCAGAAGTTCAACTCCTGAGCAAGGTGCGCGTCGCGGGACGTGCGCACCACGCTCGATAGGGTGGCGCCCGTGAACTACGAACCCGGTACGCCACCCGCCGAAGCCGCCACCGACGACCACGTCCTCGCGACCTGGCTGGCCACCGTGGCCGGAGAACGCCTGCTCGAGGTGCGAGGCGAGGGGCTCGAGGGCCGGGAGCTGAAGGACGCCGGCGACGCCGCGGCCCACGAGCTGCTGATGGGCCTGATCGCGCGAGCACCGGCCGGACGACGCCGTGCTCTCCGAGGAGGGTGCCGACGACAAGGCCAGGCTCGAGGCCTCCCGGGTCTGGATCATCGACCCGCTCGACGGCACCCGCGAGTTCTCCGAGCCGCCGCGCGACGACTGGGCCGTCCACGTCGCGCTGTGGGAGCGGGGTGACCTGGTCGCCGGTGCCGTCGCCCAGCCGGCGCTGGGGGAGACCTTCAACACCGGTCGGCCGCCCGTCGTGCCGCCGCGCACCTCCGACCGGCCTCGGATCGCGGTGTCCCGGACCCGCCCGCCGGCCTTCGTCGAGGCACTGGCGGCGGAGCTGGACGCCGAGCTGGTGCCGATGGGCTCGGCCGGCGTGAAGGTGATCTCCGTGACCCGCGACGTCACCGACGCCTACGTGCACGCGGGTGGTCAGTACGAATGGGACAACGCCGCGCCCGTGGCCGTCGCCCGCGCGGCAGGTCTGTACTGCTCGCGCGTGGACGGCTCCGAGCTGGTCTACAACCAGGACAACGTCTCACTGCCCGACCTCATCGTGTGCCGGCCCGAGCTGGCCGAGCAGATCGTCGACTTCGTACGCCGCAACGGCGTCGGCTAGGGTCCGCCACACCGACGGTCACAGGGCCGGGCCGTGCAGCGGCGTCGAGCGGGTTGTCGGCCGCCCAGCCGGGCGACCTTGTCCTCGCGGACCGCCTCCCACAGAGCCTGGTTCTCGGCCTGGTCCAGGTAGACGACGCTCTGCGCGCCCTCGCGGCCGAAGCCCGCGACCGGGGCGGTCAGGAAGTGCATGTCCCCGGCCTTCATGCTGCGCATGTCCATGACCAGGTCGCGCATGTCCCCGAACTCCCAGCCGGAGTCGACGGAGACGTTCTCGGTGAGGGTGTCCAGCAGGTCGTAGATCGCGCCCGGCGAGTGCGGACCGCAGGGTCGACAGCGAGGACCGCATCAGGCCGCGGACGATGGCCTGCTGCCGCTTCACCCGGTCGACGTCGCCCATGGGGAGCCCGTAGCGCTGGCGGCACGTAGAGCAGCGCCTGGTCGCCGTTGAGGGTCTGGCGGCCCTTGGTCCACACGACGTGGTTGTGCGGGTCCTCGATCGTCCGCGGCACGGTGACGGTGACGCCGCCGACGGTGTCGATGAGCGACTGGAAGCCGGCCCAGTCGACGACGGCCAGGTGGTCGATCCGGACGCCGGTCAGGTTCTCGACGGTCTCGATGGCCAGTGACGGGCCGGCGAGGGAGAAGGCGGCGTTGATCTTGTTGTATCCGTAGCCGGGCACGTCGACCCAGGAGTCGCGCGGGATCGAGACCAGCGACGCACCGTCCCGGTCCGCGTTGACGTGCAGGATCATGATCGTGTCCGTGCGCTGGGCGCCCGGCACCCACTCGGCGGCGGTCGCGTCGCTGCCGGTCGTCGGCTTCCTCCGAGCGGCGGTCGGTGCCCATCACCAGGATGTTCATCGGCCTTGCCGGCGGCCCCGCCGGCTCGCGCAGGTCGGTTGTCGAGGCCGTCGAAGACACCGTCGATGCGGTCCACCTGACCTGCCAGGTGCGACTGCACCGACAAGCAGGGTCACGATGCGCGCCCCCGTGGCGAGGAGCAGCACGATGAGCAGGCCGACCATGATCCGCATGGGTCGGCGTCGTCGTCGCGACGTGTCTCCCGAGGTCCCCCACCGTGAGCTCGCCGCGTCTGATCTGGCCGGCGTCGAAGAGGACGACGCCGGGTACTTCTCTGACGGCGGTCATGGCGTCACCCTCAGTTGTCAGGGCGAGTGCCCGCAGGGCAAGGCCCGGCATATACACCAAACCGGGGACCTGCAGAGCAGGGGCGGTGTGCGAAGGTCCTGTGCGCCCGTCTCGCGGCAGTGTCCAGGCGGCGCTGATGCCCGTCTCCGTTCTCAGAACCCCTTGTTTCCTTGAGGGCCTCGAGCCGGATGAACGTTCCCCAAAATCGACGAAAACACCCGGGGACGCATCAGGCGCCTCTCCCGGCGGCGGGACGCTGGCAGAACGCTGAGCCCCAAGGCCTCGTGCCGAGGGGCTCAGCGGCCAACTCTCATCGACCGACTGACAGGGGTGCGCATGACGCACGACGCGTACGTCGACGCACGCGAGCGGCTCACGGTGATGGACGGACAGACCCTCGGGAACAACGTCATCGCTCTGCCGCGAGCGGAACGACAGCGGGCGACCCTGCCGGTGTCGGTCCGACAGCGGCTCGAGGTGCAGGCACAGCTGGTGGTGGCGATCCTCGCAGGCTCCGCCACCGCCGTCGCCGTGGACGCCGGTCCCGCCGCTGCGGTCGGGGTGCTGGCCATCTGGAGCCTCGTGCACCTGCAGACGCGCCGGCGCCGCGCTGGGTGCGCGCCTGCCCGGTCTCGGGACCCTCGGCCGTCGGGCCGCCGTGCCTTTCGCGTTCATCGGTCTGGCTGTGGCCGGCGGCGTGCTGCCGGACAGCGTGCTCGCCCCGTCGCTGCTCATCTCGCTCGCCGCGACGGGCGCGCTCGCTCTCACACTCCTCGCCCTGCCCAGCAGGCGTCGACCGGTCCGCGTCCTCGTGGTGGGCGACCGGCCCCATCTGGGCCACGTGGTAACCACCTGGGCCGGCCGCAACGACATCACGCTGGTCGGCGCCACGTTGCTCGGCGACCGGCAGGAGCACACCGAGACCGACCTGGACTTCGAGACCTTCGGACTGCCCACGGCTCACGGCATGGACGACCTGACCGAGCGGGTGGAACGACTCGGCGCCGAGGCCGTGGTGGTGCTGTCCTCGCCAGGCATCGGGTCAGCCGACATCCGCCGTCTGAGCTGGGCCCTCGAGGGCACCGGGGCCACGCTGGCTGTCACGACCGAGCTCGACAGCGTCGCCGCACACCGAGTGGCCGTGTCCAGTCTCGCCGGCTCCACGCTCGCCGAGATCGGCCCGAGCCGTCCAGCCCCCCTTGTCCGCGGCCTCAAGTCCGTCATCGATCGAGTGGGCGCGGGCTTCATGCTGGTGTTGCTCGCACCACTCCTGGGCGTCATGGTTCTCCTGGTCCGGCTGGAGTCCCGCGGCCGAGGACTCTTCACCCAGACGAGGGTCGGCCTCAACGGCCGTCCGTTCAAGGTCTACAAGATGCGCACGATGTGCGTGGACGCCGAGGAGCTCAAGCAGGATCTCGACGACGTCGACGAAGGCAATGGCGTCCTCTTCAAGGTCAGGGAGGATCCCCGGATCACCCGCGTCGGGCGCGTGCTGCGCAAGACCTCCCTGGACGAGCTGCCACAGTTGATCAACGTGCTCAAGGGCGAGATGTCGCTCGTCGGCCCCCGACCGGCGCTGCCGGAGGAGGTCGAGCAGTACGACGAGGTCGCACGCCGGCGGCTCGCAGTCCGCCCGGGCATCACCGGCCTCTGGCAGGTCAGCGGCCGCTCGGACCTGGACTGGGACACCACCGTGGCCCTCGACGTGCGCTACACGGACAACGTCACCATCGGCGACGACCTGCGCATCTGCCTGCGGACGGTGCGCGCCGTCACCAGCGGCAGGGGTGCCTACTGATGGGGCGACCTGTCCTGATGGTGAGCACCCAGGGTGGGCACCTCACGCAGCTTCTGGTCCTCGAGTCCTGGTGGCGCGAGCGCGAGCGGTTGTGGGTCTGCCCGGAGACCCCGGACGTCGTCGACCGCCTCCGGGACGAGCGGGTGATCACGTCGTACTCGCCGACCACCCGCAACCTGCCGAACACCCTGCGCAACCTGTGGCTCGCCTGGCGCGTCCTGCTGCGGGAGCGCCCGGAGATGGTCGTCAGTGCGGGCGCCGGAGTGGCGGTCCCGTTCTTCGTGGTGGCGTGGCTGCTGCGGATCCCGACCGTCTTCATCGAGGTCTACGACCGGGTGGACTCGCCCACGATGACCGGCCGGCTGTGCGGTCCCTTCACGACTCGACGCATCGTGCAGTGGGACCAGCAGCTCACGTTCTATCCCGACGCTCGATTGGTGGGACCACTGCTATGAGTCACGTGTTCGTCATGGTCGGCACCGACCACCACCCGTTCGACCGCCTGGTCGACTGGGTCGACGAGGCGGCACGGCGCCACCCCGAGACCCGCTTCGTGGTCCAGCACGGAGCCAGCAGAGCACCCATCGTCGCCGAGGGGAGCGCGTACTTCCCCCACGAGCAGATCCGCGAGCTCCTGCTCGATGCTGCCGCTGCCGTCTGCCACGGCGGCCCGGGCACGATCATGGACGCGCGCTCCGCGGGGCACGTGCCGATCTGCGTCCCGCGTGACCCGGCCCTCGGCGAGCACGTCGACGGCCACCAGCAGCGGTTCGCGGCGCTGGTGCACGGGGCCGGCGTGGTGACCCGTCCGACGACGTCCGAGGAGTTCCACGCCGTGCTCGACGCTGCCCTGGCCAGCCATCGTCCCGGACGCGGGGTCGCGGTGCCGACGAGTGTCGCCACCGACGACGCGCGGGCCCGCCTGGCCCGGCGAGCTCGACGAGCTCCTGGAACCGTCTTCACGCCGCTCGCGGGGTAGGCGTCGCGGCCGCGCCGTACGCCGGCTCCGAGAGGCATAACACGCCTTCGGTAAAGCCCGGTCCCCAAATTGGGGGACGTGCTCCCGACGCTTCTTCGAGGCTGGAAACGCAATGCAAGCATCACCAGTGGCTCCAAGTGGGGGGCACGCGTCTATACCGGGTTTGGGGATCTCAAGTGACACATCTTCGTAACGCGCTCGTGCGCTCGCGCAGTCGGCTGGTATCGATCGGACTCGCCCTGGTCGTGGGTGTCCTCTCCCTGCTCGGCGGGGCCGTGCTGACCGCCCCGGCCGCACAGGCTGCCGACGAGCAGCTGAGCCACGTCGGCTCGGCCAGCACCGCCGGCAACCGCTCGAACCACACCGTCCGCATCCCAGCGTCCGTGCAGTCGGGTGACGCGCTGGTCCTGCTCATGACGTGGAACTCCACCAAGGCCGTGACCACTCCGCCGGCCGGCTGGACCCAGATCGAGACGCGCACCGGGGACGGCATCAGCGGCCGGGCCTGGACGAAGGTCGCGTCCGGCTCCGACGCCAACGCTCTCGTGTCCGTGGTCGACGGCCTCCGCCACCAAGTCCGTGCTCTCGGCCTCGGCCTACCGCAGCACCGGTGGCATCGCCGAGGTCACCGCGTCCGAGATCGGCGGCTCCAACACGAGCTCCGCCAGCCACACCACCCCTGCCGTCAACGTCGCGGAGGCGAACTCCTGGCTGGTCAGCGCCTGGGGAGAGAAGTCCACCGCCACCCAGACCTGGACGCTTCCGGCGGGCACCACGCAACGCACCACCGGCACCGCCAGCGGAACCGGCAAGGTCAGCATGGTCCTCGGCGACTCGAACGCCGCCGTGGCCACCGGCACCGCCGCGGGACGCACGGCTACCACCAGCGCTGCCGCGAACCGCTCCAACGTGTTCTCGATCGTGGTCACGCCCGGCTTCCAGGAGCCCAACGCGGAGCCCACCGCCGCGTTCACCGCGACCTGCAACCTGCTCGTCTGCGGCTTCAACGCGTCCGCATCGTCCGACGCGGACGGCGACCCGCTCACCTACAGCTGGAACTTCGGTGACGGCAGCACCGGCACCGGAGTCTCGCCGTCCCGCACCTACGCGAGCTCCGGCACCCGGACCGTGACCCTGACCGTCAGCGACGGCAGGGCCAGCGTGACGACGACCCGTTCGGTCAGCGTCACCAACGTCGGCCCCGGAACCCAGCCCAAGCCCAACCACACGAGCGTGGTCCCGGCCACCGCGAACACCACCATGCCCCGGATCACCGCTGGTGAGATCTGGGACATCGAGGTCGTCGGCAACCGCGCCTTCGTCGCCGGTGGCTTCACGTCCCTCCAGAACAACACCGCCACGAACACGAGCACCGTCAATCAAAGGTTCCTGGCGGCGTGGAGCCTCACCACCGGACTGGTCGACACGACCTTCCGGCCGACCTTCGACGGAGGTGTGACCGCCGTCGAGGCGTCGCCGGACGGCACCAAGCTGTACGTCACGGGCACGTTCAACACGGTCAACGGCGTCACCAAGCGCAAGATCGCATCACTCAACCCGACCACCGGTGCACCCGTGGCCGGCTTCACCGCCAACGCCAACTCCCAGGTGAACGCACTCGCTGCCAGCAACACCACCGTCTACGTCGGCGGCCGGTTCGCCAACATCAACGGCCAGACGCGGGTCGGACTCGCCGCCCTCAACGGCGCCACCGGTGTCGTCGACATGGGGTTCGACAACCAGCTCTCCGGCGGCATCGGCACCAACGGCGTGCTGACCGTGCAGCAGCTCAAGCTCACCCACGACAGCTCCAAGCTGCTCGTGGTCCACACCGCCCGCAGGATTGACGGCCAGGACCGGTACGGCGTCGGCCTGATCGACACCGGTAGCAAGGAGCTCCTGCCCTGGCGCACCGCGCTGTGGGAGGACAACCTGCAGTACGTCGGCGGTATCCAGCGGATCTACGGCGGGGACATCGCTCCCGACGACTCGTACTTCGTCGTGTCGAGCGGCTCCGGTGGTGACCGGCCCCCGATCAACGACACGGCAGTCGCCTACCGGATCGACGGCACCCACGCCACCGACACCAACGCACAGCCGATGTGGATCTCGCGTGCCTTCGACAGCGTCTACTCGGTCGCGATCAGCGAGCGGGCGGTCTACATCGGTGGCCACTTCCAGTGGAACGAGTCGCCGACCGCTCCCGACCCGTGGCCGGGTCTGGACAACGTCGGCTACGGCACGGGCCAGGGGCTGGCGGCGTACGCCCTGGGCGACGCGGTGGTCCGCCGTGACCACCTGGGTGCGCTGAACCCGGCCGACGGCAAGGCGCTGGAGTGGCACCCCGGCTCCAACTCCTTCGAGGGCAACAAGGCCATGGAGGCCACGCCGCGCGGCCTGATCACGGGCGGCGACGCCAACCGTCAGGGCGGCGCGAACGTCGGCCGGGTCGCGTTCTTCGACCTCAACCAGCTTCCCGCAGCCAGCAACCCGAACACGACCATCACCTCCCCGATCGAGGGCCGCGTCGTCGCGACCGGGGACGAGTTCGTCATCGAGGGAGCCGCCACCTCGACCGGCACCGTCGGCAGCGTGCAGGTGGAGCTCCAGAGCGGCAGCCAGTACCTCCAGGACAACCTCACCAGCTGGGGATCCTTCAACACCATCAACGCGAGCCTGGGCACCCCGTCCGGGGGATCGACGCCCTGGTCGTTGCCGGTGAGCATCGCGACCGCCCGCGAGTTCACGGTGCGGGCGCGGGCCGTCAACACGAACGGTGCCCAGGACCCGGTCAAGGCGGAGAAGAAGCTCGAGTCGTTCAGCTTCGACGACCTGCCGCCGACCACGTCCATCTCGTCTCCGAGCAGCTCGCTGCAGACCACGACCTCGTTCGTGCTGCGCGGGTCCGCCTCCGACGACAAGGGAGTCAACGCGGTCAGCCTCTACATCCGCAACAACGACACGAACCAGTACCTCACCGAGGATGGTGACCTGGTCGATGGCAACACCACGTTCCGGATCGAGCCCGACAACCCCGGTGCCGTCAGCACGACCTGGCAGTACGAGGTGAACCTCCCCAGCGAGGGCCACTGGAAGGTCGGTGCCATGGCCGTGGACACCATCGGCCAGAACGACGTTCGCTGGGACGTGCGCGACTTCGAGGTCGACTCCTCGGGTCAGGCACCGACGGTGACCATCGCACAGCCGATCGCGGCCACCCCGCCGGTGACGCCGCCGACCCTGACGATGAGCCCGGGTGGTCGCGTGACCTTCACCGGGAACGCCACGGACGACGACTCCCTCGCCACGGTCGAGGTCACCCTGCGCAACAGCAGCACGCGGGAGAACCTCGCCTCCGACGGCACCTGGGGTGCCGACGTGATCCAGGGCTGGTACAAGATCTCGCCGGCCAACCTGGACCAGGCGTCGTACAACTGGACGCTACACGATGCCGGCCGACCTGGTGCCGGGCCAGTACACCTTCCAGGTGCGGGCCACCGACAAGCAGGAACTGACGACGTCGTCGAACCTCCAGGGTCGGGTCACGATCAACGTGGTCGTCCCCGGTGACGTGGCGCCCAACGGCCTGCTCAGCGTGACCGGCACGCAGACACTCACCGTGCCCCACATCGACCTCGCCGGGACCGCCACCGACGACTTCGGGGTGAAGCAGGTCCGGGTGGCGATCCTGGAGAACGACACCGACCGCTACCTTCGAGCGAACGGAACGTTGGGCGCCGGCTTCGGCACCATCAACGCCACGCTCGCCTCGCCGAACGCGACCAGCACCGCCTGGACGCTGCCGGTGAACCTGCCCGTCAACGGCAGCTACTCGGTCACGGCGTACGCCGTCGACACCTCGGACCAGATCGACCCGTCCACGTCGGGTGCCACCGCCCGCTACAACCTCTACCCGGGCGACCTGCCGCCGACGCTGTTGCCGAACCTGGTCTCACCCCAGGACGGCGCTGCGTTCACGGAGTCCCGGATCTTCGTCAGCGGCCGGGCCGAGGACGACGTCGCCATCGCCCGCGTGGAGGTGGCGGTGCAGAACGCCACGACCCTTCAGTACATGAACAGCAGTGGCTCGTTCAGCAACGGAGAGCGGTACATCGCGGCGTTCCTGAACAGCCCGGGCTCGCTGGGATCCAACTATTCCTATACGACCCCGATCATCCCGGACGGTACCTACACTCTGAAGGTGCGGCCTGTCGACAACCACGGATTCATGCCCGAGCCTCGGGTGGTCACCGTGACGGTGACGGCGCCTGCAGGAAACGCGGCACCGGTGGCAGTCGCGACGGTGAGCTGTGCTCAGAACGTCTGCACCTTCGACGGTCGCGGTAGCACGGACGAGAACAAGCCGACGCTCACCTACTCGTGGAACTTCGGGAACGGACGCAGCGGCTCCGGCGCGCTGCCGACGTTCACGTACACGGGCCCGGGCACGTTCACGCCAACGCTGACGGTGCGCGACGAGTACGGCCTGACGTCAGCGGTGACGATGGCCCCGCTCACCATCACCGAGCCGACCGGGAACGTCGCACCGACGGCGGTGATCACGACGCCGACCTGCCTGGGCCTGGTCTGCAACTTCAGTGGGTCCACGTCCAGCGACCCGAACACCGGCGACACGTTCAGCTACAGCTGGAACTTCGGGGACGGCGGAACCAGCACCTCGTCCAGCCCGTCTCGTACCTTCCTCGCGGCAGGCACGTACGTCGTCACCCTCACCGTCACCGACGGCTGGGGCAAGTTCAGTAGCGCCACCAGGTCGGTCACCGTCTCGCCATGACCTGCCCGACCATGCCAACACGGGGCCGGCAGAGCCGCTGCCGGCCCCAGACCTGAGGGGGGACCTCGACCCATGGCTGATTTGACAGCTGCACATGCACGCGACCTGGGGGACTACGCATCCCTGGTGCGCCGGCGCTGGACGTGGGTCCTGGGCTCCGTCCTGGTATGTGCCGCCCTCGCGGCGCTGTTCCTCAATGTCGCGGAGCAGACGTTCGTGTCCAGCTCGAAGGTGTTGGTGAAGTCGACCGTTGGCACGTCCTCGGCCGTCGGGGACCGGACCAACGACGCGATCAACCTCGACACCGAAGCCCAGCTGGTGACCTCCGAGCCCGTCGCCGAGCGGGCCGGCGAGCTCCTCGGCTCCGACAAGTCGCCGGTGGCGCTCGCCAACCAGGTGACCGTGGCGGTTCCGCCGAACACGACCGTGCTCTCCATCGCGTTCTCGGCCTCGAGCGCCGAGGATGCACAGGACGGGGCGTCGGCGTTCGCCCAGGCCTACCTGGAGAACCGCACCGACTCTGCCCAGGACGTCCTCGCCTCGGACGTCGACCGCCTTCAGGAGCAGATCGAGCAGGTGTCGGCGCAGATCGAGGACACCAGCGTCGGCATCTCGCGCCTGAACGGTCCTGACGAGGGCGCCGACCGGGCGTTCCTGATCGCGCGGCGGGAGAACCTGAACTCGCAGCTGGCGTCGTACAACGCCCAGCTGGCCCCGCTCGTGGGCACTCTCGTGAACCCGGGCCAGGTCATCACCGAGGCGCAGCTGCCCAGCGACTCCGGTCGACCCGAACCCGATGGTGATCATCCCTGCCGGCCTGATGGCGGGCCTCGTGATCGGACTCGCCCTCGCGGGCCTGCGTGAGCGAGCTGACAAGCGGATCCACAAGGCGGCCGACATCGAGCGGCTGTTCGGGATCGTCCCGCTCTCTTCCCTGGTCGCCCGAGGCCGCGGAAAGTTCGTGCGGATCGACCACGACGTGCGCGCCTTCTACCACTCGCTGCGGGCGAACGGCCCGGAACGGGGCGAGGTCGCGCTGCTCGTCGGACCGGACGCGGGGAGCACGGCTGAGCATCTGTCGTACGCACTCGCCGTCATCGCGTCCCGCTCGGGATCGCCGACCGCCTACCTCACGAGGCCGGATGCGCCGGTCCTGGCCGAGCGTCGCCGTCTCAAGACCGAGAAGAACGACCTGCTCGACCTCGGCGACTACGAGAAGCTCGGGGTCATGACCGACGGGGAGTTCCGCTCCTCGGTGCTGCGTGAGGAGCTGAGCGAGCTCTCAGAGACGCACGACTTCCTCATCCTCGGTCTGCCCAACGACGACCCGACCGTTGACCTGCCGATCCTGGGGCGCCACGTCGACGTCGCCGTCGTGGTGGTCCAGCTGGGCGTGACCCGACGCGACTCCCTGGCCATGGTGCTGGCGAACCTGACCAAGTCCGGCGTCCACCGGGTGCTCGTCGTGACGGTGGACCTCAGGCAGCGTGGGCTGCGTCGCTCCGCCGCCTCGGCGGACGAGATCTTCGGGCGTGCCGAGCTCAGCGGGCCCCGCCCGGTGACCGAGGAGTCGACGGCCACGGTCGTCAAGGGCAAGTCGGGCGTCGGAACAAGGACCGTGGCATGGACGCCGCGGAACACCGGGACGGAGCATGGCCAGGGTCTGCGAGATGGCTCGTCGAGCGTGATCCGGGCCGGACGGCAGCGATGACCACGGCGCTCGAGGCGGCGATCGACTCGGGGCGCCTGGTCTTCGTCGCGGGGCTCCACCGCAGTGGCACGACGCCTCTCGCACGCCTTCTCTCGGCCCATCCCGAGATCAGCGGCTTCGCGGGCACCGGCGTCAAGGAGGACGAGGGCCAGCACCTGCAGGACGTCTATCCGTCCGCCCGGAAGTACGGCGGGGCCGGTCGCTTCGGCATGGACCCGCGTTCCCACCTGACCGAGACCTCGCCGCTGGTGACCGAGGAGAACGCATCCCGGCTTCTCGAGCAGTGGGCGCCGCACTGGGACCTGGACCGCCGGCTGCTGGTGGAGAAGTCGCCGCCGAACCTGGTCATGACCCGCTTCCTGCAGGGGCTCTACCCGAATGCCCGATTCCTGGTGGTGGTCCGACACCCCGTCGTCGTGGCACTCTCGACCCGGAAGTGGGCGGGACCGCTGGCCGGTCTCGCGCCGCTGATCGAGCACTGGATCCACGCGCACGAAACGTTCCTCGCGGACGTCGCCCACCTCGCGCAACGTGCACGTCCTCCGGTACGAACAACTGGTGAGCGACCCGGCGACGACGCTGGCGGGCGTCTCGGAGTTCCTGGGCCTGGAGCAGCCGATCGCCGCCGACTCCATCGACGGGAGCCGCAGCGACCAGTACCGCACCGCCTGGGCAGACCTCGCTCGGTCGGGCTCCCCACTGGACCGCAGGCGGATGGCCCGCCTGCGGGCGCGCTTCGCGGGCCGGATCGCTGCGTTCGGCTACGACTTCGACGACCTCGGCAAGGTGGCCGAGTTCCCGACCCACCCGGTCGCCGCTGAGGCGCGCACGCGCCCGATCCGCGTGCTGTACGTCGGCGGCATGCCTCGCAGTGGTTCCACCCTGACCGACCTGATGCTGCACCAGCTCCCCGGCCACATCGGGGTCGGGGAGCTGTTCTACCTGTGGCGCAACGGCCTGGCGAACGACGGCCTCTGCGCGTGCTCGGAGAGCTTCTCGCAATGCCCGTTCTGGTCCGAGGTCGGCCGGGTCGCGTTCGGAGGCTGGGAGGAGACGGATGCCGCGCGCGTCATGAAGCTGCAGGACCAGGTCGACAAGACCTCAAGCATTCCCCTGCTGCTCTCGCCGTGGCGGCCGCGGAAGTTCGCCGCCCAGCTCGACGAGTACTCCTCGATCCTGCGCCGGGTCTACTCCGCCATCGCCGAGGTCTCGGGGGAGAAGGTGGTCGTGGACTCGTCCAAGCGGCCCTCGCTCGCGTACGTCCTGCGCACCATGCCCGACGTCGACCTCAGTGTCGTCCACGTCGTCCGCGACCCGCGCGGGGTGGCGTTCTCGTTCGACAAGCACGTCGCGCTGCCCGAGGGCGCCGCGCTGCGCAACGAGATGCCGCGCAGCACCATCCGCAAGGTGAGCCGCCGCTGGGTCACCGTGAACGCGCTGATCAGCGGTCTCCGCCGTTCGGGCGTCCCCGTGACCCGCGTGCGGTACGAGGACCTCGTCAGCCACCCCCAGCGCGAACTGGGCAAGGTCCTCGAGCTGACCTGCCACGGGGCGCCCCAGGGTGTGCTCGACTACGTCACCGACGAGGGCATCACGGTCCCGCGGACCCACGTGGTCGCCGGGGGACGGATCAGGCTGGCCAGCGGCCGGATGCCGCTGAGGCTCGACGAGCAATGGCGACGCGACCTGCCGGGCCGGTCTCGTCGCCTGGTCGAGGTGATGACCGTCCCGACGAGGCGGAAGTACGGATACCGGTGACTGTCGTTGACCTGGCCTCCCGGGCCGGGCGGCCAGACAAGGAGCAGTGGGTCCGCGACCCGCTCGCGTCCGACGTCGACGACCGGCTCGTGGTCCGCACGAAGGTCGTGCCGAAGGTGCGCCGCCCGTCGCACGGAAACTGGCCCGTCCCCCGGCGCATCCGTCACCTGCCCGCGGGCTGGCCGATCGCCGCTGCGGTGGCCGGCTGGCCCCTCTGGTGGGCGCTGGGCGTCACCAACCTCGTGTTTCCCTTCTTCGGTTCGATCCTGGTCTGGCAGCTCACCCGCCGAGGGAAGGTCCGGCTGCCACCCGGCTTCTGGATCTGGGCGCTGTTCCTGGTACTGGTGGTGTTCAGCGGCTTCGCCCTCGACGTCGACGTCGCGGGCGCCGCCAAGTCGGAAGGCATCGGACGGTACTTCGCGTTCGGCTTCCGGGTGCTGAACTACCTGGCCGTCACCGTGATGATGCTCTTCGTCGGCAACATGACCGAGGAGGAGCTTCCACGGCGTCGCGTGATCAAGTGGATCGCGTCGCTCGGCCTGGTGGCCATCCTCCTGGGCGCCCTGTCCCTGGTTCTGCCGAACTTCGGCTTCGTGACGCCGTCCACGTACTTCCTGCCCGGCGGCCTCCGGGACGAGGGCAGCGCCGTCGCCAAGCTCGCCCAGTTCCAGCCGGTGCTGGGGGAGGCGTCCCCGCGTCCCTCCGCGCCGTTCCCGTACACCAACGCGTGGGGCAACAACCTGTCGCTGCTGCTGGTGTGGATGGTGGTCGGGTGGGGGGTGCTCGGCTCCAAGCTGAAGCGGCTCGCGCTGTACGGCATCCTCCTCGTGGCCATGGCGCCGATCGTGTTCTCACTCAACCGCGGCATGTGGATCGGCATCGGCATCTCGGTGGTCGTGGTCGCCGTCCGGCTGGCCCTGCGAGGACGGGTGAAGACGCTGGCCGCGCTGGTCCTCGTCCTCACCATCGGGGCGTTCGGCTTCGCAGCCTCCCCGTTGGAGACGATGGTGCAGGCACGTCTGGACGCCGGCCACAGCAACGACGTTCGCGGATCCCTGCTCAACACGGCGATCAACTCGGCCAAGCAGTCCCCGATCATCGGCTTCGGGACCACGCGAAAGACCCTGGGCAGTGACGCGTCGATTGCCGTCGGCCCGTCGGAAGCCTGCCCGAGGTGCGGCGCTCGCAACATCGGGAGCACCGGGCAACTGACACTGCTGCTGATCTCCCAGGGCTTCTTGGGCGTGCTGCTGTACTTCGGGTTCCTCATCCGCATCTTGTTCCGATATGCGAGGGACCACTCCGTGCTCGGGATCGCTGGAACACTCGTCGTGGGCCTGGAGATCTTCTACGCGAGCTTCTACTCAGCCCTGACCATGCCGCTCGCCGTCACGTTCCTGTCCATCGGGCTGCTGTGGCGCAACGACGAGCTTCGCCGCTCCGCCGGAGTGCGCACGTGAACGCCTCGACGACGGGGCAGACCGACCGCGGGGCCGCCGCGGTCGAGCTCCTTGCAGCGCTCTACCCGCCCCCGCTGGAGGTCCGCGTCTCACAGGGCGTCGGTGAGAGCACCCGAGCCTCGTGGATCGCGATCCCGTCGGCGCAGAGCCCACGTCTGCTCGTCCCCGGCGCAGGACCGGCTGCCACGACCCGGATGATGCGCCGTCAGCTCACGGGCCGTCGGCTCCGGACGCGGGTGGCTCGTGGTGGCCTGTCGCTCGCCATGGGATCGGGCTCGCTCGGGCGACTGGCGCAGCTCAGGATCGCGGTGGCCGGACCAGCAGATGCCCCGAGCATCGAAGAGCCCCTGCGCCGGGTCCTCGGCGTCGACGACCTCCGGCTGGCCATGCCGATCGGGCCCGCACGCGCGAACCGGAAGCCCGTTCTCCAGGTGGCGGACGCCGCCGGCCGCGTTCGGGCGTTCGTGAAGGTGGGGCACAACCCGCTCACCAGCCGTCTGGTCCGGCAGGAGGGAGAGGCGCTCCGCAGGATCGAGTCGGAGCCACTGCGTGACATCCGCGCTCCCCAGGTGCTCGCCTCCCTCCAGTGGGGCGGGAACGAGGTGCTCGTGCTCGAGCCCCTCGACATCCCCTCCCGTCGTCTGACGGGGGAAGCAGGTCGGGAGCGCCTGCTGAAGGTCGTGCAGGAGGTGGCGCGGATCGGTGGTCGCAGCCCTGTCGACTGGCAGCAGCACCCGTACCGGGACACGCTGCTCGCCCGGGTCGAGCAGTGCGGCGAGCTGGCCGGCCCTCTCCGACGGCAGGTCGAGCAGATCGAGTCCCGGCTGCCCGTGGCAAGCGGGTCCTGGCACGGAGATCTGAATTCCGGCAACATCGCGCTCGTGGCCGGCCCCTGTCCCGTCTGGGACTGGGAGCGCTTCGAGTCCGGGGTGCCGGTCGGGTTCGACCTGCTGCACCACGAGCTGCACCAGTCCATCACCGTGCGTGGGGTGCCGGCCGATGCGGCCGCCTCGCGTCTGGTGACTGAGTCCGTCCGGACGCTCGCGCCCCTCGGTGTGGACCCGGCTGCGGCGGATGCCGTGGCGCGTACCTACCTCGTGACCCTGGCCTGCCGGTACCTCGCCGACGACCAGCGCGGTGCAGGCGCCGACCTGGGTCGCGTGCACGAATGGCTGCTCCCCGCGCTCGAGGAGGCAAGGGCATGAGCGCCGGTCCCGTCGTCGTCGCGGTGCTCTCGCATCGCGACCCGGCGTTGGTGCAGCGACTCGTGAACCGGATTCTGGAGGGCGACAACACGGTCGCGCTGGTCCATCATGACCCGCGCGGAGTCCCTCACGGTCTCACCCCCCGCGACCGCCTGGTGCTGGTGCCGGATCCTCAGCCGTGCGACTGGGGACGAATGAACCTCGCCGAAGCCATGCTCCGCTGCCTCCGGGCAGGACTCGACGCCGTGCCCGACCTCGAGTGGCTGTTGCTGACCTCCGGCCAGGACTACCCGGCCCAGCACCTGCGCCGAACCGAGGCCGACCTGGCCAGGCAGGACGCGGACGCCATGCTGCGCTGGTTCCCTGTTCCCAGGGACCCGGCCGGGGACGAACACCCGTGGCAGGCGCGCTGCCGGCAGCGCTACCTCCACCGGATGCGGATCCCGGGCGACCACCGATCAGTCCCCTTCCCCCGGTGGCATCCCTTTCGGAACGGAACCGACCTCTACATCGGGGACATGTGGGCGAACCTCCGGGCGCCGGCCGTGCGCCACGTCCTCGAGCAGCGCGAGCGTCTGCCCAGGGTCGTGTCCTACCTGTCGCGCTGCTCGGTCCCGGACGAGGCACTGCTGCCGACGCTGCTGCTCAACGACGCCGACCACCTGAGGATCCTGGCCGAGCGACACCGCTACATCCGATGGGTCGAAGGGCGACCCAATCCCGAGCTGCTGACCCCGGACGATGTCGCGACCATGAAGGGGTCCGGGGACTACTTCGCCCGCAAGGTGGACAGCGAGCGGACCCCATCGGTGCTCGACCTCCTCGACGCCAGGGCGCGCGAGCATGCCGAGCACAGGTAGTGGGCAGCATCGACGCCACCGGGCGGCCCGGCTGACGCCGACTGCGCTCGCACTCTTGCTGACGCTCAGCCTGGCGGCCTGCTCGGCCGCGCCGCCCTCCACCAAGTCGGAGCCACGGCCGACCGAACAAACGTCGGAACGGCCGCCGAGCGCTGTGCCGAGTGGGGGAACGCTCTTCGGCAGCAACGTCTGGCAGGCGCCCGGTGAGACCCCCCGCGACGCCATGACGAGGGTCGACGCGACGTACGGGCCGGTCGGCATCGTCCGGCTCTTCTCGAAGTGGATGCCACCCGACTGGGGGGTCCTCGACGAGGAGGTGGGTGACCGACCCGTGGTCGTGTCGTTCCGGCTCCGTCCGGCCAAGGTGCTGGCCGGTGAGTTCGACGACCAGCTCACCGCGTGGTTCAGCGGGGCTCCCGCGGACCGTGATGTCTACTGGGTTTACTACCACGAGCCCGAGGACGAGACCGAGCGCGGTGAGTTCAGCGCCCAGGCATTCCAGGACGCATGGACCCACATCGCCCGGCTGGCCGAGGCCGTGGACAGCCCGCGGTTGCACGCCACGCTCATCCTCATGTGCTGGACGGTGACCGAGCACTCGCGTCGTCTGTGGCGGGACTACGTCCCGGACAACGGACTGGTCGACGTGCTCGCCTGGGACTGCTACGCCAAGGGCGCGGACGCCGAGTCGTACGCCGACATCACAGCTCTGCTCGAGCCGGCGCGCCAGGCGTCCGCGTCGATCGGTGCCGCGTGGGGGATCGGCGAGCTCGGGGCCCGGATCATGGACGGAGACGACGGCCACGACCGAGCCGCGTGGCTGGGGGAGGTCGGCAACTATGCGATCGAGCACGACGCCCGCTTCGTCGCCTACTTCGACGCACCCGTCGGGGGGTCCTTCCGGTTGACCGACCCGCCATCGATCGACGCCTGGGCCCGCCTGGTTCGTTCGTAAGGCCCACGCGGACGAGAGGTTCGTGAAACGGTTGAGTGATGGGACTCGTGGGGGAGGAGCGATGAGCGAACTGCTCCCGGGCGGCGACCCGGCAGCGGCGCCCGGGCGACGCCCGCGCGTCCTGCTCATCGTCGGCTCCGGACGCAGCGGCTCGACCCTCTTCGAGCGTGCCCTCGGTGGCGTGACAGGCGTCGCCGCGTTGGGTGAGCTGGTGCACATGTGGGACCGCGCCGTGCGCGACGACGAGCTCTGTGCCTGTGGCCAGCCCTTCGGCGCCTGCCCGTTCTGGTCAGCGGTGGGCCAGCGGGCGTTCGGTGGCTGGGATCGTGTCGACGCCGACCTGATCGTCTCGGAGCGTCACTCGGTTGTGCGGACCCGTTTCGTCCCGCAGCTGCTCGCGTCGAGCCCGTCGGCTCGGTGGCGGAACCAGAGAGACCACCTGGCCGGCGAGCTCACGGCGGTCCTGGCCGCGGCACAGGCCGAGTCCGGTGCCCGACTGCTGGTCGACTCGAGCAAGATGCCGGCGTACGCCGCACTGCTCATGCGCGCCGATGTGGACCTGCACTGCGTCCAGGTGGTGCGCGACCCACGTGGGGTGGCGAACTCGCTCGGCAAGACGGTCGTTCGTCCGGAGGCGACGGAGAGCGAGGACATCATGCATCGCACGGGTGCTGCTGAGTCGGCGTTGTGGTGGTCGGCGTTCGACATCGTGACGAGCGCGCTCCGCGTCGTCGGCCGGGTCCCCTTCACGACCGTGCGCTACGAGGACTTCGTCACCGACCCGAGCGGCACCGTGAGCCGGGTCCTGCGCGTCGCGGGCCTCCAGGTGACGTCCGACGACGTCGCGCACATCGACGGCGACCGGATCCTGCTCGGGACCAACCACCAGGTCGCCGGCAATCCGGTTCGCTTCCGAACTGGCGAGGTGCAGGTGCGCCCCGACGACGCGTGGCGACAGCAGATGTCGGCGCGCGACCGTCGGGTGGTCGGCCTGCTCACGGCGGGTCTCCGGCACCGGTACCGATATCACTGACTGAGATCCCCGTTTTGGGGGTTCTCGGTAAAACTCGTTAGTTTCCTTGGGGCCGGGGGGGAGCGCCAGAATTCACGATTCCAGGTGAACAGGCGTCCGAATATCGGACAATTGGTTTGCCGCGTGAGATTCGGGCCCTCCGACCGGCCGCGAAACAGGGGGACGCGCGCTCGGGGCGCGCCACATGCAAGCGACCCAGGAGTTCTCCGAAGTCATGCACCACACAACCAAGCCGGGCCTTGTCCGGCTGTCCATCCTTGTCCTGACCATGGGCCTCATGTCCGCCGCCAGCACCTCGGTGCTCTCGGCGCGGGCGGCCGTCTCGACCGCCGCTCTTCGACTATCGACTGCACGACCAGCCATCGCAGCGCCTGGCCGTCCATAGTCCAGCGCTGAGCGCACGCGAAGGCCGTCCCCCGCTTCCCTGCCGGGATCGGCAGAACACCGACCAACCGATCTTGCTCAACTACCGAAGGCTCCGGCCGATGGTGCGTACATGGGCAGAACGGTTCGCCAACCCACCATTTCAAGTCGTTCTGCGCACCCCCCATTTTGGGTATCTTCCTCGCGCCCCCGTGATCTAGACCACTTCGTGGTTTTCGGTCGCGGGTCCGGGGGATAACACAGCTACCGCGCGGGGTGCGCCAGAACTGAATACAGAACGTCAGGAGCTCGCATTCTCATGCGGAAACGGAATTCTCGTTCACGGGCCTGGATGCGCCCCATCGTGCTGATGCTGGTGGTCGCGTTGACCGCCGCAGGCTTCACGGCCGCGTCGGCGATTTCGGGCGGGTCAGAGGGCAAGAGTCCCGCCACGGCCGGCAAACGGACCGACACCAAGCCGGCCTGGGCTCACCACCGGCACTGCAACCACTGGCACAAGAAGCACAAGAAGGGCACCTACTGGACGCACCACCGGGGTGTCTGCAGCCACCGCCAGGGACAGCCCGCTCCCACGCCGACACCGACGCCGACGCCGCCTCCGGCTCCGGCCCCGATCCCGCCTCCGGCTCCGGCCCCGATCCCGACGCCGACTCCCACCCCGACGCCCACTCCGACTCCGACTCCGACCCCGACGCCGACGCCGACTCCGACCCCGACGCCGACTCCGACGCCGACTCCGCCGGGCAAGACGCTGTTCGGTGCGAACTACGCCGGTCAGGTCGACGAGAGTGTGTACGACGACCGGGCCAGGGCTGCGCGGATCTTCTTCACGCAGCTCGAGGGTGCGAAGTTCTCGGGCAACCAGGGTGTCCAGGACGCCCTGGCCGACGGGATCAAGACGTTCGTGATCTCGTGGAAGGAGACCGACCAGAACGCGATCCGTTCCTTCCTGGCCGGGATCCCCGACGGGCTGACGGTGTACACCTCGTTCAACCACGAGCCTGAGAACGACCACGGAAACCCTGGCTCGGCCGCCTACCAGGAATGGGCGACGGAGTACCGGCGTCAGTGGGGCCTGCAGGCGCCGTTGATGCGTGCTGAGGGGTTCATCCCGACCAACATCTTGATGGCGTACACGCTGGTGAAGGGCTCGGGCCGCAACGTGGCCGACTGGACGCCGCCCAAGGGCAGCGTGGACGTGTTCGCGTTCGACGGCTACTACGGCAAGGGCAAGGAACCGTCCGCGCTGGTGGAGCGGATGTCGGCTGCCGCGAAGGCGGCCGGGGTGAGCCGCACCGGACTGGGTGAGACCGGCGCGCCGACCAGCGACGCCGACCGGGTCGCCAACACCCGAGAGATGCGGGATGCGGTCATCAAGGACGGCACGTTCGCGTTCGCGTTGTACTGGCACGCGACCGGAACCAGCGGGTACGACAGCCGGATGAACGAGGCCACCGCCGACGCCTGGTTCGGCTGAGGGAGGCCAGCACTCCGACTCGACGTGGACGGGTCCTCACCGTTCACCATGAGCCGTGCTCGACGCGCACCCGGGCGATTGCCCGGGTGCGCGTCGCGTTCGGCACCCGGCCGGCGCTGCCGAATTCACCTAATTCGGGGATTGCCCCCCAACCCGTCGGCGCCGGCCCGTCACCCGCCCTACGTTGGGACCTGGTCACGGGTGGACGGTCAGATGGAGGGGACGCATGCGAGCGATGCTCGTAGGGGTGATGCTTGCCGCGCTGGGCGTGCTCGCCCCGGTCTCGAGCCCGACCAGCTCCGCGGCCGCGGCCACGGTGGAGTTCGTGGGGGAGGCCGGTGCGGCCCGCAACACCTCAACCCCGTGGATCAACCTCCCGTCGCAGGTGCAGCCCGGAGACCGGTTGTTGCTGATCCTGTCGTTGAGCTCCGACACCCCGACCGTGTCCGCGCCCACGGGCGTGACCGGCTGGACGCCGGAGGGCACCCGCGTCTCACGCTCCATGAAGACCGTCGTGTGGTCGCGTGTCGCCACCGCCGGGAATGCCGGCGCCCGCGTCGCCATCGCCCTGAGCAGCTCGGCGAAAAGCACCGTCCAGGTCGTGGCGTACCGGGGAGTCGACCCCGGCCCGCTGACCGTGGTCTCGCGAGCCGAGACGAACACCTCGGCGGCGCGCACGACGCCGCTGGCGACCGCACCGGAGAGTGCGTGGGTGATGTCCTACTGGGCGAGCAAGTCGGCGTCGGTGTCGTCCTGGACCGCTCCGCCGTCGGTGACCGCACGGAGAACCGTGTTCAACACCGGGTCGGGAAGGATCAGCAGCCTCCTCGCCGACTCGGGAACCGCGGTGCCGGCCGGCAGCTACGGCAACCTCGTGGCCACCTCCAACGCGACCTCGACGGCGGCCACCACCTGGACCGTTGTCCTCCCGCCCGCGACGGTCGGCGACCAGCGGCCGGTCGCGGACTTCGACGAGAACTGCTCTTCCCTGGAGTGCTCGTTCGACGCCACGCCGTCATCGGACCCCGAGGGCCCGATCGCGTCGTACGACTGGAACTTCGGTGACGGCGAGACTGGGAGCGGTCAGGTCGTCGAGCACACCTACGCGGTCGCCGGCAGCTACCAGGTCGGCCTCACCGTCACCGACGGTGAGGGAGCCAGCTCCACCCTGACCCGCAGCGTGACCGTGGCCGTCCCGCGCCCGGAGGTCGTGCCGGTGGAGCCGGATGTCGAGACGACGTCGACGAATCAGTCCGGCGACACGGCCGACGACCCGGCCATCTGGGTCCATCCGACGACACCCGCCGACTCCCTCGTCATCGGCAACGACAAGAAGGGAGCCCTCGAGGTGTACGCCCTCGACGGCACCCGCATCCAGCGGATCACCACCTCGACCTCCTTCTGGGGCAACGTCGACGTCCGCCAGGGCGTGACGATCAACGGCCAGCAACGCGACGTGGTGGTCGGCTACAACGCCGGACTGCGGACGTTCGAAGTCGACCCGGTCACGCGTCAGCTCAACCCCGTCGGCGACGGCTCCGGCACCATCGATTCCGGCGGAGGCGAGGGTCTGTGCGCCTACCACAGTGCCGTGACCGGCGACCTGTCCGTCTTCGTGATCACCCGGGCCGGCCGGGTCCGTCAATATCTCATCCACGACGCCGACGGTGACGGCCTGCTCCAGGGAACGCTGCAGCGGGAGTTCCAGGTCGGCTCGGAAGCAGAGGGTTGCGTGGCCGACGACCAGCTCGGGCTGCTCTACGTGGCGCAGGAGAGCGTCGGTCTGTGGCGCTACGGCGCTGAGCCCGGCGACGGTTCGAGCCGAACCCTCATCGACAGGGTCCGGCCCAACGGAAACCTCTCCCGCGACGTGGAGGGCGTCACCCTCGTCGACACCGGGGAGGGGGCGGGCTACATCGTCGTGTCCGCCCAGAACATCAACCAGCCGGAGCTTGCCTACTTCAACATCTACGACCGGCAGACCAACGCCTACGTGTCGTCGTTCGACATCGCTGACGGCAGCCTGGCCGACGGCTGCGAGCGCACCGACGGCATCACGGCGTACGCCGGGGACCTCGGCCCGTCCTTTCCCGAAGGGCTCTTCGTCTGCCAGGACGATGGCAACAGCGACCCGGCACCCGGCCACCAGAACTTCAAGTTGACGCGGCTCGACCAGATCCTCCCGGGCAACTGACCCGGGGCAGTGGGGGAGACAGCAATGACATTCCTGATGAAACAGGCCGAACACAGCAACACGGCCCGCCGGGCCCGACGGACGGTCAGGCGAGTGTCCGACGCGACCCTCGAGATCACCGGCCCGGTGCGCGTACGACCGGACTTCCTCATCGTCGGCGCCCAGCGGTGCGGCACGACGACCATGTTCAAGACACTCATCCAGCACCCCGCCGTGATCCGCCCCTTCCTGCGCAAGGGCACCCACTACTTCGACAAGTCCTACGACCGGGGCGAACGGTGGTACCGCGGGCACTTCCCCTTTGCGGTCACCACACGGCTGCGCGGCCGGGGGCAGCGGGCCATCACGGGGGAGTCGAGCCCCTACTACATGTTCCATCCGCTCGCGCGGCAGCGGCTGGCCAGCGACCTGCCCGGCGTGAAGCTCATCGTGCTGCTGCGCGACCCGGTCGTGCGCGCCTACTCCGGCCACAGCCATGAGATGGCCCGCGGCTTCGAGACCCTGGGCTTCGAGGAGGCGCTGGCCGCCGAGCCCGAGCGTCTGGCGGGCGAGCGGGAACGCCTGATGGCCGACCCCGGCTACGACAGCTTCCACTGGCAGCACCACGCCTACGTCACGCGCGGCCAGTACATCGAGCAGCTGCGCGCCCTCGAGCAGCTGGTCGGCCGCGAACGGATGTGCGTCGTCGACAGTGGCGACTTCTTCCTCGACCCGGAGCCGGTCTTCGACCAGGTGCGGGAGTTCCTGGGCCTGGCGCCGTGCTCCGACATCGTCTTCGAGCAGCACAACGCGCGCCAGCGGTCTCCCCTCTCCGAGGAGTGCCGCACCCGCCTCGAGGAGCACTACGCGCCGTACGACGCCGAGCTGGCCGAGTGGTGGGGCCACACGCCGTCGTGGCGGCGGTCGGAGGCCTGAGCGCCGTGGGCACGATGATGGGGCCCGGAAGAACGAAGTCGGGCTCAGCAGGGGGAGACATGCCAGATCCGATCCCGAGCGTCGGGAACCCGTCAAGAGGCGGCCAGCCGGAGCCGACGCCCGACCACGCGTCCGGCAGCGCGGACCCCCCGGTCGACGTCCTCTTCGTCGGTGGAATGCCCAGGAGCGGCTCGACACTGCTCGACCTGCTCATCGGCCAGCTGCCGGGGCACTGCGACGTCGGCGAGCTGTTCTACATGTGGCAGGGCGGCGTGAAGCGCGACCAGCGCTGCGCCTGCGGGGAGTCCTTCTCCGAGTGCCAGTTCTGGACGGATGTGGGGATGCGCGCGTTCGGCGGATGGGACCGGATCGACATCGACGAGGTCCTGCGCCTGCAGCGGCAGGTCGACACCACTGCTCGCCTGCTGCTCCGCCCCGCCGCTCGCCTCATGCCGGGGCATCAGGCCCGTGCGGCGCGGTATCTCGAGCTCACCCGTCGCGTCTACCGGGCTGTGGCTGAGGTCTCCGGTTCCCCGATCGTGGTCGACTCGACCAAGCGGCCGTCCACGGCCTACCTCCTGGCATCGGACCCCGATGTCCGGCTCCGGATCGTGCACATGGTCCGCGACCCGCGGGGTGTGCTGAACTCGTGGAGCCATGAGGTGCCGCTCCCCGAGGGTGCCGGGCCGCGCGACCATCTGAAGCGCCGGCCCGCGCGCCAGATCCTGCGTCGGTGGCTCACGGTGAACCTGATGATCGGTCGCCTCGAACGGCGCGGGGTCCCGCTGCTGCGGCTGCGCTACGAGGACATGGTGACCGACCCGCGCGCCTCCATGCGTGCGGTGATGGAGCTTTCCGGCCTGGAGGCAAGTGAGGAGGACCTGGCCTTCATCGGCCCGGACGGGGTCAACCGTGCCGTGAGCCACGCCCCGACGGGTGGTCGGGTCCGGTTCCGCACCGGCCCGATGCCCCTGAGGCTCGACGAGAAGTGGCGCCGCGAGCTCCCGCCGTCGCGGCAGCGCCTGGCCTCCGTGGTGTGCGGGCCCCTCATGCGGCGCTACCAGTACCGCTGACGCTGGCTCAAGGGCGCGCCCGGCAGCGTGGCCGGGGCGCCGCGGAAGGCAGAGATCCGGCTGCGGAGCGCGGGTCGCGGGAAACCGCTGCGGCTCAGATACCCCGGCCGAAGCGGTTGGCCACGTGCAGGACCCGGTCGGCGCTCATCAGCCCGGTCAGCACCACGAGGGCGGCCACGGCTCGGCGCTCGCGGGGGTTCTCCCGGACCGTGGTCCGCCATCGGGACCATGCCTGCCGGCGCTGCCCCTGGGCGGCCAGGGCGAAGGCCTGCTGTCCGTGGATGCGGGCTGCGCCGCGCCTGTCCCGCGCGATCTCGGGGTGCTTCTCGAGCACGTAGGACAGGGCCTCGGCGATGGTGTCCCAACGCCGCGTGAAGAACGAGCCGGGGTGCCAGAGGACCTCCACCATGGGCTCGGACACGAACGCGATGTCGGTGTGCCGGGCGACCCGCAGCAGCCAGTCGTAGTCCTCGCCGTAACCGCCGGGGATCGACTCGTCCACGGGACCTGCGGCGTCGGCGATCGCCTTCTCGACGAGGTAGCTGGACGGGTGCGCCGCGGTCACGCGGTCGCGCACCAGGTCCTCGTGGTGCAGGACGGGCGACTGACTGGTGCGGTGCCGGACCTTGTCGCCGTAGTGGATCCTGATGCCGGTGACCGAGGCGCCGGCGCCGGCGGCGCGCATGGCCGCTGTCTGGGCGCGGAGCTTGGCGGGCAACCAGAAGTCGTCGTCGTCGCAGAAGGCGACGAGGGGGTACTGCGCGAGGGCCATCCCGGTGTTGCGCGCACCCGGCAGTCCGGGCGTGCGGGCGTTGCGAGTGACCTGCACGGACCGGTGGACACCGTCGCGCTCGAGCTCCATGACCGGCTCGGCCTGGTCGAAGACGGCGATCACCTCGATCGGGCCGTCGTAGTCCTGGGCAAGCGCAGCGGACACGGCCTTGGCGAGCAGCTCAGGGCGGTTCCGGGTGGCGATGACGACGCTCACGCCAAGGCTCGGCGGGGTGCTGGTCACGGGTTCTCTCCTCGATAGGCGTCCTGCCCGTCAGCGTAGGCAGGGCCAGGGCTGGGCTGGCGGCAGTCGAGGAGCGTATCCCCAAGTTGGAGGATGCTCATCACTTCTGAGAGGCGGAGATTAAAGGGAACGTGTGGGACTTACGAGAGAGATCTCGGGATGGAGGAGTCGTGAGACGAGGACTACAGGGGATCGTGGTTCCGGCTGCCGCGGTGCTGGCACTGATCGTTCCGGGCGCGGCATCGGCACAGGTCGTCGCAGATTGGCAGATGAACGAGACAACCAAGGCGAACGGGATGCGCGATTCGTCAGGGAACGGGCTCACGGGTGACATCGGCAACGAGGTGAGGGTCGGGCTCTCCAACGGGGGCGGTGGCCTGGCCTACCAGTTCCCGGGGCCGCACTTCGCGCCGTACAACCCCGAGAAGCTGGTGCTGGTCCCGGACGACCCGCAGGGCCGCCTCGATCCCGGCACCTCGACGTACGCCGTGACGATCCGGTTCCGGACGTCTGCGGACAAGCCGAACATCGTGCAGAAGGGCCAGAACAACGTGCGCGGCGGCTTCATGAAGCTGGTGCTCAAGAGCGGGTGGGCGCGGTGCCACTTCGAGGACGGGAACCAGAACATCAGCGCGATCGGGTTCGTCGGTGGGCTCAACTCGTACAAGCTGGACGACGGGCAGTGGCACACGCTGCGGTGTGAGCGGACCGCCACCGGCGTGCGGATCACCCAGGACGCAGGCACGTCGGACGAGGTGACGAAGTTCAAGCGCGGGACGGTCGGCAACATCGACAACAGCCGTCCGTTCTTCATCGGCGGCAAGCTGGACTGCAACCGGGAGGGCGTGACCTGCGACTTCTTCAACGGTCAGCTCGACTGGGTCCGCATCGAGAAGGGCTGAACCGCGGCTGACCTCGCGATTCCGCCCCGCTCGGGGCGGAGAACACGGATGATGGATGCTGGCCATGTCGACCTCGACATGGCCAGCACCGTGCCGTGGCCAGCACCGTGCCGACCGTGACCGTGCAGAAGGGGACGATGACGTGACCTCCGTCGACAACCCCGACGCACTGACGCAGCCGGACGGGCACCGAGCCGACCTGCGGCGGCTCGCGCGCGGGAGTGCGCTCAACCTGGCGGGCAGCTTCTTCGCCGCGTCCGTCAACCTCGTGCTGCCGATCATCATCACGCGGAGCCTGACCAAGGAGGACGCAGGCCTCTTCTTCCAGGCAACGGCCGTGTTCGCGATCCTGATCAACGTCGGCACCGCCGGCGCCGACACCGGGGTCCTGCGCTCCCTTCCTCGAGCGCTGGTCCTGAACCGCCGCTCGGACCTGCGTCGGTACCTCGTGCTGGCGATCGTTCCCGCTGTGGTCTTCAGCGTGATGCTGGCCGGGCTGCTGGTCGTTGCCGCCGGGTGGGTGTCCGAGCTGGTGACCGATGACGCTGCTTCGGCGGCAAGCTTCCGGGACGCCCTCGTCGTTCTCGCGCTGTGGATACCGGTTGCGGTGGCGTACCTGATCACCATCTCGGCGAGCCGGGGCCTGGACTCGGTGCGACCGCTCGTGTTCGTGGAGAAGATCGGCCGGAACGCGCTCGAGACCGGTGCTGCCGGGCTGGCCGCCACCCTCTCGACGTCCCTGGCCCTGATCGTGACTGCCTGGGTGGCGCCCTACCTGGCGATGTTGCTCGTGGTGGCGGTATGGGTGGTGCGCCGCCTCAGGCGGGTGCGGGCCAAGGACCCCGACGTGGGGGCGGTGCCCACACCCTGGCGGGAGCTGGGCTCGGAGTTCTGGCGGTTCTCCGCCCCGCGCGCAGTTTCGCGGGTGTGCAACGTCGCGCTCAAACGCTTCGACATCCTCGTGGTCGCTGCGCTGCGCGGCCCGGCCGAGGCCGCCGTGTACGCCGCCGCCACGAGGTTCCTGGTCCTCGGGCTGATGTTCGTCCAGGCGATCCAGCAGGTGATGACCCCGAAGATCAGCGAATGCCTGGCCCTCGGTGAGGAGGCCCGCGCACAGACGATCTATCGCACGACCACCGCCTGGCTCATCCTGGCATCCTGGCCGATCTACCTCATGGCGATGCTCTACGCGTCCCTGCTGCTCGGCGTCTTCGGACCCGGCTACGACCAGGGTGCTGTCGCTGCCGTCATCCTCTGCGCCGCGATGCTGGTGGCCACCACCTGCGGCCCGGTCGATTCGATGCTGCTGATGGGCGGCCGGAGCATGCTCAGCCTTTTCAACACGGCGCTCGCGCTGGCCACCAACGTGGGGCTCGACCTCCTCCTGGTGCCGGAGTACGGCGTGTCAGGCGCGGCCGCCGGCTGGGCCGCAGGCATCCTGGTGAACAACCTGCTCCCGCTCTGGCAGGTCAACCGGGTGATGTCCATGCACCCACTGGGAGCCGGGACACTGTCCGCGATGGCGGTCAGCGTGTTCAGCTTCGGCGTGGTGGCCGGAGGTTGCCGGATCCTGCTGGGCGGTGATCTGGTGTCGCTGGTGGTCGGCGGGCTGCTCGGGACCGCCACCTTCGCGTTCCTCGTGCACCGCCGGGCAGCGGACCTCGAGCTGGATGCCCTCCGAGCGGTCGTGCGCCGGGGTCAGCGACGGTAGCCGTACCTCAGCAGCCCGGGCCAGGTGATCGCGGAGACCTTCCTGCGGGTTCCGGCCGGGAGCCCCTCGCGCCAGGCCTCGTCCGGCCGCACGGGGATGACCCCGGTCTGCAGGCGCATCGGGTTGCCCCAGACGCTGTGGTCGGTTGCCAGCCGCACATCGGTCGGCCCGACGAACGGCATCCCCGCGTCCGGGATGTCCAGGCCGAGAAACTCCACGACCTCACGGGTGCGCTCCAGCGGCGCCTCCGCGAAGTCCTCGTAGCGAAGCAGCAGCCGCGGGGTGCCGGTGCGCCCGATGAGCTCGAAGAGAGCGTTGTCGGAGAGCCAGACGGCCGCCGTCCGGCTCGGGTCCTTGCGGAGCATCTCCCGGCCCGCCTTGTCGCTGCGCGTGACGTGCTTGGTCCACGAGTACGCCACGCCGTGGCTGCGCCGGACCAGATGCAGAACAGAGAGGTCGACGCCGGGGGTCCGACGTGCGAGCAGGGCGACCTCGGGTTGCTTGGAGTTGTCGATGATCACGGCGCCGCCGCTCTCGGCGGTGATGCCGGCGTAGAGCGGCGCGAGCAGCGAGACGTACTCGTCGACGTCGGCCGCCAGCCGACCCACCGGTCGGGTGATCAGGGCGGGGATGACCTTGGCCCGGGTCACCCGGCGCCGGAGAACGTTGGCCCGCTCGGCATCGACCTGGTCCCAGCCGCCGAACGCGCGCTTGCCGACGCCGGTCCAGAACGGACACTCGAGGAAGGGCTGACCGCACCCGCACGCGCGGTTCCGCAGGACGCCGTACGTCCACAGCCAGCAGAGCTCGCCGACGGAGAAGGCACCGGGGAGACTGCCCAGGACGCGGGAGACCAACGTGCTGCCGCTGCGTCCAGTGGCCCCGATCAGGCACACGCGCGAGACTTCACCGTTCCCGCCCTCGATCATGTCCCCCACTGCCTTCCGTGCGTCGTCGGCGCCGCGCACAACGCGGCCCCGTTGCCCTCATCCTTCTCCTCGGGGATCGGACACCCAGAGGGGTCGGATGCCAGATCATCAAAATGAGGGATCGCCCACAGCACCTCCAGTAGCCCCTCACATCCGGGGGTTTGATGGACGCGCGGGGCAGGACCGGCCTGCCCCTCGACGGGAGAAGCGCATGAGGCGACTGTTTCGAGCATGGGTCATCGGTGTGCTGGTCGTGGGGCTCACAGCGTTGTTCCCAGCGAGCGCCATGGCCTACGTCATCGGCGACTGGGGCATGAACGAGCCCGCTGGCAGCACGACGATGATCGACAGCTCCCCCAACGGTTTCAACGGCAGCATCGGTCCCGACGTCGAACCCGGCGAGGCCACCCCGGACGGGGGTTCGGCGTACCGGTTCAAGGGTGACTGGCGGATCGTGAACGACAACCGCCTCGTGACCTGGCCGGACGACGACCGGCTCGACCCGGGAACCCAACCGTTTGCGGTGACCCTCCGCGTCAAGACCGGCGCTCTCGACCCGAACATGATCCAGAAGGGCCAGGCCAACCAGGCCGGCGGCTACTGGAAGTTCGTCCTGAAGAAGGGGTGGCCGCGCTGCCACTTCCGGGACTCGACCGGCCGGACCAAGGCGATCGGGTTCGTCAACGACGTCCGTCCGGAGACCAAGGTCGCAGACAACCAGTGGCACACCCTGCGCTGCGAGAAGACCACCACCGGTGTCCGCGCGACGATCAACTACGGTGAGCCGGGCGCGATCACCAAGTTCATCAAGGGGACCATCGGCACGGTCAACAACTCGCGCCCGATGTTCCTCGGCGGCAAGCTCGACTGTGACGGCTCGACAGTCACCTGCGACTACTTCGCGGGCGCGATCGACTGGGTCAGGATCGAGCGTCCGGGGCTGTGACACGGCTGGTGCCGGGGGGACACCGGCGTGAGCCGTCCGAGGGGGACGGCATGGGAATGACGGCGCGCATGACCGCAGGTCTGCTGGCCGTCTGCTCGGCGCTCGCCTTGGGCGGGTGCCAGGGCCAGGAGGACACCGGTGGCTCGGATCGAAAGCCGCAGCTGCAGGTGAGCGAATCCGCAGCCGAACCGGATCTGGACGAGGAGGTGCCGGAGCGATCGGTGCTGTTGTCGTTCAACGAGCTGCGGCCAGGCAGCCCCGTCAGCACGATCGAGAACGTCGGCGCGCTTCCCGCGCGAGCCAGGGTCATCGCGGACAACGGCGGGCGGATCTTCGCGATCAGGTCACCGCGTCACGTGGGAGTGCGGCTGCCTAGCTACTCGGCCGCGGATCCCCGGTTCGCCATGATCGGCGTGTTCAACACGGGTGAGGACGACCCACTCAGCCCCGACGAGGCGGACTTCCTGTTCAGTGCCGACTTCGCGATCGACGAGGTGAGCACTGGTAACCCGCTCGACAACGGCGACAACCTGGTCGGGCGCGGTCTGTTCGAGGGCGCCAGCCAGTACAAGATCCAGGTCGACGGCGGAAGGTTGTCGTGTCGGATCGCGGGCCTCGGGGGCGAAGTCCTGGTCTTCTCGAAGGAGACGGTGCAGCCAGGCCAGTGGTATCGCGCGCGCTGTGTCCGCCAGGGCGACACCGTGACGCTCGACGTAGCGAAGCTGGACCAGTCGCAGGACCCCGACGACCAGGGGGAGCTGGACTGGGTGAGCGCGTCGGAGACCGGCACCACGGGAGCGGTCCTGATGGCCAGCACCGTGCCGATGGCCGTGGGCGGGAAGCTCTCCGGCGACGGCAGGATCTTCCCCGTCACAACGGACCAGTTCAACGGCAGGATCGACCGGGTCATCTATCGCCTACTGGGCTGACCGACGGACTCTCCCCCATACCCCGATCTGGGGGAGAGAGCATTGCCGCGGGCACCGGAGCCCCGGGGACCCTCGGCCTCAGGGCTTCAAACCCCTGGCAGGACTCACCAGCCGCTCATTCGCCGTACAGGGGAGGGAGAAATCGTGGCGTTCGTCCTCTGGCGTCCCCCGCGCGGGGATCAGCGCCACGCCCCGATGTTCTGCTTCGGCAGTCGTTGCTCGGCCACGACCGGCTGGTGAGTCCCCGCTCTGTCACAGTGCCTGGCGCCGTCCTCGCCACAGGGGACCGGAGGCGGACCTTCTTGCGCGGCCAGGGCTGCGAGCGGTCACTGACCCAACCTGAGGTATGACACTCGTCGCATCGGCGACGAGCATGGGGAGCCCACCAGAGACACCGAAGGGGCCCTCATGTCCGGCAGCGCCACGAGCTCACGCACTCGCAGGATCCTCCTCGTCGCGGCCGCGGTCGGGGCGCTGGTCGTGGCCCCGTTGACGGCGTGGGCCGTCGCCGGAGACTTCGCGGACGTGCCGCCCTCCCATCCGGCGTACCGATCGGTGAACTCCGTCGCCGGCGCGGGCGTGATGGGTGGCGACGCGCAGAACCGCTTCCGTCCGGGCGCGAATGTGAAGAGAGCGGGGCTCGCCACCGTGCTGCACCGTGGCCTGTCGCGGCTGGCCGTCGACGACACCGTGGCCGACGTCCCGGCCGGCACCTCCGACCCGGCGCTGATCGCCGCCGTCAACATCGGCATCGACGGCCTCGAGCCGGGCAACCAAGGCGTCCTGCTCCAGCACACCATGCAGGTGGAGAGCGCCGCGCCGCTGGCCGCGGACTGCGAGCTGACCCTCTTCGCGACCAGCACCCCCGAGAACTTCGACGCGGGCCAGTGGACGACTCACCTGTACGCCGGCACCCGGGGCCGGGAGGCGTACAGGCAGTCTTCTCGGACTCCCAGCTCGCCGGGGCGCTGTACACCTACGAGATCACCGCCCAGCACGACTGCGGCCAGGCGCTCGCGGTCGTGCAGGGCGCGCTGGTGGGTCAGACGGCGGCATTCACCGGCAACGGCCAGCCGTTCCCGGAGTGAGGATCGGAATACCCAACTGCGGTGATGTTCGGGCTGTTCCGCCCCGCCCCTCGACGCAGAAATCTACCTTCGATCCGTGGCGTGCCCCTTGTGGAGGACTCCCGCCTGGAGTGCCGGGGCCGGCTGGGGAGCTTTCATGCAAACAGTACGACGTCGTGCGGCCGTGCTCACGGCCGTGTCCGCCCTCTCGCTGGCCGGCCTCAGCGCAGCTGTGTCGCCCTCCCAGGCCGTCAACACTGACTACGGCTCCGGGATCGTGTCCGACTTCCCGGAACGCGGCACGCCGCATGTGATGAACGGCGCCGTCGAGGCGATCACCCAGGTCGGGAACAAGATCGTCGTCGGTGGCACGTTCACGTCGGTCAGTCCCGCCGACACGTTCGCCGACACCAGCGATGACCTGGTGCGCAACCGTCTCTTCGCCTTTGACGCGACCACGGGCGTGATCGACCCGACCTTCAACCCGAACATGGCGGGTGAGGTGCGGTCCCTCGACACCGACGGCACCAACGTCTTCGCAGCCGGTGCGTTCGGCTCGGTCGGCGGCAAGACCGCGTACAAGCGGATCGTGAAGCTGAACATGAGCGGTCTTCCCGTCACCGAGTTCAAGGTGCAGCCCAGCGCCGTGACCAATGAGGTCGTGGTTCGCGGCTCGCGGGTCTACATCGGTGGCGGCTTTAAGACCCTCAAGTCCCGCAGCGTCGTCTACAACGTCGGCCACCTGGCCGTCCTCGACCCCGTGCGTGGCACCCCGGACACCGCTGCGATGAACTTCGCGTTCAGCGGTGTGTACAACACGTCCGCGGCCAACCCCGGCACCACCAACGTCAAGCGGTTCGACGTGACGGCGGATGGCTCCCGGCTCGCGGCGGTCGGCAACTTCACCACGATCAGCGGGCAGACCCGCAACCAGCTCGCGATCTTCAACGTCAGCGGGTCCACCAGCAGCCTGACGACGTTCGCGACAAACCGGTTCGACCGGGCTCACAGCGTCTGCTCGGGTTCCTTCGACACCTTCACCCGGGACGTCGACTTCTCGCCCGACGGCAGCTTCTTCGTGGTCAGCACGACCGGCGCTTTCGGTGGCGGCGCCAACGCCAACAGCCTCTGCGACACCAGCCAGCGCTGGGAGACCGGCCAGACCGCGAACGACCCGACGTGGGTCACCTACACCGGTGGCGACACGTCGTACGGCGTCGCGGTCACCGGCGACGTGGTGTACATCGGCGGCCACATGCGCTGGCAGAACAACCCGTTCCAGGGCGACCAGGCCGGCCCGGGCGCCGTCCCGCGGGAGGGCATCTCCGCCCTCGACGCCGTGAACGGCATCCCGATCACCTGGAACCCCGGACGCGATCGCGGTGTCGGCGCCCAGGCGCTGTTCGCCACCCCGCAGGGCCTGTGGGTCGGCAGCGACACCACCATCTTCAACAGCCAGCGGCGCGGCCGGGTCGCCTTCCTGCCGCTGACCGGTGGCGGTTCGATGCCGCAGGTCCCGCCGGCGCACCTGCCGAACGACCTGTTCGGGGCCCAGGCGGGCAGCCCGCCGGCCAACGTCCTGTGGCGGGTCCGGGCCGGTAGCAACAGCACCATCCCGGCCATCGACGGCGGCCCCATCTGGTCCGGCCAGAACGGTCGCGTCAGCGGTGGCAGCAGTGCTACCTACACCACGCCGGTGGCGTTCGACGCCACGGTGCCGCCGAGCACGCCGCCCTCGTTGTTCCTCGGCGAGCGGTACGGCCAGCAGGACTGGAACTTCAGCGTGCCGTCCGGCCGGAGCATCACCGTCAAGCTGTACTTCGCCAACCAGTACGCCGGCACCTCGGCTCCTGGCCAGCGCGTCTTCGACGTCCTGATCGACAACGTGACCCGGCTCAACGACTTCGATATCGCCGCGGCGGTGGGGCACCAGGTCGGCACCATGCGGTCCTTCTCGATCACCAGCGACGGCAACGTCGACATCGACCTGCGCAACGTCATCGAGAACGCCAGCATCAACGGCATCGAGATCCTCGACAACAACCTGCCCGGCGCCGTCCAGGGCGCGCTCGTCGAGCGGAGCGTGGACGCCTCGGGCGCACCCACCGGCCCCGCTTCGACGGTCGACGCGACGGAGGACTGGGGGAGGGTCCGGGGGGCGTTCCTGATGAACGGCAGCCTCTACTACGGCCTGTCCGACAACGCCCTGTACAAGCGGAGCTTCAACCCGGCCACCGGAGCGCTCGGCACGCCGACCGCGGTCAACCTCTACGACGACCCGGACAACGGCACGCGGATCCCGTTCGCGATCTCGACGATGACCGGCATGTTCTTCGACCCCGCGACGCATCGGATCTACTACACGGTCTCCGGCGACAGCCGGCTGTTCTACCGGGGCTTCGCTCCGCAGAGCGAGATCGTGGGGGCCCAGACACTCACCGCCGACGCGGGCGGCGTCAACTTCAGCACGGCGGCAGGCCTCACCCTCGCCGACGGGAAGATCTACTACGGATCCTCCAGCGACGGCAGCCTCCGTTCCGCGTCGTTCACGGGCGGCCGCGTGACGGGCGCACCAACGGTGGTGAGCTCCGACGGAACGTGGAGGTTCCGGGGCATGTTCGTCCCCAACGGCTGAGAACGGCGGGCGGGCCACAGCGGAGCCGGGGACAACTGTCTCCGGCTCCGCCGTGACGCTCGTCAGCCTTGGACGATGTTCCGCCAGGCCCTCCGCGATGCCCTGTCGTGCAGGCGGTAGTCGTACCCGACCTTGCTGTCGAAGTAGGTCGCGAACGCCCCGCCCTTCTTGTGGACGAGTCTGGCGTAGCTGCGCAACCAGTACGCCCGGCCGCGGTTCCCGCCGTCGCTCTTGATCGAGGTGCTGCCGAACTCTGCGATGCCCCACGGCTTGCCGACGCGGCGAGCCAGCTGCACGACGGGTCGCAGGATGGCCCTGGGGTCCTTGTAGACGCCGTTCTTGCGACCCGTGTTGTAGCAGTCGAAGGCGAGGACGTTGATCGTGCGGTTGCCGGCGTAGTAGCTGCGCCAGTTGCGCCCGGAGTTGGACTGGAGGGTCCAGCACATGAGGATCAGGGTGGACCTCAGCTGCGGGTTCCTCGCCTGGTCGGCCAGGCCGTCGAGGTGCCTCCAGGCACGTCGGTACAGCCGTTTGTCGACGCCATCGTCCTCGGGCTCGTGCCAGTAGGACCAGTACGTCGGCCGGCTGGAGGGAGCCTGGCGGAACCAGGTACGCATGGTGCGGTCGAACCTGCCGGCGACAACCGCCGCCGGATCCATGCGGAACGACACCACGACCGGGGTGCCGTGCACCTTCTCCGCTATCGAGGCCCACGAGCTCGGCCGGCCCGAGTAGAAGAGCCGAATGGCGTCCAGCTTCCCGCCGTAGGCCCTCGTCACGCGCCTGTAGGCCTGGGCCCAGGTCTCCCCGGGCTTCTCGAAGACCGTGCTGCCGTACTTGGGGGCCGCACTGGCCGGCGTGGTCGTGAGGGTGAGGCTGGCCACCAGTGCGACCGCCAGCAGGTTGACAAGGGCCAGATGCAGAAGTGCGTGTCCAGGCCCGAGAGTTCAATCCACGCATCACGGCGCGCTCCCTTGGACGTCAGGTGTTCTGTTGTGGCGCACCCCGCGCGGACTTCCGAGTGATGTGCCCGCAATTTCTTTACCTCAAACGCGCCCGAGGCAGAAATATAGCCAGTTTTGGGTATGCACTGTCCGGTAAACAGCCAAACGGGCTCTTGACGAGCGGTCGTGCCCGGTGAGCGCACGTGTCTGGCCCGGTACCCACGCACCCCTGCCGACGTCAGGCGAGCGCGGCATCCAGTGCGGGGTACGCCGGGTGCCGTGCGTCCGACCGGCCTAGAGTGCCTGCATGACCGACACGCACGGTCCGGGCACGGGGGTCGATCTGGACCGGCTCACCGACGAGCTGGACACCAGACTGGAGCAGGCCGACGCGGCGCTGGCACGGGAGTTCCCGGGGGAGCGGCCCGGGCGGCAGCCTGTCCACACCGTCTACGTTCCTGCCGACCGCTTCCACTCCGGCACCTTCCAGGAGTACGGCGGGTGGGCGCGGTGGTCGATGGACGACCACGAGACGGTGTTCCTCGACCTGCTCGGCAACGACCTCGACCTGCTCGACGCGGTGCGGGAGAAGCTGAGCCGCGAGCCGATCGAGGACCTGCGGATCGACTTCGAGGACGGCTACACCGTCGCGACGACGACAAGGAGGACGACGACGTCGAGCGGGCGGCGCACGGCGCTGCGCCAGGCGATCAAGTTCGGTGACGCGTCGCCCTTTCACGGCATCCGCTTCAAGAGCTTCGAGCGCTCGACCCGCGGCCGCGGCCTGCGGACGCTGGCACTGTTCCTGGAGGCGTTCGCCGACGGCGGCCCGCTGCCGGAGGGCTTCGTCGTCACGCTGCCCAAGGTGACGTCGGTCGACCAGGTCGAGGCGATGGTGCTCGCGGCGGAGCGGCTGGAGACCGGCCTCGGGCTGGTGGCCGGTTCGCTGAAGTTCGAGATCCAGATCGAGACCCCGCAGTCGATCCTCGGCCCCGACGGCACCGCCCTCGTCGCCCGGATGATCCACGCCGCGGACGGCCGCTGCACGGGCCTGCACTACGGCACCTACGACTACTCCGCGTTCTGCGGGATCGCCGCGGCCCACCAGAGCCTCGAGCATCCCGGCGGCCGACCACGCGAAGGCGGTCATGCAGGCCGCCGCGGCCGGCACCGGCGTACGCCTCTCCGACGGCTCGACCAACATCATCCCGGTCGGGGAGGAGGCGGCCGTGGTGGAGGCGTGGACCAACCACATGCGGCTGGTACGCCGCTCGCTGGAGCGCGGCTTCTACCAGGGCTGGGACCTGCACCCGGCACAGCTGCCGACCCGGTTCGCGGCCACGTTCGCGTTCTACCGCGGCGGCTTCCCGTCGGCCGCCGCGCGGCTGCGCAACTACATCGAGCAGACCAGCTCGGCGATCCTCGACGAACCCGCGACGGTCCGCGCGCTGGCAGACTTCCTGCTGCGGGGCCTCGACTGCGGCGCCGTGTCGGCCGAGCAGATCACGGCGGCGACCGGGGTGGATCCGGGCGCGATGGCTGCCCTGGCCTTCCGCACCACTCCCGAAGGAGGCTGACGGATGGGGATCTCGCTGGGTCCGAACCGGTACGGCAAGGCCGAGAACCGCGTGGTCCGCGTCTACCGCGACACCGAACGGCACGAGATCCGCGACCTCAACGTGTCCACCTCGCTCCGGGGCGACTTCGCGGCGGCGCACGTCGACGGCGACCAGTCCGCCGTGCTGCCCACGGACACCCAGAAGAACACCGCGTTCGCCTACGCCAAGAAGCACGGCGTCACCTCGCCCGAGGACTACGCGGTCGCGCTCGGCACCCGCCTGCTCGAGGCGACGCCCGCCGCGACCGGCGCCCGGGTCGAGGTCGAGGAGTACGCCTGGGACCGGATCCCGGTCGGTGGCGCCGGCCACGACCACGCGTTCGTACGCCGCGGCGGCGAGGTCCGCACCGCCGTCGTCGACGTGACCGCGGACGGCGCGCCTCGTCGGGTCCGGGCTGACCGACCTGGTCGTCCTCAAGTCCACCGGCTCGGAGTTCAAGGGCTTCCTGGTCGACGAGTTCACCACGCTGCCCGAGGCCGACGACCGGATCCTGGCCACCTCGCTCACCGCGCGCTGGCGGTACGCCGAGGCCGGTCCCGACTGGAACGCGGCGTACGCCGCGATCCGGCAGCTGCTGCTCGCCACCTTCGCCACGACGTACAGCCGGGCGCTCCAGGAGACGCTCTACGCCATGGGGGTCGCCGTCCTCGAGGCCCGGCCCGAGGTCGCCGAGATCTCGTTCGCCGCACCCAACAAGCACCACCACCTGGTGGACCTCTCGCCGTTCGGCCTCGACAACCCGGGCGAGGTCTTCATCGCCGCCGACCGGCCCTACGGCCTGATCGAGGCGACCGTTCGGAGGGAGGGCCCGTGAGCCTCGAGGAGTTCAACGCGCTCCCCGAGGCCGAGGCGCGCAGCCGGCTGGCGACCTGTCTCGACGTACCCCGCTGGGTCGACACGGTGCTCGAGGGCAGGCCGTACGCCGACCTGGAGGCCCTGCTCGCCGTCGCGACGTACGCCGCGGAGCTCGACGACGCAGAGCTCGAGGCCGCCCTGGCCAGGCACCCCCGGATCGGGGAGCGGGCCGGCGCCGGCCACGACGCGGCGTTCTCGGCCAAGGAGCAGTCCGGCGTCGACCGGTCGCGACGCCGACGTCGCCGAGCGACTGGTGGCCGGCAACCGCGCCTACGAGGAGCGGTTCGACCGGGTGTTCCTGATCCGGGCCGCGGGTCGCGACGCGTCCGAGATCCTGTCCGAGCTCGAGCGGCGGCTCGGCAACGACGACGACACCGAGCGGGACGAGACCCTCACCCAGCTGCGTCAGATCGCGTTGCTCCGCCTCGAACAGGTGGTCGGCTGACCACTGACCCTTGACTTTAGTTCACGACTCGTACTTAATGGGGATTGACCACCCCACACCCCGCCGGGGCGGTCCCGATCGAAAGGAACGCCGATGGCCATCCAGATCCCCACCCCCACTCCCGAGGACAAGTTCTCCTTCGGCATGTGGACCGTCGGCTTCCCCGGGCACGACCCGTTCGGCCTGCCCACCCGCCCGCCGATGGACATCGTCCACTCGCTCGAGAAGCTCGCCGAGATCGGCGCCTACGGCGTCAACTTCCACGACGACGACCTGGTCCCGTTCGGCAGCGACGACGACACGCGCGACGCGATCCTGACCCGCTGGCGCAAGGGTCTGGCCGACACCGGGCTCGTGGTCACCACGGCCACCACCAACCTGTTCACGCACCCGGTCTTCAAGGACGGCGGCTTCACCGCCAACGACCGCGACGTACGTCGCTTCGCGCTCCGCAAGGTGATGCGCAACATCGACCTCGCCGCCGAGCTCGGCGCCAAGGTCTACGTCTGCTGGGGCGGCCGCGAAGGCGCCGAGTCCGGTGCCGCCAAGGACGTCGCCGCGGCGCTCGACCGCTACCGCGAGGGGTTCAACATCCTCGGCCAGTACGTCGCCGACCAGGGCTACGACCTCCGGTTCGCGATCGAGCCCAAGCCCAACGAGCCCCGCGGCGACATCCTGCTGCCGACCATCGGCCACGCCCTCGCCTTCATCGAGACCCTCGACCGCTCCGAGATGGTCGGCGTGAACCCCGAGATCGGGCACGAGGAGATGGCCGGGCATGAACGCCGCGCACGGCTACGCCCAGGCCCTCTGGCAGGGGAAGCTCTTCCACATCGACCTGAACGGCCAGCACGGACCCCGCTTCGACCAGGACCTCCGCTTCGGTGCCGGCAACGTGCGCGGCGCCTTCTGGGTCGTCGACACCCTGCTCGCGGGCGGCTACGACGGCCCGGTCCACTTCGACTACAAGCCGGCCCGCACCGAGGACGAGGACGGCGTCTGGTCGTCGGCGAAGGCCTGCATGACCAACTACCTGATCCTTCGCGAGAAGGTGCGGGCCTTCCGGGCCGACCCCGAGGTCCAGCAGGCGCTCGCGGACGCCCGCGTGGCCGAGCTCTCCGAGCCGACCCTGGCCGACGGCGAGACCTGGCAGGACCTGGCCGCCTGGCCGCTGCCCGACGTCGAGACGATCGCCGCCCAGGGCTGCGGGTACGAGCATCTCGACCAGCTCGCCCTCGAGCACCTGTACGGCGTCCGCGGCTGACCCGGTGACCGACGCTCCCGTCGGGACCGAGGGGCTGCGCCGGCAGAACACCTCGGTCGTGCTGCGCAGCCTGCGCAGCGACGGCCCCGCGACCCGCGCCGAGCTGGCCAAGCGGACCGGCCTCGCGAAGGCGACCATCGGCGTCATCGTCGGCGGCCTCGCCGAGGCCGGGGTGGTCGACGAGACCGCGTCGCAACCGTCCGGCCGGGGCCGCCCCGGTCGACCGGTCAGCCTCGCCGGTGGCGACGTGCTCGGGCTCGGCCTCGAGCTCAACGTGGACTTCGTGAGCGCCGCCGTGGTGGACCTCGGCGGCGCCGTACGCCACCGCGAGACCCGGCCCGTCACGGGCGACCCGGTCGTTCCGCTGCTCGAGCTCGCCCGCGAGGTCGCGGCCGGCCACGCCGACGGCCGGCTCGTCGGCGCGACCGTCGCGGTGCCGGGACTGGTCCGCGGCGACGACCGGTCGATCGCCTGGACGCCCAACCTCGGCCTCGAGGGTCCCGGCCTGGCCGACCGGGTCGGCGACGCCCTCGGCGGGCGGTGTCCGGTCCGGATCAGCAACGACGCCAACTGCGCGGCGTACGCCGAGTCCCGGCACGGCGCCGCGGTGGGCGTCGGCCACGCTCTCTACCTGACCGGCACCGTCGGCATCGGGGCCGGCATCATCGCCGACGGACACCTGCTCCGCGGCCGCGAGGGCTTCGCCGGGGAGGTCGGCCACATGCCGGTCGGCGACTCCGCTGCCCTGTGCGGCTGCGGCAACCGCGGCTGCTGGGAGGCGCAGATCGGCCTGCACGCGATGCTCGCCCTGGTCGGGATGCCCGAGCTCGAGACCCCGGTCCGGTCGGCCGAGGCGGTGGCCGGGGCCGCGGCGCACGACGCGCAGGTCCGGGCCGGCCTTGAACACCTCGGGCACGCGCTCGGCGTGGGTCTGGCCCTGCTCGCCAACGTGCTCGACCCCGAGGTGGTCGTGCTCGGTGGCTACTTCGTCCCCCTGGGCGACCACGTGACGGTCCCGGCCGCGCGCACCCTCGACGAGCGGCTGCCGTCCCGTGTCCAGCGCCGCCCGGAGCTGAGGCTGGGTGCGATCGGCCCCGAGGCCGCCGCGACGGGGGCGGCCGAGCAGGCGCTCGAGGCGGTGTTGGCAGGCGAGGTCACCCTCGCCGGCTGAGGGTCAGCCCGCGAGGCGGGCCGACACGTCGTGCTTGGCCTTGCCGATGGTGCCGGCGGGATCCTGGAGCAGGTGGCCGAGCGCCATCTCGGCCGCGCCGTGCAGCACCGAGTCGCCCGCGAGCCCGGGCATGGCCAGGGTCAGCGACTCCAGCGGCCCGGGCAGGGCCAGCTCGGTCAGCGTCGCCTCGACCTGGCCGCGCACGAGCGGGAACAGCGAGCGAAGGTACCCGCCGAGCACCACCATGCGGGGGTTGAACGTGTTGACGATCCCGGCCAGGCCGCGGCCCAGCTCGCTGCCGACGTTGAGCAGCTGGTCGGTCGAGCCCTGGTAGCTCTCGAGGATCTCGCTCAGGGCCGCCACCTGGTCGACCGGGCAGCCGATCGCGGCGGCGATGGTGAACGCGCCGATCTCGGTCTCCCAGCAGCCGCGGTTGCCGCAGTGGCACTGCCGCCCGCGCGGGTTGAAGGAGATGTGCCCGACCTCGCCGCTGTAGCCCGCGGTGCCGGTCAGCTGGTGGCCGCCGACGATCACGCCGGCACCGACGCCGATGCTGCCCGAGATGTAGACGAGGTCGTCGACCCCGACGCCCACACCGCGGTGGTGCTCGGCAAGGGCGCCGAGGTCCGCGTCGTTGGCGACCGACACGGGGGAGTTCACGCCGAGCTCGGCCTGGACGATCGCGGCGAAGTCGACGTCGTGCCAGTCCATGTTGGGCGCCAGCCGCACCAGCCCGTCGGTACGCCGTACCAGGCCGGGCACGCTCACGCCGACACCCACCAGGGGAGCCGAGGTCGGCGCCTCGCGGACCACCTCACGCGTCAGCACCGCCACCTCCGAGGCCACCCGGACCGGCACCTCCTCGGCCGACAGCCGTGCGGAGCTGCGCTGGTGGATGACCCCGCCGAGCCCGACCCGCGCGACGACCAGCCGGTCCACGCCGAGGTCGACGGCGATGACGTACGGGCCGTCGTCGGTCAGCCCCACCCCGGCCGAGGGCCGGCCGGCGCCCTTCCGGCTGGTGGCCGGCGCGCCGTGGGCGATGCCGAGCTCCTCGAGCTCGGCCACGAGCCCCGCGATGGTGCTGCGGTTGAGCCCCATCAGCGTGGTCAGGTCCGCCCGCGAGATCGGTCCGGTCGAACGGTGGACGTGCCGCAGCAGCGTCCCGAGGTTGTGCCGACGCACACCTCCCTGGTTCGTGCCGGTTCCCGGCCTCTGGGGTGGGGACATCGTCGACTCAGATACCGGCCGCAGAACGACGACGGCGCGTGACCGCGTCGACACTGGCCGCGAGCAGGAGCACGCCACCGGTGACGAGGTAGTTGATGTAGCTCGCCTGGTTGAGCAGGCCGAGGCCGTTGGCGATGGTTGCAATCACGACACCGCCGAGCACCGCGTCGAGGGCTCGACCCTTGCCACCGAAGAGGCTGGTGCCGCCGATCACGGCCGCGCCCACGGCGTACAGCAGGGTGTTGCCGCCACCGGAGGCGGTGGAGACCTTGCCGGTGTACGACGACTGGACGATGCCGCTGACCGCTGCCATCGCCGAGCAGATCACGAAGGCGCTGACCTTGAGCCCGGTGACGTTGATGCCGGCGCGCCGCGCTGCCTCGGAGTTGCCGCCGACGGCGTAGAGGTGCCGCCCGAAGCGGGTGCGGTCGAGGACGAAGGTCCAGAAGATCAGCAGCACCGCGACCACCGGGAGCACCCAGGGGATGCCGGCGATCGGGAAGTTGGGGTTGAGGCTGCGGTTGGCGTTGAGCACGGCTGTGAGCCCGAGCACGACGACGGCGAAGACCGAGACCTTGACGATGACCACGCTGAGCGGGAGGTGCTGCAGCCCGTGGGCGACCTTGCGGCGGTACTGCCACAGGGTGCCTGCGGCGAACAGCACGGACAGCACGATGGACGCGATCCAGGCCGCGGTGATCGGCACATTTTCGATGCTCAGGCCGCGGATCACCGGGTCGGCCACGCGGACCGAGCCACCCGCGCCGATCAGCTTGAGGATCACGCCCTGCAGGCCGAGGAAGAAGGCCAGTGTCACGACGAACGAGGGAATGCCGAGCCGGGCCACGAGCTGACCGATCACGAAGCCGATCACGGCGCCGACGATGATCCCGAGCACGACGGCGATGAACCAGTTCTGGCCGTGGTCGACGATCGCCAGGGCCGTGACCGTTGCGGACACGCCACCGGCGACGCCGGCGGACAGGTCGATCTCGCCGAGCAGGAGGACGAAGACAAGGCCCATGGCCAGCAGGCAGATCGGCCCTGCCTGAACGACCAGGTTGGCCATGTTGAGCAGCGAGAAGAACCGGTCGCTGGCGATGCCGAAGATGACCATGAGCACGGCCAGGCCGAGGATCGCCGGCAGCGATCCGGTGTCGCCGCCCTTGAGGCGGCCGATGTATTCGTCGACGGTGTCGCGGAAGGTCGCGTTGCTGCGGGTGTCGCTGGCGAAGTCGGTGTCGGCCAGGGAGGGCGAGGAGCCGGTCGTGGGCTGCTCGGGGCTGGTCTCGGATTCGGTGGACATGGTGTCGGCTCCCTGTCTCAGACGCTCGCCGTGGCGGGGTTCTCGCTGATGCCGAGGTCGCCGGAGCGGCCCAAGGTGATCAGCTCGACAACCTGGCTCTGGGTCACTTCCTTGACGGCAACGTCCGCGGCGACCCGGCCGAGGTAGAGGGCGGTGACCCGGTCGGCCACCTCGAAGACGTCGCCGAGGTTGTGCGAGATCAGCACGACGCCGAGGCCGCGATCGGCGAGGCGGCGTACGAGGTCGAGCACCTGCCTGGTCTGCGCGACGCCGAGGGCGGCGGTCGGCTCGTCGAGGAGGACGACCCGGGAGTTCCACAGGACCGCCTTGGCGATGGCAACCGTCTGCCGCTGGCCACCGGACAGGCTCGACACGCTCTGGCGCACCGACTTCACGGTCCGGACCGAGAGGGAGGCGAGGGTCTCGCGGGCCCGCGACTCCATGGTGGTCTCGTCGAGGATGATGCCGGTGCGGCTCTCCCGACCGAGGAACATGTTCTGGACGATGTCGAGGTTGTCGCAGAGCGCGAGGTCCTGGTAGACGACCTCGATCCCGAGGGCGGCGATGTCGCGGGGGCCGTGGATGTCGACGTGCTTGCCGTCGAAGAACACCTCCCCGGTGTCCTTGCCGTAGATGCCGGCGATCACCTTGACCAGGGTGGACTTGCCGGCACCGTTGTCGCCGACGAGTGCTGTGACCTGGCCGGGGTAGACGGCGAAGTCGACGTCGTGCAGGACGTGCACGACACCGAAGCTCTTGTTGATCCCGCGGAGCTCGAGAAGCGGTTCGGTCGACATGCTGACCTTCCTTCGAGGAGGTACGCCGGAGGGGGACCGGTCGTGGGTGGCGTCAGGTGCCGGGGGCGGGGCCTCCCGGACGCCATAGCGTCCGGGAGGCCCACCCTCGGGCATCAGTTGCGATGCTGCCCGATCGGGGTTCCGACCAGAAGGCCCTGGGTCAAGCCGGCTGGTCGGGGGTGTCGAGCGAACCCGAGCCCGAGGCTCAGGAGATGCCGGCGTCGGCGCATGCCTTGGCGAAGTCGCCCGCGCACACGTCGGCTGCAGTCGCGCCACCGTCGTCGATGACCGTCTTCACGTCGGCGGACATGATCGACTGCGGGTCGAGCAGGATCGACGGCACGTCACGGCCACCTTCGGTGTCGGCGGTGGTGCCGTTGGTCTCGGCCTTTTCACCATTGACCAGCGCGATCGCCGCCTCGGCGAGCGCTCCGGCCTCGAGCTTGGCGGACTTGTAGACCGTCATGCACTGGGTTCCGGCGAGCACGTTCTGGAGACCCTCGACGGTGGCGTCCTGACCGGTCACGGGGACCTGTCCCTCGACGCCGTTCTTCTCCAGGATCGAGATCGCGGAGCCAGCGAGGCCGTCGTTCGCCGCGAGCACGCCGTCCACCTTGCCGTCGGCCTGGGTGTAGAGCTGCTCGAAGATCGTGACTGCCTGGTCGTTGTCCCAGTCCGGAACAGCCTGCTCGCCGACGTTCTTGTAGTCGGTGATGCCGTCGAGCACGCTGTGCGCACCGTCCGCGAACAGCGTCGCGTTGTTGTCGGTCGGCGACCCGTTGAGGTAGACGATGTTCGCGGGCTTGTCGCCGAGGCAGTCGGCCAGACCCTGGCCCTGCAGCTCGCCGACCTTGGTGTTGTTGAACGACACGTAGTAGTCGGCCGAACCACCGAGCGTCAGGCGGTCGTAGTCGATCGTCTTGACGCCCTGGGTGCCGGCCTTCTCCTCGATCGCGGCGCCCGAGTCGGAGTCGAGGTTCACGATCGCGAGCACCGTGACACCGCTGGTGATCATGCTGTCGGCGATCTGCGCCATCTTGTCGGCGTCGCCCTCGGCGTTCTGGATCTCGTAGTCCACGCCGGCCTCCTTGAAGGCGGCTTCGAGCGCGGGACGGTCAGCTGACTCCCAGCGCACCGACGACTTGGTGTCGGGCAGGATGACGCCGATCTTGCCGGCGGCGCTGTCGCTGCCCGTGTCGTCACCACCGTCGGAGTCGTCACCACACCCCACGAGGACCAGTGCGGCCCCCATGAGGCACGCAACGACCAAACTCTGCTTCCGCTTCACGCGAACCGCCTCCTAAGCGTTTTCGTTCCAGCGGTCCTACACCCGAGCTCCTCCCCGGCGGGGAAGGGGACGCGCTTTTGTTGTGGCGAACAACATATGAGGTGACCGCGGTCACGTAAAGACCCCGTGTCAGGATCGTTACCGGGCGGTCAGGTGCGGTCTGGACCGCCCTATGCGGGCGCGGGCAGTCGTGCCCTAGGGTCGCGCCATGGCGACCCTGAGCACGCACGTCCTCGACACCAGCGTCGGTCGCCCCGCCGTGGGCATCCGGGTGGCGCTCGAGTCGGCGTCCGGGGCCGACCTCGGCGAGGGCGTCACCGACGCCGACGGACGGATCCCGTCCTTCGCTCCCGAGCGCTGGGCGCCGGCGACTACCGGCTGCGCTTCGACACCGCGGCGTACTTCCTGCAGCGCGGGGTGACCGGCTTCTACCCCGAGGTGGTGGTCACCTTCACGGTCGAGGGCGACGAGCACTTCCACGTCCCGCTGCTGCTCAACCCGTACGGCTACTCCACCTACCGTGGCAGCTGAACTCGACCGGCTCGACGTCCTCATCCGCGCGCCGCGGGCGGTCGTCGGGAGCCGCGAGGAGCCGGTGGAGGTCGGCATCAAGGACGGCATCATCGTCGACCTCGCGCCGTACGCCGCCCGCGCCGACGCCGACCTCGTGGTCGAGCTGGGCGACGACGAGGTGCTGCTGCCCGGGCTGGTCGACACCCACGTCCACGTCAACGAGCCCGGCCGGACCGAGTGGGAGGGCTTCGCCACCGCCACCAGCGCCGCGGCAGCGGGCGGGGTCACCACGATCGTCGACATGCCGCTGAACAGCATCCCGCCGACGACCACCCTGGTGGCCCTGGAGGAGAAGCAGGCCGCCGCGCGCGGACAGGTCTATGTCGACGTCGGGTTCTGGGGCGGCGCGGTGCCGGGCAACCTCCCCGACCTGGTGCAGCTGCACGACGCGGGGGTGTTCGGCTTCAAGTGCTTCCTGCTCGACTCGGGTGTCGAGGAGTTCCCCCATCTCACTGGGCCCGCCTTCCGCGAGGCCATGGCCGAGACGTCGCGGCTCGGCGCGCTGATGATCGTGCACGCCGAGGACGCCGACGCCATCGAGCACCTCGACCACGGGTCGGCGTACGCCGGCTTCCTCGCGTCGCGACCGCCCGCTGCCGAGCAGCGGGCCATCGACCTCGTCATCGATGCGGCCCGCGCCAGCGGTGGCCGGGCCCACGTCGTCCACCTCAGCGCGGCGGCGGCCATCCCCGCCCTCCGGGCCGCCCGCGCGGACGGCGTCGACGTGTCCGTGGAGACCTGCCCGCACTACCTCGTCTTCGCCGCGGACGAGATCCCGGACGGCGCGACCGAGTTCAAGTGCTGCCCGCCGATCCGCGACGCCGACAACCGGGAAGGGCTCTGGGAGGGGCTGATCGACGGCGACATCGACTTCGTCGTCAGCGACCACTCGCCCTGCACCGCCGAGCTCAAGCGCCTCGACCTCGGCGACTTCGCCGAGGCCTGGGGCGGCGTCGCGTCGCTGCAGATCGGGCTGCCGGCCGTCTGGACGACCGCCCGGGACCGCGGCATCGAGCTGGCCGAGGTCGCCGGCTGGATGGCCACCGCGCCGGCCCGGAGGGTGGGCCTCGCAGACAGGGGCGAGATCGCCATCGGCAGCCTGGCCGACCTGTGCGTCTTCGCACCCGACGAGGAGTTCGTGGTCGACGTGGCCAGGCTGCGGCACAAGAACCCCGTGTCGGCGTACGCCGGGCGTACGCTCACCGGCACGGTCCGGCAGACCTGGCTGCGCGGCCGCCCGATCGACCTGGACGCCGCCCCGCGCGGGCGGCTGCTGACGAGGGGAGAGACGATGAGCGCGCACTACTACGTGCCCACGGGTGGGCTGCCGGGGCAGACCGAGCTGACCACCGACCGGGCCGTGTTCACCGAGGCGTACGCCGTCCTCCCGCGCGGCACCATGCGCGACATCGTCACCAGCCGGCTGCCGTTCTGGGACGAGACGCGGCTGTGGGTGATCGCGCGGCCCCTGTCCGGCTTCGCCGAGACGTTCGCGCAGTACATCGTCGAGGTCGGACCCGGAGGCGGCAGCGAGCAGCCCGAGCCCGACCCGGATGCCGAGGCGGTGCTCTTCGTGGTGGGCGGGACGGTGTCACTGACGGTCGGCGGCGTCGCGCATCGCGTCGAGCCCGGCGGCTACGCGTTCCTGCCGCCCGGCACGGACTGGACGCTGCGCAACGACACCGACCAGAACGCCACCTTCCACTGGATCCGCAAGGCCTACGAGCGGGTGGGCGGGGTCGAGGTGCCCGAGTCGTTCGTGACCCACGAGAGCGACGTACCCATGCTGCCGATGCCCGACACCGACGGTGCCTGGAGCACGCAGCGGTTCGTGGATCCGGACGACGTACGGCACGACATGCACGTCAACATCGTCACCTTCGAGCCCGGCGGCGCGATCCCGTTCCCGGAGACCCACGTGATGGAGCACGGGCTCTACGTGCTCGAGGGCAAGGCCGTCTACCTGCTCAACAAGGACTGGGTCGAGGTGCAGGAGGGCGACTTCATGTGGCTGCGCGCGTTCTGCCCGCAGGCCTGCTACGCCGGCGGTCCGGGCCGGTTCCGCTACCTGCTCTACAAGGACGTCAACCGGCATCCCGGTCTACGCCGTCCCTCCTCCCTGTGACCTGGTTCACGTAGAGTGGTGGACGCGGCGTCGCTGTTCGGCATGGATAACCAGCGGCCACCGACGACTCCCAACCATGCGCGCGGTGACGGCCGCGCAGTTCGACTGCGAGGGAGAGAGATGACGGAGCCGCGGATCACCGTCAACGGGGAGCCACGCGCACTGTCCGGCGTGCCCACCAACACCACCGCGCTGGACTTCCTGCGCCGCCTCGGCCTGACCGGCGCGAAGGAGGGCTGCGCCGAGGGTGAGTGCGGCGCCTGCTCGGTCCTGGTCGCGCGGCCCGACGGGCGACGGACGCGCACCCAGTGGACCGCGATCAACGCCTGCCTGGTGCCGGCCGCCGCGCTCGACGGGCAGGAGGTCGTCACCGCCGAGGGCCTCGGCGACCCGCGACGCCCTGCACCCGGTCCAGCGCGAGATGGCCGTGCGCGGCGGCTCGCAGTGCGGCTACTGCACGCCCGGGTTCGTGTGCAGCATGGCCGCCGAGTTCTACCGCGCCGGCCGCACGCCCGGTCACAAGAATGGCCACACCAACGGCACCGGCCCGACCGCCGACGCCGACCACGAGCACGGACCCAACGGCTTCGACCTGCACGCCATGAGCGGCAACCTCTGCCGCTGCACCGGCTACCGCCCGATCCGCGACGCGGCGTGGGCGCTGGGCCAGCCGCTGGACGACGACCCGCTGGCGCAGCCGCCGCTCCAGCCCGGCACCGGCGCCCGCTGCCACCCGGATCGACCGGCCCGACGGGGGCTTCGCCCGGCCGGCCGACCTGGCCGAGGCGCTGTCGCTGCTCGCGCGACCACCCGGACGCGACGGTCGTCGCCGGCTCCACCGACTGGGGCGTCGAGGTCAACCTCCGCGGCTCCCGGGCGGCGTACGCCGTGGCGATCGACCGGCTGCCCGAGCTGCGCGAGCTCCTGGCCGAGGACGACTCGATCCTGGTCGGCGCCGCGCTCACCCTGTCCGAGGTCGAGGCCGGGCTCGACGGCGCGGTGCCGCTGCTCGACGAGGTGTGGCCGCTGTTCGCCTCGCGGCTGATCCGCAACGGCGCCACCATCGGCGGCAACATCGGCACCGGCTCGCCGATCGGCGACCTGCCACCGGCGCTGCTCGCGCTCGAGGCGGACGTCGTGCTGGCCTCGCAGCGGCGGCGACCGCGAGGTGCCGCTGGCCGACTACTTCACCGGCTACCGCCAGACCGTGCGGCGCCCCGGCGAGCTGATCCGCGCCGTCCGCATCCCGCGGCCGCTGGCCGGGCTCTCCGCGTTCCACAAGATCGCGAAGCGCCGGTACGACGACATCTCCAGCGTCGCGGTCGGCTTCGCCCTCGACGTGATCGACGGCCGGGTGGTCCGGGCCCGGATCGGTCTCGGCGGCGTCGCCGCGACCCCGATCCGGGCGCTCGCCACCGAGGCCGCGCTGGAGGGCCGGCCGTGGACCGCGCGAGCACCGTCGAGGCGGCCGCGGAGGTGCTGCGCGACGAGGGCACGCCCATGGACGACCACCGCGCCAGCGCGGCGTACCGCTCGGCGATGCTCGGCCAGTCGCTGCGCAAGCTGTGGGCGGCCAGCGAGGAGGGGGTGCCCGCATGACCTCTCTGTCCCAGCGCCCCGACGACGCGGTCGTCGGGCTCGCCCTGCCCCACGAGAGCGCCAGCCTGCACGTCACCGGGCTCGCGCTCTACACCGACGACCTGGTCGAGCGGACCCACGACGTCCTGCACGCGCACCCCGTCCAGGCGCCGCACGCCCACGCGCGGGTGACCCGGCTCGACCCGGCGCCGGCGTACGACGTGCCGGGCGTGGTCCGGGTGCTGACCGCCGACGACGTGCCCGGCGTCAACGACGCCGGCGTCAAGCACGACGAGCCGCTGTTCCCGTCCGAGGTGATGTTCTTCGGCCACGCCGTCTGCTGGGTGCTCGGCGAGACGCTCGAGGCCGCCCGCCTCGGCGCCGCTGGCCGTCGAGGTCGACTACGAGCCGCTGCCCGCGCTGATCGGGGTCACCGAGGCGATCGCGGCGCACAGCTTCCAGGGCGGCCAGCCGACCGTCGAGCGCGGCGACGTCGAGGCCGGGCTCGCCGGGTCGGCCCACGTCTTCAGCGGGGTGACCGAGATGGCCGGCCAGGAGCACTTCTACCTCGAGACCCACTGCTCGCTGGCGCTGGTCGACGAGGGCGGGCAGATCTTCGTGCAGAGCAGCACCCAGCACCCGTCCGAGACGCAGGAGATCGTGGCCCACGTGCTCGGCCTGCACAACCACGACGTCACCGTGCAGTGCCTGCGGATGGGCGGCGGGTTCGGCGGCAAGGAGATGCAGCCGCACGGCTTCGCCGCGATCGCGGCGCTCGGCGCGACGCTCACCGGACGCCCGGTGCGGCTGCGGCTGACCCGCGCCCAGGACATGACGATGACCGGCAAGCGGCACGGCTTCCACGCGCAGTGGCGGGTCGGCTTCGACGACGACGGCCGGCTGCAGGCGCTCGACGCGACGCTCACCTCCGACGGCGGCTGGAGCCTCGACCTCAGCGAGCCGGTGCTGGCCCGGGCGCTGTGCCACATCGACAACGCCTACTGGATCCCGCACGTGCGGGTGAACGGCCGGATCGCGAAGACCAACAAGACGTCGCAGACCGCGTTCCGCGGCTTCGGCGGGCCGCAGGGGATGCTCGTGATCGAGGACATCCTCGGCCGGTGCGCGCCGCTGCTCGGGATCGACCCGATCGACCTGCGCCGCCGCAACTTCTACGTCGACGGCCAGGCCACGCCGTACGGCCAGCCGGTGCGGCACCCCGAGCGCGCCGGCACTCGCCTGGGACCAGGTGGTCACCACCGGCCAGGTCGCGTCGCGGCTCGCCGAGATCGCGGCGTACAACGAGCGAGCACCCGCACACCAAGCGGGCGCTGGCGGTCACGCCGGTGAAGTTCGGCATCTCCTTCAACTTCACCGCCTTCAACCAGGCCGGCGCGCTCGTGCACGTCTACAAGGACGGCTCGGTGCTGATCAACCACGGCGGCACCGAGATGGGCCAGGGCCTGCACACCAAGATGATCCAGGTCGCCGCGACCACGCTCGGCGTCCCGCTGGAGAAGGTCCGGCTGGCGCCGACCCGCACCGACAAGGTGCCGAACACCTCCGCCACCGCCGCGAGCTCGGGCGCCGACCTCAACGGCGGCGCGGTCAAGCACGCCTGCGAGCAGATCCAGGACCGGCTGACGGCCGTCGCGCGCCGGCCGCGAGATCGGCTGGGACGACCTGGTCCGCGAGGCGTACTTCAGCCGGGTCCAGCTGTGGGCGGCCGGCTTCTACCGCACCGAGGGCCTGCACTGGGACTCCACCGCGATGCACGGCCACCCGTTCAAGTACTTCGCGTACGGCGCCGCCGCGACCGAGGTCGAGGTCGACGGCTTCACCGGCGCCTACCGCACCCGCCGCGTCGACATCGTGCACGACGTCGGCGACAGCCTGTCGCCGCTGGTCGACCTCGGCCAGATCGAGGGCGGGTTCGTGCAGGGCGCCGGCTGGCTGACCCTCGAGGACCTGCGCTGGGACGAGTCCGACGGCCCGAACCGCGGCCGGCTGACGACCCAGGCGGCCAGCACCTACAAGCTGCCGAGCTTCAGCGAGATGCCCGAGGAGTTCAACGTCGCCCTGCTCCAACGGGCGCACGAGGACGGCGCCGTCTACGGCTCCAAGGCCGTCGGCGAGCCGCCGCTGATGCTGGCGTTCTCGGTGCGCGAGGCGCTGCGCCAGGCGGCGGCCGCGTTCGGTCCGCCCGGCACCAGCGTCGACCTCGCCGTCGCCGGCCACCCCCGAGGCGGTCTACTGGGCGATCGAGCAGGCCCGGCGCGGCCGGCGAGCACGGCCACGTCGCCGAGGGCCTGCCCGGCGCCGTACCCGACCAGCCGGACGCCGACGCCGAGCCGCTGCACCCACGGTCGGAGCAGGTGGCCCGGGCGGAGGTGCCGTGATGCACTGGCTCGCCGCGGTCGAACGCCTCCGCCGGCGAGCGCACCCCGGGCGTCCTGGTCACCGTCACCGCCGTGCGCGGGCATGCCCCGCGCGACGCCGGCGCCAAGATGGTCGTCTCCGCCGACGGCGTCTGGGGGAGCGTCGGCGGCGGCAACCTCGAGGAGACGGCCGTCGCACGGGCCCGCGACCTGCTCGCCGGGCCGGCCGGGCGCGCCCGAGTCGATGACCATGTCGCTCAACGACAAGGCCCGCACCGAGCACGGCCGGCAGTGCTGCGGTGGCGAGGTCACGCTGCTGCTCGAGCCGCTGGCGGTGGTCCCGTCGGTGGCGATCTTCGGGGTCGGTCACGTCGGGCTCGAGCTGGCCCGGATCCTGAGCCGCCACGACCTCGAGCTGCACCTCGTCGACTCCCGCGCCGACCAGCTGACCGCCGAGCGGCTGGCCTGCCTCGACGACGGCCAGGCGGCCGTCCACGTCCACCACTCGCCGCTGCCGGAGGTCGTGCTCGGGCAGGTGCCGCGCGGCACCCACGTGCTGGTGATGACCCACGACCACGCCGAGGACTTCGCGCTCTGCGACGCCGCGCTGCGCTGCGCCCACCTCGGCATCGATCGGGCTGATCGGGTCGTCGGCGAAGTGGCGCCGTTTCCAGCAGGGCCTGGCCGTCGAGGGTCACGACGAGGCGACGATCGCCCGGATCCACTCGCCGATCGGCGATCCCGACCTCGAGCGGCAAGGACCCCGCCACGATCGCGTTCGGCGTCGCCGCCGAGCTGGTGCGCGTCGTTCCAGACCGACCACGCCGGGCAGCGGCGATGACGATCTTCCGGGCTCGGGTCCTCGACACCCCGGACGACCCGTTCACCGGCGGCACGCTGCGCAGCGACGACGACGCCGGCCTGCTCGTCGTCGACGGGATCATCGTCGAGCGCGACGCCTTCGCCACGGTCCGCGCGGCGCATCCCGACGAGGACGTCGTCGACCTGCGCGAGCGGCGTGCTGCTGCCCGGTCTGGTCGACACCCACGTGCACTTCCCGCAGGTGCGCGTGATCGGCGCGCTCGGCATGCCGCTGCTCGAGTGGCTCGAGCGCTGCGCGCTGCCGGAGGAGTGCCACCTCGCGGAGCCGGCGTACGCCCAGGAGGTGGCGGAGGAGTTCCTGTTCGGGCTGGCGTCGGCCGGCACCACCACGGCCCTCGTGTTCGGCTCGCACTTCGCGCCGGCGATGGACATGCTCTTCACCGAGGCCGCCCGGGTCGGGCTGCGGGTGACCTCGGGACTGGTGGTCAGCGACCGGGGGCTCCCCGAGCCTTGCACACCACGCCCGAGCGCGCGTACGACGAGGCGCTGGCGCTCGCCGCAGCGCTGGCACGGCACCGGCCGCGCGCGGTACGCCGTGACGCCGCGGTTCTCGTTCGTCCGCCGGCGACGAGCTGCTCGACGCCTGCGCCGCGGTCCAGAAGGACGTGCCGGACGCGTGGTTCACCTCGCACGTGAACGAGAACCCCGCCGAGGTCGCCGCGGTGGCGCGAGCTGTTCGCCGAGGCGGAGCACTACGTCGACACCTACGACCGCGCACGGCCTGCTCGGGGAGCGTTCCGTGCTCGCCCACAACGTGCACGCCACCGACGCCGAGCTCAGCGTGCTCGCCGGCCGCGGCGCGTCGGTCGCGCACTGCCCGACCAGCAACTCCGCCCTCGGCAGCGGGCTGTTCCCGCTGCGCCGGCACGTCGAGCACGGCGTCCGGGTCGCGCTCGGCTCCGACGTCGGTGCCGGCACCGGCTTCTCGCTGCTCAAGGAGGGGCTGCAGGCCTACTTCATGCAGTCGCTGCTGGGCCTCGAAGGCCTTCCGCTCACCTCGGCCCACCTGCTCCACCTCGCCACCCGCGCCGGCGCTCTGGCGCTCGGGCTGGGCGACCAGGTCGGCGACCTCAGCGTCGGCAAGGAGTTCGACGCGGTCTGGGTGCGCCCGCTGCCCGACGACCCGCTCGACGTCGGCCTCCGCCACGCCGCCTCCGCCGAGGACGCGCTGGCCAAGGTCTTCGCCCTCGGCGGCGACTCCGACCTCGCCGGCGTCTGGGTCGGCGGCGACCGGGTCAAGTTCGCCCGCAACTGACGCTGACCCGCCAGAAGTTTGCGAAAAATGCGCGGTGACCCGCCAGAACTTCTGGCGGGTCAGCGTGTTCGGCGGCGAGGACGGACTGGTACGCCGGGAGGGTGAGGAAGTCGGGGAACTCCTCGCTGAGGGCGGACTCGACGAACAGGCGGCGGGCCTCGTCCCAGTGGCCGGCGTCGAACGCCTCGGCACCGACCGCCTCGCGGAGGGCGGCGTACTCCTCCTCGACGATCCGCTCGACGAGTTCGTGGGTGACGATCTCGCCGGTGTCGAGGGTGGCGCTCGTTGAACATCCACTGCCACACCTGCGAGCGCGAGATCTCGGCGGTGGCGGCGTCCTCCATCAGGTTGTCGATGCCGGCGGCGCCGTTGCCGGAGAGCCAGGCCTGGAGGTACTGGATGCCGATCCGGATGTTGCCGCGCAGGCCCTGCTCGGTGCGCTCGCCGGGCGTCCGGTCGACGGCCAGCAGGTCGTCGGCGGTCACGTGCACGTCGTCGCGCAGCACGTCGAGCTGGTTCGGCCGGTCGCCGAGGGTCTCGCCGAAGATCTCGGCGCACACCGGCACCAGGTCGGGGTGCGCCACCCAGGAGCCGTCGAAGCCGGCCGTGGCCTCGCGGGTCTTGTCCTCGCGCACCTTGGCGAACGCGCGCTCGTTGATCTCCGGGTCGCGCCGGCTCGGGATGAACGCCGCCATCCCGCCCATCGCGAACGCCCCGCGCCGGTGGCAGGTGTGCACGAGCAGGTCGCTGTAGGCCTTCATCATCGGCGCGTTCATGGTGACGGCGTTCCGGTCGGGCAGCGTGAACGACGGGCCGGCGTCGCGGAAGTTCTTGATGATGCTGAACAGGTAGTCCCAGCGGCCGGCGTTGAGACCCGCCATGTGGTCGCGCAGCTCGTAGAGGATCTCGTCCATCTCGAACGCCGCCGTGATCGTCTCGATCAGCACCGTCGCGCGGATCGTGCCGTGCGGGACCTCCAGCGCGGCCTGGGCGTGGGTGAAGACGTCGTTCCAGAGCCGGGCCTCGAGGTGGGACTCCAGCTTCGGCAGGTAGAAGTACGGCCCGCTGCCGCGCGCGAGCAGCTCCTTCGCGTTGTGGAAGAAGTAGAGCCCGAAGTCGACCAGCGCCGCGACCGACGGGCGTGCCGTCGACGACGACGTGCTCCTCGTCGAAGTGCCAGCCGCGGGGCCGCGGCACGATCACCGGGATCCGGTCGGGGTCGGCGAGCGCGTACTCCTTGCCCTCCGGCGAGGTGAACGCGATCGTCCGGCGTACGGCGTCGCGCAGGGTCAGCTGGCCGCCGACGACGTTCTGCCAGTGCGGTGTGTTCGCGTCCTCGAGGTCGGCCAGCCAGACGCGGGCGCCGGAGTTGAGGGCGTTGATCGCCATCTTCCGCTCGGTCGGGCCGGTGATCTCGACCCGCCGGTCCTGCAGGTCGCCGGGCACGGGTGCGACCGACCAGTCACCGTCGCGTACCTCGGCCGTGCCCGGGCAGGAAGTCGAGCCGACCCGTGCGCGCGATCGTCTGGCGCCGCTCGCGCCGCGCCGCGAGCAGCTGCGTCGCGCGTGCCGCCGAACCTGCGCTGCAGGTCGGCCACGAAGTCGAGGGCGTCCGGGGTGAGGATCTCCTCGGACCGCTCGACGGGCGGTCCGGTGACGTCGATGCTGGCCATGGAGGTCACCGTAGCCGTGGAGAACGATTACGTCGCGCGCGATCGGGCACGGGGTGGCATGGCCAGCGAGGAGTGGCCGGGCGCCGAGCAGTGGGTCCCGGATCGGCCGAGCCTGAAGCGGCTGCACGACGCGGTGCAGGACTGCCGGGGCTGCGAGCTCTACCGCGACGCCACCCAGGCGGTGATGGGTGACGGACGTGCATCCGCGCAGGTGATGATCCTGGGGGAGCAGCCCGGCGACAAGGAGGACCTCGCCGGTGAGCCCTTTGTGGGCGGGACCGCCGGCAAGGCCGTCTACGGGTCGTCGTTCCGGGTGGGGGAGACGCGAGGACGACTGATCGACTGGCCGGACACCTTCCCGGTACCCCGACCGCCGGCATGGGTGCTCACGACCACCCACCCGTCGGCCGTCCTTCGCACCGACGACCGGCTGGCGGCCTACGAGGAACTCGTGTCCGACCTGAAGGTGGCCGTGTCCGCGCTGCCGCGCTGACCCGGAACGCCGTACGTCGTGGTCCGCTCGCGCACCGGACGACCGACGCCCGCCGCGATCTCGGTGAGCTCCTCGACCGTCTTCGCCGAGCCGTGCTCGGAGCCGGCCATCCGGGAGATCGTCTCCTCCATCAGCGTGCCGCCGAGGTCGTTGGCGCCGGAGCGGAGCATGGCGCGGGTGCCGTCGGTGCCGAGCTTGACCCAGCTGGTCTGGATGTTCTCGATCCGGCCGTGCAGCAGGATCCGGGCGACGGCGTGCACCGCGAGGTTGTCGCGCAGGCTCGGCCCGGGTCGGGCGACGCCGGCGAGGTAGATCGGCGAGGAGTGGTGCACGAACGGCAGCGGCACGAACTCGGTGAAGCCGCCGGTCTCGTCCTGGATCCGGCTGATCACGCGCAGGTGCTGCACCCAGTGCCGCGGGTTGTCGACGTGGCCGTACATCATCGTCGAGCTCGACCGCAGGCCCACACGGTGCGCGGTGGTCACGACGTCGATCCAGGTCTGCGCGGGCAGCTTGCCCTTGGTCAGCACCCACCGGACCTCGTCGTCGAGGATCTCGGCGGCGGTGCCGGGGATGGTGTCGAGGCCGGACTCGCGGGCCTTGATCAGGAAGTCCTCGACCGACAGGCCGGTGCGCGAGGCGCCGTTGACGATCTCCATCGGGGAGAACGCGTGCACGTGCATGCCCGGCACCCGCCGCTTCACGGCCGCGGCCAGGTCGAAGTAGGCCGTACCGGGCAGCTCGGGGTCGATCCCGCCCTGCATGCACACCTCGGTCGCGCCGAGCTCCCACGCCTCGTCGGCCCGGTCGGCGACCTGGTCGAGGGACAGGGAGAACGCGTCGGCGTCGGTACGCCGCTGGGCGAACGCGCAGAACCGGCAGCCGACGTAGCAGACGTTGGTGAAGTTGATGTTCCGGTTGACGACGTAGGTGACGTCGTCGCCGACGGTGTCCCGGCGCAGGTCGTCGGCCAGCCGGCACACCTGCTCCAGCAGCTCGCCCTCGGCCGTGATCAGGGCCAGCGCCTGCTCGTCGGTGAGCCCGGCCGGGTCCTTCTCCGCCTGTCGCAGTGCGGATAGTCCGCCGCGATCGGCACCTTCTCGGGCGGGCTGGGCGTGCTTTTCGACGGCGGACTATCTGTCTCGCGCAGGGCGTCCCAGTCGCCGTACACCTCGTCGAAGTCGCTGCGGCGGTCGTCGGTGCGGCCGTCGGTGTCGATGGCGGCGTGCAGGTCGGTGCGGCCGACGCCCGATCCCACACTGGCGAACCCGCCGTCCGGCTCCTGCCACGGCAGCCCCACCGGGCGTACGCCGGGGCGCGCGAGGCCGGCGTCCGGACCGTCGTGCAGGGCCAGGGCCGCGACGTGGCCGGACACCCGCGGGTCGAGCCAGGGCTCGCCGTGGGTGACGTACTCGGGGTGGACCGTGAGCCGCGGGCGCAGCTCGAAGCCGCACTCGGCCGTGATCGAGCGCAGCCGCTCCAGGGAGGGCCAGGGGCGCTCGGGGTTCACGTGGTCGGGGGTCAGCGGGGAGACGCCGCCCCAGTCGTCGACGCCGGCCTCCAGCAGGGCGCGGCACTCGGCGAGGTCGACCAGGTTCGGGCGGCGCCTGCACCCGCAGCTTCGGACCGAGCAGCAGGCGGGTGACCGCGATGGTCGCGCGGTACTCGTCGAGGCCGAGGTCGTCGGCGTGCCGCATCGCGGTGTCCGGCTTGGCCCGGAAGTTCTGGACGATCACCTCCTGGATGCCGGCGTACTGACGGGCGACCGCGCGGATCGCGAAGATCGTCTCCGCCCGCTCGGTGAGGTCCTCACCGATGCCGACCAGCAGCCCGGTCGTGAACGGGATCGACAGCCGGCCGGCGTCCTCGAGCACCCGCAAGCCGGACCGCCGGGTCCTTGTCGGGAGAGCCGTGGTGGGCCTCGCCCTTCTCGGTGAACAGCCGGGTGGACGTGGTCTCCAGCATCATCCCCATGGACGGCGAGACCGGCTTGAGCCGGTTCATCTCCTCCCACGACATGACGCCAGGGTTGAGGTGCGGCAGCAGGCCGGTCTCCTCGAGCACCCGGACCGCCATCGCCCGCACGTACGCCAGCGTCGAGTCGTAGCCCTGCTCGTCGCAGCCACTCCCTGGCCTCGGGCCAGCGGTCCTCGGGCCGGTCACCCAGGGTGAACAGCGCCTCCAGGCAGCCCAGCTCCCCGCCCTGGCGGGCGAGGTCGAGGATCTCGTCGGGGGAGAGGTACGGCGCCCGGCCCTCGCGCGCAGCGTGCCCGGGCGTCTCGACGAACGTGCAGTAGTGGCACCGGTCCCGGCACAGCCGGGTGACCGGGATGAAGACCTTGGGGGAGTAGGTGATCGTTCCCCGACCATCGACACTACGGCCCGCGGCGACCAGGCCGGCGTCGCGGACCCGGGCCGCTGCAGCGCACAGCCGGTCCAGCTCCTCGCCTCGGGCGGCCAGCAGCGCGGTCGCCTCGGCCAGGTCGAGGGCGGCTCCGCGCTCGGCGCGGGCCAGCGCCCGGCGTACCTGGGCCGGCTTCACCTCGTCCATACCCGACAGTCTCCCAACAACGACGAGCGGCGCGTCCGCGGGGATCACCCCACGGACGCGCCGTACTCGAACGTCGGACCGGAATCAGACCCCGGCGGTCTCGCGGTCTGGCTCCGGCGCCTCGACCGTGTTCGGGCCGCGGTCGAGCGAGCTCGGCCACCAGATCTTGCTTCCGAGATCGAGGTTGATCGCGGTGACCAGCACCGACCGGACGATCAGCGTGTCGAGCAGGACGCCCGAGGGCGACGGCCGTGCCGAGCTCCGCCAGGAACACGAGCGGGCAGCGTGCCCGAGCACGAGGAACGTGGCGGCCAGCACGATGCCGGCCGACGTGATCACGCCGCCGGTCGACGTGAGCGCGACCAGCGACCCGCGCCGGGTGCCGCAGGTTCGCGGTCTCCTCGCGCACCCGGGTCATCAGGAAGATGTTGTAGTCGATGCCGAGCGCCACGAGGAAGACGAACGCGAAGAGCGGGAAGCTCGCGTCTGCCTCGGCACCGCTGGCCACTTGTCCACGATGGATGGGAAGACGTACTCGAACGCCAGGGTCGAGAGACCCATCGCCGCCCCGAACGACAGGACCACCGTCCCGATCAGGATCACCGGAGAGGCGAGTGCCCGCAGGAGCAGGACCAGGATCAGGAACACGACGAGCAGCACGATCGGGATGATCACGACGTTGTCGCGCGACGAAGCGATCTTGGTGTCGAGGTAGATCGCGGAGAAGCCACCGACCAGAGCGTCGGCGCCGTCGATCTCGTGGACGGCGTCGCGGGCTGCCTCGACCTTGTCGAAGGCCGCCTGGGAGGCGAGGTCACCGGGGATGGCAGCCGTGATAGAAGGCGACGCCGTCCTTGATCACCGGCTCCGAGGGTGGCTCGAGCCCCTCCACACCCGCGAGGGCGTCGGCGACTGTCCGCGGCCTTGTCGGCGTTGGCGACGACCATGATCGGGTTGGACGTGTCGACGAGACCGTGGTCGATCAGCACCCGCTGACCCATGACGGAGTCGAAGTCCTTGGTGTACTGCTCGTCCGTGGCGAGTCCGTTGGCGTCGAGCCGGAACAGGCCCAGGCAAGCCACGCAGCAGGAGCGCCCGTGGTGACCGCCCAGACCGTCCGCGGGCGCACGGCGATCCGTCGGCCCACCTTGGCCCAGATGCCGGTGCTGGTGGGCTCGGGCGAGCCGAAGGTCGGGCCGCTTGGGCCAGAAGATCCAGCGTCCGCAGATGACCAGGAGCGCCGGCAGCAGGGTGACCATCACGAGGAAGGTGACGGCGACGCCGATCGCGGTGACCGGACCGAGGCCGGCGGTGGAGCTCAGCTCGGCGAACATCAGGCAGAGCATGCCGACCGCGACGGTCGACGGCGCTGGCGAGGATCGCCGGCGCCGCCCGGTGCAGGGCGAACGCCATCGCCTCGTGCCGGTCCTCGTGGCGACGGAGCTCTTCTCGATATCTCGCCACGAGCAGCAGCGCGTAGTCGGTGCCGGCGCCGATCACCAGGATGCTCAGGATCGCCTGGCTCTGGCCGTTGACCGTGAGGTCGGCGTACTTGGCGAGGAAGTAGACCAGGCCCAGGCTCGTGACCAGGCTGACGACGACCGAGAAGATCGGAAGGATCCACAGGACGGGACTGCGGTAGGTGAACAGCAGGATGATGATGACCACGCCGAGGGCCGCCAGCGAGGAGGCTGCTGTCGATGCCGGCGAACGCCTCGAACGAGTCGGCGGCCTGGCCGCCGGATCCGGCGATGTAGGTGTTGACCCCGTCGATCGCCGCGATGTCGCGCAGCTCGTCGGCGGTGTCCGGCATGTCCTCCCAGCCGTTCTTGCCGAAGTTGAACGTGACGACCGTCTGGGCGACCTGCCCGTCCTCGGACGACGGACCGGGCCCACGACCTCGCCCTCGACGCCGTCCATCGCCTGGAACTCGGCCACCTGCGCGGTGGCCGCCGCGAGGTCGTCCTCGGTGAGGCCGGAAGTCCTCTCGTAGACGATCACGGTGGGGATGGCGTTGGGGTCCTGGAACGGCTCGAGCTTCTCGAGCGCCTGGGTCGACTCGGCGCTGGACGGCAGCCAGGAGGAAGCCTCGTTGTTCTGGACGTCGGCCAGCTTGGACGAGAACGAACCGAGGCCGACGAAGGCGACGAGCCAGATCGCCGAGCACGATCCACTTGGTGACTCGGCCGGTCAGCTTGCCGGCGATCTGACGATGCATGAGAAAACTCCATCACAGGGCGGGGACAGTCGGCATCAGGGTTTCCCCCGATCAGACCGGTTCGGCCCCTGAGATTCATCGTCCGTTTCCGGTGGTTCAGGCGTACGACGCCCACAATCCGAGAAAGCGGTCTAGACCGTTCGGCGTCAGTAGGCGCCGCGGTGGCTGACGACGGCCTGGACGGTCCGCACCAGGATCGAGAAGTCGAGCGCGAGCGACCAGTTGTCGACGTACTTCACGTCGAGCCGGACGGTGTCCTCCCACGACAGGTCGGAGCGGCCGGAGACCTGCCAGAGGCCGGTGAGGCCGGGCTTCACGACGAGCCGGCGCCGGGCGTCCTGGCAGTACTGGATGACCTCGGACTGCAGCGCCGGGCGGGGACCCACCAGGGACATCTGGCCGAGCACCACGTTGAACAGCTGGGGCACCTCGTCGAGCGAGAACTTCCGCAGCATGGCGCCCAGCCGGGTGATCCGCGGGTCCTGGCGCATCTTGAAGAGCACCGCGTCGGACTCGTTCTGGTCGCTGAGCTCCTCGACGGCACCGTGCGCCCCGTCGGACATGGTCCGGAACTTGTACATCGTGAAGAGGCGGCCGTCGCGACCCACGCGCGACTGACGGAAGATCGCGGGGCCGGGGGAGTCCCTGCGGATCGCCACGAACAGGCCGATCAGCAGCGGCGAGAGCAGCAGCAGCATCAGCGCGGCCATCGGACGCTCGAGGAGGTTCTTGACGAGCTGGGCGGGACCACGGCGACCGGCGGGGCGGACCCGCAGCAGGCCGAGCCCACCGGCCTGGGCGACCGTGGCGCGGGTGGGAGAGACGTCGAGGAGCGGCGTCCCCACGAAGAGGTTGACGCCGGCGAGCTCGAGCTGCCACTCGATCCGGCGCAGCTCCTTGTCCTCGAGGTGGTCGCACGGCATCAGGATCACGCCCTGGGCGCCGCAGGCGGCGGCGGTGTCGGCGAGGTGCTCGAGGCCGACGGCCACGGGCACGTCGAAGGTGGTACGTCGCGGCTGGCGCGACAGGCAGACGGCGGCGACGTCGAGGCCGTGGTGGGTGGTCCGCGCCAGCTCGGCGAGCACCCGCTCGACGTCGCGGGGGTGTCTGCCGGCGACGACGACCCGGGTCCTGGCGCGAGCGCCGGCGTGGGTGCGGGTGATGCACGAGGTCGCGGGTGACGCGAGGCGCGAGCGAGCCGACCGCGACCGCTCCGGAGAGGAGCAGCAGCTGGCCGGACGTCCTGGTCAGGTTGCCGACGGCCGCCACCGCGACGGCGGTCAGGGCCAGTGCGGCGCCGGCGCGCAGCACGCGGCGCGACGACTCGGCCAGGCCGACTCCGACCGACCGCGTCTCGTAGGCCCGGGTCGCCGTCAGCAGCACCAGCCAGAGGACCGGGAACAGGAGGGCTCTCGGCGTGAGCGGGAGACCTGCGGCGGACACGGCAGCGAGACCCGCCATCGCGACCGCGACGTCACCGAACAGCAACGACCACGGGCACGTGGCGAACCACGCGAGTGGTCGAGGGCGCCACGGACCGGGACGTGCCGGCGACCTGTACCAGCCCGCGCTGCGTTGTGGTCGACCAGTCTGCCCGGGGCGATGGGCGCCGCCAGATGTGTCAACGAGGTCACCGCCCCTGCTCCCCTGTCGTCTACGTCTTGACCTCAAGGGTCGCAACGCGGGGAGGTTGCGGCATGCCGCAAATCGGGCAAGAAACGCCGCCGTCGCTGGGGTTTCCGGGCACGACAACAACGCGCCGCCCATCAGGGCGGCGCGTCGTGGGTCGGCGTGGGCTCAGGCGCCCGGCGGCCTCCAGCCCACGGTGTGGGCCAGGCCGACGGCCGCCAGCTGCGAGGAGACCTCGAGCTTGGCCAGGATGGACTTCACCTGGGTCCGGACGGTGGCCTCGGAGACCACGCTGATCCGGGCGATGTCACGCACCGTGTGGCCCTCCATCAGGTGACCGAGCACCTCGCGCTCGCGCGCGGTCAGGCGCTGCAGACGGGTCCGCAGCTCCTGGTGCTCCTGGCGCTCCTGGTGCCACGCCTGGAGCAGGTCCTCGCGCTCGTCGCGGTCCATGACCGGCAGGCCCTGGTTGAGCCGGCGCACGGTCGCCATGATCTCGTTGAGCGGCCGCGCCTTGGTCAGCACCTTGCGGGCGCCGTACCGGAGGCACTCGCCCCAGCGACCCTTCTCGGCCGACGCCGTCACGACGACGACGTGGGCACCCGGAGCGGGCGATCGGCGCGATCAGGCGCACCCCGTCGCCCATGTAGCCGAGGTCGAGGTCGAGCAGCACGATGCGCGGGTGCAGGCGGACGACCGCCGACAGCAGGGCACCCTGCGACGAGCCCATCTCCGGGAACGGGGAGTCGGCGTACGTCGTACCCCTCCATCGTGAGGGCAAGGTCCAGAGACTCGGCGAAGAGCGTGTGGTCCTCGATGATGAGGATCCGGACGTTACTTCGCGCGAGCGCGGGCTGCGCCATGTGCATTCCTCGAAGGGTTCAGGGTGATCACGAAGATGGCGCCGAAGCCGGCGTGGGTCTGGGACGGAAGGGCACGCAGCGAGCCGCCGAGCTCGTCGATGAGCCGCTTGGCGACGTTCAGGCCGATGCCCTGGCCCTCGGACTCGGGTCCACGCTCGCCCCACTCGAAGATGCGGGCCGCCATCTCGCGGGAGATGCCGGGTCCGCAGTCGGCGACCCGGATCTCGACCAGGTCGTTGTCCTGACGGACCGAGACGGAGACCGGCGAGCCCGGGGCGTGCTGGGCGGCGTTGTTGAGCAGGGTGGTCAGGACCTCGGCGATGTCGTCCGCCCGCCGCTCGCGATGTGGCCGCTCGGCGTCCACTGGACGTTCCGGCCCATGGTCTGCTGGGCCAGGATCAGCGGCTGGATGGTCGCGTCGAGGTCGACGTCGTGCAGGTGGGCGGTCCGGTGGTCGACCAGCCGCTCGAGGCGGGCGATCTCGGAGTCCAGCATGTCCTGCAGGAGATCCTTGCGGTCGGCGGTGAGCTCCGGACCGTCGTGGATCAGGCGGGTCGCGGTGGCGATGCCGGCGATGGTCGCGTTGATCTCGTGCAGCCGCTCGCGGTCCTCGCGGACGGCCTGCTCGACCTGGGCGACCCGGTCGTGCAGCGCGTCGACGGTCGTGGTGTTCTCGCGGATCGCGAGCCGCAGCATCGCCAGCGCCGTGCCGCAGAGGAGCACGGCGCCGGCGGTGTCGGTGACGAGCGCGGTCACGCTGAGGAAGGTGCCGTCGAGGGCGGGGTAGGAGATCGCCCGGTTGACGGAGAGGAGGACCACGGCCAGCGCGAGTCGCGGCCCGGCCCAGGCGGGGGTCGTGACCAGGTTGAGTACGGCGAACGCGAACCCGAGGTGCAGCGCCATCAGGAGCAGGTTGCCGATCGGCGAGCGTCTGGCGTTCACGCGTGACGAGCGGGTCGCTCGACACGAGGCCGAAGCGGACGCCGGCCACGAACAGGCCGAGCACGATGCCGAGAGCTGCCGGGTCCATGGGCAGCGGCTTGCGGCGCAGGACGTCACCATGGTCAGGACGGTGATCGCGAAGAGCAGGTCGATCGACCATGATCACGGCCGGCGTGGGCCTGGATCTCGTCGGGGTAGGCGACCCGCATGCCGGCCATGGCGAGGCCCTTGACGGCGCCGGCCGTGAGCGACGGCGGACAGCCACGCGGTTCCCTGCGAGGTGGTGAGGCGCCAGTGGAAGTAGAGGACCAGGGCGGCGGCGAGGGCGACGGCGTTGACGACCAGGCCGACCACCCCGGCAGCCTCGCGTGAGGCTCGGCGACCCCGGGTCGAGGCGCAGCGTGACGAGGGGTGGCAGAGCCACCACCAGCACGACGAGCGCCGTGCCTGTCCACCCCCACACCCCCGAGGGAATGCGCATATTCGTACCGGACATGATCCGCCCCCACGCGAAACGTCGCTTACCCAAACGGTCCCCCGGACTGCCGACCGCGACAGCCTTTCGAGAGTCCTCGCGGAGTCACCAATCCCCGCTTGGCCACAGTGTTGCCACTCACAGTGTGAACGGTAGTTGGGGGGCTCTGGGGCGTATTTAGGGCTTTTTGGGTCACGTACCACAAATTGGTGACGGGAGCAGCGCAGGCCCGCCGGAGTCCCTCTCGCCCCACTGGGCACATCAACCCCTCGGGACCCACCAGCCGCTGCGGCCATCGCTTTGACCCGGCGTGCCAACAGGCCGAGCTCGACGAAGGGTCGCGTCCCACTGCCGTGGGGGACGGTAGCAGCGGTAACCGCCAGGACTCCCTCCCCAGCAATGGCCACGCGCGGCTGGTGGGCCGTTCGCGAGGTCATGAGGACCTGCGACAACCATCCGGTAACGAGGCCCCTGAAACCATCCCCAATTGTAGGTGTGATGTGCGGTCGGGCGCACGGGAGCGCGCTCGCGGGCGGGCAACGATGAGCATCGCCAGAGGGTGATGGATTCTCCGAGCGCTGTTGTGTCGCGCCGGAATCGCCGCTCACGACGGGCCGGGAGGGGCACATGGTGCATGACGCGCCGGCCGCGCCGCATTGCTGTGGCGTCGGACCAGTCACTGGTCGCCGAGGCCGTCCGTACGGCTCTGTCCAGCCGCGGCTTCGACGCGTTCGTCCTCACCTGGGCGCGACCGCGCCGGCCGTTGCCGCCCGGGCACGTCAGCACCGAGATGGCCGACGCCGGCCTGATGCTGTGCGACCTCGAGCCCTCGCCGCGCCTGCGCGAGGCGCGTGCCCTGGCCGCTGCCCAGGGCGAGATGCCCTGGCTCCTGCTCACCGCCGCGCCGCAGGGTCCGCTGTGGGGTGCCCTGCTCGACCGCGGGGTCGACGCCGTCCTCTCGAACGCCACGACCCTGGACGAGGTCGTGCTGACCCTGCACGACGTGATGGAGGGACGGGTCGATCATGGCCGAGGAGGACAAGGAGACCCTGATCCGCGAGTGGCGGGCCGCCCGCAGCGAGAAGGACCTGCTCCTGGCCCGGATGCAGTCCCTGACCCCGCGCGAGCGGACCGTGCTCCGGCTGCTGTACGCCGGCGACGGCGTCCGCTCCATCTCGGACATGCTCGACGTCTCGGAGGCCACCGTGCGCAGCCACGTGAAGGCCGTGCTCCAGAAGCTGAAGGTGAACTCGCAGCTGGCCGCGGTGGCCGCGCTCGGCTGGCTCCAGGACGACCCGGAGTGCCGCGACCCCTGGTCGCTCCGCTAGCCCGTCCGCGTAAACCGGTCGACCCTGCGGTGCGAGGCTGCAGGATGCTGCGCGGCGTGACTTCCTACATCTCGCACACGACCATCGACTGCCACGACGCCTACCAGCTCTCCGAGTGGTGGAAGCCGGTTCTCGGGTACGTCGACCTCGACGGCGACCCGAACGAGCCGGGGCACGACGAGTGCATGATCCGTGACCCCGAGACCGGCCACCTGCTGCTGTTCATCGAGGTGCCGGACGAGAAGTCGGTCAAGAACCGGCTGCACCTCGACCTGCGGCCCCGCGAGGGCACCCGCGACGAGGAGCTGGCCCGGCTGCGCGAGCACGGCGCCACCGAGGTCCTGGACCTGCGTGGCCACTGGGGTCCCGGGACCGGCTGGGTGGTGCTCGCGGACCCCGAGGGCAACGAGTTCTGCATCCTGCGCTCCGAGGCCGAGTCCGGCGCGCAGGGCTGATCCGGCGCTCCCCACCCCAGCGCCGTCCGGGTCACCTGTGAGGTGCCCGGCGTAGCCCGTCTGCGGCCATGGAGTACGCCGACCGCTCGTCCTGACGCGCCGGCGAGCACTGTCGGAGGCGCGGCCTAGACTGGTGTCTCCACCCCCTGTCGACGCCGACCGGGGGCTGTCGTGCTGTCCCAGGAGATGAACCGTGAGCCTTGCCGGCCTCGCCGACGCCGTCCTCGCCGACCCCACGCTCGCCACCGCCGTGGAGGACGCGCGGTCCGGGCTGCTGCCCGCGGTCGACCTGACCGGTCCGGCCGCGTTGCGCCCGTTCGTCGTCGCGGGGCTGGTCGACGCCGGGCGCACCGTGCTCGTGGTGACGCCCACCGGCCGGGAGGCGGAGGACCTCGTCGCGTCGCTCGGCGACCTGGTCGACCCCACGTTCGTCGGCTACTACCCGAGCTGGGAGACGCTGCCGCACGAGCGGCTCAGCCCGCGCAGCGACACGGTCGGCCGCCGGCTCGCGGTGCTCCGCCGGCTCCGCCACCCGGGCACCGACCCGACCAACGGCCCGCTGAAGGTGGTCGTCGCACCGGTCCGCTCGGTGCTCCAGCCGCAGGTCCAGGGCCTCGGCGACCTCGAGCCGGTCGAGCTGACCCCGGGGGCGTCTGCCCCGCTCGAGGACGTCGTGCGGCGGCTCGCGGACGCGGCGTACTCCCGCGTCGACCTGGTCGAGAAGCGCGGTGAGTTCGCGGTCCGCGGCGGCATCGTCGACGTCTTCCCGCCCACCGAGGAGCACCCGCTGCGCGTCGAGTTCTGGGGCGACGACGTCGAGGAGATCCGCACCTTCGCCGTCGCCGACCAGCGCACCCTCGACACCGTCGACCGGCTCTGGGCGCCGCCCTGCCGCGAGCTGCTGCTCACCGACGACGTACGCCGGCGCGCGGCCGAGCTGGGCGCAGCAGCACCCGCAGCTGCTCGAGCTGACCGACAAGATCGCGGCCGGCATCGCCGTCGAGGGGATGGAGTCGCTCGCCCCCGCCCTGGTCGACGAGATGGAGCTGCTGGTCGACCTGATGCCCGCCGACACCCACGTGCTCGTGGTCGACCCCGAGCGGGCCCGCTCGCGGGCACACGACCTGGTCGCCACCAGCGACGAGTTCCTGGGCGCGAGCTGGGCCGCCGCGGCCGGCGGCGGTACCGCCCCGATCGACCTCGGCGCGGCGTCGTACCGCTCCATCGGCGACGTCCGCGCGCACACGCTCGCCCGGGCCACGCCGTGGTGGACGATGAGCCCGTTCGGCATCGGCTCGGAGGCCGACGGCGACCCCACGCCGGTCGAGCCCGTCGAGACCCTCCTGCGCGACGAGATGGGCGAGATCGTCTCCGCCGGCATCGACGTGTCGGTGGGCGCCGTCGAGAGCCGGATGCTGCCCGCCCGTCCGGCCGAGTCCTACCGCGGCGACATCGAGCAGGCCGTCGGCGACGTCCAGCAGTGGCTCAAGGAGGACTACCGCGTGGTCGTGGTCCACCCCGGCCACGGTCCTGCGCAGCGGATGGTCGAGGTGCTCGCCGAGCACGACGTCGCCGCCCGGCTGGTCGAGACCGTCGACGGGACGCTCCCCACCGATCTGGTGACCGTCACGTGCGGCGTGCTCACCCAGGGGTTCGTGGACGAGACCAACCGGGTGGTGCTCCTCACCGGCGAGGACCTGTCCGGCCAGAAGGCGTCGACCCGCGACATGCGCAAGATGCCGGCCCGCCGCAAGCGCCAGATCGACCCGCTCGAGCTGACAGCCGGCGACTACGTCGTGCACGAGCAGCACGGCGTCGGCCGCTTCGTGGAGATGAAGCAGCGCGAGGTCGGGGGAGCGATCCGCGAGTACCTCGTCCTCGAGTACGGCGCGTCCAAGCGCGGCGGTCCGGCCGACCGGCTCTACGTGCCCGCCGACGCCCTCGACCAGGTGACCCGCTACGTCGGCGGCGAGCAGCCCCACCTGGACCGGCTCGGTGGCGCCGACTGGGCCAAGCGCAAGGGCCGCGCCCGCAAGGCGGTCCGGCAGATCGCGGCCGAGCTGATCAAGCTGTACGCCGCGCGGCAGGCCACCCGTGGGCACGCCTTCGGCCCGGACACCCCGTGGCAGCGCGAGCTGGAGGACGCCTTCCCCTTCCACGAGACCCCCGACCAGCTGACCACGGTCGACGAGGTCAAGGCCGACATGATGCTGACGGTGCCGATGGACCGGCTGGTGTGCGGCGACGTCGGCTACGGCAAGACCGAGATCGCCGTCCGCGCGGCGTTCAAGGCGGTGCAGGACGGCAAGCAGGTGGCCGTGCTGGTGCCGACCACGCTGCTGGTCACCCAGCACCTCTCCACGTTCAGCGAGCGGATGAGCGGCTTCCCGGTCGTGGTCAAGGGCCTGTCCCGGTTCCAGACCGACAAGGAGGCCCGCGAGGTGATCGAGGGGCTGGCCGCCGGCACCGTCGACATCGTCGTCGGCACCCACCGGCTGCTCAACCCCGACATCCGGGTCAAGGACCTCGGGCTGATCATCGTCGACGAGGAGCAGCGGTTCGGCGTCGAGCACAAGGAGCAGATGAAGCGGCTCCGCACGTCCGTCGACGTCCTCTCGATGTCGGCCACCCCGATCCCGCGCACCCTGGAGATGGCGATCACCGGCATCCGCGAGATGTCCACGATCACCACACCGCCGGAGGAGCGGCACCCCGTCCTGACCTACGTCGGCGGCTACGAGGACCGGCAGGTCGTGGCCGCGATCCGGCGCGAGCTGCTCCGCGAGGGCCAGGTCTTCTACATCCACAACCGGGTCCAGTCGATCGAGAAGGCCGCCGCCAAGATCCAGGAGCTGGTGCCGGAGGCGCGGGTCGCCACCGCGCACGGCCAGATGGGCGAGCACCAGCTCGAGCAGGTGATGCTCGACTTCTGGGAGAAGCGGTTCGACGTGCTCGTCTGCACCACCATCGTCGAGTCCGGCCTCGACGTCTCCAACGCGAACACGATGATCATCGAGCGGGCCGACACCCTCGGCCTGAGCCAGCTCCACCAGCTCCGTGGCCGGGTCGGCCGGTCGCGGGAGCGGGCCTACGGCTACTTCCTGTACCCGCAGGAGAAGCCGCTGACCGAGACCGCGCACGAACGCCTCGCCACCCTGGCCCAGCACTCCGACCTCGGCGGCGGCATGGCCATCGCGATGAAGGACCTGGAGATCCGGGGCGCCGGCAACCTGCTCGGTGGCGAGCAGTCCGGGCCACATCGCCGACGTCGGCTTCGACCTGTACGTCCGGCTGGTCGGCGAGGCGGTGCACGAGTTCCGCGGAGACGCGGAACCCGAGCTGCGCGAGGTCCGGATCGAGCTGCCGGTCGACGCCCACCTGCCGCACGACTACATCCCCAGCGAGCGGCTGCGGCTGGAGATGTACAAGCGGCTGGCCGAGGTCCGTGCCGACGAGGACGTCGACCTGCTCCGGGCCGAGATGGTCGACCGCTACGGCGAGCCGCCCGAGGAGGTCGCCTCGCTGCTGTTCGTGGCGCGGTTCCGGGCCCGCGCCCGCGAGGCCGGGATCGGCGAGGTCACCATCGCCGGCAAGAACGTGCGGTTCGCACCCGTCAGCCTGCCCGAGTCACGCGTCGTACGCCTGCAGCGGATGTACCCCCGCTCGATCGTCAAGGCACCGGTCGAGACGATCCTCGTGCCGCGCCCGCAGACGGCGGTGGTCGGCGGCAAGCCGATCTCCGGTCTGGCCCTCCTCGAATGGGCCCGCCAGGTGATCGACGCGGTCATCGACCCCCGCGAGGGCTAGGGACTCCGCTGCGGCACCACGCAGGATCCGGACTCCGTCGTGGCGTTGCCGGCCAGGTCGGTGACGGTGCCCCGCACCGTGTAGACGCGGTCCCGCCCGCCCTCGCGTTCGACGCGTACCCACACTCGGCCACCCACGATGACGACGTCGCGGTGGACGCGCTGGTTCACCGAGAGGCGCACCGACACCTCGTCGACGCCCGAAGCCGTGTCGGCGCCGGCCACGTCGGCGATCTGGACCATCCGGCCGTTCGGCGGCCATAGCACGCACGGCTGTGCGGGTAGGCCGGAGACAGTCGGCGCGGTCCGGTCGATGCGCAGCGTGCAGCACCTGCTCCGCCTCGGCGTTCCCGAGCGCGTCCACCGCGAAGTAGGTGATGCGGTACTCGCCCTCGCCGGTGACGGGCGGCAGCACGGCCTCACCTCCGGGGTGGATCGAGGCGACGCCGCGGGTGGTGCCGGACGGGTCCTCGACCCGCACGTGGATCTCCTTGACGCCCGACCTCGTCGTCGGTGGCGGAGAGGGACACGGTGACGTCCCCGTTGTGCCAGCCCGCCGCGCTGGCTTTCGGGGTCACGGCGACCGTGGTGACCGGGGCTGTCGTGTCGGCCGGAGGTGGGTACGGCGGCCGCGGCACCTGGCCGATGCCGGTGAAGTCGACGGTGACCAGCTCGTGGCCGGGCAGCACCGTCGACGGGCCGACGTCCGTGCGGAACTCACCGGACGCGTCGAACCAGTAGGGCTTCGCGACGGCGGTGAGTGCCTGCTGCTGTGGCAGGGCGTAGTGCAGCCGCGCCGGGAGGCCAGCCATCTGCTGCCCGTGCAGGTAGAGCACCAACGCGTGCTCGAAGTTGTGGAGCATGTTCTTGCCGAAGAAGGACTTGCCGGCTCGTCGGCTCGCTCGGCGGATCCGTGCGCAGCACCCGGGTGAAGGTCTCGCGGACCGGGAACTCCGGCGCGCGGTCGACGTACACGTCGAGGAACTTCTGGCGTGCTCCGCGCCAACTGGTCGGCGTGGGCGAAGCCGTTGGTCGAGGTCGAGTGCGGCCAGCAGCTGGTCGGCCTCGTCGTGGATCCACCAGCCGCTGTCCGGCTCCACGTCGCGCCGGCTCGAAGCTGGTGAGGTCGCTCGTTCCAGCGGTCGGCGGTGTCGTCCCAGGCTCGCTCGAGCAGGTGTCCCGGTCCACGGCCAGGTCGTCCCAGGGCCGGTCGGCGAACACCTGGTTGGCGTTGTGGATCATCGCGTAGCTCTTGATGTTGTGGCCGAAGTCCGTCTGCGCCGCCTCGAAGTTGCCGAACCCCAGGGTGCGACCCCAGAACATCCACGGGTTGTCCGCGGCCGGGTCGTTCTTGTGCCGGGTGATCAGGCCCTCGGTGAGCTTGCGCAGGTCGTCGCGGAACTGCTGCCGCCGCGCCGGGTCGGTCAGCAGCGCGTGCGTCGGGCAGGAAGATGCCGGTTCCGGGGACCAGGTAGTTCGTGATGTCGCCCCCGTTGGCTGCCCGTGTCGAGCTCGTTGCCAGCCCTGAACGCGTCGATCATCCGCGCGGGTTCTGGGGTCTGTGCCGGTGGCCGGGACGTAGTACCTGCTGAAGATCAGGTCGCGGATCTCGAGCAGCGCTCGCCTCGGCGGCCGGGTCGCGGGTCGCGTTGAAGTACGCCGCGTAGCCCAGCCCGACGGAGGCGAGGTCGAAGAGGTCCCTCCTGTTGCGCTGGATGGGCACCCGACGGGGACACCTTCCTCGTCGAGCTCGCCGAAGTAGAGGCCACCGCCCGGACCGGTGGTCTTGTCGAGCGCCGTGGTCCTCGATCCAGTCGAGTCCCGGCCCGGGCCAGGGTCAGGTAGCGCTCGTCGCCGGTCAGCATGAACGACAGCGAGTAGCCGTAGACCCCTCGGCCGAGCGTGGAGACGCCGCGGTTGGTGCTGTCGGCGAGCAGCTCGCCGGCGCGGCCGCGGAAGGACGGGAAGTTGCCCACGGGCGTCGCCGTACGCCTCGGGCATGTCCCAGTAGGGCAGCAGGTCCTCGCGGTGGTGCCGCAGCCAGGTGTCTCCCGGCCAGCACGGGCGGGACGTCGACGTGCGCCGGCTCGGGTGGCGATGGGGACGCCGACACCGGCGCCGTGGCGTACGCCGGCCAGGAGAGGCAGGCGGTGAGGAGAACGAGTGCGGGCACCCTCGCCCGGCCCCGAGCTGTCGCGAACGACACGGTGGACCTCGATTCCGTCCCGGAACTCGGATGAGGTGTCTCCCACCGTCCAGACAAGCAGAGGCGCGGCCGCGCGGCCATAGCACGAACGGGCCCTTCGGCCTCTGCCCGAGGCGGCCCTGCTTGAATGGGCGTCGAGAATCGTCGACGACCAGATCGGTCCGTCTGCGCAGAAGGAGACCTTCGTGAGCATGTCCCGACTCGGTCGGCTGGCCGGTCTCGTCGCCGCCGTCGCTGTCCTGGCCGGGTGCGGCAACGTCAACCCGGGGGTGGCCGTCAAGGCGGGCGACGAGACCGTCACGGTGAGCGACGTGGACGACACCACCGCGGACTACTGCGAGGCGATCCAGATCCAGCTCAAGGCGAACCAGCAGGTCGTGCCGCTCCGCTACTTCCGCAGCGGCATCGCCGGCGTCCTCGCCCAGCGGTCGGTCGCCGAGCAGCTCGCCGCGGAGTACGACGTCGAGCCCGGTGAGCTCTACGACGAGAAGGTGGTTCAGGTCGAGCAGAGCGTGCGGACGCTCGACGCCGGCGTCCGTGAGGCCGTGGTCACGATCGAGACGGCCGGCACCTACATCGAGGGCGTGCAGGCCGCCGTCGGCGAGCTCCTGCTGGGCGAGGAGGGCACGACCGGGGCGCAGTACTCCGACCAGGTCGCCCGCGGTCGCCAGGCCTACGAGGACTGGATCTCCGAGAACGGCGTCGACGTTCGACCCCCAGTTCGGGATCGGCATGGTCAAGGGAAACATCGAGCCGGTGGACACCGCCGTGTCGTTCCCCGTGGGCGAGAACGCCAAGGCCGGTGCGGCCGAGCAGCCCGACCAGGCCTACGCGAAGTCCCTGCCCAGCGCGCACAGCTGCGGCTGACACCGACCCCGATGGGTGAGCCCGCGCCCGGCGACCGGCTCCTCGAGTTCCTCGAGGTGATGCGCCGGCTGCGCGTCGAGTGCAACTGGAAGGCCGGCCAGACCCATCGCTCGCTCGCGCGCTACCTGCTCGAGGAGACCCACGAGACGCTCGAGGCGATCGACACCGGCGACCAGGACCACCTCCGCGAGGAGCTCGGCGACCTGCTGCTCCAGGTCTACTTCCACGCCGTGATCGCCGAGGAGTCGGGCGACTTCACGATCGACGACGTGGCCGGCGACATCATCGAGAAGATGCACCGTCGCAACCCGCACGTGTTCGCGCCGCCCGGTGGCGAGCTGACGCCCGGTGGCGACGCCGAGACCATCAACGAGGTCTGGGAGTCGATCAAGGCGCAGGAGAAGCAGCGCGACTCCGTCATCGAGGGGCTGCCGCCCGGCCTACCGGCGCTGCTGTACGCCGACAAGGTGCTCGACCGCCTCCAGCGGTCCGGGCGGCCGCGTCGCAGGGGTCTCGACAAGCTCGACCGACGTAGGTGACCGCCTGCTCGCCGTCGTCGCCGAGGCCCGCGAGGCCGGCGTCGACCCGGAGCAGGCCCTGCGCGACGCCGTCCGCCGCCTGACCCGGTGAGTGGGAGGCGAGGTACGCCCGTCGAAACCCGCCCCACCGCTGGTTGAGGTGCGAGGTCGCGCAGCGGCCGAGCCTCGAAACCCCGGGCCGGAGGCAGGGCGGCGAGCCACGTCGGCCGAGCCTGTCGAGGCCCGGTTGCCGCGGGTGGGTGGTGAAAGGACTTTTTGGGTTACGTGGTCGCCCGCCGCGGTGGTCCAGGCGGCCACTTCCGGCTGCTTTCACGGTCGCGGTCGCCTAGCTCGACCGTTGTGGTTACGGTCGCAAGATTTCTTCGAAATCGTTGTCCACATCCCTGTCAAACAAGGGGTTTTCGGCCTTCGAGTGTCGGTGGTGGGTGCTTGAGTTGACCCATGACCAAGTACGCCGAGGAGCTCGACACCGCGAGTGCGGTGCTGGCTGCCGCGCGTGCGGATCGGGCGATCGCGGACGCCGCCGAGGCCCGGCTGCTGCAGCACGCGGTGGCGTGGGCGGCGATGCACTCGGTCGACTCGATCGACGACGCCGCGACGATCGGCGGACCGGTATGGCGATACCGGGATGCCGGTGGCGGGTGAGGGTGCACCGTTGGTGGCGGAGTTCGCGATCACCGAGTTCGCCGCCGCGATCGGGGTCTCCACCGACGCGGGCACGCCGGTACGTCGGGCACGCCCTCGAACTGCGCCACCGCCTCCCGCGGGTGTGGCGCCGGGTGGTGACCGGGGACCTGCGGCCGTACCTGGCCCGTCGGGTCGCCGACCAGACCCTCCTCCTCTCCCCGGAGGCGGCGTCGTTCGTGGACCGGCACGTCGCGCCATGTGGCGCACAAGATCGGACCCGTCCAGCTCGAACGCCTCGTGGACGAGGCGATCGCGACGCTCATGCCGGAGCTGGCCGAGGAACGCCGGCTGGCGAAGGCCGACGGCCGGTACTTCACCGTCGAGCAGCAGCAGATCTCCTACGACGGCACCGCGGCGGTGCACGGGGAGCTCGACCTGGCCGACGCCCTCGACCTCGAGCACGCCATCGCCGGGCTCGCCGCCCAGTTGAAGGACCTCGGTTCGGAGGACTCGCTGAACGTCCGCCGTGCGGCCGCGGTCGGCGAGCTCGCCCGCAGCGCCAGCTCGACCCTCGACCTGAGCCGACACCTCGGTGGTTGAGGAGGTTGCGCCGCAACCGTCTCGAAACCACCACCACCGTCCGAAGCGACAGGTGATCCTCTACGTCCACCTCTCCCACGCGGCGGTGACCGGCGCCGCCGGCACCGCCCGGCTGGAGAACGGCAACCAGCTGATCACCGCCGGCCAGGTCCGCGACTGGTGCGCACACCGCCGGCAACGTGGCCGTCAAGCCGGTGATCGACCTCGAGGCCCACGACCCCGTCGACACCGACGTCGTCCCGGACCGGCACGCCGAGATCACCACCGTCCGGGACAGGACCTGCGTCTTCCCCTGGTGCACCCGGCCCGCGCGCCGCTGCGACACCGACCACACCATCCCCGCCGCCGCGGCGGACCCACCTGCCCGTGCAACCTGGCCCCGTTGTGCCGACGACATCACCGGATCAAGACCCACGGCCACTGGACCTACACCACCCTCGAACCCGGCGTCTACCTGTGGACCTCCAAGCACGGCTACCAGTACCTCCGCGACCCCGACGGCACCCTCGACGTCTCCCGCGACCGGTCGCGACCGCCGACCCACCCGACTGACTACCCCGCCCCGGACCCCGCCCCTGAGCGGGGCCATCGGCACGCCCGGACGCTTCCCAGGGTGGTTTCGAGACGGTTGCTGCGCAACCTCCTCAACCACCGACACCCCTTCGGTGGTTGAGGAAGGCGCGCAGCGCCTGTCTCGAAACCCCCGCCGCCTGTGCAGGGCGGTGAGCCAACGCCGGTCGAGCCGGTCGAGACCCCACCCGCCGCCCTGCCCACAGTTCCGGGGTTTCGAGACGGTTGCTGCGCAACCTCCTCAACCACCGACACCCCTTCGGTGGTTGAGGAAGGCGCGCAGCGCCTGTCTCGAAACCCCCGCCGCCTGTGCAGGGCGGTGAGCCAACGCCGGTCGAGCCGGTCGAGACCCCACTCGCCGCCCTGCCTACGCTCACCGGGTTTTCGAGACGGTTGCTGCGCAACCTCCTCAACCAACGGGGGCGTGGCTCGCCGCCCTGCCCCAGTCACCGCGCCCGTCCACGATCCGAACGCGGGTCGTCCCATGTCGGGCGAGGGCTACCGGGATCGACGACGGGCCGGGTCTAGGCTGCTGCTGCACGCTCGCCCATTCCCCAGGAGCATCAACGTGGCATCCATCGAAGCCGTCGGCGCCCGCGAAATCCTCGACTCACGAGGCAACCCCACCGTCGAGGTCGAGGTGATCCTGAGTGACGGTGCGTTCGCCCGCGCGGCCGTGCCCAGCGGCGCCTCCACCGGCGCGTTCGAGGCGGTGGAGCTGCGCGACGGCGGCGACCGCTACCTCGGCAAGGGCGTGACCAATGCCGTCGACGCCGTCATCCAGACCATCGGTCCGACGATCGAGGGCCTCGACGCCGACGACCAGCGGCTGATCGACCAGGCGATGATCGAGGCCGACGGGACGCCCAACAAGGCGCAGTTCGGCGCCAACGCGATCCTCGGCGTCTCGCTCGCGGTCGCGCGCGCGGCCGCCGACTCCGCGGGCCTCCCGCTCTACCGGTACGTCGGTGGCCCGAACGCCCACCTGCTGCCGGTGCCGATGATGAACATCCTCAACGGCGGCTCGCACGCCGACTCCAACGTGGACGTCCAGGAGTTCATGATCGCGCCGATCGGTGCCGCGACCTTCCGCGAGGCGCTGCGCGAGGGCGCGGAGGTCTACCACGCGCTCAAGTCCGTGCTGAAGAAGAAGGGCCTGGCCACCGGCCTCGGCGACGAGGGCGGCTTCGCGCCGAACCTCGACTCCAACCGGGCCGCGCTCGACCTGATCGCGGAGGCGGTCGACAAGGCCGGCCTCAAGCTCGGCACCGACATCGCGCTGGCGATGGACGTCGCCGCCAGCGAGTTCCACGACAAGGGCTCCTACGCGTTCGAGGGTGGCAAGAAGTCGAGCGACGAGATGGCGGCCTACTACGGCGAGCTGGTCGCGTCGTACCCCATCGTCTCGATCGAGGACCCGCTCGACGAGGACGACTGGGACGGCTGGAAGGCGATCACCGACCAGCTCGGCACCAAGACCCAGCTGGTCGGCGACGACCTGTTCGTCACCAACGTCGAGCGCCTCTCCCGCGGCATCAGCGGCGGCCAGGCCAACGCGCTGCTGGTGAAGGTCAACCAGATCGGCTCGCTCACCGAGACCCTCGACTCCGTCGAGCTCGCGCACCGCAGCGGCTACCGCTGCATGATGAGCCACCGCTCCGGCGAGACCGAGGACACCACGATCGCCGACCTCGCGGTCGCCACGAACTGCGGCCAGATCAAGACCGGCGCGCCCGGCCCGCTCCGAGCGGGTCGCCAAGTACAACCAGCTGCTCCGGATCGAGGACGAGCTCGGCGACGCCGCGCGCTACGCCGGCGCCGCCGCGTTCCCGCGGTTCGGGGGCTGACCGGGGCGATGGCGCAACGACGTACGCCGCGGGGTGGACCCGGCGGCAGCAGACGACCGGGGGAGCGGGGTGGCCAGCAGCGCGCCCGCACGTCCCCGGCTGCCGCCGTACCCGCCGCGGAGGAGACGACGAAGAGGCGCCCACGGCTGACCGGCCGGGCCGCGATCCTGGTGCTCGTCGTCGCGGTGCTCACGGTGTCCTACGCGTCGTCGATGCGCGCCTACCTCCAGCAGCGCGCGCACATCAACGACCTCAAGGAGCAGATCGCCGCCCGCGAGGCCAGCATCGACGACCTCGAGCGCGAGAAGCAGCGCTGGCACGACCCGGCGTACGTCGAGGCGCAGGCCCGCGACCGGTTCGGCTACGTGATGCCGGGTGAGACGTCGTACGTCGTGCTCGACGAGAAGGGCGAGCCGCTGGAGGGCGACCAGACCCTGCCCGATGCGTCCGACGTGCTGAAGCAGACGCCGACCCCGTGGTACCACGACGCGTGGGACTCCGTCGCTGCTCGCCGGCAATCCGCCCAAGGACCAGGCGCCCGCGACGACGTTCATCGACCGGCCCGGCAGGTCCGACAAGGCCGCGGAGGAGCAGGCTCGGTGATCGACCCCGCCGACGAGTCGGCGATCGCGGCCCAGCTCGGCCGCGAGCCCCGCGCCATCCACGAGGTCGGCCACCGCTGCCCGTGCGGCAACCCCGACGTCGTCACGACCGAGCCGCGGCTGCCGAACGGCACGCCGTTCCCGACCACGTACTACCTCACCTGCCCGCGCGCGGCCTCGCGGATCGGCACCCTCGAGGGCTCCGGCCTGATGAAGGAGATGCAGGATCGTCTCGGCGAGGACCCCGAGCTGGCGGCGGCGTACCGCTCCGCCCACGAGCGCTACCTCGAGGCGCGCGCGCAGCTGGGGTCGGTGCCCGAGATCGAGGGCATCTCCGCCGGCGGGATGCCGGACCGGGTCAAGTGCCTGCACGTCCTGGCCGGCCAGTCCCTCGCCCAGGGACGCGGCGTCAACCCGCTCGGCGACGAGGTGCTCGACCTGCTCGGCGACTGGTGGTCGTCCGGCCCCTGCGTGTCGGTCGGACGCATGATTGCGCGGCCATCGACTGCGGCACCAACACGATCAAGCTGCTGATCGGCGACCTGCCCGACGTCGCGGTCCGCGAGTCCCGGATCGTCCGGCTCGGGCAGGGCGTGGACCGCACCGGCCGGCTCGCGGACGAGGCGCTGGAGCGGACGTTCGCCGCGATCGACGAGTACGCCGCGCTGATCGCCGAGCACGACGTCTCGCGGATCCGGTTCTGCGCGACCTCGGCCACCCGCGACTCCTCGAACGGCGACGTCTTCGCGGACGGCGTCGAGGCCCGGCTCGGGGTCCGGCCCGACGTGCTGACGGGGGACGAGGAGGCCGGCGCTCGCGTACGCCGGCGCGATCCGCCACCTGCGGACGCCGCCGGCCGAGCCGGTGCTGGTGATCGACATCGGCGGCGGCTCGACCGAGCTGATCCTCGGCCGGTCCGCGCCGGACGCGGCGTACTCCATGGACATCGGGTCGGTCCGGATGCACGAGCGGCACCTGCACACCGACCCGCCGACCGCGGCCGAGGTCGAGGCGTGCGTGGCCGACATCGAGGCCGCGCTCGACGGCTGCCCGGTCGACCCGGCCGGCGCCGCGACCGTGGTCGGGGTGGCGGGGACGATCCTCTCGGTGGTGGCCGGGACGCTCGACCTGCCGGCGTACGACCGCGACGTCATCGACCAGTCCGTCGTACCCGTCGCCGACTCGCTCGCCTTCATCGACCGCCTGGTCGCGATGCCCGTGGCCGAGCGGCTCGCCCTCCCGTGGATGCACCCCGGCCGCGTGGACGTGATCGGCGCCGGCGCGCTCGTCCTGTCCCGGATTCTCCGCCGTACCCACCTCGACACCTTCGTCGCCTCCGAGGCCGACATCCTCGACGGCATCGCCTGGTCGATGGTCGAGTGACCGACCGACTCACCCCTTGGGTGCGTTTGATGTCGGCCGCGCTGGGCACGTGACTCATATGAGCGATCCAACGACCCGTACGACGGACGCAGCCTCTCGGCGCGCTGGTGCACCAGCTGTCCGAGCAGATCCCCGAGCTGGTCCGGAGCGAGATGCGACTGGCCCAGGCCGAGCTGACCCAGAAGGGCAAGCGCGCGGGCCTGGGCATCGGCATGTTCAGCGCGGCCGGACTCCTGGCGCTCTTCGGGCTGGCCACGCTGATCGCGACCGCCGTCATCGCGCTCTCGCTGGTGGTCCCGGCCTGGGCCGCGGGCCTGATCGTCGCCGCTGTCCTGCTGGCCGCCGCGGCCGGTGTCGGCCTCGCTGGTAAGAAGGAGGTCGAGGCGGCGACCCCGCCCGCGCCCGAGAAGACCATCGCGAGCGTCCGCGAGGACGTCGCCGCCGTCAAGGGAGGCCACGCATGAGCACCGAGTCCCGCACCAACGGCACCACGCCCGACGAGATCGAGGCCGACATCGCCCGCCAGCGCGACGAGCTGGCCTCCACGGTCGACGCCCTGCAGGCGAAGCTGGACGTGAAGACTCGGGCGCAGGACAAGGCCGCCGAGCTGCGTGACCGGGCCACCACCGACGAGGGCAAGCCGACGCCTCAGGTCCTGGCCGGGGCCGCTGCGGCCGTGGCGGTCATCGGCGTGCTTCATCGCCCTGCGTATCCGACGTTCCCGTTGACCCCTCGAGAAGGAGCACACCGATGAGCAAGCTGACAATCCTCGTGGCCGGCGCCGCCGGCTACGTCCTCGGCGCCCGCGCCGGCCGCCAGCGCTACGACCAGATCGCCTCCGGCGCCCGCAGCTTCATGGGCAACCCGAAGGTGCAGGCTGCCCGCCAGCAGGCCCAGGACACCATCGTGGAGCAGGCCTCCGCGGCCGGCTCGGTGGTGGCGGACAAGGCCAAGGAGACCGCCGCAGCGGCTGCCGAGAAGGTACGCCGCACCGACGACTCCGCCGCACCGGCCGGTCAGCCGACCAGCCACCGCACGACCACTCCCTGAGCGGGCAGCGGCAGGATGTCGACGTGGAGTCGCGCCTGCCGCACCCGGTGACGGGGCAACCGTTCGCCTCGCCCGTGCCACCAGGCACGGGCTGGCCGGAGGACCCCGCCGAGCCCGACACCCCGGTGGCCACCACGGCCGCCGGGGTGCGGCGTCTCGCTCCTCGATCCGACCTGGTGCACCTGGATGCCGCCGTCTCGGTGTGCCGTGCCTGCCCGCGCCTCGTCCGCTGGCGCGAGGACGTGGCGGCGACCAAACGCGCATCGTTCGCCGACCAGCCCTACTGGGGCCGCCCGATCGCGGGATGGGGGTCCGCGACGCCGTCGATCGTGATCGTCGGGCTCGCCCCCGCAGCCAACGGCGGCAACCGCACCGGCCGGGTGTTCACCGGCGACAGCTCGGGGGACTGGCTGTTCGCGAGCCTGCACCGGGTCGGCCTCGCCACCCAACCCACGTCCGTGCACGCCGGTGACGGGCAGTCGCTGGTCGACACCCGGATGGTCGCCACCGTCCGCTGCGCACCGCCGGCCAACAAGCCCACTCCCGTCGAGCGCGACACCTGCGCTCCCTGGCTCGACCGCGAGCTGGCCCTGGTCGCGCCGACGATGCGGGTCGTCGTCGACCCTCGGCGGCTACGGCTGGGACGCGGCGCTGAAGGCGCTCGCCCGCGTGGGGCACGCCGTACCGGCCCCGCGGCCGCGGTTCGGTCATGCACGCGAGGTGGATCTGGACGGGCTGACCGTCCTCGGCTGCTACCACCCCAGCCAGCACAACACGTTCACCGGACGACTCACGCCCGACATGCTCGACGCGGTCTTCACCCGGGCCCGCGCGCTGGCAGAATCCGTCCCGCCCCCGTATCCCAACCGGCAGAGGAAGTCGCCTTAAAAGCGATTCAGTCTGGGTTCGATCCCCAGCGGGGGCACCAGCTGATTCCGGTTTTTGCAGTGGCGACGCCGATGGCGTATGACTTCCTCATGCCCCCACGCCGCCTCTACGTTCACGTCGGACTCATGAAGACCGGCACCTCGTACCTGCAGGCGACAATGAACAGGAATCGCGACCAGCTCGCGGGGCAGGGCGTCGATCTGGTGCCCCAGACCAAGCGGGGGCAGTACGAGCTCATGCTCGCGGTCCGCGACCGCTACAAGCCCGGTCTCGACCGGGAGTCGGTGACCGACGCGCTGCCTCGGTTCGCGCCCCTGCTGGCCGAGGCGGCAGGCTCGCGAGCGGTGCTGAGCCAGGAGTCGCTGGCCGCAGCCCAGCCTGCCCAGGTGCGGCGCTTCCTGGAAGCCTGTGGCGACCGCGAGGTGCACGTCGTCGCGACGGTGCGCGACCTCGCGCGCCAGATCCCGTCGGCCTGGCAGCAGAACCTCAAGTCCGGTGGGACACCTACGTACGAAGCGTTCCTGAAGGAGCTCCGGGAGGCCGAGCAGACCGGAAGCCGCAGGCTCGCGTGGCTCCATCTCGACGCGCCGGCCATCCTCGCCACGTGGGTCGCGGAGCTCGGACCCGACCGGGCCCACGTGGTCACCGTGCCACCGTCGGGCAGCGCCCCGACCCTGCTGATGGAGCGCTTCCTCCGGGTGCTCGACGCCGATGCTTCCCGTCTGACGGTGGAAGACCTGCCGCGCAACACCGGACTCGGCCGGGTGCAGGCGGAGGTGCTGCGCCGGGTCAATCACGAGCTGCCCGACGAGCTGCTCGACCGCCACATCTACGGCGACATCGGCAAGCGGTACCTCGTTGGGGAGGTTCTGCGCGGTCAGTCAGTCAGCAAGATCCGGGTGCCCGCCGCGTACCGGGAATGGGTCGAGGAGACCGGCGCCCGTCAGGTTGCTGCGATCGTGGAGGCCGGGTACGCCGTCGAGGGCGACCTCGCCGATCTCCGCTGTCTCGACGCCTCCTTCGCCGACGACGAACGGCCGCCGACGGAGGGCGAGGTCACCGATGCCGCCGTGGCTGCGCTGGCCCGGGTGCTCGAGCTGCGGGCCGACCGTACGGCCCGCAGGGGGGCGCGGCGGCGGGCGCGGCGGCCCGTGTCCCTTCGCGGACGTATCGCCCACCGGCTGCGGATCCGGCGCTGACCGCGGCTCCCCAAATTGAGGGATCCGGCCGGGCTTCGGACCCCTGGACGTGATCCGACGGACAAGCATCGGGGCTGCCAACTGGACCCCATCCCCAGAGGGTTCGCGCACGTGGGGGGATCGCCTTGTCACACCGTCCGAACGACCAGATTCTCGAGCCGCGCCGGCTCGTATCGTTGATCATCGCCCTGTTCGTGGGTGTCGCCTCGGCCGTGACCATCGCGGTCCTCTCCGCGCCAGCGGCGCGTGCAGCGGAGGTCGCCGCCCCACGGCTCAACGAGGTCGCAGCGGTCTCCGTGGCCACCAAGGGCGCCGCACACCGGGTGCGGATTCCTGCCCGGGTCCGGGCCGGTGACCGGTTGGTGCTCGCCCTCGGCTGGAGCTCCTCGGCGCGGGTCAAGCGCCTGCCGGGCTGGCAGCAGCTCGAGGCTCGCAACGCCCGGGGCTTCCATGCCCGCCTGTGGACCCGCAAGGCGACCGCCGCCGACTCCGGGCGCCAGGTTCGCGTGAGGACGACGAAGGCGACCCGTGCTGTCCTCGGCGTCACCGCCTACCGCAGCACCGGCACGGCGGCCACGGTGACCGCGTCGAACGTGGCCGGGTCGAACAGGGCGTCGCGTCGGCACACCGCTCCGTCGGTTCGCGCCGCGGACAAAGGCTCCTGGCTGGTGAACGTCTGGAGTGGCGCTTCGAAGAAGGCCCCCGGCTGGCGCCTCCCCGCCGCGAGCACGTCCCGCTTCTCCCGGGCAACCAGGGGCCCCGGCCGCGTCAGCATGGTGCTCGGTGACTCGAACGGCGCGGTGGCAACCGGGACCGTTCGCGGACGGCGCGCCACCTCCAGGGCGAAGCTGGACCGTTCAGCCATGTTCTCGCTCGTTGTCAGCCCGGGTCGGGCCCCCGTCAAGCCCAACCCGCCCGTCAAGCCCAACACGCCCCCCGCCGCTCAGTTCACGGCATCCTGCGACGAGAGGGTGTGCGGCTTCGACGCATCGGGGTCCACCGACGCGGACGGTGACCAGCTCAGCTACACCTGGGACTTCGGTGACACCAAGGCGGGCACCGGCCGCACAACGGAGCACGAGTATGCCGCCGCAGGCACGCGGACGGTCAGGTTGACCGTCGACGATGGCGAGGACCGTGCCACCGCGACCAAGGAGGTGACTGCGGAACCCCTCCCGTCACCGGGCGACAGCTCGGCCCAGCCGTCGCCGGGCCACGCCGGCCTGGTGCCCGACAGCGCGAACGTCGCCATGCCGCACATTGACGACGGCGAGATCTGGGACATCGAGGTCGTGGGAGACCGCGCGTTCGTCGCCGGCAGCTTCACCTCGATCACGGATGACGCCGGCAACGGGGACCTGGTCGAGCAGGCCGCGCTGGCGGCGTACGACCTGGAGACGGGTCTGGTCGACCGGGACTTCCGGCCCACCTTCGCCGGCGGTGGTGACGCGGACAGCATGGTGAACGCCGTGGAGGCGTCGCCGGACGGCACCAAGCTCTACGTAGCCGGATCCTTCAACACCATCAACGGTGTCGAGAAGCGCAAGATCGCCTCGCTCGACCTCGACACCGGCGCACCTGTGGCCGGCTTCACCGCCACCGCCAACTCCCAGGCGACCGCACTCGAGGCCACCGACACCACCGTCTACGTCGGCGGCCGGTTCGCCACCGTCAACGGCCAGACTCGGGTCGGACTCGCGGCCCTCGACGGCGCCACCGGTGCGGTCGACATGGGGTTCGACAACCAGCTCTCCGGCGGCATCGGCACCAACGGCGTGCTGACCGTGCAGCAGCTCAAGCTCACCCACGACAACTCCAAGCTGCTCGTGGTGCACACCGCCCGCCGCATCGACGGCCAGGACCGCTACGGCGTCGGCCTGATCGGCACGACCAGCAAGGAGCTCCTGCCCTGGCGGACCCGGCTGTGGCAGGACAACCTGCAGTACGTCGGCGGCATCCAGCGGATCTACGGCGGGGACATCGCTCCCGACGACTCGTACTTCGTGGTCTCCAGCGGCTCGGGCGGTGACCGGCCGCCGATCAACGACACTGCGGTGGCGTTCTCGTTCGGTGGTGGCGACAACCGGCAGCCGCGGTGGATCTCGCGTGCCTTCGACAGCGTCTACTCGATCGCGATCACCGAGCGGGCGGTCTACATCGGTGGCCACTTCCAGTGGAACGAGTCGCCGACCGCTCCCGACCCGTGGCCGGGTCTGGACAACGTCGGCTACGGCACGGGCCAGGGGCTGGCGGCGTACGCCCTGGGCGACGCGGTGGTCCGCCGTGACCACCTGGGTGCGCTGAACCCGGCCAACGGCAAGGCGCTGGAGTGGCACCCGGGCTCGGACTCGATCGAGGGCAACAAGGCGATGCTGGCCACGCCCCAGGGGCTGATCACCGGCGGCGACGCTCGCCGCCAGGGTCGCGAGGCCGTCGGCAGGGTCGCGCTGTTCGACTTCGCCCAGCTGGAGCAGCCCCAGCCCGACACGCGCATCACCACCCCGATCCAGGGCCGCGTCGTCGCGGCCGGAGACCAGTTCGTGATCCAGGGGACCGCCCCTCCTCCTCCGCGCTCGACCGGGTCCAGGTCGAGATCCAGAGCGGCAGCCAGTTCCTCCAGGACGACGGCTCCTGGAGCACCGTCTTCGCCGGCATCGACGCGTCGCTGGGCGCCACCACCAACGGCCGACGCGCGTGGTCGCTCCCGGTCACCGTCGACGACACCCGCGAGATGACCGTCCGGACGAAGGCGTTCTACACCGACGACACGGTGGTGGACCCGGGGAAGGCGATCAAGAAGATCGAGTCGTTCAGCTTCGACGACCTTCCGCCGACCACGAGGATCACGTCCCCGGGCAGCTCGCTGCAGGCGTCCACCTCGTTCGTCCTGCGTGGCTCCGCCAACGACGACAAGGGCGTCAGCTCGATCACGGTGTACATCCGTGACGTCGCCACCGACCGCTACCTCACCGCGGACGGCGACCTGGTCGACGGCTACACGACCTTCCGGATCGCCCCGGACAACCCGGGCGCGGTCGACACCAGCTGGCAGCACCCGGTCAACCTTCCGTACGAGGGCGACTGGAAGGTCGGGGCCATGGCGATCGACACCACCGGCCAGAGTGACACCCGGTGGGAGACCCGCGACTACAGCGTGGACTCCTCGGGGCAGCCGCCGACGGTCACCATCACCCAGCCGATCGCGGTCACGCCGCCGGTGACGTCTCCGACGCTGACCAGGCCACCGGGAGCCCCCCTCACCTTCCGGGGCACCGCGACCGACGACGAGTCGCTCGCCACGGTCGAGGTCAGCCTGCGCAACAGCACGACCCGCGAGGGTCTCGCTGCGGACGGCACCTGGGGCAGCGACGTGATCTCCGGCTGGTTCAGGATCTCGCCCCCCAACATGAGCCAGCCTTCGTACACCTGGACCTACACGATGCCCGAGGACCTGGTGCCCGGTCTGTACACCTTCCAGGTGCGGGCGACCGACAAGCAGGACCTCTCCACGTCGTCCAGCATGAGCGGCCGGGTGACCATCAACGTGGCGGTCCCGGGCGACCTCCCGCCCGACGGCCTGCTGAACGTCACCGACACCCAGACGCTGACCGTGCCCCAGCATCGACCTCGCAGGCACGGCCACCGACGACTTCGGCGTGAGCCAGGTCCGGGTGGCGATCCTGGAGAACGACACCGACCGCTACCTGCGGGCGAACGGGACACTCGACGCCGGCTTCGGCACCATCAACGCCACGCTCGCCTCGCCGGGCGCGACCAGCACCGCCTGGACGCTGCCGGTGAACCTGCCGAGCAACGGTGACTACTCGGTGACGGCGTACGCCGTGGACACGTCGAGCCAGCTCGATCCCTCGGCCGCGACTGCGCGATACGAGCTCTACCCGGGTGACCTGCCGCCGACGCTGCTGCCGAACCTCGCCTCACCGTCAGACGGAACCGCCTTCACCGAGTCGCGAATCTTCGTCAGTGGCCGCGCCGAGGACGACATCGCCATCGACGAGGTCGAGGTCGCCGTGGTCGACTCGGCCGGACTGTACATGAGCAGCAGCGGGACGTTCAGCACGACCGAGCGATGGGTCTCGGCCTTCCTCAACAGCCCCGGCTCGCTCGGCTCGAACTACTCCTACACCACGCCGATCATCCCGGACGGCACCTACCAGGTGCGGGTCCGGCCGATCGACAACCACGATCTGATGCCGGACTACCGTCAGGTGACCGTCACGGTGACCGCTCCCGCGGGCAACGCCGCGCCGGTCGCGGCCGCCACGGTGAGCTGTGTCCGGAACGTCTGTACCTTCGACGGTCGCAACAGCACGGACGAGAACGAGCCCACGCTGACGTACGCCTGGGCCTACGGGAACGGCCGGACCGGAACCGGCGCCTTGCCCACGTTCACCTACACCGGGCCGGGCGACGTTCTTGCCGACCCTGACCGTGCGGGACGAGTACGGCCTGACGTCGACGTTCGCGCTGGCGCCGCTGACCATCAGCGAACCGCCCGGCAACGCGGCCCCGACCTCGGTGATCACTCCGCCGACCTGCGTGGGACTGACCTGCAACCTCAGCGGAGCAACCTCGAGCGACCCGGACGTCGGGGACGCGATCACCTACGCCTGGGACTTCGGGGACCTCACGTCGGGAACCTCGGCCTCGGCGTCGCACGTGTACACGACACCGGGCACGTACCTGCTCAGGCTCACCGTCACGGACGGGTGGGGGAACTTCACCACGACCACGAGGCAGGTCACTGTCGCACCCTGACCGGGAAACGTGGAACAGAACGGCCCCATCCGCACGTTGAACAACCACAAGGCCCCCTAGAGTGGGGTCCGTACCGGTGACGTCAGATGGACGGTCACCATCCGGCCTCCAAGGAGGAGACCATGCAGAGCAACAACCCGGTGTTCCGACGTTCGGAGGAGTTCAACGGGACGCCCACGAACGCCTACGGCAACCAGACGTACGCCGGCAACGGAGCGGGCCACCAGGCCTACGGCGCGCCCCAGGGCTACGGCCAGCCCGGCGCTCCCGACCACCACCGGGCGGCCGATGACGATCGACTCGGTCGTCCAGAAGACCGGCATCTCGCTCCTCCTCGTGTTCGTGGCCGCCGGCATCACCTGGTTCATGACGCCGGAGATCTCGGCCGACCACCACCAACGAGGACATCGCCCCGCTCATCGGCCTGATGACGGTCGGCTCGCTGGCCGCGTTCGGCCTGTCGCTGGTCAACTCGTTCAAGCGGGTGATCAGCCCGGCCCTGGTGATGGCGTTCGCCGTCGCGGAGGGTGTCGCGCTCGGTGCGCTGAGCAAGTTCTTCGACGCCCAGTTCGGTGACGGCATCGTCATCGCAGGCGGTGATCGGCACGTTCGCGGCGTTCGCCGGCACCCTGGCGGCGTACAAGTTCTTCAACATCCAGGTCGGCAGCAAGTTCCGCACCTTCGTGATCGCCGCCGTCTTCGGCATGGTCGGCCTGAGCCTGCTCGAGCTCGTGCTCGGCATGTTCGGCAGCGAGCTCGGCCTGTTCGGGTTCGGCAGCCTCGGTCTGCTGTTCGCGATCGCCGGCCTGGTGCTCGGCGTCTTCATGCTGATCCTCGACTTCGACTTCGTCGAGAAGGGCGTCGCCGCCGGCATCGACGAGCGCGAGTCCTGGCGGGCCGCGTTCGCGCTGACCGTCAGCCTGGTCTGGATCTACACCAACCTGCTCCGCATCCTGGCGATCTTCAGCGACGACTGACCCGGCACAAACTGCACGCTGACCCGTCCGAAAGTTTCTGGCGGGTCAGCGTCATTTCAGGCCGACTCGGCGTGCAGCCAGGCCAGTACGGCGAGCACCCGGCGGTTGTCGTCGGATGCGGGCGGCAGGTCGAGCTTCGCGAAGATGTTGTTGGTGTGCTTGCCGACGGCCTTCTCGCTGACGAACATCCGGGCCGCGATCGCGGCGTTCGAGCGGCCCTCGGCCATCAGGGTCAGCACCTCGCTCTCGCGCGGGGTCAGCCGCGCCATCGGGGAGGCCTGGCCGGCGCCGCTGACCAGAGCCGCCACCACCTCGGGGTCCAGGACGGTGCCGCCCGCGGCGACCTGACGCACGGAGCCGACGAAGTTGTCGACGTCGGCGACCCGGTCCTTGAGGAGGTACCCGACCGCGCCCTCACCGCTGGCCAGCAGGTCGCGCGCGTAGAGCGGCTCGACGTACTGGCTGAGCACCAGGATCGGCAGGCCCGGCCGCGCGGCCCGCGCCTCGATCGCCGCGACCAGGCCCTCGTTCGTGAAGCTCGGCGGCATGCGTACGTCGACCACGGCGACGTCGATGTCGTCGCGGGCCAGCGCCAGCGCGAGCGACGGGGCGTTGTCGACCGCCTCGACGACGGCGATCCCGCTGGCCTCGAGGATCCGGGTCAGGCCGACCCGGAGGAGGGCCTGGTCCTCGGCGAGGACGGCCCGGAGCCCGGCCTCGGGTCGTTCTGCCACGGCACCTCCAAGGTCACGACGGTCGGCCCGCCCACGGGGCTGTCGACGCTCATTGTGCCGTCGAAGGCGGCCACCCGCTGCGCCACACCCGCCAGCCCGGACCCGGCCGGGTCGGCCCCGCCGACGCCGTCGTCGCCGACGACGATGCGCAGCACCGTGCCGTCGTGGGTCGCGGACACCCACGCGCGACCGGCGCCGGCGTGCTTGACGACGTTGGTCAGGCACTCGGCGACCGCGAAGTAGGCCGCCGACTCCACGGGCGCCGGCAGCGTCTCGGGGATGTCCAGCGAGAGCGTGACCGGCATCGGGATCGGCAGGGTCAGCGCCTCGATCGCGCCGGCCAGCCCACGGTCGGCCAGCACCGGCGGATGGATGCCGCGCACCACCGAGCGCAGGTCCTCGAGCGCCGACACCGCCGTCTCCCGCGCCTCGCGGAGCAGCTCGGCCGCCGCGGACGGGTCCGAGGTCGAGCAGCTTCTCGGCGAGGCCGACGTTCATGCCGACCGCGGCCATCCGCGCCTGGGCGCCGTCGTGCAGGTCGCGCTCGATCCGGCGCACCTCGGCCGCCGAGTGGTCGAGCGTCTCGCTGCGGGACGCCGCGACCTGCTCGACCCGGCGCTCGAGCTGCTCGACGCGCGAGTGACCCGAGGATGCCCCGGTCGGCCAGCGCCCGGCTGCGCACCAGCGCCGGCGTCACCAGCCACCAGGCCACCAGCATCGGGCCGGCCAGGAGGACGAGCAGCCACCACCAGCCGCCACCGTCGATGACGGCGCCGGTCAGGTGGACGACCGGTGCCGTCAGCAGGGCGACCGGGAGCAGCGAGAGCACGAACCCGCCGGTGGCCGAGAACCACAGGTAGCCGAAGTCCCGCCACCGGGCCGGGTCGCGCAGCCAGGTCACCGGTCGCGCGCGAACAGGCCCGTGGCCGCGGGTGTCGGCGTACTCGGTCGGGATCGGCTCGCCGAGCAGCTGCGCCGCCGACCCAGCGGTGCAGCCGGGTGAGCTGTTGCGGTGGCCGGCACCACCAGGTGGGCCAGACCGAAGCCGACGAGGACCAGCAGCAGCGGCCACATCAGGAGCGCCGAGGATGCCGAGCACCAGCGCCGGGATCGCCAGCAGCGCCTCGCCGGCGGCCACGGCGGTGAGCCGCAGCCGCGTCGAGGATCGCGGGCTGGTCGACCGGCGTCGGCGCGAGCGACTCGATCCGCGGGAGCTGGAGGGGCATCGCGCCAAGTCTGTCATTCGGGCGGCTCCCGCCAGGGCCAGCGGCGGCTGCGCCGTGACCCGGCGTACGGCGCCCGCAGCCGAGGCCAGCGTGATCGCGACGGCGAGCACCGCCAGCAGCGGCGGCAGCCAGAGCTGGCCGTCGGGGACGATGCCCTCGTCGCGGGCGACCGCGAACGGACACGATCGAGGCCAGCGACGCGACGCAGACCGAGCACCACCCCGGCGGCGGCCACGATGCCGGCCTCGGCGAGCACCGAGCCGCGGACCTGCTCCGGCGTGGCGCCGAGCAGCCGGAGCCGGGCCAGCTCGCCGCGCCGGTGGGTGATCACGGCCGCGAACGCGTTGACGACCATGATCGCGGCGAACACCGAGATCATCCCGACCACGACGTTGTTGAGCAGGTTGATCGTGTCGCTGTCCGGGTTCGACTCGGCCAGGGTGCGGCCGTCGATCCCGACCAGCATCAGGGTGCCGGCGCTGGCCGCGGTGAACACGATCACCGGCGCCAGGACGCCGCTGAGCAGGTGCGCGCGGCGCGAGGTGTTGAAGGCGGCCAGGTGTCCGGCCGCTCCCGTCCGGCCGACGAACGGGCGGACCGCGGCGGCGAACCACCGCAGCAGCACCGGAGCGAGGATCGCCAGGCCGACGCCGACCAGGATCGAGCTGGAGCCGGACGTCTGCATCGCGGCGTACGGGTCGCTGGAGTCGGCCGTCACGGTGATCGTGACCACGCCCATCGCCAGGCCGTAGCCGACCAGCAGCAGCCCGAGAAGCACGCGCCACCACGGCATCCGGCCCCTGCCGGACAGCCCGGTGGTCAGCGCGAGCCGTGGCCGACCCGCGGGTGGCCCGGCGGCCGGCGATGGTCGCCGCCACCAGGCTGGTCAGCACCACGGCGAGCGCGGTGAGTCCCAGAGACACCGGACCGGCGGCGAACTCGACGCGAGTCGCCGACCATGCCGCCCTCGCGGATCGCGGTGAGCAGCGCGCGGCCGCCGAACCAGGCGAGCACGGCTCCCAGCGCTCGACGCGACGACGGCGACGGCGAGGGTCTCGATCCGGATCATCCGGCGGGCCTGGCGTGGGGTGCTGCCGACGGTGCGGAGGAGCGCGATCTCGACGTCCCGCTGCCGGACGGCGATGCCGATGGTCGAGGCCAGCGAGAACAGCACGATCGCCGTGCCCCAGCTCGCCGACGACCGCACCCATGATGATCAGCGTCTCGCGGTCGAGCGTCGGAGATCGGAGCCGGTCGAGGTCTCGACGAGGGTGGCGAAGGATCCGATCAGCGCCGTGCCGAGCAGGATCGAGAGGAAGGTGGCGGTGAACGCCGTGGCGCGGAAGCGCAGCGACCGCAGTGCCAGGCCGATCATGACGCCACCACCGGGGAGAGGTCGTCGAGGTGGGCCATCTGACCGGCCACGGCGTCGGCGGTGGGCTGGGACATCCGGCCCGGCCACCCGGCCGTCGACCAGGAAGACCACGCTGTCGGCGTACGACGCCGCGACCGGGTCGTGGGTGACCATGACCACGGTCTGGCCGAGGGCGTCGACGCTGGTCCGCAGCAGCGCCAGCACCTCGCGGGCGCTGGTGGAGTCGAGCGCACCGGTGGGCTCGTCCGCGAGCACCACCGCGGGCTGGTTGACCAGGGCGCGCGCGATCGCGACCCGCTGCTGCTGGCCGCCGGAGAGCTGCGCAGGCAGGTGGCCGGTGCGGTCGCCGAGACCGACCCGGGTCAGCAGGGCCGCGGACGCTGGTGCGGTCGACCCGGCCACCGGCCAGTCGCGAGGGCAGGCCGACGTTCTGCTCGGCGGTCAGGTAGGGCATCAGGTGGAAGCCCTGGAAGATGATTCCGATCTGCTGGCGGCGGAGCCGGGTGCGGCGGGTCTCGGACCAGTCGGTGATGTCCTCACCGGCGATCAGGACCCGGCCGCCGGTCGGCGTCTCGAGGCCGGCGGCGCAGTTGAGGAACGTCGACTTGCCGGAGCCGGAAGGGCCCATCACGGCGGTGAAGGTGCCGGTGCGGATGGTCAGGTCGACCCCGTCGAGGGCGTGCACGGCGGCGGAGTCGGCTGCCGTACACCCGGGTGAGGTCGTGGACGGAGAGTGCTGGTGTCTGGGTCATGCCTCGACGCTAGGAGCGCGGCGGCGCGGTCTCGATGGGTCTGGACCGCCAGTGATGGTGGGGTTTCCCCTACCCCTGCGGCTACTCGGCCGTCTGGGGGGTACCGGCGAGCTCGGTCGTGACCGGGGCCTCGGTGTCGGCCATCGGCTCGCGGCGGCGGTGCCGGAGCTCCACCCACAGGCCGCGTACGCCGCGGCGCTGGCCGCCGACCTCGGTCCCGCCGAGCTCGGTGCCCGGTGTCGCGACCGCGTGGACCGCGGCCGCGGCGACCGGCATCACGCCCTCGCCGCGGTAGGCCTCCGGCTCGGTCTCGTCCTCGCGGGTCAGCCCGAGCGCGGCCAGCGCGGAGGGGAGCAGCACCTCGGCCAGGCGGCGGTAGCCGTCGGCCGACGGATGGAACCGGTCCGGCCCGAACAGCAGCGCCGGCGCGGCGGCGAACTCCGGGCCCAGGATCGTGCCCAGGGACACGGTCCGGCCGCCCGCCTCGACGACGGCGATCGTCTGCGCGGTCGCCAGCCGACGTGACCAGGCGCGGCCGACCTGGCGCAACGGGGGCGCGACCGGCTCGACGGTGCCGAGGTCGGGGCAGGTGCCGACGATCACCTCGATGCTCGGCCTCGCGGAAACGTCCTACCCCTTCGACCAGGTTGCGCACCGACTGGGCCGGGAGCACCCGGTGGGTCACGTCGTTGACGCCGATCAGGATGATCGCGACGTCCGGCTCGGTCGGCAGCGCCCGGTCGATCTGGGCGGCGAGATCGGAGGAGCGGGCGCCCACGACGGCGTACGACCGCAGGTGCACCCGCCGGTTCGCATGCTCGGCGAGAGCGCTCGCCAGCACGGCGCCCGGCGTCTGCTCGACCCGCTCGACGCCGTACCCGGCAGCACCCGAGTCGCCGAGCAGCGCCAGCTTGATCGCCGGGCCCGGGCGGCCGCGGCCGTACCAGCCGGTGGCGTCCGGCGGCGGCTCGTCGCGGGCGTCGCCGATGGTCCGGCGGGCCAGCGCCGCCTCGGTCCGCAGCAGGCCGTAGATGGTGATGCCGAGCGCGGAGAGACCGCCTCCGCCGTACGCCGCGGCGGAGGCCAGCTTGCGTCCGGCAGAGGCCTTGCTCACCCCTTTACTGTACGGAGCCGCCGGGTGGTGCCGCCGCGAGTTGCGTGGATCCGGACACGCGGCACCTAGATTGGCGGGTGTGCAGTACGTGAACTCGCTCCTGGACCTGATCGGCAACACCCCGCTGCTGCGGCTCTCCCGCTCGCTGGCGCCCGAGCTCGAAGTGGGGGAGGGCGGCCCGCTGGTGCTCGGCAAGATCGAGTACCTCAACCCCGGCGGCTCCGTGAAGGACCGGATCGCCACCCGGATGATCGAGGCGGCCGAGGCGTCCGGCGAGCTCCAGCCGGGCGGCACCATCGTCGAGCCCACCTCCGGCAACACCGGCGTCGGCCTGGCCATGGTCGCCCAGGCCAAGGGCTACCAGTGCGTGTTCGTCTGCCCGGACAAGGTCAGCGAGGACAAGCGCAACGTGCTCAAGGCGTACGGCGCCGAGGTCGTCGTCTGCCCGACCGCCGTCGACCCGGACCACCCGGACTCCTACTACAGCGTCAGCGACCGGCTCTCCTCGCAGCCGGGCGCGTGGAAGCCGGACCAGTACTCCAACCCGCACAACCCGCGGTCCCACTACGAGACCACCGGCCCCGAGATCTGGCAGCAGACCGAGGGAAGGATCACCCACCTCGTCGTGGGCGTCGGCACCGGCGGCACGATCAGCGGCATCGGCCGCTACCTCAAGGAGCAGAACCCCGACGTCCAGGTGATCGGCGCCGACCCGGCCGGCTCGGTCTACTCCGGCGGCAGCGGCCGCCCCTACCTCGTCGAGGGCGTGGGCGAGGACTTCTGGCCCGAGTGCTACGACCGCGACGATCGCCGACCGGATCATCGAGGTCTCCGACGCCGACTCGTTCGCGTTCACCCGGCGGCTGGCCCGCGAGGAGGCGCTGCTGGTCGGCGGCTCGTCCGGGATGGCGGCGTACGCCGCGAAGCAGCTGGCCGCCGAGCTCGCCGGCACCCCCGAGGGCGAGAACGCCGTGATCGTGGTGCTGCTGCCCGACTCCGGCCGCGGCTACCTCACCAAGGTCTTCAACGACGACTGGCTGGCGCAGTACGGCTTCGCCGTCGGCGACACAGTCCGGCGACGTGCAGACGCGTCGGTCAGGTGCTGCGCGGCAAGGACGGCCGGCTGCCCGACCTGGTCCACACCCACCCCGGCGAGACCATCGCCGAGGCGGTCCAGATCCTGCAGGAGTACGGCGTCTCGCAGATGCCCGTGGTCCGCGCCGAGCCGCCGATCGTGGCCGCCGAGGTCGCGGGGTCGGTCTCCGAGCGCGACCCTGCTCGACGCGCTCTTCGCCGGCATCCGCCCGTCTCACCGACTCGGTCGAGCAGCACATGTCCAAGCCGCTGCCGACGATCGGCTCGAGCGAGTCCGCCCGCGACGCCGTGAAGATGCTCGAGGACGCCGACGCGGTGCTCGTGCACGAGGACGGCAAGCCGGTCGGCGTGCTCACCCGCCAGGACCTGCTCGCCTTCCTCGCCCGCGGGTGATTCGGTTGTGGAATGGCTTGCGGTTGGTGACCAAACCGCAAGAAACCTGTGGAAACACTTGCGGTTGGTGACCAAACCGCAAGTGACACGAGCCCCTGGGCCGGTGAACGGACGACTCCGCTAGAATAAGAACCTGTTCTAGTTTCGAGGGGTGACATGACGGCCACACCTGCGATCGAGGGCTGGTTCACGACCGGCGCGGACCCGGCACTGACCGGCACCCGCTGCATCTCCTGCGCGACGGTGTTCTTCCCGCCCGCGGACGGCTTCTGCCGCAACCCGGGCTGCGCCGGCGAGGAGTTCGAGTCCGCCGAGCTGTCCCGTCGCGGGGTGATCTGGTCCTACACCGACGCGCAGTACCAGCCGCCCCCGCCGTACATCCCCGCCACCGACCCGTTCGAGCCGTTCGCGCTCGCGGCGGTCGAGCTGCCCGAGGGACTGGTCGTGCTCGGCCAGGTCGCCGAGGGGTACGGCGTCGCCGACCTGCACGTCGGCGGCGAGGCCGAGCTGGTGGTCGAGACGCTCTACACCGACGACACCGGCGACCGGCTGATCTGGCGCTGGAAGCCGGTCACCGAGATGGGCGAGGAGTCCGACGCAGTGACCGAGCACGACGTCGCCGTCCTCGGCGTCGGCATGCACCCGTGGGGCAAGTGGGGCCGCTCCTTCGTCTCGTACGGCGTGCACGCCGCCCGCGCGGCCCTCGCCGACGCCGGCGTCCCGTGGACCGACGTCGACCTGATCGTCGGCGGCGAGACCGTCCGCAACGGGTACGCCGGCTACGTCGCCGGCGCCACCTTCGCCCAGGCGCTCGGCTGGAACGGCGCCCGCGTCGCCACGTCGTACGCCGCGTGCGCGACCGGCGCCCAGGCGCTCGACACCGCCCGCTCCCGGATCCTCGCCGGGCAGTGCGAGGTCGCGCTCGTCGTCGGCGCGGACACCACGCCCAAGGGCTTCCTCGCGCCGAACGCCGGCGAGCGCTGGGACGACCCGGACTGGCTGCGGTTCCGGCTGCTCGGCATGACCAACCCGGCCTACTTCGCGATGTACGCCCGCCGCCGGATGGACCTCTACGGCGCCACCTCCGAGGACTTCGCGCAGGTGAAGGTCAAGAACGCCCGGCACGGGCTGACCAACCCGAACGCGCGGTACCGCAAGGAGGTCGCCGTCGCCGACGTGCTCGGGTCGGCGATGGTCTCCGACCCGCTGCACCTGCTCGACATCTGCGCCACCTCGGACGGCGCGGCCGCGGTGGTGCTGACCAGCACCGACTACGCCCGCCGGCACGGCTTCGCCGACGCTGTCCGGATCCGCGGCATCTCCACGGTCACGCCGACCTTCCCGAACACCGTCCTCGACATGCCCAACCTGTCGACCGACTCCTCGTCGGCGGTCGACCCGCCCGCGCGCACGTTCAAGGAGTCGATCGCGCACGCGGCGTACGAAGAGGCCGGCATCGGCCCCGAGGACGTCAACCTGGCCGAGGTCTACGACCTGTCGACCGCGCTCGAGCTGGACTGGATGGAGGACATCGGCCTCTGCAAGCGCGGCGAGGCCGAGGCGCTGCTGCGGGCCGGGGACACCACGATCGGCGGTCGGATCCCGGTGAACCCGTCCGGCGGTCTGGCCTGCTTCGGCGAGGCGGTGCCGGCCCAGGCGCTGGCCCAGGTGTGCGAGGTGACCTGGCAGCTGCGCGGGCAGGCCGAGGGCCGCCAGGTCGAGGGCGCCTCGGTCGGCATCACCGCCAACCAGGGCCTGTTCGGGCACGGCTCGGCGGTCCTGCTCAGCCGCTGACCTCAATCGATCTTGCGACCCAGCAGCCCCGCCAGCCGGTCGATCGCGGGCGCGCTGTCCGGGACGGGCTGCGGCGGGCCGAACGGCGTCCGGTCGGGAGGCAGCCGCTCCATCAGCACCAGGCTGTGCGCGATGGCGCGTTCGGCGACGGTGTCGTCCACCGCGAGCCGTGCGCCGGCGCCGCGGGCGACGTCCCACCCGTGGGTCAGTGCCTCGATGGTCCGCAGCTCCGCGATGGCTGGCGCCGGCATCGGCCCGAGCCCGGTGGGAAACGCCCCGGCGGGATCGGCGCTCGTGAGGGCCTGGCGCAGCCCGACCGCGCCGACGTCGTACGCCGCCGGCAGCTCGTCGGTGGCCATGTCCGCGAGCTCGGCGGAGATGGCGGCCAGGTCGTAGGGCGTGCCTCCGAGCGAGACCGCGAACGCGCGCTCACCGACCGCGAGGTGACGCGCGACGCCTGCCACGTCCCAGTCGTCGCACGGTGAAGCACGGGTCCAGTCGTCGGGGGCCAGGCTGGCGAGGAGGGCGCTCACGGCCGCCTGCGCCACGGTCAGGTCATCGAGGTCCATGCACCCCACTCTGCCGGGACCCACCGACACCCGACCACCTCGCGACCGTCGGGAATCCGGCGAACCGGTGTAGGAATGGACTGTGTCAGCCAACCGAGCGCTCCGTGTCTACCTCCTCGACGACCACGAGGTGGTCCGGCAAGGGCTCCGGTTCCTGCTCGAGGGGGCGGGTGACATCGAGATCGTGGGTGAGTCCGGCTCGGCTGTGGAGGCCACCAGCCGCATCCCGGCCCTCCGCCCCGACGTCGCGGTGCTGGATGCGCGGCTACCCGACGGGTCCGGGATCGAGGTGTGCCGGGCGGTCCGTGCGGTGGACCCCAGCATCGGCGCGCTGATCCTGACGTCGTACGACGACGACGAGGCGTTGTTCGCGGCGATCATGGCCGGCGCTGCCGGATACGTCCTCAAGGAGGTCAACGGCACCGACCTGATCAGCGCCATTCGGCACGTCGCCGACGGGAAGTCGCTGATCGACCCTGCCCTGACCACCCGGGTCCTCGACCGTGTTCGCAACGGTCCCGCGACCGCTCCCGAGCTGGCCGACCTGACGGAGAAGGAGCTGAAGCTGCTCGGCTTCATCGCCGAGGGCCTCACCAACCGTCAGATCGGCGAGCAGATGTTCCTGGCGGAGAAGACGGTCAAGAACTACGTGTCCAGCATCCTGGCGAAGCTCGGCCTGGAACGCCGGACCCAGGCGGCCGTCCTCGCCTCGAAGCTGCTCGGCACGACAGAAGACCCTCGGCACTGAGGACCAAAGGCCCTTCGTGATGGGGCACATCTGCTCTGACCGCGCGGCGCTGTCGGCAGCACTCTCGTAGTAGAAGCTCCATCCCGAACGAGAGGCCGGAACCATGACCGCCATCCACCCCCACACCACTGACACCACCGCCGACGCGAGTGTCGACCAGCCGACCCCCCTGGCTCGTAGGGTTCTGGCGGCGCTGCGCATCGCGTTCGGCCTGACGTTCCTCTGGGCGTTCCTCGACAAGACCTTCGCCCTCGGGTTCCACACCGGGTACGACGAGACCGGACACCTGGATCGCTTCGGCGACGCGGCCTGGATCCACGGCGCGCAGCCCCACCGAGGGCTTCCTGGCCTTCGGCGCCGACGGCCCCTTCAAGGGGTTCTACAACAGCATCGCCGGTGCTGCCCTGGTGGACGTGCTGTTCATGCTCGGCCTGCTCGGCATCGGCCTCGCGCTCACCTTCGGTTTCGGGATGCGCCTCGCGACGGTGGCCGGAGTGACGATGTACGTCCTGATGTGGACGGTCGTCATGCCTCCGGAGAACCACCCGTTCCTCGACGAGCACGTGCTCGGTGCGCTCACGATCGCGGTCCTGGGTCTCTACCACGCCGGCGACACCTGGGGCCTCGGCAGCCGGATGGCCAAGCTGCCGCTGGTCCAGCGTCACCCCGTCCTCCGGTAGCCACCCCCGATCCCCCACCGACGGCCGCCTGCTCTCCGGAGCAGGCGGCCGTTCGTGTGTCGCGGCGGTTCAGGTCAGGGGGACGGCCCACACCAGCCGGGTGCCGCGCGGCTCGTTGGCGGTCAGCTCGAGGGTGCCTCGGAGCCCGGTGGCGCGGCGGCGAGCGTTGTGCAGCCCGCTCTCGCGGCCTGCGGCCGCGAGTCCGACGCCATCGTCCGCGACGGTCAGTCGCAGCTCGTGAGCATCCGCCCACACCTCGATCTCGGCGCGTTCCGCCGAGGCGTGGCGGGCCACGTTGGACAGGGCTTCGCGCAGCACCGGCAGCAGCTGCTCGCGCACCGCGGGAGTGACGGCGGTGTCGATCGGCCCGTCCGTGACGACGTCCGGGGCGAAGCCCAGGAGTGGCGTGTACTCGCGGGTCAGCGACCGGATCTCAGCGCGCAGCGAGCTGTCCTGACGGTTCTGGAGCTCGAAGATGGTGGCGCGGATGTCCTTGATCGTGCGGTCCAGGTCGTCGACGGCCTGGTCGAGTGGCTCGTCGAGGCCGGAGCCGGCGGCGCGGAGCGCGATGCCTCGCAGCCGAAGGCCCGTGGCGAAGAGACGCTGGATCACCACGTCGTGGAGGTCCCGGGCGATTCGCTCCCGGTCGCTGACCACGGCCAGTCGTTCCCGGTCGACGACGGCCGCTGCGCGGTCCAGGGCCAGGGCGGCCTGGTCCGCGAAGGATGCGAGGAGCTCACGCTCCTCGATGTCGCGTGCTGCCGGTCGATGGTCGAAGAACGCCACCAGCGCGCCGCCACCGGCCAGGTGGGCCCGCAACGGGATCACCACGGCGTCGAGGGTTGCGAGGCTCGCTTCGAGCACCTCCCCGGACGTGGCCGAACTGGTGAGCGTCGCGACCTCGTCGAGCGCCGCGTCGATCAGGTCGATGTCGCCGGGGTCCGCGGCGATCGTGCGCGAGGTGTCGGCGTCCGCCGGGCCCCAGGACCGCCGTCGCCCGGGCGCCGGAGAGGGAGCGCGCCGCCTGGGTGATCCGGCGCAGGGCCCGTTCGACGTCTACGGGCGGCTGGAGGGCATCGGCCAGCTCGGCGGACGCCTCGAGCCACTGGCGCCGCCGCTCGCTGAGGCCGTAGACCCGCGCGTTCTCGATCACGAACCCGGCCGTGCGCGCCAGGGCCTCCACGAGAAGCTGGTCCTGCTCGGAGAACGGTTCGCCGCCGGCCTTCTCGGTGAGGTAGAGGTTGCCGAAGACCGTGCCCCTGATCCGGACCGGGACACCGAGGAACGTCGTCATCGGCGGATGGTTGGGCGGGAAGCCGACCGACTGAGGATGCGCCGACAGGTCCGCCATCCGGATCACCTCGGGCTCGTCGATGAGCAGCCCGAGGATGCCTCGCCCGCGCGGCAGGTCACCGATCAGGCGGTGCTCCTCCGGCCCGATCCCGGTGGTCACGAACTCCACCAGGGTCCGGTCGGCCCCGATCACGCCGAGGGCGGCGTACCTCGCCCCGGTCAGCTCTGTCGCCGCCTCGACGATCCGGAGGAGCACCCCGCGGAGGTCGAGGTCGGACGAGATGGCGGTGACCGCCTCGAGCAGTGCCTGGGCGGGGCCGGGCAGGACCGGATGTCGATCGTTCACGGGCACAGTCTCGCCCACCGCGGCCGGGGGTGCGCCGGGCGGACGACGCGTCAGACGACGCGCCGGACCGGCAGCTCACGCATCGGGTCCCAGCCGACGCCGAGACGCCGTCCGGTCAGCTCGGTCCAGCGCAACCGGACCACGAGCGAGCGGGAGCCGGCGGCCCAGGGATGCGGCGGCCACTCGGACCCGATCTGCTCGAGCTCGTCGCGGTCGAGGACGACCTCGCCGCGACCGCGGGCCAGGACGCTCCAGCCGCGCTGGTTCGGGTAGTCGAACTGGTCGATCTCGAAGGCCAGGGTGGTGTCCCTGCCGTAGGTGCCGAGCAGGCTGTACGGCGAGGTCCGGACGATGATCGCGTCGTTCACGACCGAGTAGTTGACCGGGATGATGTGTGGCCCGGTGGGACTGGAGAGCGCGATCCGTCCCGCAACTCCGGCGCGCAGGAGCGCCGCACACTCGTCTTGGCTGAGTTCGTGGGATTCGGGCATCGGACACCTCCGGGTCGTCTCGTAATACTTCGATCCTCCGCGATCCCCGCCGTAACGATCAGGGGCGTTGGTCCCGAGCCGGGGGTCCCTTGAGCACTGACTTCCACGGCGGCGACGGCGCGACAGTGGAGCCAGGACGACGGACGGGCCGCCGTTTCACATCTGGAGGCACCATGACGAACACGGCAGTACTCGGCAGCATCGTCGTCGGCGTGGACGGATCGCCGGCCGCCCGCCGTGCCCTCGCCTGGGCGATCGACCAGGTCGTGTGCGAGCGGCGCCCGATCACCCTGGTGCACGCCGTTGGTCCGCAGGGCCGGGTCTGGATGGACCAGGCCGGGTTCGACACCCGCATCGGGCTCGAGCACATGCAGACCTCGTCGCAGCGGTTGCTCGCCGAGGCCCGGGCCGAGGTGGCGAGACGAGCCCCCGAGGTCGACGTGCACGAGATCCTCCGGGTCGCCGACCCGCGGGACGTCCTGCTGGATCTGTCGCGCGATGCGGCGATGATCGTCGTCGGATCGCGAGGTCGCGGCCGGGTGCGCAGCCTGCTGCTCGGCTCGGTCGGCGTCGCCGTGACGAGGCACGCCGAGTGCCCGGTCATCGTGCTCCGTCCGGGGAACCAGGGCCTGGTGCGGAACGGCATCCTGGTCGGTGCGGACTGCAGCGAACACTCGGGTTCGACGCTCGAGTTCGCCTACCGGCAGGCCTCCGTGAGGGGACTGCCCCTGACTGTCGTGCACTGCCTCTGGGACGCGTTCGCGGCCGCGGTCGAGCCCCGACTGGTGGTGGATGCCGGAGCGGTGGAGGCGCAACGGCTGCTGCTGGCCGAGTCGGTCGCCGGCATGACCGAGAAGTTCCCGGACGTCCCCGTACGCACCGAGATCGCCCGCGGCCTCGCCGACGCGAGCCTGGTGACGATGAGCCAGCGGATGGACATGGTCGTCGTCGGGTCGCACCACGGTGGACCGTTCTCAGGGCTGGTTCGGGGCTCGGTGGCGGCGTCGGTGGTGGAGCACGCCACGTGCGCCGTGGCCGTCGTCCCGATCTCACCTGCGTAAGACCGGTCCGTACCGGCCTGCCTGGGCCATTGTCCGCCGGCCTCGTGCCGAGGCAAGGTGGTGCTCGCAGCGAGACGAGGACATGTCATGGAGACACGTAACCGCCGGCGGCTCGGGGCCGTTTTGATGACCGTCGTGGTCGCGATGACGACGCTGGGGTTCGCACCCTCGAGCGACGCAGCCACCGTGCCGAAGCAGTGCCGGGTCAAGAACGCGACGCAGGACACCTGGTTTGCCACCGACTCCGGCCTGGCCCTGACCCGCGCCCTCGCGGCCGCACACCCCGGAGACCGGCTCAACGTGTTGGGCACCTGCCGTGGCTCCTTCTCGGTCGGCGTGGACCTCACGATCGCCGGCAGCAGGTCGGCCAAGAACCCGACGACGCTGCGTGGGGCGGGCACCGGCCGCGTCCTCGGCATCGCGTCGGGCACCACGGTCCAGCTCAGCCGCTTGAGCCTCGCGGACGGCGCCAACGGAGGGTTGTTCGTGTCGGAAGGCTCGACCGTCGCGCTGGTTCGCTCGAAGGTGATCGGCAACTCGACAACCTTCGCCGGCGGGGGCATCCAGAACGGCGGCGACCTGACCATCCGCTCGTCGCGGATCGCGGGCAACCACACGACAAGTGACGGCGGCGGCATCTTCAGCTACGGGAGCCTCGTGGTCATCGACTCGCAGATCAACCACAACGAAGCCGCCGGAGTCGGTGGCGGGTTGTTCAGTGAGGGCGAGGCTGCGCTGAGCGGCTCCCGGGTCCGCTTCAACACCGCTAGCTCGGGTGGTGGCATCACGTCGGTCAACACGCTGACCCTCGACCGCACGGTCGTCAGCGACAACACCCCCGACGACTGCGTCTGCTGATGAGGGTGGCCCCCACCGGACGGTCAGGCGACGTCGCCGTCGACGTACACCCACCGGCGCGGCCCGCCGCTCGAACCGGCTCCGCTCGTGCAGCACGCCCGGGCCGGACGGGCCCTGGAAGTGTGCGCGGAACTCCACCTCGCCGACCTCGTCGTCCGGACCCCCGTCGACCGTGTCCAGCACCTCGAGGCGGGTCCAGGCCAGGCCGGGCGTCGCGGTGACGTCGTCGGGGCGGGTGCGGGGGTGCCAGGTGCGGAAGACGTAGCCCAGCTCGCCCACCGCGTACGCCGAGTAGCGCGACCGCATCAGCTGCTCGGCGGTCTCGGCCAGGCCGCGTCCGCGGTGGAGCGGACCGCAGCACGCGGCGTACAGGGTGGGGGCACCACAGGGGCAGGTGTCACCGAAGGCCAGGGAGAAGAGCATCGCCGGAAACCGTACCTGCGGCGCCGGCTCCGGGTTCCACGGCCTTGACCCACGGGGCTAGCGTTCAACAGGTGACGGCACCCACCATCTCGACTCTCGGCGAGCTCCGCGCGAGCGGCCACGTCCAGAAGCACCTCCGCCAGGAGATCCGCGACAACCTGCTGGCCCGGCTGGCGTCCGGCGAGGACCCGTGGCCGGGGCTGCACGGCTTCGACACCACGGTCATCCCGCAGCTCGAACGCGCGCTGATCGCCGGCCACGACGTCGTGCTGCTCGGCGAGCGCGGCCAGGGCAAGACCCGGCTCCTGCGCACCCTCGTCGGGATGCTCGACGAGTGGACGCCGGTCATCGCCGGCTCCGATCTCGGCGACCACCCCTACGAGCCGGTCTCGCCCGAGTCCCGGCGCCGGGCCACGGAGCTCGGCGACGACGCTGCCGGTGTCGTGGCGGCACCGCGACGAGCGGTACGCCGAGAAGCTCGCGACGCCCGACACCAGCGTGGCCGACCTGATCGGCGACGTGGACCCGATGAAGGTGGCCGAGGGCCGCACCCTCGGCGACCCGGAGACCATCCACTTCGGCCTGATCCCGCGCAGCCACCGCGGCATCGTCGCGATCAACGAGCTGCCCGACCTCGCCGAGCGGATCCAGGTCGCGATGCTCAACGTGATGGAGGAGCGCGACATCCAGATCCGCGGCTACGTGCTGCGGCTCCCGCTCGACGTACTCGTCGTCGCCAGTGCCAACCCGGAGGACTACACCAACCGCGGCCGGATCATCACCCCGCTCAAGGACCGGTTCGGCGCGGAGATCCGCACCCACTACCCGGTCGAGCTCGAGGACGAGGTCGCCGTGATCCGGCAGGAGGCGCAGCTCGTCGCCGAGGTGCCCGACTACCTGGTCGAGATCCTGGCCCGGTTCACCCGCAACCTGCGCGAGTCCAGCTCCGTCGACCAGCGCAGCGGCGTCAGCGCCCGGTTCGCGATCGCCGGCGCCGAGACCGATCGCGGCCGCGGCGCTGCACCGCGCGACCACCCAGGGCGAGGACGAGGCGGTCGCCCGCGTGGTCGACCTCGAGACAGCGGTCGACGTGCTCGGCGGCAAGATCGAGTTCGAGACCGGCGAGGAGGGACGCGAGCGGGAGATCCTCGACCACCTGCTGCGCACCGCGACCGCCGAGACCGTGCGCCACCACTTCCGCGGCCTCGACTTCGCGCTGCTCGTCGACAAGCTCGAGACCGGGGCGCTGGTCACCACGGGCGAGCAGGTCACCGCCCGCGACTTCCTGACCGGCCTGCCCGTGCTGGGTGAGTCCGAGCTGTACGACGACGTGTGCGACCGGCTCGACGCCACCAACGACGGGCAGCGGGCCGGCGCGATCGAGCTCGCACTCGAGGGGCTCTACCTGGCCCGCAAGGTCGGCAAGGAGACCGGTGGCGGCGAGACGGTCTATGGCTAATTTCACCCCACGAAACCGCTCGGTGCGCGCGCTTCGCGCGGGGTGCTCACGCTTCCGCGGGGGCCCCGAATGACACGCGCTCATCACTCTCGATCTCGATACGGCCGCTTCACCGGCGGCCCGGACCCGCTCGCGCCCCCGGTCGACATCGCCGAGGCGCTCGACTCGATCGGCCAGGACGTGATGTCCGGCTACTCGCCGGAGCGGGCGATGCGGGAGTTCCTGCGCCGCGGCGGACGCGACCAGACCGGCCTCGACGACCTGGCCCGCCGGATCGCCGAGACGCCGACGCGAGCTGCTGCAGCGGCACAACCTCGACGGCACCCTCCAGGAGGTCCGCGAGCTGCTCGACCACGCGCTGCTCGAGGAGCGCAAGCAGCTGGCCCGCGACGTGGACATGGACGACGCCGACCGCGCCTTCCGCGAGATGCAGCTCGACAACCTCCCGTCGTCGACCGCCGCGGCGGTGAGCGAGCTCAGCGACTACGACTGGAGCAGCCGCGAGGCCCGCGAGGACTACGAGAAGATCAAGGACCTGCTCGGCCGGGAGATGCTCGACCAGCGGTTCGCCGGCATGAAGCAGGCGCTCGAGAACGCCACCGACGAGGACCGCGCGGCGATCAACGAGATGCTCGACGACCTCAACTCCCTGCTCGAGAAGCACCGGCCGTGGCGAGGACACCCAGGCCGACTTCGACGAGTTCATGGACAAGCACGGGGACTTCTTCCCGGAGAACCCGCAGCAACATCGACGAGCTCCTCGACTCGCTGGCCCAGCGGGCGGCGGCCGCGCAGCGGATGCTCAACTCGATGACGCCAGGAGCAGCGCGACGAGCTGATGCAGCTCTCCGCGCAGGCGTTCGGGTCGCCGCAGCTGATGCAGTCGCTCGCGCAGCTCGACGCCAACCTGCAGTCGCTGCGCCCCGGCGAGGACTGGGGCGGGTCCGAGCGGTTCGACGGCGAGCAGGGGCTGGGGCTCGGCGACGGCACCGGCGCGCTGCAGGACCTCGCCGACCTCGACGAGCTGGCCGAGCAGCTCTCGCAGTCGTACGGCGGCGCCCGGATGGACGACCTCGACCTCGACAAGCTGGCCCGCCAGCTCGGCGACGAGGCGGCCGTCGACGCGCGCACCCTGCAGCGGCTGGAGCAGGCGCTGCGCGACTCCGGCTACCTCAAGCGCGGCTCCGACGGCCAGCTCCGGCTGAGCCCGAAGGCGATGCGCCAGCTGGGCAAGGCCCTGCTCAAGGACGTCGCGAACCGGATGTCCGGGCGGCAGGGCCAGCGCGACCTGCGGCTGGCCGGGGCGGCCGGCGAGCTCAGCGGCGCCACCCGCGAGTGGGCGTTCGGCGACACCGAGCCCTGGGACGTCACCCGGACGATCGGCAACGCCGTACGCCGTACGGTTGCCGAAGGAGGGGACCCCCGGCGACGGCGTCCGCCTCGACATCCGCGACGTCGAGGTGACCGAGACCGAGGCCCGCACCCAGGCCGCGGTCGCGCTGCTGGTGGACACGTCGTTCTCGATGGCGATGGACGGCCGCTGGGTGCCGATGAAGCGCACCGCGCTCGCGCTGCACACGCTGATCCGGTCCCGGTTCCGCGGCGACCACCTCCAGCTGATCGGGTTCGGCCGGCACGCCGAGGTGATGGAGATCGAGCAGCTCACCGCGCTCGACGCGATGTGGGACAAGGGCACGAACCTCCACCACGCGCTGCTGCTCGCCAACCGGCACTTCCGCAAGCACCCCAACGCGCAGCCGGTGCTGCTGATCGTCACCGACGGCGAGCCGACCTCCCACCTCGAGCCGGACGGCGAGGTCTACTTCTCCTACCCGCCGCACCCGCTGACGGTCGCGTACGCCGTGCGCGAGCTCGACAACGCCGGCCGGCTCGGCGCGCAGACCACGTTCTTCCGGCTCGGGGAGGACCCCGGCCTGGCCCGGTTCATCGACTCGATGGCCAAGCGGGTCGACGGACGCGTGGTCGCTCCCGAGCTCGACGACCTCGGCGCCGCGGTCGTGGGCTCCTACCTCGGCTCCCGCGACCCCGGCGCGGGCCCTGGCGGGCACTACGGCGACTGGTTCGGCGGCCGCGGGTTCTGGGTCGGTAGCTGAGCCCGCTTCCCAGGGCTCCCAACCTGGCGGTTCATGCGCCTAGATGGACGTCGCGAGCCCCGCCTCACACGCTGAGGCGAGGCTTCGTCGTTCAGAGGCCACCTTCGCGCCGGCGCTTCACGATCAGGTGGGCGATCGCGATGTCAGCCGATTTTCCAAAGCGCTCCTGGTCCGAAGAACGGAGCGGTCAGATAGATCGACGTGCCCGAGCCGTCGACACCGCTCGGGAGAGTGAGCTTGTTGCGCACGAGCTCCGTGATCCGTGGCCCACCGTGGCGCTTCGTGACGTGGAACAGGCCACCGGTGTCGGCCCCGGGAACCCCGAGCTCCCACTGGAACCAGCTCTTCTTCGACAGCGAGACGGCCAGGATCCCCTGGTGGGTGGCGCCTAGGTCGACGATCGACGTCAGCCTGTCGGCGTACCGCTTGCACTTGCCCGCCCACGGCTTCTCCGGGTTGCAGGTGGCGTTGGTAGTGCCGGGCTTGATCCGCCAGATCTGCGATGTCTTGGGCGTGGCAGGGAAGCCGCGCAGCTCCCCGACGTACCAGTAGCCGTCCGGACCCACCGTGACCGAGGTGGCGACCGCTTCCGAGAGAATCGGGGTGCCGGCGGGCGGCAGCGGGCCGTCCGGGGGTGGGATGTCGGGCAGACCCTCGGGCACGTTCACCAGTCGAGGCATCAGCCGCGCGACGGTCTTGATGTTGCCGCTGCCCGGCCACACCCGCAGCAGGTCGTTGCCAGCCGCGTCGGAGACGAGCACCGTGCCGTCCTTCAGGGCAGCGAGCCCGAATGGGTTGCTGTCCTCGGGGAAGTCCTCCTGGTCGAAGGGGTCGGTGTCGTCGGCCTGGTAGGCACCGATGTCGGCGACCTCCCTCGGCTCGTCCCACCCGTGACGCCACTTGAACAGCTTGGCGCCGTTCGGCGGCGGGCCGCCGCCGGTGAGGAGATAGATGCTGCCGTGCTTGCCGGCGGCGATCGCGGGCGAACCGGCATCGGGGCCGAGGGTTCCGAGCTCGATCACCTTGGCCTTCTTGTGCTTGCGCTCGATGACCAGGCTGAAGCTACCGTCGCCCTCCGTGACGAGCGTGCGACCGTGGCCGAGCGCATCAACGCCGCGCGGGCTGTCGAGTGCGGTCACCTGGTGGAGTTCGTCGAAGTCGTGGTGCCCGTTGCCGGCGGCGGCCGGTGCGAGCCCCGTGACGGCCAGCGCCAGCGCGGCGCCGCCCGCCGTGATCAGAAGCGTGCCGTTCTTCCTCATATCGAACCCTTCCCCATTCCGTCGCGCCGACGTCGGCTGGTTCGCTCCTGACTAGTGGAATGCGGCGACGCGGTCATGCCCTATCTGGAGGAGCCGCCCGCAATGGCGCCTGAAAGGTTGACAGGCGTCTAGACCTCCTCCGGCAGAGCGGTGAGATGCAACCGGTTGCAGAAGGCCTGTGCGCCACGACTGAGCCGTCGCCTCTCGTCATTCGCGTCCGACACGCTTCGCGATCACGTGGGCGGCGGTCACGATCACCACGTCGGTGAGATCACTCTGCGTCACCTGGTCAGGACTTCGCTCCGTAGCAGCGCGCGCATTGGCGCTAGCTGGAAGCCTCGGGTTCAGTCAGCAGGAGGGTGAGACTCGTGGTCGCTTCAATGCCACTGTGAGCCGCCCTGGGTCATCGTGGAGAGCGAACCTGGCCCCCTGCGGAGGATACCGATGAGCATTGATCAGCACATGTGCGTGGAAGAGGCCAGCCTCCCACGGCAGCTGACACTGCCCAGCCGCTCCGCACAAGCCGTCAACCGAAGGTCAGTCGGATGAGTGCGATCATCGGCTACGCGCCCGGTGTCTTCGACCTGTTCCATGTGGGGCACCTCAACGTGCTGCGCGAGGCCAAGCGGCGCTGCGACGTGCTCGTGGCGGGAGTCGTCTCCGACGCGGTCGTCACTCGCGTCAAGGGCATCGTTCCGTTCCTCCCGCTTTCCGAACGACTGGCGATCGTGGGCGCCATCGACGTGGTCGACCAGGTGTACGCCGAGGTCACGACCGACAAGCTCGACTCCTGGAACGACGTGGGCTTCCACCGGATCTTCAAGGGCGACGACTGGCGCGGCACCGCCAAGGGCGATGCCCTCGAGGTCCGGCTGGGGGCGGTCGGCGTCGAGGTCGTCTACTTCCCCTACACCATGCACACCTCGAGCACCCAGCTGCGCCGCGCCATCGTAGGCCGATGGGGCGGCAGGGATGCGGCGGTCGCGACATGACCCTGCTTGCCGACCACACCCGGGCAGTCGACGGCGCGGGGATCGTCGTACCGCTCACCGCCTCAGGCGCGATGACCGTCTCCTTGGACGGCCAGTACGTCTGGTCGTTCCGTCCCGCGCTGGACGGCCAGCTGCAGGCGCGAGGCTGGTTCGTGCCCTGGCCGCGCCTCCTCGTGCCCTACCTGGACGGCACCGCCCGGGTGCAGGTCGTCGGCTTCGGCGGTGGCCAGGTGTACGTGGACGAGGAGGTGGTCCTCGGCGAGGGCAGAGGGCCGGCGCGCATCGCCGTACGCGACCGCGGTGGCCACCCGCTCGCCGTCAACAAGGTCGGCACCCTGTCTCGGGTCTTCCTGGCGACCGACGCCGCGGTCCGTGCGGAGATCGTCTCGGGGACAGCCGCTGTCGTCTCGGCCGTGAGCGAGCACGGGCGTCCCGGCGTACCTCAACTACGGTGCGCTGCTCGGTGCGGTGCGCGACGGCACGATGATCAGCCACGACTGCGACACCGACATCTGCTATCTGTCCGACCACGACAACCCTGCCGACGTGATCCTGGAGTCCTACCGCATCGAACGCGCGATCAGGGCCCGCGGCTGGGGGACGCTGCGGATGTCCGGCGCCGGCTTCAAGGTGTCGGTGCCTTTGTCCGACGGGAGCAGGGAGGACGTCGACGTCTTTGCGGCGTTCTTCGTCAGCGGGCGGTTCTTCCAGCTCGGCAACCGCAGCGGCGACCTGTCGCGCGACGTCATCCTGCCCCTCTCCACGATCGAGCTCGAGGGCGTCACCTTTCCCGCTCCGGCCGACCCGGAGACGATGCTGGAGTTCCTCTACGGACCCGGCTGGCGGGTGCCGGACCCGTCCTTCCGCTATGCCGACCCCCCCGAGGGCGTGCGGCGCCTCGACGGCTGGCTGCGCGGCTTCCGTACCGAGCAGCAACGCTGGAACCAGTGGTACCTCGCCCGTGGCAGAACCGTTCCGGGCGGGCGCTCGCAGTTCGCCCGCTGGGTCCGCTCACGCCTCTCGGCCGATGCGCTCGTCGCCGACCTGGGTTGCGGCCTCGGGCGCGACTCGGTCTTCTTCGCCGCCAAGGGGCACCGGGTAGTGTCCTTCGACTGCGCCCCAGAGGCCCGCGGCAACACCCGGCGCCGGCTGCTCGGACGCGGCCTGCCTGCCGACGTACGACTGTTGCAGGCCAATGAGCTGCGCACTGTCCTGACGGCCGGTGCGGAGCTGGCAATGGTCGACGAGCCGGTCGCCCTCTATGCCCGGCAGTTCCTCGGCTGCTTGGACGACGAGGCACGACGCAACATCTGGCGGCTGGCCGGCATGGTCGAAGGGTCGTTCTTCGCCGAGCTCTCGACCGGCGAGGGAGACACGTTGCCGGTGAAGTTGCTGCACCGGCTCGACGCCGACGCGATCGTACGAGAGGCGGCAGAGTACGGCGGCCGCGTCGTCGAGCGCACCGACGGCCCGGGCACCGGGATGTTCGACCAGCCCGACCACGCGATAACCCGCCTGCACCTGTCGTTCCAGAAGGAGCCCACCGATGTCTGAGGTACGTACCTTCCTCGCCCGCGCGATGAACCGCGCCGCACAGCAACCCAGGACCGGTCGGCTCTCGGACGTCGACCACCGGATCGCCGTACTCGAGGCCGAGCTCCAGGAGCAACGCCAGCTGAACCGCCGCATCGCCGAGCTCACCGACGTCGTCGCCGAGCTTCTCGTCCCGCTGGCCAGGCACGACCAAGCGGCGGTCGACGGGATCCTCGTCCGCTACCGCGGGTCCATCTAGTACCGTCCCCGCCCCTGGTGGGTGCGACTCACGCCCGAGTGGCCAGCGCGGTTGGCCTTGCGAGCAGACGACGACTCGTCAGACGTCGGTGCTGGTCGTGACCAGCTCGGCCCACACGACCTTGCCGGTCGGCAGAGAGTCGGAGCCCCAGCGGCGCGAGAGCGCCTCGACGATGGCCATGCCACGGCCGCTGCCGTCCTGGTTGCCCGCGTCCTGCTGCTGGGCCGGGTCCGAGGTGGAGTCCTGGATGGCGATGCAGACGACGCCGACCGAACGGTCGACGGAGACCCGGAAGGGCGACGACGCGTGCAGCACGGCGTTCGTCGCGAGCTCGGACGCCACCAGGGTCGCGTCGGTCACCAGGTCGAGCTCCCGCCAGCGCGTCAGCACCTCGGTCACGAACCGGCGTACGGCGGCGACGGCCTCGGGCACGGGCAGGAAGACCTGGGAGTACTCCGCGATCGTGGCGTCGGCGGCGGGTGCACCGGCGGCGTAGCCCGAGGGCGGGAGGACCTGCGTGTGCAACGCGCAGACCTCACTGACGTCGCCGAGCCGGGCGTCGCCGAGGGCGGAGGTGGGATAGGCGCAGAGGAGCTCGAACTCGTGGTCCTCCTGGAGGTCGTTCCACAGCTCCTCGAGCTCGAGCGCGCCGGACACGTCACCGAGCTCCCAGAGGAGGGCGACCATCTCGCCGTACGCCCGGACGGGGGTGCCGCTCTTCCGGGCGTCGGAGATCAACCCTCCGGCGATGCTGGCGAACTGGTCGGCGTTGGGTACGCCGTCGAGGAGAATCGCGTCGAGCGTCGCGCGGGCGTCGAGCGTCATCAGCTGATCGCTGGCCCGCTGCTCACCCGGGTCGATGCCGCGCTCCCGGAGGGCGGCGTCGAGGGCGGCGCGATGTGCGGCCGTCGCGACCACGATCACCCGCTCACCGAGGGAGAGGCCGTCGGCCACGAAGCGTGCCAGGACCTCCGCGAGCTCGGCATCGTGCTCGTAGAAAGTTACTGCGTGCGCTGCCCCACGCGGCGCAAGGGCGGAAGTCCCCACAACAAGATGGTAGGGACAAACGCGCCGTTGGCAATGGAAAACGTTGAAGATCCCACGGCTTGTTGCGGATTGCCCACTTCAAGGCCCGTTCAGGTGCGGATTTTCGATCGATTCATCGCATACAGAACGGATTCCAGCTCCTCGACCCCGTCGACCAGCCGGGTGCCGGGGCGAGCCCACGCGGCGTTGGCGTCGACGGCGTGCACGGGCACGCCTGCGGGGAGCACGCCGGAGGCGACCAGCTCGTCGGCAAGCGCCTGCGAGCCGTCACGGTCGTAGCCGCACGGGGCGACCACGACGACCTCGGGCCGGGCCTCGTGGACGGCCTCCCAGGTGACCCGCTCGGACTTCGCGCCGGCCTTGCCGAGCAGGGGTACGCCGCCGGCCGCCTCGATCATCTCCGGCACCCAGTGGCCGGGGGCGAACGGCGGGTCGGTCCACTCCAGCAGCATCACTCGCGGGCGGGGGCGCCCGTCGACCCGGGCCCGGACGGCCGCCAGCCGAGTCGCGCAGGGTGCCGACCAGCGCGGCCGCCTCGGCCACGTGGCCGGTGGCCCGGCCGAGGACGAGGATCGACTCGAAGACCTCGTCGATCGTGTGCGGGTCGATCGTCAGCACCTCGGCCGTGCAGCCGAGGTGTGCCAGCGCGTCGTCGACGACCGACACGTCGACCGCGCACACCGCGCACAGGTCCTGGGTGACGACCAGGTCGGCGTCGAGTCCCGAGAGGGCGCCCTCGTCGAGGTGGTAGAGGTCCTCGCCCCTGGCCATCGCGCTGGCGACGAACGCGTCGATCTCCGCTGGCGGCGAGTCCCTCGGGCATCGCCGACGTCGACACGATGGTCCTGGTCCGTGCCTCGGCCGGGTAGTCGCACTCGAACGTCACCCCGACCACGTCGTCGCCGGCCCCGATCGCGAACAGGATCTCGGTCGTCGACGGGAGCAGGGACACGATGCGCACGCCCGACTCTACGGAGGATGAGTCGTGTGCCTGTGGGCGCGCCCGGCCGCGTCCTCAGGCACACGACCCGTCTACGATCACGCGGTGGAGGACCCGACGCTGACCGTGCTCGCGCTGCTGGCGCTCGCGGGCCTGGCGGCGGGCTTCGTGGACGCCGTGGTGGGCGGCGGCGGGCTGATGCAGCTCCCGGCACTCCTGCTCGGGCTGCCCGGTGCGACACCGGTGCAGATCCTGGCGACCAACAAGCTCGGCGCGATCTGCGGCACCTCGGTGAGCAGCGCGACGTACTACCGCCGGGTGCGCCCGGACCCGCGAACGTTCCTGCCGTTGATGGCGCTGGCTTTCATCGGCTCCGTGCTGCGGCGCGCTCGCTGGCCAGCAGCATCCCGGCCTCGGCGTTCGACCCGATCGTGCTGGTCGTGCTGATCGTGGTGGGCGGCTACGTGCTGTTCAAGCCCTCGCTGGGTGAGGAGACCGCGCTCCGCTTCGCCGGCCACCACCACACGGTGGTGGCGATGCTGACCGGCCTCGCGATCGGTTTCTACGACGGGGCGCTCGGGCCCGGCACCGGCAGCTTCTTCGTGTTCACCCTGGTCGGGCTGCTCGGCTACAGCTTCCTCGAGGCGTCGGCCAAGGCCCGGCTCGCCAACTGGGCGACCAACCTGGCCGCGCTGTGCGTGTTCGTCCCGCAGGGCGCGGTGATCTGGAAGGTCGGCCTGGTCATGGGCGTTGCCAACCTGCTCGGCGGCTACGTCGGCGCGCGGACCGCGGTCGTCGCGCGGTTCGCGGTTCGTGCGGGTGTTCTTCGTCGTGTCGTGTCCGCGTTCATCGTCCGGATCGGCGGCGAGGTCCTGGGGTTCTGGGGATGACGGCCTACCTCACGATCGCCCGCGACGCGGAGGCCGAGATCGAGGTCAAGCGCTCGCGGTTCCTGTGCACGCTGGCCCGCGTCGCCGACGAGGACGCCGCGCGCGCCGTCGTGGACCGGCTGCGCAAGCAGCACTGGGACGCACGCCACCACTGCTCGGCGTTCGTGATCGGCGCCCGCGGCGAGGTGCAGCGGTCGAGCGACGACGGCGAGCCGGCCGGCACCGCCGGCGCCCCGATGCTCGAGGTGCTGCGCGGGCAGCAGGTCAGCGACGTCGTCGCCGTGGTCACCCGCTGGTTCGGCGGCACCCTGCTCGGCGCGGGAGGGCTGGTCCGGGCGTACGGCGACGCGGTCCGGGCCGGTCTCGAGGCCAGCGGGACGCTGCGTCGGGAACTGGTCCGCGAGCACACGCTGGACGTGGACCACGCCGACGCCGGCCGGGTCGAGAGCGAGCTGCGGTCGCGCGGCATCGCCGTCCTCGACGTCGCGTACGGCGCCCGCGTCGCGCTCCGCCTCGGCGTACCTCCGGACGGCGAGGAGCGACTGCGGTCGCTCGTGGCCGAGCTGACCGCGGGTGCCGCTGCGCTGGTCCCGGCGGGCGAGCGGTGGGTCGACCAGCGGCTAGCGTGACCACATGTTCTGGATGACGGCGTTCGTGGACCTCGCACCGGACGAGTTCGACCGCGGGGTGGAGTTCTGGCGGGGCGTGACCGGCTACGACCTGTCGCCGGTGCGCGGCGATCACGACGAGTTCGCGACCCTGGTCCCGCCGGAGGGCGACGCCCACCTGCGCGTCCAGCGGCTCGGCGACGGCCCGAGCCGGGTGCACATCGACCTGCACGTGACGGACCCGGCGGCAGCCGCCGACGAGGCGGTCGCGCTCGGTGCGACCGTGGTCACCCGGCATCCCACCTACGCGGTCCTGACGTCACCGGGCGGGTTCGAGTTCTGCTTCGAGCGCCAGGCCTTGTCGCGGCCGGCCGCGCCGGCCGACTGGGGCGGCGGTCTCACGTCGGTCGTCGACCAGGTGTGCCTCGACGTCCCGGAGCCGGCGTACGAGACGGAGTTCGGGTTCTGGCGGGCGCTCACCGGCTGGGAGGAACGCGAGGTCGCGCGGGCACCCGGAGTTCCGCCGGCTGATCCGCCCGCCCGACCAGCCGCTGCAGCTCCTGCGTGCAGCGACTGGAGGAGCGAGTCGGGGCCGGTCCGCGCGCACTTCGACCTCGCCGCCAGCGACCAGCAGACCGAGGTCGAACGGCACCGCGCCCTCGGTGCGAGCGTGGCCTGGTTCGGCGACGGCTGGACCGTGATGGCCGCTCCTGCCGGTCCGGCGTACTGCATCACCGGGCGCTCACCCGGAATGCGGGTGCTCGATGTGCCCGTCTCTCGCTAGCGTGCGCGCATGACTTCCATCGAACGCGTCGACCCGCCCCTGGCGGTCTCCGAGGCGGACACCCTCCTCGCCTTCCTCGACTACCACCGCGACACCCTGCGGATGAAGATCGAGGGCCTGAGCCAGGAGCAGCTCGCGCAGACGCTCCCGCCCAGCACGATGACGCTCGGTGGCCTGGTCAAGCACCTCGCGCTGGTCGAGGACAACTGGTTCAGCGTCGTGCTGCTCGGCAACGAGGACGACGAGCCTTGGCTGGGGGTCGACTGGGAGGCCGACCGCGACTGGGAGTGGCGCACCGGCGAAGGACGACTCGCCCGAGGAGCTGCGCGCCCTGTTCGACCGGACCGTCGACGCGTCCAACCGGATCGTCGCGCCAGGTGCTCGCCGAGGACGGCCTGGATCGGCTGTCGGTGCGCGAGGACCGGCGCGAGAAGCAGCCGTTCAGCCTGCGCTGGATCATGGTGCACATGATCGAGGAGTACGCCCGCCACAACGGCCACGCCGACCTGATCCGCGAGTCCATCGACGGGGTCGACCGGAGAATGACCGATCCCGCGATCCGGCCGGCGACCGACGAGGACTGGCCGCGGATCTGGCCGTTCTTCGACGCCACGGTCCGGGCGGGGGAGACCTACGCCTACCCGCTGGATCTCACGTCCGACGAGGCCGCGAGCCTCTGGATGGAGCGGCCGCCGGGTCTGACGGTCGTCCTCGAGGAGGAGGGCGAGATCCTCGGCAGCGCCAAGATGGGCCCCAACCGCCCCGGCCGCGGCGACCACGTCGGCACGGCGTCGTTCATGGTCGCCGAGGCCGCGCGCGGCCGCGGGGTGGGTCGGCGGATGGCCGAGTACGTCGTCCAGTGGCACCGCGACCAGGGCTTCCGCGGCATCCAGTTCAACGCGGTCGTCGAGACCAACACCGCCGCCGTACGCCTCTGGGAGTCGCTCGGGCTTCGAGATCGTCGGGACGGTGCCCGGCGCGTTCCGGTCACCGACGCACGGGTTCGTCGGGCTGCACGTGATGTACCTGCCGCTCTGAGACGGGCCTGGTTCAGCCGGCTTCGGCGAAGCCCGGGAGGTACTCCTCGAGGATCGCCCGGAACGGCGCCTCCGCCTCGAGCTGGCTGAGCACGCCGATCCCGCCCAGCCAGGTGCGGTGGATCAGCAGGTACGACGGCGGCAGGTTCAGCTTCATCGCGATCGTGTACGTCGGCTCCTTGGGGTTGTTGATGCGCGCGAACTGCGCGCGCATCCACTCCCGCGAGAACCGGAACCGCTCGACCCGGGTCGGCTCGATGAACGGGGACAGGTAGTCGAGCAGGAGGTCGGGGTCGAGCCGGATGCCCTGCTTGACGAAGCCCTCCGAACGCAGGCCCTCGAGCAGCTCGTCCTTGTCCTCCATCCCGGCGATCCGGATCAGCCGGCCCATCGCCTCGGGGAGTCCGCGCTCGGGCAGCCGGGCGACGGCACCGAAGTCGAGCACCGCCATCCGGTCCGGCTCGCCGTCCGGTCCGGGCAGGATCCGGAAGTTGCCGGGGTGCGGGTCGGCGTGCAGCATGCCGGTACGGGTCGGGCCGGAGAACAGGAACCGCACCAGCAGCTCGCCGTAGTGGTCGCGCTCCTCCTGGGTGCCCTCGCGGATCACCCGGGCCAGCGAGTAGGGGCTCTCGACCCACTCGGTCACCAGCACGGTCTCGCCGCGGGCGACGACGTCGGGCACGACGATGTCCGGGTCGTCGCGGAACACCTCGGCGAACCGGCGCTGCGCCTCGGCCTCGAGCTGGTAGTCGAGCTCCTCGCCGGCGCGCGCCTGCATCTCCGCGATCAGCGGCTTGATGTCGACGCCCGGCACAAGCGGACCGATGGTCCGCGCCAGCCGCGCCAGCTGGCGGAGGTCGGACATCAGGGCGTCGCCGGCGCCGGGGTACTGCACCTTGACCGCGACGTCGCGGCCGTCGTGCCAGCGACCCTTGTGCACCTGGCCGATCGAGGCGGCGGCGGTCGGGCCGCCGTCGAGCCAGACCAGCCGGTCGCTCCAGTCCGCGCCGAGGTCGCGCTCGAGGATGTCGCGCACCGTCTGGGTCGGCATCGGCGGCGCGGAGTCCTGGAGCCGGGTGAGCTGCTCGCGGTACGGCCCGGCGACCTCCTCCGGCAGCGCGGACTCCAGGACCGACAGCGCCTGCCCGAACTTCATGGCGCCGCCCTTGAGCTCTCCGAGGGTGCGGAACAGCTGCTCGGCCGTCCGCTGCTGCACCTCGGACATCACCGCCTCGGCCGGCTTGCCCACCGAGCCGCTTGCCGAGCCCGATCGCGTTGCGGCCGGCGTACCCCAGGGGCAGCGCGGCGAGCCGCGCCGTACGCGCGACTGCCTTGCGGGGTAGCTCGGTCACAGGCTCATTGTTCCAGTCGCATGGGTGCGGGGTGGCCCGCAATGTCATACGGAGTGGGACATTGGGCGCACGCTGCTCGGCCGACCGGAGGGACCATGGCAGGACAGACATCGGCACCGGAGGTGTCCGGATGGAAGGCGGGAGTCATCTCCCACCTCCGGTCCGGGCAGGTCTCGAGGATCGTCTACGGCTCGATCATCGGGCTGGCGTTCATCCTGACCCTGGAGCGGCACCCGCCCACGATCGGGACCGTGATCGGCACCCTGGTCGCGACCGGCGTCGCTGTCGCGCTCGCGGAGCTGTACAGCGAGGCTCTCGGCGCCAGCACCCGGGTCGGCCTGGGCGGCGAGGCCGAGCCGTGGTCCGTGGTGATCGAGGACACGATCGCGGTCTTCTTCGGGGTGGCGTTCCCGGTCATCTTCTTCATCTTCGCGTGGGTCGGCTGGATCGAGCTGCAGACCGGCGTTCGACCTGGCCACGTGGACCGGCCTCGCCCTGATCGCGGCGTACGGGTTCCTGGCCGCCAGGCTGTCCGGTTCGAGCACCCTGCGAGCGCTGCTGCAGGCCAGCGGCATCGCGGTCGTCGCGGGAGTGCTGATCGCGTTCAAGGCCCTCCTGCACTAGGTTGCCGAAACAGAGATTGACGAGGTGGAGCATGAACGTCTCTGACGATCGGATCGCCGATTTCCATCGACTGCACTCCGCAGGGTGCTTCGTGATGCCGAACCCGTGGGACATCGGGAGTGCCCGGGTCCTGGAACAGATGGGCTTCCCGGCGTTGGCGACGACCAGTGCGGGGATGGCCTGGACGCTGGGCCGCGGCGACGCCCAGGTCACGCTCGACCAGTCGCTCGCGCATCTGCGCGCGATCGTCGACGCCGTGGGCCTGCCGGTGAACGCGGACTTCCAGGCCGGCTTCGCCGTCGAGCCCGCAGGGGTAGCGGCGAACGTGAAGCAGGCCGCGGAGACCGGGATCGCCGGGCTCTCGATCGAGGACTCCTCGGGAGACCCGGACGATCCACTCTTCGACTTCGACCTGGCCGTGGAGCGGGTCGGTGCCGCGCGACAGGCGATCGACGAGAGCGGCACGGGCATCGTGCTCACGGGTCGCTCGGAGGGGTTCGTGATCGGGCGACCCGACATCGACGAGACGATCCGGAGGCTGCGTGCGTACGCCGAGGCGGGCGCCGACTGTCTCTACGCGCCACGGATCGACCAGGTCGAGCACGTCATCGCGATCGTGTCCGCGGTGGCACCCAAGCCGGTCAATCTCCTGATCAACTCTCCGTTCATGACCGTTGCCGAGGCGGCAGATCTCGGCGTACGCCGGATCAGTGTGGGCGGCACTCTGGCCCGCACGGCCTGGGGCGGATTCCTCCAGGCGGCGCAGGAGATCGCCGACGACGGGACCTTCACCCGGTTCCAGAACCTGCCGGACGTGGAGGCGCTCCAGAGCGACTGAGGTCAGCCTTCGTCGAGGCCGTTGCGCAGCGTGGTGACGACGGGTCGTGCTGCGGTGTCGACGGCGAGCCGGAACACGTCCGGACGGTGGTAGTGGCCGACCGGGTCGAACAGCCGCCGCGCCGAACGCACCTTGCCGATGTCCAGCTCGGCGACCAGGACGGTCTCGGTCTCCCGCGCTGGTCCGGCCAGGAGATCGCCGTTCGGGGCGACGATCACGCTGTTGCCGGGCTCGACCCACTCCGGGTCATCCGGGCCGGACTTCCACACCCGATCCCGGTCGGGGAAGTCCGCGGGGATCTGGTCGACGCGCACGCACGGGTTCACACCGATCACGTAGCAGCGGCCCTCCCGGGCGATGTGACGCATGGTTGCGATCCAGCCGTCACCCTGCGCCAGCGTCGGCGCGACCCACACGTCGACACCTTGCGAGTACAGGTAGAACCGGGCCAGCGGCATGTAGTTCTCCCAGCAGATCAACCCGCCGATCCGCCCGAAGGGTGTCGGGTAGGTCTCGAGCGTCGAGCCGTCGCCCATGCCCCACACGGTGCGTTCCGAGCCGGTCGGCATCAGCTTGCGGTGCTTGCCGAGGAGGCTGCCGTCGGGAGCGAAGTACAGCAGCGTGTTGTAGATCGTGCTGCCCGTCGGCTCGCGTTCCTCGACCCCGATCACCAGGTAGACGCCCGCGTCCCGGGCCGCCGCACCGAGCCGCTCGGTCGCGTCGCTCGGTACGACCACGGCCTGGTCGGCGAGCATCGCGAACCACTGCTCGTCGCCCTCCCAGATCGGGAGGCTGTCGATCCAGATCGGCGTGCCGGGCACGAAGGCCTCGGGGAAGACGACCAGGTCGGCCGCCCGCACGTCAGGGCCGGCCAGCAGCTCCTCCACCTTGGCGAGTGTCGCGTCGCGATCCATCAGCACGTACGCCGCCTGCACCGCCGCAACCGTCAACGTGGCCATGTCGCGCCTCCTGGGTCGACGATACGCCTGAGCGCGCGGCCCTCAGCCGGACGTCATACGAACCGAGGCATAGGAGCCACGATTCGTATGACGTTGTGCGTCTGCTGTCAGGCGGTCGCCGGGAACTTCACGCCGGCGTTGGAGTGGCAGCGGTACCCGAAGGGGTTCTTCGCGAGGTACTGCTGGTGCGCGTCCTCCGCGTAGTAGTACGGCGGGGCCGGCTTGATCTCGGTGGTGATCTCGCCGATGTTGCGGCGCTTGAGCTCGGCGCCGTAGATGTCGGTCAGCTCGCGCGCGGTGGCCTCCTGCTCGGGGGTGGTCACGTAGATCGCGGAGCGGTACTGGGTGCCGACGTCATTGCCCTGGCGCATGCCCTGGGTCGGGTCGTGGACCTCGAAGAACGTCTTCACGAGGTCGGCGTAGTCGATGACCTTCGGGTCGTAGACGATCCGGACCGCCTCGGTGTGGCCGGTGCGGCCCGAGCAGACCTCGTCGTACGTCGGGTGGGGGGTCTCGCCGCCGGCGTAGCCGACCGAGGTCGACCAGACACCGGGCATCTGCCAGTAGATCTCCTCGGCTCCCCAGAAGCAGCCGAGGCCGAAGATCGCGACCTCGAGCCCCTCGGGCACCTCGTCGGTGACCACCGGGGCGTCCAGGACGCGGTGCTTGTCCGAGATCGCCCATGGGCGGGTGTCGCGGCCGGCCAGGGCGGTGCCCGGCTCGGGGAGGGATGACTTGTGGCGTCCGAACATGGTTCTCCTCGCAGTGATGAGGTGTGGCACTAGTCTGCAACAACGAGGGTGGTCGTTCCGTTCCCGTTGCAGCGGGGCTCCCCCCACACGAGATAGTCCGCCGCGAAAAGCACGTCCCGGGAGGCCCCGAGCGTGCTTTTCGCGGCGGACTATCGCGAAATGACCCTCGGGCGCACGACCGCACAAACCCGCGTAGGTAGGGTCGGGTCGTGAGCGAGCAGCAGCACCGGAACAAGTCCGGATTCGAGACCCGCGCCATCCATGCCGGCTACGAGCCCGACCCGATGACCGGTTCGGTGATCCCGCCGATCTACGCCACGTCGACGTACAAGCAGGACGGCGTCGGCGGCCTGCGCGGTGGCTACGAGTACAGCCGCTCGGCCAACCCCACCCGCACCGCCCTCGAGGGCAACATCGCGGCGCTGGAGGAGGGGGAGCGCGGGTTCGCGTTCGCCTCCGGCCTGGCCGCCGAGGACACGCTGATCCGCGCCACCTGCCGCCCCGGTGACCACGTGGTGATCCCGGACGACGCGTACGGCGGCACGTTCCGGCTGTTCGACAAGGTCGCGCAGGTCTGGGGTCTCGAGCACAGCCCGGTGCCGGTCTCCGACGTCGACGCGGTCCGCGACGCGATCCTGCCCGGCCGGACGAAGCTGGTCTGGGTCGAGACGCCGACCAACCCGCTGCTCAACATCGCCGACATCGAGGCGCTGGCCGGTGTCGCCCACGAGGCCGGCGCGCTGCTCGTCGTCGACAACACGTTCGCGTCGCCGTACCTCCAGCAACCGCTGCGCGCTCGGCGCCGACGTGGTGGTGCACTCGACGACGAAGTACTGCGGCGGCCACTCCGACGTCGATCGGTGGCGCGATCGTCGTGCGCGACCTCGAGCTGGCCGAGAAGCTGACCTTCCACCAGAACGCCATCGGCGCCGTGGCCGGGCCCGTTCGACTCCTGGCTGGTGCTGCGCGGGCTGAAGACCCTCGGCATCCGGATGGACCGGCACTGCGACAACGCCGAGCGGATCGTCGGACTTCCTGACCGGCCACCCGCAGGTCACCCAGGTGCTACTACCCGGGCCTGCCCGAGCACCCCGGGCACGAGATCGCGGCGCGGCAGATGAAGCGGTTCGGCGGCATGGTGTCGTTCCGCGTCGCCGGCGGCGAGAAGCAGGCGCTCGACGTCTGCAACAACGGCCGAGGTCTTCACGCTCGGCGAGTCGCTCGGCGGCGTCGAGTCGCTGATCGAGCACCCCGGCCGGATGACCCACGCCAGCGTCGTCGGCACCGACCTCGAGGTCCCCGGCGACCTGATCCGGCTCAGCGTCGGCATCGAGACCGTGGACGACCTGATCGCGGACCTGGACCGTGCCCTCGGCTGAGCGACCGCGGCGGAGCCGGACGCCCGCTACCTGCTCGCCAACGAGCGGACCTTCCTGGCCTACGAGCGGACCGCGATCGGCCTGGTCGCGGCGGCGCTCGCGGTCATCCACCTGCTCGACGCCGGAGTGGCCGCAGCAGCTGCTCGGGGGCATGCTGCTGGCGGCCGGCGCGGTGGCGGCCGTCGGCGGCTACCTGCGGTTCCGGGGCGTGGACCGGGCGATGCGGGCGGGCCAGCCGCTGCCGGCCAACCCGGCGGCCCACCTGGTGGCGCTGGCCGTGATCATCTGCCTCGTCGCCGCCGCGCTTCTCGGTGCTGGTGTGAGCCTGATGAGCCCGTGACGGTCGTCTGCGTCGACTTCGGGTCGACGTTCACCAAGGCCGCGCTGGTCGACCTCGACGAGGGCCGGATCGTCGCGGCGGCCGAGCACCCGACCACGATCGGCACCGACGTGCTCGACGGGTACGACGCGTGCCTGGCCGCGCTCGTCGCGCAGGACCCGCGGGCCGACGACGCCGAGGTGCTGGCCTGCTCGAGCGCCGGCGGCGGGCTGCGGATCGCCGTGGTCGGCAACGAGGAGCTGGTCACCGCCGAGGCCGGTCGCCGGGTGGCCCTGTCCAGCGGCGGCAAGGTCGTCGTCGGTGATCGCCGAGTCGGGTCGTGTGCCTGAGGACGCGGCCTACCGCGACCTCAGGCACACGACCCGGCCGGACGTGGTGCTGCTGACCGGCGGCACCGACGGCGGCAACGCCGACCCGCTGCTCGCCGCCGCCCGGCACCTGGTCGAGGCCGGCTGGACCGGACCGGTCGTGGTGGCCGGCAACGTCGAGGCGCGCGACGAGGTGGCGGCGATCCTGGCCGACGTGCCGCACGTGCTCGCCGACAACGTGGTGCCGCGGATCGGCGTGCTCGCGCCCGACTCGGCCCGGGCCGCGATCCGCGAGATGTTCCTGGCCCACGTCATCGGCGGCAAGCACCTGAGCGCCCGCGACCGACTTCACGGCGATGGTCCGCGGCGCCACCCCCGACGTCGTGCTCACCGGCGTCGAGCTGCTCGCGCGCGGCCTCGACGCCGAGCGGCCGGGGACGGGCGACGTGGTCGTGGTCGACGTCGGCGGCGCGACCACCGACGTGCACAGCGTCGTCGAGCTCGACCCCGAGGACGGCGGGCTCTCCCGCGAGGTGGTCGCGACCACGCCGGTGACCCGCACCGTCGAGGGCGACCTCGGCATGCGCTGGTCGGCGGTCACCACCGTCGAGGCGGCCGGGCTCGACCTGGCCGACGCCGCGCGGCGCCGCCACGACGACCCGGGCTTCCTGCCCGACAGCGACGACGAGGCCGACGTCGACGAGGCGATCGCCGCCGCCGCGATCGGGCTCGCCCTGCGCCGGCACGCCGGCCGCTCGCGGGTCGTGGTCGGGCCCGGACGGCCGGGTGGTCGAGCGCACCGGCAAGGACCTGCGCGAGGTCGACCTGCTCGTCGGGTCCGGCGGCGTGCTGCGCAACGGCCGACCCGGCGTGGCCGACCGGGTGCTCGCCGGCAGCACCGGCGACGTCGAGGGCGGCTGGCAGCTGCCGCGGGCACCCCGCGTCGTCGTCGACCACGACTACGTCCTGGCCGCCGCCGGCCTGCTCGCGGAGCCGCACCCCGAGGCGGCGTACCGGCTGGTCATGCGGCTCACCGGGTCTCGGTAGCCTGTCGGCGTGAGCAACGACGAGGACCCGGCGGACGCCGAGACACGCGGGGACGAGGCGTCCGAGGGCCGTCGTCGCTTCCCGAGGATGATCCATCGCGAGCACGGCGAGGACGACGAACGCCTGGCCGAGCGGCTCGCGCACCAGTGGGCGACGATCCGCGCCGCCGACCGGCGCCCGGTGCCCGAGCCGATCGCCACCGGCCCGTCCAACTTCTCCCGGGCGCAGGTCCCGTGGGGTGTCGACCTCGCGGCCGCCTGGGCCTGGCGGTTCCTGGTCATCGCGGCGGCGGGCTACCTCATCGCGCGGGTGCTCGGGTTCTTCGCCGTGATCACCCTGCCGATCGTGGTCGCGCTGCTGATCAGCGCGCTGGTCAGCCCCCTGGTGGACCGGATGGTGTCGATCAGGCTGCCGCGGGCCGTGGCCTCGATCCTGGTCGTGCTCGGCGGCATCGCGTTCGTCGCGGCCCTGCTCACCTTCGCCGGCCAGCAGGTCGCCGAGCGGCGCGAGCGACCTCGCCGACCAGACCGTCAAGGGTCTCGGCGAGATCCGGAACTGGCTCCGCGACGGCCCGCTCAACGCGAGCGACTCGCAGATCAACGACTACATCGAGCGCGCCCAGAAGGCGATCAGCGAACAGTTCGGCGGACGGCGGGGCACTCAGCCAGGTGACCGAGGTCGGCACCGCCGTCGGGCACGTCCTGGCCGGCTTCTTCATCATCCTGTTCTCCACGTACTTCTTCCTCGCCGACGGCGACCGGATCTGGGCCTGGATGGTGCGGCTCGCCCCCCGCGCGGCGCGCGAGCACGTGGACAGCTCCGGCCGGGTCGCCTGGATCTCGCTGACCCAGTTCGTGCGGGCCACCGTGATCGTGGCCGCGGTCGACGCGATCGGCATCATGATCGTGGCCGCGATCCTCGGCGTCCCGTTCGTGCTCGCGATCGGCGTCCTGGTCTTCCTCGGCGCGTTCGTGCCGATGGTCGGTGCCACGATCGCCGGCACCGTGGCGATCCTGGTCGCGCTGGTCGACCAGGGACCGATCACCGCCCTGCTGATGCTCGGCGGCGTGATCCTGGTCCAGCAGATCGAGGGCCACATCCTCCAGCCGTTCCTGATGGGCCGGTGGGTGTCGGTGCACCCGCTCGGCGTGATCGTGGCGATCGGCTGCGGCGTGCTCGTCGCCGGCATCGCCGGCGCGCTCGTCGCCGTACCCCTCGCGGCCGCGGTGAACGCCGTCGTCCAGCACCTCGCCAGCCGACACCGAGGTCGGCGACGACGATCCCGACGAAGAGCTCGACGAGGACATCGAAGAAGTCGATGCCGACGCTCCACCCGTTCCCGAGCGAGGAAGGACCACTGCGTGACTGAGGTTCCGACCGTCTCCCTGGCCGACATCGAGGCCGCCCGCGAGCTGATCGACGGGCACCGCCGATCTACACGCCGATGGAGGAGTCGCGCTGGCTGTCGTCCCTGGTCGGGCGGACCGGTGCACCTCAAGTGCGAGAACCTCCAGCGCACCGGTTCGTTCAAGATCCGCGGCGCCTACGTCCGCATCTCCCGGCTGTCCGAGGACGAGCGCGCCGCACGGCGTCGTCGCCGCCTCGGCCGGCAACCACGCGCAGGGCGTGGCCCTCGCCGCCACGCTGCTCGGCATCAAGTCGACCGTCTTCATGCCCGAGGGCGCGCCGATCCCCAAGGAGAAGGCGACCCGCGCGTACGGCGCCGACGTGGTCTTCCACGGCCGCTACCTCGAGGACGCGCTGGTCCGGGCCCGCGAGTTCGCGGAGCGAGACCGGGGCGGTGCTGATCCACCCGTTCGACCACGTCGACATCGTGGCCGGGCAGGGCACCGCCGGCCTCGAGATCCTCGAGCAGGCACCCGACGTGAAGACCGTGGTCGTCCCGACCGGTGGTGGTGGCCTGCTGGCCGGGATCGCGATCGCGATCAAGGCGATCCGGCCCGACGTCCGGGTCGTCGGCGTCCAGGCCGAGGGCGCGGCGGCGTACCCCGGCCTCGCTGGCGCAGCGGCGCCCCGGTGAAGCTCGAGTCGATGAAGACGATGGCCGACGGCATCGCGGTCGGGCTGCCCGGCGAGATCACGTTCGCCGCGGTGCCGCGACCACGTCGACGACATCCTCACCGTGTCCGAGGAGTCGCTGTCGCAGGCGCTGCTGGCGCTGCTGGAGCGGGCCAAGATGGTCGTCGAGCCGGCCGGCGCGGCCGCCGTCGCCGCGATGCTGGACGACCCGACCGCGTTCGAGACCCCGGCGGTGGCGGTGCTGTCCGGCGGCAACATCGACCCGCTGCTGCTCGGCAAGGTGATCCGGCACGGCCTGGCCGCCGCCGGGTCGCTACCTCTACCTGCGGGTCTGCATCCCCGACCTGCCCGGCGGACTGGCCAGCCTGCTCAGCGAGCTCGGCGAGGCCGGCGCGAACGTCCTCGAGGTCGCCCACGAGCGGATCTCGCCGTCCCTGCACCTCGACGAGGTCGAGGTGCAGATCCAGATGGAGACCCGCGGCGAGCCGCACGCCGAGCAGGTGATGGCCCGGCTCCGCGAGCGCGGCTACCGGATCTACGAGTAGCCAGCCTGAAAGACCGAGCCGGCGCCTCCCGCGAGGGAGACGCCGGCCCGAAGACGTTGCGGTCAGCCGGCGTACGGCACCGCGTCGACGATCTCGACCGACAGCTCGCTTGCCGTTGGGCGCGGTGTAGCTCACCGTGTCGCCCTTGGACTTGCCGTTGATCGCCGCGCCCATGGCGGACTGGGGGGAGTAGACCTCCAGCGGGTCGTCCTCGCGCTTGATCTCGCGGGCGCCGAGCAGGAACTTCTCGGTCTCGTCGTCGCCGACGAAGCGGTAGGTCACGACCATGCCCGGCTCGACGACGCCGTCGTTCTTGGGGGTCTCGCCGACCTCGGCGCGGCGGAGCATCTCCTCGAGCTGACGGATCCGGGCCTCGACCTTGCCCTGCTCGTCCTTGGCGGCGTGGTAGCCGCCGTTCTCCTTGAGGTCGCCCTCGTCGCGGGCGGCGCTGATCCGCTCGATGATCTCCTGGCGCCGCGGACCCTTGAGGTCCTCCAGCTCGCCGGTGAGCTTGTCGAAGGCATCCTGGGTCAGCCAGATGGTGCCCTGGTCGGTCGACTGCGTCATGGTGAGTAACTCCTGCTTGGTGGATGCCACAAAGTGACACCCACGTGCTCGTTGGTGGTGCTGCCGCTGTCCAACCGGGGGCTCACGACGTCGTGTGCGGTCGGCCCCTCACGGACGGGCAGAACATCCAGCGTATCAACCAACGCCCCAGGTCGCAGGTCGGCGACCGCTCAGCGGGGACGCTTCTGGTCGGGCGTGGTGCATCCCACGAGCTCGACGCTGGTGGCCCGGCGATCGGTCCGGATCGACCTGCTCGAGGGTCGATCCGTCCTCCAGCGCGGCCGCGTCGACCGTCGAAGGACAGCTCGCCCACGACCGCGTGGTCCTCGGCGATAGGCCCGCAGCACGCAGGTCGCCTCGACGTCGTCGTCGTCCAGGCGTACGTCGACCTCGGCGGTCGCGGCGTGCTCGTCGTCGATGGTGAAGGTGACCAGGTCGGAGCTCACCTCGGGGTCGCCGTGCGACAGCGCGGTCCACCCCAGCCAGGCCAGGAACACCACGCCGAGCACGCCCGAGCCGCGATCACGGCGCGCGCGCCGCCCCGGCGACGGGCGCGCCGTACCGCTCGGCGAGGGTGTCGGGCTGGGACATGCCTCCATCGTCCCATCGACCCTCGCCTCATAGACTCGCGGGCATGCCCGACCAGCCCCGCGCCGGATACCGGCTGATGCACGTGCACGCCCACCCCGACGACGAGTCGAGCAAGGGCGCGGCGTCGACGGCGATGTACGTCGCCGAGGGCGTCGACGTGCACGTCGCCACCTGCACCGGCGGCGAGCGCGGCTCGATCCTGAACCCGAAGATGGACCGCCCGGACATCCTCGCCAACATCACCGAGGTGCGGCGCCAGGAGATGGAGCGGGCCCGCGACATCCTCGGCGTCCGCCAGGACTGGCTCGGCTTCGTCGACTCCGGCTGGCCCGAGGGCGACCCGAAGCCGCCGCTGCCCGGACGGCTGCTTCGCCGACCATCCCGGTCGAGGAGGCGGCCGAGCCGCTGGTCCGGCTGATGCGGGAGTTCCGGCCGCACGTCGTCACGACGTACGACGAGCGCGGCGGCTACCCGCACCCCGACCACATCATGTGCCACCAGATCTCGGTGGCGGCGTTCGAGGCCGCCGGCGACCCCGAGCGGTACCCCGACGCCGGGGAGCCCTGGCAGCCGCTGAAGCTCTACTACCACCACTCGTTCAACCGGCCCCGGATGCAGGCGATCCACGACGCGATGGTCGCCCACGGCCTCGAGTCGCCCTGGGAGGAGCGGCTGAAGGAGTGGAAGCCGGAGCCCGAGTGGGACGCCCGGATCACCACCCGGGTCCCGTGCAGCGACTACTTCGGCGTGCGCGACCAGGCGCTGCTCGCGCACGCGACCCAGATCGACCCGGACGGCTTCTGGTTCGCGGTCCCGCGGGAGATCCAGGAGCAGGTCGGCGCCGACCGAGGACTTCGAGCTCGTGGTGAGCCACGTCGACGGCTCCGACCCCGGAGGACGACCTCTTTGCCGGCATCACCGACCCCTCCTGAGAGAATGACCGCATGCCGTTGCACCTGCTGACCACGCTGGCCACCCAAGGCCCCGGAGGCCGAGGACGTCACGGCCGGGCTGGATCGCCGCCGTCGTGCTCGTCTGCGCTGCTCCTGGCCGTCGTGTTCCTCGGGTTCAGCCTGGTCAAGCAGCTGCGGAAGGCCCAGGCCGCCGAGGACGCCGGCGTCTACGGCAACGTCGCCGACGAGTCCGAAGCCGACAGCCCGAACAACGCGAGCAGCGCCGACAACGGCGAGCCGCACCCCTCCACCTGACGCTGACCCGCCGTTGATTGACGGCGGGTCAGCGTGTGCGCGGCTAAGCGATCGCTGAGGTCGACGTTGACGCGGGCCGGCCGGCGCCCCGATGCTCGGCGGATGGCCGGTCTGCTGGCCGCCGCCCTGGTGGTCGTCGTGCTCTACTGCCTCGCGCGGTCCGTCGTGCCCGCCCTCCGGCCGGCCGGGCACCGCCGCGACCTCGACGCCTTCCACGTCGCCATGGGCATGGCGATGGTCGCGATGCTGGTCGCCCGCTGCGTCCTACGAGCTCTCGATCCTGACCGTCGTGGTCGCCGCCGCCGGGCTCGGCTGGGGCCTGGTCCGGCTGCTGCGCCGGGCCGGTACGGCGTACCTCCGGCTGGCCGTCGGCGGCGGGGCCATGGTGGCGATGGTGCTGCTCCCGGCCACGGCGGCGAACGCGTCCGCCGCCGGCCACGCCACGGGACACGGGCACGGCACCGCGGCCGACCGGTCCGGCGCTCCTGGTGCCGCCTGCTCCTGGTCGCGCTGATGGTCGTCGTTGCCGGGCGGATGCTGGACGCCGCCGGCGTCCGGCTCGACGGTGCCCGCCCGCCTGGACGCCTGCTGCGACGTCGCCATGGCCGGCGCGATGGGCTACATGCTCCTCGTCATGTTCTGAGCCATGGTCTAGCCCGCGGGCGACCCTCATTAACGATCTGCTTAGGCGGCCGTTGACGGGGACCCGGCAGGGGGTGAGAGTCGGGTCACCAGCGTCTGAGGGAGGTCCCCATGCAGGTCCCCGCGCCCTTCGAGTACACGCGCGCCACCAGCGTCGACGAGGCCATCGGTCTTCTCGACCGGCTCGGCTCCGAGGCCAGGCTCATCGCCGGCGGGCACAGCCTGCTGCCGATGATGAAGCTGCGCCTGGCCAACCTCGAGTACGTCGTCGACATCAACGACCTGCACGACGAGCTCGGCTACGTGCGACTCGGCACCGACGAGGTGCGGATCGGGGCGATGACCCGGCACCGCGAGCTGCTCGAGTCGCCCGAGCTGGCCGCCCACTTCCCGATCTTCGCCGACGCCGAGCGGGTGATCGCCGACCCGGTCGTGCGCAACCGCGGCACCATCGGCGGCTCGCTGTGCCAGGCGGACCCGTCCGAGGACCTGACCGCGGTGTGCACCACGCTCGACGCCAGCTGCGTGATCCGCGGCGCCAGTGGCGAGCGGGTCGTGTCGATGAGCGACTTCTTCCGCGGGCCCTACGAGACCGCGGTCGAGCAGGCCGAGATCCTGACCGAGATCCGGATCCCGCTGCGTCCGCACGGCTCGAGCGCCTACGCCAAGGTCGAGCGCCGGGCCGGCGACTGGGCCGTGACCTCGGCCGGGGCCGCGGTCTGGATGGACGGCGACGTGATCACCGACGCCCGGGTGGGGCTGGCCGCGGTCGGGCCGAACGCCACCGGCATCCCCGCCATCTCCGAGGCGCTGCGCGGCCAGGCGCCGTCGGAGGAGCTGTACGCGCAGGCGGGCGCGATCGCCGCGGAGAGCTGCTCGCCGAACACCGACAACCGCGGCACCGCCGACTACAAGCGGCACCTCGCCGACGAGCTGACCAGGCGCACGCTGCGGCTCTCGGTGGAACGGATCCGGGCCGGCGTGGCCGGCGACCAGGGAACCCAAGCTGAAGGTAGGGACTGACATGCAGGTGACCATGACGGTGAACGGCGAGACCGTGACCCGCGAGATCGAGGGCCGGCTGCTGCTCGTCCACTTCCTCCGCGACGAGCTCGGGCTCACCGGCACCCACTGGGGCTGCGACACCAGCAACTGCGGCACCTGCGTGGCCTGGCTGGACGGCGAGCCGGTGAAGACCTGCACCGTGCTGGCCGCGATGGCCGGCGGGCACGAGGTCCGCACCGTCGAGAGCCTCGAGGTCGACGGCGTGCTCGACCCGGTGCAGGAGGGCTTCATGCAGTGCCACGGGCTGCAGTGCGGGTTCTGCACGCCGGGCATGCTGATGACCGACCCGGGCGCTGCTCGACCGCGACCCCGACCCGACCGAGGACACGATCCGCGAGGCCATCTCCGGCCAGATCTGCCGGTGCACCGGCTACACCACCATCGTCCGCTCGGTGCAGTGGGCCGCGGCCAAGGAGCGCGAGGCCAAGGCCGCCCCGGTCGAGAGCGACACCGAGTCAGTGGGGAGCGCGTCATGACCACCACCGACGCCCGCGAGGACCTCGAGAAGGTCGACAACGACCAGACGCCGGTCGGGCCACGGCCGGATGCTCCGCAAGGAGGACCCGCGCTTCATCCGCGGCATGGGCAGGTACGTCGACGACATCAAGCTGCCCGGCATGCTGCACCTCGCGATCCTGCGGTCGCCGGTCGCGCACGCCCGGATCGTCAGCATCGACACCAGCGCCGCGCAGGCGCACCCCAAGGTCAAGGCCGTCATCACCGGCGCCGACCTCGCCGAGCAGGGGCTCGCCTGGATGCCCACGCTCTCGAACGACGTGCAGGCCGTGCTCGCCACCGACAAGGTCCGGTTCCAGCACCAGGAGGTCGCGTTCGTCGTGGCCGAGGACCGCTACGCCGCCCGCGACGCGCTCGAGCTGATCGACGTCGAGTACGAGCTGCTGCCGCCGGTGGTCGACGTACGCAAGGCGCTGGCGCCGGACGCGCCGGTGATCCGCGACGACCTCGAGGGCAAGACCGACAACCACTGCTTCGACTGGGAGACCGGCGACGAGGCGGCCACCGAGGCGGTGTTCGCGAGCGCCGACGTGGTCGTGGAGCAGGACATCGTCTACCCGCGGGTGCACCCGGCGCCGATGGAGACCTGCGGCTGCGTCGCCGACTACGAGCGGGTGAGCGGCAAGCTCACGCTCTGGACGACCAGCCAGGCCCCGCACGCGCACCGCACGGTCTACGCGCTGGTGTCCGGGCTGCCCGAGCACAAGATCCGGGTGATCTCGCCCGACATCGGCGGCGGCTTCGGCAACAAGGTCCCGATCTACCCCGGGCTACGTCTGCGCGATCGTCGCGTCCCTGGTGATCGGCAAGCCGGTCAAGTGGATGGAGGACCGCTCCGAGAACCTCGTCAGCACCGGCTTCGCCCGCGACTACGTCATGCGCGGCGAGATCGCGGCGACCAGGGACGGCAAGATCCTGGCGATCCGCACCAACGTGCTCGCCGACCACGGCGCCTTCAACGGGACCGCGGCACCGGTGAAGTACCCCGCCGGGTTCTTCGGCGTCTTCACGGGCAGCTACGACCTCGAGGCGGCGTACTGCAAGATGACGGCGGTCTACACGAACAAGGCCCCGGGCGGCGTCGCCTACGCCTGCTCGTTCCGGATCACCGAGGCCGTCTACCTCGTCGAGCGGATCGTGGACTGCCTGGCCGACGAGCTCGAGATGGACCCGGTCGAGCTGCGGAAGAAGAACTTCATCCAGCCCGAGCAGTTCCCGTACACCTCGAAGACCGGCTGGGTCTACGACTCCGGCGAGTACGAGAAGGCGATGGACCTCGCGCTCGAGATGGCCGGGTACGACGACCTGCGCCGCGAGCAGGCCGAGAAGCGGGCGCGCGGCGAGCTGATGGGGATCGGCGTCGCGTTCTTCACCGAGGCCGTCGGCGCCGGGCCGCGCAAGGACATGGACATCCTCGGGCTGGGCATGGCCGACGGCAGCGAGCTGCGGGTGCACCCGACCGGCAAGGCCGTGCTCCGGGTCTCCTGCATGAGCCAGGGGCAGGGCCACGAGACGACGTTCGCGCAGATCGTCGCCGAGGAGATCGGGATCCCGCCGGCCGACATCCAGGTCGTCAACGGCGACACCGACCAGACGCCGTTCGGGCTCGGCACGTACGGCAGCCGGTCCACGCCGGTGTCCGGTGCGGCGGCCGCGCTGGTGGCCCGCAAGGTGCGGGACAAGGCGCAGATCATCGCCTCGGGCATGCTCGAGGTGTCGGTGGCCGACCTGGAGTGGACAGAAGGGCTCGTTCCAGGTGAAGGGCGACCCGTCGCGGTCGGTGACCATCCAGGACATCGCGATGCGGGCGCACGGTGCGGGCGACCTGCCCGATGGCATCGAGGGCGGGCTCGAGGCCCAGATCTGCTACAACCCGTCGAACCTCACCTACCCGTTCGGCGCCTACATCTGCGTCGTCGACATCGACCCCGGCACGGCCCAGGTGAAGGTACGCCGGTTCGTGGCGGTCGACGACTGCGGCACCCGGATCAACCCGATGATCATCGAGGGCCAGATCCACGGCGGGCTCACCGACGGCGTCGGCATGGCGCTGATGGAGATGATCGCGTTCGACGAGGACGGCAACTGCCTCGGCGGCTCGCTGATGGACTACCTGATCCCGACCGCCCTCGAGGTGCCGCACTGGGAGACCGGGCACACGGTCACGCCGTCGCCGCACCACCCGATCGGCGCCAAGGGCGTCGGTGAGTCGGCGACGGTCGGCTCGCCGCCGGCCGTGGTCAACGCGGTGGTGGACGCGCTCAAGCCGTTCGGCATCCGGCACGCCGACATGCCGCTGACGCCGTCGCGGGTGTGGGCGGCCATGCAGGGTCGTCCGACGCCGCCGATCTGATCGGCACCTGGCAGGAGAGGAGCACCGTGACCATCTCGATCGCGGACCGGATCGTCGAGCTGACCGACTCGCGCGTCCCGTTCGTCCGGGCGACGGTGGTGCGCGCCCAGGAGCCGTCGTCGGCCCATGCCGGCGACCGGGCGATCATCCTGGCGGACGGCTCGATCGAGGGCTTCGTCGGCGGGCACTGCGCCGCGAGCTCGGTCCGCTCGGCCGCTCTCGGCACGCTCGGTTCGGGCGAGAGCCTGCTGCTCCGGGTGCTGCCCGAGGACGAGGGGTTCCCGGAGACGCCGGGCGCCAGCGTGGTCGTGAACCCCTGCCTGTCCGGCGGCGCACTCGAGATCTACCTGGAGCCGCTGCTGCCGCCAGCCGCTGCTGCACATCGTCGGGACCTCGCCGATCGCCGAGTCGGTCGCCGGTCTCGCGGCCGGCCTCGGGTACGACGTGCGACCGCGCCGACGAGGGCGCCGACCCGAAGGGCGCGACGGCCGTCGTGATCTCCAGCCACGGCGGCGACGAGGCGGGTGAGATCCGGGCCGCTCTCGACGCCGGGGTCGGGTTCATCGGCGTGGTCTGCAGCCGCACCCGCGGCCGCGCGCTGATCGACGACCTGAACCTCTCGGACGCCGAGGCGCGGCGCGTGCACGCGCACGTCGGGGTCGACATCGGAGCCCGGACCGCACCCGAGGTGGCGTTGTCGATCATGGCGGCGCTGGTCCGGAGCATCCGTCTCGAACGGGTGCCGCCCGAGATCCCGTCGAGGCGGCCACGGGCGGTGGCGATCGACCCGGTCTGCGGCATGACCGTCACCATCGGACCGGACGCCGTGCACGCCACCGTCAACGGCGCCGACCACTGGTTCTGCTGCCCTGGCTGCCGCTCCCAGTTCCTCGAGGATCTCGCCTCGTGACCACGGCCGTCGATCGTGCTGGCCGCCGGGAGCTCCCGCCGGCTGGGCCGGCCGAAGCAGCTGCTCGACATATCGAGGCGCGACCCTGCTCGACGCGACGCTCGACGACCGCCCGCGGTGCCGGGGTGGACCAGGTCGTCGTGGCTCTGGGCGGCGCCGCCGGGCGAGGTGCGGGAGCGGGTCGACCTGTCGGGCGTGGACGTGGTGCTCAACCCCGACTTCGGAGACGGCTGCAGCACCTCGATCCGGTCGGCGCTCTCCGAGGTGCGCGACGACGCGGACGGCGTCGTACTCCTCCTCGGCGACCAGCCCGGCGTCACGCCGGCAGCGGTCGCCGCGCTCGTCGCGGGCTCGGCCGGCACACGCCGTCGGCGTCTGCGAGTACGACGACGGGCTCGGCCACCCGTTGTGGTTCGATCGGCGCATGTTCGACGTGCTCACCGGCCTGCACGGCGACAAGGCCGTGTGGAAGCTCGTCGACGCCGGCGAGGACGTCGTCCGGGTCCGGGTCGACGGGGTACATCCCGCGGGACGTCGACACCTGGGACGACTACCAGGCCCTGCTCGAGGCGGCCCCGTGAGTGACGCCGTGAGTGAGCCGGAGTGACCCGCTGACGTCGGCGGACGACGTACGCCGCCGGTTCGACGAGCAGGGCTACCTCGCCGACGAGGGGCTCGCGACCGCCGTCTACCTCACCCTCGAGCTGGGGCTGCCGCTGCTGCTCGAGGGTGAGTCGGGCGTCGGCAAGACCTCGGCCGCGCAGGTGCTGGCCCGGGCACTGGACGCACCGCTGGTCCGGCTCCAGTGCTACGAGGGGCTGACCGCCAACGAGGCGCTCTACGACTGGAACCACCAGCGCCAGCTGCTCGCCATCCGGCTCGCCGAGTCCCAGCACCACACGCTCACCGAGGCCGACCTGTTCAGCGAGGAGTTCCTCGTCGAGCGGCCGATCCTGCGCTGCGTGCGCTACGACGGTCCGCGGCCGCCGGTGCTGCTCATCGACGAGATCGACCGGGCCGACGACGAGTTCGAGGCGCTGCTGCTCGAGGCGCTCGGCGAGGGGTCGGTGACGGTGCCCGAGCTCGGCACGTTCACCGCCCGGCGTCCCCCGATCGTGGTGCTGACCTCGAACCGGAGCCGGGAGCTCCACGACGCGCTCCGTCGGCGCTGCCTCTACCACTGGCTGGAGTACCCGGAGCCGGCGCGGATCGTCGCCATCCTGCGCCGCACCGCACCGTCGGCGAACGTCGCGCTGATCGAGTCCGCCGCCCGGTTCGTCGGGCACGTCCGGACCCTCGACGTCGACAAGCCGCCGGGCGTCGCCGAGGCGATCAACTGGGTCGCCGCCCTGTCCGCGCTCGGCGCCACCGAGCTGGTCCGGGACGTCGTCGTACCCGACCCTCGGAGCCGTGGCGAAGACGCCGGACGACCGCGACCTGGTCACCGGCTCTCTCGAGACGCTACGCATTCGGCTGAGGCCCGATGACGGTGACGCCAGCCTCCGGACGACGCAGACGCCTTCCTTCGCGGCGTGGACCGGGCGGCGTTCGCGGTGGCGCTGTCGCAGCGGCTGCGCGGCGATCGGCGTGCCGGTGAGCCTGACCGCGATGTCGGCGTTCACCGACGCGCTCGCCGCGGCGCCGCCGGCCGAGGTGCACCGGCTGTACTGGCTCGCCCGGCTCACCCTGGTGAACCGGCAGCAGGACATCGAGCTGTTCGACCGGGTCTTCGAGGCCGCGTTCGGCGACGCCGTGCTGGCCGTCGACCCGAACGCCCGCCGGAGGAGCCTGGACACGTCCGAGCCAGCCGGCGACGCGTTGGTCCCGGTGCCCGCGGACCGCGCGAGCCGGGCGATGCCGGTGACGGCTCCGGCCTGCCGTGGCACACCCTGCCCCGCGTCTCGTCCGGCTCCGACGAGGAGGCCGACGGGCCACTCCTGCCGGAGCTGCTGCCGAGCGCGGTCGCGCGGATCGCCGAGACCCCGTTCGACGAGCTCGACGCACGCGAGCTCGCCGTGCTCGGGCGGTGGCTGGAGCGGGCGTCCCACCGCTGGCCGACCCGCAGGAGCCGGCGGGCTCGGGTCGGGCCGAGCGGGCACCGGCTGGCGATGCGGGAGACGATGGCGGCGTCGCGGCGTACCGGCTGGGAGCCGATGGAGCTCAAGCGCTACGACCAGGTACGCCGCCCGCTCACCGTCACCCTGCTGTGCGACGTCAGCCAGTCGATGCAGGGCTACGCGACGGCGTACCTCCACCTGATGCGGGTGTTCGCGCGGACCCGGCACGCGGAGACGTTCGCGTTCTCGACCTCGCTGACCCGGCTCACGCCGGCACTCGCGCAGCGCTCACCGGCGGCGGCCGTCGCCCAGGCGGAGTCGCAGGTGGTCGACCGGTTCGGCGGCACCCACCTCGCCCGGTGCCTGACCGAGCTGCTCCGTTCCCGGCACGGCAACGTCGTCCGCGGCGGCGTGCTCGTGATCGCGTCGGACGGCTGGGACAGCGACCCGCCCGAGGAGCTGGCCGCCGCCATGGCCAAGGCGAGCCGGCGGGCCCGGCGCGTGGTCTGGCTGAACCCGCGCGCGGCCGCGACCGGCTTCGAGCCGCTGGTCGGCTCGATGGCGGCGGCGCTGCCGTTCTGCGACGCGTTCCTGCCGGCTCACACCCTGCGCGCGCTGCCCGACGTCTTCGACGCGATCGCCCAGTCCGGTTCGGCGCGGCTCAGCTCCAGAGGGTGACGTGCACGGCCGGCTTGAACCGGCCCAGGTGAACGCCGGCACCGCGGACCATCGCCTGCGTGGCCCGGGGCGTGGTGATGAAGCGCAGCAGCTCGGCGGCGGCCGGAGTCTGGTGCTCACGGGCGAGCGCGGTGGCCGTCCACCGGCCCTGCGCTCGCAGCCCGGGCCCTTCGAGGAGCACCAGCCGGCCGGCCGACAGGTCGCCCGCCACCGAGAAGCCCGACGGCGAGTGCGGCGCCGTTGCCGCGGGTGGTCTCCTCCAGCGCGGCCGCGTGGCTCTGGAAGATCCGCTGCTGCAGCTCGGGTACGCCGAGGTTGCGCAGCATCGCCGGGCACCACCCCGTCGGCCTCGACCGCGGACGGGCCGAGGTTCCAGCTCTGCCGACGGATCTGGTCGCTGGTCAGGGTGCGCCCGGCGAGTGGGTGCTCGGGGCCGGCCACGGCCTGCACCTCGTAGAGCAGGAACGGGAGCTGGCTCAGCGAGTCGACCGGCTTGCCGCGCGGGCCCGATCGCGACGTCGACGGTGCGGGTCGCGAGCAGGGCGGGGAAGTCCGCGGCCGAGTGCACGCTCAGCTCGACCTCGAGGTCGTTCGGCGCGGCTCGCGAACAGCTCGATCAGCCCCGGGGCGGCGTGCTCGGCGAACAGGTTCGACGTCGCGACCCGCAGCACCCGGCGGCCGTGCTCCGGCCTGGCTGACCTCGCGCACGGTGCGGTCCTGGAGGCCGAGGATCTCGACCGCGCGGCTCGCCAGCCGCAGCCCTCCCGGGCGTGAACGCGAGCCCGGACGACGTACGGGTGAAGAGCAGGTCGTCGAACTCCTTGCGCAGCTGGCCGACGTGCATCGACACCGCTGCCTCGCTGACCTCCAGCTCGCCCGCGGCCGCCTTCACGGAGCCCAGCCGGGCCACGCACGCGAAGGCCCGGAGCTGGGTCGGAGTCACGCGGCGATGCTAGCCCCGGCGTACCAACCGCACGAGCGAATCGAGCGCAGTTGCCGAACCCCCGTCAGACGTGGGCACCGGGCGCTCGACGCGCTCGGCCCGGACCACGTCGAACGACCTCGCCGGCGAGGTCGCCGAGCACGTCGTCGGCGGTGTAGAGGACGGTCGCGTCCTGCGGGCCACCGGACCCCTCGGTCAGGTTGCTGGAGTCGTGGGCGACGACGAGGAGCGTGCCGCCCGGCGCCAGCGAGGCGAAGGCATTGCGGATCGCGGCCCGTCGTCCGGACTCCTCGAGCTGGAGGTACGCCACGACCACCAGGTCGTACGCGGTCGTCGGTCGCCCACGTGGTCGCGTCGGCGCGCACCCAGTCGACATCGGCGTCGCCCGCGACCTCACGACCCTTGTCCAGTGCCACCTGCGAGAAGTCGACGGCCGTGACCTGCCAGCCGCGCCGGGCCAGCCAGATGGCGTTGCGGCCCTCGCCCGCGGCCAGGTCGAGGGCGCGTCCGGGCGGAGAGGTCGGCGCACTCCGCCTCGACGAACCGGTTCGGCCCGGCCGACCAGACCAGCTCGGTGGCGGCGTACCGCTCGTCCCAGGCCTCGGCGTCCATGGGCCCAACCTAACCGGGCTCAGCCGTCCGTGACGTGGCCGCGCGGGCGACCCGGGTCCGGGTCGACCGGCTCCGTGTCGCCCGCGCGCAGGGCCTCGAGCTGGGCGCACACGGCCACGCCGTAGAAGAGCGAGACCGACGTCATCAGCGACCACAGCAGCAGGGCGACGATCCCGGCGAGCGGGTCCGTAGGTGCTGCCGAACGACGAGCTCACGTGGACGTACGCCGCCAGCAGACCGGCCGCGGACATGCTGAGCAGCACCGCCACCGCGGAGCCGAGCGCGAGCCACGAGAGGGCGGGTTGTCGTCGTCGCGGCGCGTGGTCGAGCACGGCCGCGATCGCGAGCACGAGCAGCACCGTCCCGACCGGCCAGCGCGCGATCCGCCACACCTGGACGGCGTCGTCCGACCAGCCGTACTCGACGGCCATGGCCTCGGCGAACGCCCCGCCGGCCACCAGCAGCAGGAAGCCGAGCCCGACGGGCGCGGCCAGCACGGCGGTCAGTACGGCGGCCCGGCCGTACTTCGCGGGCGCCTTCCGGTCCCGACGGATGCCGTAGATCCGGTTGCTCCCGCGTTCGACCTGACCCATGGCCGCGGTCATCGACACCAGCGCCAGCAGCAGGCCGAGCACGAGGGCCAGCTCGCCGGCGCTCTCGCTGCCACCGGGGGAGGCCGCGCTCGCCAGCGCGTCCCCGGCGGCGGCCCCGGGGGAGATCGCCCTCGATGGTGCGCGCCACCACGCGGGCCGGGCCGCTCCTCGTCGATGTCGGCGGCAAGCCCGGTCAGGGCGAGCAGGAACGGCAGGATGGCGAGGCAGGTCTGCAGGGCCAGGGCGCGGCTGTTGGTGAAGCCGTCGCCGTACCGGAACCGTCGGAACGAGTCGACAGCGATCCGACGCAGGCCGAAGCGGCGGGCGAGGTGCCAGGCGTCCTCGGCATCGAGCTCGTCGCCGTCCATCTCGACCGTGACGGGGACCAGCCGGGCGGTCGTCATCCGGGCGTGGGGGACCGGACGGGGGACATGACCCGGATTCAAGCACGGGTATGCCTCCGGCCGCGCTGTCGGTCGGGGCGGCGTACGGCGTTGTGGTCGCCGTCTTCCAGTGGGGCTGGGGGTCACAGTTCATCGGGATCGACCAGGACCTGCCGATCCCGGCGTTCGTCCCGATGCTCATGTTCGCGATCGTGTTCGGGCTCTCGATGGACTACGAGGTGTTCCTGCTCTCGCGGGTGCGGGAGGCCTGGCACCAGACCGGCGACGCCCACCGCGCGGTCGCCATCGGGATCGGCAGCACGGCCCGGGTGATCACGACGGCGGCGGCGATCATGGTGGTCGTCTTCTCCAGCTTCGTCCTCGACACCGACCCGACGATCAAGATGCTCGCGGTCGGTATGGCGGTCGCGGTGCTCATCGACGCGAGCGTCGTCCGGATGGTGCTGGTGCCCTCGATCATGTCCATCCTGGGCCCCACGCCTGGTGGCTGCCTCGGTGGCTGGACCGCGTCATCCCGGACCTCCAGCTCGAGGGCCCGATCGAACCTGTCGCGGCGGACGAGCCCGAGGAACCCGAACCCGCGCAGCCGGCGCCGCTGCCCTGACCCTCGCGGTCGTCAGAGAGGTACCCACGCAGTGACCACGCGGGTCTCCCCGGCGATCCACTTGACGCGCACCGGGCTCGTCGTCGGGCGACGGAACAGGAAGAACCCTCCGTCGTCGGCCTCGGTCTCCTGCAGGGTCCCCTGCGGATCCTCGAGGATCGCCCGGCCGGGCCGGGTGGGTACGACCTGGCCCATGAGCACCTCCTCGCCCACCTCGATCTCCATCGTCAGGTCCTCGCTCTCGAAGACCAACATCCGCTCCGGGGATCCGACACTGCGGACGAGCGCGGTGTCCGCCATCGCGGAGTCGTAGGACAGCGCCAGCATCTCGAGCTCTTCGTCCACCGTTCGCCAGGTGAAGGCGGCCTTGGCCGCCTCGAGAAGGTCCGGTGGTACGGACCGCGCTTCCTCCAGGGCCTCCTTGAGCTCCCCCATGAGGTCATCGTCACTTCGGTCCCACTGTGTCGGGTCCATCGTCCTCAGCTCCTGTCGGTGACCGAGTCGGTCGTGGCGACGAAGGCGCTCAGCGCGTTCGTCCGTCGCAGTTGTTCGAGCGCGCGTGCGCGGGTCGGCCCGATGCTCCCCTTGGGGATGCCCAGCTTCTCGGAGATCTCGTCGTAGGACAGTGGGGGATCGGCCAGCAGCAGGAGCAGGAGCTCCCGGTGCTGCGGGCGCAGCTCCTCCAGCGCTTCGCGCAGGGCCTGCCGGCGCTCGGCCTGCAGCAGCCCGGCGTCCACTTCCACCTGGTCCTCGCCCTCGAACTCGGGCGCGTTCTGCGGGTCGATCGGCAGCATCCGGTTGCGGGAGCGCAAGAAGCGGAGGGACTCGTTCCTGGTCGTGGTCACGATCCAGCCCGGCAGCGCCTGCGGCTCGCGGATGTGGTCGAGGTGCTCGACGAGCCGGAGCCAGACGGTGCCGGTGACGTCCTTCACCTCGTCCGGGTTCAACCGGAACCTCCTCGCGACAGACACGGCGAGCGGGACGTAGCGATCCATCAAACGTCCCCACGCGGCGTTGTCCCCGTCCCTGGCGGCCGCGACCAGCGCGGTCACTGTCTCCTCGGTCGTCATCAGGATCTCCTTGGTCGCCGGCACCGAGACAAACCGACGGGGGATGTGCTCCTTACGACTATCAGACACCCGATCCCGGTCCGGGATACCTGGATGTCAACCTATTTTTCAGTCAGGTGCCGTCGTCACGGTGGTGGATCGAGCTGCAGGAACGGCGGCCGCTCTACAACTTCAGCTGCTTCTTCTGCGGCTGTGATCGGCGACTCGTCATAGACAAGCGGCAGATCCTTCATCGCCTGGGTCGCCGGAGTGTCACCCGGGCATCGTCAGCGCCGCCAGAGCACCGCTGTAGATCGCCGCGGCGAAGGAGGTGCCGCCCCAGGTCGGCGAACCCGTTCTCGAAGTACTCAGTCCTGGTGGTGTCCACTCCCCCCGCTCTAACTCCGTGATGGAGAAACAGCCCTTCGGGAAGGTGCTGACCACTTTCCTCACCCTCGGCAAGGACGTCGATCCACCCGACCGTCGAAGGCGTGAACGTCGACGGCGCGCCCAGACCTAGCCCTGACCCGACCGCGACCACTCGGTCGAAGGCGGCCGGCCAGCCGGGCTTGCGGCTCTCCTTTTCCAGGACGAGCTTCTTGAGGCTTCCGCTGTCCCGGGCGTTCTGCTCTGTCGGTCGGGTCGAGATCTTCTATGAGGAGGTCGAACTCTTCCTCGGTTACCTCCAGTTCTTCGGGATTCCCGTGGTTGCCGGCGGCCGCGACGATCACGGTCTCCGGACTCACCCGATCGATGGCGGTGGCCAGGACGAGCGGCGGTTCGCCGTCCTCGGTGTAGCAGACCAGCGAAAGGTTGATGATGTCCGGCTTGGTCTTGGCGAGCTTGGCGATGGCCGTCGCGACCTCCCACGAGGTGGCCTTGCCGTCGTCGGCGAGCACCCGCCGCACCCTGACCTGACAGCCCGGCGCCTGTTCCGGAGGATGAGACCGGTGACGAAGGTGGCATGCCCTACCGCGGCGTTGGGAAGCGTCGTGCCGTTCGGCAGCTTGCCGCAGGGCGGTCTCATTCGTTGCCATCAGGTCGGCTGGCAGCCCGGTCCAGCCGCCGGCGACCCACTCGTGACTCGACATCGACGGTGTCCAGCACGCCGACCACGACACCTGCACCGCGATCGCCGGTCCTCGGCGTCCAGGGGTCTTGCGTCTTCCACGAGGGGGCCGCCGCCGCCGTGAGACACCTTTCCGGGAGCGGTGCTGACCAGCCCGACGATCCGGTTCTTGCCGACCACGGGTTTCCAGCCCGCGTATTCCTTGGCGAAGTAGCCCCTCAAGCCCACGCAGGAAGCTGTCGAGGTGGTCGGACGGCCCGTCACTGGGTTGCGCCTGCTCCCGGGCCCTTGTGGCCTCGTCCAGGTCCTCCCACTTGGGGTCGAACTCGCTGAAGGCCCGTGCCGCGGCGACGTCGTCGTCGAGGCGAGATGCAGGGCCAGGCCGAGGTCTTCGTCCTCGTCGTCCCGGTCGTAGCCGACACCTCGACGGTCCAGCGCCCTGGTGACCCGGCCGAGTGCTTGTACGCGACGACGATCTCTGGTCGGGAGAAGGCATGGCCCTTGCCTCTGAGTTGTTTCTCAGACATTTCCCACCTCCGAGTAATCGGCCAGTCTTGCGGCGGGGCAAAGGGCTGACAACCGCCCATTCGGGGGGTATTTCCTTTCCAATTCCGGCGGTTTGTGGGCGCGCGGTGTCGGTCGCAATCTCGTTGACAGCAGCGTCCCGCCCACGCAACCGTGGACGGATGACCGAGCTCCGGGCGGAGGGGAGGGAGGCGCTGCAGCTGGCAGCGCTCGATCCGACCGCGGCCCGGGAGATCTGTGCGTCGATCCTGGGACCCGCCAGACGAGAACGCTTGTGGGACGTTGTCGCCGTCGCCGAGCGGGCGCTCGGGGTTGCTGCGATGACTCTCAACGAGCTCGACCAGGCGATCGAGCACCTGCGCTCGGCCGTGGCCGCAGGTCGGCGGGCGGGTTCGGGCAGGGTCGCCGGCGAGGCGCGGATGAGCCTCGCGTCGGCCTTGGTGCTGCGCGGGCTCCCCACCCAGGCAGCAGGCCAGATCGAGACCGCGGTGGGCGAACTCACCGGGCTGGCCGCGGCCCGCGCGCACGTGCAGCACGCCGCGATCCTCCAGGAGCTCGGGCGCGACGCACGAGTCTTTCGAGGAGCTGCGCAAGGCGTTGCCAGTGCTCAGGCGTTCCGGAGACGCCGAGTGGGAGGCTCGCGCGCTGTCGAACCGCAGTCTGATGCATGTCCGGGCCCGTGCTTTCGGCGCCGCGGATGCCGACCTGGTCCTCGCCCGCCAGCTGTGTCTTGAGCACGGTCTCGACCTGCCCGCCGGATATGCCGAGCACAACCTCGGGTATCTCAAGGCCCAGCGCGGTGACGTGCCAGCTGCGTTGCGTCACTTCGACGTAGCGGCAGAACGCTATCTGCGGTTCGGCCTCCTCGAGCCCTCGCTGCTGCTGGACCGCGCCGGCGTGCTGCTGTCGGTGCGTCTGCTCGACGAGGCCAGGGTGGGTTGCCAGGCGGCGATCGACGCCTACCGGGACGCGAACCTCGATGTCCACCTCCCGGACGCGCTCCTGATGATGTCGACCGTCGCCCTGCTCCAGGAGGACCGGGAGACGGCCTTGGCTAGTGCGCGCGAGGCGGTGGCGGCGTACAGGAAGCTCCGCCATGACCGGTCGCTCGCGCTGGCGCGCTACGCGGTGATCCAGGCCCAGGTGGAGATCGACCCGGCCGGTGTGAGCGCGTCCCGTGTTGCCCGAACCGCGGATGAGCTCGAGGCCGCCGGGTGGACCGTCCCCTCCCTCGAGGCCAGGGTGCTGGCCGGCCGGATGTCCCTGCGCCAGGGCCGTCCGGCCATCGCCCGCGAACTGTTGGCGCGCGCGAGCAAGGCGCGATCGGTCGGTCCTGCGGAAGCGCGGTCCCGCGCCTGGCTCGCGGAGGCCCTGCTGCGGCGGGCGGATGGTCGCCGGGCCGCGGCCATGTCCGCCCTGCGCGCGGGGTTGCGGATTGTCGAGGACTACCAGGCGACGCTCGGAGCGACGGAGCTCAGGGCGCACGTCAGCATCCACCGGGGTGCGCTGGCCAGGTCGGGTCTCCGGATGGCGATCGAGGACGGCGACGCGAGACACGCGTTGTGGTGGGCGGAGCGGGGCCGCGCCATCGCGTTGCTGCTCCGGCCGGCGCAGCCGTCGAGCGACCCGCAGCTCGCCCAGGACCTGGCCGACCTTCGGTCGACCATGGCCGAGATCGAGGAGGCGCGGTCGGACGGAGACGGCGGTGACCAGAAGCTGGTACGCCGTCAGGTCGCCCTGGAGCGGCGGATCCGTGAGCGGTGCCGCACTCTCGAGGGTGACAGCGCCGCCGCTCGAAGCCGATGGGGCCGCGAGTCGCTGGGTCTGCTGGTCGCAGCCCTGGACGACGCGGCGCTCGTCGAGTTCGTCGCCCTGAACGGATCCCTGCACGCGATCACCGTGTGTGGGCACCGGGTCCGGCTGCACAAGCTCGGGCTGGAATCCGAGATCGAGGACCTCCTTCGTCGCCTCGGCTTCGCGCTGCACCGGCTGGCCAGCCCGGCACCCTGCAGCGGCGCCCGCACCGCGGCCGCCAAGGCCGACCTGGCCGGCGTGGCGGACCGGCTCGACGACCGACTGCTGCGCCCGTTGGCCTCGGTCCTCCAGGACCGTCGACTGGTCGTCGTGCCGTCCGGCGTCCTGCAGTCGCTGCCGTGGGCGATTCTGCCGTCGTGCATCGGGCGGCCGGTCGCGGTCAGTCCCTCGGCGACGCTCTGGCGCCAGGCCGCCGAACGGGCCGTCCCCTCGACGCCGAGGACCGTGGTCCTCGCCGGTCCGGGCCTGCCGGGCGCGACCGAGGAGGCCGAGGCCGTCGCGGCGCTGTACCCGGGTGCCACCGTGCTCGTCGGTGATGAGGCGACCACGCCGCGGCTGACCGCGGCCCTCGAGGGGACGTCCATGCTCCACCTGGCCGCACACGGCCGGCTGCGTTCGGACAACCCGCTCTTCTCGTCGCTGGTCCTGGCCGACGGTCCGCTCACGGTCTACGAGCTCGAGCAGCTGTCCTCCCGGCCGCACCACGTGGTGCTGGCGGGCTGTGACACGGGACGACTGCAGGTCGTCGCCGGGGAGGAGACCCTCGGGCTGGGCGCCGCCGTCCTCGGCGGCGGCACCGCCACCTTGGTGGCGCCGGTGATCCCGATCCCGGACCTGGCGACGGTCCCGTTGATGCGCTCGTACCACGAGGAGCTCGTTGCCGGCCTCGCGCCGGCCGCGGCTCTCGCTGCCGCCCAGGCCGCCGTGGACCCCGACGACGTGCTGGGTCGGGCGGCGGCAGCCGGCTTCATCTGCCTCGGCGCCGGGTGGCCGGTGCGTGCAGACACCACTGCCGCACCACGTGAGCCCGTGCCGGAGACCGCGCCGGCGCTGACCCCGGTGTAGCTCCCACCTACCCGCGGGCGCGGGCGAGCCCGTCGAGCAGGAGGTCGAGGGTGAACTCGAACTCGGCCCGGCTGTCGCACCAGCCGAGCGGGTCCTCGTCGTGGTCGTGGAGCTCCGCGGCGACCATGGCCGTCAGGTGCGGCATCGCCTCCGCCATCTGCGCCAGCTCGGCCGCGGCGGCGTCCTCGTCGAGCGCGCCACCCGCGGGCGCAGGGCTGAAGAGCTCCTGGGCGAACCCGAGGGCCATGCTGCCGAGCGCGTGGAGGGCGCGGTGAGCGAGGTGGTAGGAGAACCCGCCGCCCACCAGCGTGGCCAGGATCTCCTCGTAGTACGCATACAGCGCGACCGGGATCGTCGTCCGGGAGCCGACCAGTCCCGGGGCCCACGGGTGCCGCTCCATGACATCGCGCGCGGAGAGGCAGCGCTGCCGCAGAGCCGTGTGCCAGTCGCGGTCGCCGCCGGCCGCGTCGAGGCTGTCGATCGTGGCTCCGATCTCCGCGACGATCGCGTCGACCAGGCCGTCGAGGAGGGCGTCCTTCCCGGGCACGTGGTGGTAGAGCGACATCGCCTCGACGCGAAGCTCCGCTGCGACGCGACGCATGGTCACCGCCCGTAGGCCCTCGGCATCGGCGATCTCCATCGCCGCGGCGAGCACCCGGTCTCGGCTCAGCGGTTCGCGCATCGTTCCCGTGCTCATCCAGCCCCCTCTGCCCTTGCCACGCCTTACATTGTATGGTTACCTTACGTTGTAAGGTACATCGAGTCCGGCCGAGGAGACAGCCATGCATGCGATCGTCCGTACGGCGCGTACCACCGGACTGCTCTACCTGGGTCTCGCGATCACCGGCACGCTGAGCTTTCTCGTCATCCGGAGCCAGCTCTACGTGGCCGGCGAACCGGACGCGACCCTCGGCAACCTGATGGACCACGAGGGAATGGCGCGGCTGGGCATCGCCCTGGAGATGGGCGTCGTGGTCACCCAGGCGCTCGCGGCCGTCTGGTTCTATCGGCTGTTCCGCTCGGTGGACGCGTTCGCGGCCGGCTGCCTCGCCGCGTTCGGTCTCGTCAACGCGGTCGCGATCCTGACCAGCGCGGCGTTCCTGGGGACCGCGATCCAGGTGGCCGCCGATCCGGGGCTCGCGCCGGGCGGTGACGCGGCCGCAACCGTCCAGCTCATGTACGTGATGAGCGATGGGCTCTGGGACGTCGGCGGCCTGTTCTTCGGACTGTGGCTGGTCCCGATGGGCTGGCTGGTGCTGCGCAGCGGCTGGATGCCGCGCCCCCTCGGCTGGATCCTCATCGGCGGCGGTGCCTGCTACGTCCTCGGTGCCTTCATCGGACAGCTCGTGCCCGACTCGGGCGCCGTCGCCGACGCGCTGGCGATCCCCGCGAGCGTGGGCGAGGTCTGGATGGTCGGCTACCTGCTCCTCCGCGGCGTCCGTCCGCGTGCCTGGGCGCCGGATCGCCATCTGAACGCCCCCGCGGTCACGGCCAGCTGAGCCGCTCCGCTCAGCGGCGAGCGAGTACCGCCCGCCGGGCTGTGTCAAGGTATCTCGTGACCAACCGTCTAGCGCGAGCGACGAGTCCGTACCTCCTCCAGCACGCCGACAACCCGGTCGACTGGTGGGAGTGGGGCGCGGACGCCTTCGACGAGGCGCGGCGGCGCAACGTGCCCGTGCTGCTCAGCGTCGGGTACGCCGCGTGCCACTGGTGCCACGTCATGGCGCACGAGTCGTTCGAGGACGACGCGACCGCGGCGTACATGAACGAGCACTTCGTCAGCGTCAAGGTCGACCGCGAGGAGCGGCCCGACGTGGACGCGGTCTACATGCAGGCGACCACCGCGATGACCGGGCACGGCGGCTGGCCGATGACGTGCGTGCTCGACCACGACGGCAACCCGTTCTTCGCCGGCACCTACTTCCCGGACCAGCCGCGGCACGGCCAGCCGTCGTTCCGGCCAGGTGCTGCAGGCGATCGTCGACGCCTGGGAGAACAAGCCCGACGACGTACGCCGCGTCGGCGAGCACGCTCCGCGAGCACCTCCAGCAGCAGGCGCGCCTCGAGTCCGGCGTCCTCGACGCGGCGGTGCTCGACGGCGCCGTCGAGGTGCTGGGCCGGGAGTTCGACCCGGTCGCGGCCGGGTTCGGGAACGCGCCGAAGTTCCCGCCGTCGATGGTGCTCGAGTTCCTGCTGCGCCGCCGCGAGCGAGGACCCGGACGCCGCGCCGGATGCTCGACGCCACCTGCGAGGCGATGGCCCGCGGCGGCATGTACGACCAGCTCGGCGGCGGGTTCGCGCGCTACTCCGTCGACCGCGGCTGGGTGGTGCCGCACTTCGAGAAGATGCTCTACGACAACGCCCAGCTGCTCGGGCTGTACGCCCGGTGGGGCGGGCCGACGGGGGAGCGGGTCGCGGCCGAGACCGCCGACTTCATGCTGCGCGAGCTGCGCACCGACGAGGGCGGCTTCGCCTCCGCGCTGGACGCCGACAGCGAGGGCGTCGAGGGCAAGTTCTACGCGTGGACGCCGGCCGAGCTCGCGGACGTGCTCGGCGAGGAGGACGGCGCCTGGGCGGCGCGGCTGTTCGAGGTCACCGACGCCGGCACGTTCGAGCACGGCGCCTCCACCCTCCAGCTGCTGGCCGACCCCGACGACCACGAGCGGTACGCCGACGTCCGGGCCCGGCTGCTCGCCGCCCGCGAGACGCGGGTCCGCCCGGCCCGCGACGACAAGGTCGTCGCCGCCTGGAACGGGCTGGCCATCAGCGGGCTCTGCGACGCCGGCCTCCTGCTCGGTCGCGCGAGTACGTCGCCGCCGCGGCCGCGGCCGGGCGAGCTGCTGGCCCGGCTGCACGTCGACGCCGACGGGCGGCTGCTCCGCGTCTCCCGGGACGGCGTCGCCGGCCGGCACGCCGGCGTGCTGGAGGACCACGGCTGCGTCGCCTCGGGCTACCTCTCCCTCGCTGCAGGCCACCGGCGACCCGGTCTGGCTGACCCGCGCGGAGGCCCTGCTCGACGCGGCGCTGGACCGACTTCCGCGCGGACGACGGCGGCTTCCACGACACCGCCGACCGACGCCGAGGCGCTGGTCGCCCGGCCGCGGGACCCGTCCGACAACGCCAGCCCGTCCGGGCTGTCGGCGATGGTGCACGCGCTGTCGACGTACGCCGCGCTCACCGGCTCGGGCCGCCACCGCCAGGCCGCCGAGGAGGCGCTGCGGCACCGTGCGCGCGCTCGCCGAGCAGGCGCCCCGGTTCGCGGGCTGGTCGCTGGCCGCCGCCGCAGGCGATGCTCGACGGCCCGGTCGAGGTGGCCGTCGTCGGCCCGGCCGGCGCCGGACCGCGACGCCCTGGAGCGGACGCGCCCGGCGGCATCCCGGGTGCGGTCGTGGTGGTCGCCGACGACGGTCGCGACGACGTCCCGCTGCTGCGTCGGCCGGTCGCCGGTCGACGGCCGCCCGGCGGCGTACGTCTGCCGCAACCTGGTCTGCGAGCGCCCGGTGACCGACCCGGCGCTGATCGGCTGAGCGGCCGTCAGCGCAGCGCGTACGTCGCCAGCGAGACGCCGACGTAGTGGCTGACGAAGGCCAGGATCGTGAAGGTGTGGAACACCTCGTGGAAGCCGAACCAGCGCGGGGAGGGGTCGGGCCGCTTGAAGGCGTAGACCACGCCGCCGAGCGTGTAGAGGCCGCCGCCGACGATGATCAGCACCAGGACGGCGGTGCCGATCCCGACGCCGAGCTCCTGCGCGCCCGCGGCGAAGCCGGGGATGAAGAAGACGGCGGCCCAGCCGAGCGCGATGTAGATCGGGCGTGTAGAGCCAGCGCGGGGCTCCGACCCAGAACACCCGGAACAGCACGCCGAGGACGGCGCCGGTCCAGACGACGGACAGCAGCACCGTGCGCTGCGTGCCCTCGAGCAGCACGAGCGCGAACGGCGTGTAGGAGCCGGCGATGAGCAGGAAGATGTTGGAGTGGTCGAACCGCCGCAGGAACGCCCAGACGCGCGGCGACCAGGTGCCGCGGTGGTAGATCGCGGAGACGGTGAACAGGATCACCGCGGTGCCGACGAACAGGGCCGACCCGACCCGGGTGTCGGCGGTCGGGGAGAGGGCGATGAGCACGATCCCCGCGGCCAGGGTGAGCGGTGCGGTCGCCGAGGTGCAGCCAGCCGCGGAGCTTGGGCTTCACCTCGGCGACGGTCTCGGCAAGGTGGTCGAGGCCATGACGGATCACCTCGTTGCCGTGCTCGAATCACTTCACCCATGCCTTGCAACTTACCCGATCGTAGGTTGCGGGAAACCCGGTTCGGGTGAACGTCACGTCACATTCGTGCAGTCGTCGGCCGGCAGTAGCATCGGAGCCGTGGCGGACTGGAAGCAAGCGGATCCGGCGGATGCTCTATCCGGCGTACGAGTCCCGCATGGTCAAGGCCCTGCCCGCCGACCAGCTCCCCAAGCACGTCGGCGTGATGCTCGACGGCAACCGGCGCTGGGCCAAGGCCGTCGGGGCCGACACCGCGCACGGCTACCGGGCCGGCGCCGCCAACATCGAGCCGCTCCTCGACTGGTGCGAGGAGGTCGGGGTCGAGGTGGTCACCCTGTGGCTGCTGTCGACCGACAACCTCAACCGCCCGCCCGACCAGCTGGCCGGACTGCTCAGGATCATCGAGGGCGCGGTCGCGACCCTCGCAGAAGGAGCACCGCTGGCGGCTGCACCCGGTCGGTGCGCTCGACCTGCTGCCGGCGTCCACGGCCCGCAAGCTGAAGGACGCCGAGGAGGCGACCCGCGACGCGCCCGGGCCTGCTGGTCAACATCGCCGTCGGGTACGGCGGCCGCCGCGAGATCGCGGACGCCGTGCGCTCGCTGCTCCAGGAGCAGGCCGGCAAGGGGATGACCCTCGAGGAGCTGGCCGAGGTGATCGACGTCGAGCACATCGCCGAGCACCTCTACACCAAGGGACAGCCCGACCCGGACCTCGTGATCCGCACCTCCGGGGAGCAGCGGCTGGGCGGGTTCCTGCTCTGGCAGAGCGCGCACAGCGAGTTCTACTTCTGCGAGGCCTACTGGCCCGACTTCCGGCGGGTGGACTTCCTCCGCGCCATCCGCGCCTACGCCCAGCGCGAGCGTCGGTACGGGTCCTGAGACCACGGGTTCTGGCCCGGATGACCCGTTCGGGCTCTTGACCCGCCAGGGGCCTCTAGTCACCCCGGGCCATTTCACCTTCCCGTCACCCCACGTTCGGGCGTGTCGCCCGATGCGGGTAGGAGCAGCGGCGTACTTTTCCGAGTATCGGCGGGTGGGGAAGCTCGTCGCACTGGGAGGCCCGTTCGTGAGGATTCACGACGCAGTTCGCAGCAGCCCGCTGTTGCGTGCACGGGAGCCGGCACTCCGGCTTTCGGGTCCCGTCCCGGTCCGTCAGCGTGAACTAAGGACCGGGCGAGGAGTGCCCGTGCGGTCCCATGAGGGGTGACCATCGTGCCGACCACGGCCAAGAAGTCCCAGCGCTCCGCCTCCACGCCCATGCCGTACCGCACCTTTGTGCTCGACACCAGCGTCCTGCTGGCCGACCCGGGCGCGCTGAAGCGGTTCCACGAGCATGAGGTCGTCCTCCCGGTGGTCGTGATCACCGAGCTGGAGGGGAAGCGGCACCACCCGGAGCTGGGATTCTTCGCACGCGCGTCGCTGCGCATGCTCGACGATCTGCGGATCACCCACGGTCGCCTCGACGAGCCGGTCCCGGTGGGCGAGGAGGGCGGCACGATCCGGGTCGAGCTCAACCACACCGACCCCGACTCCCTGCCCTCCGGCTTCCGCCTCGGCGACAACGACACCCGCATCCTGGCGGTGGCGCGCAACCTCGCCAACGAGGGGCGCGTCGGTCACGCTCGTCTCGAAGGACCTGCCGCTGCGGATCAAGGCGTCGGCGGTCGGTCTCGACGCCGAGGAGTACCGCGCCGAGGCGATCAGCGACTCCGACAGCGGCTACACCGGCATGGCCGAGCTGGACGTCACCTCCGCCGAGCTCGACGAGCTGTACGACGACGGGTTCATGGACCTGGCGGCCGCCCGCGAGCTGCCCTGCCACACCGGCCTGGTGCTGCTCTCCGACCGGGGTACGGCGCTCGGCCGGGTCGGCCCGGACAAGCAGGTGCACCTGGTCCGCGGCGACCGCGAGGCGTTCGGCCTCCACGGCCGTTCCGCCGAGCAGCGGATCGCCCTGGAGATCCTGCTCGACCCCGAGGTCGGCATCGTCTCGCTCGGTGGCCGCGCCGGCACCGGCAAGTCTGCTCTGGCGCTCTGCGCCGGCCTCGAGGCGGTCATGGAGCGTCGTCAGCACAAGAAGGTCGTGGTCTTCCGGCCGCTGTTCGCGGTCGGCGGCCAGGAGCTCGGCTACCTGCCCGGGGTCGGAGTCGGAGAAGATGTCGCCCTGGGCCCAGGCGGTCTTCGACACCCTCGGCGCGCTCACCTCCAGCGACGTGATCGACGAGGTCCTCGACCGCGGCATGCTCGAGGTGCTGCCGCTGACCCACATCCGCGGCCGCTCCCTGCACGACGCGTTCGTGATCGTCGACGAGGCCCAGTCCCTGGAGCGCAACGTCCTGCTCACGGTGCTGTCGCGGATCGGGGCCAACTCGAAGGTCGTGCTCACCCACGACGTCGCCCAGCGCGACAACCTGCGGGTCGGCCGCCACGACGGCGTGGTCGCGGTGGTCGAGAAGCTGAAGGGCCACCCGCTGTTCGCCCACGTGACGCTGACCCGGTCCGAGCGCTCGCCGATTGCGGCGCTGGTCACGGAGATGCTGGAGAACGTGACGCTCTGAGCCGATACCGCGGGTCGCAACCGTCCGATAGTCAGGATGGTTGCGACCCGTGGTGCAGGTGTGACTGGTGTGGCGTCCTGTGACCAGACTCGCGCCCTTTTTCGGGTGTTTGGTTTGCATGCGCCTTGGGGATCGTGGAGGGTGGCGCGAGACCGTTTCGTGATCTGGGGGAGCTCGAGCACCGGGTCCGTGCCAACGAAGGCCCTGAGCTCGCTCCACGAAACTGCCCTGCCGTCTACCCCCGTGAGTCGTTTCCCGTATGTCGCACAAGCGTGAGAAGTACGCGCCGAAGCACCGTCAGGCCAAGCACCGCGCCGAGACCGCAACCGTTCGTTCAAGGTCGCGCCGCGCAAGGTCATCCGCCAGACAGTGATGTTCTCGTCGGTCGCCGTCGCGGCGACCGCCGGTGTGGTCTCGACCGGGGTCGCGTCCAGCCCGCTCAGCGTGAGCAGCGCGGCCGAGGGGTTCACCAACGTCACCAAGCCGCTGGTCTCCCGCGAGCAGGACGACCAGACCGAGTCCGTCTCCCGGTCCGACCGCCGCGACACCATCGACCCGGCCAAGGAGGCGGCCCTCACCTCGACCGATGGCCCTGCCGTCAGCCGCACCGAGGACATCAGCGACGACGACCCGCGCGAGATCGCCCGGGCCCTGCTCGCCGAGTTCGGCTACTCCGCCGACCAGTTCGGCTGCCTCGACTCGCTCTACATGAGCGAGAGCGGCTGGCGGGTCGACGCGGACAACCCGTCGTCCAGCGCGTACGGCATCCCGCAGGCACTCCCCGGCGAGAAGATGGCGTCCGCCGGCGCCGACTGGGCCACCAACCCGGTCACCCAGATCCGCTGGGGCCTGGGCTACATCCAGGACCGCTACGGCTCGCCGTGCGGCGCCTGGAGCTTCAAGCAGGGCGCCGGCTGGTACTGATCGCGCTACTGCGCGACGAAGACCGTGCCCTCCCCGAGCGAACTCCCTCGGACCCTCGAACTCCGGCAGCGACCACGCCACGTCTTCCTCGGACGACGCGAGGTAGGCCACGGCGCTCGCGTGGTCGGGAAAGACCGCGCGCGGCCGCAGGTCCTCCCGTCGTACGTCGTCGAAGTGGCGCCGCAGCGCCGGCTCGCCGTTCTGCGTGCTGAACTGCGTGACGACCGGCCCGCCGCCGGCTTCGCGGCGCAGGTCGGCGACGTGCTCGTCACCGTTCGTGGCGGCCAGGAAGCGGCCGCCGGGTCGGAGCACCCGGCGGACCTCCGCGAGGGTCCGGTCGAGGTCGGGGACGTGGTAGAGCATCCACATCGCCGCAACCAGGTCAAAGGACGCATCGGCGAACGGCAGGTCGGTCGCGTCGGCGACTCGGGCGTCGACACCACGCGCCGCGGTCAGCTCCACGAAGCGCGGGGAGAGGTCGGTGGCGAGCACGGTCGCCCCGGGATGCTGGGCGGCGAGACGGGCCGGCGAAGACACCGGTTCCGCACCCGATCTCGAGGATGTCGCCGGGCGACGAGGCGCGCGCGACAGCCAACGCGATCTCCGTAGGCTCGCGACCGTCGGCGGCGGGTTGCCAGACGGAACGTCGGGTCTCGAGGTTGCTTTCCGTGGCGTACTGGGACCGGACGGCCTCCGGCTCGGTCAGATCCTTCACGTGAGTCCCACCAGCCGTCGGCTCTCGGCGTACAGACGATCGCCGAGCTCGTCGTCGAGGGCGAGGTCGGAAGGCTGCGTCAGCCGGTTCTTGTCGTAGTAGCCGCCGGTCCGTCCCTCGACCTCGGGACTGGTGGCGAGGTAGGTGATGGTCTTCGCGCCCTCTTCGGGCGAGACCATCGCCAGCCGCTTGGCGACGGCCAGGACCGGACGGGCGAACCACGGAGCCCGGCTCCAGATGCCGGTGGCGACCGAGCCCGGGTGCAGTGCGTTGGCGGTGACACCGCGTCCGTCGAGCTCCCGGGCGAGGTAGCGGGCGTAGAGGATGTTCGCCAGCTTGGAGCGGCCGTAGGCGCGCATGATCTGGTAGCCGCCGTGCTCGAAGCCGGGGTCGTCGAGGTCCATGCTTCCGCGGTGGTGGCCGACCGACGAGGTGAACACGATCCGTGCCGGAGCGCTCTCGACCAGGCGGTCCTTCAGCAGCTCGGTCAGCAGGAACCCGCCGAGGTGGTTGACGGCGAAGGTCGCCTCGATCCCGTCGTCGGTGACGGTCCGCTCGGCGTAGACCGTGCCGGCGTTGTTGACCAGGACGTCGAGGCGCGGCTGCTCGGCGAGGACCCGCTCGGCCAGCTCGCGGACCGAGGCCTGCGACGCGAAGTCGCAGAGCAGTCGACTCGACCCGGGCGTCCGGCGCGGCTGTCCGCACCTGCTCGACCGCGGCGGCGGTCTTCTCGGGGTTGCGGCCGACCATGACGACGTGGCCGCCCTGCTCGGCGATCTGGCGCGAGGCGTGCAGACCGATGCCGTCGCTGGCGCCGGTGATCAGGTACGTCGTCACGGGTGGGTCATGCTCTCGACGTCGAGGGCCTCGTCGAGCTGTTCCTCGGTCAGGTCGCCGCGCTCGACGTAGCCCATCGCGATCACGGTCTCGCGGATGGTCTTGCCGTCGGCGAGTGCCTGCTTGGCGATCTTCGCGGCGTTCTCGTAGCCGACGTACTTGTTGAGCGGGGTGACCACCGACGGCGAGGACTCGGCGTACGTGCGCATCCGGTCGGCGTTGGCGGTGATGCCGTCGACGCAGCGCTCGGCGAGCAGGGTGGAGGCGTTGGCCAGCAGCCGGATCGACTCCAGGGTGTTGCGGGCGATGACCGGCAGCATCACGTTGAGCTCGAAGTTGCCGCTGGCGCCGGCGACGGTGACGGTCGCGTCGTTGCCGATCACCTGGGCGCAGACCATGAGCGTGGCCTCGGGGAGCACCGGGTTGACCTTGCCGGGCATGATGCTCGACCCCGGCTGGAGGTCGGGCAGGTGGATCTCGGCCAGGCCGGTGGTCGGGCCGCTGGACATCCAGCGCAGGTCGTTGCAGATCTTGGTCAGGCCGACCGCGATCGTGCGGAGCACGCCGCTGAGCTCGACGAGCGAGTCGCGGGTGCCCTGCGCCTCGAAGTGGTCGCGGGCCTCGGTGAACGGCTGCCCGGTGTCCTCCGCGAGCACCTCGATCACCCGGGCGGCGAACCCCGGCGGGGTGTTGATGCCGGTGCCGACGGCGGTGCCGCCGAGCGGCAGCTCCCGGACCCGGGGGAGCACCGACTCGAGCCGCTCGGTCGCGTAGCGCACGGTGGCGGCGTACCCGCCGAACTCCTGGCCGAGCATCACCGGCGTCGCGTCCATCAGGTGCGTGCGGCCGGACTTCACGAGCCCGGCGAACTCGTCGGCCTTGGCGGACAGGCTGCTGCTCGAGGGTGGCGAGCGCCGGGAGCAGGCGCTCGCTGACCGCGATCGCGGCGGCCACGTGGATGGACGTCGGGAAGGTGTCGTTGCTGGACTGGCTGGCGTTGACGTGGTCGTTGGGGTGCACGTCGTGGCCGGCGTTCGTGGCGAGGGTGGCGATCACCTCGTTCATGTTCATGTTGGAGCTGGTGCCCGAGCCGGTCTGGAAGACGTCGACGGGGAAGTGGTCGTCGTGGTCGCCCGCGACCACCTCGGCGGCCGCCTGCGCGATCGGCGTCGGCCTGCTCGGCGGTGATCACCTCGAGCTCGCCGTTGACGCGCGCCGCGGCGGCCTTGATCCGGGCGAGGGCGTGCACGTGGTCGGGCTCGAGGCCGGTGCCGCTGATCGGGAAGTTCTCCACCGCCCGCTGGGTCTGGGCCCGCCACAGGGCCGATTCGGGGACCCGGACCTCGCCGAGGGAGTCGTGCTCGATGCGGTAGCCGTCGCTCATGGGGTGGACGGTACCCGCGCGACGTGGAGCCAGTACTGCTCGTCCCGGTCCTGCAGACGGACGTCGTACGGCCGGGTCTCGGCGTCGTCGAAGACCTCCTCCAGGACGCTCTCCAGCTCGGGGGAGCGGTCGGCCGACCAGATCACGAGTACGCCGCCGGGGCGCAGCAGCCGGCGCGCCTCGATGAGGAACGGCGGCTGGTAGAGCGCCGCGTTGGTCTCGTGCACGAGGTAGCCCGGGCCGTTGTCGACGTCGAGCAGCATCAGGTCGTAGCGTGTCGTCCGCGGCCTCCGGCCACCGCCAGGCTGATGTCGGCGACGACCGGGTTGGCCCGCTCGTCGGCGAGCAGCCCCGGTCCGTGCGGGATCGTGCCGTCGCGCATCCAGTCGACCAGCGCCTGCTCGATCTCGACGACGCTGCACCGCTCGACGCGGCTGTCGGCGAGCACGCGGTGCATCGTGTAGCCCAGCCCCAGCCCGCCGACCAGCACGTCCCGGGGGTCGTCGTGCAGCTCCAGCGCGGCGTCCGCCAGCGCCTGCTCGGTGCTGGTCTCCTGGGTGTCCATCACGAAGACCCCGTTCGCCCGGAGCTCCAGCGCCGTCGGGCGACCCGGGCTCGCGCCGCTCGCGCAGCACCAGCTCGCCGCGCTCCGACTCGGCCCGCGCGACCTCGATGTACTCCATGGCTCCCCCGGCGACGTCATACGAACTGGTCGCTATTGCGACCACTTCGTATGACGCTATCGCCGCTTCTCCACAGGCCGACAGGCGAGGCCGGTTCTCCAGGGAGCCGTCGGGGCAGGAGTCGCACGTGACGGAAACGAGTCGACGTCGTTGCGCGGCGCGGAGGACTCGAGCGCCTGGCCGCCGAGCAGGCCGGAGTGGTCTCGCTTCTGCAGGCCTACTCCCTCGGTACGTACGCGGGCGGAGGTGCGCGCCAACGTCCGGGCCGGTCGCTGGCGTCGGCTCGGCTCGCAGTCGATCGTCGTCCATCGCGGTCCGCTGACCCAGGAGGCCCGATTCTGGGCGGCCGTGTTCGAGGCCGGCCCACGGGCGCAGCTGGACGGCGAGTCGTCGCTGATTGCCGGCGGGCTGAAGCGACTACGAGTCCGCTGCGGATCCGGGTGTCGGTCCCGCGCGGCGCACGGGTTCGGCGTGCGCGTGGCCTCGACATTCGACAGACGCGGCGTTGGGACGCGTACGACGTCGTCGGCACCGGCGTGCCACGAACCCGCAACGACGTCGCCGCCGTCCGCGCCGCACTGTGGGCTCGCACGGACAAGCAGGCCGCGCTCGTTGCTGACGATGAGCGTCCAGCAGGGACTGACGACTCCCGAGCGCGTTGGGCGTCGAGATGCTGCGGGTCCGGCGGGCCAGGCGGCGCTGGTCTCATCCACGCGGTGATCCTCGACCTGCTGGGCGGGGTGCGGTCACTGGGCGAGCTGGAGTTCGCGCGTGAGTGCCGACGGCGAGGCCTGCCCGAGCCGACCCGACAGGTGCTCCGACAGGGGCCGCGGTGGCCGCTACTTCCTCGACGTGTATCTGGGACGAGTGGGGGGTCGTGGTCGAGATCGACGGGATCCAGCACTCGTGGGCGGACCACGTCGTGTCGGACGCGCTGCGACAGAACGACGTCACGCTGCAGGACGCCACCGTGCTGCGGCTGCCGTTGCTGGGCCTCCGGGTCGCCGCCGACGACTTCTTCGCGCAGATCGAGCAGGCGCTGGCCGCCGCCGGCTGCCCGTTCGTCACCGGCGCCTGACCGCGCGCAGACGTCATACGAAGTGGTCGCCATAGCAGCCACTTCGTATGACGTTGCGGCGCGTCAGTCGAAGATCTCGCTGAGCCAGCTCTCCTTGCTTCTTGGGCTTGCGGTAGCCCTGCTGCTGGTAGCCGCGCTGCTCGTAGCCGCGCTGCTGGTGGCCCTGCTGGTACTGCTGGCGGGCGGGGGCGCGCGGGCGCGGGGGCCTGGGGCGCGGGCTGGCCGAGGGAGCGGTCGATGATCTTGTCGAGCTCGCCTCGATCGAGCCACACGCCTCGGCAGGTCGGGCAGTAGTCGATCTCGATGCCGCTGCGCTCGCTCATCTGGAGCACGGTTCCGTCGGTCGGGCACTGCATGGGTGTCCTCCTGTCGTTGTCTCGCTGAACGCGTGAGCGTCGACGAGCGTTCCGCCGTCGTGTCCCGCGAGCGACCCGTTCGAGGTAGTAGCCTCCGAATCAGCGCGCTCCACGCGGGCGTGCGGCGCGAGTCCGCGCCCGGTAGCAGGAGGTCCCCCATGAAGCTCCGTTCCCCATTCGTCTCCGTCCTCGCACTGGCCGCCGTGGCCACCCTGGCGCCTGGCCGCCTGCGCGCCACCGGAGGACGACGACGACGGAGGGGGGCAGCAGCAGCTCGACCGACGCCGCAGTCGGCCACGTCCGCCGAGGACTTCGGCGGCATGGACGCCCTGGTCGAGGCCGCCCAGGAGGAGGGGGAGCTCAACGTCATCGCGCTGCCGCCCGACTGGGCCAACTACGGCGAGATCATCTCGACGTTCTCGGAGAAGTACGACATCAAGGTCAACTCCGCACAGCCGGACGGCGCCAGCCAGGACGAGATCAACGCGGCCGACCAGCTCGCCGGCACCGACCGCGCCCCGGACGTCTTCGACCTCGGGCAGTCGGTCGCGCTCGCCAACACCGACATGTTCGCGCCGTACCAGGTGGAGACCTTGGGACGACATCCCCGCCGAGTTCAAGGACCCGGACGGCGCCTGGGTCAACGACTACGGCGGCTTCATGTCCATCGGCTACGACTCCTCCGTCGTGCCCGAGGTGACCTCGGTGGCGGACCTGCTCGGCCCGGAGTTCAAGGGCAAGGTGGCCCTGAACGGCAACCCGACCGAGGCCGGCGCCGCGTTCAGCGGCGTGGTCATGGCCTCGGTCGCCAACGGCGGCTCGGCCGACGACATCGCGCCCGGCGTCGACTTCTTCAAGCAGCTCAACGACGCCGGCAACCTGCTGCCGGTCGACCCGACCTCCGCGACCATCGAGTCCGGGCAGACCCCCGTCGTCATCGACTGGGACTACCTGAACGCCGCCGAGGCAGCCAAGATCGACACCTGGAAGCAGCTCGTGCCGTCGGAGGCCGTGATCGCCGGCTACTACTTCCAGGCGATCAACGCCGACGCCCCGCACCCCGCGGCCGCGCGGCTGTGGGAGGAGTTCCTCTACAGCGACGAGGGCCAGAACCTCTGGCTCGCGGGCGGGGCCCGTCCGGTCCGCGCCGACGCCATGGTCGAGGCCGGCACGATCGACAAGGCGCTGTACGACGCACTCCCGCCGGTCGAGGGTGAGCCGATCATCCCGACGAACGAGCAGACCGAGACCATGGCCGCGTACCTCGCGGACAACTGGGCAAAGGCCGTCGGCTGAGCGTCTCGGCACCGGTGCAGGCCGTCGACACGACGGCCGCACCGCCCCCACGGCAGGGCAGACGCCTCAGCGTCGGCCCTGCCGTCGGGCTGCTCCCGTTCCTCGTCTACGTCCTGATCTTCCTGATCGTCCCGACGATCACGGTCGCGGTCGGCGCCTTCCAGGCCGAGGACGGCGGCTTCACGCTGGAGCGGGTCCGGGCGCTCGGCGGACGAGACCGCACTCGCGGCCCTGCGCGAGAGCCTGCTGCTCTCGCTGTCGTCGGCGGCCGTCGGCGCCGTCCTCGGCGCGCCTGCTGGCGTACCTCATCGTGACCGCGCCGCCGACCAGCCTGATCCGGCGCGCCGTGCTGTCGGTCTGCGGCGTGCTCGCCCAGTTCGGCGGCGTCACCCTGGCCTTCGCCTGGATGGCCACGCTCGGCTTCGGCGGCCTGCTGACCGATCTGCTCGCCGACGCGTTCGGCATCGACGCCACCGGCTCGGGCTGGCTCTACGAGCTGCCCGGCCTGATCCTCGTCTACACCTACTTCCAGATCCCGCTCATGGTGATCGTGTTCCTGCCCGCGCTCGAGGGCCTGCGTCCCCAGTGGCGCGAGGCGGCGGTCAGCCTCGGCGCGACCACGCTGGCAGTACTGGACCCAGGTGGCGTTCCCGCTGCTGCGCCCGGCCTTCCTCGGCTCGGCCCTGCTGCTGTTCGCCAACGCGTTCGCGGCCTACGCCACCGCCGCGGCACTGGTGAGCCAGGGTGCGCCGATCACGCCGCTGCTGATCCGGTCCGCGCTGACCAGCGAGGTCGTCCTCGGCCAGGCCAACTTCGGCTACGCGCTGGCCCTGCAGATGGTGGTGGTCGTGGCCATCGTGATGGGGCTCTACGCCTGGCTGCTCAAGCGTACGTCGAGGTGGCTGTCGTGACCGGGGCGCTGACCTGGCGCGTGGCGCGCGTCCTCCTCCTGCTGGTCTTCGCGGCGTACTTCCTGCTGCCGCTCGTGGCCCTGCTCGACTTCAGCACCAAGGTCCCCGGGACCGACGAGCGGACGGGCGCCGCGTGGCGCAAGCCTCACCGAGGACCCGACCATGAGCGCGGCGATCACGACCTCGCTCCTGCTCGCGGTGCTCACCGTCGTGGGCATGGTGGTGCTGCTCGTGCCGACGATGATCTGGGTGCGGCTCCGCGTCCCCCGCGCCACCCGGCTGGTGGAGTTCCTGTGCCTCCTGCCGCTCACCATCCCCGCGCTGGTGATCGTGGTCGGGCTCAAGAACGTCTACGCCTGGGTCAACTACCTCGTCGGCGACTCGGCGCTGACGCTCGCCTTCGTGTACGTCGTGCTGGTGCTGCCGTACTCCTACCGTGCGATCGACTCGTCCCTCTCCTCGATCGACGCGCAGACTCTCGCCGAGGCCGCCCGCTCCCTCGGCGCGAGCTGGGTGACGGTGATCGTCCGGGTGATCACCCCCAACATCCTGGACGGGGTGCTCGGCGCGGCGTTCGTGTCGGTGGCGCTCGTCCTCGGGGAGTACACGATCTCCTCGCTCCTGCACTACGACACGCTCCCGGTGGTGATCGTGCAGTTCGGCAAGAGCGACGCTCCGCTGTCGATGGCGGCATCGCTCGCCTCGATCATGTTCGCCGCCGTCTTCCTCGTCCTGCTGTCGTTCCTGGACCGTCGCCGACGTCCGTCCGAAGGGAAGTAGATGTCCACCCAGACCTCAGAGGCCCGCGCCGCGTCCGACCGCGGCGTCGCGGTCGAGATGACGGGACTGCACCGGTCCTACGGCAACGTGCACGCGCTCGACGGGCTCGACCTCCACATCGAGCCCGGCGAGATGGTGGTGCTGCTCGGCCCGTCCGGCTGCGGCAAGACGACCGCGCTGCGGATCGTCGCCGGCCTGGAGCGACAGGACGCCGGCACGATCAGCGTCGGCGGCCGCGACCTGTCCTCGGTGCCCGGCCAACAAGCGCGACATGGGGATGGTGTTCCAGGCCTACAGCCTGTTCCCGCACCTCACCGTGCTCGACAACGTCGCCTTCGGGCTCAAGCTGCGCGGCCGGTCGCGCAAGGACCGGCGGAACCGGGCCGGGCGACATGCTCGACCTCGTCGGACTCGGCGAGCACAAGGCCCGCTACGCCAACCAGCTCTCCGGTGGACAGCAGCAGCGGGTCGCGCTGGCCCGGGCGCTGGCCATCGAGCCCGCGGTGCTGCTGCTGGACGAGCCGCTGTCGGCGCTCGACGCCAAGGTGCGGGTCCAGCTGCGCGACGAGATCCGGCGGGTCCAGCTCGACGTCGGCACCACCACCCTGTTCGTCACCCACGACCAGGAGGAGGCGCTGGCGATCGCGGACCGGGTCGGCGTGATGAACGCCGGCCGGCTCGAGCAGCTGGCTCCTCCGGCCGAGATGTACGACTCGCCGGCCACGCCGTTCGTGGGTGAGTTCGTCGGCCTCAGCAACCGGATCCCGGCGCGCGGCGAGGGCGGCAGCGCGCGTCGTGCTCGGGACCCGGCTGCCGCTGCTGCCCGGCTCGGCGCCGGCGAGGGCGGCGTCGCGCTGGTCCGGCCGGAGGCGGTCTCGCTCACGCCCGATGCCGACGGCCACGCCACGATCGCGGCGGTCGCGTTCCTGGGCCCGGTGTCGCGGGCCACGGTCACCCTGGACGACGGGACGCTGGTGGTGGCCCAGCTCGCCAGCCAGGCCGCCACGCGGCTGCAGATCGGGGAGCGGGTGCGCGTGGAGATCGCGGGCGGTCCCGTGCTGGTGGTCGGCGCCTGACGCTGGTCGGCTACTCCGCCGACCGCACCCGGATCCCGGTGATCGGCACCGTGACGGCACCGGACGGGTCGGTGAAGAAGTCGTTGCCCTTGTCGTCGACCACGATGAACGCGGGGAAGTCCTCGACCTCGATCTTCCAGACCGCCTCCATGCCGAGCTCTGCGTACTCGAGCACCGACGACCGACTTGATGCAGTCCTGGGCGAGCCGGGCGGCCGGGCCGCCGATCGAGCCGAGGTAGAAGCCGCCGTGCGCGTCGCAGGCCTGGGTGACCTGCTTGGAGCGGTTGCCCTTGGCCAGCATCACCATCGAGCCGCCCGCGGCCTGGAACTGCTCGACGTACGAGTCCATCCGGCCGGCGGTGGTCGGGCCGAACGAGCCGGACGCGTAGCCCTCGGGGGTCTTGGCCGGACCGGCGTAGTAGACGGGGTGGTCCTTGAGGTACTGCGGCATCTCCTCGCCGGCGTCGAGGCGCTCCTTGATCTTGGCGTGCGCGATGTCGCGGGCCACGACCAGCGGGCCGGTCAGCGACAGCCGGGTCTTCACCGGGTGCTGCGAGAGGGTCGGCGAGGATGTCGGACATCGGCTGGGTCAGGTCGATCTTCACGACGTCGCCCGACTCGGCGAGGTGCTGGACCTCGGTGTCGGGGAGGTACTTCACCGGGTCGGTCTCGAGCTGCTCGAGGAAGACGCCCTCGGCGGTGATCTTGCCGAGCGCCTGCCGGTCGGCCGAGCAGGAGACGGCGATCGCGACCGGGCAGGACGCGCCGTGGCGGGGGAGCCGCACCACGCGCACGTCGTGGCAGAAGTACTTGCCGCCGAACTGCGCGCCGATCCCGAACGACTGGGTCAGCTTGAACACCTGCTCCTCGAGCTCGAGGTCGCGGAAGCCGTGCGCGGCCATCGTGCCCTCGGTCGGCAGGTGGTCGAGGTAGTGGGCGGAGGCGTACTTCGCGGTCTTCAGCGCGAACTCCGCCGACGTGCCGCCGATGACGACGGCCAGGTGGTACGGCGGGCAGGCGGCGGTGCCGAGCGAGCGGATCTTCTCGTCGAGGAAGGTCAGCATCCGCTCGGGGTTCAGGACGGCCTTGGTCTCCTGGTAGAGGAACGACTTGTTCGCCGAGCCGCCGCCCTTGGCCATGAACAGGAACTTGTACTCGGGCTTCCCGCTCCTCTCGGCGGGCGTCGAGTACAGCTCGATCTGCGCCGGCAGGTTGGTGCCGGTGTTCTTCTCCTCGTACGTCGTCAGGGGCGCGAGCTGGGAGTAGCGCAGGTTGAGCTTCGTGTACGCGTCGTAGACGCCACGGCTGATCGCCTCGCCGTCGTCGGCCCCGGTGAGCACGCCCTCCGACTTCTTGCCCATCACGATCGCGGTGCCGGTGTCCTGGCACATCGGCAGCACGCCGCCGGCGGAGATGTTGACGTTCTTGAGCAGGTCGAGCGCGACGAAGCGGTCGTTCCCCGACGACTCGGGGTCGTCGATGATCTTGCGCAGCTGGGCCAGGTGGGCCGGGCGCAGGTAGTGGGAGATGTCGTGCATCGCCTCGGCGGTCAGCCGCTGGATCGCCTCGGGCGAGACCTGGAGGAAGGTGCGGCCGTTCGCCTCGAACGTCGAGACCCCCTCGGTCGTCACCAGCGCGGTACGGCGTGTCGTCGGCGCCGAGCGGCAGCAGGTCGGAGTAGCGGAATTCGGGACCGGAGTTCACGTCCAGCAACGTTAGTGCGCACGGTTAGGCTGGCGCGCATGGAGGGAGAGCTCGAGCGCCCCGACCCGGCCCGGATGAGGGTCTCCGACGAGGACCGGCACAAGGTCGCGGACATCCTGCGCGAGGCCGCCGCCGAGGGCCGGATCGACATCGAGGAGCTCGACGAGCGCCTCGAGTCGACGTACGCCGCGAAGACGTACGGCGACCTGGTCCCGATCACGGCCGACCTGCCCGGTGCCGCGCGCCAGCGGTGCGCCGCGCCCCGCGCCCGCAGCCGGCCCAGCCGGTGGTGCCCGCGGCCCGCTACGACTCCTCGATCGCGATCCTGGGCGGGGTCAGCCGCAAGGGCGTGTGGGAGGTCGGCCCGACGCACACCGCGCTTCGCGATGATGGCGCGGCATCGACATCGACCTGCGCGAGGCGAGGTTCACCAGCCGCGAGACGGTCATCCACGCCAACGCGTTCTGGGCCGGCATCGACATCATCGTCAACGAGCACACCAACGTGATCGTCGAGGGCATCGGCATCATGGGCGCCTTCGACCAGGGCCGGGACAAGGTGGCGCCGAACATCGGACCCGACTCGCCGACCGTGCGGGTCAAGGGGATCGCGCTGATGTCCGGCGTGACCGTGCAGCGGCGTCCGATGCCGGGCACGACGCAAGCGGCGGATGCTCGGCCGCGGCTGACGATCACGGCTGACGGTCACTGGGGCGGCCGCGGTGGTCCCCCGCACGATCAGCCGCGACGGCACCACGACGGTCGCGCTGGTCGAGCCCCTCACCGCGCAGCAGTCGGACGGCCATCTCGCCGGAGAGCCGACCCTGCTCCGCGATGCCCTGGTCGACCGTGGTGAGCCCGATCAGCTCGGCGTGCGGATGGTCGTCGACGCCGATCGACCGACATCCCGGCGGGGATGTCGACGCCGCGAGCGACGAGGCTCCGCAGGGCACTGAGCGCCACCTCGTCGGTGAAGGCGAAGACCGCGGTGGGCGGCTCGCGGCAGCGCCAGCAGCCGGTCCATGCCGCGCGCGCCGGCCTCCAGGCCGAAGGGCATCGTGACGAGGTAGTCGTCGCGGAACGTCGATCCCGGCCTGTTCCAGCGCGTCGTAGTAGCCCCGGCTGCGCTCGAGCTCCGACGAGTGCTCCGCCAGCACGGTGTCGCTGGTGCGGATCATCGCGATCCGGCGGTGGCCGAGGTCGAGCAGGTGGCTGCATCGCGGTCAGCGCGATCGTCGTGGTCGTCGACCTCGACGCGCGGGTGGTCGCGCAGCCGGCCGCCGGCCACCACGACCTCGACGCCGAGCAGGTCGAGCCGGTCCACCTCGCGCTCCCGCAGGGGCAGCGCGATCAGCACGGCGGCGTCGACCTTGCGCCGGGCGGGCAGCTGCTCGAAGAACCGGACCCGCTCGTCCTCGCCGTCGACCTGGTAGACCAGCACGTCGAGGTCGGCCGCGCGCAGCACCCGCTCGATGCTCGCCAGCATCGTGGCGTAGAACCAGATGTCGATCCGGGGCACGACGACGGCGACCCGCCCGGTCTCGCGCCGGGCCAGGCCGGAGGCCTCGGGGGACACGACGTACGACAGCTCGTCGGCGATCGCGCGGATCCGCAACCGGGTCGCGTCGCTGACCCCGGGGACGTCGCGCAGCGCGCGCGAGACCGTGGCGATGGACACGCCCGCCCGGCGTGCCACGTCGGCCATGTTGACCTCGGTCGAGGTCGTGCTCGACCCGCGCACGCCCTCACGATAGCCATGCCCGACTCGATGGTTACGCAAGCGTTTGAGTTCTCCGCTGACCAGCCGTTTACACGGTGGCCTCGACAGCGGTAGACATGTGGTGCATGTGACGAGCACCACAAGAACCGTTCCGGGGAGGGGCGTCCCTCGCCGCCTCCGCGCGTTGAGGAGGATCGGCATGGGCAGGAGTGCATGGCGCCGCACGGCGGCCATCGGTACTGCAGTCGGTGATGGCAGTGGCACTTTCCGGGTGTCTGCAGGACCCCGACGAGAGCAGCGAATCGGGCGCCGGGTGGATAGGGCTTCGTCGACAACACGCAGGACCGACGACGACGGCGACGTCACGATCCTCGGCGCCTTCGGCGGGACGAGAAGGAGAACTTCGAGAAGGCCTCGGTCAGGCGTTCGAGGAGGAGTCCGGGATCGACATCAAGTACACCGAGGACCCGACTTCACGACCACGATCAAGACCCGCGTCGGCGTCCGGCGACAGCCCCGACATCGGCCTCTTCCCGCAGCCCGGCGGCATCTGCTCGAGCTCGCCGCCGACGGCAACGATCCAGCCGATCGACACCTACCTCGACTACGACATGCTCGACGACACGCTGGTCCCGGGCTTCCTCGACGTCGGCCCGGCTCAACGGCCGCGTCTACGGCGCCCCGATGCGGATGGCGGTCAAGAGCATCGTCTGGTACCCGAAGAAGGCCTGGGACAGCAGGCCGGCTACCCCGAGAGCTCGCGACGCTCCAGGAGCTGATCGACTTCGCCGCAGCAGATCAGCCGACAAGGGCGAGCACGCCGTGGTGCATGGCCTGGGAGTCCGACCAGGCGACCGGCTGGGTCGGCACCGACTGGATCGAGCAGTACGATGCTCGACGCTCAACGGCCCAGACGTCTACGACGACTGGACCATCGCACGAGATCCCGTTCGACGACCCGCAGATCGTCGAAGGCCTTCGACGAGTTCGGCAAGATCGCCAAGACCGACGGCGAGGTGCTCGGCGGCATGAAGGCCATCCTCAACACCCCGTTCGCCGAGGTCGATGGTCCCCGCCGTTCGCGAACGCCGGCCGCGCTGCTGCTGGAGCGGCAGGGCAACTTCGCGATCGGCGTTCCTCCCCGAGGCGATCCAGGCACGACCTCGACAACGAGGTCGGCGTCTTCACGTTCCCGCGGTACGAGCGGCGGCTACGACGGCGCCGTCGATCCTTGGTGGTGGCGACCTCGCCGCGCTGTTCAACGGCAACGACGAGGACGCCCAGCAAGGTGATGGAGTTCCTCACCTCCGACCAGTTCGGTGCCGAGTGGGCCGCAGGCCGGCGGCTGGCTGTCGCCGCACACGCACCTTCGACGCGAGCAACTACCCCAACCAGACGCACCAAGGACATCGCCGAGCATGGCCTACCAGGCCTCGGACGGTCCGCGCTACGACGGCTCGGACCTGATGCCGAAGGCGGTCGGCTCGGGCACCTTCTGGACCGAGATGGTCGAGTGGATCGACGGCAAGAGCACCGCAGACGACCACGGCCGACATCGAGGCCAGCTGGCCTGCCGAGGAGTGAGCGAATGACGCCATGACCGAGCGACACGCCAGACCCAGGAAGGCGCGCCGCCGGTCGAGCGACCCTCCGGAGCCGCCGGACCGCCGGGCGGCGACGAGCCCGACGCCGTCCGGGCAGGGTCGAACCTCGGGCAGGATGCTCATCGGCCTGGTCGGGATGGTGGTCATCGGCTGGCTGATGGCGCAACGTGTTCCTGGCCTTCGCCTACTACCCCGAGTGGTTCTTCGACAGCAAGATCCTGATCGGCGATCCTCGCACTGGTCGCGGGCGTCGGCGGCGCCGTACGCTCCTCTTCTTCTTCCTCAACATGTTCGTCGAGGGGCTGCCGGGAGCGGCTGTCGCGCGGCGCTGATGCCGTACGCGTTCCTGCTGCCGGCCGTCGCGGCTGATCACGCTGATGCTGCTCTACCCGACGATCCAGACGATCAACTACTCGTTCGCCAACTCCGACAGCACCGAGTACGTCGGGCTCGAGAACTTCCAGGACATCTTCGCATCGCAGCGAGTTCCGCGACAGGCGATCTTCAACAACATCCTGTGGCTGATCGATCGTGCCCGCCATCACGGTGGTCTTCGGCGTCGATCGTCGCGGTGCTCGCCGACAAGCTCTCGCCCAGTGGCGAGAAGATCAGCAAGGCGTCATCTTCCTGCCGATGGCGATCTCGTTCGTCGGCGCCTCCGCGATCTGGGGGCTGATCTACGCCTACGACGACCCCGGCGAGCCGCCCAGACCGGTCTGCTCAACGCCATCTGGACGCACGCTCGGCGGTGACCCGGCAGACCTGGCTGCAGATCTCCGACGCTCCGGCTCAACTCGTTCCTGATGATGGTGATCCTGATCTGGCTGCAGGTCGGCTTCGCGATGATCCTGCTGTCGTCGGCGATCAAGGGCGTGCCGGAGGAGACGCTCGAGGCGGCGCGCATCGACGGCGCCACGCGAGCTTCAGATCTTCTTCAGGGTGGTGATCCCGCAGATCAAGGGCACGATCATCACGGTGTTCATCACCGTGGTGATCATGGTGCTGAAGGTCTTCGACATCGTCTACGTGCTGACCAACGGCCACTACAAGACCAACGTGATCGCGAACCTGTTCTTCAACGAGCTGTTCGCGCGACAACCAGGCCGGACAGGCCATCGGCGATCGTGGTGGTCCTGCTGATCGCGGTCACACCCGTGCTCATCTACCAAGTGCGGCACTTCCGCGCAGAGGAGGCAGCACGATGAGTCAACAGACTGTGGTCGCAGAGACCCCCGCCGCCCGAAGGCGCCGAAACGGGCCGGAGGCTCGAGGCTGATGGCCGACGGCCGTCCGCGCAGCTGCGTTCGCGATCATCGTGATGATGATCCTGCTGTGCGTCCTGTGGACGATCCCGACGCTCGGGCTGCTGGTCACCTCGTTCCGGACGCCGCGACGCGCAGGCCGCGACCTCCGGCTGGTGGACGGCGCTGTGCAACCCTTCGGACGGCTGGACGACCGACCAACTACAAGGGCGTCTTCGACGGGCAGCCGACATGAGCACGCGCGCTTCGTCAACAGCATCCTCGTCGCGATCCCGGCCACGGTCATCCCGATCATGTTCGCGGCCTTCGCGGCGTACGCCTTCACGTTCATGGACTTCCCGTGGCAAGGACATCCTGTTCATCGTGATCGTCGGCGTGATGGTGGTGCCGATCCAGGTGGCCTTCCAGCCGCTGCTGAACCTGCTCGGGCCCAACGGGCCTCGGCATCTCCGGCGAGTACATCGCGGTCTGGCTGCTGCACACCGGGTTCGGCATGCCGCTGGCGATCTACACCTTGCGCAACTACATGACGACGCTGCCGAAGACGGTGATCGAGTCGGCCAAGATCGACGGGGCGACGCACTTCCAGACGTTCTGGAAGCTGATCGTGCCGATGTCGGTGCCGGCGCTGGCGGCGTTCGCGATCCTGCAGTTCCTCTGGGTCTGGAACGACCTGCTGATCGCCAAGCTGTTCCTGACCGCAGGACAACACGACGATCATCGTCGCAGCTGCAGAGCTGCTCGGCACCCAGGGCCAGGGCCAGGAGCTACCTGACGGCCGGTGCGTTCATCTCGATGCTGTCCCGATGCTCGTGTTCTTCACGCCTGCAGCGGTACTTCGTCCGCGGACTGACGTCCGGCGCCGTGAAGGGCTGATGCGCCGGGCATCATTGGCGGCGTGACCTTCGCACCTGTCCACCTGACGCGGGCGGGCGTGAGCCTCGTGCTCGCGCCCGCCCCGTCCGGTTCTCCCGCGATCCTGCACTGGGGCGCGGCGCTCGGCGACCTGTCGCCCGCCGACCTCGAGGCGCTGGTCGCGCTGCACCGGCCCGGCGTCCCGCACTCGGCGCTCGACCAGCCGCGGCTGCGGGGCGTCGTCGGCGAGAACGGCTCCGGCTTCACCGGCCTGCCCGGGCTGGAGGGCGTCCGTCCGAGCGGCACGACCGCGGCCTGGGCACCGCGACTGGGGGACTGGACGTGCGCGGTCGACCGAGGGCGACGACGCAAGCGTTCGCCTCGAGGGCTCGGACCCGGAGGCCGGCTGGGCGGTGGTCGTCGAGCTGGAGCTGACGCGCGAGGGCGTGGTCCGCCAGCGCCTGCTCGTCACCAACGCCGGCGCTGGCGACCTCCAGCTGCAGGCGGTCCGCGCGGCGCTGCCGGTGCCGGCCCGGGCGGCCGAGCTGCTCGACCTGACCGGCCGCTGGTGCCGCGAGCGCACCCCCCAGCGCCGGCCGTGGCTGCATCGGCACCCACCTCCGCGAGGGCCGGCACGGCCGCACCGGCCACGACGCGACGCTGCTGATGGCGGCCGGCGCTCCCGGCTTCGGCTTCGGGCACGGCGAGGTCTGGGCGGTGCACGTGGCCTGGAGCGGCGACCACACGACGTACGCCGAGCGGACGCCGGAGGGCGAGTGCCTGCTCGGCGGGGGCGAGCTGCTCGGGCCCGGCGAGGTCGTGCTGGCCGAGGGCGAGACCTACACCAGCCCGTGGCTGATGGGGTCGTACGCCGGCTCCGGCCTCGACGCCGCGAGCGCGCGGCTGCACGCGCTGGACCCGACGGCACGCGCCCCGGGCCCGCAGCACCCGTCCGGTCATGGTCAACACCTGGGAGGCGGCCTACTTCGACCACGACCTCGACCGGCTGGGCGACCTGGCTCGGGCCGCCGCCGAGGTGGGCGTCGAGCGGTTCGTGCTCGACGACGGCTGGTTCCGCGGTCGTCGGCACGACCGGGCCGGGCTCGGCGACTGGACGGTCGACCCGGAGGTCTGGCCCGCAGGGGCTGCACCCGCTGATCGACGAGGCCAAGCGGCTGGGCATGGACTTCGGCCTCTGGGTGGAGCCGGAGATGGTGAACGAGGACTCCGACCTCGTCCGGGCGCACCCGGACTGGGTCCTGCGCGGCCGCGAGGAGCTGCCGCCCGAGTGGCGGCACCAGCAGGTGCTCGACCTCCAGGTGCCCGGAGGCCTACGCGCACGTCCGGGACGCGCTGATCGCGCCTGCTGGGCGAGTACGACATCGCGTTCCTCAAGTGGGACCACAACCGCGACCTGGTCGACGTCGCGCACGAGGGGCGGCCGGCGGTGCACGGGCAGACGCTGGCGTTCTACCGGCTGCTCGACGAGCTGCGCGCCGCGCACCCCGCGGCTGGAGATCGAGACCTGCGCCAGCGGCGGTGGCCGGATCGACCTGGAGGTGCTGACCCGGACCGACCGGGTGTGGCCGAGCGACACCATCGACGCGGTCGAGCGGCAGCGGATCCAGCGCTGGACCTCGCTGCTGGTGCCGCCCGAGATGCTCGGCACCCACCTCGGCGGACCGGTCGCCCACACCACCGGTCGCACGCACCGGCTCGGGTTCCGCGCCGCCACGGCCCTGCTCGGCCACTTCGGCATCGAGTGGGACCTGCGCGGGCTCGACGCCGACGACCGCCGCCGAGGTCGCGGCCTGGGTGGCGCTGCACAAGCGGATCCGGCCGGTGCTGTCGTCCGGCCGGCTGGTGCGCGGCGACCACCCCGATCCCGCCCTCGTGGTGTCCGGCGTCGTGGCCGAGGACGCCGGCGAGGCGTGGTACGTCGTGGCGACCGTCGACACCCTCGTCACCCAGTCGCCGACCGCCGTGCAGCTGCCCGGCCTCGACCCGGCCCGGACCTACCGCGTCACCCGGGAGGACCCGCCGGCCGACCGGCAGGTCGTCGCCGACCTCGGTTCGACCTGGCTCGACGGTGACGGGATCGAGGTGCCCGGCAGCGTGCTCGGCTCGGCCGGCGTGCGGCTGCCGGTGCTGGCGCCCGAGAGCGCGCTCGTGCTGCGGGCGACGGCCGTCGGCTGACCCGCATCGTGTTCGAGCCACGGGACGACTGGGTCTGGGACTTCTGGGTCGTCGACGACCCAGCGACGGCGGAGGCGACGTACCACCTGTTCTTCCTGAAGGCGCCGCGCTCGCTCGGCGACCCCGACCTGCGGCACGTCAACGCGTCGGTCGGGCACGCCGTCTCGCCACGACCTGACGCCACTGGACCCGCCTCGCGGACGCGCTCGCGCCGCAGCCCGACGGGTTCGACGACCAGGCCACCTGGACCGGGAGCGTGGTGCAGGGCGACGACGGGCTGTGGCGGATGTTCACCAGCGGCATCTCCCGCGCCGAGGGCGGCCTGGTGCAGCGGATCGGGGTGTCGACGTCCGCTGACCTCGTGACGTGGTCCCGCTCCGACGACCTGCTCCTGGAGGCCGACGACGCGGTGGTACCGCCGGCGGTCCGGGACCGGCCCCGAGGAGCACTGGCGGGACCCCTGGCTGGTGCGCGACGGCGCCGGGCTGTGGCACATGTACGTCACCGCGCAGGTGCCGGGGGAGAGCGGTCACGGCGTGGTCGGGCACGCGACGTCCCGCGACCTGGAGACATGGGAGGTCGGGCCGCCGCTGAGCGAGCCCACCGGCCGCTTCGACCAGCTCGAGGTGATCTCGCTGGCCGAGGTCGAGGGCCGCTGGGTGCTCGTGTTCTCGTGCCTGGGCACCGAGATGCCCGGCGCCGGCCCGGGTGCCGGCGGGGTGTGGGCGGTCGCCGTCGAGGGACCGGGTACGCCGATCGACGTGCGCGGCGCCGTACGCCTGACCAACGAGGACCTGTACGTCGGGAAGCTGGTGGCGATGCGCGACGGGACGAGCCGGTTCCTCGCGTTCGTGAACCGCGGCGAGGACGGGCGCTTCCGCGGCGGGGTGATCGACCCGGTGCGTGGCCTGCTGGGGTTCGGACGGCCGGCTGGAGCTGGTCGACCTGCCCTCGCGGTGGCGTCCGTGAGACGCGACCTATGCGGATCCGGCCCGGCACCCCTAGAGTGACGAGGGTCACTTCACTACGGATCGTCCGGCACGTACCTGCCGGTGAAGGAGCGAGATCAACATGGCAACAGTGACCTTTGAGAAGGCGCAACGCTGGTACCCCGGGGCGGACAAGCCCACGGTTCCCGGCATCGACCTGGAGATCGGCGACGGCGAGTTCATGGTTCTCGTCGGGCCCTCCGGATGCGGCAAGTCCACCACCCTGCGGATGCTCGCCGGGCTGGAGGAGATCAACGACGGCAAGATCTTCATCGGCGACCGCGACGTCACGCACACGCCGCCCAAGGACCGCGACATCGCGATGGTGTTCCAGAACTACGCGCTGTACCCACACATGAGCGTCGCCGACAACATGGCGTTCGCCCTGAAGATGGCGAAGGTGCCGGACGCCGAGCGCAAGAAGCGGGTCGCCGAGGCGGCCAAGATCCTGGGGCTGGAGGAGTTCCTCGAGCGCAAGCCGAAGGCCCTCTCCGGTGGCCAGCGCCAGCGCGTGGCGATGGGCCGCGCGATCGTGCGGAACCCCCAGGTGTTCTGCATGGACGAGCCGCTGTCGAACCTCGACGCCAAGATGCGAGTGGCGACCCGCACCGACATCGCCAAGCTGCAGGCCGACCTCGGGGTCACCACGGTCTACGTCACCCACGACCAGGTCGAGGCGATGACGATGGGTGACCGGGTCGCGGTGATGAAGGTCGGCGTGCTGCAGCAGGTCGACACCCCGCTGAAGCTCTACGACAAGCCGGTCAACCTGTTCGTCGCGGGCTTCATCGGCTCGCCGCAGATGAACCTGCTCGAGGCGACGGCCAAGGAGGGCAAGGCCCAGATCGGCGAGTACCTCGTGCCGGTCGACCCGGCCGCGTCGAAGCAGCTCGGCGCCGGGCACACCAACATCACCGTCGGGGTCCGCCCCGAGGCGTGGCGCGTGGTCACCGAGAGCGAGGGTGGCCTCCCGGTCCGGGTGACCGTGGTCGAGGAGCTGGGCGCGGACGCGTTCGTCTACGGCTCCAGCGGCGTCGAGGGCACGCCCAACAACATCATCGTCCGGGTCAGCCACCGCGACGCGGTGCACAAGGGCGACACCATCCACGTGACGACCGACCCGCAACACGTGCACGTGTTCGACACCGACACCGGTGAGCGCCTGACCGACTGATCGCTCCCCTGTTGAGTTGGGCCTGCGCGGCGCGTCGAGCGTCGCGCAGGCCCAATTCATTTGCCGCGCAGGCCCAACTCAACGTTCGGTGCGGTCAGCCGTACGTCGGATCGCGTCGGCGAAGGTCGGGAACAGGGCCGGCGGGATGTCGTGGCCCATGCCGTCGACGAGCAGCAGCTCCGCGCCCGGGATGGCGGCCGCGGTCGCGCGGCCACCGGACGGGTGCACCATCTTGTCGGCCAGGCCGTGCACGACCAGGGTCGGCACCCGGACTCCGCGCAGGCGGAGACTGCGGTTGGGCTGGGTGAGCACCGCCATCATCTGCCGCATGATGCCGGCGCGGCTGACGCCGCGGTCGAAGGTCTCCTCGGCGCGCGCGTCCATCCGCTGCTGCGTCTGGGGGTAGCTCGGCGACCCGATCAGCTTCCAGAAGGCCGAGCTGGTCTTGATGTACTCCTCGCGGCTCGGCCCGCGTGCCACCAGCAACGCGGGCAGCAGCGTCGGGCTCTGCCAGCCCACCGATCGCTTGCCGGTGGTCGACATGATGCTGGTCAGCGACCGCAGCCGCTGCGGCCGCTCGACGGCCATCGTCTGCGCGATCATGCCGCCCATGGAGACCCCGACGACGTGCGCGGTCTCGAGGCCGAGGTGGTCGAGCAGGCCGAACGCGTCGGCCGCCATGTCACCGAGGGAGTACGGCGCGCGCACGCGACGCCCCGCGAAGGCCCGCAGCAGGGCCGACCGGGTGACGCGACCGACGCCGCGCGAGGACCGACCGGTGTCGCGGTTGTCGAAGCGGATGACGTAGAAGCCCCGGAGCGCCAGCATCGAGCAGAAGTTCGGGTCCCACCAGTTCATCGGCCCGCCCAGGCCCATCAGCAGCAGGACCGGCTCGCCGCCCGGGTCGCCGAACGTCTGGTAGCACAGCTCGATGCCCCGGCCGACCGGTGCGACCAGCTCCTCGGAGACGATTACCTCGGGTTCCGGGTCAGTACGGGAGGCCATGGATCCAAGTCAACCGCACACTCCCACATGCGGTATACGGACCCCCATTGCCCGGAATTCCGCGGTATCGGGCGTACCGTCGGTACTTGTGACCTCAACCACTCTCGCCGACTTCCTGAACCCGGAGGGCTTCGACCGCCCGCGGGTGTCGGCGGTGCTCCGCGAGGCCAGCCTGGTCGGCGAGACCGGCCGCTACGCGCTCCGGTCGCTCGGGGACCGACGGGCGCGCTGGGGGGCGCCGTACTCCCGGCGGGCAAGCCGACCGCGCCGGCGAGCCGGTGCGTGCTGGTGCCGGGGTTCATGGCCGGCGACGGGACGCTCGCGGCCGATGGCGGCGGCGCTGCGGCGCGCAGGGCTTCCGCACCTACCGGTCACACATCCACGCCAACGTCGGCTGCACGCTGGACGCGGCCGCCCAGCTCGAGGCGCGGCTGGAGTCGATCGCGATCCGCCGCGGGAGCCGGGTCCAGATCGTCGGGCACAGCCTCGGCGGGATGCTCGCCCGCGGTCTCGCCGTACGCCGCCCCGACCTGGTGTCGGGGATCGTCACCCTGGGCAGCCCGATGCTGGCTCCGGGGGCGCACCACCGCAGCCTGACCGCGAGCGTGGACGTCCTGGTCCGGCTCAGCCGGGCCGGAGTGCCCGGGCTGATGTCGGAGGACTGCGTGGCGGGCAGCTGTGCCCGGCAGAGCTTCGACGGAGAGCCGGCAGCCGGTGCCCCTGGGCGTCGGGTTCACGTCGATCTGGTCGAAGCGGGACGGCATCGTCGACTGGCGGGCCTGCGTCGACCCGCTGGCGGAGTCGATCGAGGTCGCGACGTCACACATCGGCATGGCCGTGGACCCGCGCGTCATCGACCACGTGGTCGCGACCCTGCGGCGTACCGCCTCAGTGCTCGAAGTCGATCGCGGCGAAACTGCGTAGCTTCTGGAGCTTGTGCTCCGAGGTGATCGACCGGATCGTCCCGCTGCGGGAGCGCATCACCAGCGAGTGGGTGGTGCAGCCACCGGCGCGGTAGCGCACGCCGCGCATCAGCTCGCCGTCGGTGATGCCGGTGGCGACGAAGAAGCAGTCCTCGCCGGTGACCAGGTCGTCGGTGGAGAGCACGTGGTCGTCGTCGAGGTTGTGGCCGGCGTCGAGCGCCGCTGCCGCTCCTCGTCGTCCTTGGGCCACAGCTGGCCCTGGATCACGCCGCCGGTGCACTGCATCGCGCAGGCGGCGATGATCCCCTCGGGGGTGCCGCCGATCCCCAGCAGCAGGTCGATGCCGGTGTCGGGACGGGCCGCCATGATCGCGCCGGCCACGTCGCCGTCGCTGATGAACTTGATCCGCGCACCCGTCTTCCGGATCTCGTCGACGAGCCCGGAGTGCCGCGGCCGGTCGAGCAGGACGACCGTGACGTCGGCCGGCTTGGAGCCCTTCGCCTTGGCCACCTGGTGGATGTTCTCGGCCACGGGGTAGCGGATGTCGACGACGTCGGCGGCCTCGGGGCCGGTCACGAGCTTCTTCATGTAGAACACGGCGGACGGGTCGTACATGGAGCCGCGCGGGGCCACCGCCAGCACGGCGATCGCGTTGTTCATGCCCTTGGCGGCGAGGGTGGTGCCGTCGATCGGGTCGACCGCCACGTCGCACTCGGGGCCGGTGCCGTCGCCGACCTGCTCGCCGTTGTAGAGCATCGGGGCGTTGTCCTTCTCGCCCTCGCCGATCACGACGGTGCCGTTCATGCCGATCGTGGAGATCATGATCCGCATCGCGTTCACCGCGACGCCGTCGGCGCCGTTCTTGTCGCCGCGGCCGACCCAGCGGCCCGCGGCCATCGCCGCGGCCTCGGTGACCCGGACCAGCTCCAGGGCGAGGTTGCGGTCGGCGCTGTCGGGCGTCAGGTTCGGCAGGCTGTCGGTCATGCCCGTGATGGTAGCGGTCGCTTTGCCTGCCGGCAGGCGTCGTCGGCGACTGTTTGTCGGGTCGTCAGGTGACCAGCCACAGCGTGGTCACGGCCGCCACCAGGGAGAGCGGCGTGGCCACCAGCGAGACCCGGTGGAAGTCGGTCAGGCTCGGGTGAACGTCGTGCCGGACCAGGGATCGGCGCCAGAGCAGGTTGGCCAGCGAGCCGGTGTAGGTGAGCCCGGAACCGATGTTCAGGCCGATCAGGGCGGCCAGGATCGCGGGTACGCCGAGGGGTGCGAGCAGCGGCACCACCAGCAGCGTGGCGGACAGGTTCGTCAGCAGGTTGGCCAGGAGCGTCGCCAGGAGCGCGATGCCCAGCAGGGCGGCGTACGACGTCGTGGTCGGCAGCGCGTCGGCCACGAGGTCGCCGAGCGGACCGGTCGAGAGGGCGGCGACGACGACCCCGAGGCAGAGCACGAAGACCGCGAAGCCCGGGTGCGCGGCGTGCACGGCCCGGCGTACGCCGAGCAGCCCGCCGCGCACGCCCCAGACGACGAGGAACGAGCGCGGTGGCGCCGGAGACCCAGAACGGGTCGACGCCGAACGGCGACAGCACGGCGAAGCCGGTCAGCATCACGAGCACGGCGACCACGGGCGTCCGGGCGTGGCCGGGCGGATCGTCGGGCAGGGACCGGGTCGGACGGATCCGAAGCTCGCCGCGGTGCAGCACCCGCAGAACGACGTACTCCACGACCAGCACGACGGCCAGCACCGGCGCCATCCGCAGGGCGAAGCCGCCGAAGGTGAGGTCGAGGTGCGGCATCGCGAGCAGGTTCGTGAGGTTGGAGACCGGCAGCAGCAGGGAGGCGGAGTTGGCCATCCGCAGGCAGGCCTGGGCGCCGGGTCGGTACGGCAGGCCGAGCGTGACGCGCGGCCGACACGACCACCGGCGCGACCAGGACCACGGTGGCGTCGAGGCTGAGCACGGCGGTGACCACGGCGGCGAGGAGGAAGACGCCGGTGAACAGCTTCACCGGGATCGCCGCGGCTGAGGGTGACGACGTGGTGCGCGGCCGCGGTGAAGACACCGGCGCGGGCGCAGACCTCGGCCACGACCAGGATCGTGGCGAGGAACGCGATCACCGGGCCGAGGTGGCGAAGCACGTCCTCGACCTGCTGCGGGCTCAGCAGGCCCGTGGCGAGGGTGGCGGCCGCCGCGGCCAGTCCGATCGTCGCCTCGGTGCGACCGGACGGGTGTCGGTACGCCGTCACCAGCAGCGCGGCGAGGGCGATCACCGGCACCGCGTCGAGGAGGGGTCGCACGGGCGGAATCTACGGCACCTGTGAGGATTGCCCCGTGAGCGAACAGGGCGGGCGGTACCAGCGGTCGTTCGCCGGCATGATCGGCGCGCTGCTGATCACCCTGCTGGTGATCGGGGCGTTCGTCGTGTTCCGGGCGCTCAACCGCGACGACCTGGAGACGACGTCAGGACCCGGTGGACTACCTCGAGACGGTCCGCCTGATCCAGGAGAACGGCGGATCCGTCGTCTACCCGCCGTCGTTGCCCGACGGCTGGATCGCCACCAGTCTCGACTTCACCCCTGGCGAGGAGACCGCGTGGGGACTGGGGTTCCTGACCGACGACAAGACGTACGTCGGGCTCCGGCAGGAGGACGCATCACTCGACGACCTGCTGGCGACGTACGTCGACGAGGACCCGACGGAGCTGGCCGAGGCTGACTTCCCGGACTCCGTGGCCACGACGTGGCGGGTGTTCGAGGACGAAGGTGGGGACACGGCGTTCGCCGCCGAGCTGGGCGATGAGTGGGTGCTCGTGTACGGGTCCGCGTCGCGGGACGACCTCGAGTCGATCGTCGAGCGACTCACCACCGACCCCCTGTAGCCGGCGGAATTCCGATAGTCCGAGACGTTTGGGTTCCTCGAACGGCGCGTGAGCAACCCAAACGTCTCGGACTATCCGGCCTGGCCGGCGGAGACTCAGTCGCAGCCCTGTTCGGTGAAGAGGCACATGGCGGCGACGACGGAGGCGGAGGCTCGGGCCTGTTCGCCGAGCTGGCGGCGGATGTCGCCTTCCGGGTCGGGGCCGGCGCCGCCCTCGGTGGAGGCGGTGTCGACGAGCACGGCTCGCCCGACCCGGACGATGTGCAGGACGGTGAGACCGACGGCGGGTGACCCGCCCAGCTCCTGGCGGCGTACGACGGCCCACGACTCGTCGCCGTAGGCGGTGCGGCGTACGTCCGTGAGCTGGACGTAGTCGTCGCTCTCGTCCTCGGCAGGGCAGGCGCGGTACAGATCGGTGAGGGCGCCGACGCGGGCGGCGGCCTGGTCGGCGTCGGCGAACGTCGTCAGCTGCCGAGCACGGAAGTCCTCGACGTTGGTCCAGCGGGCGAGCAGCCGGTCGTCGTGGGTGGCGTCGGTCAGCCGGTCACCGCAGGCGACGAACTGGATCGGGGTCAGGGTGCGGCTGGGGCCGTGCCGGCCGTACCCCGGCCCGGGCTCGGCATCGTCGTCCTCCGGATAGCCGTCGGCGAGCGGGAAGTCGTCGGGTATGCCGCTCGCGCATCCGTCCGCCGCGAAGACGCACATGGAGCGGACGATGGGGCGCATCACCCGGGCGTGCACCCGGATCGCCCGTTCGAGTGGGCGGCCGGGCAGGCAGCTCGCCGCCGGTCCCGGTGAGGAGTACGGCGTTCCCGACCCGGGCGACCTCCCACCAGTTGGCGGCAGGCGCGACGACGCCGTCGGTCTCGAAGGTCTGGACGGCGGTCAGCGTCTCCTGGCCTCCCAGATCGGACGGGCGGAGGCGGTGCCGCCAGAGCGTGCCGCCGACCTCCTCCTCGGGACAGGCGGCGACCGCACGGCCGATCCGGACGAGGAAGCGGTGCGCCTCGCGGTCGTCGGCGAACAGGCGCAGGTCACGGATCTCGCCGTACTCCGGACCCGTGGAGGACACCGCGCGGCGATCGATGATGCCCGTCGCCGGGAACAGCTCGGCCCCGCACAGCCGCATGGCCAGTCCGTCGTAGGAGAGCTCGGACTCGGGCTCCGGCAGGCGCGCGTCGACGGCCAGCTCCGCGGGGACTGTCGTCCGCCAGCCGGCGTGCGCCGCGGCGTGGAACGGTTCCGGTCCGAACGACGGCTCCGGGGTGGTGGGAGCCGGCGCAGATCCGGGGTGGTCGTCTCCAGGGGTGGGGGAGGGCGTGCGGGTCGGCGCGGTCCGGCCTGGTTCGGCCTCGGGCGCGTCCCCGCGTGCCGCCACCACGACCGGGACGGCCACCAGCGCCGCGGTGGCCAGCACGGCCGCGGCGACGTGGCGCCGTCGGACGGTGGTCTTGAGCATGGCTGCCTCCTCGCGAGAGGAGACGCGCCGGGGAGCGCCGAAGTTGCCGCTAGCTCGGGCGCGGCAGCGCGGGTAGCCGTTCGCCGGCCCGCTCGACCAGATCGATGAACGCGCCGGGTGCCATGGTCACGTCTCCGTCGGGCACGAACCCGACCTGGCCGATGGCGGTGCCCTCGCGCACGATGCCCATCAGGAAGGACACCGACTGCTCGTCGCTGAGCTCGGTGGTGACGTGCCAGACGCTGAGGTCGCGGTCCGCCCCGTCGCGGTGCGCGACCCGCTCCACCTCACTGCCGAGGTCCTTGTCGGGGCAGGCCGCCATCCGGCTGCCGGATCTCCTCGACGAACGCCTTCGCGCGCGCGGCCCGCATCGTGCCGACCGTCTCGGTGAGGCCGAACTGCACGGGCAGCTTGCTTCCCGGGATCACGAACGTCCGGGTCACGTTGTTGCTCATCGGCTCGGCGCGGAAGTCGGCGTCGTCGCAGGACGTGGACGCGTCGTTGTCCATCGCCTTGCGCGGCTCGGTCCCGACCCACGGACGGGGAACGCCGTCGACGGGCGGCAGGTCGACCTCGACGACCATGCCGGGAACCATGCCCACCGGGACCGGCGGGATCGGCTCGATGCCGCGGCTTGGTCGGGCAGGCGCCGCCGTCCGGCTGGTGGCACACGCCGTCCACGGCGGCGGCGAGCAGCCTGGCGGACGCGCGCAGGTCACTGGGGGCTGCGGCGGTCGTGCGGGACAGGGTCGTGGTGGTGATCCGACCGGTCCGGGCGACACCCGCGACGTACGTCCAGGCGGGCTCGCGCCCACTGCTTGAGCTCGAGGAGCATGGCCTCGTCCGCCACGCCGTCGACCCGCTGGGTCGACATCAGCTGGGCACGCGGCTCGTAGCAGCCGGCGTACCAGTCGACGATGGTGTCGTACGCCCTGCGGGCAGACCGCGGCGTGGCCGACAGCTCGGTCTCCTGGATGGCCGACGTCTGCGGGCCGCCCTTCCGGGGCGTGGTGTCGAACTCGCGGACCAGCGCGGCCACGCCCCTGGGGTCCGCGAAGCGGGACTCCTGGCACGGCAGGACGCGACCGTTGCCCTCGGTGTTCTCGGTGGTGCTGGTCTCCGTCCACCGCCGGCCGGGCACGTGCTGGGAGACCTGGGCGGCCGTGAGCAGGACGTCCTCGGTGAACTGCTCGGGCGGCTCGGGCTTGGGACTCGGGCTCACCGAGGGAGAGGGCGTCCGGGCGACGGGTTCCCGGGCCAGCGTCGGTCGTACGCCGGACGCGTCCGTGACCAGCGACCCGCTGACGATGACGGCGGCGACGGCGATGCCGACGCCGACCAGCGTGTGGGTACGCCGCCGCGCGGCCCCGGCGCGTCGGAGGATCGACGGGCGTGGCCAGGTCGAGCTCTCGGTCTGCTCGCGCAGCGGCTCGAACAGCGGGCGGATGTTGGTGGTCGCGACGTCACGGTGCACCGCGAACTGCGCCGTCGCGGTCTGCAGGACCCGCTCGGCCTCGGCCCGGGGGAGCCCGACCTCGCGGGCCAGGTCGCTCATGCTGACGCTGGCCAGGTGGGTCAGGAGCAGCGCCTTGCGCTGGGTGACGGGGAGCTTGGCGAGCGCGTCGAGGGTGGCCTTCGCGTCCGTGTCCAGGCCCTTGTCGCGGTGCCAGAGGCGTGCGGTGTGCCGTCGTTGCGCGTGCGACCACGCGTGCGGGCGGGCCCAGCTCTCGGGGTCGGGCAGGCGGGAGATCTTGGGCCACAGGTGCCAGGCGACGACGAACGTGTCGCGGACGGCGCTGCGGGAGGCCGGGAGGTCGCCGGTCAGTGCGTAGGTCTGGAGCAGCAGCCGCGAGCGGGTGTCCTTGTAGAACGCGTCGAACTCGTACGCCCGGTTCATGCGGGGACCCTGCGGACGGCGGAGCAGGCGGGGGAGCGGACGGAGCTCTCTCGGGGACTGGCGATCATGGCCCGTCCACGGTACGGGAGGCCCTGTAGCGTACGCACATCGGCGTGGGAGCGCTCTTCGGCCACATTTCCCCTGTGATGATGGCCGGGCCATGACTTCGTTGCTCGCGCGCCCGGAACGCGCCGTCACCGACGGCGACGCCGATCCCCGGCACCGACGACCGCTCGTCGTGCTGTCGACGCTGGGCGGCATCCTGGCCGCCGGATCGACGCTGATGGTGTGTCTGGCCCTGGGGGTGACGGGCTGGTTCCTGACCGACTCCGGTGCCCACGGCGAGCCCCGCGACGGGCTCCAGATCGGCGCCCTGAGCTGGCTGATGGGCCACGGCTCCGGGGTCGGGATCGACGGGGTCCGGGTCACCGCCGTACCCCTCCTGCTGACCATGGTCGCCGCGTGGGCGACCTGGCGGATCGGGCACCGGATCGGCGACTCGATCTCCGGCCACGGCCCCGACGCCGACGCGATCTCCGACGGCGAGCGCGACTGGACCGTCCCGGTGGCGCTGGCCTTCTTCACGGCCGGCTACGTCGCTGGTCACCGTGATCACCGTCACCCTGGCCGCGACCCCCGAGACGGCCCCCGACACCGGTCGGGCGGTGCTCTGGTCGGTGCTGATCGCGATCGGCTTCGGCGGTCCCGCGCTGGCGATCGGCTCGGGGCGGGCCGCGATCTGGGCGGCGTTCCTCCCGGTCTCGGTCCGGGCCGCGGCGACCACCTGCCGGGCCATCCTCGTCTGGTACGCCGCGGTCGCGGCGCTCGCGCTCGTGATCGCGTTGGCCGTCGACTTCGGAACCGCCGTCAACGTGCTCTCGCAGCTCCACCTCGACGGCGGCGAGTCGACGCTCTTCCTGCTGGCGACGGCGCTGGTGCTGCCCAACGCGATGCTCTTCTCCGGCTCCTACCTGCTCGGGCCCGGGTTCGCGGTCGGCACTCACACGATGGTGTCCCCGACGGTGGTGGCGCTCGGGCCGCTGCCGATGTTCCCGCTCCTGGCCGCGCTGCCCGACAACGGTCCCGCGAGCGGCTGGACCACAGCGCTGATGGTCGTGCCCCCGGTGGTGGCGGGCCTGGCCGCCGCCCGGGCGCAGCGCCGCCACCCCACCGTCCGGTGGGAGGAAGGCGCACTCCGCGGCTGCACCGGCGGCGTGCTCGCCGGTGCCGTCCTCGGCCTGCTCGCGACCGTCGCCGGCGGTGCCGTGGGGCCGGGCCGGATGCGGCAGGTCGAGCCGTTCGCGTTCGACGTGCTGGTGCACGCGATCACGGCGTTCGGCATCGGCGGCCTGTTCGGCGGGCTGGCCATGACCTGGTGGCACCGGCGTTCGCTGCGCCGCGCGGACGACGCGGCCTGACCGCCGGTACGCCGCTGACTAAACTGCGCCCGTGCCGTCCTCCTCGCCTGCCCGTCTCGTCGTGCTCGTCTCGGGCTCCGGCACCAACCTGCAGGCCCTGCTCGACGCCTGTGCCGACCCGGCGTACGGCGCCCGGGTCGTCGCCGTCGGCGCGGACCGCGACGACATCGAGGGGATCGCCCGTGCCGAGCGGGCCGGGATCCCCAACTTCGTGCGCAAGCTCGGCGACTTCACCGACCGCGACAACTGGGACCGCGCCCTCACCGACACCGTGGCCGGCTTCGAGCCCGACCTGGTCGTGCTCGCTGGGTTCATGAAGCTGGTCAGCGACGAGTTCCTCGGCCGTTTCGACGGGCGGGTGGTCAACACCCACCCCGCACTGTCCCCCGCGTTCCCGGGGATGCAGGGTCCCGCCGACGCGCTCGCCTACGGCGTGAAGGTCACCGGCTGCACGCTCTTCGTGGTCGACGGCGGCGTGGACACCGGGCCGATCGTGGCGCAGGAGGTCGTCGCCGTCGAGGACGACGACGACGTCGAGTCGCTGCACGAGCGGATCAAGGTCGCGGAGCGGTCGATGCTGGTCTCGGCGGTCGGTCGGATGGCCCGGGAGGGGTTCGCGATCGAGGGCCGCAGGGTCAGTTTCGGTGGCGGCATACCTTAGTCTGGGGCCACACGACTGGCGCAGGTGGGGAACCACCAGGGAGTGACGCCGGGAGCATCGACCGCCTGGGTGCTCCTCCACCCGAGCAGGAGTGTCATCAGTGGCAGAGAACCGCATCGCGATCAGGCGCGCCCTGGTCTCCGTCTACGACAAGACCGGCCTGGACGACCTCGCCCGCGGGCTGCACGAGGCCGGCGTCGAGCTGGTCTCCACCGGCGGGTCGGCGAGCGCTGATCGAGGGTCTCGGGATCCCCGTGACGAAGGTCGAGGACCTGACCGGGTTCCCCGAGTGCCTGGACGGCCGGGTGAAGACGCTGCACCCGCGGGTGCACGCCGGCATCCTCGCCGACCGGCGCCTGGACTCCCACGTCGCGCAGCTGGCCGACCTCGGCATCGAGCCGTTCGACCTGGTGGTCTCGAACCTCTACCCGTTCCAGCAGACGGTCGCCTCCGGTGCCTCCCCCGACGAGTGCGTGGAACAGATCGACATCGGCGGGCCCTCGATGGTGCGGGCGGCCGCCAAGAACCACCCGTCCGTCGCGATCGTCACCTCGCCGGCGCGGTACGCCGACGTGCTCGCGGCCGCCGCGTCCGGCGGGTTCACGCTGGACCAGCGCAAGGCCCTGGCGGCCGAGGCCTTCACGCCACACCGCGGCGTACGACGTGGCGGTGGCGAACTGGTTCGCCTCGGGCTACGTCGGGGCCGAGGACGGCTGGCCGTCGTTCGCGGGGGAGACGTGGGACAAGTCGGCAGTGCTCCGCTACGGCGAGAACCCGCACCAGGGGGCCGCGCTGTACGCCGACGGCAGTGGCGGACTGGCCGGCGCCGAGCAGCTGCACGGCAAGGAGATGTCCTACAACAACTACGTCGACACCGACGCGGCCCGGCGGGCGGCGTACACCTTCGACGAGCCGGCGGTGGCGATCATCAAGCACGCCAACCCGTGCGGGATCGCGGTCGGTGCCGACGTGGCGGAGGCCTACGTGATGGCCAACGCGTGCGACCCGACCTCCGCGTTCGGCGGCGTGATCGCGGTCAACCGGCCGGTGTCGGTGGCGATGGCTGAGCAGATGCGCGAGACGTTCACCGAGGTGATCGTGGCGCCGGCGTACGACGAGGGTGCGGTCGAAGCGCTCCAGGCCCTGCCGCGGGGAGGCAAGAACATCCGGATCCTGCGCTGCGACGACCCGTCCGGCGACCCGCCGGCGGAGCTGCGGCAGATCAGCGGCGGCATCCTCGTGCAGATGCGCGACCACGTCGACGCGCCCGGCGACGACCCGTCGTCCTGGACGCTGGCCACCGGTGAGGCCGCCTCGGCCGAGGTGCTCGCCGACCTCGCGTTCGCGTGGAAGGCATGCCGCTCCGTGAAGTCGAACGCGATCCTGCTCGCGACCGGCGGCGCCTCTGTCGGCGTCGGGATGGGCCAGGTCAACCGCGTCGACTCCTGCAAGCTGGCCGTCGAGCGAGCCGGCGAACGGGCCAAGGGCAGCGTCGCCGCGTCCGACGCGTTCTTCCCGTTCGAGGACGGGCCGCAGATCCTGATCGATGCCGGTGTGACAGCCATCGTCCAGCCCGGCGGCTCGAAGCGTGACGAGCTGACCGTCGAGGCGGCCAAGGCCGCCGGCGTGACGATGTACTTCACCGGCACGCGTCACTTCGCCCACTGACCAACCCCGCCTGACAGGATGACGAGATGACCGCTGAGAAGCTCGACGGCTCCGCCACCGCGGCCACGATCAAGGAAGAGCTCAAGATCCGGGTCGCGGCGCTCCGCGACCGCGGCGTCGTACCCGGCCTGGGCACCGTCCTGGTCGGCGACGACCCGGGCTCGCGCTGGTACGTCAACGGCAAGCACAAGGACTGCGCCGAGGTCGGCATCGACTCGATCCGGGTCGACCTGCCCGAGTCGGCCACCCAGGACGAGATCGAGGACGCCGTGGCGCGGCTGAACGCCGACCCGTCCTGCACCGGCTACCTCGTTCAGCTCCCGCTGCCGCGCGGGCGCGACGAGAACCGCGTCCTGGGGCTGGTCGACGCGGCCAAGGACGCCGACGGCCTGCACCCGACCAACCTGGGCTGGCTGGTGCTCGGCCACGAGGCGCCGCTGCCGTGCACGCCCGCCGGGATCGTCGAGCTGCTGCGCCGACACGACGTCGCGATCGCCAGCGCGGACGTGACGGTGGTCGGCCGCGGCGTCACGGTCGGGCGGCCGCTCGGGCTGCTGCTGACCCGGCGCTCGGAGAACGCCACCGTCACCCTCTGCCACACCGGAACCCGCGACCTGGCGGCGCACGTGCGCGGGGCCGACATCGTCGTCGCCGCCGCAGGCGTCCCGGGCATCATCACCGGCGACATGGTCAAGCCGGGGGCGGCGGTGCTCGACGTCGGCGTCTCGCGGGTCGACGGCAAGCTCGCCGGCGACGTCGCCGCCGACGTGTGGGACGTCGCGTCGTGGGTCTCCCCGAACCCGGGCGGGGTCGGCCCGATGACGCGGGCGATGCTGCTCTCGAACATCGTCGGCATGGCCGAGAAGGCGTTGGGGTGACCGGTGCACCAGGCAGCCTGCACGTGAGCGAGGTCCCGGCACCGGAGGAGCCACTCCCAGACGAGGTCCCGCACGACGAGGGCGCCCGCTACTTCCCCTCGACGATCGGTGGGCTGTTCTACCTCGTGGTGCTCGCCGGCACCGGCCTCGGCATCTGGATCTCCTGGAGCGGCGACTGGCGGCTCGGGATCAAGTGGGTCGGTGCGGCGCTCATCCTCGCCGGCGGGATGCGCCTGCTGCTGCGGCAGCGCGACGCGGGCATGCTCGCCGTACGCAAGCGCTGGATCGACGTACTCATGCTCGTGGGCGTCGGCGCGGCGCTGGTCTTCCTCACCGAGTCGATCCCCAACCAACCCCTCTGACCGCGAAATCACGCTGACCCGCCCGAAGTTTCGGGCGGGTCAGCGTGTTCGTCGGTCAGATCAGGCCGAGCTCGGTGACCGCGGTGCGCTCGTCGGCGAGCTCGGCGGTCGAGGCGTCGATCCTGGCCCGCGAGAAGTCGTCGATGTCGAGGCCCTGGACGATCTCCCAGCTGCCGTCGCTGGTGGTGACCGGGAACGACGAGATCAGGCCCTCCGGCACGCCGTACGAACCGTCGGAGACCACGGCCATCGACACCCAGTTGTCGGCCGGGCTGCCCTGCAGCCAGTCGCGGGCGGCGTCGATGGTGGCGGACGCGGCGGACGCGGCCGAGGAGGAGCCCCGGGCCTCGATGATGGCGGCACCGCGCTTGGCGACGGTGGGGATGAAGTCGTTCTCGATCCAGTCCTGGTCGTTCACGACCTCGGCTGCGTTCTTGCCGCCGACCTCGGCGTGGAACACGTCGGGGTACTGGGTGGCGGAGTGATTGCCCCAGATCGTCATCTTCTTGATGTCGGTCACGGAGGCGCCGGTCTTCGCGGCCAGCTGCGAGATGGCCCGGTTGTGGTCGAGCCGGGTCAGTGCGGAGAACCGGTCCTGGGGGATGTCCGGCGCGTTGGTCATCGCGATCAGCGCATTGGTGTTGGCCGGGTTGCCGGTGACGCCGACCCGTACGTCGTCGGCCGCGACCTCGTTGAGCGCCTTGCCCTGGGCCGTGAAGATCGCGCCGTTGGCGGAGAGCAGGTCGCTGCGCTCCATGCCCGGGCCGCGGGGCCGCGCGCCGACGAGCAGGGCGAGGTTCACGCCGTCGAAGATGGTGTTCGCATCGTCGCCGATCTCGACACCGGCGAGGGTGGGGAACGCACAGTCGTCGAGCTCCATCACGACGCCCTCGAGAGCCTTCAGGGCGGGCGTGATCTCCAGCAGACGCAGCTCGATCGGGCGGTCGGCGCCCAGCAACGAGCCGCTGGCGAGACGGAAGAGCAGGCTGTAGCCGATCTGGCCGGCCGCGCCGGTGACGGCCACCTTGAGGGGAGAGCTCACGACGACTCCTAGGACGATGCGTTCGAGACTGGGACGGTCCGGAACGACGCTAGCAGCGCTCGGAGCAGGCGGCGACGGAGGGTTCAGCGTCGGTTCAACACCCGTGCGACATGCTTGGCGCCATGACTCGACAGCCTTTCCTGGTCGCCGCGGGCGCCGTACTCGGCTGCCTGCTGGTGACCGGATGCGGGTCCGAGCCGGTGATGTCCGGCCCCTCCGGGGTCGACGGCCTGGAGATCCCCACCCCGTCCGCCGACCCCGCCGACTTCATCGAGGGGATCGACAACCCATGGCTTCCCCTCGCACCAGGCAGCACCTGGGTCTACGAGTCGATGAGCTCGGAGCAGGAGACGACCACGGTGACGGTCACCGACCAGACCAGGGTGGTGCAGGGGGTGACCACGACCGTGGTGCACGACGTGGTCACCGACGCCGAAGGCGATGTCGTCGAGGACACCTTCGACTGGTTCGCGCAGGACTCGGCGGGCAACGTCTGGTACTTCGGCGAGGACTCCACGGAGTACGACGAACGCGGCCGCCCGGACACCGCCGGCTCGTGGGAGGCCGGCGTCGACGGTGCGCAGGCCGGGATCGTGATGCTGGCGAAGCCGCGGGTCGGCGACGGCTACCAGCAGGAGTTCTCCGAGGGCGTGGCCGAGGACCGGGCGACCGTTCTCTCGCTCACCGAGTCGGTCAACGTTCCGTTCGGGTCGTTCACCGACGTCCTCCAGACCGAGGAGACCAACCCGCTCGAGCCGGGCGCGGCCGAGCGCAAGTACTACGCCCGCGGCGTCGGCCTGGTCTTCGAGGAAGGCGTCTCGGGCAGCTTCGAGCGCGCCCAGCTGGTCGACTTCACCCACAAATAGAGCTGCTCGTACTGGGCCTGTCGAAGTGACCCGCCGTTGATTGACGGCGGGTCAGCGTTGTGTCACTGGCCGGGTGGGCGGATCTGGGTCTGGTCCGGGCCGTCGTCCTCCGGCCAGGCCTGCTGCGGGGGCGGACCCGGCGGGGGCTCGGTCGGGGGTGGAGTCGCCTGGGGCGGGGTCGCGGGAGGCGGAGTGGCCTGCGGAGGCGCGGCGGGGGGCGGGTCCGGCGTCGGTGTCGCCGGCGGCTGGTTCCACTGCTGCTGGTACTGGTCGGGAGCCTGAGGGGGAGGAGCCTGCGCCTGCGGGTCCTCCTGGTTCCACTGCTGCTGGTACTGGTCGGGGGCGCCGTACCCGGGCGCCGGTGCGGCCCGGACCGCACGTCCGAAGCTCCACCCGGAGCCCGGCACCGGCGGCTCGCCGTGCCCGAACAGGAGCGGGTACACGAGTCCGGCAAGGAGGCCGCCGATCGCCGGGGCCAGGATGAACAGCCACAGCTGGACGATCGCGTCGGCTCCCGCGAACAGCCCGACCCCGATCGAGCGGGCCGGGTTCACGGACGTGCCGGTCGCGGTGATCGACGCGTAGTGGATCATCGTCAGCGCCAGGCCGATGGTCAGCGGGGCGAGCGAGGGGTGCTCGTTGCGTACGTCGGTGACCGCGAGGATCACCAGCACGAAGACCAGCGTCATCAGCGCCTCGAGCAGGAACGCGGCCCACCAGGCGTAGCCACTGCCAGCGTCGCCGAAGGAGTTCTGGGCCATGTTGCCGTCGGCATCGAAGCCCTCGAAGCCCTGCATCAGGATGAACAGGGACAAGCCCGCTCCGATGGCTCCGACGATCTGCGAACCGATGTAGACACCGGACTGCGACCAGGGGAGCCGGCCGCCGAGCACGGCTCCGATGGTCACGGCGGGGTTGAAGTGGCCGCCGGAGATCCTGCCCACGGCGTACGCCATGACCAGGACGGTGAGACCGAAGGCGAGACCGATGGCCACGTAGTCGCCGCCACTCATGAGAGCGGTCCCGCAGCCGAAGAAGACGAGGACGAAGGTGCCGATGACCTCGGCGGCGACCTTCTGGACGGTGGTGGGTGCGGCAGACACGGTGATGTCCTTTCGCAAGGGGGCTCCGCCCGCCGGAGCCGGGTTTCACCCTAGACCCGTCTCACCCCCATTTGCCTGCCATCAGGGCCGCGCACTAGCGTCCGAAGAGTGACTGACTCCAAGATCATCTACACCCACACCGACGAAGCCCCGCTCCTGGCGACCTACTCGTTCCTGCCGATCATCGCGGCGTACGCCGGTCGGGCCGGCGTGGCAGTGGAGACCCGCGACATCTCGCTGGCGGGCCGGATCATCGCCCTGTTCCCCGAGCGGCTGACCGACGAGCAGCGCCTCGACGACGCGCTCGCGGAGCTCGGCGAGCTTGCCAAGACGCCCCAGGCGAACATCATCAAGCTGCCCAACGTCAGCGCGTCGATCCCGCAGCTGAAGGCCGCGATCAAGGAGCTCCAGCAGCAGGGCTACGACCTGCCGACCTACCCCGACGAGCCGAAGACCGACGAGGAGCGCGAGGCGCGCGCCCGCTACGACAAGGTCAAGGGCAGCGCGGTCAACCCGGTCCTGCGCGAGGGCAACTCCGACCGCCGCGCCCCGGCGTCGGTGAAGAACTACGCCCGCAAGCACCCGCACTCGATGGGCGAGTGGAGCGCGGAATCGAAGACCAACGTCGCGCACATGACCGCCGACGACTTCCGCTCCAACGAGAAGTCCGCGGTCGTGGCCTCCGAGGGCTCGCTGCGGATCGAGCTGGTCGGCGACAACGGCGAGACCACGGTGCTCAAGGAGTCGGTGCCGGTCACCGAGGGCGAGGTCGTCGACGGCACCGCGATGCGGGTCGCCTCGCTGCGCGAGTTCCTCACCGCCCAGATCGCCCGGGCCAAGGCCGACGACGTGCTCTTCTCCGTCCACCTCAAGGCCACGATGATGAAGATCTCCGACCCGATCATCTTCGGTCACGTGGTCCGGGCCTTCTTCCCCGACGTCTTCGCCCGGTACGGCGACGTGCTGACCCAGGCGGGCCTCTCGCCGAACGACGGGCTCGGCGGGATCCTCGCCGGCATCGAGTCGCTGCCCGAGGGGCCTGCGATCAAGAAGGCGATCGAGCAGGGGATCGCCGACGGGCCGCAGCTGGCCATGGTCGACTCCGACAAGGGGATCACCAACCTGCACGTGCCGTCCGACGTCATCGTCGACGCCTCGATGCCCGCCATGATCCGCACGTCCGGCCACATGTGGGGCCCCGACGGCAACGAGGCCGACACCCTGGCCGTCATCCCCGACTCGTCCTACGCCGGCATCTACCAGGTCGTCATCGACGACTGCCGCGCCCACGGTGCCTTCGACCCGGTCACGATGGGGTCGGTCCCCAACGTCGGGCTGATGGCCCGCGCGGCGGAGGAGTACGGCTCGCACGACAAGACGTTCGAGATCCCGACGACCGGCACCGTGCGCGTCGTGGACGGCGCGGGCGACGTACTGCTGGAGCACGTGGTGTCCGAGGGCGACATCTGGCGGATGTGCCAGACCAAGGACGTCCCGATCCGCGACTGGGTCAAGCTCGCCGTCACCCGCGCCCGGGCCACCGGTACCCCCGCGGTGTTCTGGCTCGACGAGGACCGCGCGCACGACGCCAACCTGATCGCCAAGGTCGGGGAGTACCTCCCCGAGCACGACACCGACGGGCTCCAGATCGAGATCATGAAGCCGGTCGACGCGATCGCGTTCTCCCTCGAGCGGATCCGCAAGGGCGAGGACACGATCTCGGTCACGGGCAACGTGCTCCGCGACTACCTCACCGACCTGTTCCCGATCCTCGAGCTCGGCACCAGCGCCAAGATGCTGTCGGTGGTGCCGCTGATCAACGGTGGTGGGCTCTTCGAGACCGGTGCCGGCGGATCGGCGCCCAAGCACGTGCAGCAGCTGGTCAAGGAGAACTACCTGCGCTGGGACAGCCTCGGCGAGTTCCTCGCGCTGGCCGCGAGCCTCGAGCACTTCGCGCAGGTGACCGGCAACAGCCAGGCGCAGGTGCTGGCCGACACCCTCGACCGGGCCACGGGCCGGTTCCTCGAGGAGAACAAGTCGCCGGCGCGCCGGGTCGGGTCGATCGACAACCGCGGCTCGCACTTCTACCTCGCGCTGTTCTGGGCCGAGGAGCTCGCCGCGCAGTCCGACGACTCCGAGCTGGCCTCGGCGTTCGCCGACCTCGCGAAGACGCTGCGGGAGAACGAGCAGACCATCACCGAGGAGCTGCTCGCCGTCCAGGGCTCGCCGGCCGACATCGGCGGCTACTACCGCCCGGACGACGAGAAGGCGTCCGCGGTGATGCGTCCCTCGACGACGTTCAACGAGGCCATCGCCAGCCTCTGAGGCGTCCCTACTCCTTCACCGCGCCGGCGCTGGTGTTCATGATCCGCTTCTGGAAGATGAAGAACGCGACCGCGACCGGGATCGTCATCACCGCGGCGGCGGCCAGCTTCACGGGGTACTCCGAACCCTGGCTCCGCGCACCGGACGCCAGCTGGGCCACGCCCTTGGTGAGCGTGAAGAGCTCGGGGCTCTGGCTGGCGACGATGAAGTGGCTGAGCTCGTTCCAGGAGCCCTGGAAGGACAGGATCGAGATCACCATCACGGCGGGCCGGGCCATCGGCAGCACGATCGACCAGAAGATCCGCAGCGTCCCTGCGCCGTCGATCCGGGCCTGCTCCTCGACGCTGACCGGGATCGACTCGAAGAATCCCTTCATGATGAAGATGCCGGCCGCGTCCGCGAGGAGCGGCACGATCATCCCGCTGAAGGAGTCGTACATCCCGAGCTGGTTGATGACCAGGAACTTCGGGATCAGGAGTACGACGTTCGGCACCGCCATCACCGCGATCAGCAGCGCGAAGATCACGCTGCGACCGCGGAACGGGATCCGCGCGAGCGAGTAGCCCGCGAGCGAGTCGAACAGCACCCGCCCGATCGTGACGGCCACGGTCACCACGACCGAGTTCCTGAACCACAGCGGGAAGTCGTAGGTGAAGAACAGCGTCCGGTACGCCTCGGCGGTGGCCGTTCGCGGGATCAACCGAAGCGGGTCCTGGGCGGCCTCGGCCTCGGTCTTGAACGACGTCGAGATGTCGATGACGAACGGCAGGATGTAGACCAGCGCCAGCAGGCCCAGCGACGCCGTACAACGTGAAGGCATGGCGGCGGGTCAGCCGCTGGGCACTCACGTGCGGCTCCTCAACAGGGACCGCTGCAACAGCGTGAACGCGACGATGATGGCGAACAGCACGAACGCGATCGCCGCTCCCTGGCCCCAGTTCTGGTTGTTGAACGCGGTGTTGAACGGGCGATTCGTG
>CAWBGN010000002.1:0-52172 GCA_963788445.1 uncultured Actinomycetota bacterium
ACTTGGAGAAGTCCTGGGGCAGGTCGAGGGCCGCGGCGGCCTTCTCGTAGTCGATCTCCTCGGCCTCCGGCTTGCCGAACGGGTTGGCAGCGGCGGACGCTGCCTTCTCCTGCTCGGCCTTCGCCTGCTGGGCGGCCTTGGCCGGGTTGCCGGAGACGCGCTTGCCCTTGCCCTTCTTGGGCGCCTGCTTGGCCTTGGAGCGCTTGCCGCCAGCCATGCCGGGCATCCCGGGCACGCCGGGCATGCCGCCGCCCTTGGCCATCGACATCATCATCTTCCGCGCCTCGAAGAACCGGTCGACGAGCTGGTTGACGTCTGAGACCTGCCGGCCGGAGCCCTTGGCGATCCGGGCCCGACGGGAGCCGTCGATCATCTTCGGGTTGGCCCGCTCGGCCGGGGTCATCGACTGGATGACGGCCTGGATCCGGTCGATCTCGCGCTCGTCGAAGTTCTCGAGCTGCTCGCGGAACTGACCCATCCCGGGCAGCATCCCCATGATCTTCGACATCGAGCCGAGCTTGCGGACCTGCTGCATCTGCTCGAGGAAGTCGTCGAGGGTGAACTCCCCGCCCTGGCCGGTCAGCTTGGCCGCGGCCTTCGCCGCCTGATCCTGGTCGAACGTCTTCTCGGCCTGCTCGATCAGGGTCATCACGTCACCCATGTCGAGGATCCGCGACGCCATCCGGTCGGGGTGGAACAGGTCGAAGTCGGTCATCTTCTCGCCGGCGGAGGCGAACATCACCGGCTTGCCGGTGACCGACGCGATCGACAGCGCGGCACCACCGCGCGCGTCGCCGTCGAGCTTGGTGAGGACGACGCCGTCGTACCCGACGCCGTCGAGGAACGCCTGGGCAGTCGTGACGGCGTCCTGGCCGATCATCGCGTCGACGACGAAGAGCACTTCGTCGGGACTCACGGCGTTCCGGATGTCCGCGGCCTGCTGCATCATCTCGGCGTCGACGCCGAGCCGGCCGGCGGTGTCGACGATGACCACGTCGTGCAGCTTGCGCTTCGCCTCGTCGATCGAGTCCCGCGCGACGGCGACCGGGTCGCCGACGCCGTTGCCGGGCTCGGGCGCGAAGACGGGTACGCCGACCCGCTCGCCGTTGACCTCGAGCTGCTTGACGGCGTTCGGACGCTGGAGGTCCGCCGCGACCAGCATCGGGGTCTTGCCCTGCTCCTTGAGCCAGAGGGCCAGCTTCGCCGCCAGCGTCGTCTTGCCGGCGCCCTGGAGGCCGGCCAGCATGATCACGGTCGGGCCGGACTTGGCGTACCGCAGCCGGCGGGTCTCGCCGCCGAGGATCGTCACCAGCTCCTCGTTGACGATCTTGACGATCTGCTGGGCGGGGTTCAGCGCCCCGCTGACCTCCTCGCCGCGGGCCCGCTCCTTGACCGCGCCCACGAACTCCTTGACCACCGGCAGCGCGACATCCGCCTCGAGCAACGCGATCCGGATCTCCCGAGCGGTCGCGTCGATGTCGGCCTCGGAGAGCCGGCCCTTCCCCCGGAGGTTCTTGAAGGTGTCGGCTAGGCGGTCGGAAAGAGTCGCGAACAAGGGTGTGGTCCTACGGGCCGGAGAACAGAGACGGTCCCAAGACTAGGCGACCACCCCGTACGCTGTGGAAATGACCGTCTTGGTCTTCGCCGCGGCAGGGCTCCTCATCGGCGTCCTGGTGGTCTGGGCCGGACACCGGATGCTCACCCGCGGCGACGCCGCCTCCTCCGGGGCCGCGGACGCCCTCGGCAACTTCATCGACGTCTTCGACCCCGCCCGCGCGCGGGCCGACCGCGACCTGGAGAGCCAGAAGAACATGGGCGAGGTGCTCCCCTCGCCCGACGACGATCATCCGCAGTGGACCCTCGACCTGCACCGGAACGTGGTGCGGATCCGGTCGGCCCCTCCGCGGGTCACCCCTCCCTAGGGCGCGTCTCCGCCCGTGAGTGCCGCGCGCACCGCATGCGCGGCGTCTGCGGCCCGGTGGTCGGAGAGCACGCCCGCCGAGGTCTCCTGGACGTAGAAGACGTCCACCGCCTGCGGGCCGAGCGTGTCCACGTGGGCGGACCGGACCGTCAGGTCCATCCGGGCCAGCGCCGAGCACACCAGGTACACGATGCCCGGTCGGTCGGTGGCCCGGACCTCGAGCACGGTCGCCTGGTCCGAGGCGTCGGGGCGCACCACGACCGTCGGAGCCAGGGTCGTGGCGTCCGCCGGACGGAGGCGCTCCCCCGCGTCCAGCCGGCCGTCGGCGATCGCCTCGAAGCGTTGCCGCAACACCGCGGGGTCGAGATGCTCGTCGGCCACCTCCCACACGGAGACGGCGTACGCGCCCTGGGCCCAGGCGCGGGCCGCCCGGACCGACGTCCGCTGCAACGCGAACATCGCGGCGGCGTCGGCGAGCAGCCCGACCCGGTCCCCGCCGATCACCGTGACCGTGGCTCCGTCGGGCGCCGGCCCGAGGGTCACCGACACCCCACCTCGTCGGACCGCGTCCGGGATCTCGACCTCCTCGGTCACCGGGGCGGCCGCGGACGTGCCCGGGTCGAGCTCCGCGAAGACCCGTCGGCCGAGCGCGCGGATCAGCCCGGAGCGCCAGGTCGACCAGGCCTTCGCGGACGTCGCCCGGGCATCGGCCTCGGTGAGCGCGGACAGCAGCGACATCGCCTCGGCGCCGCCGATCCGGCTGGCGACGTACTCCACCGTGGCCGGGTCGTCCGGGTCGCGGGTGGTCGCGGTCTCGGCGAGCAGCAGGTGCCAGCGCACCAGCGTCCCGATCAGGGCCACCGCCTCCTGGTCGAAACCCATCCGGGTCGCGATCTCGCGCGCCAGCGGCTCGCCGGCGATGCTGTGCTCGGTGAGTCCGCCCTTGCCGATGTCGTGGAGCAGCGCCGCCACCACGAGTACGTCGGGGCGCGCGACGTGCCGGATCAGCGCGGACGCCTCGATACAGGTCTCGACGACGTGCCGGTCGACCGTGAACCGGTGGATGGGCGACGCGTGCGGGAGCAGCCGGATCCGGCCCCACTCGGGGAGGATCCCGGCCAGCGCCTCGGTCTCCTCGAGGGTCTCCCAGACGGCGTGCAGCCCCCGCCCGGACGCCAGCAGCCGGACCAGCAGCTGACGCGCGCCCGGCGGCCACGGGTCGGCCAGCGGCGGACACTCCCGGACCAGCCGCGCCGCGGTCGCCGGCGCGAGCACGACGTCCTGCTCGGCGGCGGTCGCGGCCGCGCGCAGCAGCATCAGCGGGTCGCGGTCGGGCCGCGCCGTCGACTCGAGCACCACCTCGCCGGACGCCAGCGCGATCCCCGGCGACAGCGTCGTCATCGCCGGCCGGCGGGCGCCGGTCACCGAAGCGGGCCGGGCGAGCACGGCGTCGACGCGGCGCCAGGTCAGTCGGGACAGGTGCGCGATCCGCCGCCCGAGCTCGCGGACGTGCACCTGGGCGGCGTACTCGTCGTCCAGCTCGAGCCCGGCCGCGAGCTCCTCCCACAGCTCCGGTGCGACCCGGTCGGTCGCCCGTCCGGCGGCCAGCCTGCAGCACGTCGCGGACGTCGAGGAGGTTCCTGCGGCAGCGCTCCAGCTCGACGTGCGACACGTCGACCAGCCAGCTCGCCACGAGCGCCTTGAGCACGTTGGCGTCACGCAGCCCGCCGGCCGCCTCCTTGAGGTCCGGGACGGACAGGTGCGCCAGCTCGCCCAGCAGCTCGTGCCGCGACCGCACCAGCGCCTCCAGGGCCGGGAGTCGGTCCCGGGCCTGTCGTCGCCAGCTGGTGAGCATCGTGGTCCGCAGCCGGAGGGTGAGGTTCGGGTCGCCGGCGAGGTGCCGGAGGTCCAGCAGCCCGAGCGCGACCTTGAGGTCCTGGTCGGCTGCCGCCACCATCTCCGGGAACGTCCGCACCGAGTGGTCGAGCCTGGCCCCGCCGTCCCACAGCGGGTACCACACCCGCTCGGCCACGTCGCCCAGCTCGACCCCCTCGTTGGACACGAGCACCACGTCGAGGTCGGAGTACGGCGCCAGCTCGCTCCGGCCGTAGCCGCCCACGGCGACCAGGGCCGCTCCCACCTCGGGTCCGGCGCAGGCCTCGTAGGACTCGATGCACAGCGCGTCCGCCGCAGCGGTACGCCGGGAGCGTTCGGTCGCGGTCACGCGCGGCCCCTTCGCTGGTCGCTCGTCAGATCGCGGCCTCGTCGCGGTCGCCGGTGCGCACGCGCACGACGGACTCGACCGCCGTCACCCAGACCTTGCCGTCGCCGATCTTCCCGGTCTGCGCCGACGTACAGATCGTGTCGACCACGGCCTGGGCGTCGGCGTCGTCGACGACGATCTCGATCCGGATCTTGGGCACCAGCGCGATGTCGTACTCCGCGCCGCGGTAGACCTCCGTGTGCCCCTTCTGCCGGCCGTAGCCGCTGACCTCCGACACCGTCATCCCGGTGACGCCGACCGTCTCCAGGGCGACGCGGGTGTCCTCCCACTTGTGCGGCTTGATCACCGCGGTCACGAGCTTCATCCCAGACCTTCCTCCCGGGTCCTGGGGTTCAGGACTCCCGTGCCGGCCGAGCGGGCGCCGGCGGTTGCGTGCAGGTCGTACGCCGTCTCGGCGTGGACCACCAGGTCGATGCCGTTGATCTCGTGCTCCTCGTCGATCCGGAATCCCATCAGCATGTCCACCGCAAGTCCGATGATGCCCGACATGACGAACGCGTAGACGAGCACCGCTCCGCCGCCGTAGAAGAGCGCGAGCCCCGGCGCCATCAGCAGGACCGGGGCGGACGCGGCGAGCAGCCAGGCGGTGTCTCCGTTGTCGAGCGCAGGAACGGCGGCCGAGAGAGAGGTCATGGGCGCCTACCTTGCAATCCACGGGTAACGCCGGGCCGCGGCAATTGTTTCGGGCGCGTAAACGCCCCGGCCGTCGTGTGACGGCCGGGTGAACTCGCCGGTCCGCCTGCTCCTGGCGGACCGGCGAGCTGTGTCAGAGCGCGGCCTCGTCCTTGTCGCCGGTGCGGACCCGGACGACGGTGTCGACGGGGCTGACCCACACCTTCCCGTCGCCGATCCGACCGGTCTGGGCCGTCTTGGTGACGATCCCGACGATGTCCTCGATGTCCGCGTCGTCCGCGACGATCTCGATCCGGATCTTGGGCACCAGCGCGATGTCGTACTCCGCGCCGCGGTAGACCTCTGTGTGCCCCTTCTGCCGGCCGTAGCCGCTGACCTCGGAGACGGTCATCCCGGTGACCCCGAACGTCTCGAGGGCTTCCCGGACGTCCTCCCACTTGTGCGGCTTGATCACCGCGGTGACGAGCTTCATGCGGAGGCTCCTTCTTGTCGGACCCAGCCTTGTCAGTGGCGGTCGCTGGCGCCGGGGCGGTCGGCAGCACCGAGGAGCGGCGGGCGCCACCCGGGCCGAACAGGTCGTAGCCGGACTCGCCGTGCTCGGTGAAGTCGATGCCCTCGACCTCGTCCTCCTCGCTGATCCGCCAGCCGATGGTGGCCTTGATGGCCAGGCCGACGATCAGGGTCATCACGCCCGACCACAGGATCGCGAACAGCGCGGTCAGGGTCTGCACGACCAGCGGCTTGATGCCACCGCCGTAGAAGAGGCCGTCGACGCCACCCGGCGCCGCGGCGCTGGACACGAAGCCGATCATCACCGTGCCGACGATGCCGCCGACCAGGTGGACGCCGACGACGTCGAGCGAGTCGTCGTACCCCAACTTGAACTTCATGCCCACGGCCCAGGCACACAGCGCACCGGCCACCACGCCGATGATCAGGGCACCGTAGATGCCGACCGCGCCGCAGGACGGCGTGATGGCCACGAGGCCCGCGACGATGCCGGACGCGGCACCCAGCGAGGTCGCCTTGCCGTGCAGGATCCGCTCCATCGCCAGCCAGGCGAGCATGGCCGCACAGGTGGCGAGGGTGGTGTTCATCCAGGTCACGCCGGTCTCGGACATGAACTGGGCGGTGTCCAGCTCACCGCTGTCGCCGGCGAGGAACACGATCGAGCCGACGTTGAAGCCGAACCAGCCGAACCACAGCAGGCCGGCACCGATCATGGTCAGGGTCAGGTTGTGCGGGCGCATCGGCTCCCGGCCGAAGCCGAGCCGCTTGCCGATCAGCAGCACGAGCACGAGGGCCGCCATACCGGCGTTGATGTGCACCACCGTGCCGCCGGCGTAGTCCTGCGGGGCGACCTTGGCAACGCCGTCGGCGACACCGAAGAGCATGGCCGAGAGGCCGTCGGGGTTGAGCCCGGACAGGAACCCGCCGCCCCACACCATGTGGGCGAGCGGGAAGTAGGACAGGGTGATCCACAGTGGCAGGAAGACCAGCCAGGCGGAGAACTTCACGCGGTCGGCTATAGCGCCGCTGATCAGGGCCGCCGTGATGACCGCGAAGGTCATCTGGAAGCCGACCGCGATGTAGCTGGACCAATCGACGCCCTCGAGTCCGAACGCGTCGAAGGGGTTCGCGAAGAGTGTTGCCACGTCGTCACCGGCGAACGACATCGACCAGCCCCACAGGACGTAGACGATGCCGATCACGCCGAGGGCGCTGAAGGACATCATCATCATGTTCAGCACGGACTTCGAGCTGCTCATGCCGCCGTAGAACAGCGCGAGGGCGGGCACGGTCATCATCAGGACGAGCGAGGTTGCCATCAGCATCCAGGCGTAGTAGCCGTCCACAGAACCTCCAGGTTGCTTACCGTCAGGACGGACAGCCCCGGCACCGACCGCACTGTCGGGCAGGGCTCACGTCCTATTGAGCAGTACCTTCGACGGTGCAGATTTCGCGGTGCGCCGCGACATGTTGCGGGCACGCAACGAGTTCCCGGCTTGTGTTACTTCCGTGTGAACGGAGCGGTGAGTCGCGGGATCAGCCCAGGAGGGCGTCTACGAACGCGCCGGGGTCGAACGGCGCCATGTCGTCGGCTCCCTCGCCGAGGCCGACCAGCTTCACGGGTACGCCGAGCTCGTTCTGCACGGCGACCACGATTCCCCCCTTGGCGGAGCCGTCGAGCTTGGTCAGCACGATGCCGGTCACGTCCACGACCTCGCTGAAGACGCGGGCCTGGATCATGCCGTTCTGGCCGGTGGTGGCGTCGAGGACGAGCAGCACCTCGGTGACCGGGGCCTGCTTCTCGATGACCCGCTTGACCTTGCCGAGCTCGTCCATCAACCCGGCCTTGTTCTGGAGCCTGCCCGCCGTGTCCACCACGACCGTGTCAACCCCCCGTTCGACGCCTTCCTTGACCGCGTCGAAGGCGACGCTGGCCGGGTCGGTGCCCTCGGGTCCGCGGACCACCTCGACGCCGACCCGCTCGCCCCAGGTGGCCAGCTGCTCGACGGCGGCGGCGCGGAACGTGTCGGCCGCGCCGAGCACGACGCTGCGGTCCTCGGCGACCAGGATCCGGGCGAGCTTGCCGACGCTCGTGGTCTTGCCGGAGCCGTTGACCCCGACCACGAGCACCACACCGGGCTTCCCGTCCTCGCCGCTCACCTGGAGGCGGCGGTCGAGATCGGGGTTCACCAGGGCCAGCAGCTCCTCGCGGAGCAGCGCGCGCGGGTCGGCCGCGGGATCGGCGCGGAGCTTGGTGCGGAGGTTGTCCACGAGCTGCTGCGTCGGCGCAACGCCGATGTCGGCCGTGATGAGGGTGTCCTCGATGGACTCCCAGGTGTCCTCGTCCAGGCGCTCGCGCGACAGCAGCGCGAGCAGGCCGCGCCCGAAGCCGCCCTGCGAACCGGCCAGCCGCTGACGCAGCCGGGTGAGGCGGGAGGCCGTGCCCTCGGGCGTCTCGAGCGCCCGTACTTCGGGCGCCGCCTCCGGCTGCGGGGGCGAGATGACGTCGGTGCCGGTCTGTGGGGACGGGACGTCGTAGCTCTTCCCGCCCGCCCGGATCTTGGGGACGGCGAAGAGCGCGAGGACGAGGACGACGACGAGTACGGCGGCGCCGATGACGAGGTAGAGCGAGTCACCCATGCGGGCAATCCAAGCAGAGAACGATCAGCTCGCTTCTCGGTGCCCCTCGTGGGTGTCGAGTCCCTCGTCGAGGTCGCCGTCCTGGAGCTTGGGCAGCTTGTCGTTGGCCTTGGACATCGCGTCCCCCAGCCAGGACGCGCCCGGGACGTCTTCGCCGCGGTGTGGGAACGCCACGTACATCACGACCAGTCCGGCCAGGACGAGAATGGCGAGCATCGCGAGCCCGATCATCAACACGACGGGATCCTTCCGAGTAGGTGTCTCCAGACTCGCACATCGGGGCGGACACGCCCAAAGCGGGCGAGCGGTGTCCGTCACTCCGGAGCGGGACGCAGGAGCGGCTCGACTGCCGCCCGTATCTCGTCCGGGATCGGCGTCACCGGCCGAGCGGGGTCGTTGTTGTCGACGTACACGTGCACGAAGCGGCCCTCGGCCGCCGCCTCGTCGGAGTCGCCCTGGAACAGGCCGACCCGGTAGACCACCGAGGACCTCCCCACCTTCTCGGCCGCCACCCCGACATCGACCGGATCGGGGTAGCCGACCTCCGCGAAGTACCGGCACGACACCTCCGCCACGACGCCGATCGCGGACAGGTCGCGGATGTCGACCCCGGTGCCGTGGACGAGCTGGTTGTTCACGACGGTGTCGATCAGCTCGAAGTAGCGGGCGTTGTTCATGTGCCCGTAGATGTCGATGTCGGCCCACCGGGTCGTGACCGACTCCCAGTAGACGTAGTCGGCGCGGGTGGGTCGGGGTGCTCGCTCGTTCACGCGGGCATCGTGCCAGAGCACTACAACGATGAGTCCACGTGGACTCATCGTTGTAGTGCTCTGGGACCGGTCTCGACAGTGGGCGCGGACCCGCAGCCGGCACGTCACAACGTCGGTACGTCGGAACGTCGACCTAGTGTCCGCGCCATGCTCATGACCGGACGACAAGTGGCCCGCAGTCTCGGTGTAGGCCGGGAGACTGCGAACCGGATCCTGGCCGCGGGGCTCGTGGGTGCTCCGAACAGGGCCGGCGCAGCGCACCTGTACGACGCACGCCGAGTGGATGCCCTGCGCACCCGACCGGTGGTCGACGACACGACGCCACTGCCGCCGGCGTGCACCCGTGGGGTTCTCGTGGCACGGATCGATCCGCGCTCGGGCGCGGCCGAAGGGCCTTGGCCGTTGGCGCCGGGCCGTTTCGCAGTTCTCGCGGTCCTCGTCGGAGAGCACGGGAGCGTGCCGCTGGTGACGACGGTGGGTGGCTTCGTGACCGGCGGCGCCGACGTCACCGGCTACAGGGCCGCGGACGACAACCCACGACTTGTCCTACTGCGGACCTCGACCCCCGGCGACTGGTACTCCACCTTCGACGGTCACTCGCTGCGGACGCCGCCCGGCAACCCGCTCATGTTCTGGCGTTGCCGCCTCTCACCACCGAACCGGGCGCGCCACGAGGATCCGTGGCCACCTCCATGGCGACCTAGGCCGACTCCGCCTCCCGCAGCCGCTGGCTGATCACGGTGGAGACGCCGTCACCGCGCATGGTCACGCCGTACAGCGCGTCGCCGACCTCCATCGTCCGCTTCTGGTGCGTGATCACGAGCAGCTGGGAGTTCTCGCGCAGCTCTTCGTAGATCTCCAGCAGGCGGCCGAGGTTGGTGTCGTCGAGGGCGGCCTCGACCTCGTCGAGGATGTAGAACGGCGACGGCCGGGCCTTGAACAGCGCCACCAGGAACGCCACAGCGACCAGCGACCGCTCGCCGCCGGACAGCAGGGACAGCCGCTTGACCTTCTTGCCGGGCGGGCGGGCCTCGACCTCGACCCCGGTCGCCAGCATGTTGTCCGGGTCGGTGAGGACGAGCCGGCCCTCACCGCCGGGGAACAGCCGGGAGAAGGTGGCGTCGAAGGCCTTGCTCACGTCGGCGTACGCCGTGGTGAACACCTCCTCGACGCGGGCGTCAACCTCGCGAACGATGTCGAGCAGGTCCTTGCGGGTCTTCTTGAGGTCCTCGAGCTGCTCGGTGAGGAACTTGTGCCGCTCCTCCATCGCGGAGAACTCCTCGAGCGCGAGCGGGTTGACACGGCCGAGCATCGTCAGCGAGCGCTCGGCGCTGCGAAGTCGCTTCTGCTGCTCCTCGCGCACGTACGGCGCCGGCCCCGGCGGCTCGGCGCCCTCCTCGACCTCGCCGGCCCCGTCGTCGAGAACCTGCGGAACCAGCTGGTCCGGGCCGTAGTCGGCCACGAGCCCGTCGGGGTCCATGCCGAGCTCCTCGAGCGCGCGCTCCTCGAGCTGCTCGATCCGCATCCGCTGCTGGGTGCGGGCCATCTCGTCGCGGTGGACGGAGTTGACCAGCTCGTCGTGCTGCTGCGCCAGGTCGCGCAGCGACGCGCGGACGGCGAGCAGGTCACGCTCGCGGCCCTCGCGGGCGCGCTCGACCGCAGTACGGGCCTCGGCGGCCAGGTGGATCGAGACCTCGAGCCGGGTGAGCACCGCGCCGACAGCGGTCCCGACCGCCTCGGCGGCCCGGCCCTCGCGGATCAGGCGCTCCCGGCGCTCGGCGGCGCGGGCCCGGGCCTCGCGCTCGGCCTGGGCAGCGCGTACCAGCGAGTCGGCGCGGCCGTGCAGGGCGCGGGCACGCTCCTCGGAGGTGCGCAGGGCCAGCCGTGAGTCCATCTCGGTCTGCCGGGACTGGCGGGCGGCGTCGGTCAGTCGCTCGCGCTCGGAGGTGTCGGGCTCCTCTTCGGGTGCGTCCTCGGCGGACGCGAGCCGGGTCTCGAGCTCGGCGAGCCCGGCCAGGTCGTTGTCGCGGGCCTGCTCGGCGTTGGTGATGGCCGCGGTGAGCCGCTCGGCCTCGCCGCGGGCGGCGCGGGCCTGCGAGCCGTACTGGCCGAGCTCCTCGGCCACGGCCGCGAGGGTCGCGTCGGACTCGTGCAGCCGGGCCAGGGCGACGTCGACCCGCCGCTGGGCCTCGACCCGCTCTGCGTCGAGGCGGGAGAGGTCGAAGCCGAGCCGCTCGGAGGCGGAGACCGCCTGGGCGAGCTGGGACTCGGCCTCGTCGACCGCGGCCTGGATCTCGATCAGGCTCTGCTGGTGGGCGGAGCCGCCGGACGCGAAGTGTGCGCCGAGGAGGTCGCCGTCACGGGTCACGGCCGTGACGTCGGGCAGCTCCTGGACCAGGCCGCGGGCGGCAGGCAGGTCGTCGACGACGGCGACCTTGAACAGCAGCCGGCTGAGCGCGCCGCGCAGGTCGGCCGGGCAGTCGACGACGTCCACGGCGTACGTCGCGTGGCCGGGCAGGCCGGGCCAGTCGCGGTCGGTGGCGGGTCCACCGCCGAGCAGCAGCCCGGCACGGCCGAGGTCGTCGGTCTTGAGGTGGCCGATGGCGTCGACGGCGGCGTCGGCATCGCGCACGGCGACCGCGTCGGCGGCCGAGCCAAGGGCGCCGGCGACCGCGGTCTCGTAGCCGCTGCGGACCGAGAGCAGCGCGGCGACCGAGCCGAGCAGCCCGGACACCGAGTCGGACGCGGCCAGCAGCGCGCCGGCGCCGTCCTTGCGGTTGAGGCCCATCTCGAGGGCGTCCTTGCGGGCCGTCAGCGAACCCTTGTCGCGCTCGGCCTGCTGGGCCTCCTCGCGGGTCTTGGCCAGCCGGTCGTTGATGTCGTCGAGGGCACCCGTGGCGGCCTCGTGCTCGGCGTCGAGACCTTCCTCGCCGGCGTCCAGCCCGGCGACACTGGTCTCCAGCGCGGTGAAGTCGCGCTGGGCGCGGGCGGCACGAGTGAGGGCGTCCTCGCGGGCCTGGCCGAGGCGGCCCACCTCGTCCTCGGCAGCGGCAGCGCGGGAACGCAGCGCGTTGACCTGCCCGTGCAGGCGGGCGAGCCCCTCGCGGCGGTCGGCCGCGGCTCGCTGGAGCCCGGCGACCCGGCGCTCCTCCTCGGCGGCGGCGTCCTCGGCGGCCTTGCGCGCCTCGACGGCCTCCTCGAGGGTCGTGCGCTGACGGTCGACCTCGGCGCCGATCGCCTGCTCCTGGCCGCGCACTCGCTCGGCCTCGGCCTCGAGCTGCTCGGGGTCGCGGCCGCTCTCGGTCGGGTCCTCGATGGTGACGGCGTTGCGGACCCGTTCGGCGGCCAGCGACTGGGTGCCGCGGAGCCGCTCGCGCAGCCCGCTCAGCGCGAACCAGGTCTCCTGCGCCTTCCCCAACGCGGGCAGGTCCTCGCGGAGCGCGGCCTCGAGCGCCGCCTCGGCCTCGCGGGCCTCGGCGATGGCCGCGTCGACCTCGGCCCGGCGCTCCACCAGGATGGTCTCGTCGGCGAGCTCCTGCTGGAGCGCGGTGCGCGCCTGGACCAGGTCGTCGGCCATCAGCCGGGCCCGGGCGTCACGGACGTCTGCCTGCACTCCCTGCGCCCTGCGGGCCACCTCGGCCTGGCGGCCGAGCGGCTTGAGCTGGCGCCGGATCTCGTTGAGCAGGTCGTTGAGCCGGGTGAGGTTGCCCTCGGTGGAGTCGAGCTTGCGGAGCGCCTTCTCCTTGCGCTTGCGGTGCTTGAGGACGCCGGCGGCCTCCTCGATGAAGCCGCGCCGGTCCTCGGGGGTCGCGTGCAGGATCGTGTCGAGCTGGCCCTGCCCGACGATCACGTGCATCTCGCGGCCGATGCCGGAGTCGGACAGCAGCTCCTGGACGTCGAGCAGGCGGCACGGGTTGCCGTTGATGGCGTACTCCGACCCGCCACTGCGGAACATGGTGCGGCCGATCGTCACCTCGGCGTACTCGATCGGGAGCACACCGTCGGCGTTGTCGATGGTGAGCAGCACCTCGGCCCGGCCCAGCGGCGGGCGACCGGAGGTGCCGGCGAAGATGACGTCCTCCATCTTGCCGCCGCGCAGCGACTTGGCGCCCTGCTCGCCCATCACCCAGGCGAGGGCGTCGACGACGTTGGACTTGCCGGAACCGTTGGGGCCCACGATGCAGGTGATGCCCGGCTCCAGCTGGAGGGTCGTCGACGAGGCGAAGGACTTGAACCCCTTCAGGGTCAGGCTCTTCAGGTACAACGCGGGCTCCTCAGCGGGTGACGCTCTACAGACTCAGGGGGCACTGAAACGCGGGGGAAGCTCAGCGTGGCTCACCCTACCTGTCGGGTGTCCCGATCCCGGGGAGGCGGGGTCAGGCGTTGTCCAGGGCGTCCTTGAGGGCGGCGAGGACGAGCAGGGCGGCGTCCGGCCGGGCGTTGTAGCCCATCAGGCCGATCCGCCAGACGCTCGCGGCGTACGCGCCCGCCCCGGCACCGATCTCGATGTCGTAGCGGTCGAGGAGGTAGCGGCGTACGGCGGCGGAGTCGACACCGTCGGGCACCTTGACGGTGGTGAGCTCGGGGAGCCGGTAGCCCTTCTCGGCGAACAGCTCGAGGCCCATCTCCTCCAGCCCGTCCTGCAGCTGGCGCCCGGCGGCCTCGTGCCGGGCCCAGACCGCGTCCAGGCCTTCCTCGAGGATCCGGGTCAGGCCACCGTGCAGGCTGGCGACCATGGCGACCGGCGCGGTGTGGTGGTAGGTCCGGCCGCCGGAGCCGGACGCCTCTCCGACGTAGCCGCCGAGCAGGCCGAGGTCGAGGTACCACGACTGCGGCTTCTCCACCCGGCGCCCGAAGGCCCGGTCGTTGATCGTGAACGGCGCCAGGCCGGGGGCGACGCCGAGGCACTTCTGGGTGCCGGCGTACCCGACGTCGATCCCCCAGTCGTCCGCGCGCAGCTCGATCCCGGCGATGCTGGTGACCGCGTCGACGAGCAACAGGGCGTCCCCCTTCCCCTCACCGAGCGCCGCGATGTCGGAGCGGACGCCCGTTGAGGTCTCGGCGTGCACCGCCGCGATGATCGCGGGCGACGGGTGCGCCTCGAGCACGCGTTGTACGTCGACCGGCCGTCCCCACTCGTGATCGACCGGGACCACCTCGGCTCCGGCGCGGGCGGCGACGTCGCACATCCGCTGGCCGAACAGGCCGTTGACCGCGACCACGACGACGTCGCCGGGGTGGACGGTGTTGACGAAGGCGGCCTCCATGCCGGCCGATCCGGTCGCCGAGATCGGCAGGGTGCGGGCGTTGGACGTGCCCCACGCCTGACGGAGCATGTCGCAGGTCTCGTCCATCAGGTCGAGGAACACCGGGTCGAGGTGCCCGAGCAGCGGCAGGCCGAGCGCGGCGGTGGCCTCGGGGTACGGATTGGACGGGCCGGGGCCGAAGAGTCGTCGATCGCGGATCATGCGCACGACGTTAGAGGATCGCCCCCGGGTTCAGGATCCCGTCCGGATCCAGAGCGTCCTTGACCCGGCGGGTCAGGGCCATCACGTCGGGGCCGAGCTGGTCCGGCAGCGCCGCCTTCTTGGTCCGGCCGACGCCGTGCTCGCCGGTGATCGTGCCGCCGAGCGCGATCGCGGCGTGCATCACCTCGTCGAAGGCCCTCCGGGCCCGTTCCTCCGAGGCCGGGTCCGCGGCGTCGTAGACGATGATCGGGTGGGTGTTGCCGTCGCCGGCGTGCGCCACGACCGGGATCTCGATGTCGTGCTTCGACGCGATCGTCGAGATCGCCGCCAGCAGCTCGGGCAGGAGCGGGACCGGCGCGCCGACGTCCTCGAGCAGGAGGGTCCCTCGAGCCTCGATCGCCGGGAACGCCGATCGGCGTGCCTCGACGAACATCTCCCCCTCGGCCGCGTCGTCGGTGACGAAGACCTCCATGGCGCCGGCGGCCGTGCACGCCTTCTCCATCACCTCGACCTCGAGGTCCCGGGCCGCACCCGGCGCGTCGGACTGGGCGACGAGCAGGGCGCCGGCGTTGCGGTCCAGGCCCATCTGCCGGTAGTCCTCGACGGCGTTGATCGAGGCATGGTCCATCAGCTCCATCATCGACGGGCGGATCGTCCGGCCGACCTCGACCACCGCCCGCGCCGCCGCGTCGACGTCGACGAACGACGCCACCAGGGTCGACCGCTCCGCCTGCTTCGGCACCAGCCGCAGGATGGCCCGGGTGACGATGCCGAGCGTCCCCTCGCTGCCCACGAACAGCTTGAGCAGGCTGAGCCCGGCGACGTCCTTGATCCGCTTGCCGCCCAGCGTGACCAGGGTCCCGTCGGCCAGCACCACGTCGAGCCCGAGCACGTAGTCGGTCGTGACGCCGTACTTCACGCAGCAGAGGCCGCCGGCGTTGGTGGCGACGTTGCCGCCGATGGAGCAGATCTCGTACGACGAGGGGTCGGGCGGGTACCACAGCCCGTGCTCCGCGGCCGCCGCCTTGACCTCGGCATTGAACGCGCCGGGCTCGACCACGGCCACCCGGCAGGCGGTGTCGATCTCGATCGTGCGCATCCGTTCCAGGCTGACCACGATGCCGCCGTCGACTGCGCTCGAGCCGCCGGACAAGCCGCTTCCGGCACCGCGCGGGACCACCGGGACCTGGTGCCGCGCCGCCCACCCGACGGCCTCCTGCACCTGTCGGGCGTTCTCGGCACGGACCACCGCGACCGGCTTGCCCGCGCCGACGTCCTTGGACCAGTCGAAGCGATACTTCTCCATCGCGTCCGGGTCGGTGATGACCACGCCGTCGGGCAGGGCACCGGTCAGCTCGACGAGGAAATCCATGGGCTCATGCAATCACGCCTGGCTCGTGGGGGTCGTGTGCCTGTGGACGCGCTCGAGCGCGTCCACAGGCACACGACTGTTCTCACGCGGGGGCCGGCGCCGCCTCGTCGTCGGTGTGGGCGATGTGGGTGAGCTGGCCCCAGATCAGGACGACGAACAGCACGGACCCGACGAACGCGAACCAGAACGGCGCGGTGACCCCCCAGTGCTGGGCCAGGAAGCCGCCGATGCCCGAGCCGATGACCAGGCCACCGCAGACGCCGACCATGTTGACGCTGCCGACCCGGCCCTGGAGCTCGGTCGGGACTGCTCGCTGGCGGATCGTGGTCGACGTGGCGCCCCAGATGAACGCATGGGCGCCGAACACGAAGAACACCACCATGGCCACGGCCGGGATCGTCGTCAACGCCAGGATGAGGTGGGTGACCGTCTCGATGATCAGGCCGATCCGCATGATGTTGCCGAGGCTGAGCCGCCGGGTGATCCACCCGTAGCAGAACGTCCCGAGCAGGCCGCCTGCCGCCGAGATCGTGGTCAGCAGGCCGAACCCGACCTCGCCCATGTCCAGCCGCTGGGTGGCGTAGAGGACGAGCACAGACCAGGCGGCGCCGTAGGTGATGTTGAACGTGAAGATCGTCAGCACGAGCGTCCGGACGGCTGCGTGGTGCCACGCCCAGCGGAACCCCTCGGCGATGTCCTGCCGGATGTGCGAGTCCTTCGGGCGGCCGTGTGGAGGCAGCGAGAGCCGCGAGATGAGCAGGGCGCCCAGCGTGACCAGCACCGCGTCGGTGACGAACGGCCACTGGGAACCCGCCACGAACAGTGCGGCGCCGATCGGCGGGCCGGCCAGCTGGTTGACCGTGATGAACCCGGTCATCAGCCGGGAGTTGCCGATCGCCAGGTCGTCGCGGTGGACCAGCATCGGCAGCAGCGTGCTGGAGGTGTTGTCGGCGAACACCTCGGCGCAGCCGAGCAGGAACAGCGCCGCGAGCACGACTGCGATCGAGACGTCCCCGGTCACCAGCGCGATGCTCATGACGGCGAGCACGCCCGCGCGGATCAGGTCGACCGTGACCACGATCAGACGTCGGTCCAGCCGGTCCGCGAGCACGCCGGCGTACAGCCCGAAGACCAGCGTCGGCAGCCACTGCACCGTGGCGGAGAGCGCGACCAGGAAGGCGTCATCGGTCTTGGATGCGACGAGAAGGGGCCCGGCCGCGATCATGATGCCGTCGCCGAGGTTGGTCGCCCAGGAGGAGGCGAGCAGCCAGCGGAACCCCGTGCCCATCCGGGCAGGGACCAGGGTTTCCAGCAGACGGCTCACAAGTGCGTCAGGCTAGCCGTCCTGCCGCCTTCGAGTCATCGCGATTTTCAGAGGGTGCGCAGGCACCCTCAAATGACCGGCGCTCCCGCCGGTCAAGCAGCGCAGATCAGGCTGGCTGCATCTCCTGCATGGTCTGGTCGAGCAGAGTGGCTGCCTGTGCGGCGGCCAGTGCGTCGTTCTCCTGCGTGAGACGAAGGACGAGGTCCTCGAGCTCTGCCACCCGCGCGCGCAACCGAGTGTTCTCGGACGAGAGTCGGGCGGGAATCCGCAGGTCGCTGTTCATGTATCCGATCAGCGCCTTGGCCATCGATGAGCCTTCCAAAGTGGGGGGTGGGACCCGGTGTGGTGGGGCCGTCTTCAAGAGTCGCACCAGACTCGCGTCTGGTCAACATGGCGTCGCATCCGGGCGGGAAAGTGTCTGGACTAGTCCGGTTACCGGCGTGCCCTGGGCGCCGGCTGGCACTTCGGGCAGAAGTACGACGACCGGTTCATGAACGAGATCCGGCGGATGGGTCGGCCGCACCGGTCGCACGGCTCACCCTCGCGGCCGTAGGCGTGCAGGGAACGGTCGAAGTAGCCCGATTCGCCGTTGACGTTCACGTAGAGGGAGTCGAACGAGGTGCCGCCCTGGCCGAGGGCCTCCGCCATGACGTAGCGCGACTGGCCGAGCAGCTCGCGCACCTGCTTGGCGGTCAGCCGGTCTCCCGGTCGGTCACCGTGCAGCCGGGCCCGCCAGAGGGCCTCGTCGGCATAGATGTTGCCGACGCCGGAGATCAGGCCCTGGTCGAGGAGCAGCCGCTTCACCCCGGCGGTTCGCCGGCGCACGCGGCGTACGAAGTCGGCGTCGTCGAACTCAGGGTCGAGCGGGTCGCGGGCGATGTGCTCGATCTCCTGGGGCAGGTCGGCGCCGCCTTCGGAGACGGACAGGCCGCCGAACATCCGCTGGTCGACGAACCGGAGCTCGAGGGTCGGGTGGTTTCGAGACGGTTGCTGCGCAACCTCCTCAACCACCGAGGTCTCGCCTGTCTCGAAACCACCCTCCAGGACGATCCGCACCCGCAGGTGCGTCTCGTCAGCGGCGCTCGGGCGGCTGGATGAGCATCTGCCCGCTCATCCCGAGGTGGCCGAGGAGGGCGTCACCGTTGGCGAGCGGGAGCCAGAAGTACTTGCCGCGGCGGCGGGCGGCGACGATCCGCTGGCCGGTCAGCGCCAGGGCGAAGCCCTCGGGGCCGCGCGGGTCGCGCCGGACCGGGCGGGGATGGAGGACGTCGACCCGGGTGATCGTGGCGCCCAGGACGTGCCGTTCGAGGCCGGCGCGGACCACCTCGACCTCGGGGAGCTCGGGCATCTGGGTCCCGGGTCAGTCGCTGGCGGAGGTCGAGTTGACCGCGGCAGTGACGGCGGGGTCCTCGACGCCGAGCTTGGCGGCGATCTCGCCGTACGCCGTCTCCGCGGCGGCCTGCTCGGCCTCCTTCTTGGAGCGGCCGACACCGTTGCCGTAGAGCTCGTCGCCCACGCGGACCTGCGCGGTGAACGTCTTCATGTGGTCGGGGCCCTCGTCCTCGATGACGTAGTCGGGGACGCCGAGCCCGTGCTCGGCGGAGAGCTCCTGGAGGGAGGTCTTCCAGTCGAGGCCGGCGCCCATGGCGGAGGCGGCGTCGATCAGCGGGTCGAACAGCAGGTGCACGACGTCCGCGGAGACCTCGAACCCGCCGCTGAGGTGCACGGCACCGAGGACGGCCTCGACCGTGTCGGAGAGGATGGAGGCCTTGTTGCGGCCGCCGGTGGACTGCTCACCGCGACCGAGCTTGACGTGCTGGCCGAGGCCGATCTCGCGGCCCACCCCGGCGAGGGCCCGGGCGTTCACGACGGCCGCCCGCAGCTTCGCCAGCCGGCCCTCGGAGAGGTCGGGGTGGGTGAGGTAGAGGGTCTCGGTGACGACCACTCCGAGCACGGAGTCCCCGAGGAACTCCAGCCGCTCGTTGGTGGGCAGGCCGCCGTTCTCGTAGGCGTACGAGCGGTGCGTCAGGGCACGCTCCAGCAGCTCGGGGTCCAGGACCGGATCCCCGAGCGCCGCGCGGAGCTCGACGTAGTTGGTCAAGTCGACCGGGTCCGGATCAGAGGACCTGACGACGGTCCGACTTGGCGCCGTACTGGCCACACGTGCCGCACGCACGGTGCGGAAGGTGCTTGGCGCCACAGGCTGGGTTTGCGCAGGTCACCAGGGAGGGCGCGACGGCCTTCCACTGCGAGCGACGGTGACGCGTGTTGCTACGCGACATCTTCCGCTTCGGGACAGCCACTGTTCTCTCCTTGCTAGTGCGACCGCGGCGAGGTCGCCGGGTCACTCTTCTGGGTCATTCGTCGCCCTGCTGGAGTTCCTGGAGCCGGCTCCAGCGCGGATCGATCGCAGCCTCGTGTGTGTGGTCCGGATCGTCCTTGAGCCGCGCACCACACTCGGTGCACAGCCCGGGACAGTCGTCCTCGCACAGCGGCTGGAACGGCAGTGCAAGCACCACCGCGTCCCGCAGCAGGGGCTCGAGGTCGAGCAGGTCGTCCTCGAGCCGGCTGGCCTCGTCGTCCTCCGAGTCGTCGCCGACCCGATGGTGGCGCTGGTCGTCGTAGACGTACAGCTCCTGGAACCGAACCTCGATCTCGTCGGAGATCGGCTCCAGGCACCGCACGCACTCGCCCTCGAGCGCGGCAACCGCCGAACCCGTGACCAGCACCCCCTCCATGACCGCCTCGAGACGCAGGTCGAGCTCGACCGGCGCACCTTCGGGGACATGGAGGACTTCGATGCCAAGATCTGCTGGTGCCGGCACCGTCGTGGTCACTTCGCGCTGGGACCCCGGGCGGCGGCCGAGCTCGCGAGTATCGAGCACGAGCGGCGCTCTCGGGTCCAGGTTGCTCAGGAGATCACTTCCGGGTCCGGGCACAACAGATCAGCGAGAATCGTAACGGGCCGGGTGGCAGCACCGCAAAAGCGCGGCCAGCCCTCAGACACCGTCGGCCGCGCGTCGCTCGGCCAGCCGGGCCACCAGGCGCTCGTGGACGAAGGCCGGGACCAGGCCGGAGACGTCCCCGCCGAACATCGCGACCTCCTTGACCAGGCTCGACGCGAGGAAGGAGTACTCGGGGCTGGTGGGCACGAAGACGGTCTCCACGTCGGTCAGCGACGCGTTCATCTGGGCCATCTGCAGCTCGTAGTCGAAGTCGCTGACCGCGCGCAGTCCCTTGACGATGGCCTTGATCCCCTGCTCCTCGCAGAACGTCGTGAGCAGGCCGGAGAACCCGGCGACGGTGACGTTGTCGAAGTCCTTGCAGGCCTCCTCCAGCATGTCGATCCGCTCCTCGGCGGAGAACAGGCGGCTCTTCGACTTGTTGACCCCGACCGCGACGACCACCTCGTCGAACAGGGCGGACGCCCGGGTGACGATGTCGATGTGCCCATTGGTGACCGGGTCGAACGATCCGGGACAGGCGGCTCGGCGCACGGGCTACTCCTCGCTGGGCGGATGCCTAGGACCTAGGACGGCAGGGACGCGGCGTGACCGTACCAAAGCATGCTCTCGCCGTAGCGCTTGTCCCGGATGCCCGTGAAGCCGTCGGGCCAGCCCGGCTCGGGGCTGCGCGCGGACCGCTCGACGACGACCATCGCCCCCGGGACCAGCCAGTCGTGGTCGACCAGCGAGTGGAGGTCCTTGCGGACCGACTCCTCCTCGTGGGGGTAGGGCGGGTCCAGGAACGCGACGTCGTACGGCGCCGCCGGTGGCCGCTGGAGGGTCCCGTTGACGGGTGCGGCCACGACATCGGCCTTGGCGAAGCCGAGGGTGCGTGCGTTGTTGCTGATGAGCGTGGCGGTGCGCCGGTCCTGCTCGACGAGCGTGACCACGCCCGCCCCGCGCGACCACGCCTCGAGACCCACCGCACCCGACCCGGCGTACAGGTCGAGGAAACGGAGGCCGTGCAGCGAACCGCACCAGGACTCGATCGCGGAGAACAGGGCCTCCCGGACCCGGTCGCTGGTGGGACGGGTGCTGGCGCCCCGTGGTGTCTGGATCCGCCGTCCCCCGGCAGACCCGCCGATGATGCGGGTCATGCTGTTGTGGGGTCCCCGGGCGAAGCGGAGCGCAGCGAGCATTCGCCTGGGGTGCTCATGACTTCTCCATGAACTCAGACTGCCGTGATTGCTCCATCTCTGCCACCGCATCCGCGAGTTCGGGGGCGGACGAGAGCTCGGGATCGCCGGCCAGCAGCGCCTCCGCCGCTTCGCGGGCGGACACGATCGTGTCCTCGTCGCGCAGCACCCGGAGGTTCTGCAGGCTGGACCGGTACCCGGACTGCGACCGGCCGAGCACGTCACCCTCCCGGCGCTGCTCGAGGTCGACCCGGCTGAGCTCGAAGCCGTCGGTGGTGGCCGCGACCGCGTCCAGACGCTCCCGGGCGGGCGTCCCGGGCGGCGCGTTGCTCACCAGCAGGCAGAGGCCGGGCAGGCCACCTCGACCCACCCGCCCGCGGAGCTGGTGGAGCTGGGATACGCCGAACCGGTCGGCGTCGAGGAGGACCATCGCGGTCGCGTTGGCCACGTCGACGCCGACCTCGATCACGGTGGTCGACACCAGGACGTCGATGTCGCCGGCGGCGAAGGCGCGCATGGTGCGCTCCTTCTCGTCGGGAGCCATCCGGCCGTGGAGCTTGGCGACACGCAGCCCGCTGAGCGGCCCCTCGCTCAGCTCGACGACCAGCTCCTCGACGGCGTGCATGGCCGGCTTCGGCGGCGCGGCGTTGCCCTCCTGATCGACCTCGACGACGTCGATCTCGCCCTGCTCCAGCTCGTCGCCGGTGATCCGCGGGCAGACGACGTACACCTGGTAGCCCTTGCCGACCTCCTCGCGCACCCGCTGCCAGACCCGTTCGATCCACTGCGGCTGCTCGAGGAGCGGGACGACGTTGGTCTGGATCGGCGCCCGGCCGGCGGGCAGCTCGGTGAGGGTGGACGTCTCGAGGTCGCCGAAGACGGTCATCGCGACGGTGCGCGGGATCGGCGTGGCGGTCATCACCAGGACGTGCGGCGGCGAGCCGGCCTTGTCGGTCAGGGCGGCCCGCTGCTCGACGCCGAACCGGTGCTGCTCGTCGACGACGACCAGGCCGAGGTCGGCGAAGGTGACCTTCTCCTCGAGGAGGGCGTGGGTGCCGATGACGATGCCGGCCTCGCCGCTGGCCATCCGCAGCATGGCCTCCTGCCGCTGCGCCTTGCCCATCGATCCGGTGAGCAGCGCAACGTTGGTGCCCTCGGCGGCGCCGCCGAGCATGCCGCCGGCCGCGAGGTCGCCGAGCAGCGCCGTGATCGACCGGTGGTGCTGCTGGGCGAGGACCTCGGTGGGCGCCAGCAGCGCGGCCTGTCCTCCCGAGTCGACGGTGCGGAGCATGGCGCGCACGGCCACCAGCGTCTTGCCGGAGCCGACCTCGCCCTGGAGCAGGCGGTTCATCGGGTGCGGCTGGGCGAGGTCGTGCTCGATCTCGTGGCCGATCTCCTGCTGCCCTCTGGTCAGCTCGAACGGCAGCCGCGCGTCGAAGGCCGCCAGCAGCTCCCCCTGGTCGCCGGTCCGGGCCTGCGCGCCGAGCGCCCGCAGCTCGGCGCGCCGCCGGGCCAGCACGAGCTGGGTGACCAGCGCCTCCTCGAACCGGAAGCGCAGCTGCGCCTTCTTCACCTGGCCGAAGTCGTCCGGCGCGTGGATCCAGTCGTACGCCGTGTGGGCGGGGATGAGGGAGTACCTCTCCCGCACCTGCTCCGGCAGCAGCTCCGGCATCTCGTCGACGACCGTGCGCGCGAAGCTGATCGCGCGCTGGAGGTCCCACGAGTCGAGGCCCTTGGTGAGCGGGTAGATCGGGTAGAGCTCGCCGAGGCTGTCGAGCGCCGCCCTGGTCGACGCGTCGACCTCGTCGTCGCCGCCGAACATCATCATCTGCGGGTTGGTCAGCTGCCAGTACTTGCCGAACTTCCTGACCTGGCCGGTGAAGACGCCGCGCTTGCCGGCCGACAGCCGCTTGGTGTGCCAGTCGGCCATGTGCTGCTTCTTGGCGAAGAACGTCATCTGCAACGACGGCCCGCCGGTGCGCAGCATGGTCTCGACGCGGTAGGCGCGCCCGCCGGTACGGCGGTCGGTGTAGGTCTTGGTCTCGGTACCGCTGATCTCGCCGACGACGGTGAGCTGCTGGCCCGGCTCCAGGCTCTCGACGTCGGTGAGCTCGCCAGTCTTGATGTAGCGCCGCGGGAAGTGGTCGAGCAGATCGCCGACAGTGCGCAGGCCGAGGCCGTCGTCGATCTTCTTGCGCTTGGTGTTCTGGTCGCCGAGGACGGCGGCGATGGGTGAGTCGACCGAAATCATCTGATGCGGCTCCGGGTCACTCGACGGACATGAGGAGCGGGTAGCGCTCCTGGCCACCGTCGTACACCACGACGTCGACATGCGGGTGCCGCTCCTCGACGAGGGCCGCGCACCGGGCAGCCAGACCGCCGTCGTCCTCGGCACCGCCGACGATCGTCACCAGTTCTCCGCCACCCGCGAGCAGGCGCTCGAGCACGTCGCTGGCCACGGTCTCGAGGTCGTCGCCGACCACCGCGAAGTCGCCCGCGATGACACCGAGCACGTCGCCCGGCTCGCACGGCCCGGCCATGGTGATCGCCTGGCGGGCCGCGATGGTGACCGCACCGTGCCGGGCGTGCCGGGCGGTGGCGGTCATCTCGAGGACGTCCTGCTCGAAGCTGCGGCCCGGCTCGTGGACCGCCAGCGCCGCGAGGCCCTGCACCTGGGCCTGCGTGGGGATCACCGATACCTTCATGCCGTCGTCGTTCTCGGCGGTGCGGGCGGCGACCTCGGCGACGCGCACCGAGTCGGGGTCGTTGGGCAGGACCACGACCTCCGCCGCACCGCAGTCGGTGATGGCCTCGAGGACCTGACCGGTCGACGGACGTCGGCCGGGGCCGCCCTCGACGACGACCGCACCCGCCTCCGCGAAGAGCGCGGCCAGGCCCGGCCCGGCGGCGACCGCGACGATGCGGCGGCCGCGCCGATCCGTGGCCTTCGGGCGCGCGGTGGCGATCTGCTCCGCGAAGTGCGTCACGCGGAGCCGGTACGGCCGACCCGCGCGGATGCCGGCCTCGATCGCCGCCCCGACGTCGTCCACGTGCACGTGCACGTTGAACAGGCCCTCGCCGCCGACCACCACGAGCGAGTCGCCGAGCGGCGCAAGGCTCTGCTTGAGCTCTGGGATCCGCTCGTCGTCCGCGTCGAGGAGGTACATCACCTCGTAGGAGGGTCCGCCTTCCACCAGGTCGGCGACGTCCGTGGTTCCGGCACTTTCTTGGTCACCAGCCACAGGGGGGAGGACCGGCACCGGGATGTGGTGCTCGCCGATCCGGGTCTGCACCCGCGGCGGGCGGCGGCCGGTGAGCACCGTCTCGGCGGCGTCGAGGATGACGCTGAGCCCGCGGCCACCGGCGTCCACGACACCGGCGTCGCGCAGGGCCTTGAGCTGCTCCGGCGTACGGGCGAGAGCCTCGCGCGCAGCTTTCGCGGCGAGGGCGAGCACGTCGCGCGCTCGGCCGGCAGGGTCGGCGGCGTGCGCCATCGCCGCGTCCGAGGCGGCGCGGGCGACGGTCAGGATGGTCCCCTCGACCGGCTCCCCCACCGCGGCGTAGCTCGCATCGGTCGCCTGCTGGAGCGCCTCGGCCATGACCGTCGCGTTCCGGTCGCCCGGCCGCTGCTCGGCGATCCGGTGCGCGATCGCACCCAGCATCTGGCTCAGGATGACCCCGCTGTTGCCGCGGGCGCCGAGCAGGGCGCCCCGGCTGAACGCGGCGAGTGCCTTCCCGGAGTCGGCGCCACTCGGGTCGTCGCCCACGGCCTCGCGGAGGGCATCGCGCGCGGCGGACACGGTGAGGTACATGTTGGTGCCGGTGTCGCCGTCGGGCACGGGGTAGACGTTCAGCGCGTCGATCTCCTCGCGCGCCTCGGCCAGTGCGTCGGTGGCGATGTCGACGAAGCGCAGCACGGTGGCGAGTTGGATCATGCCCGCCTGCGGTGCTTCCATGGCCTGCCTCGTCCTCGCTGTATCTGTGGCAACTGTGGGCGCTCGCGTGGTGCCACAGGTTAGTGCGTTCGGGGCCGCCCACCACGATTCGCTCGCCTGCAGGACCATCGGATACTCTTGTGCGGTTGCCCGCCAGGCGGGCCCGTCGTACAAAACCTCAAGCTTTCAGGAGTTCCCGGTGGCCGCCGTCTGTGACATCTGCGCCAAGAAGCCCGGCTTCGGCAACAACCGCCCGTGGTCGCGCAAGATCACGAAGCGTCGCTTCAACCCCAACATCCAGCGCGTCCGCGCCACCGTCAACGGCACTCCCAAGCGCCTCAACGTGTGCACCGGCTGCCTGAAGGCGGGCAAGGTCACCCGCTGACCCCCGCTTTACCGTCGACCCGCCGTCAATTGACGGCGGGTCGATCTCATTTCACGCCGCAGGGCTGAGCTCGCGAAGCCCTGAGGACGGCGGGAGATTGAGGAGGGCTCGGCGTCGGCCCGAGCCTGCGAGGGCAGGCGCGACCCGTCTCGAAATTCACGCCGCAGGGCCGAGCTCGCGAAGCCGAAATTCACGCCGCTAGCCTCATGCCGTGTCAGACATGACGAACCGCGATCTCATTGCGGCCGCGGCGGCCGTGCTGAATCCTCACCTGGTCGGCGACCGGCTCTTCGGCGATGTGGCGTCGAGCCTCGTGACCGAGAGCGGCAACCGGTACGACGGCGTCTGCATCGACACCGGCTCCGGCACCGGCTTCTGCGCCGAGCACAGCGCGATCGCGGCGATGGTGACCGCCGGCGAGTACCGGATCGCCATGATCGTCGCCGTCTGGCGTGGCGAGGATGACCGCCTGCACGTGCTTCCGCCATGCGGTCGCTGCCGGGAGTTCATCCGTCAGGTGCATCCGGAGAACCTCTCGACGGGTGTCGTGCTGAGCTACGAGCGCACCGTTTCGCTCGCTGACCTGCTCCCCGCGCACGCATGGCCAGAGCCCCTGCCCGATGAGTGAGGCCGGATAGTCCACGACGTTTCGGTCGTCCGAGGGACCGGACCACGACAGGAGCGTCGTGGACTATCGCGTACGGCGCCTCAGAAGTGAGTCCAGCCGGTGGGGCCGTCGTAGGCCTCGCCGTCCACGGTGACGCCGGAGCCCTCGTCCACCGACCCGATGACCGACCAGCCCTTGGGGACCGAGCCCTCGGGGAAGGTCGCAAGCAAGGCGTGGTCGTCGCCGCCGCCCAGGATGAACTGGATCGGGTCGGCGCCCAGGGCGGCGCCCACCGCCGACAACGGCTCGGCGATCTCGAAGGCGCCGCGGTGGATGTCGATGGCCACGCCGGACGCCGTCGCGATGTGGCCGGCGTCCGCGAGCAGGCCGTCGGAGATGTCGATCATGGCCGTGGCCCCGGCGTCGGCGGCGACCTGCCCGGCGTCGTACGGCGGCTCCGGGCGGCGGTAGGCCTCCACCAGCACGCGGGGGGACCGGAAGCCACGGCCCAGCACCGCGAGTCCGCCCGCGGCCCAGCCCTGCCGGCCGACCATCGCCACGACGTCGCCGGCGTGCGCGCCCGACCGTACGACCGGGGCCACGGTGCACGCGCCGATCACGGTCACCGCGATCACGACCTGGTCGGCTCGCGTCAGGTCGCCGCCGACGACGCTGGCGCCGACCAGGGCGCACTCCTCGGCGAAGCCGCGGGCGAAGTCGAGCGCCCACTCCACCGGGAGGTCGGCGGGTGCGGCCAGCCCGATCGTCAGCGACGTGGCCCGGCCGCCCATGGCGTTGATGTCGGAGAGGTTCTGGGCAGCGGCACGGTGGCCGACATCGGACGCCGAGGCCCAGTCCCGGCGGAAGTGCCTGCCCTCCACCATCAGGTCGGTGGAGACCACGACATGACCGGTCTTCACGCGCAGCACGGCGGCGTCGTCGCCGGGTCCGACGAGCACCTGCTCACCCTGCTCGAAGAGGTCCGTGAGGGCCTCGATCAGTCCGAACTCACCGGCGTCGGCGAGGGTCGCGTCGGGTGGAAAGGCCATGGCTTCATCCCACCAGATGGCTCGCAGGCACTCCCTATCGACACCCAGTGACTGCACGGTAGGTTGGCCGCGACACAAGTTCTTGACACGACGAGGAGCACACGATGGTCGTCCAGGCGTACATCCTGATCCAGACCGATGTCGGCAAGGCCGCTGAGGTGGCCCGGGAGATTGCCCAGGTCAAGGGCGTGACGCTGGCCGAGGACGTCACCGGGCCGTACGACGTGATCGTGCGCGCCGAGGCACGCAACGTCGACGAGCTCGGAAAGCTCGTCGTCTCGAAGGTGCAGAACCTCGACGGCATCACCCGGACCCTCACCTGTCCGGTGGTGCACATCTGAAGCCCCGAGTCATCCGACGACGCCCCGGATCCCGCTGGATCCGGGGCGTCGTCGCGTGTGTCCTCCTCGTCGCGATGGCCGGCTGCGCGGATGCCCCGGTGTCGATCGACTCACCGACGCTCGACGAGGAGGAGCGGACGGCCTGCCGTGCCGTGCTGGACGACCTGCCCGACACGTTGGCGGGCGAGCAACGCCGGCTGGTCGCTCCCGCGGCCGCGCCGGGCGCGGCCTGGGGTGACCCGCCGATCGTGCTGCAGTGCGGCGTACCGGCACCACAGCTGGACCCGCTCGCCGAGTGCCTCGAGGCCGACGGCGTCGGCTGGTACGTCACCACCAAGGACGACGAGGACCCCGAGGCCGATGCGACCATCGTCGCGGCGGGGTACCGGCCGGTCCTGCAGGTGGAGATCCCGGGCGACTACCAGCCCGAGGGTGTCGCGACCCTGACTGCCACCCTCGCCCCGCTCGTCGAGAAGCACCTCGACCTCGTCGACCCCTGCGCGTGAGGCGTCAGCGGAGGCCGGTGTCGCGGGCCAGAGCCAGCCTGATCAGCCGGTCGACGAGTGCCGGGTAGTCGAGCCCGGTCGCGGCCCACATCCGCGGGAACATCGAGGTCGGGGTGAAGCCCGGCATCGTGTTGATCTCGTTGACGATCAGCGACTGGTCGGGCATCACGAAGAAGTCGACGCGGGCGAGCCCCTCGCAGCCGACCGCCTCGAACGCCCGGGCGGCGAGCTCGCGCAGCGCTGCTGCCACGTCGGCCGGGAGGTCGGCCGGGACGTCGAGCTGGGTGTGCTCCTCGGGGAGGTACTTGGCGGCGAAGTCGTAGAACTCGTGCTCGCCGCCGATCCGGATCTCGGCCGGGACGCTGGTCTCGGGGGTGCCGTCGAGCGCCTGCAGCACTCCGCACTCGACCTCGCGCGCGCCCTCCGCGGACACCTCGACCAGCGCCTTGCTGTCGTGCCGGTGCGCCTCCTCGATGCAGGCGTCCAGCTCGGACGGGTCGTGCGCCTTGGAGATCCCGATGCTCGAACCACCGCGGGCGGGCTTCACGAACAGCGGGTAGCCCAACGCGGCCGCGCGCTCGCGGCAGGCCTGCGCGTCGGATGCCCACTCGCGCCGCGAGACCGTGACCGACGGCAGGAGCGGAAGACCCGCGGCCGCGAGCACGATCTTCATGTAGGCCTTGTCCATGCTGACGGCGGAGGCCAGTACGCCGGCCCCGACGTAGCGGACGTCGGCCATCTCGAACATGCCCTGGATCGTGCCGTCCTCGCCCCACGGGCCGTGCAGCAGCGGGAAGACGACGTCCACCTCGCCGAGCGTCCGGGGCGGTTGCGACGGCTCGGTGACGACGAGGTCGGTGGCGTCGCTGTCGCGGGTCAGCGCGACCGCCGCCCGCTCGCCGTCGACGCTCGGGAGCTGGTCGGGCCCGGCGATCCGCAGCCGCTCGGGGTCGCCCGACTCGAGCACCCAGCGGCCGTCCGTGGCGATGCCGATCGGGACGACGTCGTACGCGTCCTGGTCGATCGCCTGGAGCACGCTCCCGGCGGTCACGCACGAGATGGCGTGCTCACTGGACCGCCCACCGAAGACGACGGCGACGCGAGGCTTGCGGGTGGGCTCGTTCATTGCGCCGACCCTAGCGGGCCTAGGGTCGTGCGCATGCCCGAGGACTCGCCCGCCCTGAAGCCCGCCACCATCGCCGTCAAGGCCGGCCGTCCCGACCGCAACGCGGACGAGCCGCTGAACACGCCGCTGGTGATGGCATCGACGTACGTCGCGGGCGGGGACCTCGAGTACGGCCGCTACGGCAACCCCACTTGGGCGGCATTCGAGGAGGCGCTCGGCGCACTCGAGGGCGGGCGCTGCCTGTCGTTCGCGTCCGGCCTGGCCACGGTCTCGACCGTGCTCGACCTGGTCGGCAACGACAGCCTCGTGGTGGCGCCGCAGCACGCCTACAACGGCACCGTCATGCAGCTCGCCGACCTCGAGTCCCGCGGCCGGCTGCGCGCCCGTCTGGTCGACATCACCGACACCGACGCGGTCGTCGCCGCCTGCGCGGACGCGGCGCTGGTCTGGCTGGAGTCGCCCACCAACCCGGCGCTCGAGATCGCGGACATCCCGACCATCCGGGCGGCGGCGCACGACGCCGGCGCGTACGTCGTCGTCGACAACACGTTCGCCACTCCCCTGCTCCAGCAGCCTCTCGACCAGGGCGTCGACCTGGTCGTCCACTCGGCGACGAAGTTCCTGTCCGGGCACAGCGACGTACTGCTCGGCGCCCTGGTCACCCGCAACGACCAGCTGTACGACGTGCTCAAGGGCCGGCGCGACCTGATCGGCGCGATCCCCGGAACCCTGGAGGCGTGGCTCGCCCTGCGCGGCCTGCGCACCCTGCACCTGCGGATCGAGCGAGCCCAGGCGAACACCCAGGAGCTGGTCCGTCGTCTCGAGGCCCACCCGGCCGTCTCGGAGGTCCGCTACCCCGGCTTCGGTGCCATCGTCTCGATCGTCCTGGCGCAAGGCGCGCTGGCCGCGGACCTCCTGACCCACAAGACGAAGCTGTGGGTGCACACGACGTCGCTGGGCGGGGTGGAGTCGACGTTCGAGCGCCGTCGTCGCTGGAAGACCGAGTCCGCCACCATCCCCGACGCTCTCGTGCGGATGTCGGTCGGCATCGAGGACGTCGGTGACCTCTGGGCGGACCTCGAGTCCGCCCTGCGAGATGTCACCTGAGCCCACCGGTGGTTGAGGTGCGAGCGAAGCGAGCCTCGAAACCCCGGAACTGACGCAGGGCGGCTACCTCCGGGGTCACCGCTCTGCGCACGTCACCGGGTTTCGACGCGCTCGGGCGACTTCGTCCCTCAGTCGCGTCGCTTGCTCAACCTTCGCCGGCCGACGGTCCGACCTCGTTCCTCGGTCGGGCCTGGCCGTCTCAGTCGGTCTCGGCCTTGGTCTCGCGGGAGATCACGGAGTCCATCATCTCCTGCGCGGTCATCCTGCCGTCGACGACGGCGGTGACGTGCTCGGCGACCGGGGCGTCGACGCCGGTACGGCGCGCGAGGTCGAGCAGCGAGGCGCACGACTTGGCGCCCTCGGCGACCTGGCGGGTGCTGGCGTAGATCTCGTCGGTGGTCATGCCCTTGCCGAGGTTCTCGCCGAACGTCCGGTTGCGCGACAGCGGCGAGGAGCAGGTGGCGACCAGGTCGCCGAGCCCGGCCAGTCCCATCAGGGTGAGCGGATTGGCGCCGAGCGCCATCGCCAGCCGCGCGGTCTCGGCCAGCCCGCGAGTGATCACCGAGGCGGTGGTGTTGTCACCGAAGCCGAGGCCCACCGCCATGCCGACCGCGAGGCCGACGACGTTCTTGTACGCGCCACCCAGCTCGCAGCCGAGCACGTCGACGCTGGTGTACGGACGGAACGCCGGGGCGTGGACGCGATCCTGCAGCATCCGGGCGACGTCCTCGTCCGCGCAGGCGACCACGGACGCGGCCGGCTCGCGCCGGGCGATCTCCTTGGACAGGTTGGGTCCGCTGACGACCGCGATCCGCTTCGGGCCGGCGCCGGTGACCTCGGCGATCACCTCGCTCATCCGCTTGAGGGTGCCGAGCTCGACACCCTTCATCAGCGACACCATCACCGCGTCGGACGGGATCAGGTCGGCCCACTCGGTGAGGTTCTCGCGAAACGTCTGCGACGGCACCGCGAACACGATCACGTCGGCGTCGTGGACGGCCTTCTCGGGATCGTGAGTCGCACCGACGCTCGGCGGCAGCTGGATGCCGGGCAGGTAGTCGGTGTTCTCGTGCCGGTCGTTGATGGTGGCGCAGACCTCGTCCCGCCGGCCCCAGATGGTCACTTCGTTCCCGGCGTCCGCGAGCACGATCGAGAATGCCGTGCCCCACGACCCGGCGCCGAACACCGCGACCTTGCTCATTGCGCGTCCTTCTTGTTGGGGTTCCCGATCTGCCTCACGCCCATCTTGCGGGGATCGAACGGCTTCGCCGGCGGTGTCTCGTTCCGCAGCTCGCCGACGATCGCCGTCAGCGCCGCCATGATCCGCGCCGTTGCCTCGCTGACGACCTCGGCCGTGCGGGGCTTGGCGACCAGGTCGCTGAGGTCCACGGGATCACCCGCCTTCATCACGATCCGCTTGCGGGGCAGGAAGTCGGGCTTCTTGGTGTATGGCGGCAGCAGCTCCTGGGCGCCCCACTGGCCGACCGGGATCACGGGGCAGCCGGTCTCGAGCGCGATCCGTGCGGCGCCGCTCTTGCCGACCATCGGCCACAGGTCCGGGTCGCGCGTCAGGGTGCCCTCGGGATAGACGACGACGCACTCGCCGTTCCGGATCGCGGCCACCGCGGCGTCGTACGCACCGACGGCACTGCGGCTGAGCCGCTCGACGGGAATCTGGCCGGCCCCGGTGAGGAAGGCGCCGAGCACCTTGTTCTTGAACAGGCCGGACTTGGCGAGGTACCTCGGGAGCCGACCGTGGTCGTAGACGAAGTGCGCAGCCAGCAGCGGGTCGACGTGCGAGATGTGGTTGAACACGACGATGCAGCCACCGGTGGCGGGGATCTTCTCGCCGTCGATCCAGGTGCGCGACGCGGCCGCGAGGATCGCCGGCTTGAGGATGGGAACGCCGAGGTTGAATGCCCAGCCACGCTTCTGCTGGAGCTTCCGAACCTTCACGCTCGTCCCTCGTCGCTGTGCCCTGGGCCGAGTGCCGGCCTGACGCGATCTGCATCGAGTGCAGGCTACTCGCTCGGGCGTCCCGCGCTACGTCTCGCCGCGACACACCGTCGAGTCGCCGGCGACCTCTCCCTGACAGGATCGACCTCGATGAACGCGCAGGAGTACGTCGTGCTGGTGCCGGTGAAGCCACCCGCCGTCGGCAAGTCCCGCCTCGTCGGAATCCCGGACGCGACCCGTCGCGAGCTGGCCGCCGCGTTCGCACTCGACACGGTCTCGGCCTGCCTGTCCACGCCGCGGTGTGGCAGCAGTGATGGCGGTGACCGACGACGCCCGTTTCGCCCGGCGGCTCGCGGATGCTGGCTGCGCCGTGCTTCCCGACGGTCGCAGCGGAGACCTCAACGCCAGCCTCCGTCTCGCGGCCACCGAGGCAGTACGCCGCTGGCCGGACCTGCTGCCCGTGGCCGTGTGCGCCGACCTGCCCGCGCTTACCTCCGCCGACCTGGCCGACGCCCTGTCGCAACTGTCCGGCCACGGCGCCTGGTTCGTCGCCGACGCTGCCGGGTCCGGCACCACGATGTACGCAGCACCGTTGGCCGGATTCGAGCCCAGGTTCGGACCCGGCTCCCATCGGGCGCATCTCGACGCGGGTGCCCGAGAGATCGACGGAGCGCTGTCCACGTTGCGACAGGACGTCGACGACCGGGACGACCTGACCCGCGCACAGGCCCTGGGCGTCGGCCCCCACACGTCGTCCGTCGCCCTCGAATAGCGGCAACGGATTTCGAGACGGGTCGCGCCGTCCCTCGCGAGCTCGGGCCGACGCCGAGCCCTCCTCAATCTCCCGCCGTCACCAGGGGCTTCGCAGGCTCAGCCCCGCGGCGTGAAAATGCAGTGAGGGTGGGCCACCGGTCGGTGGCCCACCCTCACTGAGTGATCAGGACTTCTTGGCTGCCTTCTTGGCCGGCGCCTTCTTGGCGGGGGCCTTCTTGGCGGGAGCCTTCTTCGCTGCCGTCTTCTTGGCGGGAGCCTTCTTCGCCGTCGTCGTCTTCTTGGCGGTTGCCTTCTTCGCCGGCGTCGTCTTCTTCGCCGCCGTCTTCTTGGCGGGAGCCGCCTTCTTCGTTGTGGTCTTCTTGGCCGCCGCCTTCTTGGCCGGAGCCGCCTTCTTCGCCGTTGTCTTCTTGGCCGCTGCCTTCTTGGCCGGAGCCGCCTTCTTCGCAGGAGCAGTCTTCTTCGCTGCCGTGGTGGCCTTCTTGGCCGCACCGGTGGACGCGGCGACGGTGAGCTTCGGGAGCTTCTTTGCCCCGGAGATCACGTTCTTCAGGTCAGCACCTGCAGTGAACTTCGGCACGGAGGTCTTCTTGGCCTTGATCCGTGCACCGGTCTGCGGGTTGCGGACCCAGCGTGCCTCGCGGATCCGCTTCTCGAACGAGCCGAAGCCCGTGATGGCGACCTTCTCCCCCTTCGCCACCTCGCGCGTGATCGTGTCCAGGACGGACTCGAGCGCGTGTGACGCGGCCTTCTTGTTTCCGTCGAATCGCGTGGCCAGTGCGTCGATGAGCTGTGACTTGTTCACTAGCTTCCCTTCCAATGAACGTGCTTGGTCGAGCCCGTGCTCGACTAACTCCTAGGCACGCTAGGTATTCGTGGCCCTCGTCACAATCACCACGCCCTACTTTTCGCAGGTTTTTTTGGGTTTCTGTCGCACGCCGATCTCGCCGCAACCCGCCGGAATGGCCCTCAGAACAAGGGAATTCGGCCATCCATCGCACCGACCACAAATGCGAGAAGTCGCGGAAACCCTTGTGGCACAAGGGTTTCCGCGACTTCTGCGTCGTCGACGGCGCCGCTCAGAGGGTCGCCGGCTTCCAGCTCGGCCGGCTCGATTCGTACGTCGCGATGTCATCGTCGTGCGAGAGCGTGATCCCGATGTCGTCCAGACCTTCGAGGAGTCGCCACCGGGTGTAGTCGTCGATGTCGAAGGAGTCCTCGATCGCGTCGGGGCCCTCGCCGGCCCGGACGGTGCGCGACTCGAGGTCGACCGTGACAGTGGCGCCGGGGCTCTCCTCGAGGTGGTCCCACAGTCGCTGGACGACCTTCTCGTCGACCTGGGCAGCGACCAGGCCGGACTTGCCGGCGTTGCCCCGGAAGATGTCGCCGAACCGCGGCGAGATCACGGCCCTGAATCCGTAGTTCTGCAGCGCCCACACGGCGTGCTCGCGCGACGAGCCGGTGCCGAAGTCGGGTCCGGCGACGAGCACCGACCCGGCGGCGTACGCCTCGTTGTTGAGCACGAAGTCCGGGTCGTTGCGCCAGGCCGCGAACAGCCCGTCCTCGAACCCGGTGCGGGTGACCCGCTTGAGGTAGACGGCCGGGATGATCTGGTCGGTGTCGACGTTGCTGCGGCGCAGTGGCACCCCGACGCCGGTGTGCGTGGTGATCTTCTCCATCTCAGACCTCCGGCAGATCGGCGGGCGACGAGAGGGTGCCGCGGATGGCGGTCGCGGCTGCGACCGGCACGGAGACCAGATGCGTGCGGCCACCCTTGCCCTGGCGACCCTCGAAGTTCCGGTTGGACGTGGAGGCACTGCGCTCACCGGGGGTGAGCTGGTCGGGGTTCATGCCCAGGCACATCGAGCAGCCCGCCCCGCGCCACTCGCCGCCGGCCTCCTTGAAGACGACGTCGAGGCCCTCCTCCTCCGCCTGAAGGCGGACGCGCACCGAGCCGGGCACGACGAGCAGTCGGGTGTCCTTGTCGACGTGACGTCCCTTGATGATCTCGGCGGCGGTACGCAGGTCCTCGATCCGGCCGTTGGTGCAGGAGCCGACGAACACGGTGTCGACCTTGACCTCGCGCATCGGCGTCCCGGCCTCGAGGGCCATGTACTGGAGAGCCTTCTCGGCGGCGATCCGGTCCTGCACGTCGTCGAAGGCCTCGGGGTAGGGCACGCTCGCGCTGAGCGGAACGCCCTGACCCGGGTTGGTGCCCCAGGTGACGAAGGGAGCCATGATCGAGGCGTCGAGCACGATCTCCTTGTCGAACTCGGCGTCGTCGTCGGTGACCAGGCTGCGCCAGTGCTCGACCGCAGCGTCCCAGTCGGCGCCCTTCGGCGCCTCGGCGCGGCCCTCGATGTAGTCGAACGTCGTCTGGTCGGGAGCGATCAGACCGGCCTTGGCGCCCCACTCGATGCTCATGTTGCAGACCGTCATCCGGGCCTCCATCGAGAGCTCCTCGATGGCCTGGCCGCGGTACTCGACGATGTAGCCCTGCCCGCCACCGGTACCGGTGTGCGCGATCAGGGTGAGCACGAGGTCCTTGGCGGTGACGCCGTCGGGCAGGCTCCCGTTGACGGTGACGGACATCGTCTTCGGCTTCGCCTGCATCAGGGTCTGCGTCGCGAGGACGTGCTCGACCTCGGACGTGCCGATGCCGAACGCGATCGCGCCGAACGCGCCGTGCGTGCTGGTGTGGCTGTCGCCGCACACGATGGTCATGCCGGGCTGGGTGAGGCCCAGCTGCGGGCCGACGACGTGCACGATGCCCTGCTCGATGTCACCGAGCGGATGCAGGCGTACGCCGAACTCCTCGGCGTTCCTGCGAAGGGTCTCGACCTGCGTCCGGCTGACCGGGTCCGCGATCGGCTTGTCCCAGTCGATCGTCGGGACGTTGTGGTCCTCGGTCGCGAGGGTGAGATCCGGGCGGCGGACCGTGCGACCCGCGAGCCGGAGGCCGTCGAACGCCTGGGGTGAGGTGACCTCGTGGATCAGATGGAGGTCGATGAAGAGCAGGTCCGGTTCACCCGCGGTGGAACGGACGACGTGCTCGTCCCAGACCTTTTCGGCCAGGGTCTTGCCCATGACGATTCTCCCTCATCTCCGTTGAGTGGGTCGGCGACCGCGGAGGCGCCACGTCCCACCCTCCTCGTCGTACGTCACACACACTACGCCTTGCATCCCATGATCTGAGACGGCAGTATTGCTATATGGACAACACCAGCGGCGTGGGCGTGCTCGACAAGGCGGCCCTCGTTCTCACGGCCCTCGAGTCGGGACCGGCCACCCTGGCCGGCCTGGTCGCCGGCACCGGCCTCGCCCGACCGACCGCCCACCGGCTCGCGGTCGCCCTCGAGCACCACCGGCTCGTGGCGCGCGACATGCAGGGCAGGTTCGTCCTGGGGCCACGGCTGGCCGAGCTGTCCGCCGCCGCCGGCGAGGATCGCCTGCTCGCGACCGCCGGCCCGGTGCTGGCCCGGCTCCGCGACATCACCGGTGAGTCCGCCCAGCTCTGGCGCCGCCAGGGCGAGCACCGCGTGTGCGTCGCCGCCGCCGAGCGCCCGAGCGGCCTCCGGGACACCATCCCGGTCGGGTCACAGCTGACCATGCGCGCCGGCTCCGCCGCGCAGGTGCTGCTCGCCTGGGAGGACCCCGAGCGGATGCACCGCGGCCTGCAGAACGCCGCGTTCTCCGCCGCCGCGCTGTCCGGCATCCGCCGCCGCGGTTGGGCCCAGTCCGTCGGCGAGCGCGAGCAGGGCGTCGCCTCGGTGTCCGCTCCCGTCCGCTCCCCCGGCGGCAAGATCATCGCCGCCGTCTCCGTCTCCGGGCCGCTGGAGCGGCTCTCCCGCCAGCCCGGCCGCATGCACGCCCCCGCCGTCCTCGCTGCCGCCGAGCGGCTCTCCGAGTCGCTCCGCCGCGCCGCCGCGGAGTGACCGTGGGGCCGGAAACGGTCTGGTACGCCGGCTACGGCTCGAACCTCCAAGCCGACCGGTTCCACTGCTACCTGCTCGGCGGCTGCCCGCCCGGTGCCGTCCGCACCTATCCGGGCGCCCGTGAGCCGGGTGAGCCCCTCGACACCCGGCCCTTCACGATGCCTGGCCGGGTCGCGTTCGCGTGGCGGTCTCCGACGTGGGGTGGCGGCATCGCATTCCACGAGCCTGACGCCGAGGGCGAGACCCTGGCCCGCGCCTACCTGGTGACGGTCGGCCAGTTCGCCGACATCCTCGAGCAGGAGATGGGCCGCGAGCCCGGTGTCGACCACGACCTGACCGAGGTGCTGGCCGGTGGCCGGCACACCGTCGGCCCGGGCCGCTACGAGACCCTGCACCTCGCGGGCGAGCTCGACGGCCGGCCGGTGCTGACGTTCAGCACCCCGGACGTCGAGCGGCTCGGCCTGCGGGCCCCCGCGCCGGCGTACGTCGCGACCATGGCCCGCGGCCTCCGCGAGACCCACGAGCTGGACGACGACCAGCTCGTCGACTACCTGCTCGGCTGCCGTGGTGTGGAGCCCGGCTGGGCCCGCGACGAGCTCGCCGAGCTCCTCGCGGCCTAGAAGAGCGCGTCCTGCTCCAGCTCGAGCAGGGTCTGCTTGCGCTCCACCCCGCCGGCGTAGCCGGTGAGGGTGCCGTCGGCCCCGATGATCCGGTGGCACGGGATCACGATCGGGATCGGGTTCCGGCCGTTCGCCAGCCCGACCGCGCGGGACGCGGCGTTGGTGTGGCCGAGCCGGTGGGCGATCTGGCCGTACGACGCGGTCTCGCCGTACCCGACCTCGATCAGCTGCTCCCAGACCTTCTGCTGGAAGTCGGTGCCGTGCGGCGCGAGCGGCAGGTCGAACTCCTTGAGCTCGCGGGCGAAGTACGCCGTGAGCTGCTCGACAGCCCGCACCAGCACCGGGTTGTCGTCACTTCGCTCGCCGCGCGGCCGGCCGTCGACGCTGTCGCGGAACGGCGTGAACTCGATCGCGGTGATCGAGCCTCCCTGCTCGACGATCCTCAGCTCGCCGATCGGCGATTCCATCAACGTCCACATGTCATTTCTCCTTGGTCTCGACAGGCTCGACCGACGGTCGAAGTGTTTGCCAGAGGTGCAGTTGTGCGTAGGACCGCCACGGCCGCCACCCGTCGGCTAGGTCGGCGGCGCGCGCCGGGTCCTCACCGAGCCCGGCGAGGGCGTCGCGGATGCCGATGTCGGTCGGCAGGAAGACGTCGGGGTGGCCGAGCGCCCGCAGGGCGATGTAGTCGGCCGTCCACGGCCCGATGCCGGGCAGCGCCAGCAGTGCGCGGCGCACGTCGCCGCGGTCGGCGCCACGATCGAGCGCGATGGTGCCGTCGGCGAGTGCGGCGCAGAGCGTCACGAGCGCCCGCCCGCGCGATCTCGGCATCGGCAGGTCGTCGGGATCCAGGGCCGCGATCGTGGCGGCGTCCGGGAACAGGTGGGTGAGCTCCGCCGCCGGCTGGGCCACCGGTTGGCCGTGGGCGCGGGTGAGCCGCGCCGCCACTGTCCGGGCGCCGGCGACACTGACCTGCTGGCCGAGCACCGCGCGGACCGCGACCTCGTTGCCGTCGACATGGCCCGGGACCCGCAGCCCCGGGACCGCGCGGACGAGCGGGCCGATCAGGGGATCGCCGGCGAATGCTTCCGCCACCGCGATCGGGTCGCAGTCGGCGTCGAGCATGCGACGCACCCGCTCGACGGCCGCCGCGGTGTCGCGCAGGTCGTCGAGGGCGAAGGTCGCACTCACGAACGCCGTCTCGCCGCCGGTGTCCACGTCGGGGATCTCCAGCCGGACCCGTCCGGTGCCGTGCGGCAGCGCGAGGGTGCGGGAGTACCAGCCGTCACCCGCGGCCTCCACCCCGGGGATCGCGCGGGTGGCGAGGAAGGCGAGCAGCGCGGAGCCGGCGTACGGCGTGCGGACGGCGAGCCGCATCGTGACCGTGCCGGTGGTGGCCCGGCCACCGCGCCGACCACGGAGGTCGGACGGGGTGCTGGCGTAGACCTCGCGGATCGTGTCGTTGAACTGGCGGACGCTGGAGAAGCCGGCGGCGAACGCGATGTCGGCGTAGGTCAGCTCGGTGGTCTCGATCAGCACCCGCGCGGTCTGCGCCCGCTTCGCGCGGGCCAGGGCCAGCGGCCCGGCCCCGAGCTCGGCGGTGAGCAGCCGGGTCAGGTGGCGCGGGGTGTAGCCGAGATGCGCGGCCAGTCCGGGAACGCCCTCGCGGTCGACGACGCCGTCGCCGATCAGCCGCATCGCGCGGCCGGCCGCGTCGGCCGCGACGTCCCAGTCGGGGCTGCCGGGCGTCGCGTCGGGAAGGCAGCGCTTGCAGGCGCGGTAGCCGGCGGCCTGGGCGGCCGCGGCGCTCGGGTGGAACGTGACGTTGGCCAGCGCAGGAGTGCGCGCCGGGCAGGAGGGCCGGCAGTAGATGCCGGTGGTCCGGACCGCGGTGTAGAAGACGCCGTCGAACCTCCGGTCGCGCGACTTCACCGCGCGGTAGCAGGACTCGCGGTCCAGCTTGTCGGTCGGGTTCATGGCTCCATCATGACCCAGGGCACCGACACGTTCTGGCGGGAATCGGACACGGAGGACGAGACACGGCTCGGCGACCCGGGCCGGAGATGCGTGCGGTCCAACCACAGGTTTGCGAACATGTGAACGTGGCCGACGAGCAGCAGCCGCCGGCCGAGCCGGCGCCGGGGAAACCGCGGATGGAGAAGCGGGACCGCCGTACCGTCCTCCGCGTCATCGTGATCACCCAGGTCGTCCTTGCCATCGCCACGGCGGTGACCGTGGTGCTGGGCTACCGCCACCTCGACAAGAACGTCGAGAGCATCCCGCTCCCGGACTTCGACCGACCGGAGCGAGTCGAGGTGGAGGGCCCGAAGGAGCCGATGAACATCCTGGTGCTGGGCTCCGACTCGCGGGACGGCAAGGGCAACGACTTCGACGGGAAGAAGGGTATCGGCGAGCGCTCGGACGTGACGATCCTGCTGCACGTCTCCGCCGACCGGAAGGAGGCGTACGGCGTCAGCCTCCCGCGCGACGCGCTGGTCGACCGCCCGGACTGCGAGACCACCGACGGCGACACCATCCCGGGCGAGCACCTGGCGATGTTCAACACGGCGTTCGAGGTGGGCGGAGTGGTCTGCACGATCCAGACCGTCGAGGCGCTCACGGACATCCGGATCGACGACGCGATCGTCGTCGACTTCAACGGCTTCAAGGACATGGTCGACGCCGTCAACGGGGTCGAGGTGTGCATCCCGAAGGAGGTCTCGGACCCGGAGCACAACATCTACTTCGACGCCGGGACCCAGACGCTGGAGGGCCAGCAGGCGCTCAACTACGTGCGCGAGCGCACGGTCCTCTCGCCCACGGGCGACATCGGCCGGATGAAGCGTCAGCAGGCGTTCATCGCCTCGATGGTCAACCAGGTGAAGTCGGCCGGCACGCTGGCCCGGCCGGACCGGGTCTACCGGTTCCTCGAGGCGGCCACCGGCTCCCTCAAGACGACCGGTGGGCTCGACAGCCTGAGCGAGCTGGCGGACCTGGGCTACCAGCTGCGGCACACCGGACTGGACAAGATCCGGTTCGTCACGGTGCCGTTCGAGGAGTACGCACCCGACCCCAACCGGCTGGTCTGGAAGACCCAGGAGGCCAACGCCCTCTGGGAGCGGATCCGCCGGGACGAAGCGCTCGGCGCCCGGTTCGGTGCGAACAGCCGGGACGCCTCCGACCCGGTCGGCTCGCCCTCCGGCTCCGCGGCCGACCGCGAGGAAGCGCTGGCGAACGGGCTCTGCGCCTGAGCGGGACTCAGCGCGCCTCGGCCTCCACGGCTACCGGGGCGGTGTCCGGGTCGAGCGCCGGCCGCTGGTGTCGGATCGCCGCGGCCAGGCCGACTCCGACGAAAGCCGCGAACGCGCCCACCAGGAAGCACAGCTGGAACGCCCCCTTGGTCGGGACCTGGTAGCCGCCGAGCGACGTGGTGCTGCTGGTCAGCAGGGTGACCATGACCGCGGCCGCCAGCGTGGTGCCGACGGAGCGCATCAGCGCGTTGAGCCCCACGGCCGAGGCGGCCTCCCGCATGGGCACGGCGTCGAGGATCAGTGTCGGCATGGCGGCGTACCCGATGCCGACGCCTGCCGCGCACACGCACGACGCGACCAACAGCTGCCAGGGTGCCCCCATCAGGAACAGCGCGACGAGGTAGCCGCCGCCGAGGACGCCGGCGCCGATCATCAGCGTCACCCTCGCACCCAGCCGGTCGATGAGGCTGCTGGAGAGCGGCGCGAAGAGCATCATGGCCAAACCACCCGGGGCCATCCACAGGCCGGCGGCGAGGATCGACTGGCCGAGCCCGTACCCGGTCGCCTCCGGCAGCTGCAACAGCTGGGGTACGACGATGGCCTGCGCCATCATCCCGAAGCCGACCGCCACCGCGGCGAGGTTCGTCATCAGCACCGGCAGCTGCGCGCTCGTGCGCAGGTCGACCAACGGATCGTCGTGGCGCAGCTCGAAGACACCCCAGGCGAGCAGGACAAGGACCCCGCCCACGATCGCTCCGATCGTCCGCGGGTCGCCCCAGCCCCAGTCGTGCGCCTTGGAGATACCGACCAGGAGGGCGATCAGCCCCACCGCGAGCGCGGCCGTGCCGACCAGGTCGAGCCGCCCGGACTGGCCGTCGTGGACGTGGGGCACGACGAAGATCGTGAGGAGCAGCACGACGGCGGCCAGGCCGGTGGCGACCCAGAAGAGCGCGTGCCAGTCACCGACGTCCGCGATCCACGCCGAGAGCGGCAGGCCGATCGCGCCGCCCACGCCGAGCGTCGCGCTCATGGCGGCCATCGCCCGGGACGCGAGGTGCGGTGGCGTGATCTCGCGCATCAGGGAGATGCCCACGGGGATGAAGCCCATCGCCATGCCCTGCATGGCTCGTCCGACCAGCATCGGCGCCAGCGAGTCGGAGAGAGCGCAGGTGACCGAGCCGAGCAGCAGGATGGCGGCGCTCGTGCCGAGCACCCGCTGCTTGCCGAAGAGGTCGGCCAGTCGGCCGGCGACCGGCATCGACACGGCCGCGGCCAGCAGGGTCACGGTCACCACCCAGCCGGCGTTGGAGGCCGACGTGTGGAGCAGCAGCGGGAGCTCGCTCTGGATCGGGATGACGAGCGTCTGGGTCAAGGCGGCACTCAGGCCGCCGAAGCAGAGGACGACCACCGCGCGGAGTGGGTGGGTCGTCGAGGGAGCGAGAGCGGGCATGGCTGCAGTCTAAGAATGATTGCCCTGGTCAACCAATTCGCGTCACCATGTGGCCGAGGTCATGACGCCACCTCTTCGGGGTAGACGGGCAGCCACATGGCGTCTTGCACGGCCTGGACAACGTCCTCATGCTCGACTCGAGCAACACCGTCGGCCACGGCCTGCCGGACGACGGCCACCGCGACGGTGGCCGAGACGGCACGCAAGCTCGACACGTCGGGTAGCACCGACGCGCCCCGGGTGGCGGTGTCGACCAGTTCGGCTACGGCGTCGGCGGCCGTGCGAATCATGTGCGGCGTGACCTGGCCGGCGCGGGCGACCACGGTGCCCAGGCCGATACCGGGGAAGACCAGAGCGTTGTTCGCCTGGCCGATCTTGTAGTCCACGCCGTCGTACGGCACGGGCTCCCACGGCGTCCCGGTTCCGATCAGCCCTCGCCCCTCGGTCCACCGGATCAGGTCTGCAGGGTGTGCTTCGATTTTCTCCGTCGGGTTCGACAGCGGAAAGATCAGCGGCCGTTCAACGTGGGCCGCCATCTCCTTGACGATCGGCTCGGTGAACGCGCCGCCCATCGTGGACGTCCCGACCAGGATGGTCGGCTTGACCGTGGCAACCGTCGCGGCCAGTCCGATCTGCCCGTCGCCGCCACTGTCGAAGCCGGTGGCCTCTGCGGCCGGGCGGGCATACGGGCCCTGGAAGTCGCGCAGGTCGCTCATGTCGTCGAGCAGCAGGCCTTGCTTGTCGACCAGCCACACCTCGCCGGGTGGCCGCGTCGGGTTCGGCGCCGTCCCGGATCATCGCGTCGCGGATCTGGTCGGCGATGCCGACTCCGCCGGTGCCGGCGCCGAAGACGACAACGCGCTGCTCGGCCATCGAGGTGCGCGCGATCCGCACGCCCGCAAGGATCGCGGCGAGTGTGATCGCGCCCGTGCCCTGGACGTCGTCGTTGAAGATGCACGCCGTGTCGGAGTGGTTGCGAAGGATGCGTCGGGCGTTGGACGGGCCGAAGTCCTCGAAGTGCAGCAACGCATGCGGGAACAGGCGGGATGCGGTTGTGATGTAGGCGTCCACCAGTCGGTCGTAGTCGGCCCCGCGCGTCCGCGAGTGGCGCAACCCCACATACAACGGATCGTTCAGCAGCGCCTCGTTGTCGGTGCCGACATCGAGCATCACCGGAAGGACTCGGCGCGGGTCGATGCCGGCCGCAGCGCTGTAGATCGCCAGCTTGCCCTGCGAGATCGCCATGCCGTTGCTGCCCCAGTCACCGATGCCCAGGATCGCCTCGGCGTCGGTGACGACCAGAAGGTCCGCGTCGTCTGCTCCGAGGCCGGCGTTGGCGAGCGCCTGCTCGACACCGTCCGGGTCATCGACCGACAGGTACACCCCGCGAGGGCGCCTGTACTCCTCGCTGTACTGCTCGATCGCCTCTCCGACCACCGGGTCGTAGACGATGGGCAACACTTCCGTCAGGTGCTCGACGATCAGCTTGTAATAGAGCGTCTCGTTGCGGTCCCGCAACGCCGCCATGAACGTGTTCTGCGCCAGCCGTGTCGGCTGGGCGAGGAACTGCCGGTACGCCCGAGCGGCCTGCTCGTCCAGTGTCTGGACCGCCGGGGGCAGCAGCCCGGTGATGCCCAGCTCGGCCCGCTGCTCGCGGGTGAATGCGGTGCCGCGGTTGCGAAGCGGGTCATGCAGGATCGCTGCCCCGCGCGGGTTGATGCTCATCCCACTCGTGCTCCCTTCTGCGTCCTCTCGGTTCCGATGGTGACGGTCTGTCTTCCATGGCTCGTACAGCTGCGATCGCCGTCGTGCCGAAGCGTGTTGGTTGGCAAGTGGTGAGGCTCGAGCAGATCGAACCCCGTTCCCTTGACTCGCCGGTGAGGTTCCCCTGAGTCGGCGGGACTTTCTGTCCCTCACCCGTCAGACGGTCTCCGGATTTGGTGGGCGGGATGGGCAAGTAGCCCGGCCCGAGGGTCAGGTCGTGGGTGCCTTGCCGAACCACTTCCGGTAGAGCTCGTCGTACCCACCGCTCGCGTCGAGCTGAGCCAGCACCGCGTTGATGGTCCGGAGCAGCTCGACGTTGCCGTTCTTCTTGACGGCCATCCCGTACTGCTCGCCGGTGTCGAACTCCGCCGCGACCTCGAACTCCGGATTGCGGGCGGTCACGTCGCCCACCACCGTGTTGTCGTAGACCGCCGCAGTCACTTCGCCGTCGCGCAGCGCGGCATCGACGTCAGAGGCGTCCTCGAAGGTGACGATCTCGGCATCGTTGGGGGCATTGTCGGTCAGGTACAGCTCACCGGTGGTGCCTGACTGGACCGCGATCTTCAGCCCGCCGAGATCCTCCAGCGAGCTCACCCCGGACCCCGGGCCCACCACCATCGCCTGGGCGGCGTTGAAGTAGGGGCTCGAGAAGTCGACGACTCTGGCACGGTCCCCGGTGATGGTCATGCCCGCGATCGCGACATCGCACCTGCCGTCGTTCAGCAGCTCACCGGACTGGATGGCGTCGAAGTCCGCGTTGACGATCCGGGGCGCGAGCCGGAGCTCCTCTGCCACCTGCGAGGCCAGGTCGATGTCGAAGCCGACGGTTTCGCCGTCCTTCCGGAACTCGAACGGCTCGTACGGGAGGCTCGTGCACACCGTCAGCGACCCCTCTTCCACGAGGACGGGCTCCGGTGCCGCGACCCCTGCTGTGTCGTCCTCGGCGCACGCCGCGACAGCGAGACAGACGACGACGGCGGTGACCGCGCGGACCAGGCGAGCTGAGAGGCCGCCCACGTCAGTTCACCTTCGCTGCGCGCGACCGGGTGAGCTGCTCCAGGGCATACTCCGTGACCCGCACGAGTGCCTGCTTGGCCGACTCCCGGTCCCTGGCGTCGATTCTGATGATCGGGACGTCGGCGGGAAGTGCCAGCGCGTTGGCCACATCCTCGAGGGGATACCGCTCGGTGTTGTCGAACTGGTTGACCGCCACGATGAACGGCAGGTCCTTGGACTCGAAGTAGTCCAGCGGCGCGAACGCCGCATCGAGTCGGGCCGTGTCGACGATCACGATCGCTCCGATGGCGCCCAGGCACAGGTCGTCCCACATGAACCAGAACCGTCGCTGACCGGGCGTCCCGAACAGGTAGAGGACGAGATCTTCTGCCAGGGTCAGTCGCCCGAAGTCCATGGCCACGGTGGTGGTCGACTTGGCGGGCACGGCCTCGAGATCGTCGATGCCTTCGGACTGGTCGGTGACCAGAGCCTCGGTTCGCAACGGCACGATCTCCGACACCGACCCCACCATGGTGGTCTTGCCCACTCCGAAGCCGCCGGCGATCACGATCTTCGTGGACGCAGCCCTGCGCGGGGCGCTAGTAGGTGCGTAGTCCACTCAGGGTCCTTTCGATGAGCTCGATCCGTTCGTCGATCGACGAGCTGTCAGTGAGGGTGGCTTGCACCTGGACGAAGCCCTGCTCGACCAGGTCGCTGAGGAGGACACGGACCACCCCGAGTGGCATCGACACCATGGCCGAGACTTCCGCCACCGAACGGGTGTCGCACGCGTCGAGGACCTGGCGCGCGGCTGGGCTCAGGGTGGAGTCGTCACCTGCCGGCACTCGACGCAGGGTGGCCTCCATCGGTAGGTCGACGTTCCCTCGCGTGCGACCAGCCGTGATCGTGTAGGGACGGACGAACCGGGCGGCCCGCTCCTGTTCCGCCCCGGAAGGGTCAACGGATGCCATAGCGACTCACACTCACGCTCCCGGAGCCGTGGAGCGCGCCCTGGCCTGCGCGGCTCTTCCGACGCGGTCCACGAGAAGGGCCATCTCATATCCGATCTGGCCGATGTCCGCGGAGTCCTGGGTGAGGACGGCGAGGTAGGAGCCGTCGCCGACGCTCATCAGCATCAGGTGACCGTGCTCCATCTCGACCACCGTCTGCATGACGGCGCCGCCCTCGAAGAGCCGGGCCGCACCCGCCGCCAGGCTGGCGAGACCGGACGCCACCGCGCCAAGCTGCTCTGCTCGTTCGCGGGGGATGCTGCTGCTCGCCGCCATCAACAGGCCGTCTGCCGACACCAGGATCGCGTGGGCCGCACCCGACACTCCGTCGATGAACCGGGTGACGAGCCAGTTCAGGTCGGGTGCGGTCTGCTTGGGTGCGCTGCGGCCGTCGTGATCGCTCATTCGGGACCTCTCTCCGTCGTCTCGTCCGAGGGTCGTGCCGCGGCGTCGGCGCGTCCGCGCGACACGCCTGCAGTGTGCGCCGCCAGGCGCGCCCGGATGGCTTCGGGGTCGCGTGGCGCCGGCGCCTCGGCCTTGGCGACGCCGCCGGGGACGAGACGGGAACCCGGATCACGCACCGGGAGTCCGGAGGCGGTGACCGGGGAAGGTGTCGGCGAGGACTCGACTGTCGCGGCCCTGTCCCAACCCGCCTCGACCTCGGAGGACCGCCACTCGGCGTGGCGTCCGTCGGCGGTCAACCAGGCCGATCGCAGCATTGTGAAGATCGGAGGATCGGCGTCGGTGTCGCCCCCGGACTGGCGCAGCTCGTTCCAGTCGACGCCGAGCGGATCGCTTCCGACGTCGACAGGCGAAGGCGTGGCGGTGGCGAAGGAGGCGCCGGGCTCACGCCGCGGCAGGCCGAGGGAGGCGTTGATGGTCGCCGCGATCGGCTCCTGACCCGCACGGGCGGGCGTCGGGGCCGGCGTCGGGGCCACTGGGGGATATCGGTCGAACGTTGCGTCCTGCTCGGGCACTTCGGGCCGCTGCGGGTCACGGAGCAGCGAGTTCGGCAGGAACACCGTGGCCGTCGTGCCGTGGTGCTGGTTGCCGCGCAGCGACACCGTGATGCCGTACCTCTGGGCGAGTCGGCTCACCACGAACAGACCCATCCGTCGGGCCGTATCGGGCGTGACGTCGCCACCGGAGCGCAGGATCTCGTTGAGGCCCGCAAGCGTCTCGTCCGGGATTCCGAGGCCGGCGTCCGCGACCTCGATCGTGACTCCCTCGGGAGTCGTGGTGGAGCCGATCGAGACCGTCGTGGTCGGCGGTGAGTACGCGAGCGCGTTGTCGACGAGCTCGGTGAGGAGATGGATCACGTCGCCCGCGGCAGCGTCGGCGATTCGCGCGGTGCTGGCCGATCCGACCCGGACCCGCTGGTAGTCCTGCACGCCCGCGATCGCCGCCTCTAGGGAGTCGGCCACCGTGAGGTCCTCGTGACCGCCGGCGCGGGTGGGTGCGTCGGCGAGGATCAGCAGGCTGTCCGCCGTACGACGCATGCGAGCAGCCAAGTGGTCCAGCCGGAAGAGGCTCTCGAGCCGGGCCGGATCCTCCTCGTTCTTCTCGAGCGTCTCGATGAGCCCGAGCTGCTGGTTGATCAGGGAGGTGTTGCGACGCGAGAGCGTGACGAACATGTCGCTGACCTGGGAACGGAGCTCGGCCTCGCCCGAGGCCAGCCGCACCGCCTGTCGGTGCAGGTCGTCGACGGCCCTGGCCAGCTGCCCCACCTCCTCGTCGGTCGTGACGTCGATCGGCACGATCCTGCCGGGGTCCTCACCCGCGCGGATCTTCGCGACCGCTTCGGGAAGGCGTTGGTGGGCGACGGCCCTGGCGCCCTCGCGCACACGCCCGATGGGCTTGAGGAGCAGCCGGGAGATCAGGAGTGCCACGAGGATCGCGGCCAGGAGGGCACCCAGCGTGATGCCGGCGTTGGCCAAGGCCCGCGCACGCGCATCGCTTGCCGCCGCGGCCAGCTCGTCGTCGATGCCGTCCATCAGCGTCTCGACCAGCTGGTCGTACTCGGCGTAAGCCTCGGGTCCGCCGAGATCGGTGCCACCGGTGCGCACGATCCGTGTGCGTTGGGCGTTCTCCGTCCTCAGGTTTGCGATCCCTGGCTCAGAGGCACCCAGTTCACTGGCCAGACGGTCGATGGCCGCGCCCTCGACACCGAGCTCGGCGAAGAGCTCCAGTGACCCGGTCTCGCCGCTCCGTTCCGTGGCGACCAGCGCCTGTTGCATCGCCAGGGAGAAACGACCGCCGAGGGTCTGGGCGAGCAGCTCCAGCCGCGGCTCGGGCTCGAGCTGGGCGTTCACGATCGTGGTGATCAGCTGGGTCACGCCGGACTGGAGCTGCCTGAGCTGCGCCACCCAGGTGCCAGGACTGAGCCGGTCGGTGTCTTCGCGCAACGCCCGGCTCAGGTCGAGCACCACATCCACCTGGTAGCGCTGCTCCTCGTTCAGGTCCGCGGTGTCGCGCGCCGTCTCCAGCTCCGATGCGGCACTCCTCAGCTCCTGGACGGCGGTCTCGAGCTCGGCTCGACTGCTCGCCGAGGTGTCCTGCGCGGCCACCATGGCCTGCTCAGCGGCGGTGAGGTAGTCGACCGCAGGTCGCAACACGGTGACCTGCGTGGCACTCGTCGACGAGTTCCTGGCCTCGTTCAGGTCGTTGGCCACTCGCAGGCCACCCAGGGTGGCGGCAACTAGCAACGGGATCGCTAGCGCTAGCGCAACCTTGCGGCGCAGGGGCCACGCCGACACGGCGTGCAGCGGCGCTCGTCCGTGACGTGCGGGGGTCTTGTTGCTCATACTCCCTCGGCCAATCGGGCTAGACGCCGCCAGCTGGTGCCGAGCCCTGATGGCCGGGCACCTAGAGAGCTACCTACCGAGCACGTGCGAGTCCGTTCGGGACAGGTGGATGACCCCCACGGAATTGTTCCTCCGCCCCGTTCGGGTCACGATTGGTATGGCTGTGAGCGGTCTAGCATTTCCTCCCTCAGGCAATCACCTTTGCAGACCCCGCTCGGACCGGTCAATGGCTGTGCTTGCTCCCGCCGCGGGTTCGTCGGCCTGCAGAACTTCGTCGACCTGTTCACGACGCTCCCGCTCGACGAGCAGCTGCTGCGTGGCCTCAACCGAGACTCCGACCAGCCCGAACACGCCGAGGACGCTCTGACCGGAGTCCGCCGCACCTGGCGCGGCCGTGGCATCGCCGCACATCTCAAGCGCCAAACCCTGCACTGAGGTGTCTCAACGGACTAGAAGAGATCTACACCTGGACCAGGCCGGCAACTCGCCGATGTACCGACGAGCGGGTTCGCCAAGGAAGCGGCCCAAGGCACAAGCATCCGACCTGTCACGCCGCGATCCACGCGCTCGTAACGCACTAATGCCGCACTGATGGCGGCTACGGTCGCCCGGATCTACCGCTCAGAGTGCGCGATGCCCCGCGAGTTGGACGCCATCCTGGAACTGCTTACGGCGCGAGAACCGCTGTTCCATCACCGGGAGCTCGTGCACTCGGCGGAGACATTTGATCTCGAGGTCGCCGACGACTTCTGGGAGGTAGGCGCCTCCGGCCGGTCTACGACCGAGATGTCGTGAAGGACACCATCCTGCGGTGACCGGGACGAACTACGAAGGTGTGTTCGGCCACGCGGTTCCTGCCGTCGACCCCACCGGCAACCGGTCAGCGCCTGCCGTCACGACCTTCGTGTCCTGACACGCGCACGACCCGTCGAGGCACCCGCCGCCGGCGTGGGCGACGCCGGCAGCGGGTGCGTCTGGTTACGTGTCGATCTACCTCACTTGTCGATCGGCAGCGCGATGTCGCGCACTTGGTGGGACCTCGGGAACGCGCCCACCGGGTTGACCTGGCCGGTCAGCAGCTGCACGTTGTAGAACGCGGCTCTACCACCGGTGGTGATCGTCGCGAACGCGGTGTTCCTGGCGGTCGTGCCACCGTCGACCTGGCTGACGATGTCGAACCCGACGTCGCGGCTCGCGTCGACGCCCAGCTTGCCCGTCACGGACAGCGTCCCGTTGTTGGCGGGCGCCTGAATGGCCACCTGGTCCATGAGCGTGTCGATGTCGAACAGCGTCGTCGCGGTCGCGGGATCGAGGTCGTTGTTGGTGTACGCCGAGCCGTTGATCCCGGTGGCCGGAGGCGCCGCAGGCGGGTAGGAGAGCGTCCCGTCGGCGACGGTCACGCCGCCGGGGTTGACGTCGTGCCGCAGGTTCTGGCTGGTGTCACTGGTGACGCGCAACCGGTCCGCCGCGGGGTTGAAGTCGACGCCGAAGGTGGTGCCGTCCAAGGCGACGGTCAGCTGGCTCACCCGAGTCGCCCTCGCCGTTCGGGGGTTGATCGTGTAGACGCCGCCGGCGTCACCGACGCCGTACAGCTTCGAGTCCTGGACCCGGTAGTCGATGCCGACTAGTGCGGTGTCACCGTCGAGGCCACGCACGTTGCCGAGGGCGCGAGTCTTCTGGGGCCGGTCCACGTCGAACGACACCAGTGTGGTGTCGCCGACCAGTCCGATGGCCCGCAGTGCACGTCCGTCCCGGTCGCCTGCGTTGGCCGGGCCACTCAGCACACCCGCAGCCAGCGCTAGGCCGGCCACCCCCACAGCTGCCATCGTCTTCTTCCTCTGCCTCATGCCTGTCTCCCCTTCAACTCACTGCGCGGGGTCGATCCCCGCGTGCTTGGAGGAGTGTTCGGACACGGCATCGCCCGCGGATGGGTGTGCGCTACGGATCGGGTGACCTCGATCGTCGGCCCGGTGGCCGAGGTGGCGGAGCCAGTCGACCAGCACCCGGTGCATCCCGTCCGCACCGACCACCGTCCCGTCCGTTGCTGGTCAGGTCACAGTCAACCATTCAGGAGCCAGTCCTCCGCCCGCTCGGGGGCCCGTCCCGGGCGCCCCAGACGGCCACGGCACCGAGCGTCATGGAGATGGGCGAAATGACTGCGAGCTCTGGTGGCGCACGGCGGGGACGTCATCGAGACCGGTCGCAATCACGGTCGGTCCCGATGACGTCCCAGAAACGATGCCGAGGGTTACGGCGTCACGCCGAAGCTGGCCAGGAACGCCAGGTCGTCAGGCTGGTCGATCCGGTAGCCCCCGCCACCGCCGGCACAGTTGCCGTTGATGCCGAAGGAGGTCACCGTCAGCACGGTCCGCTCCATGCCCGCGGCGTTGGGGAAGGTCGGTCCGCCGGAGTCGCCGAAGCATGTGCCGCCGGTGTGCGGCTTGCCCTTGTTGCCCGACCACTTGACCGCGGTGCCCTTGCCGGTCCCGTACACACCCTGGATGTTCACCAACGTGACGGTGGCCTTCCGCCGCGTGTCACCGCCGAAGGAGGCGTGCGGCGTGGACTTCTCGAGCCCGTAGCCCACCGCGGTGTAGGTCGCCCGGTGATCCCGCGCCAGCGTGTCGATGAGGCCCGGGGTGGGCAGCTGCCCGTACTCGTCCATGCTCACCGGCTCAGCCAGCCGCAGCACGCCCATGTCGTGGGTGAAGAAGGCGTTCGGGTCGAACTCCGGGTGCGGGAAGGACGTTGCCCGATGCCACTCGTCCGACGCGTTCAGCGCGGCGGACCAGGCCTCGTAGCGTCCCGCGTTGTCGTCCGGCGCGAAGGTGGAGCTCGGCGGCAGGATGCTGAAGTCCGGCGCCTCGGAGAAGTTGACCCAGATGTCGTTGCCACCCGACCCGCCGGCGGGCGTGGTCGGCACACCGTCATGGCCCACGCCGTACGTGCAGTGCCCGGCGGTGACCACGATCGTCTCGTTGAGCAGCGTCGCGGAGCAGGTGAACCACGCACCCGGGTCACTGAAGCGCGGATCCACCTCATCGGGCACGTAGAACAGCACCTCACCGACGTACGGGTGATCGTTGTCGTCCGGCACGCCGTTGACAATCGCCTGCGCCGGCGCGAGCGGCACGAGCAGCAGGGCGAGCGCGGAGAGAAGGAAGAGAAGTTGTCGACGCATGTCGTTCCCCGGAGGTCGGCTGGGTCGGTTGCCCGGCGGGGTTCCTTGGTACTCGCTGTCCGGTTGGTCTGACAAGACCCAAAAGGATGTCTGTCCGGACGCCGCCCCACCCGACGTTCGCGCGTTCGGTGAGGTCACGCACCACCGCGGCGAGCCGGTCGGCGCACGTGTAGGGCACGGACACCCGTACTTGGCCGGTTTCAGCCGATCACAGCCGGACAACGCAGAAGGGGCCCCCGGCCAGCGTTCAGCTGGTCAGGGCCCCTTCTGAGCGTGGTACCCCCGACCGGATTCGAACCGGCGCTACCGCCTTGA
>CAWBGN010000003.1:0-278313 GCA_963788445.1 uncultured Actinomycetota bacterium
TCGTCCTCGATGTGGTCGACCTGCGAGTCGAGATCGGGCATGCGCTCCTCCTCCCGCAGGTCGTGGCCGAGCAGCTCGGTCTTCAGTCGCAGCGTGTCCTCACGACGGAAGCGGTCGATGGCACGCCGTTTGGCAGCAGTCATCAGCCAGGCGCCTGGGTTGCTCGGGGCACGCCGTGGTGGGCCACTGCTCCAGCGCGGAGACGAGCGCGTCCTGAGCCAGGTCTTCTGCCAACCCGACATCGCGCGTCATCCTCGTCATCGCGCCCACTAGGCCAGCCCACTCCGCACGCCAGGTGGCGGTGAATGTCTCGACGAGGGTGGGGTCGACGGGGATGGGCTCGGCCGGCACCCGGCCAGCCTAGGGCCCACCCCCGCTCGAGCTCGCCAGACGTCGGTCGGCTCGGGCGGCCCGTCGGAGATCTGGCGCAGCGTGGAGGTCACCTCTACCTCGGGCCAGTACCTCGCGTGCAGCTCGGCGAACGTCTTCGAGTCGGCGATCGCGTCCTCGAGCGTGTCGTACTGCAGGATCGACCACCCGCCCACGACCTCCTTGCCCTCGGCGTACGGACCGTCGACGCGCGTGATCTCGCCCTTGCGGACGACGAGCTGTGACGGCGTCGTCGATGCCGTACAGCCCGCCGCCGTCGACGAACACGCCCGAAGCGATCCGCTCCGCGATGCGCTCGTCCATCGCCTTGAACAGGGCCTTCGGCGGCGTACCGACGCCCTCCTCCATCTGCACGAAACCCATGAATCGCGGCATCAGCTGCTCCTTGTCCTCGGGCCCCGCTGGTCGGTGGCCTCACTCGTACGTCGAACGAGCCGACGGGTCTGCGACATCGTCGGGAAGAAAGTTTCACACCGAATCAGGGACGCAGGCCAGGACCACACTGGCGAACTCCTATACGGCCATACCCGCGCGCGCGGACGACCCAGGGCAGCACTCGGCGTGAATGGACGTTCGGTGGCGCCGATATGCGGCGGAAAGACTCACGGGTCGCGGCTCCGGTTGGCCGTCAGAGTGGTTGCCAGGTCTGGCCGGGTACCGCATTGGCGCACTTGGTTCGGCTGTGGGAGTCCAGGCACGGAGCCAGGGCTACTGGTTAAAGGTGTTCACCAACCATGCTGCCCGTCGATGAGTTCGCGACGACGTCGAGGTGTCCGGCGTGAGTGGCGGGTCCAGTGATCACATGGAGCAGGACATCCCGAAGATTGTGAAGGCGCCACTCACTCCCGGGGAACGGCCACCAGGCGAAGTCAGCGTCGGCAGATGACGCGGCGATGACCGCGTCCACCAGGGAAGCCTCGTGGCGATAGCAGTCAAGGACATCGCCGGCGGGTAGTCCCGGAGCCACTGTCCATGACGCCGTCTGGCTGCCGACGAAGTCGATGACCTCCGGTTCGCCGGCCACGACAGCGCGGAACCACAAACGCTCCACCGACAGTGTGAGGTGCTGCACCATCCCCAGGCAGCTCCACCCTAGGGCAGCACGCGGCGCCGCAGCGCCTCATCGCTCAGTCCTTCCACGGCACCCAGCACGTGGCCTCGCTGCCTCTGGAGGCACAGCACCAACGCCGTGATCGGCGTCGACTGCCACCGTCATTTCGCGGCACCCTTCCCGACCCGACGCCACGTTCAGGACCGAATGTAACCTTGCGGATACGTACCCAAGGCAGGTTACATTAACGCACATGGACGCCGTGTTGCACGCGCTGGCAGACGAGAGCCGGCGCACGGTTCTCGAGATCCTCCGCGACCACCCGGCGAGCGCAGGAGAGTCTCGCCGAGGCTCTACCGATCGCACGCCCGGGCGTGTCCCGGCATCTCCGCGTGCTGCGGGAAGCCGGGGTGGTCGACGTACGCCAGGACGCGCAGCGCCGGATCTACACACTCCGCCCGCAGGCGCTGTCGAGGTCGACGAGTGGCTGGACACTACCGCCGGCTCTGGGAGAACCGGCTAGACGCCCTCCATACCGAGATCGCACGAGGAAAGAAGGTACGACGATGACCACGACCGCGACGATGCGGACACTCGACGAGACCCGCGGAGCAGTCCGGTCGAGGACCTTTACGACACGGGCATCGGCGACCTCTGGCAGGCGTGTACAACACCCGAGCGGCTGGCCCGCTGGATCGCCCGGGTCGACGGCGAGATGAGGGTTGCGGACTATCCAGACCGTCTTCACGAGCAGCTGGACCGGTCCGCGCGCGTCGACGTTTGCGATGCGCCCCACCACCTGCTGCTGACCACAGAGCCGGGTACGGACGACGAGGGGCAGATCGAGGCGTGGCTGACCGAGGAGGGCTCCAAGACCCGGCTGGTGGTCGAGGAGCGCGGCCTGCCGATGATGCATCTCCCGTACCACGCCTCTGGTTGGCGGGTCATCTCGAGGACCTCGGTCAGTCGCCGGGCAGGTCGACGGCCGGGTGCTGATCCAGCAGGGCCGACAGTCTCCGACGCCGGCGCGCCCAAACGGAAGGAACGCTGGGGAAGCTCTACGCCCACGTACCAGCAGATGCAGGTCGCCGACGCCGAGCTGGTCAAGCCTCGACGCCTGACGACGGTCAATGCGCCCGACGCGATCTCGCTCGCGCGCTTCTACGCCGAGATCACCGACGGGTCGCGAAGGGCGACGAGCACTGGGCGCTGGTCGAAGGGCCCAACGGTGACATCGGGTTCCAGCAGATCGACGACCACCGGCCACCCACCTGGCCGGATGGCGAGGTGCGGATGCAGATGCACCTCGAGTTCTTCGTCGACGACCTGGAGGCGACCGGGGCGCGCGTGCTGGCGGGCGGCGCCACGCGATTCGAGCATCAGCCCAACGCCGACCACTGCTTCGTGTACGCCGACCCGGCGGCTAGGACTGTGCCGAGGTGAACCGGCTGCTGCCGGATGGGCGCTGGCCAGATCTGAGCCGCGGCCCGGGTAAACACGCACATCGGCTCCGTACGCCTCTGCGGCCGAGGACGGTCGCGTCAAACCAACAGCCAGGAGGCCAGCACGACGCCTGGGCTTGACCGACGCGAGGCCACCATCGATCGCCCAGACGAGCGGTGGAGTAGGCGGAGGCGAGGAAGTCGGGATCGAGGGGGATGTCGGCGTTGGCGAGGGCGAACAGCGGCATTCTGCACCGATGCGCGTGCTCGTCATAGGGTTCCCGGACCAGCCCGTGCGCGCTAGTCTTGCGGTCCCGGGCTGCTTGCTTCTCGGCCACCATCGACGTGAGCTGTGGTGCGCGCGGCGACGACCAGTCCGGCCGACCATCCGGGTGCGCGACCACCCGCTGGCGGCTGGAAGGGGTCGGTCGGTGTCGTGACCGCTGCGGGCGAGCAGCCAGGCGGTCAGGGAGTTCGAGTTCCACATCTCGCCGGTCCGCTGCTCGTCGCGGCCCCAGGTGGCCGTCGGGGAAGGACGGCGACCAGCTCGAGCACCCGACGCGCCTGGCGCTGCGTCGCTGCTGACGCGCCGGGGGCTGTCGACCGCCGCGGCCACGTCGGGGATGGTGCCGTCGCGCCAGCAGCGGACCTCGTAGCGGAAGAGCCGGGAGCGACCCCACGACGGCATGCCCGACCGGACCTTCGGAGACGACCCCGCGATCGGGGTCGCGCACGGCCCACACCGGTGCCATCTCGATGGCGTAGGCGTGGCCGTCCAACCGGACGATCAGCGCGGAGTGGTACAGGTCGAGCGCGTCCGCGGTGCCGCCGGGCCGCGGCGAGCGCTTCGTAGAGACGGCCGCTGCCCCGCACGCACCGGCCCGCCGGCGCCGGCACCCAGCGGCAGCCAGTACAGGTCGACACTGGCTCGGCCGGCGGTCTGCTGCGTCGCGTGCCCGACCGCTCCGGCACCGCTCACGGCTGGACGCTGTCGGCGTCGGAGCAGGGCGTGCGCCGGCGCAGGTCGTCCCGTCGGCGCTGCGCACGTTGTAGGCGATGTCGTCGAGGTGGAACTCGACGTAGGTGAACAGCCCTCGGGCCGCGGCGCGTGCCACCGACCCTCGCCCGACGCGAGGACCCGGCGGCCGTCGGCGTCGCGATGCCCGGACAGCGGGGTCGACCAGGTCTGCGGGTCGAAGGACTTGCCGTCGGTGGAGGCTCGCAGTCGGTCCTCGGAGACGAAGTCGACCAGGTCGTGCTCGGCGTCGAAGGTCAGCTCCGCGGAGACCGTCTGGTCCCCGTCGGTGAAGACGCCCCGCACGTGGCGGGCATCCACGGCCGTCCACCGCACGGGCGCGTCGACGATCGCGCCGGGGGCGAGGACGACGAGGTCGTTGAACACGGTGACGGTCTCGCCGCGGTCCATCTCGGGTCCGGAGGCGTCGACGACGGTGAACAGCGAGAGCACCTTCGCCCGCATGGTGGCGGTGGTGTCGGCGAACGAGTGCAGGACGGTGACCGGCAGCCCGGACCTGGTCGCGTCCATGATGAACACCCGTTGCGGACGCGGCCCGTAGGTGTTGACCTGCTTGCCGGTGAACGACATCCACGCCTGGTCCGGGCCGCTGCGGATGCGGCCGTGGAAGTCGGCGTAGAAGCTGGTCACCCGCGGCTTGCCGACCGCCCCGGAGCGGCGGACGTAGGCCGCGAGCGGCTCCGGCAGGTCGGCGAGGTCCGCCTCGGTCACCACGGCCGGTGCGGGGTCGAGCGTCGGCGAGCGCCTGCGTCGCCTGGTCGCGCCACTGGGCGTGGAAGCTGGTCGGTCCCAGGGAGGCGAAGCCGTACGCCAGCGGCGAGCACCAGGATGACGTTGACGACGGTGCCGACCTTCGCGTCGCTCCACGAGGTCACGATGGCGACCTGGGAGACCACCGCCGCGCAGAGCGGCGACCAGCCCACCACCAGGTCGGGGCTCCCGCGGCGATGAGCACCGCGGAGGCGAGGACGAGGATCGCAGCGAGCAGCCAGAGGACGCCGCCGCCGGCGCCGATCGGTTGCTTGAGCTGGGGCACCTCTGCCCACCCGAAGCCCTTGGCGACTCCGAGGAGGTGGATGAGCCCGTGGCCCACGAGCACAGCGACGACGACCCAGCGGAACGCGGTGGTCATGGAGATCAACCCCTTCAACTCCACTCTCCTCCTACCGGACTCCCGTCGACTCATCGGTCCCTCCCCCCGGCCATTCATGCCCATGAGCGGGCACTCGAGCCAGTACTTGAATCAGCCATACGCGGCGGTGACACGCGCCGTCGCCCTGCCGGGTCCCCAAATCTCTTGGGGTCTCCCGGCCCGGGGTGGTCGGGACGTTCGACTCCTACGGCATGGGTTGTCGACGCCACACCATGAACACGGAAGGTCCAACAGAATCCACTCAAGGATGTGTTTCAGATGACCAAGCGCCTTCGTATCCTCGGCGTCCTCCTGGCCGTGATCGGCCTCGGCTTCCTCGTCGGTTCCGGCGTGGCCTATGCCAAGGTCCAGGACGGCTACGACTCCCTGCACGCCCTCTCCGCGGCGCAGAACGTGGAGCTGACCTACGACGAGGACGGCCAACTGACCGACCGCGGCGAGACCGAGGGCGCGGAGGCGATCATGGGCCTGCTGACCGAGGACTGGAAGTACCCGGTAGTCGAGTCCGACCTGGACCCTGCGGACCCGGTGGTGAACACCGCGACCGAGTACATGTACCAGATGGCCACCATCAGCTACCACACGCTGACCGGCACCCAGACCGTGGTGCTCGATGAGGACGTGGAGTACAACGGCGAGCTGTTCAAGGCCGGCACCTACGAGTTCGACGTGAACGGCAAGTACTGGAGCGACTTCGACCGCGAGCACCCCATCGAGGGCATCGCCCGAGAGCAGGCCTGGACCGGCACCGCCCATGGCCTGATCGCCGAGCTCGGGGTCGGCACCGTCACCCACTCCGCCCTGCAGCTCGGCCTCGGCATCTCCGGTCTGCTCGCCGGCCTGGGCTTGACCTTCGTCCTCGCGGGACTCGGCCTGGTCTGGGTTGGCAAGGCCAAGAACAACCCGGCCGTGACCGAGACGCCGGTCGACGAGCGTCCCCTGGAGGTCGCCGGAGTCTGAACCACCCAGCAGCACAGCCCTGGTGACCACAACAGCATGATCAGCGTTCACCCCGGGCGCATCGACACCAAAGAACCTTGAGTGGGTCAGGACGGGGCGGCGCATGGGCCGCCCCGTTCCGGCGTTCACGGCCAGGCCTGCCCATGCGGGGGAAGCCGAGATTGCCTCCGCCGTTATCGAGGCAGGAACGTGGCCACGACAGGAGAAGCGTCCATGACCTCTCAACGGATCCGGCCCGGTCAGGTTGCGGCGATCGCCAGGGCGCGCCCTCACCTCCGACTCCGCCCAGTGAGGGAGGCTGGGGCGTCAGCGCTTCCGGGGGCTTGCACGAAGTGGCCCGTCGTAAACACTGAAACGGAGGGACCGACATGTCTGACAGACACGTGATCATCGGCGCGGGGGCGGTCGGGCGCGCAGCGGCGGCAGCACTCGAAGAGCACGGGGCCCAGGTGGTCCTCGCAAGCCGATCCGGGGCCAACGGGACGACCGCGGTCGACGCGACTAGTGCGGATGCGCTCGCCCACCTCGCCGACGGGGCGGTCGCCCTGTACAACTGCGTGAACCCGCCGGCGTATGACAAGTGGCCCGAACTGTGGCCGCCGGTGGCCGAGGCTCTCGTCGAGGCTGCCGAACGCAGCGGTGCGGTGCTGGTCACCGCGGCCAACCTCTACCCCTACGGACCGGTGTCCGACGGGTTGATGCGCGAGGGTATGCCCGACTCGGCTTCCGGTAAGAAGGCCCGGGTGCGGGCGAAGATGACGGCCGACGCGTTCGCGGCCCATCAGGCCGGGCTGGTCCGCGCTGTCGAGGTTCGCGGGAGCGACTACATGGGTGCCGGCCCCGGCGACTACGCCCACGTGCCGCGCGTCATCACCAAAGCGCTCCAGGGGAAGAATGTCAGCGTCGTGGGCAGCGCGGACCAGCCGCACACCTGGACCGACGTGCACGACATGGGCCGCGCTCTCGCAACCGTCGCGACCCAGGAGTCGTCCTGGGGCCGGGTGTGGCACGCGCCGTCCAACGCCCCACGCACGCAGGCCCAGGCAGTCAACGACGTGCTGGCCAGCGTCGGCGCGAAGCCGGTCACCGTGAAGGCGATGCCCAACGCCCTGCTCACGCTCGCGGCGCCGTTCGTGCCGATCCTGCGGGAACTGCGCGAGACGCTCTACCAATTCACCTCGCCCTACATTCTCGACTCCTCGGCGATCACGGAGGCCTTCGGGCTCGAGCCGACGCCATGGGACGAGGTCTGCCGCCGTACCGCAGGCTAGTCCAGGGCATGCTGGCCGGCGATTCGTACCCCCACGCTCCAAGCCCGAAGGTGCACACTGCCCATGTTGGGCTGGGGCAGACGTCCGGCGGGACTCACTGGGGGCCGGGGAGAGGGGTGCCGCTGTCCTGGCGTGGCTATGCCCGATGCCACGTGAGTTCTTGACAGGCGGCGGTAAGACGCAGGCTGCATGCGCGCAGCCCACGGCATTGGCAGGCGGCCGGAGCCTCATGGTGCTAGTAGGAGAACAGCTTCCAGGGCGCTGCGTGGTCGTTGACGGTGGCGCCGTCCGTCGGTCTGGGTCGGTCGCGCGGGCGAGCAACCCGCGTCCAACACCAGTGTGGCGCCGGCGACAGCTGTTCGTGCTGTGCGTGCGAGTGCGATGGGTGTGTCCGATCGTTGACCGAGAGTGGGTGTGTCAGTGGCGGTCGGACCTTGGCGTTGATGCGGGCCAGACCTCCATGGTCGACAGGAAGCCTTCGAGGAGACGCTGGGAACCGCCGTACGGCGTGGTGGCCGGGGCTGACTGGCGCCTCCACACCGCGACGACGGTCACCGCGTCGGCGTCGTAGATGCCGCCGCTGAAGAAGGCCTGGACGTCGTCCTTGAACGGCACCAGCAGGCCCGGATGACAGTCCCACTTCTCGAGGCACAGCTCGACGGCGCGATCTCCGATCCCAGTGCACGGTGTGTTGCCTGATGCCTCGCAGTAGTCCTCGACCCACGCCTTGCTAGCAGTCATCGAGTCGTGGACGGAGGTGCCCGGATCGAGAGGCACGTTCCAGACACTCACGCGAATGTGACCAGACGGGGACAGGAAAGCTTCGTGCGCGGGGCTCAGGAAGTCCTTGCCGTCCGTGTCGAGAAGCCACTTCCGGGAAGCGGGGGTCACCGTCCAACCCGGAGGGTGGCCGACCTCGAGGTCGTAGAGGTCCGACGTGTACGTCGTCCAGTCGCTGGTGTCGATGGCTTCGACCGCCGCGGCCGCCACGGCCGCCTCGGACGGGGTCGGGCTGGCGGACGGCGTCACGATCGACTCGGCGCGGTCGGAGCCGTCCGAACCGCCGCTGCATCCTGAGACAACCACCGCCACGGTGGCAGCCATCGCGCAGGTGACGGCGATCGTCGCGCGTCCTCGCCGCTTGTCCTGGATCCTCATGGCGTTCTCCTCGCTCGACGTCCGACGAACTCTTGACGCACTCTGAACGCCGTATCCCCTGACATCGGTTCGGCGGACGACGTGAGAGAGCCATCGGGAGCTCGGTTGTTGCCTGTTCGACCTGCAGGCCGACGGAGAGGAGGATCTTGTCGACGAGCTCGAACGAACCGGATCGCCCACCAACGCGTTTGAGGTTCGACAGAGCGGAGGGGCGACTGGTGAACATCGACGAGGACTTCGCCGCGTTCGTCACCGCCCGGTGGGGTGCGCTGTACCGGTTGGCCTACCTGCTCACGGCGTCGCCGACCAGTGCGGAGGACCTGTTGCAGAGCACCCTGGAGAAGGCCTACGTGAACTGGTCGCGGATCGGCCGGATGGAGTACGCCGAGTCGTACGTGCGGCGGATGCTCGCGAACACCCTGTTCTCGGGCCGGCGCCGAGCCTGGCACCGCGAGCAGCCGTGGGACGAGTTGCCCGAGGTGATGGGGGACTCCCTCGAGGTGCCGGTCCTCGACCACTCCCTGCTGTGGCCGCTGGTGTGCGCGCTCCCCGACCGGCAGCGAGCGGTGATCGTGCTGCGCTACTACGAGGACCTGAGCGAGGCGCAGATCGCCGACGTCCTCGGCTGCGCGCCGGGCACCGTGAAGTCCCAGTCGTTCGCGGGGATTGGTGCGCTCCGACGGGCGTTGGCCGCGTCGGGCGTCGGAGAGGGGGTGGAGGGGTCATGAACCTCGGCGAGGCACTCAGAGACACACTGAGCCAGGAGGCGGACATGCAGACTCCGACCCCACCCGATGTCGACGTCTTGATCCATGGCGGGCGGGTCCGGCGGCGTCGCCGCAGCATGACCCGGATCGGCCTCACCGCCGCCACGGTCGTGCTCGCCGGCGGGGTCGCCTACGGTGCCAGCCAGATCGATCCCGGCGGCCCTCGGAGCGATCCCGGGCCCGCGACCCAGCCGACCGAGCCGACCGCGTCCGGGTCCGAGACGACTCCGCCGGCCCTCGCGCCGGACCCGGGCCCCGAATACCTCGAGCCGGGCACGTACCGCGTACTCGTGGGCGCTGCCTCGACCGGCGCCGCGATCGAGGCGGACCTGACCGTCCAGGGGCAAGGCTGGAGGTCGGGGGACTTCCCTGAGGTGAAGGATCACGGGACCTACGGAGGGTTCGGCGTCTACCGGCCCGATGCGCTGGCAGCTGGTTCCGGTTGTAGCGGCGACCTGACGAACTCCAACGTGGGCGAGAACCCCCAGTCGCTCGCGGGACAGCTCGCCCAGATCCCACACAGCACGGTCGTCCAGCCCGCCACGCCGACGCAGCTGTCCGGCCACGACGCACTGCACCTACGGCTCCGGATCACCAGTGAGTGCCCGGTGGACCAGTGGTACCGCGTCGCGGAGACGCCGCGAGGCAGCCGCGGCGTCACCTATGGCGATGCTCCCAAGACGGTGACCATCGACTTCTGGGTCCTGGAGGTGGATGGCGTCCCGGTCGTGGTCGACTCGTGGCACCAACAGGGCGCGTCGGCCGACCTGGTAGACCGCATCGTCCAGGCCCGCGACTCGATCACGTTCGTGTCCGGCGGATAGACCTGGATCTGGACCCGGGCTGGCATCAGGGGATGAGGATTCGGGGCTCATCGGTCTCGGCGACCGCGTCGAGACCCTCGGCGGTACCATTGAGATCTCCAGCCCCACCGGCGGGGGACAGCGCTCCGTGTCACCATGCCGGTCGTTCCAAGGCACGACAGGAAAGTGGGAACCCCGCAGATGTGACGAGGGTCGTCGCAAGAGCGCGGGCGCTCTTCGTCGAGCGTCGCCTCCCGGCAGTCGGCCTGCCGCCGTCGTCAGATGCGGGCATTGATGGCTTGATAGCCCGAGTCCTCTCGGGTGCCCCCCATCCCGTCTCCGACCACCCGGTAGTCCCTGATCCATTCCAGCGAGCGGATGTACTTGACCATCTTGTAGCCGTGGATGGACTCGACGCGCAGCCGCAGTGGAGCGCCGAAGGTCAGTGGGAGCGGCTGGTCGTTCATGGACAAGGCAAAGATCGACTCGTCTTCCATGCAATCTGCCAGCGGAATACAGGAGTAGTAAGGCTCCAGAGGGCGGCCGTCGTGCATCATCTGAGCGAGACCGAAGGAGGTCACCATGAGGTATGCCGCCTGTGGATCACGCTGACCCGCAAGCGCCATCACGTCCATCACCTTGGGGCCCTTCCACTTTGCGATGCCTGTCCAACCTTGCATACAGGTGTGCAAGGAGATCTGCTCCTGCTGCGGCAGGGCCTTGAGCCCATCGAGTGTCACCCGCACCGGGGCGGAGGTGGGCGCGCCGATCTCCAACACGAAGTCCTTGAAGTCGTTCTGCGCCAGAGCGGTCCACTCGGGTGACTCCTCAGGGGTCGGGTGGCGGCCGTTGCTCCAGTGGTAGGGGGAGATGTCCTTTTCGGTGAACGTTCCGGCTCGGCGGGTGCGCGAGACCATTCGGTTCACCGTGACCGCACGAATCGGCTCCAGCAAGGTGAACAGGAAGCGTTGGGTCTTCCGCATATCGAGCAGGCTCAGATAGCTGATCGCCAACCAACCAGCGATGACGAGCGCAATGCCGATCAGGCACACCGTCAGGGCCTGAGCGAAGCGAGCGGGATCGTCGACCCCCAACATCATCTGGGGCAGGTTGTGGTCGGGGTGCACCACAAACACCAGGGCTACGTGCATGACAGTGAAAAACGTCAAGAACGCCATGCCGAGGAAGTGGAGCGAGCGGGCCGCCTGCCGGCCGCCGAACATCTTGGCGTACCACGGGTGCCGGCCGATCAGCGCGGGAGACATGGCGGGGCCGGTGGCCAACATCAGGGGCGCGGCGATGAACACGACGATGAAGTAAATGAGCTGTTGCAGGGAGTCGTAGGGCGTGAAGTCCTCGATTCCCGGGACGTTGAACCCGGCGTACACCTTCACTGACTCCCACGCCGAGGGAAACACATCCCACGAGGTCGGCACAATGCGTCGCCACTGGCCGGTCAGGAACAGCAATCCGACATAGAGAAAACCGTTGGCCACCCACGCCACTGTGACCAGCCCGTGCCAATGGCGCCCCAATCCGATGTTCTTGCCACCGGGCAACGCAAGCCAGCTCGGTAGCGACGACTCGTCGTCGCGGGCCATGTAAGCACCTTCGTCGGCGGGCACCACCCGCTTCGTGAACTTGATCCAGTCGGTGCCCGGGCCGCAGTCATTTCGCCAGTAGAAGCGTGGATGACTGGCGATGATCTGCCATCCCGAGCGAATCAACAGCCCCATGAGGAAGAAGTTGAGTAGATGGCTGACACGAAGCCAGGCGGGAAAGTCGTACTCGGCGATGGTTACTCCCCAACAAATGCGACGTAGGGGGCGATAGGTGCCTCACCTCGAATCTAGCCCACCGCCGCCGAATCGGTGGCGCGCGTCCTTCCTCAAACTCGAGTCGTGCGAGCCGATCACCGGGACGTTGGGGCCGGGGTCGCGCCGAACGCCGGAGTCGTGAGTCTGCAGCCGGTCGCCGGCTGAGCGGCGGGTGGACGTGTCGGTGACCGGTGATGGACTGGACGACATGCTCTACGGCCTCGACATCACCGCAGCAGGTCCCTGGGGACGCCCCGACCAGATCGCCGAGCTCGGCGCACTCGCCGAGACGTGCGGCTGGGACGGAGTGTTCTGCGAGGACTACCTCAGCTTCCCGCCCGACGACCAGCGACCCGACGAGCCGGTCGACACCTACGACGTCTGGATCACCCTGGCGCTCCTGGCCGGGGCGACTGAGCGGATGACCCTGGGCACGATGGTGACGCCTCTCCCCGCACGCAAGCCGGCGAGCGTCGCCCTCCAGGCACTCACCGTCGACCGGCTCTCCGGGGGTCGGCTGGTGCTCGGGGTCGGCATCGGCGACGGCAAGGCCACGGGCAACCTCGCCGCTCTGGGGCAGGAGGACTCTCCCCGCCGTCGAGCGGAGGTCCTCGATGAGTCGCTCGAGGTCCTCACTCGACTCTGGTCGGGTGAGCCTGTGTCGTACCAGGGTCAGCACCTCCGCCTCGACGGAGCCGTGCTCCGGCCTCGTCCGGTGGCCGGGCCCCGGATCCCGATCTGGGTCGGTGGTGCCCTCACCCGGACCGGCCCGCGACGCCGCGCGCTCCGCTGGGACGGCGCCTGCCTCTACCGGATCCCACCCACAAAGGGTTGGGAGGACGTCACCCCCGACGACGTACGCCGGCTCCGTGCCGACGCCGCGGCCCGTCCGGCCGGCGGTGCCGACTTCGTGATCATGGTCGGTGGCCGTGAGCGTGCCAACGATCCAGACGGGCTGGCGGCAGACCGCCGCTATGTCGCTGCTCTGGCCGACGCCGGTGCCGACTGGTGGCAGGAGTACGTCCCGCCGCGACTGCCCTACGACGAGGCGCGTCGGCGGATCGTGGCCGGCCCGGTGCGTCCCGGAGGCAAGTGAACGCCCCCACCGCCCCGGTCACCATCCGACCGGACTCGGCCTGGGGCGGGCGCGGGCAGAAGGCGCCGAAGAACAGCGTCTTAGTGGGTGAAAAGGCTGCGCCGCGGCGATCAGAGGCGCCCACCTCTCCCGGACGCCACCGCTCACGCGACTCCTGCCCATTTCCGTACCTAGGCATGGGAAGAGGCCCCATCCGGTGAGTGGAGGAGGCCCCTGACCTGTGAAGACTGGTACGCCATCAGGGACTCGAACCCCGAACCCGCTGATTAAGAGTCAGCTGCTCTGCCAATTGAGCTAATGGCGCGCGTGGTGAAGCGACCGCAACGTTACCAGCGGGGGACCGAGGCGAAAAATCGGCGAGACCCCTCGCGACGAGGCCTTGCGTCACCACTCCTGAGTCTAGCGGTGGGCGAGGACGGCCTGGGCGGCGTTGTGGCCGCCGAGGCCCGAGACACCGCCGCCGCGGCGCGCTCCGGACCCGCAAACCAGTACCGAGCCGACGTCGGTCTGGACGCCCCACTGCTGGGCCGGGGTGTCGAGCCGGGCGCGGTTGGGGGCCCAGGGCCAGTCCAGGTCGCCGTGGTAGATGTGGCCGCCCGGCATGGCGAGGTCGGCCTCGACGTCCTGCGGGGTCCGGGCCTCGAGGCACGGGTTCCCGTGCTCGTCGCGGGCCAGGCAGGATTCGAGCGGTTCCACCAGGTGCTCGTTGATCGCGGCCAGGGCGCCGGCCACGGCGCGCTCCTTCGCCGCGGCCCGGTCTTCACCGTCGAACAGTGCCGCCGGGGTGTGCAGCCCGAGGTACGTCAGCGTGTGCCTGCCCTCACCCGAGGAGCCGACGACGGACGGATCGGTCAGCGAGGGACAGTCGAGGAGGCCGGGTACGACGGACGGCACCTGGCCGGCCGCAGCCTCGGCGTACGCCTTCTCGAGCTGGGCGTAGTCCGATCCCAGGTGCATCGTGCCGGCGAGGGCGACGGCGGGGTCGATGCCCGACTTGAGGGCCGGCAGTCGGTCCACGAGGAGGTCGATCTTGAGCTGGGCGCCTTGCGGCTTCGTCTCCTGGTCGTCCGGCTCGCCGAGCAGGATCTGCAGGACCCAGGGGGCGACGTTCGCCAGGACGAACCTGGCCCGGACGGTGTGCGAGGACATGCCGTCGTGGAACTGGACCTCGGCGCCGGAGTCGTCCCCACGTATCCCGCTGACCCCCACCGACGTGAGGATCTCGGCGCCGGCCTCACGAGCCGCGCGGGAGAGGGCGTCGGTGACGGCGCCCATGCCGCCGACCGGCACTCGCGGCTCACCGGTCCCGTGGCCGATCGACCGGTAGAGGAAACAGCGGTTCTGGACGAGGGCCGGGTCCTGCAGCGACGCGAACGTCCCGACCAGGGCGTCGCCGGCGACGACGCCGCGGACGGTGTCGTCGGTGAACCGCTCCTCGAGCGTGGCTCCGAGCGGGTTGGTCACGAAGTCCCGCCAGATACCGGCGTCGACCTGCTCGCGGATCGTCCGCTCGATGGGTAGCGGTTCGAGCAGCGTGGGCGCGACGGCGTGCGCCAGGTCGCTGAGGTCGGCGTGGAACTCCCGCCAGGCGTCGTACTCGCCGGTGCTCCCGGTCGCTGCCTCGAACGAGGCCCGCGTCGAGGCGTCATCCTGCCGCTCGACGAGCAGGCCGCCGGGCTTCCCGTCGCGGAACGTCGGGGCGTACGACGAACTGGCGCGCGAGGCGAGCCGGAGGTCGAGATCGAGGTCCTCGATCAGCCGGTCCGGCATCAGCGAAACCAGCGAGGCGTACGGTGAGACGCGGGCTTCGTGCCCACGGAACGGCCGCGTCGACACGGCGGCCCCGCCGACATGAGCGAGCCGCTCGAGGACGAGGACGGAGAGGCCTGCCCTCCCGAGATACGCCGCGGCCACGAGCCCGTTGTGCCCGCCCCCGGCCACGACGACGTCATAGTGTTCCTTGGCAGCACTCACTCGCCCAACCTAGCCCCGACCGGAGTCAGGAGTGCCAGCGGACAGCAAGCGCCTCGTCCGCGAAGGCGCCCTGTTGTTCGCGATGTTCAGCGTCGGCCTGGCCGCGGTGCTGAGCCGCGACCCGAGCGCGCTGGCGTCGGAGATGTGGCCGGCCGTGCTCGGCGCCGTCGCGGTGTACACCGTCAAGCGGCGTCAGGTGCCGCTCGTCCTCGGACTGGTCCTCGTGCCCGCGTTCGCGGCCTACTGGCTGGGCGGTCGCCCGCTCGGACTGTCCGTCGGGGGCGCGATCGGGGTCCGGGGTCGGTACGACGTTCCGGGTGCAGCTTCCGGCCGGTTCCTGAGCGGCCATCCTGCCGGAATATCCAATCTTCAACTACTGTTGGGGCAGGTGATCCGAGGAGGAAGCCGATGCCCGCTGTCACCGTCAACGACCTGACCGTTCTCGACCGACTTCGTGCGCCCGGGCTGGGCGACCAGCCGCGGCCCGTCTGGCAGGTGACCACGGCGCCGCAGGGCTTCGAGGGGGAGGGCTTCCCGGTCCGCCGCGCCTTCGCCGGCATCGACCTCGCGCACCTCGACCCGTTCGTGATGATGGACCAGATGGGCGAGGTGGAGTACGCGCCCGGTGAGCCCAAGGGCACGCCGTGGCACCCTCACCGCGGCTTCGAGACCGTCACCTACATCATCGACGGAACCTTCGACCACCAGGACAGCCACGGCGGTGGCGGGACCATCACCAACGGCGACACCCAGTGGATGACCGCCGGTGCAGGCATCCTCCACATCGAGGCCCCGCCGGAGTGGCTCGTCCAGCAGGGCGGTCTCTTCCACGGCATCCAGCTCTGGGTGAACCTCCCGCGCGACGCCAAGATGAACGCGCCGAAGTACCAGGACCTCCGCTCCGGCGAGGTCGCCCTGGTGACGTCGGCCGACGCGGGGTCGCTGGTGCGAATCATCGCGGGCGACCTCGACGGCCACGCCGGCCCCGGGGCGACGTACACGCCGATGACGCTGGTGCACGCCACCATCGAGCCCGGCGCCCGCCTCGAGCTGCCGTGGGACGTCGACTTCAACGCGCTCGTCTACGTCCTCAACGGCCAGGGCACCGTCGGCACCGACGCCCGTCCGATCCACATGGGTCAGTCCGCGGTCTTCGGCGCCGGTGACTTCCTCACCATCGCCGCCGACGGCAGCCAGGAGAGCCGCTCGCCCAAGATGGACGTGATCGTCGTCGGCGGCCGCCCGATCCGCGAGCCCCTGGCCTGGGCCGGCCCGTTCGTGATGAACACCAAGTCCGAGGTCATGCAGGCCTACGAGGACTTCCAGCGCGGCAACTTCGGCCACATCCCGGGCTGAGTCCTCGCGCACGGCGGCGACCAACGCCCGGTCCGGGTAGTCGAGACCCCGCAACTGTTGCAGGGCGGTCCTGCCTTCGGTCCGGGCTTTCGAGACGGTCGCTGCGCAACCTCCTCGACCGGCGGTGTTCGGGGTCACGAGACGGTTGCTGCGCAACCTCCTCAACCGGCGGTGGTTACGGGGAACGAGCGCGGTTGCTGCGCAACCTCCTCAACCACCGGACAAGGCAGGCGCACCTCGACCAGCGACGGAATAGGGTCACCCTACATGGCCCGGATCTTCCGGGACGCCTGGGGCGTCCCGCACGTGCGCGCGACCTCTCTCGCCGACCTCGCTCGCGGCCAGGGGGAGGTCACCGCGCGGGACCGGGCCTGGCAGCTGGAGTTCCTGCGCCGGCGCGCGACCGGCACCACCGCCGAGGTCTTCGGACCCTCCGGGCTGCCCTGGGACCGGCTGGCCCGCCGTACCGGGATCGCGGCCACCGCCCGCCGGGCCCACGCCCGGCTGTCGGCCGAGACGCAGGCGTTCGTCGCGGCGTACGTCGACGGCGTCAACGACGGCCTGCACGCCGACGCCCCCGAGCTCCTGGCCCTCGACCTGGCTCCGACGCCCTGGGAGGAGTGGACGCCGCTCGCGGTCTTCCACGCCCAGCACCTGCTCTTCGCCAGCCTGCCCGGCAAGCTCTGGTCGGCGCGCGCCGGCCGAGGTGCTCGGCGACGACGCCGGTCTCCTCTCGCACGAGGGGCCGCTGCCGAGCGGGAGCAACGCGTGGGCGGCCGGCGGCGAGCGCACGGCGAGCGGCTTCCCGCTGATCGCGGGCGACCCGCACCGCACGATCGAGAGCCCCGGGCGTCTACCAGCAGGTCCGGCTGGCGTGCGACGAGTTCGACGTCGCCGGGTTCGCGTTCCCGGGCGTGCCCGGCGTCCAGCACTTCGCCCACGCGGGCGACGTCGCGTGGGCGATCACGAACGCGATGGCCGACTACCAGGACGTGTACGCCGAGCGGTTGCGGCGCGAGGGCGACCGCGTGGAGGCGCTGGGGCCGGACGGCTGGGAACACGCGACGGTCGAGGTCGAGACCGATCCCGGTGCTGGGCGCCGACCCGGAGGACCTGGAGATGGTGACCACGGCCAGGGGGCCGGTGTTCTCCGGCAGTGTCGACGAGGGGAGCGGGCTCAGCCTGCGCGCCGCGTCGTCGGTGCTGGGTGACCTCGGCTTCGACGCGATCCTTCCGCTGCTGCGGCGCGCACCGTCGACGACGTGGACGCCGCGTTCGACGCCTGGGTCGAGCCGGTCAACAACGTCGTCATCGCCGACCGGCACGGCACCGTCCGCTACCGCGTCGCCGGCCGGATCCCGGTCCGCGACGACCACAACCGGCAGGGCGTCGCCGACGCGGCCGACCCGCGGGCCGGCTGGACCGGATGGCTCGACCCGCTGCCGCGCGCCGACGTACCACCGGACGGGCAGGTGGTGACCGCCAACGAGCGGCGCGGCCCGGAGAGCGACGACGATCGGCACCACCTTCGCGCCGCCGCATCGCGCCCGGCGCCTGCACGAGCTGATGACCGGTCGCGCCGACCTGACGGCCGCGGACTTCGCCGACTTCCACGGCGACACCCTCCTGCCCGCCCTCGACCAGGTGATCGCGCTGCTGGACCGCGCGGAGCCGGGACTGCCGGGACGCCCGGTGCGCGACGCGATCCGGGCATGGGACGGCCGGATGGACGCCGACTCCCCGGGCGCGGCCGCGTTCGCCGCGTGGCGGTCCGCCTTCGTCAGCAGGCTCGCCGTCGAGCCGGTGTTCGGACCCCTCGCCGAGCCGTTGACCGACGACGAGGTGCTGGCGCCGTGGCTGGACCCGACCGCCCGGATCGGCCTCGCCGTCGAGGGGCTGGTCGCCGCCGAGAAGCCGTTCGGAATCGACCTTGCCCGGCTTGCCGCGGAGGCCCTCGACGACGCCGCCGGGCACCCCGACACCTGGGGCGAGTCCCACGTGCTGACGCCCATCCACGCCTTCGAGCTGTTCACACCCGACGTCGACGCACCCACCGTGCCCGAGGTACCGGTCTCCGGCGACATCGACTGCGTGCGGTGCACCGGCTCGCAGCCCGGCCTGGCCGACGAGTGCTGGCGCGGCTCGGTCGCCCGCTACGTCTGGGATCTCGCCGACCGCGACAACAGCGGCTGGGTGGTGCCGCTCGGCGCCTCCGGCGACCCGCGCAGCCCGCACCACCACGACCAGCTCATCCGTTGGGCCGACGCCCGCCTCGTGCCCCTGGTGACCGACTGGGCGCTGCTGACCGAGGAGCCCCGATGACCACCTGCCATGCCACAGCTGGCCTTCCTCACACGCGAGCGGTACGCCGCCTCCCGGCCGTCTCGCTGACAGTCCCGCCCAGGTCCTTCGCGAACCACGCCTGCGCGTACGGGTTGTCGTTGTAGCGCTCGACGTGCTCAGTAGCCCGGCTCGCTCGTACATCGCGATCGCCTCGACCAGGGTGCCGTTGGTGTCCAGGAGGATCCGGCTGTGGCCGAGTCGCGCCGCCTCGGCCTCGAGGTGGCGGAGCATCCGTGACCCGAGCCCGGCGCCGCGCCAGTCCGGGTCGACCCACATCCGCTTGATCTCGCCGATGCCCGACCCGATCTCCTGTACGCCGCCGCACGCGACCGGCCGGCCGTCGCTCGTGGCCACGACGAACACCCCGGCCCCGGGGCCCATCGGCCGCGGCGTCGGTGTGCGCCGCGTCGCCGGGGTCGAAGCCGGTCGGGAAGCGGCGGTCGAGCTCGGCGAAGTAGTGGCCGACCGCCTCGACCGCCACCGGGTCGGCCGGGTCGACGGCGCGCAGGTGGACGGTGGCCGCCCGGACGAGCAGGTCGGCCGTCGCGAGCGCCTCGGTCAGCCGGTCGCGCTGGCGTTCGGTCAGCGGGTCGACGAGCGCGCGGGCGAGGTCCTCCGAGCGGTCGTCCAGCTCGCGCCACGCCGTACGCCCTCTGGCGGTGAGCGAGACCAGCCGGCGGCGCCGGTCGTCAGGGTCCGGCCGCACGTCGACCAGCCCGTCGTCGGCGAGCCGGCGCAGCAGCCGGGTGAGGTAGCCGGAGTCGAGGTCGAGCCGCTCGCGCAGGTCGCGGACGGTCGCGCCCCGCCGGGCCGATCTCGAAGAGGAGCCGGGAGACGCCCAGCGGGAAGCCGGTGCCGAGGAACGACTCGTCCAGCGCGCCGATCCGCTGGGTGTAGGTGCGGTTGAAGCGGCGCAGGGTGTCGGTGTCCGCGGTCATTCTCTGACTTTAGTCAGAGAATCGTCGCGACGGAAGGGCTCATGCCCGCCGCACCCCAGGCGGTAGATCGTCGTGTCGATGACGGAGATGTCGACGCCACCGGCCTTCCGTCGCTAGCCTCCCTTAGTGGCCATGAGCGGCTGGAACGGCCGGGTGGGCGCGGAGGCGGTCCTCGCCTTCGTCGTCGGCGCTGTGTGGTTCGCGCTCTCCGGACGCCTCCTGGACGTGCTGCCCTCGCTCTTCGTACTCGTCCTCGGAGTCATCGCCCTCGATGTCGTCGTCGTCCTTGCGATCGCCCACTACTGGGGCATCACGGCCGCGGTGACGGTCGGTGTGGCGAGCGTCGTCGCCCTCGACTGGTACTCCATTCCGCCGACGCACCAGTCCATGGTTCCCGACGCACGGAACTCGTTCGGACTCGCCGCCTACCTCGTGACCGGCGTGCTGCTCGGGGAGCTCGCCGTGATCGCGCGGCGTCGCGCACAAGCGTCCGAGGCGGCTCGCAGGCTGTTGGCGAACGAGCAGGCGGCACTGCGACGGGTGGCCACCCTGGTCGCCCGCGAGACTTCACCGGCAGACGTCTTCGACGTGGTGACCGAGGAGGTCGGCAGACTCTTCACGGCTCGACATCACCACGATGCTGCGCTACGAGACAGACGGTACGGCGACGGTCGTCGCTGTGTGGAGCGAGGCGAGTCGACACCTGCCGGTCGACACCCGATTCCCGCTCGAGGGCGTCAATGTGGCCACGACAGTGTTTCGCACTCGTCAGCCCGTGAGATTCGACGACTTCGGGGTCTGCTCGGGCTCCCTCGTGGAACAGCTGCGCGAGATCGGCGTCCGCTCGAGCGCCGGATGCCCGATCCTCGTCGAAGGCCGGCTGTGGGGAGTGATGGTGGCGTCGACCACGTCAGCGGTGCCGACACCTGTGGGGACCGAATCACGCCTCGGAGAGTTCACCGAGCTGGTCGCGACCGCCATCGCCAACGCCGAGACAAGGGCCGAGCTCACGGCGTCCCGTGCCCGGATCGTCGCGTCGGGCGACGAGGCTCGAAGGCACCTCGAGCGCGACCTGCACGACGGCGTGCAACAGCGACTGATCTCGCTCGCGCTCGAACTTCGCGTGGCCGAGAAGCTCGCGCCGCCCGAGGGGCACAGCGATCTACTCCAACAGCTGTCCCATGTCGGGGAAGGCCTGATCGAGGCGGTCGACGAGCTGCGCGAGGTCTCGCACGGCATCCATCCTGCGATCCTCTCCGAAGGCGGTCTTCATCCCGCTCTCTCGACACTGGCCCGCAGGTCCCAGGTTCCGGTGGAGCTCGAGATTCGCGACACCGACCGGCTTCCGGAGCCCGTTGAGGTGGGCGTGTACTACGTCGTGTCCGAAGCGCTCACCAACGTGATCAAGCACGCCCAGGCATCGTTCGTGCGGGTCGACCTCGAGACCGACAAGGCCGCCATCAGGCTTCGGGTCCAGGACGACGGCGTCGGGGGAGCCGACCCTGGTCATGGCTCGGGCCTGGTCGGGTTGAAGGACCGCGTCCATGCGCTTGGCGGGCGGATCGAGATCACGAGTCCCATCGGCGCGGGCACGTCGCTCCAGGTCACCCTGCCTGTGCGCTTCGTGCCCGGGACCGATGGGACACACCCGGCACCTGCGTGATGCCGGGCCCTGCCTGGAGGCCTCAACGCCAACGGTCCACGCCGAGTTGGTGCTCGACGTGGACCGTGGTGGGTGGCCAGCGGCTGGGCACCCGGGGAGGGACTACTTCCGGTGCTTCCGGTGCTTCTTCTTCTGGACGATGAGCTTGACCGGGTGTGAGCCCGACCGCTGCACAGTGCCGGTGCCCATGAAGGTCGCGCTGACGTTGTGCTTGCCCCGCCGCATCTTCGGCAGCCTCACCGTGGACCTTCCGTTCTCGGACGGGCTCAGGTAGTTGGTGACCTTCTTGCCGCGGACCCTGACGATGACCTTGCCCGTGACCGGGAGCAACGAACGGGCTGGTGACGATGACCCGCGTCGATCCCCGCTTGCCGGCCTTCACCTTGGCCGGGCGCGTCAGCCTGATCGTCGACCGGACCTTCCCCTGGTGGACGAGCTCGGTCGTCGCCAGATTGCGGACCGTGCCGGCCTTGGCGGCCGTGGAGACCTTGGCCCCGCTGGTCCGGAACATGATCGGCCGACCCTGCCCGTACGCCATCCTCCGGTACGCGTCACCATCTTCCTTGCCGTCTACTCCGGAGAAGATGATCTTGTAAGGCTGGCCGGCGGGCACCTCGACTCGGTAGGCGCCGTGCCCGTGTCGACCGTCCGCGGGAAAGCCGCCGTAGCTCAGGTTGGATCCCGACCGGGGCGGTGGCCGCGGGATCGTTCGGCCACACCTCGACGTTGACGCTGTCCAGGCCGTGGCCGGCCTGATCGGTCAGGCGGCCCTGGATCCACACCGTCCCCGTGGGGGGTACCAGTTGGGTCACTGCCAGCTTGGGACTGCTCGTGGCCTGCCGAGCGCCGGTCGACGCGGAAGCCCCATCGGCCACGGGGCTGATGGCCAGGGCGCCGAGGGCGGCCAGGGTCGCCAGCACGACGGGCTTCTTGTACCGGCGGGTCGTGGGGGCCTGGACGCCGTCCTCGGTGGTGTTCACTTTGCGCTTGGAAGCGTTGTCATGGGTCATGGGTTGCTCCTCGGTTTGGGGTGTCCCACAACGCTCACACTCCAGCGCGTTCCACGTCTGCGCAGCCACCACGACCTCCGACGCCCCACTGCCCCGACTTCGCGCCCCCCTGCTAGCGGGTAGCCCGCGGCAGGGGCCGGCGCCGGGCCACCCGGTCCGGAAATTCGGAGCTCAGGGCTGCTGACTGGCGGCGGCGTGGGTGATACTGCTGGGCATGACGGCGGAGCCGAGCCCCCCAGGGTCCTCTGAGCAGCAGCCGGCCGCATCGTCCGCGACCCCGCTGCGGGTGATCCTCGCCGACGATGACGTGCTGCTTCGCGAGGGCCTGGCGAGCCTGCTCGATCGTCCCGGCTTCGACGTCGTGGGTCAGGCCGGCGACGGCGACCAGCTCCTCGCGCTGGTCCGCGACCAGGCGCCGGACCTGGTCCTGGTCGACATCCGGATGCCGCCGACACACACCGCCGAGGGGCTCGAGGCCGCCCGCACGATTCGCGACGAGTTCCCCGACGTGGCCATCCTGGTCCTCTCGGCCCACGTCGAGGTCGAGCACGCGATGACGCTCCTGGCCAGCGGCCAGGGGATCGGCTACCTGCTCAAGAGCCGGGTCGTGAACGTGGATGAGTTCATCGACACGATCGAGCGCGTCGCCAGGGGCGCTTCGGTCGTGGATCCGGCTCTGGTGCAGGAACTGGTGAGCGCGCAACGGCGGAACGACCCGTTGGCCGTCCTCAGCGAGAGGGAGCGCGAGGTGCTGGCGCTGATGGCGGAGGGTCGGTCGAACGCCGGTATCGCCGGTCTGCTGTGGGTCACCGAGGGGACCGTCGAGAAGCACGTGCGGAGCATCCTCGCGAAGCTGAACCTCCCCGAGTCCGGCAGCGACCACCGACGGGTGCTCGCCGTGATCACCTTTCTCGAGGCTCACTGAGAGGGATCCCGCTCAGGCTCGTGCCTGGTGCATGGTCCGGTGGCCGGGCCCCCCGCGGGCCCGACCACCGGTGTCCGGGTCTGCTACGTGACTACGAGGCAGGGTGCGCCGACCGCTCGCCACCGCCGAACGCACGGTTCACCTTCGCCTGGGTTGCTTTCGCCGTGGCGAGTGCCTGCCTCAGGCCAGCGGTCCCGTTGGGGCCCAGGTGGAAGGTCGCGAGGGCGCTCGAGATGGTCTTCACCTGGCGCGCGTAGACGGGGAGGGTGTCCGACATGCTGTCCGCGTAGTCGTCTCCGGCGCCTTCGGGTGGCAGCGCGATAACCCTGTTCAGGGTCGCGTTCTGCCAGCCTTGCGCGGCCCGAAGGGTGAGGCTCAGTTGAATCACGAGCTGATACTTCGTCGTCTTGCTGAATTCCCTGACGGAACCCGTGATTATGCGGTTGTCGAGACTCAGGGCCGCGATAATCGCCGGCGGACCCGGGGGGTCATCGCTCTCGGGGTCGGTGGGTGGGGCACCGATCAGCGACATGGCATGGACGTTCGCCAGCCAGGTATGACGCCGGACGGACCCCAGGGCCATGGCGGCCCTCGCGGTCCTGCGCTCACGGATGTACACGACCGCGCGGGCGAGAGCGGCGTCCGCACGCGTGATGTGGGTTTTGGCGGCCTTCGCAGCCGCCGCCGGCGGGGTGCTGTCGGCCGTGGCCGTGGCCGTGGCCGGGCCGGCGCCGACGCTCGCCACGAGGGTCAGCGTGATCCCGAGGGCGGTGGCCACACCCAGGAGTCGCGACCGCTCGTGAGCTCGAGGCTTGTGGGTCAACATGGTGGATCTCCCTTTCGTTGTGTTGGAGATTGATAGCCAGGGTCGGCCGCGGTTCATGCCACGGCCCGTGCATGGAGCGGCAGCGCTGCGACGATGCTGCTGACGACCTGGGGCTGCACGCGGAGCCCCACGTGGCCGACGCCGCGCACAGACAGGGTCCGAACCGCCGTCTGGGCGGGCACCGACCGGCGGCCGGGCACGATCCGGTCCGCGCCGGCGGTGATAGCCAACCACTTTACGCCCTCTGGCACGGGTGCGAGGGCGAGGCGACGCAGCACCGGGGAACCGCTGCGCAGCGCCCGGATGATCGCTCCGAGTGGGATCAGCTGGGCCCACGGCGAGCCGCCGAACGGCGTAGCGATGGTGATGATGGTGTCGACCTGTTCCGCGAGCAGCCCGTCGACGAGTGCCTGCGCGATCAACACGCCGCCCAGGCTGTGCCCGATCAGGTGAACCTTGTCGGCCCCGGTCGCCGCCAGCAGGTCCGCCACCTTGTCCGCCAGTCGCTGGGCAAGCCGCTCGACGGAGCTTCCGAACGGCTGGTAGCTGACCGTGGCGACCGTCACGCCCATCGCGCTGAGAGCGCCGACGAGGGCGATCCAGCCGGAGGTCGAACCGCCGAGGCCGTGCACGAGCAGGACGGGCGTGGTCGTGGACGCCGCGGTCTTCGCAAGCTGCGTCACGACGCCGTGCGTCAGGGCCGGTAGGGTCCGGTGCCCTGAATCGATCCTCGTCAGCCGCATGACTACCCCTGATGCCGATTGAACTGTTGGTGTTCCCAGCCTCGCCATCGGGAGTGCTCATGTCGTCGCGGCCAGCGCCCATCTGTGCTTACTGACTGCTGGCGTCACGCCCTACCTGCTGGCACCACCTGGGGTGGGTCCTCCGGGTGCGGACGCGCGGCAATTGCTGCTACCTGCAATGTGTGGGGACCAGCCGGATGGGGACACTTGTTACATGGCATTCAGTGTTCTCATCGTGGACGACAGCGAGCCGTTTCTCGCGGCTGCGCGGACGCTGCTGACGGGCGAGGGGATCGACGTGCTCGAGGTTGCGACCACGACTGCGCAGGCGCTCGGACTGGTCGACCGGCTCCAGCCCGACGCCGTGCTCGTCGACGTCAATCTCGGGGCAGAGAGCGGCTTCGACCTGGCCCGCCGCTTGGAGGACGGCGAGCACGGACGTCGGTCCACGGTGATCATGATGTCGACCCACGCGGAAGCCGAGTACGCCGACTTGATCGCCGAGAGCTCCGCCGCCGGATTCCTGACCAAGTCCCGGTTGTCGGGGGACGCGATCCGGCTGATCCACGACGGCGCAAAGAACTAGTCCCGCTCCAGGTGGCCTCAATCGAGCGGATCCCGTGCGGCGGGCGGTGCGGGTGGGGACGCAGGTGCCTCCAACGCAATGGGATCAGGACGATGGAGCGCGGTGGCAATCAGTGGGAAGCAGAGCACCGAGAGCACGCCCGCGCCGACCAGGGCCGCCGCGTTCTCTGGCCTCATCGTCCCGGTGGACAGGCCGATCTCGGTCAGCGCGACCACGAGCGGGAGCGTGGTGGCGCTGAGCAGCATCAGCTGGAGCCGCTCGCGTGGGGGGAGGGCACGGCGGTAGACCACCAGGATGGGTAGGCCCCGAACCGCCAGCAGCAGGATGAAGAAGACGACCAACCGATCGGGCGACTCGCGGATCGACTCGAGGTCGATGCCCATGCCCGCGGTGACGAAGAAGACCGGGATGAAGAAGCCGTAGCCGATCGCGTCGAGCTTCGACTCCAGCGCATGGACATCGCCCGGGGCCCAGCGGCGGAGCACCGCGCCGGCGAGAAACGCTCCCAGGACGACGTCGAGACCGAACTCGCCGGCCAGGACCAGGAGGCCCAGGAGCAGCAGGATGGTCAACCGCAGGGTGGTCTGGCTGGTCGCGTCCGCCCCTTCGCGGGCGATGCGCGCCAACCGGCCGCCGTGCATGAACCGTGGGAAGGCCGCCAGCACTGCCGCCACGAGTGCGATCGCGGCCAGCGAGATCAGGGCCGAGAACCGGCTGTTGACGCTGAGGAAGATCGCGATGGCGAGGATCGGGAACAGCTCGCCGATGGCCCCCGAGGCGAGGAAGTACCTCGCCAGTGCGCCGCCGAGCATGCCCTTCTCCCGGAGGATGGGGAGCACCGTGCCCAGCGCCGTCGTGGTGAGCGCGAGACCGACCGCGGTGAACGCGTTGACGTAGCCGATCGCGGTCAGGCCGCCGACCACCGCGGCCGCGACGGCGGCGGATGTGACCCACGCGATCACGGCGAGCCGGCCAGGCCGGTCGAACAGCATCGCTGGGTCGATCTCGAAGCCGGCGAGGAGGAAGACCATGCCCAGGCCGACATTGGCGATCAACTCGATCTCGGGGCTGACCTCCAGGCCGAGGACTTCCGGTCCGATGAGGACCCCACCCAGGATCAGCAGGATGAGCTGGGGGATCCGCTGGCCGGGCAGGAGGACGGCGATGATCGGCGCCACCGCCGAAACCGCTGCCACCACGAACAGGGTCTCGAGGCCGGAGAGAACGTCCATGTCGGCGTCCCGTCAGCCCAGTCCGAGGCGGTCGGGGGTCCGGGCGAGACCCGCGAACGCGACAGTCACGTGCTCCCGGAGCAGGTCGTCGAGAGCCTCCTGGACGCGGGCCACTTCCGGCGCCGCTTCCGGAGGCACGTCGGCCTGCAGATCCCGGAGAGCGGCGGCAAGACGTCTGGTCACGTGTGGCGACGAGATCCCCAGGGCGGTGACCTCGACGAAGGCCAGGTCCAACAGGTAGCGCCACGAGTACGTCGGCTCCACCAGCCGGACTGTGCCCGTGGCGTCGACGTGGAGCCCGGTCGGTGTGGGGAGCCGGGCGATCCGCAGCAGCAGGTCGTGCAGCCGGTCGATCACCAGGACCGCCGTCGTCGGCTGGTTGATCGCGGGGGACAGTGCCTGGGTCGCGACGTCGACCAGTTGCCGGATGCCGAAGGTCGGATCCTGGTAGAGGGTGCGCGCCCGGCCGAGGTCGATGCACGCGAGCAGGTCCGCGTCCGGCGGCGGCCGGCCCCCGTGCACGGCGAGCACCGGTCCGCCAGTGACGACGTACTCGCCGACGCGTGGCAGGATCTCGATCACGCAGTCGCAGTCCGTCGCCAGGCGCACCAGCCGCGGCCGATCGACACCGAGCACCGTGCCGAGCACGCCCTTGTACGAACGCGTGTCCCGGGAGCTCAGGTGGACGATGTGGGGGTGGGCGACCAGCGCTGGCGCATCCGCCTCGACGTACGCCTCGGCCTGCGGGTAGCCCCGGCGGATGGCGGCGCGCGCCTCGTCGGCGACGGCGGTGATCACCCAGCCGACCTCCAGCAGACGCATGGTCACGGTGACGTAGATGACGAAGATGACCACCGCCCCGGCAAGCATGGCGACGGAGACAGCGACCGTCCGGGCCGCCGCCGAGGGATCTTCCACCTCGTCCATGGCCAGTCCGGTGACTGCGAACGCGAACGTGGCCAGGAAGAAGCCGAACGCGACCTTGGTGACGCCGGACCGCACGAAGGTGCGGATCACCCGCGGCGAGAGCTGTGAGCTGGCCAGCTGCAGGCCCACCAGGGTGATCGCGAAGACGACGCCGACGAAGGTCAGCATCGACGACGGACATCACGCTGAGCATCGTGTCGGCGGTGGAGGTGCGCACCGTGCCCCCGAGGCGCCAGTTGGGCGGCAGCCCGACGATGTCGGGGTGCGCGACGACGACGGCGGTGACGACGCCCCCGAGGACCAGCAGCAGGGGGATGAACCAGAATCGGTCGCGAATCCATTCGGACAGTCGCACCCCGCGGTGAGTCCAGCGGGACCCGACTGTCAACGCCTGCACATGGCCATGCTGGCCCGGTTACCGCCGAGGCGCCAGCGATAGCGAAGAAGCGAGCCGCGGGTCGTGGTGACCCGCGGCTCGCCGCGACTGGGGTGAGTAACGGGACTTGAACCGCCATCAAGCCGGTCCCGGCACGCCTGTGCCGGTACGCCCGATCCTAGCCGCGGGAGCGGACCCGATCTGTGCGGTCCTGAGCCAGCTTCAAGGGGTCCCTAGCGGGCTGTTTGCCCCCCACGTCTGATCCACCCACGAGAGCCGACAGCCCCGAGCTCGGACGGTCAAGCCGCAGAACGATCACGACGACCTCGAGCCGTCGCCGCTACGACCCGCGCTCGCATCGCGCAAGCGGTTCTGGCCTGGAGCGGCGTGACGACCTGCCGGCCGGAACAGTTCCGATGATGTACCTCTCGTAGAGGCCGCGGGGCATGGTGGGTCCATGAGCGCTGTCCGTGCTGCAGGCCGCACTGTCTCTTGAATTTTGCAGTGAGAGTTATCCGCTCGTAAGAGGTCTCCGGGCGGGTGTTCGCACGCTGCCGATCATTGCTCGACGCGAGCGCACGCGTCGCGCGAGAGAGGTGGCGCATCGCCCTGTGCTGTTTGCACCGCGGCCTGAGTCGAACCGGTGGCCAGTCGTCGCCGGCACCCTCGACGGCGACCACCGCGACGTCCGAGCTCGGATCGACCGGGGGTGCGACTGCGACCAGGTGTCTGACCAGGGGAGTGAGCGTGGTTCGCCGTGACACCCAATCCTGGCGATCGCGGGCGATTCGTCAGTGCTCGTGCCCGCGGACCTCGCCCTCGAGGACCGGCGCGATGCGGTCGCTGAGCAGTGGGCGTGAGGGGTCCCAGCGGGTGCCTTCGGCGGCGTCCTGTCGGCGGCGGGCGATCGCGGACAGTGCCTCGAGGACGACTCGGTTGGCCAGCGCCGCCGTGATGTCGGCGTGGTCGTACGGGGGAGCGACCTCCACGATGTCCACGCCCACGATCGGGAGTTCCAGGCACAGCCGGCGTACGGCGTCGAGGAGCTCGCGCGCGGAGAGTCCGCCGGGCTCCGGGGTGCCGGTGCCGGGTGCGTGCCCGGGATCGACGACGTCGATGTCGACGGACAGGAAGGCCCCGTCGCACTCGTTGGTCGCGATCCCCATCACCTCGGTGAGACAGTCCGCGAGGCCGCGGTGGCCGATCTCGGTCATCTCATACGACCGCATTCGCTGCTCGGCCATCCACGCCAGTGTTGGCGGTTCGGGCCAGTAGCCGCGCAGGCCGATCTGGAGGAACCGGTCGCCGCGCACGGCGCCGGCCTCGATCAGCCGCCGCATGGGCTGCCCGTGCCCCCACAGCGACCCGAACGACATGTTGCCGGTGTCGGCGTGGGCGTCGAAGTGCACCAGGCTGACCCGACCGCGCCCGAGCACGTCGGCGACGCCGGACGCGTCGGCGTAGGTGATCGAGTGGTCGCCGCCCAGGACGACCGGAATCGCGCCCGCCTTGGCGATGGTGCGCACCGCTTCGCGGATCTGCCCGAGCGAGCGTTCGACGTCGCCGGCGAAGACCTCCACGTCGCCCGCATCGACCACCCGCAGGTCGCGCAGGCCGTCGGTGCGTAGCGCCAGGCTCGGCCGGCTCCCGTCGTGGGAGAGGTAGTCGGTGGCGCGGATCGCCTGCGGCCCGAACCGCGCCCCCGAGCGGTGCGACGTTCCGCCGTCGAACGGAGCGCCCAGGATCACGACGTCGGCTTCGGCCAGCGCGCCCGTGTCGTCGAGCTCGACTGCCGGGATGCCGAGGAAGGTGAAGTCGGGGCCGAAGAGGTTGCCGGTCCGGGTCACGATGCACATCTTGCCAGTAGGGACGCAGCCGTTCAGTCCGCCCGTCGGCGGGGAAAGGAGCCGACAACGGTGTTGCGGTGGGTTCGCACGCGCGAGGATCGTACGGTGACAAGTCATCCGTAGGAGGGGACGTTGACCATGGACGAGCACGGCGCCAGTGCTGGAGAAGGCACCAGGGCTGCCGCCCGGTTGCTCGAGGTCGCCACGCGCAACGCGGACGAACTCGTCGGCGAGGCGAGAGCCGAGGCCGCCTCGACCGTGGCCGCGGCGCAGGCCGAGGCGGACCGGCTTGCGGAGTCGAGCCAGGCACATGCCGAACAGGTGACCGCGTCCGCCAGCGCGGAGGCCGATCGAGTCCTCACTGCGGCCCATGCGGACGCGGAGCGCGTCCGCGCGGAGCTTGAGCAGAGGAGGGCAGAACAGAATGTCGAGCTCGACCGGCACCGCACGACAGTGCTGGCCGACCTGACCGAGCGTGCTACCGCCCTCGAGGCCGAGGTGGCGCGGTTGAGCCGACTCGAACAGCAATACCGAGACCGGATGCGCAGCTATCTAAACGAGCAGCTTGCGCTGATCGAATCGAATGCCCACCCCTGAAATTCATCGCACGTCGGTGCGGGGGGTACCCGGGTAGCCAGAAGCGACACAGTTCTCCCTGTACTCGCACCTTTGGCGGGAACCCGGTGGGTATGCCGGGCCCTGAGGACTTGCACGCTCTCTACCGGATCTCACCGGGGAGAGCATCTCCACGACCCGACGTCACCCCGCGAGCCGTCGCGATATTCTTTCGCATCTTGTACGGCCGGCTCGTTGATCGCGTATGTCGATACAAGGGAGACGTATATGGCTCAGAATCTCGTCGATGCCATCGTCGACCGCGCCGGCAGGTGTAGTTCTCTTGCGGATGTCGAGCGCTGCTGGGCCTATGACCCGCAGACGGCAGTGATCGACTTCAAGGTGGCCGGGCGCCGGGCCGCGCTGGACGTCAAAGTCGACCCCGACGTGGTGTCGATGTTCCTCATCGGTCGGGGGAAGCGGCTCGCGCGGCACTTCCGGAGCGTTCTGATCGGTCGGGCGCCTATCGTCACCGAGCCCGGCGAGCGGCACCTGCTCGAGAGGTGGAGCCGGCGCTCGGCCACGGCCCGAGGGGTCGTTCGGGCCGCCGACCAGTGGATCGCCTACCTGTCCCGCGGGGCCGAGTCGACGGCGAATGCGTTCCAGCCCGACCTGCCGTTGTCGGGCGACCAGGTCAGCGTCTACTGGTGGGATCGATACAGCAACTTCGGCGACGCCTTGGGGCCATGGATCGTGCGCCGGCTGACCGGCAGGTCCGTCGTCAACGGAATGCGGGCGGCTCCGGAAGCACGAACCCTGGCGAGCGTGGGTTCGATCGTGGGCTACCTGAGTCGTGACTGCGTGGACATCTGGGGTTCGGGCCTGCAACGGCCTCTCCGGGCTCCCGAGGTCGAGAGGCTACGCTCGTTGCGCGACGTACGCGTGCACGCGGTGCGAGGCGAGCTGACCCGACGTGAGCTCGTCGACAAGCTCGGCTGGGAGGTGCCGGCGATCCTGGGGGACCCCGGCCTGCTCATGCCGCGCCTGTACCAGCCGCAGTTGGCCGCGTCCGACGACAGGGTCGCGCTCGTGGCACACCAGTGGCACGCGGCTCACTTCCGGGACGCGCACTCGGAGGACATCCACTGTGTCGATGTCAGGCACAGTCCCGAACAGGTGGTGGACGAGATCGCGTCGTCGAGGGTGTGCCTCTCGACGTCGTTGCACGGCATCGTGATCGCCCAGGCGTACGGCGTTCCGTGGGTGTGGTTGCACGTCGAGGACAGCGGCCTTCGCGGTGGCAGGTTCAAGTACGACGACTTCTTCACCGTGCTCGACCGGTCGCAGGTGCCGGTCGTGCGTGTGCAGACCAGCAGGCTCGCGGACGTCCCTCTCGTCGCTGCCGTGCGGGAGGCATCACTTCCCGACTGCACGATCACGCTGGAGCCGCTGCTCGCTGCGTTCCCGCGGCCGCTGGCGGCCGCCGGCAGGTCGGCCTGACGGTGTCGTGCGGATGGGCCGGCCAGTAGGCCCGGGGGGTCCCCACGGGGGAAGTCGTCGGTGGTCGTCGACGGGAATGCCGTCTGACCTGCGAAGAAGCGATTCGGGACGAAGGGCCTTCGGCGGTCAAGAGTGAGCATCGTGGGCACTCGTTGGTGCGCCCGTCAATGTCCCTGACGGGACCGCCCGCCGCCGTGACCCGCCGGACCTTGGCCACGCTGGTCGCCGCGCGCGCCGTCGCCTCGGGGTGCGGCTACTCCGACGGCGCCGAATGGGAGCGGGAGCGGGAGCCGGGCGAGAGCGAGCCGGATACCTGAACCGCCGCGAAGGTAAGTCTGTCCCGCCTGCGAAAGGGTGTGCGGAATTCTTTCGGCCCGCCGCGCGGACACGCGCGGGGAGGGTGCCGGGGCGGCAGGTCGCAGGGCGGGCCTCGAACAACCGCCCGCTCATGCTTGCGGGTTCAGGCGGTCAACGCATCACCTCGGCCATAGCTTGCGATGGTGTCTTGAAGCCGGGGTCTGTCGAGGGCGTTCGTTGAGCTCTTGGGCGATGGTCTCGTCTCGCGGCTGGTCGAGCCGGATCGTTACGCCGAGGCTGCATCCCGGCTCACCCGTTCTCGCGAGCCTGCCGCCGACGGCGTCGGCGCAGGCTGCCGGGGGAGTGGTGAGCAGCAGCAGTAAAAGGGCGGTGGTTGGGATGCAGATGCGCATCCGGATCGAGGGGTTGCTCTCGGAGGAGTCCCCCACGGCGTTCCCGCAGTTGCGGGTTGCGGGTCGCTGGTCTGACGGTTCGGGGATGAGCCCGGAGCGCAATCATCCCCTACTGCCCCCAGCCTGCCCCCCAGTCTGGGGGCAGACCCGGAATGCATCGAGCCCCTGACCGCGTTTCCGCAGGTCAGGGGCTCGATGACACTGGGGTGAGTAACGGGACTTGAACCCGCGACATCTGCGACCACAACGCAGCGCTCTACCAGCTGAGCTATACCCACCAGGAGACCCCGGGAGTGCCGGGGCCGGACAGAACTGATACCGGTGTCAGGCCGTTCTGCTCCGCATCGGGAGGGACGTCCGCCAGGCCGGTCAGGGATCCGCCGTGCCGGGCAGCGATCGCCCGTGCGGTGTCGCTGTCGGGGCCGGGCGGGGGGACGAACACGGCCTCCCGGTAGTAGCGCAGCTCCTCGATGCTCTCCTGGATGTCGGCGAGCGCGCGGTGGTTCCCGCGCTTGGCCGGGGCCTGGAAGTAGGCGCGCGGGTACCAGCGCCGGGACGAGCTCCTTGATCGAGGAGACGTCGACGATCCGGTAGTGCAGGAACGCCTCCGAGCGTCGGCATGTCGCGGGCCAGGAACGACCGGTCGGTGGCGACGGTGTTGCCGGCCAGCGGCGGCCGGCTGTTCTCGGCGCAGTGCTCGCGGATGTAGGTCAGCACCTGCTCCTCGGCGTCGCCCAGGGTGAGGCCGTGGTCGAGCTCGTCGAGCAGCCCGGAGTGCTCGTGCATGGTGCGGACGAAGTCGTTCATCTGGTCCAGCGCCTCGGCCGGGGGCTTGATGATCAGGTCGATGCCGTCGCCGAGGACGTTGAGGTCGAAGTCGGTCACGAGGGCCGCCACCTCGATCAGGGCATCCGCCCCGATGTCGAGGCCGGTCATCTCGCAGTCGATCCAGACGAGTCGTTCGTTCACGCCCGCCACCCTACGCGGACGCTTGGTTTCCTCTCAGTCGCGTTTCAGATGCGACTCAGCTGCGGCCCCTACGCTCGGATGGGTGCAGCAGTGGGTGGGTCTGGTGGCGCGTCTCGTCACCGGCGGGGTGTGGATCGTCGCGGGGGCGCTCAAGCTGCCCGACCCGGCGGCGAGCGTGCGCGCCGTACGCGCCTACGACCTGCTGCCCGAGACGATCGTGCCGACGGTCGGCCACCTGCTGCCGGTGCTCGAGATCGTCGTCGGCGTCTGCCTGGTCCTCGGCCTGCTGACCCGGGCCGCGGCCGTGCTCTCCGCGCTGCTGTTCGTGGCGTTCATCGTCGGCATCGCGTCCGCCTGGGCGCGTGGTCTCCAGATCGAGTGCGGCTGCTTCGGCGGCGGCGGTACGTCGGCGGATGCCTCCGACGAGTACCCGTGGGAGATCGCCCGCGACGTCGGGCTGCTCGCTGCTGTCGCTGTGGCTGGTCTGGCGCCCGCGGACCCGGTTCGCGCTCGACGACCTGTTGTTCCGCCGTACCGAAAGGGATCCCCGATGTCCAAGAAGTCCGCTGAGCGCTCCCGCGCCGAGCGCGCCCAGGCGGCGCTCGCCGCGCAGCGAGCGCGCCGAGCGGCGCCGCCAGATCACTGGTCGTGGGCGCCGTCGTGGCGGCGATCGTGCTGATCGTCGGGGTCGGCTTCGCGGTCAACAGCCTGCGCGACACCACCGGCGAGACGCCACCGCGACGCCACGCCGCGACGGCGGTCGGTGATCGACGGCTACACGGTGATGGTCGGCGACGAGTCCGCGCCGAAGACGATCACCGTCTACGAGGACCTCCAGTGCCCGGTCTGCCAGGCGTTCGAGGACGCGACCGGCGGACGCAGGTCGACGAAGGCGGTCGCGGACGGCAAGGTGAAGGTCGAGTACCGCCTGATCGCGTTCCTCGACGACGCGTCGACCACCGACTACTCCTCACGGGCGCTCAACGCGCTGATGGTGGTGCTCGACACCAGCGGGCCGGACGCGTTCCTCGAAGTACCACCGGCTCCTCTACGAGAACCAGCCGGCCGAGGGCTCGCGCCGGGCTGACCGACGACCAGCTGATCGAGTACGCCGTGCAGGCCGGGCGCCGACGAGGACGCGGTCCGCGGGCCGATCGAGGACCGGGTAGTTCGACCAGTGGGTCGTCAACGCCACCGACCAGATGTCGAAGGACGGCGTCAACGGGACGCCGACCGTGCTGATCGACGGCAAGTCGGCCGGCGTCGACGCCGCAGGAGAGCGCGCAGGCGGTGCTGGACGGCGGTCGCCTGACGGTCGGCGTTTGGGCGTTCGCCGCGGTCCGCTGCCAGACTCCGACGGGTGAGTCTCTCCACCTTCATCGCCGGCCTGCCCAAGGCCGAGCTCCACGTCCACCACGTCGGCTCCGCGTCCGCGCGCATCGTCGGTCGAGCTCGCCGCCCGCCATCCCGGCGTCGTGCCCAGCGACCCCGAGGAGCTGCGGAAGTTCTACGAGTTCCGCGACTTCGCGCACTTCATCGAGGTGTACCTCGCGGTCGTCGACCTGATCCGGACCCCCGAGGACGTCCGGCTGCTGACCTACGAGGTCGCCCGCGAGATGCAGGGCCAGAACCTCCGGTACGCCGAGCTCACCTGCACGCCGTACACCTCGGTCGTGGCGGGGGTCCCGATCGAGGCCTACACCGAGGCGATCGAGGACGCCCGGGTCGCGGCCGAGCGGGACTTCGGGCTGGTGCTGCGCTGGATCTACGACATCCCCGGCGAGAGCGGGCTGCCCGCCGCCGACGCGACCCTGGACTACGCGCTGAACCACCGGACCGACGCGCTGATCGGGTTCGGGCTCGGCGGCCCCGAGATCGGCGTGCCCCGCGCGCAGTTCCAGCCGCACTTCGACGCCGCCCGCGCCGCCGGGCTGCACAGCGTCCCGCACGCCGGGGAGACGACCGGCCCGGAGACGGTCTGGGACTCGCTGCGGCTGCTGGGCGCCGAGCGGATCGGCCACGGCACCACCTCGGCCGAGGACCCGGCGCTGCTCGCGCACCTGGCCGCCGAGGGCATCCCGCTCGAGGTGTGCCCGTCGTCCAACATCGCGACCCGCGCGGTGGCGGCGATCGGCGAGCACCCGATCGTCGCCTTCCGCGACGCCGGCGTGACGATCACGGTGAACTCCGACGACCCGCCGATGTTCGGGACCACGCTGAACCAGGAGTACGAGATCGCCGCCGAGCTGCTCGGCCTCGACGAGGCCGGCGTGGCCGACCTGGCCCGGGCCGGCGTGCGCGCGTCGTTCGCGGAGGAGGACGTCAAGGCGTCCCTGCTGCCGAGATCGACGAGTACGCCACGACCCGGTGACGACTCGGCGGTGACCGACGCCGGCGAGGCCCCACTCGCCGCCCGCGTCTTCGGGGGTCGAGCGGGTCGCTGCGACCGCGGGCGACGTCGCGTCGACGGGCGGGTCACCGGCGAGCGTCGGATCCGGGCAAACCCAAGGCCCCGCAAGCTCATACCTTGCGGGGCCTGTGTCATTTGTATCTCTCCGGTCGCGACAGGCAGTCCCCGCATTTGGCGTGCGTGTCGTTCACCGGGCTCGCGGATCGAAATGCTCGATGAGCCCGAGGAGTGCGCGAGGACACGCTCAGCCGGGTGTACGCCTCGTCGCGGTTGGTGAGGACGAGCGGCGGCATCCGCCCGTCATGGTCCGCTGAGCGGGCCTCGCCACGGTACGAATGTGATCGAAGAGATCGCTTCCTCCCCACGGGTGAAATAGGGTCGGGGGATGGCTACCTCTACCCCGATCCGGGTGGCCGTCGTCAACGACTACGAGATCGTCGTTGCCGGCGTCGCCGCGATGCTCGCGCAGCACCCCGACCGCGTCCGCGTCGTCGAGCTGGACTCGGGGCTGCCGGTGATGAGCGACGTCGACGTGATCCTCTACGACACGTTCGGCCAGGTGCAGGGCGACGGCGTCGACCTCGAGGACCTCGTCAACGGCGGCGACGCCAAGGTCGTCATCTTCAGCTGGAACCTCCAGCCCGACCTGGTCGAGCGCGCGATCGAGCGCGGTGCGCACGGCTACCTGTCCAAGCAGCTGACCGCCGACCAGATGGTGTCGGCGCTCGAGGCTGTGCACGCCGGGCAAGTCGTCACGCCCGCCGGCGGAGCGAGCCGCGTCGAGCACGCCGTCCGGCGCCGTGGCCCGGCCGCGACTACGGCCTGACCGCCCGCGAGGCCGAGGTGCTCGCCCTGATCACCCAGGGGCTGAGCAACCAGGAGATCGCCGAGCGCAGCTACCTCAGCATCAACTCGGTGAAGACCTACATCCGTACGGCGTACCGCAAGATCGGCGTGACCCGCCGCGCCCAGGCCGTCGCCTGGGGCATGCGGCACGGCTTCGAGCCGGACCGGCTGCGGCTCATCAACGGCACCGGCAAGAAGTAGCGACCACCGCGGCTACCAGTCAGACCGGCGAAGTCGACGGCGTGGGCGCCGGGGTGTGCGGCCGCCTGTCCTCCGAGCTACTGCTTGGTACGCGCTCGAGGAACGGGCACGCGTCCAACAGCCTCCGGTAGTCGAACTCAATCGGCCGATCGTCGAACTCGAACGAGTCACGCAGCCTCGCGGCGGTCACCAGAACCGACGTGTTGAAGTGGCGCGGGTTGCGGAACTTGTTGACGGTCGAGAAGTAGTCGAAGAACTTGTACTCCCCGCCGCGAGCCGTACGCGACATGACCCACGCACTGGGGATCCCGTAGGCGTCCGCGATGACCAGGCCGTGCAGCGAGCCGGTGACAATGCGCCGACACGACAGCATCGCCTTGATGACGCCTTCGACGTCGGTGGTGCCGAGGTCGATCACCTTGATGTCGGGCCCGATCTCGGCTTCGTGCCAGCGACGTTCGGACCAGCGGGCCACGATCCCGTACTCGTGCGTCTTCTCGACCTTGGGCGCGAAGTACGCCGGAGCGAGAAGGGCCGGGTCGCCGTACACCGGCGGGCACGAAACGCCCATCGCCAGGAGCCGAGCGCGAGACAGCGGACCACGGACGGCCGAGTACGTCGCCCGGCCGTTGTGGCGGGGGAGGTCCTCGGTCCCGAACGACCCGGCCCCCCACACGAGCGACTGTGCGTTCGCCCGGTTGATGATCGAGCCGATGGCGACGTAGTGCGGCAGCTTGGGATCGGCGAACACGACCTCGCGACCCGTCATCTTCGCAATCAGCCACGGGGAGAGGAGGTCGCCGAAGTTGTCAGCCTTGATCCACCACCGCACCGGGACCCGGCCGTCATTCTCGATCAGGCTGCCGATCTCGTAGTTGTCGACGATCCGCCGCAGGCTCTCCCGACTGTGGCGGGCGCCGCCCCGTCCGTCGAGGAGCGCCCGATACACCCGACCCCGGCGTACTCCACTGAGGGAACGGCGTAGCCGCGTCCTGCTCACGGTGCCCTCCGTTCGCGTTCCTGCCTCCATGGCCAACCATGATGGCGGCGCCGATGTCGATGAAGAGAGTAGTCATCGGTTGCCCTCAGATTGTCCGTGGGTCTCGAGGAGCAGGCGGGTCACCACGCCGAGCGAGCCCGAGCGATGACGAGGGCTCCGACGACGGTCGAGCGCAAATCCGCAGGTCGAGGCCGTCGGGCCGGCACTGGCACGCCGCGCGCCAGACCGACCGTTCGATGTCCAGCGGGCTACTCGTCGGCCTTGAACTCGGCGCGAAGCGAGGTGCCGTGGTCGTCGAGCGCCGGCGATGGGATCGTGGTCCCGAGCGAGTTGTAGGCGCTCCACTTCATCGGCGAACCTGGCACGCTGAAACCTCCGACCTCCTTGACCATGCCGCGCGCCTTGATCTGCTCGAGCTTGCGGGTGTCGTCGACGTTGAGGACGAGGCTCGAGGGAATGCCGGCGTCATCGAAACGCTCATGCCAGTTCGCCGCAGTGTCGTTCTCGAGAGCCTTCTCCATCTCGACCTTGAGATCGGCCTGGTTGTCACAACGGTTGACGTTCGTATCGAACCTCTTGTCGGACGTGAGCTCGGGAGTACCGAGCGCTTCCGCGAGCGTCGCGAACAGCGCATCGTTGCCGCAGCAGATCGCGATCAGCTCGTCCTTGCAGCGGTACGTGTCGAAGGGAGCCATCGATGGGTGTCGGTTCCCGATTCGTTGCGGCCGGACGTGGACGCCCACAGCGTCCATGAGCCCCTGCTCCATCACGGAGAACGTGCTGTCGAGCATCGCGATGTCTACCGTCGTCCCGTGTCCGGTCTGCTGGCGTGCGTACAGAGCGGTCACGATCCCGCAGTAGCCGAAGATCCCGGCCACGATGTCTGCGACGGACGTCCCGACGCGGGTCGGGCCACCGTCGGGCTCGCCGGTGGCGTCCATGATCCCGGAGATTGCCTGGATGACGGTGTCATACGCGGCCTCCTGGTGCAGCGGTCCGTACTGGCCGAACCCCGAGATCGAGCACACGATCAGCTGCGGGAACTCCTCGACCAGATCGGCCGGGTCGAGACCGAGCTTCGCCATCACGCCGGGCCGGAAGTTCTCGACGACGACATCGGCAGCGGCCAGCATCCGCTTCACCAGGGCGAGGTCGTCCGCGTCCTTCAGGTCGAGCGCGATGCTTTCCTTGCCGAGGTTGGCGAAGCGGTAGTACTCGGAGGAGCCGTCTTCGGCGAACGGCCCCATCTGACGAGTGTCGTCGCCGGACTCGGGCCGCTCGATCTTGATCACGCGCGCACCTGCATCGGCCAGCATGCGACCACAGGTGGGCCCAGCGAGCACGCGAGAGAAGTCGACGACGGTGATGCCGTCCAGGGGGTACGGCTTGGTCGGATCGAGATGAGGGTGCTGGTGGCTGGTCTTGGTCACGGGCTTTGACATGTCCTTCTCCTGTTCGGTGGGCGGGGCCGAGGTTCACAAGGCCACGCTGGTGCGGTGGGGGTAGGTGACTTACCTGGCGGGAATCAGTGAGCTGTCGGTGTTGAGGTTCTGGAGGTGGCCGCTCTCGGTGCCTGCCGTGGGGTCGATCGGACAGTTGATGACGGCCGGCCTGGCGTCGGTCAGGGCCTTCTGCAGGGATGCGGTGAGGGAGTACGTGTTCTCGGCGTAGTAGCCGTTGCCGCCGAATGCCTCGATCAGCTGCTCGTAGCGGCCGGAGTGCGACAGCACCGTCGGCGCCGGGTCGGACGACTGGCGGTTGACCTCGTCGCCCTTGTACACACCGCCGTTGTTGAAGATGACGGTGACGATCGGCAGCCGATAGCGGCAGATCGTCTCGAGCTCCATGCCGCTGAACCCGAAGGCACTGTCGCCCTCGATCGCGACCACGGGCATGCCCGACTCCACGGCGGCAGCGATCGCGTAGCCCATGCCGACTCCCATGACGCCCCAGGTACCTGGATCGAGCCGGTGTCGCGCGCTGGACATAGGCAGGATGTCCCGGCCGAAATCGAGGGTGTTGGCTCCCTCGTTGACGATGTACGTGTCCGGATGTTCTGCGAGCACATCGCGGATCGCTCGTAGCGCCACCGAGAAGTTCATGGGCACGGTGTCGGCAGCGAGACGGGCGGCCATCTTCTGGGTGTTGTGGGTCTTCCTGGCCTCGAGCTGTTCGAGCCACGCCTCGCTCGGGAGGCGATTCCCTGGCTGCAGTGCAGAGCGCAGCTGCGTCATCACCGATTTGATGTCGCCGATCAGCGGAGCGGCGATGGACTGGTTGCTGTCCATCTCCTGCGCCGAGATGTCGAGCTGCACGAACCGGCAGTCCTTCGACCACTGGGGCGACCGACCGTGACCGAGGAGCCAGTTCAGACGTGCCCCCACCAGCATCACGACATCGGCACTCCCCAGCGCCAGCGAGCGCGCTGCGGCGACCGACTGGGGATGGTCGTCGGGAAGGAGCCCCTTGGCCATCGACATCGGCAGGAACGGGATGCCGGTGGCTTCGACGAAGCGGCGGATCTCGTGCTCGGCCCGTGCGTACGCGGCGCCCTTGCCGATCACGATCAGGGGTCGGTCGGCGCCCTTGAGCAGGTCGAGCGCGCGATCGATCGCGTCGGGGGCTGCCAGCTGACGAGGCGCCGGGTCGACGACCTCGATCAGCGATTCCCGGCCCGCCTGCGCTTCCAATGTCGCGCTCAGGACGCTGGCGGGCAGGTCGAGGTAGACCCCGCCGGGGCGCCCTGAGACCGCGGTGCGAATGGCCCGGGCCACCCCGATGCCGATGTCCTCCGGCCGCTCGACCCGGTAGGCCGCCTTCGCGAGCTGCTTGGCCACGGCCAGCTGGTCGAGTTCCTCGTAGTCCCCCTGTTGGAGGTCGATGATGCCGCGATCGCTGGATCCGCTGATCTGAATCATCGGGAAGCAGTTCGTGGTGGCATTGGCGAGCGCGACCAGTCCGTTCAGGAATCCAGGTGCGGACACGGTCAGACAGATGCCGGGACGCTGGGTCAGAAACCCGGCCACCGCAGCCGCGTGGCCGGCGGCCTGCTCGTTGCGGAATCCGACGTACCGGATCCCCTTGTCCTGCGCGGTGCGAGCGAGGTCCGTGATCGGGATACCGACCACGCCGTAGATCGTCTCGACGTCATTCAGCTGGAGGGCGTCGACGGCCAGGTTGAAGCCATCCGTCACCTCCGGAGTGCCGACGGCGGTGCCGTTCGGAGTGGTGTTCGGTGGGCTTGTCATGGCTTGCCTTCACTTTCGGTTGACGGAAATTCGGGAGGTCCTGCTGACTGGAATGGCCACCGCGAGGCGGGTCTCATGGGCGTGCGACGTCGTTCCCGCTCTGAAAGGAGCGTGCCGCCGCCGTGACGACCAGTGCGGTCATGGCGAGCGGGAACAGCGGTGCCCACGTGACGGCATGGATTGCGAGGCCGCCTCCGACGATGGCACCGGCGAAGAGGCCGATGACGACAGCGGCGAGCCGAACCCGTTCCCCACCTTGTTGCGACCAGTCGGAGAAGTCGCCCATGAGAAAGGCCAACGTGGCTGTGGCCGCGGTTGTGAAGACGCCCCGGACGCCGAGTGAGGAGATCGCTACCGTTTGTGCACCCATGGCGAGCGCCGAGAGCGCGATCAGCACGTCGCTCGCGCCGCTGGACGGATGCCCGTCGACCGACCACCACACACCCAAGAAGGCGGCCTGGGCCAGGAGGTTGGTGGCCAGCACGAGCGTCACCCGGCGTGGCCAGACCTCGCCTTCATCTTGTGTCGACCGGATCGACCTCGCCGCCAGCGCCGCACCCAACGCGAACGCCGCCACCGCGGTGAGGACGCGGTGGGCGGGCGGTCCGGCCGCGCCCGCGGTGAGGGTGCCGAGGAACACGAGGTTTCCGGTCATGAAGGCGGAGAAGACCTTGCCGAGACCAAGCCAGCAGATCGCGTCCACCGCTCCGGTCGAGATGGTGAGAGCAACGAGCAACACATCGCGGAGTCGCGTTTGCGGAGTAGCGACCCCGGGTGTGGTCATCGGTCGAGGGCTCGCCTTCATCGACATGATGAATCCTCGGACGATGAAAGATCGACCTCTGCGATGCCGAGGACCAACGCGGTGGCCGGTGGTGTCTTGGTCATGGCGTCGTCCTGGACAGATCGGTGGCTAGGGCTGGTCCCATTCCGGGTTCCGGCCCCCCAGGGGAGCCGATGGTCTGGGCACCCCTCTCGTGGCCGCAACTGGAACCGTCACAAGCGTTGTCTGCGGCCACGCCTATGTCTTCGCCGCTACCGGTCCTTCGGACTTCCGGCTGGCAGGAATTGCGACACCCTGGCGACGAACGGACCGATGCGTCGCTCAGGACTCCCCGGGAGCGCCGTCGTACGCAGGATGGCGGCTCGCCACCTTGCGCCCCTCCGTGAGGTGGCCGCCCAGGTACGCGCCGAGGCCCGTGGCAGCCATACCGGCCAGCGCCAGTCGGACCCCGGTGCCGTGCCGGCCCCGTCGGCGAGCCATCCACGACGCCGCATACACACCGATCGCGGCGCCATTGGTGACCGCGTGGACCAGTCCCACCCGCTTGTCGCGCGGCCCCGCCGCCGACCACTCAGCCCATCCGGTCCAGGCGGTCGGTCCGGCGGCAAGAAGCCCCGTGCCGATGAGTCTTTGGGCCGAGGATGACGAGTGGGCCCCGCCGATCAGGTCGAGCACACTCGCAGAGGTCCACGTGCCCAGGACGACGTCGGTGAGCACCGGGTGGACGGCGTGGCCCAGCCAGTCGCCGCGGAGCACGGAGCCTCGTGTACCGCCGCCGAACAAGTTCTCGACCACGGGCTCCAACGCCTTCACAGGGCGGTCGAGCGCTGTCGCGCCCTCCAGCCGAAGGGTCCAGCGGACAATCCTGGGAGGCCGTACGACAGTGTTCATTTTCGGTTCTCCTCGGAGGCGTGTACGACGAGGACGTTCCCCCGTTCACCGTCGGGCAATCGTTGCCCGACGCGCAAGGCCTGTCGCACGCTGTCTCCACCGAGACCGGATGCCCACCCCAGTTGGCGGTGACGTCAGGTTTGAACGCGACGGGTCAGCTCCGCCAGTTCGCGGTTGAAGCGCTCGGGCTCCTCCAGGTGCGGCACGTGGCCGACGCCCTCGTACCAGGAGGCCTCGGCGGTTGGGCAGGTGTCGAGGACATGCTCGGCCATCGCTGGTAGCACCACGGAGTCGGCTCGGCCCTGGGTGACCAGCAACGGCACCTCGAGAGCCTGCAGCACGTCGTCGTCGTCGATAGTGCGGGCTGCGAGATTGGCGCGGATCGGCGCAGGTACGACGACGTTCCAGCACATCGCCGACTCGAGATCGTCGTCCGGAACCGGCTTCACGACGCAGGTCCGGACGAAGGAGCGCATGGTCTGGATGTTCGTCGGCAGGTCGTCCGCGGTTGCCCCCACGAAGTGGTCGAGGAAGCCGGGACCGATCAGCGATCCGAAGGCGGTCTCGCCCATCTTGACCGCGCCCTCGACGAAGTCGATCCCAGCGATCCGAGCCTGGCCGTGTGCGCGCACGTAGTCGCAGATGACAAAGCTCCCGTATGACCAGCCGACGAGCACCGGCCGGTGGAGACCTAGTTCGGCGATGATGTTGGCGACATCGTCGGCCCAGAGCTTGCCGTCGGTGTAGTGCTCGGGCTCGAGCGGCGCTTCGGACATGCCATGACCACGGAGGTCCAGGGCGACGAGTCGAAACTCGTCCACGAGCGCACTCTCGTACTGCTTCGCCCAGCAGAGATGGTTCTGAGACCAGCCATGGATGAACAGGATCGGTGGTCCGTCCGCCTTGCCCCACTCGCGCACGTGCAGCCGTAGGCCGCCGCCGCCCCGCACCGTGTGAACCTTCATCCGCCCGGTCCACTTCTCGTCTCGTGCAAGCGTTGTCATTGTTCTCGCCTCCTGGGATGTCGTGTCCAGTCGATCGTGGCCGTGAAGGACCTGGGGCACATCGGGGCGGGGACCCTTATCTCTGGGCTTCGGACTACGTATCTTCACTGGTTCGGATCCTCATCGGCCCCTCCCACCGGCGGTGTGCTGCGCGATACTGGCCCGAATGATGGCTCGCGCCGGTGAGGTGTTCGTCGGACGCATACCCGAGCTCAGGGAGCTCGAGCGCGCGCTCGATGCGGCGCGCGCCGGAAGGGGTGTGACCGTCCTGGTCGCCGGGGAAGCCGGTATCGGCAAGACCCGTCTCGTGTCCGAGCTGGGAGGGCGTGCTCGTGTCGCGGGGTTCGAGCTGCTCCTCGGGCACTCGATCGATCTCGTCGGCACGGAACTGCCCTACCAGCCGTTCGTCGAGGCACTGCGTCCGCTCGGACAGCCTTGGCCGGGCGATGGGCAGACTCCTGGCTCGCAGCTGGGAGTCTTCGAGAACACCCTCGCCCGCCTCACCGACCGGACGACCGCCGCACCTGTGATGCTCGTGCTCGAGGATCTGCACTGGGCCGACACGTCGACGCTCGATCTCCTCGTCTTCCTCGCGCACAACCTCGTCGACCTGCGGATTCTGCTGCTCGCGACCTTTCGCGCGGACGAGCTCTCCTCGGCGGAGCGCCTGCGCCGGCTTGCGGACGGCGTCCGACGCTCGGGCTCGGCGTTCGTGCTCGAACTCGGCGCGCTCGATGACGACGAGGTGATGGAGCTGCTCGCAGCCCGCGCCGACTCTCCCCTGCAGCCGGCCCTGACGCGCACGATCGTCGCCCGCTCCGAGGGCAACTCCTTCTTCGCGGAAGAGCTCCTGGCCGCCGCCGATGATCGGAGCGTCCAGCTGCCACGCAGCCTGCGCGACCTCTTGCTCCAGCGAGTGGCCAGCCTCGACAGCCGGACGCAGAACCTCCTGAGGCTGGCCGCGGCCGCCGGTCGGGACGTTGGCTACCCGCTGCTCAGGTCTCTGGCGGCGCTCCCCGAGCGAGACGTGCGAGAGTCGCTGCGCCGGGCCGTCGAGCAAGGTGTCCTCGTCCCGGAGCAGGGGACCGGCAGCTTCCGGTTTCGTCATGCGCTCCTGGCGGAGGCGATCTATACGACCGTCTTGCCCGGCGAGCGCGAGGAGCTCCATGCGCGCCTCGCCGACGAGCTCGCGCGAAGCGACGCCGCGACGCCAGCCGAGCTTGCGCCGCACTGGGCGGCGGCGGGCCGCAGCCCGGAGGCGCTCGCCGCGTCGGTCGAGGCGGCGCGCCAGGCAGAGGCCGTCTTCGGCCTTGCCGAGGCCCACGCCCACCTCGAGCGGGCGCTCGCGCTCTGGCCCGCCGTCCCGGACGCGCCCGAGCTCGCGGGACTTGACCTCGCGGAGCTCTGTGCTTGGACAGCCGACCTCGCCGGCGAGGTCGGTGCCGCCGCGCGCGCGGTCGAGCTCGTACAGCGAGCGATCGACCTCGTCGGCGCCGGAGACCAACACCGTGCGGCGCTCCTCCATGTGCGGCTTGGTGAGCACCTCTACGAGACCGGCAGTGCGGATGCTCTACTCGCCGCGTTCGAGCGCGCCGTCGAGCTCGTGCCGGCGGAGCCGCCGTCGCCGGAGCGCGCGTATGCGCTCGGGTCACTCGCGGGGGCGTTGATGGTGGCATGGCGCCATGAGGAGTCGATGCCGATTTGCGAGCAGGCGCTCGCGCTCGCTCGGCGCATCGGCGCACGTGAGGCGGAAGTTCGAGCGCTCACCGTACTCGGCGGCGACCTCGCCCATCTCGGCCGCGGCGAGGAGGGTGCCGCTCATTTTCGTCAGGCTCTGCAACTCGCCGAGGAAATCGGCGATCGCATCGGCCTTGAACGTGGCGTACGTCAACTTCACCGATGCGCTGACGATGCTGGGACGACCCCGAGAGTCGGCACGGCTGGGGCAGTCGGGACTCGAGGTACTGCGCCGGTACGGGATCCACAGCACACTGCTCGTCTCGAACCAGATCGAGGCGCTTCTCGCATGCGGCGACTGGGACGAGGCCGACAGGCTCAGCGCCGCCGCGCTCCGCGACATCACATCGAGCTTCCCGTCCTGGTTGCTCATCATCCGTGCGGACGTCGAAATCGGCCGCGGCGACTTCGACGCCGCACGAGCGCACCTCGAGGCCGGCAGCGCCATGCTGCGCGAGGACCGGGTGCTCGGCCTCTACGACGCCCACCTCGGAGACCTTGCCCTCTGGGAGCGTCGCTGGACGGACGCCGACGCGGCAATCCACACGGGTCTGGCTCAGGCACGCCGGCGCGAGACGGCGCAAATCCGCGTCCGGCTGTGCGCGAAGGGACTGCGCGCACAGGCCGAGCTGGCAGCGCTCGCACGCGCCCGTCGCGACACGGACGCCCACCGCAGGTGGCTCGCTCGGTCACGCCGGCTCATGGCCGTCGCTCGACGCGCTGCAAAGACAGCCTCAGCGGTCACACCGAACGCCGGCGGCTGGCTTGCCCTGGCCGAAGCCGAGTACGACCGGGCCCAAGGCGCCTCACGCCCCGAACTGTGGTCTGAAGCCGCAACAACCTGGGAACAGCTCCAACGCCCACCGCTCGCTGCCTATTGCCGCTGGCGCGAAGCCGAGACGCTCGTCGCCACCGGCGCCCCCCGAGTCGCGGCCGGCGTACCGCTCAGAGAGGCGTACGCCGTGGCAGCCCGAATCGGGGCGAACCCGCTGATGCGGGAGCTGGAACTACTCGCCCAACGCTCGCGGCTCGATCTGGCGCCGCCGGAGCTCGAGCCATCGGATCAACGCGGTCCTGACAAGGCTCTCGGCCTGACCCCACGCGAGGGGGAGGTTCTCAGGCTCGTTGCACGCGGGTACACAGACCGCGAGATCGCGGCAGCCCTCACCATCAGCGTCAAGACCGCCAGCGTCCATGTGTCGCACATCCTGCGGAAGCTCGATGTGCCGAACAGGCTCGACGCGGCCGCTGTCGCGCACCGCCTCGACCCGCCGCCCGTCACCCAGCCCAGGGCCTGACCCCTAAGTCATCCGGCCCGATGGCGTGGTTGGTGATCCTGCTGTTGCTAGCGGCCGGACCGCGACGCCGGTCTCCGCAACATGTACGCAGTGACGGCGGCGACGACTGCCAGGATCGGTGCGATGGTGAGCAACTCGTACACGAGTCGTTGCTCCTCGAAGCCGGCAGGCAAGTGGTCGTCCGGGTGGGTGGTGCCGAAGCCCGGCCACAGCAGACAGACCGCAGCCAGCAGAGACCACGCGGTCGCCAGGATCGTGAGCAACCAGGCGCCGACCGCACCACCCGGTACGCGGAACGGCCGGTCGAGATCGGGATGGCGTGAGCGGAGCCTGAGGAATGCCGGGTAGATGAAGAGGTAGGCCAGCACGATCAGCGAGATGGCCACGTTGAGGGCGACCGAGAAGTACTTCTGGTTGTCTCCTCCGGTGACCCACAGGCTCAGGACCAGCAGGACCCACGAGATCCCACCCGAGACCAGTCCCATCACGACGGGGACCCCGCTGCGTTCGGAGATCCGGCCCAGGACTCGTGGGCCGGCGCCGTCCAGGCACGCGGCGGCCTGGGCCCGGCCTGCGCCCATGATCCAGGCGGACCCGCTGGCGATGAGGACCCAGATGAAGACCACGGCGCTCAGCGTTCCCAGGATGCTTCCCGCGCCCGTCAACGTGACCTCGTTGCCGGAGACGTTGCCGCCGTACACGGTGTAGACGGTCTTCATGGCGTCGATCAGCCCGTGCAGTGAGGTGATTTGATCGCTGGGCAGCACGATGAGTACGGCGAGGATCGGAACGCCGTACATCAGCGCCTGGGCCACCCCAGCCGTGCCGATCGCGGCGGGGATGTCGCCGCGCGGGTCGTGCATCTCTTCCGCGGCCGTCGTCGGCAGCTCGACGCCGACGAACGAGTAGAGCAGCACCGGTACGACGGCGATGAAGACCGCTCGTGTCGGGCTGAAGTCTGCGAGCGAGATGCTCTGCACGCCGTTCTGCACGCCGTACGCCACCACGCTCACCGTGAAGACCCCGAGCAGGACGATCTGCCCGATGGCTCCGCTCGCGGGAACCCACTTGCCCCAGCGGAGCGGGACCACGGCACCGACCGTTGCCAGCAGCACGAAGGCGCTCCCGAACACGAACATGCCGGGCCGGGAGAGACCACCGAGGAACCGGTCGTAGACGGTCATGGCGACTACGGCGACCGACCCGCCGAGCCACATCGGAGTGCCGGCCCAGTAGAGCAATGAGGTCAGCGCACCGGCGAAGCGGCCGAAGGCCATCCGCACCCAGACGTACACGCCGCCCTCCTCCGGGAGGGCAGCACCGAGCTCCGCGCTGATGAGTGCGGAGGGCACGAAGAACAGGGCGAAGAGGACCACCAGCCAGGTGAAGGCCTGAACCCCGCCGATGGCGATGGCGCCGATCGTGTCCACGACGACCATCGCCGAGATGAGGAACAGGACCGTGTCGAGACGACTCAGCTCACGGCGAAGCTTGGAGAGCTCGGAGTCCTGCCCCGTCGCGGGCAGCTGAGCCGACGGCGCCTTCTCGCGTTCAGGAATCACGTCTTCAGCCGCCCGCCATCGAGCGCCCTGCGGTGCCCGTGATGAGAGTGGCAAGAGTCCGGGCCACCCGCTGACCCGACTGGACCGCACCGTCGGAATGGCTGCTCACCAGAGTGTCGCTGCTGAAGTGGACTCGGCCCTGCGGCCGGCGCAGGGCCGCGGCCCTGACGTCATAGCGCGACCGACCCCGGTCGACGGCCCAGAAGGCCACCGCACGCGGATAGGCGTAGACCCGCGTCTGCGTGACGAGCGCGCCCACCCCCGGCCACAGCGGGCCTGGCGCACTCAAGCCGTCAAGAGCGCGGACAGCACGTCGTGCGATCTCCTCCCTCGGCAGCGCGCACAGCTGCCGGGCATGCTGCGCGTGGATGAGCTGGGTGAGGACGAGGTCGCTCCCCTCAGGTGCGTCGCCGATATAGATGCACCCGGCGAGCGAGTCCGACAGCAGCGTGAACAGGCGATCCCCATGCCGCTCCCACAGGTCGGCTGCCTCAGGTCGAAGTCGGTGCAGCACCTTGACGTAGCTGCCCGCGGTGGTGGATGTGACGGCCTCGACGGCAGCCGGCTCCAGCTCCGCGTCGAGCAGGATGGCGTCCAATGACCACAGCGGTACGGCGACCACGACCTGGTCGCAGCGCGAGACGCGCAGGTCCCGGCCACGACCGTGGCGGACGACGACGTGAGGGCCGACATCGCGTACCGAGGAGACTGGCTCGTTGGTCCACACCGTCCCCTCGGGCAACTGCCGGACCAACGCGTCGATCAATAGCTCGTTGCCACCCACCACGTGAGCGTTGGTCTCGCCGAAGCCAGCAGGAGAGTCGAGGAAAGGCTGCAGTTCGGTCACACCGTCGAGCGCAGAGATCCGATCCCACTCGATGGCTGTCTCGGACTCGAGCACCACCCGGATCCAATCCGCGACGCGCGGCTCCCGCACCCGGTCACGGACATAGGTCGAGAAGCGGCCAGTGATCAGCGGACCCGCCCACGGATCCTCCGACAGGTCGGCCCCTCGGGTTCGTAGCCGACTCAGCAAGCCACACGCGTGCTCGTTCCAGCGCAGCCAGGCGTCTCGCTCCTGCCGGTTGAACATGCCCGACAGGTAGGCGTCCCGATCGCCCTCGCCCTGGTAGGGGAGCAGCCGCTCGCCCAGGACCACGCTCGAGTGAGCGCAGTCCTCCACGACGTCGAGCCCGAACTCCCGAAGCAACGGGTACGCCGGGCTGCCCTCCCAGAACTCCTCCATGTGCGCCTCGGCCGTCAGCCCGTCATCGAAGACCGCCGTCTCGACCCGCCCACCGACCCGAGGACTCGCCTCGAGGACACGGCAGGCAACGCCGACGCGGGTCAACTCCCATGCCGTGACCAAGCCAGCCAGCCCTGCACCCACGATCACGATGGGTGTGTCCACCCTCATCGGGACCACCTGCTTTCCCGCAGCCTCATGACCGGCCCGCGCGGCGCAGGCGGTCGGTGACCCGGCGTACGGCGTCCATTGCGCGGGTCACGTCGTCGCGACTGTTGTAGAGCGCGAAGCTCAGCCGACAACTGGCGGGAGGGTTCATGCCGAGGTCGCGGTGGGCCAGCGTCGCGCAGTGACAGCCCGCCCGAGCCTCGACACCCTCCCGGCCCAGGTCTTCGGCGAGGGCGAACGGGTCGACACCCGCCACGTTGAACGCCAGCAGCGGGGAGCGCGGCAGGCCGGCTGCCGGCCCGTAACAGCTGAGCCCATCGATCGACATCGCTTCGCACAACGCCAGATCGGTCAGCTCGGCCGTGTGCCGGCCCACTCGGTCCATCGACTCTGCGACCAGCGGGGCCGGGAGCGGCGCCGTCGAGCCGAACCAGCCCGTGGACCCATCCACGCCGACCAGGTCGAGCAGGAGTCGCAGTGCGCGGGCGGAGACGATCACGCCGAGGATGTTGGGGGTGCCGGCGGCGTACTTCCAGGGCAGGTCGTTGTACTCCACCCGGTCCGGCGCCACCCGGCCCGCGGCGATCATGTCGCCGCCGTAGAGGAACGGCCGTGCCTGCGCCAACAGCCGCTCCTTGGCATAGAGAACGCCGACACCGAACGGCGCCAACACCTTGTGGCAGGAGAACGCCAAGTAGTCCACGTCGAGCCGCTGCACGTCGACGTAGCTGCTGGGGACCAGTTGAGCGGCGTCGACGAGCAAGAGCGACCCCGAGCTGCCGTCGTCTCGCCGGTAGCCGCTGCCGTCGGCGATGGCGCGGATCAGGGACAGCGGGGGTTTGGTGCCCAGAAAGTTCGAGGCCCCCGTCACACAGACGAGCTTCGTGTTGTGATCGACCAGGCCGGCGAGGTGGTCGAGGTCGAGCTCGCCGGTCCGATGGTCGAAGCGGGCGATGCGGCACTCGACGTGTCGCCCGAAGCGCGGCAGGATCTCGCGGCACATGCCGTACCACGGCACGAAGTCGGAGTTGTGCTCCAGCATCGTGGTCACGACGTTGTCGCCGTCACGGAAGTCGGTGAGCAGCGAGTACATCACCGCGTTGATCGCCTCGGTCGCGTTGCGGTACGTCGCGATGGTGCGCCGACTCGGCGCATTGAGCCATTGCGCGAAGGTGTCGTAGGACGCCTCGAAGAGCTCGGTCATCTGCTGGGAGGCGACCGACTGACCGCGGTGCACGTTCTCGTAGCCCTTCGTCAACCTCACCAGGAGCGCGGTCAGCTCCCGAGGCGGCTGGGTGCTCGCTGCGTTGTTGGTGACGACCCGGCCGAGGTCGGGGAAGTCGAAGTGCGACCTGACCCGGTCGACGTCGAGGGTGTGGGTCGGGTGGCGGGCCAGCCGGTCGCGCAGACGAGACCTCATCGCGGCTCCCCAGCCGTTCAGGAGCCCTTGCGCTTCCAGGCGCCGAGCAGCAGCGGCCACAGGAGCGGGCGATCCGGATCCTCGGCGACCGCGTCGTGCAGCTGGGCGAGAAGAGCGTGTGCGTCGGACTCGGTCGCCAGGCCTCGGCCGATCGCGGCCGGTACGAGGCTGCGGACAACCCCCTCCAGCATCGACGCGGCGTCGACGAGCCGGTCCAGCCGGCCGGCGACGTCGGTCGCGTCCGGGAGGCCGACGCCCGCCTGCTTGAACAGCCAGGGCAGCAGGGCCCCGGCGCGCACCTCGCAGCCGGCCGCGGTGAAGGCACCCAGAATGAATTCGGCGAGGTGGTCGTCGATCGGCATCCGGGGCACCGACCCCACCGCCGCGAGGTCATAGTCCTGCACGACCAGGTGGCCTCCCGGGGCCACTGCGTCCCAGAGCCTGCCGAGCACGGCGACACGCTCCGGGAGGTGGAAGAGCACCAGTCGCGCGTAGACGAGGTCGTAGGGAGCACCAGGGATCGGGGCGTCACTGCGCAGGTCGTGGGCGCGGAACTCGCATTGCCGGTGACCCTCGTCGCGCAGCCGCGCAACGCTGTCCGCACCCAGGGCCTCGTCGACGTCGATACCCATGACCCGTCCCCGCGGACCGACCCTCTGGGCAAGCTGACGCATCGTCACCCCGGGTCCACAGCCGGCGTCCAGGCAACGCGAGCCCGGAGCTGGATCTACCCGGTCCAGCACGCGCTCGGTGGCGCGCTGCCACACTTCTGCCTGCCGTCGCACCCGCTCGTACTCTCGCTCGGTGGTGCCGAGCACGTACGTCGAGCCGGCCTCGGTTCCGATGGTCATCGTGCCTCCCAGGTATGGGTCGCGGTCCGTTCACCACGACCTTCGTCGGAGCCGGAGAGCCGCGCGTCGTGGTCGGGACCACGAGGTTTCGACAACGTCGATGGACACCGTCGCCGCACTCGGACCAGACTGAGGAGATGCGCGATGGCCTGTTGCAGCGCAGCTTCGAACTGGCCGCGCTCGAGCGGCAGCTCCAGCAGATCCGTGCCGGAGCGGGCCGCGTGATTCTCGTCCAGGGGCCTGCGGGCGTCGGCAAGTCGAGCTTGGTACGCGCCGTCGCCCAGTCCGCGAGCCGGCGACGGCGTGCGCGTGCTGAGCGCCTGGGCCGGACCGCTGGAACGGGAGGCCGGCTGGGGCGTCGTACGCCAGCTCTTCGGCCCGACAGCTGCTGGTCCGGAGTGGGAACACCTCGGTGTCGGCGCGGCCGCGCTCGCGCGGCGGGTCCTGGACCCCGATCCCTTCGCCCCCACGCCCAGCGGCGATGCGGTGCACGCTGCGTCGTACGGACTGAGCTGGCTCGCCTACGGGCTGGCCGAGCGCACGCCCACGCTGCTGGTGGTCGACGACGTGCACTGGGCGGATCGGCCGTCCCTGCGCTGGCTGGCCCAGCTGAGCGGTCACCTGGCCGACCTGCGCCTGGGGGTGCTGTGCGCGGTGCGCTCGGGGGAGCCGGCGACGGAGCCCGCGACGTTGGCCGACCTGATTGCCGCGGCACCGGAGCCACCGCTGCAGCCGAGACCGCTGGGTCCGGACGCGGTCGAGACGCTGGTAGTCGAGCGGCTTCCCGGCGCCGACCCGGCGTTCGTCGCTGCCTGCCACGCCGCCAGCGCCGGCAACCCGTTCCTGCTCGGCGCCCTCGTCGACCAGGTGATCGCCGAAGGGGTCGAGCCGTCCTCCGAGGTCGCAGCGAGGCTCACCACGTTCGGCCCGGAGCAGGTGGGCCGGAGCGTCGAGGTCCAGCTCGCGCGACTGCCCGCGGGCACCTCCGACCTGGCCCGTGCCTTCGCGGTCCTCGGTCGCGGAGCGTTGCTGCGCCAGGCCGCGGAGGTCGCCGGTCTCGACCTCGTCCGTGCTCACCACCTGGCCGACGGGCTGGTGGCCAGCGGCCTCGTCGGACGAGCCGACGACGGGTTCGCGCTGACGCATCCGCTGGTGGCGAACGCGCTCTACCTCGGACTTCCGGACGGTGAGCGCTCCCTCCTGCACCGGCGCGCCGCCAGGGTGCTGGCCGCCGAACGGGTCGACGTGGAGACCGTCGGACTGCACCTGCTGCACGCTGAGCCCGCCGGCGAGCCGCAGACGGTCTCGACTCTGCGTGCCGCAGCGGAGAGGGCCAATCGGCGAGGAGCGCCCGAGAGCGCCGCGGTCTTCCTGCGCCGTGCGCTGCTCGAGCCACCCGACAGCCGTGCGCTCACGGCCGACCTGCGCAGCGAGCTCGGCCTCTGCCTGTCCGCGCAGGTGCGGCCCGGCGCTGCTGCCCTCCTCGCCGACGCGGTCGAGCTTGCCGCCACGCCGGAGCAGCGCGTGCGGATCGCCCTGTCCGGGAGCCGTGCGCTCGGGATGGCCGGTCACTTCGACCGTGCCATCGAGCTCTGCCGACTGGGGCTGGGCCAACCGGTCGACGCGGGCGCACAGCTACGTGGGTCGCTCGAGCTGGAGATGGCGTGCGGCATGCTCCTCGCCGCGGACACCGTCGAGGAGGGGCTCGACCTGGCACGCAGGCACGGGGTCATCGACGATGACGTGCTGTGGCGGGTGATCGCCGCGTGGGCGCTGCTCAACGACAGCTGTCCCGCCAGCGAGGTGAACCACCTGCTGCTGCCCGCCCTCGACGCGGTCACCCCGCCGCGCAACGCCGAGTCACTGGTGAGCACGACCGCGAAGTTCCTGCTGATCGCCAACGGCGAGCTGGACACCGCCCGCCGGCTGTGCGACGGGCTGGTCGAGGTGGCCCGCCCCCAGGGATGGCTGATCGCCCTGGCGCACGGCAGCTTCATGCGGGCCATCGCACTGCTCCACCTCGGCAGGGTCCACGAGGCCCATGCCGACGCTCAGCTGTCCTTCGACTTCAAGCAGGCCAACAGCCCCCCGGCCGCGCTCGTGTGGTCGCTCTTTCCCCTGGTCGAGGCGCTCACGGAGATGGACGAGCTGGACGCGGCCGAGGCGGCGCTCGACGCCGGCCATCGGCTGGGCGACCCCCCGCCGGCCTGCGTCTCCAGCACCTTGTTGCTCGAACGGCGGGCGCACCTCCGGCTGGCCCAGCGCCGGTACGACGAAGCCCACGCCGACCTGCTCCTTGCGGCCGACTGGTGGCGCCGACTCCAGGTTCAGCACCCCGGGGTCGCAAGCTGGCGCGTCGACGACTGTGAGGCGCTCGTCGCGCTCGGCGACTCGGGCTCGGCACGCAATCTGGCGCTGGAGCAGCTCGAGCTGGCAGAACGCACCGGCCTGCCCGAACCTCGCGGAGCCGCACTGCGGGCGCTCGCTCACACTGCCGAGCCCGCGGACGCGGTGGGGCTGCTGGAGCAGGCCGTGGCGCTGCTCGACCCGAGTCCGGCGCGACTGGAGCACACCAGGGCCCTGGTCGATCTCGGTTCCGTGCTGCGCCGGATCAACCGGCGCGCGGCCGCCCGCGACCCGCTACGGCGGGGGCTTGACCTCGCCGAGCGCGGCGGCATGCTTCGCCTCGCCCACCGGGCCCGCTCCGAGCTACAGGCGTGCGGCGCCCGTCCGCGCCGGAGCGCTGTCACCGGCATCGAGTCGCTCACTCCCGCCGAGCGCCAGGTGGCCGACCTCGCCGCGGCCGGTCACGGCAACCGCGAGATCGCCCAACGGTTGTACGTCACCCGCCGAACTGTGGAGACTCACCTGACCCACGTGTTCGCGAAGCTCGCCATCTCCGGCCGATCCGAGCTGGTCGACCTGTTCGCCCACGCTGCCCCCACCGTGCACCAGCCGTGATGGTCTGTGGGCAGTCATGCGGCCCTCCCGGCGAAGGGGCGTCTCGCCGCTGCTGGTCACCGCCAGAACGACCTGATACCTCTGCTCAGCCACGCTCATCTCCCGCATGCTCGGGAGCGTCACCAATCAGCCGAAAGTAGGCGTCACCCATCAACCGAAGGAACACAAACGCTTGGTGCCCCCGGAAGGACTCGAACCTGCGACCGGCGGATTAGTCGTCCGTCCTCTGCCCGACTCTCCTACGCAGGTGGTTCCCACGCTGCACGCGCGATTGGCTCGGACGGTCATCGTTGTGTGCGGCAGCCCCCGGCGCGTGTGTGCCACGGACGTGCCACAACAGAGCGGGAGAAGATTCAACCCGACAGTTCAGCGGTGGTCCCAGGCCTCCTGAGCGTCGCTGGGAATGCGGCCACGCGCAGGAATGTCAGGGAAACCATTGGAGCGTGCCCAATCCCTGACCTCCCGGGCGTTGCTGCTGTTCGTGCGCTTGCCAGCCTTGCCCGTCTTCGTCCCTACCTTGCGCGCCTTGGCAATGAACGGCTCTAGCGCCTTGCGCAACTTCACCTGGTTCTTGTCGTGCAGGTCAATCTCATAGTTCGTGCCGTCCAGAGCAAACAAGACTGATGGAGCGTCGGTGTCTGTAATCGGCCTTTCGTCAATGTCGTCGACGTGGACGATGTTCACCTTCTGGGCCATAGGTGAAGTGAAGCACGGACCAGGGGACGCCCCGTGCGACAGGCGACCCCCCAGCAAGAAGCAAGCGTCGTCCCGGGCTGAGGTGACACCCTAGGTCGAGAACCATCTTCGCCGCAGGTGTCGCAGCGTCACATGCGGCGGAACCGCTCGCGACGTTGAACGGCACCGAAGCCGAGACCTGCGCCTGAGCGCGATCGTCACCGCAAGCGGATCCCCGGAATCTCGCGGTGGTCGCAACACCTGATCGATCCTGTGAGGGTGCTGATGACCACGCGTTTCTCCAACCAATTGATCGCCGAGCTGTACCAGCCGTTCTGGGCGGCCTGGCAGGCCGGCGAGTTCTTGACCGATGCGGCCGCGGTGGCGGGCACCCATCGACATCGAGGACTGGCGTGGCTACGCCAGGCCGGTGGGGTGCGTCCACGTCGTGGCCGCAACCTGCAGGGGCGCTACCTGTCCTTCGCCGAACGGGAGGAGATCGCGCTCGCCCGGGCGGCAGGTGAGTCGATGCGGATGATCGCGGCGCGGCTGGGCCGCAGCCCGTCGACGATCTCGCGGGAGCTGGCCCGCAACGCCGACCGTTCCGGCCGCTACCGGGCGAGCTCAGCGCACGTGCTCGCCCACGGGCGGGCCTCCCGTCCGAAGCTGGCGAAGCTGGTGACTAACCAAGTGCTGCGGGATCGGGTACAGGCCGAGCTGACCAAGCGGTACTCCCCGGAACAGATCGCCGGCCGGCTGCGCGAGGATTACCCCGACCAGCCGGAGATGTGGGTGTCGACCGAAACGATCTACCAGTCGCTGTACGTGCAGTCGCGCGGCGCGTTGCGCCGCGAGCTGACGCGTTGTCTGCGCACGGGCCGGGCGATGCGGATCCCCAACAGACAAGGCACCCGACGCAAGAACCGGGTACTGCCCGACATGGTCAACATCAGCGAACGCCCGGCCGAGGCCCTCGACCGGGCCGTGCCCGGGCACTGGGAGGGCGACCTCATCATCGGCAAGGCCAACGCCTCGGCGATCGGCACGCTGGTCGAACGCACCACCGGCTACACGCTGCTGGTGCCACTCACCGACGGGTTCAAGGCCGAGCAGGTCGCGCCCGCGCTGGCCGCGAAGATCCAGACCCTGCCCGAGCAACTGCGCCGCTCGCTGACCTGGGACCAGGGCGTGGAGATGCGGGACTGGAAGCAGGTCCAGATCGCCACCGACATCACCATCTACTTCTGCGACCCGCACTCACCCTGGCAGCGCGCGACCAACGAGAACACCAACGGGCTGCTGCGGCAGTACTTCCCCAAGGGCACCGACCTGTCGGTGCACACCGAAGCCCACCTCGACGCCGTCGCTGACGAACTCAACGACCGACCCCGCAAACGCCTACAGTTCAAGAAGCCGATCGAACTAGTCGGGCCACTGCTGTTGCGATGACCGCCAGAATCCGCCGATCCGCGTGCGGAACCGAATCGACCAGATCATCGAGCACAGGGCCGCCCGCGCTTGACGGGCATACGCGGCGGAAAGACGCGCCCTTCCGCACCTGCGCCGCCATGTGCCTGCTGCGTCCATGGGCCGGAACCAGACCGTCGGCGGCGACTTAAAGGACTGCGCCGCGTGGCGTCATTTCGACAGCGGCCACACCCCTACCGTAGAGCACCATCAGCCGATCGCCATGGCTGGCGCGAAGCACGCCGGAGTCTTCCGCAAGGGTTTCGACGACTCGCTCAATGACCTCGTCCTCGTCGCCGTCATCCTCAAAGCTGACGTCGAGTTGGTCACCACTCACGAGGCGAACCCGCAGCACTATCTCTGACATGCGCACCTCGTATCCTGTCGCGCCCGCCGAATCGTGCGGCTAACCGCCACTCTGCCAGCGTAGGTCCAGGCCAGCGAAACAGCATCAAGGCGAGTCACTCGACCAGGCGGCGCTATGACGCTGCCATGCACCACCCGTCCGTGGTATGACCGGACGGCTTGTCTGCTCGTTTGCTGGTATGTCGCACGGCGGGCTGCGGGAGTCTGCTCAGGTCTCGCCCCCGATGTCGAACTCGTAGGCCTCGAAGACGAGATCCGAGCCTTGCTGACGGTGTCGGACGAGCCTCCCCAGGAGCGCCGTACCCAGGTCGCGCACGCTGTCCACGTCTTCGACGACGTCAGGAACGGTCACTCGGGCCATCAGGCCATCGACCTGACTGCTCATCAATCCGTGCTCGCGGGTGAGGCTGGCTACGGCATCGGACAGCCGCGGTGAGGACGTGAGGAGGTCGCGATACAGCCCGTTGGGGCCTTCTGTGATCTCGATGTGTTCACGAAAGTCGCCCGCGAGCTCCACCAAAGCAACGTGGATACGCTGTGCCCACCGCACTGGATCCCCGGTAGCCGGCGCCGCCAGGGCATCTTCCAGCGCGCCCATCGACTCACGTAGCTCTGCACGATGACGCCGCAGCTCCTCCAGGAAGGCCCGATCTGGGCTGGACGAGTTCACTTCCATCGCCCCTCCCGTCCCCGCGTCACGTTGGCTCATCAGTGTCGCGCAATCCCGGTTGCCTGGCGATCCTGCTGTCCTAGAAGCACCGGGTAGGTCGATGCCGCAGGCGAGATCCTGCTGGGGCACGCGCCGTCCTCACGAGCACTCGGCTCATGGGGAGTCCTCTTGGGTGATCGGCGTGGTTGCGAGGTGGCTCCACCCGTCCCTCACACCAGCGACGGGCCGATCCGGGGTTCCCGCCTACCCCGGTCTGGCGAACCCACGCGGGGGGAGGGTCGACGCGATCGCGGCGAAAGGACGCAGCTTTGGTTGCCCTAGCTGCTGCCAGGTGGCCTGGGCAGGCGTCGGGTGGTGTCGGCGCGCCTTGAAACGTGTCGCCATGCCGGAGCCCAGACGCCGCGACTTCGCATGAGAGGCTATGGCGTCGTTCTCGACGGCTTTCGCCTTCCTCCGATCATGTCTGCCCGCCGGCGATGCGCACCGACAATCGGTACTACCCGCAATGGGGCCGGGCCCGGTGGGGACGGGCTCGGCCCGAAGCGGTGGTCGTCAAGCCATCTCGGGGACGTGCAGGTGGGCGTAGGCGAGCTCGAACTCGTGCACCTCGACGATCTTGCCGCCTGCTTCCTTCGCGGTCCGGGTGCGCATGTTGTCGGCCGACGGGCGGCTATCTTCCATGGCCTGGCGCGTCTCCCAGGCGGTGGTGGCGCAGCCCAGTCCGGCAGCCCGGTTCACAAGCAGGCTGGCGCTGCAGAATCCAGGAGTCTGTTCGAGCTCGGGAAGGATCCCGACACGCATCGTCTCCGTCATGACGTCGAGGTCACCCTGCAGCCAGCTGACTCGGCAGCATTCCCCGTGATGGGTGCGATGCATGACGGCGATTTCCCACTCGTCCACCTGCATGGAGCCGCCGAGGATGTCCCGCCCGCGATCGCGGATCGGGCGAAGCTGCTCATCGCTGGCGCGCATGGCCGCCTCGTTCTCCCAGGAACTTGTTGCGATGCAGTGCCCGGTCTCGCGGTCGACCAGCATCGAAAGGCCGCGACAGCCCTCGATCTTGTCGAGCATCGGCCCGGCCTCGCTCTTGATGAACGTAATGCCCGCGTCGATGTTGTCGGGCATCCCGTTGAACGTTGTGGAGCGTGCGTACACGGCCCACTCCTCTCTGGGACGGGGCAGTGCCCGGTCCGGCACCGCCGGTTGATCCCTGCCTACACCCCTCGAGCGCGCGCACGCCACAGCCCGCAGTGGAGTTTCGCGATCCCGGTTCGAGACGGCGCAACGCCACCTTTCGCCCGCGTGCGCGAGACGGGAGGGCAACCATCGCGTGGCCGGTCTACTCGCGGCGGAAGACGCACGTATCGCGCTCCTCGAAATAGCCCTCGATGAACGCGCTTCGAGAAGTGGTGGGCTAGTTGTGCCGCTGGCCCGACGCAATGGACCTCACGATCGCCCTCCTCTGGGAGCACCGACGGCCGGAGGCCTCTCACCCTCGCTGTATCAGGCACGCACTTCGGCCATCCGATCAGCGACATGACGAGCACGCCCGGTGAGGGCGTCCGAGGAGGAGTGCACGATGGTGGAGACCCCGGCCATACCGACGATCGACCTGCTGCCGGCGATTGCGCGCGGCTACCAGGACCTCGGCACGGTCCGCGGCGCCGACGAGGGGCCGGCGCGCGGACCGATCGCGCTGCTCGCCGCCGACGTCGCCCGCGAACCCGCCGTCTGGGCCGCCTACCGGCGCGGGCTGTACGACACCTACGCCGCCCTCGGCGCCGCCCACCTCGCCCCAGGCCCGGGCAGCCCGCGGGTCGCCACCACGGTCGTTCTGGCGGCGAGCGCGGACGGCGGCGTCATCGGTGGCTGCCGGCTGCGGGCGGGTACAGACATCGGGCGCTACGACGGCATCGAGCAGGTCGCGCCCGGCATCACCTCCGCGATCGCCGCCCGCGAGGCCGACGGGCTCGAGGAGGCCTCCGGCAGCTGGGTCGTCCCCGAGGCGCTCGGCCTCGGTCTCGGCACCGCGCTCCTGCAGGCGGTCGTCACCCTCGCGACCGGCACCCCGGCGCGCTGGACCATCGGCCTGGCCAACCAGCACAACCTCCGCCCCGCCCACCGCGCGGGCTTCGAGGTCGACCGGCGGTACGCCGACCTGCCGTTCCCCGACGAGCGCTACCGCAGCACGCTGCTCTGGATCGACCACCGGGCCGCGGCATGAGCGCCGACCTCGCGCTCCCGTGGGCGTTCGCGCAGGAGCCCGACCACGACTCCTACCGCCCGCTCGTCCTGGACGCCGGCCACCCCGACGACGCCGCAGCCCTGCGCGACCTGCTCGACGGGCCCGCGCGGCCCGTCGTCCACGACACCATCGCCGACCAGGTGCTCGATCTGATGTCCTCACTGCACCCGCGCGAGGGCACTGGCCCGGCCGAACGCGCGGCGCTGGCCCGCGCGCACGTGGCCGGGCGAAGCCTGCATTCGTACGGCCGTTGGGTGCACTACCCCTGGTCCAACCGGCTCGTGCACGTCCTGCCGCCGGACGAGTTCGCCCACCTGCGCGGCGACCGCAACCGGTACCGCATCACCGCGGCCGAGCAGGACTACCTGCGCACGCTGACGATCGGCGTCGTCGGCCTGTCCGTCGGTCAGGCGACCGCGCTGACGATGTCGACCGAGGGCGTCGGCGGCCGCTTCCGGCTCGCGGACTTCGACGCGCTCGACCTGTCGAACCTCAACCGCCTACGCGCCGGCGTGCACGACCTCGGGGTCTCCAAGGCCGTCATCGCCGCCCGTGCGATGGCGGAGACGGATCCCTACGTCCACGTCGAGCTCTTCCGCGACGGCCTGCACGAGGGCAACCTCGACGCCTTCCTCTGCGACGGGGGCGCGCTGGACCTGCTCGTCGAGGAGTGCGACGACCTGTTCACCAAGGTCGCGGTACGGGAACGGGCGCGGGCGCTGCGAATCCCCGTGCTGATGGAGACCAGCGACCGCGGCATGGTCGACGTCGAGCGCTTCGACCTCGAGCCGGACCGGCCGGTGCTGCACGGGCTGCTCGGGGAGGTGCACGCGGATGAGCTGCGCGGGCTGACGACCACTCAGAAGATCCCCTACGTCCTGCGGATCCTCGACGGGTCGCGGGTCTCCCCCGAGCTCGTCGCGTCGCTGTTCGAGGTCAGGGAGACCATCCACACCTGGCCGCAGCTCGCCTCCGCGGTCGCGCTCGGCGGCGCCGTCGTCACCGACGTCGCGCGGCGGCTGCTGCTGGGCACCTTCGCGGCCTCCGGCCGGTTCTACGTCGACCTCGGCGAGCTCGTGACGGACGCGACGGCCGAGCAGCCGGCGGTCGAGACCGCAGCCCCGGTACCCGACCCGCCGGCTCCGGACCTCGCGCCGCCCGCGTTCGTGCCCGCCGGGCCGGTCGGCCGGGACGAGGCCCGCCATCTCGCCGCGCACGCCGCGCTCGCGCCGTCCGGCGGCAACGCGCAGCCGTGGCGCTTCGTCTTCCGCGGCGGGGTCTGCGACGGCGTGCTCGACCTGCGCGGCGCGGAGTCCGCGCTGGACCCGGACGGCATGGGCAGCGTCCTCGCGCTCGGTGCGGCCGCGGAGAACCTCGTCCTGGCGGCTGCCGCGATCGGGCTCGGCGCCGACGTCGAGCCGTTCCCTGACGGCGTGCCTGCCATCACCGGGGTGCCGGACGGGACCGTCGTGTTCCGCGCGCACCTGCGCCGCGCCCCGGCCTCCCGGGCGCCGGAGCTGGACTGGGTGGGACGCCGCTCGACGAACCGACGGCAGGCCGCCCCGCAGCCGCTGACGCCACATCAGATCGGCTCGCTCAGCGCCGCCGCGGGCTCACGCGGGTTACGGCTGCAGCTCCTCACCGACCCGACGGAGCTCGCCGAGCTCGGCCGGATCCTCGGCGAGGGCGACCGGCTGCGGTTCCTGTCCCCGGCGCTGCGGGCGGAGCTGCTCGGGGAACTCCGCTGGAGCCCGGCGGAGGCGGCGCGGACGGGAACCGGGATCGACCTCGCGACCCTGGAACTCCCGGCGGCCGACGCCGCGACGATCGGCCTGCTGCGCCGCGAAGACGCGTTCGAGAGGCTGGCCCGGGTCGAGGGCGCCGGCTCGACGTTCGCGAAGGCCGCGCGCACGACGTTCGCCGCGACCTCGGCGGTCGGCATGCTCTCCGCGCACGGCGAGGGCGCGAAGGCCTACTTCCGCGGCGGCCGCGGGCTGGAGCACGTGTGGCTCACGGCCTGCTCGCTCGGTCTGGCGCTCCACCCGTACACCGCGCTGGTCTACCTCTTCCGCGGCCTGGAACGCCGCGGCGAGCGGGCCACGCTGGCGCGGCTGCGCCGGGAGTTCGACGCGGTCGTTGGGCCGGCCGAACGGCGCGAGCGAGCTGATGTTGTTCCGACTCACCCACGCGGGCCCGCCGTCGGCGCGCTCGGCCCGGCTGCCGGTGGATCAGGTCGTGGAGTTCAGGGCCGCCCGCACCCGAGAATGAGACACATGAAGCCCCTGCTCGTCCTTCTGCCGTCGGCCTACCAATAGAGAGGCCCCTGCTGGCGTAAATTCCACAGAGGTTCAGACTGTTTTCGGGGAATTCGACTCGAGATCCTCGGTGAGTAGCACCCACTCCCAATTCTTTGACATCCGGAGTCCATCCGCAATGTAGCTCTGCTTTTGCGCCGCCCTCCGCTCTAGGAATTCGCGGTCCACCATGAATTCTTCACCGTTGCCCGTGATTCGCTTGAGCGAAGCGGCCCGATCCCGTTGGCGTGGGCGACTGGCCCACGACGTGTCAGTGATCAGGATTTGAGCCACCTCATATATCAAGGTCTTGAAAGCCATGTACTCACGATATCCATTGCGAGTCGTCGCGTTTTCCGGGTTGTCGGTGCGCCACCAGGTCAGCCGCCGCTCGTCACGAATGGCATAGCGCAACTCCTTGAAGGCGGACCTCAGGCACCAGAGCGCTACTTCCTGGCGGCGCTCGAGGTCATGCTCTAGGGCGATCCGCACAATCAGGGATTCATATCCACCTTCGGCCGCGGCCGCATCAGCGACCAATTGGCTTCGCCGCTCCTCGCTTGGAGGTCGCCTTGCCTTACGTGCGGGACCCCACTCGGAGTGGTACTCCCAAGTCTTCCAGGCAGCGAAGAACTGGCCGTGCACCTTGTAGAAGTCCTCGGCAGCGACAAGATCGCGCTCGCGGGCGGCCACCATTCGTTCTCGCCGCGCCGCGTATCTGTCGGTTGCCAGCACCGCCAGAGTGGCAACGGCAATGGCCACGGTGACACCAGCTAAGGCCTCGGCTCCGACGGTGGCCCAGAATCCCATGCACACATAGTCCCCTAGACCAAGTGCCTCCGCAGCCCGCTCCTCCTCGCCCATTGGCGTTGGGGCTGCGCCTCGGCTGTCCTGGGCAGGTGCATTGGCGGCGATATGACGCGCCTTAGGCGCCACGGTGTTCGACGACGATGTCGGAACCGAGGGGCGCAGTCAGTTGCCGAGTTCGGGCGGTCCTTTTTCTCAGCCCTGCTCCTCTACGACGTCGTACCAGACGGTAGTGGACGGTCCGTCCTCCAGCCCGGCCAGTTCCGCGCGGGTTGCCTTGAATGCTTCGTCGTCGTGCCAGCGGGCCCAGTCCTCCCGTGACTGCCACGTGCCGATGATCGCCCGCCGATGCGGGTCGTCGACCTCTCTGAGCAGCTGCACGGCGACCCATCCGTCCATATCGGAAGCCGCCCGGACGCGCTCGTGCATCGCCCGGTCCCACTGATTTCTTGCCGCGTCCTTCAAGGTCACGGTTGTGACGACGGTCATCATGGCTTTGGCTCCTCGCGTCTCGGACATTCTTTTTGCTGTAGGTGTGCCCCACGTACGACATAAGCAGCCGCACGATGATCGGGGAACCCCGAAGCTGACCGCCCTGGACTTCTACGTGACGCAGGAGTGGACGGTGCCCGGGCCCGAGCAGCGCCATCGTCCTACCCATCCCCCCGGGGCGGCTCAGTGCAGGGGGACCCGGCCGGCAAGGAGACCTCGCCGACGCACACGTGGCTCCCGTCAGCCGTGCTCGCCGATGTCCTCGTTCCACAACACCGGGTTCTCCGCGATGAACGCCTCCATCATCGAGCTGCACTCAGCGCTGTCCAGCACGACGACCTCCACGCCACGCGAGCGGAGCAGGCCCTCAGCCCCGTAGAACGTCTGGTTCTCGCCGACCACCACCCGCGGGATCCCGTACAGCAGGATCGCCCCAGTGCACATGTCACACGGCGACAACGTGGTCGCCATCGTCGACGCGGCGTACACCGTGGCGGGCAATCGACCCACGTTCTCCAGGCAGTCGGTCTCGCCGTGCCGGATCGCGCTTCCCAGCTGGACCCGTTTGTTGTGCCCGACCCCGAGGAGCTTTCCCTCGTGGGCGAGGGCGGCGCCGATCGGGATGCCACCTTCGGACAGTCCCACTCGCGCGTCCGCGATCGCCAGGGCGAGCAGCTCCTCGTCAGTCATCTCATCTCCTTTGGTTCAGCCGCGTCGATAGGCCTGCAGGTAGGAACCCGGGTACCGCACGTCGCGGCCCCACACCGCGAGTGCGGTGATCACCGCGAGGTACGGCAGCGCCAGCATCAGCTCACGCGGGATCGAGCTGAACGCGGTGGTGATCGCCAGCTGGAGCTGCAGCGCGTCGGTGACCGCGAAGATCAGCGCCCCGCACACGGCCGGCCACACTCGCCACCTCGCGAAGATCACCAGCGCGATGCAGACCCAGCCGCGGCCGTTGATGATGTCGAGGGTGAAGCTACCGAGCACGGCGAGGGTGAGGAATGCGCCGCCGATCGCCATCAATGCGCCACCCACCATGAGTGCGACGTAGCGGGTCGCGGTCACTGAGATGCCGGCCACGTCGGCGGCCTCGAAGTTCTCCCCTACCGCGTGCAGCCGGTAGCCCATCCCGGTCGAACGCAGCACCCACCAGGCGACCGGTGCGAACACCAGGAACGCCACGTAGGTGAGCCAGTGCTGGTTCAGCACGGACACCCCGGGCAGCAAAGTGTCGAACTTCGCCGACAGGGTCGGCCGCTCGCCGGCGTACAGCAGCCGGAAGGTGAACTCGCACGACGCGATCAGCAGCAACGTCAGCCCGAGGCCGGACACGTGCTGGTTCAACCCCAGCGTCACCGTGAACAGGCCCATCAGCAGCCCGGCGACGACACCGGAGACGATTGCGGCGAGCAGCCCGAGCCAAGGCGACCCTGTGCGCAGCGCGGCGAGGAAGCCGATGAACGCGCCAAGGTACATCGTGCCCTCGATGCCGAGGTTCAGGATCCCGGTCCTCTCCACGATCACCTCGCCGATCCCCGCCCACACCAACGGGGTGGCGATGGTCAGCATCGCGCCGATCAGCGCCAGTACGTTGATGCTCATGCCCCACCTCCCGACGCGGGGGTACGGCGGGCGCGTCGCCCAGTCCACTGGATCCGGTACCGGCGCAGACTCATCGCGGACAGCACCATCAGCATCAGCAGCGCACCGAAGATCGCGCCAAGCTGGGTGGGCACCTGGAGCACCAGCGATACGTTCTGCGCGCCCACCGAGATGTCGCCGAGCAGAACGGCGACCAGGAAAACACCCACCGCGCTGAGCCCGCCTAGTGTGGCGACGATGACGCCGGTGTAGCCGTAGCTGTTGCTGATCCCCTGAGTGAGCTGGTGCTGGACGCCCATCACCTGCGACGCTCCACCGAGCCCGGCGATCGCCCCGGACACCAGGGCGCACCGCCACCGCAGCCCGGTCACCCGGATCCCACTGAACTCGGCCGCCCGCGGCGCCTGCCCCGCAGCCCGGATCTGGAGGCCGACCGCCGTCCTGCTCATCACGAAGCCGGTCACGAGGATCACGAGCACAGCGACCCCGAAGCCCCAGTGCACCCGGGTGCCCGGAATCATCGCGGGCAGGTCGTAGCCCGCGCCGAACCGGTCGGAGTCGGTGAAGCCGCTGCTGGTGTTGCGCCACGGACCGTTCAGCAGCCCCTGTACGACGAGCAGCGCGACCGGGTTCAGCAACAGCGTGGTCACCACCTCGTCGATGTCCGCACGCTTCTTCAGCCAGGCAGGGAGGAGCGCCCAGGCCAGTCCGCCGACCGCTCCCGCAAGCATGCCCAGCGGCAGCGCGAGCGGCGCGGGCAGGCCGGGCATCGCGAGTGCCACGCCGGTGGTGGCGACCGCGCCCATGAGGAACTGGCCCTCGGCGCCGATGTTCCAGTACCCGGCTCGGAATGCAATGGCCACCGCGATCCCGGTGAACAGCAACGGCGTCGCGGTGAGCAGCACCTCGTACACCCCGGCGGTCGTGGTCAGCGGCGTGATCAGGTATCGCTCGAACGCAGCGGGCGGGTTCGCTCCGGCCAGCCGGATCGGGATCGCGGTGAGCGCGACGGTGGCGAGTACGGCGGCCAGCACCGCCACCGGGGTAAGCCACGGCGGTTGGTGTCCTCGGAGCACCAGCCTCATCCCGGCACGGCCTCACCGGTCATCATCACGCCGAGCCGGTCGCTGGTGGCCTCCTCGACTAGCAACGTGCCGATGATCCGGCCGCGGAACAGCACCGCGACCCGGTCACACAGGGTGCGCAGCTCGTCGAGGTCCTCGGACACGAGCAGGACACCGGCGCCGCTGTCGCGCAGCTCCTGCAGCTGGGTGTGCACGTAGGTGTACGCGCCGATGTCGAGACCTCGGGTCGGCTGCGCTGCCACCAGGATCCGCGGTCTACGGGCGAGCGCGCGGGCCAGCAGCACCTTCTGGATGTTCCCGCCGGACAAAGTCGCAAGGGTGGCAGTCGGGGTGGCCTTGATGTCGAAACGGTCGATCATCCGCTCGGCGTGCGCGCGGATCGCCGCTTTGTCCAGCATCCTGCGGCGGGTGTAGGTCGGCAGGTCCTCGAGCACCAGGTTCTGCTCCACGGTCATCTGCGGGACCACGCTGCCGCGCCGGTCCTCGGTCAGCCGGCCGAGCCCGGCGGCCAGCCGGTCCGCGACACCGGAGCCGGAGACGTCCCGGCCGTCCACCTCGACCCGGCCGCTGGTGGCCTGCTCGGTGCCGCAGATCAGCTGCATCAGCTCGGTCTGCCCGTTGCCGCTGATCCCGGCGATCCCGACGATCTCCCTTGCATGGACGGTGAGGTCGATGCCGTCGAGGACCGGTCGGCCGTGTTGTTCGAGGGTCAGGCCCGTCAACGCGAGCACCGGCGGCGCGTCCGTCGTACCAACGGCTGCGTCCGAGGCTGCCGCGACCTCCTCGACCGGGAGGCCGACAGCGGCTGCCGTGTCCTCGACCGGCGACGAGGTGGAACCCATCATCAGTGCGGCCAGGTCGTTCGTATCAACCTCGCTGGTGACCCGCTCCCCGACCAGCCGACCGCGCCGGAGCACCACGACCCGGTCGGAGATCTCGGCGACCTCGCGCAGCTTGTGGGACACGAAGAGCACCCCGAGTCCGGTCTGCCGGAGCCGGTCGATGGTGGCGAAAAGCGCGCGCACGTCCTGCGGCGTGAGCACCGCGGTCGGCTCGTCGAGGATGAGTACCCGGCACTCGTGGAACAGCGCCTTGACGATCTCTACCCGCTGCCGTTCGCCGATCGAGAGCGTGGACACCAGCCGGTCCGGCTCGAGGGCGACCCCGATCCGCTCCATCGCGGCGGTGACGCGCTGGCGTGCGTCGCGTACGTCGACCCGGCCGAGGCCGACTGTGGAGAGCGCGACGTTCTCGGTGACGGTCATCGTCTCCACCAGCGAGAACTCCTGGGTGACCATGCCGATCCCGGCGGCCATCGCGTCGCGGGGTGATCCGATGTCGACCGGCCGGCCGTCCATGGTGATGGTGCCCTTGTCGGCGCGGACCAGTCCGTAGCTGATCTTCATCAGCGTCGACTTGCCGGCACCGTTCTCGCCGAGCATGGCGACGACCTCGCCGGGCGCCACCGAGACGGACACCGAGTCGTTCGCGGTGAGGTCACCGAACCGCTTCGTGACGGCGTCCAGCTCGAGAAGTGGGCGCGGTTCGCTCACAGTGTGGAGACGTCGATGGATCCTGCCGGTGCCGACTCGTCGACGGGTGTGGTGAACGAGCCGTCCCTGATCGCTGCTTCCTTCTCCTCCACCATGGTGGCGAGCTCGTCGGGGATTCCGCCGACGATCTCGGTGTTGAGCGGTGCGAGCTCGCTGCCGTCGACCTTCATGAAGGAGAACTCGCCCAGGTCGACCGCCTCTGGCTCGCCCTTGGCCTGCTCGATGACCGCGTCCACGGTTGGTCGCATGTGCCAGATCAGCGAGGTGGCTACGTGCCCGGGTGCCTCCTCTTGCTGGTCGACCATCATTCCGATGACAGGGATGTCGGCCTCCTCGGCAGCTGCGATCACGCCGTCCCGCTCGGCGAACAGCACGTCCGCGCCGGCTGCTATATGCGCTTCCGCGGCTTGCTTCGCGGCGGCCGGGTCGAAGAACGTGTTGATCATCGAGACCTTGACGGTCGCGTCCGGGTTGGTCTCCTTCACGCCCATAGCGAAGGCGTTGACGATCCGGTTCACCTCGGGGATCGGCATCGCGCCGACCACGCCGATGGTGTTGCTCTCGGTGAGACCTCCGGAGAGCATGCCGGCGAGGTACGCCGGGTCCTGCAGCCAGTTGTCGAACACACTCATGTTCGGCCCGACCGGCTCCTCTCCCGATCCGAACGCGAACGGGATCTCCGGGAACTCGGCGGCGACCTTACGGACCGCCTCCTCGGCCGCGAACGCGTCGCCCATGATCGCGTCCGGCTGCTCGTTCGTGGCGATGTCGCGCAGTGCCCGCTCCATTGCGTCGGAGGTGCTGACGTTGTCGACGTGCTTGTACTCGATCACGCCGTCCTCCACCGCACTCTCCAACGCGGCGTGGATCGCGCCGTCCCAGGGCTCCTCGAGCGGGGTGGCGAAGACGCCGTAGATGAGCGGCACGTCCTCACCACCGTCGCCCCCGGTGGATTCCTCGCCAGTCGTGCCGCCGCAGGCGGCTGCCAAGGTGAGCGCGACTGCTGCGGCCATCGCGCGAAGCCTGTGCCGTACCGTCCGGGAAGTGCGAGGGCAGGATCCAAGGCACATGCTCATTGTGACCTCCGGAGGGCTCGGACGGATACAAGCATTGAAGCGCCTTGTCTTCGCCGGCAACAAGAGGCAGGCAATCACGAGTCAAGGCTTCAAGCGACCCTTTCGCAACCGACGCCCTCGAGCAGCCGGATGAGAGCGTCGATCAGCGACTGCAACAGATTGCTCAAGACCTCGGCGGGACGCCTGCGAGTGGATCGACACCTATCCAGCAGTCATGACAGGGCCACACCACGAGCCAGACCCGTTGCGGCGCGAATTGATGGAGGCCGCCGAGGCCGACCTCGCGGATCTTCGTGAGACTTTGATGGCGGCAGCGCGCGGTGAGGTTGCTGCGCCGCAGGTGAGAGAGGTCGTCGCGAGCTACCTTCAGCAACACGCGACCAGCCTGCAAGCAGCGGCAGCAGCGGTGGGCGAGGAGACCCGGCGGCAGACGCTAGCCGAGCTCTAACAAATGGCGCGATCAGGTCAATGCGCAGCTTAAGGGCCGGCCCGGCACGCAGGAGGCGATCGCCGACGGCTGGGTGAAGATCCCGCGCTGGCATGTCCGCTGAGATCGAGGGGTACGACGCTGAACGGCTGGACTTCCTGGGCGCCGACTGTACCGTCGACGGGCGATGGTTGAGGGGCCCGAATGGGGCTCTGTCACGGTCCGCCCAATGGGAGAGGACCTGTTCCGACCCGGACCGCTTGCACTCTCCCTATTGATCTTTGGCCGGCGATTCGTACCCCCACGCTCCAAGCCTGAAGGTGCACACTGCCCATGTTGGGCTGAGGCAGACTTCCGGCGGGGACTCACTGGGAGCCGGGGGAGAGGGGTGCCGCTGTCCCGGCGTGGCTATGTCCGATGCCACGTGAGTTGTTGACAGTCATGCGCGGCGGAAGGACGCGCCTTGTTCGGCGCCGGAACATCTCGACTGCCTGGTCCGGTTGATGTGCTGGCACGACGCGGGGTCGCGCGTTCACACCCGGGAGGATGTTGAATGCGGCCGACCCATTGATCGGCGCGAGGTGAATCGGCTCAATGGAGCATTTCGTTGAGTTCGTGGATCGATTCTGCAACTAGCACTTGCGAGTCTTTGGCCGCTAGGTCCGCTAACGGGCCGAGAAGCCTGCCGGGCGACGGCGCTACGGCATGCCGTCGACGTGGGGCGGGTCGTAGATGACAAGGAAGATGAGGTCTTCGGTGTCGGTGTTGGTGACGCTGTGTTGCTTGCGTGCCGGGACCTTGACGAAAGTCCCTGGCTTGGTTTGCCAGGTCCGTTCGCCGATCTGCACCCTGGCGGTGCCGCTTAGGAAGTAGAACGCGTGGTTGTAGGGGTGGTCATGCTCCGGGGATCCGCCGCCCGGGCCGAACTTGGACAGTTGCGCATTGAAGACAGAGGAGTAGTCGCTGCCGGCCACCTCGTCGCTGAGCCAGAACTCCCGGCCAAGATCGGTCTTGTGCCAGACGATGTCCTCGGGGGCGTACACGTAGGTCGTCTCGGTTTCGCTGTCGCTCATTGGAATCTCCCTATAGGGCCGCAGGAGTGCCTGGTCAGAGCCTCGTCGACCTGCGCGGCGGTGTCATTGACGCTGGCCGGACAACTGCCGCAACGGTAGCCCGCATCAGGCGCCGTCAAGAGGGACGACCCGAAAACTCCACGTTTGCGCCGATGTGATGAAGCAGTTGTCCTCTCGGGCTGAGCGGACCAGAGTGGAGACGTGTTTCCCCGCGTCGGGAGGAGGTGCTCTTGCGCACAGTCATGACCGGTCATCGCCAGGTGGACCGCCTGAACGGTCCGGGGCGTCGCGAACGACGAGCCGCGCGGCTGCGAGTTCGGAGGGTCGATGCGTTGTCGGCTCAGCTCGCCCAGCTCCACGTCATCCGCGGCCTGCTCGAGCGGGCCACCGAGACCGTCCTCCGCGGCTGGGTCCAGGGCGCTTGGTTCGCTGTGGACGTGGATGGCAGGAGCCGGGTGGTCACCGCGCCAGAGGTACGCCTGACCGCCGACCATCCGGTGACCGGCGCCTGCCTCGTCGGAGCAGTCGTTCAGGCCGGCGGTGGACCGGGGGCGGTGCGGTCACAACCGGTCCAACGGGCTCTGGACCTGATATGGCACAGCCTGCGAGAGGACACCGGGCGGCCGGTCCGCTGGTGTCCTGGACCACCGGTGCGCACGATGCAGGTCCTCGACTTGACCCACTGGAACGACGCTCCCGGCCGGACGCGCGGCGACGTGGTCGAGCTGCTTCGGCTGTCCGTGGCGACGGCGGACGCACAGCGGCAGCGGTGCCGGTCCGAGCAGGCGGTGCTCGCCGAAAATCTCGCCCGGCCCGACGGGGATGAGATCCCCGCTGACACCAGTCAGCAGCAGAGGAAATACCGAGGCCGCGCGGAGGTGGGCGCGGACCGGACGCGGTGAAAGGGACGCGGAAGTGTCCAGCCGTGGTGGCCGAGCCCTTTGCTGCCCGACGGGACTCCGATCCGACGCGGGATCGCACAGGCGAGGAAGGCGACCGGGCGACCTCGTCCTCGTCGTGCTTGCCGACCGAGAACATCACCTCCGGATTCGTACTTTCCCCTCAGACCCGTGACGCGCGCTGCCACGGTTGTCGTGGGTCACGTCGCGCTGCGAAATTGATTTGCTCCTCCAGTCAACGTGCGTCTATCTGGGCGGTAGGACGCACCCATGATCCGGAATTTCCGCCCCGACCCCGCAGCATGGGTCCCCCAAGGCCTGAGCCGCCGAGATCGTCGGCTGCTCCAGGACCGCGATGCGCAACGCCGCGGCCCGATCGAACAACGCTGAGTCGCGCGTTCGTCTCGATGGACGGTCCGCGGATGGTGCAACGATTGGCAGCCGAGATGGCGCCAATGAGCCCACCACTGGGGTCGCCGTGGGAGAGGACGATCTCCGGCGCACGATGGGTCAATAGGGCGGGGAGGGACCTGACGTTCGTGGCGCTGAGGGCCGCATATGGCCAGGACCGGAATCTACCTGGCGCGCATCGGGAAGAATATTTCTCTGCCGGCCCGGGAGCAACTGCCAACTTGCTTCGGGTCTCGCCGGCTTGGTGCGCGACGGCCATCATCGCCGGCGAGCGCATCGCTTTCGCGCAGCACCCCCTGGGGTGCCACTTATGTGCCCGCGCCTCTCGGGTCAGGTAGGTACGCGGGGAGAGGGTCCACCGAGTCACCGATGTCGTCTGGATGGAACATCCCGATAGCCCAACGCACGCCCTGCTCACGCATCGCCGTGATCCGGTGTCCGCCGTTGGTGATCTGCGCGGCAGTTGCAGTGATCGGCTCGGCCCAGAGCGAGTACAGCCCCTCGACGTCCCGAGCAGCAAGCTGCTTGCCTGCCAAAGTGAGTCCGTCCGGCAAGTCGGCCAGCGCGTCGCGCGAGGCCAGCTCCGCCACTACCTCACGCATCACCTCGCAGGCTTGCCTCCAGTCCACCGACGCGTACCTATCCCAGTTCTCCAGACGCCAAGGGTCATACCGCTCAACGGTTTCGAGGTCGATGTCACACCAGACCGGTTCGAACTCCATGGCCGCATCCGGCCCGAGCGGCTCCGGAGGCCGTCTCAGACGCCGCCGGGGCCGAGCACGTCCGCGATCGCGTCCCAGCGGGCGATCTCGCAGCCATCCGTGCGCCGATACGACGCATGCACGCTCCGGCCCTGCCAGGTCCCCGTGATCGTCGCCGTCTGCGGTCCGCCGTACACCTGCGTGCACAGCATCCCGGCCGGCACCGGCGCGAACGGGTCCCGTCGGACGCGCTCGAGGGCGCCGCACGCCGCCTCGGCGTCCGGGTGGGTGCCACCCGGCGGATCGCAGGTCAGCGTCCAGGTCTCGGCGGGCGAGTCCGGCCCGGGCCGCGCCGTGATCGTCAGCTCGCTTGCCTGCGCGCGGGACTCGGAGGGGTCAGATGCGGTCACGCCCCCACCTTGCCCGCCGCACGCGGACAGGGCCAGTAGCAAGACGAGCGCCCGAAGTGTCGGCATGTGGATGAGACGTGTCGGAGCGGGCACTGGATCCCGAACCGGGCGACCACGACCTCAACGCCCGTGTCGCCGATCGTTGAGTTCCTTCCTGGGAGCGCCGTCGTCGGTGACCAGGACTTCGAAATCGTCCCGCCTCCAGACGCGGGGTTCGCTCGTGCGTCGGGGCTCCAGGGTGTTCGTGACCGGCAGCAGCTCCGGTGACTGCAGCGCGAGCAGCTCTCTATCACGAGAGGAATACCCGCCGCACGTGCGCACAGGTGGGCGGCGAATCGGTTCGACACCCGGTCCGACCCCAGGATCGCTCCGGCGAGCGCTGCGGTGTCGTGCGCGTCAAAGGGCGTAAGCAAGACGTGTGCATGAGTGACAGATGCGGGCACCTTCGCGGTCACAGTGCGAAAGGCCGCGTCGACTTCCTCGCCGCGGAAAGTGACGAGTATTGATAGCCCTCCAGGCGGCCTACTCAGCAGGTAACTCAAGAAGTCGATCGTGTGCTTGTCTGCCCAATGCAGGTCCTCAAGCACCAGTACCGCCGGTTCCAACGCTCCCAGCAGCCCGACCAAGCCACGAAACACCCGGTGACGTTCGGCCTTCCGAATCGTCAGCGGCTCTGGCTGCGCCGGAAGCAACGAAGCGATGCTCCGGAAGCAGAGGCCGCAGCGCGCCGAACAACCGGGGACAGCTTCGCTCCGGACAGTTCGGGGCCGAGGCCGTGGACCGCCTCGATGACAGCGCCAAGCGGAAACGGCTCACGAATGCGCGGGCAGGACCCCACAATGAATCGATGATCGGCGAGGTAGCGATGGACGCAAGACTCGGCTGGACCACGAGTCGAGCCGATCCCCGCCTCACCCTCAATCACCGCGGCCGCTCGCCGGTATCCCGCACAGCGCCGCCCACGGTCACAGCCCGCCCTTCCAAAGTCAGCCCAGCGTCGGCCATTGTCGACCTTGTTCCGCCGCACGCGCCAGGATGTGATGCTGGGTGTCCGCGAAACGACCGGCTTTGAGCGCGACGCGTTGAGTCTGGCATCGTCCGCACCATGGCGTCGTCGACAGGCGGCGGTATGACCCTTGCTGAACGGCACAATTCGCGGCAGGTCCGCGAGTCGGCTGCCTGGTGCCTTTGGCATCGGGATGTCGGGGCTCCATATAGTGACCGCGTGGCTGAGCGTGAGCAGTTTCTCGAGCGGGACCTTCGTGGTGCACGGTTCGTCGAGTGCGACTTGTCGGACGTGGTGATGCGCGGCGTCGACATCGCGGGGATGGACATCGACGCCCCCTGGTTGAGCGATGGTCCGGGGTTGCGCGTGAACGGGGTCGACGTGACGTCATTCGTCGAGCAGGAACTGGATCTCCGCTTTCCTGGGCGCAGCGAGCGACGGGCGAAGAGCCCGGCCGGTCTGCGAGAGGCATGGTCCACAGTGGACCGGGCTTGGGACGCGGCCATCGAAAGGGCAGCGGCGATGCCCGCCGGGTCCGTCGACGCCAGGATCGATGATGAATGGTCGTTCGCGGAGACACTGCGTCACCTGGTACACGCCACCGACATCTGGCTGGGCAAAGGTGTGCTGGGGCTTGAGGAGGCTGACTTCCATCCCCTCGGTCTCAAGCACGGCAGCGACGGCTCCGAGGCCCGGTCCTATGACGACGTCCTGGCCGCACGGGCGGGCCGGGCCGCGATGGTGCGAGACTTCCTGGCCGCGGCTACCGACGAGGTGCTCGACGAGGAGCGCCGCAACCCGCACAACCCCGCAGAAGCCGAGACCGTTCGCAGTTGCCTGCACGTGATCCTCGAAGAGAGCTGGGAACACCTGCGATTCGCGCTGCGTGACCTCGACGCGATCAACTCGCCCATCAGCTGAGAGACTCCCACCCTCCGGCCTACTGAATGGGCACAAACCGCAGGCTTTCGGCTCATTTCTCTGCGGTTTCCGACCATTCGTCGCCAGCAGGTGGTGCCTGTCAGGCAGGAACCGGCGCTCCGCTTGTGCACGACGGCATGTTCGACGGAGCCGCGGGCTCGATCCCCGCTCAGTCGAGACGATGGAACGTTTCGGCCAGTTTGCCGATCACGACGCCCAGGCCGCCCACCGCAACGATGATCGCTGTTGCCATTCCAGCAGTGAGGACGCAAGTCTCCGCCCACCCTCCGTCTCCGAGATCGTTTTGGAAGGTGGTGACGCGAAGCCCCTGCCGCACTGCGTCCCCTACTGGGAACCCAAGCACAAGCAGCGTGGTCGCGGTTATCAGCCCCAACTCCACCAGATTGCCCAGCGCAAGCAGGAACGAGCGCCCGTAACTGACCAAGGCACTCGGTTCCTCTTTGAGGAGGATGGCGAGTTGGTTGAATGCGATGTCAAGGCCACGCAGGGTCAGGACAACAGCAATGGGCGCGCCGATCGCCCATCCAAGCCACGAACTGGTGCCACCAACCAGCGTTGCCAATAGAAAGGCGATGCACTCAACCGTGAGCGCGAGGAGGACATACGCCTCCGCTGCATCCGCGACCCGAGAAAGACGTCGACCCCAGTTGGTACTCACCATCGCTGCCTGCAGCCCCCGATAGGGGTGGCGGGGCCTCCCGCCGATCGACCACTGTTGCCAACCCCTGATCAGACGGCGGACGCGACTGGTGAAGGGCGCCCGCGCTTGGCTCGGCGGCGTTAGCGCGGCCAAGACAGGAGCAAGCGTGAACCCATTCGGCACAACGACGTCCGCCGCCAGATTCGGGCCGATCGCGTCCTCCCGGTGGAAGCGAGGGACCACATGGACGTGCGCATGACCACCCGCCGTCTCGTTGAACGACTGCACGTAGACCCTGGCGACACCGCGCTGGCTCGCCATAGCCGCGGCCACCCTCTGCAGCAACTGACCGAGTTCGGTTGCTTCGGCAGCCGACAGCGACTCCAGCCCGTCACGATGCTCGACAACCTGGAGGACGACCGCCGGCCTGCCCGCTGCCTGGCGGCAGTTCGCGGTCCAACGAGACGTCGGGCGCACGAGCTCACCTCGGTCATCGAGTTCGCTCGTCAGTTCACACACCCTGCCGGCGACCCGGCGGCCCGCGGTCTCTGCCCCACGACCGCCGCGCGGCGAGTGCGGCGCACGCTGCGGAAACGCGTGGTGCCCCCGGCAGGACTCGAACCTGCGACCAGCGGATTAGAAGGCCGCTGCTCTATCCAGCTGAGCTACGGAGGCGAGGGATCGGAACTACCACGGGTACAACACCTTGTAGTTCCATTCCCAACTGTAGGACCGCGCGGGCAAGTATGCCTCAGCCGGCTCGGCCCCGTGGTCCCACGTCACGGGGTGTCACGCGCTCCGGTCCGAGCGCTGCCAGGGAAAGCTGCGGGGCTCGACGCGGGCACGGGACGGACTGGCGAACGACATGATCAGCGCCCGCCGCGGCTCCTCGCTGCGGTTCGGTCCGGTGTAGTGGACGGTGCGGTTGCCGTGCACCGTGGCGCCGCCGAGCGGAAGCGGGCAGACGACCGGGTCGGTCACGGCGGAGTCGTCGACGAGCACGAGTCCTTCCGTGGCCGGGTCGACCAGCCGGTGGTCGAGCACCGGGAGCCGGTTGCTGCGCGGCTGGAACTGCATGCACCCGTTGGCCTCCGTCACCGGCTGGAGCGGGATCCAGACGCTGATCGCGAAGTGGTCGCGGGCGGGGTCCCAGTAGGCCTCGTCCTGGTGCCAGGGCGTCTCGGCCCCGGTCCGGCCGGGCTTGCGGATGGCGTGCATGCCGGTGCCGACCGCGTCGGGCCCGAGCAGCTGACGCGCCACGTCGGATGCGCGCTGGAAGGCGGCCGTCTCGCCCAGCTCCGGGGCGTACCTCTCCACGTCGAGGACCTGCGGGAGGTCGGTCCCGGACAGCTCGATGCGGTGTTGGGCGGCGACGGCGTCCTTCTCGAAGAGGCGGTCGTACGCCGGCCGAAGGGCGGCCAGCTCGTCGGGACTGGTCAGCGGGTCGACCACGAGGAAGCCCTCGCTCGTGGAACCTGGCCTCCTCGGCCGCGTCGAGGGGGAACGCAACGTCGGTCATCGGGCCAGCCCCACCCGCAGCTGATCGCCGTCGGCACCGCCCGGCCAGGACACCAGCCAGCCGTCGTCGGTCCGGCGTGCCTCGGCGTCGCCGTCCACGACCACGTCGCGGCGGTCTCGAGCAGGGCCTGACCCGCGCGCGGCTCCGCGCCGCAGCAGGACGGTCGAGCCGTCGCCCGCCCCGTCGAGCTCCGCGGTCGACCAGCGCAGCACCGCCGCCGTCGAGCCGGACGTCGAGCGGGAGCATCAGCCCGGCGCGGGCCGGGAGGTCGAGCTCGGCGCCACCGGCGACCGGGGCGCCGCCGAGGCGGACCCGGAACCGCTGGGCCACCGGCGCGACGTTGACCAGGTGCAGCAGCCGCTGGCCCGTCGCGTCGGCGGTCGTCGTGGTGAGCAGGCCCGGGGTGGCGCCCTCGGTCTCGATCCGGCGGCGTACGTCGAGCCGACGCCAGCAGCGCGCGCCAGAAGTCGAGGTGGCACGGGTAGTCGCAGGCGACGACCACCGCCCGGCCGCCGCGCGGCAGGCGCACGTCCACCGCGACCGGCGATCCGTCCGCGACGTCCGTCACGAGCGGCTCGACCTCGGTCGCGCCGGTCGCCGTCAGCCGCTGCAGGACGCCGACCCGGACCTCGGGCTGGTCTCCCGCCCAGCCGGTGGCGCGCACCGACGGGAAGTGGTGCGGTGTGCCCTCGACCCGGGTACCGGCGGCCAGGCCGAGCGCGTCCGCGAGCACCGTGCAGTGGGTGCCGTCGTCGTCGAGCACGGGCAGCACGCCGTGCAGCAGCAGCCGTCCACCCGCCTCGACGAACGCGGCCAGCCGCTCCTGGGTCGCGCGGCCCAGCACCGGCGGGCGTGGCCAGCGCGAGCACCGGACCGGCCGGGTCCAGGTCGGCACCGGCCGACGTGGGGGCGCCGGACAGGTCGACGGATCGCGAAGGAGTGGCCGCCGAGCAGCAGCGCCCGGGCGAGGACGTCGCGCGGACCCATGCCCCGGAACCGCTCGAGCTCGCCGACCACCTCGCGGCGGCGCGACGGCCGTCGGGGTGGGCGTACTCGGTCAGGTAGTGGTCGGGCACGTAGCCCGAGCACGACGTCGTCGTACTCCTCGTCCATGTCGGCGAGCAGGTGCTCGGCGCCGTGGGCCGCCCGGACCACGTCGGTCAGCGGCCGGGAACGTCGTGCTCCGCCGCCCTTCCGGGTCGACCGGGGCGGCGAAGCCGTGCCGCTCGCCGGTGAAGGCGATCCGGTCGTTGCCGTCGCCGACCGGCTCGTCGAGCGGCGGGTTGTGCCCGCCGGCGAACAGGTAGTAGCTGATCAGCCGGTTGCCCTGGGCGAGGCAGAGCCGGGTCTTGAGCTCGCGCGGTCTCGGGGCTGGTCAGCCGGCTCAGGTCCTCGCCGTAGTCGCCGGTGCCGGCCTCGAACTCCAGCGACGTCAGCGGCTGGTCGGCGTCGTGGACGGCCGCCATGAAGCTGTTCATGACGTACAGGTCCGGCACGTTCTCGACGGTCAGCTCGCCGAGGTAGTGGTCCGACCCGGACGTCATCTGCGGCACGCCGGCGTAGGAGCGGGAGAGCTGGCTGATGCCGATCGGGAAGGTCTGGCCGCGGCCCATCCCGGTGCCGTGCAGGTTGACCAGGAACGGCACCCCGTCGACGCCGTGGGAGCGGGCGACGTCGTGCAGCCGGCGCAGGTACGCCGCGTACCGCTCGCGGTGGTAGGCGCTCAGCTCGTGGTGCATCGCCGAGCTGCTGCGCCTCCGTGCCCGCGGCTGCCGCCGGAGCGCCACCAGGTGTTCCAGGCGTCGATGTCCTTGGGGTCGGCGCCGTACCGGTCGACGACCGCCTCGCGACCCGACCGCTCGTCCAGGTGACCGGCCAGGCCGGCGAGGAAGGAGTCGGTGAGCTCCGGGGTGTTGGTGACCCACGAGAGCATGCCGACCTCGTTGTCGAGCTGGACCGCGGCGACCGGCCCGCCGCGGGTGACCAGCCGGTCGGCGAGGACCGGCATGATCGCGGCGTACCAGCGCTCGGCCGCGGCGAGGTAGCCGGGCTCGACGTAGTCGAGGGTGGCCGACGGGCGCGGGCTCGCCGTCCCAGCCGAGCGGGACCGCCTCGGGGTGCTCGCGGTAGACGCGGTACGGGATGCCCTCGTTCTTCAGCTCGGCCATCACGAACGGCCCGGGCCGCGCGATGACCAGCAGGCCACGCTCGGCGGCGAGGTCGAGGAAGCCGACCAGGTCGCGGTACTCGCTGGTCTCGCCGGTCAGGTCGACCTCGCCGTCCGGCAGTCTCGTGGACCAGCCACGGCATGTAGCTCGCCACCGCGTCGCAGCCGGACTCCACGAGCTTGTCGAGCCGGTCGGCCCAGTCCTGCGCGGTGCAGCCGGAAGTAGTGCACCTCCCCGGCCATCAGGATCCTCGGCTTCCCGTCGACGAGCAGTCGACGGCGCTCGAGCCGGACGGTCGAAGGGGAGTGCTCGGAGACAGGTGCCACGACGATTCCTCGGCTGGTCAGGGGTCTGGTGGATGCCCGGTCCCGCGCCGACCTGTGGCTCTTGCCACATCGTCGCGGATCTGGTTATGGTCCAGAAACCGGTTTCTCCAACGTAACGGGAAGTCTCGCTTGTGAGCAATGGTCGCGTGACAGTTCGGCAGGTCGCCGCCTTGGCCGGCGTCTCGCCTGCGACTGTCTCCCGCGTCTCACGAGGCTCGACCCAGGTCGATCCCGAGCTGCGCGATCGGGTGCTCCGCGTGATCGAGGAGCACGGCTACCGGCCCAGCCACTTCGGGCGGGCGCTCGCCGAGCGCCGCCACGGCGCACTCGGTCTGGTCTTCCCCGGGCTGTCCGGCCCCTACTTCTCCGAGCTGATCCAGGGCTTCGAGGCGCAGGCCCTGGAGACCGGCGACAGCGTGCTGGTCCTGGCCTCGCACAGCCGCGCCGACACCGACGCGACGGTCATCGACCTGGCCGGCCGCGTCGACGGGATGGCCATCCACGGCGGCACCGTGTCCGACGGCGCCCTCGAGACCGTCTGCCGACAGGTCCGCGTGGTCGTCATGGCCGGCGAGGCCGGTCCGGCGTACGCCGCGGTGCGGGTCGACAACGGCAGCGTCCGCGACCTGACCCGCCACCTGCTCGTCGACCACGGCTACCGGCGGCTGGCGTTCGTCGGCAACCCCGACGGTTCACCCGACGTCACGCGTCCGCTGGGAGGCGCTTCCTCGCCGCCCACCGCAGCGCCCGCCGCAAGCCGCCCGCCGAGCCGGTCCGGGTCGGGCTCCAGCAGTCCGACGGCGTGATCGCCGCCGCGCAGCTGCTCGACGGCGGCGACCCGCCGGAGGCGGTGGTCTGCGCCAACGACGAGACCGCCCTCGGGCTGATGATCGGCGCCCTGGGCCGCGGCGTCCGAGTCCCCGACGACCTGGCGATCACCGGCTTCGACGACATGCCGATGGCCTCGCTGGTCACGCCCGAGCTGACGACGATCCGCCAGCCCGTCCGCGAGCTGGCGCACGACCACGGCCCGAGCTCCTCGCCGACCGCTCGCCCGAGCCGGCCGGCGACGTACTGCTGCCCACCGAGCTCGTGCTGCGCGGCTCGTGCGGCTGCCGAACGGTGGTGGTGGCTGACCTGCATCTGGCTCAACGACAGGTGAATCTCGGGGCCTCGAGCCCAGCCTGCGCGTCCCACCCCGCATCTAACACCGGTCGTCCCCGCCGGTGACCTTGGAGGAATCTCCCATGAAACGCCCACGGTTCCGTGCTGCCCTGCTGGCGGCAGCCACCTTCGCCAGCCTCGGCCTGTCCAGCTGCACCGGCACCGAGGACGCCGACAGTCCCGCCGTCACCGAGGACGGGCTCGTTCCCGTCCTGAACTTCGGCGACTTCGGCGGCGGCGAGATGCCGAAGGAGAACTACAACCCCTTCCTGCTGACCTCCAAGCTGAGCGCGACCGAGTACCTGTACGAGCGGCTGATGATCGTCGAGACCTACAGCTGCGAGGAGATCCCGTGGCTGGCCACCGGCTACGAGTGGACCGACCCCCAGACCCTCGTCTTCGACATCCGTGACGGCGTGAAGTGGAACGACGGCGAGTCGTTCACCGCCGAGGACGTCGCGTTCACGTTCAACATGCTCAAGGAGCACACGGTGCTCGACCTGGCCGGCGTCTGGCAGTACCTCGCCTCGGTCGAGGCCACCAGCGACAACCAGGTCACCTTCACCTTCAACCAGCCCGGCGCCTCGGCGTTCCAGATGATCAACGGCGTCGCGATCGTGCCCGAGCACATCTGGTCGAAGGTCAAGGACCCCACGACGTTCACCAACAGCGAGGACCCGGTCGGCACCGGCCCGATGACGGTGAAGGCGTTCAACCCGCGCGAGCTCACCATCGAGCGGAACCCCGACTACTGGCAGGCCGACGACGTCAAGGTCCAGGAGATCAAGTTCCACAAGGCCGACGCCGGTGGCCAGATCGAGCAGCTGAAGCTGAGCCGCGGCGAGTACGACCACCAGGGCCTGTACATCCCCGACATCGAGAAGTCCTACGTCAGCCGCGACCCCGAGCACAACCACTACTGGTACGCGCCCGGCGGCGTCATCTCCGTCTACATGAACCTGACCAAGGCGCCGTTCGACGACGTCGAGTTCCGGCGCGCGCTCACCACCGCGTTCAACTACGACGAGGTCGTCGAGAAGGCGCAGCTCGGCTACGTCGAGCAGGCCAGCCAGACCGGTCTGGTGATCCCCGGCCAGGAGGAGTGGCTGCCCGAGGGCCTCGAGAACGAGGGCAAGATGCCGTACGACCCGGACGCCGCCGACCAGGCGCTGACGGACGCGGGCTACGAGCTCGACTCCGAGGGACGCCGGCTCGACAAGAACGGCGACCCGATCGCGTTCAGCTTCAAGGTGCCGGGCGAGTACCTCGACTGGGTCGCGGCCTCCGACATCCTCGTCGAGAACCTCCAGGAGCTCGGCTTCGACGTCGACGCAGGAGACCCCGACCCCGGCCGTCCACGACGAGGACCGCAAGACCGGCAACTACGACATGATGTTCGGCGTCTACGGCGGCACCTGCGACATGTACCGCAACTTCGCCGACCCGCTGGACAGCGAGCGCACCGCCCCGGTCGGCGAGCCGGCGCTGACCAACGAGACCCGCTGGAACGACCCGGAGACCGACGAGCTGCTCGCCGACCTCAAGGTCGCGACCGACGAGGACGCGCAGAAGGAGGCCGTCGCCGGCCTGGCCGAGATCATGATGGACGAGGTCCCGAACGATCCCCATCTGGTACGGCGCCAAGTGGTTCCAGTACAACACCAAGAACGCGGTCGGCTGGCCGAACGAGGACGACCCGTACGTCGGCAGCAACGACTTCCTGCCGATCCTGACGCACCTGCGTCCGGCAGGGGACGAGGGCTGACCCATGGGCTACTTCCTCCGGCGCACCGGCTTCTTCATCGCCACCCTCTGGGCCGCGATCACCCTCAACTTCCTGATCCCGCGGCTGCAACCCGGCGACCCCGCCGAGGCCATGGTCAGTCGCCTCACCGGGAAGTCCGAGGCCGTCGACCCGAACCAGGTGGAGGCGGTCAGGAAGCTGCTCGGTGCGCCGGAGGGGAACCTGCTCACGCAGTACTGGGACTACCTCGGTGCGCTGGCCCACGGGAACTTCGGGATCTCCTACACCTACTACCCGTACACCGTCACCGACGTGGTCAAGGACGCCGCGCCCTGGACGATCGTCCTGGTCGGGGTCACCACGATCCTGTCCTTCATCATCGGCACCCTGCTCGGCGCGTGGGCGGCGTACCGGCGCAACACGCCGGACGGACTCGGTGATCACGCTCGGCTCGACGTTCATCGGCACGCTGCCGTTCTTCTGGATCGCGCTGCTGCTCATCTACGTCTTCGCGATCACGCTGCAGTGGTTCCCGGACGGCGGCGGGTACGGCGGCGGCAGCTCACCCGGCTGGAACTGGCTCTTCTTCTCCGACGCCTTCCAGCACAGCGTGCTCCCGGCGATGGCCCTGCTGATCACCGGACCGATCGGCTGGATCATCGGGATGCGCAACAACATGGTCCAGAAGCTCGGCGAGGACTACGCCCGCCTGGCCCGCGCCAAGGGACTGCCGCGGCGCCGGATCGCGCTGACGTACGGCGCCCGGATCGCGATCCTGCCGAACGTCACCGCCTTCGCGATCGCGCTCGGCAGCATCCTCGGCGGCACCGTCCTCGTCGAGACGATCTTCAACTACCCCGGCATGGGCCGGCTGCTCATCGAGTCGGTGTCCAACCGCGACTTCCCGCTGATGCAGGCGCTGTTCCTGTTCACCACGATCGGCGTGCTCATCGCCAACTTCCTCGCCGACATCGTCTACGGGTTCCTGGATCCGCGGGTCCGCAGGACGGAGGCGGCATGACCATCCAGGGCAACATCCCAGCGCCCGACGGCGCCGGAGCCGGCGACACCGAGCGCGTCGGCGTCGCGGTCTACGAGGCCGTCGCGCTCGAGCCGGGTGCCCGGCTGGTTCATCATCCTGTGGCGCAACGGCAAGTGCCGCGCTCGGCCTGGTGATGCTCGCCGCGTTCGTCCTGGTCGCGCTCCTCGCGCCGCTGATCGCGCCGTACGGCCCGCACGTCGACGACTTCGCCGACCTCGGAGGGACCGTCGGCCGCGCACTGGCTCGGCACCACCGCCCGCGGCGAGGACGTCTTCTCCCAGCTGGTGTACGGCGCCCGCACCTCGCTGGTGGTCGGCCTGGTCGCCGGGTTCCTGTGCACCCTGATCGCGCTGGTGGTCGGGCTCACCGCCGGCTACCTGCAGGGCATGGTGGACGAGGTGCTGTCGTTCTTCATCAACCTCGGCCTCGTCGTGCCGGTGCTGCCGCTGATGATCGTGCTGAGCGCCTACGCGCCGGTGAAGGGGATCGGCCTGGTCATCTTCGTGATCGCGATCACCGGCTGGGCGTTCGGCGCCCGGATCAAACGGGCCCAGATCATCACGCTGCGCACCCGCGACTACGTCACGGCCGCCAAGTTCTCCGGCGACAGCACGGCCCGGATCATCTTCTACGAGATCGCGCCCGAACATGACCTCGCTGATCGTGGTCGGCTTCATGGGCGTCGGCCCTCGGCGCGATCGGCGCCGAGGCGGGGCTCGCCTTCCTCGGTCTCGGCGACCCGCAGACGGTCAGCTGGGGAACGATGCTCAACGCAGGCCAGCGCCGGCGGCGCGCTGCTGACCGGCCAGTGGGCCTGGCTGATCGCGCCCGGCGCTGGCGCTGGCCGCCCTGATCACGTCGTTCACCCTGATCAACTTCGGCGTCGACGCGCTGAGCAACCCGCACCTGAGGGAGGACTGACATGACGAAGGAAGGGGCCCTGCTCGAGGTCACCGACCTGACGCGTCACCTACAGCCCGCGCGACTCCGCGCGCGGTCCGCGCCGTCGACAACGTCAGCTTCTCCGTCGACGAGGGCGAGTTCGTCGGCCTGCTCGGCGAGTCCGGCTGCGGCAAGTCGACGCTCGGCAACGCCATACTCCGTCTGCTGGAGAAGCCGGCCGCGATCACCGCCGGCACCGTCCGCTTCGACGGCCGCGACATCACCACGCTCGACGAGGACGAGCTGCGCCCGATCCGCTGGGTCGACCTCTCCACGGTCTTCCAGTCGAGCATGAACTCGCTGAACCCGGTGATCACCGTGCGGGAGCAGTTCGCCGACGCCTTCGACGCGCACCGCGAGGCGGTGGAGCCGGGGCACGACCTCGACCAGCGGGCCGGCGACCTGCTCGAGATGGTCTCGCTGTCGCGCGACGTGCTGCGCCGCTACCCGCACGAGCTGTCCGGCGGCATGAAGCAGCGGGTGGCGCTGGCGCTGGCGCTCGCCCTCCGCCCCAAGTTCGTGCTGCTCGACGAGCCCACCACCGGGCTCGACGTCGTCGTCCAGCGCGAGCATCCTGGACCGGCTCGCGCGAGCTGCGCGTCGAGCTCGGCTTCGCGGTGCTGTTCATCAGCCACGACCTCGGCACCGTCATGGAGATGGCCGACCGGGTGATGGTGATGTACGGCGGCGAGATCGTCGAGGACCAGCCCGCGGCCGACATGGTCGACAAGCACCACCACCCCTACAGCGCCGGGCTGCTCGGCTCGTACGCCGACCCCCGCGACGAGGTCGTCGAGGTGGCGTTCATCCCCGGCCGTCCGCCGGACCTGTCCCGCGCGCACGCCGGCTGTCTGCTTCGAGCCGCGCTGCCCGATCGCCGTGGACGCCTGCCGCACCGACCACCCCGAGCTGCACACCGGCCGGCCGAGGCTCCGCCCGCTGCCTGCTCGTGGAGGCCGAGGCCGCGGCGCCCCGCCGCCGGCAGCAGTGGCCCGGCTCGAGCAGCTGGACGCGGTCTTCGCCGTGGACGCGCAGCGCACGCGGTGGCGCGGACGACGAACCGGTGCTGGTGGTCGACGCCGTCAGCAAGGCCTACCGGGTCCGCCGGAACCGCACGACGACGATCACCCAGGCGGTGGACGACGTGTCGTTCGCGCTGCGCCCCGGGCCGGGTCAGCGCGCTGGTCGGCCAGAGCGGCTCCGGCAAGACGACGCTCGCCCGGCTGGTCACGGGCGTGGAGCGGCCCACCAGCGGCGGCGATCCGGTTCCAGGACACGCCAGGTCGACCAGCTGGGCCGCCGGGCCCTGCGCCGCTACCGCCGGCACGTGCAGCTGGTCTTCCAGGACCCGTTCTCGGCGCTCAACCCGACCCGCACCATCGCCTACGCGCATCGGCCGGCCGCTGCGCAACCACCTGGGCATGGACAAGCAAGCAGGCCCGCCAACGCGCGGGCGAGCTGCTGGAGACGGTCGGCATGAGCCCGCCCGACCAGTACCTCGACAAGCTGCCGCACCAGCTCTCCGGTGGTCAGCGCCAGCGGGTCGTCATCGCCCGCGCCCTGGCGCCGGAGCCGGAGGTCCTGGTCGCCGACGAGCCGATCTCGATGCTCGACGTGTCGATCCGGGCCGAGATCGTCGCCCTGCTCGACCGGCTCGTGCGCGACCGCCGGCATCGCCATGCTCTACATCACCCACGACCTGCTCAGCGCGCGGCTGCTCGCCGACGAGGTGATGGTGCTGAACAAGGGCGTCGTGGTCGAGCACGGCCCGACGCTCGAGGTGATCCGGTCGGCGAAGGACCCCTACACGAAGACGCTGCTGGCGGCCATCTCGCGGCCGGGGTCAGCGAAGCCAGGCGGTGCCGGGTCCGGGGAGCCGTCCTTCGCTGTCGAGCGGCCGGCTGCTGACGAGGAGCTCGCCACCCCAGCCGGCTAGCGGCACCGGCCGGTCACCGGTGGCGAGCACGCAGGTGACGTCGCCGCGCCGGAACACCAGCAGGTCGTCCTCCTCGGCTATCCACTCCGGCCACGGCGCCGTCGCGGAGGTGCTTCCGCGCGGCCAGCGCCGCCCGGACCCGCGACAGCGGTGAGGCCGGGTCGGCCGACTGCGCCTCGACGCTGTACGCCCCCCACCCCGCCGGCTGCGGCAACCACGGTGACCCACCGTCAACTAACGGCGGGTCAGCGTGTGTGCCGAAGCCGTGGGAGGCGTCGGGGGAGGTGGTCCAGGGCAGCGGGACCCGGCAGCCGTCGCGGCCGCGCTCGGTGAACCCGCTGCGCCACCAGGTCGGGTCGCGCAGGTCGTCGTCGGCCAGCCGCACCTCGGGCAGGCCGAGCTCGTCGCCGGCGTACAGGTACGTCGCGCCGGGCAGCGCGAGCAGGAACAGGAGCACCGCCAGCGACCCCTCGGTGCCCCAGCGGGTGGCCGCCCGGGTCACGTCGTGGTTGCCGTGCGGCCACGCCGGACGGCGGCCCTGGCGTTCGGCCGCGGCCAGGTAGTCGCGCACCGTGGCGCCGAGGGCGCGGGCGTCGAGCGGCGTGAACACCACGTCCATCGCGAACGTCTGCTGCAGCTCGTCCGGCCGGACGAAGGGCTCGCCGACCCAGGCCGGGCCCCAGACCTCGGCGACGCCGAACCGGTCGGCGTACTCGTCGAGCACGCGCGCCATCCGGCGCCACACCTCGTGCACCTCGGGCCGCTCGCTGAACGGGTGGTCGTCGCCGGGACGCCGGGGGCCGGGAGGTGCGGGCGGGTAGCCGGGGGCCTTGGCCAGCGCACCGGCGGCGTCGAAGCGGAGCCCGTCGAGGCCGCGGTCCAGCCAGAACCGCACGGTGCGCTCGAGGTCGGCGGCGACGTCGGGATGGTCCCAGTTGAGGTCGGGCTGCTCGACGTCGAACAGGTGGAGGTACCAGTCCCCGTCGCCGAACGGCTCCCACGCCGGCCCGCCGAAGAGCGACTGCCAGTCCGAGGGCGGGGCGTCGCCCGGGGCCACGTGGTAGCGCGCCCGGGCCGGGTGGCCGGGGCCGCCCGCGCGCGCCTCGACGAACCACGGGTGGTGGATCGAGGTGTGGTTGGCCACGACGTCGCCGACGACGCGGAGCCCGCCGCGTGCGCCTCGCGACACCAGGGCGTCGACGTCCGCGAGCGTCCCCATCGCCGGGTCGACCGCGCGGTGGTCGACGACGTCGTACCCGGCGTCCGCGTCCCCGCTGGCGTAGAACGGGTTCAGCCACAGGGCGTCGACGCCGAGGTCGGCGAGGTGGTCGAGGCGGTCGTGGACGCCGCGCAGGTCGCCGAGGCCGTCGCCGTCCGCGTCGCCGAAGCTGCGCAGGTAGACCTGGTAGACGACGGCGTCGCGCCACCAGGGCGCGGACTCGGTCACGAGCCCGCGGGGACCAGCTCGACCAGGGCGAGCGTGCTGGTCGGCAGGTCGAGGTGGACGGTGGCCGTGCCGTCGGGACCGACGTTCGACCGGTTGGGTGGGCAGGTCCTCGAGGACGTCGCGCTCGCGCAGCGCCTGCCACTGCTCGTCGTCGGGCCAGTCGGTCACGCCGAGCTCGGCGGCGTTCCGGATCAGGTTGGAGTGGTCGGGACCCACCTGCCGGTGGCGTACGTCGTAGCGGCCGGCGGGCAGGCCGTGCAGCTCGAGCCGCACCGTGCGCCGCAGGTCATCACGGGCGAGGGCCCAGTCGTGCTGCTGGAGGGTGCCGTTCCAGACGGCGACCGCCACCCGCTCCGGATCGGAGTCGACCGATGCCCACGCCTGCACCAGCGACTCGGCGCCGTCGCCGTCGAGGCGGACGCCGACCTCCTCGTCGCCGAGCAGCTCGAGTGCCCGGAGCGCCCAGAACCGTGGCTTGGCCAGGTTGCCGACGCTGAGCAGCCCGAAGCCGCCGTGCACCAGCCGCGGTGGCCGGCCCAGCTCCTCGAAGTGGTCGCTGGCGACCCAGCACGCGACCGCGGCGCCCTGGCGCGCGGCCGCGAGCATGCCGCGCGCGGTGAACGCCGCGACCCACGGGTGGTCGTTGACCGGATGGAAGTGCGTCGGTGTCGGGCCCCACTCGGTCCACCACACCCCGACGTCGTCGCGACCGTGCCGCGCGGAGCGCGGGCCGGACGTCGAGCGGCGGGATGCCGTAGGCGTGGGGGGTGAGCAGGTCGAGGTCGGAGCCGGACTCCGTGACGTGATCGAGGAACGCGTCGAGCCAGCCGACCGCCGCCGTCGCCGGGCCGGCCACCGGGATCGTCGGGTGCGCCCGTCGGACCGCGGCGACCGTGGCGTCGTACAGGCGCAGGTAGTCGGCCCGGTCGCCGGTCCAGAAGCAGTCGAGGTTCGGCTCGTTCCAGACCTCGAGCACCCAGCCCTGGCCGAGCTCGTGGTCGCCGTACCGCTCCCGCAGGTGCGTCACGAACGCCTCGACCAGGTCGGCCCACCTGTCCAGGTCGTCGCGGCGGGTTCGCGAGCCCGGCCGCGGTGATCTCGTGCCACGGCTCGTCGCCCAGGGCCCGCGGGGTGAAGCCCGAGCTCCAGCACCGGCCGCAGTCCGGTGCTCAGCACGGTGTCGAGGACCTTGTCGAGGGCGTCGAAGTCGTGGATGCGGCCGTCCGTCGGCGTCCTCGCGGTAGACGTCGAGGTCGTCGCCGAGGGTGCCGTGGGCCCGGACCCGGCGGACGCCGAGCTCGGTGTGCACGCGGCTCAGCGCGGCCACCGACTCCTCGCCGATCGGGCGACCGCCGGTCCGGTCGTCGCACAGCAGGTGGCTGAGGTGCTCGCTGCCGATGCAGTCGCGCCACGGCCGGGGCAGCGGACCGCGGCGGTCGGTGACGTCGACGCGGGCGAGCGACCTCCGGCGTCGCGGCGGCACGGGTCGTGGGGCAGCGGCACGCAGTGGACGGGCGGCCCAGGCTCGCCAGGACCGTCGTCGACCGAGCGCACGGCCGCGACGGCGTACCAGCCGCCGGCCTCGCGCCGGGTGTCGGCGTACGGCAGGCACGGCACCACCAGCAGGTCGCCGCCGCCGTGGTCGAGCGGGGCGAGGTCGTCGGGGGTCGCGCCGTGGTGGACGACGTAGCCGACCGCGTCGGGCGACCTCCGGCCAGGTCAGGGTGACCTGGCCGACCCCGGCGGCGGCCGTGATCACCGCTGGGCGCCGACCCGGAGCAGCACCGCCGACGGCTGGGGGAGCGAGACGGTCACGGAGGCCGCGCCGTCTGCGCGCTCGAGCTCGACCGGCTCGTCCGTGAGCCGGTCCGCGGCCCGGAGCTGCTCCCACTGCTCGTCGGTGGGCCAGTCGCCGACCCCGAGCCGCTCGGCCAGCGTGGCCACGTCGCCGTGGTCGGCGTCGAGGCGGGTCACCGTCGCCGTGGCCAGGTCGAGGCCGTCGAGCCGGACCCGCACGGTCCGGGCCAGCGCCGGGTCGCCGGTCGCCTTGCCCTGGTCGAGGGTGTGGTTCCAGACCAGGACGGTCAGCGAGCCGTCGTCGTGGCGGGAGGCCCAGGCCTGGACCAGCCCGTCGGCCCCGTCGCCCTCGGCGACGACCGGGAGCTGCGTCTCGCCGAGGCGGGAGAGCAGGTGCAGCGCGTGGTAGCGGGACTTGGCGATCCCGCCGACGGTGATCAGGCCGAAGCCGCCGTGCAGCATCCGCGGCGGGCGGCCGAGCTCCTCGAAGTGGTCGCTGGCCACCCAGTAGGACAGCGCGTCCAGCCGACCGGCCGACGACTTCATCCCGTGCAGGAGGAAGGTCGCCGAGGACACCGAGTCGTTGACCGGGTTGAAGTGGGTCGGCGTGACGCCCCACTCGGTCCACACGATCCGCGCGGTGCTGCCGAAGCGCTCGAGGGTGGGCCGGATGTCGAGCGGCGCGTTGCCGTAGGTGTGGGTCGTGACGAAGTCGAGCGGCGAGCCGGAGTGCCGGACGTGCTCGAGCAGCTCGTCGACCCAGCCGGCCGCGGCCGAGGACGGGCCGCCGACGGCGAGGCGCGGGTCGACGCCCTTCACGGCGGCGGCGGTGACGTCGTACAGCTTCATCCACTCGGCGCGCGAGGCGGACCAGAAGACGCTCAGGTTGGCCTCGTTCCACACCTCGAAGTCCCAGGTGAGCACCTCGTCCTCGCCGTAGCGGTCGATGAGGTGCCGGACCAGGGCTGCGATCAGGTCCGCCCAGCGGTCGTAGTCCTTCGGCGGCGAGATGATGCCGCCGTACTCGAAGACCTTCTTGTCCGGGTCGCTGGCCAGGTCGCGCGGCATGAAGCCGAGCTCGACGCAGGGGCGCAGCCCGATCTCGAGGATGGTGTCGTAGACCCGGTCGACGGTGGTGAAGTCGTGCACCGGCTGGCCGTCGACCTCGCGGTAGACGCCGAGGTCGTCGTGCAGGATCGCGTGGGCGCGGACGGTGGCGACGCCGACCTCGTCGTGCACGCGCTGCAGCGCCGCCCGCAGCTCCGGCGCCGATCTCGCGGCCGCCGGAGAGGTCGGTGCACAGCAGCTGGCTCAGCCGCTCGCTGCCGATCATCGGCTGCCAGGGCCGGGGCAGGGGCTCGCCCTCGGCGCGCGGTGTCGACCGCGACGGACGACCTCGGGCGCCGGGCCGTCGCCGGTCAGCGACGCGCCGGTGACGGTCGTCGCCGAGGACGCCGCACTCGGTCACGGTCGGCACCGAGGCCACCGCGTAGTCGTACGGCGTGCCGGGCTCGCCGGTGGTGTCGACGTACCAGGTCGTCGGGGACGGCGAGCACGTCGCCGCCCCGGTGGTCCACGGGCTCGAGCGCGTCGCGCGGCGAGCCGGCTGGGGCGCGGTGCACGAGGTAGCCGACGGCGCCCGGCGACCGGCTCCCAGCGCAGGGTCACGTGGCCCCGCCCGGCCGTGGCCTGGAGCCCGTCGGGCGGACGGCAGGTCGGGGACGGCGGTGGCGTCGCGCTCGTCGGAGCGGAGCGAGATCCGCTCCTCCCAGTCTTCGCGGGCGGTGCCGATCGCGCGTTCGGTGCCTGTGGTCATGCCAAGTCCTCCCGAGATGGTGGTGTCAGAAACGTGTGAGAAACCGGTTTCTCACACCACCCCACCAGCCGCGTGGCGTGGGAGTGTCAAGGCTCAGGCGCGCCGGTAGTCGCGTGGCGAGACGCCGAACTGGGCGCGGAACCGCCGGGAGAGGTGGAACTCGTCGGCGAAGCCGAGGACCCGGGCGATCTCGCGGTGGGTCAGGTCGGTGACCCGGAGCAGGGTGGCGGCGGTCTGGAGCCGGCGCGAGGTGCGGTACGCCGAGGGCGACTGGCCGACCTGGGCGGTGAACCTGCGCCGGAACGTGTCGTAGGACAGGCCGACCTCGGCGGCGAGCGCGTGCAGGTCCAGCTGCGCGGTCTGGTCGTCGCCGAGGCGGTCCACGGCGGTGGCGACCTCCGGGGCGAGGTCGAGACCGACCGGCTCGGTGGCGGGGTCCTGGGCGTCGAGCAGCCAGTCCGCGATCGCCAGCAGCTGGTGCTCGGCGGCGCGCGCCGATGCCGGCGGGGTGCGCAGCACGGCGCGCAGCGCCTCGACGGACGGCGCCGGACGCGGGTAGCGGGGACCGGCCGGCGCGAGCACGCCGAGGGTCGGCCAGGGAGTCGAACACCGGCCCGGTGAAGACCGCGAACAGCTCGGTCCACCGCTGACCGGGGTCGGTGCCGTAGGTGTGCGGGAACCCGGGCGGCACCAGGGTGTGGCAGCCGGCGTCGATCCGCTCGTCGCGACCGTCGGCGTCGCGGTAGAACCCCTCGCCCTCGATCACGACGGACAGCACCCACGCGTCCATCACCCGCAGGCTGCGCGGCATCACCGGCTCGTCGTCGACCACGTCGCCGGCCAGCACCAGCTGCCCGAGCCGGGTCACCGGACCGTCCGCGACGGCGACGAGGGTGCGCATGACGGCGACCCTACGACGCCATTTCGTTCATGTCCTCGCCGGTTCCGGACATTCCCCGCGCAGTCCGCCGCTGCCTACGGTCGACGCATGACCTCCACCCAGACCGACGTGACCGCACCGCTCGTCACCGACGAGATGCTCGAGCAGTACCGCAACGAGGGCTACTTCATCCTCGAGCGGGCGCTGGACGACCAGCAGCTCGGGCTGCTGCGCAGCGGCGCGCAGTACTCCGTCGAGAAGCTCGACGCCGCCATGGACGACGCCGGCGTCGACCGGATCGGCATCAACGCGCGCGGCAAGCGCTACTTCAGCAACTTCATCTACCAGGACCGGCCCGAGCTGCGGGAGTTCCTGTTCGGCGACACGATGGCGGAGATCTGCCGGGCGGTGCTCGGCGACGAGGCGTACATGTTCTGGGAGCAGTACGTCATCAAGGCCGGCGACCCCGACACCTCGTTCGCGTGGCACCAGGACTCCGGCTACGTCCACGAGGACCACGAGCCCTACCTCACCGTCTGGATCGCTCTCGACGACGTCACCGAGGAGAACGGGTCGGTCTACCTGCTGCCCTACTCGCGCTCGGGCATCCGGTCCTACATCAAGCACATCGCCGACCCGGTGACCAACGACCAGGTCTGCTACTTCGGCTCCGACCCCGGCCTGCTCGGTCAGCGCCCCGGCGGGGTCGATCGTGGCGTTCTCCAGCGTCCTCATCCACCGCAGCGGCGCGAACAGCACCGACCGGATGCGGCGGGTCTACCTCGCGCAGTACTCCCGGGAGGTCATCCACGCAAAGGGCAGCACCGAGCCCCAGGGTTCGTTCGAGAAGTTCCTCGAGGGTGGCCGGATCGTGGCCGAGCGCTGAAGGCAGCAGCTCAGTCGGTGTCCTGCACGAGGTGGATGACCGTGTCGTCCTTGCTGAGCCACAGGTTGTCGTCGAGCCGCTCGATCGTCGGCCGCGACGTGAGGAACGTCGTGAGCCAGGCGTCCTGCTCCGAGAGCGATGCCACGCACGCCATCATCGTGGACGCCGGCTCCTCCATCACCAGCTCGTCTCCGTCCACCTTCGCCCGGCCACGCATGGTGTTGCACCCGGCGTTGGCCGCGACCGAGTCGCGCGTGAAGTTGAGCGTGAGCTGCGTGCCGGGCGCCAGCTCGTGGTCGGGGTCCTCGACCCGGTCCGCGACCCAGGGGTCGCCGCTCAGGTCGGCCAGGTCGGGCGTGAACGCCAGCCCGGAGTCGGCCGACCTGCCGTACGACTCGGCACAGGCGGTCAGGCAGGCGGCGAGGACCAGGCCCAGCACCACCGCGACCGGACGCGATGGGGTCATGGCTGCGAGCATGACCGGGCGGTCCGTCGCTGCTGATCACCCGTTCGGGGTGAGTTCGGATCAGTAGCCGCCGCGGCCCGGCCAGCCCTCCTCGCCGACGTACCAGATCGTCGAGGTCCAGATGATGACGACGAAGATGGCGAACAGCAGGCCGCCCGCGACCGGCAGCAGCCACCCCGGCGCGCGCCGGGACCGCACCGCGACCACCTTCACCACGAACGCGCCGAACACGATGCAGCCGAGCACGCCGTGGACGACGGCGCGGGTCGGCACGGCTTCGCCGTCGGGGAGCTCGCCGTACTCGAGGCCGAGCGCCCACAGGCAGTGGTAGCCGACGAACACGGCCAGCAGGAACGCGAGCGTCCCGGTGGCCCGGTGGGCGGTGCCGAGCCAGGACGGCGCCCGGATGCCGAGCTTCCCGTACATCCAGAGGGCACCGATCAGTTGCAGTACGACGAGCACGCCGATGACGGCGGTCACGACGACCTTCATGTCGAGGACGGTGTCGAAGCCGAGCGTGGTGGTCCCGTTGGTGGTGGGGTCGTGCACCCTGCCGAAGACGCCCAGGAGCAGCGCCACGGCGGCGCCGGCGGCGAAGGCGGTCAGGGGCACGGCCATGCCCTTCGGGGCAGCGGTGGTGTCAGCCATCTGTCAACAATGCTCCTGATCGGCCGTGAAGGGCATGGCCCGACTGGTCGATTTCACTGGATCCAGCGGACGGGAAACCGGTGGCACCCGGCTACCAAGGCTCCGATAGCGTTGGTGCCATGTTCAGGGCTCTCGGGAAGATCGCCGCACGTCGTCCGTGGTTCGTGATCGCGGCGTGGGTCATCGCTGCGGTCGTCATCGTCGGCACCGCGCCGGCGCTGCAGTCCACCCAGGACCAGTCGGAGTTCCTGCCGCGGCACTACGAGTCGGTCAAGGCGCTCACCCTCCAGCAGGAGGCCTTCCCGGACCGCGGTGAGATCGGCGCGATCGTCGTCTTCGACCGCGAGGACGGCAGCCAGCTGACCGAGGAGGACCAGGCGGCGGTCTCCGACATCGCGGAGAGCCTGAACACCGAGAAGTACGACAACCTGGGCACCGCGACAGCCACGCCCGTCTCCGAGAACGGGCTCGTCCAGGCCATCTTCGTGACCGTCCAGCCGGGCAAGAACGCCTTCGACACGGCGGCGATGGATGATGCGAAGAAGCTGCGCGAGGACCTCGAGCCACTGGTGGCGGACACCGACCTCCGGTCCGGCGTGACCGGCCCGGCGGCGCAGTCGCTCGACTCGCAGGAGTCCTCGGAGAACGGCGCTCGCCATCGTCGGTGTGGTGACGATCGTGCTGATCTTCGGGTTGCTCGCGCTGATCTTCCGGAGCGTGATCATCTCGGTGATGCCGATCATCGTGGTCGACGGTGGTGTCGTTCGTGGCGACGGGGCTGATCGCGTTCGCGAACGAGGCGTTCGACCTCAAGGCGGACAGCTCGATCCAGGTCATCCTGCTGGTGGTGCTCTACGGCATCGGGACCGACTACATCCTGTTCTTCCTGTTCCGCTACCGCGAGGCGCTCCGCACCGGCGAGCCGAGCAAGGGCGCGGTCGCCCATGCCGTCGAGCGGGCGGGCGAGGCCATCGCGTCGGCCGGTGGCGCGGTGATCGTGTCCTTCATGGCGCTGGTGCTGTCCTCGCTCGTCCTGTTCCGGGCGATCGGGCCGGCGCTGGCGATCGCGGTCGCGACCACCGTCGTCGCCGCGCTCACCCTGGTGCCGGCGATCGTGTCCGTGCTCGGGAGCCGGGTCACGTTCTGGCCGTCGAAGTCCTGGCAGAAGGATCCTGAAGGCCAGCTCGGTTCCGCCGCATCGGCGAAGCCATCGGCGGCCGGCCGGTACGCTACGCGGCGGCCTCGGGCGGCGTACTCATCGTGCTCACGATCTTCGCGTTCGGCTTCAACCCGACGTTCGACTTCTCCGACAGCGGTACGTCCGGCGACGCCGAGTCCGCGGTCGCGCTGGAGAGGTTCGAGAAGGGTCAGCCGAGCGGCGCCGCCGACCCGACGTCGGTGCTGCTCCGGTCGACCGACGGCTCGGCGCTCGACGAGGCCGAGCTGGACGCGTACGCCGGGGCGCTCGGTGAGGCCGACGGCGTCGCGCAGGTCCTCCCTGGCCGGCCAGAGCGAGGACGGCTCCGTCGCGGTGTTCAGCCTGGTCCTCGAGGACGACCCGGCGTCGGATGCCGCCCTTGACGAACGTCGAGGGCCCGATCCGCGACGCCGCCCACTCCTCGGCACCCGAGGGGACGCGAGGCGCTCGTCGGCGGGACCACGTCGATCTTCGTCGACCTCCACGACGCGATGAACCGCGACTACTCGATCGTGTTCCCGGTGGCCGCGCTGATCATCATGCTGATCCTGGCGCTGCTCCTGCGCAGCCTGGTCGCGCCTTGGTACCTCATGGCGTCCGTGGGCCTCGGCTTCGGCGCCACCCTGGGCGCGACCGTGCTGGTCTTCCAGCACGCGATGGGCGCAGAGCGGGCTGATCTTCATGCTGCCGATCTACATCTACCTGTTCGTCGTGGCGCTCGGCACCGACTACAACATCTTGATGATCGCCCGGCTGCGCGAGGAGGCGCGGTCCGGCCTCGAGCCCCGCCCGGCCGCGGCCAAGGCGGTCGAGCACGCCGGTCCGACGATCGCGGCGGCCGGCCTCATCCTCGCCGGCACCTTCGCCTCGCTGATGCTGGGCGGGAACGCCCTGCTGCAGTCGATGGGCTTCGCCCTGTCGTTCGGAATCCTGATCGCGGCGTTCGTGATGGCCATGTTCCTGACCCCCGCACTCACCGCGCTGATCGGCCACGCGGCCTGGTGGCCGGGGCACGGCGACCGGACCACCGAGCCCGCCGAGGAGAACACGTCGGTCGGTGCCGGCGCCCGCGAGGGCTGACCCGAGCCTGCAGCCGCGCAATGGCCACTACGGGTCATTTGCCAGCGCCTGCCGCAGGTCTAGCGTGTTGGTGAATTTCCCAAGAGAACACCGCCGCTGATCGCGGCGTCTAGTGACGCGCTCGGACTCACCTGTCGCCCGACCAGCGACGGTCGAGACGAGGAGCTGCTCATGGACACGACCGCGCTCAGCGCGCTGCGTGAGAACGTTCGCGGGACTGTGATCACGGCGGAGGACGCCGACTACGACGAGGCGCGAACGGTCTACAACGCCATGATCGACCGGCGGCCGTCAGTGATCGTGCGTCCTGCCAACAGCGGCGACGTGATGGCCGCCGTACGGTTCGCGGCCGACAACGACCTGACCGTCGCGGTGCGCGGCGGATCCCACAGCGTGCCGGGCTTCGGTACGGCGGACGACGCGCTCGTCGTCGACCTGTCCTCGATGCGCGGCGTACGCGTCGACCCGGTGACCCAGACCGCCCGGGTCGAAGGCGGCGCCACGTGGGGCGACCTCAACGCGGCGGCGTACCCGTTCGGGCTGGCCACCACCGGCGGCATCATCTCGACCACCGGGGTCGGCGGGCTGACGCTCGGCGGCGGCATCGGCCACCTGGCCCGCGGCCTGGGCCTGTCCTGCGACAACCTCATCGCCGCTGACGTCGTGACCGCCGACGGCGCCTTCCACGTCGCCAGCGACAAGGACGACGCCGACCTCTACTGGGCGATCCGTGGCGGCGGCGGCAACTTCGGTGTCGTCACGTCCTTCGAGTTCCGGCTCAGCCCGGTCAAGGACATCTACGGCGGGCCGATGCTCTTCGAGCTCGACCGGGCCGGCGACCTGTTGCGGTTCTACCGCGAGTTCATCAAGGACGCGCCCGAGGAGCTCGGCTGCTTCCCGGCGTACCAGATCGCGCCGCCGCTGCCGTTCATCCCCGAGGAGCGGCACGGTGAGCCGTTCATCCTGATGGTGGCCTGCTGGGCGGGCGACCCCGACGCGGGTGAGAAGGCGATCCAGCCGATCCGCGACGTGGCTCCGCGGGTGGCCGAGGGGCTCGGTGTGATGCCCTACCCCGCGCTGAACAGCGCGTTCGACGGGCTGGTGCCGCCCGGGCTCCAGCACTACTGGAAGGCCAACTTCGTCACCGAGCTGACCGACGACGCGATCGCCGCCCACCTCGAGCACGGGCCGAAGGTCCCGGTCGTGAACTCGACCATGCACATCTACCCGATCAACGGTGCCTGCCACCGGGTCGAGCCCGATGCGACGGCGTTCGCCTACCGCGACGCCACCTTCGCGACCGTGATCGCCGGCATGTGGCCGGACGCCGCGGACAACGAGGCGAACACCGCCTGGGTGAAGGACTACTACGCCGCGACTGCACCGCACTCCGAGGAGGGCGGGTACGTCAACTTCATGGCCGACGACGACCAGTCACGGATCCGCGCCAACTACCGGGGCAACTACGACCGGCTGGCCGAGATCAAGCGCCGCTACGACCCGGACAACCTGTTCCGGCACAACCAGAACATCCAGCCCGGCTGAGGAGCCGTACGCCGCTCAGGCCCCGGTGACCGTCACGGTCACCGGGGACGCGGTCGCGTCGTCGTGCCCGGGTGCGCTTGGGGAACACTTCGACCCGCCCGGCGCCTGCCTGAGGCAAACCGCGCAACACTGAACCAACTCGGCTGTCAGCGCGTGTCACAGGAGTGGGAGGTGCCATGCCCGAGAGCGCGACCGCGCTGATGCACCGGCTGCACGACGACCATGCCGCCGCGTTGTGGGGCTATTGCCTGCGCCTGACCGGATCGGACCGTGCGCGCGCCGAGGATGTCGTGCAGGAGACGCTGCTCCGCGCCTGGCGGAACTTCGACTCCCTCGACGAGTCGGAAGGCTCCGTCCGGGCCTGGCTGTTCAAGGTCGCGCGCAACATCGTGATCGATGAGTGGCGTACGAAGAGGGCGCAGAACGAGTTCCCCGTGGCCGAGCCGCCCGAGGTGGGCGCGGAGGCTGACCGCACCGACCAGCTGCTGCTGTCGTGGGTCGTCGCGGACGCGTTCACGCGGCTGTCGCCGGAACACCGCGCCGTACTCGTGGAGTGCTACTACCGGGGGGTCTCGGTGGCGGAGGCGTCGCGTCGCCTCGGTGTGCCGGAGGGCACGGTGAAGTCGCGGACGCACTACGCACTGCGTGCTCTGCGGCTGGCGCTGGAGGAAATGGGGGTGGTGGCATGAACACGGGCTGCGAGTTCGCGCACGACGACGCGGCGTACGTCCTCGGGGCACTGTCCCCGGACGACCGGCTGGCTTTCGAGCGCCATCTCGCCGGATGCTCCTCCTGCCGGCGCGCGGTGCAGGGGCTCGCCGGCATGCCCGGTCTGCTCGCGCAGGTGACGCCGGACGCCGTGCTGTCGCCGCCGGTGACCGAGCCGGTCCCGGACACGTTGCTGCCGCGGCTCGACCGGGAGGTACGCCGCGCCCAGGTGCGACGTTCCTGGGTCAGCCTGGCGGCGGCCGCTGCCGTCGTCATCCTGGCCACGGCGATCGGCGTCCTGGCCGTCACGTGGGGCAACGACGACGGCGGCCCACCGGTCGCCGCCCCGACCTCGGAACCCGTCGCCAGCCGAGCCCGCGGGCCAGCCGATGCACCGGGTCGGGCAGGACGTCGTGAACGGCACCGTTGCCATGACGTCGGTCGCGTGGGGAACCAAGCTGGACCTGACCTGCTCCTACGACCCCGCCGAGCACGCGTACGAGCCGCCCCCGATCTGGACCTACGCGCTGGTCGTCCGGACCAAGGACGGCGGCGTCGAGCAGGTCGGCACCTGGAAGGCGATCCCCGGGAAGACCCTGTCGCTGACCGCCGCGACCGCCACCACCGCCCAGAACATCGCCTCGCTCGAGGTGCTCGCCCCCGACGGCACCCCCGTCCTCCGCCTCACCACCTGACGGTCCGTCCGTGGTGGTTTCGAGACAGGCGCTGCGCGCCTTCCTCAACCACCGAGCGTCCTTCGGTGGTTGAGGAGGTTGCGCAGCAACCGTCTCGAAACCCGGTGAGCGAGGCAGCCCGGCGAGCGACGCCGGTCGAGCCTGTCGAGACCCAAGCCCCGCGCCGGTTGAGGAGGTTGCGCAGCAACCGTCTCGAAACCCGGTGACCGTGGGCAGGGCGTGCCGATAGCCCCGCTCGTGGGCGGGGTCCGGGGCTTGGTAGCTACTCGGGTGGGTTCGGTGGTTGAGGAAGGCGCGCAGCGCCTGTCTCGAAACCACGTCGGTCGGCGCTGACGTCGAGGGTGCCGTCGGGGTCGCGGAGGTACTGGTAGCCGTGCCGGCTGGTCCAGAGGTAGTGGCCGGGTTCGAGGGTGGTGTAGGTCCAGTGGCCGTGGGTCTTGATCCGGTGATGTCGTCGGCACAACGGGGCCAGGTTGCACGGGCAGGTGGGTCCGCCGCGGCTGTGCGGGATGGTGTGGTCGGTGTCGCAGCGGCGGGCGGGGCGGGTGCACCAGGGGAACACACAGGTCCTGTCCCGCACGGTGGTGGTCTCGGCGTGCCGGTCCGGTACGACGCGGTGAGTCGACGGGGTCGTGGGCCTCGAGGTCGAGCACCGGCTTCACGACCACGCTGCCGGCGGTGTGGCACCAGTCGCGGACCTGGCCGGCGGTGATCAGCTGGTTGCCGTTCTCCAACCGGGCGGTGCCGATGCCGTCGACGGTCACCGCGGCGTGGGAGAGGTGGACGTAGAGCATCGACCTGCCGCCTTGACCGGCGGTGGTTTCGAGACGGTGCGCTGGACGCGCCCTCCTCAACCACCGAGGATCGGTCGGTGTCGGTCAGGTCGAGAGCCAGCTGCGCTCGGGCGAGCTCGCCGACCGCTGCCGCACGCCGGACGTCCAGGGAGTCCTCCGAACCCAGGTCCTTCAGCTGGGCCGCGAGCCCGGCGATGGCGTGTTCGAGGTCGAGGGCGTCGGCCAGGTCGAGCTCCCCGTGCACCGCGGTGGTGCCGTCGTAGGAGACCTGCTGGGCCTCGACGGTGAAGTACCGGCCCTCGGCCTTCGCCAGCCGGCGTTCCTCGGCCAGGTCGGGCATGTGGGTGGCGATCGCCTCGTCGACCAGGCGTTCGAGCTGGACGGGTCCGATCTTGTGCGCCACGTGGCGCGACGTGCCGGTCCACGAACGACGCCGCCTCCGGGGAGAGAAGGAGGGTCTGGTCGGCGACCCGGCGGGCCAGGTACGGCCGCAGGTCACCGGACACGACCCGCCTCCACACCCGCGGGAGGCGGTGGGGCAGTTCCAGGGCGTGGCCGACGTACCGCTTCCCGGCGTCGGTGGAGACCCCGATGGCCGCGGCGAACTCGGTGATCGCGAACTCCGCCACCAACGGCGCACCCTCACCCGCGACCGGCATCCCGGTGTCGCCATACCTGTCGGCGATGGTCGCGGCGTCGTCGATCGAGTCGGTCGAGTGCATCGCCGCCCACGCCACCGCGTGCTGCAGCAGCCGGGCCTCGGCGGCGTCCGCGATCGCCCGATCCGCACGCGCGGCAGCCCAGCACCGCGGCCGCGGTGTCGAGTCTCGGCGTACCTCTGCGTCATGGCTCAACTCAAGCACCGACCACCGACACTCGAAGCCCGAAAACCCCTGTCCTGACTGGGATGTGGACAACTATTTCGAGAAATTCTTGCGACCGCAACCACAACGGTCGAGCTAGGCGACCGCGACCGTGGAAGCAGCCGGGAGTGGCCGCCTGGACCACCGCGGCGGGTGACCACGTAACCCAAAAATCTTTTGACCACCCACCCGCGGCAACCGGGCCTCGACAGGCTCGACCGACGTACCTCGCCGCCCTGCCTTCCGGCACCGGGTTTCGAGACGGTTGCTGCGCAACCTCCTCAACCAGCGGTGGGGTGGGCCTCGACAGGCTCGGCCGACGTACCTCGCCGCCCTGCCCACGGTCACCGGGTTTCGACGCGCTCGCGCGACTTCGTTCCTCGATGGTCGCGGTCGCTGGCTCAACCGGGCTCGGCCGGCGTACCTCGACGCGCTGCGTTCCCTCACCGGGTTTCGCGACGGTTGCTGCGCAGCCCTCCTCAACCAGCGGTGGGGTGGGTTTCGCACTTCAACCAGCGGGTGGGCCGTAGGCGGTCGAGGAAGCGGTCGCGGAAGGAGTCCATCGGCCAGACCGGGGCGTCGGGGGCGGGGTGGAGGCCGTCCTGCCAGCCCCAGCCGGCGATCCGGTCCAGCACGGCCGGGTCGTGGGCGATGACGGAGATCGGGACGTCGTGGCCGGCGTCGTGGCCGGAGACGTAGGAGTGCGGCTGGTGGTCGCCGAGGACGACGAGGACCAGGTTCGGGTCGCGGATAGGTCTCCACGAACGAGATCAGGCGTGTTCAGCGAGTACTCGATCGACTCGCCGTACGCGTTGCGGACGTCGTCGGGGTCGCGGAACACCTCCTCGGCGGACTCGCCCTCCTCCGGCATCCCGTCGAAGACCGAGCCGTCGCCGAGCTCGTGCCAGTCGACCATCCGGGGGAGCGGCGCCCACGGGTGGTGGCTGGACTCGAGGTCGATCTCGGCCATCACCGGCTGCCGGTCGCGCGGGCGCCAGCTCGAGCCGGCGGAAGGCGTCGAGGGTGTACTGGTCGGGCAGGTTGGCGTAGCCGAACTTCGGGCCGGCGTACGGGATGTTCGCGAAGTCGTAGAGCTTGTCGAAGCCGTAGAACGCCTCGCCCTCCGGCCAGTCGTGCGTGATCGCGGGTACGTCGAACACGGTCCGCCAGCCGGCCCGCTCGGAACGCGCTGGTGAGGGTGGTCCGGTCGTCCTGGACGAGCTGGTTGTAGCGCCGCTGGCTGTCGACCCACAGCCCCGACTGCAGCGTGGAGTGCGCCAGCCAGCTGGCCGCGCCGAACGTCGGTGAGGTGAGGAACGCGCTGCGCGAGTAGAACCCCGCCGCCTGCAGCCGGTCGGTGCCGTCGTCGAGCACGGCGTCGATCTCCGGGCGAGAAGTCGGAGTCCTGCACGGCGACCCGGCCGTAGCTCTCGACGAACACCAGCAGCACGTCCTTGCCGCGCAGCCCGGTCAGCAGCCGCTTGCCGGGTACGTCGCGGAAGTCGTCGTCGGCGATCTCGCTTCGCGAAGGTCTCCCGGTCCTGCGATGCCGGCGCGCACCTGGCCGACCTCGGCGACCGCCAGGTTGGCGGCCGTCGTGGAGGCGACGTCCGCGCCGGGCACGAACTGCAGGCCCGGACACCGCGCACACCACCCAGACGACGCCGAGCGACCGCCACGGCGCGGAGGGATCGCGCACGGTGCCGCTCGCGACAGCCGGGTCAGCCGGCCCACCGCCAGCGGCATCAGGACCAGCACCGCCGACCACGAGCAGCGCCAGCGACGACCGCAGTCACGATCGCGCCGGTGCTGCCGATCGAGTCGCCGAGCACGCCGAAGCCCGGGCCGAGGTAGCCCCAGTCGTTGACCGGGTCGAACGGCCGGTCCAGCACCTCGTAGAAGCCCATGTCGAGGACCTTCACGACGACCAGCAGGCCGAGCACCAGCCCGAACGACCACCGGCGACCACCCGCCGCGCGCGCGGCCGGCAGCACCAGCGCCAGCGCGAGCAGCAGCAGCCCCTCGAGCGGGATCCGCACGAAGGCCGCCGGGCGTCAGTCCGGCTGACCTCGTTCGGGGACCACGAGGACGAACCACACGGTCAGGCAGGCGCCGACCGTGGCCATCCTGCCCACGACGACCCGGGTGCCGGGCCAGCGGTCGGCCACCTCGGGCAGCTCCGCGATCGTCGCGTTGCCGCCACAGCCACCACACGTCGCGGCCGAACGACTCGGCCAGCAGGGCCAGCGCGACGACGAGCGCCAGCGCGGTCGACCACGGCCGGGCAGCACGTCCGCGGCCGCCACCGTCAGCACGATGCCCTGGATCGCGGCGACCACCTTGCGCCAGTGGCGCGGCGGCACCGGCCGGCGCAGCCACGGCAGCACCCGCTCGGCGACGCAGGAGGGCGTAGCGCGCCAGCCCGATCGCGAGCACCCACCAGCCGACGGCCGGCGCGACGTACACGCTGAGGACCAGGATCAGGAACGCGTCGACCTCCATGTCGAAGCGCGCGCCGAGCGCCGACACGGTGCCGGTACGCCGGGCGACCCGGCCGTCGACGGCGTCCAGGGCCAGGGCGACGACGGTCGAGCGCCACCAGCGTGGCCACGGGCGTCGACCGGCTGAACGAGTCCGCGGTCAGGGCCGCGACCCCGCAGGCGAGCACCGCCCGGGTCAGCGTCACCCGGCCCGCGGGGCCCAGACCGTCGGAGCCGTGGTGGGCGAGGCCGCGAGCGAGTGCCCCGTTCACGAACAACCCGCAGGCAACCCCCGTCGCCCACCCGGCCCCGCCGAGGCCCACCGTCGACGGCCAGCAGGCCGAGCAGCGCCAGCACGCTGACGAACCCGACCACCGGACCGGCTTGAACCCGACGCACTCTGCCTCCGTGTCTAGAGGTACGAGGGTCATACGGGTACGGCGGCACCCCGGTTCATCCGGGGCGCGTCGCCGCCGAGGAGAGGGTGACTGCGGTGGGCGACGCGCTCGCGTTCTGGCTGCGCGAGCCCGGCGTCGGCGAGATCCGGCCCGTGCGCGTGCCGGACCCGGGCGCGGGCGAGGTCCTGGTCCGCACGCTGCGCACCGGCGTCAGCCGCGGCACCGAGACGCTGGTCTTCCGCGGCGGCGTCCCGACGGACCAGTACGCCGCGATGCGGGCGCCGTTCCAGGAGGGCGACTTCCCGGGACCGGTCAAGTACGGCTACCTCAACGTCGGCGTCGTCGAGCAGGGCCCGCCCGAGCTGCGCGACCGCACCGTCTTCTGCCTGTACCCGCACCAGACGTCGTACGTCGTCCCGGCCGCCGCGGTGACCGTCGTGCCCGGACGACGTGCCGGCCGAGCCGGGCGGTGCTCGCCGGCACCGTCGAGACCGCCGTCAACGCGCTGTGGGACGCCGCGCCGCTGGTCGGCGACCGGGTCACCGTCGTCGGCGCCGGCATGGTCGGCTGCTGCGTCGCCCGGCTGCTCGCCCGGATGCCCGGGCGTCCAGGTCACCCTCGTCGACGTCGACGCCGGCCGGGCCGGCGTCGCCGCGGCGCTCGGCGGTCGACTTCGCGCCGCCCGGCGGACGCGGCCGACGGCCGCGACCTGGTCGTGCACACCAGCGCGACCTCGGCCGGGCTGCAGCAGTCGCTCGACCTGCTCGCCCCGGAGGGCACGGTGCTCGACCTCAGCTGGTACGGCGACGCGCAGGTCACGCTGTCGCTCGGCGGCGCGTTCCACTCCGGCCGGCTCGCGCATCCGCGCCAGCCAGGTCGGCACGCGTCGCCCCGGCCCGGCGCGGCCGGCGCACCACCGCCGACCGGCTGGCGCTCGCCCTGGACCTGCTGCGCGACCCCGCCTTCGACGCGCTGCTCACCGGCGAGTCCGACTTCGACGAGCTGCCCGACGTGATGTCCCGGCTGGCGTCCGGGAGCCTGCCCGCGCTCTGCCACACGATCACCTACGACGAGGACTAGACCGCCATGTTCAGCGTGACCGTCCGCGACCACATGATGATCGCCCACAGCTTCCGCGGCGAGGTGTTCGGACCCGCGCAGCGCCTGCACGGCGCGACGTACGTCGTCGACGCGACGTTCCGCCGCGCAGGCGCTCGACGCCGACGGCATCGTGGTCGACATCGGCCGGGCGGCCGAGGCAGCTGCACGAGGTGCTCGGCGAGCTGAGCTACCGCAACCTCGACGACGAGCCGGCGTTCGCCGGCGTGAACACCACGACCGAGGTGCTGGCCCAGGTGGTCGCCGACCGGCTCGCCGACCGGGTCCACGCCGGCGCCCTCGGCGCGGCCGCCGGCGACCTGGCCGCGATCGCGGTCACGCTGCACGAGTCGCACATCGCGTGGGCGAGCTACGAGCGGTCGCCGTGACGGCCGTCCACGTCGTCGTGCCCGGGCGACATCGACGACCCGGCGCGGCCCAGCGGCGGCAACGTCTACGACCGCCGGGTCTGCGACGGGCTGGCCGCGCTCGGCTGGTCCGTCCACGAGCACGGCGTGCCCGGCAACTGGCCGTGGGCCGCGGTCGCGGGCGCGGATCGGCCTCGCGGGCGTCCTGGCCCAGATCCCCGACGGCGCGCTCGTGCTGGTCGACGGGCTGGTCGCCTCCGCGGCGCCCGAGGTGGTGATCCCGGAGGCCGACCGGCTCCGGCTCGTCGTCCTGCTGCACATGCCCCTGGGGCGAGGCCTCGCTCCAGGGCCGGCCGCGCGAACGCGCCGTGCTCTCCACGCGTGGCGTCCGTCGTCACCACCAGCCAGTGGACCCGGCAGTGGGTCCTCGAGCACTACGCCCTGCCGGCCGACCGGGTCCACGTCGCCGAGCCCGGCGCCGACGCCGCCGCCGCTGGCCCCGGGACGACCGTCCGGCGGCGAGCTGCTCTGCGTCGGTGCGGTGACGCCGGCCAAGGGGCACGACGTGCTGGTCGACGCGCTGGCCCAGGTCACGGACCTGCCCTGGCTCTGCACCTGCGTCGGCTCGCTGGACCTCGACCCCGGCTTCGTCGACCGCCTCCGGGCCCAGGCCCAGCGACGCGGGGCTCGCCCGGCCGGATCGGCTTCACCGGCCCCCGGACCGGGCGCGCACCTCGACGCGGCGTACGCCGGCGCCGACCTGCTCGTGCTCGCGTCGCGCGCGGAGACCTACGGCATGGTCGTCACCGAGGCGCTGGCCCGCGGGCTCCCGGTCGTCGCGACCGAGGTCGGCGGGGTGCCCGAGGCGCTCGGCCGCGGAGCCGACGGCACCCGGCCCGGCCTGCTGGTCCCGCCCGACGACGCGACCGCGCTCGCCGCGGCGCTGCGGTGCTGGCTCGACGACCCGGCGCTCCGGGAGTCGCTGCGGCTGGCGGCACGCGAGCGCCGGCAGACGCTGACCGGCTGGGCGGAGACCACGGCCCGCGATCTCCCGGGTCCTGACCGGGGCAGCGGCGTGCGTCCCGGGATGACCGCTGAACCGCCGCGCCGCCGAGACCGTATGGCAGGGCGACAGCGCAAGAACGGAGCCGGCCCCATCAATCGCGCCTGTGGACCTGGGTGCGCCTCGCGGGCGGCGCCGCGATCCTCGCTGTCCTGGTCGGGCGGGTCGGCACCGGGCCGTTCGTCGACGGCGTCCGCCTGACCAACGCCGGCGCGCTGGTCGCCGCGGCTCGCCGTCACGGCGGTGACGACGGTCGTGCTGCGCCTGGCGGTGGCGCCTGGTCGCCCGCGGCCTCGGCGTCCGAGGTGCCCCTGCCCGCAGCCGTCGGCGGCGTACTACCGCTCGCAGTTCCTCAACGCGACCCTGCCCGGCGGCGTGCTCGGCGACGTGCACCGGGCGGTGACCCACGGCCGCGACGCCGGCGACCTGAGCCGCAGCGTGCGCGCCGTCGGCTGGGAACGCTCCGCCGGGCAGGTCGTCCAGATCGTGCTCACCGTCGCCGCCCTGCTGTTGCTCCCGTCTCCGCTGCGGTCCTCGCTGCCGGCCATCGTTGCCGGCGCGCTCGTGGTCGCGCTGATCCTCCTGCTCGTGGGGTTCGTGGTCCGGGGCACCCGGGGGCTGCCGGCCAGGATCGTGCGCGCGGCGTCCGACGACGTCCGCCACGGGCTGCTGGACCGGCGCCTGTGGCCCGGCATCCTGCTCGCCTCGACCCTCGCCGTCGCCGGCCACCTCGTGGTCTTCCTGGTCGCGGCGCGGACCGCCGGCGTGCCCGCGTCCGCACGGCGAGCATGCTGCCGCTGGCGCTGATCGTGCTGCTCGCCTCGGCCGTCCCGACCAACATCGCCGGCTGGGGCCCGCGCGAGGGCGCGGCCGCGTGGGCGTTCGGCGCGGCCGGCCTGGGCGCGGCGCAGGGCGCGACCGTCGCCGTCGTGTACGGCGTGATGGTGCTGGTCGCGACGCTGCCCGGCGCCGTGCTGCTGCTGGGCGACTGGCTCGCCGGCAGCCGCCAGCGTGCCTCGGCCCCCGTCCCGCGCCCGCGGGCCGTCCGTCCGGTCGAGGAGGCCAGCCGTGGCTGACCGTCCCTACACCCTGCTGAGCTGCGGCATGTCGATCGACGGCTACCTCGACAACGCCTCGCGAGCAGCGGCTGATGCTGTCCAACGACGCCGACCTCGACCGGGTCGACGAGGTGCGCGCCGGCTGCGACGCGATCCTGGTCGGCGCCGCCACCGTCCGCAACGACAACCCGCGGCTGGTGGTGCGGGACCGCAGCCGCGCGGCACGCAGCGGGTCGCGCGAGGGCTCCCTCCGACGCCGATCAAGGTGACCGTCACCGAGCACGCGCAGCTGGACCCGTGCGCCCGCTTCTTCCGCACCGGCGGCAACGAGAAGCTCGTCTACTGCGCGACCGGCGCCGTGACCGAGGCCCGGCGAACGGCTCGGGCGACGTGGCCACCGTGATCGACGGCGGCCAGCCGGTGGAGATGCGCCGGATGAGCGAGGACCTCTTCACGCGCGGCGTGCGCCGGCTGATGGTCGAGGGCGGCGGGACCATGCACACCCAGTTCCTCACCGCCGAGCTGGCCGACGAGCTGCACCTCGTCGTCGCGCCGTTCTTCGTCGGCGACTCCCGGGCCCGGCGGTTCGTCGACGACGGCCGCTTCCCGTGGCACCCGGACCGCCGCGCCGAGCTGGTCGACGTACGCCGGATCGACGACGTCGTGCTGCTGCGCTACGCGCTCTCGCAACGATTCGAGTGGGACTGAAAGGTGGGCACGATGCCAGGAGACAGCGCAGGCGCGACGATCCGCACCCAGCTGACGGTCCCGCTGCGGTTCGCCGACGGCTACGCCACGACGGCCCGCGTCTTCACCTTCGACGGACTCGCCGACGCCGGCGAGCACGTCGCCCTCCAGCTCGGCGAACCCAGCACCGACCTTGAACGCGGACGGCCCGGACACTCCGCTGGTCCGGGTCCACAGCGAGTGCCTCACCGGCGACGTCTTCGGCAGCGAGCGCTGCGACTGCGGCCCCCAGCTGCGTCGAGGCGGTCAAGCGGCATCGCGGACGAGGGCGGGTTCCTGCTCTACCTGCGGCAGGAGGGCCGGGGCATCGGGCTGTACGCCAAGCTCGACGCCTACGCCCTGCAGGACGCCGGCCTCGACACCTACGAGGCCAACGTGGCGCTCGGCTTCCCGGCGGACGAGCGCGACTACACCGTCGCCGCCCAGATGCTGCAGGCGCTCGGGCGTCACCCGGGTCGCGCTGCTCAGCAACAACCCGGACAAGGCCGCCCAGCTCGTCCGGACTCGGGGTGACGGTCACCGAGCGGCTGCCGACGGCCGTCCACCTGTCCGCCGCCAACGCCCGCTACCTGGCGACCAAGGCCCGCCGCGGAGCGCACACCCTCGACCTGTCGGCCCTCCCGGGCGCCCAGTCCGCGGTGTCCTGACCACCCCTCTGGGTTACCCCAAATGGAGGACCAACTGCCCGGGTAAAACCGCGTATCGTGGCAAACGCCCGAGAGTGCCCGCGCCGCCAGTCAGGGTGACGCCACTCCCGGCGAAAGTGATGCGAGGCTCCCTCAGGAGCGGAGCCTCGAGAGGCCGGGCCCGTGATGTACGCACCACCAGACCCGCTTCCCCCACCGCTGCGGGTCCAGATCGCCACGAACGAGCGGAACGAGCTGGTCGTGTGCGTCTGCGGTGAGATCGACCTGCTGACCCACGGGACCCTCAGGTCCGCGCTCGACTCACTCCCGACGGATCGCGCGGACGTGGTCCGGATCCAGCTCGGCCAGCTCGCCTTCTGCGACTCGCGGGGCCTGCGGATGCTGCTGACCTTCGTGAAGGCGGGCCGCCAGGCGGGTCGGGCCGTGGTGATCGAGGAGCCGTCGCCGATCGTCCACAAGCTGATGACGTCGTTCGCCCCCTGGGCGCTGGAGCCCGTCGCTGTCTCCGTGCCCTAGATCCGGTAGACCGACACCTCGTTGGCCTTGACGCTGAAGGTCACCTCGACGCCAGGCGCGAGGTCCAGCTCCGCGACCGCCTGCGCCGTGACGTCGGCGCTGAGGTCGCCGGCCCGGATCCGGATCCGGTCGCCCTGCGGCTCGAGGTCGGTCACGGTCGCGGCGATGGCGTTGCGGGGGCTCCCGCCCGGCGGCTGACGGAAGATCGCCACCGCGTTCGGCCGGAAGACCGCGACCGCCGCTTCGCCCTCGGCCGGTGCCGGACCCGTCACCAGCCCGTGCACCTCGGCACCGCTCTCGGCACGGACGCACGCGTCCTGCCACGTCCCGACCAGCATGTTGAGACCCGAGATCCGGGCGGCGAACGCACTCCTGGGCCTGGTCAACACGTCCGAGGTCCGGCCCTGCTCCACGATCGAGCCGCTCTCGAGGACGACGACCCGTGTCGGCCAGCAGCAGAGCGTCGAGCGCGTGATGGGTGACCAGGACGACGCTTCGGTCGGCGAGAACCCGCCGCAGGGTCTGTCGGAGCGCCGGGGTGACGGCGACGTCCAGTGCGGCCATCGGTTCGTCGAGCAGCAGCAACTGCGGGTCGGCTGCGAGCGCCCGGGCGACCGCCACCCGCTGTGCCTGCCCTCCCGACACCTGTGCCGGCCTCCGGTCCGCGAGCTCGCTGACGCCGACCTCCTCCAGCCAGTGCATCGCGGTCGCCCGGGACTCCGCGCGCCGGGCTCCCCGGCTGCGAGGCGCGAACGCGACGTTGTCCAGAACGGTCAGGTGCGGGAAGAGCAACGGGTCCTGGGCGAGCAGGGCCACATGCCGGTCGTGCGGCGCGACCCATGCGCGTCGTGCGCCGTGACCATGGACGGTGAGCGGGCGACCGTCCAGCACGACCCGGCCCTGGTCCGGCATCAGCAGCCCCGCGGCCACCGAGAGGACGGTGGACTTCCCGGCGCCGTTCGGCCCGAGCAGGGCCACCGTCTCCCCGTCGGCGACCGAGAACGAGACGTCGACCCCCCGGTCCTTCACCGCGGCCGCGAACTCGAACGTCATACGGCGCTCCGTCCCTGGCGGGCGAACCCGATCACCAGGACGGCGACGACGACCAGCACGAGCGAGAGCGCGACGGCAGCGTCTGCGTCGGTCTCACGGCGCAGGTAGATCTCCAGCGGGAGGGTCCGGGTGACGCCCTCGAGGCTGCCGGCGAACGTGATGGTGGCGCCGAACTCGCCGAGCGACCGCGCGAACGACAGCACGGCGCCGGAGATCAGGCCCGGCAGCACGATGGGCAGCGTGACCCGGCGGAAGACGGTCGTGGGCCGGGCACCGAGCGAGGCCGCGACGACTTCGTACCGGCGGCCCGCCGTGCGCAGCGCCCCCTCGAGGCTGACCACCAGGAAGGGCAGCGCGACGAACGTCTGTGCCATCACCACCGCCGTGGTGGAGAAGGCGATCTGGAGGCCGAGCACGTCCAGGGTCTCGCCGAGCAACCCCCGGCGGCCGAACGTGTAGAGGAGCGCGATGCCCCCGACGACGGGCGGCAGCACCAGCGGCAACAGGACGAGGGACCTCAGGAGCCCCTGGCCGCGGAACTCCGTCCTGGCGAGCACCACGGCCATCGGGACCCCCACCAGGATGCAGATCAGGGTGCTGGTCGCCGACGTACGCAGGCTCAGCGCGAGGGCGGCGCGCGATCCCTCGGAGGTGATCAGCTCGAAGAAGTTGCTCCACTCGACGCGCGAGACGATCGCCGCGAGCGGGAGCAGCACGAAGACTGCTCCCGCCAGCGCGGGCGCGTAGATCCAGGCGGGTACGCCGACGTCACGCTGGTTCCGGGCCACGTCAGGGCCGCGCGAACCCGGCGTCCGTGAGGATCTGCTGGCCCTCTTCACTCAGGACCAGGTCTACGAACTCCTGGGCCAGGTCGGCGTTCTCGCTGTCGTCGATGGTCGCGATCGGGTACTTGTTCACCGCCGAGCTCGACTCCGGGAACTCGACGCCCTCGACGTCGTCGCCCGCGGCGATCACGTCGGTGACGTAGACCAGCCCGGCATCGGCCTCGCCGGAGGTCACCTTGGCCAGCACGTCGGTGACGGACTGCTCCTCGCTGACCGGCTTCAGCTCGACGCCCGCCGAGTCCGCAACGGTCTGCGCCGCGGCGCCGCAGGGCACGTCGGGCGCGCAGATGACGAGGTTCAGGCCAGGCTCCGTGAGGTCCTGGAACGACTCGACACCCGCGGGGTTGCCCGGAGGCACCGCGATCTCCAGGGTGTTCGACGCGAACAGCTCGGGGTCGGAGACCAGGTCGGCCACCTTCTCCATGTTGGCCTCGTCCGCCGACGCGAAGACGTCGGCGGGTGCGCCCTGCTGGATCTGGGCGACCAGGTCGGAGGACCCGGCGAAGTTGAACTCGACGTTGACGTCGTGGTCGGCCTCGAAGTCCTGGGCGATCTCCTCGAAGGTCGTGGTCAGCGACGCCGCGGCGTACACCGTCAGCGTCGTGGTGCCCCCGTCGTCACCCCCGTCGGAGTCGTCGGACCCGCACCCCGCGGCCGCGGCCACCACCAGGGCAACACTCGTCGCTGCCAACCAGCGCTTCATGACTCTCCTTCAGCGGTTTCGACGATCACGTTCGTGGACTTGATGACGGCCACGGCCACCGATCCGAGCTCGAGGCCGAGATCGCGCACGGCCTCGCTCGACATCAGGGAGACGACCCGGAAGGGGCCGCACTGCAGCTCCACCTGGGCCATCACCGCGTCCACCTGCAGGTCGGTGACCAGTCCGACGAACCGGTTCCGGGCAGAGCTGACGACGCCACCCGGCAGGGGCGGAGGCGAGGCGTGCTTGCGCGCCACCGTGGCCACCTCGTAGCCGTCGACGACCTTGCGGCCGGCGCTGTCCACATCGGCCTGGAGCACGCCGTGCTCGATCCATCGGCGGACGGTGTCGTCGCTGACGCCGAGGTAGTGCGCGGCGTCACGAATCCTCATCTGCGGCATTGCACGCATCCTAGTGATGCATGCGCGGATTAGGCGAACGTGGACGCGTACGTGTCTGCGGACTGATCGCGGACTGATCGACTCAACTTCGACTCGGCGCACTCGGCAGTTCGCCGCCGGCAGAGGAGTGACCACGGCTCGGTCCAGGTCCGGAACCGCGGCTCCTAGCCACCCGCGGCGTACGCTCGTGACATGGTCGGATTCCTTATCGCCGGGCTCATCATCGGAGCCCTCGCGCGTCTCATCAAGCCGGGCAAGCAGAACCTCGGCATCCTCGCCACGCTCGGCCTCGGCCTCGTCGGCTCGCTGATCGGCGGCACGATCGCCTGGGCGATCGGCACCGGCAGCATCTGGGAGCTGGACTTCCTCGGCTTCGTGTTCGCGGTCGTCGCCTCGGTGCTGCTGGTCGGTACGGCGGAGAGCATCACCGGCAAGGGCAGCCCCAAGGCGCTCAACCGCTGACCGGCTGACCGCCGCGGTCGCTCAGCGCTGCTGGTCGGCCATCCACTGCTCGACGTCGCCGGACGTCCGGGGGAGCGACGCCGAGAGGTTCCGGTAGCCGTCGGCGGTGACGAGGATGTCGTCCTCGATCCGGATGCCGATGCCGCGGAGCTCCTCGGGCACGAGCAGGTCGTCCTCCTGGAAGTACAGGCCGGGCTCGACGGTGAGCACCATGCCCTCGACGAGGTTCGCCTTGTTGTACGCCTCGGGTGCGGCCTTGCCGCAGTCGTGCACGTCCATGCCGAGCATGTGGCTGACGCCGTGCAGGGTCCAGCGGGAGTAGACCTTGCTGTCGGGGGAGAGCGCCTCGTCGACCGACACCGGCAGCAGGCCCCGGTCGTCCGAGGCCGCGGGCCAGGACCTCCATGGCGGCCATGTGCGGGCCGGTGAACTCGATGCCGGGACGGACTGCCTCGATGGCGACCTGCTGGGCCTCGTAGACGAGGTCGTAGAGCTCGCGCTGGAGGTCGGTGAACCGGCCGTCGACCGGCAGCGTGCGGGTCACGTCGGCGGTGTAGAGGTTGTGACCCTCGACGCCCATGTCGAGCAGCACCAGCTCGCCCGGCGTGATCGACCCGCTGTTCTCGATCCAGTGCAGCGTGGTGGCGTGCTTGCCACCGGCCACGATCGAGTCGTAGCCGATGTCGTTGCCCATCGCACGGGCGCGCCGGAAGAACGTGCCCTCCAGCCAGCGCTCGCCGTACTCGAGGACGTTGTCCCAGTCGCGGACGGAGTCCTGGAAGCCCAGGGTGGTGATGTCGCACGCCTCCTGGAGCTCGCCGACCTCCCACTCGTCCTTGATCAGCCGCATCTCGGAGATGACCCGGGCGAAGTCGTCGTCGAGGGTCGCATCGGCGGACACCAGCTTGTCGACCACGTCGGAGACACCGCGGTGCACCCGGGTCTTGCCGCTGCCGGCGAGTGCCGACGAGAGCTCGTCGATGTGGCGGACCGTCAGGCCGAGCGACGAGCTCGATCTCGTTGATCGAGGGGCGACGACCGGCCCAGAGCTCGCCGTACTGGCGGTCGCGGAAGAACTCGTCGGTCTCGCGTGAGGACCGCGGCCGCGCGTAGAGGACCGCGTCGCCGTCCTCGACCACCAGGACCGCGTCACTGGTCTGGTTGCCGGAGAAGTAGGTGTGCGCCGTGTCGGAGCGGTAGCGGTAGTCGGTGTCGTTCGAGCGCACCTTGTAGCCGCCGGCTGGCAGCACCAGCCGTTCGCCGGGGAACATCTCCCCGAGCTTCATCCTGCGCGCCGCCGCCCACTCGGCGACGGGGTGGCGCGGCAGGTCGAGCTCGCGGTCGCCCCAGCCCTGTCGCATGAAGGCCTTCCAGGCCTCGGGAACGACCGGATCGTGCGACTCGGTCTTGGGCTGAACGGTCTCGGGAGTGGTCTGCTTCGGTCACGTCGTTCACTCTACGCCGCGCGCCCGGTCGTGAAGCAGGTCGAGAGACTCGGTCCGGATAGCATGCCGCCCATGCCTGGGGCCCGCCGTGACAGCATCGCGTTCACGGTCGTGGTGACGGTTCTGGTCTGCCTCGGCGCGCTTCCGATCCTCGTGATCATCGCCCTGTCCGGTGCTCCGGGATCGATGGTGCTGGCCGCCGGTCTGGCCGCGCTGCCGGTGGGTCCGCTGGTCGCCTGCTATCTCTGGCTGGACCGCTACGAGCCGGAACCCAAGTGGCTGTTGGCCTTCGGGCTCCTCTGGGGCGGATTCGTGGCCACCGCGGCCGCGCTGCTCCTCCAAGGCCTCGGTGGCTGGTTCGTCGGCTTCACCGACGACCAGAGTCTCGCCATCGTCGCGCCGATCACCGAGGAGGCCAGCAAGGGCCTCTTTCTCTTCCTGCTCCTCTGGTGGCGACGGGCCGAGCTCGACGGGATCCTCGACGGCATCGTGTACGCCGGCATGGTCGGCATCGGGTTCGCCTTCGTCGAGAACATCTTCTACCTGGCCGCGGCGTACGACGGCACCGACGGCATGGGTCCGGGCGGCACCGGTGCGATCACCGGCGTGTTCGTGATCAGGTGCCTGTTCAGCCCGTTCGCCCACCCGCTGTTCACGACGTTCATCGGCATCGGCGTCGGGCTGGCGGTCAGCTCGCCGCCGGCGCTCCGTACGAATCCTGGCGCCGATCTGCGGCTACCTGCTCGCCGTGGGCGCGCACGCCGCCTGGAACGCGTCCACCTTGTGGGGATTCACGGGGTTCGCTGGTGTGTACTTCGTACTGATGGTCCCTGCGTTCGTCGCCCTCATGTGTCTGGCGATCTGGTGGCGTCGATCGGAGCGCCGGATGCTCACCGCCGCCCTGTTCGACGCCTCCCAGCGCGGCCTGATCCCCGCCACCGACATCGGCTGGCTGGTCGATCTGAAGGCCCGGCGTGCCGGGCGCGCGTTCGCCCGTCAGTTCGGCGGGAAGCCGGGCGAGCAGGCGATGCGGGAGTATCAACAGGCGGCCGTCGAGCTGGGCTTCCTGCACTACCGCTTTCTGCGCGGCACCGCACCCAAGGACTTCGTCGAGCGCGGACAGCTGTACGTCGCGCGGATCGGTCAGGTTCGTCCCTACGTCGCCTTCCCCGGACAGGTGGTACCCCCCCGATGACCGACAGCACCCGCATGCTCACCGCGCTGGTGCAGCTGCGCGGCTCGCTCCAGGACGTGCGGCTCCCGCTCGAGCTGCCCGGCGCCGCCGAGCAGCGCGCCATCCTGCAGGAGATGGTCCACCAGCTCGAGGACTACGTCATCCCGCGGCTGGATGACCATCGACGCTCCGCTGCTGGCCGTGGTCGGCGGCTCCACCGGCGCCGGCAAGTCGACCCTGGTGAACTCGATCGTGGGGCGCAAGGTGACCCAGCCGGGCGTGCTCCGGCCGACGACCCGCTCGCCGGTGCTGGTGCACAATCCCGAGGACGCCCAGTGGTTCAGGCAGGACCGGTTGCTGCCCGACCTCGAGCGGGTCTCCTCCGCCACCAACGACCCCGGTGCTCTCCAGCTGGTGGAGGCCGAGACCATGCCGGCCGGGCTGGCCGTCCTCGACGCGCCCGACGTCGACTCGGTCGAGGAGCAGAACCGCACCCTCGCCGCGCAGCTGCTCGCCGCGGCCGACCTGTGGCTCTTCGTCACGTCGGCCGCGCGGTACGCCGACCAGGTGCCGTGGGACTACCTGCGCCTGGCCGCGGAGCGCAGCGCCTCGGTGGCGATCGTGCTCGACCGCACGCCCAGCGAGGCGATCGGGACCGTCTCGACGCACCTGGCCAGGATGCTGGCGGCCCGGGGCCTCAAGGACTCGCCGCTGTTCGTGGTCACCGAGGCCAAGGTCGACGAGGAGGGCCTGCTGCCTGCCGAGACCGTCGCCGAGGTGCGCGGCTGGCTGGACTCACTGGCGGACGACGCCGATGCCCGGACGCTGGTGGTCCGGCAGACGATGGAGGGCGCCATCCGCATCCTGACCCGGCGTGCGCACGGCGTCGCGGACGCCGGTGCGGAGCAGGCCGTCGCGGAGCAGCGGCTCCGCGACGACGCCACCTCGGCGTACGCCGACGCGTTCGAGAACGTCAAGGCGGCGGCGGCGGACGGCACCCTCCTGCGCGGTGAGGTGCTCGCCCGGTGGCAGGAGTTCGTCGGCACCGGCGAGCTGCTCAAGACCCTCGAGCAACGGGTCGGCTGGTTGCGCGACCGGGTGGTGACGGCGGTCCGGGGCAAGCCCCAGCAGGCGGAGCGGGTCACGGTTGCCGTCGAGTCCGGCCTGGAGACGTTGATCCTCGAGCACGCCGAAGCGGCGGCCGAGCGGGCGGCCGGCGTCGTGGCGGTCGCTCGGTCCCGGCCAGGCGCTGCTCGACGGCGGCACCGACGACCTGAGCCGCGCATCGCGTGACTTCCGGCGGCGCGCGGAACGCGCCGTACGCGACTGGCAGCAGGGCGTGCTCGAGATGGTCCGGACCGAGGGAGCCGACAAGCGCGGCACCGCGCGGTTCATGGCGTACGGCGTCAACGGGTTGTCGGTCGCGCTGATGATCGTGGTCTTCGCCCACACGGCAGGCGTGACGGGGGCCGAGGTCGGCATCGCGGGTGGGTCGGCTGTGCTCGGCCAGACGCTGCTCGAGGCGGTGTTCGGCGACCAGGCCGTGCGCGGTCTCGCCGAGCGGGCCCGGCTCGACCTGGAGCGTCGTGTCGGGGACCTCCTCGAGGCCGAGCGGCGGCGCTACACCGACCTGCTGGACAGCCTGGGGATCGATGCGGAGGTGCCGGACCGGCTGCGCAACGCTGCCCGTCGCGTCGAGGACCTGCGGTTCGCTGCCAGCAGGGCCGGACGCGAGTAGCCACTCCGGCCTTCCGACCCCATAGGCTGGAGCGCGCACCGCACGACTGCAGCCGAGGGAGAACATGACGGCCTTGCTCGAGGGGGCTAAGAAGCTGGTTGCCCGAGGCTCGGACCTCGGCGCCCGCATCGAGGGCCTGGACGCTGCCGCCGACGCGGCACGCGGTCGGCTTGACGACGCCGTCGTGGACGAGGTCCGTGAGGTGGCGGACCGGGCGTCCGGCCGGATGCGGCTGTCGGCCGAGCACACCGTGGTCGCGATCGCCGGGGCCACCGGGTCGGGCAAGTCGTCGACCTTCAACTGGCTCACCGGTCTCGACCTGTCGGCCGTCGGCGTACGCCGCCCGACCACGTCGTGGGCCACGGCCTGCGTGTGGGGGACCGAGGGCGCGGCCGAGCTGCTGGAGTGGCTCGGCATCCCGGCCCGGCACCAGGTCACCCGCGACTCGATGCTCGACATCAGGCGCGAGGACCACAGCCTCGACGGGCGTGGTCATGCTCGACCTCCCCGACCACGACTCGACCGAGCTCTCCCACCACCTCGAGGTGGACCGGCTGGTGCAGCTCGCCGACCTGCTGGTGTGGGTCCTGGACCCGCAGAAGTACGCCGACGCGGCGATCCACGACCGCTACCTCGCGCCGTACACCACGCACCAGGACGTGATGCTGGTCGTGCTGAACCAGATCGACACCGTCCCCGAGTCGGAACGCGACTCGATGGTCGCCGACGTACGCCGGCTCCTCGACGCCGAGGGCCTCGATCAGGTGCCGGTGATGGCCGTCAGCGCCCGCGAGGGCGACGGCATGACCGAGCTCAAGGCGGAGATCGTGCGCCGGGTGTCGGCGAAGAAGTCGACCAAGGCGCGCGTCGAGGCGGACCTGAGGGCCGCCGCCGGCCGGCTCGAGGAGGAGTCCGGGACGGCCAAGCCGCGCGACCCTCGACCGCAAGCGCGTCGCCGCGCTCGACGACGCGTTCGCCGACGCCGCGGGCGTGCCGACCGTGGTCGCGGCTGCGGAGAAGTCGACCAAGATCCGCGCCCAGCGGGCGACCGGGTGGCCGGTGACCAAGGTCTTCTCGCTGTTCCGACCAGATCCGCTCAAGCGGCTGAACCTCGACCTGGGCACCGCCGGCAAGCACCTGAGCGGCCGGGCCCGGACGTCGGTGCCGGAGCCGACGCAGGTGGAGCGGGCCCGGGTCGACGCCGAGGTGCGGGCCTGGCGGACGACGTCTCCGACGGCCTGGCCCGTCCCTGGGTGCAGGCGATCCGGACCGCGTCGGTGTCTCGGCTGCCCGACCTGTCGGACCGGCTCGACGGTGCGCTGCGCCGCCACCGACCTGGGGGTCGCCAAGATCCCGTGGTGGGCCGGGCTGGTGCGGGTCCTGCAGTGGCTGCTGATCCTGGCCGCGCTGGGTGGCGCAGGGTGGCTCGCCGCCCTGGCCGTCCTGTCCGCCCTCCAGATGTCCTCGCCGGAGCCGCCGGATGTCGGGTCGGTGCCGGTGCCGACCCTGCTGCTCGTCGGCGGGGTCGTGCTCGGGGTGCTGCTGGCGCTGTTCTGTCGGCTGCTGGTCAGGGCCACCGCGCGGCACCGCGCCGCGTCGGCCGACCAGCGACTGCGGGCCGCGATCGCGCGAGGTCGCCGAGGAGCTGGTGGTCCGGCCGGTGCGAGGCCGAGCTGGCGGCGTACGCCACGGTGCGCGACGGGCTGGTCAAGGCGCTCAAGTAGCGCCATGTCCCGGGCCGTTCGGCCCGGAAGTCGTCCACAGGCACCGTGTCGCCGGTGCTTCTCCACAGGTCACGGTCGATGGCCGCGGCGTTGTCGGCGCGCCTCCGCAGGCTGGTCCGAGATCACACCGATCCGGACAAGGAGAACACCATGAACGAAACGCTGATCACGCTCTCGGGCTGGCTCGGCAACGACGTGCAGCTGCGCCAGGCGGGGGACGCGACCGTCGCCAGCTTCCGGGTGGCGACGACGCCGCGGCGCTTCCAGCGGAAGACCGGCACCTGGGTGGACGGCGACACCCAGTGGTACACCGTCTCCGCCTGGCGCGACCTCGCCGACAACTGCGCGCAGTCACTGCGCCGCAGCGACCCGGTCGTGGTGCACGGCCGGCTCCGGGTCGAGAAGTGGACCGGCTCGTCGGGTGCCGAGATGACCAGCTTCGAGATCGACGCGACCTTCGTCGGCCACGACCTGTCGCTCGGCACCAGCCGGTTCACGCGGACGCCGAAGGCCGAGCCGGTCGCAGCCGTCACCGGTGAGGAGGCCTCCACCGAGCCCGCCGCCGCGTGAGTCCTCCGGCCATGACCGAGGTCAAGAGGACCAGGGGCCCTCCGCGATCGCGCGGAGCTGCGCCATCGTCAGGGGCGGCTGCGTCGCCGAGACGTTCGAGCCCGGACCCCACTTCTCCGAGGTCGAGTTGGCCGCGGCCACGTACACCATGCCGTCGCCCTGGAGCAGGCTGACGGTGCGGATCACCAGGTCGCCGTGCCGGTCCTCGGTCATCCGACCCACCGGCCGGCCGTCCTCGAGGATCTCCTCGCACGAGTCGGGGTTCACGAGGTTGCCGGGGCAGCTCACTCGGTCCGCACGGCCGGGCGACGTGGGGGTGTCGGATGGCTGGTCGCTCTCGCTGTACTCCGGGTAGTCGGCCGCGACGCCGGCCTGCATCGAGTCGGGTGGGTAGAGCAGTACCTCGATGCTGCTCGTCCCCTCGATCCCGTCCACGGTCAGGTGTGCGCCGACCCAGCCTCGGTCTGCCTCGTGGTCCTCGGCCGACTCTGGCCGGAACCCGTAGGCCGTCATCTCGACGCCGGTGGGAAGCAGAGCGCCGAGCTGGTGGAGCATGCGGCCGGCGGGCATGTCCCACCATCCGAGGATCGGCGCCTCTGGTTCGTGCACCTCCTCGCCGCGCGACGCGGCCTGGGACTCGCCCGTCGGGTCGTTGGCCGTGGTCGGTGCGGCGCCGAGCTGGGGGAGTGCCATGGCCACGGCGGCGATGGCCGCTGCCGCCACGAGACCGGTGCCGAGGCGAAGCCGGCGACGCTGCCGTCGACCACCGGCGACGGCGCGGGTGCCGAGCCGCTCGGCCGGAGCGTCGAGCCCGCTGACGGCGCGCTCCATCAGCGCGTGCAGGTCGTCGTCCGTCACGGACCAGGTCGTCGGTGTCGCTCATCGGGTGCTCCCGTTCGGTAGGTGTGTCGGTTCGCTGAGGTGCGTGCGCAGGGCGCGCAGAGCCCGCAGGCTGCGGTTCTTGACGGCCGCTTCGGTGAGGCCGAGGGCGGTGGCGGTCTGCGCGACGCTGTGGTCCTCCCAGAACCGGAGAACCACCACCGCCCGGTCGACCGGCGCCAGCTCGGCCAGCGCCGTCATCAGAGCGAGCCGGTCGGCGGGGTCCGGCTGCTGAACGGCCCGCTCGGGTGCTTCTGCCACGGGCAGCTCGGTGCTGCTCTTGCGCCGACGCTCCGAGAGGAATGCCTTGATCAGCACGCCGTGCACGTAGGCGACGGGGTCGTCGGCCCGGCGCACCCGCCACCACGCGGCGTACGCCTTGGTGAGTGCGGTCTGCACCAGGTCCTCGGCCCGGTCGGGCGACCCGGCGAGGAGGTACGCCGTGCGGTACAGCTGGGTCGACCTGGCGGTCACGAACTCGGTGAACTCCACGTCGGCTGATGACGGTCGCTGCACGTTGCCCCCTCTGTGGACGGACATCCCGGTCCGGCCGTTCACCTCATAGACGCCGTGGCCCCCGAATCGGTCTCACACCCCAATGCCCCGTAGGCTTCATGATCATGGCGGACTACGTTTTCACCCTGCGCAATGTGCGCAAGGCCCACGGCGACAAGGTCGTCCTCGACAACGTCACCCTCTCGTTCCTGCACGGGGCGAAGATCGGTGTCGTCGGCCCCAACGGCACCGGCAAGTCGACCCTGCTCAAGATCATGGCGGGGCTCGAGCACGCCAACAACGGCGACGCGATCATCGACCCCGACGCCACCGTGGGCATGCTCCAGCAGGAGCCCCCGCTGAGCGAGGGGAAGACCGTCCTCGAGAACGTCGAGGAGGCCGTCCACGACATCAAGTCCAAGCTCGACCGGTTCAACGAGATCGGCGTCGAGATGGGCGAGCCCGACGCCGACTTCGAGAAGCTCGGCGAGGAGATGGGCAACCTCCAGGCCGACCTCGACCACGCCAACGCGTGGGACCTCGACAGCCGCCTCGACCAGGCCATGGACGCCCTGCGCTGTCCCCCGGGCGACGTGCTCGTCGACAACCTCTCCGGTGGTGAGCGCCGCCGCGTCGCGCTCTGCAGGCTTCTGCTGCTGCAGCCCTCGCTGCTGCTGCTGGACGAGCCGACCAACCACCTCGACGCCGAGTCGGTGCAGTGGCTCGAGAACCACCTGGCGTCGTACCCCGGCGCCGTCCTGGCCGTCACTCACGACCGGTACTTCCTCGACAACGTCGCCGAGTGGATCCTCGAGCTCGACCGCGGCAAGACCCACCCCTACGAGGGCAACTACTCGACGTACCTCGAGACCAAGAAGGACCGCCTCAAGATCGAGGGCCAGAAGGACGTCAAGCGCGCCAAGATGCTCGAGCGCGAGCTCGAGTGGGTGCGCTCCAACGCGAAGGCCCGCCAGACCAAGAGCCGTTCGCGTCTGGCCCGCTACGAGGAGATGGCCGCCGAGGCCGACCGGATGCGGAAGATCGACACCTCCGAGATCAACATCCCGGCCGGCCCGCGGCTCGGCGACATCGTCCTCGAGGCGCACGACCTCGCGAAGGGGTTCGAGGGACGGACCCTCATCCACGACCTGTCCTTCACGCTGCCGCGCGCCGGCATCGTCGGCGTGATCGGCCCGAACGGCGTCGGCAAGACCACCCTGTTCCGGATGATCACCGACCAGGAGCACCCCGACGAGGGCGAGCTCAAGGTCGGCACGACGGTCAAGATCTCGTACGTCGACCAGAGCCGCGGCGGCATCGACCCCAACAAGAACGTCTGGGAGGTCGTCTCCGACGGCCTGGACTTCATCAAGGTCGCGAACTTCGAGATGAACTCGCGGGCGTACGTCGCGTCGTTCGGCTTCAAGGGCCCCGACCAGCAGAAGAAGGCCGGCGTCCTGTCGGGCGGCGAGCGGAACCGGCTCAACCTGGCGCTGACCCTGAAGATGGGCGGCAACCTGCTGCTGCTCGACGAGCCCACCAACGACCTCGACGTGGAGACGCTGTCCTCGCTCGAGGACGCGCTGCTCGACTTCCCCGGCTGTGCCGTGGTCACCTCGCACGACCGGTGGTTCCTGGACCGCGTCGTGACCCACATCCTGGCGTGGGAGGGCGACGACGAGGACCCCGCGAGGTGGTTCTGGTTCGAGGGCAACTACGCGTCGTACGAGGAGAACAAGATCGAGCGGCTCGGCGCCGAGGCCGCCCGGCCGCACCGCGTCACCCACCGCCGCCTGACCCGCGACTGAGCGGTCTCGCTGGTTTCGAGACGGTCGCTGCGCGACCTCCTCAACCAACGGACGTTTCGGTGGTTGAGGAAGGCGCGCTGCGCCTGTCTCGAAACCACCTTTTCGGGCTCTGGCGGCTCGGCGCGGAGGCCGCCCGGCCGCACCGCGTCACGCACCGGCGCCTGACCCGCGACTGAGCGGTCTCGCTGGGTCACCGCCCTGCGAAGCTCACCGGGTCTCGACCCGCGGTCGCGGTCTCGCAGGCTCGACCGCGCGCTCGCTCGACCGAGATGCGTTGTAGTCCGCTGGCGCGGCCTACCGCATCTCCATCTCGGGGTGGGCGGCGACCAGGTGGTCGGAGACGGAGTCCATCACCCGGCCGAGGGCGGCGAAGTCGTCGGCGCTGACCAGGTCGACGAGATGGTCGCGGACACCCTGCACGTGTGCGGGAGCCATCCGGACCAGGAGGTCCCAGCCCTTGTCGGTCATCTCGCACACGATGCCCCGGCCGTCCTCGGGGGTGGTGCTGCGTCCGACGAGCTCGGCCTTCTCGAGGCGGGCCACGGTGTGCGTGACGCGGCTGCGGCTGTGCGCGAGGGCGTCGGCCAGCTGGGCCATCCGGAGCCGACGGTTGTCGGCCTCGGAGAGCCGGACCAGGATCTCGTACTCGGTGAGCGAGAGCCCGAAGCTGCGGCGCAGGTCGTCGTCGAGTCGGTCGACGAGCAGGGTCATGCCCATGACCAGCGCTCGCCAGGAGCGCTGCTGATCGGCGTCGAGCCAGTTGGTGTCTCCCACGGACGCAGTTTATGTCCGGTTGTGCCTGATGGCCGGTAACTCTGTCGGTGCGCTGCAGCAGGATGGTCGCATGCAGGTCACTCGTGACGACGTGCTCCGGTTCCGGGTGCGCGCCCAGGAGCTCCACCTCACCGAGTCGCGCGACGACGCCGCGATCCTCGACCTCGGCGTGCAGGACACCGGTCCCGACGGGGCTGCATGGGCGCTGCGGATCCGGGGCGCGTCGGTGCCCGCCGAGGATCTCGTCTACGCCTGGACCCTGCGCGGCGCGCCGCATGCCTACCGACGGTCGGACGCGGCGGCCGTGGCGGCGGCCGTCGCGCCGCTGAGCGAGGCCGACGCCGCCAAGCGGGTCTTCGACGCCTCCAGGCCGCTCAAGGAGGCCGGGATCCCCGTGGTCGACGCGCTGGGCGTCATCGCGGGGGAGATGCGCGACATCGTCCGCTCGCCCACGGTGAAGGGCGAGATGTCGCAGCAGCTCGCCGAGCGGCTGCCGGCGCCCTACCTCCGCTGGTGCCGGGTGTGCGAGGCCACCCACTCCTACGAGCAGACGTTCCGCCTGTCCGCGCTGCAGGGCGGACTGGAGCTCGAGCCCGGCACCTCCCCTCCGGTGCTGCACCGGATCCGTGGCTGGCGCGGCCCGGCGAAGAAGGTGCCCGACCGTCTCGACCCGATCCGCGGAGTGCTGCGCTTCCTGGGTCCGACCACCCCCAAGCAGGTGGCCGGCTACGTCGACTCGACGGTGAAGGAGATCGCGGCCCACTGGCCGGAGGACGTCGTCCCGGTCGAGGTCGACGGCGAGCGGCTCGAGCTCCTCGCCGACGATGCCGACGCCCTGACCGGCGCCGAGCCGGTGGACGCGGTGCGCCTGCTCGGCCCGTTCGACCTGTTCCTCCAGGGCCGCGACCGCGAGCTCGTCCTCCCCGACGCAGCCGCCCGCAAGGATCTCTGGCGCACCATCGGCCGGCCCGGGGGAGTGCTCGTCGGGCACCAGGTCGTCGGCAGCTGGCGGCCCCGGTCGTCCGGCAAGAAGCTCAGGGTCGCCGTGACGATGTGGTCCGGCGGCAAGCCGCCGAAGGGGCTGGCCGAACAGGCAGAACGCCTGGCCGCGTTCCGCGGCCGGACGTTCGACGGGTTCGAGTGACGTCTGGAGTCAGAGCCGCTCGAGGATCAGCGCCATGCCCTGGCCGCCGCCGACACACATGGTGATCAGGCCGGTGGTCTTGTCGTGCCAGTCCAGGCTGTTGAGCATCGTGTTCTGCAGCCGGGCGCCGGTCATGCCGAACGGGTGACCGACCGCGATCGCGCCACCGTTGACGTTGAGCCGGTCGATGTCGATGCCGAGGTCCTGGTACGACGGCACCACCTGGGCGGCGAACGCCTCGTTGATCTCGACCAGGTCGATGTCGCCGATGCTCATCTTCGCGATGGCCAGCGCCCGCTTGGTGGCCTCGACCGGGCCGAGGCCCATGATCTCGGGCGACAGGCCGCTGACGCCGGTCGCGACGATCCGCGCGAGCGGGGTGACGCCGAGCTCGGCGGCCTTGGTGTCGGACATGATCACGACCGCCGCGGCGCCGTCGTTGAGCGCGCAGCAGTTGCCGGCGGTGACCACGCCGTCGGGGCGGAAGACCGGGTCGAGCTGCGAGAGGGCCTCGAGCGTGACGCCGGCGCGGGGACCGTCGTCCTTGCTGACCACGGTGCCGTCGGGGGTGGTGACCGGCGTGATCTCGCGGGCCCAGAAGCCGTCGGCGATGGCCTTCTCGGCGAGGTTCTGCGAGCGGGCGCCGAACTCGTCGAGCTCCTCGCGCTTGAGACCGCGCAGCCGGGCGACGTTCTCGGCGGTCTGGCCCATCGCGATGTAGACGTCGGGGAGGTCGCCGTCCTCGCGCGGGTCGTGCCAGTCGATGCCACCCTCGGCCGTCTTCTTCGGTGCGGGCCTTGGCCTCGTCGTACAGCGGGTTGTTCGTGTCCGGCCAGTGGTCGGAGGTGCCCTTCGCGAACCGGGAGACGGTCTCGACGCCGGCCGAGACGAAGACGTCGCCCTCGCCGGCCTTGATCGCGTGGAACGCCATCCGGGTGGTCTGCACCGACGAGGCGCAGTAGCGGGTGAGCGTGGCGCCTGGCACGTCGTCCATGCCGTTCAGGACGTTCACGACCCGGGCCATGTTGTTGCCGCTCTCGCCGCCGGGCAGGCCGCAGCCGAGGTAGAGGTCGTCGACCGTGTTCGGGTCCAGCCCGGGCACCTTGTCCAGCGCGGTCCTGATGATGAAGGCGGCCAGGTCGTCGGGGCGGAAGTCCTTGAGCGACCCCTTGTTCGCGCGCCCGATGGGGGAACGGGCGGCGGAGACGATGACGGCCTCGGGCATGGGAACTCCGATCTCGGAAGGCGTGGGTCCGCAGTCACCCTAGACCGTCGTCCGTGAGCGTGGACGAGGCGTTCGTCACGCTCGGAGTCTGGCAGAGTCGGGGTCGTGCGCCATGTCTACGAGTGCCCGATGCGGTGGGCCGACCTGGACCAGTTGGGACACGTCAACAACGTCGTGTACGTCGACTACCTCCAGGAGGCCCGCGTCGACATGTTCCGCACGCACGGCCCGCCGCAGACCGGAGAGCTGGCCGAGGGCGTCGTGGTCGTCCGGCACGAGGTGCACTACGTGGCACCGCTCGCGTTCCGGTTCCGGCCCGTCCAGATCGAGTGCTGGGTCACCGAGATCCGCGCCGCGTCCTTCACGATGGCCTACGAGGTCTTCCAGGAGACCGACGACGGTCGCCGGGTCTACGCCCGGGCGACGACCGTGCTCACGCCGTACGTCTTCGCCATCGAGCGCCCCCGCCGGATCTCGCCCGAGGAGAAGGAGACGCTGCGACCGGTTCCTCGAGCCCGAGGAGCGGGTGCCGCGGGTCAAGCCGACACCGGCCCGTCACGACAAGGTCGGCCACTACCCGCTCCACGTGCGGTTCTCCGACGTCGACGTCTACGGACACGTCAACAACGTGAAGTACTTCGAGTACTTCCAGGAGTCGCCGGATCCTGCTGATGGCACGGCTCTGGCGCGACCTGGGAACGGCTCGCACGGGTTCGCGACCGTGGTCGCCCAGACCGACGTCGACTACAGGATCCCGATCCTGTTCCGGCCGGAGCCGTACGACGCGTGGTCCTGGATCTCGCACGTCGGCGAACCGGTCGATGACCATCGAGTCCGAGATCTGCGACGGCGACACGGTGCTGTCGCGGGCGCGCGTGGTCGTGGTGTTCTTCGACCGCGAGACCGAGCGGGCGGTCGAGCCCCCGGACGAGTACAAGAAGCCGTTGCTCGCCTTCCTGGGCTGAGCCGGTCAGCCGCGTGGCCGGTCGGCGGACGGCACGGCCGGAGGCTTGCGGAGGCGGGCCAGGCCGCGGTGCCGGGCCACCCGGACCGCGACCTGGCTGATGTCGAGCGCCCGCGCGGTGCTCTCGACGTCGAGCCCGACCACGTCGATGCAGGCGACGACGTCGCGCTCGCGCGGCGGCAGGCCGGCCAGGGCCCGGTTGACCCAGTCGCGGGCCACGAGTTCCGGCTCCGGTCCCTCGACCGACGCGGGCGGACCCGGGTCCGCCGCGGGGTGGGTGTCGCGGCGGACGCTGCGGCGCTGCGTGTTGGCCGCCAGGTGGCGGGCGATGCCGAACAGCCAGCCGGCGAACTGGTCGCCGGTGCCGGTGAAGTCGGCGATCTTCTGGGCGGCGGTGAGCCAGGCCTCGGCGGCCAGGTCCTCGGGCGCGACGGCGACGTCGCCGCTGGGGCGGGTCCTCAGCCAGACGACGAGCCGCCCGGCGTGGGCCCGGTAGAGCTCCCGCCAGGCGGTGGAGTCGCCGCGTTTGGCACGCCGGACCAGCTCGTCGTCAGCGCTCACCCACGACCCTCAGCCGCCGCCGTCGTCGTTCGTGTTGCCGTGGTCCTGCCCGGCCTGCCCGTGTGGCTGCCCGTCCTGCCCGTGTGCCTCGTCGCCGTGGCCGTCCTGCTGCCCGTGGTCCTGCCCGGCCTGCCCGTGGTCCTGCCCGGCCTGCCCGTGGTCCTGCCCTGGCCTGCCCGTGGTCCTGCCCGTTGTTCCCCTGGCCCTGCTCCCCCGGGGCGCCCTGCTCGTCGTCGCTCGGGCCCTCGACCTCGACCTGGGGGTCCGAGCCCCCGCCCGGCGCCGAGCCGACGCGACTTCCGGGCGCGCCACCCGGGTCGCTGGAGCCACCCGGCCCCGCCGTCTCGTCGGACTCGACGCCGGCGTCGTTCCCACCTGTCGGCAGGTCCTGGTCCGACTCGCTCGGGCCGGAATCGGTGGGCTGGGTCACCGGGGTGACCGGGGGTGGCGGCGACTCGTCTCCTGAGACGGCCGCCGCCAGCCAGGCGAGGCCGCCCACAACGGCGACAACGCTGGCAGCCGCGAGACCGACCCGCCAGCCGGGTAGTGATGGGACCCCGGCTGGCGGGCGGCTCGCGCCTGACCCCGCGGCCAGTTCCGACAACCGGGCGAGGAAGGCCTCGTCCGGCTCGAGGGTCGGCACGGATGCCCGGAGCTCCGGGTGTCCGTGCTCGGCTCGAGCCATCCGTGCTTTCCTTCTTCTCGGTGTCGTGCCTCGACGCTATCGGGGGTCGTTCGCGTCGAGACTCCTGGCCGCCAGGAGTGGGGTCAGTCTTCGTCGGCCCCGCCGTTGGCCGGCTGGCCGTGGTCCTCTCCGGCGTGACCGTGGTCCTCGCCGTCCTGTCCGTGCACCTCGTCGCCCCGGCCGTCCTGCTGGCCGTGGTCCTCGCCCGCCTGGCCGTGGGCCAGGCCCGCCTGGCCCTGATGTCCGTGCGCGAGACCGTCCTGGCCATGGACCTCGTCACCCTTGCCGTCCTGCTGGCCGTGGTCCTCGGCGGCGCTGCCGTGGATCACGGGGGCGGGCTCCTCGGCCGGTTCCGCGACAGGAGCTTCCGCCTCGGGCGCGTCCGCCTCGGGCGCCTCGGTCTCGGGCTCCTCGGACTCGTGCTTCGCGCGCGCCTCGGCGGCGCGCGCCTGGCCCTTGGCGGCGTGCTCGTTGACCTCGTGGCCGTTCTTGTTCACCACGGTCGTGGTGTCGCCCGCGTCGTCCTCGGGCGCCGATCCGCCGACGGCGGCCGCGCCGGCGGCAGTGACGGCGGCGATCGCTGCGGTGGCGGCGATGGCCTGGGCAAGGGTGGTCCTGCGCATGCGTGATGACTCCTCGTGGGTCGACGAAGGTTGGCACCTGTCACCTGGTACCTGTCGCGAGGAGCGCGCGTGCGTTACACCGGCGCCGAAACTTCTTCGGAGGAGTTCCCGGTCACTCGAAGGTGTTCACCATGAACTGGGCGGCGTGCGTGACGTAGTCCCAGAACTGCTGGTCCTGCTCGGGCGTCAGCTTGGCCTCGTCCAGGCCGGCCCGGAAGTGGTGCAGCCAGCGCTCCTTGGCCTCGGGGGTCACCGCGAACGGCGCGTGCCGCATCCGCAGCCGGGGGTGGCCGCGGCGCTCCTGGTAGGTCGTGGGACCGCCCCAGTACTGCACGAGGAACAGCAGGAACCGCTCGGCGGCCGGCTCGAGGTCCTCCTCGGGGTAGAGCGGCCGGAGCACCTCGTCGGTCGCCACCCCCTCGTAGAAGCGCGTGACGATCGTCCGGAAGGTCTCGAACCCGCCGACTTCCTCGTAGAACGTGGTCACGCGTCCATTCTGCCGACCGCCGCCGCGGCGCCCGACATCGGCGTGGAAGACTCGCCGCGACCCCGAACGAACGAGGAGTGATCCGCGCATGAGCACCACTCGCACCGCGAAGACCCACTGGGAGGGCAGCCTCACCGACGGCGCCGGCCAGGTGAACATGGAGTCCTCCGGCATCGGCACCTTCGACGTGTCCTGGGCCTCCCGCGCCGAGGAGGCCAACGGCAAGACCAGCCCCGAGGAGCTGATCGCCGCGGCCCACTCGTCCTGCTTCTCGATGGCGCTCTCCGCGGCCCTCGGCAAGGCGGGTACGCCGCCGACGTCGCTGGACACGCAGGCCGACGTCGAGTTCACCCCCGGCACCGGCATCACCGGCATCCACCTGACCGTCGTCGGCAACGTCGAGGGCCTCAGCGAGGAGCAGTTCGTCGAGGCCGCCGAGGGCGCCAAGACCAACTGCCCCGTCAGCCAGGCACTGACCGGCACCACGATCACCCTGTCGGCCTCCCTCGCCTGACCGAACACGCTGACCCGCCGAAACTTCGAGCGGGTCAGCGTTCAGACGGGGCGTCCGAGCCGGGCCAGGGCGATGCCGATGGCGATCAGGACGGCTCCCATCACGGCCACGAACGCGGCGACCCCGAACGCGACCACCGACGTGAAGAGGCTGGCGCGCAGGAACGACGCGTCCATCACCGTCTCGCGCCGCGGGTCGTCCTGGGCCAGCTCGGCGTACGTCTTGCCGTCGGCGATGCCCTCGGCGTGCGTCGCGATGATGTCGGCCTGGAAGTACGCCGTGAACGGGCCGTTCACGTCATCACCGGCGAAGTATCGGGCGTCGTCGGAGACGGTGATCTGCTCGGCGGCCAGAGTGCTCGAGACGACGGCGTAGGTGACGATGCCCGCCACCAGGAAGACGGCGCCGAGCACGACGACGACGATCCCGATCGTGCGCACCCCCTTGGTCGCGGGACGGGCAGGGCTCGTGCTCGGTTCGGGTGCGGGAGTGGCGGGTTCGGGCTCGGACATGGTCCAGCTCCTCCGGGAGGGGTCGCCCCGATCAGCGACCGACCGCGTTCAACCTGACATCCCGCGCCGATCGCCGGCATCCGACGAATCGGGCGAACCGGGCGATTCGGCAGGTCACTCGGCGGGCTCGGTGACCGGCTTCTCCTCCGGACCCTGCTGCCCCTCGGGGCGGTCCGGCTCGCGCTCGTCGCGGTGCCACACGACCCGCTGGGGGAGCGGGATCTCGATGCCCTCGTAGTCGAACCGGGCCTTGACCCGCTCGCGCATCTCGCGGGCCACCTCCCACTGCTCCATCGGGGCGGTCTTGAGGGTCACCCGGACGGTCACGCCGTCGGGGGTCATCGCCTCGACGCCCCACACCTCGGGCTCCTCGATGATCCGGCCGCTGTAGTCCTCGTCCTCCCACAGGTCGTGGGCGACCTCGCGCAGCACGCGGCGTACCTTCACCAGGTCCTCGTGGTACGAGACGTTGATGTCCAGGACGCTGCGCGCCCAGTTCTGGCTCATGTTGCCGACCCGCATGATCTCGCCGTTGCGGACGTACCAGACGGTCCCGTTGACGTCGCGGAGCCGGGTCACCCGCAGCGTGACCGCCTCGACCGTGCCGGAGGCCTCGCCGACGTCGACGACGTCGCCGACGCCGTACTGGTCCTCGAAGATCATGAACAGGCCGGACAGGAAGTCGCTGACCAGGCTCTGGGCGCCGAAGCCGAGGGCGAGTCCGAGGATCCCGGCGCTGGCGATGATCGGCGCGATGTTGACGTTCACCTCGGCCAGCACCATCGTCACCACGATCGCGGCGACCAGGCCGGTGATGATGCTCTTGAGCAGGCTCCCCATGGTCTGCGCCCGCTGCACGCGACGGGTGGCGACGACCGGGTCGCGGGGCTGGCGTTGCCTCGGTGCCCTTGGCCGAGCCCATCGACATGCGAGCTGACCCGGTCCGGCAGGACGCCCACCTCGGCCTTGCGGACCAGCCGGTCGACCAGGCGGTGCAGGACGAAGCGGGCGATGAGGCCGACCAGCAGGATCGTCGCGATCGCGAGCGGAGTGCCGATCACGACGTCGGCGACCTTGGCGACGTCCTCGTTGTCCGTCCAGCTCCATCGCGGCGTTGCAGACGAACTCGTCGTCCGCGCAGGGGCTGGATGCAGCGAGCGAAAGCATGGGCCCCAGTATGCAGAGATCGCAGGTGGACCCAAGTCGGTCCCCGCTCGGCGTGTGACGGAGTCGACGCGGATCCGCCCAGGGGGCCGCAGGGCGCACAACGGGCGATGAGCCGATATCCTGCTGCTCGTGACCACCAAGTTCCAGACGCTCGCACGTCGTGCCGCCGTCCTGACGTTCGCGGTCGCGATCCCGGTTCTCGTCGCGGCACCCGCCCGGGCGGAGGTGCCCGAGGGCTGGAGCGACCCGGAGCCGGTCGACACGCTGCACGCGCTGCTGGTCTTCGTGGGCATTCCGCTGCTGCTCTTCGTGCTCATCGCGATCGCGGTCTACGTCCCGGCGCTCGTCCGCGGGGAGCGGGTCGCGCCGGGGGCGCCGGCCATCGAGAGCCAGTGGTTCGGCGGCCCGCGCAGCGGCACCCACGAGCTCGAGTCCGGCTCGGACTCCGTCGAACGCGAATGACACCGGGGGTGCGAGTGGCCGCTGGTGAGTTCAGCTCCGGCGAACGACACGAGATCGACCGGACCATCCGCGCCGCCGAGCAGGCCTCGCGGTGCGAGTTCTCGGTGTTCGTCGGCGACGCCGGAGCCGACCCCCAGGCGTTCGCCCGGCGGCTGCACGCACGGCTGGTCGCGCCCGACCCGCAGCGTCCTGGTCCTGGTCGACCCGACCAGCCGGGCGCTCGAGGTGGTCACCGGCGCCGTCGTACGCCGCAACCTCACCGACGGCGAGGTCGAGCTCGCCGTGCTCCAGATGAAGTCGGCCTTCGCCGAGGGCGACCTCGTCGGTGGCCTCAAGCGCGGCATCTCCATGCTCGCCGAGCACGCCCGCGCGCCGCTCACCCTCCACGCCGGCGCCTGAGCTTCGTCGAGTTGGGCCCGCGCGGACCCAACTCAACGACCCGCGGAGGCCCAACTCAACGATCAGGCTCTGGGCGTCCTTGGCCTGGGCGGCCAGGGCGCGGGCGACGTCGTCGCGGCCCTCGTTGACGTAGCGCTTGGCGGCGGGGTTGGCCGGGGAGGTCTCCAGCCACGCGTCGACCCGGTCGAGCAGCTCCTGGCTGGCCTGGGGGCGGGGGAACATGTACTCCAGGGCGGTCGAGGCGCGCTGGGTGCCCTTCTCCTCCCACAGGGTGTCGGCCACGGCGAGGTACTGGTCGACGTACGGCGCGAGCACGTCGTTCTGGCCGTGCTGCTGGAAGGCGAGCACGACGCTGCGCTGCGTCTCGTTCGGTACGTCGTCGCGGACGATGGCGATCTCCCACGCCTCGGCCTTGGCCTCGGCGGTCGGGCGAGCGGCCCGGGCCGCGGCGGCGCGCTCCTGACCGGAGATGGTGTTGTCCCGCTCGAGCTCGGCGGCGATCCGGTCGGCGTCCGCGCGGCCGGCCCTCGCCAGCGACGTCAGCAGGTGCCAGCGCAGGTCGGTGTCGATCGCCAGGCCGTCGTAGGACAGCGAGCCGTCGAGCAGGCCCTCGAGCGCGGCCAGCGCCTCGTCGCTGTGGGCGGCCGAGGCGTAGGCCCGCACGAACGACAGCTGGTGGTCGCTGCCCGGCTCGGCCGCGTCGAGCAGCGCCCGCAGGCCGGTCTCCCACGTGGCCTTGAGGGCGGGCCGGTTCTCCGGGGCGGAGTAGGTGTTGACCGCCTGGGCGCCGTACCCGGGGATCCGGCTCACGCCGAACGCGTCGGTCTCGCTGCCGATCGCGCTGAGCACGAGCGTCACGAAGTCGGTGGCGCTCATCTCGGCGTCGCGGGTCATGTCCCACGCCGCACCCCAGCACAGCGCCCGCGCGAGCGAGTCGTCGAGCGTGCCCAGGCTGCCGACCAGGGTGGCCAGCGAGCGCTCGTCGAGCCGGATCTTGGCGTAGGCGAGGTCACCCTCGTTGAGCAGCAGCAGGTCGGGCTGCTTCTGGCCGACCAGCTCGCGAGACCTCGGTCAGGTCGCCCTCGACGTCGATCTCGAGAGAGGTACGCCGCACGAGGTGGCCGTCCTGCTCGTCGTACAGGCCGATGCCCAGCCGGTGCCGGCGCAGCGTCGGGTAGTCGGCGTGCGCGGTCTGGCGGACCGTGAACGAGGCGTACGCGCCGTCGGCGTCGAGCTCGAACTCCGGCGCCAGCGTGTTCACGCCGGACGTCTGCAGCCACTCCTGGGCCCAGGTGTCCAGCTCGCGGCCGGACGCCTTCTCGAGGGCGGCGAGCAGGTCGGTGAACTCGGAGTTCCCGAACTCGAAGTCCTTGAAGTAGCCCTGGATGCCGGTCAGGAAGTTCTCGAGCCCGACCCAGGCGACGAGCTGCTTGAGCACCGAGGCGCCCTTGGCGTAGGTGATGCCGTCGAAGTTCACCTCCACCGCGCGCAGGTCGACGTTGTCGGCCGCGATCGGGTGGGTGCTGGGCAGCTGGTCCTGGCGGTAGGCCCAGTTCTTGCGGGCGTTGGTGAAGCCGGTCCACGACTCGGTGAACTCGGTGGCCTCGACGGCGGAGTGGTAGCAGGCCCACTCGGCGAACGACTCGTTCAGCCAGAGGTCGTCCCACCACTTCATGGTGACCAGGTCGCCGAACCACATGTGCGCCATCTCGTGCAGGATCACCGACGCCCGGAACTCGTAGAACGCGCCGTCCTGGCGGCTGCGGGGGAGGTACTCGTCGCGCAGGGTCACGCAGCCGGCGTTCTCCATCGCGCCCATGTTGTACTCCGGCACGTAGAGCTGGTCGTACTTGCCGAACGGGTAGGGGTAGTCGAACGCCTCCTCGAAGAACTCGAAGCCCTGGCGGGTCAGCTTCACGAGCTCCTCGACGTCCATGTGCTCGACGAGCGACTGGCGGCAGTAGTGGCCGAGCGGGATGTCGCCGTGCTTGCCCTCGTAGGTGTCGAGCACCTCGTGGTACTCGCCGGCGACGAGCGCGGTGATGTACGTCGACATCGGCTTGGTCGCGGGGAACCGCCAGACCGAGGTGCTGTCGGTGAGCTGCTCCGGCGTCGGGCGTCGGCGCGTTGGAGACGACCTTCCAGTGGCTCGGCGCGGTCACGTGGAACGTGAACGGGGCCTTGAGGTCGGGCTGCTCGAACGTCGTGAACACCCGGCGCGCGTCGGGCACCTCGAACTGCGAGTAGAGGTAGACCCGGTCGTCGGCCGGGTCCACGAAGCGGTGCAGGCCCTCGCCCGTGCGCGAGTAGGTGCAGTCGGCCCGGACGACGAGCTCGTTGTCGGCGGCCAGCCCGGAGAGCGTGATCCGGCTGTCGGCGTACGCCGTGGCGGGGTCGATCGACTCGCCGTTCAGCGTGATCTCGTGGATGGTGGCGTCGACCAGGTCGGCGAACGTCTCGGCACCGGGCTCGCGGCACGAGAAGCGGATGGTCGTGGTCGACGCGAACGTGCGTGTCGCCCGTCGTGAGGTCCAGGTCGATGGAGTACGACGCGACGTCGAGGAGCGAGGCGCGAGCGGCGGCCTCGTCCCGCGTGAGGTTGGTTCCAGGCATGCTCCGCATCATGTCACCGGCGCTCCGTGGCTCCCAACCGGGAATCGACGCTCGTGACCCCGCCGTTATCGGGGCGGTAACGGGTGGGGCGGACTGTTTCAAATGAGATTTTTGGGGCAAAACGCCGACATGGTGCTTGACATCGGGTTGACTTGCCCCTCGTGATCCGGACCCGGCCGCTCGTCTGCACCCTGCTGATGGCAGTGGTGCTGATCGCGCTTCCCCCGGTCACCCCACCCGCGTCGGCCGCGTCGACGTACCTGTGCACCGGATACGCCGGCTGCAAGGAGACGGGCTACTCCCACTTCGGCTACCGGGCGGCCAGCAAGAAGATGTGGTGGCGGATGTACTCCGGCCACAACTGCACCAACTACGTCGCCTACCGGCTGGTCAAGGGCGGCATGTCCGCCGAGCGCCCGTGGGGCAGCACCGGCATGGCCTACAACTGGGGCACGGCGAACAAGAAGATCACCGACCAGACGCCGATGGTGGGCGCCGTCGCCTGGTGGAACAAGAACAGCGGCGGCGTCGGCTCGAGCGGTCACGTCGCCTACGTCGAGCGGGTCATCTCCAACACCAAGATCGTCATCTCCGAGGACAGCTGGAGCGGTGACTTCCACTGGCGCACGGATCACGAAGTCCGGCGGCAGCTGGCCCTCGGGCTTCGTCCACTTCGACGACCGCGCGGTGACGCTGAAGTCGAGCGCCCGTCATCAGCGGCACGCCCGCGGTCGGGTCGACGCTGACCGCGTCCACCGGCAGCTGGACCCCGGCGGCGACGTACACCTTCCAGTGGTACGCCGACGGCAAGGCCATCTCCGGCGCCACGTCGGCGACGTTCACGGCCCACGACGGCGTACCTGCGGCAAGCAGCTGGCGGTTCGCGTCTCGGCGACCAAGACGGGCTACGTCGGCGGCTCGGCCCTGTCCGTGAGCACGGCCAAGGTGCGAAGGGGGACGATGACCAGCACCGCCGCGCCGACCATCAGCGGTACGCCGCGCGTGGACGAGGTGCTCGACGGTCGCGCCCCGGCACCTGGTCGCCGACGCCGCGAGTCGACCACGATCCACTGGTACGCCGACGGCAAGCCGATCAGCGGCGCCACCGGCGCGCCGCCTCCGCCTCGGCCAGGAGCTGATCCGGCAAGCGGATCACGGTGCCGATGACGGCGCCGCCGCGAGGGCTACAAGAACGCCGCGGTCACCTCCGCGCCGACCGCGCCCGTGGCCGCCGGCAACATCGACGTCACCAAGCCGTTCGACGCTGAGCGGCGTCGCCCGGATGGGCCGGACGCTCACCGTGACGCCCGGGCACCTTCGACCCCGCCGACGCCGCCGTGACCTACACCTGGCTGCGCAACGGGACCCGGTCGCCGGCGTCACCGGCCGCACCTACGACCTGGGCGCCGCGGACGTCGGCAAGCAGATCTCGGTGCAGGTGAAGCTGAGCCACATCGGCTACCGCGACCGCATCGCTGACCCTGGTCGACCGACGGCGTCGTGACCACCGTGCCCGACCTCCGCGTGACCGCGACCGGCAAGCCCGGCCGGGCCGTGGTCGTCGCTGCGGGTGTCCGCGCCGGGCGTCACCTCGCCGGGTGGCCGCGCCACGGTGAAGATCGGCGAAGCACGAGGTCAGCGGGCGGGTCGTGGACGGCCGGCTCCGGGTCGTGCTCGACGACCTGCCAGTCGGCACGCACACCGTGCGGGTGACCTACGACGGCACCGGCGCCATCCTCCCCGGCCGGGCGACGACCACGGTCCGGGTCCCGCGCCACTAGTCACGTTCGTCGACAGCGATACTGGCCCGCGTGACGAGTGCCCCACGCGAGCAGGTCATCCCGCTCCGCGTCGCGACCCGGGTCTGGTTCCTGGTCTCCCTGCAGACCTTCGGCGGGCCGGCCGGGCAGATCGCCGTCATGCAGCGCACGCTCGTGGACGAGCGGCGCTGGATCGGGGAGAAGCGCTTCCTGCACGCCTTGAACTACTGCATGCTCCTGCCCGGGCCGGAGGCCCAGCAGCTCGCGATCTACACCGGATGGCTGCTCAACGGCTGGCTCGGCGGACTGATCGCGGGCGTGCTCTTCGTGATCCCCGGCGTCGTCGCCATGCTCGCACTCTCGATCCTCTACGTCGGCCACGGCGACACGACCTTGGTGACGGGCATCTTCCTCGGGCTCGCGCCCGCGGTGGTGGCCATCGTCGTCCAGGCCGTGGTCAGGATCGGCGGCCGCGCGCTGCGCAACCGACTGCTCATCGTGCTGGCTGTCGCGGCCTTCCTCGCGCTCGCGCTGTTCGGGCTGCCGTTCCCGCTCGTCGTCCTGGGCGCCGGCGTCGTCGGCTGGGCGGTGGGGCGCTGGCGGCCGGACTTGCTGGTCGTCCCGGAGCGACAGGTGCCCGAGGGCGAGGCGCCGCCGCTGATCCCCGACGACGCGCTGCACCACGCCCGGCCGTCGTGGCGACGGAACCTGACGATCCTGGTCGTCGGCACCGTCCTCTGGGTGACCCCGGTGCTTGCTGGCGCTCGCCCTGACCGGCGACCGGGACTCGGTCTTCGTCGACCAGGGAGTGTTCTTCGGCGGGATGGCCCTGGTGACGTTCGGTGGCGCCTACGCCGTGCTCGTCGTACGTCGCCCAGGCCGCGGTCGAGACCTACGGCTGGCTGAGCGCCAACGAGATGGTCCGCGGCCTCGCGCTCGCCGAGACCACGCCCGGACCGCTGATCATGGTCGTCCAGTTCGTGGCGTTCCTCGGGGCGTACCGGGACCCCGGCTCGCTCGACCCCTGGGTCGCGGGGGTGCTCGGGTCGCTGCTGACGGTCTGGGTCACGTTCGTGCCCTGCTTCGTCTTCATCTTCCTGGGTGCGCCGTACGTCGAGCGGCTGCGCGGCAACAAGAGCCTCTCGGCCGCGCTGACCGCCGTGACCGCCGCCGTGGTGGGCGTGATCGCCAACCTGGCGCTGTACTTCGCGGTGCACACGCTCTTCGCCGAGACCCGCACGATCGACGTCGGGGCCGCTGGAGCTGCTCGTGCCGGTCTGGGGGTCCTACGTCTGGGAGTCGTTCGCGCTCACCGCGCTCGCCTGCGGCCTGGTCTTCGGGCTCCGCTGGTCGGTGCTGCGGACGCTGGGCGTCTGTGCGCTGGCCGGCGTCATTCTCGGCTACCTGTGACGGAATACGACCACCAGGACGGCAGTTGTCACAAGACATGACCACTACTGCCGACTTCTGGTTCGACCCCCTCTGCCCCTTCGCCTGGATCACCTCCCGCTGGATGCTCGAGGTGGAGCAGGTCCGCGACGTCTCGGTGACCTGGCACGTCATGTCGCTCGCCGTCCTCAACGAGGACCGCGACATCAACGACGACTACCGCAAGTTCCTGGAGACCGCGTGGGGGCCGGTGCGCGTGCTGCATCGCGGCCGAGCAGGCGCACGGCAACGAGGTGCTGCTGCCGCTGTACACCGCGATCGGCAACCGCAAGCACCTCGAGCAGCGCGACGTCGACCACGCGTCTGATCGAGGAGGCGCTCGCCGAGGCCGGCCTGCCGACCGACGCTGGCCGACGCGATGCACTCGACCGACTACGACGAGGCGGTCCGCAAGTCGCACCAGGGTGCGATGGACCTGGTCGGCACCGACGTCGGGACGCCCACGATCGGCGTCGACGGCGACGGCTTCTTCGGGCCGGTCGTCACCCGGGCACCCAAGGGCGAGGACGCCGGCCGGATGTGGGACGCCGCGGTGACCCTGTCGGCGTACCCGGAGTTCTACGAGCTGAAGCGCACCCGCGACCGCAAGCTCGACTTCTCCTGACCGCTCCGCAGGCCGGGAAAGACCGGCTGCACTGGCGTATCACGCGCCCCTCGCGCATCATGGCTTCGGTCATGACGCGACTTCTCGGAACACCCCTCGTCCCTGGCCCCGGCCGCGATGCTGCTCCTCGCGGGCACCGTCGTGGCCGTGCCGGGCGCGGCCAGCACCGCGCCCGCCGACCCGCGCCCGACCGCGGGTCCGGCTGAGCGCACCGGCGGGCGAGGTGGTCCGGTCGGCCACCGTCGACCTCGCCGCCGGGCCTGGGCGCGGGCCCGCGGTGAGGCGCGGACGGTCACCCTGCGCACGAGCCGGTTCAGCATGGTCGGCGCCACGTGGCAGGGCGCCGCGCCCCGGCTGGAGCTGCGCACGCTGCACGCCGGACGGATGGACCGCCTGGCGGCACGCCGACCCGATGGCCGACGGGCCGGCCCGGTCGGGCGGGCGCGGGGCCTCGGACCTGCTCTGGGTGGACGACTCGAGCGCGATCCAGGTCCGGGCCGAGGGCGGCCTTCCCGGCTCCCTGGACCTGGTGCTGATCGACCCCGGCCACCTGCCCTCCGACGCCGGGCCGCCGCGCCCGCCGTCCGCCCACGGCGCGCGGCCGCGCCGCCCGGCCGACTGGCCGCGCCGCAGCCCGATGCTGCGTCACCCGCGAGGCCTGGGGCGCCAACCCCAGGTGGCGCAACGGCGAGCCGCACTACATCGCACCGGCTCAAGCAGGTCCACGTCCACCACACCGCCACCGGCAACGACTACACGCGCGCCGACGTGCCCGGCATCCTGCGCGGCATGTACCGCTACCACACCCAGACGCTGGGCTGGTTCGACATCGGCTACAACTTCCTGGTCGACCGGTTCGGCCGGGCCTGGGTGGGCCGCTCCGGCGGCGCCAACCGGCTGGTTCGCGGGGCGCACACGCTCGGCTTCAACGAGCGCTCGGTCGGGATCGCCGTGATCGGCAACCTCGACGAGCGCCGCCCCTCGGCCAAGGCCGTGAGCACGGTGATCAAGCTGGCCGCCTGGAAGCTCGACAGGTACGGCCGGATGGCCACGGGGCGGGTCGTCGTCCGTTCGACGGGCAGCGACAAGTACGCCGAGGACGAGCGCGTGCGGCTCCCGGTCATCGACGGTCACCGCGACACCAACGACACCGCCTGCCCGGGGGAGTACCTCTACGCGAAGCTGCCGGAGATCCGCCGACGCACCCAGTGGCGGATCAACCACTGGTGACGGGCGCCCTCTAGGGTCGCCGTCATGGGCCAGACGATCGAGATCCAGGCCGCTGACGGGTCGGCCGAGGCCTACCTGACCGGCGAGGCCGGACGGCCGGGTGTCCTGTTCTACATCGACGCGATCGGGCTGCGGCCGAGGATCGAGGAGATGGCGGACCGGATCGCGTCGTGGGGGTACGTCGTACTCGCCCCGAACGTGTTCTACCGTCGACGGCCGCGCGGCCGACCTGGCGCCGGCCGGGCAGGACCTGCGCGAACCCGGTGCGCGCGAGGCGTTCATGGCGACCGGCGTGATGGACCGCGTCCGCGGCCTCACCCCAGACCTGTCCGGGCCGGACGCCGAGGCCTGGGTCGCGACCCTGGCCGAGCACGCGGGCGACGGGCCCGATCGGCGTCACCGGCTACTGCATGGGTGCCCGGCTCGCCGTACGCACGGCGGGGCAGTTCCCCGGCACCGTCGCCGCCGTCGGTGGCTTCCACGGTGGTGGCCTGGTCACCGACGACCCGTCCAGCCCGCACCTCGCGATCGACGGCTCGACCGCGGAGTACGCGTTCGGGCACGCCGACCAGGACCGGTCGATGCCGCTCGAGGCGGTCGAAGCCCTGGAGCGCGCCCTGGACGCAGGCAGACCGGCCGCACGTCAACGAGGTCTACGCCGGCGCGGCACACGGCTACACGATGGCCGACACGTCGATGTACGACGAGGCCGCGACCGAACGCCACTTCGGGGTCCTGCGCGACCTGCTCGCCCGGACCCTCTGACCCGGTCGGTCTCGGTCAGCTCCCCGACGGAGTGGTGGCTGCGGTCGAGGCCACCACCGCGGCGGTGATCGCGGCCGTGGACGCGGCGATCGCGTCCTTGACCGCCTTGGCCGCCCACTCGCCCTGGGCGATCTCCTTGGCGCGCTTGCGCACCTGACCGGCCGGCAGCCCGTCCCGGTCGACGACCTTGTGCGCCCGGTCGATGGCCGAGAGCAGCGACACCAGCGCCGCCGTGCGGGGCTCCGGGGTGACGCCCTGGACGAGGGCGGCGGTCAGCGAGCGGCGTACGGCTTCCTCGTGGGAGGAGTCGATCGCCGGCCAGCGGGTGCGCGGGAACAGCCCGAGCACCTTGTCCTCGCGCCGCTCGAGGATGCCGCGCCGCTCGAGGCGGTCGGCAGCTCGTCCTTGAGGCCCTTGCCGAGCCGGTTCACGAGGTCCTGCGCCGAGCGCTCCTTCTCCGAGATCTCGGCCACGGCCCGCCGCAGCAGGTCGTCGTCGGGCGCGCGTCCGGCCAGCTGGATCCTTGGCGGAGCGCCACTTGCTGGACTTCTCCTCGACCGTGACCGCGCCGGTCATCGCCAGCTCGATCAGCACCGCGCCGCCGAGAACGGTCTGCAGGTGGGAGGTCCCGACGACGTTGCCCTTCTCGTCGTCGAGCAGCAGCAGGAGCAGGTCTTCGGCGATCAACGTCCCCATGCCGCGACCCTACGTGCGGCATTGACGTGCCGACTAGCGTCGGTGGCCCGAGGAGGACGGTGGACGATCTGGATCCGATGGTCGGCAACGCGATCTCTACAAGCTCGTGTTCGAGAACGATCGGGTGCGCGTCCTCGAGTATCGCGACCGGCCGGGCGACCGGACCACGCCGCATGCGCATCCGGACAGCGTGATGATCACGCTGTCGTCGTTCCAGCGCCGGCTGCTCCATGGCGAGGAGGAGCGACCGTGGAGCTGCCGTCCGGCCTGGCCAACTGGCTGCCCGCGCAGCAGCACTCGGGCGAGAACACCGGTGACACCGAGACCCACGTGATGTTCATCGAGCTCAAGGAGCCGGCGTCCGGGCGACGCCGGACCGGCGGGTGATGGGCCCGCGGGGTAACCGGTTCGTCGCTCGCGGCACCCTCCTAGGATTCACCGCATGAGTCGAGTCCTGTCCGCCGTCGCCTGGCCGTACGCCAACGGCCCGCGCCACATCGGCCACGTGGCCGGTTTCGGTGTGCCCTCCGACGTCTTCAGCCGCTACATGCGGATGGCCGGGCACGACGTACTCATGGTGTCGGGCACCGACGAGCACGGCACGCCGATCCTGGTCGCCGCCGACAAGGCAGGCGTCCCGGCCAAGGACCTCGCCGACAAGAACAACGCGGTGATCGTGGACGACCTGGTCGACCTCGGCCTGTCCTACGACCTCTTCACCCGGACCACCACCGGCAACCACTACAACGTGGTGCAGGAGATGTTCCTGACCGTCCACCGCAACGGCTACATGATCGAGCAGACCACCCAGTCCGCGATCAGCCCGTCGACCGGCCGCACCCTGCCCGACCGCTACATCGAGGGCACCTGCCCGATCTGCGGGTACGGCGAGGCGCGCGGCGACCAGTGCGACAACTGCGGCAACCAGCTCGACGCCACCGACCTGATCGACCCGCGCTCGAAGATCAACGGCGAGACGCCGGACTTCGTCGACGTCCAGCACTTCTTCCTCGACCTGCCCGCCCTCGCGACGGCGCTGAAGGAGTGGCTCGACGAGCGGGAGGCGTCGGGCACGTGGCGGCCGAACGTCATCAAGTTCAGCCAGAACATCCTCAAGGAGATCCGGCCGCGGGCGATGAGCCGCGACATCGACTGGGGGATCCCGATCCCGCTCGACGGCTGGCGCGACCAGCCCACCAAGCGTCTCTACGTGTGGTTCGACGCGGTCATCGGCTACCTGTCGGCGTCGATCGAGTGGGCGCGCCGGCAGGGCGAGCCGGACCGCTGGCGCGACTGGTGGAACGACCCCGAGGCGCTGTCCTACTACTTCATGGGCAAGGACAACATCACCTTCCACTCCCAGATCTGGCCCGCCGAGCTCCTGGCGTACGCCGGCAAGGGCGACCGGGGCGGCGAGCCGGGGGAGTACGGCGTGCTCAACCTGCCGACCGAGGTCGTCTCGAGCGAGTTCCTCACGATGGGCGACAAGCAGTTCTCGTCCAGCCGCGGGCACGTGCTCTACGTCGGCGACTTCCTGGCCCGCTACGGACCCGACGCGCTGCGCTACTTCATCTGCGCGGCCGGCCCCGAGACGTCGGACGCGGCGTTCACCTGGGCCGACTTCGTCACCCGCAACAACTCCGAGCTCGTCGCCGGCTGGGGCAACCTGGTCAACCGGACCGCGACCATGATCGCCAAGAACTTCGGCGAGATCCCGGCCCGGGGCGCGCTCGAGCCGGTCGACGAGGACGTCCTGGCCGCCGTGCAGCAGGGCTTCGAGACGGTGGGCGACCTGATCGGCCGGCACCGGCTGCGGGCGGCGATCGCCGAGGCGATGCGGGTGGTCGGCGAGGTGAACAAGTACCTCACCGTCACCGAGCCCTACAAGATGAAGGACGACAGCCAGCGCGAGCGACTCGGCACCGTCCTCCACGTCGCCGCGCAGTGCGTGCTCGACTGCAACACGCTGCTCTCGCCGTTCCTGCCGCACTCGTCCAACAAGGTGTGGGCGGCGTACGGCGGCCAGGGCGAGTTCATGCCGATGCCGCGCATCGACCACGTCGAGGACCTCGACCCCGACGACGGCGCCGGCCTCGGCTTCTACCCGATCATCACCGGCGACTACTCCGCCACGCCGCCCTGGGAGCGCCGGTCGATCGTGGCCGGCACCCCCGTCGCCAAGCCGACGCCGATCTTCACCAAGCTCGACCCGGCGGTCGTCGACGAGGAGCTGGCCCGACTGGCCGACGTCTGACAATCCCGAAGCACCGCCGGTTGAGGAGGTTGCGCAGCAACCGTCTCGTTACCTCGGAACCCACCGTCGGTTGAGGAGGTTGCGCAGCAGACCGCCTCGTTACCCCGGAACCGTCGGCAGGGCGGCGAGCGGGGTCTCGACAGGCTCGACCGGCGTTCGGTCACTGCCCTGCGCGCGTCACGTGGTTTCGAGACAGGCGCTGCGCGCCTTCGCTCAACCACCGAAGGGGGTGTCGTCGGTTGAGGAGGTTGCGCAGCAACCGTCTCGAAACCCCGGAACCGTCGGCAGGGCAGCGAGGGGTCTCGACAAGCTCGACCGGCGTGGGTCGCCGTAGTGCGTGCACGTGAGCGGAGCGGCGGGGTTGCGCGGCGAGCCAGCGACCGGCGCGGCTCCGCCGCTCAGCGGACAGCTACCTGACTTCCTCCGCCAGACGCCGGATGGACGGGATCTGGGCCAGGGCGTTGACGACCACGGAGAACACCAGCAACGCGATCGCCCAGCCCGGACGACCCACGTCCCACAGCGCCACACACGCCAGGCCGAAGACCAGCACCTTCACGACCGGCCGCACCAGCGGCCCGCCGTACCTCGCCTTCGGAGACGCGAAGAAGAACCACACGAGCATCGCCACCAGAGGGCAGCAACCACACCAGCAACCACCGCGGAGACGACTCCCATCCCCACACCCCGAACGCCGCCATCGCGAGCAGTTCGTCGACGAACACCAACGCCAGCACGGTCCATCCCAGGGCAACCACGTCCCTAGTGTCCGTCAGTAGGGTTCCCGCATGAGCCAGCCGATGTATCTGCCGATGTTCTACCTCCGGCAGAGGTTCGCGATGACGACGAACCGCTACGAGCTGTACGCCGCCAACCCGGACGGCAGCTACGGCCAGCTGATGGGGCTCGCCGAGCAGAAGCGGATGGCGTTCAAGGAGCAGGTCACCTTCTACAGCGACGACTCCAAGACGCGGCCGGTGTTCGCGTTCAAGGCACGCAAGGCGATCGACCTCGGGTCCGGCTACGACGTCACCGACGAGGCCGGCCAGCAGATCGGCTTCTTCCGCAAGGACTTCGCCGCGAGCCTGATGCGGTCGACGTTCCACATCGAGGGTCCCGGCTACCAGGGCACCGGCCAGGAGCGCAGCCAGGGGGTCGCCCTGATCCGCCGCTTCATCGACGTGCCGTTCCTGCCGATCCACTTCGACTTCGTCGACACCGCCGGCCACCCGCTGCTCGGCGTCGAGCGACAGGGGACCGTCCGCGACGTCTACACCGTGCACGTGCCCGACCAACGGGTCGACTTCCGGGTCGCGTCGGCGGTCGCGGTCGCGCTGGACGCCCTGATGCAGCGCTAGGAGGTCTGTCATGGTGCTCTACCCCGCAGTCCGAGCGAGGCGGTCGCCGCCGCTCGGCCGACGTGGTGCCGATCTGGGCCGACGGCTACGACATCGACGCCGCGCGGCGCGAGAACCGCGCAGCTGGCCGCTCGCCGAGCCGCGTGAGGACGTCGCCGAGGTCCGGGACGTCGACGCCGACGGCGTGCCCTGTCGGCTCTATCGCCCGGCGGCCGCGCGCGACGGCGTCGTGGTCCACGTGCACGGCGGCGGTTTCGTCTTCCACGACCTCGACGTCCACGACGGCCCCGCCCGACGGCTCGCCAACAGGTGCGGCGTCGCGGTGCTCAGCGTCGACTACCGACGGCCGCCGGAGCACCGGTTCCCGGCGGCGCCCGACGACGTCTCGACCGTGGTCCGCTGGCTCGACCGCGCACGCCGACGGGCACGGGCTCGCCGGCCCGACGTACGTCCACGGAGACAGCGCCGGCGGCAACCTCGCGCTGGTGGCGGCGCTGCGGCACCCCGGGCGCTTCCGCGCTGTCGCGCTGCTGTACCCGTTCCTGGACCCGACGGCGGGCTTCGACTCGTACCGGACCGAGGACGACGGCTTCGACGAGCGCGACGCCGCTTGGTACTGGCAGCAGTACGCCGCGTCCCCGGCCGACCTGGCCCACCCCGACCTGGCGCCGCTGCAACTCCGACCGGTTGCACACGCTGCCGCCGACGTTCGTGATGACCGCCGAGCACGACCCGCTCCGCGACGAGGGCGAGCACCTCGCGCTGCTGCTGGCGCGAGCGGGCGTCGACGTCGTCGGCACCCGCTACCTCGGCCAGGTGCACGGCTTCTGGCGGTGGGACCGGGTCCTTCCCCGCCGCCGACGCCGTGACCCGCCAGGTGGCGGGGTTCTTCGCCCAGCACCCGTGAGCGGCGCCGTCGGCGGGCTCTGGGAGCATGTCGCCCATGCGCGTGCACCTCGGCTCCGACCATGCCGGCCTCGACCTCAAGGACCACCTGCTGACGTGGCTGCGTGACCACGACTACGAGCCGGTCGACCACGGCCCGTTCGTCTACGACGCCCTCGACGACTACCCCGTCTTCTGCCTGCGCGCCGCCGACGGCGTCGCCGCCGATCGGGAGCAGGGGCTGCGACAGCCTCGGCGTCGTCGTCGGCGGCTCCGGCAACGGCGAGCAGATGGCCGCGAACAAGGTGAAGGGCGTGCGCTCGGCCCTGGTCTGGTCGGAGGAGACCGCGGTGCTGGCCCGCGAGCACAACGACGCCAACGTGGTCTCGGTCGGCGGCCGGATGCACAGCGCTCGACGACATGACCCGGTTCGTCGAGGTCTTCCTCGCCACGCCGTTCTCCGGCGACGAGCGGCACGTCCGCCGGATCGGCCAGCTCGGCAGCTACGAGTCGACCGGCGAGCTGCCGCCGCTGCCCGAGTCCGCCCTGCCGAGAGCCGGGCGATGCCTGAGGGACACACCCTCCACCGCCTCGCGACCGAGCTGAGCGACACGTTCGGCGGGCGGAGGGTCCGGGTCGCAGAGCCCGCAGGGCCGGTTCACCGACGCCGCCGCGCTGCTCGACGGCCAGGTGCTGGTCGACGCCGACGCCTGGGGCAAGCACCTCTTCGTCGAGTTCCCGGGCGAGCGGTTCGTCCACGTGCACCTCGGGCTGATCGGCAAGTTCGACGTGGTCCGCGACGCGCCCGAGCTGCCTGCCCCGGTCGGGCAGGTGCGGCTCCGGCTGGTCACCGACGACGCCCGACGGCGCGTCGTACGCCGACCTCCGCGGCGCGACCGTCTGCGAGCTGCTCACCGACGGGCAGCGCGACGCCATCGTCGACCGCTCCGGCCCCGACCCGCTCCGGCCGGACGCCGACCCGGAGCGCGCCTGGGCCCGGATCCGGCGCAGCAAGGCGCCGATCGGCGGGCTGCTGATGGACCAGGCGGTGCTGGCCGGGGTCGGCAACGTCTACCGCGCCGAGCTGCTGTTCCGGCACCGGATGCACCCGCTGCGGCCGGGCAACACGCTGCGCTCGGGGCAGTTCCGCGCGATGTGGGACGACCTGGTCGAGCTGATGACCGAGGGGGTGCGCACCGGCCGGATCGACACCGTGCGTCCCGAGCACACCCCGGAGGCGATGGGCCGACCGCCCCGCGTCGACGACCACGGCGGCGAGGTCTACGTCTACCGCCGGACCGGCCAGCCCTGCCACGTCTGCGGTGCGACGATCCGCACCGGCGAGCTGCAGGGGAGAAACTTGTTCTGGTGTCCGCGATGTCAGCCCCGGTTCCGTTCCCGGGCCGTACAGTGAGCGCGACCCAAAGTACGAGAGCCGAGGACCATGACCGCAGCTCGCGGGCCGGCCCGACCGGTTGCCCCCACCCGACTGCGCCGCACCTGGAGCAGCACGCTCCGACGGATCCTGCCCCCGGAGTCTCGCGACGCGCGCCTGCTAGGTGCTCGTCGCGCTGGTGATGATCGCGCTCGATCATCATCTGGCCGAAGACCGCGCCGCTGTCGATGCTGGTGCTGCCGATGCTGCTCGGCAGCCTCATCCTCGGCCCGCGCCAGCTGCCGTGGTTCATCGTCTTCATGCTGATGCTGGTCGTGGTCGCGATCAGCCGGCAGGACAACATCCGCTTCCGGCGGTGCTCGCGGTCCTGGTGCTGTTCGTCGCGGGCTTCATCATCCTGATGACGTCGTTCCGGCGTACCCGCCTCGGCGTCGGCGGCACCCAGGGCGAGTCGATGCTGGTCGACCTGCGCGACCGGATCCAGCGCCAGGGCGGCATCCCCGACCTGCCCGACGGCTGGCACCTCGAGTCGGCCCTGCGCTCCGCGGGCGGCACGCCCTTCGCCGGCGACTTCATCGTGACCGTCCGCACCGACGACCGGCTCGACGTGGTCGTGGTCGACGTCTCGGGCAAGGGCGAGGGCGCCGGCACCCGCGCCCTGCTGCTGTCCGGCGCGTTCGGCGGCCTGCTCGGCGCGCTGCCGGCCGACGAGTTCCTGACCGCCGCCAACGACTTCCTGCTCCGTCAGAACTGGGACGAGGGCTTCGCCACGGCGGTGCACCTCTCGCTCGACGTCGCGCACCGGCGAGTTCGCGGTCCGCACCGCCGGGCACCCGCCCGCCGCCCAGCGGGCCGCCGGCTCGGGGCGCTGGACGGTCCACTCGACCGACGGGCCGGCGCTCGGCCTGATCGACGGGACCGAGTTCCCCTGCAAGCGCGGGACCCTGCGCCCGGGCGACGCGATCATGCTCTACACCGACGGCCTGGTCGAGACGCCCAGCCGCGACATCGTGCTCGGGCATCGACCGGATGCTCGGCCAGGCCGAGCAGCTGCTCCGCGGCCAGTTCGAGGGCGGCGCCAAGCGGATGATCGACGCGCTCGGATCGCCCCACGACGACCGCGCGCTGCTGCTCCTGCACCGGGTGCCTAGCAGGTCCGCCGCCGGTCTCGGGGATGCGCCTCGGTTAGAGGCGGAGCGCCCCCGTGTGGCACCATGACACCCGCAGATTTCGGCGTGCCCGCGTGGCTGTCGAGGAGTGCGCGGATGTAGCTCAATGGTAGAGCCTCAGTCTTCCAAACTGATTACGCGGGTTCGATTCCCGTCATCCGCTCCAAGAGGGGCCCAGACGTTCTGGGGGCCCGCTTGGCGGGGCGTAGCGTAGTGGCTAGCGCGCCTGCTTTGGGAGCAGGAGATCGCAGGTTCGAGTCCTGTCGCCCCGACGTTGACCGGAACCAGATTGAACGAGGAGACACCCTGTGAAGAGCGCCGTCGAGACCTTGAGCCCGACCCGGGCCAAGCTGACCGTCGAGGTGCCCTTCGAGGAGCTCAAGCCGAGCCTCGACGCGGCGTACAAGACGATCGCCCAGCAGATCAACGTCCCGGGCTTCCGCAAGGGCAAGGTCCCGCCGACCGTGATCGACCGTCAGGTCGGCCGCGGCGCGGTCCTCGACCAGGCGATCAACGACGCGCTCCCGAAGATGTACATCGAGGCGCTGCAGAGCAACTCACTCGAGCCGCTGGCCCAGCCGGAGATCGAGGTGACGAAGTTCGAGGACAACGAGACCCTCGAGTTCACCGCCGAGGTCGAGGTCAAGCCCGAGATCACGCTGCCGGCGTACGACGGGCTGGCCGCGCAGGTCGAGGACGTCACCCTCACCGACGAGGACGTCGACGAGCAGGTCGCGGCGCTGCGTGAGCGGTTCGCGGCCCTCAACGACGTCGAGCGCGCGGCCGCCGACGGCGACTTCGTGGTGATCGACCTCAAGGCCAAGCAGGACGGCGAGGTCGTCGAGGGCGCGGACGTCAGCGGCGATGTCCTACAAGGTCGGCCGCGGCGGCATGCTCGACGGGCTCGACGAGGCGCTGCTCGGCATGTCCGCCGGCGAGGAGAAGACGTTCACCTCCCAGCTCGTGGGCGGCGACCTGGTCGGCCAGGACGTCGAGGTGGCGGTCAAGGTCAGCCAGGTGCAGGAGCAGGAGCTGCCGGCGTTCGACGACGAGTTCGCCCAGATGGCGTCCGAGTTCGACACCATCGACGAGCTGACCGCCGACGTGCGCGAGCGGCTCGGCCGCGGCAAGCGCCTCGAGCAGGCCGCCGCCGCGCGCGACGCCGTACTCGAGGCGCTGCTGGAGAAGGTCGAGGTTCCGCTGCCCGACGGCATCGTCGCCGACGAGCTCAACTCCCGCCGCCAGAACATGGAGCAGCAGCTGGCGTACGCCGGGATCACGATGGACAAGTACCTCGAGGACGAGGGCCAGACCGTCGAGGAGTTCGAGGCCGAGCTCGAGCGCCGGGTCCGCGACGCCGTCGCCGCGCAGTTCGTCCTGGACGAGATCGCGAAGAAGGAGGAGTTCGGCGTCGACCAGAACGAGCTCTCCCAGCACCTCGTCCGCCGCGCCCAGCAGTCCGGCCAGGACCCGCAGGAGTTCGCGAACCACATGTTCGAGCACAACCACATCCCCGACCTCGTGCAGGAGATCCTGCGCGGCAAGGCGCTGGCGACCGTGGTCGAGTCGGCCGTCGTCAAGGACGCCTCCGGCAACGTGGTCGAGCTGAAGAACCTGCGCCCCGACGGCACCATCGGCGAGCCCGAGGACGAGCCCGAGGACGGCCCGCTGCCGAGCCCGGGGCAACGGAGACCACCGAGTACACCATCCCCGACCAGGCGACCGACCAGGCGACCGACGAGGCGACCGACGACGAGACGGCCGACAAGGCCTGACCCGTCACAAGCTGCACGCTGACCCGCCGTAAATTAACGGCGGGTCAGCGTCATTTCGGGGGAGTAGCGTCGCCCGGGTGACGGATGAGGACGACGCCCGGGCGGTCACGCAGCTGGTTCGGGGAGCCTGGGTGACGCTGTGCCTGCGGGCTGCGGTCGACCTCGGGCTGCCGGACGCGATGGACGCGCCGCACGACGTGGCCACGCTGGCCGAACGCGTGGGCGCGGATCCGGATGCGCTGCTTCGGCTGGTTCGGGCGATCGCCGACGCTGACCTGATGGTGGAGTACGACGACGGCCGCTGGTCCCTGAGCAACCGTGGTGTCCTGCTGCGCAGCGACCACCCGAGCGGGCTGGCGAGCCTGGTCCGGATGCAGACCTGGGGCCCCAACCTCCTGACCTGGGAGCGGATGGCCGATGCGGTCCGCACCGGACGCGGGATGTTCGAGGAGGTCAACGGTGCCCCGGTGTGGGAGGCCCTGAGCGGGGAGCCCGAGGAGGAGACGATCTTCAACGCCGCCATGGCCCGACGCGGCGCCGGCCAGGCGGCCGCGGTGCTCGAGGCCTGCGACTTCGCCGGGATCGGACTGGTGGTCGACGTCGGTGGCGGGAGCGGCGCGCTGCTGGAGGGGCTGCTGAGCGCCCACGCCGGCCTACGCGGGGTCGTCGCCGACCGGCCGGACGTCGCCGCCGAGGCGGAGCGCCGGATGGCCGCGGCCGGCCTGTCCGACCGGTTCGGCGGCGTGGCCGCGGACTTCTTCGACGCACGTGCCCGGTGACGGCGACGCCTACATCCTGTCGAGCATCCTCCACGACTGGACCGACGAGGAGTGCGTGCAGATCCTGCGGGTCGTGCACGCCGCGATGCGCGTCCGGCGCGCGGCTGTGGGTGGTCGAGAAGGTGCTCGACCCCGACCCGCCCCGGCCGGCCGCGGAGCAGGCCGACCTCCACCTGGTCGACCTGCAACATGCTCGTCCTGTTCGGGGCACGCGAGCGCAGCGCCGACGAGTACGACGCCCTCCTCACCGCGGCCGGGTTCGACCCGCCCGTCGTGCACTCCCCGTCCGCACCCTGGAACGTCATCGAGTCGACCCGCCGTTAATTGACGGCGGGTCAGCGTGTTGGGTGTACGCATGTTCACTGGACTTCGTTAGCCTGCGTGCCATGACCTCGAGCCGTGCGGAGCAGCCGGGGGGTCCCGGCCTGCTGGACGCCCTGTCGCTGCTGTCCGAGGTCGCCGACGAGCTGGTCGTGCGCACCGCGCGGGACACCCACTACGCGTTGGCGGACCGGGTCCACGGGTTCACCCGGCGCGGCGGGCCGCGCTCGGTGCCCGACCAGGTCCACCGCGGCATCGCCGCCGCCGTGTACGGCGGCCTCAGCCTCGGCCTGCGGGCCGCGTCGACCGGGCTCGACAAGGTGGCGGCGACCGGGGCCGGCCCACGGCTGGAGGGCGATACTCGCGGCCGGTTCGTCAGCTCCGCGGTGAACGGCCTGATCGGCGACCGGCTGGTCCGGGAGCGCCCGCGGCTGGCCATCCCGATGGCGGTGCGGGCGCACGGGAGCGACGTACTCCTCGATCGGCCGGGGCTCGCGGGCGCCTTCCCCGACGCGACCGGGCGGGTCGTGGTCTTCCTGCACGGCCTGTGCGAGAACGAGTCGTACTGGAACCGCGGCCGCGACGTCCACGGCACGACGTACGGCGAGGCGCTCGCCGCCGAGGGCTGGACACCGGTCTTCCTCCGCGCCAACACCGGGCTCGGGCTGCGCGAGAACGGCGTGGCGCTCTCGGCCCTGCGTGCAGCGGCTCGTCGAGGAGTGGCCGACGCCGGTGGAGCGGATCGCGCTGGTCGGCCACTCGATGGGCGGACTGATCATCCGCGCCGGCGGCGCCGTGGCGACCGAGGCCGACAAGCCGTGGACCGAGCTGGTCTCCGACGTGATCACGCTCGGCACCCCTCACCTCGGCGCCCCGATCGCCCGCGGCATCGGGCACGGCAGTCGGGGGATGTCGGTGCTGCCCGAGACGGCGGCGTTCGGCCGGATCCTCGACTGGCGCTCCGTCGGCGTGCACGACCTCGTCGCCGGGCTGGCCGAGGACGTGCCGCCGCTGCCGCACGCCCGCTACCGCCTGGTCGCCGGCGACCGTGACGACCTCGCCGCGGCACCCGGTCGGCCACGTCGTCGGCGACTGGCTGGTGCGGGTGCCCTCGGCGTACGGCCGGGACCGCTGGGGCGCCCACCTGTTCCCCGGCGCGGACGTCCTGCACGTCGGCCGGACCGACCACTTCGGCCTGCTCAACCATCCGGACGTGCACCGCGCCCTGCGCAACTGGCTGGCCGGCCTGACGGAAATCTGCTGATGGCGAACAGCGGGGGATTAGGCGTGGAACTGTCGATCCCGGAGGCTAGGGTCGCACTCGTGACCCAGAACTCCAGCCCTCAGATGAACGGCGCCGCGTCGATGTACGGACTCGACGACCACATCTACCAGCGCCTGCTGCGCGAGCGGATCGTCTTCCTCGGCTCCGAGGTGCGCGACCAGAACGCCAACGCGATCTGCGCCCAGCTGCTGCTGCTGTCCGCCGAGGACCCCGACGCCGACATCTTCCTGCACATCAACAGCCCGGGTGGCTCCGTGGACGCCGGCATGGCGATCTACGACACCATGAACTACATCCCGAACGACGTCGCCACGGTCGGCATGGGCCTGGCCGCGTCGATGGGCCAGTTCCTGCTCTGCGCCGGCACCAAGGGCAAGCGCTACGCCCTGCCGCACGCGCGGATCATGATGCACCAGCCGTCCTCGGGCATGGGTGGCTCGGCCTCCGACATCAAGATCCAGGCCCAGCAGTCGCTGCACATCAAGAAGGTCCTGCTCGAGCTGATCGCCCAGCACACCGGGCAGACCGTCGAGCAGATCGAGAACGACGCCGACCGCGACCGCTGGTTCACCGCCGACCAGGCGCTCGAGTACGGCCTCGTCGACCAGGTGATCAAGAGCGCCACCGAGGCCGCTGACGAGGGCCGGCCGGCCCGCGCTCCAAGGACTGAGGACAGACATGAACTACTTCCAAGGTGCGGGCAGTGGTCCCGTCACCGCCCCGAGGGCATCGCCCCGGACGGCGCATCGATGAACTACTACATCCCCCAGTGGGAAGAGCGGACGTCGTACGGCTTCCGCCGGATCGACCCCTACGCCAAGCTGTTCGAGGACCGCATCATCTACCTCGGCACGCCCATCTCCGACGACGTCGCCAACGCCGTCATCGCCCAGCTGCTGTGCCTGCAGTCGATGAACCCCGACCAGGACATCAGCATCTACATCAACAGCCCCGGTGGCTCGTTCACGGCGCTGACCGCGATCTACGACACGATGAAGTTCATCAAGCCCGACGTGCAGACCGTGTGCATCGGGCAGGCCGCCTCCGCGGCCGCGATCCTGCTGGCCGCCGGCACCGCCGGCAAGCGCCTGGCGCTGCCCAACAGCCGGATCCTGATCCACCAGCCCTACACCGAGGGCACGTTCGGCCAGACCTCCGACATCGAGATCCAGGCCAACGAGATCCTGCGGATGCGCGAGCTGCTCGAGAAGATGATCAGCGACCACTCCGGCCGCCCGATCGAAGAGGTCAGCCGCGACATCGAGCGCGACAAGATCCTGACCGCCGAGGGCGCGGTCGAGTACGGCCTGATCGACGCCGTCCTGCAGTCCCTGAAGGGCACCCCCGCCACCACGGGGTGACCTCGTGGCCCAGACTGATGAGTTCTTCGTGTCCGCCACCCATCCGGGGGCGGCGCGAGGTACCGTCATACGGCTCTTGCAGATTGAATCAGGAACGAACCGGAGGATGACTCGTGGCACGCATCGGTGACGGTGGGGACCTGCTGAAGTGTTCCTTCTGCGGCAAGAGCCAGAAGCAGGTCAAGAAGCTCATCGCCGGCCCCGGCGTCTACATCTGTGACGAGTGCATCGACCTCTGCAACGAGATCATCGAGGAAGAGCTCAGCGAGGGCACCGAGGTCAGCCTCGACGAGCTGCCCAAGCCCAAGGAGATCTTCGAGTTCCTCAACTCCTACGTCATCGGCCAGGAGCAGGCGAAGAAGTCGCTCGCCGTGGCGGTCTACAACCACTACAAGCGGGTCCAGGCCGGGCTCCAGCCGATCGGCGGCAAGCACAGCAAGGACGAGATCGTCGAGGTCGCCAAGTCCAACATCCTGGTGATCGGCCCGACCGGCTGCGGCAAGACCTACCTCGCCCAGACGCTGGCCCGGATGCTCAACGTGCCGTTCGCCATCGCCGACGCCACCGCGCTGACCGAGGCGGGCTACGTCGGTGAGGACGTCGAGAACATCCTCCTCAAGCTGATCCAGGCGGCCGACTACGACGTCAAGAAGGCCGAGACCGGGATCATCTACATCGACGAGATCGACAAGGTCGCCCGCAAGGCCGAGAACCCCTCGATCACCCGCGACGTGTCGGGCGAGGGCGTGCAGCAGGCGCTGCTGAAGATCATCGAGGGCACCACCGCCTCGGTGCCCCCGCAGGGCGGCCGCAAGCACCCCCACCAGGAGTTCATCCAGATCGACACCACGAACATCCTGTTCGTCGTCGGCGGGGCGTTCTCCGGGCTCGAGCACATCATCGAGCAGCGGGTCGGCAAGAAGACCCTCGGCTTCACCGCCGAGGTCCGCGGCGCCGCCGAGCGCGACGCCGACGACCTGCTCGCCCTGGTCCGCCCCGAGGACCTCACCAAGTTCGGCCTGATCCCCGAGTTCATCGGCCGGCTGCCCCTGATCGCGAGCGTCACCAAGCTCGACCAGGAGGCGCTGATCCAGATCCTCACCGAGCCGCGCAACGCGCTCGTGAAGCAGTACCAAAAGCTCTTCGAGCTCGACGGCGTCGAGCTCGAGTTCGAGCCGGAGGCGATCAGCGCGATCGCCGACAAGGCCATGGAGCGCGGCACCGGTGCCCGCGGCCTGCGCGCGATCATCGAGGAGGTCCTCCTCCACGTGATGTACGACGTGCCCTCGCGCGGCGACATCGCCAAGGTGATCGTGACCCGCGAGGTCGTCTTCGACGAGGTCGCGCCGACGCTGATCCCGCGCGAGTCCGAGGCGAAGAAGAAGAAGTCGGCCTGAAACGGCCACGTGGCCTGCCTGACTCGTTCCGACTACCCATGCCTAGTCGAAACCCAGCCTGAACTACGCCCGAACTCCGGGGTGAACTACGCGGCACTAGTCACTTGGGACCATTTCAGGACCCTAGCCATGTTGTTAGGCCCCGTTGGCCCTGAGACTCGTCCTGTCCTGAACTCGGCAGGGAAAGGCACATACCTCGTGGGGATCGACCACAAACGTCCGATGTACGCGTTCGTCGCGGTAGCACTGATCTGCGGTCTCGTGATCGCGGACCAGCTCCGGACCGACGCGCTCATCAGCGACGTCCGCCGCGGCATCGTCGCAGGAACCGTCCTGCAGCCGGAGCCCGAGCCGCCGGCACTGGCCCTGGCCGCGCCCATCAGCCCTGCCGACACGAACACATCGGCCGACTCGACTTCCGCGTCCTCGTCTGCTTCGTCGACCTCGTCCTCCGGCACGTCGCCGGAGGGCGGCCAGTCGTCCGACGGGGCCTCCGACCACGCCGCGAGCGGCTCTGACGGCCACGCCGATCACGCTGCGGGCGATTCCGGCCACGGCGGGACCCACCAGGTGAACCCCGAGCCAGGTGGATGCCGGCGACGTCGTCGACGACGTCTCTGACGATGGAGGCGCACCGGTCACCGGCGGTCCGGTCACGGGTGGTCCGGTCACGGGTGGTCCGGTCACGGGCGGTCCGGTCACGGGCGGTCCGGTCACGGGCGGCCCGGTCACGGGCGGCCCGATCACCGGTGGGCCGATCACCGGTGGGCCCATCAAGAACCCGGGCATCAAAGACCCGGGCATCAAGGACCCGGGCGCCGGTGGCGGCGGTCCCGTGACCGACGACCCGACCGAGGAGCCGACCGACCCGGTCACCGACCCGACGGACCCGGCCGAGCCGACCGACCCGGTCACCGACCCGTCCGATCCGGCCGAGCCGAGCCCGACCGACGGCCCGCCGAGCCGAGCCCGCCGAGCCGACCGACCCGGCCGAGCCGACGGACCCGGCCGAGCCGACGACCGGACATTGGGGCCACTACTGGCACCACAACAACTTCCCGGGGCGGGATGGGGCCCGCACACGGGGGACCCCGGGTGGAATCCACACTGGCTCGGCCAAGGGTGGCAGCACGGGTGGCGCAGCCGTCACCACGACCGTGACCACGACGCCCGCCAGGGCTCCGGTCACGGCCGTGGTGGCCGCCGGCGCTAGCTCGCTCTGCTCGGCCAGCTCCGCGTCGACGCTGATCGCGTCGCTCGTCGGCGACCACGGAGAAGACCAGGTCGCCGCTGATCTTGCCGGCCTTGCGCAGGTCCTGCTCGGCCATCCGGGCGGCGGCGATCTGATCCTCCGGGCCGGAGATCTCGACCCGCGACAGCTCGGCGCGCATCGACACCTTCGCGTTGGACTTCGCGCCGCGGATCCCCGCCAGCGCTGCGGCGACCGCGTCCACGATCGCCGGGTCCGCCGCTGCGGCGGCGCCGAGGTCGGAGCTGACCGGCCAGGGGGCGCGGTGGATCGAGCCCTCCTGCCACCAGGACCAGACCTCCTCGGTGACGTAGGGCAGGAACGGCGCGAGCAGCCGCAGCTGCACCTGGAGCGCGATCGCGAGCGTGGCCCGTGCCGACGCCGTCGCGGCGCCGCCGTCCTCGGCGTACGCCCGCTCCTTGACCAGCTCGAGGTAGTCGTCGCAGAACTCCCAGAAGAACTTCTCGGCGACCTCGAGCGCGGTGGTGTAGTCGTAGGCGTCGAACGCCTCGGTCGCCTTGCCGACGACGGTCTCGAGGCGGCCGAGCAGGGCGCAGTCGACCGGGTCGCTGACGGCGAAGTGGTCGAGCGCGGTCGCGCCGACGCCACCGATCACGAACTTGGAGGCGTTGAGCACCTTCATCGCCAGCCGGCGGCCGACCTTCATCTGGCTCTCGTCGAACGGCGAGTCCAGGCCGGGACGGGCCATCGCGGCACGCCAGCGGACGGCGTCCGCGCCGTACTTGTCCAGGACGTCGGTCGGGACGACGGCGTTGCCCTTGGACTTCGACATCTTCTTGCGGTCGGGGTCGAGGATGAAGCCCGGAGACCAGGGCGTGCGACCACGGGGCCGCGTGGTTCTCGTAGTGCGCGCGGACGACGCGGGAGAACAGCCAGGTGCGGATGATGTCGTGGGCCTGCGTGCACAGGTCCATCGGGAAGACCCGCTGCCACAGGTCCTCGTCGGACTCCCAGCCGCCCGCGATCTGCGGGGTGAGCGACGACGTCGCCCAGGTGTCCATCACGTCCGGGTCGCCGACGAAGCCGCCGGGCTTGCCGCGCTGGTCCTCGGAGTAGCCCTGCGGTGCACTCGTCGACGGGTCGAGCGGCAGCTCCTCCTCGCGGGGCAGCAGCGGGTGGTCGTAGTCAGGCTCGCCGTCGCCGTCGAGGGGGTACCAGACCGGGAACGGGATGCCGAAGAATCGCTGGCGCGAGATCAGCCAGTCGCCGTTGAGGCCGCCGACCCAGTTGTCGTAGCGGTGCTTCATGTGGGCGGGGATCCACTCGATCTCCGACACCGCGGGCCAGCATCTCGGCGCGCAGGTCCGCGTCGCGGCCGCCGTTGCGGATGTACCACTGGCGGGTGGCGACGATCTCGAGCGGCTTGTCGCCCTTCTCGTAGAAGTTGGTCATCCGCTGGGTGGGCGTGGGCTCGCCGTCCAGGTCGCCGGTCTCGCGCAGCATGGCGACCACCGCCTCGCGGGCCGAGAAGGCGGTCTTGCCCTTGAGGTCCTCGTACGCCGCGGCGGCGGCGTCCGCCGGACAGCCACTCCGGGGTGTCGCGGGACATCCGGCCGTCGCGGCCGATCAGGGTGCGCACCGGCAGGTTGCAGCTCGCGCCACCACTGGACGTCGGTCAGGTCGCCGAACGTGCAGCACATGGCGATGCCGGCGCCCTTGTCGGGCTCGGCCGCCTCGTGCGCCAGGACCGGGATCTCGACCCCGAACACCGGCGAGGTGACGGTGCTCCCGAAGAGGGCGGCGTACCGCTCGTCGTCGGGGTGCGCGATCAGCGCGACCACGCTCGGGATCAGCTCGGGACGGGTGGTCTCGACGTGGACCGGGCTGCCGTCGGGCTTGTGGAACGCGACCCGGTGGTAGTGGCCGGCGTACTCCCGGGCCTCGAGCTCGGCCTGGGCGACCGCGGTCTGGAACGTGACGTCCCAGAGGGTCGGCGCGTCGCTGAGGTAGGCCTCGCCGCGGGCGAAGTTGCGCAGGAAGGCGCGCTGGCTGACGGTCTGGGACCTTCGGCCCGATCGTCGTGTAGTGCTGCTTCCAGTCGACCGACAGGCCGACCCGGCGCCACAGCTCCTCGAAGACCTCCTCGTCCTGCTCGACGAGCTCCTCACAGAGCTCGACGAAGTTGGGCCGGCTGATCGAGACCTGCTTCTTGGGGTCGGGCTTCTCCGGCGGGCGTGAAGTCGGCGTCGTAGGGGAGCGAGGGGTCGCAGCGCACGCCGTAGTAGTTCTGGACGCGGCGCTCGGTGGGCAGGCCGTTGTCGTCCCAGCCCATCGGGTAGAAGACGGACTTGCCGCGCATCCGCTGGTAGCGCGCGATCAGGTCGGGGTGGGTGTAGGAGAAGACGTGTCCGACGTGCAGGCTGCCGCTGACGGTCGGCGGCGGGGTGTCGATCGCGTAGACGTTCTCGCGGGGCTGGCTGCGGTCGAACCGGTAGGTGTCGTCGGCCTTCCAGCGGGCCGACCACTTCTCCTCGAGACCCTCGAGCGCAGGCTTGTCCGGTACGACGACGGCACGCGTGTCGGTGCTCGTCGCCTGCGGTGCCTGGTCCTGCGTGGTCTCGGTCATGCCGGAAATCCTAGGGCGGCATGCCGTCCGCACCGAAACCGGTTGTTCGTGCCTGCCCCGGCGAGCGCCTACCTGACCAAGCAAAATTTCGCGTTCCGGGGACACCGAGGCCCGCGAGGAGGATCTTTGGCGGTGGGGAAAATGGAATCGGGGGATGCCATGATCACCAACTACACGACACCGTCGTACAGCAATCTGCTCGCTCACCGGGGACACGAACTCACCGTCGTCCCGGAGCCCAGCCGCCTCGTGGCCGACACGGTCCTCGTGCTCGAGGACCTGTCGACGCCGTGGGACTTCGGCGGGCTCGCGCAGTTCGAGGCCGTTTTCACGGGCCCGGCGACGCAGGAGCTCCTGCCCGACTTCTACCGGCTGCGGGCCGGTGACGCCGTGTTCGCGCTCCACCTCGAGCCGGTCGCCCGCGACGTGCGGTTCGTGCACTACATCGCCACCCTGAGCGAGGACACCGCGTACGTCGCCCTCGCGGGCTGATCGAACAGGCCTTCCGGCCCCGGCGGAAACCCGCTGGCCGAGCGGGTCGTCCACTGCCTAGCCTTCCGTCATGAGCGTCGCCGTCGAACCGGACTCCTTCACCGTCGAGATCACCGAGGACCCGCACGCCTTCCTGGCCGCCGCGGAGGAGCACCTCGCGCTGGACCCGGTGATCACGACCGTCGTCTCGTCGGTCACCCACCGCGCGCTCGCCACCGTGGCGGCGGGGGTCGCCCCGCCGGAGCACCCGCGCTGGTGGGCGGTCGTCCGCGACAGGGCCGGGGTGCTGGCGGGCGTCGCGATGCGGACCGCACCGTTCCGGCCGTACCCGCTGTTCGTGCTGCCGATGCCCGAGGGCGCGGCCCGGGCGCTGGCGCGTGCCGCCCACGCGCGGGGCGAGGAGGTCGGCGGCGCCAACGGTGCGCTCCCGGCGGCCCAGGTGTTCGCCGACGAGATCGCGACGCTGACCGGCGGCGCCACCTCCGTCCACGAGCACCTGCGCCTCTTCGAGCTGGCCGAGCTGGTCGAGCCGCGCCCGGTGCCCGGCCGACTGCGGGCGGCCACCCCGGACGACGTCGACCTCGCGCTGACCTGGTTCGTCGCGTTCGCGGCCGACGCCGCCGAGCAGGCGGGCCGGATCGGGGAGTCGCACGCGATGGAGAACTTCACGCGCGAGGACGTGGCGGAGCGGATCGACGACGGGCGGGTATGGCTGTGGGAGGACGAGGACGGTGAGACGGTGCACCTGACGGGCTTCAGTCCGCCGGCCTTCGGCGTCGCGCGCGTCGGCCCGGTCTACACGCCCCGGGCGCACCGCGGTCACGGCTACGCGAGCGCGGCGGTGGCGCAGGTGTCGCGCCGGCTGCTCGACCAGGGCGCGCGGGTCTGCCTGTTCACCGACCAGGCGAACCCGACGTCGAACCGGATCTACCAGGCGCTCGGCTACCGCGCCGTGGTCGACATGGCGAACCTGCTGATCACGCCCCGGCCAGCAAGGTGACCAGCCGACGCCGCACTGACCGGGTCTCTAGACTCGACGAGTCATGAGTGAGACCCCCGCCGCCCCCCGCCTCGCCGAGACCTTCGCCGAGGTCGAGGACGCCCTGCTGTCCCGCTGGCCCGAGACCCGGCTGGAGCCGTCGCTGGACCGGATCCGTGCCTTCACCGAGCTGCTCGGCGACCCGCAGGAGACCTTCCAGGTGATCCACCTGACGGGTACCAACGGGAAGACGTCGACGTCGCGGATGATCGACACCCTGTTGCGCGCGCATGGAGCTGCGGACCGGGCGGTTCACGTCGCCGCACGTGGAGCGGATGACCGAGCGGATCTCGGTCGACGGCGAGCCGCTCACCGACGAGCAGTTCGTGCGCGCCTTCAACGAGGTGGCGCCGTACACCCACCTGGTCGACGCCAGCGAGGACCACCCGCTGTCGTTCTTCGAGACGATCGTCGGGATGGCCTACGCCGCGTTCGCCGACGCCCCGGTCGACGTGGCGATCGTCGAGGTCGGCATGGGCGGCGCGTGGGACGCCACCAACGTCGCGAACGCCGCCGTAGCCGTGGTGCTGCCGATCGCGGTCGACCACTCGAACTACCTCGGCGACAATCCGGCGGCGATCGCGGAGGAGAAGGCGGGGATCATCAAGCCCGGCTCGATCGCCGTCCTCGCCGAGCAGCCACCCGAGGCCGCCGAGGTGCTGCTACGGCACGCGGCCGAGGTCGGCGCGACCCTCGCCCGCGAGGGCCTGGAGTTCGGGGTCGTGTCCCGGGTGCCTGCCGTCGGTGGGCAGATGCTGTCGCTGCAGGGCCTGCGCGCGAGGTACGACGACGTCTTCCTGCCGCTGTACGGCGCGCACCAGGCGCAGAACGCCGCGGTCGCCCTGGCCGCCGTGGAGGCGTTCGCGGGGGAGCAGCCGCTCGACGAGGAGCTGGTGCGGGTCGCCTTCGCCGAGGTGACCTCGCCCGGCCGGCTCGAGATCATCCGGCGCAGCCCGACCATCGTGCTGGACGCTGCCCACAATCCACACGGCGCCGAGGCGGTGGCCGCGGCGCTCGAGGACTCGTTCACGTTCTCGCCGCTGATCGGGGTGATCGGCGTGATGGCGGACAAGGACCACGAGGGCGTGCTGGCGGCGCTCGAGCCACACCTCGCGCACGTGATCTGCACCCAGAACTCCACGGCGCGCGCGCTGCCCGCCGCGAAGCTGGCGGAGACCGCCCGCGAGGTCTTCGGCCAGGACCGGGTCTCGGTCGCGCCCGACCTCGCCGACGCCATCGACCAGGCGGCGACGCTGGCCGAGGCGGGCGAGGTGTTCGGCGACGGGCTCGGGTCCGGTGCCGTCCTCGTCACCGGGTCCGTGATCACGGTGGGCGAGGCCCGCGCGATGCTGCGAGGCCGGTCATGAGCGAGCCGGAGACCCGCTCGCCCCGGCGCGGCATGTGCGCCGCGATCCTCTGCCTCGAGGCGATCACCCTCGGGCTCACCACCCCGGTGATGGTGACCATCGCGGACGTCGACCTGGGCACGGCGCTGACCATCGGGCTCGGCCTCACCGTCGTCTGCCTGCTGCTGGCCGGCATGCTGCGCAGCGAGTGGGCGTACGGCGCCGGGTGGCTCGTCCAGGTCGCGGCGATCGGCCTCGGGTTCGTGGTGCCGCTGATGTTCTTCCTCGGTGCCCTGTTCGCGCTGCTCTGGGGGACGGCGTACTTCCTCGGGCGCAAGATCGAGCGCGAACGGGCCGCGGCGTACGCCGCCCATGAGGCGGAGACGGCCTGACCCGAGCGGATCGATAGGGTGCGGGCCATGACGCAGCGCACCCTCGTCCTCCTCAAGCCCGACACCGTCCGTCGTGGGCTGGTGGGGGACCTCCTCTCCCGGTTCGAGGCCAAGGGCCTGACGATCGTCGCGATGGAACACCGCACCATCGACGGCGCGAAGGCCGACGAGCACTACGCGGAGCACGTCGAGCGCGACTTCTACCCGCCGCTGCGGGCGTTCGTGACGAGCGGGCCCTTGGTGTCGATGGTGCTCGAGGGCGACGAGGCCGTCGAGGTCGTGCGCGCGCTGAACGGCGCCACCGACGGCCGCAAGGCGGCGCCCGGCACGATCCGTGGGGATCTGTCGCTGTCGAACCGCGAGAACCTCGTGCACGGCTCCGACTCGCCCGAGTCTGCCGAGCGTGAGATCGCGATCTGGTTCCCGAACCTCTGACGAGGGCCGATCAGGAATCGAGAAGCGTCACCCCGTTGTCGCGCATAGCCTTTCAACGCAAGGCCGGCAGGACGCCGAGCCCCAGTCTCGAAAGGAATCCTGAGCATGTCAGCGAAGAGTGCCAAGACCGGATCCGACGGCTTCACCGCAGAGGAGCGCGCCGCGATGAAGGAACGCGCCGCCGAACTGCGAGCCGAGGGAAAGAAGGGTGCCAAGAAGGCCGACGGCCTCCAGGCGGTCCTCGACAGGATCGAGCAGATGGCACCGGACGATCGGGCGCTCGCCGAGCGCGTGCACGTGACGGTGACCAGGACCGCGCCCGAGCTGACGCCGAAGACGTGGTACGGGATGCCTGCCTATGCGAACGCGGACGACAAGATCGTCGTGTTCTTCCAGGACTCAGGCAAGTTCAACTACCGGTACTCCACCCTGGGCTTCCAGGACACGGCGAATCTCGACGACGGTGACCTGTGGCCGGTGGCCTACGCGCTCCAACAGTGGAGCCCCGCAGTGGAGAAGCAGGTCGTCGCGCTGGTGAAGGCCGCGATCTCCTGAGCGCTCAGCGGTAGTCGCGTGCGTGCTCGTCGGCGACCTCGCGCGACCGCGTCGCCGCCCCGACCGCGGCGAGGAAGGTGTCCCGCTCCACCTGTCCGGGAGGCAGGACCGCCAGCAGCGGGATGTCGAGGAGCGGCCGCAGGACATCGGCTGGGACCTCCGCTGCGTCGTCGAGGCGGCGCAGCCGCGTGTAGGCCACCAGGGGCGGGCTTGCGCGCGCACGCCGGTCGAGCCTGTCGAGACCCCAAGCCGCCGCCGGTTGAGGAGGTTGCGCAGCAACCGTCTCGAAACCCGGTGAGCAGGCAGGGCGGCGAGCCGCCGGTCGAGCCCGTCGAGACCTCAAGCCGCCGCCGCTGAGGTTGCGCAGCACGTCGAACTCGAGACAGGCGCTACGCGACCCTGCCGGTCAACCGCCGAAGAGGCCGCCGCTGGTTGAGGAGGTTGCGCAGCAACCGTCTCGAAACCCGGTGAGCGAGGCAGGGCGGTGAGTGGGGTCTCGACCGGCTCGACCGGCGTTGGCTCACCGCCCTGCACAGGCGGCGGGGGTGTCGAGACAGGCGCTGCGCGCCTCCTCAACCACCGAAGGGTGTCGGTGGTTGAGGAGGTTGCGCAGCAACCGTCTCGAAACCACCGGTGAGGAGGCTGGGCGTGCCGATGGCCCCGCTCGGGGCGGGGTCCGGGGCGGGTAGTCTAGTCGGGTGGCCGGCGGCGGTCGCGGGAGACGTCGAGGGTGCCGTCGGGGTCGCGGAGGTACTGGTAGCCGTGCTCGGCTGGTCCAGAGGTAGTGGCCGGGTTCGAGGGTGGTGTAGGTCCAGCCGCCGTGGGTCTTGATCCGGTGATGTCGCCGGCACAACGGGGCCAGGTTGCAGGGGCAGGTGGGTCCGCCGCGGCTGTGCGGGATGGTGTGGTCGGTGTCGCAGCGGCGTGCGGGGCGGGTGCACCAGGGGAAGACGCAGGTCTTGTCCCGCACGGCGGCGATCTCGGCGTGCCGGTCCGGGACGACGTGGGTGTCGACGGGGTCGTGGGCTTCGAGGTCGATCACCGGCTTCACCGTGATCTGGCCGGCCGTGTCCGCACCAGTCGCGGACCTGGCCGGCGGTGATCAGCTGGTTGCCGCTTCTCCAGCCGGGCGGTGCCGATGCCTTCGACGGCGGCTCGGAGAGGTGGACGTAGAGGATCACCTGCCGCCTCGACCGGTGGTGGTTTCGAGACGGGCGCGGAGCGCCCTCCTCAACCACCGAGGAGTCGGTGTCGGTCAGGTCGAGGGCCAGCTGCGCTGCGGGCGAGCTCGCCGACCGCTGCCGCCCGGCGGACGTCCAGGGAGTCCTCGGAGCCCAGGTCCTTCAGTTGGGCGGCCAACCCGGCGATCGCGTGTTCGAGGTCGAGGGCGTCGGCGAGGTCGATCTCCCCGTGCACCGCGCTGGTGCCGTCGTAGGAGAACTGTTGCTGCTCGATCGTGAAGTAGCGGCCGTCGGCCTTCGCCAGCCGGCGTTCTTCGGCCAGGTCGGGCATGTGGGTGGCGATCGCCTCGTCGACGAGGCGTTCGAGCTGGACGGGTCCGATCTTGTGCGCCACATGGCGCGACGTGCCGGTCCACGAACGACGCCGCCTCCGGGTGAGAGCGAGCAGGGTCTGGTCGGCGACCCGGCGGGCCAGGTACGGCCGCAGGTCACCCTTGACCACGCGGCGCCACACCCGCGGGAGCCGGTGCCGCAGTTCGAGGGCGTGCCCGACGTAGCGGCGCCCGGCGTCGGTGGAGACCCCGATCGCGGCGGCGAACTCGGTGATCGCGAACTCCGCCACCAACGGTGCACCCTCACCGGCGACCGGCATCCCGGTGTCGCCATACCTGTCGGCGATGGTCGCGGCGTCGTCGATCGAGTCGGTCGAGTGCATCGCCGCCCACGCGCACCGCGTGCTGCAGCAGATCGGGCCTCGGCGGCGTCGGCGATCGCCCGATCCGCACGCGCGGCAGCCAGCACCGCGGTCGCGGTGTCGAGCTCCTCGGCGTACTCTGGTCATGGGTCAACTCAAGCACCGACCACCGACACTCGAAGGCCCGAAAACCCCTTGTTTGACAGGGATGTGGACAACTCTTCGAGAAATTCTTGCGACCGCAACCACAACGGTCGAGCTAGGCGACCGCGACCGTGGAAGCAGCCGAGAGTGGCCGCCTGGACCACCGCGGCGGGCGACCACGTAACCCAAAAGTCTTTTTGACCACCCACCCGCGGCAACGGGCCCCGACAAGCTCGACCGACGTCGGTCGCCGCCCTGCTCTCCGGCACCGGGTTTCGAGACGGTTGCTGCGCAACCTCCTCAACCAGCGGTGGGGTGGGTCTCGACAGGCTCGGCCGACGTGGTCGCCGCCCTGCCCACGGTCACCGGGTTTCGACGCGCTCGCGCGACTTCGTTCCTCAGTCGCGTCGCTTGCTCAACCTGGCTGGGCCCACGCGACGCGCTCGTTCCTCACGCGCCGCTGCCCAGCTCACCTCTCAACCAGCGGTGGGCGCTGGCCTCGGGTCTCGACCGGCGTGGGTCGCCGTTTGCACAGGCGGGCGTGCGATCGGTTTCGACCCGGTCTGAGACGGGCATAGACCGTCCATGGAGCTGCAACCTTCGACCGCGCCACTGCCGCCGTTCTTCGCGGCTGTGCGCCGGCGCCACCCTGACGTCGACATCGTCCTGCTGCCACCCGAGGAGCCGGTGGAGCCGGGCGAACCGGTGACGGACGCCGAGGTCGAGGCTGCAGTCGCGCGGATCGGCTCCGTGGCGGAGCGGGCGTGGGCGGATGCGACGGAGGCGGAGGCCGAGGTCTCCGCGCAGCTGGCGTACGGGCCCGTGCCGGGCACCGTGGTGGCCAAGGCACGGATCCTGGCCAGGCTCGCCGACGGGGAGCAGGTCGTCGATGCGCTGCACACCGTGCTGGAGCAGGACGGCTGGCGGCTCGGCCGGGCGGACGGCGGAGCGCCCAGGTTCCTGGGCCGGCACGACGACCTCACGGTCCGGGTGTCGTACGTCGAGGCGAGCGGCGGCGTCCTCGTCGACTGGTCGTCCGCCCCGATGCCGGTCGGCATGGACCGCGCGCGTGAGCTGGTGAGGCAGTGATGGAGGTCGTTCCTCTCACCGTCGGGTCGACCGCCCGGGCCTGGGACGAGCAGCATCTCGACGTCACCGCGGCCGCCGGGCAGATCGGCGGAGCGAGCAGTGGTGGGTTCACCGACGCGGTCGCGGGGACCGCGTCGAGGTTCGCCACCACCTGGCAGCGCCACGCGGACGGCCTCGCCGGCCAGGCCGAGGCCCAGGCCGACGGCCTGCGCAGCGCCATCGACGACTACCTGCGCACCGACCGGGCCGTCGGCTACAACGCGCTCGCGCTCAGGGCCTATCTGGTGGAGATCCGGTGACGGCAACGATCACGATCCCGGCCCTGCCGCGTGAGATCCCGCCGCTGGTGGTCGACCCGGGCGGGATCCGGGCGTACGCCGCGGACCTGCTCGCCGGGTCGACGCAGGTCGACGACCTGGGCAGCTTCGCTGCGGGCGACGCCCGGATCGGCGACTGGAGCGGCCTCGGCTCCACGTCGTACCACGAGTCCGTCCGGCCGATCGGGCGCACGGCCGACGCCATGTCCCTCGCGTTGCGCGGTGTCGCCCGCCGGGCCGACGACCACGCCGACAAGATGCAGCAGCTCGTGGACCGCCGGAACGCCCTCGTCGAGGAGCGCGCCCAGATCGCCTCGACGATCGCGGGCCTGCGCGCCAAGGCCGCGACGGCGACGGTCGCGGACGCCGCCGCGATCCAGGCCGAGTGCGACGACTGCGCCCGGCGGGTCCGCGCCTTCGAGACCGACCTCGACACCTGGGTGACCGACCTGATGGCCGAGGAAGAGGCCATGCGCGAGGCGTTCAACCGCGTCCTGACGCTCGACCAGGTCGAGCGACGGTTCGGCGGGGTCGCCGACCCGGCCGACGCGGCCCTCGACGGCATGCCCGGCTCGGACGCCAGCCCCCAGGACGTCAACGCCTGGTGGGACGGCCTCACCCGCGAGCAGCAGCTGGCGATCATCGCCGCCTCGCCCGGCTCGATCGGCAACCTGGACGGCATCCCGCCCTGGGCCCGCGACGCCGCCAACACGGTCGCCCTCGACCGCGACCTGACCGACTGGCGGCACACCAAGGACCTCGGCGAGCTCACGTCCGACGAGGAGAAGTGGCTGGCCAACGCCGAAGCCGCCGAGGAGGCGCGCGCGACCATCGCCGGCGGCAACGACCCGATCACGGGGGAGGACATCCCCACCCAGCTGTACACCTACGACCCGACTGCCTTCGACGGGGACGGTGCGATTGCGATCTCGGCGGGAGACCTCGCGACGGCCGACAACGTGGCGGTCACGGTGCCGGGCTTCGGCACGGACGCCGAGAGCGCGCCGTACCAAGCGGACCGGGCGCGCACCCTCTACGAGTCGACCCGCTTCCTCGACCCGGACCAGACGAACGCGACCATGTTCTGGATCGGGTACGACGCCCCCGACAACCCGCCCTGGGAGGGCGACGGCGACGGGGCCGGTGTGCTGAACGAGTCGCACGCGACGGCCGGCGGCGAGCGGCTCGCCGACACCCTCGACGGCCTGCGCGCGTCCCGCGACGGCGAGCCGGCGCACCTGACCGCGATCGGCCACAGCTACGGCTCCACGACCACCGGCCACGCCGCGCACGACCACGGCATCCCGGTCGACGACGTGGTCTTCGTCGGCAGCCCGGGCGTCGGCGGCGACACCGACCACGCCAGCGACACCGGTGTCGACCCCGACCACGTGTGGGCCGGCGCCAACAGCCGCGACCCGATCGCGAACCTCGGCAACCACGGCGCCATCCACCTCGAGGTCCTGGGCGGCGGAGGGCTGGGCGACGACCCGGCCGAGGACGACTTCGGTGGCAACCGGTTCCAGGCCGAGTCCACGACCCGGGCCGACGACGCGTTCGGGATCGACGCGTTCGCGGACCACTCGAAGTACTTCGAGCACGACACCGAGTCGCTGTTCAACCTGAGCCAGATCGTCAACGGCAACTACGACGCGGTGGTCGAGGCGGGCCACATCCACGACCCCTGGTACGACAGCCCCGCAGGACCCGGAGTTCGACCGCGATCCCACCTCGCCTGCGACCAGGCCGGACCCGTGAGGGCGGCCGGGGTCGCGGCGCCGCTGTTCGCCGCCGCCCTCGTGCTCGCCGTGGCAGGCTGTTCGGGAGAGGACGGAGACGACGTGGACCCGGCCAAGGCGACCGCACAGCTGGAGAAGCAGCGCGACGACGTGCGTGCGGCGACCGCCGAGCTGCAGCAGTCGGCCGCCCAGGCGCTCGGGGGCACCATTCGCAGCTCGAGCGGCCAGTGGCGCGGGTGCGAGGCCGGTGGCCTCGAGGAGTACAAGAACTTCCGCTACCTCGCCGACGCGCGGATCGACGTCGGCGCCGCCGCCCGGCCCTACCTCGACCAGCTCCAGGCGGTGTTCGAGGAGACCGGCTTCGGCGGCCTCGAGCCGGGGGAGCGGCCGGGTGGCCGCACCCTCCACGCCGAGCGCCGGGACGTCGGCGCCTCGTTCAGCGAGCTGCCCGACCAGGGTGACTACGTCCTGCTGTCGGTCGCCGGCCCCTGCGTCGACGTACCCGAGGACGAACGCGAGGACTGGCTGACCCGGGACGAGCCGACCCCCGACATCACCTGACCACGGCCGCAGCGTGTCTCCCGGGCTGGGGCCCGGAACCCTCTTACCCTGCTCGCAGGGCGTCACAGGCGTCCCACCTTCCCCACGAGTGCGACCACCCTGCGAGGCATCGGCATGGCGAACAGCTTCATCGGCCGGGACATGGCCGTGGACCTCGGCACCGCCAACACACTGGTCTACGTCCGCGGCAAGGGCGTCCTCCTCGACGAGCCCAGCGTCGTCGCGCTGAACTCCACCACCGGGGAGATCCTCGCCGTCGGGCACGAGGCGAAGCGGATGATCGGCCGCACGCCCGACAACATCACCGCCATCCGGCCGCTCAAGGACGGCGTCATCGCCGACTTCGAGGCGACCGAGCAGATGCTCCGCTTCTTCATCCAGCAGGTGCACCGCCGGCGCTACTTCGCCAAGCCGCGGATGGTGATCTGCGTGCCCAGCGGGATCACCCCCGTCGAGCAGCGGGCGGTCAAGGAGGCCGGCTACCAGGCCGGCGCCCGCCGCGTCTACATCGTCGAGGAGCCGATGGCCGCCGCGATCGGCGCCGGGCTGCCCGTGCACCAGGCCACCGGCAACATGGTCGTCGACGTCGGTGGCGGCACCACCGAGGTCGCCGTGATCTCCCTCGGCGGCATCGTGACCAGCATCTCCATCCGCACCGCCGGCGACGACCTCGACCAGGCGATCGTCGCGTGGATGAAGAAGGAGTACTCCCTGATGCTGGGGGACCGGACCGCCGAGGAAGTGAAGATGACCCTCGGGTCGGCCTTCCCGCTGCCCGACGAGCCCGAGGCCGAGATCCGCGGCCGCGACATGGTCACCGGGCTGCCGCGCACCGTCGTCGTGTCGAGCGCCGAGGTCCGGCAGGCCCTCGAGGAGCCGCTGCACGCCATCGTCGACGCCGTCCGCGCCACCCTCGACCAGACGCCGCCCGAGCTGGCCGGCGACATCATGGACCGTGGCATCGTGCTCACCGGCGGCGGCGGCCTGCTCCGCGGCCTCGACGAGCGGCTCCGGCACGAGACCGGCATGCCCGTCCACGTCGCCGAGGACCCGCTCACCAGCGTGGCGCTCGGCGCCGGCAAGTGCGTGGAGGAGTTCGAGGCGCTGCAGCAGGTCCTGGTGTCGGAGCCGAGGCGCTTCTGATGGGTGTCCTCGACAGGCTCGGGCGGCGGGGGGAGCTGGACCGCTCCGCCCGGCGCGAGCGACGCTGGGGCAGCGTCGGCCGGCTCGACGAGCGCCACCGGCCCTCCAAGGCACTGCTCGTCGCCCTCGTGCTCGCCAGCGCCTCCCTGATCACGCTCGACTACCACGGTGGCGCGGACTCGCCGATGGAACCCGCCCGCCGCGCCGTCGGCGAGGTGTTCGGCCCGATCGAGACCGGTACGTCGAACGCGGTCCGCCCGTTCTTCGCCGTGCCCGACTGGTTCCAGAGCCACGACTCGATGCGTCGGGAGATCGGCGAGCTCGAGGCCGAGAACGCACGCCTGCGCTCCCAGGCCGCGACCACGAGCTACGACCGCAACCGGCTCGAGGAGTTCGACGGCCTGACCGCCGCCGCCGACTCGCTCGGCTACGCCCTGGTCCCCGCTCGGGTGGTCGGGCTCGGCCCGTCCCAGTCGTTCTCCCGGACCGTGACGATCGATGCCGGCTCCGGGTCCGGCATCCGCCCGGACATGACGGTCCTGAACAACGACGGACTGGTCGGCCGGGTGCTCCGGGTGACCAGCACCACCGCCACCGTCCTGCTGATCGTGGACTCCGACTCGGTGGTCGGCGGCCGGGTCGGGCAGAGCATGGAGGTCGGCTTCCTGCACGGCCGCGGCGTCCTCGGCAACGACGGCCGGCTCGACCTCGAGCTGGTCGACGAGTCCGAGGTCCCGATGAAGCACGACACCGTCGTCACCTGGGGGAGCGAGGGCGGCGCGCCGTACGTCTCGGGCGTGCCGGTCGGCCGGGTGACGTCGGTCTACAGCAGCCTCCGCGAGACCTCGCAGCGGGCCGTGATCGAGCCCTTCGTCGACTTCGGGTCGCTCGACCTGGTCGGCGTCGTGGTGCCGTCCGGCTCCCGGAGCGACCGGTCCGTCGTCGAGGCCGACGGGAGCCTCCGATGAGCGGCATCCGGCTGGCGGTGGCCATGGCCGCGGTGAGCCTCGCGCTGGTGCTGCAGGTGTCGCTGTTCCCTCACTTCGCGTGGCAGGGGGTGGTCCCCAACCTGTGCCTGCTGGTCGTGGTGGGCGCCGCGCTGACCCGCGGGGCCCAGTTCGCGGCGGTGCTCGGCTTCCTCGCCGGCGTCGTCCTCGACCTCGCGCCGCCCGCCGACCACGTCGCCGGCCGCTGGGCGCTGGCCCTCGTCATCGTCGGGTACGTCGCCGGGCGGGTCCGCCAGGACGTCAAGCCGACCGCCGTGGCCGTGGTGAGCACCGTCGCCGCATCGTCCTTCATCGGCACCTCGATCTTCGCGCTGACCGGGTTGCTGCTGCAGGATTCCGTCACCGGGTTCGGCGAGCTGGTCCCGGTCATCCTCGTGGCCGTGCTCTGGGACGTCCTGCTGACGCCGTTCGTGCTGCCGCCCGTGATGGCCATGTTCAACCGCCTCGAACCGGAGCGGGCGACGGTCTGATGGCGTCGTCGAAAGCTCCGGCCGGTGGGGGGACGCGGTCGCAGAAGGGGCGACTGCGGCTGATCGTCATCCAGGCCCTGGTCTTCTCGCTGTTCGCGACCCTCTTCGTGCGGCTCTACTACCTCCAGGTCGTCAGCGGCGACGAGTACCACGCGCAGGCCGCGTCGCAGTCGGTGCGCGAGATCGTCGTCCAGCCCCAGCGCGGGCTGATCGTCGACGCGATGGGTCGTCCGCTGGTCACCAACCGGCCGTCGTGGGTGATCTCGGTCGACCGCACCATGCTCGGCAGGATGTCGGAGGGCCAGCAGTCGCGCCTGGTCGCCCGCCTGGCCGGCTCGATCCACCGGCCGACGGCGGAGATCCGCAAGCGGCTCGTCACCTGCGGCGACGCCGGCAGCGTGCCCGGGAAGTGCTGGAACGGCTCGCCGTACCAGCCGGTCCCGGTGGCCTCCGACGTCGCCGAGCCGTTCGCGCTGCGCATCCTCGAGCAGCCCGAGGACTTCCCGGCGGTGCTCGCCGAGCAGCAGACGGTGCGCAACTACCCGCGCCCGTTCGGCCTCAACCTCGCCCACGTCCTCGGCTACCTCAGCCCGATCACCGAGGACGAGTACGACACCGCCGTCGACAACGGCGACCGCTCCGTCAACGGCGCGTCGGCGGTGGGCCGGGCCGGCGTCGAGAAGCAGTACGACGCGTGGCTGCGCGGCATGCCCGGCTACCGCCGGGTGGCCGTCGACTCGATGGGCCGGGTACTCGGTGACGACAGCGAGCTCGCCGGCCAGCCGGGCGACACCCTGGTCACCTCGATCGACGCCAAGGTGCAGGGCACCGTCGAACGCCTGCTGCACCAGACGATCATGACCGCGCGGCAGACCCACGACGAGGTCTCCGGACGGAACTACGTCGCCGACTCCGGGGCCGCGGTCGTCATGGAGGCCGACACCGGCCGGATCGTGGCGATGGCCAGCGAGCCGACGTACGACCCGTCGGTCTGGGTCGGCGGCATCACCGAGAAGCAGCTCAAGGAGCTCTACTCCGACCAAGGCCGGCACGCCACTGCTCAGCCGCGCGACCCAGGGCCAGTTCGCACCGGGATCGACGTGGAAGCCGTTCATGACCGCGGGTGCGCTGACCAACGGCATGGGCCCGGACACCCAGCTGGACTGCTCGTCCGGCTTCCAGGTCGGCAACCGCGTCTTCAAGAACTACGAGTCCGGCGCCTACGGCTACATCGGTTTCGCCAAGGCGCTCGAGGTCTCCTGCAACACCTTCTTCTACCGGGTGGGCTACCACTTCTGGCAGAAGTACGGCACCGACGTCGCCGACGTGAAGGCCCGCGACCCGCTGGTGTCGGAGGCCAAGGAGTTCGGGTTCGGCAGCAGCACGGGCATCGACCTGCCGGGTGAGGCCTCCGGCCGGATCGCCGACCGGAAGTGGAAGCTCGCCTACTTCAAGTCCATGAAGAACTTCTACTGCGGGATAGCTTCAAGGCCGCAGGACGCTCCCCAGAACAAGGGGACCAGCGACTTCGTCTACAAGTTCGCGCGGGAGTTCTGCATCGAGGGCTACGCCTACCGCGCCGGCGACGCCGTGAACTTCGCGATCGGCCAGGGCGACACGATCGTCACGCCGCTCCAGCTCGCCCGCGCCTACGCCGCCCTCGCGAACGGCGGCACCCTCTACGCCCCGCGCGTCGGCAAGGCGATCGTCAGCCCGCAGGGCACCGTGCTGCGGCGCTTCAAGCCCAAGGTCAACGGCCACGTCGACGTTCCGCAGAACGTCATCCGCTTCATCGACACCGCCCTGAAGGGCGTGACCCGGCAGGGCACCATGGCCTGGCGGATGGGCGGCTTCCCGCTCGACCAGGTCGTGATCCGCTCGAAGACCGGTTCCGCCGAGGTCTACGGCAAGCAGTCCACCTCCTGGGTCGCGTCCTACAGCGACGACTACGTCGTGGTGATGATGGTGTCGCAGGGCGGCACCGGCTCCGGCACCTCCGGCCCCGCCATCCGCAAGATCTGGGAGACGCTCTACGGCATCAACGGGATGGACGTCGATCCCGGTCGCGCCGCGATCCCCGGCACCACGCCCCCGCACGGTCTCCCGACCTTCGCGAAGGACGGCTCGATCCTCCCGCCCGCCCGGAAGGACGACTGATGGCCCGGACCCTTGCGCCCGCCCGACCGACCACGGCGCTGCGCGCGCCCGGCCTCGACTGGCTGCTGATGGCCGCGGTCGTGGCGCTGTTGGTGCTCGGGAGCCTGCTCGTGTGGTCGGCGACCTCGGCGCGGGACGACCTGACCGAGGGCGACCCGTCGGCGTACCTCCGCAAGCACCTGGTCAACGTCGCGATCGGCCTGGTGCTGATGGTGATGGTGCTCGCCACCGACCACCGTTGGGTGCGGATCATCGCGCCGCTGGTCTACCTCGCCTCCGTCGGCGGGCTGGTGCTGGTGCTCACCAGCGGGTCGACCATCAACGGGTCCCGCTCCTGGATCCAGCTCGGGAGCATGTCCATCCAGCCGGCCGAGTTCGCCAAGCTCGCGGTGGTGATCGGCATGGCCCTGCTCGTCGCGGAGCGGGCCGAGGGGCGTCGTCACCACCAGACCACCTGGGTCGACGTCGTGGGCATGCTGGTGATCGCCGGCGTGCCCGCGACGCTGATCATGCTCCAGCCGGACCTCGGCACCATGCTGGTGCTGTCCGCGACGGTGTTCGGCGTGATCGCGGCGGCGGGCGCGGCCCGACGCTGGTTGGTGCTGCTGGTCCTCGGCGCGGTCGGCGCGGCGGTCGCGGCGGTGTCGCAGGGCTTCCTGAAGGCCTACCAGGTCGACCGCTTCCTGGCCTTCACCAACCCGGACCTCGACCCGCGCGGCGCCGGCTACAACGTCGAGCAGGCCCGGATCGCGGTCGGCAACGGCGGGCTCTTCGGCGAGGGGCTGTTCGACGGCTCGCAGACGCGGTCGGGGTTCGTGCCCGAGCAGCACACCGACTTCATCTTCACCGTGGCCGGCGAGGAGCTCGGCCTGCTCGGCGCGACGGTCCTGATCGCGCTGCTCGGGGTCGTGATCTGGCGGGCGCTGGTCATCGCGTTCCACACCGACGACGTGTTCGGCCGGATCGCGGCGGCGGGCATCGCCTGCTGGTTCGGCTTCCAGGCGTTCCAGAACGTCGGCATGTGCCTCGGGATCATGCCGGTCACCGGCGTACCCCTCCCGTTCGTGTCGTACGGCGGCAGCTCGATGTTCGCGGGCATGCTCGCCATCGGCCTGCTGCAGAACATCCACCTCCGCTCGACCGCCTCGCTGCCGACCCGCTACACCGCTGCCCCGCGCGTCCTGGCCCGTTGATCCACACTGGTCCACACGGGCATGGCGTGACGGCGCGCCCGGGTGCACAGTCAGGTGATGGACCTGAACACGCTCTACCACCGCACCGTCGAGAGCTGGGCGGACCGCGTCAACGCGGTCCGCGACGACCAGTGGGACGGGCCGACGCCGTGCCGCGCGTGGAACGTCCGCGACCTGGTCAACCACGTCGCCGGCGAGGACCTCTGGACCGGCCCGCTGATGCACGGCAGCACGATCGAGGAGGTCGGAGACCGCTTCGACGGCGACCTGCTCGGCGGCGACCCGATCAACAGCGCGCTCGCGGCCGCGATGGAGGCGACCCGGGCCGTGAGCGAGACGCTGCCCAGCAACGGCACCGTCCACCTGTCGTACGGCGAGGAGCGCATGGAGGAGTACGTCCACCAGCTGGCCGCCGACCACCTCATCCACGGCTGGGACCTGGCCGTCGCCACCGGTGGCGACGCTCGCCTCGACCCGGCGCTGGTGCACGAGGTGGCGAGGTGGTTCGCCGACCGGGAGGACATGTACCGGCAGGCCGGGCTCATCGCCGCGCGCACCGGCTCCTCCGGGGAGCCGCAGGCTGACCTGCTCTCGGCCTGCGGGCGCGACCATGGCTGGGGCGCCAACCACGCCGGGCTGGCCCGCTTCTCGACCGCGTTCGGCTCCGGTGACGTGGACGCGATCATGGCGCTGATGACCGACGACTGCGCGTTCGAGGCGACCGGACCGGCACCCGACGGCGTCCGGCACGAGGGCGCGGACGCCGTACGCGCCGTGTGGGTCGACCTGTTCGGCGGGACGCCGGACGCGGCGTTCACCGAGGAGGAGTCGTTCGTCTCCGGCGACCGCGGGGTCCTGCAGTGGCGCTTCGACTGGACCAACGAGGACGGCTCGCCGGGCCACGTGCGCGGCGTCGACGTGCTGCGGATGCGCGACGGCCTGGTCTGCGAGAAGTTCTCCTACGTCAAGGGCTGAGCGCCCCGCACCAGCACCGACACCGGCCGGCCGAGCGCGGTGACGTCCTGCTCGAGGTCACCGTCGACGACGAGCAGGTCCGCGGCCAGCCCGGCCGCCAGCCGACCGGTCACCGGGCCGACGCCACACGCGTCCGCCGCCACGGAGGTCGCGGTGGCCACCGCCTCGTCGATCGGATAGCCGACCGTCGCCAGGTGGGCCACGGCCAGCCAGGCGTTGCCGTGCGCCTTCGCCGGAGCCACGCCGGCGTCCACGCCGGTGATGACGCGGATGCCGTGGGTGCGGACGGCGGTCAGCTGCGCGGTCCGGAGCTCGACCAGGCGGCGCGGGTCGATCCCGAGCCGCTCCATGGTTGCGCGCAGGTTCGGTGGCATCCGTTCAGGAGGAGGCACGAGCGCGGGGTCGGTGCCCAGGGTCGGGTCGATGTCGACCCCTGCTGCCGCGATCTCCTCGAGCAGGTCGTCCGGGGTCCGGAGGCCCTCGTCGGTGAGGCAAGTGAAGTGCTCGAGGCCGTCCACGCCTGCGGCCAGCGCGTGGCGTACGCCGTTGAGTGAGTGCGCGTGCGCCAGCACTCGCAGTCCTGCCTCGTGCGCCAGTCGAACGAGGAGCCGCAGCTCGTCGGCGCCGAACTGGACGCCGGTCACGTCGGTGCCTGCCGTGGTCATCCCGCCACTCGCCATCACCTTGACCACGTCGACGCCTCGGTCGACGTGTTTGGCAAGCGCGGCCCGGATCGCGTCCACACCATCCACCGCGCCGCCGAGGTAGTGGCAGTGACCGCCGGGCACGGTCAACGGTGGTCCTGACGCAACGATCCGTGGCACGCCCTCCTCCGGACGGTCCCGGAACGCGAGCACCCGGTAGTCGAAGTCGCCGAGGTCGCGGACCGTGGTCACCCCGGCCGCCGCCTGCGCGGCGAGCGAGGCGGTGATGGTCGCGTCGACCCGTTCCGGTGGTTCGCTGGCCGCCCGCTCGAGGCCGCCGATCGTCGCATCCGCGACCAAGTGGACATGGGCGTCCACCAGCCCCGGCAGCAGGGTCCCGTCGTACGTCGTGAGCTCGCAGCCGTCCGGCGGCGCGAATCCGCCGCCCTCGACCCCCGCGATCCGGTCACCCTCGACGAGCACCGTCGCACCGCCGGGTAGGAACCTCTCGCCGTCGAAGGCATGCGCTGCGCGGATGGCGTGCATGCACTCACTCTGCTCGGGCGCACTGGTGGGCGCCAGCGCCTTTTCAGAGTCCCGGCACGAGCTCCGGACGGGTCTGCGGGTACCCGACGGGCAGGGCGTAGGTCCCCCGGACGTGCTTGTAGAGCACCCGCCACTGCCAGTAGCCCCGGTAGGCCCAGGCGGATCGCCGCATGGAGCGGGCGTACTCGCTCACGGCGTGCACGTAGTTGTCGCTCGGGTTGTAGTGCCACAGCGCCCCGGCCATGTCGCGGGGCGCGCCGTTGGCCCGCAACAGGCGGGCGGCGGCGAAGATCGCGTCCCGGGGATCGGCGATGTCGCCGCCGGCGCCGTACAGCTCCCACGTCGACGGCAGGAACTGCATCGGCCCGCGCGCACCCGCGGAGCTGACGCCTCGGATGCGTCCCATCCGCGTCTCGACCAGGTGGATCGCGGCGAGCTCGGTCCACGGGACGCCGAAGCGGCGCTGGGCGGCCCGGTAGTGGCGCAGCAGCGTCTCGGCGGGTTCCGGCTGCACGATGCGCCACTGCGGCAGCTGCGCCTGCGGATCCGTCATGGCGTCGAGCTGCCGTGCGGCGCGGGCACCCGCACCGATCAGCGCCGCGGCCTCCGGCGACAGCCGCGAGGTCACCGCTCGCTCGAGCCCGGGACGGGACTGCGCCAGGCCCCGGGCCGCGAGCTGCTGGAACTCGCCGGCCCGCCGCAGGTCGGCTGCCGAGGAGTCGTCGTCGCGCAGGACCGCCACCGCGTGGTCGAGCTGGCGGGCGAGCACGGCCGGCCGGTCGTACGCCGGCACCTCCAGCTCCGGGTCGCGGAACGGCCGGTTCGGGGCTCGGCTCCACCGCCGTCGGGCGCGGCGCTCGTGGACGGGGCCGGCCGGGAGCCCGCGTCCGCGCCCGGCTCGCCGCTGCAGGCAACGAGCAGACAGCCGGCCGTCGCCAGCGCGGCCAGGCGTACCGATGACCGGAAGGCGAGGGTCACGGACTGACCGACAGGAACACGAACGCGGCGAACAGCACGAGGTGGACGCCACCCTGCAGCGGTTTCGCCCGACCCGGGACCACGGTCAGCACCGCCACCGGTATCGAGATCGCCAGCAGCACCATCTGCATCGGCTCCAGCCCGAGGATGAGCGGGCCTTCCAGCCAGATCGACGCGATCGCGATGGTCGGGATGGTCAGCCCGATCGACGCCATCGCCGAGCCGTAGGCAAGGTTGAGGCTGGTCTGCACGTGGTCGCGGGCGGCGGCCCGGATCGCCGCGATCGACTCCGGGAGCAGCACGAGCAGCGCGATCACGACACCGACGAAGGCGTAGGGGAGCCCCAGGGCATGCACCCCGTCCTCGATCGTGGACGAGACGACCTTGGTCAGGCCTACCACCGAGACCAGGGCGAGGACCAGCAGTCCCAGGCTGGTGAGGGCCTCCCGGTCCGTGGGCGGGTCGGCGTGCCCGTCGCCGTCCGCGTCCACCGGCCCCTCGCCCGTCTCGACCGGCAGGAAGAAGTCGCGGTGCCGCACGGTCTGGGTGAAGACGAACATCGCGTAGAGCGCCAGCGAGGCGATCGCGGCGAAGGCGAGCTGGGCCGGTGAGAACTCGGGTCCCGGCTCCGAGGTCGTGAACCGGGGGAGGACCAGGGTGACGCTGGCCAGGGTGATCACCGTTGCCAGCGCCGCGCCGGTGCCCTCCGGGTTGAAGTTCGCGAGGTGGTGCTTCAGGGCTCCGACGAGCAGGGCGATGCCGACGATCCCGTTGAGCGTGATCATCACCGCGGCGAACACGGTGTCCCGGGCCAGTGCCGAGGTGTCCTTGTCCGTCGACACCATCAGCGTGACGATCAGCGCCACCTCGATCACCGTGACCGCGACGGCGAGCACCAGGGAACCGAACGGCTCACCGACCCGGAGGGCCACGACCTCGGCGTGGTGCACAGCGGCCAGCACGGAGCCCACCAGGAACACCGACACCACCGCGACCAGCACCGCCTCGACGGTGCCGCCCGGGTGCCGGCCCCAGGTGCCGGCCAGCACCAGCGCGGCCGCCACCGGCATGACGGCGGTCCAGCGGAACCAGCCGGTCGTCGTCGCGCTCATGCCTGAACCCTAGGGAAGCCGCGAAGTCTTCGGCTCGGCCCTGTCCGTCGTACGCTAGGAAGTCGTTCCTTCCTCCCAGTCCCCTGAGGTGTTTCCGTCGTGTCCGTTGCATCGGTCTTCCCGCGCCTGGAGCCGAAGCTCCCGTCCGTGCAGAAGCCGATCCAGTACGTCGGTGGCGAGCTCAACTCCACGGTCAAGGACTGGGACTGCGCCGAGGACGGCCCCACCGTCCGCTGGGCGCTGATGTACCCCGACGCCTACGAGGTCGGCCTGCCCAACCAGGGCGTCCAGATCCTCTACGAGGTGCTCAACGAGCGCGACTGGATCATGGCCGAGCGCACCTACTCCGTGTGGCCCGACATGGAGCAGGTGATGCGCGAGTGCGACATCCCGCAGTTCACCGTCGACAGCCACCGCCCGGTGCGCGCCTTCGACGTGTTCGGCCTGAGCTTCTCGACCGAGCTCGGCTACACCAACATGCTCAACGCGCTGGACCTCGCGGGCATCCCGATGCACTCCTGCGACCGCGGCGACGACGACCCGATCGTGCTCGCCGGAGGCCACGCGGCGTTCAACCCGGAGCCGATCGCCGACTTCCTCGACGCGGCCGTCCTCGGCGACGGCGAGGAGGTCGTGCTCGCGATCTCCGAGGTGGTCCGCGACTGGAAGGCCGAGGACCGGCCCGGTGGCCGCGACGAGCTGCTGCGCCGGCTGGCGGTCAGCGGCAACATCTACGTCCCGCGGTTCTACGACGTCACGTACGGCGCGGACGCGTCGATCGAGGCGGTCGTCCCGAACCGGCCCGGCATCCCGTTCCGGGTCCGCAAGCACACGCTGATGGACCTCGACGCCTGGCCGTACCCCGCCAAGCCGCTGGTGCCGCTGGCCGAGACCGTGCACGAGCGGTTCTCGGTCGAGATCTTCCGCGGCTGCACCCGCGGCTGCCGGTTCTGCCAGGCCGGCATGATCACCCGCCCGGTGCGGGAGCGGAGCATCGAGACCATCGGCGACATGGTCGAGAACGGCATCCGCAAGTCCGGCTTCGAGGAGGTCGGCCTGCTGTCGCTGTCCAGCGCCGACCACTCCGAGATCGGTGAGGTGGCCAAGGGGCTGGCCGATCGCTACGAGGGCTCCAACGTCCGCCTCAGCCTGCCCAGCACCCGCGTCGACGCCTTCAACATCACGCTGGCCAACGAGTTCTCCCGCAACGGCCGCCGGTCCGGTCTCACGTTCGCGCCCGAGGGCGGCTCGGAGCGGATGCGGAAGGTGATCAACAAGATGGTCACCGAGGAGGACCTGATCCGGACCGTCTCCACGGCGTACTCCCACGGCTGGCGGCAGGTGAAGCTCTACTTCATGGTCGGGCTGCCGACCGAGACCGACGAGGACGTCCTCCAGATCGCCGACCTGGCGCGCAAGGTGATCGCCGAGGGCCGCGCGGTCTCCGGCCGCAACGACATCCGCTGCACCGTGTCCATCGGTGGGTTCGTGCCCAAGCCGCACACCCCGTTCCAGTGGGCCTCGCAGCTCGACGTCGAGACCACGGACGACCGGCTCAAGCAGCTCCGCGACACCGTGCGAGCCGACAAGAAGTACGGCCGCGCGATCGGCTTCCGCTACCACGACGGCAAGCCGGGCATCATCGAAGGTCTCCTGTCCCGCGGCGACCGCCGGATCGGCGCCGTCATCGAGCAGGTGTGGCGCGACGGCGGCCGGTTCGACGGCTGGAGCGAGCACTTCTCCTACGACCGCTGGGTCGAGTGCGCCGAGAAGGCGCTCGCCGGCACCGGCGTCGACCTCGACTGGTACACCACCCGCGAGCGCGACTACGACGAGGTCCTGCCCTGGGACCACCTCGACTCCGGCCTCGACAAGGACTGGCTGTGGGCCGACTGGGAGGACGCGATCGACCCGTCAACCGACGTCGAGGTCGAGGACTGCCGCTGGACCCCCTGCTACGACTGCGGTGTCTGCCCGGAGATGAACACCGAGATCCAGATCGGGCCCACCGGCCGGCAGCTGCTGCCGCTGAGCGTGGTCTGACCCGGCGCCGCATCGGACGAGGCTGTCACCCTGTCTCCATGACCGACACAGCTGCGGAGATCCGGCTGGCGTCGGTCGAGGACCGCGCCGTGGTCGCCGCGCTGCGCCGTACCTGGACCGAGGAGAACGCCGGCCAGCCGGTCGACGACCCGACCTTCGACGAGCGGTTCGAGGCGTGGTTCGAGCGGGAGCACGACCAGCGGCTCACCTGGCTCGCCCGTGCGGACGGACAGCCCGTCGGCATGCTCAACCTGCTGGTGTTCACCCGGATGCCGTTCCCGCTCTCGCCCGAGACCGCACGGCCCACCCAGTGGGGTTACCTCGCGAACTGCTTCGTGGTCGCCGGGCAACGCAACACCGGCCTCGGTGGTGAGCTGCTCGCGACCTGTACGACGTACGCCGACGAGCACGGCTTCGCCCGGATCGTGCTCAGCCCCAGCGAGCGTTCGGTGCCGTTCTACGCGCGGGCCGGGTTCGTGCCGGCCACGTCGCTCATGGTGCGACCCGGGCGGCCGTCGACCTCTCGGGCAGCTGGTCCTCGAGGTACGACCGGCCGGGCGACGTACAGCCCGACCGCCACCATCGGCACGACCGAGCGCCATCAGGACGATCAGCGGGACGGTCCACCCGTCGGTCGCGTCGTGGAGCAGCGCCGATCGTGAACGGCCCGGCGGCCGCGACCAGGTAGCCGGCGGACTGGGTGAAACCCGACAGGGCGGCGGTGCCGGCGGGCGTCCGCGAGCGCAGCCCGATGAAGGTCAGGATCAGCGGGAACGTGCAGGTACCGATGCCGACGATCACGGCCCACAGCAGGGCCAGGTCGTGCGGCGCGATCATCAGTCCGAGGTACGCGACCGGGTAGCACGCCATCACCGCCAGCAGGATCCCGCGCTGGTCGTCGCGCCGGGCGAGCGGCCGTGGGCAGCCACAGGGACAGCGGGCACGCTGGTCGCGGCCACGATGCCGACCAGGACGCCGGCCGTGGCGGGGGAGTAGCCGTTGTCCCGCCACAGCTGGGCGAACCAGCCGAAGATCGCGTACGCCTGCATCGACTGCAGCCCGAAGAACAGCACCATCGCCCAGCCCAGCCGGGTGCGCGCCACGTCGGTCGAGGCGTACGTCGTGCGCCTCCGAGGCGAGCCGTCGGTCGTGGCCGGCCAGCCACAGCCACGGGAACACCGCGAGCACAGCCGGGATCGCCCAGGCGCCGATCCCGAGCCGCCAGCCGCCGAAGGAGTCCGAGATCGGCACCGTCAGCATCAGCGCCGCGGTCAGGCCGATCGACATCGCGCCGGTGTAGAGCGCGGTGACCGTGCCGACCCGGTCGGGGAAGTGCAGCTTCACCAGCGACGGGAGCAGCACGTTGGCCACGGCCATGCCGGACAGCGCCAGCATCGACAGCGCGAGGAACGGCAGCTGCGCGGGCACCAGCGCCCGCGTGGCCAGCCCCACCACGAGCGCGAGGAGAGCGAGCAGCGTCGCCCGGTGCACGCCCACCCGGCGGGCCAGGGTCGGTGCCGCCGCCCCGAAGCCTGCGAACGCGAGCACGGGCAGCGAGGTGAGCAGACCGGCCGACGCGGCCGACATCGAGAGGCCGCCTCGCACCTCGGCGAGCACCGGTCCGACGGCGACGGCGGCGGGGCGCAGGTTGAAGGACAGCAGGACGATGCCGGCGAGCACGAGGACGGAGGCGCGGCCGGACGCGAGGAGACGAGTCATTGCTCGGGCAGGATAGGACCATGCGCCACATCGGGGACGACGAGCGTCTCGCCCGGCTCGCCACCCGGCACGCGATCGCTCCCTGGGCCCGCGTCGCCGACCCGGTGGCCGCCACCCGGGCGGTGGTCGCGCTGCACTCCACGGAGCCGGCGACGGTCTACCTCTCGCTGGCCGCGCGGGTCGACGGGCTCACCGTGGCCGACGTCGACCGGGCCCTGTTCGACGAGCGCACCCTGGTCAAGCAGCTGGCGATGCGACGGACCCTGTTCACGTTCCCGCGCGACCTGCTCCCCGCCGTCTGGGCCAGCGCCAGCACGCGAGTGGCCGACCAGGCGGCCACCCGGCTGGCCAAGGAGCTCGAGCAGAGCGGCGTCACGAAGGACGGCAAGGGCTGGATCCTTGCCTCCTCGGCGTCGGTGCTCGAGCTGTTGAGTGCCGAGCAAGGGTGGCCTGACCACGATGCAGATCCGGGCGGCGCTGCCGGAGCTGTCGGGCACCGTCTCGATCTCTCCGGGCACCAAGTGGGGCGGAGACATCCCGATCGGGCCGCGGCTGCTGACCCTGCTCGGTGCCCGCGGCGCGATCATCCGCGGCCGCAACGACGGGCACTGGCGGCTGTCCCGCCACGCCTGGACGATCACCTCGCACTGGCTGGATGACGTCCCCGAGCCACTCGAGACGTCCGCGGGGTACGCCGAGCTGGTGCGGCGCTGGCTGGCCGCGTTCGGCCCCGGGACGGTCACCGACCTGAAGTGGTGGCTGGGCTCGACGGTCACCGTCGTGAAGCGGGCACTCGCCGACGTGGAGGCCGTCGAGGTGTCCCTCGACGGCGGCGGCACCGGCTGGGTGCTGCCCGACGACGTCGACCCGGCGCCCCGCGTCGAACCCTGGGCGGCGCTGCTGCCGGTCCTCGACGCGACCACGATGGGGTGGAAGGAGCGCGACTTCTACCTCGACCCCGAGCACACGGCGTACCTCTTCGACACGAACGGCAACGGCGGCACCACGGCATGGTGGAACGGCCGGATCGTCGGTTGCTGGGTCCAGGACGACGACGCCGTCGTCCGGGTCGTGCTCCGCGAGGACGTCGGCTCCGACGCCCGAGCGGCCCTGCGACGTCGAGGCGCAGCGGCTGACCACGTGGCTGGCCGGGATCCGGGTCGGCAGCGTCTACCAGTCGCTGCAGATGAAATCGGCTCTCCTGCCCTGACACCGTTATCGTTCGCGCCGTGCGAGACCAGCCCGAGCAGCAAGCCCCGCCCGTCCAGCGGCTGCGGATCCGCTACGCCAAGCGCGGGCGGCTCCGGTTCACCAGCCACCGCGACTTCAGCCGGGCGTTCGAGCGGGCGGTGTTCCGGGCCCGGGTGCCGATGGCGTACTCGTCGGGCTTCAACCCTCACCCCCGCATCTCGTACGCAGGCGCGGCGCCGACCGGGTCGGCCAGCGAGGCGGAGTACCTCGAGATCGCGCTCGCCGAGGTCGTCGACCCGGCCGCCATCGGGGCGGCGCTGGAGGAGGCACTCCCAGACGGCCTCGACGTGCTCGAGGTCGTGGTGTCGCAGGGTGGCTCGCTGGCCGACCTGCTCGAGGGGAGCCACTGGCAGCTCGACCTGACCGAGGCCGATCCGGAGTCGACGGCCGCCGCGGTCGCGACCTTCCTCGGCACCGAGACCGTGCTGGTCGAGCGGATGATGAAGAAGGGCCTGCGGGAGTTCGACTGCCGAGCCGCGGTCGTGTCGCTGACGGTCGAGCCGGCAGGCGAGGGATCCCGGCTGCAGCTCGTGCTGCGGCACACCGTCCCGGCCGTCCGGCCCGACGACGTGCTCACCGGGCTGGCCTCGGTCGCGGACTTCGAGGCGGGCGAGGCGCCGCTGCTGACCCGCCTCGCCCAGGGACCGCTGGACGCCGACACCGGCGAGATCGGCGACCCGCTGACTTCGTCGCTATAGGGACGTTCCGGAACGGGTGTGCGATACTCGCAGCGGTTGACGCGGTAGTGGTCCAGACCGCCCGCATCGACCCGACGACGTTCTCGCCGGTTCGCCGAAACGGACCGGCACACGTGAGCACGAGTCGTCGCCAGACCGCGACGCGGCCGGGCGGGAGCCGGTGACAGGGACTCCCGCGGACAGCACCTCCCGAGGCGCTGTGAAGAAGGCCCAGCGACCGCGGCAGGTGACGAGCGGGTTCGCCGTGACGCACCGCGGAGGGTGTCGCCGCCACTGAAGGCTTAACGCTTGCGGCTCTGTGCACTCGGGCCCGCGGCGTACGACAAGTCCGCGCACGGGATGCGCGGGCCGAGGAGAGCAAAATGCTCGAAGATCCCCAGGCCAACGAACCCACCGGCACCGCAACGGCCGACACGCCGACCGACACGCCGACCGACGCCCCGCCGGCGAAGAAGGCGGCCGCGAAGAAGACGGCGGCCAAGAAGACCACGGCGAAGAAGACCACCACCAAGAAGGCCGCCGCCAAGCCGGCCGCCGACGCACCGGCCGAGGCGCTCGGACGCGACCGCCCGCCAAGAAGGCGGCTGCGAAGAAGACCGCGGCCAAGAAGTCCACGGCGAAGAAGACCACCAGCAAGAAGGTCGCCGCCAAGCCGGCCGACGAGCCCGCAGCCGCGCCGGCCGAGTCGCCTGCGGAAGCCGCCGCCGCTGCGGCCGCGGACACCATGCTGCTGTTCAAGGCGCCCGAGCCGACCGCCGCGCCCCCGCGGCGTACGCGCAAGGCGGCCGAGCCCAAGCCGGACGCGGTCGAGGTCGACCAGTCCGAGGGCGACCAGAACACACCGTCCGACAAGCCGGCCGCGAAGAAGGCCTCCGGCAAGGGGGGCTCCGGCAAGAGCCAGGGCAAGGGCAAGGGCTCCGGCCAGGGCAAGGCCGCCGCTGAAGACCAGGGCGACGACAACAAGGACAACAAGGACGACAAGGCCGGCCAGTCCGGTTCGGCCGACGACCGTTCCGGCCAGGATGGCGAGGACGGCGAGGGTGGAGCCCGTCGTCGCCGCCGCCGGGGCGGCCGCCGTCGCCGCAAGCCCGGCGACGGGGAGTCCGAGGGCACCTCCGGCGACGATCAGGACGAGTCCGGCGACGAGGCCGACGACCAGCAGGACGACTCCGGTGGCGAGGCGACGTCGCGTCGCCGTCGCCGGCGCCGGCGTACCGGCGACGACGGCGACGAGGGCGGGGACGACCCGCAGAACACCGTCACCCGGGTCCGGAAGAGCCGCACCGGCGACGACCAGATCACGTCGATCTCCGGCTCCACCCGGCTCGAGGCCAAGAAGCAGCGCCGTCGCGACGGCCGCGAGGCCGGCCGCCGCCGCGCCCCGATCGTCAGCGAGGCCGAGTTCCTGGCCCGCCGCGAGGCCGTCGACCGGGTGATGGTGATCCGCCAGCGCGACGAACTCACCCAGATCGCGGTGCTCGAGGACAAGGTCCTGGTCGAGCACTACGTCGCCCGCGAGTCGCAGACCTCGCTCATCGGCAACGTCTACCTCGGGCGCGTCCAGAACGTCCTGCCTTCCATGGAGGCGGCGTTCATCGACATCGGCAAGGGCCGCAACGCCGTGCTGTACGCCGGCGAGGTCAACTGGTCCGTCGCTCGGACACAAGGACGGCCAGCCGCGCAAGATCGAGTCGTTCCTCAGCTCCGGCCAGTCCGTGCTCGTGCAGGTCACCAAGGACCCGATCGGGCACAAGGGCGCCCGCCTGACCAGCCAGATCAGCCTGGCCGGCCGGTTCCTCGTCTACGTACCGGACGGCACCACCAGCGGCATCTCCCGCAAGCTGCCCGACACCGAGCGCAACCGCCTGAAGACCCTCCTGAAGGAGATCGTCCCGGACACCGCCGGCGTGATCGTGCGGACCGCGGCCGAGGGCGCCAGCGAGGACGAGCTGACCCGCGACGTCGAGCGGCTCAAGGCCCGCTGGGAGGACATCGAGAAGAAGGCCAAGGGCAACGCGCCGCAGCTGCTGTACGGCGAGCCGGACCTGACCCTGAAGGTCGTCCGCGACCTGTTCACCGAGGACTTCTCCAAGCTGGTCATCGAGGGCGACGACGCCTGGGACACCGTGCAGGGGTACGTCGTCCACGTCGCGCCCGACCTCGAGGAGCGGCTCGAGCGGTTCGATCGTGGCGGCAACGGCAAGGACATCTTCGCGCGCCTACCGGATCGACGAGCAGATCGCGAAGGGTCTGGACCGCAAGGTCTGGCTGCCCTCCGGCGGCTCGCTGATCATCGACCGCACCGAGGCGATGACGGTCGTCGACGTCAACACCGGCAAGTTCACCGGCTCCGGCGGCAACCTCGAGGAGACGGTCACCAAGAACAACCTCGAGGCGGCCGAGGAGATCATCCGGCAGCTCCGGCTGCGCGACATCGGCGGCATCATCGTCGTCGACTTCATCGACATGGTCCTCGAGTCCAACCGTGACCTCGTGCTGCGCCGCATGGTCGAGTGCCTGGGCCGCGACCGCACCCGCCACCAGGTCGCCGAGGTGACCTCGCTCGGCCTGGTGCAGATGACCCGCAAGCGGATCGGTACCGGCCTGCTCGAGGCGTTCAGCGAGAACTGCGAGCACTGCCAGGGCCGCGGCGTGATCGTCCACGACGCGCCCGTCGAGCCGAAGAAGGTCGAGGACGACTCGCGCCGGGGTGCCAGCGCCCGCCGCAGCCGGGGTGGCCGTGGCCGGGCGCGAACCGGCATCGGGGCGGCAACGGAACGGCGGCAACGGCAAGGCGGGTCCGCCCTCGCCGAAGGACGTCGCCGCGATGGCCCGCCACGCCGACGAGCCCCACGAGAGACGCGACACGCGGAACCCACGCCCGCCGACAGCGAGCCGGAGCCCACGTCGGTCGAGCCTGTCGAGACGCCGGTCGAGACCCCTGCCGACGCCCAGCCGGAGCCCACGCCGGTCGAGCCCGTCGAGACCCCCAGCCGACAGCGAGCCGGAGCCCACGCCGGTCGAGCCCGTCGAGACCCGACCACCGAGCCCGAGAAGCCCCAGGTGGTGACCCGGACCAGGCGCCGCAGCGCCAGCCGCCCGGCCGGCCCGCCGGCCAGCGGCACGGATCCGGTTCCGGCTCTCGCAGCCCAGCCGTCCAGCACCGGATCGGTCGGTGAACCGCCCGTCGGCGGGGCCGTCGAGCCCGGGACCGCCTCGACCGAGCCCGGCGGCGCCGATGCGGGTACCGGGCACCCGGTGGTGGAGCACGTCCCGATCAAGAAGAAGGGCTCGCGCAAGCGCTGAGCGGGCCCGCCATCCCGTTTTGCGGTGGGAGCGCGCGGTCCGTACTATTGACCCTCGGTGCGCTCACGCGTGCTGTCTCTGCATGGCATCCCGACTCCTCACGGGTTCGAGGCGTGCCGCAGACCCGGATGTGAAGTGCAGGAATTGACGAAGGAGACCGCGGTGTACGCGATCGTGCGCGCAGGCGCCAAGCAGCAGAAGGTCGTCGTCGGCGACGTCATCGAGATCGACACGATCGAGACGGCGGTCGGCGAGTCGGTGACCCTGCCCGTGGTGATGCTCGTGGACGGCGAGAAGGTCACCGCGACCGGCCTGGACAAGGCCTCCGTGACCGTCGAGGTGCTGGGCCGCACCAAGGGTCCCAAGATCATCATCCAGAAGTACAAGAACAAGACCGGCTACAAGAAGCGCCAGGGTCACCGCCAGAAGTACACCCAGGTCAAGGTCACCGACATCACCGTCTGACGGAGTCAGACATCGCGCAGTCTAGCTCCACGAAGCATTCCAGCGCAAAGGACTGAACCCATGGCACACAAGAAGGGCGCGGCCTCGACCAAGAACGGTCGGGACTCGAACTCCCAGCGGCTCGGCGTCAAGCGGTACGGCGGCCAGATCGTCAACGCCGGCGAGATCATCGTCCGCCAGCGCGGCACCCACTTCCACCCGGGCTCCGGCGTCGGCCGTGGCGGCGACGACACCCTGTTCGCGCTCGTCGGCGGTGCCGTCGAGTTCGGCACCCGTCGTGGTCGCCGGGTCGTCAACGTCGTCCCGGGCGAGTGACCTGACGCTCGCTCAGCACACTTCACTCGAAGGGCGTCCCTGAACGGGGGCGCCCTTCGTGGTTTCCAGGCCCCACATCACCGAGAGTAGGAACCATGGCCGTCCCGACCTTCGTCGACCAGGTGACGCTGCACGTCAGCGCCGGTCGCGGCGGCAACGGCGTGGCGTCCGTGCACCGTGAGAAGTTCAAGCCCCTCGGCGGACCCGACGGCGGCAACGGCGGCCCGGGCGGCTCGGTGATCCTGCGCGTCGACCCCGACGTGACGACCCTGATCGACTACCACCACAGCCCGAAGCGGCGCGCCGAGCACGGCGGCCACGGGGCGGGCGGTCATCGCAACGGCGGGCACGGCGCCGACCTGGTCCTGCCGATCCCGGACGGCACCGTCGTCTCCGACGGACGCGGCAACGTGCTGGCCGACATGGTCGGCGCCGGCACCGAGATGGTGGTCGCCAGCGGCGGCCGCGGCGGCCTCGGCAACGCCGCGCTGGCGTCCTCCAAGCGGAAGGCACCCGGGTTCGCGCTGCTCGGCGAGCCCGGCGACGAGCTCGAGATCGTGCTGGAGCTCAAGGTCGTGGCCGACATCGGCCTGGTCGGCTTCCCCAGCGCCGGGAAGTCCAGCCTGATCGCGGCGATCTCCCGGGCCCGCCCGAAGATCGCGGACTACCCGTTCACCACGCTGGTCCCGAACCTCGGGGTCGTCACCGCGGGTGACACGACGTTCACCGTCGCCGACGTCCCCGGCCTGATCGAGGGGGCGAGCGAGGGTCGCGGCCTGGGCCATGACTTCCTGCGGCACATCGAGCGCTGCGCCGCGATCGTGCACGTCGTCGACACCGCCACGATGGAGCCCGGCCGGAACCCGGTCGAGGACCTCGACATCATCGAGAACGAGCTGTCCCGCTACGGCGGCCTCGAGGACCGGCCGCGGCTGGTGGCGCTGAACAAGATCGACGTACCCGACGGCCGCGAGATCGGCGAGATGGTGACCGACGAGCTGCGCGAGCGCGGTCTCCGGGTGTTCCCGGTGTCGGCCGCGTCCAGTGAGGGACTGCGCGAGCTGACGTTCGCGATGGCCGAGATCGTCGACCGCGCCCGCCGCGAGAAGCCGGTGGCCGAGACCACGCGGATCGTGATCCGCCCCGCGTCCGCCGACGGCAGCGACGAGTTCACCGTCAAGCAGACCGGCGAGGGCTGGCGGGTCCGCGGCGTGAAGCCCGAGCGCTGGGTCCGCCAGACCGACTTCGGCAACGACGAGGCGGTCGGGTTCCTCGCCGACCGGCTCAACCGGCTCGGGGTCGAGAGCCGGCTGATGCAGCTCGGCGCCCAGGAGGGCGACGCCGTCCTGATCGGGCACCCCGACGACGCGGTCGTGTTCGACTTCAAGCCCGGCATCGACGCCGGGGCCGAGGTGCTCAGCCGCCGCGGCGAGGACCAGCGCTTCGACGAGACCCGGCCCGCCGCCCGGCGCCGGCGCGACATCGACGCCGCGATGCCCGACCGCAGCGAGACCGAGACCCGCGCCGACGTGGCCCGCCGCCTCGACAAGCCCGAGACGTACGGGCCCTCGTCGTACGAGATCGGCTCCGACGACGACCCCGACTGGTCCGAGCGGGACCCCGGGGAATGAGCACCGCGGGCCGGCGCGCGGAGGTCGTCTCCGCGAAGCGGATCGTGGTCAAGGTCGGCTCGTCGTCCCTGACCACCGCGGCCGGGGGCATCGACCCCGACCGGATCCGGCAGCTGGTCGACGTGCTCGCCGCGGCTCGGGTCGCCGGCTCCGAGGTGGTCCTGGTCTCGTCGGGTGCGATCGCCGCCGGGCTGGCCCCGCTCGGCCTGGCCCGCAGGCCGCGTGCCCTGCCCGCCCAGCAGGCGGCGGCGTCGGTGGGGCAGGGGCTGCTGGTGCACCGCTACACCGAGGAGCTGGCCCGGCACGGCCTCGTCACCGGCCAGGTCCTGCTCACCAACGACGACATGACCCGGCGCTCGCACTACCGGAACGCCTACCAGACGTTCGCGAAGCTGCTCGAGCTCGGCGTGCTCCCGATCGTGAACGAGAACGACACCGTCGCCACCAGCGAGATCCGGTTCGGCGACAACGACCGGCTGGCCGCGCTCGTCGCCCATCTCGTGCACGCCGACCTGCTGGTGCTGCTCTCGGACGTCGACGGCCTGTACGACGGCAACCCCGCCGAGCCCGGCAGCTCGCCTGATCCCGGAGGTCGCGGCGGGCGACGACCTCGGCCACGTGCGGATCGGCCGGACCGGTGCCGCCGGGGTCGGCACCGGCGGCATGCACACCAAGGTCGAGGCGGCCCGGATCGCCACCGGTGCCGGGATCCCCGTCGTGCTCACGTCGACTGCCCAGGCGCCGGAGGCGCTGGCGGGGGAGTCGGTCGGCACCCTCTTCCACGCGACCGGCCGCCGGCGTCCCACCCGCCTGCTCTGGCTGGCGCACGCCACCGAGCCGAAGGGCCAGCTTGTCCTCGACGCCGGCGCCGTGCGCGCGGTGACCGAGCGGCGGGCCTCGCTGCTCGCCGCCGGGCTGACCGGTGTGGTCGGGACGTTCGTCGCCGGCGACCCGGTCGACCTGACCGATCCCGACGGCCGGCCCGTGGCCCGCGGCCTGGTGAACTTCGACGCCGAGGAGATCCCGAACCTGCTCGGTCGCTCCTCACACGAGCTCAAGCGCGAGCTCGGCGCGGCGTACGAGCGCGAGGTCGTGCACCGCGACGACCTCGTGCTGCTCTGAAGCCTGCTCTGAAGCGCGGCGGTCCACCAGCCTCAGTCAGCGCTGATGATCATCGACCGGATCCGCTGGTCCTCGACCTCGAAGGCGATGTCGCTCGTGCCGTTGAAGCCGTCGCCGCTCACCACGAGGGTCACGACGTAGCGGCCACCCTGCTCGACAGTGCCGGTGGCCTCGAAGTGTGCGTTCCGACCGATGTTGTCGGACTCGTTCCAGCGAGCCACGCCCGCACGGCCGTGGAACTCGCGTCCCCAGTCCTCCAGATAGGCGTCGTCCGTGAACGCGTCGACGAACGCGTCACTGTCGCCCGCGTTGGTCGCCTCGATCATCCGCCGTACCGCGACCGGTGTCTCCATGGATCGACCTCCTCGAACTCAGGTAGTACGACGATGCTGGCACGGATCCGGACCCGCGGCCGGGTAGGTTCGCGAGGTGCGCGTGCGGTCCGTCCTCTTCTGGTGCGTGGTGCTGGTCGTGATGGTTCCCGCGCTGCTGCTGACGGTGTCCCGGCTGTTCGAGCCGTCGGGCGGGCGGTGGATCCGGGCCGAGTCGTTCACGCCGTTCGCGATGTTCCTGTACCTCGGCGCGCTGGTGCTGCTGGTCGTGCGGCTTCTCCGGCGGTGGTCCGGAGGCAGGGAGGTCACCCTGGTCGTGGCCTGCGTGGCCGCGCTCGGCCTGGCGCTGCACGTCTGGTGGTTCGCGCCGATGGTGAGCGGTGCCAACCCGCCGCCCGCCGACGGTGCGCCGACCCTGCGGGTGATGACGGCGAACGTGTACGGCGGTGCGGGTGACGGCGTCGCGCTGGTCGAGGCGGTGGCGGACGAGAACATCGATCTGCTCGTGGTCGAGGAGATCGCCGCGTCGCAACTGGCCGCGATGGAGAGTGCCGGGATCGATGAGCTCCTGCCGCACCGAGTGGGCGAGACCGGCGACGTCGGTCAGGGGACCATGGTCTTCTCGCGGCGACCACTCGGCGAGGCGGCCCACCTCGACACCACCTGGGACGGGTGGCAGACGTCGATGGGCGACCTGACCCTCCTCGCCGTACACCCCAGATCGCCGACCGATCCGCAGGGGTGGCGCGCCGACCACGCGAAGATCCTGGCCGAGGCGGAGGCCTCAGACGCCGATCTCGTGATCGGCGACCTGAACGCGACCGTCGACCACGAGCCGATGCGGCGGCTCGCTGACGCGGGCTACCGCTCGGCCACCGAGCTCGCCAACGAGGGCTGGCAGCCGACCTGGCCGGCGTACGGCGTGGTGCACGTCGCCGGCCTCGAGGTGCCGCGGCTGGTCCAGATCGACCATGTGCTCGTGGGTCCCGGGCTGGCCGCGCTCGGGACGCATACGCTGGCGATCCCGGGCACGGACCACCGCGCCCTGGTCGCGGAGCTGGCGGTGAAATGAGGGAGCCCTTGCCGCGGACTGCCGACGACGAGGCGGAGGACGAAGCGTTCTTCCGCCTGTACGGCGACGTGGGCGCCGCTTGACCCCGAAGGTCTCGCGGAGTTCATGGCCGGCTTCGCGCGACCCTGGTGGATCGTCGGCGGCTGGGCGATCGAGGCGTTCACGAGGGCGCCGCGCGAGCACGAGGACGTGGACCTGTCGATCCTCGCCTGCGACATCCCCGTCCTCCGAGAGCACGTCGGCGACCGGTGGCACCTCTGGAGCAATCACGGCGGCACGCTCCGTCCCCTCAGCGACGAGCATCCGGAGGTCCTCGACGTCCGCAGCCAGATCTGGATCCGGGCCAGTGCCCAGGACCCGTGGGTGATCGACCTGCCGATCACGCCCGACCGAGACGGAATGTGGACGAACAAGTTCCTGGCCGAGCACGTGGTTGCGCTCGACCAGGCGACCTGGGTCGCCGACGACGGTGTCCGCTACCTCAACCCCGAGATCGTGCTGTTCTACAAGGCGCGCCACCGTCGGCCGAAGGACGAGCGGGACCTCGACCGCACCTGGCCGCTGCTGGATGCCGACCAGCGGGCCTGGCTGCGCGACGCCGTACGCCGTCTTGATGCCGAGCATGCCTGGCTGGAGCGCCTGGACTGAGGGGTTCCGGGGGTCACGCCGTACGCTTGACCGGTCATGACCGTGTACCTCGACCATGCCGCCACGACGCCGATACTCCCGGCGGCCGTCGAGGCGATGACCGCGCAGCTCGCGGCGACCGGCAACCCCTCGTCGCTGCACGCCTCCGGCCGGCACGCCCGCCGGGTCGTGGAGGAGTCCCGGGAGAAGATCGCCCAGGCGCTGAACTGCCGGCCGGGTGAGGTCGTCTTCACCTCCGGCGGCACCGAGTCCGACAACCTGGCGCTCAAGGGCCTGTACTGGTCGCGGCGCAACACCGACGAGCGGCGCGTGCGGATCCTGGCCACCGCCGTCGAGCACCACGCCGTCCTCGACCCGCTGTTCTGGCTCGGCGAGCAGGAGGGCGCGACCGTCGAGCTGCTGCCGGTCGACCGGACCGGCCGCCTCGACCTGGCCGCGCTGCGCGGAGTCGGTCGAGCGCGACCCGGAGTCGGTCGCCCTGGTCTCGGTGATGTGGGCCAACAACGAGGTCGGCACCCTCCAGCCGGTGGCCGAGGTGGTCGAGCTCGCCGGCGCGCACGGCATCCCGGTGCACACCGACGCGGTCCAGGCCGTGGGCGCCGTACCCGTCGACTTCGCCGCGCTCCGGCGTCGACGCGCTCACCCTGACCGGGCACAAGGTCGGCGGCCCGTACGGCGTCGGCGCGCTCGTCGTACGCCGCGAGGTCGAGGTGACGCCGCTCGTGCACGGCGGCGGCCAGGAGCGCGACATCCGCTCGGGCACCATCGACACCCCGGCCATCGCCGGCTTCGCGGCCGCGGTCGAGCTGGCCGTGAAGAACCAGGCCGACCACGCCGTCCGGATGGCCGAGCTCCGCGACGACCTGGTCCGCCGGGTGCAGGAGATCGTGCCCGACGCCGAGCACAACGGCGACGTCGCCAACAAGCTCCCCGGCAACGCCCACCTCACGTTCCCGGGCTGCGAGGGCGACTCACTGCTGATGCTGCTCGACGCGAGGGGCATCGAGTGCTCCACCGGGTCGGCCTGCTCGGCCGGCGTACCCCAGCCGTCGCACGTGCTGCTCGCCATGGGCGCCAGCGACGAGGAGGCCCGCTCGTCGCTGCGGTTCTCGCTCGGCCACACCAGCACCCAGGCCGACGTCGACGCGCTCGTCGACGCCATCGGCCCCGTTGTCGAACGCGCGAGGGCAGTGGGCTCGAGATGAAGAGTTCTCGCTGCCATGTCCGGCGGCGTCGACTCGGCCGTCGCCGCCGCCCGCGCCGCCGAGGCCGGACACGACGTCACGGGCATCCACCTCGCCCTGTCGCGGAACCCGAAGTCCTACCGGTCCGGCGCCCGCGGCTGCTGCACCATCGAGGACAGCAACGACGCCCGCCGGGCCGCCGACGTCATCGGCATCCCCTTCTACGTCTGGGACCTCTCCGAGCGCTTCCACGAGGACGTGGTCGAGGACTTCATGAGCGAGTACGCCGCCGGGCGCACCCCCAACCCGTGCCTGCGCTGCAACGAGAAGATCAAGTTCGCTGCCGTCCTCGACCGGGCGCTCGGACTCGGGTTCGACGCGGTCGCGACCGGTCACTACGCGCAGCTGCGCACCGGCCCGGACGGGCTGATCGAGATGCACCGTGCGGTCGACCACGGCAAGGACCAGTCGTACGTCCTCGGCGTACTCACCCAGGACCAGCTCGCCCACTCGATGTTCCCGCTCGGCGACACGACCAAGCCGGCCGTGCGCGAGGAGGCCGGCCGCCGCGGGCTGCTGGTCGCTGACAAGCCGGACAGCCACGACATCTGCTTCGTCGCCGACGGGGACAACGCCGGCTGGCTGAGCGAGAAGCTCGGCGACCGTGCCCCCAACCGCGGCGGCGACATCGTCGACCAGGCGAGCGGCGAGGTGCTCGGCCAACACGAAGGAACGTTCGGTTTCACGATCGGCCAGCGCAAGGGGCTGCGGATCGGCCGGCCGGCACCCGACGGCAAGCCGCGCTTCGTGCTCGACATCGAGCCGGTCTCCGGGACCGTCACCGTCGGCCCGCGATCGGAGCTCACCGTCGACCGGCTGACCGGCATCAAGCCACGCTGGTGCGGCACCGTCCCCGACCGCCTCGACGGGACCGTCCAGCTCCGTGCGCACGGCGACGAGCACCGCGCTGTCGTCGACCGTCGGGACGACGAGGTCGCCATCGAGCTGCTCGACCCCGCCCAGGGCATCGCCCCCGGCCAGGCCGCCGTGATCTACGAAGGCACCCGCGTCGTCGGGTCGGCCACCATCTCCGCCACCGAGCGGTCGCCAGCCCGCTTGTAACGCCGGGTTACTCACTGTTCGCACTGTCCTGTAGCCCAGTCGGTACAAGGAGTAACCCGGCGTTACATGGGCCGACGCCCCCGCCTAGGGTCGGACCCATGGCGATCGCAACGGGTGTCGGCTCGATGCCCGGGGACGACGCCACGCGTACGCCGAAGCCGTGCGGACCGTGCTCGGCGAGCTGCCGGACCTGCCGCACGTGCCCGAGCTGCCGGGGCGCGGCGCACCGGCCTCCATGACCGGCCGGGCGCTGGCCGTGATGAGCAGCCTCGGGCGCCGACCTCCAGCCGGCCGGGTGGCGACTCACCGACGCGCCCGGGATCGACCACCGCCGGGCGCGCAGCCTGCTCGCCCAGGACCTCGACATCGTGGAAGAGCTGGCGCAGGAAAACGAAGGTTCGTTCAAGATCCAGGTCGCGGGTCCGTGGACCCTCGCGGCCACGGTCGAGAAGCCGCGCGGGGACAAGGTGCTCAGCGACACCGGCGCCCGACGAGACCTCGCGCAGGCGCTTGCCGAGGGACTGCGGACGCACGTCGCCGACGTACGGCGCCGGGTGCCGCGCGCCGATCGGCTCGTGGTCCAGGTCGACGAGCCGGCGCTCGCTGCCGTGCTGACCGGCCGCGTGCCCACTGCGTCCGGCTTCCACCGGCACCGGTCGATCCACCCACCCGAGGCGTCGGAGGCTCTGTCGTGGGTGCTCGGGGCCGTGGCCGACGCGGGTGCCGAGCCGTGGGTCCACACCTGCGCGCGCGGGTACGCCGCTCGACCTCCTCCGAGGTGCCGGAGCCCGCGGCCTCTCGGTCGACCTGTCCGTGATGACCGCCGCCGACCACGACGTCCTCGGCGAGGCCCTCGAGCACGGCGAGAGCGTCGTGCTCGGAGTCGTGCCCGCCACCGACCCGGAAACCCCTCCCACCGACGGCGAGGTCACCGAGCGGGTGATCCGCTGGCTCGACATGCTCGGTCTCGATCCGGCGACGGTCGGCGCCCGACTCGCCCTCAGCACCACCTGCGGGCTGGCCGGTGCATCGCACGACTGGTCGCGGCAGGCGTTGGCCACGGTGCACCGGGCCGCGACCAACCTGGACTGAACGACGAAGGCCCGGCCAGCTCTCGCTGACCGGGCCCTCGTCGTACGCCGTGGGTTTACACCACCGGCGGGACGCCTTCCGGGCCGTCCGTGGCCAGCTCGGTGTGCTTGACGTTGAGGAAGATCCACACCACGAGTGATGCGGCGAGCATCATCCCCGCGCCCACCAGGAAGGCTGCGGTCGCCCCGTCGGTGAAGGTCGCCTGGAAGCCGGCCGTCTCGACAAAGGTCAGCGCCGTGCCCGGGACCTGCACGGTCGGGTCGATGTTCTGGCTCTGCAGGGCCTGGCCGAGGGCAGGTCCCATCTCGTCGACGCTGTTGTTCACGTAGTGCAGCGACACCGTGCTGAGCGTGGCGAGACCGAGCGCGCCACCCACCTGCTGCATGGTGTTCAGCACGCCGGACCCGATGCCGGAGTCGGCGGCCTTCACGTGGTGGACGGCGGTCAGCGTCAGCGGCACGAAGGTCAGGCCCATGCCGACGGACATGGTGACCACCCACGGCAGGATCGACGTCCAGTAGTTCACGTCCGCGCCGGCGGTGCTGTGTGAAAGGAGCGCGTTGACGACTGCTGTCGGCGAGTCGTCCACCGACAGCCTCGAGAACATGAACAGCGAGAACGACGCGAGCAGGGTCCCGACCCCGGCGAGGTAGCGCGGGTCGACCCGGCTGGCCAGGTTGGATGCGAGGCCGGCCCCGATCACGATGCCGAACGAGAACGGCAGGAACGCGAACCCGGCATTCAGCGGGCTGTAGCCCACGATCTGCTGGATGAACAGGCTCAGGAAGAAGAACATCGCGAACATCGCCGCCGGCGCCAACATCATGGCGATGAAGCTGGCCGCACGCGTGCGGTTCTTCAGGATCCGGATCGGCAGCAGCGGGTGCTCCACGCGGGATTCGATGAAGGCGAAGAGGCCCAGCAGTACGACGCCGAGGATCAGCGACCCGTAGCTCGACGGGTGGTCCCAGCCGTAGTCGGCCTTCCCGGCCTGGGTCAGGCCGAAGACGATGCCGAGCAGGCCCAGGGTGCCGGTGACGGCGCCGGGGATGTCGAGCTCGCCGAGGTGCGACTCGGACTCCGCCAGCAGGCGGGGCGCGATGAACGCCGCGGCCAGGCCGATCGGGACGTTGATCAGGAAGGTCAGCCGCCAGCCGCTGAAGTCCATGCCGGCGATGCCGTCGAGGCCGGTCAGCCAGCCACCCAGGATCAGGCCGACGGCCGCACCGGCACCGGACATCGCGGCGTAGATCGCGAACGCGCGGTTGCGCTGCGGGCCGGCCGGGAAGGTCGTGGTGATCAGGGCGAGCGCGGCGGGGGAGGCCAGCGCGGCACCGAGGCCCTGGAGGCCACGGGCGCCGAGCAGGAGACCCTCGTTCTGCGCGAGGCCGCCGAGCAACGAGGCCACGGCGAAGATGATCAGGCCGTACATGAAGATCCGGCGACGGCCGTAGAGGTCACCGAGGCGCCCGCCGAGCAGCAGCAGGCCACCGAAGGCGAGGGCGTAGCCGGTGACGATCCAGGACAGGTTCGCCTGGGAGATGTCGAGGTCGCGGCCGATGTAGGGCAGCGCGATGTTGGCGATGGTGGCGTCGAGCACCACCATCAGCTGGGCGATCGAGATGAGCACGAGCGCCCACCCCAGGTGGCCGTGCTGACCTGGCGCGCGGGGCTCGGTCTTGGTCACTTCAGACATGGGTTTCCTTCGCGGTCGGTGCCTGTGCGGCAGGGAGGATGATCTGGTCGATGACGCGAGCGATCCGCTCGGCCGTCGGCTCCTCGCCCATGAGGTAGGCGCGGTGGAGCAGGATCCCGGCCAGGGCCGGGCCGAAGAGGGAGACGTCGAGATCCGCACGCACCTCGCCGCGGGCGACGGCCCGCTCGTAGATCGTGCGGGAGATCGCCGCCTTGGGGCCGATCACGCGCTCGCGGAACTCGCGTGCGAATTCCTCGTCGCGATCGATCGCGGTCAGGACGCTGGACAACGTGGCCACGGCCTCGCTGTCGAGGCCGCCCATGCCGCAGAAGGCCTCGATCAGGTCGCCGCGCAGGGATCCCGTGTCCGGGATGACCGTGTGGCCCTTCTGGAGCAGCGAGGGCGTCGATGACGAGGGAGACCTTGGTCGACCAGCGCCGGTACAGCGTGGCCTTGGACGCCCGCGCCCGAGCGGCGACGGCATCCATCGTGAGCCGGTCGTAGCCCACATCGGCGAGCACCTGGAGCGCGGCCTCGAGGATCTCGCGCTCGCGGTCACCCTCGACGCGTGGCCGAACGGCGGCGGCTTCGGTCGGTGTCATGCAGGGGGAGCCCTTCGTGGACGGACGAACGTTGGATGAAACGAAACAGTTTCGTTTCATCGCGAACAAGGTAGGGGTCGGGCTCCATTCCTGACAACTCAATTTGCCGCAATTGGTCTAGACCAGTGCCCATCGAGGCGCCGGAGAGAGGAATCTGTTCGGGGATGGTTCGTCTCGCCATCACGAGGGAGGTGCCACGGTGACCTCGACCATCAGCCGCTTCGACGCGGCGACGACCCCCTGTGGGCAGATGCGCGAGGGCGAGCGCTTCGTGACCGAGGACCTGCAGGGCCTGCTCACCGAGGAGCTGCGCTTCGACTGCGGGTGTTGCACCACGCGCGAGGAGTTCCACGACGGAAGCGTGCACCGGATGGTGGTGAACCACCGCCGGAAGGTGCTCGTCGACGAGGAATTCCGCGGTGAGTGACGGGGAGGTGGTCGCCGACCACGACGTACTGCTGGTCGGCGGGGGAGCGGCCGGCTTGAGGGCGGCGATCGCGATCGCCGAGACGGACCCGCGCCTGGACGTGGCCGTCGTGTCGAAGGTGTACCCGATGCGCAGCCACACCGTCTCCGCCGAGGGCGGCGCGGCGGGGGTGATCGCCGAGGGGGACACCCTCGACGAGCACATCCACGACACGATCTCGGGCAGCGACTGGCTCGGAGACCAGGACGCGATCGAGGCCTTCATCGAGGAGGCCCCCCGGGAGCTGCTCCAGCTCGAGCACTGGGGCTGCCCGTGGAGCCGGCAGCCGGACGGGCACGTCGCGGTCCGCGCGTTCGGCGGCATGAAGAAGATGCGCACCTGGTTCGCCTCCGACAAGACCGGCTTCCACATGCTGCATGCGCTCTTCCAGACGTCCCTGAAGTACCCCGCTGTCCGGAGGTACGACGAGTGGTTCGTCACCCGGCTTCTCGTCGACGACGGCCGGGTCTGCGGCGTGGTCGCCATCGAGCTGATGACCGGCCGGATCCAGGCGATCACGGCGAAGGCCGTGGTGCTCGCGACCGGCGGGTGCGGCAAGGTCTTCCCGTTCACGACGAACGCCAACATCAACACCGGCGACGGGATGGCGCTCGCCTACCGCGCCGGGGCGCCGCTGAAGGACATGGAGTTCGTCCAGTACCACCCCACCGGGCTGCCGTTCACGGGGATCCTGATCACGGAGGCGGCCCGGGCCGAGGGCGGCTGGCTGCTCAACAAGGACGGCTACCGCTACCTCCAGGACTACGACCTGGGCACTCCCACACCGACGCCGGAGATGCGGAGCATGGAGCTGGGACCGCGGGACCGGCTGTCGCAGGCGTTCGTCGCCGAGGTCGAGAAGGGGCGGACGGCGGACTCGCCGTACGGGCCGATCGTCCACCTCGACCTGCGGCACCTGGGCGAGGAGCTGATCGAGGCCAGGATCCCGTTCGTGCGCGAGCTGTGCCTGAAGTACGAGCGGATCGACCCGGTCCACGAGCTGATCCCGGTCCGCCCCGTCGTCCACTACATGATGGGCGGCGTCCACACCGACATCCACGGAGCCACTCCCCTCGGGGGGCTGTTCGCGGCCGGCGAGACCGCGTGCGTGAGCATCAACGGCGCGAACCGGCTCGGCTCGAACTCGCTGCCCGAGTGCCTGGTCTTCGGCGCGCGCGCCGGCCGGGCGGCCGCCGAGTACGCCACCACGGCCGGCGGCCCGCCTCCGGGCATCCAGGCCCAGGTCGACGACGAGGTACGTCGCCTCAGGAGGCTGATGGACACCCCGCCGGGGGACGACGGCGTACCCACCATCCGTGACGAGATGCAGGCGACGATGGAGGAGGCGGCCGGCATCTACCGCACCGGGCCGGACATGGCCGAGGGCGGCGACATCCTCAAGGGGCTGCAGGAGCGGATCGAGCGGGTCGGGATCCTCGACACCAGCGGGTCGTTCAACACCGAGCTCGTGGCGGCGCTGGAGCTGGCCAACATGCTCGACGTGGCCGAGTGCATCCTCGAGTCCGGGCTGCGGCGCGAGGAGTCGCGGGGCGCCCACCAGCGCACCGACTTCCCGGCCCGCGACGACGAGCGCTTCCTCACCCACCAGCTGGTTCTTCGCGAGCCGGACGGCGGTGCCCGGATCGAGCAGCTGCCGGTGACCATCACCCGATGGCCACCCGGGGAACGCGTCTACGGGAGGTGACATGGCGGACAGCATCGGCATCGAGGTGATGAGGTACCGGCCGGACCGGAACACCCCGCCACTGCTGCAGCAGTACGAGGTGCCCCTGCAGCACGGAGTGGACCGTCCTCGACGGGCTCAACCACGTGAAGAACCGGATCGACCCATCCCTGGCCTTCCGGTGGTCGTGCCGGATGGGGATCTGTGGCAGCTGCGGGATGAACGTCAACGGCGAGCCGCGGCTGACCTGCGGGACCTTCCTGTCCGACTACGCGCCCGGCCCGGTCCGGGTCGAGCCGCTCGCCAACTTCCCGGTCGTGCGGGACCTCGTGGTCGACATGTCCGACTTCATGGAGAAGCTGCCGCGGGTCAAGCCCTGGATCATCCGCGACGACGACGTGACGGAGATCGACGGGGAGTACCTCCAGACGCCGGAGGAGCTCGACGCCTACAAGCAGTTCAGCATGTGCATCAACTGCATGCTCTGCTACGCCGCGTGCCCGGTCTACGGGCTGGACCCGGACTTCGTCGGGCCGGCGGCGATCGCGCTCGCGGAACGCTACGACCTCGACTCCCGCGACCACGGCGCCCGCGAACGGCTCGACGTGCTCATCGAGCACGAGGGCGTCTGGGGGTGCACCTTCGTCGGAGAGTGCACCCGGGTGTGTCCCAAGCACGTCGACCCCGCGGGCGCGATCCAGCGGTACAAGGTCAAGGCCGCCCAGGAGTCGGTCAAGGCGTTCCTGCTGCCGAGAGGTGCGCGATGACTCTCCCGGGGGCCGAGCCGCTGACCTACCGACGTCCGATGTCGACCTGGTGGTGGACTCAAGAGGCGGACCTACTTCGTGTTCGTGATGCGCGAGCTGAGCAGCATCTTCATCGCCTGGTTCGTCGTGTTCCTGCTGCTGCTGCTGAGGGCGGTGACGCTGGGGGCCGCGGAGTACGACGACTTCCTCGACTGGGCCGCCTCGCCGTGGGTCGTCGTACTGAACATCGTGGCGGCGGCGTTCCTGGTCCTGCACGTGGTGACGTGGTTCAGCCTCACCCCGAAGGCGATGGCGGTCGCGCGTGCGCGGTCGGCCGGTGCCCTCGGTCGCGGTCATCGGCGCGCAGTACGCCGGACTGGTCGTCGTGTCGGCGTTCGTGATCTGGCTGGTGACCCGATGACGGCGCGTCGGATCGAGCCACTGGTGTGGCTGATGTTCAGCGGAGGGGGCGTCCTGGCCGCGGTGTTCCTGCCCGTGCTGGTCTTCCTGTTCGCCTTCGCGTTCCCGCTCGGCTGGATCACGCCGCCGGAGCCACGACCACCTGCTCTCGGTGGCCGGCAACCCGCTGACCGTGCTCGTGCTGATGGGCGTTGTTCGTGGTGCTGCTGGTGCACAGCGCCCACCGCTTCCGCTACACGCTCTACGACGGCTTGCAGATCAAGGCGAAGGGGACGATCGCGGTGCTCTGCTACGGCGGCGCGCTCGTCGGCGCGGGCGCCGCCTTCCTCACCCTGGCGCTTCTCCTGGACGCGAACTACTGAGCATCGACAGGGCCGAGGTGGACGCGCAGCTCGTTCCACGCGCGCACCTGCCGCAGCAGGTAGTGGCCCACCGGGCCCATGTCGTGCAGCACCGCTGACGCCGCCACGGGCCTGGCCCGCTCGACGAACGCCGCGGTGGCGCGGAAGCTGGTGATCTTGTCCCGGTGGCCGTGCGCGGCCACGAGGTGGCGGCCGGCCAGCGCGGTCACCGGCTCGTTGCCCGGGAACCAGGGCGCCAGGCCGACCACGCCCACGACGTGGGGGTCGTCGGCGACATGGACGGCGGTGCGGGCGCCCATCGAGTGCCCGAGGAGTACGACGGGCACGTCGCCGTGGTCGCGGCGTACCTGCTCCAGCGCCCAGCGCGCGTCCTCGACCGGTCCGGACCCGCCGTTCCAGCCCCGGTGGCGGTAGCGCAGCAGCCACGACCCGACGCCCGCCTCGTGCAGGCGCGGCGCGATCGCCCGCTGCAGGGCCTGGCAGCGCCGCCACGAGAGGCTGCGGCCGTCGACCACCTCGTCCGAGTGCTGCGTGCCACCGTGCAGCACGACGACGAGGCCACGGGTGGCTCCGGACGCGTCGAGGCGCGTGAGCGAGGGGGCGGGCAGGGTCGTCTCCCGGGTCGTCGGTTCGGCAGCCACGGTCATGATTCGGAGCCGCCAGCCTCTCAGATGGGTGTCGGCGGAACTTGTCGGCGGGACCGGGCAAGATGTCCCCATGAGCGAACCCCAGCCGGCACCGGCCGAGGCCCGTGAGCAGCACCGACAGATCTCCGAGGAGATCGAGGAGGCGCGCTGGCGCTACTTCGTCCTCGACAGCCCGACCCTGTCGGACGCCGACTACGACCAGCGGCTGCGCCGGCTCCAGGAGCTCGAGGAGGAGTTCCCCGAGCTGCGCACCCCCGACTCGCCGACGCAGAAGGTCGGCGGTGCGGTCTCGACGGAGTTCACCGCCGTCGACCACCTCCAGCGGATGGAGAGCCTCGACAACGCCTTCTCCTACGACGAGCTCGAGACCTGGCACGCCCGGCTCCGGCGCGACGGGGTCGACGACCCGGCCCTGCTGTGCGAGCTCAAGGTCGACGGGCTGGCGATCAACCTGCTCTACGAGGACGGCCGGCTGGTCCGGGCGCTGACCCGCGGCGACGGCCGCACCGGCGAGGACGTCACCCCCAACGTGAAGACGATCGACTCCGTGCCGCACCGGCTCAAGGCGAGCGACGAGTTCCCGGTGCCGAAGCTGGTCGAGGTGCGCGGCGAGGTGTTCCTGCCGACCGAAGGCGTTCGAGCGGCTCAACGTCTCGATGACCGAGGCCGGCAAGCCGGCCTTCGCCAACCCGCGCAACGCCGCCGCCGGCTCGCTGCGCCAGAAGGACCCCCGGGTCACCGCCACCCGCGCGCTCGGCATGGTCTGCCACGGCATCGGCGCCCGCGAGGGGTTCGAGCCGAGTGCCCAGTCCGAGTCCTACCGCGCCCTCGAGGCGTGGGGGCTGGCCGACGTCGCCGCGGGTGAAGGTGCTGCCCTCGCTGAAGGACGTCCAGGAGTTCATCGAGTACTACGGCGAGCACCGCCACGAGGTCGAGCACGAGATCGACGGGGTCGTCGTCAAGGTCGACGACGTGGCGCTCCAGCGGCGGCTCGGGTCCACGAGCCGGGCGCCCCGCTGGGCGATCGCGTTCAAGTACCCACCCGAGGAGGTCAACACCGTGCTCCTCGAGATCCGGGTCAACGTCGGCCGCACCGGCCGGGTCACGCCGTACGGCGTCATGGAGCCGACGCGGGTGGCCGGGTCGACGGTCGAGAACGCCACCCTCCACAACGCCCACGAGGTGAAGCGCAAGGACGTCCGCCCCGGCGACACCGTGATCCTGCGCAAGGCGGGCGACGTGATCCCCGAGATCCTCGGGCCGGTGCTGCCGCTGCGCCCGAAGGGCCTGCGGCCGTGGAAGATGCCGACGAAGTGCCCCTCCTGCAGGACACCCCTGGCCCAGCAGAAGGAGGGCGACAAGGACCTCCGCTGCCCCAACCACCAGTTCTGCCCGGCGCAGGTCCGGGAGCGTGTCTTCCACGTGGCCGGGCCGCGGTGCCTTCGACATCGAGGGGCTCGGCTACGAGGCGGCGGTCGCGCTGCTCGACGCCGAGGCGATCGGCAACGAGGGCGACGTCTTCGACCTCGACGCCGACAAGCTGCGCCGGGCGCCGCTGTTCACCCGCGCGCCGAAGAAGGGCGAGGGCGACGGCTCCGGTGCTCTCGGCCAACGGCCAGCGACTGCTCGACAACCTCGACCAGGCCAAGGGGGTGCCGCTGTGGCGGGTGCTGGTCGCGCTGTCGATCCGGCACGTCGGCCCGACCGCCGCTCGCGCGCTGGCCCAGGAGTTCGGGTCGATGGCGGCGATCCGCGGTGCGACCGAGGAGCAGCTGGCCGCGGCCGAGGGCGTCGGGCCCGACGATCGCCGAGGCCGTCATCGAGTGGTTCGGCGTCGACTGGCACCGCGCCATCGTCGACACGTGGGAGGCCGCCGGCGTCTCCATGGAGGACGAGCGCGACGAGTCCGTCGGGCCGCACCCTCGAGGGGCTGACCGTCGTGGTCACCGGATCGCTGGTCGACTTCAGCCGCGACTCCGCCCGGGAGGCGATCCTGGCCCGGGGCGGCAAGGCCGCGGGCTCGGTGTCGAAGAAGACCGACTACGTCGTGGTCGGCGAGAACGCCGGCTCGAAGGCCGACAAGGCCGAGCAGCTCGGCGTACCCATCCTCGACGAGGCCGGCTTCAAGCAGCTGCTCGAGGCGGGTCCGTCGGGGCTCTGATCATGTCCCGATAGTCCGCCGTGAAAAGCACGTCCTGGACGCGCGCGAGGGTGCTTTTCGCGGCGGACTATCCCTCGCTCACACCCGCAGCAGGCAGACGAGGCAGGCCGTGCTGGTCAGGGTGCGGACGATGTTCCAGACGCATCCACGGGTTCTCGAACGCCTCCCGCGAGCCGCCGTCGGCCAGGGCGTTGTTCAGGGGGATGTTGAACACGACGGTGACGAGGAGGGTCACCACGCGCGAGCACTGCGCCGGCGATCGCCCAGGGCTCGCGCTCCCAGGCCAGCACGGCGAGCGCCGCGAGCGGGGCGCCGAGGAAGACCACGAGGAACACCGGGTTCACGATCACCACGTTGATCTTGTTCATCACCGTCACGAACGTGTCGTCGTCCATCGCCCGGAGCGCCGGCATCACGCTGACGGCGTACGCGAAGAAGACTCCCGCCAGGAGCCCGGCGAGGGTCTTGGCCGTGAGCAGCACGTAGTCAGACATTCCAGGCTCCCGTCGCGGCGGTACGCCGTACGTACTCGGTGAAGTCACGGGGCTCGCGGCCGAGCGCGCGGCGTACGCCGTCGGCCAGCGAGCTGTTGTGGCCGTCGAGGATGTCGACGAACAGCGCCGCCAGTCCCTCGGCGTCGGCAGCGGGCAGTCCGGCGTCGACGAGCCCGGCGGCGAATTCCGCGGGCGTCACGGCGCGGAACGACGACGGGACGGCCGGTCGCCAGGCTGATCTCGGCCATGGCGTCGTCGAACCCCACGAGCCGCGGACCGGTGCACTCGTACACCTGACCGACGTGGCGGTCGTCGGTCAGCGCCGCGGCGGCGACGTCGGCGACGTCCTCGAGGTCGACGATCGGCTCGAGGGCGTTGCCCGGCAGCGCCAGCTCTCCGGCCAGGACCGACTCGATCCAGAACGTCTCGCTGAAGTTCTGGGCGAAGAAGGCGCAGCGCACGACGGTCCAGTCGGCACCCGACTCCGCGAGCCGCTGCTCGGCGAGCTGCGCGCTCGGTCTCGCCGCGGCCGGAGAGGAGGACGAGCCGGGTGGTGCCGGCGTCGAGGGCGGTCTTGGCGAACGCGGCGACGGTGTCGGCGGCGCCGGGGAACGCGAGGTCGGGCGCGAAGGTGACGTACGCGCTGGCGGCACCCGTCGAGAGCGGGGGCCCAGGTGAGCTCGTCGTCCCAGTCGAAGCGGACGTCTCCCGAGCGGGAGCCGAGCTTCACTGCTCGGCCCGTGGCGGTCAGTCTCTGTGCGACGCGGCGCCCGGTCTTGCCGGTGCCGCCGGTGATGAGTGTGGTCATGCGTCGAGTCTGTGGCCGGTACGTCGAGACTATCCATGGTTGATCCGCTCGATTACATATGCGATCGTCTCATCATGGATGCTCTGGCCGGCTTGCTCGACGGGCCGCGCGCGCACCGCGCGTTCCTGCTCCGGGTGGTGATGTCCCCGCCGTGGTCGATCACGGTCGAGGACGAGGCGCCGCTGACCCTGGTGGTGGTGACGAGGGGGACGGCCGTGCTGACCGGGTCCTCCGGGCCGGTCTCCCTGGCGGCCGGCGACGTGGCGCTCGCGCGCGGCCCCGCGCCGTACGTCGTCGCGGACTCCGCCGCGACACCTGCGGACATCCGGATCCTCCCCGGGCAGCAGTGCGTCGATCCGCGCGGCCGCCTCCTCGACCAGGCGATGGCCCTGGGCGTGCGCACCTGGGGCAACGCGGTGGACGGCGAGACCGTGATGCTCATCGGCACCTACGAGGACGCGACCGAGATCGGCAGCCGCGTGCTGTCGCGGCTGCCCGCGGACGTCGTCCTGCGCGGCATCGACAGCCCGCTCGTCGGCCTGCTGTCCGACGAGATGACCCGGGACGACCCGGGGCAGGAGGCCGTGCTCGACCGGCTGCTCGACCTGTTGCTGGTGAGCTGCCTGCGGACGCTCTTCGACGGCGACGAGGCGCCCGCGTGGTACGCCGCGTACGACGACCCGGTCGTGGGCAAGGCCGTCGGACTGATCCACCACCATCCCGAGCACCCGTGGACGGTCGCGTCGCTCGCGACCGCCTGCGGAGCGTCGCGCGCCGCCTTCGCCCGCCGCTTCACCGAGCTGGTGGGCGAGCCGCCGCTCTCGTTCCTGACCGGCTGGCGGCTCGCGCTCGCGGCGGACCTGCTCGTCGGCTCGGACGCCACCCTCTCCTCGGTGGCTGCGCAGGTGGGCTACGGCAACGCGTTCGCCCTGAGCGCCGCGTTCAAGCGCCGGCACGGCCAGTCGCCCACGGAGTACCGCCGGTCGGCGATCACCAGGTCGGCCTAGCCTCGACCGCGACTCCGCGACTATCCGTCAGGCCGTCGGTCAGCGGGTGCCGGTGCAGGCGGGTGGTCAGCAGTCGGCGCTCGGCGTCGTTGGTGGTGAGCTCGAGCGCGCGGGCGTTGGCCAGGGCCGCCTCGGAGTCTCGGCCCAGCCCGTCGAGGAGCTCGGCGCGGGTGGCGTGGAAGAGGTGGTAGCCGTCGAGCCGGTCGGCGAGCGCGTCCACCTCGGCGAGCGCCACCTGCGGCCTGCTCCGGCCCGAGCTGGGCCAGGGCGACGGCCCGGTTCAGGCGGGGGACCGGGGACGGGTCGTGCCGCAGCAGCAGGTCGTACAGCGTGACGATCTGCAGCCAGTCCGTCTCCGCCCAGGACGGGCTGGAGGCGTGGCAGGCGGCGATCGCGGCCTGCAGCTGGTAGCGGCCGGGCGCATGCAGCGCGGCGGCCCGTTCGAGGTGCGCCTCGCCGGCGGCGAGGGCGACGCGGTCCCAGAGCGAGCGGTCCTGGTCGCGCAGCAGCACCAGCCCGCCGGACTCGTCGAAGCGCGCCGCGGCCCGGGCGTGCTGGATGGTGAGCAGCGCGGCCAGACCCCAGGCCTCGGCCTCGCCGCGGCAGGCTGGTCGCGACCACCTCGGCCAGCCAGACGGCGTCCGCCTCGAGGTCGCGGTCCTGGGTGGCGCCGGTCGACGACACGAAGCCCTCGTTGAACATCACGTAGACCACGGCGAGCACGTCCCCGAGCCGTTCGGGGAGCTCGGCCGGCGCTGGTACGGCGAGCGCGATGCCCGGCGGTCACGATCTTCCGCTTGGCGCGGACGATGCGCTGCGCCAGCGTCGCCTCGTTGACCAGGAACGCCCGGGCGATCTGCGGCGTGGTGAGGCCGACCACGGCCCGCAGGGTCAGCGCGAGCCGGGCCTCGGGCGCCAGGGCCGGGTGACAGCAGGCGAAGAGCAGGGCCAGCCGGTCGTCGGTGCCCGAGCGTTCCGGCGCCGGGTGGCTCGGCGCGGGCTGCCAGCCCGCGCTGCCGCGCCGCCCGGCGTACGGCGTCGAGCGCGTTGCGCTGCGCCGCGACCTGGAGCCAGGCACCCGGCCGGTCCGGCGGACCGTCGCGGCGCCACGCGGTGAGCGCCTCGACGACGGCCGCCTGCACGGCCTCCTCGGCCAGGTCGAAGTCGCCGAACCTGCGGGACAGCCGCGCCACCAGCAGACCGGACTCCTCGCGCAGCGTCTGCGCGAGGAGCTGGTCCGCGGCGTCGGTCACTCGAACTGGTGTCATTCGAATTGGGAGTAGTCGTCGACCATCGGCCGGATCTCGAGGGTGACACCGGGGAGCTCGAGCGGCGGCCAGGTCTTGGCCATCGCGATCGCGGCGTCCATGTCCGGCACCTCGATCACGCGTGAACCCGCCCACGACCTCCTTGGCCTCGTTGAACGGGCCGTCGACGACGACCGGGCCGTCGTCGCCGTACTTCACGCTGGTGGCCGTGGTGACCGGGTGCAGCTCGGCGCCGCCGTCGGCGATCCGGCCCGCCGCGCCGTGCTCCTGGAACCACTCGTAGACCCGCTTGTAGACGGCCTGCGCGTGCTCGGGTCGACCGCGGCGTCGAGGTCGGGGCGGGAGGTGAACATCAGGACGTACTTCATGGTGGTTCCTTCCTTCGAGGGGTGGAGTCACCCTCTCGACGCCGCGGATCCGGGTTCTCGACAGGCCGGAAGGAATTCTTTCAGCCCGGGGTGGATCCGGTCACGAGTCGGAGGACACCCCAGTTGCGCGCTGTCGCGCATCGGTTGGCGAACCCGGCCGCCGCGTACGGTGTCGGCATGACGCACCAGGACCCGGAAGGCGCTGCCCGAGGGCGGCACCGGCAAGGCCGCCGCCGGCCTGTTCGAGGGCTTCGTCCGCGACGCGACGGTCAACGGCTCGGTGCTTCCTCTCGCTCGTCGTGGCCGTCGCCGGCTTCCTGACGAAGGAGACGGGCCTGATCGTCCTCGGCCTGGTCGTCGGGGTCCCCGGCATGGTTTTGCCGTGGTTGGCAGTGGGTAGGAGATGGCCCATCCCGCGGACCTGGATCACCGTGTTCGCGGTGATCGTGGCCGACGCCATCGCCCTGACGTTGATGTGGACCACGACGTAGCCACAGAGACGAACACGGGGGATCCACGATGACCGCAGAACTCGCTGTCGAACTGTCCGACCTCAACGGCTGGGCGATGCAGGTGGGCCGCGCCGGGCGCGACGCGCACAACATCGGCCTGTACGCCGGCAACCACGTCACGGACGGCGACTTCGGTGCCATCCTCGAGCTGATCACCGCGCCGTACGAGGCGCTGATCCCGAACTTCCACGCGGTCCTCGCGACCGACGGCGAGCGCCTCGACGCCACCGTGCTCGGCGCTGCAGGCCGTCAAGGAGGACTACCGCGACACCGACTCCCGGGTCGCCCAGGACTTCGGGCTCGGCGCCGCGATCACCGACGACGGTGGTGCCGGCGGGTTCGCCGACAGCGGGTCAACCACCGCGGCCGCTCCGAGCTCCGGCGGCGCCGAGCTGCCCGAGGTCAGCTTCGGGTTCATCTTCGACAAGGTGTGCGACGTGATCACCTGGGTCGGCGGGCCCGACCCGCGCGAGTACGTCACCCGCTGGATCGTCGGCGACATGGCCAAGGCCGGGATGCACGCCTCGGCCTGGGAGCACGCGAGCGAGTGCCTGAAGGCGGTCGAGCACAACCTGGCCAGCGGCGCAGCCGCGATCGGCCAGACCTGGAAGGGCGACGCGGCCACCGCCTCGGCCGCCCAGATCGACCAGTGGGTCGCGGCCCTCGGCGAGCAGGCGGCCGGGATGAGCCAGGCCGGCGGCCACATCAAGGACATGATCAGCCAGGCCTCGACATGGCCCAGGTCGTCGTCGACATCGTCAAGACCGTGATCAGCCTCGTGTCGGCGGCCCTGTCCAGCGCCTACATCCCGTTCTGGGGCCAGGCGAAGCTGATCAAGACGGCCAAGGAGGCCATCACCCTGGTCAACAACGCCCGCAAGGTGATCACGGTCTTCTGGAACGCACTGATGATGATCAAGGACGGCTTCTTCATGATCGCCCACTCGTTCGGCGTCGAGAAGCTGCCGGCGCTCCGAGCACCCCCTGAGCCGACGGGCACCGATGACCACGAACGACGGCGCGGCACGACCCGATCCGCGCGGCCTGGCAAGAGCTCCAGCAGACCATGGCGAACGCCCGGACCGCCCTGGACCGGGTCCGCGCCCAGCCGGTGCACACGCCCGACGAACGCCGCCAGCTCCAGCAGGACGCCGCCAGCGGCGCGCTCGGCCGGGACATGCAGGCCCTGGCCCAGCACGTCGAGGCCGGCCGCACCAGCTGGGGCGACGTGTTCGAGGGGACCTCGAGTACTCCGACCTCTTCAACGCGCACCTGGACCGGATGGTCGAGGAGAACCAGGAGGCTCCGGCAGGCCATCGAGGACGACGACGACTTCGACCCGATGGCGCCGTCACCCGAGGTCTGACCTCGTGGTTGAGGCCCTGCGCACTCGGGGGTTTCGAGGCTCAGGCGCTGCGCGCCTCGCACCTCAACCACCGACCGGTGGTTGAGGTGCGTGCGCAGCGACGTCTCGAAACCCCGGAACCGACGCAGGGCGGCTCAGCCACCGCGGTCGCCGAAGCGGCCCTCATAGGATGCTGGGCATGCCTGAGATCACCCGTGACGAGGTCGCGCACCTGGCGAACCTCGCCCGGATCGACCTGTCCGACGCCGAGCTCGACCACCTGGCGCCCCAGCTGAGCGTGATCCTCGAGTCGGTCGCCTCGATCAGCGACGTCGCCGGCGACGACATCCCGCCGACCTCGCACGCGCTGCCGCTGACCAACGTGTTCCGCGAGGACGTCGTCGCCGCCGTGCCTCACCGCCGAGCAGGCGCTGTCCGGCGCGCCCGGCGCAGGAGCAGCAGCGGTTCAGCGTGCCGCGGATCCTGGGGGACGAGCAGTGAGCGACTCGGACCTGACCCGCAAGACCGCCGCCGAGCTGGCCGACGCTCTCGCCGCCGGCGACGACGACCTCGGTCGAGCTCACCCGGGCGCACCTCGACCGGATCGACGCGGTCGACGGCGCCGTGCACGCGTTCCTGCACGTCGACCGCGACGGCGCGCTCGCCCAGGCCGCCGCCTCCGACGAGCGGCGCGCCGCCGGCGGACGACCTGCAGCGCGCTCGACGGCGTGCCGATCGCGGTCAAGGACGTGCTCGCCACCGAGGGGCTGCCGACGACCTGCGGGTCGCGGATCCTCGAGGGCTGGATCCCGCCGTACGACGCCACGGTGGTCGCGCAAGCTGCGCGAGGCCGGCCTGCCGATCCTCGGCAAGACCAACATGGACGAGTTCGCGATGGGCTCGTCGACCGAGCACTCGGCGTACGGCGCCGACCCACAACCCGTGGGACCTCGACCGGATCCCCGGCGGCTCCGGCGGCGGGTCCGCCGCCGCGGTCGCCGCGTTCGAGGCGCCGCTCGCGATCGGCACCGACACCGGCGGCTCGATCCGCCAGCCCGGCGCCGTCACCGGCACGGTCGGGGTGAAGCCGACGTACGGCGGGGTGTCCCGCTACGGCCTCGTCGCGCTGGCCAACTCGCTCGACCAGGCCGGCCCGGTGACCCGCACCGTGCTCGACGCCGCGCTGCTGCACGAGGTCATCGGCGGCCACGACCCGCTCGACTCCACCAGCATCGACCAGCCGGTGCCCGCCATCGTCGACGGCGGCCCGGCAGGGCGCGTCCGGCGACCTGACCGGCGTCCGGATCGGCGTGGTCACGGAGCTCGGCGGCGAGGGCTACCAGGCACGGCGTGCTCACGCGCTTCCAGGAGTCGGTCGACCTGATGGTCAAGGCCGGCGCCGAGGTCGTCGAGGTGTCCTGCCCGAGCTTCGTGCACGCGCTGGCGACGTACTACCTGATCCTCCCGGCCGAGGCGTCCAGCAACCTCGCGAAGTTCGACGCGATGCGCTACGGCCTGCGGGTGCTGCCCGAGGGCGTCGAGAACCCGAGCGCCGAGGAGGTCATGCGCGCGACCCGCGACGCCGGCTTCGGCGACGAGGTGAAGCGCCGGATCATCCTCGGCACCTACGCGCTGTCCAGCGGCTACTACGACGCCTACTACGGCCAGGCGCAGAAGGTGCGCACGCTGATCACGCCGCGACTTCGAGGCGGCGTTCGAGCAGGCCGACGTGCTGGTCTCGCCGACCGCGCCGACCACGGCGTTCAAGCTCGGCGAGAAGCTCGACGACCCGCTGGCGATGTACCTCAACGACCTCGCCACCATCCCGGCCAACCTCTCCGGCGTCCCCGGCATCTCGGTGCCGAGCGGCCTCGCCGACGAGGACGGCCTGCCGGCCGGCGTCCAGATCCTGGCGCCGGCCACGACGGACGACCGGGTCTACCGCGTCGGCGCGGCGCTCGAGGCGCTGCTGGCCGAGAAGTGGGGCGGGCCGCTGCTCGACCAGGCCCCGGACCTGCACGACGTCGCTCGCCGAGGAGGTGCGGCATGACCGACGACGCTGCTGTCGTTCGAGGAGGCGCTGGAGAAGTTCGACCCGGCGCTCGGCCTCGAGGTCCACGTCGAGCTGAACACCGCGTCCAAGATGTTCTGCGGCTGCCCGACCGAGTTCGGCGCCGAGCCCAACACCCAGGTCTGCCCGACCTGCCTCGGCCTGCCCGGCGCGATGCCGGTGGTCAACGGCAAGGCCGTCGAGTCGGCGATCCGGATCGGGCTCGCGCTCAACTGCGAGATCGCCGAGTGGTGCCGGTTCGCGCGGAAGAACTACTTCTACCCGGACATGCCGAAGAACTTCCAGACCTCGCAGTACGACGAGCCGATCGCGTTCGAGGGCTGGACCGAGGTCGAGGTCGACGGCGAGACGTTCCGGATCGAGATCGAGCGCGCGCACATGGAGGAGGACACCGGCAAGTCGCTGCACGTCGGCGGCGCCACCGGCCGGATCCACGGCGCCGACTACTCGCTGGTCGACTACAACCGCGCCGGCATCCCGCTGATCGAGATCGTCACCAAGCCGATCATGGGCACCGGCGAGAAGGCGCCGCTGGTCGCCAAGGCGTACGTCGCGCAGCTGCGCGACCTGCTGCTGGGCCTCGGCGTCTCCGACGTCCGCATGGAGCAGGGGTCGCTGCGCTGCGACGTCAACCTGTCCCTGGCCCCCAAGGACGCCGACAAGCTCGGCACCCGCACCGAGACCAAGAACGTCAACTCGCTGCGCTCGGTCGAGCGGGCGGTCCGCTACGAGATGCAGCGGCACGCCGCGATCCTCGACGGGGGCGACTCGATCCTCCAGGAGACCCGGCACTGGCACGAGGACACCGGGATCACCACCAGCGGCCGGGAGAAGTCCGACGCCGAGGACTACCGCTACTTCCCCGAGCCCGACCTGGTGCCCGGTCGCGCCCGACCGCGAGTGGGTGGACGAGCTCAAGGCGCACCTGCCCGAGCCGCCGCGCGAGCGCCGGGCCCGGCTGCAGGCAGGAGTGGGGCTTCTCCGACCTCGAGATGCGCGACACCGTCGGCGCCGGCGCCCTGATGCTGGTCGAGGAGACCATCGTCGCCGGCGCCACCCCGCAGGCCGCCCGCAAGTGGTGGCTCGGCGAGCTGGCCCGGCGCGCCAACGAGGCCGGCGTCGAGCTCGACCGACCTCTCGGTCACGCCCGGCGACGTGGCCGCGGGTGCAGGCGCTGGTCGACGAGGGCAAGCTCAACGACAAGCTGGCCCGCCAGGTCTTCGACGGCCTGCTCGCCGGCGAGGGCACGCCCGACGAGATCGTCGCCGCCCGCGGCCTGGCGATCGTGTCCGACGACGGCGCCCTGAGCGCCGCCGTCGACAACGCGATCGCGGCCAACCCCGACGTCGCCGACAAGATCCGCGACGGCAAGGTCGCCGCGGCCGGTGCGCTGATCGGCGCGGTGATGAAGGAGATGCGCGGCCAGGCCGACGCCGGCCGGGTCCGCGAGCTGATCCTCGAGAAGCTCAGCTGAGTCGTCCGCCTCAGAGGGGGCTAGAGCACCCTCAGAGGCGGACGACCCGGTTGGTAGGCTGCGCCGCACACAACTCATCACGCCCGTCGCAGGGGAAAGCCGGTCCGAATCCGGCGCTGACCCGCAACCGTAGGCCGCCTCGAACCGTTCGGGGCTGCGAGCCGGAGCACCCACGACGACGCGTCCTGAACACACGCTGTCGAGGAAAGCAGCGGGTGGATCCCGGACCCGGGCGACCCCCGCCGTGTGCAGCGGGAAGGAAGCCATGCCATCGCGTCTCACCCTCCGTCGAGCCAGCGTCCTGCTGGCCACGCCGGCGCTCACGATCTCGGGACTCGACGATCGCGGCTGCCCCGGCCACCGCAGCCCCGGATCCGACGTCGGCCCAGGTGCAGGGCGGCGCCCGCTGGCTCAAGGCCCAGCTGACCGACGGCGATCGTGCACAACAACGAGTTCGACTTCGACGACGTCGGCCTCTCGGCCGACATCGCGTTCGGCCTGCGTGCCCTCGGCGACGACGCGGCCGCGGACAACATCACCGACGCGATCGAGCCCCTGGCGGACACCAACTGGTACCGCTTCGACGGGCTGACCCCGACACGTACGCCGGGTCCCTGGCCAAGGCACTCGTGCTCGCCCAGACCGCGGGCTCGCGACCCGACGACTTCGGCGGTCAGAACCTTCCGACGCTGCTCGAGGGCCGGGTCGCGAGCGACCGCGCCGATCGACGGCCGGATCCAGGACGACACGAGCTTCGCGCGACTCCGCCAACGTGGTCGGCCAGGCGTACGCCGCGCAGGGGCTGACCGCGGCCGGGTCCGAGCCGCGCCGCCGACGCGACCGACTTCCTGCTCGCGCAGCAGTGCGCCGACGGCTTCTTCCGGCTCAACTTCAACCCGGACAAGACCGAGGCGGCCAGACCTGCGACGACCGGCGCACCCGGCGAGAGCCCGGCCGACCCGGACGCCACCGCGCTCGTGGTGCTCGCGCTCGCAGGCGCAGGCAGACCGACCCGGACGTGGAGGCCGCGCTGGATGACGCCGTCGCCTGGCTGCTCGACGTCCAGAACGCCGACGGCTCGTTCGACGGCGGCACCAGCACCGACGCGCCGAACTCCAACAGCACCGGCCTGGCCGCCCAGGCGCTGGACGTGTCCGGGCAGGAGGACGCCGGCTGTCGCGGCCGCTGACTGGGTCGCCGACCAGCAGAGCACGCGGCTCGGCAACTGCTCCAGCTCGGGACTGGCCGACGAGACCGGCGCGATCGCCTACGACCCAGTCCGCGTTCGACGAAGGGCCACGCGGCCGGGATCATCGAGCCCGCAGAGGCCGACCAGTGGCGCCGCGCCACTGCGCAGGCCCTGCCCGCGCTGCAGTGGGTGCCTCGACCCCCGCGGCGAGAGACGCCATCGGTCGACGCGCCCGGCGGGTTCCGGCAGGGCAGCAGCGAGCACGCGATCACGGTCGAGGGATCGCGACGGGCGCCGCGGGCGCGAGCCTGCAGGGCAACGGCGTGCCGGGATCGTCCTCGCCGGCGAACGCCTCGAGGTCAGTGACGGTGCCGGCACGGGCACCGCCACCCGACCTGTCCGTGTCCGACGGGACCACCACGCGACACCGCGCAGTGACGCGTCCTCGGTAGCTGAAGGTGCCGTTCACCCTCAAGCGCTCGGTCGCGCAGCGGCGACGAGCAGGTCGTCCGGGTCTCCGGACTCGAGCCGGGCGAGGCGGTCAGGGTGCAAGTTCCGCGGGGAGGGTCGACATCGGCGAGGCCAACGCCAACGGGAAGTTCACGGCCAGCTTCCCGGTGACCGGCAGGCCGGCGAGGCGCCGGTGCAGGTGGTCGGGTCAGTTCTCGATCCGCCACGCCAGCAAGACGTTCACGGTGACGCGCTGACCATGGTCCCGCTGCGCGCACGCCTCGTCGCCGCGGTCGTCCTGACCGCGGCGGCGGGCATCGTCCTGCCCGCAGCTCCGGCTCGGCCACGGCCTGCCCGAGTGCCCACGGGGTGACCGTGGTGGTCGACTTCCACGGCCTCGGCGGCGGCCTGAAGCAGGTCTGCGACCCGAACGGTGGCGGCGACACCGCCACCCAGCTGTTCAGCAGCAACGGCTTCGCGCTGGACTACGTGCAGCGCCAACCCGGGTTCGTGTGCCGGGTCAGCGGCAAGCCGAGCCAGGACCCCTGCGTCAACACGCCGTCCGACCGACGCCTACTGGGGCCTGTGGTGGTCGGACGGCGAGTCCGGTGACTGGAGCTACTCCTCGGAGTCCGCGAGCGGCCTGAACATCCCGGACGGTGGCTCGTCGCGTTCTCCTGGAGACGGCGAGCGCGGACCGATCGCCTCCGGGTACCAGCCCGTCCTCGCCGACGAGCCCGAGCCCACGGACGACCCCGACCCGGAGCGACCCCGGGTGGCGGCAACGGCGGTGGCGGTGGCGGCAACGGCGGCGGTCGGCAACGGTGCGGGCGGCAAGGGTCGGCGACTCGCCGACGTCGTCGCCGAGCGACACACCGTCCGCCTCGACGTCCGCCTCGCCCGAGAAGGCGGACGAGTCGGACAAGCCCGGCAAGCGTGACCAGACCGACAAGGCCGACAAGCCCGGCACCAAGGGCGACGACAAGACCGACGAGGAAGCGGCCGCATCCGAGGACCCCTCCGAGCCGGAGAGCTCCGAGTCGACCGAGGTCGCCCCGACCGCGAGACCGCCGTCCGACGCCGGTGACGACGGGCTTCCTCCTGGGTCGCGCCCGGTTGGCATCGGTGCGCTGTTCGCGGCCGCCGGCGTGGTCGGCACTGGTCCGCAGGAGAGCCACGTCCTGATGCCGGCGGCCAGGCTGCCGCGCGACCTGCACCCGGTGGCGTGGTGGGTGTGGGCGCTCGGGCTCTCCACGGCGGCGTCGTTCACCACCAACCCGTTCCTGCTGCTGATGCTGGTGGGCGTGGCGATCGGTCGTGGTCATGGCGCGTCGGTCCGACCAGCCGTGGGCCCGGTCCTTCCGGCTCTACGTGTGGGTCGGCGTCGTGATCGTCGTGGTCCGCGTGGCGTTCCGGATCCTGTTCGGGTACGACGACGGGCACCGTGCTGATCGACCTCCCGGAGATCCCGCTGCCCGACTGGGTGGCCGGGCATCCGCCTCCTCGGGCCGCTCACCCTGGAGGCCCTGCTCGCCGGCCTCTACGACGGCCTGCGACTGGCGACCCTGGTGATCTGCATCGGGGCGGCCAACTCACTCGCCAACCCGAAGCGGCTGCTCCGGTCGGTCCCGCCCGCGCTCTACGAGATCGGCACCGCGCTGGTCGTCGCCGTCACCGTGCTCCCGCAGTTCGCCGACAGCGTGCGCCGGGTCCGCGCCGCGCAGAACCTGCGCGGCGGTGAGACCAGCCGGGTGGGCCGGCTCCGGCGGCTGCTGGTCCCCGTGCTCGAGGACGCCCTGGAACGGTCGCTCGCGCTCGCGGCCGGCATGGACACCCGTGGCTACGGCCGAACCGCCGGGCTCACCCCGGCCCAGCGGCGGCGTACCGGCGCCCTGATGCTGGCCGGACTCTGCGGCATCTGCGTCGGTGTGTACGCCGTGCTGGACCACACCGCGCCCCGCCTCCTCGCGCTGCCGATGCTGGCGGTCGGCGTGCTGGTCGCCGTTGCCGGCCTGGCCAGTGCCGGACGGCAGGTCCACCGCAGCCGCTACCGGCCGGACCGCTGGCGCGCTCCCCGAGCTGGTCGTGGCAGCCTCCGGCGTCATGACCGGGATCGTGGGCTGGTACGTCGCCGGCCACCAGATCCTGATCGCCTACCCGCCGCTCGACGCCCTGCCCCAGGTCAGTGCGCTGGCCCTGCTCGGTACGGCGATCGGCCTGGCCGGTGGGCTCTGCGCGCCGCCCCCAGCCGTACCGTTCCACCGGATCCCCCAGGAGGTGACCGCGTGATCGAGCTGCGGGGCATCTCCTTCGCGTACGACGACGCCGTCGTCCTGCGCGACGTCGACCTCACCATCGACGAGAGCGAGCTGGTGCTCGTCGTCGGGGCCGACCGGCGTCGGCAAGTCGACCCTGCTCGGAGTCGTCACCGGGCTGGTGCCCCGGTTCAGTGGTGGAGAGCTCCACGGCGACGTCCTGCTGGACGGCGCCAGCATCGTGCGCACTCCGCCCCGCGAACGAGCGCACGTCGTCGGGTACGTCGGACAGGACCCGGTCGCGGGCTTCGTCACCGACACCGTCGAGGAAGAGCTGGCCTACGGGATGGAGCAGCTGGGGCTGGAGCCCGCGACGATGCGCCGCCGGGTCGAGGAGACGCTCGACCTGCTCGGCATCGCCGACCTGCGGTCGCGCGACCTACGGACCCTCTCCGGCGGGCAGCAGCAGCGGGTGGCGATCGGGTCCGTGCTCACCATGCACCCGCGGCTCCTCGTCCTCGACGAGCCGACCTCCGCACTCGACCCGACTGCCGCCGAGGAGGTGCTGTCCACCCTGACCCGCCTCGTGCACGACGTGGGCGTCTCGGTGCTGCTGGCCGAGCACCGCCTGGAGCGCGTTGTCCCGTTCGCGGACCGGATGTGCCTGTTGTCCGGCGACGGCCGGATCACCGTGGGCGAACCCGCCGAGCTGCTCGAGCACTCGCCGGTGGTGCCGCCGATCGTGGAGCTCGGCCGGGCCGCCAACTGGCACCCGCTGCCGCTCAACGTCCGCGATGCCCGCCGGCTGGCCCGGTCGCTCGACCTGGGTGACCCACCCCTGGACGGGGATGACGGCGCCGACGCGCCGGTGGCACTCACGGGCCGCAAGCTGACCGTCCTCCACGGGCACCACGTCGCGCTCCGCGGTGTCGACCTCACCCTCCGGACCGGGCGGGTCACCGCGCTCATGGGCCGCAACGGCTCCGGCAAGTCATCACTGCTGTGGGCGGTCCAGGGCGGCGGGCGGCGTACCGGCGGCAGCGTGTCGGCCGGAGCGGTCAGCCCGGTCGACCCCGCCGACCTGGAGCCGGCCGCGCGCCGGGCCCTGGTCGGGCTGGTGCCGCAGACGGCGGCCGACCTGCTGTACCTCGAGACCGTGGCCGAGGAGTGTGCGGCGGCCGATGGCGGGACGGGCGCCTGCCGGGCCATCCTCGACCGGCTGGTCCCGGGGATCCCCGACGGTCTGCACCCGCGCGACCTGTCCGAGGGACAACGGCTGAGCCTCGCGCTGGCAATCATCCTGGCCAGCGAGCCGCAGGTCGTGCTCCTGGACGAGCCGACCCGCGGGCTCGACTACGCCGCGAAGCGCGCGCTGTCGGACATCCTGCGTGGCCTCGCCGCGGACGGGCACGCGGTGATGGTGGCGACCCACGATGTCGAGTTCGTGGCCCAGGTGGCGCACGAGGTCGTGGTGCTCGCGGACGGCGAGGTCGTCTCCGAGGGCCCGGCCCGGCGGGTGGTCGCCGAGTCACCGGCCTTCGCGCCGCAGATCACCAAGGTGCTCGGCCCGCCCTGGCTGCGGGTCGACGAGGTCACCGACCGGCTGGAAGCCACATGAACCGCGCCGTCGCGATCACCCCGCGCTCCGCCGCGGTCCTCGGCCTCGCCTCGGTCGCGGGGCTGATGATGCTGACCTGGCCGCTACTCCTGCGGGTGGAGGACACCACCCGGGTGGACCCGCCGTTCCTGTTCCTGGCGCTGCTCCCGGTGGTGATCGCGGTGGTGCTGGCCGAGATCAGCGAAGGCGGCCTCGACCCGCGGGTGCTGGCCATCCTCGGCGTGCTCAGTGCGATCAACGCGATCCTGCGCGGGATCTCCGCCGGCACCGGCGGGATCGAGCTGGTGTTCTTCCTGCTGATCGTGGCCGGGCGGGTCTTCGGGCCCGGCTTCGGCTTCGTCCTCGGCTGTACGTCGCTGTTCGCCTCCGCCCTGATGACGGCCGGCGTCGGGCCGTGGCTGCCGTACCAGATGCTGGTGTCCGCCTGGGTCGGCATGGGCGCCGGCCTGCTGCCACGCCGGGTCACCGGCAAGCGGGAGATCCTGATGCTCGCGGTGTACGGCGTGTTCGCGGCATACGCGTTCGGGCTGTTCATGAACCTGTCCGGCTGGCCGTTCCTCCTCGGCATCGAGGTGTCCGGCCACGAGAGCTCGTCCCTGTCGTACGTCGCGGGGGCACCGGTCGAGGAGAACCTGCACCGCTTCCTCGTCTACACGCTGCTGACCTCGACCGGGTCCTTCGACACCGGGCGGGCGATCACGAACGCCGTGCTGCTCGTCGTCCTCGGCCCGGCCGTGCTGACCACGCTGCGCCGCGCGTCCCGGCGGGCCACGGTCACGACCGCGGTCACGACGGATCGATGACCAGGATCCGGTCGTCATCACCGGCCGGCGCCCCGCGGCCGTCGCGGTTCGAGGTGGTGACCCAGAGGTTGCCGTCGGGCGCGACGACGACGGTGCGCAGCCGGCCGTACTTGCCGACGAAGAAGTCCGTCGGCTGGTCCGCCCGCTTGCCGGTGACGTCGATCCGCCACAGCCGCTCGCCCCGCAGCGCGGCCAGCCACAGATGCCCGTCGAGCCAGGCGAGCCCCGACGGTGAGGCCTCGTCGGTGTCCCACACCACCTGGGGGTTCGTGTACGCCTTGTCGTTGCCCCGGCCCTCGAAGATCGGCCAGCCGTAGTTGTTGCCTTTCTCGATCAGGTTGAGCTCGTCGAACGTGTCCTGCCCGAACTCCGACGCCCAGAGCCGGTCCCGGTCGTCGAACGCCAGGCCCTGGACGTTGCGGTGGCCCCAGGTCCAGATGGGGGAGCCGGGGTCGGGGTTTCCTGGGGCGGGATCGCCGTCGGGCGTGATCCGCAGGATCTTGCCGCCGAGTGAGCCGCGGTCCTGGGCAAGCTCTCCCAGCCCGGTCTCACCGGTCGATGCGTAGAGGTAGCCGTCCGGCCCGAAGACCAACCGGCCGCCGTCGTGGATCTGCCCCACGGGGATGCCGTCGAGCACCACCTCGGACGGCCCCAGCCCGCCGCGGTCGTACGGCGCGCGCAGGATCCGGTTGTCGGAGCTCGTCGAGGCGTAGAAGTACAGGTAGTCGCCCGGCTGCCAGTCCGGCGGGACGGCCACACCCAGGAGCCCGCCCTCGGAGCCGGGTTCGGCCTCGGGGACCGAGCCGATCTGCCTCACCCGGCCCCGTTCGTTGATCGTCAGCACCCGCCGGGTGTCCCGCTCGGTGACCACGGCCGTCCCGTCGGGCAGGAACGCGATTCCCCACGGCACCGCTAGATCGGCCGCGATGGTGTCGACGACCCGGGGCGGGCCGGGCGCGGCTTGTCGCTGGGCTTGTCGCTGGGAGACGCCGCACTCGTCTCCGGCCCGCCCGACGGCGTCGACGTGCTGTCGCTGGGGCTGGCCGTGATCGTCGGCGGGCCCGGATCCGCATCGTCGTCCGAGCAGGCCGCGAGCAGCAGGGCCGCCGCGAGGACCAGCGCCGGCCCCCGGATCACGTCAGCCCACCTGCTCCAGGAAGTCGAGCAGGAGCGCGTGTACCCGCTCCGGCTGCTCCATCTGGATGAAGTGGCTACCGCGCAGCTCGACGTACGTCGCGCCCGGAATCCGGGCCGCCGCGGTGGCCATGTCGCGGGCGCCGGAGAGCACGTCCCAGGTGGCGGCGACGAAGACCGCGGGTACCTTCACGTTGCTCAGCCGCACCCGCGCGTGGGTCGACGTGCGCAGGGCGAGGTGGAAGTACCAGTCGACCGGGGTGGCCAGGAAGTCCTTGACCGCGATCGCGGCGAGCTCGGGGTCCGGCACCGGCAGCATGAAGCCGGAGTGGGTGAGGACCGCGATCGCCTTCGGGCCGACCGGCAGCCGGGTCGTGATCGGAGTCAGGGCCTTGCCGGTGTACCTCAGGGCGCGGGAGAGGCTGACCGTGAGCGCGCGGGCAGCGCTGTGCGGAAGCCGGAGCGGGCCGAGCATCGTGGCGAACGTGTCGCCGGGGACCCCGGCGACGGCGAACAGGCCGCTGACCCGCTCGGGGCTCCGCACCGCGAGCTCGAACATGGTGTTCACGCCCATCGACCAGCCCAGCAGCACGGACCGGTCGACGCCGTAGTGGTCCATGACCGACAGCGCGTCCTCGACGAACTCCTCGATCCCGACCCGTTGCGGGTCGGCGGGGCGGTCCGAGCCGCCGGTTCCGCGGTGGTTCCAGGACACGACCCGCACCCCGCAGTCGGGTGAGAGGAGCGCCGGCCAGACCCAGGCACTGGTGCCGAGGCCGTTGCAGAGCACGACGGTCGGGCCGTCGAGCTGGCCGTCCGGGTCGTTGGTCCAGGTCTTCAGGCGGGTCCCGTCGTCGGACAGGACCTCGTCGAAGGCGATCCGGGCGTCGCCGACGGTGCGGGCAGCAGAGGCTGGCATGGCCACGATTGTGCCGGAGCACGGCCCCCAGGTGGGGGACGTGTGGCAGAGCCCACCGGTGGGGGAGGATCCACCGGTGGGCTCTGGTGTCGCTCGCCGTCCACGGGAGCGACCCTGTCCAGGAGAGCTCGGGACGGATCCGGCCCCGCTGCGCCTTTCTCGGACCCGTCCGTTGCTTCCTAGCCGTGCGCAGCTCTCGCTGCGACTTCGGATGTCGAGGGCTCCTCGAGGGAAGCGAGGTAGTCCTCGACCTCGATCAGCTCCGTCCGCCGCTGCGTGAGGGCGGTCGAAGCGATCATGGCGTTGCGTCGGGCCGTCTGCTGTGAAGCGACAGCGAGGTGTTCGATCCAGCTCGCAAGCATCGTTGGCTTCTCCCCGTCCAGACTCCGTTGCCCACGAACCTAGGAGCCGGGTGCGTCCTGCTGATCAACCGAGTGTGACGTTTGCGTGAACTCCGCCGGCAAGGGGGCTCAGTCCGGGATCGGCTCGGCGATCGCGGTGGTCCCGCGGGTGGCGCCGACGCTCGCGACGATCACGCAGGCCACGGCGAGCCACTCGACGGGGGTCAGGAACTCCTGCAGGACGATGATCCCGGCCAGCGCCGCGGCGGCCGGCTCGAGGCTCATCAGGATGCTGAACACCGCGGGTCGGATCGTGCGCAGCGCGGTCATCTCGAAGCTGTAGGGGATGACCGAGCTGAGCAGGCCCACCGCGGCGCCGAGCGCGAGGACGCGTGGGTCCAGGAGGGTCCCGCCGCCGACGGCGATCGCGGCCGGCGTGAGCATCACGGTCGCGATCACGCTGGCCACGGCCAGGCCGTCGAGGCCGGGCCAGCGCCGGCCGGTCTGCGCGCTGAGCAGGATGTACGCCGCCCACCCGGCGCCGGCCACCAGCGCGAACAGGACTCCGGCCACGTTCAGGTCGCCACCCCCGAAGCCGAGCAGGCCCACCCCGGCCGCGGCCAGGGCGACCCACACCAGGTCGCGGGCCCGGCGCGAGCCGATCACGGCGATGGTGAGCGGACCGATGAACTCGATGGTGACGGCCAGCCCGAGCGGGATCCGCGCGAACGACTGGTAGATCGACCAGTTCATGGCGCCGAGGGTGATCCCGAGGCCGAGGGCGATCAGCCAGTCCTCGCGGGAGCGCCCCCGCAGCGCCGGGCGGGCGAGCGCGGCCAGGACCAGCGAGCTGGTGACCAGGCGCAGCCACACCATCGAGGTCGGCGAGATCTCGTCAAACAGGTCCTTCGCCACCCCGGCCCCGAACTGGACCGACAAAATCCCACCGAGTACCAGCCAGACCGGTGAGATTCGGGAGAGCACCGAGTCAATCTATGGGGGCCCGTCGATTTCGGGCCGACCCGGACGACGTATGGACGGGCGATGGCCTTTCCGGCTGTCGGCGGACGGTGTGATGATGCGAACGACGACGAGAGGTGGAGCAGTGGGCACGATCCTGATGGTGGGCACGCGCAAGGGGCTGTGGCTCGGGAAGTCCGACGACCGGCGTACGACGTGGGAGTTCACCGGACCCCACTTCGACATGGAGGAGGTCTACTCCTGCATGGTCGACACCCGCGGCGACCGGCCGCGGCTGCTGGCCGGCGCCTCATCGAGCTGGCTGGGCCCCCAGGTGTGGCGCTCGGACGACCTCGGCGAGAGCTGGCAGGAGACCCCGAACGGCGCGGTCCGGTTCCCCGAGGGCACCGACGCCAAGGTCGAGCGGGTCTGGCAGCTCGTCGCCGGAGCGGAGCCCGGCGTCGTCTTCGCCGGCACCGAGCCGGGCGCTGTCTTCCGGTCCACGGACGGCGGCGAGAACTTCGAGCTGGAGCGGGCGCTGTGGGACCACCCGCACCGGCCCCAGTGGAACGCCGGCTTCGGCGGCCAGGCCTTCCACACGATCCTGCCGCACCCGACCGACCCGGACTCCGTCACCGCCGCGCTCTCCACCGGCGGCGTCTACCAGACCAACGACGGCGGGAAGTCGTGGGAGCCGCGCAACCACGGGATCAAGGCCGAGTTCATGCCCGAGGGGCAGCAGTACCCCGAGTTCGGTCAGTGCGTGCACAAGGTGTCCCGGCACCCCGACCGGCCCGAGCGGCTGTTCCTGCAGAACCACGGCGGCGTCTACCGCTCCGACGACCACGGCGCGAACTGGGTGTCGATCGCCGACGGTCTGCCCGCGGAGTTCGGGTTCTCGATCCTGGTGCACCCGCACGAGCCGGACACCGTCTTCGTGTTCCCGATCAACGGCGGCGACCGTCGCTACCCGCCGGACGCGAAGGCTCGCGTCTGGCGTTCGAGGGACGCCGGCGGGTCGTGGGAAGAGCTGGGCGAAGGCCTGCCGGACTCGTTCTACGTCGCCGTGATGCGCGACGCGATGTGCGCCGACCAGCACCCGGAGACCGGGATCTACTTCGGCGCCCGCAACGGCGGCGTCTGGGGATCGGCGGACTCGGGGGAGACCTGGCAGCAGCTCGCCAGCGAGCTCCCGGACGTGATGGTCGTCCGCGCGGCCGCGATCTAGGGTCTCCGCATGAGCACCTTCGAAGTCACCCGGTCCGCGACGGTCCAGGCAGACCCGGCCAGCCTCCACGCCCTGATCAACGACTTCCACGAGTGGACCAAGTGGTCGCCGTGGGAGGACGTCGACCCCGACCTCCAGCGCACCTACTCCGGAGCGGACTCCGGCGTGGGCGCGAAGTACGCGTGGTCGGGCAACCGCAAGGCGGGGCAGGGCAGCATGAAGATCACGTCCTCGACCCCCGAGCAGATCGGCGTGGAGCTGAAGTTCCTCAAGCCCTTCAAGGCCAGCAACGACGTCACGTTCACGCTCTCGCCGAACGGCAACGGCACCGAGGTGACCTGGCGGATGAGCGGCGAGCAGAAGGGGGTGGCCGCGATCTTCGGCAAGATCGTGAGCATGGACAAGCTGGTCGGGAAGGACTTCGAGAAGGGCCTGGCGCGGCTCAAGGCCAATGCCGAGATCACGCCGCAGGGCTGAGCTTGCGAAGCCCTGGTGTCGGCGGGAGATTGAGGAGGGCTCGGCGTCGGCCCGAGCCTGCGAGGGACGGCGCGACCCGTCTCGAAATCCAATCGGGTGACCTTGTGCGCCTCCGGATGCCACCCCGCGCAGCGCTAGGCTCGCGGCATGCCAGACCAGCAGGCCCCGGACATCAAGCCCCGCTCCCGCGACGTCACCGACGGTCTGGAGAAGGCCGCCGCGCGCGGCATGCTTCGCGCTGTCGGGATGGGCGACGACGACTGGGAGAAGCCCCAGATCGGCGTCGCCTCGTCATGGAACGAGATCACCCCCTGCAACCTGTCGCTCGACCGGCTCGCCAAGGCCGTGAAGAACGGCGTGCATGCGGCGGGCGGCTACCCCTGGAGTTCGGCACCATCTCGGTCTCCGACGGCATCTCCATGGGCCACGAGGGCATGCACTTCTCCCTGGTCTCCCGCGAGGTGATCGCCGACTCGGTGGAGACGGTGATGATGGCGGAGCGGCTCGACGGCTCGGTGCTCCTGGCCGGCTGCGACAAGTCCCTGCCGGGCATGCTGATGGCCGCGGCCCGGCTCGACCTGGCCTCCGTGTTCCTGTACGCCGGCTCGATCATGCCCGGCCAGGTCGACGGCCACGACGTCACGATCATCGACGCGTTCGAGGCGATCGGTGCCTGCCTGGCCGGCAAGATCAGCCGCGCCGACGTTGACCGGATCGAGCGCGCGATCTGTCCGGGAGAGGGCGCCTGCGGCGGCATGTACACCGCCAACACAATGGCCTCGGTGGCCGAGGCGCTCGGCATGTCCCTGCCCGGGTCCGCCGCCCCGCCCGCGGTCGACCGGCGTCGCGACGGGTTCGCCCACCGGTCCGGCGAGGCCGTCGTCGGCATGCTCCGCCAGGGGATCACCGCCCGGCAGATCATGACCATGGAGGCCTTCGAGAACGCGATCACCGTGGTGATGGCGCTCGGCGGCTCCACCAACGCCGTACTCCACCTGCTCGCGATCGCGCGGGAGGCCGAGGTCGACCTGACGATCGACGACTTCAACCGGGTCGGTGACAAGGTCCCGCACCTCGGAGACCTCAAGCCGTTCGGTCGGTACGTCATGAACGACGTCGACAAGGTCGGCGGCATCCCGATGGTGATGAAGGCGCTGCTCGACGCCGGCCTCATGCACGGCGACTGCCTCACGGTGACCGGGAAGACCATGGCCGAGAACCTCGCCGACATCGCGCCGCCCGGGCTGGACGACGACGTGATCCGCTCGCTCGACCGGCCGATCCACCGGACCGGCGGGCTGACGATCCTCAAGGGTTCGCTCGCGCCCGAGGGAGCCGTCGTGAAGTCGGCCGGGTTCGACGACTCGACGTTCACCGGGACCGCCCGGGTCTTCGACGGCGAACGCGCGGCCCTGGACGCGCTGGCCGCGGGGACCATCACCGCCGGAGACGTCGTCGTGATCCGGTACGAAGGCCCCAAGGGGGGGCCCGGCATGCGCGAGATGCTTGCCATCACGGGAGCCATCAAGGGTGCGGGCCTCGGCAAGGACGTCCTGCTCATCACCGACGGCCGCTTCAGCGGCGGCACGACCGGCCTCTGCGTCGGCCACATCGCGCCGGAGGCAAGCGACGGAGGCCCGATCGCGTTCCTCCGCGACGGGGACCAGATCACCCTCGACGTCGCCAACCGCCTCCTCGACGTCGAGGTCGAGGCCGAGGAGCTGGAGCGACGCAAGGACGGGTGGACCCCCAACCCGCCGAAGTACACACGCGGCGTCCTCGGGAAGTACGCCAAGGTCGTGCAGAGCGCCGCTCACGGAGCGGTCTGCGGGTAGGCCGTGCCCGACGTCGCCAGCGGCCAGCCTCCCGACAACCGGGGGCCGATCCTGTTCATGGTGATGCTGGCAATCGCCGGCCTGATCGCGGTCGCCGGTGGCCTCGGCCGGACGCCGGTCAACGACCCGGCCGACCCTTCAACGCCGGCCTCGACGCCGTCCGACGAGCCGCGTGGGGAACCATCGCAGCGGTCGAAGCCGAACAAGTCCGCGGCCGGACGAGCCGTCCGGGCAGCCCGACCCGTCGGCCTCCCCGGACGATGCGACGAGCGCCCAGCCGGCTCAGCTCCCGGGCGGCGGCACCCGCGTCTTCGGCAACGGCCGCTTCCTCGTGGCCTACTACGGCACCGCCCGGACCGGGGCACTGGGCGTGCTGGGCGAGACCAGCCCCGATGAGATGAATCGGCGGGTGATGCGCGCGGCGCGACCCTTTCGACGCGCGGGAGAGCAGATCCAGCCCGTCTACGAGCTGATCGTGACCATCGCGGACCGGGCACCCGGCCGGGACCGCGACTACAGCCACGACATCGACCGCGACGCAGTCGAGCGGTACGTCGCCGCCGCTCACCGCCACGGCGCGATCCTGCTGCTCGACATCCAGCCGGGCCGCGCCCGGTTCCCGGACGTCGCCAAGCGCTGGGCGTGGGCGCTCGAGTACCCGTGGGTCGGGCTCGCCCTGGACCCCGAGTGGCGGGTCGGGCCGAGGCAGGTGCCGGCCAGGGTGATCGGCCGCGTGCGCGCCGCCGAGGTGAACGCGACCTCCGCGTGGCTGGAGCGGCTCACGCGGCGAGCCGGTCTGCCCGAGAAGCTCTTCGTGCTGCACCAGTTCCGCAGCACGATGATCACCGACATCGAGCGCGTGAGGGACCGTCCGAACCTCGCGCTCGTGCTGCATGCCGACGGGTTCGGCACCCGCCGGCAGAAGTTGGCGACGTACCACCTGATCGCTCGCCCCCAACAGTTCACGATGGGCTTCAAGCTCTTCTACGACGAGGACGTCCGCCGTTTCGACGCGGCCGACGTCCGCCGGATCCGGCCACGGGTGAGCTTCGTCAGCTATCAGTGACCCGTGGGTTGTCCTGAGCGCGGTGGCGCCGACCCCTGTGCGGCGCCACCACTCAGGTCAGATCCCCGTCCGCAACGCGGCCAGGATCCTGTCGAGCAGCCCGACCAGCCGCCCGAGCACGCCGTTCAGGCCTCCGTCGAGGAGACCAGTCACCGCGCACAGCAGGTTGCCGAGCAGGTTTCCGGCGCCGGACACCGCGACGATGTTGAGCAGCACCCGGTCCAGGTGGACCTGGAGACCGAGCAGGTCGAGGTCCAGCGGCGCCAGCACGAGATGCAGGATGTCGCAGCTCGCGCGGGCCTGAAGGTCAGTGCGACCAGCCCTGGCAGGTACGCCGTTGATGGACTTGACCCGCAGGGTCCGCAGCACCGAGAAGGTGCTGGTGGAGCCGTTGGCGTTGTGCACGACCCCGTTCAGCAGTCCTCGAACCCGGACCGTCCCGTTCTTCTTCGAGAAGTCCAAGGGGTAGAACTTGCCGGTGACCTGGCGTCCGTGCCCGGCGGTCCCGACGATCCTGGTCGCCATCTTTCCCTTGGCGTTGTGAGCGATGACGCCCTTGGCCGCAGTCGCGGACGACTGCGTCGATGTCTTGCTCCTGTCAGCGCTGGCGGCTCCCGACGCCAGTGCCATGGATGTCGCCACTGCTAGGGCGACGACGAGCGCGATCGTGCGCGCGAATGGATACCTCATGGGGTTCTCCCTCCATAGTTCCGGCCGCGAGGCCGGCCCGCCGCGGTCGCGGCGGTCATGGGGGTCGGCAGCGGGTCGGCGCCCATCCCGCGTCGCGCCGTCGACCAGCCACTCGGTCGAGGGCGCCTGCGGTTTAGACATACCGAGCCGAGAAGCAATCGCGCCGTACCCGCGCGACGCGCCGGGAAACGTGGAGGTCCGGGGTTGCGAACACCTGGAGCCCGTCCGCTGAGAGAGTGGGCGCGTGACCGACCCGCAGGAGCTCGACCGGACCGACCCGCTCGCGCCGTACCGACAGCAGTTCGTCGGGGCCGACAGCCCGCTCGTCTACTTCGACGGGAACTCCCTGGGCCGCCCGCTGGCGAAGACCGGGCACGGGCTCGCCGAGTTCGTCCAACGCGAGTGGGGGACCCGGCTGATCCGGGGCTGGGACGAGGTGTGGTTCGACCTGCCGCTCCAGGTCGGCAACGAGCTCGGGCGGGTGGTGCTCGGGGCCGCACCCGGTCAGGTCGCCGTCGGGGACTCGACGACGGTCCTCCTCTACAAGCTGATGCGGGCAGCCGTTGCCGGGCGTCCGGGGCGCACCGAGATCGTGCTCGACCACGACAACTTCCCGACCGACCGCTACATCGCGCAGGGCGTGGCCGCCGAGCTCGGGCTCACCCTGCGCTGGCTCGACGTGGACCCGGACGGTGGCGTGACGCCGGACCAGGTGGCGGCGGTGGTCGGGCCGCAGACCGCGCTGGTGACGTTCAGCCACATCGCCTACCGATCCGCCTGGATCGCCGACGCCGAGCGGATCACCGAGATCGCCCACGAGGCCGGGGCCCTCGTGCTGCTGGACCTGTGTCACTCGGTCGGCGCGCTGCCGGTGGAGCTCGACGACTGGGGGATCGACCTAGCCGTCGGCTGCACCTACAAGTACCTCAACGGCGGCCCCGGCTCGCCGGCCTTCCTGTACGTCGCCGAACGCCACCTGGCCGAGCTGACCCAGCCGATCCAGGGATGGATGGGTGCCGCCGACCCGTTCCTGATGGGGCCCGACTACAGCCCGTCCCCGGGCATCCGGCGCTTTCTCTCCGGAACGCCGCCGATCCTCGGCATGCTCGGGGTGCGCGACATGGTCGAGCTGATCGACGAGGTGGGCCTGGACGCGGTCCGCGACAAGTCGGTGGCGCTCACGGCGTACGCCATCGAGCTCGCGGACGAGATCCTGGCACCCCTCGGCGTCACCGTCGGGTCGCCGCGCGACCCGGCCATCCGCGGCGGCCACGTCACTCTCGTGCACCCGAAGGCGAAGGAGCTCACCGCCTCGCTCTGGATGCGCGACGTGATCCCCGACTTCCGCGAACCGGACGGCGTGCGGATCGGGCTGTCGCCGCTGTCGACGTCGTTCCAGGAGGTACGCCGCGGGCTGTACGCCGTGCGCGACGAGCTGGAGCGGATGGGATGAGCGCGGCGTGACCCGGACCAACTCGCACGGCCAGCCGATCGGAGAGCCGGTCCCGGACTGGGCGCCGCGGCTGCCGCCGGCGCACACCACGCTGGCCGGGCAGTACGTCGCGCTCGAGCCGGTGGCGGCAGCGCATGCGCCGGCGCTGTACGCCGCTCTCGCCACCGAGGACGACGACGCGTCCTGGACGTACCGGATCGACGAGCGGCCGACCGACGAGGCCGGGATGCTCCGGCTGGTCGAGGCATGGTCGAGCCGCCCTGTCGACGTGACGTTCGTGATCGTCCCCACCGACACCGGCACTCCCTCGGGGATCGCCACCCTGATGCGGGTCGACCCTGCCAACGGAGTGGCCGAGGTCGGCTCGATCATCCACGGCCGCTCGCTCCGGCGTACCCGTGGCGCGACCGAGGCGATCCACCTGCTCGCGCGGTACCTCTTCGACGACCTGGGCTATCGGCGCTTCGAGTGGAAGCTCGACTGCCTCAACGAGCCGTCGGCGAATGCTGCGCGGCGACTGGGCTTCACCTACGAGGGCCGGTTCCGCAACGCGGTGGTCTACAAGGGCCGCAACCGCGACACCGACTGGTTCGCGATGACCGACGCCGACTGGCCCCGGATCCGCGAGGCGCACCAGCGTTGGCTGGACCCCGCCAACTTCGACGACGTCGGCCGGCAGCGCACGTCCCTGTCGGACCTGATTGCTGCCAGCGGCGGCTGAGAGCAAGGTGGTTTCGAGACAGGCGCTAGCGCGCCTTCCTCAACCACCGAGATGTTCGGTGGTTGAGGAGGTTGCGCCGCAACCGTCTCGAAACCACCGCACGGCTCGTGGCAAGGTGAACGGCATGGACCAGCGGATCAGCTTCATCACGTTCGCGGTGCGCGACCTGGACGCCACGCGGGCCTTCTACATCGACGGGCTCGGCTGGGAGGCGGCGTTGGACGTGCCCGGCGAGGTGCTGATGATCAAGGTCGGCGAGCTCGTCGTGCTGTCGCTGTGGGCGGAGGCGGAGTTCGAGGCCGAGGTCGGGCCGATCCGCCGCGGCCCCGGCCTCGCGCCGTGCTCGCTCGCCCACAACGTGCCGACCCGCGAGGAGGTCGACGCCGTACTCGAGACCGCCCGGCGGGCGGGCGCCGACCCGGTGCACGAGGGTGTCGAGCGGGAGTGGGGTGGGTACACCGGCTACTTCGGTGACCCCGACGGCTTCCGCTGGGAGATCGCGTGGAACCCGGGCCCGATCGGACAGGAGGTACTCCCATGAGCGACAAGACAACCCTGGGCGCCGACGAGGTGGCCGGCGAGGGGCTCTCGGACTGGAGGTTCGAGGACGACGCCCTGCACGCGCACTTCGAGACCGGCGACTTCGCGACCGGCCTGCGCCTGGTCAACCGGATCGGCGGGGCGGCCGAGTCGGCCAACCACCACCCCGACCTCGTCCTCACCTACCCCCACGTCGACGTCACCCTCACCAGCCACGACGCCGGTGGTGTCACCTCCCGCGACATCGCGCTGGCCCGCACCATCAGCGACTTCGCGGCCGAGGGACCGGATAGTCCGAGACGTTCGGGTTGTCGGACGCGAAACCCAACCCAAACGTCTCGGACTATCGGATGGCCTGCCAGGATGTGGGACCGGCGTCTTGGATTCTGGGACGGCTGACAGACTGGCTTGACGGCGACGAGCCGGGCGGCGACGGTTGTCGCATGCGCACGGAGATTCTTGTACGCACGCGACGCGTGAGCTGAGCCTACGGACTCGCGCACGCGTCACCCCTCGTTGCCGACAGGCCGAGGGGTTTTTTGTTGGGCAGACGCAGGACCGACGAGGAAGCAGAGCGATGAGCGAGCAGTCGCCCCGGGCAGCCGATGACCGGTGCGCAGAGCCTGATCAGGTCGCTGGAGGCTGCGGGCGCCGAGAACGTCTTCGGCATCCCGGGTGGCGCGATCCTGCCGGCGTACGACCCGCTCTTCGACTCAGCACGATCCGGCACATCCTGGTCCGCCACGAGCAGGGCGCCGGGCCACGCCGCCCAGGGGTACGCCGCGGCGACCGGCAAGGTCGGGCGTGTGCATGGCCACCATCGGGCCCGGCGCGACCAACCTCGTCACCCCGCTCGCCGACGCCCACATGGACTCGGTCCCGATCGTCGCGATCACCGGCCAGGTGCGGCAGCGGCGCGATCGGCACCGACGCCTTCCAGGAGGCGGACATCCGCGGCATCACGATGCCGATCACCAAGCACAACTTCCTGGTCACCGACCCGGCCGAGATCCCGCGCACCGTCGCCGAGGCGTTCTACATCGCCTCGACCGGCCGCCCCGGCCCGGTGCTCGTCGACGTCGCCAAGGACGCGCTGCAGGCGCATGACGACGTTCGAGTGGCCGACGGAGCTGAACCTGCCCGGCTACCGCCCGGTGACCCGGCCGCACGCCAAGCAGATCCGCGAGGCCGCCCGGCTGATCGCTCGAGGTCCGCAGCGCCCGGTGCTCTACGTCGGCGGCGGCGTGATCCGGGCCCGGCGCCTCACGCGAGCTGCGGGTGCTCGCCGAGCTGACCGGCATCCCGGTCGTCACCACGCTGATGGCGCGCGGCGCGTTCCCCGACAGCCACCCGCAGCACCTCGGCATGCCGGGCATGCACGGCACGGTCGCCGCGGTCGGCGCGCTGCAGCGCAGCGACCTGATCATCAGCCTCGGCGCCCGCTTCGACGACCGGGTCACCGGCAAGCTCGACTCGTTCGCCCCGGACGCCAAGGTCATCCACGCCGACATCGACCCGGCCGAGATCGGCAAGAACCGCGCACGCCGACGTGCCGATCGTCGGCGACTGCCGCGAGGTGATCGGCGACCTGGTCGTCGCGCTCGCAGGCCGAGGCAGACGCCGGCCACACCGGCGACTACGAGGCCTGGGTCGAGTTCCTGGCCGGCGTGAAGAAGACGCTACCCGCTCGGCTACGACAAGCCCGACGACGGCATCGCTCGCCCCGCAGTACGTCATCGAGCGGCTCGGCGCGCATCGCCGGCCCGGAGGCGATCTACGTCGCCGGCGTCGGCCAGCACCAGATGTGGGCGGCGCACTTCGTCGGCTACGAGAAGCCCGAACACCTGGATCAACTCCGGTGGCCTCGGCACGATGGGCTTCGCCGTCCCGGCCGCGATGGGCGCCAAGGTCGGCTGCCCGGACAGCGACGGTGTGGGCGATCGACGGCGACGGCTGCTTCCAGATGACCAACCAGGAGCTGGCCACCTGCGCGATCAACGAGCATCCCGATCAAGGTCGCGATCATCAACAACGAGTCGCTCGGCATGGTCCGGCAGTGGCAGACGCTGTTCTACAACGAGCGCTACTCCAACACCGACCTGCACAGCCAAGCGGATCCCCGACTTCGTGAAGCTCGCCGACGCCTACGGCTGCGTCGGCCTGCGCCTGCGACAGCGCCCGACGACGTCGACGCGACGATCCAGAAGGCGATGGAGATCAACGACGTGCCGGTCGTCGTCGACTTCCGGGTCCACCGCGACGCGATGGTCTGGCCGATGGTCGCCGCCGGCACCAGCAACGACGACATCAAGTTCGCCCGCGACATGGCGCCCGCAGTGGGACGACGACGAGCTCTGAGGACGAGCGACGAAGCCCGATGAGCAAGCACACCCTGTCCGTCCTGGTGGAGAACAAGCCCGGCGTGCTGGCCCGCATCGCCGGCCTGTTCAGCCGCCGCGGCTTCAACATCGACTCGCCTCGCGGTCGGCCCGACCGAGCACCCCGAGATCTCCCGGATGACGATCGTGGTCAACGTCGAGGAGTCCCCGCTCGAGCAGGTCACCAAGCAGCTCAACAAGCTGGTCGAGGTGATCAAGATCGTCGAGCTCGACGGACCCGCGTCGGTCGACCCGCGAGCTGCTGCTGGTCAAGGTGCGGGCCGACGCCGCGACCCGCGGCCAGGTGCTCGAGACCGTCCAGCTGTTCCGGGCCAAGGTCGTCGACGTCGCCACCGACGCCGTGACCATCGAGGTGACCGGCAACTCCGACAAGCTCGCCGACTTCCTGCAGCGTGCTCGAGCCGTTCGGCATCCGCGAGCTCGTCCAGTCCGGCATGGTCGCCATCGGCCGCGGCTCCCGGTCGATCACCGAGCGCACCCTCGCCCGTCCCCGTCCCCAGCCCCCTGGCGGGCTGACCGGGTCACCGGGGTCTCGACGCCAGCAGCGTTCTGCCGCCCGCGAACCGTCCAGCACGCCACTCGAAGTCCGAGACACCAACGAAGGAGAGCCCACCGTGGCTGAGATGTTCTACGACGACGACGCCGACCTGTCGGTGATCCAGGGCAAGCAACGTGGCCGTCCTCGGCTACGGCAGCCAGGGCCACGCCCACGCGCTGTCCCTGCGCGACTCGCGGCGTCGACGTCCGCGTCGGCCTGCCCGAGGGCTCGAAGAGCCGCGCCAAGGCCGAGGCCGAGGGCCTGCGCGTGCTCACGCCGGCCGAGGCGTGCGAGGAGGCCGACCTGATCGTGATCCTCGCGCCCGACCACGTGCAGCGGACGCTGTACGCCGAGTCGATCGAGCCGAACCTCGCCGAGGGCGACGCGCTGTTCTTCGGCCACGGCTTCAACATCCGCTTCGGCTACATCACCCCGCCCGAGGGCGTCGACGTCTTCATGGTCGCGCCCAAGGGCCCCGGCCACCTGGTCCGTCGCGAGTACGTCGACGGCCGCGGCGTGCCCGTGCTCGTCGCGGTCGAGAAGGACGCGACCGGCAAGGCCTGGGACCTCGCGCTGTCCTACGCCAAGGCGATCGGCGGCCTGCGCGCCGGCGGCATCAAGACCACGTTCACCGAGGAGACCGAGACCGACCTGTTCGGCGAGCAGGCCGTGCTCTGCGGCGGTGCGTCGCCAGCTGGTGCAGTACGGCTTCGAGACCCTGATCGAGGCCGGCTACCAGCCCGAGGTCGCCTACTTCGAGTGCCTGCACGAGCTGAAGCTGATCGTCGACCTCATGTACGAGGGCGGCATCGCCAAGCAGCGCTGGTCGGTCTCCGACACCGCGGAGTACGGCGACTACGTCTCCGGCCCGCGCGTCATCGACCCGCACGTCAAGGAGAACATGCAGGCCGTCCTCGCCGACATCCAGAACGGCACGTTCGCCCAGCGGTTCATCGACGACCAGGACGCCGGCGGCCCGGAGTTCAAGGCGCTGCGCGCGAAGGGCGAGCAGCACCCGATCGAGGCCACCGGCCGCGAGCTGCGCAAGCTGATGGCCTGGGTCAAGTCGCCACGACTCCGACTACGTCGAGGGCACCGCCACCCGCTGACGTGACGACGACCCCCTCGACGCCTCCGTCACACCGGCCCGCCGGGAGGACAACGCCCGGCGGGCGTCCGTGTTGCCACGACATGCGCATCGACATCTGGTCCGACGTGGTCTGCCCGTGGTGCTACATCGGCAAGCGCCGCCTGGAGACGGCCCTGGCGGACGTTCGAGCACGCCGACGACGTGGAGGTCGTCTGGCACTCCTTCGAGCTCGACCCCGGCGCGCCCCGCGAGGCGACGCGAGACGGTTCCCGACGTGCTCGGCCGCAAGTACGGCGGCGGGCGACGAGCCGGCGCGCCAGATGATCGACCGGCACCGAGGCGGTCGCGGCCGAGGAGGGCCTGATCTTCCGGCTGCACCAGGCGCTGCGCGCCAACACCATCGACGCGCACCGGCTGCTGCACCTCGCCCTCGAGGCCGGCGGCCGCGGCTCCAGGGCGCGCTCAAGGAGCGCCTGCTCGCGGCGTACTTCGCCGAGGCCCGCAACGTCGCGGACCACGACGTGCTCCGCGAGGTCGCGGTCGACGCCGGCCTCGACGCCGACCCGCGTCGACGCGGTCCTCGCCTCCGACGAGTACGCCGACGAGGTCCAGGCCGACATCGACCAGGCGCCAGGCGCTACGGCGCCACCGGCGTGCCGTTCTTCGTGGTCGACGAGAAGTACGGCGTCTCCGGCGCCCAGCCGACCGACGTGTTCGCCAGGTGCTCCGGCGCGCGTGGGACGAGCGCGAGCCGAGCCTGCAGGTGGTCGCCTCCGACGAGGCCTGCGGCCCCGACGGCTGCGCCTGGTGACGCTCCCCGAGTCAGGTGAGATAGGTTAGGCATTCCTAAGTGGCGGACGCGATACGCTGTCGCCGTGCTCGCCAACTACCTGATCGGCCTGCGCGAGGGCCTCGAGGCCGCGCTCGTCGTCAGCATCCTGGTCGCCTACCTGGTCAAGACCGACCGCCGCCACCTGCTGCCGCGGATCTGGATCGGCGTCGGCGATCGCGGTCGCGGTCTCGCTCGCCTTCGGCGCCGCGCTCACCTTCGGGCCGAAGGGCCTGACCTTCGAGGCCCAGGAGCTGATCGGCGGCACCGCTGTCGATCGTCGCGGTCGGCTTCGTCACCTGGATGATCTTCTGGATGGCCCGGGCCGCCCGCGGCATCTCCGGCGAGCTGCGCGGCCCAGGTCGACACGGCCGCCGACGCCAAGCCGCTGGTCGCTGGTGGTCGTCGCCATGCTCGCCGTCGGCCGCGAGGGTCTGGAGACCGCGCTGTTCCTCTGGGCGGCGACCCAGGCCGCCACCCGCGACTCGGCGGTCACGCCGACCTGCCCCGCTGCTCGGCGCCGCGCTCGGCCTCGCTCACCGCGGTCGTCCTCGGCTACCTGTTCTACCGCGGCGCGCTCAGGATCAACCTGACCAAGTTCTTCACCTGGACCGGCGCTCTTCTTGATCATCGTCGCCGGCGGCGTGCTCGCGTACGGGGTGCACGACCTGCAGGAGGCCGGCTTCCTGCCCGGGCTGAACAACCTGGCCTTCGACGTCTCCGACACCATCCCGCCCGCCTCCTGGTACGGCACCCTGCTCAAGGGCATCTTCAACTTCTCCCCCGCCACCACCAAGCTCGAGGCCATCGTCTGGCTGCTCTACGTCGTCCCCACCATGACCCTGTTCCTGCGCTCGATCCGCCGCGCGCAGCCGCCCCGCCCACCGCCCGCGGTCCCGGCGACCACCGCCGCACTGACCCGACTCCACCACGCACGATCGATGACCATGAACCCGCTCCGTCTCGCCGCTCCCCGCTGGCCCTGCTGCTGGCGCTGCCCCTGCTGGCGGCCTGCACCGACAACGCCGACCCGGCGGAGCCGGCGACGCCGCGCTCGCTCACGGTCGACCGTCCACCGACGACGCCTGCGCGCTCTCCGGCGCCGAGGCGCCCGTCGGGCAACCTGACCTTCTCGGTGACCAACGGCGGCACCAAGGTGACCGAGTTCTACCTGCTCGGCGAGGACGGGCTGCGGATCGTCGGCGAGGTCGAGAACATCGGCCCGGGCCTGTCCCGCGACCTGGTCGTGGCGCGCCGCGCCGGGCGAGCTACTTCACCGCCTGCAAGCCGGGCATGGTCGGCGACGGCATCCGCGCCGACTTCGCCGTCACCGACTCCGGCGAGGACGTCGAGGCCCCGAGCGGACGACAAGGCGCTGGTCGACCAGGCCAACGCCAACTACCAGGCCTACGTCAAGGACCAGACCGAGCAGCTGGTGGCCAAGACCCAGGAGTTCGTCGACCTCTACAAGGCCGGCAAGGACGACGAGGCCCGCGCCCTGTACGCCCGCGCCCGGGTGCACTGGGAGCGGATCGAGACCGTGGCCGAGTCCTTCGGCGACCTCGACCCGAAGATGGACACCCGCGAGGCCGACCTCGAGCCGGGCCAGAAGTGGACCGGCTGGCACCGGATCGAGAAGGACCTGTGGCCGGCGCGGGCCGAGGACTACACAGCCGCTGACCGACGCGGAGCGCGCGAAGTACGCCGACGACCTGCTGGCCAACACCAACACCCTGTACGAGCCGGACGCACGAGCTGACCTTCACCGCCGACCAGATCGCCAACGGCTCCCGCGGCCTGCTCGACGAGGTCGCGACCGGCAAGGTGACCGGCGAGGAGGAGTACTGGTCGCGCACCGACCTGTGGGACTTCCAGGCCAACGTCGACGGCGCCCGGGTCGGCTTCGAGGGCTTCGGCCGCTGCTGCGAGACGCAAGGACCCCGAGCTGGACACCCAGATCGACGACCAAGTTCGTCGCGCTGCAGGTGCTGCTGGACGCGCAGAAGACCGGCGACGGCTTCACGCTACTACAACGAGCTGACCGCGGACGAGGTCAAGCAGCTCTCCGACGCGGTCAACGCCCTGTCCGAGCCGCTGTCCAAGCTGACCGCCGCGGTGATCTGGACTGACCATGTCCGGACGCTCCATCTCCCGACGCCGGCCTCGATCGGCGGCGGTCGCCGCCGCGGCCGTCGGCGCGGGCTGCGGGGCGCGTCGGGGTGGGCGCGGTTCGCGGCTGGCGCGGCCGCCGGCGCCGGACCGACGGCCGGCGGCCGAGCTGGCGCCGAGCGCGACCTACCCCTTCTACGGCGACGCACCAGGCCGGCATCGTCACCCCGGTGCAGGACCGGCTGCACTTCGCCGCGTTCGACGTCACCACCGCGTCGCGCGACGAGCTGATCGGGCTGCTGCAGGACTGGACCGCCGCCGCGGCGCGGATGACCCGGGGCGGCTCGCGCCGGCCCGGTCGGCCCGACTCCGGCGCCGTACGACGCGCCGCCGGACGACACCGGCGAGGCGATCGGGCTGCCGCCGTCCGGGCTGACCATCACCTTCGGCTTCGGGCCCTCGCTGTTCCGCGACGAGGCGGCAAGGACCGCTTCGGGCTCGCCGACCGGCAGCCCGCGGCGCTGCGAGCGGCTGCCGCACTTCCCGGCCGACAACCTCGACCCGGCCCGGTCCGACGGCGACCTGTGCGTCCAGGCCTGCGCCGACGATCCGCAGGTCGCGGTGCACGCGGTCCGCAACCTGGCCCGGATCGCCTTCGGCCGGGCGCCGTGCGCTGGTCGCAGCTCGGCTTCGGCCGTACGTCGTCCACCTCGACCGCCAGACCACGCCGCGGAACCTGTTCGGGTTCAAGGACGGCACGATGAACCTCAAGGCCGAGGAGCCCGAGGCGCTCGACGAGCACGTCTGGGTGCCGGCCGGGCGCGGACCCGACGGCGCGACTGGCTGGCCGGCGGCTCGTACCTGGTCGCCCGCCGGATCAACATGACCATCGAGACCTGGGACCGGCAGTCGCTGCGGCGAGCAGGAGCCGGTCATCGGCCGGACCAAGGCCGAGGGCGCCCCGCTGTCCGGCGGCACCGAGTTCGACCAGCCCGACTTCGCGCTGCGCGGCCGCGACGAGCCGCTGATGCCGCCGACGCCCACGTCCGGCTGGTCCACCCGGACAGCAACGACGGCGCCCGGATGCTGCGCCGCGGCTACAACTTCGTCGACGGCAGCAACGGGCTCGGCCGGCTCGACGCCGGGCTGTTCTTCCTCGCCTTCGTGCGTCGACCCGCGCACCCACTTCATCCCGATCCAGACCCAGATCGGCAAGCGGGACGCGCTGAGCGAGTACCTCCAGCACACCGGCTCGGCGCTGTTCGCCGTCCCGCCGGGGATCGGGCCGGGGGAGTACGTCGGCCAGGCCTGTTCGCCTGACCGCTACACCTCGGTGACCCGGCCCCGGTCGACGTGGATCCGGCGGGTCACGCCGATCGCCTCGAGGAACCGCTGGTCGTGGGTCACCACGACCAGCGTCCCGTCGTAGTCGGCCAGCGCCGACTCGAGCTGCTCGATGGCGGGTACGTCGAGGTGGTTGGTGGGCTCGTCGAGCACCAGCACGTTGACCTCCCGGGCCTGGAACAGCGCCATCAGCGCCCGCGTCCGCTCACCCATCGAGAGGCTGCGGGCCGGCCGGTCGACGTGCTCGGAGCCGAGACCGAACTTGGCCAGCAGCGTCCGCACCACGCCCCGGTCCGGGTCGCCGAGCTCGCCGCGGACGACGTCGACGACCGAGTCGTCGGTCTCCAGCAGCGAGCGCTGCTGGTCGATGACGCCGACCCGGACGCGGGTGCCGAGCGTGCGCCGGCCGCTCGCGAGCGGGAGCTCGTCGAGCAGTGCGCCCAGGAGGGTGGACTTGCCGCTGCCGTTGTCGCCGGACAGCGCGATCCGGTCGCCGCGGGCGATCGTCAGGTCGACCGGACCGAGCCGGAAGTCCCCGCGGACCACCTCGGCCCGGTCCAGCGTCGCGACGACCTCGGCGGAGGCGAGCCCGGTCTCGATGGTGTAGCGCAGCTCCCACTCCTTGCGCGGCTGGTCGACCACGTCGAGCCGGTCGACCGCCTTCCTCAGCCGCGCCGACTTCGCGCCCTGCCGGTCGGCCCGGGCCCGGAACTTCTCGCGCAGGTGCTTGTCCGGCTCCAGCCCGCGCGCCAGCTCGCGGCGTCCCTTCGCGGCCCAGTCGGCCCGCTGCCGCGCCTGCGCGACCAGGTGGTCGCGCGCCCCGGCGTACTCCTCGAAGGCCTCGCGCGCCTGCCGGCGGGCCAGCTCGCGCGCGGCGACGAAGTCGGAGTAGTTGCCGGTGTAGTGGCCGATCCGCTGCTGCGGCAGGTCGAGCTCGACGACCGACGTGGTGACCAGGTCGAGGAACGCGCGGTCGTGGCTGGCGACCAGGACCGGCCCGTCGTGCCCGGTCACGAAGTCGGCCATCAGCTCCAGACCGCGAGCGTCGAGGTTGTTGGTCGGCTCGTCGAGGAGCAGCACGTCGTACCGGCTGAGCAGCACGGCGACCAGTGCCGCGCGGGCGGTCTGCCCGCCGGAGAGGGTGCCGAGCGGCCGGTCCGGTGCGACGTCGAGACCGACCTGGGCGGCGACCTGCGGCAGCCGGTCCTCGAGGTCGGCGGCGCCGAGGTGCAGCCAGCGCTCGAGGGCCTCGGCGTACTCGTGGTCGGCGTCCGGCCTCGCTGCGCGGCCAGCGCCTCGGACGCGGCGTGGAGGGCGCGGTCGGCCTCGGCGACACCGGTACGCCGGCGGGCGTAGTCGAGCAGCGACTCGTCGGGGTCGGGCGTGACCTGGGGCAGCCAGCCGATGGTCGCGTCGGCGGGCGCCAGCCGGACACTGCCCGACTCGACCGGCAGCTCGCCGACGAGGGTGCGCATCAGGCTGGACTTGCCGGACCCGTTCGGGCCGACCAGCGCGGTCACGTCGCCGCCGGCGACCACGAGGTCGAGGCCGGTGACGAGGGTGCGGGCGCCGTACGCGACGCCGAGGCCGGTGAGGGTGAGAGTGGTGGACACGGATGCTCCTGGAATGACGATAGGCCCCACGTCAGGTGGGAGGGCACGGGTCGTCAGGAGAGGTCCACGGGTCAACGGTAACGGGTCGGCCACGGGTGGACACAACCGAATTACGCCGAAGACGGTCCGGTACAGTGGCCGGTCCGGGCACAGCGTCGTGCACGACCGGCCGCGCTCCTCGTCGAGCGCCTCGCCGGTCCACAGAAATCACCGACAACGATCGAGGAATCGCTGTGACCAAGCCCGTCGTACTCATCGCCGAAGAGCTGAGCCCCGCCACCGTCGAGGCGCTCGGCCCGGACTTCGAGATCCGCAGCTGCAACGGCGCCGACCGCGCCGAGCTGCTGCCCGCCATCGCCGACGTCGACGCGATCCTGGTCCGCTCCGCGACCAAGGTCGACGCCGAGGCGCTCGCCGCCGCGCCGCGGCTCAAGGTCGTCGCCCGCGCCGGCGTCGGCCTCGACAACGTCGACGTCAAGGCCGCGACCCAGTCCGGCGTGATGGTCGTCAACGCGCCGACGTCCAACATCATCTCGGCCGCCGAGCTCGCCGTCGCGCTGATGCTCGCCGCCGCCCGGCACGTCTCGCCCGCCCACGCCGCGCTGAAGAACGGCGAGTGGAAGCGGTCGAAGTACACCGGCATCGAGCTCTACGAGAAGACCGTCGGCATCGTCGGCCTCGGCCGGATCGGCGTCCTCGTCGCGCAGCGGCTCTCGGCCTTCGGCATGAAGGTCATCGCCTACGACCCCTACGTCCAGGCCGGCCGCGCCGCCCAGATGGGCGTCCGCCTGGTCGACCTCGACACCCTGCTCGCCGAGGCCGACTTCATGTCGGTGCACCTGCCCAAGACCCCCGAGACCGTCGGCCTGATCGGCGACGACGAGCTGCACAAGGTCAAGCCGTCGCTGGTGCTCGTCAACGCCGCCCGCGGCGGCATCGTCGACGAGGCCGCGCTGTACGCCGCGCTCAAGGAGGGCCGGATCGCCGGCCGCCGGGCTCGACGTGTTCGCCAAGGAGCCGTGCACCGACAGCCCGCTGTTCGAGCTCGAGAACGTCGTCGCCACGCCGCACCTCGGCGCCTCCACCGACGAGGCCCAGGAGAAGGCCGGCGTCGCCGTCGCGCAAGTCGGTGCGGCTGGCGCTGTCCGGCGAGCTGGTCCCGGACGCCGTCAACGTCCAGGGCGGCGTGATCGCCGAGGACGTGCGCCCCGGCATCCCGCTCACCGAGAAGCTCGGCCGGGTGTTCACCGGCGCTGGCCGGCGAGGTCGCCCAGCAGATCGACGTCGAGGTCCGCGGCGAGATCACCGAGTTCGACGTCAAGGTGCTCGAGCTGGCCGCGCTCAAGGGCGTCTTCTCCGACATCGTCGAGGACCAGGTGTCCTACGTGAACGCGCCGCTGCTCGCGGCCGAGCGCGGCACCGCCGTACGCCTCGTCACCGACGCCGAGAGCCCCGACCACCGCAACCTGATCACGATCCGCGGCACCCTCGCCGACGGCGACCAGGTCTCCGTCAGCGGCACCCTGATCGGGATCGGCCAGAAGGAGCGGCTGGTCGAGGTCAACGGCTTCGACGTCGACATCGAGCCGACCGACCACCTCGCGTTCTTCAACTACGAGGACCGGCCCGGCATGGTCGGCGTGGTCGGCGGCATCCTCGGCGACGCCGGCGTCAACATCGCCGGCATGCAGGTCGCGCGCGACGCCAAGGGCGGCTCCGCGCTGGTCGCGCTCTCGGTCGACACCGCCATCCCGGCCGAGACCCTCGCCGGAGATCGAGACCTCCATCGACGCCATGTCGGTGCGCGCGGTCGACCTCGACCTGACGGCGACCTCGCGACGTAGACCGTCGTTGACGACTGCACCGTCTCGTCCCGGAGGTCGTTCCGGGAAGAGTCCGTGGTCGTCACGGCCTAGCGCCCGGCCGGCCAGCAGATCGACGTGCCCTCGCGGCCGGTGACAGGCGCGACCAAGTCGAGCCGCAGGTCAAGGCCGGCATGTCAAGGCAGGTGACCAGATCGTCGGCTACCGGGCAGACCCGAACACGCTGACCCGTCACAAACTGCACGCTGACCCGTCAGAAAGTTTCCGACGGGTCAGCGTTTTCAGGCGACCATGACGCGGCCGGGGGAGCGGGCGTCGGCGCCCTGACGGTCGCGGACGACGGCCCACGCGGTGGCCAGCCGGCGTACGGCCTCCTCGAGCTCGTCGGCCGGGCGGGTCCAGGGGATCCGGACGAACTGGTCGAGCCCGCCCTCCGCCGCGAAGACCGGCCCGGGGCGACGATCACGCCCAGCCGCTCGGCCTCGGCGACGACGGCCGTCGCCGAGCGCGGCCGGCAGCTCGCACCACATCGCCGAGCCCGCCGTCGGGCAGCCGGAACCGCCACTCGGGCAGGTGCTCGCGCAGCGCCGCGGCCAGCGCGGTCGCGCTGCTCGCGCAGCCGGGCGCGGTGCGCGTCGAGGATCGGCGTGCGGGGTCGGCCAGGAGGTGCATCAGCGCCAGCTGCTCGAGCACCGGGGCGCCGAGGTCGAGGCCGACCCGGGCCTGCGTCAGCCGCTCCATCTGGCCGCGCGGCGCCCGGATCCAGCCGAGCCGCAGGCCGCCCCAGAAGCTCTTGCTCGCGCTGCCGATCGTGATCGTGTCCGGCGCGAACGCGGCGAACGGCTGCGGCATCTGCTGGCCCTCGAGCGCCAGCGCCTGGTGGGCCTCGTCGACCACGGCGACCGTGTGGGCGCGGCGCAGGTGGCCGGCGTACTCCTCGCGCTGCGCGTCGGTCATCAGGTGCCCGGTCGGGTTCTGGAAGTCGGGGATCAGGTAGGCCAGCTTCGGCGCGGTCTGGCGCAGGGCCGCGCCGGCGGCGTCGAGGTCCCAGCCGTCGGGGTCGACCGGGCGAGGCCGCGATCCGGGCGCCGCTGTGCCGGATCGCCAGCGTCGCGTTCGGGTAGACCGGGGACTCGACGAGCACCCGGTCGCCCGGGCCGGTGAACGCCTGCGCGACGACCGACGGCCGCGCTGCAGCGCACCCGTCGTGACCATGATCTGGCCGGGCTCCGTCGGCAGGCCGCGCTCGTCGTACGTCGCGGCGATCGCGGCCTGGCAGCCGGGGCAGGCCGGCCGGGAAGTAGCCGTGCCCGCCGAGGTACGCCGGCAGCTCGGCCGCCGCCTCGGCGTACGCCGCGGCGAGTCCCGGGGGAGCGCGAGGCGGCCGCGCAGTTGAGGTCGATCGCGTCCTCGTCGCCGGGCCGCGGCAGCAGCGCCCGGTCGTGGGCGCGGGACCGGCCGCCCGGGACGCGGGTGAAGGTGCCGGAGCCCTGCCGCGCCTCGGCGTACCCGGCGTCGCGCAGCGCGGCGTACGCCCGGGTGACGGTGGTCCGGGAGACGGCCAGGGCGCTCGGTGAGCTCGCGCTCGCTCGGCAGCCGGGTCTCGAGCGAGATCCGGCCGTCGCCGATGAGGAGGGTGAGGGCGTCGGCCAGGCCGGCGTACGCCGGGGTCCGGTCGAAGTCGCCGACGAGGGTGGCCACGCGGGTGGCACTGATGGAACCGCTCATGCAGTCCACTGTCTGCACGATTGGCTATTTCGTTCCAAGGCCAATTGCGCGACATTCTCGTGGTCATGACGCATCGCTCGCCACCGCCCGCCCCGGCCTGACCGACCTCGGTCCGGTCGCCCAGCTCCGCGCCGGGCGGCTCGGTCGCCGCCTGCCGCAGCTGCGTCATCGGCCTGGTCCTGTACGGCGTGTCCCTGGCGATGATGGTCCGCGGCGCGCTCGGCCTGGCGCCGTGGGACGTGCTGCACTCCGGCGTCACCCGCTACCTGCCGATCACCCTCGGCCAGGCCGTCATCGTGCTCAGCTTCGTGGTGATGCTGGCCTGGATCCCGCTGCGCGAGGTCCCCGGCCTCGGCACCATCCTCAACGCGCTCCTGGTCGGCTCCGCCGCCGACCTCACCCTGTGGCTGCTCGACCAGCCGGACGTCGATGCGCCGCCCGGCTCGCGCTCACCGTCGGCGGCGTCGCTGCTGTGCGGGCTGGCCAGCGCCCTCTACATCGGCGCCCAGTTCGGCCGCGGCCCGCGCGACGGGCTGATGACCGGCCTGTCCCGGCGTACCGGCCTCTCGCTGCGGCTGGTCCGCACCGGCCTCGAGGTCTCCGTCGTCGTCCTCGGCCTGCTGCTCGGCGGCGTGGCCGGCTTCGGCACCGTCCTCTACGCCCTCGCCATCGGCCCGCTCACCCAGCTGATGCTGCCCTGGTGCACGGTCGCCCTGCCCGAACGCGTCGACGGTGGTTTCGAGACGTGCGCGCTAGCGCGCCTTCCTCAACCACCGATCATCGCGACTCGGTGGTTGAGGAGGCGCGCAGCACCTGTCTCGAACCACCGACGCGCGTCAGCGCTTGGTGGCGATGAGGGTGGCGGCGTCGGCGGCGACCATCACCTCGACGGTGGTGAACCGCTCGTCGGTCAGCCACTCCTCGCGCAGGGTGTCGACCCGGCCGTGGAAGACCGGCGGCCAGCACCTCGCACGGCGTGAAGTCGTCGAGCACCACGATCCCGCCCGCGTCGACCAGGTCGGCGACGGCGTCGACGCGCACGTCGGCCGGCTCGCCGGAGTCGAGGTAGAGCAGCGAGAACGGGCCCTTGTCCTGCAGCGTCGACCAGTCCGCGGCGAGCACCTCGACCTGCGGGTCGTCCTCGAAGATCTCGGCGGCCGCGCCGGCCAGCTTCGGGTCGAGCTCCGCGGTCACGATCCGCGCGTCGCCGCGCACGCCCGACCGCAGCCACGCCGTACCGACGCCGGTGCCGGTGCCGAACTCCGCGAGCGTCCCGCTCGCGGGTGGCCGCCAGCGCGGCCAGCAGCCGGCCGGTCTCGTTGCGGCAGAACGAGACGTAGCCGGCCCGGCGCGAGACGTCGAACGCTCGGTAGACGATGTCGGGCAGCTCCGGCGGGGCACTCATGGCGACGAGTCTTTCATTCTGGTACGTCGTGTCTCGCATCGTGAACTGATCGGTAACTCCGGAGGACAAGCCCGGCGTACCGCCCGTACGGTTGTCACATCATGCGGAGCGTCTTCGTACTTATCGAGCGCCGCGGCGAGGCCACTTAAGTGAGGCCACCTCGCCGCGGTGGTCGGCGTTGACGGTCTCACGGCACATCTGAAGATGCCTCCGCGGCGGGATCCGCAACAGAAACACGTGCGCGACCCGCATCTCCTTCTGGTTCTCCTCTCACGTGATCCGTGAGCCGTACGGCGGTTTCCCGCCGCGGGGCAGACCACACACCGACTACACAGCACGAGCACTTGCACACAGGAGAACCCGATGTACGACATGTACCCCGACTGGGGTCCCGCCAGCCACTACCCCGAGAACCCGCGCAGCCACGAGGCGGTCCAGGAGTCGCTTGACCTGCGAGACAACGGCGGCGAGCGCCCGGACGACAACTAGCCTCGGCCGCATGAGCACCCTCGCCGAACCTCGCCGTCATCCCGGGCGACGGCATCGGCCCGGAGGTCACCGCCGAGGCCCTCAAGGTCCTCGAGGTGGCGGCGCCGGACGGCGTCAAGATCGCGCCGACGCGCTACGACCTCGGGGCGGAGCGCTACCTCGCGACCGGCGAGGTGCTGCCCGACTCGGTGCTCGCCGAGATCCGCGACCACGACGCGATCCTGCTCGGCGCGGTCGGCGGCAAGCCCGGCGACCCGAACCTCCCGCCCGGCATCCTCGAGCGCGGCCTGCTGCTGCGGCTCCGCTTCGAGCTCGACCACTACGTCAACCTGCGGCCGTCCCGGATCTTCCCGGGCGTCACGTCGCCGCTCGCCGAACCCGGGCGACGTCGACTTCGTGGTGGTCCGCGAGGGCACCGAGGGCCCCTACACCGGCAACGGCGGAGCCGTCCGGGTCGGTACGCCGCACGAGGTGGCCACCGAGGTCAGCCTCAACACGGCGTACGGCGTGGAGCGGGTCGTGCGCGACGCGTTCGCCCGCGCCCAGCGCCGTCCGCGCAAGAAGCTGACCCTGGTCCACAAGACCAACGTGCTGGTCCACGCCGGCGCGGTGTGGAGCCGGCTGGTCGGCGAGGTGTCGCAGGAGTTCCCGGACGTGACGGTCGACTACCTGCACATCGACGCGGCCACGATCTTCATGACCACCGACCCCGCCCGCTTCGACGTGATCGTCACCGACAACCTCTTCGGCGACATCATCACCGACCTCGCCGCCGCGATCACCGGCGGCATCGGGCTCGCGGCCTCGGGCAACATCAACCCCGACCGGACCGCCCCGAGCATGTTCGAGCCGGTGCACGGCTCGGCCCCCGACATCGCCGGCCAGCAGAAGGCCGACCCCACCGCGGCGATCCTCTCGGCGTCGCTGCTGCTCGACCACCTCGGCCACGCCGAGGCGGCGGCCGCCGTCGAGAAGGCCGTCATCGACGACCTGGCCGAGCGAGTACCCGGCGCGCCGCGCGCGACGACCGAGGTCGGCGACGCGATCGCGGCGCGAGTAGCCGGCTAGTCACGCCGCCACTCGGAGGTGTGACACCGAATCGTCGACCGATCACCCTCCTGAAAGATCGTGGACTACCGTGACCCCCATGCAGATCAGCACCACCTCCTCGACCAGCGCCCGTCGACGACGCGCGCCTCGCCGAGATCCTCGCCAACCCCGGTTTCGGGGTGCACTTCACCGACCACATGGTCACGGTCGAGTGGACGCCCGACGCCGGCTGGCACGACGCGCGGGTGACGCCGTACGGCCCGCTGACGCTCGACCCGGCGACCGCCGTCCTGCACTACGCGCAGGAGACGTTCGAGGGGATGAAGGCCTACCGCCACGCCGACGGCTCGATCTGGACGTTCCGTCCCGAGGAGAACGCCGCGCGGATGGTGCGCTCCTCGAAGCGGCTGGCGTTCCCCGAGCTGCCCGTCGACGACTTCGTCGCAGGCGGTCGACGCGCTGGTCACCATCGACCAGCGCTGGGTGCCCGACCCGGCGGGGGAGAAGAGCCTCTACCTGCGGCCGTTCATGATCGCGACCGAGACGTTCCTCGGCGTGCGCCCGGCCCAGCACGTCACGTTCATGGTGATCGCCTCGCCCGCCGGCGCCTACTTCAAGGGCGGCGTCAAGCCGGTCACGCTCTGGCTCACCACCGAGTACACCCGCGCCGGCCGCGGCGGCATGGGCGCCGCCAAGACCGGCGGCAACTACGCCAGCTCGCTGGTCGCGCAGCAGGAGGCCACCGGCCACGGCTGCGACCAGGTGGTCTTCCTCGACGCCCAGGAGGGCAAGTACGTCGAGGAGCTCGGCGGCATGAACATGTACTTCGTCTACGACGACGGCCACATCGTCACCCCCGAGACCGGCACCATCCTCGAGGGCATCACCCGCGCCAGCATCATCGAGCTCGCCGGCAAGCTCGGCCACCAGGTCGAGGAGCGGAGGTTCTCCATCGACGAGTGGCGCGACGGCGTCACCAGCGGCGCGATCAAGGAGGTCTTCGCCTGCGGCACCGCCGCGGTCGTGACGCCGGTCGGCTCGCTGAAGTGGGACGGCGGCGAGGTCCCGGCGCCCGCGAGCACCGACCTGACCATGAAGATCCGCCAGGCCCTGGTCGACGTCCAGTACGGCCGCGCCGAGGACACCTTCGGCTGGATGCATCAGGTCTGCTGAGCTCAGGCGCGGTAGCGCTCGGCCACCTCGTCGAAGCGCCGGCGCGACCTCCTCGACGATGTCGTAGTAGTCGCTCGAAGTCGAGCTGCAGGACCTTCAAGCACCGGCGACGCGGCTCGGCGTCGAGCGGTCTGGCGCTCCAGCTCCTCGTCCGTCGACTCCTGGGCGGTGATCTCGAACGACATGGTGCAGGCGAGGCCGACGGCCGCGCTCACGGTCGACAGGTCTTCGTGCGCGTCGTGGTGGTCGCGGATGCCGTCGACGATGGTCAGCGGGAGTCCCCAGACCTCGGCCACGGAGCCGCCGATCTCGGCGTGCGTGAGCCCGAAGACGACTCGCTCGGCCTCGACGATCTCCATCCCGTCGGTGGCGGCCGCCAGCGCGAGGGTGTCAAGGATCTGGTTGCCGAGGTGCTTGGCCAGCACGATCTTGCCGAAGTCGTGCAGCAGGGCGGCGGTCGCGGCCTCGGCCGGGATCGGCCTCGGGGAGCGGGACCGGACCACCTCGGCGGCGATCGACGCCGCGACCGAGTGCCCCCACAGCTCGCCGGCCTGGAGGCCGTACGCCGGCAGGGCCTGGATCATCCGGCCGCCCAGACGCGAGGTCATGGTCAGCGACAGCAGTGTGCTCGGCCCGAGCCGGACCACCGCGTCCCGGACCGACGTGATGGTGGACCGACCACCGAGGGCAGCCGAGTTGGCCCGGCGCAGCAGGTCAGCGGTCAGCGAGACGTCGAGCGACACCACCTCGGTGATCTCGCGGACGTCGGAGTTCGGGTCCGCGACCAGGGTCGCCAGTCGGACGACGGTGTGCGGGAGGGGCTCAACGGACTCGGCGGACGCCGCGAGCGCGTCCCTGTCGACCAACGGCGTGCTCACACTCACTGGTGCCTTCCTGCGCGGCGGTGCCCGATTACGCTCACCGCGATCGTCAGAACGGTCTCAGATCTGAGCCGATCAGGGGCCGTTTCCCACGGATTCGGGGCCTTGGTCCGGCGTACGCCGTGCTGGAGTGGTTTGTCCGCAGGCGTCCAGGACCTCGCGCAGCCGCGCGGCGAACGCCTCCGGCTGACCGGCCTGGCCGAACTCCCCGCCCAGGAACCCGCCGTGGTTGCTCGGGAAGACGATCACCTCCTGGCCCAGCGCCTTGGCGGTCGCGACGGAGGTGCGACCCGTGAGGCAGACCCTCGGACTCTGCGCCGACGGCGACCACCACGCGGGTCGGCGCGGCCACCAGAGCGGCGACGTCCGGGCGGTACGCCGTGATCGCGTTCGAGCAGCCGGAGAGGAGCGGGTCCTCGCGGGAGCCGTCGTCGTCGGTCGGCAGCCCGAAGACCGTCGGGTCGGGAAGGGGCCGGGCCGCGTAGTCGTCGGTGAACTCCCCGGCCCAGGACGTGAGGCCGATGAACGCCGCCATGCCGAACCCCCAGCCCTTGTCGTCGTAGGTCGACTGGACGGCCCGTTCGGCCGCGAACGCCTGGTCCGCGTCGGGAAGCGATCCCAGGAGCGGAGGCTCGTGCGCGACCAGCGTCGTGACGGCGTCCGGGTGGGCGGACACCAGCGCCAGGGCGCTCACCGCTCCGCCGCTGCTGGCGAACATCTCCACCGGTGCCCCGCCGAGGCCCTGGATGATCCGATGCATGTCCTCCGCGTTCTGCTCGGGAGTGTGCTCGACCCGGCCGTCGTGCCGGGTGCTGCGGCCCAGGCCGCGAGGGTCATAGGTGATGACCGTGCGGTCCTCGAAGTACGACGCGAGCGTGCCGAAGCCGCTGGCGTCCATCGGGGCGCCGACCATCATCAACGGCGCGCGGCCGTCGGCGGTCGGCAGCGGACCGCGGACGTCGTAGACGAGCGTCGCGGCAGGCGTCTGGAGGGAGTGGGTGTCCGTCATGCCGCTACCGACCGGGCCCGTCCCGAGAACTCATCGCACCAGGGACAGGATGCCGACCTGGAGCTCTCCCGGTCGTACGACCACGCGGGCTTCTCCGGCGAACGGGAAGGGTGGAGGTGAGGCTGGCCCAAATCGAACCGGTCGACCGGGCCCGGGTGTGCCCGCCCGGAGAACGGCGACGCCCCGGGTAGATTCGACGCGTGACGACGTCCCAGCAGCCGCCACCCGGGTTGACGGTCGGCGGGTACACCCTGCTGACCCGACTCGGCGAGGGCGGCATGGGCGTGGTCCACCTGGCCCGCCGCCCCGGCGAGGAGCGGGTAGCGCTGAAGGTGTTGCGGCCGCACATCATCGGCGACGACGAGGTCAGGGCGCGGCTGGCCCGTGAGGTCAGCTCGCTGACCCGGGTCCGCAGCCGCTGGGTCGCCGAGATCGTGGACTCCGACCCGTGGGGCGACGTCCCGTACGTCGCCACCCGCTACGTGCCGGGCCTCTCGCTGCAGGAGCTGATCCAGGAGGAGGGCCCGATCGAGGGCGCCGACCTGCGCTGGTTCGCTCGCGGCCTGGCCGAGGGGCTCGCGACCGTGCACGCGGTCGGGGTGCTGCACCGCGACGTGAAGCCGTCGAACGTGCTGATGGAGGGCCGCAACCCGATCCTGATCGACTTCGGCCTCGCCCGGGTCGCCGACGACCCGAAGCTGACCCACACCGGCTGGCTGATGGGCACGCCCGGCTACCTCGCCCCCGAGATCCTGCACGGCGACGACGCGACCGACGCCTCCGACATCCACTCCTGGGCGGCGACCGTCACGTACGCCGGCACCGGCCGGCCACCGTTCGGCCGCGGCCCGTCGATGGCGATCATGGACCGCGTCCGCCGCGGCCAGCACGACCTGTCCGGGCTCCCGGACGACCTGCGCCAGGTGGTCGACGCCGCGCTCGACCCCGACCCGACGCGCCGCCCGACCCTGCCCGCAGCTGCTCGAGTGGCTGCGCGCGGAGCCGGGCCGGGTGCCGGCCCCGGTGCCCCCACCCGTCGACGACGACGATCCCTACACCGTCCCGCTGGCGCTCGCCTCGCAGGCGCACGAACGGACGATCACGATCTTCGACGACGAGCCGGAGGACGGCACCCGCCGCTACGACGAGGACCCCTGGGCCGATGCCGGACCGGAGAAGGTCCCCGTCGCGCAGAAGCTCCGGCGCGGGATGTTGCTGGTGACGCTCGGCCGTTGCGGTCGGCCTGGCCGTGACGGCGTACCCCTGGCTGGCGACGGCGCTGCTGCTGCTCGTCGTCTGGGTGCTGCGCAGCGCGTCGCTCGCCGCCAGCGCCACCGGGGACCGCCGCCGGCTGCGGGGCGCGAAGTGGTACGACCCGGTGCTCTACCTGGTCGGTGCCCCGTGGCACGCCGTGCGCTCGATCCCCGGCACCCTCCTGCTGGGGCTGTGGAGCCTCGGGCTCGCCATGGCGGCGGCGCTGATCTGCTACGCCTTCGCTGCCACCGTCGAGGTCACGTTGTTCGCGACCGGCCTGGTGCTCGTGGTGTCCCTCTGGTTCGGCCCGGGCGGCTCCCGCGTCCGGGGTCCGATGTCGCGGGCGGTCAACCCGCTCTCGGTGAAGCCCGGCACCTGGCTGGCCGCCGAGGCGATCGTGCTCGCGGCCATCGGCGCGCTCGGCTTCCTGGCCGTGCAGAACGGCCCCGACTGGGCACCGAACGACAACGCCCCGCTCTCCCAGCTGGACCTTGACGCGGCCCGCCCGTTCGGCCGGTGACCGGCCCGGATTGCGAGATCTCCGCCCGCATGTCGGGCAAGGCTGTGCCACACTGACCACGTGCAGCACAGCATCATCATTCAGTAGCGCGTCGACGCCCGACCGGGCCGCCGACGCGCCAACCTTCCGTTCCCACGGGAGGTTTTTTTCATGCCGCAGGGCTGAGCTTGCGAAGCCCTGATGACGGCAGGAGATTGAGGAGGGATCGGCGTCGGCCCGAGCTTGCGAGGGTCGGCGCGACCCGTCTCGAAATCCTCGACACAACCGGAGATGGACCGCAGCATGGAAAAGATGGATCTCCACGGCGCCTTCCACGTGTACGACACGACCCTGCGCGACGGCGCCCAGCAGGAGGGGCTCAACCTCTCCGCGGCCGACAAGCTGTCGATCGCGCGGCACCTCGACGGGCTGGGCGTGGGCTACATCGAGGGCGGCTGGCCGGGTGCCAACCCCAAGGACACCGAGTTCTTCCGCCGCGCCGCCGACGAGCTCGACCTGCGCAACGCGCGGCTGGCGGCGTTCGGGGCGACCCGACGGGCCGGGGATGAAGGCGGCCGACGACCCGCTGATCGCCGCGCTGCGCGACAGCGGCGCCGGCGTCGTCACGCTGGTCGCCAAGTCGCACGACCGGCACGTCGAGCTCGCGCTGCGGACCACGCTCGAGGAGAACCTCGAGATGGTCCGCGACACCGTCTCCCACCTGCGGGCCGAGGGCCAGGAGGTGTTCCTCGACGCCGAGCACTTCTTCGACGGCTACCGCGACAACCGCGACTACGCGCTCGAGGTGCTGCGTACGGCGTACGACGCCGGCGCGTCGGTGATCGCGCTGTGCGACACCAACGGCGGCATGCTGCCCGGCTGGGTCGGCGACGTGGTGAACGACGTGGTCGAGACGACCGGGGTCCGGGTCGGCATCCACTGCCACAACGACACCGGCTGCGCGGTCGCCAACACCCTGGCCGCCGTCGACGCCGGCGCGACCCACGTCCAGGGCACGATCAACGGGTACGGCGAGCGCACCGGCAACGCCGACCTGGTCTCGGTCGTGGCCAACCTCGAGCTCAAGCTGGACCGGCAGGTGCTGCCGCCGGGCCTGCTCCGGGACGCGACCCGGATCGCGCACGCGGTCGCCGAGGTCACCAACTTCCCGCCCGCGTCGCGCCAGCCGTACGTCGGCACCTCGGCGTTCACGCACAAGGCCGGGCTGCACGCGAGCGCGATCAAGGTCGACCCGAACCTCTACCAGCACCTCGACCCGCTGCACGTCGGCAACGACATGCGGCTGCTGGTCTCCGACATGGCCGGCCGCGCCTCGATCGAGCTCAAGGGCCGCGAGCTCGGCTTCGATCTCTCCGGCGACAAGGAGCTGGTCAGCCGGGTGACCGAGCGGGTCAAGGCGCATGGAGTCCAGCGGGTTCACGTTCGAGGCCGCGGACGCGTCCTTCGAGCTGCTCCTCGTCGAGGAGGTCGAGGGCGCGCGGCCGGCGTACTTCGACGTCGAGTCGTGGCGGGTGATCACCGAGACCCGGCCGGGCGACGAGGCGGTGTCGGAGGCGACGGTGAAGCTGCGCGCCGGACGGTGTCCGCTACGTCGTCACCGGCGAGGGCAACGGCCCGGTCAACGCCCTCGACCAGGCGCTGCGCGAGGCGATCGGGCAGGCGTACCCGGAGGTCGCGAAGTTCGAGCTGATCGACTACAAGGTGCGGATCCTCGACCAGGGCCACGGCACCGACGCGATCACGCGGGTGCTGATCGAGACGACCGACGGCGAGTCGTCGTGGGTGACCGTCGGGGTCGGCCACAACGTGATCGAGGCGTCCTGGGGGGCGCTCGTCGACGGCGTGACCTTCGGGCTGCGTCGCCACCACGAGGACGCCTGACCGGTGAGCTCCCGATCCGGGCTTAGTCCCCCTTAGGCCCGCGCCTAAGCAGGTGGGAGTCGAAGATAAGGCGTTCTGCCGATCCGTCGAGGGCGTCTTACGCGGAGTCTTGGGTCATCAGAAGAAGAGATCCGAGCCAAGGAGCCCACCATGTACGGAATGACCGACCCCACCACCGCTCTCGCCCTGGCGCGTCAGCACCAGTTCGACCTCAAGGCGTCCTTCCCGCGGAAGCGTCGGCACCCCGACGTTGACGTGAGCACGCCGGCCGTCATCAGCCTTCCGACCCGGATGGACTTCGGCGCCATGTCGATTCCGTCGCCGCGCGAACCCGATCGGGAGCGCACCGTCGCCTGATCGGGCCGCACGGCTCGGTGACCGAAGGACCGGGGTCCGCCACACGGCGGGCCCCGGTCCTTCGTCGTGTCCGGGTCAGGCGCAGCCGATCGGCTCGCTGGCGCCGGGCCAGCGCTCGACATCCTGGGGGTCGTTCGTGGTGACCAGGTACGCCGCGCTTCCGTCGTCCGCGAGCCACAGCCGCCGACCGTCGTGCTGGTAGCCCGTGTCCTTCGCGTCGCGCGGGAGCGCGACCGTGGCCGAGTACGTCGTCCGCAGGGCTTCCGCGAGCTCTCCGTGGGTGTCACGCAGGAACGTCTTGTCGTCCAGGTGCAGGAAGACGATGTCCTGCCAGTCGCAGTGCTCGGGACCGTCCGCCGAGTGCAGCTTGCTCATCGGTACCCGTCGCCCCTCGGCGTCCAGCCACACGTTGAGCCCGAGCTCGTCGGTGACCGCGGCCGGCAGCTCCGCCGGATCGCACTGGCCCCAGCTCTCGACCCCCCAGCCCTCGTCGCCGTTCCAGTCCCGGATGCCGTCGGCGGCGATCACCGCCACCTTCGTGAGGCCGTCGACGTCGTACGACAGCAGCACCCGTTCCTCCTCGGCCCGCTCGACCACGTAGCCGTCGTCCGGGCCGGGCATGCTGGCGCCGATGCCCTCCTCGTCCGTCCAGTTCTCGAACGCGCTCTGCGCGTCGTCCTGGACCGACTCCAGACCGCTGTCCGCGTAGTCGCCCCCGCCTCCGTTGTAGACCGGGCTGTCGCACTCGAGCGCCAGTCCGGCCGCTCCGGCGCGCTTCTCGGCGTCCGGGTTGTCGGGGCCGCGCTCGACGTACATCGGGCCGTCGTACGGGTGCTCGACCGTCGTGTCCGCGACGACGCTGTTCTGGTCGCCGCAGGCGGACAGGAGCATTGCTCCGGTCGCCAGCAGGATGGTGGTGCGCACAACCGTTCTGACGTGCCTCACAGCCCGGTGGTTCCGGTCCGCTCTCAGTCGAGTGGCCGGACGATACGCCGGGCCAGGTCGACCCACCCGGCGTAGACCCGGTCGACCAGGAGCCCCTCGATCCGGACCTGCTGGTCGAGGATCGGGGCCTCCAGCGGCGCCATCAGGGCCACCGCCAGCAGCGGTACGTCGCCGGTCACGCCGAGCTCGCCGAGGAGGTAGCGCACGTGCATCGCGGCGAAGGAGTACGCGGCGTACGAGCGGGCGCCGGCGCGGCCCGCGGCCCGGATCAGGTCGGCGTGCAGCAGCGTGGTCTCCAGCCGGGACCGGCCGAACGCGAGCAGCCGATCCCACGGCTCCGCACCGGGGCCGAGCGGGGGAGGGCCGGACAGCACCGACGGCCTGCCACTCGGTCTCGGAGTGGTTGAGCAGGGCGGCCATCAGCCCCTCGCGGGACTCGAACCGGCGGAAGACGGTGCCCTTGCCGACGCCGGCCTCCGCCGCCAGCGGCGTCCATGGTGATCCCGTCGACGCCGCACCGCTCCCGGAGCCGCTCGGCGGCGTGGAACAGCGCCTCGCGGTTGCGCGCGGCGTCGCGACGCTCCGGCGCGGGCTCGTCGAGGAGGGGGAGGTGGCGTAGGTCGGACATGGCGTGGATCACTCTAGGAGGGTGTCCGACGCGTCGTCCGCATTCGGTGAGCCCGGGAATAGAAAACGGACCGCGGTCCGTTTAGACGTGGTGATCGCACACACCCCCGATCTCGAGGAGCCCACCTTCATGTCCGACACCCGCGTACTCGTCCTCGTCGGCAGCCTCCGCACCGACTCGCTCAACCGCCGCATCGCCGAGACCCTGAAGTCCCAGGCGCCCGAGGGCGTGACCGTGGAGATCGCCGAGGGCCTCGGGCGAGGTGCCCGTTCTACAACGAGGACCTCGACGGCGCCGACGTGCCCGCCGCGGCCGCCGCGCTGCGCGCCGCGGTCGCCGCCGCCGACCGCGTGCTCGTCGTGACGCCGGAGTACAACGGCACGATGCCGGCCGTCCTCAACAACGCGATCGACTGGCTCTCCCGCCCGTACGGCACCGGCGCCCTCGTCGGCAAGCCGTTCGCCGTGGTCGGCGCCACCCCCACGCCGTACGGCGGCAAGTGGGCGCACCAGGACACCCGCCGCTCCGCCGGCATCGCCGGCGCGGTCGTGCTCGAGCACATCGAGGTCTCGCAGTCGGCCATGGAGGGCGACATCCTCGCCGACCAGGACGTCGTCGCCCGCCTGCTCGGCGCGGTGGACGCCCTCGCCGCCTTCGAGCGACGTCGCCGCCGCCTGATCGACCACCCGGCTCCGCCGGCGTGGCAGGCTGGCCGGCATGAGCGAGCTCACGCCGTACATCTGCGTCGAGGACTCCCGGGCCGCCATCGAGTGGTACGTCGACGTGCTCGGCGCCGAGGTCACGTACCAGCCGATCGAGATGCCGGACGGCCGGATCGGGCACGTCGAGCTGGCCGTCGACGGCGCGCGCTGGATGATGTCCGACGAGTTCGCCGAGGCGAACGTCGCCGCCCCTGACCGCGGCCGCGGCACCGCGGTGTCGCTGCACCTCACGGTCGCCGACGTCGACGCGGTCGCCGCTCGCGTGGTGGCGTCGGGGGTCACCCTCGACCGCGGACCCGAGGACAGCCCGCCCGCAGGGCGGGTCGCGGTGTTCCGGGACCCGTTCGGGCACCGGTGGTTCCTCAACCAGCCGCTGGGCTGAACCAGGCCGCCGACCGCGCCCGGAACTCGTCGCGGTCCAGCGCGCCGGCCCCGGCCGGCACCTTCGCCAGCAGGGGTACGCCGGTCACGCGCGGCAGGTCGTCGAGGTTGCAGGTCTCCGCGAGCCCGGGCTCGTCGGGCCAGGACCCGATGACCAGCCCGGAGGGCTCGATCCCGCGGGCCCGGAGGGCGCCGACGGTCAGCTCGGTGTGGTTGAGGGTGCCGAGCCCGGCCGCGGCCACGACCACCACCTCGGCGCCGACCTCGACCGCGAGGTCGAGCAGCGTGCCGCCCTCGGTGTCGAGCCGGACCAGCAGCCCGCCGGCCCCCTCGACGATCACGGTGTCGTGGAACTCCGCCAGCACCCGGATCCGGTCGGCGTACTCCGCGACCGGCGGGATCCGCACCCCGCGCAGCCGGGCCGCCGTGTCGGGCGCCAGCGGGTCGGGCAGGCACGGTGAACTCCTGGACGGCGCAGCCGGTGAGCGCGTGCACGACGTCGGCGTCGGCGACCTCGTCGGAGCCCGGGCCGATCCCGGTCTGCACCGGCTTCACGACGACGACCGAACCGGCCGCGGCCGCCCGGACCGCCAGGGCGGCGGTCACGACGGTCTTGCCGACGCCGGTGCCGGTCCCCGTGACGACGAGGATGCTCACAGCGGCGCCGTACTCCTTGATGACCTGGCCGAGGACGGCGGCCGCGCGCGCCCAGTCGGCCTCGTGCGAGGCCGGCGTTGGTGGTGATCCGCAGCCGGGAGATCCCGTCGGGCACCGACGGCGGCCGGAAGCAGCCGACCCGGACCCGCTCGTCGAGGGCGGCCGCCTGGGCGGCCACCGCGACCTGCGGCGACGGCATCGGCACCGAGAGCACCGCGCCGCTGGGCGTCGTCGACGCCGAGCGCGCCGGCCGAGCGGCGGCGACGCGCTCGGTGATCACGCCCGGCAGCGTCGGCTGCTCGCGGAGCACGTCGAGCGCGGCCAGCGCGCCCGGCCGCCGAGGCGGGCGCGAGGCCGGTGTCGAAGATGAACGGCCGGGCCCGGTTGACCAGGTGCTCGACGACGGCGGGGGAGCCGAGCACCGCGCCGCCCTGGGCGCCGAGCGCCTTGGACAGGGTCGCGGTCACCACGACGTGGTCCTGGCCGGCCAGGCCGAGGTCGGCGACCAGGCCGCGCCCGCCGGCGCCGGCCACGCCCAGGCCGTGCGCCTCGTCGACCACCAGCAGCGCGTCGTACGACGCGCAGACCCCGGCCAGCTCGAGCAGCGGCGCGGCGTCGCCGAGCACGGAGTAGATCGACTCCGCCAGCACCATCGCCCGCCGGCCGCCGGCGCCGGCGAGCGCGGTCGAGACGCGGCGACGTCGTTGTGCGGGACCACCGCGACCTCGGCCCGGGCGAGCCGGGCGGCGTCGACCAGCGAGGCGTGGACGTGGGCGTCGGAGACGATCAGGCAGTCGCGGTCGGCGAGCGCGGTGACGGCGGCGAGGTTGGCGTGGTAGCCGGTCGACATCACCAGCGCGGCCGGCTGGCCGAGGAAGTCGGCCAGCGCGGCCTCGAGGTCGGCGTGCAGCGTCGAGGCTGCCGGTCACCAGGCGGGAGGCACCGGCGCCGGCGCCCCAGGTGCGCGCGGCCTCGGCGGCCGCGGCCGCGGTCACGGCGGGGTGCCGGGACAGGCCGAGGTAGTCGTTGCCGGCCAGGTCGACGACGCCGTCGTCGGCGGCCGCGCGGGCCGCAGGCCGCGGCGCAGGCCGGCCCGCTCGCGCTCGGCCGCCTGCTCGGCCAGCCAGTCCTCCCACATCATGCATGCGATCACCGCCGCCTCGATCGCCGTACAGATCTGCGCGAGGTCGTCGTCGGTGCAGACGTACGGCGGCATCGTGTAGATGAGGTCGCGGAACGGCCGCAGCCAGACGCCGCTGTCGAGCGCGGCGTCGGTGGCCTTGACGACGTCGACCGGGCGGTCGAGCTGGACCACGCCGACCGCGCCGATCGTGCGCACGTCGGTCACGCCGGGCAGGGTCGCGGAGCGGGGCCAGGCCGCGCGGTCAGCCCGGCGTTGATCCGGGCCGACCTGGCTCCGCCAGTCGCCGGTCTCGAGCAGGTCGAGGTTGGCGAGCGCGACCGAGCAGGCGAGCGGGTTCCCCATGTACGTCGGCCCGTGCATGAGCACGCCGGACTCGGACGCGGGACAGCCCGTGGGCGACCCGCGGCGTGCACAGGACCGCGGCCAGGGTGAGGTAGCCGGCCGTCAGCGCCTTGCCGACGCACATCACGTCGGGCGCGACGCCCGCGGCGTCGGCGGCGAAGAAGGTGCCGGTGCGGCCGAAGCCGGTCGCGATCTCGTCGAAGACCAGCACCAGGTCGTGCCGGTCGGCGACCTCGCGCATCACCCGCAGGCACTCGGCGGGGTAGACGTGCATGCCGCCGGCGCCCTGCAGCAGCGGCTCGACGATGATCCCGGCCAGCTCGTGGGCGTGCTCGTCGGCGAGCCGCGCGAACGACTCGGCCCAGGCGGGTACGTCGGCGTCGTCGGCCGGCGGGCGGTCGGCGAAGACCTGCTGGGGCAGCACGTCGCTGAACATCGAGTGCATCCCGCCGACCGGGTCGCACACGCTCATGCAGCCGAACGTGTCGCCGTGGTAGCCGCCGCGGACCGTGAGCATCCGGTGCCGCTCGGGGCGGCCGGCGCCGCGCTGGTACTGCAGCGTCATCTTCAGCGCGACCTCGACGCTGACCGAGCCGGAGTCGGCGAGGAACACGTGCTCGAGCCCGTCGGGGGCGACCTCGATCAGCCGCTGCGGCCAGCCGGAGCGCCGGCTCGTGGGTGAGCCCGCCGAACATCACGTGCGCGAACTCCGAGGCCTGCTTCGCCACCGCCGCGTTGAGCACGGGGTGGTTGTAGCCGTGGATGACCGCCCACCACGACGACATCGCGTCGATCGACCTCGCGGCCGTCCGCCAGCCGGAGCCGGACGCCGTCGGCGCCGGTCACCAGCCGGGTCGGCGTCGGGTCGGTCATCGACGTGTAGGGGTGCCAGACGTGGTCGCGGTCGAACGCGAGCAGGGGTGGACGGGGCGGATTCGGTCATCGCGGGCAGTCTACGGAGCCGGACCCACCACCTCGGGGCGCTCGGCGTACGTTCCAGCAGCCGACCGGGCGTCCGCGCGACCGGCCGGCGGCAAGTATCTTGCTGGGCGTGACGGACATCCTGGAACGCGCCCGCGTCAAGGTCCTCGACGAGGGCATCGGCCTGTCGTACGACGAGCTGGTCGAGGTGCTCCAGCTCCCCGACGACCAGATCCCGGAGCTGCTCGAGCTCGCCCACGCCGTACGCATGAAGCACTGCGGCCCGGAGATCGAGGTCGAGGGCATCATCAGCCTGAAGACCGGCGGCTGCCCCGAGGACTGCCACTTCTGCAGCCAGTCCGGCCAGTTCACCTCGCCGGTGCGGTCGGTGTGGCTGGACATCCCGCAGCTGGTCAAGGCCGCCGAGGAGACCGCCGCCACCGGCGCGACCGAGTTCTGCATCGTCGCCGCCGTCCGCGGCCCCGACGAGCGGCTGATGTCGCAGGTCCGCGACGGCATCAAGGCGATCCAGGACGCCGTCGACATCAACGTCGCCTGCTCGCTCGGCATGCTCACCCAGGAGCAGGTCGACGACCTCAGGGCGATGGGCGTGCACCGCTACAACCACAACCTCGAGGCGGCGAAGTCGTACTTCCCGTCCGTGGTCACCACCCACTCCTACGAGGAGCGGTGGGACACCTGCGAGATGGTCCGCGAGTCCGGCATGGAGCTGTGCTGCGGCGGGCTGGTCGGCATGGGCGAGTCGCTCGAGCAGCGCGCCGAGCTGGCCGCGCAGCTGGCCGAGCTGGACCCGCACGAGGTGCCGCTGAACTTCCTCAACCCGCGCCCCGGCACGCCGTTCGGCGACCTGCCGCTGATGGACTCCCACGACGCGCTGCGCACGATCGCGGCGTTCCGGCTGGCGATGCCGCGCACCGTGCTGCGGTACGCCGGCGGCCGCGAGCTCACCCTCGGCGACCTCGGCACCCGCGACGGCCTGCTCGGCGGCATCAACGCGGTCATCGTCGGCAACTACCTGACCACGCTCGGCCGCGACGCCGACGAGGACCTGGCGCTGCTCTCGGACCTGAAGATGCCGATCAAGGAACTCGCGAAGACCCTCTAGTGGCCAGACCTCGGCGCCCGGCGTACTGCGGTCACTGCGGCGAGCCCCTCGACGCCCGCGACCACACGGTCTGCGACCTGCAGCTGGTCGCTGGAGCCGCCGCGCTTCTGCGTGCAGTGCCGGCGCCGGATGAAGGTGCAGGTCACCCCCCGCGGCTGGTCCGCCACCTGCGTCGAGCACGGCGAGCTGTCGGGATAGTCCACGACGCAATGCGTCGTTCGGACGGCGCGTCGACGGACAGCATTTCGTCAGCGGACTATCCCGACGGACGTGCCTACTGGCCGACGGCGTTCGGGTCCCGCCAGGAGCGCTCGAACGGGAGCCGCCAGGCGTGCGGGGCGATCAGCTGGTGGATCGCGTTGGGTCCCCACGAGCCGGGGGCGTAGGCGCGGACCGGCGGCGGGTTCTGGAGCAGCGGGACCGACTTCTGCCACAGCGTCTCGATGCCGGCGGCGGTCGTGAACAGCGTGTGGTCGCCGCGCATGGCGTCCAGGATCAGCCGCTCGTAGGCCTCCAGCACGTCGCCGGAGCTCGTGGTCTCGTGGGTGGCGAACTGCATGGACAGCTTCTCCAGCTGCATGCCCGGCCCGGGCCGCTTGCCGTAGAACGACAGCGACATCCGCGACTGGTCGGCGAGGTCGAAGGTGAGGTGGTCGGGGCCCTGCATGCCGGCGTTCGAGCCCTGCGGGAACATCGACAGCGGCGGCTCCTTGAACGCGATCGAGATGATCCGCGCCCCCTCGGCCATCTTCTTGCCGGTGCGCAGGAAGAACGGCACGCCCGGCCCAGCGCCAGTTGTCGATCTCGATCTTGAGGGCCACGAAGGTGTCGGTGTCGGAGTACTCCCTGACCCCCTCCTCGTGGCGGTAGCCGGTGTACTGGCCGCGGACCACGTCGTGCGGCTCGATCGTCTTCATCGACCGGAAGACCTTGAGCTTCTCGTCGCTGATCGGCCCGGGGGCCAGCGACGTGGGCGGCTCCATCGCCATGAAGGCGAGCACCTGCATCAGGTGGGTGACGACCATGTCGCGGTAGGCGCCGGTCGTCTCGTAGAACGCCGTCCGCCCGTCGAGGCCGAGGGACTCGGGTACGTCGATCTGCACGTGCTCGATGAAGTTGCGGTTCCAGATCGGCTCGAAGAGCCCGTTGGCGAACCGGAAGGCCAGGATGTTCTGGGCCGCCTCCTTGCCCAGGAAGTGGTCGATCCGGAAGATCTGCTCCTCGGCGAAGACCTGGTGCACCTCGCTGTTGAGCGCGACCGCGGACTCCAGGTCCATGCCGAACGGCTTCTCCATGATGATCCGCGACCGCTCGACCAGCCCGGCCTCGCCGAGCTGGTGGACGACGTCGAGCGCGGCCTTCGGCGGCACGCTCAGGTAGTGGAGGCGGCGTACCTCACCGTTCACGCCGAGCTCCGCCTCGGCCTTGTGCACCGCGTCGGCCAGCTCGTGCGGCCCGCGCGACTGGGGGACGTAGGTGATGAGCGAGGCGAACCTGGCCCAGGCGTCGTCGTCGAGGCCGGGCTTGCCGAAGTCCGAGCACGCCGTGCGCGCCTTCTCGATGAACTCCTCGGTGGTCAGGTCCTCCAGCGAGGTGCCGACGATCCGCGCGTGCCGGAGGAGCCCGGACTGGATCAGCCGCTGCAGTCCCGGGAGCAGCTTGCGGCGGGCGAGATCGCCCGTCGCGCCGAAGAGCACGACGACGTGCGGGGCGGTCACTCGATCGACGGTAGCCATGAGGTATTGCCACCGTATTACGAGCGCCAAGGGGTCAGGAAGGGTCGACGTCGGCGCCGTGCAGCTCCGCCAGGAGTACGGCGCCGGGCAGGTCGAGGCGGGTACGCCGCAGCCGGGCCGCGGCCAGGTCGACCCCGGACAGGCTGGCGCCGCGGAGGTCGGCGGCGTCGAGGTTGGTGTCGCGCAGGTTGGCGCCGTCGAGCCGGGCGTCGCGGAGCACCGTCCCGGAGAGGTCGCTCATGGACAGGTCGGCCTCGCGCAGGTCGAGGCCGCTGAGGTCGAGCTTCGACAGGTTCCCGCCGCGGATGGTCACGCCCTGCCACTGGCCGCCGCACCACCTTGACCGGTCGCAGCGTGCAGTCGGTGAAGACCGAGCCCGACCAGCTTGCAGCCCTCGAGCGTCGCGTCGAAGAAGTTGGTCCGCCGGAACTCGCACGCCACGAACGCGGTCGACGGTGTGCACCGACGAGTTGAACCGGCAGTTGTGGAACACGCACCTGTCGAACAGCGCACCCTGGCTGGTCGTCTCGCTCAGGTCGACGTCGGTGAACGTGCACTCGACGAACTGCCGCGGCGCGCGAGGTCGTCGGCGTACCAGTCGAGCCCGCGGAACGCCTGTCCGTGTGCCTCGCCCTCAGGCATGGCGTCAGCCATCGCGCTCAGACATCGAACGTGCCGCCGCTGCGCCAGTAGACCGAGTCCTCGCGGGTCAGGAACTGGTTCTCCACCAGGTAGCGGCGCAGCGCCGCGTAGTCCGGGTGGAACCGTGACAGCACGTCGTTGACGTCCTTCTCGGGGTACTTCTGGCCGGGCTCGAAGGACTGCGCGATGTGGTCGAGGACCACCAGCAGCTTCGACTGCTTCGAGGGGATGGTGTGCAGCCGCCCGTCGGCGGTCATGAAGTTCCCGAGCACCTGCCGGTCCTGCCGCTCCACGCTCAGTCCACCTTCAGCTCGAGCATCTTCCGCGGGGCCACGGCGCTGCTGAGCCCGCCCCGCAGGCCGCGCTTCTCGAAGTGCAGGTGGCAGCCGTCCGGCGCGCCCGAGTCGTTCGCGCGCGCGATCCTCATCCCGGGCGTGACCCGGTCGCCGGGCTCCACGAACACCCGCTCGGTGTGGCCGATGACCAGGTCCCAGCCCTGCCGGTAGTTGCGCAGCAGGATCGGGTTCGCGCCGTACGCCGAGCCCGAGCGAGTCGTTGCGGACCACCCACGCACGCCGGTCGGACGTGCAGCCTGGTCCCGCAGGGCATCGCGATGTCGATGCCATGGTGGAAGCCGCGGTCGTTGCGGCAGCGCGGGTCGGGCGAGTAGTACGGCGCCCGGGTGCAGCCGAACGGGATCATGATCCGGTGCTCGCCGGCGAACCACGGCGAGTCGTAGTGGTGCTTGTCCTTCGTGTAGAAGACCCACCGCGGGTCGGCCGGCGCGGCCCCGGCCGGGACCGAGGCCAGCAGCAGCGACGTCAGGACGACGGCCAGGACGCGGGCGCACACCGTGAGCATGCGGACAAGTTAACGCGTGATCGGCCAGGACGCGGCCCGGACCCGCTCCGGCGCCGCGATCGGGTTGACCAGCGTGCCGGCCAGCAGCCGCTCGCACTCCTCGATCAGCCGCCGCCGCAGCGGCGCACCACGTTCGGCGAACGCCCGCTGCGCCGCGGCGTACTCCTGCTTGCCCTCGGGGGTCTCGATCCGGACCGGCTCGAAGCCGAGGTCGGCGAGGTCGTACGGCGCCGCCTTCATGTCGAGCACCCGGATGTCGCGGGCGAGCTCGAAGCAGTCGGCGACCAGGTCGGAGCCGACCATCGGCGTCAGCCGGAACGCGTGCTTGTAGAGGTCCATCCCGGCGTGCAGGCAGGCCGGCTGCTCGAAGTCGGGCCGGTCGTCGGACGTGGGGGAGAGGGTGTTCAGCGGGCGCGCGGTCGGGGTGAAGAAGCGGTACGCGTCGAAGTGCGAGCAGGCGATCCGGTGCGACTCGACGACCGGGTCGGTGCCGTCGCGGCCGAGCCGGAGCGGCCAGTCGTGCCGGGTCTCGTCCTGGCGGTGCACCATCGCCCACTCGTGCAGCCCGAAGCAGCCGAGGTGCGCGGGCCGGTTCGCGGTGGCGGTGAGCAGCCGGTGCAGCGACTCGAGCAGCGGCCGCTGGGACGCGACGTACTCCGAGAGACGGTGAGGACGCGGTGGTTTCGAGACGGTTGCGGCGCAACCTCCTCAACCACCGATCGCTGGTTGAGGAAGGCGCCTGCGCCGCTCGAAACCTGCGTACCCCTTCAGCGCCGCGTACTCCTCGCCGTTCTCCAGCCCGACGCCGTACCCCGGGTGCCAGCGGCGCAGCTGGGCGGGCCGCTGGGAGTAGTAGGTGAACAGGAAGTCGTGGACCGGGTGCTTGACGCCGGTCCCGGCGGCGCTCGAGGTGTGGCTGCACGAACGCGTCGACGCGCGCCGCGTGTGCCGCTGCGCGCGCCCGCCACGTCGTCCTCGGCCAGCACCTCCATGGACTGCCAAGGGTAGGTCGATAGGCTCGCCGGGTGCGCATCTGCAGGTTCACGACCGGAGACGACCCGCTGTACGGCGTGGTGACGGGCGAGCTCGACGAGTTCGGCCAGCCCGCCGAGGACAGCGTGCATCGTCACGCTCGCCGGCGACCCGCTGTACGTCGGCGTCAAGCTGCTCGACGAGGAGCACCGGCTCGAGCCGACGTCCGCCTGCTCGCGCCGGTGCTGCCGCGCAGCAAGGTGGTCGGGATCGGCCGCAACTACGCCGCGCACGCCGCCGAGATGGGCAACGAGGTGCCGGACGAGCCGCTGATGTTCCTCAAGCCGAACACCAGCGTGGTCGGGCCCGGCGACCCGATCTTCTACCCGCCGCAGACCGAGCAACCTGCACTTCGAGGGCGAGCTCGCCGTCGTGATCGGCCGGATCTGCCGCGACGTCCCGCCCGAGCAGGCCACCGACGTCATCCACGGCTACACGATCGGCAACGACGTGACGGCGCGCGACCTGCAGAAGCAGCGACGTGCCAGTTCACGCGGGCCAAGGGGTTCGACTCGTTCTGCCCGCTCGGGCCCGTGGATCGAGACCGACCTCGACCCGCAGCACTTCGCCGACGGCGTGCAGGTGCAGACGCACCTCAACGGCGACCTCAAGCAGGACGGCAACACCAAGGACCTGATCTTCGACATCCCGACCCTGGTCGCGTACGTCTCGAGCGTGATGACGCTGCTGCCCGGCGACGTCATCCTCACCGGCACCCCCGAGGGTGTCGGCCCGATGGAGGTCGGTGACGAGGTCGAGGTCTCGATCGCCGGTCTCGGAACCCTGACGAACAAGGTGGCCAAGCGTTGAGTGACAAGAAGGTGCGCGTCCGGATGGCGCCGAGCCCGACCGGCAGCCCGCACGTCGGCCTGGCCCGCACCGCCCTCTTCAACTGGGCGTTCGCTCGCCACCACGGCGGCACGTTCGTCTTCCGGATCGAGGACACCGACGCCGCCCGCAACACCGAGGAGTCCTACGACTCGCTGATCGAGGTCATGCAGTGGCTCGGCCTCGACTGGGACGAGGGCCCGCTCAGGTCGGCGGCCCGTACGCGCCGTACCGCCAGTCCGAGCGCGTCCGACATCTACGCCGACGTGCTGACGCGGCTGCGCGAGAGCAAGTTCACCTACGACTGCTTCTGCACCACCGAGGAGGTCGACGCGCGCCGCAAGGCGTCCGGCTCCAAGGTGATGGGGTACGACGGGTTCTGCCGCGAGCTGTCCGACGAGCAGGTCGAGGCGTTCCGGGCCGAGGGCCGGCAGCCGGTCGTCCGGTTCCGGATGCCCGACGGCGAGATCACGTTCGACGACGCGGTCCGCGGCGACGTCACGTTCCAGACCGAGTTCGTGCCCGACTTCGCGCTGGCCCGCGCCAACGGCGACCCGCTCTACACGCTGGTCGCGCCGGTCGACGACGCGCTGATGGAGATCACCCACGTGCTGCGCGGCGAGGACCTGCTGTCCAGCACGCCGCGCCAGGTCGCGCTGTACGACGCGCTCCAGGCGATCGGCGTCGCGAAGTTCACGCCCCAGTTCGGCCACCTGCCCTACGTCATGGGCGAGGGCAACAAGAAGCTGTCCAAGCGCGACCCCGAGGCCCACCTGCTCGGCTACCGCGACCAGGGCTTCCTGCCCGGAGGGGCTGCTCAACTACCTGGCGCTGCTCGGCTGGGCGATCGCCGCGGACCGCGACGTGTTCACCCTCGACGAGATGGTCGCAGGCGTTCGACATCAAGGACGTGAACCCCAACCCGGCGCGCTTCGACCTGAAGAAGGCCGAGGCGATCAACGCCTCGCACATGCGGATGATCACGCTCGAGGACATGACCGAGCGGGTGATCCCGTTCCTGCACCGGGCCGGGCTGGTCGGCGACCCGATGAGCGACGAGCACCGCGCCCTCCTCGACGCGGCGATGCCGCTGGTCAACGAGCGGATCAACAAGCTGGCCGAGGCGCCGGACATGCTCGGCTTCCTGTTCGTCGAGGAGGACGAGTTCGGCCGCAACGCCGACGACGTGGCCAAGGTCCTGGACGAGGACGGCCAGGCCGTGGTCCGCGCGGCCACCGACGCGCTCGCGGCGCTCGAGCGCCTGGACGACCGAGGCGATCGAGGAGGCGCTGCGGGTCAAGCTGGTCGACGAGATGGGGCTCAAGCCGCGCAACGCGTTCGGGCCGGTCCGGGTCGCGGTCACCGGCCGCCGGATCTCGCCGCCGCTGTTCGAGTCCCTCGAGCTGCTCGGCCGCGAGCGCAGCCTGTCCCGGCTCGCGAGCGCGGTCGGATGAGCGAGACCCGCCCGGGCGGCAACCCACCACCGCCGCCGCCTCCGCCGCCGGGCGCACCCGGCTACCAGCCGCCGGGCTTCGGCACGCCCGGCTGGCAGCCACCGCCGTACGGCGCACAGGTCCCGCCTCCTCCGCCACCCGGCTACGGACCCCCGGTCAGGGTCCGCCCGGATGGCAGCCGGCGTACGCCGCGCCCCCGCAGCCGCCCGCCGCCGGTGCCGCCGCTGGAGTACCACCTGATCCTGCGCGGCGGCCGCCGCGGCTGGTGGCGTCCCGTCGTCGGCGTCCGTGTCGCTGGTCGTGATGATGTACGTCCTGGCGCCGTTCGTGGTGCCGATCCCCTTCGTCGTCTGGTTCGCCGCCGACGGCCAGGACGTGGCCGACGCAGTTCGACGCGGCTGGTCGACCTCGACGAACGCCACGCCGATCGGGCTGGCCTACCTCAACCTCGCTGCTCGCGTCGGCGATCCCGATCACCTGGCTGCTGATCCGCGCCCTCCACGGGCTCAAGCCGCGCTGGCTGTCGTCGGTGCTGCCGCGGCTGCGGTGGCGCTTCCTGCTCGTCTGCTTCGGGCTGGCGTTCGTCGCGCTGTTCGCGACGCTCGTGGTCTCGGCGGTCCTGCCGGCCCAGGACACCGGCACCGAGATGACCGGCGCACCTCAACGACTTCACCAGCACCACCCGCGACTTCCTCCTGGTGGTGCTGTTCCTCACGCCGCTCCAGGCGGCGGGGGAGGAGTACGCCTTCCGCGGCTACCTCACCCAGGCGTTCGGCGGGCTGTTCCGCAGCCGGATCGCGGCCGTGGTCGATCCCTGCCATCCTGTTCGCGCTCGCGCACGGCCTCGGCCAGAGCGCGCCGATCTTCTTCGACCGGTTCGCCTTCGGCCTGGTCGCCGGCACGCTCGTCATCCTCACCGGCGGGCTCGAGGCCGGCATCGCGATGCACGTGCTGAACAACTGGCTGGCGTTCGGGATCGCCCTCGCGTTCGGCGACATCGGCTCGTCGCTCAACCCGACCGGCGGCAGCTGGTGGAGCATCCCGGTGACCCTCACCCAGTCGCTCGTCTACCTCGGCCTGGCGTGGTGGGTGGCCCGCGCGATGGGCCTCGCCACGACGACGGATCCGGCCGTTTTGGAGGCCTCGCGGCGTCGCGTGTAAGGTTTCTCCTCGGCTCGTCCGCTGGTCGCGGAAAGGCCATCAAACCATTGGGATATGGTGTAATTGGCAGCACGACTGGTTCTGGTCCAGTTAGTCTAGGTTCGAGTCCTAGTATCCCAGCGAAGTCCCGGTCAGCAGACCGGGATTTGGTGCGAAACAAGCCGTTCGCTAGAGTTTCGCCCGCTGTCGGAAGCAGTTCTTCCAAGGCTTGCCCCCGTTGTGTAGCGGCCTAGCACGCCGCCCTCTCAAGGCGGTAGCGCCGGTTCGAATCCGGTCGGGGGTACCACGCTCAGAAGGGGCTCTGACCAGCGGAAACGCTGGTCAGGGCCCCTATCGCATTTTCGAGCCCGGAGCGCTCGGGCAACACTGGGGCAACAGCGTGGGAGTTCGGCCGGCGCAGGGCACGCTCCGCGTCGCGGGCCGCGGTCATCGCGTCCGCCACCTCGTCGAGCCGGTTCTCGAAGAGATGACCGTAGGTGTCCAGGGTCATCGTGGCCGACCCGTGGCCGAGCATCTGCTGGACGACCTTGACGTCGGCACCCGCGGCGATCGCCAGCGACGCCGCCGTGTGACGCAGCTGGTGGGGATACAGGTCGGGGACGCCGATGGTTGTCGCGGCGTTGCCGAAGGCCGTCCGGAACGTCGAGACCCGGAGCGGACCGCCGCCACGGATACCGGCAAACACGAGGTCGTCCGGGTCGCTTGTCGGCGATCAGCCGCTCGAGATCGGGCAGCAGGAAGGTGGGCATCGGCACCTCCCGACGCTGGTGCGTCTTGGGCGTGCCCCACACCAGCCCCTGGCCCTGCACGACGGTGACCGACTCGGCGATGACCGCACGTCGCCGCGTGAGGTCGACGCGCTTCACCTTGAGTGCGGCCATCTCACCGAACCGGGCACCGGTGTAGGCGAGGAACAGGACGACGACCCGGTACATGTCGTTGGCCCGCGTGTCGAAGGCGCTGTGCTTGCTGGGAGCGGGTGGGTAGCCGCACGCGTGAGCCAGCGCCTCGACCTGACCGTGCGTCAGGTAGCGGTGCTCGTGCGCGCACGGCTCGCGGCAGGTTGATCTTCGCGGCCGCGTTGCGGGCGAGGCGGCCGTCCTTGATCGCCATGTCCAGGATCAGGGACAGCACCCGGTGGATCTTGCGCACCGACGCCGGGGACTGTGTCTCGGAGAGACCGGCGACCCAGGCCTGGACATCGGCATGGGAGACGTCGGACAGCCGTACGTGGCCCCAAGCGGGCTGGATGTGCTTCGAGACGATCCCGGCGTACCGCTGCCGGGTCGTTGGCTTGAGGTGTGCCTGCCCCTCGAGCCAGCGGGCCGCCCACTCACCCACGGTGAGCCGGGCCAGGGCAGGGTCGACGAATGTGCCGGTGTTCTTGGCGGACTCCACGCTGGCCAGGAACCGCTCGGCGTCGAGTTTGCGGCGGAACGTCTTGTTGCGCTGGGCGCCGGCGGATGTCCGATAGTGCGCGCGCCACGCGACTCGTCCGTCGCGGAGGCGCTTCTCGATGCTCGTCATCTGCTCATCGTGCCTCGCGGTCGACCGGACACGGCTGGAGTCACGCGTGGAGCCTGTGGATGAGTGCTCTGTTGCTCGAGCCAGTGGATAAGGTCGGTCCGCCAGTAACGGACACCGCGGCCGATCCGGAAGCCGTGCGGGGCCGACGCCGAGATGCCGCCAGTAGCGCAGCGTTGCGACGGGTACCCGGACGACCTCGGAGACCTCCTGGATGGTCAGCAGTTCGTCGTCGGCACGCGACGGCCCCGGCAAGGTCTCTGGCTCCTTGGTAGTCATCTCGATCCTCTCGCTTTGAGGCCGCTCGGCACAACGAATGTCGAGTGGGCTGTTCATGGGTGAATGAAAGAGGTTGCGTAGAGCCTGATAGGCGCCGAAGCGCGTTGCGAGTCGGACAGTCCGCGTTCGACTGCGGATCTCTACAGATGCAGTCCGTAGCCTGCAAGCGGCTCTCCGGCAGCTGCGCATGGACGAGATGTCCCATCGGGCCACGCCGCGGCGATGGGATGTTCGCGTGAGTTAGTCGAGATGGGTCGCTGCGCGGTCATTTGCCGAGGTCGAGGAGAAGCCGGAGGATTTCGACGATGGCCGCCAGCCTTCCCTCCGGTGATGCGATCGGCGGACCTGCGTCGACTCCGGCGATGACGGCGCCGGCTCCTGGCGTTGCAAGATCCCCTTGGGATGTCGCCCTTTCCGCCCAGAATCGACGCGAGTTCGCGACATCGACACGCCGATCAGTCCCTGGGCGGACGCCGGTCGAAGTCCGGGTGCGCCCAGGAGGTGGACGACGCGTCGGCCCGTTGCCGGGTCTGCCTCTGGAGACGGGCGAAGTAGGCCAAGGCTGCTGCGAAGCGTCAGTCCCCTGCCAGTTCAACCACTCCCCGTCGAGTGCCAACTGGTTGAGGTCTTGTCTTCGACTCGAGCCCACTGCAGCTTCTCGCTTTCTAGGTCGACGATGTTCGCCGGCCATTCGATCGGCGCGTCAAGAACCGTTGCTGATGTCGGCCTTCCGCACAGTCACCAGGCTGGGATGTCGCTGGCCCAGCCTCCCGTCGGAAGAACGGACCGCTTCTGTCGTGAAGGGTGGCGAGCTTCGACTTCTTACCATGTGCGACGAGAAAGTGACAGGCCCGCGAAGGTCGACACCGCCCGATGCCAGTGACCGTCGCATCGGTTCCCGAACTGAGTGCCCCGGTGATGTGCTCGTTGCCGGAGTCGGAGGTGGCGTAGCGGAAGAGCCACAGTGTCGTCGCCCGAACTTTGTTGGCGCCCGGCGATACGTCACCGATGAACAGTTGTCGAGCGGAGAGCCGTTTGGAGTCGGCCAGAAGCGAGGCGTGCACTGCTGCGCGGTGACCGCGCCGGCGACGTCGAAGCCCTCGCTCCGGTCGCGGTCGCGCACGTCGATGGGCAGGAAGATCGCCGCCCCCGCGATGAGCAGGACGCCCACCGGAACGTTGATGAGGAACACCCAGCGCCAGCCCGGGCCGTCGGTGAGCAGTCCGCTGGCGATCACCCCGATCGATGCGGACAACCCCGCGACGGCGCCGTAGAGTCCGAGCGCCTTGTTGCGCTCGGCGCCGTCCGCGAACGTCACCGCGAGGATCGAGAGCGCGGCCGGTGGGATGAGCGCCGCCCCGAAGCCCTGCAGCGCCCGGGCGCCGATCAGGAGGTCGGCCGATTCCGCGAGCCCTGCGAGCAGTGAGGCGGCCGTGAACAGCACCAGTCCCGTCATCAGCACCCGGCGGCGCCCGAGCAGATCGGCCATCCTGCCGCCGAGGAGCAGGAAGCCGCCGAGCATGAGGCCGTAGGCGATGACGATCCATTGCAGCGTGCTCTGCCCGATGCCGAGGTCCTGCTGGATCGAGGGCAGGGCGACATTCACGATCGCGATGTCGAGCACGACGATGAACTGGGCCGCACACGCCAGCAGGAGGATCATTCCCTTGCCGGTGCGGGCCTCTCCGAGGACCGACTCAGTCATCGAGGCTCCCCATCGTCAGGTTGACGGTGGTCCCGGTCATCCCGCTCGCCCTGTCGGAGGCCATGAAGACCGCCAGGTTCGCCATCTCCTCGAGCGTCATCAGCCGTCGCGCATGGGTCTTGCTGGCGAGGAACTCCTGCCACTGCTCCCAGGTCATGCCCGTGGCCTGGGCGCGAGGCTCGTAGGCGTCCCTGATCGTCGAGGTCTCCGGCATGGCGTACGGCCGGAGACCGACCACGCGAATGCCCGCGGGGGCGAGCTCGGCCGAGAGGCTCCGGGTGAGTGACTCCTTGACGGCCTGCGCTGGGCCGTAGCCCCCCACCAGCGGGATGCCTGTCCGCGCGTGCGCCGCGGAGACGGTCATGATCACCCCGGACTTCCTCGGCAGCATGCGCCGTGCCGCCAGGCGAGCGGTCAGGAAGTACGACCTGGCGTAGGACGTGATCGGCAGGGAGAACTGCTCGACGTCCAGATCGACCAGGGGGACTCCCAGGATGTCCGCGTCCGGGATCCCGATGGCGTTGAACGAGATGTCGACGCGGCCGGCCCTGTCCGTCACGTAGCCGAGATGGTCGTCCACCGCTTGCTCGTCGAGGGCGTCGATCGTCGCCGCGTCGGCCGATCCGCCGGCGGAGACGATGTCCTCGACGACCGCGTCGACCGGGCCCCGACGGCGCCCGGTGAGGTAGAGATCGGCCCCCTCGGCCGCAAAGGCGCGCGCCACGGCGCCGCCGATCGCACCTCCCGCTCCATAGATCACTGCGACCTTGTCCTTCAGCATCATGCGGGCGCTTCCGTTCTCTCGGGTTGATGGAGCCGTCGACAATGAAGGCACCGCGGCCCCGGGAAACTGGGCGCCGACCAACCGCCCAGTTCTCTCCCCGGCCGGTGTCGGTACAGGGTGGAAGCGCGACGAGGTGAGAGAGGAAGGGGAGCAGCGACGGTGACAGCGCCAGAGGAAGACCTGATGTCACGGGCGCAGGCCGGCGACGGCAGCGCGTTCCGGGAGCTGACCGAGCCCTACCACCGGGAGCTCCAGGTGCACTGCTACCGGATGCTCGGATCTCTCCAGGATGCCGAGGACGCCCTCCAGGACACGCTGCTGGCGGCCTGGCAGGGCCTTGGCGGGTTCGAAGGACGCGCGTCGCTGCGGACGTGGCTGTACCGGATCGCCACGAACCGGTGCCTCAATGCGCGTCGCTCCGCCAGCCGACGCCCGGCCAAGGAGTGGAACGTGCCCCAGGTTGACCCGCCCGAGCCGACCCGCCTCGGCGAAGTCGTCTGGCTCGAGCCCTACCCCGACTCCCTCCTCGAGGGAGCGGACGGCGGACCTCTCGGCCCGGAGGCCCGCTACGAGCAGACCGAGTCGATCTCCCTGGCCTTCGTGACCGCACTCCAGGTGCTTCCGCCTCGCCAGCTCGCGGTCCTCATCCTGCGCGACGTCCTCGGACTCCGCGCGAACGGAGGTCGCCGAGATGCTGGACTCGACCGTCGACTCGGTCAACAGCGCACTCAAGCGGGCGCGCGCCGCGCCTGCAGCTCGAGCGGGACAGACGGGCCGACCCCCGATCCGCGACGGTCCGAGTCAACCACCGAGGATGCCGTCGTGGCGAAGTTCGTCCGCGCGTACGAGTCCGCCGATCTCGACGCCGTGGTGGCCCTGCTGACCGACGACGTCTTCGTCTCGATGCCACCGATGCCCTTCGAGTACGAAGGCCGCGACGCCGTGTCCCGCTTCTGCGCGAGCATCTTCGGCGCGGGCCGGCGGTTCGACCTGGTTCCGACACGTGCCAACGGTCAGCCGGCGTTCGGGACCTACCTGCACGCACCCGACGGGACGCGGACACGGGGTCGGCCTCCTCGTCCTCACCGTCTCCGGCGACCTGATCTGCGCCATGACCCGCTTCGAGAACGCCGTTCTTCCCTGGTTCGGGCTACCCCGAACCCTCCCGAGCCGATAGACGGCCAGAGTGGCTGACCTGCGCCACCGAGGAACGCACCTGAACACTTGCCGTCCGCTCGCAGAGGTTTTGGGCAACAAGGCTTGTGTCACGGCACGCTGCTGATGGGCCGAATCCTGTCCTCGGCACGACCGCGCGACCCGCGGCCAAGAGCGGACGCCCTGTGCCTTTCCTTGAGGTACGTCCTCCAGGAAGATGCATCGCATGGCCGTTCTGCTGCAGCTCGCCGTGACGCGTGCCACCCAAGATCAGTTCGATCAACTTGATGCGAAGGTCGGGGAGGCCATGATGCAGGCGGGCGGTCCGCCGCCTGGATTGATGTCGCACGTCGTCTATCCCGAGGGGGACGGATTCGTCGTGGCCGAGGTATGGCGCATGGAGTCTGTCGGGTCGCCATACCTGGATGGTGTGTTGCGTCCGCTCCTGACGGCGGTGGGCTTGGCAGGCCAGGAAACGACCGTGCGACCTGTTCGGTCCTTCGCCCGCCCGTGACTGCGGTACGGGTCGCCGATCCGCCGTAGCCCGCACATCGGATATGTCGGTGCGTTCACAGCGTTCCCCGACGGCCCTTAGTGTCCGGTCAGGGATCCCTCCCCAAGATTGAGTGCACAAGGCGCACACGGTGCGGACCACCTGTCCTCGACCTTTGGACGGGGCAGTCCACGGCGGAGAGTTGGTCGACTAGGCCGGCGGTCGTGCGCCAGCGACGCGGCTGACCCCAGTCCGTGAGGAGGCCGGCGGCTGCCCGATCTTCTTCGGCTGGCGCTCCGGGGCCTTGAGATTCTGTGGGGACTTGCTGGAGATCGCCCGCGAGGACCTCTTCGAGCGGCGGCTGAAGCGCCTGCTGTCGTGGTCGGTGGGCGCTTGGTCTCGGCAGCCCGCTCGGGAGGGAGTGACCGGACGGAACGGGATACAGCCCGAGACGCGTCGTCAAGCGGGCGCTTCCGCGCGAATTCAGCGCCTTGAGACCATCCGGGCGGATCCACCTCTTGACTTGTGACGTAAATCACAACAATCTGGGGCCGTCCCCTTCCACACGCGAAGCAGAGGTCGATCATGCGTTCTCGGGTCGT
>CAWBGN010000004.1:0-978370 GCA_963788445.1 uncultured Actinomycetota bacterium
CGTCGACGGCGCCAATGTCGTCGGCTCGCGCCCGGACGGCTGGTGGAAGGACCGACCCGGCGCCGCCCGCCGGCTGCACGAGGCGCTCGTGGTCGCGGACACGGGGTACGACGAGGTCGTGCTGGTGCTCGAGGGTGCGGCCAAGCCGGGCGTGCGTGCGGGACGGGACGGTCACCTGCTCACCGTGCATGCGAAGGGGGAGGGTGACGACACGATCGTCGCCGAGGCCAGGGTCGCGGCCGAGCGGGGCAACCGGGTGTCGGTCGTGACCGCCGACCGCGCGCTCCAGGCGCGTGTCCAGGCCTTCGGCGCGGTCGCGCTGGGCCCCTCCTGGCTCCTCGACCAGCTCTAGGGCAGACACGCCTTCCCTCCATGCATTGACTCGGACGGCTCGGCTTTTTACGTTGGAAGGGCGCACCGCGCCCCGGCGGCGGTTGGGTCGCCGGACGACTTGCTCGGGCAAGGAGGCTTCCCCATGTTCCGCCATCCCTCATTCACCCCACGACGAATCGGCATTCTCCTCGCCGTCGGCGCCCTGGCAGCGGCGCTGCTCCCGACCTCGGCCACGACAGCCGGGTCCGCTGCCGGCGAGGAGCGGCTGCCCTACCAGGACGCGTCGCTGCCCGTGGCCCAGCGGGTCGATGACCTGGTCGACCGGATGACCCTGGCGGAGAAGGTCGGCCAGATGACCCAGGCCGAGCGCATCGACGTCGACGCCGACACCGTCGCTGATCACGACGTACGCGCTCGGCAGCGTGCTGTCCGGTGGCGGCTCGGTCCCCACCCCGAACACCCCCGAGGCCTGGGCCGACATGGTCGACCGGTACCAGCAGGCCGCCCTGGACACCCGCCTCGGCATCCCGCTGATCTACGGCGTCGACTCCGTCCACGGGCACGGGAACCTGCAGGGCGCCACGGTCTTCCCGCACAACATCGGTCTCGGGGCCACCCGCGACCCCGCGCTCGTGAAGAGAATCGGTCACATCACGGCGCTCGAGACCCGGGCCTCCGGGCCGCAATGGGCCTTCGCACCCTGCGTGTGCGTCGCGCGCGACGACCGTTGGGGCCGGACGTACGAGAGCTTCGGTGAGACGCCGGGTCTGGTGCAGTCGATGGAGACCGCCATCGACGGCCTCCAGGGACGGCCCGGCCAGCTCGACCACCCGGACCGGGTGTTGGCCACCGCCAAGCACTTCGCCGGCGACGGGCTGACGGCGTTCGGAACCGGAGAGGGCGACTACACGATCGACCAGGGCATCGACCAGGTCTCGCGACGCGAGTTCAACAGACTGGCCCTCGCGCCGTACCGACCGGCCGTGCGCAAGCACCACGTCGGCTCCGTCATGCCGTCGTTCTCGAGCGTGGACTGGACGAACGACGGGCTCGGGAACCCGGTCAAGATGCATGCCGAGCGGGAGCTCATCACCGACGTCCTCAAGGGCGACCTGGGCTTCGACGGGTTCGTGATCTCCGACTGGCGGGCGATCCGCCAGCTACCGGGCGCGTACGCCGACCAGCTCGAGGCGTCCGTCATGGCCGGGGTCGACATGTTCATGGAGCCCAAGCAGGCGCCGAACAACCCGACCGGCTGGCAGGAGGACTTCATCCCCACCCTGACCCAGCTCGTCGAGGACGACGTGGTCCCGATCAGCAGGATCGACGACGCGGTCTCCCGGATCCTGACGGCGAAGTTCGAGCTCGGCCTGTTCGAGAACCCCATGACCGACCGGTCGAACCTCGACAAGGTCGGCAGCAAGGCGCACCACGCCGTGGCTCGCGCCGCCGCCGCCCAGAGCCAGGTGCTGCTCCGCAACAAGCAGCGGACCCTGCCCCTGAAGCCCCGCCAGGACGTCTACGTCGCCGGCAGCAACGCCGACAACATCGGCAACCAGGCCGGTGGGTGGACGCTGACCTGGCAGGGTGGCTCGACCAACGTCATCCCCGGCACGACCATCCTCGACGGGATCAAGAGAGCCGCGCACGGGAAGGTCGTCTACAGCGAGACCGCGGAGTCCCGGGTTCCGAGGAACTCGGTGGGCATCGTCGTGGTCGGCGAGACGCCGTACGCCGAGGGCTTCGGTGACGTCGGTGGCCCGCTGTGGGCCTACGACCCCGGCGACAACGGCGTCCCACGCCCCGAGAAGACGATGAGGCTCTCGGACGCCGACACCAAGGCGGTGCGCGAGGTCTGCGCCAGGACGACCTCCTGCACGGTCCTCGTGGTCTCGGGCCGTCCGATGGTGCTGCCCCCAAGGTTGTTGCACCAGACGGACGCGCTGGTCGCGTCGTGGCTGCCGGGCAGTGAGGGAGCCGGCGTGGCGGACGTCCTCTACGGGCACCGGCCGTTCACCGGCCGGCTGCCGGTGAGCTGGCCGCGCACCGTCGGCCAGGAGCCGATCAACGTCGGTGACCGCGACTACAACCCCCTCTTCCCCTTCGGGTGGGGGCTGCACGCCCGCTAGTCCTGTCCGCTAGAGGAGGCCGTGGTCCGTGGCCCAGGCCGCGGCGGCGGCCCGCGAGGTTACGCCGAGGCGGGTGCGGATGTTGGCCACGTGCCGGTGGACGGTGTGCACGCTCAGCACCAGCTGCTCGGCGATCTCCGAGTCGGTGTTTCCCGGGCCACGAGCCGCAGCACCTCGAGCTCGCGCTCGGACAGGGTCGCGGCCCGTGCGGCGGCTGCCGGGCCCGAGGCCGCCGGCTCGGGGTCGCGGCCGGTGAGGAACCGGTCCACCGCCCGGGCCACGGAGTCGGTGTCGCCGCGCCACGGGAAGTGCTCTTCCCCGGCGAGCTCGACGAACCGGGCGCGCGGCACCCGCTCCGCGAGGTCGCGGCCGAGCGCGAACGGGATCGCACGGTCACCGCGCCGGTGCAGCACGAGCGTGGGACAGGAGACGGACGCGAGGCGGTCGGTGGCGTCCAGGTCGTAGACGCTGCGCAGGTACTGAGCCGCCAGCTCGCGTGGCGCGGACCGGCGCTGGTAGCGCGCGAACGCATCTCGTTCGCGGGAGTTGGCGCCGGGGAGGAAGACGTCGGCGAGGACTCGTGAGCCCAGGCCCCAGTGCGTCTCGACCAGCGCGATCATCGACTCGCGGGCGGCCGGGGAGGCAATGTCGGAACCGCGCGCATAGCCGCCGTACAGCACCAGCCGGTCGACCCGGTCGGGGTTCCCCGCGGCGTACGTCGCGGCCACCGGGCAGCCGGACGAGGCGCCGAACAGGCTGACCCGGTCCGCGCCGACGGAGTCGATCACGCCCGCGAGCACGGCGACCTCGGCGGCCCGGTCGGCCGGCGGCGGGCCGGTCCGGTCGGAGAGCCCCGAGCCCGGGCGGTCGTAGCGGACCACCGTGAAGCGCTCGGCCAGCCGGCTCACGAAGCGCCGGAACCCGGCGTCCTCCCAGTCGAGCTCGAGGTGGCTGGACCACCACCCGCCGATCACCAGCACCGGCCCGGAGCCGACCGAGGACCAGGCCACCGACCGGCCGCCGATGGCGGCGTGGTGGACGACCTGGTCCTCGGCGAGCATGCCCCGCAGTCTAGAGACGGGGCGCGCACCGGGGCGGCGATCAGCCGACCCGGTAGAACCGCCAGAAGGGGTGCTCGATGTCCAGCACCTCGTGCCCGGCGAACCCGGCCTCGTGGACCCACGAGGTCATCGTGTGGCTGCGCAGCACGGTCCCGTTGACGACGGAGTCGGACTCGGCCCACGTCGCCGGGAGGCAGTGCAGCACGCTCACGGCGAGCTGCCTCCGCTCGTTCTCGTCGGCCGGCGCGGCCTTCTCGTCCTCGCCGTGCTCGTCGCCGACCAGGACGGCACCGCCGTCGGCCAGCAGCTCACGGAACGCCGCCAACGCCGACACCGGCTCGCCCATGTCGTGCAGCGCCTGGAACGCGGTCACGAGGGTGACCGCTCCGCCGGTGGCGGCCCGGAGAGCCTGGCCGTCGGCAGCGTTCGCCCGGACGATGCTCACCCGGTCGTCGAGACCCTCGTGCTCCACGTGACGCCGGGCAGCCTCGACGGACTGGTCGTCGAGGTCGACCCCGACCACGGTGGCCGCGGGGAACGCCCGGGCGAGGCCGATGGACGACCAGCCCTCGCCGCAGCCGGCGTCCAGGATGATCCCGCCCCGGTCGAGCCGCTCGGCGATGTCGGGGAGTTGCTCGACCCACTCACGCATGGCGAGCAGGAAGCCCGGCCGGTTGAGCTCGGCGATGCCGAGGCGCAGTTCCTCGCCGAAGTCGGCGTACTCAACACCGCGGGCGGTGGCGAACGCGTCGGCGACGGCGGGCACGGCTCGCGCGATGGCCAGCAGCAGTGGCGCTCCACCCAGCAGGTACGCAGGGCTGTCGCGGTCGACGAGGACGGCGGCGTGGCCGGCGGGCAGCCGGAAGCGCGGTGCCCGTGTGCGTACGTCGCTGCCCGCGATCTCGACGATGCCGGCGGCGGCCTGCTGGTCGAGCCACTCCGTGGCGTACCGCGGTGCGATCGCGGCTCCCTCGGCGAACTCGGCAGCCGTGACGGCGCCGGACGCCCACAGCACCTCGTAGAGGCCCAGGCGGCGGCCCAGCTCGACGGTGAGCAGCTCGACGCCGGCACTGAACTGGCCGAGGATTCGCTCGGCGAGCTCCCCGGCCCTGGCCTCCTCGATGTCGTCATGGGTCCTGATCTCGATGGTCATTCTCTTCTTCCTTCTCGGTGGTGGTGGTGGTGTCACAGCCAGCGCCCGGCGATCCGGGCGAGGCGTTGGTGACGGACCTCGACCCAGATGGCCCGGGCCGAGGCCACGACGGCGCCGTCCTCGTCGAGGAGGGCGCTCGCCGTGCGATGGGAGCGGGTGCCGGAGCCGAGGGTCCAGCCGACCGCCACGAGGGGCTCGCCGACCGCGATCTCGCGGAGGCGGTGGACGGTGAGCGAGCCGAGGAGGGCGAGGGTCCCGGTGCGCAGCAGCGCCGCGGGGAAGCTCACGCAGTCGAGGGCGCCCCAGACCGAGGACGGCGTCGCCATGCCGTCGACGGAGAAGGCCGCAGGCGGGTCGTACGGCGAGGCGAGCACGTCCGGATGGTCGACGAGCGGTCCCGGTGTGACCCGGAGCCCGTCGGTGCGGTGCGGCCCGCACACGACGCAGTCCGAGAGCGCGTGCCGGACGTGCGTGAACGGATGGGCACGGCGCGCGGTGGCCGCCTCCCATCGGGTCGGCAGCACCGGCGGCCGCATCACGAAGGGGTTGGCGGCGACGACCGTCGCGATCCGGTCGCCGCCGTCGTACACGACGCGGGCGACGCTGGAGTCGCGGACGGAGAACCGCCGGCCGACGGGGACGCGTTGGTGCAGCGCGACGGTGGCGGTGCCGCCGACGAGGTCGGCGAAGGTACCCGACGCGAAGCCGCCGTTGGCGTGGCGGCGGGGGCCGTTCATGCGGCGGTCGATGAGGAGCCCGGGGTGGGTGGTCGTGGTCATGCGGACCAGTGCACCGTCCGAGACGCTTCGCCGGCATCGCCGGAACCGGCCAACCCCGATGGCCGGAATCGGCCATCCGCGCCGGGCGGTACGGTCGCTGCATGACTGCGCTCAGGTTCCGTGGACCGGTCCTGCCCGACGGTGAGTCCCGCGAGCTGTACGTCGTCGACGGCCGGGTCACCTACGAGAAGCAGGCCGGCGCCGAGACCGCGGGGGAGGGCTGGATCGTCCCGGGGCTGGTCGATGCCCACTGCCACGTCGGCCTGGACGAGAACGGCGGCGTGGACGACGCGACCTGCGAGGAACAGGCACTCGCCGACCGCGACGCGGGCGCACTGCTGCTCCGCGACTGCGGCTCACCGGTGGACACGTCCTGGATCCACGACCGCGAGGACCTGCCGCGGTTGGTCCGCGCGGGGCGTCACATCGCACGGCCGAAGCGCTACATCCGCAACTACGCGGAGGAGGTCGAACCCCTCGACGTACCAGCCGCCGTGGCCGAGCAGGCACAGCGGGGCGACGGCTGGGTGAAGCTGGTCGGCGACTGGATCTCCCGCGAGGAGGGCGACCTCACTCCGTCGTGGCCACGGGAGACCTTCGAGGAGGCGATCCGGGTCGCGCACGAGCACGGTGCCCGGGTCACCGCGCACTGCTTCGGCAGGACGGTGCTTCCCTGGCTGATCGAGTCCGGGATCGACTGCATCGAGCACGGCACCGGCCTCACGCCCGACCTCGTCGACGCGATGGCCGAGCGCGGCACCGCGCTGGTTCCGACCGTGATGCAGCTGAACAGCTTCCCCCGGTACGCCGAGGCCGGCGAGGGGAGGTTCCCGGCGTACGCCGCCACCATCCGCGACCTGCACGCCCGGCGCCGCGAGACGATCATGTCCGCGCACGAGGCCGGGGTCGCCATCTACGCCGGGACCGACGCCGGAGGTGTGCTGCCGCACGGCGGCATCGCCGGCGAGGTGCTCGAGCTCGCGGCGTACGGGCTCAGTGCCGCGGACGCGCTCGGCGCCGCCTCGTGGCGGGCACGCGAGTGGCTCGGCTGGAACGCCGACCTCCAGGAGGGAGCACCCGCCGACTTCGTGGTTCTCGACGGCGACCCCCTTGAGGATCTGTCGGTGCTGCGTACGCCGGCCAGGGTCGTGCTGCGCGGGCGGATCGTGCGCTGAGCGCTACCAGGTCTCCTGCAGCAGCCGGTACCCCGCCCAGGTCGGGTGGCTGGGGTGTCCGCCGCAGTCTGCGGGCGGGCTCCTGCGCAGCTCCACGCGCCGAGGTGACTTGGCACAGGCACGCGCGGTTGGTTCGTCGCTGACCGGGAGATCGATCTCGGACGTCGGGGCGCGGTCCCGCTCGACGGCCGACCCTGGCCCGCACGCCGAGGTGCACGTGAGGGCCAGGACCGCCGAGGCGCCGAGCATGGTGATCCGCATGGCCTGACGGGTGCTGTTCATGGTGTTCCTCCCTGGTGGGAGCCGGGTAGGTCCCGGCGTGACACGGAGAAGGTCGCGCAGCGGTGTCAGAACCGCGTCAGTACATGTGCGGGTGGTGGCCCTCGTTCACGGCCCCGTAGCCCAGATCATCATCTGTGCCGCACCCTGCCGGCCAGCCTGCGTCGATGCGCCGCTGCATCTGGTCGGCGGTGTACGAGCAGGTTGGTGCCGACGACGGAGCTTTCGGCTTGTCGACCACGGAGTTCGGGTCGGGCTCGACGCCCTTCTCGGATCCGCAGGCGGACATGGTGAGCCCCGCGGCCAGGACGGCCGAGGCGCCCAGGGCAATCCGCACGGCGCGGATGTTGCTGTTCATGTGTTTCTCCTCTCGATGGGTCCCCGTGCTCATGCAGAGGCCCGTCGAGGGGCGTGGATACCGGCGCCGTGGCAGATCCGCGTCAGAGGTCGCCCGGCACCCGGCGACGGGTCGGCCGCGCGGTCCGCGTCTGCCGGGACCTGCGTCGTGCCTGCCGGCGTACGTGTCTGCGGTACTCCTCGTCCTCGTTCAGGAGCTGCTGGAAGACGTATCCCAGGGGGTGCATTCTTCTCGCCTCCTATGGCGACGGATCGTTGGTTCGACACCGGTCAACACGTTATGCCGGTGTCGCTGTGGATGCAACCGGTAAAACGGTTACACTGGTGTCGTTGCCAGAACTGAGGAGGGCCGATGGCCACGGTCGACCTGCCCCGCCCCGAGGTGCCGCGTGTCATCGCCGTCGTCCGGGACTTCGTGAACACCACGGACCACGAGACCGGCACCGACGACCTCACCACGCCGACCGAGCTGAGCCGCTACCTGGTGGCCGAGGGGCTGCTGGACGGCCCGGCTCGGGGAACGCGCCAGGACCTCGAGCTGGCTTTGCGGCTCCGGACCGGCCTGCGCCGGGCGCTGGAGCTGAACCACGACGGGGTCACGGAGACGGTGCCGGAGCTCGCGGAGGCGCTCGCCGAGCTCCCCGTCGCGCTCGACTGGGGCGGCGACGGGACCGGGCTGCGGCCCACGGCCTCCGGCGTCCGCGGCGCGCTGGCCAGGATCGGCCTGGCCTCCCACGAGGCAGCCGCGGAGGGCATCTGGTGGCGCCTGAAGATCTGCGCGTCCGACGAGTGCGAGTGGGCGTACTACGACCACTCGAAGAACCGCTCCCGCAACTGGTGCGAGTACGGCTGCGGCAACAAGCTGAAGACCCGCGCCTACCGCGCCCGCAAGGCCGGCCGAGCCTAGGCGACCTTCTTCTCGCGGGGCGCGCCGGTGGCCCAGAGGATGCCGGTGATGATCAGCATCACGATGCCGACCAGGCCCAGCCCCAGCGGCGCGAGGATGCCGACCAGGAGCCCGGCGATGAACGTGCCCGTCGACGGCAGCTGAGCGATGCGTACTCGCTCGGATCCCGTAGCGCCGTTGCAGGTGAACGTGAGGTCGCCGTCCCCGGTGTCGAAGCGGGCGACGGCCTGCCAGTCGTTGTAGGTGAAATCTCCGGTGACCCCCCGGAACTGAACATCGGTCCCGCTGCCGGTGGTGGCGACGCACTGGACGGCCCTGCCGTCCTCGGTGAAGAGCGCCCGTCCCTCACCGGCGTCCACGCTGACCTGGTGCTCCTGCCCGTCGGCCGAGAACACGGCGTCCTCCTGGGTGAGCGGGCGGAGCACTGTGAACAGGGCGCCGACGAAGATGATCGGCGCCAGCACGAGCAGAATGCCGCCGATCACGAACCAGACCGCTCGTGGGCGCTTCCGCGCGGCGGAGGCGCCGGGTACGGCGGCGGTCCGCCGTACGGCGGTGGCGGCGGCGTCTGGCTCATGCGCAGAGTGTGCCCCGCCTCCGGCGCGACAATCATCACCTGCCGATTTTCGACCGTCGGTCGCGGTCTGGCACAATGTCGCGCTGAGTCCTGTGCGTCCGGGCCCTCTCACCCGGACTGCAGTGCCCATCGAGGAGCCCCACCCGGTGTCCCCACCTGGCAAGCGGGCGCCTCACCACACACAACCGTCAAGGAGACACCACAGACGTGTCCGTCAAGATCCGTTTGAAGCGCCTGGGCAAGGTCCGGGTGCCGCAGTACCGCATCGTCGTCGTCGACTCCCGCAAGAAGCGCGACGGCCGGGTGATCGAGGAGATCGGCAAGTACCACCCCAAGGAGGACCCGTCGTACATCGACGTCGTCTCCGACCGGGCGCAGTACTGGCTGGGCGTGGGCGCGCAGCCGAGCGACGCGGTCGCCGCGATCCTCAAGATCACCGGTGACTGGCAGAAGTTCCGGGGCGAGCCGGGCCAGGAGGGCACCCTCAAGGTGGCCGAGCCCAAGCGCGACAAGCTCGAGATCTTCAACGAGGCCCTCAAGGACGCGGCGAAGGAGCCCAAGGGCGCTGCCGTGACCAAGAAGGCCGCGAAGAAGGCCGACAAGCCCGCCGACGTGGCGCCCGCCGAGGAGGCCAAGGCCGAGGAGCCCAAGGCCGAGGAGCCCAAGGCCGAGGAGGCCGCGGCTCCGGCCGAGGCGCCCGCCGAGGTGCCCGCTTCCGAGACGCCCGAGGGCGCTGCCGCCGAGGCCGAGGCCGCCGAGACGGTCACCGCCGAGGACGCCGGCAAGAGCGAGGCCTGAGCATGATGCTCGCCGAGGCGCTGGAACACCTGGTTCGCGGTGTCGTCGACAACCCCGACGACGTGAGCGTGCGCGACAAGCAGCTCCGTCGCGGCTCGATCCTCGAGGTCCGGGTGCACCCCGATGACCTCGGCAAGGTGATCGGCCGCGGTGGCCGCACGGCCACCGCCTTCCGGACCGTCATCTCGGCCCTCGCGGGCCGGGGCGGCGCCCGGATCGACTTCGTGGACGTCGACCGCCGCCGCTGAGCACGTTGAGTTGGGCCTGCGCGGCTCTCGAGTTGGGCCTGTGCGGCAGTTCATCTGCCGCGCAGGCCCAACTCAACATTTGAGGGAAGGGCGCCATGAGTGACGAGATCGAGGTGGTGGTCGGCCGGATCGGCAAGCCCCACGGCCTGCGCGGTGAGGTCACCGTCGAGGTGCGCACCGACGAGCCGGAGCGCCGGTTCGCGGACGGGACCCGGCTCCGGGCGGAGCCGCCCAGCGGGTCGGCCTCGACCCTGCGGACCGTCACCGTCGCTCGCACCCGCTGGCACCAGGGCGTGCTGCTGGCGACGTTCGAGGAGCTGGCGGACCGCAACGCCGCCGAGGCGGCCCGCGGGATCCTCCTGCACGTCACGATCGACCCGGCGGAGTCGCCGGACGACCCCGAGGAGTATTACGACCACCAGCTGGTCGGGCTGGCGGCGTACGACCTCGACGGCGCGCACCTGGGCGAGGTCCGTGGCCTGGTGCACGGCAGCGCCCAGGACCTGCTGACGGTGCGTACGCCGGACGGCCGCGACACGCTGGTGCCGTTCGTGAAGGCGCTGGTGCCGGAGGTCGACGTGGCCGGTGGCCGCGTCGTCATCGCCGACCGGCCGGGTCTGGTGGCCCCACTGCCCGAGGACGGGGCCTGACCGGATGCGCATCGACGTCGTCTCGATCTTCCCCGAGTACCTCGCGCCGCTGGAGCTGTCACTGGCCGGCAAGGCCCGCGGCCGCGGCCTGCTCGACGTGCACGTCCACGACCTCCGCGGGTGGACCCACGACCGGCACCGCACCGTCGACGACACGCCGTACGGCGGCGGGGCCGGCATGGTGATGAAGCCCGAGCCGTGGGGCGAGGCGCTCGACGAGGTGCTTCCGGATGACGCGACGCTGGTGGTGCCGACCCCGTCCGGTACGCCGTTCACGCAGGCGCTCGCCCGCGAGCTCGCCGGCCACGAGCACCTGGTGTTCGCCTGCGGCCGGTACGAAGGCATCGACCAGCGGGTGATCGACCAGGCCCGCGCGCGCGCCGACGTACGCGAGGTCTCCATCGGCGACTACGTGCTGAACGGGGGAGAGGTCGCCGCGCTGGCGATCACCGAGGCCGTGGTGCGGCTGCTCCCCGGGTTCATGGGCAACCCCGGTTCGCTGCTCGAGGAGTCGCACGAGGACGGGTTGCTGGAGTACCCCGTCTACACCAAGCCGGCGAGCTGGCGGGGGCTGGACGTCCCGCCCGTGCTGCTGTCCGGCGACCACGCCGCGATCGCCGCATGGCGCCACGATCAGTCGGTACGCCGCACCGCTGAGCGCCGCCCCGACCTGGTGCACCGCTCGACCCTGCTCGACGACCTGGAGGTGCGGCTGGTCGAGCCCGCCGACGCCGGAGAGCTGTTCGTCCTGCAGACGGCGTGCTGGGTCCAGGAGCAGCGCGACAACCCGGGCGTCCTGATCCCGGCGCTGGAGGAGTCACTGGACGACCTGCGTGCCTGGATCGCCCGGGACCTCGTGTTCGTGGCGCGCTCCGCCGGGCGGCTGGTCGGCGCGGTCCGGGCGAGCCTGCACGGCGAGGAGTGGGACATCGGGCGGCTCATGGTCGCGCCGGACGTGGCCGGCCGCGGTCTGGGCCGGTCGCTGCTCACCCGGATCGAGGCGGCCGCCCCGCCGGAAGCCACGTCGTACGCCCTCTTCACGGGAGCCGGCTCGACCCGCAACCAGCGGATGTACAAGAAGGCGGGCTACCGCCTGCGTGGCGAGATCGAGCCCGGGGTCGTCCGGATGACGAAGCAGCGATAGTCCGAGACGTTTCGGTTGCTTTCGACGCCAGCCAGCAACCGAAACGTCTCGGACTATCGCGAATTTCCTCGGTAGGTCGCCGCTGTGGCAGACTTGCTCCTCGGCTCAGTCGGTCAAACACGGATGGCCCGAGGACTCGCTCCTGGGGGATCCGCGTCAGTTCCTGCCACAGGGGGAGCATGACGCCGCCGGCCAGACACTGCGCCACAACTGAAACGACACTCGAATTCCGCGGATGACCTGTGGCACCCGTGAGGAGAGACATGAGCAACGTCATTGCCGATCTCGGCAACTCGATCAAGCGCGACGACGTCCCCGCCTTCCGGGCCGGCGACACCATCAAGGTCCACGTGAAGGTCGTCGAGGGCAGCCGCTCCCGTGTCCAGGTCTTCCAGGGCGTTGTCATCCGCGTGCAGGGCTCCGGCGTGGGCCGCAGCTTCACCGTCCGCAAGGTCTCCTTCGGTGTCGGTGTCGAGCGCACCTTCCCGCTGAACTCCCCGATCTTCGAGCAGATCGAGATCGTCACCCGCGGTGACGTCCGCCGCGCGAAGCTCTACTACCTGCGCAACCTCCGCGGCAAGGCCGCCAAGATCAAGGAGCGTCGCGAGGCCTGAGCGTCCGAGCGACCAGGCGATAGATACGCTCAGCGCGTGACCCCCGAAGACCGCGACCAGACGGCTGTGGTGAGCGACGACGACGAGACCGGGTCGCGGCCTTCGCGTTCCCGGAAGGGCGCGAGGGCCAAGAAGAAGAAGCACCTGCCGCTCTGGCAGGAGACGATCCTGCTGCTCGGCATCGCCCTGTTGCTGGCGATCGTGATCAAGGCCCTGTTCGTCCAGGCGTTCTACATCCCGTCGGAGTCGATGGAGCCGGGCCTGGTCAAGAACGACCGGATCCTGGTCCAGAAGATGTCCTACTGGTTCGGCGGCGGCCCCCAGCGCGGCGACGTCGTCGTGTTCAAGGACCCTGGCGACTGGCTCGGCCCCCAGGACTCGGCGGGCCCCGCGAACCCGATCGCGCAGGTGATGGCCAAGATCGGCCTCTACCCGCAGGGCGGCCACCTGGTGAAGCGCGTCATCGGCGTGGAGGGCGACGTGATCAAGTGCTGCGACAAGCAGGGCCGGATCTCGGTCAACGGGACCCCGCTCAACGAGGACTCCTACGTCAAGAACGAGAAGGGCGTCGCCTGCCGGGGCCCGATGCGCGGCGACTGCAACTGGACGGCTGGTCCGGTGCCCGACGACCACATTTTCGTGATGGGCGACAACCGGGCCCACTCGGCCGACTCGACGGTCCACATGTGCTCCGACGACGCGACCGACTGCGTGCCCGGCGACGAGTTCGTCCCTGTCGACCTCGTGGTCGGCAAGGTCTTCGTGCTGCTCTGGCCCTTCGACCACTCCCGCTGGGTCCACCGACCCGACACCTTCGCGGACGTGCCCGACGCCGACTGATCCCGTGAGCGAGCTACCCCGAGGCCTCACCGTCCGGCGCGACGCCGGGCTCTACGGCTACGAGCGCGCGCTGCGCCGGGTCGGGATCGAGCCGATCGCCGGGGTCGACGAGGCCGGTCGTGGTGCGTGCGCCGGCCCGCTCGTGGCCGGCGCCGCGATCCTGCCGCCGGGCAAGGCCGGCATCGTGCCCGGCCTCGCGGACTCCAAGCTGCTCACCGAGAAGGCGCGCGAGCGCTGCTACACCCAGGTCGTACGCCGCGCCCTCGCCTGGTCGGTCGTGGTCATCGAGTCCGACGAGTGCGACCGGCTCGGGATGCACGTCGCCAACGTGGAGGCGCTGCGCCGCGCGGTTGCGCTGCTGGACCTCCCGCCGGCGTACGTCCTGACCGACGGCTTCCCGGTCGACGGGCTCGGCGTCCCGGGGCTGGCGATCTGGAAGGGGGACCGGGTGGCCGCCTGCATCTCCGCCGCGTCGATCCTGGCCAAGGTGACCCGGGACCGGATCATGCGTGACCTCGACGCCGACTGGCCGGCGTACGACTTCAAGACGCACAAGGGCTACATCACCGACGAGCACGCTGCCGCGCTGGACGAGCACGGCCCCTGCCCCGAGCACCGGAGGCGCTTCATCAACGTCCGGCGGGCCGCGGGCCTCGAACCACCACTGCTGGTGGAGAATGGCGACGCACCGTCCGCCGAGCTCGTCGAGACGCCGTTCAGGGAGATGCCATGAGTGCCGAGGATCTCGAGAAGTACGAGACCGAGATGGAGCTCACGCTCTACCGCGAGTACCGCGACGTGGTCGGCATCTTCAAGTACGTCGTCGAGACCGACCGCCGCTTCTACCTCTGCAACCAGGTCGACGTGAAGGCCCGGACCGAGTCCGGCGACGTCTTCTTCGAGGTGTCCATGAGCGACGCCTGGGTGTGGGACATGTACCGCCCGGCCCGCTTCGCCAAGAACGTCAAGGTGCTCACCTTCAAGGACGTCAACGTCGAGGAGCTGAGTCCGCAGGAGATCGACCCTCCCACCAAGGGCTAGGTGGGGTCCGGACCGAGCCGGGTTGCTACTCGATCAGCCGGACCGGGTCGCCGTCGACCCGCGCCGACCAGGTGGTCGTGTCGCTCTGTCCCGACGGGAAGGAAACCTGGAGCCGGAACCAGCAGCCTCCACCCAGGGTGTTGTTGCAGGTGTAGTCGTTGGGGATGGGCACCCGAACCGTCTGGTTCTTGCCGTTCCACCCACTGCCGGAACTCACGTTGGTCAGCGAACAGCCGCTCAGCGCGCCGGTGCGGACGCCGCCGCCGGTGCATCCGGTCAGCGGGGCGGTCATGTTCGAATCGAGCGGGGGCAGCACCGTGATCGTGCCGGCCGCGGTCGCGTCACCGACGTCGAAGAAGCTGATCAGCAGGGTCTTGCTCGCGGCGGCCGGGATCACCCGGACCAGGTTGAACGTCGAGGTCCCGCCCGGGTAGTTCGCGTAGATCGACATGTGGTCCCAGCCCGCGATGGACACGGAGCCTCGCTGGGCGCCGGTCACCCGGAGCGCGAACCGGTTGTTGCCGTTGCCCTTCACGGTGGTGTCGTCGACGAGCTGGGTGTAGACGTTCGGGTTGTCCCTGTAGCCGCCGTTTCCGTCGGCCAGGGGGCTCACGGCGAGCTTCACGTTGGTGCGGACCTGGAGGTAGTAGTCCCCGGCGCTGGTCGGAGTGAACGTGCAGAAGTTGACCCACTGGTGGAACACCTGCGCCACTTCCGAGTTGTAGATCGGGTTGGCTGCTCCGCCGTCGAGGGTTTGACGCAGCCGGGCGGTCGTGATGAACAGCGGGTCGTCGGCCGCTTCGGCTGCGCTGATGCCGCTTCCGGAGTCGCCCCCGTCCTTGCCGTCCCGGTCGTTGTCCGGCGTCTCGTCCGATCGGTAGCCCTTGTACTGCTTCACGCATCCCGTCACCGGTGTTCCGTTGACGGGCCGGTAGGTCTCGGTCGGCGAACGGAGGGCGAACGAGGTGACGGGTGCCTCGTTTCCTTCCCCGGTCAGCACGTCACCTGCGCAGTACGTGTTCGGGCTCCCCGCGTATCGCTGGGTGCCCGTCGTCCGCTCGTACAGGTTCATGTCGTTCCGGCGTCTCGAGCCCGCCGGGTACACGGCGTCGGGAGACGTCTGCTCGTAGGGTCCGACGTCGCAGACGTCACCGGTCTCGACGAACGCAGGGTCGTAGATCTGGATGGTCACGGGGGTGTTCACCGCGGAGGCGCCGACCCGCACGATGTAGAAGTAGCCCAGGGGGTCGAACTCGGCGTTCGTGGTGCCCGTGCAGCCGTCGGTCCCCGACGCGCACTTGCGCGTCATCCGGGCATCTCCGTTGCCCTTCGGTGTCTCCGGGCCGGCGACCGCGCCCCACAGCTGAGGGAGCGACGTGCAGGCGGCGCCCCCGGACGGAGCGACGATCTGGCTCCCGCTGCCGAGGGGTTCGGCCGACCCCGCCGGCGGCTCGTTGCCGAACGAGTTGCACGGACTGCCCATGGGCGCCGGTCCGTTGAAGTCGGCGACCGCGGATCGCTGGAGGGTCGCCCAGTCGCTGTTGAAGGCGCGGCCGAACGCGTTGGGGATCTTGCTGGCAACCGTGACCTTCAGCTGCGTCGGCTTCGACCCCAGGGCGACGGTCACGGTGGTCGACCCCGAGTTGGGGAAGCCGTTGCGTCCCGCCACGGCGATGGCGGTCGTGCGAGCGGCCGCGAAGTCGTCGGGGAGGTACGTCACGCCGGCCATAGCCGCGGCATCGGCGGCGTTCTGGACGCGTTCGATCTCGACGTACATCCGGGCCACGTCGACCGAGAGCGCGGCCAAGGGAACGAGGATGGTCGTGGCCAGGAGCGCGACCAGGATGGCGGCGTACCCCGCCTCGTCGCGCCGGCGCAAGCGCCTCACTTGTGCGCCGCTCATCCGTGGTGTCCCGGCAGGCACTGCTCGTTGGGCAACGGCTCGAACTGCATGATGCTGCGCTCAGTGATCTCCACCCCGTCCCCGAAGAGGCCGGACACCCACGTGTGCCTAGCCCTGAGGGCGACGCCCACCGCGTCCCGGTTGGGGTCGTTGACGCACGCGTTGACCGCGGTGGTGGAGTTCCACGAACCCGACTCGAACTGGAACTTGTTCGTCGCGTCGTCCCAGATGTATTGGACGCAGTTCGTCGAGCAGGTGAGGGTGGACTGGCCGAGGGGGAAGCCGTTGGTGTCGGCCTCGTAGATCATCACCCAATCGATGCTGTCCTTGGGCATGGCGCTGCCGGCACGCTGGATCGCGTCTGCGGCGGCCTGGGCCAGGGCAGGGGCCTGGGCGGGCGAGCAGGTGGTGTGTCCGGTCGGGCACGTGCCGGGGCCCGCGGCCGCAGAGACGGAGGCGATCCGGGCGCCGGTGCGGACCGAGCTGTTCACGGCGACGGTGTCACGCATGAACAGTGACATCTCGATGATGCCGAACACGAGCAGCACGAGCAGGGGCGTCACGAGGGCAGCCTCGACCGCAACCGCGCCTCTTTGGTCGCGCGATCGACCTCGGTTGCTGCCCATGGCCACTCCGTCCCCTAAGCGGACCGGGCGAACTACGCCTGCCCTGATACCGAGAAGCAATGACAGTGTGCCCAAAATTGATGATGCAGGAACACGAATCGACATTTCTGCGCCCTGGGCTGGACCGGGTGGAGCCAGAAATCGTCCCCAGACCGTGCGCGCGACCGGGTCTTCCACAGGACCCCTCGGATCGGCGGCGCGCATCCGGCGTCCGGTGAACGCTGACCCCAGGAGGTCAGCAGATGACAGGTTCGACGACGGCCGCGGTCAACCGGGCGCTCGGGGCATACGGCGAGACCCTCGCGGCACGACACCTGGTGGGGCAGGGCATGGTCCTGCTCGACCGCAACTGGCGCTGTGCGGCGGGCGAGATCGACCTCGTGCTCCGCGACGGTCGCGTGCTCGTGGTGTGCGAGGTGAAGACCCGCAGCAGCGTGGCCTGCGGCCACCCGCACGAGGCGGTGACCTCGACCAAGGTGGCCCGGTTGGCCGAGCTCGGTGTGCGGTGGCAGCAAGACCACGGTGTGCGTGCCGAGGAGCTCCGGATCGACCTGGTCTGCGTCATTCGGCCGCGCCGCGGACCGTCCACGGTCGACCACGTGCGCGGGGTGCTGTGATGCCCTGCGCCACCGCCCACACCATCTCCCTTCAGGGAGCCCTGGGCCACCTGATCGACGTCCAGGCCGACGTCTCGCCGGGCCAGGTCGGCACCACCCTGGTGGGGCGACCGGACGTCTCGCTGTACGAAGCCCGTGACCGCTGCCGGATGGCCATCGTGAACAGCAAGCTCGAGTGGCCGGCCACGAAGCGGATCACGATCCTGCTGTCGCCGGCCGACCTGTTGAAGAGCGGCACCCATTTCGACCTGGCGATCGCGGTCTCCGTTCTCGCGGCGGACGGACGGATCCCTCGGTCCGCACTCGAGGGCACGGTCTTCATCGGGGAGCTCACCCTCACCGGAGGACTCCGCTCCGTGCCGGGAGTGCTGCCCATGGTGATGGCGGCCGCTGCGCGCGGCATCGGCCGAGTCTTCGTCCCCGAGCCACAGGCCCGCGAGGCGGCGATGGTGCCGGGCATGGTCGTGCTCGGCATGCGATCCCTGGCCCAGGTCGCGGCGGAGCTGCGAGGCGACGAGGTCCCCGAGGCACCGCCGGTCGCGCCGATGTCGGGGAGCCGGCTGCTGTCCTGGCGCGGCCAGGAGCGGATGGAGGAGGTGGACATGGCCGACCTCCTCGGCCTTCAGGACGCGAGGTACGCCGTGGAGGTCGCCGCTGCCGGCGGGCACCACCTGATGCTCTCGGGCCCCAAGGGCGCGGGCAAGACCACGCTGGCCGAGCGGATCCCGGGCATCCTGCCCGACCTGACGCAGCACGAGTCGCTGGAGCTGATGGCGATCCACTCGCTCGCCGGGGCGATCGAGCCCGGCGACGACCTGATCACCCGGCCACCGTTCTTCGCGCCCCACCATGACGCCAGCAAGGTCAGCCTGATCGGCGGCGGCACGGGTCGGGTGCGGCCCGGCGAGGTCAGCCGGGCGCACTGCGGCGTGTTGTTCCTCGACGAGTTCCCGCTGTTCCGCACCGACGTGATCGAGGCCCTGCGCCAGCCCCTGGAGAGCGGCGAGGTGACGATCGCGCGTGGCGACGACTCGGCCACCTTCCCGGCGCGCGGGATGGTCGTGGTCGCCTGCAACCCGTGTCCGTGCGGCGACTACACCGACGACCACGGCCAGAACCGCTGCAAGTGCCTCGAGGTCAAGCGCCGCACCTACCGCCTGCGGATCACCGGGCCGATCGCCGACCGGATCGACATCCTGCGGCACGTCGCGCCGATCAAGCCGCACGACCGACCGGACCCCTGGGTCCGTCCCGAGTCCTCCGCCCAGATCCGGGCTAGGGTCCAGGCCGCGCGGTCGCGTCAGGAAGCCCGGTACGCCGGCCGGAGCTGGCGGCTCAACTCCCAGACACCCGGACCTCTCCTTCGCGACGAGTGGCCACCCACCGACGACGCGCAACGCAGGCTCGACGACGACCTCTACGCCGGCAAGCTCAGCGGCCGCGGGGCCACCCGTGTGCAGAGACTCGCCTGGACCGTTGCCGACCTGAGCGGAGTCGACCGCCCCGGCCGCGCCGAGGTCGACGTCGCGCTCCGGCTCCGCTCCGGTGAGCCCCTGCTGATGGCCACGCTCGACAGGTGCGCCGGATGAACGACGGCGAGCGCCTGGCTCGGGTCGCCCTGGCCAGGCTCACCGAGCCCGGCGACACCCGCACGGCCGGGCTGGTCGCGGAGCTGGGCGCCACGAAGGTCCACCAGCACCTCGCCACCGAGCGGGACGTGGCCGGCCTGCTGACCGACGTCGCCGCGCGGCTCGAGGCGATGGACCCCGCTCGCGACCTCGAGCAGGCGGAGCGGCTCGGCATCCGCTTCGTGATCCCCAGCGACGAGGAGTGGCCGCGCGCCCTCGACGACCTCGCGGCTGCCGAGCCGGTCCAGGAGCGGGGCGGCGCGCCGCTGGGGCTCTGGGTGCGGGGTCCCCTCGGCTTGCACGAGCTCGCGCCAGCCGTCGCGGTGGTCGGCTCACGCTCGGCCACCAGCTACGGCGCCGACCTCGCGGCATCCATCGGCGCCGAGCTCGCGCGCGCTGGGCAGACCGTCGTGTCCGGTGCCGCCTTCGGGATCGACCAGGCCGCCCACCGCGGTGCCCTGGCGATGGGCGGGCCGACGGTCGCGGTGCTGGCCTGCGGCGTCGACCGGGCCTACCCGACCGCGCACAAGTCCCTGCTCGATCACCTCGCCGCCGGCTGCGCGGTCGTCTCGGAGCTCCCACCCGGATGCATGCCGACCCGGCTCCGGTTCCTCTCCCGCAACCGCCTGATCGCGGCCCTGACGGGTGGCACGGTCGTGGTGGAGGCGGCGCTGCGCAGCGGCGCCCTGAACACCGCCAACTGGGCAGGCCGCCTCAACCGACCCCTCATGGGCGTGCCGGGCCCGGTGACCAGCGCGCCGTCGGCGGGCGTGCACCAGCTGATCCGGACCGGCGCGGCCACGCTCGTCACGTCCGGTGCCGAGGTGCTCGAGGTCGTCAGCCCGGCCGGCGACCACCTGCTCGAGAGGCCACGCGGCCGCGACACGCCTCGCGACCGGCTCACCCAGCGGCACCGGCAGGTCCTCGACGCGGTGCCGGTGGCGCACGACGTGGGCGCCGACTCGATAGCGCGCACGGCCGGGATGGGGCTGATGGAGGTGCGCTCAGCGCTGACCCGGCTCGCCGCGCTCGACCTGGTGGAGCGGTCTCCTTCGGGTTGGCGGCTCGCCGAGGCGGCGCGCTCGTGATCCCCGATCGCGGCCCTCCCGCTCCCTAGACTCCGACCCATGGCCGAGCCCACGCCCGACGAGCAGGTCGACGACCTGCCCGAGGCGATGGTGCGCGTCCTGGGGGAGTACGAACGCCACCTCGCCTCCGAGCGCGACCTCACCGCCCACACGCTGCGCGCGTACCTCGGGGACGTGGCCGGCCTTCTCGAGCACGCACGGCGGATGGGCCACGACGACGTCACCACCATCGACCTGCGCACGCTGCGCAGCTGGCTGGCGTTGCAGCAGACGTCCGGAAAGTCCCGCACCACCCTCGCGCGGCGGGCCACGGCCGCACGCGTCTTCACCGGCTGGCTGGCCAAGACCGGCCGTGCCGAGACCGACGCGGGCGCCAGCCTCGGCTCGCCGAAGGCACACCGGTCGCTGCCTCCGGTGCTCCGCGCCGACGAGGCGCGCGACCTGATCCGGGCGGCTGCCGAGCTCGCCGACGACGGCAGCCCGGTCGGTCTGCGGGACGTGGCGATGCTGGAGCTGCTGTACGCCACCGGGATCCGGGTAGGGGAGCTGGTCGGGCTCGACATCGACGACGTGGACCGTGAGCGCAACGTCGTGCGGGTCTTCGGCAAGGGACGCAAGGAACGCAGCGTTCCGTTCGGCAGGCCCGCCGCGCAGGCACTCGAATTCTGGCTGCGGCTCGGTCGGCCGCAGCTGCGGGTGGAGGGAGCCGGCGCCGCCCTCTTCCTCGGCGCCCGCGGCCGCCGGATCGACCAGCGTGCCGTGCGCACCCTCGTGCACCGTCGGATCGCGGAGGTGCCTGGCGCACCCGACATCGGGCCACACGGCCTTCGGCACACTGCCGCTACCCACCTGCTGGAGGGGGGCGCCGACCTGCGGTCCGTGCAGGAGCTGCTCGGGCACGCCTCTCTGGCCACGACGCAGCTCTACACGCATGTCACGACCGACCGGCTGCGCCGTGCCTACCAGCAGGCACACCCCAGGGCATAGCCGGCGGATCGCGTCCCTCGCCTCACCCGAACCAGCCGACCACCTCCAGCATGGGCCGCCAGGCGGCGTACGGGAGCGGCGGCGGAGCCCAGGCAGGAGCAGGAGCCCGCGCGACCGGATCGTCCCTCCACAGCGGGAGCAACCGGACCGGCCCCGCGCCGACGAGGTCGAGTGGGTCGAGATAGGTCTCGCCCCGCAGCCAGCCCCAGTGCAGGCAGGCGCGGGGGAAGCAGTGCGACCCGATCACGCTGAGCCGGCCGATCGGGGCGCCGGCGGGCACGATGCCGCCGACGGCCACGCCGGCGGTGACGGGTTCGTAGGTGGTCCGGGTGTCGCCGTGGTCGACGACCACCACGCCTCGGCCGGCGAGCATCCCGGCGAAGGTCACCAGGCCCGGGAGTGCGGCGTGGACCTGCTGGCCGGGGGTGCCGAGCAGGTCCACGCCGCGATGGCCGGCGCCCCACGGGTCGTCGGGTGGGTCGAACCCCTCGACGACCTCGGGCTCTGGCCGCAGCGGCCACTCGCCGACCGGATCCGGGCCTCCGGGCGCGCCGAGCGCCGGCGCCGGGCCGAGCACGGCCAGCACCCCGCTCAGGACGGCGGCCAGCGCAAGGCCGGAAACACGGGTCAGGACGGCAGTGGGACGCTTCATGGAGGAAGGTTCCCCGACGCCGGGGACGTCTGGCCGAGGGTCGCGGTCCACCTGTGGAGAAGGCGGGCGCCGGAGCCGGCTGTGGACGCCAGGTGGCGCGGGCCGCACCGATTCGCGGTGGCAGCGGCCGTCGACTACGCTGACCCAAGCAATCCGTGTGGATTGACTTCGCACGCTCGCAGACCGCGACGGCGCCTCCCAGAGTCTGACTCTGTCTCCAGGCACCGATCGTCCGTGGGCGCGGCTCCTCGGTCCCGGTCGCCAGACCGGGTCGGACCGCGCGTGAGCGTCAGGGCAGCCGGCACCCGTCGGTTGCGGCAACTGAAAACAACCGGAGCTGCGCTCCCGGTCCGTCCTGTCGAAGGGCGGGCACAACGGGTGCGGGCTCCACAACAGGAGACATATTCATGGCAGTCGTGACCATGCGCCAGCTTCTCGAGAGCGGCGTCCACTTCGGGCACCAGACCCGTCGCTGGAACCCCAAGATGAAGCGCTTCATCATGACCGAGCGCAACGGCATCTACATCATCGACCTGCAGCAGTCGCTGGCCTACATCGACCGCTCGTACGCCTTCATCAAGGAGACCGTCGCCAAGGGCGGAACCGTGATGTTCGTCGGCACGAAGAAGCAGGCCCAGGAGGCGATCGCCGAGCAGGCGACTCGCGTCGGGATGCCCTACGTCAACCAGCGCTGGCTGGGCGGCATGCTCACCAACTTCCAGACCGTGCACCAGCGGATCAACCGCCTCAAGGAGCTCGACGAGATCGACTTCGACGACGTGGCCGGTAGCGGCCGCACGAAGAAGGAGCTCCTCGGCATGAAGCGGGAGCGCGACAAGCTGAACAAGACCCTCGGCGGCATCCGCGAGATGGGCCGCACTCCTTCCGCGGTCTGGATCGTCGACACGAACAAGGAGCACCTCGCCGTCGAGGAGGCCCGCAAGCTGCACATCCCGATCATCGGCATCCTCGACTCCAACTGTGATCCTGACCTGGTCGACTTCCCGATCCCGGGCAACGACGACGCCATCCGCGCCGTCGGCCTGCTGACCCGCGTGGTCGCCGACGCCGTAGCCGAGGGCCTGATCGCCCGCTCCGGCGGCAAGACCGGCACGGTGGGCACCGAAGGTGCCGAGGAGCCGCTGGCCGAGTGGGAGCGCGAGCTCCTGGGCGGCGACGCCGAGAAGGCCGCCGTCGAGGCGACCGGCGGCGACGCCACCGCCGAGTCCCCCGCGTCCGAGGCCACCGGTGCTGCATCCGAGGCTCCCGCGGCCGACGCCGCCGCCGAGGCTGCGACCGAGGCCCCGGCCGCCGAGGCAGTCACCGAGGCCCCCGAGGCTCCGGCCGCTGAGGCAGTCACCGAGGCCCCCGAGGCTCCGGCCGCTGAGGCAGTCACCGAGGCTCCGGCGACCGAGACCCCCGAGGCTCCGGCAGCAGAGGCCCCCGAGGCCGCCGCCACCGAGGCTCCCGCAGCAGAGGACGCCGCGAGCGAGTTCGGCCCCGACTCGGCCGCCCCGCTCGAGGACGGTTCTGCTCCCGAGGGCTTCGACGTCAAGGGCAACAAGACGTCCATGAAGTTCCACGCGCCCACCAGCCAGTGGTACGACCGGACCAACGCCGAGGTGTGGTTCCGGTCCGCCGAGGCCGCCGAGGCCGCGGGCTTCACCAACGCCGAAGCCAAGGCTGACGCCTGAGTCTCTCGTTCGGCGGTCCCGCGGGACCGCTCCGCCACCACCTTTCGAGGAAGAAGGACAATGGGTAACTTCTCCGCGGCCGACGTCAAGAAGCTCCGTGATCAGACCGGCGCCGGCATGATGGACTGCAAGAAGGCGCTCGAGGAGGCCGACGGCGACTTCGCCCAGGCCATCGAGATCCTCCGCGTCAAGGGGGCCGCCAAGGCCGAGAAGCGCGGCGCCGAGCGCGAGGCGGCAGCCGGCCTGGTCGCCCACGCCCCGGGCGTCCTCGTCGAGCTCAAGTGCGAGACCGACTTCGTCGCCAAGGGCGAGGACTTCGTGGCCGCCGCCCAGCGGATCGCCGACGCCGCGTCGGAGGCCAAGCCGGCCGACGTCGACGCGCTGAAGGCCGTCTCGCTCGGTGACCAGACGGTCGGCGAGGTCGTCGAGGGCCTGGCGATCTCGATCGGCGAGAAGATCGAGCTCGGCCAGTACGTCCACTTCGACGGCCCGGTCGTCGCGTACATGCACAAGCGCGCGGCCGACCTGCCGCCTGCGGTCGGCGTACTCGTCGAGTACGACGGCAACGCCGACGCAGCGAGGGGTGCGGCCATGCAGATCGCCGCGATGCGCCCGAAGTACCTCACCCGGGACGAGGTTCCGGCCGACATCGTCGCCCACGAGCGCGACATCGCCGAGAAGACCTCTCGCGAGGAGGGCAAGCCCGAGCAGGCGATCGCCAGGATCACCGAGGGCCGCCTGAACGGCTTCTTCAAGGACGTCGTGCTGCTGGAGCAGCCGTCGGTCACGGAGAACAAGAAGACCGTCCAGGCCGTGCTCGACGAGGCCGGCACCACCCTGAAGCGGTTCGCCCGTTTCGAGGTCGGCGCCTGATCGGTTAGGTTTCGCCAAACGTCACGAGGAGGCCGGTCCGCATGAACCCCGAGAGCTCAGGGTCAGCGGACCGGCCTTCGTGCATGTCCACCGACGCCGTACGAAGGGATCCCGCGTGACCGCCTACAACCGTGTCCTGCTCAAGCTGTCCGGCGAGGTGTTCGGCGGCGGCCGGGTCGGGGTCGACCCTGACGTGGTGTCGACGATCGCCCGAGAGATCGCGTCGGTGGTCCAGGCGGGCGTGCAGATCGCGGTCGTCACCGGCGGCGGCAACTTCTTCCGCGGCGCCGAGCTCCAGCAGCGCGGCATGGACCGGGTCCGGGCCGACTACATGGGCATGCTCGGCATCGTCATGAACTGCCTGGCGCTCCAGGACTTCCTCGAGAAGCTCGGGGTCGAGACCCGGGTGCAGACTGCCATCACCATGGGCCAGGTCGCGGAGCCGTACATCCCGCGCCGCGCCATCCGGCACATGGAGAAGGGCCGGGTCGTGATCTTCGGCGCCGGCATGGGCATGCCCTTCTTCTCCACCGACACGGTCGCCGCGCAGCGGGCCCTGGAGACCCGGTGCGACGTCGTCCTGATGGGCAAGAGCGGGGTCGACGGTGTCTACACCGCGGATCCGCGGCTCGACCCGACGGCCACCAAGCTCGACGAGCTGACGTTCTCCGACGCGCTCCAGCAGGGGCTCCGCGTCGCGGACGCCACCGCCTTCGCGCTGTGCATGGAGAACAAGATGCCGATGATCGTGTTCGGCATGGAACCCGAGGGCAACATCCTGCGGGTCGTCCAGGGTGAGAAGATTGGCACGCTCGTCACGACAGGCTGACGCAGCCGCAAGTCCAGCCCGACCCGTTCCGTACCAGCGAAGCAAGGAGCAGCCGTGATCAACGACATCCTCAAGGAGGCCGACGGCAAGATGGACAAGTCGGTCGAGGCGACGCGTGAGGAGTTCGCGGCCATCCGGGCCGGGCGGGCCCAGCCGAGCATGTTCAACAAGATCCTCGTGGACTACTACGGCACTCCCACCCCGCTGCAGCAGCTGGCCTCGTTCACGGCCCCCGAGGCTCGGGTCATCCTGATCCAGCCCTACGACCAGGGCGCGATGAAGAACATCGAGAAGGCGATCCGCGACTCCGACCTCGGGGTCAACCCGGCCGACGACGGCAAGCTGATCCGCTGCGTGTTCCCCGAGCTGACGGAGGAACGCCGCAAGGAGTACATCAAGGTGGCCCGGGCCAAGGCCGAGGACGGCCGGGTCGCCGTGCGCAACCTGCGGCGTACCGCCAAGCAGCACCTCGAGAAGCTCGCCAAGGACGGCGAGGTCGGCGAGGACGACGTCACCGGCGCCGAGAAGCGGCTCGACGGGATGACCAAGAAGCACACCGAGGCCATCGACGACATGCTCAAGCACAAGGAAGCGGAACTGATCGAGGTCTGAGGACCCGACACTCCGCACCCCAGATGACCGACCTCCCCCCGGCTCCAGCGCCTGCCCAGAAGGACCACGGCCGCGCTGGGCGCAACCTCCCCGTCGCGATCGCGTCGGGGGTCGTCCTGCTCGCGGTGATCGCGACCTCGCTCTTCTTCTGGAAGACCGCGTTCATGTTCGTCGTGGCCGCCGCCGTGGTGATCGCCATCTGGGAGCTGCGCAAGGGCTTCCTGGTCAAGGGCATCGACCTGCCCGAGCAGCCGCTCATGCTCGGCGGCGTCGTGATGGTGGTCGTCGCCTACTTCTACGGCGCTCCCGCGCTGGTCACGGCCACGGCCGTCACCGCCCTGGTGATCATGCTGTGGCTGCTGCGCCGCGGCGTCGAGGGCTACGTGCAGAACGCCACGGCGTCGGTGTTCACGCTGATCTACGTGCCGTTCCTGGGATCCTTCGTCGCCCTGCTGCTGGCCGAGGGAGGCGCGACCGACTTCGACCGCTGGGACGCCGGTGTCAAGGGCATGGTCACCTTCATCGTCGTCACCATCGCCTCCGACATCGGCGGCTACATCGCCGGCGTGCTGTTCGGCCGGCACCCCATGGCCCCCGTCATCTCCCCGAAGAAGTCCTGGGAGGGCTTCGCCGGTTCGCTCGTGTTCTGCGTGGCCGCCGGTTGGGCGCTGGTCACCTACCTCCTCGAGGGCGACTGGTGGGTCGGGGTGGTCCTCGGCCTGATCGCCGTCGTGATGGCGACCCTCGGCGACCTGTGCGAGTCGGTGATCAAGCGTGACCTCGGCATCAAGGACATGAGCCAGGTGATCCCCGGCCACGGTGGCCTGATGGACCGCCTCGACTCCCTCCTCGCCACCATCGCCCCGATCTGGCTGCTCCTGCACTACGCCGTCTTCACGTGATCTCGCTGGTCCGGCACGGCCGGCCGCTGATCCGCCACGACCAGCCGGCCCACACCTGGGAGCTCGACCCGGCAGGTTTCGACGACGTCTGGGCGCTCCGCGAGTCGGGCCGCCTGCCGACCGACGCGGTCTGGTTCTGCTCGCCGGAACCCAAGGCCACCGCCACCGCCCAGCTCCTCACCGAGCGCGAGGTGGGAGTCGTAGACAACCTGCGCGAGCTCGTCCGCGACTCCACCGACTGGATCGACGACTTCGAGGCCGTCGTGGCCCGCGGCTTCGCCAACCCCGACACCCCGGCGTACGCCGGCTGGGAACCGCTCGCCCACTGTCGCGACCGCGTCACGAGAGCCGTCAGCGGCATCCTCGCCGCGCACCCCACCGACAACATCGTCCTGGTCGGGCACGGCACCGCCTGGACCGCGTTGGCCTCCGAGGTCACGGGAGCACCCCCAGACCTCGAAAGATGGCGGACCATGAAAATGCCCGACCTGATCACCCTCGACCCCTGACCACCCAAAACGCGGTCGTGAGCCGTGCGCCGCGGCCCCCGCCGGGCCGGAGGGGCGCGGGGCTCGCGAAGGCCGTGGTTGGGTCTGGCACCCGCGAAGCGAGGAACGAGCGAAGCGGCTGGTAGGCCGAGGGAGCCCCGCGCGCCGCAGGCGCGGCACCACCGCGGCGCCGGACCGCGACCCAAAGAAACCGAGACCGGCGCGAAGCGCCGGAAGAACCGCGCGAGCGCGAAACCAATCACCACCACCCCTGCCGCCGCGCCCACCGCAGGAGAGACAGGCTGATCGCCAGCATCACGGCCAGCACGATGAACAGCGAGGTGTAGTGGGTCTCGTCGTTCACGATCACGTTCATCCCGTAGACGGACGCGATCGCGGTGATCGGCAGGGTGACGGCAGCGATCACGGCCAGCCGCTCCATCGCGACCGTCATCTTCGTGTGCACCTTGGTCTGGTAGAGCTCGATCACCCCGAACAGGAACAGCGACTCGCCGTCAGCAAGCGACCGCACGCGCTCGAACTGGCCCGCGAGGTCATGGGCGTACGTCGTGTCCTCGTGGCCGGCCAAACGGCTGATCTCGTCCATCCGCACCCAGATGTCGTGGCACTGGGCGGCCATGGTTCGGGTGGTGATCAGCTCGTGCCGGATCAGGAACATCGTCTCCAGCAGCGCCTCCGGGTCGCGCAGCCGCGAGGACATGACGTGCTTCTCCAGCCCGGGCAGCTTCTCCGCGACCTGGCGGACCAGGCCGCTCTGCCGACGAGCGACCGCCGACGTGATGGCGTAGGACAGCTCGGCCGGGGTCTTCGGGTGGAATCTCCCGCCGTCGATGCGCGCCAGCACCCCGTCGGTCTCCACCAGGGCGTGGCTGACGTCGAGATCGGGGTTGATCGGGCCGTGCACGGTGACGAGGTACTGGTCGCCGATGATCTGGTCGAGCTCGAGCAGATGGACGTGCCCGGCGTGGCCGAGGTACGGCGACTGGGTCGTCACGAACACGTGGTCGTCGTACCCGTGGACGGTCGGCACGTAGTTGCGCTGGCGGCACCCCTCGAGGACGAGCGGGTGGCAGCCCAGCCCTCGCAGCAGTGCCTCGGCTTCCGCGTCCCACTCCGGTACGTCGATCCAGAAGAAGCCGTCGGTGTGCGCGAACAGCTCGACCACGTCGTCGGCGGCACGCGGGTGGGCGCCCTGGTCGTCGAGGAACCGAACCTCCATGGGGAAAGCGTGGCGGCGCGGCCCTCCCCCGGCAAGGCTCGCGGGCACGCCGGGCGGGTGGATGCCGGATCTGGGGGATCGGTCTGGGAGGATCGTGGTGATGATGACCGAGCAGACCGAGCAGGACGACACCGAGCAGCGGCAGACCGACTGGTGGCACCGCGACCACCCGACGTTCACCGCCCTGTCGGGCTTCTTCACGGGCATGCTCTTCGTGACGCTGGTCCCCGGCGGGTTCGTGGGCCTGCTCCGCCTGCTGTTCGAGTACGACACGGCCGAGGAGCTGTTCCCGCTGGTCCTGGTCAGCCTGGTCATCCCGATCGGGCTGCTCGTTGTCCCGCGCACGCGACGGTTCGGCATCTACATGGTGCTGGGGATGGTCCTCACGGCCCTGGTCGTCCTGGGCGTCGCCTCGCTGGTGCTCTACTACATGGTCAAGCACCAGGTCTGACGTTTTCGGGCTGACCCCGTCCGGGTGGGATGATCGACCCGATGTCCGATCCTTCCCCCGAGTCCGCAGGCGCCAAGCCGCTGCCGCTGGTGTTCGACGAGCCCCGCGGCCGCAAGAAGCCACCCCGCCACCTGGCCGATCTGTCCGCCGACGAGCGGACCGAGCTGGCCACCTCGATGGGCCTGCCCGGCTTCCGCGCCAAGCAGCTGTCGACCCACTACTTCGCGCGGCTGGTCGACGACCCCGCCGAGATGACCGACCTGCCGGCGACCCAGCGTGACGAGCTCGTGTCGGCGCTGCTGCCGCCCCTGATGTCGCCGCTGCGCACCATGGAGGCCGACCGCGGCACGACCCGGAAGACCCTGTGGCGGCTCTTCGACGGCGCCCTCGTGGAGTCGGTCCTGATGCGCTACCCCGACCGGGTGACGATGTGCGTGTCCAGCCAGGCCGGCTGCGGCATGGCCTGCCCGTTCTGCGCCACCGGCCAGGGCGGCCTCCAGCGCAACATGTCGACCGGCGAGATCGTCGAGCAGGTCGTCGCCGGCGCCCGTGCGCTCGCCCGCGGCGAGGTCCCGGGTGGCCCGGGCCGGGTCTCGAACGTCGTCTTCATGGGGATGGGCGAGCCGCTCGCCAACTACAAGGCCGTGATCGGCGCCGTACGCCGCCTGACCGACCCGACGCCGAACGGGCTGGGCATGTCCGCCCGCGGCGTGACGGTGTCGACGGTGGGCCTGGTCCCGCGGATGCGGCAGCTGGCGGAGGAAGGCGTCCCGGTCACCCTGGCGCTGTCCCTGCACGCACCGGACGACGAGCTGCGCAACGAGCTGGTGCCGATCAACACCCGCTGGTCGGTCGCGGAGACGGTGGACGCGGCCTGGAACTACGCGCGGACCACCAAGCGCCGGGTCTCGATCGAGTACGCCATGATGCGCGGCATCAACGACCAGGCGTGGCGGGCCGACCTGCTCGGCGACGTCCTCAACTCGTACGGCGACTGGGGCTGGGTGCACGTCAACCTGATCCCGCTCAACCCGACCCCCGGCAGCAAGTGGACCGCGTCCGACCCGAAGGACGAGCGCGAGTTCGTGCGCCGGCTGGAGGCCAAGGGGATCCCCACCACGGTGCGCGACACGCGCGGTCGCGAGATCGACGGCGCCTGCGGCCAGCTCGCGGCGACCGAGGCCTAGGAACGGCTCGGGGGGTTGTCCGCGAGGAGCAGGCCGGACGCCTCCTCGACGGTGTCGACGAGGTGGACGTGCTTCTCCATCGGCCGACCCGCAGCCAGGGACGTGAGCAGCGGCCACGCCGGCACCGTCTCGGTCCAGTACGTCGCGCCGACCAGCACCATCGGCGCGACCGAGGACTCGTCGGCGTAGTAGTTCTCGCAGGCGTCCTGGAAGACCTCCTGGACCGTCCCGCCGGCACCCGGCAGGAACACGATCCCGGCTGCGCAGATCTGGACCAGGATGGCCTCACGGAGGGCGTTGCGGAAGTACTTCGCGATCGCGGTGGCGAACATGTTGGTCGGCTCCTCCCCGTAGTGCCAGGTGGGGATCCCGAGCGACTTCGCGCCCTTGGGACAGGCCTCCCGCACGGTTCGCGCCGCCGCCAGCCAGGCGTCGACGGAGGACAGGAAGGACGGCGCCACCGCCAGCCGCTTCAGCGCGTCGTCGAGCGCCGTCATCGGCTGCCTGGACAGGTAGGCGCCCAGGTTGGCCGCCTCCATGGCGCCGGGCCCGCCACCGGTGGCAACGGTCAGCCGGCCACCGACCGTGTGGCCGAACCGCGCCGCGTCGGCGTACGCCGGCTCGTCCCGTTGGAGGGCGTGACCACCCATCACCCCGACCAGCCGCCGATCCGCGACCCATTCGCCGAGCGCGTCGTCGATCGCATGGTCGTGCAGGGTCTGCGCGAGGAGGGCGTCCCGGTCGGTGGCGTGACGGGACCAGGCGTAGGCGTGCGCGTCCTGCGACTTGAGGTAGGTCGGGGTGTCGTACAGCTCGTCGGGGGAGTACAGCCGGGTGCGGTAGGTGTTCAGCGAGACCGAGTGCAGGGTCGGCAGCACGAGCGCGCCCCGCTTGCCGAGACTGGCATCGACGCCTGGTGCGAACGTGCAACCCAGGAAGGTCGCCCCCGCGACGTCGCACCCGGCCAGCGCCTCGCCCCGGTCGCTGAGGTCGAGCGCGATCAGTCGCCAGCCGTTCAGTGACGTGGCACCGGCGGCCAGCCGCTCGTCGAGGTCGGCCAGGGTGGTGACCTCGACGACCCGTCCCCGTATCTGCCTCACCGGACCAAGTTAGTGGTCCCGGGCCCACCACCGCCGTCCCGATTCAGAAGGCGTGCGCCATCAGCTCACCGAACAGGTCGTGCTCGTCGACCTCGAGCCCCCGGGAGCGGAACCAGCCGCAGACGTTGGCGCAGTCCCGCATCAGGAAGTCCATCCCGTTCAGGTTGCCGACCAGGTCGACGATCTGGGGGAGGTCGATGATCACGAGGCGGTCGCCCGCGGCCAGGATGTTGTACGCCGAGAGGTCGCCGTGGACGATGCCGTGCTGCGCCATCGTGGCCATCGCGTCGCGCAGCTGCTGGAAGTACGACTCGAGCAGCGGGCGGTCGGGCCGCGTCTGGGCCAGCCGGGGCGCGGTCTCGCCGTCGACGGTGATCCACTCCATCATGATCTCGGTGCCGTCGATCTGCACCGGGTAGGGGACCGGCAGCCCGAGCGACCAGCACCGCTTGAGGGCGTCCCATTCCGAGATGGCCCACTCGCCGGCGGCGACGATCTTGCCGAACGTGCTCTTGCGCTTGATCGCGCGCTCGTCTCGCGAGCGCTTCATGCTGCGGCCCTCGGTGTAGGACGCGGCGCGGTGGAAGTTGCTGTGGTCGGCGCCGCGGTAGCGCTTGGCGGCCATCACGACGGCGCCCTCGGGGTCGAGCGGGTCGCCCCGCTCCACGAGGAAGACGTCGGCCTCCTTGCCGGTCTTGAGGATGCCGAGGTCGGTGTCGATGGCGCCCTGGGAGGTCACCAGCCAGTCCGGGCGCGGCTCGGGGCCGCGACAGAGCGGCTCGACGCTGAGCCACGTGGACCAGCGCTGGGAGGTGTCGTCGGGTTCGTCGTACGACCGGAAGTCGAAGACGAACGACGACTCGATCCCGTCGAGGGGGTCTTGGGTGTCGGGTGCGTCCTGCTCCGGGAGCCGGACGAGGTTGTCAGAGAAGTACTGCTGGCCTTGCAAGGAGTCGTGAGACATCGCTGGTGGTGCTCCATGAGGTGAGAAGGAAACGGTCTGAGGACAGGCCGAGGACAGTCATCGTCATGTCACGTCTCCTCTCGGTACATGGGCACGCAAGGCGCGGCGCCCGGGGTTGCTTCCATGGTGGGGGAGCGGCCCGGGCGCCGCAATCGAATTAATTCTGGCCGGCCAGGACACGTTTCCCGGGCACGGCGGCTCGTCGGTTAGGTTCGTCTGGTGCCCGTCCGAACGCCGTACGCCACCCGCCCCACCACTCGCCGGCTCGCCGCCCTCGTCGTCGCAGCACTGGTCTTCGGGCTCCCGTCCGCCGTGGAGGCCGCACCCGCACCGGGCGGCGCGGGCATGGGGGACCCCTACTTCCCGCTCGACGGCAACGGCGGCATCGACGTCGTCCGCTACCGGATCCACGACGCGTACGACTTCGGCGCCAAGCGGCTCTCGGGGTCGACGAAGCTGACGGTGCGGGCCACCCAGGACCTCTCGCGGTTCAACCTCGACCTCCTGCTGCGGGTCCGCAAGGTCACCGTCGACGGGAAGAAGGCCGCGTTCACCAAGCCGAACCGGCATGAGGTGCGGATCAGGCCCCGGTCGCCGATCGGGGACGGCGAGAGGTTCGAGGTCAAGGTCTGGTACGCCGGCCACCCGGCCCGGATCGCGTGGGACGGCGAGAGCAACTGGCTCGCCGACGACGAGGAGGTCGTGGCGATGAACGAGCCGCACATGGCCGCCTGGTGGTTCCCCGCCAACGACCACCCGCGGGACAAGGCCCGGGTGGACATCAGGATCACGGTGCCCAGGGGCAAGCAGGTCGTGGCGAACGGGCGGCGGCTCGGACGCACGGTGCACGGCGACCGGGCGACCACCCACTGGCGCGCCGACGAGCCGATGGTGCCCTACCTCGCGTTCTTCGCGGCCGGCTCGTACGTCGTGGACCGCGGACGCCGAGGCGGTCTGCCCTGGTACGTCGCGGTCTCGAGGCAGCTGCCCCCGAGGCAGCGCCAGGCGTCGCTGAGGCTCCTCCGGCGGACGCCGAAGCTGGTCGGCTGGCTGGCCGGGCAGCTGGGTGAGTACCCGTTCTCCGTGACCGGCGGACTGACCACGGGTCTCGAGCCGGGGTTCTCGCTCGAGAACCAGACCCGGCCGACGTACTCGCCCGGTGCCGGACGCTCGAAGACCACGGTCGTGCACGAGCTGGCGCACCAGTGGTTCGGGGACTCCGTGTCCGTCGAGAACTGGCGCGACATCTGGCTGAACGAGGGCTCGGCCACGTTCATGGAGTTCCGGTACGCCGAGACCCACGGCGGGCGGTCGGCGGCGAGCTGGCTGCGCCAGACCTACGACGCGAGAGGACCCCGCGACGCCTTCTGGGACCTCCGGATCGGCAGCCCCGGGAAGCGCCACATCTTCGACGGAGAGATCTACTACCGCGGGGCGATGGCGCTGCAGGCGCTGCGTCAGCGGGTCGGCGACGGCCCGTTCTGGACGATCCTCCGGACCTGGCTCTCCGACCGGGCCAACGGGAACGGCTCGACCGACGACTTCCAGGCGCTCGCCGAGGACGTCTCGGGCGAATCGCTCACGGGCTTCTTCGAGGCCTGGTTCTTCACCGGCGAGCGTCCGGAGAACACCGCCGACAACGGCTGGCCCGGCGGGCAGCCCTAGTCGAGCCCGATAGTCCACGACGTTTGTGTCGTCCTGACGAGCTCGGAACGACACAACTGTCGTGGACTATCACCTCAGCCGCACGGACAGGCAGGTCACGCAGCCCTCGAGCTTCTCGAACTCGGAGATGTCGGTGGTCACGACCCGCAGCCCGCGCGCCTCGAACAGCTCGCGGCTGCGGGGCGCGCTGGTGGACATGAGGACGGTCTGGCCGCCGAGCAGCACCACGTGGGCACCCGCCTCCTCCGGCACGGGCAGGAACCGCTCCCACGTGGCCGGGTCGTCGACGAGCGGCTCGAAGCCGACCACGGAGCCGTCGGGCAGCGCGGTGACCGCTGACTTCAGGTGCAGCACGCGGCTGACGGGTACGCCGACCACGGTGGCGCCGAGCGGGGTGAGGAGCGCCGCGAGCTGCTCGACCCCCGACTGGTTGGTACGGCCGCCGAGGCCCACCCAGACGGTGCCGCCGTGCTTGAGCACGTCCCCGCCGTCGAGGGTCCCGGGTTCCTGGATGTGCGCGATCCGGTAGCCGAGGTCGGTCAACACCTGCTCGGTGCCTGCGGTCTCGGGCTTGCGTTCGTCGGCACCCGGTCGGGCGATGACGGCCAGGTCGGCGTACATGACGACGGTGTCCTCGACGAAGGCGGCGTCCGGGCAGTCGTCGGCCGGGGGCACCTCGATCGTCTCCCAGCCCTCGCCCGCGAGCGTCGCGACGTACCCCTCCCACTGGCGCATCGCCAGCTCGGCGTCGACCGGCGCCCGGGCGATGTGGGTGAGCAGCCCGTCGGCGAGGCGCGGGCTCGGGCGTCGGACCAGGGCGCGGGTTGCCATACGCGGCATCCTGTCAGCCGAGCAATGGCGACACGAGCCTCGCGACGACACTCTGACGGCCGGTCAGGCCCTCCTCGGTGTCGGCCCAGGTCATGGCGTGCAGGCTCGCGTTGACGCCGAGCCAGCGCAACGGCTCGGGCTCCCACGACCGCGAGCGGTGGTTGACCCACGGGAGTCGGGTGAGGTCGGTGTCGTGGCCGAGCACGAGGTCTCGCAGGGTGCGGCCGGCGAGGTTGGTGGTGCCGACGCCGTCGCCGACGTACCCACCCGCCCAGCCGATGCCGGTCTGCCGGGTCGAGGCCGACGGACGCACACCAGTCGCGGGTCACTCCCAGCGCGCCGCCCCAGCTGTGCGTGATCCGGGTCTGCTCCAGGACCGGGAACAGCTCGACCAGGGTCTGGCGCAGCTTGCCGAACACCTTGTCGTCCCGGTCGTACCCGGGCGCGGATCCGGGACCCGAAGTGGTACGGCGCGCCGCGGCCTCCGAAGACGAGGCGGTCGTCGGCGGTGCGCTGGCCGTAGATGATCAGGTGCCGGTGGTCGGAGAACGTCTCCCGCCGGCGCAGCCCGATCAGCTCCCACACGTCGTCCGCCAGCGGCTCGGTGGCGATCACGAGCGAGTAGACCGGTGCCACCGCGCGCCGGTGCCCGGGCAGGGTGGCGGTGTAGCCCTCGGTCGCCCGGACGATGGTCGTGGCGCGGACCTGGCCGTGATCCGTCGACGACCCGACCGGGCTCGATCGAGCGGACCGGCGTGTGCTCGTGCAGGAGGACACCGCGGGCGGTGACGGCGTCGGCCAGGCCGCGGACCAGTCGCAGCGGGTGCACCGCCGCGCAGTCGGGCGTGTACGTCGCCCCCGCGACCTCGGTCGCGCGCGAGCACCCCTCGGGCCTCCGCCGCGTCCAGCAGCCGGATCTCGTCGTCGCCCCGGCCCCAGGAGCGCGCCTCCTCGACCTCGGCCTGCGCCCGCGCCAGCTGTGCCGGGGAGCGGGCCAGGGTCAGGGTGCCGCCCTTGGCCCAGTGGGCGTCGATGTCCTCGGCCCGCAGCACCCGGCCGATCTCGTCCACGGTGGCCCGCATCGCGGCGTGCTGCGCCAGCGCGGACTCGCCGGTCCCCGAGTGCGGCCAGCGAGGAGAGCGAGGCCGGGAAGAGGGCTGAGCACCAGCCGCCGTTGCGGCCGCTCGCGCCGAACCCGGCGACCTCGGCCTCGAGGACGGCGATCCGCAGCGACGGGTCGGCCTCGGCGAGGTAGTAGGCGGTCCAGAGACCGGTGAAGCCCGCGCCGACCACGGCGACGTCGACCTCGAGATCCCCGGCGAGGGCGGGTCGGGGCGGTGCGGGCGGGGCGGTGTCCGCCCAGAGCGAGGGGCTCAGCGAACACCCCACGAGTAGGTCTGCTTGCGGAGCTTGAGGTACATGAACGTCTCGGTCGCGACGACGTTGTCGATCGTGCGGATCTTGCCCGAGATCAGCGCGAGCAGGTGGTCGTCGCTCTCGGCCACGACCTCGGCCAGCAGGTCGTAGGTGCCGGCGGTGATCACGACGTAGTCGACCTCGGGCAGGGCGGCGAGCGCGTCGGCGACCGGCTCCAGCGCGCCGGTGACCCGGATGCCGACCATGGCCTGCCGGGCGAAGCCGAGCTCCAGCGGGTCGGTCACCGCGACCACCTGCATCACGCCGCCGTCGATCAGCCGCTGCACGCGCTGGCGGACGGCGGCCTCCGAGAGGCCGACCACCTTGCCGATGGCGGCGTACGAGCGGCGACCGTCCTGCTGCAGCTGCTCGATGATCGCCTTGGAGACGTCGTCCAGCGGGATCCCCGAGCGTTCCGGCTTCCTGTTCATGCGCGCATGCTGTCAGGGGTCGGTGGTCCCGGTCAAAGGTTTCGGGAAGATCGCTTGACGGCGGATTTCGTTGCCTATTGGTTTATCTTCGACGGTTTCGCTTGTAGCGGCCCCCATTCGCGTGGCACGATCCGAGCCATCGAGTCGACCTTCGCTGAAGGAGTCGGATGGACGGTTCACGCGAACCCGATCAGTGGAGTCTCTCCCGTCGGGGAATCCTGCAGGGCGCCGGGCTGACCGCTGTTCGGGATCGGCAGCGTGGCGGCGCTGAAGCTCCCCTTCTTCGGCGTCGACCCGGCGACAGGTCGAGGCGGGCGCGTGCGTCGGCGACGACCTGTCGGCCACCCAGAAGGAGCTCATCATCTCCAACTGGCCCGGCTACATCGACCCCCGGAAGAAGCCGACGTCCACGGTGTCGGTGTTCCAGGACCGGACCGGCATCACGGTCAACTACACCGACGACGTCAACGACAACGCGAGTTCTACGCCAAGGTGAAGAACCAGCTCGGCGGCCTGCGAGCCGATCGACCGCGACATGATGATGCTGACCGACTGGATGGCGGCGAGGATGATCAGCCTCGGGTGGATCCAGCCGCTGGACAAGGCCAAGGTGCCGAACCTCCACGCCAACCTGATCGAGCCGCTGCGCAACCGCCAGTGGGACCCCGACCTCGAGTTCCACGCGCCGTGGCAGAGCGGCCTGACCGGCATCGCCTACAACGCGGCCGAGACCGGTGAGGTCAAGAGCTTCGAGGAGCTGATCACCCGCTCCGACCTCAAGGGCAGGATCACGCTGCTGTCGGAGATGCGGGACACGATGGGCTTCATGCTCAAGGTCCAGGGGGCCGACCCGAGCGACTTCACCGACGACGAGTGGAAGGACGCGATCGACCGGCTCAAGGAGGTCGTGTCGGCCGGTCAGGTCCGCGCGTTCACCGGCAACGAGTACATCCAGGACCTCGCGGCCGGCAACATCGTCGCCTGCGAGGCCTGGTCCGGCGACGTGATCCAGGTGCAGTTCGACAACCCGGACATCAAGTTCGTCACGCCCGAGGAAGGTCTGTCGCTCTGGAGCGACAACATGATCGTCCCGAACCTGGCGAGCCACAAGGCCAACGCCGAGGCCTGGATCGACTACTTCTACGAGCCCGAGACGGCGGCCAAGCTCGCGGCCTGGGTGAACTACATCTGCCCCGTCGAGGGAGCGCAGGAGGAGATGGAGAAGATCGACCCGTCCCTGGTGGACAACAAGCTGATCTTCCCCGACGACGAGACACTCTCGGTGACGTTCGACTTCATGCCGCTGAACAGCGAGCAACAGACTGAGTACGAAGGAGACTGGTCGGATGTCACAGGTGGCTGAGGGGACCGACGCGCCCGTCGCGGACGAGGCGTACGACGGGCTCCGGCTGCGGAACGTCACCAAGTCGTTCGGTGCGTTCACGGCCGTCGACGACCTCGACCTCGACGTACCGCGCGGGGCGTTCTTCGCCCTGCTGGGCCCGTCCGGGTGCGGCAAGACCACGACGCTGCGGATGGTGGCCGGCCTCGAGACGCCGACGTCGGGCTCGATCACGCTGGCCGGCCAGGACATCACGTACGCCAAGCCGTACCGCCGGCCGGTCAACACGGTCTTCCAGAGCTACGCGCTGTTCCCGCACCTCGACATCCACGAGAACGTCGCGTTCGGCCTCAAGCGGCGCAAGTCCTCCGACGTCGACACCCAGGTCCGCGACATGCTCGAGCTGGTCGAGCTGGACAGCCAGGCGCGGAAGAAGCCGACCCAGCTGTCCGGTGGCCAGCAGCAGCGGGTCGCGCTCGCCCGGGCGCTGATCAACAAGCCCGAGGTGCTGCTGCTCGACGAGCCGCTCGGCGCCCTCGACCTCAAGCTGCGCAGGTCGATGCAGATCGAGCTCAAGCGGATCCAGGTCGACGTCGGGCTGACCTTCATCCACGTGACCCACGACCAGGAGGAGGCCATGACCATGGCCGACACGGTCGCGGTCATGAACGCCGGCGTGATCGAGCAGATGGGCGCACCGGCGGATCTCTACGAGAACCCCAAGAGCACCTTCGTGGCCAACTTCCTGGGGCAGTCGAACCTGATCGAGGGCACGATCAAGGGCCGCGCCTCCGACCTGGTGACCGTGGACATGCACGGCATCGGGGTGTCCGTCCCGGCCGATCGCTCGCACACCGACGGCGACAGGGGCTGGATCGGGATCCGTCCGGAGAAGGTGCTCATCGGCGAGCCGGGCGAGTCTCTCGACGCACCCGGCAACACCATCCCGGGCGGTGTCGTGACCGACGTCAGCTTCGTCGGCGTGAGCACCCAGTACCTCGTCCGGATGCCCTGGGGCCAGGAGATCCAGGTGTTCGAGCAGAACACCGGCCGGCGCCGGCTGTTCCGGACCGGCGAGCAGGTCGAGCTGTCCTGGCGACCGGAGTACGCGTTCCTGCTCGACCACGCCCAGGACGCCTCGGCAGGCGCCCAGAAGGCCGACGAGTCATGACCCGTCGCACGGGGCTGGTCGGCTACCTGCTCCTGCTGCCGGCCGCGATCTGGCTCGGCGTTGTTCTTCGTCATCCCGTTCTACTCCCTGGTCGCCACCAGCCTCTACGACCCGTCGGGTTCGGACGTCGTCGGCTACGAGATGACCTACCACTTCGCCAACTACGTCGACGCGCTGCAGGAGTACTGGGTCCCGCTCGCTGCGCGCGCTCTGGTACGGCGCCCTCGCGACGTTCTTCTGCCTGATCCTCGGCTACGTCCTGGCCTACGCCATCGCGTTCAAGGCCGGGCGCTGGAAGAACCTGATGCTGGTGCTGGTGATCGCGCCGTTCTTCACCAGCTTCCTGGTCCGCACGCTGTCGTGGAAGCTGATCCTGGCCGACGACGGCTTCGTCGTGAACACCCTGCAGTTCCTGCACATCCTCGGCGCCGACGGCCGGCTCCTGGCCACCCCGGTCGCGGTGGTCGCCGGCCTGACCTACAACTTCCTGCCGTTCATGGTGCTGCCGCTGTTCGCCAGCATCGACAAGATCGACCCCCGGCTGATCGAGGCCTCCAGCGACCTCTACGCGAACCCGGTCGTCGGCTTCTTCAAGGTGACCTGGCCGCTGTCCCTGCCCGGAGTCGTCTCCGGGACGCTGCTGACCTTCATCCCGGCGGCCGGCGACTTCATCAACGTGCAGCTGCTCGGCAGTCCCAACCAGCGCATGGTCGGGTCCGTGATCCAGAGCCTGTTCACCGACGCGAACGACTACCCCGCGGCGGCGGCGCTGTCGATGATCCTGATGATTCTGATCCTCGTCCTGGTCCTGTTCTACGTGCGCCGGGCTGGGACGGAGGAGCTGCTGTGAGCGAAGCGACGGAGCGCAGCGGCCGGATGCCGACGACGTACCCGCACGGTGCGCTCGAACTGCGAGCGAGCCGGAGGGCACGATGACGGCGACGACTGAGCGGCGGCCGGCAGCCGGTGCGCCCCAGAAGCCGGCTCGGGGCAGGAGCGGCCCGGGCCGGCATGGACTGGTTCCGCAAGCACCTCGTGCTGATCCTGGGGCTGCTGGTGCTGCTCTACACGTTCGTGCCGATCTTCGTGGTCGTGCTGATGAGCTTCAACGACCCGGCGAGCCGGGTGATCTACCAGTTCGACGGGTTCACGCTGCACAACTGGCTCAACCCGTGCGAGCCCGAGGGCATGTGCGGGGCGCTGAAAGTCAGCATCGAGATCGGCCTGCTGTCGACCCTGGGCGCCACGATCCTCGGCACCCTGGCGGCGTTCGCGCTGGTGCGCCACAACTTCGTGGGACGTTCGGGCGCGAACCTGCTCATCTTCCTGCCGATGGCGGCGCCCGAGATCGTGCTGGGCTCGTCCCTGCTCGCGCTCTTCGTCGCGTCGGGCCGCAGCGGTCGAGCTGGGCTTCTGGACGATCCTGGTCGCGCACATCATGTTCTGCCTGTCGTTCGTGGTCGTGACGGTGCGGGCCAGGCTGGCCGGCCTCGACGACAACCTCGAGCAGGCCGCCATGGACCTCTACGCCACGCCGTCCCAGACGTTCTGGCGGGTGACATTCCCGCTGGTCTTCCCGGGCATCCTCGGCGCGGCGCTGCTCAGCTTCTCGCTGTCGTTCGACGACTTCATCATCACCAACCTCAACGCCGGCAACACCACGACGTTCCCGATGTTCGTCTGGGGAGCCGCCCAGCGCGGCGTACCGATGCAGGTCAACGTCATCGGCACCCTGATGTTCATCGTCTCGATCGTGATCGTGGTCGGCGCCGAGCTCCAGTCGCGGCGCCGGCAGCGCAAGCTGGTCTGAGCTCGCGCACCGACGACTGCGGGGGCGCTGGGCGGGGTCAGCTGCGGCGCGCCCTTCCTTCGGGTGTCACCACTGGCGCCGTACCCGGGTGGCGGGAGCCGCACGCCTATCGGGTGGTCGAAGCGGGCACGGTGGATCACCGACCCGGAGCGGTCGTCGGAGGGGCGTGACCTCCGCGCCGGTGAAAGGTTCCATTGGTCACAAACCGCAACTGTTCTGTGGAGTTGCTTGCGGTTGGGGACCAAACCGCAACCCCTGGCGGCCCGACTGTGGCGCCTCACCGGGCCTTCGGGGCCTCAACCTCCGGACGGAGGGGCGGTGCGGGCGCCCCTCCGAAGTGGCGAACTGTCCGAGCGCCCAGCCCGTCCGCCGCCCCGAAGGGGGCCAGGGTGCCGTCCCGGGAGTGAGTCGGCACCCATCGAGCCGGTTCAGAGAAGCGAACCGGCCTTGTCCAGCACAACCCGCAGGATCTGCTCCATCTCGTCGAAGTGCTCCTGCTCGCAGGTGAGCGGCGGAGACAGCTGGATGACCGGGTCGCCGCGATCGTCGGCCCGGCAGTAGATCCCCTCGTCGAAGAGCGCCTTGGACAGGAAGCCGCGCAGCAGCTTCTCGGCCTCGGCGTCGTTGAAGGTCTCCTTGGTGTCCTTGTCCTTGACCAGCTCGATGCCGTAGAAGTACCCGTCGCCGCGGACGTCGCCCACGATCGGCAGGTCCTTGAGGCGCTCGAGCGTCGCCCGGAACGCGCCCTCGTTGTCGCGGACGTGCTCGAGGATGTTCTCGCGCTCGAAGATGTCGAGGTTGGCCATCCCGACCGCGGTCGAGACCGGGTGGCCGCCGAACGTGTAGCCGTGGGCGAAGGAGTTGTTGCCCTCCAGGAACGGCGCCATCAGCCGGTCGGTCGCGATCATCGCGCCGAGCGGCGCGTAGCCGGAGGTGATGCCCTTCGCGCAGGTGATCATGTCGGGCTGGTAGCCGTAGCGGTCCGCGCCGAACATGTGGCCGAGCCGCCCGAACGCGCAGATCACCTCGTCGGAGACCAGCAGCACGTCGTACTCGTCGCAGATCTCGCGGACCCGCTGGAAGTAGCCGGGCGGCGGCGGGAAGCAGCCGCCGGAGTTCTGGACGGGCTCGAGGAAGACGGCGGCGACCGTGTCGGGGCCCTCGTTCTCGATCGCGACCGCGATCTGGTCGGCGGCCCAGCGGCCGAACTGCTCGAGGCTGAGCCCTTCGGGGGCGCCGTGCTCGGTCGCGCGGTAGTAGTTGGTGTTCGGCACCCGGAACGTCGAGGGGACCAGCGGCTCGAACTGCTGCTTCAGCGGCGGCAGGCCGGTGATCGACAGGGCGCCCTGGGTGGTGCCGTGGTAGGCGATGGCGCGGCTGATCACCTTGTGCTTCATCGGCTTGCCGGTGAGCTTGAAGTAGTTCTTCGCGAGCTTCCAGGCGGTCTCGACCGCCTCGCCGCCGCCGCTGGTGAAGAACACCCGGTTCAGGTCGCCGGGCGCGTAGTCGGCGACCCGCTCGGCCAGCTCGATCGCCTGCGGGTGGGCGTAGGACCACAGCGGCATGAAGGCCAGTTCCTTGGCCTGCTTGGCGGCCGCGTCGGCGAGCTCGGTGCGGCCGTGGCCCAGCTGGCTGACGAACAGCCCGCCGAGCGCGTCGAGGTAGCGCTTGCCGTGCGAGTCGTAGATGTAGGGGCCCTCACCGCGGACGATGATCGGGATCTCGTTCGTCTCGTAGGTCGAGTGCCGGGTGAAGTGCATCCACAGGTGGTCGCGGGCGGCCTGCTGCAGGTGGTCGTGGTCGAACTCGCTCATGGCTCCATCGTGCTGGGTGGAGTCGATCCAGGCAAGTGAATCAGTCGCGATTCACCCGAATGGGCGCGGAATCCGTAGTTCCTCACCCGTTCGACCGAGCACCTGATAGGAAGTCGGCATGTCCACGACGGTGTTCCGGAACGGTTCGCTCTTCGACGGGCACCGGTACGCCGGCGCCGGTGCCGTGGTCGTCAGGACGGTCGGATCGTCGGGGTGCACCTCGGCGGCGACGCCGGCCGGGACGCCGAGGACCGGGCGGGTCCCGGCGCCCGAGTCGTGGACCTGGCCGGCGGCCTGCTGGCGCCCGGCTTCGTCGACGCGCACGTGCACCCGGTGCAGGGCGGGCTGGAGCGGACCCGCTGCGACCTCTCCGAGGGCGAGACCCGCGACGACTACCTCGCCACGATCGCGGCGTACGCCGCCGCCCACCCCGACGAGCCGTGGATCCTCGGCGGCGGCTGGGCGATGGCGGCCTTCCCGGGCGGCACGCCCACCGCGGCCGACCTCGACCGGGTCGTCCCGGACCGGCCGGCGTTCCTGCCCAACCGCGACCACCACGGCGCCTGGGCCAACAGCCGGGCCCTCGAGCTCGCCGGGATCAACGCCGCGACCGCCGACCCGCCGGACGGCCGCATCGAGCGCGACGCCGACGGCCGCCCGACCGGGACCCTGCACGAGGGCGCGATGGCGCTGGTGGCGGTGCTCGCGCCGGACCTCAGCGCGGAGGACTACCGTCGCGGGCTGCTCGCCGGGCAGCGCTACCTGCACTCGCTCGGCGTCACCGGCTGGCAGGACGCCATCGTGGGCGGCTACGCCGGCATGCAGGACCCCGGCCTGACCTACCGGGACGCGGCCGCCTCGGGTGAGCTCACGTCGTACGTCGTGGGGGCGCTGTGGTGGGAACGCGAGCAGGGGGTCGAGCAGATCGCCTCCCTGGTGGAGCGGCGCGCGGCGTACGCGCACGAGCGGTTCCGGCCGACCAGCATCAAGGTCATGCAGGACGGCGTGGCCGAGAACTTCACGGCCGCGATGACCGGGCCGTACCTCGACCGGTGCGGCCACGCCACCGACAACTCCGGCCACTCCTTCGTCGACCCCGCCGCCCTGAAGGAGTGCGTCGCCGCACTGTCGGCCGAGGGGTTCCAGGTGCACGTGCACTCCATCGGCGACCGGAGCGCGCGCGAGGCGCTGGACGCGTTCGAGCACGCCCGCGCCGAGCTGGGGCGGCTCGGCCGCGCGGACGCCGACCTCCGGCACCACATCGCCCACCTCCAGGTCGTCCACCCCGACGACGTGCCCCGGTTCGCCGAGCTCGGCGTGGCCGCGAACATGCAGGCGCTCTGGGCGATCCACGACGACCAGATGACCGAGCTGACGATCCCGTTCCTGGGGGAGGAGCGGTCGCGCTGGCAGTACCCGTTCGGCGACCTCCACCGCACCGGCGCCCGCCTGGTCGCCGGCAGCGACTGGCCGGTCAGCACCCCCGACCCGCTGGCCGCCATCCACACCGCCGTCAACCGGACGGCGTACGGCGAGCAGGGCCGGGCCGGCAGCGAGCCGTTCCTGCCCGGAGCAGGCGCTGGCCCTCGAGACCGCGTTCGCGGCGTACACCTCGGGCTCGTCGTGGGTGAACCACCGCGACGACGCCGGCGTGCTCCGCGAGGGCGCCGTCGCCGACCTGGTCGTCCTGGACCGCGACCCGTTCGCCGGCCCACCCGAGGAGATCGGCGCCGCCCGGGCCGTCTCGACGTGGGTCGACGGAGCGCCGGTCTTCGAAGCCTGACCGGGTATTTCTGCGGAATCCGTCAGGCGGGACCAGTCACCCCTACAGAATCCGTTGTCCCATGGCTAGGCTCGCCCATCACCGAGATCGACACGGAGGGATTCCCAGAGATGGCTGACCAGACGTTCCAGAACGTCGTCAACGGCAAGCTGACCGACGCGAAGTCGGGCGAGACCTACGACGTGCTCGACCCGACCACGGGCGAGGTCTACGCCCAGGCGCAGATGTCGGGACCCGAGGACATCGACGCGGCGTACGCCGCCGCGGAGGCCGCGTTCGAGGGCTGGGGCGACACCACCCCGGCGGAGCGGCAGAAGGCGCTGCTCAAGATCGCCGACGCGCTCGAGGAGCGGGCCGACGAGTTCGTGAAGGTCGAGTCGAAGGACACCGGGAAGCCGCTCGGCCTGACCGCCAGCGAGGAGCTGCCGCCGGGCATCGACCAGATCCGGTTCTTCGCCGGCGCCGCCCGCGTGCTCGAGGGCCGCTCCGCCGGGGAGTACATGACCGACCACACCTCGATGATCCGGCGCGAGCCGATCGGCGTGATCGGCCAGGTGACACCGTGGAACTACCCGCTGATGATGATGATCTGGAAGATCGCACCCGCGCTGGCGGCCGGCAACACGATCGTGCTCAAGCCGTCCGACACGACGCCGGCATCGTCGGTGCTGCTCGGTGAGCTGTGCCAGGAGTTCCTCCCGCCGGGCGTGCTCAACATCGTCACCGGCGACCGCGACACCGGCCGCGCGCTCGTCGAGCACGACACGCCCCAGATGGTCGCGATCACCGGATCGATCCGCGCCGGATCCCAGGTCGCGGCCTCCGCCGCCAAGCAGCTCAAGCGGGTGCACCTCGAGCTCGGCGGCAAGGCGCCGGTCATCGTGTTCGACGACGCCGACATCGAGAAGGCCGCGTCCGGCATCGCCGAGGCCGGCTACTTCAACGCCGGCCAGGACTGCACCGCGGCCACCCGCGTGCTCGCCGGCCCCGGCGTGCACGACGACTTCGTGGCCGCGCTCACCGAGCAGGCGAAGGAAGCCAAGACCGGCCTGCCGGACGACGAGGACGTGCTGTTCGGGCCGCTGAACAACCCCGACCAGCTCGCCCGGGTCACCGGCATGGTCGACCGGCTCCCCGACCACGCCCGGCTCGAGACCGGCGGCCACCGTCAGGGCGAGGCCGGCTACTTCTACGAGCCGACCGTGCTCTCCGGCCTGCAGCAGTCCGACGAGCAGATCCAGGACGAGATCTTCGGCCCGGTCATCACGGTCCAGAAGTTCTCCGACGAGGCGCAGGCGCTGGCCTGGGCGAACGGCGTGCAGTACGGCCTCGCGTCGTCGGTGTGGACGAAGGACCACGGCCGCGCGATGCGGATGGCCAAGAAGCTCGACTTCGGCGCGGTGTGGATCAACACCCACATCCCGATCGTGGCCGAGATGCCGCACGGCGGCTTCAAGCACTCCGGCTACGGCAAGGACCTGTCGATGTACGGCCTCGAGGACTACACCCGCATCAAGCACGTCATGTCCTACATCGGCGAGTAGACGCCGTGAAACGCGGCGCCTGGCTGCGTTGTCGTCGCTCGACGGCCAAACCCGGGCCGCCTTCGCTCCTCCGCCTTGCCATGCACCACGTTTGACGACGTCTATGGAGAAGATATGAAGATCCTGCTCGTCGGCGCCGGTGGCGTCGGGGCGGCGTTCACCGCCATCGCCGCGCGCCGCGACTTCTTCGAGGCGATCGTGATCGCCGACTACGACCCAGCCCGGGCCGAGAAGGCGGCTGCCGTCGACGACCGGTACTCCGCGGCGCAGGTCGACGCCTCCGACGCGTCCTCGGTGACGGCGCTGTGCCGCGAGCACTCGATCACGCACGTGATGAACGCCGTCGACCCGGTGTTCAACATGTCGATCTTCGACGGGTGCGTTCGAGGCGGGCGCCGACTACCTCGACATGGCGATGTCGCTGTCGAAGCCGCACCCCGAGGCGCCGTACGAGAAGACCGGGGTGAAGCTCGGCGACGAGCAGTTCGCGGTCGCGGGGGAGTGGGAGTCCGCCGGCCGGCTGGCGCTGGTCGGGATCGGCGTGGAGCCCGGCCTCTCCGACGTGTTCGCGCGGTACGCCGCCGACCACCTGTTCAGCGAGATCGACGAGCTCGGCACCCGCGACGGCGCCAACCTCGTGGTGACCGACGACGACGGGAACGAGATCTTCGCGCCGTCCTTCTCGATGTGGACCACGATCGAGGAGTGCCTGAACCCGCCGGTCATCTGGCAGGACGGCGAGCTGGTACACGACGCCGCCGTTCTCCGAGCCGGAGGTCTTCGACTTCCCGGAGGGCATCGGCCCGGTCGAGTGCGTGAACGTGGAGCACGAGGAGGTGCTCCTCATGCCGCGCTGGGTCGACTGCAAGCGGGCGACGTTCAAGTACGGCCTGGGCGACGAGTTCATCAACATCCTGAAGGTGCTGCACACGCTCGGTCTGGACCGCACCGACAAGGTCCGGGTCAAGGGCGTGGAGGTCAGCCCGCGCGACGTGGTCGCCGCCGTGCTCCCGGACCCGGCCACCGTCGGTCCGCGGATGAAGGGCAAGACCTGCGCCGGCCTCTGGGTCACCGGCACGGGCAAGGACGGCCAAGGAATCAATAGGGCCGAGGTCGACGTACCTCTACCACGTCGTCGACAACGAGTGGACGATGCGGGAGTACGGCCACCAGTGCGTGGTCTGGCAGACCGCCATCAACCCGGTGGTGGCCCTCGAGCTGCCTGGCACGCGGCACCTGGACGGGCAACGGCGTGCTCGGGCCCGAGGCGTTCGACGCGGTGCCGTTCCTCGACCTGCTCACCGAGTACGGCAGCCCGTGGGGCCAGAAGGAGCTCGATCCGGCGTAAACCGACATCACGACCCGGTCACGACCACTAAAATCGTCGCGATTCCCCTATCTGGCCGTGGAAGTCGGCACTCGGGATCGCTACGGTGCGTCCATGCCGATGGCGATCTCGTTGCGGGGCCTGAGCAAGCACTTCGACGAGGTACGCGCCGTCGACGACCTCGACCTCGAGATCGCGGACGGCGAGTTCTTCTCGATGCTCGGCCCGTCGGGCTCCGGCAAGACCACGGTGCTGCGGCTGATCGCCGGCTTCGAGCAGCCGACCGCCGGGCGGATCCTGCTCGGCGACGACGACGTCACCGATCGCCCGCCGTTCGCCCGCGACGTGAACACCGTCTTCCAGGACTACGCGATCTTCCCGCACATGAGCGTGCGCCAGAACGTCGAGTACGGCCTGCGCGTGAAGAAGGTCGGCAAGCCCGATCGCCGCAAGCGCGCCGACGAGGCGCTCGCCACCGTCCGCCTGGAGGGGTACGCCGATCGCCGGCCGCACCAGCTCTCCGGCGGCCAGCGGCAGCGGGTCGCGCTGGCCCGGGCCCTGGTCAACCGGCCGAAGGTGCTGCTGCTCGACGAGCCGCTCGGCGCGCTCGACCTCAAGCTGCGCCGCGAGATGCAGATCGAGCTCAAGGAGATCCAGCGCGAGGTCGGCATCACCTTCGTCTTCGTCACCCACGACCAGGAGGAGGCGTTGACGATGAGCGACCGGATCGCCGTCTTCAACGAGGGCCGGATCGAGCAGCTGGCCACCCCGGTCGAGCTCTACGAGGAGCCCGCGAGCGCGTTCGTCGCCGGCTTCGTCGGCACCTCCAACCTGCTCGAGGGTCAGGTCGCGCGCACGCTCGTCGGCGTCCGACGGCACGTTCGTGATCCGGCCCGAGAAGGTCCTGATGGCGGCGCCGGACGACGCGCCGGCGTCCGACGACGACACCTGCACCGCTCCCGGCGTGGTCCGCGAGGTGGTCTACCTCGGGTCGACCACGCACTCGGTCGTCGACCTCGACGCCGGCACCACGCTCACCGTCTCGCACCAGAACTCCGATCGATCCATCGACGCCGCCCTCGAGCGGCGCGATCAGCGCGTCGTGCTCATCTGGCGGCGCGACCACCTGGTGTCCCTGGGTTCACCGGACCCGGCGGCGTCCCCTGAGGAGGAGACAGCATGAAGATGACCGGCAGGAAGAGGCTCGCAGTCATGGCAAGCGCCGGGCTGCTGGCACTTGCCACGGCGTGCGGAACCAGCTCGGGCGGCGACGACGAGGGAGGGACGTCGACTCCTGGTGCGCAGGGCTTCACGCCCCCCGACGTCCCGATGATGGACGAGCTCGGCGAGATGGAGGGCGAGGTCAACGTCCTCGCCTGGCCCGGCTACGCCGAGGACGGCTCGACCGACAAGTCGATCGACTGGGTGACCCCGTTCGAGCAGGAGACCGGCTGCCAGGCCAACGTGAAGTACTTCGCGACCTCCGACGAGGCGGTGCAGCTGATGCAGTCCGGCGAGTACGACGTCGTCTCGGCGTCGGGCGACGCCTCGCTGCGGCTGATCGCCAGCGGTGACGCCGCCCCGGTCAACACCGACCTGCTGAGCAACTACGCCGACATCGAGGACGTTCCTCAAGGACCGCGACTGGAACTCCGTCGACGGCCAGATGTACGGCGTCCCGCACGGCTGGGGCGCCAACCTGCTGATGTACAACACCGACGAGGTCTCGCCGGCGCCGACCAGCTGGAGCGCCGTCTTCGACGACTCCTCGCAGTACGCCGGCAAGGTGACGGCGTACGACTCGCCGATCTACATCGCCGACGCCGCGCTGTACCTGATGAACACCCAGCCGGACCTGGGGATCAAGGACCCGTACGCCCTCGACGAGGACCAGCTCGCGGCGGCGGTCGACGTGCTCAAGGCGCAGAAGGAGAACGTCTCGGAGTACTGGTCGGACTACCTCAAGGAGGTCGCGGCGTTCAAGAGCGGTGACTCGGTGATCGGCACCACCTGGCAGGTCATCGCATCCGTCGCCCAGGGCGAGGGCGCCAAGGTCGAGGCGTTCCTGCCGGACGAGGGCTCCACGGGCTGGTCGGACACCTGGATGATCAGCGCGAACGCGCCGAACCCGAACTGCAGCTACGCCTGGATGGACTACATCACCAGCCCGAAGGCACAGGCCGCCGTCGCGGAGTACTTCGGCGAGGCGCCGGCCAACACCAAGGCCTGCGACCTCACGTCGGACAAGAGCTTCTGCGAGACCTACCACGCCACGGACGCGGCGTACGCCGAGCAGATCCACTACTGGACCACGCCGATCGAGCAGTGCCTCGACGGTCGGCCGTACCCGGACACGAAGTGCACGGACTACGGCGACTGGACGACGGCGTGGACCGAGGTGAAGGGCTGATCGCTTGTCGTCGCTGATCGATCGCCGCCCGGGTCTCCGGGTGGGCCTGCTCCTCACGCCACCGATGCTGTGGCTGGGAGTGGCCTACCTGGGGGCCTTGGCGGCACTGCTGATGACCTCCCTGTGGACGCAGAACGACTTCACCGGGCTGATCGAGCGGACCTGGACCCTCGAGAACTTCGAGCAGCTGTTCACCGTCGAGGTCTACCGGACGATCACCATCCGCACGATCGGCATCGCGGTCCTGGTCACGGTCATCGACGCGGTGCTCGCGTTCCCGATCGCGCTCTACATGGCCAAGATCGCGTCGCCGCGCCGCAGCGGCTGCTGGTGATCGCGGTGCTGATGCCGCTGTGGGCGTCGTACCTCGTGAAGGCCTACGCCTGGCGCGGCATGTTCGCCGCGGACGGGCCGATCGCGTGGATCGCGGCGCCGTTCGGCCTCAGCACACCGGGCTACGGGCTGACCGCCACCACGATCACGCTCGCCTACCTGTGGCTGCCGTACATGATCCTGCCGATCTACGCCGGCCTCGAGCGGGTGCCGGACTCGCTGTTCGAGGCCTCGGCCGACCTCGGGGGCCGCTCGCTGCTGACCCTCCGGCGGGTGGTGCTGCCGATGGCGTTCCCGGCGATCGTGGCCGGGTCGATCTTCACGTTCTCGCTGACGATGGGCGACTACATCGCGGTCCGGATCGTCGGCGGCACCAGCCAGCTGCTCGGCAACGTCGTCTACGACAACTCCGGTGCCGCCAACAACCTGCCGTTCGCGGCGGCGGTGGCCACGGTGCCGATCGTCGTGATGCTGGTGTACCTCGCGGCGGCTCGCCGTACCGGCGCGCTGGAGAACCTCTGATGACCATGTCGCGCGGGCTCCGGACCGCCCTCACCGTCTTCACCGTGCTGGTGCTGGTGGGGATCTACGTGCCGCTGCTGCTGGTGGTGGTCAACTCGTTCAACACCGACAACACGTTCGGCTGGCCACCCCCGGGCTTCACCCTGCACTGGTGGAAGCTCGCGGCCGAGAGCCAGGGCGCGCGGGACGCGCTGCTGACCAGCCTCAAGGTCGCTGCGCTGGCGACCGTGGTCGCGCTGGTGTTCGGGACGCTGGCGGCGATGGGGTTGCGGCGCACCCGCTTCTTCGGACGCAACGTCGTGTCGCTGCTGATCATCCTGCCGATCGCGCTCCCCGGCATCGTGACCGGACTCGCGTTCCAGAACGGCTTCCGCACCATCCTCGGGCGTGCCGCTGAGCCTCTGGACGATCGTCATCGCGCACGCGACGTTCTGCATCGTCACCGTGTTCAACAACGCCCAGGCGCGGTTCCAGCGGCTCGGCGGCGGCTTCGAGCAGGCGTCGATGGACCTCGGCGCCGGGCGCTGGACGACGTTCCGGCTGGTGACGTTCCCGATGCTGCGCTCGTCGCTGCTGGCCGGTGCGCTGCTGTCGTTCGGGCTGTCCTTCGACGAGATCGTGGTGACCACGTTCACCGCGAGCAGCCACGACCAGACGCTGCCGCTCTGGATCTTCCAGAACCTGTTCCGGCCCAACCAGGCGCCGATCGTCAACGTGGTCGCGGCGTTCCTGATGATCCTGTCCGCGATCCCGATCTACCTCGCGCAGCGGCTGTCCGGCGGCACCGCGGAGACGATGACCGGCGCCCGCTGACCGCGCCGGCTCAGGCGGTGGCGGCGAACGCCTCCGCCACGACGTCGAACCCCTCGTCGAGCAGCGCGTCGGGGATCGACAGCGGCGGCAGGAAGCGGAACACGTTGCCCCAGGTGCCGCAGGTGAGGGTGACGACGCCCTGCTGGTGGCAGTACGCCGAGACGGCGGCCGTGCGGGCCGGGTCGGGGTCGGTGGTGCCGGGCGTGCAGAGCTCGATCGCCATCATCGCGCCGCGGCCGCGGAGGTCGCCGATCACGGCGTGCTGCTCCTGGAGCGCACGTCAGCCGCGAGTGCATCGTGGCGCCGATCTCGCGGGCCCGGGCAGCCAGGTCGTGGGTCTCCATCTCCTCGATCGAGCCGAGGGCCGCCGCGCAGGCGACCGGGTTGCCGCCGTACGTGCCGCCGAGGCCGCCGACGTGCACGGAGTCCATCAGCTCGGCGCGTCCGGTGACGCCGGCCAGCGGGAGGCCGCCGGCGATGCCCTTGGCGGTGGTGACCAGGTCGGGCACCACGCCCTCCTCGTCGCAGGCGAACCAGGCGCCGGTCCGGCAGAAGCCGGACTGGATCTCGTCGGCGATGAACACGACGCCCTTGTCCGCCGCCCACGCCGCCAGGGCCGGCAGGAAGCCGGGCGCGGGCACGACGAAGCCGCCCTCGCCCAGGATCGGCTCGATCACGATGCAGGCCAGGTTGTCGGCGCCGACCTGCTTGTCGAGCACGTCGATCGCCCGGGCCGCGGCCTGCTCGCCGGTGAGCCCGTCGCGGAACGGGTAGGACATCGGGGCGCGGTAGACCTCGCCCGCGAACGGCCCGAAGCCGTGCTTGTAGGGCATGTTCTTCGACGTCATCGCCATCGTCAGGTTGGTGCGGCCGTGGTAGGCGTGCTCGAAGACGCCGACCGCGTCACGGCCGGTCGCGACCCGGGCGATCTTGACGGCGTTCTCGACGGCCTCGGCGCCGGAGTTGAACAGCGCCGACTTCTTCGCGTGGTCGCCCGGCGTGAGCTCGCGCGAGCTTCGCGCACACGTCGACGTAGCCGTCGTACGGCGTGATCATGAAGCAGGTGTGGGTGAACGCCGCCACCTGGTCCTGGACCCGCGGACCACCGCGGTCGGCGGCGTTGCCGACCGAGGTGACCGCGATGCCGGAGCCGAGGTCGATCAGGGAGTTGCCGTCCACGTCGCGCAGGATGCCGCCGCCCGCCGCCTCGATGAACACCGGCAGCATCGTCCCGACCCCGTCCGCGACGTACGCCTTCTTGCGGTCCAGCCGGGCCCGCGACTCGGGCCCCGGGATCTCGGTGACGAGGCGACGCTCCTGCGGCAGGGACGGACCGCCGGTGCGGCTGAGAACGGTGGGTTCGGTCATGATCGCGAGCCTATGACCAACGGTTCCGTTCGTGGAGGGGTCGTCCCGCGACGATTTCCTGACCCGCCACTCGTCGCCCGCGGCAATTTCTCGGGTTCGTGGGGAACTGGGAGGATGAGCGGGTGACTGCCCGCGACGTGGTGATCCTCGGCTCGACCGGGTCGATCGGCACCCAGACCCTCGACCTGGTGCGTGCCAACCCGGACCGGTTCCGGGTGGTTGCGCTGACCGCAGGCGGGTCCGACCCCGACCTGTTCGAGCGTCAGGTCGCGGAGTTCGCGCCGCGTTTCCACGGCCTGGGCGAGGACGCCAGCGTGGAGGCGGCCGGGCTCGCGTGCGACGTCGTCCTCAACGGCATCACCGGTGCGGTCGGCCTGCGCCCGACCCTCGCCGCGCTCGAGGCGGGCAACACCCTCGCCCTGGCCAACAAGGAGAGCCTGATCATCGGCGGACCGCTGGTCACCGGGCGGGCGAAGCCGGGCCAGATCGTGCCGATCGACTCCGAGCACTCCGCCCTGGCCCAGTGCCTGCGCGGCGGCAGCTCCGAGGAGGTACGCCGCCTGGTGCTCACCGCGAGCGGCGGCCCGTTCCGGGGCCGCACCCGCGACCAGCTCGCCGACGTGACCGTCGAACAGGCGCTGGCCCACCCGACCTGGGCGATGGGGCCGATGGTGACGATCAACTCCGCGACCCTGGTGAACAAGGGCCTCGAGGTGATCGAGGCACACCTGCTCTTCGGCATCCCGTTCGACCGGATCGAGGTGGTGGTCCACCCGACCAGCGTCGTCCACTCGATGGTCGAGTTCGTGGACGGATCGACCATCGTCCAGGCCAGCCCGCCGACCATGATGATCCCGATCGCGCTCGGCCTGAACTGGCCGGACCGCGTGCCGGACGCCGCCGCGCCCGTCGACTGGACGAAGCCCGAGACCTGGGAGTTCTTCCCGCTCGACCACGACGCGTTCCCGGCCGTGGCGCTGGCCCGCTCGGCCGGCGAGCGCGGCGGGACCGCCCCCGCGGTCTACAACGCCGCGAACGAGGTGTGCGTCGGGGAGTTCCTCGCCGGGCGGCTCAGGTTCACCGACATCGTCCCGACAATCGCCACCATCGTTCGGCAGCACGACGTACCCTCGGAGGGGGAGCTCACCGTCGACGACGTCCTCACGGCTGACGCGTGGGCCCGCACCCGCGCACACGCCATCATCGAGAGGACCGCATGACCCCGCTCTACTACACCCTCGGGGTAGTGCTGTTCGTCCTCGCCATCCTGGCGTCGATCGGCCTGCACGAGCTCGGTCACATGATCCCGGCGAAGAAGTTCGGCGGGAAGGTCACGCAGTACTTCATCGGCTTCGGCCCCACCGTCTGGAGCACGCAGCGGGGCGAGACCGAGTACGGCGTCAAGGCGATCCCGCTCGGCGGCTACGTCAAGATCGTCGGCATGCTGCCCCCCGGGGCGGAGGAGCTCGACGAGGACCGCGAGCACCCGGTGTACGACGAGGACGGCAACCGCGTCGTACGCCTCCGCAAGTCCAACACCGGCATGTTCACCCAGCTGATCTCCGACGCCCGCGCCGCCGAGATGGAGCACATCAAGCCCGAGGACTCCGAGCGCCTCTTCTACAAGATGGCGTGGTGGAAGAAGGTCATCGTCATGGCCGGCGGGCCGACGGTGAACATCCTGATCGCCTTCTTCATCTTCCTGGGCGTCTTCGCCCTCTACGGCACCCACACCCGCGAGCCCGAGGCCGGCGAGCCGGTGATCGACGAGGTCTCCGACTGCGTGGTGAGCGCGAAGGACAACGGACGCGCGTGCACGCCGGATGACCCGGTGGCACCGGCCAAGGACGCCGGGCTCCAGCACGGCGACACCATCGTGAAGTTCAACGGCACCGACGTGACCGGCTGGAGCCAGCTCCAGGACCTGATCCGCGACAACGACGACGGCCGGGCCGTGATCGTGGTGGAGCGGGACGGCGCCGAGGTCACCACGACGACCAACACGACTGTCACGTGGCGCCCGACCTCGGTCACCGACGCCACCGAGGTCGAGGTCGGCTTCCTGGGCGTGGTCCCGACGTCCGAGGTCATCGTCACCAAGGGTGGGCCGCTCTACACCGTGGAGCAGATGGGTCACATGACCGTCGACACGGTCCAGGCGCTCGGCACGCTGCCGGTCAAGGTGTGGAGCGTGGCGCAGGCGATCGTGGGCCTCGAGGACCGGGCGATCGACAGCCCGGTCAGCATCGTGGGCGGTGGCCGGTTCGCCGGTGAGACGGTGTCCGAGGAGGACTTCAACGTCCAGGAGAAGGCCGTCTTCCTGCTGATGCTGATCGCGGGCTTCAACTTCTTCATCGGGATGTTCAACTTCATCCCGCTGCTTCCGCTCGACGGCGGGCACATCGCCGGCGCGCTGTGGGAGGCCATCCGACGCGGTTTCGCGCGGCTCCGTGGCTTGCCCGACCCCGGGTACGTCGACGTGGCGAAGCTGCTGCCGATCGCGTACGTCGTGGCCTCGGCCATCCTGGTCATGGGCGTGGTGCTGATCGTGGCCGACTTCGTGGTCCCGCTCCACATCGAGTCCTGAGTCGGCCCACTTCTCGCCGCGGCGGGTCGTGCTTGACTGATTCGCGTGCGCACCGACCAGCCCGTAGTCGAACCGGCTTCGCGGCGCTTCCCGGCCGGACCACCGCGCACGCGTGACCCGCGATCGCGGGCCTGGGCACGCCGGTTCCGGGTCGACCCGCTCGGCCCCGCGCTCGCCGTACTTGCCGGGTACGTGTACTGGCTGCACGGCTTCAACGGCTACCTGAGCCGCGACCTGGCGCTCTACGCGTACGCCGGTCAGCAGGTCGCCGACGGCGTGCCGCCGTACGAGGGCGTGATCAACCGTTCCGGGCCGCTGGCACACCTGGTGCCGGGCATCGGCTCCGCGATCGGACGGGTCCTCGGGACCGACCAGGTCGTCACGATGCGGGCCGAGTTCCTGGTGCTGTCGGCTGTCTCGATCTGGGTGGCGTACCTCGTCGGCCGGGACTTCTTCTCCTCCCGCCTCACCGGCGTCGCGTCCGGCGTCGCCCTGTTCGCCGTCTCCGGATTCAACCTCTACGCGACCACGGGTCCCCGCGAGAAGACGACGCTGGTGCTCCTCCTGCTCTGCGCGGTGCTGGCCGTCGGCCGCCGCCGGTACGGCTGGGCAGGAGCGTTCGTGTCACTGGCGACGCTCACCTGGCAGCCGGCCCTGTTCGTCGGCGCTCCGTTCGCACTCGCCGCGCTCTGGGCTCTGCCCCAGGGCTCGAGGCTGCGTGAGCTCGGCCGGTTCGCGGTCGGTGGGCTCGTGCCGCTGGTCGGGTTCCTGGTCTTCTACACGGCCATCGGCAAGCTCCGGCTCTTTCTCGACTGCTTCGTGCTGATCCATGTGAGGTACACCGAGCAACCCGGCGCCGAGCACGAGCTGAGCGAGATCTGGGACCTGCTCAAGGAGGTGTACGGCGACTTCCTGTGGGCGATGGTGATCGGTGCCGTCGCCCTCGTCGTCGGGGCGCTGGTGACGCTGCTGGTCCCGTCGCGGCGCCGCAATCCGACGTACCGACTCGTGGTCGCCGGCGCCGTCGGCCTCGCCGGAGGACTCCTCTGGTGCCTGAAGGCGTTCAACGGCTTCCCGGACATCTTCTTCCTTCTGCCGATGACGGTGCTCGGCATCGGCTACCTCACCCGCGAGGTCATCGACCACCTGACCCGAAGCGTGGCGCTCGTCCTCGTGGTCGCCTGGCTGGTGGTGGCCACGGTCGGGGAGTACCACTTCTCGCGCGACCCGGCTGACGACTGGCTGCCCATCCAGCGCGCCGAGACCGAGGCGGTCTTCGACATCCTCCCCCCCGACGCGACGATCGTCTCCGTCGAAGCCCCCCAGCCACTGGTGCTCACCTCCCGAACCAACCCGCTGCCACACCAGATGTTCTCCGAGGGGCTCGACGGGTACGTCGACGCGACCTGGCCCGGAGGGTTGATGGGGTTCGCCGACGACATCGATCGACTCCAGCCGACCGTCATCGCCCGCGGCACCACCCGCCCGATCTGGCTCGCCCAGCTCCTCGCCCGCGACTACTGGAGGGTCGGCAGCACCCCCGGCTGGACCTGGTACGTCCGCCGCTCCGTCGACCCCGACATCCGCGACGCCCTGGTGGAAGCAGTCAACGAGACCCCGCCCGCTGGTTGAGGAGGTTGCGCAGCAACCGTCTCGAAACCCGGTGAGGCGGGCAGGGCGGCGAGGCACGTCGGCCGAGCCTGTCGAGGCCCGCGCCCACCGCTGGTTGAGGAGGTTGCGCAGCAACCGTCTCGAAACCCGGTGAGGGAAGGCAGGGCGGCGAGCCACGTCGGTCGAGCCTGTCGAGGCCCGTCGCCGCGGGTGGGTGGTGAAAGACTTTTTGGGTTACGTGGTCGCCCGCCGCGGTGGTCGAGGCGGCCACTCCCGGCTGCTTGCACGGTCGCGGTCGCCTAGCTCGACCGTTGTGGTGCCGGTCGCAAGAATTCTCGAAATAGTTCTCCACATCCCTGTCAGACAAGGGGTTTTCGGCCTTCGAGTGTCGGTGGTGGGTGCTTGAGTTGACCCATGACCAAGTACGCCGAGGAGCTCGACACCGCGACCGCGGTGCTGGCCGCCGCGCGTGCGGATCGGGCGATCGCCGATGCCGCCGAGGCCCGGCTGCTGCAGCACGCGGTGCAGTGGGCGGCGATGCACTCGACCGACTCGATCGACGACGCCGCCACCATCGCCGACAGGTACGGCGACACCGGGATGCCGGTCGCCGGTGAGGGTGCACCTCTGGTGGCGGAGTTCGCGATCACCGAGTTCGCCGCCGCGATCGGGGTCTCCACCGACACCGGCCGCCGCTACATCGGCCACGCCCTCGAACTGGCCCACCGGCTCCCGCGGGTGTGGCGCCGCGTGGTCACCGGCGACCTGCGGCCGTACCTCGCCCGTCGGGTCGCCGACCAGACCCTCTCCTGTCACCCGACGCAGTGTCGTTCGTGGACCGGCACGTCGCGCCTGTGGCGCACAAGATCGGACCCGTCCAGCTCGAACGCCTCGTCGACGAGGCGATCGCCACGCACATGCCCGACCTGGCCGAGGAACGGCGGCTGGCGAAGGCCGAGAGCCGGTACTTCACCGTCGAGGCCCAGCAGGTCTCCTACGACGGCACCGCGGCGGTGCACGGGGAGCTGGACCTGGCCGACGCCCTCGACCTCGAGCAGGCGGTGGCCGGGTTGGCGGCCCAACTGAAGGAGTCTGGGTTCGGAGGACTCCCTGGACGTCCGCCGGGCGGCCGCGGTCGGCGAGCTCGCCCGAGCGCAGCTGGCTCTCGACCTGACCGACATCGACACCTCGGTGGTTGAGGAGGGCGCCGGTACCTCGGTGGTTGAGGAGGGTGCTCCGCACCCGTCTCGAAACCACCACCGCCGGTCAAGGCGGCAGGTGATCCTGTACGTCCACCTCTCCCGAGCAGCCGTCGACGGCATCGGCACCGCCAGGCTGGAGAACGGCAACCAGCTGGTCACCGCCGGCCAGGTCCGCGACTGGTGCGGAACGGCCGGCCAGATCACGGTGAAGCCGGTGCTCGACCTCGAGGCCCACGACCCCGTCGACACCGACGTCGTCCCCGACCGGCACGCAGAGGTCACCGCGGTGCGCGACCGCACCTGCGTGTTCCCCTGGTGCAGCCGCCCCGCCCGCCGCTGCGACACCGACCACACCATCCCCGCCGCCCGCGGCGGGCCCACCTGCCCGTGCAACCTGGCCCCGTTGTGCCGACGACACCACCGGATCAAGACCCACGGCCACTGGACCTACACCACCCTCGAACCCGGCCACTACCTCTGGACCTCCAAACACGGCTACCAGTACCTCCGCGACCCCGACGGCATCCTCGACGTCAGCGCCGCGACCGCCGGGCACCCGACCCACCCGACTGACTACCCCGCCCCGAACCCGTCGTGCGCGGGGCCATCGGCACGCCCACACCGCGCCACCAGCGGGTCTCGACAAGCTCGACCGACGTTGGTCGCCACGCTGCCCACGCTCACCGGGTTTCGAGACGGTTGCTGCGCAACCTCCTCAACCACCGACACCCCCTTCGGTGGTTGAGGAAGGCGCGCAGCGCCTGTCTCGAAACCCCCGCCGCCCGTGCAGGGCGGTGACCAAACGCCGGTCGAGCCGGTCGAGACCCCACCCGCCGCCCTGCCCACCTCACCCGGTCTCGAGACGGTCGCCCTGCAACCTCCTCGACCAGCGGGAGGCCCGCACCTCGCCGGTTCGGTCGCGTCCGACCTGCCCTCCTAGACTGGCGGCATGACCTCAGTCGGCCTCGGCATGCCCGCCCTGCCACCTCCGGTGCTCGCTCCGCGCCGCCCCACCCGTCAGATCAAGGTCGGCAAGGTCGGGGTCGGGAGTGAGTCGCCGGTTTCGGTGCAGTCGATGACGACCACGCTGACCTCCGACGTCAACGCCACGCTCCAGCAGATCGCCGAGCTCACCGCGACCGGCTGCGACATCGTTCGGGTGGCGTGCCCGAGCCAGGACGACGCGGACGCACTGCCCGAGATCGCCCAGCACTCGCAGATCCCGGTGATCGCGGACATCCACTTCCAGCCGAAGTACGTCTTCGCGGCGATCGACGCCGGTTGCGCGGCGGTCCGGGTCAACCCCGGCAACATCCGCAAGTTCGACGACCAGATCAAGGAGATCGCCCGGGCGGCGAAGGACCGCGGTACGTCGATCCGGATCGGCGTCAACGCCGGCAGCCTCGACAAGCGACTGCTGGAGAAGTACGGCAAGGCGACGCCCGAGGCCCTGGTCGAGTCGGCGGTCTGGGAGGCGGGTCTGTTCGAGGAGCACGACTTCCACGACTTCAAGATCTCGGTCAAGCACAACGACCCGGTCGTGATGGTGCGGGCCTACGAGCTGCTCGCGGAGGCGGGGGACTGGCCGCTGCACCTCGGCGTCACCGAGGCCGGCCCGGCGTTCCAGGGCACGATCAAGTCGGCGGTCGCGTTCGGGCACCTGCTCAGCCAGGGCATCGGCGACACGATCCGGGTCTCCCTGTCCGCGCCTCCGGTCGAAGAGGTCAAGGTCGGCATCCAGATCCTGGAGTCGCTCAACCTGAAGCCGCGTCGGCTCGAGATCGTCTCCTGCCCCTCGTGCGGCCGCGCGCAGGTCGACGTCTACAAGCTGGCCGACGAGGTGACCGCGGGGCTCGACGGCCTCGAGGTGCCGCTCCGGGTGGCTGTCATGGGCTGCGTCGTCAACGGTCCGGGTGAGGCGCGCGAGGCCGACCTCGGCGTCGCGTCCGGCAACGGCAAGGGCCAGATCTTCGTCAAGGGCGAGGTGATCAAGACCGTGCCCGAGTCGCAGATCGTGGAGACCCTGATCGAGGAAGCCATGCGGATCGCCGAAGGCATGGAGTCCGTCGACGGCGCGGGAGCAGAGGTCACGGTCTCCTAGCCGGTGACACAGGCGGTCAGGGCCGCGGCATCGTAGGCTCCATCCGTGCTCTCGACCCGCCACGGTGTCCGCGTGCTCGGCATCGCCGACCTCGCCGACTTCCTGCGGCTGGCTGCCCGGGACCCCGTGGTGAACGTCTTCGCCGACTACCGGGCCAGGACCACCAACCTGGAGCCGCGCTGGCTCGGCGGCGAGATGTGGGGCCGGTTCTCCGACGGCGAGCTGACGGCGGCCTGCCACGTGGGCGCCAACCTGGTGCCGGTCCAGGCGACCGAGGACGACGCCCGGGTCTTCGCGGAGCGTGCGCTCACCCGCGGCCGCACGGTGTCCACGGTCGTCGGTCCGCAGGCCGCGGTGCGGACCCTCTGGAACGGCGTGGGTGCGGCGTGGGGTCGACCGCGCGAGCTGCGCTGGGACCAGCCGCACATGCAGATCGACGGTCCGCCGATCATCGAGCCCGACCCGGACGTGCGGCGCACCACCACCGACGACATGGCGGAGGTCTACCCCGCGTGCGTCGCGATGTACACCGAAGAGGTCGGCATCTCGCCCGAGTACGGCGGTGGGTCGGAGCTCTACCGCACGCGGGTCAGCCAGCTCGTCGGCCGCGGCTGGTCCTTCGCCCGGTTCGAACGTGGCCGGCTGGTGTTCAAGGCGGAGGTCGCGTGCGCCTCGCCGTACGCCGCGCAGGTCCAGGGCGTCTGGGTGCCACCGGACCGGCGTGGCGAGGGCATCGCCGGGCGCGGGATGGCGGCCGTCGTGGAGCTGGTCCGCGCCGACATCGCGCCGGTGGTGTCGCTCTACGTCAACGAGTACAACCGTCCGGCCCGCCGGGCCTACGAGGAGGCTGGATTCCGGCAGACGGAGACCTTCGCCACCATCATGTTCTGAGACCTATCCTCGGCCCGTGACTCTCGCCAAGGACACCCTGCTCCTCGCCGGCATCTTCGCGGTCAGCGGTGCCGTCCACCTCGCCAAGCCAGAGGTCTACGAACCCCTGATGCCCTCCTTCGTCCCGAAGCACCGCGAGGTGATCCTCGGCAGCGGCGTCGCAGAGCTCGCCTGCGCTGCCGGGCTGCTGCTCCCGCGGACCCGACGCGCGGCCGGCTGGGCGAGCGCCGCCCTGCTGCTGGGAGTGTTCCCCGGCAACCTCAAGATGGCCGACGACGCCCGCCGCAGCGGCAACAGCCGGTTCCAGGCGCTCGCCTACGGTCGGCTGCCGCTCCAGCTGCCGATGATCCGGATCGCCGTGAACAGCGCCCGCAGGGGCTGACGCCACGCTCAGCGAGCCAGGCTCCGGGGACCCGGCGCGGCGGGCCTGACCCGGAACGTCGGCACCGACTGCAGCGCGGAGGCCCGCTCGCAGGCCGCGATCCGGCAGCGGACCATCGCGGACTTCCTCCGGCCGTTCGTGTTCAGCAGGAGTGCCCGGTCGGACTCCCACGACAAGGGCCCGAACCACCCTGTCACGTAGTGCGCCAACACCCTGCCGTGGATCCGGTGCAGCCACACGTCGGCCGGCCCGATCCCGTCCGACAGGATCGGGATGGTCGCCATCCGGCGGCCACCGGGCGAGAAGGTGTCCACCCGCTTGCCGCACGACTTCCAGAGCCGCTGGCCGGGTCGGGTCAGCGAGCTGACGATGGTGCAGCCACCGGCGTACGGGTCCTTCGTGTACGTCGCCAGCCGGCCCGCGGAGATGTCGGCCTGGTAGCCGATCCGCTTCGTGATCAGCTTCGTGCGGTCGCGGGTGACGCTCCACGAGAACGTCCGGTCGGGCGACCATCCGCCGGCCACCACCCGTCCGTTCTGGAGGTCGAGCACGGACACGAAGCCGTTGAACCTGCGCGCTGCGTCGAGGCGGCCGGTGGTGGAGTCGTGCACCCGGATCCGGGTGCGGTGCCGTCCCGCGTGCACCGCCGCGACCTGCGTGCCGTCGGACGCGAGCTCGAGCTCCCAGAACGGCACGTCGCGGAAGAGCACGGTCCGCTCACCCGCGGGGGTGACGCGGACCGTCCGGAACTGCCCGTTGCCGTCCTTGTTGCTCAAGCCGACGACGTAGTCGTCGCCGGACTTGCCCAGCAGGCGCACGGCGCCGGCCTTGAAGGGCACCTCGACGTCGCCGTCGACGACGGTCGTCCCCTCGAGGTGCGGGATCTTCACGTCGTCCCCGCGGTCCAGCCGTGGCGGCCTGAGCTCCGTCACCGGTACGGCGCCGGCGGGTGGGGCCAGCCCGAGGACGAGGACCGAGGTTGCGAGGACGACAAGAACTCTGGACTTCACACTGACCCCCGAGTGAGCGCCGGGCCGATCCCGGCGCGTGCTGACAGCAGCATCGCACGTCCCGGCCGAGCAGCCACGGAACTGGTTCGCGGCAGCCGCTGCCCCGCAAGTAGCCTTGCCCAATGATTTTGCGGATGTCGACCCTGTTCGTGCGGACCCTGCGAGAGGACCCCGCGGACGCCGAGGTGCCGAGCCACCGGCTCCTCGTCCGGGCGGGCTACATCCGCCGTGCGGCGCCAGGCATCTACACCTGGCTGCCGCTCGGGCTGCGGGTGCTGCGGCGGATCGAGCAGATCATCCGCGACGAGATGGACGCCATCGGTGCCCAGGAGCTGTCCTTCCCCGCGCTGCTGCCCCGCGAGCCCTACGAGGCCTCCGGCCGCTGGACGGAGTACGGCGACGGCATCTTCCGGCTCAAGGACCGCAAGGGCGCCGACTACCTGCTCGGGCCCACCCACGAGGAGATGTTCACGCTACTGGTGAAGGACCTCTACTCGTCCTACAAGGACCTGCCGCTGTCGATCTACCAGATCCAGACGAAGTACCGCGACGAGGCGCGTCCCCGCGCCGGGCTGCTGCGCGGTCGCGAGTTCACGATGAAGGACTCCTACTCCTTCGACATCGACGACGCCGGCCTGGATCGCAGCTACCAGATGCACCGCGACGCCTACATCCGGATCTTCGACCGGCTCGGGTTCGAGTACGTCATCGTCAAGGCGACCTCGGGCGCGATGGGTGGCTCGAAGTCGGAGGAGTTCCTCGCCAAGGCGGCCGTCGGCGAGGACACCTACGTCCGCTGCACCAACTGCGACTACGCCGCGAACGTCGAGGCGGTCCAGGTGCGTGCCGCCCAGCCCCATCGCGTACGACGATGCCCCGGCCGCACACGCCGAGAGCACGCCCGACACCCCGACCATCGAGACGCTGGTCGACCACCTGAACGAGAAGTTCCCGCGCGACGACCGGCCCTGGACGGCGTCCGACACGCTCAAGAACGTGCTGGTCGTCCTCAAGCATCCCGACGGCACCCGCGAGCCGATCGCGATCGGCGTACCCGGCGACCGCGAGGTGGACCAGAAGCGGCTCGAGGGCCAGATGGAGCCCACCGAGGTCGAGCCCTTCGACGAGACGGAGTTCAAGAAGTACCCCGACCTGGCCAAGGGCTACATCGGTCCCGGCGTTCTCGGCGAGAAGAAGGCGACCGGGATCCGCTACCTCGTCGACCCCCGGATCGTCGAGGGCACCCGCTGGGTCACCGGCGCCGACGTCGACGGCAGCCACGTCATCGACCTGGTGGTCGGCCGCGACTTCACGCCCGACGGCAACATCGAGGCCGCGGACGTCCGCGACGGCGACGCCTGCCCCAACTGCGAGACCGGCACGCTCGAGGCCGCGCGCGGCATCGAGATGGGCCATATCTTCCAGCTCGGCCGCTTGTACGCCGACGCGCTGGGCCTGCAGGTGCTCGACGAGAACGGCAAGCTCGTCACCGTCACCATGGGCTCGTACGGCGTCGGTCCGTCACGCGCCGTGGCGGCCATCGCCGAGGGCACCCTCGACGACCTCGGCCTGTCCTGGCCGCGCGAGGTGGCCCCCGCCGACGTGCACATCGTCGCCACCGGCAAGGACGAAGCCATCTTTGCCGCGGCCGAGCGGATCGCCCACGAGCTCGACGCCCAGGGGATCCAGGTCCTCTACGACGACCGGCCCAAGGTCAGCCCCGGGGTGAAGTTCAAGGACGCCGAGCTGATCGGAGTGCCCACCATCCTCGTGGTCGGCAAGGGTCTCGTCGACGGCACCGTCGAGGTCAAGGACCGCGCGTCCGGCGATCGCCAGGACGTGGCCGCGGACCAGGCGGTCGACCACGTGGTCGGACTCGTCCGTTCCTGAGCTCCCGCACACGATGGGGGACCGGGTCGAGATCACCGACCTGATCCGGACCTGGCGCACCGACGGTGGCCGCTCCCCGGTGGTGGTCGCCGACGTGGTGGAGCGGCTCCGCGCCTCCGGCCAGCACCGCGCCGCCCGGATCGTGTCGCGGATGCCCGCCCGCGACGGCGTACTCGACGACACGGCGGCAGACGCACTCATGGTCCGCGTGCACTGCGAGATCCAGCGGCTCGCCGAGGAGCTGGTGCAGGGCCGCCGGGTGCGCGAGGTGCTGGACCCGGTCGTGCGTCGGTTGCGCGCGGAGTCGGACGGCCCGGTCCGGGTCGTCGACGTCGGCTGCGGCCTCGGCTACCAGCTGCGCTGGCTGGCCGCCCACGGAGGCTGGGGCGACGCGGTCGAGCTGGTCGGCGTCGACCTGGACGCGTCCCTCGTCGCGGAGGCGGCCCGGCTCGCGGACGTCGAGGGCCTGGGCGTGAGGTTCGTCGCCGGTGACGCCTTCCGTCCCGGTGTGGCCGTGACCCGGCCCGGCCGCACCGTCGTCGTCTCGTCGGGCCTGCTGCACCACGTGCCCGGCGACCGGCTGCCCGCGTTCTTCGCCGCGCAGGACGAGCTGGGCGTGGCCGCGTTCGCGCACTGGGACCCGAAGCCGGGAACACTGGCGGTGCTCGGCGGCTGGATCTTCCACCGGGCCCGGATGCGCGAGCCGGTCAGCCGGCACGACGGCGTGCTGTCGATCCGCCGCGCCCACACCGCCGCAACCCTCACCGCCGCCGCCCGCGCCGGTGCGCCGGCGTACGACGTCCGATGCACGGGTGGGCCGGGGCCGATCGAGGTCGTCCACGCGATCACCGGGGTCCGACGGTGACCGGGCTCGTCGTTGCCGCGTTGGTCGTGCTCGCTGCCTGCGACGGCGCGTTCAGCGGGTTCCGGTCGTCGGTGGGCCGCACCGGGCTCGTCGACCACCGCGCCGAAGACGTCCGCGCCCAGCTCCGCGGCCTCGCCGTCGTGGGCGTCCTGCTCGTCCCGGCCGCTGCGTTCGCGGTGGCGGGGGTCGGCGACGCGACCGATGCGGGTGCCGCGATGCTCGCCGTCTACGCGCCGTACGGCGTCCTCGTGCTCGCGGCCCTGGTCGTCTACGGAACCGTCGGCTGGCGGACCCGCTTCCTCGCGATGGCGGTGATCCTCGGCCCGTTCAGCCTCCTCAGACCGGTCGTTGCCGTGGCCGGTGGGCTGGCCGGGCTGGTGGTCGCGGACTCGACCACCACCCGGCTCGCGGTGGTGCTCGCGGTGGCCGCCGTGCTCGCCGTTCAACCGATCTGCGACCGGCTGTGGTACCGCCCGGCGCACTCCATGTCTAAGGTTCCCTCAGCGGCGGGCCGACGAGAGGAGTCCTGATGGAGCAGCGGACGATCGACCTCCCGGCCGGCCGGGTCCACTACGGGGAGTCCGGGCCCGCCGACGGCCAACCGATCGTGTTCGTGCACGGGTTCCTGGTCGACGCGACCCTCTGGTCCGACGTGCCGGAGCGGTTGGGGGAGCAGGGTTTCCGCACCCTCGCGCCGACCTGGCCGCTCGGCTCGCACACCACACCCATGAACGCGAGCGCCGACCTGTCGCCCCGCACCCTCGCGCACATCGTCCTGTCGTTCCTCAGGTCCCTCGACCTCCGCGAAGTGATCCTCGTGGGCAGCGACACCGGCGGCGCGATCTGCCAGTTCGTCCTCGACGAGGACGACTCCCGGGTGGGCCGCCTGGTGCTGACCAACTGCGACGCGTTCGAGGCGTTCCCGCCGTTCCCGTTCAACTGGCTCTTCCGGCTCGGCCGGCACCCGCGGGTCGCGCGCGCCGTCCTCGGGGCGACCCGGATCGCTGCAGTGCGCAACAGCAAGCTCGGGTTCGGCTGGCTCGTGCGCCGGAAGCTGACTGCCGAGGAGAGCCGACCCTGGGTCACGCCGTACCTCGCCGACGCGGGGGTACGCCGCGACGTGGCCGCGTTCCTCAAGGCCTGGCGGGCCGAGGAGCTGGCCGACGTCGCGACCCGGCTTCCGGAGTTCGACCGACCGGTGCTGCTGTGCTGGGCGCCGAAGGACCCGTTCTTCAAGATCGGGCTGGGCCGCCGCCTGGCCGCGACGTTCCCGGACGCCCGGCTGGTGGAGTTCCCCGACGCGCTGACCTTCGTCTCGCTCGACCAGCCGGCCCGGCTCGCCGAGGAGATCGGACGCTTCGCGAGGTCGTAGGCTCCCGCCCATGCCTGTCGACGCCGTCATCTTCGACTGGGGTGGCACGCTCACCCGCTGGCACGACGTGGACTTCCACGCCGAGTCCCTGGCCCTGGCCCAGGCGGTCGTGAACGCCCCGCACCACGACTCCGCCGAGATCACCGCGCGCCTCCTCTCCGCCGGGGGCGCCGTGTGGGGGAGGAGCCGCGACCACCAGCGGAGCGCGACCGTTGCCGACCTGTTCAGCGAGGCCGGGCTCGAGCACGACCCCGAGCTGCTGACGGCCTACTACGAGTTCTGGGAGCCGCACACCTTCACCGATCCGGAGGCCGGCCCGATGTTCGAGGCGCTGCGCGCCGACGAGATCTTGGTCGGGGTGCTGTCGAACACCATCTGGCCGCGCGCGTGGCACGAGGGCTTCTTCGACCGGGACGGCGTCGGCCACCTGATCGACGGCGACGTCTACACCAGCGAGATCCCGTGGACGAAGCCGTCGGAGCGCGCGTTCCGAGCGGCGATGGAGGCCGTCGGGGCGACCGACCCGGCCCGGTGCGTCTACGTGGGCGACCGGCTCTTCGACGACGTCTGGGGAGCGCACCAAGCGGGACTGCGGGCCATCCACATCCCATTGAGCAGCATCCCGCAGAGCCAGGTCGGGCACTCGGAGGGCGATCCGGACGCGGTGGTTCACCGGCTGTCCGAGATCCCGGACCTCGTCCGCGGCTGGGCCTGACCGGGCCGCTGGTCTAGACCAACCGCAGGTTTGTGCAATGCACAGACCTGAGCCGGCGCACCCCTCGATATCGGACCTCGTCGCGTTGCAGGGTCGAGGTCCAGTGCCGCCAGACCCCGGCGGCCCAGACGTGAGGAAACCCTTCATGCGCATCACGCACCTGCTCGGGAAGGCAGCTGTGATCACCCTCGGCGCCTCCGCCCTGACCTTCGGCGGACTGGCGACCCCGGTCCACGCCCAGGTACCCGGCGGAGCGGGTCCGGCCTGCATCGAGACGGAGGCCCACGACGCGGCGGACGCGCGCCCGCGGCGGCCACGCCGGCCTCGACCACCGGGACATCTCGGCGGCTCAGCAGCGGGCGATCGAGGCCCGGACCGACCGACTCCTCGACGCGATGACGGCCAAGCAGAAGAAGAAGGCCCAGAGCCTCGCCGCGACGGTCCCCGTCTACGTGCACGTGATGCGCGACGCCGCCGGCAACGGCGACGTCACCGACAGCCAGATCTCCCAGCAGATCTCGGTGCTCAACAACAGCTTCGGCGGGGGCGGAGGATCCGGCGCGGTGGACACCGGCTTCTCGTTCACGCTGGCCGGGATCGACCGCTACAACAACAACCAGTGGCACAAGGACCGCCAGTCCAAGTCCTACCGCTCGCAGACCCGCCTGGGCGGCGCGAACGCGCTGAACATCTGGCTGGTCGACTTCGACTACCTCGGCATCGCGACCTTCCCGTGGGACTACTCGAGCGACCCGGACATCGACGGGATCCGCGTGCAGTACTCCTCGCTCCCGGGCGGCTCGGCCACCAACTACAACCTCGGCGAGACGGCCACCCACGAGGCCGGCCACTGGTTCGGGCTCTACCACACGTTCCAGGGCGGCTGCACGACCACGAACGACGAGGTCTCGGACACCCCGGCCCAGTCCAGCTCGACCAGCGGCTGCCCCGCCGGTCGCGACTCCTGCTCGCTGCCCGGGCTGGACCCGATCCACAACTACATGGATTACAGCTACGACAGCTGCTACACCAACTTCACCGCCGGCCAGAGCTCGCGGATGGACCAGATGTGGACGGCGTACCGCGGCTGACGTCCGGATAGCGGGCGCGAACGCACCGATGCCCATGAACTGCATGTTTATGCAATGCAAAAAGGTGAGTTTGGATTCCTGTGTCATGGCCCGCGGCGATGCTGCACGCTTTTGCATGAAGGAAGTTCAGGCGGTCCCCACAACCGGTCTGAACGGAATCCACGGCCCCTAGTCCAGGCCAATCAGCGGTCCGCGTGCTCACCAGCTCCGGGGAAGATCTCGGGACTTCCTCGGAAGGTGAGCTCGCGGACCGCCGTGTTTGTCAGGGCGTTGACCGCCCAGCGGCGGTCCGCTCCCACGGAGTTCGCCACCAGCCAGGCGTACGTCGTCGCGCAGGCCCGCTCGATCTCGAGCGCCGCCCGGGTCACCTGGGCCGGGGTCCGCAGCGGGTCGGGCAGCTCGTAGGCCGGCTCCGCCGCCGTCGGCGTACCGCCCGCGTCGCAGCACCATCGTCATCAGCTGGTCCCGGCGGGCCCGGTGCGTCGCGTAGGCGTCGGACACGTCGGCTGAACAGCTGGGGCTCCGCCGACCGCGAGGTCCGCGCACCCAGCACGCCGTACACGTAGACGGCGGCGTGCTCGCCCTCGAGGGTCGTCTGAAGCGCGTCGAGCAGTGTCATCCGGCGGCCTTCACCGGGACGGCCAGCTGCTGGGCGACCGCCGCCGACATGCTCGCCAGCAGCCGCGCCAGGGGCCCGCTCTCCGCCGCCACGGCCCAGTCGGCGAGCCGTCGCTGGGCGCCCCGCTCGCGGGACGTGACCTGACGCAGCACCGCGGGCGCGTTGCCCCGGATGGGCGGTGACGGTGCCTCGATCGCGTCGTCGGACAGCACGTCGCGGTGGGCCCGGTGCAGGGCCGCGAACGCCGCCGGCCAGGCTCCGATGGCCGGCCGGGCGGTCGCCGCTGCCTCGTTGAACGCGATCAGTGCGTCGAGCTCGGCGACCACCTCGTCGACCAGTGCCAGGTCGGGGTCGTCGGGCGTCGGGCGTGGTGCCCGCGGCCGGCGACGAGGTCGACGAAGCCGGGTCGTCGGCGTCGCACCCGGCGACGACCAGCGCCCCGCCCAGCGCGCCCGCCAGCGCCGTACGACGGGTGGCGGTGAGGCCGGGACGAGGAGACACGGCGCCGACCCTATCGCCGCCGTCGCGAACCGCGGGCGCGACGCCCGCGCGACCCGCGACAACGGACAACCCGGCAGCCGCTATCGTTGAGATTCTTCAACTTCACAAGGAGGTCGCGCACTCGTGAGCAAGGTCAGCCAGGACGCCACCCGGGACCAGATCGAGGCGGAACTCGCCGGCCCCCTGCGTGCGCTCGAGCTCGACCTCGAGTCCGTCGAGATCACCCCGGCCGGCAAGCGCCGGATCCTGCGGGTGTCCGTCGACAAGGACGGCGGCGTGACCCTCGACGACGTCGCCGACGCCACCCGTGAGGTCTCCCGGGTGCTCGACGACTCCGACGTGATGGGCGAGCTGCCGTACACCCTCGAGGTCACCTCGCGCGGCGTCGACAAGCCGCTGACCCTGCCCCGCCACTGGCGGCGCAACGCCGACCGGCTGGTGAAGGTCGACCTCGCGAACGGCGACACCGTCACCGGCCGGATCACCGCGAGCGACGACACCGCGGCCCGCCTCGACGTCGACGGGAGCGTGCGCGAGGTCGCGTACGCCGACGTCGCCAAGGCGATGGTGCAGATCGAGTTCAACCGCCCCAAGGCGAAGGAGGCCTGATGGACATCGACCTGAGCATCCTTCGGATGCTGGAGCGGGAGAAGGAGATCTCGTTCGACGTCCTCGTCGAGGCGATCGAGCAGGCACTCCTCACGGCGTACCACAAGACCCCCGGTGCCCAGGAGCAGGCGCGGGTCGAGCTGGACCGCAAGAGCGGCCACGTGACCGTGCTGGCGGCCGAGCTCGACGAGGAGGGCAACAAGGTCGGCGAGTACGACGACACGCCCGACGGCTTCGGCCGGATCGCCGCGACCACCGCGAAGCAGATCATGCTGCAGCGGCTGCGCGACGCCGAGGACGACGTCCGGTTCGGTGAGTTCTCCGGCAAGGAGGGCGACATCATCTCCGGCGTGATCCAGCAGGGTCGCAACCCCGACGACGTGATGGTCAACCTCGGCAAGCTCGAGGCGCTGCTGCCGCTCGGCGAGCGGGTCCCGGGGGAGAAGTACGACCACGGCACCCGGATCAAGTGCCTGGTGGTGTCGGTCCGCAAGGGCATGCGCGGCCCGCAGATCACCCTGTCCCGTTCCCACCCCAACCTGGTGAAGAAGCTGTTCGCCCTCGAGGTGCCCGAGATCGCCGACGGCACCGTCGAGATCGCGGCGATCGCGCGCGAGGCCGGGCACCGCACCAAGATGGCGGTCAAGTCGACCGCCTCCGGCGTCAACGCCAAGGGCGCCTGCATCGGCCCGATGGGCCAGCGGGTCCGCAGCGTGATGTCGGAGCTGCACGGCGAGAAGATCGACATCGTCGACTGGTCCGACGACCCCGCCGAGCTGGTCGCCCACGCCCTGTCGCCGGCCCAGGTCAGCGCGGTCGAGGTCGTCGACGCCGAGGCCCGCTCCGCACGCGTCATCGTGCCCGACTTCCAGCTCTCGCTCGCCATCGGCAAGGAGGGCCAGAACGCCCGTCTCGCCGCCCGCCTCACCGGCTGGCGGATCGACATCCGTTCCGATGATGAGCAGAGCAGCGACGCGTGAGGAACGAGGTCTCGTCAGGCGCGTCGAGGTGACGTGCGCAGGGCGGTGACGTTCGCTCACCCGCCCCAGATCCGGTCCACCACCAGCTCCGGCACCAGGTGGTGGTCGTCACCGACCGACCACTCCGGGAAGTCGAAGACGGCCAGCATCAGCTGCAGGGGGTACGTCGGCGGGTGCGGGCAGCGGCGTACCACCACGTCGTCGACGGTGAAGACCGCCTCGTCGGCATCCCAGTCGACGGCATAGGTGTGGAGCTCGGTCACGTCGACCGCAACCCGCGGCGCCTCGAAGTCCTGGGTGAGCGCAGGGTCGCGGAAGGCCTTGATCCCGACGCCGACCTCGGCCGACGGCGGATCGGTGGCGAGGGCGTTGCCGAAGATCTCGAAGACGCAGATCTCGCCGCACTGGAGCTGCTCCGGGTCGTCCTCGAACCCGCTCATCCAGAGCGCGGCCATGGATCGGGGAGAGAGTTCCATCCGGGCCCGGATCGCGACCCGACCGCCGGTGGGCAGCCAGCCCTCGAACCGCTCCTGCTCCTCCCGGACCAGCTGGCCATCACGGAACCGCTGCTGGCCGTACCGCGAGCCGACCGGCCCCGACCAGTTGCCGGACTGGATCCCGGACACCCGGAGTGGAGGCATGTGGTCGCCGGGGCACCAGACGGGGTGGTCGACGGGCACGTCCAGGGTCAGGGAGGAGCCGTCCAGATGCACGCTGGCGGCCGTCCCGGCACGCGACGACCAGGCCGGCAGGTAGTGCGGGAACCAAATCGACGTGTCGAGTGTTGTGGTGGTGAAGTGGTCGTCGACCACTGCCCTCGTAGCCATGCGGTCACGGTAGGGCGGAGCGCCCCGGTTCGGAACCAGTGACGGATCGCGGTAGTGTTGTTCCTTGGTGGCGCGCGAACGCATGACTTCTGCCGATCCGGACGACATGACCCCCACGGGGCCTGTCCGGACGTGCATCGGATGCCGGGAGCGAGCCACCAGACGCGAGTTGTTGCGAGTCGTCGCGGGCTCGGGACCCGATGGCCTTCCGGCCGTCGTCCCCGATCCGGGCGGCGCGGCTCCCGGTCGAGGTGCGCACCTGCACCCCACACCGGCGTGCTACGACCTCGCGGTGCGCAGGCGAGCTTTTGCCCGGGCCCTCCGGCTCGGACAGGGACTCGCCAGCACACCGGTGGCCGACTACCTCTCGCAGCCCGGCAACGGGAAGCACTGACCGTGATCGACCGACAGAAACTGGAGCAGCAGCTCATGAGCACTCGATGAGTACTTTCCGATGAGTTTGCACAACCACTAACGGTCCGAATCACCCCCTCCGAACGAAGCGGAGCTCGGGACTCGGGCCAGAAGGAGAAGCGTGGCTAAGACCCGAGTCCACGAACTCGCCAAAGAGTTCGGTGTCGAGAGCAAGTTTGTTCTCGAGAAGCTCAAGGAGATGGGGGAGTTCGTCAAGTCGGCGTCGTCGACGGTCGAACCCCCTGTCGAGATGCGTTTCAAGAAGGAGTACGGCGAGCAGCTGAAGACCGCTGCGGTGACCGAGGCTCCTGCCCCCGAGAAGGCGGCGCCCGCGAAGCCCGGGCCCAAGCCTCCGGCCAAGAAGGCCGAACCCGCCCCGGCTCCCGTCGAGCCCGAGGCGGCTCCCGCTCCGACGCCCGCGCCGGAGCCGGTTGCGGCCCCCGAGCCCCCGGCCGAGCCGGAGGCCCCCGCGGCCGCCGCCCCGTCCGGCCCCACGCCGAAGGCGCCCGCACCGCGGCCCGTCGGCCGTCCCGGCGCGCCTCGCCCGGGCAACAACCCGTTCGCGTCCAGCCAGGGCATGGGCCGCCGCCCGTCGGCGCCGCCGGTCGCCCCGGAGAGCACGCAGCCCCCGGCCGCCGGCGACCAGCGCCCGCCGCGCCCCGCAGCCGCCCGTGAGGGTGGCGGCGGTGCCCCGGGTCGTCCCGGCATGCCGCGCCCCAACCCGGCGATGATGCCCAAGTCCCCGGCCGCCTTCGGCTCCGGTCCCGGTGGCCGTGGTGGCCCCGGCGGCGGTCCCGGTCGCGGTGGTCCCGGTGGCGGCCCCGGTGGTCGTGGCGGTGCTCCCGGTCGCGGTGGCGCTCCCGGTCGTGGCGGTGCCCCGGCCGGTGCCGGTGCCGGTGCCCCCGGTGGCGGTCGCCCCGGTGGCGGTCCCGGTTTCGGGCCCGGCGGCGGTGGAGGCCGCGGTCGTCCCGGCCAGCGTGGCCAGACCCAGGGTGCGTTCGGTCGCCCCGGCGGTCCGTCGCGTCGCGGTCGCAAGTCGAAGCGCGCCCGTCGCCAGGAGTTCGAGCAGATGGAAGCGCCGACCATTGGCGGCGTACGCGTCCGCAAGGGCAACGGCGAGACCGTCCGACTGGCCCGCGGTTCGTCCCTGACCGACTTCGCCGAGAAGATCAACGTCGACGCCGCGGCGCTCGTGCAGATGCTGTTCTCGCTCGGCGAGATGGTGACCGCGACCGAGTCGGTCAACGACGAGACGTTCGAGCTGCTCGCCGAGGAGCTCAACTACGTCGTCCAGGTCGTCTCGCCCGAGGACGAGGACCGCGAGCTGCTCGAGTCCTTCGACATCGAGTTCGGCTCCGACGAGGGCGAGGAGGCCGATCTCGCGATCCGGCCGCCGGTCGTCACCGTCATGGGTCACGTCGACCACGGAAAGACCAAGCTCCTCGACGCGCTGCGCAACGCCAACGTGGTCGACAAGGAGGCCGGTGGCATCACCCAGCACATCGGTGCCTACCAGGTCACGACCGAGGTCGACGGCGACGAGCGCCGGATCACCTTCATCGACACCCCGGGTCACGAGGCGTTCACCGCCATGCGTGCCCGTGGTGCCCAGGCGACCGACATCGCGATCCTCGTGGTCGCGGCCGACGACGGCGTGATGCCGCAGACCGTCGAGGCGTTGAACCACGCCAAGGCGGCCGGCGTGCCGATCGTGGTCGCGGTCAACAAGATCGACAAGCCGGAGGCGGACCCGACCAAGGTCCGCGGCCAGCTGACCGAGTACGGCCTGATCCCCGAGGAGTACGGCGGCGACGCGATGTTCGTCGACGTGTCGGCGAAGTCCGAGCTCAACCTGGACAAGCTGCTCGAGGCCGTCGTGCTGACCGCCGACGCGTCCCTGGACCTGCGGGCGAACCCCGACCAGGACGCCCAGGGCCTCGTCGTCGAGGCGCACCTCGACCGCGGTCGCGGTCCGGTGGCCACGGTGCTGGTCCAGCGCGGCACGCTCCGCGTCGGCGACTCGATCGTGGCCGGTCCGGCCTACGGCCGGGTGCGCGCCATGCTCGACGAGCACGGCGACAACATCGAGGCAGCCGACCCGTCGCGTCCCGCGATGGTGCTCGGTCTCACCGCGGTGCCGGGTGCGGGTCAGAACTTCATCGTGGTCGACGACGACCGGATGGCACGCCAGATCGCCGAGAAGCGTGAGGCCCGTGAGCGGGCGGCCATGCAGGCCAAGCGCCGCGTCCGCCGTACGCTCGAGGACTTCATGGCCTCCATGGAGAAGGGCGAGAGCCAGGAGCTCAACCTGATCCTGAAGGGCGACGTGTCCGGTTCGGTCGAGGCCATCGAGGACGCTCTCGCGCAGATCGACGTCGGCGACGAGGTCAGCCTGCGGGTCATCGACCGCGGTGTCGGTGCGATCACCGAGACCAACGTCGACCTGGCCGCTGCTTCCGACGCCATCATCATCGGCTTCAACGTCCGGCCCCAGGGCAAGGCGAGCCAGATGGCGGACAAGGAAGGCGTCGAGATCCGCTACTACTCGGTCATCTACCAGGCGATCGAGGAGATCGAGGCGGCCCTCAAGGGCATGCTCAAGCCGGAGTACGAGGAGTCGGTGCTCGGCCAGGCGGAGATCCGCGAGATCTTCCGCTCGTCGAAGATCGGCAACATCGCCGGCTGCATGGTCACCAGCGGTGTCATCCGCCGCAACGCCAAGGCGCGCGTGCTGCGCGACAGCGCGGTCGTGGCCGACAACCTCGACCTGGCCTCGCTGAAGCGGGAGAAGGACGACGCGTCCGAGGTCCGCGAGGGCTTCGAGTGCGGTCTGGTGCTGAAGAACTTCCAGGACATCAAGATCGGCGATGTCGTGGAGTCGTTCGAGATGCGCGAGATCCCGCGCAGCTGACTCGTTGAGTTGGGCTTCCGCGGCGCATGCCGCGCCGCGGGAGCCCAACTCGAACACCGCGGAAGCCCAACTCAACATCTGAGGGAAGCAACCATGAGCAGTCCACGGGTGCGGAAGATCGCCGACCGGATCCAGGTGATCGTGGCCGAGATGCTCGAGCGCAGGATCAAGGACCCACGCCTCGGCTTCGTGACCGTCACCGACGTCCGCGTCACCGGCGACACCCAGCAGGCCACCATCTTCTACACGGTCCTGGGCGTCGAAGGCGGCGAGGAGGAGGCCCTGGCGGCCACGGCCGCGGCCCTCGAGTCGGCCAAGGGGCTGCTGCGCTCCGAGGTCGCCAAGCAGCTCGGCATGCGGCACGCACCGTCGTTGACGTTCGTCGCCGACGCGCTGCCCGAGACCGCTCGGCACCTCGACGAGGTGCTCGCGAAGGCCCGGGCCCTCGACGAGGCGGCCGCAGCGCGCCGCGGGGCGACGTACGCCGGCGAGCCCGACCCGTACAAGAAGCCGCGTGACAGCGACGAGGACGACGACACCGACGGCGACGAAGCCGCGCAGTGACCGATCTGTCCGGCCTGGTCGTCGTCGACAAGCCGGCGGGCCTGACCTCGCACGACGTGGTCGCGCGGGTACGCCGGCTGGCCGGGACCCGCAAGGTCGGGCATGCCGGCACGCTCGACCCGATGGCCACCGGCGTGCTGGTGCTGGGCGTCAACCGCGCCACCCGGCTGCTCGGCCACCTGATGCTGACCGAGAAGGCGTACGCCGCCACGATCCGGCTCGGCGTGGCCACCACCACCGACGACGCCGAGGGCGAGACGACGGCCGTGGCATCGGCCGCCCACCTCGAGGAGCCGACCGTCCGGGCGGCGCTGGCCGAGTTCGTCGGCGACATCGAGCAGGTGCCGACCGCGGTGTCGGCGATCAAGGTCGACGGCAAGCGGGCCTACCAGCGCGTCCGCGACGGCGAGGACGTCGAGCTCAAGGCTCGACCGGTCACCATCCACGAGCTCGACCGTGCTCGACGTCCGGCACGGCGGGGGAGACGCTCGACGTCGACGTCTCGGTGCGCTGCTCCAGCGGCACCTACATCCGGGCGATCGCGCGTGACCTCGGCGCCGCGCTCGGGGTCGGCGGGCACCTGACCGCGCTGCGGCGTACCGCCGTGGGGGCGTTCGGCCTCGACCTCGCCCGCACCCTCGAGCAGCTGGGCGAGGAGTTCACGATGCTCCCGATCGCCGACGCCGCGCGCGAGAGCTTCACCGTGCGCGACCTGGACGAGGGACAGGCGAGCGACGTCCGGTTCGGCCGGGCTCTGGACGTCGAGCTCGCCGGCCTGACCGCGGTGTTCGCGCCGGACGGCGAGTTCCTGGCGCTCTACGAGCCCCGCGAGGGCGTCGCCCGCGCCGTGGCGGTGTTCGCCTGATGCGCCGGCCCTCCGACCCGGCTCAGTAGGCTGCACCGGTGCAGATCTGGCGTTCCCTCGACGAGGTCCCGGCCGACCTGGCCCGGTCCGCGGTCGTCATCGGCAACTTCGACGGCGTCCACCGTGGCCACCAGGCGGTGATCGGCCGCGCCCGGGCGGTCGCCGACGCCGAGGGGCTGACCGTCGTCGCCGTCACCTTCGACCCGCACCCGATGGCGGTGCTGCGTCCCGGAGCACGCGCCGTCCACGCTCACCTCGATCGAGGCCCGCGCCGAGCTGCTGGCCGACGCCGGGGTGGACGCCGTCCTGGCCCTCCCGTTCGACCGGGACATGGCCTCCTGGTCGCCCGAGCAGTTCATCGACCGGGTGCTCGTCGACTGCCTGCACGCGGCCGCGGTCGTGGTCGGCGCCAACTTCCGGTTCGGCAGCCGGGCGTCGGGCGATGTGGCGACGCTCCGCGAGGCGGGGGCGTCGCGCGACTTCGTCGCCGAGGGCGTGCCGCTCGACGGCGGCCCGCAGGTGTGGTCGTCGACGTACATCCGGATGTGCCTGGCCACCGGCGACGTGGCCGGGGCCGCCGAGGCACTGGGCCGCCCCTTCACCGTCCGCGGCCTGGTCGTGCGCGGCGACAAGCGCGGCCGCGAGCTCGGCTTCCCGACCGCCAACGTGCCGACCAGCGCCGTGTCCGCGGCGCCCGCCGACGGCGTCTACGCCGGGTGGCTGCGGCGGATGGACACCGGCGAGACGTTCCCGGCGGCGATCAGCGTCGGCACCAACCCGACGTTCGACGGCGAGCGCGACCGCCGGGTGGAGAGCTACGTGCTGGACCGCGACGACCTCGAGCTGTACGACGTCGAGGTCGAGGTGTCCTTCGTCGACCGGCTGCGGGGGATGGTGGCCTTCGAGTCGGTCGACAAGCTGGTCGAGCAGATGCACGACGACGTCGATCGCGCCCGCGAGCTGCTGGGCGCGCCGTGAAGGCAGCCACCGGTGACCCGCTGGCCGACACCGAGGCGTGGTTCCTCCAGCACGGCCTGCCGTACTTCGTCCCCGAGGAGCGTGACGCCGCACGTTCCGCGCTGCATTCCTGGCGCACGCTGGTGATGCTCGTCGTGACCGTGCTGGTCGCGGTCGCCGCCGGGGTCGCCCTGGCGCTGGCTGGCCGGCGACCTCGCCGCCGTACCCGCCACGATCATGGCCATCGTCGGACTGGTGGCACTGGCCTACGCGTCGACGAAGCTGCGGGCCCGGTCGATCGTCACCTGGGCGGTCGCGCGCACGCTGCGCAGCATCCCGCAGCTGCTGCCGATGGCGACCCGTGCGCTGCCGCTGCTGCTGCGTGTTCGTCACGTTCCTGTTCATCAACGCCGAGGTGTGGGAGGTGTCGGCCCGGCTGGACGGCTCGCTGATGGTCCTCACCGTCCTGCTGTTCGCGACGGTGGCCGCGATCTTCCTGCTGGTGCGGCTGCCCGACGAGCTCGACGAGGCCGACGACGTCAAGGACGAGGCGGCGCTGGTCGAGGCCTGCCGGCACACGCCGCTCGAGGCGCAGGCCCACGACCTGCTCGAACGCGCGGGCAGGGAGGGGATCGCCGAGAGGGCCGAGGTGCGCGGCTTCGAGAAGGCGAACCTGATGCTGGTCCTCGCGATCGCCCAGGCCGTCCAGGTGCTGCTGCTCGCGCTGTCGGTGTTCGCGTTCTTCCTGCTGTTCGGCGCCGTCGTGATGGACGAGCAGGTCCAGGCGAACTGGACAGGCGGCCCGATCCACCACCTCAGGTGGCTCGACCACCTGTCCGTGGAGCTGCTCCAGGTCTCGGTGTTCCTCGCGGCGTTCTCCGGCCTCTACTTCACGGTGTACGCCGTGACCGACGAGGCCTACCGCGACCAGTTCTTCAGCGGCATCAAGCGCGAGCTGGAGCGGGCCGTCGGCGTCCGCGCGGTCTACCTCACCCTGCGCGAAGAACGCTGACCCGCCGTTAATTAACGGCGGGTCAGCGTTGCTTGTCAGGCGTCGAGGTCCTGTTCGACCATGGCGGAGATCTTGTCGACGTCCGCCTGGTTGTCACCCGAGACCTCGACCGTGTCGCCGTTGCCGGCGCCCAGGGTCATGATCAGCAGGGCGGAGCTGGCGTCCACGGGCTCGTCGCCGGGGATTCCGATGAGTACTTCGCTGTCGAGCTCGCCGGCAGCCTCCGAGATGAGGGCGGCCGGGCGGGCGTGCAGGCCGACGGCGGAGCCGACGACGACGGTCTTGCTGGGCATGTTTCTCCTTGGTGGTGGTGGTGGACCGGGACGGTCAGACGGTGGCCAGATCGGTGTCGCGGGCGCCGATGGACTTGAGCACGACGACCGCGAGGGCCCCGACGATGACTCCGGCGATGAGGGCGATCAGGAAGCCGATCACGTTCCCCACCGCGAACAGCACGAAGATGCCGCCGTGCGGGGCGCGGAGGGTGACGTCCATGGCCATGGCCAGGCCGCCCGTGACGGCACTGCCGAGCATGATCGACGGGATCACCCGCAGGGGGTCGGCCGCGGCGAACGGGATGGCTCCCTCGGTGATGAACGAGGCCCCGAGCGCCCAGGCGGCCTTGCCGTTCTCGCGCTCGGGCACGCTGAACAGGCCGGGGCGGACGACCGTGGCGAGCGCCAGGGCGAGCGGAGGCACCATGCCGGCGAGCATGACGGCGGCCATCACCTTGAGCTCGGGGGCGTCCCCGGACGCGGTCGCCGCGGCACCGAGCCCGGCGGTGGCGAAGGCGTAGGCGACCTTGTTCAGCGGGCCGCCCATGTCGAAGGCCATCATCAGGCCCAGGATCACCCCGAGCAGGATGGCGAGCCCGGGATCGTCGCTCATGCTGTTGAGGCCGTCCGTGAGCGCCTCCATCAGCTTGCCGAGCGGCTTGCTGAGGACGGCGATCATGACGAACCCGCTGATCAGGGTCGCCAGCAGCGGGATCAGCAGGACAGGCATCAGGCCGCGCGCCCAGGTAGCCACCTTCCAGCGCGCGATCCAGAGCGCCACGAAGCCGGCCATGACACCGCCGATGATGCCGCCCAGGAAGCCGCTCTGCGGAAGGCCGAAGCCACCCAGGTCGACGGCGAGCGCGCCCATGACGAAGCCGGGCGCGATGCCGGGCCGGTCCGCGATCGCGTAGGCGATGTAGCCCGCGAGCGCCGGCACCAGGAACTTGAACGCGGTGGCGCCGAGCACGAAGAAGACGGCTCCGATGTAGGCGAGGAATCCGCTGTCGAACAGGGCGTGGTCAAGGCCCAGGGCCGCGGGATCGGGCAGGTCGAAGAGCGTGTTGTTGACCACGATCTCTCCAGCGGGACCGACGATCTCGTAGCCGCCGAACAGGAAGCCGAGCGCGATCAGCAGACCGCCCGCCGCGACGAACGGGATCATGTACGAGACGCCGGTCATCAGGATCCGGCGGGCGTGGTGACCGAACGACTCGCCGCCGCTCGTGGTCTCGGCCTCGCCGCCGTGGCCCTCGACCTTGGGGGCGTTCGGGTCGTCGGCGTACCGGAGGGCCTCCTCGATCATCTTGTCGCCCTCGTCGATCGGGCGCTTCACGCCCGAGGACACCACCGGCTTGCCGCCGAAGCGACCGCGGTCACGGACCCCGACGTCGACGGCGAAGATCACGGCGTCGGCGGCCGCGATCGTCTCGTGCGAGAGCGGGGTCGACCCGGCCGAGCCCTGGGTCTCGACCGCGATGTCGACGCCTGCCCGCTCGGCCGCGGCCTCGAGGGCCTCGGCCGCCATGTAGGTGTGGGCGATGCCGGTCGGGCAGGCGGTGACGGCGACCAGCTTGCGGCGTCCAGCCGCGGGAGCAGCAGCGGCCGCGGTGGTCGCGGCCGCCGGGGCTGCAGCGCCGGACGAAGCAGCGGCGGCCGGAGCGGCGGCAGCCGCGGGAGCGGGCGCGACGCCGAGCGCGAGGTTCACCTGGTCGACGATGTCCTCCGGCCGTCTCCGCGTCGCGGAGAGCGTCGGTGAACGCCGGCTTCACCAGGGCGCGAGCCAGCTTGGTGAGCAGCTGCAGGTGGGTCGAGTCGCCGCCGGCGGGGGCGGCGATCAGGAACGCGATGTCGGCGGGGCCGTCCTTCGCGCCGAAGTCGACCTTCGGGTTCAGCCGGGCGAACACCAGCGTGGGCTCGTCGACGCCGGTGGTCCGGCAGTGGGGGATGGCGATCCCGCCCGGCAGGCCGGTCGCCGAGGTCGCCTCGCGTGCCAGGGCGTCTTCGGCCAGCTGGCTCGACATCGGTCGCGCGACCCACGTCGCCCGCGATCCGCGCGAGGGCGCGGATCACGTCGTGCTTGTCGGACCCGAGATCTGCGTCGAGACGCACCAGATCCGGAGTGATCAAGTCGGACATCGTCACCCTCCTAGGCTGAGGTCGAGCTCGCGGACCGAGACCTGCTCGGACCTGACGTGTGAGGGGTGGGGGATGGTCGTGCCGGGGAGTCCGGCGGCCGCGCTCCCGTAGGCGACGGCCAGCGCGAGTCGCTCGTCGGGCGAGCGGTTCTCGATCGCTCCGAGGAGGTAGCCGAAGAGGCTGGAGTCGCCGGCCCCGACGGTGCTGACCACCTCGGTCGGCGGAGGGGTGGCGTGCCAGGCGCCGTCGGCGTTGACGAGTACGGCGCCGAGCGGGCCGAGCGTGGCCAGCACCGTCTCCACGCCCTGCTCGACCAGGCTGGCCGCGGCCGCGGCGGCTGCGGCGGGGTCGGACTCGAGCTCGTCGGCGTCGTGGCCGGTGAAGGAGGCCAGCTCCTCTCCGTTCGGCTTCATCAGGTGCGGCGCGCAGTCGGGCAGCCGCTCGACGAGCGCGCGCAGGGGTGCGTCGCTGGTGTCGACCGCGACCCGGGCGCCGGTCCCGCGCAGGGCGACGACGAGGTCGGCGTACGCCTCGGTGGGGGTCTCGGGAGGCAGGGAGCCGGCCAGGACGACCCAGTCTGCCGACTGCGCGCGGCGGCGGAGCGCTTCGGTGAGATCGGCGAGGACGACCGGGGTCATGGCCGGGCCCGGGCTGTTGAGCTTGGTGGTGGTGCCGTCGGGCTCGCTGATCGTGATGTTCACCCGCAGGTCGCCCGGGTGCGGCACCGGCCGGCAGTCGATGCCGGCGGCTAGCAGCTCGAGGACGTACGGGTCGTCCTTCCGGGCCGGCAGGATCGCGATGGACGGGACACCCGCGGCGACGGAGGCACGGGAGATGTTGACGCCCTTGCCCCCGGCCTGCGAGATCACGGACGCGGCCCGCTGGACGCTGCCTCGCGCCAGGGGCCCGGTCAGGGTGACGGTGCGGTCATGGCTCGGGTTGGCGGTGAGAGTGATGATCACGCGATCACCACGTCGAGTCCGGCCTTGGACAGGGACCGGCGATCGGCCGCGGCCACGCCGTCGTCGGTGACCAGGACGTCCACCTCGCTGAGCTCGGCGAACCGGATCGGTGTCTCCGTGCCGACCTTGCTGGCGTCCGCGAGCACCACAACCTGGCGGGAACAGAGGACCATCGCCCGCTTGGTGGCGGCCTCGTCGCGGTCGGGTGTGGACAGGCCGTGCTCCACGGTGATCCCGTTCGTGCCGAGGAAGACCATGTCGGCCCGGAGCTCGGCGAGCGCCCGGACGGTGTCGGCGCCGACCGCGGCCTGGGTGGTGAACCTGACCCGGCCCGGCAACAGGTGCAGCTCGATCTGCGGGTTGCCGGCCAGCCGTGCGGCGACCGGTACGGCGTGGGTGACGACCGTGAGCCGGTGGTCGCGGGGGAGCATGCTGGCCAGGCGGCTGGTCGTCGAGCCGGCGTCGATCAGGACCGTCGAGCCGGGTGGCGGGAGCAGGTCGAGGGCCGCCTTGGCGATCCGTTCCTTCTCGGCGGTGTTGGACGAGTCGCGCTCGACGAGGCCCGATTCGATGACGGTGAGGGAGTTCGCCGGCACGGCGCCCCCGTGGACCCGACGGACCAGGCCCATCCGCTCGAGGGCGGACAGGTCACGGCGGACGGTTTCGGTGGTGACGTCGTACTGCTCGGCGAGTAGGTTGACCGACAGGCGGCCGTGCTCCGCGACGAGCTGGGCCATCGCCTGCTGTCGCTCCTCGGCGTACATCGTCATCTGGCTCCCTCCCGCCTTTGCCGCTCTGTGTATGTGTTGTTTTACGCCCGTATGTGTTGACTGTCAAGGGGGCTCCGGGGTTAACTTGTGACCATGGTCACCACATCGGACTCCCCGCACCAGACATTGCTGCGCGGCACGCCCGTCGTCCCGGGGGTCGCCCACGCACCGATCCAGCTCGTACGCAGCGAGGTCTCGCCGGAGGCGATCGACCGCTTCGACGCCCACGCCTTCGACGAGGACACAGCCCTGGCGGCATACGACGAGGCGATCGCTGCGGTCGCGGACGGTTTCGCCACCAAGGCCGGCAAGGCGTCGGGCGCTGCGGCAGAGGTGCTCACGGCGAGTGCTGGTCTAGCCCGGGACAAGGGCCTGCGCGGTGCGGTTCGCAAGGCGCTCCGGTCGGGTGACGACGTGCTCGGAGCCGTGCACGCCGCCGTCGACCAGTTCGCCAACGTCTTCACCGGCATGGGCGGGCTGATGGCCGAGCGGGTCACCGACCTGCGCGACATCGAGCGCCGCGTCGTCGCCCGCCTCGTGGGGGAGCCCGAGCCCGGCGTACCCACTCCGACCGAGCCGTCGATCCTCGTGGCCGAGGACCTCGCCCCGTCGGACACCGCGGGCCTGCAGCCCTCGGTCGTGGTCGGCCTCGTCACCGAGCGTGGTGGCCCGACCAGCCACACGGCGATCATCGCCCGCCAGCTCGGCATCCCTTGCGTGGTCGGCACCGCCGGAGCCATGGACATCCCGTCCGGGAGCCGGCTCCTGGTCGACGGCACGGCCGGCACGGTCGAGCTCGACCCGGACGAGGCGGAGGCCGAACGGCGGGTGGCGGCGGACGTCGAGGCGCGTGCCGCCCTGGCCTCATGGTCTGGTCCGGGAGCCACGGCGGACGGGAAGCCGGTCCGGATCCTCGCCAACGTGGCCGACGGCGAGAGCGCCCGGTCCGCGGCCGACGCCCCGGTCGAGGGAGTCGGGCTGTTCCGCACCGAGCTGTCGTTCCTGAACCGGAAGGAGGAGCCGACGGTCGAGGAGCAGGCCAGCATCTACGGCGAGGTGCTCAGCGCCTTCGGCAGCCCGGGACCCGGCGACGCCGACCGGTACGTCGTGGTCCGCACCCTGGACGCCGGCTCCGACAAGCCGCTCGCGTTCGCGACCCTGCACGGCGAGGAGAACCCCGCCCTCGGCGTACGCGGCCTGCGCCTGTCGTTCGACAACCCCGGCCTGCTCGACCGGCAGCTCGACGCGGTCGCCCTCGCAGCCCGCGAGACGGGCACCGAGACCTGGGTGATGGCGCCGATGGTGGCCACGGTTGCCGAGGCGACGGAGTTCGGCGCGAAGGTGCGCGAGCGCGGGCTGAAGGCCGGCGTCATGGTCGAGGTCCCGAGCGCGGCCCTGCTGGCGTACCGGATGCTCGAGGTCGTCGACTTCCTCTCGATCGGCACCAACGACCTCACTCAGTACACGATGGCCGCCGACCGGATGGCCACCGACCTGGCCCACCTCACCGACGCCTGGCAGCCGGCCGTGCTGCAGCTGATCGCGATCACCGCCGAGGCCGGGCGCCAGGCCGGCAAGTCGGTCGGCGTCTGCGGCGAGGCAGCTGCCGACCCGATGCTCGCGTGCGCGCTGGTCGGAATGGGGATCACCTCCCTCTCGATGGCCGCCGCGGCGGTCCGCCCGGTCGGCGCGAGGCTGGCGTCGGTCTCGAGCCACAAGTGCGAGGAGGCGGCCGAGGTAGCGCTGGCCGCGCACGACCCGATGTCTGCCCGCGAGGCCGTCCGCGAGGTGCTCGAGGGCTGACCACGAAGTGGCAGAAATGCCGCCACTTCGTGGGGGGTCAGAGCTTCAGCCAGGCCAGCACCGCGCGGACCCGACGGTTGTCGTCGGGAGCGATCGGCAGGTCGAGCTTCGTGAAGATGCTGTTGATGTGCTTGGCGACGGCCTTCTCGGTGACGAACAGGGCGGCCGCGATCGCGGTGTTGGAACGGCCCTCGGCCATCTGCGCCATGACTTCCTTCTCGCGCGGGGTCAGCCTGTCGAGCGGCTCGTCGCGGCGGCGGGCCATGATCGCGGCCACGACCTCGGGGTCGAGGACGGTGCCACCGGCGGCGACCCGGCGTACGCCGTCGACGAACTCGGCGACGTCGGACACGCGGTCCTTGAGGAGGTAGCCGACCGAGCCTTCACCACTCGCCAGCAGCTCGCGGGCGTAGAGGTGCTCGACGAACTGGGACAGCACCATCACCGGGAACCCGGGGCGGGCGGTGCGGGCCGCGATGGCCGCGCGCAGCCCCTCGTCGGTGTGCGTGGGCGGCAGGCGTACGTCGAGGACGGCGGCGTCGGCGGCAGGGTCCTGGAGGGCCTTGTCGAGGTCGGCCGCGTTGTCGACGGCGGCCAGGATCGTGAAACCCTGCAGCTCGAGGAGCTGGATCAGGCCTGCCCGGAGGAGGGCGTGGTCCTCGGCGAGGACAAGGCGCACGGAACCTCCATGGTGACGATCGTGGGCCCGCCGACCGGGCTCGACACCCTCATCGTGCCGTCAAATGCCGACAGCCGCCGCATCACCCCCCGCATACCCGTCCCCGTGTCGGCATCCGCGCCGCCCATGCCGTCGTCGCCGACGGTCACCTGGAGCACTCCGGCAGCGTGGTCCAGGGTGATCCACGCGTTCGAGGCGGCCGAGTGCTTGCCGATGTTCGCGAGGCACTCGGCCACGGCGAAGTAGACCGCCGACTCGACCGGTGCCGGGGGCCGGCCGTTCAGCGAGACGTCGATCCGGACCGGCATCGGCATGTCGAGAGCCAGCGCCTCGACCGCGCCCGCGATGCCGCGGTCGGCCAGCACGGGCGGATGGATGCCGCGGACGACCGACCGCAGGTCGCCGAGCGCCGCCTTGCTGGTGGACCGGGCGTCCGCGATCATCCGCTGCGCGGTCTCGGGGTCGGACTCCATCAGGCTGTCGGCCAGGCCGAGGCTCATCGAGAGCGCGACCAGTCGGGCCTGGGCGCCGTCGTGCAGGTCCCGCTCGATCCGGCGCAGCTCGGCGGCGGAGTGGTCGACGTGCTCGGCGCGGGTCTCGGTCAGCACCTGCACCCGCTCCTGGAGCTCCTCGGTCCGGCTCCGGCAGAACACCGCGCGGTCCATCGCGGCCCGCGCCCACATCAGCGGACCGACCGTCCACCACCACAGCGCGAAAAGGAGCGCGGCAGCGGGCCACAGCAGGAAGCTCTCGCCGAGCGTGTCGATCGTGAACAGCCCCATCTGCATGTCGAAGATGCCGGGCGGCGTCACCCACCAGAGGAAGGGGTAGATCAGGTAGAAGATCCAGCTGGTGCCCAGCACGATCACGAGGATCGAGATCACCAGGCCGGCGGTCCCAGCGAGGAAGAGACCCAGCAGGTCTCGCCAGCGGGCGGGGTCGGCGGCCCAGGTCCGCAGCCGGACCAGCGGGCCCATGCCCCGGGTGTCGCGGTACGCCGACTCCAGGTGCTCGCGCCGGACGACACCCGCCAGGCCACGGTACGCCGCGGCCATGCCCTGCGTTGCCGGCACCAGGAGCATCAGAAAAGGGATACCCACGGTGACGATGACGAGCGGGATGAACGCGATGTCCAGGCAGAAGAGGACGAGGGCGGGCACCGCCAGGAACAGGTGGGCGAACGCCAGCCCGGTGAGAGCCCATCGGCTCCGCAGCCGTGGCGGCCCCGCCTGGTACGTCGACATGAGGTCAATCTTCCCTGAAACGACGACGCCGGACAGTGGTGCTGGGTCCACCTCTCTTCGGGACCTGACGCCCCTGACCGTCGGGCCTGCGGTCGCGAGGCTGGAGTCATCGGGAGTCCTCACCCGATCTGACCACAAGGAGCAACGGCCATGTCCGTCCGTAACCCCCTCTCCGGCGTCCCGATCCGGGCCGCCCGCTGGAGTGCCATGCACCCGTGGCGCGCCATCCTCGCCTGGCTGATCTTCGTCCTCGTGGCGGTCGGCCTGGCGATCGCCATACCCACCCAGGAGCCCACCGACGCGGACTACCGCCTCGGCGACTCCGGGCGAGCCGACGCCATCGTGCAGTCCGCCGGCCTCGAAGCGCCCACCACCGAGAATGTCCTGATCACCGCGAAAGGCGACACCGCGCTCGACCAGCAGGCTGCCGAGTCGGCCGCGGCCGAGCTGCGCAGCCGGATGTCCGCCGCCGACGGCGTGGACGAGGTGTCGGAGCCGCAGTGGAATCCCGACCGGTCGGCGCTGCTCATGGAGATCCAGCTCGCGAAGGATCACGAAGACGCCCAGCCACTGCTCGACATCACCAGCTCGGTCCAGGACCAGCAGCCGGGCCTCGACATCCGTCAGGCCGGCGACATCACCATCGACGACAGCATCAACGAGCGCATCGCCGATGACCTGTCGGCCGCCGAGGTCTTCAGCCTCCCGGTGACGCTCATCCTGATGCTGCTTGCCTTCGGTGCCCTGATCGCCGCCGGCCTCCCGGTGCTGCTGGCCGCGACCAGCGTCGTCGCCACGATCGGCATCATGGCGCCGCTCTCGCACCTCATCCCCGCGGAGCCCACGGTCGCCAGCATGATCGTGCTGATCGGCATGGCGGTCGGTGTCGACTACTCACTCTTCTACCTCAAGCGTGAGCGTGAGGAGCGGGCCAAGGGTCGCACCACCCTCGACGCGGTCGAGATCGCGGCCGAGACCTCGGGTCACTCGATCCTCGTCTCCGGCGGAGCGGTCATCGCCTCGATGGCCGGCCTCTACGTGATCGGCGACGCGACCTTCAACTCGCTGGCCACCGGCGCGATCATCGTCGTGGCCGTCGCCGTCCTCGGGTCGATCACGGTACTGCCCGCGCTGCTCGCCAAGCTGGGCCGCTGGGTGGACCGCCCGCGCGTCCCGTTCCTGTGGCGCCTGAACCGTCGGATCGGCCAGGGCGGCATCAGCCGCCGGATCCTCGCCCCGGTCACTCGGCGCCCCGTCGCCGCGCTGGCTGTCTCGGGGGCGATCGTGGTGCTGCTGGCGCTGCCCGCCTTCGGGATGAAGCTCCACTCGGCCAACCTGCAGACGCTGCCCGAGGACATCCCCCAGGTGCAGACGTTCACCGCGATGACGAAGGCGTTCCCGGTCGAGGGGACGACGGCCGAAGTGGTCGTCAAGGCATCCGCCGACGACAGCGACGCCGTTGCCACGGCGCTGACCCGGCTTGACCGCGACGCGGTGGCGACCGACGACTTCGTCGAGACCGGTCGCAACCCGGTCCGCGTGTCGGCGGACGGTACGACCTCCGTGCTGCAGCTGGCGATGCCGTACGACGAGTCCGACGACCGGGTCGACCGGGCGATCGAGGACCTTCGGGCCGACTTGGCTCCGGCGGCGCTCGACGACCTCGGCGCGGAGTACGTCGTCGGAGGTGGCGCGGCGGAGTCCCTCGACTTCGTCAGCCAGCAGAAGGACCGGCTGCCGATCGTGATCGGCGTGGTGCTCCTGCTGACCCTGCTGATGATGGCGCTGGCGTTCCGCAGCGTCCCGATCGCGCTCGTCTCGACCCTGCTGAACCTGGCGTCGGTCGGTGCCGCGTTCGGCATCCTCACCCTCGTGTTCCAGCACGGGTGGGGCGCCGGTGCACTCGACTTCACCAGCCCGCACTTCGTGATCGACTGGATCCCGTTGTTCGTGATGGTGGTGCTCGTGGGCCTGTCGATGGACTACCACGTGTTCGTGCTCAGCCGGATCCGTGAGTACGTCCGCAACGGTCTGCCCACGCGGCTCGCGGTGGAGCGTGGCATCAGCGACACGGCGAGCGTGGTCACGAGTGCGGCCGCCGTCATGGTCTCGGTGTTCGCGATCTTCGCGACGCTGAGCATGATGGAGATGAAGATGATGGGGGTCGGCCTGTCGGCCGCGATCCTGCTCGATGCGACCTTGATCCGGCTGGTGATGCTGCCCGCGATCCTGGTCCTCCTGGGCGAGAAGGCCTGGTGGCCGAGCCGTCCCGCCGCCCCGGCGGGGGAGCAGGTCGTGGAGACCGAGCCGGCGTACGAGCTGGCGGGTCGCTGACCGGCTACGACGCCGACTGACCCACGGACGCCTCGACGCGTACCGGTACGCCGTTCAGTGCGGCGTTGCCGGACACGTCGAGGCGTTCGGGGTCGGTGAGGTCGTTGATGGAGACGCCGATGACCTTGGAGGCGTTCCGCATCCGGGTGCCGTCGACCTGGTGGCCGTAGCCGTGGGGGAGCGACACGACGCCGGGCATCATGTCCTCGGCGGCCTGGACCTCGACCACCACGGCGCCGACCCTGGACGTCACGGTCACCCGCGCGCCGTCGTCGATGCCGCGTGAGGCCAGGTCGTCGGGGTGCATCAGCAGCTGGTGGCGCGGGCGTCCGCGGGTCAGCCGCTCGGTGTTGTGCATCCACGAGTTGTTGTCCTGCTTGTGGCGGCGGCCGATCAGCAGCAGGTCACCGGTCGACAGGTCCGGCCCCTCGGCGAGCGTGGCCCGCAGCCGGTCCAGGTCCCCGATCAACAACGGCGGCGCGAGGTCGATCCGCTTGTCCTTGGTCTGCAGCCGCTCGGGCATGGTCGGTTGCAGCGGCCCGAGGTCGACGCCCTCGGGGTGCTTGCGGAGCTGTCGCCAGGAGAGCTTCCGGCCGGTGGTCAGCAGCGCCATGACCTGCAGCCGCGGGCTGACCGCCAGTCGCGCCCGCTGGCGCAGCCGCTGGGCCAGCGGCGCCTTCTGGTCGAGGCGGTCGGCGATCCGGGAGGCCAGGTCGCGGAAGATCTCCCACTCGTGGCGGGTGTCGGGGTCCCTCTCGAACACCGCCGGCGTGAAGCGGGCCGTGTTGCGCACCGCCAGGCCGTGGAACACCAGGTCGTAGTGGTCACGCTCGAGCGCGGTCGTCGTCGGCAGGATGACGTCGGCGTGCCGGGTGGTCTCGTTGAGGTAGATGTCGATCGAGGCCATGAAGTCCAGGGAGTCGAAGGCCTCGCCGAGCCGCTTGCCGTCCGGGGTCGACAGGACCGGGTTGCCGGCGATCGTCAGCACCGCGCGGATCTGGCCGTCGCCGGGCGTCTCGATCTCCTCGCGGAACGTCGAGACCGGCAGCTCGCCGGCGTACTCCGGGATGCCGCGGACGCGGCTCTTCCAGACGTCGTAGTGGCCGGGCCCGATGAAGCGGCGGTCGACGACATCGATCGCAGGCTCCGGGAACAGCACCCCGCCGGCGCGGTCGAAGTTGCCGGTCAGCAGGTTGAGGCACTGGATCGCCCACTGGCAGATCGAGCCGAAGCCGTGGGTCGAGACGCCGAGCCGGCCGTACGCCGCCGCGCCGCGCGCCGCGGCGTACTCCTTCGTGATCCGGCGGATGTCGTCGGCCGGCACGCCGCTGACCTCCTCGGCCCGCTCGGGCGTGAACTCCGCGACGGCGGCCGCGACCGCGTCCGCGTTGTCGACGTACGCCGCCGGGCGGGTCAGCCCCTCCTCGAACAGCACGTTCAGCATCGCGAGCAGCACCACCGCGTCCGTGCCCGGCCGCACGAAGTGGTGCTCGGAGGCAACCTTCGCGGTCTCGGTGCGGCGCGGGTCGAACACCACCATCCGGCCGCCGCGCTTCTTCAGGTCGCGCAGCCGGTTGGGGAAGTCGGGGACGGTCATCAGCGAGCCGTTGGAGGCCATCGGGTTGGCGCCGAAGACCAGGAAGTACGACGTGCGGTCGATGTCGGGGACCGGCAGCAGGAGCTGGTGGCCGTACATCTGCCAGCCCACGAACTGGTGCGGGATCTGGTCGACCGAGGACGCGCTGAACCGGTTGCGGGTGCGCAGGCTCTTGATGAACGGGAGCCCGTGGGTGGCGGCGCCGAGCGCGTGGGCGCTCGGGTTGCCGAGGTAGATCCCCAGCGCGTTGCGGCCGTGCTGGTTGATCGCGCCGGCCACCTGGTCGGCGACCAGGTCGAGCGCCTCGTCCCAGGAGATCTCGACCCACTCGGCATCCGGGCCCTCGCCCACGCGCCGTACCGGCCGCCGCAGCCGGTCCGGGTCGGCGTGGATGTCGGCCAGTGAGACGCCCTTGGGGCAGATGTAGCCGCGGGAGAGCGGGTCGGCGTCGTTGCCGCGGATCGAGGTGACCCGGTCACCCTCGATGGTGAGCTCGAGCCCGCAGATCGCCTCGCAGAGGTTGCAGACGCCGAGGGTGGTTCGGGTTCCGGTCGTCGATGTCGCCACCCCCGCATCGTGCCACTTTCACTGTCACGGTGGACAGAGGGCGGGACCGCGCGTCCCTATTGTGTAGTAAGTCACTCATGTTTATTGTTCACACATGAACGATGACCTCATGCCGAGCAGGCGTACCTTCCTCGCGGCAGCCGCAGCCGGGGCAGCGACAGTCGCTGTGGGCGACGGACTCGCCGCGCGGGCCGTGGCCGGGACCGAGCCGACGGGGCCGATCCTGAAGCCACTGCCCGAGCAGTGGTTCTACGACTACGGGACGAACGCCGAGATGCGTTGGGACTCGGTCAACCCGAGGGAGTACGCCACCCGCCCGGCGCGGCTGTTCGTGCGCAACCACACCAGCACCCCGGTCATCGAACGGAAGTCCTACGCACTGCGCGTGTACGGCGACGGGCTGGCGACGCCGCGCGGCGAGACCGACGCGCTGTCCCTGACCCTCGACGACCTGCACCGGCTGCCGACGACAGACATCACCTCCGTGCACGAGTGCACGGGCAACGGGCGCAGCTTCTTCGGCTCGCAGCAGGGCACCCCGGCGTCGGGGACGCCGTGGCTGCTCGGTGCCGTCGGCACCATCCGCTGGCACGGCGTACGGCTCAGGCACCTGCTGCGCCGGGTCGGGATCAGCCCCGACGCCGTGTCGATCCAGGCCACGGGGCTGGATCCGAACTACGTCAGCGGTGGCGTCGACTACGGCCCGGTCCGCCGTCCGTTCCCGGTGGCCAAGGCGCTCGACGACGCCATCCTGGCGTGGGGGATGAACGGCAAGCCGCTGCTGCGTGACCACGGCTACCCACTGCGGCTCGTGCTGCCCGGCTGGGTCGGCATCGGCAGCATCAAGTGGCTCGGGTCGCTCGAGGTCTCCACGAGCGAGCTCACCTCGCCGTGGAACACGAAGTGGTACCGGATGACCGGCGGCGCCTACCCGCCCGACAGTCCGCCGCTCACCGTGAACCCCGTGCGCTCGGCGTGGGAGCTGCCCTGGAACGCCGAGCTGCCGCGCAGCCGCAAGATCAGACTGACCGGCCGCTCGTGGAGCGGCGCGGGTCGGGTGACGTCGGTGCAGGTCAGTGCGGACGGCGGGACCACGTGGCAGCCGACCCGGGTGACCGAGGTCCGGCGCGGCGGCTGGACGCAGTGGGGCTACACCTGGACGCACCCCGAGTCGGGGGAGCACGTGCTGATGGCCCGGGCCACGGATGTCGCCGGCCGCACCCAGCCGCTGGAGACGCCGTTCAACGACGGCGGCTACTTCTTCGACGCCGTGGTCCGGCACCCCGTGACGGTCGTCTGACCCGGTCGGAAGGTTGACGGGGCCCCAACTGGGTACATGAGGGATCGGCCCTCCCGCACCGTGCGGACGGCGCAACCCGAAAGGACCCCCATGGGATACGGATTCGGTGTCTTTCTGCTGGCCCTCGGCCTGATCCTCGCCTTCGCGGTGCAGGACGCGATCGAAGCGATCGACCTCACGATGGTGGGCTACATCCTGGCCGGCGCGGGCGTGCTCGTGATCGCGCTGACAGCGGTGCAGGCCAACCGCGGACGCCAGCACACCAGCGTGGCCACGACCACGCACTCCGACGGTTCGCAGACGGTGGCCGAGCGGCGTACCGAGCAGGACCCGCCCCCGGCGGTCTGACCGCCCGCGCCCGCGATTGGGCGCGGCGACACGCCGCTGATAATCTTCTCCGGTTGCCGTGTAACGGCCGCGGATCCAAGAGTGCCCGGGTGAACAGGCCCCGGCGCGCCGCGCAGCGAACTGGAAGGAGCCCCGCATGTCGATTGGTACCGACGCGGAGACCAAGAAGAAGATCATCGCCGAGTACGCCACGACCGAGGGTGACACCGGTTCGCCAGAGGTGCAGATCGCACTCCTGAGCTTCCGCATCAGCCACCTCACCGAGCACCTCAAGACGCACAAGCACGACCACCACAGCCGTCGTGGTCTGCTGCTGCTCGTGGGCCAGCGCCGTCGTCTTCTGAACTACCTGCAGAAGACCGAGATCGCGCGCTACCGCTCGATCGTGGAGCGTCTCGGCCTGCGTCGATGACGTGAGGAGCGGTTGTCCGGTTTCGGACGGCCGCTCCGCTGTCATTTTCGGGCACCGACCGCGCTAAGGTCGGACCCGTCACAACTGAACACACGAAACACATCACCAGGAGCGACCCGCACGTCTGGCCCGGTCCTCGGTAGTGGCTCTCAGGATCGCGTCGTCCTCCTCTAGGGACACAGGCGCCTGCGGGCCTCGATCGAAGACCGGCCCCCTCCCTCCGATCACACGCCGGGAGGGACCCAAGGCGGGAGTCCTTCGACTGACCCGCCACCGTGAGCGGGACGCCGCGGATCGCTCCGCGAAGAGAAAGGGACAACCCTTGACCGAGGGCCCCATCATTTCCGCCGTCGAGACCGTGTTGGATAACGGCAAGTTCGGCACCCGTACCGTCAAGTTCGAGACCGGGCTCCTTGCCCGTCAGGCCGCCGGTTCGGTGACCGCCTACCTCGACGACGACACCATGCTCCTGTCGGCCACCACGGCCGGCAAGCACCCCAAGGACCACTTCGACTTCTTCCCCCTGACGATCGACGTCGAGGAGCGGATGTACGCCGCGGGCCAGATCCCTGGCTCGTTCTTCCGCAGCGAGGGTCGTCCCGGCGAGGACGCCATCCTCACCTGCCGCCTGATCGACCGCCCGCTGCGCCCGACCTTCAAGAAGGGTCTGCGCAACGAGGTCCAGGTCGTCATCACCGTCATGGCGCTGAACCCGGACACGCCGTACGACGTGCTCGCGATCAACGCCGCGTCGCTGTCCACCCAGATCTCCGGCCTGCCGTTCTCCGGCCCGGTCGGTGGCGTCCGGGTCGCCCTCATCGAGGGCCACTGGGTTGCCTTCCCGACGCACAGCCAGCTCGAGAACGCCGTCTTCGACATGGTCGTCGCCGGTCGGGTCACCGAGTCCGGTGACGTCGCGATCATGATGGTCGAGGCCGAGGCCACCGAGCAGACCTGGAACCTCGTCGAGTCCGGCACCCAGGCCCCGACCGAGCCGGTCGTCGCCCAGGGTCTGGACGCCGCGAAGCCGTTCATCAAGCAGCTGTGCGAGGCCCAGGCCGAGCTGGCCAAGGAAGCGGCCAAGCCGATCCAGGAGTTCCCGGTCTTCCTCGACTACGAGGACGACGTGTACGCCGCCGTCGAGGCCGCCGCGAAGGCCGACACCGCCTCCGCGATGACCATCAGCGACAAGCAGGAGCGCGAGCTCAAGGTCGACGAGATCAAGGGCGGCCTGCTCGAGAAGCTCGCCGAGCAGTTCGAGGGCCGCGAGAAGGAGATCGGCGCGGCGTTCCGCTCGCTGAACAAGCAGCTCGTCCGCGAGCGCGTGCTCCGCGACCAGGTCCGCATCGACGGTCGCGGCCTGGCCGACATCCGTCCGCTGCACGCCGAGGTCGGCGTGATCCCGCGCGTCCACGGCTCGGCGCTGTTCGAGCGCGGCGAGACCCAGATCCTGGGTGTCACCACGCTGAACATGCTGACCCTGGAGCAGAAGCTGGACACGCTCTCCCCGGAGAAGTCGCGCCGCTACATGCACAAGTACGTCTTCCCGCCGTTCTCCACGGGCGAGACCGGTCGCGTCGGTTCGCCGAAGCGCCGCGAGGTCGGACACGGTGCGCTCGCGCGCCGCGCCCTGCTGCCCGTGCTGCCGACGCGCGAGGAGTTCCCGTACGCCATCCGCCAGCTCTCCGAGGCCATGGGCTCCAACGGCTCCACCTCGATGGGCTCGGTCTGTGCGTCCACCATGTCGCTGCTGCAGGCGGGTGTCCCGCTCCGGGCCGCCGTCGCCGGCATCGCCATGGGCCTCATCTCCGACGAGGTCGACGGCGAGACGCGCTACGTCGCGCTGACCGACATCCTCGGCGCCGAGGACGCGTTCGGTGACATGGACTTCAAGGTCGCCGGCACCCGCGAGTTCGTCACCGCGCTCCAGCTCGACACCAAGCTCGACGGCATCCCGGCGGAGGTCCTCGCCTCGGCGCTGACCCAGGCCAAGGACGCCCGGATCGCGATCCTCGACGTCATGGCCGAGGCCATCGACGAGCCCGAGGAGATGTCGATCCACGCCCCGCGCATCATCACGGTCCGGATCCCCGTCGACAAGATCGGCGAGGTCATCGGCCCGAAGGGCAAGGTCATCAACCAGATCCAGGACGACACCGGCGCGTCGCTGTCCATCGAGGACGACGGCACGATCTACATCGGTGCGACCAACGGCGAGGCCGCCGAGGCTGCCCGCCAGGCCGTCAACGCGATCGCCAACCCGACCATGCCCGAGGTCGGCGAGCGCTACCTCGGCACGGTCGTGAAGACGACGAACTTCGGTGCGTTCGTCTCGCTGCTCCCGGGCAAGGACGGCCTGCTGCACATCAGCAAGCTGCGCAGCCTCGCCGGTGGCAAGCGGGTCGACGCCGTCGAGGACGTCGTCTCCGTGGGTCAGAAGATCCAGGTCCAGATCGCCGAGATCGACGACCGCGGCAAGCTGTCGCTGATCCCGGTCGTCGAGGACGCGGACGGCTCCGCCGACGAGGCCGAGGACTCGGACGACTCAGAGTGACCGACGGCTCCACACAGCGGACGGCCGGCCAGCAGAGTTCTGCTGGCCGGTTGTCCGTTCCCCAGAAGACCGGGACCACCCGCACCATCGAGACCCTCCGCGACGCCGACGGGCAGGTGACCTCCCGGGTCCGCCGTACCGTCCTGCCGGGCGGTCTCCGCGTGATCACCGAGCACATGGCCGGCGTCCGCTCGGCCAGCATCGGCGTGTGGGTCGGCGTCGGCTCCCGGGACGAGACCCCGGCCCAGCACGGCTGCTCGCACTTCCTGGAGCACCTGCTGTTCAAGGGCACCCGGGGCCGGTCGGCGATGGACATCTCGGTGGCGCTGGACGCGGTCGGCGGCGAGTTCAACGCCTTCACCGCCAAGGAGTACACCTGCTTCCACGCGCGCGTGCTCGACGACGACCTCCCGCTCGCCGTCGACGTGCTCGGCGACATGATCACCGACTCGCTGATCGCGGCGGCCGACGTCGAGGCCGAGCGCGACGTCATCCTCGACGAGGTCGCGATGCACGACGACGACCCGGACGACGTGGTGCACAACCTCTTCGCCCAGCAGGCCTGGGGCAACGGTCCGCTGGGCCGCCCGATCGCCGGCACCATGGAGTCGATCACCACGATCACCCGCGACCAGGTGGTGCGCTTCTACAAGCGGCACTACCGGCCCGCCAACATCGTGGTCGCGGCCGCCGGCAACGTCGACCATGCCAAGGTCGTCCGCCAGGTACGCCGCGCGTTCGGACGCAACGACTTCCTGTCGGGCGAGGAGACGCCCGTGGCACCGCGGAGCGGCGACCGAGCCCGACGCGTGCACGCCGGCACCGTCACCGCGCGCCGGCCGCTCGAGCAGGTCAACCTGGTCCTCGGCGTCAACGGGCTGACCCGTGGTGACGACCGCCGGTTCGCACTCGGCGTGCTGAACACCGCCCTCGGCGGCGGCACGTCCTCACGCCTCTTCCAGGAGGTCCGCGAGCGCCGCGGCCTGGCGTACTCCGTGTTCTCGTTCGCCAGCCACCATGCCGACGCCGGCCTGGTCGGCGTCTCGGTCGGCTGCCTGCCGAACAAGCTCGACGACGTCCTCGCGACCGTGCGGGCCGAGCTGGCCAAGGTCGCCGCCGACGGCATCACCGAGGAGGAGCTCGAGCGCGGCAAGGGCCAGCTCCGTGGCGGCCTGGTGCTCGGGCTGGAGGACTCCGGCTCCCGCATGTCCCGGCTGGGCAAGGCCGAGCTGGTCTACGACGAGCTGCTGTCGCTGGACGACGTGATCGGCCGGGTCGAGGCGGTCACCCGCGACGACGTACGCGCGATCGCCGCCGAGCTGTTCTCGCAGCCGGAGATCCTGGCGATCGTCGGACCCGCCTGACCGGTCCGCCGCCCAGTGGCAGGGCCCAGTGGCAGCGCCCAGTGGCAGGGCTCAGTGGCAGCGCTCCCCGGTGGCCGTCATCTCGCAGACGGAGGGATGGCCGTGTGCGGCGCGTGCGACCGGACTGCGGGTGACGGGGTTGCCGCTGAAGATCGCGAAGGCGAAGGTCCCGTCGGTCGAGGTGCCGGCCGAGTTGCGCGTGTTCAGGTAGACGCTCACGTCTCCGGTCGCGCACGTCGTGACGACGACGCTGAGGCTCACCTCGTTCACGCCGAACGGTGTCGCCACCACGTTGGGGGTCGACCCCCCGCAGCCCGGACGCAGTCCGGGCAGGTTGATCGAGTAGCTGCCGGTCCCCGATCGGGATGCGGTGACGCCAGAGCCGGCGGCGCCGGACAGTGCCCCGTTGCCGCCGAACACCTGCCCCTCCGCCACGAGCCGGCCGGCCGGCGAGCGCAGGGCCAGGAAGTCCCGGGCGTCCTTGCCGTCGAGTCGCGCGGCGTTCGGGGCCTTCTTGATGATGTTGTTGGGCAGGCGACCGTTCCGGGCGCTGGTGGCCACCAGCTTGCCCTTGCGCTGTCTTCGTGGAGGCCCCGGAGCCGACGGCGTGCTTGCCGTCCACCTTGTCCGAGTTCTCGGCGAAGACGCGCTTGGCGAGCGCGGGGCCACCGGTGGCTCCCACGCTGACGAAGAGTGCTGCTGCGGCGAGTACGACGGCGAGCCGGTTGTGCTGACGATGATGGGTCATGGCGTTGACGATGGCGCCCGGTGACTCGCCGATGCATGACCCATCCGGATCATTTCAGAACAGCAGGCGGATGAACGCGGCGCAGGCGACCGCCCAGAGGACGCTGGTGAAGGTCCCGATGATGAACCTCTCGGCGGTGCCGGTGTGCTGCTGGTTGCGGAGCTCGGGGTAGCGGCCCAGGCCCTTGAGCCCGACGACGAGGGCGACGCCCTCGGGCCAGCCGGCGACCAGCGTGGCGTAGACGGCCGCACGCTCCAGGGCGCCGATCCAGGTGCCCCCGCGCAACACCTCGCCCGCCGACCGGACCGACGACGCCTCGGCAGCGTGGGTGCCGTCGACGAGCTGGAAGACGGTCGTGGTCACCGGGCCGCCCCCGACGATCGCGAGCAGTCCGGTGACGAGCAGGACCGCGGTGACCCACACTCGTCCCTCGTCGCCGAGCTCGGGCATGCCCGAGGCGAGGACGCCGAGAATGCCCAGGCCCGCGAGTGACACGACCGCGCACACGGCGGACAGCGTGCGGTTCCTGGTCAGCCAGCCGAGGCAGGCGGCGACCAGGGAGCCGGCCAGCAGGAGCAGGGGTACGACGGCTTGCAGGCGCATGGTCAGTCGTCCTTTCCGAGCAGGCGGGCGGCGAGGTGGGTGACCACCTCGCGGGCCCGTCGTCCTTCGACCAGACCCGCGGCCTGGGCGCGCTGGCTCACCGCCGACTGGCTGATCCCGAGACGCTTCCCGGCCTCGTCGTACGAGAGACCCTGGTCCACCAGGTCGGTCACCTCCCAGCCCTTGGCGGTACGCCGGTCCAGGACCGCCGCCCACAACCAGAGCACGGACTCCAGGTCGCGGCCGGTGTCGTCGCCGCCGGAGACCCGGAGGTGCCACGGGCTGTTCTTGGCGGCGGTCACGGCGTTCCGGGCATGCACGTACGCCGGGCCGCGGCCGGCGCGGGCGGTGGCGGGCGCGGGCTCGTCCACGTCGCCGATCCCGAGGCCGATGTGCCAGGCGCCGACGCGGAGCAGCCGCTCGACGGCGCGGGGGAGCGCGGACGGCTCGTCGAGGACGCCCTGGAGCTCGTCCCCGACCGTGCGTTCGAACGGCAGCCGCAGGGGCAGGTCGGCCAGGGCGGTGACGGCGTCGGCGACCAGGTCGGGCGTGGACCGGCTCCCGCGCTGGTCGACGGTGAGCACGATGACGGTCATGGCACCTCCTGAAGTCGACGGCCTGTTGCGCAGCCTACATTAGAGAATAACCTAATGAGAAGTCAGGATAAGGAATTTTCCTAACGACGGCCGATGATGCCCACGACCGGGGGCGCCTTCTGGTCGACCACGGAGACCCGGAAGCCACCCTTCTGCAGGGCCGCGGACGCCTTCTGGACGATGTTCGGCACCAGCTCGGAGCGGTTCGCCTCGTAGAACAGGTAGACCGCGCCACCCGGGAGCACCCGCTCGTGGAGCAGGGCCACCTCGTCGGCGCACTCCCGCACCCAGAACAGGTTGACGTTGAAGGCGAACACCTTGTGCAGTCGCTTCACCGGGACGCGCAGGGTGGCGAGGTCGATCTGGCGCACGGTCAGCCGGCCGGACTCGACGTGCTCCCGGCAGCGGCGCTTGGTCCGGTCGACACCGGACTCGGAGCGGTCGATCGCGAACAGCTTGCCGGTCTGCAGGCGCTCGCAGATCAGCTGTGCGCCCGCGCCCGGCCCGCACCCGATCTCGAGAACGTGGTCGTTCGGCTTGACGTCCATCAGGTCGACCGCCCACCGGATCCGGGCCGGAATCGTCTGCACCGCCATGGGGCCAGCCTGCCACTAGCCGGGCCGGTCGTGCGTCACCCCGTCCACGGTGAGCCTCCGGCCGGGCACGCTAGTAGGTTGTCCGGCGTGATCAAGGTGGGAGTGCTGGGCGCGCGCGGCAAGGTCGGCTCCGAGGTGTGCCGGGCCGTGGAGGCCGCCGAGGACCTCGAGCTGGTGGCGCAGATCGACGTGGACGACGAGCTCGACGACCTGGTGACGTCGGGTGCCGAGGCGGTCGTCGACTTCACCCACCCTGACGTCGTGATGGACAACCTCGAGTTCTGCGTCGACCACGGGATCCACGCCGTGGTCGGCACCACCGGCTTCGACGAGGAGCGGCTCGACATCCTGCGAGGCTGGCTCGGCGACTCGCCCGCGACGGGAGTCCTGATCGCGCCCAACTTCTCGATCGGCGCCATCCTGATGATGCGCTTCGCCGCCGCGGCGGCCCCGTTCTACGAGTCGGTCGAGGTGGTCGAGCTGCACCACCCGGACAAGGCCGACGCACCCTCCGGCACCGCGCGGCGTACGGCGCAGCTGATCGCCGCCGCCCGGCGCGAGGCCGGCTCCGGGCCGATCCCCGACGCCACCTCGACCTCGCTCGACGGGGCGCGCGGCGCGGACGTCGACGGGATCCGCGTGCACGGCCTGCGCGTGCGCGGGCTGGTGGCGCACCAGGAGGTCATCCTCGGCGGCGTGGGGGAGACCCTGACCATCCGGCACGACTCGCTCGACCGAGCGTCCTTCACGCCCGGCGTGCTGGCCGGGCTCCGCGCGATCGGCTCGCACCCCGGCCTCACCGTGGGGCTCGAGCACTTCATGGATCTGGACTGAGGGGTCGGCAGGTTTCGAGGAGGTTGCTGCGCAACCTCCTCAACCAGCGACCGGGCTCAGCCCGCGGTGGCAGCCGCGGCGGTGACCGCCGTGCTGGCCTCCTCGATCGCCTCCGGCGAGAGCACGTGCCCGATCGCCATCGCGGCCGCTCCCAGGACGCCGGCCCGCTCCCCGGCGGTGGAGGGCATGATCCGGAGCTGCTCGGTCGCGAGCGGCAAAGACCGCTGGTAGACCACCTCGCGGATGCCCGCGATCAGGTGCTCGCTCGCGGTCGACATCTGGCCGCCGATCACGACGACCGACGGGTTGATCAGGTTCACCAGGGTCGCGACCACGTCGCCGAGGTCGCGGCCGGCCTGGCGCACCGCCTGTACCGCGACGACGTCGCCGCCGCGTGCCAGCGCCACCACGTCGTGCACGTCCCTGGCCGTCAGACCGGCCTCGCGCAGCACCTGCGCGACAGCGGGTCCCGCGGCGATCGCCTCCAGGCAGCCCTCGTTGCCGCAGCGGCAGAACACGCCGTCGGCGCGGGCCACCCGCACGTGGCCGAGGTCGCCGGCGGTGCCCTGGGCGCCGCGCTGCAGGACCCCGCCGGAGATGATGCCGGCGCCGATGCCGGTGCCGACCTTCACGAAGACCAGGTCGTCGACCTCGGGCAGGTGGGCGTGGCGTTCGCCCAGGGCCATGATGTTCACGTCGTTGTCGATCAGGACCGGTACGTCGAACACGCGGCGGGTGTGCGCCGGCACGTCGTACCGGTCCCAGCCGGGCATGATCGGGGGGTTGATCGCGCGTCCGGTGGAGTGCTCGACAGGACCGGGCAGGCCGATCCCCACGGCCGCCAGGTCCGTGACGGGTCGGTTCCCGGCCTCGAGCAGCTCACCGATCGCGCGCTCCACCCAACCCAGCACCACCTTCGGCCCGGTCGCGACGTCCAGGTCGGCGCGCACCTCGCCGAGGACGGTGCCCGAGAGGTCCGCGAGCGCGGCGCGAGCGTGCGTGGCGCCGATGTCGACGCCGACGATCACGCGGGCGCTCGGGTTGAAGGCGATCAACGAGGGCGGCCGGCCGCCGGTCGAGACGCCGTCCCCGATCGGCATGACCAGGCCGAGCCGCATCAGCACGTCTACCCGGGCGGTGATCGTCGACCGGGCCAGGCCGCTGGAGGAGGCCAGCTGTGCTCGCGTCCGCGGTCGCCCGTCCCGGAGGAGGTCGAAGACGTCGCTGGTCCGCACGCGCAAAGTCAAGCACCAGCGACTTGGTTACGTCCAGCAAACAACTTTTGCGCGTGTCTCGACAAAAGTGCGTGACGCGTGCCACAGTGACGCCGTGTTGAGCGAGCAGGCGATCCGCCCCGCCGGGTCCGGCGCGGCCGCTCCCGAGGTCGTGCTCGAGGCCCGCGGCCTGTCCAAGCAGTTCCTGGGCAACCTCGTGCTCCACGACGTCGACGTCGAGCTGCGGGCCGGGCAGGTCCTCGGCGTGGTCGGCGAGAACGGCGCCGGGAAGTCCACCCTGATGAAGATCCTGGCCGGGGTGCACCAGCCCGACACCGGCACCATCCGGATCGGCGGCGAAGTGGTGTCGTTCGGGCACCCGGTCCAGGCCCAGCAGGCCGGCCTGTCCACCGTCTTCCAGGAGTTCAACCTGCTCCCCGAGCGGTCGATCGCCGAGAACATCTACCTCGGCCGCGAGCCGCGACGACGCGGCCTCGTCGACACCCGGCAGATGAACCGCGACACCGAGCAGCTCCTCGACGGCCTCGGCGTGCGCGGCCTGCGTCCGTCGCGCCGGGTCCGCTCGCTCTCGGTGGCCGAGCAGCAGATCGTCGAGATCGCGAAGGCGGTGAGCTACGACGCCCGGATCATCTCGATGGACGAGCCGACCGCCGCACTCTCCGACCACGAGGTCGAGCTGCTGTACGCGATCATCGAGAACCTCACCAGCCGGGGCACCGCGATCATCTACGTCTCTCACCGGCTGAAGGAGATCTTCGACCTGTGCGACACCATCACCGTCCTGAAGGACGGCCAGCACGTCACCACCGCGCCGGCGGCCGACCTCGACGACGCCCAGGTCGTCAGGCTGATGGTCGGCCGCTCGATCTCGTCGTTCTTCCCTGACCCCGTTCCCGGTACCGAGGTCGGCGAGCCCAAGTTGGAGCTCCGCGGTGCCGGGAACGGCTACGTCGACGAGATCGACCTGACCCTGCGGGCCGGGGAGATCGTCGGGATCTCCGGTCTGCAGGGCTCGGGACGGACCGAGCTGCTCGAGGCGATCTTCGGCATCCGCCAGTTCACCCGCGGCGAGATGCTGCTGGACGGGAAGCCGGCGACGTCGAAGTCGCCGCGCGGCGCCGTACGCCGTGGGCTGGCGATGGTCACCGAGGACCGGAAGGCGACCGGCCTGGCGCTGCGACTGTCCATCCTCGACAACGCGCTCGCCGTGGTCCGCGCGGTCTTCCCGCGGCGTACCTCCACCTCGCGGCGCGAGGTGCCGGGCGTGCTGTCGTCACTGGACGTCTCGGCCGTCGCCATGGACCAGGAGGTCCAGTTCCTCTCCGGCGGCAACCAGCAGAAGGTCGTCCTGGCCCGCTGGCTGCTCACCCAGCCCCGGGTGGTCCTGATGGACGAGCCGACCCGCGGCATCGACGTCGGCGCCAAGCACCGGATCTACGAGCTGATGCGCAACCTCGCGAAGGACGGCGTCGCGGTCCTGATGGTGTCGAGCGAGCTGACCGAGGTGATCGGCATGGCGGACCGGGTCGTCGTCATGCGCGACGGCAGGGTCGCGGGCGAGCTCCCCGGCGGGTCCACCGAGGAGGCCGTGCTGCAGCTCGCGACCGGCGTCGTCGCGGGGGAGGACGTCGCATGAGCGCGCTCTCCGACCGCATGGGCAGGGTCACCTCCACGGGCATCGTGTACGGCGTCCTGCTGGTCGCCATCGTCGTCGGGGCGATCATCACCGCCGGGCACGGCCGCAACTTCTTCAGCTCCGGCAACATCTCGGCGATCCTGACCGGCACCAGCATCCTGGGCTTCGTCGCGATCGGACAGACGCTGGTCATCCTGGTCGGGAGTCTCGACCTCTCGGTGCCCTACGTCATCAGCCTGACCAGCCTGGTCGCCGCCGGGATCATGGACGGAGACGCGGCCAACGTCCCGCGCGCGGTGGTCACCGCGCTGGCCGTGGCCGCCGTCATCGGCCTGGCCAACGGCGGCCTGGTCGCGTTCCTGGGTGTGCACGGGTTCATCGCCACGCTCGGAGTCGGGCTCGTCGTGTCGGGCTATCTGGCCACCAACTACCAGGGCAGCTTCGGCTCCGCGCCCCGCGACTTCCGGCTGATCGGCGCCACCCGGTTGGGGCCGGTGCCGGTCTCGACGCTGATCATGCTCGCGTGCGCCGTGCTGGCGATCCTGATGCTGCGCCGGACCCGTCTCGGCCACCACCTGTACGCCGTCGGCGGCAACCGCGACGTGGCCCGGATGTCCGGGCTGCGCACGTCGGTGCCCGTCCTCGCGGCGCACGTCCTGTGCTCGCTGCTCGCGGGCATGGCCGGGCTGCTGCTGCTGGCGAGGCTGAGCGTCGGCAGCCCGACCATCGGCTCGCAGGGCAACTACGACCTGATGTCGATCGCGGCCGTGGTGCTCGGCGGCACCGTCCTGGCCGGCGGCAAGGGGAACGTGCTCGGCACGCTCGCCGGCGTCGGCATCTTCGCGGTCATGGACAACGTGATGGGCGTGATGGAGGTCAACCCGTTCCTCAAGGACGTGGTGCGCGGCCTGGTCATCGTCCTCGCCGTCGCCGTCTACGCACGTCGTGAGCTCGACCGGCGCCCCGCGCCGTTCGAACGGCCGTCCACGCTCGACGCCGCCCTCCAGGAGGCTCGATGACCGCCCAGGTTGAAGCGCCTGCGGGCCGCCGTCTCGCCGAGCACCAGGGCGGCCTCGGCCGCCGGGTGGCGATCGCCGCCGGCACGCCCGGGGGCGCGGTGTTCGTCCTCGTCGGCGTCCTGGTCGTGGCGCTCGTCCTGTCGAACCCGAACTTCGGCGATCCCGGCGCGCTGATCCGGTTCGCCGGTCGCACCGCCCCGATCGCGATCGCGGCGATGGGTCAGTACTTCGTCATCGTGTCCGGCGAGTTCGACCTGTCCATGGGCGCCGTCGTCACGACCCAGGTCGTGATGGCGGGCAACCTGATCGGCCAGGACGAGAGCAAGATCCTGCCCGTCATGCTGCTGATGCTGCTGGTCGGCACGACCATCGGCGTACTCAACGGGCTGGCGACGACGCTGCTCCGGGTCCCGAGCTTCATCGTCACCCTCGGCATGATGCTCGCGCTGAGCGGACTGGTCCGCTACCTCACCGGCGGGGCTGCCACCGGCAACCCGGTCGACAGCTTCCGGGAGATCGGACGGGGCGGGATCACCGACGTACCCGTCGTGGACATCGTCCCCTACCCGCTGCTCATCCTGACCGTCCTCGCGATCGCCGCGGCCTGGCTGATGCGGCGTCCGTTCGGACGCGCGCTGGTCGCCGCGGGCGACAACCCCGAGGCCGCACAGCTGTCCGGGACCTCCGTGTGGTGGCTCAAGACCCGGGCCTTCGTGCTCTCGTCGCTCGCCGCCACGGTCGCCGGGATCATCCTGGTCGGCTACGCCGGCGTGCACCCGTCGGTCGGACAGGGCTACGAGTTCACCGCGATCACGGCCGTCGTCCTCGGCGGCGTGGTCCTCGGCGGCGGGCGTGGCTGGGTGCTGTCGGCGGCCGCGGGCGCATTCGCGCTCGAGCTGCTGTTCACGCTGCTCACCTCGCTCGGCGTCCCCTCGACCTGGCGCGACAGCGTCCAGGGGCTCGTCATCATCCTCGCCGTCGTCGCTGGCGGCCGGGCCTGGCAACTCGGCCGTCGCCGCCTGGCGACGGGTCCTTCCTCGGGACAATCCCCACCAACCGCGCCCGACCCGGGCACGAAAACAGGAGAGTAGTGATGCGCAGAAAGAACCTGTTGGGCTCGCTCGCGGCCGTGGCCGCACTGAGCATGCTCACCGCTTGCAGCACCGACGACTCAGTCGACGACCCGGCGCCGAAGGCGGGCGGTCGAGGAGACCGAGACCAGCCAGGAGTGGTTCGTCCAGGAGGACTTCGACACCCAGAACGAGCAGCGCACCGCGACGTTCGAGGGCGACCCGGCCCAGCCGTACCTGCAGTACATCGACGGCGCGATGACCGACACCTCGGGGTTCAAGTCGACCGGGGCGAAGAAGGTCTGCTTCGCGAACGCGTCGATCAGCAACCCGTGGCGCCAGACCGGCTGGATCACCATGAACCAGCAGCTCAAGGTGCTCCAGGACAGCGGGGTCATCTCCGAGATGGAGACCCGTGACGCCCAGGACGACGACAACACCCAGATCGCCGACATCGACTACTTCATCGACGAGGGCAAGTGCGACGCGTTCGTCATCTCGCCCAACTCCACGGCGGCGCTGACGCCGGCCGTCGAGCGGGCCTGTGAGACGGGCAAGCCGGTGGTCGTGTTCGACCGCGGGGTCGAGACCGACTGCGCCACGACGTTCATCCACCCGATCGGTGGCTACGCGTGGGGCATCGACACCGCCAACTTCCTCGTGGACAACCTCGAGGAGGGCGACAAGGTGGTCGCGCTCCGGATCCTGCCCGGTGTCGACGTGCTCGAGACCCGGTGGGCTGCCGCCGAGAAGATCTTCGAGGAGAACGGCATCGACGCGGTGGACTACTTCACCGGCGCCGACCCGTCGAAGATCAAGACGATCATCTCCGACGAGCTCGTCAAGGGTGACGTCCAGGGCATCTGGATGGACGCCGGTGACGGCGGCGTGGCGGCGATCGAGGCGTTCGAGGACGCCGGCGTCGACTTGCCGGTCATGACCGGTGAGGACGAGATGAGCTTCCTGCGCAAGTGGGAGGAGACCGGGCTGACCGGCCTCGCGCCTGTCTACTCCAACTTCCAGTGGCGTACGCCGCTGCTCGCCCTGGACAAGATCTTCAAGGGCGAGGAGGTGCCCGCGGAGTGGGTGCTGCCGCAGGTCCCGATCACCGATGAGGAGCGCGGCGACTACCTGGAGGCCAACGACGGCATGCCCGACGGCCACTACGCCAAGTTCGGCGGCGAGGACCTGCCCGGCTACCCGGAGGTGTGGCAGGAGCGCATCATCCCGTGACCGAGCGGCCGGGCCGGCCGGACACACACGCCCTGGCCGGCCCGGCCCTCTCTTCTTCCCCCCGATCCCGACAGAGGGAGCACTCGTGAGAGCCATCGGCGTCAACACGTGGGTGTGGGCCTCGCCGCTCACCGACCGGTCGTTCCCGGCACTGGCCGACCGGATCGCCGCCATGGGCTTCGACGCGGTCGAGCTGCCGCTCGAGAACGCCGGCGACCTGACCCCGGAAGGGGTGCTGCCCGTGCTCGAGCGCACCGGCCTCGCGCCGTACGTCGTGGGGGCGATGGCGCCCGGCCGGGACCTGGTCCACGCCTCGTCCGAGCAGGTCTCCGCGACGCAGGACTACCTGCGCGCATGTGTCGACCTCGCCGCCGCCATCGGGGCGCCGAGCGTGTGCGGGCCGTTCTACGCCGCCACCGGCCGGGTCTGGCGGATGACCGAGGAGCAGCGTGCCGGTCACTACGACGAGTGGCGCAGCAACCTGGCGCCGGTCGCCGACCACGCGGCGGCGCACGGCGTGGCGATCGGCATCGAGCCGTTGAACCGCTACGAGACCTCGCTCGTCAACACCGTCGACCAGGCCCTCGCCGGGCTCGACGGGCTGCTGGGGCCGGCGGTGGGGCTGGCCCTGGACACCTACCACCTCAACATCGAGGAACGCTCCACGGCCGACGCCGTACGCCGGGCGGGACGGCACCTCGTGCACGTCCAGGTCAGCGGGAGCGACAGGGGAGCTCCTGGTGGTGACCAGATCGACTGGCCTGCGCTGCTCGCGGCGCTGGACGAGGTGGGCTACGGGGGGCCGCTGAACATCGAGAGCTTCACCGCGGACAACGAGACGCTGTCCCGCGCGGCCTCGATCTGGCGCCCGCTGGCCGCATCGCCGGACGCGCTGGCGGCGGACGGACTGCAGCACCTGCGGTCGCTCACGGCTCCGGTGTCCTCGGGAGGTGCTCGATGAGCGGCGCCGGGCCGGCCGCTCGGCGTGGCCGTCGTCGGCTACGCGTTCATGGGAAAGGCGCACTCCAACGCGTGGCGCAACGTCGGGGCGTTCTTCCCGGACGCCACGCCCGTCCGCCAGCAGCTGCTGGTCGGGCGCGACGCCTCGCACGTCAAGGAGGCCGCGGACCGCTATGGCTGGGCGGAGGCGACCACCGACTGGCGCTCGGTGATCGAGCGCGACGACGTCGACATCGTCGACATCTGCACGCCCGGCCACCTGCACGCCGAGATGGCCGTGGCCGCCCTGGAGGCCGGCAAGCACGTCCTCGTCGAGAAGCCGCTGGCCAACTCGATCACGGAGTCCCAGCGGATGGTCGCCGCGGCGCAGGACGGCCCGGGCCCGCGGCGTGCAGTCGATGGTGGGGTTCAACTACCGGCGGGTGCCGGCGCTGGCGCTGGCCAGGTCGCTGATCGAGCGGGGACGGATCGGCGACGTACGCCAGGTGCGGGTGGGCTACCTGCAGGACTGGCTCGCCGACGACCAGGCGCCGATGACCTGGCGGCTGCGCAAGGAGGTGGCGGGATCCGGCGCCCTCGGCGACCTCGGATCGCACGCCGTCGACCAGCTGCACTACCTCCTGGGCCAGCAGGTCACGTCGGTGAACGCGACGATGCGCACGTTCGTGTCGCGAGCGGCCTGCCGACGACGGCGTCGAGCCGGTCACGGTCGACGACGCGTGCTGGGCGACGCTCGGCCTCGGGTCGGGTGCCGTGGCCAGCGTGGAGGTCACGCGGATGGCCACCGGCCGGAAGAACTCCCTCGAGATCGAGGTCTACGGCAGCACCGGGTCGATCTCCTTCAGCCTCGAGAACCTCAACGAGCTGCGGGTCGACGAGCCGACCGGGAGCGACGTACAAGGTGCGAAGCGGGTGCTGGTCACCGAGGCCGACCACCCGTACGTCGGGGCCTGGTGGCCGCCGGGGCACATCCTCGGCTGGGACCACACGTTCATCTCGCAGGCGGCCGACTTCCTGGCCGCCATCAAGTCCGGCGAGGCACCGAGCCCGTCGTTCGAGGACGGACTGGCCGTCCAGCGGGTGCTGGGCGCGATCGAGGACAGTGCCGGGCGTTCGGGTGCGCGGGTCGTCCCCGACGCCGCCGACCCGGCATCCTGACCCCTGAGACCAAGAGGAGACACGAATGGGCAAGCGCTTCACCCTGTTCACCGGCCAGTGGGCGGACCTGACGCTCGAGGAGGTGGCCGGGCTGGCCGCCGGCTGGGGGTACGACGGGCTCGAGATCGCCGTGTCCGGCGAGCACCTCGACGCGTGGCGCTGGGACGACGACGAGTACATCGAGGGGCGGCTCGAGATCCTGCGCCGGCACGGCCTCGGCGTCTGGGCGATCTCCAACCACCTCAAGGGGAAGGCCGTCTGCGACGACCCGATCGACGAGCGGCACCAGGCGATCGTCGGAGCCAAGGTCTGGGGCGACGGCGACCCCGAGGGCGTGCGGGAACGCGCCACCGAGGAGATGAAGCTGACCGCCCGCCTGGCGCAACGGCTCGGGGTCGACACCGTGGTCGGGTTCACCGGCTCGTCGATCTGGCGGTACGTCGCGATGTTCCCGCCCGTGCCCGCCGCCCGGATCGAGGCGGGCTACCAGGACTTCGCCGACCGCTGGAACCCGATCCTCGACGTCTTCGACGAGTGCGGCGTCCGCTTCGCGCACGAGGTGCACCCGTCCGAGATCGCCTACGACTACTGGACGACCGCGCGGACCCTCGAGGCGATCGGCCACCGCGAGGCGTTCGGCCTGAACTGGGATCCCAGCCACATGGTCTGGCAGCAGCTCGACCCGGTCGCCTTCATCACCGACTTCGCCGACCGGATCTACCACGTGGACTGCAAGGACACCCGGATGCGCGTAGGCGGCGGCCGCAACGGCCGCCTCTCCTCGCACCTCCCCTGGGGCGACCAGCGCCGCGGCTGGGACTTCGTGTCCACCGGCCGTGGCGACGTACCGTGGGACGACTGCTTCCGCGCCCTCGCCGCCATCGGCTACGCCGGCCCGATCTCCGTCGAGTGGGAGGACGCCTCCATGGACCGCCTCCACGGCGCCCCCGAGGCCCTCGAGTTCCTCCGCCGCTTCGACTACGACCCACCCACCACGTCCTTCGACGCCGCCTTCGACCAAGGCTGAGCATCCCGCCGCGGCGACGTACGCCGGTCGAGCCTGTCGAGAGCCGCGCCGGTTGAGGAGGTTGCGCAGCAACCGTCTCGAAACCTCGGAACTGTGGGCAGGGCGGCGGGTGGGGTCTCGACCGGCTCGACCGGCGTTGGCTCACCGCCCTGCACGGCGGCGCGGGGTTTCGAGACAGGCGCTGCGCGCCTTCCTCAACCACCGAAGGGGTGTCGGTGGTTGAGGAGGTTGCGCAGCAACCGTCTCGAAACCACCCTGGGAGGCGTCCGGGCGTGCCGATGGCCCCGCTCGCGGGCGGGGTCCGGGGCGGGGTAGTCAGTCGGGTGGCGCGGCGCGCGGTCGCGGGACTGACGTCGAGGGTGCCGTCGGGGTCGCGGAGGTACTGGTAGCCGTGCTTGGAGGTCCACAGGTACGACGCCGGGTTCGAGGGTGGTGTAGGTCCAGTGGCCGTGGGTCTTGATCCGGTGGTGTCGTCGGCACAACGGGGCCAGGTTGCACGGGCAGGTGGGTCCGCCGCGGGCGGCGGCGATGGTGTGGTCGGTGTCGCAGCGGCGGGCGGGGCGGCTGCACCAGGGGAACACGCAGGTCTTGTCCCGGACTGTGGTGTGTTCGGCGTGCCGCTCGGGCACCTCGGGTGAGTCGATGGGGTCGTGGGCCTCGAGGTCGATCACCGGCTTCACGGTGATGTTGCCGGCGGTGTGGCACCAGTCGCGGACCTGGCCGGCGGTGATCAGCTGGTTGCCCTGCTCGAGCCGGGCGGTGCCGGCCGATGCCTTCGACGGCTGCTCTGGAGAGGTGGACGTAGAGCATGACCTGCCGCCTCGGACGGTGGTGGTGGTTTCGAGACGGTTGCTGCGCAACCTCCTCAACCACCGAGGTAGTCGGTCAGGTCGAGGGTCAGCTGGCGCGCGGGCGAGCTCGCCGACCGCGGCCGCACGGCGGACGTCCAGCGAGTCCTCCGAACCCAGGTCCTTCAACTGGGCGGCCAACTCGGCCACCGCCTGCTCCAGGTCCAGTGCGTCGGCCAGGTCCAGCTCCCCGTGCACCGCGGTGGTGCCGTCGTAGGAGACCTGCTGGGCCTCGACGGTGAAGTACCGGCTCTCGGCCTTCGCCAGCCGCCGTTGCTCGGCCAGGTCGGGCATGTGGGTGGCGATGGCCTCGTCGACCAGGCGTTCGAGCTGGACGGGTCCGATCTTGTGCGCCACGTGCGCGACGTGGCGGTCCACGAACGACGCCGCGTCGGGTGACAGCGAGGAGGGTCTGGTCGGCGACCCGCCGCGCGAGGTACGGCCGGAGGTCCCCGGCGACGACCCGGCGCCAGACCCGCGGGAGCCGGTGCCGCAGCTCGAGGGCGTGCCCGACGTACCGCTTCCCCGCATCGGTGGAGACTCCGATCGCGGCGGCGAACTCGGTGATCGCGAACTCCGCCACCAGCGGAGCCCCCTCACCCGCGACCGGCAGCCCGGTGTCGCCGTACCGATCCGAGACCGTCGCGGCGTCGTCGATCGAATCGACCGAGTGCAAGGCCGCCCAGTCCACCGCCAGCATCAACAGGCGGGCTTCCTCGCGATCCGCGGCTTGCCTGGACGCACGCGCGGCAGCCAACACCGCACTCGCGGTGTCGAGCTCCTCGGCGTACCTGGTCATGGGTCAACTCAAGCACCCACCACCGACACTCAGAGCCCCGAGAACCCCTGTCCTGACTGGGATGTGGACAACGAATCGAAGAAATCTTGCGACTGGAACCACAACGGTCGAGCTGGGCGACCGCGACCGTGGAAGCAGCCGGGAGTGGCCGCCTTGACCACCGCGGCGGGTGACCACGTAACCCCAAAGAGTCTTTCACCACGGCGACCCGCGGCAACCGGGCCTCGACAGGCTCGGCCGACGTGGTCGTCGCCCTGCCTTCGGCACCGGGTTTCGAGACGGTTGCTGCGCAACCTCGTGAACGTCCGACGCTCGCGTGTGACTTTCTGCAGGTTCTTGCGTTGCACAAACGTGCGGCCACGGATGTGTTCCGCCGCGAGACGAGGCGGGTAAGGGTTGCCCGCGACCACAATTCAACGGAGGAACAGCATGCGCAGGATCTCGGGCCTTGCGACCGCGGCAGTACTCGCCACAGCGGTTGTCGGGGTGCAGTCGGGAAGTGCGACCGGACAGCCGGTCCGCCCTTCCGACAGGATCGCGACGGCTGTCGCGGCGCTCCAGGACCACCCGGGTGCCGCCCGGGCTGCCACCGGTCAGAAGTTCGTGGTCACCGACACCATCGTCGACCGCGACGGCAGCACGCATGTGCGCATGGACCGCCGCTACCAGGGCCTCCCGGTCGTCGGCGGTGACCTGGTCGTGCACACCGCCCCCAGTGGAGCCCTCGAGGGAGTGAGCCAGACCCTGGCGAAGCCCCTCGCGGTCCGCAGCACCCCCAAGCTGAACCCCGCACGCGCAACCCAGCGCGCACTGGCCCCGGCCCGCGCGACCGCGAAGATCAAGAACCTGCGGACCACCGCGAAGCCGACCCTCGTGGTCGACGCCACCGAGGCCAAGCCCCGCCTGGTCTGGGAGGTCCTCAGTGCCGGGCGCCTCGCCGACGGGACGCCCAGCCGCCTGTCGACGTACATCGACGCCGAGACCGGCAAGGTGCTCCGGCGTGAAGAGCACATCCAGACCGTCGACGGCTCCGGCCAGACGCTCTACAGCGGGACGGTGCCGCTCCAGCTCACGCAGTCGGGTTCGGCGTACCAGCTCAAGGACCCGACCCGCGGCAACACCTACACGACCGACATGAACAACACCGAGGACTCGATCCTCTGTCAGATCTTCGGCGCCGGCTGCAAGACCGGCACGTTGTTCACCAGCTCCACCGCGACGTTCGGCAACGGCACCACGAGCAACCGGGCGTCCGCCGCGGCCGATGCGCAGTACGGCACCAACGTCACCTGGGACTACTACAAGAACGTGCACGGCCGGAACGGCATCTTCGGCACCGGCGCCGGCTCGTTCAACCGGGTCCACTACGGCAACGGGTACGTCAACGCCTTCTGGGACGGCACCAAGATGACGTACGGCGACGGGGACGGCGTCGAGTTCGGCCCGCTGGTCTCCCTCGACGTGGCCGGCCACGAGATGAGCCACGGCGTCACGGAGCACAGCGCCAACCTGACCTACTCGGGAGAGTCCGGCGGTCTGAACGAGTCGACGTCCGACATCTTCGGCACCCTGGTCGAGTTCTACGCGGCCAACGCCAACGACCCGGGCGACTACCTGATCGGTGAGGAGTTCGACCTGGCCAGCCACACCGGCTTCCGCCGGATGGACCGCCCGAGCAGCGACGGCTCGTCGTACGACTGCTGGTCGTCGGGCGTCGGCAACGCCGACGTCCACTACTCCTCCGGAGTCGGCAACCACTTCTTCTACCTGCTGGCAGAGGGATCGGGCGCCAAGACCATCGGCGGCGTCGCCCACAACTCCCCGACCTGCAACGGCTCGACGGTCACCGGCATCGGCCGTGAGGCCGCGGGCGCGATCTGGTACCGCGCGCTGACGGTCTACATGACCTCCAGCACCAACTACGCCGGTGCCCGGACGGCCAGCCTCAACGCCGCCCGTGACCTGTACGGCGCCGGGTCCACCCAGTACAACGCGGTTGCGGCCGCGTGGAGCGCGGTCAGCGTCAACTGACCACCTCCGGAACAGGGGAGAGGCCCGCGCCCAACTCGGGGTGGTGCGGGCCTCTCCTCTATTTCACGGCTCGACAGGTTTCGACCCGCCGTCGCGGCCTCGCAGGCTCGGCCGCGGGCTCGCTCAACCTCCCCGTCGTGAGCCCGTGAGCGACTCCGTCGCTCACGGCTCGACGGTGACTTTGATCGCTTCCCCGTTCTTGACGATCTGGAACGCCTCCAGGGCCCGCTCGAGCGGGATGTGCTCGGTGATCAGGTCCTTCACGGGGACCTGGCCGGTGGAGATGTACTCCAGCGCCCGCTTGTTGTGCTCGGGTGCGGAGCCGTTGGCGCCGTGGATGTGCAGCTGGCGGTAGTGCACGAGGTTCGAGTCGCACTTGATGAACGGGTTGGTCTTGGGCAGCCCGCCGAAGAAGGAGATCCGGCCGTTGCGGGCGGCCATCGAGATTGCCTGCTCCTGCGTGATGTTGGCGGCGGTCGCGGTGATGATCACGTCGGCTCCACGGCCACCGGTCAGCTCCATGACCCGCTCGACGACATCGACCTCGGCGCCGTTGATGGTCTCCTCCGGCTCGACCGCGTCGGCCGACATCTTGAGCCGGTCGGCGTTGACGTCGACCAGGTAGACCGGCCCGGCCTTGTGTACGCCGCGCGCGATCCGGATGTGCATGCACCCGATCGGGCCGGCGCCGAACACGACGACGGTGTCGCCCTCCTCGATGCCGAGCAGCTCCTGGGCGTTGATCGCGCACGCAAACGGCTCGGCGGCGGAGGCCTCGTCGTAGCCGACGTTGTCGGGGATCCGGTTCAGCCCGTCCACCTTCAGCACCTGCTTCGGCACGATCATGTACTCGGCGAACCCGCCGTCGTACTGGTACCCGACGGAGGTCTGGTTCTGGCAGACGGCCATCCACCCCTTGTTGCACTCGTAGCAGTCACCGCACGGGACCGCCGCGATCACCTGGGCGCGGTCACCGACCTTCCAGTTCGCGGCGTACGTCTCGTTGACGTCCACGCCGACCTCGACCACCTCGCCGGCGATCTCGTGGCCGATGGTCCGCGGGGGAGTGAGGTTCTGGTGGCCGTTGTAGAAGATCTTGACGTCGGTGCCGCAGGTGGAGCAGTTCTTCACTTTCAGCTTGACCTCGTCGGGTCCGCACTCGGGCTCGGGGACGTCCTCGAGACGCACATCCTCGGGGGCGTAGAAGCGCAGTGCCTTCATGGTCTCCTCCTGGGTCGGGACATCCGGATTGTTCCGCAGCATACCACCGTTTGTCTGCATTTTTCTGTGAATATGTTGCTCTAGACCCTTGACGTGCCCGTTTTGAAGGGGATATACAGGCATTCAAAGATTCTCGTATGACGGGCGTCACAACGTGCGGGCAACGTCAGCGAGACGGAGACCAGCATCTGCTGGGCCGAGGAGGAGTGAGCATGGCGACAGCCACGCAGGCGCCGGCGTCTCGTACGTCGGTCCGTGTCCAGGTTCAGAAATTCGGTACGTTCCTGTCCAACATGATCATGCCGAACATCGGCGCGATCATCGCCTGGGGCCTGATCACCGCGTTCTTCATTCCGGACGGATGGATTCCGAACGAGAAGATCGCCACGATGGTCGGCCCCAGCATCATCTACCTGCTGCCGGTCCTGATCGCCTACACCGGCGGCAAGCTCGTCTACGACGTCCGCGGTGGCGTCGTCGGTGGGTTCTCGGTCATGGGGGTCATCATGGCCACCAGCGACCCGATCTTCATCGGGACCGACGGCGCTGCCCCGATGTTCCTGGGCGCGATGATCATGGGCCCGCTCACCGCCCTGGTGATGAAGCGGCTCGACGCGGTCTGGAGCCACAAGATCAAGCCCGGCTTCGAGATGTTGGTCAACAACTTCTCCGCAGGCATCCTGGCCGCGTTGATGGCGGTCGCGGGCATGTTCATCCTGGCCCCCATCCTGCGGACAGTCACCGACTGGCTCGGCTCGGCGGTCGAGACGCTGGTCGACAACGGCCTGCTGCCGCTGACCTCGATCTTCATCGAGCCGGCCAAGGTGCTCTTCCTCAACAACGCCATCAACCACGGCGTGCTGACGCCGCTCGGCATCCAGGAAGCCGCTGAGCAGGGCCAGTCGGTGCTGTTCCTGCTCGAGGCCAACCCCGGCCCCGGCGCGGGACTGCTGCTGGCCTACACGTTCTTCGGGAAGGGACTGGCCAAGGCCTCGGCGCCGGGAGCGCTCATCATCCAGTTCTTCGGTGGCATCCACGAGATCTACTTCCCGTACGTGCTGATGAAGCCCAAGATGATCCTCGCCACGATCGCCGGAGGCATGACCGGCGTCGTTCCTGCTGGTGCTCTTCGACGTCGGGCTCCGCGCTCCGGCAGCCCCGGGTTCGATCATCGCGGTCTACGCGCAGACGCCGGGTGGTGACTTCTTCGGCATCACTGTCGGTGTCTTCGGCGCGGCGCTGGTGTCCTTCCTGGTCGGGTCGTTCCTGCTGAAGATGGACCGGTCCGAGGACGGTGACCTGATGGACGCCACGGCGACCATGGAGGGAATGAAGGGCAAGAAGTCGGTGGCGTCTGCCGCCCTCGCCGGTGAGTCCCGCGGCCAGGACGAACCGATCCACGACATCGTGTTCGCGTGCGACGCCGGCATGGGTTCGTCCGCCATGGGCGCCTCGGTCCTCCGACGCAAGATCCAGGAGGCCGGGTTCGACGACGTCACGGTCGTCAACAAGGCGATCTCCGCCCTGACCGACGACTACGACGTCGTGGTGTCCCACCAGGACCTCACCGACCGGGCCAAGCAGAAGACCGGGTCGGCGATCCACGTGTCGGTCGACAACTTCATGGGCAGTCCGCGCTACGACGAGATCGTCGAGCTGCTGCAGACCACGAACGCCGCCGGAGCCGGTTCCGGAGTCGTGGAGGAGGAGGGCGGCGGCACCGCCGGTCTGCTCGCCGAGGAGTCGGTCGTGCTCCGTGGCTTCGCCTCGACCCGCAACGAGGCGATCACGGAAGCCGGCGAGCTGCTCGTCGACGTCGGCGCCGTCGACCCGTCGTACCTCTCCTCCATGCACGAGCGTGAGGAGTCCGTGTCCACGCACATGGGCAACGGCCTCGCGATCCCGCACGGCACCAACGACGCCAAGTCGGCCATCCGGCGGACCGCGATCTCGTTCGTGCGCTACCCGAGCGGGATCGACTGGAACGGTCACCAGGTGAAGTTCGTGATCGGCATCGCCAGTGCCGGTGACGATCACCTCGCCCTGCTCAGCAAGATCGGCAAGGTGTTCGTGGACCGCGACGCGGTCGCGCAGCTCGAAGCCGCCTCGTCGGTCGAGGAGGTGCGTCGAATCCTCGGTCAGGTGAGCACGGCCGGCACCGGCTCCTGATCGAAAGCCGGCCTCGCCCCCTGCACCTTCCCCCGGGTGTGGGGGGCGAGGTATGTCCGGCCCCTCAGAGCAGCCGCAGGAGCGCCGCGGACAGGGCCGCGCCGAACACCACCACGAGGAACGGCGCCCGGACCAGGAGCAGCACCACCGCCACGCCGAGCCCGAAGGCGCGGGCGTCGAGGGTCAGTTCGTGGCCGGACGCGAACACCTGCACGGCGACCAGCGCGGCCAGCAGCGCGACCGGGATCAGGTCCGCGATCCGCTCGACCACCGGCCGCTCCAGGACCCGGGGCGGGACGGACAGGCCGCCCAGCTTGAGCAGGTAGCAGCCGACCCCGGCCGCGACCAGCGCCGCCCACGTCATCGGTGCGCCTCCGGGAACTCCGTCGGGTCCGACCCGCGCGACAGCACCCCCACCAGCAGGGCCACCCCGCCCGCAGCCAGCACCGGTACGCCGGCGGCCGTGATCGGGACCAGGCCGAGGGCGACCGCAGCGGCCGCTACGGCGACGAGACGATTGCGCGGGTCGGCGAGCCGCGGCCACAGCAGCGCCAGGAAGGCCGCCCCGACCGCCGCGTCGAGCCCGTAGGTGCGCGGGTCGCCGATGGTCGAGCCCGCGACGGCGCCGACGAGGGTGAACAGGTTCCAGAGCACGAAGATCGTGACTCCGGTGGTCAGGAACCCCACCCGCGCGGCCGGCGTCGACTTCCGGGTCACCGACATCGCGGTCGACTCGTCGATCAGGAGCTGCGCCGCCGCGGCCCGGCGCCACCCGGTCCAGGCGAGCAGGGGAGCGAGCCGCAAGCCGTAGAGGGTGTTGCGGGTGCCGAGCAGCAGCGCGGTCAGCGCGGCAGACGCGGGCGCCCCTCCGGCCGCGACGACGCCGACGAGGGCGAACTGGGAGGCGCCGGTGAACATGACGAGCGAGAGGGCGCAGGTCTGGGCGACCGAGAGCCCGGAGGCCACGGAGACGGCGCCGAAGGAGACGCCGTACGCGCCGGTGGCGATGCCGACGCCGAGGCCGTCGCGAATGATGCCGGACCGCTCCTGCGGGTCCATCGCGGCGTCGGGCACACGCCGACCCTAGGAGATGCCGGCCGGCCTCCGCTCAGCGACGGCGCTGGACGCGCACCGGCCGGGGCCGGTGGTGGAAGTCGTGTGTGAGCAGGAACGCGACCACGAGTCCGGCGCCGGTGCCGACGAGCAAACCGCCGGCCGGGAGGGAGTACAACTGCGCGACCCAGATCCCGGTGACGACGCCGACGATCAGCACACTGGCGACGACGATGATGCGGTGGAGCCGTGGCAGTGGTGCCAACAAGGTGTACCCCCGTTCGGGACCAGCCGGAGCGTCCCGAGGCCCGCGCTGGCGGACTTCCATGTTGTCCCTTTGCTCCCGGAAATCAAGGGGAACTATGAAATTGCCGTGTGCAACCGGACCTGTTTCACCAATGTGGTGGCCGCGCCGTCCAGATCGAGCTCCCGGTGAGCGGAGTCGGGTGCCCAGCCGGCCTCGGCCAGGAACCGCCGGAGGGCGTCGTCGGAGGCCACCGCCCACAGCACGGCCCGCTGGAACCGGTCCGCCTGCATCGTGTCCACGGCGGCCTGGAGCAGCCGCGAGCCGTGCCCCTTCCCGCGCTCCTCGGGGTCGATCGTGAAGTCCATCAGCTCGGCGTCCGCGACCGGGTCGCAGTCGGGGTCCACGGCGGGTGCGGTGATGGCGAACCCGACGACCCGGTTGCGCTCCAGGGCGACCAGGACGCGGCTGCGGGCGTCCTGCGGCCGGCCCAGGACGCCGCGCCACATCTCGGCGGCGTGGGTCGGGTCGACGACCAGCGCCTCGGGCGGCAGGAGGTCGGCGTACAGGACCGGCCAGGTGCGGGCCTGGAGGTTCGCGATGGCCTCGGCGTCGTCCGCCCAGGCGACCCGGACGGAGACATCGGCGGTAGGGCTGGCCATGGCGCCATCCTGTCAGCACTCACTGGTGTTACAGAGCAGCGCCCTCGATGCAGCATTCTGTAACAATCGCTGGTACCGTGGCAGGCGTGTATGGCAATGACTTCGGCAGCCCCGAGCGACCCCCCGAGCCCAGTGACGCTGCAGACGGACATGCGGCCTTCCGCGACCTCCTCGACGCCGACGGACGAGTCGAACCCCGCGACGAGATGCCGGCGGCGTACCGCAAGACGCTGATCCGCCAGATCGCCCAGCACGCCCACTCCGAGATCATCGGCATGCAGCCGGAGGGCAACTGGATCAGCCGGGCACCGAGCCTGCGCCGCAAGGCGATCCTGATGGCCAAGGTCCAGGACGAGGCCGGCCACGGCCTCTACCTGTACGCCGCCGCCGAGACCCTGGGCGCCGACCGGGCGGACCTGCTCGACCAGCTGCACAACGGTCGGCAGAAGTACTCCTCGATCTTCAACTACCCGACTCTCACCTGGGCCGATGTCGGCGCCATCGGCTGGCTCGTCGACGGAGCCGCGATCGTCAACCAGGTCCCGCTCTGCCGCTGCTCCTACGGCCCCTACGCCCGCGCCATGGTGCGGGTCTGCAAGGAGGAGTCGTTCCACCAGCGCCAGGGCTTCGAGATCCTGCACACCCTCGCCCACGGCTCGCTCCAGCAGCGCGAGATGGCGCAGGACGCCGTCAACCGCTACTGGTGGCCGTCGCTGATGATGTTCGGCCCGCCGGACGACGACTCCCCGAACTCCGCGCAGTCGATGGCCTGGGGGATCAAGCGGTTCTCCAACGACGACCTCCGGCAGCGGTTCGTCGACATGACCGTGCCGCAGTCCCAGGCGCTCGGCCTGACGCTGCCAGACCCCGAGATCAAGTGGAACGAGGAGCGCGATCACTACGACTTCGGCGAGGTCGACTTCACCGAGCTGTTCGAGGTGATCAAGGGCCACGGCCCCTGCAACGACCAGCGGATGGCGCACCGCGTCGGCGCGCACGATGACGGCACGTGGGCACGCGAGGCCGCGTCGGCGTACGCCGCCAAGCAGGCCGCGCGCTCCGAGGGCGCCGCATGACCGGCCCCCGCAACGAGTGGCCGCTGTGGGAGGTGTTCGTCCGGTCCCGCCGCGGGCTGTCGCACGTGCACGCCGGCTCCCTGCACGCGCCCGACGCCGAGATGGCGCTGCGCAACGCGCGCGACCTCTACACCCGCCGCCAGGAGGGCGTCTCCCTCTGGGTGGTCCGCTCCTCCGACATCGAGGCCAGCACCCCCGACGAGCGCGACTCGTTCTTCGACCCGGCTGCCGACAAGATCTACCGTCACCCGACCTTCTACGACGTTCCCGAAGGAGTCGAGCACCTGTGATCACCCCACGGCTCCGTTCGCACGGCTACGTCCTCGGGCTCGCCGACGACGCCCTGATCTCCGCGCAGCGCATGGGCTGGTGGATCAGCCGCGCGCCGCAGCTCGAGGAGGACGTCGCCATGGCCAACATCGGGCTCGACCAGCTCGGCCAGGCCCGCACCCTGCTGGCGTACGCCGGTGAGGTCGAGGGTTGCGGCCGTGGCGAGGACGACCTCGCCTACTTCCGCGACGAGCGCGACTTCCGCAACGTCAAGCTCGTCGAGCGGGCGCAGACCGACTTCGGCGTGGCCATGGCGCGGCTGCTGCTGTTCTCGACCTGGCAGGCCGAGCTGTACGCCGCCCTCGCGACCAGCGCCGACCAGACCCTGGCCGGGGTCGCCGGCAAGGCTGTCAAGGAGGTCGCCTACCACGTCGACCACGCCCAGCAGTGGGTGCTGCGGCTCGGCGACGGCACCGACGAGTCCCACGCGCGGATGCAGGCCGCCCTCGATGCGGAGTGGCCGTTCCTCGACGAGCTGTTCGACTCCTCGACCGTCGACACCGGCCTCGTGGCCGACGGCGTCGCGGCCGACCCAGCAGCGCTACGCGACGCCGTCCTGGCGCGTCTCGAGGCGGGTGGTCACCGCGGCCACGCTGTCCGTGCCCGAGGTGGCGCCGGCCGTCGGCGGCGGCCGCAACGGACTGCACACGGAGGAGCTCGGCTACCTGCTCGCCGAGATGCAGCACCTCACCCGCTCGCACCCGGGGGTGACCTGGTGATGGGCACCGACCTGCGCAGCCGCGCCTGGGAGGTCGCCGCCACGGTGCTCGACCCCGAGCTGCCCGGTCGTGACGATCGCCGACCTCGGCATCCTGCGCGACGTCACCGAGGACGACCGCGGCCGGGTGCACGTCCAGATCACGCCGACCTACTCCGGCTGCCCGGCCATGGAGACGATCCGCACCGACCTGATCGACGCGCTGACCGTCGCCGGCTACAGCCAGGTCGACGTCGAGTTCGTGCTCTCGCCCGCCTGGACCACCGACTGGCTGACCGACGAGGGGCGGGCCAAGCTCACGGCGTACGGCATCGCGCCGCCGGCACCGCGCGGCGGCGAGGGTCCGGTCCCGCTCGCGCTCTCGGTGCGGTGCCCGCAGTGCGGCAGCCTCGACACCCGCGAGTCCAGCCGGTTCGGGTCGACCTCGTGCAAGTCGCTCTGGGTCTGCCAGAGCTGCCGCGAGCCGTTCGACCACTTCAAGACCCTCTGAAGGCGGCGCCCACCCCATGGCACAGCACTCGGTGTTCCACCCGCTGCGCGTCTCGGCGATCGACGAGCTCACCGACGACGCCGTCGCGATCACGTTCGACGTCCCCGACGACCTGCGTGCCGAGTACTCCTTCGCGCACGGTCAGCACCTCAACATCCGGGGCGGTGACGACGTACGCCGCAGCTACTCCATCTGCACCCCGCCGTCGACCGGCGTGCTCCGGATCGGGGTCAAGCGGCTGCCCGGGGGAGCGTTCAGCGAGACCGTCGTCGACGCGCTCCGGGTGGGCGACGAGCTCGAGGTGATGACACCCGCGGGCCGGTTCACCACCGACCTGGACCCCGGCGACCGCCAAGACGTACGTCGCGATCGCGGCCGGCTCGGGCATCACGCCGGTGCTGTCGATCGTGGCCGCGATCCTCGAGGGCGAGCCCGGCTCGTTCGTGACCCTCGTCTACGCCAACCGGACCAGCCGCTCGGTGATGTTCCTCGACGAGGTGCACGACCTGAAGGACCGGTTCCCGGGGCGGTTCCAGATCGTGCACGTGCTGTCCCGTGAGACCCAGGACGTCGAGCTGCTGTCCGGGCGGCTGGACGCCGACCGGCTGCGCCGGATCCTCGAGTCGCTGGTCCCGGCGGGCGGTGTCGACGACTGGTTCCTGTGCGGCCCGCAGCAGATGGTTCAGGAGCTCCGCGGTGTGCTGACCGACCTCGGGCGCGCACCGTATCCACACCGAGCTGTTCCACGCCGACCCCGCGCCCCGGGCACCCGTCGCCGCGCTCGAGGGCGGCGCCGAGGGTGCCGCGTCCGTGACCATCCGGCTGGACGGTCGCGGGTCCGACTTCAACCTGCGCCCCGACGACGTACCCGTCCTCGAGGCGGCGCTCCGGGTCCGCTCCGACCTGCCGTTCGCGTGCAAGGGCGGGGTCTGCGGCACCTGCCGCGCCCGGCTGGTCGAGGGGACCGTGCAGATGGACGCCAACTACGCGCTCGAGCCCGAGGAGATCGACAAGGGCTACGTGCTCACCTGCCAGTCGCACCCGACGTCGGCCCGGGTCGTTCTCGACTACGACGCCTGAGGGGAGCGGCCCCTGGCCGACGTGATCGTCCGCGAGTGGAGGCCGCGTCGGCAAGGTTGAAGCCGACTTATAGGGTTGGTTGTATGGAGATTCGCAACCTCGGCAACAGCGGACTGAAGATCTCGGCCATCGCCTACGGCAACTGGCTGACCCACGGCTCCCAGGTCGAGGAGGACGCTGCGCTGGCCTGCGTGCGGCAGGCCCTCGACGACGGGATCACTACCTTCGACACCGCCGACGTGTATGCCAACACGAAGGCGGAGTCGGTGCTCGGCAAGGCCTTGCAGGGAGAGCGGCGAGCGGGCCTGGAGATCTTCACCAAGGTCTACTGGCCGACCGGGCCCGGCGGGCACAACGACCACGGGCTCTCCCGCAAGCACATCCTGGAGTCCATCGACGGCTCCCTGGAGCGCCTCGGCACCGACTACGTCGACCTCTACCAGGCGCACCGGTACGACTACGAGACGCCGCTCGAGGAGACGATGGAGGCGTTCGCCGACGTCGTCCACTCCGGCAAGGCGCTCTACATCGGGGTCTCGGAGTGGCGGGCGGAGGAGATCCGCCGCGGCTACGAGCTGGCCCGCGAGCTGAAGATCCCGTTCGTGTCGAGCCAGCCGCAGTACAACATGCTGTGGCGGGTGATCGAGGCCGAGGTGATCCCGACCTCCGAGGAGCTCGGTATCGGCCAGATCGTGTGGTCGCCGATCGCCCAGGGCGTGCTCACCGGGAAGTACAAGCCGGGGGAGCAGCCGCCGGCCGGGTCGCGGGCGACCGACGACAAGGGCGGCGCGGACATGATCTCGCGCTGGATGGAGGACGACGTCCTGACCCGGGTCCAGCAGCTGGGCCCGGTCGCGGAGGAGGCCGGCTTGAGCATGGCTCAGCTGGCCGTTGCGTGGGTGCTCCAGAACTCCAACGTGTCCGCGGCGATCATCGGCGCCAGCCGGCCCGAGCAGGTGACGGAGAACGTCAAGGCTGCCGGCGTGGTGCTGGACGAGGCGACGCTCAAGGCGATCGACGAGATCCTGGACCCGGTCATCGAGCGGGACCCGGAGAAGACCCGGTCGCCGCAGCGACGGGACTTCTGAGCCGGTCGGTACTCAGCAGGATGGCCCCGCCCGTCGCCAGCACCAGGCCGGCGACGATGGCGGGCCACCAGCCCGCCCGCACCTCGTCGCCCAGCAGGGCGACGCCGACGAGTGCGGGCACGAAGGTCTGCGCGACGATCAGCGGCGCCGTCACCGACGACACCGCGGCCCGCTCCATCCCGAGTGAGTAGAGCCAGAACGCGACCAGGCTGAACGACGGCACCGCAAGCGCCGCGCAGACCACCAGCGGGTCGAGCCCGGCGTGCACCCCGCGTACGGCGATCGCGGAGCCCGCGTAGCCCAGTCCGGAGATGGTGCCGAGCCAGCTGCCGCCGAGCCCGGGAGCCCAGTGCGCCAGGAACGCCAGGACGAGCACACCCGCGGCCAGCGCCGCCGCGAACGGCACGGTGACGATCACGTCACCGGGTGCGCCCGACCCCAGCCCCAGAAGCACGAGGCCGACGGTGACCACCAGCAGCGCGGACCAGTGGACCGGGGTAAGCCGCTCGTGCAGGACCATCGAGGCGACCGCCGTCACCGGCAGCGACATCGCCACGGTCGCCTGGGCGAGGTAGAGCGGTGTCGTCCAGATCGCCACCGCGTGCAGGACGAAGCCGGCGAGGTACATCGCGATGACCAGCATCGTCAGGGGGTCGCGGATGCCGGTGGCCACGAACCCGCGCAGGTGGTCCGCCGACGTCTCGTGGCGGCGTACGGCATGGGCCTGGACGACAGCACCGCAACCGAACAGCAGCGCGGCCACGAGCCCGGCGGCGACACCGACGACCACGCCAGGCCCCGGTCAGCGGTAGTGCTCGGGAAGCTCCTGGCCGATCTTGACCTGGGGCTTGGGCAGCCGCATGAACTTCATCTGCAGCGAGCGCATGACGGCGTAGTAGGTGGTGCCCTTGGGGTCCTCGTTGGGGAACCGGCGGGCGATCTCCTTGCGAAGCCTGCGACGCATCATCAGGATGTCGGCGACCACCAGCAGGATGGTGCCGAGCAGGACGGTGTTGCCGATGCTGCGGAGGTTGGGGTTGCCCGAGTAGCCCAGCACCATCGTCAGGATCAGCAGCGGCACCAGCAGCTCGATGAACGAGAACCGGTGGTCGACGAAGTCGCGGCAGAACCGCTTGACGGGCCCCTTGTCGCGCGGCATGTAGTAGCGCTCGTCGCCGGTCTTCATCGCCTTGCGCACCTGCTGGCTGGACTCCGACCGTGACGCACGCTGGGCCTTCGCCTGCTCCTTGCGGGTGCGGGGCACCTTGGCGCGCGCCTTGGCGGCCGCCTCGGCCTCACGGCGGCTGGGAGTGGGGCGGCCCTTGCCACCCGGCTTCTCGGCCACCTGGGCGCTGGTGGTGTCGGTCTCGGACTTGGTGCGACGGAACAACGCGGGAACCTTCGTGGGAATTCGTGGAGGGGTCGGCTCAACACTACCTGCCGGGAATCGGCCCGGCCGCGCTACCGGGCGCTCGCACCACTTTGCGTTTGGACCTAGGGTTTAGGCAACACCGGTGAAACCACGTGCGAGGAGGGGCGGAATCCCCATGAGTGTCATGAAGCGCATCAGCCTGATCTTCAGGTCCAAGGCCAACAAGGCCCTGGACCGGGCGGAGGATCCTCGCGAGACGCTCGACTACAGCTACCAGCGCCAGCTCGACCTCCTCGCGAAGGTACGCCGCGGCGTGGCCGACGTGGCGACCAGCCGCAAGCGGGTGGAGCTCCAGGTCAACCAGCTCGAGGCGCAGTCCAACAAGCTGCAGGGCCAGGCGGAGAAGGCCATCACCGTGGGCCGCGAGGACCTCGCCCGCGAGGCGCTGACCCGCAAGTCCGGGCTCGCGAACCAGATCACCGACCTCAAGGCGCAGCACGCGCAGCTCCAGGGTGAGGAGGAGAAGCTCACCCTCGCCCAGCAGCGGCTGCAGGCGAAGGTCGAGTCCTTCCGGACCCGCAAGGAGACGATCAAGGCGACCTACACGGCGGCCGAGGCGCAGACCAAGATCAACGAGGCGATGTCCGGCATCGGCGAGGAGATGGGCGACGTCGGGATGGCCATCCAGCGCGCCGAGGACAAGACGGCCCAGATGCAGGCCCGCGCCGGAGCCATCGACGAGCTGATCGCCTCCGGTGCGCTCGACGACGTGAGCCAGGTCGGCGGCGCCGACGACATCTCCCGCGAGCTCGACTCGATGAGCTCGGAGGCCGACGTCGAGGCCGAGCTCGCCAAGCTCAAGGCGGGCTCTGCGCCGCAGGCGATCGAGGCGGCCGATGACGGCGGCGACATCATCGAGGCCGAGTCCGAGAAGACCACGGAGGGCGGGCAGCAGCAGTGATCATCAGGATTCTCGGCGAGGGACAGTACGACGTCTCCGACGAGGCCCTGGGCCGGCTCAACGAGCTGGACGCGGCCGTCGAGGTGGCGATCGAGTCCGGTGACGTCGACGCCTTCGGCGCCGCCCTGGCCGCGCTGCACGACGGCGTCCGCACGGTCGGCGTACCCCACGACGCGGAGAGCCTGGACGAGTCCGACCTGATCCTGCCGCCCGCCGACGCCACCATCGACGACGTGCGCGACCTGCTCAGCGACGACGGCCTGATCCCCGGCTAGGACCCCTGAGTCACACTGGGCCCATGCCTCGCACCCGCTTCGTGAACGACGTCGGCCTGACTGCGCGCATGACCACGGTCATGTTCCTGCTCGGGGCGCTGTTCGTGGCGCTCATCGTGGGGTGCATGTTCGCCGCCGCGGGAGCGGGCTACGGCGGCCTCGTGCCCATCATCGCCGTGGCCGGGGTCGGGATCGCGTTCTACCAGTGGTGGAGCTCCGACAAGGTCGCGATGCAGGCGATGCGGGCCTACGAGGTCAGCCCGGAGGAGATGCCGGACCTGCACGGCATGATCGACCGGCTGTGCGCCCTGGCCGAGATGCCCAAGCCGCGGGTCGGGATCTCGGAGATGGACATCCCCAACGCGTTCGCCACCGGCCGTTCGCCGAACCGCGCGGTGGTCTGCGTGACCACCGGGATCATGGGCAAGCTGACCCCCGAGGAGCTCGAGGGAGTGCTCGCCCACGAGCTGTCCCACGTCGCCCACCGCGACGTGCTGGTGATGACGGTCGCCTCGTCCGCGGGCATCGTCGCCGGGATGCTGCTGCAGGGCTCCCGCTTCGGGGCCCTGTTCGGGCGGCGGGACCGCAACGGCGCGATCTTCTTCTTCGTCACGCTGCTGATCAGCATCGCGGTCTACGCGATCAGCTTCTTCCTGCTCCGGCTGCTCTCGCGCTACCGCGAGCTGTGCGCCGACCGCGCCGGCGCCTACCTGACCATGAAGCCCGCCGCCCTGGCCTCCGCGCTCCAGAAGATCACCGGCGACATGGCCGCGATCCCGCAGCAGGACCTCCGCGCCAGCAAGGCCATGAACGCCTTCTTCATCGCCCCGGCCATCAGCGGCGCGAGCCTCAAGACGCTCACCTCGACCCACCCGACCCTGGAGCAGCGGCTCGAGCAGCTGGCCAGGATCCAGGCCGAGCTGGGTCGCACCGAGTCCTGATGGGTCTCTGGGACGCCGTCGTCGGGCGCAAGCGCACCACCCGGCCGAACCTCGACTCGCTGTTCCTGGTGCCCAGCGCCGCGGTGACGCTGCAGACCGGCATCGGGCTGCTCCCCACCGGGACCGGCTCGGTCTGCTTCCGGGCGGCGGAGGGAGCGGCGTTCCGCCAGACCCAGGCGGACGTGGTGGAGCTCCTCAACGCGGACCCGGACGCGCCCGACGTGCAGGCCGTCACCGACGACTACGGGTTCACCTGGCTGACCGTCGGCCGCGACGACACCACCGACGTCGCGGGCATCTGTACCGACCTGCACGCCGTGAACACCGCACTGGAGGAGCAGGGGTTCGAGTCCGGCCTGCTGTGCACGCTGGTCCCGTTCGGCGACGACGCCGGACGCAGGGCCGGGCTGGTGTACCTCTACCGGCGCGGCACGTTCTACCCGTTCGCCCCGAGCGGTCCGCAGAAGCGCGACAACCTGCTCGAGATCCAGGTCCGCGACGCCCTCGCCGCCGAGCTGCCGATCGAGAAGGACCTCCAGCGCTGGCTCGCCGTCTGGGGCGCCCCCGGCCTTTAGGGGGTGGCATGTGGGATGCTCCCGAGCGTGAGCTCACCCGACGAGCTGGCCGCCTTCGCCCGGCAGGTGAGCCACGACCTCAAGAACCCCCTGGCGGCCGTCTCCATGTCCGTGGAGATGGCGCGCGAGGAGGCAGGATCCCTCGAGCCCCAGAGCCCGGTGCTCACCTCGTTGCTCGACCGCGCCGGTCGAGCAACGGACCGCATGCGCGGCATGATCGATGCACTCAACGCCTACGCGGCCGCCGGCACCGACCTGCTCCCCGAGCCGGTCGACCTCGCAGAGGTCCTCGCGGAGCTCGACCCGTCGATCGCTGCCGGCGACCTGCCGACGATCACGGCCGACCCCGACCAGCTGCGCATGCTGATGGCCAACCTGCTGGCCAACGCCACCCAGTTCGCGCGGCCAGGCGCTCCGTCGGTGGTGTCGGTCGACGCAGCGCGGGTCGGCGACTCCTGGCGGGTCGAGGTCGTCGATGACGGCCGCGGCGTGCCCGAGGAGGAACGGGAGCGGGTCTTCGAGCCGATGGTCCGCCTCGACAAGTCCGTCCCGGGCATGGGCGTCGGGCTGACGGCGTGCCGGCGCATCGTCGAGGCGCACGGCGGGCGGATCGGCCTGGCCGAGGCCCCCGGCGGCGGCACCGTCGCCTGGTTCGAGCTCCCGGCCTAGTTTGCCGCTAGTCCTTGTGCGACTTGCCCGGCAGGTCGAGCATCCGCTGCAGCGCGACCAGCGCCTGGCGCTCGGTCTCCGGGTCCACCTGGATCTGGTTGACGACGGTGCCGGCGACCAGTGACTCCATCGCCCACACGAAGTGCGGCAGGTCGATCCGGTTCATCGTCGAGCAGTAGCAGACGGTCCGGTCCAGGAAGGAGATCTTCTTGTCCGGGTGCGCGTCCGCCAGCCGCTTGACCAGGTTGAGCTCGGTGCCGATCGCCCAGCTGGACCCGGCGGGTGCGGCCTCGATGGTCTTGATGATGAACTCCGTCGACCCGACCAGGTCCGCCTTCAGCACGACCTCGTGCTGGCACTCGGGGTGCACCAGGATCTGCACGTCCGGGATCGTCGCGCGCAGGTCGTCGACGACGTCGGGGGAGAACCGGCCGTGGACGGAGCAGTGGCCCTTCCACAGGATCATCCGGGCGTCCCGGAGCTGCTCGGCGGTCAGGCCGCCGTTGGGCAGGAGCGGGTTCCACACGACGCAGTCGTCGAGCGCCAGGCCCTGCTTGAGCACGGCGGTGTTGCGGCCGAGGTGCTGGTCGGGCAGGAAGAACACCTTGGCGTCCGGCTTCTGCGCGAACGCCCACTCCAGCGCCACCTCGGCGTTGGACGAGGTGCACACCGTGCCGCCGTTGCGGCCGGTGAAGGCCTTGATGTCGGCGGCAGAGTTCATGTAGGTCACGGGTACGACGCTGTCGGCGATGCCCGCCTCGATCATGGCGTCCCAGGCGTTCTCGACCTGGTTGATCCGGGCCATGTCGGCCATCGAGCAGCCCGCGGCCAGGTCGGGGAGGATCACCTTCTGGCTCGGGCTGGTCAGGATGTCGGCCGACTCGGCCATGAAGTGGACGCCGCAGAAGACGATGTACTCCGCGTCGGGGCGGCCGGCGGCGTCCCGGGCCAGCTTGAACGAGTCGCCGGTGACGTCGGCGAACTCGATGACCTCGTCGCGCTGGTAGTGGTGGCCGAGCACGAACACCCGGTCGCCCAGCGCCGCCTTGGCAGCTCGCGCCCGGGCGACGAGGTCCGGGTCGGAGGCGGCCGGGAGGTCGCCGGGGCACTCCACCCCTCGCTCGGAGGAGGGATCCTTGCCCTTGCCGAGGGGGAGCAGCGGCAGGTCGACGATGGTCATGGCCCCATCGTATTCCGGTGACCCCTAGAGGAACGTGCCGTGGTGCAGGTACGGCGCCGGAGGGCGCATGCCGCGCAGGCCGAGGTAGCCGTCCTGCTGGAGGTCGAGTCGGGCGGCCATCCCGACGTCGATCGCCCACTCGTTGGCCGAGGTGACGTGGCGGACGCCGGTACTGCCGCTCGTGGACGCCAGCGCCTCCCACAGCAGCCGGCAGGCTGTCCGCCGGTTCGTGGCGGCTAGCAGCATCACCGCGCCGTCCCGGTCGACGTACGCGTATCCCGACCCGGTGGTGGTGTCGGAGACGACCAGCCGCCAGAGCTGCTGCATCACGACGTGGTCCGGCCCGTGGGCGGCGCCGCGGGTCCGCCGGTCGATCGAGTCCATCAGCTCGATGTCGGCGGCCGAACCGTCGCGGACCTTCTCGATCAGCGGGATCGCCGAGCGGTCGACGGTGCCGGACAGGGCCAGCTGCGGGTGCAGCGAGAAGCCCGCCTGCCGGTAGCGGCGCGCGGCCTTCGGGTCCGCGGAGGAGGCCAGCATCCCGCGCAGGCAGCCCTGCCCGTGGTGGAGGGCGGCGGCGAGGAGCGCCTTGCCGATGCCCCTGCCCTGGGCGTCCGGCCGGACGACGTACGTCGCGAGCACCCACATCAGCTCGCGGGTGTACGACGTCGCGAAGCCGACCAGCCCGCGGTCGTCCTCGGCGACCCAGCAGCCTCCGGGATCGGTGCTCAGGAAGTGCCGGGTCCGGATCATCCAGGCTCGGCCGCGGTCGGCCGAACGGATCTCCGGGTCGGGCCAGGACCGCGGCGACATCCGGATCTCCAGCTCGTGGAATCCCTGGGCGCTGAGCCGCTCCGCGGCGGGGATGTCGCCCTCGTTCATCGGGCGAATGGTCGGGTCGCTCACAGCCCCAACCTAGGTCTCGGCCAGAATGCCCGCATGCGCGTTCTCATCGCCCCGGACAAGTTCGCCGGGACGCTCACGGCTGTGGAGGCGGCGCTCGCCATGGCCGAGGGCTGGCGGCGGCAGGCACCGGACGACGAGCTGGACCTGGCTCCGATGTCCGACGGCGGGCCCGGCTTCGTCGAGGTCCTCTTCGAGACCGGCGGCGGGAGGATGATGCACCTGACGGTGCGCGGCCCCTTCGGCGACCCAGTGCCCGCGACGGTGCTGATGGCGGGCTCCACGGCCTACGTCGAGAGCGCACAGGCGTGCGGCATCCACCTGACCGGCGCCACCCGGGCCGAGCTGGCGTCGACCTACGGCGTCGGCGAGATGGTGATCGCCGCGATCGAGGCCGGTGCCGCGAAGATCATCGTCGGGCTCGGCGGCACCGGCTCGAACGACGGGGGAGCCGGCTTCCTGGCGGCGCTCGGTGCCTACGGCAACCGCCGGATGGACGGCGGCGTCGCAGCCCTGGAGGGCATCAAGCAGGTCGACCTCGGCCCCGCACTCGAGTGGTTCGAGGACGCCGAGCTGGTGGCGGCCAGCGACGTGGACAGCCCCCTGACCGGCATGTTCGGGGCGACCAAGACGTTCGGGCCGCAGAAGGGGATCCCGGAGCCGCGGATCGCGCCGGTCGACACGATCCTCAGCGCCTTCGCCGGGACCATCGACCGCAGGCTGCGGCTCGAGCCGGGCGCCGGCGCGGCCGGAGGCCTCGGGTACGCGCTGCTCGCCCTCGGCGGCCGACGCGAGTCCGGGTTCGAGGTGGTCGGCGAGGTCGTCGGCCTGGCCAAGCGCGCCCGCGAGGCCGACCTGGTGCTGACCGGTGAGGGCGCGTTCGACTTCTCCAGCCGCTCGGGCAAGGTGCCGTACGGCGTGGCCACGATCGCCGCGGAGGCGGTCCGGCCGTGCGTGGTGATCGCCGGCCAGGTGCTGGTCGGTGCCCGCGAGATGCGCGCCCTGGGCGTGGAGTCGGCGTACTCCCTGACGGCGCTGGTGGGGGAGGAGCGGGCGTTCGGCGACGCCGCGGGTGCGGTGGCCGACCTGGCGGCCCGGGTGGCGCGCACCTGGTCCCGCTGAGCGGACACCCGACCGGATCCCGTGCGGAGGCGGGGGAATAACCCCCGATGTGCGACCATTGAACGAGTTAGGAAACGTACCGACACTCCGATCGACCAGGGGAGCAAGCCACATGACCGAGCAGGTCGAAACCACCGAAGAGCGCCGCACCGACCAGATCAACCTGAGCTCGGTCGCCGCAGGCAAGGTGAAGAGCCTCCTCGACCAGGAGGGTCGCGACGACCTCGCGCTGCGGATCTCCGTGCAGCCGGGCGGCTGCTCGGGTCTGCGCTACCAGCTGTTCTTCGACGAGCGCACCCTCGACGGCGACGTCACCACCGACTTCGACGGCGTCACCGTGGTCGTCGACCGGATGAGCGTCCCCTACCTCAACGGCGCGACGATCGACTTCGTCGACTCGATCGAGAAGCAGGGCTTCACGATCGACAACCCGAACGCCACCGGCTCGTGCGCGTGCGGGGACTCGTTCCACTGATCGCGGCCGCGCCAGCGGGCGCGACGGAGCGTGTCGAAACCCAGTGAGCCAAGAGTCAACCTGACCTAAGACGGCCCCCGCCGGTTCTCCGGCGGGGGTCTCACCGTCTCCGACGCCGGGAGCAGCCATCTTCGACCTGTCCTTCCGGATCGTTCGTCGGCTCCGGCCCTTCGCGCTGGTCGCTCCCGGCTTCGTCGCGGCCGAGGCCGGACCGGTGACGCCGTCCGGTCTGACGCTCGCGGGGACCGGACCGCCGGCACCATTCGCCGCCGTCGAGGTGGCCGTCCACGAGGGCGATGGCGTGGCCCGCGCCGGGCTGGCCACTCCCGACGGCGACCACCTCCTGGTCCAGTGGTCGGGCACGACCTCTCGGGTGAGTCTCGAGCTCCGGACGCGGGGTCGGACGCGTCGGCTCCGGTCGCGAAAGCTCGAGCATCAGCCGCCGTTCGGACTCGCCTTCGCGCTCTGCGAGAACCAGGTGACAGCGCTCGTCGACACGGGCGCCGGCTGGCAACCGGTGCTGACCGAGCGGGCCCGGGTCGCCGGCCGGGTCGATCTCCGGCGGCCTGAGGAGCTCGGCCGGTACCGCTATGCCTGGGGAGGGCATGACGTTCGCCTGGGCTCGGTCCGGGCGGGCCTGTTCGGGATGACCGGCCTCCGCGATCCGCACCTCGTCCAGCACGCCGACGGCACGCCGTACGAGCGGGACGGCCGCTTCTTCATGACATGGACCTGTGCCGGCCTCGGCTTCTTCCAACAGGCGCACTGGACCGTCTGGTCACACGACGAGTCGGCACCCGAGGACATGCGCCTGGAGGCACAGCTGTTCTCGCGACGCGACGGCCTGGTGGTCGGCGACCACGCCGGCCAGCTCGTGCGGGACGGCGATCGCTGGCTGGTGGCCACCAGTGCCTGGGGCGACTTCCGACCGGGCTCGATCCACGTCCGGCACACCGAGACCACCGACGACCTGCTCTCGGGGGTGCACCTGCTCGAGACCAGCCGGACTCCGCTGCCCACGCGCCACGGCGCCTGGGATCCAGGGATGACTCGCGTCGCCGGCCGATGGCAGGTCAGCTTCGTCGAGAGCCGGACCCAGAAGCCGTTCGTGTTCCATCCCGCCCTCGCCAGTACGTCGGCGGCGGACTGGTGGGACGGGCTCGAGCCGGTCATGGCGGCCACCACGATGCGCCGGTGCGAAGGACCCGTGCTGGCACGCGTCGGGGAGCAGACCTGGCTCCTCGCCAGCGACGCGACGGAGCGGAACTACCCCGTCTTCGACCTGGGCGGTCGACGCGTCGGGCGCCTGGACGCGCCGTACCCGACGAACGTCCCGCACCCGCAGCTCGTGCCGGACCCGGGCGGCGGATGGTGGCTGGTCACGTTCGACGGGACGCCGTACGAACCGAAGGTGATGGGGTACGGCGGCCACGGCGACGTGGTCGTCATGCGCGCCGACTGACCCCGGGTGCGGAGCGCTCAGTCGAGGTGGAGGTGGAGCGCGTTCGCGAGCCGCGTGGCCGCGTCGCTGACCCTGATGTCGCGCTTGGACACCTCGCGCGGGAAGTCCTCGAAGTGGATGCTGGGTGCGGGCTCCACCGCGGCCCGGGCGACCCGCTCGAGCTGGGGGAGACGGAGGTTCCGGCCGGTGGCCTCGCAGTCGGCGTGCATCTGCTCGGGTGTCGAGAAGTCGTCGTAGGCGAGTCGGCGCGGATCGCTCATGTTTCGACGGTAAGGCCTACCGGCGGGTACTCCTAACGACATGCACGGGTAGTGTCCGCGCCATGTCGTTGCTCATCACGGGGTCGATCGCCACCGACCATCTGATGTCTTTCCCGGGCAAGTTCTCGGACTCACTCGTGGTCGACCAGCTGGACAAGCTGTCGGTCTCGTTCCTCGTCGACGACCTGGAGGTACGCCGCGGCGGGTGCGCGGCGAACATCTGCTTCGGGCTGGGCAACCTCGGCCTGCGGCCCGTCCTGGTCGGCGCGGTCGGCGAGGACTTCGTGGAGTACCGCGCCTGGCTCGAGCGGCACCACGTCGACTGTGACTCGGTGCACGTCTCGCCGACCCGGCACACCGCGCGCTTCGTGTGCACCAACGACTCGTCGATGGCCCAGATCGCCTCGTTCTACGCGGGTGCGATGAGCGAGGCGCGGGAGATCGAGCTCAAGCCGATCGCCGATCGCTCGGGGGACCCCGACTACGTCCTGGTCGGCCCGAACGACCCCGAGGCGATGCTCAGGCACACCGACGAGTGCCGCCAGCGTGGCTACCGCTTCGTGGCGGACCCGTCCCAGCAGCTGGCGTTCAGCGACGGCGAGCTGATCCGGCCGCTGATCGACGGCGCGGACATCCTGTTCTCCAACGAGTACGAAGCGGCGCTGATCACCCAGAAGACCGGCTGGTCGGCCGACGAGGTCCTCTCCCGGGTCGGCACCTGGGTGGTCACGCTCGGGCCGGCCGGCGTGCGCATCGACCGGAAGGGTGAAGAGTCGATCACCGTGGCCGCGGTGCCCGAGATCCGGAAGGTCGAGCCCACCGGCGTCGGGGACGCGTTCCGTGCCGGCTACCTGGCCGCGCTGTCCTGGGGACTCGGCGACGAGCGCGCGGCGCAGCTGGGCTGCCTGCTGGCGGTGTACGTCGTCGAGCAGGTCGGCACCCAGGAGTACACGCTGTCCAGGGCGGCCTTCCTCGAGCGCTGCCGGGCGACGTACGGCGACCAGGCCGTGACCGAGATCGAGCCGCACCTGCGCACGATCCGGCCCTGACGCTCAGCCCGCTCGTCGCGCCTTCACGCAGCACTGGCCCGGCTCGGGCTCCAGGTGGGCGGTCACGCCCGCGCAGCCGATCCCGTCGGCGACGCCCTGCACGAACGACCGGTTGAGCCCGCAGACCAGCTCGGTGTGGCTCTGGGCGAGCGCGTCGAACGGGCAGTTCGCGAGCAGCACGGTGTCGTCGTCCTCGAGCCGGGGCTCGAAGCCCTGACCGGCGAGCACCTCGGTGAACCGCCCGAGGTCGCCCGGCGCGGCGGCGGTCCCGATCGCGCGGCCGGTGTCCGAGGCCGCGGCGTCGATCGCCTCCTCCAGCGGGGTCCCGCTCGTGCGGGCGCGCTCGATGCCGCTGGCCAGGATGTCGCCCACCAGGTCGTAGTGGCGGTCGGGCAGCGAGACCGACCACTGCCGGTCGGCCCGCCGGTAGAGCTTGGCCGGTCGGCCCGCGCCCGGGCCGCTGCGGCCGGTCAGCCGCCGGAACTCCGCGGTGAGCAGGCCGGCGTCCACCAGCTTGTCGAGGTGGAAGTTGGCGGTGTGCGGCGCCAGGTCGAGGGCGCCGGCGGCCTCCTCGCGCCCGACCGGGTCGGGCCGGGACACGACGTACTCGTAGAGCGCCCGTCGGGTGGGGTCGGCAAGGGCGGCGACGCCGGTCGCTTGCGAGCCGAGATCCACGGGCACCTCTCTAAAACAGAAATCTCTTGACGCAATGGTGGCACAGTCTCTAACGTGCAAGCAATTACTTTTTAGAATCGGAGGAGCCATGACCACCGCCACGACCCACCACCGCCCGTCCCTCTCCGCGACCTCGCCCGAGGACCGGGCCTTCCTGCTGCTGCGTGCCGGCTTCACGCTGGCGCCGATCCTGTTCGGGCTGGACAAGTTCTTCGGGGTGCTCACCGACGACTGGGAGGCCTACCTCGCGACGTGGGTGAACGACCTGGTCCCCGGCAGCGCGCACGACGCCATGCTGATGGTCGGCGTGGTCGAGATCGTCGCCGGCATCGTCGTCGCGCTGTCCCCGCGCTGGGGTGGCCTGCTGGTGGCGGCCTGGCTGGCCGGGATCATCGTCAACCTGCTGTCGACGGGGGAGTACTACGACATCGCGCTGCGTGACTTCGGGCTGCTGCTCGCCGCGCTGTCCCTGAGCCTGCTCGCGCAGGGCCGCCAGCAGAGGCACGCGGGTGTCGAGGCATGAGCCAGCCCGCTCCCGACCTCGCCCGGTGGCGCGTCGAACGCGGCGACCGCGCCGGGTCCGTCGACCTGGCGGCCGCCGAGGCTGCGGCCTCCGACTTGCTCACCGCTCTCGGGGATCGATCTGGCCGACGAGTCCACCGCGTCCACGCCCGGCCGGATGGCTCGGGCGTTCGCCGAGATGCTGACCCCGCCGGAGTTCGAGATGACGACCTTCCCGAACGACGAGGGGTACGACGAGCTGGTGCTGGTCCAGGACATCCCGGTGCAGTCGCTGTGCGAGCACCACATGCTGCCGTTCGTCGGCGTAGCGCACGTGGGCTACCTGCCGGCCGAGCGGATCCTCGGCCTGTCCAAGCTGGCCCGGACCGTGGAGTACCACTCGCGGCATGCGCAGACGCAGGAACGGCTGACGCAGCGGATCGCCGACCATCTCAGGCATAGTCTGGCCGCGAAGGGCGTGGGTGTCGTGGTCGAGGCCGAGCACACCTGCATGACGCTGCGCGGCGCCCGGGTCCCGGGCTCGCGGACCGTCACGTCGGCGTTGTTCGGGCGACTGCGGGACGACCCAGCGACCCGCGCCGAGTTCCTGGGGCTGACCCGGACCGGAAGGTGAGCAGCGCATGGGCATCGTGATCGTCGGAGGCGGACTGGCTGGGGCCAAGGCCGTCGAGGAGCTGCGGGAGCGGGGGTACGACGGCGAGGTGACGCTGCTCGGTGCCGAGCCGCACCTGCCCTACGAACGGCCGCCGCTGTCGAAGAGCGTGCTGCTGGGGGAGAAGGAACCCGCCGTCACGACGGTGCACGACGCCGCCTGGTACACCGACCACGACGTGGACCTCCGGAAGTCCACCTCCGTGACCGCGATCGACCTCGCGCGGCGCGTGGTCACCACCGACGGCGGCGATGTCGGCTACGACGAGCTGCTCCTCGCGACCGGCTCGGAGCCGCGGCGCTTCGCGGCGGCCGACGAGAGTGGCGCGAGGGTGGCCTACCTGCGCACCCTCGACGACTGCGCCTCCCTGCGCTCGGCACTCCTGGAGCAACCGGCCGTCGTCATCGTCGGCGGCGGGTGGATCGGGCTCGAGGTGGCCGCCGCCGCCCGCACGATCGGCTGCCAGGTGACCGTCGTCGAGCCGCAGTCGCAGCCGTTGCTGGGCGTGATGGGGACGCGGGTCGCGTCGGCCTTCGCCGACCTGCACCGCGAGCACGGCGTGGACCTGCGGCTCGGGGTGTCGGTCGAGGGCGTCGAGGCGGACCGGGTGACGGTCTCCGGAGGCGGGTCGGTCCCGGCCGGGCTGGTCGTCGTGGCCGTCGGCGCCGCGCCGCGGATCTCGCTGGCCGAGGCCGCCGGCCTCGCGACGGACAACGGGGTGCTGGTCGACGCGCGGCTGCGCACCACCGACCCACACGTGTACGCCGCCGGCGACATCGCCAACCACGACCATCCGCTGCTCGGGCACCGGGTCCGGGTCGAGCACTGGGACAACGCGATCGAGCAGGGCAAGGTCGCGGCCCGCAACCTGCTGGGCGAGGACGTCGCGTACGAGCGGGCGCCGTACTTCTTCACCGACCAGTACGACCTCGGGATGGAGTACGTCGGCTACGCGCCGCGGGAGCACACCGACAGCGTGGTGGTGCGCGGCGACCTGGGGCAGCTCAAGGCGATCGTGCTGTGGCACGACCATGGTCGGGTCCTGGCCGGGATGCACGTGAACGAGTGGGACGCCACCGACGACCTTCGCTCCCTGCTCGGCCGGTCGCTCGACGTGGCCCGCCTCGAGGACACATCGGTGTCCTTGTCCGAGCTGGTCAGCTGAGGCGCCGGACGAGGTAGCGCGGCGTGCCGTCCGTGGTCTGGTCCTCGCCGACGTACTCCTGGCCGCGCATCCGGCACCAGGCGGGGATGTCCACGCGGGCCGCGGCGTCGGTGGCGACGACCGCGATCACGGCGCCGGGCTCCACGTCGGCCAGGTGCTTGTTGAGCTCGATGACCGGCTTCGGGCAGATCATCCCGCGGCAGTCCAGCTCCAGCTCGGGGTTCACTGGCCGACCTCCGCGCGGAGGTCGGCGACGATGCCCGGCAGCACGGCCAGGAACGCGTCGACCTGGTCCACGGTCGTGTCGCGGGTCAGCGAGACCCGGACGTTGCCGTGCGTGAGGACGCCCATCGCCGCGAGGACATGGCTCGGCTCGAGGGTCGACGCGGTGCAGGCCGAGCCGCTCGCCACGCCGAAGCCGCGGCGGTCGAGCTCGGTCACCAGCGCCTCGCCGTCGACGTACAGGCAGGAGAAGGTGACCAGGTGGGGCAGCCGGTTCACGGGATCGCCCACGACCTCGACGTCGGGGATCTCGGCCACGGCGGCCCGGATCCGGTCGACGAGGGCGAACTGACGCGCGTTCACCTCGTCCCGCTCGTTGACGACGGCCCGCAGCGCGGCCGCGGCGGCGAGGGCGGCCGGGACGTTCTCGAACCCGGTGGTGCGCTCGTCGATCCGGTCGTCGCCCGGGAACGGGTTCTCCCAGCGCGTGCCCTTGCGGACGAGCAGGAGCCCGACGCCCGCCGGGCCACCCCACTTGTGGGCGGAACCCGCCACGGCGGACCAGCCCTCCGGCAGTGGCAGCCGTCCCATCGACGCGCAGGCGTCCACGAAGAGGGGTACGCCGGGGAGCAGGAGCTCACCGACTGGTTGCAGCGTGCCGACCTCGTGGTTGGCCGTCTGCAGGGCCGCGACGGCCACGCCGGGGCGCCCGCACGCCTCCACGAGGTCGCCGGCGTCGGCCCTGCCCAGCCGGGACACGCCGACCGGCCTCGGCTCGCCGCCCCAGGCCGCGGCGTGGAGCACGGCGGAGTGCTCGACGGCGGCGTGGACGACCGCCGATCCGTGGCGCGAGCGGGCCTTCGCGAGGCCGAGCAGGCCGCGGTGGACGGCGTCGGTGCCCGAAGAGGTGAAGCTGACCTCGTCCGCGCGTACGTCGAGGCACTCGGCCACCACGGCACGCGCGTTGTCGAGCAGCAGCCGGGCCGAGCGGGCGGCCCCGTGGAGGCGGCGCGGGTCGGCGTACCCCTGGGCCAGGGCGGCCTGGAACGTGTCGCGGGCAGCCGGGTGCAGCGGCTCGGAGGAGGCCGAGTCGAGGTAGGCCGGGGTCGGCCGGCCGGGACCGTCCGCGCCATGGGTCACACCCGGAACTTATGCCACATCCGGAGAGTCCGCGGCACGGGCGACCCACCCCGTCATCGCAGGTGCGATTCCGATAGTGTTCAGACAGTCGTGATCGCCGAAGAGAGAGGCTCGTTCGTGGGTCCGCATATCCACCAGCGTGCGACCAGGTTCCTGCGACGTGCGGCCCTGGTAGCCGCTCTCGGATCCTTCGTGCTGTTGGCCGGTTGCTCGGCCGAGACCAGGCACGAGTGGAAGAACCTTGCGATGCCCGACCCGGCCACCGAGCAGGCCGACAGCAACTTCATGCTGTGGCGCTACGCCTGGATCGCCGCGTTGATCACCGGCGGCATCGTGTGGGGCCTGATTTTCTGGGTGGTGGTCCGCTACCGCCGGCGGCACCCCGACGAGATCCCGATCCAGACCCGCTACAACCTGCCGCTCGAGATCTTCTACACGATCGCGCCGATCATCATGGTGGTCGTGTTCTTCAAGGCGACCATCGACTCGCAGAACATCATGCTCGAGGACACCCACGAGGACCACGTGGTCAACGTCGTGGGCCAGCAGTGGTCGTGGACGTTCAACTACACCGGTGAAGAGGCCACCGGCGGCGAGGGCACCAACGTCTACTCCAGCGGCACCGCCGAAGAGATCCCGACACTGTGGCTTCCGGTCGACCAGACCACGCAGTTCAACCTGTGGTCGCCCGACGTGATCCACTCGTTCGGCATCCCCGCCTTCCTGATGCGGATGGACGTCATCCCGGGCCGCCACAACCACTTCGAGGTCACTCCGAACACCATCGGTGACTACCGCGGCAAGTGCTACGAGCTCTGCGGTGCCTATCACTCGCGGATGCTCTTCAACGTCAAGGTGGTCAGCCTCGACGACTTCGAGCAGCACCTCCGCGACCTGCAGGAGGCCGGCTTCGAGTCCGAAGGGCCGGTGCTGGGTGGCGGGCAGGCTTACACGCAGGAAGGCCTCGACGAAGAGGGAGGTGCGGAGTGACCGCGACAGCAGCACACCCGACGACCACGATCGGCCGCAAGCCGCTGGGTCAGCAGGTGGTGCGGATCCTCACCACCACCGACCACAAGCTGATCGGCAAGCTCTACCTGGTCACGTCGTTCGCGTGGTTCCTGATCGCCGGCGTGATGGCCATGATCATGCGCTCCGAGCTCGCGTACCCCGGCCAGCAGGTCGTCAACGAGGAGCTCTACAACCAGCTCTTCACGATGCACGGCACGATCATGCTGCTGCTGTTCGCGACCCCGCTGTTCTTCGGGTTCGGCAACGTCGTGATGCCCCTGCAGATCGGCTCGCCCGACGTCGCCTTCCCGCGGCTGAACATGTTCAGCTACTGGCTGTTCCTCTTCGGCGGCATCATCGCCGCCTCGGGCTTCCTCACCCCGATGGGCGCGGCCGACTTCGGCTGGTTCGCCTACACCCCGCTGTCCGACGCGGTCCGATCGCCAGGCGTCGGTGGTGACCTGTGGGTGATGGGCCTCTGGATGGCCGGTCTCGGCACCATCCTCGGTGCGGTCAACTTCATCACCACCATCATCTGCATGCGGGCGCCCGGCATGACCATGTTCCGGATGCCGATCTTCGTCTGGAACACGATGGTCACCAGCCTGATGGTGCTGATCGCGTTCCCGGTGCTGGCCGGCGCCCTGCTCTCGCTCGAGGCCGACCGCCTGCTCGGTGCCCACGTGTTCGACGCGGCCCACGGCGGCGCGATCCTGTGGCAGCACCTGTTCTGGTTCTTCGGCCATCCCGAGGTCTACATCATCGCGCTGCCGTTCTTCGGCATCGTCACCGAGATCCTGCCGGTCTTCAGCCGCAAGCCGATCTTCGGCTACGTCGGCCTGGTCGGCGCGACGCTCGGCATCGCGATCCTGTCGATTGCCGTCTGGGCGCACCACATGTTCGTCACCGGAGCGGTCGACCTGCCGTTCTTCTCCGGCATGACCTTCCTCATCGCCGTGCCAACGGGAGTCAAGTTCTTCAACTGGATCGGGACGATGTGGGGGGGATCTCTGTCCTTTGACACCCCCATGCTGTGGTCGATCGGCTTCCTCACGACGTTCCTGTTCGGTGGCCTGACCGGCATCATCCTGGCCAGCCCGCCGCTCGACTTCCACGTCTCCGACTCCTACTTCGTGGTGGCCCACTTCCACTACGTCGTGTTCGGCACCGTCGTGTTCGCGATGTTCGCCGGCTTCTACTACTGGTGGCCGAAGATGACCGGCCGGATGCTCGACGAGCGGCTCGGCAAGCTCCACTTCTGGCTGCTGTTCGTCGGCTTCCACTTGACGTTCCTGGTCCAGCACTGGCTGGGCGTCGAGGGCATGCCGCGCCGGATCGCCGACTACCTCCCCGAGGACGGCTTCACGTTCCTGAACCAGGTGTCCACGGTCGGGGCGTTCCTCCTCGGCGCGTCGACCCTGCCGTTCCTCTACAACGTCTACATCTCGCGACGCGGTCCGCTTGTCGAGGTCGACGACCCGTGGGGCTGGGGCCGGTCGCTCGAGTGGGCGACGAGCTGCCCGCCGCCGCGCCACAACTTCGAGACGATCCCGCGGATCCGCTCGGAGTCGCCCGCGTTCGACCTGCACCACCCGGAGGTCGCCGCCCTCGAGCTCGAGGAGAACGACGCCGAGCGTGAGGGCAGGCCGGCCGACGCGCCCGACGTCGAGGGCCGGCAGGACCTGCTCGACGAGCGCCGTACCGACGACCCGGAGGGGAACGCCTGATGAAGGCCGAGGCATATCTCTTCGGCATGACGACCGCGTTCTTCGTGCTCGTCAGCCCGTCGTACTGGCTGATCACCCACGACTGGACCGGCACCTCCGCGCTCACCATGACCACGCTGCTGGCCGGCATGATGACGCTCTACCTGGGCTTCCACGCCGCCCGGATGGACCCGCGCCCGGAGGACCGCAAGGACGGCGAGATCGCCGACGGAGCCGGCGAGCTGGGCTTCTTCCCGCCGTACTCCTGGTGGCCGATGTGGTGCGCGATGACCCTCGCGGTGATCGTGTACGCGACTGCGTTGGGCGCCTGGTGGCTGATGATCATCGGTGGGGCGCTGGGTGCGCTGGCGCTGAGCGGGTGGATCTTCGAGTACTACCGCGGGGAGCACGCCCACTGATACTCGTGGGGCGGACGCGACGCGTGATGGTTCGCACGTCGCGCCAAATCGGCTGTTTCGGATCCAGCCGTTACGCTTGTGGCGTTCGCTGACACGTCCTCCACGGGGAGTTCCGCACATGTCCAAGGGTCATATCCGCACGTCTGCGCTGAGGCCGCGGGTCAACCGCGCCCTCGCGGGCGCGCTGTCCCTGGGGCTCGCTGCCGCCGCCCTGAGCGCCTGCGACGCCGCCGATGACATCGTTTCCTCCGGCGACTCGTCCTCGGAGTCGAGCGACGCCGCGCCGGATGTCCCCGCGGTCAAGGTGAAGACCAACGTCCGCGACGCCGACGCCGTACCCGTCGACACGGCCGTGGCGGTCAGCGCCAGGAACGGCACCCTGCGGACGGTCACGATGTCGTCCCCGGAAGGCAAGGTCCCCGGCACGCTGAGCGCCGACAAGTCCTCCTGGACGGCCACCGGGCGGCTCGAGCCGGGCGTCGACTACCGCGTGCGCAGCGTCGCCGAGGACGGCGAGGGCCAGAAGGTCACCCGCACCTCCCGCTTCCACACCGAGGACCTCACCCTCGACCAGCAGACCTACCCGTCCGTGGCGCCGCTGCAGGGTGAGACCGTCGGCGTCGGGATGCCCGTGATCGCCACCTTCGACGTGCCGGTCAAGAACAAGGCGGCGTTCGAGAAGCACATGGTGGTCGAGTCGACTCCGAAGCAGCCGGGATCGTGGCACTGGCTCAGTGACAACGAGGCGCACTGGCGCCCGAAGTCGTACTGGAAGGCCGGCACCGACGTCAGCGTCGACCTCGACGTCAACAGCGTGCCGGCCGGCAACGGCATCTACGGCCAGGAGAGCCGCCACGTCGACTTCACCGTCGGCGACGCGAACATCTACAAGGTCAACGCGCAGACCCACCAGATGAAGGTCTTCCAGAACGGCAAGCTGCTGCGAACCATCCCGATCACCACCGGCAAGCCCGGCTTCACCACCCGCTCCGGCGTGAAGGTGATCATCGAGAAGTTCCGCACGAAGCGGATGAACTCCGAGACGGTCGGCATCAACCGCGACGACCCGGAGGCCTACGACATCGACGACGTCGAGTACGCCATGCGGGTGACGTACTCCGGTGAGTTCATCCACGCCGCCCCGTGGTCCGTCGGCTCCCAGGGCTACGCCAACGTCAGCCACGGCTGCACCGGCATGAGCACCGCCAACGCCGGCTGGCTCTACAACATCTCCAAGCGCGGCGACGTCGTCGAGTACACCGGCACCGACCGCCAGATGACCCTCGACAACGGCTACGGCGACTGGAACGAGTCCTTCCCCGAGTGGTCCCAGGGATCCGCCCTCAGCTGACCCGCCCGAAGTTCACGAAAATTCACCGCTGACCCGCCAGAACTTCTGGCGGGTCAGCGTGTTTTCCACAGGCATCGAGACTCGTCGGTTCAGCCGCTAGGTCGCGGGGAGGCTCGCGTGCATGAGTACACGAGTCGTTCCGATCTTGCTCGGCAGCGCTGCACCAGTCCCTGTTGACCGACCTTTCACGACGGCCATGGCCCGAGAGCGCGGTGTCAGTCGCTATCGGCTCGACCAGTGGGTTGCGGAAGGCTTGCTGAAGCACCCCATCCGTGGAGTCTTCTACGCGGCGCAGCTTCAGGACGGCCTGGCCCTCAGGGTCGCTGTGCTCAAGTTGGTGGTCCCCATGGCTTGCGTCGTCACCGACAGGACCGCCGCATGGCTTTGGGGTGCCAACATGGTCCTGGCTCCGAACGACCACCTAGCTGTGCCGAGAGTCCACGTGTTCTCGCCTCCCGGCCACCGGTTGCGAAACGGCCTGGTAGCGAGCGGGGAGCGGATGCTCGCAGACCACGACGTGGCCCTGCTTGACGGTCTACGGGTGACGACTCCCTTACGTACGGCGTGTGACCTCGGGCGCTTGCTCCATCGCGACCAGGCCCTTGCGGCCATGGACGCGCTGACCGCATTGGGGTTCTTTACGGTGGCCGAACTTGTGCGTGAGGTGTGGCGGTTCAAGGGGTATCGAGGTGTCGTGCAACTCCGAGCGCTCGCGCCCTGGGTGGATCCCGGCGCCCAGTCACCGCCAGAAAGCGTGCTGCGCCTTCGATGGCTGGATCTGGGGCTCCCGCGGCCCATATGTCAGGTGCCGGTCATGTCCCCGCACGGCACGACCTGGTGGCTCGACATCGGTCTCCCGGAGCTGAGGTTCGCCGCCGAGTATGACGGTGAGGCATTCCACGGGGAGGAGCAGCGGGAACACGACGACGAGCGCCGTACCTGGCTGCGGACCAACGAGGGCTGGACGATCGTCGAGGTGCGCAAGGAGAACCTCTTCGGTCGCGACCAGGACGTCGACCACCTACTGCGGGAGGGCTACACGAGCGCACTCCGGGCCCTGGGAAAGCGCTGACCCGCCAGAACTTCTGGCGGGTCAGCGCTGTTTTTCGAGAACTTCGGGCGGGTCAGTGTTGGCGGAGTTCCTCGCCCTCGACGGCGTGGTGGCCGTCGAACTGGTGGCCGTCGGCGGGGTGGTCGAGGCCGGCCTGGAGCTCGTGCTCGTGCTCCGTGTGGTGGTGGCCCTCCTCGAGCTCCTCCGTGGTCGGCTTCTGCACGTTGTGCTCGAACATGCCTCGCGAGAGGCGGGCGCGGATCTTGCCGGCGCGGGTGCCCGGGGCCTTGACGCCGTTGCCGTCCGTGGTCGACTCGACCTCGTAGATCTTGTCCCGATCGCGGGCGGTGAGGGTGTACGCGCGACTGTCGCTGATCGGCAGGTGCCGCTCGGAGTAGCCGCCCTCGGCCGACCGCATGATGATGCCGGTCTCGTAGCCGTGCAGCAGCTTCTCGTTGTCCGAGCGCTGCAGCGAGATGCACCAGCGTCGAGTCAGGAAGAACACCAGCGGCGGGATGATGAAGATCGCACCCCGCATGAAGTACGTGATGTAGTTCAGGTTCAGCTGGAACACCACGGCGATCAGGTCGTTGCCACCCGCGGCCCAGAGAAGGCCGTACAGCGTGATCATGGCCGCCAGGAACGCCGTCCGGGTGGGGGCGTTGCGTGGGCGCTGGAGCAGGTGGTGCTCGCGCTTGTCACCGGTCACCCACTCCTCCAGGAACGGCCAGGCCAGCACCGTGGTGAGCAGGATCATCGGCGCCAGCTGGCCCGGGACCAAGACGTTCCACGACCAGGTCGTACCGAAGATGTGCGTCTCCCAGCCCGGCATGATCCGGAGCAGGCCCTCGGCGATGCCCATGTACCAGTCGGGCTGCGAGCCTGCCGTCACCTTCGACGGATCGTAGGGGCCGTACTTCCACACCGGGTTGATCGCCAGCAGGCCACCCATCAGGGCGGTCACACCGAACACGATGAAGAAGAACCCGCCGGCCTTGGCGGCGTACACCGGGAGCATCGGGAAGCCGACGACGTTCTTCTCGGTACGGCCGGGCCCGGGCCACTGCGTGTGCTTGTGGTAGACGAGCAGCAGCATGTGGGCGGCGATCAGCGCCAGGATCAGGCCCGGGATCAGCAGGATGTGGGCCATGTAGAGACGCGGGATGATCACCTCGCCGGGGAACTCACCGCCGAACATGAAGAACGACATGTACGAGCCGACGACCGGCGTCGCCTTGACCAGGCCGTCGGCGATACGCAGTCCGGTGCCGGAGAGCAGGTCGTCGGGGAGCGAGTAGCCCGCGAAGCCCTCGAGGATGCCCAGCAGGATCAGCAGGCCGCCGATCACCCAGTTGAGCTCACGCGGCTTGCGGAACGCGCCGGTCAGGAAGACCCGCATCATGTGCACGAGCATCGCGGCGATGAACAGCATCGCGGCCCAGTGGTGCATCTGGCGCATCAGCAGGCCGCCGCGGACGTCGAACGAGATGTCGAGCGTCGAGGCGTACGCCTGCGACATGTGGATGCCGCGCAGCTGGTCGTAGGAGCCTTGGTACTGGACCTCGGCCATGCTCGGCTGGAACCAAAAAGTCAGGAAGACGCCGGTCAGCAGGAGTACGACGAAGCTCCACAGCGCGATCTCGCCGAGCATGAAGGACCAGTGGTCGGGGAAGACCTTGCGGAGGTTCTTCTTGGCGAGCGAGGCGAGTCCGAGGCGCTCGTCGGCCCAGGTGGCCACGCCGCCGGCCGCGCCGGGCTTCTTCGGGGTCGCGGCCGCGCCCTCGTTGCTCTTCGCGACCTTGCTCGTGTCGATACTCATCCTGAGTCACGCTCCCAGAAGCTCGGTCCCACGGGTTCGGTGAAGTCGCTCTGTGCCACAAGATACCCCTCGCTGTCGACCATGATCGGCAGCTGCGGGAGGGCCCTGGCTGCCGGTCCGAACACGACCTTGCCGTTGTTGGCGAGGTCGAACGTCGACTGGTGGCAGGGGCAGAGCAAGTGGTGGGTGGTCCGCTCGTACAGCGAGATCGGGCAGCCCACGTGCGTGCAGATCTTGGAGTAGCAGAGGATCCCGTCGACCGACCAGTTCTCCCTGTCCGCTGCGGCAGTGATGTCGTCCGGCTCGATCCGGACCAGGATCACGGCGGCCTTCGACTTGGCTACCTGCAGTGCGGCGCCCTCGACGAGCGGTTCGCCCTCCTCATCGGTCTCGAAGAGGATGCCCGGCTCGCCGTTCAGGAGGTCGCCGATCTCCATGTCGGAGACCCGGATCGGGGTGCCGACGACGTCGCGGGTCACCCGCATGCCCTCGGTCCAGACGGTGTGTTCGAGACCCGCGCCCAGTTCGCCGCTGTCAGTGACCTGGTTGGGCGTGGGTCCGAGGTCACGCAGCATGACGACGGCGGGTACGGCGAGGAGGCCGACGGCGCCCAACAGCGAGTTCCGGACGAGGGGGCGCCGACCGATGCCGGACTCCGCGAGCCCGTCGGACAGGGCCTCCAGCGTGACGGCGCGGTCCTCCTCGGACGAGGCGGCGGGATGGCGGTACTCGACGATCTCGTGGTCGGCCATCAGCTTCCGGGCCCACTGGATCACGCCGATGCCGATCAGCAGCAGGGCAAGCCCGAGTGTCACGCCGAGCGCGACGTTCGAGGCGCCGAGGCCGATGAACGTGTCAGGGTCGTCGCCGATCGACAGCGAGAAGTAGGCGACGACGAACAGCACGATGCAGACCGACGACAGCAGGAACATGAACGACACCTGGCGCTCGGCCCGCTTCTCGGCCTTGGGGTCGACGTCGGTCGGCCTCCAGACGTGCGCCGGCAGACCGGGATTGGCGATCGGCTCGGCCGGGGACCCGTCGTCGGGGGTCTCGGCCGGGAGGTTGTCGTGGTTGTCGGTCATGCCTCGACCTTCTCCTTCTTCGAACGTGTGGTGTGGGCGGCGATCCACACGGCGAAGCCCACACAGGCGCCGATGCCGACGACCCAGGCGAACATCCCCTCGCTGACGGGGCCGACGCCGCCCATGCCGAAGCCGCCGTACTCCGGCGTGTCCTCGAGCGATCCGAGGTAGGCGATCACGTCGCGCTTCTCCTCGGGAGACAGGTTGCCGTTGGAGAAGTTCGGCATGTTCTGCGGGCCGGTCAGCATCGCCTCGTAGATGTACCTGGGCTCGACGCCGCGGATCTTGGGGGCGTAGCCACCCTCCGGCATGGCGCCACCGGAGCCGGCGAAGTTGTGGCACGCGGTGCAGTTGGTCAGGAAGATCTGGCCGCCCCGGACGACCGCCTCCTCGCGCTCCTCGTCGGTGAGGCCCTCGAGGCTGTAGTCGGACTCGTCGGGGATGGCCGGGCCGGGGCCGAGCGAGGCGACGTACGCCGCGAGCGCGGCCACCTCTTCCTCGCTGTACGCCGGGGTCTTGCGCGGGGCCTGGGCGCCGGGCTGGGCCAGGGGCATCCGGCCGGTGCCGACCTGGAAGTCGACGGCGGCCGCGCCGACGCCGACCAGCGACGGGCCGTACTGCTTGCCGTTGATGGTCCGGACGCCCTCGCCGTTCTGTCCGTGGCAGAACGAGCAGCCGACCAGGAACAGCTCACGTCCCTTGGCGACCTGCTCGGCGTCGGTCTCCTCCTGCTGGGCCTGCGCGGGGGACAGGACGGCGTACAGCGTGCCGGACAGGACGAGCCCGAGGAGCAGGAGCACGAGGCCGGCGAGAGGGCCACGACGGTGCCGCGAGAGCCGACCTGCCGAGCGGTTCAGGAAGCGCACATTGAGTCCTAGGTAGTTCCGGGCGGAGGGCAGCTACTTGATGAGGTAGATCGTCGCGAAGAGGGCGATCCACACGACGTCGACGAAGTGCCAGTAGTAAGACACGACGATGGCGCTCACGGCCTGCTCGTGGGTGAACTTGCGCGCGATGAAGGTGCGACCGAGGACGAACAGGAAGGCGATCAGGCCGCCGGTCACGTGGAGGCCGTGGAAGCCGGTGGTGAGGTAGAACATCGTGCCGTACGCCGAGTCCTGGATGGTCACGCCTTCCTGGACCAGCGCGGCGTACTCGGTGGCCTGGCCGCCGATGAAGACGGCGCCCATGATGTAGGTGAGGATGAACCACTCACGGAGCCCCCACCCGCCGACCTTGAAGATCGAGCCGGTGCGACCGACCTGGCCTCGCTCCGCAGCGAAGACGCCCAGCTGGCAGGTCAGCGACGACAGGACGAGGATCGTGGTGTTCACCGAGGCGAACGGGACGTTGAGCAGCTCGGTGTTCTGCGCCCAGAGGTCCTCGCTCACCGCCCGGATCGTGAAGTACGACGCGAACAGGGCCGCGAAGAACATCAGCTCGCTCGAGAGCCAGATGATCGTTCCGACACTGACCATGCTCGGTCGGTCGTGATGGCCGTGCAGACGGGAGGCCGGAATCGCAGTTGCTGTCGCCACGGGCTCATTATGTCGGTAGCCGGCTCCGAGGGCACCCCGACCCCCTCTACTGGCGCGTCATAAAGTTCACAGCGTGGTGGGTGCGACGTTGACGGTGGTTCCGGACCTCCCGAGGTTCGGTCTCGGGGAGGTTTTCGGCGCGTGGACGTTGGACCCGATCCCGTTCGTGATCACGGTCTGGGTGGCCGGGCTCTACCTCTACGGCGTGCTCGTGCTGCGCCGTCGCGGGGACCACTGGCCGGTCGGCAGGACGCTGGCGTTCGTGGTCGTCGGGATGGGCACGTTCTTCTTCGCGACCACGTCCGGGCTGGCGGCGTACGACACGACGCTGCTGAGCGTGCACATGGTCCAGCACATGCTGCTGTCGATGGTGGTACCGCTGGCGCTCGCGCTCGGCGCGCCGATCACGCTCGCGTTGCGCACCCTGCCCGGGCGCCCGCGGGCCTGGCTGCTCGTCGCCCTGCACTCGCGGGTCGCGAAGGTGCTGTCCTTCCCCCCGCTCACGTTCGCCCTCTATGTCCTTTCGCCGTGGGTCCTGTACTTCTCCGGGTGGTACGAAGCGTCGCTCCACTCGACGTACGTGCACGAGCTGATGCATGTCCACCTCGTCGTGGTCGGCTCGCTGTTCTTCTGGCCGCTGGTAGGCATCGACCCGGTGCCGGGACGGGTGGGCTACCCGTTCCGGGTGCTGCTGGTCGTGCTGACGCTGCCGTTCCACGCGTTCCTGGGGGTCACGATCATGGGTCAGGAGTCGCTGCTGGGCGGGGACTGGTACCCGTCCCTCCACGACGGACCGATGGGCTCCTGGCTGCCCGACCCGCTCGACGACCAGCACCTCGCCGGCGGGATCCTCTGGGCCGCGGGCGACCTGATCGGTCTCGCATTCTTCGCCGTGCTGTTCAGCCAGTGGGTCAGGTCGTCGATGAAGGAGGCAACGCGGGAGGACCGGAGGCTCGACCTGCTCGAGGCGCGTGCCGCCGCCCGTGAGACCCGCGCCACGACCGAGGCGGTACCGCCCGCCGACAGCGAACCCGACCGCTAGGCTGCGGGCGTGAACGACTCGACTGCAGCCCCGGCCGCTCCGCTGAAGGTGCTCGTCTACAGCGATGACGTGAACACCCGCCAGCAGGTCATCCTGGCCCTCGGGCGTCGCCCGCACCCCGACCTGCCCGAGGTGGAGTACGTCGAGGTCGCGACCGAGCCGGTCGTCATCCAGAACATGGACGCCGGCGGCATCGCGCTGGCGATCTTCGACGGCGAGGCCGTCCCGGCGGGCGGCATGGGCATCGCCAAGCAGATGAAGGACGAGATCTACCAGTGCCCGCCGATCGTCGTGCTGACCGGCCGTCCGCAGGACGCCTGGCTCGCGACCTGGTCCCGGGCCGACGCAGCCGTGCCGCACCCGATCGACCCGGTGCACCTCGCCGATTCCGTCATCGGGCTGCTGCGGTCCCGCGTTCCCGCCACCCCCTGATCCGCCCCGTGAGTGGAATGGGCACGCCGACCTGGTCCGACGTCCTCTCCGGGCTCGTCGCCCGGCACGACCTCACGGCCGAGCAGACCGCCTGGGCGATGGGGGAGATCCTCGCCGGGGAGGCCACGCCGGCCCAGATCGCCGGCTTCGCGGTCGCGCTGCGCAGCAAGGGCGAGACCATCGACGAGATGCTCGGACTGGTCGCCGCGATGTACGCCCGCGCCACCCCGATCTCGGTCCCGGGCCGGTTGCTCGACGTGGTCGGCACCGGTGGTGACCGGTCGATGTCGGTCAACATCTCCACGATGGCGGCGATCGTCGCCGCGGGCGCGGGCGCGCGCGTGGTCAAGCACGGCGCCCGCTCGGCGTCCTCGCAGTCCGGCAGCGCGGACGTGCTGGAGGCCCTGGGGATCCGTCTCGACCTGCCGGTGGAGCGGGTCGCGGCGCTGGCGACCGAGGCCGGGATCACGTTCTGCTTCGCGTCCGCCTTCCATCCGGCCATGCGGCACGCCGCCGTGCCGCGGCGCGAGCTCGGCATCGGGACCACCTTCAACTTCCTCGGCCCGCTGGCCAACCCGACGAAGCCGGCAGCCCAGGCGATCGGCTGTGCCGACCGGCGGATGGCACCGGTGATGGCCGGTGTCTTCGCCGAGCGAGGGGTCGACGCATGGGTCTTCCGCGGCGACGACGGGCTCGACGAGCTCACCACCTCGACCACGTCGTCGGTGTGGACCGTGCACGACGGGCAGGTCGCGGAGGTGAGCGTCGACCCGACCGACTACGGCCTGGAGATCGCCCCCGAGGGTGCGCTGCGCGGCGGGGACACGGCGTACAACGCCGACGTCGTGCGCCGCCTGCTCGACGGCGAGGCGGGCGCCGTGCGCGACGCCGTACTCCTCAACGCGGGTGCTGCGCTCGCGGTGTACGACGCACCCGGTGAGCCGGTCCGGGATGCGCTGGCCGCCGGGGTCGCCAAGGCCCGCGAGACGGTCGACTCGGGGGCCGCGAAGGCCACCCTCGAGCGCTGGGTGGCGGCTTCGGCCTGAGTAGTTCTAGAGCTCCAGCTCGTACGTCGCTCCCGTACGCCGCCAGCCCTGCGGCAGCCGGTCGTAGTAGGGCGAGACCATGCCCGGAGCCGTCACGACCTTGCGGAAGCCACGCTCGCGCAGCCGCGGGTGCCGGTTCCAGACGAACTCGCCGGGCGAGAAGTCGCGGTAGCGCGGGGTCACGTAGTCGAGCAGCACCCGGGCCACGTCCCCGTCGCGCCGGATCAGCACGACGCCGACGGTCTCGTCGCCCTTCTCGACCTGGAACGCCAGGTCGTCGTCGATCACCCGGTCGGCAACGAACCCGGGCTGGTACCTCTCGATGTCCTCCGCGTGCACCCCGAGGAAATGGTGGAGGTAGACGTCGCGCGGCCCGACCTGCAACACGTCGAACGCCGCCTCGTCATGGCGCTCGCGCAGCATCTTGGCAATGAACCAGACGTTGATCGTGCTGGTCGCGATGTTCATGCCGACCATCGGCCACACGCCGACCAGGGCGTTGAACAGGATCAGGCTGAGCGACGCGCACAGGTTGAGCAGCCGGAACCGCAGCACCCGCGTCTGCAGCAGCGAAACGATCAGCAGCGCACTGCCGAGCCATCCGAAGAGGTCGAGCCAATGGTCGGCGAGCCAGTCCACGCGCTGCAGGCTACTTGGCCTTCGTCACCGTCAGCGTGACCGCCTGGAGGTCGAGGCCAGCCGACCTGTCGCCCTTGTAGCGGATCACGACCTTGTGCTTTCCCGCGGCCAGCTTCGGAAGTCTGGAAGTCAGGGCGCCACGCGTCGACGCCTGAGCGTGGGCTTTGCGACGACCCTGTTGTCGACGACCACTTCCACCCTGCCCGTGGGGCCTGCGACCCCGCTCGCCGCACCACGATCGAGACGACTCCACGCTTCGAGCGCGCGATCTTCTTGGCCGCGAGCGTCGCGACGGTCGAGGATGCGATCTTCGCCACCGCGACCTTCGAGCTCGTGCGGGGCCAGGCGGTTGCCGACGGCATCCTGGAGGTCACCCGACGAGCAGCTTGATCGTGTCCAGCCGTCTTGCCGCGCGTGAGGTCCTGTTCGACCGACGTTCGGCTGGCCGTGCGCAACCACTGGTAGGTGTACGTCGGAGTCCCGGGCCATGAGCCGTTGCTCGCAGCCAGGCCTGTCCGACCTTCGGTCCCCGAGATCAGGGCTTCCGTCGACTGGTCGGCGGGCCCGGTGATCTTCATCGCAGGCTGAGGCTGGTGCCGGTCTGAAGCCCGCGCGGGTCCCGGTCGCTGAACGTGGCCCTGCTGGCATTGCGCTGCGTCGCTGTATCGAGGCGGGCGACTTCGCGGTCACGCTCGCCTCGCAACCACTGGTACGTCGTGACGACGTCGGGGAGGTTCCAGATTGGTGGGTCGACGGTCAGCGGCATGCCGATGGCACCAGATCCCGTGAGCGACGCGGGTCGGCGCCGGTGCCGTCGACCCGGAAGCCACGCCGGCACTGGTCGCGATCACAGCACCGGACGCGTCCAGCGAGCTGACCCGCCACTGCCAGCTTCCGTCGGGGATGACAGTCGTTGGGGGCCCAACCCAGCGACACGGTCTTGATGGTCTCCTTCACGGTCGATGAGTTCGCGGATCGTCGTTCGAACTGGTACGACGTGGCGCCGGTGGTCGCCTGCCACGTGAACAGGCCCTCCTTGGCCGGCACCACGCTGGCGGTGGGTGCCGTGAGGACGGGAGCCGGCCCGCGACCCTGAATTCCGCCGGCACGCTCAGGTCGACCACGCGCCCTTGCGCGTTCGCGTCCACCCGTCGGACCCGCCAGGTGTACGGCGTCGATGAAACGGGAAGCGGAGTCGTCGGTGAGAACGCGACCGGTCCTGTTGCCGCTGGCGGTGACGACGCGATTACCGCGTTGACCCGGTGGTGTCGCCGTTCTTGTAGACCTCGATGTCGTAGCTGCCCGCGAACGGCAGCGGGTCCCACCGGCAAGGTCCGGCCACCCGGGCCGGAGACTCCGTTGAGGGGCGTCTGAAGGTCGGGCTTGGGCGACTTCTTGACGAAACTCCGCGTCTCACTCCAGGCCAGGTCGTTCCCGGTCCCGTCGATCGCCTGGACGCGCCAGTAGATGGGGCCCTCGGGGTAGGTGGTGGCGAACGATGTGAACGTCGTCTGGTCGACGATCTTGGTCTCGATGACAGTGCCGGACTGGAAGTTCGGAGCCGTACCGACCTGGATGCGGTACTGCTTGGCCTCGAGGCGTGGGCGGACTCCGGTGTCATCCACGACGGCGGGGTTGGTGATGTCCTGGTTGGTTGCGAGGTAGTCGCGCCAGCGTGAAAGTCACGTCGTTCGGCAGCTCGGTTGCGTTGGCCGGCGACAGCAGCTCGACCTTGTTGGAGATCTTGTTGTACGCGTGGCCGGCGTGGGCCATGGGGGCGCAGCTAGTGCCGGTCGCGGTTTTGCACGGCTGCACGAACCAGTAGTACGCCGACCCGGCCTGTCCGTCGACCAGGGCGGCGGTGTCCATGAACCGGTTCGCCTGCGCCGTCACGGGGTAGGTGGCGACGATGTTCGTCATCTCCTTGTCGCGCGACACCCACAGCCCGGTAGCTCCCCGCATCCGGCTGTGTGTTCCACGCGAGCACAGGCATCTGGCGCATGCCCTCACAGCGCTCCGGGAGGGCGATGTTGCAGGACGTGCCTGCTGCGTCGAGTGCGGTTCCCGTGATGGCGAGGTGCTGCCCGGATCACCGGAGTCAGCCCGAGGATGGTGAACGTCATCGTCGAGAGAGAACGTGCTGACGAGGTTCGAACCGTTGTACGCCGATCGACCATCCACTGGTAGGTGTCGCGGGTCGAACCAGCTAGTGGCGTCGTCCTCGCCGGCCGGGTAGTGCGAAGGTGTCGCCCATTGTGGTCCATCCGGAGGAAGCACCCACGGGGCGAATCAGGACCCGGTAGTTGTTCGCGCCGACAACCGGAGTCCACGTCAGTGTCGGGAAGCGGTACGTCGACGAGCTCGCAGGTCCGACGGGTTCGGGGGTGGACTCGGTCGCCGGCGCTGGCGTCCCCACGGTGAAGGTCGGCTGGGCACCTAGGATCAGGGGTGAACCCGACCGGCTGCGGCTCACTGTCTGAACGGTCCAACGGTACGTCTTGCCCTCGGTCAGCAGGCCGCGCGGGGTGTAGCGTCGTGGCTCGCGCGTGTTGAAGGTGCCGCCTCCGCTGCCTCCGTTCGTGGAACTCAGAGTCACGCTGGTAGGCGCCCGCGCCGGCCACCGGACTCCACGTCAACGTCGGCACCGTGACCGTCGCACCATTGGCGGGCGAGAGCTGCTCGGGCCTGGTGGGGTCGTAGGTGAACCGGCGGACGGGGGTCGAGATCGCGTCGCTGACAATGGGTTCGCCGTCGACCGTCCTGCCCGGCGCATCGGTGGCGATGATCCGCCAGTAGTAGGTCCCGAGCGGCCCGGCCAACAGTCTTCGCCATCTTCCGGCACGTACGTCGTGTGCACGGTGATGCACGTCTCGGTGCCGTTGTCGGGGAAGCGACGATGACTGGGCTCGCTGATCTGCGAGCGCGTAGGTGGACGCGTGCTCGACGCCGGTCCACTGGAAGAAGAACGGGTCGCCCACGGTCGCGTTGTCCGCGGGGTACTCCAGCTGGGCTGGTCGGGCCAGTGCCGTCTGAACCGTCCACACCTCGACGTCGGCCCAGTCGAGGCTGTTGCCTGGGCGTCGTTCGGGCGTACCCGCCAGAAGTACTGGTCGTTCCCGAGGCCGTTCGGCGGTGAGTACCGCGTTCCCGTGACGTCGAGTCACGGCGTGCAGGTCGTCGGAGAAGTTCACGTCGGGGCTGATCTGCAGGTCGTACGTCTTGGCGCCGTCGACCGGCTCCCACTCGAGGACGACGTCCTCGATGGTGGCGTTCACGTCGTCCACGGGTCGCACCAGCACCGGGGCGGCCAGGCCGAGGATCTCGTAGCTGCCAGGGATCGGTACCCCCACCCGGTAGCTCGTCGGACCACAGGGTGACGACGCCGGTGGCCAGGGTGGCGCGGACCCGCCAGAAGAAGACGGTGGCGACTTGCGGGTCGGGCACGACGTACGACGAGTTGCCTGGTCGAGTCTCGTCGGTCAGCGCGGGGTCCGAGAAGTTCTGGTCCTGGCTCACCTCGATGGTGTACCCGGTGGCGCCGTGGATCGGCGTCCACGACAGCAGGGCGGGATCCTCGGGTTGGTCGAGCTGTGCTCCGTCGGCGGGGGACGGGAGCTCCGGACCGGCCAGGGCGTTGCGCGTGGAACGAGGCCTCGGCCCATTCGCTCTTGGTCGACCCCTGCACGGCCCGGACCCGCCACCACAGTGACGCCTGGGGGAAGCTGCACGGTGGGAACGGCCCGGCGGTTGTACGTGCTTGTCTGTCCACTGGCGGAGCTCGAACGACGACGACGTCGAGACCTCGACGTCGTAGCTCGTCAGCCCCGGACACGCGATTCCATTGGAGGAGCGGTTGGCTGCCAGCCGGGACGGGCCCCAGCGAGAGTCCGCGGGCGGCGCAAGGGCCGACGCCGGCGACGCGACGAGCAGCGACGCAGGTCACCAACGAGAGCCACGAGCGCACACAGCACTGCGCACGCGACGTGCGCGACGAAGCATGAGGGGTCCCCCTGACCGAGTATCAGCCAGCACAGGCTAGGCGAAATGCTGGTCAGGGTGCAACGGCGGTTTTACCCAATTCGCACGAACGCGCGGGAGACCGCCGGTGCCGAGCGGTCAGTCGAGGCCGAGGGAGAACGCGGCCTCGAGGTCGTGCCGGGAGTAGGCGCGGAACGCGATGTGGGTCTCGGTCGAGGTGACGCCCTGGACCTTGTTCAGGCGGTCGGCGACGACGTTCGCGACATCGTCGTGGTCGCGGACCCGGACCATCGCGATCAGGTCGATCTGGCCGGTGACGGAGTAGACCTCGCTGATGCCGTCGAGGGCGGCGATCTGCTCGGCGACCTCGGGGATGCGGGCGACGTCGGCCTTCACGAACACGATGGCGGTGATCATGGCCGCACCCTAACGAACCGGCTGGTGCACGGTCGCCAGGTCACGCCGGTCGTCGAACGGGACCAGCGAGAGCCGCGAGTGGTTGACGGCGTCGTGCAGCGCGAGGTGGCGGGTGGCACCACCCAGCGGGCAGGTCCACTCGCCGTCGACGTCGACCAGGCGTACGCCGGGCGACTCGAGCCAGCGCAGCACCTTCTCGGTCTCCTCGGCCGTGGCCGCCGGCACCGGCCCCGGCGCGTCGGCGACGGTCTCCGCCGACGCGGACAGCTCGGTCACGAACTGGTGGGCGTCGGCTCCCGGCGGGATGATGCCCGCGGCGGCGAGCCGGCCGTGGCGGATGACGTGGACCGCCCAGCGGCCGTCGTCCTCGCGGCGGGCGGCGACCACCCCGGGACACCGGGTGAGGGCGCTGAGCCGCTGGGTGCGGGCGGCCGCCCGGATGAAGGCGGACAGCCGGTCGCGGTGCACGCCGGCCTCCTCGAAGCGCTCGTCGGCAGCCAGCAGGGACATGCGCTGGTTGATGGTCTCAACGACGTCGTCGGGGTTGCGCAGGAGGGTGTCGCGCAGGCGGCGCACGACCGCGGCGTACGACGTGGGGTCGGCGCTGCCGTCGCACGGCGAGAGGCAGCGGCCCATCTCGGCGAGCACGCACGGTGACCGGGACGGCTCGAGGCCGAGGCGATCGGAGCACTGGCGGACGGGGAATGTGTCGTGAAGCGCCGCCAGGGACTTCTCGGCCGACTTCTTCGACGAGAACGGGCCGAGGTAGTCGGCGTCGTCGTCGAGCACCCGCCGGACCAGCGACAGGCGCGGCCACGGCTCGCGGGTGAGCTTGACGAAGTGCATCTTCTCCGGGAACCGGGAGCGGCGGTTGTAGCGCGGCTTGTGCTCGGCGATCAGCCGGAGCTCCCGCACCTCGGCCTCGAGCGGGGTGGCGCACTCGATGCCGGTGACCGAGGTGGCCAGGCCGACCATCTCGCCCATCCGCGAGCGGGTCTCGGAGGCCGTGAAGTAGGACCGGACGCGGGTGCGCAGGTCGCGGGAGGTGCCGACGTAGAGGACCCGGGAGCTGTCGTCGCGGAAGAGGTAGACGCCGGGGGAGTGCGGCAGGGCCTCGGCGAGGTGGCGCTTCTTGCGCTGGGCGGTGCTGACCCGCGACGAGAAGGTCTGGAGCTCCTCCAGCGTGTGCACGCCCAGCCCGCCCAGCCGCTCCATCAGGCCGTGGAGCACGTCGACGGTCGCCCGTGCGTCGGCCAGCGCCCGGTGGTTGGGGGTGGTGCTGGAGTTGAACGCGCGGGCGAGCGAGGAGAGCTTGCAGTTGGGGGCGTCGTCACGGGTGATCACCCGCCGCGCCAGCTTGGCGGTGTCGAGCACCTCGAACCGTGGCCACGGCCGACCCTGACGGGTCGAGAAGTGCTTGAGGAAACCGACGTCGAACGGCGCGTTGTGGGCGACGAGGACGCATCCGGCGGCGAACTCGAGGAATGCGGGCAGCGCCGACTCGATCGGGGGCGCGTCGGCGACCATCGTGTTGCTGATCCCGGTGAGGACCGCGATGAAGGCGGGGATCTCGGTGTGTGGGTTGACCAGGGTCTGGAACTCACCGAGGATCTCGCCACCGCGCACCTTCACCGCGCCGATCTCGGTGATCATCGAGCCACCCTCGGCCGAGCCGCCGGTGGTCTCGAGGTCCACGACACAGAACGTCAGGTCGCGCAGGGGTCGGCCCAGCTCGTCGAAACTGCGTTGCGACTCCCATCGGGAAGGCGCACCCTGAACCGCACTGCTCACGTCAACGACGCTAGATGTGGGTACCGACAAACGGTGTGCGGCGCGCGGGGCGGGAGGCCAGGCCCTAGGCTGGAATCGGCCTCCACGAGCCGAGACCGACCGGACGACAGCAAGGAGCCCCGTGAGTCCCGAGAGCCCCGACAGCGCCGTGATCCCCGACGCCACCCAGCGGTGGAGGTGCGCCGGATGCGGCAACCTCACCCGGTTCGACGTGACCCGCACCCGGCGTACGACCGAGTTCTGGCACCTCGACCTTGCGGGGGAGCACCGCGTCGAGGAGACCGTGGTCGAGGACGAGTCCCTGGAGTCCGTCACCTGCCGCTGGTGCGGCCGGTCGGACGCGATCGAGGTCGTGCTGCGCGCGGAGGTCACCTCCGACGACGCGGCCACGGGCTGACGCGGGCCATGGCATGGCGGTCGACATCCCTGGGTCGGGGCTGGCCGAGCTCCCGGACGAGGTCCGCGCCCGGGTCCTGAGCCTGACCGCGGACGCACTGCCCGCCGTACCCCGCCTGCCGGCGTCGCTCCGGAAGGTCGCGGACTTCGCTCCGACGCGCCGCGCCCGGCTCGGGGGCAGCGCCATCGTCGCCGCCCTCGAGTCCGACGACGACTTCCGGGACCGGGTCGCCAGCCAGGTGGTGGCCAAGCTCCCGGCGCCGCTCGCCGACCTCACAGCGGCGCCCCTGGACGCCGACCCCGCGGAGCTCGCTGCTCTCTCCTGGCTGATCCGGCCCGAGGGCTGGGAGACGCTGCTGGCCGACGCGGCGGCACGAGTCGGCCCGCGCGTGCCCGACGACCGCACGGATGCCGACCTCGACCGGTTGCGGGCGAAGGCCGAGGCGGCCGAGCAGGCGCTGCGGGACGCGCGGACGAAGAACCGCGCCGACCTGGCCGACCTCAAGGCGGAGAACACCACGCTGCGGCGCAAGCTCGGCGAGACGCGGGCGACCCTGCGCGAGGCAGAGGTCGCCGTCGAGGAGGCGGAGGCGGCGGCCGCTGCTGCCCGCCGAGGCGCCGAGGGAGCCGTCACGGCACAGGACAAGGAGATCCGGCAGCTGCGGGCCGAGGTGGAGCGCCTGCAGGAAGAGGCGAAGAGCGAGCGCCGGGCCGCGCGGTCCGACCGGGACGAGACCACGATCCGTGCCCGGGTGCTGCTCGAGACCGTCATCGACGCGGCCACCGGGCTCCGCCGCGAGCTGGCGCTGCCCCAGGTGTCCGGCGCGCCCGGCGACCGGGTCGAGGCCGAGCTCGCCCAGGAGGGAACGCGTACGCCGAGCTCGGCCGGCGCCCTCGGGCCGACGAGTCCGGCCCTGCTCGAGCAGTACCTCACGATGCCCCGGGCCCGGCTCATCGTCGACGGCTACAACGTCAGCAAGACCGCCTGGGGCTCTTCGTCGCTGGAGGCGCAGCGGATCCGGCTGCTCAACGGCCTGGCGCCGGTGGTCGCCCGCACGGGCGCCGAGACGACCGTGGTGTTCGACGCGGCCGCCTCCTCGTCGCGGCCGGTGGTCAGCTCCCCGCGCGGCGTGAAGGTGCGGTTCAGCCCCGAGGGCGTGATCGCCGACGACGTGATCCGGGACCTGGTCGCCGCCGAGCCCGAGGGACGGGTCGTCGTGGTGGTGACGAGCGACCAGGCGGTCGCCCGCGACGTCGTACGGGCCGGGGCGCGATCGGTGTCGGCCGACGCCCTGGTCGCCCTCCTCGCCCGCAGCGGGTAGGCGCGACACGCCGGAGTACGTCGCTCCCGGACCGGACTGTCGGTGGTCGCTGGGACCGTCAGGGACATGACGACGAGAATCGACTGCGACACCTGCGTGGTGCGCGGGCTGGCCTGCCACGACTGCGTGGTGACCGTGTTGCTGGGGCCGCCCCCCGAGCTGACCTTCGACGACGACGAACGCCGGGCCCTCGACGTGCTCGCCGAGGGTGGCCTGGTCCCGCCGCTCCGGCTCGTGCAGGCCGTCGATGAAGCCCACATCGAGTCGGCCTAGCCGCCGTTGTGGTCCCGGTCCCGAGGTGAATCTCGTCACGACGCGCCCCCCGGACTTGGCCGGGGCGCACCGCACCACTAGTCTGAGCCGCTCAGGTAGCCGTGGAAGTGGATCAGTCCGGATCCGCGCGGGTACCGCGCCGAATCCAGCGGCCGCCTCCGGGTGGCCAAGGAGCCGGGGAACCAATTCCCCTCTGGGGTGAATCCCCTGCAAGGCGGGCCCGCAGCCGTGGACCCGAGGAGCAGGGGTAGGGCCAGCGTTGCCCGAACCCGTCAGCTCACCCGGTAGGCGTACGACGCGCAAGGGAGACCGCCCGCTCGTGCTGAACGGTCGGAAGCGACTCATCACTGCCCTGTCCGCCATCGCCCTTGCTGCCGCCGTCGGCTTCGTGCCGGGCACCGCGCAGGCGGAACCCGACATCGACGACGTGCAGACCCGCGTCGACCGGCTCTACCACGAGGCGGAGCAGGCGTCGGAGCGGTACAACGACGCCAAGCTCGACCTCACCGAGCTCCAGCGCGACCTCGACGCCGTCAAGGCGGACGAGCAGCGCCAGGACGAGCGCCTCGCCGTCGTCCAGGACCAGGTCCAGGAATCCATCGTCCGGCAGTACCAAGGCCAGGGGCTCTCGGCCGTCGGCCAGGTCGTCGTGTCCGACGACCCGCAGGCCTTCCTGTCCCAGCTGTCGACGATGTCGTCGTTCAACCAGTTCCAGGAGCAGCTCTTCGACGACTACTCCCGCGAGGCAGAAGGCGCTCGAACATCCGCCGCCAGGCGACCAAGCAGCGCGCCGCCGAGGTGGCCGAAGCTCGAGGAGCAGCTCGGTCGCGAGAAGGCCACGATCGACAAGAAGCTCGACGAGGCGCAGTCCCTCCTCGGTCGTCTGAAGGCGGAGGAGCGTGAGGCGCTGCTCGCCTCGCGCAGCAGCGCAGCGGGTCCCGTCGAGCGTCTCGCCCGTCTCCGGGCGCGCCGCGGCCGCGGTCAACTACGCGATGGCCCAGGTCGGCGACAGCTACGTCTACGGCGCGGCCGGTCCGAGCGCCTTCGACTGCTCCGGCCTGACGATGATGTCGTGGGCGCAGGCCGGTGTCGGCCTCCCGCACTCCTCGAGCGCTCAGTACGGCTCCGGCCCGCACGTCGCGTCCAACGCGCTGCAGCCCGGCGACCTGGTCTTCTACTACCAGCCGATCAGCCACGTCGGCATGTACATCGGCAACGGCATGATCGTGCACGCGGCGAACCCCAGCACCGGTGTCGTGGTCGTCCGGCGTCTTCTCCATGCCGTACTCCGGCGCCGTTCGCCCTGGCTGACCAACACGTCGCAAAGGCCGGTCGCCCACGTCTGGTGGGTGGCCGGCCTTTCGCTGTCACTGCTCCTCGTCGTGGGGCTTGTCGCCTGGGTGGCGCTCGACGACGACCCGTACGTCGCACCGACACCCACACCTGAGGCACGGACCGCGGCACCCGCGCTGGCGGGTGAGGCCTTGCGCGCCCTCGAGGAGGCGGTGGCCGACCGGAGGCCGGCCGACGCCGAGGAGCTCGCGGACCCCGACGACGAGCAGGCCCGCGATCAGCTGGCCGACCTGGTCGAGAACGCAACGGCCGCGCGGGTGGACGACTTCACCCTGAGGTACGTCGACGAGCTCGGCGCCGTCGGCGAACGACGGCGGTCTGGCAGGCCGCGGTGGACGCTACCTGGGCGTTCCGCGGCTTCGACACCGCTCCGGCCATGTCCGAGGTCCGGTTCGGGTTCCGGGTGACCGACGACCACGTGTCCGTCACGTCCGTCGGCGGTGGCGACCGCCGCTCGCCGCTCTGGATGACCACGCCGCTGGAGATACGCCGGGACTCGTCAGCCTCGTCCTTGTCGGACTGGGGTCAGCGGCAGGTCGACAGGTTGCGGCACTGGCACGAGCGGCGGTCCCGGCGGTGCGGGCGGTGCTCCGGACTGGAGGCCGCGCCTGGTCGTCGAGGTGCCACCGACGGTGGCGGCCCTTCACGAGGCGCTGGACAGCGAGCCGGGGGAGTACGACGCGGATCGCCGCCGTCACCTCCACCGCGGACGGGTCTCTGGCGCCCGACGCGCCCGGTGCACGTCTTCGTCAACCCGGAGGTGTTCGGCGGGCTCAAGCCGCGCGGAGCCCAGGTGGTGATGAGCCACGAGGCGGTGCACGTCGCCACCGACGCCGCGACCAGCACGATGCCGCTGTGGCTCCTGGAGGGGTTCGCCGACTACGTCGCGCTGCGGGACGTGCACCTCCCGTTCTCGGTGACCGCCGGGCAGATCATCCGCCAGGTACGCCGGGACGGCCCGCCCGCACACCTTCCCGGCCCGACCGAGTTCGACACCACGACGGCGTACCTCGGTGCGTCGTACGAGTCGGCGTGGCTGGCCTGCCGGGTGCTGGCCGACCTCGGTGGCCAGGACGCGCTGGTCCGCTTCTACCGGGACGTCGACGACGGGACTGGTGTCGGAGCAGCGCTGGAGTCGGAGTACGGCATCAGCGAGCGCGAGTTCACCGAAGCGTGGCGCGACCGGTTGCTGGAGCTGGCGGCGTGAGCAGGCCGGACACCAGGACCGGCGTCGCGGTCGCCGTGATCGGCGGGCTGGCCCTGCTCGTCCTCGCCGTGGTCCTGGTCCCCTGGGGCCCGGTGCCGGGCGGGATGCCGCCCGCCGTGCCGGCCGCGCGACGTGTTCACCCGGGACCAGATCGCCGCGGCCGAGGAGTTCTCCCGGTGGTCTCGGGTGTGGAGCTGGAGCTCGCTCGCCGTCTCGCTGGCCGTGGCGTGCTGGCTGGGCTTCTCGAGCGCCGGCCGCCGGATCATGGGGCGGCTGCCCGGCCGGTGGTGGGCGCAGGTGGTCCTCGGCGTCGCCGTGCTCGCGTTGATCGGTCGCGTGGTCACCCTGCCGTTCGGGTTCCTCGCGGAGCGGCACCGGCGGCGACTACGGGCTCTCGACCCAGTCGACGGTGAGTGGCTGGTCGACGTCGCCAAGGGTGAGGCGGTCGGGATCGTGACCACCTCGCTCGTGCTGCTCGTCCTGATCGGTTGTGCCCGCCGCTTCCCGCGCCGCTGGCCCGCCGTCGCGGGCGGCGTCCTGGGCGGTGCCGTGCTGATCGGCTCGTTCGTCTATCCCGTGCTGGTCGAGCCGATCTTCAACAACTTCACGCCGCTGCGGGACGGGTCCCTGCGGAGCCAGATCTTCGAGCTGGCGGACCGGGAGGGAGTGACGATCGACGACGTGCTGGTCGCGGACGCCTCACGGCGTACGACGACGCTGAATGCGTACGTCTCGGGCTTCGGGAGCACTCGACGGGTCGTCGTCTACGACAACCTCGTGGACGACCTGCCCGAGGACGAGGCGCTCTCGGTGGTCGCCCACGAGCTCGCGCACGCGCGGCACAGCGACGTGGTCACCGGATCCGTGCTGGGTGCCGCCGGAGCCGTCTTCGGGGTGGGCCTGCTCTGCCTCGTCGTGGGCGCACTGGGGGAGCGACGGCGGCTGACCATGGCCGATCCGGCAGTGGTACCGCTGGTGCTGGCCCTGGCCGCGCTGGCGACCCTGGCGACCAGTCCGGTGCAGAACACCGTCAGCCGGCAGATCGAGACCAGGGCGGACGTGGACGCGCTCGCCGCGACCGACGACCCGGACGCGTTCGTGGAGATGCAGCGCCAGCTGGCGCTGCGGTCGTTCAGCGACCCGACTCCGCCGGCCTGGTCGCAGTTCTGGTTCGGCAGCCATCCCACGTCGCTGCAGCGGATCGCGATCGCACGCCAGTTCGCGGAGGACGGCCGGACCGAGCAGAAATGAGAAAGGCCGCCGGTCTTGCGACCGACGGCCTTACCCACCCCATGTGGTTCAGAGGCGCTACTGCGTCCTGCACTGCTCGGCGTCGCGCGCGTCGTTGAGCGTGTCGCAGGTGTCGGAGAACAGGTCGAGCACGTTGTCGCCGAAGGCGAAGACGACGACCACGATCAGGGCGGTGATTCCCGTCAGCAGTAGTCCGTACTCGACCGCGGAGGCGCCTCGTTCGTTGCGGACCCGGCGGCACAACACAAACCGGATGGTGTCCAACATGAGAGTCTCCTTCGCCTCATGCCAGTGGCCAGTGCTGCGAGCAGGCGGGCGCCTGGTCAGCTGTCAGGAAGGCACGGTGGCCGCGAGCCAGATGCTCGCGGCCACCGCGTCCAGTCGACGTCGGTGGCGATCAGTCGTCTGAGGCGCAGCTCGGCGCTGCCGTCGCCACCGGCGACCTTGTCGCAGGTGTCGTTGAAGATGTCGCTGAGGTTGTCGCCGAACGCGAACACGACGACGACGATCAGCGCGGCGATGCCGGCGATCAGAAGGCCGTACTCCACGGCCGAGGCGCCGCGCTCGTCCTTGTTCGGAAGGTGAGCGGCAAGCACGATGCGCAGGTAGTCAAGCATGGGTGTTTCTCCTTTGTTGGCCCAAGGACGATCGATTCCGAGAAGGCAGATCGGCAGTTTCCGCCTGGACCTAAGTGTGTTGCACCGCGAACTTCGGCGAATCGGGCGTTCGATTCGACTGCAGTAGTCCGAACGGACTACTTCTTACCCAAATTGGTGGTTGACGTGGTGCCCGGCATGCTGGACAGGAGCCCAACCCGCATCGCGGTGACCAGCGCCTGGGCCCGGTTGACGGCGCCCAGCTTCTGGTAGAGATGCGCGACATGTGACTTCACGGTCGACTCGCTGAGGTGGAGGCGCGCACCGATCTCGCCGGCGCTCAGACCGTCGGCCAGCAGCATCAGCACGTCGTGCTCGCGCGTGGTCAGGCGCGTCGACTCCGAGGTCGTCCGGCGCATCACCGCCTCCGCGAGCCCGGAGCAGAGGAACGACCGCGGCGCCATGGCCGCGTGCTGGGCCGCCTTCACGACCTCGGTCGACGGGGAGTCCTTCCCCACGAACGCAGACGCTCCGGCCTCCATGGCGGCGAAGATCTGGTCGTCGCCGGCGTGCATGGTCAGGACCACGATGCCGGTGTTCTTGCTGTCGCGGCGCACCGTGCGGACCACGTCGAGCCCGGTGCCGTCCTGGAGCTGGAGGTCGGTGACGATCACGTCGGGGTTCGTCTCGGCGTACATCTGCAGCGCCTCGGCGACCGTCTTCGCGGCGCCGACGACCTCCATCGTCGGCTGGGCGGAGAAGACCATGCTGAGGCCGTCGCGGATCAGGTCGTGGTCGTCGACCAGGAGCACCCGGGTGGACGGTGTCTCGCTCATGCGGTCACCCACTTGTCGTCGAGGAGATCCGTCCCGCGTGGCTGACGCTCGTCCCCGGCAGGCGCACCGTGACGACGGTGCCGTGCGGCACGCCGTCCGCGATCGTGAGCTCGGCGCCGACGAGTCGGGCGCGCTCGCTGCATGATCTCGAGACCGTGTGAGTCGGAGCGTCGGTGGTCCGAGGCCGGAACCGTCGTCGATGGACGACGATCTCGGCGGCGGGAGCGTCGACCCGGCAGTGCACCACGATCGACGAGGCGCCGGAGTGGCGGACCGCGTTGGTCATGGCCTCCTGGGCGATCCGCAGCAGCTCGGCCTCGACGTCGGTGCGGAGCCGGGTGGTGCGCTCGTCGGCGCTGACCCGGATCGGGATCCCCGAGCTGTCGCTGAGATGCCTGGCCAGGCCGCCGATGGCACTGGCGAGGCTGTCGCTCGCAGCTCACCTCGGTACGCAGGCTCTGGACCGAACGGCGTACCTCGGCGACGACGCCGGTGATCCGTTCGCGCAGGACCCGCAGCTGTGCCGTCTGTGCGGCCGCGGTGGATTGGGCGGCGATCCCGTCCACGAGGTAGCCGATCGAGGCGATCTCCTGGGCGACGCCGTCGTGCATCTCGCGGGCGAGCCGGCGGCGCTCTTCGGTGGTGGCGGCGTCTCGGAAGTAGCCGAACAGGATGGCGGTGTCCAGGTGGACGGCGGTGGGCTCGAGCTGCTGGGCCAGGTCGTTCAACCTGCCCTCGAGGCGGGCGGCGTCCGGGTGCAGGCCGTCGGTGAGCGAGGCCGACACGACCGCGACCAGCCCGGCGTCCGTCAGCAGCGGGAACGCGAACGCGTTGCCGTCGCGCGCCGTGCGCACCGTCCGGCAGGCCTCCAGGGCGAGCACCTCGAGCGTGCCGAGGGACTCAGGGGAGCTGCCGGGCTCGCTGATGAGTGGCCTGAGGTCGTGGCCGCGAGGGACGTGGACGGCCAGGGCGGTCACGGGCAGCTGGTCTCGGACCCGCTCGGCAATGGTGCCGCCGAGCGACACGGGGTCCAGCCCGGAGCCGAGCTGTCCCGAGAGATCGATCAGCTCGCGGAGCAGCGCCTGCGCGTCGCGGTACGGCGTCAGCGGATCGCTCGCGGCGTACAGGCTGGCCCGCACGAAGCTGCCGATCAGGCCGAGGCCGATGCCGGTCACGACCCAGGTGAAGGTGCTGACGCCCTGCTCGACGAGCATGCCGCCGTGCAGCACGGCGCTGAGGATGACGAGGGGAATCAGCTCGGCGGACAGCGCCAGCAGCATCCCGCGTGGCCCGTGCCGGAGGCTGGCGGTGAAGGGCGGGATCGCCAGGGCGCCGAGCACAGCGAGCGACGAACCGATGGACAGGGCGGCGACGCTGCCGATCAGGCCGGCCTCGATGAGGGAGACGAGCGTCGGGTTGACGCGCAGCGCCTCCGCGACGCTCGACGCCAGCCAGATCGCTCCCACGGCGACCAGGGCGAGCACGCCGGTGTCGTCGCGCGACCACAGGGTCGGCGCGGACAGCACCACCAGGCCGAACACCCGCGCGCCCACGGCAAGTCGCGCGGACGGTGGCCGGTGGGCGTGGGTGCTCATTTCCTGGAAGCTGTCCATGATGTTGATCACCGCGGGGCCCATGACGGCCATGAAGAGGCAGGGGAGGATGCAGAAGATCAGCGGGATGGTGATCTTGACCGGCACCTGCTGGGCCTTCTCCTCGGCCCGCTGGCGGCGCTTGACCCGCATCTCGCTCGACTGGATACGCAGCACCTGGGCGACCGGGATGCCGAAGGCGTCGGCCTGGACCATGGCGCTGACGAACGTGCGCACGTTGGCCACGTTGGTGCGGTCGGCGAACGCCCGGAGAGCGGCCGACCGGGCCTGTCCGATCTGCATCTCCCTCAGCACGCGGGAGAACTCGTCCGCGAGCGGGCCCTCGGTGTTGCGCGCGACCTGCTGGATCGCGGCGTCGAAGCCCAGGCCGGACTCGACGCTGATGGTGAGCAGGTCGATGGCATCCGGAAGGTCTCGCTCCAGCCTGGCCGTCCGGTCGTACGTCTTCTGGTAGAGGTAGAGGCCGGGGCCGAAGAAGCCGATGACGGCGCCGCCGACCACCACGACGAGGCGGACCGGGACGGTGGTGCCCAGCATCAGGGAGAACACCAGGCGCGATCAGCAGGCCGGCCACCGCGCCGATCACCTTGCCGGCGACCACCCGGTCCACCGTCCAACCTGCCGGGTTACCGGCGAGGTCGAGCTTGTGCCGGATCCGCTCCGAGCTGTCGGCGCCCGAGAAGCGGCGACCGATCTTCAGCGCACGCCCCTGCAGCGGCTGAAGGACCCGCTCGGAGAACGGTCGTTCGAGCTCTGCGGTGAGCTCCTTGGGTGCGTCCGTCATCGCCTCGAGCACCGCCAGCGAACGGTTGAGGCCACGGGGCTGGCTGCTCGGGATGGCCGCCGCGACGAGGTAGATCGCGATCATCACCATGGCGGCGCCGAGGATCAGCAGCATGGTCATCTCAGACCTCCACCTTGATCAGTCGGCTCATCCAGAAGACACCCAGACCCAGCAGGGCAGCGGCGCCGCCCAGCATCAGCCAGCCCATCGGTTCGGTGAACAGCACCATGACGTATTCGCGGTTCGTGAGCAGGAGGTAGAGCAGGAAGGCCGGGGGTAGGCCGCCGAGAACCCACGCCGAGAGCTTTCCCTCGGCGGCGAGCGCCGCAACCTGCCGGCGCATGTATTCACGCTCACGCATGGTCGCGGCCACGGTGTCGAGCAGCTCGGCGAGGTTTCCGCCGACCTGGCGCTGGATCCTGATCGCCATGACCACCCACGCGAAGTCCTTGCTCTCGAACCGTTCACCCACGGACTCGAGCGAGTCCTCCAGGGCGACACCGAGGCGCGTCTCGACCAGCACGCGCTTGAACTCCGAGGAGACCGGCTCGGTGCCCTCGCGCACGATGGTGTCGACCGACTGCGCCAGCGAGAGGCCGGCTGCCAGGGAGCCCGACATCAGCTGGAGCGTCTCGGGCAGCGACGCGCCGAAGGCCTTGCGCCGCCGAGCCCTGCGGATCCGGAGCCACATCCAGGGACCGACGGCTCCGAGCCCGAGGAAGACCAGGCCGAGGAGCAGGCTGCCCGTGCCGAGCAGGAGGCCCACGATGCCGGCACCGATGAAGATCGCCGAGTGCAGCAGGAGCCACTCGGAGGGCTTCCACGAGCTTCCGGCAGCGTCGAGGCTCCGGGCGATCCGGTCCTCGAGCGACTTGTTCCGGTGCAGGACCTTCGCAGCAGCGTCCTTGGCCTGGGTGAGCGCCTGGTCGGGTTCGGCACGGGTCTGATCGGCGTGCCGTCCGACGAGCCGGTCGGTGTAGACAGCGGCTCGCTGCTCGGGGGTCATCTGCTTGGCCCGCTTCGGCACGAGCAGGACGACGAGCAAGCAGGCGAGTCCGAGCCCGGCTGCGCCGAGTCCGGCGAGCATGAAGGAGCGGGGAACGACCAGACCGCCACCGGACGACCGCGACGGCTGCTCAGGCGCGGCCTCGTCGCCGTCACGTACGGGGGCGAAGGCTTCGGCGGTCAGCGTCGTCGGCTGTGCCGCCAGCGTGACGGACACGGTGGCCTCGGTCGCGGACACGGATTCGGGCACCTGAGCGGTTACGAGCACCTGGCGCGACAAGATGGCGGCCTCGGCGCTGAAGGCCTCCTGCAGTGCGTCGGCATCCGCGGTGATGACCTTGCCGTGGCCCGCCGTGGCGAGCGTCTGCAGCTCGGAGTCGGCATTGCCCTCGCCGTCGACGGAGAACACGTCGACCAGCACGTCGCCCTCGGCAACGCGCGTGGTCACCTCGTCGAGCCGGGTTTCGCTCGTGTCGCGCCCGTCGGACAGCACCAGCAGGGTGCGCTGGCCCTCGGTGCCCGCCATGTCCACGGCCTCGAGGACGCCGTCGTACAGCAGGGTGTCCTTGCTCAGGCTGAGTCCGTCGATCACCTCGCGAGCGGCATCACGATCGGTGGTCGGCTCCAGGGCCCGGGTCACGTCGCTGGCGAACGTGACGATTCCGACCTGGACGTCGTCGGGGACGGTGTCCAGGAACGTCAGGGCCGCGGCCTTGGCGGCCTGGAAGCGCTCGCCGTGCATCGACTTGCTCGTGTCGATCACGAGGACGGCGGTCCGATCGATCGCGGTCCTCGAGTCTGCCCGGGCCGCGGTCGCGGACGCCTGGGTCCCGTCGATGGTGACGCTGACGCCGCCGAGGTCGACGTCGGACTCCTCGGGGACCGACACGAGGAGCTGCAGGCCCTGGGCGCTGGGCTCCACGTGCGTGATCGTCGTCTCGGTGGCCTCGCCGGCTACCTCGTCCGACGCCTGGCTGGCTGACGGGGTGACGAACAGCAGGGGCAGTGCCGCGAGCAGGCCCTTGAGCAGTACGGCGACCGGGCGCGACATCAGATCCGGTCCGTCGCGAACAGGAGCGGGTCGACCGTGATGTTGGAGTACGCCATCTTCTCGAGGAACTTGGGTCGCAGGCCGGTGGAGCGCAGGCGTCCCATCATCCGGCCCTCGTTGTCGAAGCCGGCCCCGTGGTCGTAGATGAAGATGTCCTGGAGGGTGATCACGTCACCCTCCATCCGCTCGACCTCGGTGATGTGGGTGATCCGGCGCGAGCCGTCCTTGAAGCGGGTCTGGTGGACGATCAGGTCGACGGCGGAGGCCACCTGCTCGCGGATCGCCCGGATCGGCAGGTCCATGCCCGCCATGAGGACCATGGTCTCGATGCGGGACAAGGTGTCGCGGGGTCCGTTGGAGTGGACGGTGCAGATGGAGCCGTCGTGACCGGTGTTCATGGCCTGGAGCATGTCGAGAGCCGAGGCGTCGCGGACCTCACCGACGATGATCCGGTCCGGCCGCATGCGCAGGGTGTTCTTCACGAGGTCGCGGATGTCCACCGCGCCGCGACCCTCGATGTTGGCCGGCCGTGACTCGAGGCGAACCACATGCTCCTGCTTGAGCTGGAGCTCTGCGGCGTCCTCGATGGTGACGATCCGCTCGTCGTCGGGGATGAAGGACGACAGCACGTTGAGGGTGGTGGTCTTCCCGGCGCCGGTGCTGCCGGAGACGATGATGTTGAGACGTCCGCGGACACACGCGTCGAGGAAGGCGCAGGTCGCCGGTGACAGCGAGCCGAACTCGATGAGGTTCTGCGCCGTCAGCGGGTCGGCGGAGAACTTGCGGATGGTGAGCGCCGAGCCGTCGACGGCCAGCGGCGGGATCACGGCGTTCACACGGCTGCCGTCGGGAAGGCGGGCGTCCACCATCGGGCTGGACTCGTCCACCCGGCGTCCGATCCTGGACACGATCTTCTCGATGGTCCGGCGCAGGTGCGCCTCGTCGGCGAACTGGGCGTCGGCCTGGGTCAGGCGGCCCTTCTTCTCGAGCCAGACGCTGTCGAACCCGTTGACCATCACCTCGGAGACGTCCGGGTCGCGGAGGTAGGGCTCGATCGGACCGTAGCCCAGGATGTCGTCGCTGATCTCCTGGGTGATCTTGGTCCGGTCGCTGTTGCTGATGGGCCGGTCCTGCGACGACAGCACGTCGCCGAGCACGGCGCGCACCTTCTGGTCCAGCTCGTGCTGGTCGAGGTCCGCGGCGTACAGGGTCGGGCCGAGCTGCTTGAGCAGCTCGGTGTGCACTGTGCCCTTGACGCCCTCGAGCCGGTCGGTGGGCATCGTGGTGCGCGGGCGGCGCCCGGTCGAGGTCGTCGGTTGCGGCACCTGCTGGCGCTGCTGGGACATCTGCTGCTGGAAGGACGGCTGCTGGGGCGGCGCGGCCATCCGGCGCCCGACCGCCGGTACGTCGGGCTGGGTCTCGGACACGGCTTCGCCCATCCGGCGCCCCGGGGCGTACGAGAGCTGGTCGTCGTCGAAGGCGACACCCTGGTCGAGCTGGTCGGGGTCTGGGAACCCGCCGTCTTCCGAGCCGTTCTCCGGCTCGTTCGTGGGCACGCGCGCCTTGCGGGCAGCGGCGAGCCGATCACCGAGACTGGACACCTGGTTCACCTCCGGATCCGGAACCGTCGGCCGGACCGCTCATCGGACTCGGGACTCGTTTCGTCGCGCCCGGCATGCGGCGCGATCGGCTCGCCGGTCAGCTGGGTGGCCAGCTGCCGGATGGCGGTGCTCGACGGGTGGCCCGGGTTGGCCGACAGGATCGGCCGTCCCGAGTTGGTGGCCGCGGCGATGTCCATGGAGGTCGCGATCTTGGCGGCGACGCCCATCCCGAGGATCGACTCGACCTTCTCCGGGCCGAGCCCGACCGCGTCGTCGGCACGGTTGAGCAACAGGTGGCGGTGTCCCCGGGCGATGTTGAGCATCTCCAGGGTCTCGATGGCCACCTTGACGTTCTTCAGCGTGGGTACGTCGAGCGTGGCGATCACGACACACTCGTCGGTCTCGTCGAGTGCGGTCAGCGTCTGCTCGTCGAACGCGGGCGCTGTGTCCACGACGATGAAGTCGAAGATCTCGCGTAGGCCGCGGAGGATCCGCGAGACCAGGACCGGGGTCACCCGGTCGCGGACGTCGGGATGGCTGGGCGCGGCGAGCACCATCAGCGAGTCGGGGTGACGGGTCAACAGCGACTCCAGCAACGCGGTGTCGATGGAGTCCTCGGAGCCGATGGCGTGCTCGACCGTGTGGCTGGGGAACAGCTGCAGAGTGATCGCGACATCGCCGAAGGCGAGGTCGAAGTCGACCAGGCAGACCTTGCGGGCACCCTTGTCGGCCAGCGCCAGCGCGAGGTTGACCGCCATCGTGGTTTTGCCCACTCCGCCCTTGGGCGAGAAGACGGTCACGATCCGGCCACTGTGGATCGCACCGCCCGGGCCCCGCAGCGCGATGTAGAGCTGGTAGGCGCGGTCCACGGCCGAGGTGACCGCGGCCGGGTCTCCGGCCGGGACGACGTCGCGGATGCCCGACGCCATCGCCTCGCGGAGCACGGCCGTGTCGACGACGTCGCGGACCAGCACCACGCTGGTGGACGGCCTCGTCAGCCGCATGCCGTCCGAGATCGCAAGGGCGTGGTGGAGATCGACGTGCGGCCCCAGAACGACGGCGTACTCCTCGGGCCGGTTGACCAGCCACGCCTGGAGGCGGTCGGGCAGGTCGACTCCGTGGCCACCCGTGGGGATGGCCTTCAGGAGCTCGGCGAGGGTCTCGCTGTCCGGATCAACGACGACTGGCATGGCTGCTCACTGGAAGAGGTCTCGTTCGGATGTGCCGCCGGAGGGCGAGACCTTGCTGTCCTCGGTGAGCAGCGCGACCGCCACCTCACCGTGCATGGAGGCGTACATGACCCGCTCCGCGTCCTTCTGGCTCACCGAGAGGGTCATCAGCGTGCGGGGAAGCTGCTCGGTCGTTTCCTCGCCGGTGGTGGTCGTGGTGGTGGTGGTCGTGGGGGTGGTCGAGCCGACGCCGAGGACGGTGACCCGAGGCAGCAGCAACCGGCTGTAGTCCTCGGTGTTGTGGAAGATGGACACCTGCGACCCGGGGTTGACGAAGCCGGCCACGCGAGCCGGGTCCGTGAGGTTCACCGACATGGCGACCATGTCCTTGGGGATCGTCAGAGCGGACAGCGCCTCTTCGACCTCGCTGCTGAACTTGTCAGAGATGATCTGCTCGCCCGGGTAGATGCGGGTGATCGCGACCAGGCCCGCGAGTGCCGTCGTGTCGGACTGCGCGTTGGGCAGCAGGTCCGCCGCCGAGACAGCTTCCAGCTGGAGCTTGCCGGAGGCCGCGGCGTCGTCGATGGTCTCGCCGGGCTCGATCGGCGCGATGGCGCGGAGCACGTCGACCGTGTCGAAGCGGTCCTCGGCCCGGTTGTCGGCTCCCTGCACATAGAGGAACACCAGGCCGGTGCCCAGGGCGGCAACGACCACGGCCACGGTTAGTAGAATTACGCGTCGGCTCAACTTCAGCACCCTTTCGCGGCGCGCAGCAGTGGATCCGAGATACCCCCAAACCGCTAGTCCGCTGCTTTCTGGCTAACAGGTGTTGTCAGTGTTCCCAGTGGGGACTCTGACAAGCGAAGGCCAGCGTAGAAGACCATCACCTGTCTTGGTGGGGTTTTGCGTGTCTCTGTCCGCGGGCGCCTCAGGGGAGGTATAAGGCCGCGACCTCGTCGCGGAACTCGCGCATGACCACGTTCCGCTTCAGCTTGAGGCTCGGAGTGAGCTGGCCACCCTCCTCGGTCCAGTCCTCGGCGAGGATGGTGAACTTGCGGATCGACTCGGCCCTGGAGACGGCCTTGTTCGCGTCCTCGACGGCTGTGTCGATCTCGGCACGGAGGTCAGGGTCGTCGACCAGGTCGGCGATCCGTGAGGACTTGCCCCGGCTCTCGGCCCACGGGACCACCGACTCCGGGTCCAGGGTGACCAGCGCCGCGATGAAGGGCTGGCCGTCGCCGACGACCATGCACTGGCTCACGAGGAGATGCGCCCGGAGACGGTCCTCGAGCACTGCCGGGGCGACGTTCTTCCCGCCTGCCGTGACCAGGATCTCCTTCTTGCGACCCGTGATCCGGACGAACCCCTCGTCGTCCACCTCGCCGACGTCGCCGGTGTGGAACCAGCCGTCGCGCTCGAGTGCCTCGGCCGTGGCCTCCTCGTCGCCCCAGTAGCCCGCGAAGACCTGGCCGCCGCGGAACAGGAGCTCGCCGTCGTCGGCGACGCGGACCGAGGTGCCGGGCAGCGGGCGGCCCACGGTGCCGATCTTGTGCGCGTCCGGCAGGTTGACCGTCACCGCCGCGGTCGTCTCGGTGAGGCCGTAGCCCTCGAGCACGGTCAGCCCGATGCCCCGGTAGAAGTGGCCGAGCCGGTCGCCCAGCGGCGCGCCACCCGACACGGCGTACCGGCATTGGCCGCCGAGCGCGTCGCGCAGCTTGGCGTAGACGAGTCGCGAGAAGACGGCGTGCTGAGCCCGGACCGCCACGGACGGCCGGCCCTTGTCGAGGCCCCGCGAGTACGCGATGGCGGTCTCCGCCGCCCGGTCGAAGATCTTGCCGCGCCCGTCGGCGGTGGCCCGCTGGGACGCGGTGTTGAAGACCTTCTCGAACACGCGCGGGACGGCCAGGACGAACGTCGGCTTGAACTCGCCGAGGTCGGCGACGAGGTTCTTGATGTCGGCGCTGTGACCCATCTTGACCCGCTGCTTCACGCAGCCGACCTGGATGATCCGGGCGAACACGTGCGCCAGCGGCAGGAACAGCAGCGTCGAGGCGCCGTCGGAGAAAAGCTCCTCGAGCTCCTCGACGGCCACGCCGAGCTCGAACATGAAGTTGCCGTGGGTGATCATGCAGCCCTTGGGCCGGCCGGTGGTGCCGGAGGTGTAGATCAGCGTGGCCAGGTCCAGCGGCGTCGCGGCGCGCCGCCGCTTCTCCAGGTCGTCGTCGGAGATGTCGGCCCCGAGCCGCACGAGTACGTCGACCGCGTTGTCGTCGAGCGACCAGACGTGGTTGAGCTCCTCCAGTCCCCCGCGGACCTCCGCCACTCGGGCGAGGTGGGCCGAGCCTTCCGCGATCACGGCGCGGGCACCGGAGTCGCTCAGGATCCAGCCGATCTGCTCGGCCGACGAGGTCTCGTAGACGGGCACCGTGACCGCCCCGGCGAACCAGATCGCGTAGTCGACCAGGGTCCACTCGTAGCGGGTCTTCGAGATCAGGGCGACGCGGTCGCCAGCCTCGACGCCCGCCGCGATCAGCCCCTTCGCGACGGCGCTCACCTCGGCCAGGAACTCCGCGGCCGTGACGTCCTGCCAGCCCTCGCCGGAACGGCGGCTGAAGACGACGTCGGAACCAGCCTCGCGGGCGTTGGCGACGACGTCGTCGGTGAGGTTCCCGGTGTCGGGAAGCTCGATCGTCAGGGGCGTGGAGAACTCACGCACGTTGCCTCCTGGGTGTTGCGGCCGGCGCCCGGTGGGGGAGAGGACGACGGCTCAGGCGGCAGGTTACCGCCGACGGTTGGCCTGCGGGGATCCGGTACGCTCGCAGCCCCTGCACCTGCCGACCAGCAAAGGGTCACGATGGCCGAACAGACCACGTCCTCCATCGTCATCGACGCCGATCCCGACGCGATCATGGAGGTCATCGGCGACTTCGCTGCGTACCCGGAGTGGGCCAAGGGGGTCAAGCGCGCCGACGTCGTCGTGGAGGGCACCGAGGGCTGGGCCGACCAGGTCTATTTCGAGCTCGACGTGTCACCGATCAAGGACGAGTACACCCTCGCCTACACGTGGGACGGGTACGACGAGGTCACGTGGACCCTCGTGTCAGGCAAGATGCTCCGCGCGCTGGACGGCGCCTACACGCTTCGCGCGCTCGGACCCGGCAAGACCGAGGTGACCTACCGGCTCGCGCTGGACGTCTCGATCCCGCTGATCGGGATGCTCAAGCGCAAGGGCGAGAAGATCCTCATCGACACCGCGCTGAAGGGTCTGAAGAAGCGCGTCGAGTCGCTGGCCTGAGAGTCGGCGGGCCACCGGATCGTGCGCATCCTCCTGTTCACCGGCAAGGGCGGTGTCGGCAAGTCGACGGTTGCAGCCGGGACGGCCGCCCTGGCCGCCGCGGCCGGGCACCGCACCCTGGTCCTCTCCACCGACGCCGCGCACTCGCTGGCCGACGCGTTCGGCGCGGTGGTCGGGTCGGAGCCGACCGAGGTCGGTGACCGCCTGTTCGTGCAGCAGGTCGACGCCCAGCTCCGGTTCGAGCAGTCCTGGGCGGAGATCCAGGGCTACCTGCTGTCGGTCCTCGACGTCGCCGGGATCGACCCGGTGGCGGCCGAGGAGCTGACGGTCATCCCCGGTGCCGAGGAGGTGCTCGCGCTCCTGGAGCTCCGGCTGCACGCGCTGTCGGATGAGTGGGACGTCATCGTCGTCGACTGCGCGCCGACGGCGGAGACGTTGCGGTTGCTGGCGCTGCCGGAGGCGCTCGGCTGGTACATGCAGCGGGTGTTCCCCGTCGAGCGCCGGGTGGTGAGGGCGCTCAAGCCGGTGCTCTCCAGGGCCGCGGGCATCCCCATGCCGGAGGACTCGGTGTTCGACGCCGTCGAGCGCCTGCACCACGAGCTCGACGAGGTCCGCGGACTGCTGTCCGGCCCCGACTCGAGCGTGCGCCTGGTGCTGACCCCCGAGACGGTCGTCCTCGCGGAGGCGCGTCGCTCCTACACGACGCTGTCGCTGTTCGGCTACCGCGTCGACGGGGTCATCGCCAACCGGGTCTTCCCGGCCGAGGGTGCCGACGACTGGCGGGCCGGCTGGGTGATGTCGCAGGACGCCGTGCTGACCCAGGTCGCACAGTCGTTCGCCGGGCTGCCCGTGTGGCGGTCGGTGTACCGCCCGTCAGAACCGGTCGGGGTCGACGCGCTCCGCGAGCTGGCTGCCGACGTGTACGGCGACGACGACCCGCTCGCGGCACCGGTCGGGGACGGCCCGTTCCAGATCACGAGGAGCACCTCGGGCGCCGTACTCCGGCTGGCCCTGCCGCTCGTGACACGCACCGACGTCGATCTCGCCAGGAACGGCGACGAGCTCGTCGTGACGGTGGGGTCGTATCGTCGTCTCCTCACGCTCCCGTCCGGGCTGACCCGCTACCGGGTCGCGGGCGCACGCGTGGAGCAGGGGCACCTGCAGGTGAGGTTCGAGGAAGACGTCGAGAAGAGGGAGGGTCCGTGAGCGAGTCGGGCGACGGCACGGGGCCCGAGGGTCCCGAGGAGGTCGGGAGCGTGGCCGACGAGGCCGCGAAGCTGTTCGGTGCCCTCTCCGAGTGGGCACGCGACCACGGCTCCGACCTCGGCCAGGGCCTGTCCGGCCTCGCCGCGCAGGCGGCGACCTCCGCGCGCGATGTCAACGAGCACATTGCCACCGGCAGCTCCGAGTGCACGTACTGCCCGATCTGCCGCACCATGCACCTGGTCCGCCAGACCAGCCCCGAGGTGCGCACCCACCTCGCTGTGGCCGCGGCCTCCCTCATGCAGGCGGCGGCCGGGATCCTGGCAGCCGCCGCGCCCGACGAGCACCGCGCCGCCGCGGCCCGCGGTGACGGGGTCGAGCACATCGACCTGGACGACGACGGCTGGCCGGAGGAGGACGCATGAGCCTGGCGTGCGGGATCGACGTGGGCGGCACCAAGATCGCCGGCGGTGTCGTCGACACCGACGGCAACATTCTCGAGCACCTGCGCGTCGAGTCGCCGGCGCGCGACGTCGAGGCGATCGAGGACGCGATCGCTGGACTCGTCGCGCGGCTCGCGGCCAACCACGACCTCGTGGCCGTCGGGGTGGGCGCGGCCGGCTACGTCGACAAGTCCCGGTCCAGCGTGCTGTTCGCACCCAACCTGGCGTGGCGCGACATCGACCTCAAGGCGGAGCTGGAGCCGCGGGTCAACCTCCCGGTGGTGATCGAGAACGACGCCAACGCCGCGGCCTGGGGGGAGTTCACCTACGGCGCCGGGCACGACGTCGACGACCTGCTGCTGGTGACGGTCGGCACCGGGGTCGGAGGCGGTCTGGTCCTCGACGGGGAGCTCTACCGTGGTGCCTTCGGGGTCGGTGCCGAGATCGGTCACCTGCGCGTCGTACCCGGCGGGCGACCGTGCGGCTGCGGCAACTACGGCTGCTTCGAGCAGTACGCCAGCGGGAAGGCACTGGTCCGGAACGCGCGCGAGGCCGCCCAGGCCGGCTCGCTCCTGGCGCGGACCCTGCTGGACCTCACCGGCGGCGACATCGACCGGATCGACGGTCCGATCATCACCGATGCCGCGCGCGACGGTGACCAGTTCGCGATCGAGCAGCTGGCCGAGGTCGGGAGGTGGCTGGGCGAGGGCATCGCGACCCTGGCGGCCGTCCTCGACCCCGCGGTCGTGGCGATCGGCGGGGGCGTCGCCGACGCCGACGAGCTGCTGCTGGACCCGATCCGGGCCGCCTTCGCCAGCAACCTCTCGGGGCGCGGGCACCGCCCGATGCTCGAGATCCGCAAGGCCGCGCTGGGAAACGGGGCCGGCCTCATCGGCGCCGCCGACCTCGCGAGGCGGTAGCCGTGCCTCTCTTCATCGGTGTCGACGTCGGTGGCACCAAGGTCCTTGCGGCGGCGGTCACGTCAAGCGGTCGCCTCGTGCGGGTGGCCCGCCGGTCCACACCCGACCGGCGCGTGGACGCGACGGTGGTCGAGGACGCGCTCACCGACGCGGTCAACGACGTTGCCGGCAAGCGGCGCGTGGACGGTGTCGGCATCGCCGCCGCCGGTTTCGTCGATGCGGCTGGGGAACGGGTCATGTTCGCGCCGCATCTTCCGTTCCGAGGCGAGGAGGTCCGCGCCCGCCTCATGGAGCGCTGGAGCACCACCGTCGTACTGGACAACGACGCAAATTGCACTGCGCGCGCAGAGGTCCGGTACGGCGCGGCGCGCGGCGCCACGGACGCGGTCGTGGTGACCCTGGGGACCGGGATCGGTGGCGCCGTCGTCATCGACGGGCGCGTGCACCGTGGGTACAACGGCATGGCCGGCGAGTTCGGGCACATGCAGGTGGTGCCGGACGGACGCGAGTGCGAGTGCGGGCGGCGCGGCTGCTGGGAGCAGTACTCCAGCGGCAATGCGCTGGTCCGGTACACCCGGGCCAGGCTCGACGAGTACCCCAGCAAGCTGTCCGAGCTCTGCGGCGGCAACCCCGATGCCCTCACCGGCCCGATGGTCACCAGCGCAGCGCAGGAGGGTGACCCACTGGCCCTCGAGGGCTTCGCCGTGGTCGGGGACTGGCTCGGTGTCGGGGTGGCCAATCTCGTCGCGGCCCTCGACCCGGACGTCGTGGTCATCGGTGGCGGAGTGTCAGCCGCCGGTGACCTGCTGCTGGGGCCGGCGCGCGAGGCGCTTGGCCGGTCCCTGGTGGGAGCCGGTCACCGCAGCGTTCCGCCCGTCCTCAACGCCACCCTCGGCCCCGAGTCCGGAGCCATCGGCGCCGCCGACATGGTGCGGACGACGGTGAAGCAGACCGGGCGTCGGGCTATGGCCGTCGGTACTCGGGCACGAGCTCGTACGCGAGCTGCTCGAGGAAGAGCCCGACGTCGGTGACGATGCCGCGGGCCTGGGACGAGCCCCGGTCCGCCAGCTTGGTCACCGTGGCCGGGTTGATGTCGACGCAGACGAGCGGGATCGACGCCGGGAGGATGTTGCCGGTGGCCACCGAGTGCAGCATGGTCGCCACCATCAGGCAGAAGCCGACATCGGCCAGCTTCGCGCGCATTGCCCGCTGGCCCTCGATCACGTCCGTGTAGACGTCCGGCAGCGGCCCGTCGTCGCGCACCGAGCCGACCAGCACGAACTCCTTGCCCTGGCGGACCAGTGCGTGCATGATCCCGCCGGTCAGCACGCCGTTGTCGACGGCGGCCTGGATCGAACCCTCCTTGCGGATGGTGTTCAGCGCCCGGATGTGGTGCTCGTGGCCGTGCTCGACGCCGCGCCCGTGGGACAGGTCGACGCCGAGGGACGTGCCGTACAGCGAGGACTCGATGTCGTGCGTCGCCAGCGCGTTGCCCGCGAACAGGACGTCGACGAAGCCCGCCTCGACCATCGCCACCATGGCCGGCGCCGCGCCGGTGTGGACCACCCCCGGGCCGCCGACCCAGAGGACCTTCTTGCCGTTGGCCTTGGCCTCGCGCATGCCCTCGGCGACCTGTCGCACCAGCACGGCCTGCGGCTTCTCGGATGAAACGTCGGACTCCATGAAGCCGAACGAATCGTCGCCCTTCTCGATCACGGGCACGTGCACCCGGATCCCGGAGGCGCCGGTGACGACGCTCATGCCGGTGCGGACGTCGGACATCGGCAGGGTGTACAGCCGGATGGGCTGACCCGCGTCGTCGGTGTCGACCACCAGGCCGCAGTCCATCTCCGGGTTCGTGACGTCGTACCAGCGGCCGTTGATGCGTACCTGGGTCTCGAGGTTGGTGGTGGAGTAGAAGCCGTCCGGGAACACGCCGTCCTGCTCCGCGGGCGCGACCGTGGCCTCCCCGGGGTCGACCAGGTTGGCGCCGCGCGTCTGCATGCGCATCAGGAGCCGCTGCATCTCGTCGTCGCTCTCCGCGGTCACCTTGAGGAATGCGGTCGAGGTGTCGCTCGCCTCGCGGCCGACGTCGATCTTGGTGATGACCCAGTCGCCGCTGTACTCGCGGATGTCGTCGAGGACGCGGCTGAGGACGCCGCTGTCCATCAGGTGCCCGGTGATCTCCACGGTCTCGCTGGTGCTCACGACGAGCACACTAGCGCCGCCGTCGTGCCCGTGAGATCGGGGCGTGGGTCAGATCCGCGCGCCGTCGTCGCCGGGGTCGCGCGGGCCGCGTTGCATGTGGAGCACGAGGTATCCGAAGCCGCCCAGGAAGGCACCGAGCAGCGCGTACCCGAGCAGCGGGGGCAGCGTGATCCCGACGATCAATGCGAGGAGCAGCACCGCCGGGGAGCCGAAGAGGCCGAGCCACGCGGCGAGCCGGACCGGGGGCGGGTGCGGCAGCGGTGGCGGGGGCGGCGGGACGAACCTCTCCTCCGCCTCGTCCAGGTCGACGTCGGTGTCGTCGTCGTACGCCGGGGCGACCGCAGGTGGCGGGGGCGGCGCCTCGGGTGCCTCGGGCTGCGCGGGGTCGATTCGAGGACGCTCGCCGTAGTTCTCCACGATCAAGCGCCAGGCGTCCTCCTCGCTCTGTCCGCTCACGCCCCCCAGCCTAGGTGGGCACGGAAAGGAGGGCGACCCACGCGGGTGGAGCTTGTCGAGACCCGAGCCCGCGCTGGTTGAGGAGGTTGCGCAGCAACCGTCTTCGAAACCCGGTGAGAGAGGCAGGTGCGGCGCCCCACGCCGGTCGAGCCCGTCGAGACCCGAGCCCCCGCCGGTTGAGGAGGTTGCGCAGCAACCGTCTCGAAACCCGGTGGGGGAGGCAGTCCGGTGAGGTATGCCGGTCGAGCCCGTCGAGACCCGAGCCCCCGCTGGTTGAGGAGGTTGCGCAGCAACCGTCTCGAAACCCGGTGAGAGAGGCTGGTGCGGCGACCCCCGCCGGTCGAGCCCGTCGAGACCCAAGCCCCGCTGGTTGAGGAGGTTGCGCAGCAACCGTCTCGAAACCCGGTGAGAGAGGCAAGTGCGGCGACCCACGCCGGTCGAGCCCGTCGAGACCCGGTGACCGTGGGCAGGGCGGTGAGGGACGTCGGTCGGGCCTGTCGAGACCTAACGGGTGTGTCCCTATTCGGGCGAAACGCACTCACATGCCGATGAGCGGACGGGTCATTCCGCCCACTAATACGCACCTTCCTTGGCGGCAAGAAGGCGCGACGTGGAGGGAGGCCCTGTGTCGCCCCGATGAGCGGTGTTGAGCGCAACGCCCAGGGCGATGTTGTCCCATGCGGTGGCGCTGTTGCGGCCCTGGGCGGATTACCGCGCGTCCGCTCAGGACACTCAGTGGGACCGGAGACGCCAGCCAGCCCAAGGTGTGGCCAACCCACCTCCAGCCGTGTGGCTACCAGCCACTGCCGGCTGGTCTGCACGACCGCGCTGGAACGGCCAGGTCACTAGCGTTTCTGGCACACCGAGAGTGAGCGAAGCCCAAGAGGAACAGGAAGCGAGGCGGCGAGGAACATGCAAACCGATGAGACCACCAGGAAGCTGTACTCGATCCTGATCCAGCTCGCTAAGGGACAGGACGAGCTTGCGGCTAACGAGGCTGCCGCAACGCGCTACTGGGCCCCCTGCCCCCCGACCGTGCTCGGGCACCGCACGGCGGCCACGTTGCTGCGTGCCGAAGCCGATCGACTCGCTACTGCCAGCTGAAGGAGCTGACCATGCACACCGTCCTCCCCCAGAACGAGAAGTATCTGCGCGATGTCTTCGGCTCAACGCTGGGAGACAGGGCGTGCGTCCTCGATGCCGATCGGCAGGTGGGCTACGTCCGCCTCGAGTTCGGCAGTCCCCGTGGCCCTGACTCGGCGTACTGGGACGGCTGGTTCAGCGTCACCCGCACCCGTGACGGACATCCGCTCAGCGGCAAGGTGATGAACGGTCGGCTCGTCCAGGTGCTGGGGAGCCGGTCATGACGTGGCACACCGTGGTCGCGGCCGCCGACGAGTTCCAGCGCCTCCTCGGCGCCATTCGCACCGCGGGCGGGGTCATCACAGGTAGCTGCCCGTGCGCAGCCGGCTTCCGGGTCACCTACGTCACGAGTGAGAGGTAAGCATGCATCACGAGATTCCCAGTCCCGAACAGGCAGCCGAGCTTGCTGCGTGGTGGCGTCAGGCGTTCGAGGCACTCGAGGCACTCGAGCCCCGGCGAGTGAGTGAGGGCTTCCGATCCAGCTAGTCGGATACGTAGTCCCCCGATGTGCGGGGGCGGCCGCGCGACGAGGCTACAAGCAGATGTAGACGACAAGGAGGTGAGCGTGATGAGCGACTTCGAGACACAACAGCATGAGGGCGAGACGTCCGAGCCCGAAATGCGGCTGGCCATTCGTAACTACGTTCGCTTCGTGGCGCTCGGCGACTCCGCCTCCTGTGGCGTCGGCGATCCGACCCCGGGTGGCTGGCGCGGGTGGGCGCGCATCCTGGCCGACGCGATCGCGGCCGATCACCACGTGTCGTTCTGCAAGCTCGCCGTTCCCGGCGCCACCGTTGCCGACGTGCGGCATCGGCAGCTCACTGAGGCGCTTGACCACCGCCCCGTCATCGCCTCGCTGGTCGTCGGACTGAACGACGTGATGCGCTCCACGTGGGACCCGGAGCAGATCCGCCAGGACCTCCTGCACTGCGCGGGCGAGCTTGCTCGACAGGGTGCCTTGGTCGTCACCGTTCGCTTCCACGACCACACGCGCGTGCTCGGTCTGCCTGCTCTGTTGGCCGGGCCGGTGCGGCGCCGAATCCAGAGACTGAATGAGATCTACGACGAGGTTCACGAGCGGTACGGCGCGCTGAGGCTCGACCTGTCCGCGGACCCCGCGATCTACTCCAGCGATCTCTGGGCAGCCGACCGGCTGCACCCTTCCGAGCTCGGCCACCGACGCCTGGCTCGCCTGGTCGGCCAGCTGATCGCAGACGAAGGCCTCGAGTTCGAACTGCCGTCGCTGACCTGCACCAGCGAACGCCCGAGGCTGCGCGAAACGACGATCACGCTGGTCGCCGACGTCGCCCCGTGGGTCGGCCGCCGCGTCCGAGACCTTGCCCCTTGGGCGGCCCGTCAGGCTCTCTCCCGGGCGCGCCGGGCGCTACGACCCGCCGTGGCCTAAGAGAGTCATTCCGCCGCGACAGCGGCTCCACATCACACCGCAGCGAGTGCCGTCCTCCCCAAAGGTCGTGGCGCCGATGCCGGCCGCAATGAAGCTTTGCCCGAAGAGCGACCAGATCGTCAGCGCTGCTAAAGCGCAGCGCGATGAAGCGAGCTGACTCAGCCTCGGCACGAGGATTCCACGGTGACGCCCGGCTTGGCGTCGAACCATCGCCTGTGCACCGCCCGGCACGAGGATCGCGCGGACAGCAAGACGTTGCTCGCAGTTTGAGCTGCCGGGTTGACCGCGTATCCAGATAGCGCGGCGGCTGACCTGCGGACACGTCGCGAGTCTCTCGAAGCACCTGGCGCAGGGCCACGCGGCGACTTGCCGAGGTCGGGATGGCTGCGAGGATGACGGCTGTGCGCCGCTACCAGGGGACCGTCTACGACAGCAACCGGTGGGAGGGCTTCAAGCTCCGCCCCGGCGACATCATCATCGCTCCGCCGCCGAAGTGCGGGACGACATGGACGCAGATGATCTGCGCACTGCTCATCCTGCAGGAACCGGAGCTCCCGCTCCCGTTGGACAGGCTCTCGCCGTGGGTCGACATGGTGACCCGGGCCCGGACGGAGGTGTTCGCGGACCTCCAGGCCCAGACGCACCGCCGGTTCATCAAGACCCACACGCCGCTCGACGGGATCCCCAACGATCCGAGCGTCACCTACCTCTGCGTGGGGCGTGACCCCCGCGACGTCGCGCTGTCAATCGACCACCACATCGACAACACGGACATCGGTGCCTTCCTGATAGCGCGCGAACGGGCGGCAGCCATCGACGGCATCGAGCTCGAACCGTTGCGACCGAGGCCGCCGCGCCCCGACGGCGAGCGCGACCGCTTCTGGCAGTGGGTCGACGACGAGACGCCGTCGACGCTGGTCGGGTCGTCGCTGCGGCGCACCGTCGAGCACCTTCAGACGTTCCGCGACGCCGCCGACGAGCTCGACATCGTGCACCTGCACTATGACGACCTGAAGGCGGACCTGGAGGGGCAGATGCGGCAGCTGGCCGCCCGCCTCGGCATCGACGTAGACGAGCACCGTTGGCCACGCATGGTCCACGCGGCAACGTTCGAGTCGATGCGCAGCAGGGCCGACACGACCGTCCCCGGCGGTGGCCCGGAGCACTGGATCGACCCCGCCGCGTTCTTCAGCCGCGGCACCAGTGGCCAGTGGCGCGAACTACTCGACAACGCCGACCTCGCCCGGTACGCAGCGCGTGTGCGAGCCCTTGCGTCCGATGACCTCGTCGACTGGGTGCACCGCGAGGCGATCGACAGAAATCCCAGTTCGGCGGGTTGACCGCAGGGCCGAAGTCGACCGTCAACGCCTCAGGGTATTCAGTCTCCCAACCACTCACGCCTCAATTGCGTCACACCGCCGCCTGTCGGCGAACTCGGTGCGCCACCTCCTGGAGAAGACGGACGCGTCGCCTTGACGTGGCAAACACCGGAACGCTAGGAGTAGCGGTGGCTCTTTGCCGCGTGGCCCTGCTCGCGCGTGCAGGTGCGTCCATTCATCGAACGGTGCCCACACAGCGCCTCGGTGGGCGAAGCCGGAGCCGCCGTGCTGGCGGCCTGGGCCTTCGCAGGTCGAACCGCCGGTCTGGGCGGCGTCGAGGCGGCGGTCGACGTAGCTGACCTTTCGCGATACCGGGGCGGGTCTGCTGCACGAACGGGTGACAGTTTCGGGTTAGGCCGCCTGGGTGGCGGTTGTGGTCATGATCAACTCGTATTCGATCGGGGTCAACCGGCCGAGAGCGGCCTGCCGGCGGCGTCGGTGGTAGGTCCTCTCGATCCAGGTGACGATCGCGATCCGCAGCTCCTCGCGGGTGGCCCAGGAGCGGCGGTCGAGGACGTTCTTCTGCAGCAGCGCGAAGAAGGACTCCATGGCGGCGTTGTCGCCGGCAGCGCCGACGCGGCCCATCGATCCGACCATGGCGTGGCGGTTCAGGGCGTGGACGAACTTCCTGGACCGGAACTGCGACCCGCGGTCGGTGTGCAGCACACAGCCGGCCACCTCGACGCCGTCGGCTGACGCCGCGCGACGGCGTTGTCGAGCGCCGCGACGGCCAGCCGTGACTTCATCCGTGAGTCGATGGAGTAGCCGACGATCCGGTTGGAGTAGACGTCCTTGATCGCGCAGAGGTAGAGCTTGCCTTCACCGGTCCAGTGCTCGGTGATGTCGGCCAGCCACAGCTGGTTCGGGGCCTCGGCGGTGAAGTCGCGTCTCGACCCAGGTCGTCGTGGACCGGCGGTCCGGGCCTCTTGCCGTTGCGGCCGCGCTTCTTCCCGAACGCCGACCACCAGCCCAGCTGCGAGCAGATCTTCCACGCGGTCCGCTCGGCCATCGACTCACCGGCTTCACGGGCCTCGTCGACCAGGAACCGGTAGCCGAACTCCGGGTCGTCGCGGTGGGCGTCGAACAGGGCGTTCGCGCGGTAGGCCGCGGTCAGCTCGGCGTCGGTGACCGGGTTCGCCAGCCAGCGGTAGTAGGGCTGGCGAGCGATCTTGAGCACCCGGCACGTCACCGTGACGGGGATCCCGTCGGCGGCCAGCTCGCGGACGAGCGGGTACATCATTTTCCCGGCAGATGCGCCTGCGAGAGATAGGCGGCCGCGCGGCGCAGGACCTCGTTCTCCTGCTCGAGCAGCTTGATCCGCTTGTTCGCCTCACGCAGCGCATCGGACTCACTCGCCGCTCGACGCGGCTCGGCGACGGAGCGGCCGAGTTCGCGCTCGTCGATCGATCAGCCACCGCTTCAGACACGACGGCCGAGATCCCGAAGTCCTTCGCGACCTGGGCCATCGAGGCATCTGAGTCCCGGTAGACCCGGATCACGTCCTCACGGAACTCCTTGGGGAACGGCTTGGGCATGGTGCACATCCTTCCAGCGCCGACACATCGACGCAGATCAGATGTCACCTATCCGTGCAGCAGACCCATGACTCGCATCGAACTCTTCACCCAGGGCGGGCTACAAGTCCTAGACAATCGCGCAGTCATCTCCCAAGGTGCCGTCTCTAACAGGACGCACCACTCCGTCGGCACAGTCCACCAAGTCTCCGGCTGGATGGCACGGGTACGGGCAGCAACCCAGCGAGCAGACCGTGGTGGAACAGGTCCGTTCTCCGAGTCCCATTGACGTGCCGATTGCCGCTCGTGCCGAATTGAGGACGCTTCTCGAAGTGTTGCGAGAGGATGCCGCCGTGCCCAAGCGTGTCTTCCCGTTCTCGCCGAAGTCCGCGACTCGGCTGGAAGTTGGCGATCTGATCGCCATCCCGCGGAGTGACCGCGACTGGGCCGTGTTGCAAGTGAGCGCGCTGCGACGCACGGGGCCAGGAGCACGCACAACACTCGGTGTCGGTGTGTTGCCTTGGCGCGGCGATCAGCGACCTCCCGCTGATGCGATCGAGGATCTGGAGTTTGTCGAGCACGGCGTGACGGCGATCGAGATCTTCACCGAAGGTGGTGCGGAAGTAGTCGCTACGGCCGCGCTTTCTGGCGGAGCCCCGTCCAACATGCTGAACATGGGCGTCGGTGTGACCCATAAGGTCTGGGGATGGCGCTCGGCGATGGAGCGGGCTCGAGCCGCTGGTGGCGCGAAGTAGAACCGCCCTCAACTGCCGCAGATAGCGTGCGCTGCGGCCATCCGGTCATGCCGCAGATGGTGCGCGGTCCTGCCGATGTGCGGGCGCGTGTGACAGACGGGTGATTCGATGGGGCGTGACTGAGGAGTTGGGTGCGCTGGTGCGTGAGAGCTGAACGACCCTGTTGGTGAGGCTTCGACACGTCGCTCCACCACGTCCCAAACCTAGTCAGGACAATCGTGCACGAGACAGCGAAGAGGCAGCGACCGCCGGTGTGGAAATTCGCACTGCTGGGGCTGGTCGTGCTTGCTGTCGCCGCTGGAGGATTCGCTGCCGCTAGGGCGCTCGACTGGCGCGCGGATCGTCAGCGCCCGATGTATCACGACGTGCTCTTGATGGCAGGTCTGCAGTACGACCTGCTGGACAGCGGCCAGGAAGGCATCGAGTTGTCTATCGACTCGGACTCCGAACCCGTTCGCGTCGGAGAGGTGTCGTTTCAGCCGCTGCCAGGTGTTGAGATCGTGGTGGAGCTGCGCGAAGACGCTTACTGCGTAAGGGGACGCAATCAATACGGTGACGAGACGCATTGGGAATGTGTCGATGGCACTGGAGACCGACCGGATATGGGTGTTCTCGACAAGGAGTTCTAGCGAACCTGATTGCAGCAGACCCGCTCTTTCGCAGTTGAGGTGTAGCGGGCATGTGACGCCGTGCTCGGCGCGTCGGTGGCTGGGCGGGGGTCGAGGTCTCCCGGGGAGGGAAGTGCCTACGCCCGCTGTCGGAGGACTTCGTCCGGCCTCACGGCTGAGCAAACCGGTGAACCGAGTGTCCTCATCTGCCGCGATTGGTGCGCGGATCTGCCGACGGTCGGGCGGTCCGCGACCAGGATCCCCGCAGGTTGATAGGTATCTGCCGCACCTCAGCAGCACGCTCTCATGCCTCAGATAGCGTGCGGATCTGTAGCCGATGACAGGCGTTTCGTCGGCGCGTTGTCACGCGGCTGGTCCAGTCACGGGTGGGCAGTGGCCGGATTGTCCGGAAGAGTGCCCAGCAGGTCGCTCGGACGAGTACGGCGATTCCGAGCTGCCCCCGATGCCGGCGGCCGCGGGAGTTCAGCATGTTGAGACGACGAGCGGCAGTGATCGGGCGCTACTACCGGCCGACACCGTCGCCTTTCACGGCATCCTGGACCTGCAAGCCCTTTCCCACCAAGGCGGGGTGCATTGAGGCGATCGCCAATGTCCTGACAGACGTACGCACAACCACGCATCCCATGCACGGCGCGGTCACGTGCACGGTAGCCGCGGGAGTGCCGTCCTAGGGAAGGACTCGAGCATGACCAGTTGCCGCCGGACGTGGGTGGTTGCGATGGCCGCCCTCATCGCGCCTCTGCTGATCGCCCCGGAGGCCTCGGCGGACAGCAGTCCGGCGACGAGCCCAACATCGGCCTCTTCGCTCTGGCAGGTCGAGATGCTCGCGGACATCAACCCAGGCGCTGCGTCCTCCCACCCCAAGCGACTGACCCCGGTCCACCACTCGGTGTACTTCTCGGCCAGCTCCCCCGGTGAGGGAAACGAGCCCTGGGTCAGCGACGGGAAGCCCAGCGGCACGGCACTGATCGTCGACCTTGCCCCCGGCCCGGAGGACTCAGACCACAGGTACTTCGCCCCCACGGCCGGGGGAACGGTCTTCGCCTCGAAAGAAGCGAGGGTGAACCTGTGGTCCACCACGGCGACTGGGGGCACGGCGGGGGAAACGACCCTGCTGAAGAGCATCCCCGGGAACTGGCCCTCTGACGCAGCCGCGTTCGGCGACGACGCACTCATGTTCACCTACGGCTACGACACCGGCGGGCAGATGTGGCGGACCGACGGCACCCCCGCAGGGACCCGTCTGGTCAAGGGAATCCGTTCGAGCGCCACGGATGCGACATCCGCGGGCCCACGGGTGTTCTTCACGAACGACCAGAACCCGCTGATGGTGACCGACGGCACCGCGGCAGGCACGCACCGGGTACGCGGCTGGCGCGACGGGCCGTTCGGTTCCACTTGGGTCAGGGGGATGACCGCGGCCCGTGATGGACGGGTCTTCTTCACCGTTAGCCAGTACCGGATCGGCACCGAGCTGTGGGTCAGCAACGGCAGTGACGCGAGCACGCGCATGGTCGAGGACATTCGCCCCGGTCAAGCGAGTTCCAGACCGGACCGGCTGACGCCGATGGGTGAGCGGATGTTCTTCCTCGCCACCACCGACCGCAAGGACCGCGAGGTGTGGCGCACCGACGGGACCAGGAAGGGGACGGTCCCGGTCACCGACATGACGGTTCCCCGTGTTCGGTCATTGCTGGGCTGCGGGGACCGGCTCTTCTTCATCGTCGTGCGTTCCCAGAGGGCCGCGCTGTGGTCCACCGGCGGACGGCGTGGGGACCAGCAGCGTGTCGCCGTCCTTCCCGGTCGGGAAGGCGCGGCGCCTAGTCGTCTGACCTGCATCCCCGGCGGGCTGGCGTTCGCCGCCGACGACGGGCAGCACGGCCGCGAACTGTGGACCCTGGAAGACGGTGGCCGGAAACCCCAGCTGCACGATCTGGCGCCCCTCGGATCGTCCAAACCCCGGGAGCTCGTCCTCAGCGGGGACACTTTGTTCTTCACCGCCAAGGAAGGCACCCACGGGCGCGAGCCATGGTCGCTGCACACCCCGTAGGAGGTCTCATGACACCCATCCGAACCATCTCTGCTCGAGCTACTGCGGTCCTCTCAGGCGCGGTCGTTTCGCTCGCCCTGCTTGCTGCGCCGCCCGCACAGGCCGACCGCTACGAGGAGGGCGACCCCGTCGGAGACATGGCCATGCCGCCGAGCGAACCGGCACCCTCCCATCGCAACCTCGACCTGCGCCAGGTGCGGGTGCGCCACACCGAACACTTCGTGCTTATCCGAGCCGTCATGGCGACCCTGACCAGGCCACGAGGCGACGAGGTGTTCGACCTGCGCGGGTTCGTCAAGGTGAACCGGCAAGCACAGCCGTGGGAGAGCCTCGGATGGAGCTGGGAAGTCGAGTTCGACAAGCAACGTCCCCGGGAAGGAGACCGGCTGTTCATCCTCGACGCCGGGTACCAAGAGCTGTACGGCTGCAGCGGGTATGGAAACCGAGGGTTGACGGCACGCGCCAACTACGACAAAGACCGCGTCACGGTCATCATCCCGCGAAACTGCCTCGAGGAGCAGGGGGGCCGCCGCGTCCTGCCCGAGTGGGTGCAGGTCTCCGTCACAAGCCAGAACAGCCGCAACAACTACCGCCGGCAGTTCTTCGACCACCTGGGCGCACCGTCCCGCGAAGCGTGGCCCATCCTCCAGAACTCCCACTTCACCCCGCGCCTCTACCCCGGCTGACGGCGGTCGAAGCCCCTGTCCAACGACACCCGTTCTCGCGGGCAGACTCTGCCCTGAGAGGTGCGGACACACGCCACAGTGACTAGATAGCGACCGGGGTTTTGCCCGCCTGCGTGCCGCCGGCGACCAGGATGTTCACCCCGGCCCGCACCGACGCCTCGAGGAACCGCGCGGCCGCCGGGGTGATGCTGCCCAGCTCGACCAGGCCCTCCAACCGGGCGGCGCGGAGCACGAACTTGCGGATTTTGACCGCAGTAAAGAAAACCACTGCGCTCACCTGCGGAAACGCTGGCCTGCGCCTACCTGGTTGGGACGAACGGGGCGCCGGCACTACGAGCGATACATGTGCCCGCCAATATTTAGGCCGCACCGCTGAGGGCCGGGCGTCGTCCCGTATGGCCGGACCGTCGCGCGGCCAATGATCAGCACCGTTCCCATGAGGGGTTCGGCGGATTCCTGGCGGTCATCGCAACAGCGAGTGGCCCGACTAGGTTTTCGATCGGCTTCTTGAACTGTAGGCGTTTGCGGGGTCGGTCGTTGAGTTCGTCAGCGACGGCGTCGAGGTGGGCTTCGGTGTGCACCGACAGGTCGGTGCCCTTGGGGAAGTACTGCCGCAGCAGCCCGTTGGTGTTCTCGTTGGTCGCGCGCTGCCAGGGTGAGTGCGGGTCGCAGAAGTAGATGGTGATGTCGGTGGCGATCTGGACCTGCTTCCAGTCCCGCATCTCCACGCCCTGGTCCCAGGTCAGCGAGCGGCGCAGTTGCTCGGGCAGGGTCTGGATCTTCGCGGCCAGCGCGGGCGCGACCTGCTCGGCCTTGAACCCGTCGGTGAGTGGCACCAGCAGCGTGTAGCCGGTGGTGCGTTCGACCAGCGTGCCGATCGCCGAGGCGTTGGCCTTGCCGATGATGAGGTCGCCCTCCCAGTGCCCGGGCACGGCCCGGTCGAGGGCCTCGGCCGGGCGTTCGCTGATGTTGACCATGTCGGGCAGTACCCGGTTCTTGCGTCGGGTGCCTTGTCTGTTGGGGATCCGCATCGCCCGGCCCGTGCGCAGACAACGCGTCAGCTCGCGGCGCAACGCGCCGCGCGACTGCACGTACAGCGACTGGTAGATCGTTTCGGTCGACACCCACATCTCCGGCTGGTCGGGGTAATCCTCGCGCAGCCGGCCGGCGATCTGTTCCGGGGAGTACCGCTTGGTCAGCTCGGCCTGTACCCGATCCCGCAGCACTTGGTTAGTCACCAGCTTCGCCAGCTTCGGACGGGAGGCCCGCCCGTGGGCGAGCACGTGCGCTGAGCTCGCCCGGTAGCGGCCGGAACGGTCGGCGTTGCGGGCCAGCTCCCGCGAGATCGTCGACGGGCTGCGGCCCAGCCGCGCCGCGATCATCCGCATCGACTCACCTGCCGCCCGGGCGAGCGCGATCTCCTCCCGTTCGGCGAAGGACAGGTAGCGCCCCTGCAGGTTGCGGCCACGACGTGGACGCACCCCACCGGCCTGGCGTAGCCACGCCAGTCCTCGATGTCGATGGGTGCCCGCCACCGCGGCCGCATCGGTCAAGAACTCGCCGGCCTGCCAGGCCGCCCAGAACGGCTGGTACAGCTCGGCGATCAATTGGTTGGAGAAACGCGTGGTCATCAGCACCCTCACAGGATCGATCAGGTGTTGCGACCACCGCGAGATTCCGGGGTTCCGCTTGCGGGATGTGTCTTCTCTCCCAGGCGAACTCTCATGCCGATGAGCGCGCTCCCGTCAGGAATCGGCGAGCAACAACTCGGCCCAGACCTGCCGCGGCCGATCAGGCCGGTCGGCGGGGTCGCGCCGTACCTCGACGAACCCGTGACGCGCGTAGACAGCCGCGGCCCTGTCGTTGCCCTCGATGTACTCGATGGCAACGGTTCTTCGCGCGGCCGGAACTGCCCCGATAAGAGCGCTGAGAAGCAAGCTTCCGACACCCTTGCCTTGGTGATCGGGATGGACGTACAGCTTCCAGATCACCGGTACGTCGGGGCGCAGGTCGACGTTGCCCATGCCGACGACGTGGCCTTCGGACTCCGCAACCAAGGTCGTGGTCGTGGCGAGGCCACGCTCGACAGCAGCCGCCGACCACCAGGTTGCCAAGCCGTGCTCGACGAAGTCCTGCCCCGCGAACGCGTACGTTCCGGGCCACGCGGCACGGCCGATCTCACAGATTGCGTCGACATCGGTCTTGGTGGCACGCCGCACTTCTAGCGTCATGCCGAGAGCCTAGAGACCCAGACGATGCGGTCCCTCGGCCGGTACACGCGTGCGCTCGCCGACGCACTCACATGCCGCGATCCGCTCGGCCGTGGCGATGGGCTGGCGGGCTCTACAGAGGGACGTGCTCCAGGTCCACACGGAACCATTCCGGGCCGATGAAGACGTGAAGCTCGTCTGCACGTCCGACGATGGTTGCCCCGGCCGGAAGCGGTGCCCCGTCTGGCATCTCGAGACGGGTCCTGCTGACCTCGGTGAACGATTCGTCCAACCGCCCAAGCACGAGTCTGTCCCGATCGCCGCTGTATCCACCGACGAGCGCCACCCGATCACCATCAACGACGAGCGCGCGTGCGCCCGGCACCCGGCTCGGCCACAACCGCACCTGGGCGTCCTCGACCCGAGTGAGGCAGAAGCTTGAGTAGGGGAAGACCCAGGCGACCTCACCAGCCAGGTTGAGGGCGTAGCAGTCGTCGATCGGCTCCAGCTCGTCGGCGGGGTATCTCCACTCGATCTCCAGCTCCGAGGTCATCTTGAGGAGCCCGGACCAACCGATCGGTGGTGGCCCTCCAGGCGCACCCCACCCGAGGTTGCCGTAGACGCCCTCATCGAAGTAGCCCAGCCACACGGCACCGTTGGGCGTGGTCCGCACCTGCTCGATGCCGTCGCCAACGCAGGCGGACAGCAGGGGCGAGCCATCGGAGCTGTAGATCGTGGCATTGCGTTCTGGACCTTCGGGTGACCATGCCGCTCGGGCGCCAACGACGAGAATTTGGCCCTCCGGAAGGGGCTGGACCATGGGGAAGCGCGTCGTGAGCTCGGCAATCCTGATCTCTTCGCGTCGCCCCACGGCCTGGATCGTCACCGTTGAGGAGACAGGCGCCCGCGACTCTCCCAGCGACGGGTCCAGAATCGCTCCATCGGCGCCGCTTGCAACCAGACCCGCCGAGTCCGTCCACAGCGCCGTGGCCTCCCCCAGCGGCCCAACGGACACCGAGGCAAGCTGAGGATGGTGAGCCGGCGGGACGAGAGTTGCGTGATGCCGGAGGCGGACGACACGTCGCTTGAAAGGGAACTGCACCAGCGAACAGTAGTCGTGGGTGAGCGCGACGATCGGAGCCTTGACACGCTGGGTTGGCAGGTGTAAGCCTTTCCTTACATGTATAAGGAGAGGTGGCATTGACGCCGGCACCACTCCAGGGTGACCAGCTGGTCGGGATGTTGGCCGCGCTGGCCAACCCGATCCGGCTCCGGATCCTCGCGCAGCTCGCGGACCGCCGCGACTATGTCAGCCATCTGGCCCGGGAGATCGGTATCAGCCGACCTCTTCTCCACATGCACCTGCAACGGCTCGAGGCGGTCGGCCTGGTGATCGGCAGCCTCGAGCTCTCAGAGGACGGTAAGGCACTGAAGTTCTACGACGTCACGCATTTCGACGTACACCTGACCGCCGCGACGGTGGCGTCTGCCGCCAGGACACTGACCCCTTCGGACCCGTAAAGGGTCCCACCCGAAGGAGCACTTCTGATGTACTCGATGGCGGTAGAGCAGTCGTTCAGCTGGCCGGATGCCGCGGCAGTAACAGCCTTGGCGCTGGCGGCCGTGGCCCTGGTCGGGTTCGCGATCGCGGGCTTCGTCTCACTACGCAACAGCAAGATCAAGGCTGGCCAGGAGGACGACCTGCGCCAGCTGGTCCAGCGCTACGAGCATCTGGCGGAGAGCACCTTCGACGCCCAGCAGCGCACGGCCACCGACTTGTCCGAGATGACCTCACGGACCGTGTCGATTGAGCAGATGCTCCGCACCGTGGAATGAGTCGATGCCCGGGCGCACGCCGCGCCCGCATGCAGATCGAGCCCACAGGGGTGCCTTCGTAGCCCAACGGGTCGACTTGGGGCCGCGCGCACCTGTCACGACACCGGGTCAACGCCGGCGAACTCAGCGCCGACATCACACCTCAGGACGCCGCCGAGCTCGACCTGGCCCCCGGGACGCTTGGTTCGTTCGTCACGCGAGTCGCCGATGGAGCCGGTTCGGGCTCAGTTCACCCAGCGGAAGAACTCGATCAGGTTGCCATCCATGTCGAGCGTGGCGAACTCGCGTGTGCCGAAGTCGGTCTCGGTGACACCATCCCGAGAAACCGGGTGAAGCACGTCAGCTGCGGTCAACTCGGCGTAGAGCCCGTCGACGTCCTCCGTCTCGATCCGGCAGCTGGCGGTCCCCGCCAGGAATGACTCGGCACCGGAGTGCACGGGCCGCTCGTGCAGGTCGTTTCGCTTGGACCAACTCCTGTCGGCCGCCTGCCACAGATGGACTCGGGCGTCGTCGCGCTGCAGTACGGCGAAGCTGCTGTCGACATGGAGCGGTTCGAACCCGAGCTTTTCGCGGTAGTGCCCGACTGCCGCCTCGACGTCTCCCACGGGGAGCGCAGGGATAGCCCTACCAAGTCCAGCCACACAGTGCATCGTTCCACGATTGCCAAGCGTCGGCGACATGCGCTCAGCGCCTGTACGCGCCTCGGAGCATGGACCTGATCCGGCTGGGCCGCCCGACCGCTGGCGCGGCGCTCCGCACACGGCTCCGCGGCGGATCGCTGACGTAACCGACCGCGTTGCTGAACCGCCGCACCAACGTCCGACTTTGCCGATTTGCGTGCGGGACAGCTGCATTTGCGGGTGGCGTGACCGTCAGCAGCACACCAGTGAGGAGTACATATCAAGTTCGGCGGGGCCACCACACCCATGCCAGACCGACGAGCCAGATCACCCAAAGCAGCGTGATCTCCACCCCGCCCATGACAAAACCGCCGCTGAAGAGGCCGATGATCGCCAGCAGCAGCATCGGCACGGTGAAGACCAGGACCGTCGAGGCCAGCTTGCTTCCCAGCGTCTTCTTGTCCTTGGCCCGCTGGACCTCGGTCATGACGTGAGCCATGGGGCTGTCATGGATGACTCCCTTAGTTGCGAGGCATCCTAACGTCCGCACATGCCGTATTCCGCGCGGGGCGCCGGCGCTCCGCTCAGGCTGCGGTGACGAGCGCGGGTGGCTCAAGCCGAGCCCGGGAAAGGTGGCGGAGGGTGGTCGCGATGCAGGCGACCTGGACTCGCCAGGCGTGGCGGAGGGGCCGGAACACCGGCTGCTTGTCGTCCCAGCCCACTCGTCGCAGCTCGACGCCGTGTCGTCGGGCGAGGCTACGAGCTGCTGGGACGGTGACCCCGCGGTCCACCAGGACCAGCTCGAGCCGGTCGGTGACGCCCTGACGCGTCAGGTGGTCCAGCATCAGTTCGCTGGCCCGGTTCTCGTGGGTCGAGGCCGGCACGACCAGGGCGCCTACCGGGAGCCCGGTCACATCGAAGGCGACGACACGCTTGGCGCCGTTGGAAGCGCCCCGGGCAAGGTGTGTGTCGATGACCAGCATCGACGGAGTTTCGTCGGCACGCCCATCCGTCTCGCGCGCAGCCACGTGCAGCACCGTGAGCGCCCTCGCCCAGGTGTCGTTGCCCGAACAGCGCCGGAACTGCGACCAGACCCCGGTCCAGGGTCCGAACGACTCCGGCAGGTAGCGCCACTGGCAGCCGGTCTGGGCGATGTAGAGCTTGGCGTCCACCACGCCTCGCAGGTCATCGGCATGCTTGCGACCGCGCTTGCCCGGCGCGTTGAACACCGGGTCCAACAGTTCCCACTGCTCGTCGGTCAGGTCGCTTGGGTAGCGCATGCCCCGCACGGTGACGACCGATCTCGCCGCGGCAATAGGGACACACCCAGTAAGCCCCCGCGGGTTGAGGAGGTTGCGCAGCAACCGTCTCGAAACCCGGTGAGGGAGGCTGGGCGCGCCGATGGCCCCGCGCGCGGCGGGTCCGGGGCTCGGTAGCTACTCCGGCGAGGGTTCGGTGGTTGAGGAAGGCGCGCAGCGCCTGTCTCGAAACCACGTCGGTCGGGGCTGACGTCGAGGGTGCCGTCGGGGTCGCGGAGGTACTGGTAGCCGTGTTTGGCAGGTCCACAGATAGTGACCGGGTTCGAGGGTGGTGTAGGTCCAGTCGCCGTGGGTCTTGATCCGGTGATGTCGTCGGCACAACGGGGCCAGGTTGCAGGGGCAGGTGGGTCCGCCGCGGCTGTGCGGGACGGTGTGGTCGGTGTCGCAGCGGCGGGCGGGGCGGGTGCACCACGGGAACACACAGGTGCGGTCCCGGACCGTGGTCTGACTTCGGCGTGCCGGTCGGGGACGACGTCGGTAGTCGACGGGGTCGTGGGCCTCGAGGTCGATCACCGGCTTGACCACCACGGTGCCGGCGGTGTGGCACCAGTCGCGGACCTGGCCGGCGGTGATCAGCTGGTTGCCGTTCTCGAGCCGGGCGGTGCCGATGCCGTCGACGGCCGCTCTGGAGAGGTGGACGTACAGGACCACCTGCCGCCTGGACCGGTGGTGGTTTCGAGACGGGCGCGGAGCGCCCTCCTCAACCACCGAGGTACGGTGTCGGTGTCGGTCAGGTCGAGGGTCAGCTGCGTTACGGGCGAGTTCGCCGACCGCGGCCGCACGGCGGACGTCCAGGGAGTCCTCCGAACCCAGATCCTTCAACTGGGCGGCCAACCCGGCCACCGCTTGTTCGAGGTCGAGGGCGTCGGCCAGGTCCAGCTCCCCGTGCACCGCGCTGGTGCCGTCGTAGGAGACCTGCTGGGCCTCGACGGTGAAGTACCGGCTCTCGGCCTTCGCCAGACGCCGTTCCTCGGCCAGGTCGGGCATGTGCGTGGCGATCGCCTCGTCGACGAGGCGTTCGAGCTGGACGGGTCCGATCTTGTGCGCCACATGGGAGACGTGCCGGTCCACGAACGCCGCCGCCTCCGGGGACAGGAGGAGGGTCTGGTCGGCGACCCGACGGGCCAGGTACGACCGCAGGTCCCCGGTGACCACGCGGCGCCACACCCGCGGGAGCCGGTGGCACAGTTCGAGGGCGTGGCCGACGTACCGCGCGCCCGAGTCGGTGGAGACCCCGATCGCGGCCGCGAACTCGGTGATCGCGAACTCCGCCACCAACGGTGCACCCTCACCGGCGACCGGCATCCCGGTGTCGCCATACCGATCCGAGACCGTGGCGGCGTCGTCGATCGAGTCGGTCGAGTGCATCGCCGCCCACGCCACCGCGTGCTGCAGCAGCCGGGCCTCGGCGGCATCGGCGATCGCCCGATCCGTACGCGCGGCAGCCAGCACCGCGGTCGCGGTGTCGAGCTCCTCGGCGTGCTTGGTCATGGGTCAACTCAAGCACCCACCACCGACACTCGAAGCCCGAAAACCCCTTGTTTGACAGGGATGTGGACAACTATTTCGAGAAATCTCGCCCGGCACACCTCGCTGCCCTGCCCAGCGTCACCGGGTTTCGAGCGGTTGCTGCGCAACCTCCTCAACCACGGCGGGTGGGTTCGAGACGGTTGCTGCGCAACCTCCTCAACCAGCGGTGGGGTGGTTTCAACCAGCGGGGGGTGAGGTGACGCGGGTGAAGAAGTCGAGGGACTCCTTGAAGATCGTCGGGGCGTCGTTGTCGAGGGTGGCGACGTGGTAGCTCTCGGTGAGGGTTCGCTCGGTGATGTCGCGGGAGGAGACCTTGGACGTGATGTGGGGGATCGTGGAGTAGTCGACGACGTGGTCGTCGGCCGAGTGGAAGACCAGCAGCGGGGCGGTGATCCGCGGGAGGTCGTCGACGATGGCCTTGGTGGACCGGAACATCGAGTGCGCGGCCTTCAGCGGGGTCTTGGTGTAGCCGTGCTCTTCCATGCCCGGCTTCTTGATGTCGTTGGCGATGCCGGGCATCGACGGGACGACCCACTTGAGCACCGGCAGGGCCAGGATGTCCTTGCGGTTGGTGGTCAGCGCGGGGTTGACGACGCAGACGGCGGCGACCCGGTCCGGGTGGTCGGCCGCGAGCCGCAGCACCAGAGCCCCGCCCATCGACAGGCCGGCGGCCACGACGACGTCGTTCTCGGCGGCGACCTTGTCGAACGCGCGGGTGACCTCGGCGTACCAGTCCTCCCAGCGGGTGCGGTTCATCTCCTGCCAGGTGGTGCCGTGACCGGGGAGCAGCGGCACCTCGACGGCGTACCCGTGCTCCGCGAGGTGGCGGGCCCAGGGCTTCATCGAGTACGGCGACCCGGTGAACCCGTGGCTGAGCACCACGCCGATCCGTCGGCCGCCGGTCAGCTCGGGGCGGGCCGCGACGGAGAGCGGAGCGGCGGGGGAGTCGTTCGTCATGGCGGCATGATGCCTTAACCCGATCGTCGTCCGGCCGACGGTCCAGACGTGCGGCGCGGGTCTGTGGAACCGGCCGCGAAGGGTCTAGGCTGCCCGCGTCGGACGTCGGCGGGAGAAGAGTCGGGAGGTCGGGGTGTTCTACTGGTTCTTGAAGTGGATCGCGATCGGCCCGCTGCTCCGTATCATCTTCCGGCCGGTCGTCGAAGGAGCCGAGAACGTCCCCGCCGAGGGGCCCGCAATCCTCGCCAGCAACCACCTCTCGTACGCAGACTGGCTGTTCATGCCGCTCACGCTGCCGCGCCGGGTGACGTTCGTGGCCAAGGCGGAGTACTTCACCACCCCAGGCATCAAGGGCTGGTTCCAGAAGAAGTTCTTCTCGGGAGCCGGTCAGGTCCCGATCGACCGGTCCGGCGCCAACGCGGCCGAGGGCGCGCTGTCGTCGGCGCGCAAGATCCTCGCCGAGGGCGACCTGTTCGGGATCTACCCCGAGGGCACCCGCTCCCACGACGGCAAGCTCTACCGCGGCAAGACCGGCGTCGCCCGGCTGGCGCTGGAGACGAAGGTGCCGGTGATCCCGGTCGCCGTGCTCGGCACCGACGTCGTGGCCCCTCCGGGCAAGACGTTCGGCACGTTCACCCGGCCGGGCGTCCGGTTCGGCAAGCCGCTCGACTTCTCCCGCTACGAAGGCATGGAGAACGACCGCTACATCCTGCGCTCGATCACCGACGAGATCATGTACGAGATCATGCGGCTGTCCGGCCAGGAGTACGTCGACAAGTACGCCGGCAAGGCCAAGGACGAGTCGAAGAAGGCTCCGTCCGAGCAGGACGCCCCCGCCGGCGAGGCCGCGCAGAAGAAGGCGTCCTGACCCCGGTGCGACTCTGGTCGCGGCCGGCCCTGGCGGTCGAGGACCGCCTCTTCCGAGCCCTCGGGATCCTGCGGGTCGTCCTGGTCATCAACGCGGTCGCCCTCAACCTCTACCGCGCCGACAACTTCGACCACCCCGTCGCCGGCGTACTGGTCGTGACCGGGATGGTGGCCTGGACGGCGTTCACCGTCTGGGCGTACGCCGACCCCGCGCGGCGTACTGCCGTCCTGCTGGCCGCGGACCTGGCCGTGGCGCTGGCCGCGCTCCTGGTCTCGCCCCTGGTGAAGGGCCCGGACATGAACGCCACGATCCCCGGGTTCTGGGTGATGGGTGCGCTCTTGGCGTGGGCCATCCAGTGGCGATGGCAGGGCGGGCTGATCGCCGCGGTGCTGCTGGCCGGAGCCGACATCGCCATCCGCGACGAGGTCACCCAGGCCAACTACGGCAACGAGTTCCTGCTCATCATCGGTGGCCTGGTCGTCGGCTTCCTGTCCGAGTCGCTCCGGCTGATGGAGGTCGAGCGGGACGAAGCCATGCGGGCGTCGGTGGCCGACGCAGAGAGAGCCCGGCTGGCGCGGGCCGTCCACGACGGCGTGCTCCAGGTGTTGTCGCTGATCCAGCGCCGGGGGCGCGAGCTGGGTGGCGAGGCCGCCGAGCTCGGCCGGATGGCCGGTGAGCAGGAGAGCGCGCTGCGGTCGCTGATCCGGCAGCAGGACACCCTGGTGGCACCGACCGACGAGCTGACGGACCTGGCCGGCGCCCTGGGGCAGCTCGAGCGCACCACGACGGTCACCGTCGCGACGCCGGCCGAGCCGGTGCTGCTGCCCGGTTCGGTGGTCGCCGAGCTGGTCGCCGTCGTCCGGGCCTGCCTCGACAACGTCGCACGCCATGTCGGGCCGGAGGCGCCCGCGTGGGTGCTGCTGCAGGCGTTCCCGGACCGGGTCGAGCTGTCGGTCCGCGACGAGGGCCCGGGGATCCCGGAGGGTCGCCTGGCACAGGCGGAGGGCGAGGGCCGGCTCGGTGTCTCCCAGTCGATCGTCGGACGGGTCGAGGACCTCGGCGGCACGGTCGAGCTCGCCACCGGGTCCTTCGGGACCGAGTGGGAGGTCACCGTGCCCCGCCGTACGCTCGCCCCGTGACCATCCACAGCGAGCACCCCTTCCTCGAGCCGGAGGGGGACCGCGACCCGGCGCGCCGGTTCCGCGGGCGGCTGGGCGGTGGCGTGACGCTGTGGACCGCCGGCGACGAGAGCGATCGTGCCGGGCTCACCGTCTCCTCGCTGATGGTGGCGGCCGGGGAGCCGGCGCGGGTGCTGGCCCTCGTCGACCCGGACTCCGACCTGCACGACCGGCTGCTCGCGACCCGGCGTGCGGTGGTCCACCTGCTCGGCTGGGAGCACCGCGAGCTCGCCGACGCGTTCGCTGGTACGGCGCCCGCGCCCGGCGGGCCGTTCCGGACCGGGGGTTTCACGCAGACGGCCTGGGGTCCGCTGCTGGACGGCGCGACCACCTGGGCCGCGGCCTCGCTGGAGTCGGCCGCGGAGGTCGGCTGGTCGGTGCTGCTCACCTGCGTGCTCGACGAGGTCACGATCGGTGAGGACCTGCCGCCGCTGGTGCACCGGCGCGGACGATATCTCCGCCCGTCGGGGGCGTAGTTGGCTTAGGGTCACCCCGATGACCGAGACAGCGATCCGGGTGATGGTGGTCGACGACCACCCGATGTGGCGCGATGCCGTCGAGCGCGACCTCCAGGCCGCGGGCTTCGACGTGGTCGCGGTGGCGGCGACCGGCCACGAGGCGCTGGCGCGCTTTCCCGCCGCGCGCCCCCAGGTGGTCGTGCTCGACCTCCAGATCCCCGGCCCCAACGGCGTCGAGGTGACCGCGGAGGTGCTTCGCAGCGATCCGAGCGCGCGGGTGCTGATCCTGTCCGCCTCCGGCGAGCAGAACGACGTCCTCGAGGCGGTGAAGGCCGGCGCGACCGGCTACCTCGTGAAGTCCGCGTCGAAGGAGGAGCTGCTGACGGCGGTCCGCAGGGTCGCGGCGGGGGACACGGTGTTCACACCCGGGCTCGCCGGCCTGGTTCTGGGGGAGTTCCGGCGGCTGTCCGACCCGTCGTCCAGCGATCCAGCCACGCCCGAGCTCACCGAGCGCGAGACCGAGGTGCTCAAGATGGTCGCCAAGGGCATGTCCTACAAGCAGATCGCCGACCGGCTCGTCCTGTCGCACCGGACGGTCCAGAACCACGTGCAGAACACGCTGCGCAAGCTGCAGATGCACAACCGCGTGGAGCTGACCCGCTACGCCATCGAGCAGGGCCTGGACGATGACGGTGACGAGTAGCGCGCTCGCGCCGTACCTCGACCGGCTCGGTGTCTCCGGGCGCCCGCCGGCGACCCTCGAAACGCTGGTCGACCTGCACCGCCGGCACCTGGCGGCCGTCCCGTACGAGAACCTCGGCATCATGCTCGGCCGCCCGCCCGCCGTCGACCCGGCCGCGTCCCTGGCCCGGATCGGCGAGACGGGTCGGGCGGGCTACTGCTTCCACCAGAACGGTGCGCTGGAAGTAGCGCTGCGCGAGCTCGGGTTCGAGGTGTCGCGGCGGCACGGCCACGTGTGGACGGCCGATGAGCACCGGTCCGGCACCGACCTCAACCACCTGGTCCTGGTGGTGACCGGCCTCCCGACCGCCGACAACCCGGGTGGCCGCTGGTGGCCCGACGTCGGGCTCGGCGAGGGCGTCGGCGACCCGCTGCCGCTGGTTCCTGGACCCTACGGCGAGGGTGCGCTCGCCGTCGCCATCGAGACCGTGGACGACGCCGGCTGGTCCTACCGGCACCACGGGTCCGGCTCGTTCCGTGGCGTCGAGGTGAGAGACCTGCCCGTCGACGCGGCCGCCGTGCAGACCGCGCACACCAGGTTGTCGACCCCGCCGGACGGGCAGTTCGCCCGGGTCCTGGTGGTGCAGCACCGGGACGGCGGGTACGTCGACACGCTGCGGTGCTGCGTGCTGACCCGGGTCGGCCCGGACGTGCGCACCGAGAGCGACGTGACGTCGTACGACGACTGGCGGGCGGCGCTCACCGAGGCCGTCGCGCTGCCGGTCGACGACGTCCCGGACGACGACCTGCGCGCGCTCTGGGAGCGAATGCGGGCCGCGCACGAGAAGTGGGACGCGGCCGGTCGGCCGTGAGGACGAACCTCACGGGCCGCTCGGTGCGTCAATGGGGGTAGAGGGCAGACCGCCCTCGCGAGGGGGAGACCCATGAGGGCGGAGCTCGAGACAGACTTCGAGGGTTTCGTGGCGGCGATGTCCGACCGGTTGTTCCGGACGGCGTACGCGATCACGCGCGACCACCAGCTCGCCGAGGACGCGGTCCAGTCCGCGCTGGCCTCGGCGTACTCGAAGTGGCGGCGGGTCAGCCGGGCCGACCACCCGGAGGCGTACGTGCGCCGGATGGTCGTGAACGAGGTCCTGAGCTGGCGCCGACGCCGTGCGTTCTCCGAGAGGCCGATGGGTGACACGCCGGACCGCGTGGGAGATGCGTCGCCGGAGGAACGGATCGTCGAGACCGACGCCGTGTGGGGGGCGCTGAGCCAGCTGCCTCCGCGGCAGCGGGCCGTCATCGTGCTCCGCTACTACGAGCACCTGTCCGAGACCGAGATCGCCGACGCCCTGGGCGTTCGCCCCGGCACGGTGAAGTCGCAGTGCTCGGCCGCCCTCACCAATCTGCGCCGGCTCCTCGAGCCGGCCACCGCAACCAAGGGGGAGCGGGCATGAGCATCGAACAGACCATCACCGAGAGCATCGAGCGGCACGTCGCGGGCGTGCAGCCGCCGTACGTCGACCTCGCCGCCGTACGCCGGACCGGCCGCCGCCGGGCGCGGGCTCGCGCCGGGCTGGCCGCCGCGGTCGTCGCCGTCCTCGTGGGCGGTGGCGCCTATGCCGTCGGGTCGGACGGGGACGACGGCCGCGCCGACGACCTCCAGCCGGTGCGGCTGCCGCAGATGCAGTTCGCCGACGGTTTGCAGGGCTGGTTCAACCCCGACAACAACAAGGTCCACCTGGGCGGGGAGGACTTCGACATCGGGGACGTGCCGGACCTGGACACGTCCGCCTCGGCGACGCCGTACGGGCTCGTGTACTTCGGCGCCGACCAGGACGTCCGCCTGCTGAAGGCCGACGGGACGGTGGACCAGCTGGCCCCGGCGCCCGACGACCGTGACGACGATTTCTCGCCCACCGTGAAGTTCGACGCGAGGCAGCCGCTCGCCGCCTGGCTCATCGACGCCGAGGACGACCAGACGCTGACCGTCTACCGGTTCGGGGACGACGCCGGAGTGATCGGGACGTTCCCGCCGCCGTGTGACTGCAAGGAACTCGCGGTGGCCGGTGTCGACCAGGGGCTGGTGTTCGTGCGTGGGTCGCACGCGACCTGGGTGCTCGACCCGTCCGCGGGTGACGGGGCGGACTGGACACGGGTGGCCGACGCCGGGGTGGCCGATGTGCGCAACCGGGTGCTCCTGCTCGACGGCAAGGTGCCGTCGTCCGCACCGTCCGCTGGTGCGCTCACCGGCGAGTGGCGGTTCGTGCAGGCCCAGGGAATCGATTCCTTGCTGACGTTCGACGGTGCCCACGAGCTCTACTGGTCGGCCACCTTGCGGTCCACGACCCCCGACGGCGACCCGTTGGAGCTCGCCATTCCGCGGGGCAAGGGTGTGGTCTTCGTGAACATGGACAGCGACGGATCGGTGCTCGTGGCTCGGGCATACGGCCGGGCACCCGGCGAGACCTGGTGGGACTGCGACGTGACCACCGCGGACTGCGAGGAGCTCGCCCATACGAACATCCAGGGCAGCGACCCGTGGTTCATCGGCAACGACATGTGACACATCGTTGCCGTCGCCCCCTACGATCCCCTGCATGGCCGAGGGAGAGCTGCTGACGATCGCTGACGAGCTCTATGCCCTGACCCTGCCCGAGTTCACCCCCGCGCGGGACGCGCGGGCCAAGGAGCTGAAGGCCTCCGACAAGGATCTCTCGACGCAGGTCAAGGGCCTCAAGAAGCCGTCCGTCGCCGCCTGGGTCGTGAACGCGCTGGTCCGGCACGAGACCGAGCAGGTCGAGCAGGTCCTGGCCGTCGGGGTCGCCCTGCGGGAGGCGCAGGCCGGGATGTCCGGCGACGAGCTGCGGGCCCTGACCCGGCAGCGTCGCCAGCTGACGGCTGCCGTGACCACCCGCGCGCGGGCGCTCGCGGCGGAGCTGGGCACCAAGGTGACCCAGGCCGTCGCCGACCAGGTCGAGGCGACGCTCACCGCCGCGATGATCGACGAGAACTGCGCGAAGGCCGTCCGGAGCGGCCAGCTGGTCACCGCCCTGGCGGCGACGGGGGTCGGGGAGGTGGACCTGGCCAAGGCCGTGGCCACGCCCGACGCGCTCGGCTTCGCGGCCACCGCCCATGAGGCGGAACCCGAGCCCGAGCCGCGCCCGGACCTGCACGTCGTACCCGACCCCGAGGCGGACCAGAAGGCCGTCAAGGAGGCCGAGGCGGCGCTCGCCGACACCGAGAAGGAGCTGATCAAGGCCACCGCGGCGTACGAGGCCGCGGCTGGCGACGTGACCGAGCTCGAGGCCCGCGGCATGCAGGTCCAGGCCGAGCTCGACGAGCTCCGCGGCAAGGTCGCCGAGCTGGAGGCCCGCTTCGAGGAGGTCGAGGAGGAGCTCTCCGACGCCGAGGACGTCCGCTCCGAGGCCGAGGGCTGGCAGACCGCGGCCACCAAGGAGCGTGACGACGCGGCTGCCGCCCTCAAGAAGCTGAAGGGCTGACTCAGTCCGCCCAGTTCTTGGAGCGGGTGACGGCGTCGATCCAGCGGGCGTGGGCGGCGTCCGCGGTCGCCCGGTCGCCGGCGGGCTCGAAGCGGCGGTCCAGCTGCCAGGTCTCGCGGAGGTCGTCGGTGGACGACCAGACGCCGGTGCCGAGGCCGGCGAGGAAGGCGGCGCCGAGGGCGGTGGTCTCGACGATCTCCGGACGCTCGACGGGTACGCCGACCTGGTCGGCCTGGATCTGGCAGAGCAGGTCGTTCGCGGAGGCCCCGCCGTCCACCCGGAGCGAGGCCAGCCCGGGCATCGTCTCGAGTACGTCGCGCACCTCGAACGCGATCGCCTCCAGCGTCGCCCGGACGATGTGCGCGCGGGTGGTGCCGCGGGTGAGCCCGATGATCAGGCCGCGGGCGTGCGGGTCCCAGTGCGGGGCACCGAGGCCGGTGAGCGCCGGGACGAAGACCACGCCCTCGCTGTCCGACACGGTCGAGGCGATCGCCTCCGTCTCGGCCGCCGAGCCCACGATCTGCAGGCCGTCGCGCAGCCACTGCACGGCCGCGCCGGTCACGAAGATCGCGCCCTCCAGCGCATAGGTGAGCTCGCCGTCGGGGGACCGCCAGGCGGCGGTCGACAAGAGCCCCGCGTCTGAGCGCTCGAGGGTCGAGCCGGTGTTGGTGAGGATGAACGACCCGGTGCCGTAGGTGCACTTGGAGTCGCCCACGTCGAAGCAGGTCTGGCCGAACAGCGCCGACTGCTGGTCGCCGGCCAGGCCGGCGATCGGCAGCTCCAGACCCAGGAACGACGACGGATCGGTGGTGGCGATCTCGCCCCAGTTCGGGACCAGCTCCGGCAGCGCGTCACGGGGTACGCCGAACAGGTCGCACAGCTCGTCGGACCAGTCGCCCTCGGCCAGGTCGAACAGCAGCGTCCGGCAGGCGTTCGAGACGTCGGTGGCGTGCCAGGTGCCGCGGGTCAGCCGGGCGATCAGGTAGGAGTCGACGGTGCCGAGGGCGTACCGACCCTGCTCGACCAGCGCCCAGGTGTGCGGTTCGTTCTCGGCAAGCCAGATCAGCTTGGTGCCGGAGAAGTACGGGTCCAGCCGCAGCCCGGTCAGCTCCGCCACCCGGTCCTCGTGCCCGGCGTCGCGCAGGCGGGTGCAGATGTCGGCGGTACGACGGTCCTGCCACACGATCGCCCGTCGCGGCGAGCCGAGGGTCTCGCGGTCCCAGAGCAGGATCGTCTCGCGCTGGTTGGTGATGCCGACCGCCCGCAGCTCGGCGGCGTCGTACGACTTCAGGGCGGCGCGGGTCGCCTCGAGCGTGGCCTGCCAGATCTCCTCGGGGGAGTGCTCGACCCAGCCCGGCTTCGGGAAGTGCTGGGCGAACTCCTGGTAGCCGCGGGCCGCGATCCGGCCGTCCTCGGTGACGACCACGGCGGTCACCCCGGTGGTGCCGGCGTCGATGGCGAGGACGCCCATCAGTCGGTGCTCCGGACGATCTCCAGGATCTTCTCGTCGATCCAGTCCAGCTCGGGGGACACCCGCATCTCGTAGTTCTCGGTGCCGACCCAGGCGTGGAAGTCGCGTTGGCCGTGCTCCCGGGCGAACTCCTCCAATTCCCGGTGGAGCTCCGGCGTCACCGGCACCTTCTCCTCGTCGGTGGAGGCCGTGAGGTAGAGGTCGTTGAGGTCGAGCAGCCGGCCCAGCTCGGGCACCGGCGCCTCGTGGTCGTCCACCCGCAGGTCGACGGCGATGTCGTCGAGGCCGCCGTACCCGGCCTCCTCCCTGACCACGAGCAGGGCCGCGGACTGCCGGCCCCGCCGGTCGCCGCCGGCCTCGTCCCCGGCGGCGAGCGCGGCCAGGAGCCGGCGCGCCAGCGGGTCGTCCGGGTTCGACGCCTCCCAGGCGGCCTGCATCGCGTCCACGACCTCCTCGCCGGCGAGCACATTGCCCTGGATGGCGTAGCCGTCCCCGGTGAGGCTGCCCGCCCAGTCCAGGCAGGCAGGGCCGGTGTGGGAGGCCGCTCCGCCGTCGCCGTCGACGATCCCGACCTGCCGATGGTCGCGGCCCGCGTCCTCCTCGATCAGCCGCTGCAGCGCGACCGAGGCGGTGGCTCCCTCGTCGAGGTGCGCGAGGGCGAGCCCCTTGTAGGCGACGTTCGCGTCGGCCTGGGTCGCGATCGCGCCCACCTGCGCGACGGCGGCGGGTACGGCGGCGCCCACGGCCAGGAACTTGGAGGCGACGGCGACCCCCCAGGACTCACCGTCGGCGGATCGGGCCACGATCGAGAAGGTCATGGCGCGACCCTAGCGACGAACCTCGCGACGGCCGATACCCACTTGCCCTCGACTCCGCTTGAAGTCGGAGAATGTGCAGGTGCTCAAGAGACTCGGGTTTCCCTCCGTCGGCCCCCATCGCCGCTTCGTCACGGCGATCGCGGTGGACGCGGTCGGCAGCGGGGTCTTCATGCCGGTCTCGATGCTCTACTTCCTCGCGGTCACGCCGCTCACCCTGGTCCAGGTCGGCGCCGCCATCTCGATCGCGTCCCTGGTGGGACTGCCGGCCGGTCCCGTCATCGGTGCCCTCGTCGATCGGTTCGGTGCGAAGCGGGTGCTGCTGGTCGGCAACGCCCTGCAGGCGCTGGGCTTCTTCGCCTACCTCGTCGCCGAGTCGTTCACCGCCGTACTCGTCTGGACACTCGTTGTGACGGTCGGCAGGACCGCCTTCTGGGGCGCCTACGGCAACATCGTCGCCGCGATCTCTCTGCCGGGGGAGCGGGAGCGGTGGTTCGGCTTCCTCGGCGCGCTGCGCAACGTCGGCTTCGCGCTGGGTGGCCTGGCGTCCGGCGTCGCGATCGCGATCGGCACCGACCTGGCGTTCGGCGCGGTGGTGGCGGTCAACGCCGTCTCCTACGTGTTCGCCTTCTGGCTGCTGCTCGCCGTGCCCGAGACGGCCCCGGCGCATCATGCGGCCCTGCCCGGCACCTGGGGCACGGTCCTGCGCGACGGGCCGTACCGGCTGCTCGTCGTGGCCCAGGTCGGCTACTCGCTGTCGATCATGATCCTGGTCTACGCGCTGCCGGTGTACGCCGTGACCGTGCTCGGGTTGCCGGGCTGGGTCAGCGGCGTGGTGTTCACCGTCAACTGCCTGATGGTCGGCTTCGGCCAGGGGCTGGTCGTCAACGCGCTCACCGGCCGGATCCGGTTCCGGGTGATGCTGCTCGCCCAGGTCGCGTTCGCCGCGTCGTACGTCGTGTTCCTGGGTGCCGGCTCGTTCCCGGTGGCCGTCGCGAGCGTCGTGATCGTGCTGGGCAGCGTGGTCTACACACTCGCCGAGCTCATCGGCGGTCCGGTGCTCGCCGCGCTGGGTGCCGAGGCCGCGCCGGAGCACCTGCGCGGTCGCTACCTGTCGCTGATCCAGCTCGCCTGGAACCTCAGCGGCACGATCGCGCCCGCTGCTGTTCGCGTGGCTGCTCGACCGGGGCCGGTCGCCGCTGTGGCTGGTGATGCTCGGCGTGGCCGCGCTGGCGTCCCTGGCCGCAGCCCGGCTCGGGAGGGTGCTCCCGCACGCCGCCGAACCGGTCACGAACCGGGCCGACGCTCCCGCGCCTGCCTGACGCGCCACTGGTCACTGCAGGTCGCCCCCCGCTAGTCTCGGAATCTCCGTGTGAACGATCCAACCGAAGGAGTCACTGTGCGCGTCGGAGTACTCACCGGAGGCGGGGACTGCCCCGGGCTGAACGCCGTCATCCGGGCCGTGGTCCGCAAGGGTGTGCGCAAGCACGGCTTCGAGTTCGTCGGCTACCGCGACGGGTGGAAGGGCCCGCTGGAGGGCATCACCATGGAGCTCGGGATCGAGCAGTGCCGCGGCATCCTCCCGCGCGGCGGCACCATCCTCGGCTCGTCGCGGACCAACCCGTTCAAGATCGAGGGCGGCGTCGAGCGGATCATGGAGAACCTCGCGAAGGACGGCGTCGATGCGCTGATCGCGATCGGCGGCGAGGACACCCTGGGCGTGGCCACCAAGCTCGCGGACCTCGGCGTCCACGTGGTCGGCGTCCCGAAGACGATCGACAACGACCTGTCCGGCACCGACTTCACCTTCGGGTTCGACACGGCGGTCAACATCGCCACCGAGGCGATCGACCGGCTGCACACGACCGCCGAGTCCCACCACCGGGTGCTCGTCGTCGAGGTGATGGGCCGGCACGCCGGCTGGATCGCGCTGCACTCCGGCATCGCCGGCGGCGCCAGCGCCGTACTGATCCCCGAGCAGCCGTTCGACATCGACGCGCTCTGTGCGCACGTGGAGACCCGGTTCAAGACGAAGTACGCGCCGATCATCGTCGTGTCCGAGGGTGCCGTCCCGGCCGACGGCGGCGACATGACGCTGGTCTCCGGGGAGAAGGACGCCTTCGGACACGTGCGCCTGGGCGGCATCGGCGACCGGCTGGCCCACGAGATCGAGACGCGCACCGGCAAGGAGGCGCGGGCCGTCGTACTCGGGCACATCCAGCGTGGCGGCACCCCCACCGCGTTCGATCGCTGGTTGGCGACCCGCTTCGGGCTCCAGGCAAGCGACGCGGTCGCGGACGGCGACTTCGGCAAGATGGTCGCCCTCCGAGGCACCAGCATCATCCGAGTGCCACTGATCGAGGGCACCGGTGAGCTCAAGCTGGTGGGTCCCGAGGAGTACGCCGAGGCCGAGGTCTTCTTCGGCTGATCTGCCCCTTCGGCCAGCGAGGCTGTCCAGGCCCGGTATCTGCGGGGTGGGCGTGCCGATGGCCCCGCGCACGGGCGGGGTAGTTACTCCGGTGGTTGAGGAAGGCGCGCAGCGCCTGTCTCGAAACCACGTCGGTCGGGGCTGACGTCGAGGGTGCCGTCGGGGTCGCGGAGGTACTGGTACCCGTGCTGCGAGGTCCAGAGATACACCCCGGGTTCGAGGATGGTGTAGGTCCAGTGGCCGTGGGTCTTGATCCGGTGGTGTCGTCGGCACAGCTTCGCGAGGTTGCACGGGCAGGTGGGTCCGCCGCGGCTGTGCGCGATGGTGTGGTCGGTGTCGCAGCGGCGGGCGGGGCGGGTGCACCAGGGGAAGACGCAGGTCCTGTCCCGGACCGTGGTGGTCTCGGCGTGCCGCTCGGGCACGACGTCGGTGAGTCGACGGGGTCGTGGGCTTCGAGGTCGAGCACCGGCTTCACGATCACGTTGCCGGCGGTGCCGCACCAGTCGCGGACCTGGCCGGCGGTGATCAGCTGGTTGCCCTGCTCGAGCCGGGCGGTGCCGATGCCTTCGACGGCTGCCCTGGAGAGGTGGACGTAGAGCATGACCTGTCGCTTCGGACGGTGGTGGTGGTTTCGAGACGGGCGCGGAGCGCCCTCCTCAACCACCGAGGTGTCGGTCAGGTCGAGGCTCATCTGCGCTCGGGCTAGTTCGCCGACCGCGGCGGCACGGCGGACGTTCAGGGAGTCCTCCGAACCCAGGTCCTTCAGCTGGGCGGCGCAGCCCGGCGATCGCTTGTTCGAGGTCGAGGGCGTCGGCCAGGTCGAGCTCGCCGTGCACCGCGCTGGTGCCGTCGTAGGAGACCTGCTGCTGCTCGACGGTGAAGTACCGGCCGTCGGCCTTCGCGAGCCGCCGTTCCTCGGCCAGCTCGGGCATGTGCGTGGCGATCGCCTCGTCGACGAGGCGTTCGAGCTGGACGGGTCCGATCTTGTGCGCCACCTGCGCGACGTGCCGGTCCACGAACGCCGCCGCCTCCGGGGACAGGAGGAGGGTCTGGTCGGCGACCCGGCGCGCCAGGTACGGCCGCAGGTCCCCGGTCACGACCCGGCGCCACACGCGCGGGAGGCGGTGCGCGCAGTTCGAGGGCGTGCCCGACGTAGCGGCGGCCGGCGTCGGTGGAGACCCCGATCGCGGCGGCGAACTCGGTGATCGCGAACTCCGCCACCAACGGCGCACCCTCGCCCGCCACCGGCATCCCGGTGTCGCCATACCTGTCGGCGATCGTCGCGGCGTCGTCGATCGAGTCCACCGAGTGCATCGCCGCCCACTGGACCGCGGCCTGGAGCAGGTTGGCCTCCGCGAGGTCCGCCGCACGTCGTTGGCCGCGCGCGAAGGCGAGCACCGCGGTCGCGGTGTCGAGCTCAAGGACCTCTGCTGCCATGACCCAACTCAAGCATCGACCACCGACAGTCCAGGGCCGAAAACCCCTTGTTTCACAGGGATGTGGACAAGTTCTTTCGAGAAAGTTCTTGCGACGGGAACCACAACGGTCGAGCTAGGCGACCGCGACCGTGGAAGCAACCGCAAGTGGCCGCCTCGACCGAAGCGGCGGGTGACCACGTAACCCAAAAAGTCCTTCACCACCCACGGCGGCAACCGGGCCTCGACAGGCTCGGCCGGCGTACCTCGTCGCCCTGCCCACGGTCACCGGGTTTCGACGCGCTCGCGCGACTTCGTTCCTCAGTCGCGTCGCTTGCTCTACCTGGCTGGGCCCACGCGACGCGTTCGTTCCTCACGCGCCGCTGCCCAGCTCACCTCCACCAGCGGTGGGCGCGGCCTCGACGGGCTCGACCGACGTACTCGCTGCCCTGCTCTCCGGCGCCGGGTTTCGAGACGGTTGCTGCGCAACCTCCTCAACCAGCGGTGGGTGTGGGTTTCGAGACGGTTGCTGCGCAACCTCCTCAACCAGCGGTGGGGTGGGTTTCGCACTTCAACCGGCGGTGGGGCGGGTCTCGAGGTCGACGACGAGGGCGCGGTGGTCGGAGACGGCCATCCGGTGGGCGGCCGACGACGTGGCGCGGAGTGCTCCGTCGGCCAGGACGTGGTCGATCTGCCGACGTGGATCGTCCCAGGGGAAGGTCGGGTGCTCGGCCAGCGACGTCAGGCCGGTGGCTCGGCGGGCCCGGCGCGGGCCCATGTTGAGGTCGCCCATCAGCACCAGCGGCCGGGGCAGCGCCGCCAGGCCCCGGGCCAGCACGTCGAGCTGCTGCCCGTTCCACCAGGGCAGGAACGACAGGTGGGTGTTCACCACGGCCAGCGAGACGCCGTCCGCCTCGAGCTGGGCCGCGACGGCCACACGCGGCTCGTCCGTCGCGAGGCTCGGGCGACGCGCACCCGGCCACCACATCGGAGCCGGACCGCGGAACGCCGGCAACCGCAGCACCCGCCACCGCACGACCGGCACCCGGCTCAGCAGCGCGACGCCGTACGCCGGCGCGTCGGCGGGGTCCCCGGGGGACGCGGCGACCCACCGGCCCGGCGTACCGGTGAGTGCCGGCACGAACCGGTGGTCGACCGCGCCCATGGCCTCCGCCGCGACCGCGGCGAGGTCGGCGCCGTCGCGAGCGTGGCTGGTTGCGGTCGACCTCCTGGAGCGCGAGCACGTCGGCGTCGAGCTCGGCGACCGCCTCGTGCGAACGCGGTCAGGTCCGCGGGCGCCGTCATCGGGACGGCGGCCGCTGAGGATGTTGAACGTGGCGAGGCGCACCCGCCCATGTGTACGCGAACGGACGGGTGTTCGACAGGCCCACCTGCGCGCGAGCCCGTGTGTCGCGGTAGCCAACCGGGGTTCTGGAGGCCACGATGGTGGCAGTTCGCACGTTCGGCAGAGGGTCCTACTCAGGAGGGCACATGAGCGCGGAGGCAACTGAGAACGTCGACGTGAACGGACCAGAGCCCGACCTGCGAAGGGTGATGGGGCCGAAGCTCCTCCTCCTGTTCATCATCGGCGACATCCTGGGCACGGGCGTCTACGCCCTGACCGGACAGGTCGCGGGCGAGGTCGGCGGGGCGGCGTGGGCGCCGTTCCTGGTCGCGTTCCTGGTCGCCACCGTGACGGCGATGTCCTACCTGGAGCTGGTGACGAAGTACCCGCAGGCCGCTGGGGCCGCGCTCTACACGCACAAGGCCTTCGGCGTGCACTTCGTGACCTTCCTGGTCGCCTTCGCGGTCATGTGTTCGGGCATCACCTCCGCATCGACCGCGTCCAACGCGTTCGCCGGGTTCCTGAACGACGGCTTCGAGCTCGGGCTTCGAGGTCGGCGGGCTCGCCATCACCCTGGTCGCGCTGGGGTTCATGGCCCTGGTCGCGGCCGTGAACTTCCGCGGTGTCGGCGAGAGCGTCAAGGCGAACGTGGTGCTGACCCTGGTCGAGCTGTCCGGTCTGCTCCTCGTCATCTTCGTGGGCCTGTACGCCGTCACCCAGGGCAATGCGGACTTCTCCCGGGTGGTGGTCTTCGAGAGCCCGAGCGACAAGAGCACGTTCTTCGCGATCACCGCCGCGACCACGCTGGCGTTCTTCGCGATGGTCGGGTTCGAGGACTCGGTCAACATGGCGGAGGAGTGCAAGGACCCGGTCCGCGACTTCCCCCGGATGATGCTGACCGGCCTCGGCGTCACCGGCGTGATCTACCTGCTGGTCTCCATCACGGCCGTCGCGCTGGTCCCGGTCGGCGATCTCGTCAACCTCGAGAAGGGATCGGCGCTCACCCAGGTGGTCGCCGCGGGCGCGCCGGATCTTCCGTTCGACACCATCTTCCCGTTCATCGGGATGTTCGCTGTCGCGAACTCCGCCCTGATCAACATGCTGATGGCGAGTCGGCTGCTCTACGGCATGGCCAACCAGGACGTGCTGCCTCGGACGTTCGGGCGCGTGCACCCCACTCGCCGGACCCCGTGGGTCTCGATCATCTTCACCACGCTGATCTCGTTCGGTCTGATCATCTACGTCGTCCGGGCCAGCGCGTCCGAGGACGGCGCCACGACGGTGGCCCTCCTCGGCGGCACGACCTCGCTGCTGCTGCTGTGCGTGTTCACGGTGGTGAACATCGCGCTGCTGGTGCTGCGCCGGCAGCCCGTCGACCACGACCACTTCCGCACCCCCACCTGGCTGCCCGATCGTGGGCATGGTGACCTGTGCGTTCCTGGCCGGCCCGTGGGCGCGGAGCGAGGAGCAGCAGGAGCAGTACGTGATCGCCGGCGGGCTGCTGGCGGTCGGGATCGTGCTGTGGGCGCTGACCTGGATGACCAACCGCGGGATCCGCGCGAAGAAGACCGGATTCCGCGACATCGACCATCTGGGGGAGTGACCCGGATCTCCCCGTAGTCTGGTCGGGTGAGCATTCCCGACCTGTCAGCCCTGCACGCGCTCGGAGCGGCCCAGCAGCCGACCTACCCGGACGCGACCGCCGTCGACGCGGCGGTAGCGCGGCTGCGCACCTTCCCGCCGCTGGTTTTCGCGGGGGAGTGCGACGACCTGAAGGCCAAGATCGCCGCGGTGACCAGGGGCGAGGCGTTCCTGCTGCAGGGCGGGGACTGCGCGGAGACGTTCGCCGGGGTGACCGCGGACAACGTCCGCAACAAGCTGCGGGTGCTGCTGCAGATGGCGGTCGTGCTGACGTACGCCGCGTCGGTCCCGGTCGTGAAGGTCGGCCGGATCGCCGGCCAGTACGCCAAGCCGCGCTCGTCCGACGACGAGACCCGCGACGGCGTCACCCTGCCGGCGTACCGCGGCGACGCCGTCAACGGCTACGAGTTCACCGAGGAGTCCCGCCGGCCGGACCCGCAGCGTCTGGTCGACGTCTACCACTCGTCCGCGGCGACGCTGAACCTCGTGCGCGCCTTCGTGACCGGCGGCTACGCCGACCTGCGCCAGGTGCATGCATGGAACACCGACTTCGTCCGCGAGTCCGGCGCCGGCCAGGCGTACGAGGCGATGGCGAACGACATCGACCGCGCGCTGACGTTCATGCAGGCGATCGGCGCCGACCCCGACGAGTTCCACCGGGTCGACTTCCACAGCAGCCACGAGGCGCTGGTGCTGGAGTACGAGCACGCGATGACGCGCATCGACTCGCGCACCCAGACGCCGTACGACGTCTCGAGCCACTTCGTCTGGATCGGCGAGCGCACCCGCCAGCTCGACGGCGCGCACGTCGAGCTGATGCGCCACATCAAGAACCCGATCGGCGTGAAGCTCGGGCCGAACACCACGCCGGACGACGCGCTGGCGCTGGCGGCGAAGCTGAACCCGGACAACGAGCCGGGCCGGCTGACCTTCATCACGCGCTTCGGCGCGGGCAAGATCCGCGACGGCCTGCCGCACCTGATCGAGAAGGTCACGGCGGCCGGCATCGAGGTCGCGTGGGTCTGCGACCCGATGCACGGCAACACGTTCGAGGCATCCTCGGGCTACAAGACCCGCCGCTTCGACGACGTGATCGAGGAGGTCCAGGGCTTCTTCGACGTGCACCGCTCGCTCGGCACCTGGCCGGGCGGCATCCACGTCGAGCTCACCGGCGACGACGTCACCGAGTGCGTCGGCGGTGGCGAGGAGCTGGCCGAGATCGACCTGCACAACCGCTACGAGTCGGTGTGCGACCCGCGGCTCAACCGGGTCCAGTCGCTCGAGCTCGCCTTCCTGGTCGCGAAGATGCTGCGCACAGTCTGACCTCTAGGCTGGCGCGGTGATCGATCTCCGCAGCGACACCCTGACCCGCCCCACCGAGTCGATGCGCCAGGCCATGGCGCGCGCCGAGGTCGGCGACGACGTGTACGGCGAGGACCCGACCGTTCGCGAGCTGGAGGAGCGGGTCGCCGGGCTGTTCGGCCACGAGGCGGCGCTGTTCACGCCCACCGGCTCGATGGCCAACGTGCTGGCGGTGCGCAGCCTGGTCGCGCCCGGACAGGAGGTGCTCTGCGAGGCCCGCGCCCACATCGCCCGGGCCGAGCTGGGCGCGCACGGCGCCTACACCGGCCTGACCATGCGCACCTGGGTGTCCCCGCGCGGCGAGATCGACCTGGCCACGATCAAGGAGCTCTACGCCCCGGACATGGGCCCGTTCTTCGTGCCGACGGCGGCGATCTCGGTCGAGAACACCCACAACTTCGCCGGGGGAGCGGTGCTCCCGCTCGAGGACCTCCAGGCGCTGCGCGAGTACGCCACCTCGGTCGGCGTACGCCTGCACATGGACGGCGCCCGGGTCTGGAACGCCCACGTCGCCACCGGCATCCCGCTCGCGACGTACGGCGGGATCGCCGACGTGATGTCGGTGTGCCTCTCCAAGGGGCTCGGTGCGCCGATCGGCTCGCTGATGGTGGGCAGCGCCGAGGCGATCGCGGAGTCGCGGGTCTGGCGCAAGCGGATGGGCGGCGGCATGCGCCAGGTCGGCATCCTCGCCGCGGCCGGGCTGCACGCGCTCGACCACCACGTCGACCGGCTCGCACGACGACCACACCCACGCCCGGCTCCTGGCCGAGGCCTGTGGCGTCGACCCGGCAACGGTCGACACCAACATCGTGGTCGTCCCGCACGCGGACCCGCCGGCCTTCGTCGCCGCCGCCCGTGAGGGCGGGGTCCTGGTGGCCGCGGTCGGCCCCGCGGCGGTGCGGATGGTCACCCATCTCGACGTCACCCGGGACGACGCCGAGCAGGCCGCCAAGGTGCTGGCCGGGCTCTGAACCGGCTCCGGAGCGCGCTACCGGATCCACCGCTTGCCGGACCTGTCGAATATCGATAGATTACCCTCGTTACTCGATCGAAGGAGTTCCGATGGGGAATCTGGCCCTGCTCGCGCTGCGGATCGTGCTCGCGGTGGCGCTCGCCGGCTCGGTGTTCGTGCAGGCGGTGATGGTGCCGCTCCTGGCCATCGACCTGAGCGAGGACTTCAGCTCGGACGTCGCCGACGTGCGCGTCCCGCTCATCGTCATCGTCCTGCTCGGCATCGTGACCATCCAGGTGACCATGGTCTGTGTCTGGCGGCTGCTGACGATGGTGCGCCGGGGGACGGTGTTCTCCCACGCCGCCTTCCGGTACGTCGACGTCGTGATCGGCGCGATCGCCGTGGCCTCCCTGCTCATGTTCGGCCTCGGCGTCGTCCTGGCCCCGGGTGAGGCCGTCGCCCCGGGCATGGTCCTCCTGATCGGCGGGGCGGCCGTGCTCATCGCCGGTGTCGCCCTCGTCGTCGTGGTGCTGCGGATGCTGCTGGCCCAGGCGGTCGCCCGCGACACCGAGGCGCACCACCTGCAGGCCGAGCTGGACGAGGTGATCTGATGCCGATCGTCGTCGACATCGACGTGATGCTGGCCCGGCGCAAGATGTCCGTGGGCGCGCTCGCCGAACGCGTCGGGATCACCCCCGCCAACCTGGCGGTGCTCAAGAACGGTCGCGCCAAGGCGGTGCGCTTCACCACGCTCGAGGCGCTGTGCGAGGCGCTCGGGTGCCAGCCCGGTGACCTGCTGCGCTGGGAGGCCGACGAGGGGGCGGAGGGGCTGACGCCGGTCAGCGGCGCCGGGCGAGGGTGACGCCGTCGGCCACCGGCAGCAGGCAGAGCGTGATCCGCTCGTCGCCGGCGAGCTTGGCGTTGAGCGCGCGGAGCGCCTGGGTGCTCTTGTCGTCGGCGTCCGCGTTGAGCACCTCACCGCTCCACAACGTGTTGTCCAGCGGCGATCAGCCCGCCGGGGCGTACCAACCGCAGCAACCGCTCGTAGTACCCGTCGTAGGCGGGCTTGTCAGCATCGATGAACGCGAAGTCGAACGCACCCTCCTCGCCGTCAGCGAGCAGCTGGTCGAGGGTCTCGGCGGCGGGTGCGATGCGCAGGTCGATCCGGTCCGCGACGCCCGCCTCGTCCCAGTACTTCCTGGCCATCGAGGTCCACTCCTCGGAGACGTCGCAGCAGACGACCTGCCCGTCCTCGGGGAGCGCGAGCGCGACGGCGGTGGACGAGTAGCCCGTGAAGGTGCCGACCTCGATGCACCGCCGCGCCCCGATCAGCTCGACCAGGAGCCTCAGGAAGGCGCCCTGCTCCGGCGCGATCTGCATGCCGTGCTGGGGAATCGCCGCGGTCTCCTCTCTCAGCCGGGTGAGGACGTCGGGTTCGCGCGTACCTACCTCGAGGACGTACGCCGCGAGCTCGTCGGAGATGCCCATTGTCTTGTTCGCCATGGGTCGACTCTAGACGCGGGTTCCGCGACCCATCGGGTCACGCAGCGACGGTCGCCGACGCCTCCTGGGTGAGGGCTCCACGGACGACGTCGAGCACGTCGCCGACCAGGTGGACGGTGACGGCCTCCCGCACGTCGGCGGGGACGTCGTCGAGGTCCGGCTCGTTGCGCTGCGGCAGGAACACCTCGGTCAGGCCGGCCCGCTGGGCGGCGAGCAGCTTCTGCTTCACGCCACCGATCGGGAGCACCCGGCCGTTGAGGGTGACCTCGCCGGTCATGCCGACCTCGGAACGCACCGGTCGCCCGGTCGCGAGCGAGGTCAGCGCGGTCACCATGGTGACACCGGCCGACGGCCCGTCCTTGGGTACGGCGCCCGCCGGGACGTGCACGTGGATCGCCCGGTCGAGCACCGCCGGGTCGACGCCGAGCTCGGCCGCGTGCGAGCGGACGAAGGTGAGTGCGATCTGCGCCGACTCCTTCATCACGTCGCCGAGCTGCCCGGTCAGGGTGAGCCCGGCCGGACCGTCGTGCGCGGACGCCTCGATGAAGAGCACGTCACCGCCGAGCCCGGTCACGGCCAGACCCGTCGAGACGCCGGGCACCGAGGTGCGCTCGTGCGCCTCCGGGGTGAACCGCGGCCGGCCGACCAGGTCCTTGAGGCCGTCCACGTCGATGTCGACGCGCGACACACCGGTCGCGAGACGGGTCGCCGCCTTGCGCAGCGCCTTCGCGAGGAACCGCTCCATCTGCCGCACGCCCGCCTCGCGGGTGTAGTTGGCCGCGATCTCGCGCAGCGCCGCGTCGGAGACGGTCACCTCGTCGGCGGTCAGCGCGGCCCGCTCGAGCTGCCGGGGCAGCAGGAAGTCGCGGGCGATGGCGACCTTGTCGTCCTCGGTGTAGCCGTCGAGGGTGACCAGCTCCATCCGGTCCAGCAGCGCCTGCGGGATCTGCTCGACCACGTTGGCGGTGGCGATGAACAGCACGTCGGACAGGTCCAGGTCGAGCTCGAGGTAGTGGTCGCGGAACGTGTGGTTCTGCGCCGGGTCGAGCACCTCGAGCAGGGCCGCGGCCGGGTCGCCGCGGTAGTCGGCGCCGACCTTGTCGACCTCGTCGAGCAGGACGACCGGGTTCATCGAACCGGCCTCCTTGATCGCCCGGACGATGCGGCCCGGGAGCGCACCGACGTACGTCCTGCGGTGACCGCGGATCTCGGCCTCGTCGCGCACGCCGCCGAGGGCGACGCGGACGAACTTCCGGCCCATGGTGCGGGCCACCGACTCCCCGAGCGACGTCTTGCCGACTCCGGGAGGCCCGGCGAGCAGGATGACGGCACCGGAGCCCCGGCCGCCGATGACCTGCAGGCCGCGCTCGGCACGGCGGTTGCGGACGGCGAGGTACTCCACGATCCGCTCCTTGACCTCGTCGAGGCCGTGGTGGTCGGCGTCGAGCACGGCGCGGGCCGCGACGACGTCGGTGGAGTCCTCGGTGGTGACGTGCCAGGGCAGCTCGAGCACGGTGTCGAGCCAGGTCCTGATCCACGCGGTCTCGGGGCTCTGGTCGCTGGAGCGTTCGAGCTTGTCGACCTCGCGGAGCAGGGCCGCGCGCACGGCGTCCGGCACGTCGGCGGCCTCGACCCGGGCGCGGTAGTCGTCCGCACCCTCGGGCTCGCCCTCACCCAGCTCCTTGCGGATCGCCGCGAGCTGCTGGCGGAGCAGGAACTCGCGCTGGGTCTTCTCCATGCCCTCGCGGACGTTCTCGCCGATCTTGTCGGTGAGCTCGGCCTCGGCGAGGTGCTCGCGGGTCCACGCGATCACGGTCTCGAGCCGCTTCTCGACGTCCGGGGTCTCGAGCAGCTCGCGCTTGCGCTCGATGGAGAGGTACGGCGCGTAGCCGGCCGCGTCGGCGATCGCGCTGGGGTCGGTCATCTGGTGGACCTGGTCGATGATCTGCCAGGCGTCGCGGCGCTGGAGCACGGCGACGACCAGCCGCTTGTACTCCTCGGCCAGCTCGCGCGCGTGGTCGGAGACGTGCTCCTCCACGGGCTCGACCTCGACCCAGAGGGCCGCGCCGGGGCCGGTGACGCCGCTGCCGATGCGGGCGCGCTGCTCGGCCTTGAGCACCGCGGCGGGACTGCCGCCGCTGAAGCGACCGACGCGCTCGACGCTCGCGATCACGCCGTACGACGCGTAGCGGTCCTCGAGCCGCGGGGCGACGAGGAGCCGGTTGTCGCTGCTGGCGCGGGCCGCGTCGATGGCGGCCTGGGAGGACTCGTCGAGCTCGAGCGGGACGACCATGCCCGGCAGCACGACGAGATCGGCGACGAACAGAACGGGAAGACGGGTGTGGGACACGGTGGTCCTCGCTTTCGGAAAACCTTGAGTGATATCGACTCAACTTCCGAGGGCGTCGCGGTGTTCCAGCGGAGGCTGCCTGTTCGTTCACAGCGAAATCCAGCGCTAGCGTTGCGGGCACCATGGCACGCGATCCCAACATCCCCGACGCGTTCGACGTCTACACGGTCGTGGTCCTGCGGCGGCCTGCCGAGGCGCCCGAGATGTCGGACGAGGACCTCGACGCGCTCCAGGGCCGCCACCTCGCCTACCGCGCCGAGCTGGGGCGGCGGGGCCTGCTGGTCGTCAACGGGCCGTTCGACGAGCAGAGCGACCCGTCGTACCGCGGCATGTCGATCTTCGCCTGCGACCCAGCCGAGGCTGCACGCCTGTCGGACGGCGACCCGTCCGTCGTGGCGGGCCGCCTGGCGTACGACGTGATGGAGTGGTGGGTCCGCGCCGGCTCGCTGGGCTTCCCGCTCAGAGATGGCCCGGTCGGCGACCGCCGCTCGATGCCCGACGACTGACGCATGATCGAACCGGGTGCGCCGCCCGGACGTACGACACGGTGTGACCACTCTCCAGAGGTGGTGCATCGTTGCCGCCATCGCGCTGGTGGTCATCGGCCTGCCGGTCGTGGTGCGCGCGCTCCCGGCCGGAGACGAGGACCTGTCCGCCGAGGAACTCCTCTCGCGGATCGAGGCCTCGGGCGACCGCGGGTACTCCGGCTACGTGGAGACCCTGGGCAGCCTCGACCTTCCGGTCGCGGACCGGTTCACCGACATCGCCGCCCTGTTCGGGGAGCGGACCCGTCTCCGGGTGTGGTGGCGCGGTGACGACTCCTGGCGGGTCGACAAGCTGCTCACGACAGGGGAGACAGACCTCGTCCACCAGGGACTCGCCACCACCGAGTGGAGCTACGAGCGGGACCGCGCCGAGAGCAGCGTGGACCCGCCGATCCGGCTGCCCCGGACCGCCGACCTGACCCCGCCCGCAGTTGCGGAGCGGCTGCTGCGCGACGTGGACACCGACGAGCTGACCCGGCTGCCCGCTCGTCGCGTCGCCGGGCGGGACGGCCTCGGCCTGCGGCTGGTGCCGGGCGCGACCCAGTCGAGCATCGACCACGTCGACCTCTGGGCGGACCGGGAGACCGGCATCCCGCTGCGGGTCGAGGTGTACGGCGCCGAGCCGGAGCCGGCGTTCAGCAGCGAGTTCCGTGAGTTCTCCGACGAGACCCCGGACGCGTCCGCGGTCGACTTCGAGGTGCCGGCCGGAGCGGACCGGGACTTCGACAGCGTGTTGGACATCGCCGACGCGGCCAACCAGTACGCCCCGTTCCTGCCGCCGGCCGAGCTGGCCGGGCTGCCCCGTTCGGCCGAGACCCAGGGCGCGGTCGGCGTCTACGGCCGCGGCGTCACCCGGATCCTCGCTATCCCGATCCGTGGGCAGGAGGCGACGCCGCTGCGCGAGCAGCTGCGCGGCACGTTCGGGATGCGACAGGTCCCGGAGGGGACGCTCGTCACGATCGGCCCGCTCGGGGTGCTGTTGACCGGTGAGTGCGAGGACGGCGGCTGGCTGGTCACCGGCACCGTCACCGACGGCACCCTGCTCGCCGCGGCCCGCGACCTCGACGCCGGCGTCCGGGAGCTCCCGGAGGGCCAGCCGTGATCCGGACCCAGGGGCTGACCAAGCGCTTCCGGCACGTCCTGGCGGTCGACGGGCTGGACCTCGACGTCCGGGAGGGCGACGTGTACGGCTTCCTGGGCGCCAACGGGTCCGGGAAGACCACGACGGTGCGGATGCTGCTCGGCCTGGTGCTCGCCACGTCGGGGACGATCGAGGTGCTCGGCCGGCCGATGCCGCGCGGGGCGCAGGAGGTGCTGCCACAGGTCGGGTCCCTGGTCGAGGGCCCGGCGGCGTACTCCCACCTCTCGGGGCGCGCGAACCTCTCCCTGTTCGACGCGATGGGTCCCTCCGGCCCGCGGGCCACGCGCGCCGGGCGGGTCGACGACGCCCTGGAACGGGTCGGCCTGGGTGGAGTGGACCGGCGGCCGGTGCGCGCCTACTCGCTGGGGATGCGGCAGCGCCTCGGCCTGGCGCTCGCGCTGCTGCGCCGGCCCCGCCTGCTGGTGCTGGACGAGCCGACCAACGGGCTGGACCCGCAGGGCATCCGCGAGGTGCGGGACCTCCTGCTGGAGCTGAACGCCGCTGGTACGACCGTGTTCCTCTCCAGCCACCTGCTCGCGGAGGTCGGGCACCTGTCCAGCCGGGTCGGCGTGCTGGACGGCGGCCGGATGGTGGTGCAGGAGGAGCTCGCCGTGCTGCAACGGCCGACCGGGCGGGTCATCGTCACCACCCCGGACCCCGAGGCAGCCCGTGCGCTCCTGGACGGGCGGGTCGACGCGGTCGAGGGGGAGCGGCTGTTCGTCCGTGACGGTGAGCCGGCGGAGCTCAACGCCCGGCTGGTGGCGGGCGGGGTGCCGGTCACCGCGCTGGCCGAGGAGCGCCGGACCCTCGAGGACGTGGTCCTCGAGGCCAGCCGGCCCGGCTCGGACCGGTGGTCCCGCGCATGATCGCGGTCGAGCTCCGGAAGATGCTGGTCAGCCGGCGGACCTGGGTGACGATCCTGCTGATCGACGCGCTGCCCACCCTGGTCGCGATCCTGCTCGCCGTCACCGACCTGGGCCCACGCCCCGGCACCGGCCCCGCGTTCCTGTCCGCGGTGATGACCGACGGCAAGCTGTTCCCGCTCGCCGCGCTGGCCATCGTGCTCCCGCTCTTCCTGCCGATCGCGGTCGCGCTGACGGCGGGCGACGCGATCGCCGGCGAGGGACAGGCCGGGACGCTGCGGTACGTCCTGGTCCGGCCGGTCGGTCGCACCCGGCTGCTGGTGGCGAAGCTGGCGGCGGTGATGGCCTTCGTGGTGGTGACGGTCCTGGTCGTGGCCGCCACGGCGTACGTCGTCGGGATCCTGCTGCTGGGTCAGGAGGACCTGACAACGGGCACCACCAGCATCTCCGGCTCGACCATGTCGTCGCGCGAGCTGGTGCTGCGCACACTGCTCGCCCTGGCCTACGCGATGCTCTGCATGCTGGGCGTCGCGTCGATCGCGCTGTTCCTGTCCACGGTGACCGAATCGCCGCTCGGGGCGGCGCTCGGCAGCCTGGCGGTGCTCGTCGCGTCGACCCTGCTGCTCACGCTCGAGGCGGCCGACCCGCTCAAGCAGTACCTGCTCACCCGGCACTGGCTCGCCTTCGTCGACCTGTTCCGCGATCCGATCCTGTGGCGCGACGTGGTGCGCGGGTCGGTGCTCCAGCTCGTGTACGTCGTGGTCTTCCTGGCGGCCGGGTGGGCGAACTTCACGACCAAGGACGTGACCGTCTGACCGGAGACGGTGGTCTGGGCTGCTGGTCCTCGCTACGTTGCCGCCATGACCTGGTGTGCCGCTGGACGGGGACGGACGTGAAGGCGGTCGTCTACGAGCGTTACGGATCGCCCGATGTGCTGCGCATCGAGGACGTCCCGATGCCGTCGCCGGCCGCCGGCCAGGTGCGGGTGAAGGTCGCGGCGACCTCGATCAACCTCAGCGACTGGGAGAACCTGTGCGGGTCGCCGGCGTACGCCCGGATCGGCGGACTGCGGCGCCCGGCTCACCGGACGCTCGGATCGGACATCGCCGGCGTCGTCGACGAGGTCGGGGAAGGAGTGACCCGGTTCCGACCCGGGGACGAGGTGTACGGCGACAACCTCGCGCTGATGGGCGGCTTCGCGGAGTACGCCGTTGCGGGGGAGTCCTCACTCGCCCTCAAGCCGGCCGAGCTCACCTTCGCCGAGGCGTCGACCATCCCGCAGGCCGGCGCGATCGCCCAGAAGGGCACGGAACGGGTCGTGGCCGGTAGCCGGCTGCTGATCAACGGCGCTGGTGGCGGGTCAGGATCCTTCGCGATCCAGCTCGCCAAGCGGCTCGGCGCTCACGTGACCGCTGTCGACAACGCCGCCAAGCAGGACTTCATGCGGTCGGTGGGCGCCGACGACGTGATCGACTACCGCCGGGACGACTTCACCCGGACCACCCAGCCGTACGACCAGATCCTGGACCTGGTCGCGCACCGGTCGGTCTTCGCCTACCGGCGCGCGCTGGCACCCGGCGGCAGGTATCGGTGCGTGGGTGGGTCGGTGCGGGCGCTGCTCCGGGTGCTCACCCTCGGCTCGGTGGTCGGACGAGTCACCGGCCGCTCGATCGGCGTACTCGTCGTGAAGGAGGGTCCGACCCACTTCCAGCCCCTCGCCGACCTCTGCGTCGCCGGGGACGTCAGGATCCACATCGACCGCACCTTCGCACTCGACGACGCCCCCGCCGCGCTTGCTCACGTCGGGGAGGGGCTCGCACTGGGCAAGGTTGTCGTCGTTCCGTGACCGCGCGATTCGACGGCTCGCGCTGGCTCTCGCGGACAACGGAGTGCGGATGTTCACTTGCGAGCCGTTGGTCGGTCATCCGGCATTGGTTCCAGTGCACGCCGGTCCGGAGTTGACTCCTGGTCACTCCACCCCGACGACAGGAATATCCATGTCCCCCACTCGACGTTCCGTCCTTGCGGGCAGCGCCGCCGGCGTCGGCATCGCGGTCGCTGGTTCCGTCCCCTCCCTGTCCCACGCCACACCGGGTCACGGTGGCCCGGGTGCGGCTGGCTCACACGTGCCGTTCCCGCCGCTGGTGGACGATCCCGCCGGGATTCTCGCCCTCCCCAAGGGATTCAGCTATGCCATCGTCACGCGGACCGGTGTGACCAAGCTCGACGACGGTCAGGGACTCACCCCGGCCGACCACGACGGGATGGCCGTGTTCGCAGCACCCCGCGGTCGCTACACGTTGATCCAGAACCACGAGATCGACCCCGGCGCCCAGTTCGGCGTCCCGCACGTCGAGGGCACCGTCTACGACCCTGGCGCCACCGACGCGGGCGGCTGCACCGTCATCACCACTGACCGCCGTGGCCGCAACTTCGGTGAGTTCGTCGCCCTGTCCGGGACCGCATCGAACTGCGCCGGTGGCCCGACCCCGTGGGACACCTGGCTCACCTGCGAGGAGACCGAGGACCGCGCCGGCGACCAGTGGGAAGAGGACGGTCGGACCGGCGCCTTCCAGAAGGACCACGGCTACGTCTTCGAGGTCTGGGGCGACGGCACCGCCGACCCGGCGCCGATCAAGTGCCTGGGCCGCTACGCACACGAGGCGCTCGCGATCGACAAGAGCCGCACCCACGTCTACCTCTCCGAGGACGCCGACGGACCCAATGGCCTCTTCTACCGCTGGACCGCACCCCGGGGCGTCAAGCTCGGCCCGAACGTGCTCACCGGGCTCGCTCCGAACGCCGGGACGCTGGCCGCGATGCAGATCATCATGGACGACGGCTCGGTCCTGCCCGACGTGGCGTACCTGACCTCGGCGCAGCTCGGTCGGCCCTTCCCCGTCCGCTGGATCGACGTACCCGACCGTGACGCGCAGACCACCGCCGTCCGCGAGCAGTTCGACGACGCCGAGGTCACCCGCGGACGCAAGTTCGAGGGAGTGTGGGGCACCGATGCCGGCGTCTACGTCGTCAACTCCTACGCCTGGGAGGATGGCGACCTACCGACCGACGCCGCGCCGCACGACGGCATGGTCTGGTTCTACGACTACCGCGAGCAGACCATCCAGCTCGTGACCTACTTCCCGCACCAAGCCACCACCGAGGACGGCTCCGCGGCCCGCTACACCGACATCACGTTCGACGGACCCGACAACGTGACAGTCACACCGTGGGGAAGCCTCGTGCTTGCCGAGGATGGCGAGGGCGCCTCGCACGTGCTCAGCTCGTTCCCCGGCGGACCGACCTACGCCATTGCCCGCAACCAGCTCAACGACTCTGAGTTCTGCGGTCCCGTGTTCAGTGCGGATGGCAAGGCTCTGTTCGTCAACATCCAGGACCCCGGCCTCACTCTGGCCATCATCGGCCCCTGGGAGAAGTACCTGGGCTGACGCTGCGTCTGCCTGAGGCGTGCTGCTGATGCCGGGTCAGGGACGGGATTCCCGTGTGGCTGAGGAGTCGGGTGCTCTTTCCATGCGGCTCCAGCCCGTCCAGCCGCGTTCGGTCATCAGTTCTTGAAGGCGCTCCACCGCGGGATGGGTGTCGGAGGCGAACGAGTCGATGAGGCCGATGAACGCGTCATCACCCATGTCCTCCTTCTGCCGGTCCAGCTCACCGCGCTCCGCCGCCTCCTCGAGTACCTCGACGAGCAGGTCGGCAACGGCAGTGAGCCGGTCCTCGTCCAGACCGACCTCAACCAGCTCGTCGACCAGCTGGTACAGCTTCACTGTCCGCGGATCGTCCAGCTGAGTCATCTTGTCGACCATGAACTCGGGGATCTTCTCCGGCCAGCGGGCGGCCATGAGGATCCAGCCGTCGCGTTCTCCTTCGACCATCGTTTCCGATGCACCAGTGGCGCGGAGCTTGTCGAGGTATTCGACCACTTCGGGCGGGACCGCGAGTGAGTCGCCGTCGGCGAGCCGGGCGATCCGTCGCCGGTGTTCCTGCAGCTCGCGGATCCTTGCGCGGAGCTCGACGTCGATCTGGGCGAGTGCCTCGCTGAACGCCGCAGGGGTGGCGTCGAGCAGGTCATGCACCCGGGCCAGCGGCGCGCCGGCCTCGGCCAGGGTTCGGATCCGGATGAGGCGTACGACGTCGGCGGCGCCGTACGTCCGGTAGCCGGAGCCGTCCCGAGCCGGCTCCGGCAGCAGCCCGACCTTGTGGTAGTGGCGGACCGCGCGCACCGTGACCCCGGCGTACGACGCGAGCTGGCTGATGGTGAGCATGAGGATCAGACTGCCCGAACCCGCCCGAAGATCCGACCGGCCCACTGGAAGCAGAGCACGCTGATCAGGACGCACCAGCCGATCGCCCACCAGGCGTCGGAGCCCGGATTGCTGCCCTCGAGGCAGGCTCGGAGGGTTTCGATGATCGGAGTGAAGGGTTGGTGCTCTGCGATCCAGGCCAGCCCCGTCGGCATGGAGTCGGTCGGCACGAAGGCGCTGGAGATGAATGGCAGCAGGATGAGCGGCATCGGGGCGTTGCTGGCGGCCTCGACGCTGCCGCTGGCCAGCCCGATCGCGACGCACAGCCAGGTCACTGCCCAGCCCATCAGCAGGAGCATGCCGGCGGCGCCGACCCAGCCGGCCACCGAGGCGTCACTGCGGTAGCCCAGCGCGAACGCGATGGCCAGGACCACGAGCACGCCGAAGACCGTTTGCGCCATCGCGGCCAGCACGTGCCCGGTCAGCGGCGCCGACCGAGCGATCGACATGGTCCGGAACCGGTCGATGATCCCCTCGGTCGAGTCCTTCGCGACCATGATCGCGGTGCTTTGCGCAACCGACACCACGGTCATCACCAAGATGGCGGGCGTGAGGTAGAGCAGGTAGTCGGCCCGAGGGTCGGCACTGCCGGTGCCGCCGGGCAACCCGGCGCCCAAGGTGCCGCCGAACACGTAGACGAACAGCAGCAGGAACACCACCGGCATCCCGATGATCATCAGTGTCAGCGACGGGTAGCGGACCAGGTGCTTGAGGTTGCGCCGCAGCATCGTGACCGAGTCACGGGCGGCGTAGGTCATGGTGGTCATCGGAGGATCTCCGTCTCGTTCTCGTCGTGGTCGGTGGTGGCGGTGCGGCCGGTGAGTGCCAGGAACACGTCGTCGAGGGTCTCGCCGCCGGCCTGGGCCTTGAGCTCGGCGGGCGTGCCCTCAGCGACCAGGCGTCCGCCGTCGAGCAGGCCGACAGTGTGCGCAAGCTGGTCTGCCTCCTCCATGTACTGGGTGGTGAGGAGGATCGTCACGCCGTCGGCGAGCAGCTCGCGCACGATCTGCCACAGGTCGCGGCGGCTGCGCGGATCCAGCCCCGTGGTCGGCTCGTCGAGGAAGATCAGCCGCGGTCGACTCACCAGCGTCATGGCGAGGTCGAGCCGGCGCTTCATGCCGCCGGAGTACGTCGCGGCGCGTCGGTCGGCGGCGTCGGCGAGCCCGAAAAGGTCCAGCAGCTCGTCCACGCGGGCGCCGGCCTCACTCTTGGGCAGGTGTGCGAGGTCGGCCATCAACCGGAGGTTCTCCCGCCCGGTCAGCAGCTCGTCGATCGCGGCGAACTGCCCGGTCACACCGATCGAGCGGCGTACGCCGTCGGGCTGCGCCTTGACGTCGAACCCGGCGACTCGGGCATTGCCCTCGTCCGCCGAAATGAGCGTGGAAAGGATGCGAACCATGGTGGTCTTGCCGGCGCCGTTGGGCCCCAGCAGGGCGTACACGGTGCCAGTGGGCACGGTGAGGTCGATGCCGTGAAGGACGGGCTGGTCGCCGTACGACTTCGCGATTCCGGTGGCCTCGATGGCTATGGGTTGGTTTGTCATGCGCACAGCCTGCGGGGTTGACCTAGGGTCAAGGTCAAGTGGGGCGATCGTGTGAGGTGCGTCTCACGACGCGCGGGGGAGTGTGTACGTGTCCGGCGCCGGTGCGGTGCCCCATGCCGAGGGGCACTGCCAAGGGAAGCCTGGCGGGAACTTACCCACGATTGACGACGCCGACGGCCGGGCTCCGACGGAGTGTGTTGAGCGAGGTCGGTTCCGACGGGTCCCGAACCACTCAGGGGGTCCCATGGTCGACCGCTCCACGTCGCGCCGCACCGGGCTGGCGACGCTCACGTCACTGCTGACAGCGCTGCTCGCCGCGGCGTTCCTCGGGGGTGTCGCTCCGAGCGCGGGTGCGGACGAACCATCCGGCGGCAGCGCCGGAGCTGGTTCCCCACCCGTCCGGTCGGCACCGGTCGGAGCTGCGGGGTCGGCGTACGTCCAGGCCCGGTTCGCGGAGGGCAGCAACGTGGACCTGGTAGGCGGCCGGCTCGCCTCAAGATCCCCCGATGGCGCTGCGCTGCAGCGTGTGCTGGACCGGTCGTCCGTGGCGGCGGTCAGCCGGCTGTTCACCCAGTCCGCGGGCTCCCTCCGCGCCGACCTGGCCAGCCTGAGGGCACGCGCTGGCGCAGCAGGCACCGGCGTCCCCGCCCTGGACAAGTGGTACCGAATCCAGGCCGCGTCACCGGAGGCTGCGGCCGACCTCGCCACCGCTCTGTCCGCGCTCGACATCGTCGAGGCCGCGACCGCCATCCCTGCGCCTCCCCTGCCGCCGGCCACGCCCAACCTCGTCGGTCTCCAGGGGTACCGGAACCCGGCTCCAGACGGGATCGGTGCTACGGCGGTTGCTGGAATCGCCGGGGCGACGGGAAGCCGCGTGAAGGTGGTCGACCTCGAGTACTCGTGGAACCTCCAGCACGAGGACCTTCCGTCCGCGGCCGGCTCCCTGGTCCCCAACGGGACCCCGTGCGACCCATTCTTCGAGACCCACCACGGCACGGCGGTGCTCGGTGAGCTCGTCGGCGCGCCCAACGCCTACGGGGTCACCGGCCTGGTCCCCGACGCGACGCTGGCCACGGTGAATGTCGCGAACCTGGTCGGCGGCGATTGCCTGTGGGACCTTCCGGACGCGATCAACATCGCGCGCGGCGTGATGGCCCGCGGCGACGTCATGCTCCTCGAGCAGCAGATCCCGGGGCCCAACGGCGCCTACATCCCCGTCGAGTGGGACCCGGCCGTCTACGACGCCATCGTGACCGCGACCGCAGCCGGGATCATCGTTGTCGAGGCGGCCGGCAACGGCGCGCAGAACCTCAACAACTCGACCCTGTTCGGCGCTCCGTTCCCGGGCGGACGTCCGTCGTCGGGTGCGATCATCGTCGGCGCTGGAGGGGCGCCGTCGTGCTCGCTCACACCCCGATCTCGGCTGAGCCTCTCCACCTACGGCGCCCGGGTCGACCTCCAAGGCTGGGGCGAGTGCGTCACCACCACCGGGTACGGCGACGCGTTCGGCGCGACCCCGAACAACCTGTACACCAACTTCTTCGGCGGGACCTCGAGTGCCTCCCCGATCGTCGCGGCCGCCGCCGCCGCGGTCTCCAGCGTCACCGAGGCCCGCACCGGGCTGGCGCCGACCCCGGCACAAGTCCGCCAGACCCTGATCGCGACGGGGACCCCGCAGGCCACCGGATCCGGCGTGCTGTCCGGTCACGTCGGCCCGTTGCCGAACCTCGTCGCCGCGTTGGGAACGGGGCAGACACTGCCCGGCGCTCCCCTGATCGGTGCGGCCACGCCCGGCACCGCTGGGGGCGCGATCACCGCCCTGGCCACCTGGCGCCCGCCGGCCTCGGACGGAAGTGCTGCAATCACCGGATACCGGGTGCGCGGCCTGCGGATGAGCGCGACGGGGACCGTGCTCAGCACGACGGTCTCACCGGTACAGCCGGCGTCGGCCAGGAGCCTGTCGATGACACTGCCCCGGGCCGGTCAGTACCGCTTCACCGTCCAGGCGATCAACAGTGTCGGAGCCGGGCCGCAGTCTGCCCGGTCCAACAAGGTCGCCGGTCGGTGACCTTGTTGGACCGGCGGTGGCCCACCGGGTCCTCCGGTGGGCCACCTGGGTGTCCGTCACGGTCAGCCGGTGGTGGAACGGGTCACTCGACCTCTGTGCCCGGCAGAGCCGCGCCCGGCACGTCGTTGGGGAGGTAGATCTTCGAGTCACCCGGGTACGGCAGGTCCCAGTGGTGGGTCTGGTACCAGGTCCACCTGTTGAACTGCTCCGGGTTGGCGTAGTCGGCCTGCGCCCACTTGCCGGTGAGGCGCTGCTTCGTGGACCACTTCTCCCACGCCAGCGAGTAGGAGACGTACTTGCTCGGAACAGCCGGTGGCGGAGGCACTGCGTTGGGCCCGCTCGGTGTGTCGAGACCACACGCGGGCGGAGTCGCGATGTTCTCGGTGAGCGAGACCCGGTTCGCCACCGCCGTGTACGGCGTGAAGTCCGGCTTCTTCTGGAAGGCGCCGTACATCGGGGTCGCCGCGGCGACCTTCTGGTTCAGCGGCTCCGCGCCGAGGATCTGCTCGATGGTGCGGACCATGTTGATCTGCGAGTAGTACGTCGAGATGGTCTTGCCGTGCGCCGCCCAGGGGCTGATGATCTGGATCGGGGCGCGGTGGCCGTCGACATGGTCGGGACCGTTCTGGCTGTCGTCCTCGACCACGAAGATCGCAGAGTCCTTCCAGTACTTGCTGTGCGAGATCGTCTCGACGATCTTGCCGATCGCGAGGTCACCACCGGCGACGTTCGACCGCGGGGTCACCGGTCCACCGGTGTGGTCGTCGGAGAGCCACATCATGTTGAAGTCGGCCGGGCCGTTCGCCTTGAAGTCCTGCTTCCAGATCTGGTAGCGGTACAGATCCGGGATCTGCATGTCGTACGGCGGTGCCGTCGGAAGGGTGATCTGGTTGAGCGACGGGATCGGGGAGCCGTAGTTGCCCTTGAGCTGCGGGGTGGTCAGCTGCGCCGGGTCGCCGCCGCCCTCGACGGACTGGGCCGCGCAGTAGTACTGGTGCCAGGTCGAGCCGACCGGCTTGCCGCTCGAGGCGTAGACGAACTCGCCGTAGTTCTTGGCCGTGTTGCCGGCGGCTTGGATGGCCGTCCACAGGAAGCCCGAGCGCTGGTGGCCCAGGACGTCCTCCTGCGTGTCATAGCTGCGGATGTACTCGCCCGCGCTGGACTCGGTGTACTCCGGGTTGTCACCCTGCATGAGCCAGTTGTGACCCTCGGCGGAGTTGGTGCCGGTGTCGTAGGTGTTGTCGTACAGGCCGAACTGGCGGGACAGCGCGTGGATGTTCGGGGTCACCTGTTCGCCGAACTGCGCCAGCGTCGGGTCGCCGTTGCCCTCGGGCATGTCGCCGTGGATCTGGTCGTAGGTCCGGTTCTCCTTGACCAGCATGAAGACGTGCTTGATGGTCGACGGGTCGCCGATCCTCTTCGGCACCGGGACGGCCTTGGCCTTCTTGCCCTTGGCGTGCTTGACGTCGGTGTCCGAGGGACCCCAGCTGTTCTGGGCGTAGACCCTTGGGGTGTAGGTCTTCCTGATCTCGATGTCGCTCGGGAGCTCGAAGCGGGTCAGCGAGGCGGTCGTGCCGTGCGTGCCGTGGCCGGTCGCCGGCGTGGTGCCGAAGCCTGCGTTGAAGGTGATCTTCGGGCCCCGCGCGTCGATGCCGCGGCGGTTGGCCACGACGATCTGGTCGCCGACCGGGAAGAGGTCCTCCGGGTAGTAGTCGGTCGGGATGAGGCCGACGTAGCTGACCGGGTCGAGCGCGCTCTCGCCGAGTTTGTAGACGGCGATCGCGTTGGCCCGGCCGAGGCTGACCAGGAGACGGCCCGCGTGCACGGTGACGGCGTCGGGCGCGTAGCCGACGTCCGAGCTCTGCCACGGCTTGGTCTCGATGGTCTGGACGACCTCGTCGCTCGTGGCGTCGACCACGGAGACGGTGTCGTCGTTGGTGTTGGTGACGTAGAGAACGTCGCCCTCGACGTGCATGTCGGTCGGGTGCAGTCCGACATCGATCTGGCCCACGGGAGCACCGGCGTTGGCGGTGTCGATGACGCTGAGCACGCCGGTCGTCGAGGTGCCGAGGAAGTGGTCGGCCGGGACCTGGGTGCCGTAGGACCCGATGGTGTCGTCACCCGCCTGCGCGTGGCGCCCGCCCTCGTCGCTGACGTAGAGCTTGTCGCCGACGAACTTCAGCTGGCGGGGAGCGATGCCGACGTTCCAGGTCTGCTTGATCGTGCCGGCGGTCGGGTCGATCGCCACGACGGTGTTCTGGCCGTTGACGGCGGCGTACAGGGTCGAACCATCGGGGGAGTAGGCCATGCCAGCGGTGAGCGCCTGCTGCCCACCCGCCGTCGGGATCGTGATCTTGGTGCCGGCCGTCAGGCTGCCGTCGGCGTTGACCGGGAACCTGGTGATCCCGGTCGCGTTCGGCATGAAGAGGAAGCCGCCGTCCGGGGAGTAGAGCGGGCTCTCCTGGCCGACGGTGTTGTCCGACAGACGCAGGTTGACCCCGGCGGCCGTGCCGCCGCGCCAGATCAGCTCGTAGCTCTCCAGGTCGAAGATCTGCAGCGAGACCGAGCGGTCGTTGGCCGTCGCGGCCAGGAAGCGGCCGTCGGGGCTGACGGTGGAGCCCATGAACTTGCCGTACGGCGTCATGAGCCGCTCGCCGAGGGGCTTGAGGATCTGGTTGGACGAGATCTGCAGGCCGTCGGCGTACTCGTTGCCGACCAGCTGATCGCCGAAGTCGGTCGTAGCGTAGGCAACACCAGCGGTGACCGCGAGGGCCAGGCCACCGGCGAGAGCGCCGATCGGGAACGTCCGAGAGAAGCGCCGACGAGCGGGCTTCACGACGCGGTTGCGCGTCACGTTCATTGTGATCCTTTCGTTGACGTTGTCGAGCAGATCGACGACACCGTCGAACTGCCACAGCGGGTTCGGTGCGTCGCCCGTGGGGGTGCGGACCTGGAAGAACCCGTTGACCTCCTTCGGCCCGTCGCCGTCGGCGACAAACCGTCCTTCTGGAAGCACGTCGAGCTGGTAGATCGCGTTGCCGGTGGCGGTCGTCCCCGGCAGGGTCCAGTTGACGGTGCAGCGCCAGCCGGCGCCCGCCCCTTCGTCCTCGACCCGGTCACCGCCCTTGTCACATTTCGTCGTGGCGTGCAGCTGGGCCGCGGTGACCGCCGGGCGGTTGAGCTGCTCGGTCTGCAGCACGTAAAGGTTGGAGAACGACGTCGACAACGCGGCCTCCACCTTCGACTTGTCGATGCCCGAGCCGGTGGCGCCGGTCGTCGCGGCCACGACCGACATAGGTCACCGCGATCAGGCCGACCAGCGGTGCGAGTCCTCCGACGACGAAGCGGCGGCCGGAGCCGTCGTTGGCCAGATCGGTGAAGTCGCGGCGCACGAACAGGCGGTAGGCCAGGAACGTGGCGAGTGCAGCCCAGGACAGGCTGACGACGAGCCCGATCCAGAACGGCCCGAGCTGACCGGGGTCGGTGAACAGACCACGGTACGAGATGAACGCGTTCATCGGCAGCGCGACCCGGAGAGCGACGGGGACGGGCATGACCTGAATGCCCATGAGGACGAGCGCAAGCGCGACCGGCATCAGCAGCCCGAGAGGCGAGCGTCCCATCGCGACCGACCCCAACAGCCCGACCGCGGAGAACGCGAGAGTCGGGGGAATGATGGTCAGCCAAGCCAGCAGGACGGTGCGGGCGAGCTCACCGGAGCTGATCAGATGCCCGTCGAGGCCGGGCAACGGGTGGCTGCCGATCGAGATCAGGCCTCCTGCCATCGACGACACCATGAGGCAGGCAAGCAGCGCGAGAGTGACGGTGAGCGCTGCCAGTGCCTTCGACACGAAGATGCGGCGCGGCGAGCGCACGGCGACCAGCAGATGGCGCCAGGTGCCCAGGCGGTCCTCGACGGCGAAGATGTCTCCGGCGACGACGCTGGTGAGCAGGGGCAGCAGGAGCGTGCCCATGAAGACGAGGATGGCCAGCGAGCCTGCCCATCCGGACTGGTTCATCAGGCGGCCGTAGACGGCGTCGGCTGGCAGCGAGGTCTGCCGGCTGACCACCGCGGAGTAGATCGCCGGCGCGAGCAGGCAGGCGATGAACACCAACCGGATTCGCCACTGCGAGACCAGCTTGACCAGCTCGAAGCGGTAGCCGCGACTCAGGGCCACCGCCTTCACACGAACCCGGGTCTCGGCGGTGATCGTGGTCATCGGGCGAGCTCCTCATCGTTGATGTCGGCGTCGGCGCCGGTCAGCGCCAGGAACGCGGCCTCGAGCGGCGGCACGACCGGCCCGAGCTCGCGGATCGCGATGCCCCCACCGACCAGCCGGACAACCAGGTCGTCCAGGGCCCCTTCGGGTCCGCGTACGACGAGCACCTGGTCATCGCTCTGCGGCGACCAGGTGCGGCCGGCGACCTCGCGGAGCGACGGCGTACCGCCGGCGACGCGGCGGGCACCCTCGGAGTCGGAGGTCACTAGTCGGTAGTCGAGCTCGCCGCTCTCCGCGGCCAGCTTGCGCACCGGTCCCGAGAACACGACCCGGCCTGTGGACAACAGCGTGACCTCGTCACACAGCGCGGCGAGGTCGTCCATCCGGTGGCTCGAGAGGACGACGGTCGCACCCGCGTCGGCGAGGTCGGTGAGCACCCGGTGGACCTGTCGCTTGCCGGCGGGGTCGAGACCGTTGGCCGGCTCGTCGAGAACCAACAGCCGCGGCTCCCCCAGGAGGGCTGCGGCCAGCCCGAGACGCTGCCGCATCCCGAGCGAGAAGCCTCGGACAGGGTCACCCGCCACCTCGCGGAGCCCGACCCGATCGAGCAGCTCGTCGACGTCGGCGGAGCGACCGTCTGCATGGCCGCGGAGGGAGGCGAGCGCAGCGAGGTTCTGGCGCGCCGACAGCATCGGATAGAGACCGGGGCCATCGACGAATCCAGCGACACTCCCGGACACGGTGAGGGCGCGGCCGACTGGCGTCCCGAAGATCTCCAGCGTGCCGCCGTCGGCCACCGCCAGGCCGAGCAGCAGGCCCAGCAGCGTGGTCTTTCCGGCGCCGTTAGGCCCGACGAGGCCGTGGATCTGTCCGGCGGCGACGTCGAGGTCGACACCATCGAGTGCGATGACGTCGCCGAAGGTCTTCGTGAGACCGCGCGCCCGAACGGCGGTCGGTTGCATGGGGCATTCCTCCATCTGATCGATGAGGCGGACCAGACAGCCCGCCCCGAACGGAGAAGGTAAAGGCCTCGGGTGACCGGCCGAGATCGGTTTGCCAAACGCTCTGCAAACGGAATGCGCCGTCCCGGGGTGATCGGCAGACATCCGAGTGCACCGCGCCCTTGGGGTCGCCGTCATCGCGGGGCGGCCGTAGGGTTTGCTCCATGCCTGAAGAGCCTGACCACCCCATCGCCTACACCGCGCTTCAGCCGGGCACGCCGGTGCAGACGAGCGATGGGTACAACTTCGCCACGGTCCAGGCTGTGCTGGTCGATGAGAAGGTCTCGGTGTTCGACGGCATCGTCGTCCAGACGGCGGAAGGTACACGCTTCGTCGACGCCGATCAGATCGACTCGATCTACACCACCTACGTCCGCACGACCCTCTCCGCAGAGCAGGCGGCGAACCTTCCGCTGCCCGAAGGGTCGACCGTGGTCGACATCAAGCCGGCGAGGTCGATGGCCGACCGGTTGGGCCGCATGTTCGGTCGGGGGAAGCGATAGCACTGCGCGCACGCAATCGGCAGTCATCCGCACATCGGTAGATCCGTGCGGATCGCGGCAGATGAAGGCGTGCGTTGTTGGAGGCTACGCTGCTCGGCGTGTGGTCCCTCTGGTCAGAGAATTCGGTCCTGTCGATCTGCTCTCAGGACTCGGTCCTCTCGATTGGTAGCGCTGCCTCTATCGCGTCGTTCGCGAGCGTAGGCTCGTTCGCGTCGGCTGGGTCGATCGGGTCGGCGATGTCGGCTGCGTCGCTGCTGTCGTACCAGAGCGCGGGCTCGGCCCTGTCCCACCAGAGCAACGGCTCCGTGCTCTCCAGCCAGGCCAACGGCGCGCTCCTCAGCCGGCAGACCCAAGGGGATGTGCCGGCCGGGATGGTCGCGGCGGGTGTACTGGCGATCCTTGCGGCCATTGCCCTGCACCGCGCCTCCCGCTGAGGCGCTGCGCTCGCGCCCTGCCAAGAATCGCTTGACGTCAGACACCCACAATCGGTGATGAGTCAATTCGGGGCAACCGTCATCGTGTTGGGCATGAGAGTCAAGGTAAAGAGACTGACACGCCTAGCGGTCGTTGCGACGGTGACGGCGGGTGCGCTGCTCGGCGGAGGGAGCAGCGCGCAGGCCGACCCGCCGCCCGGATGGGGACCCGGCGAGTACGGACTGGAAGTCGACTTCGCCGACATCGGATGGACGTTCCGGGGCTGGTACGACGGTGTGCGCGGCAACGTGCACACGGGATACGTCAACGTCGAGGAGGACGACGATGTCCTGACCGTCGAGCTCAACAACTGGTTCTGCCCGAGCGGTGTCACGCCACCTGGTCCCTACGACGACCGGAACCTGGCGACCCAGTGCAAGTGGCGGAGCGGGAAGTTCGTCAACTACTACCAGTGGTGGGACGTTGCCGACTTCAACCAGGCCCGCAACAAGCTGACCGTGACGGGCGAATTCACCGACGGATTCGGCACGGACACGGTGAGCGTCGACCTGGTCTTCAAGGCCAGCGGCGAACCGGCCGTCACCATCGACGAGTCCGGCCCGATCCTCGATTACAGCGAGTACTTCCACAACGTCCAGGTGATCGGGAAGGTGGACGGGCACAAGGTGAACATCGCCGCGAACCGCACCCAGACGAACGGTCGGATCGGCTTCTACCTCGACGGCTGGGAGCGAATCCCCTAGATGCCCCACTGCCGCGAGAACGCCCTCTGACCTGCTGAAGGTCAGAGGGCGTTCGGGGGTCAGGGCGTGTCGAGCAGCACGCACTCCTCCGTTTCGGGCCCCTGTGGCTCCTATGCTTCGACGGTGGATGCTGCCACCGCCGATGCTCTCGTCGAGATTGCCGAGGAGGCACGCGCACGCGTGCGGCGGCAGGATCCGGGTGCTGCAAGACCCGTCGAGGCGCGCTATCCCGAGATGCTCGAGGCGCTCGACTGGTACCTCGATTCAGGGCAGCCGGAGCCGGCGTACCGCCTCGCATCGGCGCTGGTGCCGTTCTGGATCTCGACCAAGCGAATGGACGACGGTGACGCATGGTTCGAGCGCACCTTGGGAACCGGGGCCGGCAGCGACGTATCCCGGGCGAGGGCGCTCCACGACCATGGCTATCTCGTCTTCTTCGCCGGTCGGTACGACCTGGCAAAACAACGGTTCACGGACTCTCTTGCGTTGGCGGAGAAGCTGGGTGATTCATCGCTCCAAGCGCTCGCCCTCGCCGGGTTGGCCCGGGTGGCACTCAACACCGACGTGGACGAGGCTGTGCGCCTGTTGCGGCGTGCGGTCGCCGTGACCGAGGGTCTCGCCGACAGTGACCCCGGGCGGTCGAGCGCCCTTCACGTTCTCGGGGTGGCGCTCCAGATGTCAGGTGACCTTGAAGCCGCCCGCGAGGTCATGTCGGCTCGTCTGTCGATGGGCCGCTCGACCGGTGATGAGTTCGTCGTCTGGGTGGAGTCGGCGAACCTCAGCATGGTCGAGCGCCGGCTCGGCAACCTGGAGCGAGCCGAGGAACTCGCCGTGCAGGCATTGGTGATCGACGCCGCGGCGTGGTGACGAGATGTCGATCGCCTGGACCATCAACAGCGTCGCCGCGGTGACGGCCGCCAAGGGCGACTACGAGCGCGCTGCCACGCTGAACGGGATGGCCGCCGCAATGCTGGAACGCGCCGGCGGTGAATGGCCACCCGACGAGCGCGAGCAGTATGACGAGACGCTCTCCACGGTGACCGTCGGCCTCCCGCCAGAGGTGCTCGCCGCCGCGCGGGCTCGGGGGGCCGCCATGTCGCTCACGGACGGCGTCGCGTATGCGCTACGTGCCACCCCGTCTCCCACGGCCCAACACCCCTCCCAAGCCTGACCCTTGGCGTCTGGATCTACCGTTACCGCATGACTCGTGGGCATACCCCCTCGAGCCTCGTCGCACGGGGGCTCAAACACAGGTGGGCAAGTTCCGGAGCCACGCTCGTGGCCAGTGGCCTCATCCTCGCGGACGCTGGTGTCACCTTCGTGAGCGGTGGCCCGTACGTGCCGCAGTTCCTCGTCGCCGCTGCTCTGCTGGTGCTCGGGTACCTCGTGTCACCGTGGTTCTTTCCACCATCAGCCACCGATGCCCAAGCGCGGCAGCTTGCAGACGAGCGGGGCGTTCCCGTGATCTATTGGCGTCCCGGCTGCACCTACTGCATACGCCTGCGGATTGCCTTGGGTCGCGCCGGCAACCGCGCCGTGTGGATGGACGTCTCGAGGGACCCGGCGGCCTCCGCTCGAGTTCGCAACGTCACCGGCGGAGACGAAACCGTTCCCACCGTGTTCGCCGGCACCATCACCCGGGTGAATCCGAACCCCAACTGGGTGCGGACCCAGTTGCAGCTGCCTGAGCAGCCGAAATCCTGCCACCCGACGGCCTCGGTCACTCCGTCTCCGGCGGGCCCTCGAGGCACCGGTAGCGCAGCAGCATCGCCCCTCCGGGATACGACTTCGGCGGCTCGACCTGCTCGAACCGGGTGGCGGTTGTGCCTTCGGGAAAGAGCTTCTTGCCCTGCCCGATCACCACCGGACACACCCACAGGTTCACCTGGTCGACCAGGCCCTCGCGGAACAGGGTCTGCAGCAGGTTCGCGCTGCCCCACGTGTGGATCTGCTCGTGCCGCTCACGCAGGTCACGAACCTCGGCGCCCACGTCGGTGACCTGGATGCTGGTGTCCCAGGACAGCTCCGGCGTGCCGCGGGACGCGACGTACTTGGGGACCCGGTCGAAGGCCCGCCCGATCTCGTCGGTCTTGCCCGGCCAGTAGCCGCGGAAGATGTCGTACGTCGTGCGACCCAGCAGCAGCGCGTCGGATGCCTGCACGTCGGCAGTGATCTGTGCGCCGGACTCCGCATCCCCGTACGGGCGCTCCCAGCCGGCGTACTCGAAGCCCGCGTCCTGCTCGGAGGGGCCACCGTTGGCCTGGATCACGCCGTCGAGCGTGATGTTCATGTTGACGTGCAGCTCACCCATCGCGCCATCTCCTCATCATTCTCGTTGTGTCCATCCGGCGAACGTGACGACCCGCGCAGTCCCCTGAAATCATCGGACCCCGCGGGACATCGCCCTGAGTCACGCGTGTTGGAGTCGGCTTGACGCAGTCCGGCAACCTCGTCACCGTCGAGGTACGTCCTCGGGGGCGGGTAAACCGAAAGGCCACCCCGAAGCGATAAGTAGTCATGGGCAAGCAACCGACGCAGCAGGAGGCGCAGCCGGTTCTGGACGTCGCGGAGCCGTACCAGGGCCGTGCTGAGACTGGCGGGCGCCCGGGCATTGAGCCGGAGCCGTTCGAGTCCTTCTATCGGCGCGAGTTCCCACACCTGATGGTGCTCGCCCGGGCGTTGGTGGGGTCCGCGTACGCCGAGGACGTTGCCCAAGAGTCCCTGTTGGCTGCGTTCCGGCGGTGGCGAACGATCGCAACTCTGCGCTCCCCGGTCGGCTACGTTCGCGGCATCTGTCTCCACAAGGCCGTGTCGGTGGTTCGCCGCCGCACACTCGAGCGCCAGCTGCTGGGCCGGTTGACTCTCCGTACGGTTTCGGTGGCCGAGGCTCTTCCGGAGGACAGCGAACGCTTCTGGGACGCGGTGCGTGGGTTGCCGAGGCGCCAGGCACAGGCGGTGGCGCTCCACTATGCGCTGGACATGCCTGTCGCCGACATCGCCGACGTACTGGACTGCGCGGAAGGCACGGTGAAGGCGCACCTGCACCGGGCGCGGACAGCACTCGCCGTATCGCTGGACCCGGGCGGGGAGGAGCGGCTATGAACATCGAAGACAGGGCACGCCGAGCCGGACATGACCTGCGGCAGGCCACGCCCGCCAGCGTCGACGCAGCGCTCGGCGAACTGCAGGTGGCCGCTCCCCGCCGCCGCCGAGCGCACGCAGCTGCCGCCGCGTGCGCGGTGGTCGCCGTAGTTGGCCTCATCGGCGCGGCCCGGTGGCTGCTCCCTTCAGACGCCGGGATCGGGCAGCCGGCCACCCAGCCCGGGGCGTCAACCCCGGCCACCCAGACCTCTGCGGATCGAGGTGACGGCTGCGACCTCAGCATCATCACCTGCCATGGCGGCCGCTCCTACACCGTCGCCCTCGATGTCGCGATGGACTGGACCCTCCCGCGTGGATTCGACGCGCCCTACTCCGGCTCGCCGCCTGACAGCCAGTTCATCGAGACCTACCTGAACGACGGAAGGGCGGGCGTGAGCGTCCTGCAGGACGTCAGCGCAGCCTCCCCTCAGTCAGCGCCAGGACCGGTTCCGGGTATCGGGTCGGCACCGGCGTTGGCGACCTGGATCTCGCAACGACCGTTCCTCGAATCATCATCGGTCCGGACCGACCGGGTTGACGGCCACCCAGCGTGGACCGTGGAGGCCCAAGTTGGGGTCGGCCGCCCGCCGGGTCCGGCTACCTGCAACGGGAGGATCAAGTGCTACCCACTCATGGTCCAGGACGACGGTTCCTTCGTCGGCGCCTGGCGAGGGATGACCAGTCGCTATACCGTCATGGAGCTGCCGGGTGCCGGGATAACGGTGCTGTGGTCGTGGACCTTCGACTCGGACATCCCCCCGGCGGTCGATGACCTTGTCGCCAGCGTCCGGTTCGACTGACAGGCCGAGTGGGTGCAGCGCCGCGGTGACGGACTTTGCCGTGTGTTCCCACGCTGTCTGCAAGAGTCGCGCACTCACTCGACGCGGACCGTGGGGAGCCAGCGGGGGCCCCACCAGGCACGCTCCCCGAAGACCCGCATCACCGCGGGAACCACGAGGCAGCGGATCACGAGGGCGTCGAGGAGCACGGCGGTGGCCAGGCCGAGGCCGAACTGCTGGAGCATCCGATCCGGCGAGAGGATGAAGGCGCCGAAGACGACCACCATGATCGCGCCGGCCGCGGTGATCACGCCGCCGGTGTGGGCCAGCCCCTCTCGTACGGCACCGAACGCGTCACCGGTCCGATGCCACTCCTCGTGCATCCGCGAGACGAGGAACACCTCGTAGTCCATCGACAACCCGAACACGATCGCGAAGATCATCACCGGCACGAACGCCTCGACCGGTCCCGCCTCCGCGCCGAAGCGGCCGTCCTGGAAGACCAGCCGGATCACGCCCAGCGCTGCCCCGATCGAGATCAGGTTGAGGATCGCCGCCTTGACCGCCACGACCACCGACCCGAAGACCAGCAGCAGCAACAGCGCCGACAGTCCGACGACCACCCCGACGAACAGCAGCATCCGCGCCGAGACGGCCTCGGCGAAGTCGATCGCGGCCGCGGTCGTCCCGCCGACCAGGTGCGCCTCGCCGAGCTCGTCCCGCAAGGTGTGGACGAGATCCTCGGTCTCCTCCGCCTGCGGAGACGTTTCCGGGAACGCCAGGCTGGTGTACATCTCGCCGTCGGGGCTCGCTTCCGGTGGTGTCGCGAAAGCAACTCCGCCGGTGTCGGCCACGAGCTCGTACGCCGCCTGCGCCTCCGCTTCGGAACCGACGGTCGCCACGATCAGCGGCCCGTTGGCGCCGGGACCGAAGCCCTGCTCGGTCAGCTCGTATGCCTGCCGCGAGGTCGTGCTGGGGTCGTCGTTGCCGGCGTCGGCGAAGCCCAGCCGCATCCCCAACGCAGGCAGGGCGAGCAGGGTCAGCGCGACGAGTGCGACGGCGAGGGCGGGCCAGGGGCGCCGCTGCACCACGTCGGCCCAGCGCCGCCAGAGCCGGCCCGACTCGTGCTTGGCCTTGGCTGCGCGCTTGTGCACACTGCGCTCGATCCGGCCGCCGAAGATCGTGAGCAGCGACGGCAGCAGGGTGAGCGAGGCCAGCATGGTCATCAGGACCGTGACCGTGACACCTAGCGCCACGCCCTGCAGCGAGCCGAGCCCCAGCAGGTAGAGGCCGAGCAGCGCGATGATCACCGTGATGCCGGCGAAGAGCACCGACCGGCCGGCCGTGTCGAGCGCGGTCCGCGCGGCCGTGTCGCGCTCGGCGCCGGCGATCATCTCGCTGCGGTAGCGCGCGAACACGATCAGCGCGTAGTCGATGCCGACGCCCAGCCCGACCAGCAGCAGCACCGGCGGGGTGTAGTCCGGGATGGTGACGACGTGGGAGGCCAGGCTCACCGCACCGAACGTCGTGCCGACGGCGAAGATCGCGGTGATCAGGGGCAGCGACGCCGCCAGCAGCGAGCCGAAGAGGAAGAGCAGGATGACCAGCGCGGCGAGCATGCCGGCCCCTTCGGCTCCGCCGGTCGCCTCGCTCTGCTGAACCCCGCGGATCGACTCTCCCGCGAGCTCGACCCGCAGCCCGTCGCCCTCGAAGTCCTGGGCAGTGTCGATCACGGCGCGTACGTCGTCCGGGTCGTTCTCGCCCAATGGCTTCTCGAGGGACACCTGCACCAAGCCGATGGTGCCGTCCTCGGAGATGGTGCCGCGTGGGTCGGGTGCCTCCACCGAGGCGACCCCGTCGAGCTCGCCGACTGTGGCCACCAGGTTGGCCACCACGCTCGATCCCTCGATGCCGTCGGCGGCCTGGATCACGATCGTCACCGAATCACCCTGTTGCTCCGGTGAGTGCTCCTCGTAGGCATCGAGCAGCGCCTGCGACTCGGTGCCGGGCAATGAGTTGTCGTTGCGGTAGTCGTTGCCGACCGCCAGGGAAGTGGCGGTGATGCCGACGAGCGCGACCAGCCACAAGCCGATCGCCCACCAGTGGTGACGTTGCGACCATCCCGCGAGCCGCGTCATCCGGGTGTCTCGTGGAGCGGCGGTACGGGGCAGGGTGTCGGTCATGCGGAACCTCGATACGTAGACCATCTATATGTAGACAGACAACGTAGCGACTTACGTGTAGGCTGTCTACATGAATCCGGACGCGCTGCGCGGTCACCTCGACTCGCTGATCCTGGCCGTGCTCGAGCACGAGCCGCGCCACGGCTACGCGATCATCGAGGCGCTCCAGGTGCGCAGCGGCGGCGAGCTCGACCTCCCGACCGGCACCGTCTACCCGGCCCTACGCCGGCTCGAGGCCGCCGGTCACCTCAAGAGCTCGTGGGCCACCACGGGTGGTCGAAAGCGGCGCACCTACACCCTCTCCGCCGCAGGCCGGCGCGCGCTCGCCAGGCAGCGGGCCGAGTGGCGCACCTTCTCCGCCATGGTCGACGGCGTTCTCGGGAAGGCGTGACGTGCCGGGGTCAGGGACATCCCCGATGCGGACGGTCGGGGGCGCCGCCACACTGGACGGTATGAGCGCTGCCGACTCCTACGTCGTTGCCCTCGACGCGGCCCTGGTCGGACCGTCCCGCGTACGCCGCGGGCTGGTCCAGGAGGCACGTGACCACCTCGACGACGCCTCCGCTGCCTACCGTCGTGCGGGCTACGAGAGGGCAGAGTCGGAGAGACGCGCGATCACGGACTTCGGAGACCTGGACGAGATCGTGCCGGCGTTCCAGACCACCCTGGCGGTCGCGGCCGGCCGGCGGACCGCGTGGCTGCTGTTCGCCATCCTGGTGATCCAGCCGTTCCTCTGGGACGGCGCCCTGAGCACCCACACCGCGCCCCCGGACGGCACGGTCTACGCGATCCTCGACGTGGGGGTGGAGGTCGTGGGTGGGGCGATGATCGTGCTGGCGCTGCTGCTCGTCATCGCCAGCACGATCGGCAACCGGTGGTGGCACGCCGGGCGCGGTTTCGCCCGCCTGACGGCGTACGTCGCCCTCGGAGCTGCGGTCTCCACCAAGACGATCGGGGCCGCGCTGACGCTGCTCAGCAGCGGGCTCGACATCCTGCCGTGGCTGCTGCTGCTCGCGTTCATCGTGGTGCCGATGAGCGTGGCCGCCACCTCGGCGCGGCGCACCCTCGCCACCTGTTGACCTTTTGTGATGGGGTGGCGCTGATCGCCGTGACGCCGTCGCTGGCACAACGCCACCCCAATTCGATGTCAGCTCAGCGGCGTCACGTCGGCCTCGTAGACCAGGATCTGGGTCCCGGCCGATTCGCCCGAGTCGTCTGGCGCGGCGTACAGGGTCAGGTGGCTGCCGTCGGCGTCGAGGTCGGTCGGGTTGCGGGTGATCACGTGGCCGGCGGTCGACCAACGCTGCAACGGCACCTCGTGCAGGATCCGGTGCCGGTCGCGCAGGTCGATCATCGCCAGGCCGCCGAGCTCGTAGCCGGTGGCCGAGCCTGGCTGGGCCGGGAGCCCGGTCACGCCCGAGCAGAGCGCCTTGCGGGAGGCTACGTACTCGCAGTCCTGGTAGTCGAGGAAGTGGTTCTCGTTGAGCCAGAACCCCTTCTGCCTGCCCTCGACGGTCCAGTCGTAGAAGCGCCTCGACCCCCAGGACTGCCCGACCAGGTGACCTGTCTTCTGGTCGCGCACGACACCGCCGATGTGGTCGGACACGGTGAACAGCTTCTTGACGTCGTACGTGGTGGGGTCGATGCGGTAGACGTCGGCCGAGCTGTTGGGCCGGTACTCAGCGACCGGCAGCCACAGGAACTCGCCGTCGTAGTCCAGCCCGCCGGGGTGGTAGCGGTGGCCGTCCGAGATCACGATGTCCTTGAGCAGCTGACCGTCGCGGTCGAGGACGAACAGGTGTCCGAGGCCCTTGCCCGGCGTCCGGTCGTAGCCGTCGACGGGCTGGGGATAGGGCACGGTCGGCTCGATGATCTCGACCGAAGACAGGTAGATCCGGTCGCCGACGACCTCCATGGCCTGCGGGTGGTGGGTCTCGAAGTCCAGGTCGAGCGTCGCGGTCAGGGTCCAGGCCGTGCTGCGTGAGACGTTGCCGAAGGTCTGGACGAGCGCCTCGTCGCCCTTCGGGGGTCGGTGCGCCGGCTCGGCCTGGAGGGCCGAGGCCGAGGTGGTGGCGGCGACCAGGGTGGTCGCGGCGCAGACAAGGGAGGCAGTACGAAGGTTCATCGGGTCTCCTCGATCGGTGGTGCCCCGGACGCTATGCGGGACGGGTCAAATACCGGTCGGCACGTGGGCGAACTCTGGGCGAAGACCCAAGCAACTCGATCGGATCGACCTCACGGCCGGCATACGTCGCGCGGGGGCACGCGCGGCGGGTCGGTGCCGAGCTCGAGCTCGACCATCGCGATCAGCGTCGGGTTACGTGGCACCTCGCCGTGCGTGACCGTCTCGTCCGGGCAGACGGACTGGACGGAGAAGCCGACGGCACCGTCGAGGTCGGCCGGAGTCGGGCGGCACGACAATCCGGTCGTCGTCGGTCCAGATCGCGACCCAGGCGGGGCCGGGTGGGGTCTCGTCGCCGGCGTTCAGGTCGCGCAGCAGGTCGCTGTCCTCGGTGAGCTGGACGCAGGCCTCGGGGCAGCTGTCCGGTGCGACGTCCGAGGCCAGGGAGGCGAGGTCGGTGCCGTGGTGCGGCGATGCGAGGGTGATGGCGCGTCTGGCGAGGTTGCCGCCGCCGAGCTCGGCCACCCACAGCCGGACCACGACGCCACCGGCCGAGTAGCCGACCACGTCCACGGACGGGGCGCCGGTCCGGGCCAGCGCGCGGTCCACGGCGCGGTCGAGGACCTCGGCCTGGACTCGCAGGTCCTGGGTGCCCGGAGGCTCGAGGGGCACGACCTCGGCATCGCGGCCGTCCTGCCGCAGGGAGTCGGCGAGCACCTCGAGCCCGGCGGTGTTGCCGCCGTACCCGGGCACGAGCAGCACCGGCCCACGGGTGTCCTGGGCGACGGGGTCGACGGGATCCGGGCGGTTCAGCACGAACGCCACGACGCCGACGGCCACCGCGACGACGGTCAGCACCGCAAGGCCGAGCACGAAGCGTCGTCGGGACGGGGCGAGGGTGCCGAGCACCGCTCAGGCCGGGGTGCCGACCAGTGAGACCTCGCTGATCGCGGTGTTGTTGCGGGCGGAGGGGCCCGACCCCGGCTGGCGACACGGACACCAGGTGCACCTGGACCGAGCCGGTGGTGACGTTGTCGACCACGACGGTCTGGAGGTTGCGAGTGCTCCGGAAGTCCTGGCTGATCGTGGTGCCGTCGTCGAACTCCCACTCCACCGCGAGCACCCGCCGGTTCCCGGTGTACCAGTTGAGCTTCCGGCCGCCGTCGTTCGCGGTCTTGGCGTAGCCGTTGATCATCCCGACCTCGGTGATCGTGGTCGGCTCGGCGAGGTCGAACGTGATCGTCTTGCCGGTGCCGTCGCCGGTCCATCCGCCACGTGGTCTCGGGCACGCCGTCGAGCATGTTCCTGCCCTCGTAGCGCACCATGTTGCCGTCGACGTCCTCGTTGGGCGGGCCCGTGGCCGGGACCTTCGCCGTGGCGAACCGGGCAACGTCGTCCGGCTTGCCGGGCTTGGCGGGCTTGTCCTTGGTCGGCTTCGAGGCTGGGCTTCGACTCCTTGGTGTCGGACGCCTGGGGGCTGGCCGGACCGGAGTCGCTCGCGGCGGGGTCGGCCGCGGTCGGCGAGGTGTCGTCACCGCTGCCCAGGAGCAGCCAGACTCCCGACCGAGCCGACCAGGAGCAGCGACGGCGGCGCCCACGATCCAGGGGACCCAGATCACGGCCGCGCTGCGTGGCTGACGTTCCCCGACGTGCCGGTGGTTGTCGGTCGAGGTCAACGGGTCGTCCGCGGGGGCGGGAACGGCCTCGTCGGCGTACAGCGGGTAGCGCGGCGGTTCGCTCGCGGTGGTGACGGGCGGCGGCAGCACCGGTCGCCCCACCTCGATCGTCGGCTCCGCTGGCCCGCTGACGGCGGGCCGCTCGGCGGTTCCGGTGCGCCAGTCGTCGGCGGCGAAGGTCTCCTCGCTGACCGGCCCGCTCTCGTCGACGGGCTGGCCACAGTTCGTGCAGAACCGACCGACGCCGAGCGGGTGACCGCACTGGGTGCAGACGGACATGTTCCTCCCTCGTGCCTTCCCCGATCGCCAGCCTAGGCGAATCGGGCCCGATCTCGGGGGACCGTAGGCGCTACCGGGTGCGGACGTGTTGCCCGGCGTCGACCCGGCCCACGGCCGGCGGGAGCTGGCGTACCGCCTGGGCGAGCTCGCGGAGCTCGGTGCCCAGCAGGGCCTGCGGGCCGTCGCAGAGGGCGTGCTCCGGGTCGGGGTGGACGTCGACGATCACGCCGTCGGCGCCGACGGCGATGCCGGCGCGGGAGAGGGGTACGACGAGGTCGCGGCGCCCGGCGGCGTGCGACGGGTCGACGATGATCGGCAGGTGGCTGGTCGCCTGCACGACCGGGACCGCGGAGATGTCGAGGGTGTTGCGGGTGGCCGGCTCGAAGGTGCGGATGCCGCGCTCGCAGAGGACGACGTCGAGGTTGCCGCGCTGGGCGATGTACTCGGCGGCCATCAGCCACTCCTCGACGGTCGCGGTCATGCCGCGCTTGAGCAGCACCGGCTTGCCCGCACTCGCCGACGGCCTGGAGCAGCCCGAAGTTGGCCATGTTGCGGGTGCCGACCTGGAGCATGTCGGCGTACTCGGCGACCACCGGCGACGTCGCGGGCGTCGACCACCTCGGTGACCACCGGCATGCCCGGTGACCTCGCGCGACGTCGGCGAGGATCTCGAGGCCCGGCACGCCCAGGCCCTGGAAGGCGTACGGCGAGGTGCGCGGCTTGAACGCCGCCGCCCCGCAGGATGCGTGGCGCCGGCGGACTGCGCCATCCGCGCGGCCTCCAGCGTCTGCTCGCGGCGACTCGACGGCGCACGGGCCGGCGATGAAGGTGAACGTGTCCGGGGCCGATCGGCACCTGGTGCCCGGCCGGGCCGACCCAGACGGTGGACCGCTCGGGGTGGTGCTGGCGGCTGACCAGCTTGTAGGGGTCGGAGATCCGGTGCACGTCCGCGACGCCGGGCAGGCTGCGCAGGTTGAGGTGGTGGAAGGAGTCGATGTCGCCGACCAGCCCGATGATCGTGCGCACCACGCCCTTGCTGACGAAGGCCTCACCGCCGACGCTCTCGACCCGCTCGACGACGTGGGCCACCTGCTCATCGGTGGCGTCGGGTGACATCACGACGACCATGGTGGGGACCCCTCGGCGCCGACAGTGGACTGCGGTGAACGCTAGGGCGAGCGGATCCCGGTCCTGCCCACGGTCGAGCAGGATCTGCGATCAGACCGCGATGTGCTGGACCTCGGCCTCGATCCTGCCGCCGCGGCACCAGCTCGACGATCAGCATCGCGGTCGAGCACCATCGCGCCGCCGACCAGCATCCGCGCGGTGAGGGCCTCGCCGCCGAGCAGCACGGCGAAGAGCGCCGCGAAGACCGGCTCCATGCTCATGATGATCGCGCAGCGGGTGGCGGCCAGGTGCGCCTGCGCCCAGGTCTGGCCGACCAGCGCGAGCGGCCCCGGCGAACGACCGCCATGTAGAGCACCGACAGCCAGTCGCGCCGGTTGTCGGGGAGCACGATCCCGCCGGGCGCCGACGGCGATCAGGCAGATCACGGCGATCACGATGATCTGCACGATCGACATGCCCATCGCCTCCGCGGGCGCGACCAGGCGCCGAGCCCGACGATGTGCAGCGCGTAGAGCATCGCCGCGACGAGGGTCAGCGCCTCGCCGTACCCGACCGAGAGGCCCTGCGAGCGTGAGTACGCCGAGGCCCGCGGTCGCCAGCGCCACGGCGCCCCAGGTCATCGGCGGTGATCCGGGTGCTGCAGCAGCACGGCCGCGAAGAGCGGCGTGCGCGACGACGTACATGCCGGTGATGAAGCCGGAGACGCTGCGCGGCGGTGTGCGCGAGCCCGGCGGTCTGGAGGATCTGGGCGACGCCGTACAGCAGCGCCGAGCACGATCGCGTGCCGCCGCGAGTCGCGGCGACAGCCGGCCGCAGCGCCCGCGGCGCGATCAGCGAGCAGCAGCGACGGACGCGATCGTGAACCGGACCGCCAGGAAGTCGAGGGTCGGCACCCGGTCGAGGAGGTCCTTGATCAGGAAGAACGTCGAGCCCCAGATGGCCGTGACGAGCAGCAGCAGCGAGGGTCGCCGACGAGGGTACTTGCGCGACTCCTTCACGCGCGACTCCCGCAGCTTCTTGAGCAGCGGGATGCCCGGGTCGCCGGGGTCGCGGGAGCCCGGTGTCTCGAGGATGAACGGCACCCCGGCCGTCGCCGGGTGCGCGAACAGCTCGGCGAAGGCGTGCGGCGCCGATGTGGCCGTCGCCGATCTTCTGGTGGCGGTCCTTGAACGCGCCGCGGACGTCCATCGAGTCGTTCGCGTGCACCAGCCGCAGCCGGTCGGGCCCGCCGATCTCGACGATCCGGTCGACGGTGGCGGCCGCGCCGCCGGGCTCGTCCAGCGGGGCGCCGGCCGCGAACACGTGGCAGGTGTCGAGGCAGACCCCGGCCTTGGGGTGGAAGTCGAGGGCCGCGAGGTACGGCTCGAGGTCGTCCACGCCGGCACACAGCGAGCGGCCCTGGCCGGCGGTCGGCTCCAGCAGCAGCCACGGCGCGTCGTCGCCGGCCACGGCGTCCAGCAGCGGCAGCAGACCCTCGCGGACCTGGCGCATCGCGGCGGCGTACCGGTCGGCGGAGCTCGCCCGGATCGACGTACGAGCCGGTGTGCACGACCACGCCCTCGACGCCGGTCTCCGCCGCCCGGCGCAGGTTGTGGGCGACCGACGCGACCGACTTCTCGTACGTCGCCGCGGTCGGGGAGCCGAGGTTCACGAGGTACGGCGCGTGCACGAACACCCGCATGCCGCGCTCGGCGATCGCGGCCCGGAACCGCTCGTCCTCCGCGGGCTTGCCGGGCGGAGTGCGCCCAGCCGCGCGGGTTGCCGGCGAAGATCTGCATGGTCTCGCAGCCGAGCTCGTCGGCGGTCGCCAGCGCCCCGGCCACCAGCCCCTTGCCGACCGGGACGTGGGTGCCGACCGGGTTGCGCAGGGCGGGGTCGGCGGTCACGAGGAGACCCTAGAACGCTGACCCGCCAGAACTTCTGGCGGGTCAGCGGGCTTTTTCGCGAACTTCGGGCGGGTCAGCGCTAGATGATGGTGAGGGTGATCGTGCTGCCCTTGGGCACCATCTCGCCGGACGCCGGGTCGACGGCGTAGCACGTAGCCGATGCCGAGGTAGCCGGGCGCGCGGTCCAGCTCGACGTCGAAGCCGAGGTCGGTCAGCCGCTCCCGGGCGTCCTCGACGCCGGAGGCCACCAGCCCGTCGGGCACCTCGACCAGCTCGGGGCCCTGGGAGACGACGAGGGTCACGGTCTCGCCGCGGAAGAGGGTGCCGTCGCTGGGGGACTGCGAGATGACGTAGCCCTCGGGGACGTCGTCGGAGTACTCCTGCTGGTCGCTGTCGACCTCGAGGCCCTTGCGCTCCAGGGACTGCTCGGCGCGGTCGGCCTCCTTGCCGGTCCAGTCGCGGATCGTGATCGGCCGCGGGCCCTTGCTCACGAGGAGGTCGACGATGGTGTTCGGCTTGAGGGTGGTGCCGGCCTTCGGGTCGCTGCCGATGACCCTGCCCTTCGGCACGTTCTCGGAGAACTTGCCGACCGACTCGCCGAACTCCAGATGGTTCTTGGAGAGCGCGTCCTGCGCCCGGTCCTCGGACTTGCCCGCGCAGCTCGGGTACGTCGTAGCGCTCCTTGCCGAGCGAGACCACGACGGTGACGGTGCCGCCGTCGAGGATCCGGTCGCCGGCAGGCGGGTCGGTGCCGATCACCCGGCCCGCGGGGACGGTCTCGGAGTAGGCCCGGTCGGCCAGGTCGGACTCCAGGCCGGCACCCTCGAGCTTCTCGACCGCGGCGGCCTGGCCCATCCCGATCACGCCGGGGGTGGAGGTGTAGCGGGCCCAGCCGAACCACCAGGCGCCGAACCCCGCGCCCGCGACGAGCAGCAGGGCCAGCACGAAGATGATCGGGCCGCGCTTGGACCGCCGCGGACGGCGACGCTTGGGAGGCAGCTCCGGCTCCACGAGGTCCGGCAGCGGCGGGTCCACCGGGACCCGCTCCTGCGTGGGCGTCCGGTCCAGTGCCGTGGTGTGCTCGAGGCCGCTCCCGGGCGGGCCGCCCCGGGCCGAGGGGGCCATCAGCGCGGCGAACTCGGCGACGTCGAAGACCTCCTCGCCGGTGTCGTCGTTGGGCCGGACTCGGTGTCGTCGTCGGACCCGGTCTCGGGCTCGACGACCACGGGCAGCATCCGCGGCGCCAGGTCGGCCTCGAGCTCGGCGTCCTCGCGGACCCCGGCCGAGAGCGCCTGGCTGACCCGGTGCAGCTGGTGCAGCATCACCGCCGCGTCGGCCGGTCGCTGGGTCCGGTCGCGGGCGGTGGCCCGGGCGACCAGCGCGTCGACGTACCGCGGGATGCCGGGGGCGGCGGCCGACGGCGGCGGCACGTCCTCGTGCACGTGCTTGTACGCCACGTGGATCGGGGAGTCGCCCTCGTGCGGCTTCTTGCCGGTGAGGAGCTCGTAGAGGACGACGCCCGCGGCGTACACGTCGGCCCGGGCGTCGGCCCGGCCGTCGACGACCAGCTCGGGCGCGAGGTAGGACACGGTGCCGATGAGTACGCCGCCGGTCGCGGTGTGCTGGGTGTCGGCGCTGACCGCCTTGGCCAGCCCGAAGTCGGCGACCTTGACCCGGCCGTCGTCGGCGATCAGGACGTTCTCCGGCTTGACGTCGCGGTGGATCAGGCCGGCGCGGTGGGCCGCGGCCAGCGCGGAGAGGACCGGCTCCAGGACCGCCATCGCCCGCGGCGGGCTCATCGGGCTCTCCTTGCGGATCACGTCGCGCAGGGTGTGGCCCTGGACCATCTCCATGGCCAGGAAGACGGTGCCGTCCTCGTCGCCCTGGTCGTAGACCGCCACCACGTTGGGGTGGGAGAGGCGGGCCGCCGCGCGGGCCTCGCGCACGAAGCGGGCCGCGAACTCGTCGTCGTCGCCCGAGGCCGGGATGCATCACCTTGACCGCGACCGTGCGGTCGAGCCGGACGTCGGTGGCTTCGTAGACGCTGGCCATGCCGCCGCGGGCGATTCGCGACCCGATCCGGTAGCGGCCGTCCAGGAATCGGCCGGTCAAGGGGTCGCTCGTGGCGGCAGCGTCACCCGTCTGGGCGCCCCGATCTTGCTGCACGACGACCCTCCTGCGCACCGGTGGGGGAAGACCCCGGTTGGAACATGGTACGGATGTGCCGCTCCGACGCCGCCGCGGTGCCAGTTCCGGCGTGGCGTGAGGAGGTTCGCCCGGAGCGGTTTTCGTGGACCCCCCGAAGGTGCGAGAGTGGACCAATGAGCTCCCCACGCCTCGCCGACGCCGATCTGGCCGCTCTCGTTCCCGAGTGGCTCGACTGGGCGGCGGCGGGGGCCGAGCTCGGCGTCACGCCCGCGAAGGTGCGCACCATGATCCGCGACCACGAGCTGGCGGCGGCGGTGCCGGCGCCGGGCACCGGACCGCAGGTGCCGGCCGCGTTCCTCCAGGACGGCTTCGTGGTCAAGGGCCTGCCCGGGCTGCTGACCGTGATGCACGACGGGGGGTACGACGACCGGGAGTGCATCGCCTGGTTGTTCACCGACGACGACCTCCCCGGCCGCCCGATCGACGCGCTCCGGGAGAACCGCGGCGCGGAGGTCAAGCGCCGGGCGCAGGCGATGATGATCTGACATGTCAACCGACGGAGAGGATTGCGCTCGATGAGTGGATTGGCCGCACTACTGGCGGGCCGCAAGGACGCCGGCATCTTCCGATGGCACGGAGCGTTCGACGTGGACACCGTCCGCCACACCGTGGAGCACGCGGGATGGCACTTCGGGTACGTCGACGGATGGCACGAGGAGACGTCCGACGAGTTCCTGGCCGGAGTCACCGAGGCGCTGGGTCTGCCGGATGGATCCGAGAAGAGCTTCGACGCGCTGGGCGACGCCCTGCAGGACGTCGGCACCGACGGCGTCGGCACGGTCCTGCTCTGGGACGGCTTCAGTCCGTTCTGCCGGCACACCGAACAGGCGTTCTCGGTGGCACTGAGCGTGCTCGGGACCCGCGTGAACGCCGAGCGCGGCGGGCCGTTCGCGGTGCTGCTGCGCGGCGAGGGGCCGGATCTGCGGAGGGCGTTCGCCGCAGCCTCGACTGATCAGCCTGGACTGATCAGCTGGACGCGCCGCGCTAGACCACCCGGTCGGTCGCGGCCGAGGCCAGCTCGCGCAGTACGCCGCGGGCTCCCTCGTCGACGTCGGCCTTGTCCAGTGCGGCCAGGGCGAGGTCGACCAGCTCGCGGATCACCGACTCGACCTGCGCGTGCGCGCCGGAGTCGTCGATGATGCCGCGCACCCGCGCGACCTGCTCGGCGTCGAGCGGCGTACCCAGCGAGCGGTCGAGCAGCGCCGCGTCCTCCGGCCCGGCGGCGTCCAGGGCCAGCGCCACCAGCACCGTCCGCTTGCCCTCGACCAGGTCGTCGCCCGCCGGCTTGCCCGTGGTGCCGGCGTCGCCGAACACCCCGAGCAGGTCGTCGCGGAGCTGGAACGCCTCGCCGATCGGCAGGCCGAACGCCGTGAGCTCGGCCAGGGTGTCGGGGGCCGCGCCGGCGAGGGCGGCGCCGATGTGGAGCGGTCGCTCGATGGAGTACTTCGCGGACTTGTAGCGCAGCACGGTCATGGCGGTGTCGACGTCGGCCCGGCCGCGGGCCTGCGCCGAGACGTCGAGGAACTGCCCGGCGATCACCTCCGAACGGCACAGGTCGAACACGTGGAGTGCGGCGTTGACCCGGTCCTGGGGGAGTCCGCAGCGGCGCAGCAGCTCGTCGGCCCAGCTGAGCAGCAGGTCGCCGAGCAGGATCGCCGCGGAGGCGCCGTACTGCTCGGGGTCGCCGCGCCAGCCGTCGCGCCGGTGCTCGGCCTCGAAGCCGCGGTGCGTGGCGGGCCGGCCGCGTCGGGTGTCGGAGGCGTCCATGTAGTCGTCGTGGACCAGGGCGCTGGCATGCAGGAGCTCGAGCGCGGCGCACGCGCGCATCAGGGCGTGCTCGTCGTCGACCTCGGGCTGGACCGCGCGGAATCCCCAGTAGCAGAAGGCGGCGCGGAACCGCTTGCCCCCGGAGACCGAGCCGCGGGCCTCGACCAGCAGCCGGGCGGCGTCCGGGCCGAGCGGGTCGAGCCGATCGGCCATCTCCTCGAGGAACTCGTCGAGCGCCTGCTGGATGCCGGCGCGGAAGGCGTTCCCGTCCCAGATGGTCACGCGGACGAGGCTAAGCCATGCCTGATGCACGGACGGTGGCCGGGCGGCGGCCGCCCACTGCCTACACTCTCGGACATGGTCTTGGGACGAAGTCGCAGCATCGGCGAGGTGATCCGCGAGGGGGAGCGGTCCATCTCCTTCGAGTTCATGCCGCCCCGGGACGAGGCCGGGGTCACCCAGCTCTGGCAGGCGATCAACGACCTCGAGCCGTACGCGCCGACCTTCGTCTCGGTCACGTACGGCGCCGGCGGCTCGACCCGCGACACGCACGGTCCAGATCACCGGACGGATCGCCCGCGAGACGTCGATGCGGGCGATGGGACACCTCACGTGCGTGGGTCACACCCGCGACGAGCTCGGCGAGATCCTCCGCTCCTACCGTGACGCCGGCGTGCGCAACATCCTGGCGCTGCGCGGCGACCCGCCCGAGGGCCCGAGCGCGCCGTGGACGCCCACACCGGGTGGGCTGACCTACGCCGTCGAGCTGGTCGAGATGGTCAAGGAGATGGGCGGGTTCACCATCGGCGTCGCGGCGTTCCCCGAGGGGCACCCGTCGGCCGAGTCCCTGGAGCACGACGCGCAGGTGCTGGTGGCCAAGGCCCGGGCGGGGGCGGAGTTCGCGGTCAGCCAGCTGTTCTTCCGGCCGCAGGACTACCTCGACCTCGTCGAGCGGGTGCGCGCGCACGGCGTCGACATCCCGGTGCTGCCGGGCATCATGCCGATCACGAACCTCAAGTCCGTGGCCCGGATGGCCGAGCTGTCCGGAGCCGACATCCCGGACGAGGTGATGGCGCCGGTTCGACGGCGTCACCGAGCCCGCCGACGTACGCAGGATCGGCGTCGAGATCGCCACCGAGCTCTGCCAGGCACTGCTCGACGGCGGTGCTCCGGGGCTGCACTTCTACACGCTGAACCGGTCCCGCGCCACGCTGGAGATCTTCGAGGCCCTGCAGATCACTGTCTAGGCAGTAACGTCTCGTGCCATGCGGACGATCACGGTCGCGGGACACGGCACGATCCGGGTCGTGCCGGACACCGCCGTGGTGCGCGTGGCCGCCGCACACGGGGCCTCCGGCGTGAAGGAGGCCGTCGCGGGGGTCTCGTCGACGGTGGACGCGATCGGCAAGGTCGCGCGGAAGTTCACCGACGAGAGCCGGATCGCCTCCCAGGAGCTGACGGTGTGGCCCTCGCTCGACTACGAGGGACTACCGGCGGGCTACCAGGCCCGGCACGCGCTGCGGATCGGCTGCGACGACCTGACCCGCGCCGGCGAGCTGGTGGCGGCGCTGGCGTCCGAGATCGGCGACCGGCTGCAGATCGAAGGGGTGGCGCTCGAGGTGTCCGACCCCGACGGCAGGCAGGCCACCGCGCGCGAGGCGGCGTACGTCGACGCAGTCGCCCGGGCCGAGCACCTCGCGGGGCTGGCGGGGGCCACGGTCGGCGAGGTGCAGATGGTGAGCGAGGGCGTGATGCACGTGCCGTCGATGGTCGCTGACGGCTCGGCCAGCGCGACGTACGCCTCGAAGATGGAGGTCGGGTTCGAGCCCGGCGAGACCTCGGTGACCGCGTCCGTGACGGTGACCTTCCAGCTCCTCTGACCCGGGATAGTCCACGACGATTGTGTCGTGCCCCCGGCCGATCGCGAGCAAGAACGTCGTGGACTATCGGGCGGGGCCGATTGTCTGCGCCACCAGGGCCGCGGAGAGACCGACGAACGGCAGCCCGCCGCCAGGAGTGGCGTGCGCGCCGGCGGCGTAGACGCCGGGGATCGGGGTGGTCGGTCCGAGGCGGTGGCGGACGGTGGCGCGGCCCTGCCACAGCACGCCCATCGGGGAGCCGCCCCAGCGCTCGACGAGGTCGCGGGGGCTGCGGTCGATCCGGGTGACGACCTGGGCACGCACGTCGATCTTGTGGCGGGCCAGCGCGCGCAGGATGTCCTCGGCGAGCCGGCCGCGGCCGTGGACGGTCCACGCAGCGGCACCGGGGGTGCCTGGCCACCGGTGCGGACGACCAGCATCGGGTCGCCGTGGAAGACCACCTCGTGGCCGAGGTCCGGTAGGTCGCCCTCGAGCCCGAGGTGGCTGACGACCGGCGGGATCGCGGGCATCGTCCGCTCGACGTACGGCGCCAGGGCCGGCAGCCGGCGCGGGTCGACCGCGACGACGACCACGGAGGCGTCCAGGTCGCCGGCCGAGGTGGCGACGGCGGCGACCCGGCCGTCGCGGAGCACGAGGTCGTCGACGACGGTGTCGGTCAGGACCGTGACCTTGCGCGTCTCCAGGCGCGCCGCGAGGGTCGTCCCGAGCCGGGCCATGCCGCCGGGCACCGTCCACGCACCGAACCGCTGCTCGACGTACGCCATCACGCCCAGCCAGGCGGGCACGTTGCGCAGGTCGTGCCCCTCGGCGACGAACCGGTGCCCGGCGATCAGCCGCAGCCGCTCGTCCTTGAAGTCCTTCTTCAGCCGCTTGTGGAGCACCTCGCGGCTGTCCAGCAGCGCCGACAGCGCGCGGGGGAGGTGGTCGCGGTCCCAGGGCACCTCGAGGTAGCCGCGGCGCAGCGTCTCCCACTGGTCCTCGTACGCCGCGACGTGGTCCACCCACCGCTGGCCGAGCCCCGGGCCGAGCCCGTCGAGGGCCGCGATCTGGGCGGCCCGCGATCCGCCGGGAAGCTTGACGGACGAACCGTCCTCGAAGCGGTGCTCGCGGATCTCAGGAAGCGGCTCGAGGTCGAGCTCGCGTTCCACCGGCCGGCCGGACTTGCGGAACAGGTCGCGGATGACCGCGGGCAGCAGGGTCGACGACGGGCCGGCGTCCCAGGTGAACCCGTCCTCCGACTCGAACGCCAGCGCACCACCCACGCGACGACGAGCGCTCCACGAGGGTCACGTCGTGGCCGAGCTTGGCGAGCCGCACGGCCGACGCCAGCCCCCCGAAGCCACCACCCACAACCACGACCCGCGCCATGGCGAGCACCCTATGGGGCAGTGCTGGTCAGCGCAGGTCGGGCGCCGCCTCGACCGGCGGCACGCCCGCGTCGTACTCGCGGCTGAGGAAGCCGAGCAGCGCGACGTTGAGCGGTGCCAGCCGCTCGCCGGGTCCGAGGGCGGCGCAGGGGTCGATCTTCGCGAAGAATCCGGTGGGGGTGTCGGCCAGCGCCAGCACGTCGCCCGGCGCGAAGTCGACCCGAGTCAGGCGTTCGCCGTCGAACCTCACGAGCAGCTCGTGCGGCCGCCCGACCTTGACCCCCTCGACCATGGCGACCGGCTTGCCCACCCGCTCGGCGTCCATCAGCGGCACCAGCGACTCCAGGTCGGCGACGGTCAGGCCGGTGTCGAGGCCGAGCAGCAGGTGGGTCTGCACCAGGCCGAACAGCTCCCGGGCCACCGGCCGACGCGGTGGTGAGGCCGGCCGAGACCCGGGTGTTCAGCTCGGTGGGTCGGAAGCCGTCGGAGGTCATCACTCCGTCGATGCCGAACGCGCCGCGGTAGCCGTACGCCGACTGCAGGTGCTCGCCGACGCTGCGGGCGGCGTCGCGCATGGCGTCTCGGTCGGCAGGGGCCGGGTCCCAGTACGTCGACAGTCCGCCGTACACGAACCGGCGCCCGGGCACGTCGCGCACGATCGCGATCTCGACCGGACGGAACACCGCGGTGCCGTCCGGCAGCACGATCCCGTGGATGGAGCACGGAACCCCGTCCAGGAACGGCATCACCCGGACCCGGTCGCAGCGGGTGCCGAAGAACTCGACGGCGCCGCGGCTGGTCGTGCTCGTCGGTGACCCAACGGACGTAGTTGCCGCCGCCGTTGAAGCCGTCGCGGGCGTCACCGGACCAGACGGCGCCGAGCGGCGAGGCCAGTCGCTCGGTCGCGGCGGCGAGTGCGGACGCGTCCACCGGCACGATCTCGTACGGCGCGGTCGGGACGCCGGCGGCAGCCCAGATCTCCTCGGCGAGCAGCTTGTCCTCCAGCGCCATGAACGCCGCGGGCCGGCCGTTCACGACCTGCCGGCCGAGGATCGGCTCGTCGTCGGTGACGAACTGGCTGGCGTGCCACAGCGCACGACGCTCCGGGTCGAACGCCTCGACCGCGGCCACCGCGTGGTCGGGAAGGTGGTGGGCCAGGTGGTCGAGGGCGCGCAGCTCCTCGGTGACCGACTCGGCGCGCGGCACGGTGAGGTCGACGACGACGCACTCGTCGATCCGGGGGATCGCGCCCGCGCCCTGCTCCGTGGACAGGACCAGCACGTCGCACCCGAGCTCGCGGAGGAACGACACGGTGCCGGTGAAACCCGGCAAGGATCCCCGGCCCGACGATCGACCGGCCGGCCGGCGTAGAGACGGCCGAGCCGCTGCACCACGGCGGCCCGGGCGGCCGGGTCGGCCAGCCCGTTCGGCGCGGCTCCGATGCCGTGCGAGGCCTCCGAGTCGACGGCCGACGACGGTGGTGCCGTCCCGGCGGCGGTGATGATCGGACGCTGGATCGCGCGCGGGTGGCGGCGAGCGCGGCCAGCCGTCGACTCGCCGCGCTCGCGGGGGAGGTCGATGCCCTCGTCCTTGGCCTCCTTGGCGCGCGCGATGTCCCGTCCAGGCCGAGCCGGGCCATGACGTCGGCCGCTCGGATCGCGCGGGGGTGTGCCGTCGAGGTAGCGGCCGGCCGGCGTACTCCACTGCTCCGGCTCGCGTCCAGCTCGGACACGGCGGTCCGGCACTTGCTGCAGGCCGGGTTGAGCCAGATCTCGACCGACATGGTCACTCGACCTCGATCCCGGTCGCGCCGGTCATCGCGACCAGCTCGTCGTACGACGTGGAGAAGACCGCGGCCGGGATGCCGGCGCCGGCCCAGAGGACGTCGTACTTCTTCAGCCAGGAGTCGATGTACGTCGGCACCGGTGCCGGGTGCCCGATCGGCGCCACCCCGCCGATCGCCTGACCCGTGTGCTCGCGGACGAACTCCGGCTGGCGCCCGGGCCAGCCGGCCGGCACCGATCGTCGTCAGCAGTCTTGGCGGTGTCCACGCGGTGTGCCCCGGACGTCAGGATCAGGACCGGTGTGCCATGGTCGTCGAAGACGAGGCTGTTCGCGATCGCACCGACCTCGCAGCCGAGGGCTTCGGCCGCGAGCGCGGCGGTGTGGACGGACTCGGGCAGGATGACGATCTCACCGGAGCCGCCGAGGCGGGCGTGCTCGTCGCGAAATCGGATGATGGCGGGGTGCTCGGTCGGCATACTTCGACCCTAGCCAGCCGTCGCGCCGGAGGAGCACGGCGGTGGGCACGTGGGTTTGATGACGAGGGAGAGGTTTCGAATGGGTGGGCAACTGCCGCGGTCGGTGACCAACGCGACCCGTGCGCAGTGGGCGCTCGTGGCCGTCAGCGGCCTGCTCACGGTGCTGACCGTGGTCCGCGCGGGACCGGCTCGTGGATGACTGGGTGGCCCGGAATCCGACCCTGCAGCCCAGCTCCGCTCCGGCGTTCGTGGCGCCGTCGCCATCGTCTGCTTCATCACCTTCGCGCTGCTGGTTGCCGTGCTGCTCGCCTTCTTCCGCGCCGGTCACCCGTCGGCCCGGCTGTCCCTGACCGGGCTGGCGGTGTTCTTCCTGTTCGCCATGGTGGTCCTGTACCAGCAGGACCCGCCCGGCCTCTTCGCCGTGGTGGCGGTGGCGGCCGCGCTGCTCGACGTGGTGGTCGGCTACTTCCTCTGGCATCCCGACACCAGCGAGTTCCTGCGGGGCGCCGAGCTCGCCGACGAGCTGGACGGCTGACCCGCGCCTGAACCCACCCTCGAGACCCGCCTCCGGACCCCCGGACGGCGGGTCTTGACGCGTTGTCGGCGGCGAGGTGTAGCGTTCTCCGTGTTCGAACAGATGTTCGATCCGGCTCGGCGGAGACGACCTCGACCCCCGTCTCCGCCGGGCGGCCGGGCCGCCCGTGCGGCCGCGGTGACTGCAGTGCAGGGGTCGGTTGGCAGGGGTCGACGGACGCTGGTTGATGAGCTGGGAGAGGCAGGACACGTGAGGCGGTACGACGACCCCGTTGAGGTGCGCAAGGGCATGGTCACCGGGATCGAGGGGCCCGAGCAGTTCCTGTGGCGCGGACGCCTGTGGAAGGTGCGTGCGGTGATCGCGCACTGGGTGGAGACCGGGCCCTGGTGGCAGTCCACGGGGGTGCAGGCGGTCGTCGGCTCCGACGACCCCGACGCCGGCGCCGGCGCCGGCCACGGACCTGCTCGTCGAGCGGGAGCTGTGGCGGGTCGAGGCCGGCCGGGGCGCGGACGGGGGCGGGGTCTTCGACCTCTCCTTCGACTGGAGCGACGGTCACTGGCAGCTCGTCGGCTGCGTGGACTGAGGGAGTGCTCATGAACCCGCACGCGCTGCCCGCCACCACCCACTCCTACCTCGCCCGCTCGGCCGAGTCGCTGAGCGAGGCGATCAACGCCACCGACGTCCCGACCCGCTACGCCTGCGCCCACGTCGCAGCGCTGCGGGCGGCCGCGGCGCTGCTCGCCGCCCGCGCCCATCCCGGCGCCGGCCCGTCGGCGCCGCCAGAAGAACGCCTGGGTGCTGCTCGCCGAGGTGTCGTCCCGAGCTCGACGAGTGGGCCCGCTTCTTCGCCGCCGGCGCCAACAAGCGGGCCGCGGCCGAGGCCGGCTCCACCCGCGCGGTGACCGACCGCGAGGCCGACGACCTGGTCCGCGACGCCGACCGGTTCCTCGGCGTGGTCGAGCAGGCGCTCGGCCTGGTCCCGCACCTGCCCTTCACCGGGCGCGTGGCCGCCGCCCGTCCGGCCACGGCGGGCCGGGGCGGGCGTGGGCGAGCGGTCGAAAGACAAGGGATTTCCACGATGGCCCGACGACGTGCGTCGCTAGGTTTCCGGGACTCCGGCGGCTCGCCCGAGTCGTCCCCGGAACTCGATCGGAGTCATCGATGCACCGCCGTCTCGGGCTGGCGCGGCGCAGGTGCTCGTCCCTGCTGCTCCTCGTCCCGCTGCCGGTGCTCGCGCCGGCCGTCTCGCTCCCGGCCACCCCCACCGTCGCCGCGCACGCCGCGGCCGCGTCCTTCGCCACACCCGATCACCGTCGCGACCGCGCGGGCCACCCAGGACTCCTCGACCGCCACCGTCCGCGGCTTCGTCGTCGGCCAGCCGACCTCCTCGACGACCGTGGTCACCAGCGGCTTCCCCAACGACTTCGCCCTCGCCCTGGCCGACACCGCCGGGGCCACCGACACCAGCAGGATGCTCTACGTCCAGATCCCGAGTGCCTTCCGGTCGGCCTGGGGGCTGAAGACCAACCCCGGCCTGGTCGGCCGGAAGATCGACGTCACCGGCACCCTCGCGGCGTACTTCTCCCGGCCGGGCCTGACCTCCTGCACCGCCTTCGCGTTCGCCGACGGCGGGGAGACCCCGACCCGATCCCGGTGGCGGTGGTCCGTACGACGACACCTACTACGCCGACGCGATCGGCAAGACCGGCACCCAGCTGGAGTCGTCGCTGCACACGATCATCTCCACCGGCGACACCCCGGTCTCCTACGACACCGTCTGGGACGCCCTCAAGCAGACCGACCAGGATCCCGCCAACAGCGGCAACGTGATCGCGCTCTACAGCGGCTTCTCGATGAGCAAGAACGCCAACGGTGGCGGCGTCGACCAGTGGAACCGCGAGCACGTCTGGGCGAAGTCCCACGGCGACTTCGGCACCGCCACCGGGCCCGGCACCGACCTGCACCACCTGCGTCCCGAGGACGTCACCGTCAACTCCGCGCGCGGCAACCTCGACTTCGACGAGGGCGGCACCCAGAACTCCGAGGCGCCGGGCAACTACGCCGACGGCAACTCCTGGGAGCCGCGGGACGCCGTCAAGGGCGACGTCGCGCGGATGATCTTCTACATGTCGGTCCGCTACGAAGGCGGCGACGGCTTCGCCGACCTCGAGGTCAACGACGTGGCCGGCAACGGCTCCGCGCCGCACATCGGCCGGCTGTCGGTGCTGCTCCAGTGGAACGCCGAGGACCCGCCCGACGCGTTCGAGATGCGCCGCAACAACGTCATCTACGACACCTGGCAGCACAACCGGAACCCGTTCGTCGACCACCCCGAGTGGGCCGACGCGATCTGGTAGCGGGTTCCTCGATCGGGGGGTAACGTTGGGTCTGTTCGAACACTTGTTCGAACAGACCCAACGTTCAGTCTCACTCAGGGGGTGCCGTGCCCGATCCATTCGTCCATCTCCACGTGGCATCGGGCTACTCCCTGCAGTACGGCGCGTCCCACCCGCACACGCTGGTCGAGCGGGCGGTCGAGCAGGAGATGGACACCCTCGCGCTGACCGACCGGGACGGCACCTACGGCGCGGTGAAGTTCGCCAAGGCATGCCTGACCGGCGGCGTCCGCCCGGTGCTCGGCGTCGACCTCGCCTACCGGCCGCCGGGCGTCGAGGGCTCGACGGTCGACCGACGTGCGTCGAGCCGTCGAGCCACCCGCACCCCCGTCCGCGGCGGCGCCTTCCGCGACCAGCGGCTGCCCCGGGCCACCTTCCTGGCCTCCGGCCGGGACGGCTGGGCGGCGATCTGCCGGCTGGTCTCGACCACCCACCTCGCCGGCGAGCGGGGGAGCCCGGTGGCCGACCTCGACCTGATCGCCCCCCACCTCGCGACCGGCGACGTGCTGGTCCTGCTCGGCCCCGGGTCCGCGCTGGGCGAGGCGGCGACCCGGCGCCGCGACGACCTCGCGCTCGAGGCGCTGGCCCCGTGGCGCGAGCTGGTGCCGACCGAGAACCTCCTGGTCGAGCTGGTCTCCCACCGGCTCCCCGGCTCCGGCGGCGACTGGGGTCCCGGCACCTCCCCGCACGCCGCCCGGATGGCCGGGGTCGCCCGCCGGGCCGGGCTCGGCGCGGTGCTCACCAACGCGGTCCGCTACGCCGACCGGCTGGACGCCCCGACCGTCGACGTCCTCGACGCCGCCCGCCGGCTGGTCGCCCTCGACCGGCGGCATGTCGATCGCGGCAACGCCGAGGGATTCCTCAAGTCCGGCAAGCAGATGCAGGACGTCGCCGAGGAGATCTGCCGGCTGGCCGGGCTGGCCGGCGACACCGAGCGCGAGGCCCGGCACCTCCTGGCCCGCACCCGCGCCGTGGCCGACCGGTGCGCCCTCGACCCGCGCACCGACCTCGGGCTCGGCGAGGTCCACTTCCCGGAGTTCGAGCTGTCTGCCACCCGGGAGGAGCGGCGAGTCCGCCGACGTCCTGCTCCGCGCCCGCTGCGAGGGCGCGATCGGCGACCGCTACGGCTCGGCGCCGCGACAGCGGATCTGGAAGCGCCTCGACGACGAGCTCGAGGTGATCGGCGACCTCGGCTACGCGTCGTACTTCCTCACCGTCGGCGACGTCACCGACCTGGTCCGCGACATGGGGGTGCGGTGCGCGGCCCGCGGCTCCGGCGCCGGCAGCCTGGTCAACTACCTCCTCGGCGTCTCCGGGGTCGACCCGCTGCGGCACAACCTGCTGATGGAGCGGTTCCTCTCGCCGCTGCGCCAGGCGCTGCCCGACATCGACATCGACGTGGAGTCGGCCCGGCGGCTCGAGGTCTACGAGGCGATCCTCGACAAGTACGGCGGCGAGCGGTGCGTCTGCGTCTCGATGATGGACACCTACCGCGTCCGGCACGCCGTCCGCGACGTCGGCGCCGCCCTCGGCATGCCGCCCGGCGAGACCGACGCGATCGCCAAGGCGTTCCCGCACATCCGGGCCCGCGACGCCCGGGTCGCGCTGCGCGAGCTGCCCGAGCTCCGGGCCAGCGGGCTGGGGGAGGAGCGGCTGGACCTGATGTTCCGGCTGGTGGAGCGGCTCGACGGGCTGCCCCGCCACATCGCCGTCCACCCGTGCGGGGTGCTGCTCTCCGACGCCACCCTGCTCGACCGGACGCCGGTGGAGGCGAGCTTCGCGGGGTTCCCGATGAGCCAGTTCGACAAGGACGACGTCGAGGACCTCGGGCTGCTCAAGCTCGACGTGCTCGGCATCCGCATGCAGTCCTCGATGGCCCACGCGCTCGACGAGATCAAGCGGGTGGACGGCGTGGAGATCGACCTCGAGGACGAGGCGCAGGTGCCGTTCGACGACCCCGCGACCTACACCCTGATCTCCTCGGCGCGCACCCTCGGCATGTTCCAGATCGAGTCGCCCGGCCAGCGCGAGCTGGTCGGCAAGTCCGGCATCGAGAGCTTCGAGGACATCATCACCGACATCTCGCTGTTCCGGCCCGGGCCGGTCAAGAGCGACATGGTCACTCCCTACCTCGACGCCAAGCAGGGCTGGAAGTCGCCGACCTACCTCCACGACGACCTGCGCCCGATCCTCGACGGCACCCACGGCGTGGTCGTCTTCCACGAGCAGGTGATCGAGATCATCGCGTTCTTCGCCGGCATCTCCTACGCCGAGGCCGACGAGTGCCGCCGCTCGCTCGGCGACATGGAGGGCATGGCACAGACGAAGCTCTGGTTCTATCCCGCGGGTCCTCGGGCAGGGCTACCCGCTGCACGTCGTCGAGGGCCTCTGGAAGGTGCTGGAGGCGTTCGCGTCGTTCGGGTTCTGCAAGGCCCACGCCGCGGCGTTCGCGCTGCCGACCTTCCAGTCCGCGTGGCTCAAGGCGCACTGGCCGGCGCACTTCCTGGCCGGCGTGCTCACCCACGACCCCGGCATGTACCCCAAGCGGCTGATCCTCGAGGACGCCCGCCAGTTCGGCATCGCCGTCCTCGGCCTCGACGTCAACGCCTCCGGCAAGGAGTACACCGTGGAGCGGGTCGGCGAGGAGCGGCCTCGGCGAGGACCGCCGCCGCGCGAGGCGTCCGACCCCGGCTGCCGGACGGTCGCTACGGCATCCGGCTGGCGCTGGCGGAGGTCAAGGGGATCAACGAGGGCGAGGTGCAGCGGATCCTCGCCGCCCGCCCCTACCACTCGCTCACCGACTTCTGGCACCGCGCGCAGGTCTCCCGGCCGGTGGTCGAGCGGCTGGTCCTGTCCGGGGCGTTCGACTCGGTCTACGGCATCGGCTCGCCGGTCGCCGTACGCCGTCGCCGCAAGGTCACCCGGCGCGACCTGCTGCTCCAGGTGGCCGAGCTCGACCGGCACGCCCGCGCGATCGACCGGGCCGTCCCGCGGCCGCGGGCTGGCCGGACGGAAGGCCTGGCAGGCGGCGAGCCAGCGACCAGCACCCCGCCCAGACCCGGGCCGCCGACGCCGCCGCCCGCAACAGCACCGACCCGCAGGCCCGCGAGGGCGCGCCCGAGCTCGAGCGGCATCCGCTGGCCGACCAGGGGGTGTGGGCCAAGGCGGCCGCCCAGTCGAAGGCCACCAGGACACCCCGGCCGGTGACGTCGGTGCAGCTCACCCTCGACCTCGGCGACGAGCCGGGCGAGGGTCCGGGGGAGCTGGCCAGCGGCCTGCCCGAGATGACCGACGAGGAGCGGATGAAGGCCGAGCTGGAGATCCTCGGCCTCGACGTCAGCCGGCACGTCGTCCACTCCTACGCCCGGTTCCTCGACGCGCTCGGCGTCACCCGCAGCAAGGACCTCCTGTCCCGGCGCAGCAAGGCCGAGCTGCTGGTGGCCGGGGTCAAGGTCGCCACCCAGACCCCGCCGATCCGGTCCGGGCGCCGGGTCATCTTCCTGACCCTCGACGACGCCACCGGCCCGGTCGACGCGACGTTCTTCGAGGACGCCCAGGGCCCGTACGCCGCCACGGTCTTCCACTCCTGGCTGCTGGTGGTGCGCGGCGAGCTGCGGCGTACCGGCCGCCGCGGCGTCTCCGTGCGCGCCACCGGCTGCTGGGCGCTGCCCGACCTGTTCGCGGTCTGGCAGGCCGCCCCCACCTCGGCCGACGGGGTCCGGGCGGTGCGCGAGGTGATGGCGGTCGTCCCCGAGGGCTTCGCGGGGGTCGGCGAGGAGGCCGTCGCCGGTGCCGCCGAGTCCCGGTCCACCCGGCCGGTGATGAGCAAGCCTGCCCCGGATCGGCAGAGCCCGCACCGGAGAAGAGCGCCGCGGGCGGCATGGGCAGGCGCCGGGTGCTGGTGCACTCCAGCGGCTTCCAGATGTCGCCGTACTCCGACATCAAGCCGGCCGGCGAGGCGACCAAGGACGTCGCCCGCAAGCTGTGGCACCGCAGCCCGGGGAGCGCGGGCTGATGGCCTCGCTAGGGTTGGTCCGCATGTCCGCCAGCGAGCGCCGCAGCGCTGCCCGCACGGCCGTGGTGTGGGAGGCCCTGCGCCCGGTCCTCGACGGCCTGGTCGGCAGCGGCGGCGACGTCCTCGACATCGGCGGCGGCACCGGCGGCTTCGCCGTCCGGGTCGCCGAGCTCGGTCACCGGGTCCGGGTCGTCGACCCCAGCCCGGACGCCCTCGCCGCCCTCGACCGCCGCGCCCGCGAGAGCGGCGTGGCCGACCGGGTCACCGGCCAGCAGGGCGACCTGTCCACCCTGCTCGACGTCACCGGCCCCGCCAGCGCCGACGTGGTGCTGTGCCACGGCGTGCTCGAGGTCGTCGACGACCCGGCCGCCGCGCTGGCCACGATCGCCGAGGTGCTGCGCCCCGGCGGCGTGCTCAGCCTGCTCGTCGCCCAGCGGCACGCCGCGGTGGTGGCGCGGGCGATGGCCGGCCACTTCCAGCAGGCCATGGCGCCTGCTCGACTCCCGGAGCAGCTGCACCCTGGGCAGTCCGGCCGCTCCGGCCGCCGGTTCACCCGCGAGGAGCTCGACGCGCTGCTCCCCGCCGCCGGCCTCGAGCCCGACCGCGGTGCACGCGATCCGGGTCTTCTCCGACCTGGTCCCCGGCTCCCTGCTCGACCTCGAGCCCGGCGCCACCCAGGCCCTGGTCGAGCTCGAGCACGCCGTCGCCGAGCGCCCCGAGTACCTCCCGCTCGCCGCGCAGATCCACGTCATCGCCAAGCGCTGACCCAGCCTGCCGGCGCCCCGTGAGCGCCGACCGGTCGGCGCTCACGCCGATCCTGCACGTCGACATGGACGCCTTCTACGCATCCGTCGCCGTCCGCGAGCGCCCCGACCTGCTCGACGTACCCGTCATCGTCGGCGGCGGGTACCGCGGCGTGGTGCTGTCGGCCAACTACCTCGCCCGGGCGTACGGCGTCCGGTCCGGGATGCCGAATGACCCGCGCCCGCCGGCTGTGCCCGCAGGCGGTGGTGGTCCCGCCCGACTACGACACCTTCGAGCAGGTGTCGACCTCGGTGCGCGAGACCTTCCGCCGGGTCACGCCGCTGGTCGAGGTGCTCTCGCTCGACGAGGCGTTCCTCGACGTCCGCGGGTCGACCCGGCGGCTGGGCTCGCCCCTCGACATCGCCGAGCAGCTGCGCGCCACCATCCACGACGAGCAGGGCATCACCTGCTCGGTCGGGGTGGCGGCCTCGGTGTCGGTGGCCAAGCTCGCCAGCCGTCGCGCCAAGCCCGACGGCGTCATCGTCGTGCCGCCCGACACGATCACCTCGTTCCTGCACCCGCTCGACGTCGGCGAGCTGTGGGGGGTGGGGGAGAAGACCCAGGCGATGCTGAACCGGCTCGGCCTGGTCACCGTCGGCGACGTCGCCCACACCCCGCTGCGCACCCTCCAGCGCGCGGTCGGCGACCACCTCGGCAGCCACCTCCACGAGCTGGCCTGGGGCACCGACCGGAGCGACCGTCGCCGCGGGGCGCGGGTTCTTCGGCAAGGGCGAGGGCGACCCCGACAAGTCCATGGGCGCCGACGAGACCTTCGGCCGCGACACCGACGACCGCAGCGTCATCCTGCGCGAGCTGCTGCGGCTGACCGCCAAGGTGACCGGCCGGATGCGGGTGGCCGGGGTGGCCGGCCGCACCGTCACGATCAAGGTCCGGTTCGCCGACTTCACCACGATCACCCGCTCCCGCACCATCCCCGAGGCGACCGACGTGACCCAGGAGATCTACCGCACCGTCACCGGCCTGTACGACGCCCTCGGGCTGCAGCGGGCCCGGATCCGGCTGGTGGGGGTCCGGGTCGAGGGGCTGGTGCCGCGGGAGACGGTCCACCGGCAGCTGGTGCTGGGGGAGCCCGAGCACGGCTGGTCCGACGCCGACCGGGCCGTCGACCGGGCCACGCTCCGGTTCGGGTCGGCCGCCGTCCGCCCCGCCAGCCTGCTGCCCTGACCCGACCGGCCGACCCGGCCCCGAGACCGACTCGTGATGCTTCCGGGCACGAATTTCCTGATCCCGACTACCACGACGCCCACGCCCTGCCTAGACTTGGGTCACACCCGGTTCGTGGGTGATGGTTGTCTGACGACCCCGATCGACCTGCTGGAGGCACAGTGCCGCTCTCCGAGGAAGAGTTGCGACTGCTCGAGCAGATGGAGCGCGCCCTCGTGGAGGAGGACCCCAAGCTCGCCTCCACGCTGCGCGGCACCACCTTGCGCAGCGCCGCCCGACGCCGCGCGATCGCCGCGGGCGCCTGCTTCGTGATCGGCATCGTGGTCCTGATGACCGGCGTGATCAGCGAGCTCACCGTCGTCGGCATCGCCGGCTTCGTGATCATGCTGGCCTCGGCCACCTTCGGCCTGGCCCAGCTCCGCGGCCAACGCGGCGCCCCGCACCCAGTCGGCGGCGCGACCCGCCCCCGGCAACGGCTCCACCGGCTTCACCCTGATCCACGGCACGCGGCGGCCGCACCCGCCGCCCGCGCCGTACCTCCGCCTCGTTCATGGACCGCATGGAGGAGCGCTGGCGGCGCCGCCGCGAGCAAGGCTTCTGACCCGACAACGCTGATCTCGACCCGCCCGATCAGCTTCGAGACGGGTCGAGCATTTCGCACTGTGCCTCGACAGCGACTGGGTCTCGACACGCCGGTCGCGACTTCGTGCCTCAGTCGCGCGGCTCGCTCGACCACCATCAGCGAATCCGCTGACGCGTCTTCGCTCACCCCACGTGGTCGACGACGCCGCCGTGCCGGACGTTGATCGGCGCGGCCGCCGGCGGGCGGCGGGCCGACGGCTTACGGCTCAGCACCGACCGCGGCCACCAGGCCGCCCGCCGCCGGGCACGCCGCGTGGCGCCGCCGTGCAGCGAGGCGACGCACGGTCTCGCAGCTCGGCCCGCAGCGCACCGGCGTCGGCCTGCGTCGTGGCCGCGCGCGTAGCGCAGCCGCTCGACGGCCAGCACGATCCGGTCCAGCGCGGTGCACCGCCTCCGGTGCCACGTCGGCACCGTGCCGCGGGCGTTCCGGGGTGTCGTCGGTCGACCGGCGCGCCGAGGTGGTCGACCAGCCGGTCGCGGGTCTCGCGCGGTGACCGGTCCGCCGGCCACGGGACCCGCAGGTCGATCGCGGTGTCGCGCAGCTCCGGCCCACGCGGCCTCGGGTCCGGCGCCGACGCGGGCGTGCGTCCGCCGCCGCCGCAGCGGTGCGGGGGAGGAGCAGGAGACCGACCACCAGCAGCGCGCCGGCGGTGCCGCCGCCGACCGGCAGCCACGGGAACCCGGACTGGTCCTCGTCGGCGTCCGCCGTCGTCCGCCGAGTCCGTGCGGGACTGCGCGCTCGCGCTCGGGCCGCGGCTCGGCAGCAGGTCGGAGGCGGCGCGGACCGCTGGCCCGCTGGGGCTCGTCGATCTGGGCGACCTGCTCGGTGGTGTAGTCCGGGACGCCGCTGGCCCGACCGACGGGCGTCGGCTCGAACCGGACCCAGCCGGACCCGGGGAAGAACAGCTCGGGCCAGGCGTGCAGGTCCCACGCGCTGTACTCCCAGGTCTCGTCGTCGATCTGCGCCGGCTTCGAGGAAGCCCGACCGCGACCCGGGCGGGGATGCCGACCACCCGGGCCATGACGGCCATCGCCGAGGCGAACTGCTCGCAGTAGCCGGTGCGGCCGCCGTCGCCCTCGCTGAGGAACCGGACCAGGTCGTCGGTCCCGTTGCCCTGGTCGGCGGTCAGGTCGTAGGTGAAGCCGCCCGGTCTCCGGAACCACTCCTGCAGGGCCTGCGCCTTCTCGAAGCGGGTCGGCGGCGTCCTTGGTCACCTCGAGCGTGAGCGCCGCGGACCATCTCCGGCAGCTCGTCGGGAAGCTCGGTGAAGTCGTCGGAGACCTGGCCGGCGGTCGCGGGTGCGCGCGCCATCGACTCGGCGGACAGCTCGAGCTCGACACCGGTCATCGAGTAGCTGATGTCCTCGGTGTCGAGGTCCTCGTCGCCGGACAGGAAGTCCATGGTCGCGAGGTCGTAGCGCCAGTCGCCGGGCGCCTCGATCCGGCTGATCGGGGACTGCGTGGGCAGCCAGATGGACTCGAAGTCGTCGTTGATCGTGATCGTCGTACCCGGTCTCGCGTCCGCGGGACGCTGTCGGACACGCCCACCAGCGGCGGCAGCTGCCCGGTGGCCAGCTGGTCGGTCGGCACGTCGCGGTCGCCGGAGCTCCACTCGTTCTCGGAGAACCGGTTGAGCACCGAGATCCGGAGGTAGCCGGGGTCGGGGTCGGTCGGTGCGGACCCGGATCAGCGGGATGTCGTCGCCGCGCTGGAGGTCGCGGCGCAGGTCGGCCATCGGGTTCTCGATCCGGATGTCGTTGCCACCCTGACCGTTGCCACCGGGGAAGACCGCCAGCCCGAGGGTCGGGATGAAGATCGGGCAGGATCACCGCGAGGGCGGTGGACACGCCGCCGATGGTCCCGGCGGTGGCGCGGACGGCGCCGGTGCGCACCGAGAACCCGGCGGGGTCGGAGGACTCGTCGCTGCCCAGCGGGCGGCCCCAGCGGATCAGCTGCTCGTTCACCTGGAGGAAGAGCATCAGCAGGAAGCCGCCGGCGGTCAGGGCGAACACCCACCAGGACACGCCGTCCTCGAGCATGCTCACCGGCACGCTGTAGATGGTCAGCAGCGGCAGCCCGGCGAGTGGCACCCGGCGCAGGGTGCAGGCCAGGACGTCGACCAGGAGCAGGCAGGCCAGGCCGCCGGCGATGAGGAGCGGGTAGACGCCGACCGTCGACGTGCTCGGGACCGGCGCGGCGTACCGCTGGGCGACGTCCGCGGCGTCGGTGAAGGTGTCGTTGCAGCTCGGACCCAGGCGGCACCGACCGGGATCGGCGAACCGCTGAGCATCATGCTGGCCATGGCGCCCGCGAGCACGACCTGGAGGAGTACGACGAGCGGGGCGGCGACGCGGGCCCAGCGGGCCACGGCGCCGGACACGGCGACGACGATGCCGAGCACGAGCAGCGGACCGAGGTAGCTGCGACGAGCCGTCGGTGAAGCCGCGCCACGCGAACGTCGCGACCCAGGTGGTGCCGGCCGCGGCGAACGCCATGGCCAGCGCGGCGGGCAGGCCGCCACGCATCCGGCTCACGGAGTCACCTCCTGCCGGCTCGGCGCCATCGGCCCGCCCGCTGCGGGACACCTGGGTGGCGCTGCGCCCGAGCTCCTGCCACACGTTGTCGAGCCGGTCGCGCGGGCCGAGGGAGACCGCGCGCCAGCCCTGTCGCGTCGAGCAGCGACGGTGGCGCCACCGGTCTCGGGAGCGCCCACCCACTGGTCGACGTCGAGGGCGAGCGCCAGGGAGGCGCCGGCGTGGTGCTGCATCCGGCGCAGCACCGGTAGCGTCGGTGGCGTCGACGTAGCCGACCACGGCGACCATCAGGCCGCCGTGCGTGGGCTCGCCGAGCCAGTCGGTCTCGATCCGGGGCTGCGAGATCGACTGGACGACGGCCAGCGCCTCGAGCAGCGGGCCGGTGTTGAGCCCGGCGTCGCGGACGTGCCAGGCGCTGTTGGGGTCCTCGCCGGACGCCGTGACCAGCCGCACGGTGAAGCCGCGGTGGCTGAGGTGCACCGCGATCGACGCGGCCGCCGAGACCGCCGCCTCGAGCGAGGACGCGATGCCCTGGCCGCGGTGGGCGCGCAGCCGGTTGTCGAGGAAGATCGTCGCCCGCGACTGCCAGGGCTGCTCCTCGCGGCGCACCATCAGCTCGCCGACCTTGGCCGAGCTGCGCCAGTGGACGCGTCGCAGGTCGTCGCCGCGGCGGTACTCGCGGACCGTGACGTCCTCGGCGCTGCCGATCGCGAACGCGCGCGGGCGGTTGTCGCCCGAGCCGGTCCAGGCCCCGCCGAGCGGGACGTTCGGCAGCGGGACGGTGCGGGGGGTGACGGTGAGCGGGACGGTGGTGCGGAAGGCGCGACCGAGCTCGACCATGCCGAACGGGTCGCTGACCCGGACCGTCATCGGCCCGATCTCGAACTGGCCGCGGACGTCGGAGCGCACCTGGTAGGTCACGTGCCGGCGCCAGCCGTGGCCGATGCCCTCGAGGACGAACCGGGGCCGGGTGCCGAGGACGTAGGGGACGTGGTCCTCGAGCAGGAGCACGCCGCTGGGGGTGCGGCCCTCGTTGGTGAGGGACAGGTTGACCCGCGCCGGCTGGCCGGCGGTGACCAGCTGCGGGTTGACGGTGCGGACCAGCGCGAGCCGGTAGCGGCTGCGGCCGAGCACGACCGCGGTCACGAGCGGCAGCGCGCCGACCAGGATGCCGACCCGGGTCAGCGCGGGCTGGCCGAGGATGATCGCGCAGACGATCGCGGTGACGCCCGCGGCCACGAAGGCCCGGCCCCGGACGGTCAGTCCGGCGAGTGCCTCACGCACGACGTCTCCTTCTCTGGGACCGGCCGGCACGCCGTCGCTCAGACCCGGCCGCCCTCGGGCACCGGGACCGCCTCGAGCACGGCGTCGAGGATCGCGGTGGTGCTGCGGCCGCTCATCGCCGCCTCGACGCTGGGCAGCAGCCGGTGCGCGAGCACCGGCTGCGCGAGCGTGGCGTACGTCGTCGGGGAGGACGTAGTCGCGGCCGTGCGATCGCGGCCATCGCCTTGGCGGCGCGGACCAGGTGGAGGGTCGAGCGCGGCGAGGCGCCGAGCGTGAGCTCGCCGGAGCGACGGGTGGCGGAGGTGAGCGCGACGGTGTAGCGCTGCACCGCCTCGGAGACGTAGACCTGCTGGACGATGCCGATCAGCTTGCGGATCTCGGCGGCGTCGGCGACCGGCTCGAGGTCGTCGAGCGGGTTGCTGCCGGTGTGGGAGTTGAGCATCGCGATCTCGGCGGCCTCGACCGGGTAGCCCACCGACACCCGCGCCATGAACCGGTCGCGCTGCGCCTCGGGGAGGGCGTAGGTGCCCTCCATCTCGATCGGGTTCTGGGTCGCGATCACCATGAACGGCGAGTCCGAGGTGGTAGGTCGTGTTGTCGACCGTGACCTGCTGCTCCTCCATGCACTCCAGCAGCGCCGACTGCGTCTTGGGGGAGGCGCGGTTGATCTCGTCGCCGACCACGATGTTGGCGAAGACGCCGCCCGGCCGGAACTCGAACTCACGGGTGTTCTGGTTGAACACCGAGACGCCGGTGACGTCGGAGGGCAGCAGGTCGGGGGTGAACTGGATCCGGCGTACCGAGCGAGTCGATGCTGCGGGCCAGCGCCTTGCTCAGCATCGTCTTGCCGACGCCGGGCACGTCCTCGATCAGGAGGTGCCCCTCGGCGAGCAGCACGACCAGGCCGAGTTGACGACGTCCGGCTTGCCCTCGATGACCTTCTCGATGTTCGCGCGGATCCGGCCGACGACACGCGCCAGCGTCTCGAGGTCGGCCCCACCCTCACTCGGAGTTCCCACGTCCGGTCCTTCCCTCTTCTCCCAGCGATGCGTCCACACAGACCGACGCCCGACTCCACGACTGCCACCACGTTAGGCGGTTCGGAAAACCTACGCGTACCGATCCGCTGCACCTTCGACTCGCCGGGTCACGGTTTGGTTTCGGATTCACCCATCCGTGCGTACGGGCGACGCCCGGACGCGGTTCGGCGCCCCACTTTCCTCCACCCCGACCGCCGATTGCTCCCCACCGACGCTCCACCGCGCAGCGCTGCATCAGGCGGGCGAACGGCTGCTGACCTGCGGAAAGCCCGCCGGGCCGGACCACCGGCGCCGACGCGGCGACCGGCGCTCGATCAGGCGGAAACCGCGCGTCGAAACACGGCAAAGATGGTTGACGGTGGAGGAAAGTGGGTTAGAGTGGTGCGCAGTGGAGGAAGGTCCGGGATCGCCGGGTCAAGGGGAGCGGAGGTGCCCGATGTTCTTCATGGGCACCTACACCCCGAAGCTCGACGAGAAGGGCCGGCTCTTCCTCCCGGCGAAGTTCAGGGACCAGCTCGCGGAGGGGCTCGTGGTGACCAGAGGACAGGAGTTCTGCCTGACCGTCTGGCCCATGGCTGCCTTCGAGGAGGTGGCCCGGCGGGCGCAGGAAGCACCGGTCACCGTCAAGGCGGCCCGCGACTACACCCGCTTCCTCTTCGCCGGCGCGACCGACGAGAAGCCGGACAAGCAGGGCCGGATCACGATCCCGCCGATGCTGCGCGAGTACGCCTCGCTCAGCAAGGACGTGGTCGTGATCGGGGTGATGAACCGGGTCGAGATCTGGGACCCGGCCAGATGGCAGGAGTACTCCGCCGCCGGAGAGTCGGCGTTCTCGGAGCTGAGCGAAGAAGTCTTCCCCGGGGTCTGACCCCACGCACGCGAACAGCACCTGACAACAGAACAGCGGCATCGCCAGACGAGGTCTCGGGCCCGCTCCTCTTGACGACATCTGGGGCACCTTCCCCGGCTCCAGAGGTCGCACTTCCCCCATCCCCGGGGAGCGGGCAGGGACCTGGTCGGGCGAATCCGCATCACCCATCAGTTCGGATTCAACGCTCTTCAAGTGGGGTCGAGACCAATGAGCATCACGCCAGCCACCGCGTACCGCGTCCGCTACGCCGGGTCCGCCACCAGGCCCGCGAGGCCGCCGCCGTCATGGCGTTCTCGGCGGCCACCTCGGTCGGGGTGGCCACCTGCCTGCTGCTGCTCACGAGCCTGGCCCGCTAGGCCCAGCCATGACCAGCCCCCACCACGTCCCGGTCCTCCTCGACCGGGTCGTCGCCCTTCTGGCGCCCGCCCTCGACCACGACGGCGCCGTCATGGTCGACGGCACGCTCGGCCTGGGCGGGCACACCGAGGCGGTGCTGACCCGCTGCGAGCTGGCCCGGGTGATCGGCATCGACCGCGACCCGGCCGCCCTCGAGTTCGCCGGCGAGCGGCTGCGCGCCTTCGGCGACCGGTTCACCGGCGTGCACGCGGTGTACGACGAGCTCCCCGAGGTGCTCGAGGAGCTCGGCCTCGACGCGGTCGACGCGGTGCTCTTCGACCTCGGCGTCTCCTCCATGCAGCTCGACCTGCGCGAGCGCGGCTTCGCCTACGCCGAGGACGCGCCGCTGGACATGCGGATGGACGGCACCACCGGCCGGACCGCCGCCGACGTGCTCAACACCTACCCGGTCGCGCGAGCTGACCCGGATCCTGCGGGAGTACGGCGAGGAGAGGTTCGCGCGCAAGATCGCCGCCGCCGTCGTCCGCGAACGCGAGCGCGAGCCGTTCACGAACTCGGCCCGCCTCGTCGAGCTGCTGTACGCCGAGATCCCGGCACCGGCGCGACGTACCGGCGGACATCCGGCCAAGCGCACCTTCCAGGCCCTGCGGATGGAGGTCAACGACGAGCTGGCCGTGCTCCGGCGGGCGCATCCCGGCGGCCATCGACGCCATCGCGGTCGGCGGCCGGGTCGTCGTCGAGGCCTACCACTCGCTCGAGGACCGGCTGGTCAAGCAGGCGTTCACCCGGGCCTCCGCGAGCACCGTCCCCGAGGACCTGCCGTTCGTGCCCGCCGGCAGCGAGCCGGCCCTGCGCCTGGTGACCCGGGGTGCCGAGAAGGCGACCCAGGCCGAGATCGACGAGAACCCGCGCGCCGCCTCGGTGCGGCTGCGCGCCATCGAACGAGTCCGCAACGACAGAGGAGCCGCATAAGACATGAGCACTCCCGCCCTCCAGCTGCGTTCCCGGATGCCGCGCATCGCGGAGGCCGCCGTCGAGCGTGCCCGCCTGACGGTGGTGCCCGCGGCGGCGTACCCGCGCCGCCCGGATGCCGTTCGTGACGCTGGTCAGCCTGGTCCTGCTGCTCGGCGTGATCGGGCTGCTCCTCTTCAACACCTCGATGCAGCAGGCGTCCTTCGCGACGACCAGCGCTCGAGGAGCAGGCCACCACGCTGTCCGCCCGCCAGCAGACGCTGCAGATGGAGCTCGACGTCCTGCGCGACCCGCAGCACGTCGCCGAGCGGGCGCAGGAGATGGGCCTGGTGCCAGCCGTGCGGCTCCGCCACCCTGCGGCTCGCGGACGGCAAGGTGCTCGGCGAGCCGTGCGCGGCGGCGCCGGTCGAGCGGCGCTGCGGCTGCAGGCCCGGCCCGCCGGCCAAGCCGGCGATCCTCGAACCCGCCCGTCAAGACGTCAAGGTCCCGTTCAGCTCGACGACGCCGGACTCGACCGCCGACACGGGCCGCACCTCGGACGGCCGCGGCCGGTCGGACGGTAGAAACGAACGACACCAGCAACCGCGGCACCGAGCACTGAGACCGGAGATCCCTGTGCGCCCCACCCGCCCGCTCGCGCGAGCAGGTCGTTCCCGGCCTCGTCGGCCCCGCGGCAGCCTGCGCGGCTCGCCGCTGTTCCGGCTCCGGTTCGGCTTCCTGGTGATCGCGATGGTGCTGTCGGTCTTCGGCGCCCGCCTGGTCCAGCTGCAGGGCGTCGACCCCAAGGCGTACGCCGCAGATGGCGGCCGCCGAGGGCATGGTCGAGGTCGAGCTGCCCGGCCGAGCGCGGCGACATCCTGGACCGCAACGGCGAGCCGCTGGCCGCCTCGGTCGACGGGATGATGGTGGTCGCCGACCCGCTGATGACCGCCGACCAGGCGCCGGAGCTGGCGAAGTTCCTGGCCAACCGGCTCGACGTCGACTACTTCACGATCCTGCCGCGGCTGCGCGAGGAGGGGAGCCGGTTCGAGTACATCGCCCGCCGGGTGCCCGTCCACCGTCGCCACCAAGGTCGTCGACGAGGCCGACGAGGCCGGGTTCAAGGGACTCGACACCCGCCGCGACCCGGTGCGCGACTACCCGGCCGACGACGTGGCCGCCAACATCATCGGCTTCATCGGCACCGACGAGGCGCTGGGCGGGTTCGAGCGCACCTTCGACGCGCAGCTCGCGGGCACCGACGGGTCGGCCCGGTACGCGGTCGGCGGCGGCAACCGGATCCCGCTCGGCGAGAGCACCGATCCATCGACGCCGGTCGACGGCACCGACCTGCACACCACGATCGACCTCGATCTCCAGTGGTACACCCAGCGCGTGCTGCGGCAGACCGTCGAGGACTCCGGCGCGGACTCCGGCTTCGCGGTCGTGGTGCACACCGAGACCGGCGAGATCATGGCCCTGGCCGACCACCCGACGTTCGACGCCAGCCAGCCCGCTGCAGTCGCCCGAGGAGGACCTCGGGTCGCGCGCGATGAGCGACGTGTACGAGCCGGGCTCGGTCGAGAAGGCGCTCACCCTGAGCGCCCTGATCGACGCCGGCAAGGTCACCCCGCGCACCCGGATCCAGGTCCCGGCCGAGCTGCACCGCGACGGCCGCACCATCGGCGACTGGTTCACCCACGGGCTGCTCCGGCTGACGCTGGCCGGCGTGATCGCCAAGTCGTCCAACATCGGCACCGTGCTGCGCCTCCGACCAGTTCGACCGTGGTGAGCTGCGCCGCTACCTCGTCGGCGTTCGGGCTCGGCCAGCGCACCGACATCGGCGTACGCGGCGAGACGCCAGGGCATCCTCCCGGACCCCAGCCTGTGGAGCGGCCTGGTCCAGGACCGGATCGCGTTCGGCCAGTCGCTGTCGGTCAACGCGGTGCAGATGGCGGCGGCGATCAACACCATCGCCAACGACGGCGTCCGCGTCTCGCCGAGCCTGATCCAGGGCACGGCCACCACCGACGACGGCAAGGTGGTCGGCACCGACGTCGCCACCACGCGACGCGTGATCAGCGAGCAGGCCGCCCACCAGACGGCGATGATGATGGAGCGCGTGGTCGACCCCGACGTCGGCGTCGCGCCCGGTGCCGCCGTCCCGGGCTACCGCGTGGCCGGCAAGACCGGCACCGCCCAGCGGGTCGGCGCGAACTGCGGGTGCTACGACGGCACGTTCACGGTCTCCTTCGCGGGCTTCGCGCCGGCCGACGACCCGGAGTTCACGGTCTACGTCGTGGTCCAGAACCCGCGCAACGGCGGTGGCGGCGGCTCGGTCGCCGGGCCGGCGTTCTCGAAGATCATGAGCTTCGCGCTGCGCCGCTACCAGGTGCCCCCGACCGGCACGAAGCCGTCGACGCTGCCCGTCGAGTGGTGACCCGAAGGCGGGCGCTCGACCGGGTCCGGCCAGCGGTAACCTCGCGGCGTGGTGAGCGACGGGGTGAACGGCGGGGCCCTCGCGGCGACCCGGCCGGAGCACCCGGAGGCCACCCCGCTCACCGACCTGGCCGCCTGGCTGGACGAGCACCGGCACCCTCGTCGCGCACCCGCGGCGACCTCGGCTCGACGCGAGGCGACCGGCGTCTCCCTGAGCTCGCAGCGGATCCGCGCCGGCGACGTGTACGCCGCCCTCGCCGGGCCCGCGCGCACGGCATCGACTTCGCCGACGCGCGCTGTCGAGGCGGGCGCGGTCGCGATCCTCACCGACGCGGCCGGCGCGGACCGGGCGCCCGACGTACCCCTGCTCGTCGTCGACCAGCCGCGCCGGGTCCTCGGCCGCTTCGCGGCCCGGGTGTACGGCGAGCCCGCGACGGGCGCTGCGGATGATCGGCGTCACCGGCACCCAGGGCAAGACGACCACCACCCGGCTGGCCGAGAGCGGCCTGCAGCAGGCCGGCGTGCCCGCGGCCGTGATCGGCACCGTCGGCACCCGCGTCGGCGGGGTGGACGTGAAGACGGCGCTGACGACGCCCGAGGCGCCGGACCTGCACGGGCTGTTCGCGATGATGCGCGAGCGCGGCGTCGAGGCCTGCGCGATGGAGGTCTCCAGCCACGCGCTGGTGATGGGCCGCGTCGACGGCGTCGTCTTCGACGTCGCGGTCTTCACCAACCTCGGCCGCGACCACCTCGACTTCCACGCCGACGTCGAGGACTACTTCGCGGCCAAGGCGTCGCTGTTCACCCCGGAGCGGGCCCGGCTCGGGCTGGTCAACGTCGACGACGAGTACGGCCGGCGGCTGGTCGACGAGGCCGCGCATCCCGGTGCGCACCTTCTCCGCGGACGGCCGCGACGCCGACTGGCGGGCCGTCGACGTCGAGCTCGAGCGCGGACGGCTCGACGTTCGTCGTCGTCGGCCCGGACGGCGCGCGGGTCGAGGCCGGGGTACCCCTGCCCGGCGACTTCAACGTCGCCAACGCCCTGGCCGCCGTCGCCGCCTGCGCCGAGGTCGGCTTCGACACCGGACAGGTGGCGGCCGGCATGGCCGTCGGCGGGGGCGTCCCCGGCCGCTTCGAACGCGTCGACGCCGGCCAGGACTTCCTCGTGGTCGTCGACTACGCCCACAAGCCCGACGCGGTCGCGGCCGCCGTACGCACCCTGCGACCGCTCACCGACGGCCGGGTGATCGTCGTGCTCGGCGCCGGCGGCGACCGCGACCCCGGCAAGCGCCCGATGATGGGCGAGATCGCCGCCCGGCTGGCCGACGTCTTCATCGTCACCGACGACAACCCGCGCAGCGAGGACCCCGCGGCGATCCGGCAGGAGCTGCTCGACGGCGCCGCCGGTGGCCGCGCGGAGGTGGTCGAGATCGGCGACCGGCGTACCGCGATCCGCGAGGCCCTGCGCCGCGCCCGCACCGGCGACATCGTGCTGGTCGCCGGCAAGGGACACGAGGCCGGCCAGGAGATCGACGGCGTGGTCCACCCGTTCGACGACCGCGACGTGGTCCGCGAGGAGCTGGCCGCTCGATGATCCCCCTGACCCTCGCCGAGATCGCCGCCGTCGTGGGCGGAACGGTCGACGGCGACCCGGACGTCACCGTCACCGGCGCCGGCGTTCGTCGACAGCCGCGAGGTGGTCGCCGGCGGGCTGTTCGTGGCCGTCGCCGGCGAGCGCGTCGACGGCCACGAGTACGCCGCGTCGGCAGTCCAGGCCGGTGCCGCCGCGGTCCTCGGCAGCCGCCCCACCGGCGTCCCGACCGTCGTCGTCGACGACCCGGTCGCCGCGCTCGGCCTGCTGGCCCGCCACGTCGTCGACACGCTGCGCCCGGCCGTGGTCGCCCTCACCGGCTCGCAGGGCAAGACCGGCACCAAGGACTACCTCGCCCACGTGCTCGCGGGCTTCGGGCCGACCGTGGCCACCGCCGGCAACCACAACAACGAGATCGGCGTCCCACTCACCGTGCTGAACGGCGACCGCGGAGACCGAGCTACCTCGTCGTGGAGATGGGTGCCCGCGGGGATCGGCCACATCGCCTACCTCTGCCGGATCGCGCCGCCGACGGTGGCCGCCGTGCTCAACGTCGGCACCGCCCACATCGGCGAGTTCGGGTCCCGCGAGGCGATCGGCGTCGCCAAGGGCGAGATCGTCGAGGCGCTGCCCGTCCGACGGGGTCGCCGTCGCTCAACGCCGACGACGACGTCACCGCGGCGATGACGACGCGCACCGACGCCCGGGTGCTCACCTTCGGCACCAAGGGCGACGTGACCTGGCGCGGCGCTCGAGCTCGACGACCTCGGCCGGCCCAGCTTCGAGCTCGGGTACGCCGGCGGCTGGCACCCCGTCCGGCTCACCCAGACCGGCACCCACCAGGTGCTCAACGCCGCCGCGGCCGCCGCGCTGGCGATCGCGCTCGGGCCTCGCGCCCGGCCGCGGTCGCCGAGCGGCTGTGCACGGCCGAGCCGGCGTCCCGGTGGCGGATGGAGCTGCACGAGCGCGCCGACGGGCTGATCGTGGTCAACGACGCCTACAACGCCAACCCCGCGTCCATGGTCGCCGCGATCGAGGCGCTGACCGCGATCGGGCGGCGCCGGTCGCGGCGTACCGTCGCGGTGCTCGGCGAGATGAAGGAGCTCGGCGCCGAGGCCGACGACGCCCACCGCGAGGTCGGGCGGGCCGCCGCGGAGGCCGGGCGTCGACGTCGTGGTCGCCGTCGGGCGTCCCGCGCACGGCATCGCCGACGGGCGCGGCACGCGGTGCCCGGCTGGACCGGGCGAGGCCGTGGTCACGGCGGGGCGTGACGAGGCACTGGCCTGGGTGCGCGAGAATGTCGCGGCTGCCGACGTCGTGCTGGTGAAGGCCTCGCGCGGGGCGGCCCTGGAACACATCGCCGACGGCCTGCTCGACGCCGGGCCGAACGAAAGGGGAGCAACGCCGTGAGAGCCATCCTGTTCGGTGGAGGGCTGGCGCTGCTGATCTCGCTGCTCGGCACCCGCGTCGCGATCAACATCCTGACCCAGCGCGGGTACGGCCAGGAGATCCGCGACGACGGCCCGACCACGCCACCACACCAAGCGCGGCACGCCCACGATGGGCGGCGTCGTGATCATCCTGGCCACGGTGCTCGGCTACTTCGCGGCGAAGCTGTACACCCAGGACTGGCCCAGCGCGTCGGCGCTGCTGCTGCTCTTCCTGTTCGCGGGCTGCGGCCTGGTCGGCTTCCTCGACGACTTCATCAAGGTCGCCAAGCAGCGCAGCCTCGGCCTGCGCAGCAAGGCCAAGATGATCGGGCTGACCGTCGTCGCGGTGGTCTTCGGCATCCTGTCGCTGTCGCCGGCGCTCGAGGACGAGCGCGGCCAGACCCCGGCGTCGCACCACATCTCCTTCATCCGCGACTTCGACAGCTGGACGCTGCCGACCGTCATCGTGATCTTCCTGATCTGGCTGATCGTGGTCGGCACCTCCAACGCGGTGAACCTCACCGACGGCCTCGACGGCCTGGCCACCGGCGCCTCGGTGATGGTCTTCGGCGCCTACACGCTGGTGAACATCTGGCAGAACAACCAGTCGTGCGGCCAGGATCTCGACCAGCCCGCCCTCTGCTACGAGGTCCGCGACCCGCTCGACCTCGCCGTGATCGCGGCCGCGATCACCGGCGCCTGCTTCGGCTTCCTGTGGTGGAACGCCTCGCCGGCCGCGATCTTCATGGGCGACACCGGCTCGCTGGCGCTCGGCGGCGCGCTCGCCGGCTTCGCGATCCTGACCCGCACCGAGCTGCTGCTGGTCGTCCTCGGCGGGCTGTTCGTGGTCGAGACGCTGTCGGTGATGCTGCAGGTCGGCTTCTTCAAGCTCACCAAGGGCCGGCGGATCCTGCGGATGGCGCCGCTGCACCACCACTTCGAGATGCTCGGCTGGGAGCAGGTCACGGTCGTGATCCGGTTCTGGATCATCACCGGGCTGTCCGTCGCCGCCGGCCTCGGCATCTTCTACGCCGAGTGGGTCGCCGGCACCTGATGGATCCGCACTCCCTCGGCCGGCACGACTCCTGGGACGGCGTCCGCGCGGTCGTCGCCGGCTTCGGCGTCTCCGGCTTCGCCGCCGCCGACAACCTCAACCACCTCGGCGCGAGCGTCGTCGCGCTCGACGAGACCACCGACGAGACCAAGGCCGAGAAGGCCGAGCTGCTCGAGGTGCTCGGCGCGACGATCCGGCTCGGCGAGGGCGCCACGGCGACCCTGCCCGACGACGTCGACCTGCTCGTCACCTCGCCCGGGCTGGAAGCCCGACCGCGCCGCTGCTCGCGCAGGCCCGCGCCCGCGGCGTCCCGATCTGGGGCGAGGTCGAGCTGGCCTGGCGGCTGCGCGACCCGAACCACCCCGCGCCCTGGCTCGCGGTCACCGGCACCAACGGCAAGACCACGACCGTGCAGATGCTCGACGGCGATCCTGCGCGCCGCCGGCCTGCGCAGCGCCGCGGTCGGCAACGTCGGGCTGCCGATCGTCGAGGCGGTGATGGACCCCGACCCGTACGACGTGTTCGCGGTCGAGCTGTCCAGCTTCCAGCTGCACTACACCGACTCGATGAGCGCCGAGTCGGCCGCGGTGCTCAACGTCGCCGAGGACCACCTCGACTGGTACTCCTCGATGGCGGAGTACGCCGCCGACAAGGGCCGCATCTACGAGCGGGTGCAGCGGGCCTGCGTCTACAACGTCGCCGACCCCGAGACCGAGCGGCTGGTCCGCGAGGCCGACGTGGTCGAGGGCGCCCGGGCGATCGGCTTCACCCTCGGCACCCCCGCCGTCGGGATGCTCGGCGTGGTCGAGGACATCCTGGCCGACCGCGCGTTCATCGAGGAGCGCGAGTCCAGCGCCGCCGAGCTCTGCACGATCGCCGACCTCGCCTCGCCGGCGCCCCACTTCGTCGCCAACGCGCTGGCCGCCGCGGCGCTGGCCCGCGCCCACGGCGTCTCCCAGGCCGCGGTGCGCGACGGGCTGCGCGCCTTCCGCCCCGACGGGCACCGGATCGCCACCGTCGCCGAGGCCGACGGGGTCACCTGGGTCGACGACTCCAAGGCCACCAACCCGCACGCCGCCCAGTCGTCGCTGCAGGGCTACGACCCGGTGGTCTGGGTCGCCGGCGGGCTGGCCAAGGGCGCCCGGTTCGACGACCTCGTGACGACCGTCCGCGACCGGCTGCGCGGCGTCGTACTCCTCGGGCGGGACCGCGGCGTCATCGCGGACGCCCTTTCGCGACACGCCCCCGATGTACCCGTCATCGTCGTCGACGACGGCGAGACTGACACCGAACATGGCGCCATGGAGCGCGTCGTCGAGGCGGCTGCCCGGCTCGCACGGCCCGGCGACACGGTGCTGCTGGCCCCCGGCTGCGCCTCCATGGACATGTTCGCGAACTACGGCGCACGCGGCGACGCCTTCGCGGAGGCGGTCCGGCGCCGGACGGGCCACACGGACTGACAGGGGAGAGGCGGCGCGATGACCACCACCGCCGGCCCCAGCCGTACCAGCAGCTCGACCACGCCGCCCCGGCCCTCACGCGCCGGCTTCCTCAGCTGGTACGCCGCGCTCCGGTCCGCGCTCGACCGGCCGCTGACGTCGTACTACCTGCTGCTCGGCGCCTCGGCGCTGCTGCTCACCATCGGCCTGATCATGGTGCTCAGCGCCTCCAGCGTGTACTCCTTCGAGCACCACGACGGCGACTCCTACGCCGTCGTCAAGCGCCAGCTGATGTGGGTGGTCCTCGGCATCCCGTGCGCCTGGGTCGCGTCCCGGCTGCCCTACGGCGCGATCCGGCAGATCTCCTGGCTCGGCATCCTGGTCGCGGTGGTGCTGCTCGCGCTCACCCAGACCGGCCTCGGCACCACCGTCAACGGCAACACCAACTGGCTGGCGGTCGGCCCGCTCCAGATCCAGCCGTCGGAGATCGCCAAGCTGGCGATCGTGCTGTGGGCCGCGCACGTCTACGCCCAGAAGGACCGCCGGCTCGGGCGGCTGCACCAGATCATGATGCCGGTGGTGCCGGTCATCCTGGCGATCACGCTGCTGGTGATCGTCGGCCGCGACCTCGGCACCGCCCTGGTCCTGTTCGCGATCCTGCTGGCGATGCTGTGGGTGGTCGGCGCCCCGGCCCGGCTGTTCACGTTCTCGATGAGCATCATCGGCGTCGTGGCGCTCTACCTCGCGTCGACCGACCCCGAGCGGCGCGAGCGGCTGACCAACTTCGTCGACCCGTTCAAGGACTACCACGACGCCGGCTGGCAGCCCGCCCACGGCCTGTACGCCCTCTCCTCCGGCGGCTGGTTCGGCCAGGGGATCGGCGCCAGCCAGCAGAAGTGGGGCGACCTCCCCGAGGCCCACACCGACTTCATCTTCGCCGTGCTCGGCGAGGAGCTCGGCCTGGTCGGCACCCTCCTGGTCGTGTTCCTGTTCCTCACCATCGCGTTCGCCGCGACCCGGGTGGCGATGAACACCAAGGACCCGTTCGTCCGCTACCTCACCTTCGGGATCGTGGTCTGGCTGCTCGGGCAGATGATCATCAACGTCGGCATGGTGCTCGCCCTGCTCCCCGTCATCGGCATCCCGCTGCCGCTCGTCTCGTACGGCGGCTCGGCGCTGCTGCCGTCGATGGTCGCGCTGGGGCTGCTGATCGGCGCGGCCCGGCGCGAGCCCGAGGCCGCGCGCGCCCTCGCCCAGCGGCGCCGGGCCCGGTCCAGCGGCCTGTCCGCCGGACGCATGCCCGAAGCGCGGGCTCTGAGACTCCGCGCCTAGGCTGACCTCGATGCGCGTTCTCCTCGCCGGCGGCGGTACCGCCGGCCACACCTCGCCCCTGATCGCCACCGCCGACGCCCTGCGCCGCCTGGACCCGGACGCCGAGATCACCTGCCTCGGCACGCCGCGCGGACTGGAGAACCGGGTGGTCCCCGAGGCCGGCTACCCGCTCGAGCTGATCCCGCCGGTGCCGCTGCCCCGGCGGCCCAACGTCGACCTGGTCAAGGTCCCGAGCCGGCTGCGCGGCGCCGTCCGCGAGACGCTCGCCGTGTTCGACAGGGTCCGCCCCGACGTCGTCGTCGGCTACGGCGGCTACGTCTCGATGCCGGCGTACCTCGCCGCCCGCCGCCGCAAGCTGCCGCTCGTCGTCCACGAGCAGAACGCCCTGCCCGGCCTGGCGAACAAGGTCGGCGCCCGCGTCGCCACCCGGGTCGCGGTGAGCTTCCCCGACACCAAGCTGCCGAAGGCGGAGTACGTCGGCCTGCCGATCCGCCGGATGATCTCGCAGCTCGACCGGGCCGAGCGTCGCGCCGAGGCCCGCGCGTTCTTCGGCCTCGACCCGGACCGCCCGACCCTGGTCGTCACCGGCGGCTCGCAGGGCGCCCGCCGGCTCAACCAGTCGGTGTCCGGCGCCGCCCGCGCGCTCGGCGACGCGGGCGTGCAGGTGCTGCACGTCGTCGGACCGAAGGGCGAGGCGACCCCCGAGCCCACCGGCGTCCCGTACGTCGTGCTCGACTTCGTCGACCGGATGGACCTGCTGCTCGCCGCCGCCGACCTGATGGTCTGCCGGGCCGGCGCGTCCAGCGTCACCGAGGCCGCGGCCGTCGGCGTGCCCGCCATCTTCGTGCCGCTGCCGATCGGCAACGGCGAGCAGGAGCACAACGCCCGGCCGGTCGTCGACGCCGGCGGCGCGCCTGCTGGTCGCGGACGCCGCGCTCACCCCCGAGTGGGTCGCGCGCGACGGTGCCCGGCCTGGTCGCCGACACCGAGCGGCTTCGGCAGATGAGCGCGGCGGCGTCGGCGCTGATCCCGCGCGACGCCGACGACAAGCTGGCGCGGATCGTGCTCGACACGGCGGGGAAGGGGAGCCGGTGAAGGTTCCCGTCCCCGAGGAGATCGTCCCGGCCGACCGGCTCGGCCGCGTCCACTTCATCGGCATCGGCGGCGCCGGCCTGTCCGGCATCGCCCGGATCATGGCCGCCCGGGGCATCCCGGTCACCGGCAGCGACGACCACGACACGCCGTTCCTCGCCGGCCCTGCGGGAGCTCGGCGTCCCGTGCTACCTCGGGTACGCCGCCGACCACCTCGGCGACGCCGACACCGTGGTCGTCACGACGGCGGCGCGGGAGGACAACCCGGAGGTCGCTCGAGGCCCGGCGTCGCGGGCTGCGGCTGCTGCCGCGGTCGGCCGGCCTGCAGTCGGTGATGCTGGACCGCCGCGTGGTGGCCGTCGCCGGCACGCACGGCAAGACCACGACCACCTCGCTGCTGACCGTCGCCCTGCTCGCCTGCGGCGTCGACCCGTCGTACGCCGTCGGCGGGGTGCTCACCGCGACCGGACGCAACGCCGACGCCGGGAGCCGGCGACCTGTTCGTCGCCGAGGCCGACGAGAGCGACGGCGCCTTCCTCGTCTACACGCCGCACGCCGCCATCGTCACCAACGTCGAGGCCGACCACCTCGACATCTGGGGGACCGAGGAGGCCTACCGGCAGGCGTTCGCCGACTTCCTCGACCGGATCGACCGCGACGGGTTCGTCGTCTGCTGCGTCGACGACGACGGTGCCGCCGACCTGGCCGCGCTGGCCGAGCGGCGCGGACTCGCGGTCGTGCGGCGTGGGCGAGTCGGCCGGCGGCCGACGTCCGCGCCACCGACCTGGTCTTCGAGGGCGCCACGTCGGCGTTCACGGTCATCGACCGCGGCACCGCGCTCGGCAGGGTCACCCTCCAGATCCCCGGGCCGCCACTACGTCCTCGACGCGCTCGCCGCGCTCGCCACCGGGCTCCGGCTCGGCCTGCCGTTCGACGATCTGCGGGCCGGGCTCGAGGGCTTCACCGGGTCCCGGCGCCGGATGGAGCCCAAGGGCGAGGCCGCCGGCGTGCGCGTCTACGACAGCTACGCCCACCATCCCGTCGAGATCGCCGGCGACCTCCAGGCCGGGCGCGCCGTCGCCGGCGACGGCCGGCTGGTCGTGGCCTTCCAGCCCCACCTGGTCTCCCGCACCCGGATCTTCGGCAGGGCCATGGGCGAGGCGCTCGGTGCCGCCGACGAGGTGGTCGTGGTCGACGTCTACCTCGCCCGCGAGGACGCCGACCCCGAGGTGACCGGCCGGCTGGTCGCCGACGCCGTGCCGCTGCCGTCCGACAGGGTCACGTTCGTCCGCGACCTCGCCGACGTGCCCGCCGCGCTGGCCGAGCGCGCCCGTCCCGGCGACCTGGTGCTCACGCTCGGCGCCGGCAGCATCACCGAGGTCGGCCCGCTGGTCCTGGAGCTGCTCGCGGAGCGGGCCCATGCGTAGCGGCACCCGCACCTCCGACGCCACCGGCTCCACGCCGCCGGTCGACGAGACCACGACCCGCAGCCGCAGGCGGTTCGCGCGCCGGCAGTGGGCGCGACGCTGGCTCGCCTGGCGGTACGTCGTCGCGATCCTGCTGGTCCTGGTGCTGGTGGTCGGCTCGGTGTGGCTGGTGTTCTTCTCGTCCGTGCTCGCCGTCAACGGCGTCGAGGTGCGCGGCGCCAGGACGCTCGACGCCGCGCACGTGCGGGCCGTCGCCGCCGTACCGACCGGGCGAGCCGCTGGCACGGGTCGACCTGGACGCGATCCGGGCCCGGGTCGAGGCGCTGGCCGTCGTCCGCTCCGCCGACGTCACCCGGCAGTGGCCCGACCAGGTGCTGATCGAGATCGAGGAACGGGTCGCGATCGCCGTGGTCGACATCGGCGGCGAGGTCCGCGGCATGGACAAGGACGGCGTCGTCTTCCGGGAGTACCGCCAGGCCCCGGCCGGCCTGCCGCGCGTGCAGACCTCCGCGGACACCCGCAGCGACGCGCTGCGCGAGGCGGCCGCGGTCGTCTCGTCGCTGCCGCAGGACCTCGCCGGCCGGGTGGACCACGTCGAGGTCGAGACGGTCGACAGGATCACGCTGGTGCTGCGCGACGACCGGACCGTCATGTGGGGGAGCGCGGACGAGTCGCCCGAGAAGGCGGCGGTCCTGGCACGGCTGCTGCAGCAGGACGCGCGCAAGTACGACGTGTCCGTGCCCGGCCGGCCGACCACGTCCGACTGAACTCGCTGATCGCGAAATTCGCGCCACGCGTGGCGTGTCGCCACGATTCACCGAGCGCCGCTGCCTACTGTCTTCTGCAACGCGAGGTTGACATAACTATAACCCTCAGGTTCAGGGTTACGGTTTTCGCCTCCCGGATCTTCCCCACCGACGTACCGTCCGCACAGTCCCGGCAAACGCCGGACACGATCACGAGAGGCAAGCCGACATGGCAGCAGCTCAGAACTACCTGGCCATCATCAAGGTCGTGGGCATCGGTGGAGGTGGGGTCAATGCCGTCAACCGGATGATCGAGGTCGGACTCAAGGGCGTCGAGTTCATCGCGATCAACACCGACGCGCAGGCCCTGCTGATGAGCGATGCCGACGTCAAGCTCGACATCGGCCGCGAGCTCACCCGCGGGCTCGGCGCCGGCGCCAACCCCGAGGTCGGCGCCCGGGCCGCCGAGGACCACTCCGACGAGATCGAAGAGGTCATCAAGGGCGCCGACATGGTCTTCGTGACCGCCGGCGAGGGTGGCGGCACCGGCACCGGCGGCGCGCCGGTCGTGGCCCGGATCGCCCGCTCGCTCGGTGCCCTGACCATCGGCGTCGTGACCCGGCCGTTCGCGTTCGAGGGTCGCCGCCGCGCCAACTCCGCGGAGGAGGGGATCGCCCAGCTCCGCGAGGAGGTCGACACCCTCATCGTGATCCCGAACGACCGGCTGCTGTCGATCAGCGACCGCAACGTGTCGGTGCTCGACGCCTTCAAGCAGGCCGACCAGGTGCTGCTCCAGGGCGTCTCGGGCATCACCGACCTGATCACCACGCCCGGCCTGATCAACCTCGACTTCGCCGACGTGAAGTCGGTGATGGCCAACGCCGGCTCGGCCCTGATGGGCATCGGCTCGGCCCGCGGCGAGGACCGCGCGGTCGCGGCCGCCGAGCAGGCGGTCTCCAGCCCGCTGCTCGAGGCCTCCATCGACGGCGCGTACGGCGTGCTGCTCTCGATCGCCGGCGGCTCCGACCTCGGACTGTTCGAGATCAACGAGGCCGCGGCCCTGGTCGCGCAGGCCGCGCACGCGGAGGCCAACATCATCTTCGGTGCCACCATCGACGACGCCCTCGGCGACGAGGTGCGGGTGACGGTGATCGCGGCCGGCTTCGACGGTGGTCAGCCCAAGAAGCGCGACGAGGGCACCGTCCTGCGTCGCGAGCCGAAGCCGCAGCAGACGCAGGAGGAGACGCGGGCGGCGGCCCAGCAGGTCGCGACCCGACGTGCCGAGGAGAAGGTGCCGGCCGGTGTCTCGTTCCGGTCCTCCGACCCGACGCCTCCCGAGCACACGGACCAGTCCCCGGCCCCGTCCGGCCAGACGGCGCCGAGCCAGCCCGCGAAGCCGCGGCAGGTGCAGTTCGACGACGACGACCTGGACGTGCCCGACTTCCTGAAGTAGGGCTGCTTGTACGCACACCGCGCCACACACGGCCCCGTCGACCTGGCCTTCACGGACAGGTACGGCGGGGTCAGTGGCGCGCCGTTCGACAGTCTCAACCTCGCGCTCGAGGGTGACGACGACGCGGCCGCCTGCCGCACCAACCTGCGAGCTGGTGCTCGACGACTTCGCCCCCGGCGACGACTTCGCCGACGTGCGCCAGGTGCACGGCGACACCGTCGACGTCGTGGAGGAGCGCCGTACGCCCGATCGGCCGGAGGCCGACGGCATCGTGACCACCCGGCCCGGCGTCGTCCTCGCCGTCCGCGCGGCCGACTGCGTCCCGGTGCTGCTCGCCGATCCCGGCGCCGGCGTCATCGGCGCGGCCCACGCCGGGCGTCCCGGGGTGGCCGCCGGCGTCGTGCCCCGGACGGTCGAGCGGATGCGCGCCTTGGGGGCCTCCGACATCACGGCCTGGATCGGGCCGCACGTGTGCGGCGCCTGCTACGAGGTGCCGCGCCGAGATGCAGGCCGAGGTCGGAGCGATCGAGCCCGCCAGCGTGGCGACCACCTCGTGGGGGACCCCGTCCCTCGACCTCGGCGCCGGGGTCAGCGCCCAGCTGGAGCGCGCGGGCGTCACGGTCGTCGACCTCGCCCGCTGCACCCGCGAGTCGCCGGACCTCTACTCCTACCGCCGCGACGGCCGCTCGGCCGGTCGCCTCGCCGGTCTGATCCGGCTCGCCCCCGAGGGGGCGGACACGTGAGCGACCGACGCGACGCAGATCGCCGCCAACCTCGAGTCCGTCCGGGGCCGGATCGCGTCCGCCTGCCGCGAGGCCGGCCGCGACCCCGACGAGGTCCGGCTGGTCGTGGTCACCAAGTTCTTCCCGGCCTCCGACGTCCGGCTGCTCGCCGATCTCGGGGTCACCGACGTCGGCGAGAACCGCCACCAGGAGGCGGAGGCGAAGGCCGCCGAGTGTGCCGACCTCGGGCCTGCGCTGGCACTTCATCGGCGGCCTCCAGAGCAACAAGGCGGCCGCCGTGGCGCGCTATGCCGACGTCGTCGAGTCGGTCGACAGGGTCAAGCTGGTGCGCCGGCTCAACGACGGCGCGCACGAACGCTCGCATGCGGTCGACTGCCTGCTCCAGGTGAGCCTCGACCCCCCGGACGCCGAGGGCAGGGCCGGGGCGGATCGCGGCCGACCTTCCCGCGCTCGCGTCGGCAGTCCAGGAGGCCGGGATGCTCACCCTGCGTGGGCTGATGGCCGTCGCGCCGCTGGGCGAGGACCCCTCGCGCGGCCTTCGAACGGCTGGTCACGATCCATCGCGAGTTCGTCGGCGAACACCCCGACGCCACCTGGCTGTCGGCCGGGATGAGCGCCGACCTCGAGCACGCCGTACACGCCGGCGCGACACACGTACGCATTGGCTCTGCGGTCCTCGGATCGCGGCCACAGGTCAAGTAGGGTCAAAACAACAACAAGCACCCCTGCCGGGGTGCGGGAGTACCGGAGGACACCAAGTCATGAGCGGCGCGATGCGCAGGATCGGCGAGTACCTCGGCCTGCTCGAGGACACCGGCCGGTACGACGAGTACGACGGCGACTACGACACCACCGACACGACGCCCGCTGTTTCCGCGGGGCGTACGCCGAAGGTCAAGGAGTCCCGACCCGCCCCCGTGCCGACCTCGCGGAGCGCCGGCGACCGGCCTCCGGCCCGACCGGAGTGGTAGCCGAATTGTCACGCATCACGACCCTGCACCCGCGCACCTACAACGAGGCGCGCACCGTCGGCGAGAACTTCCGCGAGGGGACGCCGGTGATCATGAACCTCTCGGAGATGGACGACAACGACGCCAAGCGTCTCGTCGACTTCGCCGCTGGGCTCGTCTTTGCCACGCGTGGCACGATCGAGCGCGTGACCAACAAGGTGTTCCTGCTGTCGCCGCCCAACGTGACCGTCGCCGCTGAGGACAAGCAGCGGATCGCCGAGGGCGGCTTCTTCAACCAGAGCTGAGTCGTCTTGCATCCTGTTGGGCAGGTCATCACGGCCTGCTGTGGTTCTTCATCGCCCTGCTCTGGGTCCGGTTCATCGTGGACTGGGTCCAGGTGTTTGCGCGCTCGTGGAGCCCGCGTGGTGTACTGCTCGTCCTGTTGGAGGTCGTGTACTCCGTCACTGATCCGCCGATCAAGGCCCTGCGTCGGGTGATTCCGCCGCTGCGGATCGGGAGTGTCGCCCTCGACCTCAGCTTCCTGATCGTCCTGGTGGCCGCCTACATCCTGTTGCGAGTCAACGCGATGGTGTTCTCCGGGTGACCCGGGGATGCGCGACCACGGGGTGCTCAGGCGCTATTGTTCCAACGACACAACTTTTCTTTTTTGCCGAGAATGAATGGGTGAGGTCATGCCGCTGACGCCTGAGGACGTGAGCAACAAGCGCTTTACTCCTGTCCGGCTCCGTGAGGGCTATGACATGGGAGAGGTCGACCAGTTCCTCGATGAGGTGGAGGCCGAGCTCGCGCGGCTCACGAAGGAGAACGACGACCTCCGGGCGAAGTTGTCCTCCGCTCAGTCGGGTGGCGCGGTTGCTGCTCCCGAGCCCGTGAAGGCTCCCGAGCCGCCCAAGGAGGAGAAGGCGCCCGAGCCCGAGCCGGAGCCCACCCGGGCCCCCGAGCCGGCCGTGGTGGCCGCAGCAGCCTCCCCGGTGGAGACGATCAAGGTCGAGACCGTCCCCCAGGCGTCTAACGCCGCAGCGCGTCTGCTCGAGATCGCCACCCGCAACGCGGACGAGCTCGTCGATGAAGCCAAGAACGAGGCCGACCGGATCGTCGGCGAGGCCCGCACCAAGGCCGAGCGGCTCGAGTCCGAGTCCAAGGGCAAGGCCGACCGGCTCGAGGCCGACGCCCGTGCGCGCGCGCAGATGCTCGACTCCGAGACGGCGGACCGTCGCCAGCAGATGTTCGGTGACCTGGAGAAGGAGCGCGACAAGCTCAACGCCGAGGTCGAGAACCTCCGGTCGTTCGAGCGGGAGTACCGCTCGCGCCTCAAGAGCTACTTCAGCCAGCAGCTCGAGGCGCTCGAAGGGCCGTCCGAGGCGGGCGGCAACCAGGAGCAGACGGCGCCCAAGCGCCTGCGCTCGATCCTGGGCGACGACGAGGGCTGACGACAGCTTCTCCGCACGTCCTCCGGCGCGGCCGGTCTCGTACGAGACCGGCCGCGCTGCCCATTTCGGGCGCGCCGAGTTTGAAGCGCCACCGCGCACGGGCTACCCTCCCGTCGACACTGTGGCCCGCGCCACAACGCGCCAGGTCCGAGGGAGGCCACATTCATGGCTCGCAGCACCAGGAAGTCGCTCGCCAGTTCCGCGGCCTCGGCCGCGCGGAAGGCGATCCCCGCAAGCCGGCAAAGAAGGCCGCTCCGGCCAAGAAGGCGGCGCCCGCGAAGAAGACCGCCCCCGTCAAGAAGGCTGCTGCGAAGAAGGCGGCGCCCACGAAGAAGGCGGCCCCGGTCAAGAAGGCCGCACCGCCAAGAAGACCGCTCCGGCGAAGAAGGCCGCCCCCGCCAAGAAGGCGGCAGCGAAGAAGACCGCTCCGGCGAAGAAGGCAGCCCCGGCAAAGAAGGCCGCGCCGGCGAAGAAGGCGGCCGCCAAGAAGACCGCTCCGGCGAAGAAGGCGGCCCCGGTCAAGAAGGCTGCGGCCAAGAAGGCGGCGCCCGCGAAGAAGGCCGCACCCGCCAAGAAGGCTACGGCGACGAAGGCTCCGGCGCAAGAAGACCGTCGCCAAGAAGACCGACACCACCAAGACCACGACCGCGCCCGTGAAGAAGGCGGCCGCCAAGAAGGCGACGCCAGCGAAGAAGGCCCCGGCCAAGAAGGCCGCACCCGCCAAGAAGGCCGCCGCCGCGACCAGGCGAGCCCCGGCCAGGCAGGTCGGCTCGCTGAAGGTCAAGGAGGGCGAGGGTGCCTGGACCAAGGCCGAGATCAAGGGCGTGCTCGACGAGCTCCACGAGCTCCGCGACAAGGTGGTCCACACCCTCGAACGACCAGGAGGCGGAGCTCGCCGGGCTGATGCGTGACGCCGGTGACGGCGCCGGGCACGACCAGGCGGACATGGGCGCCACCAGCTTCGAGCGCGACCACGAGCTCACCGTCGTCAACAACGAGCGCGAGAAGCTCGCCCAGATCGACCGGGCCCTGGCCCGGATCGCGGACGGCACCTACGGCATCTGCGAGTCCTGCGGCAACCCCATCGGCAAGATGCGGGTCATGGCGTTTCCCCGTGCCACACTGTGCCTGACATGCAAGCAGCGCGAGGAACGTCGCTGAGCGACGCCGTTCCACCACACCCGACACCCGCCACCGGAAGCCGGCTGCGGTACCGCCTGGCCTTCGCCGGTGTGGCCCTCGCCGGCCTTGCGCTGGACCAGGTGACCAAGGCGCTCGCGCTCCGGCACCTGGATTCCGGTGACATCGAGCTGCTCGGGTCGTGGCTCACCCTGCACCTCACCAAGAACCCCGGCGCGGCGTTCAGCACCGGCACCCAGTTCACCCTGCTGTTGACCCTGCTCGCGATGACGGCCGTCGTGGTCGTGATCTACGTGAGCCGCCGCCTCGGCAGCCGGATCTGGGCCGTCGCCCTCGGCCTCCTGCTCGCCGGTGTCGCCGGCAACCTGACGGACCGGCTGTTCCGGGACCCTTCGCCGCTGCGCGGCCACGTCATCGACTTCCTGATGGTGCCGCACTGGCCGGTGTTCAACGTCGCCGACATCTGCATCAACGTCGCTGCCGGCCTGATCCTCCTGCAGGCGTTCCGAGGCATCCGGATCGACGGCACCCGCGACCTTGCCCGGGAGCGCAAGGCGTGACCCAGGCTGCCGACCACCGGATGCTCTCGGTGCCCGAGGGACTGTCGGGCGAGCGGGTCGACGCCGCCCTGGCCCGCATGTTCGGTCTCTCGCGCACCCGTGCCGCCGAGCTGATCGGCCAGGGCCACGTGCGGCTCGACGGGGCCGACGTCGGCAAGAGCGACCGGGTGTTCCCCGGCGCGGTCATCGACGTCACGATCCCGATCCTGACCGACCCGCTCGTGGTGGTCCCGGAGATCGTCGAGGGGATCAAGATCATCCACGACGACGCCTCCATCGTGGTGATCGACAAGCCGGTCGGTGTCGCCGTCCACCCGTCGCCCGGCTGGTCCGGTCCGACCGTCGTCGGACACCTCGCCGGCGCCGGCTTCCGGATCGCGACCGGTGGCGCCTCGGAGCGGCAGGGCATCGTGCAGCGGCTCGACGTCGGCACCTCCGGCGTGATGGTGATCTGCAAGTCCGAGGTCGCCTACTCCCGGCTGAAGAACGCGTTCCGCCACCGGACCGTCGACAAGACCTACCACGCGCTGGTCCAGGGCCACCCGGACCCGCTCGAGGGCACCGTCGACGCGCCGATCGGCCGCCACCCCAAGGCCGACTACAAGTTCGCGGTGATGGCCGACGGCCGGCACAGCGTCACCCACTACGAGACGCTCGAGGCGCACCGCTTCGCCAGCCTGCTCGAGATCCACCTCGAGACCGGCCGCACGCACCAGATCCGGGTGCACATGGCGGCCCTCAAGCACCCGTGCGTCGCCGACCTGACGTACGGCGCGGACCCGGTCCTGGCCCGACGGGTCGGGCTCACGCGGCAGTGGCTACACGCCGTACGCCTCGGGTTCGAGCACCCGGACGTCCGGCGAGTACGTCGAGTACGAGTCGACCTACCCCGACGACCTGGCCCACGCGCTCGAGGTCGTCCGCGAGGCGCACTGATGGACGAGTGGCAGCTCCGGGCGGCGACCGCCGAGGACCTGCCTGCCCTGGCGGACCTCTACCTGCGCGTCCGGGCTGCCGCCTTCCCGGCGATGCCGCCGGGGATCCACACCGACGACGAGGTACGCGGCTGGGTGGCGCGGCTGGGACCTCGGGCAGTGGGAGGTGTGGCTGGCCGAAGCGCCGGACGGCGACCCGCTGGGCTACGTCGTCGTGGCCGCCGACTGGCTGCACTCGCTCTACGTCGCTCCTGAAGCTGCCGGTCACGGCGTCGGCAGCGCGCTGTTGGACCTGGTCAAGGGCCTGCGCCCGAACGGCTTCTGCCTCTGGGTGTTCGTGAGCAACACCCCGCGCCCGCGCGTTCTACGTCCACCGCGGCCTGGTCGAACTCGAACGCACCGACGGCTCGACGAACGAGGAGAAGGCACCCGACCTCAAGATGGCGTGGCCAGGTGCCGACCCGGTCGCGTTCTTCCGCGACCTGATCGACGACGTGGACGCGCAGCTGGGTGACCTCCTGGCCAGGCGGGTGGCTCTGACCCGGGTCGTCCAGGCGCACAAGCCCGACACGACACGTGATCCCGAGCGCGAACGCGCGATCGCGCGCGCCATGGCCGAGCGCGCCCCCGAGCTCGGGGAGGAGCGGCTCGGTCGGATCGTCGCGGTCGTCATCGAGGAGAGCCTCGACGTGGCCGGAGAGCGCTGAGGTCGAGGTCCGCTCAGGCGGTGCGCGACCACACACCCGGCCGGGTCATGGTCCAGGTCGGCGACACCAGTGGCGGCGCGTGGGATCGGTACGTGTGGCCGGTGGGCGTGGTCGTCACCACCACATGACCCGGGCCGGCGCGGGGGAGGGCCCGCCATCCGATGGCCTGCTTGTGGTGGTTGCAGGCCTCACACAGCCCCTGGCTGTTCGGCTCGGAGGTCTCGCCGCCCTCGGCGTGCGGGTCGGGATGGTCGAGGTGGCGGATCGGCGCGCCGCACCACGGGGTCCGACAGAGCTGGTCGCGGAGTCGGATCAGTCGCGCAAGCCCCTTGGGGAAGCGGTACGTCGCGGCGTCCATGGCCACCAGCTGGCCAGTGGCGGGTGAGGTGTAGAGCCTGCGCAGCCAGGTGCGCTCGCGTGAACCGATGGTCGCCAAGTGGCGCGCCACCCCGGCCGGGATCGGCCCGTAGCCGTCGAGGTGTGCGGGCTCGTCCCCGCCTGCGAACAGCGCCGTGTCGGTCATGATGAGATCGATCGAGACGGGGACCGCCTGCGCCTCCGCCTGGCCGGTGACCCGCTCGACCATCGTGTCGGCCATCACCTGTCCCTTGCCACGCGGGTCGCCGGCAGCGCGGGCGGTGTCGGCGGCGCGGGTCAATGCGGCGTACGCCGCCACGCCCTGCGCGACGGGGAGCAGGGCCGTGAGGTAGCACATGGTGTCGGGTGCGGGTCGGATCGTGACGCGGCGCTCGTTCTCCGCGGACCTGGCGCGGTCGACGACCGAGCGTGGGTCGAGCTGGTAGGCACGCCTGCGGACCTCGGCCACCAGCCGCTTGTCACCGAGTCCCTCCACCCGAGCCGGGTCGGCGCACATCTCGGCGTCGATCGCCGAGCGGTGGTCGCGCTCGAGGCAGGCCGTCTCGCGGCGCCATGAGCGTCGCCCGCCACTCCGAGATCACCCCGAGCTCCATCCCACGCAGGGTGTGGGGCATCTCGCGCACGAGCGCCTTCGCGAGGCCGAGATGCCGACCGCCGCGATGCGGTGACTCGCGTCGGGCGAGGGCGATCTGGGCGCCGACACCCGCTCCGACGGAGCGACTCGGGGACGCCGGCGGCCTGCTGCTCCGCCCGCTGCGACTCGTCGAAGTCGACGGTGATCCGGGCCTGCGCGGCTGCGGCGGCGTTCTTGAGGTGCTCCAGCGCGCGGATCTGGTCGATCCGCTCGTCGTCGGGGACGTCGCGGTCGATGTCACCGAGCAGGCCGACCAGGACGCGCAGGTCGTCGGCGCGCAGCGAGCGGCCGGCAGGGCCGGCAGCGGCAGGGCTCTCATGGGTGTCGATCACGTCGCCGACCGTAGGGCGCCCGCCGGGGCGCCGCCGGGGGGCGGCGTACGGCTGTGGAGGAGCGTGTCGACCGGGCGCACTGTGGACGGTTCGTGGGCGGCGATCACCCGTCCATGGCCGGACCGGTCGGACTGTCGGTGCGCCCTGCCACCATGGGCGGGACGGTTCGCGTAGGCTGGCGTCCTTCCCCCAGGATCGACACCCTGCCACCGGCCGTGGCCGATGCTGCATGCCCGCACGACACCTCGAGGAGCGCCCCGCGACGATGGCGACAGGTTCCCAGGACTCCTTCGTCCACCTTCACGTGCACACCGAGTACTCCATGCTCGACGGTGCGGCAAGACTGGGCGCGCTCGCCGAACGCACCGCCGAGCTGGGCATGCCCGCCATCGCGATGACCGACCACGGCAACGTGTTCGGCGCCTACGAGTTCTACAAGAAGGCCAAGGCCGCCGGGTGTGAAGCCGATCATCGGCATCGAGGCCTACTTCGCCCCGAACATCTCCCGCTTCGAGCGCAAGGGCGTCAACTTCTACGGCGGCGGCCCGGACGACGTGTCGGCCCGCGGCGCCTACACCCACATGACGCTGCTCTCCGAGACCACGCGAGGGCATGCACAACCTGTTCCGGCTCACCACCGGCGCCTGGCGCGACGGCTTCTTCAAGCAGCCGCGCATGGACCGCGAGCTGCTCGCCCAGCACGGCAAGGGCATCATCGGCACGACCGGCTGCCCGTCGGGCGAGGTCCAGGTGCACCTGCGCCACGGCCAGTACGACGCCGCCCGCCAGGTCGCCGCCGACTACCAGGACATCCTCGGCCGGGACAACTACTTCCTCGAGCTGATGGACCACGGGCTCGACATCGAGAACCGCGTCCGCGACGACCTGCTCCGGCTGGCCAAGGACCTGCAGATCCCGATGCTCGCCACCAACGACTCCCACTACGTCATGCGCGAGGACGCCCCCTCGCAGGAGCACCTGCTCTGCATCAACTCCGGCTCGACGATGGACATCCCCGCGGGAGACGGTCCGGGCCAGCGGTTCGCGTTCAGCGGCGACGGCTACTACATCAAGTCGCCCGAGGAGATGCGCGCGCTCTGGGCCGACAAGTACGACCTCCGCGAGGCCTGCGACAACACGCTGCTGATCGCCGAGCGCTGCGACGTCTCGTTCACCGAGGGCAACGGCACCTTCATGCCGCGCTTCCCCTGCCCGCCGGGGGAGAACGAGGACTCCTGGCTGGTCAAGGAGGTCGAGAAGGGCCTCCGGTTCCGCTACCCGAACGGCATCCCCGACGAGGTGCGCAAGCAGGCCGACTTCGAGGTCGGCGTGATCACCCAGATGGGTTTCCCCGGCTACTTCCTCGTCGTCGCCGACTTCATCAACTGGGCCAAGGACAACGGCATCCGGGTCGGGCCCGGCCGCGGCTCCGGCGCCGGCTCGATGGTCGCGTACGCCATGCGGATCACCGACCTCGACCCGCTGGTCCACGGCCTGATCTTCGAGCGCTTCCTCAACCCCGACCGCGTCTCGATGCCCGACTTCGACATCGACTTCGACGAGCGTCGGCGCGGCGAGGTCATCCAGTACGTCACCGAGAAGTACGGCGACGACCGGGTCTCCTACATCGTCACCTACGGCACCATCAAGGCGAAGCAGGCCGTCAAGGACTCCTCGCCGGATCCTCGGCTACCCGTTCGCGATGGGCGACCGGATCACCAAGGCGATGCCGGCCGCGGTGATGGGCAAGGACGTCCCGCTCAAGGAGATCTTCGACCCGGCCCACAAGCGCTTCGGCGAGGGCGGCGAGTTCCGCTCCCTGTACGACGGCGACGCCGACGTCAAGCGCGTGGTCGACACCGCGATCGGCATCGAGGGCCTGAAGCGCCAGTGGGGCGTGCACGCCGCCGGCGTGATCATGTCCAGCGAGCCGCTGCTCGACATCATCCCGATGCTCAGGCGGCCCGCCGACGGCGCGATGATCACGCAGTTCGACTACCCGACCTGCGAGAGCCTCGGCCTGATCAAGATGGACTTCCTGGGGCTGCGCAACCTCACGGTCCTCGACGACGCCGTCAAGAACATCGAGGCCAACCGCGGCGAGACGGTGGTCCTCGAGGAGCTCGAGCTCACCGACCAGGCGACGTACAAGCTGCTCCAGCGCGGCGACACCCTCGGCGTCTTCCAGCTCGACGGCGGCCCGATGCGCGCCCTGCTCCGCTCGATGCGGCCCGACACGTTCGAGGACATCTCCGCGGTCGGCGCCCTCTACCGGCCCGGCCCGATGGGCGCCGACTCCCACAACAAGTACGCCCGCCGCAAGACCGGACGCGAGCCGGTCGAGGCGATCCACCCCGAGCTGGCGGAGCCGCTGGCCGAGATCCTGGGCGAGACCTACGGCCTGATCGTCTACCAGGAGCAGGTCATGGCGATCGCCCAGAAGGTCGCGGGCTACAGCCTCGGGCAGGCGGACATCCTGCGCCGGGCGATGGGCAAGAAGAAGAAGGAGGAGCTGGACAAGCAGTTCGAGGGCTTCTCCGCCGGCATGCGCGAGCGCGGCTACTCGCATGGACGCCGTCAAGACGCTGTGGGACATCCTGCTGCCGTTCTCCGACTACGCCTTCAACAAGGCCCACTCCGCGGCGTACGGCCTGGTGTCGTACTGGACCGCCTACCTCAAGGCCAACTACCCCGCCGAGTACATGGCCGCCCTGCTGACGTCCACCCGCGACGACAAGGACAAGTCGGCGATCTACCTCAACGAGTGCCGCCGGATGAAGATCCAGGTGCTCCCGCCCGACGTCAACGAGTCGGCCGCCAACTTCACGCCGGTCGGCAACGACGTCCGCTTCGGCCTCACCGCGATCCGCAACGTCGGCCAGCAACGTCGTCGACGAGATCGTGGCGGCGCCGCGAGGAGCAGGGCCGCTACGAGCGACTTCAACGACTTCATGGACAAGGTCGCCGGCCTGGTCTGCAACAAGCGGGTCCTCGAGTCGCTGGTCAAGGCCGGCGCGTTCGACGACATGAAGCACCGGCGGCGCGCGCTGGTCGCGATCCACGAGGAGGCCGTCGACCGCTACGTCGACATCAAGCGGAACGAGGCGAGCGGACAGGACTCCCTCTTCGACGACCTCGACGACGACGTCCGAGCGCGGCTTCGGCATCTCCGTGGCGATCCCCGACATCGACGAGTGGGACAAGATGACGTTGCTCGGCCACGAGCGCGACATGCTCGGCCTCTACGTCTCCGACCACCCGCTGCTCGGCCTCGAGCACGTCCTGTCGGCCGGCACCGACTGCACCATCGGCCAGCTGATGCTCGACGAGGAGCGGCAGGACGGCTCGTCGATCACGATCAGCGGCCTGGTCACGTCGGTCCAGCGCAAGATCACCAAGCGCGGCGACGCCTGGGCGATGGTCACGCTCGAGGACCTCGACGGCGCGATCGACGTACTCCTGTTCCCGAGCTCCTACCAGCTGGCCAGCACCTACCTCACCGAGGACGCCATCATCACGGTCAAGGGCCGGCTGTCGCGCAGCAAGGACCAGCCCGAGCTGCACGGCCAGGAGGTGACGGTCCCGGACCTCTCGGACGGACCGTCCGGCCCGGTCGTGATCAGCCTGCCGTCGACCCGGTGCACGGCGCCGGTCGTCGAGCAGCTCAAGGACGTCCTCGGCACCCACCCCGGCGTCACCGAGGTCCGGTTGCGGCTGCTGACCCGTGACGCGACGAGGGTGATGCGCCTCGACGACCGGCTGCGGGTGACCCCGAGCCCCGCCCTCTTCGCCGACCTCAAGCAGCTCCTGGGGCCCGGATGTCTCACGTGACCGCAGGAGCGGGCAACGGCGTCGACCCGCGGGGTGGTGCTCGCCGGGCTGCGCCGTACCGTCATCGTGCTCGTCGCGTTCGCCGCCGTCGGCGCGCTGGCCGGCGTCGTCTGGGAGTGGCTCTGGGACGCCCCGGTGGGGTTCGCCTACGAGCACGAGTGGCTGCCCGACCTCGCCCGCGGCGCGCGCCGAGTTCTCCAGCACCGGCTGGTACGTCGTGGTGGCGTCCGTCGGCCGGGCTGCTGACGGCGGCGGCCCTCGGCCATGGCCTTCGACCGGTGGGAGCTGCTGACCCTGGTCGCCGTGCTCGCTGGGTCGGCCCTGGCGGCGTGGGTGATGCTGCGGGTCGGGACAGGCCCTGGGCCCGCCCGACGCCCAGGCGGCGGCCGCGACGGCCGACGACGGCACCCGGATTCCGGCGGACCTCACCGTCGCCGGGAAGAGTCCGTTCGTGGCGTTCCCGGCCAGCGCCCTGGTCGGCCGTGATGGTGGTCTTCTTCGCGTTCACCCGACGTCACTCGAAAGACGGTTGAGCGCAGCTCCCACGGGGTAGGCTCACCGCGCGGAACGCACCGGCGTCGCCGCACGTCTGATCGTCTCGAACGCACTTCAGCACGTCATATCCAGGGGGTAACACATCGTGAGCAGCAGCATCCCGCCCGGCGGCCCGGGGGGCCCCGAGTATCTCGAGCAGGGCGGTGGCTCTCCGCTCGGGAGCTCGCCGAAGCCCGCCGGTGGCGGCCGCCGCAAGGCCCTGATCGCCGGTGGCGCCGTCGTGGGCCTCGCCCTCGGCGGGCGGTGCGGCCGCGGCCGCCGTCTGGTGGAGCTCGACCGGGGCCCAGCCCGCCGAGGCGCTGCCGGACTCGACCCTCGGCTACGCCAGCATCGACCTCGACCCGAGCGGTGAGCAGAAGGTCGAGGCGCTCAAGATCCTCAAGAAGTTCCCCGCCTTCAACGACGAGATCGACCTCGACACCGACGACGACATCCGCCAGAAGATGTTCGAGGAGTTCGACCTCGGCGAGGCGTGCGACGGCCTCGACTACGAGGACGACATCGAGCCCTGGCTGGGCGACCGGGCGGCCGTGGCGGCCGTCGACACCGGTGAGGACACCCCGGTCGCGGCGTTCGTCCTGCAGGTCAAGGACGAGGGCGCCGCCGAGGACGGTCTCGCCAAGATCAAGGACTGCGCCGGCGAGAGTGGCGACGAGGGCGGCGGCTGGGTCGATCGACGGTGAGTGGGCCGTCGTCGCCGAGAGCGACAAGATCGCCCAGGGCATCGCCGACGACGCTGCGGAGGCGCCGCTCTCCGACGACGAGGACTACCAGAAGTGGACCGACGAGGTCGGTGACGCCGGCGTCATCAACATGTACGCCGCGCCCGCGGCCGGCAAGTTCCTGGCGGACTCGGCCGACGGCCTGTTCGGGATGGGACTGGGCGCTGGCAGCACGGACTTCTCGAGCTGCGTGCTCGACCCCGAGGCCGATCCGAGCGATGACGCCTTCTGCGACGAGTTCGAGGGGATGACCGACGACTCCGAGTCCATGTCGGCGATGCCGGAGGAGTTCACCGAGGCGCTCGAGGACTTCCAGGGCGCCGCGCTGACCGTGCGCTTCGACGACGGCGCGCTCGAGGTGGAGATGGCCGGCGACTCCGCGCTCACCGAGCAGAGCATGCCGACCACCGACAAGGGCGACGACGTGCTCGTCGACCCTGCCCGAGGACACCGCCGCCGCGATCGGCGTCGGGCTGCCCGAGGGCTGGTTCTCCACGATGCTCGACCAGATCGAGCAAGTACACCGGCGGCGAGATGACCGCGGACGACTTCATCGCCCAGGCCGAGGCCGAGACCGGTCTCGAGCTTCCCCGACGACATCGAGACGCTGCTCGGGGAGTCGACCGCGATCGCGGTCGAGCTCCGACATCGACCCCGAGGCGCTGGTCAACAGCAGCTCCGCCGGAGGGCCTGCCGATCGGCGTCAAGATCCAGGGTGACCCGGAGGAGATCGAGGCGGTCCTCGAGAAGATCCGCGCCCAGCTGGGCGGCCAGAGCGATGTTCCTCGATCAGCGAGAGCGACGGCGACAAGATCGCGATCGGTGTCGACCAGGACTACGTCTCGGAGCTCCTCGAGGACGGCGACCTGGGCGACTCCGACGTCTTCCAGAACGTCGTCCGTGAGGCCGAGGACGCCAGCTCGATCCTCTACGTCAACTTCGACGCCGGAGACGGCTGGCTGGTCAAGGTCGCCGGCGACGACAAGGAAGCCGCGGACAACCTCGAGCCGCTGCAGGGCATCGGCATGAGCGCGTGGGTCGAGGACGACTCGTCCCACGTGGTGTTCCGGCTCACGACCAACTGACAGCTCGTCAGTCCCGGCCGACCCGGTCCACGATCGCCTCGGTGATCCGGACCAGGTCGGCCGGGCTGATTTCCAGGTCCAGCCCGCGGCGGCCGGCCGACACGTAGACCGTCGGATGGTCGAGCGCCGAGCTGTCGACCACGGTGGGGTGCCGGCGCTTCTGGCCGATCGGGGAGATGCCGCCGGCGACGTACCCTGTCGAACGCTCGGCGACGGCCTGGTCGGCCATCGCCGCCCGGCTGCCGCCGAGCGCACGGGCGAGGGCCTTGAGGTCGAGCCACCCGACGACCGGCACCACCGCGACCGCGAGGGCGCCGTCGACGGTGGCCATCAGGGTCTTGAACACCCGCGCCGGGTCGAGGCCGAGCGCCTCGGCCGCCTCCAGGCCGTACGACGCCGCGCGCGGGTCGTGGGGGTACTCGTGCAGGCTGAACTCGATCCCGGCGCGGGTCAGCGCGACCGTGGCCGGCGTGCCGCCGGGCGACTTCTTCTTCGCCATGGCGCTCAGTTCGGCGACCAGCGGGTCCGGGCCACCTCGGTGGCCGGCAGCGACGGGATCACGTTCATCGCGCGCAGCTCGGTGCGCAGCAGGTCGGTGACCATCACCAGCCGGAGCGCGGCGTCCTCGGCCTCGAGGAGGGTCTGTCGCTCGTGCATGGGCAGCGGCGCGACGGCGGCCAGCGTCCACGAGAGGTACGTCGGGTCCTGCGGCAGGTCGCCGGGGTAGGGGTCGGACCTGATCGTGCCGAGGGCGACCCGGTAGGCGGCGAACGTCGCGCGGGCCCGCTCGACGATCTCCTCGCGGCACCGGGGCGGGCTCCTCCGGCTGTCGGCACCACGTGGCCGACCGGGAAGGTGCCGGTCGTGTCGAGCCGCTCGAGCTCGATCCGCTCCATGCCGACGGCCACGATGTCGAACGTGCCGTCGGGGTGCGGCTCGACGTCGGTGAGCTTGACCCGGCAGCCCACCCGGAACAGCGACTGGGCGCCGTGCTCGCCGATCTCGTAGCCCTCGCGGATGCCCGACCGACCCGAACAGCCGCTCGGTGGGGTCCGGCACCCGCAGCAGGTGGTGCACGAGCGCGCGGTAGCGGTCCTCGAACACCTTGAGCGGCACGCTGACTCCCGGGAACAGCACCGCGTTCAGCGGGAACATCGGCAGCGAGTCGCTCACACCATGCGACTCTAGACCGCCCACCGGGCGTCCCACGGGAGACGGCGCCGCGCCGCCGGAGCCGGCCGCCAAACTAGAATCGGGGCCATGATTCGCCGGATCGACCTGCGCGGGCGCGGCCGCGCCCGACGACTACCGCGCGGCGGTGCCGCGCGCGGAGTTCGACGTCGAGGCCGCGATCCATGTCGTCCGCCCGATCTGCGACGCCGTCCGCGACCGCGGCGTCGAGGCGATCACCGAGTACTCCCAGCAGTTCGACGGCGTCGACCAGACCGACATCGCCGTGCCGCGCGCGGCCATCGACGCCGCCCTCGCCGCGCTCGACCCTGCCGTGCGCGCCGGGCTCGAGGAGTCGATCCGCCGGCTCCGGGCGACCTGCGAGGCCGAGCTCGAGCAGGACGTCGTCACCGAGCTCGGCGCCGGGCGCCACCGTCACCCACCGGATGGTGCCGGTCGAACGGGTCGGCCTCTACGTCCCCGGCGGCATCGCGCCACTGGTCTCGAGCGTCGTGATGAACGTCGTCCCGGCCCAGGTCGCCGGCGTCTCCTCGATCGCGCTGACGTCCTCGCCGCAGCGCGAGCACGGCGGACTGCCGCACCCGACGATCCTCGCCGCCTGCGCGCTGCTCGGCATCGACGAGGTGTACGCCGTCGGCGGCGCCCAGGCGATCGCCATGTTCGCCTACGGCGCCGGACCCTGCCGACGGGTCGACCTGGTCACCGGGCCCGGGCAACATCTACACCGTCAGCGCCAAGCGGCTGCTCAAGGGCGTCGTCGGCATCGACGCCGAGGCCGGCCCGACCGAGATCGCCGTGCTGGCCGACGACACTGCCGACGCGGCGTACGTCGCCGCCGACCTGATCAGCCAGTCCGAGCACGACCCGATGGCCGCCAGCGTGCTGGTGACGCCGTCGGAGCGGCTCGCCGACGAGGTCGAGGCCGAGCTCGACAAGCAGGTGTCGGTGACCCGCCACGTCGAGCGGATCCGCGCCTCCCTGGGCGGCCGGCAGTCCGGCATCGTGCTGGTCGACGACCTCGAGCAGGGGCTCGACGTGGTCAACGCCTACGCCGCCGAGCACCTCGAGATCCAGACCGCCGACGCGTCCGCTGTCGCGGCCCGGGTCCGCAACGCCGGCGCGATCTTCGTCGGCTCCTACGCACCGGTCTCGCTCGGCGACTACTGCGCCGGCTCCAACCACGTGCTGCCGACCGCCGGCTGCGCCTGCCACTCCTCGGGGCTGTCCGTACGCGCGTTCCTCAAGGCGGTGCACGTCGTCGACTACTCCCGCGAGGCGCTCGCCGAGGTGGCCGACCACGTGGTCACCCTCGCCGAGGCCGAGGACCTGCCGGGCCACGGCGCCGCCGTCCGCGCTCGCTTCGGCGACTGAGGCCGCGATGACTCCCACCGAGGCGTGGCCGCCGCTGCGCGAGGAGCTCCGCGGCCTGCAGCCGTACGGCGCCCCGCAGCTCGACGTGCCGGTCCAGCTCAACGTCAACGAGAACCCCTACCCGCCGTCGGCCGCGGTCGTCGCCGACGTCGCGACCGCGGTCGCCGCAGGCGACCACGACCCTCAACCGCTACCCCGACCGCGAGTTCACCGAGCTGCGCGACCGCGCTCGCGGCGTACCTCGGCCACGGCGTCACGCCCCGACCAGGTGTGGGCGGCCAACGGGTCCAACGAGGTGATGCTCCAGCTGCTGCAGGCCTTCGGCGGTCCGGGCCGGGTCGCGCTGAGCTTCGCGCCGACGTACTCGATGTACCCCGAGTACGCCCGCGACACGGTCACCGAGTGGGTCGTCGGCCACCGCGAGACCGACTTCTCGCTCGACCTCGACCACGCCCGCGCGCTGGTCGCTCGAGCGGCGACCGAGCGTCGTACTGCTGCCGTCGCCGAACAACCCGACCGGCACCGCCCTGCCGCCCGAGGCCGTGTCGACCCTGTGCGAGGCCGCGGCGAGCTACGAGCCGGGCGGGCTGGTCGTCGTCGACGAGGCGTACGGCGAGTTCCGCCGCGCGGGCACCCCCAGCGCGCTCGAGCTGCTGCCGACGTACCGCAACCTGGTCGTCACGCGGACCATGAGCAAGGCGTTCGCGCTCGCGGGCGCCCGGCTGGGCTACCTCGCCGCCGCCCCCGAGATCGCCGACGCGATCCGGGTCGTGCGACTGCCGTACCACCTGTCCGCGGTCACCCAGGCCGTCGCGCTGGCGGCACTGCGGCACGCGCCGGAGCTGCTCGGCAAGGTCGACGAGCTGCGGGCCGAGCGCGACGACACCGTCGCCTGGCTGCGCGAGCAGGGGCTGCAGGTGGCCGACAGCGACGCCAATTTCGCATTGTTCGGGACCTTCGGGGACCGTCATGCTGTGTGGCAGGCGCTGCTCGACCGCGGGGTGCTGATCCGGGAGACCGGTCCGGACGGCTGGCTGCGGGTGTCGATCGGCACCGCCGACGAGATGAAGACGTTCAAGCAGGCACTCACCCAGGTGCTGGCAGAGGGTTCACTGGAACGGAGCGACGGATGACCAGGACCGCCCGGATCGAGCGGCAGACCAAGGAGTCGAAGGTCCTCGTCGAGGTCGACCTCGACGGCAGCGGCCGCACCGACGTCTCCACCGGCGTCGGCTTCTACGACCACATGCTCGACGCGTTCGGCCGGCACTCGCTGCTCGACCTGACCGTCCAGACCGAGGGCGACCTCCACATCGACGCCCACCACACCGTCGAGGACACCGCGATCGTGCTCGGCCAGGCGCTGCGCGAGGCGCTCGGCGACAAGGCCGGCATCCGCCGGTTCGGCGACGCCACCGTGCCGCTGGACGAGGCGCTGGTGCAGGCCGTCGTCGACGTGTCCGGCCGCCCGTACTGCGTGCACACCGGCGAGCCCGAGGGCCAGGCGTACGTCACCATCGGCGGCGACTACCAGGGCTCGCTGACCCGGCACGTCTTCGAGACCATCGCCTTCCACGCCCACCTGGCGCTGCACGTCCGGGTGCTGGCCGGCCGCGACCCGCACCACATCGTGGAGACCCAGTTCAAGGCGTTCGCCCGCGCGTTCCGCGACGCGGTCGCGATCGACCCGCGCGAGACCGGCGTCCCGTCGACCAAGGGTTCACTCTGAGCGGGCGCCAGGTCGCGGTCCTCGACTACGGCTCGGGGAACCTTCGCTCCGTCGTACCGCGCCGTCGAGCGCGTGACAGCGCCGAGGACGACCGCGCTCGTGACCTCGGACCGGCAGACCGCGCTGGACTGCCGACGGCCTGGTCGTCCCCGGCGTCGGCGCCTTCGCCGCCTGCATGGCCGGGCTGCGCAAGGTCCGCGGGCGACGAGCTGATCGGCCGCCTCCTGGCCGGCGGGCGACCGGTGCTCGGGATCTGCGTCGGCATGCAGATCCTGTTCGAGCGCGGCGTCGAGCACGGCGTCGAGAGCGAGGGCTGCGGCGAGTGGCCCGGCACCGTCGAGCGGCTGCAGGCGCCGATCGTGCCGCACATGGGCTGGAACACCGTCGACGCCGCCGACGGCTCCGCCCTGTTCGCCGGCATCGAGGACGAGCGGTTCTACTTCGTGCACTCGTACGCCGCCCGCCGCTGGGAGCTGGAGACCCACGGCCGGACCCGCGCCCCGCTGGTGACCTGGGCCGAGCACGGCGGCGACCGGTTCGTCGCGGCCGTCGAGAACGGCCCGCTCACCGCGACCCAGTTCCACCCCGAGAAGTCCGGCGACGCCGGCGCGCGCGCTGCTCACCAACTGGATCGGCACGTGGCAGTGAGCCCGCGAAGGAGCCCGAGTGAGCAAGGAGCGCGCCCGCCGCCGTGCCGAACGCGAGCGCGAGCAGGCGATCAAGGCGGCCGCCCGCGCGGCCGAGGAGGAACGCCGCCAGCGCCGCGACGCGCGGCGTCGTACCGTCACCGGCTGGGTACCGCGGCCGCGCTGGCAGCCCGGCCTGCTCGCCGCCCGTCGCCGCCGCCAGGTGGCCGCGACCGTCGGGATCCTGGTGGTGCTCAACGTCGTGCTCTGGGTGGTGACCCAGGAGACCGCGGCCCGGGCGCTGGGCGTGATGGTCAGCCTGCTGGCCGCGCCCGTGCTCTACGTCATGCTGTTCGGCCGCCGCTGAGACGCGGCGCGGGTGACCCTGCCGACGGCTCCTAGGATTCTGGGCATGGCCGCCTACCTCGAGCTCCTGCCCGCCGTCGACATCGCCGACGGCCAGGCCGTGCAGCTGGTCCAGGGCGTCGCCGGCTCCGAGAAGCGGTTCGGCGACCCGGTCGAGGCCGCCCTGCGCTGGCAGGAGGCGGGCGCCGAGTGGATCCACCTGGTCGACCTCGACGCGGCGTTCGGCCGCGGCCACAACCGCGAGCTCCAGGCGAAGATCGTCGGCACCCTCGACATCGACGTCGAGATGAGCGGCGGCATCCGCGACGACGAGTCGCTCCGGGCCGCGATGGACGCCGGCTGCCGCCGGGTCAACATCGGCACCGCCGCGCTCGAGCAGCCCGAGTGGTGCGCGGCCGCGATCGCCGAGTACGGCGACCGGGTCGCCGTCGGGCTCGACGTACGCGGCCGGACGCTGGCGGCCCGCGGCTGGACCCGCGAGGGCGGCGACCTCTACGACGTACTGGCCCGGCTCGACGGCGAGGGCTGCGCCCGCTACGTCGTCACCGACGTGAACAAGGACGGCATGCTCCAGGGCCCGAACCTCGACCTGCTCCGCGAGGTCTGCGCCGCCACCGACCGGCCGGTCGTCGCGTCCGGCGGGATCACCGAGCTGGCCGACCTCGAGGCGCTGCAGGGGCTGGTCGGCGACGGCGTGGAGGGCGCGATCATCGGCACCGCGCTCTACGAGGGCCGGTTCACCCTCGAGGCCGCGCTGGCCCTGACCAGGCCGAGCGGTACGGCATGACCCTCGCCGTCCGCGTCATCCCGTGCCTCGACGTCGACGCCGGCCGGGTGGTCAAGGGCATCAACTTCAAGGAGCTCCGCGACGCGGGTGACCCGGTCGAGCTGGCCCGCACGTACGACGCCGAGGGCGCCGACGAGCTGACCTTCCTCGACATCTCCGCCTCGCACGAGGGCCGCGCCACCACGATGGAGATCGTGTCCCGGACTGCCGAGGAGGTGTTCATCCCGCTCACCGTCGGCGGGGGAGTCGGCTCGGTCGAGGACGTCGACCGCCTGCTGCGCGCGGGTGCCGACAAGGTGGCGGTCAACACCGCCGCGATCCGGCGCCCGGAGCTGGTCGCCGAGATCGCGGACCGGTTCGGCAGCCAGGTGCTGGTGCTGTCGGTCGACGCCCGGCGGGCCGTGGGCACCGACTCCGGCTTCGAGGTGACCACCCACGGCGGCCGCGAGTCGGCCGGGCTGGACGCGATCGAGTGGGCGAACCGCGGCGCCGACGCTCGGCGCCGGCGAGATCCTGCTGAACGCGATGGACGCCGACGGCACCCAGGACGGCTTCGACCTCGACCTGATCCGCGCCGTACGCCGCGAGGTGACGATCCCGGTCATCGCGTCGGGCGGTGCCGGGACGGTCGACCACTTCGCGCCGGCCGTCGACGCCGGGGCGGACGCGGTGCTGGCCGCGACCGTCTTCCACTTCGGCACCCTGCGGATCGGCGAGGTGAAGGAGGCGCTGGCCGCCGCCGGCCACCCCACCCGCTGACGCTCAGCCGATCAGACCTCTCGTGCGGTGGAACGCAGCGCCGCGACGTGCTCGTCCGGTCCCTCGAACGCGAGGTCGCTGGTCTCCTCCCGCCCGAACAGGAAGAACACCACCTCCGACGGGGGACCGACCAGCACGGCCGGGTCCGGACCCTTGCGCAGGGTCACCGTCGTGCCGGTGTCGGTCCGGCGCGCGGCGACGGGAACGCCCGCGTCCTTGACCAGCCGACCGCCGTACCCCTTCACCGTCCTCCAGAGCTCGTCCAGATCGGCCTCGTCGAGCTCGCGCGGCAGTCCCAGCCCTCCTGGGCACGGCGCAGGTCCTCGTGGTGCACGAAGTACTCGACGGTGTTGAACAGCTTGTCCACGGGCGGCAGGGCCATCGGGGTGAGGCCGTGGCCGCGCAGCCGCTCGACCAGCACCGCGAAGTCCTGGCGGGCCAGTCGCGCCATCTCCCGCTCGGTCAGGCCCGGACAGCGGCGGCACCATCAGCCCGATCGCCGGCCAGCGGGCTGCGCTCCCGCACCAGCAGGTGGGTGACCAGGTCCTTGGCGGTCCAGTCGCCGCACAGCGTCGGTGCGTCCTCGCCCAGCACCAGGGCCAGGTCGCAGAGGGCCGCGCGTTCGCGGCGGGCCAGCAGGGCACGGCTCATGCGGGCGAGCATAGGGGCGCGGGCGGCCGGCAATCTCGCTGGTAAGGGGTTGGCGGCGTGGAATACCCTGACGTCCGGAGGTCCGAGGGGACCGGAGGGGGTGGCCGACCGAGGTGACGGACGTGCAGGCGGAGCCACGCGGTTCGACGACGCGGGAGGGGTTCGCCGTACTCCTGGTCGCGATCAAGCGCGAACCCGTCATCTTCACCCTCTCCACCATCGGCAGCCTGCTCTTCGGCGCGCTGACCGTGGCCGACGCCTGGGTGCTCGGCTGGGCCACCGACCACGCCGTGCTGCCGGCGTTCCGCGACGGCGAGGTGGACAGCAGCCTGCTCTGGGCGATCCTGGCGCTCTTCCTGGGCGTCGCCATCCTGCGCGCGGTCGGCATCGTCGCCCGCCGGCTCGGCGCCGGCATCATGCAGTACCGCATGCAGGCCCACTACCGCCGCGCCGTCACCCGCCAGTACCTCTCGCTCCCGATGGAGTGGCACCAGCGGCACCCGACCGGCCAGCTGCTCTCCAACGCGAACTCCGACGTCGAGGCCGCCTGGGGCCCGATCGCGCCGCTGCCGATGGCGGTCGGCACCGTGGCGATGATGGTGATCGCGGTCGCCCAGATGCTGTTCGCCGACCTGGTCCTGGCCCTCGTCGGCATGCTCGTCTTCCCGGCCGTGATCGTCGCCAACCTGTTCTACCAGCGGCTCGCGTCGCCGCTGATGACCCGGGCCCAGCAGCTGCGGGCCGAGGTCAGCGAGATCGCGCACGAGTCCTTCGACGGCGCGATGGTCGTCAAGACCCTGGGCCGCGAGCCCGAGGAGACGGACCGGTTCGCCGCGAAGGCCCACGAGCTGCGCGACGTGAACATCCGGGCCGGCCGGATCCGCGCCGCCTTCGACCCGACGCTCGCCGCACTGCCGAACCTCGGTGTGCTGGTCGTGCTCGTCGGTCGGCGACCGCGCGCGTGCTCAACGGCGACACCGATCCCGGGCGACGTGGTGACCGTCGCCTACCTGCTCACGATCGTGTCCTTCCCGATCCGCTCGATCGGCTGGCTGCTGGGCGAGTTCCCGCGCAGCGTCGTCGGCTTCCGCCGGGTCAGCGCCGTGCTCGACGCGACCGGCGAGATGCAGTACGGCGACCGCGCGGCCACCGCCGGCGGCGGCGGCGCCCGGCTCGAGCTGGCCGGCCTGGGCTACTCCTACGACCCGGACCAGCGGCTGCTCGACGACGTCACGTTCACCGTCGAGCCCGGCCGGACCGTGGCGCTGGTCGGTGCCACGGCGTCGGGCAAGAGCACGCTCACCACGCTGATGAGCCGCCTGGTCGACCCCGACCAGGGCGCGATCCTGCTCGACGGGACCGACCTGCGCGACCTGGCGCGCGGCGAGCTGGCCGCAGTCGGTGGCCGTGGTCGCGCAGACCGCGTTCCTGTTCGACGACACGGTCCGCGGCAACGTGACGCTCGGCGCCGACATCCCCGACAGCGAGGTCTGGGCGGCCCTCCGGGCGGCGCAGGCCGACGGGTTCGTGGCCGCCCTGCCGGACGGTCTCGACGCCCAGCTCGGCGAGCGCGGCACGTCGCTCTCCGGCGGGCAGCGGCAGCGGATCTCGCTGGCCCGCGCCCTGGTCCGCCGCCCGCGGCTGCTGATCCTCGACGACGCGACGTCCGCGGTCGACCCCGAGGTCGAGGCGCGGATCCTCGAGGCCCTGCGCGGCGGCGACACCGACGCGACCCTGGTCGTCGTCGCCTACCGCAAGGCCACGATCGGGCTCGCCGACGAGGTGGTCCACCTCGAGGACGGCCGGATCGCCGACCGCGGCACCCACGCCGAGCTGCTCGCCCGCAGCCCGTCGTACGCCCACCTCGTCAACGCCTACGAGCAGCACGCGGAGGTGGACGCCACATGACGCACCACCCCCGCCGACCGAGCGCACCTCCGGCACCCAGATGGACACCGGCGACGACATCGCCGCCATGGAGACCATCCGGCGCGGCGTGCGGCTACTCGCCCGAGCTGAGGGAGGGCATCGGCTTCACGCTGTTCCTCGCGGTGGTGGCGTCGCTCGGCCAGGTCGTCGTGCCGATCGCCGTCCAGCAGACCCTCGACCACGGGCTGCGCGACGCGGGCGGCCCCGACGTCGGGTTCACCGTGATGATGGGCCTGGTCGCGGCCGCGCGCGATCGTGGTGACCAGCGTCGCGTCGTTCCTGATGACCAGCCGCCTGTTCACGCACGTCCGAGCGCGGGCTGGCCACGCTGCGGATCAAGGCGTTCCGGCACGTGCACGACCTGCCGCTGCTCACCCAGAACACCGAGCGCCGCGGCGCGCTGGTCTCGCGCGTGACCAGCGACGTCGACCAGGTCAGCCAGTTCCTCGTCTTCGGCGGCCTGATCTTCGTCGTCAGCATCGGCCAGATGCTGGTCGCGACCGTGATCATGCTGATCTACAGCTGGCAGCTGGCGATCGTCGTCTGGGTCGCGTTCGCGCCGCTGTTCCTCTCGCTGCGCTTCTTCCAGCGCAAGCTGTCGGCGGCGTACGCCATCGTCCGGCGGCAGATCGGCATCCTGCTGTCCGCGATCTCCGAGCCGGTCGTCGGCGCCGCGGTCGTCCGCTCCTACGCGATCGAGGACCGCACCCAGGAGCGGATCGACCACGCGATCGACGAGTACAAGATCGCCAGCACCCGCGCCCAGGGGTTCACGGCGTTCTCGTTCTCCCTCGGCGGGATCTCGGCCGGGCTGGCCAACGCCGGCGTGCTGATCGTCGGCATCTGGCTCGGCTTCGCCGACGACATCACGGCCGGCGAGGTGCTGGCGTTCGCGTTCCTGGTCACGCTGTTCGTCGGCCCGGTCCAGATGGGCACCCAGATCCTCACCGACGCCCAGATCGCGATCGCCGGCTGGCGCCGGGTGATCGGCATCCTCGACACCCCGGCCGACCTGGTCGACCCCGGGCCGGACGGCCAGACGCCTGCCCCGCGGGCCGATCGACGTCCGCTTCGACGACGTCACCTTCGCCTACCCCGGCGGCCCGCCGGTGCTGCGCGACGTGACGATGGACATCGCCGCGGGCAGCCGGATCGCGATCGTCGGCGAGACCGGGTCCGGGCAAGTCGACGTTCGCCAAGCTGCTCACCCGGCTGATGGACCCGTCGCGAGGGCGCCGTGCTCCTCGACGGGGTCGACGTCCGCGACATCGGCCAGGCGTCGCTGCGGCGCAGCGTCGTCCTGGTGCCGCAGGAGGGCTTCCTGTTCGACGACACGCTCACCGCCAACGTCCGCTACGGCCGGCTCGACGCCACCGAGGCCGACATCCTGGCCAGCGCCGACGAGCTCGGCCTCGGCGACTGGGTGGCCGGACTGCCGCGAGGGCCTCGACACCAAGGTCGGCCAGCGCGGCGAGTCGCTGTCGGCCGGCGAGCGGCAGCTGGTCGCGCTGCTCCGCGCCCACCTCGCCGACCCCGACCTGCTGGTCCTCGACGAGGCGACCAGCGCCGTCGACCCGGCCCTGGAGATGCGGATCGGCCGCGCGCTCGAGCGGCTGATGTCCGGCCGTACGTCGGTCACCATCGCCCACCGCCTCTCCACCGCCGAGAACGCCGACGAGGTGGTCGTCGTCGACCGCGGCCGGATCGTCCAGCGCGGCCCGCACGCCGAGCTCGTCGGCCAGGAGGGCGTCTACGCCGGCCTGCACGCCTCCTGGGTCGCCCAACAGACCTGACCGGCGACCCGGGATACTGGGAGCAGTGACCTCCCTCGACCCCGCCATCGCCGCGCGGCTCAAGCGCACCGCCGACGGGCTGGTGCCCGCCGTCGTGCAGCAGCACGACACCGGCGAGGTGCTGATGCTGGGCTGGATGGACGACGAGGCGCTGGCGCGCACGCTGACGACCGGCCGGGCGACGTACTGGAGCCGGTCGCGCCAGGAGTACTGGGTCAAGGGCGAGACCTCCGGCCACCGGCAGTGGGTCAAGGAGGTCCGGCTCGACTGCGACGGCGACACCCTGCTGGTGAAGGTCGACCAGGAGGGCCCCGCCTGCCACACCGGCGACCGCACCTGCTTCGACGCCGACGTCCTGCCGCTCACGGTGGCCGATGCCTGAGCCCCGCAGGACGTTCGGCCCGGTCGTGCTGCTCGGGCTCGCGTCCGGCACGCTGACGCGCGGTCGCCGGGAGCCGCGCCTGGGTCGCGGACGCCGACATCCCGACGCGCCGAGCGTCGGACCCGCGTGGTCGCCACGCGGCGGACGCCGGCGAGATGCCGCTGGCCGGCGCGCTGAGCCTGGTCCTGCTCGCCGTGCTGGGGTGTGCTGCTGGTGACCCGCGGGCGGGTCCGCCGCGTCGTCGCCGTGGCTCGGCCTGCTCGCGCTCCGTCGGCCTGCTCGTCACCGTGGTCGTCGGCTTCGCCACGCTGGGCGACCAGCTGGCCGACGCCCTCCGCGAGCAGACCGGCTCCCCGGTCGACTCGGTCACGGTCGGCTCGACCGGCATGGTTCTGGGCCGCCGCCGTCGCGGCCGTGGCCTCCGTCGCCGCGACCGCCCTCGCCGTCCGCTGGGTGCGGCACTGGCCCGAGATGGGCAGCCGGTACGACGCCCCGGGCGCCGCGGCGGAGACCGCCGAACCGCCGCCCGAGGACCGGTCGAACCTCGACCTGTGGAAGGCCATGGACGAGGGTCGCGACCCCACCGCGTGACCGGCTGAATAGACTGTGCCCGCACCACCCAGCACGACGTACCTGCCCCGAGGAGCACGCATGTCTGACAACCACGGCAACACCCCCGCGGCCTGGACCGCGGTCGGTGGTCGCGATGCTCGGCTTCGTCGTCGGCGGGGTGGCGCTGATGCTCGAGCCGGTCAGCATGCCGCTGTTCTGGGTCGGCTGTGCGCTCGGGCGTCGCGTCGCTGCGTCGTGTTCGCCGTGATGGCGAAGATGGGCCTCAACGAGCTCCGGCCACTGACGCCCGCCGGCGATCTCGCCGCACGTCCCGGCGACCCTGCGTCCACCACCCGGGTGAGACGCTTGTGCCGACCTTCCCGCCCACCGACGGAGGACCCATGTCCGTGCTCGACGACATCGTCGCCGGCGTACGGATCGACCTCGCCCGCCGGGAGGCCGAGCACCAGCGTCGCCGACCTGCGCGCCGCGCTCGCCGACGCGCCGCCGCCGCTCGACCCGATGCCGCACTTCCGGGCCGCCGGCTCGAGCGTGATCGCCGAGGTCAAGCGCCGCAGCCCCAGCAAGGGCGACCTCGCCGACATCCCCGACCCGGCCGCGCTGGCCGCGGCCTACGCCCGCGGCGGTGCCGCCGCGATCAGCGTGCTCACCGAGGAGCGCCGCTTCGGCGGCAGCCTCGACGACCTGCGCGCCGTCCGGGCCGCGGTCGACGTCCCCGTGCTGCGCAAGGACTTCATCGTCACCGGCTACCAGCTGCTCGAGGCCCGCGCCGCCGGCGCCGACCTGGTGCTGCTGATCGTGGCCGCCCTCGACGACGACCAGCTGCGCCGCCTGCACGACGAGGCCCGCGAGCTCGGGCTGACCGTGCTGGTCGAGGTCCACGACGAGGCCGAGACCGAGCGTGCCGTCGCGCTCGGCGCCGAGCTGGTCGGCGTCAACGCCCGCAACCTGAAGACCCTCGAGGTCGACGACGGCACCTTCGCGCCGGCTCGCCCCGCTCGTCCCCGACGACCGGGTGCTCGTGGCCGAGTCCGGCATCTCCGGCCCCGACGACGTGGCCCGCTTCGTCGGCGAGGGCGCCGCGCGTCGTCCTGGTCGGCGAGGCGCTGGTCCGCGACGGCGACCCCGAGGCCGCCGTCCGCGCGATGACGGGAGTGGCGGCATGACCGGCTTCGACGCCGACGAGCGCGGCTGGTTCGGGGCCCCGGCGAACAGTTCGGGGCGGCGGTTCATGCCCGAGGCGCTGTACGCCGCCCTCGACGAGCTGACCGTCGCCTGGCAGGACGCGATGGCCGACCCGGAGTTCACCGCCGAGTTCGACCGCATCCTGCGCGAGTACGCCGGACTGCCGAGCCCGCTCTACGACGCCGAGCGGCTCAGCGAGAAGGTCGGCGCCCGGATCCTGCTCAAGCGCGAGGACCTCAACCACACCGGCGCCCACAAGATCCGCAACGTGCTCGGCCAGGCGCTGCTGACCAAGCGGATGGGCAAGACCCGGGTGATCGCCGAGACCGGCGCCGGCCAGCACGGCGTCGCCAGCGCCACCGCCGCGGCGTACTTCGGCCTCGACTGCACCGTCTACATGGGCGCGGTCGACACCCGCCGCCAGGCGCTCAACGTGGCCCGGATGAACCTGCTCGGCGCCAAGGTGGTCCCGGTCGAGTCCGGCAGCGCCACGCTCAAGGACGCCATCAACGAGGCGCTCCGCGACTGGGTCGCCAGCGTCGACCACACGGCGTACCTCTTCGGTACGGCGGCCGGCCCGCACCCGTTCCCGAGCATGGTCCGCGACTTCACCCGCGGCATCGGCGACGAGGCCCGGCAGCAGTGCCTCGACCAGTACGGCGCGCTGCCCGGACGCGATCGCCGCCTGCGTCGGCGGCGGCTCCAACGCGATCGGCCTGTTCACCGCGTTCCTCGACGACGAGGACGTCGCGATCTACGGCTTCGAGGCCGGCGGCGACGGCGTCGAGACCGGCCGCCACGCCGCGACCATCGTCGCGGGCGAGAGCGGCGTCCTGCACGGCGCCCGCACCTTCGTGCTCCAGGACGAGGACGGCCAGACCATCGAGTCCCACTCGATCTCGGCCGGCCTCGACTACCCCGGCGTCGGCCCGCAGCACGCCCACCTCGCCCAGCACCGGCCGCGCGACGTACCTCCCCGTCACCGACGCCGAGGCGATGGACGCGCTGGCGCTGCTCAGCCGGACCGAGGGGATCATCCCCGCCATCGAGTCGGCCCACGCGGTCGCCGGCGCCCTCGGCGTGGCCGAGAAGCTCGCCGCCGAGAAGGGCCCGGACGCCACGATGCTGATCAACCTCAGCGGCCGCGGCGACAAGGACATGGGCACCGCCATCGAGTGGTTCGGCCTCGGGCGACCCCGAGCGCGACACCGAGGAGCCGGTGGGCGACCCCGACACCGACCCCGGCGGAGACGGCACGCATGAGCGTCTCCACCGCCTTCGACAAGGCCCGCGCCGACGGCCGCGCCGCCCTGGTCGGCTACCTGCCGGCCGGCTTCCCCGACGTCGACGGCGGCATCGACGCGCTCCGCGCGATGGTCGACGCCGGCTGCGACGTGATCGAGGTCGGCCTGCCCTACACCGACCCGGTGATGGACGGCCCCACGATCCAGGCCGCCGCCCAGCAGGCCCTCGACGGCGGGGTCCGCACCCGCGACGTGCTGCGCACCGTCGAGGCGGTCGCCGCGACCGGCACGCCCACGGTGGTGATGACCTACTGGAACCCCATCGAGCGCTACGGCGCCGCGCGCTTCGCCGCCGACCTGGCCGCGGCCGGGGGAGCGGGCCTGATCACGCCCGACCTGACCCCCGACAGCGGCCGACGCGTGGATCGCCGCCGCCGACGAGCACGACCTCGACAAGGTCTTCCTGGTCGCGCCGAGCTCCACCGACGAGCGGATCGCGATGACCACCGCCGCCTGCCGCGGCTTCGTCTACGCCACCGCGGTCATGGGCGTCACCGGCGCCCGCGACGACGACCAGCGACCTGGCCGGCCCGCTCGTCGCCCGCACCCGCGCCACCACCGACCTCCCGGTCGGCGTCGGGCTCGGCGTCAGCAACGGCGACCAGGCCGCCGAGGTGGCGTCGTACGCCGACGGCGTCATCGTCGGCTCGGCGTTCGTGCGGGCCCTGCTCGACCACCCCGACGACCGGCGGCCGGTCTCCGGGCGCTGTCCGCACTCACCGAGGACCTCGCCGCCGGGGTGCGGCGTGGCTAGTCGCGCTCCGGCTCGCCGCTGCGTCCTCGCCGTCTGCCTGCTCGCGGGGTGCGGCGAGCGACGCGCGCCACCGAGGAGGGCTACCACGGCGCCGTCCTCGACCAGCCGTACGTCGTCCCCGACACCCCGCTGACCGACACCGACGGCGCAGCCGTACTCGCTGGCCGCCGACACCGACAAGCCGCTGACCCTGGTGTTCTTCGGCTACACCCACTGCCCCGACATCTGCCAGGTGGTGATGGCCACCATCGCCTCGGCGCTGACCCGGCTCGACGAGCAGGACCGGGAGCGGGTCGAGGTCGTCTTCGTGACCACCGACCCGGCGCGCGACGACGAGCAGACCCTGCGCGCCTACCTCGACCGCTTCGACCCGACCTTCATCGGGCTCACCGGCGACCTGCAGACGATCATCGACGTCGGGAAGCCGCTGGCGGTCGCCGTCGAGCAGGGCGAGAAGCTGCCCAGCGGCGGCTACGAGGTCACCCACAGCACCCAGGTCACCGCGATCGACGACCGACGACCGGGTCCCGATCCTGTGGACCCAGGGCACCTCCGCCTCCGACCTCGCCGACGACATCCACCGGCTCCTCGCCTGACGTCCAGACCTGACCAGGGAAGACCACCATGCTGACCACGCTGTCCATCCCGAGCCCGAGCCAGGGCGTCTGGGAGCTCGGTCCGGTCCCGATCCGGGGCTACGCGCTCTGCATCATCGTCGGCATCGTCGCCGCGATCTGGATCGGCGAGCGGCGCTGGGTCGCCCGCGGCGGCCAGCCGGGCGAGGTCAGCGACCTCGCCGTCTGGGCGGTGCCGTTCGGTCTCGTCGGCGGCCGGCTCTACCACGTGATCACCGACTACGAGCTCTACTTCGGCGAGGGCCGGAGCGCCTGGGAGGCGCTCTACGTCTGGCAGGGCGGGCTCGGCATCTGGGGCGCGATCGCGATGGGCGCGCTCGGCGTCGTCATCGGCGCCAAGGTCAAGGGGATCCGGATCCTGCCGGTGATGGACGCGATGGCCCCGGGCGTGCTCGTCGCCCAGGCGATCGGCCGCTGGGGCAACTGGTTCAACCAGGAGCTGTTCGGCAAGCCGACCGACCTGCCGTGGGGTCTGGAGATCGACGTCGCGCACCGTCCGACGGGCTACCTCGACAACGCGACCTTCCACCCGACGTTCCTCTACGAGTCGCTGTGGGCGCTCGCCGGCGCCGCCGTGCTGATCTGGGCCGACCGCCGGTTCCGGCTCGGCCACGGCCGGGTGGTGGCGCTCTACGTGATGATCTACACCCTCGGCCGCGGCTGGATCGAGATGCTGCGGATCGACGACGTCCAGCTGAACGACGTACTCGGTCTGCGGCTCAACGTGTGGACCTCGATCGTGCTGTTCGTGGCGGCCGGGGTGTACTTCGTGGTGTCAGCGCGGCGCCACCCCGGCCGCGAGGACGACGTCTACGTGCGCCCACCGGCCACGAGCACCGACGACGCGGAGGACTCCGCGCCTGACGAAGCCCCGCGGGACCCCGCTTAGCGGGTTTCGTCGCCACCGCGACGGGTGTCCGGCACGCAGTCAGCCCCTGCTCCGGACGCGAACTCGGTGGTAGCGTGAGGCTCCGCTCGGGCCAACGTCGTCCCCTGCACGCACAACTTCGCATGCCGACACGTCGGCTCCGCGAGCCTTGATGAGGGGCAGACGGAGGCCGACGCAGAGACGACGGGAGAATGCCCATGCACGCGTTCCCGCCGCCACAAGGGCTCTACGACCCGCGCCACGAGCACGACGCCTGTGGCGTGGCCTTCGTCGCGACCCTGACCGGCGTGGCCAGCCACGACATCGTGGCCCAGGCCCTGACCGCCCTGCGCAACCTCGAGCACCGCGGCGCCGCCGGCGCCGAGCCGAACTCCGGCGACGGTGCCGGCATCCTGATGCAGGTCCCCGACGCGTTCCTGCGCGACGTCGTCGACTTCGAGCTCCCGCCGCACGGCTCGTACGCCGTCGGCACGGCGTTCCTGCCCGGGGACGACGAGCAGGTCACCAAGACCCGCCGCCGGATCGAGGAGATCGCCGCCGAGGAGGGCCTCGCGGTCCTCGGCTGGCGCGACGTACCCATCACCCCCGACATCCTCGGCGCCACCGCCCGCGGCGTGATGCCGTCGTTCAGCCAGCTCTTCGTCGCCGGTGCCGGCGCCCGCGTGGCCGGCATGGCGCTCGAGCGGCTCGCGTTCTGCCTGCGCAAGCGCGCGGAGCACGAGACCGACGCCTACTTCCCGTCGCTGTCGTCGCGGACCCTCGCCTACAAGGGGATGCTGACCACCGACCAGCTCGACAACTTCTTCCCCGACCTGATCGACGAGCGGATCGCCTCCGCGCTCGCGGTCGTCCACTCGCGGTTCTCGACGAACACGTTCCCGAGCTGGCCGCTGGCCCACCCGTTCCGGTTCATCGCCCACAACGGCGAGATCAACACGGTCATGGGCAACCGCAACTGGATGCGGGCCCGCGAGGCACTGCTCTCCTCCGACCTGATCCCCGGCGACCTCGACCGGATCTACCCGATCTGCACCACCGGCGCCTCCGACTCCGCCACCTTCGACGAGGTCCTCGAGCTGCTGCACATGGGCGGCCGCTCGCTGCCGCACTCGGTGCTGATGATGATCCCGGAGGCGTGGGAGAACCACGCCGAGATGGACAAGGCCCGGCGCTCGTTCTACGAGTTCCACTCCTCGCTGATGGAGCCGTGGGACGGCCCCGCCTGCGTGGTGTTCACCGACGGCTCCCAGATCGGCGCGGTGCTCGACCGCAACGGCCTGCGGCCCAGCCGCTACTGGGTCACCGACGACGGTCTCGTCGTGCTGGCGTCCGAGGTCGGCGTGCTCGACCTCGACCCCGCCACCATCGTCCGCAAGGGCCGGCTCCAGCCGGGCCGGATGTTCCTCGTCGACACCGAGGAGCACCGGATCATCGAGGACGAGGAGATCAAGGCCGAGCTCGCCGCGGAGCACCCGTACGGCGAGTGGCTGCACGCCGGCCAGATCCACCTCAACGACATCCCCGAGCGCGAGCACATCGTGCACACCCACGCGTCGGTCACCCGTCGCCAGCAGATCTTCGGCTACACCGAGGAGGAGCTGCGGGTCCTGCTCACGCCGATGGCGAACACCGGCGCCGAGCCGATCGGCTCGATGGGCACCGACACCCCGATCGCCGCGCTCAGCGACCAAGCCGCGGCTGCTCTTCGACTACTTCAGCCAGCTGTTCGCGCAGGTCACCAACCCGCCGCTGGACGCCATCCGCGAGGAGCTCGTCACCTCGCTCAGCGGCACCATCGGCCCGGAGGCCAACCTGCTCGAGCCGGCCCCGGCGTCGTGCCGTCAGGTGGTGCTGCCGTTCCCGGTCATCTCCAACGACGACCTGGCCAAGATCCGGCACATCAACCGCGACGGCGACATGCCGGGCTTCATCACCCACGTCTCCCGCGGCCTGTACGCCGTCGAGGGCGGCGGCGCGTCGATGGCCGAGCGGATCGACGAGATCTGCGCCGAGGTGTCCGAGGCGATCGCCGGGGGAGCACGGATCATCGTGCTCTCCGACCGGCACTCCACCGCCGAGCTGGCGCCGATCCCGTCGCTGCTGCTGACGGGCGCGGTGCACCACCACCTGGTGCGCGAGAAGACCCGCACCCAGGTCGGGCTGCTCGTCGAGGCCGGCGACGTCCGCGAGGTGCACCACGTCGCCCTGCTCATCGGGTACGGCGCGGCCGCGGTCAACCCGTACCTCGCGATGGAGACCGTCGAGGACCTCGCCCGCGACGGCTACTACGTCAAGATCGAGCCCGAGAAGGCCGTCGCCCACCTGATCAAGGCGCTCGGCAAGGGCGTGCTCAAGGTGATGTCCAAGATGGGCGTCTCCACGGTGGCGTCGTACACCGGCGCCCAGATCTTCGAGGCGGTCGGCCTGTCGCAGGCCGTCGTCGACAAGTACTTCACCGGCACCACCTCCAAGCTCGGCGGCATCGAGCTGGCGACCATCGCCGAGGAGGTCGCGCGCCGGCACGCCGTGGCGTACCCGCCCGCGGGCATCGCGCCGGCCCACCGCGAGCTGGCGATCGGCGGCGAGTACCAGTGGCGCCGCGAGGGCGAGCCCCACCTGTTCGACCCGGAGACCGTCTTCCGCCTCCAGCACTCCACGCGCAGCGGCAGCTACGACATCTTCAAGCAGTACACCTCCCGCGTGGACGAGCAGTCCGAGCGGCTGATGACGCTGCGCGGCCTGTTCCGGTTCAAGGGCTCGGACGGCACCGGGCGCGAGCCGATCGACATCGACGAGGTCGAGCCGGTCTCCGAGATCGTCAAGCGGTTCTCGACCGGCGCCATGTCGTACGGCTCGATCAGCCAGGAGGCGCACGAGACCCTGGCGATCGCGATGAACCGGATCGGCGCGAAGTCCAACACCGGCGAGGGTGGCGAGGACGCCGACCGGCTCCACAGCGACACCCGCCGCAGCGCGATCAAGCAGGTCGCGTCCGGCCGGTTCGGCGTGACCGCGGAGTACCTCACCAACTCCGACGACATCCAGATCAAGATGGCGCAGGGCGCCAAGCCCGGCGAGGGCGGGCAGCTGCCCGGCCACAAGGTGTACCCGTGGATCGCCAAGACCCGGTACTCCACGCCGGGCGTGGGCCTGATCTCGCCGCCGCCGCACCACGACATCTACTCGATCGAGGACCTGGCGCAGCTGATCCACGACCTGAAGAACGCCAACCCGAAGGCCCGGATCAACGTGAAGCTGGTCTCCGAGGTCGGCGTCGGCACGGTCGCGGCGGGTGTCTCCAAGGCGCACGCGGACGTCGTACTCATCTCCGGCCACGACGGCGGCACCGGCGCCTCGCCGCTGACGTCGCTGAAGCACGCCGGCGGTCCGTGGGAGCTCGGCCTGGCCGAGACCCAGCAGACCCTGCTGCTCAACGGCCTGCGCGACCGGATCGTGGTGCAGACCGACGGCCAGCTCAAGACCGGACGCGACGTGGTGATCGCGGCGCTGCTGGGGGCCGAGGAGTTCGGCTTCGCGACCGCGCCGCTGGTGGTGTCGGGCTGCATCATGATGCGGGTCTGCCACCTCGACACCTGCCCGGTCGGCATCGCCACGCAGAACCCCGTCCTGCGCGAGCGCTACACCGGCAAGGCCGAGCACGTCGTCAACTTCTTCGAGTACATCGCCGAGGAGGTCCGCGAGCTGCTCGCGCAGCTGGGCTTCCGGACCCTCGACGAGGCGATCGGCCGGGTGGACGCGCTCGACGTGAGCCGCGCGGTCGACCACTGGAAGGCCGCCGGCCTCGACCTGGCGCCGATCCTGCACCTGCCGGAGATCCCCGACGGCGCCTCGCGCCACCACACCACCGGCCAGGACCACGGCCTCGACAAGGCGCTCGACGTCACCGACCTGGTGCCGCTGTGCGAGGCCGCGCTGGAGCGGGGCGAGCCGGTGCGCGCCCAGGTGAAGGTGCGCAACGTCAACCGCACGGTCGGCACGATCCTCGGGCACGAGGTGACCAAGCGCTACAAGGGCGAGGGCCTGCCCGACGGCACGATCGACCTCACGTTCACCGGGTCGGCCGGCCAGTCGTTCGGCGCGTTCCTGCCCTCCGGCATCACCCTGCGCCTGGAGGGCGACGCCAACGACTACGTCGGCAAGGGACTGTCCGGCGGCCGGATCGTGATCCGGCCCGACCGCGCGGCGACGTTCGCGGCGCACGAGCAGATCATCGCCGGCAACGTGATCTGCTACGGCGCCACGAAGGGCGAGATCTTCCTGCGCGGCGAGGTGGGGGAGCGGTTCTGCGTCCGCAACTCCGGCGCCCTGGCGGTCGTCGAGGGCGTCGGCGACCACGGCTGCGAGTACATGACCGGCGGGATCGTGGTGGTCCTCGGCAAGACCGGCCGCAACTTCGCGGCCGGCATGTCCGGCGGCTACGCGTTCGTGCTCGACCTCGACGAGGGACGGGTCAACCCCGAGCTCGTCGAGCTCGGCCCGGTCGAGGGCGAGGCGGCCGAGGAGCTCAAGGCGCTCGTCACCCGCCACCTCGAGGAGACCGGGTCAACGGTGGCCGAGGAGCTGCTGGCCGACTGGGACAGCGCGCTGCCCCGGTTCACCGAGGTGATGCCCAGCGACTTCAAGCGAGTGCTGGAGGCGAAGGCGGAAGCGATCGAGGACGGCCTCAACGACGAGGAAGCCGCCGCCCGGATCATGGAGGTGCTTCATGGCTGACCCCAAGGGATTCCTCAAGGACGGCCGGGAGGTCGCCGAGCGGCGACCGGTCGACGAGCGGGTGCACGACTGGAACGAGGTCTATCCCGGCGGGATCGGCCGCGCGCTGCTCCCGATCATCAGCAAGCAGGCGGGCCGCTGCATGGACTGCGGCATCCCGTTCTGCCACCAGGGCTGCCCGCTCGGCAACATCATCCCCGAGTGGAACGACCTGGTCTGGCGCGACGACTGGGAAGGCGCCATCGAGCGCCTGCACGCGACCAACAACTTCCCGGAGTTCACGGGCCGGCTGTGCCCGGCGCCCTGCGAGACCGCCTGCGTGCTCGGCATCAACCAGGACCCGGTCACCATCAAGAACGTCGAGGTCGCGATCATCGACAAGGCGTGGGAGTCCGGCTACGTCCGGCCCCAGCCGCCGGAGTGGCTCTCGGGCCGCACGGTCGCGGTGATCGGCTCCGGCCCGGCGGGTCTGGCCGCCGCCCAGCAGCTCACCCGCTCCGGCCACACGGTCGCGGTCTACGAGCGGGCCGACAAGATCGGCGGGCTGATGCGCTACGGCATCCCCGAGTTCAAGATGGAGAAGCGTCACCTCGACAGGCGGCTCGACCAGATGCGGCGTGAGGGCACCGTCTTCCGCGCCGGGGTCAACGTTGGCGAGGAGCTCACCGGCCAGCAGCTCCGCGACCGGTACGACGCGATCGTGCTCGCCATGGGCGCCACCGTGGGCCGTGACCTGCCCGTGCCGGGCCGAGAGCTCGACGGCATCCACCAGGCGATGGAGTACCTCCCGCAGTCCAACCGGGCGTCGCTCGGCGACGAGGTGGAGGGCCAGATCCGGGCCGACGGCAAGAACGTGATCATCATCGGTGGCGGCGACACCGGTGCCGACTGCCTCGGCACCGCCATCCGCCAGGGCGCGAAGTCGATCACCCAGCTGGAGATCCTGCCCGAGCCACCGCAGGACCGGCCGGCCGGCCAGCCCTGGCCGACCTACCCGATGACGTTCCGGGTCTCCTCGGCGCACGAGGAGGCCGGCGACCGGGTGTACTCCGTGTCCACCAAGGAGTTCCTCGGCGACGACAACGGCCGGGTCCGCGCGCTGCGTCTGGTCGAGGTGTCCTTCGAGGACGGCAGGCTCAAGGAGCACGAGGGCACGGAGCGGGAGATCCCCGCCGAGCTGGTGCTGTTCGCGATGGGCTTCACCGGGGTGCAGCAGGAAGGCCTGGTCGAGCAGCTCGGCGTCGACCTCGACGAGCGCGGCAACGTCGCCCGCGACCGCGGCTACCGCGCGTCGGTGGACGGCGTCTTCGTGGCCGGCGACGCCGGCCGTGGCCAGTCCCTGATCGTCTGGGCGATCGCCGAGGGCCGGGCCGCGGCCGCCGCGGTCGACGAGTACCTCACCGGCACCACCAACCTGCCGGTCCCGATCCCCCCGACCGAGCGCCCCCTCGTCGTCTGACCACGCTGACCCGCCGTTGATTAACGGCGGGTCAGCGTAGGGCAGCGTTGTTGGAACGTTCCAACAGCCGGTAGGGTTGAGTCGTGCGTAGAGCCAAGATCGTCTGCACCCTCGGTCCCGCCACCTCGACCCCGGAGCAGATTCGCGCCCTGGTGGACGCCGGCATGGACATCGCCCGGCTGAACATGAGCCACGGCACCCACGCCGACCACGAGCGGAGCTATCGCCTGGTCCGGGAAGCGGCGGACGCCACCGGTCACGGGGTCGGCATCTTCGCCGACCTCCAGGGCCCGAAGATCCGGCTGGACACGTTCGTCGACGGCCCCAAGGTCCTCGACGTGGGTGCGCGGTTCACGATCACCACCCGCGAGGTCCCGGGCGACCAGACGATCTGCGGCACGACGTACGACGGGCTCCCCGGCGACGTCAGCCCGGGCGACCCGATCCTGATCGACGACGGCAAGATCCGGCTCAAGGTCGTGGAGGTGAACGGCCCCGACGTCGTGACCGAGGTCGTCGTCGGCGGACCGGTCAGCAACAACAAGGGCATCAACCTGCCCGGCGTAGCCGTCAGCGTGCCCGCTCTGTCCGAGAAGGACATCGAGGACCTGCGGTTCGCGCTGCACCTGTCGGTCGACTTCGTGGCCCTGTCGTTCGTCCGCTCGGCCAAGGACGTCGAGAAGGTGCGCGAGGTGATGCTCGAGGAGGGCGTGCTCCTCCCGGTCATCGCCAAGATCGAGAAGCCGCAGGCCATCGACAACCTCAGCGAGATCGTCAAGGCGTTCGACGCGTTCATGGTCGCCCGCGGCGACCTCGGGGTGGAGTGCCCGCTCGAGGACGTGCCGTTCCTGCAGAAGCGGGTGGTCGACAAGGCACGGCGCAACGCCAAGCCGGTCATCGTCGCCACCCAGATGCTGGAGTCGATGATCACCAACCCCGCGCCGACCCGCGCCGAGGCCTCCGACGTCGCCAACGCCGTCCTCGACGGCGCCGACGCCGTGATGCTGTCCGGCGAGACGAGCGTGGGGAAGTACCCCATCGAGGCCGTGGAGACGATGGCCCGGATCATCAAGTCGACCGAGCACCACGGACTGTCCAACATGGCGGCCATCGACTGGCAGCCCAAGACCAAGGGCGGCATCATCGCGAAGGCCGCCGCCGAGGTCGCCGAGCGGGTCGGGGCGAAGTACCTCGTCGCGTTCACCCAGTCCGGTGACTCCGCGCGCCGCCTGTCCCGCTACCGCGGCCCGATCCCGATCCTGGCCTTCACCCCCGAGGCCACCGTGCGTTCGCAGCTGGCGATGACCTGGGGCATCGAGACCTTCAAGACCGACGCGGTCGAGCACACCGACGAGATGGTCCGTCAGGTCGACGACCAGCTGCTCCGGATCGGCCGGGTCAAGGAGGGCGACCTGGTGGTCATCATCGCCGGCGCCCCTCCCGGCATTCCCGGCTCCACCAACGCGCTGCGGGTGCACCGCATGGGCGACGCCATCAACGAGGTTGCCCCGGCGTACCGGAGCCAGTGACCTCGAGCGCCTCGACGAACGCCGACGGGTCGGGCTGATCGTTGGGCGCCTGCAGAATGACGGTGTCGGCGCCGGCCAGGGTGAGTTCAGCAGTCCAGGTGGAGACGTCGGCCGCCAGTGTGGTCGTCTGCATTCTCGGATCGAGCTCGGTGTAGACGTACAGGCGGCCGCGGCCGGAGCGGCCCGCGTTGGCGCGTGCCTCGTCGAGGAGGTCGCGCGCTCGCCGTACGACCGAGGCGTCGGTCACGCTGTCGAGCAGGACACCGTCGGCGATCTCGCCGGCGAGTTCGATGGTCTTGGGGCCACGTGCACCGATGAGCAGGGTGGGCCGGCGGGCGGGTGGCCAGTCGAGCGCCACGTTGTCCAGGTGCACGTACCGGCCATCGACCGTGACGGTCTCCCCGTCCAACAGGGCACGCACGGCCGTGACGTGCTCGCGGAGCAGCGTCATCGGTGACTCGGCGCGGGCACCTACCTGCTCCATCCACTCCTGCACGCCGTGCCCCAGCGCCACGGTGAATCGTCCAGGCCACAGCCGGGCCACGGTGGCGATCTCCATCGCCGCCACAGCGGGGTTCCGCAGGGGCACCGGCAGGAGCCCGACCCCTACGTGCAGCCGCTCCGACCAGGACAGGGCCGCGGCGGCGCTGGTCAGACCTCCCTCGAGGAAGCAGTCCTCCCAGAGCCACAGTTCATCGACGCCGCCTCGGTCGGCCCGCTCGACAATCCTACGGAGGTCCTCGGGCGGGGACTGGGGTCGAAAGACGATGCCGAGAGTCGTGGCCACCCTCCGAGGCTCTCACGCCGGCGCCCGTGAGTCTTCCGGTGAGATTCGACGTCCTAGCCTTGCAGCCCGATCCGCTCGTCCAGGCGGCGTACGTCGTCGGCTCGGGAGACGGCGATGCAGTTGATGCGGCGGTACCCCGGGTGGGATTCGAACCCACACTGGACGGTGTTTGAGCACCGTCGACTCTGCCGTTGGTCTACCGGGGCGTATGCGGCGCAAACGGTACCCGAACCTCTCGTCCAGACAGGCCCTTGGCTCAATGCTACTAATCCACTACAGTTACATCACTTGAGTCGACTGAGCACGGGAGAACGCCATGTGGAAGCCCTGGGAGCTGATCACGCACAGCAACGAGCGGGCCGTGGCGAATGCCCGTGCTGCGGCGACGGAGCTGAGCCAGCTGCGCGTGGAGCGCGCCGAGGCCGAGCTGTACGTCGCCCGAGTGGCCGCGGATCGTCGGGTGCTGGCCGACCGGCCCGCCTGACCCGCGGCCCGGCCCGCACGCGCCCGACCGCATCCGGGCGCGTGCGGGTCCCCATCGGCCGGGTGCCTCGCGGGCCGCCACCCGCGGGCGGTTAACCTGTCCGCCGTGACCCAGCCCGCCACGCCTTCCTCGCACCGCGTCCTCATCGCCGAGGACGAGGTGCTGATCCGGATGGACCTCGCCGAGATGCTCGGCGAAGAGGGCTACGACGTCGTCGGCCAGGCCGGCGACGGGGCCAGGGCGATCGAGCTCGCAGAACAGCTCCGGCCGGACCTGGTCATCCTCGACGTGAAGATGCCCGTCCTCGACGGGATCGCGGCCGCCGAGCAGATCGCTGGCAAGCGGATCGCCCCGGTGGTCATCCTGACCGCGTTCTCGCAGCGCGACCTGGTCGAGCGAGCCCGCGACGCCGGCGCCATGGCGTACCTCGTGAAGCCGTTCACGAAGGGCGACCTGGTGCCCGCGATCGAGATGGCCGTGAGCCGTTTCGCCGAGATCGGCCTGCTCGAGCAGGAGGTCGCCGACCTCACCGAACGCCTCGAGACCCGCAAGGCGGTGGACCGGGCCAAGGGCGTTCTCCAGAAGGACCTGGGCCTCTCGGAGCCCGAGGCGTTCCGCTGGATCCAGAAGACCGCCATGGACCTGCGCCTCTCGATGCGCGAGGTCGCCGACGGGGTCGTGGCGCACGGACCGAGGATCGCCGGGGACCAGGCTGACTGAGTCGCATACCCCCGTGCGGTCGGTCTCACACACGCGCTAGGTCACGAAATGGCAACATCCCGTCACCTTTTCGACCCGACGTGACGTTTCCGGGCCTCCGCGCGGATAGGTTGCCTCTCGCCAGTAGCGTTTCCGGCACCGAGCTGGAACGTGCCTATCTCCTGATCACGGAGGCTCCATGATTCGCTCCAAGCGCGCAGTGCGCCTTGCGGCCGCATTTGCGGCTGCATCTCTTGATCCTCACGGCATGCGGTGAGGACGAACCCGACAGTTCGGACAACGCTGCCAGCACCGAGTCGGAGAGCGCAGCCCCCACGGGTGACGGCACGCTCACCATCGGCAGCCTGCTCCCGCAGACCGGTGACCTGGCGTTCCTCGGCCCGCCGGAGTTCGCGGGCGTCGACCTGGCTATCAAGGACATCAACGCGGCCGGTGGGGTGCTCGGCAAGGACGTCGTCGGAGTCAAGGCCGACTCCGGTGACGGTACCCCCGACATCGCTGGTGCCGAGGTGGACAAGCTGCTCTCGGACAACTCCGACGTCATCGTCGGTGCCGCCGCGTCCGGTGTGTCGGTCAGCGTGATCGACAAGATCACCGGTGCCGGCGTCGTCCAGTTCTCGCCGGCCAACACCGCCGCGGGCTTCGACACCTACGACGACAACGGTCTGTACTTCCGGACCGCCCCGTCCGACATCCTGCAGGGCGAGATCCTCGCCAACCTGGTCGTCGAGGACGGTGGCGAGAACGTCGCGATCATGGGCCGCCAGGACTTCTACGGCGAGGGTCTGTCCGAGCGCGTTGAGGAGGTGCTCACGAGAAGGGCGCGACCGTCAGCGAGTTCGTGCTGTACGCCGCCGACGCGCAGAACTTCACCGCCGAGGTGAACAAGGTCGCGGCCTCCAAGCCTGACTCGATCGTCCTGGTCTCCTTCAACGAGACGACCAAGATCATCCCGCAGCTGATCGCCAAGGGCGTCGGTCCCCAGGACGTCAAGATCTACTTCGTGGACGGCAACCTGTCCAACGAGGAGTACATCGACGACGGCTTCGACCTCACCGGCGTCAAGGGCACGGTTCCGGGTTCCGCGACTCCTGATGAGGAGTTCGAGGCGATGCTCAAGGAGGAGCCCGCGATGACCGGGGACACGCTGTCCTACGGTCCGGAGAGCTACGACGCCGTGATCATCTCGGCGCTCGCGGCGATCGCGGCCGGTGACGACTCGGGTGAGGCCGTCGGTGCCAACATCGTCGACGTCACGCGTGAGGGCACCAAGTGCACCACGTTCGAGGAGTGCGCGGGCCTGCTCGAGGACGGCGAGGACATCGACTACGACGGCAAGAGCGGTCCCACCGACATGACCGACTCTGGCAGCCTCATCGCCGGCTCGTACAGCATCAACGAGTACGGCAAGGGCAACACCTACGAGGAGATCGACAACGTCTCGGGCGTCGTCCCGGCGACCAACTGATCGCTCACGGCAACACAGAAGGGCCCGGCCGTCAGGCCGGGCCCTTCGTCATTGTCGGGGGGATATCGGTGCGAATTCGCAGACTCAGGCCTTCGCGAGGGTCCCGAGGTAGAGCTCGATCACCTTGGGGTCCTTCGCGAGCGCCGAACCGGTGCCGGTGTAGGCGTTTCGGCCCTGATCCAGAACGTAGCCCCGGTCGCAGATCTGTAGGCAGCGACTGGCGTTCTGCTCGACCATGATCACCGAGACGCCGGCCCGGTTGATCCGCCGCGTCTGCACGAACACCTCGTCCTGCATGACTGGCGAGAGGCCGGCGGACGGCTCGTCCAGCAGGAGCACGGACGGTTCCATCATCAGCGCGCGGCCCATGGCCACCATCTGCCGCTCGCCGCCGGAGAGCGAGCCGGCGCGCTGGGCCTTGCGGTCGATCAGCGCAGGGAACAGCTCGCCCACGAACTCGAACCGCTTCCGGAAGCTCTTCGGCCGCTGGTAGACGCCCATCTCCAGGTTCTCCTGGATGGTCAGGGACGGGAACACGTTGTTGGACTGCGGGACGAAGCCGATGCCCTTGGTCACCAGCACGTCGGCTCGCTGGTTGGTGATGTCCTCGACCCTTCAGCTTCACGGTGCCGGTGGCGACCTTGACCAGCCCGAACAGCGCCTTGAGCAACGTGGACTTGCCGGCGCCGTTGGGACCGATGATGCCGACCAGCTCGCCGTCCTGGCAGTAGAGGTCGGCGCCGTTGAGAATGTTGACGCCCGGCAGGTAGCCGGCGATCAGGTCGTCCGCGCGCAGCACGGCACCCTCGGCCGCGGCCAGGTGCTTCTCCCGACCCGGTACTTCGCCCGGTGTCTGGGTCGACGTGGCCAGCCCCTCGTCGGCGCTGCTCTCCTCGGTCACGATTGCTCCTCCTGGTGCTCCTGGGCGATCTCCGCCTCCGCGGCCGCGAGGATGGCTTCCTCCGCCTCCGAGAGGTCGGTGTCGTGGTGGGCGCCGAGGTAGGCGTCGATCACCCGCTGGTCGGCCATCACCGAGTCCGGTGGTCCCTCGGCGACGATCTGGCCCTGGGCCATCACGATCACCCAGTCGGAGATGTCGCGGACCATGTCCATGTCGTGCTCGACGAACAGCACGGTCCGGCCCTCGTCGCGCAGCGACTTCACGTGACCCAGCAGCGACTGCTTCAGAGCGGGGTTCACGCCCGCCATCGGCTCGTCGAGCATCACCAGCTCCGGGTCGGCCATCAGCGCCCGTGCCATCTCCAGCAGCTTGCGCTGACCGCCCGACAGCGAGCCGGCGAAGTCCTCGCGCTTCTTGATCAGCAGGAACCGCTCCAGGAGTGCGTCGGCCTTCGACGTGTTCGCGGTCTCCTGCGACCGCCAGCGCGGCGCGAACATGGCGGAGAAGAGGCTCTCGCCCTTCTGTCCGGTCGCGCCCACGCGCATGTTCTCGATGACCGTCAGCTTCGAGAGCACCTTCGTCAGCTGGAACGTGCGGATCATGCCCATCCGGGCCACCCGGTACGCCGGCACCCTGTCGAGGCTCTTGCCGTTGAACGACCAGTCGCCTGTGTCGGGGCGGTCGAAGCCCGTCAGCAGGTTGAAGAAGGTGGTCTTGCCGGCACCGTTGGGTCCGATCAGCGCCGTGATCACGCCGCGCTGGATCTCGACGTGCTCGACGTCCACGGCCTTGAGACCGCCGAACGTGCGCACGACGTTGTCGGCCCTCACGATCGGGTCCGGCTTGGGTGCGCCGGGCTCGCGCGGCACGTCCGCGAGCGCCCGGCGCGCGGCGCTGATGTCGACGCCTGTCACCGTGGCAGGAGGCTGCTCGTCGGCCCCCTTGTCCAGCGGGATGCCACCGGACGGGGTCATCGTTTCCTCAGCGGGCATCGAGCGCCAGCTCCCTTCGGTCTCCGAAGATCCCTTGTGGTCGGAAGATCATCAACAACATCAGCCCGAGCCCGAGGAAGATGAACCGCATCAGGCTGGCCTGGGTCGGGGTCATGATCGACTCCGGGATGAGGGGGTCGACGCCGCCAGTGGCCTGGCTGAAGAAGATGCCGAGTGCGGAGATCAGGAACCAGAAGATCATCGAGCCGACGACCGGCCCGAATACGCGGGCCGCGCCGCCGATCAGGAGGACGGTGTAGGCGAAGAACGTCACGTCCGTCGCGAAGAAGGATGGCCCGATCGACGCCGATCTCAGCGCCGTCATCATTCCTGCGAGGGCACCGAACAGGCCGCCGATGATCAGCGACTGCATCTTGTAGGCGTAGACGTTCTTGCCGAGCGAGCGGACGGCGTCCTCGTCCTCGCGGATCGACTTGAGCACGCGGCCCCATGGGCTACGCATCAGGGCCCAGACGATCAGGCAGCAGATGGCCACGATGATCCAGCCGACCGTCATCACCCAGAAGTCGTAGGCCCGCCAGCTCACGATGCCGGGGATGCTGATCGTCCCCGAGTAAGGGTTCAGGTCACGGAAGCCGTCGATGAAGCCGGTGACGCCGTCCTGGCCGCCGAACGTCTCGGAGAACTTCGCGGCGCTGATCGTCTGCCGGATGATCTCCGCGGCGGCGATGGTCACGATCGCGAGGTAGTCGGCGCGCAGCCGCAGCGTGGGGACACCCAGCAGCAGCGCGAGCAGGATCGTCAGCACGATGCCGAGCGCGAAGCCGAGCCACAGGCTCAGCCCCCAGATCGTGTTGAGCGACACCAGCGCGTAGCCGGCGACCATCATGAACCCGGCCTGGCCGAAGTTCAGCAGGCCGGTGTAGCCGAAGTGCACGTTCAGGCCGATGGCGGCCAGGCAGTAGATGATCGCCGTCGGTCCCAGCGCCTGCGCGAGGGAGAGGCTGAAGATATTGCCCCAGTCCATGTCTATCCCTTCCTCAGCCGATCCGCTGGGGCTTGCCGAGCAGACCCTGAGGTCTGATCAGCAGCACCACGATAAGGACGACCAGTGCGCCCACGAATTTGAACTCGGCCGGTACGAAGAGCGTCACGAGCTCGGTGAACAGGCCGATGATGAAGGCGCCGACGATCGCACCCCAGATGGTGCCGAGGCCGCCGAGCACCACGGCCGCGAAGACCAGCAGCAGCAGCTTGAAGCCGATCTGGTAGTCGAAGCCCTGGGTGAGGCCGAGCAATGCCCCGGCCAGGCCCGCGAGCGCGGCACCGCCGATCCAGACGATGTTGATGACCCGTTCGACGTTGATGCCAGTGGCCGACGACAGGGCGGGGTTGTCGGCGACGGCCCGGGTGGCCTTCCCGACCCGGGTGTACTGCAGGAGGGCCGTCGTGGTGAACAGGACCCCTAGCCCGAGCAGCGTGACCAGGAGCTCTTTGGGTGTGAGCAGGACCGGTCCGATCTCCCACGGCGTCACGGCCGAGTACTGCGAGTACTGGTGGCTCTGTGCTCCGGCGAAGTACTGGAAGATGTTGCGCAGGAAGATCGACAGGCCAATGCTGACGATCATCATCGCGATCAGCCCGGTGCCGCGGCGGCGAAGGGGTGCCCAGAGTGACTTGTCGTTGAGCCAGCCGAACGCACCGGACACGATGAACGCCGCGATCACCGCGAGGATCACCGTGACGTCGGTGCCGCCGATGTCGATCGATCCGGGCAGCTTGTCGACGGCGAAGGCGACGAGGGCACCGAACGTGATCAGCTCGCCGTGGGCGAAGTTGGTCAGGCCGGTGGTGCCGAAGATCATCGACAGTCCGAGCGCCGCCATCGCCAGCAAGACGGAGAACACGATGCCGCCGACGGTCAGCTGGAGCGCCTCGGCGGCGAAGCCGGTGCCGCCCGGGCCGGCTGCACCGATCGGGAAGGTGACCGACTGATCGCTGTCGATGTTGATCGTGAGCGTTCTCGTGAGGACCTCGGGCTCGGTGTCCTCGGGCAGCGTCGACTCGTCGATCTTGACCGTGTAGGACTTGCCGAGGTGGTCGATCGCGCTCCCCGGCAGGTCGATCTGGAAGGTCCCGTTCGCGGCTGAGATGGCCTCGCCGACCGGGTTGCCCGAGGAGTCCTCGACCGTGACACGCACGTCGGGGACCGGCACCTGCGGCGACTCCCGCCGGTCACAGATCCGGCCGATGATCGAGATGATGTCGTCGTCGGTGGCCTCGGGCAGCTCGCACTGCGCGGCGCCGCCGGCGGACGCAGAGGTGGCGGCGTACGCCGTCCCTCCCACCATCAGAAACGCGACGATCAAGAGCGCTAGCGCTGCTAGACGTTTGGGACTGGCGGCGTGCATGGGGCTCCTGTCGCCTCGACTTCGGGCATCGACTCGGCGGGACTATAGCGATTGCCGTCGGGCCCCCTCGCACCCGCGCGGCGAGTCGTTCACCCCGCACCCTAGAACCAACAGAGCGTGGAAGGCAGGTTTGAGGCCAAATTCCCCCGGCGTGGCGGGAAGCTAGCGGAAGGCAGCGACGAGTGCCAGCAGGCAGGCGCCACCACCAGCGCAGGAAGCAGGTCAGCCACGGGGATCTCGCGCACGCGCAGCAGGCGTAGGGCCACCCCGACGAGGAGCAGTCCACCGACCGCGCTGAGCACCGCGATGTGGGCGTCGGGCAGCACGTCGCCGAGCAGCAGGCCCACGCCGGTGAGGCCACCCTGGATCACGAGCACGGTGATGGCGCTGGCACCGACCCCCCATCCGAAGGACGCCGCGAACGCGATCGCGGCGAAGCCGTCCAGGGTCGCCTTGAGGAACAGCTGGTCGGCGCCGAGCCCGAGTCCGTCGTTGAGCGAACCGAGGATCGTCAGTGGACCGGTGCAGAAGACCAGCGACGACACGACGAAGCCCTCGATGAACCGTTGCCGCTCTGCCGAGCCGGTGTCACCGGCGAGTCGGGACTGGAGCCAGCCGCCCGAGCGACTCGACCCGCGACTCGAGCCGGAGCAGGGACCCGATGATTCCGCCGATCACCATCGACGCGAGTACGACGATCATCGGCGCGCTGTCACCGGCGTACGCCGTGAGGTCGCTGTCGACGACGGCGACCGCCGAGAGCCCGGCGATCAACAGCGTGACCAGGCCGAGCGAGTCGGTCACCACGTCACGGGTCCGTGCGGGCAGCCGGTTCCCGAAGAGCACGCCGAGGCTGGCTCCGAGGAGCACGGTGCCGACGTTGACGAGGGTGCCGATTCCGGGAATCAAACAGGGCTCCTCTGACACGACGCGAGATCCTGAGCGTAGTCTCGCCCGGTGGGGGTCGTGCCCGGGGGCACAGCGACACGACCGAGAGGTAGGAAGGTATGCCGATGACGCGTCACCTGGTGTCCCTGCGCAGTGCTGTGCCCGAAGATGCCGATCTGCTGGCGGATCTGTGGGTCGACGTGCTGCGTCGGGTCGATCGCGAGGAGCAGGCCGCCGACCTGCGCTCGATCATCGAGCGGGTCAGGCCGCTGCACGACGAGCGCCTGATCGTCGCGGAGTACGACGGCAAGGTCGCCGGCGCGGTCCACCTGCGGGCCGCCACCATCACCCCGCTCAACCTCGAGCCGGTGGTCCAGACGATCTCGCCGCACGTGTTCCCGGAGTTCCGCCGCCACGGCGTCGGCCGGGCCCTGATGGAGGCGTCGGTGGCGTTCGCCGAGGAGCTCGGCATCGCCCACGTCGCCACCGCCGTGGTGGCGGGTTCGCGCGACGCGAACCGGTTCATGGCCCGGCTGGCGCTCGGCCCGTACGCCCTGCTGCGGGTGGCGTCCGTGCAGCCGTGAAGACCAAGCTGTCCGCGCAGCGGCCGCAGGTCGCCCGCGCCAACGGCCGCCCGCTCACCCAGGTGCTCGCCGAACGCCGGTCGCTGCGGAAGACGCAGGCGCCGACGCCCTGACGGCCGGCCGCGGCTCAGCGGTACCGCTCGGCCGGCATCAGCGCGCAGGTGATCCGCGAGGTGCACACCCGCTTGCCGCGGTCGTCGGTGATCGACCACCTCGTAGGTCGCCATCGACCGGCCGAGGTGGATCGGCGGTGGCGACACCGGTGACCGTGCCCGGACGTGGCGGACCGGTGGTGGGTGGCGTTGATGTCGACGCCGACCGAGAGCCGGTCGGGGTGGGCGTGGATCGCCGACCCGACCGAGCCCAGGGTCTCGGCGAGCACGACCGACGCGCCGCCGTGCAGCAGGCCGTACGGCTGGGTGTTGCCCTCGACCGGCATCGTCGCCACGACCCGCTCCGCGGAGATCTCGACCAGCTCGATCCCCATCCGGTCGTTCAGCACGCCCATGCCCTGCGGCATCTGCGGCCAGGAACTCGTCGATGGTGGGTCGGCGGTCGGCTCGGTGTCGGTCATGGTCGCCATTGTTGCGGACGCCGGGTTCCGGCCCGTCCGGGTGTCGGTGGCGGCGGATAGAGTCGCGACGTGCCCGTGATCGAGACTCGCCGACCGCCCGCGCCTGCTGCTCCTCGACGGCCATTCGCTGGCCTACCGCGCCTTCTTCGCGCTCCCGGTGGAGAACTTCTCCACCGCCACCGGCCAGCACACCAACGCCGTCTACGGCTTCACCTCGATGCTGGTCAACGTGCTCCGCGACGAGCAGCCGACCCACGTCGCGGTCGCCTTCGACGTCTCGCGCCAGACGTTCCGCCTCGCGGAGTACTCCGAGTACAAGGCGAAGCGCAACAAGACGCCCTCGGAGTTCAGCAGCCCAGCTGCCGCTGATCGAGCAGGTGCTCACCGCGTTCGGCATCACCTTCCTGAAGAAGGAGGGCTACGAGGCCGACGACATCATCGCGACGCTCACCACCCAGGCCGTCGCCGGCGGCATGGAGGTGCTGATCCTCACCGGCGACCGCGACTCGCTGCAGCTGGTCAGCGACGACGCGACCGTGCTCTACCCCATGCGCGGGGTCTCCGACCTGGCCCGGATGACCCCCGAGGCGGTCGAGGCGAAGTACGGCGTCCCGCCCGAGCCGCTACCCCGAGCTCGCGGCCATCGTCGGCGAGACCTCCGACAACCTGCCGGGCGTGCCGGGCGTCGGCCAGGGGTTCGCCGCGAAGTGGATCAACCAGTACGACGGGCTCGACAACGTCATCGCCCACGCCGACCAGATCACCGGCAAGAAGGGCGAGGCGCTGCGCGAGCACCTCGGCGACGTGATCCGCAACCGCCACCTCAACGCGCTCGTGTGCGACCTCGACCTCGAGCGCGCAGCCGGGCGACCTCGTGCTCGAGCCGTGGGACCGTCACACCGCGCTGACGCTCTTCGACGACCTCGAGTTCCGCGGCGAGCTCCGGACCCGCACCATCGACACCCTGGGTCCCGAGGAGGACCCGGTCGAGGAGGGCGGCTTCGAGCTGGCCGGGCGCCGGCTCGGTCCCGGCGAGGTCGCCGACTTCCTGGCCGGGCTCGGCGACCAGCACGTCGGCGTCCACGTCCGCGGCACCTGGGGCTCCGGCACCGGCACGGTCGACGGGATCGCCGTCGCCGACGCCAGCGGGCTCGCGGCGTACGTCGACGTCGCCGGCCTGACCCCCGAGGACGACACCGCGCTGGCGACCTGGCTGGCCGACCCGGCCCGCCCGAAGGTCCTCCACGACGCCAAGGGACCCAAGCTGGCCCTGGCCGCGCACGGCTGGACGCTCGAGGGCCTGGTCAGCGACACCGCGCTGGCGGCCTACCTCGTCCAGCCCGACCAGCGCTCCTACGACCTGTCCGACCTCACCCTGCGCTACCTCCGTCGCGAGCTGCGCACCGAGAGCGAGCCCGACCAGGACGCGCTGTTCGACGACCCGGCCGGGGGCGGCGACGACGTCGCCGCGACGGCGATGCTGCACGCGCGCGCCGTCATCGACCTCGCCGAGGCGCTCGACGGCGAGGTGGAGGCAGCCGGCGGCACCCGCCTGCTGGCGGAGATCGAGCTGCCGCTGGTCCACGTGCTCGAGGACATGGAGCAGATCGGCATCGCCGTCGACATCGACCACCTCGAGCAGCTCGAGAGCCACTTCGCCGTCCGAGGTCCGGCAGGCTGCCGACGACGCGTTCGCCGTGATCGGCAAGGAGATCAACCTCGGCTCGCCCAAGCAGCTGCAGGTCGTGCTGTTCGACGAGCTCGACATGCCCAAGACCAAGCGCACCAAGACCGGCTACACCACCGACGCCGACGCGCTCCAGCAGCTCTACGAGAAGACCGAGCACCCGTTCCTGCTCCACCTGCTCCGCCACCGCGACGTCGCGCGGCTGCGCCAGACCATCGAGGGGCTGCTCAAGACGGTGGCGCCCGACGGCCGGATCCACACGACGTTCAACCAGATGATCGCCGCCACCGGCCGGCTCTCCAGCACCGACCCCAACCTCCAGAACATCCCGATCCGCACCGAGGAGGGCCGCCGGATCCGCGAGGGGTTCGTGGTCGGCCCCGGCGGCTACGACTGCCTGATGACGGCCGACTACAGCCAGATCGAGATGCGGATCATGGCCCACCTCTCCGAGGACAAGCTGCTGATCGAGGCGTTCCGGTCCGGCCGCGACTTCCACTCGATCACCGCGGCCCGGGTCTTCGACGTCGACGCCGACGACGTCACCGTCGAGATGCGCGCCAAGATCAAGGCGATGAACTACGGCCTGGCCTACGGCCTGTCCGCGTTCGGGCTCGGCCAGCAGCTGCGGATCGACCCCGGCGAGGCGCGCGGCCTGATGGACGAGTACTTCGAGACCTTCGGCGGCGTCCGCGACTACCTCCGCGGCGTCGTCGACGAGGCCCGCAAGGCCGGCTTCACCGAGACCATCTGGGGCCGGCGCCGCTACCTCCCCGACCTCACCAGCGACAACCGGATGCGCCGCGACACCGCCGAGCGGATGGCGCTCAACGCGCCGATCCAGGGCTCGGCCGCCGACCTGATCAAGGTCGCGATGCTCAACGTCGACCGGGCGATCCGGCGAGGCCGGCCTGTCCTCACGGATGCTGCTGCAGGTCCACGACGAGCTCGTGTTCGAGGTGGCCGAGGGCGAGCGTGACGCGCTCGAGAAGCTGGTCCGCGAGCAGATGGCCGGCGCCGCCGACCTGACCGTCCCGCTCGACGTCTCCGTCGGCACCGGCCGCAGCTGGCACGAAGCCGCTCACTGAGCCGGCGGTCACCGGAGCCGGCGGCGGCTCCGGCGGCACGGGTGACCTGGTGCGGATCAGGCTCAGCGCGAGCAGCGTGACGAACAGCGCCGCGTCGATCACCGTCACGACTCGGATCAGCAGCTCCTCCAGCGAGTCGCAGCGCACGCGGCGGAGACGACCAGGGCGGCGACCGCCAGCCAGACGAGGTACGTCGATCGGCTGCCCTGCCGGGCCAGCACGGAGTAGACCAGCAGCTGGAGCATCGACAGCAGCGTGCCGATCACCGCGAACTGCCACAGGTAGGACTGGATCTCGTCGTAGTCGTTGCCGCCGACGAAGACCATCGCCAGGTCGGACAGGACGATCACCCCGAGGGTGCACACGACGCCGATGCGCCGCCACCGCCGCCAGGCTGCGCGACCAGGGCACGACGGCGCTCCTCGACGGTGACCATCGACGGGAACGCCACGACCACCACGAACTGCGGGAGGAAGAGCACGCCCTTGACCAGGATCAGGCCGCCGGCGTACAGGCCGGAGTTGTGGTCGGTGAGGATGTTGCGGGCCACGATGATGTCGAGGTTGGACAGCACGAAGAACGCCAGCAGGGCCTGGGAGTTGCGCAGGGTCTCGCTGCAGGATCGGCCGCAGCGAGTGGTCGTGGCTGGTCTCGCCGGGCGCCCGTCCCGTGGCGCAAAGCGAACCAACCGACCAGGGCCGGGACGAACAAGGCGACGGTGACGCCCGCCATCGCCGACGTCTCGGTCGGGCGCCACAGGATGAAGCGCGGTGCCGATCACCAGCCGGGGAACACCCATCGCGAGGTAGACGCACGCCGAGCGGCAGCCACCGGCGTTCGCCCTGGAGGATGCCCGCCTGCCCGCCCATGATCGTCAGTGGCACGGCAGCGACCGCGAGCAGGATGGCCGGGAAGATGCTGTCGAGCCGCAGCATCGCCCAGATCGCGGGCGACAGCACGAGCAGCACGCGCTCCGAGAACGAGCGCGGACCGGTAGGTCATCGCGAGGATCACCTGCTCGATCTGGGCGACGTGGTTCGGCGTGGCCGCGATCCGCCGGGCCGCGGTGGCCTGCAGACCGAGCTGGAGCACGGCGACCACCAGGAGCACCGCCATCAGGCCGGCGATCGCGCCGTAGTTGGCGGGGCCGAGCAGACGCGGCCGAGACCATCTGGAAGCCGTAGGTCGCGACGTTCATGATCGCCCATCGCGACGGCGATGCCGGCACTTCCGCGCACCAGACTGCGCAGGCCCGTCGGTGCCTCGCGCGTGGACGTGCTCACGCGGCGAGCCTATGTGCTGATCCGCGAAGACTCGTATTCGGGGAAGGGCGCCTCGTGGCCGTCGGCTACCGTTGCTCGCCGCTGGGCTGGAGGAGTGGAGAGGGGGTCCCGTGACGGGTCAGGCTGCGCGTGATGCCCTCGGCCGGTCTGGTCCCGCAGCCGTCGCTTGCTACCTGCTGATTCTCTTCGTCTCGGTGCTCCAGGACCCGGGTCGCACGACCCTCGACACCCGGGTCGAGCTCACAGAGCGACCGGCGTCATTCCTCGCCAGCGCCTTCTCGCTGTGGCAGCCGCTCACGAACTTCGGCGAGATCCAGAACCAGGCCTACGGCTACCTGTTCCCGCAGGGGCCGTTCGCCGTCCTGCTCGACCAACTGACCGTTCCGGCCTGGGTCGGGCAACGCCTCTGGACGGGCCTTGTTCTGGTCATCGCCTGCGAGGGTGCCCGCCGCGTCGCCCGGCAGGCGGGCCTGGCCCCCGGCGCCGACCTGCTCGCCGGGCTCGCCTTCGCGTTCTCCCCGCGGCTGCTCGGCACCGTCCCGGTGATCTCCGCGGAGAGCCTCCCGGGCGCCGTGATGCCTTGGGTCCTTCTCCCGGTACTGCTGACGCTCCGCGGCAGGCTGCGGCCGCGCGACGGTGCGCTGCTCAGCGGCGCGGCAGTGATCTGCATGGGCGGCGTGAACGCAGTCGAGAACGCCGCGTCGCTGCCGCTCGTCCTGATCGTCGTCGTCTGGGGCGTACACCGACGGCTGGCTCCGCGTCGGTTCGTGGCCCAATGGCTGGCCGCCGTCGCCGTGGCATCCCTGTGGTGGGTGCTCCCGCTGCTGGTGCTTGGCCGGGGTCAGCCCGCCGTTCTACCAATACGTCGAGTCCGCGGCGAACACCACTGCGATCGTGGGCTGGTCGGAAGCGGTCCGAGGCGACACCCACTGGGTGGCCTACCTGCTGACGGGCGACCGCCCGGTCTGGCCCGCGGCTCACTTCCTGGTCGTCGGACCCGGCCATGATCATCGTGGCGCGCCGTCGTGACCGCGATCGGCTTCGTCGGGCTGGTGCGCTACCCGTCCGACCTGCGAACGCCGCTCGTGGTCAGCGTCCTGCTCGGCCTGGGCGCGATCACGATCGCCCATGGCGGCTGGGAGGGCAGTCCGCTCGGGCCGGCGATTCGGCAGGCCCTCGACGGCGCGCTCCAGATCTTCCGCAACGTGCACAAGATCGACCCGATCGTGCGGCTGCCGATCGCACTCGGCTTCGCCCACGCGGCCTGGACGGCGGTGGACAGGGTCACCAGTGGCGACCGCGGCTCGAGCCGGCACGTCCAGCTGCTGCTGATCCTCCCCGCCTGCCTGCTGCTCACGCTCGGGCTGCCGTACCTTCACAACGACGCCCGCATCTACGGGTGGGAGCGACTGCCCGACGGAGTGGCACGAGGCCCACGACTACCTGGCCGACGCACCGGGACGGCCGAACCACGCTCGTCGTCCCCGGGTCCGGGTTCGCCCGCCAGGACTGGGGCTGGACGATGGACGAGCCGATGCTCGCGCTCGGGGACGACGTCCCGTGGGTGACGCCGCAGCCAGGTCCCACTCGTGCCCGGGCCAGTCGATCCGGTTCCTTACCGGCCTCGACCAGCTGATCGTCACCGGCAAGGCGACGTCGGGACTCGGCGACCAACTTGCCCGGGCCGGAATCGGGCACGTGCTCGTCCGTCGCGACCTGATGCGGAGCTACACCGACTCGCCGCACCCGGGCGGCGCGACGGTGTCGCTGGACACCGGCGGCCTGAGCCGGGTGGCGGCGTTCGGCGACGAACGCGACGGCGGCCCACGGATCGAGATCTTCGAGGTCGACGAGGCCCTCCCCACGCGTCCGCAGCACGCCCGTCGATCGGTGCTGACGGTGTCAGGTGCGCCCGAGAGCGTGCTCGACGTCGTCGACGAGGGGATCGCGGGCGATCGGCTGACCGTGTCCCGGGGCGAGGACGGCTGGGACAGCGACGTGGACGTCGTGACCGACGGCAACCAGCGACGCGAGCGGGCGTTCGGCCGAGTCACCGAGGCATTGTCGGCGCTGATGGGCGCCGTCGATCCCTACCGGGTCACCCGCGCGGTCCCGGACTACCCGGTCGCGCCGGGGGCCGACCAGGTGACGGCCCGGTACGACGGGCTGAGCCGCCTGTCGGCTTCGTCGTCCCAGGGCTTCGCCGACACGTTCGGTGCCGTCGTGCCCCAGGCGGCGCCGTACAGCGCAGTGGACGGCGACCCGCGCACCCGATGGGTCTCGTCCGCGATCGGGAAGCCCCGCGAGCAGTGGCTGCGGATGGACTTCGAGGAGGACCGGCCGGTGAGCGTCGTTGACGTCACGCCGGTCGTCGACGACGCTGCGCTGGTGCCGATCCGCCAGCTCGAGGTTCTAGCGGGGACGCAGCGGCGCACGCTCACCGTGAACCCGACCGGCAGCACGCTGACGGCGCGCTTCGACGGCAGTGCTGTCCCGTTCGTGGAGGTCCGGATCACTCAGGTCGGCACGGCCGGCCAGCGTGGACCGGTGGCCATCTCCGACGTCTCCGTCGACGACCTCGTCCCTCGCCGCTCGTTCGTGGTCCCCGGCGAGGTCGGCAGTGGCGACTCCTTCGTGCTCGAGGCCGACCCCGGCGCCCGGGCCTGCCGACCGACCGGAGGGCTCCCCGACTGCGACGTGGGCCGGATCCGCAACAGCGAGGAGCCGGACGGGATGCGCCGATCGCTCACGACCAAAGACGCGACCGGGCTGCGGGTGCAGGGGCTGGCCGTCGCTCGCGGCACCCGCGAGGCCGCGCAACTGCTCGAGCCGATCGGGACAGGCCAGGAGGTCGGGGCGACGTCTGTCTACGGCGAGGACCCGATGGTGTCGAGCCGGTTCGCGTACGACGGCGACCCGCGGAGCGTGTGGATCTCCGAGCGCCGGGACCCGAACCCCACCCTGATCTTCCGGTGGACCCGGGCCCGCACCGTCTCGTCCATCTCGGTGACCGGCGCGGGCGAGAGCGCAAGCTACGACATTGTCCACCTGCGCGCCGGCACACGGAGGCGCGACGTCAGGCTCAGAGGCGGGACCGCCCTGTTCAGGCCGCTGACAACGCGCCGCCTCGAGGTCAGCTTCCGCAAGTTGCTGCCGGCCGCCCGGGTGGCTGTCAGCGAACTCGAGCTCGGCGGCACCGACATCACCGAGCCGTTCGTTCCGGACACGCCTACCGGCGCCGTCTGCGGTCTCGGGCCAAACATCCGGATTGACGACCGCGTCGTGCGGACGTCCGTCACCGGCACGATGAAGGACATCGTGCTCGGCCGGCCCCTACGTGTCGAGGCCTGCGGTCCCGACGTCGACCAGGCGTGGACTGAAGGCGAGCATCTGATCGTGGCTTCGCCCACGGCGGAGTTCGAGGTGACACGGCTCGCCGGAGTGTCGCCCGAGGCAACGGACCAGCTGCCGGCGCGCACAGCCACGGTCGAGGACTGGGGGTCGGCCTCGCGCACGATCCAGCTCGAAGCCGGCCCGGCGTCCCTCGTGGCGGTCCCCGAGAACTTCAACCCGGGCTGGGAGGCCACCGTCGACGGCACCGCCCTCACCGCGGTACGGGTGGACGGCTGGCAGCAGGGCTGGGTCGTCCCCGAAGGCGATGCCACCGAGATCACGCTGCGGTTCACGCCCCAAGTCGGCTATCGCGACCTGCTGGTGTTGGGGCTGTTCATGAGTGGGCTGGTGCTGGCTGCGGGGCTGGTCCTCCTGGCCGTACGACGCAGGCGGCTGCCCGCCCTGGGCGCGCCGTGGCCGGTGGTCAGGTCCTGGAGCCTTCCCGCGGTCGCGGTCGGGACGCTGCTGGTGCTGCTGGGTCTGGGCACCGTTGCGGCCGCGGCCATGCTGCTGGCCGTGCTAGTTCGCCGCGGGGCCGGGCGCCTGCTGGGCATCGGCGTCCTGCTCATGGTGGGCTCCGCCGTCCTCGACTGCTGGGCGCCGGCCATCTGGCCGGAGTCCGGCTCCGACGCCATGGCTGCCGCGGCCACCGGTCTGGTGGCCGGCTTGGCCGCGCTGGGCCGCGGAGGCGGGCGATGAGCGCGACCACCGCGGGCCGGAGAGGCGTCTGGCGGGGGCCGCAGGCATTCGCCGCCCTCTGCGTGCTCGCTCTGATGCTGATCTGGAGGGCCGTCCTGATCGGGGACTCCTTCTTCAACCAGGATGACTACTACCTGACCAGCCGGGCGCTCGACGCCGACGTGACCTGGTCGTTCCTCATGGACCCAGTCGCGGGGCACGTGATGCCGGCCCAGCACTTGACCTACTGGCTCGTCGCGCACTACCTCCCCTTCGACTGGCCGACGATGGCGCTGTTTCTGCTTCTCGCCCAGGCCGCCACGATCGTCGTGATGTGGCACCTGCTGACCCGGCTGCTTCCGGGGCGCTGGGTGCGGATCCCGCTGTTGGCGGTGTTCGCCTGGTCCCCGATGACGCTCGCGACAGGACTCTGGTGGAGCGCTGCCATGGGGCTGTGGCCCCACGTGCTGCTGTCGCTGATCGGGATGCTGTTCCTTGTCCGGGCGATCCAGGGAGCCGGTTCGTGGTGGCTGAACCTAGCGGTCTGCGTCGGGGTGTGCGCCCTGGCGCTCACCTGGCATGAGCGCGCTGTCCTGATCCCGCCCACCCTGTTCGGCGTCGCGGTCGTCCTCGCAGATGCTCGCGGCTGGCGCCGGATCACCCACGCCCTGCGCCGGTTCCGGGTGCTGTGGCTGGCGTTCGCCGTCATGCTCGTGGCGTACCTCGTGGCGCACGCTCGCATCACGACCGTCGAGCCCGGCAGCGCGTCGGTGAAGGACTATCTGGCCATCAGCTGGTCCTTCCTCGCCGAGAACACCGTCCCGGGCCTGGCCTCCGGTCCGTGGGACGGCCGGCTCGTCGGAGGCGCCGTCATGCCCGACCTCTGGGTGACGATCACCGCGCTCATCCTGGCGGCGGCCGTCGTGACGTTCCTCGTCCACCGGGGAGGCCCCGACGCGACGTGCGCGCTGCTGGTGCTCGCGGCGTACGTCCTGGTCGACCTCGCGCTGGTCCTGTCGGGCCGGGCCGGGTTCGGGAGGATCATCGGCCTCGACCCCCGCTACTCCTCGGACATCGTGCACGCCGCGGTCCCGTTCGTTGCGATGGCACTGCGCAACGACCCGGCCCGCTTCGCCATTCCGTTGCGGGGTTGGGCCACGTGGCCGCGAGTGCGGACCGTCGCGGTGGCGGGCGGGACCGGCGCCTACCTGGCAGGTTCCGCGGTCGGGGTGGCGCTGCTGGTCCCTCACTTCCAGAATCCCGACGACCGCAGCTACGTCACCCGGCTTCGCGCCGAGCTGGCCAAAGACCCGGAGCAGGTGCTCTTCGACGAGCCGGTCCCGCCCGAGATCCTGCTTCCGCTGTTGGGCGACGAGACCTTGCTCTCCGCGGTCTTCGCACCGCTGCCCGAGCGGCCGCTCTTCGATGCACCGACACCGAAACTGCGGCAGGTGACGAAGACCGGCCGGCTGGTGGAGCCCGAGCTCGTGCTGACCGCGAGGATGAGGCCGACCGACAACCCTGCCTGCGGGTACGCCGTTGCCGACGACCCGGTCCGGATCTCGCTGCAGGAGGACGTCGACGGGCGGGCGATCGTCCACCTCGGGTACTTCACCGACAAGGAGTCGGACGTGTCCGTGAGCGCGGACGGTGGCTGGTCGACGCAGTTCCGGGCCCGGATCGGACCGAACGAGCTGTGGTTCGTGGTCCCCGACCTCGACGACGAGCTCGATTCCGTGACTCTTGAGGGTGTGGACGACGGCTCGACCGTCTGCGTCCCGAGCCTCGAAGCAGGACTTCCGTTGAGGCGGTGATGGGCACCTTGCGCACGACCCGCGTACCCGTCGACCTCGCCGTCGCCGCGGTGGTCTCCCTGCTCGTGCTCGGCCCGCTGGTCCTCGAACCCGGCTACACGCTGCGCGGCGACATGGTATTCGTCCCGGAGATGCCGTGGAAGGACGCATGGCTCGGCCTCGACGGCTCGGTCCCGCGCGCCGTGCCCATGGATGCCCTGGTCTCGGCCGCCACCCAGGTGGTGCCGGGCTGGCTCGTGCAGAAGGCGTTGCTGCTCGGAGCGATGGTTGCCGGCGGAGTCGGCGCCGGTCGGCTGGTCCGTGAGGAGCCGGCATACGCGCGGGCCGCCGCGATCCTGCTCTTCCTGTGGAACCCCTGGGTCGCCGAGCGTCTCTCCATCGGTCAGTGGGCGGCGGTGGCGGGCTGCATGACGCTGCCGCTGGCTCGCGCTGGCTGCCTGCCACGTCCGCGACGACGCACGCCGCGGGTGGCCAGGGCTCGTCGTGGCGATGGTGCTGTGCGCGGTGTGCAGCCCGTCCAGCGGGCTGATGGGCGGCCTGGTCGTGCTCGCCGTCGTGCTGTCGCGACCGCGGGTGACGAGCGCGGCGGTCGCCGCAGCCACCGTGGTGGTCGCCAACCTGCCCTGGCTTGCACCGTCGCTGCTGTTGCCAGCCGGGCGGCTGGCGCAAGGGCCGGACTTCGAGTCCTTCGCGGCCCGGGCGGAATCTCCGGCGGGTCTGCTCGCGAGTGTCGTCTCGCTGGGCGGGATCTGGAAGTCGTCGATCGTGCCGGGGGAGCGGACGAGCGCAGTCATCGTGCTGCTATCCGTCGGGGTCACGGTGCTGGCGGTAGTCGGCCTGCGCGCCGCCCGGGGCGACCGCCGGCTGCGGGGCGCGCTGGTGGCGGTCGGGCTGGTGTCGGCCCTCGTGGCGTACCTGCCCGGCCTCCCGTTCGTGGCCACTCGCCTCGACGCTGCGGCCGGCTCGTCGGTGCCGGGTCTGGCCCTGCTGCGCGACTCTCACCGCTTCCTGGGGCCGGCTGTGCTGATGCTGCTCCCCGGTTTCGCCGCGGTGGTCCGGTGGCTCGCGGAGCGACGGCGTCCAGGACGGGAGGCGGTGGTGGTGCTGGCGGGCGTGGTGGCCCTCCTGCCCGTGCTGCTTCTTCCGAGCCTCACCTGGGGGCTTGCCGGCAAACTGGCTCCGTCGTCCTACCCGGACGAGTGGGATGCCGTGGCCCGCATCCTGGAGTCCGAGGACGACGCGCGGTCGGTTGTCCTCCCGTGGGCCGGCAGCTATCGCGGGTACTCGTGGAACCGGGACACGGCGGTCTTGGACCCGGCGCCGCGATACCTGCCGGGGCAGGTTCTGGTCGACGACTCCTTGATGCTCGGCGACACCGCGCTCCCACCGGAGACCGACGAGGTCGCTGCGGTCGGCAGTGCTCTCGAGTCGACGGACCCGGCCGGCGAGCTCCGCGAGCTCGGTGTCCGGTGGGTGCTGGTGGAGAAGGACATGGCGACCGGGCCGGTGCCCCCCGGCGAGGTCGTGCACAGTGGCACCGGTCTGGACCTGATCGACCTGGGACCCGCTGCCGAAGTCGACGACACCGGACGGTCGCCGGGGGTGATCCTGGCCGCCGACGGGCTGGTCCTCACGGCCGTCGTCGGCGCCGCGGTGGTCACCCTGCTCGCACGCTGGCGGCGTACCTCACCGTGACGCCAGACTGGCCCGGTTGGTCACAGCTTGGGTACACCCGGGGCTCCGGACCTTTCACTACTGACCAGTACATGTATGCTTCCGCCACCAGATCTGGCTTGGGAGGGCAGTTCGTGAACTTGTTGATCAGCGCCGTGCTCGGCGCAGGGTTGGCAGCAGTCGCCGCCATCGGTGGTGTCAATGCCTACCAGGGTGACCCCCAGCCGGTCTCCCAGAACGACTTGTACAGCTACGCCGACGAGTAGTCCCGATTCGGGGTCCGCAGGGCCCCGCGGTTCCGCTGCGTGACCGAGGAAGGTCACGCAGCCGCTGCTGAGAATTGGGAGGTCGTCTTGCTGCAGCTGGTCATTCCCGCCTTCAACGAGGAACGGCGTCTTCCTCGCACTCTCCAGGCACTCCGTAAGCACCTGGCCGGGGCAGGTGTCCCCGGGCCTGTCGAGGTCATCGTCGTAGACAACGCCAGTACCGACGGCACCGCACGAGTCGCCCTCGCCTGCGCGGGCGACGACCTGCCGGTGCGCGTGGTGGGTTGCGGGGTTCGCGGCAAGGGAGCGGCGGTCCGCGCGGGCATCCTGGAGACCGACGCGGACGTCGTGGGGTTCATGGACGCCGACGGCGCCACCTCGCTCGAGGCACTCGACGAGGCGTGGCGGCTGCTGAGCGTCGGCACCGAGATGGCGATCGCGTCGCGCGGACTGGACGCCTCAGTCACGGCCGCCCGGCACAGCTGGATGAGGGAGAGCGGCGCCCGGGCCTACCGCAGCCTCGCCGCGAGTATCGTCCCGGACATCGTCGACACGCAGTGCGGCTTCAAGGTCATGGACGGCGACCTCGCCCGGTTGATCTTCGCCCAGATGCACACAGTCGGTTTCTCGTTCGACGTCGAGATGTTGGCCCGGGCGAGACTGCACGGCGCTCGGATCACCGAGTTCCCGGTGGTCTGGACCGACATCCCGGGATCGACGTTCGTCCCGGCGCGCCACGGCGCGCGGTCGTTCCGCGACCTTGCCCAGATCGCCTGGCTGATGCGGGCCGAGCGCGCCATGCAGGCCATGACCACCATCCAAGCCCCGGTCAGCGCGCCGTTGGGCGCTGCAGTGGAGGGCTGACATGTCTTCGCTCCAGGGCAAACGGGTAGCGGTCGTCAACTGGCGCGACCTCGGGCACTCCCTCGCCGGCGGCTCCGAACGCTACGCGTGGGAGTTCGCCCTGGCGCTGCACGGAGCAGGTGCCTCCGTGGACTTCGTGACCGCCCGCGACCGGGGCCAGTCGGCGCGGGAGGTGGTGGACGGGATCACGGTTCGACGCCGCGGCGGTCCGTTCACCTTCTACGCCTGGGCGGCCTGGTACTACCTCACCCACCGGCACCGGCTCGATGCGGTCGTCGACGCCGAATGCGGCATTCCGTCCTTCGCTCCCGTGTTCGTGCGCTGCCGCACCGCCGTGGTCCTGGTCGTGCACCACGTCCATCTGGCCCAGTTCGCTACATACTTCCCTGGCCCGCTGGCCCGACTCGGTCAGTTCATCGAAGGCACCGTCATGCCGCGGGTCTACCGACGGACCCGCACCGTCGCCGTGTCCGAATCGACGCGGCGCGAGATGCGGGAGCAACTCGGCTGGCGCCGGCCAGTCGACATTCTCGCGAACGGCTCGACGCTGCCGGACGACGAGGATTGCGCCGTCCAGGACAAGGTGCCGGGCAGCATGGTCGTGCTCGGCCGGCTGGTCCCGCACAAGCGCGTCGACCTCGTCGTCCGCGCGTTCGCGCAGGTCGCGACAGACCGTCCCGAGCCGCGCCTCGACGTCGTCGGCAAGGGCCCCGAGCAGGAGGCTCTCACTGATCTGGTCGACCGGCTGGGCGTCGGTGATCGCGTCTCCATCCACGGCTGGCTGGCGGAGGAGGCCAAGGCGGCCCTGCTGCGTCGCGCCTCGCTGCACGTCTGCGCCTCGGACGTCGAGGGCTGGGGCCAGGTGGTGATCGAAGCCTCCGGTTTCGGCATCCCGACCATCGCCCGCGACGTGCCGGGGCTTCGCGACTCGATCCGGCACGAGGAGACCGGTTGGCTGGTGCCCGAATCGGACTCGGAGTCGCCGACGTCGCTGGACGAAGTTGAGCACCGACTCGGGCTCGAGCTACGGGCGGCGCTGGCGCGGCTCGACGAGCCCGAGGTGCGGATGCAGACGTTCAAGCACTGCCGGGAATGGGCGAGCGAGTTCAGCTGGCAACGCATGCATCACGAGGCCCGAAGCCTCATCGAGGAAGAGCTGGGCGGCGCGTCGACGCCGGCCCCGGCTCGAGATGTCCCCATGAACCCCGGCGTGTGAACGACTCGCTCGCCGTTTGAGATGAAGAGGAATCCCATGCGTCGCTTACTCGGACCCATCCTGATCGGGTTGGGCATGTTTCTGGTCGCGGCGGCAGCGCTGATCAGGTTCTACGCCTACCCGACGCTGGCCGTTGCCCCGATCGACCAGAACTCCGTCACGCTGCTCTCGGCCGAGGATGCGACCATCTTCGACAGCAACCCTGAAGTTCTGGACAACGTCACAGGTCGACCTCGCCATCAGGTCGCAGGACCGTCGGCGACGTCGAGGGCTCGAACAAGGCGCCGGACGGCGTCCTCTGCTGGGTCAACACGACGCTTGTGACGTCGAGCGACGGCGTCGTGCGCTCGGCCACCGTGGAGCGGATGGGCCATGACGAGGTCACCGGCGAGGCCGCCGACGGCTGCGACTCCTTCGTCGAGTCCGACGGATGGCGTCCGGGAGCCGGTCGAGGCGGAGGGGCTGATCTACAAGTTCCCGTTCGCCACTGAGAAGAAGGACTACGACTTCTGGGACGGGGATGTCGGCGAGGCGGTTTCGGCCGTGTACGACGGCAAGGACATCGTCGAGGGACTGGACGTCTACCGGTTCGTCCAGACCATCCCAGAGACCAGCGTCGGCACCCGCGAGGTGCCGGGCTCGCTGGTCGGGTCCGACGAGGCCTCGGTAGACGCGGACGAGTTCTACGAGAACACCCGCACCTTCTACGTGGAGCCGGAGACCGGCGCTGTGGTCAACCGCATCGACGATGGGCTCAGCACACTGTCCTTGGACGGGCAGACGGTGACCCTCGAACGACTCTACGGTGCACTACACCGACGAGCAGATCAGCGACCTCGTCGACGAGGTCGCCACCAAGATCGATGCTGCTCGGTGGTGCGCGCCTGCTGTTCCCGCTGCTGGCCCTGATCCTCGGGCTGGCCGCAATCGCGGGCGGACTCTTCCTCAGCCGGCAGCGCCGGGCGCAGACGCACATGCACGCAAAGGACAACGACACGCAGGAGCCTGCCAGCGTTGGCGCCAAGTGACCGCCTGCTGACCTCAGCGTCAATGGGACGCAGCGATGCCGACGGCCTCCAGCACCTCACGGAGGCCGTCGGCGTCGTGCGTCCGACCGCGGGCCCGCATCGTGAGGGTGGTGCGGCCATCGTGACCGACGGCGCCGAGTGACACCCCGGACCCGCCGCCGGTGACCGGCGAGAAGCCCAGGTCTTCCACGCCCGGACAGGTCACGTCGCCCAGGTGCGAGACCAGCAGTGTTGACCCGAGTCGGGGTGCGAGTAGCCGCAGGGCCAGACCGGTCACTCGTCCCAACGCCGAGCCCGTCGGTGCCGCGACCTGCAGAGGCGCCCGGCGCAGCCGCTGGGCGATGTCGTCGCGGCTCACCCCCTCGACGTCACGCAGCCGAATCAGTGCGCTGCGGTCGACGATCTCAAGGTTCTCGCCGCTGCGGGTGGACGCCCCGACGGCCACGGTGAGGTGCCGCCGTCGTGCACCCCGCCGGTCGTTGAACGCCGCGACGCCGGCGACGCCCGCGTGGACCAGGTCGGCGGTGCGAAAGGACCCGGGCAGGGTCAGGGTCGCGAACGTGTCCAACTCCGGGGACGAGGACGGATGCGACGGCTGAACCGGGGCTGGAGGCGCGAAAACGACTTCCGCCAGACGTGCCGCCATCGCGCGGTGCCTCGCCGGGCCGGCTCGCTCTCGCACCCCACCCGCCGACGACGTGACTGGGACATCGAGAAGGGTGGCGAGCACGCCGAGAAGACCTAGGCCATCCACGTGCGAGTGGTGCGCCGCGACAACGAGCACGGTGCCCGCTCGTCCGACCACCACCGGCACTGACTCCCCGGCGGCCACGGTCAGCCGCTGTTGCAGGGCGACGACGTCGGAGTCGGCAACCAGGTCAGACACGGCACCCCACGAGCGCTCGGCGTACAGCAGAGCGAGCCGGTCGACGAGTTGCTGGTCCGAGACCGCGTCCGTCGGCCGAGCCGTCAGCAGGATGTTCCAGGCGACTCCGGGATCAGCGACCCAGGCTGGGCGCTCCGGACCGGTCATCGGCGGAGATCCGCGACGAAGACCGCCGTCCCCGGCGTCACCAGACCCCGGGTTCGCGACCACCCACCCCAGACCCGGTCGTGGTCCGCGGGCCACTCTGGCTCCGCGATGTCCACCAGCACGAACCCGTGGTTGTGGAGCACCCGGACCCAGTCGCTGATGGTCCGATGGTGCTCGACGTAGGCCACGCGGCCGGTCGCGTCGTCGATCTCGACGTAAGGGCGGCGGTCCCAGTAGGACTGCGAGGCCGTCAGTCCTTCGGGGCCAGGGTCGTCGGGGAACATCCACCGGGTCGGGTGCGTGACCGAGAACGCCAGCCGCCCTCCGGGCTGGAGCACCCGCGCGATCTCTGTCACGAGCCCCTCCTCGTCGCTGATGAACTGCAGCGCGCCGAAGGACGAGAAGACGATGTCGAAGCTGCGGTTGCCGAACGGCAGGTGCGTCGCCGTGGCCTGGACGATCGGGACGCGGGCGCCGGTGGCGTCGTCGAGGCGACGAGAGTGCTGGAGTTGGCGCCAGGACACGTCGAGCCCCACTGCTGAGCCGCCACGGGAGACGACCCATCGGGAGCACTGGCCTGCGCCGGAGCCGATCTCAAGCGCCCGCCGTCCGCTGACGTCGCCGAGGAATCCGGCGACCTCCTCGCGCAGTCCCTCCGGACCCCACACGAACCCCAGGTCGCCGAGGAACTCACCGTGCGTCGCCTGGTATTCGTCGGCGTAGTTGTCCCAGTCGCGCCTGTTGGCAGTGCGCGATTCGTCGTCGTTGACCGGCCTCCGCTCCACGCGAACCGGTCGAGAGGCGTCTCCGGGCGCCGGATGGTCCGCCATGGCTACGGTTTGACTGCCCGGGCGACGATGCTGATGCCGGGGAGTTGGCGTACCGGCAGGAACCGCTCGGTGGCGACCACGGCGCGCAGCCCGGCGTTCAGTACCGGGTTCACGTGCTCCATCTCGCTGTCACCCGTGTTGTGGCGTCGCCGTACTCGTGCGACGGGGCGCAGGAGGACGTTCCACGACATCACGTCGCGGACCTCTAGGCCGGCGCCGTCCATGAGCGCGACGAGCTCGCTCTTCTCGTAGCGCCGGACGTGACCGAGCACGAGGTCATGCCCGCTCCACAGCTTCATGCTGCATGGCACGGCAACCAGGGCCCGGCCGCCGGGGCGCAGTACGCGGTTGGTCTCGTGGGCAACCGCCTCGTGGTCGTCGACGTGCTCCCACAGGTCCGTCGACATGACGAGGTCCATCGACTCGTCGTGAAAGGGCAGGTGGCGGGCGTCGCCACGGACGACTGGAAGGCCCCGTTGATGGGCGATCTGGGCGGCCACGGGGGAGTGCTCGAGGCCGGTCACCGACCAGCCGAGGTCGCGCAGCACCTGCGTGTTACCCCCACCGCCGCAGCCGACGTCGACCGCGCGTCCCGGGGTCAGGTGACTTACCAGGCGACGGATCAGTGCCCGTCGTTCGGCGTACCACCAGTGCCGGTCTTCCAGAGCCGCCGACTTGCGGATCTCCTGCTCGTCCACGCTGAGGAGACTAGTCGGCCCCGAAGTGAAGGACGCGTCGACATGTCACCGGGCCCTGTTCCCCTCGGGAGCTGGGCCCTCGATCCTTTGACCGATGCAAGTCTGATCCTCCTCCTGATGATTGTGATCGCGCCGGCGTTCGACTTCACCAAGGGCTTCCACGACACGGGCAACGCGATGCCCACCTCGATCGCCACCGACGCCCTGCGCAGCCCGGGCGACATCGCCAGCGTCGAGGCGCACCTGAACGAGCACCACGGCTGGCGCCTCGACGAGTGAGCGCGTCTCACATGCGAGCATGGCCCGCATGTCCGACCTCGACCTCGCCTCGCTGACCCCGCTGACCGGTGGCTGGTCGGGCCAGACGTTCCTCGCCGACGTGGCGGGGGAGCGGAGCGTCGTCCGGATCTACGCCAACCCCGGCCCCCGGGGCGACGCCGCCCACGAGGTCGACGCCGCCCTGCTCGAGCTGGTGCGCGGGCTGCTTGCCGGTGCCCGAGGTGCTCGAGGTACGCCGGGCAGACCCGGCCACCGGTGCCCCGGCACTGCTGATCACGTCGTACGTCGACGGGGTCCGCGGCGACGAGCTGCTGCCGACCCTGGACGACGACGGGCTGACCCGCCTCGGAACCCACCTCGGTGAGCTGCTGGCGGTGCTGGGCGGGATACCCATGCTCCGGACCGGCCCGTTCGTCGACGGCGACCTGCGGATCGGAACCTTCGGGGACGTCGGCGACCTGCCCGAGTACGTCGCGGACGCCCAGCTGCCGTGGTTCTCCCCGGACGACCGGGCGGGCCTGATGGCCGGTCGCGTCCGCGGCCCAGGAGCGGCTCGACGGTGTCGGCCGGCACTGCCTCGTGCACAGCGACTTCAACCCCAAGAACCTGATCCTCGACCCGGACACGCTCCATGTCCGCGCGGTCCTCGACTGGGAGTTCAGCCACGCCGGCAGCCCCTACACCGATCTCGGCAACCTGCTCCGATTCGACCGCCAGCCAGCGTTCGCCGACGCCGTCCTCGCGGCGTACGCCGACTCGCTGGTGGGAAGACCCGCGCTCGGCGCTGGAGCTGGCCCGCGCAGCCGACCTGTGGGCGCTGGTCGAGCTGGCCGGCCGGAAGGGGCAGAACCCGGTCGCCGACCGAGCACACGCCTGCTGCTGGAGATCGCCCGGACGGGAGACCTGGATGCGGTCCCGGACGCTACGCGACGGGTAGCCCGGGGGTGCCTCCCGGTTGGACTCTGCGACACGCCGCGGCGTAGTCTTGGAAATTGCGCCTGAAGTCTGCCTGTGTCCCAGACGGAGTGGACTCTCGCTCGCTATCAGTTCCTGCCCGGAATTGCCCGGGCGTGGGACGTCTTCATCGGTAGTGAAAACGGACCTCCGGCGCGCCCGCACGACAAGCCATCCACCCAAGGAATCCATTCCCCTATGACGAGCACCATCTCTATTCTCCCGGACTACGACGCGCCCCAGGTGGCGGTCAACGACATCGGTTCGGAAGAGGACTTCCTCGCCGCTATCGACGAGACCATCAAGTACTTCAACGACGGCGACATCGTCGAAGGCACCATCGTCAAGGTCGACCGCGACGAGGTCCTCCTCGACATCGGCTACAAGACCGAAGGTGTCATCCCCTCCCGTGAGCTCTCCATCAAGCACGACGTCGACCCCTCCGAGGTCGTTTCCGTGGGCGACAAGGTCGAGGCTCTGGTTCTCCAGAAGGAGGACAAGGAAGGCCGCCTGATCCTGTCCAAGAAGCGCGCACAGTACGAGCGCGCCTGGGGCACCATCGAGCAGGTCAAGGAAGAGGACGGCGTCGTCGAGGGCACCGTCATCGAGGTCGTCAAGGGTGGCCTGATCCTGGACATCGGCCTGCGCGGCTTCCTGCCCGCGTCGCTCGTCGAGATGCGCCGCGTCCGCGACCTCCAGCCGTACGTCGGCCAGACGCTCGAGGCGAAGATCATCGAGCTCGACAAGAACCGCAACAACGTCGTGCTGTCGCGTCGTGCGTGGCTCGAGCAGACCCAGTCCGAGGTTCGCCACGGCTTCCTGACCCAGCTCCAGAAGGGCCAGATCCGCAAGGGCGTCGTCTCCTCGATCGTCAACTTCGGTGCGTTCGTGGACCTCGGCGGCGTCGACGGCCTGGTGCACGTCTCCGAGCTGTCGTGGAAGCACATCGACCACCCGTCCGAGGTCGTCGCCGTCGGTGACGAGGTCACCGTCGAGGTGCTCGACGTCGACATGGACCGCGAGCGTGTCTCCCTGTCGCTGAAGGCGACGCAGGAGGACCCGTGGCAGCACTTCGCCCGCACCCACCAGATCGGTCAGATCGTCCCGGGCAAGGTCACCAAGCTGGTGCCGTTCGGTTCGTTCGTCCGCGTCGAGGAGGGCATCGAGGGCCTGGTGCACATCTCCGAGCTGGCCGAGCGCCACGTGGAGATCCCCGAGCAGGTCGTCCAGGTCAACGACGACGTCATGGTCAAGATCATCGACATCGACCTCGAGCGTCGCCGGATCTCGCTGTCCCTCAAGCAGGCCAACGAGACCGCCACCGCCGCCGAGGTCGAGGACTTCGACCCGACCATGTACGGCATGACCGCGACGTACGACGAGCAGGGCAACTACGTCTACCCCGAGGGCTTCGACCCGGAGACCGGCGAGTGGCTCGAGGGCTTCGACGACCAGCGCGCGGTCTGGGAGGAGCAGTACGCCAAGGCGCACGCTCGCTGGGAGGCGCACGTCAAGCAGCAGGAGGAGGCCGCCAAGGCCGAGGTCGAGGCCAGCGAGGCCACGACGTACTCCTCCGGTGCCGGCACCGAAGAGGCCGCGACCACCGGCGGCGGCGACGACGAGCCAGCCAGCGGCGGATCGCTGGCTTCCGACGAGGCGCTCCAGGCGCTCCGCGAGAAGCTGACCGGCGGCGCGAGCTGACCCTCGACTGACCCGTACAGCACACTGACCCGTCGCCGATGGCGACGGGTCAGTGTCATTTGCCCTCCAGACGGACCTGGGCGGATAGCATCCGCTCATGCACGGGGGACGGGTGGGGTCTGCGACTGCGCACTGTCGTCGCGGTCGGGCTGGTGGCCACCGGCCTCCAGGTCACCTCCAGCGCCTACGCCCGAGCTGCCGATCCTGTCCGGATCCTGCTGGTCGGCGACTCCGTCACTCAGGGCTCCGCGGGCGACTGGACCTGGCGCTACCGCCTGTGGAAGCACTTCCAGTCGGCCGGCGTCGCGGTCGACTTCGTTGGCCCGCGCCAGGATCTCGCGGACAACATCGCCGGGACGACGGGTGGGCTCGACGGCGTACGTCGATCCGAACTTCGATCGCGACCACGCCGCTCGCTGGGGGATGATGGTCGACGTCCCCGATGTGCCGATCGGGGACCTTGTCGATCAGTACCAACCCGACGTCGTCGTGGAGATGCTCGGCGTCAACGACCTCATCTTCGGCGGCCGGTCACCCGAGACGGTCGCCAATCGGGTGGCCCAGTTCGTGGACGAGGCCCGGTCTGCCGAGCCCGACGTGGATCTGGTGCTGGTCGAGGCGACCCAGACGTGGTGGACCGGTGTCACTGACTTCAACGCGCTCCTCACCGAGGTAGCCGCGTCTGCGTCCACGGACACCTCCAGTGTGACGGTGGCGACGGCGGCCACGGGCTTCGACCGGGTCGCCCACACCTGGGACGACTCGCACCCCAACGCCGTCGGCGAGGTCCGCATCGCTGCGGCCGTCGCGGACTCCCTCGCCGTCCTCGGCGTGGGTCCTCCGGCAACTCGCCCGTTGCCGGTCGTCCCGCTCGGGCCCCGCTCGGCCCCGATCCTGAGCGCCACCTCGGGCAACGGGATGGCGACGTTGTCCTGGACCGGGCCCCCGGGCGCTACGGCGCAGTACGTCTGGGGCCGCGATGTCACCGCCGGTGAGGAATGGTCGCGGCTCTCGTGGCCCGTGAGCGACTCCCCGTGGACGGCGCTCCTGCTGGCGAACGGCCACCGCTACCGCTTCAAGCTGCAGCCGGTGAAGGGGGACGAGGCGGCGGCTCCCGACGTCCGCTCCCGTGTCGTCGAGGTACTGCCAGATCGGTTGCCCGCGAGGGTGGCGAAGCCCCGGATCGAACCCCGGTTGAGAGCCCTCCGGGTCAGGTGGCCGTCCGCGCCGCGCGCCACGTCGTACGAGCTGTCCTGGTGGCCGATCGGGAGGCCGAGTGCCGTTCGGACCCGATCCACCTCCGCGACCAGCGCACGGCTCGGGTCGGTTTCGCCGCGCAAGCGCTACGCCGTCACGGTCCGGGGGCGCAACGACACGGGGATCGGCCGGGCGTCACCGGCCGCCGTGGCCCGACCCCGCCGCCGCTGACTGACCCGTAAATCACACTGACCCGCCCGAAACTTCGGGCGGGTCAGTGTGATTTCGGGGCTGAGTGGCGGCGGTTCACCGGGCGGAGTAGGAGACGAAGCGGGGGTCCTCGAAGTGGGACCGGGGCGGGCGCGTGAAGCGGCCGTCGTGAGTGATGGTGCGGACGGTGGCGGCGGCGATCCCCAGGACCGCGGCGACCACGAGGGCCAGAAGGATGAATGTCGTCATGGCAGTAATCATGCACCTGGCGTGATCCAGCCACGAGTGGCAGGAATGCCATAGTACGTTGATTTTCTGCCACATCTGCGGCAGGCATGCTCCCATGCGCAAGGTGGCGGTATTGGTCCAGGACGGTGTGGAGCCCTTCGGGCTCGGAGCGATGTGCGAGGTGTGGGCCGAGCCCTACCACGCGGAGGACGACAACCCGGTCTTCGACTTCGTGATCGCGACCCCGAGCCCGGGGCGGGTGACGGGCCCGTCCGGCTACGACCTGCACGTCGAGAACGGCCTGGACGCCGCTGCCGACGCCGACCTGGTCTGCATCGCGCCCAAGCGCTCGTTCCGCAAGCCGTCGCCCGAGGTGGTCGAGGTGGTGAAGGCGGCGCACGACCGCGGCGCCTACGTCTTCGCCCACTGCACCGGCGGCCTTCGTCATCGGCGAGGCCGGCCTGCTCGACGGCGCGCCGCTGCACCACCCACTGGCGGCACGTCGACGAGCTGGCGCAGGCCTTCCCGGAGGCGCTGGTGGACCCGAACGTCCTCTACGTCCAGGACGGCACGATCGTGACCGGCGCCGGCTCCGCGGCCGGGCTCGACGCCGCCCTGCACCTGATGCGGCACCAGTTCGGGTCCAAGGTCGCGGCCGACGCGGCCCGCCGGATGGTGGTCCCGCCGCACCGGTCGGGCGGCCAGGCGCAGTACATCGCCCGCGTGGTCCCCGACTGCGACGCCGAGACCCTCGGCCCGCTGCTGACCTGGATCATCCAGAACCTCGGTGACGACCTGTCGATCGACGAGCTGGCCAGGCGCAGCCACATGTCACCGCGCACGTTCGCCCGCCGCTTCCGCGACGAGACCGGCACCACCCCGCACAACTGGGTGACCGCCCAGCGGGTGCAGGCCGCCGAGGAGCTGCTCGAGCTCACCGACCACCCGGTCGACTGGATCGCGACCGAGGTCGGCTTCGGCAACGCGGCCGCCCTCCGGCACCACTTCGCCCGCGCCCGCGGGGTCAGCCCGCAGCAGTACCGCCGTACCTTCACCGGCGAGCGCGCGAGCTGGACGTGCTCAGCGGGCAGAAGGTCGTGCTGCGCCCCGTTCGGGAAACCGACCTCGACGCGGCGTACGCCGCCCACGTCGACATCGCCAGCCGCGGGGCGTACTTCCCGCTCGGGGTGATGTCCGAACCCGGCTTCCGGCGCGAGTTCGCCGAGCACGGCTTCTGGCAGCGCGAGGAGGGCATGCTGCTGATCTGCGGGGCGGCAGCCGGCGACCAGATCGCCGGGCACATCGAGTTCTTCAAGCCGGTCCAGTACTGGGACGCGTTCGAGCTCTCCTACCAGCTGTACGACGGCCGGTACGCCGGTCGTGGCTATGTCACCGAGGCGGTCGCAGCTGCTCGTCGACTACCTGTTCGGTGCCAAGAAGCAGAACCGGATCCACCTGGTGATCGTCCCCGAGAACACCGCCTCACGCCGGATCGCCGAGAAGTGCGGGTTCGCAGCTCGAGGGCACGGTCCGCGGCGCGTTCTTCAACGGCGGTCGCAACCACGACGTCGTGCTCTACTCGCTCCTGCGCGACGATCCGCGGCCCTGGCACGACGCCTGACCCTGGTTCACGGCTCGGCGAGCCGGTCGCGGCGTACCTTGCCGGTCAGCGTGCGCGGGAGCTCGTCGAGGAACCGCCAGGTCTTCGGGCGCTTCGGCGGCGACAGCCGCTCCCGCGACGTACGCCGCGAGCTCGGCCTCGGTCGCCGTGCCCGACCACCGCGGCACTGACCCGCTGGCCCCAGTCGTCGTCGGGGACGGCGTACACCGCGACGTCCTCGACGCCGGGGTGCTCGCGGAGGGCGTTCTCGACCTCGAGCGGGTAGACGTTGACGCCGCCGGTGATGATCAGGTCCTCGCGGCGGCCGTCGAGGTAGAGGTAGCCGTCGTCGTCCAGCCGGCCGAGGTCGCCGACCGTGAACGCGTCGCCCCGCCAGGCGGCCGCGGTCTTCTCCGGGTCGCCGAAGTAGCTGAACCGGGCGATGCTCCGGCACCCGACACCAGATGGTGCCGTCCGTCGTCCAGGGAGAGCTCGCGACCCGGGCGGGCGCGGCCGACGGTGCCGGGTCGCGCCAGCCACTCCTCGCTCCGGCAGGCCGTGAACTGGCCCTCGGTCGAGCCGTAGAACTCCCAGGTCGAGCCCTCGGGGAACAGCTCGACCAGCCGTCGCTTCACCGCCGTCCGGGCACGGCGCTCCGGCGTGCGCGACCAGCCGGAAGCTCGACAGGTCGGGCACGCCCGCCTCGTCCCAGTGCGCGAACAGCCGCTGGAGGTGGGTCGGCACGCAGAACATCGACGTCGGCCGCTCGGCCTCGATCGCCGCGGTGACCGCCGCGGGATCGAACGGACCCGGCACGACCATCCGGCCGCCGGCCAGCAGCGTGCCCATGCCGAACCGCAGGGGAGCGGAGTGGTAGAGCGGGCTGAGCACGAGGTTCACGTCGGCCGCGTCGAACCCCCACAGGTCGCGCTCCTCGGCCACCAGCGCCTCGGCCTGCTCCGGGGTCGAGCAGCCCCGAGTCGACCGCCTTCGGCCGGCCGGTGGTGCCGCTGGTGACGTGCATCGGCCGCCCGAGCGGCAGCGCGCCGCCGACGCCGCTCGAGCCTGTCGAGACCCGCGCGGCCAGTGCCTCGAGCCCCTCGGGGGTGTCCACGACCAGCGCCGGCCGGACGTCGGCCAGGATCCCGTCCCGCTCGGCGGCGGTGAGCCGCGGGTCGAGCGGCACCGGGAAGACCCCGGCGGCGAGCAGGGCGATCACGAGCTCGACGTACGCCGTGGAGCCGGGCTGGAGGAGCGCGACCCGGTCGCCCGGTCGCAGCTCCTCGTGGGCGTCCATCGGCGAAACCCTAGCGATGTGGAGGATCGGCCGGGAACCTCCGTGTCCTGCGGACATGAAGGGGTATGGACGCACCGGGGGAGACCGTGACGGACGCGCGCAGCCGGACACGGCGCTGGTCGACGAGCTGCGGGCGGGCTCGCCCGACGCCCTGACCACGCTGTTCGACCTGTACGGCGACCGCATCCACACCCACTGCTTCCGCCAGCTCGGCAGCTGGCACGAGGCCGAGGACGCCACCGCCACGGTGTTCCTCGAGGTGTGGCGACATCGCGCCCGGGTCGACCGAGCACGACGGCTCGGCCGTCCCGTGGCTGTACGGCGTGGCCACCAACGTGTGCCGCAACCTCAACCGCAGCTCGCGCCGCCAGCTGCGTGCCGTCGGCCGGCTGCCCGGTCCCGAGACCGAGCCCGACCACGCCGCGCTGGTGACCGACCGGCTCGACGCGGAGGAGCGGATGAAGCGGGTGCTGGCCGCGATCGAGGAGCTGCCGCCGCACGAGCGAGAGGTGCTCGCCCTCGTCGCCTGGGCCGGGCTCACCTACGAGCAGGCGGCCGCCGCGCTCGCCGTGCCGGTCGGGACCGTCCGGTCCCGGCTCTCGCGGGCCCGCAAGCGGCTGTCCCTGCCCGAGACCGAAGGAGAAGCCTCATGACCGACCTGACCCCACCCCCGGAGCAGCCGATGGACGACGCAGACCCGCGCCCGGATCCGGGCCCGCCTCGCCGAGACCGCGTCCGCCGAGCCCTCGAGCGCGCACCGCTGGATGCTGCCGGTCGTCGCGGCGGCCGCCGTGCTGGTGATCGCGTTCGGTGGTGCGTACGCCGCGTTCTGGCCGGGCGCCGAGGATGCGTCCGGCCCGACGCCGGCGACGCAGGAGTCGACGCCCGCCCGTGCGTCGAGCCGAGCGCGGTGCCGTCCGAGTCGCCCAGCGACCCGCCGACCCTGAGGGCGTCGGAGCCGCCGAGCAGCAGTCCCCGAGCCGAGGGACGTGGCGGCTTCCGACATCCCGAAGACGACGTGCCGCGACGAGGTGGCCCAGCAGCTCCGCGGCGCGGAGCAGGTCGTGTCGTGGCCGCTGCCCGACGGGGAGGTCGGGATCTGGGTGGCCGGCGACCGGGCGGCGCTCTGCGAGGACAGCGGCGGGATCGCCACGGTGCACAGCCCGCGGCCCTTCCCGGCGTCGTACCCGATGAACAACGAGACGCTCGACTTCAGCACGTCGTCGTACCCCGCGCCCGTGCCTCAGGCTGGCTGACCGCGTACGTCGCCGGCGGCGCACTTCCCGAGGGCGTCACCGGCATCGACGTACACCTGGCCGGACGGCCACATCGAGACGCGCGGATCACCACCGACGCCGCCGGTCGGCAGTGGTGGTCGATGGGCTACGTGCCGACCGACGGGCCGATGACCGACGGGAACCGCAGCCTGCTGAGCTTCGACCCGGTCAAGGTGAAGGTCGACCTGTCCGGCGTCGTCGACGACTACACCCTCCAGTGGGGACGCGACGAGTGCGCCCAGGTCAACCACGGCTGCTGAGCGATGCCGGTGGTTTCGAGACAGGACTGCGGGGTTCGCCGGTTGAGGAGGTTGCGCAGCAACCGTCTCGAAACCCGGTGACGTACGCAGGAGGGCGAGGTACGCCGGTTCAGCGCTCGTGGACGACGACTCCGGCATCCTCCGCCTCTGACCGTCAGCCCGTGGTCACCGGGTCTCAATCGCTTGCCGGTACGCCGCCTCCGGGTTGCACTGCTGGTCTCCGGCGTACTCGACCAACGGGCCGGTCGAGTGTGTGATCTGCTGGTCCTTGGTCAACGTGATCTCACCGAGTACCCGCGGGGTGGCGTCCAGCGTGAAGTTTGCGATCGGGCCGGTGCCGGACACGTCGAACAGGCGCGGGCTGCCAGGGTCGGTGACGTGCCTGGGGAATGCCTTGAGGGTGAGTTCCATCCGGTCGTCGTAGACGTTGCCTTGGAGCCACGAAGCGAGCCCAGGTGCCGCTCCGCCGTGTGCGATCTGAGTGACCCCACCGATCTGGACTCGCGAGTCGTCGTGGACCTCGCCGTTGAAGTAGAGGTCCACTTGGTGTTGTTCCAGGAGGGTCCACAACGCCGAAGACGCGCCACCCTCGTAGCAGAGGCGCGACGAGTTCGACCACGCGACAGTCGGGACGATCGGGGTGTGGCCCTGCACGATGATCCAGTCGATGCCGGCTGCGTTGGCTTCGGTCAGGACACCGTCCAGCCACTCCGTCTGGTTGGCTCCGATGGACATGAGTGTCCGGTCCTCCTTGCGGAGGAACTGGTCCAGCGAGACGAGCAGTACCTCGGGGTGCAGGTAGGTGGCATACGCGGTGTTGTTGGCGTAGCCGGCGGGCCGGTCGCCCAGGCCGCGGTTGTCGATGAACGCGCGGCGGTACATCTCCCGGATCACGGGGAACAGCTCACGTTTGGTGTGCCCCGTGGCGTTGTCACGCCAGGGGTTGTCCAGGAACTCGTGGTCGCCGGGGGCGGTCAGGAGTCGCATCCCGCGCTTCTCGAACATGTTGCGGTTGCGCCAGAAGTAGAACAGCGCTGCCCGACCCACTGCGGTTATCCGTTGCGCGTCGGTGCCGTAGACCTCACCGAACAGGCGGGTGCGGGTCATGGTTCCGTTTGGCCGCAGGTATTCGTCGCGGTTCCAGCGGCCGTTCACCATGTCGCCGGCCACCAGCACGTCGCTGCCGGGCTCGGCCTTCATGGTGGACAGGTACTGGTCGACGTACTGCGCCCAGTCTGCGTTCCACGAGTTCGGTACCGGGAGGTGCGGGTAGCGGCGGGTCCAATCGCGTGCGAACCGGTCCCAGCCCGCCCATGTGCGGAGGTCGCCGATGTCGGCGTTCAGGAAGTCTGGGGTGGACACGAACTGGTAGTAGGGCGTTCCCGGTTCGGGCTCTGGTTCGGGTTCTGAGCCGGCGGGGGCTGCTATCAGCGTGCTCGCGATGAGACTGACGCATACGGCGAGCAGGGCTGTGCGGACCGACGCCATGTGGAGACCCCCGAGTGTTTGGCGGCCACACCGTAGCGCGCCCTTCGGCCCGGTCATTGCGTTTCGGGCAAGTTGGCCCCGCAACGTTGTGAAGGCGTGGTTTCGAGACAGGCGCTGCGCGCCTTCCTCAACCACCGAACGGGTCGGTGGTTGAGGAGGTTGCGCAGCAACCGTCTCGAAACCGGTGAGACGAGGCAGGGCGGTGGTTTCGAACCAGCGGAAGCGCGGGTGGCTCTAGGCTCACCTTCGTGCGCGTGGGACTGACGGGTGGGGTGGCCTCCGGGAAGAGCACCGTGTCGGCGATCCTGGCCGAGCTCGGGCGCGGTGGTGATCGACGCCGACCTGCTCGCCCGCGAGGTGGTCGGCGCCGGCACCGACGGGCTGGCGGAGATCGTCGAGGTGTTCGGGCCGCAGGTGCTGACCGAGGACGGCGAGCTGGACCGGCCGGCCATGGGGACCCTGGTGTTCGCCGACCCCGAGCGGCGCAAGGCGCTGGAGGCGATCATCCACCCACGGGTGCGCGGAGCGGGGTCGGGAGATCGAGGCGGAGGCGCAGGCGGACGCGATGGTCGTGCACGACATCCCGCTGCTGGCCGAGACCGGCCAGGCCGCGAACTTCGACGCCGTGATCGTGGTCGACGTGCCGACCGAGGTTCAGGTCGAGCGGATGATGAGCCTCCGCGGGCTGACCCGCGAGGAGGCGGAGTCCCGGGTCGCGGCCCAGGCGACCCGCGACCAACGGCTCGCGATCGCGACGCACGTCATCGAGAACTCCGGCACCGTCGAGGACCTGCGGCGAAGAGTCGCCGAGGTACACAAGCTGCTGAGCCGATGATCTCGCGACGGGGACTCGTGGTCGGGGGTGCGACCGTCGCCGGCCTCGGCATGGCCGGGGTCGTCGGCTGGCAGGTCGCGCCGGACCCGGTGACGTTCCGCGTCCGCGACGCCCTCGGCCTGCTGCCCGACCCGTACATTCCCGACGCGCCCGAGGGCGAGGTCCGGTTGGAGCGAATGACCTCGGAGCACATGGGCGAGATCGACCTGTTCACGGCGGTGCCGGACGGCCACGGCGATGGGGAGGGACTGCCCGTCGTCGTCGTGCTGCACGGCTCCAGCGCGAGCGCGGCGGACTTCCAGGATTTCGGCCTGGCCCGGTTCGTGACGGCGGCCGTCGAGGCGGGCGCGCCGCCGTTCGTGCTGGCTGGCACCGACGACGGGCCGGCGGGCTGGCTACCGACGGGCGGTGTGGATCCCCAGGCGATGCTGCGCGAAGAGCTCCCGGAGTGGCTCGCCGACCGCGGCTACGCCGCAGACCGCCGGGCGCTGTGGGGCTGGTCCCGAGGCGGGTACGGCGCCCTGCGCTACGTGCAGGCGCAGCCGGAGTGGGCGCGGCGCTCGCCCTGTTCAGCCCCGCCCTGTCCGCCGACGACCCGGCGCTCGATCGAGCTCGACCTCCTCGGGTCGCTGCCGTGGGGCCTGTGGTGCGGCGACAACGACCCGTTCCACGACGGCGCCATCGCGCTGTCGGAGCGCGCACCCTCCCCGCCCGATCCGTGGGTGCAGGGTGAGGGCGGGCACACCCGGGTGTACTGGAACGAGCACACGCTCGACATGTTCGCGTTCCTTGCCGGGCAGCTGTGACAAGCCAAGTGCCCCCGTCGATCATCGACGGGGGCACCCAGGAGTCGTTGACCGAGTCGGCGTGAGCCCGACCTGCGCCATCGCGGGCGCACGCCGACCGGTCGTCAGGCGGCGAGGTCGGGGTCTCCCAGCCTGCGCAGCTTCTGCAGGGCCTCGCGCTCGAGCTGGCGAACCCGCTCGGCGGAGATGCCGTGCTTCACGCCGATGTCGGCCAGCTTGTGCTGGCGGCCGTCGCTGAGGCCGTAGCGGGACCGGATGATGTCGGCCGCGCGGTCGTCGAGCAGGCCGACCAGGTCGTTGAGCCGGTCGCGGGACTCGACGTCGAGCACCGTCAGGTCGGGTCCGGGTGAGGTCTCCTGGGCCATCAGGTCACCCAGCGAGGTGTCGCCGTCCTCGTCCACGGGAGTGTCGAGGCTGACGTGCTCGCGGCCCCAGGCCATCAGGTCGAGGACGCGGTCCACGTCCATGCCGAGCTCGTGGGCGATCTCGTGCGGCTCCGGGTCGCGGCCGAGCTGGCGCTCGAGGGTACGGCGGGCGCCGCCGACCTGGTTGAGCTCCTCGACCACGTGCACGGGCAGCCGGACCACGCGGGCCTGCTGCGCGATGCCGCGGGTGATCGCCTGACGCACCCACCAGGTGGCGTACGTCGAGAACTTGTAGCCCTTGGTGTAGTCGAACTTCTCGACCGCACGGATCAGGCCGGTGTTGCCCTCCTGGATCAGGTCGAGCATCGGCATCTGGGCCCGGCCGTACTTGCGGGCGATCGACACGACCAGCCGCAGGTTCGCGGTGATGAACCGGTCGACGGCCTTGCGGCCCTCCTCGGCCAGCCACTCCAGCTCTTCCTCGGTGGCGCTCATCGGCGCGCCGCCCTTGCGGCGGCCCACCCGGCCGGTGGCCAGGAGGTGCTCGGCCATCAGGCCGGCCTCGATGGTCTTGGAGAGCTCTACCTCGGTGGCGGCGTCGAGCAGCGGCGTTGCGCGCGATCTCGTCGAGGTACAGGCCGACGCTGTCGCGGCCCTCGATCTCGCGGCTACCGGCCGCGGCGGTGCGTGTTGCCATCTCAACGCCCCTTCCTACGTCGCGGGTCGCCGACCGTAGCGGCTTCCCACATCGATACCAACGACTTCGCACCCTCGGAGATTCCCGCGAACGTGCTGGAGTCTTCAGTCGGAATGACGTGTGGGGGGCGGCCGAAGTTGCCCCGAAACCGAAGTCTCAGGGACTTCTCAGGGGTGGACCTGGGCCAGCCCCATCCGGTCGAGGATCCAGGCGAGGGCGAACGCCCGGTCGTGCCACGACTTGTAGCGCCCGGAGACGCCCGCCGTGGCCGGCCGCCATCTCGGTCTTGAGCAGGAAGTCGCGGCGTCCGGAGGCGGTGGCCCGGAGCCGGGCGATCCACTTCGCGGGCTCGACGTACAGGACCCGGGTGTCGTGGAAGGACGTCTCGGCCAGGATCGGCGGGTAGTCGATCGCCGCGACGTTGTCGTACGGCGCGTACGCCGCGAGGTAGTCGTAGACCTCGGCGTCCTCCTCGGGGTTGCCCCACTCCTCGTACTCCGGGACGGTCAGCGGCAGGCGTCGCGTCCAGCATCGAGGTGAGGCTGTCGACGAACGGGACGCCGGCGACGATCCCGCCGAAGGCCTCGGGCGCCTGGTTGGCGACCGCGCCCATGAGCAGGCCGCCGGCGCTGGCGCCCTCGGCGATGGTCAGCTCCGGCGTGGTCCAGCCGGTCTCGACCAGGTGCCGGGCGCAGGCGACGAAGTCGCCGAACGAGTTCTGCTTGTGCAGCATCTTGCCGTTGTCGTACCAGCGCCGGCCCATCTCGCCGCCGCCGCGGACGTGCGCGATCGCGAACGCCGCGCCCCGGTCGAGCAGGGACAGCCGGGCCACCGAGAAGTACGGGTCGATCGACATCTCGTAGGCGCCGTACCCGTAGAGCAGCACGGGCACCGGCCGGGTCCCGCCGCTCGCCCCGTCCGACAGAGCTTCGCGGGACCCGCGCTTGGCCACGATCGAGATCGGGACCTGCTCGCCGTCGTCCGCGGTCGCCCAGAGCCGGTGCTCCTCGTAGTCGGCGGGGTCGTAGCCGCCCAGGACGGGGGTACGCCGGAGCAGGGTCAGGTCGCGGCTGCGGACGTCGTAGTCGTAGACCGACGACGGGATCGCCATCGACGTGTAGCCCAGCCGGACCCTGGGCTGGGTGAAGGACGGGTTGCCGCCGGAGCCGACGGTGTAGATCTCCTCGTCGAACTCGATGAGGTAGTCGTCGCCCACGCCGTCGTCGCCGAGCTCGATGATCCGCAGCTGGGTCAGCCCGTCGCTGCGCTGGTGCACCACGAGGTGCCCGGCGAACGCGTCGACCTCCTCGAGGCGGACGGTCGGGTCGTGCGGCACCAGCGGCTGCCAGTTCTCGGGTGCGGTCGGCTCGACCGGAGCGGTGGCGATCTCGAAGTCGGGTCCGGTGTTGTTGTGCAGGACCAGGAAGACGTCCTCGCCGGCGATCACGGCGTGCTCGAGGCCGTACTCCAGCCCGTCGCGACGCGGGGCGAAGACCCGGAACCCGTCGTCGGGCCGGTCGGCGTCGAGGAAGCGGTACTCGGTGGTGGTCTTGGCCCCGGACGCGATGATCAGGAAGCGGTCGGTCCGGCTGCGTCCGACGCCGACCCAGAACCGGCCGTCGTCCTCGTGGAAGACCAGCTCGTCGTCGGCCTGCTTGGTGCCGAGTCGGTGCCGCCAGATCTTGTCGGGGCGCCAGGTCTCGTCGACGGTCGTGTAGTAGAAGTCCTGGCCGTCGCGGGTCCAGGTGACGCCGCCGAGGATGCCGGTGATCTCGTCCTCGAGGAGCTCGCCGGTGCCGAGGTCCTTGATCCGGACCGTGTAGCGCTCGTCGCCGGTGGTGTCGGTCGAGTAGGCGAGCAGGGTGCGTGTCAGGGCTCACCGCCGAGCCGCCGAGCGAGAAGAAGTCGTGACCCTCGGCCAGCACGTTGAGGTCGAGCATCAGCTCCTCGCCGGGCAGCGCCGGCTCGTCGGCGGCGGACTCCTCGGCGGGCTGCGGAGGAGTCCAGTCGTCCTCGCCGCGGATCGGGACCCGGCAGCTGGCGCCGTACTCGCGGCCCTCGAAGGTGCGCCCGTAGTACCAGTAGCCGCGGTTCCGGGTCGGCACCGACAGGTCGGTCTCGAGGGTGCGTGCCTTGATCTCGTCGAAGATCGTCTGGCGCAGGTCCTCCAGGTGCGCGGTGCGCTCCTCGGTGTAGGCGTTCTCGGCCTCGAGGTACGCCGCGACCTCGGGATCGTCCTTGGCGCGCAGCCATTCGTACTCGTCGACGCGCTTCCGGCCGTGGTGGGTGGTGGTGACCGGGCGCCGGTCGACGACAGGGGGCTCCATGACCGAGACGATAGCCACGGGCCGATAGCGTCGGAGCATGGCTGCCCCTGCTGTCCCCGGCGACCCGTCCGGCGGGCGCCGCGTCGACCTGAACGCCGACCTCGGCGAGGAGGTCACCGACGACGCCGGGCTGCTGGCCGTCGTCACCAGCGCCAACGTGGCCTGCGGCTACCACGCCGGCAACCGCAGGATCATGCGCGAGGTGTGCGCCGAGGCCGCCCGCCGCGGGGTCAGCGTGGGGGCGCAGGTGTCCTACGACGACCGGGAGAACTTCGGCCGGGTGGCCCGGGACGTGCCCTACGAGCTGCTGCGCGAGCAGGTCGTCGACCAGGTCGGCACGTTGCACGAGATCGCGTCGGCGGAGGGGATCGAGGTCCGGTACCTCAAGCCGCACGGCGCGCTCTACCACCGGGTGATGGACGACGAGGAGCAGGCGGCGGCGGTGCTCGCCGGGTCGGGCCACCTGCCGGTGCTGGGCATGCCCGGGGCGCTGGTGCTGCGGCTGGCGGCGGACGCCGGGCGGGCGACGTACCTGGAGGGCTTCCCGGACCGCGGGTACGGCGAGGACGGGCGGCTGCTGCCGCGCGACCAGCCGGGTGCGGTGCTGTCCGACGCCGACGAGATCGCGGGGCGGGCGGTCGACCTGGCCGCGGACGTCGACTCGGTCTGCGTGCACGGCGACAGCCCCGGCGCGGTCGCGAGCGCCGGCGCCGTCCGGTCGGCGCTGGAGGCCGCCGGCTTCGCCGTACGTGGCCTCTGATTGTGCACAGGGCCCTGTGCACAATCATGTGGAGATCGGGCGCAACCTGTGGACGTCTGCGGGCGTTCTGTGGAGGAGCCTGTGGGACCGGAAGAATGTCGGATTTCTTTCCCCGGATGTCTTGCGCGGCGTGTCCGCGGCCCCGTAGAACTCTCCCTACCAGCTCACCGCTTGCGGGGGGTTGGGGATCGGACAGGAGCAAGGATCCATACGGCGAGGCAACTCGCCGCGTCGGCCCGGTGACGGGGGCGGCGGGGTCGGAGATTCGGTTCGGTGGATCGGGCGTCACACACCGGTCAAAGCCGAGGGGCTCCTGATGCTCATACCATCTGGAGCCCCTCACCCTATTTCGACGCCGCGGCGTCGGCTCCATGCTGACCAGTTCCCGGCTTCCCTGACAACCCCTCTCGGGTGAACTGTCGGGTGAACAGTCCAGACTGGGTGCCGTGCACTTCCGCCCGGTCGGCCACCACGCCCTGCTCGTCGAGGTCGACGACGCCGGCGCCGCCCGCTCCCTCGCCGCCTGGGCGCGAGACCGCGACGTCGCTGCCGACGAGGTGGTCCCGGCCGCGGCCACGGTGCTCTTCGACGGGGTCCCCGAGCCCGCTGCCCTGCGCGACCTGCTCGCGGGCTGGGAGCCGGACGCCGTCGCGGGCGACCTGGGACTGGTCGAGATCCCGGTGACCTACGACGGGCCGGACCTGGCGTTCGTCGCCGAGCAGTGGGGGATCGACGAGGGCGAGGTCGCGGCCGCGCACGCCGACGTCGAGTTCGTCGTCGGCCTTCTGCGGCTTCGCCCCCGGCTTCGCCTACCTCGAGGGTCTGCCGGAGGAGCGCGCCGTGCCCCGGCTGGACTCGCCCCGGTCGAAGGTGCCGGCCGGCGCCGTGGCGCTCGCCGGCACCTGGTCGGCCGTCTACCCCACGGCGTCACCCGGGGGCTGGCAGATCATCGGCACCACCGACGCCGTTCTCTGGGACCCGTCTCGCGACGAACCGGCCTTGCTGCCGCCCGGGACGCGGGTGAGGTTCGTCCCGCGATGAGCGACCTCACCGTCGTCGCCGCCGGCCCGCTGACCACGGTGCAGGACCTCGGGCGCAGCGGTCTCGCGCACCTCGGCGTCCCCCGCGCCGGCGCCCTGGACCGGCCCGCCGCCGACCTCGCCAACCGGCTCGTCGGCAACCCGGTCGACGCGGCCGTGCTGGAGGTGATGCTCGGCGGGCTCACCGCTCACCGCAGAGGACGGGCACTGGGTCTGCGTCACCGGCGCGCCCGTGCCCGGTCACCGTCGACGGCGAGGCGGCCGCGTTCGGCCAGGCGGTGCGGCTGCCCGCGGGCGGCGAGCTCCGGCTCGGTACGCCGACGCGAGGGCGTCCGCTCGTACGTCGCCGTCGCGGGCGGCATCGACGTCGAGCCGGTGCTCGGCTCGCGGTCCACGGACACGCTGGCCTGGGTCGGACCGGACCGGGTCGAGGACGGCGCCGTGCTGCCGGTGGGCACGCCCGCGGGCGAGCCCCAGCCGCACGACACGCCCCGCCCGCGACCCACCGGCCCGCTGCGGATCAGCCCCGGGCCCGCGCGACGACTGGTTCGACGGCGACGCGCTGGCCCGGCTGTGCGCCGCGTCGTACGCGGTGACCGCGGACTCGAACCGGATCGGGCTCCGGCTCGAGGGCGCCGAGCTGACGCGGACCCGCGACGGCGAGCTGCCGAGCGAGGGGATGGTGCTCGGCGTCGGTGCAGGTGCCGCCGAGCGGGCAGCCGGTGGTGTTCCTGGCGCGACCACCCGCCGACCGGCGGCTACCCGGTGATCGGCGTGGTCCGGGCCGAGGACCTGTGGCAGTGCGCCCAGCTGCGGCCGGGCGACGAGGTGCGGTTCACTCCGGATCGAGAGGCTCCGGCGGGCGCCAGGCGCTGAGCGCCGGGTCGTCCACGGCGTACGACCGCACCGGCCCGGGCGGGGTCTCGGCGGTCTCGAACCGCACCGTCACCACGCCCCGGCCCGAGCCCCAGACCCAGCCGCGGCCCATCTCGGTGTGCTCGACGTCCATGCCCGGCGCCCAGGTCAGGCGGTGCCGGGCGGGCATCAGCGACTCGTCGACCGGCGCCTCCTCCTCGGCCTCCTCCTCGTCGTCGCCGAACAGGTCCTCCTGGATCCAGTCGGCCAGGCCGGAGACGCCGACGCCGAGCAGGCGGACGCCGCCGGAGGTGTCGAGGTCGGCGAGCAGGCGAGCGGGCCAGCCGCGCGATCGTCGGCCCGTGGTCGGTGGGCGAGGGCAGCGTCGTCGAGCGGCTGAGGGTGGTGAAGTCGTGCAGCCGCACCTTGATCGTGACCGTGCGCCCGGACAGGCCGCTCTTGCGGAGCCGCTCGGCGACCTTGCCGGCCTGGCGGGTGAGCAGGCCCTCCATCAGCTTGCGGTCGGTCAGGTCGGTGTCGTAGGTGCCCTCGACGCTGACCGACTTGGTCTCCCGCTCGGAGACCGACCGGCGCGGTCGTCGTCGGCGCGGGCCAGCGCGTACAGGCCGGCGCCGTGGGCCTGGCCGAGCAGGCGCACCAGCTCGTCCAGGCTGACCCGCTCGAGGTCGGCGACGGTGTGGATGCCGACCCGGCGCAGCCGCTCGGCGGTGGCCGGTCCGACGCCGGGGATGACCGTGACGTGCATCGGCCGGAGCAGGTCCTGCTCGGTGCCGGGCGCGACCACGACCAGGCCGTCGGGCTTGTCGAGGTCGCTGGCGATCTTGGCGATGAACTTCGAGGTGCCGATGCCGACCGACGCGGTCAGCCCGCCGGTGACCTCGGTGACCCGGCCCGCGCAGGTCGTCGGCGAAGGCGGTCACGGTCTCGACGTCGTGGTCGGGCAGGTCGGCGCGCTCGAGGTCGACGAACGCCTCGTCCAGCGACAGCGGCTCGACCAGCGGGCGAGACCGAGCGCAGCAGCGTCATCACGGCGTGGCTGGCGTCGCGGTAGGCGTGGAACCGGCCGCTGAGGAACGCCGCGTGCGGGCAGCGCGAGCGCGCCTCCGCGGGTCGACATCGCCGAGCGGACGCCGTACTTGCGGGCCTCGTACGACGCCGTCGCCACCACGCCCGCGGCCGCCGACGCCGCCGACGACGACCGGCTTGCCGCGCAGCGACGGCTTGTCGCGCTGCTCGACCGACGGCGAAGAACGCGTCGAGGTCGAGGTGGAGCACCGACGCGACCTGACGCATGCGCGCAACGTACCCGTCCGCCACCCCCATCGCCGGCCCACCAACCGTCCACAGGCGCGTCCCCGGCCGGGCTCCTCCACAGGCGCGCTCGGCGAGCCGGCGCCGCGTCGTCGGCGTCCGCGGGCACCGTCGTCGTCATGACCACCACGCTCACCGCCCGCAGTCCCGAGGACCTGCTCGCCGTCGTCCCGGTCGTGCTCGGCTTCCGCCCGACCGACTCGGTCGTGATGCTCACGTTCGGCGCCACGCAGCACCTTCCACGCCCGGGTCGACCTGCCCGGGGCGCGCGACCCCACCGCGGAGATGGTGGCGTCGCTGCGCGAGCCGGCCGTGCGGCACGGCGTCGACCGGGTGGTGTTCGTGCTCTACAGCGACGACGCCGCTGCCCGCCGAGCGGGTGTCGCGGCGGCTGGTCCGGCAGCTTCCGCGAGGCCGGGATCGAGGTGGTCGACGTGCTCCGGGCCGACGGCCGGCGCTGGTTCCCGCTGCTCCGGTCCCGTCGGTCGGTGCCGGCCAGCGGCGTGCCGTACGACGTCACCGCGCACCCGTTCACGGCCCAGGCCGTGCGTCGAGGGCCAGGTCACCCACGCCTCGCGCGACGAGCTCGCCGGATGCTCGACGCCCGACGACGACCTGGTCGCCCGCGTGGCGCTGCCGCGCCGGCCTGCTCGACCGGACCGCCCGACGAGCCGGCCTGGGTGCGAGCGACGGTGCTGCCGGCACGTCCGGGACCGCACGCTCGCCCGACGACGAGGAGGCGGCCCGGCTGCTGCGCGTCCGTCGGGTCCGACCTCGACGCCCGCGACGCCGCCTGGGCGAGCTGCAGCCGCGCACGACGCGCGGCACCACGTCGAGCTCTGGACCGACCTGCTGCGTCGGGCGCCCGACCGACCTCGCCGGCTCCGCGGCGGCGGTGCTCGGGTTGGCCGCCTGGCTGGCCGGCCACGGCGCCCTGGCCTGGTGCGCGGTCGACCGCGCCGCAGGACGCCGACCCGGACTACTCGCTGGCCCGGCTGGTCGCCGACCTGCTGTCGCGCGGCGATGCCACCGTCGGCCTGGGAGGAGGTGCACGGCATGCGCGACCCGGCCTGACCTCTCGCCATACCCCGCGTTCCGTGCCTACTGTTCGTGCATGGGCGAAGAGGTCGACGCACAGGAGTTCACCCGCGCCGACCGCACCCGGCACCGGGAGAAGGTGCGGCGCTGCCTCGACGTCTTCGCCCGGATGCTGCGCGAGGCGCGGTTCGACACCGACGACCCGATGACCGGGCTCGAGGTCGAGCTCAACCTCGTCGACGACGACGGCGACCCGGCGCTGAAGAACGCCGAGGCGCTGGAGACGATCGCCGACCCGCGGCTTCGCAGACCGAGCTCGGCCAGTTCAACATCGAGATCAACGTGCCGCCCGGCGCAAGCTCCGCGAGGGCGGGCTCACGACGTTCGAGGACGACCTGCGCACGCAGCCTCAACGACGCCGAGGCCAAGTCCAGCGAGGTCGGCGCCCACATGGTGATGATCGGCATCCTGCCGACCCTCGCCGAGGGGCACCTGGCGCCTCGACACGCTCAGCCCCAACCCGCGCTACCAGCTGCTCAGCGAGCAGATCCTGTCCGCCCGCGGCGAGGACATCTCGATCTCGATCCCGGGCCCGAGCGGCTGCGGACGACCGCCGACTCGATCGTGCCCGAGGCCGCGTGCACGAGCACCCAGCTCCACATGCAGACCTCGCCCGACCAGTTCGCGGCGTACTGGAACGCCTCGCAGGCGATCGCGGCGATCCAGCTCGCCGTCGGTGCCAACTCGCCGTACCTCCTCGGCAAGGAGCTGTGGCGCGAGACCCGGATCCCGCTGTTCGAGCAGGCCACCGACACCCGCAGCGAGGAGCTGAAGGCGCAGGGCGTCCGGCCGCGGGTCTGGTTCGGCGAGCGCTGGATCACCTCGGTCTTCGACCTGTTCGAGGAGAACGTCCGCTACTTCCCGGCGCTGCTCCCGATCACCGAGGACGAGGACCCGCTCGAGGTGCTCGAGGACGGCGGCACCCCGAGCTCGTCCGAGCTGCGGCTGCACAACGGCACGATCTACCGCTGGAACCGGCCGGTCTACGACATCGTCGACGGCGTGCCGCACCTGCGGGTCGAGAACCGCGTGCTCGCCGCCGGGCCGACGGTGGTCGACACGATGGCCAACGCGGCGTTCTACTTCGGCCTGGTCCGCGCGCTCGCCGAGAGCGAGCGGCCGCTGTGGTCGCAGATGTCGTTCAGCGCGGCCGAGGAGAACTTCCACGTCGCGGCCGAGCACGGCATCGACGCCCAGGTCTACTGGCCCGGGGTCGGCCAGGTCCGGGTCGACCGAGCTGGTCCTGCGCCGGCTGCTGCCGCTGGCCCACGAGGGCCTGGACTCGCTGGGGTGTCGCGGCCGAGGAGCGCGACCGGCTGCTCGGCGATCATCGAGCAGCGCTGCCTGACCGGCACCAACGGCGCCGAGTGGTTCGTCGGGCGGATGCACGAGCGCGACGGACCTCGACCGGTACGACGCGCTGCGCGCGACCCTGCAGGAGTACCGCGAGCAGATGCACACCAACGAGCCGGTCCACACCTGGAAGCCGTAGCCGGCGCCCTCGCGCCGCCGCCTCAGCGCTGACGCAGGCGCCGCCACACCCGCCGCACGTCGCTGCGCGGGTCCCACCAGCCCTGCCGGGTGACGACGACCATCGTCAGCGGAGTGCCGGCCTCGGCGTACGCCGCCGCGCACGCCGCCACCCAGGCGGCGTCGACGTCGTGCAGGGCGAGCTCGCCGGGCCGGGTCAGCCAGACCAGGGGCTGGCCGGTGGTGCCGCCCGCGGCCCGGCGCAGCAGGGCCGCGACCACGTCCGTCCGCAGCGCCTGGTCCATCGGCTCGGCGCCGCGGATCCCGTAGGCCACCTCGCGGACGCCGGGCTCGCCCACGTGCAGCACCGGCGCGAACACCCGGCGCCGCTCGGCGGTGCGGAAGTCGAGCACCGCGCGGCGGAGCAGCCCGGCGGTGCCGGGCGGGACGGGATCGGCCAGCGGAGGCACCTCCGCCAGCCTGCCCGTTCCCGCGTGAACGGTCGCGCGGCTCCTCCACAGGCTGCCTCGCGGTGCGATTGTTCGATACGGTGCCCGAAGTAGGCCCGGACCGGGCCTGTGTCACCAGAGCCGAGGAGGGGTCAATGGGGACCGTCGTTGTGGGTTACGTGCCGAAGCCCGAGGGCGATGCGGCGCTGGACCGTGCGATCGACGAGGCGAAGCTTCGCGGCGCGAAGGTCGTGGTGGTCAACTCACACCGCGGCGGCCAGGAGTTCGACGCCCCGGCCGCCCGCAAGGCCGAGGACCAGATGGACGCGCGTCAAGGCCCAGCTCGACGCGTCCGGCGTCGAGTACGACCTGCGCCAGCTGGTCCGCGGCTTCGAGCCCGCCGAGGACCTGATCCAGCATCGCCGAGGCCAGCGACGCCGAGCTGATCGTGATCGGCCTGCGCCGTCGCTCCCCGGTCGGCAAGCTGATCCTGGGCAGCAACGCCCAGCGGATCCTCCTCGACGCCAAGTGCCCGGTGCTCGCGGTCAAGGCCGACTGAGCCTGACGCGGCGACGTCACACGGTCTGCGGCACAGATCGGGTCGGCATGGCCATCCACATCACCGGCGACGACGCCGCCGACCAGGTGCTCACCGACGACCCGTTCGCGCTGCTGGTCGGCATGATGCTCGACCAGCAGTACCCGATGGAGCACGCGTTCCGCGGCCCGGCGAAGGTGCTGGACCGGTTCGGGACGCCTCGACCCGGCGCGCGATCGCCGCCGCCGACCCCGAGGAGTTCGCGGCGCTGTGCTCGACGCCGCCGGCGGTCCACCGGTTCCCGGGCTCGATGGCCGCGCGGCTCCAGGCGCTGGCCGCGCTCGTCGTGGAGGAGTACGACGGCGACGCCGCGCGGCATCTGGACCGAGGCGACCGCCGGCAAGGACCTGCTCAAGCGGATGATGGAGCTGCCCGGGTTCGGCAAGCAGAAGGCCCAGATCTTCGTCGCCCTGCTGGCCAAGCAGCTCGACGTACGCCCGGAGGGGTGGGAGGCGGCGGTCGGCGACTACGCCGAGGAGGGCTACCGCTCGGTGGCCGACGTGGTCGACCCGGCGTCGCTGCAGAAGGTGCGCGACTTCAAGAAGGAGAAGAAGGCCGCGGCCAAGGCCGCGGCGACGGCGTGACTCGGCGATCGCCTTGGTCTGCGTGGCACAATGACGTCGCGGCTCTTGACGTCACCGGGCCTTGCCGCGCCCGAAGCTGCCTGACGAGAGGTGTTCGTGTCCTCGAACGCGCGCAATCTGTCCTGCCGAGGTGCTGCCACCCCGCCGTCGTGGCCCTGATCGACGAGGGCCCCCACGGACCGTCACCCCCGAGGAGGTCCGCCAGGCCAGTGAGGACGCCGCCGTCGAGCCCCGGCACCTCAAGGGCTGCTCGCGCACCTGAGCGCGCTCGGCATCTCGGTGACGTCCAGCCGCCACCGACGGCGTGCGGCCACGGCGACGCAAGACGCCACCGCCACGACGACCAAGAAGGCGCCGGCCAAGAAGGCCGCCAAGAGGCTCCGGCCAAGAAGGCTGCGCCCGCCAAGAAGGCCGCGGCCGCGAAGCCCGCCGCCGCCAAGGCCCCGGCCAAGAAGGCCGCCGCCAAGAAGGCCGCCGAGCGGCGCCGAGGCCGAGCCCGCCGCGGTCGGCCCCGACGGCAAGAAGATCCTCCCCGACGTCCCGGACGAGCAGTTCGAGAAGGACGTCAAGACCGACCCGACGATCAAGGAGGACGAGAAGTCCGCCACCTTCGTCGTCTCCGCCGCCGACGACACCGACGAGCCCGAGCAGCAGGTCATGGTCGCCGGCGCGACCGCCGACCCGGTCAAGGACTACCTCAAGCAGATCGGCAAGGTGCCCGCTGCTCAACGCCGAGATGGAGGTCGAGCTCGCCAAGCGGATCGAGGCCGGCCTGTTCTCCGAGGAGAAGCTCGACAAGGGCGGCAAGATCACCCCGAAGATCCTCGAGGAGCTCGAGTGGATCGCCGAGGACGGCCGCCGCGCCAAGAACCACCTGCTCGAGGCCAACCTCCGCCTCGTCGTCTCGCTGGCCAAGCGCTACACCGGCCGCGGCATGCTCTTCCTCGACCTGATCCAGGAGGGCAACCTCGGTCTGATCCGCGCGGTCGAGAAGTTCGACTACACCAAGGGCTACAAGTTCTCGACGTACGCCACCTGGTGGATCCGCCAGGCGATCACCCGCGCGATGGCCGACCAGGCCCGCACCATCCGGATCCCGGTGCACATGGTCGAGGTCATCAACAAGCTGGCCCGCGTCCAGCGCCAGATGCTCCAGGACCTCGGGCCGCGAGCCCACCCCGGAGGAGCTCGCCAAGGAGCTCGACATGACCCCGGAGAAGGTCATCGAGGTCCAGAAGTACGGCCGCGAGCCGATCTCCCTGCACACCCCGCTCGGTGAGGACGGCGACTCCGAGTTCGGCGACCTGATCGAGGACTCCGAGGCGATCGTCCCGGCCGACGCGGTCTCGTTCACGCTGCTCCAGGAGCAGCTGCACGCCGTCCTCGACACGCTCTCCGAGCGCGAGGCGGGCGTGGTCTCCATGCGGTTCGGCCTCACCGACGGCCAGCCCAAGACGCTCGACGAGATCGGCAAGGTCTACGGCGTGACCCGCGAGCGGATCCGCCAGATCGAGTCGAAGACGATGTCGAAGCTGCGGCACCCGAGCCGCTCGCAGGTCCTGCGCGACTACCTCGACTGAGCCGCTGACCGGCTCTAGGCGGAGCCACCGTCCGCGGCGTCGATCCGGGAGTGCATGCGGCCAGCGAGCTCGAGCAGTTCCCCGGCGAGCGCCTCTTCGATGCCCGGCTGCTCGGCGAGGCGCGCGTCGACCGACGCGAGCGCCGCGCGTACGACGGCGGCCCGGTCGACCTCGCCGGTCGCTGCGGGAGCGTCGGGCGCCGGTCCCAGAGTGACCTGCACGTGCCGCAGCAGCCGCGGCCCGTGGTCGCGCACGACGACCCGCTCCACCCGCAGCCGGCGGACGCCGTCCTCGCCGGGCTCGGAGAGCACCACGACGTCGCCCTCGCCCAGCCGGGCCTCGAGGTCGAAGAACCCGGTCCCGTCGCGGACGTGGGCCACCTCGTCCTGGACGGTCTGCTCGAGCGTCCCCTCCGCGTGGATGATCCGGACCAGCTGCTTGGCGAAGCTCTGCCGGCTGATGAAGCCGCCGCGGCGGGGCTCGGGGCCGCCGGGCTGCCACGGCTCGCTCATGGCCGGGAGTCTGGCACGAGGTCGACGCTGGTTCGACCGGCCATGGGGCAGGATCGAGGCGTGAGCCGGTACGCCGCGGTGCTGCTGGCCGTGGCCCTCGCCGCGGCCGGCTGCACGTCGGGCGGAGCCTCGGCGAGCCCGACGCCCGGCTGAGGTCTCGACGGGCTCGACCGGCGTCGGGCTCGCCGTCGCCGAGCGCACCGTCGCCGAGCGCGTCCGCGAGCCGAGCCGACCCGGCCCCGTCTCGTGACCCCGGACGACCTCCGGCGTCCCGGTCGCGGTGGGCGCGGTCCGGCACCTCGCCGGCACGATCGGGCCGCGGCACGCCACCAGCCCCGAGTTCCGTCAGGCCGCCGCCTGGGTCGCGGACGAGTTCCGGTCCTACGGCTACGACGTACGCCGCCAGCCGTTCCCCGTCCCCGGCGGCGACTCGTGGGGCGTACCGGTCGACGCCGGCCGCTCCCTCAACGTCATCGCCACGTACGCCGGGCTTCGACCCCAGCAAGCCGCACCTGGTCGTCGGCGCGCACCTCGACACCGTCCCGCAGGCGCCGGGCGCCGAGGACAACGCGTCCGGCGTCGGCACCGTCCTCGCGGTCGCGGAGGCGCTCGCGGACCGCCGGGCCCGGCTGCCGGTCGTCCTGATCGCGTTCGGGGCCGAGGAGCCGCGCGGCCCGACCGACGACGACCACCACTACGGCTCGCGGGCGTACGTCGCCGCGCTGGGCCCCGCCGAGCGGCGGGCGGTACGCGGCATGCTCTCGCTCGACCGGGTCGGCGTCGGCTCGGTGGTGCCCGTGTGCAGCCGCGGGCGACGACGCCGCCCGCCGCGACGCGCTGGACGCCGCAGCGAGGCCGGCGTACCGACCGTGGCCTGCGAGAACCAGCGTCCAGCGACCACTGGTCGTTCGTCCGGGCCGGTCTCCCCGGCGTCCGCATCGGCGGCACGTCGTACGCCGGGTACCACAGCGCCGCCGACGTCCCCGCGGTCGTCGACCCGGCCCAGCTGCGGCGGACCGGCCGGCTGGTGCTGTCCTGGCTGGTCAGCCGCTGAACGGGCCGCTGCTGTTCGCCCACACGTCGTCCAGGATGGCGTCGCCCTCGCGGTCCGGAGACCAGGTGCGGGGCGAACCCCGCGTCCATCCGGTACGGCGCCAGCTCGACGCCCATCAGCCGGGGGCCCCAGAACGTCGCGGTCAGCGTCACGCCCTCCATCGTCTGCTCCATGAAGTCCATGTCGAAGACGAGGTTGCCCAGCGAGTGCGCGACCACCGCGTCGCCGGCCCGCTCGAGCCCCTGCGTCCAGTGCGGGTGGCCACCGACGACCAGGTCGGCGCCGGCGCGCGGCCAGCCGTCGGGCGACCAGCGTCTGCGCCGGATCGGCCACGTGGGTGTACTGCTCGCCCCAGTGCGGGACCACGACCACCACGTCCACCTGACGGTCGAGCCGGCGCACCACGCCGCTCGGCGTACGCGAGGTCGGACGGGTTGAGCGGGCCGGTCCGGGGCGGCATCCGCACCGAGAGCGCACCGGGCGATGCCGGGAGTCGCCTGCGGGGTCTCGCCGATCGCGTTGAACCCCACGAACCCGAAGCTCACGCCCTCGTGCCGCAGCACCACCGGGCGGGCGGCCGCTGACCGGTCGGCTCCGGCGCCGAAGGCCTCCAGCGGGCTCCGCCGCAGGGTCCGGAGCGTGGTGGTCAGGGCGCTCCTCGCCGTAGTCCCCGGTGTGGTTGTTGGCCAGGGAGACGGCGTCCAGCCCGAGCCGGGCCAGGCCGTCGGCGACCGCGGGCGGCGCGGCGAACGAGTCGTCGCCCTGCTGGGCCGGCCCGTCGTCCGACAGCGTGCTCTCGAGGTTGCCGACGGTCAGGTCCGCCGCGGCGAGGTGTCGTCGCAGCGGGCGGAGCGGCGCGACCGGGTCACCGGGCGGGGTGACCGCGGCGACCCCACGGCCGAGCATGATGTCGCCGACCATGGTGACCGTGGTGACCGGTCCCGGGGCCGGGCCGGGTGCCTGGAGCGGGTACTTCTCCGGCTCCCGCAGCGGATCCACACCGCCGACCACGACCGGCCGCACCCAGGGCCGCACGCGGGCCGCCGGGACCACCGCCACCGCGTTCCGGTCGCGGGCGACCTCCCGGACGGAGGCGGCCAGGCTGAGCGGGTCGCCGGACCCGTCCACCGGCCGCCAGCGTCGCCACGCGGCCGTGCTCGATCCGCCGCGCCAGGCCGGGGGACACCCGCACCTCGCCCCGGGTGTGGTGCGCGACCAGCACCAGCGGCTGGGTCGTCTCGGGAGGCCCCGGCTCGCTGGACTGGCCGGAGCTCGGCGACGGCGACGACGCGGGAGCGCCGTCCGGGTCCCCGGCGCCGGCGTCGGAGGTGCACGCCGCGAGGGCCGCCAGCGCTGCGCCGGCGACCACGCGGCGTACCAGCGCGGGCATGCCGAAACCGTACGCCGCTCCGGTCAACCACCCGGAGGTGTCATGCGGCGGCAACTGTTTTCATGGAGATTGCGTCTACCGAGTGAGCACCCGACCGACTCGAGGAGAAGACCATGACGATCGGACCCCGGACCACGCGCCTGCTGGCCGCGACCGGCGGGGTCGCACTGGCCATCGCGCTGGCCATCGCGCTGGCCGCTCCCGCCCAGGCCGAGACGACCAGCTTCGACGACGGGGCCGACACCACCGCCTCGCTCCAGGACATCCTCACGGTGAGCGTCAACCACCGGGCCGACACGGCCACGGTGAAGATCACGTTCACCGACCTCCGCAGGAACTCCCAGGGCGGTCCCTCCAGCATCGGGATCTTCCTGGACACCAACCAGGACCGGACCGGGCCGGAGTTCCGGCTCGGCAGCGGCCTGCAGAACGGCACCGACTACCAGCTCGTCAGGATGCGGAACTGGAGGCCGGTCGGCGAGCCGAAGAGCTGCCAGCACCACGTCGACCTGCAAGTTCGCCAAGGACCGGCTGGTCTTCACGGTCGCCCGCAGCTGCATCGGGACGCCGGCCACGCTGCGGGTCGGCGCGAAGATGATCGACCAGTTCGACGGGTCGCACCCGGTCCACGACTGGATGAAGGGTCCGCGGCGCTGGACGGCCACGGTCGCCAGCAACTGACAGGCCCGATGACAGGCCAGTGACGGTCGCTCAGCCGGCGGCCACGAGGGTGACGGCGACCGCGCAGAACAGCAGTCCGACGGCCTGGTGCCGGTGCACGTGCTCGCGCAGCACGGTCGCGGCCAGGATCACCGTGAACGCGGGGTAGAGCGAGGCCAGCACCGCGGTCACGGTGAGGAAGCCGCTCTGGGTGGCGAGCAGGAACGCCCCGGTCGCCAGCCCGCCCAGCACGCCGCTGACCACGCCGAGCAGCGCTGCCCGCTGCCGGGGCACCCACGGCGCGCCGCAGCGGCGGTCGCGAGCACGATGATGCGCCACGACGCGCGACCACCTGGTTGAGCGCGAGCGGCAGGAAGCCGGCCTCCTCGGGGATCTGCGCCGAGCGCGGCGAACAGGCACGCCGAAGCCGAGGCCGGCCAGGACCCCGTCGACCACGCCGGAGGACGACGGGCGGTCGCCGCCGACGTCCTCGACGACCGGCTCCCGGGAGACCAGCCAGATGCCGGGCAGGGCGGCCACGATGCCGACCCAGACCAGCGCGGAGGGCCGCTCGCCGGTCGCGACCCCGACCGCGACCGGGCACCAGGGCGGCACCGACGCCCGAGATCGGGGCCACGACGCCCATCCGGCCCGAGGAGAGCCCGCGGTAGAGGAACGACGTACCGAAGCCGTTGCCGACGCCGGCGGCGACGCTCCACCACAGGGCCGCGGCGTCGGGGGCGCCGTCGGTGAGCGCGCTGAGGCACCAGCACGGCGACCGCGCCGCTGGCCAGGGAGACCAGCGCCACCGACCAGGCGCCCGCGCGCTTGGAGCGCGATGCCGCCGACGAAGTCGCTGAGCCCGTAGGAGACCGCCGCCAGCAGGGACAGGAGGATCGCGGTCATCGGCGCCGCTCATGTCACCGCCAGGCCGACGACCCAGGTGGCGGCCGCCAGCACCGCGGCCGTCAGCTCGATCACGATGCTCAGCCCGACCGCCCGCAGCGCGTGCTTGGTCGACGGCCACGCCTGATCGGCGCCCAGGCGGGCGCGCTCGGCGAGGTAGATCCCCAGGACGAAGCCGACGAACAGCCCGACCACCGGGATCACGAAGAAGCCGACCACGCCCAGCGGCCACGCCGGTCCACTGGGTGGAGGCGGGGATCCCGGCGTCCTTCAGCCGCTTGCCGGGTACGGCGTACTTCACGACGGTGCCCACGACCAGGATCGTGGCGACCACCGCGAACACCACCCAGGCCGTCGCGCCGCCGGTGACACCGGCCCAGACCAGTACCGCGAGCGAGGATCAGGATCCCGCCGGGCAGGATCGGCACGATGATGCCCAGGAGGCCGACGAGGATCGCCAGACCGACCACGACTTCGGTGAGGGTCACGGTGGAACCCTCCCACAGGGAAATTCACCGCGGAAATGACGGCGGCCCCGGACCGTGAGGTCCGGGGCCGTCGACGTTCGGGGTCTGTGGTGTCAGATCTCGGTGTCCGGCGCGACGGCGGGCGTGTCGGCGAGCTTGTGGGTCTCGTCCACGACGTTGGCGGCGATCTCACGGAGCTTGTCGCCGTGTTCACGGGCGTGGTGGGCGCAGAAGAGAAGCTCGCCGCCGGAGCTGAGCTCCACGCGAAGGTAGGCCTGGGCTCCGCAGCGGTCGCAGCGGTCCGCAGCGCTCAACGCGGGAGCAGCAGGGGCAACGGCAGTGGTCACTTCGGCCTCATTTCTCTTCATCGGTGTCTCTCTCTCAACGTAGCGGCGGGGTTCAAAGATTCCCGCCGGCCTGTGGAGCCGGACACGTCATCCAATCACTGGTCTCCTACCCGCCTGCGGGCGGTTCCATTCCTGAACTCACTCACTTTGGGGAAACGAGTCGACCTGGTAAGAGTGTGACGCTCGTGGAGGCCCCCCCGTTGCCGAATCCACCAGAGCTCATGCCGGATCGTTTCCACATCGAGACGTATCCTCACGTACCTGTCTTTTCGACCAACGTAGACCCGACCTGAGGCGAACCCCGGCACGCGTGCCTCCGTCGGGCTTCGGCGTGTCGCAGGTAGATTCGGAGCAGCACGAGACGGATCGGATTGCGCCGCGACCGCTGAGCGAGCCAGGAGCCCACGATCGACAACACGTACAACGCGGCACACCTCCTCGTCCTCGAGGGGCTGGAGGCGGTCCGCAAGCGTCCCGGGATGTACATCGGCTCCACCGCCACGCCCGGCCTCATGCACTGCCTCTGGGAGATCATCGACAACGGCGTGGACGAGGCGCTGGCCGGCTCCGCGCACCGGGTCGAGGTCACCCTGCACCCCGACGACTCCGTCGAGGTGCACGACGACGGTCGCGGCATCCCCACCGACAAGGAGCCCAAGACCGGGCTGCCGGGCGTCGAGGTGGTGGCGACCAAGCTGCACGCCGGCGGCAAGTTCGGCGGCGGCTCGTACGTCGCCACCGGCGGCCTGCACGGCGTCGGCCTGTCGGTCGTCAACGCGCTGTCGGCGCGGATGGACATCGACGTCGACCGGTCGCCGAGCCAGCAGGGCATCAGCTTCCACCACGGCATGCCCGGGCGTCTTCGACGGCGACGGCCCGACCGGCGAGGTTCACCGCCGAAGTCCGGGCTGACCCGCAAGGGCAAGCGGGTCGCGAAGGGCAAGACCGGCACCCGCATCCGGTTCTGGCCGGACCGGCAGATCTTCACCAAGGACGCGCAGTTCGAGTTCGAGGGGCTGCTCGGCCGGGCCCGGCAGACCTCGTTCATCGTGCCCGGCCTCGAGCTGGTGATCCGCGACCTGCGCGGCGACACCCCCGTGGAGGAGAAGTTCCGCCACGACGGCGGCATCGCGCGAGTTCGTCGAGTTCCTCGCCCACGACGAGCCGGTCACCGAGATCCTCCGGCTGCAGGGCTGCCGACACGTTCACCGAGACGGTGCCGCTGCTCGACGACAAGGGGCACATGACCCCGCAGGAGGTCGAGCGCGAGCTCACCGTCGACATCGCCGCGCGCTGGGGCACCGGCTACGACACCGAGCTCCGCTCCTACGTCAACGTGATCGCCACCCCCAAGGGCGGCACCCACGTGAGCGGCTTCGAGCAGGCGCTCACCAAGACGTTCAACGACGTGATGCGCTCGTCCAAGGCGCTCAAGGTCAACGACGCCGACGTGATCAAGGACGACGTCCTCGAGGGGCTGACCGCGGTGGTGACGGTCCGGCTGGCCGAGCCGCAGTTCGAGGGCCAGACCAAGGAGATCCTCGGCACCCCCGCCGCGCGCACCGTCGTACGCAAGGTGGTGTCGGCGGAGCTGAAGAAGTTCCTCACCTCGACCAAGCGGGCCGAGAAGGCCCAGGCCAAGCTGGTGATGGAGAAGGTCGTCGGCGCGTCGAAGACCCGGATCGCGGCCCGCCAGCACAAGGAGACCCAGCGCCGCAAGAACGCCCTGGAGTCCTCGGCGCTGCCCGTCGAAGCTGCGCCGACTGCCGCGGCGACCGACAACGAGCGCACCGAGCTGTTCATCGTCGAGGGTGACTCGGCGCTCGGCACCGCCAAGTTCGCCCGCAACTCCGAGTTCCAGGCGCTGCTGCCGATCCGCGGCAAGATCCTCAACGTCCAGAAGGCCTCGGTCGGCGACATGCTGAAGAACACCGAGTGCGCCTCGATCATCCAGGTCGTCGGCGCCGGCTCCGGCCGCACGTTCGACCTCGAGGCCGCGCGCTACGGCCGGATCATCTTCATGGCCGACGCCGACTCCGACGGCGCCCACATCCGCTGCCTGCTGGCCACGCTGTTCTTCAAGTACATGCCCGAGCTGATCGCGACGGGCCGGGTCTTCTCCGCCGTCCCGCCGCTGCACCGGATCGAGCTGTCCAACCCGAAGAAGGGGATGGACAAGTACGTCTACACCTACTCCGACGCCGAGCTGCAGCGGAAGCTGGCCGAGCTGACGAAGAAGGGCGTGCGCTGGAAGGACCCGGTGCAGCGCTACAAGGGCCTCGGCGAGATGGACGCCGACCAGCTGGCCGAGACCACGATGGACCCGCGCCACCGCACGCTGCGCCGGATCACCGTCGACGACGCCGACGAGGCGGCCACGGTCTTCGAGCTGCTGATGGGCTCCGACGTGGCGCCGCGCAAGGAGTTCATCGTGCAGGGTGCCTACGACGTGGACGTGGAGGCGCTCGATGCCTGACGACCTGGCCTGGAGCTACCAGAACCTCCAGCTCGCGAGCACGGTGCTGGGCCTGTCCGGCGTCTGAGACGCAGGCGCTCAGCGCCCGCGCAGCATCTTCACGCCCGCCCAGACCACGAGAAGGAAGAGCGCCGCGAAGATGGCCACCTTGATCAACATGGCGTGAGTCTGGCACGGATGGTTTCGAGACGGTTGCTGCGCAACCTCCTCAACCACCGATGACCGCGGGCTGCGCAACCTCCTCAACCACCGATAACCACGGGCTGCGCAACCTCCTCAACCACCGAGGTTCGCTGGTTGAGGAGGGCCGCCTGGCGGCCCGTCTCGAAACCAGCCTCGGTCAGAACTTCTGGTCGATGAGGCCGGTGTCGACGTCGTACAGGAAGCCGCCGATCTTGACCGTGTCCGGGATCAGCGGGTGCGAGCGGATCCGCTGGACGTCCTCCTGGAGGCGGCGATCTGGTCCTCGACGACGTGGAAGGACTGCCAGGTGGCGTCCTGGCCCGCCGACTTGCCGACGGCCTGGCGCAGCTCCTGCTCGGTGTTCAGGGCCATCGCGCAGCGGGTGTGCGGGATCGACCAGGATCCGCTCGACCCCGAGCAGGTGGACGCCGAGCACCAGCGCCTCGAGGGCCGCCGCGGTCACGCGACCGCCCGGGTTGCGGAAGATCTTGGCGTCGCCGTGGCTCAGGCCGAGCATCCGCAGCGGGTCGATCCGGGAGTCCATGCAGGTCACGATCGCCACACCGGCGTGCGCGACGCCGTCGAACCCGCCCAGGTCGAAGTCGGCCGCGAACTCGCGGTTCGCCGCGATCAGGTCGTCGAAGTCCGGCCACGGGTCAGACGCTAGCGGAGCCCGGTGCGGCGGTCCGCCGTCGCCCACGGGATGGCACGTACAGTCGCCGGGTGCGCGTGAGCCGACGGGTCCTGCTGGCGTCGGGCGGCGCCGTGGTCGTGGTGGGTGCGGGCGGCGCCCTGGTCGAGTACGACGTGCTGCCGGGTCGCTCCCGGGCGTACGACCTCCTCGGGCTGACCGGGGAGGCAGGCGTGGTGCCGGACGTCGAGCCCGGGCCGCGAGTCGAGGGCGTGCTGCAGTCGGAGCACGTCGACGACGACCCGGCGTACTGGATCAGCTACCCGCCCGGCAGCCGACCCGGGGAGCGAGCTGCCCGTCGTGATCGCGCTGCACGGCGCCGGCGGGACCGCCGAGACGTGGTGCGACGAGCTCAGCCTCGACGTGTACCTCGCCGCGTCCGGGCGGCGGATGGCGCTGGCCGCGGTGGACGGCGGTCGCACGTCGTACTGGCACGAGCGCGACGACGGCCAGGACCCTCGACGGATGGTGCGGGAGGAGTTCCTGCCGATGCTGGCGGAGCAGGGCCTCGACGTCGAGCGCGCCCGGCCTGCTCGGCTGGTCGATGGGCGGCCTCGGGGTGCTGATGCTCGGCGCCGAGCTCGCGGCCGACGGGGCCGACGTGCCCGTCCTGGCGGTCAGCCCCGCGCTGTGGCCGGCGTACGACCAGGTGACGACGGACTTCGCGTTCGACAACGAGAGCCAGTACGACGCGTGCATGGCGCTGGCGCGTGCCGAGCTGGTCGCGGGGACGCGAGTCGACTGCGGGACCGGCGACCCGTTCTACCGCGACGTGCGCGAGGTGCTGGACGGGACCGACGTCGAGGAGCACTACGAGCCTGGCGCCCACGACACGGCGTACTGGACCCGTGAGCTGCCCGGCCAGCTGGACTGGCTCGCCGACCGGTTGTCAGCCGGCGGAGCGGAGTAGCCGCGCGGCGTCGAGCGCGCGCGTGTTGGCCGGTCCGGAACAGCACCAGCGCGAGCAGGCCCGCGACGACCGCGCAGATCGCGGCGCCGGCGAAGACGGTGTGCTCCTGGGGGATCCCGGCCGCGGCCAGCATGTCGGAGAACTCCGAGCAGCGGGTCTTGCCGTCGCAGACCTCGCGCGGCGACGGGAGCGGGTTCTCGTCGAGGCCGGAGTAGTAGCGGCGCAGCCCGATCGTGGTGAGTGCGGAGATGCCGACCAGCATGCCGACCATGCGAGCGACCACCACGAGGGCGCTGGCCAGTCCGTGCACGTCGTGGTGGGTGCTGGCGAGCAGGGCCGCGTTGACGGGGGCGAGGGCGAGCCCGAAGCCGAAGCCGCACAGGACGAGCGGGATGTTCGAGGAGAAGCTCTCGAGGGTGTCCAGCTGCCACGTGGTCATCCAGCCGAAGCCGCCGGCGGCGCAGGCCATGCCGGCCGCGGTGACGACGCCGGACGGGACGAGGCGGGTGAGGTAGCCGCCGATGACGGCCCCCACGGGCAGCGCCACCAGGAACCGGACCAGCACCAGCGCCGCCATCAGCTGCGAGTCGCGGTAGATCGTCGTGCGCGCGAAGAGCGGGATGTCGATCAGCGCCGCGATCAGGGCGGCGCCGATGAAGAAGCTGACCAGCAGCGACCCCCAGGCCGGCGTGTTCCGCATCGCGCCGCGGGGGAGCAGGGGCGCCTCGGCCCGGCGCAGGTGGAGCACGAACGCGACGGTGGCGATCGCCGAGCCGAGGAGGTACCAGGCGCCCTGGTCCGAGAACACCTGGACCTTGGGGTCGGCGGTGGCGAAGGCCAGGATCACCCCGGCCAGCGCGGCCGCGAGGAACAGCGCCCCGACCAGGTCCGCCTCGCGGGCGGTCCGGGCCCAGCCCGGGAGGTCGACCAGGGGGCGCTTGGCGGTCGCGCACCGGACGACGAAGAGCACGGCGGCCGCGATCGCGATCGCGCCCGAGCGGCGTCCAGCCAGCGACTCTCGCCGGCGAACGGGATGAACAGCTGACCCCAGGTCAGGTCGCGCAGCAGCTGGGACGGCTGGGTGAAGACGAGTGAGCCGGCGACGAGGGTGATGAGGAGGAGGACGGCGCCGAGGAAGTCGGGTCGGTGGCGGTTGCGCTTGGAACGATCGATTGGTCGAAAACCGCGACTTTTCTGTGGACTGGCTTGCGGTTGGGGACCAAACCGCAACGTCCAGATCGCCGCGGCGAGGACCAGCCCGACCACGAGGTTGATCAGGAAGATCATCCGCCAGTCGGCGACGGCCAGGACCAGGGCGCCGAAGAGCGGGCCGAGGACGCTGCCGAGCTCCTGGACCGCCGAGACCACGCCGAGGGGTACGCCGCGCCGCTCGGTGGGGTAGATGTCGGCCACCAGCGCGAGCGTCGCCGGGACCAGCCCGCCGCCGCCCACGCCCTGCAGGAACCGGCCGCCGACCATCGTCGGCATGTCGTAGGACAGCGCGGTGACCAGCGACCCGACCGCGAAGACCAGGAGCGCGGCCACCAGCACCGGCACCCGCCCGCGCAGGTCGGCGATCCGGCCGATCAGCGGCAGCATCGCGACGTACCCGAGCAGGAAGCCGGAGACGATCGGCGCCCCGCGCTGGAGCTCCTCGGGGGAGACGCCGACGCCGGCCATCATGTCCGGCAGCGCCAGCACGACGACGTAGGTGTCGGCGGCGGCGAACGCGACGGCGACAGCGGCGAGCCCCAGGACGACCCGCGGCTGGCCGATCATGGAGCGGTGATCTCCTTCTCGGTGCCGTAGTCGTCGAAGCCGATCGTGTAGGTCATCGGTTCGGTGTCGGGGTAGAAGACGCCGGTCAGGACCGCCTCGCGCAGCTCGCCGTCGGAGGTCACGGTGTACGTCGCGTCGAACTCGCCCGACGGCGCTCGGGATGACGTTCTTGACCGCGTCGCCGGGCACGGTGCCGGTGTACTCGGTGAGGACCTCCTTGTTGTCCTCGCCGCCGCGGACCGTGTCGCCCTCCTCGACGCCGTCGGTGGCGGTCAGCAGCGCGGAGAAGCCGGCGTCGGTGCTCATCAGCTGGGCCGGGTCGGGGGCGCCGTAGTCCGCGGGGTCCACCTCGGACCAGCCGGGCGTGAGCGGGATCTGCGCGTAGACCTTGTCGTCCACCGCGACGATCGGGACGTTGAAGTCGGTGCCGGCGAGCACCACGGTGATCGTGCCGTCGAAGGCAGGAGCGTGCGTGCCGACGCCGTCCGCGGCCTTGAGGACCGTCTTCCCGTCGGGGAGTCCCTCGCTGCTCAGCGAGAGGGTGACCCCGCTGGTCTCGTCCAGGGTGGTGGCGGCGAGCTCCATGACCTCCTCGGGGGTCTTGTCGTCGGACACGGACTTCTCGTCGCCGCTGCATCCGGCCAGCAGCAGGGCAGCGACGACCACGACGGATGCGCGGAGCGCAGGCTTCGACATGGGGTCAGCCTGACACACCGGTGGCGGCCCCGAGGCGCGCCGCGACGGGACCCGCGCAGGCCGCGATCGGCTGGCTGCCGGGGACGCCGGAGCCGTCCCGCCTGCCGGTCGCCTCGGGGAGCTCCACGGGTGCCCCGCTCGCCGCCGCCGCACGGGCCGGCGCGGTGCCGGCCCAGGCGAAGACCAGGGTGTCCTCGCCCTTGAGGAAGCGGTGGCAGCGCACGCCGCCGGTCGCCCGGCCCTTGGGTGGGTACTCCGAGAACGGCGCCACCTTGACCGCACCCGGCTCGGTGCCGGGCAGTGCGGTGGACGAGCCCGAGGCCGTGACGACCACGGACGCCGCGGGGTCGACAGCCCCGAACCAGACGGCCGAACTGCCCGGCCGCGACCCGGACCCCGGCGATGCCGCCGCCGGACCGGCCCTGCGGCCGCACGGCGTCGGCACCGAAGTGCAGGAGCTGGGCGTCGGAGGTGATGAAGCAGAGCGTCTCCTCGCCGGTGGCCAGGTCGAGGGCGCCGATCACCTCGTCGCCGTCCTTGAGCGAGATCACCTCCCACTCGTCCCGGGCCGAGGACCTCCGGGTTGACCCGCTTGACGACACCCTGTCGGGTGCCGAGCGCGAGGCCCGGCCCGTCGGTGGCCAGCGCAGAGAGCGCCAGCGCCCGCTCGCCGGCGTCGAGGGCGAGCACCTCGCTGAGCGGCAGCCCGCCCTGGAGGTTGGGGTCGTTCGCGCCCGCGGGCAGCGCCGGCAGGTCGAGGACGCCGAGCTTGAGCAGCCGGCCGCGGGAGGTGAGCACGCCGACCTCGCCGCGCGCGGTGGTACGGACCGCGGAGACGATGACGTCGTGGTTGGTGCGGGCACCGCCCTCGCCGGGGTCCTCGTCGCTGCTCGACCGGGCCAGCAGGCCGCTCGAGGACAGGTAGGCGAAGCACGGGTCGTCGGCCACCTCGAGGGGTACGGCGGACGCCGTCACGGAGGTGCCGCTCGACTCCAGCAGCACCGTCCGGCGGGGCGTGCCGTAGGTCTTGGCCACGTCGGCCAGCTCGTCGGAGACGACCTTCCAGCGCAGCTTCTCGTCGTTGAGGATCGCGTCGAGCTCCTCGATCTCGCGGCGCAGCGTCTCCTGCTCCTTCTCGAGCTCGATCCGGCTGAACCGGGTGAGCCGGCGCAGCGGCATCTCGAGGATGTAGTCGGCCTGGGCCTGGGAGAGGTCGAAGACCGAGATCAGCCGTTCGCGGGCGGCGCCGGTGTCGTCGCTGGTGCGGATCACCTGGATGACCTCGTCGATGTCGAGCATCGCGATCAGCAGGCCGTCGACGAGGTGCAGCCGGTCGGCCTTCTTGTTGCGGCGGAACTGCGAGCGCCGGCGTACGACCTCGAACCGGTGCTCGAGGAAGACCTTGAGCATCTCGACTGAGCCCGAGCGTCCGGGGCTGGCCGTCGACGAGGGCGACGGTGTTGATGCCGAAGCTGTCCTCCATCGGGGTCTGCTTGTAGAGCTGCTCGAGCAGCGCCTCGGGGTGGAAGCCGTTCTTGACCTCGATCACGAGCCGCAGGCCCTTCTCGCGGTCGGTGAGGTCCTTGATGTCGGAGATGCCCTGGAGCTTCTTGCCCTGGACCAGCATCTTGATCCGCTCGACGACCTTCTCGGTGCCGACGCCGTAGGGCAGCTCGGTCACGACGATGCCCTTGCGGCGTCCGATCGTCTCGACCCGGGCGGTGGCGCGCATCCGGAAGGTGCCGCGACCGGTCTCGTAGGCGTCGCGGATGCCGTCCAGGCCGACGATCTTGCCGCCGGTGGGCAGGTCCGGGCCGGGGATGAACCGCATCAGCCCGTCGACGGTGGTGTTCGGGTGGTTGATCAGGTGCCGCAGCGCCTGCACGACCTCGATCAGGTTGTGCGGGGCGATGTTGGTGGCCATGCCGACGGCGATGCCGGTGGTGCCGTTGACGATGAGGTTCGGGATGGCCGACGGGAGCACGGTCGGCTCGGTCTCGCGGCTGTCGTAGTTGGGCTTGAAGTCGACCGTGTCCTCGTCGATCGAGGCGGTCATCGCGACGGCCGGCAGGTGCCATCCGGGCCTCGGTGTAGCGCATCGCGGCGGGGGAGTCGTCGGGCGAGCCGAAGTTGCCGTGGCCGTCGATGAACGGCACCCGCATCGACCACGGCTGCGCCATCCGCACCAGCGCGTCGTAGATGGCGCTGTCACCGTGGGGGTGCAGCCGGCCCATCACCTCGCCGACCACGCGGGCGCTCTTGACGTGCCCGCGGTCGGGGAACAGCCGCATCTGGTCCATCGTGTAGAGGATCCGGCGCTGGACCGGCTTGAGCCCGTCGCGGGCGTCCGGGAGGGCCCGGGAGTAGATGACCGAGTAGGCGTACTCCAGGAACGACGAGCGCATCTCGTCGCCGACGTCGATGTCGAGGATGTGCTCCTCGAAGTCGTCGGGAAGGGGTTGCTTCGTCGTCCGCCGTGCCATGGGGGCATTCTCCCCGGCCGGGCCGACGGTTCCACGCCGGGCACGCCGTAACCCGCTGGTTGAGGTGCGAAGGCGCGCTGAGCGCCTGAGCCTCGAAACCCCGGAACCGGAGGCAGGGCGCCGAACACCGTGGTTTCCGCCCTGCTTCGGTGCGGGGGTTTCGAGGCTCGGCGCTGGCGCTCCTCGCACCTCAACCACCGAACGGCGGGGAGATGCGGCGTTCACCTGCCGGTAAAGACCGTCGGATAGATTCACGTACGTGAGCGGCCCGTCGACCGAGCAGGAAGCGCCGCAGGCTCCCCGGCACTGGGAGGCCGACGTCCTGCTGCGCGACGGCCGGACCGCCCACATCCGGCCGATCCGGCCCGACGACGCCGAGCTGCTCGTCGAGTTCTACAGCCGGGTCTCGGACGAGTCGAAGTACTACCGCTTCTTCAGCCCGATGCCGAAGCTCTCCGACCGCGACGTCGCGCGGTTCACCCAGGTCGACCACTTCGACCGGGTCGCGTTCGTCCTGCTGCTGTCCGGGGAGATCATCGCGGTCGGCCGGTACGACGTCGTGAAGCCCGGCGAGGCCGAGGTGGCGTTCCTGGTCGAGGACAAGCACCAGGGCCGGGGGATCGCCCAGCTGCTGCTCGAGCACCTCGCGCAGGCCGGCCGCGAGCGCGGCGTCGAGCGGTTCGTCGCCGAGGTGCTGCCCGACAACCAGAAGATGATCCACACCTTCCGCGACGCCGGCTACCGGATGGCGAGCGGCTACGAGGACGGCGTGATGGTCCTCGAGTTCCCGATCGACCCGACCGACACCGCGATGGGCGTGATGGCCAACCGGGAGCACCGGGCCGAGGCCGCGTCCATCGAGAAGTTCTTCAACCCGCGCGCGATCGCCGTCATCGGCGCCAGTCGCCGCCAGGACACCATCGGCCAGGCGCTGGTGCGGAACCTGGTCATGGGCAACTTCACCGGGCGCGTGTACGCCGTCAACCCCAGCAGCGCGGCGGTGTCCGGCCTGCCGGCGTACGCCTCGGTGAGCGACATCCCCGACGACGTCGACCTGGCGATCGTCGCGGTGCCGGCGGACGCGGTGCAGGACGTCGTCCTCGACTGCGCCGCCAAGGGCGTGCACGGGCTGGTCGTGATCTCGTCCGGCTTCGCCGAGACCGGCGAGGAGGGACGGCAGCGGCAGCGGCGGCTGGTCGGGCTGGCCCGGTCCTACGGCCTGCGCCTGATCGGGCCCAACTGCCTCGGCATCATCAACACCGACCCCGGCCAGTCGCTCAACGCGTCGCTGTCGACGGTGATGCCGCCGCGCGGCCGGGCCGGCTTCTTCTGCCAGTCCGGCGCCCTGGGCTCGGCGATCCTGGAGAAGGTCAACAACCGCGGGCTGGGCCTGTCGACGTTCGTCAGCGCCGGGCAACCGCGCCGACGTGTCGGGCAACGACCTGCTGCAGTACTGGGAGGAGGACGACAGCACCGAGGTCGTCCTGCTCTACCTCGAGTCGATCGGCAACCCGCGCAAGTTCTCCCGGATCGCGCGCCGGGTCTCGCTGCGCAAGCCGATCATCGCGGTCCGGTCCGGCCGCACCACCCAGGGCATCCCGATGGGCCACGCCGTCCGGCAGATCGCGGCGCCGCCCGCGGCCGTCGACGCGATGTTCCGGCAGGCGGGCGTGATCCAGGTGGACACGCTGGAGGAGATGTTCGACGTCGCCCAGCTGCTCGCCCACCAGCCGCTCCCGCGCGGCCGCCGGGTCGCGATCGTCGGCAACTCCGACGCGCTCGGCCTGCTCGCGGCCGACGCCGCCGCGGCCGTCGGTCTGGTGGTCAACAAGTCGGTCGCCGCTGGGTGCCGACGCGACCGCCGAGGACTTCGAGGACGCGCTGGACGCGGCCATCGACGACCCCGACGTGGACAGCGTGGTCGCGGTCTACATCCCGCCGCTCAACGTCTCCGGCGAGGACGTCGCCAACGTGCTCGCCGCCGTCGGCGAGCAGTCCGACAAGCCGCTGGTCTCGTCGTTCCTCGGCGCGGAGGGGGTCCCCGAGCTGCTGCGGGTGCCCGACGTCGCCGGCAGCACCGCCGGCCGCGGCTCGGTGCCGTCGTACCCCGCGGTCGAGGCGGCCGTGCGGGCGCTCGCCCGCGTCGTCGGGTACGCCGTGTGGTTGCGCACCCCCGACGGCCCGACGATCGACCCGGCCGAGGTCGACCCGGCCGCGGCGAAGCGGCTGGTCGACGAGGTGCTCGCGCAGCACGGCGACGGCGCCGACCTCGACCAGGAGCAGCTGACGACCCTGCTCGCGGCGTACGGCATCGACCTGTGGGAGACGATCCCGGTCACCACCGTCAAGGAGGCGCAGGCGGCCGGGCGGAAGCTCGGCTGGGACGTCGTGCTGAAGGCGACCGCCGAGCACCTGCGCGAGCGCCCCGACCTGGCCCACGTCTGGCGCAACATCGACACCCCGGCCGAGATGCGCGACGCCTGGGAGTCGCTCAACTCGCTGATCACCGACCCGGGCAACGCCGGCTTCGTGGTCCAGAAGAACTCGCCGCCGGGCGTACCGGTGGCCGTCCGCAGCATCGAGGACCCGCTGTTCGGCCCGGTGGTGTCGTTCGGCATCTCCGGCCCGCTGATCGAGCTGCTCGAGGACAAGTCGTACCGGATCCCGCCGCTGCTCGGCGGCGACGCCGCCGCCATGGTGCGCGAGATCAAGTCGTCGCCGATGCTGTTCGGCTACCGCGGCAGCGAGGTGGTCGACGTGGCCGCGGTCGAGGAGCTGATCCTGCGGGTCGCGCAGCTGCAGAACGACCTGCCCCAGGTGAGCTCGCTCGACCTGTCGCTGGTCCTCGCCGGCGCCGACGGCGTGAAGGTGCTCACCGCCACCGGCCGGGTCGACCCGGTGCTCGACCCGCGCTCGGACTGGTTCGTCCGCCGGCTGTCGCGGACCCGGGCGACACCCTCGCCGACTAGCGGACGTCGCGTGACAGACTGCCCACATGCGCACACGCACCACCGATGACTCCGACCGCACCCTCGAACTTCGGGAGGCGATCGACCGCACCGGCTACTACCCCGAGGTGGTCGCGGACGGTGTCGAGGCGGCGGTCGCGGGGGAGCAGGTGGTCTCGTTCTACGTCCACCACGAGCCGACGTTCGAGCGCGACGAGGTACGCCGCCACCTGACCGTGGTCGTGCTCACGCCGAGCCGGCTGATCCTGGCGCACACCGACGAGCACGCCGGCGACGACCTGCTGCCGGAGCCCTACACCTCCACCTCGACCGAGGCGATCAGCCTGTCGTCGGTGCCGCTCGGTCGTGGTCACCCGGATGATCGCCAACCCGACCTCCGGCCCGCAGCCGCCCGCCGAGGCGGTCATGACGATCGGCTGGGGCGGCGTGAGCCGGATCGACCTCGAGCCGGCCGGCTGCTCCGACCCCGCAGTGCGACGCCGACCACGGCTACACCGGCGTGCTCGCCTCCGACGACTTCTCGCTGCGGGTCTCCGCGGCCGCCGACGGCGGCGACGCGGTCGTCGGGCTGCTGTCGTTCGCCGAGTCGCTGTCCGCCCGGACCCACTCGGCGTGAGCGTCGCCGACGGCTTCGTCGAGCCGGCGTACCACCAGCGCTCCCTGGGCGACGTCGTCCCGGCGGTCGCCGCCGCGCTCGGGTCGTCGATCGGCGACCTGCCGTCCCGGCTGCCGCTGCCGGACGCCGCCGTCGTACGTCGTGTTCCTGGTCGACGGCCTCGGCGCCGAGCTGCTCCGCCGGCACGCGCACGCGGCGCCGTTCCTGTCCTCGCTGCTGGCCGAGCAGGAGGTCGGGACCGCCGGCGTGCCGTCGACGACGGCGACCAGCCTGACCTCGTTCGGCACCGGCGCTGACCCCGGGCGCGCACGGCCTGGTCGGCTTCACCTCGCGGGTGCCCGGGCACCGACAACCTGCTCAACGCGCTGTTCTGGGACAAGAAGATCGACCCGGTCGAGTGGCAGCCGCACCCGACCGCGTTCGCCCGGCTGACCGCCGCCGGGGTGACGGTCACGGTGGTGAACAAGCGGGAGTTCCGCAGCAGCGGGCTGACCGTCGCGGCGCACCGCGGCGCCGAGTACGTCGGCGCCGACCGCGTCGGCGAGCGGATCGCGGCCGTGGTCGCGGCGTCGGCGGTGCGGCCGTCGCTGACCTACATGTACGACGGCGACCTCGACTGGACCGGCCACCGCTACGGCGTCGCCTCCAGCCACTGGCTGCAGCAGCTGTCGATGGTCGACGCGGAGGCCGAGCAGCTCCGCGAGACGCTGCCCGCCGACGACCCGGCTGGTGGTGGTGGCCGACCACGGCATGGTCGACAGCCCGGCCGAGGCCCGGATCGACGTCGACGAGATCCCCGAGCTGCGCGACGGGGTGGTCCTGCTCGGCGGCGAGGCCCGCTTCCGGCACCTCTACTGCGCGAACGGCGCCGTCGGCCGACGTGGCCGCGACCTGGCGCGGCGTCCTCGGCGACCGGGCCGAGGTGCTCACCCGCGACGAGGCGGTCGCAGCGCGGCTGGTTCGGCCCGCTCGACCCCGTCCGTCCGGCCGCGGGTCGGCGACGTGCGTGGTCGCCTGCCGCGGACGCGAACGCGGTCATCTCGACGGTCGACTTCGGCTACGAGGCGACCCTGGTCGGCTTCCACGGCTCGCTGACGCCGGACGAGATGCTGATCCCGATGATCGTCTGCTGACGCTCTGGCCTTTTGGCTGCGCGTCGGGTCCTCCGGGCGCAAACTGTGAGGGTGTCCGACAGCTCAGCATCGACCGTCGACGCGTCGACGCTGGTGACGGGGCGGCCGAGAAGGGTCTGGCCCCCGGTCGTGATGGCACTCGGCTGCGCGACGACGTACGCCCTGGTCTTCGTGGTGCCCTACTACGTCAACGGCCTGGACCGGTTCCCGCTCGAGGACGTCGCGGCCGGTTACCACGACCCGAAGGACCTGTGGCCGACGACACCGGGCTCGCCTACTTCTTCGGGATGGGCGGACTCCTGATGGTGCGGCTCGGGGTGGTCGCCGTCCTGACCGCCCTGGTCTGGTCGGTGGTCCTGCTGGTGCGGGAACGGGCACGCCTGGGGTGGTTCCGGCGGAGTGCGCTCCTGCTTGCGCTGGTGGTCGCGCTCGCCACCCTGGTCTGGCGTGCCTCGACGTTCGGGCAGGCCTTGACGCGCTGGTGGCTCGATTGAGCCCTCCGGGTGGCCGCTCAGCCGAACGGCAGCGGCTCCGGCGCGAGGCTGACCGCCTTGGCCCGGGCGGCGGTGAGCCGGCGCCGGTGGTGCTGGCGGCAGAGCACCTCGTAGCTGACCTCGGCCGGCGGCTCGTCCGGGTCGTCGACGTCGCCGACGACGACCACCTCGCCCTCGATGACCATCACGCCGTTCTCGGTGCGGGCGTTGTGGGTGGCGCGCTTGCCGCACCAGCACAGCGCCTCGACCTGGAGCACGTTCATCCGGTCGGCGAGCTCGACCAGCCGGCGGCTGCCCGGGAACAGCTCGCTGCGGAAGTCGGTGAGGATGCCGAACGCGAACACGTCGATCTGCAGCTCGTCGACGATCTTGGCCAGCTGGTCGATCTGGTCGGGGGAGTAGAACTGGGCCTCGTCGCAGATCAGGTAGTCGATCCGGCCGCCCTGGGTGAGGCTGTCGACGACGTACCGCCAGAAGTCGAAGTCCGTCGGCTCACCTCGATCGCCTCGTGGGTCAGCCCGAGCCGGCTCGAGACCAGCGCCTCGCCGGCGCGGTCGTGGGTGGTGAAGATCCGGCCGACCCGGCCGCGGGCGGCGTGGTTGTGGTTGGTCTGCAGGGCCAGCGTGCTCTTGCCCGAGTCCATGGTTCCGGTGAAGAAGTGCAGTTCAGCCACGGGGCGAGATCCTTTCACAGACCTCTCCGGCAGGATGCATGCCATGACCGCGGGTCCCCTGATCTCCGTCGACGAGCTGCGCGCGGCTGCTCGGCGAGGTCACCGTGCTCGACGTGCGCTACCGGATGGGCGGGCCGCCCGGGCCCGACCGAGTTCGCCGCCGGTCACGTCCCCGGGGCGGCGTACGTCGACCTGGACACCGCCCTCGCCGCGCCGCCGGGCGCGGGCGGCCGGCACCCGCTGCCGGAGGCCGCCGGTCTTCGAGGCGGCGATGCGGCGGGCCGGCGTCGGCGACGGCCGCCCGGTCGTGGTGTACGACGACTGGGAGGGCCGGGCCGCCGCGCGGGCCTGGTGGCTGCTGCGCTTCCACGGCCACCCCGACGTGCGGGTGCTCGACGGCGGCTGGTCGGCCTGGCTGGCGGCGGGCGGCGGACGTCGAGACCGGCGAGGCGACGCCGGCGCCCGGCGACTTCACCGCCCGGCCGGGCGGGATGCCGGTCGTCGAGGCGGACGGCGTGCCTCGACGTCGACGTGCTGGTCGACGCCCGCGCCCCGGAGCGGTACCGCGGCGAGACGTCGAGCCCGTCGACCCGGTCGCCGGCCACATCCCCGGTGCGGTCAACGTGCCGACCACCGCGAACCTCGGCGCGGACGGCCGGTTCCGGTCGGCCGAGGAGCTGCGCGACGCCTACGCCGCCGTGGGCGCGACCGCCGGCGCGCGACGTGGCGGCGTACTGCGGCTCCGGCGTGACCGCCACCCACGACGTGCTCGCGATGGAGGTGGCCGGGGTGACCGCCGCGCTCTACCCGGGCAGCTGGAGCGGCTGGATCACCGACCCGAACCGGCCGGTGGAGCGCGGCTGAACGACTCGGCGGCGCACCCGCGGTTGAAAGGTTCCATTGGTCACGAACCGCACGTCTTCTGTGGATTGCTTGCGGTTGGGGACCAAACCGCAACCCCCGGAGCGCTACCAGTGCACGCCCTTGAAGATCTTGGCGAGCATGATCTGCTCGGACTCGCGGGTGCCGCCCTCGCCTCGCCCTTGGCGGCGGCCGAGTCGGGGAACACGTGGTAGGCCATGTTGAGCAGCCGGAACGTCTGCTTCGGCGCCAGCGTGTGCGCGACCGCGCCGGCGTTGCCGAGCAGCGGTGTTGATCTCGTGCGGGCGCTCGACCATCGCCTTGATCACGAGGTCGGCGGCCTGCGCCGGCGAGATCGTGGGGAACTTGTCGTAGAGCTTGGTCGGCGCGATCATCGGCGTCCGCACCAGCGGCATGTGGATGCCGGTGAACGTGATCCCGGCGGCCGACGGTCTCCGACGCGACGACGTTGCTCCAGGCGTCGAGCGCGGCCTTGGAGGCGACGTACGCCGAGAACCGCGGCGGGTTGGTCTGCACGCCGATCGAGGAGATGTTCACGACGTGCCCGCGGCGCTGCTCGCGCATCTTCGGCATCAGCCCCATCACCAGCCGGATCGCGCCGAAGTAGTTGAGCTGCATGGTGCGCTCGAAGTCGTGGAACCGGTCCTGCGAGAGCTTCAGTGACCGCCGGATCGAGCGGCCGGCGTTGTTGACCACGAAGTCGACCGACGGCAGCTCGGCGGTGATCTGCTCGCACAGCCGGTCGATCGCCTCGAGGTCGGACAGGTCGCACGGGAAGACGTACGCCGTCCCGCCGCGCATCTCGATCGTCGCCTTGGTCTCCTCGAGCTTGTCCTTGCCGCGCGCGACCAGGACCGGGACGCCGCCGGCCTGCGCGACCTTGAGCGCGGTGACCTGGCCGATGCCGGACGAGGCGCCGGTGATCACGACGTACTTGCCGGTGAGCGCCTCGCGGACCTCCGGGTCGCGACCGGTGGAGCGGTCGAGGTGCTCCTCCCAGTAGCCCACAGAGCGTGCGGGCGTAGCGACTCCAGGTCGGGTACGCCGATGCCGGAGCCGGCCAGCGCCTTCTCGGTGCGGCGGGAGTCGAACTCGGCGGTGAAGCTGGTGTGCGCCAGCACCTCGGCCGGGACGCCGAGCCGGCCGATGGTCAGGTCGAGCAGCGCCTGCACCGGCGCGGACTTCACCAGGCTGGTCGCGATCGACAGCGGCCGCAGCTGCCGCGGCACGAACGCGAACGCGGCGGACCGGGTCAGCCGCCGGTCGATCGGCGTCGCGAACTGCGGCGCCCCGGCCGCCGCGCAGAACAGGTTGACCATGTCGACCACGGGCTGCGGCTCGGGGTTGACCAGGTGGAACGCCTCGCCGTCGCGGTCCGGCACGTGCGCGATGTGGTCCATCGCCTTGGCGACGTAGTCGACCGGCACCACGTTGGTGTCGCCGAGGTCGACGCCGACCAGCGGCAGCCAGGCGGGCAGCCGGTCGCGCAGCATCTTCATGGTCGGGAAGAAGTAGTAGGGGCCGTCGATCTTGTCCATCTCGCCGGTCTGGCTGTCGCCGACCACGACCGCCGGGCGGTAGACCCGCCACGGGACCGTCGGCCTCCTCGCGGACGATCTTCTCGGACTCGAACTTGGTCCGGTGGTACGCCGACGGCAGGTGCTGGCCCTCGTCGAACATGGTCTCGTCGAACCGGCCGTGGTAGCTCGCCGGCCGCCGCGACCGACGACACCTGGTGGAAGCAGCCGACCTGGAGCGCCTCGGCGAGCTGCACGGCATGGCGGGTGCCGCCGACGTTCAGCTGCTCGTTCGTCTCGTCGTCCGCGGTCATGTCGTAGATCGCGGCGAGGTGGAAGAAGTGGTCGATCTTGCCCCGGTGCTCGGTCACCCACTTCTTGGCGACCCCGAGGCCCGGCTTGGACAGGTCACCGGTCACCGGGATGACGCGGTTGGTGTCCCAGCGCCGGATCAGCGCCTCCATCCGAGGCAGCGACCCCTTGCGGACCAGGACGTAGATGTCGCCCTCGCGGTGGTCGAGCAGCTCCTGGACGAGGTGCCGGCCGATGAACCCGGTCGCGCCGGTGACGAAGTACGACATGCCGGGAGACTACCCACTGGTAACCGCCGGGAACACTCTCGCTGGTTGAGGTGCGCAGTGCGGCGACCCAACGCCGGTCGAGCCCGTCGAGACCCGGTGGGCCGAGGCAGCCGGGCGACCCAACGCCAGTCGAGACTGTCGAGTCCAACGGCGAACGCCCACCGCAACCACACGTCGGTCGAGCCTGTCGAGACCCAACCGTTCTCCACAGGCGCGCTTCGGCCCCGTTGCGCCTCCGCTCCGCGTCACGAAGGCTTCGGGTATGCCGCACACCTACATCCTCGAGTGCAGCGACGGCACGTACTACGTCGGCAGCACGTTCGATCTGGAGCGTCGTATCGGGCAGCACAGCATGGGTGAGGGCGCTGAGTACACGCGGCGTCGTCGGCCGATTCGCCTGGTGTGGTCGGCCGAGTACGACAGCGTCCGGGATGCCTACTACCTCGAGAAGCAGATCCAGGGCTGGAGCCATGCCAAGCGCCGAGCGCTCATCGAGGGTCGGTTCGGGGATCTTCCGGGGCTAGCCAAGACGGCTGTGCCTCGCGAGTAGGTCTCGACAAGCTCGACCGACGTGGGGTAGCGGTGAGCGTGCGGCGGGGTCTCGACAGGCTCGACCGGCGTGGGTCGGTGCGTCGCACGGCTCGACCGGCGTGGGTCGCGGTGGCGAGCTACTCGGACTTGCCGCCGCCGAACATGATCTCGTCCCAGCTGGGGACGGAGGCGCGGCCCTTCTTCTTGGCGGGGCGGCGGGCGGCGGGCTCGCTGCGTCGGCTCCGGCTCGGGTACGGCGTCCGCTTCCGGCTCGATGTCGGCGGCGGGGGAGTCGTCCTCGGCGACGGGCAGGTCGCGGTGGAGGGGCTCGTCGAGGTACGCCTCGACCGGTTGCTCCGCGCCCAGGCTGCCGGACTCGTCGGGCTCGTGGACCAGTTCGATGGCGTCGTCGCCCAGGGGGAGCTCGTCGGCCGGGACGGAGGAGAGCCGGCGCTGGCGGGCGCGGGTCAGGTCGTCGCGGGCGGGAGCCGGGTCGGCGGCGGGGCGGCCGACCTGCTCGCCGAGCAGCCAGCGGGCGTCGTCGTTCTCGGCCGTGACGTAGTTGCCGGGAGCGTCGTACGTGAAGGAGGCCGACCCGGTGCGCTTGCCGGCGGCGTAGTCGCCGGTGAGCGCCCAGCGGCCGTCCTCGCGACGCCAGGCGTCCCAGGTCACGGTGCTGGGGTCGACGTTCAGTGAGCGCAGGTGGAAGGCCACGATGTCGCCGAGGGTGCGCGCGCCGCCGTGCGAGCCGCCGTCACCGCCGCGGCGGCGTACCGAGGAGCGCTGGGCGCGGTCCGCGACGTGCTGGCGTTCGGCCAGGACGGGCGCCGCGAACGGCATGATCCTGTCGAGCGACGTCTGGGCGGCCTGGGCCACGGCCTCGGGCGTCTCGCCGGCCCGGATCCGAGCCTGGATGTCGCGAGGGCGGAGTGCGCTGTCCATTTGTATCTCCAACTGGCCGAGTCGTGCGTGCTCACCGCGGAGGGCGGCCCGGAGCCGGGCATCGATCTCAAGGGTGAACTCGACTCCCTTGTCACTGACGAGCAGCAGGCGTTTACCGTCATCGCTCAGTCCTGCGAGCGTGAGGTGCGCCATCTGTTGTCCTGCTCCTCGCCAGCCGTTTGTCCGGTGCGCCGAGCCTACGCCAGCGGTACGCCCCGGCGTGGCTTACCAACGCGGCGCGCCCCGGTCGGCATCTTCGTGTTCGCGATCTCGGGCCCTGGTCGCAGTCCGAAGGACCTCGACGAGCCCGTCATCCTCGCCCACCCGGACGAGGTGGGGCGTGGAAAGGTTCGGTGGTTTCGAGACGGTTGCTGCGCAACCTCCTCAACCAACGAACCACGCTGGTTTCGAGACGGTTGCTGCGCAACCTCCTCAACCAACGAACCTCGCTGGTCAGGGGCCGAGGATCTTCCGGAGGTGGTCGTTGGCGAAGACCCGGTCCGGGTCCAGCCGGTCGCGCAGGGCGAGGAAGTCGCCGAAGCGCGGGTACTTCGCGGCCAGGTCGGGGGCGGCCAGGGAGTGCACCTTGCCCCAGTGCGGGCGACCGTCGTGGGCGAGCACGACCTTCTCCATCGCCGCGAAGTACGCCGCGTGGTCGCCCCAGTCGGACCGGTGGTGGGTGTGGAAGGCGAGGTACAGCGAGTCCCGCTCGTACGCCGTGGACAGCGGTACGTCGTCGGCGGGCGCGACCCGGACCTCGACCGGGAAGCTGATCCGCCAGTTCGGAGGCGTCGATGACGGCGCGCGCCTCGCGCAGCGCGGCCAGGCCGGCCTCGCGCGGCACGGCGTACTCCATCTCCCGGAACACCACCCGCCGGGGCGCGGTGAAGACCCGGTGCGCGACGTCGCTGTAGGTGCGCTGGCTGAGCACCCGGGAGCTGAGCCTGTTCATCCGCGGGATCACGGCGGGCACCCGGTTCGCGCCCGCGGTGAGCGCACCGAACAGCGAGTTGGACAGGAAGTCGTCGTCGAGCCAGGAGCGCCAGCGCGGGAGCGGCTCGGCCTCGTCGAGGTCGGCGTCGAGCCGGTCGTTGCGCTTCATCAGCATCCGGTCGGTGTGCGGGAACCAGTACATGTCGACGTGGTGGTGGTTCGCCGTGTACTCGTCGTACGCGTCCAGCGCCTCGTCCCACCGCATCGGCTGCTCGTGCGCCTCGAGCAGGAACAGCGGCTCCACCCGGAAGGTGATGGTGGTGAGCACCCCGAGGGCGCCGAGGCCGATGCGGGCCAGGTCGAGGACGTCCGGGTTCTCGTCGGCGGTCGCCCGCAGCAGCTCGCCGGTGCCGGTGACCAGCTCCAGGCCGGCGATCTGCGCGGACAGGCCGGCGGCGACACCGCCGGTGCCGTGGGTGCCGGTCGAGGTGGCGCCGGCGAGGGTCTGCTCGTCGATGTCGCCCATGTTGTGCAGGGACAGGCCGAGGTGCTCGAGCTCGGCGTTGAGGACGTTGCAGCGGCGTCCCGGCCAGGGCGGTCACCGTCATCGCATCTCGGTCGACGGACACGATGCCGCTCAACCGGCCCGGCGTCAGCATGCGTGTGCTCCGGGCGCCGCGATCGGCGTGAAGCTGTGACCGGTGCCGACCATCTTCACGGTCGTCCCGTCGGCGCGGGCCTTCCCGACCGCCTCGACGATGCCCTCGGTGTCGGACGGGTGCACCACCTGCACGGGGCGTGCGGACTCCAGACCGGACCAGTTGCGCCATTCCACGGGGGTGAGCCTAGAGGGTCGGGGCGGGCGGTGGTTTCGAGACAGGCGCTAGCGCGCTTCCTCAACCACCGATCGGCAGGGCGCCTCCTCGACCACCGAGCGCCGCGCGGCAGGGTCTGCGCGATCAGGGCGGCGACCGCGCCGGCGCCCAGCGCGACCAGGAACGCCGGGGAGGCGCCGTAGTTGTCGATGATCCAGCCGGCCAGGGTGGCGCCGGGAGCGACCCCGGCGACGATCCCGGTGTGGATGATCGACATCCCCTCGGTGAGCCGCGCAGGTGGCACCACTGCCTGGGTCGCCGACGTCGTCGCGATCAGGGTGGGCGCGATCGCGAAGCCGGCGACGAACAGCGCGACCGCCATCAGCGCCACGGAGTCGACGAAGGACAGCGGCAGCATCGCCAGCATCATCCCGGCGGCGCCCCAGCGGACCCGGCCGATCGGGCCGCGCCGCCAGCGGATCGCACCGGTCGACCACGCCCGCGATCAGGCTGCCGGCGGCCCACAGGGCGAGCAGGAAGCCGGAGTACGCCCGGTTGCCGTGCTCCTCGGCGAACGCGACGGTGCTGACCTCGGCGGCGCCGAACAGCGCTCCCAGCGCGGCGCACACCAGCCCGAGCAGGACGACCGTCCCCCACGGCATCCGCGGCCGCGGGCCGGTCGACGTGCTCCTGGGGTGCGCGGGCGGCTCGGTCGAACGCTGCGCAGCGAAGGCGAGGGTGCCGACCACCGCGGCCACCAGGGCGGCGATCAGTCCCGCGAGCGGGTGCCAGGTCGTGGCCAGGACCGTCACCAGGATCGGGCCGAGCATGAACACGGTCTCGTCCCAGACGGCCTCGAGCGCGAACGCGGTCTGCAGCTGGTCGGCGGACGACAGCACGTGCGACCAGCGCGCCCGGACGCACGAGCCGACCGCGGGCAGGGTCCCGCCGGCGACCGCCGCGGAGACGTAGGTCGCGAGCAGCGGCCAGTCCGCCTGGACCGACCACATCAGCAGCGTGAGGGAGGTGGCGAAGACGGCGACGACCGGGATGAGCACGCGCGCCTGGCCGAGCCGGTCGAGCAGCCGGCCCTGGACCACGGCCAGGCCGCCGTTCGCGATCATGTACGCCGCGGACACCGAGCCGGCCAGCGCGTAGGAGCCGGTCGCCGCGGACACCAGCAGCACGATGCCCAGGCTGACCATGGAGATCGGCAGCCGCGCGACGAATCCGCTCGCGCTGAACAGGAGGGTGCCGGGCTGGCTCAGGATCCGGCGGTACGACGACAGCATCGACGCCGAGACTAGGACCGGGAGGCGACGGTCAACCAATCCTTATCGCTCAATACGATGAGCCCATGGTCCCCGACGTCGCCCCGTACGACGCACTGCTGCTCGTGTCGTTCGGAGGCCCGGAGGCGCCGGAGGACGTCGTGCCGTTCCTGGAGAACGTCACCCGCGGGCGGGGCATCCCCCGCGAGCGGCTCGAGGAGGTCGGCGAGCACTACCACCTGTTCGGCGGCCGCTCGCCGATCAACGACCAGAACCGCGAGCTGCTGGCGGCCCTGCGCGAGGACCTGGCCGGCGCCGGGATCGAGCTCCCGGTCTACTGGGGCAACCGCAACTGGGACCCGTTCCTGACCGACGCGGTCCGGCAGATGGCCAAGGACGGCGTGACCCGGGCGGCCTGCTTCCTCACCAGCGCCTACTCGTCGTACTCCAGCTGCCGGCAGTACCGCGAGAACCTCGCCGACGCCGTGGCCGAGGTCGAGGACGCGCCCCGGCTCGACCGGCTGCGCCAGTACTTCAACCACCCCGGGTTCGTCGAGCCGGTCGTCGACGCGACCCTGGCCGCGCTCGCCGACCTGCCCGACGGCGTCCGCGAGGGCGCCCACCTGGTGTTCGTCACCCACTCCATCCCCGAGTCGATGAACGACGCGCAGCGGGCGCACCGGCGGTGCCTACGTGCACCAGCACCGCAGCGCCATGGCCGAGGTCGTCGAGCGGGTCCGGCAGGAGACCGGCCGGCGCAACCCGCACGCGCTCGTCTACTGCTCGCGCTCCGGGCCGCCCCAGGTGCCGTGGCTCGAGCCGGACGTCAACGACCACCTCGAGGACCTCGCCGCCCAGGCCGCGCCGGGAGTGGTGCTGATCCCGATCGGCTTCGTCTCCGACCACATGGAGGTCATCTACGACCTCGACACCGAGGCCTCGGCGACCGCCCGCAAGCTCGACCTGCCCGCCGTCCGCGCGGCCACGCCGGGGGTCGACCCGAGGTTCGTGGCGATGGTCCGCGACCTGCTCGTCGAGCGTGCAGCCACCGAGCGCGGCGAGGACCCGCCGGCGCGCGGCGGTCGGCAGCCTCCAGGCCTGGTGGGACCTCTGCAGCGCCGGCTGCTGCCCGAACCCCACGGACGTACGCCGGCCGGCGCTGGGCGGTGTCGAGTCGTGAACCCGGCACTCGCGAACACCGAGCTGCTCGACCTGGCGGTCGACGTCGCCCGCGAGGCCGCCGCGCTGGTGCGCGAGCGGCGCCGGGAGCACGTCGAGGTCGCCGCGACCAAGACCAGCGCCACCGACGTGGTCACCCAGGTCGACCGGGAGAGCGAGGCGCTGATCCGCGGCCGGATCCACGACGCCCGCCCCGACGACGGGTTCCTCGGCGAGGAGGGCGAGCGACGACGCGGGCACCTCCGCGGTGCGCTGGATCGTCGACCCGATCGACGGCACCGTCAACTTCCTCTACGGCCTCGCGCCGTACGCCGTGTCGATCGCGGCGGAGCGGGACGGCGTGGTGGTCGCCGGGGTGGTGCTCGACGTGCCGACCGGGACCGAGTACACCGCCGTCCGGACGCCGGCGACGGGCGTGACGTCGCGGCGGGACGGTGAGCCGATCTCGGTCCGGGCGGACAGCCCGCTCGGCGCAGTGGCTGGTCGGCACCGGCTTCAGCTACGTCCCCGAGGTCCGCGCGCTCCAGGCGCAGGCGATCGCCCGGCTGCTGCCGACCATCCGCGACATCCGGCGGATGGGCTCGGCCGCGCTGGACCTGTGCCGGGTCGCGGAGGGCACCTACGACGGGTACGTCGAGGAGGGGCTCCACCCGTGGGACCACTCCGCCGGCGCCCTGGTCGCCCAGGGTGCGGGGGCTACTGTCGAGCTGACTCGCGGCGTCGGCGGCCGGGTCGCCGTCATCTGTGCACCAGAGCACGGATTCCGGACGTTCCGCGAGGCTGTCGACGATCGCCGGGTTCCTCGCCGAGTCCGGGGAATAGCAGCCCTGCCACCGCTGTTAGCGCGACACGTCGTGGACCGGTGTGCGGAAGGTGCTCCGGATGGTGCACAATCTGGCGCCCGACGACGATGCGTTGCAGCACAGCAGGACTTGAGGGTTCAGGGGAGTGGAGGACGGATGGCGACCGATTACGACGCGCCGCGCAAGAACGAGGACGAACAGTCCGAAGAAAGCATCGAAGAGCTCAAGGCACGCCGTCACGACAAGAACTCCGGGAAGGTCGACGAGGACGAGGCCGAGGCCGCGGAATCGTTCGAGCTGCCCGGTGCCGACCTCTCGCACGAGGAGCTCGCGGTCGAGGTGAAGCCCAAGCAGGAGGACGAGTTCACCTGCATGAGCTGCTTCCTGGTCCACCACCGCAGCCAGCTCGCCGACGAGAAGAAGCTCATCTGTCGCGACTGCGCCTGAGCATCGGGCCTGACCGTCAGGCCCGTCTAGCGCCGCGCCCAGACAACACGAAGGCCGCGACCCCCGCACGGGGTCGCGGCCTTCGTCGTGTCCGGGTCGGGCGCTCAGGCCTCCTGGTCGTCGTGCTGCAGGTCGGGAGGCAGGTGGCCGGTCGAGCGCGTGTAGTACGACGCGGCCCGGCGCTGCGCCAGCATCCGCGCCAGGGCGATGAAGGCGCCGGTGACGAGCGGCCCAGGCGACGGCCTCCCACACGTCGACGTCGGGGTCGGCCGGGTTCTCCGGCGGCTTCTTGCCGGTCGCCACCTTCCACGACTTGTCCAGGGCCTTCCGCGCCAACGCGGCCGCGCCGAGCGCGGAGACCAGCGAGAAGACGGTCCAGACCTTCGATCCACCACCAGATGCCATGGGACGACATTACCCAGCCGTGGACGACTCATTCAGTTCGGTCAGGGCGCGGGCGAGCTCGTCGGGGTGCCGGGTGCCGACCAGCCAGTACGGCGCCGGGTCGGCCGGGTCGGTGATCTCCACCTTGACCGCCCGCTTGAGGTAGGGCCGGAGCAGCAGGTAGGCCCGCGCGTCGGCCTCGACCCCCGCGATCCGGCGGGTGCTCTCGGGGTCGAGCGCGGTCGCGGCACCGAGGTGCTCGCCCGGCGATGCCGGCCCGGCCGGCCCGGAAGACGCCGTCCCGGACGGTCACCCGGGCCGAGCCGACCGACAGCAGCACCGCGGCGAGGACGAGCATCGCGACCGCCGTCACCAGCCAGGCGGCGGCCCCGGGCAGGGCGACCACGACGGCCAGCCACAGGCTGGCGACGAGCATGGTTCCCTGCACCCACCAGCGCAGGGGCACACGCGAGCCGCTCGTCGTAGTCCACGGGGGAATCGTAGGAGTGCGCCCGTGCGCCGGGCGGGTAGGGTCCCGGCCGTGCCCATCGACGACGTGCCCACGAGCCCGGCTCTCGAGATCCAGGTCGTCCGCCTCGACGCCGACCTGCCGCTGCCGGCGTACGCCCATCCCGGCGACGCCGGCGCCGACCTGCTCACCACCGTCGACGTGACCCTGGCGCCGGGGGAGCGGGCGATGGTCCCGACCGGGGTCGCGCTGGCGCTCCCCGACGGGTACGTCGCGCTGGTGCACCCGCGGTCCGGCCTCGCCGCCCGGCACGGCCTGTCGATCGTGAACACCCCGGGCACCATCGACGCGGGCTACCGCGGCGAGATCAAGGTGATGCTGATCAACCACGACCCGCAGCGAGCCGATCGAGCTGCGCCGGGGCGACCGGATCGCCCAGCTGGTCGTCCAGCGCTTCGAACGGGCCAGCTTCGTCGAGGTCGACGTACTCCCCGAGTCGGCCCGTGGCGAGGGCGGTTACGGTTCTACTGGGGGATTCGGCCAGTCCCGACCGGACCCCGTCGCTTGAGGAGAAGTCGTGAAGTTCCGCCGCAAGTCCGCTGAGCCCGAGGCCGTCGACGAGACGGGGCCGGAGGCGACCCCCGAGGCGCCGCTGCCGCCCGGGGCCCGTTCGACGTCGACGACGTCGCCGGCGACGAGCGTGGAGCGGGTCGACCTCGGGTCGCTGCTGATCACGCCCGAGCCGGGCCGCGAGCTGCGGCTCCAGGTCGACGAGGCGACCCAGGCCGTCCAGTCGGTGCGTGCTGGCCGGGCCCGGACGGCGCCGCTCGAGCTGCGCGCGTTCTCCGCGCCCCGCAACGGCGACCTCTGGACCGAGGTGCGCCCGCAGCTGGCCGCCGACATGGCGCGCCGGGGCGGCACCGCCACCGAGCGGGAGGGCCGGTTCGGCACCGAGCTGGTCTGCCAGCTCTCCGTGCAGACCAACGACGGGAAGACCGCCCAGCAGCCGTCGCGGATCATCGGCGTCAACGGACCCCGGTGGATGCTCCGGGCCACGTTCCTCGGCCGCCCGGCCGTGGACCCGGACAACGCCGTCGAGTGGGAGGACACCCTCGCCAAGGTGGTCGTCCGCCGCGGCGACCACGCGATGCCGGTCGGCGACCCGCTCCCGCTCACGCTGCCCGAGAACGCCCGGCGCACGCCCCCACGCCCCCGGCCCGGCCTAGGCTGAAGACGTGCCAGAGAAGAGCCGGCTGCGGCGCAGCATCAGCAAGTGGGCGAACAGCACGGACCAGCACGCCCGCGACATGCGCAAGACGTACGCCGAGTCCGGCGTGGACCGGATCGCCGACGCGCCCGACCGCGAGCGGGTCCGGCTGCGGGGCACCCTGCGGACCGTGACGCTGCGGCCCGCGTGGCGGCGTACCCGCTCTCGAGGCGGAGCTGTACGACGGCTCCGGCGTGATCACGATCATCTGGCTCGGCCGTCGGCGGATCGCCGGGATCTCGCCCGGCCGCGGGATCGAGGTCCAGGGACGGATCGGCGTCGCCGACGGGAACCGGTTCATGTACAACCCGCGCTACGAGCTGATCCGTGACGGCCTCGTGAGCCGACAGCTCCGAGGCGTCGGTCGAGACCGTCGAGGCGGTCGTCCGCAGCCAGCTCTCCAAGGCCCTCGGTGGCCGGCGCGGCATGATCGAGGCCGCCGTCCCGACGATCATCTTCACGGTCCTGTGGCTGACCACGAAGGACCTGCGCACCGCGCTCATCGTCAGCGTCGCGGCGGCGGTGGTGCTGCTCGTGGTCCGGCTGGTGCAGCGCTCGTCGGTGCAGTTCGTGGTGAACGCCCTGGTCGGGATCGGCATCGGCGCGCTGTTCGTGACCATGTCGGCGCGGTCCGGCGGCAGCGCCGACGACCAGGCGCTCGCGTACTTCCTGCCCGGCATCATCTACAACGCCGGCTACTCCGTCGTCCTCGCCTTCACCTGCCTGATCGGCTGGCCGCTGGTCGGCTTCATGGTCGGCAGCGTCACCGGCGACCCGACCGCCTGGCGCCAGGACCGGCAGGTGGTGCGGCTGTGCTCCCTGCTGACCTGGGTGCTCGTCGCGCCGTGCATCCTCCGCGTCGTCGAGCCAGGCGCCGGTGTGGTTCGCCGGCAAGTCGGGCGCGATCGACCCCGACACCGCCGTCGCCGTGCTGGGCGTGCTGAAGATCGCCATGGGCTGGCCGCTCCAGCTCGCCGCCCTGGCCGCGATGGTCGCCCTCCTCGCCCGCAACCACACGCCCATCGAGTCCACCGCTGGTTGACGTGCGCAGGGCGGCGACCACCGCTGGTTGAGGAGGTTGCGCAGCAACCGTCTCGAAACCCGCGTGAGCAGTTCGCAGGGCGGTCGACTCCCGCTGGTTGAGGAGGTTGCGCAGCAACCGTCTCGAAACCCGGTGACGTGCGCAGGGCGGCGACCCCCGCTGGTTGAGGAGGTTGCGCAGCAACCGTCTCGAAACCCCGAAACCAGAGGCAGGGCGGCGAGTGGGTCTCGACAGGCTCGACCGGCGTGGGTCGGCGTACTGCCCGGGCTGCGGGGGTTTCGAGGCTCGTCGCTGGCGCTCCTCGCACCTCAACCAACGGAAGGTCGGGTCGAGACGGCAGGTAGCGCCAGCGTGGCTACTTGCCGGGGTGGAGGCTGGGGGCGAGGGTGCGCTCCAGCTCCTCCTCGACGTCGGCGGAGACCACGAAGAGCAGCTCGTCGCCGGTCTCGACGGGCTGTTCGCCGTCGGGTGTGTAGACCTGACCGTCGCGCAGGATCGTGACCAGGGCGCAGTTCTCGGGGAACGGGATCAGCCCGGCCGGCTTCCCGACGTACGGCGAGTCCTCGGGCAGGGTGAGCTCGACCAGGTTGGCGTTGCCCTGGCGGAACGTGAACAGGCGGACCAGGTCTCCGACCGTCACCGCCTCCTCGACCAGGGCGGACATGATCCGCGGCGTCGACACGTTGACGTCGACCCCCCACGCCTCGGTGAACAGCCACTCGTTGTTGGGGTGGTTGACCCGGCCGACGGTCCGGGGGACCCCGAACTCGGTCTTGGCCAGCAGCGAGGTGACCAGGTTGACCTTGTCGTCGCCGGTCGCGGCGATCACCACGTCGCACTGGTCGAGCCGGGCCTCCTCGAGCGAGGAGAGCTCGCAGGAGTCGGCCAGCAGCCACTCGGCGTCCGGGACCCGTTCGGGCTTCATGGAGCTCGGGCGACTTGTCGATCAGCAGGACCTGATGGCCGTTGGTGATCAGCTCCCGGGCGATGGAGCGGCCGACGGCACCGGCTCCTGCGATGGCAACCCTCATGTCCTAGTTCTCCTCAGGGCCGCGATCGATGACGGCATAGACCTGCGCGGCCTTCTGCTCGCTGCATCACGAGGTGGATGAGGTCGCCCTCCTGGATGATCGTCTCGCGAGTCGGCAGCATGCCCTCGCCGAGCCGGTCGATCCACGCGATCCGGCTCACCGGTCTGCTCCTGGAAGTGGATCATCCGCTGGCCGATCCACTTCTCGGGGACCGGCAGGTGGTCGACCCGGATCGTGCCGGACGGGTCGCGGAAGTCGGGCTCGGCGCCGGCCGGGAGGATCCGCCGGAGCACCTGGTCGGCGGTCCACTTCACCGTCGCGACCGTGGTGATGCCCGAGCCGCTGGTAGACCTCGGCGCGGCCGGGGTCGTAGATCCGGGCGACGACCTGCTGGATGCCGAACGTCTCCCGGGCGACCCGCGCCGCGATGATGTTGGAGTTGTCGCCGCTGGACACGGCGGCGAAGGCCTCGGCCCGTCGGATCCCGGCCTTCTCGAGGACCTCCTGGTCGAAGCCGTAGCCCGGTCACCTTGTCGCCGTTGAACGCCGGCCCCAGACGACGGAACGCGTCGGGGTCGCTGTCGATGATGGAGACGGTGTGGTTGCGGTCCTCGAGACTGCGCGCCAAGGTCGAGCCGACCCGGCCGCAGCCCATGATCACGACATGCACGGTGAAACCGTATCCCAGCCGACACGTCCTGATACCGCCCGCAGCCCCCGCAGGGTCTAGCCTTTCCGATCGTGGGTGTCGGCGATGTCTCCAAGCGGATACTGCTCGGGCGCAAGCTGCGGAGCTCCCAGCTGGGGGAGACGCTCCTTCCGAAGCGGATCGCGCTGCCCGTCTTCGCCAGCGACGCGCTCTCGTCGGTCGCCTACGCACCCGACGAAATCTTCATCATGCTGTCGCTGGCCGGCGCGTCGGCGTACGTCTGGTCCTGGAAGATCGGCATCGCCGTCGCCGTGGTGATGACCGCGGTGGTCGCGTCGTACCGCCAGAACGTGCACGCCTACCCCAGCGGCGGCGGCGACTACGAGGTCGCGACCGTCAACCTCGGCCGCAACGCCGGCATCACGGTGGGCTCGCGCGCTGCTGTGCGACTACGTCCTCACCGTGGCGGTGTCGATCTCGTCGGGCGCGCAGTACGCCGCGGCGGCGATGCGCCCGCCTCAGCGGCCACGAGGCGGTCTTCGCCAGCATCATGGTCCTGGTGCTGATGGCGATCAACCTGCGCGGCATCCGCGAGTCCGGCACGTTCTTCGCGATCCCGACGTACGCCTTCATGGTCGCGATCCTCGGCATGTGCGCCTACGGCCTGCTGCGCCTGTTCGCCGGGAACCTGCCGGACGTGGAGAGCGCCGACCTCGACATCTCCAGTGCCCCCGGCTACGAGGCGCCGCTGACGACAGTGGCCCTGATGTTCCTGCTGGCCCGCGCGTTCTCGTCGGGCTGTGCGGCGCTGACCGGTGTCGAGGCCATCTCCAACGGCGTGCCGGCCTTCCGCAAGCCCAAGAGCCGCAACGCCGCCACCACGCTGCTGCATGCTCGCCCTGATCGCGATCACGATGATGATGAGCGTCATCGTGCTGGCCAACCAGATGGGCCTGAAGTACGTCGACCCGCACGACCTCGACCGGATGACCCGCAACGGCGAGGAGCTGCCCGCAGGGTTCGACCAGCACACCGTGATCGCCCAGATCGCGCAAGGCGGTGTTCAGCGACTTCTCGCCGGGCTTCTACTTCGTCGTCACGGTCACCGGCGTCATCCTGGTGCTGGCGGCGAACACCGCGTTCAACGGCTTCCCCGTGCTCGGCTCGATCCTCGCCGAGGACGGCCTCGCCCCGCGGGCGCTCGGCTCGCGCGGCGACCGACTGGCCTACAGCAACGGCATCGTCTTCCTGGCGGTGATGGCGATCGTCGCTGATCCTCGCCTTCGACGCGGAGACCACCCGGCTGATCCAGCTCTACATCGTGGGCGTCTTCGTCTCGTTCAACCTCAGCCAGCTCGGCATGATCCGGCACTGGACCCGGCACCTGAAGACCGAGAAGGACCCCGCGCAGCGGCGCCACATGCAGCGGTCGCGGGTGATCAACAGCATCGGCCTGACCTTCACGGCGGTGGTCCTGGTGGTCGTGCTGATCACGAAGTTCCTCGCCGGAGCCTGGATCACGATCCTGGCGATGGTCATCTTCTTCCTGATCATGAAGGGGATCAGCCGCCACTACGACAACGTCGCCCGCGAGCTGGCCGCCGACGAGGACGACAAGATCCTCCCGACCCGGGTGCACGCGATCGTGCTGGTCTCCAAGCTGCACAAGCCGACGCTGCGCGCGCTCGCCTACGCCAAGGCGACCCGGCCGAACGTCCTCGAGGGCGTGTACGTCGCCACCGACACCGAGGCGACCAACCGGATGCTCACCGAGTGGGACGAGCGCAACTTCGGCGTCCCGCTCAAGGTCCTGCACTCGCCGTACCGCGAGGTGGTCAGGCCGATCGTCGACTACGCGATGGAGATCCGGAAGGCCAACCCGCGCGGGGTGGTGGCGGTCTACATCCCGGAGTACGTCGTCGGGCGCTGGTGGGAGCAGCTGCTGCACAACCAGACCGCGCTGCGGCTCAAGGGCCGGCTGCTGTTCGCGCCCGGCGTGATGGTGACGTCCGTGCCGTACCAGCTGCGCTCGTCCCAGATCGCCGTCGACCGCGAGGAGCGCGGCGCTCGGCCGGGTGCGGCCCGGCGACCTCCGCCGCGGTCAGGTCTCGGACCGGACGCAAGTCGTCCGGAGGGCAAGTCCAGCGGTGACCAGGCAGCCCGGCAGCCCCGGCAGCCCCGGCAGCGCCGTGCCCGGGGCCGGTCGCGGGTCGGCGAGCGGTTCCCGGCCGAGGTCGGCCCGGTCGCCCACGGCGGTCACTGCGTGGTCCGGCTGCCCGAGCCCGAGACCCGGGTCGTCTTCGTCCGGCACGCGATCCCGGGGGAGCGGGTGGTCGTCGAGATCACCGAGGGCACCGAGGGCGACCGGTTCTGGCGCGGCGACGCCGTCGAGGTGCTCGAGGCGTCCCCGGACCGGGTGCCCGCCCCCTGCCCGGTGGCCGGACCCGGCCTGTGCGGCGGCTGCGACTTCCAGCACGTCGACCTCGCCGCCAGCGGGCGCTCAAGGCCGACGTCGTCCGCGAGCAGCTGTCCCGGCTGGCCGGACTCGACCTGGACGTGGTCGTCGAGGCGGTGCCGGGCGACGTGGACGGGACTGCGCTGGCGGACCCGGCAGCGGTACGTCGCGCTGCCCGACGGCCGGCGCGGGATGCGCAAGCACCGCTCGCACGACGTCGTGCCCGTCGACGACTGCCTGCTCGAGGCGCCGAGCCCCCCGTCGCACTCGCTGCTCGGCCACGACTTCTCCGTCGCCGACGACGGGTTCTGGCAGGTGCACCCCGGGGCGCCCCGGGTCCTGGTCGAGACCGTGCTCGACTTCCTGCGCCCCGAGCCGGGGGAGTCGGTGCTCGACCTCTACGCCGGCGTCGGGCTGTTCGCCCGGTTCCTGGCCGACGCGGTCGGCCCGGGAGCGCGGCGTCGTCGCGGTCGAGGGCGACCGGGCGGCCTGCGAGCACGCCGCGCGAGAACCTCGGTCTCGACGGGCTCGACCGGCGCTCGGTCGAGGTGGCCTGTGGATCCGTGGACCGGGTGCTCGCGTCGGCGTACGACGAGCCGTTCGACCTGGTCGTCCTCGACCCGCCCCGCGAGGGCGCCAAGCGCAAGGTCGTGGAGCAGGTCGTCGACCGCGCCCCGCGCGCCGTGGCGTACGTCGCCTGCGACCCGGCCGCGCTCGCCCGCGACGTCGCGATCTTCGCCGAGCACGGCTACCGGCTCGAGCGGCTGCGGGCCTTCGACCTGTTCCCGATGACCCACCACGTCGAGTGCGTCGCGCTGCTCAGCCGTCGACCTTGACCTGGAGTGCACTCCAGTCCGTAGCGTCGAGCCCATGACACAGAAGATCTGGTTCATCACCGGCTGCTCGCGCGGCTTCGGCCGCGAGTGGGCGATCGCCGCCCTCGAGCGCGGCGACAAGGTCGCGGCGACGGCCCGCGACACCACCACCCTCGACGACCTGGTCACGAAGTACGGCGACGCGGTGCTGCCGCTGCAGCTCGACGTCACCGACCGCGAGGCCGACTTCGCGGCGGTGGCCAGCCGCGCACGAGCACTTCGGCCGGCTCGACGTCGTGGTCAACAACGCCGGCTACGGCCAGTTCGGGTTCATCGAGGAGCTCAGCGAGCAGGAGTTCCGCGACCAGCTCGAGACCAACGTCTTCGGCGCGATGTGGGTGACCCAGGCGGCGCTCCCGTTCCTGCGCGAGCAGGGGTCCGGCCACATCCTCCAGGTCTCGTCGATCGGCGGCATCTCGGCGTTCCCGAACATCGGCGCCTACCACGCCTCGAAGTGGGCGCTCGAGGGCTTCTCGCAGGCGCTCGCGCAGGAGGTGGCCGGGTTCGGCATCCACGTGACGCTGATCGAGCCGGGCGGCTTCGCGACCGACTGGGCCGGCGCCTCGGCCAGGCACGCGACCCCGCTGCCGGCGTACGACGAGGCGCGTCGGCAGGCCGACGAGTGGCGGCAGACCCGCAACAGCGCCGGCCCGGGCGACCCGCAGGCCTCGGCGCGAGCCGTCCTCGAGGTGGTCGACGCGGACGCACCCGCCGCTGCGCGTCTTCTTCGGGGTGACCCCGCTGGAGACCGCGCGGGCCGACTACGCGCAGCGGCTGAAGACCTGGGAGGCCTGGCAGCACGTGGCCGAGCTCGCGCAGGGCTGAGGCTGGCCGGCTGCTGGCAGGCTGTGCGCCATGGCGTCGTACTCGGTGAACCCGGCAGCCGTCGACCACGCCACGAAGCTGATCGACGCGCGGCAGTACGTCCTCGACAGCGACTGGGGCGAGGTCCAGCCCGACGCCGCCGCGCAGAACGCCTACCTCGAGCGGCACTCCTGGGAGGAGTACGCCGCCTGGCACCTCGGGCTGACCGAGGGCGCCACCGACGAGACCAAGGCGAGGTACGCGTTCGTCTGCGGCGACCTCCGGCGGGTGCACCGCACGGCGCTGATCGCGTGCGTGTACCGGGCGGCGGAGTGGCGGCACAAGGAGGTCGAGCTGGCCGCGCACGACCTGCTCCAGCACCTCGACCGGGTGAGCGGCTAGCAGCAGGATCTGTCCAGGGGAGGGACACCATGAACCACGACGACATCGACCCGGCCGTCCCGCCGAGCGGCACCGGCTGCGCCGACTGCGACGCGGCGGACCCGGCCGGCTGGTGGGTGCACCTGCGACGGTGCGCCCGGTGCGGGCACATCGGCTGCTGCGACACCTCGCCGGCCCGGCACGCCACCGCGCACGCGACCGCGACCGGGCACCGCTTCATCCAGAGCTTCGAGCCGGACGAGGACTGGTTCTACGACTACGAGACCGGTGAGGTGCTCGACGGGCCGGAGCTCGGCGCCGCCGCACGTCGCGCCCGGACGAGCAGCCGGTCCCCGGGCCGCCGGGCCGGGTGCCGGCGGACTGGATGGAGCACATCCACCGCTAGTACCCGGGCGCTCGCCGGCCCCGCTCGCGCAACCCCTCGACGTCATGTATCTTGATATCAAGAGATATCCGATGCCCGACGAGCCCCGAAGTTAGGGAAGCCTCACTTCCCGCACCCGAATGCGCGACGGCAAGATGGGCACGGAGCGAACAGCATCACGAGCACTCAACGAGGAGACGGCTGATGGCCAGTCAGGACAGCTTCGGCGCCAAGAGCACGCTGGACGTGGACGGGAAGTCCTACGAGATCTTCCGACTCGACGCGGTGACGGGTGACGGGCTCGACGACGCGTCGACTCGCTTCCGTTCTCGCCTGAAGGTGCTGCTCGAGAACCTGCTCCGCACCGAGGACGGCGCCGACATCACCGCCGACGACATCCTGGCGCTCGCCGGCTGGGACGCCGACGCCGACCCCGAGCAAGGAGATCCAGTTCACGCCGGCCCGCGTGATCATGCAGGACTTCACCGGCGTCCCGTGCGTCGTCGACCTCGCCACCATGCGCGAGGCGATGGCCGACCTCGGCGGCGACCCGACGAAGATCAACCCGCTCGCGCCGGCCGAGATGGTCATCGACCACTCCGTCATCGCCGACGTCTTCGGCACCCCCGAGGCGTTCGAGCGCAACGTCGAGATCGAGTACGAGCGCAACCGCGAGCGCTACCAGTTCCTGCGCTGGGGCCAGGGCGCCTTCGACGACTTCAAGGTCGTCCCGCCCGGCACCGGCATCGTGCACCAGGTCAACATCGAGCACCTCGCCCGCACCGTCTTCACCCGTGAGGTCGACGGCGAGCTGCAGGCCTACCCCGACACCTGCGTCGGCACCGACTCCCACACCACGATGGTCAACGGCATCGGCGTGGTCGGCTGGGGCGTCGGCGGCATCGAGGCCGAGGCCGCCATGCTCGGCCAGCCGGTGTCGATGCTGATCCCGCGCGTGGTCGGCTTCAAGCTCAACGGCGACCTGCCCGAGGGCGCGACCGCCACCGACCTGGTGCTCACGATCACCGAGATGCTGCGCAAGCACGGCGTGGTCGGCAAGTTCGTCGAGTTCTACGGCCCCGGCGTCTCGGCGCTGCCGCTGGCCAACCGCGCCACGATCGGCAACATGAGCCCGGAGTTCGGCTCCACGATCGCGGTCTTCCCGATCGACGAGGAGACCATCAAGTACCTCAAGCTCACCGGCCGCCCCGAGGAGCAGCTCGCGCTGGTCGAGACCTACGCCAAGGAGCAGGGCCTCTGGCACGACCCGGACGCCGAGCCGCGCTACTCCGAGAAGCTCGAGCTCGACCTCGCCACCGTCGTGCCGTCGCTCGCCGGCCCGAAGCGCCCGCAGGACCGGGTCTCGCTCTCCGACGCCAAGGAGGCCTTCCGCGCCGCGCTCGCCGACTACGTCCGACGAGACGGACGAGCGAGAACGGGTACGACGAGGCGGTCGCCGAGTCCTTCCCGGCCTCCGACTCGCCGTCGCAACGGGCACGGCGACGGTCCGCCGCCGCCGACCACTCGCCGCCGGCTCCGGCGGTGACGGCCGCCCGAGCAACCCGGCCGACGGTCACGCTCGCCGACGGCACCGAAGTTCGACGCTCGACCACGGCGCGGTCGCGATCGCGGCGATCACCTCGTGCACCAACACCTCCAACCCGTCGGTGATGATCGGCGCGGCGCTGCTGGCCAAGAACGCCGTCGAGAAGGGCCTCCAGCGCAAGCCGTGGGTCAAGACCACGCTGGCGCCCGGGCTCGAAGGTCGTCTCCGACTACTACGAGAAGTCCGGCCTGACGCCGTACCTCGACAAGCTCGGCTTCAACCTCGTCGGCTACGGCTGCACCACCTGCATCGGCAACTCCGGCCCGCTCATCCCCGAGGTGAGCCAGGCCGTCAACGAGAACGACCTCGCCGTCGTCTCGGTGCTCTCGGGCAACCGCAACTTCGAGGGCCGGATCAACCCCGACGTGAAGATGAACTACCTCGCGTCCCCGCCGCTGGTCGTCGCCTACGCGCTGGCCGGCTCGATGGACGTCGACCTGTTCAACGACCCGCTGGGCCAGGACACCGACGGCAACGACGTGTTCATGAAGGACATCTGGCCGCGCCGCCCGGAGGTCGAGGAGGTGATCGCGAGCGCGATCACGCTCCGAGATGTTCACCGCCGACTACGCCGACGTCTTCGCCGGTGACGAGCAGTGGCGGTCGCTGCCGACGCCCGAGGGCAAGACGTTCGCGTGGGACGAGGACTCGACGTACGTCCGGAAGCCGCCGTACTTCGACGGCATGCCCGACGAGCCCGAGCCGGTCGCGGACATCGAGGGCGCGCGGGTGCTGCTCAAGCTCGGCGACTCGGTCACCACCGACCACATCTCGCCGGCCGGTGCGATCAAGAAGGACTCGCCCGCGGGCAAGTACCTCGCCGAGCACGGCGTCGAGCAGCGCGACTTCAACTCCTACGGCTCGCGCCGCGGCAACCACGAGGTGATGATCCGCGGCACCTTCGCCAACATCCGGCTGCGCAACCAGCTCGCGCCGGGCACCGAGGGCGGCTTCACCCGCGACCTGTCCGGCGACGGAGGGGGAGACGTCACCACCGTCTTCGAGGCGTCGGAGAAGTACCTCGAGGCCGGCACCCCGCTCGTCGTCCTGTCCGGCAAGGAGTACGGCTCCGGCTCGTCGCGCGACTGGGCGGCCAAGGGCACCGCGCTGCTGGGCGTCAAGGCCGTCATCGCCGAGTCCTACGAGCGGATCCACCGCTCGAACCTGATCGGCATGGGCGTGCTGCCGCTGCAGTACCCCGAGGGCGAGAACGCCGAGTCGCTCGGCCTGACCGGCGAGGAGACGTTCTCGATCACCGGCGTCACCGAGCTCAACGACGGCAAGACGCCGAAGACGGTCAAGGTGAAGGCCGACGACACGGAGTTCGACGCCGTGGTCCGGATCGACACCCCCGGCGAGGCGAACTACTACCGCAACGGCGGGATCATGCAGTACGTCCTGCGCAGCCTGCGCAAGGCCTCGGCCTGAGCCTGGACGGGCTACGGCGGGCACGATCCTCCTGATCGCGCTGGCCGTCCTCGTCGGCGCGTCCATCCAGGCCGTGGCCGGTCTCGGCCTGGGGCTGGTGGCGGCGCCCACGGTCGCGCTGCTGGCCGTCGTGATGCCGTGCCGCTGGGCACGGCGACGCTCCGCTGCGGCGGCCCGCCCTGACTGGCGCGATCCGTGGACCTGCCCGGCGGTCGGACCTGCCGGGGCAGATCCGCACGGCGACGCTCGCGCGTCGTGACTGTCATGGTGGGCGCAGGGCTCTCGCCGGCCGGGCGTTCGGGTCGTCGCCGGCCAGCTCGCCGGCGCACGAGCCCTGCGTCGCCGGCCGCGCTCGCACTCCGTCCTCCGCGGCGTGCGTGAGCCTTCCTGGGGCGGTCGTCCGGCCTGCGACTGCCTCGAGGCGCGGGTCGCGGGCGCCGTGGGGCTCGCGGCTGCGCCACCTCGGCGGTGGTGCTGCGCCACGCAGTCGCTGCTGCTAGGGCGCGCTCTGGCTCCTGCTGCTCCCGCGATGTTGACCATCCAGGTGACGCCGAACTTGTCGCGCACATGCCGAACTCGTCGCCCCACATCTGCTTCTCGAGCGGGACCATGACCGTGCCGCCGTCGGAGAGCTCGTCCCAGTAGCCGCGCAGCGGTCGCCGTCGTCGCCGCTGAGGCTGACCGAGTAGTTGTTGCCGGGGTGTAGTCCTGGCCGGGCGGGTTGTCGGCGGCCATCAGGGTGAAGCCGGCGTCGGTCTCGAGCTGGCCGTGCATGATCTTGTCGGCGTCGCCGCCGGTGTCGTTGCCGAAGTCGCCGAACGTGTTGACGGCGAGCTCGCCGCCGAACACGTCCTGGTAGAACTCCAGCGCCTCGCGGGCGTTGCCGTCGAAGCTGATGTAGGGGTTGAGTTTCGAGGCCACTGGACGCTCCTTCGTTGGATCGGACTGCTTGTCTCGGACACTAAACCCGGCGCCGACAGGCGGTACAGGCATGAACCCGGACGGCGCTGGGCACAGGTGCGGCCGTGTCCGCATCCACCACCAGGTCCACGTCGCCACCAGGTCACTCCCGCCTGCCGCGGCGATCGTCCTGGTTGCCTGGGTGGTGATCCTCGGCGCCGTCCTCGTCATCGGCTGGCTGCTCACCCACCCGCTGGAGCCGACCGTCGACCCCTGGGACGACGACGTCGTGCGCTGGTTCGCCGGCGAGCGGACGCAGCGACCTGAACGGGTCGCGGACGTCGGGACCTTGCTCGGCGAGACCATCGTCGGCATGGGCGTCGCCGCCGTGGTCGCCGTCGGGCTCTCGTGGTGGCGCCGCTCCTTCCTCCCGGCGATCTTCGTCGCGCTGCTCGTCGCCGGCATCGGCGGCTTCTACTGGGTGGCGACGCCAGCTGATCTCCCGTGACCGGCCGCCGGTGCGGATCCTCGACCCCGGACTGGTGCCGGACCACAGCTTCCCGTCCGGCCACGTCGCCACCGCGACGGCGGTGTACGCCGGCCTGGCCGTGCTGCTCTGGGTGCTGGCGCCCGCGGCGCGGCGGTGGGTCTGGCTGCTGTTCCTGCTGCCCGCCGTTCGTGGCCCTCGCCCGGCTCTACCAGGGCGCGCACCACGTCGACCGACGTGCTGGCGAGCTTCGTCTACACGACCGCCTGGCTGGCGGTCCTGGTGAGCGTCCTCCTGGCGCGGGACCGGCCGGTCAGTAGCGGACGCTGATCGTCCCGGCGGCCGGGTCGATCCGGACGTCGCCGCCGTTGGGCATCACCAGCTGCGGGTCGGTGTGCCCGAAGTCGACGTCGAGCACCACCGGCACGTCGGGGGAGTACTCCGCCATCGCTCCGAGCACGGCCTCGTGCTGGGCATCGACGTACGCCTGTCCGCTCGGCCGGGTCGTTCGGGTGCTCGAACGACCAGGCCTTCGGGCCGACCCATCAGCAGCGCCCGGAAGCGCTGCGAGCAGGCCCGCGCTCGCCCATGCACATCAGCACCTCGCCGACGTACTGCGCGGTCGGCAGCTCCTCGGTCGTCTCGAGGTACAGCACGCACCCGTCGTACGCCGCGTCGTCCGGCGCGAGGTAGCGCGCGGCCCGCAGGTTGAAGTCGACGATCTCGAGGCAGCCGCCCCACAGCCGGCCCTCGACCGGCTGCGAGCCGCCGTGCCACTCCCAGCCGGTGCCGGGCAGCATCTCCGGCTCGAGCTCGAGGTTCGCCGGGTCGGCCCAGTCGCGGTTGATGTCGCCGAACGTCTCCGCCGGCCGCAGGTCGTACCAGCCGTCGCCGAGGAGGGCCGCCCGGAACGCCTCGGCGGTGTGCGGGTTGATCGAGCCGGCGCGACCGAGCTCCACCATCACCGCGCCGCCGTAGTAGGAGACGATCCCGAGGTTCCACAGGTAGTTGTGCAGGTTCGTGTTGTCGCTGACACCGAAGAACGGCTTCGGGTTCGCGGCGATCACCTCGGCGTCGAGGTGCCGGAGGATCTTGATCTGGTCGTTGCCGCCGATGCTGGCCACGATCGCCGAGATCTCCGGGTCGGCGAAGGCGGCGTTGACGTCGGCGGCGCGGGCCGCCGGGGGCGAGATGACGCGGGTGGTGGGGTACTCGACGACCTCGACGCCGTACTCCTCCTGGAGCCGGCGCACGCCCAGCTCGTGCGGCGCCGGGAAGGTCGCCGACACCGCCTCGCGCCGGGGGAGAGGACGGCGACCTTGTCGCCGGGACGGGGCTTGGCCGGGTAGCGGAACACGGGTCCACGCTAGGGCCCGCGCCGGGCGGCGTCGAAGAAGTTTCCGCGTCGACCCCTCCAAATCGGGTCCTCGACGGGTACTGACCGGTGACACTGTTCAGACCGGCCGGTCGAGCCGGACGCCCAGCCCGCGGATAAGTTGGCCGCATGATCGTCGCCTTCAGCATCTCCCCAACCGCAGCCGACGAGACGGGCGGTGTCTCCGAGGCCGTCGCGGCCGCCGTACGCGTGGTCCGCGAGTCCGGACTGCCGAACGAGACCAACGCCATGTTCACCAACATCGAGGGCGAGTGGGACGAGGTGATGGCGGTCGTGAAGCGCGCCGTCGACGTCGTGGCCGCCGTGTCCCCGCGGGTCGGGCTCGTGCTCAAGGCAGACATCCGGCCTGGGTTCGACGGTCAGCTCACGGCCAAGGTCGAGCGCATCGAACAGGCGCTGGGCAACGACTGATGGCCGCAGCCCTACCCACCGCCCGGGCCGCCGCCCGGCCCGCAGCCGGCGACGCCGCCGCGGCGGAACCGGGTCGCGGTGGTGGTCGCCGCGATCGTGGCGGTGCTGGTCGTCATCGTGGCGGTGTCGGTTCCGGTGGCCGTGGGGCTCGTCCGGGACTGGACGGCGAGCGGGACGGACCGGACGCTCGACGACGTGCACGTCTACGGCGGGCTTCGCAACGACCACACCGAGGACGACGTGGACTACGACCAGTCGCCTCCTGTCGGAGGGTCGCACGACCCGGCCTGGCTCGCCTGCGGGGTGTACGACGTGCCGGTGCGCGACGAGAACGCCGTCCACGCGCTCGAGCACGGCACGGTCTGGATCACCTACAACGACGAGGTCTCGGACGACGACGTGTCCGCGCTCGAGGAGCTGCTGCCCGACGAGGGGATCCTGTCGCCGTACCCCGCCCAGGACGCGCCGCTGGTGATCACGGTCTGGGGCCGCCAGCTCGAGCTCGAGTCGGCCGACGACCCGCGACTGGAGCTGTTCCTGGAGGAGTTCGGCGACGGGCACACGGCGCCGGAGCCGCTGGCCTCATGCGTCGGTGGCGTCGATGAGACGGCGTCCGGCGGGGTCGACGTCTGAACCTGCGGGCTCACAGCTCCTTGCGGAAGTGCACGTCGTCGGCGTCGGCCGTGGGGACACCCTCCCAGCGGAAGATCTCGCGGTAGCCGTGGTGCTCGTAGAAGCCCGGCGCCTGGAAGGTGAACGAGGTGACGAACACGTGGGTACAACCTCGTGAACGTGCTTCATCCTCGAAACTCGTCAGCAGCCTCGCTCCGAGACCGTCACCACGGGCCTCCTCACGCACCCAGGTCATCCCGATGCCGGCAGCGACACCCCACGTCCATCCACTCATCCCGGCGGCGAGCTGCCCCGAATCGTCGAGGATCTGCACAGTCAGCTCGCGAGACGGCGCCACCCCATCGGTCGCGACAGCGTTCACCTTGTCGAGCTCGTCGGACAACCGCCGGTCCAGGTCGGGAAGTCCATCTGCCACGACGGTGCGATACGGCGTTGCGTGTCCTGGAGTGCGCTCTTCTGAGTGGGCCACGAGGCCGCATCGTGCCATGACAGTGCGCTAGCGCAGTCATGGTTATCCGTCGCACCCAGATCGGGAGGCGTGCTTGGTGTCAGTGCTGCGGCGTTCGCATGGCCTGGAGCTGGGTCTCGGTGTCGGTGAACCCGACGCCGCGGTAGATCCGGATGGCCAGGTAGTCGGGGTCGGCCACCATCACCAGCGTCCGGGCGCCGAGCTCGTCGAGGCCCCACCGGCTGACGTGGTGCACGAGGCCGCCGGCCAGCCCGCGGCCCCGGGCGTCGGGGTGGGTCTTCACCTCCTGGAACCTGGCCAGGCCCTCCGACGCCGTGAACAGGCCGAGCGACGACATCAGCCGGCCCGCCAGGAACGCGCCGTACCAACGGCCGTGGCCGCGCTCGACGAGGGCCCGCTGGGCGGCCGCCCGCGGTACGACGAAGTCGCGGGTGACGTCCGCGCCCTCGCCGGCCAGGGAGAGCTCGACCTGCTGGGCCCAGTCCTCGTCGGACGTCAGGGGACGGATCAGCGCATCGGTGTTCGGCCGGGCGGGCGGGTGCACGGCGTCCGCCGTCATCACCGTCGACTGCTCGATCTCGAAGCCCGCCTCGGCCAGCGGGTCGAGGTCGCTGCGGTGTCCCCGCGCGCCATCGATGCCGATCGTCCGGTGCCGGGCCTCGGGGAACTCGGACTCGAACCGCGTGAGCCAGTGAGGCACCGTCTCCGGCGCGGGAGCGATCGCGAGCAGGAGGAAGTTTCCCCAGTAGTAGACGGGGATTCAGGGGCGTGCGGACGACCAGGTGGTCTCCGCGGTCCTCGACGATGCTGCCGGAGTGCTCGAGCAGGGCGAGGTCGGTGCGCCATGCCAACGACCGGACGTCCATGGAGGCAACCTACGCGCGTGACACGATCGGCGACGTGGACTCCGAAACCCGCAGCTACCGCACCGGCAGCACCGAGAAGGTCCTCGACATCACGTCGGACTGCGCCGACGTTCGCCTCCGGTCGCGGCGACGGCCTGCTCCACGTGTTCGTGCCGCACGCGACCGCCGGCATCGCGATCATCGAGACCGGGGCCGGCAGCGACGACGATCTGCTCGCGGCCCTGGCCGACCTGCTCCCGGCCGACGACCGCTGGCAGCATCGGCACGGCAGCCCGGGGCACGGCCGGTCGCACGTCATGCCGGCCCTGGTGCCGCCGTACGCGACCGTCCCGGTGCTCGACGGCCGCCTCGCCCTCGGCACCTGGCAGAGCATCTGCCTGGTCGACCTCAATGTCGACAATGCGCAGCGCGACGTGCGGCTGTCGTTCCTCGGGTCCGGGGTCTAGGCAGGGCGTCAGTGCTTCGCGCTCAGGGGGACACCCACCCACAGCAGGAGGTACGCCACCAGCGCAACAGCGGACGCGACGATCCCGGCCGCCCTCCCGAGCGCGAGGTCGAAGGTCAGGAAGATGACTCCGCACGTGGTCAGCGCCACGAGTACCAATCCGACTCGCGCGACCCGGTTCGCCGTCCTGACCAGCCAGGGTCGCCGGCCCTGTCGGAACAGGATTCGGTGGTAGGCGACGGGCGACAGGATGGCCGCGGTCGCCGCGACGGAAAGCGCGAGCACGGTGAGGTACGCCGCGCGCTGCAGGTCGTCGAGATCCTGGAACCGGTCACTGAACGGCACGGTCAGCAAGAAACCGGTCATGCACCTGCACACCGGTCTGGGTCGACCGCAGCTCCTGGGTCAGCTCGGTCCAGTTTCGGTTGATGGTCTCCTCGGGAAGCTTGCCGTCCGGCGGCTCGGGCTGCGACGTCTGCACCCGATGAAACTACTCCGAGGTGCGATCACTACGGACGTCATACGAATTGGTCGCTCTAGCAGCCAGATCGTATGACGTTGGGAGCACTCCACGATCAGGATGACTGTGACTACGGTGGTGACATGGACCAGGTTGCCGCCCAGGACTGGCTCGACCGGTACGTCGCAGCGTGGCTGTCCTACGAGCCGAGCGCCATCGGCGCGCTCTTCAGCGAGGACGTCGCCTACCGCTACCACCCGTACGACGATCCGATCCGGGGTCGGGCGGCGGTGGTCGCGTCCTGGCTGGGGGAGTCGGCCTCGGATGATGCCTCGACCCGCGACGACGCGGGGACGTACGAAGCCAGCTACTCTCCCGTCGCCGTGGATGGTGACGTCGTCGTGGCCACCGGCCGCTCCACCTATCGGGAGGTCCCCGGTGGGCCCGTGGTCCGGGTGTACGAGAACTGCTTCGTGATGCGGTTCGACAGCGCCGGACTTTGCCGTGACTTCACGGAGTACTACATCCAGCGTCCGTGACCGTCAGCCCAGCAGGCGTCGGGCCAGGCCGATGTGGAACTCCACGGACAGCAGCAGGTCGTCGACGTGCACCCGCTCGTTGGCGTTGTGGTAGCCGGCGGCGAGGACGTCGGGCGGGGTGTGGACGTACGGGCTGAAGCCGTACGCCGTGGTGCCGGCCGCGGCGCGGAGGTAGACCGAGTCGGTGAAGCCCGAGTCGAGCAGCGGCAGCACCGTCACCTCGCCACCGCGATCCGCCCAGAACGCCTCGATCGCCGACATCAGCGCCGGACTCCGGCGGGGAGGCGCTGCCGGCGATCAGGATCTCCGGCCAGCTGAGCTCGTAGGTGATGCCGTTCCCGAGACGCGCCCGCACCGACGCCTCGACGTCCGCGCGGGTCGTGCCCGGCAGGATCCGGCAGTCCAGCTCGACGGACGCCCGGGACGGGCATCACGTTCCGCTTGGTCGAGCCCTCGAGCAGGGTCGGCGCCATCGTGGTCCCGGTCATCGCCGGCAGCAGCTCGGCCAGGCTCGGGTGCAGGGCCGCTGGCGGACTCGACATCGTCGACCCCCAGGGCGGACAGGGTCGCCTCGAGCCACGGCGACGACCCCGGGTCGGGCATGCCGCGCCCGACCCGGCGGAGCAGCTCACCGAGCAGCGGGACCGCGTTGTTGCCGACGTTCGGCATCGACGCGTGGCCGGCCTCGCCGACGGCGGTCACCCGCACCGGGAGGGTGCCCTTCTCGCCGACGCCGACGGTCGACCATCGTCCGGCCGTCCGCGAGCGCGAGCAGCTCACCGCCGCCCTCGTTGATCGCCACGTCGGGACGGATGTCGGGCCGGGCCTCGAGCAGCCACCGCATGCCGACGTCGGCCATGCCGTCCTCCTCGTCGGCCACGGCCAGGAACCACAGGTCGCCGCGCGGGCGGAACCCGCTCCGGGCCAGCTCGGCGAGCGCCACCGCGCGCGCCGCGACCTCGTTCTTCATGTCGACGGCGCCGCGGCCGTGCAGGTAGCCGTCGTCGTCGACGACACCCTCGAACGGCGGGTGCGTCCAGTCCCGCGGGTCGACCGGCACCACGTCGGTGTGCCCGACGAACGCCAGCGACGGCGCGTCCCCGGTGCCGGGCAGCCGGGCGACCAGGTTGGCGCGGTGCTCCTCCCGCGCGACCAGCTCGCAGTCGACCCCGGCGTCGACCAGGTAGTCCCGCAGGTACGCCGCGGCCGCGGTCTCGTTGCCCGGGCGGCGACCGAGCAGGCGGGCCGGGGCGTTGCTCGTGTCCATCCGGATCAGGTCGCGCGCGACCCGCAGGACCTCGTCGCGCAGGTCGGTCATCCGCCGACCCCGAGCCGGTCGAGCAGCCAGGCCGCGACCTCGGCCTCGTAGCGCGAGGTGCCCGAACCGACCCGACGGGCCGACGTGCGCACCGGCCCCGAGCTCGCACCGGAACAGGCAGCGCGGCGACCACTCCGGGTCGCTGTGCGCGCAGCGCGGCCACCCACTTCGCGGGCTCGTGCACCATCACCCGGGGGTCGTGGACCGCACCGGTCGACCAGCAGGTCCGGGCGGCCGCCCGCCGGTGGCAGGTGGTCGTACGGCGAGTAGGCGAGCATGAAGTCGAAGTCCTCCTTGCGTCGCGGGTCACCCCACTCGTCCCACTCGGTGATCGTCAGCGGGATCGACGCGTCGAACATCGTCGTCACCACGTCGACGAACGGCACCTCCGCCAGCACCGCCCGCCACCGGTCCGGCCGCTGGCTGAACACCGCGCCCTGGAGCAGCCCGCCCGCGCTGAGCCCGCGCGACGCGATCCGCGACCCGTCGACCAGCCCGGCCAGGCCGTCGGCGACGGCGATGTGGTCGTCGAACGTGTGCTGCTTGTGCTCGAGCCGCCCGTCCAGCCACCACCGCCGGCCGCCCTCGCCGCCGCCGCGGATGTGCGCGTGCGCGAAGACGACGCCGCGGTCGAGCAGGCTCGGCAGCGCCGGGTCCCACTCGGGCTCGTCCAGCCGTCCTCGTAGGCGCCGTACCCGTAGAGCAGCGCGGGCGCGGTCCCGTCGAGCGGGGTGTCCCGGTGCCGGACCACGGTCGCCCCGACGGACGTCCCGTCCGGCGCCGGCGAACGCCATCCGCTCGGTGACGTACGCCGCCGGGTCGTGGCCGGGTGCCTCGCTGCGGAGCACGTCCTCGACCGCGCCGGTGGCCAGGTCGAGCGTCGGACCAGACCGGCGGTTCGACGTAGGCGCGGTCGACGACGGTCGCCGCCCCCACGTCGTACGCCGTGTTGCGGGCCAGGTCGCACCGCGCCACCGGGGAACCGGCTGCGCGAGCACCCGCCCGTCGCCGGCCAGGTCGTCGTGCGCGACCACCCGGAGCCGGTGCTCGCCGGCGGTGCGCAGGCTCATCACGAGCGTGCCCCGCGAACGCGTCGACCCGCTCCAGCCGCTCGTCGGGGTCCTCCGGGCGCACCTCGACCCAGGCGGTGTGGTCCTGGTCGGCGTCGAGCGGCACCGGGCACCGGACCAGCCGGAACTCCACGGCGTCGTCGTTGGTGACCAGCAGCAGGTGGCCGCCGTCCGCGTCCCGCGACGTGCTCGGCGCGGTAGACGACCCCGGGCCGCCGGCCCCCGACCGACCGCGGCGGCGACTCGGGCGCGTGGGCGTCGACGCCCACGCCTCGCCGGTGTCGCGGCTCTCGCTGAGCAGCAGCACGACGTCGCCGGACCGGCTGGCCCGGACGTTCAGGTCGAACCGCTCGTCCGGCTCGTCCAGCACCCGCACGTCGTCGGTCACGGGGGTCCCGATCCGGTGCCGCCACACCTCGTGCGGCCGGTAGGCCTCGTCGTGGACGGTGTAGAAGAACCACTGCGAGTCGGCGCTCCAGGCGCCGCCGTAGTAGCTGCGCGGCACCACCTCGTCCAGGTCGACGCCGGTGCGGAGGTCGCGGAAGCGGAGCGCGTAGACCTCGTCGCCGGTGGTGTCGACGGAGTAGGCGAGCAGGTCCTCGTCGGGGCTGACGAGGGTCACCCCGAGCTCGAGGTAGCCGCTGTCGTCCGCCAGCGACCCGACGTCGAGCAGGACCTCGACCCGCGGTGCGATTTTCGTCGGCCAAACGGCCCAAGACAGGGGAAATCTGTTTCGAAACGGTTTCAATACCGTGGATTTCCCTGACGATGTGCGCGTAATCGTTCCCGGCGAGGTGCACTGTGTAGTAGGAAAACCTCGTACGCCGCCACCGCGCCGAGACCTCGGCCGGCGGGAGCCGCGAGAACATCTCGGCCTTCAGGGTGGAGACCAAGGGGTGCAGATGCGCAACCGAAGAGTCGTAGAAGCTCCGCTCGGCGGAGAGGTACTCGGTCAGCGCGGGCGTGTCCCCGTGCATCCAGTGGTAGGGATCCGGTCGCGCCACGCCGTGCTCGGTGTGCTCGAACGGTTCACGAGGGGCAACGGGCGGGGCAACAGACGGGGCAGGCTCGGTCACGGGCGCCAACGTACTCCCGGCCGGCGTCGCCGCCGCCGCTGCTTTGCTGCTCGGCTGCCTGGTGCCCGGTCTCGCGCTCTCGACCGGCGCCCCGGCGAACGCCGCCGACGAGAAGGTCACCTTCACGGTGGCGCTGCGCAACGAGGTCGACTCGTTCAACCCGTTCGTCGGCATCGAGGCGCAGTCGTTCGAGATGTGGGCGCTGACCTACGACTACATGATCGACCTACAACATGGAGGACATGTCGCCCACAGCCGGGGCTCGCCACCGAGTGGGAGACCTCCGAGGACGGGCTGACCTGGACCTTCACGATCCGCGACGGCGTGAACTGGTCCGACGGCGAGCCGCTCACCGCCGCCGACATCGCGTACACCTACAACCGGATCCTCGACGGCGGCCCCGAGGCCGCCACGTGGGGCGCCTACCTCGACCAGGTCGACCACGATCACCGCGCCGGACGACGACGACGGTGGTGCTCGAGCTGAAGAAGCCGAACTCGTCGCCTGCCGCTGCTGCCGATCCCGATCGTCCCCGAGCACGTCTGGAAGGACGTCTCCGAGAAGGAGGTGAAGACCTACACGGCCGAGCCCGAGGACGGGCAGCCGGTCGTCGGGTCCGGGCCGTTCCGGCTGGTCGAGGGCAGGCCGGCGGGTCGACGTACCGGTTCGAGGCCAACCCCGACTACTGGGAGGGCGCACCGCACATCGACGAGGTCGTCTTCCGCGTCTACAAGAGCCGACGACCCGACGATCCAGGCGCTGATCAAGGGCGAGGTCGACTTCGTCGAGGACATCACCGCGCGTCCAGGTCGAAGTCGCTCGAGGGCCAGCGACGGCATCACCGCCCTCAACGGCGACTCACCCGGGCTTCGACGAGATCGCGTTCAACACCGGCGCCGATCGACACCGAGACCGGCAAGCCGATGGGCGACGGCAACCCGGCCCTGCAAGGACCCGGCCTTCCGGCACGCGCTCGGCTACGCCATCGACCGCGACGTGATCATCGAGCGGGTCTACCAGGGCGCCGGTGACCCGGGCACCACGATCATCCCGCCGGTCTACGACGACTTCCACTGGGAGCCGCCCGAGGACGAGGCGTTCACCTACGACCCCGACCGGGCCGCCGAGCTGCTGGACGAGGCCGGCTACACCGTGGGCGACGACGGTTTCCGGACGATGCCGAACGGCGACCCGATCGGCACCCTGCGGCTGTACGCACGGTCGGAGTCGCCGACCTCGCGTCGACGTCATGAACTTCTTCCAGGAGTGGCTGGCCGACGTCGGCATCAAGGCCGAGGTGACGGCCATCGAGTCCAGCAACCTCACCGAGCATCATCCTCGAAGGGCGACTTCGACGCCTTCGAGTGGGGCTGGTTCGTCGAGCCGGATCCGAGCTCGATGCTCAGCTACATGACCTGCGACCAGCTCGGCGACTGGTCGGACTCGTGGTACTGCAACGAGGAGTACGACGCGCTGTACGAGCAGCAGCAGACCGAGATCGACCCCGAGGCGCGGGCGGAGAAGGTCAAGCAGATGCAGCAGATGCTGCTACGAGGACTCGCCGTACCTCGTCACCGCGTACGAGCTCGATCGGCGAGGCGTTCCGCAGCGACCGGTTCGCCTGCCTGCAGCCGCAGCCGGACCCCGGCGGGGTCTAGCTGATCCAGTACGGCGTCAACAACTACCTCAACATGCGGCCGGCCGACGAGGCCGGCGACTGCGGCGGCGCCGAGGGCGTCACCGCGGCGACCTCCGGTGGCGAGGACGAAGGTCGTCAGCACCGGCGTGCTGATCGGGCTCGGTGTGGCGGCCGGTGTCGTCGTCGTCGGTGGCGCGCGTCGTCATGATGCGCCGACGGCGCACGGTCGGAGACCGCGAGTGACCCCACCGGCGAGCGCGGCATGAGCCATGACCGCAGCCGACCCGGCGGCCGCGGCGCCGATCGCCAGCGGCGAGCACCGCGCCGCGGGCGCGGCTACGGGCGGTACGCCGCCGGCAAGGTCGCCGGCTCCCTCGGCAGCCTCGGCGTTCATGCTGGTCGTGAACTTCTTCCTGTTCCGGGTGCTGCCCGGCGACCCGGCCCGCACCCTCGGCCGCGGCCGGCTGAGCACGCCGGAGCAGCTCGAGGAGTTCAACGAGACCTACGGGCTGGACCAGTCCATCGGCCAGCAGTTCGTGACCTTCCTGAAGAACACCGTCCACGGGCGACCTCGGGCTACTCGATCCTCTACCGCAGGCCCGGTCTCCGAGATCCTGGCCGACCGGCTCTGGCCGACGCTGCTGCTGGTCGGCACCGTCGACCGTGCTCGCCGCGCTGATCGGCGTCTGGATCGGGCATCCGCAGCGGCTGGAACGCGCGGCAGCCGGTTCGACAGGTTCTCGACCGGCAGCTCGCTGACGCTGTACTCGATGCCGGAGTGGTGGCTCGGACTGGTGCTGATCGCGGTCTTCGCGGTGGGGACGGGGCCGCTGCCCGGGCCTGTTCCCGACCGGCGGCCTGCACTCCGTCGGACGTCGACCCGTCGTCGCTCGAGGGCGTGCTGGACACGCTCTGGCACCTCACGCTGCCGGTGATCACGCTGACCCTCGCCTACCTCGCCGACTACGCGCTGATCATGCGCGGGTCGCTGCTCGACGAGATCGGGTCGGACTACCTGACCACGGCCCGGGCCAAGGGCCTGCGCGACGTCGCGGTGCGCAACCGGCACGCCGTACCCAACGCGCTGCTGCCGACGACCACGGTCGCGGCCCTCAACTTCGGGTTCGTCGTCGGCGGCGCGATCACGATCGAGACGATCTTCTCGATCCCGGGCCTCGGCCTGCTGACCTACGAGGCGCTCCGGGTGCCCGGACTTCTGGCTGCTCCAGGGCGTCTTCCTGCTCTCGTCGGCCGGCGTGATCCTCGCCAACCTGATCGCCAACCTCGTCTACGGCTGGCTCGACCCGCGGGTGCGGACATGAGCACCTCGACCGACGCCCGCGCCTCTCGGCCCGCCAGCTCGCCGCGCCGCCGTCGTCGCGCCAACTGGGCGCGCGGCTGGCGCCAGTTCCGGACCAACCGCGCCGGGCATGGCGGGGCTGGTCGTCCTCGCGCTGTTCATCCTCGTCGCCGTGTTCGCGCCGCTGCTCGCGGACCCCGGAGGGCCTCGAGGTCACCAAGGCGACCGGTGGCGTGCTCGAGCCGCCGTCCTCGGAGTTCTGGCTCGGCACCGACGACAACGGCCGCTCGGTGCTGACGCTGCTGATCTGGGGTGCCCGGATCTCGCTGTTCGTCGGCCTGATGGCGACGCTGATCTCGATGATCATCGGCACGGTCGTCGGGTCTGCTCTCCGGCTACTTCGGCGGCTGGACGGGCGCCATCCTGTTCCGGTTCACCGAGTGGATCCTGGTGATCCCGTTCCTGCCGCTGGCGATCGTGCTGGCCACGCGTGCTCGGCCGGTCCCTGTTCAACATCGTGATCGTGATCGGGGTGACGTCGTGGCCGGGCACCGCGCTGCTGATCCGCAGCCCAGACGCTGTCGATCAAGGAGCGGGCCTACCTCGAGCGCTCGCGCGCGCTCGGCGCCGGCCACGGGCACCTGATCCGCCGGCACGTGCTGCCCAACGTCGATCCCGATGGTCTTCGCGAACACCACGCTGACCGTCGCCGTCGCGATCCTGACCGAGACGACGCTGAGCTTCCTCGGGCTCGGCGACCCGACCCGGGTGTCCTGGGGCAGCATGCTCGACGACGCCTACAGCGTCGGCGCGATGACCACCGGGTCGTGGTGGTTCTTCGTCCCGCCGGGCGTGTGCGTGGTGCTGGTCGTGCTCTCGTTCACCCTGGTCGGGCAGGCGCTCGAGGACGTGCTCAACCCGCGGCTGCGCACGAGCACGGCGGAGCCGCTGAGCGGAATGAGCACCCTGCTGAGGATCGAGGACCTGTCGGTCACCTACCGGACCGGCGGCGGCGACCTGCCCGCCGTACGCGAGGTGGACCTGAGCCGTCGAGCGGGGCGAGGTGGTCGGGATCGCCGGCGAGTCCGGGTGCGGCAAGTCGACGCTCGCCAGCACCGTCCTGCGGCTGCAGCCAGCGTCGGCGAAGGTCACCGGGAGGGTGCTGCGTCGACGACGCAGGACGTGCTGACGATGCGGTGGGGCGACCTGCGGGCGTTGCGCTGGGCCGGTGCCTCGATCGTGTTCCAGGGCGCGCTGCACTCGCTGAACGCCGTACGCCAGGTCGGGCAGCAGATCGCGGAGCCGATCCGGCTGCACGAGCCGAAGGTGACCGACGCCGACGTGGAGCGACGGGTCGGCGAGCTGCTCGAGCAGGTGGGGATGCCGGCGTCCCGGGCGCGCGCCTACCCGCACCAGCTGTCGGGCGGTCAGCGGCAGCGGGTGATGATCGCGATGGCGCTGGCCTGCCGGCCCTCGCTGGTGGTCGCCGACGAGCCGACCACGGCGCTCGACGTGATGGTGCAGGCGCAGGTGCTCGACGTGCTCACCGGGCTGGTGAAGGAGCTCGGGGTCGGGATGATGCTGATCAGCCACGACCTGTCGGTGCTGGCCGACATCAGCGACCGGATCGCGGTGATGTACGCCGGCCGGGTGGTCGAGCAGGGCCCGGCCGACCTGCTCTTCACCGAGCCGCTGCACCCCTACACCGCCGCGCTGTCGGCGTCGTTCCCGCGGATCGGCGACCCGGCCGCCCGCTACGCGCCGTCGGGCCTGCAGGGGCGACCCGCCGGACCCGCGTGAGCTGCCGCCGGGCTGCTCGTTCGCGCCGCGCTGCCCGCTGGCGATCGACGCAGTGCCGGCAGGCCGAGCCGCCGCTGGCCGCCAAGGCGCCTCGCCGCGACGCCGCCTGCATCCGGGTGGGTGAGGACGCATGACCGCCGTGCAGCCGGAGATCCGGACGCTCAGCCTCGAAGGCCGCGGCCTCGGCGTCGAGTTCGCACTGCGCAGCGGCAACGTCGCGGTCGCCCTCGACGGCGCCGACCTGACCGTGCGTTCGGGCGAGATCGTGGCACTCGTGGGCGAGTCGGGGTCCGGCAAGACCACCCTGGCGCGGACCCTGACCGGCCTGGAGCCGCCGACGCGGGGCGAGGTGCTCGTCGACGGCGAGCCGCTGCCCTACCGGGCCGAAGTCGCTGAAGGCCTTCCGGCGCCGGGTGCAGATGATCCTGCAGGACCCGGCCGGCGCGCTGAACCCGCGGCACACCGTCTACGACTCGCGTCGCCGAGGGCCTGCGGCTGCACAAGCTGTCCGACTCCGACCCGGAGGGTCGCAGCCGAGGAGCAGCAGGTCGCCGACGCGCTGTCGTCGGCCGGGCTGCGCCCGCCGGAGCGGCTGTTCCTGCGCTACCCGCACGAGCTGTCGGGCGGGCAGCGGCAGCGGGTGCTGATCGCCGGAGCGCTGGCGCTGCGGCCCGACGCTGCTGATCGCCGACGAGCCGGTCTCGAGCCTGGACGCGTCGATCCGCGGGGAGATCCTGGCGCTGCTGCTCAAGCTGCGCAGCGAGCTCGGCCTCGGTGTGCTCGTGGTGACCCACGACCTCGGGCCTGGCCTGGAACATCGCCGACCGGACCGCCGTGATGTACCTCGGCCGGATCGTGGAGGCGGGCCCGACCGAGGAGGTGCTGGCCGCGCCACAGCACCCGTACACGCAGGCCCTGCTGTCGGTGGTGCCGGAGATCGAGCGGCTGGAGCCGGTGGTGCTCACCGGCGAGATCCCGGACCCGAGCCACATCCCGGCGGGCTGCCGGTTCCACCCGCGCTGCCCGGCGCTGGCGGACGGCCGAGCCGCGGCGGCCGGGGTCGAACAGGCCTGCGTGTCGTCGCCGCTCGAGGTGCTGCCGGGGAGCGAGGCCCACCGGGCGGCGTGTCATCTGGTGGCGGCACGAGGAGGTCGGCCGGCATGAACGATCAGCACCGGGAGGGGCCGGGCGGCCTGCAGGCCGCCCTGCCGCGCGAGCTGTACGTCGACCCCGACGCGTGGTTGCGCGAGCGCGACCTGGTCCTGTTCGGCGAGTGGTTCTGCGTCGGCCGGCTGGCCGACCTCGGACTCTCCGAGCCCGGCCGGGTCGCGGTCGTCGACGTCGTGGGGGAGTCGGTCGTGGTCACCAGCGACGACGGCGGCGCCCTGCACGCGGCGTACAACGTCTGCCGGCACCGCGGCTCCCAGCTGTTCCCGCTGGAGCCAGGCGCCGGGACGGTCTGCGAGGCCGTGGGCGCGATCCGCTGCCCGTACCACTCCTGGACCTACGCCCTCGACGGCCGGCTGCTCAAGGCGCCGCACACCGAGCTGACCGACGACGAGCGGGCGACGTTCTCGCTGCACCCCGTCGGGGTGGAGGCGCGCGAGGGCTTCGTCTTCGTCCACCTCGGTGACCCACGCCGGTCGAGCTTGTCGAGACCCTCGATGGACGATGCGGCCGGTGCGCAGTTCGCCCGGCTCGCGAACTACGCGATGGGCGAGCTGGTGACCGGGCCAGGTGCTGACGTACGACGTCGCCGCCAACTACAAGGTGATCGCCGAGAACTACAACGAGTGCTACCACTGCGGGCCAGTGCACCCCGAGCTGACCAGGCTGGTGCCGTCCTTCGGCGGCGGCGGGACCGGCATCGACTGGGACGGTGGCGTGCCGCACCGCGAGGGAGCCTGGACGTTCACGATGACCGGCACCACCGACCGCGCCCCGCTGCCCGGTCTCGACGAGGCCGAGCGGACCCGCCACAAGGGCGAGCTGGTCCACCCGAACCTGATGATCTCCTGCTCCGCCGACCACGTGGCCGCGTTCTTGCTGCTGCCGCAGGACGTCGACCGGACCCGGATCGAGTGCCGGCTGCTGTTCCACCCCTCGGCCGTGGCGGACCCGGCGTTCGACCCGTCCGACGCCGGGGACTTCTGGGACCTCGTGAACCGTCAGGACTGGGCGATCTGCGAGTCGGTGCAACGCGGCATGTCGTCGCGGGCCTACCGGCACGGCTGGTTCGCCGAGATGGAGGACGACAGCGCCGACATCCGCCGCTGGCTGCTGCCGCGCCTTGGCCTCGCCGATGACTGACACCTACGACTACGCCGTCGTCGGGCTGGGCGCGCTCGGCAGTGCGACGGCCTACGAGCTGGCGAAGCGCGGTCACTCGGTCGTCGGGCTGGAGCAGTTCGAGCTCGGCCACCACCGCGGCGCCAGCCACGACACCAGCCGGATCCTGCGGCACAGCTACCACACGCCGGAGTACGTCGACCTCACCGTCGAGGCGTACGACGACTGGGCGCGGCTCGAGGAGGCCGAGCGGCGAGGCGCTGGTGACCAAGGTCGGCGGGCTCGACCTGTTCCCGGCGGAGGCGGCGATCCCGCTGGACGACTACACGGGCAGTCTCGACCGCGATCGGCATCCCGCACCTGCTGCTCGACGTGCACGAGATCGCGGCCCGGTGGCCGCAGTTCGACCTGCCGCACGCCACGGTCGGGCTGTTCCAGGAGCGCGGCTCGATCGTGCCCGCCGGTCCGGGCACGGCTCTGATGCAGTCGCTGGCGGTCGGACAGGGCGCGGTCCTCCGCGACCGGTCGCCGGTCACCGGGCTCCGCGACCTCGGCGAAGGCGGGGTCGAGGTGCGCCGCCGGCGACACGACGTACCGCTGTGGCGCCGTGGTGGTCTGCGCCGACGCCTGGACCAACGAGGTGCTCGCGCACGTCGGACACGAGATCCCGCTGACGGTGACGCTGGAGCAGGCGACGTACTTCGCACCCGAGGAGCCCGGGCGGTTCGCGCCGGACCGGATGCCGCTGTGGATCTGGATGGACGAGCCGTCGTTCTACGGTTTCCCCTGCTACGGCGAGCCGACCCTGAAGGCGGCCCAGGACTGCGGCGGGCCGGCGGTCGACCCGGACGCCCGCGGAACCGATGCCGACGACCACATGCTCGCCCTGCTGGCCGGACACATGGGGGAGATGCTGCCGGGATCGGGGCCGCCGGTGCGGTCGCTGCGCTGCCAGTACACGCTGCCCCCCGACCGCGACTTCGTGATGGACCGGGTGCCCGGGCATCCGTCGGTGGTCGTCGGCCTGGGTGCGGGGCACGGGTTCAAGTTCGCCCCGACGTTCGGCCGGCTGCTGGCCGACCTGGCGACGGGGAAGCGCGAGACGATCTCGCCGACCTTCGCGCTCGACCGGCCCGGACTCACCGACCCGACGTACGTCGCGAACTGGCTCGTTTGACGAGCTTGCGCCGACCCGACCGGTCGACGGCGCGAGCCTTCGCCACCGTCACCAGGAGCTCTGCCTTCCCGGCGACCAGGAGCGCCCGCCCCGGACGCACGCCCGGCGGGACCGACACCTGCCAGGTGATCCGACCGAGACCGTCGTCGACGACGCTTCCGGCGTCCTCGACGCCCAGGTCCCAGACCTTCGTGCCCTGGCGCAGGCTGAGCGCGACGTTGCGCATCGGGTACTCCTCGTCGTCGCCGCGGCCGTCCGCGCAACCGTCGATGAACGAGTAGCCGCCGACGACCTCCTCGGCGCCGATGCGTACGTGCGACGGTCGCTTGCGTGTCGTCTCGATGGCCAGCGCCGGACCCGAGCAGGTCCCGCTGGCATCGCTCATGGGCGCCAGTGAGATGCCAGCCAGTAGCACCAGCCCCACGACAGCCTTCACCCCGACGACGGATCTTCCGTGATCCACTATGTCCTCCCTGACATTCGTGACGGTTCTATCGGCGTCCGGGCGTGCGACCTGAGCCGCGGCTCGGCCTAGGGTGGCCACATGAGCAATCCCGTGATCGTCATCGTCGGAGCCGGCCCGGGCGTGAGCGGCTCGGTGGCCCGCGTGTTCGCCAAGGACGGGTACGACGTCGGCCTGCTGGGCATCGACGAGGCGCAGCTCGAGGAGCTGAGTGGCGAGCTGCGCGACGGCGGCGCCGGGGTCGAGTGGGCCACCGCCGACGTGACCGACGTCGAGGCGGCCACGGGGGCGATCGCCGGGCTGGGGCAGAAGTTCGGCCGGATCGACGTCCTGCACTTCAACCCGAGCGCCTTCCGACAGAAGGACCCGCTGAGCCTGACCGTGCCGGAGCTGCTCGAGGACGTCGGCCTGGGCGTCGGTGCGCTGCTGACCGCGGTCCAGGCGGCGCGCCCGTTCATGAGCGCCGGGGCCCGCGTCACCGCGACCGGCAGCATGGCGGCGGACAAGCCCTGGAACGAGGCGGCCTCGCTCGGCGTCCAGAAGGCCGGCCTGCGCAACCTGATCTACAGCCTGGACACCACGCTGAAACCCGACGACATCCGCGCCGTCTCCGTGACCGTGCGCGGGACGCTGTCGAAGGAGGGCCCGTTCACGCCCGCCCGGGTCGCGGACGCGATCCACGCCGCCGCCCTCCAGGACAGCCGAGTTCTGGCGGACCGAGGTTCCGTACACCGGCTGAGCTCGCCGCGACATGGTCACCTCTAGCCATGCCAGATGACCCGTTCGGGCCACGCCAAGGCACGGGGAACCTTCTAGCGTGGTGCGGGTGACTGCTCGACATGGATCAGAGAGCTTCTTCATCCTCGGCGAGGGCCTGGTCAACACCCAGATGGGTGGCCGGTCCGACGACGAGCCCGATCCGATCTCCGAGCCGGAGCTTGCCGCGTCCGCCGCCCCCGACCTGGCGGCGGATGCGGCACCCCCGTTCCGGTTCTCCCGGGTGGGTCCGCCGGGCAGCAAGCTACGGCCCCAGCTCGCAAGGAAGCTCGCCAACGCGATGACCCCGTTCGGGGACCAGCCGGAGGGCAACGTGCCGGCCGGCTACACCTACCTCGGCCAGTTCATCGACCACGACCTGACCATGGACGTCACCGAGGTCGAGCTCGGTGACCCCGTCTCGCCGTCGGAGCTGCTCCAGGCCCGCTCGCCGAGCCTCGACCTGGACTCCCTGTACGGCGCCGGGCCGGCCGACCCGGGATCCGCGAAGTTCTACGAGGACGACGGGCTGCACCTGAAGACCGGCGACACCGTCCGGGCCGGCCCCGACCGCGAGAAGGTCGGCCACGACCTGCCGCGGATCGGCACCGGTGGCGTCGTGAAGAAGCGGACGGCGCTGATCCCCGACCCGCGCAACGACGAGAACCTGATCGTCGCCCAGACCCACCTCGCCATGATCCGGTTCCACAACCGGGTCGTCGACCGGCTGCCCGCGTCGGTGCCGCCCGGGCAGAAGTTCCGGCGGGCACGCAAGTCGGTGACGCTGCACTACCAGTGGCTGATCCGGCACGACTTCCTGCCGCGGATCGTCCAGGAGAACGTCCTCGACGACGTGTTCACCAACGGGCGCAAGCTGGTCGAGCCGGACGCGCTGCCGACCGACGTACCGACCATGCCGATCGAGTTCTCGGTCGCGGGGTTCCGCCTCGGGCACAGCATGGTGCGCGCGGCGTACGACTGGAACCGGCGGTTCCCGGACGACGCCGGGTCCCTGTTCTACATGTTCGACTTCTCGGCGATGGGCGGGAGCCTCGGCGGGAACCTGAAGCTCGCGAGCAACTGGATCGCCGACTGGCGTCGGATGTACGACTTCCCGGACGGCGGCCACCCCGGGCTGGCCGGACCGAACGGCTTCAACAGGGCGCAGCGGATCGACACCCTGGTCGCCGACCCGTTGAAGTTCCTGCCCACGAGCGTGTTCGGGGAGAAGGAGGAGGACGTCGACTTCAACGACCCGGCGCGCAACCTCGCCTTCCGCAACCTGACGCGCGGCTCGATGCTGCACGCTCGCGAGCGGGCAGCAGATGGTCGCGCACCTGCGCTCGCTGGGCGTCGACGTCGAACCGCTCACCCGCCAGCAGATCCTCAGCGGCAGGGCGGGGTGAAGCTCACCGGACTCGACGGACGCGGAGAAGGACATCGTCGCGAGCCGGACGCCGCTGTGGTTCTACATCCTGCGCGAGGCCGAGACCGGCAACGGCAGGCTGCGGCGGGTCGGCGCCCGGATCGTCGCCGAGACGTTCCACCGCGCCATGGAGGGCAGCCGGTTCTCGATCGTCCGCGAACCGGACTTCCGCCCGAAGTTCGGCCGCGACGACACGTTCGAGATGACCGACCTGCTGTTCTTCGCCTTCGCCGGCAAGAAGTCGGGCATCAACCCGCTCGGCGGCGCCTGACCGGGCTACGCGGTCAGCTGTGGCTCCCGCAGGTTCCATCGCGGGAGCGCAGCGGCGACGTCCCGGTCACCGGTGACGACGATCCGGCGCGAGCGCAGGGCGCCGACCCAGGACAGCCGACCGCGGTGCCAGTCGACCAGCGCGGCGGACTCGGCCTCGACCCGTACGGCGGGCTCGTCGCCCGGATCGGTGTAGCAGACCTGGGCGTCGCCGTGCTCGACGAGCAGCCAGTAGTGCCGGTTCCCGGGCGGCTGGTCGACGAAGTCGAACGCGACCACCACGCGACCATCGGGGAGCTCCGCCCGGTCGAGCTGGACGAGGCACCACGCCCAGAGCGCGAAGCCCGGGTCCGTGTGCTCGGGCCCGACGTCGACCCAGCGCTCGCCCCACTCGGACAGCGCGGTCATCACACCCGCCAGGTCCCTGCCGGCCTCGGTCAGCACGTAGCGCGAGCCACGGCCGGCCTCCTGAGGCACGCGCAGGATCAGGCCGGCGCGCTCGAGCTCGTTCAGCCGGGTGACCAGCATCGACCGCGACATGGCCGGAACGCCCCGCAGGATCTGGGAGAACGTGTCGGCCCCGAACATCAGGTTGCGCAGGACCAACGGGGTCCACCGCTCGGCGAGGATCTCCGACGCCCGGGCGATCGGGCAGTACTGGCCGTAGCTGCGCATGCCTCCATGCTGCTCCGCAGATCGGCCCGGGTGAAGTGCTGAATCAGGACTTCACCCCGACCAGCCGCCGGGTCGAGGCTTGGTCCATGAGCGAAGCAACGACGGGTCAGGTGAGTACGGCGGCGGCCGAGCTGTACGAGCGGTTCTTCGTGCCGGCCCTGTTCGGGCAGTGGCCGTCCCGCCTGCTCGACCGGGCCGAGGTCGTGGCCGGGGCCACCGTCCTCGACCTCGGTTGCGGGACCGGCGTCCTGGCGCGAGCCGCGCTGACCCGGGTGGGCGCGGACGGGAGAGGTCGTCGGCGTCGACCCCAACGACGGCATGCTGGCCGTGGCCCGCCGTACCGCCCCGGACGTCACCTGGCTCCAGGGCAGCGCCGAGCGGCTCCCACTCGAGGCGGACAGCGTCGACGTGGTGGTCAGCCAGTTCGCGCTGATGTTCTTCACCGACCGGAGCTCGCCGTGCGGGAGATGCGACGGGTGCTCCGCCCGGGCGGTCCGGTGGTCCTGGCGACCTGGGCCGAGCTGGACGCGAGCCCTGGGTACGCCGCGATGGTCGCTCTCCTGCGCCGGGTGGTGGGCGACGCGCCCGCCGACGCGCTCCTGGCCCCGTTCGGCGTCGGCACGGAGGCGGCGCTGCGCGCCGTCGCCGGGGCGGCTTTCCCCGACGTACGTGTCGAGACCTGGGAGGGGACCGCCCGCTTCCCCTCCCTCGAGGCGTGGCTGTCCACCGACATCAAGGCCTGGACCTTGGCGGACATGATCACCGACGAGCAGTTCGGCGACCTGCTCGACGCAGGCGCCCACCGCGTTGGGTCAGTTCTGCGACTCCGACGGGACGGGTGGACGTTCCCGGCACCGGCGATCGTGGGGATCGCGACGGGGGACTGACCGCGTGTCTCCCCAGATCGGGCCGCTCCTGGTGCGAATCTGGAGTCGTGGCACACCGCTCGAACCCTCGCCCGACCTGCCAGATCCACGGCTGCGAGAACACCGCCGCCCACGAGCTCGACTGCCTGCTGCCGTCCGGCGACGTCACCCGCGACCTGTTCCTCTGCGACGAGCACGAAGCGGAGTGTCATGACCTCGGCGTGCTCGAGCTGACGGGCTGAAGCCACTACTGGGCCCAGGGATGAGGGATCGTCTCGCGCCAGGTCCGGTGCGAGACCTCGTCGCCGTCGCGTGAGACCCAGGTGTCGATCGCGACGTCCACGCCGGCGGTGGTGAAGGTCAGGTCCATGACCGAGACCGCCTGGATCGCGATGCCGGGCCAGGTCAGGTCCAGGATCGTCTCGGCGTGCGCCTTCTGCTCGAAGGTACGCCGGTCGACGCTGACCTCGCCGCGGTAGTCCTCGAGGGCGTGGCCGTCGTGCGGCGTGTCGTAGTCGGACACCGTGTGGGTCCGGGCCGTGGTGACCCGGCGCAGCACGTCGTCGCGGATCTCCCAGGCGACGCCGTCGGCGGCTCTCCGACGAGTGCTCGGCGCCGGCGGTGAAGGTCGGCGCCGGGTAGTCGTCGCCCTCGAGGACCGGGCAGCTCGAGCCAGCCACCGTGCGTCGTGATCGTCACCGGGGCCGGGGGAGCGACGGTGTTCGGCCAGTCCGAGCCGGCGACGCTGACGCGGAGGGTGTTGCCGGGCGTCCACTCGTAGGCACAGGCGTCCAGGTCGACGACGACGTCGTACTCGTGGCCGGGCACGAGCGGCGTCGGCTGCCCGTGCACGCCGTCGCGGAACGCCAGGTCGATGCGTGCCGCGGGAGACGAGGGCGGAGGTGCCGTCGGGGAAGACGTCGCAGAGCTTCACCGACAGGGAGGCAGCGGGCGCGTCGGCGCTGACCCGGACCCGGGCGCGCGGCTGGCCGACGATCGGCGCCGGACGGGCGGCTCGACGTCCCAGGTGAGGGACCGGGCGTCGTCGAGGCGCTGGTCGGTCGAGAGTCCCCACGGCAGGTGGCCGGCGCAGTCGATCCAGGCCGCGGTGCCGGTGTCGGGGATGACGCGCAGCGATCGCTGGCCGGCGAGCGTCGACGGAGTACGGCCGGGTCGGCGGGATCGTCGGCAGGCGCACCCAGTAGCCCTCGTGCAGGTCGAGGTCGGGCTCGGGCCGGGTGGAGGCGCGGACGAAGACGTCGCAGTGGGACTCGTAGTCACCGCCCTGCTTCGGTGCGGGTGTTTCGAGGCTCGTCGCTGGCGCTCCTCGCACCTCAACCGACGGATCCCGCAGCCAGCGGTCGAACCAGGCGGCCAGCTCGACGTCGAGGTCGATCCGCGGGCCGGGGATCGCCGTACGCGGGTCGGCGTGCGCCCACGGCCCGGCGAGCAGCCGGTGCGGGTACGCCGTTCTCGGCGAGCTGCGCCGACCGTGCGGAACGAGTTGTTCCGGTACCCGTCCGCCCAGCCGGCGACCAGCATCGTCGGGCACTCGATCCGCTCGTAGCCGGACCCGTCCGCGCCCAGCCGCACCGACCCGCCGCGCCAGTAGTCGCCGTGCGTGTTCTCCCGCAGCCAGGTCAGCACCCACGGCTCGTTGGTCTCCAGCCGGTGCCGCCACTCGTCCTCCCAGCCCTCGCCCCAGACCGCGGGCACGGGCGGCAGCACGCACATCGGCGTCATGTAGTGGTTGTAGTCGACGAGGTCGACCAGCCGCAGCGCGCCGCCGCGCCAGTGCACGTCGTCGGTCCACCGGTCGTCGGTGGCGAAGATGGCGAAGATCGCCTTCAGCTCCGGCGGCCGCTCGCAGGCGAGCTGGAGCGAGTTGAAGCCGGAGTACGACGTGCCGAACATGCCGACGTTCCCGTTGCACCACTCCTGCCGGGCCAGCCAGGCGATCACCTCGACCAGGTCGCGCTGCTCCTCGGGCGGGTACTCGTCGGTGGCGTCGCCCGACGACGACCCGGTCCCGCGCACGTCGAGCCGGCACACGGCGTACCCGAACCGGTCGCGGAGGTCCTCGTAGCCCGACGAGTACGACGAGGTCAGGTCGTCCTTGCGGTAGGGCAGCGCCTCCAGCAGGCACGGCTGCGGGCCGGCGTCCTCGGGCGGCAGGTAGAGCGTCGCGGCGAGCTCCACCCCGTCGGAGACAGGGATGCGTACGTCGTGCTGGGTGCCGGTCACGACCGGACTCCTTCCAGGAGATGCGAGAACCTCGGGGGAGTGCAGGGACTCGCTGGTGTTGCCGTCCCGGCCGACGACCGTCGGCGCGGTGAAGAGCGAGTTGAGCACCGACTCCTCGGTCGCCTCGACGACCGCGGAGAACAGCGCGTTGAGCCCCGGCCCGGCCACCAGGTCGGCGCGGTCCGGCCGGCCGGTCTCCCGGTCCAGCCGCATCCCGGTCCCGAAGCCGAGGAAGATGTCGCCGCTGCCGTTGTGCGCGACCGTGCCGGTCCGGGCCAGGCCCGAGCCCGACCCGGCGGGCCAGCCGCTCGCAGGCCGCGCCGTCGACCGGCGCGTCGGTCACGACCAGCCCGATGCAGGATCCGGCCTCGGACGCGGGGCGGGCGTTCGTCGAGGACCCTGCCCACCGGGACGCCCGCGACGACCAGGTCCGCGCGCGAGCCGAAGTTGGTGAGCAGCAGCACCGCGACGGTGTGTCCCTCGGCGGTGACCCGCGACGACGTACCGATCCCGCCCTTGAAGTCGTAGCAGGACATGCCGGTCCCGGCGCCGACCGCGCCCTCGGCCGGCGGCTCGGAACGCGCCCCGCGAGGCCAGCGCGGCGTCTCGCGCCGCCCGCACGTCGTCGGCGGTCACCTGCATCCGGCGGCAGTCGTTGAGGAACGAGTCGTCGCACTCGCCGACGATCGGGATCACCACGTCGTCGGCCACCGCCGCGTTCGCCTCGATCTCCAGCTCGCACGCCGCGTCGTACACCCGGCCGAGCTGCATGGTCGAGGTCAGGTAGACCGGCGTCTCCGCCGCGCCCCACTCCTGCGCGGTCAGGAAGCCGGTGCACTCGCCGGCGCCGTTCAACACGGCACCACCGGCGGGGATCCGCCGGTGGTAGGCATCCTCGGCCACGACCACGGCCGTCACGCCGGTGCGCGCGACCCCACGGCCGTCCGGCGGACCCGCCTCGTCGCGATGGACCGTGGCGTGCCCGACGCCCACGCCCGGCACGTCGAGCACCGAGTTGGTCGGCCCCGTCGGCAGGACACCGATCCGGATTCCCAGGTCACGAGCGCGCGGCATGCGCTCATCCTGCCGGAGCAGGCGGCATCCTGAGATCGTGGCGCCTTCGCAGATCCCGGTGGTCTGGTCCCCGGACACACGGCTGCACGAGCCGAAGCACGAGGTGTGGGTCGGCGTGCCGACGCCGGGCACCGAGGTCCCCGCCCGGGTCGACGCGATCCTGAAGGCGCTCGACGGCGCTCCGCTCCACGAGGCCACGCCGCACGACGACGAGCCTGCTGGAGGCGGTCCACGACGAGGAGCTGCTGGCGTTCCTCGAGGGCGCGAGCTTCGCGTGGGAGCGGGGGCCGTACGCCGAGCTGGTCGGCCAGGACCGGGTGGTGCCGTACTTCTTCCCGACCCCGGCGCTGCTCTCCGGCATGGAGCCGTCGCCCGCGGTGGCGCTGCACGCGCAGACCGGCCGGTTCTGCTACGACACGATGACCCTGGTCGGCCCGGGCACCTGGCAGGCCGCGCGGGCCGCCGTCGACTGCGCCCTGACGGCCGTCGACCTGGTCGTCGCGGGCGAGCGGGCGGCGTACGCACTGTGCCGGCCGCCCGGCCACCACGTGACGCCGGGCGGGTACGGCGGGTCCTGCTACCTCAACAACGCGGCCGTCGCCGCCGAGGGCCTGCGCGCCGGCCGGACACGAGCGGGTGGCGGTGATCGACGTCGACGCCCACCACGGCAACGGCACCCAGGCGATCTTCTGGGAGCGGTCCGACGTGCTCTACGGCTCGCTGCACGTCGACCCGGCGGCCGGCTGGTTCCCGCACCTGTTCGGCCACGCCACCGAGACCGGGGTCGGTGAGGGCATCGGCGCGACCCGCAACGAGCCGCTCCCGGAGGGGACCGAGGACGCCCGCTGGCTGGACGCGATCGGGGCCCTGAGCTCGTGGGTGGACGGCCTCGGCTGCTCCGCGCTGGTCGTCTCGCTCGGCGTCGACGCCGCGGCCGACGACCCGGAGAGCCCGCTGCTGGTCACGGCCGACGGCTACCGCGAGGCCGGCCGGGTCCTCGGCGGGCTCGGGCTGCCGACGGTGGCGGTCCAGGAGGGCGGCTACCACCTGCCCAGCCTCGGCGGGCTGGTCGCCGCCTACCTCGAGGGGCACGCGGCGGCCACCCCGCTCGGGTGATCTCGGTGTTCACCCCCTTCGGGTGAGGACATCCGTCGCGCGGTCGAGCGCGTGACCGCATGAGGTGGATCAGTACCGAGCGGCGCCGCAGCCGACGTCTCCCCTTGGGCTGCGGCGTCGCCGCCGTCCGGTCCTGTCGGTCAGGGCAGCAGCAGCATGGTGTCGCCGAGCTCGTGCCACAGGTAGCCGGGCGATGCCGGACCGGTGACGTCCGCGTAGCCGCGGTCGACCAGCGGCCGACCGGCGACCGCCTCGAGCAGGTCGAGGTGGCTGGCCTCCGGCTCGTGCAGGCCGGTGAGCAGCCCGGTCACCACCCGCGCCGGACGGCCGCGGGCCGAGGACCAGCGAGGTCCAGCCGCTGGTCGGGACCACGCGTCCGGCCGGAGCGGCGGACTCGAGCGCCCGGACCACCGTGGTGCCGACGGCGACGACGCGGCGGCCGGCGGCGACGGTGCCGTTGACCAGCCGCGCGGTCACCTCGGGCACGGTGAACTCCTCGGGCTGCGGCGGCTCGTGCGCCTCCTGGCTGGAGACGCCGGTGTGCAGGACGACCGGCGCGACCGGGATGCCGCGCGCCATCAGCCGCACCAGGATCTCGTTGGTCAGCGGCCGGCCTGCACTGGGCATCTCGGCGCTGCCCGGCTGGTCGGCGTACACGTTCTGCCAGGTGTCGAGCGGCCAGTCGCCGTCGAGGTACGGGTAGCGGATCGGGCGGCCGTGCTCGGTGAGGTACGCCGTGCGGTCGACGGCCGGCAGGGGAGTGGCCCGCCAGAGGCGTCGCTGGCTGGGCGGGTAGCGCTGCACCGATCCGCAGGCGTACGCCGCCGGGCAGCCGCAGCACCTCGCCCGGATGCGGCTCGGCCGGCCCGGAGCCGTCCAGCATCCGGAGCTCGACCACCCACGACCCGTCGTCGAGCTGGGTGGAGACGTGCAGCGGCCAGGTGCAGCCCTGCCGCTCGACGTCGACGGCCGCCGGCAGCGTGGCGCTGGTGTTGACCACGACCAGGTCGCCCGGGCTGCAGGAGGTCGGGCAGGTCGCGGGCGACCGCGTGGCGGGTCCCGCTCGGGGTCACCACGGCCATCCGGACCTGGTCGCGGGCCAGCCCGCGCGCCTCCGGCGGGACGGTGGCCTCGCTGTGCGACGGGCATCCGGAAGCGCGCGACCTGCGGGCTGCGTCATGCCGTCACCGCCGCCAGGTCGGAGGCGCGGTAGCGCCCGCTCGCGAGGTCGCCGGAGACCAGCCGCAGCAGCGCCGGGTACCGCCGACTCGGGCTCCGGCCGGTCGGAGATGTCCTCGCCCGGGAACGCGTCCTGGTGCATCTGGGTGCGCATGTCGCCGGGGTCGACGGCGTACACCCGGAGCGACGGCTCCTCGGCCGCCAGGATCCGGGTGGCGTGGTCGAGCGCGGCCTTGGAGGACCCGTAGGCGCCCCAGGTCTCGTACGGCTCGATCGCCGCGTCGGAGGAGATGTCGAGGACCCGGCCGCCGCGCTCGCGCAGGCCGGGCAGCAGCTCGCGGACCAGTGCCATCGGTGCGACGACGTTGACGGCGAGCACGTCGGCGTACGTCGCGGGGTCGAGGTCGGCGAACGAGGGGAGCGGGCTGGCGCCGAGCGTGCTCGCGTTGTTGACCAGCAGGTCGGCGCCGCCGAGGTCGTCGGCGGCGGCCACGAGGGCCCGGCGGTGGTCGGGGTCGGTGACGTCGCCCGGGTACGGCGCGGTGCGGACCACCGGGGAGGGCGGCGACCGCGCCGGCGAGGGCGTGCTCGTCCCGGGCGTCCAGGACCAGGCTCCATCCCCGGCCGGCCAGCTCGGTGGCGAGGGCGCGGCCCAGGCCGCGGGAGGCGCCGGTAATGACGGCGACAGGCATCGTTGTGTCTCCTAGGGTCGTTTCGAACTCTCGTCTCCTGAAAGGGTGCAAGTTCAAGTGAACTTGAAGTCAAGCGATGTGATCGTCCGACCGGCGCAACCCGCCGACCGTGGAGGCGGTACGTCGAGTGGTCGCGCGGCGTTCGGCGACGAGGGGCCAGTGATCGTGGAGCTGGTGACGGCGCTGGACGCCTCGCGGCGGACCGAGCTGAGCCTGGTCGCCGAGGCCGGCGGCGTCGTGGTGGGCCACGTCCAGCTGAGCCGATCCTGGCTCGACGCCCGCGAGGCGCTGGTCGACGTGCTGGTGCTCAGCCCGTTGTCGGTCGAACCCGGGCACCAGCGCCAGGGGATCGGCACGCTGCTCGTCCGGGCGGCCGTGGACGCCGCGACGGAGGTCGGGTCACCGGCGGTGTTCCTCGAGGGCTCGCCCGACTACTACGGCACGCGCGGCTTCGAGCGGGCCAGCGCCCGCGGCTTCACCCGGCCGTCGGCGCGGATCCCCGACCCGGCGTTCCAGGTGGCCGTGCTCGACGCGCACGAGGAATGGATGACCGGGCGCGCTGGTCTACTGCGAGGCGTTCTGGGCGCTGGACTGCGTGGGGCTGCGCGACCCGCTGCTGGCCGAGCTCGAGGAGAGGTTCTCCGGGGCAGCGGCTCAGCCGAAGAACTCGGCGGTGAAGACCCGCCGTCCGTGCGGTAGCGCGACCGACTCGATCTGCAGGGCCAGGTCGACCTCCGAGCCGTCGGCGCGGCTGACCGGCACCGTGACCCGGTTGCCGATGAGCGGGCTGCGACCGTTGACCAGGTGCAGGGTGAAACCGGCGATGTGGGCCTGGTGGAAGCGCAGCGGGATGATCGAGATCAGCCGGTTGCCGACCAGGTCCGCGGCCTCGGCGTACCCGAGCAGGGCCAGCGCGGACGGGCTGGCGGCCACGATCTGGTTGGCGTCGTCGGCGGCGAGCAGGGCGCGCGGGCGACTCGTTGACGACGATCGGGTCCCACACCAGCGCGTCGACGGGCGAGGGCGGGTGGGCGTCGGCCGGCGACTCCCACGGACGGGCCGCCGTCCCGGTGCCCTGGCTGAGGATCTGCTCGCAGATCCAGTGCCGCAGGGTCTGGAGCTCCGGCTGGGTCGGCGGCGAGAGCAGCTGGCCGTCCTCCGCCATCGCGACGGCCTCCACGAGTGCGGAGTCGAGCACCTCGAAGTGCGCCATCGACGACGCGGGGATCCGGAGCACGATCCGGGTGCGGGAGACGGACGGGCTCGGTCGCCGCGGCCATGATCGCCTCGGGGTGGTCGCCGAGGTCCGGCGCGGGGATCTGCTCGAACAGCACGTTCAGGGCATCGCTCGCCGCCGCGTGGCTCTCGATGGCGTCGTCGTCCTCGTCGAGCCGGATCAGGAGCAGCTCGCGGAGCAGCGCCGCCGCGTGCTCCTGCCAGGCGGCGTGCATGAGCAGGGGGACGTTGAGCAGCTCGACCTCGACCGCGCCGGCCGCCTCCGCGCTGGCGGGGTCCGCGGCGTCGCTCTCGCCGGCGTACTCGTCGTCGCCGTCGGCGATCTCGAACCACACGACCTTGCCGTCGCCGGACGGGTAGGCACCCCAGCTGTCGACGACCTCGCCGACCACGTGCAGGCCGCGCCCGGTCGACGCCACCTCGGAGTAGTCGCGCCGATGGGGGAGGTGCGGGCTGCCGTCGCCGAGCTCGACCCGGAGCCCGGGTGCGCCGAGCAGGACGCGGAGGCGCATGGGGGTGCCGGCGTGCACCAGGGCGTTGGTGACGATCTCGCTCACCGCGACCTGGGCCGCGTCCATGGAGTCCTCGATCACGACTCCCGTCGAGGGCGTCGCGCAGGAGTCGCCGCGCTTCGCCGGCGCTGGTCGCCTCAGGAGGCAGCATCAGGTCGACCGCCACTTGGGCTTCCACGCGGCACATCGTGCCCTGTCGGCGGGGGTGTGCGAAGCCCGACACGCGAATTCGAACACAGGTTCGAATCGCTGGTCTATCATCGAGGGATGGCCACCTACGTCGCTCCGCCCGGCTGGCCACCCCAGGTGCGGCCTCCCGACGCGCCCGACTGGGAGGCGCACGGCGGTCGCCTGGCTGCTCGACCTGTGCCCTCCCGACTACCGCCGCTACACCGGCCTGCGCCGGCATGTCGTGGTGCTCGCGCGGTTCGCGGTGCTGCACGTCGAGGCCAACCAGGCCGCGGTCCGCCGCGGCCTGAGCGAGGTCCGCGCCGACCTCCGCGACGTGGCGTCGCTCGAGGTCGTCGACGCCGCCGTCCAGACCTTCCAGCTCGAGGAGGCCCGCCTGCTCGGCGTACGCCGCGCGGTCGGCCTGGTCGAAGAAGCCCTCCGCGGCCGAAGGTACGTCGCCCGCCTGTAGCCATGTCGGTGGTTGAGGAGGTTGCGGTGCCCGTCGGGATCGGTGGTTGAGGAGGTTGCGCAGCAACCGTCTCGAAGCCACCGTGGGGCAAGGCTGGTTTCGAGACAGGCGCTGGCGCGCCTTCCTCAACCAGCGATCACGTTCGGTGGTTGAGGAGGTTGTGCAGCAACCGTCTCGAAACCACCGTTCTCCACAGGCGCAGTTGGAGGCGGTTGCCCGGAGGTGCGTGGTGCCGCACTCTCCGCGGATGGCCTTCACCTACATCGTCGAGTGCGCGGATGGCACCTACTACGTGGGCAGCACCCACCACCTCGAACACCGGCTCTGGCAGCACAACTACGGCGAGGACGAGGGCGCGGCGTACACCCGGCACCGGCGTCCCGTCACCCTCGTCTGGTCGGCCGAGTTCGAGCACATCGGTGAGGCGTATGCGTTCGAGAAGCGGGTCCAGGGCTGGGGAAGGGCCAAGCGTGAGGCGCTCGTTCGGGGTGACTGGAGGACCTGCCGGGGCTGGCGAGCCGGGCCTGGCGCCATCGTTGAGGCTGGTTTCGAGACAGGCGCTGCGCGCCTTCCTCAACCAGCGATCACGTTCGGTGGTTGAGGAGGTTGCGCAGCAACCGTCTCGAAACCACCAGCTCGGTAGCGTTCGCTCCATGCAGCGGTTCTCGAGCATCCTTCTGGTGGACGACCGGGGGTGGGTGCTGTTGCAGGAGCGGGACGAGCACCCGGCGATCGACCCGGACAAGTGGGGCTTCGTGGGCGGGCACCTCGACGACGGCGAGGACTACCTGGCCGGTGCCTACCGCGAGCTCGAGGAGGAGACGGGTCTCCACCTGGACGGCGGGCTCGAGCTGTTCGGCGAGTTCTCCGTCCACCACGCACACAGCGACAGCGACGACGAGTTCCGGCTGTTCGCGATGCGCACCGACCTCACCGACGCCGACATCGAGTGCCACGAGGGTCGCCAGATCGTGTTCGTCGAGCCTGGTCGGGCGCGCGAGCTCGACCTGACCGCGTCCGCGAGGGTCGCGCTTACCGTGTTCCTCGACTCCGAGGCGTACGCCGTGATGGCGTCCTGACGGTCAGACCGAGCAGGCGATCAGCCCGGAGCCGGTCACGCTGGCCCGGATCGCCACCGAGCCCTCCTCGAGCCGGTGTCGGCGGGCATCGTCAGGGTGCCCACCCAACCTCATGGACAACCCATCAATCCACCTCCACGACGTGTGGCGTCCGATCGCTAGGTTGGCCGCATGGACTTCCAGGTGATCCCCGTGCCCGCTGCCGGCGCCGAGGACGTCGTCGTCGGCACCCGCGGCCGCGACGAGGGCGCGGTCTTCACGGGTACGGCGGACGGCAGCATCTTCCGGATCTCCCACGACGGTCGCCGGCTCGACCGGGTCGCGCACACCGGCGGGCGACCGCTCGGCATCGAGATCGACCCCGACGGGCGGCTGCTGGTCTGCGACGCGCACCGCGGCGTACTCCGGGTGGACACCGCCACCGGAGCGGTCGAGCGGGTCACGGACGCGGTCGCCGGTCGCCGGATGGTCTTCTGCAACAACGCGGCGGTCGCCTCCGACGGGACCGTGTGGTTCTCCGACTCGTCCACGAAGTTCGGCATCGACCAGTGGAAGGACGACTTCGTCCAGGACACGCGCACCGGCCGCCTGCTCCGGCTCGACGCCGACGGGACGGTCGACGTCGTCCTCGACGGGCTCGCCTTCGCCAACGGAGTCGCGCTGGCGTCAGGACGAGTCGTACGTCGCCGTGGCCGAGAGCGGGGCCCGCACCGTCGTCCGCCACTGGCTCACCGGCCCGCGGGCCGGCGAGCGGGACCACCTGGTCGCCGACCTGCCCGGCTACCCCGACAACATCGCCCGGGGGAGCGACGGACTGATCTGGGTGACCATCGCCAGCCCCCGCGACCCGCTGGTGGAGCGCCTCCAGTCGGGGCCCCAGTGGATCCGCCGCCAGGTGACCCGGATCCCCGCGCGACTCCAGCCGAAGCCGAAGCGGACCGTGCGGGTGCAGGCGTTCGACGACACCGGGACGCTGGTCCACGACTGCGACGTCCCCGCCGAGGTGCACGGGGACGGCTACCACATGGTCACCGGCGTCCGCGAGCACGACGGGCGGGTCTGGATGGGCAGCCTCGAGGAGCCCGCCGTCGCGGTTCTCACCCTCTGACCCGGCCGCCACTAGACTGCCGCGCATGGGCCAGCTCGAGTCGATCACGACCCCTCGTGACCTGCGCGACCTCTCGCCCGAGCAGCTCGACGCGCTGGCCACCGAGATCCGCGACCTCATGGTCACGACCTGCTCGCGCACCGGCGGCCACCTCGGCCCCAACCTCGGCGTCGTCGAGCTCACCATGGCGATCCACCGGGTCTTCGACTCGCCCACGGACCGCGTGGTCTTCGACACCGGGCACCAGGCCTACGTCCACAAGCTGCTCACCGGCCGCGCCGACGGCTTCGACAGGCTCCGTCAGGAGGGCGGCCTCTGCGGCTACCCCAGCCAGGACGAGTCCGACCACGACATCGTCGAGAACTCCCACGCCTCCACGGCCCTGTCGTACGCCGACGGGCTGGCCAAGGCGTACGCCATCCGCGGCGAGGACCGCCACGTGGTCGCCGTCATCGGCGACGGCGCCCTCACCGGCGGCATGGCCTGGGAGGCGCTCAACAACATCGCGATCGCGAAGAGCAGCAAGCTGGTCATCGTCGTCAACGACAACGGCCGCTCCTACACCCCGACCGTCGGCGGCCTCGCCGACGCGCTCACCTCGCTGCGCACCAACCCGCGCTACGAGCAGGTCCTCGACCAGGTGAAGCGCCGCCTGAACGCCGTCCGCGGCGTCGGCCCGGCGGCGTACGACGTGCTGCACGCGATGAAGAAGGGCATGAAGGACGCGCTCGCGCCGCAGGGGCTCTTCGAGGACCTCGGCCTCAAGTACGTCGGCCCCGTCGACGGCCACGACCGCGCCGCGATCGAGCAGGTGCTCGCGCAGGCCAAGCGGTTCGGCGGGCCCGGTGATCGTGCACGCGCTCACCCGCAAGGGCTTCGGGTACGACGCCGCGGAGCAGCACGAGGCCGACCAGTTCCACTCGCCCGGGCCGTTCGACGTCGACACCGGCGAGGAGAACCCCAAGGGCCGGATCTGGACCGACGTCTTCGCCGACGAGATCGTCCACATCGGCCAGCGCCGCAAGGACGTCGTCGCGATCACCGCCGCGATGATGCACCCGGTCGGGCTGCACCACTTCCAGGCCCGGTTCCCCGAGCGCACGTTCGACGTCGGCATCGCCGAGCAGCACGCCGCCACCAGCGCCGCCGGGTCTCGCCATCGGCGGCCTGCACCCGGTGGTCGCGGTCTACGCCACGTTCCTCAACCGGGCCTTCGACCAGGTGCTGATGGACTGCGCGCTGCACCGGTGCGGCGTCACGTTCGTCCTCGACCGGGCCGGCGTGACCGGCGACGACGGCGCCAGCCACAACGGCATGTGGGACATGTCCGTGCTCCAGGTCGTGCCCGGCCTCCGGCTGGCCGCGCCCCGCGACGCGGCCCGGCTGCGCGAGCTCCTCAACGAGGCGGTCGAGGTCGACGACGCCCCGACCGTGGTGCGGTTCCCGAAGGGTCCGCCGCCCGAGGACATCGAGGCGGTCGGCAAGGCCGGCGGCGCCGACGTCCTCGTCCGCAACGGCACCAAGGACGTCCTGATCGTCGCGGTCGGCGCGATGGCCACCGTGGCCGTCGACGTCGCCGCCCGGCTGGTCGCGCAGGGCATCGGCGTCACCGTGGTCGACCCGCGCTGGGTCAAGCCGGTCGACCCCGCGATCGTCGAGCTCGCCCGCGAGCACAAGCTCGTGGTCAGCGTCGAGGACAACGGCCGGATCGGCGGCTGTGGCGCCGTACTCCTGCAGACGTTGAACGACGCCGGGGTGGACACCCCCTTCCGGCTGCACGGGATCCCGCAGGAGTTCCTCGGCCACGCCAAGCGGGCCGCGATCCTGGAGCGGATCGGGCTCGACGCCCAGAGCCTGGCCCGCGGCATCGTCGAGGACGTGACGGCTCTGGCCGGGGGTCGTTCACCACTCGATGCCGACCACACCGTCTGACCGACGCCCGCTGTGGCGCGGCTGTGCCGCGTCCCTCCTCCTGGCCCTGACCGGCTGCTCGGCCGGCAGTCGACGAGCCCGCGCCGCCGGCCCCCGAGCCGCCCATGACTGGTCTGCGGGCCGCGCCCGACGTGGTCGCTGGCCTGACCCGGACGCTCACCGAGCGAGCCGACGCCGTACGCGCGGACGACCGGGCGGCGTTCCTGGCCGGCGTCGACGATGCCGACCGGTCCTTCTCTGCGCGAGCAGTCGACGTACCTCGCGAACCTCGAGCAGCTGCCCGTCGGCGAGTTCGGCTACTCGCTCGACCCGTCCAGCCTGACCCGCGAGGGCCGGGACTACTGGGCCGTCGTGAACGTCACCCTCGAGCTCGACGGGTACGACGAGCTCCCGGTCGTGACCCGCGACCGCTACCGGTTCACCCACCGCCGCGGCGGTTACGTGCTGTCGTCGGTCACCGACACCGGCTGGGAGCAGGAGCACGGCGTCCGCCCGCAGCCCTGGGACGAAGGGCCGGTGACTGTGCGCTACGGCAGCGGCGTGCTGGGTGTCTTCGACTCCGGCAGCGAGCGGTACGCCGGCCGAGTGGTCGCCGACGTCGAGTCCGGGATCGCCGAGGTCTCGGCGCGGGTGCCCTACGAGTGGGAGCGACGCGTCGTCGTCTACGCGCTGTCCGACCCGACCTTCCTGGCCGGGCTCGAGGACGTGCCGGGGGACGACCCGATGGCCCTCGACGCCGTCGCGTTCCCGGTGCCGGCCGGGCCGGACGGGGAGGAGACGGCAGACACCCGGTTCCTGCTCAACCCCCGGATGCTCGACGCCGCCGGCCCGGCCCGCGCCCGGCTGATCCGGCACGAGCTGACCCACGTGGCCGTCGGCCGCCGTGCGGACGGCGTACCGACCTGGCTCAGCGAGGGGATCGCGGAGTACGTGTCCGTACGCCCGCTGGCACCCGAGGACCGGGTGCTGTCCCGCGCGGCCCTGGCGGCGGCGGAGGACGGCCTCACCGACCTGCCGGCCGACGACGCATTCAACGGCCCCACGTCCGAGGCCAGCTACGGGATCGCCTGGTGGGTCTGCGAGTACCTCGCCGAGACCTACGACGAGGAGATGCTCTGGTTCCTGCTCGAGTCGATGGGCGGCGACGCCGATCCCGACGAGGTGCTGCAGACGCTCCTGCAGATGGAGCCGGAGGAGCTGGCGCGCAAGGCGGGTCGCTTGATGCTGCAGACCTACGAGCCGGACCCGCCGGAGGGGTCGCCGAGCGGGTCCCCGACGGATTAAGTTGCTGGGCATGAGCCTGTTCCGTACCAAGTCCGTCGAACAGTCCATCGCCGAGACCGAAGAGCCTGAGCACCAGCTGAAGAAGAACCTGGGCGTCCTCGACCTCATCGTCTTCGGGGTCGGCGTCATCATCGGCGCCGGGATCTTCGTGATCACGGGCACGGTCGCTGCCTCGAACTCCGGCCCCGCCATCACGATCTCGTTCGCGATCGCCGGGCTCGCGTGCGCGCTCGCCGCGCTGTGCTACGCCGAGTTCGCCTCGACCGTCCCGGTCGCGGGAAGCGCCTACACCTTCAGCTACGCGACGTTCGGCGAGCTGATCGCCTGGATCATCGGCTGGGACCTCGCGCTGGAGTTCACCATCGGCTCGGCGGCGCTGGCCACGAGCTTCTCGGGCTACTTCCAGGAGGTCATGGAGGGCACGTTCCTCGAGGTGCCCACGTCGCTGGGCTCGGCCGCCGACGGCGTGATCGACCTCCCAGCGGTCATCATCTCGCTGCTCGTGATGGCTGTGCTGATCGCCGGCATCAAGCTGTCGAGCGTGATCAACCAGGTGGTCGTGGCGGTCAAGCTGCTGGTCGATCGCGGCCGTCATCATCTTCGGCGTCGGCCAGATCGACACCGCCAACTACTCGCCGTTCATCCCGCCCTCCGAGCCGACCCCCGAATCCGGTGGGGGCTTCATGGACGCCACGCTGATCAGCACCCTGCTGGGCATCGATCCCGCGGTGTACGGCGTTGCCGGTGTCATCGCCGGCGCCTCGATCGTGTTCTTCGCCTTCATCGGGTTCGACATCGTGGCCACCACCGCAGAGGAGACCAGGAACCCGCAGCGGGACATCCCGCGCGGCATCCTGGGCTCCCTGGCCATCGTGACCGTCCTCTACATCGTCGTCAGCCTCGTGGTCACGGGCATGCAGCACTACACCGAGATCGACCCCAACGACGCTGCGCCGCTGGCGACGGCGTTCGACTCCGTCGGCATGGACTGGATGGGCCGCCTGATCTCCATCGGCGCCTGCATCGGCCTGATCGTGGTCGTGATGATCCTGATGCTCGGCCAGACCAGGGTGGGCTTCGCGATGGCGCGCGACGGTCTGCTGCCGCGAGGGCTGGCGAAGGTGCACCCGAAGTTCGGCACGCCGTACATCTTCACCGCGATGACGGGTGTGGCCGTGGCACTCATCGGTGGCCTGGTCGACCTCGAGACACTGGTCCACCTGGTCAGCATCGGCACCCTGTTCGCGTTCGTGCTGGTGAGCCTCGGCGTCGTGATCCTGCGCCGCCGGCGCCCCGACCTGCCGCGCTCGTTCCGGACACCCGCCGTGTACGTCGTGGCCACCGCGTCGGTGCTCCTGTGCTTCTACCTGATGCTCAACCTCACCGGCGGGACCTGGGTCCGGTTCCTCGTGTGGATGGGGATCGGTCTGGTCGTCTACTTCGCCTACGGCCGTAGCCACAGCCGGCTGGGGTTGCGCGAGACGGAGAAGGAGACCACCCCGGACACGATCTGACCCGTCCGTGTCTGGTGGCGGCGTCCCGGCAGCGGCAGTCTGCTGGCCAGGAGGTAGCCATGACCACATCGCCACTGCTGAGCCGCGGTCCCTTCGTCACCGACGGCGGCCTCGAGACGGACCTGATCTTCCACTACGGGGTCGACCTGCCGGAGTTCGCGGCGTTCCCGCTCGTCGACGCCGAGCACGGCCGCGGCCTGCTCCGGAGGTACTACGACGGATACGCCGACGTGGCCCGGAAGGCCGGCAAGGGGCTGCTGCTCGAGACGCCGACCTGGCGCGCCAACCCGGACTGGGCGGCCAAGGTGGGCTACGACCGGCAGGCCCTGGACCGGGTCAACCAGGCCGCCGTCGAGTTCGTCGGCGTGCAGGCCACGAGGTACCCGGACATCGCGACCGTCCTGCTCGTCGGCGCGATGGGGCCGCGCGGGGACGGGTACGTCGCGGGCGACGTACCCGACCCCGACGAGGCCGCCGAGTACCACTCCGCCCAGATCCGGCTCGTTCGCCGCTGCCGGGGCCGACCTGGTCTCGGCGATCACGATCACGAGTCCGCAGGAGGCGATGGGTGTGGTCGCGGCCGCGCGCGCCGCTGACGTCCCGGTGGCGATCGGCTTCACGGTCGAGACCGACGGCAGACTCCCGGACGGTACGCCGCTCGGCGCCGCGATCGAGGCCGTCGACGCCGCCGGCGGGCCGGACTGGTTCCTGGTCAACTGCGCCCACCCGACCCACATCGCCCCGGCCTTCGACGGCGGCGCCTGGCAGTCCCGGATCGCCGGCCTGCGCCCGAACTCCTCGACGATGACCCACGAGGAGCTGGACGCGATGGAGGAGCTCGACGAGGGCGACATGGCCCTCCTCGTGTCCTCCCTCGACGCCCTCCGCCCGAGCCTGCCGTCGCTGTCGATCGTGGGTGGCTGCTGCGGCACGGACTCCCGCCACGTCGCCGCGCTGTGGGGCGTCGGCTAGCTCGACCGGCCATCACGGCCGCAGGGCCTCGACAAGCTGGACCGACGTCGGTCGAGCTTGTCGAGACCCGCTGGTCACACGACGCGCACGCTCGTCCGGCGGGTGGTGAAGCTCCAGATCTTCTGCGACATCGGCTTGCTGACCCGGATGCAGCCGTGGGACCGGTCGAAGTTGGTGCCGAGGTACCAGTCGGGGTGGATCTGGTTGCCGTTCGCCCGGGAGGTGGGGATCCGGTGGAAGCCGATCCCGCACGGCGCGAAGCGCACGAAGTTCTCCAGCCAGACCTCGGCCGCTGGTCGTGGTGTTGCGCCTGATCCGCGCACTGCGACCGCAGTAGGAGCCGGTCCGGTGCGCCCCCTTCGAGAGCTCGGACGGCCAGTCGACCATGCCGCCCTGGGCGACGACGCCGCCCGCCGGGCCGACCAGCCACACCCAGTTCTGGGCCTGGCTGATCACGATCCGACGACCCGAGCCGGACCGCGCCGGAACCGGCCGGCGGTCGCAACGCTGGGCGTCGTCGGCGTACAGGTGCTTGCGGGTGGGCTTGGTCAGCTTGCCGCTCTGCTTCATCCCGTGGCGGGACTGGAAGCGGATGATCGCCGACCGGGTCCACTTGTCCGACGTCGCCGTCGGCCGGCCCGGCGTTGCAGCCGAGGTGGTTCAGACGGCGCTGGGCCTTCACGACCAGGTCCTGCCGGGCCTGTGCGGGCGCGGCGGAGGCCACGAGAGCGCACGCCAGCAGGACGGGCACGGCAAGGGTGAGCAGACGACGCATGGGGATGTTCCTTCGGGGAGCACTCAGGGGCGTCGGATCATCGTGTCCGACACCCCTGAGATGCTCAAGCCGTCGGGTTGTCCCCGTCACCCGTGCGGAGAGGCTGGCTTCGAGACAGGCGCCGCGCGCCTTCCTCAACCGCGGAGCTCGGTGGTAGGAGGTTGCGACCCGTCTCGAAACCACCCGGGCGATCAGTGGAACCGCTTGCCCGACACCTTCTCCGAGATGCCCTCGTTGTCGAGCAGCATGGTCAGGCCGCCGTTCCAGAACGAGAAGCCGGCGCCGGTGATCATCGCCAGGTCGAGGTCCTCGGGCGCCACCACGACGCCCTCGTCGACCATCAGCCGCGCCTCCTCGGCCAGGCCCTCGAGCACCTGCTGCCGGACCTGCTCGGCGGTGAGCTCGACCGGGTTCTCCGGCTTCTCGAGCAGCGCCTCGACCTCGGGGTCGAGGGCACCGTCGGGCCCGTAGTACGACGTCTTCCGCGCCTCGACGACGCGCGCCAGGGCGGGGGAGACGTGGAACCGGTCGGGGAACGCGGCGTGCAGGGTCTCGCTGTTGTGCAGCGCGATCGCCGGGCCGACCAGCGACAGCAGGACGAACGGCGGCATCGGCGCGACCCCGGCGAACGCGGCGTCCGCGACCGGCACCGGCGTGCCCTCGTCGACGATCTTGCCGACCTCGCCCATGAACCGGCCGAGCAGCCGGTTCACGATGAACGACGGGCTGTCCTTGACCAGGATCGTGGTCTTCTTCAGCGCCTTGCCGGTCGCGAAGGCGGTGGCCAGCGTCGCGTCGTCGGTCTGCTCGCCCTTGACGATCTCCAGCAGCGGCATCACCGCGACCGGGTTGAAGAAGTGGAAGCCGACGACCCGCTCCGGGTGCTCGAGGTCGGCCGCCATCTCGGTGATCGACAGCGACGAGGTGTTGGTCGCGAGGATGCACTCCGGCGAGACCGCCTTCTCGACGTCGGCGAACACCGCCTTCTTCACCGACATCTCCTCGAAGACCGCCTCGATCACGAAGTCGGCGTCGCGAAAGGCATCGACGCTCTTGCCTGCTTGTCGACGGCGCCGCTGACGAAGCCCTTGAACCGGTTGGCCTTGTCCTGGTTCAGCCGGCCCTTGAGCGAGCAGCTTGTCGATCTCGTCGTGGACGTAGCCCACGCCCTTGTCGACTCGCTCCTGGTCGAGGTCGGTGAGCACCACGGGCACCTCGAGCCGGCGGACGAGCAGCAGCGCGAGCTGGCTGGCCATCAGGCCGGCGCCGACGATGCCGACCTTGGTCACCGGGCGCGCGAGCGACCTGTCGGGCGCGCCGGCAGGGCGCTTGGCCCGCTTCTGCACGAGGTCGAACGAGTACAGGCTGGCGATCAGCTCCGGCGTACGGGTCATCGCCTCGAGTGCGTCGTCCTCGGCGGCGAAGCCCTCGTCGCGGGTCGCGGTCCGGGCGCCGGCGATCAGCTCGACCGCCTTCTTCGCCGCCGGGCTGGCACCGCCGGTCTTCGCCAGCGCGACCTGCTCGCCGCGGGCGACGGCCTGCGTCCCAGGCCTCGCCCCGGTCGATCTCGGGCCGCTCGACGGTGACCGCTCCGGTGAGGACGTCGGCCGCCCAGAGCAGCGACTGCTCGAGGAAGTCGGCGCCGGAGAAGCAGGCGTCGGCGAGCCCGAAGTCGTACGCCGCCTGGCCGCCGAGCGTCTTGCCCTGGTTGAGCGGGTTCTCGACGATCAGGGTGACCGCCTTGTCGGCGCCGACCAGGTTCGGGACGAGGTAGGCGCCGCCCCAGCCGGGGATCAGCCCGAGCATGACCTCGGGCAGGCCGAGCGCGGGCGCGCTGTCCATGACGGTCCGGTAGGTGCAGTGCAGGGCGACCTCGAGGCCGCCGCCGAGCGCCAGGCCGTTGACGAACCCGAACGACGGCTTGCCGCCGTCCTGGAGCTTGCGGAACACCGCGTGGCCGAGCTCGGCCACGACCCGGACCGCGTCCGGCCCGCCGCCGGCGATCGAGGTCAGGTCGGCGCCGGCCGCCAGGATGAACGGCTTGCCGGTGACGCCGATGCGCCACGATCTCGTCGTCCGCGAGGGCGGCGTCGATCGCGTCGTTCAGCGAGAGCAGGCCGCGCGGCCCGAACGTGTTGGGCTTGGTGTGGTCCTCGCCGTTGTCGAGGGTGATCAGGCCGAGCACGCCGGCGCTCTGCCCGTTCCTGGCGGGCAGCGGTCACCTTGCGCAGCTTGGCCTCGGTGACGCGCTCGGCGTCGGAGGAGATCTCCCGGGCGCGGGTCAGCAGGCCCTCGTTGTCAGGCAGAGCGATGGCGGTCACGCGGCCGCTCCCTTCCAGTGCGGGTTCTCCCAGATCACGGTGCCGCCCATGCCGATGCCGATGCACATGGTGGTCAGGCCGTAGCGCACGTCGGGGCGCTCCTCGAACTGGCGGGCGAGCTGGTTCATCAGGCGTACGCCGGACGAGGCCAGCGGGTGCCCCATGGCGATGGCGCCGCCGTACGGGTTGACCCGCGGGTCGTCGTCGGCGATGCCGAAGTGCTCGAGGAACGCGAGCACCTGGACGGCGAACGCCTCGTTCACCTCGAACGCCTCGATGTCGTCGATGGTGAGCCCGGCCTGCTTCAGCGCCTTCTCGGTCGCCGGGATCGGACCGGCGCCCATCACCTCGGGCTCGACGCCCACGAAGGAGTAGGACACCAGCCGCATCTTGATCGGCAGCCCGAGCTCGCGGGCGGTCTCCTCCTCGGCGAGCAGCGCGGCGGTCGCGCCGTCGTTGATGCCCGCGGCGTTGCCGGCGGTCACCTTGCCGTGCGCGCGGAACGGCGTCTTGAGGCCGGCCAGCGACTCCATGGTCGTCTCGCGGCGCATCGGCTCGTCGGCGGTCGCCAGGCCCCAGCCCTCCTCGGCGGAGCGGGTCGCGACCGGGACCAGGTCGGGCTGGATCTGTCCCGGCGTCGTACGCCGCGGCGGTCTTCTGCTGCGAGCGGACGGCGTAGGCGTCGACCCGCTCCTTGGTGATCGTGGGGTAGCGGTCGTGCAGGTTCTCCGCCGTCTTGCCCATGACCAGGGCGTCGGGGTCGACCAGCCGCTCGGACATGATCCGCGGGTTCGGGTCGACCTGCTCGCCCATCGGGTGCCGGCCCATGTGCTCGACACCGCCGGCGATGGCGACGTCGTACGAGCCGAACGCGATGCCCGAGGCGGTGGTGGTGACCGCGGTCATCGCGCCGGCGCACATCCGGTCGATCGCGAAGCCCGGGACGCTCTGGGGCAGCCCGGCGAGGAGCGCGGCGGTGCGGCCGATGGTCAGGCCCTGGTCGCCGATCTGGGTGGTCGCCGCGATCGCGACCTCGTCGACGCGCTCGGGCGGCAGCGACGGGTTGCGGCGGATCAGCTCGCGGATGCACTTGATGACCAGGTCGTCGGCGCGGGTCTCGGCGTACTGGCCCTTGGCCTTGCCGAACGGGGTGCGGACGCCGTCGACGAAGACGACCTCTCGCAGCTGTCGGGGTGACATGTCGGGGCTTGCTCCTCGGGTGGCGGGGGCGGTGCGGCGCCAACGTTACCCCGCGGTAACAATGGGATCATCGGTACCTGCCCTGTGGGGGTGGTCACCCGCGCCCGGGCCGGCGGTTCCCGGGGAATAGTGTGGGCCGCGAAGCCGCTGTCACCTCGCTGGTCACGCTCACAAAGGAAGGACGGCCCGCGTGCCCCAGGAACCCCGTCTCGTGCACATCGTCGACGACGTCCCCGAGCTCGACGACGCCTCGGCGCTGACCATGGTGCTGGTGCTCGACGGCTTCCTCGACGCGGGCAACGCGGCGGCCCGAGCGGCCCAGCACCTCGCCGACCTGTCCGACGGCCCGGTCGTGGCCACGTTCGACGTCGACGAGCTGCACGACTACCGCGCCCGACGGCCGGCCATGTCGTTCGTGCGCGACCACTACGAGGCCTTCGACCCGCCGCGGCTGGTGGTCCGGCTGCTGCACGACACCGGCGGAACGCCGTACCTCCTGCTGCACGGTCCCGAGCCCGACACCCGCTGGGAGGCGTTCGCCCGCGCGGTGCGCGACGTCGTCGAGCGGTTCGGCGTCACCAGGGTCGTGAGCATGGGCTCGGTGCCGATGGCGGTGCCGCACACGCGACCCATCGCGATCACCCACCACGCGAACAACCCCGACCTGCTGACCGGCGAGAGCCCGTGGCGGGGCGAGCTGCGGATCCCCTCCAGCGCCCAGGCGCTGCTCGAGGTGCGGCTGGGGGAGTGGGGGCACGACGCGCTCGGCTTCGTCGCGCACATCCCGCACTACCTCGCGCAGCTCGACTACCCCAAGGCGTCGGCGGCGCTGCTCGAGCAGGTCGAGCTGGCCGGCCGGCTGACCGTCGACCTGTCCGGGCTGCGCGCCGAGGCCGAGGACCGCGAGGCCGAGATCGCCCGCTACCTCTCGTCCAACGAGGAGGTCGGCGACGTGGTGCGGGCGCTCGAGCAGCAGTACGACTCGTTCGAGCGGGCCGAGCAGTCCGGCGACAGCCTGCTCGCCCGGAACCAGCCGCTGCCCACCGGCGAGGAGATCGGCCAGCAGGTCGAGCAGTTCCTCGCCGGCCTCGACGGCCCCATCGACGACGACCAGAACTGAAGGGACCGCACGTGACCGCACCCGCCGAGGAGCTCGCCGCGCTGCTCGACCTCGAGGTCCTCGACACGAACCTCTTCCGCGGCCGCCAGCCCGACACCGACCGCCAGCGCGTGTTCGGCGGCCAGGTCGCGGCGCAGGCTCTGGTCGCCGGGGTACGCACCGTCGACGCCGGAGTACGTCGTGCACTCGCTGCACTCGTACTTCCTGCGGCCCGGCGACACCGCGGTCCCGATCATCTACGACGTCGAGTCGCTGCGCGACGGCCGCTCGTTCGCGACCCGCCGCGTCGTCGCCCGGCAGCACGGCCGGCCGATCTACTACCAGACCGCGAACTTCCAGAAGCCCGAGGACGGGCTCGAGCACCAGGACGTCATGCCCGACGTGATCCCGCCCGAGGAGGGGCTGGACCTGGTGCGCTGATGAAGGGCGCCGGCAACGAGGACGCCGACGCGCTGGCCAAGGAGTGGGCGGCGCTCGACGCGCGCTACGTCGGCAACTCGCGGCACGGCCTGACCGACGACGCGCAGCGGCCGTCGCGGGCACGGATGTGGATCCGGGTGCAGGAGGGGCTCGGCGACGACCCGCGGGTGCACCTCGCGGCGTTCACCTACGCCAGCGACATGAGCCTGCTCGGCGCCACCCTGGCCGCCCACGACCGGCGCCCGCCCGAGATCCAGATGGCGTCGCTGGACCACACGATCTGGTTCCACCGGCCGTTCCGGGCCGACGAGTGGTGGCTCTACGACCAGCACTCGCCCGCGGCCCAGGGCGGCCGCGGGCTCGCGTTCGCCGAGGTGTACACCCAGGACGGAACGCTCGTCGCGTCGGTGGCGCAGGAGGGCCTGATCCGGCTCCGCCGGTGAGCGACGTGCGGGCTTATAGCACTACACGCCTGTAGTTTCGGGACAGACACGCCGACGAGCGCGTTACGGTTGGGCACTCTTGTGGCGACTGTGCGCTCGTGGTGTTCCTGTGACTCCCGAGGCGTCGCCCTGACACGCGAGGTGCCGACGCCATGGGGACGCTAGCTGGGACGAGCCCTGCTCGCGAGCGGGCTGGCCGCTGCGCTGGCCACGGGGATGGGCGGGATCGCCGCAGTTCCGGCGTACGCCGCCCCGGCCACCGACTTCCAGATGCCGTTCCCGTGCGGCCAGGAGTGGACCGGCACCACCCGCGCCAGCCACAGCCCGAGCAGCAAGGCGGTCGACTGGAACCGCCCGGACGACCTGGGCGACCAGGTCGTCGTCGGCCGCGCCCGGTGTGGTGACCACGGCCGAGCCGAAGGGGACGAGCGGCTACGGGCACTACGTGCGGGTCGAGCACGAGAACGGCGAGAACACGATCTACGCGCACCTGACCACGGTCGTGGTGAAGGTCGGTCAGACGGCTCGACCAGGGCGCGCTGCTCGGCACCGTCGGCGAGACCGGCAACGCGACCGGGCCGCACCTCCACTTCGAGGAGCGGCAGCTCCGTCGGGCGTGATCGCGCCGTTCTTCGACGCGGTGAAGTTCGTGTTCGGCAGGACCCAGGCCTCACGCAACTGCGTGGACGTGCCGGTCGCCGGCAACTTCCTGGGCGGACCCGTGGCCGAGGTGGCCGTCTTCCGACGCGCGGCCACGGCCACGTTCCGGGTGAACCGTCCGAACAGGCCACCGAAGGTGCTCAAGCTCGGCACCGGCACCGACCAGCCCGTCGTGGGTGACTGGGACGGCGACGGCCGGACCAACGCCGGGGTCCGGACGCCCGCCACCAAGACGTTCCAGCTCCAGACGCCCGCCGGCGTGAGCACGATCGTGTTCGGAGCCGTCGCCGACCTGCCCGTCGCCGGCGACTGGGACGGCGACGGGCTCTGGGAGGTCGGCGTGCGCAGGGCCGGCACCAGCATCTTCCGGCTGCGCTCGGCCGACGGCACGGTGTCCCGGGTCGTCCTCGGCGACGCCGACGACCTGCCCGTCACGGGCGACTGGGACGGCGACAAGCAGACCGACCTGGGCGTCTACGACAGTGCGACGGCCGTCTTCACGCTGCGGATCGTGGACGCGGACGGCCTGGCGTGGACGCGCACAGGTCCCGTTCGGCGAGCCCGGCGACCTGCCGGTGACCGGCGACTGGGACGCCAACGGGAAGACCGACGTCGGGGTCTGGAACCCGGGCACCGCGACGTTCTCGCAGCGACGGGCCAAGTCGCCCGTGACGGCACGTGAGGTGCCGGTGCGGCAGGTCCGGTTCGGCAGACCGCGCTAGGTGGCTCAGGGCCCACTTCCCACGGAGAACATGCTCTTCCCACGGGGTATTACCCGTGGGAAGAGACAATTTCACTGGTTAACCAGTGAAATTGGCACCCGTCGCGACACCCACCAAGTGCGGCGCGCCGTCCTTCGGGCGGGTCAGCGAGAACGCGTGGCCCTCGTCGGTCCGGGTCACGCCGAACGACACCGTGCCGGGCAGCAGGATCGGCTTCTTGAACGCGACGTCGACGCGGACGGCGTCGGGCAGGCGGTTCTCGATCGCCGCGATGCAGCGCGCCTTGCTCCACATGCCGTGCGCGATCTGGCGCGGGAAGCCCAGCGCCTTCGCGGTGAGCGGGTAGAGGTGGATCGGGTTGCGGTCGCCCGACACCGCGGCGTACCGCCGGCCGAGGTCGCCGGGCAGCTTCCACTCCACGCCACCGGGCGGGACCTCGGAGAAGGTCAGCCCGGTCGGAGCGCCTTCGGTGCCACGGCCGCGACGCAGGTACGTCGACGTCGACTCCCACACCAGCTCGTCGCCGACGCGGACCTCGGTGACGAAGTCGACGACCGTGCCCTTGGCGTGCGTCGCGCGGGCTGGTCGCCCGGGCGGTGACGTCGAGGGTCTCGCCGATCGCGATCGGTCGGTGGCCGGTGATCGAGTTCTCCAGGTGCACCGACCCGATGGCCGGGAAGGGGAACTCCGGGCTGGTCATGATCGCCATGTGCAGCGGGAACGCCAGCAGGTGCGGGTAGGGCAGCGGCACGGTGTCCTTGGTCGGGAAGCCGCACACCGCGGCGTACGCCGCGACGTGGGCGCGCGTCGATGGTGACGCCCTCGCGGCTGAACGAGAGCGTGCTCGGGTCGCCGTCCGGGTTCTTCCGGACGCCGGGCAGCTGGTTGACGACCGGGATCGACGGCAGCGCCGCCTTGACCAGGATCGGGACCGGCCATCGTCGATCAGGCCCCCAGCATCATCTGGCCGCAGACGCGGACCACGTTGCCGTTGACGGCGGTCGAGCCGGGGCTGGCGTACCAGGCGATCGTCTCGGCCACGTCGACCGGCAGGCCGCCCTGGCTCATCGCGTTCAGCCGCTGGCCGACCTCGCGGGTGGCGAACGGCACGGCCGCGGTCATCTTGGTGATGATGAAGCCCGGCGCGACGGCGTTGACGGTGATCCCGTCCTTGAGCTCGCCGGCCAGCGAGTCGACCAGCCCGATCACGCCGGCCTTGGAGGCGGCGTAGTTGGTCTGGCCGACGTTGCCGGCGATGCCGGCGATCGAGGCGACGCCGATGATCCGGCCGTTCTTGTTGATCGCGCCCTGGTCGAGCAGCTCGCGGCTGATCCGCTCGGGGGCGACGACGTTGACGTTGAGGACCGAGCTCCAGCGGTCCTCGTCCATGTTCGCCAGCTTCTTGTCGCGGGTGATGCCGGCGTTGTGCACGACGATGTCGACGCCGCCGTGCTTCTCCTTGACGTGGTGGGCGATCCGCTGCGGTGCGTCCTTGCCGGTGATGTCGAGGATGAGGTGGTCGCCGTCGAGCTCCCTCATCAGGGCCTGGAGCTCGCTGGCGGCCTGGGGCACGTCGACGCCGATCACGGTGGCGCCGTCGCGGTGCAGGACGCGGGCGATCTGCTCGCCGATGCCGCGGCTCGCGCCGGTCACCAGGGCGGTCTTGCCGGCCAGCGGGCGCTGCCAGTCCTTGACCGCGGTCGCCTTCTTGCTGCCGGTGGCGCCGATCCGGACCACCTGGCCGGACACGTACGCGGACTTGGGGGAGAGCAGGAAGGCCAGGGTGGAGGCGGTGGCCGCCTCGGCGCCCTCGGCGACGTAGACGAGCTGGACGGTGCCGCCGCGGCCGACCTCCTTGCCGAGGCTGCGGGTGAAGCCCTCGAGGGCGCGCTGGGCGACCCGCTCGCTGCCCTTGACCGACTCGGGCGGCGTGCCGAGCACGACGATCCGCGGGCAGTCGGTCGAGGCTGCGCAGCAGCGGGGTGAAGAAGTCGCGGAGCGCGACCAGGTCGCCGGTGCTGGTCAGGCCGGTGGCGTCGAAGACCAGGCCCTTGTACGTCGCGGCCGCGTCCGTGGTCGTGGTCGAGGCGATGCCGAGGGTGTCGAGCAGGCCGGGCAGCGACTCGGCCAGCCGGCCGGTGCCGCCGACCGCGACGGTCCCGTCGACGAGGGGTGCGCCCTCGGCGTACCGCTCGAGCTCGACGGGGTTCGGCAGGCCGAGGTTCTTGACGAGAAGCTTGCCGACGGGAGACTGGACGAAGCCCTGGTAGCGGTCGCTCATGCTCGTATGTAACTAGATGTGTAACTCGGCGTCCACATTTCGTGATGTGCCCCTCATTGCGTTCCCCTCGGCGCACCTCGCGAGCAAGGATGGGCGCATGAGCTCACAGACCCGTCGCGTCGCCGTCATCGGCGGCAACCGGATTCCGTTCGCCCGCTCCAACACCGCCTACGCGACGGCCTCCAACCAGGAGATGCTGACCGCCGCCATCGACGGCCTGGTCACCCGGTTCGGGCTCGAGGGCGAGCGCGTCGGCGAGGTCGTCGCCGGTGCCGTGCTCAAGCACTCCCGCGACTTCAACCTGACCCGCGAGTCGGTGCTCGGCTCGAAGCTGTCGCCCGAGACGCCGGCCACCGACATCCAGCAGGCCTGCGCCACCGGCCTCCAGGCCGCGATCCAGGTCGCCAACAAGATCGCCCTCGGCCAGATCGAGGTCGGCATCGCCGGCGGCACCGACACCACGTCGGACGCGCCGATCGCGGTCGGGCGAGAACCTCCGCAAGATCCTGCTCGAGCTGAACCGCGCCAAGGACCTCAAGGGCCGGCTGGCCGCGCTGGCCAAGGTCCGGCCCGGCGACATCGTCCCCGCGATCCCGCAGAACGGCGAGCCGCGCACCAAGATGTCGATGGGCGAGCACGCCGCGCTGACCGCCCTCGAGTGGCAGGTCGGCCGCGAGGAGCAGGACGAGCTCGCCGCGACCTCGCACCAGCGCCTCGCCGCGGCGTACGACGCGGGGTTCCTCGACGACCAGATCACGCCGTTCCGCGGGCTCGAGCGCGACCAGAACCTGCGCCCCGACTCCTCGATCGAGAAGCTCGGCAAGCTCAAGCCGGTGTTCGGCAAGGGCGAGGCCGCGACCATGACCGCCGGCAACTCCACGCCGCTGACCGACGGTGCGTCGGTCGTGCTGCTCGCGTCGGAGGAGTGGGCGAAGGAGCGCGGGCTGCCCGTGCTCGCCTACATCACGGCGAACGAGACCGCGGCGGTCGACTACGTCCACGGCGGCGAGGGCCTGCTGATGGCGCCGGCGTACGCGATGGCGCGGATGCTCCAGCGCGAGGGCCTGTCGCTGCAGGACTTCGACTTCTACGAGATCCACGAGGCGTTCGCCTCGCAGGTGCTGGCGACGCTCAAGGCGTGGGAGGACCCGATCTTCTGCAAGGAGCGGCTCGGCCTCGACGCCCCGCTCGGCTCGATCGACCGCGCCAAGCTCAACGTCAACGGCTCGTCGCTCGCGGCCGGGCACCCGTTCGCGGCGACCGGCGGCCGGATCATCAACACCCTGGCCAAGCTGCTCGACCAGAAGGGCTCGGGCCGCGGCGTGATCTCGATCTGCGCCGCCGGCGGCCAGGGCGTCGTCGCGATCCTGGAGAAGTGAGGCGCGCGCCGTCGCTGAGGCATCACCGCGCCCAGTGGCGGGTACACCCCTCCCATGGTGACCGGCGTGGATGACCTCTTCGTGGGCCGGTACGAGCTCGACGAGGTGCTCGGCTCCGGGGGCACGGGCGTGGTCCGCCGTGCCCGGGACACCGTGCTGGACCGGCCGGTCGCGCTGAAGCTGCTCCGGCCCGGCAGCGGCGACGAGGTGGTCCGTGCCCGGCTGCGCGCCGAGGCCCGGCTCGCCGGCGCGCTGGTGCACCCCGGCGTCGCCCAGGTCTACGACTACGGCGAGGACGCCTCCGGCGACGAGCCGGCGCCGTACATCGTGATGCAGTACGTCGAGGGCACGTCGCTCTGGCACGTCCTGCGCGAGCGTCGGACCCTGCCCGCCGACGAGGTGATGGACCTGGTCGCCCAGACCGCGTCGGCCCTGGAGGCCGCGCACGCGGCCGGGATCGTGCACCGCGACCTCAAGCCGTCCAACATCCTGGTCACCGACGAGGGACGGGCGGTGCTGGTCGACTTCGGGATCGCCCGCACCCTGGACTCCGAACCGCTCACCGCGACCGGCACGGTCGATCGGGACCGCCGACTACATCAGCCCGGAGCAGACCGACGGCCAGACCGCCACGCCCCGGTCCGACATCTACTCGCTCGGGATGGTCGCCTACGAGTGCCTGTCCGGGCACAAGCCGTTCCATCGGGAGTCGACGGTCGCGACGGCGCTCGCCCACCTGCAGGACGAGGCGCCCGAGCTGGGCGCCGAGGTGCCCGCCCGGCGTACGCGCTCTCGTCGCACGGATGATCGCCAAGGATCCCGGCGAGCGACCCGCCGCCACCGAGGTGGCCGAGACCGCAGGCGACTCCGGGGCGGAGCACCGACCACGGCGAACGCAGCCGGTCTCGTGCTGCCGCCGGCGCCGCCCCCGGCGGCGGTGCTCGCCGTGCGGACGCCGATCTGGCGCTCGCCGGCGCTCCGCTCACGGCGGCTGCAGGTCGGCGCGGCCGCAGTCGTCGTCACCGCTGGCCGTCACCGCGTTCGTGGCCGCCCGGCCGTCGGACGACGAAGGTCCCGGACCTGCGCGGCATGACCGCGTCCGAGGCGGTTGCCGAGCTGGGCCGCCGAGACATCGAGGTCGAGCGGCACCTCGTCGACGACCCGTCGGCGACGCGCGGGACCGTGCTCGGCCAGGACCCGGCGGCCGGCACCGAGGCCGACGGCGACACCGTCGTCGTGCTCGAGGTGGCCTCGGGTCGGACGTCGTTCGATCGCGTCCGACCTGGTGGGCATGTCGTACGACGCCGCGGCTCGTGCCCTGGTCGGCCTCGGCCTGGTCCCCGCCCGGCGCGACGTGGAGCGACCCGGCGGCGACGGGACGGTGGTCACCGCGATGCCCGTCGGCCGGCTGCCGATCGGGACCACCGTCACGCTGACCGTGGGGGTGGAGCCGACCGCAGCCGACACGCCGGGATGACTCCGGTCGGCCCTGCGAAGCCGCCGAAGTCACACGGCCCCGGCCACGCACGAAGCCGCCGAAGCCGAAGAAGCCCAAGAAGCACTGACCGGCTCAGCTGGTGGCGAGGGCGAGGGCGGACGCGACGAGGTACTGCTTGACCTGATCGGGGGAGATGGTGCCGACGGTGGGGATGCCGGGCGCGGCCTCCTTGACCAGGATCCCGACCCGGCCGAGCTGGAGCGCGCCGAGACCGCTGGCGTAGAGCGTGTTCGCGAGCAGGGTCGGGTCCTCGACGGTGAAGTCGCCGCTCTCGACGCCGGCCTCGAGGGTGGCGCTGAGGATGGTCAGGCACGAGGAGATGCCGCGCCCGAGTCGGAACAGCGCGCTCTCCGAGATCTCGTCGAGCAGCTCCGGGCCGGTACGCCGCATCAGGGTCTGCGCGCAGTCGACGAACGCCGGGTGGGCCAGCCCGTAGTCGCAGAACGCCTCGACCACCGCGGTCAGCCGCGCGGCCGGGTCGTCGTGGGCGTCGGCGGCCGCGGCGAGCTCGTCGCGGAGCTCGTCGAGGTAGCCGACCAGGGTCAGCGCGAACAGCTCCTCCTTGCCGGTGAAGTGCCGGTAGACGATCGCCCGGTTGATCCCGACGGCGTTCGCGACGTCCTCGATCTGGGCGTCCCGCACGCCGCGGTCGTCGAACAGCGCCCGGGTCGCGGCCAGGATCTCGGCCTCCCGCGCGCGCCGGCGGGCGGCCGCGGCGGTGCGGCGTCCGTCGGTCTCGGGGGCTCGGCGCATGCCGTGATGCTAGTTGTTGCAACAGATGTTTACACCGTGTGTTCGGACACGTGTGTCACGGCGCTCACTCCGGCCGAACAGCTCGCGGACGGTGTCGATCGGTGTCGGCCTCTGCGGCGGTCTTGTCGTCGCGGTAGCGGACGACGCGGGCGAAGCGCAGCGCCATGCCGCCGGGGTAGCGGGTGGAGCGCTGGACGCCGTCGAAGGCGATCTCGACGACCTGCTCGGGCCGCACGCTCGACGACGTAGTGGGCGCGGATCGTCGGCGGGCTCCAGGGCCAGCTCGGTGAACCGCTCGGTCTGCCAGGCGAGCATCTCGTCGGTCATGCCCTTGAACGTCTTGCCCAGCATCACGAAGCCGTCGCCGTCGCGGGCGCCGAGGTGGATGTTGGAGAGCCAGCCCTCGCGCCGGCCGCTGCCCCACTCGACGGCGAGCACGACCAGGTCGAGGGTGTGCACCGGCTTCACCTTGACCCACGCGGAGCCGCGCCGGCCGGCGTCGTACGGCGCGGCGAGGTTCTTCACCACCACGCCCTCGTGGCCGCCGGCGAGCGCCTCGTCGACGAAGGCCTGCGCCGCGGCGGGGTCGGCGGTGACCAGGCGCGGGACGCGATAGGCCTCCGGGACCAGGGCTTCCAGCGCTGCCGGAGCGGACGTGACCGGGCTCGTCGAGCAGGTCGACGCCGTCGAGGTGCAGCAGGTCGAAGAAGTACGGCGTCACCTCGACGCCGCTGCCCATCGCGGTGCGGGACGCGGTCTCCTGGAACGGACGCGGCCGGCCGGACGCGTCGAGGGCGATCGCCTCGCCGTCGAGCACCAGCGACGTGGCCGGGAGCGCGCGGACGACCTCGACCACCTCGGGCAGCCGGTGCGGTGATGTCCTCGAGGGTGCGGGTGGCGATCCGGATGTCGTCGCCGGAGCGGTGGACCTGGATCCGGATCCCGTCGAGCTTCACGTCGATCGCGAGCTCGCCGCCGCCGGCCTTGGCCAGGGCGGCCTCGAGGTCGGGCGCGCTGGACGCGAGCATCGGCAGCACCGGCCGGCCGACCTCGAGCCCGAACCCGGCCAGCGCCTCCTCGCCGCCGGTCAGCGCGGCGACCGCGACGGCGGTCGTCGAGCCGGCGAGCATCGCCGCGCGGCGTACGGACGCGAGCGGCACCGAGGCCGCCGCAGCCACCGCCTCCTGCACCAGGGCGTCGAGCGCTCCCTGCCGGACCGCGCCGGTGACGGCGCCGCGGAGCCAGGCCTGCTCGTCGGCGGTCGCGCGGCCGAACAGCTCGGCCACCGCGGCGGCACGCGCGGCCTGCGAGCCGGCGCCGGCGTGGGCCGCGATCGCGTCGAACGCCTCGTGCACCTCGAGCACGGTCAGGGTGGGGGAGTCGGCCGGCTCCGGGAGCTCGCTGAGCCCGCGCCAGCCCAGGCCGGTGCGGCGCTGGCGGAGGCTGCCGGCGAGGTAGGACGTGACCGTCTCGACCTCGTCGGGGCCGGCCTTCGCGAGCGCCTCGGCCAGCGCGGCGACCTTGGCCTTGCGGGATCGGGTGGCGGCGACCGCCTGCGGAGGCGGCGACGACGTCGGCGAGCAGCACGCGCCCATTGTGCTCGGAGCCGCCGACATGTGGGGTCGTGTGCCTGAGGGAGCGGTATGGCGCACTCTCAGGCACACGACCCGTTGTCACCCGGCCGCGGCTCGACAGCACGCATGAATGCGCGCGGACTGACCGCCCGTTGCCGAGTGCGGGAGGATGGCCGGGTGAGCGATCGGATGTACGTGCCCCGGTTCAACGTGATGCCCGACGATGAGGTGCGCGCGTTCGTGGCGGGTATCGGGACCGCCCAGCTCGTGACCGTCGCGGAGGACGGCGCCCCGGAGGCGACGTTCCTGCCGGTGCTCTGGCGCGACGACAAGCTCGTGGGTCACGTGGCCCGCGCCAACCGACACTGGCGCTCGATCGTGCGACGGGTCGCCGGGGCTGGCGATCGTGCTCGGCCCGGACGCGTACGTGAGCCCGGCGTTCTACGCGACCAAGCGCGAGCACGGCCGGGTGGTGCCGACCTGGAACTACTCGACGGTCCACCTGCGCGGTCCGGTCCGGGTCATCGACGACAAGGCCTGGCTGCGGGAGCTGGTCGGCCAGCTCACCGAGCACCACGAGTCCGGCCGCGCCGACCCGTGGGCGGTCGAGGACGCGCCCGAGGTCTACATCGAGAAGCAGCTCAAGGCGATCATCGGCGTCGAGATCCTGGTCGAGTCGGTGGAGGCCAAGGCGAAGCTGAGCCAGAACCGCTCGGAGGAGGACCGGGCCGGCGTCATCGAGGGACTGGCCGGCACCGACGGGGACGCAGTGGCCGAGGCAATGCGACACCTCTGAGTCGCCTGGGTCAGGGCCTGACCGCTCGAACAATGTTCGGGTTCCGTTGTACAGGACCGACTTCTTCTTACCGCCCGTGTCGTGCGGATACCCCTCGACGACGCCACCACCTGCCGCCGCTATCAGGTCGAGGGCACCCTGGAGCGCCACCCTCGACAGCCCTGACGGCGGTAGCCGGATCAGTTGCTCACCCTTTCGGGCTACCCAAAGTATGCGATGTGTCGGCGTAGCCGTCCGGGATAAGGCGGAGGTGTCAGTGACCGCTACCGGGCGGCCGCGGAACAGATGGGAGTCGGACATGATCAAGCGCCTAGGAGTCATGGGAGCGGTGGTTGGAGTTGCGGCCCTGACGGCGGGGTCGGTCGCGCCGGCGACGGGCCAGGGCAGCGCGGACCGACATGGACACGATCGAGGCACGATTCGGGTCTTGTCGACCAACACCGAGGAGGCGTTCGTCGATGTCGGCGAGCCGGACTTCAGCCTCGGTGACTCCTTCATCTTCACCTCGAGTCCTGACCATGCACGGCAAGAAGGTCGGGCACACGGGCGTGGTCTGCACGATCACCTCGACCGCGCGGGAGGAGTCTCAGTGCGTCGGCACCGCGTCGCTGCGCCGCGGCCAGATCACGATCCAGGGCCTGCTGGCCGGCGAGCCGGAGGTCTTCGAGTTCCCGATCACGGGCGGTACCGGCGCCTACGAGGGCGCGGAGGGCACGCTTGTCGTCCGCGAGCTGTCGGACACCAAGGAGCTGCTGACCTTCTTCCTCAGCGACTGAGTTCGAGCGCAGAACGTCCCGATGGCCTCCATCGGGGCGTTCGTGCTGCTCAGGACGAACACCCGCGACCGCCGGAGCCGGCCTCGCGCGGCCGGCCAGAACGGCGGCGCTCTACCCGGTCCGCGCGGCATGTCGGGCGCGATCGGGGCGGTTCTTCGTTCTCGGAAGGTTGACGGTGCCTGCCCCGGGGATGCGGTGGGGGGACCTTGCCGAGACAGGCACCGTGTCATGGAGGAAGGAAGCGGGGTCTCGGCGAATCCGACCGACGTAACGACTGTACGTGGTCGGGCAGGCAGGTGCTCACCCGTACAGGCGAAACGGAGCACTGGTGGCCGGCTTGCGTCGGGCTCGCCCGCGGACGATGGGAGTGCCGCAAACCATGCATCGACGAATGCTGGGTAACCCCTACGGGTGAGCACCAGCGCCAAGCGCGGTCAGATCATGGGACAACGCGCTGCCCGTCTGCATACCCGAGTCGGCCGGGCGCCGCGCACCGAACCGCCCCCGGGCCTGAGCTGGGGGGCGGTTCGCGCGTTTCGTTGCGGCGGCCGCAGCTTGCTGCCGATTTCAGCGGCAGGACGCTGCGCATGGGTACGCGCAGTTCAGCGGCTGGCGGCGTCGAGGGCATCGACCATTCGGTCGAGAAGAAGTTGTCGTTCTTGTTTGGTGGGTGCGATATCTGCTGCGCGTTCGAGCTCGGCCGCTGCTTGGTCGTGGCGGCCGAGTCGGGTGAGGAGGTCGCCGCGGACGGCGCCGAGGAGGTGGTAGCCGGCGAGGCGCCGGTCCTCGAGCAGGGGTTCGGTGACGAGAAGCGCGGCTTCGGGTCCGTCGAGGTGGAGGATGGCGACGGCGCGGTTCAGTTCGACCACAGGTGACCCGGTGACCTGGGCGAGGGCGTCGTAGAGAGCGACGATTGCGACCCAGTCGGTGTCGGCGAAGCTGGTGGCGCGTGCATGGCAGGCCGAGATCGCTGCCTGGAGTGTGTATGGGCCGAGCGGGCGAGCGAGGTCGAAGGCCCGATCCAGCATGCCGAGGCCGTGGTCGATCAGGGTCCGGTCCCAGCTGAGGCGGTCCTGGTGCTCGAGCTGGACAGGGATTCCGTCGGCGTCGGTGCGAGTGCGGAACCGCGAGGCCTGCAGCTCCATCAGGGCGACGAGCCCGAAGACCTCGGGCTCGGTCGGCAGCAGCCCGGCCAGTACGCGGCCCATCCGCATGGCTTCGACGGCCAGATCGGCGCGGACCACGGTCTCGCCCGAGGAGGCCGAGTAGCCCTCGTTGAAGATCAGGTAGAGGACCTCGAGCACTGCCTCGAGGCGCTGGGGGAGGTCGTTCGCGGCGGGTGCCTCCACCGGCACCCGAGCCTCGGCGAGGGTGCGCTTGGCCCGTGAGATGCGCTGTCCGATGGTTGGTGACGGGGCAAGGAATGCTCGTGCGATCTCGTCGGTGGTCAGGCCGCCGAAGAGCCGCAGGGTGAGCGCGACCCGTGACTCGGGTGCGAGCACCGGGTGGCAGGTGGTGAACAGCATCGTGAGCAGATCGTCGGGGATCGGCGCGAGTGCTGCGTCGCTGACGTCCGGCAGCTCTCCGTCGTGCCCGGCGACGAGAAGCGGAGCCTTCCGCCGGGCCGTCTCCTCGCGCCGGGCACGGTCGATCGCCTTGTGCCAAGCAGTCGTCATCAACCACGCACCCGGACGCGGAGGCACGCCATCGAGCGGCCACTGTTCGAGCGCCGCCACGAACGCCTCGGAGGCAAGGTCCTCGGCGATGTCGAGGTCACCGATGCGCCGTGCGAGGGTGGCGATCAACTGCGGTGACTCGATCCGCCACAGGGCCTCGACCGACTCGGACAGGTCCATCCGTCAGCCGCCGGTGGCTCTGTTCTGGAGCTCTTCGTTCCGGGCGAGCGTCTCGGCGTCGACGGTCTCGGCGAGGTCCTCCATGTCGAACATCGGCCGTATCTCCAGGACCTGGGTGTCGCCGTAGGATGGGTCGAACGGACAGCGCTTGGCCCACTCGACCGCCTCGGCCAGCGAGCTGACCTCCCAGATCCAGTATCCAGCGATGACCTCCTTCGACTCGGTGAATGGACCGTCGACCACCGACGTCCCAGCGGTGGAGAACGCGACCTTCGCGCCGGTGCTGCTCGGTTTCAGACCCTCCCCACCGAGCATGATGCCGGCGTTGACCAGCTGCTCGTTGAAGGCCTGCATCGTCTCGAACATCTCCTGGGTCGGCTCGGCTTTGCCCTCGTCGGCGGCGTCACCCTTGGTCATCACCATCACGCGCATCGTGGGGTTTCCTCTCTCAGTCCTGGCCGGTCGTTCGGCGCAGGAGGTCGGTCATGAAGGGGAGGTCGACGGTCTCGCCCTCGCGGATGTCGACGACCTTACGGTCGCCGGATCCGAGCGAGCGCAGCACACCGGGCACCGGTTCGACGGCCCCCGCGTCGAACACCATGAACGAGACCTTAGCCGCGGCCACGTGCAGCACGGCGACATGGCGGCCCTCGCGTACGAAGTGCGGCTTCCCGTATTGAACTGCCTCCTCGACGTCGGGGAGGGCGCGGTGCACCGTGTCGCGCAGCGCGTCGCAGACCTCGGCCTGCCAGGGTTTCGTGCCTTCGATGTAGGTGGTGACGGCGGGGTTCATTCGGTCCGCCTTCACGCCGCTGCGACGCGGTAGGAGCCGACGACCAGGCCGGACTCGAAGGACGTCGTACCGAGATGCTCGAGCCCCGTGATGCTCTCGGGCCGGAAAAGCGGCTCACCGTCACCCTTGAGGACCGGGCAGATCCAGACGCGGTACTCGTCGAGCAGCCCCGCGACCGCCAGGTCGTCGGTGAGCCGGCCGTTGCCCCAGATCAGGACGTTCCCGCCCGGGGTCTGCTTGAGCTGCTCGACCCGGGCCAGCAGGTCGACTCCCGGGACGACAGTGGTCGGTCCCCAGCCGGCGGTGTCCACCGGCTGGGTGGCGACGACGTACTTCTCGATCGAGTTGATGTGGTCGGCGAAGGGGTTGCCGCCCATGTGCGGCCATGCCTGAGCCATGCCCTCGTACGTCACCCTCCCGAGCAGCAGTGCGTCAGCGCCCAGCGTGAGGTCCATCGCGTACTGCTGAGCGGTTGCGTCGTTGTAGGGCAGGGACCACTCGTGCGGGTTGTCGATGAATCCGTCGAGCGTGGTGTAGGTGGAAGCGATGATGCGGCGCATGGGTCTTCCCGTCTGGTCGTGGGCCGGCGGATCCGGCCCCTCACCAGCCCTTCGTTCCAGGCACGACGATTTCTACAAGGCTCCAGAATCTTTTTCGTGACAGTTGCCCGCGCCGGGGAGACCTTCCGTGTTCTGCCCAGTCCGACGGGTCAGACGTGTTGCGCAGGGGTGGCGTCAGATGTGCCAGCGGAGGACGCTGGAGAAGGTGAAAACCGTCGAGATCCGCCGACGAGGGAGCGGCTGGCGACGCTTCGCAGGCGATCCAGACCCCGGTCGACTCCTCGGCGCACCCGATCGTCTTCGTGTCGCGCCGTGCCGGGTCCCTCGACCTGTGGCTGATGAAGCTCGACGGCAGCGACCCGATGCAGCTGACAGTCGGGTCCGATCGACGAGGACGAACCCGCCTGGTCACCGGACGGGAGCCAGGTGGCGTTCACGATGTACGAGGGCGACGACGGTCCCTCAGACATCTACGTCATCAACTCTGACGGCACTGGGCAGCGACAGGTGACGGACAACGCTGACGGGTGCGAGGCGCGGCCGACCTGGTCGCCGGACGGCCAGCAGCTGATGTACATCGCCGCCGATGACTGCGGTGACACGAGCTCCGTCTTCGTCATGGACGGCGACGGGAGCAACCAGCGCCTACTGGTCGACGAAGACGCGTTGTGGCCGGACTGGGCTCCGGACGGCGGGCACATTCTCTACACCCCGTAGTCGACGGGCAGTCCGCCGGCATAACGGTGCGCGACGCCGACGGGAGCCACCCCGTCGAGCTCGACACCGGGACCCTTCCCCATGACGGTCGCGACCCGCCGTACGGGCTGGCTCTCCGTCTGAGACCCGAACTGGCGCTGGCGCATTGGTGCCTACTCGCAGGCGATGCGGTCACCGTCGCGGTCCAGGTGCGGCCCGTATCCGGGGTCCCCGGCGTGGACCGGCGCGGCACCGGCGGCCCGTGCGGCGTCACAGTTCTCGAAGTAGATCTCATCGCTTCCGGGCGTGGTCGAGGACCCGCCCGGGTCCGAGCCGCCGCCCGGGTCGGTGATGTTGTGGTCCACCCGCGTGGGCGCGTGGGCCGGGTCTGGTGTCGCGGACTGGCCGGGGCAGGTGGCGAGCACCCGCCGCACCGCGTCCCGTTCGGCCGGCGTGACCGACAGGCCGTACTTGGACTTCACGCTCACTTGCCGGGCGACGTACGCGCACCGGTAACCGGTGTCGGTCGGCAGCCAGGTGGCGGCGTCCCCGTCGCTCTTGTGCCGGTTGGCGCCGGCGTCGACGGCCAGCAGGTTCAGCGGGTCGTTGGCCAGCGCGGCACGCTGGTGGATGTCCCACTTCCAGGCGCCGGAGACCCAGGCGTTGCCGAGCGCGACGACGTGGTCGATGTCGACCGAATAGCTCACGCCTCGGACGAACACGATCCGGCTCCGGGTGTAGGGGTCCTCGAGGGTGCCGCGTTCCACGACACAGTCCTGGTCGGGCCCCAGCTGCTGGGTGGCCAGGTCGCGGCCGAGGATGTCGTTGCGGGTGTCGCAGCCGTTGCGGTCCGCGTCCAGCCACGCCTGGCCGAACCGGTCCCGGTCGTACCCGGTCATCGGGGCGCGCCCGCGCACGGTCAGGCCGGCGAGAAGCGAGGCGGCGGTGCCGGCGGACGGCTCGGCCTGCTGCTGCGCGAGCCGCGCCTCCCGCTCGGCGCGCTGTCGCAGATCGGCTGCCCGCTCGCGCTGGCTCGGGTGCCGGTGGCCGTCCCGCGTGGCCAGCCCCTGTCCCGTGGAGCTCGACGTGCCCTCGGTGTCGGACAGATCAGCGCAGCCCCCACCCACCAGCGCGAGCACGACGACGGCAGGGATCACGGTGGCGCGCCGGCGGCCCTGGGTGCGCCCGGCCTCACGGACGGGCGCGGCAATAGGCAACGGTGAGGAGCGCATGCGGCCCACTGTGCCCTTCGGACACCGACCGTGGCAGTCGAACCGCCCTGTTCGTCGTCGCGGCGCCCCACTCCCAAGCGAACGGTGGCCGGTGTCTCGGACCGAAGGGTCCGGGCGTCGGCAGTACCCTGCCGCTGTGACCGACCCCGCACCCCATGTTCCGGCGCCGTTCACCCTCGCCCGACGCACCGCCCTGGTGACCGGCGCCGGGTCGCCGACCGGCATTGGGTTCGCCACCGCGCGTCTCCTCGGCGCTCTCGGGGCCAGGGTCGCCGTGGCCGCAACGACGGAGCGGGCGCATGACCGAGCCGCGGACCTCACCCGACAGGGCATCGAGGCCGTGGGCGTCGTCGCCGACCTCACCGACGAGGCCGCCGCGCGGTCGGCGGTCGCCCAGGTGCGAACCGCGTTGGGGCCGATCGCGATCTTGGTGAACAACGCCGGCATGACGAGCCAGGCGCGGCCCGCCCTGGGCCAGGTGAACGGAGGTGTGGAGTCGGGCACCGTGCTGGGTCTGGCACCGGACGCCTGGCGAGAGGGCATCGCCAGAAACCTGGACACGGCCTACCTGGTCACCCGAGCGGCGCTCCCCGACATGGTGGCGACACAGTGGGGCCGGGTCGTGATGGTCTCCTCGGTCACCGGGCCGGTCATGGCGATGCGAGCCGAAGCCGGATACGCGGCGGCCAAGGCCGGCGTGGTCGGGCTGATGCGCGCCGTCGCCCTGGACTACGCCCGCGACGGAGTTACCTGCAACGCCGTGGCGCCCGGGTGGATCGCGACCAGCGGCCAGACCGACGACGAGGCGCACCAGGCCACGATGACGCCGGTCCAGAGGGCGGGAACCCCCGAGGAGGTCGCCACGGCCATCGCGATGCTGTGCCTGCCGGGCGCCGCGTACACCACCGGGCAGCTCGTGGTCGTTGACGGCGGCAACTCGATCGCCGAGGAGCGCGCCTGACTCTGCCAACGCCGACCAGCCTGCGACGAAACCGTTGCATGAGGCGGCGTCGCCGCACGGGCGCCGCAAAATCTTCGGCGCATCCTTCTCTAATCGGGTGTTGGCCGGCGAGGACAGCGGAGCCTCGAGTGCATTTGGTCGTGCCCATCGGCCCAACAACGTGAGGAACGGACCTCCTGCCTTGCGGCGAGGCCGGAGCGGCCGACGACAGCAACGTAGACAACTGGGTCAGCCGCTGAAGGGCTCGGGGCCGAAGCGGCCCCACGCCAGGAAGCCGGCCAGGGCGAGATAGGCCAGGTTCGCCACCATCGCCGTGGTCTCGTGGCGGCGGCGGTGCGTGATCATCGCGCCGACCATCACCAACACCAGTCCGACGGCGGCCAGGGGCACCAGAACCGGAGTGATGTCGAGGGCGGCGGGCAGGATCAGGCCCACCGCAGCCAGGACCTCGAGGATGCCGATTGCCTTGATGCTGCCGGCGCTGAAGTCTTCGGCCCATCCTCCGGCGGAGGTGGCGGCTATCTTCTCCTTGGGCAGGATCAGCTTGAGGGCGCCGCTGGCCAGGAAGACCACGGCCAGCAGTCCGGCGATGATCCACAGAGCGATGTTCATCAGAGTCCTATGTGAAGGTGGATGGTGTGTTCGTCAGTACGACGACGCAGCCCCTCGGAACGTGAGGCGACGCGCCAACCTCACAGTTCGATGTGCTGTGTCGTCGTACTGGTGAGGGCAGATGCGACCAAGGGAGCTGTCGACACCATGACCACCCAGGCTGAGCCAGGAGACGGCCGGCTCGATCCGAGCCTGACCGCGGTCATGCGCGAGCGGCGTCAGCTGATCAACATCGCCTACCGGCTCCTCGGCTCCCTGGCCGATGCTGAGGACGCGGTACAAGAGACGTATGCCCGCTGGTACGACATGTCTCCACAGCAGCGGCAAGCCATCGAGTCCCCTGGCGCCTGGCTGACCACGGTCGCCAGTCGTGTCTGCCTCGACCTGCTCGGCTCGGCCCGGGCCCGGCGGGAGCGCTACGTGGGCGAATGGATCCCCGAGCCGCTGCCCGAACGTACGGAGTGGATCGACGGGCGGTCAGGCGACACCACTGTCGACCCGGCCGACCGGGTCACCCTCGACGAGTCGATCAACATGGCGTTCCTCGTCGTACTCGAGTCGATGACCCCGGCCGAACGTGTCGCGCTCATCCTCCACGATGTCTTCCGCTACTCCTTCGCCGAAGTGGCCGAGATCGTCGGCCGTACGCCGGCGGCATGCCGGCAGCTGGCCTCGTCGGCCCGACGTCGCATTCGCACGTCGCCGGCTCCCGCGACTCCGACAGCCCAGAAGGCCGACATCGTCCGGGGCTTCAAGGAAGCATGGGAGGCCCGGGACATCGACGCTCTCATCGGACTCCTCGACCCCGACGCCACCGCGATCGCCGACGGCGGCGGCGTCGTCAGCGCCTTGCTCCGCCCGGTTGAAGGCGGCGCGGAGATCGCGCGCGCCTTCATCGATCTCGCTGGCAAGGCACCCGACCTCACAATCCTGGTGCGCACGGTCAACGGACAGCCTGGTCTGGTGGCTCATCAAGACGGCGTCACCGTGGTGGTGATGGCGTTCGACGTCGAAGCCGGCCGGATCAAGAACATCTGGGCGGTACGGAACCCCGAGAAGCTACGGTCCTGGACGGGCTGACACGCCTATCCGCACCACTGGGTCGCCGCCCGATGCGGCGGATGTGCAGGGGCGTCCTGTAGCGGCGACAAGACGCAGGTCGGCGATGGCGCTGTCCCTGAACACATCGCGCCTGGCTACCAAAGTGCTTGGGCATCACTGCTCGTCGTCCTCGGGCGCGAGGGCCGTGATGGCGTCGACTTCGTCCTGGGTGAGCTTGATGCTCGCGGCCTCGAGGTTCTCCTTCAGGTGTTCGACGCTGGTCGTGCCGGGGATCGGCAGCGCGGTCGCGGTCCGGTGCAGTTGCCAGGCCAGCGCGATCTGCTGGGGGGTGGCGCCGTGCTCTGCGGCAATCGGGTCGATCACCGCGTGGAACCGCACGCCGTCCTCACCGCCGGGAATGGCACCGGGATGCCACGGCGAGAACATGATGCCGTTGTCCTGCGCGACCCGCCGTACGGCCGCGCCGAGGCGGACAGCGACGTTGTAGTGCACGGTGACAGCGGCAATCTCGGTGATCGAGAGTGCGGTGCGCAGTTGCCCGCCACTGACGTTGGACAGGCCGATGTGGCGGATGAGGCCGTTCTCGCGCATTCCTGCGAGCGTCTCGACGATGTGCTCGAACGGCTCATCGGTCATGGTGGGCGTGTGCAGGTAGTAGAGATCGATCCGGTCCAGGCCGAGTCGCCGCATGCTCATGTACGCCGCTTGGTGGAGGTACTCCCGGTTGCCGACCGCCCCCATGTCGGAGTACTCGGGGCCACCGCGCACGAATCCCCCCTTGGTGGCGATGACGAGGTCGTCAGGGTAGGGGTGCAAGGCCTCGCGAATGAGTTCCTCGTTGGAGTGCGGGCCGTAGACGTCGGCGGTGTCGATGAACGTCACGCCGGCGTCGACGACCGAACGCAGGAGCGCGACTCCCCGGTCGTGGTCAGGGTACGGTCCCCAGACCTTCGGCCCGGTCAGCTGCATCGCTCCGTAGCCGAGGCGTCCGACGGTCAGGTCTCCGCCGATGGTCACGCTGGTGGGGATCTCGCGGGTGAGTTGAGTCATGGTGAGTCTCCCTGTCGACCGGGTGTTTTCGGGTGCGCATTGGGTGCTTGTTGATTCACAACTCCGGCCGCTACGGAACGGAGTAGCCGCCGTCGACCGGCAGGGCGATGCCGGTGACGTTGCTGGCCTTGTCGGAAAGGAGCCAGACCACGGCCTCGGCGATGTCGGTGGGCTGGGCGATCCGTCCGAGGGGGTGTGCGGCGCTGAGGGCCTGGCGGTGCTCTGGGTCCAGGGAGGCGATCAGCTGTGTGTCCACGAGACCCGGGGCCACGGCGTTGATCCGGATGCCTTGGGACGCGACTTCAAGCGCGGAGCTCTTGGTCATGGCGATCTCGGCAGCCTTGGTGGCCGTGTAGCCGGAGAAGCCAGGCACACCCACGAGTCCCGCACCGGAGGACATGTTCACGATCGCACCGGACCCCTGCGCCACCATCTTGCGAAGCTCGTACTTCATGGACAGCAGCACGCCTCGGACGTTGAGGGCGAGCATGTGGTCGAGCATGTCCGTCGAGTAGTCGGTGGTCAGCTCGTAGACACCGTCGTAACCGGCGTTGTTGACGGCGAGGTCCAGGACGCCATCCTCGATCGCAGCCTCGACTGCCGACTCGACCTGGGCCTCGTCGGTGACGTCGGCCACTACGAAGCGGCCTGCGCCTCCGACGGCCTCGATGAGTCGAACTGTCTCCTTCAGCGTCTCTTCGGTGCGGCCCGCAACCGTCACCATCGCGCCTTCAGCGGCCAGCGCCAAGGCGCTGGCGCGTCCGATCCCGCTGCCGCCGCCGGTGATCAACGCGGACCTTCCTGCGAATTGGGGGGTCATTTCCGATTCACTCCTTCACTGGATGGTGTGGATTCGTGTGCTCGGTGACGAGGCTTTCCTCTTGGAGGTGGACTCGCGCCAGGGAGTTGCCTGGTCCCGGCCCCGGCCAGCAGGACCGCTGCAACCGCAGTCAGGGGGCGACGTCACCGCGTCAGCAGCGCGATGTTCCCCAAGAGTTCCGGTCGCCCGAGGTGGCTTGAGGGCTCACCACGAGCCCGACCGGGGCCGAGTTTTGCCTGCTTCATCACTGTCTCCGAGGGTCAGGTACGGCTGGCTGTGGTCAAGATCCTGAGGTTGACCACGGCGCTGCCGCGCCCGTGTGTTCCCCGGTCGACCCCCTGGCCGGGATGCATGAAGACGGTTTGATGCTCTGGCTGCTCAGATCCCTGAACCCCGGGGGGTGCGCTTGCCTCGCGTGGGCATGGCATCGTGCAGACCGCGGCGGGAGGTTATGCCGAGCTTGGTGAAGATCTTGCTGAGGTGCCATTCGACCGTACGAGCGCTGAGGAACAACTCGGCGCCGATCTCGGGATTGGTGCGTCCGTCTCGAGCCAGCCGAGCGATGTGCTCCTCCTGGGGAGTGAGTCCGCTCTCCGCGCCGGGCTCACGCTTGCGGACCGTCCCTCCAGTGGCTACCAGCTCGCGGCGAGCGCGTTCGGCGAAAGCCTCGGTTCCCATGGACGTGAACAGCTCGTAGGCGGTGCGGAGTTGCTGACGCGCGTCGGTGCGCCGGTTCTGGCGGCGCAGCCACTCGCCATAGAGGAGCTGGGCGCGGGCGAGCTCGGGACGGAGCGGCGTGCGCCCCAGCCGCTCGATTGCGTAGCTGTACAGCTGTTCGGCACCCTGGCCGTCGCTGAGCAGGGCATGGCAGCGGGCCTCGATGCCAGACGCCCAGTCGGAGCCGGCGATGGTCGATCCCGACAGTTGGGTCATCGCGTCGTTCGCGAGGTCCGGGTTCCCGCTTCTGACCGCGGCCTCGACCACTTCTGGGAGCACGCACGACGTGCGGTGGGGTGCATCGGTCTCCTCAACCGCCTCCTCCGCGGCGACCAGCGCCTCTGAGTAGTGGCCGAGACCGTTGTGGAGGATTGCCGCGGTCCAATGGGCGAACTGCGAGAAGATTCCCTCGCCGCGAGCGGTCGCGTTCGAGACCGTCGTCGCCATCAGTGGTGACGCTTCCGACGGTCGCCCTCGGTATGCCGCGAGTAGGAGAGATCCGCCCGGGAACATGTGGGTTCCCGTCGCCTCCGCCACCGCGACTCCCTCTGCCAGGAGTGATGTCGCCTCGTCGAGGTCACCTCGCCAGGCGGCAGTCATCCCGTGCACGCTCAAGGCGATCGTCAACGGCGCGAGGGCACCCGACGCGCGCGCGAGTTCGACCTGCCGTGCGCTCACCCTTGCCAAATTGTCGAAGTCCCACAGAGACATGGCCGCCGCCGAGACGAGGCTGCCGCCCCACTTGAGCCAGCCGGGGTCAGGATCATCGAGGAACCCGTCCACCGCTCGTCGCAGGCTCGGCGCCGCCGCGGCGAGCCCGTCGGTGACGACTGTCGCGAGACCATCGAGCAGAAGATCGCTGGGCTGATGAGACTGTGTGACCTGGACGGCCGAGCGGGCCGCCGCGCATACCTCGGGCAGTTGGCCGCCGGCCTCGGCGAGCCGACCGGCGACGAACGATGCGAGCCAGGCGTCGAGGTACGTGTCCCGCGCGAGCTCCGGATCCAGCGGCTCGAGGCGCGCAGCGGCCTGCACCAACTCAACAGGCGCGACGGGTCGGGGACTGGACACCCACGCGATCTGCGCCCTGAGCCGCTGCACGCGGCCATGTTGGAGGTCGGTGACAGCGTCTGCTTCGGCCTGGGCGACCAGTGCGAGAGCCGTGTCCAGCGCACCGGCGTGCAGGTGGGCATGGGCAGCGGCCAGAGCTCGGCTTGCCCGTCGTTCCGGCTCGGCGGTCAGGGCTGCCGACCGTTGGAGGAACGCTGCGGCGGCTGCGAGACCAGCGCGCGCCTGGGTCCTGGTCGCCGCCTCCTCGAGCGCCGCGGCAACGCCCTCGTCGTGGCCGGTGGCCGCGGCGGCCAGGTGCCAGACGCGGCGTTCTGGGTCGGTCTGGGCGTCCGTCGCAGCGGCGAGCGCCTCGTGCACGGTTCGACGGCCCTCCGGGCTTCCGGCCGCATAGGCTGCTGATCGAATCAGAGGGTGCCGGAAGCGCACCGGCGTGCCCATCTCAAGCAGCTGCTGTGCCTGAGCGGCGTTGGCCGCGTCATGATCGAGGCCGAGGGACCGAGCGGCTCGCCACAGCAGAGTCTCATTCCCCGTGGGGTCGGCTGCTGCCAGCAACATCAGACACTGAGTCTGCTCGGGGAGTGCCTCAACCCGTCGCACATAGTGTGATTGGAGCTGGTCGGACAGGCTGCCTTTGGTCGAATCGGCGAAGCCACCCCCCAACTCTGCTTCAGGCGTCCGTCGCGCCAGCTCCAGGATCACCAACGGGTTCCCGTGGGTCTCGGCGATGATGCGATCTCGAACTCGCTCATCCAGTCGACCCGGGACCACGGCCCGCAGCAACGCCCGCGCGTCCGTCTCGGTGAGCCCTCCCAGTGTCATTTCCGGCAGGGCCGGCATCAGCCGTTCGTCGGCCTCGTCACGGAGTGCATACAGGAGCAATACCGGTTCGGCCAGCAGGCGCCTGCCCACGAACCCCAGCACCTGCGACGAGGCCTCATCCAGCCACTGGGCGTCGTCGACCAGACAGACCAGCGGCAGTTCCGCGGCAACTTCCGACAGCAGGCTCAGCGTGGCCAGGCCCACCAAGAACCGGTCTGGCGCGTTGCCGCGCGCCAGACCGAACGCGATCCGCAGTGCCTCCTGTTGAGGATCCGGCAGAGCCGTGATGCGGTCCAGCACCGGTGCGCACAACTGATGCAGGACGGCGAACGGCAGGTCCATCTCGGACCTCACGCCCGCGACCTGTCTGACCTGGCAGCCTGACGCCTGGCGAGCCAAGTACTGCATCAACGCCGTCTTGCCGATCCCCGCCTCGCCCCGGATCACCAGCCCCGCGCCTTCGCCGCCACGCGCTTGGCTCAACAATCTGTCGAGGACCAAGCGCTCGCGTGAACGCCCCCTGAAGGCCGGCGTCCGGGGTACGACCATGACGTCACGTTACGGCCGATGAGACGGCCCCATCCTCGCGCGGTGTCCGATTCCCGCCAGAATCGGGACCCTTCGGCGACCAGACTTGGGACATGCACCGCGTCGTACCCCTCAAGGTTCACTACTACGGAACCCCCGTCGTGCTGGTTTCTTCCACCAACCCCGATGGCACCACCAACCTTGCACCGATGTCCTCAGCCTGGTGGCTGGGGCAGAACGCCGTCCTCGGCCTGGGCGCGTCCTCGCGGACCACGCAGAACCTCCTGCGCACGGGCGAGACCGTCCTCAACCTCGCCTCAGCCGACCTGGTTGATCACGTCGACCGGCTGGCGCTGCTCACCGGATCGCCGGAGCTGTCGCCGCACAAGCGCGAGACCGGCTATCGCTTCGAGCCGCGCAAGTTCGAGGTCGCCGGGCTGACCCCGGAGCCGTCGGACCTGGTCGCCCCAGATCGGGTGGCGGAGTGCCCGATCCAGCTCGAGTGCCGGGTGTCGGGTCAGTACCCGATCGACGACGACTCCGCGAGGGCACACGCGATCCACGTCCAGGTCCTGCGCGCCCACGTGGCCGACGCCGTACGGCTGCCGGGCAGCGACCACATCGACCCGCAGGCCTGGGACCCGTTGATCATGAAGTTCTGTGACTTCTTCGGCGCCGGCCAGCCGCTGATCCCCTCGCGGCTTGCGGCCGGGTGGCGGATGCCCGGCCGGCTCGAAGCGTCGCCAATCGCTCAGGAGTGCGGGCGGTCCCGACCGTCGCCGGGGAGCCTCGGGAGTGGTTGGGTCTCCGCGTCTGGTGTGAGCTCCGGTGGGGTGGGCCGCCGTCTGGACGAAGGCCTACCGACGTACGCCGGCCGAGGGCGGGTCGGGCGGAGCAGTTGAACCTGTCGTCGGACCCGCTGCTCGAGATCCATCTCGCGCAGCAGTCGCCTGACGGTCGAGAGCACGATGGCGTGCAGTTCGCGCAGCTCGGGAGCGCTGTCGGTCGTGGCCAGGTCTTCGAGCCGGGCCCGGGCCTCCTGCATGCCGTCGAGGGCCTCGCGGAGAGTTTGCACGTCGTCGGAGCCCAGGCTCGTCACCGGCCCTGCCTCGTTGCGGACAAGCTGCCCGAACGCGTCGATACCCGCGGCCAGCTCGCGCAATGTCTGGGCGAGCCCGAGCAGCACGTCGGCGGCGTTCTCGTCGTCGAGCCACGTCGGCTCGGACGTCGCGTCCACCAGCGCACGGAACATCGAGCGGATGGCGACAGCGGAGTGCTCCAACGCCTCGAAACCCTGGCGCAGTCCGGGCCCCACGTCCGGAGTACCGACGGCGCGAACGTTGAGCCGGCGGCCCTGCTCGGCGTGAAGGAGGGCCGAACCGACCCGGGGGATGTCGTCGTGGGTGATCCGGCGGGCGTCGTCCAACCACGTTCTTGCAGCCGACCCAACATCACGACCTTCTGCCACCAGTCCAACCAGCTCCTCAGCGGCGCGATTGAGCAACTCGCTGATCGAGTCGGCCAGCCCGTCGATGGCCCGCGCTGCGTCGGCACTGGCGATCCTGGGCGGGAACAGCAGGTTTGCCGCGATACCGACGGCGGCACCCACGAGCGTCTCCGCGATCCGCTGCCAGCCGGCCGACTCAGCGCCCAGCGAACCGACGCCGAGCACGAGCATGCCGCTGATCGCGACCTCGATGAGGTTCGAACGCAGGCGGAGCGCCTGGCCGATCGCTATGGAGACGAAGATCAGGAGGCCGAGGCTCCACCACTCGAGCGGTAGGACGGCAGCGAACGCCACTGCGAGGGAGACGCCGGTCACCACCGCCACCACCCGGTCGAGGCCGCTGGCGAGGAGCGATACCGGAGTGACCTGCACCACGAGCATCGCGGTCAGGGGTGCGAGTAGTGGCTGCGTGCCCGGGAAGAACAGCGTCGCCACGACATAGCTCGCGACCGCGGCGATCGTGATCCGCAGGGACCACAGGACTGCAGCGCGGCCGTCGTTGCGTAGCCGAGTCATGTTGCGGCTGAGCCTTCGTCGCCACATGTGAAGCACGTTTTCATCATGCTTGATGTGGGAGACAACGCCCAAAACTGGTCGGCCCCCGGCTTCGGCTGCCCGTCCGCTCCTCGGCAGGAGAGTCGTAGTCACTAGGGACTTCCTCCGCTGAGCGGGCTGTGGGGGCGGAGCGCTACGCTCCCGAGGATGAGCCGAATTTTCACCGTCAGTTTCGCGTCGGTGTATCCCCACTACGTGACGAAGGTGGAGAAGAAGGGGCGTACGAAGGCCGAGCTGACCCAGGTGATCGAGTGGCTGACCGGTTTCGACGACTCAGCGTTGAGTGGTCACTTGGCCTCGGGCACGACCTTCGAGGACTTCTTCGCCGATGCACGGCTCAACCCGCACGCGTCGTTGATCACCGGAGTGGTGTGTGGGGTGCGGGTCGAGGACATCGACGATCCGTTGATGCAGAAGATTCGTTACCTGGACAAGCTGGTCGACGAACTTGCCAAGGGCAAGTCGATGGACAAGATCTTGAGGACTTAGCGGTCAGCGGTGGTGTGAGCGGCTCGGGAAGGCCGCACTGATCGCCAGCCGCTTGCGCGGTGGCGTGGCCACCTGAGGCGCCGCCGACCGGGCGGACGTCGCCGGAGGCGTCGGGCAGGCAGCGATGCCCGTCTCGAGCAGGTCGCGCAGTCGCTGGTCTCGGTCGGGACTGTCGCTCACCACGATGCCCTCGATCGCGCAGTGGATCATCATCGGCGCGCACCGGGTGGCGTAGGTCTTCTCGCTGATCCGGTCCCGCAGGCTCGAGCCGCTCGAACCAGGCGACCGCGGCGGGTGCGAGGTCGAGCGCGGACCTCGCCTCGCGCCGGGTCGCGGCGAGCTCCATCCCCTTGTCGGCGCACAGCTGCTCGGCCCGGATCAGGCCGCCGGCGAGGACGCGCTGCAGCTGCCTCCGGTACGTCGAGGATTGTTCGCGCGGCGACCGCCACCGAGACCTTGACCCAGGTCGTGTCGTCACCCCGCTGGCCGACGACCGACGGGATCAGCCGCGCCAGCTCCTGACGGCCGGCGTCGCTGGTCTGGTCGTTGACCTGGCGCGCCAGCTGCGCGAGCACCGGGTGGGTGCACGACGGGATGGTCGCTCCAGGGTTCACCCGCGAGCAGCGACGCGAGCTCCATGAAGCAGGCGCCACGTCGTGGCGTTCGGTGCCGGCCCCGAGAGAGGACAGGCATGCCGTCGGGCAGAGTCGAGGACTTCATCGCGACCTCCTCGTACGAGGATGCTCCCGGTCGCGGGGCGGGATCAATACCCAATCTGGTCGACCAGCGCGTCAGCTGCCGATCCGGGTCCGCACCTCGAACAGCTCGGGGAAGAACGTCAGGTCCAGCGCGCGGCGCAGGAAGTCGACGCCGGAGGAGCCGCCGGTGCCGACCTTGTGACCGATCGTGCGCTGCACGACCTGGAGGTGGCGGAACCGCCACTCCTGGAAGTTGTCCTCGATGTCGACCAGCTCCTCGCACGTCTCGTAGACGCCCCAGTGGTCGTGCGGGGCGGCGTACACGCCGGCGATGGTGTCGACCAGCGCGTCGTTGAGCCGGTAGGGCTGCGACCAGTCGCGGTCCAGCAGCTCGGCGGGTACGGCGTACCCAGCGCGCGCGAGGAAGGCGAGGAACTCGTCGTACAGGCTCGGCTCGAGGAGCAGCTCGGCCAGCTCGGCCTGGGCGCCGGGGTCGTGCTTGAACACGTCGACCATGTCGGCGTTCTTGTTGCCGAGCAGGAACTCCACCTCGCGGTACTGCGCGGACTGGAAGCCCGAGCTGGTGGCCAGGAACGGCCGGATCTCGGCGTACTCGCTCGGGCGTCAGCGTCGCCAGCACGGTCCACTGGTCGGTGAGCACGGTCTGGATGTGCTTGACCCGGGCCATCCGCTTCAGCGCGGGCGGCAGGTCGTCGGCGCGCGAGGAGGGCGCGCGCCGACCGGAGCTCGTGGACCATCAGCTTGAGCCACAGCTCGGAGGTCTGGTGCTGGATGATGAACAGCAGCTCGTCGTGCTGCGGCGGGTCGCTCTGCGGCTGCTGGGCGGAGAGCAGCAGGTCGAGCCGGAGGTAGTCGCCGTACGACATCTTCGCGGCGAAGTCGCGCTCGATCCCGGCCTCGAGGTCACGCTTGACCTTGCTCTCGTCGGTGGACATGTGCTCAACCTAACCGTCCGGCGACCGGCGTCGCCCGTACCCCAAACGGGGTTCGCGGGTGGTCGGATGCGTGGGTTACGTTGCCCCAGTGACGACTCCCCCGCGGTCGCGACCGGCAACGGTCGCCAGGTCCGTGCTGTGGAAGCCCGACTGGCCGGTTCCGGTGGCCCAGGTCCTGGCGCAGCACCGCCGCGGGGGTGGCGACCCGACGTACAAGATCGACCTCGCCGGCCGGCACTGGCGGGGCCTGCGCACCCCCGAGGGTCCGGCCACCCTGATGATCGACTCGCACCTGAAGTCGGGCGAGGTGTACGCCGCGGCGTTCGGCCCCGGCGGGGACTGGGCGCTCGACTCGGTGCCGGCCCTGCTCGGCGCGTTCGACGACCCGAGCGGCTTCGACCCGCGGCACCCGATCCTGATCCAGGCCTACGAGATGCACCCGCACTGGCGGCTCGGCCGCAGCGGGCTCGTGATGGAGGCCCTGGTCCCCGCGATCATCGAGCAGAAGGTGACCGGGCAGGAGGCGTTCGGCGGGTTCCGCGCCCTCGTCCAGCGGTACGGCGAGCGGGCACCCGGCCCCGGCCACGACCTCGACCTGTGGGTACAGCCCGAACCGGAAGTGCTGCGCGAGCATCCCGTCGTGGGAGTGGCTCAAGCTGAACATCGACCCGGCCCGGTCGCGCACCCTCGTGCTGGCAGCCCGGGTCGCGGACTCCCTGGAGCGGATTGGGCGACCTCGACCCGGACGAGGCCGACCGGCGGCTGCGCAGCCAGCCCGGCATCGGGGAGTGGACCAGCGCTGAGGTGCGGTCGCGGGCGATGGGCGACGCCGACGCGGTCTCGTTCGGCGACTACCACGTGGCCAAGGACATCGGGTGGGCGCTCACCGGCGAGCAGATGGACGACGGCCAGCTGGCCGAGCTCCTGGAGCCGTGGCGGCCGCACCGCGGGCGGGTCCAGGCGCTGCTCGGGCTGGCCGGCCTGCGCCGACCGCGGCACGGCCCCCGGATCGCGCCGCGCACGCACCTGCCGACGCACCGCTGCTCCGACTGATATCTGTTACCCGGGGGCAACAAGTAGCGTGGCGCCGTGCCCTCCGACCTTGCCGTCCTGCGCACCGCCGACGCGGACGAGGCGATCCGGTTCTTCGCCGACGTCGACCCCGAGGAGCTGGTCCGGGTCGTCGCCGAGACGTCCGACGCCGACCTGCTCGAGCTGATCTCCCGCGACGAGATCCGGCCGGCCGCGATCGAGGGGATCCTCGCCCGGCTGCACGAGTTCTCGATCCCCGACCGGGTCGCGCGCCTGCGAGGGCGTGGTGCGGTTCGACCTGGACCGCCGCGGCACGGTCCTGGAACGGCACGCCCTGTCCTTCGCCGACGGTCAGATGACGTTCGTCCCGGACGCCGACGAGAGCCTGGCCGCCGACGTCGTGCTGCACACGAGCCTGCTCCGCTTCGTCCGGCTGGTCAGCGGCGAGCACAACGCCGGCCTGGAGTACCTCTCCGGCGCGGCTCGACATCGAGGGCGACGCCGACCTCGCGCTGGGCGTCGGCGGGATCTTCAAGGTCCCCGGCCAGGGCTCGGTCGCGGTCGACCCCCGCGAGCTCGACCCGGTCGAGGTCGCCACCGCGCTCGGCCGGGTCAAGGGCAGCCACCTCAAGAAGGTGATGCGCTCCGGCTTCCGCCCCGTGGTCCTCGGCGAGATCTTCCGGCGGCTGCCCGACTTCGTGAACCCGAAGCGTGCGGCCAGGCTGGACCTCACCGTCGGCTTCCGGCTGACCGGCAACCCGTCCGGCGAGGTCGAGCGGTACGTCGTCCGGATCGACCACGGCACCACCACCGTGACCGAGGGTGACGAGGGCGAGGCCGCGGGACGCCACCGTCACCTGCGAGGGCCACGACTTCCTCCGCCTCGCCACCGGCCACCTCAACCCCGTCGCCGGCGTACTGAAGGGGACGCTGAAGGTGCGTGGCGACAAGGCGAAGGCGCTCCAGCTCAGCGCCGCGATCGACATCCCGCAGGCTCGGTGAGGTTGCGGTTTGGTCCCCAACCGCAAGCTCGTCCACAGAAAACCTGCGGTTTGTGACCAATCGATGCACGGCGTTGCGGTTTGGTCCCCAACCGCAAGCCCGTCCACAGAAAACCTGCGGTTCGTGACCAATCGTGGAGGAGCCTCGCCCTGCGGCAGCCGGCTCAGAGCAGCGGACGAAGCGGCGCCAGCACGAACTCGGTGAACTTCCGGTGCAGGTCGCGGGCCTCCCACTCGGCGCTGGTCAGCTCCAGGCAGTTCGACTCGTCGACCCGGAAGATCTCCTCCAGCGTCTTGGCCAGCGACTCGTCGATCACCTCGAGGTTGATCTCGTAGTTGCCCTGCAGGCTCAGCCGGTCGATGTTGGCGGTGCCGACCGTCGACCAGGTGCCGTCGACGGTCGAGGTCTTGGCGTGCACCATCGCGTCGCGGAACCGGAAGATCCGCACGCCGGCGTCGAGCAGCTGCGAGAAGTAGCCGCGCGAGATCCAGTCGGCCACGATGTGGTTCGACTTCAGCGGCACCAGCAGGCGTACGTCGACCCCGCGCCGCGCGGCGTCCTTGAGGGCGTCGACGAAGTCCTGGTCCGGGAGGAAGTAGGCCTGGGTCATCCAGACGTTGCGGCTGGACCGGAGGATCGCCTCGAGGTACATCGACCGGATCGGGAACATCCACAGCCGCGGCACGTTGCGGTGCAGCCGGATCCGCGGCTCCCAGGTCGACGGCGGTCTCCATCAGCAGCGGCCGCTCGCTGGGGCCGAACCGCTTGCGCCGGTTGAGGTTCCAGAAGTCCGCGAACGGCCCGCTTCAGGTCCCAGACGCCGGGCCCGGTGATCCGGACGTGGGTGTCGCGCCACTCGGTGGCGTACGGCGTGCCGATGTTGTAGCCGCCCGACGAAGCCGACGTTGTCGTCGACGACCAGGATCTTGCGGTGGTTGCGGCCGTAGCGGCGCAGGTCGAAGAACCGCCAGCCGGCCGCGTAGACGGGGTAGCGGAGCACCTTCATCGGGGCCGGGAACCGCTTGAACCGCGGCGAGACGACCAGGTTCGCGAACCCGTCGTAGACGCAGTAGACCTCGACCCCGCGGGCGGCCGCGTCGGCGAGCGCGGCCTTGAACCGCTCGCCGATCTCGTCGCCCTTCCAGATGTAGGTCTCGAAGAGGATCTGCTTCCGGGCGCCGTCGATCGCGGCCAGCATGTCGTCGTACAGGTCCCGGCCGTAGGTGTACGTCGTGACCGTGCCCTCGCCGATGTCGACCGTGCGCGGCGGCGTGGTCGGGAACGGCTTCGGCTTCTTGCCGCGGCGGCGGTAGGAGTCGACCAGGGACATCCCGATCGCCAGCGCCAGCTGCGCGCCCAGGACCGCCGAGCAGCGTGCGGCGCAGGATGCGGAACAGCCGCTCCGCCACCGACTCCGTCCGCGCGCTCACGGCGTCAATCTAGCGAGCCCCGCCCACTGGCCCGGGACGCCCGCTCGACTGGGGCCTGTCGGTGGCGCCCGTCTACGCTCGACGTCATGCGACCAGTGACCGATCTGGAGCGCCGGGTGGCGCCGTTCAAGGTGGTCTCCGACTACCAGCCGTCGGGCGACCAGCCGACGGCGATCGCCGAGATCACCAAGCGGCTCCAGGCGGGGGAGAAGGACGTCGTCCTGCTCGGTGCCACCGGCACCGGCAAGACGGCGACCGTGGCGTGGGTGGCCGAGCAGGTGCAGCGGCCGATCCTGGTCCTGCAGCCCAACAAGACCCTGGCCGCGCAGTTCGCCAACGAGCTGCGCCAGCTCTTCCCCGACAACGCGATCGAGTACTTCGTCTCCTACTACGACTACTACCAACCCGAGGCCTACGTCCCCCAGACCGACACCTACATCGAGAAGGACTCCTCGATCAACGAGGAGGTCGAGCGGCTGCGCCACTCCGCGACCAACTCGCTGCTGACCCGGCGCGACGTGATCGTGGTGTCGACGGTGTCCTGCATCTACGGCCTCGGCACCCCGCAGGAGTACGTCGACCGGATGCTCCGGCTCAAGGTCGGCGACGAGCACGACCGCGACTCGATCCTGCGCCGGCTGGTCGAGATCCAGTACACCCGCAACGACATGACGCTTCACCCGCGGCACCTTCCGGGTCCGCGGCGACACCCTCGAGATCTTCCCGGTCTACGAGGAGCACGCCGTGCGGGTCGAGTTCTTCGGCGACGAGGTCGAGCGGCTGATGACGCTGCACGCCGTGACCGGCGAGGTGCTCACCGAGGACCAGGAGCTCTACGTCTTCCCGGCCACCCACTACGTCGCCGGCCCGGAGCGGATGGAGCGGGCGATCACCGGCATCGAGCTCGAGCTCGAGGACCAGCTCGCCAAGTTCGAGCGCGAGGGCAAGCTGCTCGAGGCGCAGCGGCTGCGGATGCGCACGACGTACGACGTCGAGATGATGCGCCAGGTCGGCTCCTGCTCCGGCATCGAGAACTACTCGATGCACATCGACGGCCGCACCCGCGGCTCGGCGCCCAACTGCCTGCTCGACTACTTCCCCGAGGACTTCCTCCTCGTCGTCGACGAGTCCCACGTCGCGGTCCCGCAGATCGGCGGCATGTACGAAGGCGACATGTCCCGCAAGCGCAACCTGGTCGACCACGGCTTCCGGCTGCCGAGCGCGATGGACAACCGGCCGCTGAAGTTGGAGGAGTTCCTCGACCGGATCGGCCAGACGATCTACCTCTCGGCCACCCCGGGCAACTACGAGCTCGACAAGGTCGGCGGCGACACGCGTCGAGCAGATCATCCGCCCGACCGGGCTGATCGACCCCGAGGTCGTCGTGAAGCCGACCAAGGGCCAGATCGACGACCTGATCCACGAGATCCAGCTCCGCACCGAGCGCAACGAGCGGATCCTGGTCACGACGCTGACCAAGAAGATGTCCGAGGACCTCACCGACTACCTCCTCGACGCCGGCATCCGCACCCGCTACCTCCACTCCGAGGTCGACACCCTCAAGCGGATCGAGCTGCTGCGCGACCTGCGGCTCGGCGACTACGACGTCCTGGTCGGCATCAACCTGCTCCGCGAGGGCCTCGACCTGCCCGAGGTGTCGCTGGTGTCGATCCTCGACGCCGACAAGGAGGGCTTCCTGCGCTCCGACAAGTCGCTGATCCAGACGATCGGCCGCGCGGCCCGCAACGTGTCCGGCCAGGTGCACATGTACGCCGACCGGATCACGCCGTCGATGGAGTCGGCGATCGACGAGACCAACCGCCGCCGGGCCAAGCAGGTCGCCTACAACACCGAGCGCGGGCTCGACCCGCAGCCGCTGCGCAAGAAGATCGCCGACATCACCGAGATGCTCGCCCGCGAGGACGAGAACACCCAGGCGCTGCTCGAGACCTGGGCCGGCACCGCCGCGAGCGGCCGGGCCGGCAAGGTCAAGGCCCGGCAGCCGGTGCCCGGCCTGACCAAGGAGGCCGCGGGCCAGCACGCCCCCGACCTCGCCGGGCTGCCCAGCGAGGAGCTCGCCGGGCTGATCCAGGAGCTGACCGACCAGATGAAGGCCGCCGCCGCCGAGCTCCAGTTCGAGCTCGCCGCCCGGCTCCGCGACGAGATCTCCGACCTCAAGAAGGAGCTGCGTCAGATGATGGAAGCGACGAAGTGAGCGCCAGCGGTCCGCGAGGTCCAGGTGACCTTCGACGCCGCCGACTCGCGCGCTCGGCTCGGCTGTCTGGTGCGAGGTGCTCGGCGACGAGCTCGACGCGCCGCCGCTGGGCTTCGACCCCTGGGACGCCACGCTGGAGGCGTTCGGCGGCCCGCAGGAGGAGCGCAACATGACGTCGGCCGCGCAGGCCGAGGGCCACGGCCCGCGGCTGTTCTTCCAGCAGGTCCCGAGGGCAAGTCCGTCAAGAACCGGGCTCCACCTCGACGTCCGCGGCGACGTCCGGGCCGTTCCGAGGGCGACGAGCGGATGGCCGCGCTGAGGCCGAGTGTGAGCGGCTGACGCGCCTCGGCGCCACCCGCGAGGCAGCGCTTCGAGCCCGCGCCTCCGCTGGTGGCGCTCGACAGATCGTCATGCAGGACCCCGAGGGCAACGAGTTCTGCCTCGACTGAGGGCGCCGGTTACTAGGGTACGGTCCGGACATGACGACCATCGATCTCGGCCGCCCCGTCCAGGGTGACGTCGTGGACCTGATCCTCGACGACCACCGCCGCTTCGAGACGCTGCTGCGCGACCTGCGCGACAGCAGCTCCGACCGCGACGCCGTACGCCGTGCCTTCGCGGCGCTGCACGTCGCGCACGCCGAGGCCGAGGAGAAGTACGTCTACCCCAAGCTGCGGCGCAAGCGCGCCGTCGGCGAGCACGAGGCGGAGCACGGCGAGGAGGAGCACGCCGAGGGCCACGAGGCGCTGCTGGCGGTCCTCGAGCTCAAGGGCACCGACACCCAGGCGTTCGACGACGCCGTCGAGGAGCTGGCCAAGGTGGTCAACCACCACCTCACCGAGGAGGAGCTGACCATCCTCAACCCGGCCCGCGACGAGGTCGGGCCGCAGGTCCGCGCCGACCTCGGCGAGCAGTTCGCCACCGAGCGCAACCAGCAGATCGACGACAACTGCGGCACCCTCACCAACGTGCGCCGGATCGTCGCGGCGGCCCGCCGCGAGGGGCTGCTGGACGACGAGGACGACGACGACGAGGACTGACCCTCGAGCCACGGATCAGGTGGACGGCAACTCCTCAAGTAGGCCGCCCGGCGGTCGATGCCTCTTCCTATGACGGCTCAACTGCATCAGTGGCGCGCGCTGGTGACTAGTTGGCTGCCCACCGGGCGCACCTTGTCCGATGCGCGGTGGCCGAGCCGTCACCGGGCCATGGTCTGGGTGCTGTGGCTGCACCTGCCGGCTCTCCTGTGCGTCGGGCTTCTGCTCACCCCAACGGGCTGCATCACGTGCTCCCGGACATCGCCGCGCTGAGCCTCGGAGCCGCGGTCGCGACCTCTGCCCGTGTTCAGCCGCCGGGTCCGCACGCTGGCCGCCGTGGTGACCCTGGTGAGCTGCAGCGCGGTGCTGGTGCACCTGACCGACGGCCTGACCGAGAGCCACTTCCACTTCTTCGCCGTGGTCGCCTTCATCACGCTCTACCAGGAGTGGCTGCCGTTCGCGGTCTGCCTGGCCGTACGTCGTGGTCCACCACGGCGTCCTCGGCGTGTGGGCCCCGGCGGCGGTGTTCAGCCACCACGCCGCGCGCGACCATCCGGTCACGTGGGCGATGATCCACGGCGGCTTCGTCGTCCTGGCCAGCCTGGCCAGCCTGGCCGCCTGGCGGCTGACCGACGTCGAGCGCGAGAACGTCGAGCGGGTGCTCGGCGCCGCCGGTGACGGCATCTACGGCGTGGACTCGTCGGGCCGGATCACGTTCGTCAACCCGATGCTCTGCGAGCTGGTCGGGAGGGAGGCGGCGATCCCTGGAGGGTGCGCACCACCACGACGCCCTGGGCCACAAGCGTCTGCCCGGCGAGGCGTCGGATCCGGCGGACTGCGCCCTGTGCGCGGCGGTCGACCGGCAAGAAACCGCTGGCCACCGGCGAGACTGCACCTGCGCGGCGCCGGGCGACGATGCCGCTGCCGGTCGAGTACGTCGTCCGCCACGTGCAGAGCGGCGCGTACGGCGAGGGCAGCGTCGATCACGATCCGCGACCTGCGTGAGCGGCGTGCCCTCGAGACGGAGCGCCGACGGCCGAGGCGCAGCGCGACCAGCTGGCGTCGATCGCCGAGGCGTCTCCCGACGTGGCCCTGATCGGTCGCTCCGACGGTCGCTTCGTCTGGCTGAACCTCGCCGGCCGGCAGCTGCTCGGGTTCGACGACGACGGAGGACATCACGGCGTACCGGATCGAGGACATGTTCTCGGCCGAGGAGATGGCCCGGGTGTACGCGCGAGGACATGCCGGTGCTGGCTCGGGACGGCGACTGGCAGGGCGAGTGGACCCTGCAGAGCCGCGTGACGGCACGCAGATCCCGGCCTGGGTGACCCACCACATCCACCCCGAAGCCTCCGAGGAGCACGCGCTACGTCACGGGCACGATGCGCGACCTGCGCAACGCAGCGGGCCGAGGAACGCCAGCGGAGGGAGAACGAGCTCCGGCTCGCCGCTGCCGAGGGCGTCGCCGGAATGGGCAGCTGGGAGTGGGACCTCTCGAGCGACCGGGTGATGTGGTCCCCGGGAATGTACCGGCTGTACGGCATGGAGCCCGGCAACGGCGAGGAGACCTACGACGCCTGGGTGGCGACCCTGCACCCGGACGACCGGGAGCATGGTGCGTCGCCGAGGCCAGGCAGGACAGCCCTCGACCACGGGAATCGACGTCACCCACCGCGCCGTCCGGGTGGACGGCCGCGAGATCGTGGTCCACACCCGCGGCGAGGTGATCGAGGACGAGCACGGCGAGCCGGCGTCCATGCTCGGGACGATCCTCGACATCACCGACCGGCACGCCGCCGCCGAGGCGGTGCGCCAGAGCGAGGAACGTGCCCGCAGCGTCGTGGCCACGGCCGGTGACGCCTACGTCCAGTTCGACGGCGACGGCCGGGTCACCGAGTGGAACGCCCAGGCGGAGCGCACCTTCGGCCTGGCCCGGGACGAGGTCGTCGGCCTGGCGCTCACGCACCTGGTCCTGGCGCCACACGACCGGGAGGCCTTCGAGCGCCGCGTCGGGCTCGCGGGCCGAGCCGGGCGCCGAGGCCCTCGGGGCACGAGCGGTTCGAGATGACGATGCTCCACCGGTCGGCGCGTGAGTTCCCGGTCGAGGTCACGTCCTGGACCATCGAGACCGGCGAGAGCCCGGTGTTCAGCTGCTTCATCCGGGACATCAGCGAACGTCAGGCCGTCGAGCGGGCCAAGAACGAGTTCGTGTCCGTGGTCGGCCATGAGCTGCGCACTCCGCTGACGTCCATCCACGGCGTGCTCGGCCTGCTCCGCGCCGGTCTCCTGGGCGACCTCAGCGACCGCGGTCAGCAGATGGTCGACATCGCGGTGCACAACACCGACCGGCTGGTCCGCCTGATCAACGACATCCTCGACATCGAACGGCTCAACTCCGGCCGGGTGTCGCTCCAGCAGCAGGCACTGCGACAGCGCGGCGCTGGCGATGCGGTCCATCGAGGCGATGCGTCCGATGGCCGAGTCCGCCGGCGGTGCGCCTGGAGGTCGACGCGGAGCCGGGGAACGTGTGGGCCGATCCGGACCGGGTCGAGCAGACGCTCACGAACCTGCTCAGCAACGCCATCAAGTTCTCGTCGCCCGGAGGAACCGTCCGGCTGACGGCGCGCACGACGGGGAGCGAGCTCTGCTTCCAGGTCCGCGACCAGGGCCGCGGCATCCCGCCCGAGCACCTCGAGCTGATCTTCGACCGTTTCCAGCAGGTCGACGGCTCCGACGCCCGGGAGAAGGAAGGAACCGGCCTGGGGCTGGCCATCTGCCGCACCATCGTGGAGCAGCACGGCGGCCGGATCTGGGCCGAGAGCGAGCCGGGCGCGGGCGCGACCATGACGATCACCCTGCCGGTGCTCCCGCCCGACATGACGGGAGGACGCGGAGGGCGACGGCCCGACCGGGTCGGCCGCCGGGGAGCCGAGGACCCACGACCGTGACGACCCGACGTCGACGACCCTGCTGCTGGTCGAGGACGACCAGGACCTCGCGGACGTCCTGACGGAGCGGTTCCGGCATCGCGGGATCGACGTGCACCATGCGCGCACCGCCGAGCTCGCCCTGACGATGTGCGGTCGCCTCGTGCCCGACCTGCTCGTGCTCGACGTCATGCTGCCCCACCAGGACGGCTACACCCTGGTCGCCCAGCTGCGCCGGGACAGTCGATTCCAGGGGATCCCGCTCGCCGTGTACACCGCCTGCGACCTGTCGGACGGCCGACCGGGAGCGCCTGCGGCTCGGGGAGACGCAGTTCTTCACCAAGGGCCGGGTCACGCCGGAGCAGTTCGAGCGCCATGTGGTCGCCCGGCTGGACCGGCTGGCCCGAGACGCGCAGGAGCCCGCCAGCGCCTAGACGTGCCCGAGGTCGCGACTCAGACTCGGATGACGGTGACTCCGGCGGTCGTTGCCGGGCGGCTCATGGCGGCGAGGGCCGCGCCGGCCTCGGCGAGCCCGATGACGGCGCCGACCAGCCGGCCGGGCTGCACCGCTGCCGGAGGCCACCAGGTCGAGCATCGCCGGGTAGTCGCGGGCGGCCATGCCGTGGGAGCCGTGGATCTCGAGCTCCTTGGCGAGTACGGCGCCCATCGGCAGCGGGGGAGTCGCGTCCTCGCCGAGCAGCAGCCCCACCTGGACATGCCGGCCGCGCGGTCGCAGCGACGACACCGACGCGACGGCCGTGTCGGTGGAGCCGAAGGCGTCGAGCGACACGTGGGCGCCACCGTCGGTGGCGTCGACGATGCGGTGCGCCGCATCGGGTCCGCCCTCGACGACCACCTCGCGCGCCGAGCTCCGCCGCCAGCCGGAGTGCGGGCTCGGACACGTCCACGGCGACGACGCGGGCGCCGAGCGCGGACGCGATCATCACCGCCGAGAGGCCGACGCCGCCGCAGCCGTGGACGGCGACCCAGTCGCCGCGGCGCACCTGCCCGTGGGCGGTCAGGGCGCGGTAGGAGGTGGCGAAGCGGCAGCCCAGCGACGCGGCCGTGACGAAGTCCAGGTCGTCGGGCAGCGGTACGACGTTCAGGTCGGCCGCCGGTACGGCGACCAGGTCGGCGAACGACCCCGGCCGGGTGAACCCCGGTTGCGACTGGTCCGGGCACACCTGGGCGTCACCGGCCGCGCAGTAGGCGCACCGACCACAGCCGCAGACGAACGGGACCGTCACCCGCTCACCCACGCGGCGCGTCGTCACCTGCGGACCGACCGCGTGGATGACGCCGGCGTACTCGTGGCCGGGCACGTGCGGCAGGGTCACCGGGTCGTGCCCCTGCCAGGCATGCCAGTCGGAGCGGCAGACGCCGGTGGCGCGCACCTCGATGAGGACGCCGTCGGGCGGGCAGTCGGGCTCGGGAATCTCGACGAGAGCCGGGGCCGCGCCGTACGCGTCGTACTGGACTGCTTGCATGGGGGCGATCCTAGGGAGCGGGCCGGTTCGGAAGGAGGATGCCGTGGGAGTGATCTCCGTCAGCGCCGAACAGGTGCGCGAGGCGGTCTCGATGCCGGAGGCCATCGACGCGGTACGCCAGGCGTTCATCGATCTGGCGGCCGGCGACTTCGAGATGCCGGTGCGGACGGCCTTGCGCGAGGGTCAGTTCCTCGACATGGCGGCGCACCATCGGCCGTCGGGCACGGCGATGTTCAAGACGCTCAGCCTGAACTTCGACGGGCGGGATCCGGCGATCGCCGGGACCGTGGTGTGGAGCGACCTGGAGAGGAGCGACGCAGCTGGTCGCGGACGCGGGCGCGGTGACCACGTTGCGCACCGGTGCGGCGACCGGTGTGGCCACGGACCTGATGGCCCCGGCCGACGCGCGCCGGTGCGTGGTCATCGGGACCGGGGCTCAGGCCGCCGACCAGGTCCGAGCCGTCCGGGCGGTTCGCCCGATCGACCACGTCACGCTGGTCGGCCGGGACGTAGCCCGCGCCGAGAAGCTGGCCACGGCGCTCGCCGACGAGATGGGCGGCGTACGGGTCGAGGTCGATCTGGACGTCGCGCGGCGGTGGCCGCGGCGGATGTGGTCTGCTGCGCGACCACCGCCCGGGAGCCGCTGTTCTCGCTCGACGCACTTCCCGAGCAGGTCCACGTCAACGCGATCGGATCCTTCCGGCCGACGATGCGCGAGCTGCCGGACGAGCTCCTGGGCGGCGGCCTCGTGGTCGTCGACGACCGGGCGGCCGTCCTCGAGGAGTCCGGGGAGATCCTGCACGCGCTGGCGGCCGGCGCCATCACCGCCGACGACCTGGTCGAGCTGGGTGTGGCGCTCACCGAGGGCGTCGACCGAACCCCCCGGACGTCGTTCAAGTCGGTCGGCGTCGCCGTGCAGGACTGGGCCGTGGCGCAACGTCTGGCCGACGCCTTCCTGGGTTGATCGGCACAGGTGGCCAGGATGACCGACGCCGCCCACAACGTACGTTGATCCTGTGGACCTCGACACGATGCGCGACTACTGCCTGTCGAAGCCTGGCGCGTGGCCGGACTGGCCATGGGGCGGCGGCCCCGACGCGGATCAGGGTGACTCACCCCCCGGCGGGCACGAGCACCCGGCGATCAAGGTCGGGCCGGGGAAGTCCGGCAAGATCTTCGCCTTCCTCGGCGCCGACGCCGTCGGTGTCAAGGGCGGCGCCACCCGGGACGTGGCCGACGAGTGGCTGCAGCGCTACCCGGACGACGCCTCGGTGATGGCGTACATCGGCCGCTCCGGCTGGAACGACCTGTCGTTCGGCGGCGCGATCCCGGACGACGAGCTGATGGACGCCGTCGACGAGTCCTATCGGCTCGTGGTCTCCAAGATGCCGAAGAAGCACCGCCCCGACGGCTGGGACGTCTAGGGAGTCTGCTCGGGCTCGTCCGCCGGCGGCTGCTGTACGACGCGCGGCCGGGTGAGGGTCATCAGGCGGGCGACCACGAGCGCGATGTAGAAGACGCCGGCCACCTGCTCGACCATCACCAGCGAGCGGGCGTGCGCGAGCGACGGGCGTCACGTCGGACAGCCCCACGCTGGTCAGCGTCGTGAACGACAGGAACAGCAGCTCGAACCAGGTCCGCTCGCCGACGCCGCCGGGGCCGGTGAACGAGTCCGGCCAGACGACCTGCGCCGCGGCGTACACGTAGGCGAAGCCCCAGGCGACGACCGTGAACGCGGCGCCGGTGGCGTAGAGCTCGTCGCGGGTGACCCGGTCGTCGTGGAAGAGGTAGCGGATCATCCCGTAGGAGACGAAGAAGTAGAACGGCACGTGGAACAGCGCCGAGCCGAGCACGATCGGCGCCGTTGTCGGGGCTGATCGCCTCCAGCACGCGTGAAGACCATGGCCGGCGGCACGAGCAGCACCGCCGACCCAGGTCAGCGTGGGGGTACGCCGCACCGCGGCCAGGGCGATCAGCACGATCGCCGATCTGGACGACGCCGAGGGCGGCGCGGCCGCCGGTCGAGCCCTCGAGGAACGGGAACGCGAGGACGGCGACGCAGCTGGGCGGCGAGCAGGACCGCCGACGGGTGGTCGCGAGCCTGGACCAGGAAGCGCCTCACTCGAGCTCGCCCTTCTTGCGCCGCTTCTCGATCTCGCGCTGCCGCTTCTTCTCGAGCCGGCGCCGCTCGGCGGCGACGATGTCCTGACGCTGGGCGAACACCCGCACCGACGTTGATGCCGGTCCCGACCATCACGAACAGCGGGCCAGGGGATGACGTCCGCGCCGGTGGCGAACCAGATCACCCAGCAGACGATGGACACGAAGACGAAGCCGCCGACGGCCTGCGTCGCGCTCGCTGCGCCACTCGGCGACCGCCCGCTCCTGGATCTCGGTCTCGGACATCAGCCCGGCCGCCTGGCTGGACGGCGGGCACGGACGACGTCGGCACCAGCCCCTCGACCAGTCCGGCCAGCTCGCCGAGCGTCTTGGCGGCCGTCACGTCGGCGGTGCGCGTCTCGAACTCGTCGCGGTCCAGCCGGCCGTCGGCGTACGCGTCGGCGAGCACCTGGTGGACGACGTTCCGGTCCTGGTCGGAGGCCCGCAGCGGGGCGTACTCGGGACGTCGCGGGTCGAGGGTGAAGGACGCCCAGATCTGGCCGGGGTCGGTCATCGGCGGCTCTCTTCCACGTTTCGCATCCTAGGGCGGCGGGCATGCCTTCCCTGAGTCGCGCATCACCGTGACGTCGGGGGCAGAGGATCGTTGGGCAGGCGGGGGAGTTTGAGACCGCGTTGCCCAAAACAAGAACACGTTCTATTCTGTGGCGGCCGCACGAGTTCCCGGGGAGGTGGGCGAATGGCGTTCTCCGCTGTGTCCGTCATTCGTGGACCCGGTGAGATCGCGGCGATGGTGGTCGAGGTGACCAAGCGGATCTTCACGACGCCCTTCCAGACCCGCGAGTTCCTCGAGCAGGCGTGGTTCATCACCAGCGTGACGCTGATGCCGACGCTGCTGGTGTCGATCCCGTTCGGCGCCGTGATCTCGCTCCAGGTCGGCAACCTGACCGGTCAGCTCGGCGCCCAGTCGTTCGCCGGCGCCACGGCGGTCCTCGCCGTCGTCCGCGAGGCGGCGCCGATCGCCGCGGCGCTGCTGATCGCCGGCGCGGCCGGCTCCGCCATCTGCTCCGACATGGGCGCGCGCAAGATCCGCGAGGAGATCGACGCCATGGAGGTCCTCGGCATCGACCCCCTGGCCCGCCTGGTCGCCCCGCGCGTCGTCGCCACCATGTTCGTCGCGATGATGATCAACGGCCTGGTCATCGGCGCGGGGATCGGCGGCTCCTACTTCTTCACCGTGATCGTCAGCGGCGGCTCGGCCGGCGCGTTCCTGTCCTCGTTCACCGCCCTGGCCAGCCTGCCCGACCTCTACATCTCGATGGTCAAGGCGATCATCTTCGGCTGGCTGGCCGCGATCGTCGGCGCCTACAAGGGCCTCAACGCCGGCGGCGGCCCCAGCGGCGTCGGCCGGGCGGTCAACGAGTCCGTGATCATCTCGTTCATGCTGCTGTTCTTCCTGAACGCGGTCATCACCGCCATCTACTTCCAAGTCGTCCCGCCCCCGGGGTTGTAGCGGATGGCGACGACGAGCGGGCACCAGGACCAGGCCGACGGCGACCAGCCGAGCGTTGGCGGATGGGCGGCTCGTTCGTGAAGGGACGCCGCGACTCGGCTCGAGCACTACGGCGACCAGCTGCTGTTCTACGTCAAGGCGATCGCCTGGACGCCGCGCGCCATCCGCCGCTACAAGCGGGAGATCCTGAACACCCTGGCCGAGGTCACGTTCGGCGCCGGCGGTCTCAGCGTGATCGCCGGCACCGTCGGCGTGATCGCGTTCCTCGCGTTCTTCGCCGGCACCGAGGTCGGCATCCAGGGCTACGCCTCGCTGAGCCAGATCGGTGTCGCCAAGTTCAGCGCGTTCATCTCGGCGTACTTCAACACCCGCGAGGTGGCGCCGCTCGTCTCCTCGATCGCGCTGGCCGCCACCGTCGGCTGCGGCTACACCGCCCGGCTCGGCGCGATGCGGATCTCGGAGGAGATCGACGCCCTCGAGGTGATGGGCATCCCGTCGCTGCCGTTCCTCGTCACCACCCGGATGATCGCCGCGTTCATCGCCGTCATCCCGCTGTACGTCGTGGCCCTGTGCGCGTCGTACCTCTCGCCGCGGCTGATCACCACCCTGCTCTACGGCCAGTCGCCCGGCACCTACGACCACTACTTCATCCAGTTCCTGCCACCGATCGACATGCTCTGGTCGTTCGGCAAGCTGCTGTTCCTGGCCACCGCGATCATCCTGATCCACTGCTACTACGGCTACACCGCGTCCGGCGGCCCGGCCGGGGTCGGCATGGCCGTGGGCCGGGCGATCCGGACCAGCATCGTCACCGTCGTCGTCGCCGACTTCTTCCTCAGCTTCGCCATCTGGGGCTCCACCACGACCGTGCGGATCACGGGGTAGCGGGGGAGGTGACGCCATGCTCGTGAACATCCAGCACGACAGCCCGGCCGAGCACCGCCGGCTGCTGGTCGCCGGCGTCGCGTTCCTGAGCGTCATCGCGCTGCTGATCGCCACCTCGATCGCGATCTACCAGAAGGTCTTCGACGACGTCACGACGGTGACGATCAAGGCCGACCGGGCCGGCCTCCAGCTGGCGAAGTTCGGCGACGTCCGCGTCCACGGCGTCCTCGTCGGACAGGTCCGCAGGATCTCGCAGGACGGCAAGGAGGCGGTGATCGAGGTCGCCCTCGAGCCCGACGCCGCCCGCGAGATCCCCGAGAACGTCGAGGTGCAGATCCTGCCGACCACGCTGTTCGGGCAGAAGTTCGTCTCGTTCGTCGCGCCCGACAACCCGGCGGCGGCCTCCCTCCAGGACGGCGACGTGATCCCGTCCGACCGGGTGGAGACCAACGTCGAGCTCAACCGGATCCTGTCCGAGCTGTTCCCGCTGCTGCGCACGGTCCGGCCCGCCGACCTCAACGCCACCCTCAACGCCCTCTCGACCGCCCTGGGCGGTCGCGGCGAGGACCTCGGCGAGACCCTCGACAAGCTCGACAGCTACCTCGACGCCATCGACGACCACCTGCCGACCCTGCGCAAGGACCTCGTGCTGCTGGCCGAGGTCGCCGACACCTACAACGTCGCCGCGCCCGACCTGCTCGGCGTGCTCGACAACGTCACCGTCACCAGCCGGACGATCGTCGAGCAGCGCAAGGAGCTCGACGTCTTCTTCGGCGACGTCGCCGGCCTGGCGAACACGTCGCGCACCATCCTCGCCGACAACGAGACCAACCTGATCCGGGTCGGCGAGCTCACCGAGCCCGTGATGCGGCTGCTCGCCGTCTACTCCCCGCAGTACCCCTGCCTGCTCAAGGGCCTCGCCCGCTACCGTCCGCGACTGGCCAGCGTCTTCCGCGGCAACATGATCCGCCAGTACTTCGTCTTCAACACCCCGCAGTACCGCGAGTACGACCAGCGCGACCGGCCCGTGTACGGCGAGATCGGGCACGGCCCCTGGTGCTCGGGCCTGCCGAACCCGCCCGTGCCGATCGACGCCGCACCCGCTCGACAACGGCACCGACATGGACGAGAACCCGCCGCACGAGCACGCTGCCCGGCACCGCACCCGCCCGCGCCAGCACCGAGCAGCGGGTACGCCGGCACCCCGGGCGAGCAGGCGATCGTGAACGCGATGCTGGCCGGGCGCACCGGCCGGCCGGCCGACAGCTTCGGCTCTCTCGGCTCCCTCATGTACGGGCCCGTGGTCCGCGGGCCGGAGGGTGCCTGATGAGCCGGAACTCCACGACCACCGCGGCCGCGGTCAAGCTCGGCATCTTCACCATCTGCTCGGTGCTGGTCACCGGGCTGCTGGCGGCGATCATGGGCAACATCGGCTTCGGCGGCGGCAAGGAGTACAAGGCGATCTTCTCGCACCGCCTCGATGCTCCAGAAGGGCGACGACGTCCGGATCGCCGGCGTCAACGTCGGCGAGGTCCGCGAGGTCGAGAACTACGAGCGCACCCAGGCGATGGTGACGTTCCGGATCAAGGACGAGATCGAGCTGACGACCGCCTCCCGGGCCGAGATCCGCTTCCTCAACCTGGTCGGCGACCGCTACCTCGCGCTCGAGCAGGGCGCGACGCTGGACGCCGAGACGCTCGAGGCCGACGACACCATCCCGATCGACCAGACCAGCCCCGCGCTGGACCTGACCGTCCTGTTCAACGGCTTCCAGCCGCTGTTCCAGGCGCTGAACCCCCAGCAGGTCAACGACCTGAGCCTGAACCTCGTGCAGGTGCTCCAGGGCGAGGGCGGCACCGTCGCCGGCCTGGTGCAGAAGACCGCCTCGCTGACCAACGCCCTGGCCGACCGCGACCAGCTCATCGGCGAGGTGATCACGAACCTCAGCCAGACCCTGGAGACCGTCGACCAGCGGCACCAGCAGCTCAGCGACCTGATCGTCGAGCTGAAGGGCTGGATGACCGACCTCGCCCGCGACCGCGACACCATCGGCGACTCGCTGTCCAACATCTCCGACCTGACCGACGGTGGTCGCCGACCTGGTCAGCCGCAGCCGCCCGCTCGTGAAGGCCGACGTCGCCAAGCTGCGCCAGCTCGCGCACCTGCTGAACCAGCCGGACGAGCCGCAAGACCGTGATCGACATGCTCGACCGGCTGCCCGAGTCGATGACCGACCAGACCCGGACCGGCACCTACGGCTCCTGGTACAACTACTACCTCTGCGAGTTCTCCGGCGACATCCGCTCCCCGAGCTCGAGGGCATCCCCGGCATCAAGGAGCTCACGCGAGAGCTGAGCAACCTGCGCTTCCACTCCACCGCCCCGAGGTGTCAGTAGCCATGAGCCTCCGGAGCTACTCAGACGCCAAGATCCTGCGGCTCGGCGCGATCACCCTCGTGCTGATGCTGCTGGTGATGGCGGCCGCCTTCAACCTGTCGAAGTTCCCGGGCTTCGGGGGCAGCCTCTACCGCGCGGAGTTCAAGGACGCGAGCGGCCTGCACCAGGGCAACATGGTCCAGGTCGCCGGGCATGCGCGTGGGCCGGGTCAAGGAGATCGAGCTCGAGACGAACAAGGTGCTGGTGACCTTCGAGGTCGACCACGGCGTCGAGTTCGGCAACGAGAGCGCAGGCCTCGATCGAGGTGCTCAACCTGCTCGGCGAGAAGTACCTCGAGCTGACGCCGGCCGGGTCCGGCCAGCTCGACGAGGACGACGTGATCCCGGTCGACCGCACCCAGTCGGCGTACGACATCGTCGGCGTCTTCGGCGACCTGACCACGACCACCGAGCGGATCGACACCGAGCAGCTGCAGCAGGCGCTGAACGTCGTCTCCGACACCATGGACGCCGCCGGCCCGGACATCCAGGCCAGCATGGAGGGCATCTCGCGGCTGTCGCAGACCGTCGCCTCCCGTGACGAGGAGATCCAGACCCTGCTCGCGAGCTCGCGCAGCGTCAGCGAGGTGCTCGCCGACCGCAGCGAGGACATCGTGCAGCTGATGGACCGCAGCGACCTGGTCTTCCAGGAGCTGCAGCAAGCGCAAGGCGGCGATCCACCGGCTGCTGGTCAACGCCCGGATCCTGGCCGACGAGCTGCGCGGCCTGGCCGAGGACAACCAGGAGCAGATCGGGCCCGCCCTGCGCGAGGTCAACGACCTGCTGGACCTGCTGATCTCCAAGGAGAAGGAGCTCAAGGCCACCCTGGCGGCCGTCGGCCCCTACGCCTCGATCCTCGGCAACATCATCGGCACCGGCCCGTGGTTCGACGCCTACGTCTTCAACCTGGCCGCCATCCCGACCGGCGAGTTCCAGCCCGGCCTCCTCGGAACGGACGGGTGACCGCACATGCTCGACCAGGATCAACGGACGCGCGCTCGCGGTGCGCGGCTGCGGTGCTGCTGCTCACGGCCACGTTCTTCACGTTCCGCGGCGGCGAGGAGACGCGCACCGTCACCGCCCACTTCCCGCGCGCGGTCAGCGTCTACAAGGGCACCGACGTGCGGGTCCTCGGCGTCAACGTCGGCCGGGTGACCGCGGTGACCCCCGAGGGCAACTCGGTGCGGGTCGAGATGGAGTACGACGCGAAGTACCAGCTCCCGTCCGACGCCAAGGCCGTGATCGTGACCCCGACGCTGGTCGCCGACCGGTTCGTGCAGCTCACGCCGGCGTACGACGGCAAGCGGCGCGGTGATGGCCGACGGCGCCGACATCGCGCTGCCGGAGACGGCCGTCCCGGTCGAGCTCGACCGGATCTACGCCAGCCTGCGCGACCTGTCCGAGGCGCTCGGCCCCAACGGCGTCAACAAGGACGGCACCCTCGACCACCTGCTCCGGGCGTCGGCGAAGGCGCTCGACGGGCAGGGCGAGCTCGGCAACGAGATGCTCCGCAACCTGTCGGCCGCCACGCGAGACCTTCGGCGACGGCAGCGAGGACCTGTTCGCCTCCGTCACCGAGCTGGCCGAGTTCACCCAGGTGCTCGGGCAGAACGACCGCCTCGTCCGCGCGTTCATCCGCGACCTGGCCGGCATGTCGTCGTCGCTGGTCAGCGAGCGGGTCGAGCTCGAGCGCGCCCTGAACTCCGTGGCCCGCGCGGTCGGCACCGTGAAGACGTTCGTCCACGACAACCGGCGAGGCGCTGGTCACCGACGTCGAGAAGCTGACCCGGGTCGTCAAGACGATCAACTCCGAGCGGGAGAGCCTCGACACCGCGCTCCAGGTCGCGCCGCTCGCGCTCGGCAACCTGGCGGTCGCCTTCAACAACGAGACCGGCACGATCGGCTCGCGGATCGGCGTCAACGGGCACGTTCGGCGACGCCGACGGCCTGCTCTGCTCGATCGTCCAGCAGTCCGACCTGCCCGAAGGCCAGCAAGAAGCTCGCCTGCACCCTGTTCGAGCAGCTCCTCGAGCCGGTCGAGGGCCAGGCCGGCCGACAGGCTCAGCGCCGGCGGCCAGCCGAAGCTCGACGCTGCCCCAGGTCGACCCGGCGTCCCGGACCGTGCCCCAGCAGTACGCCACCGACGACGCCGCGTCGTTCGGCTACGCTGGTCGGGGGTGGCGTCGTGAGCCGCCGCCTCTCCGCGCCTGGCCGGCGTCTTCGTCCTCGGCGCCTCCGTGCTGCTCTCGGGCTGCGAGTTCGACGGCGCCTACGACCTGCCGCTGCCCGGCTCGCCGGTCGACGAGGACGACTCGTTCGAGGTCACCGCCGACTTCGCGGACGTGCTCAACGTCGTGCCGCGCTCGGTGGTGATGGTCGACGACGTCACCGTCGGCGAGGTGATCGAGGTCGACCGGGTCGGCTGGCACGCCCGGATCACGATGCGGGTCCGCAACGGCACCATGCTGCCCGACAACGCGATCGCCGACATCCGCCAGTCCAGCCTGCTCGGCGAGAAGTACGTCGCCCTCGAGGACCCCATCGACGAGGAGCCGAGCGGGCAAGCTCGGCGACGGCGACACCATCGCCCTCTCCGACACCGGCCGGAACCCGGAGGTCGAGGAGGTGCTCGGGCGCGCTCTCGTTCCTGCTCAGCGGCGGCGGCGTCGGCCAGCTCGGCACCATCACCGACGAGCTGAACAACGTGATGGACGGCCGCACCGACCGGCTCCGCCACCTGCTCGGCTCGCTGGAGAACGTGATCGGCACCATCGACGCCCAGCGGGCCCAGATCATCTCGGCCCTGGAGTCGATGAACGGGCTGGCCAAGACCCTCAACGCCGAGCGGGACACGATCGGCGAGGCGCTGGACGCGATGGGCCCGGCGGTGGAGGTGCTGGCCGCCCAGCACGACGAGCTGATCGAGATGCTCGGCGCGCTCGACAAGCTCGGCGTCGTCGGCAGCCCGCGTGATCGGCGCCAGCAAGGACAACCTGATCAAGACCCTCGCCGACCTGCAGCCCGGTGCTCACCAACCTGCACGCGGCCGGCGACAGCTGGCGCCCGGCCTGGACCTGATGGTCAGCTTCCCGTTCCCCAAGGAGGCCGCCGAGGTCGTCAAGGGCGACTACGCCAACGCGTCGATCCGGGCGTCGATCAACCTCCGGACCCTGATCCCGCCCGGGGCGCCCAACCCGATCCCGCCGATCGAGCTCCCCGACCCGGGCCAGGTGCTCACCGACGTCCAGAAGTGCCTGCAGAGCGGCGACCTGACCAGCAAGGCCTGCCGGAAGGTGCTCAGCCGACGTCGACCTGCTCAAGAAGCTGAAGAAGAACTGCCGCAAGCCGAAGAACAAGGACAACCCGGTCTGCGCAGATCCTCAACGCGGTGCCCGACGAGCCCGGCGCTGCCCGACCTGCCGGACCTCCCGGGCCTGCCCGGGCTGCCCCTGTTGAGCTTCAACGACGCCCTGAGCAGCGGCCGGCCGTCGCCGTCGTACTCCGGCGCGGCGCTGTACGGCGGGAGTACGTCATGAAGCGCGGCATCAAGGTCCGGATCGCGGCGTTCCTCGTGCTGAGCGCCGTCGGCATCGTCTACGTCGCCGGCAGCTACCTCGGCCTCGTCGACAAGGTCCTCGGCCGCGGCTTCACCGTGCACGCCACGCTGCCCGTCGTCGGGCGGCCTGTTCGAGGGCAGCGAGGTCACCTACCGCGGCGTCAAGATCGGCGAGGTCGCACGCGATGGACGCCACCCGCGACGGGCTCCGGCTCGACCTGGCGCTCAAGGACGGGACCGAGCTGCCCCTGGACTCCGCGATGTACGTGCACAACCTGTCGGCGGTGGGGGAGCAGTACCTCGACTTCGAGCCGCAGAGCGGCAAGGGGCCGTACGCCGAGCTCGGGCGACACGATCGAGGGCAACGCCGCGTCGCTGCCGGTGGACGAGGCGGACCTGCTGGTCGAGCTGGACCACTTCGTGTCCTCGGTCGACCGCGACAGCCTCGAGGTCACCGTCCGCGAGCTCGGGCTGATGTTCAACGACACCGGCGTCCCGCTGCAGAAGCTGCTCGACAGCGGCGGCAAGTTCATCGACGAGGCCGCCGCCCACGAGGACGAGACGGTCGCGCTGCTCCAGAACGGCCTGACCGTGCTGCGCACCCAGCGCGACGAGGGCGAGAACATCCGGACGCTCTCCCGCGACCTGAACCTGATCACCCGAGGTCGCTGCGCACGCAGCGACGACGACCTGCGCGGCACGCTCCAGGACACGCCGGCCGCGGTGCGCGAGGTGGACGCGCTGCTCCAGGACCTCGAGCCCACCCTGCCGGTCCTGCTCGGCAACGCGGTCAGCGTCGACCAGGTCGTGGTCTCGCACCTGCGCGGGCCTCGAGCAGCTGCTGGTGACGTTCCCGCGCACGATCGGCGAGCGGCTTCACCGGCACGCCCGACAACAACGGCGGCCGGGTCAACCTCCAGTTCTCCAACAAGGTGCAGCCGTGCACCAACGGGTACAAGCCGAACAACCAGTGGCGGCGGGCCGACGAGCTGACCGACGCGCCGATCTTCCCGGCCCAGTGCAACAGCCCGGCGCCGTACAACATGCGCGGCACGAAGTACGCCCCGGGCGGCCCGCGGCAACCCCGGTTCGTCCGGACGCGTCTACCGCTCGACGTACGACCCGCGCACCGGACTGGTCCAGGGGGCCGTGGACGCGCAGGGCGACCCCGTACGATTCCTCGACCAGGGGAACCTGTCGGTGCTGGGAGGAGATTCGTGGAAGTGGCTGCTGGTGGGACCGGTGACCCAACGGTGAGCCCGGACCCCAGGAAGCGGGTCCGCCTCAACATCGCGCTGTACGTCGTGGTCCTGCTGGTCGCCTGCGCGTGCGTGGTCGGTGGGGTGCTGGCCTGGCGGACCCAGAGCGACCGCGCGGACGCCGCCGCCGAGCAGGAGCGGTACGGCGACGTGCTCGCGGCGGCGCGCGCCGAGGCCGAGGCGTTCATCAACATCCGCTACGACGACGCCCAGGCCAGCATCGACGAGGTCGTCGCCGGTGCGACCGGCGACTTCCAGGAGCAGTACACCGTCCCGCACCGACGACGTCGTCGAGCTGCTCCAGCAGAACAAGTCGGTGATGGACGGCGAGGTGCTCTGGGCCGGCGTCGTCGACGTCGACAAGGACAGCGCCACGGTGCTCGCCGCCACCAGCCGGGACCGTCGCCAACACGTCAGACCCAGAACAAGCCGATCGTCCGCAACTTCCGTCTCCAGCTCGAGCTCGTCTACGAAGACGGCAAGTGGCTGACCCGCGACCTCCAGTTCGTGAGCTGACCGATGGCCACCGGATCCCGTCCTCCCAAGCGCCCCGTCGTCGGGTCGCGCAACCCGACCGGCCGCCCGCGCAAGGTCGCCGGCCGACGCGACGTTCCCGCCGCCGGAGGACCGAGTCGACGCCGGAGACGGAGACCGCGGACGAGCCTCCCGCCGAGCCGCCGGACCGCCGGACTGCCGACCCGGCGGACCCGGAGCCGACTCCGAGGACCCGGACGCCGCCGAGACCCGAGGACGCGCGCCCGCGGCCGGCTCCTCGGGAGCCGCCGCACCACGGTCGCCCTGCTGGTCGCCCTGGTCGTGCTGCGCCGGCGTGCTCGCCGCCGAGATCTGGTACGTCGCCGTCGACGACGGGCCCACGCCGTCCGGCGAGCCGCCCGGTGGTGACCGGGGAGATCGCCCACCGGGCCGCGGTCGACGCCGCCGCCCAGAGCACCACGGAGATCCTGTCGTACAAGCTACCAGGACTTCGACGCCGAGATCGAGGACGCCACGTCCAAGATGACCGACCCGTTCGCGCAGGAGTACCGCGACACGGCCGCGGCGGTGCGCCAGGAGTTCATCGAGAACAAGACCGAGCAGGAGGTCAGGGTCGTCGGCCAGTCCGTCGTCCAGGCGTCCTCCGAGCAGGTCCAGGCGCTGCTCTTCCTCGACCAGTACGTCGTCCGCGCCGGCCAGGGCACGAACGTCACGCCGTACCGCGCACTGGTCACGATGGTCCACACCGACAACGGCTGGCTGGTCTCCGACATCGAGACGCAGTAGCGGCGCGCGTTCTGGACATCACGGCCCGCGGCGACTAGGTTTTGGCAAACTAGAACACGTTCCAGTTGAGCCCGCTGCGCCGGAGGGGAAGGATCGCCGTCGTGACCGCCGTCGAAACCGACCTCCTCGTCATCGGGGCCGGGCCCCACGGGCCTGTTCGCCGCCTACTACGCGGGCTTCCGCGGGCTGAGCGTGGCGGTCGTCGACTCGCTGCCCGAGCTCGGCGGCCAGATCACCGCGATGTACCCGGAGAAGGCGATCCTCGACGTCGCCGGGTTTCCCGACCGTCAAGGGCCGCGACCTGGTCGAGGGTCTGGTCGAGCAGGCCGCGCACGGCCCAGCCCGACGTACTTCCTCGACCGCACCGCCCAGTCGCTGACGCCACGACGGCGACTCGGTCACCATCGGCCTCGACGACGGCACCGAGATCACCGCCGGCGCGGTCCTGATCACCGCGGGCATCGGCAAGTTCAGCCCGCGGCCGCTGCCCGCCGGCGAGGGCTGGCTCGGCCGGGGGCTGGAGTTCTTCGTGCCCAGCTTCGCGCCGTACGCCGGCAAGGACGTCGTCATCGTCGGCGGCGGCGACAGCGCCTTCGACTGGGCGCTGCACCTCGAGCCGGTCGCCAAGACCGTCACCCTGGTGCACCGGCGGGACGCGTTCCGCGCCCACCAGCGCACGGTCGACGCCGTCCGCGAGTCCGCCGTCGAGATCGTCACCAAGGCCGAGGTCAGCGCGCTGCGCGGCAACGGCACGCTCGAGGAGGTCGACATCACCGTCGGCGACGAGACCACGACCCGCCCGGCGCAGGCGGTGGTCGCGGCGCTCGGCTTCGTCGCCGACCTCGGGCCGCTCCAGACGTGGGGCATCGAGGTGTCGAAGCGGCACGTCGTCGTGGACCCGTCGATGCGCACCAACCTGGAGCGGGTCTTCGCCGCCGGCGACATCACCGAGTACGCCGGCAAGGTGCGGCTGATCGCGGTCGGCTTCGGCGAGGCCGCCACCGCGGTCAACAACGCCGCCGTGGCGATCGACCCGAGCGCCCACGTCTTCCCCGGCCACTCCAGCGAAGGCTCCTGATGGCCGGCGGACGCGACACGGTGAAGATGAGCGACCAGGAGGTCGCCGACTTCCTCGCCGAGAAGATCAAGGTGCAGGTGGCCACGTCCGGCAAGGACGGCGCCCCGCACCTGACCACGCTCTTCTACGTCGTCCGGGACGGGCTGGTCGCGTTCTGGACCTACGGCCGCAGCCAGAAGATCCGCAACCTCGAGCGCGACCCGCGGATCACCTGCCTGGTCGAGGACGGCGACGACTACTTCGAGCTGCGCGGCGTCTCGATCACCGGCAAGGCCGAGCTGGTGCGCGACCCGGAGCGGATCTTCGAGATCGGCTCGGCGGTGGCGACCCGGATGGTCGGTGCGCGTCGTTCGAGGAGCTCGGCGACATCGGGCGGCGGAGGTCGAGCGCCAGGCGCAGAAGCGGATCGCGGTGATCGTCCACCCCGACCACGTGGCCACGTGGGACCACTCGAAGATGGTGTGACAGGAGGAGCTCATGAAGATCAAGGTCGACTTCGACCTGTGCGAGTCGAACGCGCTGTGCGAGGCGCTCGCCCCCGAGGTGTTCGAGCTGGATGACGACGACTTCCTCCAGCTGAAGACCGACGAGACCACCGACGAGAACATCGGCGAACGTCCGGCGGCGGTGGCCGCCTGCCCGCGCGCGGCGCATCACTCGCTGGAGGAGTGAGCGTGACCGCGTGAGCGAGCACCGTCCCTCGACGGCCGGGTCGCGGTCGTCACCGGTGCCGGTGCCGGCCTCGGTCGCGCCGAGGCGCTGGCGCTGGCGCGACGCCGGTGCCCGCGTCGTCCTGAACGACCTGCCCGGCGCGGCCGACGAGGCCGCCGAGGAGATCCGGTCGGCCGGCGGCGCGGCCGTCGTCGTCGCGGGCGACGTGGGGGAGCGGTCGACCGCCGACGCGATGCTCGAGACGGCGCTCGACGGAGTTCGGCCAGCTCGACATCGTGGTCAACAACGCCGGCATCACCCGCGACCGGATGCTGTTCAACCTGAGCGACGAGGAGTGGGACCTGGTGCTCAAGGTGCACCTGCGCGGCCACTTCCTGCTCTCGCGCAACGCCGCGTCGTACTGGCGCGCGCGGTCGAAGGAGACCGGCGCTCCGGTCTACGGGCGGGTCGTCAACACCGCCTCGGAGGCGTTCCTGGGCGGGTCGCCCGGCCAGGCCAACTACGCCGCGGCCAAGGGCGGCATCGCCGCGCTCACCCTGTCCACGGCGCGCGGGCTCGGCCGGATGGGCGTGACCGCCAACGCGATCTGCCCCCGCGCCCGCACCGCGATGACCGCCGAGGTGTTCGGCGCGGACGAGTCCGGCCAGGAGGTCGACCCGTACTCGCCCGACCACGTCGCCCCCTGGTCGCCTACCTCGCCTCGCCGGCCGCCGAGCGGATCACCGGCCAGGTCTTCGTCGTGTACGGCGGCATGGTCGCCCTGCTGGCCGCCCCGGTCGTCGAGCAGCGGTTCGACGCCAGCGGCTCGCTGTGGAGCGCCGACGACCTCGACAAGCAGGTCGGCGGCTTCTTCGCCGACCGCGACCCGGCGGTGGGCTTCGCGGCCGACGCCGTCATGCAGCCACCGTCTGAACCGTCCGAGAGGAACAGCCATGGGTCGTCTGACCGACAAGGTCGCCATCGTCACCGGCGGCGCGCAGGGCCAGGGCGCCGCGATCGCGCGCGCCTTCGTGGACGAGGGCGCCCAGGTCGTGATCGCCGACATCGCCGAGGAGGCCGGCGAGAAGCTGGCCGTCGACCTCGCGGCGGACTGCGGCGTACTTCCGCCGGCACGACGTCAGCGACGAGGCGTCCTGGACCGCGCTGGTCGAGGAGGTCAACGAGCGCTTCGGGCCGGTCAACGTGCTGGTCAACAACGCCGGCATCCTGCGCTTCGGCGACATCGAGAAGATGCCGGTCGAGGAGTTCGAGCTGCTGTTCCGGGTCAACCAGCTCGGCTGCTTCCTCGGCATGAAGGCGGTCGCCCGCACCATGCGCAAGAACGGCGGCGGCTCGATCGTCAACGCCTCGTCGATCGAGGGTCTCGGCGGGATGGCGTCGTGCGCGGGCTACTCCGCCACGAAGTTCGCGATCCGCGGCATGACCAAGGTCGCCGCGATGGAGCTCGGCCCGAAGGGCATCCGGGTCAACTCCGTGCACCCCGGCATGATCGACACCCCGATGACCCGCGTGCACGGCGGCGACGCCGCGATGGAGTACGGCGCCACCAAGGTCCCCCTGCGCCGCGTCGGCCACCCCGCCGACATCGCCCCGCTGTACGTCTACCTCGCCAGCGACGAGTCGGCGTACGTCAACGGCGCCGAGATCGCGATCGACGGCGGAGTGACCGCCACCCACGCCTTCGGCGGGTGACGCCGCGCCGGTGGTTTCGAGACGGTCGCTGCGTCGAACCTCCGTCAACCGACCAGATCGGTGTGCTTCGCTGGGTTGACGGAAGGCGCGCTCAGCGCGCTCGTCTCGAACCTCAGCCAGCGGACGGCGTCAGTCGCGGAGGAGGAGGCCGACGGCGACGTCCATCTGGCGGGTGACGTCGCCGGCGGTGGTGCGGCCGGTGACCCAGCCGACCAGGGCGGAGAGCCAGACGTCGCCGATCACCTTGGCGATCGCGACGTCCTCGTCGGTGAGCTCGGTCTTGCCGGGGTGCATGGCGCGGGTGAGCATCGAGGTCAGCAGCATGCCGACCACGTGGATCTCGGCCTGCACGGAGGCGTCGGCGAACATGAACGCCCGGGTCAGCGCCTCGGTGAGGTTGGGGTCGCCCTGGAGGCCGTGGGTGGTCTTGCCGAGGACGAACATCACCCGCTCGTGGGGGGTGTCGCCGGGGATCGGCTTGTCGCGGGTGCGGGCCTCCGCCTCCTCGAACTCGCGGCCGAGCGCCGAGACCAGCAGGTGGATCTTCGACGGGAAGTAGCGGTAGAGGGTGCCGAGGGCGACGTCGGCCTGCTCGGCGACGGCACGCATCTGGACGGCGTCGAAGCCGCCCTTCGAGGCGAGGGCGATGGTGGCGTCGAGGATGCGCTTGCGGCGGTCGCGCTGCGCCGCGGAGCCGAGCTCCTCGATGGTCAGCGAGTTGGCGCTACTCACGAATCCTCCGTAGTCGGACAGTCATGTGATCCAGACGACACCCCAGGAACGAGACGGATCCCCCGAGATCGCCGTTGAGATCGGTGTCTAGGCTATCAATGGGTGAGACATAATAGGAACACGTTTCACTTCGTCCGGCCCGGCGTGTCTGTGCCCCATCAGGGGCATCCGGCCATTGTCGGATGGCCAAGAGAGAGGGTCGCGACGTTGCGCGTCGCACTGTTGTCCTACCGGAGCAAGCCCCACTGCGGCGGGCAGGGCATCTACATCCGCCACCTCAGCCGCGAGCTGGCCGAACCTCGGCCACGAGGTGGAGGTGTTCTCCGGGCAGCCCTACCCCGAGCTCGACCCGGGCGTGACGCTGACCAAGGTGCCGAGCCTCGACCTCTACCGCGAGCCGGACCCGTTCCGGATCCCGAAGCCCCGTGAGTTCCGCGACCTCGTCGACGTCGAGGAGTTCCTCACCATGTGCACGGCCGGCTTCCCGGAGCCGAAGACGTTCAGCACGCCGGGTGGCGAAGCTGCTGCGCGACCGGGTCGACGACTTCGACATCGTGCACGACAACCAGGTGCTCGGCTACGGCATGCTCGACATCGAGAAGATGGGGCTGCCGCTGATCACGACGCTGCACCACCCGATCACCTTCGACCGCCGGATCGACCTCGAGGCGGCCACCGGCTTCCGCCGCAGAAGCTCACGCTGCGCCGCTGGTACGGCTTCCTGCGGATGCAGGGCAAGGTCGCCCGCAAGGCCCGCAAGATCCTGACCCCGTCCGAGACGTCGCGACGCGACATCGCCCAGGACTTCGGCGTCGACCCGGCCCGGATGCAGGTGATCCTGCTCGGCGTCGACGACGGGTTCGTGCCGCCGACGAAGCCGCGGGTCAAGGGCCGGATCCTGGCCATGGCCAGCGCGGACGCCCCGATGAAGGGCATCGCCACGCTGCTCGAGGCGTTCGCCAAGCTGCGCACCGAGCGCGACGTCGAGCTGGTGCTGGTCACCAAGCCCCAGGCGGGCGGCCGCACCGAGCAGCTCGTCGAGCGGCTCGCGATCCAGGACTCCGTCCGGTTCGTCAGCGGCATCAGCGAGCTCGACCTGGTCGAGCTGATGGGCTCGGCCGAGGTCGCCTGCGTGCCGTCGCTCTACGAGGGCTTCAGCCTCCCGACCGCGGAGCTGATGGCCTGCGCGACCCCGCTCGTGGTGTCCCGCGCCGGCGCCATCCCCGAGGTCGTCGGCCCCGACGGCCTCTGCGCCGACCTGGTCACCCCGGGCGACGTCGGGGAGCTCGAGCAGGCCCTCGCGGCGATGCTCGACGACGACGAGCGCCGGGCCCGGATGGGCGCCGCGGGGCGCAAGCGCGTGGAGGAGCTCTTCAGCTGGCGGGCCGTCGCCGCGGCCGTCGCCCACGCGTACGAGGAAGTGATCGACGAGTACCACCAGGAGAAGAAGCATGCTGACCGTTGACTTCGACCGGCTCGGCCTGCGACCCGGTGAGCGCGTGCTCGACATGGGCTGCGGCGCCGGCCGGCACGCCTTCGAGATGTACCGCCGCGGCGCCGACGTGATCGCGTTCGACCAGGACGCCGACGAGCTGTCCAACGTGCGCGAGCTGTTCGTGGCGATGCGCGAGGCCGGCGAGGTGCCCGCGGGCGCCGAGGCCGACGTCAAGGAGGGCGACGCGCTGTCGCTGCCGTTCGCGGACGGCGAGTTCGACCGGGTCGTCGCCGCCGAGATCCTCGAGCACATCCCGGCCGACATCCAGGCGATCGACGAGCTGGTCCGGGTGCTGCGCCCGGGCGGCACGATCGCCCTGACCGTGCCGCGCTGGCTGCCCGAGATCGTCTGCTGGAAGCTCTCGGAGGACTACCACAACACCCCCGGCGGCCACATCCGGATCTACTCCGACAAGGAGCTGGTCACCAAGGCCGACCAACGCCGGGCTCGAGTTCGAGGGCAAGGACTACGCCCACGGCCTGCACTCGCCGTACTGGTGGATCAAGTGCGCCGTCGGCGTGAAGAACGACGACCACCCGCTGGTGAAGGCGTACCACCGGCTGCTGGTGTGGGACATCATGAAGCGGCCGCGGACCACCCAGGTCGCCGAGAAGGTGCTCAACCCGCTGATCGGCAAGAGCATGGTGCTCTACTTCCGGAAGCCACATGCAGCCTGACATCCCTCACGTCGAGGGGCTGCTGACGTCGCCGCAGGTCGCGGAGACCGCGGCGTCGATCGCGGCCATGCAGGAGCCGGACGGCGCGGTCCCGTGGACGGTCGGCGAGCACATCGACGTCTGGAACCACGTCGAGTCGGCGATGGCGCTGCTGGTCGGCGGCCAGGTGCTGGCGTCCGAGCGCGCGTTCCAGTGGTGCCTCGACACCCAGCGCGACGACGGCTCGTGGCCGATGAAGATCGTCGGCGGCGAGATCGAGGACCACAGCGGCGAGACCAACATGTCGGCGTACCTCGCGGTCGGCGTGTGGCACCACTGGCTGGTCCGCCGCGACTTCGACTTCGTACGCCGGCACTGGCCGGCCGTGCGACGGGCGCTCGACTGGGTGGTCGGGATGCAGCTGCCGTGGGGCGGCATCGCCTGGTCGCAGGAGTGGGACGGCGGGCGCCCGGCGCGGGTGAACCGCGAGGCGCTGCTGGCCGGGTCGTCGAGCATCTACCACTCGCTGCGCGCGGGCGTCGCGCTCTGCCGAGCTGCTCGACGAGCCCGCAGCCCGAGTGGGAGCTCGCCGGCGGCCGGCTCGGCCACGCGCTGCGCGAGCACCGCGACCTGTTCCTGGACAAGTCGACGTTCTCGATGGACTGGTACTACCCGGTCCTCGGCGGCGCCGTCCGCGGCTACCGCGGCAAGCGGCTGCTCGAGGACCGCTGGGACGAGTTCGTGGTGCCCGGGCTCGGCATCAAGTGCGTCGACACCAACCCGTGGGTGACCGGGGCCGAGACCTGCGAGCTGGTGATGGCGCTGGACGCGCTCGGCGACCGCGACCGGGCGCTCCGGCTGTTCGCCGACATGCAGCACCTGCGCGACACCGGCGGCCGCTACTGGACCGGCTACGTCTACCCCGACGACGTCAACTGGCCGGACGAGCAGACGACGTACACCGCCGCCGCGGTGATCCTGGCCGCCGACGCGCTCGGCCAGGGCACTCGCCGGCTCCGACATCATGCGCGGCGCGACGCTGCCCGCGCCCTTCGCGGAGTTCGGCCTCGAGTGCGACTGCCCGTCAGCCGACGAGGTCTCCGGCCTCGCCCGCCGTTCGCGCTAGCACCCGCATCGAGCCGAGCGCCTCGACCTCCTCGAACGCGCCGCCCTGCAGCGCCCGCAGGAACACGTGGTACGGCGGCCGCCCGCCGTCCGCGGGGTCGCGGGAACACGTCGTGGATGACCAGCAGGCCGCCGGGCATCAGCCAGCGCGCCCAGCCGGTGTAGTCGTTCTGGGCGTGCACCTCCGCGTGGCCGCCGTCGATGAACAGCAGCGACAGCGGGGTGCGCCAGTGGGCCGACGACCGTCGTGGACCTCCCGACGACGGCGACCACCTGGTCCTCGAGCCCGGCGCGGGCGATCGTCCGGCGGAAGACCGGCAGCGTGTCCATCAGCCCGGACTCCGCGTCGACCAGGGATCGCGTCGTGGTGCTCCCAGCCGGCCTGGTTCTCCTCCGAGCCGCGGTGGTGGTCGACGGTGAAGACCGTGCCGCCGACCTCGCGCGCCGCTGCGCCGAGGTAGATCGCGGACTTGCCGCAGTAGGTGCCGACCTCGAGCGCCGGCCCGAGGGGCAGCCGCTCGCGCGCGCACCCGGTGCAGCAGCGAGCCCCTCGTCGTCGGGCATGAACCCCTTCGCGGCCAGGGCGTGCTCGAGCAGGTCGGCGGGCATGGCGGTGTCGGACACGGCCAGAGCCTAGGTCGGTGGTTGAGGAAGGCGCGCAGCGCCTGTCTCGAACCATCCAGCAGGACAGGCTAGAATCTGGAACACGTTCTAGTTTCGACAGCTCAACCAAGAGTTTCCGAAGGGACTCCCATGTCGATCGGGATCTCCGACGACCACGTCGAGCTCGCCGCCAGCCTGCGCAAGTGGGCGGCCGGCGTGCGGCGGCCTGGACGCGGTGCGGGCCGCCGAGGACGACCCTGGGGCGACGTTCGCAGAAGGTCTGGGCGGCCGTCGGCGAGATGGGGCTGGCCGACGATCGGGCTGCCCGAGGCGGCCGGCGGCGGGGGCGGGTCGGTGCTCGACGTGGCCGTCGCTCTCGAGGCGTGCGCCCACGAGCTGGTGCCGGGTCCGCTGCTGGGCCCGGCGGTCGCCGCGGCACTGCTCGGCGACACGCCGCTCGCCGGTGAGCTTGGCGGGGGAGCGGTGGTCGGCCTGGTGCTCGGCGACGTGGTGTGGGACGCGCCGTCGGCCACCCACCTGCTGTTGTCGGATGGCGATGGCTGGTGCGTGGTGCCGCGGACGGGCGCGACGATCGACTTCGCCCTCGGGCTCGACCTGACCCGCCGCTTCGGGCGGCTCCGTGAGGTTGACCGCAGCTCGGCGGCGCCGGTCGCCGGGCGTGACGGACGAGCTCGTCCGGCGTACGGCCCTCACGCTGGCCGCGGCCGAGGCTGTCGGGGACGGCCCGGTGGTGCCTCGAGACGGCCGTCGAGTACGCCGGCGTGCGCGAGCAGTTCGGGCAGAAGATCGGGAAGTTCCAGGCGATCAAGCACCTGTGCGCCGAGATGCTGGAGACGGCCGAGTCCGTCACCGCCGCGGCGTGGGACGTCGCCTCGGTCGCCTTCGCGGACGACGAGCAGTGGGCGTACGCCGCCGACGTGGCCGGCGCGGTCGCCCTCGACGGCGCGGTCCGCAACGCGCAGGCCTGCATCCAGGTGCTCGGCGGGATCGGCTTCACGTTCGAGCACGACGCCCACCTCTACCTGCGCCGCGCCACCAGCCTGCGCAGCCTGCTGGGCTCGCCCGACGCGTTCGCCGGGTCGCTGGCCGAGCGGGCCACGGCGGGGGTACGCCGGCGGGTCGAGGTCGACCTGGACGGTCGGGACGACGCCGTGCGCGCCGACGTACGCACGGTGGTGGCGGCGGATCGCGGCGCTGCCCGCCGACCGGCGGCGGGCCGGGCTGGTCGAGGCCGGGTACCTGACCCCGCACTGGCCGCCCCCGCACGGGCTGGCCGCGGACGCGGTCACCCAGCTCGTGATCGACCAGGAGCTGGCAGCGGCAGGAGTGGAGCGACCCGACCTCAAGATCGGCGGCTGGGCCGCGCCGACGATCATCGCGCACGGGAACGACGCGCAGCGCGAGCGGTTCGTGCGGCCGACGCTGCTCGGCGAGCTCACCTGGTGCCAGCTGTTCAGCGAGCCCGGCGCCGGCTCGGACCTCGCCTCGCTGCGCACCCGTGCGGAGCATGGTCGAGGGCGGCTGGCGGCTCACCGGCCAGAAGGTGTGGACGTCGCTCGCCCACGAGGCCGACTGGGCGATCTGCCTGGCCCGGACGGACCCGGACGTGCCGCCGCACCAGGGGATCTCCTACTTCCTGCTCGACATGGCGGTCCGAGGGCATCGACGTCCGGCCGCTGCGCGAGCTGACCGGCGACGCGATGTTCAACGAGGTCTTCCTCGACGACGTGTTCGTGCCCGACGAGTGCGTGGTCGGGCGAGCCCGGCGACGGCTGGACGCTGGCCCGGACCACGCTGGCCAACGAACGGGTCGCGATGGCCGGCAGCAAGCTCGGGATCAGCGTCGAGCGCGCGGTCGAGCTGGCCGGCGACGCGTCCGCCGCCGAGCGGGTCCGGGTCGGCCGCGCCGTCGCGCTGGCGACGGTCTGCACCCTGCTCGGCGTTCGCTCCACGCTGCGCTCGCTGGCCGGCCAGGGCCCCGGCGCGGAGTCCAGCGTCGCCAAGCTGCTCGGCGTACGCAGCCGTCAGGAGTCGTCCGAGCTCGTCGTGGAGCTGCACGGCGACCGGGTGGTGCTCGGCGGCGCGGACGTCGAGGAGCGACGTGCACGAGATGCTGATGACGCGGTGCCTGTCGATCGCGGGCGGTACGACGCAGATCCTGCGCAACGTCGCCGCCGAGCGGATCCTCGGCCTGCCGCGGTAGGGAACCCGGCCGCGAACGGCCGCGTCTCATGGTCGTGAGGTGGACAGCACGCGCGCTCGCGATCACCGTCGGGACGGCGGCCGCGCTCGCATCATCGACCGGAGCTGCGGTTCCGGCCGGCGCCGACCGTCGGCCGGAACCACTGGCTCCCGCGACCTCCCCGCCGTGGCTGCCGCAGCGGCCGGTCCCGATGCCCGAGATCGAGCAGCGCGGCCCCCGGCCGGTGCCGATGCCACATGTCCAGCAGCGGGGCCCGAGGCCCGTGCCCATGCCGGAGGTCAGCCCGGGACGTCATACGAACTGAGGCATAGAGAGCCACCATTCGTATGACGTCCGCCGAGGTGTGCGGACAATGAGAGCCATGACAGAGCCGTCGCAGCTGACCGAGGCGGACCGTGAGGCGATCCTCGAGCCGGCCAGGGACTACATCGAGTCGTGGCTGGACGGCGACCCGGACCGGATGGCGCGCTGTCTGCACCCGGAACTCGTGAAGCGGTCGATCGAGGTCGATGCCGCGGGTGGCGATCCCGGGATCCAGACCCTGTCCCGCGAGCAGATGGTCGGGTTCACGGCGAAGGGCGAGGGCACGCGCTACGAGCGGCCGTACGAGCTCAGCATCCTCGACGCGTACGGCGACATCGCGACGGTGCGGCTGCTCTCGTCGGTCTACATGGACTACCTGCACATCGCCCGGTTCGGCGACCGCTGGCAGATCGTCAACGTGCTGTGGCAGGACCGGCCGCAGACGTGACCAGGGACGCACTTCTGGGTGCTGGCGCGAATGTTTCCGACCGCCCGAATCGGTAACTTCCATCGGCAAGACCGTTGGGAGACCCGCCATGACACGATTCGCATCGTCGCCACAGAGAGCTCTTGGACTGACCGCCGCGGCCGCCATGATCGCCGTACTGGCGGGAGCGTGCTCGTCGACCACGTCGCCGGCCGACACCGCGTCGACGTCCGTGTCGCAGGCCGCCGACACCGATGCTCCGAAGGCACCACGGCCCACGGTCGTGCTCGTGCACGGCGCCTGGGCGGATGCGTCCAGCTGGGACGGGGTGACGGAGACGCTCCTGGGCGAGGGCTACGACGTGCGCGCGATCGCCAACCCGCTGGAGAACCTGGTGACCGACGCGGAGTACGTCGCCGACTTCCTCGACTCGCTGACCGGTCCGATCGTGCTCGTCGGCCACTCGTACGGCGGTGCGGTCATCACCAATGCCGCCGCCGGCAATCGACACGTCAAGGCGTTGGTCTACGTCGACGCGGCGGCCCCCGACGTCGGGGAGGCGAACGGCTCGCTCAGCGGGGCGGACTCGGTGCTCAACCGCAGGCCGCAGAACCAGCTCTTCGACAAGCTCCCGTATCCCGGAGCACCCCATGGTGCCGCCGATCTCTACCTGCGGAAGAAGATCTTCGTCGAGAACTTCGCGAACGACCTCCCTCGGGCGGTCGCCACGCGACTCTGGGCCTCTCAGCGGAGCGCGTCCACCGAGGCGTTCGAGACGCCGTCCCGGCACGCCGCCTGGAAGACGATCCCCTCGTGGTACTTCATCAGCAGCGGCGACCAGATCATCACGCCCGCCTCGGAGAAGGCCATGGCCCGACGGGCTCACTCGCACGTCACGGTCTTCCCGGGGGGCTCCCACCTCACCCTGATCTCACACCCCGACGCGGTGACCGCTGTCATCCAGTCGGCCATCGACTCCGTTCACCCCTAGTGCAGGGGCGCCATCGAGCCGGCGACGGCGAGCAGCTCGTCGCCGGTGGTGTCGCCCTGGCCGACCAGCACGATGTGGGTGTCACCCATGATCACGTCGACCTCGGCCGGCTGGTCGCCGTCCGCGTTGAGGACGAGCGCTGGAACGCCGAGGGCGGTGGCGATCCGGCCGCGGTCGAGGCGCTCGACCGCGTCTTTGAAGTAGGCCCGCGGCGAGCTCTTCGGGGCCTCCGGGAGGAAGAGGATGGTGACGTCCTCCCACTGGAGCGCCGGCAGGGCAGGCGCGCAGAGCCAGGCGTCCACGAGGTCGTCCATCCGGGCCAGGTCGGTGTTGGGCATCCACACCCCGCCGCTCGCGAGGGCCTCGTCGAGCTCGGTGCGCCTCGGCGTCGCTGCACGGCTGCTCGCCGGTGGTGGCGACGGTCAGGTCGGGGATCGGACCCAGGGTGGACGGGGTCGCGGTCGGTACGGCGGGCGTCGACGACTCCGGGTCGTCGGCCGCGCGCTCGCCGGAGTCGCTGCCGCATCCGGCGAGGGCGACGACCAGCACGAGAGCCCCGAGAGTGCGGCGCACGTGATCAGTTCTCCTTCGCGGCCACGGGCTCCTGGGTGCGGTCGCCGGCCCGCCAGGTGTTCCAGTGCCAGTGGAGGTACCGGTCGATCGCCCGCACGACGTGCGCCGACCGGATCGACGGGAACACGTCGAACGCGTGCTGGGCGCCGGGGAGCTCGGCGTACACGACGGTCCGCTTGGAGATCCGCGCGCAGCTGCTCGACGAACAGCCGCGCCTGGTCGACCGGGACCAGGGTGTCGTGCTTGCCGTGCAGCACGAAGAAGTCGGGCGCGTCCTCGGTGATCCGCAGGATCGGCGAGGCCGCCTCGAACTCGTCGGGGGAGTCCGCCCACGTCTTCTGCAGGATCCGCGGCGCGAGGAACCCGTCGCGCAACAGCTCGGCGCTGCGCAGCCCGGTCGAGCCGGCGAAGTCGTAGACGCCGTAGTGCGGGACGGCCACCTGGACGGTGGTGTCGGCGTCCTCGAAGCCGGGCTGGTACGCCGGGTCGTTGGCCGTCAGCGCCGCCAGCGCGGTCAGGTGGCCGCCCGCCGAACCGCCGGTGATCGCGATGTAGTCGGGGTTGCCGCCGTACTCCGCGATGTTCTCCCGGATCCAGGCGATCGCCTTCTTCACGTCGATCACGTGGGCGGGGAACGGGTCGCGCGGCGCGAGCCGGTAGTTGATCGCGACGCAGACCCAGCCCTTGGCCGCCAGGTGCTGCATCAGCGGGATGCCCTGCTGGTCCTTGTTGCCGATCGTCCAGCCGCCGCCGTGCACCTGGAGCAGGACGGGCGCGTTCTCGACCTCGCCGTCGGCCGGGAGGTAGACGTCGAGCAGCCCGCGCCGGCCGGCGTCGGAGTACGCGGATGTTCTTCTCGACCCGGACGCCGCAGGTCCTTCATCCGGAACGGGTTGACCAGCTTGCGCCACGGCGTCGCCAGCTCGGCCGGGGTCGGCTTCGCGTCGAGCTGCTCGACGTAGTCGATCGCCGAGGCCCTCGACCAGCGCCTCCTCGACCTGGTGCCGGACCTTGCGGCTGCCGGCGACCAGGTAGGTCAGCCCGGCCGGCGTTCGCGCCCGCCAGCAGCAGCTCCGGCCTTGCTGCGCGCGCCTGCGCCGAACGCGTGGGCCGCGGTGTCGGCCGCGGTCAGGGCCAGCAGGTGCGGCGCGAGCTCACCGGTCAGCCAGCCCGCGAAGAACGCGGGGATGCCGGCGCGGGAGCCGGGTACGGGGCGGATCGCGTTGGCGGTGAGGGCGGCGGTCACGAGCTGACGACGAAGGAAGGGCACGCTGTGGATGCTAGCCAAGCCGGATGCGCGATCCGCGGCGTTGAGATCGATGTCACCCGTTCGCCGGGCGTGCCGCGTCGTTAGGAATGAGAACACGTTCCACCCGTCCCTAGGATGTGACGCATGGACCGCCTGTCGGGGCTCGACGCGAGCTTCCTGTACCTGGAGACGCCCGAGCAGCTGCTGCACGTGTGCGGCCTGATCGTGCTCGACCCGAGCACGATGCCGGACGGCTACTCGTTCGACGCGATGCGCGACGAGATCGACAGCCGGGTGCACGACGTCGCCGCGTTCACGCCGCAAGCTGCGCAAGGTGCCGCTCAAGCTCGACCACCCGATCTGGGTCAAGGACCAGCACTTCGACATCGACCGGCACGTGCACCGGCTCGCGCTGCCGCAGCCGGGCGGGTACGACGAGCTGGTCGAGCTGGCCGGCCACCTCGCCGGGCAGCCGCTGGACCGCTCCCGGCCGCTGTGGGAGATGTGGGTGATCGAGGGGTACGACGACGACAAGGTCGCCGTCTTCTCGAAGATGCACCACGCCACCGTCGACGGCGTCTCCGGCTCCAACCTGATCTCGCACCTGTGCAGCCTCGAGGCCGACGCGCCGCCGCTGGCGCGTCGGCGGCAACGGCGGGTTCGGCCGCGACCCGCGCGAGCTGGAGCTGCTCGGCCGCGGCCTGGTCAGCAACCTGACGAAGCCGCTCGCACGCCGCGAAGCTGCTGACGCCGTCGCGTCGAGCTGCTCACCAAGACCATCGGCCGCGCCCGGCAGGGCACCGCCATGGCGGCGCCGTTCTCCGCGCCGCGCACGTCGTTCAACGGCACCATCACCGGCCACCGCACGATCGGCTTCGCCGACATGAGCCTGGAGGACATCAAGGCGGTCAAGACGGCCTCCGGCACGACCGTCAACGACGTCGTCCTGGCCGTGTCCGGCGGCGCGCTGCGCTCCTACCTCGAGTCACCGCGGCGAGCTGCCCGTCGAGCTCGCTGCTGGCCACGGTCCCGGTCTCGGTGCGGACGGAGTCGAAGCGCTCGTCGGGCGCCAACAAGGTCTCGGCGCTCTTCGCCAAGCTCGGCACCGACGTCGAGGACCCGCTCGAGCGGCTCGAGGAGATGGCCGAGGCCAACCAGAACGCCAAGGAGCACCACAAGCGCGATCAGCGCCGACTCGCTGCAGGACTGGGCGGAGTTCGCCGCGCCGCGAACGTTCGGCCTCGCCGTCCGCGCGTACGCCGGCCTCCGGCTCGCCGAGCGGCACCCGGTCGTGCACAACCTGGTCATCTCCAACGTGCCCGGCCCGCCGGTGCCGCTGTACTTCATGGGCGCCCGGATCGACGCGCTCTACCCGCTCGGCCCGGTCTTCCACGGCGCCGGCGCTCAACATCACCGTGATGTCCAACAACGGCTCGGTGCACGTCGGGATCATCGCCTGCCGCGAGTCGATGCCGGACGTCGACGACCTCGTCCAGCGGTTCCCCGAGGAGCTGGCGAAGCTGAAGGCGGCCGTCGAGGCCAAGGACAAGGCGACGCCGATCCGGAAGAAGACGGCCGCGGCCAAGAAGTAGCCGCGAAGTGGTAGCTCCGAGACGGTCGCCAGCGCAACCTCGCAACCTGACGCGGACAGATCGGTGGTCCGAGCGCAGGGCCGTCTGGTCGGCCCAGTGACTCGACGCACCGCGTCAGCGGGAGAAGTCGCGGCGGCGGGCGTTGACGGTGGCGACCGCCTCGACGAAGGCCGGGACGAACACCTCGGACTCGAGCACGCAGGCGGCGTGGCCGGCGTCGATGTCGTGGATGGTGGCGCCGGGGATCCGGCGGGCCAGCGTCGAGCTGGCGCTCGGCGCGGGATCACCCGGTCGTGGTTGGTGACCACGACCGCGGTCGGGACGTCGATCCGGGACAGCCACGGGCGGGAGTGGTGCCGGCCCAGCGCGGCCACGGCCTGGCCGACCGCCCAGGGGCTGGTGCTGCGGAACTCGCGCAGCGCCCAGTCGTGGATGTCGGCGGGGTCGAGGTCGAGGGCCTCGGCGGCCGTGCGCGTCGCGCGCACCGCCGTACGCGACCGGGAGACGCCGCGGGCGCCGACCATCGCGAGCTCCATGCCCTGGTGGAACACCCGCTCGGACGGCGATCGCCGGAACCGGTCGGTCGTCGCGCACAGCACCAGCCCGGCGACCCGCGTCGGGGTGCTGGCGCCAGACCCGCTGGGCGACGATCGAGCCCATCGAGAAGCCGACCACGATCGCCTGCTCGATCCCGAGCACGTCCAGCAGCGCGGCGGCGTCGTCGGCGCAGTCGTGGAGGGAGAACTCCTCGGACTGGATGCCGCGCCCGTGCCAGCGCTGGTCGAGGGTCACGACCCGGTACCGCTCGCGACAGCGCCGCCGATCGCCGGGAACCAGGTCAGCAGCCCGGTGCAGCCGACCGCGTGCAGCAGCAGGACGGTGGGGGAGTCGGGGTGGGGACCAGGGGTGTCGGTGACGTACGTCGACCCGCGGCCCGGGAGCTCGACCATCCGTCCCTCCGGGATCGGCACCCACGGGCACGTAGACCGCCCGGCGCGCGAGTCCACGCACGGACAGGAAGGACATGGCGGCCCCTCTCGGCTAGACTAGAACAGGTTACAGTTTAGGCGTCGTGCCGCGACCGTACCGGAGGCCGCACGATGAGCTCCGAGGAGGCCCGTGAGCCCCGACCAGGCCGAGGCGCGCGCGGCCGTCCGTGCGGTGGTCCGCGAGGCGCTCGACCGGGAGGCCGACTGGTCCGCGCTGCGCCGAGGCCGGCCTGCTCGTCGCTGGCCGTGCCGGAGGCGCACGGCGGCGAGGGGCTCGGGCTGGCGCGAGGTCGCCGAGCTGCTCCGCGAGACCGGCGCCCGGGCCGCGCACCTGCCGGTGTGGGAGACGCTCTGCTGCGGGGCGCTCACCCTGGCCGCGGCCGGCAGCGACGAGCAGCAGGAGCGGCTGCTGCCCGGCATCGCCACCGGCGACGTCGCTCGTCACGCCCGCGCGTCCGCGAGGTCGGCGCCGGGATCCCCGACGCGACCCGTCGACGACGTTCGCGGACGGCCGGGTCACCGGCCGCAAGGTCGGCGTCACGTACGCCGACGGCGCCGCCGCGCTGCTCGTGCCGGCGCTGGACGGCGACGACGTCGTGGTCGCCCTGGTCGACCCGGCCGCCGACGGCGTCACCCTGCACGCCGTCCCCGTCCTCCAGCGGCCGGCGCCGAGCACACGGTCGTCCTCGACGGCGCCCCGGCCGAGCGTGCTGCCCGGTGACGGGGCCGCACGGCTGCTGCGCGAGCTCGCCGTGGCCGGGCTCTGCGTCACCGCGTCCGGGCGTCGTCGCCGGCGCGCGCGACCTGACCGCCGACGTACGTCAAGGAGCGCACGCAGTTCGGCCGCACGCTCGCGGAGTTCCAGGCGGTGGCGCAGCAGATCGCCGACGTCTACGTCGCCTCCCGCATGATCACCCTGGCCGCCGACAACGCCGCCTGGCGGGTGTCCGAGGGCCTCGACGCCGCCGACGACCTCGCCGTGGCGGCGTACTGGCTGTGCGACGAGGGCCTGGCCGCGCTGCACACCTGCCAGCACCTGCACGGCGGGATGGGCGTCGACGAGACCTACCCGCTGCACCACTACTTCTCGTGGGTCACCGACATCACCCACGCGCTCGGCGGGCCGCGGCTCACCCTGGACGCGGTCCGGGTCGAGGACCCGGCCGCCAAGAACCTCGAGCTCACCGAGGACCAGCGCCAGCTCAAGGCCGAGCTGCGCGACTACTTCACCGGCCTCGCCGAGCCACGACGAGCACCGCGACATGATGGTCGACCGGCACGGCCCGACGTACCAGAAGACGATCAAGCAGATGGGCAGCGACGGCTGGATGGGCGTCGGCTGGCCGAAGGAGTACGGCGGGCACGGGCTCGGCGAGATCGAGCAGACGATCTTCGCCAACGAGGCCCAGCGCGCCGACGTGCACCTGCCGGCGGTGACGCTGCAGACGGTCGGGCCCGACCCTGATCCGGCTACGGCACCGAGAAGCAGAAGGACCTGTTCCTCAAGCGGATCCTCGCCGGCGACGTGCACTTCGCGATCGGCTACACCGAGCCGGACGCCGGCACCGACCTCGCGTCGCTGCGCACCACCGCCACGCGCGACGGCGACCACTACGTCGTCAACGGCCAGAAGATGTGGACCACCGGCGGCCACCAGGCCGACTACCTCTGGCTCGCCGTCCGCACCGACCCGGACGCGCCCAAGCACCAGGGCATCTCGATCCTGATCGTCGACACCTCCGACCCCGGCTACTCCTGGACGCCGATCATCACCGCCGACGGCTCGCACCACGTCAACGCGACGTACTTCAACGACGTGCGGGTCCCGGTCGACATGCTGGTCGGCGAGGAGAACGAGGGCTGGAAGCTGATCACCACCCAGCTCAACCACGAGCGGGTGATGCTCGGCCCGGCCGGGCGGCTCGAGGGGCTGCGCGACCGGGTCGCGGCGTGGGCCGCAGGCGCACGGCGTCGCTCGACGAGCCCGACGTACGCCGCACCCTCGGCGAGGTGACCGCGACCTTCCGGGTCAACGAGCTGCTCAACTGGGAGGTCGCCCGCGCCGCCGAGCAGGGCGCGATCTCGCGTCGCCGACGCCTCGGCGTCGAAGGTCTTCGCCTCCGACCGGGTGCAGTACCTCGGCCGGATCGCTCGCCGACGTCGTGCACCGGTACGGCGACCCGGCCGACCCCGACACCGGCGACCTGATCGAGCTACCTCGACGCCCAGGCCAAGCGGAACCTCGTGCTCACCTTCGGCGGCGGCGTCAACGAGGTGCAGCGCGAGCTGATCGCGATGTTCGGGCTCGGACCTGCCGAGGGTGCCCCGATGACGGTCGACGCCCACGACCGGATCATGGCCGCGGCCGAGCGGATCAAGGCCACCGGCGAGACCGCCCCGCGCGCCGGGCGCGACCCGGTCAACCAGCCGATGATCAACAACTGGGTCGAGGCGATCGGGGACGACAACCCGCGCTACCGCGCGGGCGTGGCGCCGCCGGCGATGGCGCAGGTGTGGACCATGGGCGGCCTGCACCCGCAGCGCGACCCGGACGACCCGCTGCACGCGATGATGACCGTGCTCACCGACGCCGGCTTCACCGGCGTGCTCGGCACCAACTGCGAGCAGACCTACGACCGCTACCTCCGGGTCGGCGAGGAGGTCACCGTCACCACCCGGCTCGAGTCGGTCGTCGGCCCGAAGCAGACCGGCGTCGGCGAGGGCTACTTCGTGACCACCCGGAACATCTGGCGGGTCGGCGACGAGCAGGTCGCGACGATGCTGTTCCGGGTGCTCAAGTTCATCCCGCAAGGCCGCGGCAGCGCCGCGAACCGGACGCCGAGTCGACGTCCTCCGGCCCGCAGGTGAACCGGGACACGGAGTTCTTCTGGGAGGGCACCGCGGCCGGCGAGCTGCGGATCCAGAAGTGCGGCGCCTGCGGCGTGCTGCGCCACCCGCCCGGCCCGTCCTGCCCGGAGTGCCACGCCCTCGACCGCACGCACGTCGTGGCGTCGGGGCGCGGGCACCGTGTTCTCGTACGTCGTGCACCGGCACCCGCCCGTGCCCGGGCACGGAGCTGCCGTTCCTGCTCGCCCTGGTCGACCTGGAGGAGGGGGTCCGGATGCTGGCCGAGCTCGTGGACTGCGAGCCGGAGGAGGTCGAGATCGGGATGCCGGTGCGGGTCGGCTTCCAGCGGATCGACGACGAGCTGACCCTGCCCGTCTGGAGGCGGGCATGAGCATCGCGCCGACGTCGGCGACCGGCTGCCCGAGTGGCGGCTGCCCGGTGACGCCGACGCTCGTGGTCAGCACCGCGCTCGCCACCCGCGACTTCCAGGACGTCCACCACGACCGCGACCTGGCGCAGTCCTACGGCTCGAAGGACATCTTCCTCAACATCCTGACCACCACCGGCCTGGTGCAGCGGTACGTCACCGACTGGGCCGGGCCCGACGTCGCAGGTCCGGTCGATCGCGATCCGGCTCGGCGCCCCGGCGTACCCCGGCGACGAGCTGGTCTTCACCGGCTCGGTCGCCGAGGTGGACGGGGACGACGTCGTGGTCGACGTGGTCGGCAACGTCAGCATCGGCGCACACGTGACCGGTCAGGTGGTGATCCGGTGACCGCGCTGCTCGCGGGGCGGCCGCGATCGCCGGGATCGGCGCGACCGAGTTCTCCAAGGAGTCCGGTCGCTCCGAGCTGCAGCTGTCCGTCGAGGCGACGCTCGCCGCGCTGGCCGACTGCGGGCTGACGCCGGCCGACGTCGACGGCCTGATCACGTTCACCATGGACACGTCGTCCGAGATCGCGCTGGCCCGCGAGCTCGGGGTCGGCGACCTGCGCTTCTTCAGCCGGATCAACTACGGCGGCGGCGCCGCCTGCGGCACCGTCCAGCAGGCCGCGATGGCCGTCGCGACCGGGGTCGCCGACGTCGTGGTCTGCTACCGCGGCTTCAACGAGCGCTCCGGCCAGCGGTTCGGCCAGGTGTCGGTCGCCGCCAACACCCAGGTCAACACCAACGGCCTCGACAACGCCTGGAGCTACCCGCAGGGCCTGACCACGCCGGCCGCGACGGTGGCGATGCAGGCCCGGCGCTACATGCACGAGTACGGCGCCACGTCCGAGGACTTCGGGCGGGTCGCCGTGGCCGACCGCCGGCACGCCGCCACCAACCCGAACGCCTTCTTCTACGGCAAGCCGATCACGCTCGAGGACCACCAGGCGTCGCGGATGATCGCCGAGCCGCTGCACCTGCTCGACTGCTGCCAGGAGAGCGACGGCGCGGTGGCGCTCGTGGTCGTCTCCGCCGAGCGCGCCCGCGACCTGCCCCAGCCCGCCGGCGTACGTCACGGCGGCGGCGCAGGGGAGCGCGGCCGACCAGTTCGTGATGACGTCGTACTACCGCGACGACATCGGCGTCCCCGAGATGGGCGTCGTCGGCCGCGAGCTGTGGCGGCAGTCCGGGCTCGGACCGAGCGACATCCAGACCGCGGTGCTCTACGACCACTTCACGCCGTACGTCCTGATGCAGCTCGAGGAGCTCGGCTTCTGCGGCCGCGGCGAGGCGCCGGACTTCATCGCGGACGGCGCGATCGAGATCGGCGGGAAGCTGCCGCTCAACACGCACGGCGGGCAGCTCGGCGAGGCCTACATCCACGGCATGAACGGCATCGCCGAGGCGGTGCGCCAGGTGCGCGGCACCGTCGGTCAACCAGGTCGACGACGTCGCGCACGTGCTGGTCACCGCCGGCACCGGCGTGCCGACGAGCGGGCTGATCCTCTCCCGCTGAGTCGATCGCTGGTTTCGAGACGGTTGCTGCGCAACCTCCTCAACCAGCGAGGGGTGTCCGGTGGTTGAGGTGCGAGGCCGTCTCACGGCCGAGCCTCGAAACCCCGTGAGAGACGCAGGGCGGTGACCACGGTGGGGACGACGGTGGTCACCGCCCTGCGCCCCTTCCGGGGTTTCGAGGCTCAGGCGCTAGCGCGCCTTCGCACCTCAACCACGAGGTCCGGGGTTGAGGTGCAGGCGCCGCGCCTCACCTCAACCAGCGGATGGTCAGGACCTCTTCTTCCGGCGACCAGCGCGTCGTCGGCTGATCAGCTCGCGGCGGTGCCTGTTCTCCGGGTTCTGCGCGGTGTTGCTTCGCTCCTGCATCAGCAGCTGGGCCAGCTGGATCTGGTCGTGCATGGTTCCTCCTCTTGAGTGGTTGGAACCGACAGCGTGCCGACGGGTGCTTCTCGGCGCCTTCCGCGCGGCCTTCCGCCGCCTGCCGGGGGTTGTCCGGACCGGGGAAGGTCCGGGGAAGGCGGACCCGGCACGGTGTGCGACCTGGCCGGCAACGTCGCCGGTCGCCACCACAGGAGGAATCACTCATGAGCACGACCACCACCGAGCGCCCCCGCCGCAACGGCGTCGACGTCCCGACCCTGTTCGCGACCCTTGACGCCGTGAAGGGCCAGAACGAGATCGCGAAGTTCCAGTTCCGGGCGCGCAACACCTGGCAGACCGGTACGCACAGCCGTACCGAGATCTCCGGCTTCTACGGCGCCATGCAGGAGATGGCGCACCGCCACGTCACCGTGGTCGACAGCGACCACCCCGAGGTACTCGTGGGCACCGACAACGCACCGACCCCGGTGGAGTACCTGCTGCACGCCATCGCCGCGTGCCTGACGTCGGGCATCGGCAACATCGCCTCCGCCCGCGGCGTGGACCTCACCAAGGTGAGCTCGACGGTCGAGGGCGACATCAACCTGCTCGGCATTCTCGGTCTGTCCGACGGCACGGTCCGCAACGGCTACGAGCAGCTGCGGGTCACGTTCCACATCGAGGGCGACGCCGACGAGGCCACCCTGCGCAGCATCGTCGACCAGTCGCGCCAGCGCTCGGCCGTGTACGACGCACTGACCAACCCCACCCCGGTTCACGTCGACGTGGTCGTCGGCCCCTGAACCACGCACATGGGGCCCGGCCGGTGATCCCGGCCGGGCACCGAAAGGGATAGATACCCATGACCGCCATCGACACGGTCGTCATCGGCGCCGGACACGCCGGCCTGGCCGTGAGCCACCTCTTGGGCAAGGTGGGTCGCGACCATGTGGTCCTCGACCGCGGGCGTGTCGCGGAGAGCTGGCGGAGCGAGCGGTGGGACTCGCTCCGCCTGCTCACCCCACGCTGGATGACCCGGCTGCCGGGCTCGGCAGTACACCGGCCCCGACCAGGAGGGCTTCATGGGTGTCCCCGAGCTCGTCGGCCACCTCGAGGGGTACGCCGCCGCGAGCGGTGCGCCCGTCGTGTCCGGGGTCGAGGTGCTCGAGGTCTCGCAGCGCCGGGGCCGCTACCTCGTCACCACCACCGACGGGTCGTGGCTGGCCCAGAACGTCGTCGTGGCCACGGGGGCCACCGGACGACCGCAACCGGCCCGACGGGATCGACCGCCTGGACCGCAACATCCAGGTGCTCAGCTCGTCGCAGTACCGCAACCCGCACCAGCTCGCGCCGGGTGGCGTTCTGGTCGTCGGCGCGTCCGCGTCGGGAGCACAGATCGCCGACGAGCTGGCCCGCGCGGGTCGTCGCGTCGTGATGGCCGTCGGCAGCCACAACCGGATGCCGCGCCGCTACCGGGGCATGGACCTGTTCTGGTGGCTCGAGCAGACCGGGCGACTGGCCAGGCTCGGCGAGGCGCGCGGTCTCGCCCCTGGACGCCCACCGGGAGCCGTCGCTCCAGCTGGCCGGCCGGGAGCCGAACGACCACCGCGGGATGGACGTGGACCTGAACGTCCTGCAGTCCCTCGGCGTCGAGCTCGTCGGTCGCCTGGACGGCGTCCATCGGCACCGGGTCGACTTCCGGCACGATCTCGCCCGCACCACCGGCGACGCCGACTCCCGGCTGAACGGTTTCCTCGACGAGATCGACCGCTTCGTCGAGGCGACCCACCTGACCGGCGAGGTCGAGGAGGGCGACCGGCCGCGGCCGGTGTTCGTGGGCCGACCGCGCGGCCGCCTGAACCTGCGTGCCGAGGGGATCGGCACCGTCCTGCTCGCGACCGGCTTCGGCCCGCACCACCCGTGGCTGAAGGTCCCCGTCGTCGCACCCGACGGCCGGATCCGCCAGTTCCGCGGGGTCACCCTGGCGCCGGGCCTCTACACCGTCGGGCAGTGGTTCCAGCACCGCCGGGACTCGACGTTCATCGACGGCGCCCGGTTCGCCGCCGAGGACGTCGTCTCCCACCTGTGCACCGGCGAGTTCGCCGCTCTCGAAAGGGCAGATGTGTCATGAAGGACTACGACGTCGTCGTCGTGGGGGCCCGGGTCGCCGGCGCGTCCACCGCGATGCTCCTGGCCCGCGCCGGCCTCCGGGTCGCGCTGCTGGACCGCGGGAGGTACGGCACCGACACCCTGTCGACGCACGGCCTGATGCGCGCCGGCGTGCTCCAGCTGTCCCGCTGGGGCCTGCTCTCGCGGATCGCCGGGACCGGTACGCCGCCGGTGCCGGTCGTGACGTTCCACTACGGCGAGGACGACCCCGTCCGGGTCTCCATCCGCCCGAGTCCCGGCGTGGACGCGCTCTACGCCCCGCGCCGGTACCTGCTCGACCAGGTGCTCGTGGACGCCGCCGCCGACGCCGGCGTACAGGTGCTGCACGAGACCCGGGTCACCGACGTGCTCCGCGACTCCTCGGGCCGCGTGTCCGGTGTCCGGGTGCGGGACGGCTCCGACACGCGGGACCTCACGGCGGGGTTCGTGATCGGGGCCGACGGCATCGCTTCGACGGTGGCCCGCGAGGTCGACGCCACCGTCCTGAAGCAGGGCCGGTGGGCCACGGCCGTGCAGTACGCCTACTACCGGGACGCCGCCGAGTTGGGCTACGAGTGGGCGTACGCCAACGGCGCCGCCGCGGGCATCATCCCCACCAACGACGGGCTCAGCTGCGTCTTCGTCGGCACCACCCCCGAGCGGATGCGCGCCCTCCGGTCGGTTCGGACGCCGCGCGACACGTTCGACGCCGTCTTCAACCTCGCGGCGCCGAGACTCGTGGGCCGGCTCGAGGGCGCCACCCGGGAGACCCGCCAGCAGGGCTGGGCCGGGATCCAGGGCTTCGTGCGCCGGTCGGCCGGCCCCGGCTGGGCCCTCGTCGGGGACGCGGCGTACTTCAAGGACCCGATCAGCGCTCACGGCATCACCGACGCCCTGCGTGACGCGGAACTGCTGGCTGCTGCCGTTGTCGAGGCGATGTCGGGGGCACGCCCCGAGAGCCTTGCCCTGGCCGGCTACGAGGCGACCCGCGACCGGCTGTCCGCGCAGCTGTTCCAGGTCAGCGACGAGATCGCGGCGTACGACTGGGACATCGCCGAGGTCCCCGGTCTGATGCGGCGGGTGAGCGCGGCGATGACCGACGAGGTCGAGTACCTGGAATCGCTTCCGTCGTGGCAGCCGGCGCCGGACGGGCGGGCGGAAATCGACGAACGGCGCGGTGGTGCGGCGATAGCATGATGGCAGCCGTGGGGGCTGATCCCGATCGAGGCACTGTCATGAACGTGGACATCGCGCTGCTCGGAAGCTTCGCGGTCGCTTCCGACGGCGTGCCTGTCCCCGACGACGCGTGGAGCCGGCGCGGCGCCGCCTCACTGGTGAAGCTGCTGTCCCTGACCGACGCGCGCCGGATGCACCGCGAGCAGGTCATGGACGCGCTCTGGCCGGGCGTCAGCGTCGAGACGGCTGGTCCCCGGCTGCACAAGGCGGCGCACTACGCGCGCCGGGCCTTCGGTGACGGCAAGGGCGCGCTGCAGCTGCGCCACGACCAGGTCCTGCTCCTCCCCGACGACGATGTCTCGGTCGACGCGGTCGTCTTCCGCCGCCTGGGGGAGGTCGCCGTCGCGTCCGGCTCCGCGGCCGACGCCGAAGCGGCACTCGCGGCGTACGGCGGCCCGCTGCTCCCCGATGACCCGTACGAGCCCTGGGCGGCTCCCACCCGGGACGCGTTGGCGGCCCTGCACGAGGACCTTCTCCGGCTGGCCGGTCGCTGGGAGGACCTGCTGCGCGCGAACCCCGTCGACGAGGAGGCGCACCTCGTCCTGGCCCGGCAGTACGCCGACCGTGGCGACCAGCGCGCGGCGCTGCGCCAGCTGGAGCGGCTGGACCAGGCGCTGCGCCGCGAGCTGGGCACCGTCCCGAGCGACGCGGCCAGGCTGCTGCGCGCCGAGCTCCTCAGAGCCGGCGTCGAGCCCCCGGCCCCCTCGCCGCGTCGGGAGACGGGCCGGTTGGTGGGTCGCCGCGACCAGGACGACTACTTCCGCGAGCGGATGGACCGGGCCGACTCGGGTCACGGCAGCACCGTGCTGCTCACCGGAGTTCCCGGGGTCGGCAAGACGGCCCTGCTCGACCTGGCCGCCGCCCAGGCCAGGCGCCGCGGCTGGCGGATCGCGCGCGGAGGCGCGTCGGCGGTCGAGGGTTCGTGGCCGTACGCGCCGGTCCTCGAGGCGTTCGCGGACCTCTGCCGCCGGCATCCCGCACTGCTCGACGGCCTGGACGACAACTACGGCGACGAGCTCGACCGTGCGCTGGCCGGCAAGGAGATCTCCTGGAGCGGCGAGACCGCGCACCAGCGGCTGTTCGTCGCCGCGGCCGAGCTGATGCGGCTGGCCGCCGCCGGGCACGGGTTGCTGCTGGTCGTCGATGACGTGCACGAGGCCGACGAGGCCTCGCTCCGGCTGCTCCACTACTTGGCCCGCTGCGCCGTGACCGAGCCGGTGATGATTGCACTGGCGGCGCGGCCTGAAGGTCGCGCCGGCCCTGCGGGGCGTGGGCGACAGCCTGGTCGCTCGCGGGATCGGCGAGGTGCAGGAGCTGGCGCCGCTGGACGAGGGCGCGACCCGCCGGCTGCTCGCCCATCGCTTCCCCGACCTCGACGACCGGACCGCGGCGGAGATCTGGGCGGTGTCCGGGGGACTGCCGTTCCGGGTCCTGGAGGCCGCCCGCAGCGTCCGGGGAGGAGCTCGCGACGTCTCCGTGTCGGGTCTGGCGATCGACGACCTGGAGATCATCCGGCGGGTCGCCCTGCTCGGCTCGGTCTTCAGCACCGACGAGCTGCTCGCCGCCTCGGGCGTCGACGAGGCCCGGACCTACCTCAGCCTGGAGGCGGCGTTGGAGACCGCGGTCGTGGAGCCGGCCGAGTCGGGGTACCGGTTCCGGCACGCGCTGGTCCGCGACGCGTTGCTGGCGACGTACTCGCTGCACGAGCGGTCCCGCGAGGGTGGGCACGTGGCCGAGCGACTGGCCACCCTCGGTGCGCCGCCCGCCCGGATCGCGCACCTGTTCGTCGCGTCGGGGCACCCGGTGCAGGCGGTTCCGTACGCCCGTCCCGCCATCGAGACCGCCGGCGCGCTCGGCGCCTACCGGGACGGTCTGTCCCTGCTGGACGCGGTCGTCGACCACGCCACCGGCGAGGACCGTGCGCACCTGCTGGCCCGGCGCGGCGACCTGCTGACCGCGCTGGCCGACCCGGCGGCGGTCGAGGCGTACCGCGCCGCCATGCCCGTGACCTCCGGGACCGAGCACCGGCTGGTGCGTGCCCGGCTGGCCCGGGTCGCGTGCTTCCAGGGCGACTTCGAGACGGCGTCCGCCGCGCTTGCCGGGCTCGAGCTCGAGGGGGACGAGGCGGACGGCCCAGTGCTTCTGGGCCGAGGGAACCTGGCCTACTTCATGGGCGACATCGACGCCGCTTGGGATGCGGCGAACGAGGCCCGGTCGCTGCTGCGCGCCGACGACCCGTGGCAGATCATCGACCTGGTCAGCCTGCAAGGACTGATCGCTCACCAGCGCGGGGAGTGGTTCGAGCGGTTCGGCCGCGAGCTGCGCAGTACCCAGGGGAACCCCGGACTCGCCGCCACCGTCTTCGACGCGCACCTGTGCGTGGCGGAGTATCTCCTCTACGGCCCGATCCCGTACGACGAGGTGATCGAGCTCGCCGACCGGCTGAGGCGCCGGGCCGAGCACTACGGAGCCCTGCGCGGCGTGGCCTTCGCCTGTGCCCTCCGGGGTGAGGCGCTCCTGCTCAAGGGCGACCTCGACGCCGCCGAACGAGCGCTCGAGGAGGCCATCGACCTGCACCACGACGTCGACGCGTCGGCCGGCGAGTCGCACGGCCTGCAACGGCTGGCGGAGGTGCGCCTCGCGTCGGGCGACCGCGAGGCCGCCGTACGCCTCCTCCAGCAGGCGCTGCCGCTGGCCCGGTGGTCAGTGGTGAGCTCCCACCTGATCCAGCGCATCTACGGGACCATGGTCGCCGCAGCCGAGGACCCGGCCGCCGCCCTGGTGATCGTGGAGCGAGCCGAGGCGACGATGGGCGTGAACGACCACTGCGCCTTCTGCGACGTCATGTTCGCCGCCCCGGCGGCAGTCGCGTGCGCCGACGCCGGTGACCTGACCCGCGCCCGCCTCTACGTCGAGATGGCCCAGGAGTCGGCCGACCGGTGGGCGGGCAGCGCCTGGCAGGGGGCGGTGGCGGAGGCGCGAGCCCACCTGGCCGAGGCGCTGGGGCAGGAGCGGGAGTTCGCGGAGTGGATCGCGAAGGCGGCGTCGCTGTTCCGGGTGGCCGGGCAGCCGCTCGACGCCGCCCGGTGCGCCGCTCACGCCCACGTGTTCGGGCCGGCGCGGGCCGTCTGACCTGGCTCAGGCCCGGAGCTTCTCGGCGAAGAAGGCGAGCACCCGGTCCACGCCCTCCTGCTGGCGGTGCTCGGTGAGGGTGGCATGTCCCTTGCCCTCGAACTCGACCCGGATGAAGCTCCCGCCGAGCTCACGGGTGAGGGTGTCGAAGCGGGTGCCGACCGCGGGGTCCTTGCGGTAGCGCAGCCCGAGCAGCTCGCAGCCGCCGGCGGCGCGTTCCTTGACGTCGGCCAGGTCGGCCGGTGAGAGGTTGAGGTCGGCGGACCGCTTCTTGCCGATCGCGAACGGCGTGGAGGGCTGGGCGACGACCGGCGCCGCGACCGCGGGATCGACCATCATCGCCAGGGCGAACCCGCCGGTGAAGCACATGCCGAGCGCTCCCACGCCGGGGCCGCCGAGCTCGCCGTGCAGCTCGCGGGCGAGGCTGCGCAGCCAGCCCGCGATCGGAGTCGTCTGCCCGGTGGCGAGCTTGGTGAACTCCTTGCTCACGCAGAGCCGGCCCATCGTCCGCGCGACGTTGGCTACCGACATCGGCTCCTCCGGCGTCCCGAACAGGTGCGGCAGGACGACCGTGTAGCCGGCCGCCACGACCTCCTCCGCGAACCCGATCACCTCCGGGGTGATCCCCGGGATCTCGTGGATCACGATCACCCCCGGCCCGTTGCCCTTGCGGTACGTCGGGTGGGAGCTGCCGCTCGCCGTGTGCCTGCCGTGCGTCCAGCTGTCCAGGAGCGTCATCAGGCGAGTATGTCGATCAGCGGGGCGTCGCGGAACGGGTCATCCGGTCCGCGGCCGGCGGTCGGGCCCGCGCTAGCCACATGCCGAGCGCGACCAGCACGGCCGCGATCGTGAGCCGGGTCGTGAACTCCTCGTCGAGGAGAAGGACGGCTCCGACAGCGGTCAGCACCGGGATCACCAACTGGACCGTCCCGGCCGAGGTGGCGGTGAGCGACCGCTGGCAGGCGTACCACGCGGCGTACGCAAAGGCGGTGGTGACCGAACCCATCACGGTCGCCCACACGAGCCCGGACCAGGTGACGGTCACGTCGGCCGCGGGGGTGAGCAGGCCGACGGTCGGCAGCAGCAGCACGGCCGCGAGCACGGTGAAGTGCCCGGTAGTCGCGGCTCGCGGGTCGTCGTCCGAGCGGCCGGCGGCGGTGTAGAGCCCCCACGCGGCGCCGGTCGCGGCGAGCAGTACGACGCCGAGCGGGGTCACCGTGTCGACCGAGCGGCTGCCCAGGACGGCGAGCCCGGCGAGCGCCACGCAGGCGCCGAGCAGCCTCCGACCCGGCACGCTCTGGCGGCGTACCAGGTCCGTCGCGACCAGCGTGACCAGGACCATCGCGTAGAACACGAACGTCCCGGCGGCCGCGCCGATGTGCTCGTACCCGTAGGAGATGCAGACGGCGTAGGTGCCGAGCCAGAGGGCCGGCAGCAGGTTGGCCCGGCCAAGCGTCGGTCGCTCCCGGAGCGCCGCGGCGAGCACCAGCAGGGCCAGGGCGCCGGAGAGGAAGCGGACGCCGGAGACCAACCCGGCGTCGAGCAGGTTCTCCTGCGCGAGGTAGCGGGTGATCAGCGAGTTGGCCGCGAACGAGCCGAGCACGTAGGGGAGCAGTACGCCGAGGCCCAGGGTGCTCGGCCGCGTGCTGTCCACGGCTGGAGCCTTGCACATGACCCGTCTCGAAATCCGGTCGTGCTGCGGCCCGGATTCGCCTAGCCTGCCGGGCGATGCACGCCGACGATGTCCTCACCGACGCCGCCCAGGTACGCCGCCTGGTGGCGGCGCAGTTCCCCGGGTGGGCGGACCTGCCGGTGACCCCTGTGGCGGAGTTCGGCACCGACCACTGGCTCTACCGGCTGGGCGACGAGCTCGTCGTACGGATGCCGCGGATCAACTGGGCCGTCGACCAGGCGGAGAGCGACCAGCGCTGGCTGCCGGTGCTCGCGCCGAACCTCCCGCTCGCGGTGTCGGAGCCGGTCGCGCTGGGCGAGCCCGGCGAGGGCTATCCCTACCCGTGGCTGGTCGTCCGCTGGCTGCCCGGCGAGAACCCCGATGACGACAACGTCGACCTGGCGCAGGCCGCGGTCGACCTCGCGGCGTTCGTGGTGGCCCTGCAGAAGGTCGATCCCGCCGGCGGGCCGGAGGCGACCGGGACCTCCCGGGGTGTCCCTCTCGAGAACCTGGCGGCCACCGTCGACGAGCACCTGGCCGTGCTGGCCGGCGAGATCGACGAATCCCGTGCCCGGAAGGTGTTCGAGCTCGGCCTCGAGGCCGGGCCATGGCCGGGCGACGGCGTCTGGCTGCACGGCGACCTCCAGGCCGGCAACCTGCTGGTCAGCGATCGACGCCTCACTGCCGTGATCGACTTCGGCTGCCTGGCGGTGGGCGACCCGGCACCGGACTACGCACCCGCGTGGTCGCTGTTCGCCGGTGAGTCCCGCCGGATCTTCCGGGAGCAGTCGGGGGTCGACGACGCGACCTGGGCGCGGGCACGGGCCTGGACGATGATCCCCGCCCTGACCGGGCTGCCGTACTACCGCGACACCGTCCCGGCCTTCGCCGAGTCCGCTCGCTACCGGCTGGGACAGGTCCTGGCCGACGTGTGACCCGACGACGGTCGTGTGCCCGAGGACGCGCCGGAGCGCGTTCTCAGGCACACGACACGTTCGTCGGTGGGGAGCCGGCGCCCGGTCCGTTCGCCAGGCGAAGCCGACCGTGTATCTGCGACGACTCCGACAGGTCCTCCAAGTAAGGGGAATGCGGCTGCCCAATGCCGATGCCGTCAGGAGTGTGGACCATGACCCAGACAAGTGACTCGGCACTCGCGTCCTCGGCGCCGCTAGAAGTGGGGGCCCTACGACATCCAACCGAGTCCTCACGCTTCGCTCTGGCTCTCATTGCCACAGCGGCCGGGACTGCCTTCGTCATTTTCGCCCTGCTTGTCGCGCTCACGACAGCAGAGTTGCTGACGCCGCTCCTAGTTGTCGCCTCCGGCTTCGCAGCCTTCTGGCTGGCCTTACAGCTCTGGCGCGTGCGCTTGCTCGCCGACGCGGTTCGTGTGGACGCGGCTACCCTGCCGGAGTTGGACGCGATCGTCCGGGACGTAAGAGCGCGGCTGGACTACCACGGGAGGGCGGAAGTCTTCGTCGTCGACCGGTTGATTCGGGTAGTAGCGAATGAGACCCGAACGGCGACGGTCACCAGCTTCTTCGGGGTCCGGGTGATCCTCCTCGAAGGCGGGCTGGTCGGCGACCTCAGCCGGGACGATTCCCGGCGGCAGTGCACCTTCCTGCTAGCCACCCTCCTAGGGGCACTCAAGGCCAGGCACGCGCAGTGGGGCTCGGTCCTCGACCTGCTCCGTGCGCTGAAGTTGACCGTCGTCGTCGCGCCCCTCGTGACCCCTTGGCTGCGGGCGACGGTGTACACGGGCGACCGGCTCGCCTATGCGTGTTGCGGTGACCTCGACGTGAGTCTACGAGCCGCGTACCGAACTCTGGTGGGCGGCGACGTGGCCCCGCAGCTGCGCACTCCTGGGCTGATTGGGCAGGCCTTGACGGTTCGTCACAGCCGAATTCTTCGCCTTGCCCAACTCTTACGAAGCACACCGCACGTCCCCAACCGCTACCTGGAAGTGCTTGCCTTCGCGGGGGCCCGGCAACCCATGTCGTTCCAGGTGTTCCGGGCTGGACTGGACGAGCCAGCAGGGCTGGATGCAGTGGTCTCTCGCCACCGCCGGCTGCGCGACCGTGCCTGGCTGGTACCGGCGGCAGTGGTCACCGCCATCACCGTTCTCATCGCCGCGTTGGTCGGAGGCGTGATCGGGAAGGCTCCGGCAAAGGACTGGATGCGGACAAGCCTGGAGGCCAAGGGACTTGCTCCGGAGACCAGTGAGTCACCCAAGGCCACGACCGACGAACCGAAGCCGAGTCCGGCACAGGCCGACCTGATGGCCGTTGTGCCGTCCTCGATGCAGGCCTCCTGCTCGTTCATCGATCACACCACGTTCGGCCCAGCCACGACAGCAGCGCTCGGCTGCAAACCCGGAAACGGGGCGACTGAGGTCGACTTTCTCGCGTTCGACGACGGCGCGGCGTTGAGGCAGAAGTACTCGGAGATCACCGGCCCCCTCCCCGAGAATGGAAGTTGCGACGCCGGGAAACCCACAAAAACCGCGTGGCATAACGGCGACGTGGCGTGTTTCCAAACCGCCGCGGGCAGGCATCCGGCACTGGTCTGGACTGACGAGCAGTACGACGTGCTCGCGGTGGCTATTGGCGAGGGAACGTCACTGGCGGACTTGCATGACTGGTGGCTGGGCCAGCCCCGGCTGGGGACGTAGCCGCTCGTGTCGCATCCGCGACCAGAGGGGTGACGCGCGTTCAGCCGCCGTCCTTCCGGCCACTGGCGAGCTTCACGGAGATCGGGAGCTCGAACCCGTCACCGCTACGGAACGCGGCGAGCTCGTCGTCGAAGGCCGCCCGGATGCGCTGCCGGGTCTCGTCGGGCTGGTGGGTGACCAGCGCCGCAGTCCGGACCGTGCTCGTCAGGAGGCCGTCCCAGATCTGGTCCGCGGTCGAGGCGTGGTGGTTGAACGCGATCGTGATGACCTCCACGCCGGTCAGCCCGCCTCCTCGCAGGAGCGCATCGAACTCCTGGCCGTCCGAGAACCGGAAGAACGGCGGGCCGGGCGGGATGTCCTGGGGCGGTGTCGCCCCGGCCCGTGCGAAAGCCGCGAGGAAGAGTCCGAGGAGCCGCATCTGCTCCGGTTGGTCCCACGTGGTGAGCGCGAGGGCGCCACCATGGGCGAGTACCCGCGACAGCTCGCCGACCACCTGCTCGGGACGCCCCAGGTGAGGCACGATGAAGTTGCTGACGACCGCGTCGAACGAGCCGTCGTCGAACGGCAGCGCCTCCGCGTCCGCCTGCCGGAAGTCGATGCCGGGATGAAGGCTGGAGGCGAGGCCCACCATCGCCGGCGCGACATCCACCCCCACGACCGAGGCGCTTCGCGCGTGCGCCGCGGCCGCGGCGTACCCCGGCCCGGTCGCGACGTCGAGGACGCGCGAACCCTCGCCCACGCCGGCCGCGTCCAGGAGCGACGGGACGACTTCGCTGGTGATCTGTCCCAGGAAGTTGTCGTACGTCGGGGCCTGCTGCTCCCAGCCGTCCGACTCGAACGCCTTGAACGCGTCGGCGTCGACGGATCCGTCTGAATACGCTGACTCTGGCCGATCTGCGGCCGCCATCTGTCCAGTCTGGCACCGCGCTGCTGGTCGTCAACCCTTCAGTGCGGCGGCGGGGGAGCGTCGGCGGGCTGCTCGGCCCGCCACGGGGCGCGCCACTCCGCGGCGTCCCAGCCTTCCATGATGTAGATCCGCTCGTGGGCCACCCGCTCGTCCCGGAACTCCATCAGGCTGACCGTGAACATCCAGGGTGCGCCGTTGTAGCTGATCAGGTTCTCGACCACGACCAGGTCGTCGCGGTGAGTGATCCGTCGGGTGTGGAACTTGAGTTCGGCGGGGTACCGCCGCCGCCACTCGCGGAAGTTCTCCACACCCTCGAACCGTTCGCCGGACTGGGGAAACTCCAGGACGGCGTCGTCGTGGTAGATCTCGCTGGCGATGTCCTCGTCCTTGCCCGAGTGGTCCCAGTGCCGCTTCAACGCGGCTCGCAGGTCCGTCTCGTCGAGCATCACCCACCTCCTCACGCGGACTATCTGTCGGTCTCCAGGGTCGCGCAGTGGTCCGGCACGTACGTCGACTGCTCGCGCGGCGGGCGCACGTAGTCGGTCGACGGTGGCCGGGGCGGCAGCTCGATCGCCGGGAGCGGCACCTCGGCGTACGGGATGGTCGACAGCAGGTGCGCCATCATGTTCAGCCGCGCCCGCTTCTTGACGTCGCTCTCCACGACGTACCACGGCGCCTCGGGGATGTCGGTGTGCACCATCATCTCGTCCTTGGCGCGGGAGTAGTCCTCCCAGCGGGCGATCGACTCGAGGTCCATCGGCGACAGCTTCCACTGGCGCATCGGGTCCGCGAGCCGTGCCTTGAAGCGCTTCTGCTGCTCGCGATCGCTCACGGAGAACCAGTACTTCCGTAGGAGGATGCCTTCCTCGACGAGCTGCCGCTCGAAGACCGGGCACTGCCGGGTCCAGCGCTCGTACTCCTCGTCGGAGCAGAAGCCCATGACCCGCTCCACGCCGCCGCGGTTGTACCAGGAGCGGTCGAACAGGGCGAGCTCCCCGCGGGTGGGGAGGTGCTCGACGTACCGCTGGAAGTACCACTGCCCGCGATCGCGGTCGGTCGGCGACGGGAGAGCGACGATCCTGGCGACGCGGGGATTGAGGTACTGCGTGATCCGCTTGATGGTGCCGCCCTTGCCGGCGGCGTCGCGACCCTCGAAGACGATCACGATCCGCTGGCCCTCGGCCTTGACCCACTCCTGGACCTTCACCAGCTCTGCCTGGAGCCGGTACAGCTCGGCTTCGTAGACCGCCGCGGGGAGCTTCTCGGAGCGCTTGCCCATGAGGCAGCGTAACCGTTTGCGCCCGGGTTGTGACCCGCTCAGGAGTGGGTCAGCACGCAGTCGAGCAGGACGGGTGCGCCGCAGCGGTCGCCGTCGCCGGCGATCGTCGCGGCGGCCACGATCCCGCCGTCGTCCTGCCAGGCCCGGACCCGGATGGTCTCGCCGGGGAAGACGACGCCGGCGAAGCGGCCGCTGAAGCCGCGGACCCGGGTGGCGTCGCCGCCGAGCAGCTCGTCGGTGAGGGTGCGCAGGACGATGCCGTAGGAGCAGAGGCCGTGCAGGATCGGCGCCGGGAAGCCGGCGGCCTTTGCGAAGTCCGGGTCGGCGTGCAGCGGGTTGCGGTCGCCGCAGAGTCGGTAGAGGAGCGCCTGCTGTGGCGTCACGTCGTACGTCGTGTCGGCGTCGGGCGCGCGGTCGGGGAGCGCGACCGCGACGGACGAGCCGCGCTCGCCGCCCCACCCGCCCTCGCCGCGGACGAAGATCGACGAGCGGACCGTCCACAGCTCCTCGCCGGACGGCGCGATCGCCACGCCCTCCTGCCAGATCACCGCCGCCTTGCCCTTGTCCCACACGTCGGTGATCCGGGTGGTCAGGGTCGCGGAGCCCGAGGTCGGCAGCGGTGCGCTGACCTCGATCGACTGCGCGCCGTGCACGACCTGGGCCAGGTTGATGTCGCAGCCGGGCAGGTCCAGGGGCGGAGGATCGGTCTCGTGGAACGTCGGCGCCACGATGCCGAACGACGGCAGCACCTGCAGGCGGGCGCTCTCCAGGGTGTACGACAGGTCGGTCGCGCCGATCGCGAGGTGGTAGAGCAGTACGTCGCTCTCGGCCCAGGAGAAGGTGCGGTCCGGCAGCTCTGCGCCGATCGCGACCGACGGGGTCGATGGGCATCAGGCGGTCTCTCCGTCGGGGTGGTTTCGAGACGGTTGCTGCGCAACCTCCTCAACCACCGATCAACGGGTGGAACCTCCTCCCCGAGTTCGGTGGTTGAGGAAGGCGCGCTAGCGCCTGTCGGCCTTTCGGTGGTTGAGGAAGGCGCGCTAGCGCCTGTCTCGAAACCACCCGCAGCGATGTCCTCGGCGGCGAGGTACCCGAACGTGAGCGCGGGGCCGATGGTGGCGCCGGGGCCGGCGTACGTGTGGCCCATGACCGCAGACGAGACGTTCCCGGCGGCGTACAGGCCGGGGATGACCGACCCGTCCGGGCGCAGCACCCGGGCATGCTCGTCGGTGACCAGGCCGCCCTTGGTGCCGAGGTCGCCCGGCACGATCTTGACGGCGTAGAACGGGCCCTTGTCGATCGCGTGCAGTGACGGGTTCGGCTTCACCGTCGGGTCGGAGTAGTACTTGTCGTACGCGCTCTCGCCGCGGTGGAAGTCCTCGTCGACACCGGAGGCCGCGAAGCCGTTGAACCGGTCGATCGTCTCGCGCAGGGCACCGGCAGGTACGCCGATCTCGGCGGCGAGCTCGTCGAGCGTGGCGCCCTTCTTGACGGTGCCGAACTTGTACCAGCGGCCGGGGAACGGCTGCCGCGGCGACAGCCCGGCGAACAGGTAGCGGTTGCGGTAGCGCTGGTCGATCACCATCCACGACGGCACGTGGGAGACGCCGGTCGCCTCGCCCTTGTAGATCTCGTGCACGGCCTCGACGTACGGCAGCGCCTCGTTCATGTAGCGGCGTCCCGCGGAGTTCACGATGATCGAGCCGGGCAGGTTGCGCTCGGCCAGGCAGAACCACGGGCCGCTGGGGAGCGGGATGGTCGGGCCCCACCAGGCGTCGTCGAGCAGGTCGGTGTGCGCGCCGGCCGCGATGCCGGCCAGGACGCCGCCGCCGGTGTTGAACTCGCGACCCGGTCGTCCAGTCGACCGAGGTGGGCGAGGGCTGGTACTTCTGGCGCATCTCGAGGTTCTTCTCGAAGCCGCCGCTGCCGAGGATCACCCCGCGGCGGGCGCGGACCACGTGCTCGACGCCGTCCTGCACGACCCGGACGCCGACCACGCGGCCGTCCTCGATGACGAGGTCGGTCAGCTCGGTCTCGTAGTGAACCGGCACGCCCGCGTCGACGAGCCCCTGGCGCAGGCCGATGACCAGGGCGTTGCCCATGGCGTACATCTTCCGGCCGCGGAGCAGGCTGACCATCCGCCGGATCAGCACCTTGGCCATCGTGATCGGGCCGCGCACGGTGCGCAGGCCGAGGCTGATCTTGCGGAAGTCGGCCTGGGTGACGATCAGGTTGGCGGGTGCCTTCGTGTACTGCGGGTGCAGCCGACTCGAGCTCGTCGCCGAGGAACCGCGCGTCCATCGGCACCGGCTCCACGCTGCGGCCCGCGCGCGCGACCGCCGGGCGCCTCGGGGTGGTAGTCGGCGTACTCGGGCACCCAGGCGAACCGCACCGGGGTGCGCTCGCGGATGAAGTCCATGACCTCGGGTCCGCGGTCGATGTAGGTGTCGCGCCGGACCTCGCGGCACGTCGTCGCCGACGATCGACTCGAGGTAGAGCTTCGACTGCTGCGGGTCGTCGGCCTGTCCGGCGTCCCTGAGCGCGTAGTTGCCGGGGATCCAGACGCCGCCGCCGCTGCGCGCGGTGGACCCGCCGAAGTACGCGCTCTTCTCGACGCAGCACCGTGTCGAGACCGTGTGAAGCCGCCGCGAGCGCGGCCGTCATCCCCGCGCCACCGGCGCCGACCACGACCACGTCCACCTCGTCCGGCAGCGACCCGCTCATGGCGCAAAACTGTAACAGGTTCTAGAATGCCCGGCATGCCCTCCCAGGACGCGATCTCGGCCGCTGTCGAGCGATTGGTCCGGGCCCAGGAGACCCGCGTCCCCTGCGCCGCGGTGCGCGACCTGATCGGCACCGACGACCTCGCCGCGGCGTACGCCGTCCAGCAGGGGCTCGTGCAGAAGCGCCTGTCCGGCGGTGCCACGGTCGTCGGCCGCAAGATCGGTGCCACCTCGAAGGCCGTCCAGGACCAGCTCGGCGTGGACCAGCCGGACTTCGGCTACCTGCTCGACGACATGGACGTCAGCGACGCTGCGACCGGCTCAGGGGGCGCGATCTCGATGCGCACCCTGGTGCAGCCGCGGGTCGAGGCCGAGGTCGCGTTCGTGCTCGCCCGCGACGTCGACATGGACGAGGACGACATCACCATCGAGTCGGTGCGCGGATGCGTCGAGGTCGCGCTGCCGGCGCTCGAGATCGTCGACTCGCGGATCGAGAACTGGGACATCACGTTCACCGACACCGTCGCCGACAACGCGTCGAGCGGGCTGTACGTCGTGGGGCGCGAGGGCCGGTCGCTCGACCGGCATCGAGCCCCGTGACGTGGAGATGTCACTGAGCATCAACGGCGAGGTGCGCTCGTCCGGCAACGGCGCTGCGTGCCTCGGCGACCCGCTGGAGGCACTGCGCTGGCTGGCCGTCCAGGCCAGCCGCTTCGGCGACCCGCTGCGAGCCGGCCAGGTCGTGCTCTCCGGGGCACTGGGCCCGTTCGTGCCGTTCGCCGCGGGTGACCGGGTGGAGGCGTCGATCAGCGGGTTCGACCCGCTCAACGTGGAGTTCGAGGAGTAGAGGATGACGAAAGCAACGGCCGCCATCGTCGGGCCGGGCAACATCGGCACCGACCTCATGTACAAGCTGCTGCGCAGCGACGTGATCGAGCCGCGCTGGATGATCGGGGTCGACCCGACGAGCGAGGGCCTGAAGCTCGCATCCGACCAGGGACTCGAGTCCAGCCACGAGGGCGTCGACTGGCTGCTCAAGCAGGACGAGCTGCCCGACCTGATCTTCGAGGCGACGTCGGCGTACGTGCACCGCGAGTACGCCCCGCGCTACGAGGAGGCCGGCATCCGCGCCGTCGACCTCACGCCCGCCGCCGTCGGCCCGGCCGTGATCCCGCCGGTCAACGGCGAGGAGCACGTCGACGCGATGAACGTCAACATGATCACCTGCGGCGGCCAGGCCACGATCCCGATGGTCGCGGCGGTCTCGCGCGCGGCGACGGTGTCGTACGCCGAGATCGTGGCGTCGGTCGCGTCGGTGTCCGCCGGGCCCGGGCACCCGCGCCAACATCGACGAGTTCACCCGAACCACCGCGCGCGGCGTCGAGGAGATCGGGGGAGCCGAGCGGGGCAAGGCGATCATCATCCTGAACCCGGCCGAGCCGCCGATGATCATGCGCGACACGATCTTCTGCGCCGTGTCGCCCGAGAGCGACCGGGACGCGATCGTGCAGAGCATCGTGGCGATGGAGAAGGCGGTCCAGGAGTACGTCCCGGGCTACCGGCTGCTCCAGGAGCCGCAGCTCGACGACCCGTCGCCGGCCACGCAGGGCCAGCTGAAGGTGAGCATCTTCGTCGAGGTGGAGGGCGCCGGCGACTACCTGCCGCCGTACGCCGGGAACCTCGACATCATGACCGCCGCCGCCGCCCGCGTGGGCGACAACATCGCGAGAACACTCGGTGGTTGAGCAGGTCGCGCAGCGACCGTCTCGAAACCACCATGGAGGAACGACATGACCCAGGATCTCGACAAGCTCGATCGGCGTTGGTCCGACGACCTGGACCTCCGGCTGACCGACACCTGCCTGCGCGACGGGTCGCACCACAAGCGGCACCAGTTCACGGCGCAGGAGGTGCACGACATCGTCGAGGCGCTCGACGCGTCCGGCATCCCGGTGATCGAGGTGACCCACGGCGACGGCCTGGGCGGGTCCAGCTTCAACTACGGGTTCTCGCAGGACGCCCGAGCAGGAGCTGATCAAGATCGCGGCCGAGACCGCGAAGACCGCCCGGATCGCGTTCCTGATGCTGCCCGGCGTCGGCACCAAGGACGACATCCGCGCCGCGCAGGACAACGGCGGCGAGATCTGCCGGATCGCCACGCACTGCACCGAGGCCGACACCTCGGCAGCAGCACTTCGCGCTGGCCCGCGAGCTCGGGCTGGAGACGGTCGGCTTCCTGATGATGAGCCACACCCAGCCGCCGGAGGTGCTGGCGAAGCAGGCGCGGATCATGGTCGACGCCGGCTGCCAGTGCGTGTACGTCGTCGACTCGGCCGGGGCGCTGATCATGGAGCAGACCGCCGACCGGGTCTCCGCGCTCGTCGCCGAGATCGGCCACGAGGCCACCGTCGGCTTCCACGGCCACGAGAACCTCGGCCTCGGCGTCGCCAACACCGTCATCGCCGCCCGTGCGGGCGCGACCCAGATCGACGGCTCGGTCCGCCGCTTCGGCGCCGGCGCGGGCAACACGCCGCTCGAGGCGTTCATCGGCGTGTGCGACAAGCTCGGCTGGACGACCGGCGTGGACTTCCTCCAGATCGTCGACGCCTCCGAGGACGTCGATCCGCCCGGCGATGCCCGAGGAGTGCCAGCTGGACCGGATGACGCTGATGATGGGGTACGCCGGCGTCTACTCGTCGTTCCTCAAGCACGCCGGCAACGCCGCCGAGCGGTACGGCGTCTCCGGCGCCAAGATCCTGCTCGAGGCCGGCCACCGGAAGCTGATCGGCGGCCAGGAGGACCAGCTGATCGACATCGCGCTGATGCTCAAGGCCGAGGCCGGCAAGGAAGCCGCCAACTCCTGACCGGCGGCGCGGTCGTGCCCCTGAGGGTGCGCCAGGGCGCACCCTCAGGCGGCACGACCGGGTCGGTGGGGCGTGGCAGGGTGTCGTCATGGCACTTCCTGATCCCAAGGACACCCTGATCGAGTACCTCCAGACCGGACGGGACGCGGTGGTCTGGAAGCTCGACGGGCTGTCGGAGTACGACGTCCGCCGGCCGATGACGCCCACGGGCACCAACCTGCTCGGGCTCGTGAAGCACCTGGCCAGCGTCGAGCTCGGCTACTTCGGCGACACGTTCGGCCGCCCGCACGGGATCGAGCTGCCGTGGCAGGTCGAGGGTGCCGATGTGAACGCGGACATGTACGCGACCGAGGACGAGTCGCGCGAGCACATCGTCGGCCTCTACGAGCGCGCGTGGGAGCACGCCGCCGGCACCTTCGCCGCGAAGAACCTCGACGACACCGGCGAGGTGCCGTGGTGGCGACCGGGACACCGGACGGTCACCCTCCACCAGATCCTGGTCCACATGGCCACCGAGACCGACCGGCACGCCGGCCACGCCGACATCGTCCGCGAGCTGATCGACAGCAGGACCGGCCTGGACGCCAAGCGATCCAGCCTCCCCGACGACGGGTACGACTGGGTCGCCCACCACGACCGGCTCGAGCGGATCGCGCGATCCTTCCGCGACGGGTGAGGTCGAGCTTCGAGACAGGCGCCAGCGCGCCTTCCTCAACCACCGAACCGCAGGCGCAGCGCTCTGACCACCGACCGCAGCGCCAGCGCGTCCTCGACCACCGATTCATTCGGTGGCTGAGGAGGTTGCGCAGCAACCGTCTCGAAACCACAGACCACAGAGCGTCAGCGCGCCCCTGGTAGCCCAAAACAAGAACGTGTTCTAGTATTGCTCCTGTCCCATGACGAACAGGAGAAGGTCGATGTCCCAGGCTGTGCTCGACGGCGTTCGTGACCTGCTGCCCACCTTCCGGGAGCGGGCCGACGACGCCGAGCGACTCCGGGTGGTGCCCGAGGCCTCGATCAAGGAGCTCGAGGAGGTCGGCTTCTTCCGGCTGCTCCAGCCGCGCCGCTTCGACGGCCTCGAGGCCGACCCGATCGACTTCTACACCGCGGTCCGCGACATCGCGTCCGCGTGCGGCTCGACCGGCTGGGTGTCCAGCGTGGTCGGCGTCCACCCGTGGCAGGTCGCGCTCTTCGCCGACGAGGCCCAGCAGGCCGTCTGGGGCGAGGACACGACCACCCGGCTGAGCTCGTCGTACGCCCCCACCGGCAAGGCCGCGCTCGCCGACGGCGGCTACACGCTGTCCGGCAAGTGGAGCTTCTCGTCCGGCTGCGACCACTGCACGTGGGTGCTGCTCGGTGGCCTGGTGTTCAACGAGGACGGCCAGGTCGTCGACTTCAAGACGTTCATGGTCCCGCGCGAGAAGTACCAGATCGTCGACGTCTGGAACGTCGTCGGCCTGCGCGGCACCGGCTCCAACGACATCATCGTCGACGAGGTGTTCATCCCCGAGGCGTTCACGCTCTCCATGAGCGACACCGGCCAGTGCAAGGGCCCGGGCCAGGAGCAGAACACCTCCGACCTCTACAAGCTGCCCTTCCACTCGATCTTCACCGGCACCATCACCACGCCGATCGTCGGCATGGCCAAGGGTGCCTACACCGAGCACGTCGAGATGCAGCAGAAGCGGGTGCGCGCGGCGTACCTCGGCGAGAAGGCCAGCCTCGACCCGTTCGCCGCCGTCCGGATCGCCCGCGCGTCGTCGGAGATCGACGCCGCCTGGGCGCTGCTGGTCAACAACATCCGCGAGGAGCAGGCGCACGTCGAGAAGGGCGAGAAGATCCCGCTCGAGCTCCGGCTCCGGGTCCGCCGCGACCAGGTGCTCGGCACCCAGCGCGCGATCGACGCGATCGACGCGCTGTTCGAGGCGTCCGGCGGCCGGGCGCTGGCCGAGGGCACCTACCTCCAGCGCACCTGGCGCGACGCCCACGCCGGCCGGGTGCACGCGGCCAACGACCCCGAGCGCGCGCTGCAGATGTACGGCGCCCAGCAGTTCGGGCACAAGGTCGACCCGGGGATGTACTGAGTGAGCATCACCAAGGAGTCAGCCCGGAAGTCCGCCCAGGTCAAGACGCCTGAGGCGGGCGAGATCACGCTCGCCTACTACGAGGCGGGGGACGTCGACCGGCGTCGGTGGTGGCCTGCCGCTGGTGATGCTGCACGGCGGCGGCCCGGGGGCGAGCTCGTGGTCCAACTTCGGGCCGGCCCTGCCCGCGCTTCGCCGAGAGCTTCCGCACGATCCTGGTCGACCAGCCCGGCTTCGGCGCGTCCGACAAGCCCGAGGTGGTCGGCAACTACTACCGCTTCGCGGCCGACGCTCGTGGTCGCGCTGCTCGACGAGCTCGGCATCGACCGGGTGCACCTGCTCGGCAACAGCCTCGGCGGCGGTACGGCGATGCGGCTCGCGCTCAGCCACCCCGACCGGGTCGGCCGGCTGGTGCTGATGGGCCCCGGCGGGCTGTCGCTCAACCTGTTCCACGCCGACCCGACCGAGGGCGTCCAGCGGCTGATGGACTTCGCCGGCAACCCGACCCGCGAGGCGCTGCGCGCGTTCATCTCCACGATGGTGGTCAACCAGGACCTGGTCACCGACGAGCTGGTCGAGGAACGCTTCGCCGACGCGACCGCGCCCGGCGCCCGCGAGGCGATGGCCTCGATGGGGATGTCGTTCTGGAACCCCGAGACCGCCGAGGACGGCCGGCTCTGGCGCGAGGCGCACCACCTGCGCAAGCACACCCTGCTCACCTGGGGCCGCGAGGACCGGGTCAACCCGATCGACGGCGCCTTCACCGCCCTGAAGCTGATCCCCAAGGCGCAGCTGCACGTGTTCCCGAACTGCGGGCACTGGGCCCAGATCGAGGCGGCCGACGAGTTCGCCGAGATCACCACGAACTTCCTGGCTCGACACGTCGAGAGGAGCAAGACCCCGTGACGATCGACATCCGCAGCATGGGCTACGTCCGCGTCTCCAGCACCGACCTCGACCAGTGGCGGCTCTTCGCCGGCAAGGTGCTCGGCCTCGCCGAGGGGCGCGGGCCCGAACCCGGACAACCTCTACTACCGGATCGACCAGGTCTCGGCCCGGCTGGTCGTGTTCCCCGGCGACGTCGACCAGCTGTCGGCCACCGGCTGGGAGGTCGCCGACCACGAGGCCCTCCAGGAGGCGCGCGAGCACCTCGCAGAAGGCCGGCGTCGAGTTCGAGGAGGGCACTCGCGAGGAGCTCGCCGAGCGCCGGGTCCAGGAGCTGGTCCGGTTCTCCGACCCCTGGGACAACGTCTTCGAGCTCTTCCACGGCATCACCTACGAGTCGCGCCCGGTGGTCACGCCGTACGCCGCCACCTTCGTCACCGGCGACCAGGGGATGGGCCACATCGTGGTGCCGGTCCTCGACGACGTGGAGGCGCTGCGCTTCTACACCGACGTGCTCGGCTTCCGGCTGCGCGACTCGATGAGCATGCCCGGCGAGTTCGTCGGCAAGGAGCCCGGGAGCAAGGTCTGGCTGCGGTTCCTCGGCGTGAACCCGCGGCACCACTCGCTGGCGTTCCTGCCGATGCCGAACCGAGTCCAAGTGCGTCCACATCATGCTCGAGGTCGACGAGCTCGACGACGTCGGCCGCGCGCTGGAGCGGGTGCGCAAGCACAAGGCGCCGCTGTCGGCGACGCTCGGCCGGCACATGAACGACGAGATGGTCTCGTTCTACGTGCAGTCGCCCGGCGGCTTCGACGTCGAGTTCGGCACCGACGGCCTGCAGGTCGACGACGACCGCTGGGTGGCCCGCGAGTCCACCGCCGTCTCGTACTGGGGTCACGACTTCAGCGCCGGAGCGCAATGACTAGCCTCGGGGCCATGACCGACGTCCGGCGCCGAGCGACGAGATCCCGGAGGGGATGAGTCCCGAACGCCCGGGAGACGTGGCCCAGCCCCGAGCTGATCAACTCCTGGCTCGGGGACGCCGAGGTCGACTTCGAGTGGCGCCCCGGCGAGGCCAGCACCGTCCACGTCGACGACCCGGAGGCCGTCGCCAGGGCCCGCCGGTTCCGCGACGTGCTCGGGCGCTTCGCGTCCGGGGTGACCGTGGTGACCGCCGTCAGCGGCGGCGAGCCGGTCGGGATGACCTGCCAGTCCTTCTCGAGCGTCTCGCTCGACCCGCCGCTGGTGCTGTTCGTGCCGGCCAAGACCTCGCGCGCCTGGCCGCTGATGCAGCGGTCCGGCAAGTTCGCCGTGAACTTCCTGTCCGTCGAGCAGGCCGAGCTCTCCAACATCATGGCCAGCCGCGGCACCGACAAGTTCAACGGGGTCCCGTGGCACCCCTCGGAGTCGACCGGCTCGCCGCTGCTCGACGGCACGCTCGGGTACGTCGACTGCACGATCCACGCCGTGCACGAGACGGGCGACCACTTCGTCGTCGTCGGCCGGGTGCTGGACCTCGCGACCGTCGACGACGAGGACCCGCTGCTGTTCTTCCAGGGGCAGTACCGCACCACCGAGGACGGATAGGCGACGGCGGATAGCGTGTGCGCATGCGACCGCGCATGCGCATCTCCGGTCCGGTGCTCGGCACCTCCGACCCGATCGGCCTCGCCGAGTTCTACGAGCGCTTCCTCGGCTGGCCGATCATCGAGCGCGAGGGCGAGGCTCCCGGTGAGGAGCCCTGGGCGAAGGTCAGGTCCGAGGAGGTCGGGCTCAAGATCGAGTTCCAGTACGAGCCGCCACTTCGTGCCGCCCGTCTGGCCGCCGGTCCCGGGCGAGCAGCAGATGCTGATCCACCTCGACATCGGCGTGCCCGACCTCGAGGAGGGTGTTGCGTTCGGCGGTCGAGGCCGGCGCCCGCGAGGCCGAGCACCAGCCGCAGGACGACGTCCGGGTGATGCTCGACCCGTCCGGCCACGTGTTCTGCCTGTTCGCCGACCCGCTCGAGCGCCTAGGAGCCCGGCGGATCCAGCACGTCCAGGTCGCGCACGGCGAAGCCGGTGGTGCGCCCACTCCTCGTTCAGGATCACGCGCAGGCAGTCGAGGGTGGAGCGCTCCTCCGTCGGGTGGGAAGCCGACCATGCCGTGGGTGGGGACCGGCCGCGTCAGCGCCTCGTCGTCGAGCGTCGCCAGGTGCGCGCGCACCTGGTCCTGCCGGGCCCTGCCGGGCTGCGAGGACGTCGTCGAGGTCCGGCCGCAGGTCCAGGTCGAGCCCGAACTCCGAGGCGTCATGAACGACGCCGGCAGGCCGAGCGGGTGGTACGGCGCGGCCTCGCCGAGGACCGCCCGGCCGAACCACGCGTCGTACACGAAGAGCAGGTGGCGCAGGGTCTCCACGGTCGACCACTCGCCGCCGACCCGTTCGTACCTCAGCTCCTCGGGCAGGCCACGCACCCGGGCCAGGGTCGGCTCCCAGAACGCGTCGACGACGTCGAGTGCCGCGATGGCGCCCGCGACGTCGGTCGGCCGGAGCGCCACCCGCTCGGGGTGCCGGCGGTCGAGCTCCGCCTCGACCAGCGGCACGACGTCGACGCCGTTCACGGTGAGGTTCTTCACCAGCGCGTCGATCTCCACGTCGATCAGCACCGACCCGATGATCCGCGCGCCGACCATCGTCACCTCGCGGAGCTCGGCCCCGTCGAGGTTGCAGTCGACGAACCGCGCATCCTTGAGGTTCTCCCTGTCGAAGGTGGTCACGCCCGCATTCTGGCAGCGAGCCGGCGTTCCGCCGACGAAGCGTCACTCGGTAGGGCGGAGGCGCCGCGTCCACGTTGACCGTCGGGATCCCGCCACCGGCCCGGGCGATCACGGCCAGGGACGGCTCGTCGCCGGGGTTGCTCTCGCGGTGGATCGTGAACGCCGGCACGTGCACGAAGTCGCCCGGCCCGGCGTCGAGCGGCTCGGCCTCACCTTCGAACTCGAGCCGCAGGATGCCCGGAGACGACGTACAGGCTGGAGTCGTTGCGGTCGTGGTGGTGCCAGCCGGAGACGGCGCCCGGCGCGGTCGTCACCCGACCGGCCCAGAGGAGCGGCACCTCGAAGGCGAGCTCTCGCAGCATGCCGGCGGTCGGGTCCGCGGGGACGAGCTCACCGGCGCGGAACACGCGGACGGCGGACGGCGGTCGGGAGGCCACGTCCCCACCATGCCACGTTGACGGCCCGTGTCGACGAGGGTTGACACGCGCCGGGCCGGGTAGTCGGATGTTCCGAGGGTCGCGCCCGTTACGGCGCGCGGGGACTGGGAGGCCGGCCATGCGTCGTCATTCGACCGTCAGCATCGTCAGCGCGCTTGCCGTCGCAGCCGGACTGGCCGTCGTCGTCGTGCCCGCCGGGGCAGCGCCGCAGGCGGCGCCGGGGTCGAGACCGGCCGGCCCGACCGTCTACGTCGGCGACCTCACTGCTCGACCAGCTCGGCGACCTGAGGCAGGCAGGCCTCGACGGCGAGGACATCAGCACCTATCCGGCCGCGGGCGCCGCCGCGGACGCGGGCAAGGTCGGCGTCGAGGTCGTCGTGGGCCGCGACCGGGCGGCCAAGCTGGTCGCCTCCGGCATCCCGCTGAAGGAGAAGAAGGTCGACGGCGCAGCCGGTCTCGCGGCTGATGGCCGCAGGAGGCGGCGCCCACGGTCTTCCGGTCCTACAGCGAGCCCGGCGGGATCCGCGACGAGCTGGTGCAGATCGCGCAGGACAACCCGGCACTGACCAAGCTCGTGCCGATCGGCACGACCGTCCAGGGCCAGACCATCTACGCGGTCAAGGTGACCAAGAACGCGCGCAGCGTCAAGGACGGCAAGCGGCCGGCGGTGCTCTACTCCGTCGGCCCAGCACGCTCGGGAGTGGATCACCCCGGAGATGAACCGCCGGCTGCTCCACTACGTCATCGACAACTACGCGACCGACCCGCGGATCCAGCGCCTCCTCGACACCACCGAGCTGTGGTTCGTGCCGGTCGCGAACCCGGACGGCTACGACTTCACCTTCACCGAGGGCAACCGCCTGTGGCGCAAGAACCTGCGCGACAACGACGGCGACGGCGTGATCACCGGCCAGCGACGGCGTCGACCCCAACCGCAACTACCCGACCAAGTGGGGCTACGACAACGAGGGCTCGTCGCCGTCCTTCGGCAGCGAGACCTACCGCGGCAGCGGGCCGGCGTCCGAGCCCGAGACGCGGGCGCTCGACGGCCTCCTGAAGCGGATCGGCTTCGCGCTCCAGATCAACTACCACTCGGCCGCCGAGCTGCTGCTGTACGGCGTCGGCTGGCAGGTCTCCACCCGGTCCCCCGACGACCTGATCTCCGAGGCGCAGGCCGGCGACGACGCCAACCCGGCGGTGCCCGGCTACGACCCCGACCAGTCGGCCGAGCTCTACACCACCAACGGCGAGACCACCGAGCACGCCCACAACGCGTACGGCACGCTCGCCTACACACCGGAGATGTCCACCTGCGAGACCGCGAGCGACGGTCGACCCGGACGACGCCTTCGACCCCGAGGACTGCGAGAGCGTGTTCAACTTCCCCGACTCCGAGCCGCTGATCCAGGCCGAGTTCGAGAAGAACATCCCGTTCGCGCTGGCCGTCGCCGAGTCGGCGAAGGACCCGGCACACCCGGTCTCGCCGGTCGGCCGGACCGCGCCGGACTTCGAGGTGGACAGCTTCGACGTCTCCTACGGCGACCCGCAGACCGTGGCGGTGACCGCGCGACGCGAGCTGCGCGGCCTGGTCATGCGCTACTCGATCAACGGACGGCACGACCAAGACGTCGTCAACGAAGCTGTGGCAGGGCGGCGAGCGCTACGGCGACGAGGGCATCGACTACTACGGCGAGTTCCGCGGCGTGGTCCGCGGGGCGCGACCCGGGGACCGGGTCAAGGTCTGGTTCGAGGCCGGCCAAGCCCGGCGCCGGACGGCGCACGAGCGAGTCGTTCACCTACCGGCTCGCCGAGGACACCCGCCACCAGGTGATCGTGATCGCCGACGAGGACACCAACGGCGTCAACCCCACCTATCCGGCCGGCACGACGGCGAAGTACGCCGACACCTACGTCGACGCACTGCGCCGCGCCGGGCTCGGCGCCTCCGTCTGGGACGTTTCCACCCAAGGCGTGCCGCACCACCTCGGCGTCCTCAGCCACTTCCGCGGGGCGGTCTGGTACCTCGGCGACAACCGGCTCACCCAGGACCCCGAGGACGAGCTGACCCGGATCGGCTCCCAGAACGTGCCTGACGCGGCCGTCGCGGAGCGGGAGCAGGAACTGACCATCGCGGTGCGCGACTTCCTCAACGAGGGCGGCAAGCTCGTGCACACCGGGGAGACGGCGACCTACTACGGCCAGCTCGCCGGGGACATCGGCGGCATCTACTACGGGCTCAACGGCGACCCGACGGCCGACTGCGTGGTCACCGAGGACCTGTTCAGCGACTGCCTCCTCCTGGCCGACGACTTCGCCCAGTACTACCTGGGCCGCTACGCACGTGCGACATCCGAGACCCCCACCGGTTTCGCAGGAAGCGGCGCGCTGGCCGGCGCCGGCGGGGAGTTCGGCGGCCCGGCGGTCGTGGACAACCCGCTCGACGAGGCCGGCACGTTCCCTGCGACGAGCTCGGTGTTGTCGCCGGAGCAGTTCCCGCAGTTCGCGGGCGCGACGGCCGGCACCTACACCGGCTCGGCGGGCGGGCCATTCGACCCGGTCGAGGGCAGCATGTACGTCGGCGGTCTGCACGTCGACGACTCCTACATGCGGCTGACCCGGACCGTCGACCTCACCGGTGTGGCCGCCTCCGCCGCTCCCACGTTGAACGCCCAGCTGTCCTTCGACGTCGAGCCGGAATTCGACCACGTCATCGTCGAGGCCCACACGGTCGGCCAGGACGACTGGACGACCCTGCCAGAGGCCGGCGGGCTGACCACGACGGCGGTTCCCGATGAGTGCGAGGTCGGATACCTGCTCGAGTCGCACCCGTTCCTGCTCCACTACCTGACGCCAGGAGACCCGTGCACCGGCACCGGCACGACCGGGTCGTGGAACGCGATGACCGGGAGCTCGGACGGCTGGCAGGACGCGTCGTTCGACCTGTCCGCCTATGCCGGGCAGCAGGTGGAGGTCTCGATCTCCTTCGTGACCGACCCCGCCTTCGCCGGTACCGGCGTCTTCATCGACGACACCCGCCTCGTGGTCGACGGAGCGGTCGTGGACAGCGAGGGCTTCGAGACCGGGCTCGGTCCGTGGACCATCGCGGACCCCCCGGCCGGGAGCTCGCCGGGCACCGGCCGCTTCGTCCGGTCGACCAGCCTGTTCTCACCCGCGGTGCAGACCCCGGACACGGTGCTGCTCGGCTTCGGCGTCGAGCAGGTCGCGTCGCCCGGCGGACCAGGCGGCGATCCTCGGGCGGGCCCTGCGGTCGGTGGGGGTGCACTGAGGAGGGTCAGAGCACGAGCGAGGCCCGGTGCGCGCGGGCGCTGCCGAACAGCTGGCCGAGCGCGTGCGCGCGCTTGAACACCAGGTGCGCGTCGTGCTCCCAGGTGATGGCGATGCCGCCGTGCAGCTGGACGGTCTCGCCGGCGACCTTCTCCAGCGCGTCGGAGCAGTAGGCCTGCGCGACGGCGCTCCGCAGCCGAGCGAATCGGCGCGTTCGTCGGTCGGCTCGGCGACGTACGCCGCGGCGGTGCCGCAGGCGGCCCACGACGCCGATCGGGCCATCTCGACCAGGACCAGCATGTCGGCCATCCGGTGCTTGAGCGCCTGGAACGAGCCGATCGGGCGGCCGAACTGGACGCGTTCCTTCGCGTAGGCGACGGACATGTCCAGCCCGCGCTGGGCGGCGCCGACCTGGAGGGCGGTTGCGAGAGCGGCGGCCACGTCGCGGAGCGGCTGTGAGGGGTCGGCGTCGGTGTCGAGGTGGCCCAGGCGGAGAGTCGGGTCGAGGGCCGGCCGGGGCTCCGGTCGGTCGTCGGACAGCGCCAGCGCGTCGCCCCGGGGGACGAGGACGATCTCGGCGGCGGGCTCCAGCACCAGTGGCGGCTCGATCACGACCGTGGCCACGGTGCCGGCCGCGATGCGGGGGAGCAGCTCGGCACGCTGCTCGTCGGACCCGTGCAGGAGCAGGGCCGCGACGGCGATGGCGCTGGCGAGCAGCGGGCTGGGTGCGAGGGACCGGCCGACCTCCTCCAGCGCCACGGCGGTCTCCATCAGGGACGCGCCGACGCCGTCGTACTCCTCGGGCAACGGCAAGCGCGGCCACGCCGATCTGCTCGGTCAGCGTCGTCCAGAGCGCCTCGTCGTACCCGGACTCGCTCTCCATCGCGGCCCGCACGGCGCCGCTGTCCGCCTGCTTGGCGAGCAGAGAACGAAGCGTGGCCGCGAGCTCCTGCTGCTCCTCGGTGAGTGCGACCTCCATCAGGCGAGACCCTCCAGGACCCGGGCGCGGTGGAAGGCCGGGAGTGCCCCAGGCGGTGACCAGCGCGCGAACCTTCGTGATCCAGAGGCTGAGGTCGAGCTCGCTGGGTGTAGCCGACGGCGCCGTGCACCTGGAGCGCGGTCCGGGCGGCGAGGTACGCCGCGTCACCGCACGCCACCTTGGCCGCCGACGCCGGCACCTCGTCCAGGGCCGCGCCGAACACCAGCGGCCGCGCGAAGTCGAGCGCGATCCGGACGTCGGCCAGCCGGTGCTTGATCGCCTGGTACGACCCGATCTCGCGCCCGAACTGCCTGCGCTGCTTCACGTACGCGACGGACGCGTCGAGCAGGTGCTCGCCGAGACCGAGCAGCTGGGCCGACGTCGCCAGCACCGCCAGGTCAAACGCGTTCTCGAACGAATCGGTGGTTGAGGAGGGCGCGCTGGCGCCCGTCGTCGAAACCACCCGTCCGGCGTCACGTCGAACAGTCGTCGGGTCGGGTCGACCGACCGGCGCATCGGTCCGACCTCCGCCGACGTCACCGAGTCTCCGTCCACGACGATGCACCGTGTCGGCCACGTCCGCATCGAGCGCGAACGGAACGTGCGGCGGCACGGCCACGGTGGCGACGTCGTCGATCTCGCGCCCGAGCAGCACCGGCAGGTACGCCGCGGACTCGACCCACGGCCCGGGCACGGCGTACCGGCCCAGGGCCTCGAACGCCACGCACACCTCGACCGGGGTGGCCTCCGTGGCCAGGACGGTCAGGCCCTGCTCGGCCAGTCGCGACCAGAGCTTCAGCCCGGGCTCGGTGTCGCCGTCCGCCCAGGCCCGGGCGACGGCGACCGGGTCGGCGGAGGAGAGCAGCGGACTCGAGCGCGGACGCGAAGTCGCGCTGCTCGTCGGTGAGCACGAACCTCATCGGCCGGCCCCCTTCGGCTCGCGGGGGAGGCCGAGGATCCGCTCGGCGATGATGTTGCGCTGGATCTCGTTCGTGCCGGCGTAGATCGGGCCGGACGAGCGAGAACAGGTAGCCGTCCAGCCACGGCGACTCCAGCTCCGCCTCGGGGCCGAGCAGGTCGAGCGCGGTCTCGTGCAGCGCGATGTCGAGCTCGGACCAGAAGACCTTGTTCACCGAGCCGGCAGCGCCCATGTCGCCGCCGTCGGCCAGCCGGGTGACGGTGCCCCACGTGTAGAGCCGGTACGCCTGGGCCTTGATCCAGGCATCGACGACCCGGTCGCCGTCGGTGGTTGAGGAAGGCGCGCGCTAGCGCCTGTCTCGAAACCACCCCGGTAGAGGTCGACCAGCCGGTCGGCGGCGGCGCAGAAGCGGCCGGGGGAGCGCAGCGAGAGGCCGCGCTCGTTGCCGGCCGTGCTCATCGCCACCCGCCAGCCGTCGCCCGGGGCGCCGAGGACGTCGGAGTCCGGCACGAACACGTCCTCGAAGAAGATCTCGGCGAAGCCGGCCTCGCCGTCGAGCTGGGCGATCGGGCGGACGGTGATGCCCGTCGGCGTCCAGCGGGAACAGGAAGTACGTCAGCCCGGCGTGCCGCTGGGCCTCGGGGTCGGAGCGGAAGAGCCCGAAGCCCCAGTGCGCGTAGGACGCCCGCGACGACCAGGTCTTCTGGCCGTTGAGCACCCAGCCGCCGCGGTCGTCGTCGCGGCGTGCCGTCGACTTCAGCGAGGCCAGGTCGGACCCGGCCTCGGGCTCGGACCAGGCCTGCGCCCAGACCTGCTCGCCGGTGGCCATCGGTCGGGAGGAAGCGGTCCTGCTGCTCCTTCGTGCCGTGGTCGAAGACGATCGGCGCCAGCAGGAAGATGCCGTTCTGCGAGACGCGCCCGGGCGCGCCGGCGCGGTAGTACTCCTCCTCGAAGATCACCCACTCGACCAGCGACGCCCCGCGGCCGCCGTACTCCTCGGGCCAGGACACGACCGACCAGCGCGCCTCGGCGAGCCTGGCCTCCCACGCGCGGTGGGCCGCGAAGCCCTCCTCGGTGTCCATCGACGGCAGCGGCTCGGCCGGCACGTTGGCGGCGAGCCAGTCGCGCGCCTCGGCCTGGAAGGCGAGCTCGGACTCGGACAGGGTCAGGTCCATCAGTTGTGGCCTTCCTGGTGGTGGTTTCGAGACGGTTGCTGCGCAACCTCCTCAACCACCGATTCGCTCGGTGGTTGAGGAAGGCGCGCTAGCGCCTGTCTCGAAAACCACGCAGCTCGGTCTTGAGCACCTTGCCGGACAGGTTGCGCGGCAGGGCGTCGACGAACTCGACGTGCCGCGGCACCTTGAAGTTCGCCAGCCGCTCCTTGCAGAACGCGATCACGTCCTCGGTGGTGGGCACGTCGGTCGAGCCCGTCGAGACCACGACGTACGCCTTGCCGACCTCGCCCATCCGCTCGTCGGGTACGCCGACCACGGCGACGTCGGCGACGCCGTCGAGGCGGGCGAGGGTCTGCTCGACCTCGGCGGGGTACACGTTGAAGCCGCCGGAGATGTACATGTCCTTGAGCCGGTCGGTGATGGTCAGGTTGCCGCCCTCGTCGAGGGTCCCGACGTCGCCGGTGTGCAGCCAGCCGTCGGCGTCGATCGCCTCGGCAGTGGCCTGCTCGTCGTCGAGGTAGCCGAGCATGACGTAGTCGCCGCGCACCAGGAGCTCGCCGCTCGTCGCGCGATCCGGGTCTCCATGCCGGGGATCGCACGCCCGCACGTGGTCGCCACCAGTCTCGGCCGGGTCGCCGTCGCGGCACATGGTGACCACCACCGCCTCGGTCATGCCGAACGCGGTCACCACCTGGTCGATCCCGAGGTCCTCGCGCATCCGCTCGATCAGCACGACCGGGACCACGGCAGCGCCGGTGACCGCGAGCCGCAGCGACGACAGGTCGCGGTCGGCTCGGCCGGGCGCGTTGAGCAGCGACTGGTAGATCGTCGGTGCGCCGGGCAGCAGCGTGATCCGCTCGGACTCGATCAGCGCCATCGTCTCGTCGACGTCGAACGTCGGCACCGGGTACAGCGTCGCGCCGGTCAGCAGCCCGACCACGATCCCGATCTTGTAGCCGAACGAGTGGAAGAACGGGTTGACCACCAGGTAGCGGTCGTCGGCGGTGACGCCGCCCAGCTCCGCCCACGCACGGGCGACGCCGATGGTCTGCCGGTGCGCGCTCATCGCGCCCTTGGAGCGACCGGTGGTGCCGGACGTGAACAGGATGTCGGCCACGTCGTCGGGCGACGACCGCCTCGGCCCTGGCGTCCACCGTCTCCACGGTGACTCCACGTCGATCGAGCTTGTCGAGATCCTGCACGTCGAGCACGCGCCTTCACGGAGGCGAGGTCGCTCGCCGCCTGCAGGTCAGCGATCTGGGTCCGCCCGAGGAACCCGTCGTGCACGACCACGACTGTGGCGCCGGTCCGGTCGACCACGTCGGCGACCTCGTGCCCGGTGTAGCGCGAGTTGACCGGCACCAGCGTGCCGCCGGCGTACGACACGGCCAGGGCGGCGACCACCCAGTCGATGCTGTTCGGCCCCCAGACGCACGACCCGGTCGCCCGGCTCGACGCCGAGCGCGACGTACCCGCGGGCGGCGTCACGCACCCGGTCCAGGAGCTCGGCGTAGGAGAGGGTCGTCCCGCCCTCGACGTACGCCGGGTGGTCACCGAACCGCTCCGCGGCGTCGCGGAGCAGCGCAGGGAGCGAATCGCAAACCAAGCATTTGCTTGGTATAGTAGCACCCGTGGACCTCACCTACTCGCCCGAGGACCAGGCTTTCCGCACCGAGGTGCGGGACTGGCTGGCGGAGCACCTCACCGGCGACTTCGCCGACCTGCGGGGGCTGGGTGGGTCCGGCCGCGAGCACGAGGCGTACGCCGAGCGGCTGGCCTGGAACCGGCATCTCGCCGAGCACGGCTGGACCTGCGTCGGCTGGCCGAAGGAGCACGGCGGCCGCGGGCTGAGCCTGTGGCAGCAGGTGATCTTCCACGAGGAGTACGCGCGCTCCGGCGCCCCGACCCGGGTCAACCACCTCGGCGAGGAGCTGCTCGGGCCGACCCTGATCGCGTTCGGCACACCCGAGCAGCAGGAGCGGTTCCTGCCGAGGATCGTGGCGGTCGAGGAGCTGTGGTGCCAGGGCTACTCCGAGCCCGGCGCCGGCTCCGACCTGGCCAACGTGCAGACCAAGGCGCGCCTGCGACGGCGACGACTGGGTCGTCGACGGCCAGAAGGTGTGGACCTCCAACGCGCACGAGGCCGACTGGTGCTTCGTGGTCTGCCGCACCGAGCCCGGCTCCGAGCGCCACCACGGACTCTCCTTCCTGCTGGTCCCGATCGACCAGGACGGCGTCGAGGTCCGCCCGATCGAGCAGCTCACCGGCGGCTCGGAGTTCAACGAGGTCTTCTTCACCGGTGCCCGCACCTCCGCCGACCTCGTCGTCGGCGAGCCCGGCGACGGCTGGAAGGTCGCGATGGGGCTGCTCGGCTTCGAGCGCGGCGTGTCCACGCTCGGCCAGCAGGTCGGGTTCGCCCGCGAGCTCGAGGGCGTCGTGGAGCTGGCGAGGGAGAACGGCGCCTTCGACGACCCGGTGATCCGCGACCGGCTCGCGCAGGCGAAGGTCGAGCTCGAGGTGATGCGGGTCAACGCTCTGCGCGGGCTGTCGGCCGCGGTGGCCGGCGAGGGGTCGTCCTCGGGCGGCGGCGCGGCCTCGATCGGCAAGCTGGTCTGGGCGAACTGGCACCGGCAAGCTCGGCGAGCTGGCGATGGCCGTGGCCGGCCCGGACGGGCTGACCGTGCGCGGCGCGCCGTACGACCTCGACCCGTGGCAGCGGCTCTTCCTGTTCTCCCGCGCCGACACGATCTACGGCGGCAGCGACGAGATCCAGCGCAACATCCTCGCCGAGCGCGTGCTCGGCCTGCCGAAGGAGCCACGCGGATGACCACGACCAGGGCCGAGCAGCCGGCGCCCGAGTACGTCCCCGGGCACGACCTGCTCGCCGGCAAGGTGGTCGTGGTGACCGCGGCCGCGGGCGCGGGCATCGGCGCGGCGGTCGTACGCCGGGCGCTCGAGGAGGGCGCGAAGGCGGTGGTGTTCAGCGACACCCACGAGCGCCGCCTCGCCGAGGCCGAGCAGTCGCTGGCGGAGGAGTTCGGCGCCGACCGGGTGCGCAGCCTGGTCTGCGACGTCACCGTCGAGGAGCAGGTCGCGGCGCTGCTCGACGCGGCCGACGAGTTCGGCGGCGTCGACGTGATGGTCAACAACGCCGGCCTCGGCGGCACCGCCGTCGATCACCGACATGACCGACGACGAGTGGTCGCGGGTCCTCGACATCACCCTCACCGGCACGTTCCGCTGCGTCCGCGCGGCGAGCAACCGGATGATCGCCGCCGGCACGGAAGGGCGTGATCGTCAACAACGCCTCGGTCATCGGCTGGCGGGCCCAGGAGGGGCAGGCCCACTACGCCGCCGCCAAGGCCGGGGTGATGGCGCTGACCCGCTGCGCGGCGATCGACGTGGCCGCCCACGGCATCCGGGTCAACGCGGTCTCGCCGAGCCTGGCGATGCACCCGTTCCTGGCGAAGGTCACCTCCGACGAGCTGCTCGCCGAGCTCAAGCAGCGCGAGGCGTTCGGCCGCGCGGCCGAGCCGTGGGAGGTCGCCAACGTGATGGTCTTCCTCGCCAGCGACTACGCGTCGTACATGACCGGCGAGGTCGTCGCCGTGAGCAGCCAGCAGGCGTAGAGGATGGACAGATGACCGCCGAACCCGTCAGCACCAACACCCGTCGCGCGGAGCTGCTGCAGATCGCGGCCGGCCTGTTCGCGGACAAGGGCTTCAAGAACACCACCGTCCGCGACATCGCCGACGCGAGCGGGATCCTGTCCGGCAGCCTCTACCACCACTTCGACTCCAAGGAGTCGATGGTCGACGAGATCCTGTCGACGTTCCAGGCCGAGCTGTTCGGCAAGTACGACGAGATCCTGGCCGGTGACGACGACGCCCGCACCAAGCTGGAGCAGGCGGTCCGGGTCTCGTTCGAGGCGATCGACCAGCACCGGCACGAGGTCGCGATCTTCCAGAACGAGGCCGACTACCTCGGCACCTTCGAGCGCTTCGGCTACCTCGCCGAGCGCAACGCGCAGTCCCGCGACGTGTGGATGCGGCTGCTCACCGAGGGCGTCGAGTCCGGCGCCCTGCGCAGCGACCTCGACGTCGAGCTCGTCTACCGCTTCATCCGCGACACCGTGTGGGTGGCCGTCCGGTGGTACCGCCCCGGCGGCGCGCTCACCCACGACGTGGTCGCCGACCAGTACCTCACCATCCTCCTGGACGGGATCGCCCATGCCTGAGGCCTACATCGTCGACGCCGTCCGCACCCCGGTCGGGCAAGCGCGGGGGAGCGCTGGCCGGCGTGCACTCCGCCGACCTCGCCGCGCACACGCTGGCCGCGCTGATGCGCCGTACCGGCGTCGACCCGGGCGCCGTCGACGACGTGATCCTCGGCTGCTGCGACACCATCGGCTCGCAGGCCGGCGACGTCGCCCGCACCGCCTGGCTGGTGGCCGGGCTGCCCGACCACGTGCCCGGCGTGACCATCGACCGGCAGTGCGGCTCCTCCCAGCAGGCGGTGCACTTCGCGGCCCAGGGCGTGATGTCCGGCACCCAGGACCTCGTCGTCGCCGGGGGAGTGCAGAACATGAGCGCCATCCCGATCTCGGCGGCGATGCTGGTCGGCCAGCAGTACGGCTTCTCCACGCCGTTCGCGGAGTCGCCCGGCTGGCAGAAGAGGTACGGCGACCAGGAGGTCAGCCAGTTCCGCTCGGCCGAGATGATCGCCGAGAAGTGGGACATCAGCCGCGAGGAGATGGAGGAGTTCGCGCTGGCCTCGCACGAGCGGGCTCGCACCGCGATCGCCGAGGGCACGGTTCGACGGCGAGATCGAGCCGGTCGGCTGGGGACGACTTCGCCACCGACCAGTGCCCGCGCGAGACGTCGCTGGAGAAGATGGCCGGGCTCGAGCCGCTGGCGCCCGGCGGCCGGATCACCGCCGCCGTCGCCTCCCAGATCTGCGACGCCTCGTCCGCGCTGCTGGTCGCGTCCGAGCGGGCGCGTGGCCGACCACGGGCTCACCCCGCGGGCCCGGGTCCACCACCTGAGCGTCCGCGGCGACGACCCGGTCTGGATGCTGACCGGACCGATCCGGGCCACCGCAGCACGCCCTGGAGAAGACCGGCCTCATCGATCGACGACATCGACCTGTTCGAGTGCAACGAGGCCTTCGCGTCGGTGGTGCTCGCCTGGATGAAGGAGACCGGCGTCCCGCACGAGAAGGTCAACGTCAACGGCGGCGGCATCGCGCTCGGCCACCCGATCGGCGCGACCGGCACCCGGATCATGGCCACCCTGCTGGACGAGCTGGAGCGCACCGGCGGCCGCTACGGCCTGCAGACCATGTGCGAGGGCGGCGGCCAGGCGAACGTGACGATCATCGAGCGGCTGTGAGCGCTCGCTGAGGGTGGTTTCGAGACAGGCGCTAGCGCGCCTTCCTCAACCACCGAACGCCTTCGGTGGTTGAGGAGGTTGCGCAGCAAGCGTCTCGATCTCCCGCCGTCTTCAGGGCTTCGCAGGCTCAGCCCTGCGGCGTGAAAAACCAGTGGCGGCGCGGCCCGGCGAGGGTCACTCTCGACACATGGAGTTGCGCCAGTTCCGCCCCGACGACCTCGACGACGTACGCGCGTACGTCGAGGTGCAGAACGCCGTGCGCGCAACCGACTCCCCGTGGGAGCACCCCGCTGACCGAGCACGAGGCCGTCGGCGCGCTCGCACACGGCTGGGACGGCGAGCCGGACGATCCCGTTCCTCGCGATCGTCGACGGCAAGGCGGTCGGCGTACGCCGAGTACGGCACCTCCGAGCTGGGACAACCAGCACGTCGCCTGGCCTCGAGATCGCGGTGCACCCGGCGCACCGGCGGCAGGGTCACGGCACGCGCGATGCTCGAGGCGATGGTCGAGCGGGCCCGGTCCGAGGGCCGGACCACGGTGCTGGCCTCGGCAGCTGGGACCTCGCCCGCGTCGCACGCGTTCGCGGCCCGGCACGGCTTCGAGCCGGGACTCTGGTCGCCATCAACCGGCGCCAGTTCCCGGCCGAGCTCGACCGCGAGCGCACTCGCCCGGCTGTACGACGAGGCGCTGCCGTACGCCGCGGCGTACGAGCTGGTGCGGCTGTTCGGCCGCAGCGACGAGCCGCGACCTGGCCGGCCTGGCCGAGATGACCGCGGCCATCAACGACGCCCCGATCGACGACCTCGACGTCGAGGACGAGGTCTTCACGCCCGAGCGGATCCGTTCCTACGAGGACGCCCAGCTCGCCCGCGACCACCGGCTGTACCGCGTCTTCGCCCGACACCGCGAGACCAGGCGCCTGGGCAGGTCAGACCGTCGGTGGCGGTGGACGGCGAGCGCCCGCAGCTGGCCGAGCAGCACGACACCTCGGTGGTGCGTGCGCACCGCGGCCACCGGCTGGGACTGCTGCTCAAGCTGGACATGCTGCGCTGGCTCGCCGAGACCGAGCCGCAGGTCGAGCAGATCGACACCTGGAACGCGCGAGTCCAACGACCACATGGTCGGCGTCAACGAGACGCTGGGCTACCGGGTCATGGGCCGCGGCCTGGAGTTCCAGAAGAAGATCTGAGTCGCGAACGACGAGCGCCCCGCCCACCAGCAGGTGGACGGGGCGTCGGTCGTTGTGTGGCGAAGGATCAGTACGCCGCGGTGAAGTCCCAGGACACGTTCCGGCCGCCGATCTCGCCCCGCAGGCTTCGTCCGCGGACGGGTGTTCGTGTGCTTCACCGTGGTCCAGGTGGCGGTGTCGGCGACCGGGTCCGTGGCGAACAGCAGCGTGTGGGTCGCGTCGCCGTTGCAGACGACCAGGACCAGCTCGGTCACGCCGGCGTAGCCGTCTGGCCTTCAGGGTCCGCACGCGCTCGCGGGCGGGCTGCTTCGTGCGGGACGGCGATCTGCTTCAGGGCGCCGCCGCTCGGTGGTGGCGTAGAGGTACTCGCTCCACACCTTGCCCTTCTTGAAGTTGGTGCCGCCTGCAGCGAGGTGAGCGTCGCCGTAGCCGCGCCCGACGAGCGTCTTCTTGGCGTAGCGCAGGTCGCCGTTGCGGAACTCCTGCAGCGTCCAGCGGTGGAGGCGCGCCGCTGTTGTCCACCGTGTAGGCGTAGTAGGTGTAGCCGTCCGCGAACAGCCGCGGCGAGAAGCCGGCCTGGTCGTACGCCGTGGACGAGACTCGCCGCGCTGGGACCTCGCCGTCCTGGTGACGATCCGCACCTGGCGCGGCACCCCGTCGTCCGGCGACGGCGTTGAGCCGCAGCACGGACTTGCGTCGGGTCGACGAGAAGTCCGAAGACGCCGACCGCCGACACGTCGTAGCCGAGCGCGTCGCGGTCGCTGGTGCTGGCTGGTGACCCGGCCGTTCTTGATGCTGTCGACGCGACGTGCCGGTCGCTCGTGACGCCGACGACGCCGCCGGGGCAGGACAGGCGGGCCTTGGCGCGGGCCACGGACGGCGGAGTCGTCTGCGGGTCGATCAGCCCGGACCGCCTGGCGCGGGGCCGGTCGAGGCCGACGACGAGCGCGGCGACGGCACCGCAGGCAGCGGCGACGAGGGTCTTGCGGTGCATGTGATGTGTCTCCCTGAGATCACGCCCCCGAAGTGGGGCGGGCGGGAGCAGGTTAGACGAGATATGCCGACGCGCGGCGCAGTTCGGCAACCGCGCCGGTAACGATTCTGTCAACGAGCTCCTGGCAGGTCGGCAGGTCGTCGATCACGCCGACGACCTGGCCGGAGGCGAGCACGCCGGCACCGGTGTCGCCGTCGACCAGGCCGGCCTTGAGCATCATCGGGGTGTTGGCTGCCAGCGTCATCTGCGCGAGCGACCGGCCCTGCGCCTTGCGCATCGCGCGGCCGTCGCGGGCCAGCTCGACCCAGGACATGCCGCTCTCGCGCTTGAACGCCAGCGTGCGCCTCGCGGTCGGGCCGAGCCGCCGGAGCGTCGAGGTCTCCTGGAGCTCCTCGACGAGCTCGGTGCGCAGCATCCGGTGCGGCATCCCGTCGACCTTGTCGGTGACGACCGTGCCGTTGAGGTCGTGGGAGAGGTAGAGCTGCTTGACCGCGTCCGGGACGGCGCTGTCGCGGGTGAGCAGGAAGCGGGTGCCCATGCCGATGCCGGCCGCGCCGTACGACAGCGCGGCGGCGAGCCCGCGGCCGTCGAAGAAGCCGCCGGCCGCGATGACCGGGATGTCGACGGCGTCGAGCACCGTGGGCAGCAGCAGCGTGGTCGGCACGTTGCCGGTGTGGCCGCCGCCCTCGCCGCCCTGGATCATCACCGCGTCCGCGCCCCACGCCGCGACCTTCTCGGCGTGCCGGGCGGCGCCGACCGACGGGATGACCACGATGCCGTGGTCCTTGAGCTTCGCGATCAGGTCCTGCTTCGGCGCGAGGGCGAACGACGCGACCTTGACGCCGTGCTTGATCAGCAGGTCGCACCGGTCGGCGGCGTCGCCGGCGTCGGCGCGCAGGTTGACCCCGAACGGCTGGTCGGTGCGCTCCTTGACCTCGAGGATCGCGCGCTCGAGCTCGTCGTACGACATGGTGGCGCTGGCCAGGATGCCGAGGCCGCCGGCGTTGGCGGTGCCGGTGACGAGACGCGGCCCGGACACCCAGCCCATGCCGGTCTGCACGATCGGGTGCCGGACGCCGGTCAGCTCGGTGAGCGGCGTCCGGAGGAGCTGCTCGGTCACGTGCCTGCTCCTGGGGACTTCCTTGAACCGCAGGCCCTTCGGGTCCAGCACCTCGCGGATCAGGATCAGCTCCTCCATCGTGGGCTCGCGCGACGTCGGTACGTCGCCGGCCACGTGGATCTCGCAGCCCGAGGCCTCGCGGACGTCGTCGACGGTGACGCCCGGGTGGACCGAGACCAGCCGGAGCGTGTCGTCCGGGCCGCCGACGTCGAAGACCCCGAGGTTGCTGACGATCCGGTGGATGTCGTTGAAGCGGGCCGCCGCCGGGCCGGCCTCCTTGGCCCGCTTCGGGCCGACGCCGGAGACGATGTCGACCCGCTCGACGAAGACGCGGGGGGAGTGCCTGGGCACCCAGTACGACGTCCGGTTGTTGACCGTGTTGCCCGGGGCGCCGCGGGAGCCGAGCAGCTGCCGCTTCGGCTGGGCGAAGTCGCCGATCGCGGAGATGTTCTGGTTGCCGTGCCGGTCGACCTGGGTGGCGCCCATCATCACGTGCCGCTTGCCGTAGGCGACCACGTCGAAGACCCGGCGGAACGGGATCCAGCCCTCGACCACGTCGGCCTTGGCGAACAGCGGCGGCACGCCGTGCAGGAACAGCGACTCGCCGTCGGAGATGACCAGGTCGGGGTTGCTGGTCAGCCGGGCCAGGCGGACGCCGAGCATCGGCAGCAGCCCCATCGGGCTGGCGAAGATCTCGCCGTCGTCCTTGAAGGCGTCGGCGATCGCGGCGGCGCAGACGTCGGCGCGGGTGGCGTCGCTCATCGCTCCTCCTCGTGGAAGGCCCGGACGGCGGCCTGGTACGCGTCCTCGTCGCCGGACAGGAAGCGCTCCTCGAAGGCCGCCCAGGCGTCGTCGTCGGCGGCCGCGGCGGCGTACGCCTTCTGGAACTTCTCGTCCCGCTCGTAGTCGGGGGTGCAGGTGGTGAAGTGGGCGCCGTTCGGGGTCTCGACCACGCCGTCGACCATCATCCGGCTGAGCAGCAGGCGCTGGACCGGGGTGTCGACGGTCAGCCCGGCGGTGTCGACGATCTGCTCGCAGGTGACGAACGCGCGCTCGGCGGCCATGCAGAACAGGTCGTCGAAGTAGGGGTCCGGCCCGAGGTACGTCGCGTTGCCGTGCTGGTCGGCGCGGTTCAGGTGGACCAGGGCGACGTCGAGGTTCAGCGCCGGGACCGCGACCAGCTCCTCTGGCTGCCGTCGGGGGCGTCGTACGGGCTGGTGACGGTCCTGATCGACGGGTTGTTCACCATGACGTCGGAGCCGAGCCCGGCCCGCATCGGCAGGAACGGCAGCCGCTGGGCGGCGGCGCGCAGGCCGGTCTGGAACATGCCCTCGTCGAGCTCGACGACCTCCGGGATGGTGCCGGCCTGGCGGGCGCGCTGGAAGTTGGGCTCGAGCGGGATGGTGTCGAGCGAGACGAACGCGTAGACCAGCTTGCGGACCTTGCCGGCCCGGACCAGCAGGCCGACGTCGGCGCCGCCCCAGCTGACCAGGGTGAGGTCCTTCAGGTCGGAGCGCAGGATCGCCCGGACCAGCGCCATCGGCTTGCGGCGCGGGCCCCAGCCGCCGATCCCGACGGTCATGCCGTCGCGCAGCTCGCCGACCACCTGGTCGATCGTCATCCGCTTGTCGCGTGGTCCCTTGCTCACCCTTTGCTCTTCTCCGTTCCTGCGAACTGATCGCGCAGCTCGTCGGCGACGCCGGACAGGTTGAGCTCGAAGGTGAAGCCCTGCTCGAACCGGTAGCTCTTGTTCACGTCGACCGGGTCGATGCCGTTGAGCGCCTCCTTGGCGGCCCGGATCACCCGGGTGTCCTTCGTCGCGATCTCGCCGGCGACCGCGAGCGCGGCCTCGTCGAGCCGGTCGCGGGGGACCACCTCGAGGACCGATCCGTGCGGGACCAGGTCGGCGGCGGAGATGGTGCGGCCGGTGAAGTAGAGGGTGCGCATCAGGTGCGGCGGCACCAGCCGGGCGAGGTGGGTGGCGGCGCCGAGGGCGCCGCGGTCGACCTCCGGCACGCCGAAGTACGCGTCCTCGCTGGCGACCACGCAGTCGGCGTTGCCGACCAGGCCGACGCCGCCGCCGAGGCAGTGCCCGTGCACGGCGGCGACGACCGGCACCGCGCACTCGTAGACGGCCCGGAACGCGGCGTAGCAGCCCTTGTTGGCGCCGATCAGGGCGTCGAAGCCGGTGGTGTTCTGCATCTCCTTGATGTCCACGCCGGCGTTGAAGCCGCGGCCCTCGGCGCGCAGCACGACGACGTGGGTGTCCGGGTCCCGGCTCGCCTCGTCGAGGGCGTCCGCCACGTCGAACCAGCCCTGCACGGTGAGCGCGTTGACCGGCGGGTGGTCCATGGTGATGACGCGGATGCCGTCCTCGCGGAGCTCGGAGGAGAGGGGCATGGTTCACCTACCTAACGTTTGCTTGGTAGCCTAGCAGCATGGTGCTCTCGCTGGACCTCGCCGACCGCGTCGTGCTCGTCACGGGCGGCACCAAGGGCGTCGGGCTCGGCATCACCCGGGTCTTCCTCGCGGCGGGCGCCACGGTCGTCACCTGTTCCCGCACCGACGGGCGACCGGCGGTCGAGGGCGCGACGCACCGGGTCTGCGACGTGCGCGACCCCGAGTCGGTCGAGGCGCTGGTCGGCCGGCATCGTGGCCGACCACGGGCGGCTCGACGTGGTGGTCAACAACGCCGGGGGAGCGCCGTACGTCGCCGCGGCGGACGCCTCGCCGCGCTTCCACAGCAAGATCGTCGAGCTGAACCTGCTCGTCGCCGCTGCTCGTCGCCCAGGCCGCGAACGCCGTGATGCAGCAGCAGGACGACCGGCGGCGTGATCGTGAACATCTCGTCGCTGTCGGCGCTCCGGCCCTCGCCGGGCACCGCGGCGTACGGCGCGGCCAAGGCCGGCGTCGACTCGCTGACCCGCTCGCTCGCCGTCGAGTGGGCGCCCGAAGGTGCGGGTGAACGCGATCGACGTCGGCATGGTCCGCACCGAGCAGACCGACGCTGCACTACGGGGGCGACGAGGGCGTCGCCCGGATCGAGGCCACCATCCCGCTGGGCCGGATGGCCGACCCGGCCGACGTCGGCCACGTCGCGGCGTTCCTCGCCTCCGACCTGGCGGCGTACGTCTCCGGGGCCACCATCGAGTGCCACGGCGGCGGCGAGCCCCCCGTCTTCCTGTCCGCCCATGACGGGCCAGAAGGAGAACACATGACCAGGCTTCTCGAAGGACGCGTCGCGATCGTGACCGGCGCCGGCCGCGGCATCGGCCGCGAGCACGCGCTGGAGCTCGCCCGCCACGGCGCGAAGGTGGTCGTCAACGACCTCGGCGCCTCGCTGGCCGGCGAGGGCGCGTCGGACGGCCCGGCGCACGAGGTGGTCGCGCTGATCGAGGAGCTGGGCGGCGAGGCGGTCGCCAACGGCGCCGACGTCGCCGACTTCGCGGCCGCGGAGGCGATGGTGCGGCAGGCGATCGACACCTTCGGCGGGCTCGACATCCTGGTCAACAACGCCGGGTTCGTGCGCGACCGGATGCTCGTCAACACCTCCGAGGAGGAGTGGGACGCCGTGATCCGGGTGCACCTCAAGGGGCACTTCGCGCCGCTGCGGCACGCCGGCGCCTACTGGCGGACCGAGAGCAAGGAGGGCCGGCAGCGCGCGGCCCGCGTGATCAACACGTCCTCGGGCGCCGGGCTCCAGGGCTCGGTCGGCCAGACGACGTACTCCGCGGCGAAGGCCGGCATCGCCGGGATGACCCTGGTCGCCGCGCAGGAGCTCGGCCGGTACGGCGTCACCGTGAACGCGATCGCCCCCGTCGCCCGGACCCGGATGACCGAGGGTGCCTTCGACGCCGCCTCGTCGCTGCCGGACCCGGCCGACAACTCACCGATCGTGGCCTGGCTGGCGTCCGAGGACGCCGGCGACGTCACCGGTCGCGTGATCGAGATCGAGGGTGGGCGGATCACTCTCGAGACCGGATGGCGGCACGGCCCGGCCGAGGACATCGGTGCCCGGTGGCAGGCCGCCGACGTGGGCGGCGCCGTACGCAAGCTGATCGCCGAGGGTCCCGAGCCCGAGCCCGTCTACGGGGCGTAGCGCACTCGCCCGAATCGGGTGAGCGGGCGAAGGGTCGTACCGCCGCATATAGTTCGGTGCGTGCTCATCCTTGGCATCATCCTGTTCGGCATGATCATCGGCGCCGGCGCCCAGCTGCTGCTGGGCGGTTCGGCTCACGGAATCGACTGGCCGATGGCGTTCGTCGCGGGCCTCGTCGGTTCCTTCGTCGGCGGGCTGCTGATCAGCCTCCTCGCCGGCGACGGCATCGAGCTGCGGCCCAGCGGCATCATCGGCTCACTGGCCGGCGCGCTGCTCGTCACCGCCGGCTGGCAGTGGTGGCGCCGCCGTTCGCACGCCACCGCCTGACGCTGACCCGTCAGAAAGTTTCTGACGGGTCACCTCACATGCGCTCGAGGATGGTGCCGGTGGCCATCGCGCCGCCGGCACACATCGAGATCAGGGCGCTCGCGGCGTCGCGGCGCTCGAGCTCGTGCAGGGCGGTGGTGATCAGGCGGGTGCCGGTGGAGCCGACCGGGTGACCGAGCGCGATCGCGCCGCCGTTGACGTTGACCCGTTCCAGGTCGACCTCGTGCACCTGCGCCCAGGACAGCACGACGGACGCGAACGCCTCGTTGACCTCGAACAGGTCGAAGTCCTCGATCTCCCGGCCGGTGCGGTGGAGCAGGCGGTACGTCGCGTCGACCGGGCCGTCCAGGTGGTAGTACGGGTCGGAGCCGACCAGGCAGTGCGAGGCGATCCGGGCCCGGGCGGTGAGTCCGAGGGAGTTCGCCTTGTCGGCGTCCATGATCAGCACCGCCGAGGCGCCGTCGGAGATCTGCGACGACGTACCGGCCGTGTGCAGGCCGTCGTCGAGCACCGGCTTGAGCCCGGCCAGTCCCTCGAGCGTGGTGTCGCGCAGGCCCTGGTCGCTGTCGACGACCTGGGTCTCGCCGGTGGGTCCGTCCTCGCCGATGACCGGCGCCTTGAGCGGCGCGATCTCGCGGGCGAAGCGGCCCTCGTCGACGGCCACGCGGGCCTTCTGCTGCGAGGCGAGTCCGAACGCGTCGAGGTCCTCGCGGGTCAGGCCGCGGTTGCGGGCGATCCGGTCGGCGCCGCCGAACTGGTCGGGCATGTCGATCGTCCAGCCGTCGGGCGCGGGGCGATCCGAGGCCCGGCGGCACGTTGCCGCCGAGGGGGATCCGGCTCATCGACTCGATGCCGCAGGCGATGCCGACGTCGATCGAGCCGGCCGCGATCAGGTCGTTGACCAGATGCGCGGACTGCTGGCCCGAGCCGCACTGCGCGTCGATCGTGGTGGCGCCGGTGCGCTGGGCGAGTCCGGCGTTGAGCCAGGCCCGCCGGACCATGTCGTTGGACTGCTCACCGGCCTGGGTGACGCAGCCGCCGATGACCTGGTCGACCTCCGCCGCGTCGAGCCCGGAGCGCTCGAGGAGCTGGGTGAGGGCGTGCCCCAGGAGGTTGGCGGGATGGACCCCGGCGAGCCAGCCGCGGCGCTTGCCGAGCGGGGTCCGGACGGCGTCGATGATGACGGGAGTGCCCATGGAACGAAAGTAGAACACGTTCTCGTTCTGGACAAGGACGGTGGTCCAGAATTTCGAGACGCGAGTCGCGCGCGATCCCTTCCGAACAAACCGGGAGTATGTCAATATCGCTCACTAGAACGTGTTTCAGATTGAGAGGCTGAGCTGTGACCGCTGCGGACGTCGTACCCCCCGGATTCGACTTCACGGACCCGGGCATCAACGAGAAGAACATCCCTCACGACCAGTTCCTGGCCCTGCGCCAGAAGGCCCCGGTCTTCTGGGTCGAGCAGGAGCAGGGCGCCCGGGACGGCATGTCGGAGGAGTCCGGCACCGGCTACTACGCGCTGAGCAAGCACGCCGACGTGGCAGCGGTCTCCAAGGACAGCAAGAACTTCTCGACCGCCGAGAACGGCGCGATCATCCGCTTCCAGGAGGGGATGCTGCGCGAGATGGTCGAGCTCCAGCGGGTCATGCTGATCAACCAGGACGCACCCGAGCACACCGCCACCCGCCAGATCATCTCCCGTGGGTTCACGCCCCGCGCGATCGGCGCCCTCGACGACCTCATGAAGGAGCGCGCCGAGAAGATCGTGAAGGACGCCGTCGCCCGCGGGGAGGGCAACTTCGTCGAGGAGGTCGCCGCCGAGCTGCCGCTGCAGGCGATCGCCGACTTCATCGGCGTACCGCAGGAAGACCGCCGCAAGCTCTTCGAGTGGTCCAACCAGATGCTGTCGTACGACGACCCGGACGTCGTGGGCGACCCGGACGTCGCCGCGGCGGAGATCCTCGGCTACTCGATGCAGCTCGCCGCGGACCGCAAGGAGAACCCGCGCGACGACATCGTCACCAAGCTCGTGCACGCCGACAAGGACGGTCGCGGACTGACCGACGACGAGTTCGGCTACTTCGTGATCATCCTGACCGTGGCCGGCAACGAGACCACCCGGAACGCGATCACGCACGGCATGAACGCCTTCCTCGACAACCCCGACCAGTGGGAGCTGTGGAAGCGCGAGCGCCCCGAGACGATGGTCGACGAGGTGATCCGCTGGGCCACGCCGGTCAGCTCGTTCCAGCGCACCGCGCTCAACGACGTCGAGGTCGGCGGGGTCGCGGTGAAGAAGGGCCAGCGGGTCGGGCTCTTCTACGCCAGCGCCAACTTCGACGACGACGTCTTCGACGACCCGTACCGCTTCGACATCACCCGCGACCCCAACCCGCACGTCGCCTTCGGCGGCCACGGCGCGCACTACTGCATCGGCGCGAACCTGGCCCGCCAGGAGGTCAAGCTGATGTTCAACGCCCTCGCCGACCTGGCCCCGGACATCGAGAAGGTCGCCGATCCGCGCCGGCTGCGGTCCGGCTGGATCAACGGGATCAAGGACCTGCAGGTCAAGTACGCCTGAGGGCTCGCCCGACGATTGGTCACAAACCGCATGGTCGGGCGCCGGAAGGCTGCGGTTTGGTCCCCAACCGCAAGCCAGTCCACAGAAAACATGCGGTTTGTGACCAATCGACGGGTGTCAGTCGCGGGCGGTCAGCACGACCGGGCCGCCGCCGGTGATCGCGACGGTGTGCTCCATGTGCGCGCCGCGGGAGCCGTCGGTGCTGCGGAGGGTCCAGCCGTCGGGGTCGGTGTAGATCTCGTTGGTGGTGTGCAGGAACCACGGCTCGATCGCGATCACGAGCCCCTCCTTGAGCTTGAGCCCGCGGTGCGGCACGCCCGTCGTTCGGGACGTGCGGGTCGCCGTGCATGGTCCGGCCGACGCCGTGCCCGCCGAACTCGAGGTTGACCTTCAGTCCCTTCGCGCGGGCCACCTCGCCGATGGCGTTCGAGACGTCGCCGAGCTGGTTGCCGACCCGGGCGGCGTCGATCGCGGCGTCGAGCGCGCGCGACGCCACGTCGATCAGCTCGAGGTCCTCGGGCCGCGGCGTACCGACGACCAGGGAGTACGCCGAGTCCGACACCCAGCCGTCCACGCTCGCCGCGAAGTCGACGCTGAGCAGGTCGCCGTCCTGGAGCGTGTAGTCGTGCGGGAGCCCGTGCAGCACGGCGTCGTTGACCGACGTGCACAGCACCTTGCCGAACGGCCGCGCGCCGAACGACGGGTGGTAGTCGATGTAGCAGGACTCCGCGCCCCGCTCCTTGATCATCCGGTGCGCCAGCTCGTCGAGCTCGAGCAGGTTGACGCCGACGTCGGCCGCGTCGATGAGTGCGGTGATGACATCGGCGACGAAGCGCCCGGCCGGGCGCATCTCCTCGATCTGGGCGGGGGTGCGGTACTCGATCACGCGTCGAGGCTACTGGCCGGGCGCAGCCAGGCCGTCCACCGCTCGACCGCGAGATAGCCCATCCGCTCGTAGACCGGCCGGCCGTCGTCGCTCGCGACCAGGACCGCAGGCAGCTCCGGTTGGCAGAGCGTGGCCGCCCAGGTGACGGCGGCGCCGGCGCCGCGACCCCGAGCGACGGGCAGCGCCGCGACGTAGATCACGAGCGTCATCGCCGCGCCGTCGTACGCCGCGGCAACGGCTGCCGGCTCACCGTCGACGTACGCCACCCAGACCCGGTCGCGATCCGACAGCGGCTCGGTGTCCGGCAGCGGATAGCCCTCGACCAGCACCCGGCGCGCCACCACGAGCTCGTCGGGTCCGGAGACCTCGCGGATCTCGACGCCCGGAGCGACGTCCTCTGGGCCGGGACCCGCGGGCCGGATCATCAGCGGAGGGTGTCCGACGCGGACGAGCCCGCGCTGCGTGAGGTCAGGGGTCGGGAACGGGCTCAGCATCAGGTACGGCGCGGTCGGCGGCACCAGCTCGGCCACCTCGTCGGCCAGCGCCTCGAACCCGGCCGGATCGGTCGGGCGCAGCGGCATCACCACGTTGGTCATCTCGCCGCGGTCGCCGATCCAGGTGCCGACCCAGCGGTCGGTACGCCGCCAGGGCCGGCCCTTCGCCTCGGCGGTCGCGACCGCCCAGTCGGCATGGGCGCCGACCGCCGCGCGGACCCAGGTGTCCGAGTCGGGAGTGTCCGGCTCCCATCCGTCGGTGAGGTGCTCACCCGGGTCGGCTGCGAGCGAATCGGTCATGCAGCCATCATTCACCCGTCCGGCGTTCGAGCACGATGTCGAAGTCGAGTCGGTAGCCGCTGCCGTCGTCGTCGACCAGCCACTGGCCGGTGATGGTGCCACCGTCGTCGCTGAACGTGCCGACGTACCGCTGGGCGAACGGCTCGCCGTGCCGCTCGAGCGTCCACGTCGTGCCGTCGAAGGTCATGTCGTAGACGCGGCACACGCCACGGTCGTCGGAGTAGAGCTGGGCGTAGGTGTCCTTCGCGCCATCGCAGCCGATCACCGACAGCGAGTTCGGGGCGTCGGGATGGTCGACGGAGCCGCGCTGCAGGAGGTGGGCACGGTCCGGGTGCCACTCGAAGGTGGTCGTGCCCTCGCCCTCCCAGGTGTCGCCGTGCGCACGCATCGTCCACTCGCCCACGAAGCGTTCAAGTCGGCTCAGGGCCTCTTCCGCGTCCGGCTGGTCCATCGTCCGCTCCTTTCATCGTCAGGCGGCCGGGCGCTCCGCGCCGACGACCCACATCGCGAAGAACTGCGAGCCACCACCGTAGGCGTGGCCCAGCGCCCGGCGGACGCCGTCGACCTGGTGCTCGCCGGCCTGGCCGCGGACCTGCAGTGCGGCCTCGGCGAAGCGGAGCATCCCGGAGGCGCCGATCGGGTTGGAGGACAGCACGCCACCGGAGCAGTTGACCGGGAGCACGCCGTCGAGAGCGGTGCCGCCGGACTCGGTCAGCTTCCAGCCCTCGCCCTCGGGGGTGAACCCGAGGTTCTCCAGCCACATCGGCTCGAACCACGAGAACGGCACGTAGATCTCGGCCGCGTCGATCTCCTCGAGCGGGTTGGTGATCCCGGCCTGCTTCCAGAGCGCGGCGCGGCCTCGCGGCCGGCCTGCGGGTTGACCTGGTCGCGTTCGGCGGCCGTGGTCGGCTCGGAGCGCATCACGGTGCCGTGGATCCAGGCGGGGGAGTCGGCGGACTTCGCGGTGTCCTCGTCGGCGATGACCAGCGCGCAGGCACCGTCGGACGACGGGCAGGTCTCGTCGTACCGGATCGGGTCCCACAGCATCTGCGACGCCAGCACCGACTCGACGGTGGTGTCCGGGTTGCGCAGGTGGGCGTAGGGGTTCTTCAGCGCGTTCTGCCGGTCCTTGGCCGCGACGATCGCGCCGATGTGGGTCGGGCGCCCCGGAGCGGCGGATGTAGGAGCGGACGTGCGGTGCGAAGTAGCCGCCCGCGCCGGCGTGCACCGGCATGTTGAACGGCAGCGGCACCGACAGCGCCCACATCGCGTTCGACTCCGACTGCTTCTCGAACGCCATCGTCAGCACTCGCTTGTGCACGCCTGCCTGCACGAGCGACGACGCCACGATCGCGGTCGAGCCGCCCACGGACCCGGCGGTGTGCACGCGGAGCAGCGGCTTGCCGGCCGCGCCGAGCGCCTCGGCCAGGTACAGCTCGGGCATCATCACGCCCTCGAACAGGTCGGGCGCCTTGCCGACCACGATCGCGTCGATGTCGTCGAAGTCGAGGTCGGCGTCGGCGAGCGCGCGGTCCATCGCCTCGCGGCACAGGCCCGCGATCGACACGTCCTCGCGCTTCGCCCGGTGGTGGGTCTGGCCCACGCCGATCACGGCCGCCGGCTGCTTGCCCATCAGGCCCGTCCTTCCATGGTGCACACGAGGTTCTGCTGGAGCGCCGGGCCGCTGGTCGCGTGCCCGAGGACTCGGCCGGAGGACCCGTCCCAGACCCGGCGGGCGGCCTCGCCGATCCGGTTCAGGCCGCTGGTGAACATCGGGTTGCTGGTCAGGGCCCCGCCGGACGGGTTGATCCGTACGTCGTCACCCAGCGCGAGCTCGCGGCGCAGGATCAGCTCCTGGTGGGAGAACGGCGCGTGCAGCTCGGCGAGCTCGACGCCGTCGGTGCCCGCGACCCTGGCAGCCCGACCCGCCGACGGCGAGGCGGTCAGGTCGCGACCGCCCAGGTGGAGCGGGTCGACGTAGTGCGCGAACCCGGAGATCCAGGCCGGCCGGTCCACCGCGTCGTACGCCCGGTCACCGGCGGCCAGCACGATCGCGGCCGCCCCGTCCGTCACCGGGGCGCAGTCGTGCTTGCGCAACGGGTCGGCGTACATCGGGCGGGCGAGCAGCTCGTCGACGGACGACCCGCCCTTGCGTACGGCGTACTCGTTCTTCTCGGCGTCGGTCAGCGACCGGTTCGCGACCTCGGCCATCGCCCGCTCGTCCCAGAGCCCGGCGTCGATCCCGACCCGCGCCTGGAGCCCGGCGAGGGAGACGGTGTCCGGCCAGAGCGGGGTCATCGTGTACGGGTCGAGCTGGAGCGCAAGCGTCCGCCGAAGCACGCCCGCCGAGGCCTTGCCGAATCCGTAGACGAGGGCGGTGTCGACCTCGCCGGTCTGGATCTTGATCCAGGCCTCGTAGAGCGCCCACGCGGCGTCCATCTCGACGTGCGACTCGTTGACCGGCGGGATCACGCCGATCGCGTCGACCGCCGACACGAACGAGAAGGACCGCCCGGCCAGGTAGTCGGAGGAGCCGGAGCACCAGAAGCCGATGTCCTTGCGGGTGAAGCCGGTCTGCTCGTAGCACTCGGCCAGGATCGGGACGAGCAGCTCCACGCACGTGGGCGACCCGTCGAACTCACTCATCTGTCGCTGGGCGAACCCGACGACGGCGACGTCTCTCATCGTCTCGATTCCTTTACAGGTGCTGCTTGTAGGTGTCGTAGTCCGCGTCCGGCTCGCCGGTCGGGCGGAAGTGGCTGATGTTCTCGATCGTGGTGCCCCACTCCTCGCGCGGCTTCCACACGGCCTCGACCCGCATCCCCATCCGGACCTCCTCGGCCGGGATGTCGAGGATCAGGTGCAGGAAGGCGATGTCCGCACCGTCGAGCAGGACGTACGCCGACACGTACGGCGGCGTGATCTTCTGGCCCAGGAACGGCACGTTCACGATGCAGAACGTCGTGACCGTGCCGGTGTGGCCGAGCTCGACCTCGTCGGTGGTGGCCACGCCGTCGACCGGGCAGGCGCTGCGCGGCGGCACGTACACCTTGTGGCAGGTCGGGCAGCGCTGGCCGAGGATCCGGCCCTCCTCGAGCCCGCGGTAGAACGCCGACTCCTCCGGGGACGCGGCGTACAGGTAGTCGAGGGTGACCGGGGTGACGATGCCGGTCACGGTCGGGTTCGAGACGGTTGCTGCGACCTCCTCAACCACCGAGGTATCGTGGTTGAGGAAGGCGCGGCCGTTTCGGTGGTTGAGGAAGGCGCGCTCGCCGTTCGGTGGTTGAGGAAGGCGCGCTAGCGCCTGTCTCGAAACCACCCTCCGAGTCAGGCTCGAAGCACGCGATGTCCGTGATCACGCCGGTCCGCTCCTCGGCCCAGCGCACCCGGACCCGCATCCCGGTCTCGACCTCGTCGGGCGAGGCGACGTCGAGGGCGTGCAGCAGCGGGGTGTCGGCGCCGTCGAGGGTGACCAGGACGAACGCGAACGGACGGTCGAGCGGCTGGCCGGCGACCGGCTCGGGCACCCACGACCAGGACGTGACCGTCCCGGTGGGGGAGACCTCGACGAAGTCCTCGATCGGCTGGTGGGTGACCGGGTCGTACTCGGGCGGCGGCACCATCACCTTGCCGTCGGACGTGCGGCCGCCGACGAGGACGCCGTCGCGCAGTCCGGTGAGGAACCGGCCGAGGACCGGACCCGTCGATCTGGTGTAGTCGAAGGCGACCGTGACCGGTGCTTGCAATGTTCGCGCCATGGCACGAAACTAGAACATGTTCTATCGCGCTGACAAGGGAGACGGATGAAGCTCGGACTGCAGCTCGGTTACTGGGGCGCCCAACCCCCGGAGGGTGTGGGCGAGCTCGTCGATGCCGCCGAGGCGGCCGGGTTCGACTCGGTCTTCGCGGCCGAGGCGTGGGGCTCGGACGCGTTCACGCCCCTGGCCTGGTGGGGCAGCCGGACCTCGAAGGTCCGGCTCGGCACCGCCATCGTCCAGCTGTCCGGCCGCACGCCGACGTCGGCCGCGATGCACACGCTCACCCTCGACCACCTCACCGGCGGCCGGATGATCCTCGGGCTCGGCGTGAGCGGCCCGCAGGTCGTGGAGGGCTGGTACGGCCGGCCGTTCCCGAAGCCGCTGGCGCGCACCCGCGAGTACGTCGACATCATCCGCAAGGTGCTCGCCCGCGAGGAGCCGGTGACCAACGACGGCCCGCACTACCCGCTGCCGTACACCGGCGACGACGCCTCCGGTCTGGGCAAGCCGCTGAAGCCGATCGTGCACCCGCTGCGCGCCGACGTACCGATCTGGATGGGCGCCGAGGGTCCGCGCAACGTCGCGCTCGCGGCCGAGATCGCCGACGGCTGGCTGCCGATCTACTTCAGCCCCAAGGTCGCCGACATGTACAACGGCTGGCTGGACGAGGGCTTCGCCCGACCCGGCGCCCGGCACACCCGCGAGACCTTCGAGATCGCCGCGACCGCGCAGGTGATGATCGCCGACTCCGACGAGGAGAAGCGCGGCATCTACGAGTTCTTCCGCCCGGTCTTCGCCCTCTACATGGGCGGCATGGGCGCCAAGGACCAGAACTTCCACAAGGCCGTCTTCGAACGGATGGGGTACGCCGACCTGGCCGCCGAGGTCCAGGAGCTCTACCTCGCCGGCAAGAAGGACGAGGCGGCCGCCCTCATCCCCGACGAGCTGATCGACGAGGTGACGATCATCGGAACCCCCGACGAGGTACGAGCCGGCGTGAAGCGCTGGGAGGAGGCCGGCGTGACCATGCTGCTGCTGACGCTGCGGACTCCGGACGAGGTGCGACGGATCGCGGAGGTGCTCGCATGACGTCGGCGAGACCGCCTGCGCACCGGCACCCACAACGGTCACCTGATGGTGGCCGCGCTGAAGCGGCACCGCGACAAGCCGGTCATGTACCTGGGCGACACCACCCTGACCGGCGGCGAGACGGCCGAGCGGATCAGCCAGTACGTCCAGGCGTTCGAGAAGCTCGGCGCCGGCAGCCGGGACGCATGCCGCGCTGCTCGCGCTGAACCGGCCGGAGGTGCTGTTCATCCTCGGGGCCGGGCAGACCCAGGGCTACCGGCGTACGTCGCTGCACCCGCTCGGCTCGGCCGACGACCACGCGTACGTCATCAACGACGCCGGGATCACCACCCTGATCGTGGACCCGATGTTCACCGAGCGGGCGCTGGCGCTGCTCGAGAAGTGCCCGGGCCTGACCCAGGTGCTGACGATCGGACCGGTGCCCGACGCGCTGGCCGACTCGGGCACCGACCTCGTCGCGACCGCGGCGTCGTTCGACCCGGAGCCGCTCGCCGCGAAGACGCTCGACCCGGACCACATCATCTCGATCACCTACACCGGCGGCACCACCGGCAAGCCCAAGGGCGTGGTCGGCACGACGCGCGCGATGTCGACGATGACCCAGGTCCAGATGGCGGAGTGGGAGTGGCCGGAGAGCCCGCGCTTCCTCATGTGCACGCCGCTGTCGCACGCCGGCGCGGCGTTCTTCACGCCGACCGTGATCAAGGGCGGCTCGCTCTACGTGCTCGGCAGGTTCGACCCGGCCGAGGTGCTGAGGACGATCGAGGAGCAGAGGATCACGGCCACCATGCTGGTGCCGTCGATGCTCTACGCGCTGATGGACCACCCCGACTCGCGCACCCGCGACCTGTCGTCGCTGGAGACCGTCTACTACGGGGCGTCCGCGATCAACCCGGTCCGGCTGAAGGAGGCGATCGACCGGTTCGGCCCGATCTTCGCCCAGTACTACGGGCAGTCCGAGGCGCCGATGGTGATCACCTACCTGGCCAAGGGCGACCACGACGAGAAGCGGCTCGCGTCCTGCGGCCGACCGTCGGCGTTCCTGCGGACGGCGCTGCTCGGTGAGGACGGCGAGCCCGTCCCGGTCGGCGAGCCGGGGGAGATCTGCGTGGCCGGGCCGCTGCTGGCCGGCGGCTACTGGAACCTGCCCGACGAGACAGCGGAGACGTTCCGCGACGGTTGGATGCACACCGGCGACGTGGCCCGCGAGGACGAGGACGGCTTCTGGTTCATCGTCGACCGGACCAAGGACATGATCGTCACCGGCGGCTTCAACGTGTTCCCGCGCGAGGTCGAGGACGTCGTCGCCGAGCACCCGGCGGTGGCCCAGGTCGGCGTGATCGGCACCCCCGACGAGAAGTGGGGCGAGGCGGTGACCGCGATCGTCGTACTCCGGGAGGGGCACGAGCTCACGGACGACGTAGTGAGCCGAGATCCGGCAGATGGTCAAGGATCGCAAGGGCTCGGTCCATGCGCCGAAGCACGTGATCGCCACCGACGCGCTGCCGCTGACCGGGCTCGGGAAGCCGGACAAGAAGGCGCTGCGGGCGCAGTACTGGAGCGGTGACCGGGCCGTCGGGTGACCTCACCGGCTGAGCCTGCCAATTTCACTGGTTAACCAGTGAAATTGGCTCTTCCCACGGAAAGTTCACCGTGGGAAGAGCAGGTTCCCCGTGGGAAGTCACCGATCAAGCCGTCTTGCGCAGCAGCCCCAACAGCCGGACCGACGGAGGGGATTGGGGGTGAAGATCGACCCACGTGAAGCGGACCATGTAGCCACCGGTCGCACCCCGGATCAGGTCCTCGCGTCGCTTCTCGGCGAACACAACGTCACCCGGATCCTGCCCTGGCTTGAGAAGTCGGCCGTACTTGACCCGACCGTCGAACTCGCCGTACACGCCGTGCTTGGGCCAGGCGAAGTCGGTGATTCCGATTAGTCGCCCATCGCTGTCGTACACGTGGAACTGGAGCTCGGGTGCCGGGAGCCCCATCCTCCAGAAGAGGAAGTGACCCTTGGACTCGCCGACAGATTGTGCGAGCCCGTTGAGTAGGCGCAGCACCACCTCGAGGTGGAGGGTGTTCGGCCAGTGCTGCATGGTCTCCTTGCCAGACCACAGTTCTTCTTGCGTGGTCAGTTTCTGGTTCAGCATCCAGTCGCCAGCGATCTTTCCTGCCTCAGTGCTCAGCTGTGTCAGGCCGTCGAGCGTTGCTCGAGTGGGAGATGTGACCAGCCGCCCGTTCCGCTCGACAATCTCGCTCGGCCCCAACGCTCCGCTGTGGTGCACCACGCCGGCCTCCACGCGCGATGGTCCTGCGTCCAGGCGTGTGACGTGGACTCGATCGAGCGGCGCTTCCCAAAGGGGACAGGAGTAGTCAGCTAGCGCCGAGACGTGCGAGAGCGCGGTCCTCCCTTCGATCAGGTCCTGGCTGGCGTGGGCGCGAGCGAGGTGCCGGTCGACCTCCGGTCGGGCCGACCAGAGGTCGGGGAACGTGTATGCGCCTTGGCGTATGCGCACCAAGTCGCCCTTCTTCACTGCGCGACAGAGAACTCTGTCCTCGGTCCCGAGCTCTAGGGCTTCGCGGCGCAGGAAGTAGCCACGGGAGGAGGCGAGGTCTCGAAGAATATCCACCGGCCGAGGCTGACATCGGCGCCGGTGACTGAGCTTGCGGTTCGCAGCTCCGGTGGATATCCGGTGCCGGTGGCTCGGGTGTGTACGCCAACGGGGCCGTTCTCTCTCGCCACCGGTCACGTCTTGCCACGGGTTTCTTGCTCTTCCCACGGATAGTTCTCCGTGTTCAGAGCCAATTTCACTGGTTAACCAGTGAAATTGCCGGGGCGCGGGGTATCAATCCACCCATGCCACTGCGCAACGGACCGGACGGCTACGGCCTGGTCACCAAGACCCTGCACTGGATCACCTTCCTCGCCCTGGCCGCGCAGTTCACGGTGGGCTACGCGATGGACGATGACGGGGAGGGGCGGGGGCGGGAGTGCGATCCCGCCGGTGAGTCGCGGAGTGGCGGGGACACGACGGACGCGGAGGAGGACCGGCTGGACCGGATCGAGGAACGCTGCGAGCGGCAGCAGGACCTCCGGAGGACGCGGCGGAGGAGCCGGTGGACGCGGCGTTCTCCGACCTCGGCTCCGGCACGATCTTCGACGGCGGGCTCGGCCTGCCGGACCTGCACGTCCTGCTCGGGCTGCTGGTGATCGCGCTCGCGCTGCTCCGTGTGCTCTGGCGAGCGACCACGCCGCTCCCACCGTGGGCCGAGGCGTTGAGCCCGGGAGAGCGCCGGCTCGAGGGGCTCCTGGAGAAGGCCATGCTGACCCTTCTTTTCGTGGTGCCCGGCACCGGCCTGCTGCTGGTGGCGGGTGAGGACGACTTGGTGCCGGTCCACATCACGGCGCACATCTGCTTCTTCGTGGTGGTCGGGACTGCACATCGGGCTCGTGCTCCGACACACCGTCGTACGACGGGATCGTCAGCTGCAGCGGATGCTCTGAGGCTCACTGGCCGCGGATCGTCCGCCAGACGTCGGCCGGGACCGCGTCCAGGATCGCGTCCATGTGGACCAGCGTGGTCTCGATGTCCTCGATGGACTGCTGGCCCTTGCGGACGACGACCAGCGAGTCGCCGTCGAACCGCCAGCCGATGTCGGGCTGGGTCAGCAGGAGCTGCGTCATCTGCGGCTGGAGTACGTCGGCGGCGAACCGTGGGCTGTCGGCCTTCACGCGGAACGTCTTGGTGAACTCCGCCGAGCCGAGCTCGAGGTCGCTGCCGGTGAGCCTGCCGATGAACGCGCCGACGACGCTCCGCGGCGACACCTCCAGCGGCGGCATCGGGTGGCCGACGTGCAGGGCGAGCACCGAGTGGTAGTGGCTGGACGTGTTCCGGCTCGAACCCGAGCCGGTCGAGGTCGTGTACTGGTAGTCGAACGCCACCAGGTGCCGCCCGTCGTGGTAGCCGAGGATCACGTTCCGCGCACGGCGGCTGCTGCCGCGACCGAACGGGAACCCCTGGAAGCGGTTGACCAGGGAGCTGTCCTCCTCGACGTACCGCCATCCCTTGGTCGGCGCCCAGTCAGCCAGCGCCTCGCGCCGCCTGCGCCGGCGCACGAACCCCACCACGACGAAGACGAAGCTGATCGCGACGACGACGACCCAGACGTCGAAGAAGGACACGGGCGACAGGATAGGGGGCGCCCGCGGTCCCAGGGCACGTCTAGCGCCCGGTGAACTCGGGCGTCCGCTTCTCCATGAACGCCCGCGGGCCCTCCTTCGCGTCGTCGGACGCGAAGACGGCCGCACCGACGGTGGCGTCGTCCTGCCAGCAGTCGTTCTCGTGCTTGCCCTCGGAGTCCCGGATCGTCCGGAGCACCGCCTGCACGGCGAGCGGGCCGTTGGCGGCGACCAGGCCGGCCAGCTCGTGCGCCTTCTCCAGCGCCTGCCCGTCCGGTACGACGTGCCCGATCAGGCCGAGCTCCTTCGCCTCCGGCGCCTTGATGTGCCGCCCGGTCAGCAGCAGGTCGGCCGCGACGGTGTACGGGATCTGGCGGGGGAGCCGGACCGCCGAGCCGCCCAGCGGGTACAGCCCCCACCGCGGCTCGGACACCCCGAACCGCGCCGACTCGCCCGGCCACCCGGATGTCGGTGGCCTGCAGGATCTCGGTGCCGCCCGCGATCGCCGGACCCTCGACGGCGGCGATCAGCGGCTTGGTCAGCCGGAACCCCTTGAGCAGCGACTTGATCACCGACGGGTCGAACTCGCCGGACTCGAACCGGTCCGACGGCGACGACTTGGTCATCGCCTCGAGGTCCGCGCCCGCGCAGAACGACCCGCCGGCACCGGTCAGGATCGCCACCCGGACGTCGTCGTCCTCGTTCACCCGGTCCCAGGCGTCGGACATGATCTCGAGCATCTCGCCGGACAGCGCGTTGCGCTTCTCCGGACGGTTCATCGTGATCACCAGGGTGTGGTCGACCAGGTCGACGAGGGCATGCGGCTGGTCGGAGGGGTCCGTCATAGGGGCGATGCTAGCCAAAAACAAGAACGTGTTCTAGTCTCGGGCCGTGGCTCACAACATCGCTGATCTCTTCGAACACGCCGTCGACGCCGCACCCGACAACGCCGCCCTGAAGGTCGGAGAACGGGTCGTGACGTACGCCGATCTGGAGGCCGACGCCAACCGGCTGGCGCACTACCTGAAGTCCCAGGGAGTGGCGTCCGGGAGACCACGTCGCGATCTACGCGAAGAACAGCATCGAGCACGTCGTCGCCGTGCTGGCCGTGGTCAAGATCCGGGCGGTCACGATCAACGTGAACTACCGGTACGTCGAGGGCGAGCTCGACTACCTCTTCGACAACTCCGACGTGGTCGCCGTGATCCACGAGCGCACCTACGCCCCGCTGGTCGCCGCCTGCATGCCCAAGCACGACAGGCTCCGGGTCGCAGTCGTCGTGCCCGACGCGCTCGAACCCGACGACCAGTCCGACGTGTCGTCGTACGGCGGCGTGCTCTGGGAGGACGCGCTCGCCGGCCAGAGCGCCGAGCGCGACTTCGGCGAGCGCAGCCCCGACGACCTCCACATCATCTACACCGGCGGCACCACCGGCTTCCCGAAGGGCGTGATGTGGCGGCACGAGGACTTCTGGCGGGTGCTCGGCGGCGGCATCGACTTCTACACCGGTGCGCCGCTCGAGGAGTTCGACCAGTCCAAGCAGGCCACCGACCCCCGGATGGTGACGTTCCCGCTGAGCCCGCTGATGCACGGCGGCGCCCAGGCGGGGCTCCTGATGCACCTCTTCGCCGGCCATCTGACGGTGCTCGAGCCGAAGTTCGACCCGGTCCGCACCTGGGAGATCATCGAGCGCGAGGGCGTGCAGCTGATCTTCATGACCGGCGACGCGATGGCCCGCCCGCTGATCGAGGCGTTCGAGGCGCAACGGCGGCTACGAGTGCCCCAACCTGATCGCGATCTCGAGCAGCGCCGCGATCTTCAGCCCGCAGGTCAAGGCGCGCTGGATGGCGGCGTTCCCGAACTCGATCTTCACCGACTCGATCGGCGCGTCCGAGACCGGCTTCCAGGGCATGGGCATGCAGGAGAAGGACAACATCAGCAGCGACGGCCCGGTCGTCGCGCTCGGCCCCGAACAGCGTCGTCATCTCCGAGGAGAACCACGTCCTCGACCCGGCCAAGGACGTCGGCAAGATCGGCCGGCTCGGCCGCGGCGGCAGCGTCCCGGTCGGCTACTACAAGGACCCCGAGAAGTCCGCCAAGACGTTCCTCACGATCGACGGCGAGCGCTACTCGGTCCCCGGTGACTTCGCCCGGATCGAGGAGGGCGGCAAGGTCACCATGCTCGGCCGCGGCTCCAACTGCGTGAACACCGGCGGGGAGAAGGTCTACCCCGAGGAGGTCGAGATGGCGATCAAGGGCCACCCGTCCGTGTACGACGTCCTCGTGGTCGGCGTCCCCGACGAGAAGTACGGCCAGGCCGTGGCCGCGGTCGTCGAGCTGCGCGAGGGCGAGTCGCTCGAGCTCGAGGACCTGCGCGACGTTCCTGCGCGCCCACCTGTCCGGCTACAAGCTGCCGCGTGCGCTCACCGTCGTCGACCAGATCCCGCGCAACGCCACCGGCAAGGCGCAGTACCCCAAGGCCAAGGAGCTCGCGATGGCCTCCTTCGCCGCCAAGCATCCGACCACGGTGGTGTGAGCATGCGCACCCCGATCTGCGACGCCTTCGGCATCGAGTACCCGATCTTCGCGTTCACCCCGAGCGAGCACGTCGCCGCGGCGGTGTCGCGGGCCGGCGGTCTCGGCGTGCTCGGCTGCGTCCGGTTCAACGAGCCCGACGAGCTCGAGCAGACCCTGACCTGGCTGGACGACAACACCGACGGCAAGCCGTACGGCGTCGACGTCGTGATGCCGATGAAGATCCCCACCGAGGGCAAGGCCGTCGACCTCAAGGAGATGATCCCGCCAGGAGCACATCAGCTTCGTCGAGCGCACGCTCCAGCAGCTCGGCGTACCCCCGCTGCCGGAGGGCGAGGGCCGCGAGGGCGTGCTCGGCTGGCTGCACTCCGTCGCACGGTCGCACGTCGACGTCGCGCTCGCGCACCGTCCGGTGCTGATCGCCAACGCACTCGGCTCGCCGCCGGTCGACGTGATCGAGCAGGCCCACGCCCACGGGGTGAAGGTGGCCGCGCTCGCCGGCGCCGCCAAGCACGCGCTGTCGCACGTGAAGAACGGCGTCGACGTGATCGTCGCCCAGGGCTACGAGGCGGGTGGCCACACCGGCGAGATCGCGAGCATGGTGCTCACCCCCGAGATCGTCGACGCGGTCGGGCCCGACGTACCCGTGCTCGGCGCCGGCGGCATCGGCAGCGGCCGCCAGATGGCCGCCTCGATGGCGCTGGGTGCCCAGGGCGTGTGGACCGGCTCGATCTGGCTGACGGTCGAGGAGTACGACCTCTCCGCCGGCAAGGGCATCCGCGACGCGTTCCTGCGCGCCGAGTCGTCCGACACCGTCCGCACCCGGATCTACACCGGCAAGCCGGCACGGCTGCTCAAGACCAAGTGGACCGAGGCGTGGGAGGCCGAGGACGCGCCGACCCCGCTGCCGATGCCGCTGCAGAACCTCCTCGTCGCCGACGCGCACAACCGGATGAACCGCGGCGACGACCCCGACACGATCTCGATGCCGGTCGGCCAGATCGTCGGCCGGATGAACGAGGTCCGGCCCGGTCGCCGAGGTGATGGCCGACCTGGTCGCGGAGTTCGAGGAGACCACCAAGCGGCTGCGCGGCATAGCCGAGAGCTGACTTCATCGTTGCTCCTGGTATGACTCGGGAACTGCCTGTTGCCAGGGAAAACACGCGCCACCTCGCGCTGGTCGTCGCGGTGCTGGCGCTCGCCGGCGTACGTCGCTCGGCGTCGGCAACCTGATGTCCGCGACCGGTTCGTCCTTCCCCTCCCCGACGCCGAAGGCCGACTGCGGCCCGGGCTCCCGGCCGGAGACCGACATCCAGGGGCGGGTGCCCGACGTCCGACTACGAGTCCGGCCGCGCCGCTCGCGGCTACCTCTGCAACACCCGGCAGGTGTCACACCAGGGGAGCACGCGGCGGCTTCAAGGTGCTCCGCTACCGCGACAGTCGGGGCAACGTATGCGCGTTCTACGACTCGACGCTGCTGTTCCCCAAGGACGTGCTCTTCAACGCCGCTGAGGGGCTCGGCGTGGTGGTGCTCGACATGAACAACCCCGCCAAGCCGAGGAAGACGACCACCCTGGCCTCGGTAGCCATGGACAGCCCGCACGAGTCAGTGCTCCTGAACCAGAAGCGCGGGCTGCTCGCCGGCGTGCTCGGCAACGCCGGCCACGAACCTCGGCATCCTCGACGTGTACGACGTCAAGACCGACTGCCGTCACCCCCGGCTGCTGTCGACCACGCCGTCGGCGGTGCTCGGGCCACGAGAGCGGGTTCGCGCCCGACGGCAAGACGTTCTACGCCTCGAGCGCGGGCGGCCAGACGTTCGTCGCGATCGACCTGACCGACCCGACCACGCCGACCCCGGTCTTCCAGCAGGCCGGTGTGAACTACCACGGGCTCCGGGTCTCCGACGACGGTCGCACCATGTACGTCGCCAACATCGGCAACCCGACCGATGGCGCGTTCTCCTCGGGCGGGCTGCGGATACTCGACATCTCCGAGATCCAGGACCGGGTCGCGGACCCCGAGGTCGACGTACTCGCCGACCTGACCTGGCCCGAGCACTCCATCCCGCAGGTGGCCGAGCCGTTCACGCGAAACGGCCACCCGTACCTGCTCGAGGTCGACGAGTTCGCGAACTTCAACCTCACGGGAGGTGTGAACCAGGCATCGGCACCGGTCGGAGCCGCGCGGATCATCGACATCGCCGACCCGCGCCACCCGAAGGTCATCTCCAACCTGCGGCTCCAGGTGCACCAGCCGGCTGCGCGCAAGGGTGACCAGCAGAGACGACCCGGGCGCGCTGCTCCCCGTCCAGGGGTACGCCGGCCACTACTGCTCGCTGCCGACCCGCAAGGACCCGAAGCTCGTAGCCTGCTCGATGATCCTGTCCGGGTTGCGGATCTTCGACATCAGCAACCTGCGGCGGCCCGTGGAGGCCGGCTACTTCAACAAGCCGCTCGCACCTGGCGCGAAGCCGGTCAACCCCGAGGCCGCGGGCGGCTACGCGATGTCACAGCCGGCCTGGGACGTCGCCCACCGTCAGGTCTGGTACTCCGACGGCAACAGCGGCTTCTATGCCGTGAAGCTGACGAATGGCCTAGGCAACCTGCTGAAGTGATCGGTGGTTGAGGAGGTTTCGAGACAGGCGCTGGCGCGCCTTCCTCAACCTACGAAAGTCTCGAAACCACTCAGGCGCTGATCGGCAGGTCGAGCCCGGAGTCGAACGACGGGATCGGGGCCTTCCAGGCCGGTGCCGGCTCGTGGCGCGGGGTGGTGAAGTCCCCGGCGTAGTAACCGTTGTGGGGGTGGACACGACCGGCCGACGTGCCCGACTCCAACTCCACGAAGATCGATGCGGCCATGGTGTTCACCTCCCTCAACTGGTTTCGTTTCTTGCCTGTTGGTTTGTTGCCCTGATGCCAGTACTGACAAACCATCGATGCTGTTCTCATCGGCCGGACCAGACATTTCCTGAGCAATTCGTTGCCGACCCATGCCTTGGATTTTGCTCGCCTGTGCGCGGCCTCACATCCGGGAGTCACCCCGGTTCGACCCCGAGTGTCGGCTAGGGGTCGATTTCCCTTATCTATCAGTGCCAGTCAGAGCCTGCTGGATACACGTCACAACCAGATCAGAACGACGCCGAGTACGACCTGCCGCGCTCGGCGCGGGTCCACACGGGGTCCGTGACGTCCAGGCCCTCGCGGACCAGCTCTCGCTTCAGCACCTTGTTGGTGGCGGTCTGGGGGAGTGCGGTCGCGATCCGCAGGTCGGTGACGTCTGCGGCCGGGTGGTTTCGAGACGGTTGCTGCGCAACCTCCTCAACCACCGATCCGCCGGGCTGCGCAACCTCCTCAAACCACCGATCCGCCGGGCTGCGCAACCTCCTCAACCACCGATCCGCCGGGCTCCGCAACCTCCTCAACCACCGAAGGTTCGCTGGTTGAGGAAGGCGCGCTAGCGCCTGTCTCGAAACCTGCGAACCACTCGGGATCGTCCACCCGAAGGACCCGCACGCCCCCGAGGTCCAGCCAGTCGAGCAGGTGAGCGTGGGTCTCGTCGATCAGCACCAGCTGGCAGTCGCCTGCGGTCCCGCGCGGCCAGTCCGGGTCTCTCGTCGTCGCGTCGGGCGAGGAGCAGCTCGCGGAGGGTGGTCACGCGGGTTCGGCGGCCAGCGAACGCCCGACCAGGAGCGCCTGCTCGGTGGCGCCGCCGTACGCGAACTCGAAGCGCTTGGCCGTCGTGAAGTAGCGGTGTGCCTCGCCGTCGAGGTCGATCCCGACGCCGCCGTGGACGTGCACGGTCGTGTGCGCAAGGCGGTGACCCGCGTCGGCGGCCCAGAACTTGGCGATCGCCACCGCCTGGTCGGCAGGGAGACCCACGTCGAGCCGCCAGGCCGCCTGCCAGAGGGTGAGCCGCTGGCCGAGCACGTCGATGTAGCCGTCGGCGAGCCGCTGCGAGACCGCCTGGAACGTGCCGATCGGGCGGCCGAACTGCTCGCGCGTCTTCGCGTACGTCGACGTCAGCTCGAGCGCGCCCTCGGTGACCCCGAGCTGCTCCGCCGAGACCGCGAGCAGCAGGAGCTGCCGCAGCCGGTGGGCGGCGGAACCGTCTGGTGGGCCGAGCATCCGCTCGCGGCCCGACGCGCCACGCCGTCGAGGTCGAGCCGGGCGACGGCGTCGCCGTCGGAGAACCGTTGCGCGGTGACGGTCAGGCCGCTGTCGCCGGGCTCCACCAGGAACACCGCGACCCCGGACGGGGTCTCGGCCGGCACCAGGAACACGTCGGCGCGGGTGCCGGCGGGCACCGTCGCCTTGTGGCCGGTGAGCCGGAAGCCGTCACCGTCGGCCGTCGCCACGGTGGTCGGCCGCTCGGGCGCGAACGCCCGGTCCTCGGCAACGGCGGCGGTCAGGATGGACGCGCCGGACGCGGCGCCGGGGAGCCACTGGCGCTTCTGCGCGTCGGTGCCGAGCTCGGCGACCAGCCGGGCGGCGGGCCCGTGCGCGGCCAGCGGGACCGGGGCGACCCGGCGGCCGACCTCGACCAGGACGCGGGTCAGCTCGATCAGGCCGAGCCCGGCGCCGTCGTACTCCTCGGGGAGCGCCAGACCCGAGCAGGCCAGCCGATCCGAGCTCGGCCCACAGGTCGGCGTCGAACCGGTCGCCGGCCTTCTCGACGGTCTTCATCCGCTCGTTGGTGGCGCGGTCCTTGAGGATCCGCGCGGCCAGCTCCGCGGCCTCGTCCTGCTCGGGGGTGAAGGTGAAGTCCATGTCAGTCTCCTCTTCGCCGCGGGGAGGCCGAGGCCGACGTACCCGATGATGTCGCGCTGGATCTCGTTGGTGCCGCCGCCGAAGGTCATCACCAGCGCGGAGCGGTAGTAGCGCTCGAGCCGTCCGGCGAGCACGGCACCCTCGGAGTCGCCGGTGACGGCGGCGTTGGGGCCGACGATCTCCATCAGCGCGCGGTAGACCTCGGTGGCCAGCTCGGAGCCGTAGATCTTGGTGGCGGACGCCTCGGCGGGGGAGAGGTCCTCGACGTCGGAGGCGAGCTTCCAGTTGAGGAGGGTCAGCATCTCCGCGCGGGCGTGCGCCCGGCCGAGTGCGATCTGCACCCACTCGGTGTCGATCACCCGCTGCCCGTCGGGGTTCTTGGTCTCCTGCGCCCACTTCCGGACCAGGCCGATCGAGTGCGTCAGCGGCGCCGCGGAGGTGAGCGCCACTCGCTCGTGGTTGAGCTGGTTGGTCATCAGCGACCAGCCGCCGTTGAGCTCGCCGACCAGGTTGCCGACCGGCACCCGCACGTCCTCGTAGTACGTCGCGCTGGTGCCGACGCCGGCGACCGTGTGCACCGGCGTGTACGAGAACCCGGGGGAGTCGGCCGGGACCAGGATCATCGAGAGGCCCTTGTGTCGCGGCAGGTCGGGGTCGGTCCGGCAGGCGAGCCAGATCCAGTCGGCGTACTGGATGAGGGAGGTCCACATCTTCTGCCCGTTGATCACCCACTCGTCGCCCTCGTGGACGGCGCGGGTCTTGAGCGACGCCAGGTCGGTGCCGGAGCCGGGCTCGGAGTAGCCGATCGAGAAGTGCAGGTCGCCCTTCAGGATCCGTGGCAGGAAGTAGTCCTTCTGCAGTTGCGTGCCGTAGCGCATGATCGTCGGCCCGACGGTGTTCAGCGTCAGGTAGGGGATCGGTACGCCGGCGACGGCGGCGACGTCGGTGAAGATCAGCTGCTCGATCATCGAGCGGTCCTGGCCGCCGTACTCCTTCGGCCAGCCGATCCCGAGCCAGCCGTCGGTGCCGAGCCGGCGGATCACGTCCTTGTAGACCTGCGCGTCCCCGAACTCGCCGGAGGCCGAGGCCAGCCCGGCGCGCACCTCGGGGGTGACCAGGCCGGCGAAGTACTCGCGCAGCTCCTCGCGCAGGCGCTCCTGCTCCGTGGTCAAGGCGACGTGCATGGAGTCTCCTGAAAGGGGCAGTCTGAGGGGTGCCCGGTGGCACCACCACGACAAAAACTATAACCTGTTCTTGTTTTGGTCCAGATCGACCTGGAGGCAAGCGATGACCAGCACCCCGAGCGTCCGCGCCCTCGACCACGGCACGCCGCCGGAGCGGTTCGCGCGCGGCTGGCACTGCCTGGGCCTCGCCGAGTCGCTTCGCCGACGGGAAGCCGCACGGGATCGAGGCGTTCGGAGGCAGGCTCGTCGTCTGGCAGGACAGCAAGGGCGGAGATCAACGTGCTGGACGGGTTCTGCCGGCACATGGGCGGCGCGCTCGCCGAGGGCACGGTCAAGGGCGACGAGATCGCCTGCCCGTTCCACGACTGGCGCTGGGGCGGCGACGGCAAGTGCAAGCAGATCCCGTACGCCCGCCGGGTGCCGCTGCGCGCCCGGACCCAGCGCTACCCGGTCGAGATCGTCAACGACCAGGTGCTGATCTGGCACGACGTCGAGGGCTCCGAGCCCGACCTGAGCATCCTGCCGCCGGAGCTGCCCGGCCTCGGCACCGACGAGTACACCGACTGGACCTGGGAGGTCGTGCCGATCACCGACTCCCACTGCCGCGAGCTGATCGACAACGTCGTGGACATGGCGCACTTCTACTACGTGCACTTCTCGTTCCCGACCAGCTTCCGCAACGTCTTCGAGGGCACGCAGGCCACCCAGTACATGGAGTCGAAGGGCCGGCCCGACAAGACCGGTGGGTACGGCGACGCCGACCTGTTCCTCAAGTCCGAGGCGACGTACTACGGACCGGCGTACATGATCAACTGGCTCGAGGTCGACTACAAGGGCTTCGAGACCGAGGTCATCCTGATCAACTGCCACATCCCGACCGGGCCCGACTCGTTCACGCTCCAGTACGGCATCACCGTCAAGAAGCCCGAGGGCCTCGACGACAAGACCGCGCAGTACATCTCCAAGAAGTACGCCGAGATGTTCGGCGGCGGGTTCCTCCAGGACGTCGCGATCTGGAAGAGCAAGGTGCCGGTGCAGAACCCGCTCCTGTGCGAGGAGGACGGCCCGGTCTACCAGCTGCGACGGTGGTACGAGCAGTTCTACGTCGACCAGGACGACGTCGCGCCGGAGATGACCGACCGGTTCGAGTTCGAGGTCGACACCACCAAGGCCAACGAGTACTGGCAGGAAGAGGTCGCCGAGAACCTCGCGAAGAAGGCGGCCGAGGGAGAAGTCGACGGCGGACGCCTGATGCCCTCGTTCGTCCCGACCAGCGCGGACACGCTGGAGGACCAGCGTCTCTACACGAGCGCCCGGCTGGTCGAGGTCGCCTGTCTGGACTGCCTGGCGTGCGTCGGCGTCAAGAAGAACTCCGACCACCACACCTCCATCCAGTGGACGGACCGCGCCCTGGCCGACTGCCAGGAGTTCGCGAAGATGGCCGCCGGGCCCGGAGGGCGAGCGGTGCACACCGGGTGCCCGCGGCTGGTGGCCAGCATCGACGCCGCCGTACGCGACGGCCGGGTGCCGATCGGAGCCGAAGATGGATACTGACTCCTTCGAGCTGAAGGTCGTCGACGTCATCGAGGAGACCGGCGACGCCCGCTCGATCTCCTTCGAGATCCCCGAGGACGCCGCCGAGCACTTCGCCTACAAGCCCGGGCAGTTCCTCACCGTCGCGGTCCCGAGCGACCAGACCGGCGTCGCCGCGCGCTGCTACTCGCTGTGCAGCAGCCCGGTCGAGGACGGGCCGCCGACGATCACCGTCAAGCGGACCGTCGACGGCTACGCCTCGAACTGGATCGTCGAGAACCTCAAGGTCGGGCGACTCGCTCCGGGTGCTGCCGCCCAGCGGGATCTTCACGCCGGCCGACCTCGACGCCGACCTGCTGCTGTTCGCGGGCGGCTCCGGGATCACGCCGATCATGTCGATCACCCGCACCGCGCTGCGGAAGGGCAGCGGGAGGATCGTGCTGTTCTACGCCAACCGCGACCAGGACTCGGTGATCTTCGCGTCCGCGCTGACCGAGCTGGCCGCCGAGCACCCCGACCGGCTGCTGGTCGTGCACTGGCTCGAGTCGGTCCAGGGGCTGCCCAGCCAGGATCAGCTGAGGGCGTTCGCGGCGCCGTACGCGACGTACGACGCGTTCGTGTGCGGGCCCGCGCCGTTCATGAAGGCGACCGTCGACGCGCTGCGCGAGCTGGAGTTCCCGCGGGCGCGCCGGCACCAGGAGAAGTTCGTGTCGCTGGGCGGCAACCCGTTCGGCGACCTGCACGACGTCGAGGTGGCCGAGGCGGAGATCACCGCCGCCGACACCGACGAGGCCGATGCCGCGGAGGACGCATCGCGGCCGCAGGGCCCGGTCAAGCTCGAGGTCGAGCTGGACGGCGAGACGCACACCTTCGAGGACTGGCAGCCCGGCACGAAGCTGCTCGAGTTCCTCGAGTCGAAGGGCATCCGGGCGCCGTTCTCCTGCCGCGAGGGCGAGTGCTCCGCCTGCGCCTGCCGGATCCTCGAGGGCGAGGTGAAGATGCTGCACAACGACGTCCTCGACGACGAGGACCTCGCCGACGGCATCCGCCTCGGGTGTCAGTCCGTCCCCGTCACCGACACCGTCTCGATCACGTACCACTGAGACTGCGTGAGCTGGTTTCGAGACAGGCGCCCAGGCGCCTTCCTCAACCAGCGATGACCTCGGGGTTGAGGAGGGCCGTCAAGGCCCGTCTCGAAACACCCCAGCCGGTGCCACCTGAACGTCAACGCTTCCACCCCAGCGCCCGGCACCAGGTGAAGGCGGCGTAGGAGGACGGCGACTCCGCCCACTCCAGCCAGGCGGCGTGCATCTCCTCCAACTCTGACGCAGAGGCCAGACCGAGGCGTACGGCGGCCTCGACGTACCACTCGTCCTGGCAGTCCTCGGCCTCCCGGTCCCGAACTCGCGGACCGCGTCGACCGTTCCGTACGCGATGGCGCGCGTGCTCGCCTCGACGTCGGCGAGTCCATGCTCGAGGAGCAGGCCGCGGAGTCGCCGCCCGAGGTAGGGTCCGCACCCTCGTAGCCAGAGCTGTTCACGGATGTCGAAGAAGCGGCGGGTGAGCGAGTCGTGGGGACCCGCGAGGATCAGGCCGGCGTACTCGACGCTCGCCACCCCCAGCACGCCACCGGGGCGCAGCACCCGGACCATCTCGTCGAGGGCGTCGCCGGGACGGTCCAGCGCCTCGAGCACCGAGTGCGCCAGGACGCGTCCGCGTGGCCATCGGGAGGTCCAGCGCGTAGGCGCTGCCGAGCACGAACGTCGCGTTGTCGACGACGCCGTCCGCCGCGTGTCGGGCCTTCGAGCTCTGCGGCGTCGTTGTCCACGCCGGTCACGGAGCCGACCGACCGGGCCAGGCCCACGGAGAGCTCTCCCGAGCCGCAGCCGACGTCCACGAGCCGGGTCTCCGGCGTCAAGTGGGGCAGGAGGAAGTCGGCGTAGACCTCGGGACCGCGCGTCGTCATCGCTCCTTGCCGCCTACCAGCCGCGCTCGCGCCACTCGGCCAGGTGCGGGCGCTCGTCGCCGAGTCGCCCGTCGTTGCCGTGGCCGGGGTAGAACCAGGTGTCGTCGGGGAGCCGGTCGAAGACCTTCGTCGACACCTCGTCGATCAGCTGGGCGAAGGCGGCGGCGTTGCCGAACGTCGCGCCCACGCCACCGGGGAACAGTGAGTCACCCGTGAAGAGGTGGGGGTGCCCGTCCGGGTCGTCGTACAGCAGGGCGATCGAGCCGGGGGTGTGGCCGGCGATCGGGATCACCTGGAGCGTGCAGTCGCCGACGGCGACGGTGTCGCCCTCGCCGACCCGCCGATCCACGGCGACGCCCGTCTGCTTCGTGACCTCGTCGGCGTCCGGGGTGCCGACCACGACGGAGGCGCCGGTCGCGGAGACGACGTCGGCCAGGGCGCGGTGGTGGTCCCAGTGCATGTGGGTCGTCACGACGGTGGCCAGCCCGGCGTCCCCGATCAGGGGCAGCAGGGTGTCCGGCTCGGCGGCCGCGTCGATCAGCACCTGGTCGCCGGTGTGCTTGCAGCGCAGCAGGTAGCAGTTGTTGGACATCTTCGGGTCCACCGCCACCTTGGTGACGGTGAGCGAGGACAGCTCGCGGGTGTCGGCGGCGCCGCCCGGCGACACCTCTCCGGTGTAGGTCATTCGTCGATCACCAGGCCTCGATCCTCGGCAGTACGCCGTTGTCGCTGGTCAGTCCGTCGCCGTCCCCGCGGCCGGTCAGCCACCAGCCCAGGTCGGCGGCGGTGCCGGAGACGGTGGGGCCGCCCTCGCCGAACGACCAGGTCCGGTCGAGGTCGGTCGGCGAGGCCCGGAACGGCTCCGCCGCCGCACCACGCTTCGCCATGGCGTCCAGCAGGAGCCCGGAGAACTCGGGGCCCCAGTCGCGGTGCCGGTACCCGGCGTCGAGGTCGGCGTGGTGGATCTCCACCTCGCGGAGCCGCATCCCGACGATGGTCGCGGCGACGAACGTCCGGCCGCCCGGCGTCCGCTCCACGACCGTGGACCAGGCGTCCTCCGGGACCCTGCCGGCCGCGTCCACGAACCGCGTCGAGTCACCCATCAGCCGCGATCGGAGCTCGCCGGGCTGGGCCCGGGCGAGCTTCTCGATGTCGGTGTTGCGGGCCTCGTCCGAGGCGTACATCGGCACCTGGCCCTCCTCGTCGTCCACGATGCCCACCAGCGCTCCGGCCAGGCCCTCGGAGTTCAGGGCGAGGTGGGCGACCACGTGGGAGCGCGTCCAGTCGGGGAGCAGGGAGGGCCCGGCCCAGTCGTCGTCAGGGAGAGCCGTCGACGGTCCGGACCAGGCGCTGGGTGGCCTCGTGGAGCAGATCGAGCTCCCGGGCGATGTCGTGCTCACCTCACCATCCTTACCGAAGGGGTGAACGACTCGCCACCCTGTCGGTGCCCCCACATAGGGTGTACGACGTGGATCAGCTGATCATCCGTGGAGCTCGGGAGCACAACCTCAAGGACGTCTCGCTCGACCTCCCCGCGACGCCCTCATCGTCTTCACCGGCCTCTCCGGCTCGGGCAAGTCGAGCCTGGCGTTCGACACCATCTTCGCCGAGGGCCAGCGGCGGTACGTCGAGTCGCTCTCGGCGTACGCCCGCCAGTTCCTGGGCCAGATGGACAAGCCCGACGTCGACTTCATCGAGGGTCTGTCCCCGGCGGTCTCGATCGACCAGAAGTCCACCTCGAAGAACCCCCGCTCCACGGTCGGCACCATCACCGAGGTCTACGACTACCTCCGCCTGCTCTACGCCCGGATCGGCCACCCGCACTGCCCGACCTGCGGCGCCCCGATCGAGCGGCAGACCCCCCAGCAGATCGTCGACCGGGTCCTGACCCTCGAGGAGGGCCAGCGGTTCCAGGTCCTGGCCCCGGTGATCCGCGGCCGCAAGGGGGAGTACGTCGAGCTCTTCCGCCAGCTCCAGGCGCAGGGCTTCTCCCGGGCCCGGGTGAACGGCGAGACCTACACGCTCGACTCCCCGCCGACCCTCGACAAGCAGAAGAAGCACACCATCGAGGTGGTCGTCGACCGGCTCGCGGTGAAGCCGTCGTCCAAGCGCCGGCTCACCGACTCGGTGGAGACGGCGCTCGGCCTCGCCAGCGGGCTGGTGCTGTTCGACTTCGTCGACCTCCCGGCGAAGGACCCGGGCCGCGAGCTCCGGTTCTCCGAGAAGATGGCCTGCCCCAACGAGCACCCCATCGACACCGACGAGCTCGAGCCGCGGTCGTTCTCGTTCAACTCGCCGTTCGGCGCCTGCCCCGTCTGCCACGGCCTCGGCACCCGCATGGAGGTCGACCCCGAGCTGGTCGTCCCCAACCCGCAGGCGACGCTCGGCGAGGGCGCGATCCAGCCGTGGAGCCAGGCACACGTCGCCGACTACTTCCTCCGGCTGATGGGCGCGCTCGGCGACGAGCTCGGCTTCGACCTGAACACCCCCTGGGAGGACCTCCCGCCCAAGGCGCAGCGCTCCCTGCTCCAGGGCCACTCGACCAAGGTCCACGTCGTCACCCGCAACCGCTACGGCCGCGAGCGGGCCTACTACGCCGAGTTCGAGGGCGTGACCAGCTACATCGAGCGCCGACACCGCGAGGCCGAGTCCGACACCAGCCGCGAGCGGTTCGAGGGCTTCATGCGCGAGGTGCCCGTGCCCCGCCTGCGACGGCAGCCGGCTCAAGCCGGTGTCGATGGCGGTGTCCGATCGGCGGCCAGCAGCATCGCCGCAGGTCTGCTGCGCTGCCGATCAACGAGACCGCCGACTTCCTGCGCTCGCTCGACCTCTCGCCGCGCGAGAAGCAGATCGGCGAGCGGGTGCTCAAGGAGATCCAGGAGCGGCTCAACTTCCTGCTCGACGTCGGCCTCGACTACCTCTCCCTCGACCGCGCCTCCGGCTCGCTGTCCGGCGGCGAGGCGCAGCGGATCCGGCTGGCCACCCAGATCGGCGCCGGCCTGGTCGGCGTCCTCTACGTCCTCGACGAGCCCTCGATCGGGCTGCACCAGCGCGACAACCACCGCCTGATCGAGACCCTGATCCGGCTCAAGGACCTCGGCAACACCCTGATCGTCGTCGAGCACGACGAGGACACCATCCGGGTCGCCGACTGGGTGGTCGACATCGGGCCCGGCGCCGGCGAGCACGGCGGCCAGGTGGTGCACAGCGGCTACGTCGAGGGGCTGCTCGACGCACCCCGACTCGATGACCGGCCAGTACCTCTCCGGCCGCCGCGAGATCCCGGTCCCGGCGATCCGCCGCCCGCGCACCAAGGGCCGCGAGCTCACCGTCCACGGCGCCCGCGAGCACAACCTCCGGGACATCGACGTGACGTTCCCGCTCGGGCCTGTTCGTGTCGGTCACCGGGCGTGTCCGGGTCCGGCAAGTCGACGCTGGTCAACGACATCCTCTACACCGCGCTGGCCAAGCAGATCTACCGCGCGCGCACCGTCCCGGGCCGGCACAAGAAGATCAGCGGCCTCGAGCACGTCGACAAGGTGATCCACGTCGACCAGTCGCCGATCGGCCGGACCCCGCGGTCCAACCCGGCGACCTACACCGGCGTCTTCGACCACGTCCGCAAGCTGTTCGCCTCGACGCCCGAGGCGAAGATGCGCGGCTACCTCCAGGGCCGGTTCTCGTTCAACGTCAAGGGCGGCCGCTGCGAGGCGTGCGCCGGCGACGGCACGATCAAGATCGAGATGAACTTCCTGCCGGACGTCTACGTCCCCTGCGAGGTCTGCCACGGCGCCCGCTACAACCGCGAGACGCTCGAGGTCCACTACAAGGGCAAGACCATCGCCGAGGTCCTCGACATGCCGATCGAGGAGGCCGCGGAGTTCTTCGCGGCGGTCCCGGCGATCTCGCGGCACATGAAGACGCTGTGCGAGGTCGGGCTCGGCTACGTCCGGCTCGGCCAGCCGGCGACCACCCTGTCGGGCGGCGAGGCGCAGCGGGTCAAGCTGTCCTCGGAGCTGCAGAAGCGGTCGACCGGCCGCACCGTCTACGTCCTCGACGAGCCGACCACCGGCCTGCACTTCGAGGACATCCGCAAGCTGCTGCTGGTGCTCGGCCGGCTGGTCGACCAGGGCAACTCCGTGCTGGTGATCGAGCACAACCTCGACGTGATCAAGACGTCCGACTGGGTCATCGACATGGGTCCCGAGGGCGGCTCGCGCGGCGGCATGGTCGTCGCCGAGGGCACGCCCGAGGACGTCGCCGCGACGCCGGGCAGCTACACCGGCGAGTTCCTCGCGCCGCTGCTCGAGGGCACCTCCGTCCGCCAGCCGACCCGCAAGGCGTCGCCGCGAAGAAGGCGCCGGCCGCGAAGGCCGCCGCCAAGAAGGCGGCCGGCCAAGAAGGCGCCGGCGAAGACGGCCGCCCGCAAGGCTCCGGCGAAGAAGGCAGCGGCAGGAAGTCGCGCTGACCGGTGGGGGGCGCTCTCTCATGAACTTCTCATGTTCGCTGAGTAGTGTCCTGTTCAACCAGATCCGCGCAGAGGAGTCTCGGACATGACGACTGAAGGACTCAGCCGCCGCCATGCCCTCGCGGGCGCCGCGACCGTCGGGATCGGCGTACCCCTGCTCGCCGCGTGCGGGGGTGACGACCCGAGACGGCCGAGCGACGCCGAGGACGCGAGCGGCCCGACCATCAACTGCCCCTGCCACGGCAGCAGGTTCTCGGCCGTCGACGGGTCGGTCGTGCAACGGCCCGGCCACCTCAGCCGCTGGGTGCCGCGACGGTGCGGTGAACGGCGAGGACGTCGAGGTCGACGGCCAGGTGCTCGCGCAGGCCTCCGACATCCCCGAGGGCGGCGGCACGATCTTCGCCGACGAGGAGGTCGTGGTGACCCAGCCCGAGGCCGGTGACTTCAAGGCGTTCTCGGCGATCTGCACCCACCAGAAATGCACGGTCACGAGCGTGACGCCGGCGATGACCCAGCCGCTCGCGTCCCGCCGGATCGTCTTCCAGGGGCTGTCCGCCCTCGGGGTGGCGACGGTGCTCGCCGGGTGCGGCGGCGACGACGAGCCCGCGCTCGTCCGACCCGACGACCGAGCCGTCGAGCCCCAGCGAGCTCGACTCGAGCCGAGCCCGCCGGAGCCGCCGCCGAGCTCGGCGTCGCCGAGCAAGACGAAGCCCGCCGAAGGCCGCGGAGCCCGCGCTGGCCACCACCGACGAGATCCCGGTCGGCGGCGGGCATCGTCCTGATGGACGAGCGGATCGTGATCGTCCAGCCGACGGCGGGGGAGTTCGTGGCCTGGTCCGCGATCTGCAAGCACGAGGGCGAGACGGTCGGGTCGGTCGAGAACAACGTCATCACCTGCCCCTACCACGGCAGCCAGTACGACTCGGCCACCGGCGACGTCGTCGGCGGCCCGGCGCCGTCCGGGCTGGACCCGGTTCAGATCAAGGTGACGAACGGCCGGATCACGCAGGCGTGACGAGCGTGGCCGCGCTGGTCGAGGCACGCTGCCCGCCAGCGCTGGTCGCGCGGCGACTGCCGGCGGTCGATCCGTTCGTCGAGGACGTCGCGCGCGTCGTCGTACCTCCCCGCCCGCAGCAGGGCGCAGATCCGGACCTCCTCGACCAGCTCGCGCTGGGCGTCCGAGCCGCCGAGACGGGGTACGTCGCGCCACAGGCGGGCGAGGGCGTCGGCCGCCTCCGAACATCGCCCGTCGTGCAGCAGCAGGAGCGCCTGCGCCAGCGGCGCCACGACCTCGCGCTGGGTCGGGTGTGGGTGCCGCTGCCGCCCAGCGGCCGAGCGCGCGCAGCCCGTCCCGGTCGTCGATGGCCAGCAGGGTGACCGCGGAGTGCATGGCCAGGAACGGCGTGGCCGGGCGCTCGAGCACGTCGCGGCCGGCCACGGCGGCCACGTCCTCGATGGCTCGGCACGTGCGCGGCGCCCGGCGTGATCGCCCACCGGAACAGCAGCGAGCCGCTGTCCACGAGCGCCCGGCAGCCGAGCCCGTGCTCCGGCCGCAGCTGGGCGTCGTACCGCCTCCGGACCGCGTCCAGGTCGCCCAGCGAGAGCTCGTGCAGCGCGGCGTGCCACGAGAAGTGGCTGAGGCTCTCGGTCGAGGCGCCGTCGCCGGTCACCCAGCCGTCCATCCAGGCCAGGCCGGCCTCGTGGTCGCCGGTCTCGTAGTGGGCGTGCGCCCGGGCGTGCGCGGAGTGGCCGGCGGCGCGGCTCCTCGGCCAGCGAGCGGCAGGACAGCTCCATCGCCTCGTCGAAGCGGCGCTGCTCCTGCCGGACGAACGCCAGCAGGCCGGTGAACCACCAGTCGTCGCCGTACGCCGGGATCGCGTGCTCGACGATCGCCCACGCCTCCTCGGGCACCTCGGTGACGCCGGCGAACGCGATCGTCGGGCACGGCCGTCGAGAGCAGCAGGGCGTCCCGCGGGTAGGCGCGGAGGTGGTCGATCAGCGGCCGGGAGTCGCCCCGGACGTGGGTGAGCGACGGCGTGCACGTGGCTGCGCTCGCGCTCGGTGCCACCGGTGGCGTGCGTCTCGGCGTCCCGCAGCCGGGCGCCGCACGTCGACCGCGGCGCACAGCTCGTGGCCGAACAGCGCGAGGGCGGCGTGGCCGAGCGCGAACGTCGGGTCGTGCACGATCGAGCGGGCGACCGACTCCGACGGCGCCCGGCCCGCAGCCGGAGCAGGTCGCGGACGCCCGTGGTGTACGACGTCGGCCGCCTCGCCGCCGGTGGTCAGGGCGTAGCCGTAGGGGTCGCGACAATGCATGTAAGTAGAGTAAAACACAAGACAATAGAACCGGTGATTCGCCGCCCTGTTGAGTCGCGAGCCGCTCGACCGCCTCGCGAGCCTGGCGCGACCGCCCGCGCGGAGGCTGTCCCCACCGGACCGTAGGGTTGAGGGGTGCCTGCCGCCCGACCCGCCCGTAGCACCCGGGGGCCGCTGGCCTACCGGCCCGAGCCCGGGTCGATCCCGACCCAGCCCGGCGTCTACCGCTTCCGCGACGCCAAGGGCCGGGTCATCTACGTCGGCAAGGCCAAGAACCTCCGCGCCCGGCTGTCGTCGTACTTCCAGGACGTCGGCAACCTGCACCAGCGCACCGCCACGATGGTGACGACGGCGGCCAGCGTCGAGTGGACCGTCGTCGACGACCGAGGTCGAGGCGCTGCAGCTGGAGTACTCCTGGATCAAGGAGTTCGACCCGCGGTTCAACGTGAAGTACCGCGACGACAAGTCCTACCCCTGGCTCGCGGTCACGGTCGGCGACGAGTTCCCGCGGGTGATGGTCGGCCGCGGCGCCAAGAAGAAGGGCACCCGCTACTTCGGGCCCTACAGCCACGCCTGGGCGATCCGCGAGACCGTCGACCTGCTGCTGCGGGTGTTCCCGATGCGGTCGTGCACGCAACGGCGTCTTCAAGCGGTCGACCCAGATCGGGCGGCCGTGCCTGCTCGGCTACATCGACAAGTGCTCCGCGCCGTGCGTCGGGCTCGATCAGCCCCGAGGACCACCGCAAGATCGTCGACGACTTCTGCGACTTCATGGGCGGCCAGACCGCGGCCTTCGTGAAGCGGATCGAGAAGCAGATGTACGCCGCCTCCGAGGCGCAGGACTACGAGAAGGCCGCCCGGCTCCGCGACGACCTCGGCGCGATGCGGAAGGCGCTCGAGAAGCAGGCGGTCGTGTTCGGCGACGGCACCGACGCCGACGTGATCGCGCTCGCCGAGGACCCGCTCGAGGTCGCGGTGCAGATCTTCCACGTCCGCGGCGGCCGGATCCGCGGTCAGCGCGGCTGGGTCGCCGACCGGGTCGACGAGGGCGGCACCCCCGAGCTGGTCGAGGACTTCCTGCTCCAGCTGTACGCCGGCGACCCCGACACCATCCCGCGCGAGATCCTGGTGCCGGCGCTGCCGCCCGACGCGGGGACGTTCGAGCAGCTGCTTCTCCGACCTGCGCGGGCAGCAAGGTGTCGGTCCGGGTGCCGCAGCGCGGCGACAAGAAGTCCCTCCAGGAGACCGTCGCCCGCAACGCCAAGCAGGCGCTGGCCCTCCACAAGACCAAGCGCGCCAGCGACCTGACCACCCGCAACCGGGCGCTGGAGGAGATCCAGGAGGCGCTCGGCGCTCGAGGACGTGCCGCTGCGGATCGAGTGCTACGACGTGTCCAACCTCCAGGGCACCGAGGTGGTCGCGTCGATGGTGGTCTTCGAGGACGGCCTGGCCCGCAAGAGCGAGTACCGCCGGTTCGTGATCAAGGGCGTCGACGGCCAGAACGACGTCGCGTCCATGCACGAGGTGATCACCCGCCGGTTCCGCCGGCTGCTCGACGAGCAGGCCCGCAGCGACACGGTGACCACCGAGAACGGCCCGATGCTGGTCGACCCCGAGACCGGCCGCCCGCGCAAGTTCGCGTACGCGCCCGGCCTGGTGGTCGTCGACGGCGGCCCGCCCCAGGTCGCGGCGGCCCAGCGCGCCCTCGACGAGCTCGGCATCGACGACATCCCGGTCTGCGGCCTGGCCAAGCGGCTCGAGGAGGTCTGGCTCCCGTCCGAGGAGGACCCGGTCATCCTGGCCCGCACCTCCGAGGGGCTCTACCTCCTCCAACGGATCCGCGACGAGGCGCACCGGTTCGCGATCACCCACCACCGGTCGCGACGCTCCAAGTCCATGGTCGAGAGCCTGCTCGACGACGTGCCCGGGCTGGGGGAGGTGCGCCGCAAGACGCTGCTCAAGTACTTCGGCTCGCTGAAGAAGCTCCGCGCCGCCACCGTCGAGGAGATCGCGCAGGTCCCCGGCATCGGCGACCGCACCGCCACCGCCATCAAGGATGCGGTCGAACAGCACAGCGGCAAGACTGTCTCCGTCAACACCGCCACCGGCGAGATCGAGGAGAGCTAGGTCTGATGGCCACGCCCGACCCCGTCCGCGGGGAGCTCGTCATCGTGACCGGGATGACCGGCGCCGGACGAAGCACCGCTGCCAAGGAGCTCGAGGACCTCGGGTTCTACGTCGTCGACAACCTGCCACCGAGCCTGCTGCGCGACGTCGTCCGCCTGGTCGACGAGAGCAAGGGCTTCGAGCAGCCGATCGCGGTCGTGGTCGACGTACGCTCCGGCTCGTTCTTCGGCGCCCTCCAGGCCAACCTGGCGGCCGGGGCCACCGGACGCCACGCCACGTTGGTGTTCCTCGAGGCGACCGACGACGTCCTCGTACGCCGTCAGGAGGCCGCCCGGCGGCCGCACCCGCTCCAGGGCAGCGGCCGGCTGCTCGACGGACTGCAGCGCGAGCGCGAGGTGCTGGGGGACCTGCGCAGCGACGCCGACCTCGTCATCGACACGTCCAACATGAACGTGCACCAGCTCACCGACCGGATCGCCGAGTCGTTCGGCACCGCCGACGCCACCCGGCTGAAGGTCACCGTCGTCAGCTTCGGCTTCAAGTACGGCATCCCGGTGGACGCCGACTTCGTGGCCGACATGCGCTTCCTGCCCAATCCGCACTGGGTGCCCGAGCTGCGCCCGCGCACCGGCCGCGACCGCGACGTGGCGGAGTACGTCATGACCCGGCCCGGCGCGGCCGAGTTCCTCGACGCCTACCTCCCCGTGCTGGACGGCGTCACGAAGGGCTATCTCAACGAGGGCAAGCGGTTCATGACCATCGCCATCGGCTGCACCGGAGGCAAGCACCGCAGCGTCGCCATGACCGAGGAGATCGCCCGCAGGCTGGTCGACCGCGGCCACTACGCCCGCGCAACCCACCGCGACCTCGGGCGGGAGTGACGTGGCCGCCCTCCGTGACCACAAGGTCGTCGCGCTCGGCGGTGGGCACGGCCTGCACGCGTCGCTCTCCGCGCTGCGCCATGTCGTGAACGACCTGACCGCCGTCGTCACCGTGGCCGACAACGGAGGCTCCTCGGGGCGGCTCCGCGGCGAGTTCGGCGTGCTGCCACCGGGAGACCTGCGGATGGCGCTGGCCGCCCTCTGCGGGGACGACGACTGGGGCCGGACGTGGGAGCAGGTCGTCCAGCACCGCTTCGCCGGCGACGGCGAGATGCGTGGCCACGTCGTCGGGAACCTCCTGATCGTCAGCCTGTGGGAGCTGCTGGGCGACCACGTGCAGGCGCTCGACTGGATGGGCCGGCTGCTCGGCGCCTCGGGCCGGGTACTCCCGATGGCGCTGACCCCGATGGACATCACCGCCACGGTGCGCGGGCTCGACCCCGCCGACCCGGCCGCGCGTTCGACGGTGCGCGGGCAGGTTGCGGTGGCGACCACCGAGGGCGAGATCGTCGCGGTCCAGCTCGACCCTGCGGACCCCGCCGCCTGCCCCGAGGCCGTCGCCGCCGTCCGCGCGGCCGACTGGGTCGTCCTGGGACCCGGGTCGTGGTTCACCTCGGTCATCCCGCACCTCATGGTCCCCGACCTGCGCCGGGCGATCGGCGAGACCGACGCCCGGATCCTGATCGTGCTCAACCTCGAGGAGCAGGCGGGGCGAGACCGGCGGGTTCGGCCCCGAGGACCACCTGGCCGCCCTCCTCGAGCATGCGCCGGAGCTCAAGGTCCACACGGTGCTCGTCGATCGGAGCAGCGTCTCCGACGTCGACCAGCTGGAGCAGGCGGTGGCGTCGTACGGCGCGCACCTGGTCGTGGGGGACGTCGCCCTGGGCGACGGCACGCCACGCCATGATCCGGTCAGGCTGGCCGACGCCTTCGACCGGATCCTGGACCGCACGTCCTAGCTCTTGGCCGTCACGGGAGAGCGCTGAGCGCGTCCGCAAGGCCGGAGACGACGGGCCGGAGGGCCTCCTCGACCCGGTCCGCCGACTCCGGGCTCAGCGCTGTGGGACGCGCGCGGTAGCCCCTGTCGACGCGGAACTGCTCGGCCCAGGGTCGGCCGTGCTCGACGCAGACCGCGGCCAGCTGCTCGGCATCCCGGCGGAGCGACTGGAGGACGTCCGGGGCCGCGTAGTCGCTCGCCCGCAGTTCCAGCGTCTCCTCCGGGGCATTCTCGGCGAGGCCGCGCAGGTGTTCGACGAACGGCCCGGTGTCCGGGAAGTACGCCGCGTCCAGACGGGCAGCCTCCTCCGCGAAGTTGTCCGCGAGCGTCCGTGCCTGCGCCGCGGACAACGCCAGTCGGTGCCCACGGTGCCCGACCTCGAGGCCGTCGAGATCGAGGGCGATCCGCTTGCCGACCCTCTTGGCGACCACAAGGGGGACCTCGCCCGCCCGGAGTGCCCGGTGGACGACGCCCAGCAGGGCAAGTGCCTCGACGCTCATCGCCGGGTTCAGCCGCTCCGCGTCGACCTTGACATCGGCACCGGACGTGGCGAGGTGGAGGAAGTCGACGACCACGTCGCCGCCGACCAGGGTGCCCGGGGAGAAGACTCGGACGCTGAGCCGATCGCCGTACTCGTCCTGCCACGCCGCCAGCAGCGTCGCGTACTTGTACCAGCCGCGTCGTTCGACGGCGTCGACGAACTGCGTGAGGGAGCCGGTGAACACCCCGGTCTTGCGTTGCTGCGCGAACGCCGAGACCAGCCGCGGACCGTGTGGTCGCAGGTAGCAGACCGGGCGCAGTACCCCGGCCCACTCGGGAAGGTGACGGCGAACCGCGGATGCGAAGACGTCGGCGGGCACGGAGACGAAGTACTCGGAGGAGAGGACGAACACGTCGGCGTCCGTCGTCTCCAGCCAGTTCCGGGTGCGCCGCAGCCTCCTGGTGACCTCGGGTTCGCGCTCTCGAGCGAGGTCCCGAGCGAGCCCGACCTCGCTGAGCCGATCGGGGTAGGCCACGCGCGCGCCATCGACGGAGAACCGACCGTCGTAGAGAGCGCCCTGTATCGAGGAAGAGCCCGTCTTGGGCGTCCCGATATGGACGATGAGGTCTCCAGGCATGGGCTCCGCTTCGTCTGTGGCCGGTAGCCGGAGGGTATCGCGGAGGGTGATTGACGCCCATGAAAGGATCGGCATCATGGCAATGACGACACAGGTGAAGGCGGAGCTGGCCAACACGCAGATCACGAAGACCTGTTGTCGCAAGGCGGAAGTCGCATCGATGCTGCGCTTCGCCGGCGGCCTGCACATCGTGAGCGGCAGGATCGTGGTCGAGGCCGAGCTCGACACCGGCGCGGCCGCCCGGCGACTGCGCAAGGACATCGCCGAGGTCTACGGACACCAGTCCGACGTGGTCATGGTCCAGGGCAACGGCATCCGCAAGGGCAGCCGCTACATCGTCCGGATCGTGAAGGACGGCGAGGCCCTGGCGCGCCAGACCGGTCTCCTCGACCAGCGCGGACGCCCCGTGCGCGGCCTGCCGCCCGCGGTGGTCTCCGGCGGCGGCTGTGACGCGGTCGCGGCCTGGCGCGGTGCCTTCCTCGCCCACGGGTCGCTCACCGAGCCCGGGCGCTCGTCGGCGCTCGAGGTCACCTGCCCCGGCCCGGAGGCCGCGCTCGCCCTCGTCGGCGTGGCCCGCCGGCTCGGGATCCAGGGCAAGGCCCGCGAGGTCCGCGGCGTCGACCGGGTCGTGATCCGCGACGGCGACGCGATCGGCGCGCTGCTCACCCGGCTGGGCGCCCACGAGTCGCTGATGGCATGGGAGGAGCGGCGGATGCGTCGCGAGGTCCGGGCCACGGCCAACCGGCTCGCCAACTTCGACGACGCCAACCTGCGCCGGTCCGCCCGCGCGGCCGTGGCCGCCGGGGCGCGGGTCGAGCGGGCGCTGGAGATCCTCGCCGACGACGTACCCGACCACCTCAAGCTGGCCGGCCACCTCCGGCTCGAGCACAAGCAGGCGTCGCTCGAGGAGCTCGGGCAGCTGCACGAGCCGGTGCTCACCAAGGACGCGATCGCCGGCCGGATCCGGCGCCTCCTGGCGATGGCGGACAAGCGCGCCGAGGAGCTCGGGATCCCCGACACCGAGGCCTCGCTGACCCCCGAGATGCTGGCCGAAGAGGCCTGACCGCGGCATCGGTCGCGCGCCCTTCTGGAACGCGTTCTCGTTACCCGCACGTACGGCGGACGACCCCTCCGGCATGCCCCAGGGGAGGGGATAGGGTCGTGAACGACGTGGACCGCTCACCCGCCGCGCGGCCCACCCCATCAGCTCACCTCACAGAGGAGCCCCACAGTGACCGTTCGTGTAGGTATCAACGGCTTCGGCCGGATCGGCCGCAACTTCTTCCGTGCCGTGCGTGCCTCCGGCGCCGACATCCAGATCGTCGGCGTCAACGACCTGACCGACAACGCGACCCTGGCCCACCTGCTGAAGTACGACAGCATCCTGGGCCGGCTCGACGCCGACGTCACGTCCACCGACACCGCGATCACGGTCGGCGACCAGGAGATCGCAGCGTTCGCGGAGCGCGACCCCGCCAACCTGAAGTGGGCCGACGTCGGCGCCGACGTCGTCGTCGAGTCCACCGGCTTCTTCACCGACGCCACCAAGGCCCGCGCGCACGTCGACGGCGGCGCCAAGAAGGTCATCATCTCCGCGCCCGCGACCAACGACGACATCACGATCGTCATGGGCGTGAACCACGAGCAGTACGACCCCACCGCCCACACGGTGATCTCCAACGCGTCGTGCACCACCAACTGCCTGGCGCCGATGGCGAAGGCGCTCAACGACGAGTTCGGCATCGTCAAGGGCCTGATGACGACCATCCACGCCTACACCGCCGACCAGAACCTCCAGGACAACATCCACAAGGACCTGCGTCGTGCCCGCGCCGCCGCGCTGAACATCGTGCCCACCTCGACCGGTGCGGCGAAGGCGATCGGCCTGGTGCTGCCGGAGCTCAAGGGCAAGCTCGACGGCTACGCGCTGCGGGTCCCGGTCCCGACCGGCTCGGCGACCGACCTGACCTTCGAGGCCGGCCGCGAGACGTCGGTCGACGAGGTCAACGCCGCGATCGAGAAGGCCGCCGACGGCCGCTTCCTGCGCTACTCGACCGCCCCGATCGTGTCGACTGACATCGTCACCGACCCGGCGTCCTGCATCTTCGACGCTCCGCTCACGAAGGTGATCGGCAACCAGGTCAAGGTCGTCGGCTGGTACGACAACGAGTGGGGCTACTCCAACCGCCTCGCCGACCTGATCACGCACGTCGGTTCGTCGCTCTGACCGTGCCCGAGAACACGCACGGCATCGAGAGCCTCGGCGACCTGCGCGGCAAGCGGGTCCTGGTCCGGTCCGACCTGAACGTGCCGCTGGACGGCACCACGATCACCGACGACGGTCGGGTGCGCGCCAGCATCCCGACCATCCGGGCGCTGGCCGACGCCGGCGCCCGGGTGGTCGTGGTCGCGCACCTCGGCCGCCCCGACGGCGAGCCCGACCCGAAGTACTCCCTCGCCCCCGTCGCCGAACGCCTCGGCGAGCTGCTCGGGAGCCCGGTCGCCTTCGCGACGGACACCGTGGGGGAGAACGCCAGCGAGACCGTCGACGGGCTCGAGGACGGCCAGGTCGCGGTCCTGGAGAACGTCCGGTTCAACCCGGGCGAGACCAGCAAGCAGGACGAGGTCCGGTCCGCGTTCGCGAGCGAGCTGGCCAAGCTGGCCGACGCGTTCGTGTCCGACGGGTTCGGCGTCGTCCACCGCAAGCAGGCGTCGGTCTACGACATCGCGCTGCAGCTCCCGCACGCCATGGGGCAGCTGGTGGCCACCGAGATCGACGTACTCCGGCGGCTGACGGTCGACCCGGAGCGCCCGTACGTCGTGGTGCTGGGCGGTTCGAAGGTGTCGGACAAGCTGGGCGTCATCGACAACCTGCTGTCCAAGGCGGACAAGCTGCTGATCGGCGGCGGGATGGTGTTCACCTTCCTCGCGGCCCAGGGCCACGAGGTCGGCAAGAGCCTGCTCGAGGACGACCAGCTCCAGGTCTGCCGCGACTACCTCGAGCGGGCGGAGTCGTCCGGCGTGGAGATCGTGCTGCCGACCGACATCGTCGTCGACACCGAGTTCCCGTCCGGCGACCGGACGCCCGAGCCGAAGGTCGTCCCGGCGTCGGAGATCCCGGCGGACAGCCTCGGCCTCGACATCGGGCCCGAGTCCGCCGCCGCGTTCGCGGCCGAGCTCGCCACGGCCAAGACGGTCTTCTGGAACGGCCCGATGGGGGTCTTCGAGGTCGACGCCTTCGCCGACGGCACCCGAGTCGTCGCGGAGGCGCTGACCAAGGCGTCCGGCCTGACCGTGGTGGGTGGTGGCGACTCCGCCGCCGCCGTCCGCAAGCTCGGGTTCGACGAGGCGGCCTTCGGCCACATCTCGACCGGGGGCGGCGCCAGCCTGGAGTACCTCGAAGGCAAGGAACTGCCCGGCATCGCCGTCCTCGAACGCTGACCGACCCCGCGTCGCCCCGCGACCTCTCCCAAGGAGCCCCCATGCCCCTCCCCACCCGCACGCCACTGATGGCCGGCAACTGGAAGGCCAACCTGAACCACCAGGAAGCCGTGGTCCTGGTCCAGAAGCTGGCCTGGACGCTGGCCGACAAGAAGCACGACTACGGCCAGGTCGAGGTCGTGGTGGTGCCGCCGTTCACCGACCTGCGGTCGGTGCAGACCCTGGTCGACGGTGACCGCCTGGGCATCCGGTACGGCGCGCAGGACGTCTCCACGCACGACGGCGGCGCCTACACCGGCGAGATCACCGCCGGGATGCTGACCAAGCTCGGCTGCTCCTACGTCGTGGTCGGCCACTCCGAGCGCCGTGAGTACCACGCCGAGACCGACGAGGTCGTCAACGCCAAGGCGCACAAGGCCCTGGCCGGCGACATGACCCCGATCGTCTGCGTCGGGGAGGGGCTCGAGGTCCGGCAGGCAGGCGACCAGGTGCCGTACACGCTGGCGCAGGTCGACGGGTCGCTGGCCGGGTTCACCGCCGAGCAGGTCGCCGGCCTGGTGGTCGCCTACGAGCCGGTCTGGGCGATCGGGACCGGCGAGGTGGCCACCCCGGACGACGCGCAGGAGGTCTGCGCGGCCATCCGGGAGCGGGTCCGGGAGGTGCACGGCGACGCCGCCGCGGACGCCGTACGCATCCTCTACGGCGGCTCCGTGAAGGCCGCGAACGTCGCCGGGATCATGGACAAGTCGGACGTCGACGGGTGCCTCGTGGGCGGCGCGAGCCTCCAGGCCGACGAATTCGGGGGAATTTGCCGGTTCTACGACATGCCCCTGCTCTGAGATCACGCAAACGTTGACGTAGGCTTGGTGACCGTGACTCTCCTCTTCACCGTCGTGCTCATGATCTCGAGCGCCCTGATGATTCTTCTTGTCCTGCTGCACAAAGGCCGTGGGGGCGGTCTGTCCGACATGTTCGGTGGTGGCGTCTCGAGCTCGCTGGGCGGTTCGTCCGTGGCCGAGCGCAACCTCGACCGTCTCACCATCGGCATCGGCGTCATCTGGTTCGCCTGTGTCATCGCCCTAGGCCTTCTCTTGGCCTACCAGAACTGAGAAAGGGTCACCCCCGTGGCTGGTGGAGGAAACGCAATTCGTGGTAGTCGGGTCGGAGCCGGCCCGATGGGCGAGGCCGAGCGGGGCGAGGCCGCCCCGCGCCAGGCCGTCACCTACTTCTGCTCGCACGAGCACCGCTCGGTCGTGACGTTCTCGGTCGACGCGCAGATCCCCGACTCGTGGGACTGCCCCAAGTGCGGCCTGCCGGCCAGCATGGACTCCGAGAACCCGCCCCCGGCGCCGAAGATCGAGCCCTACAAGACGCACCTCGCCTACGTGAAGGAGCGCCGCTCCGACGCCGAGGCCGCAGGACATCCTGGACGAGGCGATCCAGCTGCTGCGCAGCCGCCGCAAGTCCGGCGACATCATCTTCTGAGTCGCGGCCGGTCCGCGGCTCGGCCGGGCACGACTTCCCACGGGTTCTTGTCTCTTCCCACGGGAAGTTCCCCGTGGGAAGAGCGCAATTTCACTGGTTAACCAGTGAAATTGCGCACGCCTACAGCGCCGACGCAGACGCGCGGTCGAGGAACCAGATCGTCTCGTCCTGGCCCTCGACACCGGCGGCGGGGATGTCGTGGAGGTCGGCGCCGCCGAGGGCCTGGGCGACGGCGCCGGACTTGTCCTCGCCGCTGACCAGGAACCACACCGCACGGGACCGCCGCAGCGGCGGGAAGGTCAGGCTGATCCGCTCCGGCGGGGGCTTGGGAGAGCCGGTGACGCCGACGGCGATCCGGTCCTCGACGTCCAGGGTCGGCTGGCCCGGGAAGAGCGAGGCGATGTGGCCGTCCGGGCCGACGCCGAGCATGACCACCTCGAACTCGCCGCCGCCGCTTGCTCGCGCAGCTCGTCGGCGTACGCCGCGGCGCCCTCGTCCGGGGTGGCCGCGGTCTCGGTGGACGGCATCTCGTGCACCTGGGTCGCGCCGACCGCGTCGAGGAACGCCGCCCGCGCCTGACCCGCGTTGCGGTCCGGTGAGCCGGGGCCGACGAAGCGCTCGTCGCCCCACCAGACGACCACCCGCGACCAGTCGACGTCCGACCCGGGGGACAGCCGGGCCAGCTCGCGGTGCAGCAGGTCGGCGATGGTGCCGCCGGTGAGCGCGATGTGCGGCTCTCGGCCGGCCTCCTGGGCGGTCGCCAGCCGGCTCAGCAGCTCGCCCGCCGCCGAGGCGGCCAGGGCGGCGGCGTCCTCGTGCACCTCGACCCGGGGGAGCTCATCGATCGGCCTGCGCCTTCGCCAGGCGTCGAGCGGTCGCGGCGTACACGTCGTCCTCGTCGAGCCGACGCAGCTCCTCGGCGAGCAGCTCGGGCAGGTCCCGGCGCTTCAGGGCGATCGGCCGGTCCGGGTGGCCGGGCGAGCTGTACGTCGCCAGCTTGCCGTCGGGACGGGTGATCGTGATCGGGCCCTCCTTGGTGTCCAGGACGACCTCGGTGATGCCCGGTCCGCCGGAGTTGCGGCGCTGCACCTTCACCTTCAGCCGGTCCGACGAGCCAGGCCGCGAGCAGCTCGGCGCTCGGGCTGATCCGCTCGCCGGTGACCGACGCGCCCGTCACCTTGAGCGGGTGCTGGTCGAGCGCGGCGGCGAGCAGCGCCCGCCAGGCGGTGATCCGGGTCCAGGCGAGGTCGGTGTTGCCCTTGGCGTACGACAGGCACTGGATGTGGATCGCCTTGGTCTTGCCACGGGACTTGGCCGCGGCGTCGGTGATCCGGCGCTGCGCGAGGGAGCCGAGCGGGTCGCCGGCGGGGTCGTCCGGGGCGTCGGAGGGCCACCAGATCGCGACGGGGGAGTCCGGGAGCAGCAGCGGCAGCACCACCGACTCGGGGTGCTTGACCACCTCGCCCTTGAGCCGGATCAGGGCGGTCTCCCCGGACCAGCCGGAGCCGGTGCCGACCTGGGCGTTGACGATGCCGTGCCCGCGCGCGTCGCCGAGGATCACGCCGAGCACCCGCGCCGGGTGCTCGTGGGAGGCGGCGCGGGCCGCGGCCATGGCGTCCTCGGCGTCGTCCTCGGGGACGACGATGATCAGCGTCATCACCATGCCCATCGCCGGGCTGCCGGCCTTGGTCCGGGCGCGGACGAACTCCGCGGCGATGGCCGCCGAGTTGGTGTCGGTGAGCTCGATCATGGTCGCCTCCAGACTCGTCCGTCGCGGGCCAGCATCTTGTCGGCCGAGGCAGGCCCCCAGTTGCCGGACGCGTACGCCTCGGGCTTCTTGCCCTTCTCGTCCTGCCGGGCCCAGTTCTCGAGGATCGGGTCGAGGATCTTCCAGGACAGCTCGACCTCCTCGTGCCGCGGGAACAGCGGCGGCTCGCCGAGCAGTACGTCGAGGATCAGCCGCTCGTAGGCCTCCGGGCTGGCCTCGGTGAAGCTGCCGCCGTAGGCGAAGTCCATGTTCACGTCGCGGATCTCCATGGCCGTGCCGGGCACCTTGGAGCCGAACCGGAGGGTCATCCCCTCGTCCGGCTGCACCCGGATCACCAGCGCGTTGTGGGTCAGCTCCTCGGTCGCCGACGCCGTGAACGGCAGGTGCGGCGCCCGCTTGAACACCACGGCCACCTCGGTGACCCGGCGGCCGAGCCGCTTGCCGGTGCGCAGGTAGAACGGCACGCCGGCCCACCGGCGGGTGTCGATGTTCAGGGTGACCGCCGCGAAGGTCTCGGTCGTCGAGGTCTTCTTGATGCCCTCCTCGTCGAGGAAGCCGGTCACCTTCTCGCCGCCCGCCCAGCCCGGCGGCGTACTGCCCGCGGGCGGTCGTGAGGTCGAGCCGCTGCGGGAGGCAGACGCTGGCGAGCACCTTCTGCTTCTCGATCCGCAGGCTCGTCGGCGTCGAACGACGTGGGCTCCTCCATCGCGACCAGGGACATCAGCTGGAGGAGGTGGTTCTGGATCACGTCGCGGGCGGCGCCGATGCCGTCGTAGTAGCCGGCCCGGCCGCCGATGCCGATGTCCTCGGCCATCGTGATCTGCACGTGGTCGACGTAGTTGGCGTTCCAGATCGGCTCGAACATGGTGTTCGCGAACCGCATCGCGAGGATGTTCTGGACCGTCTCCTTGCCGAGGTAGTGGTCGATCCGGAAGACCGAGCCCGACGGGAACACGCCGTCCAGGACGCTGTTCAGCGCGCGGGCCGACTCGAGGTCGTGCCCGAACGGCTTCTCGACGACGACCCGCCGCCAGGAGCCCTCCTTCGGGTGCGCGAGCCCGTGCTCGTCGAGCTGGCCGACCACGTCACCGAAGAAGGCCGGCGGGATGGCGAGGTAGAACGCGTGGTTGCCGTCGGTGCCGCGGACCTCGTCGAGCTCCTCGATGGTGCGCCGCAGGTTGTCGAACGCGACGTCGTCGTCGAAGTTGCCGGGGACGAACCGGAACCCCTCGGCGAGCTGCCGCCACACCTCCTCGCGGAACTCGGTGCGGGCGTAGGCCTTGACCGAGTCGTGCACGATCTGCGCGAAGTCCTGGTTGGCCCAGTCGCGGCGCGCGAACCCGACCAGGCTGAACCCGGGCGGCAGCAGCCCGCGGTTGGCGAGGTCGTAGATCGCCGGCATCACCTTCTTGCGCGACAGGTCGCCGGTGACGCCGAACAGCACCATCCCGCAGGGTCCGGCGATCTTGGGCAGCCGGCGGTCCTGCGGGTCGCGCAGCGGGTTGACGTACGGTCGTCAACTCAGCGGCTCCCTGCAGGTCGGCGAGGTCGCCCGGGCCGCTGACGTGCAGGCGCAGCACCGGCCGGCCCTTGTCGGCCAGCACCGAGCCGTCGCCGACCGCCTGCGCGGTCAGGAACTCCTGGAACGTGAACGGACGGTCGGGCACGGCGAGGTCGGCCTCGGGCTGGCCGGTGACCTGGAGGTAGACGCCGGTGTCGGGCCCGCCCTTGTGGTACTGGCCGGTCGAGTGCAGGAAGCGCGGGCCCCAGCCGAACGTCACCGGCCGGCCGGTACGCCGCGCGAGGGCGCCGCGGACGGCCGCCAGCCCCGCGTCGCGGTGCCGGTCGAGGTAGGCCTGGACGGCGAGGTACCCGTGCTCGGCGTCGAGGTGGTCGAGCAGCGCGGCGACGGCGTCGCGGACCGTGGCGGTGCCGTCGGGCAGCCAGCCCTCGGAGGCGTAGACCGTGACCGCGCCGTCGACGAAGGCCGGGGTCGGCGGGCTGCCGCCGCCGTCGAGCATCGACCGGGCGGCCGCCTTGGCGCTCTCGACGTCCGGCTGGTCGAACGGGTTGATCCCGATCAGCCGGCCGGCGACGGCGGTGGCGTACTCCCACAGCAGCATCTGCGCGCCGAGCGTGGCGTCGACCGACACGCCGAACCCGGAGGCCGGGCGCACGGAGTCGAACACGAAGTCGGGCCCGACCGTGCACAGCACCTCGTCGGGGCTGCTCGGCTGGAAGTTCGGGGCGTCGAGGCCCTCCACGACCACGGGCAGGATGCCCTTGCCGTCCTTGCCGGTGGACTCGGCGACCAGCTGCTCGGCCCAGTCGCCGAAGCCGGGGTACGGCGCGCCCGCCTCGGCGATGACCAGCTTGTCGACGCCGGCCAGGTTGGCGACACCGAGCAGGGCCCCGAGCCGCAGGCCGGGGTTGTCGACGGAGTCGGCCTCGAGGGCGGGGCGGATCGCCTCGGCCTCGTCGAGCAGCGCCGCGATGTCGGCGCCGGCCAGCCCGCTGGGGACCAGCCCGAACGCGGTGAGGGCGGAGAACCGGCCGCCGACCGTCGGGTCGGCCAGGAAGACGCGGTAGCCCGCGCCGCGGGCCGACTCCTCGAGCGGCGAGCCCGGGTCGGTGACGACGACGATGCGCTCGGCGGGGTCGATGCCGGCGTCGCGTGAACGCCTTCTCGAAGGCGCGCCGCTGGCTGTCGGTCTCGACCGTGCCGCCGGACTTGCTGGACACGACCACGACGGTCTCGGCCAGCCGGTCCTCGAGGGAGGTGCGGACGAAGTCGGGGTCCGACGAGTCGAGGACGTCGAGCTCCACGCCGGCGGCGCGCGCAGATCACCTCGGGCGCGAGGGACGAGCCGCCCATGCCGCAGAGCACGATCCGGTTCAGGCCCTTCTCCCGGAGCTCGACCTGGAGCGTCGAGATCTCGGTGACGAGCGGGCGGGACGTCTCGGACAGGGCCACCCAGCCGAGCCGCTTCGCGGACTCCTCCTCGGCGTCCGGCCCCCAGAGCGTCGGGTCCTGGCCCGCGATCCGGCTGGCCACCTTGTCGTCGGCGAGCAGCTCGACGGCGGTGGCGAACGGCTTCTCGTCGGGGTAGCCGAAGAACAGCTCGAACTCCGCTTCGGTTCCCTTGCCGTTGACGGTGTTCCAAGCTGTCTCGCTCATCCCTTCGCCGCCTCCATCTGGCCGGACACGGTCTCGAGCAGGTCGTTCCACGAGGCGACGAACTTGTCGACGCCCTCCTGCTCGAGGACCGCGATCACGTCGTCGTAGTCGATGCCGACCGCCGCCAGGTCGGCCATGACCTGCTGCGGCGTCGTCGTAGTGGGTGGTGACCTGGTCGCCGTCGACCTCGCCGTGGTCGGCGAACGCCTCGAGCGTCTTCTCGGGCATCGTGTTCACGGTGTTGGCCACGACCAGGTCGGCGACGTACATCGTGTCGCGGTAGTCGGGGTTCTTCACGCCGGTCGACGCCCACAGCGGGCGCTGGGTGTTGGCGCCGGCGTCGGCGAGGCGCCGCCAGCGGTCACCGGAGAAGAACTTCTCGTACGCGCGGTAGGCCAGCCGGGCGTTGGCGACCCCGGCCTTGCCGCGGAGCGCGAGCGCCTCGTCGCTGCCGATCGCCTCGAGCCGCTTGTCGATCTCGGTGTCGACCCGGGAGACGAAGAACGACGCGACCGAGTGGATCCGGGACAGGTCGTGGCCGGCGTCCAGCGCCTTCTCCAGCCCGGCGACGTACGCCTCCATCACGTCGTGGTAGCGGCCGAGGCCGAAGATCAGGGTGACGTTGACGCTGATCCCGTCGCCCAGGGCGTCGGTGATCGCGGGGGCGCCCTCGGTCGTGGCCGGGATCTTGATGAACAGGTTGTCGCGGTCGACCGCGGCCCACAGCTCGCGCGCGGACGCCAGGGTGGCGTCGGTGTCGAACGCGAGGTCGGGGGCCACCTCGATCGAGACCCGGCCGTCGACGCCGCCGGTGGCCTCGTAGACCGGCTGCAGCACGTCGCAGGCGGCCCGGACGTCGCCGGTGGTCAGCTCGAAGACGATCTTGTCGACGTCGGCGCCGTCGGCCACGAGGGCCGCGCACCTCGTCGTCGTACCGCTCGCCGTCGGAGATCGCTCCGGCGAAGATCGTCGGGTTGGTCGTGACGCCGACCACCGACTTGTCCTTGATCAGCTCGGCCAGGTTGCCGGTCTCGATCCGTTCGCGGGACAGGTCGTCGAGCCAGATCGAGACTCCCGCTTCGGAGAGCTTCTGGAGACGTTCGGACATGTGGTGCTCCTTCCTCAGCGGGTGGCCTTCTCGATGGAACGGAGGCTGTCCTCGGCGGCGAGGACGACGGCCTCCGCGGTGATGCCGAACTCGCGGTAGATGGTCGCGTAGTCGGCGGAGGCGCCGAAGTGCTCGAGCGAGACGCAGCGGCCGTGCTCGCCGATCACGTCGCGCCAGCCCATGGACACGGCGGCCTCGACGCTGACCCGGGCCTTGACGATCGGCGGGATCACGCTGTCGCGGTAGGCCTGGTCCTGGGCGTCGAACCACTCCCGGCACGGCATCGAGACGACCCGGGCGGAGATGCCCTTCTCGGCGAGCTGGGTGCGCGCCTCGACGGCGAGCTGGACCTCGGAGCCGGTGCCGATGAGGACGACGTCGGGGGAGCCGTTCTCGGCGTCGATCAGGACGTAGCCGCCCTGGTGCGACGTCGCTCGGTGGTGGCGAACCCGTCGGTGCCGCGCGGGAACACCGGCACGTTCTGGCGGGTCAGCGCGAGGCCGGCCGGGCGGTCGGTGTGGCCGAGGATCGTCTGCCAGGCGGCGACGGTCTCGTTGGCGTCGGCCGGGCGGACCACGTCGAGGCCGGGGATCGCGCGCAGCGCGGCGAGGTGCTCGACCGGCTGGTGGGTCGGGCCGTCCTCGCCGAGGCCGATCGAGTCGTGGGTCCAGACGTAGGTGACCGGCAGCTGCATCAGCGAGGCGAGCCGGACCGCGGGGCGCATGTAGTCGGAGAACACCAGGAAGGTGCCGCCGTACACGCGGGTGCCGCCGTGCAGCGCGATGCCGTTCATGATCGAGCCCATGGCGTGCTCGCGGATGCCGAAGTGGAGGACCCGGCCGTAGCAGGTCGCCCTGGAAGTCCTTGGTCGAGAACTCCGCCGGCACGAACGACGGCTCGCCCTTGGGTGTCGTGTTGTTGGACCCGGCGAGGTCGGCCGAGCCGCCCCAGAGCTCCGGCAGCACCGGCGCGATCGCGGAGAGGATCTCGCCGGAGGCCTTGCGGGTCGCGACGCCCTTCGGGTCCGCGTCGTACGACGGGAGGTCGTCGGCCCAGCCGTCGGGGAGGGTGCGGGTGCTCATCCGGTCGTACAGCGCCTTGCCGTCGGGGTTCTTCGCGGCCCAGGCGTCGAACTCCTCCTGCCAGGCGGCTGCCGCCTCGCGGCCGCGCTCGACCAGCGAGCGGGTGTGCGCCAGCACCTCGTCGGACACCTCGAAGGTCTGGTCGGGGTCGAAGCCGAGGACCTTCTTGGTGGCCGCGACCTCGTCGTCGCCGAGGGCCGAGCCGTGCGCCTTGCCGGTGTTCTGCGCGTGCGGCGCGGGCCAGGCGATGATCGTCCGCAGCACGATCAGGCTGGGCTTGTCGGTGACCTTGTCGGCCTTCTCGAGCGCCTTCCAGACGGCGTCGACGTCCTCGACGTACTCCGTGGCCGTCGTTGGTCCAGTCGACGGTCTGCACGTGCCAGCCGTAGGCCTCGTAGCGCCTGGCCGACGTCCTCGCTGAACGCGATGTCGGTGTCGCCCTCGATCGAGATCCGGTTGGCGTCGTAGATCAGGGTGAGGTTGCCGAGCTGCTGGTGGCCGGCGATCGACGACGCCTCGCCGCTGACGCCCTCCTCGAGGTCGCCGTCGCTGCACATCGCGTAGATGTGGTGGTCGAACGGGCTGGCGCCCTCGGCGGCGTCCGGGTCGAGCAGGCCGCGCTCGCGGCGGGCGGCCATGGCCATGCCGACCGCGTTGGCGACGCCCTGGCCGAGCGGCCCGGTGGTGGTCTCGACGCCGGCGGTGTGGCCGTGCTCGGGGTGGCCCGGGGTCTTCGAGCCCCAGGTGCGCAGCGACTTCAGGTCGTCGAGCTCGAGGCCGTAGCCGCCGAGGAAGAGCTGGGTGTAGAGCGTGATGCTGGAGTGCCCGCAGGAGAGCACGAACCGGTCGCGGCCGGTCCAGGACGGGTCGGCGGGGGAGTGCCGCATCTTCTTCTGGAACAGGAGGTAGGCGACCGGCGCCAGGCTCATCGCGGTGCCCGGGTGGCCGTTGCCGACCTTCTGCACCGAGTCCATGGCCAGGACGCGACAGGTGTCCACGGCCTTCGCATCGAGGTCGGTCCAGTTCAGCTTGCTCACGGGGATCCCTTCGGGTCTGCGATCGGCGGGGCCGCCTCGTCGTCGAGCCTACTCACCCGGGGCGATAGACTGCGAGCCGCATCAGACGCATCCCCACCCGAGGTTTCCCCGTGACATATGTCGGCCAGTCGGCCTCTGCTGTTCAACAGCCGGAGCCGGCTCGCGCGACCGCCGGGGACGTCATCGCGGCGTACGTCGGGCTCACCAAGCCTCGGGTCATCGAGCTGCTCCTCCTCACCACCGTGCCGGTGATGTTCTTCGCCGCCCGGGGCATTCCCGAGCTGGGCCTGGTCGTCGCCACCGTCATCGGCGGCACGCTGTCCGCCGGGTCGGCGTCCGCGCTCAACTGCGTCTACGACCGCGACATCGACGAACAGATGCGCCGTACCCGCCGACGGGCACTTCCACGCCACATCGTCTCGCCGCGGGCCGCGTTGATCTTCGGGCTGACTGCTCGGTGTCGTGTCGACGGTGATCCTCGCCGTCTGGGTGAACTGGCTCTCCGCGGCGCTGTCGGTCCTGGCCAACGCGTTCTACGTGCTCGTCTACACGATGGTGCTGAAGCGGCGGACCACCCAGAACATCGTCTGGGGCGGCCTGGCCGGCTGCTTCCCGGCGCTGATCGGCTGGACGGCGGTGACCGGCGAGCTGTCGTGGGTGCCGGTCGTGCTGTTCGCGGTCGTCTTCTTCTGGACGCCGCCGCACACCTGGGCGCTGGCGCTGCGCTACCGCGAGGACTACGCGAACGTCGACGTGCCGATGCTGCCCGTGGTCGCTCCCGCGAACGTGGTCGGCCGGCAGATCGTGATCTACAGCTGGGTGATGGTGGCGACGTCGTTGCTGCTGTGGCCGGTGGCCGGGACCGGGCTCTTCTACCCGGTGGCCGCGGCGGTGCTGGGCGCGTTCTTCCTGGTCGAGGCGCACCGGATGTGGCGACGCACCCGCGGCACCGAGGACCTGAGCAAGATCCAGCCGATGCGGCTCTTCCACTCCTCGAACCTCTACCTCTCGCTCCTCTTCGTCGCCGTCGCGCTGGATCCGCTGCTCGGCTGACTGGCGCAACCGGTGGTTTCGACACGAAACCACCGCTGGTTGAGGAGGTTGCGCAGCAACCGTCTGAAACCCCGCCGCCCACGCAGGGCGGTGACCCACGCCGGTCGAGCTTGTCGAGACCCTTGGTCGCTGCCCTGCCTTCCTTCGGGGTTTCGAGACGGTGCTAGCGCACCTCCTCAACCACCGGAGACGCCGCTGGTTGAGGAGGTTGAGCGTCAGCAACGCGTCTCGAAACCCCCGCCGCCCGCGCAGGGCGGTGACCGACACGCCCGGTCGAAAATTCTCGAGACCCGGGGCAACCAAATTCGGGGAAGCCGCGTCTACCTGTGTGACGAGTGGCTCGGTCTGTTCACGGGGGTGCAGACCGAGCCCTCGTCGCCAATTTCTGGGCCAAATTCGGGGGAGTGCCCGGTCAGGTCTCGCGGACCTGGATCAGGGCCCAGGTGACGGCGGCGGAGATCAGCGCCGCGCCGAGCATGTGGAAGCCGACGAGCACGATCGGCAGGTCGGTGAAGTACTGGACGAAGCCGATCGTGCCCTGGGCCAGCTCGACCACGAGCAGCAGCGACGTACGGCGTGGCGCGCGGCGGGGGCCGCGTCGATGGCCCGCAGCGCGAACAGCAGCCCGATCGTCAGCCCGACGAACAGGAAGACCGACGTCGGCGTGGAGCTGGCTGACCTGGAGCGGGTCGAGCTCGTTGCGGGGCGACTTCCGGTCGCCGGCGTGCGGGCCGGAGCCGGTGACCACGGTGCCGACGTACATGACCACCCACGCGGCGGCGAAGGTCAGCCAGGCGAGGGTGACGGCCGGTCCGCGGGCGACGATCGGCTCCGGGTGGTCGAGCCGCTGGATGAACAGCACGGACAGGCCGATGATCGCCAGCGAGCAGAGCAGGTGGAACGACACGACCCACGGGTTCAGGTCGGTGAGCACGGTGATCCCGCCGATCACGGCCTGGGCCGGGATGCCGAGCGCCAGCACCAGCGCCAGGCGACGCAGCTCGCGCCGCCCGCTCTGCCAGGCCGCCACGAACGTCGCCACCGCGACCGCGACCAGCACGAACGTCAGCATCCGGTTGCCGAACTCGATCGCGGAGTGGATGTCGAGGGCGCCGTGCGGGCGTGAACGACTTGTCGGTGCAGCGCGGCCAGGTCGGGCAGCCCAGCCCGGAGCCGGTCAGCCGGACGGCGCCGCCGGTCACGACGAGGACGGTGTTGGCGACCAGCGTCGCCCACGCGAGCGGCCGCAACCAGCGGTCGAGGCGAGGCATGTCTACTCCCACTTGAAGGTCTTCGCGGTCAGGACGGTGCCGATCACGGCCCACACGAGGAGTACGCCGAGGTCGCCCCACGCCGTCACGCCGTCGATCAGCGCGTCGCGCATCGCGTCGCCGAGAGCACCCGAGGGGAGCCAGACGACCACGTCACCGAACGCGCCGTACGCCGACGAGGGCAGCACGACCGCGCCGCCGGCCATGAGCAGCAGGTAGACGAGGTTCGCCGCGGCCAGCGTGGCCTCGGCCCGCAGCACGCCGGCGACGAACAGGCCGAGCGAGGCGAAGGCGGCGGTCCCGGCGACCAGGGCGAGGACGGCGCCGACGATCCCGGGCTCGGGATCCCAGCCGAGGGCGAACGCCACGGCCGAGATCACGACCACCTGCAGCGCCTCGATCCCGAGCAGGGCGCCGACCTTGCCGGCGAGCAGCCCGGAACGCGGCAGCGGAGAGGACCCGAGCCGCTTGATCACGCCGTACCGGCGCTCGAAGCCGGTGGCGATCGCCAGCGAGGTGAACGCCGTCGACATCACCGCCAGCGCCAGCACGCCCGGCGTGAAGACGTCGACCGCGGGGTGGGCGAAGTCGAGGTCGAGCGCGTCCGCGCCGGCGACGCCGCCGATCAGCACGATCACCGGGATGACCACGGCCAGCAGCAGCTGCTCGCCGTTGCGCAGCATCAGCCGCGACTCCATCCGGGCCTGCGCCACGACCTGGCGGACCAGCGGGGCCGCGCCTGGCCGGGGGGAGAAGGTGCCGGTGCTCACGGCTCGGGGTCCCCGGCGGAGCGCGAGCGAAGCGAGTGGTCTGTTGGGGTGAAGTCCAGCTCGCGACCGGTGAGCTGGAGGAAGACGTCCTCGAGGTTGCGCTGGCCCAGGGTCAGCGACTCGGGCAGGACGCCGGACTCCTCGCACCACCGCGAGACCTTGGCCAGCGTGCTGGCGTCGGCGGGGCCGGTCACCAGCAGGCTCACCTCGTCGAGCTGGGTCACCTCGGTGTGCTCGCCCAGGGCGGCGCGCAGCGACTCGGGGGCGCCGGGCGGGAACGGGCGGGTCACCACCAGCCGGATCGTGGCCGAGGTGCCGCCCCGGGTGAGCTCGAGCGGCGAGCCGCTCGCGATCAGCCGGCCGTGGTCGATGATGTGGATCCGGTCGGCCAGCCGCTCGGCCTCGTCCATGTAGTGCGTGGTCAGGACCACCGTCACCCCGTCGGCGCGCAGCTCCTCGAGCAGGTCCCAGGTGTTGCGTCGCGCCTGCGGGTCCATCCCCGCCGTCGGCTCGTCGACGAACACGACCTCCGGCCGCCCGACGATCGCCATCGCCAGGCCGAGGCGCTGCTTCTGCCCGCCGCTGAGCCGCCGGTACGGCGTGCTGCCGCAGTCGCCGAGCCCGAGCCGCTCGGCGAGCGCGTCGACGTCGAGCGGATGGGCGTGCAGCCGGGCGATGTGCCGCAGCATCTCCATCGCGCGGACCCCACTCCACGCGCCTCCGGCCTGGAGCATCACCCCGATCCGGGGGAGCAGCTCACGCCGGTCCCGCACCGGGTCGAGCCCGAGCACCCGGACGGTCCCCGAGCGGGGGCGGCGGTACCCCTCGCAGGTCTCCAGAGTGGTGGTCTTGCCGGCGCCGTTCGGCCCGAGGACGGCGGTGATCGTGTCCCGCGCGACCTCGAGCGAGAGGCCGTCCACGGCGACCTTGTCGCCGTACCGCATCACCAGGCCGTCGACGAGGACGGCGGGGAGGGCGGTTGACACGCCGGTCAGTCTAGGGAGCGGGCCACCCGAGCCTGTGGCCGGTGGGGCCGCCGTGGCCCGGGTCACGGGCACCCCCGGGTAAGGCTGTCCTTACTTGAATGGGCCGAAACAATAAAGGCACACTGGTGTTGTGGAATTCGAACAGGGCAAGCTCGAGGCCGCCGGCGACCAGCCGACGCGCGAGCGAGTCGTGCGCTCGATCCTCGTCAACGGCCCCTCGACCGCGGCGGCTCTCGCCGAGCGGCTCGAGCTCACTCCGGCCGCCGTTCGGCGCCACCTCGACCACCTCCTCGAGGAGGGCATGCTCGAGCCGCGCGAGCCGCGCAGCGTCGCCTCCCGCGGTCGCGGCCGGCCGGCCAAGCTGTTCGCGCTGACCGAGTCCGGGCGCGACCACTTCGACCAGCAGTACGACGACCTCGCCGTGCAGGCGCTGCGTTTCGTCGCCGAGACCGGCGGCGAGGACGCCGTCCGGGAATTCGCGAACCGCCGCGTGGCGTTCATCGAGGACCGGTTCGACGACGTGGTCGACGGCAACCCCCACCTCAGCCCGGTCGAGGCGCTCGCCCAGATCTTCACCGACGAGGGGTACGCCGCGTCCGTGCGCGACCTGCCGGTCGTGGGGGAGCAGCTGTGCCAGCAGCACTGCCCCGTGTCCCACGTAGCCCACGAGTTCCCGCAGCTGTGCGAGGCAGAGACCGAGGCCATCGGCCGGGTCCTCGGCCGGCACGTCCAGCGGCTGGCGACGATCGCCCACGGCGACGGCGTCTGCACCACATGCATTCCGAACCCGGTCAGCACCACCGACAAGAACACCACCGACAAGAAGGAGCAGGTCACTTCATGACCACCATCGACGAGCGGAATCCCGAGCTCGAGGGCATCGGTCGGTACGACTTCGGTTGGCGCGACAGCGACGAGGCCGGCTCGATGGCCAAGCGTGGCCTCAACGAGGACGTCGTCCGCGACATCTCCTCGAAGAAGGACGAGCCGCAGTGGATGCTCGACCTCCGCCTGAAGGGTCTGAAGCTCTTCCACCGGAAGCCGATGCCGACCTGGGGTTCGGACCTCTCGACGATCGACTTCGACAACATCAAGTACTTCGTCCGGTCCAGCGAGAAGCAGGCCGCCACGTGGGACGACCTCCCCGAGGACATCAAGAACACCTACGACAAGCTCGGCATCCCCGAGGCGGAGAAGCAGCGCCTGGTCTCCGGTGTCGCCGCGCAGTACGAGTCCGAGGTCGTCTACCACTCGATCCGCGAGGACCTCGAGAAGCAGGGCGTGCTGTTCCTGGACACCGACACCGCGCTGCGCGAGCAGCCGGAGCTGTTCAAGGAGTACTTCGGCACCGTCATCCCCGTCGGTGACAACAAGTTCGCCGCGCTCAACACCTCGGTGTGGTCGGGCGGCTCGTTCATCTACGTCCCGCCGGGCGTCCACGTGGACATCCCGCTGCAGGCCTACTTCCGGATCAACACCGAGAACATGGGCCAGTTCGAGCGGACCCTGATCATCGTCGACGAGGGTGCCTACGTGCACTACGTCGAGGGCTGCACCGCCCCGATCTACTCCTCCGACTCGCTGCACTCCGCGGTCGTGGAGATCATCGTGAAGAAGGGTGGCCGCTGCCGCTACACGACCATCCAGAACTGGTCGAACAACGTCTACAACCTCGTCACCAAGCGGGCGACCTGCGAGGCCGGCGCCACCATGGAGTGGGTCGACGGCAACATCGGCTCCAAGGTGACGATGAAGTACCCCGCCATCTACCTCATGGGCGAGCACGCCAAGGGCGAGACCCTGTCGATCGCGTTCGCGGGCGAGGGCCAGCACCAGGACGCCGGCGCCAAGATGGTGCACGCCGCTCCGCACACCTCCTCGTCGATCCTGTCGAAGTCGGTGGCCCGCGGCGGTGGCCGGACGTCGTACCGCGGCCTGATCCAGATCAACGAGGGCGCCCACGGCTCGAAGTCCAACGTGCTCTGCGACGCGCTGCTGGTCGACCAGATCAGCCGCTCCGACACCTACCCGTACGTCGACATCCGCGAGGACGACGTGTCGATGGGTCACGAGGCGAGCGTCTCCAAGGTCTCCGACGACCAGCTCTTCTACCTCATGTCGCGCGGCATGGAGCAGGACGAGGCGATGGCGATGATCGTGCGCGGCTTCATCGAGCCGATCGCGAAGGAGCTGCCGATGGAGTACGCCCTCGAGCTCAACCGCCTGATCGAGCTCCAGATGGAGGGGGCGGTGGGCTAGCGCCCACAGCCCGTGGGAAGGAGCAACCTGTGGTTACGGACCGGGTTGCTGCTGCCTTTCGCCTCACCGATCGAGACCAAGGAAAGCGAACGTAGTGACTGTGACTGACACGCCGGCCGTGGCCGACGCGATCGAGACCGCCAAGGTCTCCTCCCACCTCCACCCGGAGGTGTCGTTCGAGGTGGACGACCACCCGGTCCCGACCGGGCGCGAGGAGGTCTGGCGGTTCACGCCGCTCAAGCGACTGCGCGGCCTGCACCAGGACGCCGACCTGACCGGTGACACGGTCAAGGTCGAGTCGACCGCGCCCGAGGGCGTCCGGATCGAGACGGTCGACGCGTCCGACAGCCCGCGCGGCTCCAGCGGACTGGTGCCCGTCGACCGGATCAGCGCCCGCGTCTGGCACGCCGCCACCCGGGTCACCACCGTGACCATCCCGCGCGAGACCGTGCTGGACGAGCCGGTGTTCGTCGACCTGAGCGGCGTCGACGCCGAGGGCGCCACCGCCGGCCACGTCGTGGTCACCGCCGAGGCGCACAGCAAGGGCACCGTGGTCTTCCGGTTCACCGGCTCCGCGACGCTCGCCGACCTGACCGAGGTGGTCGTGGGCGACGGCGCCCAGCTCACCGTCGTGTCGATCGACGACTGGGCCGACGACGCCGTCCACGTCGGCCACCGGCACGCCAAGGTCGGCCGCGACGCCACGTTCAAGCACGTCGACGTGAGCTTCGGAGGCGACGTGGTCCGCCACGACACCACCGCGGAGTACGCCGGTCCCGGCGGCTCCGTCGAGATGCTCGGCCTCTACTTCGCCGACGAGGGCCAGCACATCGAGCACCGCCTGTTCGTCGACCACAACGCGCCGAACACCAAGAGCCACGTGGTCTACAAGGGCGCGCTGCAGGGCGAGGGCGCGCACACCGTCTGGATCGGCAACGTCCTGATCCGCAAGGTCGCGGAGGGCATCGAGACCTTCGAGGAGAACCGCAACCTGGTGCTCACCGACGGCTGCCAGGCCGACTCGGTGCCCGAACCTGGAGATCGAGACCGGCGAGATCGAGGGCGCGGGCCACGCGTCCGCGACCGGCCGCTTCGACGACGAGCAGCTGTTCTACCTCCGCTCGCGCGGCATCGAGGAGTCCGAGGCACGCCGCCTGGTCGTGCACGGCTTCTTCAACGACCTGATCCGCAAGATCGACGTACCCGCCCTCGAGGAGCAGCTGTTCTCGACGGTGGAGGCGGAGCTGGCGAAGAACGTCCTGAAGGCCTTCAACTGATGGCGTTCTCACGTGTCTGCGCCTTCGACGAGGTGCCCGACGACGAGGCGCTCGGCGTCACGGTCGGGTCCCTCGACCTGGCCATCGCCCGCCACGGCGACGAGGTGTTCGCCGTCCAGGACCTCTGCTCGCACGCCGCGGTGGCGCTGAGCGAGGGCGAGGTGACCGACTGCACCGTCGAGTGCTGGCTGCACGGGTCGCGGTTCGACCTGCGCACCGGCAAGCCGATCGGGCCGCCGGCGACCGAGCCGGTCTCGACGTTCGCGGTGGAGCTACGCGACGGCGACGTGTACGTCGACACCACCGAACCGCTCAACGGCGTACTGCCGAGCTGACCACAGACTTCGAAGAAGAGAGAGATACCACGATGAGCACGCTGGAGATCAAGGACCTGCACGTCACGGTCGACACCGAGGACGGCGCCAAGGAGATCCTCAAGGGCGTCACGCTGACCATCAAGGACGGCGAGACGCACGCGATCATGGGCCCGAACGGGTCCGGCAAGTCGACCCTGGCCTACTCCATCGCCGGCCACCCGAAGTACACCGTCACCGGTGGCTCGGTGACCCTCGACGGCGCGGACGTCCTGGCGATGACGGTCGACGAGCGCGCCCGCGCCGGGCTCTTCCTGGCCATGCAGTACCCCGTCGAGGTGCCGGGGGTGTCGGTCTCCAACTTCCTGCGCACCGCCAAGACCGCGCTCGACGGCGAGGCCCCGAAGCTCCGCACCTGGGTCAAGGACGTCAACAAGGCGCTCGAGCAGCTCAACCTGGACCCGTCGTTCGGTACCCGCTCGGTCAACGAGGGCTTCTCCGGTGGCGAGAAGAAGCGGCACGAGATCGCCCAGCTCGAGCTGCTCAACCCGCAGATCGCGATCCTCGACGAGACCGACTCCGGCCTCGACATCGACGCGCTCAAGATCGTCGCCGAGGGCGTGAACCGGTTCCGTGCCCAGGAGGGCCGCGGCGTCCTGCTGATCACGCACTACACGCGGATCCTGCGCTACATCGAGCCCGACTACGTGCACGTCTTCGTCGACGGCAGGATCGCCGAGGAGGGCGGCGCCGAGCTCGCCGAGCAGCTCGAGGCCGAGGGCTACGACAAGTACCTGAAGGCCGCGGCCGCGGGCTGAGTGCGTCGTTCGAGACAGGCGCTAAGGCGCGCCTTCGCTCAACCACCTGCAACGATCGATGAAAGGTAGACCGATGGAAGGACTCCTCCCGGAGCTGGAGGTCATCCGCAAGGACTTCCCGATCCTCGAGCGCACCGTCTCGGGCGGGTTGCCCCTGGTCTACCTCGACAGCGCGAACACCTCGCAGAAGCCGCAGGTGGTCATCGACACGATGGTCGACCACCTCGAGCGGCACAACGCCAACGTCGCCCGCGCCATGCACCAGCTCGGCGCGGAGTCGACCGAGGCGTTCGAGACCGGTCGCGACCGGGTGGCCGCCTTCATCAACGCGCCCAGCCGCGACGAGGTGATCTTCACCAAGAACGCCTCCGAGGCGCTCAACCTGGTCGCCAACACGCTGGCCTGGGCCCGCGGTGACTGGTCATCCGGCATCGGGGCCATCGGCGAGGGCGACGAGGTCCTCATCACCGAGATGGAGCACCACTCCAACATCGTGCCGTGGCAGCTGCTCACCCAGCGCAAGGGCGCGACCCTGCGCTGGTTCGGGCTCACCGACGACGGCCGGCTGGACCTCTCGAACATCGACCAGCTGATCAACGAGCGGACCAAGGTCGTCTCGCTGACCTGGGTGTCCAACATGCTCGGCACGATCAACCCGATCACCGAGATCGCCCGCCGGGCCCACGAGGTCGGCGCGATCGTGGTCGTGGACGGCTCGCAGGCCGCGCCGCAGCTGCCGGTCGACGTACAGGCGTCCGGGGCCGACCTGGTCGCGTTCACCGGCCACAAGGTGGTCGGGCCGACCGGCATCGGCGTGCTCTGGGGCAAGCGCGAGATCCTCGACCAGCTGCCCCCGTTCCTGGGCGGCGGCGAGATGATCGAGACGGTCGCGATGGAGCGGTCGACGTACGCCGGGATCCCGCACAAGTTCGAGGCCGGCACCCCGCCGATCGTGGAGGCGGTCGGGCTGGGCGCGGCCGTCGAGTACCTCGGGCACATCGGCATGGACGCGATCCACCGGCACGAGCAGACGATCACGGCGTACGCCCTCGAGGGCCTCGCCACCGTGCCCGGCCTGACCGTCCTCGGCCCGCTCGACGCTGCCGACCGCGGGGGAGCGATCAGCTTCGAGATCGACGGCGTGCACCCGCACGACGTCGCGCAGGTGCTCGACTCGCGCGGCATCGCGGTCCGCGCCGGCCACCACTGCGCGAAGCCCGCCCACGCCCGCTTCGGGGTGCAGAGCTCGACCCGGATGTCGTCGTACCTCTACACGACCCCGGCCGAGATCGACGCGCTCATCGAGGGCCTGGAATACACCCGCTCGTACTTCAAGTTGGGTTCATTGACATGAGCCAGGAACTCGACTCGCTGTACCAGGAGATCATCCTGGACCACTACAAGAACCCGCACCACAAGGGGCTCCGCGACCCGTTCGAGGCCGAGGTGCACCACGTCAACCCGACGTGTGGTGACGAGGTGACGCTGCGCGTCCACCTCGACGACGGGGTCGTCACCGACGTGTCGTACGACGCGGTCGGCTGCTCGATCTCGCAGGCCTCGGCGTCGGTGATGACCGACCTCGTGATCGGCAAGCCGGTCGACGAGGCGATGTCGATCCACGAGGAGTTCCTGACCCTGATGCAGGGCAAGGGCACCGTCGAGCCGGACGAGGACGTCCTCGAGGACGGCATCGCGTTCGCCGGTGTCGCTAAGTTCCCGGCGCGCGTCAAGTGCGCGCTACTGTCGTGGATGGCCTGGAAAGACGCCACCCTGTCGGCGGTTGAACCTGTCGAAACCGAGGAGAGCAATGGCTGACCACAGTGACCTGCCCGAGGTGCCCGAGGCGACTCGGCGGCGGCACCGCCACCGTCAGCGTCGACGACGTCACCGAGGCGATGAAGGACGTCGTCGACCCCGAGCTGGGGATCAACGTCGTCGACCTCGGCCTGGTGTACGACGTGCACCTCGACGAGGGCTCGAACGTCGTCCTCGACATGACCCTGACCTCGGCGGCCTGCCCGCTGACCGACGTGATCATGGACCAGACCAACTCCGCACTGGAGGGCCTGGTCAACGACGTCGCGATCAACTGGGTCTGGATGCCGCCGTGGGGCCCGGACAAGATCACCCCCGACGGCCGCGAGCAGCTGCGCGCACTGGGCTTCAACGTCTGAATCGTCCGCTCAGCCGTCTTGGCCGGGCAGTGGTGGGTCGAAGTCGAGACCCACGGCCGGCTCGTCGTCGGTGACCTGGTCGGCCGGCCAGCTCCCGGTGCCCGTGTAGGTCGTCCCTTCGAGGGTGAGCGTCACGGAGTAGTCGAACGGTGGCGGGCCCAGATCGGCGATCTGCTGGCCGAGGCTTTCCGTCCCGCGGAAGACGAGCTCGCCCGCGCCGACGGACGCGCGCTCCGGCCTGACGGTGAACATACTGAGCGACTTGCCGTTCCCTGCGGTGACGGTGATTTCGGCCGACGCGTCGGCTGGAGTGATACCGAGACCCGTGAACAGCAGCGCCGGCTCCAGCCCGAACGGTTCCATGTCAGTGCCGCCGACGACGGTCAGCACGCCTCCCGGTTCCGACGAGCCCTCAGGGGAAGGGCGCGAGGTCCGCGCGATGGACCCCAAGGCGGCCACGCCCGCGATCACGCACGCGACCAGGAGGCAAACGCCGACGATCACGAGCGTGGTGCGCCGGCTGGCACCGGGGCGGTCCCCGGCTCCGCCGTCCGCACCGTCGCGTGCCACCATCCGACGGTAGCGTGGCGGCCGTGTCTGCCGTCCGGATCCCACCCGCCCGGATGGAGCGGTGGGTCCTCAACTTCAACGGCCGGCACGGTACGACAGGACTGGCGGTCACGGACGGCGCTCTGACCGGCGCCGCGGCGGACGGGTCCACGTTCGCTGGCGCGGTTGCCGTTCGGCGCCGAGTACCACGGGCTGCCCGAGGCGGGAGCCTTCGCGGCCGCGGTGGGGGCGCCGTCCGCACTGGGGCGTGCTCCTGGTACGGAAGGGCGGGTTCGCGGTCGCCCGCCTCGAGGGCGACCGGATCGTCGAGTCCAAGGTCGGGCAGCGTCACGTGCAGGGCCGGACCAAGGCGGGCGGGCAGAGCCAGCAGCGGTTCGCCCGCCGCCGGGACAACCAGGCCCGGCAGGCCTACGAGGCGGCCGCCGGGCACGCCGTACGCATCCTCGGCGAGCTCGCCACACCCGGGACCGTCGTCGCCGGGGGAGACCATGCAGCCGTCGACGAAGTGCTCGCCGACCCGCGCCTGAAGCACCTGACGGTGGTCGATCCCTGGCTGGCGGTCCCCGATCCCAAGCGGGGCGTGCTCGAGGAGGCCGTGCGCGAGGCGTGCGCCGTGCGGATCGACGTCATGAACGCCTAGCGCCGGTGTCATTTCGGCGCAAATTGCGCCGGAACAACAGTCACCCGGGCAGGTCGCGCTCGATTCGCTTGCGGTGCTCCTCCCACCGACCTGCGAGCCCGCGCATCTCCTCGTTGACGAACACCAGGAACTCGCGGGTGACCACCAGCCGCCGGTACGCCGGGTCGGCGGACCCGAGCGACTCGATGGCCGCGCCGAGTGCGGCCAGCATGGGCGTGTACGCCTGGTCCTCGCGCATCATCGCCCCGTGCCAGGCGTCGTCGTCCACGACGTACACGTCACGCCGGGAGCCGCGCTCCCGCTCGCGGCGGAGCATGCCGATCCGCGCCAGGTAGTTGACGGCCCCGGAGACCGCGGCCGGGCTGATGCCGAGGGCTTCGCCGAGCTCGGCCGCGGTCATCCGCCCGTCGTCGTCGACCAGAAGCGCGGCGAAGACCCGGGACGGGAGCCGGGGAGACCGGCGTCCGTGAGGGCGCCACCCATCCGCTCCACGAAGCGGTCGCGCTGGGAGGTGTCGGCCATGAGACAGATATTACAAGATTCAGAAATCTGTGAACATGGGGTACAGTCGAGATCGTGACGAACGACGACAGGGGAGCCCCGATCGAGATCGGCGGCCTGGTCAAGACCTTCGGCAACGTGCGCGCCCTCGACGGGCTGGACCTGACGGTCGAGCGCGGCGAGGTGCACGGCTTCCTCGGGCCCAACGGCGCCGGGAAGTCCACGACCATCCGGGTGCTGCTCGGCCTGCTGCGCAAGGACGCGGGGGAGGTGCGGCTCTTCGGTGGCGACCCCTGGCGGGACGCGGCGGAGCTGCACCGCCGGCTGGCCTACGTGCCCGGCGACGTGAACCTCTGGCCCAACCTGACCGGCGGCCAGGCGATCGACCTGCTCGGCCGGCTCCGCGGCGGGCTGGACGAGAAGCGTCGGGCCGAGCTGATCGAGCGGTTCGAGCTGGACCCGACCAAGAAGGGCCGCAGCTACTCCAAGGGCAACCGGCAGAAGGTCGCGCTGGTGGCGGCGCTGTCGGCCGACGTGGAGCTGCTGGTGCTCGACGAGCCGACGTCCGGGCTGGACCCGCTGATGGAGGCCGGTCTTCCAGGAGTACGTCGACCGGTTCCGCGAGCGACGGGCACACCGTGCTGCTGAGCAGCCACATCCTGGCCGAGGTCGAGCGGCTCTGCGACCGGGTCAGCATCATCCGGTCCGGCAGGTGCGTCGAGTCCGGCACCCTGGCCGACCTCCGGCACCTGACCCGGACGTCGATCTCCGCCGAGCTGGCCACGCCGCCGGAGGCGCTGCGCACCCTTCCCGACGTGCACGACCTGGTGATCGAGGGCAACCGGGCCCGGTTCGAGGTCGAGACCGCGGGCCTGGACGCCGCCCTCGACACCCTCCAGGCGGCCGGCGTCCGGTCGCTGACCAGCCAGCCGCCGACGCTCGAGGAGCTCTTCCTGCGCCACTACGGCGACCGGATCGAGGACGCCGACGAGCAGGAGCCGGTCGCGCGATGACCGGGACCTGGCTGCTGCTGCGCACCTTCCTGCGCCGGGACCGCTGGCTCTACGTCGCGTGGACCCTCGGCGTCACGCTCCTCTACTACAGCCAGGCCGTGAGCGTCGACGGCCTGTACACCACGCAGGCGGAGTTCGACCGCGCCGCCGCGAGCATGGAGAACAACGCCGCGTTCATCGCGATGGCCGGCCCGGCCCGGGCGCTGGACACCATCGGCGGCCAGGTGACCTGGCAGTCGACGGCGTTCGGGGCGATCTGCGTCGGGCTGATGAGCATGTTCATCATCGGCCGGCACACCCGCGCCGAGGAGGAGTCCGGCCGCGACGAGCTGGTCCGGGCGGCCGCGATCGGCCGGTTGGCGCCGATGACGGCGGCGCTGAAGGACGCGCTGCTCGCCAACCTGGTGGTCGGGGTCTTCGTGGCCGCCAGCCTGGCGTCGTACCCCCTCGAGGTCGCGGACTCGATCGCCCTCGGCCTCGGCCTGACCCTGTGCGGCTGGGTGTTCACCGGCACCGCCCTGATCGCGGCCCAGCTCACGGCCAGCACCCGCTCGATGTACGGCATCGCCGGCGCCGTGATCGGTGTCGCCTACGTCCTGCGCGCGATCGGCGACGTCGGCTCACCCGCCCTGACCTGGCTGTCGCCGATCGGCTGGTACCAAGGCATGCACGCCTTCTCCGGCCTGCGCTGGTGGCCGGCGCTGCTCCTGCTCGCCGGCGGCCGCCGTGTCCACGCTGGCGGCGTACGCCGTGTTCCAGCGGCGCGACATCGGCTCCGGCGTCCTGGCCGCGCGCCCGGGACCGGACCGCGCGGGCGCCGGCCTCCGCGGCCCGCTCGGCCTGGCCTGGCACCTGCAGCGCGCGTCGGTGATCGGCTGGACCGCCGGGCTGTTCCTGATGGGGCTCGCCTACGGCTCGATCGGCAACGACGTCGGCGACCTGGTCGGCGACTCCGAGACCTCCCAGGACCTGTTCCTCCAGGGGTCGTCGGACCTCGTCGACGGCTTCTACGCGACCTCGCTGCTGATGCTGTCGCTGATCGCGTGCGGCTTCGCCATCTCCTCGGCCCTGCGCCCGCGCGGCGAGGAGGAGGGCGGCCGGCTCGAGTCGCTGCTGGCGACCGCCCTGCGCCGCCGGGACTGGCTGCTCGGGCACGTCGCCGTGACCGTCGTCGGTGCCCTCGTCGTGCTGGCCGCGTCGGGTCTCGGCCTCGGGGTCGGCTACGCGCTGGTCACCGGGGACTCCGGCGCCGTCGGCCAGTTCCTGCTGCCGCTGCTCTCGTACGTCGCGCCGGTGCTGGTGCTGGCCGCCGTGGCCCGGCTGCTCGTGGGCGTGAACCCGCGGCTGGGCATCCTGGCCTGGCTGCCGCTGGTGCTGGCGGTCGTGGTGATGTTCTTCGGCGACCTGCTCGCAGCTGCCGCAGTGGCTGCAGGACCTCTCGCCGTTCGAGCACCTGGCGCTGGTGCCGGCCGAGGACTTCCGCTGGGAGCCGTTCCTGGTGCTCGCGCTGGTGGCGGCCGCGATCAGCACCGCGGGACAGGTGGCGTTCGCGCGCCGCGACATCCACTGAGTACGGGCCCGTTCCTCTGTCACTATGACGCCATGTGGCAGCCCGAGCCCGGGTGGCTTGCCTTGCCCGGCGGCACCGGCACGTCCACCGTCGGCGTCTGGCGCGGCGTCATCGACGACCGCCCGGTCGCGATCAAGCGGATCGCCGCGCCCGGCCCGCACGACCCCGCCGAGCTGAGCGACCCCCGGCACTTCGCCTACTGGCGGCGCGCGGCCGACGTGGCCACCTCCGGCATCGTCGCCGCGACGCCCGGGCTGCGCGGGCCGCTCGACGCCTGCGGTCGAGGAGGACGTCGACGGCATCACCATCGTCCAGGACTGGATCGAGGACGCCGCGAACAGCGGGCTGTTCGCCGCCCATCGCCATGGGCCGGTTCGCCGGCGCCGACCTCGGCGACGCCCGGTGGCTCGCCCGCGGCCAGCTGCGGGACCGGCATGGACCGGGTCGCCCGCCGGGGCGGCTGGAAGACCCTGACCCGCACCACCGTCTCCGACGTCGCCGACCACCTGTGGCAGCGGCGCGAGACCATGCTCGACGCGCTCGACGGGCTGACCCAGGTGCCGCAGCACGGCGACCCGGTCCCGGCCAACCTGCCCGGCCGGGAGGCCGACGAGGTGGTCGCCATCGACTGGGGCATGCTCGGCCACGGCCCGGTCGGCGCGGATCTCGGCTACTACCTCCTGTCGGCGCGCGAGGAGTTCGAGCCGCTGCTGGACGCGTACCTGATGGGGCTGCCGGACGGCCTGGCGAGCCGGGACGAGGTGGTCCTCGGCGCCCGGATCACGGCCGTCTACACGGTCCTGACGCGGGCGGAGTGGGCGCTGGCCCGGGTCGCCACGGGCGAGGGCGCACTGGCCGCGAAGTACCGCCACCCGGCCGTGGCGCCGCACCTCCGGGCGCTGCAGCGGCAGTTCCCGCAGATCGAGGCGCTGCTCGCGCAGGGAGCGGCGTAGTCTGATCAGCATGAGCCGGGCCGTGGACGACGCGACGACGCGCGTACGTCTCGTGCTCACCGGCTTGCTGGTCGTGGCGCTCGCCAGCCTGGTGCCGTCGCTGGCGGCAGCCGCCGGCGACGCGCAGACGACGGTCACCCTGGCCGTGGTGGCGCTGGCGCTGGCAGCCATCGCTCGGCTCGCGACCGGCTCCGGTGCCCTCGCGGCCGGAACGGTCGGCCGTGGCGCACGCGACCGGGCGGGAAGCGCCACCGGTGCTGCCCAGACGAGTCACCGACCCCGTGCACCACCCGCTCCGACCGCGCGCTCCTGGGTCGGCCTGACGCTCGCCTGCGCGAGCCAACGGCCCGACCATCCCCTTCCTCACCCCAGGAGCACACCCATGTCTGTCCTCGCCCCGTTGTCGTATGCGCTCGCGGCCGTCGTCGCCGCGGCCCATGCCTGCCTCACCTCGCTCGGCGCCGATCCGGCGTCCGGGACCACCTGGCTGCTGTGCATCGCGGCCGTCGTCGTGGTGGTTCGGATCGCCCTGCTGCCGCTGGCGGTGCACGGCGTACGCCTTGCCCATGCCTCGGCCCGGGCGCGCCCGCAGCTGAGCGACCTCACCCAGCGCTACCGCAACCGCAGGGATCCCGAGAGCCTGCGGGCCTTCGCGGACGAACGACGCCGGATCGCCTCCGAGCACGGCATGTCCCGGCTCGGCTTCCTGCCGGTGCTGGTGCAGATTCCGATCTGGCTGGCGCTCTACCACCTGCTCGCCGACGTCGCCGGCGGCGCCTCGGTCGGGGCGATGAGCCCCGAGCTGGTGGCGTCACTGGGGGCGGCGACGCTGCTCGGCGTCCCGCTGGCCGAGCGGGGCTACCTCGGCAGCGGCATGGACCCATCTGGCGGTGGTCGCCGGGCTCGCGTGCACGGCGGCGGCGCTCGCCTACGTCACCCAGAGGTACCTGGTCGCGCCGAACACCGTCCTGAGCCGACCTGCCCGAGGCCATGGTCGCGAGCGCACCAGCTGATGCCGGTGCTCTCGGCGCGTGGGCGTGGCGTCGCCGGCGGCGTGGTCCCGGTGGCGCTCCTCGTCTACTGGGTCTGCAACGCGACCTGGACGCTCGGCCAGTCGGCGGTCGTCGTGGCGATGGTTCCCCACACCGGGGTCCCCGGCCGCCGGCCGCGCCCGCGGAGGCAGTGACCGCCCGGGTCAGAGGTCGGACGCCGAGAACGTGTCGCAGGCCTCCAGGCTGCCCTGCTCGTAGCCGGTCATGAACCAGCGCACCCGCTGCTCGGCGGACCCGTGGGTCCAGCCCTCGGGGTTCACGCGACCCGAGGTCTGCTGCTGGATCCGGTCGTCGCCCACGGCCTTGGCGGCTGCGACCGCCTGCTGGATGTCCTGGTCCGTGAGGTCGGAGATCAGGGCCTCGCCGGAGGCGTCGTCGGTGGACGTGGCGCTGCCGGCCCACATGCCGGCGTAGCAGTCGGCCTGGAGCTCGAGGCGTACGGCGTCGCTCTCCGGGCCCTGCTGGGTGCGGACCTGGCCCATCGTGCCCAGCAGGTTCTGGATGTGGTGGCCGTACTCGTGCGCCAGGACGTACGGCTCGACGAAGGCGCCGCTGGGACCGTTCAGCTGCTGCTCGAGGACGTCGTCGAAGAACGTGGTGTCGAGGTAGATGACCGAGTCGACCGGGCAGTAGAACGGGCCGACGTCACTGGTCGCGCCGCCGCATCCGGTGTCGACCGCGCCGCTGAAGGTCGCGACCTCCTGCTCGGGCTGGAACTGCCTGCCCGGCCTGCTCGGGCAGCGTCTCGGACCAGAAGTCGTACAGCGAGTTCTCGACCGCCACCCGGGCGCAGTCGACGTCGTTGTTCGCGTCCTCACCGGTCTGGCAGTTCTCGTAGCGGGCGCTGTCCTCGGGGCTGAAGCGCGCGGTGTCGAGCCCGGTGTCGGGCAGCGGCAGGCCGCCGGTGCCGCCGACGCCCAGGCACTGGGTGAGGACCAGGAAGAGGATGACGATGATCAGGCCGCCGATGCCGCCACCGGCCGCCGCGCCGCCCGGGATGGGCAGCCGCATGGCGCCACCACCGCACTACCGCCCGCCGCGACCCCGGCCGCGGTCCGACACTCGCCGGGTGTCGAGCCTGGCCTTGGGGTTGAACCGCATCCGCGTTCCCTTCCGATGTTCGGGCACGCGCCCGGCCGAACTACACTAACCAGCCTCATGATCACCGCCCAGCACCTGGAAGTCCGTGCCGGGGCCCGTCTACTCATGGAGAACGTCAGCTTCCGGGTGGCTGCCGGCGACAAGGTCGGCCTGGTCGGCCGCAACGGTGCGGGCAAGACCACGCTGACGAAGATCCTGGCCGGCGAGGGGCTGCCCGCGTCCGGCAGCGTCCTCACGACCGGCGAGGTCGGCTATCTGCCGCAGGACCCGCGCATCGGCAACCCCGACGTCCTCGCCCGCGACCGGATCCTGTCCGCGCGCGGCCTCGACGAGGTGGTGCGCAAGCTGCGGGAGGCGGAGACGGAGATGGGCAGCGACGACCACGACGTACGCGACCGGGCGATGCGCCGCTACTCGCGGGCCGACGCCGAGCTGCACGCCGGCGGCGGGTACGCCGCGGAGTCGGAGGCCGCGACGATCGCGCACAGCCTCGGCATCGAGGACCGGGTCCTGGCGCAGCCGCTGAAGACGCTGTCCGGCGGCCAGCGGCGCCGGGTGGAGCTGGCCCGGATCCTGTTCTCCGGTGCGGAGACGCTGCTGCTGGACGAGCCGACCAACCACCTCGACGCCGACTCGATCGTCTGGCTGCGCGACTTCCTGAAGTCGCACCGGGGCGGGCTCGTGGTGATCAGCCACGACACGGCCCTGCTCGAGACGACCGTGAACAAGGTGCTCCACCTCGACGCCAACCGGGCCGAGATCGACGTCTACAACATGGGCTGGCGGGCCTACCTCCAGCAGCGCGAGACCGACGAGAAGCGCCGCAAGCGGGAGCGGGTCAACGCCGAGAACAAGGCGAAGACGCTGACCGACCAGGCGAACAAGATGCGGGCCAAGGCCACCAAGGCCCAGGCGGCGCAGTCGATGCTGAAGCGGGCCGAGAAGCTGATGGCCGGGCTCGAGGGCGAGCGTCGGGCCGACCGCGTGGCCAAGATCAAGTTCCCCGCGCCCGCGCCCTGCGGCAAGACGCCGCTGACCGCCGCGGAGCTGTCCAAGTCGTACGGCTCGCTCGAGGTGTTCACCGACGTCGACCTCGCCATCGACAAGGGCTCCCGCGTCGTCATCCTCGGCCTCAACGGTGCCGGCAAGACGACCCTGCTCCGGATCCTGGCCGGCGTCGACCGGCCGGACACCGGCGAGATCACGCCGGGGCACGGCCTCAAGCTCGGCTACTACGCCCAGGAGCACGAGACGCTGGACACCAGCCGGACGGTGCTCGAGAACCTGCACGCCGCCGCGCCGCAGCTCGCCGACACCGAGGCCCGGTCGGTGCTCGGGTCCTTCCTGTTCTCCGGCGACGACGCCAACAAGCCGGCGTCGGTGCTGTCGGGCGGGGAGAAGACCCGGCTGGCGCTGGCGATCCTGGTCGTCTCGAGCGCCAATGTGCTGCTGCTCGACGAGCCCACCAACAACCTCGACCCCGCCTCCCGCGAGGAGGTGCTGGCCGCGATCCGCACCTACGAGGGCGCGATCATCCTGGTCACCCACGACGAGGGAGCCGTGCACGCGCTCGAGCCCGACCGGGTGCTGATCCTGCCCGACGGGGTCGAGGACCTCTGGAACGCGGACTACGCCGACCTGGTATCGCTGGCGTAGGGCGCGTGTCAGAACTGCGGGCGGGTCACGAGCCAGCCGACGCGCGATTCAGCGGCCGGGCATGGGCCCTGCTGCTCGTGATGTGCGGCGCGATCTTCCTCGAGGGCATCGACGTCGCCATGCTGAACGTCGCGGTGCCCTCGATCCGTGCCGAGCTGGGGCTCGAGACCGGCACCGCGCAATGGGTGATCAGCGCCTACGTGCTGGGCTACGGCGGGTTCATGCTGCTCGGCGGGCGGTGTGCCGACGTGTTCGGCCGACGGCGGGTGTTCCTCGCGGGCATGATGGTGTTCGTCGCCTTCTCGGGTGTCGGCGGGCTCGCGAACGAGGGTTGGGTGCTGATCGTGGCCCGCTTCGTCACCGGCGTCGCCGCCGCCTTCATGACCCCCGCCGGGCTCAGCATCATCACCACCAGCTTCGCGGCGGGCGACCAGCGCAACCGGGCGCTGGTCATCTACGGCGCGACCGGAGCCGGCGGGTTCACGATCGGACTGGTGGTGGGTGGGCTGCTCACCGAGGTCGATTGGCGATGGGTGTTCTTCGCGCCGGTGATCCTGGGGCTGCTCATCCTGGTCGCCGGGTACCTGCTGATCCGGCCTGACCAGGCGCCCGTACGGCTCACGCGGCGCTTCGACCTGGCCGGTGCGGTCACGGTCACGGGCGGCATGGTCGCGCTCGTCTACTCCATGGTGCACATCGGCGAGCCCGACGACCGAGCCTGGGCGCTCGTCGCCCTCCTGGCGGCCGCCGTACTGCTCATGGCCTTCGTGCTCGTCGAGCGTAGGGCGGCGGAGCCCCTGCTGCGGCCGGGACTCCTGCGCAACCGGACGCTGGTGCGCGCCGACACCGCCGCCGCGCTTTTCGCCGGCGGGTTCGTCGGCTTCCAGTTCGTGGCCGCCCTCTACCTCCAGGAGCTGCGCGGCTGGAGCCCCGTCGAGACCGGGCTCGCGTTCCTGGTGATGGGTCTCGACCTGCTGCTCGCGCCGGTGCTGACTCCAGGCCTGGTCCGCAGGTTCGGTACGACGCGGATCATCCTGGCCGGCTGCCTGGTGGCCACCATCGGCTACACGCTGTTCCTGCGCGTCGAAGCCGACTGGGACTACCTGGACATGCTGCCCACGCTGGCCCTCATCGGTGTCGCGTTCGCGCTCGTCTACGGCCCGTTGACCAGCGAGGCGACCGACCGGGTTCCCGAGGCCGAGCAGGGCGTCGCAGGCGCCCTCTTCAACACCTCGATCCAGTTCGGTGCCGCGGTTCGGGCTCGCCGCAGTCACCAGCGTGCTCGTCGCCGCCGCCGACGATGGACCCCTCGCCATGTCCGGCTACCGCGACGCGCTCCTGGCGCCCACCCTCATGGCCCTCGCCGCAACCGTGGTGATCGCCACCGGGCTGCGCCGCCGGGTGTGATCGACAGGGCCTACGCGAGCAGGACGACCTTGCCGAGGGTGGCCCGGTCCTCCAGGTCCTGGTGCGCACGGCCGGCCTCGGCGAGCGGGTACGTCGTGACGAGCGGCCGCCAGTTGCCGGCGGCGTGGCGCTCGAGAGCCCGGGCGGCTAGCCCGGGGATGCCGCCGGGAAGGGCCTGCATCCTGGGCCCGAGGCTCCAGGAGGCGCTGATCCCGCGGCTGACGACGTCGCCGGTGTCGAACTGCGTCGGGGCGCCGGCCGAGAAGCCGAACATCACCAGGCGGCCGCCGGGGGAGAGGAGCTCCAGGCAGGTGCGGCCGACCTCGCCGCCGACGCCGTCGTACACCAGCGACACGCCTCCGACGGCCTCGCGGACCTCGTCCGCCCACCCGTCGACGCCGTAGTCGACGAGGACATCGGGCTCGAGCTCCTTGAGCCGCGCCAGCTTGTCGCCTCCGCGCGCAGCGGCGACCACGCGGGCACCCGACGACCGGGCCGCCTGGACGAGCAGCCAGCCGAGCCCGCCGGCCGCGGCCGGGACCAGGACCGTGTCGCCCGGCGCGACCGGCTCCAGCTCCAGGATCCCCTGGGCGGTGCGTCCGGTGCCGACCATCGCCACCGCGTCGGTCAGGTCGACGTGGTCGGGCAGCGGGAACAGGCGATCCGGCGTGGTGACCGCCTGCTCGGCGTACCCGCCGGGGACCAGCCCGAGGTGCGCCACCACCCGCCGACCGAGCCAGGTCGCGTCCACGTCGTCGCCCACGAGGTCGACCACGCCTGCGACCTCGCGCCCGGGGATGGTCGGCAGGTCCGGAGGCGGCACCGGTCCCGGCTCTCCACGCCGCAGGCTCGTGTCGAGGAGGTGGACGCCGCTCGCCGCGACCGCGATCCGCACCTGCTCCGGCGCCGGGATGAGGTCGGGGAGGTCGTCGAGGACGAGGTGGGAGGCCGGGCCGAACTCGTGAAGTCTGATTGCTCTCATTGGAGTATGGGACAACTTCAAGTTCGCTTGAGGTCAAGTCGATGCGGGGTATGTCGGTGGAGGTTCCTACACTTCGCCCATGACCCCAGACGAGCTGACCGCCGCCGGACTCCAGTACTCCGTGGACGGCGCGGTCGCCACGATCACGCTCGACCGGCCCGAGGTGCGCAACGCGCAGACGCCGACCATGTGGCGCGCGCTCGCCGCGGTCGGCCGCGAGATCCCCGACGAGGTGCGGGTCGTGCTGGTGCGCGGAGCCGGGCACAGCTTCTCGGCGGGCCTGGACCGCGCGATGCTCGACCCGACCGGCGCCGGTGACGGCGCGGAGTCCATCGTCTCGCTGCTCGCGCTGCCCGACGACGAGCTGTCGTCGACCATCGACGAGCTCCAGCAGGGGTTCACGTTCCTGCGCGATCCGCGGTTCGTGTCGATCGCCGTCGTCCAGGGCTACGCCATCGGCGCCGGCTTCCAGCTGGCGCTGTCGTGCGACCTGCAGGGTGGTGGCCGACGACGCCCAGTTCTCCATGAAGGAGTCCGCGCTGGGCCTGGTGCCGGACCTGACGGGAACAAAACCCCTGGTCGAGGCTGTTGGCTACGCAAGGGCGCTGGAGATCTGCGCGACGGCCCGGATGGTCGGCGCGGCCGAAGCGGTCGAGATCGGACTGGCGACGGCCGCCGTACCCTCGTCCGACCTGGACGCCACCGTGACGGACCTGGTCGGTGCCCTGACCGCACCCCTGCCGGGCGCGGTGCGTGAGACCAAGGCGCTGCTGCTGGCGGCGTCGAGCCGGTCCCTGGACGACCAGCGCCGCTTCGAGCGCGAGGCCCAGATCCGCCGGTTCCGTGAGTTGGCCCGCCTGATGGCGGGCCAGGAGTAGGAGTCCGCTTGTCCGGGATGGGAATGATGGGGCCGGCCTGGCGCTCGCTCAGGTCGGACCGCAGCGTCGTCAACGAGACGATCGACCGCGGGACGGTCCGCCGCGTGTTCGGTTTCGCGCGCCCGCACCGTCGGCTGATCGCGGCTTTCCTCACCCTGACCGTCGTCGACTCCTGTCTCGTCGTGGTGACTCCGCTGCTGGTGCAGCGGATCGTCGACGACGGCATCATGAAGGGCAACAACACCCTGGTCACGGTCCTGGCGCTCGGCATGGTCGCCACCGCCCTGGTCGCCGGCGTCCTGGCGATCGGCTCGGGGTACCTCTCCTCCCGGATCGGTGAGGGCCTGATCTTCGACCTGCGGACCCGCGTCTTCGGCCACGTGCAGCGGCAGTCGCTCGCGTTCTTCACCCGCACCCAGACCGGCGCCCTGGTGTCCCGGCTGAACAACGACGTGATCGGCGCCCAGCGCGCCTTCACGTCCACCCTCTCCAGCGCGGTCTCCAGCACGATCATGGTCGTCGTCGTGGGCGTGGCCATGTTCGCGCTCAGCTGGCAGGTCACCCTGCTCTGCCTCGCCCTGTTCCCGCTCCTGCTGATCACCTCGCGGGTGGTGAGCGGCAAGCTGGCCGGCCTGACCCGGCAGCAGATGGACGGCAACGCCGACATGGGCAACGCGATGACCGAGCGGTTCAACGTCGGCGGCGCGATGCTGCTCAAGCTGTTCGGCCGCCGCGGCGAGGAGGACGCGATGTTCGCCGACAAGGCGGCCACCGTGCGCGACCTCGGCGTCCGCATCGCCCTGATCACCCGCATCTTCTCCGCCTGCATGCTGGCCGATCCCGGCGCTCGCGACCGCGCTCGTGTACGGCGTCGGCGGACACCTCGCCATCGACGGCACCCTGACGGTCGGCACCCTGCTCGCGCTCGGCACGCTCCTGCTGCGGCTGCTCGGCCCGCTGCAGGGGCTGTCCAACGTCCGGATCGACGTGATGACCGCGCTGGTCAGCTTCGAGCGGGTCTTCGAGGTGCTCGACCTGCCGTCGATGATCCAGGAGCAAGCCGGACGCCGACGCCGCTGCCGAAGTCGGCGGCCACGGCTCGAGTTCGACCACGTCGCCTTCACGTACCCGCGCGCCGACGAGATCTCGCTCGCCTCGCTGGAGTCGGTCGCGCGCACCGAGTCGCGCGACAGCGGCCAGGTGCTGGCCGACATCTCGTTCACCGCCGAGCCCGGGCAGATGATCGCGCTGGTCGGCCCCTCGGGCGCCGGCAAGACCACGGTCACCCACCTGGTCGCGCGGCTGTACGACGCCGAGTCCGGGGTGGTCCGGGTCGGCGACCGCGACGTACGCGACGTGACCCTGCAGTCGCTCGAGGACACCGTCGGGTACGTCACCCAGGACGCCCACATGTTCCACGACACGATGCGGCGCCAACCTGCTCTACGCGCGTCCCGACGCGACCGACGCCCAGATCTGGGAGGCCCTGGAGTCGGCCCAGATCGCGACGCTCGTGCGCAGCCTCCCCGACGGCCTGGACACCGTCGTCGGCGACCGCGGCTACCGCCTCTCGGGCGGCGAGCGGCAGCGGCTGGCGATCGCCCGGCTGCTGCTCAAGGCGCCGCCGATCGTCGTGCTCGACGAGGCCACCGCCCACCTCGACAGCGAGTCGGAGGCGGCCGTCCAGCGGGCGCTCGACGCCGCGCTGGAGGGCCGGACCTCGCTGGTCATCGCGCACCGGCTCTCGACCGTGCGCAACGCCGACCGGATCCTGGTCCTCGACGACGGCCGGATCGTCCAGTCCGGCACCCACGCCGAGCTGCTCGCCGCAGGGCGGCCTGTACTCCGACCTCTACCGCACGCAGTTCGTCCAGGACCTCCCCGTCGGCTGACCTCCGTTGGTTGAGGTGCGAAGGCGCGCTGAGCGCCTGAGCCTCGAAACCCGGTGACGGGCGTAGCCGGTGACTCGAGTCTCGCGCATGGATCTCGAGCTGACCGAGCGCGTGTTCATCATCACCGGGGGAGCCCGCGGCCTCGGCCGGGCGACGGCCGAGTGCCTGGTCGCCGAGGGCGCCCGGGTCGTGATCTCCGGTCGGAACGAGGACAGCCTGGACATCGCGGAGAAGGAGCTCGGCGAGAACGCCGTCACGGTCGTCGCCGACAACGCCGACCCGGCGACTCCCGGGCGCCTCCTCGCCGCGGCCCGGAACACCTGGGGCCAGATCGACGGCGCGCTGATCAGCGTGGGTGGCCCGCCGAAGGGTCCGGTCACGGGCATCACCGACGAGCAGTGGACCGACGCCTTCGGTTCGGTCTTCCTCGGCGCGGTCCGCCTGTCCCGCGAGATCGGCCAGGCCCTGCCGCACGGCGGCTCCCTCGCCCTCGTGCTCTCGTCCAGCGTCCGCGCCCCGCTCGCTGACATGGCCATCTCCAACGGCCTGCGTCCGGGCCTGGCGATGGTCGCCAAGACCCTGGCCGACGAGCTCGGCCCGCAGGGCGTGCGCGTCAACGGGCTGCTGCCGGGCCGGGTCGCCACCGAGCGGGTCGCCGAGCTCGACGCCGCCGGCGGTGACCCCGACGCGGCCCGCGAGGCGGCCGTCAAGACGATCCCGCTCGGCCGCTACGGCGAGCCGGAGGAGTTCGGCCGGGCGGCGGCGTTCCTGCTGTCGCCGGCTGCGTCGTTCATCAGCGGCGCCATGCTCCCCGTCGACGGCGGGATGCTGCGCGCGTTGTAGCCGCCCGGCTCCTTCGCCAGAGAGCGGACGTCATACGAAGTGGTCGTGATAGCGACCACTTCGTATGACGCTACGTCGCTGCGTCGACGTCCTGCTCGTCGTCGGCGGTCTCGCTCGTCCCCCGCCCGGCCGCTTCCGCCACTCGTCGTACGCCAGGTAGCCGAAGCCGAAGATGGCGAGCACGCCGAAGAACCACCACTGCAGTCCGTAGAAGAAGTGCGGCCCGTTGTTCAGCTCCGGCAGCTCGGCCGGCTCGAGGGCGGTCTCCGCGGGCGGGTCCTCGGAGCGGAGGTCGACGAAGCCGCCGTACACCTCACGGTCCAGGGCGGGCCCGATCTCCTTGCTGGAGATGGCCCGCGTCGACTGGTCGGTCACCTGCGGTGCTGTCGCCGGTGGCGTCGACCCGGACCCAGCCGGTCACCGTGACCTCGCCGGACGGGGGAGGAGGGATGTCGAGTCGTCGGGTCGGTGCCACTGGTTGTCCGCGGCCATCCAGCCGCGGTCGACCAGCAGTGAGGGACCCTCGGCGGTCTCGAGCGGCACGACCACGTCGATCCCGGAGGCGCCGTCGCGGGTGCGGTAGCGGACGACGACGGTGTCGTCGACGGCGTACGTCCCCGTCGCCTCGACGACCCGCCATTCGTCCTGCTCGTCGACCGCGCGGCCGGGCGCGAGGACGTCGGAGACGGGTGCGGGCGGCGCGTCCTCGTTCCGCTCGACGATGGTGTTGCTCGCCTTGCGGTCCTCGAGGCGGTGGAACTGCCACTCGCCGAGCAGCCACGCGGCGTACGCGAGCAGCGCGACCACGATCGCGAACAGGATCCACCGCCTGCTCACGAGGAACCCCAACGAACGCACGCCGCGAGGCTATCCGGGGGCCGGCGAGTGCGAACGTCGTGGGGACCCGCCACCTAGAGTGGGGGTGTGACGACTCATGCGCTCGCAGACAGGTACGGCCGGGTGGCCACCGACCTGCGCGTGTCCCTCACCGACCGGTGCAACCTTCGGTGCTCCTACTGCATGCCGGCCGAGGGGCTCGACTGGCTGCCCGGCGACGACGTCCTGACCGACGACGAGGTGGTCCGCCTGGTCGGGATCGGCGTCCGCCTGCTCGGCGTCCAGGAGGTCCGGTTCACCGGCGGCGAGCCGCTCGTACGCCGCGGCCTGGTCGACATCGTCCGCCGCTCCAAGGAGCTGAACCCCGACGTCGACCTGTCGATCACCACCAACGCGCTCGGCCTCTCCCGCAACGCCCACGCGCTCAAGGCCGCCGGTCTGGACCGGGTCAACGTCAGCCTCGACACCATCCGCCCCGACACGTTCCTCGAGATCACCCGCCGCGACCGGCTCCAGGACGTGATCGACGGCCTCGCGGCCGCCCAGGACGCCGGGCCTGGTGCCGGTGAAGATCAACGCGGTGCTGCTGCGGGGCGTCAACGACGACCAGGCGGCCGAGCTGCTGCGCTGGTGCGCTCGACCACGGCTACGACCTGCGGTTCATCGAGCAGATGCCGCTGGACGCCCAGCACGGCTGGAGCCGTGAGGCGATGGTCACCGCCGACGAGATCTTCGAGCACCTCGACCGCGAGTTCGTGCTGACCCCGGTCGAGCGAGCCGCGCGGGAGCGCGCCGGCCGAGCTGTTCCACGTCGACGGCGGCCCGGCCACGGTCGGCGTGATCGCCTCCGTGACGCGGCCGTTCTGCGGCGACTGCGACCGGGTCCGGCTGACCGCGGACGGTCAGGTCCGCAACTGCCTGTTCGCGCGCGAGGAGTCCGACCTGCGTGGCGGCCCTGCGCGCCGGCGCCTCCGACGAGGACCTCGCCGTGCGCTGGGTCGCGGCGATGGCCGGCAAGCGCGCCGGGCACGGGATCGACGACCCGTCGTTCCTCCAGCCCGACCGGCCGATGTCCGCCATCGGCGGATAGCGGCTACTCGGTCCGCTCGGCCGCCGGTACGACGTCCTTCAGGAAGCCGCGCGCGCCCAGGAAGTCGACCGAGCGTCGACCGGTGCTCGTCGCACGCCAGCCAGGTCTTGCGGCGGTCCGGTGTGTGCAGCTTCGGGTTGTTCCAGAGCAGCGCCCAGACCGCGGGCGACGTACATCCCTTGGCCGAGCAGATCGGCTCGTCGGGGTCGGTCATCGGGTCCTCCCGAGCGGGTCGGGACCGGGCCGGTCCGAAATGGGGCGGTGCCGGACGACCACGGGGGAAGCCGTCCGGCACCTAGAAGCGAGCTGAGACGGGGGAGGCTCAGTTCGCCCGCGCGATTCTTCCACGGCGGACGGCCGAAGTCAAATGCCCGCCCGGCCTGTCGTCCCTTCGGATTCCGAACCGTGAGGGAGTTCCCGATATCCGGACGCTCCGTCCAACAGTGCGAACCCATCGGATTTCGAAGATGCGGCGTTGGCCATCACGACCGCGATGTAGGGCAGCAGCAGGGCCGCGACGATGAGCACCCAGCGCAGCCAGCCGTCGCCGACCAGGATCGCGGCGACGAAGCAGACCGTCCGGATCGACATCGAGATGACGTAGCGGCGCTGCCGAGCGGCGATGTCGTCGTGGCGGCTGGCAGAGGCGGTGGTGATGCGTACCGCGTCCCGGTCAGCGTGCTGGTCCCGGGCCATGCTGCCAGCGTACGCCGCTACGATCGAGCGACCACGCGGGGCGCCCGACCATCCGAGGGCCAGCCCACCGTCCGCATTCGGGAGGCACCATGTCCAACCGCACGTACCGCGTCACCGAGATCGTCGGCACCTCGCCCGACGGCATCGACCAGGCCGTCCGCAACGGCATCGAGCGGGCGGCCAAGACCCTGCGCCACGTGGACTGGTTCGAGGTGACCCAGGTCCGCGGCCAGGTCAAGGACGGCACCGTCGAGCACTTCCAGGTCGGCATCAAGGTCGGCTTCCGGCTCGAGGACGACTGAGCGCGACCAGCCCGAGACGTTTTCTCCTTACCCCTGAGTAGTCGCTAGCGTCGCTGAGGTGAGCGAGACGACGGAGCAGGCTGGCAGGTCGGTCCTGGTGACCGGCGGCAACCGCGGGATCGGGCGCGCGATCGCCGAGGCGTATCTGGCCAACGGCGACCGGGTGGCGGTGACCACGCGCAGCGGCGGAGCGCCCGAGGGCGCGCTCGACGTCCGCTGCGACGTCACCGACCCGGAGGCCGTCGACGCCGCGTTCAAGCAGATCGAGGAGGCGCACGGGCCCGGTCGAGGTGCTGATCGCCAACGCCGGCATCACCGCCGACACCCTGGTCCTGCGGATGTCCGAGGAGGACTGGTCGTCGGTCATCGACACCAACCTCACCGGGTCGTTCCGGCTGGCCAAGCGGGCCGCCAAGGGCATGCTCCGGCTGCGTCGCGGGCGGATCGTCTTCATCTCGTCCGTGGTGGGCCTCACGGGCTCCGCCGGGCAGGTCAACTACGCGGCCTCCAAGTCGGGACTGGTCGGCATGGCGCGGTCGCTGGCCCGCGAGCTCGGGCTCGCGGTCGATCACCGCCAACGTCGTCGCTCCGGGCTTCATCGAGACCGACATGACGGCCGTCCTCACCGACGACCAGAAGACCGCGATCAAGACACAGGTGCCGCTGGGCCGCTACGGCTCGCCGGACGAGATCGCACAGACAGTGCTGTGGCTGACCGGCGACGGCGCGGCGTACGTCACCGGGGCAGTGATCCCGGTCGACGGTGGACTTGGAATGGGGCACTGAGCATGGGAATCCTCGACGGCAAGCGGATCCTGGTCGCGGGCGTGACGATGGACAGCTCCATCGGCTTCGCGGTGGCCAAGGTGGCGCAGGAGCAGGGCGCGACCGTCCTGATCTCCAACTTCGGGCGGGCGCTCGGGCATCACCCGGCGGATCGCCAAGCGGCTGCCCACCGAGCCGGCAGTGCTCGAGCTGGACGTCACCGACGACTCCCACCTCGCCGGGCTGGCCGACGCCGTGCGCGAGCACGTCGACGGCCTGGACGGCGTGGTGCACTCGATCGCGTACGGCAACCCCGAGACGCTGCTCGGCGGGAAGTTCCTCGACGGCCCGTGGCCCGACGTGGCGCAGGCCGTGCAGGTGTCGGCGTACTCCCTGAAGTCGCTGGCGATGGCGTGCCGGCCGCTCATGTCCGAGGGCGGCTCCGTCGTGGGCATGACCTTCGACGCGACCGTCGCGTGGCCGGCGTACGACTGGATGGGCGTGGCGAAGGCCGGCCTGGAGTCCACGTCGCGCTACCTCGCCCGCGACCTCGGCCCCGACGGCATCCGCTGCAACCTGGTCTCCGCCGGGCCCGCTGAAGACCCTGGCCGCCAAGGCGATCCCGGGCTTCGAGGCGCTGGAGTCGATGTGGTCGGACCGGGCCCCGCTCGGCTGGGACGAGACGGACCACACGCCGACCGCGAAGGCCGTGTGCGCGCTGCTGTCGGACTTCTTCCCGGCGACGTCGGGCGAGATCGTCCACGTCGACGGCGGCTTCCACGCGATGGGCGCCTAGAACACCTCGTCCAGCAGCTCCGTCACGGCGCCGTAGATGCCGGGCGCCTTGCTCTCGCGCGGCCCGGCCACGTTGAGGGTCATCCCGACGGGCAGGCTCTCCAGCCAGGCGCGGACGACGGCAGGGTCGACTCCGTCCGTGAGCAGGTGGCGCCGACCGAGCCGGACGGCCTCGTCGCGGGTGAACGCGGTGCCCCCGCTCGGCTCGGTGCCGGGCAGGATCACCAGGAGCGTCGCCGTCGCTGTCGCGGACGTTGAGCGTCGTGCGGTCGTCGACGTCCGGCCGCGACGTCTCCCGGAGCTCGGGATAGTCCGCGAGCAGACCGGGTGGCTCGGTGAGGTCCTCGGCCAGCCCGCCCAGCGGGCACCAGCCGCCGTACGGCACTCCGTGGCGGATCGCCCAGTCGAGCGCCGCCCGGTCGGCGCCGGTCTGACCGCCCGAGACGATCTTGCCGAGACGGCTGCGGAGTTCACCCACGGGCAGTCACGCTAACGTGCGCGCGTGACCTCCTCCCTCGTCGAGCTCCGTGTCCTCGAAGGACCGAACCTCTACTTCCCCCGAGCGGCCATCAAGCTCACCCTGGACATCAGCACCCTGGCCGCGGTCTCCGACGAGACGGCGGCCCGGTTCGCGAGACGGATCGGCCTGAAGAACGCCCGGCCGGGAGCGGCGGAGTCCGGGTTCCGGCAGCGGTTCGCGGTCCGGGCGGTGGCCCGGCTGGTGCGGGCCGTCGCCGCCGAGTCCGGTACGTCGCGGCTCGCCGTACGCGTGCGGCCGACCAGCGACCCGCACCGGATCGTGGTCGCGTTCCCGTGGGTGCACCGGGAGCGGGCGCAGGTGATGGGCAAGGCGGTGGCCGACGTGCTCGACGCCCTGCCCGGGGCCGACGTGGAGCAGGCGGTGAGCCGAGGCGGCGGAGCGGGTCTCGGCCTCCGGCGCGGGCGCCACGCCGCACACGATCACCCCGCGGGTCCCGGTCGTCGCCGTGACCGGTACCAACGGGAAGACCACGACCTCGCGGATGATCGCCCACCTCGCCCGCACCGACGGCAAGATCGTCGGCTGGTCGAACACCGACGGGATCTACATCGACGGCGAGCTGGTCGAGGCGGGCGACTACTCCGGGCCCGAGCGGCGCCGGCCGGGTGCTCGCCCACGAGAACGTCGAGTTCGCGGTGACCGAGACCGCCCGCGGCGGCATCCTGCTCAAGGGGATCGGGCTGACCCGCAACGACGTCTCCGTGGTCACGAACGTCTCGGCCGACCACCTCGGGCTGCAGGGGATCGACACCGTCGACCAGCTGGCCGAGGTCAAGGCCGTGGTCCCGCGGATCACCCGCAAGGACGGCTGGGCGGTCCTGAACGCCGACGACCCGCGGGTCTTCGCGATGCGCAGCGTGATCAAGGCGCAGCCGTGGGTGTTCTCGCGCGACCCGGACTCGCCGGCGATCCGCGAGGTGCTCAGCCACGGCGGCCGTGCCACGACGGTGATCGACGGCTGGGTGTCGGTGCTCACCCCGAACCCGACCCGGACCCGCTCGTCGAGCTGGTCGACGTACCGATGACGCTGGCCGGCCTGTCCCGCTTCAACGTCGAGAACTCACTGGCCGCCGCGTCGGCGGCGCTGGCGATCGGCATCCCGCGCGAGGTCGTGATCGAGGGCCTGCGGACGTTCCTCCCGGACGCCGAGCACAACCCGGGCCGGATGAACTTCTTCACCGTCGACGACGTCTCGGTCGTGGTCGACCTGGCCCACAACGAGGCCGGCCTCGAGGCGCTGATCGAGATCATGAACGGCGTACGCCGCCCGGGCTGCCGGCTGCTGCTCGGGCCTCGGGGCCGTCGGAGACCGGCAGGACGACCTGATCGACAAGCTGGGCGAGATCGGCGCCCGCGACAGCGACGTGCTCGCGATCGCGCACAAGGAGCGCTACCTGCGCGGCCGCACCCTCGAGGAGCTCGACGGGCTGATGCGCGCCGGCGCCGAGCGGGTCGGCGTCACCGACGTCGTGTCCTACCCGACCGAGGTCGCCGGACTGGCCGCTCTCGTCGAGCAGAGCGAACCCGGCGACGTGGTGGGGCTGATGTGCCACGCCGACCGGGAGGGCGTCTACGCCTGGATCGCCGAGCACGGGGGGACGCCCGACTCACCGGAGACCCTGCGCGAGAAGGTGCTGGCCGCGCACCCGCCCGACGACTAGAGCGACCGGTCAGGCGTCCGTGGACGCCGGCGCGTAGTCGGGGTCGGCGGCCGGGACCTCGTCGCTGGCGCCGCTGCCTGCCTGGGCCTGGTGGGACCAGGTCTCGAGCTCGGCCATCACGGCGGCGTGCTGGTCGACGCAGACCACCACGAGGTCGCCCTTGTTGGCGCGGCTCATCGCGTGCCGCACCGCCTCGATCTCCTCGAGGACGATCTCGACCTGCTTGCAGCGGGCGCCCTCGTCCATGGCGGTGCGCACTCCCTCGGTCACCAGCGTCGCGATGTCGCCGCGCTGCCGGCCGCGGAGAGCCTCGTCCTCGCGGACCACGACGACGTCGAAGTGCTGGGCCGCGATGTGGCCGAGCTCGCGCATGTCCTCGTCCCGCCGGTCGCCGGCGGTGGCGATGATCCCGATCCGGGACGGGCGGGCGAGCTCGTGCGACGAGTCCAGCGACTCGCCGACCCGGTCCACGAAGTCGCCGAGCATCTTCATGCCCGGGCGCGTTGTGGCAGTAGTCGACGATGACGTTGACCCCGTTCACCTCGACCTCGTTGAGGCGGCCGGGGGAGAGGTAGTAGTTCGTCGAGAACGAGCGCAGCCCCTGCCGGATGTCGTGCAGCGGGGCGCCCGCGGCGAACGCCGCCGCGGCCGCGGCCAGCGTGTTCTGGACGTTCATCCGGGCCCGGCCGCCGAACGTCGCCGGCAGCAGGTGGGTCCAGGCGAGCTGCATCTCGCGCCGGCCGTGCTTGACCACGATCATCTCGCCGCGCTCGGACGGGTTCAGGACGAGCGCCTTGCCGCCGCGGCGGCAGTGGGCGTCGATCATGTCGCGGGTCTCGGAGCCGGGATCCTCCATCGAGAACCACACGACCTGGCCGGAGCAGCGGCGACGCATCTCGCGGACCAGCGGGTCGTCGGCGTTGAGTACGGCGTGCCCGTCGCGCGGCACCGCCTCGACCAGGACCGCCTTCACGTCGGCGAGCTGCTCGACGGTGTCGATGCCGCGCAGGCCGAGGTGGTCGGGCTGCACGTTGAGCACGACCGCGACGTCGTTGCGCTCGTAGCCGAGGCCCTCGCGCAGGATGCCGCCGCGGGCGACCTCGAAGACGGCGAAGTCGACGCGCGGGTTCTGCAGCACCATCCGCGCCGACCGCGGGCCGGACGCGTCGGCCCGGATCACGAGCCGCTCGTCGATGACGACGCCGTCGGTCGAGGTCATGCCGACCTTGCGGCCCATGCCCTTGAAGATGTGGGAGATCATCCGCGAGGTCGTGGTCTTGCCGTTGGTGCCGGTGACGGCCACGATCGGGATCCGCGACGGGGCCCCGGGCGGGAACAGCATGTCGACGACGGGCTTGGCGATGAACTGCGGCTCGCCGATCGTCGGGTGGGTGTGCATCCGGAAGCCGGGTGCGGCGTTGACCTCGCAGATCGCGCCACCGGTCTCGCGGACCGGCTCGGTGATGTCGGGGCAGATGAAGTCGATGCCGGCGATGTCGAGCCCGATCATCCGGGCCGCCTCCTCGGCGATCTCGACGTTCTCCGGGTGCGCCTCGAAGGTGCGGTCGATCGAGATGCCGCCGGTCGACATGTTGCCGGTGAGCGCCAGCTTCACCATCTCGCCCTCGGCGGGGATCGAGTCGAGGGTGTGCCCCTGCGCGGCGAGCACCTCCTCGGCGGCCGCGTCGACCTTGATCCGGGTCAGCACCTTCTCGTGGCCGACGCCGCGCCGCGGGTCGGCGTTGGTGAGGTCGACGAGCTGCTCGACCGTCGACGTACCGTCACCGGTCACCGACGCCGGCACCCGCTCGGCGATCGCGGCGATCCGGCCGTCGATGACCAGGCAGCGGTAGTCCTTGCCGGTGACGAACGACTCGACGATCACCCAGCCGCGACGGGACTGCTCCTTGGCGATCGGGAACGCCTCGCGGACGTCGTCCTCGTTCTCCAGGTTGAGGCAGACGCCGCGCCCGTGGTTGCCGTCGAGCGGCTTCACGACGACGGGGTAGCCGATCCGCTCGGCCACGCGCACCGCCTGGTCCTCCGTGCGCACGGAGTCCTGCTTGGGCACCGGGCAGGCCGGCCGCGCCGAGCAGCTTGGTGGTGAGGTCCTTGTCGGAGGCGATGTCGACCGCGATGGACGCGGTCTCGGAGGTCATCGTGGCCCGGATCCGCTTGGCGTGGACGCCCTGGCCGAGCTGGACGAGGGAGTACTGGTTGAGCCGGATCCACGGGATGTCGCGCGAGACGGCCTCGTCGACGAGCGCCTGCGTGGACGGGCCGAACGCCGTGCGCTCCGCCCGGAGGATGAAGGACTCGAGCTCGGCGTCCCAGTCGAACTCGGGGTCGGCCTCGACCAGGTGGTTCACGAGGCGGATGGCGAGCTTGGCGGCCGCCAGCCCGACCTGCTCGTCGATGTAGCCGAAGACCACGTTGTAGACGCCGGGGCGGCCCTTGACCTGCCGGGTCTTGCCGCGGCGGATGTCGTGGCCGACGACCTGCTGGAGGGCCAGCGCCGCGTGCTCGGCGACGTGGCCGAGCCAGGTGCCCTCGTTGAGCCGCTCGACGAAGCCGCCGCGGCGGCCGCGGGAGCAGGAGTGCTCCCGCAGGCCGGGCAGCATCTGCAGGATGTTGTCGGTGAAGCCCGGGGAGCGTGTTGGTGGGGAACTTCTCGAGGGACCCGAGGTCGACGACGAGGTGGATCGCCTTCTCGTAGGACCAGATGTTCGCGCCGCGATAGACCCGGGTCTCGAGGATCGTCAGGTCCGGCGTGGGGCGTTCGGTCATGAGTGGGCTCCGTCCTGATGGGGGTCCTCGGTCTTCTTCCTGCTTGAACGGGCCAGCCGCCGCCGCAGCACCGACGGCGAGACGTCGTCGGCCGCGATGTCGCGGGCGAGCTGGCGCAGGTCCTGGCCGGCCTCGGCGATCTCGGCCGCCTCGGCGGGGTCGACGTCGGGCGGCCTGGGGGACCAGGGTGCGCGTGGTCAGGTCGAACCGCGCGCCGTCGGGGAGCACGTGCAGGGTCACGCCGCTGGCCAGGAGGGGCGTGGAGCGCTTGGCCTCGTAGGCGTTGGTGACGATCCGGGCCGGGTCGAAGATCGTGACCGCTCCCCGGCCGACCACCCGGAGCACCTCGTGCCCGTCGACCTCCTCGACGACGGCGGCGGTGTCCTCGTCGACGCCGATGCCGAGCAGGGACGGCGACTGGCTGACGATCATCAGCAGCCGGCCGTAGCGGTTGCGCTGGTCGAAGTGCTGGTCGATCGACCGACGACTTCAGCAGCCCGAGCCCGGCGGCGACCTGGGTCATCCGCTGCTTGGGCGTCGAGCCCGGCCCGCCGAAGGCCACCATGTGCGAGGACTGGATGCTCGCGCCGGCGGAGGTGCCGGCGATGACGATGCCGTGCTGGTGGGCCTCGACGATGGCGTCGGCGAACGGCGTACCGCAGATCACCGAGGACAGCTTCAGCTGGTTGCCGCCGGTCATGAAGACGCCGGTCGCCTTGCCGATCTCGGCGATCAGGTCGGGGTCGTGTGCCTCGTCGCGGCTCTCGGGCCGCACCGAGACCACCTCGGCGGCGCCCAGCTTGCGGAACAGCGCGTCGTACACCTCGACGACCTCGGGGCCGAGCGAGGACGCCGTGGCGATCACCGCGATCCGGGCGTGCTCGCCGCCGCTGGCCGCCACGAACTCCGTGAGGATCGTGCGCCTGCGGAGCTTGTCCTCGGCTCCACCGATGATCATGAGCGGTCCCGTCGGCATGACAGGGAGGCTAGCGGCTGCAAGAGTGACGCCGTGCAGCAGCAGACCCGCCGCCTCGTCGTGATGCGCCACGGCAACAGCCGAGCAGGACGGGCCCACGGACTTCGAGCGACCGCTCACCGAGCGCGGTCGCGCCGACGCCGCCGCCGCCGGCGCCTGGCTCGCCGCGCAGGGGATCACGCCCGACCACGCCCTGGTCTCCGCGGCGACGCGCGCCCACCAGACCTGGGAATCCGTGGCCGAGGGTGCGGGGTGGGACCTCGAGCCGGAGCTCGACCGAGGGCTGTACGCCGCCGGGCCGGAGACCGCGCTCGACGTCATGCAGACCGCGCCCGACGACGCCCGGACCCTGGTCGTCGTCGGCCACAACCCGACCGTCGCCTCGGTTGCCCAGATGCTGGACGACGGCGACGGCGACGTCGACGCGACGCAACCAGATGGCGATGGGCTACCCCGCCGGCGCGCTGACCGTGTTCGAGTACGACGGCACCTGGGCCGACCTGGCCGACGGCAGCGCCGGGTGGTCGCCTTCCACGTCCCGCAGGCGCTCCGACTGGTGGTCGAGCGGAGCCTCGCTCGGCCTGAGGCGCTGCGTCGGCCACGCGTCAGGGTCGCTGCACGTCGAAGCTCGCCGACCGCTTGCGCCTCGCAGTTCCGACGGGTCGAGCTCCCGGACGTGCTCGGCCGCGGCGGCTCAGACCGGCGGGGCACGGGGTGATGATGCCGGCGTCGGCGTCGGCGGCCTCGATCTCCTCGCGGGAGATGCCGAGCAGGTACATGATCGCGTCGAGGTACGGCACGTTCACCGACGTGTCGGCGGCGTCGCGGACGACGTCCTTGGCGTTGAAGGCGATGCCGAGCCCGGCGGCGTTGAGCATGTCGAGGTCGTTGGCGCCGTCGCCGATGGCGATCACCGACTCGACCGGGACGCCCACCTCGGCGGCGAAGTGGCGCAGCGCGGCGGCCTTGCCGGCGCGGTCGACGACGTCGCCGACGATCCGGCCGGTGAGCTTGCCGTCGACGATCTCGAGCTCGTTGGCGCGGGCGAAGTGGATGCCGAGCTCCTCGGCGAGCCGGTCGGTGATCTGGCTGAAGCCGCCGGAGACGATCGCGAACCGGTAGCCGAGCCGGCGCAGCACCCGCACCATCGTCCGGGCGCCCGGGCGCGAGCACGAGCTCGTCGTACACCTCGTCGAGGGCGCCGCGCGTCCACGCCCTCGAGCAGCGCGACCCGGTCGCGCAGGGAGCGCTCGAAGTCGAGCTCGCCGCGCATCGCCGCCTCGGTGATCCGGGCGACCTCGTCCTCGCGCCCGGCGTGCGCGGCGAGCATCTCGATCACCTCGCCCTGGATCAGGGTCGAGTCGACGTCCATCACGATCAGGCGCATGCCGCGGCGCAGCAGGTTCGCGGGCTGGACGGCGATGTCGATGCCCTGCTGGGCCGCCTCGAGGGCGAGCATCGACCGCAGCTTCTCGGTGTCGACGCCGGAGACGTGCAGGTCGATCGCGGTGACCGGGTAGCGCGCCATCCGCTCGATCCGGTCGATGTTGGCGCCGCTGTCGGCGATCCGGCCCGGCGACGGCCGCCATCGCGGCCGCCTTGAGCGGCGTGCCGATGACGGTGACGTGCGAGCGGCCTTCGCGACGGGACCTGTTGTCGCCGACGCCGCGGTCGACCTCGACGTGCATCTCCATCGCCGCGGCGGTCTCCTCGACGGCGTCGCGCAGCTTCTTCCAGTCGCGGGGCGCGGTGACCAGGACGCCGAGGATCAGCCGGCGCCGCAGCACGATCTGCTCGATGTCGAGCACCTCGACGCCGCATGCGACAGCGTCGCGAAGATCGAGGAGGTCACGCCGGGGCGGTCCTTGCCGGTGAGCGTGATCAGGAGTGTCTTCGGTGCTTCGTCGTCCATGTCGGGTCGAGGCTATCGCCGTCCGGGTGCGCTGTCGGTGGTGGCTCGTAGCGTGGCCGCATGACACACGCACATCACGCGATCGACTACATCGAGCTGATGGTGACCGACCTCGCGGCCGCCAAGGAGTTCTACGCCGCCGCCTTCGGCTGGGCGTTCAACGACTACGGCCCGGAGTACTCCGGCATCCGCTCGCCCGACGGCGAGGGCGAGGTCGGCGGCCTCAACCCCGCCCGCGCGCCTCGAACCGGGCGGGCCGCTCGTGCTGCTCTACTCCGACGACCTCGACGCCACGGTCGCGCGCCGTCGAGTCGGCGGGCGGTCGGATCCTGGAGGGTCCCGTACGAGTTCCCCGGCGGCCGGCGGTTCCACTTCGCCGACCCGAGCGGCAACGAGCTCGGAGTCTGGGCCGGCGCTGATCGTGACCCGTCCGTGATTGACCCCGGTCACGGGGCCGGGTGACCGTGGCCGGGTGAGCGTTCGCCGGTCGCCGGCGGCCGCTCGCTGGCCGTCCTGGTCGCGCTGGGCCTGGCCGCGGGCGGGTGCTCCGGCGACGACGCCTCGTCGCCGGCGTCGCCGGACGAGCTCGCCGGGCACACCGTCCGCGTCAGAGGCCGTGGCCGACGCCCCGGTGCTCGGTGCCTCGCACGCGCTGCTGCCCGATCCGGGCGGCGCACGGAGTGCTGCTGCTCAGCGGGCCCGCCCGAGGAGACGGTCGACGACGGGCCGATGACGCTGTGGCGGTGGGACGGCGAGGCCTGGACCGTCGTCGAGACGTCCGGGCCGGCGCCGAGCGCGCGCAACTTCTTCTCGGCGACGTACGACCAGCGCCGCGACGTGGTCGTGCTCTTCGGCGGGGCGACCGCGTCCGGGGCCTCCGACGAGACCTGGGAGTGGGACGGACGGCGCGTGGACGTCGTTCGCCGGCGCCGGGCCCGGCGCGCTGATGTCGGCGTCCCTGACCTTCGACCCGGCGTCCGGGACCAGCGTCCTGTACGGCGGCAACGAGCGAGCAGGGCGACGACCCGGGCGAGACCTGGGCCTGGGACGGGCGCCAGCTGGTCGCCGGCTCGCCGGGCGCGGGCCGGAGCCCGATCCGCTGGCCGGCCGCGATGGTCGCCGGATCCGCGCGACGGCACGCGCTGGTCCTCTACGGCGGCCACCAGGTGGTCGGACGAGCGACCTGCCGCCGGCGCTGGGCGACACCTGGGACTGGGACCGACGCGACGCTGGGTCAGCTCGCGTCGACGCGGCCGGGCCGGGCGACCTCGTCAACGCCGCAGGCGCTGGTCCATCCCCAGGCTCGGGACCTGCTCGTCGGCGGCTCCGACCTCGGACCGACCGTCCGGCGACGTGTGGCACTGGGACGGCGACCGGTGGCTGCCGATGGCGCAGCGACGTCTTCCCGCCGCGGCAGGCGTTCGGACTGGCGTACGACGAGGCTCGCGACGTCGTCGTGCTGACCGGCGGGATCGTCCAGCCCGGCAGCCTGGAGCGGCACCAGGACGTCTGGGAGTGGTCGGGCGACCCGCAGGAGAAGGCGGTGCGGGTCGACGCTCGGTCACCCGGCCTGAGCTCACGCCGGGCGGCCACACCTCGGGCGAGCAGGCGGCGACCAGCGCCCGGCGGCCGGCACGGTCGAGCGGCGCGCAGCGCCTCCCGGCGCTGCTCGATCTCGTGCGCGCTGATGGCGCCGCCGTCGTCGTCGAGGGCCAGGTCGACGATGGTCATCGCCTGCAGGCCGCGGCCGGCGAGGTCGAGGCAGCGGCCGGGGATGCCGGGCGGGGCCGTCACCGGGCGCGGGTGCCGCAGGTTCATCAGCTCGTCGGCCACCTCGGGACGCCAGCGGGCGACGTCGAGCGCCGCCAGCCGGTTGGCGGCGTCGAGGAGCGCCGAGCGCAGCTCGCGGTCGGCCTCGCCGACGTCGGCGAGCGGGCGCGGCTCCGGCCGGGAACGCCTGCCAGACGACCGCGGCTCCGACCCGCGACGGCACCAGCCCGAGACCGCTCCCGGTGACCACGACCGCCTCGCCGGCCTCGAGGGCCGCGGCGTTGAACGCCGGCGGGACCGCCCAGCCCGACCGGGTCCCCGGGCGCCGGGACGGCGCACCCGAAGCCGGTCGCACCGTCGTGCGCGCAGCGCCGCGAGCGCGGCCAGCGAGGGTGACCGAGCCGTCCTCGCCGGGCAGCCCGGCGACCGCGTGCGTGGCGTCGTCGCCGATCACCGCGTCCAGCACGAGGTCCGGCACCGACGTCGCCGCGCAGCCACGCCGTGCCCCACCAGGCGAGCACGGCGGAGACGGGCAGGGAGGTGGTCACGGCGGCCGAGGATACGCCGTCGGCGGTCGCCGTCGCGTGCCCTAGGGTTTGCGTCATGTCCGCCGTCCTCGAGTTCGCCGACGTGACGCGTCCGACGCGGGCAGGCGACGCTCCTCGACTCGATCGACTGGACCGTCGAGGAGGACGAGCGCTGGGTGATCCTCGGCCCCAACGGCGCCGGCAAGACCACGCTGCTGCAGGTGGCCTCGGCCCAGATCCACCCGACGTCCGGCGTGGCCGGCATCCTCGACGAGGTGCTCGGCACGGTCGACGTGTTCGACCTGCGGCCGCGGATCGGGCTCACCAGCGCCGCCCTCGCCGAGCGGATCCCGCGCGACGAGCGCGGTGCGCGACGTCGTCGTCTCCGCGTCGTACGGCGTGGTCGGGCGCTGGCGCGAGGCGTACGACGACCTCGACCACGACCGGGCCGCCGACCTGCTCATCGAGGTCGGCGTCAAGCACCTCGCCGACCGCACCTTCGGCACCCTCAGCGAGGGCGAGCGCAAGCGGGTGCAGATCGCCCGCGCGCTGATGACCGACCCCGAGCTGCTGCTCCTCGACGAGCCGGCCGCCGGCCTCGACCTCGGCGGCCGCGAGGACCTCGTGTCCACGCTCACCGTGCTCGCCAACGACCCGGACTCGCCGGCCACGGTGCTGGTCTCCCACCACGTCGAGGAGATCCCGCCGGGCTTCACCAACGCGCTGCTGCTGCGCGACGGACGCGTGGTCGCGTCGGGCGCGATCCAGGACGTCGTCACCGAGGAGCACCTCTCGGCGACGTTCGGGATGCCGCTGCGGCTGAGCCACGAGGACGGCCGCTACGCCGCGCGTCGCCGAACCCACCGACAACCGGATCAGTCAGCGCCGCTCGGGATAGGGTTCCGGCATGGACTGGTTGCGGCGAGAACGCGTGGGCTGGCTGGCTCGCCGGTGTCGTCCTGCTGGCCGTCGCCGAGATGTTCAGCCTCGACCTGATCCTGCTCATGCTCGCCGGTCGGTGCCCTGGCCGGCATGGTGACGGCCGTCGCTCGGCGCGCCGATCGGCCGTCCAGGTCCTGGTCGCGGCCGGCACGTCCGTCGCCATGCTGGCCCTGGTCCGCCCCAGCCTGACCAAGCGGCTGCAGACGCGGGCCCGAGCTCCGGCTCGGCCACGGCAAGCTGGTCGGCAAGCAGGGCGCTGGTGACCGAGACCGTCACCGCGCAGAACCCGGGCCGGATCCGGCTCGCCGGGGAGATCTGGTCCGCCCAGCCGTACGACGAGACCCTGACCATCGAGCCCGGCGAGACCGTCGAGGTGTTCGAGATCAAGGGCGCGACCGCGTACGTCCACCCCGTCCCCCGCCTCGAGGCCTGATCCACCTGACCCCGTCCGAGAGGAGCCACCCATGACCGTTGCCCTGGTCCTGCTGGCCCTGCTGTTCCTGTTCGTCGTCGTGCTGCTCGCGAAGACGGTCCGGATCGTCCCGCAGGCGCGCGCCGGCATCGTCGAGCGCTTCGGCAAGTACAAGGAGACGCTGCCCGCCGGCCTGAACATCGTGATGCCGTTCATCGACAAGGTGCGCTACCTGATCGACCTGCGCGAGCAGGTGGTCTCGCTTCCCGCCGCAGCCGGTGATCACCGAGGACAACCTGGTCGTCTCGATCGACACCGTCATCTACTTCCAGGTGACCGACCCGGTGGCGGCGACGTACGAGATCGCCAACTACATCCAGGCCGTCGAGCAGCTCACCATGACCACGCTGCGCAACATCGTCGGTGGCATGGACCTCGAGCAGACGCTGACCAGCCGCGAGGAGATCAACAGCCGGCCTGCGCGGCGTGCTCGACGAGGCCACCGGCAAGTGGGGCATCCGCGTCAACCGGGTCGAGATCAAGGGCATCGACCCGCCGCCGTCGATCAAGGACTCGATGGAGAAGCAGATGCGCGCCGACCGCGACAAGCGCGCCGCTGATCCTCACCGCGGAGGGCCAGCGGCAGTCCGCGATCCTCACCGCCGAGGGCAACAAGCAGTCCGCGATCCTGAACGCCGAGGGCGACCGGGAGTCGCAGATCCTGCGGGCCCAGGCCGACCGGGAGTCGCAGATCCTGCGGGCCCAGGGTGAGGGGCAGGCCATCCAGACGGTGTTCCAGGCGATCCACGACGGGCAGCCCGACCAGTCGCTGCTGGCCTACCAGTACCTCCAGATGATGCCGAAGATCGCCGAGGGCGACGCCAACAAGGTGTGGGTCGATCCCGTCGGAGATCACCAAGGCGCTCGAGGGGCTCGGCTCGTCGATCCACGAGATCGCCGGCATCCCGCAGCGAGGTCGACGGGCCGCGCAAGCGGGTCGACATGGGACCGACCGAGCCGCAGCTGCCCGCTGGAGCCGGGACGACGCCGAGCTGACGCCGCACGAACGAGGCGGTCGAGGCGGCGATCGCCGAGGCCGCAGAGCGCCGCCAACCCGGGCGCCGCGGCCGAGGCGGCGCGGCGCCGCCGCCGCGGCGCCGCCCGTCGACGCCTGAGGCGCCGGGCCCGGAGGCGCCGCCCGCCCAGTGACGGGGCTCGAGGTCGCCGCGATCCTGCTCGCCGGGGTCGCGGCCGGCACCATCAACACCGTGGTGGGGTCGGGAACGCTGATCACGTTCCCGACCCTGCTCGCGTTCGGGGTCCCCCCGGTGACGGCCAACGTGTCCAACACGGTCGGCCTGGTGCCCGGCTCGCTGTCCGGCGCGATCGGCTACCGCCGCGAGCTGTCGGGGCAGCGGCGGCGGCTGCTGATCCTGGGCACGGCCGTCCCTGCTCGGCGGTACGGCGGGCGCCGTGCTGCTGCTGGTGCTGCCGTCGGAGGCGTTCGACACGATCGTGCCGGTGCTGATCGGCCTCGGCGTGCTGCTCGTCCTGCTCGGCCCGGCCATCTCGCGCCGGGTCGCGACGCGCGCCGAGGCGCGCGGCGGGCTGCCCGACCACGGCGCCTGGTGGGTGTGGCCCGCGGTCCTGCGGCGCCGGCGTGTACGGCGGCTACTTCGGCGCCGCCCAGGGCGTGCTGCTGATGGCGATCCTCGGCATCGGCGTCGACGACCACCTGCAGCGCCACAACGCCACCAAGAACGTGCTCGCGCTGCTCGTCAACGGCGTCGCCGCCTGGTGTTCATCGTGGTCGCCGACGTCGACTGGGCGGTCGCCGGGCTGATCGCCGTCGGCTCCGTCGTCGGCGGCGTGATCGGCTCGACGGTCGGCCGCCGGCTGCCCGACGCCGGTGCTGCGCGGCGTGATCGTCGTGGTCGGTGTCGCCGCCCTGGTGATGTTCTCCTCGGCTGAGCCGGCAGGCGCCGAGGGAGCAACTGCGAGAGGCGGCGGCGCACCCGGAAGGAGAGGCTCAGCTCTGGTTGGGATCGGGTAGCGGCAATGACCTCAGCCGACCTTCAGGACGTAGGTCCCGCCCGCGAAGTGGTCGTGCCAGCCCTGCCGGCGTACGGTGTCGCTGTTGATGCCGACGGCGATCATGATGACCGCCGACGAGGGCGGCGATACCGGCCACGAGCCCACCGAGGATCGGGATGATCGCGACCAGCTGGAAGGCGTAGAAGATGTTGCGTCGGACCGACTGCTCGGCCGTCGGGTGGCCGCCGTTCGGGCCGAACACCTGCAGCTTGAGCGCCATCTTGCCCGAGCGTCTGGCCGCGGGTGGAGTCCATGAACGGCGAAGTAGCCGAGCGCGAGCGGCACCCAGATCAGGGTGAGGACGATCCAGTAGAGCAACCACTCGCCGGTGGAGTAGACGAAGCCCTGCAGGAAGATTCTGCGAAGATCGATGCCGAGGATGCCGTAGACGACGCCGATGATGAGGCCGTCGATCAGGCGGGCGAGGAAGCGGTCGAGCAGCTCACCGGGACGGCCGGCGACCGGCGGCGGTTGATCGGCTCCGGGGCGGGAGGGGGCATCTGGCTCACGGGGTGCTCCTGTGCGAGGAGGGACTCTCACGGTAGTGCCGCCGGACCCCGTCGGCATGACCCGTTCGGAGCAATTTCGCCCGCTGGTCAGGCGCGGGGGCGCAGCCCGCGAGCCCGGCCAGCACCGCCGTCGCGGCGGCGACGGCGAGCAGCACCTGGGTGGTGCGGTCCACGGAGCCCGACTCGCCGGCGAGGACGGCGGCCGCGGTGTCGGCGGCGTCGACGCCGACCCCGGCCAGGATCAGGTTGCGCCGGGTCTTGCCGCGCGCCAGGAGGGTCGCGGCGCCGAGGACGACCTCGCGCGAGCCGAAGAGCCGTGCCATGTAGGGCAGCTGGGGGTTGCGCGGTCGGGTCGAGGCGGAACAGCTTGACGCCGAGCTCGGGGCGGCGACGGCCAGCCCGCCGATCAGCGACCCGGGCGGCCGCCAGGCCGGTTGCAGGAGTTCATGCGGCGACCCTAGCGACCGCGTCCGGATGCCCGACGGATCAGTCCACGTACGCCGACACCCAGCGGTCGATCTCGTCGTAGACGACCTTGCGCACATCGGGTCGGGAGAGCACCACGTCGTGCAGGGCGTCCTCGACGGCGACGACGGTGACGTGCCGCCCGAGCGGCGGGCGCCCACCGGCGGATCTGCGACGACGTCGAGCACGATGTCGTGGTGCGTGCACGTCCTCGCCCATCTCGCGTCGGGTGGGTGCTCCTGTCCGAGCGACAGGACCAGGGCCGGGCAGCGCACGTCGAGGCCGGCGTGGAGGCGGGCGTGGCCGATCCGGATCGCGCGCAGCCAGCCGGCGTAGACGGGCCAGCGACTCGACCGGCTTCCAGGCGAGGTTGAAGTCCCACTCGCCGTCGTGGTCGCGGTGCAGGCTGCGGGTGTAGAGGCCGGTGACGTTGCGGGGGATCGCGCGCATCGGCTGGCGGGCGCCGAGCTGGTTGAGCACCGCGGTGCCGACGGTCCGGATCAGGAACGGCGCCTGCAGGTCGAACCACGGCGAGTTGAGCACCATGCCGGCCAGCTCCGGCGGGCGCCGCTCGTCGGCCCACAGGGCGACCGATCAGGCCGCCGGTCGAGTGGGCGCTGCAGACCACGTGGTCGTGGCCGTCGCGGCCGGTGATCCGGCTCCAGGCCTCGTCGAGGTCGGGGTAGTACTCCTCGAGGTCGGTGACGTAGTTGGCGGTCTGGTGCTCGCGGATCGACCGGCCGTACTTGCGCAGGTCCAGCGCGTAGAAGTCGTAGCCGCGCGCGTTCCACCACTCGGCGTACTCGGTCTGGAAGAAGTAGTCGGCGAACCCGTGCACGTGCAGCACGGCGCGGTTGGTCGGCTGCGTCCGCGGGCCGCTTGACCAGCGTCGCGACGACGGGGCCCTCGGCGTCGGCGGGGAACTCGATGCGTCTCGGCGGTGTACGGCGCGCCCAGGACGTCGGTGACGCTGTCGCTCATGCGTGCAGTCTGTCAGCCCGCTGCGTCGGCGTACGTCGCGGCAGCGGCCCGGACCAGCCCGGCCAGCAGGCCGACGTCGGCGGCGGTCTCGGGGTGCCACTGCACGGCGACGCAGAACCGGTCGCCCTCGGCCTCCATCGCCTCCAGCGTGCCGTCGGCGGCGTGCGCCGAGGCCACGAAGCCGGGGTGGTCGGCCACCGACTGGTGGTGGTGGCAGTTGACGGACGAGCGGCTCGCCGACCAGCCCGGACGACCCGGGACCCGGCCACGGTGGTCACCTCGATCTCGCCGAACTCGTCGCCGCCCGGGCTGTGCCGCTCGTGCCCGACCAGGTCGGGCGTGTGCTGGTCGAGCCTGCCCCCGGCGTTGACCGCCATCACCTGCATGCCCCGGCAGACGCCGAGCACCGGCACGCCGGCCGCCTCGGCCGCGTCGAGCAGCGCCGACTCCCAGGCGTCCCGGTCCGGCCGCCAGCCGGCGGTCCGCGGGTGCGGGTCGGCGCCGTACCGCGCCGGGTCGACGTCCGCCCCGCCGCTGATCACCAGCCCGTCGATCCGGGCCACGACGGCGTCCGCCGCGCCCTCCTGCGCGAGCGGCGGCAGCAGCAGCGGGACGCCACCGGTCGCCTCGACGGCGCCGGCGTACTGCGCGGGCAGGATGTCGGCACGCTGCTGCCAGACGCCCCACGCGGCCTCTTCCCGGTACGTCGTCAGCCCGATGATCGGTGCGGCCATGGTGCGACTCAGAGCGGGGTGACGTAGGCGCCGGAGATGCCGCCGTCGACGAGGAACGTGTTCGCGGTGATGAAGCTGGACTCGTCGGAGGCGAGGAACAGCACCGCGTTGGCCATCTCCTCCGGCTCGGCGAAGCGACCCATCGGGACGTGCACCAGCCGTCGCGCCGCCCGCTCCGGGATCCTTCGCGAACAGCTCCTGGAGCAGCGGGCGTGTTGACCGGGCCCGGGCACAGCGCGTTCACGCGGACGCCGTCGCGGGCGAACTGCACGCCGAGCTCGCGCGACATCGACAGCACGCCGCCCTTGGACGCGGAGTAGGAGATCTGCGAGGTCGCGGCGCCCATCACCGCGACGAACGACGCGGTGTTGATGATCGACCCGGACCGCTGCTCGAGCATGTGGGGGAGCGCCGCCTTGCAGCACAGGTAGACGCTGGTCAGGTTGACCTCCTGCACCCGTCGCCAGGCGTCGAGGTCGGTGTCGAGGATCGAGTCGTCCTCCGGCGGCGAGATGCCCGCGTTGTTGAACGCGATGTCGACCGAGCCGTAGGTGTCCTTCGCGGTCTGGAACAGGTGCGTCGACCTGGTCCTTGTCGGTCACGTCGACCCGGACGTACGTCGCGAGCTCCTCGCCGCCGAGCTGGCCGACCAGCGCGTGGCCGCGCTCGTCGTCGATGTCGCCGACGACGACCTTCGCGCCCTCCTCGACGAACCGCGTGCACGGTCGCGAGGCCGATGCCGGAGCAGCCGCCGGTGACGACGGCGACCTTGCCCTGCAGGCGTCCTGCCATGGGTGTTCCCTCCCTTGGTCGAGCCGCGGTGGCTCAGTGGGCGATGAAGACGTTCTTCTCCTCGGTGAACGCGTTCGGCGCGTCCGGGCCGAGCTCGCGGCCGAGGCCGGACTGCTTGTAGCCGCCGAACGGCGTCCAGTAGCGCACCGAGGCGTGCGAGTTGACGCTCAGGTTGCCGGCCTCGACCGCGCGGGCGACCCGCAGGCCCGCGGCCGAGGTCGTTGGTGTAGATCGAGCCGGACAGGCCGTACTCCGTGTCGTTGGCGAGCTCGACGGCGTGCGCCTCGTCGTCGAACGGCATCACCGCGACGACCGGGCCGAAGACCTCCTCGCGCCAGATCCGGGCCGCCGGGTCCTCGGTGGTGACCACGCTCGGCGGCACCCAGAAGCCGTCGCCGCCGGGCGTCGTACCGGCGAAGGCGACCTCGGCCTCGTCGAGGAACCCCGGACGGTGCTGCGCTGCTCCGCCGAGATCAGCGGGCCCATCTCGCTGGACTCGTCGCTCGGGTCGAGGACCCGCAGGCCGGTCACCGCCGGCTCGAGCCGGCTCAGGAACTCGTCGTACGCCGACCGCTCGACGAGGATCCGCGAGCGGGCGCAGCAGTCCTGGCCGGCGTTGTCGAAGACGGCGTACGGCGCGGTGGCGGCCGCCGCGGCGATGTCGGCGTCCGCGAACACGATGTTGGCGCTCTTGCCGCCGAGCTCGAGGGTCACCCGCTTCACCTGCTCGGCGCAGCCGGCCATGATCCGCTTGCCGACCTCGGTGGAGCCGGTGAAGCAGACCTTGCGCACCAGCGGGTGGGTGACGAAGCGCTCGCCGACCACCGAGCCCTTGCCGGGGATGATCGTGAGCACGTGCTCGGGCAGCCCGGCCTCGAGCGCGAGCTCGCCGATCCGGATCGCGGTGAGCGGGGTCAGCTCGGCCGGCTTGAGGACGACGCTGTTGCCCGCGGCCAGCGCGGGCGCCATGCCCCAGGCCAGGATCGGCATCGGGAAGTTCCAGGGCACGATGATCCCGACCACGCCGAGCGGCTCGTGGAACGTGATGTCGGTGCCGCCGGCGACCGGGATCTGCCGGCCGAAGAGCCGCTCCGGGCGCGCGCGGAGTAGTAGTTCAGGCAGTCGCGGACGTTGCCGGCCTCCCAGCGGGCGTTGCCCCAGGTGTGGCCGGCGTTGCGCACCTCGAGCTCGGCCAGCTCGTCGATGTGGTCGTCGACGACGGCGGCGAACCGGCGCAGCAGCGTCGCCCGCTCGCCGGGCGCGAGGTCGCCGCCAGGCCGGGAAGGCCTCCTGGGCGCGCTCGATCGCCGCGTCGGTGTCGGCGACCGACGCCTCGGCCACCTCGGTCACCGGCTGGGCGGTGGCCGGGTTGATGACGGTGAACGTGTCGGACATTCAGAGCCTCTCGAATCCGCGACGGAGCTCCCAGTCGGTGACGGCCTCACGGAAGGCCGCGAGCTCCACGTCGGCCATGTTCACGTAGTGGTCGACGACCTCGTCACCCAGGGCCTCGCGCGCCATCTCGGAGGTGGCGAAGACCTCACGGGCGGCGGCCATGGTCGACGGCACCTGCGGGCGCCCCGACGTGTAGGCGTTGCCCGACCAGCTCGTCCTCGAGCTCCAGCTCGTTCTCGATCCCGTGCAGGCCGCCGGCCAGCATCGCGGCCAGCGCGAGGTAGGGGTTCACGTCCGCGCCGGGGATCCGGTTCTCCATCCGGGCGCCCGCACCGTGCCCGACCAGCCGGACGGCGCAGGTGCGGTTGTCGAGGCCCCACGCGATCGTGGTCGGCGCGAACGACGCGTCGGCGAACCGCTTGTAGGAGTTGATGTTCGGCGCGTACAGCAGCGTGAAGTCGGCGGCCGTGGCGAGCACGCCGGCGATGAACTGGTCGTAGAGCGGGGTCCGCTCGCCGGCCTCCTCGTCCCAGAACACCAGCTCTCCGTCGGTGCCGCGCAGCGACAGGTGGATGTGGCAGGAGTTGCCCTCGCGCTCGTTGTACTTCGCCATGAACGTGACCGACTTGCCGTGCTGGGAGGCGATCTCCTTGCACGCGGTCTTGTAGACCGCGTGGTTGTCCGCGGTGCTCCAGCGCCTCGGCGTACAGGAAGCCGATCTCCTGCTGGCCGAAGTTGCACTCGCCCTTGGCGCCCTCGACCTCCATGCCCGGCGGCGTACATGTGGTTGCGGACGTCGCGGAGGAACGGCTCGACCCGGCTGGTGCCGAGGATCGAGTAGTCGATGTTGTACTGGTTCGACGGCGTCAGGTCGCGATAGCCGCTGTCGTGCGCCTCCTCGTACGTCGTGTCGAAGAGCGATGAACTCGAGCTCGGTGCCGGCCAGCGCCGTCCAGCCGCGCTCGGCCACCCGGTCGAGCTGCTTCTGCAGGATCGACCGCGGGGACTGGACGACGGGGGAGTGGTCCGGCCAGACCAGGTCGCACTGCACCATCGCGGTCGCCGGCAGGTGGGTGAGCACCCGGATCGTGTCCGGTCGTCGAGGACGAACTCCATGTCGCCGTACCCCTTGTCCCACGAGGAGATGGCGTAGCCGTCGACGGTGTTCATGTCGACGTCGACGGCGAGCAGGTAGTTGCAGCCCTCGGTGCCGTGGTCGACGACGTGGTCGACGAAGTAGCGCCCGTGCAGGCGCTTGCCCTGCAGCCGGCCCTGCATGTCGGTGAACGCGACCACCACCGTGTCGATGTCGCCGTCCTCGATCCGGTCGACGAGCTCGGCCATGGTGAGGTGCCGGTCGTTGCGCGTTGCCATGCGTTCTCCTGAGGTGTCGGGTTCGGTCAGCCCACGAGGCCGCGCAGGAGCGCGGCGGTGTCGTCGCAGTGCTCCTCCATGACCCGGCGGGCCCGTTCCGGCCGGCCGCGCGAGGATGGCGCGGACCAGGGCTGCGTGCTGACGGTCGGAGTGGGCGATGTTGGCCTCGAGGACGGGGATGGCCAGCAGCATCTCGTGCAGGGTGGCCTGGACCCAGGTGACCGCCTCGATCACCCGGGGCGACCCGGTGAGCGCGGCGACGGTCAGGTGGAAGCGGGAGTCGGCCTGCCGGTGGTCGGCCGGCCGCCGGGCGCCGGCGACCTCGGCCAGCGCCTGCTGCGAGCTGCTCGCGGCCGTCGCCGTCGAGCGTCTGGCGGCGCGGCCAGCTGGGCGGCTCCGGGCTCCACGATCCGGCGGAACTCGAGGGCGTCGAGCCAGTCCCGGCGCTTGCGCTCGGAGATCCGGGCGGCGGCCCGGCCGGACGGCGTACTCGGCTTCAGGGTGACCACGGTGCCGCCGCCGCGGCCGCGCCTGGTCTCGACCAGTCCGGCCTCGCGCAGCGCCGCCATCGCCTCGCGCAGCGTCGCCCGGGACACGGTGAGCCTGGTCGGCCAGCTCGCGCTCCGAGCGGCAGCGTCGATGCCGAGCGGGTAGACGCCCGAGTCGGATGGTCGTGGCCAGCTGCTCCACGCACGACTCGAACGCGTGGTGGCCGCGCACCGGTCGCAGCACCGCCTCCGGCAGGTGACGTGCCGGGCGAGGCGCTCATGGTGGCCATCCTCGGGCGGAGCCGCAGGACTGTCAATTGGTCAATGGTCTGTGTTCATACCAATGTCTAGAGGGATATTTACGGCTCGTTGGAGCGGGTCTAACCTCCCAGACAACCGTGCTCCGTTCTCCCGAGAAGGTGTCACATGCCCGAAGCACACGAACCGATTCCTGAACACGTCGCTCGCGAACTGACGGACGACGAGAAGCACCTGGCAAAACTCGGGTACTCACAGGACCTCAACCGGTCCTGGTCGGGCTTCTCCAACTTCGCGATCTCGTTCTCGATCATCTCGATCCTGGCCGGCTGCTTCACCAACTTCGGCGCCGGCTTCAACAACGGCGGGCCGATCTCGATCTCGTGGTCGTGGCCGATCCTCGGCGTCTTCATCCTGCTCATCGGCTTCACGATGTCCGAGCTGGTGTCGGCGTACCCGACCTCGGGCGGCATCTACTGGTGGGCCTCGAAGCTCGGCGGCCCGGCCGCCGGCTTCTTCACCGGCTGGCTGAACCTGATCGGCCTGGTCGCCGTCACCGCCGGTGTCTCCTACGGCTGCGCGACGTTCATCGACCTGACGATCAGCACCTGTCCTCGGAGTCTACGCCGACGAACTACTCGCTGACCCGCGTCTTCCTGATCTTCGTGGTCGTGCTGGCGCTGGCGTCGGTGCTGAACATCTTCAGCAGCCACCTGATGGCGATCATGAACAACGTGTCGGTGTGGTGGCACGTGGCCGGCGCCTCGATCATCGTGCTGATCCTGATCCTGGTGCCCGACCAGCACCAGAGCTTCAGCTACGTGTTCACCGAGCGGTTCAACAACTCGGGGTACGGCGACGGCAGCACCAGCACCGTGGCGTTCTGGTTCTTCATCGTCCCGTTCGGGTTCCTGCTGACGCAGTACACGATCACCGGCTTCGACGCCTGCGCCCACCTGTCGGAGGAGACGGCGGAGGCGTCCAAGGCCGCGGCCAAGGGCATCTGGCGCTCGATCTTCTACTCGGTCATCGGCGGCTACATCCTGCTGCTGTGCGTGGTGTTCGCGATCCCGAACGACGCCGAGCGGCAACCCCGACAACGCGCTGGCCGGCGGCGGCGTCGCAGCCGATCTTCCTGGAGGCGCTCGGCAAGAACTGGGCGACCCTCGTGCTGTTCATCTCGGCGTCGGCGCAGTTCTTCTGCGCCACGTCGTGCATGACGTCCGCGTCGCGGATGACGTTCGCGTTCAGCCGCGACGGCGCGATCCCGGGCTCGAAGACGCTGCCAGAAGCTGACCGCGACGCGGGTGCCGGCCAACGCGGTGGTCTTCGTCGGCGTCTGCGCCGCGATCCTGACCCTGCCGGCGCTGATCGAGGTCGACGTCAACGGCACGCCGGTGCCGCTGGCGTTCTACGCCGTCACCTCGATCGCGGTGATCGGGCTCTACCTCGCGTTCGCGATCCCGATCTACCTGCGCTGGCGGCACGGCGACAAGTTCGAGGTCGGCTCGTGGAACAACGGGTGCGAAGTACAAGTGGATGAACCCGATCGCGGTCGCCGAGATCGTGATCGTGTCGCTGTTCCTGATGATGCCGACGACCCCGGCGGCGAACCCGTTCCGCGACGAGTTCGAGTGGAAGTTCGTCAACTACGCGCCGATCGTCACGCTCGGCGCGCTGCTGATCCTGACGATCTGGTGGAACGTCTCGGCGAAGAACTGGTTCACCGGGCCGAAGCACACGATCGACGAGGCCGTCGTCAAGGCCTTCGAGGACTAGCAACAACGAGAAGGTGAATCGCCAGGACGAAGAGCTGGAGGCCCTGCTGGACCGGATCCCGGTCCTGCAGGGCCTCCCGCGCACCGTCGAGGAGCTGCCCGGCGGGCTCACCAACCGGAACCTCCAGGTCACCACGGCCGAGCGCGACTACGTCGTCCGGGTGTTCCAGGGCGACGCCGAGCTGCTCGGCATCGACCGCGACGCCGAGCACGACAACACCCGGGCCGCCGCCGAGGCCGGCGTCGGCGCCGGGGTGGTCGACTACCTGCCCGAGCTCGGCGTGCTGGTCATCGACTTCCTCACCGGCACCACGCTCGAGAACGAGTCGTTCGCCGAGCCGGGGGTGATCGAGCGGGCGGCCGCGGCCTGCCGGCAGCTCCACGAGGGTCCGCGGTTCACCGGCGACTTCGACATGTTCCGGCGGCAGGCGACGTACCTGCGCGACGGTGCAGGAGCAGCGGCTACCGGCTCTTCGACGGGTACGCCGACCACGACGCCGCCTTCCGACCGGGTCCGCGAGGCGCTGGCGGTCCGCGCCGGTCCGACCGTCCCGTGCAACAACGACCTGCTGGCCGGCAACTTCGTCGACGCCGGCGACAAGATGTGGCTGATCGACTACGAGTACTCCGGCAACAACGACGCCTGCTTCGAGCTCGGCAACACCGCGACCGAGTGCGACCTCGACGACGACCAGGTCGAGGCCCTCGCGGCGGCGTACTTCGGCGGCGTCGAGCGGCACCTGCTGGCGCGGGTGCGGCTGCAGTCGCTGGTCTCGCAGTACGGCTGGTCGCTCTGGGGCGCGATCCAGGCGGCCGCCAGCACCATCGACTTCGACTTCTTCGCGTGGGGCCAGGAGCGCTTCGACAAGGCGGACCGCACCTTCCGTGGACCGCAGTTCGAGCGGCTGCTGGAGGATGTGACGCGTGCCGACTGACCTTCCGTCCCGCGCCCAGGTGGTGGTCGATCGGCGGGGGCGTGATCGGCACCTCCGTCGCCTACCACCTGACCCGGGCGGGCTGGACCGACGTGCTGCTGCTGGAGCAGGGAGCCCTCTCCGGCGGTACGACGTGGCACGCGGCGGGCCTGGTCGGCCCGCTGCGCGCGTCCGAGAGCGGGACCCGGCTGGTGCAGTACTCCGCGGAGCTCTACGCGCGGCTGGAGGAGGAGACCGGGCTGGCCACCGGCTACAACAACGTCGGCGGCGTGGTCGTGGCGCGCACCGAGGAGCGGATGGTGCAGCTGCGGCGGACCGCGGCCAACGCGACGGCGTACGACATGGAGTGCGCGCTGCTGACGCCCGGACGAGGCGCTCGAGAAGTGGCCGGTGATGGCGGTCGACGACCTGCTCGGCGCGCTCTGGCTGCCCGGCGACGGCAAGGTCAACCCGACCGACCTGACCATGGCGCTGGCCCGCGGCGCCCGCGTCGGGCGGCGCCCGGATCGTGGAGACGGGTGCGGGTCGCTCGGCGTCGACGTCGAGGACGGGCCGGCCGGCCGCCGGGTCACCGCGGTGCGCACCGACCACGGGGACGTCGAGGCCGAGGTCGTCGTCAACTGCGCCGGCCAGTGGGCCAAGGCGCTCGCGGACCAGGTCGGCGTGACCGTGCCGCTGCACTCCGCCGAGCACTTCTACGTGGTCACCGACGCGATCGAGGGCGTGCACCCGGACCTGCCGATCATGCGCGACCCGGACGGCTGGACCTACTTCAAGGAGGAGGTCGGCGGCCTGGTGGTCGGCGGCTTCGAGCCGGAGGCCAAGCCGTGGCGGTCGCCGGACACGATCCCGCACCCGTTCGAGTTCCAGCTGCTCGAGGAGGACTGGGAGCACTTCTCGATGCTGATGGACGAGGCGCTGCGGCGGATCCCGGCGCTCGGCGACACCGGCATCCGGAAGTTCTACAACGGCCCGGAGTCGTTCACGCCCGACAACCAGTTCGTGATGGGCGAGGCGCCGGGGCTGCGCGGCTACTTCGTCTGCGCCGGTCTCAACTCGGTCGGCATCGCCTCGGCCGGCGGCGCGGGCCGGGCGCTGGCGGAGTGGATCGTCGAGGGGGAGCCGACGACCGACCTGGTGGCCGTCGACATCCGCCGGTTCGCGGAGTTCAACGGCAACAACCGGTGGCTGAAGGACCGCGTGGCCGAGGTGCTCGGCCTGCACTACGCCGTGCCGTGGCCGAACCGCGAGATGGAGACCGCGCGTCCGTTCCGCTGCTCGCCCGTGCACGACCGGCTGGCCGCGGCCGGCGCGTCGTTCGGCTCGAAGATGGGCTGGGAACGGCCGAACTTCTTCGCCCCCGAGGGCGAGTCCCCGGAGCTCGTCTACTCGTGGGGCAGGCCGTCCTGGCTGCCGTGGTCGGCGGCCGAGCACCGGGCCACCCGTGAGGCGGTCGCCGTCTTCGACCAGACGTCGTTCTCCAAGTACGTCGTGGACGGCCCGGGCGCGCTCGAGGCGCTCCAGTGGGTGTGCGCCAACGACGTGGACGCCGACGTCGGTCGGGCGGTGTACACGCCGCTGCTGAACCGGCGCGGGGCCTACGAGTCCGACCTGACGGTCACCCGGACCGGGGAGCAGGAGTTCCTGCTGGTCAGCAGCTCGGCGACCACGGTCCGCGACGTCGACTGGATCCGCCGGAACGTGCCCGGACGGCTGCGACGCCCGGGTGCGCGACGTGACCACGGCGTACTCCGTGTTCGGCGTGATGGGGCCGCGCTCGCGCGACCTGCTCCAGCGGCTGACCGACAGCCGACCTCGGCGAGGAGGCGTTCCCGTTCGCCACCAGCCGCAGCATCTCGCTCGGCGTCCGCCACGGTCCGGGCCACCCGGATGACGTACGTCGGCGAGCTCGGCTGGGAGCTGATGGTGCCGGTGGAGTTCGCGGCCGGCGTGCACGACCTGCTGCTGCTCCGAGGGGCAGGCCGGAGGGCGTCGCGAACGCCGGCTACTACGCGATCGACTCGCTGCGGCTGGAGAAGGGCTTCCGCGCGTTCGGACGCGAGCTCACGCCCGACTACACGCCGGTCGAGGCCGGGCTGGTCTTCGCCACCGCGCTCAAGGGCGACAAGCCGTTCCTCGGGCGGGAGGCGCTCGCGGCGCACCGCGACCGGCTCCGCGGAGGACGGCCCGCAGGCGGCGGCTGGTCTCGTTCGTGCTCGAGGACCCCGACCCGATGCTCTGGGGCGGCGAGCTGGTGCTCCGCGACGGCGAGCCGGCCGGACAGGTCACCAGCGCCGCCTGGGGCGCCACCGTCGGCGCTGCCGTCGGCCTCGCCTACGTCCGCGCCGACGCCCCGGTCACCCAGTCCTGGCTGGACGACGGCGTCGTTCGAGGTCGACGTCGCGGGGGACCGGTTCGCCGCCCGGATGACCCTCAAGGCGCCACTCGCACCCGTTGGTTGAGGTGCGAGGCGCGTTCACGGCCGAGCCTCGAAACCCGGTGACCTGCGCCCTGCGTCACTTCAGGGGTTTCGAGACCGGTTGCTGCGCAACCTCCTCAACCACCGCTACCACCGCTGGTTGAGGACAGGCGCGCTAGCGCCTCGTACTCGAAACCCGGGGGTGACGCTGCGCGCCTGCACGTCACTTCGAGGGGTTGCGAGATCGGTTGCTGCGCTCCTCACACCTCACCGCTGGTTGAGGAAGGCGCGCTAGCGCCTGTCTCGCACAACCCGGTGAGTCACTGCGCGATGGCGGTGACCGAGCCGGGTCCAGAGACGGTGAAGGTGCAGGTGCGCACCTTGTTGCCGTCGCTCGAGCACGCGCCCGACCACACGGTGGAGCGGCCGTCGGAGGCGGTCAGGCTGACGGACGTCCCGATCGCGAACGACGCCGAGCCGGTGCTCCCGGTGGGGACGCTGATGCCCGGCCGGGTTCGACGTGACCCGTTCGCCGCTGCGCCCGGTCGCGGTGAGGGTGATCGTCGCGTTCTGGGGAGGTGGCGCGTTCGGTGTCACCGTGAGGATCGCCGTGCGGGTCACGCCGCCGTACGTCGCGGTGATCGTCACCGGGGTGGAGCTGCCCACCGCGGAGGTCGAGATGGCGACCACCGTCGACGTGCCACCTCCGGCGACCGTCGCGCTCGCGGGCACGGCTTGCCACCGCGGGGTTGCTGCTCGAGAGCGAGACGGCTGCGCCGGTCGGGGGCGCCGCGCCCGAGAGGACCAGGGCCGCCTGGGCACCGGTGCCACCGGTGACGCTCTCGGGGCTCAGCACCAGGTTCTGCAGCGACGTCGACGCCGGTGCCTGCCCGTTCGTGACGGTGAGTGTCCCCGAGCGCGACGAGCCGTTGAGCGTCGCGGTGATGACGACGTTGGTGGTGCTCGAGACCGGTGAGGTCGCGATCGTGAACGTCCCGGTGAAGCCCCCGGTGGGGACGGTGACGGTGGCCGGGACGCTCGCGACCGCGGGGTTGCTGCTCGACAGGGAGATCGACCGTGGTGGTCGGGCGCCGCGACGCTCACGATCACCGTGCCGCTCGAGGCGTCGCCACCTGCGACGGTGGCCGGGTTGACGTCGAGGTTAGTCAGCGCGGTGGGGGCGGGTGCGGGCTGGGGCCGCACGCTCCGCGTCGCGGAGAACGCGCCGGGCGTGCCCGGCGGTGTTGACGCCGCGCACCCGCCAGAACAGGTTCGTGGACGGCAGGCCACCCGCGATGTACTGACGACGACGTCACCGACTGCGTGCGCACCAGCGGCGCGCGTGAAGGTGCTCGAGTCGTCGATCTCGATCGTGTACGACGCCGCGCCGGCCACGTCGCTCCAGTCGAAGCCGATCGGCTGCGCCGGGTTCGCCCCGTTGGCCGGTGCCACCAGCGTGGGCGCGGCCGGGATCGGCGGCGGGGCAGGCGGTGTCGATGCCTCCGGTCAGGGACAGCTTCGCGACGAAGGCGTCGCCCCAGAAGATGGTCGGGTCGCCGTTCCAGACGGTGTCGAACGCGCCGGCGGTGGCGGGGAAGTCCATGCGAGAACGTGTTGCCGGTGACGTAGAGGTTCCCCGCACCGTCTCGTCCGATGTCGGTCGCGCCCTCGGCCTGCGAGCCGCCGAGGAAGGTGGCGAAGGGCAGCGCCGAGCCGGCGGCGTTGAGCTGGGCGATCACGGCGTCGCCCGCTCCGTTGAAGGTGGGGTCGGCGGCGTCGGCGGAGACCGGGAAGTCCGCCGACGTCGTGCCCGCGGCCAGCCAGGCGTTGCCGGCCGGGTCGAGCACGATGCCGCCCAGCGAGTCAGCTCGCGCTGCCGCCGATCGCCGTCGAGTAGACCAGCGCCGAGCCCGCCGGGTTGAGCTTCGTGACGAAGCCGTCGCTGCCGTCGGGCGTGGTGTCGAAGGCGCCAGGCGTGGTGGGGAAGTTGGTCGACGAGGTGGCGCCGGCGACGTAGGCGTTGCCCGCGCCGTCGACCGCGACGTCGGCGCCGCCGTCGAAGTCCTGGCCGCCGAGGTAGGTCGAGTAGACGAGCGCGGATCCGGCCGGGTTCAGCTTCGTGAGGGTGCCGTCGAACCCGCCGTTCGCCGTCCGGTCGAAGGCTCCGGCCGTGGTCGGGAAGTCGGCCGAGCTCGAGGCTCCGACGGCGTAGGCGTTGCCGCCGAGTCGACGGCGACGGCCTGGCCGTTGTCGACCTGCGCGCCGCCCAGGAAGGTCGAGTACGCGAGAGCCGACCCGGCCGGGTTGAGCTTCGTGACGAACATGTCGATCTGGCCCGACCTGGTCCGGTCGAAGGCGCCGGCCGTCGTCGGGAAGTCGCTGGACGGCGTCTCGCCGACGACGAAGGCGTTGCCGGCGCCGTTGACCGCGATGCCGCGCGGCGAGTCGATGTCGGCGCCGCCGCCGAGATAGGTGGAGTAGGTGAGCCGCGAGCCGGCGGCGTTGAGCTTGAAGACGAACCCGTCGGTGTTGTCGATGCCGCAGCGTGGACAGTTGCCCGGGGTGTTGAGGCTGCGGTCGAAGGCCCCGCCTGTGGTCGGGAAGTTCGTGGACTTCGTGGTGCCGGTGACGTAGGCGTTGCCGGCCGCGTCCACGGCGATGCCGTTGCCGAACTCGATGTCGCTGCCGCCGACGAACGTCGAGTAGATCAGGGCCGTCCCGGCCGGGTTCAGCTTCGACACGAAGACGTCGGCGAAGTTGTTGAGCGGCGCCGGTGCGCTGGAAGGCTCCGGTGGTGGTGGGGAAGTTGGGCGACTGCGTCGTGCCGCCGATGTAGGAGTTGCCGCTGGCGTCGACGGCGATCCCGGCACCGGTCTCGTTGCTGTTCCCGCCGAGGAAGGTCGCGAACTGCACGCCCGGGTCGATCACGAGCTCGTGCCCGCGCTGGTGGCGACCGACGTTGAACGCGAAGCGGGTGCGCCTGCCCTGCTTCGTCAGCCGGTAGCTGCTCGACACCGGCACGCGGGTGCCGTCGATGGTCTGGTAGGTGACCGGCCGCGAGTCGCGGAGGACGCCGAGGGCGGTCCTGATCCGGAGCGCGCCGGTCGCGCCGACGGCCAGTCGCCGGGCGCCGGCGTACGCGAGGCGGATGTCCGAGACCTGCCCGCCGGGGCGCACGTGGAACTCGTACTTGAGGACGCCGTCACGCTCGCGCAGCCGCAGGTCGATCCGCGGCCACAGGTTGCGGTAGACGATCTCGCGGTACTGCGACAGCCCGGTCTGCCCGGCGGCGGGCCGTCGGCCGACGAGGTAGTTGACCGTGCCCGGCGCCTTGCCGGCGGCCGTGACCTTCGCGTGGGGGCTGCGGTCGAGGAAGCGGAGGGCGAGGGCGAGGTGACGGCGACGGCTCGACCCTTGGTCAGCGAGAGCATCAGCTCGTCGGGGGTGGCGAAGAACGGCGTAGCGACGGCCCACCGCGTAGTACCGCACGCGCGGGTCCGTCTGGCCGCGGTTGGGCACGAACGCGAGCGGCAGCTCGCCGTACGGCGGCGCGGCCGCGGCCGCGACCGCCGCGACGGAGCGGGGTCGGAGCCGGCGGGGAGGCGCCCAGCGCCGCGTCGACGAGCGTCAGGGCTGCGGCGACCGAGCCTGCAGCGTGAGGGCACCAGGACCAGACATGCGATCCGTCCCGTGCCCCACGGATGAAGTATACATGTACGACCCGTCGGAGGGTGGGGTAGTGCACGTTGGTCGTGTCCTACGACCGCGACGGTTGAGGTGCGAAGGCCGTTCCGGCCGTAGCCTCGAAACCCGGTGAGCTGCGGCAGGGCGGCGACCGTGGTGGTCACCGCCCTCGCTCTCGGGGTCGAGGCGCGCTAGCTCGCACCTCACCCAGCGTGTCTCAGCTGTTGGCGTGGGTGTCCGACTCGACGATCGGGTCGGCGGCGTCCTGCTTGGCGTCGTCGGGCCGGGCGCCGGGGGCACCGAGGTCGGCGCCGTCGCGGACCAGCTCCTCGATCTGCTTGCCGGTGTCGGCGTCGACGTTCTTCCAGTACTGGAAGGCGCGCTCGAGGACGTCGCCCTCGACGCCGCCGAGCAGGTGGCCGGCGACGGTCTTCACGAACGCCGCGCGGATCTCGTCGTCCCAGACCTCGCGGACCAGGGTGCCGGCCTGGCGCGAAGTCGTCGTCGTCCGGGCGCAGCGTGTAGGCCTGGCGCACCATCGCGCCGTCGGCCTCCCAGCCGTCGTCGACCTCGCCGACCTCGTCGGCGTACCCGCGACCGAACGAGTTCGGCGCGTAGACCGGGTCGTCGCCGCGGTGCTCGTAGGCCATCGCGCCGTCCTGGGTGTAGGTGTTCACCTCGACCTTGGGGCGGTTGACCGGGAGCTGCAGGTAGTTCGGGCCGATCCGGTGGCGGTGCGTGTCGGCGTACGCGAACGCGCGGCCGAGCAGCATCTTGTCGGGGCTGAAGCCGATGCCCGGGCACCAGCGCGCTGGGCTCGAAGGCCGCCTGCTCGATCTGGGCGAAGAAGTTCTCCGGGTTGCGGTTCAGCGTCATCGTGCCGACCTTGATCAGCGGGTAGTCGCTGTGCGGCCAGATCTTGGTCAGGTCGAACGGGTTGATCCGGTAGGTCTTCGCGTCCTCGTAGGGCATCACCTGGATCGACAGCGTCCAGCTCGGGAAGTCGCCCTCGGCGATCGAGTCGTACAGGTCGCGGCGGTGGAAGTCGGCGTCCTCGCCGGCGATCCGGGTGGCGTCCTCGTCGGTGAGGCCCTCGACGCCCTGGTCGCTGTGGAAGTGGTACTTCACCCAGTGCTTCTCGCCGGCCTCGTTGATCCAGAGGTAGGTGTGCGAGCCGTAGCCGTTCATGTGGCGGTAGGTCTTCGGGATGCCGCGGTCGCCCATCAGGTAGGTGACCTGGTGCGCCGACTCGGGGTTGAGGCGTCCAGAAGTCCCACTGCATGTTGTTGTCGCGCAGGCCGGAGCCGCCGCGGCGCTTCTGCGAGCGGATGAAGTGCGGGAACTTCATCGTGTCGCGGATGAAGAAGACCGGGGTGTTGTTGCCGACGAGGTCGTAGTTGCCCTCGGTCGTGTAGAACTTCAGCGCGAAGCCGCGCGGGTCGCGCCAGGTGTCGGGGGAGCCCTGCTCGCCGGCGACGGTCGAGAAGCGGGCGAGCATCTCGGTCTTCACGCCGGGCTGGAACAGCGCCGCCTTGGTGTACGCCGAGACGTCCTCGGTGGTCTCGAACTCGCCGAACGCGCCCGAGCCCTTGGCGTGCACGTTGCGCTCCGGGACGCGCTCGCGGTTGAAGTGCGCCATCTGGTTCAGGAAGTGCACGTCGTGCAGCAGGATCGGGCCGTCGGGGCCGACCGTCAGCGTGTTGCGGTCGCTGCGGCGCGGGCGCGCCGGTGTCGGTGGTCGAGCCGAGCTGCGCCTCCTCCGACGGTGCGGTCGCGATCGAGGTGCCGTCGTTGGGCTGGGGCAGGTCAGGCATTGCGTCACTCCTGGTGGTGGGTGGCTCGGGTCGGCTGGTGCGGCCGAGGCCTGGCAGGCGGGGCAGACGCCCCACCAGGTCACCTCGGCCTCGTCGATCGAGAAGCCGTGCACGTCGGCGGTCGCGGGCAGGTCGAGGCACGGCGCCTCGCCGGCCGCGCAGTCGACGTCGGTGACCGTCGCCGCAGCCGCGGCAGACCACGTGGTGGTGGTTGTCGCCGGTGCGCAGCTCGTAGCGGGCCACGGAGCCGGCGGGCTGGATCCGGCGTACGACGCCACGCGCGGCGAGCGTGTTCAGCACGTCGTAGACCGCCTGCGTCGAGACCGGCAGGTGCTCGCGCACGGCCGCGATCACGGTCGTCGGCCCCGGCGTGCGGGTGGGCGTCGAGGACGTCGAGCACCGCCAGCCGGGGGCGGGTCACGCGCAGCCCCGCCTCGCGCAGCAGCGCGCTGCGGTCGGAGTGCGGGGCGACGTCGGTCCATGCCCCTGACCCTGCCTCCTTTTCTGGAACGAGTCAAGAAAAGATGCAGTGTGTTCGGGACGTGTCGAAACGCCGAGTAGGAGCTGTTAGTCGCTGTCAGCTATACTCGCTTGTGGCGATGAGAATTCGAGGGGGGGCAGCGGATTTCTCCTGTTGCGACGTACGTCGAGCACGTCCGAGCAACCGATGAAGCCGAGCTACGAGGGAGATGAAGTTTGCTGCACCGCGGGGTAGAGCAGCAGCCGCCGCGCAGGCTCTTGGCGTAATGTGCGCAGCTTATGTTGCGCATGGCGGAAAGGCTTGAGTTCTTGACGTCGGTATCGCGACGTCGGCGAGTAGCCGAGCTCTCAGTCGTACGCCGGCACTGGGTGTCGCGCGAGTCGGCGAACATCGAGACCTGCGAGCGGACTCGGCCGGGGGTCAGCCCTTGACGGCGCCTTCGAGCCCGCCGCGGAGGAACAGCCGCTGGAAGACGAGGAAGAACGCGATCGGCAGCGCGCACGAGATCAGCAGCGCCGCGAGCATGACGTCCAGCTCGGTGACGTTCGCCAGACGCGGCAGGCGGACCGAGAGGGGTTGCTTGGCCGGGTCCGGCAGCACGACGAGCGGCCAGATGAAGTCCTTCCAGGCCGCGAGCACCGCGAAGACGGACACGACGCCGAGAATCGGCCGGGACATCGGCAGCACGATGCTCCAGAACAGCCGGAAGTCGTTGCAGCCGTCCACCCGGGCGGCGTCGATGATCTCCCGCGGCAGGTTGTCGAAGAAGCGCTTGACCAGCGCCACGTTGAAGGCGCTGGCGCCGGCCGGCAGGAAGGCGCCCCAGAACGTGTTGACCAGGTTCGCGTGGGTGAAGGGCATGTCGAGCACGGTCAGGTAGAGCGGTACGAGCAGTACCACCGTCGGCACGAACATCGTCGCCAGCACCAGCCCGTAGAGCACCTTGCTACCCCACGGACGGAGGATCGACAGCGTGTAGCCCGCGGTGACGGCAACGACCATCTGGGTGGCCCAGGAGCCGGCGGCGATCACGACGGTGTTCCAGAAGTACAGCTTGAGGTCGATGTCGACCCAGGCGGTCCGGAGGTTCTCCCAGTCCATGCCGTTCGGCCACAGCGCCATCGGGTTGCGCAGCGTGTCCTGCGTGGGCGTGATGGCAGACTTGGCCAGCCACAGGATCGGCCCGAGGGCGACGATGAGCAGCAGGACGAGCACGCCACCGTTGACCAGGGTGCGCAGCAGCCTCGTGGTGGGCCGGCGGCGCTCGAAGACCGAGGTGATCCCGCGGGACTCCCCGCGGTCGGAGCGGCTGCGGCGGCGTCGCGGGCTCGGCTCTGCGGCCGGGGTCTCCGGCACCGGCTGCACGTCCGGAGTCGGCTGGGTGAGCGTGCTCACTCCGACCACCTTCGGGTCGCTCGGAAGTAGATCAGCGACAGCACTGCCAGCGCCGCGGCGAGCATCAGGCTGAGGGCGGTCGCCTTGCCGTAGTCGCCGCCGGTGGTGTTCTGGAAGGCGTACTTGTAGACGAGCAGCAGCACCGTCAGGGTCGCGTTGTCGGGGCCTCCGTCGGTGAAGAGGTACGGCTCGAGGAACACCTGGGCGGTGCCGATGATCTGCAGGATCAGGGTGATCAGCATGATCCCGCGCAGGTGGGGGAGCGTGACGTGCCAGACCTTCGCCCAGATGCCCGCGCCGTCCACCTCCGCGGCGTCGTACAGCTCCGGCGGGACCGACACGAGGGCGGCCAGGTAGATGATCACGGTGCCTCCGGCCGCGGCCCAGGTCGCCTCCATGACCAGCGCCGGCATCGCCCAGTTCGGATCCTCCAGCCAGGGCACCGGCCCGAGCCCCACCCAGCCGAGGATGGTGTTGAACACGCCCGTCGACTCGGCGTCGTAGAAGAACTTCCACAGCAGCACCGCCACCGCGGGCGGTACGACGACGGGCAGGTAGGCGAGCAGCGCGTACAGGCCACGAGCACGGCGTACGTCGCTCATGATGACGGCGAGTGCCAGCGGGACCGGGTAGCCGATGACCAGCGCCAGCACCGCGAACCAGAGGGTGTTCTGGACGGCGGTCCCGAGCAGCGGGTCCTCGAGCACGGCCCGGAAGTTGTCCAGGCCGACGAACTCGGCGGGTGTCACCAGGTTGGTCTGCTGGACGCTCATGATGAACGAGCGGACGATCGGCCACCACGAGAACAGGCCGAACACCAGCAGCATCGGGATCAGGAACACCACCGGCCCCACCGCGTTCCGGAGACGGCGGGGGAGCCGGTCGGCGAGGGACCGTCGACGGTTCGGCCGAGGGGCCGTCGCGGTGAGCGTCATGTTCGCCTTTCCGTGGTCACGACGCCCGGACCGGGGCTGGGCCGGCCGGTGCGATGGAGGCGTCACACCGGCCGGCCCCGCCGGTCACGAGGCGTCGAGCAGCTGCTGCGCCTGATCGTTGGCGTCGCTCAGCAGTGCCTCGATGTCGGCATTCTCGTCGGTGAGCACCTTCTGCACCACCGAGTCGAGGATGGCGTACACCTCCTGGGTGTGCGAGGCCGGCTCGGGAACGAGAGCCTGCTCGAAGACACCGTCGGTGAACGACGTCATCTGGTCGCGCGGGACGTTCCAGAAGGGCTCGATCGCGTCCTGCACGCCCTGCCAGGTCGCCTCGTCGAAGATGGGCAGGGTGGGAGTGCCGATCGGCTGGTCGCTCGCCTGGAGCACCTCGGCGTCCGCCACGGCCGCGTCCGGGTCGTAGTTCTTCTTCTCGCGGTAGAAGTCGTTCCACTGGACGGCGGCCTCCATCTCCTCGGGCGTGGCCTTCGCGCTCACCGCGGCGACCGAGCCGCCGCCGAGGATGCCGGGCTCACCGCTGCCGCCGAGCGGCAGGACCGCAAGCCCGTAGGAGTCCGGGTCGACCTGGTTGGTGGTCACCAGGCGCGTTGTAGACGTCGGAGCCGGACATGTACATGCCGACCTTGCCGGCGGCGAACGCCTCGTTGATGGTGGCCCACTCGAAGTTGGTGTTCTTGCCCATCGAGTCGTCGACCCACCGCATGTCGTGCAACATCTGCAGGCCTTCGGCCGTGGCCTCGTTGTCCACCGTGGACTCGGTTCCGTCCTCGGACTGCATCCGTCCGCCGAGCGCGTAGGTCAGGGTGGTGAGCATCCAGCCGCCGGTGTTGTTGGCCGTCATCTGGACGTAGCCCGCCTCGCCGGTGCTGTCCGCGATGGCCTTGGCGGCCGTCGCGGACCTCGTCCCACGTCGTCGGCGGGGAGTCCGGGTCCAGCCCCGCCTCCTCGAACAGGGCGCGGTTGTAGGGAGGCCCACGCCGTACACGTCGGTCGGGAGGCCGTAGATCTTGCCGTCGGTGCCCTTGGCGGCCTCCAGGACGCTCGGGTTGAACTCGCCGCTGTACGGCAGGGCGTCGACGTACTCGGTGACGTCCGCGATCTGCTTGCGCTCGGCGAGGCCCTTCGTGTCGGTGAACGGCACCCGGAACGTGGTCGGCAGCGTGCCGCCGGCGAGCTGCGTCGCGAAGGTCTCCGCGCTCCACTCCCACTCGATGGGCTCCACGACGATGTCGGGGTTCTCCTTCGTTGAAGGCCTCGGCCTGTGTTTTCACCGCGTCGATGGTGCCCTGCTCGTCGCCGGGCCGCCAGCCCTCGACGGTGATGGTCACCTTGCCACTGCTCTCTTCGTCGCCGTCGTCACCGCCGCACGCCGTGACGAGCAGGGCGAGGGAGGCGATGATCGCCAGCGCGCTCACGCCGCGCCCTCGGTGGATCCTCATGACTACTCCTTGTGGGACGAATTCTGTTCGGGTCGGTCTCGTGGACGGGACACCGGGCTCAGTGTGGACGGAGCCAGGCGGTGGCATCGACAGGCAGACGGCCTCCTTCCAAGGGTGCGCTGGCGAGCCAGATCCGGTCCGACGGCGGCAGCTCGATCGGGCCGCCCGAGAGGTTGGTGACGGAGACGAAGTCGTCGCCCCGCCGGAACGCGATGACGTGTGGCCCGAGGTCGAGCCATGCGAGCGTCCCCGACCCGAGCTCGGGGCGCTCGCGGCGCAGGGCCAGCCCGGCGCGGTACAGGGCGAGCATCGAGTCGGGGAGGGCTTCCTGAGCCGACGCGGTGAGCCAGGCCCAGTCGTCGGGCTGCGGCAGCCAGGGCTCGACCGGCACCCGGCTGAACCCGTACGGCGGTGCGTCACCCGACCACGGGAACGGCACCCGGCAGCCGTCTCGCCCGGGGTCGACACCGCCGGAGCGCGCGTGCATCGGGTCGTGGATGCGATCCGGGGGGATGTTCTCGACCTCGGGGAGCCCGAGCTCTTCGCCCTGGAAGAGGTAGAAGGCGCCCGGCAGGGCCATCGCGAGCAGGGCCGCGGCCCGCGCGCGTCGGTTCCCGAGGGCCAGGTCGGTAGGGGTGCCGAACCGCTTGGTCTCGAAGGCGAACGCGGAGTCCTCCCGGCCGTACCTGGTCACCGGGCGGGTGACGTCGTGGTTCGACAGGACCCAGGTCGCCGGGGCTCCCACGTGTTCGTGGATCTCCAGGGTCTGCTCGATCGAGGTGCGCAGGGCGGCGGCCTCCCAGGGCGAGGCCATGAAGTCGAAGTTGAACGCCGCGTGCAGCACGCCGGGCCGCAGGTAGCGAGCGAACCGCTCCGCGTCCGGGAGCCAGATCTCGCCGATGAGCACCCGGTCGGGGCCGTAGGACTCCGCGATCCGCCGCCAGTCGCGGTAGATCCCCTGCAGCTCTTCCCGGTCGACGTACGGATGGTCCCCGGGGCCCTGTTCGTCGGACACCTCGGGCAGGTCGGCGTCCTTCGCGAGCAGGGCGGCGGAGTCGATCCGGATGCCGGCCACACCCCGGTCGAACCAGAAGCGCAGGATCTCCTCGTGCTCGCGGAGGACGTCCGGGTGGCCCCAGTTGAGGTCGGGCTGGCCAGGCGCGAAGAGGTGGAGGTACCACTGCTCGGCCGTGCCGTCGGGGCCGATCACCCGGGACCAGGCCGGACCGCCGAACTCCGACTCCCAGCCGGTGGGTGCGAGCTCTCCATGCTCGCCGAGCCCGTCCCGGAACCAGAACCGTTCGCGCTCGGGGGAGCCCGGGCCCGACGCCAGCGCCGCCTGGAACCAGACGTGGTGGTCGGAGACGTGGTTCGGAACGACGTCGATGATGGTGCGGATGCCGAGGGCCAGGGCGTCGCGGATCAGGAGCTCGGCCTCGTCGAGGTCCCCGAACAGCGGGTCGATGGCGCGGTAGTCCGCCACGTCGTACCCACCGTCCGCCATCGGCGAGGGGTACCACGGGGTGAACCAGATGGCGTCGATCCCGAGCGCGTGCAGGTACCCGAGGCGGGCGCGGACACCCGCGAGGTCGCCGGTGCCGTCGCCGTTCGCGTCGGCGAAGCTGCGGGGGTACACCTGATAGATGGCCGCACCGCGCCACCAGTCGTGGCCGGCGCCGTCGGGGACGGACAGCGGCCGTGGACCGGTCTCGTCGACGGCGTTCGTGGGGTGCAGGTCGGTGCTCACTCGGGCGGGCCTCGGCTTCCGGGCTGTGGTTGGCATCACACCGTGATGTGGCCGGAACGCTAGGACGGCTTGCAGATCGATGCAAGAACCAAACAGTCGGTAATTAACTTTCACGGCTTGCAAGGATGCGACTGTCATTTGCGGGTCGGGTCGACTTGCGGACCACCAGCTCGGGCTCGAAGAGGAGCTCGTCGCTGGGCATGTCCTCGCCGCGGACCTGGGCGAGCAGGGCCGCGACGGCGGCCCGCCCCATCGCCTCGATCGGTTGGCGGACGGTCGTGAGCGGCGGCTCGACCGACGACATGAACGCGGAGTCGTCGTACCCGATCACCGACACGTCGTCGGGCACCCGCAGTCCGGCCCGGCGTGCCGCCCTGATGGTGCCGAGCGCGAGCGGGTCGCTCGCGCAGACGAGTGCGGTGGCCCCACGTGCGATCAGGGTGGTGGCCGCGGCCTGGCCCGCCTGCAAAGAGAACTGACAGTGCGCGACGAGCGCTTCGTCCAGGGGGCAGCCGGCGGCCGTGAGTACGTCGCGCGCAGCGTCGAGCTTGCGCGCCGAGGGCTGGTGGTCGCGCGACCCGAGGATGAGCCCGATCCGCGTGTGACCCAGTGAGCACAGGTGTTCCAGGGCTTGCTCGGCGGCGCTCGCGTCGTCGCACACCACGCGCGGGAAGGGCAGTCCGTCGATGCCGGCATTGATCAGGACGACCGGCAGCTTGCGCCGGGCGAGCCGTTCGTAGTGCGCGTGGTCGGCGTCGGCCTGACTGTAGTGGCCGCCGGCGAAGATGATGCCGGCGACCTGCTGCTGCTCGAGCAACATGTCGACGTACTCCGCCTCGGAGGCGTCTCCGGTCGTCTGGGTGCAGAGCACCGGCGTCAGCCCGCTCTGCGACAGGAGGGAGCCGACCACCTCGGCCAGCGCGGGGAAGATCGGGTTCTGCAGCTCGGGGAGCACGAGGCCCACGAGACGGGCCCGCTCCCCACGGAGCTTCGAGGGTCGTTCGTACCCGAGGACGTCGAGGGCGGTGAGCACGCGGGACCGGGTTGCACCGGAGACCCCCGGCTTGCTGTTGAGCACCCGGCTGACGGTGGCTTCGCTGACCCCGGCACGGGAGGCCACCTCGGCGAGACGTCGCGTCATGGTGCCCAAGGTAGACCACGAAGGCGGCTCTAGGCACCAACGGCTTGCAAGAAAGTTGCAGAGAGCTGCAAGATCATGCTGGTTGGCGCCGATCCCGGGTGGTGACGAGGCGCTCGATGGTCGGCCACCGGTATGGACAGGTTCGTGCGGCGGGATGGGTTCAGTGCGAGTACAGGTCGCGGATGACGTCCTCGATCGCGGGTTCCTGGATCGACAGGTCGGCGACGTCGTACGCCGCGGCCACCGCGGCCACGATCGGCGCCGCGCTGGCGTCGCTCGGGAAGCTGAGCCACTGTCGCGGACCCTCCACGCGGCGGGTCTCGGCCCCGGGAACCCGGATCGGCGGCGCCTCGTCGACGAGGTCGACGACGAGCGTCCTGGTCGATCCGCCCTGCAGGTGCAGGTCGTCCAGCGCGTCCGTCGAAGACGGCGGTGCCGTGGTCGATCACGATCACGCGGCGGCAGAGTGCCTCGATGTCCTGGAGGTCGTGGGTGGTGAGCAGGAGGGTGGTGCCGCGGGCCTCGTTGAGCGCGCGCAGGAACTCGCGGAGCCGGCCCTTGCTCACCACGTCGAGCCCGATCGTGGGCTCGTCGAGGTAGAGGATCTCCGGGTCGTGCAGGAGCGACGCGGCGATGTCGCCCCGCATCCGCTGGCCGAGACTGAGCTGGCGGACCGGGGTGTCCAGGAGGTCGGCGAGGTCGAGCAGCTCGACGAAGTCCGTCAGGTTGGTGCGGTAGCGGTCGTCGGGGATCCGGTAGATCTTCTGCAGGAGCTCGAACGAGTCCCGCAGGGGCAGGTCCCACCACAGGGTGGTGCGCTGGCCGAAGACCACACCGATCCGCCGGGCCAGCTCGGTGCGGCGCCGGCTCGGCTCCAGCCCGGCGACCCGCAGGTGCCCACCGGTGGGGACCAGGATGCCGGTGAGCATCTTGATCGTCGTGGACTTCCCGGCGCCGTTCGGACCGATGTAGCCGACCATCTCGCCGGCTTCGACCTGGAAGTCGAGGTCGTGGACGGCGTGCACCTCGCGACGCTCCCGGGTCATTCGCCCGCTCTTGCGGCGGACGACGAACGTTCGCTCCAGCCCACGGACATCGATCAAGGCCATGTCAGCTCCCCGTCGAGGTGTAGTGGCGGACCCCGGTCCGCCAGGCGAGCGCCGCGGCGGCGAGCAGCACCAGCGCGGCCACCGGCGAGGCGAACTGGAGCCACTCGGGCAGCTCGAAGGGGTCGGCGCGGTCGAGGATGTAGAGCGAGGGGTACCAGTTCACGAACGCGAGTGGGAAGACGAAGGTCAGCGTCTTCACCAGCTCCTGGGGATAGATCGTGAGTGGGTACTGCGTCATCGTGTTCCCGCCGTAGGTGAACGCGTTCGCGACCTCGCTCGAGTCGGCGGTCCAGAACTGGATGCACGCGAAGCCGACGAAGATCGCGAAGAAGATCGCGGCACCGGAGCCGATCATCACGGCCGCGAGCAGCACCTTCGGTGGCGTCCAGTCGACGTACGCGCAGGCCACCCCGAAGATCAGGCCGGTCTGCACGACCCGGGCCAGCCGGCGCAGGGCGAACTCGTCCGCGCACACCTGGGCGAGCAGCGGCAGCGGCCGGACCATCATCACGTCCAGCTTGCCGAGCCGGACCATCTGCCCGAGCCGCTCGATCCGCCCGACGAACATGTCGGCGAAGGCCAGCCCGAGCCCGGTGGCGCCGTACAGGAAGGCGATCTCGGCCAGGCTGAACCCGCCGAGGGAGTCGACGGCCGAGAACATGATCCAGAGCCCGACGAAGTCGAGCCCCCCGAGCACGAAGTTGCTGACCGCCATCATCCAGAAGGACGCCCGGTAGACCATCGAGGCGCGCACCCACATGATCGCGATGTCGCGGTAGCCGCGGACGGCGGTGACGGCAGCGCTCTCAGCCACCTTGGACCACCACCTTCCGGGTCGCGGTGCGCAGGACGACGGCGCAGAGCCCGAGCAGGGCCAGCGCCCAGAGGGCCTGGAACCCGAGTCCGGCGAGCAGGTCGAGGCCGGTCCGCTTGCCCAGCCAGATGTCGGCCGGGACCTGGAGGTACGACGCCCACGGCAGCGCCATGGCCAGGTCGCCGAGCCAGCCGGGGAAGATCACCAGCGGGACCGTCAGCCCGCTGAAGAAGGCGGCGAGCACGAACGCGATCGTGTTCGGCCCGGTCGCGTCGAGCAGCCAGAACGCGTGAGCTGGCGACCAGGAACCGGATGGCGAAGCTGACGAGCACGGCCAGCGGGATGCTCACGACGAACCCGAGCCACGCCTGCGCGTCGGCGGGCCAGCGGATGGTGAAGAGCAGGGCGCCGACGATGGTCGGGGCCACCCCGCGGGAGAGCAGGTGGTACGCCGCGCGGCCGAGGTCGGCGGCGGCGTACCAGAGGAGCAGGTTGACCGGCCGGTAGAGGTCGATGGCGACGTCGCCGCTGCGGATCCGCTCGGCGAGGTCCTCGGGGCTGCCACCGCCCCAGATCATCACCGTCATGATCATCGCCTGGCCGAGCCAGGCGTAGGTGACGGCGTCGACGGAGTCGTAGCCACCGGCGTGGGGGTTCTGCGTCCCAGACCGCGAGGTAGACGAAGCAGATGATGACCCCGAACACGCAGTTGGTGAAGATCCCGGCGAGGGTCGCGGCCGTGTAGGTGGAGTATCGACGGAAGGCCCGCGTCGCGATGGCGACGTAGAGCATGGACGGACCTCCGAGACGGGGTGGGAAGTTGCCATCATGGCAGTGGCGATGCGGATCGGGGTCCACCGGAATATCGGCGGGTCGCGTCGGGTTGATGGAGTAGTTGCAGATTCAACAACTAGGAGTGAGTCCTATGCAGTTCGGCATCTTCACCGTCGGCGACGTCACGCCGGACCCGACGACCGGGCGTGCGCCGTCGGAGCACGAGCGGATCAAGGCGACGGTCGAGATCGCGAAGAAGGCCGAGGAGGTCGGGCTCGACGTCGTCGCGGTCGGCCAGCACCACAACCCGCCGTTCGTCGCGTCGTCGCCGACGACCACGCTCGCCTACATCGGCGCGCAGACCGAGCGGCTCATCCTGTCGACGTCCACGACGCTGATCACGACGACCGACCCGGTCCGGATCGCGGAGGACTACGGCACCCTCCAGCACCTCACCGACGGCCGGATGGACCTGATGCTGGGCCGCGGCAACACCGGCCCGGTCTACCCGTGGTTCGGCAAGGACATCCGCGAGGGCATCAACCTCGCGATCGAGAACTACGCGCTGCTGCACCGGCTGTGGCGCGAGGACGTCGTGGACTGGCAGGGCCGGTTCCGGACTCCGCTCCAGGGCTTCACCGCGACCCCGCGCCCGCTCGACGGCGTACCCCCGTTCGTGTGGCACGGGTCGATCCGCAGCCCCGAGATCGCCGAGCAGGCGGCGTACTACGGCGACGGGTTCTTCTCCAACCACATCTTCTGGCCGGCCTCGCACACCGCGCAGATGGTCGACCTCTACCGCCGCCGCTTCGAGCACTACGGCCACGGCTCCGCCGACCAGGCCATCGTCGGGCTCGGCGGCCAGGTCTTCATGCGCAAGAACAGCCAGGACGCGGTCCGCGAGTTCCGTCCGTACTTCGACGTCGCGCCGGTCTACGGGCACGGCCCCTCGCTCGAGGAGTTCACCGCGCAGACCCCGCTCACCGTCGGGTCGCCGGAGCAGGTCATCGAGAAGACGCTCGGCTTCCGCGAGTACGCCGGCGACTACCAGCGCCAGCTGTTCCTCCTCGACCACGCCGGGCTGCCGCTGAAGACCGTGCTGGAGCAGCTCGACCTGCTCGGCGAGGAGGTCGTCCCGGTGCTGCGCAAGGAGTTCGCCGCGCTCAAGCCCGCGCACGTCCCCGACGCGCCGACGCACGCCTCCCTGGTCGCGGCCGCCGCGTCCGCCGCTCCCACCAGTGCCCCCGAGGTGACCGCATGACCAAGCGCATCGTCGTCGTCTCGGCGGGACTGTCCGTCCCGTCGTCGACCCGGCTGCTCGCCGACCGGCTGGCGGACGCCGCCGCCGACGGCGGTCGAGGCCCGCGGTTCGGCCGTCGAGGTCGAGATCGTCGAGCTGCGTCCGCTCGCACACCCGCTGGCCGACCACCTGCTGACCGGGTTCCCGACCGGCGAGCTCGCCGATGCCATCGAGAAGGTACGCCGCGCCGACGGCCTCGTCGTCGTCACGCCGGTGTTCTCGGCGTCGTACTCCGGCCTGTTCAAGACGTTCGTCGACGTCCTGGAGCCCGGCGTGCTCGACGGCAAGCCGGTCCTGATCGCGGCCACCGGCGGCACCGCCCGGCACTCGCTGGTCCTCGACCACGCGCTCCGGCCGCTGTTCTCCTACCTGCACGCCGTCGTGGTGCCGACCGGCGTCTTCGCGGCGAGCGAGGACTTCGGCAGCACCGACGAGGGCCACCTCGACAAGCGGATCCGGCGCGCGGCGGGCGAGCTCGCCTCGCTCCTCGGCGTCGACGACGGCAGCGAGCCGGCCGCCGAGGTACGGCGGACCGTCGACGACGAGTTCGCCGAGCCCACGCCGTTCGAGGAGCTGCTGCGACGGGCGTCCGGGACTCCCGGCCTCTGACGAGTCAGGCCCAGCGCGTCAGCGCCGCTCGCACTTGACCTTGGTCTCCGCCCGGCAACGGTCGGTTCCCCGGCTGCCGTTGGCGCTGTCGTCTCCGGCGCCGCCGAGCAGGACGTCGTTGAGCTGCCCTCCGACGAGGACGTCGTCGCCAGCCCTGGCCGCGCACCGAGATGTTGCCGTGGTTCCGGCAGCGCTCGGGGCCGCTGAGAGTAGCTGAAGCCGGACCAGGCGAGCCGGTCGTCGCCCTTCCAGCCGGACACGGAACCGGGGCAGGCGTCCCACCGCACCCGGTCGTGGCCGGCCGACCCGCTGACCTGCAGCCACTGGACGGAGAGGTCGTTCTTCTCGAACCCGGTCACGTGGGCGTACGGCGTGCTGGACGCGTTGCGGCCGAACGTCATCGCGCCGCGTGCCCAGGCGGTAGATCAGGCTCTGCTTGTCGATGAACTGGTGGTAGAAGAACCGGTCGGTCCCGAGGCCGCCCTCGAGCGCAACGTCCTGGGTGTCGGGGGCCTCGCGGGGCGAGAGCTCGAGCGTGTCGTTCCCACCACCGAGGTCGACGTCGCCCATCGTGATCCGGGCGTCGACGTACTCGCTCGCGGTCGCCCCCGATGAACTGGGGCGGCACGTAGGTGCCCTCACTGGACAGCTGGAACCGCTCGAAGCTGGCCCAGCCAGATACGGGACCGAGCTGCGGTCCTGAGCGTTCCCGTGGCGTTGTCGACGATCGTCGGCGAAGACAGCAGGGGATCGGCGAGGTAGATGAGGTCGCTGCCCGGCCCGCCCCGGATGGGCCTGGAGGGGTCGGTGGCGCCGAGGAGCTCGAGCTCGTCCGCTCCGGCGCCGAGATCGATGGTGTCGGTGTCGGGGCCGAGCGGGTCACGGGATCCGGTCGCGACCGAGTCGACGCCGTCTCCCGTGGAGATGGTGTCGCTGCCCTCGGCGGCCCCGGTCTCCTCGTCGACCGCGGTGACCACATCGGTGATCAGGTCGCCGCCGAGGTAGACGTCGTCACCGGGACCGAGGTCCACGAAGGCGTCCGCGCCCTGGCGGGATCGACGGGTGTCGACGGTGTCGTTGCCCGGACCGGCGTCGACGGAGGTGCCGTACTCCTGGATGGTCCCGAGCCTGCCGTTCGAGCAGATCAGGTCGTCGCCGCCGAGGCCCTTGGTGGTCTCCGCGCCGTTGGTGATGATCACGTCGCGGACCGGGCGTACCGCGGAGGACGTCCTGGCGCGGCTTGCCGATGATGGTCGCCGTCTCGCCCTGGCAGGTGTTGGCACCGGCGGTGCTGGCCGAGCCGGCCACGCCGATCGAGCCGCACCCCAGGGCCAGCGCAAGGATCACTGAACGCAGTCGCATGGTCCACCCCCGTGTCTGTGCTGCGTCGTACCGACGCCTCCCAGGGCGTGTCTCGCTAGTGCTGGTACGTCCCGTGGATGATCGCACGTCCGGCGGTCTTGAAGGCGAGGTTGAACGAGACGACGGCCGGCGAGGCGTCGGCGTCGACGCCCAGCGACTCCTCCTTCACCGCGTGCACCACGAAGAAGTAGCGGTGCACCTGGTCGCCCTCGGGCGGCGCCGCGCCCATGAAGCCCTTCTCGCCGCCGTCGTTGCGGCAGTGGAACGCGCTGCCCGGCAGGTCACCGGCGGCGGCGCCGGTGTCGAGCGAGGTGACGTCCGCCGGGATGTCCACCAGCACCCAGTGCCAGAAGCCGCTCGGGGTCGGCGCGTCCGGGTCGAAGCAGGTGACCGTGTAGCTCTTCGTCCCCTCGGGCGCGCCCTCCCACGACAGCTGGGGCGAGGTGTTGCCCTTCGCGGCGACCTGGTCGTCCTTGAGCGGCTGGCCGTCGGTGACGTCCGCGCTCGTGACGGTGAACGACGGGACCTGCGGGAGCAGGTCGTACGGGTTCGGGGTGACCGGGCGGTCGAGGCTCATGGTTCTCCTAACTCGCGAGCAGCAGATTCGTGCCCAACCTAGTCCGGTGGGTGAACCCACGTAATCGGCCCGGTGCGGGGCCGCCGACAGAATGGGCACGTGGACGACTTCCCGACGTACCCATCAGGCCTGCGGCTCACCGGTCGGCGCGTCGTCGTGGTCGGCGGCGGCCAGGTCGCCCAGCGCCGGGTGCCCGGCCTGCTGGCGGTGGGCGCCGACGTGTACGTCGTCTCGCCGCACGTGACGCCGGCGATCGAGGGACTGGTCGGGGCCGGTGAGATCACCTGGCTCGAGCGCCGGTTCGAGGCCGTCCGACCTGGACGAGACGTGGTACGTCATCGCGGCCACGAACGACCGCGAGGCGAACGAGGCGATCAGCGCCGCGGCCGAGGAGCGCCGGGTGTTCTGCGTCCGCGCGGACGACGCGACCGAGGCGACGGCCTGGACGCCCGCGGTGGGACGTCACGCCGGCGTGACGGTCGCCGTGCTCGGCAACCGCGACCCGCGCCGCTCGGCGAGCGTCCGCGACGAGATCCTCGAGGGGCTGCGGGAGGGGACGATCGCGGCCCGCCACCACCGCGACCGGACGCCCCGGCGTGGTCCTGGTCGGCGGCGGCCCCGGCGACCCCGAGCTGATGTCGGTCGCCGGCCGCAAGGCGCTGATGGAGGCCGACGTCGTGGTCGCCGACCGGCTCGCCCCGCGCGAGCTGCTCGGGGAGCTGCCCGCCGACGTGGAGCTGATCGACGTGGCGAAGCTGCCGCGCGGCCGGTCCGCCCAGCAGGAGGAGATCAACCGGGTGATCGTCGAGCGGGCACTGGCCGGCCAGCGGGTGGTCCGGTTCAAGGGTGGCGACAACTTCGTCTTCGGCCGTGGGTACGAAGAGGTGCTCGCGTGCCGCGAGGCAGGCGTACCGGTCACCGTGATCCCCGGCCTGACCAGCCCGATCGCCGTACCCGCCGTCGCCGGGATCCCCGTCACGCACCGGGGCGTGGCCCACGACTTCACCGTCGTCTCGGGACACCTGCCTCCGGGAGACCCCGAGTCGCTCGTCAACTGGAAGGCGCGTGGCCTCGCTCGACGGGACGCTGCTGCTGATGATGGCGGTCCAGAACGCGCCGGCGATCGCCACGGCCCTGGTCGAGGGCGGCCGGCCGGCCGACACCCCGGTCGCCGTGATCTGCGACGGCACGATGCCGGGGGAGCGGACGGTGCTGTCGACCCTGGGCGCTCTGGGGGCGGACCTGGCGGCGGCGGCGGTCCGGCCGCCGGCGATCATCGTCATCGGCGGCGTGGTCGCGGTCGCGCATCCGGAACACTTCGCGCTGACATGGCCACGCTGCACGAGATCACCGACCCGACCGACCCCCGCCTCGCCGACTACCGCGACCTGCGCGACGTCGAGCTCCGCAAGCACCTCGAGGCCACGCACGGACTGTTCCTCGCCGAGGGCGAGAAGGTCGTCCGTCGCGCGGTCGAGGCCGGCTTCACGCCGCGCTCCTACCTGATGGCGCCGCGCTGGCTGGACGGGCTCGACGACGTGCTGTCCACGACCGACGCGCCCTGCTACGTCGTCAGCGAGGCACTCGCCGAGGAGGTCACCGGCTTCCACGTGCACCGGGGCGCGCTGGCGTCGCTTGAGCGCAAGGCCGCTGCCGTCCCTGGACGTCGGTGCTCGCCGGGGCGCAGTCGGTGCTGGTGCTGGAGGACATCGTCGACCACACCAACGTCGGTGCGATCTTCCGCTCGGGCGCCGCGTTCGGGTTCGACGCCGTGCTGCTGGCGCCGCAGGTGCGCGGACCCGCTCTACCGCCGGTCGATCAAGGTCGGGATGGGCGCGGTGTTCTCGATGCCGTGGACGCGGCTGCCGGACTGGTACGACGCGCTACCGTCACTGTCCGCGCAGGGATTCACCACGGTCGCGCTGACCCTGGCCGACGACGCCTCGGCGGTCGAGGACGCCGTCGCCGGTCTCGACCGGGTGGCGCTCGTGCTCGGCTCGGAGGGCCACGGGCTGTCGACGCGCTGGGAGCAGTCGGCCGACCGGCGCGCGATCATCCCGATGCGCGAGGGGATCGACTCGCTGAACGTCGCCGCCGCGACGGCGGTCGCGTGTTACGTCACCGCGAAACGGGGAATGGTTGCCACATGACTCACATGTCGACTGTCCACCACCTCGTCACCCGGATCGGTCTCGTCGGCAGGCCCGGCAACTGATGCCCGACTACGAGTCCGCGGCCGCCGACTCGCCGTACCACCGCACCCTGCCGATCGGGGAGCGGCTCTCGGGTGCGCCGCTCGTCGACGACTGGCTCTCGTGCTTCGACGAGGTGACGCTCAAGATCCTGGAGCCGATGCTGGTGCCGGAGCAGCCGCGGGCCGGCGAGCTCGACCCGACCGACTGCAACCACTGCCGGCCGTCGGAGTTCACGATCTGGCGCGACGACGTCTGGCACGTCAACGCCGGCTGGACCCGGATGGGCATCCCGTTCGTCGGCGGCCTGGCGCCCAACGACGCACTGTCGTCTGGACGACGCGCCGCTCGAGGTGCTGGCATCGCTCGGTCCGCTGATGCAGCGGCTGAGCGCCGCGGTGAAGTCGATCCCCGGGGTGGCCCGCACGCACTTCGCGCGCTGGGGCGACGGCAGCGAGCACTTCCACCTGTGGGCGCTCGCGCGTCCGCTCGGCATGATGCAGGGCCGCGGCGCGATGCTCGCCTTCTGGGACGACGTACTGCCGGCGATGTCCGGACGAGATGCGCGACGAGCACCTCGGCATCGTGGCCCGGGCACTCGCGGAGGGCGGGGGAGACGTCTACCCCTTCCGCTGACCTCAGACGGTCAGTCGACCGGCATCTCGTAGATGGTCTCGAGACCGTCCTCGTCGTCCCACTGCTCGCCGACCTCGACGAACGGGTACTGCGCGATCAGCGCGAGCGACGGCGCGTTCTCGGGCGAGACGGTGACCCGGAGGATACGTACGTCGGGCTCTCGCCGGGCGCGCTCGAGCAACGTCTCCAGGGCGGCCCGGGCGTAGCCGCGGCGTCGGAACGCCGGGTCGATGGCGTACCCGACCTCGACCATGCCCTCCTCGTTCGGTGCGGCGTGGAAGCCGGCCTTGCCGACCGCGGTCCCGGTCTCGTCGTCCCACAGCACACCGGTGACCCACGGAAGGTCCTGCGGCGTCTCGACCGCCTGCTTCGCCCGGAAGCGCCAGGTGCCGACGGACTCGGGCCCGGCCAGCCATGGCGTCAGCTCGACCGGAGCGGTGCGCTGGGCGCGCTCGAGATCGCCCTCGGCGAGCGCGGCGAGGGTCTCCGGGTCGAGCTGGACGATCCGGACGTCGGGGGTGGTCACCGGGCAAGTATGTCCAGCGGTCGTCACTGCGCGGTGTCGAGGTCCTTGGCCGCCAGACCCGACCACTCGAACATCAGCAGGGTCGAGTCGTCCCTCGTGCTGCCGCCGCGCTCGAACATCAGCAGGCGCGAGAGGCGGCGGACCGACTCCTGGACGGGGACCCGGTCGGCCTCCACCTGCTCGATCAGCATCCGCATCCGCGTGTCACCGAACTCCGGGCCACCGTAGATGTGCTCCTCGGTGAGACCGTCGGTGAAGAACAGCACCCGGTCGCCGAACTCGAGCACCGTCTCGGACACGATCGGGGTCGCCCGCTGAAGCCGACCGGGAGCGTCGTGGGACTCTCGAGCTCGCGCACGACCAGCCCGTCGCGCAGCAGCAGCGGCGGGGGGTGACCGGCGTTGACCCACTGCATCATGCCGGTGGCGACGTCGAGCCTGGCCATCTGTGCCGTGGCGAACCGTTCCGGCTCGAACTGGTCGACGATGGCGTAGTTCATCGCGGCGTAGAGGTCCTCCAGCTCCACGTTCTGCCGTCGGGCGTGGCGGTAGGCGCCGATGGCGACCGTGGCCATCACCGCCGCGTCGAGCCCGTGGCCCATGGCGTCGATCATGCAGACGTGCAGGACGTCGCCGTTGAGCGCGTAGTCGAAGCTGTCGCCGGCGACGTCGTAGGCGGGCTCGAGGGCTCCGGCGACCGACACCTGCGGCGTGATCATCATCAGCGGCGGCAGCAGCCCCCACTGCATCTCGGCGGACAGGCTCATCTGCTGGCGGCCGCGGCGGGACTGGAAGAACTCGTCGGTGTACATGCTCTTCGTGATCAGCATGTCGGCGATCAGTCCGGCCAGGCGGCGGGCCAGCCGCCGGTCGTGCTCGGTCAGGTCGTCGAGCGTGAAGGCGAGCACCCCGACCCGGTCGGCGCCGTCGAGGAGGGGGACGTAGAGCTGGACCACGTTGCCCGCCGTGCGTTCCACGATCTGGTCGGTCTGGAAGGCGATGCCGGCCACGGAGTCGTCGATGGCCTGCTTCTCGCCCACCACGAGGCCCTCTCCGAGCAGCGGCACGAGGTTCATCTGGTCGTAGTCCTGCAGCAGCACCGCGACGTCGCGGGCACCGATCTTGCCGAGCTCCTGGGCGATGAGCGGCGCGATCAGCTGCGGCGGCATCGTGTGAGATCGGTCGAGGAGGGAGCCGAGAAGTCGTTCCCCGAAGCCTTCGGCCCGGTCTCCGTCAGCATCCGAGACTCGGCCGACAGTGTGCGTCGGTCATGCCTCAGAGTAAAGCGGAAATGTAGCCGGTTGCCCTGCGAGCCGCGTGACCGGCGACCGGCCGCTCCGCGACGCCTGGGTACGGGCGGCAGCCTGCGGCACCCCGAAATGCCGCGGATCAGCCGTGCACAGCGCTCTCCGCGGGCCGTGCGGGCGTAGTGGAGGAGCACCACTCCGTTGCCGAAGGCACGTGTCTGGACCAGTCCGAAGTCGAGGGCCGCGTCCGCGTCCTGGAACAGCCGCTTGCCTCGGCCGACCAGCACCGGGTGGACGTAGAGCCGCAGCTCGTCCACCAGGCCCTGCGGCCAGGAACGACCCCGCCAGGTCGGCGCCCCCGACCACCATGTCGCCGCCGGGCTCCTCGCACCAGGCGCGGATCTCCGACGGGTCGACCTCCCGCACGATCGCGGGTGTTCCAGTCGGCGCTCTCGAGGGTGCGGGAGAACACGACCTTGGGCATGTCCCGCCAGATCCGGGCGAACTCGGCCACCGGCGGGTTCGGCGTCCGGGTCCTCGTCGGCGGTGGGCCAGAAGTCGGCCATCAGCTCGTAGGTGACCCGTCCGTCGAGGAACGCGCTCATCCCCGCGAGCACCTCGTTGAAGTGCCGGTGCACCTCGTCGTCGACCAGGTGCCAGCTGAGGTCGCCGTCGACGCCCGCCATGAAACCGTCGACCGAGATGGACATGAAGAGCACGATCCTGCGCATGGAGTCCGCCGTCCTAGGAGGGCCAGGACAGGGGGTAGTCGTCCGCCAGCTTGTCGTGCTCCTTCTGGAGCTTCTTGCGCGCCTTGGTCGACAGCCGGTCGCCGAAGACGGTGCCGAGCGTGTGGTCGGTCTCGTGCTGCAGGCAGCGGGCCAGCAGCCCGTCGCCGGCGAAGGTGACCGGCTCGCCGTCGAGGCCGGTGCCGGTGACGGAGGCGTAGTCGGGCCGCGGCGCACGGGACGAACGCGCCCGGGGAACGACAGGCAGCCCTCGTCGCTCGTCGTCGAGCCGCCGGTCGCGGCCCTCCGGCAGCGGTGAGCACCGGGTTGCAGACCACGCCGGCCGGTGCGTTCGCCGGACTCGTCCGGGCAGTCGAAGACGAAGACGGCCAGGTCGACGCCGATCTGGCAGGCGGCGAGCCCGACCCCGTCGGCGGCGTACATCGTGGCGACCATGTCGGCGACCAGGCCGCGCAGCTCGTCGTCGTACGCCGTGACCGGCTGCTGGGCTCGGTGCATGACGGGTGTTCCCCAGCGGGTGATCGGCCGGACGGTGCCGCCCGTCGGGGAGCGGGCCGTACGGCGCGTGGACGGGCGCGTCGGTCATGGCGCGGAAGCCTATCCAGACCCGGTCCGCACACTGTGACGGGAGCCACCGCGACCGTGCGTAGCGCTGTGTGTAACTCCGAGTTACATTATCCGCATGTCCCTGACACGGAGCTTGAAAAGTCCGGGCTTCAAGCCCGGCGGCAGGTTCGGCCTGGCGTCCACGGAGTCCCGCGACCCGATCGGCCTCGCCGTCGCCGCGCTGAACCGGGTCGCCCAGAGCGACCTGATCGACCGGCTCGGCCTGCGCAAGCAGACCGAGCAGGCCGTCTTCACGGTGACCCGCAGCGGCTTCAGGACGCTGACGACGGCCAGCCGCACGTTCGCCCGCGCCGGGCAAGAAGGGCAAGCCCGGCGTCCGGGTCCCCGCCACCGCGGCGCGCGGCGTCTTCGACCTGACGCCGACCGAGGACGAGCAGATGCTCGTCGACGTGGTGACGCGAGTTCGCCACCGAGGTGGTCCGGCCCGCGGCGGCCGAGGCCAACGAGGCCTGCGCCGCCCCCGACGAGGTGCTCAAGGCCGGCCTGGAGATCGGGCTGCCGATCCTCGGCGTGCCGGAGGCGCTCGGCGGCATCTCCGAGGAGCGCTCGGCGATGGCCGGGACGCTCGTCGCCGAGGCGCTCGCGCACGGGCGACATGGGCCTCGCCGTCGCCGCCCTCGCTCCGGGCTCGGTCGCCACCGCGCTCGCGCTGTGGGGCACCGACGAGCAGCAGAGCACCTACCTGCCGGCGTTCACCGGCGACGACGTCCCGGCCGCGGCGCTCGCCCTGACCGAGCCGACCGTCCTGTTCGACGTGCTCGAGCCCGTCGACCACGGCCACCCGCGACGGCGACGGCTACGTCCTCAACGGCGTGAAGTCGCTGGTCCCGCGCGGTGCCGAGGCCGAGCTGTTCGTCGTCGGCGCCCAGCTCGACGGCAAGCCGGTGCTGTTCCTCGTCGAGTCCTCGACCGACGGCCTCACCGTCGAGGGCGACCCGTCGATGGGCGTCCGCGCGGCCTCGCTCACCAAGCTGACCCTCACCGACGTCCGCGTCGACGAGAGCGCCGTCGCTCGGCGCGACCGACGGCACGACCTACACCGAGTGCGTGCGGCTCTCGCGCCTCGCCTGGTGCGCGCTCGCGGTCGGCACCGGCCAGGCCGTGCTCGACTACGTGACGCCGTACGTCAAGGAGCGCGAGGCGTTCGGCGAGCCGATCGCGCACCGCCAGTCGGTCGCGTTCATGGTCGCCAACATCGCGATCGAGCTGCAGTCGATGCGGCTGCTGACCTACAAGGCCGCGGCCGCGCGCCGCCGCCGGCAAGGACTTCGCCCGCGAGGTCGCCCTGGCCCGCAAGCTCTGCGCCGAGAAGGGCATGCAGATCGGCCTCGACGGCGTACAGCTGCTCGGCGGCCACGGCTTCGTCAAGGAGCACCCGGTCGAGCGGTGGTACCGCGACCTGCGGGCCATCGGCGTCATGGAAGGAAGCGTGCTCGTCTGATGATCATCAACCTCGACGATCCCAAGAAGCTCCGCCCGCTGGTCGACCAGGCCCACCAGGTCGCGATGAACATGCTGCGGCCGATCTCCCGCAAGTACGACCGCGCCGAGCACGAGTACCCCAAGGAGCTCGACATGCTCGCCGCGATGATCGACGGGCTCTCGGAGTCCGGCGCGTCCGAGGGCGCCGGCGCGACCGGCGTACGGCGCGACGAGACCGCCGACGGAGAAGGACGGCGTCAAGAACGGCACCAACCTCGCCTCGGTGCTGTCCATCGTCGAGATGTGCTGGGGCGACGTCGGGCTGCTGCTGTCGATGCCGCGCCAGGGCCTCGGCAACTCCGCGATCGCGTCGGTGGCCAACGACGAGCAGCACGAGCGGTTCGACGGCCTGTGGGCCGCGATGGCGATCACCGAGCCCGGCACCGGCTCGGACTCCGCCAGCATCAGGACGACCGCCCGCCTCGACGGCGACGAGTACGTCCTCAACGGCGAGAAGATCTTCGTCACCTCCGGCGAGCGCTGCGACGCCGTCGTGGTGTGGGCGACGCTCGACAAGGAGCTCGGCCGGGCCGCGATCAAGTCGTTCGTGGTCCCGAAGGGCACGCCCGGGCATGAACGTCGAGCGGCTCGAGCACAAGCTCGGCATCCGCGCCTCCGACACCGCCACGATCATCTTCGAGGACTGCCGGGTGCCGGCCGAGAACCTGCTCGGCTCGCCCGACGTCGACGCCAAGCAGGGCTTCGCCGGCGCGATGGCGACCTTCGACAACACCCGCCCGCTGGTGGCCGCGATGGCGGTCGGCTGCGCCCGGGCCTCGCTCGACCTGACCCGCGAGCTGCTCGACGCAGGCCGGCGTCGCGATCGACTACGACCGGCCGGCGATCACCCAGTCCGCGGCGGCCGCGAAGTTCCTCCAGCTGGAGGCCGACTGGGAGGCGGCGCACCTGCTGACGCTGCAGGCCGCCTGGATGGCCGACAACCGCAAGCCGAACTCGCTGGAGGCCTCGATGGCCAAGGCGAAGGCCGGCCGGGTCGGCTCGGACATCACGCTGCGCTGCGTCGAGCTCGCCGGCACCGTCGGCTACAGCGAGGTCGAGCTGCTGGAGAAGTGGGCGCGCGACTCCAAGATCCTCGACATCTTCGAGGGCACCCAGCAGATCCAGCAGCTGATCGTCGCCCGCCGGATCCTCGGACTGTCGAGCGCCGAGCTGAAGTAGCCGTCAGTTCTCGGGCTCTCGGGGTGCCTCCGGCGCCTCGGGCGTGCCTCGGGTGCCTCGGGTGCCGGAGCTGCCGGCGCCGCAGGGTCGGGTGCCGGAGCCTCAGCTGCCGCTGGGCCGGGTGCCGCGGGGTCGGGCACCGGCGGCGCCGCCGCCGACGGGGCCGCCTTCTTCGCAGGAGCCTTCTTGGCCGGCGCCTTCTTCGCCGCCTTCTTGGCGGCAGTCTTCTTCGCGGGAGGTGCCTTCTTGGCGGGTGGTGCCTTCTTCGCGGGCGCGCGCATCACCGGCTCGGGATGCTCGTCCGGCGGTGCCGGTTGGCTGACCGCCTCTCCTCCGCCACGCGCCCTGGACGTGAGCGTCCCGGCTACCTCGAGTCCCTTGTGCACGGTGCCCTTGGCGATCCCGACGGCGCCGCCGACCACGTGCTCGGCGGTCTGCCGTGGATGTTCGGACGGCGTCCTTGAGTCGTTCGAGCGGGTTCGGCACGGTGTCTCCCTCTCCGGTCGGTCGGCCTAGCTCGTCAGCGCTGCCAGGGCGGCGACGTCCTCGGGTCCGGCGAGGTCGGGCAGCCCGAGGAACACGGTACTCACGCCGCGGCTCGGCCAGCACGCCGTACCGGTCTCGCTGCTCGGCGACCGTCCCTGCATGGGTCCGCCGCGCGTACGCCGCCGCGGCGGTCCGGCCGCGCAGCCGCTCGACCCGGGCCCAGGTGTCGTCGCGGTCGCGGCCGATCGACGGGCAGGTCGAGGACCGTGATCGCGACCTCGTCCGGGTCCCGGCCGACGTCGCGGCAGTGCTCGTGCAGGACCGCGACCTTGCGGTCGAGCGTGCTCGGTCGGACGGCACGTTGATCGCGTCGCCGAGCCGGGCGGCGATCCGGAGCGTGCGCTTCTCGCCGCCGCCGCCGACGATCGACCGGGATCCGGCCCGACCGGCCGCGGGTAGGACGTGGTCTCGGGCAGGCCGCACCCGCGTCGCCGGCGTACGCCTTGGTGCCGGCGCCCCACAGCGCCCGCATCGTCTCGATCGGCCGACTCGAGCGAGGTCGAGCCGCTCCCGGTCGGGCGGGAACGGCGATGCCGTGCGCCGGCGTGCTCGCGCTCCCACCAGCCGGCGCCGATGCCGACGAACGCCCGACCGCCGGTGAGCACGTCGAGCGTGGCCGCGGCCTTGGCGGTGATGCCGGCCGGCCGGTAGGTCACCGGCGTGCACCAGCGTGCCGAGCCGCAGCCCGGTGCCGAGCCCGGCCAGCATGCCGAGCGTCACCCAGGGCTCGGGGATCGGCTCCCACGCGCGGCCGACCTGCGGGATCTGGATCAGGTGGTCCATCAGCGCGATCCCCGCGAACCCGGCCTCGTCGGCCGCGAGCGCGACCTCGCGCAGCCAGGCCGCCGGGTCCTCGCCCCACGGGAACCGGGACACCTGGAGCACGACCTCCAGCCCCTGGGAGTCCGCCGGTCTCGCCGGCCGGCGGGGTCGTGTGCCTCTCGACGCGCTCTGGCGCGTCCTCAGGCACACGACCCGGCTCCGGCGCGACCTCGTGGACGACGTCCCAGCCCTCGGCGGCGAGCTCGTCGGCGCACGGCCCGCATCCGCTTCAGCTGACCGGCCAGCACCGGTGCGGGCACCGGCCGGTCGCGGGCGGCGTTGCGCCGCCGGCACTCGGCGTCGGGGGTCGCGAAGACGACGGCGACGGCCGGCAGCCCGGCGCCCCGCGCGGCGGCCAGCCAGGCCGTCCGCCGGTCCGGCGTCGAGGCCGAGGGTGTCGACGACGCGTGGTCAGGCCGCGCCCCAGCCGGGCGGCGACGATGGTCTCGAGCAGCGCGAACGCGTCGGTGGAGGCGTCGAGGTCGTGCGGCCCGCTGCCGACCACGCCGCGCAGCGCGTCGGAGGAGACGATCTCCTCGCGGCGGTAGCCGGCCCTCGGCCCAGGTGGACTTGCCCGAGCCGGACGCGCCGACCAGGACGACCAGGGCCGGGTCGGGCAGGCGCTCGGTCACTCGGCCGGCTTGCGGGGTGGCAGCTTGGCGCCGGGCACCGACTTCTTCGCGGGCTTCTTCACCGCCTTGGTGGCGGGAGCCGCGGGTCGGGGCTTCTTGGCGACCAGCTTGGCCACGTCGGCCGGCGTCGGCTCGGTCTTGGCCTTCGGCTCGGCCGTCGGCGTTCGGTCGTCGGCTGGCCGTCGCCTTCGGTTCGGGCGCGGACCTGACCGGCGGAGGAGTCGTCGGCGCGGGAGCGGAGCGGCGTCGGAGCGGCGCCGGACTGCCGGCGGGACGCGACGTACCCGCTCACGGCCCCGGCCGCCTTGGTGGCCCCCGTCGTGGCCGCCTTGGCTGCCTGCCCGGCGACGGTCCTGCCGACCCCGACGCCGGTGCGGGCGACGTTCTTGATCCGGTCGAGGGCACTGCTCCGGTCCACGTCGGGTTCCTTCGCCGGTGCCGGTCCCGAAGCCAAGCTGGTGCGACTGCCCCGCAGTCAAGCACTGATCAGGGGGTCAGGAGACGTCGCGGAACGGGTCGTGCTCGGCGAGGATCTTCTCGACGCGGGCCTGGTCGAGGCGGGCGTAGACGGCCTGGTTCTCCTGGGCGTCGCGCACGCACTTGGCGAGCGTGAACGCGGAGGTGGTGAGGTACATGACGCCGAGCCCGAGGAAGGCCCGCATCCACGGGTCGACGGGCAGGTAGATGACGGCGAAGACCATGGTCAGCAGCGCGATGGCGAAGGAGATGCCGGCCTGGGCGTAGAAGGCGTTGGTGTTCTTGGCGGAGGTCGGGTTGCTCATGGCGGCAAGCCTCGCCGTCGCGGCGCCGCCGCGGATACCCGCCGCCGTACGCGACCGCGGGTGAGTACCTGGACTCACATGGCAGGGTGACGCGCATGGCCCCGCACCTCGCCGACCAGAAGCGCAGCGACCTGATCGTGTCGGTCCTCGACGACGCGTTCGCCCCGCTGATGAAGGCGGACCCGGTCGCGTTCCGGGCGAAGTACCGCAAGATGGCGTCCGACCCGCACGCGTTCTACCGGGGCAGCGCCTGCCTGTTCTACGCCGACGTCACCGCCGACGAGGACCCGTTCACCGACGAGCACAGCGGCCGGATCTGGGTGCACGGCGACCTGCACGTCGAGAACTTCGGCACCTACCTGAACTCCGACGGCCGCCTGGTCTTCGACGTCAACGACTTCGACGAGGCCTACCTCGGCCGGTTCACGTGGGACCTCCAGCGGTTCGCGGCGTCGCTGGCGCTGGTCGGCTGGCAGAAGGCGCTGCCCGAGGAGGACGTACGGCGGCTGATCGGGCAGGTACCTCCGGTCCTACCTGTCCCAGGTCGACGACTACCGGCACAGCGACGACGACGACTTCGCGCTGCACCTCGACAACACGCACGGGCCGATCCGGGCGGCGCTCGTGTCGGCCCGGCTCCGGCGGCGCGCCGACCTGCTCGACGGCGTCGACGCGTGGTCACCGACGGCACCCGCATGTTCCGCGACGACGACTCCGTGCGCCGGCTCGCGAAGACCGAGCGGGCCAAGGTGCGTCCGGGCCTTCGAGCGGTACCTGGAGACGATCCCGGAGGACAAGCGCTTCGACCGCGAGCTGTTCTACGAGCTGCGCGACGTGGTCGGCAAGTCCGGGTTCGGGATCGGCAGCGCCGGGCTGCCGGCGTACAACCTGCTCGTCGAGGGGTTCAGCCAGGCGCTGGACAACGACGTGGTGCTGTCGATGAAGCAGGCGAACATCCCGGCGGTCAGCCGGTTCGTGGACACCGGCGAGGTCGAGAAGTACTTCGACCACGAGGGGCACCGGACCGTGGTCAGCCAGCGGGCGCTGCAGGTGCACACCGACCCGATGCTCGGGCACACCACCCTGGACGGCGTCGGGTACGTCGTCGTCGGAGGTGTCGCCGTACGAGGTGGACCTGGACTGGTCGGGCATCACCGAGCCGGACGACATCGCCGACGTCGTCGACCTGCTCGGCCGGGCCACCGCCAAGATCCACTGCGCCTCCGACGAGGACAGCGAGCAGGACCTGGTCGACTTCCAGGTCGAGGAGGCGATCGCGGACAGCCTCGACCGCCGGCGCCGGGAGTTCACGGCGTGGGTGACCGACTTCGGGATGGACTACGCCACCCGGGTCCGCGACGACCACGCGCTGTTCGTGCAACGCCTTCCGCGAGGGCCGGATCGGGGTCTCGGCCACCTAGAAAAGCTCCCGGTCGAGGGTTGCTAGCGTCGCGCGCATGAACAGCTCGGGCGCGGCCGTCGACTGGCTCCTCGAACTCCGATCCGTCGATCCGGTGGCAGGTCATGCGCGACCTGCAGGACCTTCCGGAGTCGCAGTGGCGGCCGGAACGGGCACGGGTCGAGACCGAGGGGTGGGGCGCGCGACTCCTGGCCCTGGAGGACCCGGACGGGCAGTGGGCGGGCGGCTCCTTCATTCCTCACGACTTCGAGTCGAGCGAGTGGAGGAGGTCGGCCAGCCCTGGACGGCGACGTCCTTCGTCCTGACGCAGCTGCGGGAGCTCGGCCTGGAGCCTGGCCTCGGGACTGCGGCGCAGCGTGCCGTGCGGCTGATCGGTGAGAGCTCGCGGTGGGACGAGGGGGGCCAACCGTTCTGGGACCGGTGAGACGGAGGAGTGCATCAACGGCCGGACGGTCGCCGACGGCTGCCTACTTCGGGGTCGACGTGTCCCCGATCGTCGCGCGGCTCGTCGGCGAGCAGCTCGAGGACGGCGGCTGGAACTGCGAGCGCCCGAACGGCTCGACCCGCTCGTCCTTCCACACGACGATCAACGTGCTGGAGGGGCTGCTCGAGCACGAGCGCGCCACCGGCGGGACGCCGGACTCCCGGGCGGCGCGCCGATCCGGTGAGGAGTACCTCCTGCAACGGCAGCTGTTCCGCCGCCTCGGCACCGGCGAGCCGGCCGACGAGGAGTTCCTGTCGTTCGTCGAGCCCAGCCGCTGGCGCTACCACGTGCTGCGAGCCCTGGACTACTTCCGGGCCGCCGCCGACCTCGGCGACGGGCGCGACCGACCCGAGACTGGGGGAGGCGATCGACCACGTCCGCAGCAAGCAGACACCGGAGGGCATGTGGCTGCTCGACCGCACGCCGCCAGGACGCGTGTGGTTCCACATGGACGACGGTGTCGGCCAGCCCTCGCGCTGGCTGACGCTGCGGGCCCTGCGCGTGCTCCGCTGGTGGGACTCGGCGACCGGGTCGGCCGCTCAGCCGACCACGTCGGCGGCCGCCGAGCGCCGTGGCCAGCAGGTGCGCCGGCGCCGCGAACGCCCGCGGCCACGAACGCGGTGTCGATGGCGCGGACGACGGCGTCCACCCGCTCCTCGGGCACCAGCGCGATCGACGAGCCGCCGAACCCGCCGCCGGTCATCCGGGCGCCGATCGCGCCGGCCTCGACCGCGGTCGGCGACGGCACGTGTCGAGCTCGGCGCAGGAGATCTCGAAGTCGTCGCGCATCGAGAGGTGGGACTCGTCGAACAGCCGTCCCAGGCGCGCCCAGTCGCCGGCCTCGATCGCCGACACCGAACGCTCCACCCGGGTGATCTCGGTGACGACGTGCCGGGCCCGTCGCTGCAGGCGGTCGTCGGCCAGGTCCTCCACGTCGCCCAGCGTGGCGTGCCGCAGCGTCGTCGACACCGAGCAGGCGCGCCGCGGCGTCGCACTCGGCCCGGCGGTCGCCGTACCCGCCCTCGACCAGGGCGTGCGAGACCCGGGTGTCGGTGACCAGGAGGGCCAGACCGGCCGCGGCGATCGGGAACGCGCACCTGCGCGGTCTCGTCGTCGTCGAAGTCGATCAGCAGCGCCGATCCCTCCTCGGCGAGCAGGGAGATCGTCTGGTCCATGCCGCCGGTCGGCGCACCCGCGACCTCGGACTCGGCGCGCATGCAGGCGGCCGCGAGGGCGCGGCGGCCGTCGGCGTCCAGCGGCAGGTCGAGCAGCGAGGCGACGCGCGACGCGCGACCGAGCACTCGAGGGCCGCCGAGCTGGACAGCCCGGCGCCGACCGGGACGCTGGTGTCGACCGCGATGTCCATGCCGGGGACCTCGGCGCCGGCCTCGCCGAGCGCCCACAGCACGCCGACGACGTACGCCGCCCAGCCGGAGACCGTGCCCGGGCCCAGGGCCGCGACGTGGCCCTCCCAGACGCCGTCCTCCTGGCGGCTGCACACGCGGATCCGGCCGTCGTCGCGCGGCGCCACGGCGGCGTACGTCGCGTGCGCCAGCGCCAGCGGGAGGACCAGGCCGCCGTTGTAGTCGGTGTGCTCGCCGATCAGGTTGACCCGGCCCGGCGCCCGTCCGACGACCTCGGCGTCGGACGCCCAGCGTCGACTCCAGCTCGGACCGGACGGCGGCGGCGTGGTCGGTGGGGGAGCCGGGCTCGAGAAAGGCCATGGCGAACACCCTAGGGAAACGGGTGCGAAGACTCGCGCGGCCTGATGACAGCGACGAGACGGACCCAGCGACGAGCTGGTCGAGGCGGCCCACCAGATGTTCGACCTGGCCCGCCAGGGCGAGGCCGACCTGCTGATGGCGCACGTCGACGCCGGGGTGCCGGCGGACCTGACCGACGCCGACGGCAACACGCTGCTGATGCTGGGCGCCTACCACGGTCACGCGGCCGTCGTGGCCGGCCTCGCGGAGCGCGGCGCGGACGTGAACCGGCTCAACGACCGCGGTCAGTCACCGCTGGCCGGAGCGGTGTTCAAGGGGGAGGACGAGGTGGTCGCGACCCTGCTCGGACTGGGCGCCGATCGGGACGCCGGAACGCCCCAGCGCGCGGCAGACCGCGGACATGTTTGGTCGGATCTCTCTGACGGGGACCGTGACCTGATGGGGCTCCTCGCCGTTGAGGAGTTAGTCGTCCACACATCCTTCTCGGGAGGTCACCCATGCGCAGTCCTGTGCGCTTGCTCGCTGCCGCGGCTGGTCGTTGCCGCAACCTCGTCCCCGCCGTCCACGGCCCCGCGCAGTCGGCGCCGGTCCTCGCACCCGTCCAGGACTTCCTGGCCGGCAAGCTGACCAGCCTGGTCAGCGGTCAGAAGACCACCGTGCTCGTGCACGGCAGCACCCTCGCCGCGGCCAACCGCGCGGTCACCGCCACCGGGATGACCAAGACCGGCAGCTTCGACCAGATCGGCGTGGTCATCGCCCGCGGCACCAAGGCGCAGATCACCGCCGCCCGCCTCCAGTCGGGCGTGACCTACCTCGAGGGCAACCAGCCGATCGAGTTCTTCGGCACCAAGTCCAACCAGGCCACCCGCGGCGACGAGGCCTACCAGACCCTCACCGGCGCCGACGGCAACGCCCTCGGCGGCGCCGGCGTCAGCGTCGGCCTGATCGACTCCGGCGTCGACCCGACCCACCCCTACCTCCAGGAGGAGGACGGCACCAGCGCCGTCGTCAGCAACCACAAGGTGCTGTGCGACCCGCTCGAGGCCGCCTGCCAGGTGCTCGACGTCCCGAACAGCGTCGACACCGACACCCTCTCGCTGGGCGGCCACGGCACCCACGTCGCCGGCATCATCGCCGGCCGCCCGACCGAGCTGAGCACCGGCGAGACCATCCACGGTGCCGCCCCCGAGGCCAAGCTCGTGTCGCTGTCCACCGGCGCCGCGCTGGTGATCCTCGGCGCCGACACCGCCCTGAACTGGGTGCTCGAGAACCACGACGCCCCGTGCGGCGAGGGCGTCCCGGCCGCCGAGTGCCCGCCGATCAAGGTCACCAACAACTCCTACGGCCCGAGCGGCGGCGGCGAGTTCGACCCGGAGTCCGCGACCGTCAAGCTCCAGCAGGCGCTGGCGGCCGAGGGTGTCGTGACGGTGTGGGCCAACGGCAACGACGGTGGCGACGGCTCGGCGAGCCTGTCCAACCCGCCGGGCATGGACCCGACCGGTGGCGTGATCTCGGTGGCGTCGTACAACGACCTCGGCACCGGCACCCGTGACGGCGAGGTCAGCGAGTTCTCCTCGCGCGGCCAGGACGGCGACTTCTCGACCTACCCGGACATCTCGGCGCCCGGCGACATGATCCTGTCGTCCTGCCGGCTCTACCTGCCGATCTGCAGCACCGGCCTGGACCCGCAGGAGAACGGCGACTTCAACACGATCAGCGGCACGTCCATGGCCGCGCCGCACATCGCCGGCATCGTCGCCCAGCTGTTCCAGGACTCGCCGGGTGCGACCCCGGCGCAGGTCGAGACGGCGATCCGCACCACGGCGTACAAGTACTCCTTCGGTGCGCCGTACGCCGCCGGCGCCGGACGGTGTCACCACGTCCTTCGACAAGGGCGCCGGTCTGGTCGACGTCGTCGCGGCCGCCAACGCACTGCCAGTGACGGACGGGGCCGCGTCGTCCCGGTAGCGTCCCTTGCGTGCGCTTCCTCGATGACGCGGCCCCGCCGCACGACCTGACCTACGACGACGTCTTCATGGTGCCCCGGCACTCGGCGGTGGCGAGCAGGTACGACGTAGACCTGTCCACCTCCGACGGGACCGGGGCCACCCTGCCGCTCGTCGTCGCCAACATGACGGCGATCGCCGGCAAGCGGATGGCCGAGACGGTGGCCCGCCGCGGCGGGCTGGCCGTGATCCCGCAGGACATCCCGATCCCGGTCGTCGCCGACGTGGTGTCGTTCGTGAAGTCCCGGCACCACGTCTTCGACACCCCGATCGAGCTGCGCCCGGACCAGACCGTGGCCGAGGCGCTGGCCCTGATGCCGAAGCGCTCGCACCGCGCGGCCGTGGTCGTCGACGGCGGCAGGCCGGTCGGCGTCGTGAGCGAGGCCGACTGCTTCGAGGTGGACCGGTTCGCGCAGGTCCAGCAGGTGATGAACCCGTCGTTCGTGCGGATCGCCGACGACACCGACCCGCGCGCCGCCTTCGACGCGCTCGACGCCGCGCACGCGCCGCTCGCGGTCGCCGTGGGCGCCGACGGCTCGCTGACCGGCGTGCTCACCGCCACCGGCGCGCTGCGCGCCACGGTCTACCAGCCGGCGGTCGACGCGCGTGGAGGGCTGCGGATCGCCGCCGCGATCGGCGTCAACGCGGACGCCGCGGGCAAGGCGGCGGAGCTGCTCGAGGCCGGCATCGACTGCCTCGTCGTCGACACCGCCCACGGCCACCAGGACCGGATGCTCGAGGCGCTCCGGGCGGTCTCCGCCCTGTCGCCGCGGCGTCCCCGTCGTCGCCGGCAACGTGGTCTCCGCCGAGGGCACGCAGGCGCTGATCGACGCCGGCGCCGACATCGTGAAGGTCGGCGTCGGGCCGGGCGCCATGTGCACCACCCGGATGATGACCGGCGTCGGCCGCCCGCAGTTCTCCGCGGTGCTGGAGTGCGCCGAGGCCGCGCGCGAGCAGGGCAAGCACGTGTGGGCCGACGGGGGAGTGCGGCACCCGCGCGACGTCGCGCTCGCCCTGGCCGCCGGGGCGTCGTCGGTGATGATCGGCTCCTGGTTCGCCGGCACCCACGAGTCGCCCGGCGACCTGCTGCACGACGCCGACGGACGCGCGTTCAAGGTGTCCTTCGGGATGGCGTCGGCGCGCGCGGTCGCCAACCGGACGGCGACCGAGTCGGCCTTCGAGCGGGCCCGCAAGGGCCTGTACGAGGAGGGCATCTCGTCGTCGCGGATGTACCTCGACCCGGCCCGCCCGGGCGTGGAGGACCTGATCGACCAGATCTGCTCGGGCGTCCGGTCCGCCTGCACGTACGCCGGCGCGAGCACGCTCGCGGAGTTCCACGAGCGGGCGGTGGTCGGCGTCCAGTCGGCCGCCGGGTTCCACGAGGGCCGGCCGCTGTCGACCAGCTGGTGAGCGGCCAGACGTGCGCTAGGCCGTCGGGTCCTTGTCGACGGCGATCACGAAGTCGTCACCGTGCTCGGTCACGCCGGTGATCGACGGCCTGCTCGACCGCGTCCGCGGCGTACTGCTTGCGGACCATCAGCGGGTCGCTGCGCAGGTCCTTCACGAGTGAGACCGCCAGCCCGACCATCACGATCACGAACGGCAGCGCCGCCACGATGGTGATCGTCTGCAGCCCGGTGAGCGCGTCGCTGCCGCCCGACGAGCAGCATCACGGCGGCCACCGCACCGGTGGCGACGCCCCAGAAGATGACGGTCGGCCGGCTCGGTTCGATGGTCCCGCGCTCGGACAGCGTGCCCATCACGATCGACGCGGCGTCGGCACCGGACACGAAGAAGATCGCGACCAGGATCATCACGAGCGACGCTGGCGACGGTGGCCAGCGGGTAGGCCTCGAGCGTGGTGAACAGCTGCGACTCGAGCGCCGCCGGCGCCGGCGATGTCGGTGCCGTTCTTCTGCAGGTCGATGGCGGCGCCGCCGAAGATGCAGAACCAGACCAGGCTGACCAGGCTCGGCACCAGCAGCACGCCGGTGACGAACTGGCGGATGGTGCGGCCGCGGGAGATCCGGGCGATGAACATGCCGACGAACGGCGTCCAGGACAGCCACCAGGCCCAGTAGAAGACGGTCCAGGTCTGGAGCCAGTCGCTGGTGGCCTGGCCCTCGGCGTTGGTGCGGGCCGACATCATCGCGCAGGTCCTGGACGTAGCTGCCGACCGAGGTCGGCACCAGGTTGAGGATGAAGATCGGTCGGGCCGACGACGAACACGAAGCGCGGCGAGCGCGATGGCGAGCACCATGTTGATGTTCGACAGCCACTGGATGCCCTTGGCGACGCCGGTGACGGCGGACAGCACGAAGGCCGCGGTGAGCACGGCGATGATGCCGATCAGGAGTGCGTTGCCGATCGTGCCGATACCGGCCACGATCTCCAGGCCGCTCTGGATCTGCAGCGCGCCGAGGCCGAGCGAGGCGGCCGAGCCGAACAGGGTCGCGAAGATCGCGAGCATGTCGATCACCTTGCCGGCCGGACCGTTCGCGCGCTTGCCGAGCAGCGGCTCGAACGCGGCCGAGATCAGCTGGAGGCGGCCCTTGCGGTAGACGCCGTACGCGATGGCCAGGCCGACCACGGCGTAGATCGCCCACGGGTGCAGGGTCCAGTGGAAGAGCGTGGTGGCCATGGCCGTCTGGGCGGCCTCGGGGTTGCCCGGCTCGCCGGTGCCCGGGGGCGGCGTCGCGAAGTGGGTGACCGGCTCGCTGACGCCGTAGAACATCAGGCCGATGCCCATGCCGGCGCTGAACATCATCGCGATCCAGGAGACGGTCCGGAACTCGGGCTCCTCGTCGTCGCGGCCGAGCGTGATGTTGCCGAACCGGCTCAGCGCGAGCCAGAGCACGAACACCACGAAGGCGCTCGACGGTGAGCACGAACAGCCAGCCGGTGTTCGTCATCACCCACGTCAGCGACTTGCCGGAGACGTCGGCGAGGCTGTTGGTGCTCGACGAAGCCCCAGACCAGGAAGGCGACGGCGATCGCCGCGGTGACGCCGAAGACGACCTTGTCGAGTCCACCGCCCTTCTCCGGAGCAGTGTGGTCGACCGGTACGTCGAGCGCGGGGTGCGGGACCACGTCGTCAACGGGTGAGGCGAGGGCATCGCGCACCCGGTTGCGTTGGGTGTCGGGAGTTGTCTGGTCCTGGGTAGTCACGTGTTCGGCGCCGCGGGTTCCGGGCGCCGCCTCCTGTCCGAGAGTTGAGAGGGCGAACTTCGACCCTCTCAGCCCATACCCGCGGTACGCAAAACGGAAACTCGGTCCTGTGACGCGGGACGCGTGGGAGGCTGGGGCGCATGTCGAGCGAGCTGACGATCACTCGGCTGTCGATCACCCCGGTCAAGGGGCTGTCACTCCACCATCCAGACGCGATCGACCTCACGAATCACGGCGCAGTGGGCGACCGGCTGTTCTATCTCCTCGATGACGCGGGAAAGCTCCAGAGCTGCACACGCAACCCCGGTCTGTACGGACTGAGCGCGGCCTACGACACGGAGAGTCGTCATCTTCGAGGTCACCCGCGGGGACGAGGTGCTGCTCGGCGGAGTCATCGAAACGGCCGGGCCCGTCGACACCGACCTGTGGGGGCTGCACACGATCGCGGCCGACGTCGTCGCGGATCCTCTGTGGAGCGTGTTCTTCTCCGACGTCGTGGGCAAGCGGGTCCAGCTGGTCCTGGCCCGCGAGGCCGCCCACGACGTGCACCCGGTCACCCTGCTCGGGACGGGTTCTGTCGAGGAGCTGGCGCGTCAGGCGGGCCTCCCCGAGGTCGACTCTCGCCGCTTCCGCATGCTGATCGAGTTCTCGGGCGGCGAGCCGCACGTCGAGGACTCCTGGGAGGACACGTTGCTGGAGCTCGGTGGCGCGGTCGTGCGCGGCGGTGGCCCGGTCCAGCGCTGCGCCGCGACCACCCGCAACCCGGCCTCCGGTGCCGTCGACCTCCAGACCCTCCGCATGATCCGCAACTACCGCGGCCTCCAGGACTCCGTGTTCGGCCTCGGCGCGAACTTCGGCGTCTACGGCCACGTGGTCGAACCCGGCAGGGTCGCCGTCGGGGACCGGCTCAGGGTCCGCTCCACCTCATAGACCCGGGTCTGGTCGCAGTTGCGACGCTGGTCGCGCAACGGCATCTGGGCACGAGTGCTCACGGTGGCTCCCGGCGGCTGGGCGCCCCTACTCGTTTGTCGCCCTCAGCGGCGCAGCCACTCGCCCAGATCGGCGTCAACCGGCAGCGCTCTTGCGTACGCGATGAACTCGCTCTCATCCCGTCGTCTCATGTCACCTCCCGCCGCCGCTCCTGCCCCTCATACGAGGTGTCGGCACCATCAGGTTGCATCCACACGCACAGCCCTGCTCGAACAGCCTGGCGGAATCGCCGACGAACTGCGTGGAATCGGACAACGGATGGCCACGTCGACGTCGAAAGCGAACCAGAAGCGCCACGCACAGCGAAAGACCTGCTCATTCCCCAGCCGGGCAACACCCTCAATATGGGCGATGGTGTCCGCGCCGGTGGCAGGCAGCCTGATGTGTCTGGCTCGTCGTCTCGAGGAAGGCTGCACCGCCATGAAGCGCACCCTCTGGGTCATCCTGATGACCGGGCTGATCTCCAGCATGGCCGTCGCCCTCGTCGGCGTGCCTGCCGAGGCGGTGACGCCACGGCCCGCCACCGCACCACTGGTCGACGCGGGCGGGGCGGGGAGCGGCTGTGACACCGGCGTCAGTGTCGAACGCCCGGCGTCCGGTCCGGCCGACGGTCCCTACGCGGGCTCGCCGGGATGGATGAACCTGCAGGTCGATCTGAACTGCACACACCACTGGCGCGCCTTCACGATCCGCGAGCGTTGGCAGACCGTGACCGCGGGCGGCCGTCGAGGCACGCTCTTCCCGGGCGGTTCCTCCAAGTCCTGGGCTCCCGACGACTTCGAGCCCTCACCCGAGCCGTACTCCACGTCCTCGTGGGCGGAGATCAGTCCCTGCATGATGAGGAGCGACGGCAGCCTCCACCTCCCCGGAAGCACCGACCTCCCGTGGCTGCTCCCCCTCGGGCCGAACGAGTTCATCCTCGGCGCATTCGCCAAGGTGAACGAGTTCAAGAGCGACCTGCACCCCTACCGTGCGGTGGTCGAGGAGCTCGTCACCGTGCGGTGCACACGAGCCCGGGCGGCTTACCGCTGACAGCCGTCTCAAGGCAACGTGCTGGGTACGCTCATCGGCTAGATCCGTGCGGATCGCGGCAGGTGCGTGCGAAGGACCGATCGGTCTTGGAGTGCGCTTAGGCCTAGTCCTGCGCCGACGTGGTGGTCCCGTCGCGAGGCTGGATGCGGAGGCTGTCCATCGTCTGGTTCAACTCCTCCAGCGTTGCCTTGGACGGGTGGCCGCGTACGCCCTTGGTGAGTATGAGCAGTCGGTCCTCGTGCTCGATGAGCCATACGTCGACGGTCACCGTGGGATCCGTCGAACCGTCCCAGATCGCCAGGAGGTTGGAGGGGGTCGGGGTTGCCCCGCCGGGGCACTCCACGTCCACAGGGAGCGACAGCCGCAGATGGGTCACGCCCATAACGGTCTCCGGACTGGGGCCAGCGATCACCGTCCCGGGGAGTCCGGTCAGCTGTCGGACCGCGCCGGCGAGCGACTCTGCGCGTGAGCCGGCGTCACACCGGTCGATGGGAGTGTCGCCGTAGAGACCCACCCCCATGCTGACCGCCGAAGCGGTGTCCGACTTGTAGATCCCGCTGCTGAAGGCGTCCCACCCGTCGCCGAACACCTCAAAGGTGGCGTCGGGCACGTCGTCCATCACGATTTCCAAGTCATAGGTCCCCGGCGCCACGGGCAGGTCTTCCTCGAGCCACCGCGGCGCCGGCGTGCTCGGTGGGGCGACCGGCGGCAGGTCGTCCGTGCGGGCGCCGTCGTCACCGCCGGCGGTGAGGATCCCGTAGCCGACCGCCGCGATGGCGGCCACGGCCACGACCGGTGCCAAGTGACGGCGCCGACGAAGGGCCCGACCTCGCTTCAGGAGCCTGTCGGGGTTGGCGGGCGTGACCACGTGCTCCGCCCGCTCACGGAACTCAGCGAACTTGTGCTCAGACATGGTCGTTCCCCTCCTGCTTGGTCAGTACGACGGCAAGCGCGTCGCGCCCACGGCTCAACCGTGACTTCACGGTTCCCTCGGGGACGCGCAGTGTCCTGGCGATCTCGTCGACCGGCAGGTCGGCGAGATAGTGGAGGGCCACCGCCTCGCGCTGGCCCTCCGGAAGTCCGCGGAGCGCCTCGATGACATCCATCCGCTCGTCGAGAGCCGGCAGGTCCGTCGGCGGCGCGGCTAGCCGCTCCCGGATGCGGGAGAAGTTGCGCAGCTTGCGCCAGCGGCTGCGCTGGACGTTGATGGCCACGGCACGCAGCCACGCCTCGGGGTTGTCGACGATGAGGAAGCTCCGTCCGGCGGCAGCCGCGCGTACAAAGGCTTCCTGTACCAGGTCCTCGGCTTCCGCGGCGTCGCCGGTGACGCCGTACATCTGCACGACGAGGCGCTTATACGACGCAGCGAAGATTTCTCGGAACTCCACCTCCGCTGGCGCCCGAGTCGCCTCACGCCCTGACTCCAGGGTCTCTGACATGGGCTGACTCCTCGCTCGATCGGTGCAAGTGACGACTCCCGACCGACCCGGCAGGTTCCATGATCCTCCGCTTCGCGGGATTCGGCTTGGTGTCGCAACGCGGCAGTTCCGGATCGCGCTAGGCGAGCACCTGAGCTCGACACGGGAGATTCTCCGGCGTCAGGCGCCGGAGAATCTCCCATGCTTCGATAACCCACCACCGCGCACTCATCTCGGCATGAGTAGCCCTGTGTCAAGCGTCCTGGTGGAGGCGTTGTAGGGCGTGGTGTTTGGCGGGGTCGTACCGGGGCGCCGGCTTGCCAGGAGCGCCAGATGTCGTGCGGCCAGGCGCGGGCGAGGATGCGGACGGCGTGGGGGTGGTCGTGGCCCCGGTCGCGGGCGCGTTGGTAGAGGTTGGCGGCCCAAGGGTTGTCGTGGTGGGAGTCGCCGGCGAAGTCGATGACGGCGCCGCGGAGTTCTTGTCCACGGCCCACCGGAAGGTGACGACTTTGACTTTGCCGGACTGTCGGGTTGAGGGTGCGGCGCCGGCCAGACAGACCAGCGCTTCTGGGGTGGGGAAGCGCCCTCGGGCGTCACCGATCTCGGCCAGCAGCCGGGCTGCAAGTACGGTGCCGGACCTGGGCAGCGAGGTGAAGATCATGGCGTCGGGTGGGTGGCGAGCTGGTCGGCGATCTGCCTTCCAGCGCCTTGATCTGGGTGCGCAGGCTGATCAGCGCGGCGACCAGGCAGAGGGTGATCCCGGCTCGCGCAGCGGCTTGTGGGCCGGTGGTTCCCGCGCGGCGCCTGGCGCAGGTGGTCCCAGAGCCGGTCGAGGTTCGCCTGGTGGTTGTAGCCGACCGAGCGCAGCCAGTTCCCGAGCCTGACCGGTGAGAGCCAATCGACCTTGTCCTGGCTAGGGAACCGGGTCAGGAACCGCAGCGTGATCATCGAGTCGATGTCGCGGAACAGTCGATGTCGCGGAACAGCCCGATCACGCCGGCAGCGTGGTCTGCGAACCGTTCTGACATGAGCTCTCCGGAGGACGCCCTTCGCCGGTTCACCCCGAAAAGGTGATGTCGGCGTGATCGAGGGGAAAGGATGGTGGCTGCACGGGCCTCCTGTTGAGCCATGGCGGGGGTCCGAGCTCGCGCGATGGTTGAGGAGCGTGACGGAGCATGCACCCATCGGTCGACCCCGTCGATGTCGCGCCGGGAGCGAGCCCATGGCCGGGCGACACGGAGGGTCAACCCGTCCAGGTTCGGGTCGTGTCTCCGCACCCGGTCATCCGGGCCGGTGTACGCGCCCTGCTAGGGCCATACCCCACCATCGCGATCCGGACCGACGACCGGGCCGACATCCACCCGCGCGCCCGCGCCGGGGACGGGGCCGACGTCGTGATCTACGACGTTTTCGGGCTGCACCTCGACGGCGGCGACGGCCTCAAGCACGAGCTCAGGGCCCATGCGGGTCGGGTGCTGGCGCTCGGGCGCATTCTGCAGCCCGGCCTGACCGCGCGCGCCCTCGACCTTGGTGCGGTCGCGTCGATCTCGATCGGGGCCGAGGGCGAGGAGTTCGCGGCCGCGATCCACGCAGCCGCGGCCGGCCATCTGGCGGACGGGTCCGTGCACGACTTGGCCAACCGGGTCGTGCGGCAACGTCACCTCGGCCGCGACCGTGGGCTAACCACGCGCGAACAGCAGATCCTCGCACTGATCGTCGCGGGTGCCGCCAACGACTTGATCGCCGACCAGCTGTTCCTCTCGATCAACACCGTCAAGACCCTCATCCGGTCGGCCTACAAGAAGGTCGGCGTCACCACCCGCGCCCAAGCGGTCGCATGGGGCGTGGAGCACGGCTTCCCTTCCACGACGCTCGTGGCGACCCCGGCGGAGGAGTGCGCCGGCGAAACCGGATCCGCAGGGCAGACCTCTCCACCACCTCGGTCTCGGCGCCGCTCCGTGGGTGGATGACCGAGGCGGTGGGGCCTGCGGTTCAGCCTGCGACCGGAAGCGCTCCGATGAGCCGGTCCACCTCGTCGTCGGTGTTGTAATAGTGGACCGACGCGCGGACAAGGTCGGGCAGTCCCCGGGCCGTCAGGTCGAGGCGGGCGTAGTCGACGAGGGAGACGCTGACGTTGACGCCGTGGTCCGCCAGTTGTTGCTGGACCTGCTGCGCAGGAACTCCGTCGATCGTGAACGTGACGATTCCGCATCGACGCCTGCCCTGGTCGTGCACGGACACGCCGGGCACCGCGGTCAGCGCGTCCCTCAGGCGATTGGCCAGACCGGTGATCCGGGTCTCGATGGACTCCAGACCCCACCCGAGTGCGTACTCGACCGCGACTCCGAGACCGATCTTGGCGGCGTAGTTGGTCTCCCAGTTCTCGAACCGGCGTGCGTCGCCGCGGATCTCGTACACATCCGGGGCTGTCCAGGTGGCCGCGTGCAGGTCCAGGAACGGCGGCTCGATCCGGTCGAGGAACTCGCGACGGACGTAGAGGAATCCTGTTCCTCGTGGTCCCCGCAGGAACTTGCGGCCGGTCGCGGAGAGCATGTCGCACCCGATCCGGTCGACGTCGACCGGGAGCTGTCCGATGGACTGGCAGGCGTCGAGCAGGTACGGGACGCCGGCTTCCCGGGCAGCATCGCCGACCTCCTCGGCCGGGTTGACCAGCCCGCCCTGGGTCGGCACGTGCGTGATCGCGATCAGCTTGACCGGGCCCTTGCCGTCATTGAGTCGATGGCGCAGGTCGGCGACGGAGAGCTGCCCGGACTCGTCGTTCTCGATGACCTCGACCACGGCCCCGGTGCGCCTGGCCACCTGGAGGAAGGCGATGACGTTGCTGGCGTACTCCGCACGCGCGGTCAGAATCCGATCACCCGACGTGAGCGGTAGACCGTAGAACGCCATGTCCCACGCCCGGGTGGCGTTCTCGATCACGGCTATCTCGTCGGTCTGGCAGCCGATCAGGCGGGCGATGGCAGCGTAGGTGTTCTCGACCTGGTCGGCTGCTGCCTCCGCCGCCTCGTAGCCACCCAGGTCCGCCTCACGCCGCAGGTGAGCGATCACGGCGTCGGTGACCTGAGTGGGCGGCAGGGCCGCGCCCGCGTTGTTCAGGTGCGCGACCTTGGCGGTCCCCGGTGTGTCCCGGCGCGCACGCGCCACATCGAGTCCGGGACGTGTTCGGACCGAGCTGCCAGCTCGTTCCCCGGTGCTGGTCTGGTCGTTCGGTGCCATCTCGGCTCCTTCATCCGTGGGCCGGTGCTGCTGCACCTGGGGAAGTGGATGTGACCGTTCGCTGGCGACTATTCCACTCGTTGCGTCCCGACCAGTTCCGTCGGCCCTTCTCGGCCCCCGTCACGACTGCTTGGTCTAGGCCGGTTGTCTGCGGCCAGCCCGAGGAGGTCTTGGAGACCGTGGTGTGGGGTCGTGGCAGCGCGCCCATCGCACCTCCAGTCCGCGTCGTCCTTCCCGGTCAGGATGCTCCGCCCACAGAAGGTGTGTCCATGCCGCACCGGCCCTGGGTAAGCGATGGAGATCCGGCGACAGCTGGCCAGTTGTGTCAACCCGTGTCAACCCGAGGCGCGACGCGCTGAACGTGGAGGTGTCAGTCCAACACCAACCAAGGAGCAAGCCATGAACACGCAGCGATACGACACGAAGGCCGCCCACCGGAACCGCTGGTGCCGGACCACAGCCGTCGCGGGAGCAACCGCCACACTCACGGCTGTCACCGCACTCCTGTCCGCCGCGGCCGGCGCGAGCCCGACCGGCAACAACACGGGCAACGAGGAGCCGTTCTCCCGCCCCTGCTTCACGATCCAGAACAACTGGAACGCGGCTCTCCTCGGCGACCAGCCGGAATGTCCGGGACCGGTCGACACACCTGCCCCGCACTCCCAGGGCAACGCCGACCCCGAGCCGCCAGCCGGCCTCGCGAAGGCGCACCCGTAGCCCATTGCCCGGCGGGACCGGTCAGCCCACAACCGGTCCTCGCCGCCCCAACGTCGCGGGCCGCTCGCCGGCTGCGGGCGCCATGCTGGAACAAGGTGGTCAATCTCGCTTCGTTTGGCGATGGCGTGGCGGACGGTGCCCGCTCATGAACCGCTGTGGGTCCGCGTGCTGAGCGTGGTCGGCCATTAGGCGAGCGCACGCGGCGGGTGAAGAGTTGTGAGCTGGCGCGGGACACTACGATTCGGGGCGGGCGCCAGTTGTGCGGATCGCTTCGAGGAGCGGCAGGTGCTCGCGGGAATCGCGTTCGGCGCGGCGCTGAAGTTTGGTCGCGACCCTTGCTTGCCCGGCCGTCAGCGCTGCCGCTGCGCCTCGCCAGCGGCAATACGCCGCATCGTGCGGTCGGGTCACCTGGTCCCAGCCTGCTGCGGCGGCGACCCAGGCCCGGACTCTCTGATCGCCGGCGAGCCGACCCATCTCGGCGGCCCAGGTGGCCGCGCAGGCGCCGCGTTCTGCGGGCATTGTCGCGGGGCCGAACGCGTCTGCGCCCATCCGCGCGCCCAGGTCGTGCAGTCTGCGAAGTAGGTCCGTGCGAGTCCGTGGCTCTGCCTCCGCGATGTCGGCCGCGGAACGGGCAGCGAGGGCCAGGGAGAAGCCGGCAAACGCGGCGTACTCGGTGCCCGCAATCTGGTCCAGAACGCCGGTCAAGCGATCCAGCGCCAGCTTCGGGCGTCCTGTCCACAGGTCGGACCACGCCAACACCTCCTCGTCCTCCAGCCGGGCTCCAAGGGAGAGATGACGGTCCACGCGGTCCAGCTCCGACATCCTGGACACCGCAGCGTCGAGCCTGCCCCGGGCGACATCGAGTGCTACGCGTTCGGAGTAGAGAAACGCTCGGCCTCCGGTCACCGGGCCGGCGGTGGTCGGATCGACGATGGCTGCCGCCTTGTCGATCTGCCCGGCGAGCCTGAAGGCGTAAGCAAGGTTCGTGCTCAGCACCATGGTGCTGAACGTCTCGAGGTTCCAACGCTGTACTGATTCGAGAGCTCGGGCCGCCGCGCGCTCGATCTCCTCGACCTGGGCACCGGCGTGCAGGAGGACGTCCTGATGCAAGACCCCCAGCCTCACGTCGCCCATCGGGTCGGGCGCAGGGAGCTCGACGGCCCACGCCTTCTCTGCCAGCACCTCCGCTTGTTCGGGGTCGCCGGTCATCCCGGTCTGCCATACCTCCCAGGCGAGCATCCGACGGTACTGAGTCACATCAGCCAGGGCCGAGCTGACCTCGACAGCTCGCCTGATGCAGGCGCCGGCATCGTCGAGACGACCTGCATGGCGCAGCGAGTGGGCCAACTGCTCCAAGGCGAGCACGAGCCCCGTGCTCGGGCCCTCCGCCTCACGAATGTCGACAGCACGAGTCGCGTGGAACAAGCCAGCGACGCTATCCCCGAGGGCGCCACGGTAATGACTGGCCCGTTGATGAAGCTCGGCGACGAACGAGGACGGCAGCGAGTCGAGTAGCACCATGGCGTCATCGAGGAGCTCGTTGGCCCGTTCGAGCTGCACCGACGTGGTGAAAGCGTCCATGCAGGCCAGGTAGATCTCGATCTTGAGGACGCCCTCGGGGCCCGACTGTGCACCGTCCGGCCAGAGCTCCAAGACGCGCAGCCATTCTTCGGCCTCCCGAGCAGGGGCGAATCTGTCTGCCGCGGCTCGTGCCGCCCGGATCCGCCAGATCAGCTCCTGCTCGGAGTCGTCCGCGCCCGCCCAGTGCTTGGCCACCTCGGCCGCGGACGGGTCCGGTGAGGTGGCCAAGGCGACGGCGAGGCGTCGGTGTACGTCGGGACCCTCGCCGGCGACGAGCCGGCGTCGCACCGCTTCGGCGAGCAGGGGGTGTCTCAGCTGGACGTCGTGCCCGCTAGCCGAGGCCGCGAGCAGGCGACGCCGGTCGAGGTCGCGGAGCTGGGTTGTCAGGCTGTCCGCCGTCAGGGTGGTGATGTTGCGCAGCTCGTGGCCGGTGAGCGGTCGATCGGCGATGCCGAGGGCCCGGGCGACTGACCACGCCGGTTCGTCGAGACCTTCCAGCCGCTGGTCGAGAAGGTCGGCGAGGACGTCGGGCAGCGGCCCCTCATCTCCGGCCTGGGCGACGAGCTGCTCGGTGAACAGCGGCTGCCCGGCAGCGCGTCGGTAGATCCGGTCGACCCATGCCGGGTCTGGCTCACCTCCGGTGAGCAGAGCCAGCTGCTCGGCCGTACCGTCGAGGGTCAACGGATGCAGCACGAGCTCGTCCACGACGGACAGCCGGCGAACCCGCGCAAGCCAGTCCCGGATCTCGACTGGCACGGTCGGATCGTCCAGGCGGTAGGTGCCCACCAGGGGCAGCCCTGGTCCTGAGCTCAGCAGATGCTCGAGCAGGTCCAAGGTCATCGCGTCGGCCCAATGGAGGTCCTCGACGAACACCGCGAGCGGACGCAACAAAGCAAGCGCGGTCAACGTCGAACCGACCGCCGAGAACAACCTTTGACGCAGCCAGTCATCGTCCGGCACCGCCGCTGCGTTGCCAAGCTCGTCGAGCTCCGGCAGCAGTCGGCTTAACGAGGCCGGCACGTACGCTGGGCACTCGGCCAAGCCCTCCTTGATCCACTGGCCGTCGTCTGCCCGGTACACCGAGCGGAAGAAGTCGGTGACCGGCAGCAGCGGTACCTGGGTCGACAACGGCCGGCACGCACCCTTCGCGACAAAGATGGTGCTCGCAGCGCCCACCGCCACGTCGACCAGCCGGGTCTTGCCGATCCCGGCCTCGCCGGTGACCAGGAGTAGACCGTTGCCGGAGTCGAGGTGACGCCGGACCCTCGCCAACTCGCGGCCGCGGCCGGCGATCCGCGACCCCGGAGCCGACGCGGGACCACTCGCGGCCAGCCACAACCGACGGAACTCACCGACGTCGCCGCCCATCGCCTCAACGATCAGCTCCAACACCCCCCAAGAAGGCAGCCTGGGCGAGGAGAACACCGTCGCGACCGTCGTATGGGAGCAGCCAGCCTCCCGGGCCAGCGCCCGCAGGCTCGGCCAGCCCGCCTCGTGATGCAGAGCATGGAGCGCGTCGACCAGGTCCCGCGGCGCACCCGACGGGACCTCCGGACGTGACAACCCTCCCAAGACACCTCCCGTGACCCCGACAACCCTGGGTCCAGCATCCTCTCGCTGGCCAGTTCTGTCAGGCACTGAGAAGCAGCCACGAGTTCGTGCAGCATGACCAATCTGCTCGACACACTCGCCGAGGTGGCCGTACCTGGCGACTCCTCCAAGTCCTTCGTCGTGCCATCGCCGCTGCGGCACAGCCATACGACAACGCAGCGCCGGGCCCAGCTGGACCCGGCGCTGCGTGTGTTGTGCGGTACTACTTGCCGGCGACGGCGTTCTTGAACGCCGTCGCTGGCTTGAAGCCCGGAACGGTGGTGGCAGCGATCTGGATCGTCTCGCCGCTCTGCGGGTTGCGGCCCTCGCGCGCGGCGCGATCGCGGGGCTCGAACGTGCCGAGGCCCGGAATGACGACCTTGTCGCCGCCCGCGACGGCCGCGGTGATGGCATCGACGGTGGCCTTGAGGGCGCCGTCGGCGTCAGCCTTGGAAATGCCGGATGCCTCAGCAACGGCCTGGACGAGCGCGTCCTTGTTCACAATGCTCCTAGATTGCGTTCGAGTGATGCTGGTCGCCGCCAGTCTAGGTAGCGATCAGCGAACTGCCCGCCGGGCCCGCAGCTTCGCCAGGCGCGAGGGGTCGACGTCCACAACCGATCGGCGCATTTGAGCGGCGGTATGGCGCATGTCTGTGACCGCACGGACTGCGACGGATGGTTAAGCGTTACGAGTGAGGTCTGCTGCCGCGGGCGGCTCCTAGGGACCAGTGCAAAGGAGCTCGGGTTCCCCGATGACGGGCCAGGACTCGGGTGGCCGGGCGTGTGGCGACTCGACAGCGTGTTCTGGAGAGCCTCAGCCGAGCTCGGCGCGGAGCACGACGTCGCCCGCGGACCGGCCCACCTCGACGGTGAAGACGCCCGGTTCGCGGGTCCAGCCTCCGTCGGCCCAGTGCTCGAACGCGCGTGCGGGGAGCTCGACGTCGACGCTCGTGGCCATGCCCGGCTCGGCCTCGACCCACGCGTGCCCGGCGAGCCAGCGCACCGGCCGGTCGACCGCGCTCTCGGCGCGCGACAGGTACACCTGGACGAGCTGGCGTCCGAGCCTGTTGCCGGTGTTGGTCATCCTCACCGTGACCCGGCCGTCGGCGGTCGCTTCGACGCCGTCGTACGACCAGGTCGTGTAGCCCAGGCCGTGCCCGAACCAGTACGCCGGCTCGACCCCGTCGCGCAGGAACCGTCTGTATCCGATGTGCACGCCTTCGACGTACTCCAGGCGTCCGTCGACCGGCGTCGTGGAGGGCAGCACGTCGCCTTCCGCGGCCGGCCACGTGGTGGGCAGCCGGCCGCCCGGCTCGACGCGGCCGAGGAGGACGTCGGCGAGTGCCCCGCCGAACTCCTGGCCCGGGGAACCACGCCAAGCATGGTCGCCGCGACCTCGTCGCGCCACGGCAGCAGCACCGGGGCCCCGGCGTTGACGACCACGACGGTCTCGGGGCGCGCCGCGGCGACCCGGTGGACCAGCTCGTCCTGCCGACCCGGCAGCGCCAGACTGCCCCGGTCGAAGCCCTCGCTCTCGACCTCCTCGGTGGTGCCTACCACGACCACCGCGAGGTCGGCGGCGGCCGCGTCGGCGACCGCGTGGGCCAGGGAGGCGTCCTCGTCCTCGACGGTGCAGTCGACGGCCAGCTGCATCGACACGAGGAGGTCCTCGCCGGGTGCGTGGTCCTTGACGAGGTGGACGAGGGAGACCCGGACCGCCTGCCCGGCGGTGAGGGCGATCGTCGTCCACTCCTGGGGCGGCCGCATCAGGCCCTCGACCGGGTCGGCACCGGCCGGCAGCTCGAGCAGCTCGTCGAACGCCGCCTGGTCGTCGAGCCGCAGCCGGTAGCGGCCGACCCCCGAGGCGCCGATGCGGTAGCTCACCGGTCTGGTCGGCGGTGACGACGGTGTCGAGCGCAATCTCGCTGATCAGGGAGGGTTTCACACCCTCGAATGCGTTGTTCCAGTTGAACGCCGACCCGAGCCGCCGATCCACGCCCGAGCACCACGCCGCCGGCGCCGCGGAACTGCACGCGGATCCCCGGGTCGCCGTCGGGCGTGGCCAGCAGGGCGGGGTCCGCGGCCGAGACCCGCTCGTGGCCCCGGGCACCGAGGCAGTAGGTCACCTCGACGTCCGGGCCGAGCGCGGCTCGCAGCCCCGCCAACGGCGACACGGTCGCGGGCGGGAACACCAAAGCGCTGCCGCCGCCAAGGAAGCGCGCCTCACGGGCGTTCGGGCCGATGACGGCGACCCGACGCACGCCGGGTCGCAGCGGCAGCACGGGCGTGTCGTCGACCGGCGCGTTGCGGACCAGCACGAAGCCCGCGGCCGCCGCCCGCTGGACGAGTCCGTCGCTCTGCTCGTCGGTCCAGGCCTCGACTGGGGAGCGCGGCCGGCCCGTCGGCGAGGGCGCCGACCCGCGAGGCGAGCCGGAGCAGCCGGACCACCTTGGCGTCGACGTCGGTCTCGTCGACGCGGCCCTCGCGCACGGCCGTCACCAGGGCCCCGCGCCACGGACCCGTCGGGCCGGGCATCACCAGGTCGAGCCCGGCTCGCGCCGCGGCCTCGGTAGAACGCCCGGCGTACCAGTCGGTCACGATGACGCCGTCGAAGCCCCACTCGTCGTGCAGGACCGCCCGCAGCATCGGGCTCTCGGTCATGGTGGTGCCGTTGACGGTGTTGTAGGCAGCCATCACCGCCCAGGCGCCCGCGTCGCGGACGATGGTCTCGAACGGCGCCAGGTAGACCTCGCGCAGCGTCCGCTCGTCGACCCGTGCGTCGACGGTGAGGCGGTCGGTCTCGGAGTCGTTGGCGACGAAGTGCTTCACGGTCGCCGCGACGCCCTGCGACTGCAGACCCCTGACCAGGGCCGCGCCCAGGTCGCCGGTGAGCAACGGGTCCTCGCTGACATGCACTCGAAGTGCCGCCCGCCGTACGGCGAGCGGTGCAGGTTGACCGTCGGCGCGAGGACGACGTCGACGCCCTTGCGGCGTGCCTCGTGGGCGAGCAGCCGGCCGAGCGTCTCGGTCAGCCCGGGGTCCCAGCTGGCGGCGATCGCGGTGGGCGAGGGGATGTTCGTCGACGGGTCGCGCTCGTCCCAGAGCTCGCCGCGCACGCCGGCCGGGCCGTCGGAGGTGACGATCCGGCGTAGCCCGATCGCGGGCTCGTCGTACAGCGACCAGAAGTCGGCGCCGGTCAGCAGCCGGACCTTCTGCTCGAGGGTCAGGCGGGCGACGAGGGCGTGGAGGTCCGGGCGAGGGCATGCGAGTGCTCCGGTTCTCGGGGACTCGAGGGTCGGTGGGCTGAGGACGCGGGGTCGGGTGGCTAGGACTTCACGCCGCCCTCGCCGAGTCCGCTCTGCCAGAAGCGCTGGAGAGCCAGGAACGCGATCATCAGCGGGATGATCGACAGCAGCGCGCCGACCACGACGTAGAGCTGCAGGTTGCCGGCGATGGCCTTCTGGCTGTTCCAGGTCGCCAGCCCGAGGGTGACCGGGTAGAGCTTGGTGTTCTGCAGCATCACCAGGGGCAGGAGGTAGTTGTTCCAGATGGTGACGAACTGGAACAGGAAGATCGTCACCAGCGCGGGAGTCATCAGCCGGCTCGAGATCGTGAAGAACGCACGGAACTCGCCGGCTCCGTCGAGGCGCGCGGACTCCAGCAGCTCGTCGGGCACCGACGCGGCTGCGTAGATCCGGGACAGGTAGACGCCGAACGGCGAGACGATGCTCGGCAGCAGCACCGCCCAGAAGCGTGTCGGTCAGGTCGAACTTGCTGAACAGCAGGAACAGCGGCAGCGCCAGCGCGGTCGCCGGCACCAGCACCCCGGCGAGGATCACGTTGAAGACGGCCTCGCGGCCGGGGAACACGTACTTGGCGAGCCCGTAGCCGGCCATCGCCGCGAACAGGGTGCCGACCAGGGCGCCGATCGTGGAGTAGAGGGCGCTGTTGACCACCCAGCGCACGTAGATGCCGTCCTGGTAGGTGAGCGACGTTCTCGATGTTGGTCCAGCAGCTCGAACTGGCCGTGGAACCACAGGCTGGTGTCGGTGAGGCCCGCCGCGGGTGGTGCTGGACGCGACCACCATCCACCACAGCGGGAGCAGGAAGTACGCCGTGCAGGCGACCATGAAGAGCGTGGCCGCAAGCACGGGGACCGGTCGGTCGCGAAGCCGGGTCTTCGTCGATGGCGCTCACTGGAAGGCCCTCCGCTGGGTGACCTTCAGGAACGTGAAGGACAGGGCGCAGGTGATCAGGGCCAGGACCACGGAGTAGGCCGCCGCCAGGTGGTAGTTCGGGATGCTCGAGGTCGAGTAGACGACCATGTTGGGCGTGTAGGTGCTGCTGACGGCGCTGGAGATGGTGCGGAAGATCTGCGGCTCGTTGAACAGCTGCAGGGTGCCGATGATCGAGAAGACGCCGGTCAGCACGAGGGCCGGGGTGACGTGCGGGATCTTGATCGACCACGCGATCCGCAGCTGGCCGGCGCCGTCGACGGTCGCTGCCTCGATCATCTCCGCGCGGGATCGCCTTGCAGCGCCGAGTAGATGATCAGCATGTTGTAGCCGGTGTAGACCCAGTTGACGACGCTCGCGATCGAGAACATCACCAGGTCCGGACCGAGCAGGTCGAAGCGCTCGGCGAGCGGCCGGGATCGGCGTCGTGCCGGGGGAGTAGAGGAAGCCCCACATCAGCGCGGCGATGACGCCCGGGCACGGCGTACGGCGCGAAGAGCGCCAGCCGGAAGAACCGGTGCCCCTTGAGGATCGGCGAGTCGAGCAGCAGCGCGAACACCAGCGCCAGGCCCGAGCTGGAGCGGCACCGAGATCAGGAAGAACAGCGCGACGTTGACCAGGCTGTGCCAGAACGTCGGAGTCGGAGAAGACCTCGGCGTACTGGCTGAACCCGCCCCAGACGTCGTGGGCGACGCCGAAGGTGCCCTGTCGCTCGACCTTGAGGAACGACTGGTAGACGGCGTACCCGATCGGCAGCAGGTAGAAGAGCGCGAAGGCGACCAGGAACGGCGCCAGGAAGCCGATCGCCGCCCGCCGGTGCCGGCGGGCGCCGGACGGGCCGTCGGTGCGGGCCGCCGGTCGGGCGCCGGCGGCCGCCGCGACTCGGTGGCCCGTTCGGTCATCGTCGGTGGCAGTGCCGTCATCGGGTGTCGTCCTCCTGGGTGGTGAGGGATGCGTGCGGCCGGCCGGCAGAGATCGACGGCCGGCCGGCCGCACGCGCTGCGGGCGGTCAGTCCGCGACGTCGAGCGACTGCGACTTCATCGTCTCGACCGTCTTGTCCTGCGCGGAGGTGAGTGCGTCGTCGAGCGTGCCCTGACCGTTGACGGCCTTGCCGATGCCGTCGGCGAGGGCGGCGTACGTGTCGGTCATCGTCGGTCCCCACTGGAAGCTCGGGTCGACGCCGGCCGCCGCCTCCGCGAAGACCTCCCACACCTTCTGGTCGCCGTAGTACGGCAGACCCTCGGTCAGCGCCGGCAGGTCCTCCTGGCCCTCGGTGGTGGCGGGGTACTGGCCGCCGTTCTTGTTGTTGAGGGCCAGCGCGTCGAGGTTGCTGAACGCCCAGGTGGCGAACTTCGAGGCCTCGTACGGGTACTTCGAGTTCTTGAAGACCACGGCCGTCGAGCCGCCCCAGTTGCCGGAGGCGTTGCCGCCGGCGGTCCACTGCGGCATCGGCGCCACGGCCCACTTGCCCGCGGTCTTGGGCGCCGAGCTCTCGAGCAGCTTGGTGGTCCAGGCGGCGCCGATGATCGACCACTCCTTGCCGGAGTCGAGCGCCTTCCACTGCGGGTCGCCGAGACCGGGGATGGTGTCGACGAGCTTCTCGTCGATCAGCTTCTGCCAGTAGTCCGCGACCTGCTGGGTCGGGTCGTCGTCGAGGCTCACGGTCCAGGTGTCGTCGTCGACGGCGAACCACTCCGCGCCGTTCTGCCAGGCCAGCGAGGTGAACCACGCCGGCTGGTCGGTCGGGAAGTCGCCGATGGTGGCGCCCTCGGCCTTGATCTTCTTGCGCGGCCTCGTAGTACTCGTCCCACGTCGTCGGGGACCGGGATGCCGGCCTCGTCGAAGAGGTCCTTGCGGTAGTAGAGCGCCATCGGGCCGATGTCCATCGGGATGCCGTAGACCGCGCCCTCCTCGCCGAAGCCGACCTGCGAGATCGCCCAGTCGACGTACTTGCCCTCGACGTCCTTGACCGGCTGGCAGCCGCCGACGTTCTGCAGCCCGTCCTGGAGGCGGAACGACGGCAGGTTGTCGAACTCGACCATCCCGATGTCAGGCGTCTTCCCGGCCTTGATCTGGTTGAAGTAGGCCTGGTAGGTGCCCTGGTTGCCGCCGACGACCTCCTTGTAGTCGACCTGGATGTCCGGGTTGTTCTCGTTCCAGAGGTCGACGGTCTCCTGCATGCCGGGCACCCATGAGGTGAAGCGTCAGCGTGACCTTCTTGCCGGCCGGCTTGCACGATCCGGCGTCGGCCGAGCCGCCGTCGTCGGAGTCGTCACCGCCGCACGCCGGCGGTGAACAGGAGGGCCGCGGAGACGAGGACGGCGACCGCTCCCGTCCGGCGCCTGCGAGCTGTATCCATCTGGCTGTCCTTCCCGTCCGGCCCGAGGCCGGTGCGATGTGCTGGGCTGGCGAATGAGCCCCTGTGACCGGGGTCACAGGAGGTGGCGACGCCGATCTAAGCACACTTGCTGACAGGCAAGTAAGTAGCGGAGACGAGATTGTTATCGCGATGGCGGGGTGGCCACTCAGGCCAGCACGGTCGACGGACCGCTCGGCGCTTCCCCACCTGGCCAGGATCGCGTCGATCACCAGCGCGACCGTTGCCGGCATCTCGATGGCGTCCGGGTCGAGCAACCACTGGACCTGGAGGCCGTCCATGACCGCGATGATCGCCGACGCCGCGCGGTCGACCTCGGCGCCCGGCGGCCGCCGGTCCGCGGGGAGGGATGCCTCCAGGGCCGCCGCGATCAGGCCCCGCAGCACGGTGAACCGGTCACGGAACGAGACCTGGGCGGGGTGGCCGTCGGTCACCGACTCGGCCGAGAGCACGACGTAGGCCTGGACCAGGCCGACCCGCCCGGTGTTCACCACGGCGGTGTGCACGAGGTGGCGCAGCAGCTCGGGCCCGTGCGGCGGCTCGTGGTTCTCGAAATCGGCCACGTCGAGGTGCTCGCGGTAGGCGAGCACGTCGACGAACAGCTGCTCCTTCGAGCCGAAGTGGTGGAGGATCCCCTGGTGGGTGATGCCCACCCGCTCGGCGATCTCGCCGAGCGAGGCCTTGTGGAAGCCGCGGGCACCGAAGACCTCGTTCGCGGCGACCAGGATCTCCTCGCGGCGCTGCCCGGCCGCGACCCGAGGGGCGCGCTGGCGCGGGCCGGAGGTCGTCATGCGGCGCAGCCTACTCGGTGCTTACCACGCGGTCAGTTGGCTAGATCCATTCGCAAGGTTTGCCTGACCTGCTGGGGCACCTCTCCCACGAAGACGAGCATACGCAGCGCTCACATCTGACGTACTGAGGTCGGACCTCCGACTCGTTGCCCACTCGGCACTGGGGAAAGGCAGATACGAACCTCGTCCAGCAGCGCCGCGAGGCCGGCGGGGTCACGCTGCTGCGTACGGCAGGCGACCGCCCACGCCGCCTGGCTCGGGTTCTCGGCCTGGACGGCGAGCAGGCTCCGGACCACCGCCGAGGCAGAGTCGGCGTACGGCGCCACGAGGTGCTGGCTGCGCAGCCGCCAGCGGACGATCTCGCGGTCGGTCGTCACCCGACGAGCGTCGCGGAACGACGGAGGCCCGGCAAGGCGGCTGTGCGGGGTCGGTCACGCCGTGGCCACCGCCGGCGCCCGGGCCACACGACGCTTGCGGACCAGGAGCAGCGCGACCAGGGACGAGCCGAGCGCCCAGACCACCAGCACCGTCACTGCTTCGGCCAGGGAGCCCACCGACCCACCGGTGACGAGCTGGCTGGCCGCGTTGACGTACGCCGGCAGCGGTAGCAGCCCGTTGAGCACCTGGAGCGGCTCGGGTGCGGTCTCGATCGGGAGCACATTGCCCAGGGTGGCGACCTGGAGGAGCAGGAACAGCACGAACGCGAGGAGGCCGGCAACGCCCCAGGCCCAGCGCAGGACGAGGCCGACGAGAGTGAAGGAGACAGCGGCCAGCAGCGTCAGCAGGCCGAACGCGACCGGACTCGCCATCCCGACCTGCAGCAGCAGGACTGCCACCAGCACGGCGACGCCCTGGGCGAGCGCCAGGGCCACGGCCGGGCGCAGCTGCACTTCCGTGAGCCGTCGCGAGGAGATCGGGCTGGTCGAGTGCCGCAGCACCCTGCCGATGTCACGGCGCAACACCCCCAGCAGGGCGGCCAGCCACAGGATCACCCCGAGCACGACGCCGAGCATCCATCCGTTGGCGTGCTCGGTGTGCTCCACCGACGAGGTGAGCGCGACCGGTTCGCTGACCACGACCTTCAGGGCCTTCTCCTCGTCCGCGGTGTATGTCGGGCTCTGCTTGGCCAGCTTGTCCAGGCCCTGGCTGAGCTGCTGGGCACCGCTGTTGGCCGAGGTTGCGCCCGAGCTGAGCGAGCTCGCACCGGAGGCGAGCTGTTGGGCGCCCGAGGCGGACGAGGCCGAACCGGCCGCGAGGCGCTCCGCCGCCTGGTCGGTCTCGGTCGCACCGCTGGCGAGGGAGACGGCGCCGCTGCTCACGTCGTCGGCGCCGGAGCTGACCTGCTGGCCGGCGCCGCCGAGCTCGCGCGCACCCGAGGCCAGCTTCCGTGATGCGGCCGCCAGCGCGTCGGCCCCCGTCGCCAGCCCCTGGTCGGCGCGGGCCACCCCGGAGGTGAGACGGGATACGACGGCGGCGCCGTCGGCGAGGCGGCCGGCGCGGTCCCGCGCCCGGCCCAGGGCGTTGCAGAACCGGGTCGAGCCGCCCTCTCGCTGGCAGATGGCGGCCAGCGCCCGGACGTCGACCGCGACGGCGCGGCTCCCCAGCCGCAACAGGTCGGCGGCCGTGGCGACCCCGGCCGCGCCCTTGGCCACCGTGTGGGCGTCGCCGGCATACCCGGCCTGTTGCCGCGCGAGTGCGCCGGCACCGTCGGCGACGCCGCGGATGCCGCCCTCGAGCTCGTTCGCGCCGGTGGCCAGGCGGCGAGCCCCGCCGGCCAGGTCATCGGCGCCGCGAGCCAGCGAGCCGGTCCCGGTCGCGAGCTCCCCGGCGCCGGTCGACAACTGGTCGAGCCCCGTGGACAGCTGGTCGGTGCCGGTGGACAGCTGCGCTGCGCCCTGCGCCACCTGGTTGGTCCCCTCGGCGAGCTGGGCCCCGCTGGAGGCGGTCTTCTGGTTGTTGTGGGCGAGCTGGTTGAACCCTGGGTACACCTGGCCGAGGTATCCCTGCGTCGACTGCTGGCCCAGCGCGGTGGCGGCGGCAGCGGCCGTGGCCTGGCTGATGTAGGGCACCGTCGAGCTCGCCGCGCCGTTGCTCACCAGTGTCAGCTTCCCCTGGACCGGCTTGTCGGTGCCCGTGGACAGGATCGACTTCGAGAAGTCCTCCGGGATCGTGAGCACCGCGTAGTACTTGCCGTTCTTCAGGCCGGCCGCCGCGTCGTCCGTGTCGGCCAGCGTCCAGTCGAGGTTGGACTGCCCGGAGCTGGGCTCGGTCAGCGAGGCCGCCAGGGCCCGTCCGGCCGCCATCGGCTGGGGTTGCTGGATGATCTTGTCGTTGTTGACGACCGCGACCGGGATGCGGTCCAGGTTGTCCTGGCGACCGGTGGTCGCCCAGACCAGGACGGCAGCGGCCACGAGCGGAAGCACTAGTCCGACCAGTGCCAGGCCGCGCCAGGGCACGCCGTGTCCGGGTTCGCCGAACTCGGGGGTCAGGGAGCTGCTCATGTCGATGCCTCCTCCGGCTGCGCGGCAGCCGTCCGTCCGGCTGTTGCCTCCACGCGCTGCCGCCTCCATGCGTCGGGCCGCAGCAGCACGGCCGTGATGCCCTGGCGCGACAGCTCCTGGGCCATCGCCTCGGCTGTCCCTGCCGGGACGTTGCTCTCGGGGCCTTCCTGGATCAGGACCAGGAGCCCTGCGCCGCCGGCCACGGCGAGGGCGGCCTCGACCACCGCGGCCGTTGTCGCGGCCCGGCCGATGGGACCCGGGCGACCGTCGACGAACGCCACACTCTGCTGCAGGTCATCCGCGAGCCCGGTGCCGAGCGTGACGAACTCCTTGCGTCTCCGCCTCGACGACACGCTGAGCTTGGCGCGCTCCTCCACCTGTTCGGACACGGGCCTGTCGTCGTCGCCCGGGCGGCCGACCTCGACGTACGCCGCGGCGGTCTGCACCGCGCCTCCCTGCTCGGGGAGAAGGAGCCCGCCGACGACCAGCTCGCCGCTGCTCGGCCGCTGCCGCCCGACCAGCACCAGGGCCAGCGCCACCGGGTCGACGTCCTCGGGCACCGGAAGGTGGGTCACCTGGGTCGGGGGTGCCTCGAGGTGGACGGGCGTCCCGCCGGCCCGCACCACGAGGTCACGCGCGACCAGGGCCGTCGTACCGTTCGTCTTCTCCCAGTCCTCGTACTCCACCTTGCGGTGCATCGCGGCCCCCTCCACGTCGACGGCCGGAATCCGCGCGTCGAGCCACGCCGGCAGCCACCAGGCGCGGTCCCCGAGGAGCATCAGGACCGCGGGCACCAGCGTCATCCGCACCAGGAAGGCGTCCACGAACACGCCGACCGCCAGGCCGAACGCGATCGGCTGGATCGTGTTCGAGCCGTCCGGGACGAACGTTAGGAAGACCGACGTCATGATCAGCGCGGCTGCGGTGACCACCGGGGCGGAGGCGCGGAAGCCGGTGTAGATCGCGTCCCGCGGATCGCGGGAGTGGACGTACTCCTCCCGCATCGCGGAGACGAGGAACATCTCGTAGTCCATCGCCAGGCCGAAGAGCACGCCCATCAGGAAGATGGGCAGGAAGCTGACGATGGGTCCCTCCGTCAGCCCGGGTATCCCGAGCCAGCCCCACTGGAACACCGCGACGACGACGCCGAGCGCCGCGCCCACCGAGAGCAGGTAGCCCAGGGTGGCCTTGAGCGGGACCGCCACGGAACGAAACACGATCATCAGTAGCAAGAGCGAGAGTCCGATGACGATCGCGGCGAACGGCAGGAGCGCGCCGGCCAGTCGGTCGGAGACGTCGATGTTGGTCGCCGTGGGCCCGGTGACCAGGATGTCGGTGACGCTGTACTTCTTCTCCAGCTCGGCGCTGTTGTCGCGCAGCTCGGTGACCAGCTCCGCGGTCGAGGGGGCGGTCTGGCCCGCGGTGGGGATCACCTGGATGAGCGCGGTGTCCCCGCTCTCGTTGGGCGTGGCCTGGGGAACTGCCACCACCCCCGGCAGCCGGCGAAGCCCCTTGGCCAGGTCGTTGACGGTCTTGGTGGGGTTGTCGCTGGTGATCACTCCCGCCGTCACCGTGAGCGGGGCGTTGTAGCCCTCGCCGAAGGACTCGGTGATGACGTCGTAGGTCTGCCGCTGCGGCGTGCTGGCGGGCGCGGTGCTGTTGTCGGGCAGCGCCAGCTCGAGCCGGAGGGCGGGAATCGCCAGGACGAGCAGGAAGCCGGCCACGGGCACGATGGTCAGCGCCGGGTGGGCGGTGACCAGGTGCACCCACCGGGCTCGCAGCTGGACCTTGCCCGCGGGGCGCTTGGCAGCCTTGGTACGCCGACGAGGTCGCAGCCGCTCGCCGAGGAGCAGTGCGATCGACGGCACCAGCGTCAGAGCTGCGAGCACGGCGACGGCGACCGCGACGGCCGCTGCGAGGCCCATGACGGTGAGCACGGGGATCCGGGCCACCGCCAGACCCGTCAGCGCGATGATCACGGTAGTCCCGGCGAAGACGACCGCGCTCCCGGCCGTCGCCATCGCGCGCGACATGGCCACGACGGGTTCGATCTCGGGGTCGGCCAGCTGCCGCCGGTAGCGCGACAGCAGGAACAGGGCGTAGTCGATGCCGACGGCGAGCCCCAGCATCTCAGCCAGGTTGGGGGAGGAGCTGTTCACCGTCATGACGTTCGAGATCACGACGAGGGAGCTGATCGTCACGCCGACGCCGAAGAGGGCGGACAGGATCGGCATCCCGGCCGCGAGCAGGGAGGCGAACGTGACCGCGAGGATGACGAAAGAGATCCCCAGCCCGATCACCTCCGGGATCCGGCTGGGAGGATCGGAGGTGTTGTAGGCATCCCCTCCGACCGAGGTCGTGATCGCCGAGCCTTTCGGCCGCCCCGCCTCCAGGACCGCGTCGAGCGTCTCGTCCGACGGGTCCGCCTGGGCGAAGGACGCCGTGCCGAGGGTCGCGCTCTTGTCGGAGGAGAGGATCGGCGCGGACTGCCCCGGCGGCGGCCCGAGGGGGTTGCTCATCGACACCCCGGACACGGCGTTGATCGCACTCGCCACCTGCTTGACGGCCTTGGCGTTGCCGGAGTCGGTGATCGTGCCGCTCCTGGCGGTGAAGACGACCTGTGCGGTGGTGCCACTCTGGTCGAACCGGTCCAGGACGATGTCCTGGCCCTCCTGGGACTGGGTGCCGGGGATGCTGAAGGAGTCGTCGTAGGCGTCGCCGAGCACCATCGAGAGACCGACGACTGACGCCAGGACCAGCACCCAGGCCAGCACCACGAACGCGGCGTAGCGGCCGAGGAGCCCGCCCAGCCGGTGCAGGAACACGGACATGCGACAGCCCCTCCCTCGGCCGTCGGGCCCCCGAGACGCCGTCAGGCAGGTCCTCACATCAGGTGCGAGTTACGATCTTGCCCACACGAGGGGCGTGATCGTCAACGCGATCTGGGGTCGGGCTGCCACGACGGCTACGGGGATCGATGAGCCATGCGGATCCTGCCCGTGACCTGCCCGAGAAGGAGGGCAGCGCCGTGAGCGAGCAAAGCAGTACTCATCGACATACAAGACGCACCTTCGACGGATGGAGACTGTTACCGCCCGGCTCTGCGTCACGGCCAAGACCGACCCTGTGTTGTGGTCACAGCTCGATGGATATGGGGGAGTGCAGATGCGGCAGGTGGCGTGCGTCGTTGAGGAGCGGCATCCGACTGGATCGCCGCCGGGGTTCGTCGAGAGCCTGACGCTGGCCCGGCTCAAGGAAGTGATTGGCGTCGTATTCGTTGAGAACCCGGGGACGCAGGGCGGCCGACCCTCGGTGAGCGTGCCCGCGAGGAAGCGGGCCGCGCAAGCGCAGCGGGACTGGCTCTTCCACAACCGCTGGTCTCAGTAACTGTCAGTGCACCGGCACTAACACTGATGGGGGCGATGGTCGGTAACTGGCGTGGCCCTGATGCACCTGATCGGCGCCCTGCTGCTGATGATCACCATCATCGGGATCCCGTTCGCGGTCGCCTGCTGGAAGATAATCCCCTTGTCGCTGGTGCCCCTCGGACGGCGAGATCGTGCCGCCATGGACCTGCGTGCCGGTCTGAGGTTCCATTGAGGGCAGCACTGCCGCGCGGTCACGGGGAGGGTCATGGATGCGGACGAAGTGGTCGAACTGTTCAGGCAAGCCATCACGGGCAACGATGCCGCCGCCATGCGCGAAGGCGTCGAGCACGTGCTCGGGCTCTCCGATGGGGCCGGCCTGTCCGCGGAACAGGAGTACTTGGTACGGCACCCCGACTATGTGATGGAGATGCCCCAGTCGAACGAGCGCATTCGGGGACGTGACGCGATGCGCTCGATGCAGGACACGTTCCCGACCCCACCGAAGCTCGGCTTACGGAGGGTTGTCGGATCCGGACACGTGTGGGTGATCGAGGGTGTCAATGACTACGGCGGGGACGTGTGGAACGTGGCCTTGATCTGGGAGCTTGACGACCGGGGGCTGATCGTGCGGGACACGCGCTACTACGGGCAGCGATCCGACCCTCCCACATGGCGATCGCAGTGGGTCGAGCTACTCGAGTAGGCCCCGGACCGTTCACTGCGCCGTTCGGATGACGCTCACCGCACGCGGATCCGATTGCGGAACGCACTCTCACTCCGCCTGAGCGCGCGCTCATCCTGGTTGTGCCGGTGATCGATCTTGCGGATGTGCGGACCTGCGCCTCCGCAGCAGGCGTCACGCGGGCGGCGGCTCAGCCGAGCGCAGGAAGCGGCGCAGCTCGCGGGTGACGTCGTCGGGGGCCTCCACCGTGCTGGCGTGACCAGGTCCGGTGAGTACGACGAACTCGGACCCTGGCACTGCGCCGTGTATTGCCGCACCTAGCGACACCGGCGCGCGTACATCGTGGTCGGCGTAGAGCAGCAGGGTCGGTACGTCGATCTCCGCCAGCACATGGCGCTGGTCGGCGTAGCTGGCGCGTGCCATCGCCCGGAAGCCGCTCGGATGGAACGCACGGACGCTGTCGAGGAACGTAGCTACGAGTTCACCGTCGGCCGACGGCGAGAACATCGACGGTGCCATCGCGGCAACGAACTCGTCGGGAGTCAGCCGTGAAGCCTCCAGCGATCGTGCCAACCTCTGATCTGCCTCGTCCCGGCCGAGTGAGCCGAGCCAGCCGGCGTACCCGCTCACGAGGGTGAGCGACAACGCGAGCCCACGGTGCCGATGGAACGCTGCGAGCGCCAGAGCCGCACCGAACGAGAGCCCGACGAGGTGCGCTCGTTCGATCTGCAGTGCTCGGAGGAACGCGGCCAGGCAGTCGGCGTAGGCGTCCACTCCGAAGTCCTCCGGGGGATCAGACGAGCCACCTGTCCCGGGTGCGTCCCATGCGACCACGGTGAACTCGTCGGAGAGCGCCTCGATCTGACGGCCCCAGGTCGACCGGGCGTCGCCGACGAAGCCGTGCGCCAGTGCTACTGCCGGCCCGGTCCCGGTGCGCTCGAAGGCGATGTTCAGCCCGCCAACCTCGACGTGCTGTGTCATGGTTGATCGCGCAGCGGTCGGTAGTTGGCACGCTGGATGCGGGCACCGAATCTCCTGAGCAGGAGGTTGCGGAGGGCGGGAGGCAGCCCCCGGGCGCGGTCGCGCCGGTGGGTCTGCTCGCGAACCCAGTCGGTGCGTGGTCGACGGCGACGCTCGAAGGTGTTCAGCGCCTCGGTGAGACTCGCGGCCGAACCGAGAATCTCGGCCAGGACGATGGCGTCCTCGATCGCCAGGCCAGCACCCTGGGCCATGTTCGGTGAGGTCGCATGGGCGGCGTCACCGATCAGCAGCACCGTGTCCCGCGCCCAGGAGTCGAGCATGACCTCCTCGATCTCGCCCGCTTGCACGGCGGTCTCGGCGTCGAGCGCGTCGAGCGCGTCGAGCAGTGTCGGCACCGGGTCGGCGTAGCCGGCCAGCAGGTCGCGCAGGGACCGGGGATCGTCGAGCGGGCCATCGACGTAGCAGTAGACCTGGTTTTCCCCGATCGGGATCGTGAGGAACGCCGATCCGGGTCCGAGACGCACCGACCAAGTCGCCGGTTCGACGTCGTTCTCGACGACGAAGCGTCGGGCGTACTGGCCGACCTTCCGGACCGCGCCGGGTCCGAAAGTCAGTTGCCGGACGGTGGAGTGGACTCCGTCCGCGCCGAGCACGAGGTCATACAGGGTCGGGGTCCCGCTCACGGTGACGGTGACGCCGACGTCGCCGAACGCCACTGCCTCGAGACTCTGCCCCCAGCGCACCGGGACGTCACCGACACCGGCCAGGAGCGCCTGGTGCAGGTCGGCCCTGGACAGCGCCAGGCACGGCGCGACGCCGTGCCACAGCTCGTCGGCCTCGACCTCGAACAAGCGTGCGGCCCCGGTGGTCGAGGGTCCGTTGCCGATGGATGCCAGTGGCCCGTCCGGCTACCGCATCGCCAAGCCCGAGGGTGCCCAGGGCACGCACCGAGTTCCCCGGGAGAAAGATCCCGGTGCCTTGGAGCGGGGGTGTCGGCTGTCGGTCGATGACCTCGACGGAGGCGCCCCACTCGTGCAGGGTGCGAGCGGCCGCGAGCCCGGCGATCCCGGCACCGACCACCAGCACTCGTACGCCGTCACCGTGCATGGGTCACCACCTCAGCCCGCCCGGCGAGGGCGACATCGGAGCCCGGTCCGCGGTGGCGGTCACGGAAGCCACAATCGCGGCCTGAGTCTACGCAGCTGGTGCTCATGGCCCTGCTCCTCTCATCGGCCGAACCCATGCTCAGCCTCATCCGGTGGCCGGCACCGCCGCATCGGCAGAACTACCCATTCGTGTTCTCTGGCGGACACGCGCCGGCAGCGGCACCCTGAAGATGTGTTCCGGCTGCTGGGTCTGCTGGCCGGGCTCGCCGGCGCCACCGATCTCGGGACCGGAGGTCAGCCCGACGAGTCCTTGCGCCGCTGCGTCGTGGCCGGGCGGCTGGCTCGGGCCGTCCAGGCCGACGACGCGGTGGTCCGGGACGTCGTGGTGGTCTCATTGCTCGAGCACGTCGGCTGCACGGCGTACGCTCACGAGTCCGCCGCGATCTGGGGCGACGACATCGCCACGACGCACGCCGCCCTGATGACCGACGCCGACTCGGCGGCCGATGTCTTCCGCACGTTCCTCCCGGCGGTCGCCTCGGGCACGGGGCACTCGCGGCCCCGGGTCGCGCTGACGATGGCCAGGTCGATGCGCGCCATGCTCCGCGACGCGCCGATGGCGACCTGCGAAGTGGCGCAGGAGGCCGGTCGGCGGCTCGGCCTGGACAAGGTCGCGCAGGACTCGCTCGGGCACATGACCGCGATGTGGAACGGCAAGGGGTTCCCACGCACGGGCGGGGAGCAGATCCCCTTCCCGGCACGGGTCATGCACGTCGCGGGGACCGCAGTGTTGTTCCGAGGGGTGGGGGGTGACGAGGCCGCCGTCGAGCAGGTGCGCCGACGCGCCGGCGGCGAGCTGGACCCCGATCTCGCAGCGGTGTTCGTCGGCAGGTCGGGCGAGCTGCTGGCCGGTCTGGACACGGAGGACCCCCTCCGGGCAGCACTCGACGCCGAACCCGATCCGGTCGCCTGGGTGGACGACGACCGCCTGCTCGACGTCGCCCGGGTGTTCGGGGACCTCGTCGACCTCAAGAGCCCGTGGCTGCACGGGCACTCCTCGGCCGTCGGTGACCTTGCCGGCACGGCGGCTGAGGCGCTCGGTCTCGCCGAGGCAGGGGAGATCCGCGTGGCCGGGCACCTGCACGACGTGGGACGGGTCGGGATCAGTAGCCGGATCTGGGACCTCACCCGTCCGTGGACCGCTGCCGAGGAGGACCAGGCACGGCTGCACGCGTACCACACCGAGCGGGTGCTGGCTCGCGCGCCCGAGCTGGCCCACGTAGCGGAGCTGGCCGCTGCGCACCACGAGCGGTGTGACGGCAGCGGGTACCACCGCGGACTGCGCGGGGACCGGCTCACCCTGGGCGCGCGCGTGCTGGCGGCGGCGGACACGTATCGGACGCTGGTCGAGGACCGGCCACATCGTGCGGGGCTGTCAGCCGCACGGGCCCGGCAGCGGCTCGAGGCCGACGTACGCGCCGGCCTGCTGGATGCCGATGCCGTGGCCGCGGTGCTCGCGGCCGCGGACGGGTCGACCCGGCGCCGTCCCAGCGGCGCCGCTGGCCTGACCGCGCGACAGCTGGAAGTCCTGCGGCTCGTCGCGCACGGCCTGTCGAACCGCGAGATCGCACGTCGCCTCGGGGTGTCGCCGCGGACGGTCGACCGGCACGTCAGCGACGTCTACGAGCGGATCGGGGTGAGCAGCCGCGCCGCGGCCGCGATGTTCACCATCGAGCACGGGCTGGCCGATCCGGTCCGTGCGTCCGGAAGCAGCGAGTCCGGGCAGGAAGCCGAGTCTGGGTAGGAACACGCATGTCGGGCGGCGGCCGGTCGCCGGACGATGCGGGTGTGACTACCTCACTCTCCGCCGGTACGGAGCTCCGCGAGCGGCTCGTGACGCGGCAGTTCGTGGCGCTCGCGATTGCCGAGCTGGCGTACTTCTCTGCGGACGGAGTGGCGATCCTGGCGCTGCCACTCCAGGTGACCGGGCCGCTCGGCGGATCCGAGGCGGGCGCCGGGCTGGCGTTCGGCGCCTTCGCGGTGACGGCACTCGTCGCGCGTCCGTTCGCCGGTCGGCTCACCGACACGTGGGGCCGGCTCCCGCTGATGACGATCGGCGCGGCGATGGCCGCGGTCGGCCTCGCGCTGACGGCGTACGCCGAGACCCTGGCCGCCGTGGTCGCGCTGCGGCTCCTGCTCGGGCTGGGCGAGGCCGCGTTCTTCGTCGCCGCGATCGCGGCGGTGGCCGACCTGGCGCCGCCGAGCCGGATGGGGGAGGCGATGAGCTACAACTCGCTCGGCCTCTACCTCGGGCTGACCCTCGGACCTCCGCTGGGCGAGCAGCTCGTGCGAGTCGGCGGGTTCCGGGCAGCCTGGCTCGGTGCGGCCGCGCTCGCCGCAGCGGCCGTGCTGCTGGTACGCCGCGTCGGAGAGACCCGCGACCCGGAGGCAGGCTCAGGGCCCGGTGGGCTGCTGCACGTGCCGGCCGTCGCCCCGGGCCTCGGCTTCCTCACCTCGATCGTGGCGATGGGCGGGTTCCTGGCGTTCGCCGCCCTGTACGCGGAGCGGTCCGGGCTCACCCATGCCAGCCTGCCGCTGGTCGTCTACGGCAGCACCGTGGTCGTGGGGCGGAGCGTGTTCGGCCGTTACGTCGACCGGGTGCCGCCGCTGCCTCTCGGAGCGGCCGCGCTCGCGACGATGGGCCTCGGAATGCTCCTCCTGGTGCTTGTCCCGACGCCGGCGGGCGTCCTCGCCGGGAGCGCGCTGACCGCATTCGGGATCGTGTTCAGCACCCCGGCGTTCTTCTCGGCGATCTTCGCCACCGCTTCGCCCTCGGAGCGGGGCGCGGCGTCCGGCACGGCGAGCATCGCGCTGGACCTCGGGCTGGCGGGTGGACCGGTGATGGTCGGACTCGTCGCGGAGCAGCAGGGCATCCGGGGCGCGTTCGCGGTGTGCACGATCGTCACCCTCGCGGGGACGGCGTGGACGGTCATGCTCGCGCGGCGGACCGGGTCGGCTGCCCCCGGGTAGGTCACGTGGACCCGGCCCGCCGCCCGGACCACAAGCTGTTCCAGGGCGAGTGCGAGACCGTCGCCCTCTACCTGCGCGGCCTGCGACTGCGCCACGCAAGAGACGAGCTGCTCGATCGACGGCTCGCCGGACGCAGCATCGCCGCAGTCGCCCACAGCAGCGGCTTCAGCGACCTCAGCGGCTTCAACCGCGCCTTCAAGGCCGCCTACGGGATCACTCCCAAAGATCTACGACGCGCCTAACCGCAGGCCCGCGGTTCGCGCGAGGTGGCGTTATGCAGCCTGCGCGACCGCGACCACCTGTCGTGCCACGAGTTCGAACGGCGCCAGGTCCTGCTCGGCGCGAGCGAGCGCCACGGCACCCTCGGCGGACGCGATGGTCAACGCGGCCAACGCCTTCGCCTTCTCCTCGGCAAGGCCACCGTCGACGAGCAGCTGCGCCAGGTGGACCCGCCAGCGGGCAAAGATCTCCCCGGCGTGCTCGACGGCGTCGGGTTGGTCTCCTGCCACGGCGACCGCGAGCACGGCGCATCCGGCCCGCAGCTCGGTTCCCGTGAGCAGGCTGCGCCACATCGCGAAGAACCTCTCCACCACCACGTCCGCCGGCTCGCCCCTGACCGGTTCCAGCGTCTCCAGTGCCCGATCGCTGGCCAGGTCCAGGGCCGCCAGGTACAGCTCGCGCTTCCCGCCAGGGAAGTGGTGGTACGTCGAGCCGCGGGACGCGCCGGTGAGCTCCAGGACGTCGCCGAACGAGGCGCCCGAGGGTCCGTGCTCCGCCAACAGCCGGACCGCCCCGGCCACCATCCGCGTCCGGATCTCACCCTTCGCCACCCGCGTCTCCCGTCGCCCAGAACTATGTACACCTGCATAGTTTCGTGTCTACTATGCAGACCACCATAGTTCTCCAGGAGATCGGGTAGACCGTGGACGCGCCGCACATCATCGTGTTGCCGGGAGGTGGCTACGCCGAGCACGCCGAGCATGAGGGAGCACCAGTCGCCGCCTGGTTGCAGGACCGCGGCCTGAGCGCTCGCCGGATCATCCTCCTCGGCGACGAACCGCGACATCGGAACAACGCCGCTCGACGTCGCCGGACGCACTCGTGACACCCGAGGCACCGCCGTTCTTCCTGTGGCACACGGCCGAGGACCCCTACGTGCCGCCGGAACACACCTACCTGCTCGCCACCTCACTCGCACACAACGGCGTCCCGCACACCGTGCACGTGTTCCCGCACGGACCACACAGTCTCGGCCTCTCCCAGGGGGCCGGTGAGGCCGAGTCCTGGACCGACATGGCCTGGCGCTGGATCCATGGCCTCCATTGACGACCCGATCCACCCACGAAAAGAGATGGAGGTTTCCCCATGCCGATGATCGATGTGTACGCCACGGCAGGCACGTTCGCCGATCCGCACGCCCTGGCAGTGAAGCTCGCCGAGACCCTCATGGGCATCGAGGAGGTGCCGAACATCCCGATGTTCCGCCAGAACACCGCCGCGTTCGTCCACGAGCTGCCGGCGTCGTCGATCGCGAACGTGGACGGCGACGGCAACTACGTCAGGGTGCAGGTCCTCACGAACGCCGACGCGCTTGACCGGGACAAGCAGCTCGCGGTCGTCGACCAGTTCAGCGACCTCGTCGCCGACGCGGCCGGCGACGAAGGGCTCAAGGCACGCACCTGGGTGCTGCTGACCGAGGCAGTCCCGGGCGGATGGGGTCTGTGGGGACGGGCCCACACGAACGCTGAGCTGGTTGAAGCCGCTCGAGCAGAGATCGCACGGTCGAGCGCTAGCTGATCGTCTCTGTCGGCGCCGACGCGCCACAGCAGGTGGGGTATCCGGAGTCAGGCGACACGGTCGCGAAGGTGTCACTCGGTACTTGCCCAAGGCAAGTGGCGTGTCGCGGGTGACCAACGCCGAGCCGCTGAACGAGACCGAGGAAGCGGTCGGTTCGTTGGTGCTCGGCGTTCTTATTCTGATCAGGGTGGTACGCATCCGAGGTGATGCTGACGAAGGTGCTGGCGCTCGTGCCTCGACATGAAGCGTCCGCTCATCATTGGGCATGAGTGCGAATGCGCGCTCATCGGTGCGAGTTCAGGATGTCGGCGGTAGCCCGAACGCGGCGGAAGGACGCGCCGCCCTCGAACACGGATCGGGGCGATGGCGTGTCGCAGTGACCCGGAGCGCCGCAGTTCGTGACAAGACCTCGGCGAGGCAGTGATTGTCGGCGACGTCGCTGCCGGCCCCGAGGGTCTGGAGGTGGTCACGATGGAACTTCGTCCCCGTCCCGCCTACGCGCTCCACCCTCACTCGCGGGTTGGCTCGGCTCGTCCGGGCTCTGTCTGCAGGGCGCGCATCGAGGCGTTGTCGGTGGTCGGGTGCGAACCGGCGTTCGCACTAGTTGCCCCATGGCGGTCGAGTGAGTCACCGGGCGTCGCAGGTGGTCCGCCTCAGTTGGTTGCGGTGACCTGCGCGCCCAAGTGCTCCTCGACCCACCCTGGGTCGTAGACGGTGTCGAGGTAGCGACCGCCGAGGTCCGGCGCGATCGCGACCGCCGTGGTGCCGGGAGTGCCGTGCTCGGCGAGCCAGCCCAACGCCCCGTGCGTGACGGTGCCGGTGGAGCCGCCGAACAGGAAGCCACGACTGGCCAGGTGGCGACACGCGGCGACCGTGTCGGCCTCCTCGACGAGCACCACGTCATCGACGTACCTCGCGTCCAGCATGGGCGGCACGACCCCGGCGCCCAGGCCCGGCACACATCGATGGCGGGCAGGTCCACCGAACGTCACCGACCCCACGGCGTCGACCGCGACGATCCGGACCGCCCGGTGCCACTGCCGGAGGTAGCGCGCGCAGCCCATCAGCGTCCCGGTCGTTCCGGCGCCGACGAAGAGCACGTCCAGGTCCGGGAACTGGCGCACGATCGCCGGGGCGGTGGAATGGAAGTGGGCCTGCCAGTTGGCGGCGCTGCGGTACTGGTCGAGCCAGACGTAGCTCTCGTCCATGGCACACATCGTGCGCACCAGGGCGAGGCGCGCGCCGAGCAGCCCACCCTCGGGGAGCGGTTCGGTGACCACGTGCACGCGAGCCCCGAGGGCCTCGATCGTCCGCCGGGCGCTCGGGTTGCAGCGGTCGTCGGTCACGCACTCGAAGCGGTAGCCCTTGCTGGCTGCGATCGTCGCCAGGGCGACGCCGAGGTTTCCGGAGGTCGACTCCACCAACACCGAACCTGGTCGCAACACACCCTCCCGCTCGGCCCCGTCGACCATCGCCGCGGCGGCCCGCAGCTTGATCGACCCGGTGAAGTTGAAGCCCTCGACCTTCAGGAAGAGACGCTGGTGCACGAGCGGGGCCAGGTCGATGAACAAATCGTGCTCGTCGAAGTCCTGCGGGGCGCTGATGACGGTCACGACGGACCTCACCGGGTCGGGGGCGCGGTGCCGGCTGAGCTCGTGGAAGAAGCCGGGTACGACCTCCAGGTCGCCCGCTCGTTGCAGGCGGTCGTGCACCAGCATGCCCACCGCGAGGTCGAGCACGCCGAGCCCGAACGGGGAGAAGATCACCGTGCCCTCGGCGGGGACGCGGACGCGGGCGGCCATCACGTCGCGCAGCGTGCCGGCCAGGAAGTCGCGGCTGCCGGTCAGCTGCTCGGTGAGGTGGGGCGAGGTGTCGGCCTTGAGGCAATGCTCGACGTCGTCGACGACGTTGGTGGCACCGAGCAGGATCTCCGGGGCCAGGTCACGCAACGACAGGTGCAGCACCAGCGGGCCGTGGTCGAAGCACGCCGGGTCCGCGACGTGCGGTGTGGCGGCGATGGTGGCGAAGAGGACCAGGTCGCTGGCGGCGATCAGGTCCTCGGCCCGGTCATGACGCACGACCCGACGGGCGCCCGTGCGGCGGGCGTACGCCGCGAAGCCGTCGGCGCTGTCAGCGCTGGTGTCGTACAGGCCGACCTCATCGAACTCCCAGCCGCACGCGTCCAGGTACGTGTGCACGTACCGGGCGATCAGGCCGGTGCCGACGATGCCGAGGCGGCGCGGCCGTGGCCGTCCGCGGCTCAGCCAGGCGGCCGCCGACGTCGCCATCGCGGCGGTTCGGCTGGCACTGATGAGCGAGGCCTCGAGACAGGCGAACGGGTAGCCGGTCGCAGGGTCGTTGAGGATCAGCAGCCCGGACGCGCGCGGCAGGCCGTCACGGACGTTGTCGGGAAAGCTGGAGATCCACTTCAGCCCGTCGACGGGTGCCGCGCCGCCGAGCGAGGCGGGCAGCGCGATGATCCGCGCTTCGGGCCGGTCGGGAAAGCGTAGGAAGTACGACGGCGGGTTGACCGAGTAGCCGTCGCCGTGGAGCCGGTACGCCGCCTCACAGACCTCGACGATCTCGTGCTCGCGTCCCAGCAGGGCCTGCTGCACCTGCGCGCCACTGATGACCGAGAAGGACGGGGCACTCATCGTGCACCTCCCGCCTGTGCGACGGGGGCGGCCAGGCCGACGATCACGTCGCGGGCGCCCGTGTAGCTTCCGCGGCCGTGGGCGACGCGGACGTTGTCCACCACGAGCAGGTCGCCGGCGTCCCAGGAGACCGGCCGGGCCGCGGCCTCGTAGACCGCGTTGATCGACTGGATCACGTCCTCGGGGACCGGGTCGCCGTCGCCGTACGACGTGGTAAACGGCAGTCCCTCGGGGCCGTACTCCTCGACCAGGAAGTCGCGCACGTCGGGGTCCAGGCTCCACCCACTGAGGAACGCGACCTGGTTGAACCAGCAGGGGCGGCCCGAGTGCGGGTGGCGGACGACTGCCTGTCGACGCTGCCGGGTGCGGAGCCCGCCGTCCGGTTGCCACGTCGCCTCGATGCCGTGGCTGGAGCAGTAGGCGTCCACGGCGACGCGGTCGCCGGTACCGAAGGCCTCGATCCAGGAAGCGCCGACGTCCTCGGAGTAGGAGCGGGCCAGCAGCCAGCCCTCCCGGTCGAAGCGGGCAACGAGGTCCGCCGGGAGCGCGGACAGCACGGCTGACGCGTCGGCGAGGGTGATGATGCCGCCCGTGTCGGCCGGCGTGACGCACGCGAACAGCACCAGGCCTGGGACCGGATCGGCATAGCTGAGCTCGTGGTGGTGGCACATCGGCTGGCTGGCCGGCCAGGCCGAGGACGAGTAGAGGCCAGGTCGGTGCTCGGTCCGGGCAGCAAACGCCTCACGCTCGACCATCGGTTCTCCACCGACCGCGGCGAACGCCTCGGCGATCGCGGCGTGGTCGCGGAGTCCGAGGCCGGTCACGAGCACGACACCGTGCATCTCAACCACGTCGCGGATCGCGTAGGAGTGCCGACGGAGCCAGGCCACCGGGTCGGCGGCACGGGCGTCGAGCGCGGGCAAGCCTTCGGCGGTCTCGGTCAGGTCCACGGTGGCGGCGGTGCTCATCGGTGGTTCCTCTCGTCATCGGTGTCCAGGAGGCGGGCCAGGTCGGCCAGCACAGGGTGATCGGCGACCTGGCGCAGCGTCACGTCGCGGTCCAGCGCGACGACGACCTTGACGGCACCCAGCGACGTACCGCCTCGGGACCGGAAGTTGTCGTCGGGGCGCAACTCGGCGACCGGGACGTCGAGCACGGCAGCCCAGGCTGCGGCGACGCGCTGCTCCGCAGGAGTCAGGGCGACCGGCCGGTCTCCGGTCGATGCGTCGGGCCGCTCGGACTGCTCGGCGATGGCCTGCAGCCGACCCCGATCGACCTTGCCGTTGGCGGTGAGCGGCAGCTCCTGCACCCGGTGAAGGACCGCCGGCACGAGATAGGCCGGGAGCGTCTCCTCGAGTCGGTTCAGCAGGTCGCCTTCGTCGAGCCGACCGTCCCCGGCGTAAAACCCCACCAGCCGGGTGCCGCCCTTGCGGGCCACCACGACGCTCGCCTCGCGGACCTCGGGCAGCCGGCCCAGGGCATGCTCCACGTCGCCGATCTCGATCCGGAAGCCGGCCACCTTGACCTGCGCGTCGCGCCGGCCGAGGAACTCCAGCTTGCCGTCTGGACGCCAGCGCCCGTAGTCGCCACTTCGGTAGAGGCGTTGGCCCGGACGCATCGGGTCGTCGAGGAACGCCTCCCGGGTGCGCACCGGATCGTTCACGTAGCCGCGCCCGACGCAGACCCCTGAGAACACGATCTCTCCGGGCGCACCGAGCGGCACCGGGCGCAGTCGCTCGTCCACGACGTACACCCAGACGTTGGCGATCGGCACGCCCAACGGGACACGATCGCTCTCGGGGTCCGCGTGCATGACCTCATGGTTGGTGTCGTCGGAGGTCTCGGTGAGGCCGTACGCGTTGGCCAGCGGCACGCCCGGCATCGCCGCGAACCATCGGCGCACCAGCTCGCGCGGCAGCGCCTCACCTGTGACCGAGACGCACCGCAGATCTGCGAGCGGGCGGGGCCGCTGCTGGAGCCTGGTGAGTACGACGTCGAGGTAGGACGGCACCACCTGCAGCACCTCGACCCGAGCCGACTCGATGGTGTCGAGGAAGCGGTCGACGTCGAGGATCGCGTCCTGCTCGACCAGCACGGTGCGGCCGCCGACGAGCAGCGCGCCGACCAGCTGCCACAGTGAGATGTCGAAGCACTGGGGCGCGGTCTGCGCGACCACCACACCCTCGCCGAGCTCGAGGTCGTGCACCTTGGCGTAGAGGTGGTTGAGCATCCCGGCGTGCTCACACATCGCACCCTTGGGCTCACCGGTCGAGCCGGACGTGAAGTAGATGTAGGCGAGTTGGTCGCCAGTCACCTGGACGTCGAGACGATCGGCCGGCAGGTCGTCACCGAGGGACGCCAGGTCGATGGTCCGTACCCCGCCGCGGCCGGCGAGCGCGTGGTCGATGGTCGCGGTGCTGGCGGTCTCGGTGAGCACCAGCGCGCACCCGGCGCGGGTCAGCATTGCGGAGATCCGGCCGGGTGGGAAATGCGGCTCGATGGGGAGGTAGGTGCCGCCGGCCTTGAACACGCCCAGCACGGAGGCCAGCCAGTCCAGGTTGCGCTCGGTGACGACGGCGACCACGCCCTCGCGACGAAGTCCGTGCTCAAGCAGGGCGCGGCCGATGCGGTTGGCGCGACGGTCGAGCTCGAGGTAGGTGAGGGCCCGGCCTGCGTGCTCGGCGGCGATCCGTTCGGGATGCGCGACCACGCGCTGTTCGAAGAGCTGGTGCATCCGCAGGCCGGGAAGCGGACGCACGGGCCCGCAGAGCTCGTCGACCTGGTACTTCAGCTCGGCCTCGCCGACCAGCATGGCGTCGGTCGGGTCGCCGTCGATGTTCCGGCACAGGTGCGCGAGGGCAGCGGCGTCGTAGCCGGCGATCCGGTCGGCTGCCACCGGGTCTGCGGGTAGAGCAGCGTCCTCCGGCTCCGGCCGGTACACGAGCTCTCGCCAGGTCCCGGGACTGGCCTCGCCGTGCAACGTGGCGACGACGTGGGCGTGGGCGGCCCGCAGCAACGAGTCGACCGGTACGTCGAGCTGGGTCGCGAGCCGATGCAGCGCGTCGGTGGTCATGACAGCTCACGTGCCGGATTGCCGGCCCACCGCGTACACGCCGGGGCTTCCTGGCCCTTCATGAGGAAGGAGTCCGCGGCGAGCACGACGCCCTCGCCCAGGGTCGTGCCGTAGTGGACGAGCGACGCCGTACCGAGAGTGCAGCCGGCCCCGATGACGATGCGATCGGACTTGAACGACCCGTCCTCCTGCGAGTGCGCCTGCACGATGCTGCGCACGTTGAGCGTGCAGTCGTCCCCGATCGTGGTCAGCGTCTTCTCCACGATCGCGCAGCCGTCGTCGAACACCCGTCGACCGATCCGCACGCCCAGCAGGCGCCAGGTCAGGCTCTTGTACGGCGTGCCGTCGAGGATGAGCGGCTGCTGGGCGATCTTCCAGAACCGTTCGTGCCGCCAGAACCGCGGGTCGTAGATCGAGCACGTAAGCGGCTCCAAGGGGCGGAATCCCGTGGTCGCCCGCTCCGCGAGCGCGAAGTGGGCCACGCGCACCGCGATCGAGGCCACGCCAGCGAGTGCGAAGGCCAGCGGACCGATCACCGTCGAGAGTGCCACCGCTGCCGTCGCCAGGACCAGCAGCTCGGCCAGGTGCAGCCACCACGCTCCGGCGTACAGTGACGATGCTGACCAGGTTATGGCGATTCTTCGCGCTCAGCGCACTGGGCCCCTCGTCGGCACCGAGCGGGCCGAACCTGTCGTCGCGGCGCACACTCCGAGGAATGTCGAACGCCGGCGACCCGAGCAGACCGATGCCGGCGCGGCGCTCGCCGGTCAACGGCAACGTGACCTTCGTGGCCAGCAGGCAGTCATCACCCACGGCCGCCTGCGGCGGGTAGGCGATGTAGTTGCCGAGAAAGCTGTCGGCGCCGATCTCGGCGCGAGCGACGCGGAACCCGGTGCCGGAGTAGTCGACGTTGATCATCGACAGGCCGTCAGCGACCATCGTGCCCCGGCCGACCCTGCACAGGTGCGGGTTGTCGTGCTTGACCTCGAGGCCGAAGTTGGAGCCCGTCTGGACGACCTCGGAGAGGTCGTAGCCGATCGCGCGGAGGTACGGCACGACGTAGGAGCTGTCGCCCAGCAGCCGCGGGAAGAACGGTTGGTTGGAGAATCGTTCAATGGTCCGTTGGGCCCAGTAGTGGACGCCGAAGAGCGGGAAGGTGCGGCCCGGCTCGAGGATCCGGTGGAGCAGGCGCGGGACCGTCACCGCGGTCGCCAGACCCACCGCCAGGAAGGTGAGGTAGCCGCCAACCGCGATGAGCAGGACCTCGCCGTACGTCGCCCCGCCCACGAGCGAGGCGATCCCTGCGACCAAACCGAAGGACAGCGGGAGGGAGACCAGGAACGTCGTCACGAGCTGGGCCACCGTGTAGAGAAGAGGACGCCGCCCGGTGGTCGGAGGTCCGACGACGCCACCCGGAGCCGCGGCCCTGGCAACCAGCGTCTCGCCGTCGCCGAGGGAGGACGAGTGGCCCAGCCACGCGTCGTCGTCGACCACCACGCCCAAGCCCAGCACCGCCGCCTCGCCGACATGGGCCCGCGCGCCGATCGTCACGGTGCCCGTGCGGATCCGGCCGGCCTCGGCCTGGTAGCAGGTGAAGAAGGCGTCGCGCCGGATCACGGCGCCGGCCCCCACGGTCAGCAGGTCCGTACACGCCGGGAGGTGGCGGGACAGGATGAGGGCACCGGGCCCGATGTCGGCGCCGAGGGCGCGCAGGTAGACCGCGTACAGCGGCGTGCCGACCGCGAGCATCAGCGGGTTCGTGCGCAGCAGTGTCTTGACGGTCCAGAAGCGCAGATAGGCAGGTCCCCACACCGGGAACTCCACGACTCCCCACCGGCCGACGAGCAGCCACTTGGCCAGGACCGGCAGCACGGCCGCGGCCACCACGGCGCCACCACCGACGACCACGACCCGCAGGTAGAGTTCGATGACGCCGGAACCCGCTGCCAGCCAGGGGTACGCCGCGGAGAAGTAGAGCGCAAAGCCGTACAGATATGCGACGACGACCGCCAACTGCACCAGCGCACACCCGACGTACGCCGACCTGCTGGTGCTCGCGCGCGGGGGCGGACTGGACGCCTCGATCGGGGCCGGGCCCGCCTCGACCGTGAGCAACGAAGCCGCGAGTCCCGCCACGGTGGGGTGGCTGTACACCTGCTTCATCGACACGTTCGGCAGATCCACCTGCTTGCGCACCCGCGCGCAGAACCGTGCCATCAGCATCGAGTCAGCGCCCAGGTCGTCGAAGAAGTGACCGTTCGCGCAGACCGTCTCGACGCCGAGTACCTCGGTCAGCACATCGGCCAACCGGCCCTCGAGCAGGATCGATTCGGCCGCGCTGGTGGTGTCGGCGGCGGTCATGCTGCTGCCCCCGCTCCGGGAAGCACGGCCACCGCGACGACGTACCCACGCCGGATCTCCCAACGTCCGCGCACGGTCGGCATGTCGTCCTGGTCCGGCGCCGTTGCAATGAACGTCCCGTCGGGGCGCACAGTGCTGCGCACGTCCGTGAACTCGAGCCAGCGTCGGGTCAGCGGGAACCACGCCTTGTACGCCGCCTCCTTGGCGCAGAAGGCGATCCGGTCCCAGTGCACGTCAGCATGGACAGCAGCCAGCGCGGTCAGGTCGAGACGTTCGACGGGGTTGAGGATCTGCTCCCACAGTTCGGCGTCGAGGCCGGCGTGCGGCTCGGCATCGATCCCGAGCCCGGCGATCTCGGCGGCCGGCGCCAGGATGGCGGCGCGGTAGCCATCGCAATGCGTCAGGCTGCCCACCACCCCGGCCGGCCACCGCGGGGCCCCCGCGGCGTCGGCCAAGATGGGCGCGGGACTGTGCCCGAGCCTGATCAGCGCTCTTCGGGCGCAGGCCCGAACGGTCGCGTGCTCGCGCCTTCGGGTCTCGATGGCCCCAGAAACCTGGGCGTCCTCCGCGGCATACCCGGGCGCATCGACGTCGCCGAAGGCCTCCACCAGTACTGACATGCCCACCAATGTGCGCGGCCGGAGTGAGGCACCAGTGAGACCAGGGTGAGAAGGTCCTCACGCAGGCCGTTGCGCCAGGGCCCCTACCTTCAGAGGCGTCCCTCACACCGCTCGACGAATGGGAGAGCGGCAAGAATCGGAACCAGCCGGCGGGCCTGGATTTCCCGCCCGGTCGAGAGCTACCTGGTCATGGTTGAGCGCCCCGAGCTTGGTCTGGTGTGGTCGACGACCTGCGAGCCGTCGATGTCCTCGTCGGGGTCGCCTGTCTCTTGGGCGAGTCGGGCCGGGCGTGGTCAGGGCCAGGAATCGGCGCCAGATCCGTGCGGCTGCCTGACTCGTCCAGGTAGTCGCCCAGCCAGTCAGGGCTTCGCGTTCGGCCCGGTGGCCAGGCCCCGGGCGACCATGTCGATCGCCCGGTCGACGTACGCGGTCCGGGTGGCCTCGTCGGCGTGGAGCGGGCCGTCGACGAGGAGCGAGCTGAGTCCGTGCACGGTCGCCCAGGCGGTGATCTCGGCCATGGGCCGATGGGCGGGGTCGAGGTAGCCGACGCGCACGAGCTCGTCGAGGGTCTCGACGAGGGTCCCGAAGGGCGAGCCGGGCTCGATCGAGGGCCCGGACGGCGCGACTTTGGACCCTGATGTGGTGCAGAAGGCGGTTCGGAACAGCCCGGGCTCGCTCGTGGCGAATCGCACGTAGCCGCGGCCGATCGCGACCAGCCGCTCCAGAGCCCCCTGGACCGGGTCGTCCCGGGGCGGCAGCCGGTCGAGGTAGTGCCTCATCGCGGCCGCCAGTGCGTCCTGGGCGGCCGCCTTGGCCGCGCCGAGCAGGTCGTCCTGCCCGTCGAAGTGCCGGTACGCCGCGGTCGGCGTCACCCCCACGACCCGGGCTGCCGCCCGGATCGTCACGGCCTGGGGTCCGCCCTGGCCGGCCAGCTCGGCAGAGGCCCGGACCAGCGCGTTGCGCAGATCCCCATGGTGATACGGGGCGGACTTGGAAGAACTCATGGCTGGATCTTGACACGTGTTCACATCCGGGTCCAATGTTAGCGGCAGCAAAGTTTACGAGCGTCAACTTCCCAGATCCGAGGAGTCACGATGTTCCGCACCCTGGCCGTCTTCGTCGTACGCCGCGCCCGCTGGGTCCTCGTCGCCGGGGTCGTCGCCCTCGTCGTCGGGGTCTTCCTCGGCATGAGCGCCTTCGACAAACTGCAGACGGAGGGCTTCGACGACCCCCACAGTGAGTCAAGCCGGGCCGCCGGGCTGACCGACGAGAAGTTCGGCGGCGCCGCTGACTACGTCCTGCTGGTGGACGCCGGCGGCGGACGCGCCGACCAGGGGGCCGCCGACGCGGCCGGCAGGGACCTCACCCAGGCGATGGTCTCCGATCCCGGGCTTGCGAACGTCGTGTCCTTCTGGAGCACACAGTCGCCGTCGCTGCTGTCGGAGGACGGGTCCGAGGCACTCGTGCTGGCCTCCGCTGCCGAGGCGCCCGGCGGCCTCGACGCGGCCGACGTCATCGAGCGCTACTCCGGTGAGCGCGGCGCGATCTCGGTGGATGTAGGCGGCGGCGAAGCCGTGGGGGAGGAGGTGGGCGCCCAGCTCGGCGAGGACATCGGGCTGGCCGAGGGCATTGCGATCCCGCTCGTGATCGCCCTGCTCGTGCTGGCACTCGGCAACGTCGTGGCCGCACTGGCCACCCTGGCCATCGGGTTGGTGGCGATCCTCGGCACGTTCGCCGAGCTCTCGGTCTTCGGCTCGCTGACCGACGTCTCCATCTACGCCGTGAACCTCACCATCGGCCTGGGCCTGGGTCTCGCGGTCGACTACGGGTTGCTGATGGTGGCCCGGGTGCGGGAGGAGCGGGCCGTCGGGCGTGCCGATGACGACGCCGTCGTACGCGCCGTCGAGACCGCCGGCCGGACGATCGCGTTCAGCGCGGCGACCGTCGGTGTCGCGCTGGCCGCCCTGCTCGTCTTCCCGCAGTACTTCCTGCGCTCCTTCGCCTACGCCGGCATCGGCGTCGTGGTGATCTCCGCGGTGACCGCTGTGGTGCTACTGCCCGCGCTGCTCGCCGTGCTCGGACCCCGGATCGACTCGTGGCAGGTGCCCGGGGTGCGCGGGATCCGCGGCGCCGAGTCCCCCCTGTGGCGCGCGGTGGCGCAGTTCGTCATGCGCCGGCCGCTCGTCTCGGCGCTGCCCGTCGTTGCCCTGCTGCTCGCGGCCGCGTCGCCACTGCTGGGGGTGTCCTTCGGCACGCCGGACGACCGGGTGCTCCAGCCGAGCGCCTCGAGCCGCCAGGTGGGCGACGCGCTGCGCAACGACTTCGCCTCCGCCGACGCCAGCCCGATCGTGGTGGTCACCACCTCGGGCGTCGACCGGGCCGACCTCACGGAGTACGCCCGCACGCTCTCGCTGGAAGACGGCGTACAGCGCGTGGATTCCTCTGCGGGGACCTTCGTCTCGGGCGCTCCGGACGGCCCCGGCGACCCGGATCGGTTCTCGCGTCCCGACGCCGAGCGACTGGAGGTCGTGACCGGGCTGGATCCGCGTTCCGACGAGGCGCAGCAGCTGGTGCAGGACCTGCGCGCGATCCCAGCGCCCGCCGGGACCACGGCACTGGTGGGTGGCGAGACGGCCATCCTGGTGGACAGCATCGACAGCATCGCCGACCACCTCCCGCTCGCGGCCGCATGGATCCTGCTGACCACAGCGATCCTGCTGTTCCTCTTCACCGGCAGCATCCTCCAGCCGGTCAGGGCGCTCGTGATGAGTGCGCTCACCCTGTCGGCGACGCTGGGCGTGATGGTCTTCATCTTCCAGGACGGCCACTTCGCCGACCTGCTCGGCTTCACCCCGCAACCACTGAACACATCCATGCTGGTGCTGCTCTTCTGCATCGCGTTCGGCCTGTCGATGGACTACGAGGTGTTCGTGCTGAGCCGGATCAAGGAGGCACACGACCAGGGCGCCGGACTCGAGGAGGCCGTGGCCGGAGGGTTGGCGCGCAGCGGACGGATCGTCTCCACCGCGGCCGCGCTCATCGCGGTGAGCTTCCTGGCGTTCGTCTCGAGCGAGGTCAGCTTCATGCAGTTCTTCGGACTCGGCACGGCACTGGCGATCCTCATCGACGCCACCCTGGTCCGGGGAGTGCTCGTGCCGGCGGGCATGCGCCTGCTCGGCCAGGCCGCCTGGTGGGCGCCCGCGCCACTGCGGGCGGTGCACCGTCGCATCGGCCTCTCCGAGCCGCCGGCTCCAGCCCCGGCCCCGGAGACCCTGCAGCCGGTGCGATGAGCCCGCCGACCCCACGGATGACGAACAGTCCGCGCCGATTGCGAGCCGTCGCCGGACCACCCGGACGAAATCGTCCGCAATGCGTTCTAGGCTGTCCATGTGCCTGCCGATCGCTCGACGGACGACCTCACCATCCGGCCGCTCGCGCCCGACACCTGGCGTGCCTTCGCTGACCTTGTCGAGCGGCACAACGGTGTGTTCGGCGGGTGCTGGTGCACCTACTTCCACTCGCTGTCACGCGACAAGGACCGCACCTACGAGAGCAATCGTGATCTGAAGTGCCAACTGGTCGAGCACGGGCGTGCACACGCCGCGCTGGTCTTCGACGGCGACGAGGCCGTCGCCTGGGCGGAGTTCGGGCCACCGGGGGAGCTGCCGAACATCCATCATCGACAGGAGTACGAGGCGGGCCTCGTTACGGCGCCCGACTACCGGATCACCTGCATCTTCGTGGACCGACGCCAGCGGCGCGGCGGCGTCGCGGCGCTGGCACTACGAGGAGCGCTGGACCTGATCTCCCAGGCGGGCGGCGGGGTGGTCGAGGGATACCCGCACGACATGTCGAAGCAGCCCGAAGGCAAGAAGATGTCGTCCTCCTTCCTCTACAACGGCACCCGCAGGATGTACGAGGAGGCCGGCTTCACCTATCAGCGGCCGAAGGGACAGAAGAACTGCGTGATGATCCGGACGATCGCTCCTGCCTGACCTGGGCCCACAGACAACAACCGGATTTCGCAGGCATGTCCGGACGTCCCGTAAGCCGAACCCGAACCGGACGCCTGGGCCACCTTCGGGGGCACGCCGCCGATCGCCGCAAGGGATCCCCGTGTGGGACGGCCCGGGCGGCAGGAGGCACCAGCCCCACGCCGAACACGATGGTGAACAAGCCGACGGCGACGCGATGCCCTCCCGGGCCGCCGCCGACGACCTGGAAGGACGAGCCGTCAGCCGCCGGACGGGGGGAAGAAGCTCACGATGGTCGTGGTGCCGTCCTGCTCGACGGCTCGAAAGGCGCCCGCGTCCAGGTCGATGTCGACCTCGCTCGGGTGCGGGACCATGTGGCGGAGCACGACGGGGTAGCTCGAGGACCTCCCGCCCACGGCCACGATCACCACGTCGTCCTTGGGGTCGTACGACGTGTACGCAAACGGCAGGCGCTCGGCCTCCGTCTGGTCGCCGAACGAACGGTCGAGGACCTCGATCGTGACGTCCTGTCCCTCGCGGTCCTTCGTTAGCCGGTCCAAACCCTCCACCCAGCCCTGGCGGTCCGTCGTCGAGGTGTCTGCCATCGGTCCTGATCCTTCCGGACGTCGTTCGGGTGCCCTACCCGCGGCCGAGATCCATCCTCGGTCGCCCGGCGGATCGGCACATCCCGTGTATCCGGGATGTCCCGTCGTGCCGCGGGTGCGAGGCTGGGACGACCGAGAACACAGGAGGACCGACGATGGAGCTCTTCGGCGTCGCCCGATTCGAACGTTTCTTCCGCGCGGCCGCCGGTCTCGACGTCGACAAGGACGACCTGCGCCGCTTCGACGACTTCGTGAACGACAAGATCTACGACCTCCTGCTGCGCGGGCAGGCGAACGCGAAGGCGAACGGCCGCGACGTCATCGAGCCGCAGGACCTGCCGATCACCAAGGGGCTCCAGGAGTCCATCCACGCCTTCAAGGCGATCGATCAGGAGGTGTCGCTGGAGGCGATCCTCGAGCAGCTCACCAGGCGGCCGCCGCTCGATGTGACCTACAGCGACGAGACCCAGGAGAAGCTCCCGCTGGTCGCGGGCGGGCTGGGCGTAGCCCTCGCGCGGACGTTCCCGATCCTCGAAGGGGGCCTGAAGAATCCGCAGACCGAGCACTGGGACCGCGCCATCCGGATCTTCGACCTCCTGCTCTAGCGAGCTACCTCAGACAGGCGGGGAGGCCGTCGAGCAACCCGGTGCGGAGCGCGTCCGTGCGCTCGAACGACGCGCTCTGGACCGCGTCCGCCTCGTCCGTGGAGAGCGGGCTGAGCACCGTGAGGAGCGCCTCGTCGACGTCCCCTGGCGAGAGCTGGACCGGTGATCTGCTCGACGCGATCGCCGAGATCCAGGCGCCCGTGAAGCAGACCTGCTGAAGTTCTGCGGCCGCTCCCGTCGTCGACAGGTCGGCCTGCGCCTGGGCAGCTCTCGCCCAGCTCGCGGACAGCGCCGTCCCGGTCGCCATGTCACCGATCGCCACGTGCAGCCGTGCGAGCGGTGCCGTCGCCCAGGACACGATGTGGGAGGGCACGCAGTAGGCCGTGGCGGCCTCGGGGTCGTAGCCCGGGTCGGCGGCACAGTCGGGAAGCGGTGGGGAGGGCACCGGGTTCCGGGCAGGGCGCTGGTACACCGGGGCCCCCGGGATCTGCGGCAGGTTGACGGCCCAGTAGCTGTCGAGATGGCCGACGAAGAACGAGACCGCCGCCCCGAAGTCGAGGTTGCCCCGCGTCTGGAGCTCGGCGGGGGTGCGGAACGGCAGCTCGGTCACGACCACGTTCCCGTCCGGGAACGTCACGCACTGGCCGGCGCCGGACTCGTAGCCCGTCTGGAACGCGTTGACGCGGTCGAAGCCGAGGCCGTGCGCCTTCGGGTTGGTCGCGGCCGTCCCCGGTTGGTCCCGCAGCAGGGGGATCGCCCGGATGGAGCTGTCCAGGGCCGTCTCGTCGACGGTGACCGGGTCGCTGGGTGACGTCTGCGTGTAGGCGACCCAGGCACCAGCGAAGCAGTCCGCCTGCAGCTCGATGACCACCGACGGCGCGTCCACCGCGACACGGTGCTGGATGGCGTGGCCGAACTCGTGCGCGAGGACGACGGCAGGCGTGAGCGCGCCGAAGGACTCGTTCAGCCGCGGCAGCAGGTACGCCGCGTCGTACGCGATGTAGTCGTCGTCCTCGCCGCCGCAGTAGAAGGCATTGCCCCGGATGACGTGGTAGGTGAGGCGCTCGCCGTTGCATGTCCACGGCGGGCTGTCCTCCGTCTTCGGCTGGACCCCACCCGCGAGGTCCTCGAAGGGCTCGTCGTAGATCCGCGGAAGCTCGGTGGCCCAGAACTCGCGCAGGCTGCCTGCCGTCGCCTCCAGGGTCTGGTCGAGGTCGGCCGGCCGGTTCAAGAGGTCGACGGAGGTCGTGGCCGCCGTCGTACCGCTGTGATCGTCGTCATCCCCGACGGCTCGGACGATGACGACGGCGACCGCCACCAGCACCAGCACGACCAGCCCTGCCAGCGCCAGCACGCCGGAACGCCGGTGCGGGCGCTGCGGGGTCGTGCTCGGGGAGGGGCCTCCGACCTGGCTCACCGCTCCAGTATTCGACGCGCGAGGGCTCGGAACATCCCGTATTCCCGGGCTCTTCCGGAGGCCCGCGACACGTACGAGGCCTACCGCCCTGAGCTCGAGGAGCTGGGCGCCGAGGTCCGCCTGCTCGACATCGAGAGGTCCACGGCGGAGGACTTCACGCGCGCCTTCGACGGGTGCCGGGCCGTGGTGTTCGCCGCTGGAGCCGGCCCCGACGGCAAGGTCGAGCGCAAGCGCACGGTCGATTTCGGGGGTTCGCTGAAGTCGATCGACGGGGCCAAGGGCGCTCGTATCCGGCGCTTCGTACAGGTTTCTGCGATGGCCGTCGACGACCCGGTTCCCGCGGATGCGTCACCGGTGTGGCGCGCCTACATCGAGGCGAAGCGCGAGGCCGACGAGGCGCTGCGGGCCAGCGGGCTCGACTGGACGATCCTGCGGCCCGGGTGGCTGACCGACCACCCGGGCCGGCGCCGTTCGTCATCGGGCGAGACGTCCCGGAGGGTGTCATCCCGCGAGACGACGTCGCGGCGGTGATCGTCGCCGTCCCCGAGAACGACGGGACGATCTGCAAGCAGTGGGAGGTGGTCCAGGACGGTCTGACGATCGTGGAGGCGATCGCCCTGGCCATGCTGACCGACGCGGCACCCGGCGCCGAGTGGGCGGGGAGGGACTAGGACGTGGCTCCTTATTCGCGTAGCCAGATGGTGATCGCGCGGAGGACGACACCGCCGCGGTAGTCGGTGGCGAGCTTGTCGTAGCGGGTGGCCAGGCCGCGCCACTGCTTGTGGTCGTTGAAGGATGGTGTCGGCCGAGGCGCTGTCGATGGACTCGTCACATGCACTCGATTCCTTTTCGGCTGGCGTCGCGCGAGCGCAGTCGTCCGCGTTCGAGGCACCTGCCGTCACCCCCACGGTAGAACCGTTGCGCCCCGGGGCGAACAGCCCAGCGAGCAATTCCTGGGGTGGCCGGCGACACCGATCACCCAACCCCGTGAGGAAGCTCAGACCCATGCGTGCATGGTGAGGCGCCGGCGTCCCGCACGGGTGTCGGATTCGGGACAGCCGGCGCCGTGAGCCGGTGTCAGCGGCTTCGATGTCGCCGCCGCGAGGCCGGCTCTTGCTTCGACGCGTTGCCGTTCGATGGCGCGGTACACGGTGGAGCGCCCTACTCCGAAGAGTTCGGCGACCTCGAGGGTGCTGTACTCGCCACTGTGCACCAGCGACACGAGATGGGCTTCCTGGCGGCGGTTGAGCTTGGGCTGCTTGCCGCGCAGCCGGCCCTTGGCCTTGGCGACCTTCATGCCCTCGCGGGTGCGGAGCCGGATCAGATCCGACTCGAACTCGGCCACCATGGCCAGGACATTGAACAGCAGTCGGCCGACCGCGTCGGTGGGGTCATAGACCGATCCGCCCAGACTCAGGCTGATCTGCCGGGTGGTGAGCTCGTCAGCGATCGCTCGCGCGTCGGGTAGGGACCTGGCCAGCCGGTCGAGCTTGGTCACCACCAGCGTGTCACGGCCCGACAGGCGGCGAGTGCCTCGCAGCCGGGACGCTCGCGGTTGGTGCCGGTCAGGCCGTGATCGGACCGCGGGACGCGGCCGACTCGAGCATCGGGCAGCGCCCGACTCCAACAGCAAGAAACTCCCCACTCTCGGCTGCAACTGCGGCAGCCCGGCCCGCAACGGGATCCTCACGGGAGCGCGACCAGAACGGGATGCGCTCGAGAAATCCAACTCGGTGGTTTGGCACAGTCTCCGCTCCTAGCGCCTGCGACTCGGAGGTGCGTCATAACGGCCGCGACATGGTCGCTTAGGAGCCAGCGTCTCTGCGGGCTGCAGCTGCTTGCCGGTGACGCCTATCCGCGCTCGTTTTGGCAAGCTGAGGGGGATTGCATGCTTCCCCGGTTGGCGCCACGGCCGTGGAGCTGACCACCTTCACGCGTGGACCCCCTCTGGATGACCGTGCTGAGCGGCGCGTCGCGCGGTCACCCTGTTCACCAGCATGCTCCCCGGCCTGGAGCTACTTCACCTCGGAGCGGCGCAGGAACAGCAGCCCGAAGACGAGCGGCAGCACGATCCAGATGGCGGTGGTCGAGCCGAGCATGGCCCATTCCCTGGCCGTGTCCGTGCCGCCCTCGAACAGTGCGACCTGCGTGTAGTTCCAGTCGATCCACGGCTGCAGGTCGCTGAACCAGTCACGCACCTCGGCGAGCAGGACGAGGATGCCCGGCAGGACGAGGGACACGACGAAGTAGCCGACGATCGCGGCCGCGGAGTTGCGCAGTACGACGCCGAGCGTGAAGCCGATCGCCATACCGACGAGGTTGCCGAGCACGATCTGCGGCGCGGTCGAGAGCGAGATGTTCCAGACCGTGTCGACGCCCGCGAGCGCGGAACCAGCCAGGTTGCCCAGGGCACCGACAGCGAAGGCGACGGCCATCGAGACGACGCCGACCAGGAAGGTCGCGATCGCCTTGGCACCGATCACGCGGCCGCGGCTCGGCACCAGGGTGAACGTCGTGAGCCCGCTGCGCTGGCTCCACTCGCTGGTGACGCCGAGGATCGCGATCATCGGCAGGATCACCGACATCGGGAAGCCGATCGCGGTCGCGAAGCTCTCGTAGGTGACTTCGTCGTCGGGCGCGAAGATGATGACGGCGCAGGTGGCTAGGACCGACAGGACGCCGATGCTGATCAGCATCCAGAAGCCCGATCGGGTGTTGAACATCTTGCGGAGCTCGACTCTTGATCAGGCGAGCCGTGGGAATCGTGCGGACCGCTTGGCGAACCGGGACGGCCGCCGTCGTGTCGGGGGAGATGGTCGTGGCGGTCATGCCGCAACTCCTTCGCGTTGGGTGTCGGCAGTGAGCGACAGGAACATGTCTTCGAGGCCCGCACCTTCGGCGGAGCGGAGCTCGGTGAGGGCAATGCCGGCGTCCAGAGCCACCACGCCCACCAGGGCGGGATCGGCGTCGGTACGGACCGAACCGTCACCCGCGAGCGTGCTGGGGATCCCGGCCTGCTCGAGGGCGTGCGCGAGGTCGCGCGGCGACGTGGAGCGGACGAGGGTGCCGGCGGCTGCGAGCAGCTCCTCCTTGGTGCCGGAGGCGACGATCTTGCCGTTGCCGATGACGACGAGGTCATCGGCGATGACCTCGATCTCGTGCAGGAGGTGCGAGGACAGCAGCACGGTTCCGCCCTGGTTGGCGTAGCCCCGCAGCAGGTCGCGCATCCAGCGGATGCCGGCCGGGTCGAGACCGTTGGCCGGCTCGTCGAGGATCAGCACCCGCGGGTCGCCCAGCAGCGCGGTGGCGATGCCGAGGCGCTGGCGCATGCCGAGTGAGTAGTTGCGCACGCGGCGCTTGGCCTCGGTCGGGGTCAGGCTGACCAGCTCGAGCATCTCGTCGACGCGCTTGCGGGGCAGGCCCATGGTGTCGGCGGCGACGATGAGGATCTCGCGGCCGGTGCGGCCCGCGTGCTGTGCGGAGGCGTCGAGCAGGACGCCGACCTCGAGGCCGGGGTTGGGGAGGTCGGCGAACCGAACGCCGTCGATGGTGGCCGAGCCGGACGTCGGGGCGGTGAGACCGACCATGACGCGCATCGTGGTGGACTTGCCAGCGCCGTTCGGACCGAGGAACCCGGTCACGCGGCCGGGCTGGGCGGTGAAGGAGACGTTGTCGACGGCGGTGAAGCCGGCGTACTTCCGGGTCAGTGAGTCAACGGTGATCATGAGCCAACCCTCGCGGCAAGGCACCGGTCGGCGCATCGGGTGGCACCCCCCACGCTCCCCCCACCCGACCCCTGCCCAACCCGGAGTCACGGCTGACGTTTAGTCCCGCACACTCGTGCCTAACTAGTACGTCTCTCCGCCGCGTGTGACTGTCAAGCCGGCGGGGCAGGGGGCCGAGGTGCCCGGCACGGCTCTGTCCCGCATGCGGAACCCCATGAGGGCACCAGATCCATGCGTGCACGGTGAGGCGCCGGCGTCAGCACGGGTGTCGGATTCGGGACAGCCGGCGCCGTGAACCGGTGTCAGCGCTTCGATGTCGCGTCCCCGACGCCGAGGATGCCGCGGAAGGTCTTGCAACGGCGTCCGGGGGCGAACCTCGCCTCCCAGGCACCGGCGTGGGAGTAGACGTAGGCTCCCAGCCAACGTAGCGAACGGCATTGATCGCGGTCTCACCGAAGATGAGCCCGCTGGTCACGTAAGGGGTCGTACTCGGAGAGCGGGATCCAGCGCCAGATCGTGACGCGGACCGGCTTCGAGACGATGGGCTTCTTGGTGTCCTTGTAGCCGAGGGAGACGCGATAGCGCACGGTGTTGGGGTCGGCGGCGACGGCTCGGAAGGTCACCTTGCTCCTGCCCCTGACGCCGAAGGTCTTGACGGACTGCCAGATCGGGTCGCCGTAGTAGGACGGCACATACCACTTCTGCAGGGTGACGCGTGCGGCCTTGGCGGGTGCCTGAGTACGGCGGACAGGGTGAACCGGTCACCCTCCTCGACATGCTTCGCCGAGGCGCTGAGAGTCACCCCGCGTGACGCCGCCTTCGAGGATGGCGCGTGCCGCGCTCCAGTCGCGGTCGCTGACGCGGAAGCGCTCGCCCCGGCCCTGCTCATCACGGCCAGCGACTGGTTGACCGCCGTGATGTGAGCGGCGCGTTCTTGAACCAGTCCATCGTGGCCTTGCCCATCCCTTCTTGAACTGAATAGTCCAAGACGTGTTGTTAGGTTCGAGGCATGGACCGACACCGACACCGCCCCGAACCGCTCTCCCGACCAGAACCACGTCCCCGGGCTGCCGCTGCGCGACCTCGCGGGCTTCGCCCACCGCTGGGTCGACGCGGAAGGAATCCGGCTTCACGCCGTCGAAGGCGGTCGGTCGAGCGGTCCCACCGTCGTGCTGCTCGCCGGATTCCCGCAGACCTGGTGGGCTTGGCACAAGGCGATGCCGCGCCTTGCCGAGCGCTTCCACGTGATCGCGATCGACCTGCCGGGACAGGGCCACTCCGATCGTCCACAAGGGGGCTACGACACTCACACCGTCGCTTCGCGCGTCCAGGCCGCGCTGACCGCGCTCAACGTGTCGAAGTACTGGCTGGTCGGCCACGACATCGGGGCCACCGTCGCCTTCTCGCTCGCCGTGAGGTACCAAGACCGCCTGCACGGCGTCGCCCTGCTCGACGCCGGCATTCCCGGAATCACCCTCCCGGACGCCATCCCAACGGATCCCGAACGGGCCTGGAAGACCTGGCACTTGGCATTCCACGTGGTGCCCGAACTGCCCGAGACGCTGATCACCGGCCGCGAGCGTGACTACGTGGGCTGGTTCTTGAGGGTCAAGCCACTGTCCCCGAACACGTTCGACAGCGCCGATATCGACCACTACGCCGCCGCCATCGCAGCCGAGGGAGGGCTCCGAGCGTCTCTCGCCTACTTCCGCGACGCCGCGGAATCAGCGCGCAAGAACCAGGACGCTCTCGCCCGAGGGCACTTGACCATCCCGGTCCTGGGAATCTCCAGCTCCCACGGCTCGATCCCCGACATGGCCGCCTCCATCAGTCCCTGGGCAGAGAACGTGACCGGCGTCGTCATCCCGGAAGCCGGGCACTTCATTCCCGAGGAGCAGCCCGACGCAACTGTGGACACGTTGACCGCGTTCATCGATCACGCGGGTGTCGGGTAGAGCTGCCCGCGACCAGCTTGTTCTGACCGCCGGCAGCCTCACCGGCACGGACATCGATCTGGTCGGCACCATCGGCCATCATGTCCTGGCCCAACTCTGCCCGCCCGGTGGATCCGCACCAAAGAGCGCATCGTCAAACGCGCGATCTCCAAATACAACGCAGGCGGACCCGCCAGCGACCGGACCACCTACAAAGCCACCATCAACATCAACATCCTCATGAGCAGCCCCTTGAGGCTAGGGCTTCTCCGCCTCACCCCAAAGTGCTGACCGTAGTTCTCGCCGGGCGTTCGCCACGTTTCACAGCCCGCGTCCCGCGACGGCGATGGGGCGCTGATCGTGGGAGGTGCACGCCCATTCTGGGCCGGAATGCAGCGAGGGTCTGGGCCGCGTGCGCCGGACCTTCCCCTGACAGGAACGGCTTCGGCTGTGGGACGAATCGCGCCTCCCGACGTCGACTGAGCCAGTGGCAATCGGGTCGCAATGCGGAGCCGCGTCAATCCAGCCCACTAAGGCGTGCTCCTGCTGTGCTGTATTCAGTTCGCACCATCGACGTCAGCACGCTCGGCGAACACTTCGGCAGCAATCGCATAACTGTCGAAAGCCCTGGCAACGCCCGCGTACGCCGCAAGGTGGATGAACGCCTCCACGATCTCCTCTGGCGTCACCCCGCTGTTCAAAGCAATCCGTAACTGTCCACGTAGCGGTTCGCCGATCCCGAGCGCGGCCGTCGCCGCCACTGAGACGAGCGCCCGTGACCGCGTGTCCAGCAGGTCGGTTCGCGGCCAAGAGTCTCCAAACGCGTGAACAGTGGCGATTCGCTTGAAGTCCGCTGCGTTCGCTGGCTCACCGGTTGCAGCCTCGAGGAAGGTCTCAAGCCGGAAGCCGAGCAACTGTTCGGCAGTGTCCAGGGCTTGGGTGTAGTTGTGATCTTCGCTTGACCCCGCGGTTGTCATAGACGCCCTCCTATCGCGAGAGAGAACAAAGGCAATCTTCGGCACTCTCAGCACACACCAAGACCGACGCCCACGCCATGTCAACCCACGGATACGGGAGTCTCCTGCCAAGAGCGTCAGTTCGGCGGGCGCATGTCCGTCCAGCGTCGCGTCGAGCGCCTCATATGCGTCGCGCCGTTCGTCGAGGAACGCGTGCCAGTGACGTTCATTGGCCCATCCTTGGGTTTGCGGCCCGGGTCTCAAGCAGTTCCCCACGTGCCGCAAGTGGATCGGCGGATTCTGGCGGTCATCGCAACAGCAGTGGCCCGACTAGTTCGATCGGCTTCTTGAACTGTAGGCGTTTGCGGGGTCGGTCGTTGAGTTCGTCAGCGACGGCGTCGAGGTGGGCTTCGGTGTGCACCGACAGGTCGGTGCCCTTGGGGAAGTACTGCCGCAGCAGCCCGTTGGTGTTCTCGTTGGTCGCGCGCTGCCAGGGTGAGTGCGGGTCGCAGAAGTAGATGGTGATGTCGGTGGCGATCTGGACCTGCTTCCAGTCCCGCATCTCCACGCCCTGGTCCCAGGTCAGCGAGCGGCGCAGTTGCTCGGGCAGGGTCTGGATCTTCGCGGCCAGCGCGGGCGCGACCTGCTCGGCCTTGAACCCGTCGGTGAGTGGCACCAGCAGCGTGTAGCCGGTGGTGCGTTCGACCAGCGTGCCGATCGCCGAGGCGTTGGCCTTGCCGATGATGAGGTCGCCCTCCCAGTGCCCGGGCACGGCCCGGTCGAGGGCCTCGGCCGGGCGTTCGCTGATGTTGACCATGTCGGGCAGTACCCGGTTCTTGCGTCGGGTGCCTTGTCTGTTGGGGATCCGCATCGCCCGGCCCGTGCGCAGACAACGCGTCAGCTCGCGGCGCAACGCGCCGCGCGACTGCACGTACAGCGACTGGTAGATCGTTTCGGTCGACACCCACATCTCCGGCTGGTCGGGGTAATCCTCGCGCAGCCGGCCGGCGATCTGTTCCGGGGAGTACCGCTTGGTCAGCTCGGCCTGTACCCGATCCCGCAGCACTTGGTTAGTCACCAGCTTCGCCAGCTTCGGACGGGAGGCCCGCCCGTGGGCGAGCACGTGCGCTGAGCTCGCCCGGTAGCGGCCGGAACGGTCGGCGTTGCGGGCCAGCTCCCGCGAGATCGTCGACGGGCTGCGGCCCAGCCGCGCCGCGATCATCCGCATCGACTCACCTGCCGCCCGGGCGAGCGCGATCTCCTCCCGTTCGGCGAAGGACAGGTAGCGCCCCTGCAGGTTGCGGCCACGACGTGGACGCACCCCACCGGCCTGGCGTAGCCACGCCAGTCCTCGATGTCGATGGGTGCCCGCCACCGCGGCCGCATCGGTCAAGAACTCGCCGGCCTGCCAGGCCGCCCAGAACGGCTGGTACAGCTCGGCGATCAATTGGTTGGAGAAACGCGTGGTCATCAGCACCCTCACAGGATCGATCAGGTGTTGCGACCACCGCGAGATTCCGGGGATCCGGCTGCGGGACGCCTTGGGGTGGTCGGGTGCCGTGGGCGAGGACCGGCAGTAGTAGCGGTTCGCCGTCCGGGATTGGGGATCGACGCCAGCCCAGGTCCAGAGTGCAGATGCCGAGACCAGCAAGGGGCGTGGTTGCTCAGGCGAGCATCTTCAGCGAGGTGTCCCAGAGCCGTAGCGCGTTACCGGGATCGGTGGCGTACTCGGCGAGACCGAGGTAGCCGTCGGTGCGGTGATCGACCACTGTCGCTTCCCCGACGTTCTCGAAGTATCGACCGCCGACGCCCTCGACGAGGGGGGAGGTAGCGAGGAACACCGACGTGGCGGCTCCCTGTGACACGGACTTCTGCAGGGCGGGCGGCGTGCTCAGTTTTCCGCCGATGTGGCGCTGCAGGTTGGTGGCGATCGCTCCGGGGTTGAGCGCGTTCACGGTGATTCCCTCGGCTGCCCACCGTCGGGTCGCTTCGACGGCGAAGAGAATGTTCGCGGTCTTCGACTGCCCGTAGGCGGCCCAGGGCTCGTAGATCCGAAAGCGGAAGTCGATGTCGTCGAACACAACCGGCGAACGCTGGTGCGCGCTCGAGCTGACGGCGACGATCCGTGATTTCGCGGCCGCGGCCAGCGCGTCGTGCAAGCCGAGAGCCAGCGCGAAATGACCGAGGTGGTTCGTGGCGAACTGCAGCTCGTGCCCACCCCAGGCCCGGGTCTCTGGCGTTGCCATCACTCCCGCGTTGTTGACCAGGATGTCGAGTGGGCCATCCCAGTCCGCGACGAACGCGGCGATGGATTCCCGGTCGGCGAGATCGAGCGCCGAGATGCGGATCGGGGCCGGGAGCGATGCGTTGAGCATGGCGATGACCGGCACCGCGGCATCGGTGTTCCGTACGGCGACCGTCACCTCCGCACCCGCGGCGGCGAGGGCCCGTGCGGTCTCGGCTCCGATGCCTGATGCTCCGCCGGTGACGATGACGCGATTGCCCGTGAGGTCGATCCCGGCAAGGACGTCGTCGGTGGTGGAGTCGAAGGTGAAGGGGGACCTGATGCGTTCTTCGGTCATGTGCTCACTCTCGGCTCGCGGCAGCGGCGAACCAGTGCCCGGTCGCGCGGGCCAGGCCGGCATGCTGCATCAGAAGCACCGAGGCCCGCCACAGCTGTCGGATGGGCCGAACAGGCCGACCCTACTCGGCAACCCACGAATCCCTGTGAGGGAGTCCCCGGCCCGCAACCAGCAAGACCAGCCGGTCACGTCAAACCCGTCTAGCTCAGGCATCGCCGGAATCGCCGTGCCAGTGGTCATGGTGCCAGTGGTCATAGTCCGGTCCGCCGTACCCGAAGATGACCGCAATCTCCCACGGCGGTCGCGGCAAGGTCGATGCTCGGGATGGTGACCACACCGCATTATGACCAACCCGGATGCGGTCACCCCACGGGGTCACCGACCACGACTAGATCCGCGCACCGATCGCGGCTACAGATCCGCGCGGTCCGCGGCGGGCGTTGGACCGTTGCGCCGGTGATGGAATGGGTGATCAGGACAGCCCTTGCATGTGAGGAGCGCACGACATGGACGAGATGGACGACGCGGCGGCAGGACCGGTGGGCTACGACAGGGCCGTTGTGTGGGAGGCGGCCCGGGACGCCAACCGTGAACTGTGGGAGGACCGAGCGGTCCTGCACGAGGACCTCTACGATGCCCATGCCCTCGCGGCCGACCCCCAGGCGATCAGCACCGTGATCCGCGACGACCTTCCGGTCCTGCTGCAGCACCTTGTCGGCCGCCCACGGATGGCTGACAACGCGGGTGACGTCGACGAACCGCTGGCTGGCCTCGACCTGCTGCACCTGCAGTGCCACATCGGTACGGACACCCTCTCCCTGGGGAGGCTGGGGGCACGCGTCACGGGGCTGGACTTCTCGCCGGCTTCGCTCGACGTCGCCCGGCGTCTCGCCGACGAGGCCGGCCTCGAGATCGCCTGGGTGGAGTCGGATGTCCTGGCCGCACGCGAGGCCGTGTCCGGGGACTTCGACGTCGTCTACACCAGTGTCGGCACGATCGTCTGGCTGAGCGACCTCGCTACCTGGGCCCGCCAGGTCGCCGCGCTCCTGCGCCCGGGCGGTGTCTTCTACATCCGCGACGGGCACCCGGCCCTGTTGGCCCTGGACGAGAAGGCCGGCACGCCGGTGGTGGGCTACCGCTACTTCGCCAACGGTCGCGCGCAGACCTGGGACGACGGCTCGACGTATGCCGGCGAAGGCACGACCGCCCATACCCGCAGCTACGAATGGCCTCACTCGCTCTCGGAGATCATCGGATCGCTTCTCGCGGCTGGCCTGGTCCTAGAACGCTTCGACGAGGGCAAGTCGCTCCCGTGGTGCTTCTCTGAGCTGACAACGCCCGTCAACGGCGCTTGGCAGTTCGGTCCCGAGTGGCGCGACAAGATCCCCTGTACCTTCACGATCGCCGCCAGGAGACCGCTCGACCGGCCCAGCGAACCATCCTGAACCTGACCGGACTCAACGCGCGCTCATCGACATGACCGAGCGGATCGCGCATGAGCGGGCGCACGTCTCCTGATCCGGTGAGATCAACGCCGCCGTCGCTCCATCCACTTGTGGTCGTCCCGCCACTCGAAGACAAGCGCCGCCACGAGAGCAATCGAGATCAGCACGCACATCGCGACCGCCAAGGCTTCATACACTGCGCCCATGCCCACCAGTGTGCCTCTGGTTGGGGCTGCTGAGAACAAGCCCCCCGGGCTCCAGGCCTCTTGAGCCAGAGCCTCCCCGGCAAGTGCAGGGGAGGCTCTGGTGTTTGATCGACGCTGCGCAGAGGTACGCGCTAGCCAGCCTCTACGGGCAGCCAGAGCTCGCAGGTGGCGGTCCCTGCCTCCGCGTCGAAGGCGAGCATCGCCACGATCTCCGGCCCGGGCCGCAGCCGCCACGGCTGGGACGGGAACCAGGTCGTGGCTGTCGCCGCCCATGCCTCCTGCAACGCGGCCGGGTGCGGGCCCTCGGTCCGGAACACCGCCCAGGTGCCGGCCGGCACCTCGATCGCGTCGAGCCCCGCAGGCGGGTCGGCGGTGGTCGCCACGCCGTGCAGGTAGGTGAGCTCGCTGCCCTCGGCGCGGTCCGGGTCGAGGTCGTCGCTGACGGCGAGCACCCCCGAGGGCTCGGTGTCGTTCAGGCTCTTGAGTCGCAAGGTCTCCTCGACCGGGATCTCGGCGACGTGCGCGGCGATGTGTTGGTTCTCGCCGGCGTGGATCAGCGGGACCCGGGTCGCGTGGCCGACCAGCCGTACGGCGGGCAGGGTGGTGATGCGGGTGTCCATGGGGACACTCCCTTCGACGGTCAGGTGGAACCTGATCCGTGGTTGTGTGCGTAGGGGACCTCCGTCACGCCGTACCTCGCCGGGGCCGACGCCGTGGACCGAGCGAAACGCGCGCCCGAACGCCTCGGTCGAGCCGTAGCCGTACCGGACGGCGACCGTGAGCAGGTCGTCGCCAGTGACGACGAGATCCGCGGCGGCCAGCGACATCCGGCGGCGCCGGACGTACTCCGAGAGCGGCATGCCGGCCAACGACGCGAACATCCGTCGCAGATGGTGCTCGGTGGTACCCGCCCGCGCGGCGATGTCGGCGACGTTCACAGGGGTGGACGGGTCGGTCGCGAGCTGCGACTCGACGTCATCCACGGCCTGGTTGAGAACGGCGATCATGTCCCTCCTATCGCGTTCCAGCCTGCGGGGTCCGAGGCGCTCTGCGCCCGATCATTCCGGCCCGATGCGATCAGGTGTGACTCGATGGGTGCTGATTTCGGGGCCGATGGGTGCAATCCCAGAAACGGCTTCGCAGCAGTAGGTCGCTGACCTGCGGCTCATGTGAGTGCACTGTCATCACCCGCACAGGGACACACCCAGTCAGGACCGAGAGCTGCGTGCGGTGCGACCGCGGACGATCCCGATGAACTCCTGGACCCGGTCGTCCTCGTTGTCGACCAGCCAGGCCAGCCCGACCTTCGTGGTGGGCAGATCAGTGACCGGACGATCAGTGACGTCCTTGCGGTGGTGCAGCCGGGCCACGGACTGGGGGAGCAGGACCACGCCGGATCCCGCTGCCACCACTTCCACGGCGTCCTTCACCGACATCGGCGGGAAGTCGAGCTGAGGGACGGACGGGGTCCAGCCGGAGGAGTGAGGGAGCACCAGCTGCTCGTCTGCGAGGTCGTCCAGCGTGACCTCGTCCACGACGGTGACGAGGTGCTCGCGCGGGACGACCACGACCGCGACCTCGTCGTACAGCGGGATGCAGTGCAGGCCTTCGCGGTCGACGGGCAGCCGGACCAGGCACATGTCGAGCGAGCCGTCCCGCAGCCCGTCCTCCTGGGCGTCCTGCTCGACAGGGACCAGCTCGAGCGGACGGCGCGGGTGGCGTTCCCGCCAGATGCGGGCCCACTTGTCGGGCGTCGCGCCGGTCACGAATCCGACCCGGAAAACGTCACCCATGCAGACAACGTAGGCGAGCCGGCCCGCGCCTCAGAACCGGGCCGGAGAATAGGGTGACAGCCATGCTTGCGAACAACTCCTTCTCCCGCGAGTACGTCGACTCCTGCCGCGCCCGGATCGACCGGCAGGTCGCGGTCTTCCGCGAGGCCGACGAAGATCTGCCGCCGGACCTGACGATCGCGTTCTTCAACAATCTCGTGGTCGTGCTCGAGGGCTGCTTCGTGCACCGCACCCGTGGCCGCGAGGCCAAGAAGGACAGCGCACTCAAGCGGCTGCGCGACCTCACGACCACGATCGTGGCGAGCGAGGACCGGGACCCGGTCTCCTTCGGGCCCGAGGAGTTCGAGGCGTTCGCCAAGGAGGTCTTCGCCGAGATCGAGGAGCGGTTCGCGGAGTAGCCCCTTCGAGACGGCGGAATAGGGTTTGCCCCGGCGCGCATGGGGCACGAATCGGCATGGTCGCCCCCGCTGTGGTGCTGGTTCTGATCCTCCTCGTCGCCGGTCTGGTGCTGTTCTGGTCGCTGCGGTGGTCGAAGGAACGGGGGGCGACGGCCGCAGCACTGGAGGACGCCCGGACCGAGACGCTGGAGTACGTCGTGCCGACGGGGCAGGACCCGGTGGTCGTGACGACAGCGCTGTCGACCGAGGGGTTCACCAGCAGCCTCGACGCGACCGGCGAAGTCGTCCTGATCCACTGTCCGGCCGGCCGCGAGCGGCGCGCGACCGAAGGCACGCGCCGCGATCGCGGCCGCGGATGCCTCGGCCATCGAGCACGGGCAGGCACTTCAGTTCGATCGGGTGTCGTTCCGGGACGAGAGCTGAGCGCCGGACCGACGGGGGTTTGGCGGGCGGGTGACGGCGGGCGACGGGGTGCGCCACAGGACGACGGACAGGGCGATCAGCCACAGGCACCACGCGACGTACCCGGCGAAGTTGGTCAGGTCGGCGATCTCCACCCCGAGCGGGATGACCACGCCGGTGGCGATCAGCGCGGCCGAGGCGTAGCCCAGGCCGACCAGCCAGCGGGAAGCACCGGCCCGGCTGAGGCCGATCACGACGAGGACCGTGAACGTCGCGGTCAGGGCGTATCCGACGGTCTCGCCGAGGGCGACGCCCAGCCAGGTGTGCAGCTGCTCGAACGTGTCCTTCGCGTCGGCGCTGCGCTCGGGGACGGTCGCGTCCGCGCTCAGTCCCGGGACGAACAGCACCCAGCGGGAGAGTCCGATGACCTGGACGGTCGCGGCGGCGATGCCGACCCCGGCGGTCCAGCGACCGAGGCGGCCACCGGTGAGCCTGCCGAGCAGGATCCCGGCGGGAGCGATCATCGCAGCGCTGATGACCAGGACCAGGAACCAGCCGCTGACGGCGGTCTGGTGCTCGCGGTAGAGCGCGAGGATCACGTCGGTCGGTTCCTGGAGGATCTGCGGGTAGTCGAACACGGAGCCGAGGGCGGTGAAGCCGGCGATCGCGAGCAGGGCGGCCGAGGTCATCGCCCCGGCAGCCAGGCGGCGGGTGGTCGTGGTGTTCATCGGCTGGTCTCCTTGCGGTTGAGGGCGTAGGGGAGGACGAGGGTGAGGGCGGCGACGGTGAGGGCACCGCTGGAGCCGAACACGGTGAACTGCTTGTCGACGTCGATGCCGGCGGAGGTGGTGATCGCCCATCCGGCGGCCCAGGTGACCGCCAGGAAGGCGGGCCAGGCGACCGCGAGCCGGCCGAGACGGGGCAGGAGGACGACGCCTTGGGCGAGGCCGACGACGAGTCCGGTGACGGCACCCTGGGTCACCAGCGCCGAGAGACTCGTGTCGTAGTCGACCAGTGCGGACCCGAGACCGAGCCCGATCATCAGCCCGAGCGCGGTGGCCACGATCCACGTGGCGACGGGCGGGCGGTTGCGGCCGAACCCCCACGCCTGGACGGCACCGAGGGCGGCGCCGGTGATCAGGCCACCGAGGAGGGCGGGCAGCAGGCTGTCGACCCGGCCGGTGATCAGGTAGCTGGCGTAGCCGCCGATCGGGAAGCCGGCGAAGGTCACCATCCACCGGCCGGCCGCTCGGGGTGACAGCGCACGACTGGTGTGGACGGGCGAGGTGGTCTGGACGTCGTGCATGGTCACTCCTGGGTGTCGGTGCCGGCGGATGAGGGTGTCGTTGTCGTTCACAGATGAGCGTCGTCTGGACCGCTGACGATCCGCTGACGGCGGCCTGACGCACGTCGATTCGCTCGGCCATACGCTCGACGGATGCTCACCGTTGCCGTGCTCGGCCCGTGGAGGTACGTCGCGGCGGTCGAGGCCGCGACCGAGGCGCTGGCCCTGTTCCGCGGCGACGTGCTGGTCGACGCGGGGGCGGGCGACTGGAGCCTCGAGGAGCAGACCCCGCAGCAGAGTCCCGCCCTCGGCGCCGACCCGGGTCGGTCCGCAGTGGCGCGCACGGACGCGCAGTGGGCCAGACAGCGACTGGCCAACGGCCCTGGTCCGGAGGCGGGTGCCCCTACAGTGAGCCCATGACGGTGCGCGTCGTCTTCGCCGACGACAACTACCTGGTGCGCGAGGGCGTGGCGGGCCTGCTGACCGAGACCGCCGAGATCGACCTGGTCGAGACCGTGGCCGATCCCGAGGCGCTGCACCGCGCCGTCGCCGCTGCACCAGCCGGACGCCGTGCTCACCGACATCCGGATGCCGCCGACGTTCACGACCGAGGGCATCGACGCGGCCAAGCGGATCCGGGCCGAGTTCCCGAAGATCGGGCGTGGTGGTGCTCTCGCAGTACGTCGAGGAGGAGTACGCCTTCGAGCTGCTCGTCGGACGGCGTCGAGGGGCTCGGCTACCTGCTCAAGGAGCGGGTCAGCCAGGTCGACGACCTGGTCCGGGCGCTGCACGACGTGTCCCGCGGCGGCTCCGCGCTCGACCCGAAGGTGGTCGAGGGGCTGCTGGCCCGCAAGGCCAGCGAGACCAGCTCCGCCCTGCGCGGCCTGACCGAGCGCGAGCTCGAGGTGCTCCAGGAGCTGGCGACCGGGCGCAGCAACGCGGCGGTCGCGAAGACCCTCTACATGAGCGAGCGTGCCGTCGAGAAGCACGTCGGCTCGGTGTTCCAGAAGCTCGGGCTGGCGAACGAGTCCGACGTGAACCGCCGGGTGATGGCGGTCCTCGCCTACCTCGAGGCCACCGGTGGCGCGACGGCGCGCTGAGCGGCCAGCCCCCGGCAGGTGGGCGGCCAACCCCACTGCCCGCGACCCTCGGCTCGGGAGACGATGGAGTCGAGGAGGTGTGCCATGACCGAGGTCCGAGTCCTGATCGTCGATGACCAGGAGCCCTATCGCCGCGCGATGGCGCCGTCGTCGACGCGACCGACGGCTTCGTCGTCGTCGGCTCCGCGACCTCCGGCGAGGAGTCGCTGGCCGCGGCCGCCGAGCTGCGCCCGGACCTCGTGCTGATGGACATCAACCTGCCGGGCATCGACGGCATCGAGGCCGCCCGGCGGCTGTCGGCGCGGCCCGGACGGGCCGGTCGTGGTGCTGCTGTCGACGTACGACGAGGACCAGTTCGAGCTCGACGGCTGCGGCGCGGCGGCGTACGTCGCGAAGGCGGCGTTCGGCCCGGACCGGCTCTCCGAGGCCTGGAGGCCGGCGACGGTCGCGGCTGACCGAATCACCCTGTTCGGGGGAACCGGTGACGCGGCGCGTTGCGCGGGAATCGAGAGCATGCCGGACAAGCCGAACATCCTGATCATCTGGGGCGACGACATCGGGATCAGCAACCTGAGCTGCTACACCGACGGCCTGATGGGGTATCGCACCCCCAACATCGACCGGATCGCCGCCGAGGGGGTGCGGTTCACCGACTACTACGGCGAGCAGAGCTGTACGGCGGGGCGAGCGGCGTTCATCACCGGTCAGAACCCCTACCGCACCGGACTGACCAAGGTCGGCATGCCGGGCGCCGACGTCGGCCTGCGCGCGGAGGACCCGACGATCGCCACGGCGTTGAAGTCGCTGGGCTACGCGACCGGCCAGTTCGGCAAGAACCACTTCGGGGACCGCGACGACTTCCTGCCGACGGCGCACGGCTTCGACGAGTTCTTCGGCAACCTCTACCACCTCAATGCCGAGGAGGAGCCCGAGCTCGACGACTACCCCACCGAGGAGGACTTCCCGGACTTCCGGAAGAACTTCGGCCCGCGCGGCGTGATCCACTCGTGGGCGAACCCGGACGGCAGCCAGCGCATCGAGGACACCGGGCCGCTCACGAAGGAGCGGATGAAGACCATCGACGACGAGGTCGTCCCCGAGGCGCTTGCGGTTCATGACCGACGCGAAGCAGAGCGACACGCCGTTCTTCGTCTGGCTGAACACCACGCACATGCACTTCCGCACGCACATCAAGGACGGCAGCAGGGGCAAGGCGGGCGCTGGCAGTCGGAGTACCACGACACGATGTGCGACCACGACGAGCTGGTCGGGTCGGTGCTGGACTTCCTCGACGAGAACGGCCTCGCCGAGGACACGATCGTCATGTACTCCACCGACAACGGGCCGCACATGAACAGCTGGCCGGACGCCGGAATGACGCCGTTCCGCAACGAGAAGAACTCGAACTGGGAAGGTGCCTACCGGGTGCCGGCCATGGTCCGCTGGCCCGGGCAGATCCCGGCCGGGCGCGGTGCTGAACGGCATCGTCAGCCACAACGACTGGTTCGTCACCCTGCTGGCCGCCGCCGGCGACACCGACGTCGCCGACCGGCTGAAGGCGGGCACCGACCTGGCCGGCACGACGTACAAGGTGCACCTCGACGGCAACAACCAGCTGGACTACGTGACCGGCGCGGCCGAAGCGAGCGCGCGCCAGCACTTCTTCTACGTCTCCGACGACGGCGACCTGACGGCGATGCGCTACGACAACTGGAAGTTCGTGTTCCTCGAGCAGCGCGCCACCGGGCACGCTGAAGGTCTGGGCGGAGCCGTTACACCGAGCTGCGAGTGCCCAAGCTCTTCAACCTGCGGACCGACCCGTACGAACGGGCCGACATCACGTCCAACACCTACTACGACTGGGTGCCTGGACCACGCCTGGCTGGTCATACCCGGCCAGGCGTACGTCGCCCGGATGATCACCACGCTCGCCGAGTTCCCAGCCACGCCAGGAGCCCGCGAGCTTCAACGTCGACCAGGTGCTCAAGAAGCTCAAGGCCGGTCTCCCGAGCTCTTGACCCGAGCGGCCACCCTCGCCCAGGCCGTGCTCCGGTCAGCTGCGTGACCCGAGACCCACCGTCAGCACCATCGTGTGTTCCGAGGACGCCAGGGAGCCGCCGGCCGCCTCCACCCGGTCGGTGATCGACTGCAGGTCGACCCCGGCGCCGTCCACGCCGTCGATCCGGAGCACCAGGTCGTCGCCGGCCAACGACAGCGCGACCTCGAACCGCCCGGCACCTACGCGCGCCGCCTCGACGCAGCAGAAGTAGAGGGCCGCCTCGACCCGGGGGGAGAACCGCGCGTTCGCCGCGCCGTCGACCGTCAGGGTGGCCTCCAGCCCGCTCCGCGTCGAGCAGCGACCGCAGCGCCGGCTCGAGGCCGGACCGCGCCAGCTGGGTCGGGAAGACGCCCCGGGTGAGCTCGCGCAACGACTCCAGCGCCGTGTTCGTGCCGTCGACCAGCCGGTCGAGCCGGGCTCGGGCGACCGCCGCCGCGACCGCCGCGCGGGCCTGGCGGATCTCGCCGGGAAGCGCCGCCAGGTAGGGCAGCACCTCGCGGGCGATGGCCGCCTCGAGGGTCCGCCGTGCGGCGTCGTCGGCCTCGACGAGCCGGAGCCGGGACTCGGCGAGCTCCTTCGTGGTCCGGTCCAGCTCGGCGACGTGGTCGGCCAGCTGGCCTGCGAGCGCGGTGTTGCGGAACGCGACGGCGGTCTGGTCGGCGAGGGCCTCGAGCAGCCGCAGGTCCGCGTGCGCGCAGCGGGCGGCCCCGGGCAAGCGCGACGTCGATGTGGCCCAGGTCGCGGCCCTCGTTGCGCACCGGGACGGCGTGGTCCGGGGGATCCTCGACCGTGCCCCAGGTGCCGGAGACGGGCTCGCTGCCGGGCACGTCGAGCGTGGCGGTCGCGCCCGCTGGCCGAGACCGACCGTGCCGCGGCCTCGGCGACGGCCGGCAGGAGCGTCCCGGGGAGGGTGCCTCCGCGAGCCGCCGGCTGAAGTCCGCCAGCGCCTCGTACGGCTGGGCGCGCGACCCGTACGCCATCCGGTTGGCCAGCCGGACCACGCTGCGGCGCAGCGGCTGGAAGGCCAGCGCGACCAGGGCGATCCCCAGCAGCGAGAGCCAGAAGCCGCTGGCCCGGCCCTCGACGAACCGGCCGACCGTCACGACCAGGCGCGATGTAGCCGAGGGCGGCGAACGCCGTGCCGGCCACGAGCACGACGCGTCCGGTTGATGATCACGTCGAGCTCGTAGAGCTGGTGGCGCAGCACCGCGGTCGCGAACAGGATCGGCAGCAGGAAGTAGGCGATGAACAGCGGGAGTCCGGCCAGCCAGGACTGCTCGCCACCGTTGAGCGCCTGCACCACGAACAGGCACACGATCCCGACCGCGATCAGGGCGGCCGAGAGCGCGATCAGGCGGAGCTGCTGTCGCTGCTCCCCGCTGCTGCGGCGCAGCCGCATGCACCATCGAGACGACCGACGGCGACGAGCCCGGCGCTGATCGTCAGGAAGCCCACGGTCAGCATGATGCCGCGGACCAGGCCGACGTCGTCGCTCCTCGTGTAGAGCCGGAACGCGGTCGGGTCCAGGCTCAGGACGGCGACCATGCACAGCAGCGGCACCGACCCCGGTCACCCACGCGGCGTACCGCCAGCGCCGGGAGAGCAGGTGGCCGTCCGGGGCCAGCAGGAACATCAGGGCCAGGCCGGCGATCGCGAGCTGGCCGCCCGGAGAGCGGACGAGATCCAGGCGGCGACGCCGGCCAGGCGTCGCGTGCCCGGACCGTCGGCCTCCTGCACCCAGTAGGCGTACGCCTCGCGCGACGAGCGAGAACGCGCTGACGGTGCCGACGAGGATCAGCAGCCAGCCGATCGGGTGCCGTTCGTAGCGGGAGATGATCAGCGCACCCATCACCGACGAGCCGAGGACCGCGCCGTGGACGAACGGGAAGCCGTGCACGGCCACCGCGGTCTCGGACAAGAGCGGCACGGCCTGCGCCGAGACCACCACGTCGACCACCACCAGGACGAAGGTGACGCCGGCCAGCACCCAGGCGACGCGGGCGCGCACGTCAGCCACCGCCGTCCGCGGTCGCGAGCGCCCGTGCGGGGAGAACGGCGTGGATCCGGGTGCCGCGGCCCGGCGCCGACTCGGTGGTGAGCGTCCCGCCGACCGACTCGACCCGGTCGCGGATGTTGGCCAGCCCGGAGCCGGCCGGGGTGGTGGCCGGGTCGAAGCCGATGCCGTCGTCGGCGACCGTCAGGACCAGGTCGTCCGCTCGCCGCGCAGCTCGACCCGGATCGCGCGCCGCCCGGCGTGCTTGGCGGCGTTCTGGAGTGCCTCGAGGCAGCAGAAGTACGCCGCCGCCTCGACGTGCGCGGGATAGCGTCGCGACGTCGGTCTCGGCGATCTCGACCGTGTCGTCCCCGGCACCGCGAGCGCCGCGCGGAGCGCCGCAGCGACACCGGCCTCCTCGAGCCGGCGGCGGGTAGATGCCGCGGGACGAGCTGGACCAGCGGTCTCGACCGCGTCGGCGGCGGCGCGTCTCCTGGTCGGCCAGGAGCGCGTCGGCGCGGTCCGGGGAGCGCCACCGCGAGCGTGGCGGCGAGCCGCAGGTTCACCGCGAGCGCGACCAGGTGCTGCTGGGCGCCGTCGTGGATGTCGCGCTCGAGTCGCACGCCGCTCGGCGTCGTGCGCGTCGACCAGGCGCTCGCGGGAGACGCGCAGCTCCTCGGCGCGTGCGGACAGCTCGGCCAGCCGGAGCTCGAGCTCGGCCCGGAGCCGGGCTCCGCGGAGCACCAGCCCGGCCTGGCTCGACAAGCCGGCGAACAGGCGCTCCTCGACCGACGTCAGCGGCACGCCGGTCGCGCTCGCGGAGCGACCAGCTCGCCGAGCAGCTCGTCGCCCTGCCGCACCGGCAGCCGCCGGGTCCCGGCAGTGTCGTCCTCGTCGGGCTCCGCAGCCGCGTGCGGTGGCCAGGTGGCGGCCAGCACCGACCGGTCATCCAGCACGACCCACACCTGCGCCGACTCGGCACCGGTGCCGTCGGCGAGCACCCGGGCCATCCGCTCCGGCAGCTCCTCCGCCGGGTGGCTGCCGGTCAGGGTCGTCGGTGAACCGGCGCAGCACGTCGTACGGCGAGGGCCGGCCGCCGTGGACGGTCCGCGAGACGAAGCGCCTCCAGCCGGGTCTGCACCGGGTCGAACGCCGAGCGCGACGACAGCGGTGGCGAGGACCGAGAGCCCGAGGCTGCGGAGACGAGGTGTCGCCGATCAGCGCGCCACCGCCGAGGACGATCACGACGTAGACGAGCACGACGAAGGCGAACAGTCCGGCGCACACGACGGCGCATCGCGAGCAGCTCGCGTCGGGATGCGCCGGCGCCACCGGAGCAGCGAGGTCATGCCTGCAGTGTGCTCGCTCCGGCGCCGGCAGGGGAGGGGCTCGCCCGAACCCCGGGGGTGGGGCTAGCCCCACCGCCAGCCACCCGGCGAGCCGCGCGGCCAGCGCCTCGTGGCGCTGCGCCCAGCCCGATGGGCGGCGAGCTCCGGATCCGGTGTCCTCGTGGTAGGTCGTCACCCCGGACGGCAACCAACCACAGGAGAAACCAGCAATGACCCTCACCACCCTCACCCCCACCGAGACCAGCACGACCACCGGCGGCACCGTCGCCCGGGCCGACGGCGTCAGCAAGCTCTACGGCAGCGGAGACGCCGCCGTCGCCGCGCTCGACAACGTCAGCGTCGGTCTGGACCATGGTCGCTTCACCGCGATCATGGGTCCGTCCGGCTCCGGCAAGTCGACGCTGCTGCACATGCTCGCCGGTCTCGACCGACCGACGTCCGGCGAGGTGTACCTCGGTGACACCGAGATCACCTCGCTCAACGACAAGGCGCTCACCCTGCTGCGCCGCGACCGGATCGGCTTCATCTTCCAGTCGTTCAACCTGCTCCCGACGATGACGGCGGCCGAGAACATCGTGCTGCCGATGCGGATCGCCGGGCGCAAGCCGGACGACCACTGGGTGGCCTCGATCGTCGAGACCGTCGGTCTCACCGGCCGGCTCGGCCACCGGCCGACGGAGCTGTCCGGCGGCCAGCAGCAGCGCGTCGCCGCGGCCCGTGCCCTCGCGTCGCGGCCCGACATCGTCTTCGCGGACGAGCCGACCGGTGCCCTGGACTCGCGGTCCGGCAGCGAGCTGCTCAAGTTCCTCCGCACCGCGGTGGACGAGCTCGGCCAGACCGTCGTCATGGTCACCCACGACGCCAACGCCGCCGGCTACGCCGACCGGGTCATCTTCCTCGCCGACGGCCACATCGTCGACGAGATGCACGCGCCGACCGCCGACTCCGTCCTCGACTACATGAAGCACCTGGGAGCCTGACCGATGTTGACCGCTACCTTTCGAAGCATGGTGGCGCACAAGCTGCGCCTCCTTCTCACGACGGCGTCGATCGCACTCGGCGTCGCCCTCCTCGCCGGGACCCTGATCCTGACCAACACGATGGGGGTCGCCTTCGACCAGCTCTTCGGCAAGATCTCCTCGGGCACCGACGCGGTCGTCCGCACCGAGGCGCCGTACACCGCGACCGAGGGTGTCGGCACCAACCGCGGGCCGATCGCCGCGTCGGTCCTCGACGACGATCCGCGCCGTCGACGGCGTTCGCAGCCGCCGAGGGCTCGGTCCAGGGCTACGCGCTGCTGACCGACAACGACGGCCGGCGCCATCACCACCAACGGCGGCGCCCCGACCAACGGCTACAGCATGCCGGCCGACGAGCGAGCTGCGCGGCGACGTCGAGCTGCTCTCCGGGCAGGCGCCGCACGAACGCCCACGAGGTCGCCATCGACGCCACCAGCGCCGAGGAGAACGACATCGCGCTCGGTTCGACGATCAAGGTGCTCTTCCAGGGCCCGACCCAGGAGTTCACCGTCGTCGGCACCGTCGGCTACGGCGACGGCGATCAAGGACCTCGGCGGCACGACGTCGGCGTACTTCGACACCGACGACCGCGCAGAAGGTGCTCGGCACGCCGGGCAAGTTCGACTCCATCGACGTGAGCGCCGAGGACGGCGTGTCGCAGACCGAGCTCGCCGAGCGGCTGTCGGCCGGTGGTTCCCGAGGGCACCGAGGCCGTCACCGGCAAGACCGTCGCCGACGAGAACGCCGCGGCGACCAAGGCGAACTTCAAGATCGTCGGCATCATCTTCGGTGCCTTCGCCGGCATCGCGCTGTTCGTCGGCTCGTTCATCATCTGGAACACGTTCACGATGACGGTCACCCAGCGGTCGCGTGAGATCGCGCTGCTCCGGGCGATCGGTGCCCGCCGGCGCCAGGTCATGAGCAGCCTGCTGCTCGAGGCGCTCGTCCTCGGCATCGCCGGCTTCGGCGATCGGTGCTCGGTCTCGGGCTCGCCGTCGCCAAGGGCCTCAAGGCGCTGATGGACGCGGTCGGGCCTCGCCCTGCCGTTCACCACGCTGCAGGTCGAGCCCAGCACCATCTGGGTCTCGCTGCTGGTCGGCACCGTCGTCACCGTCGTCGCCGGCCTGGTTCCGGCCCGCCGCGCCACCAAGGTGCTGCCGATCGAGGCTCTGCGGGAGTCGACTCCGGGTGCCGAGAAGCTGTCGAAGAAGCGCGCCGTCATCGGTCTCGACCGTCCTCGCGGCCGGCGCCGCCGGCATGGTGTCGGCGCTGTACGACGACGCCGGCATGAAGGTCTTCGGGCTCGGACTGCTCGCCGCGATGGTCGGTGTCATGGTCGCGCTGCCGCTCGCAGTGCGTCCGCTGGCCGCGGCGATCGCCACCCCGCTCAAGCTGCGGGGCATGCCCGGCGAGCTGGCGAAGCAGAACGCGACGCGCAACCCGCGCCGTACCTCTGCCACGGCGGCAGCCCTGATGATCGGCCTGACGCTGGTCGTGAGCATGGGTGTCTTCGCCTCGTCGCTGAAGGCGTCGTTCGGCGACGTCCTCGTCGGACCAGACCAACGCCGACCTGTACGTCGCCACCTCGAGCGCCCAGGCGCCCGGGCTTCAGCCCGGCGGTGCTCGACGCGGTCGCAGGACGTCGAGGGCGTGGACGAGGTCTCCGCCAACGGCTGGGGCCAGGCCCGCTTCGACAAGGCGGACGGCAGCTTCTCCGCCGTCGACCCGACCAACGCCGAAGAGGTCATGAACCTCGAGCGTCTCGGAGGGCTCGGTCGCCGACCTCGGCAAGGACGGCGTCGTGGTCGGCGAAGGCCGCGGCGACCGACGAACGGCTGGAAGATGGGCGACACGATCACGGCGGAGTTCGCCGCGAGCGGGAAGCACAAGCTGAACGTCGTCGGCATCTACGAGGGCAAGGGCTGGATCGGCGACGACTTCATCCTGAGCATCGACCAGCAGAACGCCTTCGCCGGCCCGCAGCTGGTGGGCGACCGCGCTGGTCACCCTCGCCGAGGGTGCCGACCAGGCCGACGGTCCAGGACGCCATCGCGGCGGCCCTGGCCGACCACCCGGACGCCAAGGTGCTGGACCAGGAGGGCTTCGAGAAGGAGGCCAGCGGGTTCATCGACCAGCTGCTCATCTTCATGACCGTGATGCTGCTGCTGGCCGTGCTGATCGCCCTGCTGGGCATCGTCAACACGCTGGCGCTGTCGGTCTTCGAGCGCACCCGTGAGCTGGGCCTGCTCCGCGCGGTCGGCATGACCCGCAGCCAGGTCCGGGCGATGGTCCGCTGGGAGTCGGCGGTGATCTCGCTGATCGGCGCCGTGAGCGGTGCCGCCCTCGGGATCGGCATCGGGCTGGCCCTGTCGCAGGTCCTCAAGGACGAGGGGATCAAGTCGATCTCGATCCCGACGGCACAGATCGCCGTGTACGTCGCCCTCGCGGCGGTGGCCGGCGTGGTGGCCGCCATCGGCCCGGCCCGGTCCGCCGCCAAGGTGGACGTGCTGAAGGCGGTGGTCAGCGACTGACCGGCAGCATGCGAAGGCGAAGGGCCCCGCGCGAGCGGGGCCCTTCGTCGTGCCCGGGCCTATTCTGGCCGGGGGCCACCGAGGAGGACCCATGTCCGACGGCACCGACGGCACCGGCGGCGAGAAGGACACGCTGCTGCGCCTGATCCGCGACTCCGTGATCGGCGAGGACCACGTGATGCAGACGCCGTACGGCGCCCGCCGGGTGACGTACGCCGACTACACCGCCTCCGGCCGCGCACTCGCCTTCATCGAGGACTTCATCCGCGGCCAGGTGCTGCCGAGCTACGCCAACACCCACACCGAGTCGAGCGGGACCGGGCTCCAGACGACCCGGCTGCGCGAGGACGCCCGGTCGATCATCCGCGACGCCGTCGGGGGCGACGAGAGCACGGTCGTGCTGTTCGCGGGGTCGGGCAGCACGGGCGCCGTCGCCAAGCTGATCGGCGTGCTCGGCCTGCGGATCCCGTCCGTCCTCGAGGACACCCACCACCTGTCCGACCACATCCCGCCGTCCGAGCGCCCGGTGGTGTTCACCGGCCCCTACGAGCACCACTCCAACGAGATCCCGTGGCGGGAGTCGCTCGCCGACGTCGTCACCATCCACGAGGACGTGGACGGCGGCGTCGACCAGGAGGAGCTCCGCGACCAGCTCGAGAAGTACGCCGACCGCCCGCTCCGGATCGGGTCGTTCTCGGCCGCCTCCAACGTGACGGGCATCGTCTCGGACACCGCCGCCATCTCCACACTGCTGCACGAGCACGGCGCGCTGAGCTTCTGGGACTTCGCCGCGGCCGCGCCGTACATCGACATCGACTTCAACGCGGTCGACCCCGACCGGCCGCTGGCGTACAAGGACGCGATCTTCCTCTCGCCGCACAAGTTCATCGGCGGGCCCTCGACGCCCGGCGTGCTGGTCGCGCGCCGCGAGCTGTTCATCAACCGGGTGCCGGACGTGCCGGGCGGCGGCACGGTGGCGTACGTCAACACCGACGAGCACCGCTACCTCGAGGACCCCATCCAACGCGAGGAGGGCGGGACGCCCGCGATCATCGAGGCGGTCCGCGCCGGGCTGGTGTTCCAGCTCAAGCAGGCCGTCGGCACCGCCACCATCCGCGAGCAGGAGGACCGGATGCTCGGGCGGGCGGTCTCCTCGTGGGCCGAGGAGCCCGCCATCGAGCTGCTCGGCAACCTCGACGCGCGCCGACTGTCCATCGTCTCGTTCGTGATCCGGTCGCCGTCGGGCCGCTACCTGCACCACAACTACGTCGTGGCGCTGCTCAACGACCTCTTCGGCATCCAGTCCCGGGGCGGCTGCTCGTGCGCCGGCCCCTACGGCCATCGGCTGCTCGGCATCGACATTGAGCGCTCCCACGAGTTCGAGCGCGAGATCATGGGCGGTTGCGAAGGGATCAAGCCCGGATGGGTCCGGGTGAACCTCAACTACTTCGTCTCCGACGCGGTCGTCGACTACATCGTCGACGCGGTCCGGCTCGTGGCCCGGGACGGCTGGCGGCTGATGGGCGACTACCGGTTCGACATCGCCTCGGGGCGGTGGCGGCACCAGGACGGGCCGGTCACCCCGCCCCTCAGCCTGCACGACGTGTCGTACGCCGACGGCGTGGCGACGATGCCGTCGGTCGACGCGACCGGGGGAGAGGACATGCTCGCGCAGCAGCTCCGCGAGGGCGCCGAGATCCTGGCGGCTGCCGTGGGCCCGGACCTGTCGGCCCACCCCGGCAACGTGAGCGCGGACTTCGAGCACCTGCGGTGGTTCGACCTGCCGGAGAGCGCGCTCGACTGACCCGCTACAACCGGCATCTGCCGGTCCGCGTCGATCGGACGTATCAGGGGCTTCCTCACCGTCATCTGACGGTCATGAGGAAGGCGACATGAAGCATCGACTGAAGGTCGACGTTCGAGCTGGTAGGCCGACCGTGACGGTGGCCGTCCTGACAGCCACCGTGGCGCTGCTGCTGGCAGGCTGCCTGGCCGCCGAACCGGACCCGAGTGCGAGCACCGGGGAGGACCCGTCCTCGCCTGCCCAGGAGACGCTCCCGACCAAGAGGCCTCCGCTGGACTCAGGAACCCTGGGCGGTGGCGGCGACTCCGGCGATCACGGCGGGGGCAACGGCAACGGCGACGGCGGGGGCGACGGCAACGGCGACGGCGGCGGCGGGAACGGTGGCGGCAACGGCGGTGGCGACGGCGACGGCGACGGCGACAACAACGGCGGCGGCGGACACAACGGCGGCGGCGGAGGCGGCGGCGGGGACGGAGGCGATGGCGGTGACTCGCGCACGATCGAGGTCGGTGGCCCCACCCTGGGGGCCGACTACCCCGAATACTTCGGCAACATCTACCCAGGCGACATCGACCCGGGTCAGACCTGGAAGTGTGCCGGCTTCCGGAACGGCCTCAGCTATGGCATGAGCGTCGAGTCGGTGACCGCCACCCAGCCCCTGGTTCCGGTGCGTCCGTGCAGGCCCGACGACCCCGAGCTCGAGGAGGGCCCCGGCTGCACCGGCGGTCTGGTGCTGCCGGCGAGTGGCGGATGGTGCACGTTCGGCGTCACCTTCGTGGCCGGCACCCACCTCGATCGGAACTACACGCCGACCTACACCTGGTCGGTGTCCGTCAAGTGCACCGACACGGTCTCCGAGCCCTGCTCCCTGCCGGCGGTCGCGTCCCTCCACCCGACCACGACCGATCCCGTGGTCGCACGATGGACGTGGACCGAACCGATGAGATATTGCGGAGCCACGGCGTACGCCGACGACCAGGGAAGCCCGGATGGCGGTGGCTGGCCGCCGGAGTACGGCTGTACGGCTGATGTGCCACCGGACGACGGTGAGGGCGGATGACGTGACCGTCCGCGAGCGGGCCGACGTCGGAGGCGCGTCACCTGCCGAGCCCCCGACCGAGGAGAGCACCTTCGAGAGACGGATCAAGCTCTTCACCGGCATCGTTGCGCCCACCACCGTCTTCGCAGCGTTGCTCTTCTACTACGGGTACGTGACGACAGCTGCCGAGTTCGGCTTCTTCGGGATCAGCATGGGGTCCCTCGGCTTCACCTACCAGGATCTGCTGCTGAAGAGCGTGGGTGCGCTCTACGTTCCGCTCGGCGCGCTCTTGGTGCTCGTACTCGGGGTGGTGTGGGGACACATCTGGCTGAGCCGCGCCGGCACGTCGAGATGGGGTCCGCGGTTCCTGCATCGGGCCGCCCTGTGCCTGGCCGGGGTCGGTGCTCTCGTCTTCGCCCGTGGGGTGGTCGGTGTGGTGGTGCCCTCGGTCGCTCGCACAGAGTGGATCGCGCTCAGTCCTGTCTGCCTGGGGCTCGGAATCACCTGCCTTGCCTACAGCCGATATCTCTTCGGAATGACCGACCCCACCCGATCGTTGGGGGGCCGACGCCCCTGGATCGAAACCGTGGGAACCGTCGTCGTGTGCGGCTTGGTGGTCCTCAGCCTGTTCTGGGCCGCCAACAGCTTCGCCGCGGCCTACGGCCGGGGTCGGGCGGTGGTCCTGTCGGCTCGCCTCGCGGAGCAGCCGGCGGTCGTGCTCGACACCGCCGACCGACTCTTCGTGCAGTACCAGGGGGTGGAGGAGACCCGCCTACCCGGGACCGCGAAGCAGCAATTCCGGTACCGGTACCGCGGCCTGCGTCTGCTGGTCGAGGCCGACGGGCGGCTGTTCCTTGTTCCCGAGCGGTGGCAGGCGGGAGACGGTGCGACGCTGGTGGTGCGGGCGGACGACGACGTGCGGCTCCAGTTCTATCGCTCTGACCCCGGTTAGCCCGCTCAGCACTGGGTGCTCCGGGCTCGTCCGGAAGGGCGGGTCACTCGTCGCTGGCGCGCCGGGTCTCGAGCATGCCGGTGGCGACGTACCCGAACAGCAGGCCGACGAGCGCGCCGACCGCGCCCCCGACGAATGCGTCGAGCCGCTCGCTGTCGCCACGCTGGACCCAGAGGACGTAGCCCTGGCCGAGCGCGAACCCGACGGGCATGCCCAGGACGGTCAGCAGGACCGCTTGGCCGCGCCGGAGGAAGTCGCCCATGAAGAGGAGCGAGATGCCGACGCTCACCGCCAAGCCGCTGAAGTCCGTACTGAGCCACCCGCCCAGAAGGCCGATGCCGGCCAGCACCAGCTCCAGCAGGCCCAGGATGCCGAGCACGCGCCCCGTGCCGGCCCGTCGGGAACTGGGGGCGCCGGGCTCGGGGCGACGGGGCCCGTGACTCGGCCGGACCGTCATGGCCACGTGTAGGTGGCCAGGACGGACTCGACACCGGCGATGGTGACGTTCGGCAACTGCTTGGCCCCCTTGTCGAAGTTGCCCGCGGCCTTGGCGATGCGGGCCAGGGCGTCGAGGTCGTCGATGCCGGTGTCCGGAGTCACGGCCAGGCTGATCGGCGAGTAGCCGATCGGGTCCTGTGCAGTCTGGAGGATCGACGCCAGCTCGTCCATCAGCTTGAAGCCCTTCGGCGCGTTCATCGACACACCACCGGTGGTCGGCACCGGGGCCGGTCGCGGCAGCCACCGCGGGCTCGGTCTCGCCGGCCGACGGCGCGCCCCCGATCGCACGCCCGCGAGCACCCGATTCCTCACGCCCCCACTCTGCCCGACGCTGCCTGAGCGAGACGCCGGCCCTCAGCTGGTCGATTGAGACGCGCCCGCCAGCGTCAGACGCACCAGCGGACGCCCTCGACAGCGAGGTCGGCGGGGTCGTGGACGCCCTGCAGATCCGTGCGCTCGCGCATCAGCTCGCTCAACACCCAGGTCCGGGCAGCCTGTCGGCGTTGCCTGGCAACGAAGTGCGGGCTGGGCGACGGTTCCGCCGACGGCTCGGCCGCCCCGGATCCCGAGCCCGACGTGCGCGTGTGGTCAACGAGGCCGCTCATGCTGCTCCCCCCTCTGCCGGACCATGCCCTCCACGATCCGTGCGTCCAGTCTCCCCGTGCCGTTTGTCGGGCGCGTTACGCGTGGGTGACGTGTTGGGGTACGGGTGCCTCTCCGTGTCTCGCCGGTAGCCTGCGGAGTCCCAGGAGGTGAAGGATGCACGAGCCGGTCGACGAGCACTTCGTCGAGCAGGTCCGCCGGCTCACGGCCGGGTCGGCGGAGGCCACGGCCGACGCGGGCCTCCTGCTCGCCCTGTTCGATGCGCAGCTCCAGAGCCGCCACCTCGACTTCGCGGCCCGCCGGCTGCAGGCGCAGGGGGACGGCTTCTACACGATCGGCTCGGCGGGTCACGAGGCCAACGCGGCCGTCGGGCTGCTGACGCCGGGTCGACGACCCGGCGCTGCTGCACTACCGGTCCGGCGGGCTTCTACGCCGCCCGCGCCGCGCGGCACGCGCGAGAGCACCCCGACGCCGCGACCAACCCGGTCCGAGACGTGCTGCTCGGGCTGACCGCCTCGGCAGCGGACCCGATCTCGGGTGGGCGGCACAAGGTGTTCGGACACCCGGCACTGCACGTCGTACCCCAGACCTCGACGGTCGGCTCCCACCTGCCGCGGGCGGTCGGCCTCGCGTACGCACTCGACAACCTGGCCGACCTCGCTCCACGGAGGAGCTGGCCGGAGGACGCGATCGTCGTCTGCTCGCTGGGCGACGCCTCGGTCAACCACTCGACGGTGCAGGGCGCGCTGGGCGCCGCGGCGTACCTCACCCATCGCGGCCTACCGGTGCCGCTGCTGCTGGTCTGCGAGGACAACGGCCTCGGCATCAGCACCCGCACCCCGGCGGGCTGGGTGGAGGCAACCCTCGGGCGGCTGCCGGGCATCGGGTACGTCGCGGCCTCTTCACCGCGACCCGACCGCCTGCTGGCCGACGTCGGCGACGCCATCGAGCGGGTCCGGGTGTCGCGCCGACCGACGGTGCTGCACCTGAGCACCGTCCGGTTCCTCGGCCACGCCGGATCGGACGTCGAGCTCGGCTACCGCTCGCAGGCGGAGATCACCGCCGACCACGCGCGCGACCCACTGCTCGCAACGGCGGGCTACCTCGTCGAGCACGGCGTGCTCACGCCGGGGGAGGTGCTCGACCGCTACGAGGCGACGCGGGCCCGGGTGCTGGACGAGGCGAAGTCCGTCGTCGGCGAACCCCGGCTGGCCGACCGATCAGCGGTGATGCGGCCACTGGTCTCTCCCGAGTCCGGGCGACCCGGCAACGTCCCGACGATCGACCCCGAGCGCCCGACCGGTCGCCTCACCCTGGCCCAGGCGATCAACGCGGCGCTCGCCGAGCTCCTCGTCGCGCGGCCGCACGCGCTCGTCTTCGGTGAGGACGTCGCCGTCAAGGGCGGTGTGTACGGCGTGACCCGAGGCCTCCGCAAGCGCTTCGGCGGTCGCCGTGTCTTCGACACCCTGCTGGACGAGCAGACCATCCTCGGCACCGCACTCGGCGCCGCCCTGGCCGGGCTGCTGCCGATCCCCGAGATCCAGTACCTCGCCTACGTCCACAACGCCGAGGACCAGCTGCGCGGCGAGGCCGCGTCGCTCGCGTTCTTCTCCGACGGTCAGTACCGCAACCCGATGGTGGTCCGGATCCCCGGGCTGGCCTACCAGAAGGGGTTCGGCGGTCACTTCCACAACGACAACTCGCTGGCCGTGCTGCGCGACGTGCCCGGCCTGGTGCTGTGCGTGCCGAGCCACCCGGCCGACGCGCCGATGCTCCTGCGCGAGTGCGTGGACCTCGCCGAGCGAGAGGGCCGGGTCTGCGTGGTCGTGGAGCCGATCGCGCTCTACCACTCCCGCGACCTCCATGAGCCCGGCGACGGGCTCTGGACGGCGCCGTACGCCGCGGACGGGTCGGCGCGGGGTCCGAGCCTCCACCGCGCCGGTGCCGATCTGCTGATGATCACGTTCGGCAACGGAGTCCCGATGTCCCTGCGGGCGGCGCGCACCCTCGACGACGACGGCGTCCACAGCACGGTGCTCGACCTGCGGTGGCTCTCACCGCTGCCGATGGCGGAGGTCGCCGCCTTGGCCGCCGGGTTCGACCGCGTGCTCGTCGTCGACGAGACCCGGGTCTCCGGCGGTGTCGGTGAGGGCGTGGTCGCCGGCCTGGTCGATCGCGGTTACCCCGGGGCCCTGGCCCGGGTGGCCAGCGCCGACTCGTACGTGCCCCTCGGGCCGGCGAGCGCGCACGTGCTGCTGACCGAGGACGAGATCGTGTCCGCGGCCAGGCGGTTGACAGGAGTGGAGGTTCGCGATGACCGCTGAACTCCCCGCCCAGGCGTCGGTCGTCGTCATCGGCGGCGGCGTGATCGGGCTCAGCACGGCGTACCACCTCGCGGCGGCGGGCGTACGCGACGTACTGCTGCTCGAGCGCGACACCTTCGGCTCGGGTTCGACGTCGCAAGGCGGCCGGCGGGGTGCGCGCGCAGTTCTCCGACGCGACCAACATCGAGCTCGGGCTGCGCAGCCTGCGCGTCTTCGAGCGGTTCGCGGAGACCTTCGGGCAGGAGATCGACCTGCACCAGGTCGGCTACCTGTTCCTGCTCGACCGCCCCGAGCAGGTCGAGGCGTTCACCGCGAACGTCGCGCTGCAGAACGAGCTGGGGGTGCGCAGCCGGATGATCGAGCCGGCCGAGGCGAAGCGGCTTTCTCCGTTGATCGACGTCGAGGGCGTCCTCGCGGCGTCATGGTCGCCCGACGACGGCCACTGCACGCCGGAGTCGGTCGTGCTCGGGTACGCCGGGGCCGCGCGCCGGGCAGGCGCGCGGATCGTCACCCACTGTGCGGTCACGGGGATCGAGGTCGAGGACGGCGAGGTCCGAGCGGTGCTCACCGATGCCGGCCGGGTCCGGACCGACGCGGTGGTCTGCGCGGCCGGAGCGTGGTCGCGGGTGGTCGGTGAGATGGCCGGGGTCGAGCTCCCGGTCGAGCCGCTGCGCCGCCAGGTCCTCACCACCGGACCCGTGCCCGGGGCGGACCCGGACACGCCCTTCACGATCGACTTCTCGACCAGCCTGTACTTCCACCGCGAGGGCCCGGGGTTCCTGCTCGGGATGTCCGACCCCGACGAGACGCCGGGTTTCGAGCTCGGCCGCTCCGACGAGTGGCTGCCGCGCCTGAGCGAGGCCGTCGAACGACGGGTGCCCGCCCTCGCGGACGCCGGCATCGTCTCGGGCTGGGCCGGGCTCTACGAGATGACGCCGGACCACAACGCGCTCGTGGGGGAGGACCCGACCGTGTCCCGGTTCCTCTACGCCACCGGCTTCTCCGGCCACGGCTTCCTCATGGGGCCGGCGATGGGCGAGGTGATGCGCGACGTCTACCTGGGTCGGCCGCCGGTCGTGGACGTCAGCGGCTTCGACGCCAGCCGGTTCTCCGACCGGGGGAGCCGACCGGAGCTCAACATCGTCTAGCGGCGTCGTGTAGGAAGGTCCCATGACCACGATCCCCACCCAGGACGAGCTCTCCACGCTGGCACTCGAGACCGCGCGCCGCTGCGGCGTCGACGTCGAGGCGCACACCGGCGAGGCGGTCTCGCGCTCGCCGATCAACGGCCTCCCTGTCGCCTCGCTCGCCTGGCGGGACGCGGCGTACGTCGACCAGGCCGTCGGCCGCGCGAACGAGGCGTTCCTCAGCTGGCGAAAGGTGCCGGCGCCGGCCCGTGGAGCACTGGTCAAGCGGTTCGGCGAGCTGCTCGCCGAGCACAAGGACGACCTGGCCGCACTCGTGAGCATCGAGGCCGGGAAGATCACGTCCGAGGCTCGCGGCGAGGTCCAGGAGATGATCGACATCTGCGACTTCGCGGTCGGTCTGTCCCGTCAGCTCTACGGCCGCACCATGCCTTCAGAGCGACCCGGCCACCGGCTGATGGAGACCTGGCACCCGCTCGGCGTGGTCGGCGTGATCTCTGCGTTCAACTTCCCGGCCGCGGTGTGGTCGTGGAACACCGCCGTCGCCCTGGTCTGCGGCGATCCCGTCGTCTGGAAGCCGTCCGAGGCCACCCCGCTCACCTCGCTGGCGTGCCATGCGGTCCTGGCCCGCGCGATCGCCGAGCAGGACGCACCCGAGGCGCTCTCCCAGGTGATCCTCGGTGGCCCGGAAGTCGGCCAGGCCCTGGTCGACCATCCCGGCATCGCGCTGCTCAGCGCCACCGGATCGACCCGGATGGGTCGCGCCGTGGGGCCGCGAGTGGCGGAGCGCTTCGGCCGGTCGCTGCTCGAGCTCGGCGGCAACAACGCAGCCGTGGTGTCCGGCAGCGCCGACCTCGACCTGGCGGTGCGCGGGATCGTCTTCTCCGCCGCGGGCACGGCCGGCCAGCGCTGCACCACCATGCGTCGGGTGATCGCGCACACCAGCGTCATCGACGACCTGACCGACCGGCTGGCCTCGGCGTACGACCGGTTGCCGATCGGCAACCCGATGGCCGAGGGCACCCTGGTCGGCCCGCTGGTGAACCAGCGGGCGTACGAGTCGATGGAGGCCGCGATCGCGCAGGCCACCGGTGAGGGCGGCAAGCTCGTCGTCGGCGGCGGTCGGGCCCACGAGGACCTCGCTCCCGACGCCTACTACGCCCGCCCGGCGATCGTCCGGATGGACGAGCAGACCGACGTGGTGGGTCGCGAGACGTTCGCGCCGCTCCTCTACGTGCTGCCGTACGACGACTTCAGCAGCGCCATCGAGCTCAACAACGCCGTCCCGCAGGGCCTGTCGTCCAGCGTCTTCACCTCCGACGTCGCGGAGGCCGAGCTCTTCTGCGGAGCCGAGGGGTCCGACTGCGGGATCGTCAACGTGAACATCGGCACCTCCGGCGCGGAGATCGGCGGCGCGTTCGGTGGCGAGAAGGAGACCGGGGGAGGCCGCGAGTCGGGTTCCGACGCCTGGCGTGCCTACATGCGGCGGGCCACCAACACGATCAACTTCTCCGGAGAGCTGCCGCTCGCCCAGGGGGTCGACTTCACCGTCTGAACGGCATTCGATCGGCTCAGGCGAGCAGCGCGGCGTACCGGCCGAGGTAGAGCGGCCAACCCCCGTCGGAGTCCACGCCCGCCTGGACGCCTTCCCATCCGGGGCCGTGGCGGTCGATCAGACGGTGCTCGAGCTCGACCCGGGTGCGATCCGCGGACTCGGCGATGAAGCGCACCTCGACCTCACTCGTGCGGTCGAGGTCGGTCTCGACCTGCCACTGCGGGTCGATGTCCCAGCTGAACACCACTCGGCTCGGCGGTTCGAAGGCGAGGACCCGCGCCCAGTGGCACTCGGTGCCGTCGGTGGCTCGGTCGTAGATGGTGCCGCCCACGCGGGGTTCGAACACCGTCTCCTCGATGGGTGCGCCGAGGAGGTTGTGCTCCGGCGGCTTGAAGTCGCCGAAGCGCTCGGTGAACACCGAGAACGCACGCTCGATCGAGGCGGGGACGGTCACCTGGCGAAGCACCACGGTGTCGGTCTGGGTCATCGGTCCTCCTGGGAGTTGTCGGGGTCGTCGAAGAGGGCGGCGTACCCGTCCAGCGCACGTCGCCAGTAGGTGTCGAGCTGGTCTCGCACGGCGGCCAGCGCGGTCGGGTCCAGGCGGTAGATCCGCCGCGTCCCGACAGCGCGCTCGCTGACCAGCCCGGCGTCCTTGAGCACCTTGAGGTGCTGCGACACCGCCGGCCGGCTGACGGGGAGGCCGGCGGCCAGCTCGCCGACGGCTTGGGGCCGGTCGGCGAGGGCGGCGACGATCGTGCGCCGCGTGCCGTCGGCCAGCGCGGCCCAGGCGTCTCGTACTTCGTAAGTAGTCACTAACCGTAAGTGAACACTTACGAATGGCTCCGCGTCAAGAGAACGTCACGTCAGGGCACCGCCGTCAGCCTTCGATGAACTCGAGCAGGTCCGGGTTGATCACGTCGGCATGAGTGGTGCACATGCCGTGCGGGTAGCCGGGATACACCTTGAGCGTCCCGTTCTTGAGCAGCTTGATCGACAGCTCGGCCGAGGCGGCGATCGGCACGACCTGGTCGTCGTCCCCGTGCATCACCAGCGTCGGGACCTCGATCTGCCGGAGGTCCTCGGTGAAGTCGGTCTCCGAGAACGCCTTGATGCCCTCGTAGTGGGCCTTGGCGCCGCCCATCATGCCTTGGCGCCACCAGTTCCGGATGACCCCCTCGGAGGCCTCTGCACCTGGCCGGTTGAAGCCGTAGAACGGCCCCGACGCGACGTCCAGGAAGAACTGGGAGCGGTGGGAGCCCGTGCCTTCCCGGAAGCCGTCGAACACGTCCATGGGGAGTCCGCCCGGGTTCGCCTCGGTCTGGAGCATCAGCGGCGGAACGGCGCCGATCAGCACCGCCTTCGCGACCCGGCCGGCGCCGTGACGAGCGACGTAGCGGGTGACCTCGCCGCCGCCGGTGGAGTGCCCGACGTGTACGGCGTCGTGCAGGTCGAGGTGCTCGACCACGGCTGCAGCATCGGCCGCGTAGTGGTCCATGTCGTGCCCGTCCGAAGTCTGCGTGGACCGGCCGTGGCCGCGTCGGTCGTGGGCGATCACGCGGTAGCCACGCTGGACGAAGAACATCAGCTGCGCGTCCCAGTCGTCGGAGCTCAACGGCCACCCGTGGTGGAACATGATCGGCTGGCCGCTGCCCCAGTCCTTGTAGAAGATCTCGGTACCGTCACCGGTCGTTAAGAACGCCATGGTGTCTACCTCCGTTCGGAATGCCTTACGTCCAATCCACCGTGGTTTCAGAGCGCAGACAAGGCTGGTATAGCCCGGGAACGTAGGCGCGCATCCGCCGTTCACCCGAGAAGGATGACCCGCTCGGCTGCGGGGGAGATCATCCTGATTCGACGAAGGAGGTCACCATGTGTCGCTGGCTCGCCTACTCGGGTTCACCCGTGCTGATCGAGGAGCTGCTGTACAAGCCGCAGCACTCCCTGGTCGTGCAGAGCCTGCACTCCCGGTTGGGCGCCGAGACGACCAACGGCGACGGAGTCGGTGTGGGCTGGTACGACCATGCCGAGACCCCGGGCCTGTTCCGCAGCACCGAGCCGGCGTGGAGCGACCGCAATCTGCTCGACCTGGCCGGCCACATCACCTCGCCACTCGTGTTCGCGCACATTCGGGCGTCCATCGGCTCGCCCGTGCAGCAGTCGAACTGCCACCCCTTCCGGCACGGCCGCTGGCTGTGGATGCACAACGGGTACCTCAACGGGTTCGCCGCGATGAAGCGCGATCTCGCGTTCGCCGTCGACGCCGAGCTGTTCCCTGCGATCGAGGGTTCCACCGACTCCGAGCTGTTCTTCCACCTGGCGCTGACCTTCGGCCTGACTGACGACCCCCCGGCCGCGGTGGCCCGCGCCGTCGGCTGCATCGAGGAGACCGCGAAACAGCACGGCGTCGCCTTTCCGGTGCAGATGACGGTCGCGACCACCGACGGAGAGACCGTGTGGGCGTTCCGCTACTCCAGCGAGGGGCGCTCGCGGTCGCTGTTCCACAGCACCGACATCTCGACCCTGCGCCACCAGTACCCCGACAACCCGGTGCTGCACGATCTCTCGGACGACACCCGCGTCGTGGTGTCCGAGCCGTTGGGGGACCTGCGGGGTGCCTGGCGCGAAGTCCCGGAGTCCACCTGCGTGACGGTCGGCGGAGGAACCGAGGAGCTGAGCGCCTTCCAGCCGGCCTAGAGGCCACGCGGTAGCGCCACCCAAGACCGCGTGTGAAATGAAGAAAGGCCCCGTGGAGCCGGGGCCTTCCAGTGTCCGAGGGGGGACTTGAACCCCCACGCCCTAATACGGGCACTAGCACCTCAAGCTAGCGCGTCTGCCAATTCCGCCACCCGGACGAGTGCGCAGGAACTGTAGCAAAGGGACCCGCCAATCCTGACATCGGGATCGAGCTCCCGAGGTGTCAGGATGGGGCCATGTCGGACCACACCGAGGACCCGCTCCACGACCCCGCAGCGGAGGTCGTCGAGACGTGTCGAGACCTGATCCGGATGGACACGTCGAACTACGGGGACGAGGACGGACCGGGGGAGCGGAAGGCAGCGGAGTACGTCGCCACGCTGCTCGACGAGGTCGGCATCGAGTCGCGCCTGTACGAGTCCGAGCCCGGCCGTACGTCGCTCGTCGCGCACTGGGGTGGGACGCCGGGGGACAAGCCCGGGCTGCTGCTCCACGGCCACCTCGACGTGGTCCCGGCGGCCGCGGAGGACTGGCAGGTGGACCCCTTCTCTGGCGAGATCCGCGACGGCTATCTCTGGGGCAGGGGGGCGGTCGACATGAAGGACTTCGACGCGATGCTGCTGTCCGTCGTCCGGGCCCGGACCCGCGCCGGCCGGATCCCGGAGCGGCCGATCGTGCTCTGCTTCACCGCCGACGAGGAGGCGGGCGGCCACAAGGGTGCCGAGGTGCTCGTCGAGCAGCACCGCGAGGAGCTCGAGCACTGCACCGAGGCGGTCAGCGAGGTCGGCGGCTTCTCGGCCACCATCAACGGCCGCCGGATGTACCTCATCGAGGCCGCGGAGAAGGGCATGGCCTGGATGCGGCTCACCGCGCGGGGGCGGGCCGGCCACGGCTCGATGATCAACCGGGAGAACGCGATCACCGAGCTGTCCGCGGCGGTGGCCCGGATCGGCGCCTACGAGTGGCCGGTGCGGCTGACCCCGACCATGAAGGTCCTGCTCGCGTCTGTCGGGGAGATGGTCGGCACCGAGGCGACGCCGGACAACGCCGAGGAGCTGGTGGAGGAGTTCGGCACCGCCACCCGGATGCTCGGGGCGGTGCTGCGGAACACGGCGAACCCGACCATGCTCGGCGCCGGCTACAAGGTGAACGTCATCCCGACCGAGGCCACGGCTCACATCGACGGCCGCTTCCTGCCCGGGTTCGAGGACGAGTTCTTCGACACCATCGCGGAGCTGTGCGGCGAGAGGATCTCGATCGACTACGTCTCGAAGCAGCCGCCCTGGGAGATGCCGTACGACGTCGACATCACCGACGCGATGACCCGCGCTCTGCTGTCGGAGGACCCCGACGCCGTGGTCGCGCCGTACCTCATGAGCGGCGGGACCGACGCCAAGCACTTCAACAAGCTCGGCATGCAGTCCTACGGCTTCGCGCCGCTGCGGCTGCCCGCCGACCTCGACTTCACGGCGCTGTTCCACGGCGTCGACGAGCGGGTGCCGGTCGACGCCCTGGAGTTCGGGGCACGGGTGTTCGACAGGTTCCTCGACGAGGCGGCGTCCTGACGGTGGCTAGAACGTCCGCAGCTGCCGGATGATCTTGCGCCGCAGCACGATCCGGCGGGTGCCGTCGGGCGAGATCTGCACGCGGTCGAGCTCCCAGCCGCCGTGCTCGGCGCGTTCGACCAGCATCCGGGTGACCATGTTGCGGGAGTGCTCTCGCGAGATGAGCAGCTTCTCGAACTCCCACTCGACCCCTCGGCCGAGTGGGCGCAGCGTCGCACGGGTCGGCACGTCAGTCTCCCGAGACGTCGTCGAGCGCGTCGACGATCTCGTCGGGTAGGGACAGGTCCTCCACGCCCAGGGAGCCCTTGAGCTGGGCGGCGGTGCGGGCGCCGATGATCGGGGCGGTCACGCCGGGCCGGTCGCGCACCCAGACCAGGGCGACCTCGAGCGGGGTCCAACCGAGGCCGTCGGCCGCCCGGACCACCGCCTCGACGATCCGCGACGAGCGGTCGTTGAGGTACTGCTCGACGAAGTTCGCGAAGTGCGGCGACGCGGCGCGGGAATCGGAGGGTGTGCCGGTGCGGTACTTGCCGGTCAGCACCCCGCGCGCGAGCGGCGACCAGGGGAGTACCCCGAGGCCGAGCGCGGCCGCCGCGGGCAGCACCTCGTGCTCGATCGTCCGGTTCAGCAGGGAGTACTCCACCTGCGTCGACGCCAAGGTCGCGCGACCAGGGACGGCTCGCTGCCACGTTGCCGCCTGGGCGGTCTGCCAGCCGGCGTAGTTCGAGACGCCGACGTACGCCGCCCGCCCGGTCGAGACGGCGTAGTCGAGCGCGGAGAGGGTCTCCTCGAGCGGGGTGTCGTCCACCCAGGTGTGCACCTGCCAGAGGTCGACGTGGTCGACCCCGAGCCGCTTCAGGGACGCGTCGAGCGTGGTGATCAGGTGGCCGCGGGAGGCGTTGGTCTCCCGGCTGCCGCGGGTACGTGAGATGCCGGCCTTGGTGGCGAGCACGATCTCGTCGCGGGCGACCACGTCGCCGATCAGGCTGGCAACGAGGTCCTCGGACGCGCCGTCGCCGTACCCGGCCGCGGTGTCGACGAGCGTGCCCCCGGCCTCGGCGAACGCGATCAGCTGGTCGCGGGCCTCGTGCTCGTCGGTGTCGCGTCCCCAGGTGAGCGTGCCGAGGCCGAGCCGGGAGACCTTGAGACCCGTGACACCCACGGAGCGCTGCTGCATGGGCAGAACGGTAGCCGTAGGGTTGCGGCCCGTGGTGGACCTCCTCAAAGCCGTGTTCCTCGGGACGCTCCAGGGGCTGACCGAATTCCTGCCGATCTCCAGCAGCGCGCACCTGCGGATCTTCCCCGAGATCCTCGGCTGGGGGGACCCGGGCGCGGCCTTCACGGCGGTGATCCAGATCGGCACCGAGCTCGCCGTGCTCCTCTACTTCCGCAAGGACATCTGGCGGATCGGCTCCACCTGGGTGAAGTCGCTGTTCCGCGCGGAGTACCGCGGCCACCTCGACTCCCGGATGGGCTGGTACATCATCATCGGCTCGCTGCCGATCGTGGTCCTCGGCATCTTCCTCAAGGACACGATCGAGCGCGACTTCCGGAACCTCTGGCTGATCGGCATCACCCTGATCGTGGGCGGCGTGATCCTCGGGATCGCTGACCGGGTCAGCTCCAGCGACAAACGGATCAAGGAAATCAGCCTCCGCGACGCCATCTACATGGGCGCGGCCCAGGCGCTCGCGCTGATCCCCGGCGTCTCCCGGTCCGGCGCCACCATCTCGATGGGCCGCTTCCTCGGCTACGAGCGCGAGGCGGCCACCCGCTACGCCTTCCTGCTTGCCATCCCCGCCGTGGTCGGAGCCGGGCTGTTCGAGCTCAAGGAGATCCCGCACGGCGAGAACGCCTACGGCGTCGGCCCGACCATCGTGGCCACGGTGGTCTCGTTCATCGTCGGGTACGCCGCGATCGCCTGGCTGCTGCGCTACGTCAGCACGAACTCCTACCTGCCGTTCGTGATCTACCGGATCGGCCTCGGCACCCTGACCATCGCCCTCGTCGCCACCGGGGTCATCGCCGCCTGACGCCACCCGGCGCGTGTCGAGGTCCGCCCTGCGCATCTCACCGGGTTTCGAGGCCAGGCGCAGAACGCCTTCGCACCTCAACCAGCGGATACGGCTACAGCCAGCCGGCGCGCTTGCTGATGACCCAGACCGTCAACGATGACGCCACCATCAGCAGGAGGGCGAACGGGTAGCCGAGGAACCAGTGCAGCTCGGGCATGTGGTCGAAGTTCATGCCGTAGATCGAGCCGATCACGGTCGGCGCTGCGATCAGGCCGACCAGGGCCGAGATCCGGCGCATGTCGTCGTTCTGCTGGACACTGATCTGCGCGATGTGGGCGTCGAAGGCCGTCGAGAGCAGGGTGTCGAGATTGTCGACGGTCTCGGCGATGCGCGCGAGGTGGTCGCCCACGTCGCGGAAGTACGGCGCGGCGTCGGCGTGGACCCCGTGCTCGGCCCCGCTCGCGAACCGGGCGAGTGGTGCCTTGAGCGGCAGCACCGCCCGGCGCATCTCGGCCAGCTCCCGCTTCAGCACGTAGATCCGGGCCGAGTCGCGGGTGCGCTCGGCGGAGAAGACGGACGCCTCGACCTCGTCGACGTCGACCTCGAGCTCATCGGCGACCAGCTCGTAGTGGTCGACAATCTGGTCGCAGACGGCGTACACGACCGCGAACGGGCCGTGCGCCAGGATGTGCTCGCGCCCTTCGAGCCACTTGCGGGCTTCCTGCAGCCCGCCTCCCTCGCCGTGTCGGACCGTGACCACGAAGTCGGTGCCGATGAAGATGTTGATCTCGCCGGTCTCGACCTGGTCGGTCGCGTCGACGTACCAGAGCGTCTTGAGGATGAGAAAGAGGCTTTCCTCGTAGCGCTCCAGCTTGGGGCGCTGGTGGGCGTTGAGGGCGTCCTCGACCGCCAGCGGGTGCAGCCCGAACGCGATCGCGACATCCTCCAGCTCGGCCTCGCTCGGCTCGTGGAGGCCGACCCAGACGAAGTCGTTCTCGCCCGTCGCCTGCTGCCGGAGCTCGTGGTAGTCCCCGGGAGCGCAGTCCACGGGAATCCGGTTCCCGCTGCGGTACACCGCGCTGTCGACGATCACGCTGCCACGAAGGCTGACGCCCCACTACGCTCGCCCGCATGGCAACCCTGATCCTCGTGCGACACGGCCGGACCAGCGCCAACGCGAGCGGCACGCTCGCCGGCCGGCTGCCGGGGGTCAGGCTGGACGAGGTCGGCACCGAGCAGGCCGCGCGTACGGCGGCCCGGCTGAGCGTGGTGCCGCTCGCGGCGGTCGTCACCAGCCCGCTCGAACGCTGCCGGGAGACGGCGAAGGCGATCGCCCGCGCCCATCCGGCGCGACCGAAGGTCTCCAGCGAACGAGGCCTGACCGAGTGCGACTACGGCGAGTGGCAGGGCCGGCCGCTCAAGGAGCTGGCCAAGGAGAAGCTCTGGACGACGGTCCAGTCGCAGCCGTCCGCGGCGACGTTCCCGGGCGGCGAGTCGCTCCCCGCCATGCAGGCGCGCGCGGTCAACGCCGTACGCCGCCGGGACGCCGCGATCGAGGCAGAGCACGGTGCCGGCGGGGTCTGGGTGGCGGTCACCCACGGCGACATCGTCAAGTCGATCCTGGCCGACGCGCTCGGCATGCACCTCGACCTGTTCCAGCGGATCCAGGTCGACCCGGCCTCCATCTCGATCGTCAGCTACACCAGCAGCCGCCCCTACGTGCTCGCCACCAACACCCACGACGGCGATCTGTCCTGGATGGCCGGCAAGCCCCGCACCCGGCGGGCCAAGCGCGCGGACGCCGCGGTGGGCGGTGGCGCCGGGCCGGACGGTCCTTCCGGGCGGTCCTAGGGTGGATGACATGGCACCAGTCGTCCACGGCTTCGACCCGCCCGAGCGCTTCATCACCGGGACCGTCGGCATGCCCGGCCAGCGCACCTTCTTCCTCCAGGCACGTAGCGGGTCGCGGCTGGTGAGCGTCGCGCTGGAGAAGCAGCAGGTGGCGGCCCTGGCGGAGCGGATCGACGAGCTGCTGGACGAGGTGATGACCAGCCAGCAGAACGAGGCCGTCATCCCGGCGGTCGCGCCACTCGGCCTGGACGACGACGAGCCGCTCGAGCAGCCGATCGAGGAGGAGTTCCGGGCCGGCACGATGACCCTGTCCTGGGACCCCGACGACGCGCGAGTCGTCATCGAGGTGTTCCCGTTCACCGAGGCCGCCGTCGTCTCGCCCGACCAGGTCGACGAGGACTTCGAGGAGCCAGAGCCCGACGAGCTGCTGCTGGTCCGGATCACGCCGGGCGCCGCCCGCGCGTTCGTGAAGCGCACCGCGCAGGTGCTCGACGCCGGGCGACCGAGCTGCCCGTTCTGCGGCTACCCGATCGACCCCGACGGTCACCTGTGCGTTCGCGCGAACGGCTTCCGGCGACGGGACCCGTGACCGTCCCGACCGAGGTCCTCACCGCTGGGGACCTGGAGCTCCACGGCCGGATCATGCCGGCGTCCAACGCCACGTTCATCGGGGAGATCGACGGCATCCAGGTCGTCTACAAACCGGTCCGTGGCGAACGCCCGCTGTGGGACTTCCCCGACGGGACCCTCGCCGGCCGCGAGGTGGCGGCGTACGCCGTCTCCGAGGCGCTGGGCTGGAACATCGTGCCGCACACCTTCCTCCGCGACGGCCCGCACGGTCCGGGCATGGTGCAGCTGTGGCAGGAGCCCGACGAGGACCAGCTGGCGGTCGACATCGTCCCCGAGGGGGACCTGCCCCCGGGTTGGTGCCACGTCTTCGACGGCGTCGACGGCCAGGACCGCGCGGTGTCCCTGATCCACGAGGACAGCCCGGAGCTGCGCCGGATGGCGGTCTTCGACGTGATCGTCAACAACGCCGACCGCAAGGGCGGGCACGTGCTGGCCATGCCGGACGGCCACCGGTACGGCGTCGACCACGGCGTCACGTTCCACACCGACGACAAGCTCCGGACCGTCCTCTGGGGCTGGCTCGGCGAGGAGCTCACGCCGGAGGAGGTCGCGGCGGTCGCCGAGGTGCGCGACCGCGTCCGCGCCGATCTCGGCCGCACCCTCGGTCCACTGGTCAGCGCCGTCGAGATCCGGGCCCTCGAGCGGCGTTGCCGCCACCTGCTGTCGGCCGGCGTCCTGCCGGCGCCGCACGGCGAGTGGCCCGCCATCCCGTGGCCGCCCTTCTGACGAGGGCCGGTTAGGCTTCCCGGCATGCGCAGCTGGCCGATTCCGGAGATCCCGACGCTCCCCGTGCCGGGCCCTGCCGTGTCCGTCCACGACACCGCGACCGGCAGCCTCGTGCGCACCCAGCCCGAGGGCCCGGCCCGGATGTACGTCTGTGGCATCACGCCCTACGACGCCACCCACCTCGGCCACGCCGCGACGTACGTCGCCTTCGACCTGCTCAACCGGGCCTGGCGCAACGCCGGCCACGAGGTCAGCTACGTCCAGAACGTCACCGACGTGGACGACCCACTGCTGGAGCGGGCCGCGAAGGTGCACATCGACTGGGTCGAGCTGGCCGAGCGCGAGACCGAGCTGTTCCGCCAGGACATGGCCGCGCTCCGGGTGATCCCGCCGGACCACTACATCGGGGCGGTCGAGTCGATCCCGCTCGCGATCGCGTCGATCGAGCGCCTCGAGAAGCTTGGCGCCGTCTACCGCGTCGAGAACGACCTCTACTTCTCCGTGACTGCCGACCCGGCGTTCGGCGCCATCTGCGGCTGGGAGCGCGACGAGATGCTGCGGGTCTTCCCGGAGCGCGGCGGTGACCCCGATCGCGACGGCAAGAAGGACCCTCTCGACTGCGTCGTCTGGCGCGGAGAGCGCCCGGGCGAGCCGGCCTGGGACAGCCCGTGGGGTCCGGGGCGGCCCGGCTGGCACATCGAGTGCACCGCCATCGCGATGGAGTACCTCGGCAGCGCGTTCGACGTCCAGGGCGGCGGCACCGACCTGGTCTTCCCTCACCACGAGATGTGTGCGGGGGAGGCCCAGGTGGCCGCGCCCGGGCGACCGTTCGCGCAGATCTACGCCCACGCCGGAATGGTCGGCTACGACGGCGAGAAGATGTCGAAGTCCCGCGGCAACCTGGTCTTCGTCTCGGCGCTCCGCAACAGCGACGTCGACCCGATGGCGATCCGGCTGGCGCTGCTTCGGCACCACTACCGCAGCAACTGGGAGTGGGTCGACCAGGAGCTCTGGGACGCCGTCGACGAGCTCGCCGTCTGGCGCAAGGCGCTCTCCCTGGGTGCCGGTGCCCCGGCCGCGCCCGTCGTCCAGACCGTCCTCGACGCGATGGCGAACGACCTCGACGCACCCACCGCCGTCGCGGCGGTCGATGCCTGGGTCGCCGCAACGCTCGGCACCGACGGACTGGCCGACAACACCGACCCGGACGCCGCGATGACGATGTTCGCCCTCCTCGATGCGGCTCTCGGCCTGTCCCTCTGGGTCGACTAGGCCTTCAGCCGTCCTCGTCCTCGCGCCGCTTGAGATAGCGCTCGAACTCGCGGGCGATCGCGTCGCCGGACGCCTCGGGGAGGTCGGTGGTGTCCCGTGTCTCCTCCAGCGCCCGGACGTAGTCGGCGATGTCCTCGTCCTCCTCGGACAGCTCGTCGACGCCGCGCTCCCAGGCGCGGGCGTCCTCGGGCAGGTCCCCGAGCGGGATGCTCACCTCGAGCAGGTCCTCGAGCTGGCCGATCAGGGCCAGGGTCGCCTTGGGGCAGGGCGGCTGGGCGACGTAGTGGGGGACCGCGGCCCAGTAGGAGACGGCCGGGATGTCCAGCCGGACGCAGGCGTCCTGGAACACGCCGACGATCCCGGTGGGCCCTTCGTACGTCGACTGCTCGAGCTTGAGCCGGTCGACGAGCTCGGGCTCGGTGGCGGTCCCGGTGACCGGGATCGGGCGCGTGTGCGGGGTGTCTGCCAGCAGCGCGCCGAGCGTGATCACGAGGTCGCCCCCCAGGTCGTCGCACGCCGCGAGCAGCTCGGCGCAGAACTGGCGCCACCGCATGTTGGGCTCGATTCCGCGGACCAGGATCACGTCGCGGTCCAGGTCGGGAGGGGAGGCCACCGCGAGCTGGGTGCTCGGCCAGGTGATCCGTCGGTGGCCGTGCTCGTCGCTGTCGACCACCGGGCGGTTGACCTGGAAGTCGTAGAACTCCTCAGGGTCGATGGCGCCGACGATGCGTGCCCTCCACACCTGGATCAGGTGGTCCACGACGGAGGACGCCGCGTCCGCGGCGTCGTTCCAGCCCTCGAAGGCGGCGATGACAACCGGGTTCACCAGGGCGGGGGCGTCCTCGATCTCGATCACGTGTCAACACTAGTCACACGCGCTGGACCCCTGACTCGACCACTTCGGGGATTTCGTGATCCGCGCCGGGAGTGCCACGATTTCGACGGTTCAGCATGCGAAATCAGCGTCCATCTTTCGGACGCTCTCCCTAGGCTGGATCGACAGCCCGCCCGAGAGGAGCACTGGTGCCGGAGTCGCCACGACCGGATGCCACGGAGACGCTCAGCAGCGCCCTGCGCGAGCGCATCCTGGTCATCGACGGCGCCATGGGCACGCTCATCCAGGGCTTCGCGCCCGGGGAGAAGGAGTTCCGCGGCGACCGGTTCGCCGACTGGGCGAGCGACGTCAAGGGCAACAGCGACCTGCTGAACCTCACCCAGCCGGACATGATCCGGGAGATCCACCGGCAGTACCTCGCCGCCGGCGCGGACATCCTCGAGACCAACACCTTCACCGCCACGTCCATCGCGCAGGCCGACTACGGCATGCAGGACCTGGCCTACGAGATCAACCGTGCCGGCGCGGAGATCGCGCGCGCTGCGGCCGACGAGGTCGCGACGGCCGACCACCCGCGCTTCGTGGCCGGCTCGCTCGGTCCGACGAACCGCACCGCGTCGATCTCGCCCGACGTCAACGACCCGGGCGCGCGCAACGTGTCCTACGACGAGCTGGTCGCGGCGTACCTCGAGCAGGCCCGCGGGCTGGTCGACGGCGGAGCCGACCTGCTCCTGGTCGAGACGATCTTCGACACGCTCAACGCCAAGGCCGCGATCTTCGCCCTGGAGACCCTGTTCGAGGAGCGCGAGCGCCGGTGGCCGGTGATCATGTCCGGCACCATCACCGACGCGTCCGGACGCACCCTCTCCGGCCAGGTGACCGAGGCGTTCTGGAACTCCGTCCGTCACGTCCGGCCGATCGCCGTCGGGCTGAACTGTGCCCTCGGGGCCGCCGACCTCCGCCCGTACGTCGCGGAGCTGAGCCGGCTCGCGGACACGTTCGTGTCCGTGCACCCCAACGCGGGACTTCCCAACGCCTTCGGTGAGTACGACGAGACCCCGGACCAGATGGCCGCCGTGGTCGGCGAGTTCGCCGACCAGCGGCCTGGTCAACATCGTGGGCGGCTGCTGCGGTACCACCCCGGGGCACATCGAGGCGCTCGTCACCGCGGTCAAGGGCGCGTCGCCGCGCGAGCAGGCCGAGCCCGCCCCGGCCATGCGACTGGCCGGGCTCGAGCCGCTGAACGTCACCGAGGAAAGCCTGTTCCTGAACGTGGGGGAGCGGACCAACATCACCGGGTCCGCCCGGTTCCGGAAACTGATCAAGGACGGCGACTACGACACCGGTCTGACAGTCGCCGCCCAGCAGGTCGAGAGCGGCGCCCAGGTCATCGACGTCAACATGGACGAGGGCATGATCGACGGCGTCGCCGCGATGGACCGCTTCCTCAAGCTGATCGCCAGCGAGCCGGACATCAGCCGGGTCCCGGTGATGGTCGACTCCTCCAAGTGGGAGGTGATCGAGGCCGGGCTCAAGTGCGTCCAGGGCAAGCCGATCGTCAACTCCATCTCCATGAAGGAGGGCGAGGAGAAGTTCATCGAGCAGGCCACGCTGTGCCGCAAGTACGGCGCCGCCGCGGTCGTGATGGCCTTCGACGAGGACGGCCAGGCCGACAACCTCGAGCGCCGCAAGGCGATCTGCGAGCGTGCCTACCGGATCCTCACCGAGCAGGTCGGTTTCCCGGCCGAGGACATCATCTTCGACCCCAACGTGTTCGCGGTGGCCACGGGCATCGAGGAGCACGCGACGTACGGCCAGGACTTCATCGAGGCGACCCGCTGGATCAAGGAGAACCTCCCCGGGGCGCTCGTCTCGGGCGGCATCTCCAACGTGAGCTTCTCGTTCCGCGGCAACAACCCGGTCCGCGAAGCGATCCACGCCGTGTTCCTCTTCCACGCCATCAAGGCCGGGCTCGACATGGGCATCGTCAACGCCGGCGCCCTGGGCGTCTACGACGAGGTCGATCCCGAGCTGCGCGACCGGATCGAGGACGTCGTCCTCAACCGGCGCTCGGACGCCGCCGAGCGGCTCCTCGAGATCGCCGAGGAGTACAACAAGGACGCCGAGGCCATCGAGGCCACCGTCGAGGAGTGGCGCGGGCTCCCCGTCGGCGAGCGGATCACCCACGCGCTGGTGAAGGGCATCGACGGCTTCGTCGAGGCAGACACCGAGGAGCTGCGGGGCGAGATCGCTGACCGGGGCGGCCGTCCGATCGAGGTGATCGAGGGCCCGCTGATGGACGGCATGAACGTCGTCGGTGACCTGTTCGGCGCCGGGAAGATGTTCCTCCCCCAGGTCGTGAAGTCGGCCCGCGTGATGAAGAAGGCCGTGGCCTACCTGATCCCCTTCATCGAAGAGGAGAAGCTGAACAACCCCGAGCTGGCGACGGCGAAGGAGACGAACGGCACCATCGTCATGGCCACCGTCAAGGGCGACGTGCACGACATCGGCAAGAACATCGTCGGGGTCGTCCTGCAGTGCAACAACTACGAGGTCATCGACCTCGGCGTGATGGTCCCTGCGCAGAAGATCCTCGACACCGCGATCGAGGTCGGGGCTGACGCCGTCGGTCTCTCCGGGCTGATCACCCCGTCGCTCGACGAGATGGTCAACGTGGCGTCGGAGATGCAGCGGAGGGACTTCGAGGTGCCCCTGCTGGTCGGCGGTGCCACGACCTCGCGCGCGCACACCGCGGTCAAGGTGGACGGCAAGTACGACGGCCCGGTCGTCTGGGTCAAGGACGCCTCCCGCTCGGTGCCGACGCTCGCCGCGCTGCTGAGCGACGCGCAGCGCCCGAAGCTGATGGCCGACATCAAGACCGACTACGACTCGCTGCGGGCCAGGCACGCGACCAAGCACGACCGGCCGATGGTGACGCTGGAGCAGGCACGGGCGAACCGCACCCCGATCACGTGGGACGACTACGAGCCGCCGGCACCCGCCCAACCCGGCATCCACGTCCTCGATGACTACGACATCGCCGAGCTGCGCGAGTACATCGACTGGCAGCCGTTCTTCAACGCCTGGGAGATGAAGGGCAAGTTCCCCGACATCCTGCACGGGCCCGCGACGGGCGAGACCGCACGGGCGCTGTACGACGACGCACAGGCGATGCTCGACCGGATCATCGAGGAGAAGTGGCTGACGGCCCGGGGCGTGTTCGGGTTCTTCCCCGCCTCCGCGGTCGGCGACGACATCGAGGTCTACACCGACGACTCGCGTACCGAGGTGCTGACCACCCTGCACAACCTGCGCCAGCAGGGCGAGCACCGCGCCGACGTGCCGAACCGCTCCCTCGGCGACTTCGTCGCCCCCCGCGAGACCGGCCTGCCCGACCACGTCGGCGCGTTCGCGGTGACCACCGGAGTGGGCGCCCAGGACCGGATCGCGCAGCTCAAGAAGGAGAACGACGACTACTCCGCGATCCTGCTGGAGTCGCTGGCCGACCGCCTGGCCGAGGCCTTCGCCGAGCGGATGCATCAGCGGGTCCGCACCGAGTTCTGGGGCCATGTCGCCGACGAGCGCCTCGACAACCAGGAGCTGATCGCGGAGAAGTACCAAGGCATCCGTCCCGCGCCCGGCTACCCCGCATGCCCGGACCACACGGAGAAGGCGACGCTCTGGAAGCTGCTCGACGTGGACGCCAATGCCGGGATCGAGCTGACCGAGAGCATGGCCATGTGGCCCGGCGCCGCCGTCTCGGGCTGGTACTTCTCCCACCCGCAGTCCCAGTACTTCGTGGTCGGCCGGATCGGCCGCGACCAGGTCGCGGAGTACGCCGAGCGCAAGGGTTGGACCCTCGCCGAGGCCGAGCGCTGGCTGTCCCCGAACCTCGGCTACGACCCTGATGACTGATCTCCCCGCTGCCGTCCTGTGGGACATGGACGGCACTCTCGTCGACACCGAGCCGTACTGGATCGACGCCGAGTTCGCACTGGCCGAGAAGTACGCCGGCACGTGGAGCCGCGAGCACTCGATGAACCTGATCGGCTTCGACCTGCTCGACTCCGGTCGCTACATCCGCGAGCACATGGGCATCGACCTCGAGCCGTCGGTGATCGTGGAGGAGCTGCTCGACCGGGTGGTCGAGCACGTCGCGCTCGAGGTGCCCTGGCGGCCCGGCGCCGTGGAGCTGCTCGCCGACCTGAACCGCATCGGTGTCCCGTGCGCACTCGTGACCATGTCCTACCGCCGGTTCGTGTCGCCGATCCTGGCGTCGCTGCCGGACGACGCCTTCGCGACGGTGGTGACCGGCGACGCCGTCTCCCAGGGCAAGCCGCACCCGGAGCCGTACCTCAAGGCCGCCCGCAACCTCGGCGTACCGCCAGGTGACTGTCTCGCGATCGAGGACTCCAACACGGGTGCCCGGTCCGCCGTCGCAGCCGGGTGCACCGTCCTGGTGGTGCCCAACCATGTGCCAGTGCTCCCGGGGGAGCGCCGCATCTTCCGCGACTCGCTCGCCGACGTTGCGGCACGCGATCTCGCCGCGCTCGCCTGAAATCGTTGCCGGATCGCGACCTTCGCCAGCGCCGTCCACGGGTGCGCGATGATCTGCCACACAGTTACAGTGCGCCCGATCGGTCGGGATGTACCGCGGCCGCGACATCGTGAGGTGAGCAGTGCGATTCACAGGAAGAAGTTCGCTGAAAGTGGGTGTGACGGGACTAGCCGTTGCAGCCCTCGTCCTGAGCGGGTGCGCCGATAGCGAGCGCGACGACGGGGACAACGGCGGGGACTCCGCCTCCGGCGGCACCTTCGTCTTCGCGGGATCCGCGGAGCCGGTGACGCTCGACCCGTTCTTCGCCTCTGACGGTGAGACCTTCCGGGTCGCCCGGCAGATCTTCGAGGGACTCGTCGGCACCGAGCCGGGCACGGCAGACCCGGCCCCGCTGCTGGCCAAGTCGTGGGAGACCAGCGATGACGGCCTGACGACGACGTTCACCCTCCAGGACGGCGTGAAGTTCCAGGACGGCACCGACTTCGACGCCGAGGCGGTCTGTTTCAACTTCGACCGCTGGTACAACATGCCCGAGTCGGCCCAGACCGACGACCTGACGTACTACTACGCCGTCCTGTTCCGTGGCTTCGCCACCGGCGACCGCGCCAAGGATGCGATCTACGGCTCGTGCACCGCCGACGACGCGACGACGGCCACCGTCACGCTCAAGGCGCCGTTCCCGGGCTTCATCGCCGCGCTGTCCCTGCCTGCGTTCTCGATGCAGAGCCCGACCGCGCTCGAGAAGTACCAGGACGACGCCGCGACCAACCCGCGCACGTCGGAGTACTCCACGGCGCACCCGTCCGGCACCGGCCCGTTCGTGTTCGAGTCGTGGGAGCGCGGGAAGCAGATCACCCTTGCTCGTAACGACGACTACTGGGGCGAGAAGGCGCACATCGACAAGGCCGTGGTCGTCGCCATCGACGAGCCGAAGGCCCGTGCGGACGCGCTGCGTGCCGGTGAGATCGACGGGTACGACCTGGTCGGCCCGGCCGACATCCAGCCGCTCGAGGACGCAGGCTTCCAGATCATCAACCGGGACGCGTTCAACGTGCTGTACCTCGGCATGAACCAGGCCGCCAAGCCGCTGGACGACCCCGAGGTGCGCAAGGCCATCGCCTACGCCCTCAACAAGGACGAGATCGTCAGTGCCTCGATGCCCGAAGGCACCGTGGTCGCGACGCAGTTCATCCCCGAGATCGTCAACGGCTACAACCCGGACGTCACCACGTACGACTATGACCCCGAGAAGGCCAAGCAGATGCTCGAGGACGCCGGCGCAGCGGGCGCAACCATCGAGTTCAACTACCCGACCGGCGTCAGCCGTCCGTACATGCCGTCGCCGGAGGACACGTTCAACGTGATCCGCACGCAGCTCGAGGCGGTGGGCCTGAAGATCAAGCCGACCGCGGACCAGTGGGACCCGGACTACCTGGAGAAGATCCAGGGCACGCCGGACCACGGCATCCACCTGCTCGGCTGGACCGGTGACTACAACGACACCGACAACTTCCTCGGAGTGTTCTTCGGTTCCAAGACGTTCGAGTGGGGCTTCGACAACCCGGAGCTCTTCGGCGCCCTGAACGACGCGCGGGCGATCCCGACTCCCGAGGAGCAGGAGCCGGTCTACCAGGACATCAACGAGCAGGTCATGGAGTTCCTCCCGGGCGTGCCGCTCGCGCACCCGGTGCCCTCCCTGGCCTTCTCCGCCGATGTCGAGGGCTACCAGCAGAGCCCGGTACAGGACGAGGTCTGGAACGTCGTTACCCTGAACAACTGATCCAGACCGACCAGCCGGACAGAACGGAATCCGCCTGCCGATGTTGCGTTTCGTCCTGCGTCGTCTGGCGCTGATGATCCCGGTCCTGGTGGGGCTCTCGATCATGCTCTTCGCATGGGTGAGGGCCCTGCCGGGGGACCCGGCTCGCTCGCTGCTGGGTGAGCGGGCCACCCCCGAGGGGATCGAGCGCGTCAACGAGGCGCTACGGCTTCGACCAGCCCGTCCTGCAGCAGTACCTCCTCTATGTGAAGGCACTGCTGCAGGGCGACTTCGGCAACTCGATCCACACCGGTCAAGCGGTGGTCGACAGCTTCCTGGAGAAGTTCCCCGCGACGCTGGAGCTGGCGATCGCGGCCATGCTGTTCGCGATCGTCGTCGGGATCCCGCTCGGCTATCTCGCGGCCCGCCACCAGGGGCGCCCGCTCGACACGATCGTCGTATCGGGCTCCCTGTTGGGCGTCGTCACGCCGGTCTTCTTCCTTGCCATCCTGCTCAAGCTGGTCTTCGCCCAGTGGCTGGGCTGGCTGCCCACGGCGCTGCGGCAGGATCCCCGCATGGACGCCACGCATCCCACCGGCTTCTACGTCCTCGACGGGATCCTCACCCGCGAGTGGGACGCGGCGTGGGACGCGATCCTCCACCTGATCCTTCCTGCCCTTGCCCTGGGCGCCATCCCGCTGGCGATCATCGTCCGGATCACCCGGGCGTCGGTCGCCGAGGTGATGCACGAGGACTACGTCCGCACCGCCGAGTCCAAGGGGCTCTCCCGTGGCACCATCTCGCGGCGGCACATCCTCCGCAACGCGATGCTGCCCGTGGTGACCACCATCGGCCTCCAGGCCGGGCTGCTGTTCTCCGGTGCCGTGCTCACCGAGACCGTGTTCGCCTGGAACGGCATCGGCGCCTACCTCTTCGAGGCGATTCAGCAACGTGACTATCCCGTGCTCCAGGGATTCATCATCTTCATCGCGATCACCTACTCGCTGATCAACCTGGCGGTGGACGTCGCGTACGGCGTGATCGATCCGAGAGTGAGGGTGTCATGACCTCCCTGCCTCCCGGCTCGGCGATGCCGGACATCACGATGGCCGAGGAGCTGCACGGGGTCGGCCTCTGGCGAGGTGCCTTCCGCCGGCTCCGGCGCAACCCCAGCGCCATCGTGGGCGCGGTCATCGTCCTCATCTTCGTGCTGATCGCGATCTTCGCCCCGCTGCTGACGGTGTACGAGCCCGGATCGGCGGAGTGGGCGGGTCAGGTCACACCCACGAGCGTGCCCGGCCCGTCCGAGGACCACTGGCTCGGCCTCGACCGGTTCGGCTCGGACATGTGGACGCAGATGGTCTACGGCGCGCGCCAGTCGCTGGTGTACGGCGTCGTGTCCACCGCCCTCGGCCTGTTCTTCGGCGCCGCCCTCGGGCTCATCGCCGGCGGGTTCGGCGCCCTCGGCGGCCGCTTCGCCTGGATCGACACCGTGATCATGCGCCTGGTCGACATCATGCTGTCGATCCCGAGCCTGCTGCTCGCCGTGAGCATTGCGGCGGTCCTCGGCCAGAACCAGTACTCCGTGATGATCGCGATCGGTGCCGCCCAGGTGCCGATCTTCGCGCGGCTCCTGCGCGGATCCATGCTCGGCCAGGGCAAGGCCGACTACGTCCTCGCCGCCGGCGCCCTCGGGATCCGCAAGCGCCAGATCGTGATGGGCCACGTGCTGCCCAACAGCATCGGTCCCACGATCGTCCAGGCGACCCTGAACCTCGCCACCGCGATCATCGAGGTCGCGGCGCTGTCCTACCTCGGTCTGGGCGACGCGGACCCCGCGGTCGCGGAGTGGGGGCGGATGCTCGTGGCTGCCCAGGATCGCTTCGACGCCGCCCCACGCCTGGCCCTCCTGCCAGGTTTCGCGATCGCCATCACGGCGCTCGGCTTCACGTTGTTCGGTGAGGCCCTGCGCGAAGCCCTCGACCCCCGATCCCGGAGGTGACCGTGCGCTCCCGCAATCGCCCCCAGGCCGGCGTCGACGACGCCCTGTTGTCCGTGCGCGACCTCGCCGTCACGTTCGGGTTGCGCGGCCAGAAGTCGGTCGAGGCGGTCGACGAGGTCTCCTTCGACATCCGCCCCGGACAGCACGTCGGGCTGGTGGGTGAGTCCGGCAGCGGCAAGTCCGTCACCTCGCTGGCGATCATGGGCCTGCTGCCGGCCCGTGGTGTTCGGGTCAGCGGAGAGGTCCGCTACAGCGGCCGCAACCTGCTGGAGTGCAGCAGCAACGAGATGAACGAGCTGCGGGGCCCTGAGATCGCGATGATCTTCCAGGACCCGATGACCTCGCTCAACCCGGTGATCCCCGTCGGCAAGCAGCTCACCGAGGTGATCCGGCGACACACCAAGGCCGACAAGCGTGAGGCCGCCGACCGGGCCGAGGCGCTGCTGAAGAAGGTCGGGATCCCCGACCCCGGCCGCCGGCTGGGAGAGTACCCCCACCAGCTGTCCGGCGGCATGCGGCAGCGGGTGCTGATCGCGATCGCGCTGGCCTGCGAGCCGAAGCTGCTGATCGCCGACGAGCCCACGACCGCCCTCGACGTCACGATCCAGGCGCAGGTGCTCGAGGTGCTCAAGGACCTGGTCTCCGACACCAATGCCGCGCTGCTGATGATCACCCACGACCTCGGGGTCGTGGCCGGGCTCTGCGACGAGGTGAACGTCATGTACTCCGGCCGGATCGTCGAGGCCACCAACCGTTCGAACCTGTTCGGGCAGCCCCGACACCCCTACACGGGCGGACTCCTCGAGAGCATCCCTCGACTCGACTCGCCGCGGGGGACCCCGCTGCGACCGATCCCGGGTTCGCCGACGCAGACGATCCCGTGGAGCGAGGGCTGCGCCTTCTCGCCGCGATGCCGGAACAAGGTCGATCTCTGCACCCAGCAGACGCCGTCCCTCGACGAGCTCGGCGACCGTCGCCTGCGGTGCTTCAACCCGCTGACCGCTGACGAGACCGCAGGAACGGCGGTGGCCCCGTGAGTGCTTCAGCGAGTTCCCGCGAGTACCCGCGAGCCCCCTGGTATCCGTCCGGGGGCTGAAGGTCCACTTCCCGATCCATGGCGGCGTCTTCCTCAACCGGCAGATCGGCTCCGTGAAGGCGGTCGACGGGGTCGACCTCGACATCGACGAGGGGCAGACGCTCGGCCTGGTGGGTGAGTCCGGCTGCGGCAAGTCGACGCTCGGACGGGCCCTGCTCCGGCTGAGCCCGATCACCGAGGGCACCGTCCACTTCGACGGGACCGACGTGGCCGCCCTCAAGGGCGAGCAGCTGCGCCGGATCCGGCAGGACATGCAGATGGTCTTCCAGGACCCGCTGGCCAGCCTCAACCCCCGTCAGAGCGTGGAGACCATCCTGACCGAGCCGCTGCGTGCGCACGGGATCGCCTACGACCGCAAGACCCGGGTCCGCGACCTGCTCGACCAGGTCGGGCTCCCGGCCAGCGCCGCCCAGAAGTTCCCGCACGAGTTCTCGGGCGGCCAGCGGCAGCGGATCGGCATCGCGCGAGCGATCGCGCTCGAGCCGCGCTTCGTGATCGCCGACGAGCCCGTGTCGGCGCTCGACGTCTCGATCCAGGCGCAGGTGCTCAACCTGCTCGAGGAGCTCCAGGACAAGCTGGGCCTGACCTACCTCGTCATCGCCCACGACCTCGCCGTCGTCCGGCACGTGTCCGACCAGGTGGCCGTGATGTACCTCGGCGGCATCGTCGAGCAGGCCGCCTCCGACGACCTGTACGCCCAGCCGCGGCACCCGTACACGATGGCCCTGATGTCGGCCGTGCCCGTGCCGGACCCGGTCATCGAGGCGTCCCGCGAACGGATCCTGCTGCAGGGCGACCTGCCCTCGCCGGCCGACCCGCCGTCCGGGCTGCCGCTTCCACACCCGCTGCCCGTTCCGGCAGGAGACCCGCTGCGACACCGAGCTGCCGGAGCTGCTCGAGATCGCGCCCGGGCACAAGGTGGCGTGCCACTACGCGGAGGAGATCCTGGCGGGGACCATCACCCCGCACGAGGTCACCCCCGAAGAGGCCGCCGCGGCCTTCTGAGCCTCGCTCAGGCGACCTCGGTGCCGGTGGTCGTGACCGGCGGCTCGCGGACCGGCAACGGCGGGGGAGTGCCGCCGAAGGCGGGGCAGATCGCCTGATGGGCGCACCAGTCGCACAGTCGCGACGGGCTCGGCCTCCAGTCGCCGCTCGCCTCGGCCTGACGGATGGCCCGCCAGATCGCCTCCACCTTGCGCTCGGTGGCGAGCAGGTCGTGCTCGTCGGGCGCGTAGCGGACGATCTCGCCGTTGCCGAGGTAGACCAGCTGCAGCATCGAGGGGAGCACGCCGCGGGTGCGCCAGATGACCAGCGCGTAGAACTTCATCTGGAACAGCGCCTTGGCCTCGAACATCTCGCCGGGGGAGCGGCCGGTCTTGTAGTCGACCACCCGGATCGCGCCGTTCGGCGCGATGTCGATCCGGTCGACGAACCCCCGGAGCAGCAGCCGGGAGTCGAGCAGCGTCTCGACGTACAGCTCGCGCTCGGCGGGCTCGAGCGTGTCGTGGGTCCTCGAGCGTGAAGTAGCGGTCCAGGACCGACCGGCACGAGGTCAGCCAGGTCGTGACGTCGGGGCCGTCACCGGGCTCGCCGGTCGGAGCGAACATCTCGGCCAGCTCGGGCTCGGCCGCGAGCATCTCCTCCCAGGCAGGGACCAGGAGGTCGCGGGCCTGCTCGGGGGTGCGGTCGACCGCGGGCAGGTCGAAGAGCACCTCGAGGACCTTGTGGACCACGCTGCCCCGGACGGCGTCGGGCGAGAACGGCTCGGGCAGCCGGTCGATGGTGCGGTAGCGGTAGAGCAGCGGGCAGGACATGAAGTCGCCGGCCCGGCTCGGGGAGAGCGCGCCGAGGACCTCGACGCCGTCGACGACCGTCGAGACCCGCTCGGCCGGAGACTGCTCCACACTCATGCTGCAACCCTAGGCGAGGGCGGGGACATACCCCCGGTCGGTTAATCTCGTGGCGTGTCCGACCCCTCACCAGACTCGCCCGAAACCGAACGGTCCGGGCCCTCCGGCGAGCACCGTGCACGCAGTCCCCGTCCCCCCGGGACGATCCGGATCGGCACCATCGCCGGCAGCGACGTTCTCGTCTCGCGGTCGTGGTTCCTCGTCGCGGTCCTGATCGCGGTCGTGATGGCCCCGGCCGTCGAGAACGCCGAGCCCGACATCGGCAACTGGAAGTACGTCGCGGGCGCGGTGTTCGCGGTGGTGCTCTACGGGTCGGTGCTGCTCCACGAGGCCTCCCACGCGCTGATGGCGCGGCGGTTCGGGTTCCCGGTCACCTCGATCACGCTCCACTTCCTCGGTGGCATGACCGCGATCGAGGGCGAGGCCCGCAAGCCCCGCGAGGAGTTCCTGATCGCCGTCGTCGGGCCGCTCACCTCGCTCGCCGTGGGCGCGGTCGGCTTCGGCCTCCTGTACGTCACGCCGGGCGGGCTGATCGAGCTCGCCGTGCAGGGCCTCACGGCAGCCAACCTCCTGGTCGGCATTCTCAACCTGGTCCCGGGCCTGCCCCTCGACGGCGGGCGGGTGCTCAAGGCCATCGTGTGGGGCGCGACCGGCAACGCCCACCGAGGCACCATCGTCGCCGGCTGGGGCGGCCGCGTCACCGCCGTGGCGGTGCTGGGCTGGCCGCTGCTCCAGGAGGCGATCTTCGACACGCCCCCCACGATCCTGGACTTCGCGCTGGTGGGCGTGATCGCACTGTTCCTGTGGACCGGTGCCACCAGCGCCATGTCCTCCGCCCGGCTGCGTCGCCGACTGCCCGACCTGGTGGCGCGCGACCTCGCACGACGTACGCTCACGGTCCCCGACGACCTCCCGCTCGGCGAGGCGGTACGCCGCGCCCAGGAGGCGCACGCGGGCGGGATCGTGACGGTGACCAGCAGCGGCGTACCCATCGGAGTGGTCAGCGAGGCCGCACTGCTGGCCACACCCGAGGACCGACGCCCCTGGGTGGCGGTCTCCAGTGTGGCGCGAACCCTCGAGGAGGGTCTCCGGCTGCCGGCCGACGATCACGGGCGAGGACCTGATCCTGGCGATCAGCAGGGCTCCCGCCCACGAGTACCTCCTGATGGAGGAGGACGGTTCCATCTACGGCGTCCTCGCGACGTCCGACGTCGACGAGGCATTCCGCGAACCGCGGCGGTAGCAGCCCGGCCCGGGCGCCCGACTAGGGTTCCTCGCATGCTCGACGACGTCACGCCCGAGGCCTTCTCCGGAGTCCACCGCGGGCCGCTGCGCGCCGGCGAGTGGGTCCGGCTGACCGACAGCAAGGGTCGTCGTCACAACATCTGTCTCGAGCCCGGGAAGCGGTTCTTCTCCAACCGGGGGCACTTCGACCACGACGAGCTGATCGGACGCGAGGAGGGCTTCACGGTCACCTCGTCGGCCGGCGGCGAGTACCTCGTGTTCCGCCCGTTGCTCTCGGAGTACGTCGTCTCCATGCCCCGCGGCGCCGCCGTCGTCTACCCGAAGGACGCGGCCCAGATCGTGGCCATGGCCGACGTGTTCCCGGGCGCCCACGTGGTCGAGGCGGGCGTCGGGTCGGGTGCGCTCACCTGTTCGCTCCTGCGGGCGGTCGGCCCGCACGGCGTGGTGTCGTCGTACGAGCGGCGCGAGGAGTTCGCCGACGTCGCCCGCCGCAACGTGACCCAGTTCTTCGGTGGCGACCACCCCGCGTGGCGGCTCACCATCGGCGACCTCGCCGAGGCCCTTCCCGCGTCCGGCGAGCAGATCGACCGGATCATCCTCGACATGCTCGCGCCGTGGGAGTGCCTCGAGGCGGCGGCCGGGGCGCTGCGGCCCGGTGGCCTGGTCTGCGCATACGTCGCCACCACGACCCAGCTGTCCCGCTTCGTGGAGAGCGTCCGCGCGCACGGTGGCTTCACCGAGCCGGCCGCCTGGGAGTCCCTGGTGCGCGACTGGCACGTCGAGGGCCTGGCCGTGCGGCCCGGGCACAAGATGATCGGCCACACCGCGTTCCTGGTCACCGCCCGGCGGATGGCGCCGGGGGAGCGGCCGCCGATGAAGAAGCGCCGCCCGGCTCCGGGAGCCTACGGAGTCGACTACTCGGGCCCGCGGCCCGCCGACCTGCCGCCGCAGGTGCTCGATGAGCGGTTCGACGCCTGAGACGGGGCACCGTCACACGATGCTGCGCAGGTCGTCCGCACCCGCGATCGTCTCCTCGTAGCCCTCGAGCGTGACGTCGTCCCGGGCCGCCGCGTATCGCAGCTGCCAGTCCGGGCCTCCGGACACCACGGCATCGGCCAGCGCCCGCGCCTGGCGTGCCGCGGTGTCCATGCCGAGTCCGCTCCACGGGTCCTGGTGGGTGCCCGCGTCGCCCACGAGCGCCCAGCCAGGCCCAGCCGCCTGACGGACGTAGTCGTCGCTGGGCCGGCCGGCGACGATCCGACCCAGCCTCTCGCTCGCGGCGTACCGGCTCCAGAGGCCGCGGTGAGCGGCCAGACGGTCGTCGAAGAACGCCTCCAGGTCCGCGTACGCCGCCCCCGACCGGTCGATGGGCACCGTGACCGCCAGGCAGGTCACGCCCCGGTCGCTCGGAAACGCATACGCCATCTCATTGCCCCGCAGCGAGAACTCGGCCCCGGCCTGCTCGTCCGGGGACGCGTAGCCGGAGAGGTAGCGGTAGGCGAGGAGTCGCGCCGCGCGGTGCTCCCGCAGGACCGGAGCACCCGTCAGGCGGGCAACGGCGGACCGGCGGCCATCGGCCCCGACCACGAGCGGGGCCAGGTGCCGGGCGCCGGTGGCGTCGACGACGCCGCCGCCGTCGACCAGACCCACGACCCGTCGGTGGCTGAGCCAGGTCACGCCCGGCCGTTCGGCGACCCGTGCCGCGAGCAGCGGGTCCAGCGTCGAGCGGCGTACGGACAGGCAGAAGCCCGCGTCGCCCGGCTCCTGCGGTGGCTCGATCTCGGGCCGTTCTCCGGCATCGGGATACCAATAATCGCAGGTCAGCCGCGGTGCGCCCGTCGCCAGCACCTCATCGAGGACCCCGATCTCGGCCAGACCGCGCACCAGGCCGTCGCCCCGGAAGAAGTGCGTGGAGATGGTGCCGGAGGTCACCTCGGCCGACTCGACGACCACGACAGTGAGCCCCGCCCCGGCCAGATGGGCGGCGGCGAGCGCGCCCGCGACGCGTCCGCCCACCACGACCACGTCGGAGTAGGTGTCCGTGCCGCCCGGCAGCCCCATGGCCGTCATTCTGCGCGCGAGGCCATCACCCCGGCACGGTTGTCTAGTGGCCCGGACATGGCCCTTTCGTGTCGGGTGGGAATGGCCCCGGTAGTCCAAATCGTGACCAACACAGGCGAAAGTGGCCTTCCCTCGGGCCTCCATCCGGGTAGGGTCACGAGGAGAGGAGGTGGCGTCGATGTCAGCATCCGAAGGCGTTTCAGGCAATGGGGGCCGCAGCCCCGATGAGCTGATGAACCAGGTGCGTTTCCTCGAGGCGGAGGTCACCGACCTGCGCCGCAGACTGGGAGACGCCCCCGGGCACTCGCGCGGCCTCGAGCTGCGCCTCGCCGACACGCAGCGGTCCCTCGCGGCGGTGACGTCCCAGAACGAACGCCTCGCCCAGACCCTGCGCGAGGCTCGCGACCAGATCACGAAGCTCAAGGAAGAGGTCGACCGGCTCGCGCAGCCGCCGGCCGGCTTCGGAACCTTCCTGAACCGCAACGACGACGACTCGATCGACGTGTTCACCGGCGGTCGCAAGCTCCGCGTCAACGTGTCCCCGGCCGTCGAGATCGACGAGCTGGTCCGTGGCCAGGAGGTCATGCTCAACGAGGCCCTCAACGTCGTGGCGGCGTTCGACTTCGAAGAAGTCGGCGAGGTCGTCATGTTCAAGGAGCTGCTCGCCGACGGCGAGCGTGCGCTCGTGATCGCCAACGCCGACGAGGAGCGGGTCGTCCGCATCGCCGAGCCGTTGCGTCAGGTCACCCTCCGCGCCGGCGACTCCCTCCTGCTGGAGGCCCGCGCGGGCTACGTCTACGAGAAGGTCCCGAAGTCCGAGGTCGAGGAGCTCGTCCTCGAAGAGGTCCCGGACATCGACTACTCCAAGATCGGCGGTCTGGTGAACCAGATCGACCAGATCCGGGACGCCGTCGAGCTGCCCTATCTCCACCCCGAGCTGTTCAAGGAGCACGAGCTCAAGCCGCCGAAGGGCGTGCTGCTCTACGGCCCTCCCGGCTGCGGCAAGACCCTGATCGCGAAGGCTGTCGCGAACTCGCTGGCCAAGAAGGTCGCCGCGAAGACCGGGCAGGAAGGCAAGTCCTACTTCCTCAACATCAAGGGCCCCGAGCTGCTCAACAAGTACGTCGGCGAGACCGAGCGCCACATCCGGCTGGTGTTCCAGCGGGCTCGTGAGAAGGCCAGCGGCGGCACCCCCGTCATCGTGTTCTTCGACGAGATGGACTCCCTGTTCCGCACCCGCGGGTCCGGCGTCTCATCCGACGTCGAGAACACCATCGTTCCGCAGCTGCTGAGCGAGATCGACGGCGTGGAGCTGCTCGAGAACGTCCTGGTCATCGGCGCCTCGAACCGCGAGGACATGATCGACCCGGCGATCCTCCGCCCCGGAAGGCTCGACGTGAAGATCAAGATCGAACGCCCCGACGCCGAGTCGGCGCGCGACATCTTCAGCAAGTACCTCACCCAGACGCTGCCCCTGCACGCCGACGACCTCGCGGAGTTCGGCAACGACCGGGTGGCCTGCGTCAACGGGATGATCCAGGCGACGGTGGAGCGGATGTACACCGAGACCGAGGAGAACCGCTTCCTCGAGGTGACCTACGCCAACGGCGACAAGGAAGTCCTCTACTTCAAGGACTTCAACTCCGGCGCCATGATCCAGAACATCGTCGACCGGGCCAAGAAGATGGCGATCAAGGACCTCCTCGACCACGAGCAGAAGGGTCTCCGGATCTCCCACCTGCTCCAGGCCTGCGTGGACGAGTTCAAGGAGAACGAAGACCTCCCCAACACCACCAACCCCGACGACTGGGCGCGGATCTCCGGCAAGAAGGGCGAGCGGATCGTGTTCATCCGCACCCTCATCACCGGCAAGGGCGGCACCGAGCCGGGTCGCTCGATCGACACCGTGTCCAACACGGGCCAGTACCTCTAGGGCATGGCCGAGGAGGAGCTCGAACGGACCGAGATCGAGGCGCTGCTGGAGACCCGCCGCGAGCTCGGTCTGCGGTACGACGCCGAGCTCGTGGACGGGTTCGCGGACCGGATCCAGCGCGCCGTCGAGGCCCGGCACTCCCAGGATGAGGGCGACATCGCCTGGGAGCGCCGGTCGCAGGAGAGCGCGGGCCAACGACAGCTCGCGCTGGGGATCGTCTCGGTCGTCGTCGGCATCCCGACCTCGGCGATCACGCTGGCGGTCCCTGAGGGATCGGCGAGCGGCTTCGGGCCCCTCTGCGTGGCCTGGGCCGGCATCGTGGCGGTGAACTTCGCGCACGCGTTCCAGGGACGCCGGAGGCGGCGTTAGAGACGGCTCGGTCAGGCTGGGACGCCGTACGGGTCGCTGCCCACGCTGGAGATCGGCACGATCTCGCGTCCGAGGGGCACCAGCGAGAGTGGGATCATCTTCCAGCAGGCGACGCCGAACGGGATCCCGATGATGGTGATCATGAGAAGCGCGCCGGTGATCAGGTGGATCACGGCCAACTCCCAGCCGAAGAAGATGATCCACACGACGTTGCCGATCACCGACCAGATGCCGGCCTCGCGTCGCCAGGTCGTCGTCCGGCCGAACGGCCAGACGACGAAGCTCGCCAGGCGGAAGGAAGCGATGCCGAAGGGAATCGTCACGATCAGCACGAACGCGAGCAAACCGGCCAGGGCATAGCCAAGAGCGAGCCAGAATCCGGCGAGCACCAGCCACAAGATGTTGCCTACCGTCCGCACAAGACCACCCCAGCAGATCGACGGCTTCTGTCAAGGCCCCACCCCGTCAGGCGGGACGCGCCGCCCGACCGAGGTAGCCGTACACCCACGGCCGCGTGAACGCCGGCCCGGGCAGGTAGCTCGCCTCGAGGCCGTCGACCTGGAGGCCCGCTCCGCCCACCAGCGCGGGGATGTCCCGGTTGAGGTGGCAGCCCGCGAACAGCCGGCCCTGGAGAGGGTTCAGCCGCCGCTGCCAGGTGGCCACCTTCGGGTCCGGTGCGAGACCGTGCTCGAGGAAGTGCAGCCGACCCGCCGGCCGCAGCACGCGGCGTACCTCTGCGAGCGCACGGTCCACATCCGGAATGGTGCACAGGGTCAGCGTCGACAGCACGCAGTCGAAGGACTCGTCCGGTTCGTCGAGCCGCTGTCCGTCCAGGCCCGAGCGCTCGATCGGCAGGGTGGTCGACGCCCGCCGGTCCTCGGAGAGCCGCCAACCGACGTCGGACGGCTCCACCGCGTGCACCGACGCGACCTGAGCGGGGTAGTGGTCGACGTTCAGGCCGCTGCCGAAGCCGATCTCGAGCACCCGGCCGTGCAGACCCCCGCACACGTGGTCGCGCAGGGCGTCCACGTGCGGGTTGGTGCCCGACTTGTCGACGATGTGCGGCACGACGCGGTCGGCCCAGACTCCCATGACGCTCCTCCCGTGGGCGAACCCTGCGAAGGCTACGCGCGACCGGGTCACCGTCCGCGACAATGCGTCGCATGCACACGTTGACCGACCTCGGCACCGTCGTCGCCCTGTGGGCGCATCCCGACGACGAGACCTACCTGTCCGGCGGGCTCCTGGGCGAGCTGGTCGCTGCCGGGCAGCGCGCGGTCTGCGTCACCGCCACTCGTGGGGAGGCCGCCGACCCACACGCCGGACCGGAGGAGCGGGCCGCGCTGGCGAGACTCCGCACCGAAGAGCTCGAGGCCGCGCTCGCGATCCTCGGTGTCGCCGAGCACCACTGGCTGGACCACCCCGACGGCGGCTGCGCCGACCTGGACCCTGCTGGACCGGTCGGCCGTGTGGCCCGGCTGCTCGACGACGTCCGACCCGACACCGTGGTCACCTTCGGCCCCGACGGCTTCACGGGGCACCCCGACCACCGCGCCATCAGCGCTTGGGCCGACCTCGCAGTCCGCCGCTCCGAGGCGAACCCGCGGGTCCTCCACGCGGTGAGGCAGGAGCGGGCCGTCGACCCGGAGCTCGACGAGGAGTACGGCGTCTTCGACCTTGGCCGGCCTCGCGTCTGCGCCGACGCGGACATGGCGTTCCAGCTGCGCCTCGACGGGCCGGCTCTGGACCGGAAGGTGGAAGCGCTCCTGCGCCAGGTGTCGCAGACCAGCGGGTTGGTCGCGGCGGTCGGACGGGAGCGGTTCGCCGCCTGGATCGCCACGGAGAGCTTCGCCCTGCCCGCAACCCCGCTCGGCTCCGGCGAGGGGACGGGTAGCCCCCCGAGGTAGGGGTAGCACCACCCCGACCAGTTGTGCGGGCGCCCGCACCGATCTGGGTGTTCGCACGGATGTGGTGAAGGTCACGAATGCCTAGCGTTATCGGTACCTCGAAGGGCCAGGAACACCTCACCAGGAGCCAGTCATGAGCCACACGAACATCATGGAAAGCGGAACCAGCGCGGCGCTGCCGCTCCGCGATGCGTGGGGCCGGCCGCGAAAGACCGACTGGTGGAGCCAGCCCCGCTCCGTCGAGGGCACCCCGATCGGGACCGCAGCCACCACCACCGCCATGCAGCCGCAGGTCTGGAGCCTCCCCGTCAGCGCGTAGTCTCGACCCATGAGTGTGCGTCGGGTCATGGGCACCGAGGTCGAGTACGGCATCTCGGTGCAGGGCCAGCCCATGGCCAACCCGATGGTCGCCTCGTCCCAGGTCGTGAACGCCTACGCCTCGGCCACCGCCAAGGCACGCCGCGCCCGCTGGGACTTCGAGGAGGAGTCGCCGCTGCGGGACGCCCGCGGCTTCGACATGTCGCGCCAGGTCGCCGACCCCAGCCAGCTCACCGACGAGGACATGGGTCTGGCCAACGTCATCCTCACCAACGGCGCCCGGCTGTACGTCGACCACGCCCACCCGGAGTACTCCACGCCCGAGGTGACCACGCCGCTCGACGTGGTCCGCTGGGACAAGGCGGGGGAGCAGGTCATGCTCGACGCCTCCCGCCGTGCCGGTCAGCTGCCGGGCGGCTCGCCGATCGTGCTCTACAAGAACAACACCGACAACAAGGGTGCGTCGTACGGCGCCCACGAGAACTACCTGATGCGTCGCTCGACGCCGTTCGGCGACATCGTCCGGCACCTCACCCCGTTCTTCGTCAGCCGGCAGGTCATCTGCGGCGCGGGCCGGGTCGGCATCGGCCAGGACGGCCGCGAGCACGGGTACCAGCTCAGCCAGCGCGCCGACTTCTTCGAGGTCGAGGTGGGCCTGGAGACCACCCTCAAGCGCCCGATCATCAACACCCGGGACGAGCCGCACGCGGACCCGGAGAAGTACCGCCGGCTGCACGTCATCATCGGTGACGCCAACCTGGCCGAGGTGTCGACGTACCTCAAGGTCGGCACCACCGCCCTGGTGCTCGCGATGATCGAGGAGCGCTTCCTGGGCCAGGACTTCACCGTCGAAGGCTCGGTGTCGGCGCTCCGGGCGGTCTCCCACGACCCGACCCTGAAGCACCAGGTCACCCTCACCGACGGCCGCAAGATGACGGCGGTCCAGCTCCAGATGGAGTACCTCGACCTCGCCAAGAAGTACGTCGAGGACCGCCTCGGCTCGGACGCCGACCCGCAGACCCTCGACGTGCTGTCGCGCTGGGAGTCGGTGCTGGACCGCCTCGACCGCGACCCGATGTTGTGCGCCTCGGAGCTGGACTGGGTTGCGAAGCTCAAGCTGCTCAACCAGTACCGCGACCGCGACGGCCTGGAGTGGGACAACGCCAAGCTGCAGCTGATCGACTACCAGTACTCCGACATCCGACCGGAGAAGGGCCTCTACTACCGGCTGCTCGGGATGGGCCGGATCGAGCGGCTGCTCGACGACCACTCGGTCGAGGTCGCGATGCACGACCCGCCGACCGACACCCGCGCCTACTTCCGCGGCCGATGCCTCGAGAAGTACGCCGAGCACGTCGCCGCCGCATCCTGGGACTCCGTGATCTTCGACCTGCCCGGCCGGGAGTCGCTGCAGCGGGTCCCGACCATCGACCCGCTGCGCGGCAGCAAGGCCCACGTGGGCGAGCTCCTCGACCGGTGTGACACGGCCGAGGCTCTTTTCACCGCGCTCACGAAGTGAGCGGATAGGGTCTGGTTATGGCACAGGAACACAAGCAACCGCGCAAGTCCTCCGAGACCGAGGAGGCGACCGAGGTCGCCCCCGAGACGGATGTGGCCGAGCGCAAGGAATCCCTGGACGACGACGTGGACGCCATCCTCGACGAGATCGACGACGTGCTCGAGACCAACGCCGAGGACTTCGTGAAGTCGTTCATCCAGAAGGGCGGACAGTGATCACCCCACGGAATCACTCGCTGCGCTCGGATTCCGCGGGGACCCCGAGATGACGGACTCCCGCCTGCCCGCGGCCTACCTGGCGCCGGGCACCTCGTCGTTCGCCGACTTCTTGTCGTCGCAGGCTCCCGACCTGCTGCCCGGGCGGCGTACCGTCCCGCAGGGGCACGCCGGCGACCTGGCCCCGCACGGCACCACCATCGTCGCCGCGACGTACCCCGGCGGCGTGGTGATGGCCGGTGACCGGCGCGCCACGATGGGCAACATCATCGCCCAGCGCGACATCGAGAAGGTGTTCCCGGCCGACGAGTACTCCGCGGTCGGCATCGCCGGGTCGGCCGGCCTGGCCGTGGAGATGGTGCGCCTGTTCCAGACCGAGCTCGAGCACTACGAGAAGATCGAGGGCACCACCCTCTCCATGGACGGCAAGGCGAACCGGCTGGCCGCCCTGATCCGGTCCAACCTCGGCATGGCCATGCAGGGCCTCGCGGTCGTGCCGCTGTTCGCCGGCTTCGACCTGACCACCGACCAGGGGCGGATCTTCAGCTACGACGTGACCGGCGGCCGTTACGAGGAGACCGCCTTCCACTCCGTCGGCTCCGGCTCGCTGTTCGCCCGCGGCTCGCTGAAGAAGCTCTACCGCGACAACCTCGGTGAGTCCGACTGCGTGCTCGCGGTGGTGCAGGCCCTCTACGACGCGGCCGACGACGACTCCGCGACCGGAGGGCCCGACCTGACCCGGCGGATCTTCCCGGTGGTCCAGGTGATCACCGCCGACGGTGGCCGCCGGATGCCCGACGACGAGGTGGCCGCGATCGCCGACCGCATGATCGAGGCCCGGATGACCCGCCCCGACGGCCCGGCCGCGTCCCTGAGCTGACCGCGACGACCACGGAGAAGACCAACTCATGAGCATGCCGTTCTACGTCTCGCCCGAGCAGCTGATGAAGGACCGGGCGGATTTCGCGCGCAAGGGCATCGCCCGCGGGCGCTCGGTCGTCGTCGTCCAGCACGCCGACGGCGTCCTGTTCGTGTCCGAGAACCCGTCCCAGGCGCTGCACAAGATCGCCGAGATCTACGACCGGATCGCGTTCGCGGCGGTCGGCCGCTACAACGAGTTCGAGAACCTCCGGATCGCCGGTGTCCGCCTCGCCGACATGCGCGGCTACGCCTACGACCGCCGCGACGTGACCGGGCGCGGGCTGGCGAACGCCTACGCCCAGACCCTCGGCACGATCTTCTCCAGCGGCGGGGAGAAGCCCTACGAGGTCGAGATCTTCGTGGCCGAGGTCGGCGACACCGCGGAGAGCGACCAGATCTACCGGCTGACCTACGACGGCCAGGTCGCCGACGAGCACGGCTACGCCGTGATGGGAGGTGCGGCCGACGTCGTGGCGGAGTACCTCAAGAGCCGGTACACCGAGGGCGCGACCCTCGACGACGCTCTGCACCTCGCCGTCGCCGCCCTGGGCCACACCGACGCGACCGACCGGGTGATCCCCGTCGAGGACCTCGAGGTGGCCGTGCTCGACCGCACCCGCACCCAGCCCCGGAAGTTCCGGCGCCTGGCCCCGGCCCGGCTGGCCGGCCTGCTCGCGGACCGCGGCCCGTCCGAGCCGGCCCCCGAGGCGCCTGCGCCGGAGGCGCCGTGTCGGTCGGAGGCGCCTGCGTCGGAGGAGTCCGCCGGCAACGGCAAGCGAGAACGGCGAGCCCCCGATCGCTCCCTGAGGGTCGCGGTTTGGTCCCCAACCGCAAGCAATTGCACAGATTGATTGCGGTTCTTGACCATTCAGTGGCCGTGTGGAGCAGCTATCCACAGGTGGTACGTCGATCGGTTTCGTGGCCTCGGCCACCGCGCAGCATCTGGTCATGACCCATGACGAGACCCACGCGCCCGACACCGAGGCGATCCGCGGGGAGATCCGGATCGCGGGCTTCCAGCGGGTCAGCCATGGACTCTTCCTGCCGCCGAGATCCGGGCTGAGCGACGCCGCCGCTTTCCGGCGGGAACTCTCGGCCTGGCGCCTCGTGCTGCCGCCGCACGCGGTGTTCACTCACGTCACCGGAGCCAGGTTGATGGGCTGGCAGCTACCCAACCTCCCTGAACACCCACCCGTGTTCGCGGCGGTGGAGGGTGACCAGCCGCGTCCGCGCCGACCCGGCCTCATCTGTTCGAGGCTGACGCGAGAGACCGGTCCCGTCGGTGATGCTCTGCCGGTCGACCTGACCGAGGAGATCTTCCTTCGTGCAGCCCGCGACCTGGGCACACTTGATGTCACGATCATGCTCGACTCAGCACGACGCCTGGGTCACGTCGACCCCCACCGCATGGACCGCATCCTTGCTTCCGGGCGGCCCGGCACTCGAGTCCTCGGAACCGCTTGGGAGCTGTCCTCTCCTCTCGCTGAGTCGGGTGGGGAGACGGTCCTCCGCGTGTTCGACGAATGCATCGACGTGCCCGTTGAGCCTCAGGTGACCCTTCTCGACGACCAGGGGCGTGTCGTGGGCCGCGCCGACCTGCTGGTGAAGGGAACCCGACTGATCCACGAGTACGACGGCGCACACCACAGATCCTCCCGGCAGCACACCGCCGATCTGCGACGCGACCGGGGTCTGGCCGTGGCGCGGTACGAGCGTCGGGGGTTCACCCTCGACGACCTCATCAACCACCCGTCGGTGCTCATGCACGAGGTCGATCGGGATCTGGGCCGTCCGCACCAGCCGATGCGACTCGATCGTTGGCGGCGCCTTGTCGAGAACTCCCTCTACTCCGAGATCGGCCGGCAGCGAGTCATGAACCGCTGGCAACGGACGATGGGAGTCATCGAATGGTCAAGAACCGCATGATTTCTGTGGACATGCTTGCGGTTGGGGACCAAACCGCAGCCACATGACGCACCGAATCGGGTCAGCCCATGGCCGACCCGGGGGTGAGCAGGGACACGATCTCGCCATTCCGCCGCGCGTCAGGGCAGGCCTGACGTAGCCTCTGCGCGGCGAGGCGGACACGTCCGTCGCAGCCGATGCCCGCCGGGACCTGGAGGCGGGCTCCACCCACAACTCTCACCTGGAGATCGTCATGTCCGCACGCCGTCACCTCGCCGCACTCGCGGTCGTCCCCGTCCTGGCCGCAAGCGCCGTCCTCGTCCCCGCCACCGCCGCCCAGGCAGCGGACTCGCCCGGATGCGTCACGCGGGCCGAGTACAAGAAGGCCAAGAAGGGGATGACCCTGACCCGCGTGCACGGCATCTTCGACACCAAGGGGCACCAGGAGAGCCGGGCATCGTCCGGCGGCTACGTGTTCACCATCCGCAGCTACCGTGTGTGCAACTCGCCCTACTCGGCCATTGCCATCGGCTTCGAGAAGAACCCCCGCAGGCCGCTGACCCTGTCCAACAAGACCGCCGTCTGGATCAGCTGACCCCATCCGCGTGCGGTCCCGCGCTGTGCCTCCGCCACCGGGTCGCTCAGCGATTTGGTGGCGGAACCACCGCTGACCACCGACAAGCACCTAGGCTGAGTCCGTGGACCGGCGGATCTTCGGCATCGAGAACGAGTACGGCGTCACGTGCACGTTCCGGGGCCAGCGCCGCCTGAGCCCCGACGAGGTCGCCCGCTACCTGTTCCGCAAGGTGGTCAGCTGGGGCCGCAGCAGCAACGTCTTCCTCCGCAACGGGGCCCGGCTCTACCTCGACGTCGGGAGCCACCCCGAGTACGCCACGCCCGAGTGCGACGACATCGCGGAGCTGGTCACCCACGACAAGGCGGGGGAGCGGGTCCTCGAGGGGCTGCTCCTCGACGCCGAGCAGCGACTGCACGACGAGGGCATCGCCGGCGAGATCTACCTGTTCAAGAACAACACCGACTCCGCCGGCAACTCCTACGGCTGCCACGAGAACTACCTCGTCGGTCGCTCGGGCGAGTTCACCCGGCTCGCCGACGTGCTGATCCCGTTCCTGGTGACCCGGCAGATCGTGGTCGGCGCCGGCAAGATCACGCAGACGCCGCGGGGAGCGTCGTACTCCGTGAGCCAGCGCGCGGAGCACATCTGGGAGGGCGTCTCGAGCGCCACCACCCGGAGCCGGCCGATCATCAACACCCGCGACGAGCCGCACGCCGATGCCGAGAAGTACCGCCGGCTGCACGTCATCGTCGGCGACTCGAACATGAGCGAGACCACCACCATGCTGAAGGTCGCCAGCTGCGACCTGGTGCTGCGGATGATCGAGGAGGGCGTGGTGATGCGCGACCTCACCATGGAGAACCCGATCCGGGCCATCCGTGAGATCTCCCACGACGTCAGCGGGAGCCGCAAGGTGCGGCTGGCCAACGGCCGCGAGGCGAGCGCGCTCGACATCCAGGGCGAGTACCTCTCCAAGGCCCGCGACTTCGTCGACCGCCGTGAGATCAGCACCCCGCTCATCGAGCGGGCCCTCGACCTGTGGGAGCGGGGGCTCAAGGCGGTCGAGTCCGACGACCTGGGCCTGGTCGACCGCGAGATCGACTGGGTGATCAAGTGGAAGCTGATCGACCGGTACCGCGCCAAGCACGGCCTGCCGCTCGGGCACCCGCGGATCGCGCAGCTCGACCTCGCGTACCACGACATCCACCGGGGCCGCGGGCTCTACTACCTGCTCGAGAAGCGCGGCGCCGTCGCGCGGGTCACGCTCCGACCTGAAGATCTTCGAGGCCAAGTCGGTGCCGCCGCAGACCACCCGTGCCCGGCTCCGCGGCGAGTTCATCCGGAAGGCCCAGGAGCGCCGCCGCGACTTCACCGTCGACTGGGTGCACCTCAAGCTCAACGACCAGGCACAGCGGACGGTCCTCTGCAAGGACCCCTTCCGGGCGTACGACGAGCGGGTGCAGCGCCTGATCGACGGCATGTGAGACGCGCCGCCCCCGGTGTCGGGCGGTGCAGGAACCTCTCAGGGTGGCCCTATAAGGTGACCGCGCTGTCCGAAATCCCCATTCTGTGAAGGTGTCACCGTGTCCCGACGTACCCGTCGTGTCCTCCCGCTCGTCCTCCCGCTGCTGCTCGTCGGCCTCGGCGTCAGCTCATGCGGCGACGACTCCGGGAGCGACGACTCCTCGGGTGACCTCAGCTCGCTCACGGTCAAGGGTGACGTCGGCACCAACCCGGAGGTGACCTTCGACGGCAAGGTCGAGGTCGACAAGACCACGAGCGTGGTGATCACCGAGGGCGACGGCGAGCAGATCGAGTCCGGCGACTCGGTGCTCGCCCACATCTGGATCGGCAACGGCTTCACCGAGGAGAAGGCCCTGAGCACCTACGAGGAGGAGCCCAAGACTCCGCAGCTGCTCACCGCGGACGAGAAGGTGCTCAGCCCGCTGTTCGTCGAGGGCCTCGTGGGCCACACCATCGGCTCCCGCGTCGCCGTGGCCGCGACCGCGCGAGGACGCCTTCGGCCCGCAGGGCAACGCCCAGCTCAAGATCGGCAACAAGGACACGGTCGTCGCGGTGATCGACCTGCTGAGCGCAGTGCCCGACGGCCCCGAGGGCGACGCGAGTCAAGGCCCCCAGCTGGGCCCCGACGATCGTCGAGAAGGACGGCGTCCCGTCCTCCCTCGACTTCTCCAAGGCGCCGAAGCCCAGCAAGAAGCTCCAGTCCGCGACGCTCATCGAGGGTGAGGGCGCCACCGTCGAGAAGGGCCAGCCGCTGGTCGTCAACTACCTCGGCCAGGTCTACGACGGCAAGAAGCCGTTCGACGAGAGCTACAGCACCGGCCAGCCGGCCTCGTTCCCGATCGGCACCGGCGGAGTCATCCCGGGCTGGGACAAGACGCTGGTCGGCGCGAAGGTCGGCAGCCGCATGATGCTGTCGATCCCGCCCGAGGACGGGTACGGCGAGGCCGGCAACGAGCAGGCGGGCATCAAGGGCACCGACACGCTCTACTTCGTCGTCGACATCCTCGCCGCGGCTGACACACCAGGGAGTCCGGGGCGTGGCGAGCGACAAGAGCGAGCGGCTGCTCAACCTGCTGATCATGCTGCTCGTGCAGCGCCACTACGTCTCCAAGGACCGGATCCGGTCGATCCTCTACCCCGACGCGGGGGACGACGCGTTCGAGAAGATGTTCGAGCGCGACAAGGAGGACCTGCGCAGCATCGGGGTCCCGATCGAGGTCGGCAGCATCGACCCGTTCTTCGAGGACGAGCCCGGCTACCGGATCCGCCCCGACGAGTTCCAGCTGCCGGAGATCTCGCTGACCGGCGACGAGGCCGCGGTGGTGGCGCTCGCCACGAAGGTCTGGGAGCACGCCCGGCTGGCGGAGGCCACCACCGAGGCGGTCCGCAAGCTGACCGCGTTCGGGCTGCCGGTCGACCTGTCGGCCCTCGACGTGGTCGAGCCGCGGCTGACCGCCGACGAGCCGTCGTTCGACGTGTTCTGGGAGGCCACCCAGGACCGGACACCGGTCGAGTTCGACTACCAGCCGGTCCGGCCAGGCCGCGGTCACGCACCCGTCACCTCCAGCCGTGGGGCGTCGTCCGCTACTCCGGCCGCTGGTACGCCGTCGGCTTCGACACCGACCGCGGCGAGGAGCGGATCTTCCGGCTCTCCCGCGTCCAGGGCGAAGGCCCGCCGCAGCGGCCGGCCCGGCTCCTACGACATCCCGGCCGGCGTCGACATCCGCGAGATGGCCCGCCGGCTCGCCCCGCGACTCGCCGCACGAGCCGGTCACCGTGCTGGTCCGACACGACGCCGGCGGCGGGCTGCGCCGTGCGGCCGCGACCGTCGAGACCGACGTACCCGGCCCCGACGACGCGTCCGGCTGGGACCGGCTGGTCCTGCGAGCGCGGCGGCATGGCGCTCGCCGACGAGCTGCTGGCCTACGGCGCCGACGTGTACGTCGAGTCCCCGGCCGCGCTGCGCGAGCGCGTCGTCGCAGCGGCTCTCGGCGGTCGTCGGGGGTGCGGCCGCATGAGCACCACTCCCGCCCCGAACTCCGCCAAGGCCCAGGTGGGCCGCCTGCTCACGCTGGTGCCGTACCTCCACGCCCGCGGCTCGGTCCGCGTCGACGAGGCGGCCGCGGACCTCGGGGTCTCGCCGATCCAGCTGGTCAGCGACCTCAAGGTGCTCTTCATGTGCGGGCTGCCGGGCGGCTACCCGGACGACCTGATCGACGTCGACCTCGACGCCCTCGAGGGGGAGGAGGGCGACGGGGTCATCCGGGTCTCCAACGCCGACTACCTCGCGCGGCCGCTCCAGCTCTCGCCGACCGAGGCGACGGCGGTGATCGTGGCGCTCCGGGCGCTGCGCAACGGCGCCGCCGACGACACCCGCGAGGTGGTCGACCGCACCCTGGCCAAGCTGGAGGCCGCGGCGGCCGGCCGCTTCGACCCGCGCGTGGACCCCGGCGCCGACCCGGTGGCGGACTCCGGTGCCCGCTACCGCCCGATGCTCGAGCGGGCCGCGCGCGACCAGCGGCAGGTCCGGCTGACCTACTACGTGCCCTCCCGCGACGAGGAGTCCGAGCGGGTGGTCGACCCGCGCGGCGTGGTCACCGCGCACGGCTTCGCCTACCTCGACGCCTACTGCCACAGCGCCGAGGCGCCGCGTCTGTTCCGGCTCGACCGGATCCGGTCCGCCACCGTCCTCGACACGCCGATCCAGACCCCGGCCGAGGCGCCCCGCGACCTCGCCGACGGGATCTTCCACCGGTCGCCGACACCACGCTGACCACGGTCCGGCTGGCCCCGCCGGCACGCTGGGTGGTGGAGTACTACCCGGTCGAGGAGGTGCGGGAGCTGCGCGGACGGCGGTCTAGACGTCGACCTGCTGATTGCAGACGAACGCTGGCTGCACCGACTGCTTCTGCGTCTGGCTCCGAATGCCCAGGTGATCGCCCCCGAAGAGTTCGCCGACGCGTTCACTGCCAGGGCACAGGAGGCGCTCAGGTTGTACGCCTGATGCGGCGTACGATGGAACTCGACCGACAGCGGATGTGAGGAAGAGATGCTGAACCCGTTCATCGCCGTCCCAGGCGGCTGGGAGCTCGTGCTCATCGTTCTGGTGATCCTGCTGCTGTTCGGCGCCAAGAAGCTGCCCGAGCTCGCCCGCGGCAGCGGTCGCGCCCTGCGCATCTTCAAGGCCGAGACCAAGGGTCTGATCGACGATGACGACGACGATCGACGACGACCTGAAGACGCCGGAGCAGAAGGAGATCGAGGCCCGTCAGGTCCAGCCGCCTCCGGCGCCCAGTGATCCGATCCGTGATCCGATCGTGCGCGAGCAGCGCGACGGCACCACCAGCTGACCCTCGCCACCCGTCGGTGTCCCTCTCCGGAGTCATCCAGCTCTTTGCCGGGAAGCCCCACCATCCCGTCGGCCCGGACGGCCGTATGGCCCTGTCCGACCACCTGCGCGAGCTGCGTGCACGCGTCCTGAAGGTCGCGGTCATCCTGACCGTCGGCCTGGTCGTGTCGCTGTTCTTCTTCGACCAGATCTTCGAGCTGGTCCTCGATCCCTACGACGGACGCCCAGGAGGCGCTCGACGCACGGGACGCCGACGTCAACACCCAGGCCACCATCGCCGGCGCCGGCGGCCCGCTGATGCTCTACCTCAAGCTGTGCGGCCGGTCTCGGTGGTGCTGACCAGCCCGCTGTGGCTCTACCAGATCTGGGCGTTCATCCTTCCGGGGCTGCACGCCGAAGGAGCGCAAGTGGACCCGGGTCTTCGCCGCGGTCGCCGGGCCGCTGTTCCTGGTCGGTGTGCTGGTCGGCTACCTCACCCTGCCCAAGGGCCTCGAGATCCTGATCGGGCTGACGCCCGGCGACCTCACCAACCTGGTCGAGTTCGGCGACTACCTCACGTTCCTGATCCGCACGCTGCTGGTCTTCGGCATCGCCTTCGAGATCCCGGTCTTCGTGATCCTGCTCAACGCTCGCCGGCGTCCTCAAGGGCAAGGCGCTCGGCGCGCACCGGCCGTGGATCGTGATCGGCACGTTCGTCTTCGCGGCCGTCGCGACGCCGTCGACCGACCCGTTCACGATGCTCTTCCTGGCCATCCCGATGCTGGTGCTGTTCGGCATCTCCGAGGTGATCGCCCGGGTCCTCGACCGGCGCCGCGGGCGAGCGCGAACGGCTGGCCGAGCTCGACGACGACGAGGTGTCGCCCCTGTGAAGGACGTCGACCCGTTCGACCTCCCCGACTGGCTGGGGGAGTGCCGAGGTGGTGTGGGCGACGGCCCACGGCGTACGCCACGGGCACCACGTGCGCGGTGCGCTTGACCGGGCCCGGCCAGGACGACGTGCCCTGCGACCTGCTGGCCGTCGACGACGCCTACCCGAAGCCGGTGGCCGGCGACGACATCCGCACCCGCGCCCACCTCGCCTGGCGGCACGGCCAGATCCTGCTCCTCGAGTGCGAGGACCGGCTCACCCTCGCCGTGCCCGGCACGTCGTTCACCGCCGACCTGTGCCTGGACGCCATCGGCCGGCTGGCCAAGGCGGTGGGCGCCTCCGGTGACGAGTACGCCGTGCAGCTGCGGATCGGTGCCGACCGCCGCGCTGGGAAGGGTCTGAGTTCTAGCGGAGACGCGCCAGCGGATCCGCTGATGGTGGTCGAGCGAGCCGCGCGACCGAGGAACGAGGTCGCGACCGGCGTGTCGAGACCTGGCTCTCCGAGCTTCCGTCGTGCCATAGGGTCGCACCGTGGCCGGCAACCCGCGCGAGATCGCGCTCCTCACCAACCCCACGTCCGGGCAAGGGCCGGGGCGCGCGGGCCCGCGAGGCCGCGCTGCCGCGCCTGCGGGACGCCGGGTTCGTGGTCCGCAACCTGGAGGGCCGCGACGCCGACGAGGCGCTCGACCTGGCCCACCAGTGCGTGGCCGACGGCGTCGAGTCGCTGGTCGTGGTCGGCGGCGACGGGATGGTCCACCTCGCCGTGCAGGCGCTGGCCGACAGCGCGACCAGCCTCGGGATCATCCCCGCCGGCACCGGCAACGACGTGGCCCGCTACTTCGACATCCCGCGCAAGGACGCCGGTCGCGGCCGCCGACCGGGTGATCGGCGTCCGCGCCGCGGAAGATCGACCTGGCCCGCAGCGGCTCGAAGTACTTCGTCACCGTGCTCGCGGCCGGCTTCGACGCCATCGTCAACGAGCGCGCCAACCGGATGACCTGGCCCAAGGGCCAGATGCGCTACAACCTGGCCACCCTCGCCGAGCTGCGGGTCTTCGAGCCGCTCCCGTACACCATCGAGCTCGACGGCGAGTCGCGGCGGCTCGACGCGATGCTGGTCGCGGTCGGCAACGGCCCGTCCTTCGGCGGGGGACTGCGGATCACCGAGGGCGCCGTCCTCGACGACGGCCTGCTCGACGTCGTCGATCATCAAGCCGATGAGCAAGCCCGACCTGGTCCGGACCTACCCGAAGCTGTTCAAGGGCACCCACGTCACCCACCCGCAGTACGAGCACCACCTCGCGCGTAGCGTCACCGTTGCCGCACCCGGGCATCGTCTCGTACGCCGACGGCGAGCGGTTCGGCGAGCTGCCGCTCACCATCGAGTGCGCACCAGGAGCGCTGACCGTCCTTGCCTGACGACCGAACGACCCGCAGCCCGGCCGAGCGGTACTCCGACTACCGGAGCAGCCGCGGGTACCCCGTGTTCCGGACTTCGGCAGCCACTACGACTTCGCGCTCGACGACTTCCAGGTGCGCGCCTGCCACGAGATCGAGGACGGGCGCGGCGTGCTGGTCGCGGCCCCGACCGGCTCCGGCAAGACGATCGTGGGCGAGTTCGCTATCCACCTGGCGCTCGCGACCGGTCGCAAGGCGTTCTACACGACGCCCGATCAAGGCGCTGTCGAACCAGAAGTACAACGACCTGGTCGCCCGCTACGGCGAGGACCAGGTCGGCCTGCTCACCGGCGACAACAGCGTCAACGGCGAGGCGCCGGTGGTCGTGATGACCACCGAGGTGCTGCGCAACATGCTGTACGCCGGGTCCCGCACGCTGCTGGGCCTCGGCTACGTCGTGATGGACGAGGTGCACTACCTCGCCGACCGCGAGCGGGGCGCGGTGTGGGAGGAGGTCATCATCCACCTGCCCGAGTCGGTGGCGCTGATCTCGCTCTCGGCGACGGTCTCCAACGCCGAGGAGTTCGGCGAGTGGCTGGAGACGGTGCGCGGCGACACCACGACCATCGTCGAGGAGCGCCGGCCGGTCCCGCTCTACCAGCACGTCATGGTCGGCCGGCGGCTGCACGACCTGTTCGCGAGCTCCGACGTGGACGCCTCGGCCGGCTTCGTGAAGGAGGGGGCGCCGGTCAACACCGAGCTGGTCCGGGTCGCCCGCGACGACTTCGCCAGCAGCCGCCTGATGCGCGACCGGCGGTCACCGCGCAAGGGCAAGCCGGGCTCGTCGAAGAACCCGCGCAGCGTCGGCAACGGCCGTCGGGTGTGGATCCCCAGCCGGGTCGACGTGATCGACCGGCTCGACCGCGAGGGACTGCTGCCGGCGATCGTGTTCATCTTCAGCCGGGTCGGCTGCGACGCCGCGGTCACGCAGTGCCTGTCCGGCCGGCGTGCGCCTGACCACGCCGGAGGAGCGCGACGAGATCTACGCAGTTCGTCGAGGAGCGCTGCCGGCACCTGCCCGACGACGACCTGCACGTGCTCGGCTACCACGACTTCCTCGACGGCCTCACCCGCGGCGTCGCCGCCCACCACGCCGGCATGCTGCCGGCGTTCAAGGAGTGCGTCGAGCAGCTGTTCGTGCGCGGGCTGTGCAAGGTCGTGTTCGCCACCGAGACGCTGGCGCTCGGCATCAACATGCCGGCCCGGACGGTGGTGATCGAGAAGCTCAGCAAGTGGAACGGCGAGACCCACGCCGACATCACGCCGGGGGAGTACACCCAGCTCACCGGCCGGGCCGGCCGCCGCGGCCTCGACGTCGAGGGGCACGGGGTCGTGCTCTGGCAGCCCGGCATGAACCCGCGGGAGCTGGCCGGGCTCGCGTCGACCCGCACCTATCCGCTCCGGTCGTCGTTCCGCCCGTCGTACAACATGGCGGTCAACCTGGTGCACCAGTTCGGCCGCGAGCACGTCCCGCGAGCTGCTCGAGCAGTCGTTCGCGCAGTTCCAGGCCGACAAGGCCGTGGTCGGGCTGGCCCGGCAGCTGCGCAAGAGCGAGGACGCGCTCGACGGGCTACCGCGAGGCCGCCACCTGCGACCTCGGCGACTTCATGGAGTACGCCGCGCTGCGCCGCCGGATCTCCGACCTGGAGAAGGAGGCGGCCCGGTCGCGCCGGGCCGACCGGCGCGAGGAGGCGCTCGACGTCGCTGTCGCGGCTCAAGCCCGGCGACGTGATCGAGGTGCCGGCCGGGAAGTTCGTCGGGGTACGCCGTCGTCGTCGACCCGGGGCTGTCGCGGCGAGGAGCCGCGGCCGTACGTCGTCACCGCCGACCGGCAGGCCCGCCGGCTGGCGATGGTCGACTTCCCGACGCCGGTGGCCGCGCTGACCCGGGTGAAGGTGCCGCGCAACTTCAACGGCCGCAACCCGCAGATGCGCCGCGACCTGGCCTCGGCGCTGCGCACCCGGACCCACAACCTGACCCCGCCACCGCCCTCGCGGAACGGCGACCGGGCGCGCGCCGGCTCGTCCAGGTCCGCCACCAACGACCAGATCGACCGGCTCCGGGCCGAGCTGCAAGGCGCACCCGTGCCACCAGTGCCCGGACCGCGAGGACCACGCCCGCTGGGCGCGAGCGGTGGTTCAAGCTCGACCGCGACGCCAAGACCCTGCGGCGCCGGGTCGAGCAGCGCACCAACACCGTCGCCCGGCAGTTCGACCGGGTCTGCGAGGTGCTGACCGCGCTGGAGTACCTCGACGGCGACACCGTCACCGACCGCGGCCGGCACCTGATGCGGATCTACTCCGACATCGACCTGCTGGCCGCCGAGTCGCTGCGGCACGGCCTGTGGGACGACCTGTCGCCGTCCGGGCTGGCCGCTGCGCTGTCGGTGCTGGTCTTCGAGGCCCGCCGCCCCGACGACGCCCGCTCGCCGCGGCTCCCCGGCGGCGAGGTCAAGGAGGTCGATCGCCGAGATGGTCCGCCTCTGGGCCGAGCTGGACGCGCTCGAGCGCGAGCACCGGCTGGACTTCCTGCGCGAGCCGGACCTCGGCTTCGCGTGGGCGGCGTACCGCTGGGCCGAGGGCGACGACCTCGACTCGGTGCTCGGCGCGACCGACCTGGCGGCCGGCGACTTCGTGCGCTGGATGAAGCAGCTCCTCGACCTGGCCGGCCAGGTCGCCGACGCGGCCGGCGACACCCCGCTGCGCAAGACCGCGCGCGAGGTCGTCGCGCGGCTGCGCCGGGGCGTGGTGGCCTACTCCTCGCTGGCCGACTGAAGGGCCGCGTCGATCGCCTCGGGGATCGACACCTGACCGCCGACGAGGTTCCACTGCTTCCCGATCGTCCGGTCGTCGTCGAGGACCGCGGCGATCGTCGCTGCGACGTCCTGGCGCGGGATCTCCCCGCGTCCGACGTCCGGACCCAGCGCGACGAGTCCGGTGGCCGGGTCGTCGGTGAGCCGGCCCGGGCGCAGGATCGTCCAGTCGAGCCCGCTGAGCCGCAGCGCCTCGTCGGCGTCGCGCTTCGCCTCGACGTACGCCTTCCAGACCGGGGACGTGTCGTCGGGCGAGCGGCTCGTCGACGCCGATCGCGGAGACCATCGACGAAACGGGTGATGCCGGCGGCGCGGGCACCCTCGATCGACTTGAGCGCGCCCTCGAGGTCGACGGTGCGCTTGCGCTCGATGTTGCCGTCGGGGCCGCCACCTGCGGCGAACACGACCGCGTCGCAGCCCTGCGAAGGCCTGGCCGAAGCGCCTCGCCGTTCGCCTGCTCGATGTTGAGCAGCCGGGCGTGCGCGCCGACTTCCTCGAGCTCGGCTCGCTGGTCGTCGCTGCGGACCAGGGCGACCGGCTGCCGGCCGGCCTCGACCAGCAGCGGGTGGAGATGACGGGCCACCTGGCCGTGGCCCCCGACGACGGCGACCTGGTTGCTCATGCTCGCCACCGTACGACGGCGGACGCCGTCAGCCGCGGTCGGCCGCCAGGGTCTCGGTCAGCCGCTCGACGGAACTCGTCAGGCCGAACTCCTCCGCGAGGGCGGCGAGCATGTCGGGGTCCTGGCGGGGTGCTGGGGAGGGTGGTGTCGGGGGAGCCGAGGTCGATGTCGCGGGCCACCGCGACGACCGGTGGGCGCCACCTCGAGGTAGTCGTGGGCGGCCTTGATCTTGCCGCGCGGGCCGGGGCCCATGTTCGAGTCGGGGTCGTCGGCCGCCGCGATGATCCCGGGCATGTCGCTCGAACCGCTGCAGCAGCGTCGCGGCGGTCTTCTCGCCGACGCCGGCGACGCCGGGCAGCCCGTCGGAGGCGTCGCCGCGCAGGGTCGCGAAGTCGGCGTACTGGCGGGCGTCGATGCCGTACTTGTCGCGGACCCAGTCGTTGGTCACCCGCTCGTGCTTGCCGACGCCGCGGGCGATGTAGAGGATCCGCACGTCCGCGTCGTCGTCGACGAGCTGGAACAGGTCGCGGTCGCCGGTGACGACGTCGACCGGGCGCTTCGGCGCCGGTGGCGAGGGTGCCGATCACGTCGTCGGCCTCGTAGCCGTCGGCGCCGACCATGGCGATCCCGAACGCCTTGAGCACGGCCTCGATGACCGGGATCTGGATCTCGAGCGGGTCGGGGACCTCCTCGATGTCCGGGGTCGGGCCGGGCTTGGCGACGACGACGCGGTGGGACTTGTACGACGGGATCAGGTCGACCCGCCACTGCGGGCGCCAGTCGTTGTCCCAGCAGCAGACGAGGTGGTCGGGCTGGTACTCGCCGACCAGCCGGGAGATGAAGTCGAGCAGGCCGCGGACGGCGTTGACCGGCGTACCGTTCGGCGGCCTTGATCTCGGGCACGCCGAAGAACGCGCGGAAGTACATCGAGGCGGTGTCGAGCAGCATCAGGCGGTCGGTCACGTGGCGCATCCTGCCACGCGTGACGTGAGGCCGCCGCGTGCCCAGCGGACGCTACCCTGTCGGGCGTGGACCAGTCTGACGTGGAGATCACCGACCGCCGGATCCTCGAGCTCCTGGCGACGGACGGCCGGATGTCGTTCACCGACCTCGGCAAGGCCACCGGACTGTCCACGTCGGCCGTGCACCAGCGGGTGAAGCGGCTCGAGCAGCGCGGCCTGATCACCGGGTACGGCGCCACCGTCAACCACGCCGAGATCGGCCTGCCGCTGACCGCGTTCATCTCGATCCGCCCGATCGACCCCTCCGAGCCCGACGACTCACCCGAACGCCTGCGCGACATCGTCGAGATCGAGTCCTGCTGGTCGGTCGCGGGGGAGGAGTCCTACATCCTCAAGGTCCGCGTCCCCACCCCCGCCGACCTCGAGGACCTCCTGGCCCGGATCCGCGCCGCCGCCAACGTCTCCACCCGCACCACCATCGTCCTGTCGACGCCGTACGAGAACCGGCCCGTCACCTGAGCCGACGCAACTGCTCGCCGTTCTCGCGGAGAAGCCGGCTCGCCCGGGCAAGCGTGTCGTCCTCGGCGGTCGCGGGGCCCGCGAGGGTGGTAGTCGTGCCGTCGATGATGTGAGGAGAGCCGTCCACCAGCCGACCGGGTGACAACAGGACCGTCCCTTCGACCCGGAGGATCCGGAGCCCCAGCAGCCTCGCGACCAGGGTTGTCTCGACGACGACCCCGTCGCCCAGCCGGTTAGCTGCGTCCGGAAGGAGGACTGGCGTCGGGGTCACCCGGCCGCTGCCGGTGCGCCAGCGTCCCGCTCGCACCGTACGCCTCGAGCCGTTCTGCCGACCGGCGCGCCAGGACGCGAATCTGCTCATACCGTTCCCTCCCTGCGCGAGCACCCAGCACGAACCCGACGCCCAGGGCGCCCAGGCTCGTGAGCCTCATCGCGGCTCCTCACGCCGACGGACGGCGCTGGTGACCGCGCTGGCCACGGACACGGCGATGAGCGCGACACCCGCGGTCAGTCCACCTCGTGCGGCCTGGTGTCCACTGACGCGTGAAAGCGGCTTGGCGACCTTGTCCCACGCGGACTCTTTCCTGAACAGACCCATCACTTGTTCTCCTTCTTCGACGCCGACCTGCTCAGCGCGGCGACGAGCTGCGTCTTGGTCTTGGAGGTCCTGCCCTCGATGCCCTGTGCGGCGGCCAGCTTCACGAGCTCCGCCTTGGTCAGGTCGGACAGGCGCCCGGATGGCCCGTCGTCGCGCACGCTGCGCGTGACCGCAGCCGCCGTCTTGGCGGTGCTGACGCGCAGCTTCTCGGCCGCCCGCACGGCGTCTCCCGCACCCTCGGCCTCCTGCTTGGCGTCCGACGCGATGCGTTCTGCCTGGGCACGCGCGCCTTCGGCCGCCTCCTGCGCCGCGGTCGCGGCCTCGTCGGCCAGGACCCGCGCCTCGGCGAGAAGCTCGGTGGCGCGGCTGTATCGCTCCTCTGCCGCCTCTTGGGCCTTCTCAGCCTCCTCGCGCGACTTGGCAGCCCTCGCCTCACTCGCGCGGCGCTCCTTCTCGATCACCCCAGCCGCGTCCCGCTCGGCAGTCGCCCGCTCGGCAGCCACCTGTTCGTCGGCCCGTTTGCGCGCCTCATCGGTGCGTTGCTGCACGACCCGGGACTGTTCTGCCTCAGCCTCCTCGACGTGTGCCTCCTCGCGACCCCGGACCTCTTCAGCTGCAGCCGCCAGCTCTTGGGCACGTTGCGCCGATTCGAGCGCCTCACGCTCCGCCTGCTGGGCACGCTCGGTCGCGGTACGAGCCCGCGCGAGCCTGGCGTCGACTGAGTCCTGGCCGGGCAGCGCCGCGACGAGTGACGACCCGGCCTGCCGGACGGTTCCGACCATGCCGCCGTTCGTCCTGTCGGTCTCGCCACCCGGGGACATGGCCTTGGCCAGCAGCCACGAGGCGTTGCGCGGGACGTCTTTCATCCCAGTGGCCAAGGATGCCACCAACCCTGAATGCTCGTTCTTGTTCGCCATTCGATCTCTCCCTCACCAGGCGGCTTGCGCCTCCCAACGCAAGGCGGCGCTGGATGCACGCCACAAGGGTGGGGTACCCGTGAGTCCGGACCTCATGCCGGGAGTAGCCGCTCGGGCCGGGCGGAGGCGGCCCGGGATCGACCCTCAGTGGGCCTGGAGGGCCGCCAGTACGGCGGGAGGCCTCGGCGACCTCGGCGGCCTTCAGGGCGGACTCGTCGAGGTCGCCGTGCTCGGCCCACCAGCGCTGGCCCTCGACGGGGAGGGTGTGGATCGGGTCGTAGTACTCGTAGGTCCGGGTCAGCGCCTCGGGGTCGGCGGCCTCGATCGAGGTCCGGTAGTTCTTCGTCCAGTACGAGATGCCGCGCTCCGTGTCGTAGTCGGCGAGCTGGTGCACCCAGCGCTTCCCGACGAACGGCACGTCGCACACGATCCGCGGGGTCGCGAAGCCGGGGAGGTAGCCCATGATGTGGTGCTGCAGCCGCTGCGCGTCGGCGACCGAGACCCGCCAGTGCTCGGAGTAGGGGATCATGTCGCACATGTAGAAGTAGTACGGCATGATCTGCGCGCCATCGAGCAGCGCGAAGCAGAGGTCGAGCAGCGCGTGCGGGTCGGCGTTGACGCCGTTGAGCAGCACGCCCTGGTTGCGTACGTCGCGGATGCCGGTGTCGAGCATCGCCCGGGTCGCCTCGGCCACGATCGGGGTGACCGAGTTCGCGTGGTTGGTGTGGGTGTGGATCGCGACGCCGACGCCGCGCTGGCGGGCGATCGTGGCGACCCGCTCCATGCCGGCGCGTACGTCGTCCTGGAGCCAGTGCTGCGGCAGGCCGATCAGCGCCTTGGTGGCGAGCCGGATGTCGCGGATGTTCTCGATCTCGAGCAGCTGGGTCAGGAAGTCCTCGAGCCGCGCCCACGGCATGTTCGCCACGTCGCCGCCGGAGACCACGACGTCGCGCACGGACGGCGTACGGCGCAGGTAGTCCATCATGTCGCCGAGCCGGTCGTTGGGCTTGCCGGCGAACTTCAGCTTGTCGATGACGGCGGTGGAGTTGCCGACCAGGTCCATCCGGGTGCAGTGGCCGCAGTACTGCGGGCAGGTCGGCAGCAGCTCGGCCAGCACCTTGGTCGGGTAGCGGTGGGTCAGCCCCTCGGCGACCCACATGTCGTGCTCGTGCAGCGAGTCGCGGGTGGCGTGCGGGTGCGAGGACCAGTCGGTACGGCGGTCGCTGAACACCGGGATCATGTAGTGGCGGATCGGGTCGGCGTAGAACGCGTCGGTCAGCGAGCCCGGTCCGGCCGGCGTCGACTGCGGCACCATCGTGTTCATCATCTGCGGCGGCACCAGCATCGACATGGTCGCCCGCTCGGCCTGGTCGCGCTCGAGGTCGGCGTAGAACCGCTCGTCGATCAGGTCGCCCATCAGCTCGCGCAGCTGCTTGACGTTCTTGACGCAGTGCGCCCGCTGCCACTGGACCGACGCCCAGTCCTCGGCGGTGACGTCCTTCCAGCCCGGGAAGCGGGTCCAGTCCGGCTCGACCAGCTCGACCTGCTGGTAGGGGTACGGCTGGCCGGTCTCCAGGCCGATCGCGGTCTCGATGCTCATGGCGGGCTCCCGGTGTCGTGTCGTGCCCCGCTCGGGGACTCTGGTGCGTATGACGGCGCGCCAGTTGTGTGGCGCACACGTCCTCTGTCAGAGTACGAGGAGAACGTCCTGCGCGTCCAATGCCGCGCCGCAGGATTTCCTGTTAGTCAGTGAAATCGTACGGAGGACCGCCCGGCCATGGCAGCCCGAGACAGCGATCCGACCGGCCTGCACCGGGTGCTGGACGACCCGGCGGTGCTGCCCCAGGCGGCGCAGCGGCTCGACACCCGCCGCGAGCTCTGGCCCGACGAGGTCCGGATCCGCGTCGAGCAGCTCAACCTCGACGCCGCGTCGTTCCGCCAGCTCGAGCGCAAGCACGGCGGGGACGGCGACGCAGGTCCGCGCCGAGGTCCTCGACATCGTCGCCACCCGCGGCAAGATGCAGAACCCCGAGACCGGCTCCGGCGGCATGCTCGTCGGCACCGTCGAGGAGGTGGGGGAGCGGTCCCCGCTCGGGCTCAAGGTCGGCGACCGGGTCACCACCCTGGTCTCGCTCACCCTCACGCCGCTGGTGATCGAGGACGGCCTCGCCCGCTGGGACGGCCGCAGCGAGCAGGTGCCGTGCGACGGGTACGCCGTGCTGTTCGGCCGCTCCATCGCCGCCGTGCTCCCCGACGACCTGCCCACCGACCTGTCGCTCAGCGTCATGGACGTCTGCGGCGCCCCGGCGCTGACCGCCCGCGTGGTGGGCGAGTACGCCGCGCCCACGGTCGCCGTGATCGGCGGCGCCGGCAAGTCCGGCTCGCTCAGCCTCGCCGCCGCCCGGGCCGCCGGTGCCGGGCGCACCATCGGCGTCGTGCCGCACCAGGCCGAGGCCGACCTGCTCACCGGCGCCGGGATCGCCGACGCCGTCGTGATCGCCGACGCCCGCGACCCGATCGCGCTGCGGGACGCGGTGACCGCTGCCGGCGGGCCGGCCGACGTCACCGTCGTCTGCGTCGACGTCCCCGGCTGCGAGGGCGGCGCGATCCTGTCCACGGCCGAGGGCGGCACCGTCATCTTCTTCTCCATGGCCACCTCCTTCTCCGCGGCCGCGCTGGGCGCCGAGGGGCTCGCGGCCGACGTGACCATGCTGGTCGGCAACGGCTACGTGCCCGGCCACGCGGCGTACGCCCTGGACCTGCTGCGCAGCAACGACGGCGTCCGCGAGCTGTTCGAGGGACGGCTGGAGGCGCACGCGTGACCCGGACCCTGTTCCGCAACGGCGTCGTGTACGGCGAGAGCCCGGGCCGCCGGCCCACGGCCCTGGCGGTCGAGGACGGCCGCATCGTCTTCACCGGCGACGAGGATCGCGCCGCGGCCTACGACGGACGCCGACGACGTGGTCGACCTGGCCGGTGCCCTGCTGGCGCCCGCGTTCGTCGACTCCCACGTGCACACCGTCCGCACCGGCTTCGCGCTCACCGGGCTCGACCTCACCGGCTCGCCCAGCCTCGCCGGCACGCTCGACGAGCTGGCAGCCTTCGACCGGAAGCACCCCGAGCAGGGCGTGCTCGTCGGACAGGGCTGGGACGAGACCCACTGGCCCGAGCACCGGCCGCCCACCGGCGACGAGCTCGAGCGGGCCGCGCCCGCCCGGCGTACCTACCTGACCCGCGTCGACGGTCACTCGTCCGTCGTCTCCCCGGCGCTGGCCGCACTCGTGCCGGGCCTGGCCGACCTCGACGGCTGGACCGCCGACGGGCGGGTCGAACGGGACGCCCACCACGCGGTCCGCGCCGTCCTCGAAGGACTGATCGGCCCCGACGACCGGCTCCAGGCAACCCGCGCCGCCTGCCGGGCCATGGCCGCACAGGGCATCACGGCCTTCCACGAGAACGCCGCGCCGCACATCGGACCCGAGCACGAGATCGAGCTGATCCGGTCCGCCGCCGACGAGGTCGGCCTCAGAGCGACGATCTACTGGGGCGAGCTGATGGCCGTCGAGACCGCCCAGCGGCTCGGCGCCGCCGGGCTCGCCGGCGACCTGATCGCCGACGGCGCGTTCGGGTCACGCACGGCCGCCCTCACCGAGCCGTACGCCGACCGACCCGGCACGTGCGGTCACGCCTACATCAGCGCCGACCAGGTCCGCGACCACGTCGTCGCCTGCACGAGGGGCGGGCTGCAGGCGGGCTTCCACTGCATCGGCGACGCCGCCCTCGAGGCCATCCGCGAGGGCTTCGAGGCGGCCGAGCGCGAGGTCGGCGCCGCCGCCATCAGGAAGCGCCCGGCACCGTCTCGAGCACGTCGAGATGCCCTCGCCCGCCATGCTCGACACCATGAGCCGGCTCGGCATCATCGCCAGCGTGCAGCCGATGTTCGACGCCCTGTGGGGCGGCCCCGACGGCATGTACGCCGAGCGGCTGGGCGAGCGCTGGCGGCGCACCAACCCGTTCCGCGCGCTCGCCGACGCCGGCGTCACGCTGGCCTTCGGCTCCGACTCACCGGTCACGCCGCTGGGGCCCTGGGCAGCGGTCCGCGCGGCCGTGCAGCACCACGCCGAGGAGCACCGTCTCGACCCGGCCACGGCGTTCGCCGCGCACACTGGTGGTGCGCAGCTGGAGGTCGGGTGCGCCCGCCGACCTCGCCGTCTGGGACCACCTCCCGGACCTGACACCCGGAGCCGACCTGCCCCGCCTGCTGCGCACCGTCGCCGCAGGACGCACGATCCACACCGAACGAGGACGCCGCATGACAACGCGCACCACCGGCAAGCTCGAGCTCGACCCGGCCACCGTCCGGAAGGCGCGGTCGCTGGCCGGCAAGGTCGGCCGCCCGATCGTCAAGCTCGCGAAGAAGCACACCACCGTCGTCCGTCGAGCGGGCCACGCTCCGGCTGGCCGGCCTCGCCGGCGCCGACCCCGACGGCACCCCGTGGGTGAACCGGCTCGTCGACTGCGTCCGCGCCGACGTCGGGCTCGAGCACGGCGTCGCCGCTCCCGGTCTGGGACGCGCTGCTCCGCGGCGAGGCCGACGACCTGGCGACCCTCGCCCAGAAGGCCTCGGCCGGCTCGGTCCGGTTCCGGCTCCCCGAGGGCCGCGACGCCACCCGCGCCCGCGCCGCGTCGCGCAAGGCCGTCGCCGCCGGCGTACGCCGGATCGACGCGCGGCGCCGCGAGCGCGAGCGGATGATCACGAAGGTCGGCGACGCCCCCTGCAAGCCCTGGATCTACCTCATCGTCGCCACCGGCGACATCTACGAGGACATCCCGCAGGCGCAGGCCGCCGCCCGCGAGGGCGCCGACGTGATCGCGGTGATCCGCTCCACCGGCCAGTCGCTGCTCGACTTCGTGCCCGAGGGCGCGACCCGCGAGGGCTTCGCCGGCACCTACGCCACCCAGGAGAACTTCCGGCTGATGCGGGCGGCGCTCGACGAGACCAGCCGGGAGCTCGGCCGCTACGTGCGGCTGACCAACTACGCCTCCGGCCTGTGCATGCCCGAGATCGCCGGCCTGGCCGGCCTCGAGCGGCTCGACATGATGCTCAACGACTCGATGTACGGGATCCTCTTCCGCGACATCAACCCGATCCGCACGTTCGTCGACCAGCGGTTCAGCCGCCAGATCCACGCCCGCGCCGGGCATCATCATCAACACCGGCGAGGACAACTACCTCACCACCGCCGACGCCGTCGAGGCGGCGCACACGGTCACCACCAGCCAGCTGCTCAACGAGTACTTCGCCAAGGAGGCCGGGCTCGAGGACTGGCAGCTCGGCCTCGGCCACGCCTTCGAGATCGACCCCGACGTGCCGGACTCGTTCCGGCTCGAGCTCGCCCACGCGCATGCTGGCCCGCGACCTGTTCCCGGACGCACCGCTGAAGTGGATGCCGCCGACGCGGCACATGACCGGCGACGTGTTCCGCGGCTACCTGCTCGACGGCTTCTTCAACCTGGTCGGCGCGCTGACCGGCCAGGGCATCCTGCTGGTCGGCATGATGACCGAGGCCGTGGTCACGCCGTGGCTGTCCGACCGCGACCTGGCCCTGCAGAACGTCCGCTACGTCATGAACGCCGCCGGCAACCTGCACGAGGACTTCCGACCCGGCCCCCGACGGCTTCATCGAGCAGCGGGCGCGGCAGGTGCTGGGGGAGACCATCGACCTGCTCGAGCGGATCATCGCGACCACGACCGCAACGGGCCTGCTCGACGCGATCGCCGACGGCACCTTCGGCCTGATGAAGCGCCCCGCCGACGCGCGGCCGCGGCCTCGACGGCGTGGCCAAGAAGGCCCGCGAGCTACTACAACCCGGCCAGCGAGATCCTGGAGGAGAGAGCGCAGTGACCGGCCACATCATCCGCCCGTACGGCGACACCACCGGCGACGGCATGGTGCAGCTGTCCTTCACGCTGCCCGATGGCGCCACTCCAAGGTCGCCGAGGGCGCCGCGGCCCAGCTGGCCAACAAGATGGGCATGGACCCCGCGCTGGTCGTGCACGGCAAGCCGATGGGGCCGGACTTCACGTTCTTCGTGGTCTACGGCCGGGTCAACCACCTCGTCGACCCCAGCAAGGTCGAGGTCGTCGAGCGCGACTACCCGCTGCTGACGCCCAAGGAGGTCAACGCCGCGGTCAAGGCCGGCCTGCGCCGCCGGCTCGTGGTCGTCGGCGGCTGCATCGGCACCGACGCCCACACCGTCGGCATCGACGCGATCCTCAACATCAAGGGGTTCGCGGGGGAGAAGGGCCTCGAGTACTACCGCGAGCTCAAGGTCGTGAACCTCGGCGCCCAGGTGTCGGTGCCGCAGCTGGTCGAGCGAGCCTGCGAGGAGAAGGCCGACGCCGTGCTCGTCTCCCAGGTCGTCACCCAGCGCGACGCCCACCTGCTCAACACCCGCGAGATGTCGGCCGCGTTCCGCGAGGCCTACCCGGCCGAGACGCGACCGCTGCTGGTCGTCGGCGGCCCCCGCTTCGACGAGACGATGGCCGACCGAGCTCGGCGTCGACCGGGTCTTCACCCGCGGCACCACGCCCGGCGAGGTGGCCAGCTTCCTCGTCCACCGGATCGCCCCGCACCCGCCAGCAGGAAGGCGTCCTGATGCCCGCGCCGAGGTCGGCACCCGCGTCGTGCACCGCCGCTACGTGCCCTACTCCCACGCCCACTACGCCGGCAACCTCGTCGACGGCGCCTACAGCCTCGGCCTGTTCGGCGACGTCGCCACCGAGATGTGCATCCTCACCGACGGCGACGAGGGACTGTTCGCGTCGTACTCCGACGTGCAGTTCCGCGCCCCGGTCCGCGCCGGCGACGTCCTCGAGATCACCTGCGAGGTGACCCGGGTCGGCCGCCGTTCGCGCGACCTCGCCTTCGCGGTGTACGTCGTGGCGCGCGGCGCCGCGACCGCCGAACGGCCGGGCGCCGCGGCGGTCCTCGCCGACCCGATCCTGGCCACCACCGCCACCGGCACCGTCGTCGTCCCGGGCTGACCGAACACCCCGCTTTCGGCGTGTCCGCGCGACACGCCGTCCGAAGGCCCAAGATTTTCGCGTCGATTTGTCCGCGCGTGGACCCCGTCGCTGACCTGCGGATTTGCGCGTTCTCGCTGGTCAGGTCGAGGTTGACAGTGACCCGTGTCACGTTCCAATATCCCCGAGTCCGCTCATGCAGATCGTGGCCAGCGGACCGGCGTCCGAGTGGCTGTGTCAGAGGATGGGGCGCCACCATCCTCAGGACATTGTTCGCGGAGGTCGGTTCTCGCTCCTCGAGGGTGGATACGGAAGGGCCCCTCGCCCCCTAGACAACTTCCCGGTCTCGGCAGCCAGTCGGTCCCGGGTTGGTCCGAAGGGCCGGGGCCCTTCCGGCGCTCTGCAGTACCCCCGCCGGGTACCTTTGCCCCCGTGCTCCTCAGGACCGTCTCGCCCTGCTCTCGGGCGTCGTCCTGGCACTCGCGTTCGAGCCGGTCGGGAGCCTCGTTCCTGATCCCGTTCGCGGTCGCGGCGTACGTCCTGCGTCACCCGGGGCGTTGCCGGTGCGCCGGGCCTGGCTCCCGGGCCTCGCGTTCGGCATCGGCTTCTAGCTACGTCCTGATGTTCTGGATGCGCGTGGTCGGCGGCGACGCGTGGGCTGCGCTGTCCGCGCTCGAGGCGTCGTTCTACGGCCTGCTGGGCCTGCTCGTGCCCGTCCTCGCCCGGTCCCGGCTCTGGCCGGTGCTGCTCGCGGTGGCCTGGGTGGCGATGGAGGCGGTCCGCTCCAGCTGGCCGTTCAGCGGCATGCCCTGGGGCCGGCTGGCCTTCGCGACCGCGGACACCCCGTGGGAGACGGCCCTGCCCGTACGTCGGCAACAGCGGCGTCAGCCTCCTGCTCGCCCTGCTCGGCACCACGCTGGCCTGGGTCGTGGTCAGCCCCGGGCCGGGCCCGGCTGGTCCCGGCCGGCGCCGCCGCGGCGGTCCTCGCCGTCTCGGTGGCCGCCGGCCCTCGTGCCGTACTCGCCGGACATCTCCGACGGCACCGCACGGTCGCCGTCGTCCAGGGCGACGTGCCCGGCGACGGCGACGACATCCTGCTCGACCACCGCCAGGTCACCCGCAACCACGTCGACGCGACCGTGCGGCTGGCCGACGAGGTCGCGGCGGGGGATCAGCCGGAGCCCGGACTTCGTGCTCTGGCCGGAGAACTCCACCGCCGTCGACCCGTTCGAGGACACCGAGCATCAACGCCGACATCGCGCAGGCGTCCGCGGCGATCGGCGTACCGATCCTGGTCGGCGCGATGGTCGACGCCGGGCCCGAGCACGTGCTCAACCAGGGCATCGTCTGGGACCCGGACACCGGGGCAGGGGACCGCTACACCAAGCGGCACCCGGTGCCGTTCGGCGAGTACATCCCGTGGCGCGAGCGTCTTCCGCGGCAACTTCGGCCGGCTCGCCCTGATCCCGCGCGACATGCTCAGCGGCACCCGCACCGACCCGCTCGAGGTCGCCGACACCGCCGGTGGCCGACGCGATCTGCTTCGACGTGGCCTACGACGACGGCATCCACGCCCAGCTGCAGCAACGGCGCCGAGCTGCTCGTCGTCCAGACCTCCAACGCGATGTTCATCCACACCGGCCAGATCGACCAGCAGTTCGAGATCACCCGGCTGCGCGCCCTCGAGACCGGTCGCTACGTGCTGGTCGCGGCCACCAACGGCGTCTCGGGCGTGATCGCGCCGGACGGCACCGTGCTCGACCGCGCCGACCCGCGGACCCAGGACGTGCTGGTCGAGCAGATCGGGCTGTCCTCGTCGCTGACCCCCGCGGTCCGGATCGGGCCCTGGCTGGACCGGGCCTGCATGGCCGTCACGCTGATCGCCTTCGCGCTGGGGGTGCTCCCGTATCGTCGTAGCCAACGAGTGAAAGGCCGGACAGCATGAGCAGCCCGACCGACAGCGGAGCCCTCGGCCGCGTCGTCATGGTCGTCCCGACCTACAACGAGGCCGACAACCTCGCCTGGATCGTGGGCCGCCTGCGCGCCGCCCAGCCGGGCGTCGACGTGCTGGTCGTCGACGACAACTCTCCCGACGGCACCGGCCGGCTCGCCGACGAGCTCGCGGCCGCCGACCCGCAGGTGCAGGTCCTGCACCGCACCGCGAAGGGCGGGCTGGGGGCGGCGTACCTCGCACGGCTTCGCCGCGGCCCTCGACGCCGGCTACGACGTCGTCGGGGAGATGGACGCCGACGGCTCCCACCAGCCCGAGCAGCTGCGACCGGCTGCTGACCGCGCTCGAGGACGCCGACCTGGTCATCGGCTCGCGCTGGGTGCCGGGCGGCTCGGTCGTGAACTGGCCGCGGCGCCGCGAGGCGCTGTCGCGCGGCGGCAACCTCTACGTGCGGCGTGCTGCTCGGGATCGACGTCCGCGACGCCACCGCCGGGTACCGCGTGTTCCGCCGCCAGACCCTGGAGAAGATCGACCTCGACGTCGGTCCAGTCGACCGGCTACGTCTTCCAGACCGACCTGGTCACCCGCACCCTCCGCGCCGGGCTGACCGTGCGCGAGGTGCCGATCGAGTTCGTCGAGCGGGTCCGCGGCGACTCGAAGATGAGCGGCGCGGTGGCCATCGAGTCGCTGCGCCGGATCACCCGCTGGGGCCTGCGCGAGCGCGTCCAGCAGGTACGCCGCGCGGTGCGGAGGCGACCATGAGGGGCAGTCGGCTGGACCCGCCTGATCGCTGGTCGACGCTGTTCATCGGGGTGCCGCTGCTCGAGATCTTCGTGCTGATCCAGGTCGGCCAGGTGATCGGACCCTGGTGGACGATCCTGCTGCTGATCGTCGACAGCATCCTCGGCACCTGGCTGATCCGGCGCGAGGGCGGCAAGGCGTGGCGGGCCCTGACGACGGCGCTCGAGACCGGCCGGATGCCCGCCCGCGAGCTGGCCGACGGGACGCTGATCCTGATCGGCGGCACCCTGATGCTGACGCCGGGCTTCGTCACCGACGCCTTCGGCATCCTGCTGATCCTGCCGGTCACCCGGCCGGTCGCCCGGCGGCTGCTGACCCAGGTGATCAGCCCGACGGCTGCTCCGCGCCGGCGGTCGTCACCGGAAATGCGAATCGCCCCGGACCCGGATCCGGTGGATCCGTGGTCCAGGGCGAGGTCGTGGAGGACTAGTCCACGGTGGTCAGCGTCAGCTGACCTTCTTCTTGCGGCGAGGCACGGTGCAGGTGGGCGGGACCGATCTCGCCGCCGCGCAGCAGGTCGAGGCGCTCCTTGAGGATGTCCTCGAGCTCCTTCTCCGAACGCCGCTCCAGCAGCATGTCCCAGTGGGTGCGGGCCGGCTTCTCGTTCTTGACCTCCGGCACGATGCCGGCGACGCTCAGCGCCTCGCTGCCGCAACGCTGGCACTCCCAGGTCGCGGGGATGTCGGCCTCGACCGACATCGTGATCTCGAACTCGTGCCCCTGCGGGCACCGGTATCCGACCTGCTGGCGAGCCGCGAACTCGATGCCGCGCTCGTCCTCGAAGCTCTGTCCGCCGAGTCGGGCCCCACGAAGGGTTCTCTCCGCCATGAGCCACCTCCCAAAAAATTGTTCCCCCGTTGACAAGACTGAGACGGGTTTGTCCGGGTCTCATGACGCGGGTTGCGCGTAGACATATACCCCGAGCCGGTCCCTCTCAATCTGTTCAACGGTAGTGGGGTTGACAAGATTCCGGAAATTGCCGATCAGGACCCCCGGAGGGAGACTCAGATCACGGCAGGAACCTCGTTCCCGGCCTCGCGGATCCCGCGCGCGGTGTCGACCCTGAGCAGCAGCGCACCGCCGAGGACGAAGAACACGATCAGCGCGAAGATCGCCGGGCGGTAGGAGTCGGTGAACTGGTAGACCAGCCCGAACACCAGCGTGCCGAACCACGACGTTCCCCGGTCCATCGCGTGGTAGAAGCTGAAGAACTCGCCCTCACGGCCCCGGGGGATGAGCAGCGAGAAGTACGACCGGGCCAGCGCCTGGGTGCCGCCGAGCACGATGCCGATCGCGACGCCCAAGGCGAGGAACGGGAGGAGACTCTTCTCGGGCAGGAACAGGGCGATGGTCACGATCGCCATCCACGCCACGAGCCCGCCGAGGATCACCTGCCGGGCGCCGAACCGGTAGGCCAGCTCGCCCGAAGAACAGGGCGCCGCCGATGGCGACGAACTGCACCAGCAGGATCGTGACGATCAGGACGGACGTGCTGTGGTGCAGCTCCTCCTCGCCGTACACCGACGCGGACACGATGACGGTCTGGATGCCGTCGTTGAAGAACAGGTAGGCCAGCAGGAACGTCAGCGCCATCGGGTAGTTGCGCAGGTCCTTGAGGGTGGCCCACAGCTGGCCGAAGCTCTGCTGCACCAGCCCGCCGGTCTGCGGGACGACGTGCTGGGGTGGTCGGTTCCTGAGTCCGAGGAACGGGATGATCGTGAACCCGGCCCACCAGATCGCGGCGGACAGCATGCAGAGGCGGGCGGCCAGCTCACCTGCCTCGTCTTCGGTTCCCGGGAAGATGCTGCTCGCGAACGTGACCACGGCCAGGTTCACGGCCAGCAGCAGGCCGCCGCCGAGGTAGCCGAACGCCCAGCCGCGCGACGAGACCCGGTCGCGTTCGTCCTCGTCGGAGATCAGCGGCAGGATCGAGTCGTTGAACACGGTGGACGCGCCGAGGCAGAGGTTGGCGCCGATCACCGCGACCGCGCCGATCTGCCAGTTGTCCCCCCGACAGAAGATCAGCAGCGACGCGAAGGCCGCGCCGGTCCAGGCGAACCCGGCCAGCAGGCCCTTCTTGTTCGCGGTCCGGTCGGCCACGGCGCCGAGCAGGGGCAGCAGGATCGCGGACAGGAGCGTGGAGAACGTGATGATGTAGGCCGGCAGCGCACCGGGCGCGATCGACAGTCCGAGCACCGACAGGTCCTGGGTGCAGTCCCGCGTGTCGGTGCTGACGAAGCCACAGGCGGCGCGATCGGCGATCCGGATCAGGTAGGGGCCGAACAGGACGGTCGTGACGGTCGTGACGTACGCGCTGTTCGCCCAGTCGTACCAGTACCAGGCCCGCTGCTCCCTGGCCCGTTCGAGCTGCCGCTCGCCGGCGGACCCGCCCCGGGTCTCGCTCATGCTTCTTCCCTCCACTGCCCACGCTGGACGAGGACGTCCCTGAGTATGTCGGTGCGGTCGGTCATCAGGCCGTCGACACCACGGTCGAGCAGCTCGCGCATCTCGTCGGGGTCGTCGATGGTCCAGACATGGACGTGCTTGCCGGCCCGGTGGGCACGGCGTACGAGGCCGGCGGTGGCGACCACGAGCCGGCCGCGGCGGTGCGGGATCTGCAGGGCGGCGACCCGGCCGCGGGTGAGCCGGTCGGCCAGCCGACCGCTGGGCAGCACCTGGTACGCGATCGACCTCGAGCGGGTGCGCCGAGGTGGGTACCCGGCCGCCGGTGAGCCGCCGGAACTCGTTCAGCCGACGGCGGGAGAAGGAGCCGACCAGCACCCGGTCCCAGGCGTCCCGCTCGGCGACGAACGTCGGCCAGCAGCGGCACCGCCGCATCCGACTTGATGTCGATGTTGAAGCGGGCGGACGGGAACTCGTCGAAGAGCTGGGCCAGCGTCGGGACCCGTTCCCGGCCGCCGACGAGCGCGGCCGCGACCTCCGTCGTGGTGAGCTGGGCGATCTCGCCCTGGGCGTCGCTGACCCGGTCCAGGACGGCGTCGTGGAAGGCGAGCAGCGACGCCGTCGCTGGTGGCGTGGACGTCGGTCTCGAGGTAGCGGTAGCCGAGCGCCGACCGCGTGCCGGAAGGCCGCGAGCGTGTTCTCGAGACCCTCGATCTCCGGGTGGTAGGCACCACCGCGGTGTGCGAACGCGAGCACGGGTCCCGAACCGTCGAGGGCCGCGTCGAGATACGCGTAACCGGTCCGGGGCGACGTCACGGCTGAAGTATTCACCGAACCCGGCTCGGAACCCCGGCATTTGGTGTGCTCTCCGCCACGCTGGGGATCAAACGGCGCGGGGGCGGATCACGGCGCCCGGGGGAGCGGTACCTTCGAGGCATGGAGACCTTGACCTGTCCTCGTTGCGGCACCGCGATGGTGAGCCGGGCGCTCGCCGACGGTCAGGTGAGCCAGTGTCCGGAGGGCCACGGAGTCTTCCTCAACCGGGCCGACCTCGGCGCCCTGATCGAGTCGGAGACCGACTGGCACCGCAACGCCAGCCAGCAGACCGCCCCGCTGCCGCGGATCACCCCCGACATGACGGCACCGCCGAAGGCCCGCGCCCAGGCGCGTGCGTGGGTGGAGACGCTCTTCAGCTGACCGCTGACGCTGAGGTTCGAGACGGGCGCGCTAGAGCGGCCCTGAGCCTCGAAACCCGCGACAGGCGCAGGGCGGCGACCGCATGGTCAGCCGCCCTGCGTCACTTCGGTGGTTGACGAGGTTGCGGCAGCAACCGTCTCGAAACTCACCGCGGCAGGCCGGTCAGATGTCGCGGAACGTCTCGATCTGCGCGCCGAGGAGGTTGAGCCGCTCGGCGAGGTCCTCGTAGCCGCGGTGGATGACGTACGTCGACCGCAGCACCGACGTGCCCTTCGAGGCGAGCATCGCGAGCAGGATGACCACGGCCGGCCGCAGCGCCGGCGGGCACACGATCTCGGTGCCGGACCAGTGCGTCGGACCCTCGATCATCACCCGGTGCGGGTCGAGCAGCTTCACGTTCGCCGCCGAGCTTGTTCAGCTCGACGAGGTAGATCGCGCGGTTCTCGTAGACCCAGTCGTGCAGCAGGGTCTGTCCCTCGGCGACCGCGGCGATCACGGCGAAGAACGGCAGGTTGTCGATGTTCAGGCCCGGGAACGGCATCGGGTGGATCTTGTCGAGCGGCGCGTGCAGCTCGCTGGGCTTGGTCGTGATGTCGACCAGGCGGGTGCGGCCGTTGCGGGCGACGTACTCCTCGGAGCGGGAGTACTCGAAGCCCATCTCCTCCAGGAGCGCCAGCTCGATCTCGAGGAACTCGATCGGCACCCGCTGGATGGTGATCTCGGACTCGGTCACGATCGCCGCGGCGAGCAGCGACATCGCCTCGATCGGGTCCTCGCTGGGCGCGTAGTCGACGTCGCAGTCGATCTCGGCCTGCCCGGTGACCACCAGCGTGGTGGAGCCGATGCCCTCGACGCCGACGCCGAGCTTCTGCAGGTAGAAGCAGAGGTCCTGGACCATGTAGTTCGACGAGGCGTTGCGGATGATGGTGGTGCCGGGGTGGAGGGCGGCGGCCATCAGTGCGTTCTCGGTGACGGTGTCGCCGCGCTCGGTGAGCACGATCGGGCGGGTTGGCTCGATCGCCCGGTTGACGTTGGCGTGGTAGCTGCCGTCGGTGGCCTTCACCTCGAGGCCGAACGGCCGCAGCGCCGACATGTGCGGCTCGACGGTGCGGGTGCCGAGGTTGCAGCCGCCGGCGTACGGCAGGTCGAAGGAGTCGCTGCGGTGCAGCAGCGGGCCGAGGAACATGATCACCGAGCGGGTACGCCGTGCGGCCTCCTCGTCGATGTTGTCCAGGTCCAGCTCGGCCGGCGGGATGATCTCGAGGTCGTTGTCGTTGTTGAGCCAGCGGGTCTGCACGCCGAGGCTGTTGAGCACCTCGAGCAGCCGGTTGACCTCCTCGATCCGGGCGACCTTGCGCAGGGTGGTGCGACCGCGGTTCAGCAGCGACGCACAGAGCAGAGCGACACCGGCGTTCTTGGACGTCTTGACGTCGATGCTGCCGGAGAGCGTGGTCGGCCCGGTGACCCGGAGGTGCGTCGGCCCGGCGCCGAGGGCGACGATCTCGGAGTCGAGGGCGGCCCCGATCCGGGCCAGCATCTCGAGGGAGAGGTTCTGGTGGCCCTTCTCGATCCGGTTGATGGCGCTCTGGCTGGTGGCGAGCAGCCCGGCGAGCTGCTGCTGGGTCAGGCCGCGGTGCTTGCGCGCGTCGCGGATGATGTTCCCGATCCGGCCCTTGTAGTCAGTCGTCATGTCATTCACGCTATCTCAGATATGAGATAGCGCAACTTCGACGCGCGTGGCGGTCAGCCGGTCAGGCTGCAAGGATTGCGTCATGCGCGCCACCACCATTCATGCCCCCCGCGACATCCGGCTCTGCGACGTACCCGATCCCGTCATCGGGGCACCGACGCGACGCCATCGTCAAGGTGGTGGCCGGCTGCATCTGCGGGTCGGACCTGTGGCCGTACCGCGGCGAGAACGACATCGACGCCGGCTCGACGATCGGCCACGAGTGCGTGGGGGTCGTCGAGGAGGTCGGGGGAGAGGTGACCTCGTTCCGGCCGGGCGACTTCGTGATCGTGCCGTTCTGCCAGTGCGACAACACCTGCGCCCACTGTCGGGCCGGAGTCCAGTCGGCGTGCGAGAACCTGGGCTTCACCGAGAGCGGCCAGGCGGAGTACTCCCTGGTGCACCAGGCCGAGGGGAGCATGGTCAAGACCGACGGGGTGCCCGACGAGTCACTGATCCCGTCGCTGCTGAGCTTGTCCGACGTGATGGCGACCGGTTGGCACGCGGCGGTGGCGGCGGGTGTCCGTGAGGGCGGGACCGCGGTGGTCGTCGGCGACGGCGCAGTCGGCCTGTGCGGCGTGCTGGCGGCCTCGGTGATGGGCGCCGAGAAGGTGATCGCGATGTCGCGGCACGAGCCGCGCCAGGAGATCGCCCGCAAGTTCGGCGCCACCCACATCGTCGCGGAACGCGGCAAGGAGGGCGGCGACGCCGTCAAGGAGATCACCGGGGGAGTCGGCGCGGACGCCGTCCTCGAGTGCGTCGGCACCGACCAGGCGATCAAGACCGCGTTCGGTGTGGCCCGGCCCGGAGCTCGACCGTCGGGTTCGTCGGCGTGCCGCACGGCGTGGAGCTGCCGGTGCGTCGGATGTTCCAGAAGAACATCGGACTGGCCGGGGGGATGGCGCCGGTGCGCCGCTACCTGCCCGAGCTGCTGCAGCTCGTGCTGGACGGCAGGATCAACCCCGGCCTGGTGTTCGACACGACGCTTCCGCTGGAGCAGGTGGACGAGGGCTACCGCGCGATGGACGAGCGGCGCTCGATCAAGGTGCTGATCCAGCCCTGACGCCCGGCATCACAGGCGGCGTACGGCGTGCAGCCGTCAGGCGGCGTGGCCCGGCATGACCTGCGGCTCGCAGTCACACCCGTCGCCGCACGCGAGGTAGACGTGGAGGGCGTGCCCGCAGTGCGCGCACGGCATGTCGTGCGAAAGAATCATCGTCGTGTTCTGAACGGTGTCCCACATAGCGCTACCTCCTCTCGTCTGATCTGAACGTCCCCCCGGACGGTCCTGGTTCGGCTGGTCGTCTTGGTGGAACTGACTCCCTGCCGCTGAAGAACTCATCGACCTGATGTTCCTCGACGTTAGGACTAGCTCGCGGGAGGCCGTCGGCGATTCGGGGCAAGATCACCCAGATGGGTCAGAGGTCCTGGTCAGAACATGGCCCACGCGAAACGCTTTCTTGTCTCACAGGACTACAAGAGCCGTTCCTCAGTGGTCAGATACTTCCCATTCGGAGCTGTCCACAATCCGGATGGGACGCCGATCCAGACCGGGCGGCGCCCGGGAGCACGTCACGTGGCGCATTCCGGTCACGAGCCTGACGCACCCTTGGCCACGTCGCCGATGATCGCGGCCAGCTCCTGGGGGCGCGACCACATCGGCCAGTGGCTGGTGGGCAGGTCGACCCAGGTGAGGTCGCGCAGCTCGGTCAGGCCGGCGAGCCACGGGTAGCCCTCGTCCACGGCCTTCTTGACCTCGTCCGACGAGAAGCCCGTGCAGATCACGGTGCTCGGCACCTCGAGACGAGCGTCGTTCGTGAACGCGTGGCCCTCGCGCAGCACGCCCGCGGGCTCGGGCACGGCCCGTCGACGGAACGTCTCGAGCTGCTGCTCGGAGAGCCCGTCGAGGTTCTCCTCCTCGGCCAGCTCGTCGTGGGGCGGCAGCGGCAGGTCATCGGTTCGTTCGGGATCAATCACGCCCTTGCCCGGGGCGGAGTCGACGTAGACCATCGCCGCGATCTGCTCGGCGACGCGGTCGGAGGCGGCGTACCCGGACATGCCGGTGCCGCTGTGGACGGCGAGGACGACGGGGCGACCGGCCGCCTTCACGGCGTCGGAGATCGCATGCGACGTGGTCGGCGAACGTGACCGAGGAACGGTCGGCATCGGCCGACTCGAGACCGGGCAGGGTCAGCGCCGTGACGTCGTGGCCGTCGGCCCGCAGCGTGGCGGCGACCTCGTCCCACGCCCAGGCGCCGAGCCAGAAACCGGGAACCAGGATGATCGGTGTGGTGTCCATACGCCGACCCTAGAGTCCGCCACCGACAGCCCGACCTCGAGCTGGGGCTGGCACCTCGCGCCCGACTACGATCGCCGCATGTGACCAGTACCCCCGCCCACTCGCAGCGCCTGCGCGACCTCGCGCTGCTGCGCCGCGTGCGCGACCGGATCGACCGCGAGTACGCCCAGCCGCTGGACGTCGAGGCGCTCGCCCGCGGGGTGCACATGTCGGCCGGGCACCTCAGTCGCGAGTTCAAGCTGGCGTACGGCGAGTCGCCGTACTCCTACCTGATGACGCGGCGGATCGAGCGCGCGATGGCGCTGCTGAGCCGGGGCGACCTCAGCGTCACCGAGGTCTGCTTCGCGGTCGGCTGCCAGTCGCTGGGCACCTTCAGCACCCGCTTCACCGAGCTGGTCGGGGTGCCGCCCAGCGTCTACCGCCGCGAGGCGCCGCACGGCACCGAGGGAATGCCGCCGTGCGTCGCGAAGAAGGTGACCAGACCGATCAGGAATCGAGAAGCACAGGTCCACGAGAGGCCCGTAGCGTGACGCCCATGGACATCAACATTCACCAGACCTTCCTCCCGCACACCGACCCCGACGCCACCCTGGCGTTCTACCGCGACACCCTCGGCTTCGAGGTCCGCAACGACGTCGAGTACCAGGGGATGCACTGGATCACGGTCGGCCCGCCCGACCAGCCCGAGACCTCCATCGTGCTGCACCCGCCGGCCGCCGACCCCGGCATCACCGACGAGGAGCGCCGCACCATCTCCGAGATGATGGCCAAGGGCACCTACGCCGGCGTCAACCTGGCCACCGCCGACCTCGACGGCACGTTCGAGCAGCTGCAGTCCCGCGACGCCGACGTCGTCCAGGAGCCGACCGACCAGCCGTGGGGCGTCCGCGACTGCGCCTTCCGCGATCCCGCGGGCAACATGATCCGCATCTTCGAGGTCGGCTGACCTTGGTCGAGCCACGCGACCTCGAGACCCGCAGGACCGACACCTTGGCGCTGCTGGCGACCCCGGCGATCGACGTCTGGGTCGCCACGGCCTCGGCCACCGGCACGCCGTATCTCGTGCCCGTGTCGCTGGCCTGGGTGGACGAGCGGGCGGTGATCGCGGTCGCCGGCTCCTCGGTCACCGCACGCAACCTGACCGCGTCCGGATCGGCCCGGCTCGCGGTCGGGCCGACCCGAGACGTCGTGATGATCGACGCCGTCCTCGAGAGGTCGGTCGACGTCGCGGACGACGAGGAGCTGGGGGCGGCGTACGTCGCGCAGGCCGACTGGGATCCCGCGCGGCGACACCGGCTACGTGTTCCTCGTGCTGCGGCCGGTGCGGGTGCAGGCCTGGCGCGAGGCGAACGAGATCCCCGGCCGTACGCTCATGCGCGACGGCACCTGGCTGACCTGATGGAGACCCGATGAGCAAGACCAAGACGACGGAGGCGCCCGCGGTGCACGCTGCCGACACCCACGACCTGATCCGCGTGCAGGGCGCGCGCGTGAACAACCTCAAGGACATCAGCGTCGAGATCCCGAAGCGCCGGCTGACGGTGTTCACCGGCGTCTCCGGCTCGGGCAAGAGCTCGCTGGTGTTCGCCACGATCGCCGCCGAGTCGCAGCGGATGATCAACGAGACCTACAGCGCCTTCGTGCAGGGCTTCATGCCGACGCTGTCGCGGCCCGAGGTCGACGTGCTCGACGGCCTGACGACCGCGATCATCGTCGACCAGGAGCGGATGGGCGCCAACCCGCGCTCCACGGTCGGCACCGCCACCGACGCCAACGCGATGCTGCGGATCCTGTTCAGCCGGCTCGGGCAAGCCGCACATCGGCCCGCCCACGGCGTTCGCGTTCAACGTCCCGACGCGCAAGGCGAGCGGGGTGATGAGCACCGAGAAGGCGGCGGCAGGGTCGAGAAGACCGTCGTCCGCAAGGCGGTCTACCAGGGCGGCATGTGCCCGCGCTGCGAGGGCATGGGCTCACGTCAGCGACTTCGACCTGACCGCGCTGTACGACGACACCAAGTCGCTCAGCGAGGGTGCGCTGACCGTCCCGGGCTACCGCATGGACGGCTGGTACGGCCGCATCTTCGAGGGCGTCGGCCTGCCGATGGACAAGCCGATCGCGAAGTTCACCAAGAAGGAGCTCGACACGATGCTGTACGCCGAGCCGACCAAGATCAAGGTCGAGGGCATCAACCTCACCTACGAGGGATCGATCCCCAAGATCCAGAAGTCGATGCTGTCCAAGGACGTCGAGGCGATGCAGCCGCACGTACGCCGGTTCGTGGAGCGCGCGATCACCTTCCACGACCTGCCCCGACTGCGACGGCACCCGGCTCAGCAAGGAGGCGCTGTCCGTCGAAGATCAAGGGCAAGAACATCGCCGACCTGTGCCAGATGCAGATCAGCGACCTGGCCGAGTGGATGCGCGACCTCGACGAGCCCGGGCGTCGCGCCGCTGGTCGCCGGGCTGCAGCACCTGCTCGACTCGTTCGACGGAGATCGGGCTGGGCTACCTCTCGCTCGACCGGCCGGCGGGCACGCTGTCCGGGGGAGAGGCGCAGCGCACCAAGATGATCCGCCACCTCGGCTCGTCGCTCACCGACGTCACCTACGTCTTCGACGAGCCCACGATCGGCCTGCACCCCCACGACATCGAGCGGATGAACAACCTGCTGCTGCAGCTGCGCGACAAGGGCAACACCGTGCTCGTCGTGGAGCACAAGCCCGAGACGATCGCGATCGCCGACCACGTCGTCGACCTCGGTCCCGGGCGCCGGCACCGACGGCGGCACCGGTCTGCTTCGAGGGCACCGTCGAGGGGCTGCGGGAGAGCGACACCACCACCGGCCGCCACCTCGACGACCGGGCGCACCTCAAGGACGACGGTGCGGGCGTCGTCGGGCGCGCTGGAGGTCCGCGGCGCGTCGACGCACAACCTCCAGGACGTCGACGTCGACATCCCGCTCGGGCGTGCTCTGCGTGATCACCGGCGTCGCCGGCTCCGGCAAGAGCTCGCTGATCCACGGCTCGGTCGCCGGCCGCGACGGCGTGGTGGTCGTCGACCAGGGCGCGATCCGCGGCTCGCGCCGCAGCAACCCGGCGACGTACACCGGTCTGCTCGAGCCGATCCGCAAGGCGTTCGCGAAGGCCAACGGCGTGAAGCCGGCGCTGTTCAGCTCCAACTCCGAGGGCGCCTGCCCGACCTGCAACGGCGCCGGCGTCATCTACACCGAGCTGGGCGTGATGGCCACCGTCGAGTCCACCTGCGAGGAGTGCGAGGGCAAGCGGTTCCAGGCGGCGGTGCTGGAGTACACCCTCGGCGGCCGGAACATCGCCGAGGTGCTCGCGATGTCGGTGAACGAGGCCGAGGCGTTCTTCGAGGACGGCGACGCCACGCACGCCGGCCGCGCACAAGATCCTGGACCGGCTCGCCGACGTCGGGCTCGGCTACCTCACCCTCGGCCAGCCGCTGACCACGCTGTCCGGCGGCGAGCGGCAGCGGCTCAAGCTGGCCACCCAGATGGCCGAGAAGGGCGAGGTCTACGTCCTCGACGAGCCGACCACCGGCCTGCACCTCGCCGACGTCGAGAACCTGCTCGGCCTGCTGGACCGGCTGGTCGACTCCGGCAAGTCGGTCATCGTCATCGAGCACCACCAGGCCGTGATGGCGCACGCCGACTGGATCATCGACCTCGGCCCCGGCGCCGGCCACGACGGCGGCCAGGTCGTCTTCGAGGGCACGCCCGCCGACCTGGTCGCCGACCGGTCGACGCTCACCGGCGAGCACCTGGCGGCGTACGTCGGCTGATGCCCCCCGATTGAGCTAGTGCCAGTTGCTGATCTGGACGTCGCGCGGGGCGGGTTCGCCGGTCCCGGTCTCGACCAGCTTCTTGAGGCTCATCAGGAAGGTCGCCCACTTGGTGCTGCAGTGATGCATGAACTCGCCCGGCTCCTTCCAGCCGGTGTGCTGGAACAGCACGATCGTGAAGCCCTCCTCCTGCTTGAGCTCGAAGCGGATGTGGGTGCCGATCCACTCCTCGGGACCGTCGACCACCTCCCAGAGCACGAGCTCGTCGGGCTGGGTCTCCAGTACCTCCATGTCGAACCCGCCGGGCACGAAGCGGAACCGGATCACGCCGCCGACATTGCTGTCGCCCTCGACGTCCTCGGTCCACCAGCTCGCCAGCCCGTCGACCGTGGTCAGGGCCGTGTAGACGTCGTGGGGACGACGACGTGACGCCGATCCGGTGCAGGATGTCCACCATCTCGATACCTCTTTCTCCTGTTGGCGCCCGGTTCCGGGCGCGGTCATCGGCGTCGCCACGGACGTGGCGACGTTCGTGCGGTGTCGGTCAGCCGTCCTGGCTGCGCTGGATCGCTTCGGCGATCCGCTTGATCCGGTGCAGCCGGGCGTCCCAGGCGGCTCCGACCGATGACAGCTGGGCGACGGCGCGGGCGAACTGCGCCTCGTCCACCTGGTAGCGGCGTCTCCCGCCCGGACGGCGTGACCTGGACCAGGCCGACCCGGTCGAGTACGCCGAGGTGCTTGGCGACGGCCTGTCGGGTCACGGGCAGCTGCTCGCTCAGGGTGGTCGCCGTGCCTCCGCCGCCGGTCAGCAGCAGGTCGAGCATCCGTCGCCGGGTCGGGTCGCCGACCGCCGACCAGAGATCGTCGTCGACGGCGACGCTCATGGCGTCGACACCAGCCGCGCGACGTACGTGACGAGCCGGGGGAGGAAGAAGTCCCAGCCGGTGACGTGGTCGCGGTAGTGCTCCTCGAGCACGGCGGCCTCCCAGCCCTGCTCGCGGAAGCCGGTCTCCGTCGAGCCGGAGCAACGTGCCGCTCGCGGCCGGGACGAGGTCGAAGGTCACCAGGAACGAGTTGGTCGGAGGTCGGCGACGTCGCCCTCGTCGTACGCCCACCGGAAGGAGAACCGGCGGGGCGGGTCGGCCTCGAGCACCGTGAGCGGTACGACGTTCGCGTCGCGGCGACGACCGGTCGCCGAAGGTGATCACCCCGGTGGCGCCGGGCACCGGCTCGAGCTCGGCCTCGTCGGGCCACCACTCGCTGCAGGTGCTCGGGCGTGCTCACGACCTCGTAGACGACCTCGGGCGAGGCGTCGACGTGGATCTCCCGCTCGATGCTTCCGTACTCCATCGCGCCTCTCCCCTTCATTCGCAACTATTGGTTGCATATGACTGTAGGCCAGGATCTCGGGACCATGTGCAACCACTGGTTGCTCAAGTGAAGGCGCCGGTGCCGGCGCTGTCGGGGGAGAGTCCACCCGGCCGGCCCGTTGCTGTCCGGATCCGCACGGTCTGGCTACGCGTGCTCGTCGGCAGCCCGGGCATTGCTCCAGCTGGACATGCGCAGGAAGGCTCGGCTCCGGTCGCCAGTCAGGTGTTGATACGGCGAGAGGGGCCAGGACGCTACGGAAGGGGCTGCATCCCCGCTCAACACCGCTCTTCGGATATCGCCGATAACTGACATTATGTCATGTAGTGAACGGGACGGGATGCTGCCTCCGTGAACGGCATGCGCCCGTACTCGCTGCCGGGGTGCGACCCTGGGTCAGCGTAACGCCCGGCGTTACATGGGAGACCCGCTCCGCACCAGCACCCCGATCTTGTCGATCCGGTGCTCGGGGTTGCCGAACCGGTCCGCCCACCAGTTGCCGGCGGCGTGGTCCTCGAGGGTCGAGCAGGTGGAGAGCGTGATCATGGCGCGGGTGGGCTCGGCGCCGGGCTTGCCCGGTACGGCGGCGCGCTGCTCGCGCAGCGACCGCGGCGAGCGGAACGACGTCTCGCGAGTGGTGACGATCCGGTAGACATAACGCTGCCGCCCTGCCTCCACCATGACCTCGTCGCCGCGACGCAGCCGGGGCAGGAACTGGAAGGCCCTCGTGGACGAGACGCGATGCGCGGTCACCTGGTAGTTGCCGACTCCCCCCGGTCCGACGCCGCCCTGCGGGCCGTGCGGGCTGGCGGCGCGGCCGCGGTTCTGGATGGCGGTGCCCGGGCGCGTCGTCGGTCTTGCCGACGTACGGCACCACGACCAGGTCGCGCAGCCCCAGCCTCGGGATGGTCAGACTCGCCCGCCGCGGACGCCCGTCGCTGGCCAGGACCTCGGGCTCCGCGGGCTCGACTCGGCGCAGCCGACGGTGCGGGCTGCTCGGAGCGGTCGGCGGGTGCGCGCTGGCGTCGGCGCGCTCGAGCACGATCTCGGGCGACACCTCGTCCGGCTCCGCTCCTCCGCACAGGCGGTCAGCAGCGACGGCCGCGAGCACCGTCGCCACGACGGCGAGACGGTGCGCGCGTCCGGGCCATGCGTTCGAGCGTAGCCACGGGCCTGGCCTCGGGTAGCTGGGCGCATGCCCGAGCCGGCGACGCCGTACCTCCGCGTCGACCTCGGCGGCTTGCGCCGCAACATCCGGGACGTCGCGGAGCGTGCGGCCGCCGCCGGGGTCGCCCTGCGGCCGCACGTGAAGACCCACAAGTGCGTCGAGATCGCCCGGCTGCAGCTGGACGCGGGCGCCGTCGGCATCACCACCGCGACCGATCGGCGAGGCCGAGACCTTCGCCCGGAACGGCTTCGACGACATCTTCATCGCCTACCCGCTGTGGCTCGACGACGCTGTCGGCCCGCCGGCTGCGCGACCTGCTCGACACCGCGACGCGTGACCATCGGCCTCGACTCCGCCGAGGGTGCCGCGCGCGGCCGGGATGCTGCTCGGCGACCGGGTCAGCGGCTGCGGGTCCTGGTCGAGGTCGACAGCGGTCAGCACCGCAGCGGGGTGCTCCCCCGCGACGCCGGCCGGGTCGCCGAGGTGGCCGCGCGCTGCGGTCTGGACGTGCGCGGGGTGTTCACCTTCCCCGGCCACAGCTACGCGCCCGACCGCGCTGGAGCAGCGCCGCGCAGGACGAGGCCGACGGCGCTGTCCGAGGCGGCCGCGTCAGCCTGCGCGCAGGCCGGCATCGAGCCGGAGGTCGTCAGCGGTGGGTCCACGCCCAGCCTCGCCGCCGCCGACACCGACGTGCTCACCGAGCTCCGGCCGGGCGTCTACGTGTTCGGCGACGCCCAGCAGTGGGAGCTCGGGACGATGCCACCCGACTCGATCGCCCTGGTCTGCCGCAGCACCGTGGTCAGCCACGCGGGCGGTCGGCTCGTGCTCGACGCCGGCAGCAAGGCGCTCGGCGCCGACCGGGCGCCGTACGCCACGGGCTGGGGCCGGCTGCCGGACCACCCCGACGCCCGGATCGTCCTGCTCGCCGAGCACCACGCCGTCGCCGACCTCGGCGACGACGCCGCTGCCGCCCATCGGCGTCGGTCGTCGACGTGGTGCCCAACCACGTGTGCGCGGCGGTCAACCTCGCCGACGACCTGTACGTCGACGACAAGGGCGAGGTGCGCGTCTGGCCGGTGGCGGCACGCGGCCAGAACTCCTGAGCGCCCCTCACCTACGATCGACCCCATGCGCTCGCGTCCGATTGCCGCCGTTGCCCTCCTGTTCGCTGCTCGTCCGGCCTCGCCGCGTGCAGCGGCGACGACGGCGGCGACGACACGGCCGACCGACACCAGCCGGCGACCGAGAGGACGTACCGACCGTCTCCTGCGACTACCCCGAGGACCCGGCCGGTGCCGCGAAGGAGGTCGACGCCGCCGCCGTCCGACGCGCCCGCCGAGGGCGAGGTCGACGTCACCATCACCACCGAGCGTCGGTGACCTCAACGCCACGCTCGACCAGGCGGCCACGCCCGTGCACGGTCAACTCGTTCCTGTCGCTGGCCGAGCAGGGCTACTTCGACGCGACCGCAGTGCCACCGGCTCACCACCGAGGGCATCTTCGTGCTGCAGTGCGGTGACCCGACCGCGCACCGGCACGGGCGGCCCGGGCTACACCTTCGACGACGAGCTGAGCGGCGACGAGACCTACCCCGCCGGCACGCTGGCGATGGCCAACGCCGGCCCGAACACCAACGGCTCGCAGTTCTTCATCGTGTACGGCGACACCCAGCTGCCGCCGGCGTACGCCGTGTTCGGCACCGTCGACGAGGCGAGCGTCAAGATCGTCGCAGGACGTCGCCAAGAAGGGCACCCGACGACCGGCGCCCCCGACGGCGCCGCCGAAGACGCCGGTCGAGATCGAGTCCGTCACCGTCGACTGACACGCTGACCCGCCGATCCATTATCGGACGGGTCAGCGTTCTCAGAGGGGGAAGGACGTCCCGGTCAGCTGCTCCGAGCGGTCCCACAGCGCGCGGGCCAGGTCGGGGTCGCCGGCGGCGGAGCTGCGGCCGACCAGGCGCGGCCAGCCGAGCATCTCCCCCGGTCCCGACGGGCCGACGTAGGAGTTGCCGGGCAGGTCCATCGTGGCGGCGTACACCGTGTTCAGCGCGCCCTGCCAGGCCGGCATGCCCGACCAGCGCGTTGCCGAGGTTGGAGAGCCAGGTGAAGGCGCGGTTGCCGGTGCCGAGCTGGATGCCGGTCGAGGTGTAGCCCGGGTGCGCACCGGTCGCGCGCAGCGTCGATCCGGCCGCCGTCAGCCGGCGCTGGAGCTCGGCGAGGAACAGCAGGTTGGCCAGCTTCGACTGGGCGTACGCCGCGTACGGCTGGTAGCCGCGCCGGTCCCAGTCGAGGTCGTCGACGTCGAGCTCGCCGGCCCAGTGCGAGGCCGAGCCGACGACGACCACCCGGTCGGTCAGCCGCGGCAGCAGCAGGTTGGCCAGCGCGAAGTGGCCCAGGTGGTTGGTGGCGATCTGGGTCTCGAACCCGTCGACCGTCCGCGCGAACGGCACCGCCATCACGCCGGCGTTGTTGACGAGTACGTCGACGTCGCCGACCTCGGCGGCGAACGCGCGCACCGACGACAGGTCGGCGACGTCGAGCCGGCGTACCTCGACACTGCCCGGTCAGGTCGCGGGCGACCGCCTCGCCCTTGTCGGTGTTGCGGACCGCGAGCACGACGTCGGCGCCGAACGCGGCCAGGATCCGGGCGGCCTGCAGCCCGATGCCGCTGCGTGGCCCCCGTGACGACGAACCGGCGCCCGTCCTGCCGGGGCACCGACACCCAGGGTCCGGTGCGCGGACGGCGGGCCATCAACGGCCTCAGGCCTCGACGTACTCGACGGGCTCGCCGATCGCGACCGTGCGGCCGACCGTGCAGAGCCGGTCGCGGGTCTGCTCCATCGCGCGCGGCAGGAACTCCCGCGCCCGGTCGCCGTCCTCCCCCTCGGGGAAGGTGATGTCGAAGGTGAGCTTGAGGCCGACCAGGTGGTTGCCCTGCTCGTCGCGGATCTTGTGCCCCTCGGCGCGTACGTCGAACGACTCCGCGCGGGCGCGCTTGCCGGTGATCAGGCCGATGTCGATGGCACCGCAGCCGGCCAGGGCCGCCAGGAACAGCTCGACCGGCGTGAAGTCGGTGTCGTCGCCGCCCCGGCCGATCGGGAGCACTCCCCCGCGCCGGTTGGTCACCTGGTAGCGCCCGTCCTCGGCCAGGGTCAGGTCGATGTAGCGCAGGGTCTGGTCGTCCATGCGGCCAAGCCTGCCAGATGGCGGCCTGCCCGGCCCGGCGCGCTCCCCCGCGGTCAGCGGCGGAAGAAGCGCAGGCCGCGGCGGTCGCGCGCGCTCCTGCTCGCGGGCGAGCTCCACGGTGCGCAGGAGCGCGAGATCCTGATCCGTGTGAGCCCGTCCTTCGACGATCACGTTGGCCAGGTGCAGCTGCGTGGTCATGGAGGTCTCATCCCTTTCGCCCGTCGAACGGGCCGTTTGACTGTAATGAACATTGCCGCTTGTGCGACTCTTACATTCTACGGGTATGCGAGCAGCGAACCGCAGCGAAACGACCGTGATCTCGGCCACCACGGATCCGCCGACGGACGACAAGGTTGCCTGGGGCTCGCTGGACGGGGAATGGTGGCCCGGTGACCCGACAAGTGGCGGTGGCCGCGACCGGCCGGCAGGCCCTCGAGGCCGGCCTGGGTGTCGCGGCGGAGGGTGGCAACGCGGTCGACGCCGCCCTGGCCGCGGCGTTCGTCGCGATGGCCACCGAGCCGGGGATGGTCAGCTTCGCCGGCGGCTGCTTCGTCGCTGTCTGGCCCGCGGACGGCGACCCGGTCGTCGTCGACGGCAACGTCGAGATGCCCGGTCGCGGGCTGCCCGAGGAGCGGTTCGGCCACGGCGTGCGCGAGGTCGTCACGACGTACGGCGGCGGGGTCACCATGCACGCCGGTCACGGGTCGGTCGCCACGCCGGGCATCGTGCCGGCGTTCGGCGATGGCCCACGAGCGGTACGCACGGCTCGCCCTGGGCGCGGCTGGTCGCACCCGCGACGTCGGCGGCCCGGCACGGGTACCCGATGAGCCACGCCGCGGCGCGCTACCTGTCGATCACCGCCGACAGCCTGTTCGCGACCGACCCCGAGGCGCACGCCCTGGTCACCCGGTCGGACGGTTCGCTGCTGGCCGGCGGCGAGGAGGCCCGGAACGTCGCGCTGGCCGACGTCCTCGACGACCTCGCGGCCACCGGGCCCGGGCCTCTTCGTCGGCGGCGAGGTCGGTCGCGGGCTCGTGGCCGAGATGGAGCACGGCGGCGGCCTGGTCACCGCCGACGACCTCGCGGCGTACCAGCCGGTGGTGCGGCCGGCGTACGTCCTCGACGTCGGCGACTGGTCGATCGCCACCAACCCGCCGCCCGCCGTCGGCGGGCCGATGCTCGCGGTGATGCTCGACGAGCTGGCCCGACGCGGGGACTGGACCTGGTCGGACGCCCTGGAGATCCAGCACGAGGTGCTGTCGTACCGCACGTCGGTGCACGACTTCTCCCGCGACCTCGACCAGGACGGCCGCGCGCTGCTCGACGCGGTCGGCGAGCGTGGCCTCGCCGCGCTCCGGGGCTCGGCCTCGACCGCCCACATCTCCGCGATGGACGACGAGGGCACCGCCTGCGCGATCACCATGAGCAGCGGGTACGGCGCCGGGTTCTGCATCCCCGGCACCGGCATCCTGCTCAACAACTGTCTCGGCGAGACCGAGCTCAACCGGCACGGCCTGCACGCCGTCCCGCCGGGCACCCGGCTCGTCTCCAACATGGCGCCGACCACCGGCCGCGCCGCCGACGGCCGATCCCTGGCGATCGGATCGCCCGGCGCCGACCGGATCACCACCGCGCTGATGCTGGTCCTCGGGCAGGGCTGCCTGCACCACGTCGACCTCCAGCACGCGATCTCGCGACCCCGCCTGCATCTCCGCTACGGCGAGGACGGGCTACACCGCGGAGTACGAACGCGACCCCGACCTGGCCGCCGCCGTGGAGGCCAGCGGGCTGCCCGGGCACGAGTACCCCGAGCCGCACATGTACTTCGGCGGCGTCGGCGCCGCGCAGCGCGACCCGGACGGCCGGCTCGAGGCCGCGGGCGACGCGCGGCGTGAGGCGGCGGTCGGCGTCTCCTGACCTCCTCCGTCGGAGCGGTTTCCGCTTGTAACGCCGTGTTCCTTGCTGTTCCACGGGTGCTGCAACCCCCTGGGTACAGCAATTAACACGGCGTTACATCGGCCGAGCCGACGCAAACCGCCCGAGACTTCGGCCACGATCTAGGGTGGCCGAGTGAGCAACCCGTTCCACAGTCTGCAGCGCACCGAGGCCGAGGCCCGCTTCGATCTCCTCTCCGTCGACGAGTACGACGTCCGCCTGGATCTCGCCTTCGACACCGAGCGGTTCCGCTCGGTCACCACCGTGACGTTCACGTCGCGCGGCGGCGACACGTTCGTCGACCTGAAGCCGGACCGGGTCCACGAGATCCGCCTCAACGGCCGGGCGCTGGACCCGGACCTGCTGGAGCGAGGACGGCTGCCCATCGCGACCGTCGAGGGTCGCAACGACCTGGTCGTCGACGCCGACATGCTTGTTCCGCAACGACGGCGAGGGCCTGCACGCGCACGTCGACCCGGCCGACGGCCGCCGCTACGTCTACGGCATGAGCTTCATGGACGCCGCGCCCAGCATCTTCGCCTGCTTCGACCAGCCCGACCTCAAGGCGCCGGTCACCCTCCACGTCACCGCACCCGCCGACTGGGTCGTGATCGGCAACTCCCCCGGCACCCAGGTCGAGCCCGGCCGGTGGGAGTTCGAGCGCACGCACCCCCTCTCGACCTACTTCGTGACCGTGGTGGCCGGGCCCTACCACCTGCTCAGGGACGAGCACGACGGCATCCCGCTCGGCCTCAGCGCCCGGCAGAGCATCGGCAAGGACCTCGACGCGGACGCCGACGAGCTGTTCACGATGACCAAGCAGTGCCTCGACGAGTTCCACCGCCTGTTCGGGATCCGCTACCCGTTCGGCGACTACCACCAGGCGTTCGTGCCGGAGTTCAACGCCGGCGCCATGGAGAACCCCGGCTGCGTGACCTTCCGGGATCCGCTCGTCTTCTCCTCGCGGGTCACCCGCGGCGTGCGCATCAAGCGCGCCACGACCGTCGCGCACGAGATGGCGCACCAGTGGTTCGGCAACATCGTCACCCCGAAGTGGTGGGACGACCTGTGGCTCAACGAGTCGTTCGCCGAGTACATGGGCAACCGGGTCACCGCCGACGTCACGGAGTACGGCGACGCCTGGATCCACAACGCCTACGCGCGGCGTCAGTGGGGCCTGAAGGCCGACCAGTCGCCGAGCACCCATCCGGTGGCCGCCAACGGCGCGGTCGACGCCACTGCCGCGCTCCAGGACTTCGACGGCATCTCGTACACCAAGGGCTCGAGCATCCTCAAGCAGCTCAACGCGGTGCTCGGTGACGAGGTGTTCCTGGCCGGCGCGGTCGACCACTTCACCCGGCACCGGTTCGGCAACGCGACCATGCTCGACCTGTTCGCCAGCTGGGAGGGTGCCGGCGCGGGCGATCTGTCGGCATTCACCAGCAACTGGCTGCGCACCGCCGGGCCGGACACGATCGTGCTGGACCGCAGTGCCGGGGTACTCCGGCGTACTCCCCCTGCCGAGCATCCCGCCGACCGGCCGCACACGTTCCGGGTGGCGACCGCCGCACCCGGCGGGACGTGGACGACCCAGTCGGTGACCGTCGTCGGCCCGGAGACCGACGTCGACGTGCCCGCCGGCGCCGCGGTGGTGCTCGATCCCTACGAGGACACCTGGGCGCTGGTCGAGCCCGATCCGGTGACGGTCGCGACCCTCAAGGGGCTGCTCCCCACCACCGACGACACGCACCTGCGCGCGGGGGTCTGGAACAACGTCCGCAGCGCACTGCACAACGCGGCGATCGACCCGGCGGACGTGCTCGACCTGCTCGAGGCGGGCATGCCGATCGAGGACAGCGACGACGCCGTCTCCTACACCATGCCGTGGGCGATCCAGACCGTCGCGCCGCTGTCGGCCACCCCGAGCGCGGCGCTCGGACGCCTGCACGCGCTCGCCCGCACCATGCTCGAGCGGTCCGAGCCCGGCTCCACCCTCCAGCTCGCGGCCTTCCAGGCGGCCACCAGCTCCGCCACCGACTCCGGCCTGCTGCGCTCCTGGCTCCAGAGCCGGGTGCTCCCACCCGGCATCGAGCTCGACCTCGACCTACGGTGGCGGGTCCTGGTCCAGCTCGCGAAGCTCGGCGAGGTCGACCGGCCGGAGCTCGACGCGGCCTTCCAGCAGGAGGAGACGGACCGGTCCCGCGTGGAGCTGTCGCGTGCGCTGGCGTCGCTCCCGGACGAGGAGGCCAAGGCCTGGGCGTGGCAGCGGTTCACGGGCGAGGTCGACGTGACCAACTACGAGCTCGAGGCCGCCGGCCTCGGCATGTGGCGGGTCGGCCAGGAGCTGCTGACCGAGCCGTACGTCGACCGCTACTTCGACGAGCTGCCCGACACCGTGGAGGTGCGCCAGGGCTGGGTGCTCGCGACGGGTGCACAGGCGTTCTTCCCGATCACGTCGCTGACGGACAAGACGGCGACCCGGTCGCGGGAGCTGGTCGAGGCCGCCGACCTCGACCCGACGCTGCGCCGTACCGTCGTGGACCGCGCCGACGACCTGTGCCGGCGGATGGCGGTCCGCCAGGCCTACCCCGTCCGGTGAGCGACCGTCCGCGTCGACCCGGGCCGACGGTCCGGGTGCGGGTGCGGGAGCTGTCCGAGGGCGAGGAGCGCCGGCGCGAGGACCGGGTCGCGACCGAGGAACCGCTCGAGATCCGCCTCGCCTGGCCGGGCGCCGACGCGCACCGGGTGTGGGTGACCATGCGGACCCCGGGCAACGACTTCGAGCTCGCGGCGGGGTGGCTGGTGCACGAGGGCCTCGCCCGCCCCGGGTCGATCCACGAGGTCGCCTACTGCACCGACGTGACGCTGACGCCCGAGCAGGAGTTCAACGTCGTCACCGTCACGCTGGACGAACCGCCCGCCGCGGACCCGGGCCACCGGCACACCGCCGTGACCACCGGGTCGTCCGCGTGCGGGGTCTGCGGCAAGGACAGCATCGGCGCGGTGCTCGACCTGCCGCGCGCCGCGCCGTGGTCGGGCGAGCCGATCCCGGAGGACCTCGTGCGGTCCCTCCCGGACCTCCTCCGGTCCGCCCAGCCCGTGTTCGACCGCACCGGCGGCGTGCACGGCGCGGCCCTGGTCACCGCGGCCGGTGTGGTGCTCGTCGTACGCGAGGACATCGGGCGGCACAACGCCGTCGACAAGGTCACCGGGGCCCGGGTCCTGGCCGGCCAGTCCCCCGCCGAGGCCTGCCTGGTGGTGAGCGGACGGGCCGGTTTCGAGCTCGCCCAGAAGGCGGTCGCAGCCGGCGTCGGCGCGCTGGTCGCGGTGGGCGCCCCGTCGAGTCTGACGGTCCGGCTGGCGCAGGAGACCGGGCTCCGGGTGTACGGCTTCACGTCGCCGAAACGGTGCGTGAGCTACACCTCCTGACCCGCCGAGCATTTGTGTCGTGGGCCGATCTCCGCAACGGTGGAGAGGTACTGAACGCAATCGGCAGGGTGTGCCTCTCGATCCTCGGCGCGCAGCAGGCCACGGGATCGAGAGACGCACCCGCATAGGAGAACTTCATGCTCACCCTCACCGAGAACGCCAGCACGATCGTCAAGGACATCGCGGAGCAGATCCCGGACGCCAGCGGGCTCCGCATCACCAGCGAGTCGGGCACTCAGCCCGCCTTCGAGGTGGCCCCGGCCGCGAGCGCCGAGCCGGGCGACGAGACCGTCGAGCAGGGCGGCGCGACCGTCTTCCTCGACGAGAACGCCAAGCAGCAGCTCGACGACAAGGTGCTCGACGCCTCCGTCGACCAGGCCGGTGGGGTGCAGTTCGCCCTGATGGCCCAGGCGTGACCAAGGTCCTGGCTTAGATAGTCCGGAGGTGCTCGGGGCGGGGCACGGCGTGGTTCCGCCGTCCTGTCGGTGACGCGACCTAGCCTCGCCCCGTGCGCATCCTCCACACGTCCGACTGGCACCTCGGGCGGTCCTTCCACCGGGAGGGCATGCTCGACCACCAGGCGGCGTACGTCGACCACCTCCTCGAGGTTGTCGAGCGCGAGCGCGTCGACCTCGTGGTGGTGGCTGGTGACGTCTACGACCGGGCGCTGCCGCCCGTCGACGCGGTCCACCTGGCCGACGAGACCTTCGCCCGTCTGGCCGTGTCACCGGCCCGCGTGGTGGTCACCAGCGGCAACCACGACTCCGCCCAGCGGCTCGGCTTCGGCAGCCGGCTGATCGACGCCGCGGGCGTGCACATCCGCACCGACGCAGCCACCGTCGGTACCCCCGTCCTGCTCCGCGACGACCACGGTCCGGTGGCCGTCTACGGCCTCCCCTACCTCGACCCCGACGCGCTCCGCGAGCCATGGGCGCTGCCCGGCCGCTCCCACGAGGCCGCGCTGACCGAGGCCATGGCGCGAGTCCGGGCCGATCTCCACAGGCAAACGAGCGGCACCCGCTCCGTCGTGCTCGCCCACGCCTTCGTCGCAGGCGCCGAGCCGAGCGACTCCGAGCGTGACATCAGCGTCGGCGGCGTCTCCATCGTCCCGACCACGGTCTTCGACGGCCTCGACTACGCCGCGCTCGGCCACCTGCACGGGCGGGCCACCCTCACCGACCACGTCCGCTACAGCGGCTCACCCCTCGCCTACTCCTTCTCCGAGGCGCAGCACCGCAAGGGCAGCTGGCTGGTGGACCTCGGCCCGCACGGGCTGGCCGGCGCCGAGTTCGTCGACGCCCCCGTCCCTCGCCCGCTGGCCCGGCTGGCGGGGGCGCTCGAGGACCTGCTGGCCGACCCGGCGCTGGAGCGCCACGAGCAGTCGTGGGTCCAGGCGACCCTCACCGATGACACCCGTCCGCTCCAGGCGATGGACCGTCTGCGTCGCCGGTTCCCGCACGCGCTGGTGCTGTCGTTCGCTCCGGCTGACCCCGAGACCTCGGCGGCGCCGTCCGCCCGCACCCAGGGCCGCAGCGACCACGACATTGCGCTCGACTTCGTCGCCGACCTGCGCGGCACCCCCGCCACCGACGACGAGTCCGGGCTGCTCCGCGACGCGTGTGACGCCTGCTGCGACGACCGCGACCTCGACCGCTTCGTCGCAGGGAGCGCCTGATGCGGCTGCACCAGCTCGAGGTCACGGCGTTCGGCCCCTTCGCGGACCAGGTGACCGTCGACTTCGACGCCCTGTCCGACGCCGGGCTGTTCCTGCTCTCCGGCGCGACCGGCGCCGGCAAGACCAGCGTTCTCGACGCCGTGTGCTTCGCGCTGTACGGCGAGGTCCCCGGCGACCGCCAGACCGCGAAGCGGCTGCGCTCCGACCAGGCCGCGGAGGGGGTCCGCCCCTGCGTCGCTCTCGAGCTGACCCTGTCCGGCCGGCGGTTCCGGATCGTCCGCTCCCCCGCCTGGGAGCGCCCCAAGAAGCGCGGCTCCGGCTCCACCACCGAGCAGGCGTCGGTGCGGCTCTCCGAGCGACGGGACGGCGCCTGGCACCAGCTCGCCAACCGTCTCGACGAGACCGGTCACTTCGTCACCCATCTGGTCGGTATGAACCTCGCCCAGTTCTGCCAGGTGGCGATGCTCCCGCAGGGCCGGTTCCAGGCCTTCCTGCGCGCGCGCTCCGACGAGCGGCACAAGCTGCTCCAGCAGCTTTTCCGCACCACCCGCTTCGAGGACATCGAACGCTGGCTGCGCGACCACCGCCGCTCGCTGCGCCAGCAGTCGGGCCGACACCACGAGGTGGTGGCCGACCTGGTCAGCCGGGTCAGTGAGACCGCCGCCGATCCGCTCCCCGAGACGTGGGACGCGCACGAGCTGACCGGGCCGGCCGGCGCGGGCGAGATCGACCACTGGGCAGCGTTGCAGCGCGCACGCGCCGCTGCCGGCGCCGCCGCGACCGCCGACGTCGTACGCCAGGCGTCCGACGCGGAGTCCCGGTCGCGCGCCGCCCTCGACCAGGCTCTCCGCCTGGTGGAGCTCCAGGCGACGCACTCCGACGCGATGGAGACCCGCGACCGGCTCCGCGCCCTGGGAGGCGAGCAGTCCGCGCGTGTGCGCCGGCTGTCCGCGGCCCGGCGCGCGGCCTCCGTCGTACCACTGCACGAGCTTGTCGTCCGCCAGCAGCGGGTGTGCGCCGACGCCGTCGACGTCCGCGCCCGCCGCACCACCACCGTCGCCGGACTCCTCGGGGTCGCACCGGAAGCGCTCGACGGCCGGGCGATCGAGGTGGCCGGACAGCGCGCGGTCGACGCCGCGGCCAGGGCCCGCGCACTGCAGCCGCGCGAGGACGCGCTGGCGCAGCTGCGCACCGCGATCCAGGGCACCGAACAGCGAGTCGCCGAGCTCGCGTCCCAGGAGCGCGCTGCCGCGGCCCAGCTCCGTGACCTGCCCGGCGAGCTGACTCGGCTGACCTCCGCGCACGAGGAGGCGAAGAACGCCCTGCTCGCCATCCCGGTCGCCCGCGCCTACGTCGACACGCTTCGCCGGCGCCGCCAGGCGGCCGAACTGGTGGTCGAGCTGACCGCCGAGCTGGGCCTGGCCCGCGAGCTGCACACCGCCGCGATCGACGAGCTGCACGGTCGCAAGGAGGAGTGGCTGCACGTCCAGCAGGAGCGGATCAACGGGATGGCCGCCGAGCTCGCCGGCGCGCTCGCGGTCGGTGACGACTGCCCCGTGTGCGGCTCCGCCGAGCACCCCCAGCTGGCCAGCGGCCGCACCGGCGCACCGGACGCCGCCGCCGAGAAGGCGGCGCGCAAGCTCGTCGACGACGCCGAGTCCGCCCGGCTCGCCCACGACGGCCTGGTCCGCGACCTCGTCACCAGGCTCGCGGTGGCGCAGGAGCAGGCGGTGGGCGACGACGACCCGGCGGCGCTGAGGGCCGCCGAGGCCGAGGTGGACCGGCTCTCGACGGTGACCGACGGCCTGATCCGCGTTGCCGCCCGGATCGAGAAGGTCGAGACCGACGTGGCTCGGCTCACCCAGTCGCGCGAAGCGGTGCTTCTCGACCTGGCCTCGTCCCGCGCCGGGCTCGCGGCTCATCAGGCCGAGGCGAGGGCGATCGGGCGTGAGCTGGCGGGCGTCCTCGACGGCAGCGGCGCGTCGTCGCTCGCAGCCGTGGCCGAACGACAGGACCTTCTGGCCGCCGCCTGCGAGCAGGCGCTGGCCGCCTGGCGCGACGTCGACCGGGCCGCCGAGGCCGAGGCAGACACCCGGCGACGCGCGGGCGAGGCCGCCCACCAGGCCGGCTTCGACGACCTGGCCGTTGCGCTCGCCGCCGCGCTGGGCGCCGACGAGGTGACCGAGCTCGAGAGCCGGATCCGCGACCACGACAAGGCCCTGACCGCTGCCGAGGCGGTGCTGGCCGACCCCGCGCTCCGCGCGGCCGCCGCGGTGAAGGCTCCCGACCTCCCGATCCTCGAGGAGGCCCACCAGCGGCGCGCGGAGGCTCTCGATGCGGCCCGCGACGCCGCGGCCCTGGCCCAGGCGCGCGCCCAGCGGTTGGCCGGCCTGGTCGCGGAGCTGCGCGATGCGCTCGAGGAGTGGGCGCCGCTGAGGGACGCGCTCGACCTCGCCATCCGGATGGCCGCGCTCACCGACGGCACCTCCCCCGACAACCGGTTGCAGATGCGGCTGTCCGGTTACGTCCTGGCCTGGCGCCTCGCCCAGGTGGTGGCCGCCGCCAACGAACGCCTGGCCCGGATGAGCGACCAGCGCTACAGCCTCGAGCACACCGGCCGCCGCGGAGCCGGCGAGACCCGGGGCGGTCTCAGCCTGCTGGTCCGCGACGACTGGTCCGGCGAGACCCGCGACCCGGCCACCCTGTCCGGCGGCGAGACCTTCGTGGTCTCCCTCGCGCTGGCCCTCGGTCTGGCCGACGTGATCGCGCACGAGGTGGGTGGAGCCGACCTCGACACGCTCTTCGTCGACGAGGGCTTCGGCTCACTCGACGCCGACACCCTCGACGACGTCATGGACACCCTCGACACGCTCCGCGACGGCGGCCGCGTCGTCGGCGTGGTCAGCCACGTCGCCGAGATGCGTGACCGGATCCCCGTCCAGCTGCGGGTCTCGAAGTCGCGGCGAGGGTCGACGGTCGCGCTCGCCCGCTGACGCCGTACGCAACGCGTCGCTGGTGGAGGAAATCCGGTGGCGCTGTCGGATAGGTTCGCGTTCATGACCGCCCAGCTCGATCAGTCCTTCACGTCACTCCCCTACCGCTCGCTCGGCGACGCGGCGCTGACCCGGGCCAGGGAGCTCGGGGTCAGCCACGCGGACTTCCGGTTCGAGCGGATCCGCTACCAGCAGCTCGGGGTGCGCGACGGCGCACTGCAGGGCGCCAGCGACAGCGAGGACCTCGGCTTCGCTGTCCGGGTGATCCACCGCGGGGCGTGGGGCTTCGCGTCCGCGGTCGTGCTGACTCCGGAGGAGGCCGCGCTGACCGCGGAACGCGCCGTCGAGGTGGCGGTGGTCGCCTCGGCGATGACCAGTACGCCGGTGGAGATCGCGCCCGAGCCGGTGTACGACGACGTCACCTGGGTCTCGTCGTACGACGTGAACCCGCTCGACGTACCCACCGCCGAGAAGGCCGACCTGCTCATCGACTGGACCAACCGGCTGCGCACCGGAGCCGCCGTCGACCACGCGTCCGCCTTCTTGCTCCAGGTGCACGAGAACAAGTACTACGCCGACCTGGCCGGCACCCGCACCACCCAGCAGCGGGTCCGGATCATGCCCGGATTCGAGGCGATGGGCAGCGGCGCCGACCACTTCGACTCGATGGCGTCGATCGCGCCACCGGTCGGTCGAGGCTGGGAGTACCTCACCGACGGCACCTGGGACTGGGACGACGAGATCTACCAGGTCCCGGAGCTGCTGGCCGAGAAGCTCAAGGCGCCCACGGTCGAGGCCGGCACCTACGACCTGGTGATCCACCCCACCAACCTGTGGCTGACGATCCACGAGTCGATCGGCCATGCCACCGAGCTGGACCGTGCGCTGGGCTACGAGGCCAACTACGCCGGCACGTCGTTCGCGACGTACGACAAGCTGAACACGCTGCAGTACGGCTCGCCGATCATGAACGTCACCGGCGACCGCACCGTCGAGCACGGCCTCTCGACCATCGGGTACGACGACGAGGGCGTGCAGACCCAGACCTGGGACATCGTCAAGGATGGTGTGCTCGTCGGCTATCAGCTGGACCGACCGATGGGCCACATGAAGCCCGAGCTCAACGGCGGCCGCTCCAACGGCTGCGCGTACGCCGACTCCTCCGGCCACATCCCGATCCAGCGGATGGCCAACGTGTCGCTGCAGCCCGCCCCCGACGGGCCCTCGACCGAGGAGCTGATCGGCCGCGTCGAGCGTGGCATCTACGTCATCGGCGACAAGAGCTGGTCGATCGACATGCAGCGGTTCAACTTCCAGTTCACGGGTCAGCGGTTCTACAAGATCGCCGACGGCGAGCTGGTCGGCCAGCTGAGGGACGTGGCCTACCAGGCCACCACCACCGACTTCTGGAACTCCATGGAGGCCGTCGGCGGCCCCGAGACCTGGCTGCTCGGCGGCGCCATGAACTGCGGCAAGGCCCAGCCGGGCCAGGTCGCCTCGGTCAGCCACGGCTGCCCGACCTCGCTGTTCCGCAACGTCCGCATCCTCAACACCAACGACGAGGCAGGCCACTGATGACCCCGCTGACTCCCCAGGCAACCCCCCAGTCCCTCGTCGAGCACGCCCTCGTCAGCTCGACCTCCGACGACTGCATCGCAATCGTCCGCGACCACACCAGCGCCAACCTGCGCTGGGCGAACAACACGCTGACCACCAACGGGGTCATGCACTCGATCTCGATGACCGTGATCTCGTTCATCCGCGGCGCCGACGGCGTCAGCAGCGGATCGGTCAGCGGCAGCGCGAGCACGGCCGCCCAGGTCGCCGACCTGGTCCAGGCCGCCGACGCCGCGGCTCGCGCCGGATCCGCGGCCGAGGACGCCAACGACCTGATCACCGGCGACGCGGCGGCAGACTGGGACGACGAGCCCGAGCACACCGACATCCACGTGTACGACGCGTTCGCACCCGCGCTGGGTGAGGCGTTCGGCCGCGCCGGCGACGGCGGCCGGGTGCTCTACGGCTTCGTCAACCACGAGCTGACCACGACGTACCTCGGCTCCAGCACCGGCCTCAGGCTGCGGCACGTCCAGCCGACCGGCCACTACGGCTGCACGGGCAAGACCGCCGACCTCACCCAGAGCGCGTGGGTCGGCGGCGCCACCCGCGACTTCACCGACGTCGACGCCCTGGCCATGGACGCGACGCTGGCCCAGCGGCTGGCGTGGAGCGAGCGACGGCTCGACCTCCCCGCCGGCCGCTACGACACGATCCTGCCGCCGACCGCGGTCTCCGACCTGATGATCGACGCCTACTGGTACGCCGGCGCGCGGGTCGCGCACGAGGGCCAGTCGGTCTACAGCGACCGCACCGGCGGCACCCGGATCGGCCAGACGATCAGCGACCCCGGAGTCACCCTGTTCTCCGACCCGAGCCTGGCCGGCCTGGCCTGCGCGCCGTTCGTGGTCGCGTCCCAGTCCGACAACACCGAGTCGGTCTTCGACAACGGCCTGCCGATCGGGCGCACCGACTGGATCCGCAAGGGAGAGCTGACCTCCCTCATCCAGACCCGGCACAGCGCCGCGATGACCGGCCAGCCGGTGACGCCCGCGGTCGACAACCTGGTGCTCTCCGTCGAGGGCGGCAGTGGCTCCGTCGAGGACCTGGTCGCCGGTACCGAACGCGGCCTGCTGCTCACCTGCCTCTGGTACATCCGCGAGGTCGACCGCGAGTCCCTGCTGCTCACCGGCCTGACCCGGGACGGCGTCTACCTCGTGGAGAACGGCGAGATCACCGGCGCTGTCAACAACTTCCGCTGGAACGAGAGCCCCGTCGACCTGCTCCGCCGGTTCACTCACGCCGGCGAGACGGTGCCCGCGTTCAGCCGCGAGTGGGGCGACGACTACTTCTCGCGTACCGCGATGCCGGCGCTGCGAGTCCCCGACTTCAACATGTCGAGCGTCTCGCAGGCACTCTGACCCCTTTTTCGCGACCTTGTGGCGGCGGAGTGTCACGCCGACGGGGGTTCGAAGCGTCTGCATAGGTAGAGGGCGGACGGAGGCGGCATGGGCACAGCAGAGTTCACCGAGTTCGCGGTGGCTCGCACGCCCACGCTCTTCCGGACGGCGTACGCGCTGACCGGTGACTGGCACCGCGCCGAAGACCTCGTGCAGGAGGCGTTGGGCCGGCTGTACGTCAAGTGGTCGCGGGTCAGTCGTGCCGACGACCCGGCCGCGTACGCGCGGACCACGCTGGTCCGGCTTTTCATCAGCGACCGCCGGAGGAGGAGCAGCACCGAACGACCGACGGCCGACCTCGGCGCCGGGGAACGGGTCCCGGACGACGACGTCAGCCTGCGACTGACGGTGCTGGCCGCGCTCGCGCAGCTCGGCCCGATCGACCGGGCCGCGCTGGTGCTGCGGTACTGCGAAGACCTGGACGCGGCGACCACCGCGGACCTGCTCGGCACCACCCCCGAGGCCGTTCGCACCCGATGCAGGCGGGCCCTGGCCCGCCTGCGCGAGGTGCTCGGCGACAACCTGACCGACCTGCGGTCGAACTGATCAGAGGAAGTGGACGGCGTCATGACAGACGAGCAGCTGCAGACCGCGATCCGCGCAGCCGTACGCACCGACGACCCGGCGGTGTCCGACCTGGTGGCCGGCGGGCTCGCCCGTGGGCGGGGGCTCCGACGTCGACGCCACCTCACCGGCGCCATGGCGGCGGTCGCCGTGATCGCGTTGTCGACCGCCACGGCGGCGGCCCTGACGAGCAACGAGGAACCGAACCCGGTCGCCGGCGACCCGAACGGGACCGGTTCTTCCGAGCCCGTCGGTCCGTGTCGGTCCGAGGTCCAGGAGACGGTGCTGCCGTCGTGGGCGCGGGGCGGGTTCTCCGATCCGACTCCCTCGGTTCCGCACGTCCTGGGTGACGACGGCGACATCGTCGCGATCCTGTTCGGCGGCACCCTGCACTCCCCGCCGTCGGACGAGGTCAACAACAAGATCCTGTGGGTGGCACCGACCGGAGCGGACCCCGGCGGTTCGCTCGAGATCGACGCGATGCTCGCCGGCACGTCGCGACACGCCAGCAGGGAGGTTCCCGGTGGTCCCGGCCCTTCCACCATCGACCTGCCGGCCGCCGGCTGCTGGCACCTCGAGCTGAAGTGGGGTGAGCGGTCCGACCAGCAGGACTCGATGGACCTCGACTACGTGCGGCCTTGACCCGCCGCGCGGTCGAAGCCGTCGAAGCCCAGCGGAGCGCCGTCGATCAGCTCCTGGCGGGGACTGGCGGGTGCGTTGCGACGACCCCGGGCCGCGACCGCTGCCACCAGCCCGAGGAGCAGCCCGGGCAGCGCCCAACGCCAGCCGGAGAGGCTGAACCAGCGGGTCTCCTCGCGGACCGCGGGTGCGGGTGCAGCCGTCGGCTCGGGATCCGGGGCGACCGCCGCGGATCCACCGCCGGTGCCGGGCTGCCCCACACCTTGCTTCATCAGGCCGAGGGAGGAGGCCAGGGCGACGAACTCGGCGCTGTCGGCTTTGTCCAGCCGGGTCGTCGTCGACCCGCCTGACGGCTCCTCCATGGTGCTGGCGACCGTGACCTGGCTGGACCCGTCCAGGAACACCTGGTCGGTCCGCCAGATGTAGGCGTCGTGGATCAGCCAGGTGACGTTGAGGTACGTCGCGCCCGCGGGCGGCCGGGCTCCGGTCTCGCCGCCGCCGTGCAGCAGCGTCTCGAGCTCGGCGTACTGCGGATCGCTGTAGTAGAGCGCGGTGGCCTGTCCCTGGCCGGGGTTGGTCAGCAGCACGCTCGTGGGGCCACCGGCGTCGGCCGGAGTCGCCCCCATCAGGATCGCCCCGGTCATCAACAGGACGGCAAGCAGAACTCGGCGCATGTGAACCTCCTCGACGGTTACCCGGACTACACCGCCACTCCGCGCTGGGTTCCGTCAGCGCACCGACTCGCCGACCTCCAGTGCCCGAGCCTGGGTCAGGTCACCCTCGAGCCGGAACGTTCGGTCGCCGTCCGCCCAGATCAGGGTCTGCGCGGCCAGGCGGGCGGGCACCGCCTCCTCCGCACCGGACTCGTCCAGTACGACTACCTCGTGCGGGCCCGGGAACCACAGCCCCTCGAGGGTGCCCACACGGACAAAGACGGCCTCGGTGGCCATCTTCCAGAAGAGCGGCGAGACCTCCGCGTCGAACTGGTCGAGCCGGATCGTTCCGGCGTCGGGCGCCGACGCCGCCCAGCTCATGGAGACCAGGCGACGGTCGGCCGACACGCTGACCGCGTTCGGTGGGCCGAGCTCCTCGGGGAACGCCGGAGCGAAGTCGACGAGGGCTGCGGCTTCGTCCAGCGTCAGGCCTCCCTCGGCTCGCGGCACGACCGGGCTGCCGCTCGGCGGGTCCGCGTCGGGGTCCGTCGTCACCGCGACGCCATGGAAGCCGAACCACTCCGCGACCTCGGCACCGACGGGCGAAACCACCACACCGGTGAGGACCAGCGCAGCCAGCAGGCCGCCCACCCAGCGCAGCCTCCCCCGGAGCCAGTCGCTCCAGCGGCCGAGGGCGATCCGGATCCCCGACCGTTCGGGCACGGGTTCCGCCGCGACCCGCTCCAGGACCGCGGTCGTCAGCTGTCCGGACGGTGCGGCGGACTCGATCGTCTGCGCCAGGTCACGCAGGGCGCGGTCGATCTCGGTCGGCGCGTCAGCCATGTCTTCGCTCCTCTCCTGGCACGTCGACCAGGTCCTCGTCGATCAGCGGGCGCAACTTGGCGAGCCCCCGGCTCAGCCTCGACTTCACCGTCCCGCGCGGGACACCGAGCACCGTTGCTGTTTCAGCCTCGTCCAGATCGAGCAGGTACCGACACGTCACCACCTGCCGCAGCGGCGGGCTCAGCTCCCGGACCGCCCCCAGTACGGCGAGCCGCCGGTCCTCCCGCACCGCATGGTCGGCGGGATCGGTCGACCCGCCGCCGAGCAGCTCGGGTGACAGCAGCATCGACGCCTGCTCACGTGCCCCTCGTCGCTGGCTCGACCGGTGCTGGTTGTGTGCCTCGTTGGCCACGATCCGCAGCAACCACGGCCGAAACGGCGCCCGGTCGCGGAAGCGACCGAGGGTGCGATACGCCTTCACGAACGCCTCCTGCACGACATCCTCTGCGGCCGGTCCGGCGCCGAGGAGCGTCGCCGTCCGCACCGCCATCGGGGCATGCCGACGGACCAGCTCGGCGTACGCGTCGAGATCGCCCGACCGCACCCGAACCACCAGCGCCCAGTCATCCTCAGTGCTGATTGCCGCTCCGTTCGCGTGTTCCAGCACCGTGTCTACACCACCGGTCCGTGATCGGTTCCCCGATTCGACGGGAGGACGCGGGGCTCACTTCAGCCAGCGGCGCAGCTTCTTCCGTGAGACGTTCGCCCACAGCTCCGGGAGCTGCTCCTCCAGCTCGGCGGCGCGCTCCTCCTCGCGCACCAGCAACACGCCCCAGGTCACCGAGCTCTCCCCGGCCGCGTCAGCCGCGGCCGCGATCTCGAGCAGCCGAGGACGGCTCATCACGGTGTCCTGGAGCTCCCCGAGGTGGGAGGTCAGATTCTTGGCGGCCTTCGCCAGCCGCTTCGCGTCCTTGCCCCAGACCGTGTGCACCGCCTCCGCGGCGTACCGGAGTCGCTTGGCGTCCTTCCGTACCTCGTGCAGCTCTGCTTCCCGGTCCTCCGCCTCGGCGACGCCAGCCATCCGGTCCTTCAGCCGTTGCCAGTCCTTGCGCACCCGGGCCGGCAGGACCTTCTCAGCGGACAGTTCCGCCGTGTCGGTCCACGGAGGGTTGGCGAGCAGGCCGTCGAGGGTGTCGAGGAGCGCGAGGTAGCGGTCCGATGACAGGGTGTCGTCGACCTGGGCCCACCCCGCCTTGGACCGATCGCCGAACGTCTTGTCGAGCCGGCTGCGGACCGGGCCGAGCACGACGTCGTTGGGCTCGGCGTCGACCATCGCCCGCAGCCGTTCGCGGACGACGGTTGCGTCGCGGGCGTCGGCGAGCGACTGCCCGAGCCACTTGATCTCGTCGCGGAGCGGGTCGGTCACGTCGCGGTCGACGAGCGGTCGGTACGTCGCGAGCGCCGAGCGCAGTCGGCGGCAGGCGACCCGGGCCCGGTGCACACCTTCGTCCTTCCGCCGGCGGATCAGGCTGTCGGAGAGCTTCAGCTCGGTCACCTGGCGGATCAGCCGACGGTGCAGCATGCGAGCGGCGGGAAGCTTATGACCGACTTTGGGCAGCGGATCCGGTCCGTGTGCCCGCTCCCCGAGGACGTGCAGGATCTTGCGCTGCACCTCGCTGGGCCCGATCCCGACCTCGGCCATCAGCTTGTCCGCGGCCCTGAGGAGTTCCTCACCGCCCTCGACGAGCTCGAGCTCCCATTCCCGCCAGTCGACGTGGCCGGTGCTGCCCTCGGGGATGCCCGTCACCTGGTCGTCGGCGATCTCCGCCAGCACCGTGCCGTCGTCCGCGATCAGGTCCCGCCTCGTGCGCCGGGTCCTGATCGTGGCGATCTCCTGGAGCGGCGCCTTGCGTGCCCACGCGACCACGTCGCGACGCAGCTGCGCGGGGGGATGGTGCAGCGCCCGGGACAGCGGAACCCGGACCTCGTCGCGCCCCTCGTCGGCCGGGATCTTGAGATGCCATCCCTCGTCCGGACCACCGGTCCGGCGGCGCAACGAGACACCCGCCCGGGTCAGCGCGAGGTCGGCGGTGTCGAAGTAGGTCGCGTCCAGCTCGTCCACGCGGGCAGGTCCCAGCTCCGCCACACCGGGCAACCCGCTCAGGTCGGGCAGGTCCGTATCGGGGTCGGGTGCGTAGGTGCGCTCGATCTCGCGCTGTTCGGTCATGGGACAGGTCTACCGTCTCCGGGTGAACAACCGCTGACGTTCACCCGACGGGGTGTCCGCCCGGGATCGGCGACGTCCGGGTCGTAGGGCACCTTCGTGTAGACGAACGTGGCGCAGTCGAGGTGGCTGACGCTGCCGTCGTCGCGGCGTACGACGTGCAGGGTCTCGCCGCGGTGGTAGCCCTCGACGCCGACGATCCGCCCGTCCCGGACCTCGAACACGTCCTCGCGGTTCTGCAGCGCCAGGCTGTGGACCTCGAGCCGCTCGTTGTGCCAGCGAAGCTCGAACGCGGTGTTCCCCCAGAACCACACGCCGAGCAGGCCTGCGACCTCGTCCGGCACCGCCTGAGTGGGGACCCACGGCGGCGGGGCCACGACGTCGTCCGTGCCGAGCAGCAGCCCCGGGACGCCGTCGGCGTCCAGCCCGGTCGTGGCGTTGGCCAGGACGACGCTCCCGTCACCGGTCAGCGGATCCACGAACAGGCTGGCCACGAAGCCCGGCATCGAACCCGTGTGCCCGACCAGGAACCGCCCGTGCCAGGGCACCAGTCGCAGCCCCAGGCCGTACTCCGGTGCGGGCGCGACCGGGTGGGACGCCTCACGCAGGGTCTCGACGGCGAGCACCTCGGAGTGGCCGAGGGTGAGGAACCGGCACCAGCGTGCGAGGTCGGCGATGGTGCTCCACACCTGTCCGGCCGGAGCCATGGCGCCGGTGTCCTGGTGCGGCTCGCGGGTCAGGGTGCCGGTGAAGTGGCCGACGCTGTAGCCCTGCGCCGACGGTGCCTGCGGCTGGTACGTCGTACGGGTCATCCCGAGGGGCGCCAGGATCGTGGTCGCCACGACCTCCCACCAGGAAGCGCCCCGGATCCGCGCGACCGTCTCGCCGAGCAGGGCGAAGCCGAGGTTGCTGTAGTGGTGGTACTCCCCCGCTCCTGCGACCGCGCCGGAACCGTCGTTGGCAGTCAAGCAGCGTGTGTACGTCGACGCCCGGCGAGCGCTCCCACCAGGAGCCGACCGGCTCGCTCTGCATGCCCGACGTGTGGGCGAGCAGCGACCTGATGGTGGCGTGCGCGTAGCCCGACTCCGGGACGAACCGCCCCACCTGGTCGTCGAGCGAGAGCAGCCCGTCGTCGCGGCAGCGCAACACCGCGGCTGCCACCAGGGTCTTGGTGATCGAGCCGATGCGGTACTGCACGTCGGCCGGGTCGTCGCCGGGCACCTCGCCCGACCCGCCCGACCACAGCAGGTCGCCGCCGAGCAGCACGCCGCCCACGATCGACGGTAGTCGGCCCGTGGCCTGCAGCTGGTCCAGGCAGGCCTGCCAGCGCGAGTGGGGCATGGCCTACTCGACGAAGGCTTCGGGCGGCGGGCAGGCGCAGACCAGGTTGCGGTCGCCGTACGCCTGGTCGATCCGGGCGACCGGCGGCCAGTACTTGTCCGGGTCCGGTCCGGTCGGGAAGGCGCCGAGCTCGCGGGGGTAGGCCCGCTTCCACTTGCCCGACAGCGCCCGGGCGGTGTGCGGGGCGGCGCGCAGCGGCGACTCCTCGGGGGTCCACTCCCCCGCGGCCACCCGGTCGATCTCGGCGCGGATCGCGATCATCGCGTCGATGAACCGGTCGATCTCGGCGAGGTCCTCGGACTCGGTGGGCTCGACCATGAGCGTGCCGGCGACGGGGAACGACATCGTCGGCGCGTGGAAGCCGTAGTCGATCAGCCGCTTGGCGACGTCGTCGACGGTCACGCCGGTCTCCTTGGCCAGCCCGCGCAGGTCGAGGATGCACTCGTGCGCCACCAGACCGCCGTGGCCGCGGTAGAGCACCGGGAAGGACTTCTCGAGCCGGGTGGCGACGTAGTTGGCCGACAGCACCGCGGTCGCGGTGGCCCGGGCAAGACCGGCGGCACCCATCAGCCGGATGTAGGCCCACGAGATCGGGCAGCACGCCCGCGGAGCCGTACGGCGCCGCGCTGATCGGACCGATGCCCTCGCGCTTGCCCTGCTCGGGGTGCTGCGCGTGCGAGGGGAGGTACGGCGCGAGGTGCGTCGCGCACGGCGACCGGCCCGACCCCGGGCCCGCCGCCGCCGTGCGGGATGCAGAACGTCTTGTGCAGGTTGAGGTGCGACACGTCGCCGCCGAACTCGCCGGGCCGCGCGTAGCCGAGCAGCGCGTTGAGGTTCGCGCCGTCGACGTACACCTGGCCGCCGTGGGAGTGCACGACGTCGCAGAGCTCGGTGATGGTGTCCTCGTAGGCGCCGTGCGTGGACGGGTAGGTCACCATGATCGCGGCCAGGTCGTCGCTGTGCGCCTCGCACTGCTGGTGGAGGTCCTCGATGTCGACCGAGCCGTCCTCGCCGGCCTTGACGACCACGACCTTCATGCCCGCCATCACCGCGGAGGCGGCGTTGGTGCCGTGGGCGGACGACGGGATCAGGCACACGTTGCGGGCGCCCTCGCCGCGGGCGCGGTGGTAGCCGCGGATCGCGAGCAGGCCGGCCAGCTCGCCCTGCGAGCCGGCGTTGGGCTGGATGGAGACCTTGTCGTAGCCGGTGACCTCGGCCAGCCAGCCCTCGAGCTGCTCGACGAGGTGGCGGTAGCCGACGGCGTCCTCGGCAGGCGCGAACGGGTGCAGGTCGGCGAAGCCCGGCAGCGAGACCGGCTCCATCTCGGTGGTGGCGTTGAGCTTCATGGTGCACGAGCCGAGCGGGATCATGCCGCGGTCGAGCGCGTAGTCGCGGGCCGACAGCTTGCGCAGGTAGCGCAGCATCGCCGTCTCGCTGTGGTGGCTCGAGAACACCTCGTGCGTGAGGTACGGCGTGGTGCGGCGCAGCGTCTCCGGCAGGGCGTCGCTGGTGGCCTGGTCGACCGAGGCAAGGTCGAGCGCCCCGGAACCGGACGAGACGCCGAAGGCCCGCAGCACCGAGGTCAGCGTCGACCTCGTCGTGACCTCGGACGTGGAGATGCCGATCCGGTCCTCGTCGATCAGCCGCAGGTGCAGGCCGAGCTGGCGGGCGGAGGCCACGACGTCGGCGGCGCGACCCCGGGCGACGGCGGTGATGGTGTCGAAGAAGTCCTCCGGACTCGACCCCCACTCCCCCTTCGCCGCAGGGCGTGCGCGAGCACCGCGGCGTAGCGGTGCACGCGGGTGGCGATCGACCTGAGCCCGTCGGGGCCGTGGTAGACGGCGTACATCGAGGCGACGACGGCGAGCAGCACCTGGGCGGTGCAGATGTTGGAGGTCGCCTTGTCGCGGCGGATGTGCTGCTCGCGGGTCTGCAGGGCGAGCCGGTAGGCCGGGCGGCCCTCGGCGTCGACGGACACCCCGACCAGTCGGCCGGGCAGGTGGCGCTCGAGCCCGGCGGCGACGGCCATGAAGCCGGCGTGCGGCCCGCCGTAGAACAGCGGGACCCCGAACCGCTGCGAGGAGCCGACGACCACGTCGGCGCCGAGCTCGCCGGGCGCCTCGAGAAGGGTGAGTGCGAGCAGGTCGGCGGCGACCACGGCGAGGGCGTTGCGCTCGTGCGCTGCCGTCGATCACCGGCCGCGGGTCGCGGATCCGGCCGGAGGCGCCGGGGTACTGGACCAGGACGCCGCACAGCTCGCCCTCGGGAAGGCCGTCGGTCAGGTCGGCGACGACGACCTCGATGCCCATCGCGTCGGCGCGGGTGCGGACCACGTCGATCGACTGCGGCAGGGCGTCGGCGTCGACCACGAAGGGCCCGGACGCCTTGCGGTTGCCGCGGCGTACGAGCGTCATCGCCTCGGCGACCGCGGTGCCCTCGTCGAGCAGGGACGCGTTGGCGGTGGGCAGCCCGGTCAGGTCGCTCGACGACGGTCTGGAAGTTGAGCAGGGCCTCGAGCCGGCCCTGGGAGATCTCGGGCTGGTACGGCGTGTAGGCGGTGTACCAGCTCGGGTCCTCGAGCACGTTGCGCCGGATCACCGCCGGGCGTGATCGTCGCGTGGTAGCCGAGCCCGATCATCGACTCGGCGTGCCGGTTGGCGGCGGCCATCTTGCGCAGCTCGCGGGCGACGACGTCCTCGCTGGCGGGGAACGGCAGGTTGAGCTCAGCAGCGGATCGGATCGCGGGCGGGACCGCCGCGTCCATCAGGTCGTCGAGCGACTCGTAGCCCGACGGTCGCGAGCATCGCGTCGATGTCCGCGGTGCGCAGGCCGATGTGGCGTTCGACGAACGGGAGGACGGCATCGAGCTCCGCCAGGGTGGGGTGGTCTGACACGGGTGGCTCCTCTGATCAGGGTCGATCGGGTCGCCTCCCCCTCTGTCACCCCGTTGGCTGGGGTTGGGCTCCAGAGTCGCCTTCTCCGTGCGGTCCTGGCGCCTGAGAGGTTCCGGGGAGGGGTTGCCCCTTCGGCGCTCCGATCCCGGTGCGCGCACCGGGCGAAGACTCTCCCGCACGGGATTGTCAGCGACCTCAATCTATCACCGGGAACGACAACGGCCCGCCGCCCCGCGGGCGACGAGCCGTCGTTGCGTTTCCGGTTCGGGTCAGCCGATCTTGCGGGCCGCCCGGCGAGCGGCGAGCTCGTCGCTGGCGGTCGGCGCGGCCTCGGGCTCGGCGGTGCGCTCGCTGGGCAGCTCGGCGAGGGTGCCCTCGATCTCGCGCCAGACGCCGCCGATGGCGATGCCGAAGACGCCCTGGCCGCCCGGCAGGAGGTCGATGACCTCGTCGTTGCTCGTGCACTCGTAGACCGAGACGCCGTCGCTCATCAGCGTGACGCGGGTCAGGTCGTCGGTGCCGCGCTCGCGGAGGTGCTGGACGGCGGTGCGGATCTGCTGCAGGGAGATGCCGGCGTCGAGCAGCCGCTTGATCACCTTGAGGATCAGGATGTCGCGGAAGGAGTAGAGGCGCTGCGAACCGGAGCCGGTCGCGCCGCGCACGGTGGGCTCGACCAGGCCGGTGCGGGCCCAGTAGTCGAGCTGGCGGTAGGTGATGCCGGCGGCGTTGCACGCGGTCGGGCCGCGGTAGCCGGTGTCGCTCGGCAGCGGGGACACGTCATCGGTGAAGAGCAGACCCTGCTCCTCGGCTGCCTCGGCAGCGAGGACGGCCTCGGCCGCCACGGCCTGGTCCTGCTCGTTCTCGTTCATGCCCACTGCGACCCTCCGTCGATTACTCCGCTGAGCGTAACTCCGGGGAAGGTGCCGTGCGGTGGATGCGACGACAACGGTGGAGTTACAACAGAGACAGTTCAAGGTAGGCCGCCGCTTGAGGGTTGTCCAAGACACCCAGCGGCGTGTCGCAACCCTCAACCTCTACTTGAGGGTGAGGGTGGGTTACCCTGCTGGTTTCGAGACAGGCGCTGGCGCGCCTTCTAACCAGCGAGTGACCGTGGTTGAGGAGGTTGCGCAGCAACCGCACTCGTTGCCACCCTCAAGGCTCGGTGGGCGCGTCGAAGTCCTCGGGTGTCACCTGGTCGAGGAACTCGCGGAACTTCTCGACCTCGTCCTCCTGCTCGGCGGGTACGGCGAGGCCGGCCTCGTCGAGGACCTCCTCGGAGCACGACGATGCGGGTGCCGGTGCGCAGGGCCAGGGCGATCGAGTCGGAGGGCCGGGCGCTCACCTCGGTGCCGGAGTCGAAGACCAGGGTCGCGAAGAAGACGCCGTCCTTGACCTCGGTGATCCGGACCTCGGTCAGCTCGTTGCCGGTGGCGGCCAGGACGTCCTTCATCAGGTCGTGGGTCAGCGGGCGGGGCGGGACCACGCCCTGCTGGGCGAACGCGATGGCGGTCGCCTCGACGGCCCCGATCCAGATCGGGAGGTACCGCTCCCCCGACACTTCGCGCAGCAGCACGATCGGCTGGTTCGAGGGCATCTCGACCCGGACTCCCATGACATCGACTTCGCGCACGCCTTCACACTACTCCGGGTCCGGGGCCCGGCATCAGGGCCCGACGGTGAAGTTCAGAGAGGAGCGCAGACCGACTCTTGACCAGGGTCGCGTGCAGCCGGACCGACAGCGCCGCGATCTCGGTGACGGCCTCCTCGGCGCGGGCCTTCGCGGCGGCGTCCCGGCCCCGCTTGTGCGGCGCGACGACCTGCTCGACGAGGCCGACCTCCCGGTCGGCGGCGGTCTTGAACGCCCGGAGGTGTCGCGGCTCGAACCCGAAGTCGGCGAGCTCGCGTGCGGTCTGCGCGATCACCAGGGCGTCGGTGTCGTAGTGGCCGGTGCCGGCCTTCGGCACGATCAGGCCGTACTGCTCGAGCTGGTCGAGGAGCTCCTCGGAGACCTCGGCGATCTTGATCAGCTCGCGACGGGACAGCCGCACGTTGTCCTTGCGGTCGAAGGACGCGGGGCTCGGCAGGCCGTCGGCCGCCAGCGCCACCTTCGGCACGGTGGGTACGACGGCCTCGATCGGTGGCGGCTCGAGCCCGCGGTCGATCGCGTCGAGGTGCTCGCCGATCACCTTGAGCGGGAGGTAGTGGTCGCGCTGCATCCGCAGGATGTAGCGCAGCCGGTCGACGTCGTCGGCGGCGAACTTGCGGTAGCCCGCGGGCGTGCGCTCCGGCTTGATCAGGCCCTTGTCCTCGAGGAAGCGGATCTTCGGGATGGTGATGCCGGGAAAGTCGGGGCGCAGGCGGTCGAGGACCTCCCCGATGTTCATCCTCGCCCGAGAGGAAGAGGCGGCCGGCTGCTGCACGTCAGCCGCTCGTGTGTCCGGAGAAGAAGACGAGGCGGTACTTGCCGATCTGGACCTCGTCGCCGTCCTTGAGCTGGACCCGGTCGATGCGGTCCCGGTTGACGTAGGTGCCGTTGAGGCTGCCGACGTCGCTGACCGTGAAGTCCTCACCGATGCGGTGGAACTCGGCATGCCGGCGGGAGACGGTGACGTCGTCGAGGAAGATCTCGGAGTCGGGGTGCCGGCCGGCGTTGACCTGGTCGGTGTCGAGCAGGAAGCGGCTACCGGCGCCGGGCCCGCGCTGGACGACGAGCAGGGCGTGGCCCGAGGGCAGCGCGTCCACGGCCGCGGCGTCGACCGGGCTGAGCTGCCGGTCCGACGTCTCGACCTTGTCCGCGGTCACCCCGAAGGTGATGGTCTCCGTCGACTCCCCGCCCTCCGGCACGGCGGCCACGGGTGCGGGAGTCTCGGGGGCCACCAGGCGCGTGCCGCACTGCGAGCAGAAGCGGGCGTCGTCGGGGTTCTGCTTGCCACAGGCGGTGCAGAACGGCATCGGGCTTCCTCCGGGTCACGGTTGGTCTGACCCAACCCTCATGCGAGGGCTGAGGTTGACGGTTGCCCCGAACCTACCAGTCGCGAGTGGGCCGATCAAGGAAGACCGGCCGGGATCCGCCGACGGCTGGCAGGTCAGCCTTCGAGCGTCGCCTGGTAGGCGTCGGACTCCATCAGGTCGTCGACCGCGGCGGGGTCGGACGGGACGACCTCGAAGAGCCAGCCGTCGCCGTACGGGTCGTTGTTGACCAGCTCCGGCGTCGCGTCGAGCGCGACGTTGCGAGCGACCACCTCACCGGAGACCGGCGCGTAGACGTCGCTCACCGACTTGGTCGACTCCAGCTCGCCGCAGGCGGAGCCGCCCTCGACGGAGTCCCCCACCTCCGGCAGGGAGACGTAGACGATGTCGCCGAGCGCGTCCTGGGCGTAGTGGGTGATGCCGATCGCGCACCGAGCCCTCGCTCTCGCCCGGGGTGCGGATCCACTCGTGCTCCGCGGTGTACTTCAGGTCGTCGGGGTACAACTCGTCTCCTCGGGTCGGGCAAGCCTCGGACAGGTCGGTTCGACGGCAGGCTACTGCGCGGTGTTCGGCTCGGCGAACTCCGACCGCGTGCGCGGGCACGACGCTCTCGATGTCGATCGACCGGAGCTCGTCCACGTCGACGGTGGCGCCGTCTGCCTCGAGCTGGTCGATCGGACCCGCCGCGAAGTTGAGCCCGCCGACGAGGGTGGAGGGCTCACCGATCACGTCGATGACGTACGGCGGCGACAGCGTGCGTGCCGTCGACGACGATGCCGCCGACCCCGTCCTCGAACGCCGTCTGCGCGACCACCCGGACCTCGCCGTTGAACTGCATGGCCTCGGCGCCGGAGTTGCGCAGCTCCTGGACGGTGTCGAGGAGCGAGTCGATGTCGACCGGGCCGTCGACCTCCTCGATCGTGATCCGGATCCCCGGCCCGGTCACGGGCACGGTCCCGGCCAGGATGTCGAGGGTGTCGGCCTGCTGACGGGCCTGGTCGAGCGCGGCCTGCCGCGACCGCGTGCTCGACTGCAGGTCGTCGCGGGCCCGCTCGAGGCGGGTGATCTCGGCCTGGGCCCGCTGGGAGGTGCCGGCCAGGCCGTTGAGGACGTCGATCAGGGCCTGCTCGCGGTAGCCGGCGTACGTGTCGTCGACCTCGTAGGCCCGCACCTGGGTGATCGCCGCGAACCCGACGATGCCCAGCAGCACGGCCACGACGACCTGGGCCCGGCTCGGTCGCAGCAGGGCGTCGGAGAGCCGCTGCCGTCCGGTGCGCGGTGCGTCCGGGGCGGGCGTGGGGTCGGGAGTCGAGTCGGTCATGGCCTCAGGCGTGGAAGAGGTGGCGGCGGATGGCGGCGACGTTGGAGAAGATGCGGATGCCGAGGACCACGATCACGCCGGTCGACAGCTGGCCGCCGACCCCGAGCCGGTCACCGAGGTAGACGATCGCCGCCGCGATGACGACGTTGCTGAGGAACGACACCACGAAGACCTTGTCGTCGAAGATGCCGTCGAGGTAGGCACGGAGACCGCCGAACACCGCGTCCAGCGCCGCCACCACGGCGATCGGCAGGTAGGGCTCCAGCCCGAGGGGGACGTCCGGCTGGAACAAGAGCCCCAGCAGGATGCCGACGAGCAGCCCGAGCGCGGCGATCACGAGTGGCCTCCTGTTTCGTTCCGGACGTTTCGGACGTGCCCGCCCGAACGTAGCGGAGCCGCGGCCCGGAGGCGCCGGGGAGGCTCAGCTCGTCCTCATTGTGCGGGTCGACCCGGAAGCCGAAGTCCTCGGCCAGGTCGAAGAACTCCGAGCCGTGCGTGGTGTTGAGCAGGTTTCCCTGGAGGGTGTCCACGTCGCCGATCGCCTGCACGACGTACGGCGGGTTCACCGGCTGGCTGTTGACCCGCACCGCGGGACCGCGGTTGCGGATCGAGGTGAGCACCGTCAGCCGCTGGTCGTTGATCGCGATCGCCTCGGCGCCCGCGTTCCAGAGCCCGTCGACCAGCTTGGCGAGGTGCTCGTCGCGCACCAGCTCGGTCACGTCCCCCTCCGGTGGGTCGTCCACGACGATCCGGACGCCCGGGACCGGTCACCGGGACGTAACCGGTCCGGACCTGGAGCCGGCGCAGTCGCGACATGGCCGCCTGCTCGTCGGCGATGGTGTTGTCGAGCTGGTCCTCGAGGGCGATGTTGCCGTCCTGCAGGGTGGCGATCTCGTCCTGCTGCCGTCGCGACGGAGTCGCGCTCGTCGTCGACCCGGGAGATCAGGCGTGGCGCGGCTCTCGTCCTCGACGTCGGCGTTCCGCGAGGTCTGGACGGCAGCGGTGGTGACCAGGACCCCGAACACGACCACCACGCCGGCGGCGACCAGGCGCGGGCGACCGGAGCGCGGAGTCTGGGGACTCGAACCCTTGCGCAGTGCCACCTGCCGGTAGTCCTCGTCCATCGACTCCTCGGTGATCCGCGTGAGCAGAGGCGTCGTGACGTGGTCGGGCAGCGACCGGTCCCACGCGTCAGCCATCGGCCGGCGTCGCATGTCGGTCGGTGTCCGCGAGCAGCTTGTGGACCTGCCAGGCGTACAGCACCCCGGCCCACCAGTAGAGGCCGATCCCCCAGATCGCGAACGCCCAGCCGAACACGTCGGCCAGGGTGGGAACGACGCCCTCACCGTCCCCGAGCAGGAGCAGCGGGAAGGCGTAGAGCAGGTTGAACGTGGCGGCCTTGCCGAGGAAGTGGACGGGCAGGGCGCTGTAGCCGCGGGTCCGCAGGAACGGCACGAGACCCCAGAGCAGCAGGTCGCGCAGCGGCAGGATCAGGACCACCCACCACGGGATGATGTCGCGCAGCCCCAGCCCGATCACCACGGCCAGGATGTAGAGCCGGTCCGCCACCGGGTCGAGGATCTGTCCCAGGGCGGACATCTGGTTGAGCTTCCGGGCGAGGTAGCCGTCGAGGTAGTCGGTGATCCCCGAGAGCATCAGCAGGCCCAGCGCCCAGCCGTCGGCCTCGGGGCCGAGCACCAGCCACAGGAAAACCGGCACTCCGGCGAGCCGAGCCATGCTGATCAGGTTCGGCACGGTCCACACGCGGTTGTCGCGCGTCAGATCGTCCGCCACGTAGGTTCCTGCAATTCCATGTCCGGGGGGCATGCCGAGGCCACCCTATCCGCCGTCGTTGCCCATACTCGCGAAGGTCAGGCGGGCTCGTCCTGGTGTGCCGCGTCCCGGATCTCGCCGACGAGTTCCTCGATCACGTCCTCGAGCGTCGCGAGCCCCAGGACCTGCCCGTCCTGGTCCACGACGATGGCCAGGTGCGCACCCTTGCGCTGCAGCGTCTCCAGCGCGTCGTTGAGCGAGTCGGTGACCCGGACGGGCGCGAACGGACGGATCCACTTGTCGTCGATCACGCGGTGCCGCCGCTCCTCGTCGGTCTCCAGCACGTCCTTGATGTGCAGGTAGCCGAGCAGCTCCCCGTCGTCGGCCACCACCGGGAACCTGCTGAAGCCGGTGGCCGCGCACAGCGCCTCGACGTCCTCGACCGTCGAGCCGCGGCGGACCGTGGACAGCGTGTCCGGTCGCATCAGCACCGACTCCACGGTCTTCTCCGTGAAGCCGAGCGCGCCGGCCAGCCGGTCGTACTCGTCCTTCTCGAGCAGGCCCTGGCCGCGGGACTCCTCGACCAGCGCCGCGACCTCCTCGCGGGTGTACGTCGAGCTCACCTCGTCGCGCAGCTCGACCCCGAACAGCTTGAGGATCTGGCGGGCGATCGCGTTGATCACGACGATCACGGGCCGCAGCACGGTGACGATCGCCCACACCGGGGGCCCGAGCACCAGCGCGGCCCGCTCCGGGCCCGCCAGGGCGATGTTCTTCGGGATCATCTCGCCCATCACGACGTGCAGGTAGACCACGATCGACAGGCCGACCGCGAACGCGATCGGGTGCACGAACGACTCCGGCACGTTGAGCGCGTGGAGTCCCGGCTCGATCAGGTGGGCGATCGTCGGCTCGGCCACCGCACCGAGGACCAGCGAGCACACGGTGATGCCGAGCTGGTTCACGCCGATCACCAGCGAGATGTTCTCCATCGCGCGCAGCGTCGTACGCGCCATGCGGGAGCCCGCCTCGGCCCGCGGCTCGATCTGGGTACGCCGCGCGGAGACCAGGGCGAACTCGGCACCGACGAAGAACGCGTTGCCGAGCAGCAGGAACAACGAGAGCAGGATCAGTCCGAGGGTCATCGGTCTCCCTCCCCCGTTCCCGGGGAGCCGTGCTCGCCGCCGGTCCCCTCGAGCAGACGGAGGCTGACCCGGTCGACGCGCAGGCCGTCCATGTGGATCACGGTGAGCACGGCCAGCTGCTCGCGGAGCTCCTCGGGGTCGGAGCGGTCGGGCACCGGGACCTCGGCGACGTCGCCCTGCTCGGGGATCCGGCCGAGGACGCGCATCACCAGCCCGCCGATCGTGTCGTAGTCCTCGTGGTCGGGCAGCTCGATACCGGTGATGTCCTCGACCTCGTCGGGGCGAAGCAGCCCGGACAGCGACCAGCTGCCGTCGCGCCGCTGCTCGGGCCTGCGCGCCGAGGCGGTCGTGCTCGTCGGCGATGTCGCCGACGATCTCCTCGATCACGTCCTCGAGGGTGACGATGCCGGCGTGCCCGCCGTACTCGTCGAGGACGACGGCCATCTGGAACCCGTCACCACGGAGGATGGAGAGCAGTGGGTCGAGACGGAGCGAGTCCGGCACCACGATCGGTTTCGCCATGATGTGCTTGACCTTGGTGGTCGCCCGCTCCGGTACGGGCAGGGCGACGGCGTGCTTGACGTGGACCGTCCCGACCACGTTGTCCTCGTCGTCCAGCACCGGGAAGCGAGAGTGCCCCGTCTGCCGGGCCAGCTCGATCACGGCGATCGCCCGGTCGTTCTCCTCCAGGCTCGTGGTGCGGACCCGCGGGGTCATGATCTCGCCGGCGGTGCGGGTGCCGAACTCCACCGAGCGCTCCATCAGCTCCGCGGTCTCGACGTCCAGGGTGCCGAGGTCGGCCGACCGCTGGACCAGGGACGCCAGCTCGGTCGAGCTCCGGCCGACCGCAGCTCCTCCTGCGGCTCGATGCCCAGCCGGCGGACCACGGCGTTCGCCGAGTTGTTGAGCAGTCGGATCGGTAGGGCGTTGACCCGGGTGAACGTCCGCTGGAACGAGCTGGGTCGCGCGCGCGGTCTCCATCGGCCGGGCGATGGCGAGGTTCTTGGGCACGAGCTCGCCGAAGATCATGGTCAGCGCCGAGCTGATGGTGAGGGCGATCGCCACCGCCACGGGATGGACCAGCTCGTCGGGCAGGCCGGCGGACGTCAGGGGTCCGTCGATCAGCTCGGCGATGGCCGGCTCCGCCAGGAAGCCGATGGCGAGGTTGGTGACGGTGATCCCGACCTGCGCTCCGGAGAGCTGGGTGGACAGGGAGCGCAGCGCCAGCTGGACGCCGATCGCGCTCGTGTCACCGGCGGCCGCGGCCGGTCGACCTTGCTCCGGTCCACGGTCACGAACGCGAACTCCGCGGCGACGAACACGCCGCAGGCCGCGATCAGCAGGAGTGCGACCCCCAGCAGGATCCACTCGGTCATGAGGGCTCCCCGGTCGGGCTGAGAGTACCTAGGTCGGGGGCGGCCGGACCCGCGTGCAGCGGGCCGTGCGTCGGGAACAGGTAGGGGCGACTTTGATGGTCGTCCATCGCTGGAGCGTCGGCTCCTTCGTGCTCTCGGGAGTGTTGCTCGCACTCTACCGGCGGCACACGCGGACGGACTCATCGCGGATCGGGGGCGAGTTCCCGGAATCGCGCCACGCGATCGGCAGCCGGCGCATACCCTCTTTTCGGTATACTCAGGCAACCGCCGGCCTCATCGCCCAGTGAGAAGCGGTCTCTCGCCCCTCGGAGTCATCGCATGACCAGCAGCGACCGCGCTACCCCCACGCGTCGGGGCGTGCTCGGTGGCGCCGCCGTGGCCGGTGCCGCCTCCGTCGGGCTGACCGCATCTGCCTCGGCCGCCACCGGCTACCGCCCGGCGCACCATCGCGGCGCCCCGCTCCTCTCCGCGGCCGGACCGGCACCTCGTGAGCCGGTTCTCGTACGGCGTCACGCCGGCGCTGGCGAAGGAGGTGCGCGCTGCCGGCGGCGCCCGGAAGTGGTTCGAGAAGCAGCTCTCACCGGGCTCCGTCGCGGATCCCGGCGTGTCCGGCCTGCGCGACTGGTGGGGCCCCGGGCTGTCCTACGTCGGCAGCGCCGGTGCCGGGACGCTGTGGGACCGCCAGAGCGAGGAGGTCGAGGGCGGCTGGGTGGTCATGGCCAACTACGCTCGCTGGGCGCTGCTGCGACGGATCCGGTCGCGCCGCCAGGTCCAGGAGATCATGGGCGAGTTCTGGGAGAACCACTTCAACGTCCCGGTCAACGGCGACGCCGCCTTCACGTGGCGGACCGACCTCGGGATCAAGCTCCGCTCCCAGGCGTTGACGTCGTTCGAGACGCTGCTGCAGACCGCGACCACCCACCCGGCGATGGGGATCTACCTCGACAACGCCGTGAGCACGAAGTCGGCGCCCAACGAGAACCTCGGCCGTGAGCTGCTCGAGCTGCACACCGTCGGCCGGAACGCCGGGTACACCGAGGACCACGTCAAGAGCTCCGCCCGGATCCTCACCGGCTACCGGGTGAAGATGTGGAGACACCTTCGCGGCGTCGTACGAGACCAAGGACCACTGGACCGGCCCGGTGACCGTCCTGGACTTCCACGACGCGAACGCCGCCGCCGACGGCCGCCCGTGGTCGCGGCCTACCTGACCTACCTGGCGCACCACCCCGTCCACCGCACGCCGGATCGCCCGCAAGCTCTGCGTCAAGTTCGTCAGCGACAACCCGTCGGACGCCCTGGTCGACCGGCTGGCCCGGGTCTACCTGGAGCAACGGCACCCAGATCAAGCCGGTGCTGCGGGCGCTCGTCGCCTCGTCCGAGTTCCGCGGCTCCGGTCGGCAAGAAGGTGCGCGACCCGGGCGAGGACATCGCGGCGACGTACCGCCTGCTCCGGGTGACGGTGTCCGAAGCCGACGTCCGACGTCCGCGGCCGCGAACGCCATCCTCTGGCAGGCCGCCGAGCTGGGCAGCTCGCCGTTCTCCTGGCCCCGACCCGACGGACAGCCGGTCGACAACGACTCCTGGTCGTCGCCGGCGCGGATGCTGTCGTCGATGAGCAACCACTACGTCATGTCCGGCGGCTGGTGGCCGACCGCCGGCATCAGCTACCGCAGCCCGAGGGCCTGGGCGGGATGCAAGCGAGAGGACGATCCGCTTCGACACCCTGGTCGACAAGCTGTCGCAGGAGATCCTCCACAAGCGGTCGACCGCCGCCCTGCTCGAGGCCTGCTGCGCGGCCGTCCGGCACCAAGCCGCGGGCGAAGATCACCACAAGGACCACCCGGTCATGCCGTGGGACTTCCCGCGACTGCTGACCACGTTCTTCGACTCCCCCGACTTCTACCTCCGGTGACCGCGATGACGACCACGAACACCGAGCCCTGCTGCCCCGAGTTCGCCCGGCATCTCCCGCCGCGGCCTGTTCACCGGCGCCGTCGCGCTGACCGCGGCCACCACCACCGTCCTCGGCTCGGCGGTCGTGCGCGCCTCCGCCGCGCCGGCGAACGCGACGGCCCGCGCCGTCCTGGTCGTGCTCTCGATGCGCGGCGCCGCCGACGGGCTCTCCCTGGTGGTGCCGCACAACGACCCCGTCTACTACCAGGCCCGCCCGAAGATCGGGATCCCGGCGAGCAGCCTGCTTGTTCAAGAACGACACCTTCGGCCTGCACCCGCAGCTGGCGCCCCTGGTGCCGCTGTTCGAGCAGGGACGGATGGCCGCCGTGCACGCCACCGGGCTGCCCGTCCCCCAACCGTTCGCACTTCGCGGCGATGGAGGAGATCGAGGACGCCAACCCCGGCTCCGACGTCCGCGCAGGGCTGGCTCAACCGGCTCATCGGCACCGACGGCAACGACTCCCCGCTCCAGGGCTTCAACCTCGCCGGCGGTGTCCCGCCGGCCTCGCTGTACGGCGACGCAGCCGATCGTGTCTGCCGGGAGCGTCGACGCGATGACGATCCCCGGCGACGACGAGTGGGACCCCGACGGCCGTCGGTGCGCTCCCTGCACCGGCTCTGGGACAGCTCGACGACCCCGCCATGGGCAAGGCGATGCGGTCCACGTTCCGTGCGGTCGCCGACTTCCAGCCGGTTCGCGACACCAACGAGACACCCGAAGAACGGGGCGGTCTACCCCGAGAACGACCTCGGCCGGGCCCTGCACGAGGTGGCGCGGATCGTCCGCGGCGACGTCGGCGTCGAGGTGATCACCGTCGACCAGGGCGACTGGGACCACCACACCGACCTCGGCACGCTCCAGCGGGGCCGGATGGTCGACAACGCCGGCGACCTCGGCGCACGCCGATCGCCGCCTTCTTCACGGACCTCGGCGACGCTCGGCGACAAGGTCACCCTGGTGACGATCAGCGAGTTCGGCCGCCGGGTGAAGGAGAACGCCAACCACGGCCTCGACCACGGCTACGGGCAACGTGATGTTCCTGGCCGGCGCCGGCGTCAAGGGCGGCGTACTACGGCACCATGCCCGACCTCAGCAACGAGACCGACGCCGACCTGACCGTCACCACCGACTACCGGTCGGTGCTCTCCGAGGTGGTGTCGAGCCCGGTTCGGGGTCAGCACCGCCAACGTCTTCCCGGACTTCACTCCACCGCGAGACCGTCGGCGTCATGCGCGGCACGCCGCCCGGCTGACCGCCTACGGCCGCCCGTCGAGGAACATCCGCAGCCGGGTGTTCGTCTGCTTGTTGTCGCCCGGGCACGTGCCCGTTGACCGCGCGGCAGGCCCAGCCCAGCCGGGTCGCGAGCGTGGCCGCGGCGACCAGGTCGCCGTCGTACCGCTCGGCGAACGGCTTGAGGTAGGCGTCGCGGTACGGCGCGGTGTCCTCGGAGTCCTCCTCGTCGTCCAGCCCCCACGCGAGCACGCCCTCGAGCGTCACGGAGAGCGTGAAGAACGGGTGCGAGATGCAGGCGTCGCCCCAGTCCATGAGCAGGTGCCTGCCCGTCGCGCACGAAGACCTGGCCGTCGTGCAGGTCGTCGTGCTGCAGCAGCTCGGGCAGGCCGTACGCCGCCAGCTCGTCGGCCAGCTCGCGGACCCGGCCCGAGGCCTCGCGGAACCGCGGCTCGGCGTCGATCTCGTCCATCAGCAGGTCGTACTTCTCCGGCAGCGTCGCCAGCCGCATGTCCGGCACGCCGAGCTCCAGCAGCCGTCCACGTCGTCGGCCAGGTCGAGCTGGACGCCGGCGTACAGCTCGAGGACGTCGAGCCAGCGGGCGAGGCTCTGCTCGCGCGGCACCACCGATGCGCAGCTGCTCCCCCGCGTCGGCCATCAGCATCCAGCCGCTGGCCGGGTCGAACGCGAGCATCGGCGGCACGGCGTCCGGTCGGCGGCGGGCGATCACGTCGACCAGCGCCGGCCTCGTGCCGGAGCTGGTCGGTGTTGGCCTTGAACCACACCGTGCCCGCGTCGGTGGGGACCCGCAGCACCGTCGACCACGGGTAGACGTGCGGCTGCTCGATCTCGCCGGAACGGGTCAGGCCGAGCTCGGCGAGCTGCTCCTCGATCCAGGCGTGGGCTCCGGCGAGCCAGCTCGGGGTCCTGCCAGAGCGCGTGGTTCATGGCGAGACCGTACGCGACTCTCGTGCTCGCTCATCGGACACGAATCCCCGAAATCCGCGAAAATCCGCCGATTTCCTGCCGATAGGAGAGACAGAGGGATCACCATCGAGACACATCGATCCGGTCGACGCTCGGTGCGAACTCGGATGTACGTCTCGGGCGCTCAGACGGCTCCTTTAGGGGGAAGGGACGGGAGGTGGTGAGGGTGATGCGACACCGCATCGACACCCTGCTGCAGGCGCTGGCCGACGGCGCCATCTGGTTGCTGTTCAAGGGCAACCGCGTTCGCAGCTGACGCGCGCCGAAATGCCGCGCCTGCGCGGCCCGCATGCCGCAGTAGGGTTTTGCCCGGGGCGCGGAGGGTAGATGGGCGTTCAGATCAACCTGCTCGGCGGCTTCTCGGTGGCCGTCGACGGACAGAGCATCCCGGAGACGGCGTGGAGCCGCCGCAACGCGGCGGCTCTGGTGAAGCTGCTCGCGCTCCGGTCGGGACGACGGCTGCCCGCGCGAACAGCTGATCGACCTGCTGTGGCCGGACCTGCTGCGTCGACGAGGCCGCACCGCGGCTGCACAAGGCCGCCCACTACGCCCGCGCCGCGCTCGGCGTGCCCGACGCCGTCGTCCTGTCCGGCGACGTGGTGGCGCTGCTCCCGGACGCCGAGGTGACCGTCGACGTCGACCAGTTCGACACCGCCGCCGCGGCCTTCGCTGGCCGGGGGCGGACTCCCCCGCGCCGACGAGGCGATCCGGCTCTACCGGGGCGACCTGCTGCCCGAGGACCTGTACGTCGAGTGGACCGAGCACGACCGCGAGCGCCGGCGGCTGCGCTACCTCGAGCTGCTCAAGGACGCCGGCCGCTGGGACGAGGTGCTCGCCGCCGACCCGCTCGACGAGGGCGCTCACCTCCGGCTGGTCGAGGGCCACGTCGCCGCCGGTGACCGCGACTGCCGCGCTGCGGCAGCTCGACTTCATGGAGCAGGTCTGGCGGCGCGAGCTCGACGACGACCCGGGCGAGGCGGCCGCGACGCCTGCGCGCCGAGGTGCTCGCGATGCCGACGTACGACGCCGAGCGACCGGCCGGGCGGTGCGGGTCCGGCGACGCCGGTGCCGTGGCCGGCCACGGACACGATCGGGCGGCGAGCAGGAGATCGCCGAGGTGCTGGAGGCTCTCGAGCTGAGCCAGGTGGTCACCCTCGTCGGGCCCGGCGGGGTCGGCAAGACCCGGCTGGCACAGGAGGTGGCGCACCGGTACGCCGACGCCACCTCCGGCCAGATCTGCTTCGTGGACCTGACGAAGGCCCGCGAGCCGGGCCTGGTCGCCGAGGTCGTGGCCCGCGGGCTCGGGGTGCAGGTCACCGCCGGCAACGCCGCCGAGCAGGCGCTCGAGGAGGCGCTGCACCGACGCTCGCTGCTGATCGTCCTGGACAACTTCGAGCACGTCATCGACGCCGCCCCGGTCGTCGGCCGGATCCTGCAGCGGTCGCCCGGCGTCCAGGTGCTGGCGACCAGCCGGGCGCTGCTGCGGATCGCCGGCGAGCTCGTGATGGACGTGCACCCGCTGGCGGTCGGCGACGACGCCGACTCGGCGAGCCAGCTCCGACGCGGTCGCGCTCTTCGAGCAGCTCGCCCTGCGGATCGACCCGAGCTTCAGCCTGGAGCGGAGCCTGGACGACGTGGTCGCCATCTGCCGGGCGGTCGACGGTCTCCCGCTCGCGATCGAGATGGCCACCGGCCACCTCCGCACCCTCCCGCCGGCCCTGCTCCGGACCCGCCTCAGCGAGCGCCTGGGGTCCACGGTCGGCGCCGCGCGCGACGCGCCGGAGCGGCAGCAGACCATCCCGGCGACCATCGACTGGAGCCTCCAGCTGCTCGGCGGACGAGGAGCAGCAGCTGTTCCGTCGGCTCGGGGTCTTCAACGGCCCGGCCGCGCTGGACGCGGTCGAGCAGGTCTGCGACGGCGGGTTCGGCGACGTGGTCGACCCGCTGACCCGGCTGGTCGAGCAGAGCCTGGTCCGACGGGTGGTGAACAGCCGGCACGAGCCGCGCTACGTCCTGCTGGAGCTGGTCCGCGAGCGCGCCCGCGACCTGCTGAGTGACGAGCTCGACACGTTCGCCGAGCGGCACGCGACGTACGTCGTGGACTTCCTGGAGGACCTCGACGAGCGCCGGTGGACGGAGCGCGGCGGACCGCTGGATCGACGACATCACCGAGGTCCTCGGCGAGGTCCGCGCCGCGCACCGCTGGGCGCAGGAGCACGGCCGGGACGACGTCGCGGCCCGGATCACCGCGTCGCTCGGCACCTACTGGCACCTCGACGGCCACCACGCCGAGGGACGGCGCTGGGTCGAGCAGGCGCTGGCCGCCTCGGTCGAGCTCGACGAGTCGACCCGGGCCGGGCTGCACCTCGCGGGTGGCTTCGTGATGTGGCCGGTCGACCAGACGGCCGCCCGCGATGCACTGGCAGCACGCGGTCGAGAAGTACCGCAGCGTCGGCGACACCCGGATGCTCGCCTACGCGCTGCCCAAGGCAGCGATCGGCTACCTCGGCGATCGACGGACAAGTACGACCTCGCGATGGAGCTCTGCGACGAGGGCGTCGAGCTGTCCCGGCAGATCGGCGACCGGCCGCTGATCGCCCCGGCGCTCAACGTCCGTGGCGAGCTGACCCGGATCGCCGGCCGCGACGACCTCGCCCGCGCGGCGTACGAGGAGGGACGCGACCTGTCGATCGCCGCCGGGGACGACGCCCACCTCAGCGTCTTCCTCGCCAACCTCAGCTACATCGCCGAGCACGACGGCGACTACGTCGAGTCGCAGCGGCTGGCGTGCGAGTCGCTTCGGCTGGCCTGGTCCCAGGGCCGGCGCCTGATGAGCGCCTGGACCGTCGACAAGCTCGCCGGATGCCGAGGTGTGGCTGGGCCGACCGGAGCGCGGCGCGCTGCCTGATCGGCGCCGCCGACCAGGCGCTGCGGCTGCTCGGCGTCGGCCTCCATCCCGGCGACATGCCCGAGCACCTGCGCACCGTCGACGCTCTCCGGAACGTCTCGGCGAGAAGCGCTACCACGAGCTGTACGACGAGGGGTCGCAGCTGTCCCTGGACCGTGCAGTGGCCGTGGCGCTCTCGGATCCCGACCCCGCCTGAGATCGCCGCCTAGCCACGGCGGCACACCGATCGGGTGCATGATCGTCGGCATGACCGGTGCCAACGACCTGCACAACATGATCGATTCCTTCCGCGTCTCGGCGGCACTCAGCGTCGCCGCGGAGCTCGGCATCTCCGACCTCCTCGCGACCGGACCGCGCTCCCTGTCGGAGCTGGCCACAGCCACATCGACCGACGAGGACACCTTGGGGCGCCTACTGCGAGCCCTCGTCACGATCGACGTGTACGCCGAGTCCGAGGAGGGCACCTTCGCCGCAACCCCCCTCGGCGACGGCCTGCGTTCCGACGTACCCGGCGGCCTGCGGCCACTGGCCCGCACCCTCCAGGACCCGGCGATCTGGTCCGCCTGGGGGCACCTCGCCCACAGTGTCCGGACCGGCGAGAACGCCTTCGAGGCCCTGCACGGCGTCGATGTCTGGACGCACCGGGAACACCACCCCGAGCAGAACGCCGTCTTCAACGACAACATGACCGCGCTCAGCCAACGCGTCGCCGCCGGGGTGGCCGCGGCCTACGACTTCTCCGGCGTCTCGTCGGTGGTCGACGTCGGCGGCGGGAAGGGCATCCTCCTGGAGGCGGTCCTCAGCCGGCACGACCACCTCACGGGGACCGTCTTCGACCTGCCCCACGTCGTGGCCTCGGCCCCGATGTCCGCCGACCTGGCTCCCCGGTGGGCGGCGACCAGCGGCAGCTTCTTCGAGTCGGTCCCGGCCGCGGACGCCTACCTCGTCAAGTCGGTCCTGCACGACTGGCCCGACGACAGGTGCATCGAGATCCTCGGCCGCTGCCGCGCGGCACTCAACGACGGTGGCGTCGTCCTGCTCGTCGAGCGGGTGCTCGGCCAGCCGGGCTACGAGGCCGTGACGGCGTTCTCCGACCTCAACATGCTGGTCCTCCCGGGCGGCCGGGAACGCACCCAGCAGGAGTACGCCGGCCTGTTCGACGCGGCCGGCCTCCAGTCTCGAGGCGGTCGTGGACACCGGGACCCCGGTGTCGATCATCGAGGGCCGGACCGCCTGAGGCGCGGCGCGCAGGTCAGTCGGTGATGACCCGGTCCTGTCCACCGGTCTGGCGCATCTCGTAGGCGATCTCGTTCGAGCGACGGATGCGTCGCTTGGCAGGGTGCTCCTCGACGGCCGCTGGGAAGTACCACTCCAACAGGGAGATGGGTTCCTGCTCGGCGGAGTCGTCGGTGCCGTTCGAGGACGGCTTGCGTCGGAACCACATGTCGCAAGACTGGGCGAGCCGGCCACCTCGGCGAATCACCGATTTAGGGGTGCTGGCCCCCGTCAAGCGGCCGAACTCAGGAAGCCTTGTCCACCCCGTCGACCAGCAGCTCCCGCTCCGCCATGGCGACGATGCGCTTCGCGACGGTCGCCTCCGAGAGGCCTCGACCGGTGAAGAGCTGGTCGAACGTGTCGAAGCTGGTGAGCACCCAGAGCACGTCGGACGCCTCGGTCACCCCGATCCCCCGCCGCAGGTAGCCCTGGTCCTTCAACCGCTGGGCCAGCGCGCGCATCGCCGGTGCTCGGCCGTGCTCGAGCACGACGATCGCCTCCGCGGCGTCCGGGTCGAGCAACGACAGCGAGAACAGGGCCCGTCCGAGGTCCCGCCCGCCGGCGTACAGACGGGTGCCTTCGCGCAGGCTGCCGATCAGCGCCTCACGGGCGTCGGGGTGCCGCACCGCCGCCACCAGCCGGTCGAACCCCTGCTCGTCGAGGAAGTCGCGGGCCAGCGCCTGGAACAGCCCGGTCCGGGACTCGAACGCCACATAGACCGTCGACCTCGCGACCCCTGCCTCGCGCGCGATCCGGTCGACATTGATCCCCTGCGCCGGCTCTTGGCTCAGCAGGTCGGTCGCCGCGTCCAGGATTCGACGCTTCGTCACCTCGACCGATGCCGCCCTGACCTTCTGCACGTAACGCCGTTCGTTCTCCGCCATGAGAACACCCTACCAATTTGGGTTGACACCTTGTCCGGCGATCAGACACTCTGTCTTCTGAAACGACAGTGTGTCCGACGAATTGGCGTCGGACCGTCAATCAAGGAGAAGACAATGCACGAGAACGACACGAACGGCGTCGAGGCGCACACGACCTCGGTCCTCGTCGTCGGCGCGGGCCCGGCGGGACTGGTCACGGCGATCGGACTGGCCAGACAGGGTGTGCCGGTGATGCTGGTCGAGAAGCGCGAGCAGACATCGACGTTCCCCCGCGCCACCGCGGTCAGCCCGCGGTCGATGGAGATCATGCGGGACTGGGGGCTGGAGGACCGGGTCCGCGCCCGCGAGTTCGACGCGCTCCCCACGGGCCGAGTAGCACCCACCCTGGTCGCCGCCGAAGGGATGACCGTGCCGCTCGGGTTCCCGACCGAGGACGAGTCCCGGCGGGTGAGCCCGACGTCGTACGCCGTGGTGGCGCAGGACGAGTTCGAGCCGGTGCTCCTCGAGCACCTGCAGGTCCTTCCCCGCCGAGGTCCGCTTCGGCACCGAGATCGTGGCGTTCCACCAGGACGACACGGGCGTGACCTCGGTCCTGCAGGACTCGTCCGGCCGGCAGACGCACGGTGCGGTCTCGCTTCCTGGTCGGTGCGGACGGAAGCCGGAGCTCGGTCCGCTCGGCGCTGGGCGTCCCGATGCGGGGGCCGGACCACCTCGAGGAGTTCGTCTCCACGTTGTTCCGCGCGCCCATCCGGGCGCACATCGCAGGAGGTGCACGGGCTCAACATGATCCCCGGGCCGCACGGGCCTGGCGGTGATGCTGCCGACCAGCAACGACGACCGCTGGGTGTTCGCCCAGTCCTGGGACCCGCAGACCCAGCGCGTCGAGGACTTCACCCACGAACGGGTGACCGCGAGCATCCGGGCCGCCTCCGGCGTACCCGACCTCCCGGTCGAGGTCCTGAGCGTCGGCGCCTTCTCGTTCGCGGCCCAGGTGGCGGATCGCTACCGGGTCGGGCACGCGTTCCTGGTCGGCGACGCCGCGCACCGGATCACCCCGCGCGGCGGCACCGGCATGAACACCGCCATCCAGGACGCGCACAACCTCGCCTGGAAGCTCGGCCTTCGTGCTCCGCGGCTGGGCCGACGACGACCTGCTCGACACCTACGAGGAGGAGCGGCGGCCGGTCGGGCGCGCGCAATGCCGCGCGCTCGGAGGCCCCCACGAGTCCGGACCTCGATCGCGCTGGCGATCGACATCGGCGTCACCTACGTGAGCGGCGCACTGGTGGACGACGGCGTGCCGACCGGGCCGGCCGAGGCCGGCTGGCGTCCGACCGGGCGCCCCGGCGCGCGACTCCCCCACGTGTGGCTGGAGCGGGACGGCGAGCGGGTCTCGACGCTGGACCTGCTCGGGCCGGGGATGACGGTGTTCACCGGAGCGGACGGCGGTCGCTGGCGACGAGCCGCCGGCGAGGCCGCGGCCGAGCTGGGTGTGACCGTGACGGTCCGGGTCGTCGGCGGCGAGCAGCTGAGCGACCCGTCGGGTGAGTTCACCGGCCTGTACGGGCTGGAGCGCCGACGGCGCGGTCGTCGTACGCCCGGACGGCCACATCGCCTGGCGGGCCCGGTCCGCCCGGGGCCTCGACCTGGCCGACGAGCTGCGGCTCGGGATCCGCGCCTCGCTGGGTGAGCGGCTCGAGACCGCTGCCGCCGAACGCGGTGTGGCCTGAGGAGGACCGGGCTGTTCAGGCGAACGGCTCGTGGCAGGCAACGGTTCGCCGGCGCGCTCGACGTACTGCACGCCGCACTCACCGAGCTCGGCCTCGACGAGGCGGTGCGCACCCGCAGGTCCGCCCACCTGCCGAGACCTCCTGACGCGTCGGCTCAGGCCGCGCCGGGGACCAGGTACGCCGGTAGCAGGTACCAGTGCTTCTGGACGCATCTGATCTTCAGGTGCTCGATCGGGACATCGGTGGTCCCGACGGTGCTGCTCCATTCGACGATCGCCGGTGCCCCGCACTCCGGACACGACACGAGGTCGCCCTCGTGAGAGGTGGCCGGGACGTGGGCGTCCGCGGTCTTGGAGGTGGTGGCGTTGAGTGTCTCGTTCATCTCAGGTCCTTCCGGTAGGCGACGGCCCGGGGCGGGTCGTCGATGGAGAAGCCGAAGATCCGGCCGAGGTCGAGGTCGTACTCCGGCGCCCGGCGGTAGCCGAGGCCGTCGTACAGGGACACCGCCCGGGTCATGAACGGCGTGGTGTGGAAGGCGAACACGGGTGCGTCGACCGTGCGGGCGAGGCGCTCGCACTCCGCGATCAGCGCGCGGGCGACGCCGTGGTGCCGCGCCTCGCGGTGCACGGCGAGAGCCCGACCTCCTGCCCAGCCCTCCGGCCACCCGAGCTCCTGCAGCGACGCATCGGGGTAGAACGCGGCCGAACCACAGACCCGCCCGTCGACCTCGGCCACCAGCAGCGTGCCGAGGCGCGCGTGCCGGCCCAGATCGACCAGGTCGAGGAGGTAGCGCTTGAACATCTTCGGCGGCATCGCCGCGGCGTACTCGCGGTAGGCGTCACGGACGATGCGGCGAATGGCTGAGTAGTCCCTCCGGCGGGCCGGCCGGACGAGGACGTCGGTGGGCAGCCGGAGGGGCTGCGGCACCTTGCTGTCGACGGGCATTTCTCGGTTCCTTCGATGCGTGGGTGTTCACCCGCTCGCCGAGACCGAGCGCGGCCGGCGCCACGTCTGGAAGGCGCCGTGCATCGAGGGTGCTGCCGCAGAGGTCACCCACACATGGGGAAGCCCTACCTAGATCCACGCGGAGCAGTACCTAGGTCTGACCCCGGGCTTCGGCCGGTGCCTCAGGTCCCGGTCAGCCGATGAGCGGGAGCCGCGGGTCGGCGTGCTCGGCGCGACCCGATGCCGCACGTACCCAGGCCAGGTCGTCGGCGAGGTCGTCGGGGCGGCCGGCCACCGTCTTCCGCGCCAGCAGCTCGTCCAGGATGCCGGCGGTGGCGACGATCCCGGCCGGTGTGGCGATGGTGTCGCGGCCGAGGGCGTCGGTCAGGTCGAAGCCGTGCACCACGGCCTCGACGATCCGGCTCGGTACGAACTCGCCCAGGCGCATCAAGGCGTAGTAGCCGGACCCGATCGTGTCCGGCGGCGTGGCCCGCGACTCCTCGATGGTCTTGCCGAAGGTCTCGGCGAGGACGCCGGGCATGTCCCCGGGACTCTTCCCCTCGACCATCGTGTACGCGTAGTCGTACACGACCGGCGCCACCTCGGAACGCGGGAAGATGAAGAAGCTGACCTGGTCCCGGCCCGGTTGGCCCTCCTGGGCGCTGTCGACCAGCATCCGGGTCAGCCCGATGGAGATGTCGAAGTGACCCGGCCAGCTCGAAGACCGTCCAGTGCGGCAGGTCCGGGTTCTCCGGCACCAGGTGGGTCGACCGGGCCCACTGCTCCTCGTCGAGACCGGCGAAGGTGTCGGCGACTCCCGTCAGCTCGATCTCCAGCAGGTCCACAGCATCCTCGTACGCACTCATCGTGCACCTCCGGTCTTCGAGCGTGCCACGTGCATCGGAGCCGCCGCCACGGAGGCGTAGACCGGTTGCGAGGGCAATGGCGCGACCCGGGTGGTGCACATCCCTTGCCGTATGGGTCATGCTGGGCCGCGGCGCGACACCGCGCCCGAAGCAACTGGAGGCACGGTGAAGCACAGAGTGGTTCTGATGGCGGCGGCCACCCTCATGGCGGGGATGCTGACCGCTTGCGGCGGTGACGATGGCGGCGGCGGGGACACCGCTGCGTACTGCGACTCGATCAAGGACGCCAAGTCGGACATCGAGAGCCTCGACACCGCGGACTTCGGCAACCTCGAGAAGGCGTTCGACAACGTTCCACGAGATCGCCGGTGAGGCGCCCGACGAGGTCAAGGCCGACTGGGAGGTCCTCGACGGCGCGTTCCAGGACTTGCAGCAGGCGCTCGAAGACGCCGGCCTTGAGGTCTCCGACCTCGAAGGCATCACCACCGGCCAGCTCCCCGAAGGTTTCGACGAGACGAAGCTGACTGCGTTGGCCGAGGACCTGCAGGCGGTCGGGACCCAGAAGGTCCAGGACGCTGCCGACAACATCGAGAAGCACGCCAAGGACGAGTGCGACGTCGACCTCAGCGAGACCGGCTGACCGACTCCACGCAGCACGGCACCCTTGGGCCACCCTTGGGCCGCCGTGCTGGACGGTCGACGGGGCGCGGAACATACTGAACCTGCCATGACCCGTCGAGCTCGTCCCCGCCTCGCCACCACCACGGCCCTCCTGGTCGCGGTCGCCCTCGCCCTTCCGGGGAGCGCCCTCGCCAGCGGCGACGGACACCACCCGCACTCCCATCACGGCAAGCGGCAGTTGACCGTGATGACGCAGAACCTCTACCTCGGCTCCAGCCTCACGCCCGCGATCACCGCCACGACGCCACAGGCGTTCGTCGCAGGCGGTGGCCGAGATCTACGGGACCGCGATCTTCACTGACTTCCCGACCCGCGCGGAGGCGATCGCGAACACGATCGCCACCGAGAGCCCCGATCTGGTCGGCCTGCAGGAGGTGACCCGCTGGATAGCCCAGCCCACGATCGCCGGCCCCACTCCCCCGAGCTTCGACTTCCTGGCCATCCTCGAGGGCGAGCTGGAGGAACGGGGGCTCGACTACAGCGTCGCGGCGGTGTCGGAGAACGCCGACATCGGTCCGGCGCCGCTCGTGGCCCCGACGTACGGATGTCAGCCGCCGCCGTCCCTGACCGACCCGCCGAACTGCGTCGTCACGCTCCAGGACCGGGACGTCGTCCTGGTCAACGACGACACCCGGCACCTGCGCGGTCCTCAAGTCGCCTGAGCGGCGACTACGAGGCACAGGAGGTGCTCACTCCGCCCGTCGGCGCCCCGGTGTCGTTCGGCCGCGGCTGGGCCGCGCATCGACGCGAAGTTCCAGGGTCGGAAGTTCCGCTTCGTCACGACCCACCTCGAGGTGGAGGACTTCGCGGCCACCCAGGAGGCCCAGGGCCAGGAGTTCCTCGCCGGGCCGGCCCGGGTCCGCCGACCGGTGATCGCGACCGGCGACTTCAACTCGGCGGCCGACCCCGACACGACCACGACGCCCACCACGACGTACGCCGATCTCACCAGGCGCTGGTTCCGTGACGCGTGGGCGGTCAACCCGGGCGAGCCCGGAGCGACCTGCTGCCAGTCGGGCACCCTGACCAACCCGGTCTCCCAGCTGACCATCCGGATCGACCTGGTGCTCACACACGGGGCGGTGTGGTCGAAGGACGCACACGTCGTCGGCGACACGGTCATCCCGGGCACCGGCGCCCCGCCATTCTGGGCGTCCGACCACGCCGGCGTGGTGGCGACGTTGCGGCTCCGCTGACCCCTCCTGTCGTAGCGTGACCCCGTGATGCGACCGGGTCGGCTGCTGCTGTGGCTGGCCTGCCTGCTCGCCGTCACCAGCGCCTGCAGCGGAGACTCGGAGCAGCCCGGCCCGTCGCCCCCGCCGCCCGACGTCACGTTGTCGTTCACCCAGCTGCTGCCCGACGAGGGCACGAACAAGGGGCTGCTACGGGTGGTCAACGAGTCCGCCGACCCGCTGCCGGTCACGGAGGCCGGGCTGCGCTGGTCCGGGTACGGCGAGTTCCTCGACCCGCAGGACAGCACCCTGGCTCCGGGCCAGACCCTCGACCTGCACGTCCTGCTGCCGCCCGCGCGCTGCGACCAGGGGGACGAGCCGATCGTCGGTGTCGTCCGCACCCCGACCGACGAAGTGGCGCAACGACTGACGTCGTCGAGTCAGGAGTTCCTGCGCCACCTCTGGCTGCGTGGTTGCCAGGCCGACCTCGTGCACGACAACGTCTCGATCTCGTACGCACGCGACTGGTCCATCGGGACCGCCCACGGCGAGCCAGCGGCGTACGGCTCCCTGCTGCTCGAGCGCAACGACGGCGACGAGCCCGTCACCGTGCGGTCGTTCAGCGGCAGCGTCCTGTACGGCGCCGAGCTGCCCGATCCGGTCGTCGCCCGCCCGTCGGCGCCGACGACGCTGGTGCCGCTCGTGATCCTGGCGGGCGGCCGGTGCGACGTGCACGCCCGCGGCCAGGCCACCGCGCCGTTCACGTTCCGGATCACGGTCGATGTCGGGGACACCTCGACCAAGGTGCTGGTGCCGCCCCCGCTCCGGGTGCAGGAGCTCGCGACCGAGATCCTGGACCGCGCCTGCGTGCAGCGGGCCGCGGGCTGAGGCGGTCGGCTGTCGGGTGACCGCAAGCACTGGGTAGAAGGGGCCACGTGCACCCTTCTACCCAGTGGTCCGAGGCTGCGCACCTCCCGAGCCCGGCCTGCCTAATCCGGAGTGGCCGCGCCGAACCACGTCGCCAGTGCTCGAGGCAGCTCCGGGTCGGTGAGGTTCCCCGCCCAGGCGACATGTCCGTCGGGTCGGATCAACACAGCCGGGGGCGCAGCGATCTCACCGAGCACCGGGAGCTCCCACGCGCCATCGTGGCTGGCATGCCACAACCGGACCCGATCCGCCCAGGGAGAGATGTCGAAACCGCCGGGCTCACCGAGGTTGAGGAGCACCGGCCGGGCGTCGTGCAGCAGGGCGAAGGCGCGCGTGGGACCGTCCGCGGTCTGCAGGTCGAGGTCGGGCATCCGCCGCCCGACCAGCAGCGGGTGTCCCTCGCCGAGGTCGTAGTGGATGTCGAGACCGGAGATCATCCCGACCGTGCGCTTGCGCGGCTCGTCCATGCTCAGCTGTTCAAGCACGGTGTCACGCAGAGCCTTGCTGCGCTCGTCGGTGCGGGACAGCGCGACCTGCGCCATGGTGTTGTGCAACACCCGGGCACCGACCGGATGCCGTTCCGCGTGGTAGGTGTCCAGGAGGCTCTCGGGCGATGCCTTCTTGACCACCTGCGCCAGTTTCCACCCCAGGTTCACGGCATCCTGCACGCCCGTGTTGAGGCCCTGTCCGCCTTGCGGGCCATGCACGTGTGCGGCGTCGCCGGCGAGCAGTACGCGTCCCGCGCGGTAGGACGCCGCCTGCCGGGTCATGTCGGTGAACCGGGAGATCCAGGTGGGGCTGTGCACCCCGTAGTCCGTCCCGTAGGCGGCGATGAGCGCCTGGCTCAGGCCCTGCAGGGTGGGCTCGCTGGCGTGTTCGTCGTACTCCTCGAGCAGTACGACGCGATACGGCCCCCCGCCCGCCGCTGGGTTGACGGGGCCGATGCCACCGCCCTCGGGCCGCATGCCGATCTCCGGCTCCTCGTCCATCTCGACCTCGGCGATCAGGAAGCTGCCCGTCGGGTCCCACCCGGGGAAGTCGATGCCGGCCGCCTTGCGGATCAGGCTGCGCCCTCCGTCGCACCCCACGAGGTACTCGGCTCGCCGCGACGTGCCGTCGGACAGCTCGACATCGATGCCGGAGTCATCCTGCGCGAAGCCCGTCACCCCACGTTCGCGAAGGATCGGCACCCCGAGCTCGTCGACCCAGGCGGCCAGGATGCGCTCGATGTCGCTCTGCCAGAGCCCCAGGATGTAGTTGTGTCGGGTAGGGAAGTCGCTGATGTCGAGGAAGGTCCCGGCGAAGCCCACGAACGGATGCATCTTTCCCGCCGAGAGGAATCGATCCGCGACGCCGCGCTGATCGAGCACCTCGATGGTGCGCGAGTGCAGTCCCCCCGCCCGCGAACCGTCGAGCTCCTGGCTGGCGCGTCGTTCGACGATGACGGCGTCGACCCCCGCCAGCGCCAGCTCGGCTGCCAGCATCAGCCCCGTCGGGCCGCCTCCTGCGATCACCACCGCGTGCTCGGTCATTGGCCATGGTCATCACGTTCGGTTCGGTTGCGGCAAGCCCGGGCCGCGAAAGGTCAGGGCACGACCGGATGGCCCCCGGCCGCCTGCGCAGTCCGGGGCCGGAACTCGAGCCAGGCGATTCCGGCCAGGAACAGCCCCATGCCCACCGGACCCATCGGCGGAGCATGGCCCAGGGTGAACACGGCGGCGCCGGCCGACAGCAGGACGAGGGCCGGCGTCGGTGCCGTGTCGCGGAGCGCGGCGACGACGGCGACCGCGACGGCGAGCCACAGCAGGCCGGCGCCCCAGTAGAGGGCGAGCCCTCGGGCGTCGGGGTCACCGGCGATGATCTCGTGGACGAGAGCCCCTGCGCCCGCCTGGTCGGCGGCCGGGAGCTCGTTCGCCGTCTCGGCGGCGATCCCCCAGGCGATGCCCAGGATCGAGTCGAGGGCCGTGTAGGCGACGACGAACGGGACGATGAGGACCCGCGCGACGGTCGCAGCCCTGCTCTCCAGTCCTTCCACGAGGAACCACAGCACGAACGCCAGGCCGGTGATCAGGACGAGCTGGGTGATGTGCAGCCAGACGAACAGGTCGGTCTCGTCACCGAGCTCAGGGTTGACGGTCGGGTGCAGGAGCCCCAGGCACGACGTACAGACCCGGGACACCCAGCAGCACGGCCCTGCGCCAGGCACCTCGCCCGTTGTCCATCAGCCACACCTCGAACCTGCACCCCACCTTCCTCCGGTGGCGGCGCATCCGCCAGCGCACGACCAGATCGTCGGGAGTGTCCATCTCGTCCGCGGGAGGCGGCACTGACCGAGACCCCACCCACGACGCCGCAATGGCACCTTCGGGCGGTGTCGGTCGTCCCCCGCTGGGCGTAGCGTCTCCAGCGGGGCCAGGCGGAGGGTGGAGCAGCGGTGGCGGACAAGCGGTCGACCCCCGATGAGGTCGAGATCCGGATGAGCCCGCGGGAGCCGGAGACCGACCCGAAGCTCGGCATCGAGGTCGCACCGGTGGCAGCGAGGCCGGCCAAGCACCGGCTGGTGACGGTCGGGGACTCCCTCACCCACGGCTTCATGAGCGGCGCGATCCACCGCACGGACCTGTCCTGGCCGGCGATCACCGCGTTCGAGCTCGGCCTCACACCTGAGCAGTTCACCTTCCCGACGTACGAGTGGCCCACCGGGCCGGGCGGGCTCCCGCTCGACCTCGAGCGGTTCGCGCGGTCCTTCGAGCAACGGTTCGGGGCACACCTGGACTTCCGGGAGATCGTCAGCGCCGGCCTCTGGATCCGCAAGTACATGGACGGATCGAGGACTTCTGGGAGCGGGGCGACGGCGACACTCCCCCGGCCGACGGACCGCCGTTCCACAACACCGCGGTCTACGGCTGGGACCCGCTCGACCCGCAGCTGCTCACCGAGGCCAGGATCGCGTCCAAGCTGGCGGAGGAGCCGGACGACGACCTGGTCTCGCAGCTCGTGGAGCACCACGCGGCCCGCGCCGCCCGGCCGATCCTCCACCGGGCGGGCGGCGCCGACCGGACCGTGCTCGATGCCGTTGCCGACATGAGCGCGGATGCCGAAGGCGTGGAGACCCTCGTCGTCGTCCTCGGCGCCAACAACGCGCTGGGCTCCGTGATCTCACTCGAGCCCGCCTGGACGCCGGCGAACTACGCCGAGCTGGAGCTGGAGGAGCGTCTGAGGGCCCGGACCGGCTGCAACCTGTGGCGGCCGAGCGCCTTCGCGGCCGACTGGGAACCGCTGGTGAAGAAGCTCCGGACCGTCCAGGCCCAGCACGTGATCCTCGCGACCGTGCCGTCGGTCACGATCGCGCCGATCGCGCGCGGGGTCTTCAAGAAGATCGACCCGACCTCGCGGTACTTCCCGTACTACACGCGGCCCTGGGTCACCGACGACGACTTCGATCCCAAGCGGGAACCACACCTCACCGCGGTCGAGGTGCGCGCCATCGACTCCGCGATCGACGCGTACAACGAGACGATCATCGCCTCGGTCAAGGCGGCGCGCAGCGACGGCCTCGACTGGTACCTGTTCGACATGGGCTCGCTCCTCGACCGGCTGGCGACACGGCGGTACGTCGCCACCCCCTGGGCCCAGCCGGCGTGGTGGACGCCGTACGAGCTGCCGGCGGCGCTGCAGGCCCTGAACCCCGTCCCGAACACGCGCTTCTTCCGATCAGGACCGGGCGGGCGCACGGATGGCGGACTGTTCTCGCTCGACGGCGTGCACCCGACAACGGTCGCGTACGGCGTCCTCGCCCAGGAGGTCATCAAGGTGATGGAGCTGGCCGGCGTCCAGTTCCTCGGGCGCGACGGCAAGCCCCGTCCGGGGCCGGTCCAGGTCGACTTCGAGCGGCTGCTCAAGGCCGACACCCTCCTGAGTTCGCCACCCGCCTCGATCAGCAACTCGCTCAGCCTGCTCGGGTGGCTCGACGACAAGATCGACTGGGTCACCAAGTTCCTGCCGTTCGTGCACTCGCCCCTGTGAGCCCTGGGCGATCCTGAAGGCCGCGTCAACCGGCGGCAGCAGGGAACTCTGCCCATACCGACTTGCCGCCGAACCTGTCGACGACGCCCCAGTCGCAGCTCACTGCCTTCACGATCGCAACGCCACGGCCCCCCGGGTCCAGGGCGCCAGCCCTGAGCAGGACGGGTCCTACGTGCGAGCCGTCGATCACCTCCAGGCGCACCAACCCATCGGCCGCCTGGAGAATCACCGTGAAGGGCGTGTGCGCGTGCACCATGGCGTTCGTGGCGAGCTCGCTGACGACCAGCCGGACATCCTCGACCAGGTGCTCCATGTCGTGGTCACGCAGGTGGAGGGTCACGAACTCGCGAGCACTCGAGGGGCTGCGTGGCTGGGCAAGGAACTCGGCGGTGCGCGACCACTTCGCGTGGACACCCATCTGTCTCCTCTGCTGCGCCGAGTCGGTGGTACGTCGAAGCTCAGAGCAGAGGCCCGGGCAACACGAAGTCGTACGTACGTTGTGAGCCTGCCCCCGCAGAGTCGACTCAACCCTCATCCGGGCTCCCGGACGGCTAAATCTCAGTGGTTGCCTCATCCGCTCTCGCGCAGGGTGGAGCCGCGGGCGCCACGGACGGTGAGGAGCGCGCTGGTCACTGCGGACACGGCCAGCACGGTCAGCGCGACCGCGGCCTGGAGGAGCAGCGCCCACCAGTCGATGTCCGACGTCACGGAGGGTGTCGTCCGGCTCTCGACCGTTCCCAGGGTGATCGAGCGGAGCAGGATCTGCGCCGCCAGGACACCGCTGACCAGGCCCGCCAGGGCCGAAGCACCCAGGACGCCCAGCTGCTCGGCCGCGACCGACCGCAGGATCGTCCGTGGGGGTACGCCGACGACCCGCAAGGATGCAGCGTCGCGTCGTCTTGCCGGGAGCTGGACGGCCGTACTGATGGCGAGTCCGGCGAGCGCCATCAGCAGCACCAGCACGGCCACGACTCCGTACAGACGCAGGGCCAACGCGTAGGCACTGGAGTCCTGCACCCGCTGCTCCTGCTCGTGCGTGGAGGTCCTTTCGAGCCCGGCCGTCACCAGGTCGCGGGTCACCTCGTCGGGCGTGTCCGCGCGGGCCAGCACGTAGTTGTCGGTGAAGTTGTCGAAGACCTGCGCCAACGCCGTGAACTGCCGATAGTCGGCCAGCAGGCCCGAGGGGCCCGCGAAAGGCAGGCTGGACGCCGTGAGCTGCGGGTCGACAGGGACGTCTCCGTCGTTGATCGGCATGGCCGGATCACCATCAACGTCCTCGACCAGGGTGGCGTCCTCACCGACGACGACCGGAACCCGATCGGGCGGCTTCACCGGCTGCAGGACGGCTCGATCGGCCGCGCCTCCGGTGTCGACCTCGAGCACGACCGCGCCGTCGGCGACCCGCACGCTTCCCACCGGGCTGGTCTCCCCCGTCGACGCGGGGCGGAACCAGCCCTCCGCATCATCGAGACCGGGCCACCGTTCTCCGTCCTGGTCGATGCTGACGGCGAACGTCCCCTCCATCGCCAGCGGGAAGTCGCTGTCGCCGGCGACGCTGAGGCGTTCGAGGTCACAACCTTCGGCACACTCGGGAACCGCTACCGATCGGGTCGCTCGTCCGCCGGGGAAGGGCCCGACGCTGAGCTCGCGCGGTCCGCCTTCGACGGGATGGAGGTCCAGGGTCACGTAGACGGGCGGACCGTTGGGTGAGCTGTTGTCCACGGTCACCCCGAGCCGACCGGCAGTGATCCCTGGAGGCCGGCCACCGGCCAGCGCTTGACCGATGTCTGTCGCCGAGGTCCCGGGGGTCCATTGCTCCGGCCACCACGTCGTGCGGCCGAGTCGCGCGCCGTCGACCAGGACGAGCGTCGCGCCCGGGTACGACGCCACACTGGTGGCCATCAGCCATTGGCCGTCGGGGTCGCTGGCGCGGGTCAGGTCGAACGTGGCGTCCGTGCTGAGGTCCGAGCTCCAGACGACGTCCCCGGGTGCCTCGGTCGCCGTCACCGACTCTCGCCAGCTCGCGGCGGCGCCGTAGATGGCCACCGCGAAGACGCAGATCGCGACGGCAACGGTGAACGGCAGGATCACCAGCGCGTTCTCCCGCCTTCGGGAGAGCGTGCGCACGGAGACGAACCCGGCGAGCGACCGGTTCAGGAACCGCCGCCGGGTCAACCACCGCGCCAGGGACACGACGGCGTACGACGCGCCCATGCCGGCGATCGCGGCAAGGACCACGGGGATCAGCAGGTCGATCACATCGGGTCCGACGCCGCCCGACGTGGAGATGCGAGCGACGAGCAGTGCCGTGGTGACGGTGAGGACGAGCCAGAACGCCGGCCGGCCGGTCCGTTGCATCGGGCGGGCCGGGGCGGGGCGGTGCACCCCACTGAGCTGATCGGCGAGCGGCACCCGGAGGAGCTGCCAGATCGCCCCGGCCGACACCACCAGGGCAGCCAGCACGACCAGGACGGTGGCGCCTGTGCCCGACGGCGGAACGGTGAGGGGAAGACCGGGGACGAGCCACGATCGGGCCAGGATCCTCACGGCGGCGAGGCCGAAGGCGATGCCGAGGGGGACGGCGGCCGCGATAAGGAGGAGCGGTTCGGCGAGGGCCAGGAGCCACAGCCGCCTGCCGGTGGTGCCTCGCAGCGATGCCAACGCCAGTTCGGGGACGCGCAACTGGTTCTCTGCCAGCAGGAGGCGCAGGAGCATGGCCAACGCGACCAGGATCAGGGAGATCATCGCCGGGGTGATCGAGTTGTTGGCGATGGCCTGCTGGGAGGAGAGATCGTCGGCGATCGCCGGCAGGTCGTTGAGCGCGCTCTGCCCACGGAGGCGCCCACCCTCCACGGTCTCGTTCAGCACGGCCAGGCTCTCGGCGCTGTCAACGGCGCTTTCGAGATCGGCGGCGGTCATGCTCGGCCCCGCGTCCAGCCGGGCGTCGTACCGAACCAGCCAGTTGAGCCTGGTCATCTCGTCGAAGGCGCGTGCGTCGACGATCACGGGTGCCGGCTGGAAGGGCCTGGTCCCGTTTCGGAGGTCGACCACGCGTGGCGAGCTGGCCAGCCGCTGGGTCTCGAACCAGTAGTCGTCCTCGCTCTCCGGCACCTCGTAGGTGCCAACGACTCGGAGCTGACCCACGCCCGGTGGCCCCGGCACCTCGTCGGAGAGGTCGAGACCCAGGGTCGCCAGGTCGTCGGCCCGCATCATCGCCTCGTCCGGAGCGGTGGGGCACTGACCAGTCACCTCGAGGTGGGCACATGCATCCGGCTTGCTCAGCAGGTCCAGCTGGGCATCCCGGTAGGGGTACAGCCCCGACTCGAGTTGCGCCGTGGGCTCCTGGAAGTACCCCGATGCGACGGACTCGAGCTTGTTCCTGCCCGCGTCGACCATCGCCGCCGGGGACGGGGAGTCCGGGCCCGGCTCGAGGGTCCAGGTCAGTCCGGTGGCGGAGGGCGGGAGATCACCGACCCGCGTCACCAGGTAGGAGCTCGTCGCGGCCCGGGTGAAGGTCGGCCCGAGGACTGCCGACCCCACGGCGAGTGCCGTGAGCAGCAGTACGCCGGCCGACAGCAGGAACCTCGACCGCAGCCCACGCAGCACGATCGTCACCAGGCCGGCCCGGTTGCCCGCGCCGCTCCCTGCCCGCCGCCCGGCGCTGCCCCGACGAACCCCGCCGGCCAGGACCCACCCCGCGCACGCGGCTGCGACCAGGGCCGACGCGGCCACGGGCAACCACCGGGGCGAGGTGCTCCACTGCGCCAGATCGTCCCCGACGCTCGCCAGGGGCAGCTCGGGTAGCAGGAGTCGGGTGGCGGCGACGGCTCCGATCGCCACCGCGCCTGCGACGCCCACCGCCACGGCCACCGCTTCCCGCCGCCGGGCACTCCCCCAGGTGGTGACCGGCACGCCGACGCCGCGCAAGGCCTCCCGCTCCACCCGAGCCGACCGGCGGATGCGCGGCACCACGCCCAGACCGGTCAGGATCGCGAGGAGGAAGCAGGCGACCGCCAGCCAGACCAGGGCACGCGGTTGCGCCCAGCCGGTGGTCCGGCCGAGCTCCTCGGTGGCTCGGGACACGGTTGTCGGAGGACCCTCGGTTGCCTCGGTCACGGCGTCGAGCAGCTCGTCGGGAGTTCCCGCATCGGCGAGCACGACGACCTCCGCGGAAGGGATGGTCGGCGAGTCGGCCAGGCGCCGGCGGAGATCCCCCAGCGTCCCGTCTCCACCGACCAGCGGGAGTGCCGCCGACCGCCCCACCACGCGAACCGGGCTCTCGTCGCCGCCGGCCGCGGTCACCTGGTACGGCGGGATGTCGTCGCCGGCCGTCAGCACGGGCACCGGGCCGGAGAGCCCTTCCGGACGCAGCGCGGCGTACCGGGGTGGGTCCAGGATGTACAGGTCCGCTCCGCCCACACCCACCGTCGTCGCGGACTGATCGGCGGGTTCGAACCGGCTCCAGTCGCCGCCGACGAGCTCGATCGCGCCGTTCGTCAGCGACTCGAACACCAGGGTGGCGGGCGCATCGCTACGGATGGTCAGGGACGCGAGTGCGCAGCCCTGCGCGCAGCCCTCGAGCCGGGCTTCACTCTCGAATCGGTCTCCCCGCTGACCGCGCAGCGTGATGGTGGCCGTGTCCACGTCGTTGGTGCCGGTGAGGTACTCGAGGTCCAGGCGCACCGTGGTCCCGGGGCGGCCGGTGTCGAACCCCCCAGCGACCGTGAAGGACTCGGCGGTGGTGACACCCGACGTGGCGTCCGTCGCCAGGTCGGGCATCGACGCGGGGACCCCGGACGCCCCGGTGTCCGCGAGCTCCTCGCCGATGACCCCCTCGTACCTGGCGGCATCCACCCACCCGGCCCGACCTTCGTCCGCCGATCCCGGCGGCAGGAGCACAGCGGCGGCCAGATGGTCCCCATCGGGATCGAGCCGTTCGGTGAGCGCGATGGCGTTCGCCGCGCTCCCGTCCATCACGAACTGGTAGGTAGCTCCGTTCTGGACGCGCGCGGCGTCCTCGACCCAATCGGTGGTGGAGATCGCACCGCTCACCGCGAACCCGGCCAGGACGCCCGCCGTGACCAGGAGCCGCACCGGCCCCGCGGCGGGCCCCAGCCGCCCCAGCCGCCGGAGCGTCAACCACCTGGGCAACGGGGAAGGCTCGGCCAGCCGAGCCGTGAGCCGGGCCAGGCGAGGAAGGAGCAGCAGGAGCAGCTCCGCTACGACAAGGCCGATCAGGATCGGCCCGGTCCAGACCTCCCACGGTGGGAGCGGCTGGCTGTCCTCAGCGACGTCGTACACGACGAACACGGTCATCGACAGGAGCGCCACCCGAGCGACCGAGGCCGGCCATCCGCGTCGCGTTCTGGCCGGTGCTCCCGTGACGTACCTGCCGACGGGATCCAGGAGGACCCCGATCATTCCCGCCGTCAACGCGACCAAGGCGGCACCGACCAGGGCCACGATGCCGAGCCAGAGAGTGCCGTCCCAGGCCAGGACCGGTCCCCGTCCACGCCCCGCGACGAGCGGCGCGACGGGTCGGACCAACAGCGCGCCGACGCCCACGCCGACGGCCGTGGCGGCCAGCACCACGGGCAGCGGCTCGGCCAGGCAGCGCCACATCAACCGCACCGGCCGCACTCCGCGCAGCCGCAGCAGGGTCAGCTCCGACTCGCGGGACAGCGCCAGCTCCCGTCCCATCGGGGCGAGGGCCAGACCCGCGAACAGCACGAGGGGGACGGTCATGGCCGGCGACACGTCGTCGGACGTGATCAGGGCCGACAGAGTCACCCACGCCGTCAGCAGCACCGCGACGGCGCCGGCGACCTGGCCGATCAGGGCACCACGAGCACCAAGCGCGCGGACCAGCCGCGTCATCGGGTGAGGGTCCTGCTGCCCCAGACGCGCACGTCGGTGATCCGACCCTCGTCCATCACGTACTCCCGGTCGCACGCCCGGGCCAACGCGGGGTCGTGGGTGGCCAGCACCACGACCGCGCCCAGGTCCGCCGTGGCGCGAAGCTCGGACATCACGTGCAGGGCGTTGCCCTCGTCGAGCTCACTGGTCGGCTCGTCGGCAAGCAGAACCTCCGCACGCGGGGCCATGGCCCGGGCCAGGGCGACGCGCTGGCGCTGGCCGCCCGAGAGCTCCTCGACCTGTCGTTCGGCAAGGTCGAGGACATGAAAGCGGTCGAGGGCCTGCGCGGCACGCTGGTCCGACTCCGCCGGGGCGATCCCCCGTGCCCGCAAGGCCACGGATACGTTCTCGAGCGCGGACAGGACCGGGACCAGTCCGTACACCTGCAGCACGAAGGTCACCTCGGGCCGCGGGTCGCCGGTCCCCTGCCACGTCGGCCGGCCGGCGTACGCCGCTGTGCCTGTCGTGGGAGGCAGGAGGCCACCGGCCACCGAGAGCAACGTGGTCTTTCCCGCGCCACTCGGTCCGGACAGGCAGCTCACCTGGCCGGCCGGGAACGAGACGGTGATGTCCTCGAGCAGGTTCCGGCCGGGCGCGACAGCGTAGGTGACCCCGTCGAGGTCGATCGAGCTCACTCGCCGGCCTCGCCCGTGTCGGGACGGGACATCACCACGCGCCCACGGTCATCGTGCTCGAACTTCACCAAGGTCCCTTGCGGGAAGTCGTTGTCGAGGCCATGTGGCAGGTGCAGCGACCCCTCGGGGCCGACGACGACGAACTCGGCACCGGTCCGGGACTCCGAGCCGACCCGTCCGCCCCGCATGGTGAGGTTCCGGGGGAACCGCTCAGCGACCTCCGGCTGATGGGTGACGACCACGACCGTGGTGCCGAACTCGTCCGCCAAGCCATGGATCAGGCGCAGCACCTGGTCACGGTCCTCATGGGCAAGCTGGCTGGTGGGTTCGTCGGCGAGCAGCAGCCGCGGCCCGGTGGCGACGGCGCAGGCCAGCGCCAGCCGCTGTCGCTGGCCGCCGGACATGGTCGACACGACCTGATCTGCCTGATCCTCCAGGTTCACTCGCGACAGCAGGACGCGTTCGGGCATGGCTTGCGCCCGCGCGGAGGACGTCATGCCGAGACGCGCGAACCGGATGTTCTGCACCGCGGTGGCGTAGCCGAGCAGGTTCCGGCCGGCGCCTTGCAGCATGGTGCTGACCATGCGGGCCCGCAGCCTCGCCAGTCGCAGCGGACCGAGTGCGGAGATCTCCTCGTCGTCGAGGAAGATGCGGCCGGTCGACGGCCGCGTGACGCCACCGAGCAGGCTCAGCAGCGTCGACTTGCCCGAGCCGGAGGGGCCGAGGAGAGCGACCCGCTCGCCGGCTGCGATCTCCAGAGTCACGCCCTGCAGCGCGACCACGTCGTGGCCCGCGAACGTGCGGTAGAGGTGAACCACACCCTGACAACGAACCCCGATCCCCCCGGTGCCGTCCATCGGAGGCGGATCCATGTGCACGACCGGCAACGTAGCACCTTCCGGGCTGCCGACTGACTGGTTGGGGGTCGGCGCCACGTACGCGGCGTACGCTCCGTGAAACCGGACCGGAGCGGGATCCCATGACGAAGCTTGTCCATGCACGAGCGCCTCCCATTCGACGAGGCGACGACGCCTCCCCGGGTGTCGACCGGCGACCTCCCCCGGCCGGGGGAGGTCGAGCGCTTGGTTTCCGAGGCCTACGAGCGCTACCGACCGAACACCGACGGTGTGGTCGCCGACTACATCCCAGCCCTGGCGAGTGCGTCGCCGGACCTGTTCGGAATCTCCGTGGTCGGCGTCCGAGGTCGGTCGTTCGAGATCGGCGACGTCGGCACGCTCTTCTCGATCCAGAGCGTCTCCAAGCCGTTCGTCTTCGCCCTCGTGTGCGCGGAGGTCGGGCTACGAGTCCGCCCGGCACCAGCTCGGCGTGAACTCCACCGGGTTCCCGTTCAACTCGTTGATGGCGGTCGAGCTGAACGACGACCGCACGATGAACCCGTTGGTCAACGCCGGTGCGATCGCGACGACGAGCCTGGTGCCGGGGTCCACGGCGGAGGCGAAGTTCGCGCACATCCGAGAGGGACTGTCCCGCTTCGCCGGCCGCGAGCTGACCATGAGCGAGGACGTGTACGTCTCCGAGGCCGCCACCAACATGCGCAACCAGGGCATCGCGCACCTCCTGGAGAGCTACGGCCGGCTGTACTTCGATCCCGACGAGGCCACCGACGTCTACACCCGCCAGTGCTCGCTCGACGTGACCGTCCACGACCTCGCGGCGATGGCGGCCACCCTCGCCAACGGCGGGGTCAATCCCCAGTCCGGGGAACGCGTCATCCCGCCCGGGGTGTGTCGGCGAGTGCTCGCGGTGATGGCGACCGCCGGCCTCTACGAGTTGTCGGGTGACTGGCTGTACGAGATCGGCATGCCGGGCAAGAGCGGCGTCAGTGGCGGCATCGTCACCGTCTCGCCCGGCAAGGGTGGGTTGGCCACCTTCTCGCCGCCGCCTGGACGCCGCCGGCAACAGCGTGCGCGGCCAGCTGGTCACGAAGTACCTGTCCGAGCGGCTCGGGCTCAACCTCTTCGCGTCCGAGCCGTCTGTCCAGCACTGAAGCTCCGGCCTTGGGGAAGCCTTCGGACACATGGCGGACCCGCCCTGACCCAACGTTTCCGCTGGTCAGAGCCGTTCGGGCGGACAGGATCTGCACCAGCGACCCCTTGTCTCGAGACGACCGGCTGCGGAGCCGGTTACCTGCCAGCAGGTACCCGCAGATGGGGGTTGCCCACAGCGCATTTCGGCTGGGCCGCGCCTAGTTTTGGATGCTTCAAGGGTGCCTAGCCCCAGAGCAGCTGGGCCGGCTGACCGGGCTCCCGGTCAGCTCACTGTCATCCCCTAGAGAGGCACATCATCATGTACCAGCGATTCCTTCGTATGACGGTCGCCACCGGCGGCGCAGCAGCTCTTGTCGGCGTCTTCGCACTGTCCGCCGGCCCGGCACAGGCGGCCCCGGCAGAGGCGGCCCAGGCGCGGGCGGTGGTGAGCTGTGGAGGCAGGTCACCCACGATCGTCGGGACTGCCGGCCACGACACCATCCACGGGACACCCCGTCACGACGTGATCCTCGGGCGCGCAGGCAACGACCGGATCTTTGGTCATGGCGGTCGCGACATCCTCTGCGGGGGTATCGGCCACGACAGGTTCCACGGCGGGCGAGGTCACGACCGCGGGTACCTCGGCGCAGGCCATGACTACTGGTACGGCGGGCGCGGCAACGACCACGGGTACGGCGGACCGGGCCCTGACGTGTGGTACGGCGGACCGCACCATGACCACTGGTACGGCGGGCGCGGCGACGACTACGGGTACGGCGGATCGGGCCATGACGTGTGGTACGGCGGAGACGACCATGACCACGGGTACGCCGGGCGCGGCGACGACTACGGGTACGGCGGATGGGGCCGTGACCACCTGTACGGCGGGCGCGGCGACGACTACGGGTACGGCGGACCGGGCAATGACTACGTGCACGGTGGACCGGGCTTCGACCACGGGTACGGCGAGTCCGGCGACGACTCCTGATGGCGTCGCCCCCGACGAAACCTTGACGCGTCCCAGCCCTCGGCCAGGGTGGGATGGAAGGTCGGCGGCGCGGTCCGGGAGCGCCGAGGCCGGGAGCTTCCTCGAGTCGAAGCTGCCGGTCTCGGACGCTCCGAGGCCGACGGTAGGGGCACGGCGCTCGGTTGGTGGTCCGGGAGGGCGACACCGAGAGAGGTATGATCGCAGGGCCATGACGTCGCAGTGGGCGGCTGTCGGAGCGGGAACGGATCTGCTGAGGCGTTCTCGGCAGCTGCAGACAAGTTGGGAGCGCCTGCTCGCAGGCGGTGCGCTCGAGCCTGAGCTTCCACCCGTGGCCACAGCAGGTTTGCGTCCGATGATCGTCGAGTCGTGGCGGCGCTCGCTTGCGACAGGCCTCGATCCGACAGACTTGCTGGCCCCCATCGAGGCTGCCCAGTCCGAGGTGCCCGGGCGCTGGTTCGAGCATCCCCTTGGGTCGCTCCCCCAGGCCCTCACAGAGCAGCTCCGGATGGTGGCCGAGCAGTCACAAAGCATGGTCGTCGTGACCGATGCGTCGGGGCTTGTCCTGCACAGAGTGGGCGACGAGTGGCTCAAGGAGCGCGCCGCCGCCGAGATGAATCTGGTCGAGGGCGCGCGGTACAGCGAGGGGGCCGACGGTACGAACGGGATCGGGACTGCGCTGGCTGCGGACCACGCCTTTCAGGTGTTCGGCTTCGAACACTTCAACGAGCGCCATCACGACTGGGTCTGCTCCGGTGCCCCGGTGCGCGACCCGCGTGTCGGGCCAAACGGTCGGACTGATCGACCTCTCAGGCTTTTGGAAGAACGCGCATCCACGGAGCCTGGAGCTGGTGATCGACGCTGCCAGGACGATCGAGCTGTTCCTCTTGGATGCGCGGCACGACAGGAACGCTCGGCTGAGCCGTCGCTACAGCGATCTCATGACGAGGAGCTCCGATCTGCTCGTGGACCGCGACGGCTACGTGCTCGACGGTGCCGAGCTGGCGAACAAGAGTCCATTCGACATCCCCAAGGTCGGCGGCGAGCTCGTTCTGGGCGACGGGTCGTTGGCCGTCGCGGTGCCACTCGGTCGGGGCGAGGCCTACCTGCTCCGCCGCCATACCACTCGAACCGGCTTGTCGGCCCCCGCGGCGAAGGGGCTGGAGCGCGCGGAGGGACGCGCTCGGGAGCTCGCCACGGAACAGGCCGCCTTGCGGCAGGTCGCCACTCTCGTGGCGCGCGAATCGTCTCCTGATCAGCTCTTTGCCGTCGTCGCCGAGCAGGTCGCCCAGATCTTCGATGTCCCGCATGTCCGGCTGGTCCGCTACGAGCCGGACGGATCGCTTGTCGTCGGTGGCTTCAGCGAGGGCGATCACGAGCCGTTCCCGATCGGATCGCGCTGGCCGATGAGCAGGCAAGGTGTGGTCGAGACCGTTCGGCAACAGGGTCGCCCCGCACGCGTCGAGGACTATGAGAAATTGACCGGGGAGATCAGTGCTGTCGCTCGTGGCGCGGGCATGCGCTCAGCCGTCGCGAGCCCGATTGTGGTCGAGAGACATCTGTGGGGCGCGATCGTGGTTCTCACGCCTCGGCGAGAGCCTCTCCCTGAAGACACGGAGGCCCGGCTGGCCGACTTCACCGAGCTCGTAGCGACAGCGATCGCGAATGCCGAGAGCCGCACCGAGCTCGCGGCCTCCGAGGCGCGCGCGCACGAGCTCGCCACCGAGCAGGCCGCGCTGCGACGCGTGGCCACCCTGGTCGCGCGCGGCGGTCGGCCCGAGCCGGTCTTCCGTGCCGTGGCCGACGAGGCCGTAGCGCTCCTGGGCTGCGACAAGTCGGTGATCGTCAGGTTCGAGCACGACGGGACGGCCACGGTCATGGGCGCCCACGACACGCGGCGCCAGATGGGTGAGCGCATCCCGCTCGATCCGTACTACGTCCTGGCGGCGGTTCACAGGACGGGGAAGCCCGCTCGGTTGGACACGGACGATCCGGCTGCCGAGGGCGTGACCGAGTCCGCGCGAACCGAGGGACTACGGTCAGCGCTCGCGAGTCCGGTCGTCGTCGACGGCCACCTCTGGGGCGCTATCGCGGTCGGATCGCTTGACCACTCACTCCCGGCGATCACCGAGCGGCGCCTGGCCGACTTCACCGACCTCGTCGCTACGGCGGTCGCCAACGCGCACTCCGGCCAGCAGGTGAGAGCGCTCGCCGCCGAGCAGGCGGCACTGCGCCGCGTGGCGACGCTCGTTGCGCAGGACGCCGCGCCCCCGGAAGTCTTCGCGGCGGTCAGCGCCGAAGTCGATCGCGTCTTCGGCTTGGACCCGGCGACCGTCGACGTCGCCGGCGTCGTTCGGTTCGAGCCCGGCCCGGAGCTCGTAGTCGTCGGTGTCTCGAAACGCGTCGAAGCAATCCCGCTCGGATTGCGCTTCCCGCCCGACGAGCTCTCCGCACCGACCCATGTGCTTCGCACGGCGCGCTCGGCCCGCGTTCGCTCCGATGACGTCGAGGCGGCCGTCACCGAGGTCGCCGACTTCCTCCGGCATCACGGCTACGCGTGTGAGGTTGCCAGTCCAATCGTGGTCGACGGCCATCTCTGGGGAGCAGTATCCGTCAACTCGAGAAACGAGCTACCGCCCGACACCGAGGAGCGGCTCGAAAAGTTCACCCGGCTCGTCGCGACGGCTATCGCGAATGCGGAAGGCTCGGCAGAGCTCGCGGCGTCTCGCAAACGGATCGTCGCGGCCTCAGACGATGCGCGCCGCCGGATCGAGCGGAACTTGCACGACGGTGTGCAGCAACAGCTCGTCTCACTCGGACTGAAGCTGGGCGCAATGAAGGCCGACCCGCCTACCGGAGCTGCGCTCAAGGAGCAGCTGGCCGTCGTGTCAGAGGACGTGGACTCGGTCCTCGACGCTCTCGTGGAGATCGCGCGCGGAATCCATCCTGCGATCCTGGCGCACGGCGGGCTGGCAGCGGCTCTCAAGGCCCTGGCGCGCCGCTCGGCAGTGCCGGTCGAGCTCGAGGCGCGGATCGAAGGCCCGCTTCCCGACGAGGTCGAGGTGGGTGCCTACTACGTCGCCGCGGAGGCGCTCACGAATACCGCGAAGCACGCGCGCGCCTCTGTCGTGCAGATGGAGGTGACGACAGACGACGGGACCTTGACGCTGATGGTCCGAGACGACGGCGTCGGCGGCGCCGATCCGGGCGGGGGGTCAGGTCTCGTCGGTTTGCAGGACCGGGTCAAGGCGCTCGGCGGCGCGATCGAGATCGACAGTTCGCTGGGCAGCGGCACGTGCGTCGTCGTCACCCTCCCCATCGCGATGGAGCCAGACCCCGCTTTGTAGGCTTCAAACTGCGATGTGAACCCGCACCGGGCGGAGCGGATCGCGGGAGCAGGTGATCTGTCCGTTCGTCTCGTAGTTCGCTGCCAGGCATGGTCGCTTGCGGTTTGCAGTGCGGCCGTGAGGGTGCGGCAACCCCTTGTGATGGCCTCGCAACACGGCGGCGGTGTTCGGGTGGATCAGCGTGCTCGCACCCCGTGACGGCGGGGCTCATTGGCGGAACGATGTGACTCATGCCCGACGACTCCCCGCGTGCAGATCCGGCGATCGGACGCGTCTCGCCGGGGATCGCGAGCATCCGGTCGTACCAGCCTGGGTGGCTGCGCAAGGATCTCGTGGCCGGGTTGGTCCTGACCGCGCTGCTCGTGCCGCAGGGGATGGCGTATGCCGAGCTGGCGGGCCTGCCGCCGATCACCGGGCTGTACACGACCATCCTGTGTCTCGTCGGGTATGCGGTCTTCGGGCCGTCACGGGTCCTGGTGCTGGGCCCCGACTCCTCGTTGGGACCGATGATCGCGGCAACCGTCATCCCACTGGCGGCGGCCGAGGGAGATCCCGACCGCGCCGTGGCCTACGCCTCGATGCTGGCGTTGATGGTCGGCGCGATAACGCTGCTCGCCGGAGTCTTCGAGCTCGGGTTCGTGGCCGAGCTCCTGTCCAAGCCGACCCAGGTCGGCTACATGAACGGCCTGGCGCTGACCATCGTGGTGGGCCAACTGCCCAAGCTCTTCGGCTTCTCGGTCGACGCCGAGACCCTGATCGACGAGGCGGTCGCGTTCGCGCAAGGTCTGGCCGATGGAGACACGGTGGGGGCAGCCCTGGCGGTCGGCGTGGCGAGTCTGGTCCTGATCATGTGCTTCCAGCGGGTGCTCCCTCGCGTTCCGGGGGTTCTCGTCGCAGTGGTACTCGCGATTGCGGCGGTGAACCTGTTCGACCTGCAGGACCGCGGCGTCTCGGTGGTCGGCCCGATGCCGGAGGGGGTTCCGCCGTTCACGGTTCCCACCGTTCCGCTCGACGACCTGGCGCTGCTGGTCGCGGGAGCGCTGGGGATCGCGCTGGTGTCGTTGACAGACACGATCTCGACGGCGTCGGTGTTCGCCGCCCGTGCCGGGACCGAGGTCGACGGCAACCGCGAGATGGTCGGCGTGGGGGCAGCAAACCTCGCTGCGGGGTTCTTCCAGGGGTTCCCGGTCAGCACCAGCGGATCACGCACGGCGGTGGCCGCACAGAACGGCGCCAAGTCCCAGGTGACCGGCCTGGTGGGCGCAGCGGCAATCCTGCTGCTGCTGGTCTTCGCGCCCGGACTGCTGCGAGACCTGCCCCAGCCCGCGCTCGCCGCCGTGGTCATCGCTGCCTCGATGTCCCTCGCCGACGTCGGTGGGCTGCGGCGGCTGCGGCGGCAACGGAGGTCTGACTTCCGCCTGGCTCTGGCAGCGTTCCTGGGTGTCGCCTTCCTGGGCGTCCTTCCGGGAATCGCGATCGCGGTCGGGCTCTCGATCCTCAACGTGTTCCGGCGGGCGTGGCGGCCGCACCAGGCCGTGCTGGGACGTGTCGAAGGCGTGGCCGGGTACCACGACTCCCGGTTCACCCCCACCACGCACCACCTGCCAGGTGTGGTCATCTACCGGTTCGACGCCCCGCTGTTCTTCGCGAATGCGCGAACCTTCCGCGACCAGGTCCGGCACCTCGCAAGGACCGAGCCTCGCCCGCAGTGGATCATCGTGGCGGCCGAGCCGATCACCGATGTCGACACCACGGCTGCCGACATGCTCGAGGATCTCGACCTCGAGCTGAACGCCGACGGGACCAGCCTCGTGTTCGCCGAACTCAAGACCCCCGTGCGCCGGAAGATCGAACGTTATGACCTCACAGACACCATCAACCCAGACCACTTCTTCGAGACCATCCGAGAAGCTCTCGACGCCTTCCGCGAGCAGACCGGCGTCGCATGGACCGAAGGGCCGGGCCCCTTCGCTCTGCGTTGAGAAGCGGCGACGGAGAGCCTGACGGTGCGCTGCCTTGTCGGCGCCCGCACTTCACGTGTGCTCGGTGCGGTGCTGAGGCTGACGTACTTCTTGCCACGATTGAAGGCCACGAAGTGGTCGTGCCCGGTGGCGCCGGGCCAGACCAGCGACGCGATGCCGGAGATCGTCCCGTCCACGAACTCGGGGCGAGCGGTCAAGCAGCGTCTGGAGCCACCGTGTGGGTTTACAACAGCATCGGAGAGGTCTACATGTGATGTAGGACACAGTTACGGGAGGGTGCATGATTCCGGTACATCGCGGCCTCGCCCGGTCGGTGGCGCTGATGACCGCCTCGGGACTGCTCGCCGCCTGCTCGGCCGGCGCCAGCTCCGGCGACACCTTGACCTGGTACATCAACCCCGATGCCGGGGGCCAGGCCAAGGTCGCGGAGAACTGCAGCACCGACGACTACACGATCGAGGTGCAGGTCCTGCCGCAGAGCGCCAGCGAGCAGCGCATCCAGCTCTCGCGGCGACTCGCGGCGGAGGACCCCGAGATCGACATCATGAGCATCGACCCGCCCTACACCGCAGAGTTCGCGAACGCCGGGTTCCTGGCCGCGATCCCCGACGACCTGCAGAGCAAGCTGGAGCAGCAGTCCTTCAAGGGCGCGGTGGACGCCGCCACCTGGGACGGCCAGCTGGTCGTCGCACCGTTCTGGTCCAACACCCAGGTGCTCTGGTACCGCAAGTCGTTCGCCGAGAAGGCCGGCCTCGACATGAACCAGCCGGTCACCTGGGACCAGATCATCGACGCCGCCGCGGAGCAACGACGGCAAGGTCGCCGTCCAGGCGAACAAGTACGAGGGCTACGTCGGTCTGGATCAACGCGCTGATCTCCGGTGCCGGCGGCGCGATCGCCACCGAACACCGACAAGGGCATCGACCTCACGCTCGAGGTCGACTCCCCCGCGGGTGAGACCGCGGCGCAGATCATCGAGAAGCTGGCGGGTTCCGCCGCCGCGCCGGCCGACCTGTCGGTCTCGAACGAGGGCACGGCGGGTGGCACGTTCGGCGGCGACGCAGGGCGCGTTCATGGTCAACTGGACCTACATCTGGACGAACTACGACGCAACCCAGCCCGAGGTGAAGGACGACCTCGGCTTCACTCTGTACCCGCAGTCGACGCAGGGCGAGGCCTCCCGCCCGCCGTACGGCGGTATCGGCGTCGGCGTGAGCGCGTACTCCGACCACGTCGACGAGGCGATGCAGGCGATCGAGTGCATCACGTCGCCGGACAACCAGGGCGTGAACGCCGAGCTCACCGGCAACATGCCGGCCAGTTCGGCCGGCTACGAGTACCCGGCGCTGGCCGAGATCTACCCGCAGCCGCTGCTCGACCTGTTCCAGGAGAGCCTCGACGCGGCGGCTCCACGCACGGTCACGCCGTACTGGAGCGACATCTCCGGCGCCCTCCAGAGCCTCCTGGCACCCAACGGACGACGTCAACGACCAGACCCCGCCGGACTCGCAGCAGTTCATCGAGGACGTGCTGCACGGAAGGAGCCTGCTGTGAGCACCGTGACCGCCACCGCGGGGACGAAGGGCACCCGGACGAACGGCACCCAGGAAGCGCAGCGACCGGCCGCGGGCCGAGAACCGGCTCGGCCAACGCCTGGTCGCGCCCGCCGTGATCGTGATGCTGGCCGTCACGGCGTGGCCGATGATCCAGGCCCTCTACCTGTCGATGTTCCGGTACCGACTCACGTCGCCGGACGACAAGGAGTTCATCGGCCTCAGCAACTACGGGACGGTGCTGACCGACCAGCTGTTCTGGCAGGACACCTTGAACACCGTGCTGATCATGTTGGTCACGGTCGCGGTGGAGCTGGTGATCGGCTTCGCGTTCGCGATGGTGATGCACCGCATCGTGTTCGCCCGCGGTGCCATCCGTACGTCGATCCTGATCCCCTACGGCATCATCACCGTGGTCTCGGCGTACGCCTGGCAGTTCGCGTTCAGCCTCAACAACGGCTGGGTGAACCCGTGGTTCGACTGGCTGCCCTGGCTCGAGGCGGACACCAACTGGTTCGGCAGCCACTGGCCGGCGATGTTCGCGATCATGATCTCGGAGATCTGGAAGACGACGCCGTTCATGGCGCTGCTCCTGCTCGCGGGACTGGCCCAGATCTCCGAGGACATGGTCGAGGCCGCGAAGGTCGACGGCGCCACCTGGTGGCAGCGGCTCTGGAAGGTGATCCTCCCGAACATGAGGGCCGCGATCATGGTCGCGGTGCTGTTCCGGGCGCTCGATGCCTTCCGCATCTTCGACAACATCTACGTCATGACGAGGGGAGCGCAGGACACCGAGTCCTCGTCGTTCCTGACCTATCGACAGGTGATCGAGCAGATGCAGCTCGGTCTCGGGTCCGCGCTCTCGGTGCTGCTGTTCATCTCCGTGCTGTTGCTGGCCTTCCTGATCGTCAAGCTCTTCAAGGTCGACCTGGCGCAGGCGAGGGGTGAGGGCTGATGAACGAGACACGGACCAAGATCGGCACCTGGGTGGGCTTCCTGCTCATCCTCGTGTGGTGCCTGCTGCCGGTCGTGTGGATCATCTCGTTGTCCTTCAAGGGGCCGACGGAGACAGCCGCGGGCAGCCCGCAGTTCCTGCCCAAGGAGCCGACGCTCCAGAACTACCGCGACATCATCGACAACCCCGACTTCAAGGACTCGCTCATCAACTCGTTCGGCATCGCGGCGATCTCGACGTTCCTGTCCGTGATCCTGGCGACGCTCGCGGCGTACGCGATCGCCCGCCTCGAGTTCAAGGGCAAGCGGCTGGTGCTGTCGATCGCGCTGGCGATCGCGATGTTCCCGGTGGTCGCGCTCGTGGGACCGCTGTTCGACCTGTGGCGGACGCTCGGCCTGTTCAACACCTGGCCGGGCCTGATCATCCCGTACATGTCGTTCACGCTGCCGCTGGCGATCTGGACGTTGTCGGCGTTCTTCCGGGAGATCCCGTGGGAGATGGAGCAGGCCGCCCAGGTCGACGGCGCGACCTCGTGGCAGGCGTTCCGCAAGGTGATCGTGCCGCTGGCGGCACCGGGCGTCTTCACCGCGGCGATCCTGACGTTCTTCTTCGCCTGGAACGAGTTCGTGCTCGCGCTCTCGCTGACGTCGACGACCCGGGCTCGCACGGTCCCGGCGCAGCTGTCCTACTTCGTCGGACCCGACCCGTTCAACCCGCCGTACGGGCAGTTGGCCACCGCCTCCGTGGTGGTCACCGTCCCGATCATCATCATCGTCCTGCTGTTCCAGCGAAAGATCGTCGCCGGGCTCACGTCCGGCGCTGTGAAGGGGTGACCCGATGGCTGCCATCGACATGAAGAACATCGTCAAGGAGTACGGCGACGGGTTCCTGGCGGTGAACGACGTCAGCATCGACGTGCAGGACGGCGAGTTCATGATCCTCGTCGGACCGTCCGGCTGCGGGAAGTCGACGCTTCTACGGATGATCGTCGGCCTCGAGGACATCACCTCGGGCGAGATGGTGATCGGCGACAGGTTGGTCAACGACCTCGCGCCGCGGGACCGCAACCTCGCGATGGTGTTCCAGAACTACGCGCTCTACCCGCACCTGACCGTCTACGAGAACATCGCGTTCCCGCTGCGGCTGGCCAAGGCGTCCGACGCAGAGGTCGACAAGAAGGTCCGCGTGGCGTCGAAGACCCTGGAGCTCGACGAGCACCTCGATCGCAAGCCGGGCAACCTCTCCGGCGGTCAGCGGCAGCGCGTCGCGATGGGCCGCGCGATCGTGCGCGAGGCCGACGCGTTCCTCTTCGACGAGCCGCTCTCGAACCTCGACGCCAAGCTCCGCGGGCAGATGCGCACCGAGATCACGCGGCTGCAGAAGCGGCTCGGCATCACCACGGTCTACGTCACCCACGACCAGACCGAGGCGATGACGCTCGGCGACCGGGTCGCGGTGCTCAAGCGTGGCCTGCTGCAGCAGCTCGCGACGCCACGCGAGCTCTACGAGAACCCCGGCAACCTCTTCGTGGCCGGCTTCATCGGCTCGCCGCCGATGAACTTCCTGCCCGCCACCGTCGAAGGCACCTCGGTGAAGCTGCCGTTCGGCACCGTGCAGCTGCCTCCCGAGCGCGCGGAGAAGGCCGCCGGCAAGGGGCTGCTGATGGCCGGCATCCGCCCGGAGCACTTCGAGGACGCGTCGGTGCGCACCGACCAGGGCTCCGGTTCGACGTTCCGGGCGCAGGTCGACGTCGTCGAGTGGCTGGGCAACGAGACCTACGCCTACATCCCGTTCGAGGCGCCGCCCGAGGTCGAGCAGCAGCTGCGCCAGCTCGAGCGCGACCTGGACGGGGAGTCGATGCACACCCAGCTCGTCGTGTCCCTCGACGGCGCCAGCCGGATCCGGGCGGGCGAGGAGGCCGAGATCTGGGTCGACGGGACGAAGATCCAGCTCTTCGACCCGGGCTCCGGCGAGAACCTCACCGTCGACCACGACAACGCCGGGCGGATCCCCGCGCAAGGGAAGGAGGTGGCTGAGCAGCCGAGCCCCGCGGGCTAGCGGCCGCACAGCGGCCTGTGCTCATCCGGCGCCGATCGGGTCGACGCCGTCGAGAAGCCGGCACTCGTCCCTCAGCCGGAGTTCGTCGTAGGCCACGTCCGGTGAACAGGTTCATCAGCGCTCCAACCCCAGTTGAAAGTGAGCGCTCTCCTGACCTAGTGGCTCACCCTGTTTGGTGAAGCGAGCGCACCCTCAGGCAACCGCGGTAAACGTTCGGAAGATGCGCGGGATCACCTCACGTCTGCGTGGGCCGTTCGTTGAGATCAGCGGCACCGCCATTGCTCCCGGCTTCGAAATAGGCCGTGTCCTCCCTCCCCAGCGGGGCCGCATCTGGGAGGCTTCGGCCACAGGAGCGTCGGACGAGGATCTGACGATTCCGACCTGAGAAGAAGGGCTTGCCATGGACGCGATGACCAACGACTTCGGAGAAGTGCTCCTGTGGTCCTTCTGGTTCTTCATCTGGATCGCAGCGCTCATGGTGTGGTTCCGGTGCCTGTTCGACATGTTCGGCGACCACACCCTCAGCGGATGGGCCAAGGCCGGCTGGGCTGTCCTGCTCATCTTCGTGCCCTGGGTGGGCGCACTGATCTACCTGATCGCCCGCGGACGAAGCATGACAGAACGCCAGGTGAGCAGGGCCGCGGAGATGCAGGCCGCTCAGGCCGACTACATCAAGCAGGTCGCGAACGCTCCGACCTCGGCAGCCGACCAGATCGCCAGCGCCAAGTCGCTGCTCGACTCCGGTGCCATCGACCAAAGCGAGTACGACACCTTGAAGGCGAAGGCGCTCGCCTGAGCGAGGGGTGGCCACAGGCGGCGACTTCGGGCCGGAAAGCAAGGGTGCCGGGCCCGACGCGGTCGCTGGGCGATCGGGAGTCCACCACGGCACCGGACGTCGAATCGCCCGCGCCCGAACCGGGTCCCACGTGTGAGCAGTCCACTGCCGGTGACACCTCCTCATCGAAGCCCTGCTTGGCTCGAGAACGGAGGGGATCTTCCGCCAGACGCTGGACGGCATCGTGGCCGAGGCCGACGCGTGAGCGGGACGTCGAGTGCGGCAACGCACCTGCTCAGTCCGACGGCGACGAGCTCTCGGTGTCGTCCGGCTCGGCCTCGTCGTCCTCGGATGGGGTTGCGGTCGGGGTGGTCTCGGGCCTGCGCGCTTCCGCGATCGCACGTTCGACGGCGGCGATCGTGGCGGCGTCGACCGTGCCGGTTGGCTTCACGCCGAGCTCGATCTGGAACGCCTTCAGCGCCTCGGTGAGGGCGGGGGTCCACTCGCCGTCGACCGGCCCGGTCTGACTCGAGCGCGGCAGCGGTCGCCTTGTCGACCGCGCCCGTCGCCGGCAGCCCGTGGGCTTCCTGGAGAGACTGGACGGCGTCGACGGTCGCCGGGCCGTAGACGCCGTCCACCGCGGCGTTGTAGTACCCCGCGAGCGCGAGAGACTGTTGTAGCGCTGCGGTGTAGTCACTGACCGCCGTCGCGGCCCGGTCCTGCTGCTCGTCGGTCAGGCAGCCCACCTTGAGTCCCCACATGGGGGGTGTTGCCGTGGACGCACGAACGTCGGGTCACCCGAGCCGGGTGAGTGGCGACCTGACGTACCCGGCAGAGGACTACTCCCCGGCGGAGTTGTCCTTCGCGGCCTTCTCCTGGGCGGCCTCTTCCTTGGCTGCAGCCTTGATGTCCTCGGCCGCAACCTTGTCGATCGTCCGCTCCACGATGGCGTCTGCCCGGGCGAGCGCCTCGCGGATCTTCACCGCCCTCGGGTCGGAGACGAGAGCCACGATGCCGGAGTGGCCGGGTGCGATCGCCTCCTCCAGGTCCCTGGCCAGGTCGTCGCGATGGCGCAGCTGGCGGATCTTGCCGGCGGCGGCGCCGGTCGAGCCCAGGACGGCAACGCTCCCCAAGATCGACGGCGGGAAGATGACCCCGAGGGCGATGCCGCCGACGAGACCCCATCGGAGTCCGGAACGGGTGCTGTGGTCGGTGGCCTTCTGGACGTCCAGCGTTCCGTCCTCGCCGCGCTTGACCACCACGACACCTTCGATGGCGACGGTGCGGCCATCCTCGATCGACTTCAGGTCATCGTAGGCACTCCACGCTGACTCGGTGTCCGCGAAATCAGCAACGACGAGTGCGTATGCCCCATCCGTCACGCCGGCGACGACGTCCGCCTCGGGCGTGTCTGGGCTCTGGTTCTCTGGCATGTTCGCTCCTTGCCTCGTTCCGAGATGGCCTGGCCAGTAGAGCATCCTGAAGGTTGCTGGCGGGCACCTCGGACGTCGACCGTTTGAGAATGGCTGGAACGTCGCGGGGGCACCGGCCGGCCTCTCGCCTGTGGTGTCGAAGATTCCGGCGAAGCGCACGGGGGTCATCCCCTTCGTTGCGGCCAGGTCCACGTCTTCGCCACGACCCGGCCATTCCGGAACCCACCCCACTCTGCACGCGAGACGGTCCACCCGGCGGTCTTCTCCTTTACCCGGACCGTCCCCACCCGGGCCTTGGTGTGGCGCTGCAGGTGGCCGTTGTCCGGGGCGTTCCACAGATACGTGTCCGAGTGCATGGGACGCGGCCCGGGTGCCGCCGCGTCTGCGCGACCCGCTACCGCCATCACCACGACAGCCATGATGGCGGCCAACATGGCAAGGACCCAGACGATCCTCCGATTGGTTGGACTCAACTGTTCTCTCCGCGATCTGCCCAGGGGTATCCGTCATCGAGGATCTCCGAAGAAGGGCAAGTGGACATCCGCCAGCTGACGGGTATGGATACCTGGTTTCACAGTTGCGGAGCTGCGGCGGTCGCCGACGGTATTGGGCCACGGGCCGGTTGATCCGCCAGTCCGATCACCGTGCGGCGCGGGTCGCCTAGATTCCCGAGTCGACCTACAGCCGGGGACCCGGCTCGGCTGCCGCAGGCGTTTCCGCCGCGAGCCGGCGTTCGGTGACCCATGCCGCGATGCGGGACCGGGAGTTGAACCCGAGCTTGCGCAGGATGTTCTCCACGTGTCCCTGCGCGGTCCGCACGGAGATGACCAGCCGTGCGGCGATCTCGGGGTTGGACAACCCGTCGGCGACCAGGTCGGCCACCTCGATCTCCCGCCTGGTCAGTGGGGACGGTTCGACGGGCGCGGGAGGCGGTGGATCCGTGTCTTTGGCTTCGAGGGCGAACGGGACAGCCTCATCGAGGCTGAGCTGGGAGCCTCGGCGGAACAGGTCACGGAACCGCTGCTTGCCCACGAGGTTGCGTGCCTGCTGTAAGCCGTCGGAGCGGGAGGGCGCGAAGGCGAAGGGGTTGCCGGTCTCCGACATCCCCACGGCATCCCAGATGCTTTCGGCTGCACCCAGTAACACGGCTGCTCGTTCGCCTCGGCCCTCTGCGATCGCGACTCGACCCAGGCAGTCCAGGCCGACCGCGATGCCCATCCGATCACCGAGCTCGCGTTTCAAGACGATGGCCTCCCGGAACAGGGCGGTGGCCTCAGGGAGCCGGCCAGCGGCCAGCTCGTGCTCACCCAGCCCGGCCACCGCCAGCGCCTTCATGTGGCGCTCACCGACCTCGTCGGCGCGGGCGATGCATTGGTGATGCCGGGCAGCCGCCTCGACATTGTTGCCGGCGAATCCGTGGCACACCCCGGCTACGAAGAGCGCCAGCAGCAGGTCCGGCAGGTTGGGCGTCGCGCGCAGGTTCGCCACTGCGGAGTCGGCCTGATCGGCAGCCGCGGATGGGGTGCCGTCCCAGACCGCGAGCATGGCGGCCGGAACCAGGAGCAGACCAAGCGCTTGGGAGTCCTCGATGGCGGTGGCCACCGCAGTCCCCTCGTCGACCAGCTCCCTGGCGCGGACCCGGTCGTGCTGGAGCACCGCGAAGCGCGCGGCCACGGCAAGCGCGAGGGCTCGCTCCAGCTGGCGTCCCAGCTCCTGTGGCGAGGGTTAGCTCCAGCCAGTGCCGGGCCTCGTCCAGCAGCCCGCAGGCGGACCAGTACAGGTCGAGCTTCCTCGCCATGACCAGGCCAGCCGCAGCACCCTCGGCTGACCCCGCGATGTAGCCGAGGGCGGCCCGCAGATTCGCGTCCTCCAGGCGAAGCAGCCGAAGCCAGTCCGGCTGGTGCGGCCCACCCGCCTCGGTGCCGAACCGGGAGACCAGCTCCGCGCACCAGGTCGCGTGCCGCTCCTGCATGCCGCGGAGCTCGCCGTCCTTCTCTGCCCGATCCAGGCCGAACTGCCGGATGTCGGAGAGCATCCGGTACCGCGTGTGTCCGGTGCCGGCGTCCTCGACGATGATGATCGACTGGTCGACCAGTCCACTGATCAGGTCGAGAATCTCCCCAGCAGGAAGGTCGTCGGCCACACAGACAGCCGCGGCAGCCTTCAGGTCGTACCCGCCCCTGAACACCGACGAGCGTGCCCAGAACCTCTGCTCCAGGTCGGTGCACAGTTGGTAGGACCACTCGACGCAGGCTCCTATCGACTGGTGTCTCTTGTCGGAGTCGCGATAGCCCTGGCTGAGCACGCTGAGTCGCTCAGCGAGGCTCTCGCGGATCTCCTCCGGGGACATCGCCCGGACCCGGGCAGCGGCCAGCTCGATGGCCAGCGGCATGCCCTCCAGGTCGCGGCACAAGCCCGCGACGGCTGTCGCGTTGTCCGATGTCACTCGGAAGTCGGAACGTGCTGAGGTCGCGCGGTCCACGAACAGGTTGACCGCCTCGTAGTGGGTGACAGCTTCCGGTGCGGCCACGATCACCTCGTCGGGGACGGTGAGTGGTGGTACCACGATCACGTCCTCGCCGCTCAGCCTGAGCGGCCGCCGGCTGGTCAGCAGGAACCTGACGTTCGGACAGGTCGCGCGGAGCCCCCTCACGAGATCGCCGACCGCGGACACCAGGTGTTCGCAGTTGTCGAGCACCAGCAGGGCCGTGCGGTCCGCAATGTAGTCGGCCAGCGTCTCGACATCCCACGGACGATCGGTGGCCTGTAGTCCGAGTGCCTCGGCGACGGCGACATTCAGCAGCTCGGGCTCCGCGACCTCCGCGAGCGGCACCACCCAACACCCCTCGCGATAGCTGCGCCGCTCCACCTCGGCGAGCCGCACAGCGACCCGAGTCTTGCCCACCCCACCAGACCCGACAAGCGTGACCACCCGGGACGACGCCAGGTGCATGCGAAGGTCGGCCAGCAGTGCCCTGCGGCCCACGAACGACGTGTAGAAGGCGAGCGTCTCGATGGACACACCCTATTGTCACGCGGCCGTGGGCGGCAGGGCGCTACACGTGAGGCTGTGACCCGTGAAAATGGCCGGACTGACAACAGCCCGCTCCAGCGGTTACGACTGGTGCCATCCGGACTAGTCGACGTTCGGTGACCGAGCAGCAAGTCCTCGGTGAGCCGGTTTGGGGCGACTCGGGCGGGGGGCGGTGACGGCGACCGGGAGGACTCGGCTACTGGACGACACAGGTCACTGCCTGGTGGCGGCGGGCTGGTGCGGTGGTGGCCTCGTCAGAGGCGATCTCTTGGGCGGGAATGGGTGCTCTCTTGCAGGTCTTCGAGTCACCGTCGACGATCCGTACGGCGCCGCCGGACCTCAGGTAGCAGCGGGTGATGGTGCTGGCGGCGGTCGTAGCGTTTCCAGACCGTCACGCAGGTGCGCGAAAGAAGTGTGGAGCATGCTGACGAGCTCTTCGCGGTCTGCACCCGACCTCACCCACCGCGTGACCGCGATCCTGACTGCCCCGACTGCTGCCGCCGCCAGCACCCACGGATAGATGTCTCCGACGCTGTCAGTCCCGATCCGGCCGGCCAGTGCGGGTCGCAGCATCTCCTCCACGGACTCGTACCGCGCCATCAAGTAGGCATTGATGCCCGGGTGTCGCTCACCGAGGAGGCGCTTCTGCCGTTGCGCCTCGAGCTCCTCAGGAGTCAGGGAGCGGACGAAGTCGACGGTGATCCGATGAAGCGATTCCAGCGGCGCCTCGCCGAGGGGTCGCCGCGCCAGGTCCTCGATGATGGAGTCGTGGAGGTCCCTGCTGGCGGCTGCAATGGCCTCCTCCTTGCACGAGAAGTAGTTCGACACCGTGCGCGGGGAGACGAACGCCTGTTCGGCGATCTCGTCGAGCGTGACCTGCTCGAGACCCCGCTCGACCGCGAGCTTCAACGCGGCGCTCGCGATCGACGCTACGAGTGATCTGCTTCTTCAGATCCCGTAGGCCGACACCCGCCTGTCTCATGCGACCCACTAGAGCGCAGGTTGCCGCTCCGGTCAACATGCAAATTGAGCAAACTTCTCGATTCGGCGATCGGATGCCTACGCCGGCCCATCCAACAGCTCATGCCGTGCCGCCGAACGGACGATGAACCCACAAACGTGCCTATTCTGAAAATTTGCTGAAAACGCATTTTTCTTCCGCAGATCTTCGTACCGTTCTTTTCGCGGGCCCCGACCGGACCGCGGCAAGTGCTTCGGATTACCCGGGGCCAACACACACACAGATACAAGGGAGTCACTCGTGACCAACGTCATTGCGTTCCTGCACAGCTTCTTCGCTGCCACGCAGGACAAGTTCCAGGACCGTGCGGACCGCGGCGCCACCGCGGTGGAGTACGGCCTGCATGGTCGGCCTGATCGCCGTCGCGATCATCGCCACGGTGACCGCTCTGGGCGGCGAGCTCAACGGCCTCTTCGACCGAGGTCAGCGACGCGCTTCCGGGCACCGCCAGCCGGCGACTGAGCCTCAGCACGGACGTGGGCCGGTGAAGCGTTGCGCCCGCAGCGCTTCACCGGCCCGGCCACACGAAAGGAACCGGCCGTGAGAGGTCGCTCGGAACGAGGCGCCGCCGCCGTGGAGTTCGCCCTGGTGGTACCGCTGCTGCTCGTGCTGGTGCTGGGCATCGTCGAGTTCGGCCGGGCCTACCACATCCAGACCACGCTGTCCGGCGCCGCCCGCGAGGGCGTGCGCGAGATGGCGCTGCACAACGACCCCGCGGCCGCCCGCGCCGCCACCAGGGCGGCGGCACCGCAGCTGGCTCTGACGGACGGCCAGATCGCCGTCGCGCCCAGCACCTGCGTGGCCAGTGCTGGCACGCCGGCCGCAACGGCCACGGTGACCGTCAGCTACCCCATGCCGTTCATCACCGACCTGTTCGGGACCACGATCACGCTCACGGGCAAGGGAGTCATGCGATGCAACGGCTGAAGGACGAACGAGGTGCCGTCGCCATCATGGTGGCGCCTGCTCATGGTCCCGCTGATCGGCTTCGCCGCCATCGCCATCGACGTGGCCGCGATGTGGTCCGAGCGCCAGCAGCTGCAGACGGCGCGGACGCCGGCGCGCTGGCCATCGCCCAGGACTGTGCCCGCGGCACCTGCGGGAACCCCGCGCAGACGGCACAGTCACTCGCCCTGGCCAACGTCACCGGCGAGCAGACCACCGGCACGGTCAAGGAGCTGACCACCAGCAAGGTGACCGTCCGGACGTCGGGTGTGAAGTCAGCACTGGTTCGCCCCGGTCATCGGTGTGGACCAGACCGGGATCAGCGCGCAGGCGACCGCCAAGTGGGGCGGGCCGATCGGCGGTGGGACCTTCCCGCTGACCTTCTCCTGGTGTGAGTGGAACGCCGCAGACCGGTGGTCTGGAGAGCACCACGGAACAGATCATCAGCTGTCCAAGAATTCGGGCAGCGACTGCACCGGTCCATCCGGCCTCCCGCTTCCCGGCGGCTTCGGTTGGGTGAACCCGAACGCGGGCGCTTGCACGGAAGCCAGCATGATCGGCAACATCCTCAGTTCCGACACCGGCAACACCCCGCCGAGCGGCTGTACGCCGAACGACTTCGATGCCCTGGTCGGCAAGGTCATCCTGATCCCGATCTTCGACCAGGCGACTGGCAGCGGCAGCCACGGTCAGTACCGCGTCTACGGCTACGCCGCGTTCAAGTTCACCGGCTACTACTTCAGCGGCACCTACAAGGGCACCAAGATCTGCAGCGGCAACGAACGGTGCATCTCGGGCTACTTCACTCGATACGTCGATCTCAACGAGGTTCTGGACATCGGCCCCGGCCCCCAGCTCGGGGTCTCCATCGTCACCCTTACGGACTGAAAGACCAATCATGAAACGTCGAATCATCGCCGCGGTCGCGGCGCTCCTGATGGCCGCGGTCGGCGCGGTCGAGCTGTACTCCTACGTCCAGCGCGCCGACGAGCGGGCCATGGCCGGCCTCGAGACCTCAGAGGTGCTCGTCGTCGAGGCCCCGATCGCCGAGGGCACCCCGGCCGATCAGCTGACCGAGCTGTCGGCACCAAGACGCTGCCCGCCATGGCAGTGGCTCCGGGTGCCGCCACGGACCTCGACCAGCTCGACGGGGCTGGTCGCCAACACCGACCTCCAGCCCGGCGAGCAGGTGATCACCGCCCGGTTCTCCGACCCGGCATCGCTCGACGAGGGTGCCACACCTGTCGGTTGCCAAGGGGCATGCAGGAGGTGTCGCGTGCTGCTCGACTCCCAGCGGGCCCTCGGTGGCAACCTCGCCCCGGGCGACACGGTGGGTGTCTTCTTCTCCGTCGACGGCCGCACTCAGCCTGGGCCTGCACGACGTGCTGGTCAGCCGCGTCCAGGGCGGTCTCGAGGCGGCGCCGTCGGAGAAGGCCTCCGACAAGAAGCCGCCCCGCTGCCGGAGTACGGGCGTGATGGTCACCCTCGCGGTCACCGCGGCCAACGCGGAGAAGGTCGTCTACGCCGCCGAGCACGGCACCATCTGGCTGTCCAACGAACCCACCGACGCGGTCGCCATCGGCACCAGCGTCGTCACCGGAAAGAGCGTGGACCGATGACCCTCGCCATCTTGAAGACTGCATCCGAGGAGCTCGGACAGCGGCTACGGCCCCTGACCCGGACAACGGTCCTGCCCGTTCCCGGAGAACCACGCGCGTCCAAGGTCGTCATCCTGGACTGTCGGCCCGACGCCGAGCCCATGCTCGCCTTGGCTGGTGAGCTGCGGCGCGAGGATCCCCGCATCGGGTTGCTCCTGGTCAGCGACCGGCCGGCCGAGCTGGGGCTGGCCGCGATGCGAGTCGGCGTGCACGACATCCTGTCCCCCGAGGCCCCGCTGGAGGAGTACTCGGCGGCAGTCGACCGTGCCGCCGAGGCTGCGTACAGCCGGACCGCGCAGGACGCGGACACCGACCGGACAGAGATCGTCCGTACGCGCGGGCGCGTGATCAGCGTCGTGTCGCCCAAGGGCGGCGTCGGCAAGACCACCGTCTCGACCAACATGGCGGTCGGACTGGCTCAGCGCGCGCCCGGCTCGACGGTGCTCGTCGACCTGGACGTGCAGTTCGGTGACGTGGCGCAGCGCTCTGGACCTGGAGCCGGAGCACTTCCTCGCCGACGTCGTCCACGGCGCGGCCAAGCGCGACTCGATGGTGCTCAAGACCTTCCTCACCCAGCACGAGACCGGCCTGTACGTCATGTGCGCCCCCAGCCTGCCGGCCGAGGCCGACACGATCAGCGCCGGACGACGTCACCCACCTGCTGCGCATGCTGGCCGCCGAGTTCCGCTACGTCGTGCTGGACACCGCACCCGGCCTGTCGGACACGACCCTGGCCGCGCTGGACGAGACCACCGACCTGGTCATGCTGACCAGCATGGACGTGCCGGGCGTCCGGGGCCTGCGCAAGGAGCTGGACGCTCTTGCCCAGATCGGTCAGCGGTTCGAGTCCCGGCAGATCGTGCTGAACTTCGCCGACCGCGCGGGCTGCTGTCCGTCGCTGACGTCGAGGCCACCATCGGCACCGGCGTCGACCTGCTGCTTCCGCGCTCGAAGGCCGTCCGACGTCGATCAACCAGGGCGTTCCGCTGCTGCAGAGCGGCGGCCGGGACCCGATGACCAAGCAGCTGCGCCGGCTGGTGGACCGCCTGACGACAGGCGACCCTGCCGTGCAGTCAGCGCAGGGCAAACCGGGCCGCAACGCGCGCTCGAGCGATCAGCCGGTCGAGGCCAACCCGCGCCGAACCGAAGTCCGGTGGCGACGCACCCGGAAGGCCCTGGCGTCATGACCCTCTCCGAACGCCTCCAGGCGCCGGGTACATCGAGCTCTGCCCGGCCACCAGCACCATCCACCTCGGCCACACCCGTCACGGCGACAACGGCAGTCGCGACCGCCGGTCGTCGGACACACGCCCAACCGTCGGGTGCTGACGCGCTCACCAAGCTCAAGGACCGCGCCGCCACGGCGATGTTCGACCGGCTGGGCGCTCGGCTCAACGACCCTTCGCTGAGCGAGGAGCAGCTGCACGCGCTGGTCCGCTCCGAGCTGAGCCAGGTGGTCGAGGAGGAGAAGGTCCCGCTGACCGTCGAGCAGCAGCAGCGGCTCGTCCGTGACGTCCAGGACGACGTGCTCGGCCACGGCCCGTTGCAGCGACTGCTGGACGACGCCCAGCGTCACCGAGATCATGGTCAACGGCCCCGACATGGTCTACGTCGAGCAGAACGGCAAGCTCGCTGCTGACCGAGGTCAGCTTCACCTCCGAGGAGCACCTGCGCCGGATCATCGAGCGGATCGTCTCGCGCGGTCGGCCGTCGGATCGACGAGTCCTCGCCGCTGGTCGATGCCCGGCTCGCCGACGGCTCGCGCGTCAACGCGATCATCCCGCCGCTGGCCTTCAGCGGCTCCTCGCTGACCATCCGCAAGTTCGCCCGGGACCCGTTCACGGTCGACGACCTGATCGGGTTCGGCACCCTGACGCCCGAGATGGCCGAGCTGCTGCAGGCCTGCGTCGAGGCGCGGCTGAACATCATCGTCTCCGGCGGCACCGGCACCGGCAAGACCACGCTGCTGAACGTGCTGTCGTCGTTCATCCCCGAGGACGAGCGGATCATCACGATCGAGGACGCGGTCGAGCTGCAGCTGCAGCAGGACCACGTCGTCCGGCTGGAGAGCCGCCCCGCCAACATCGAGGGCAAGGGCGAGGTCACCATCCGCGATCTGGTGCGGAACTCGCTGCGGATGCGGCCCGACCGCATCGTCGTCGGCGAGGTCCGCGGCGGCGAGTCCCTGGACATGCTGCAGGCGATGAACACCGGTCACGAGGGCTCGCTGTCCACCGTGCACGCCAACTCACCGCGCGATGCGATCTCCCGGCTGGAGACCCTGGTGCTGATGGCCGGGATGGACCTGCCGCTGCGTGCGATCCGCGAGCAGATCGCGTCCGCGATCGACGTGATCGTGCAGCTCGGCCGGCTGCGCGACGGCACGCGCCGGGTCACGGCCGTGACCGAGGTGCAGGGCATGGAGGGCGAGACGGTGACCCTGCAGGACGCCTTCGTGTTCGACTACGCGGCCGGCGTGGACGCCGGCGGTCGGTTCCTCGGCCGGCCGGTCCCGACCGGCGTCCGACCGCGCTTCACCGATCGGTTCGACGAGCTCGGCATCCGCCTCTCCCCGCGGGTTTTCGCCTCCGCCGACCGTGCCGGGGTGTCACGATGAACCAGGTCTTCAGCCTGCCGCCGCTCACGCTTGTCGCGGTGGCGATGTGCGGCCTGGCCATCCTGGTCGGTGGCTACCTGGTCATCTCGCCGGGTCCGGTGCGCCTGTCACTGGCGCGCCGCCGTCCAGGCGCCGAACCGGGGCCGGGGTCGCTCGAGCAGGCGACGACCACGGTCACCCAGGCCATCGCCCGACTGCTCGGCCGGCGCGGAACCGCCCGGTCCGGCGCCGTCGCTCTGGAGCTGGCCGGGATGAAGATGAGCCTCAGGACTTCGTGCTGCTGCTGATCGCCGGCGCCCTCGCCGCGGTGCCCTCGGCGTGCTGCTGGCCGGCCCGCTCGTCGGTGTCCTGCTGGCTGCGGCGGTACCGCTCGCCGCGAAGGTGGCCCTCGGCATGCTGACCAGCCGGCGGCAGCGGGCGTTCGCCGACCAGCTGGACGACTCGCTGCAGCTGATGGCCAGCGGTCTCCGCGCCGGCCACAGCCTGCTCCAGTCGCTGGACGCGGTCTCCCAGGAGATGCCGACAGCCGACGTCGGAGGAGTTCGCCCGGATCGTCAACGAGACCCGGGTCGGCCGCGACATGGGCCAGGCGCTCGACGAGACCGCCGCGCGGATGGACAGCGACGACTTCGGCTGGGTCGCCCAGGCGATCGCGATCAACCGGCAGGTCGGCGGCAACCTCGCCGAGGTCCTGGACACCGTCGGTGGCACCATCCGCGAGCGCGGCCAGATCCGTCGCCAGGTCAAGGCGCTGAGCGCGGAGGGCAAGCTGTCGGCGATCGTGCTGATGGCGCTGCCGTTCGGCGTGACCGGCTTCCTCGTGGTGACCAACCCGGGCTACCTGGCCAAGTTCACCGAGAGCCCGATCGGCTACGGCCTGATCGCGCTGGCCGTCGTGCTGCTGCTCGTCGGCGGACTGTGGCTCCGCAAGGTCACCACCCTCAAGTTCTGACCAACCACGTCGCAAAGGAAGACCCTTACCGTGCCGGCACACACTTGGCTCGCCCTCGGGCTGATCACCGTCTCGCTGCCCCTGCTCGCCTGGGCAGTGTTCAGCCGCCCCACCCCGGCGCGTCTGAAGGCCATGGCCAACCTGCGCAGGGGCGTGGAGGCGCCCGACGAACGCGGATCACACAGCTCCTGCGAACCAGGGCGGCGCCGCGCGCCCCTCCCTGGCTCGGCGCCTCGTCCCTGCCGGGATGGTTCGTCGGCTCGACCGGCTCGCGGCACGCGCCGGCCGCCCGGCGGCGTGGCCGCTGCCACGGCTGGTCGCCGCCAAGATCGTGCTGGCGCTCGGTGCGGCCGTCCTGGGGCTGCTCTACACAGTCTCGACCGGCGGATCGGGCGCAGGCATCCTCGCCGCCGTCGTGACGGTGATCGCCTTCTTCGTGCCGGAGCTGCTGCTGCACAGCCGCGGCCAGAAGCGCAGCGAGACGATCGCGCTCGAGCTGCCCGACACTCTCGACCAGATGACCATCGCCGTCGAGGCCGGGCTCGGCTTCGAGTCGGCCATGACCCAGGCCGGCCGCAACGGCAAGGGCCCGCTGGCCGAGGAACTGGTCCGCACCCTGCAGGACATCGAGATGGGCCGCTCGCGACGGCAGGCGTACGAGGCCTGGGCGAGCCGGACCGACGTCGACGACCTGCGGCGATTCATCCGCGCCGTGATCCAGGCCGACGCCTACGGCATCTCGATCGCCGACGTGCTGCGCACCCAGGCCGCGGAGATGCGGCTCAAGCGCCGGCAACGAGCCGAGGAGAAGGCGATGCAGATCCCGGTCAAGGTGATCTTCCCGCTGATGCTGTGCATCCTGCCCGTGCTGTTCATCGTGCTGCTCGGGCCGGCGGCCATGGACATCGTCGAGGCCTTCAGCTGACATGCCTGTCGTCCTCGTCGTGCCGACCGCCCTGGCCACGGGCGCGGCCGCTGTCGCACTCACCCCGTGGATGCACCGCCTGGCCGGAGCCGGGTCGTGGTGGTTGCGCTCCGGACTGCACGCCCTCGTCGCCGCCGGTGCCGGAGCCGGAGTCGCGATCCTCGCCGACGGCTGGGCCGAGCTCGCCGGATTCGCCGTCCTCGCCGTGGGATGTGGCTTGCTCGTGGTGATCGACCTCGCCGTGAAGCGCCTGCCCGACGCCATCGTCGGTCCGCTCTACCTGGTCTTGTTCGCAGCACTCGCGGCCGCGGCGACCCTGGACGGCAACCTGGCGGGACTGGGTCGAGCCGGGGCCGCTGCGGGACTCGCGGTTGCCGGGTACTTCATCCTGGCCTTCATCTCGCCCGCCGGACTCGGTCTGGGAGACGTGAAGCTCGCCGGCGTGCTGGCTGGCTTTCTCGGCTGGCTCGGCTGGCCGGAGGTGCTGTTCGGGATGCTCGCCGCCTTCGCGTTGAACGCCATGGTCGCACTCATCCTTCTCGCCACTGGTCTGGCGACCAGGCAGAGCGAGGTCCCGTTCGGGCCCTTCATGGTGGCCGGCGCCGCCCTCGGCGCCGCCTGCGGCCCCCTCGTCTGGGCGTGGTGAGCGGGTACGCCGCCGGAACAAGCCAGGACCCACACCACCATCACCGCTCGCTGGAGCGGTGCCCGTTCCTGCTTCGTCCCGACCGGCTCACGGTCCGCACTGGTCCCGAGCCGCGACCTGCGGTGCGACGCACGTCAACGCAGCAACCCGCCAAGGAGATCGGCACCATGAGCAGCACTGAGGTCACCGCAGAAGTCCGGACCGCCATGATCGCCGTCCACCGTTCCGCGCGAGTCGGTCGTGGTGAGCCGAGGTGAGCGAGAAAGCAACCGAAGAACAAGAGGCCGCGATCATCCGCAAGGTGTACTGCCGCGCATACTCGCACGCGGAGTCGATCCTGCATCGGCTCGCGCACTACCAGCGGCACATGCCGCACCGCGAGGCTGTGGCACGACTACACCAGGAAGTCATGGATGAGTGACCGAGGCACGGCTGGCGGTGGACGTTGCGTCCTGCCCGCATCGCACTCCAAACCAGGGGACTTCTGCTCAGTCCGGCGAAGCAGGCCCGTTAACAGCAGTGGCTAACGGCTGCCGGTGGAGGACGCGGTGAACCCGGGTCGGGTTCATGCGGGGGGTGGACGCGGCTGGCTCGCCGCGGGTCACGCACGGGCCTCCTCCGCTGGCGGCTTCGGCCTTGGTGCTGGTGGCCATCACGACCAGGCTGAAGGCCGTAGCGGCCAGGGCCAGGAGCAGGACGATCCTCGGCTTGGCGGAGCGCCTTCTCTTGTGGGTGCTCATGGACGTATCTCTCTGAGGTGTTCGACTTGGCTGGCGGTCGGGCTCGGTGAGGGGCGCAGACGGACAGGCCCTCCGCGGGGCCTGTCCGCCCTTGTGACGCACGCACCGGTCCACCCCCATGAGAAGGCCGGTCTGTCGTGGCTTCCCCTCTCGACCGCGAGATGCGTGCGACCTCGCGTAGAAGGTGCGCGCGCTCGTCACGACGTGCTGAGGGGTGTCCGTCATGAGAATGGCTCGAAAGGGACGCGAGGACACCCGCCAACTTCCGGGTTCGGTTACCTGTTTCCTGCACCTGCAAAAGCCGGCCATCGCGGCTGACGTCGCCCACGCTCGAGAACTAACTCGCCCTGAGGATGACTGATGCGCCGCCCGCTCGCGAATACTTGAGGAATGGGTGCGGAACGCTCGAGCCCTGCCACTCCCCCGCCCGGCTCCTCGCCGAGGCCCTCGAGCCATCGCAGGTGCCCGCACCGTTGTCAGGGCTGGTCGACCGCGTGCCCGGAACGTCCGGGATCGTGGTCGCTCCCAAGCTTGAGCGACCTCGGCCCGCGATTGGATCCAGAATCTAGACGAAACCCAGCTCTGGACACCCGAAACGCCCTTGTGGTTGGCTGATGGGATCCAGTCGTCGATGATCGCGTGCACGGATGGAGGAGTCATGGGGCTGCGGCATTCGTCGCCTGGACCACATCGGGTTAACGGTGCCGGA
>CAWBGN010000005.1:0-784469 GCA_963788445.1 uncultured Actinomycetota bacterium
GAGCGGCGGCAGATGTACGACCGGGTCGTCGACGTGCCCCGGCTCGTGCACACCTACGGCGTCGGCGACCCGCTCCCCCACCCCGCCCTCGACGAGGCCCGCGATGCGCTGACGGCGTACTACCTCCCGCGGCTGGGCGAGCCGTTCGTGACCGCCGGCTGCTGCTTCTACCGCGACGGGCGCGACAGTGTCGCCTGGCACGGCGACACCATCGGCCGCGGCAAGGCTGAGGACACCATGGTCGCGATCGTGTCCGTCGGCGACCCCCGACGGCTGGCGCTACGCCCCCGCGGCGGTGGCGAGTCGATCTCGGTCGAGATGGGCCACGGAGACCTGGTCGTCATGGGCGGCTCCTGCCAGCGCACCTGGGAGCACGCCGTCCCCAAGGTCGCCCACGCCGGCCCGCGCCTCTCCGTGCAGTTCCGCCCCCTCAACGTGTTCTGACGGGTCGTGTGCCTGAGCCGGTCACCCGCGACCGGCTCAGGCACACGACTGGGTCAGTCCCATGGCCACGAGGTCGCGGACCACGACCTCGGGAGCGTCCCGGACCTCGCGGGCGGTGCACCGGACGACGATGCGCCCCGTGCGGGAGAGCGCACGTTGGCGTGCGATGTCGTCCTCCCAGTGCTCGACGTCCATGTGGAAGGCTCCGTCGACCTCGAGGACCAGGACCGTCCCATCGGGCAACACCCACTCGCAGTCCGTGAAGCGAACTCGACCCGACGCATCTCGACGGCGCACCTGACGGACGGGCGGCGGCAGTCCGAACCGGCGGCACATCCTGCCGATGTCGAGCTCGGCCAGCGAGGTAGCACCGCCCTGCACCTCTCCCAGCATCAAGCGGAACCGCTTGGCCCGACGAAGCGGCCGCATGGTCTCGAGCTCGGCTAGGAGCCGATCCGGCAACGTGAGCCGTTGTTGGACCACCGCAGCCAGCAGGCCCTCGGCCGTGCGCGGTGATCGTTCGTACGCCGCGAGCAGCAGTGCGGCCGGCTCGATCCTGCAGATCGGCAGCTCGGAGAAGCGGTCACACAGGCCGTCAAGGGGGCGGCGAGTGCGAAAGAACCGCACCCCGAGCACCGGCTCGAAGCTCAGCTCGTCATCGACCAGCACCGTGACCTCGTCCCGGTGCCAGTTGCGCAGGCCGCGCCACTCGAGCGCGGTCAGGCCGCCGACCACCGCGGCCCCGCCGGCGTGCAGGACGGCGGTCCAGACACGTTGGTCCCACAGCGGAGGTCCGGTCGTCGTGGACAGGACACGGGGTGTGCGCTCCCGTCATCCACAGCCGTTGCAGTCGTGTGCCTGAGACGGTCACCCGCGACCGGCTCAGGCACACGAACCGTACGGCGTGCGCCAGCGGGCGTCCTAGTCGCGCCTGATCAGCCAGATGATGAAGGCGATCACGGCCAGTGCGACCGCGCCCTGCTTCCAGTAGGACTTCACCAGGACCGGCAGCACTGTCGCACCGAGGTCCAGCGCGTCGTCCCCCTGGGTGGTCGGGCGCGGTGTCGCAGCCGTTGCCGCCGGGGTTGGTGGAGGGGGCGTGGGCTCAACCGGTGGTGTCGCCTCACTCGCCGGCTCGGCGGCCGGGGCCGGCTCCCCGGGGGCCTCGGGGGGACCCCCGGACAGCCGGGACTCCAGGCACGCGACGAACTGCCCGAGCAGCTTGTCGGACACGTCCTGCATCACGCCCCGCCCGAACTGCGCGGGCTTGCCGGTGATCGCGAGGTCGGTCAGCACCTCGACGTCCGTGCCGTCCGGGCCCTCGTCCATCGACAGCGTGACCTTGGCGCCCGCCGTACCGTTGCCGCGCTTGTCCTTGCCCTTCGCGTCGACGACGAAGCGATGGGCCGCCTCGTCCTTCTCCACGAACGAGCCCGAACCGTTGTAGACCAGCGCGATCGGCCCGAGCTTGACCTTGCACGAGCCCTCGAACGAGTCGCCGTCGAACGAGGTCACGGTCGCCCCGGGGAAGCACTGCGCCACCGAGGCGATGTCCTGGAAGTGCGCCCAGGTCTCGTCTACTGAGGTGGGGACGGTGAATCGGTGGGTGAGGTCCAAGGTGCTCAGGCTCCTGCCGCCGCCAGAACGGCCCGTCGGGTGAGCACCGTCGCGAGGTGCCTGCGGTAGTCCGCGTCGCCGTTGAGATCCGACGGCGGGTTCGCGCCCTCGGCCGCGCGCGCGGCTGCGGCCCGGACGGCCTCGTCGGTCGCCGGCTGTCCGGCGAGCGCCTCCTCGACCGTGCGTGCGCGCAACGGCGTGGACCCCATGTTGGCGAGCCCCACGCGTGCCTCGACGATCGTGCCGCCGTCGACGCGTACGGCGGCCGCGACCGCCACGATCGGCCACTGGTGTGCGATCCGCACGAACTTCTCGTGGTGCGCGCCCCACCCGGTGTGCTTGGGGATCCGAACCTCCGTGAGCAGCTCGTCGTCGCCGATGGCGGTCTCGAACAGGCCCACGAAGAAGTCGTCCGCGGCGACGGTCCGGGTCCCGTTCTGACCGGCGATCACGAACTCGGCGCCCAGCGCCAGCGCCGGCGCTCCGAGGTCGCCCGCGGGGTCGGCGTGGGCCAGGGCGCCGCCGAAGGTGCCGCGGTGCCGGATCTGGGCGTCGGCCAGGTGATCGATGGCCCGGGCCAGCAGCGCCGCGTGCTCGGCGACGAGGTTGTTCGAGCCGACCTCGGCGTGCGAGGTGGTCGCCCCGATGACGATGGCGTCGCCGTCGTCGCGTACGCCGCGCAGCGCGTCGATCCGGCCGATGTCGATGACGACCTCTGGTGCGTTCAGCCGCATCCGGAGGACCGGCAGCAGGCTCTGCCCGCCGGCCATCACCTTGGCGTCGTCACCGTGCTGGGCCAGCGCCGCGAGTGCCTCCTCGACCGAGGTCGGGGCCAGGTAGTCGAACTCTGCGGGGATCACTGCGGTGCTCCTTCCGTGCCTTCGGCCACGTCGAAGTGCGGAGCCGCCGCACCGGTGGTCGGGTCGGCCCCGCCACCGCCCGAGTCGTTGATCGCCCGCCACACCCGTTCCGGGGTGCATGGCATCACGATGTCGTTGACCCCGAGGTGGCGGACCGCGTCGACGATCGCGTTGACGACCGCCGGCGTGGACGCGATGGTGCCGGCCTCGCCGACGCCCTTCGTGCCCAGCGTGTTCGTCGTCGAGGGCGAGGTCGTGTGGTCGATGTCGAAGCTGATCGTGTCGGCCGACGTCGGCAGCAGGTAGTCCACCAACGACCCGGACACCAGGGTCCCGGCGTCGTCGTACACCGCCTCCTCCCACAGCGCCTGCGCGATGCCCTGCACCAGGCCGCCGTGCACCTGACCGGAGACGATCAGCGGGTTGATGATGTTGCCGATGTCGTCGCAGCAGACGTACTTGCGCATCTTCACCGCGCCGGTCTCGGTGTCCACCTCCATCGCGCACAGGTGCGTGCCGTGCGGGAAGTTGAACGCCACCGGGTCGAATGTCGCGTCGGAGTCCAGCGTGGCCTCGACCCCGTCCGGCAGGTTGTGCGCGGCGAACACGGCCGTCGAGATCTCGCCGATCGCCATGCCCTGGTCGGTCCCCCTGACCTGGAACCGGCCGCCGGTGAACTCGAGGTCGTCGGCCGAGGCCTCGAGCAGGTGCGCCGCGATCGGCCGCGCCTTCTCGACCACCTTGTCCGCGGCGCGGACCAGCGCCTCGCCTCCCACGACCAGCGAGCGCGAGCCGTAGGTGTCGTACCCCTTGGGTGCGACCTGGGTGTCGCCGTGCAGCACTTCGACGTCCTCGAACGCGACACCGAGCCGGTCGGCCACGATCTGGCTGAACGCCGTCTCGTGCCCCTGGCCGTGCGCGGACGCACCGGTCACGACCTCGACCTTGCCGGTCGGCAGCATCCGCACGCTCGCGTGCTCCCAGCCGCCGGCCCCGTAGTCGAGCGAGCCGAGCACCCTCGACGGGGCGAGGCCGCACATCTCGGTGAACGTCGAGACGCCGAGCCCGAGCTGGACCGGGTCACCGGCGTCACGGCGCCGCTTCTGCTCGGCGCGCAGCTCGTCGTACCCGAACATCTCCTTGGCGCGAGCGGTCGCCGCCTCGTAGTTGCCGGAGTCGTACTCCAGCCCGGCCACCGTCGTGAACGGGAACTCGTCCTTCTTGATCCAGTTCTTCTCGCGGATCTCGATCGGGTCCACCCCGACCTCGGCCGCGAGCTCGTCCATCATCCGCTCGATGGCGTACGTCGCCTCGGGGCGGCCGGCGCCGCGGTAGGCGTCGGTCCAGGTCTTGTTGGTGAGCACCGTCTGGACCTGGAAGTGGTACGCCGGGAACTTGTAGATCGCGTTGTACATGAACGCGCCGAGCACCGGTACGCCGCCTCCGACCAGCGAGACGTACGCGCCGAGGTCGGCGAGCAGCTCGACCTTGAACCCGGTGACCGTGCCGTCCTTCTCCGCCGAGAGCGTCAGCTTCTGCCACTGGTCGCGGCCGTGGTGGCCCGACACGAGCGACTCGGAGCGGGTCTCGGTGTACTTCACCGGCCTGCTCAGTCGTCGGGCGACGGCCCAGGCGATGAACTCCTCCGGGGTGGTCTGGAGCTTGCCACCGAACCCGCCACCGACGTCGGGGGCGATGACCCGGATCTTCGACTCCGATACCCCGGTGGTCGCGGCGAGGGCGAACCTCAGGATGTGCGGGATCTGCGTGGCCGACCACATGGTCATCTGCTCCGAGGTCGGGTCGACGACCACGGACCGGGGCTCCATGAAGGCGGGGATCAGCCGCTGCTGGCGGTACTCGCGCTCGAGGACGATGCCGTCGCCGCGGGCCTTCTCGATCGCCTCGTCGACGTTGCCGCCGGTGCCGGCCTCACCCGAGTTGAACACCCACAGCGCGGACTTGTTCGTCCCGAGGTCGGGGTGTGCCAGCACCTCGTCGTTCGCGGCCGCCTTCAGGTCCAGGGCCGCCGGCAGCTCGTCGTACTCGACGTCGACCAGCTCGGCCGCATCGCGTGCCTCGGCGGGGGTGCGGGCGATCACCACGGCCACGATCTCCCCCGCGAACGCGACCCGGTCGCTGGGCATCGGCAGGTGGGTCGGGGCCACCTGGTCGGGGGTGATCGGCCAGGCGTTGATGTTCACGCCCTGGGTGTCCGCGATGTCGGCGCCCGTGAGCACGTCCACCACGTTGCGCGAGGCCTTGGCGGCGCTGGTGTCGATGCTGGTGATCTTCGCGTGCGCGAACGGACTGCGGACCATGGCCAGGTGCAGCATCCCGGGCAGGGTGATGTTGTCGGTCCAGCGAGTCCGCCCGGTGATCAGCCGCTGGTCCTCCTTGCGGCGCCGGTCGCGGCCGATCTCGGTCGCCTGGCGCTCCTGGGTAGCCGTCATGCCGGCGCTCCTTCGGTGGAGCCGGCCGCGTGCTGCACGGCCCGCACGATGTTGTGGTAGCCCGTGCAGCGGCACAGGTTGCCCTCGAGGCCCTCGCGGATCTCGGCCTCGGAGGGGTGCGGGTTGCTGTTCAGCAGGTCGATGCTCTGCATGATCATCCCCGGCGTGCAGAAGCCGCACTGCAGGCCGTGGCACTCCCGGAACGCCTCCTGCACCGGGTGCAGGGTCCCGTTGGTCGCCAGTCCTTCGACCGTGGTGACCTCGCGACCGTCCGCCTGTACCGCGAGCACGTTGCAGGACTTCACACTCACGCCGTCGAGGTGGACGGTGCAGGCGCCGCAGTTGCTGGTGTCGCACCCGATGACGGTGCCGGTCTTGCCGAGCTTCTCGCGGAGGTACTGCACCAGCAGCATGCGCGGTTCGACGTCGTCGGAGACCTGGGCTCCGTCGACGATGAGGTTGATCCGGGTCATGAACGACTCCTCGCAGGGTTGACTGACCTGTGGCCCCAGTCACGCTAGGCCGCGAGGGTTGGGGAAAGGTTGGCGCGATCCGCCGGTGGTCCAGTCGGGCCGGGGGATTATCGGCGCGAGACGGCCAGACGGCCCTTGAGCAGCGGTTTCACGGGGTGCTCGCGGTCGGCGAGGGAGGCCAGGCAGACCTCGATCACCTCGGCGTCGTACGGCGCCAGCTCGGAGTAGCGGAGCACCGCCGTGGGCTCGGGGTCGGCCAGCAGCGCCTCCCGCACACTGACGGCGAGGAACTCCGACAGCTCCACCAGCGCCGGGGCGTTCGTGCCCGGCAGCAGGTCGCCGTCGTACGCCGCGACCGCGGCCCGCACGTCGCCCTGCCGGAGCAGCGAGAGCACCTCGTCGACGTCGGTGAGCACGGGGAGCATCAGCCGGTACGGGCGCGACGCCAGCTGCCCTCCGAGCGCGTGCCGCAGGTGCGAGACCTCGGCCTTGAGGGTGCTCAGGGTGACCGACTGGTCGCCGTACACCAGGGCGTGGAGGTGCTCGAGCGAGAGCCCGTCGGGATGCATGGACAGCAGCGCCAGGATCTCGGTCTGCCGCCGGTTCAGCAGCAGCCGCTCGCCGTCCAGCCAGGCCTCGGCGGTGCCGAGCAGGGAGAGGGTGAGACCGGGCTCGTCGTGGGAGGGGTGCACCCGTGGTGTCCCCCACCGCCGCGAGCTGGGCAGCGCGGTCTCGATCAGCCGGGCCATGAGCCGGGCCGTGGCGAGCCCGATCGGGTGCGTGCGGTCCCACGTCGTGGAGAGGTCGATGACGCCGATCTGCTGCCCGGTGAGGGGATCGTGCAGCGGCGCCGCCCAGCACACCCAGTTGTGCACCATCGAGGCGAAGTGCTCGGCGCTGAAGACCATCGACGGGTCGCCGGTGCGGTTGGAGATCGCGAGCGCGTTGGTGCCGACGCTGTTCTCGTCCCAGCGGCCGGCAGGCACGAAGTTCACGGTCTCCGCCTTGCGGCGCATCACCCGGCCGCCGTACGTCCACAGGATCCGGGTCTCCGCGTCGGTCACGGCGATCACGAGGTCGCCGTCCTCGGCGGTCCGGCGCAGCTCGGCCTCCACCCGTTCGACGGCGGTCTGCAGCGGCGAGTCGCGCCAGTACGCCGAGGTGTCGCCCTCGTCGGCAAGGGGCGCCTCCACCACGTCGGGCGTGACCGCGGCGCCAGAGAGCTCCCAGCTGCGCAGGATCTCCGGGCGCACCAGCGGCGTCGCCTCGTCGCCGAGCTCGACGAAACTGGTCCACGCGCGGACGGCGTCGAGCCTTCGCGCCTGGAGCTCCTCACCCACCCTGGTCATGTAGGTCCCGTCTCCGGATCGTGCCGCCACGGTAGCCCCGAAGTGGTGACGGGGGAACCAGCGCAGGCGTCCTGACCAGCCCGGGCGTCGTTTCACCACGTTGGGGTATACGCCGCGCGAATCGGGCGTGGCCCGTACCACGTTTTCTACCCTTGGTCAAAGGGAAGTCTCAGAGGAGACGACCAGGACGCGACACCCGAGGAGGCGGCGATGACCACGCAGAAGACTCCTCGCCGTCCGGTCGACGGGCTGATGCTCGTGCCGGCAGCTCGTCCCCGTCCTCCGGTCGCGGCCGCCTACGACTGGCCGGACTCGGCGGAGCTCGAGCTCTGGGCACTGCGGATCCGGCTCGAAGCCGTCTGCCGCAAGGGCGAGGCGCGCCAGGGGTGGGTCCCCTGCCGGGTCGTCCGCAAGATGATCGGCGTGCCCTGAGGCCTAGGTTTCCAGCTGGCGTCGCAGGAACCGCACGGTGCGCTCGATCGAGTCCTGCCAGCGCGGCACGAACGAGTGCATCTCGCCGGGATAGACCTCGAGCCGCGCGTCGACGTCGGCCTGCCGCAGCAGCCGGTGCGTGGTCGTGGCCCAGGGGAACGGGCAGGACTCGTCGTTGGTGCCGTGGTGCATCAGGACCGGCTCGGTGATCCGGTCGAAGTAGGTGCGCGACGACAGCTCGCGGTAGAAGCGCGGCTCCTGCTGCGGCGTACCGAACCGGTCGTAGAGCGCGGTTGCGGCCTCCGGGCGGTTCGGGACGGTGAAGTGCCGGAGGTTGTCGAGGAAGCGGGAGCTGACCGACGCGTAGATCACCCCGGCGTCGACCAGACCCGGCTTCGCGACGAGCGCGTTGAGGGTGACCCCGCCGCCCATCGACCGGCCGAGCATCGCCATCCGCTCGGGGTCGACGTACGGCTCGCGGCGCAGGGCGCGGACGGCGTTGATCGCGTCCTCGGCGTAGCCGAGCCGGGCCTCGCGGTCGAGGTCGGGGGCCGGGTCGGATCCGGCGTGGCCGCGGTAGTCGGTGTGCAGCACGGCGAAGCCGGCCCGGGCCAGCCAGTCCTGCTCGCGGGCCAGGCCCTGGCCGGTGACGTAGATCGACGGCTCGATGTAGCCGTGGTTGAGCACGATCCCCGGGAACGGGCCCTTGCCGGTCGGCACGAGCAGCACGCCGGAGATGGTGAGGTCGCCGCTGCGGTAGGTGACGGAGTGGCGGGTGTAGGCGTCGGCCGTGCCGAGCAGGCCCTGCCGGACGATCCGGGTGGGTCCGAAGTCCTTGCGCATCAGCGAGGGGAGCGAGATCGGGTGGTGGACGGCCGGCAGCGTGTCCTCGGGGTCGGGCTCCGAGGTCGGGCTCGGCGTGGCCGTGGGGCTGGGCTCGGTCGTCGCCTCTTCCGACGACGTCGGCGTGCTGGGCTCGGGGTCCTTGTCGGCGGACGGCGCGGCGTCGGTGCAGGCGGCAAGCAGCGCGAGCACGGCGACCGGCCAGGCGACGCGCATTCCCCGTGACCGGTTCATGGGTCAGCCGATCCCGGACCGCTCGTGGTGGATACGGCCCTCGGTCCCGGCCAGCCGCTCGCCGGACCCGCCCCAGCGGCCGGCGATGATCTCGGCGGCGATGCTGATGGCGGTCTCCTCGGGCGTGCGGGCGCCGAGGTCGAGGCCGATCGGGCTGGACAGGCGTTCGATCTCCTCGGCGGTCAGGCCGGCCTCGCGCAGCCGGTCGAGCCGGTCGTCGTGGGTACGCCGCGACCCCATCGCGCCGACGTACGCGACCTCGGGCAGGCGCAGCGCCACCTCGAGCAGGGGTACGTCGAACTTCGGGTCGTGGGTGAGCACGGTGATCACGGTGCGCCGGTCGATCCGGCCCGCCTCGACCTCGGCGTTGAGGTAGCGGTGTGGCCAGTCGACGACCACCTCGTCGGCCTCGGGGAACCGGGTGCCGGTCGCGAACACCGGCCGCGCGTCGCAGACTGTCACGTGGTAGCCGAGGAAGGACCCGACCCGAGCCACCGCCGCCGCGAAGTCGATCGCCCCGAACACCAGCATCCGCGGCTTCGGCGCGAACGCCCACACGAACACCCGCATCCCCTCCCCCCGCCGCTCGCCGTCGGGCCCGTACGTCAGCGTCGCGTTGTGCCCGGATGCCAGCAGCCCGAGGGTGTCGTCGCGGACGGCGTCGTCGGCCCTTGTCGACCCGAGCGATCCCGATAGTCCGAGACGTTTGGGTTGTTCTGACGCGCCGTCGGCAACCAAATCGTCTCGGACTATCTCTCCGGGGCGGACGATGAGGCGCCGGCCGAGCCAGGTCGGGTCGGGGTGCTCGATGACGGTGGCGATGGCGACCGGACGGCCGGACTCCATGTCCTCCGCGATGTCGTCGAGCTCCGGGAACGTTTCCTGGTTCACCTTCTCCACGAAGACGTCGAGGATGCCGCCGCAGGTGAGGCCGACGGCGAACGCCTGGTCGTCGGAGACGCCGTACCTCTCGAGGACGGGGGTGCCGTCGTCGACGACCTCCTGCGCCAGCTCGTAGACCGCGCCCTCGACGCACCCGCCGGAGACCGAGCCGACGGCGGACCCGTCCGGTCCGACCAGCATCGAGGCACCCGCCGGGCGCGGCGCCGACTGGAACGTCGCGACGACCGTGCCGACGCCGATCGTCTGGCCGTCGCGCCACCACTTCAACAGCTCGGGAAGAACCTCACGCACGGGACACCAGCTCCGTCAGCTCGGCGAAGGTCGCCAGCGAGTGGCCGGCGACGAAGTCGTCGACGTAGGGCAGCGCGGCCACCACGCCCTGCTGGACCGGCTCGTAGCCGGTCTTCCCGCGGTGCGGGTTCACCCACACGACCCGGTGCGCGACCCGGTGCAGGCGGGCCATCTGGTTGGCGAGCAGCCCCGGGTCGCCGCGCTCCCAGCCGTCGCTGAACACCACGACGACCGCGCCGCGAGCGAGGCCGCGCTGGCCCCACCGGTCGAGGAAGAACTTCAGCGTCTCGCCGAGGCGGGTGCCGCCGGACCAGTCCGGCACCGTCCCACCCGCGGCGACCAGCGCTCGCTCGGGGTCGCGCACCCGCATCGCGCGGGTGAGGTGCGTCAGCCGGGTGCCGACGGTGAACGTCTCGACCCGCCCCCGGCTCGACCCCGCCGAGACCGACTGGGTGAAGCGGTGCGCGAGCCGGAGCAGCGAGTCGGCGTACCCGCTCATCGAGCCGGACACGTCGATCAGCAGCACCACCCGGCGAGGTCGGGTGCCGCGGCGCCGCCAGGCGATGTCGCCGGGCTCGCCCATCCGGCGCAGGCTGGCGCGCAGGGTGCGGGAGGCGTCCAGGTCGCCGCGGTGCCAGGGCTGGTGCCGAGCGGTACGCCGCAGCGGCGGCCGCGGGCGGAGGGTCGCGAACATCGCGGCCATCCGCTGCTTCTCCGCGGCGCTCAGCCCGGCCACGTCGCGGTGCCGCAGCACCTCGGTCGCGCTCGCCATCGCCTTGACGACGTCCTCGGGCTCGTCGCCCGCGCCGTTGCCGTCCTCGGACGTCGGCAGGCCGGCCGCGGAGCTCGGCGTGGAGGCCGCGGTGCGCGGCCGCGGCAGCCCGTCGCGGCCGTTGAAGTAGGCCTCGAAGACCTGGTCGTATCGCTCGAGGTCATCCGGCCCGGCGCAGAGCGTTGCCCGCCCGGCGAGGTACGTCGCCCGCTGGTCGTCCAGCCCGAGCGTCGCCACCGCGGCCAGGAAGCCGTGGGCGCGGTCCTGGGTGACCGGTACCCCCGCCGCGCGGAGGGCCAGTCCGAACCCGAGAAGGATCTCGTCGGGTCCGCGGGTCATGTGGCCAGCATCCGGTCCAGGGCCTGCTTCACGCGGTCGCTGTCCTCGCGATACTTCACCAGCGCGCCCAGCGTCGCGGAGGCCGCGGCCAGGTCTATCTCCTCGGTGCCGAGGTGGTTCAGGGCGCGCGCCCAGTCGAGCGTCTCGGCCACGCCCGGGGGCTTGAGCAGGTCGTCTCGGCTGCGCAGCTGCTGCACCAGGCCGACCACCTGCCGGCCGAGCGCCTCGCTCACCTCGGGCGCGCGGGTGCGGACGATCTGCACCTCGCGCTCGAGGCCCGGGTGGTCGATCCAGTGGTAGAGGCAGCGCCGCTTGAGCGCGTCGTGCAGCTCGCGGGTGCGGTTGGACGTGAGCACCACGATCGGCGGCACCGCGGCCCGCACGGTGCCGAGCTCCGGGATCGTCACCTGGTACGTCGACAGCACCTCGAGCAGGAACGCCTCGAACTCATCGTCGGCCCGGTCGACCTCGTCGACCAGGAGCACGGCCGGGCTGCCCTGGAGCGCCTGCAGCACGGGGCGCGCCAGCAGGAAGCGCGCGTCGTACAGGCTCTTCTCGGCCTCCTCGACCCCGGTGCCGGCGGCGCCGCCGGCGACCGCCTCGAGTGCGCGTAGATGGAGGATCTGACGCGGGAAGTCCCAGTCGTACAGCGCCTGGGTGGCGTCGATGCCCTCGTAGCACTGCAGCCGGATCAATGGCAGCTCCATCGCCTCGGCGATCGCCTCCGCGAGCGCGGTCTTGCCGGTGCCCGGCTCACCCTCGAGCAGGAGTGGGCGCTGCATGGTCAGCGCAAGGTAGGTGACCGTGGCCAGCGCGTCATCGCAGAGGTAGCCGGTCGCTCCCAGGCGCTGCTCGATGGCGGCCACGGAGTCCATGCCTCAAGGCTACCCAGCAGCACCCAGTTGGTTGAAGGTTGGACGGGTCGCCGCGTTGGCTGGAGCTCACTCCCCGGTCTGGCCGTCGATCCGTTCCCGGAGGAGGTCCGCGTGGCCGTTGTGCCTGGCGTACTCCCCGATGAGCTTGCCAGGTTCCACCGCACGCTGTAGCCGTTCCCGGCAGCAACCTCGTCCAAGGTTGGATGCTGGGCCAGCGCCTCGTTGGTCTTGCGCAGCTCGTCGCGCCACACGCGCATCGACTCCTCGACCATCGAGGCGTCGCAGTCAATATCGTGCTCGGCGTCGCCGTCGTAGGTGCCCCACACCCACTCCAGGTCCGCCTTCGGTCCGGCTGCGCTCGTCACCGTCGCCGGGCTGCTCCGCGCGGTTCCCTGTTCCCATGGGCCCCACTCTGCCCTCGGCTGTCCAGCCGAAACCAGGTTCCGCCCGGCCGCGCACGTGCCTACCGCGCCATCACGTGGGCTGCCAGCGGACGCAGTAGGCCTCGTGATGGAGCGGGACGGTCGATGTCCCAGCCTCGTCACACGCGCGGGCCACGACGGCCTCAGACGCGTCGAGCTTCGCCGCACGCTCGTGGTCACCGAGCCGGATGACCGCGGAGTTGGTAGCCAGGTAGCCGCGGAAGTGCTCGGGTGTGACGGGCCATTCCCACGGGAAGGTCTCCACCGTGGTCTCCGCAGCCGGGAACGGCCCGTCGTCCTGCTCGCTGGTGTCCGCCGGCCCCTCGAGGCCCTTCTGGTCCGGGTCGATGCCGGCCAGCTCGAACTCCCAGGGATGCACCGGCGTGACGATGTTCCAGACCAGACCGAGCCAACCGCCCGGTCGCAGCACCCGCCGTACCTCCGCGACCGTGCGCTCGACGGGGAACCAGTGCCAGGCGTCCGCGCTGAGGACCGCGTCCACGCTCTGGTCCGGCAGCGGGATCCGGTCGGCGGCGGCCTCGTACGCGTGGGCGTCCGGGAACCTCCGGCGGAGGACGGCCAGCATCCGCAGGTCCCGCTCGACGGCGTGCACGGTCAAGCCACGCTCGAGCAGTTGGCCGGTCAGCTTCCCGGTGCCGGCGCCGAGGTCGACCACCGTCCGCGCCCCGCCGGCCAGCCACGCGACGGCTTCGTCGGGGTAGGTGGGTCGCCAGCGGGCGTACTCGTCGGCGACCGCTCCGAACAGGAACGCCCGGTCAGGGTCCACATGGGTCATGCCCGGAGTATCCCCGCCGACCCGGACCCGTCTCCATGGCCGCGCGGGCAGGCCCAGTAGGACCATTCGGTCACGGACTGTCCCGATCGTGGCCGGTCGCGAGATCCCCGCACTCGACCAGCTGGACCGGGTTGGCGGCGAGGTAGGCGCGGGCGCCGCGGTCGCCGGTGGCGGACTCGGCGACCTCGGCCCAGTGGTGCCGGCCGAGGAGGACGGGGTGGCCGGGCACGCCGTCGTACGCCGCCCGGGCGAGCTGGTCGGGGCCCACGCCGGCCGCAGTCACGCGGCTTACGACGTCGGCCGACACGTCCGGCAGGTCGACCAGCGAGACCAGGACGGCCTCGGCGTCGGTGGCCACCATCGCCGCGAGGCCGGCCCGCAGCGACTCGCCCATGCCGTCCGCCCAGCGGTCGGCGACGACGACCCGGACGTCCTGCCCCTCCAGAAGTGCCGCGGCACCTGCGGCCTCGGCGCCGAGCACCACTGTCACCCCGACGCAGCCTCCGTCCCGGAGGACGGCGACCGAGCGCAGCAGCCACGACGTGCCGTCGGCGTCGCGGACCAGCGCCTTGGGCGTGCCCATCCGGGTGCCGGCGCCGGCCGCGAGCAGGAGTCCGTGCAGGCTCACCCGCCCAGCCTCGCAGAGCCGGGCCGGATCGTCAGGAGGCGAACGCCTCGTCGTAGAGCGACGCGAGGGTCTTGGAGTACGGCGCGCTGAAGCCGCAGACCAGCAGCTCCCCGCTGTCGTTGGCGGCGACCAGGTAGCGCCCGCCGTCCTTGAACTGCACGGCGGCCAGGAGTTTCTGGATCTGCGCGCTCGGCGCCTCGACCGTCACCAGGTCCGTCGGGTCGCCGGCGTACCAATGGGTGGCGTCGAGAGTGACCAGCCCGCCGGAGATCGACTCCACGGTGCCGTCGAAGGCCACGGCCTGGTCGGCCAGCAGGGTGGCATTGGGCACCATGCACCGGCTGGAGAGGGCGGCCTGGCCGGGGCTGGCCAGCCGGGTGACGGTCGGGTCGGCCGCCTGCGGTGGCGTGGGCTCGCCGTCGCCCGTGCCGTTCACCACGGCGAAGATCCCGACGCCGGCGATGATCACGGCCGCCGCGGCCGCCACCAGCCACGTGAGCGGGCTGCGGTTGCGGGTGCCGTGCTCGCGGGACTCGGTCAGCACGTCGTTGCCCATGGTGTCCTCCAGGAGTCGGGCCACCCACGCGGGGTCGGCCTCCGGCAGGGCGGAAGCCGGGTCGGCCGCCCGCAGGCGGGCGTCGAGCTGGTCGTCGTCGTGCTGCGTCACCGGTTCCTCCCGTCTCTCGACTCCTCATGTCCGGACGGCGCCTCGACCTTTCGCAGCTCCTCGCGCAGCTTCTCGCGAGCGCGGTGCAGCCGGATGGTCGCGGCGTTTGCGGAAATGCCCAGGACGGTGGCGATCTCGCCGGGCGCCAACCGCTCCCACGCCCACAGACGGAGCAGCTCGGCGTCCTCGGTGCGCATCGCATCGAGCGCCTCCGCCACCGCGCCGTCGCGCTCCCCCGGGCCGGGCGTCGACTCGGCCGGCGGGTCCACGACCGAGATCTTCGCCGCCAGGCGCTCCTGACGGCGGCCGCTGCGCTCGGCGTTGGCCAGGCAGTTGCGGGCCACGCCGTACGCCCAGGGCAGCGCCTCGTCCGGTACGTCGTCGAGCCGGCGCCAGCAGACCAGCAGCGTGTCGGCGAGTACGTCGTCGGCGGTCGCCGGGTCGGTACGCCGTGCCAGGTAGCGCCGCAACGGCTCGATCAGCTTCGGCGCGAACTCCTCGAAACGGGCCTGCCGCTCGTCGATGGACACGGACCTCACGTAATCACATGTCCGGCACCCGGCCGAACATGTCGACACACCCTGAAATGGCGCCGACCCGCCCGAAGTTCGGGCGGGTCGGCGGTGAAGCGATTGATACGACTGGTCCTGAGCGGTACTGGGTTTCGAGACGCGCCGCACGTCCCGCGCTACGCGCGGTTCGTGCCGACACTCTTCAACCTGGCACCTGGTCACGTGCCCGAGCGAGCTCGGACAAGTGGGTGCTCAGAAGTCCATACCGCCCATGCCACCCGAGGGGTCACCCATCGGGGGGCCTGCCTTCTCGGGCTTGTCGGCGACGACCGCCTCGGTGGTGAGGAAGAGCGCCGCAATGGAGGCGGCGTTCTGCAGCGCGGAGCGCGTCACCTTGGCGGGGTCGAGGATGCCGGCTTCGATCATGTCGACGTACTCGCCCGTGGCCGCGTTGAGACCGTGACCGGACTTGAGTCCGCGCACCTTCTCGGCCACGACGCCGCCCTCGAGACCGGCGTTGATCGCGATCTGCTTGAGCGGGGCCTCGGTGGCCGCGCGGACGATGTTCGCACCGGTGAGCTCGTCGCCCACCAGGTCGAGCTTCTCGAACGCCGCGTCGGCAGCCTGCACCAGGGCCACGCCGCCACCGGCGACGATGCCCTCCTCGACGGCCGCCTTCGCGTTGCGAACGGCGTCCTCGATGCGGTGCTTGCGCTCCTTCAGCTCGACCTCGGTGGCCGCGCCGACCTTGATCACCGCAACACCGCCGGCCAGCTTGGCCAGGCGCTCCTGCAGCTTCTCGCGGTCGTAGTCGGAGTCCGACTTCTCGATCTCGGCGCGGATCTGGTTGACCCGACCCTCGATCTGGGCGGAATCGCCTGCACCCTCGACGATGGTGGTCTCGTCCTTGGTGATGACGACCTTGCGGGCCTGGCCGAGCAGCTCGATGCCGGCGTTCTCGAGCTTGAGGCCGACCTCCTCGCTGATGACCTGGCCACCGGTCAGGATCGCGATGTCCTGAAGCATGGCCTTGCGGCGGTCACCGAAGCCCGGAGCCTTGACGGCGACGGACTTGAAGGTGCCGCGGATCTTGTTGACGACCAGCGTGGACAGAGCCTCGCCGTCGACGTCCTCGGCGATGATGACCAGCGGCTTGCCGGACTGCATGACCTTCTCCAGCAACGGGAGCAGGTCCTTGACCGACGAGACCTTGGAGTTGGCGATGAGGACGTAGGGGTCCTCGAGCACCGTCTCCATACGCTCCGGGTCGGTCACGAAGTACGCCGAGATGTAGCCCTTGTCGAAGCGCATGCCCTCGGTGAGCTCCAGGTCGAGGCCGAACGTGTTCGACTCCTCGACCGTGATGACGCCTTCCTTGCCGACCTTGTCCATCGCCTCGGCGATGATCTCGCCGACGGTGGTGTCGGCGGCGGAGATCGACGCGGTCGCGGCGATCTGCTCCTTGGTCTCGACGTCCTTGGCCATCCCGAGCAGCTGCTCGGAGACGGCGGCGACGGCGGCCTCGATGCCCCGCTTCAGGCCCATCGGGTTCGCACCCGCGGCCACGTTGCGGAGGCCTTCCTTGACCATGGCCTGGGCGAGGACGGTCGCCGTGGTGGTGCCGTCACCGGCCACGTCGTCGGTCTTCTTGGCAACTTCCTTGACGAGCTCGGCCCCGATCTTCTCGTACGGGTCCTCGAGCTCGATCTCCTTGGCGATCGACACACCATCGTTGGTGATGGTGGGCGCGCCCCACTTCTTCTCGAGGACGACGTTGCGACCCTTGGGGCCCAACGTGACCTTGACCGCGTCGGCGAGCGTGTTCATGCCACGCTCGAGACCGCGGCGGGCCTCCTCGTTGAAAGCAATCAGCTTCGGCATTTTCCTGCCATTCCTCACGCTGTACGAGTTGTGGACGGACTCGGCGGGTTGCCCGCGACGGACGATCCGGCTGACCCGACGGACCCTTCCCGCCGGCGCAGATGGACCTCAACCAACCGATCCGGTTTTGTCACTCTCATGCTACGAGTGCCAGCGTCATGTTTAGCACTCGGGGTGGTCGAGTGCAAACAGTTCCTCCAGCCGATTTCGGGCGGTGGACTCTCAGCCGAGCCGGGCGGCCACCAGGTCGGCGAACGGCTGCGCGTTCTCCGGCAGTACGTCGAGGTACAGACCGGGCTCGGTCAGCTCCAGCTCGCTCACCGCCAGGGTGCCGTCGGCGAGCCGCATCATGTCGACCCGGCCGTAGTCGAGCCGACGTCCGAGCACCTCCTCGGCGGCCGCCATCCCGAGCAGCGCGAGCTCGGCGGACTCGTCACGCAAGGTCACCGGCTGCGACGCACCCCCGAAGTGCTCGTGCACCCGGATCTCGCCGCCGGACGGCAGCTTGTCGACCTGGGAGGCGACCCGGCCGTCCAGCACGAAGACCGAGGTCTCCCCCTCGGTCCGGACCGACTCGACCAGCGGCTGCACGACCCACGGCCCGGTTCCGTTGGGCAGCTCCGGGTGGTCGTCGATCTCCGTCCCGAGGCGCGGGTCGGCGGGGTCGTCGACCACGAGTACGCCGGCACCGCCGGCACCGATGCGCGGCTTGACCACGGCCGTGCCGAACTCGGTCACGCCGGCCACGAGCTCGGGCAGCGTCGTTGCGGTGCGGGTCGGGACGACGGGCAGGTCGCCGAGGCCGGTGAGGTAGCCCTTGTCCACGTTCCACGCGAACACGTCGGCGTCGTTCAGCTGGCGGCCGACCTCGTCGACCCGCCGTGCCCAGGCCACGAACTCCTCGTGCCGCTCGATGTAGTCCCACGTCGAGCGGACGGCCACCAGGTCGGCGGCGGCCCAGTCGACGTCGGGGTCGTCCCAGATCACCCAGGGCGCATCGATGCCCCTCTCGGTCATCACGGCGTCGAGGGCCGGCGCTCCGGGCTCGCCGGTGGGCCAGTTCGAGGAAGTGACGAGGAGGACGCGAGGCACTCCGGAACCCTAGGACACCGTCGGAGACGTGCCCTAACTGCTGTCGCGCACGACCAGGTGGGTCGGCAGGATCCTCGGCTCGGGCGGCTCGTCGGGGTGAGCCATCGCCTCGACCAGGAGCGAGACCATCTCCTGGCCCATCCGCTCCGGCGACTGGTGCACGGTCGTCAGCGGAGGATGCGTCGACTGCGCGAGCGGCGCGTCGTCGAAGCCGACGACCGACACGTCGGCCGGCACCAGCCGTCCGGACTCGCGCAGGACGCGCAGCGCCCCGGCCGCCATCAGGTCGTTGGCGCAGAAGACACCGTCGACCTCGGGCGCACGGACCAGCAGGTTGCGCATGCCCGCCTCACCGCTCTCCTGCCCGAAGTCACCGTGCACGACCAGCCGCTCGTCGAACTCGCGCCCACCGGCAGCCAGCCCCTCGAGGTAGCCCTCGTAACGACTCCGGCCGGCCACCATGTCGGCCGGGCCGGCGATGGTCGCGATGTGCCGGCGGCCTCGGTGCACCAGGTGGTCGACCGCGAGCCGGGCGCCGAGCGCGTTGTCCATGTCGACGTACCCCGCGTCCTCGGACTCGATGGTCCGGCCGCCGAGGACCACCGGGAGCCCGCGGGCGCGGATCCGCTGCGGCAGCTGGTCGTCGTCGTGCAGCGAGACCAGGAGGACGCCGTCGACGTGCTGGCGGGTGAGGTAGGTGTCGAGGTGGCCACGGCGCTGGGCGTGCGCCAGCATCAGCACCAGTTGGAGGTTCACCTCGGACATGGCGATGCTGATCCCCCGGATCACGCCGGCGAAGAACGGCTCCCCGAAGACCCGCTCCTCCGACTCCGCGATCACCAGCGCGACGGCATCGGTGCGCTGGGTGACCAGCGCCCGGGCCGCTGGGTTGGGGACGTAGCCGAGCTGCGCGATCGCCCCCTCGACGGCCATCCGCGCCTTGTCGGAGACCTTGGCGCCACCGTTGATCACGCGCGAGGCGGTGCCGCGACCGACACCGGCGAGCGCCGCGACCTCCTCCAGCGTTGGCCGGGTGCGGGGAGGCCGGGTCATGGGCCCAGTATGCCGTCGCGATGAGCCCGGATCAGGCCGCGGTACCAGTGCCCGCTGGCCTTGGTCGTACGCCGCTGGGAGGCGAAGTCCACGTGGATCAGGCCGAATCGCATGGCGTAGCCCTCGGCCCACTCGAAGTTGTCCAGCAGCGACCAGGCGAAGTAGCCCGCCACGTTGGCACCCTGCTCGATCGCCTGCGCCGTCGCCGCGAGGTGCTCGGACAGGAAGGCCAGGCGCTCGGGGTCGTCCACCGACCCGTCGGCCGCGACCTCGTCCGGCCACGCCGAACCGTTCTCGGTGACGAACACGGGCAGGGGCGTGTAGTCGCGGGTGACGCGGGTGAGCACCTCGGCCATCCCGTCCGGGTCCACCTCCCAGCCGTTGGCGGTGGTGGCCAGGCCGCGCCCGACGAACTCGGCCCGGTTGGTGCCCGGGTACGCCGAGCCGCGGACGTTGTGCCGCGTGTAGTAGTTGACGCCGACGAAGTCCAACGGCGTGGCAATCGTCGCCAGGTCGCCGTCGCGGACCAGGCCGTCCTCGAGGAGCAGGCCGAAGTCGGCCACGACGTCGGCCGGGTAGGAGCCCCGGAAGAGCGGGTCGAGGAACCACCTGTTGTGGATGCCGTCGATGCGCCGGGCCGCGTCCACGGACGAGGGCCGGTCGTCGATCGGGGTGACCGGGTACAGGTTCAGGGTGATCCCGACCTCCGCGGTCGGCGCGACGGCGCGGACGGCCTCGACCGCCATCCCGTGCGCGAGCAGCAGGTGGTGGGAGGCGGCGACCGCCGCCGCGTCCTCGGCCCGGCCGGGCGCGTGGATCCCGGACCCGTAGCCGAGGAACGCCGAACAGAACGGCTCGTTGAGCGTGATCCAGTGGTGGACCCGGTCGCCCAGCCTGCCGGCCGCGACCTCGGCGAACTCGGCGAAGCGTTCGGCGGTCGCCCGGACCGGCCAGCCACCGGCGTCCTCGAGCGGCTGCGGCAGATCCCAGTGGTAGAGCGTGGTCCAGGGTGTGATCCCCGCACCGAGCAGCTCGTCGACCAACCGGTCGTAGAAGTCCAGTCCGGCGCGGCTCGGGCGACTGGCCCCGTCGGGGAGGATCCGCGGCCACGACAGCGAGAACCGGTACGCCGCCAGCCCGAGGTCGGTCATCAGGGCGACGTCCTCGCGGTAGCGGCGAACGTGGTCGCAGGCCACCAGGCCGGTGTCACCGTTGCGGATCCGGCCTGGCTGGCCGGAGAAGGTGTCCCAGATCGACGGCGTGCGGCCGTGCTCGTGCACGGACCCCTCGATCTGGTACGCCGCGGTGGCGGCGCCCCAGACGAAGTCGGCCGGGAAGCCCTGGGCCAGCGGCGCGGTGCTGACGGCCGGTGCGAGCTGGGACGCAGAGGTCATGACTTCAGACCACCTTCCATGATGCCGCCGACGATCTGCCGGCCGAAGAGGAGGAACACGATGAGGAGCGGCACGACCCCGAGCAGGGTGCCGGCCATGACCAGGGCCTGGTCGGTGTAGTAGCCGCCGGCCAGCCGCGACAGCGCGACCTGGACCGTCGGGTGCTCGAGGTCGAGCACGAGGTAGGGCCACAGGAAGTCGTTCCAGCGCTCCATGAACGTGAGCAGCGCCAGCACGGCCAGGACCGGCCGCAGCAGCGGCATCACGACGTACAGGAAGGTGCGCGGGATGGAGGCGCCGTCGAGCTTGGCCGCCTCGAGCAGCTCGTCGGGCACGGCCTGGATGACGTACTGCCGCACCATGAAGATGCCGAAGCCGGAGACGAGGAACGGCAGGGTGACCGCCGGCAGGGTCCCGGCGAGATGGATCTTGGACATCAGCATGTAGAGCGGGATCAGCCCCAGCTGGACAGGCACCATCATCGTCGCGAGCACGAACGCCAGGAGCGGCTGCCGCCCGAGGAACCGGATCTTGGCGAACGCGAAGCCGCCCATGGCCGAGAAGAGCACGACGGCCACGGTGGCGACGACCGCCACCAGCAGGCTGTTGATGATCGCCTGCCCGAACATGACGTCCTCGTTGTCCAGGACGCGCTGCACGTTCACCCAGAGCTCGTCACCCGGCCAGAGCGGTGGCGGGACGGACGTGATGTCGTCGTTCGGCCGCGACGCCATGACCGTCATGAAGTAGAGCGGGAACGCCGAGACCGCGGTGACGAAGAGGAGGATGACGACGCGCGGACTGGGCCGCCAGCGCCGGCTCCTGCGACCGGGAGACGGGAGTGGGTCGGACTTTTGCGGGCACCGGACGCGCCACGGGCTCGGTCTGCGTCGTCATGTCAGACCGCCGTCCGCAGGCGCCGCAGCAGCAGCGCGTTGATGCCGGCGACGATCGCGATCACCAGGAACATCACCCAGGCGATCGTGGACGCGTAGCCGAACTCCTGGCCGACGAAGGCTCGTTCGTAGAGGTACATCGTCAGGGTCTGGAACTGGTGCGTGTTGCCGCCGCTGATCGCGTTCGACCCGCTGTTGAACAGCAGTGGCTCGGTGAACAGCTGGATGCCGCCGATCGTGGAGATCAGGCTGACGAAGATGATCGTGGGCCGCAGCATCGGGACGGTGATGCTCCGGAACTGGCGGAACTGCCCGGCGCCGTCGATCGACGCGGCCTCGTACAGGTCCTTGGGCACCGCCTGGAGAGCCGCGAGGAAGATCAGTGCGTTGTAGCCGGTCCAGCGCCAGTTGACCATCGTGGAGATCGCCAGCCAGGACGACCAGCGATGCTCCTGCCAGTCGATGGTGTCGACCCCGACCTGGCCGAGCAGCCAGTTGATGAGCCCGAAGTCGCGGGCGAAGAGCAACGTGAAGATGATGCCCACCGCGGCGACCGACGTGATGTTCGGGAGCAGCACGCCCATCCGCCAGAAGGTGCGCCCCCGGATCCGCTGGTTGAGCACCTGGGCCAGCGCCAGTGCCATCAGGATCTGCGGGATGGTGGCGAGCAGGAAGATCCCGAGCGTGTTGACCAGTGCGGTCCAGAACCGGTCGTCACCGAACAGCTCCGAGTAGTTGCCCAGGCCGATCCACGAGTGGTCACCCAGCAGGCTCCAGTCGTGCAGCGAGACCCAGAAGGTGAAGAGGATCGGGAACAGGCCGAACGCCGCGAAGACGAGGAAGAACGGCGAGATGAAGGCGTAGCCGGCGACCTGCTCGGCGGTGCCTCCGCGGCTGGCGCGGGATGAGCGCACGTGGTCCATGCTGTCGGTCTCCTCGCTGGCGGACAGGCGGGTGGACGGTGGAGCGGACGGGGGCCGGGGCGTCGAGGTCCTCGGCCCCCGTCCGGGTCAACGGTCCGGGCTCAGCCTGCCGCTGCCTGGGCGTCCTCGACAGCCGTGGACCAGCCCTCGTCCGAGGACTTCTCGCCGCTCTCGACGCTGCGCAGAGCGTTCTCGACAGCGTCGCGGACGGGCTGGTTCTTCGCGCCGAGGTAGACCGGCTCGAGGCTGCTGGCACCGGCGACGAACAGCTGACCGGTGGGCGCGTCACTGAAGTACTCGTTGGTCTTGTCCTTGACCGCCGCGTCCTCGTAGAGCGTCGGGTTCGACGGCAGGTTGCCGACCGACTCGAAGGCCGAGAGCTGGCCGTCAGCGCTGGTCAGGAAGAAGGCCAGCTTGATGGCCAGGTCCTGGTGCTCGCTGGAGGTCGGGACGGCCAGGAACGAGCCACCCCAGTTGCCGCCACCGCCGGGCACCGGCGCGATGTCCCACTTGCCGGCGTTGTCCGCGCCGGCCTGCTCCTCGATGTAGCCGGTCATCCAGGCCGGGCAGGCCACGGTGGCGAAGCTGCCGTTCTTGAACCCGGCGTTCCACTCGTTGGAGAACGACCGCAGCTTGGCGGAGATGCCGGCGTCGATCATCTCGGCCGAGAGGTCCCAGGCGTCCTTGATGCCCGGGTTGCTCTCGATGACCAGCTCGCCGTCGGTGTCGAAGTAGGTGTGGTCCCCGCTCTGCATGAGGATCGAGTTGTACATGTTGGTGGCCGCGTCCACGAAGTGCACGGAGTCGTCGCCGATCCCGTCCTGGAACTCCTCACCCGTGGCGATGTAGTCCTCCCACGTCGGCCAGAGGGCGGCGACCTCCTCGCGGTCGCTCGGCAGTCCGGCCTTCTCGAACAGGTCGCGCCGGTAGCACATGGCGAGGCCGCCCACGTCCGTCCCGAGCCCGATCGTGTCGGTGCCGTCGGAGGTGGTGGCCTGGGCGTACTTCCAGGGCAGCCACTGGTCGCTCTGGTCGTTGGACCCGTGGTCCTGGAAGTTCACGAACTTGTCGGGGCTCTGCAGGAAGTTGACGACCTGGCCCTCCTCGATGGCGACGACGTCGCCGGCACCGCTCCCAGCCGCGATCTTCTGGGTGAGCTGGGTGTTGTACGCCGTGAGGTCGCCCTCGGCGGTCTCGACGATCGTGACGCCGGGGTTGTCCTTCTCGAACTGGTCGTAGAGGTCCTCGTACCCGAAGTTGCCGAAGACGTTGACCCGCAGGGTCACGTCCTCGCCGCGCCTCGTCGCCGCCGTCGTCGCCGCCACAGGCCGCGAGGGCCGAACCCGCGAGGATCAGGCTCCCGAGCAGGGCCGTGAAGCGGGTCCGGTTGAGGTGTGTATTCATCCTGGTCACCTTCGAAACTCGAGTGAATGGGAGCGTTCCCACACAATGTGACGGGGGTCACCAAAGGGTGTCAAGGGCCCGAGTGGGATCGCTCCCACTGGTCTGGTCCAGTGCCCTGAGGCGCGCCGCCGCCTCAGCCGGAGCGCGGGGCGTGGTGTCCGAACGGCACCTCGTCGCGGACCCCGATCGCCGCCAGCACCGACGGCAGCACCGCCTTCGCTGTGCGCTTGTAGCCGTGCGCGCTGGGGTGGAACCGGTCCAGGCTGAACATCTCGTCGGGGTTGGTGATGAAGAACGGGCCGACCACGTGGGCCAGCGAGACCGCCCGCGCGCCGCGCTGCAGGGCGGCGTCGCGCTGGGCGTTCGCCAGCTGCCGGGACGCACGCGATCCGAGCGCCCGCAGCGGCTGCGGCACCGGCCGCAGGGCGCCCAGGTCGGGGCAGGTCCCGACGACCACCGAGCAGCCCAGCTCGTGCAGGGCGTCGATGCACGCGACGAGGTGCCGGACCGACTCCGCGACCGGCACCCGGTGTGTCACGTCGTTGCCGCCGACCACGATCACCGCCACCTCCGGACGGACGTCACCGGGCAGCATCTCGAGCTGGTCGGACAGGCTGCTGGTCTCCGAGCCGACCCGGGCGAGGGTGGTCAGCCGCACCGACCGTTGCGCATTCTTGGCCACACCCTTCGCCAGTCGCGCCCCCAGCGTCTTCTCCGGCAGCTCGGCACCCAGCCCGGCCGCGATCGAGTCGCCCAGGACGACGAGCTCGACCGGGTTGCCGAGGCTCTTCTTGTAGACCCGGTCAGCCGCAGGGGCGTCCTCGCCGTGTGGGTGCCCGATCAGCCGGCGAGCGGCCGCCGCCTGCCGCTGGAGCACGGCGCGGGCGCCGAGGCCCACGGCGCTCCCCAGCAGCGCCGTACCGCCGATCACGGTGCCGGCACCGACCAGGAGCTTGCGACTCGTCATCATCACCCTTGTTTGAAGCAGCCGCGAGGGTCCCACGGGGGAAGCCGACACGACCGCCGGGCGACGGGATCGAGAACGGCGGCCACGCATTGTCGATTCGGCACTCCCCCGTCCGTCATCTCGGTGTCAGACTCACCACCAGATGATCGAGAGGACCCGACCATGACTGAATACATCGTGCTGCTCCCCGGCAACGAGACCGAGTGGGCCAAGGCCGACGAGGGCGAGCGCGCCCGCGTGTACGCCAAGCACCAGGAGTTCGCGGCCGCGCTGGGCGAGCGCGGCCACAAGGTCACCGGCGGCGCGGAGCTGGCCCAGTCCGCCGAGGCGAAGACCGTCCGTCGTACCGGCGACTCACTCGCCATCACCGACGGGCCGTACGCCGAGACCGTCGAGCAGCTCACCGGCTACTACACGGTCCAGAGCGACAACCTCGACGACCTGCTCCAGTGCGTCGGCATCCTCGCCGAGGGCGAGAGCGGCCTCGAGGTACGCCGCTGCCTCGAGATGTAGCGCGTGAAGTTCCTGGTCCTCCTGTCGGAGGAAGATCCCTCCGCATGGGAGGACGCCACGGCGGCCCAGCGACAGGCCGTGCTCGACGGGCACGCCGCGTTCGACCGGGCCGTGCGCGATCGGGGTGGTGCCGTGGTCGCGGGCGAGGCGCTCGCCTCGTCCGGCCACGGTGCCCGGGTCCGCCGGGGCGGGCTGGTGACCGAGGGGCCGTTCGCGGAGACGGTCGAGCACCTCACCGGCTTCTACGTCCTGGACCTGCCGAGCACCGACGACGTCGTCGACCTGTGCCGGCTGCTCACCTGGGACTACGTGGTCGAGGTGCTGCCCGCGATCGAGATCGAAAAGGGCGAGTCGTGAGGGACACCGCCTGGTGACCGCGCGGCTCGAGGAGCTCTGGCGCGACGAGTGGGGCCGCCTGCTGGCCCTCCTCGTCGCGCAGTACCGGCGCCTCGACCTCGCCGAGGACGGGCTGGGCGATGCGTTCGAGGCGGCCGCCCGGACCTGGCCTCGCGACGGGGTACCCGCCAACCCCCCGGCCTGGCTGCTCACGGCCGCACGGCGCCGGATCCTCGACCGGCTGCGTGCGGAGGCTCTCGCCGCCCGCAAGCTGCCGCTGCTGGCCGTCGAGGCCGACCTGCAGGAGGAGGCTCAACGCGTCATGGCCGATGCCGGCGAGGTGGTGCGCGACGCGCGGCTGCGGCTCGTGCTGCTCTGCGCGCACCCCGCGCTGACTCCCGAGTCGGCCGCCGCGCTCACCCTCCGGCTGGTGCTCGGCGTCTCGACCGCGGACATCGCCCGGCTGTTCCTGGTCAGCACCCCGACCATGGCCGCCCGGCTGACCCGGGCGCGGAAGAGCCTGGCCCACGAACGCTTCGAGGTCCCCGTCGGCGCGGCCCTCGAGGAGCGGGTCGGGCTTGCCGCCGACATCGCCTACCTGGCGTTCACCGCCGGCTACGCCCCGGCGTCCGGATCCGACGTGGTCAGGTCCGACCTCAGCTCCGAGGCGATCCGGCTGGTGCGGGTGCTGCGCGACCTGCTGCCCGGCCACACCGAGCTCGACGCCCTGCTCGCCCTGGTCCTGCTTCAGCACTCGCGCCGGGACGCCCGGGTCCGGGACGGCGAGCTCGTGCTGCTGGGTCAGCAGGACCGCGCCCGCTGGCATTCCGAGGAGGTCGACGAGGCGATGACCCTGTTGCGCCCACTGACCACGGCACCGGCCGCGCCGTACCTGCTCCAGGCGCTGATCGCCGCCGAGCATGCCATCGCCCGCTCCGCAGCGGACACCGACTGGAGCCGGATCGCGGACCGCTACCGCGAGCTCGATGAGCTCACCGGGTCGCCGGTCGTGCGGCTCAACCGGGCGGTCGCCGTGGCGGAGGCCGACGGCCCGCTGGCCGGCCTCCGGCTGCTCGACGGTCTGGAGCTGCCGGGGCACCGGCTGCCGGGGGTCCGTTCCGAGCTGCTCCGCCGGGCCGGCCGGTACGCCGAGGCGCGCGACGAGCTGGAACGCGCCATCGCGGCCTGCGACAACGACCCGGAGCGACGCCACTTGCAACAACGCAGGGCAACTCTCTGACAGGGGCGGTCCTGGGTGGCAGACTTCCGCCGCCGACCGTTCTCGAGGAGTCCCACCACCATGCGCCGACTGGTTCCGTTGCTCGTGCTCGCCGTCGCGAGCTCGCTGTTCACCGTCCTCTCATCGGCCGCGGCCGCACCGACGCCGACCCGCGGTCGCATCGACGCGCCCGACGTCTCCGGGTACCCGTGGAACTCCATCTGGTGGATCGTCAAGGGACCGCGGGCGACGTTCGAATGGGACGGGTACAGCGAAGGGGCGACGTACGACGTGCAGGCGCTGGTCAGCCCGATGCGGGCGCGACGACGGCCCGCCTGGGAGACCTGGCGCGAGGGCATCACCGCCGAGCAGGGCGGGTTGCGCGTCGCGCAGGGACAGGTCGTCTGTGTCCGGGCGCGGATGCATGCCTACGGCAGCACCAGCCCGTGGTCGACCAAGCAGTGCATGGTGCGGCCCCTCGACGACCGCCGCGCCGTCGTCAAGGGCCGGCGGACGCGAGTGGACGACAGCCGCTACCTCGACGAGCGCGCAACCAGCCTGAGGCCGGGCGGGCGGTTCGTCCTCCGTGGCGTACCCAGGCGGGCGGCGTACGGCATCGTGGCGACGTACCGCGACGCCCTCGAATGGCCGCAGCTCCGCCTGGCCGGCGATCCGCTCTCGTGGGAGCTGTCGGGCGATGGGCTGGGGCGCCTGATGATCTTCTACCGCGTGGCAGCGAAGGCCGGGAGCGGACTGATCGAGAACAGGTGCTGTGGCCCTACGTTCCCCATCGGGGGCGTTGTCGTCGTCCCGCGGTGGGCGATGTAGCCCTCAGCCGCCGGCGACCGCGGGGATGACCGAGATCTGGGTGCCGTCGGGCGTCGCGGTCTCGAGGTTCTCGAGGAAGCGGACGTCGTCGTTGCCGACGTACACGTTGACGAAGCGGCGCAGGTCGCCCCCCTCGTCGAGGATCCGGCCCTTGATGCCCGAGTAGTTCGAGTCGAGGTCGTCGAGCACGGCCGAGAGCGTGCCGCCCTCGGCGGAGACCTCGGACTCGCCACCCGTGTAGGTGCGCAGGATGGTGGGGATGCGGACGGAAACGCTCACGGTTCTCCTCTGCTCGCTGCTTGTGCCTAGATTCCGATGGCCGTGAATGCACCGTACGTGGGATCGATGGTGGCCGCAGGGCCGACCTGGTCCGCGATGGCGTCGAGGGTCTTCAGGCCCATGCCGGTGTTGATCACCACGGTCTCGAGCGTGGGGTCGAGCTGCCCGGTTTCGACCAGCTTCTTCAGGACACCCACGGTGGTGCCGCCGGCGGTCTCGGTGAAGATGCCTTCGTTCCGGGCCAGCAGCAGGATGCCCGCGCGTACCTCGTCGTCGGTGATGTCCTCGACCGCGCCGCCGGTACGCCGGCAGATGTCGAGCACGTAGACGCCGTCGGCGGGGTTGCCGATGGCCAGGCTCTTGGCGATCGTGTCCGGCTTGACCGGCCGGATGATCTGCTGGTCCTCCTTGAAGGCGACCGAGACCGGCGAGCAGCCGGTGGCCTGGGCGCCGTACACCTTGTAGGGCTTGTCCTCGACGAGGCCGAGCTTGATCAGCTCCTGGAAGGCCTTGTCGACCTTGGTCAGCTGCGAGCCGGACGCCACCGGGATCACGATCTGGTCGGGGAGGCGCCAGCCGAGCTGCTCGGCGATCTCGTAGCCGAGGGTCTTGGAGCCCTCCGCGTAGTAGGGACGGACGTTGACGTTCACGAACGCCCAGCCCTCCTCCTCGCCGGCGATCTCGGAGGCGAGCCGGTTGACGTCGTCGTAGTTGCCGTTCACGGCCACCAGGGAGTCGGTGTAGACGGCGGAGTTGACCTGCTTCGGCTTCTCCAGGTCGGCCGGGATGAAGACGACGGTCTTGATGCCGGCGCGGGCGCCGGCGGCGGCGACCGCGTTGGCGAGGTTGCCGGTGCTGGGGCAGGCGAAGACCTTGCTGTGGAACTCGCGGGCGGCGCTCAGGGCGCAGGCGACGACGCGGTCCTTGAAGGAGTTGGTGGGGTTGGTCGAGTCGTCCTTCACCCAGAGGTTGTCGATGCCGAGCTCGCGGCCGAGGTTGTGGGCCTTGAGCAGCCGGGTGAAGCCGGGCTCGGTGTTGGGGCTCTGCTCGATGTCCGTCGGGCACCGGCAGCAGCGCCTTGTAGCGCCAGATGTTGCTCGGGCCGGCCTCGATCTCCTCGCGGGTGACGGTCCGGAAGTCGTACGCGACCTCGAGCGGTCCGAAGCACTCCGGACACGCGTAGTGGGGGCCGAGCTCGACCTCGTGCCCGCACTCGCGACACGAGAGGGCGCGGGCGTTGCCGAACGCGCCTTCGCGGATGCCGACCGCCTCGGTCTCCGAGTCGCCGGGGGTGGTGTCCGTGACGAGGGTGCTCATGAAGTCCTCCTTCTCATCTTCCCCGCGACGTACCTCGCCGTGGGCCGGAATTAGCACCGTTTCCACGACTGCCGAAGGCAGGAGGCTCGTGGCGGTTGCCGGGACATCACAGGGCCGTTCCCTCAGTCCCTCTCGATGAGCTGATGGAAACCTTACGCAGGGCGTCTCAACATGTGCACATCGTGTCCACATGCTGGCGCGATAGTCCACGACGTTCGTGTCGCAGATCCGGCCGTCCGACGACAGGATCGTCGTGGACTATCGGCCTCGGGCGTCGCGGGTGAGCTGGCGGAGGAGGTCGAGTACGCCGTCGGGGCCCTTGACCGCGACGTCGGCGAGCTCGAGGAGCGCGCTCTCCTCGCCGGAGAGGGAGCAGACGAGGAGGGTGGGCATGCCCTCGTCACGGAGGGCGGCGACCGCCTCGAACGCCTCCAGGTCGCCCAGGTCGTCGCCGGCGAAGAGGAAGGCGCCGGCCGAGGTCTCCTCGACGAGCGTGCGGACGACCTGTCCCTTGTCCATGCCGGGCGAGCGGACCTCGATCACCTGGCGGCCGGGCTCGATCTTCAGGTCGTTCTCGGCGGCGAGCTCGCGCAGCACCGGCAGCAGTACGCTCGAAGGTGCCGGCGGGGTCCTTCAGCCGGCGGGTGTGGACGGCGACGGCCAGCCCCTTGTCCTCGATGAACGCGTCGCCGGCGTCGTACCGCCGAAGCACCCCGGGGAGTCGGCCGAGGAACGTCGAGAGGCCGTGCGGGGGGCGCGGGGAGACGATCCGGCGCCGGGTGGAGGACCACCGCTCGAAGCCGTACTGGCCGAACAGGTGCAGCTCCTTGCCGGCCTCGCCGATGGAGTTGCCGACCTCGTCGAGCCCGCCGAGGGCCAGCGCCTGGCGGGCCGGCCGGCCGGTGATCACGGCGATCGCGGCCACCACGTCCGCCAGCTCGATCAGCACCTCCCCGGCCTCGGGGTGGATGTGCGCGACCTCCGGGTCGTCGACGATCGGGGACAGCGTCCCGTCGAAGTCGAGGCCGACCACGGCCTGCGCGGCCACGCCGACCAGCGCGGCGTACCGTTCTTCGGCTCCGCTGGGAGCGGAACTCCATGCCCCCAAGCCAACCATGGACGCTGCCCGGCCGGATCGCCGAGTCACGGAGGAGCCGGAGCCGACGGGCAGGCTAGGCGGCGTCGGCGGTGAGGACGACGGTCAGCCGGTCGAGGCGCATCGGGTCGATCGCTGGCTGCACGCGGCGGATGCCGAGGTCGAGCGCGAGCACCTTGGCGGCCTCCCGCAGCCGGGGCGGGAAGTAGACGGTCGAGCTGGGGATGGTGCCGTACCAGTTGTCGGCTCCGACGACCTGCCAGCCGGCCTCGGAGGCCTGCTGGCCGACCTCGCCGGCGAGGCCGGTGATGCCGGAGTTGTTGTAGACCTCGACGTAGACCTGGCCGCGCTTGACGGCCGGCTCGAGCTTCTTCGGCTTCTTGGTCGGCAGCGCCTGCGGGCTCGGCTCGTTGGTCTCGGCCGGGCGCGAGACCGGGGTCACCTCACGCTCGGTCGGCTCCTGGTTCTGGGTGGCGACGTAGGCGACCCCCGCCATCGCGACCGCGATCACGCTGAGCATCACCACGGGCGACGGGAAGACCACCCCGCGCTGGTTGCGACGGCGTAACGAGCTCGCCACGGTCGGTCAGACCTCGAAGCCGAGGCGGCGGGCCGAGCGCTGGCGCTGACGCGCGGCGCGCAGGCGGCGCAGCCGGCGGACCAGCAGGGGGTCGGCCTCGAGGGCCTCCGGACGGTCGATCAGGGCGTTGAGGACCTGGTAGTAGCGGGTCGACGACATGTCGAACTTCTCGCGGACCGCGGTCTCCTTGGCGCCGGCGTACTTCCACCACTGCCGCTCGAACTCCAGGATCTCGCGGTCGCGGTCGCTCAGGCTCGGCGTGGCCCCGGCATCGTGGCCGTGGAGGGCGTTCGCGGCATCCATGCGCTGTCTCTCCCCGAAGTAGTGCTCGAGCTTGGTGTGGCCACCACTGTAGGCGACGAACCACAACGATGTCATTCGCTTGCCGCGAGTCGCCCGAAGTGGTCTCCAGGCGTTCCGTTCGCGGCTGGTGCGCGGCGACGCCACCGTGCCACACCGCTAGGTTCGGGGGGCGCAACCACCCCCAGGGAAAGGGCAGGCATGACGGAGACGACGGGCTGGGGAATCCTGGCCACCGGCAACATCGCCACCAGCTTCGCCAGGCAACCTGAAGGCGGTCCCCGACGCCCGGATCGCGGCCGTCGGGTCGCGGACCGCCGGGTCGGCCGAGGCCTTCGCCGAGGAGTACGGCGATCCCGACACGCGGCCGCACTCGTCGTACGACGCGCTGGTGACCGACCCCGACGTCGACGTCGTCTACATCGCCACCCCGCACGCGCTGCACCTCGACAACGCCCGGATGGCCCTCGAGGCCGGCAAGCACGTGCTGTGCGAGAAGCCGCTGACGCTCAACACCGCCGAGGCCGAGGAGATGGTCCGGCTCGCGGGCGAGCACGACCGGTTCCTGATGGAGGCGATGTGGATGTGCACGCACCCGGTCGTCCGGGGCGTGCGCGACGGGCTGCAGGCGGGCCGGTTCGGTACGCCGCGGGTGGTGCGCGCCGAGATCGGGTTCCTGGTCAGCCGTCCGCCGAGCGACCGGATGGTGAACCCGGACCTCGGCGGCGGGGCGCTGCTGGACATGGGCGTCTACCCGCTCACCTTCGCGAACCTGATCCTGGGGCCGCCGACCGAGCTGCGGGCGACGGCGGGGCTGACCGAAACCGGGATCGACCTCGACATCGCGATCGCCGGGCGGCACGCCGACGGCGCCGTGTCGTCGATGACGGCCACCATGTCGTCGTACTCCGGGGTCACCGCGTCGATCTCCACCGACGCCGGTCGGGTGGACCTCGCGAGCGCCTTCTACAGCCCGCCGCATGCCTCGTGGACGCCGCACGACGGCGAGCCGGAGCCGATCCACGGTGTCGAGCCGCTGCTCGGCAACGGACTGGGCAACGAGGCGGCCGAGGTGCAGCGCTGCATCCACGCCGGGCTCCGGGAGAGCCCCCTGGTGCCGCACGCCCAGACGTTGCGGATCCTGGGCCAGATGGACGAGCTGCGTCGGCAGGTGGGCGTGGTCTACCCGGGCGACCGGTGACGCACTAGAACCTGTTCCAGTTGCGTGGCACGATATCCGCGTGCTGACCCTGATCGACGTCGACGGTGCGGAGCACGAGCTCGCCGTCGAGGGCGGCACCGTCGCCGCCGCCGACCTGTCCGCCGCGACCGGCTGGGAGCTCAAGCCCGAGGGCCTGTGCCGGGGCGAGACCTGCGTCCCGCTGCTCGGTCGCGTGCTCACCGCACCCGACCTCCCCGGCCGGATCGACCTGCGGGCATGGGCGGACGCGCTCGGGCTGCTGCTGGTGGACGCTGCCGAGGACGGCGTCGCCGCACTGGTCCCCTCGGCCGCGACCCACGCCGCGAGCCGGGACGGACGGGCGCCGTCCCTGACCCTGCCGGACGTGGACGGCACGCCGGTCAGCTTCGACGACCTCTCCGGCCACAAGCGGGTCCTGGTGACCTGGGCGTCGTGGTGCGGGTGCCGGCACGAGCTGGCCGGGTGGGAGCGGCTGCAGCAGGAGCTCGCGGACTCCGGCCTGCGGTTGTTCTCGGTCGCGCTCGACGCCGACCCCGAGGACGCCCGGCCGTGGATCGAGGCCGCCCAGCCGTCGTTCCCGGTCGTGGTGGACACCGCCCACGTGACCGCCGAGCGGTATGACATCACCAACGTCCCGTCGGTGGTCTGGGTCGACGAGGCGGACCGGATCGTCAAGCCGCCCACCATCGCGCCGGGCGACGACACGTTCCAGGAGTACACGTTGATCGACAGCGCCCGGCATCACGACGCCCTGCGCGCCTGGGTCGCCACCGGCGAGCTGCCGAAGAGTGCCGCGCGCGACCCGCAGCCCCGGACCGACGACGGCCAGCGGGCCCTCGGGGAGCGCCGGATCGCGGCGTACCTCGTCCGCCGGGGCCGGACGGACCGGGCGGGCGTGCACCTCGCCGTCGCCCAGGAGCTGGCGCCCTGGGACTGGACGGTGCGCCGCAGCGGGATCGCGCTGACGGGCGGCGATCCCTTCCTCGGCGCGGAGTTCCTTGCGTTCTGGGAGGAGTGGGACGCCGCCGGCCGGCCCGGCTACGGCGGCACCTGAACGACGCACGGGCGCCTAAGGTGGGGTGGTGACCGACTCCGCCCAGCTCGTGATCGTGGCCAACCGGCTGCCGGTCGACCGGGTCACCAACGCCGACGGGAGCACCGAGTGGCGCCGCTCGCCCGGCGGGCTGGTGAGCGCACTCGAGCCGGTGATGCGGGCCAACGACGGCGTCTGGATCGGCTGGCCGGGCGGCACCGAGACCGACCTCGAGCCGTTCGAGGACGACGGCATGTCGCTGGTGCCGATGACCCTGACCGGCCAGGAGATCGAGGAGTTCTACGAGGGGTTCTCCAACGGCACGCTGTGGCCGATCTACCACGACCTCGTGGCGAAACCGGAGTTCCACCGCGAGTGGTGGGACTCCTACGTGACGGTGAACCAGCGCTTCGCCGAGCGCGCAGCGGACGTCGCGGGCAAGGGCGCGACCGTCTGGGTGCACGACTACCAGCTGCAGCTGGTGCCCCAGATGCTGCGCGAGCTGCGGCCGGACCTGCGGATCGGCTTCTACCTGCACATCCCGTTCCCTCCCAACGAGCTCTTCCAGCAGCTGCCGTGGCGGCGGCAGATCCTCGAGGGCCTGCTCGGGGCGGACCTGGTCGGCTTCCAGCTCTCCGGAGGCGCCGCGAACTTCGTCCGGCTGGTCCGGCAGCGGGTCGGCCACAAGACCCATCGCGACCTGGTCTACCTGCCCGACGGCCGCACGGTGCGCGCCGCCGCCTTCCCGATCTCGATCGACGCCGCCGGGTTCGAGGAGCTGGCCCGGTCGGAGCCCGTCGCCCAGCGCTCGAAGGAGATCCGCGAGGCACTCGGGAGTCCGACGAAGATCTTCCTTGGCGTGGACCGGCTCGACTACACCAAGGGCATCTACGCCCGCCTGCGGGCGTTCGCCGAGCTGATCATGGACGGGGCCCTCGACGTCGACGACGCGGTGTTCGTGCAGGTGGCGACGCCGTCCCGGGAGCGGGTCGAGCAGTACCGCATCCTGCGCGACGAGATCGACCGCCTGGTCGGCCGGATCAACGGCGACCTCGGCAAGATCGGCCGGCCGGCGATCTCCTACATGCACTCCTCGCACCCGCGCGAGGAGATGGCCGCGCTCTACCGCGCGGCGGACGTCATGGTCGTCACGCCCTACCGCGACGGCATGAACCTCGTCGCCAAGGAGTACGTCGCCTGCCGGTTCGAGGACGACGGGGCGCTGGTGCTCTCGGAGTTCGCCGGCGCGGCCGACGAGCTGCGCCAGGCGTGGCTGGTCAACCCCTACGACATCAACGGCATGAAGTCCGCGCTGCTCGAGGCCTGCCGGGCCGACGACCGCGAGCTCACCAGGCGGATGAGAGCGATGCGGAAGACGATCCTCCAGCACGACGTCGCAGCCTGGGCGCGCGGCTTCCTGGACGGCCTCGCACAGGCCGTGCCCGCGCACGGCAAGCAGGTGCGTCCGCCGAAGAAGGCCTGAGGCCCGCCGTCAGCGGACGTGCTCGCGGGTCGGCGGCTGCTCGGGCGACGGCAGGAACGCGCTCATCATCGCGTTCGTCGCGGCCTTCAGTTCGGGGCCCAGCTCGCCCCACCCCTCGGCGTACCCGTAGAGCTCGCGAAGCGTGCGGCTGCTGGTGACACCGTTGACCGAGTCCACGTCGGTCGGGGTGATCAGGCCCGGATGGGCGACCCCCACCGCCTCGGACACCTTGAGCAGGTCGCGGCGCAGCGTCTTGACGTAGTTGAAGACCCGGACGCTCTTGAGGCCCGGGTCGAGGCCGCGGGTGTAGCGCGGGTTCTGGGTGGCGACGCCGACCGGGCAGTGGTCGGTGTGGCACTTCTGGGCCTGGATGCAACCGAGCGCCATCATCGCCTCGCGGCCGGCGTTGACCAGGTCGACGCCGAGGGCGAACGCGACCACGGCGTTCTCGGGGATGCCGAGCTTGCCGGCGCCGATGAACGTCAGGTCGTCGGTGAGGCCGGCCGCGGCGAACCGCTTGTAGACATGGGCGAAGCCGACCCGGAACGGGTAGGAGACGGCGTCGGCGAAGATCATCGGCGCCGCGCCCGTGCCGCCCTCGCCGCCGTCGATGTTGACGAAGTCGACGCCACGCTCACGGCCGACCATCTGGGCGACCAGGTCGTCCCAGAAGGCCAGGTCGCCGACCGCGGACTTGATGCCCACCGGTACGCCGGTCTCGTCGGCGATCATCTCCACCCAGTCCAGCATCGAGTCGACGTCGCTGAAGACCTGGTGCCTGCTGGGTGACGCGCAGTCCACGCCCGGCTCGATGCCGCGGGTGGTCGCGATCTCGTGGCTGACCTTGGCGGCCGGCAGCATGCCGCCGAGCCCGGGCTTGGCGCCCTGCGACAGCTTGATCTCGATCGCCCGGGTCGGTGTCGAGGCGACCACGTCCTTGAGCCTCGCCAGGTCGAAGTGACCGTGCTCGTCCCGGCAGCCGAAGTACGACGTACCGATCTGGAGCACCAGGTCGCCGCCCTGGCGGTGGTGCTCGGAGACCGCGCCCTCGCCGGTGTTGTGCAGGCAGCCGGCCATCGCGGCGCCCCTGTTGAGGCCCTCGATCGCGTTGCCGGACAGGGCGCCGAAGCTCATCCCGGAGATGTTGACGACCGACTGCGGCCGGAAGGCCAGTCGTCGCTGCCGGGGGCCGCCGAGGACCTTCGCCGAGGGGAGCGGGATCTCCTCGCCGGTGTGCATCTGGGTGGGCGCGCCGGGGCCGGCGAAGGTGCGGTGCTTGATGACGGCGTACCCCTCGGCGTTCTCGATGTCGTTGTCGGTGCCGAACCCGAAGTAGTTGTTCTCGAGCTTGGACGAGGCGTAGACCCAGCGCCGCTGGTCACGGCTGAACGGCCGCTCCTCGTCGTTGGACGTGACGATGTACTGGCGCAGCTCGGGCCCGAACCGCTCGAGCACGAACCGCAGGTGACCGACGACCGGGAAGTTGCGCAGGATCGCGTGCTTGCGCTGGGTCATGTCGTAGGCCACCACTGCGCCGACGGCGGCCGTGCCTGCCGCGGCCGCCCGAGTCCATCTCATGGTCTGTGTGTAGCCCTCCGCGGCCGGGTTGTCACCATCCGTTGTGGTGGGACGACCCCCGATCGGTGACGTGCCTTCCGGCGGGGCAGGGTATTTTCCGCACATGGATCTGATCCCCAAGCCGGACCAGGTCATGTCTGCGGCCAGCAACGTCGCCCACATGGCGCTCTACGGCGGTCTGGCCGACCTCCGCCCGATGCCGCGCACCCTGATCGACGACGGGACGCTGCGCGAGGTCTACCACTACCGGCCCGCGGCCAAGGTGCTCGAGCAGGGCGACCCGGTCCTGCTGGTCACGCCGCTGGCCGCTCCCGCGCTCTGCTTCGACCTGCGTCGGGGCTGCTCGCTGGTCGAGCACTTCGTGAACGCCGGCCGGCCGACGTACCTCGTGGAGTACGGGCGGGTCTCGTTCAAGGACCGCAGCCTCGGCATGGAGCACTGGATCGACGAGGTCGTCCCGTCCGCGATCCGCGAGGTGTCGGCGCATGCGGGCGGCCGTCCGGTGCATGTCGTCGGCTGGAGCCTGGGCGGCATCTTCGCGCTGCTGACCGCCGCGGACAGCCCGGACCTGCCGATCGCGTCGCTGACCGTCGTGGGCTCGCCGGTCGACGTCAGGAAGGTGCCGCTGGTGGCGCCGATGCGGCCGCTGTTGAACTTCACCGACGGCCGCGGCGTGATCACCCGCGCCTACCAGGCGATCGGCGGTGCCCCGAAGCCGCTGGTCCGGTGGGCCTTCCAGCTGTCGTCGTTCCAGAAGCTGGTGACCAAGCCGCTCGCGATCGCGACCCACCTCGACGACGAGGACTTCCTTGCCCAGCTCGAGGCGGTCGACCGCTTCACCGCGAACATGATCGCCTACCCGGGCCGGACGTTCGGGCAGCTCTACCACCGGTTCGTGAAGGGCAACGCGCTGGTCAAGGGGAGCATCGACTTCGGGGACCGGACCATCGAGCTCGCGAACGTCACAGCGCCCGTGCTGGTGTTCGGCGGTGCCACCGACGGCATCGCGCCGATCCCCGCGGTGAAGGCGGTCGTCCCGCTGCTGACCTCGTCCGCGGAGGTGCGGTTCGAGATCGTGCCGGGTGGGCACCTCGGCATGCTCACCGGCCGGGGCGCCCGGGCCACCACGTGGCGGGTGATGGACGAGTGGATCGAGCAGTGGTCCTCCGGGACGCCGGCGAAGAAGGCCGCGCCGCGGAAGAAGGCTCCCGCGGCGAAGAAGGCCGCGCCTGCCAAGAAGGCGTCGGCCCGGAAGCCGCCCGCGAAGAAGGCGGCCGGCCCCGAGTCGATCGGCTCCAACCCGACCCGCCGCTACGGGTCGGCCGGGTCGCGTTCGCTGTACCGCTGAGTCCTCGAGGGTGGTTTCGAGACAGGCGCTAGCGCGCCTTCCTCAACCACCGAGACCCGCTGGTTGAGGAGGTTGCGCAGCAACTGCGAGTCGGTGGTTGAGGAGGTTGCGCAGCAACCGTCTCGAAACCACCACCGGCGGTGACCGCTAGCCTTCGCGCATGCCCGGCGACACCCTCCCCCGCGCGGACACCCTGCCCCGCGGCGTCCGGATCGGCTACGGCTCGGGGTCGGTGGCGACCGGGGCGTTCGGCACCGTGCCCGGGCTGATGCTGTTGCCGTTCCTCACCGACAGCCTCGGGATCGCGGCGGTGTGGGCCGGACTGATCGTGTTCCTGCCGAAGGCGTGGGACGTGATCCTCAACCCGATCGCCGGCCGGATCAGCGACCGGACCGTCGACGCCCGCGGTCCGCGCCGGCCGTGGCTGCTCCGGGCGGGCCTGGCGCTGGCGGTCGCGTTCGCGCTGATCTTCGCGGTGCCGACGATGGACTCGACGGTGCTCGAGGCGGGCTGGGTGCTGGTGTTCTTCCTGGCCGCCGCGACGGCGTACGCGTTCTTCCAGGTGCCGTACGTCGCCATGCCCGCGGAGATCACCTCGTCGTACGACGAGCGCACGCGCCTGATGACCTGGCGGGTCGCGATCCTGGCGTTCACGATCATGCTCGCGGGCGCGACCGCACCGGTGATCCGGGACGCGGTCGGCGGCCGCGACGGCTACCGGGTGATGGGCGTGGTGATGGCCGCGCTGATCGTGACCGGCGTCCTCAGTGCGTACCGCGGGACCCGACGCGCGCCCACCGGCACGCCCGTGCCGGGGCCGGGCAGCCTCCGTGACCAGCTCCGGATCGTGGCCACCGCCCGCGACTTCCGGCTGCTGCTGACCACGTTCGTGCTGCAGGCGCTGGCCACGGGCTGCATGCTCGCCGGCGTCGACTACCTCGCCACCGACGTTCTCGACCGCAAGGGTGCCGGCACGATCCTGTTCATCTGCTTCGTCGGACCGGCGCTGGTCCTGACCCCGGCCTGGGCCGCGCTCGGCACCCGGATCGGCAAGAAGCGCGGCTACCTCATGTCCTCCCTGGTCCTGGCCGCGGGCGCTGCGCTGGCGGTGCTGGCCCAGTCGACGCCGGCGGCCGTGCTGTTCGGGGCGGTGTTCCTCGTCGGCGTCGGGTACGCCGGCTGCCAGGTGTTCCCGATGGCGATGCTGCCCGACGCGGCGGCCGTCGACGCCCGGCGTACCGGCTCCAACCGGGCCGGGGTCTACACCGGCGTCTGGACCGCCGGCGAGACGCTGGGCCTGGCCCTCGGGCCGGGCGTCTTCGCGCTGGTGCTGGCGCTGGGCGACTACCAGTCGTCGACCTCGGGCGACGTCGCCCAGCCCGACTCCGCGCTGACCGCGATCGTGCTCGGCTTCTCGATCCTGCCCGCGCTGCTCATCCTGGTCAGCCTCACGTGGCTGACCCGCTACTCGCTCGACGCCGAAGAGGTGGATCTGTGAGCAACGACGACGTGCTGGCTCGGCTCCGGGCGATGCAGGCCGCCGACCTGCCCGTCCACGGCGGCCGGACGCTGGCCTACGTCTACGACTCCGGCCTGCCCGACGTGGACCGGATCGGCCGCGAGGCCGTGGCGGCGTACGCCGGGTCGAACGGCCTGGACCCGACGGCCTTCCCGTCCCTGCTGACGATGGAGAACGACCTGGTCGGGATCGCCTGCGACCTCCTGGACGCGCCCGCCGGGGCGGTCGGCAGCGTCACGTCGGGCGGCACCGAGTCGGTGCTGCTCGCGGTGCAGGGCGCCCGCGACAGCAGGCCGGACGTCGAGCGCCCGACGATGGTGCTGCCGTCGACGGTGCACGCGGCGTTCCGCAAGGCCGCCCACTACTTCGGGGTCGAGCCGGTGGTGGTCCCGGTCGGCGCTGAGTTCCGGGCCGACGCGGCGGCGATGGCGGCCGCGATCGACGAGCGCACGGTCCTGGTGGTCGCGTCGGCCCCGTCGTACGCGCACGGTGTGGTCGACCCGGTCCCGGAGATCGCCGCGGCGGCCGCAGCGCGCGGGGTGCGCTGCCACGTCGACGCCTGCATCGGCGGCTGGGTGCTGCCGTACGCCGCGCGGCTGGGGCGCGGCGTACCGCCCTGGACGTTCGCGGTCGACGGGGTCACGTCGATCTCCGTGGACACCCACAAGTACGCCTACGCCCCCAAGGGCACTTCGCTGTTGCTGCACCGGAGCCCGGAGCTGCGGCGGCCGCAGTTCTTCGCGTCGGCGGACTGGCCGGGCTACACGATGCTGAACTCGACGATGCAGTCGACGAAGTCCGGCGGGCCGTTGGCCGGCGCGTGGGCGGTGGCGCAGTCGCTGGGTGACGAGGGCTACCTCGCCCTGACCCGCGACGTGTTCGAGGCGGTGGACCGGATCGTGGCCGGAGTCGTCGCCGTGCCCGGGCTCGACCTCGTCGTACCCCCCGACTCGACGCTGGTCGCCCTGGCCACCGACGGGTCGTGCGACGCGTTCACGGTGTGCGACGAGATGACCGCGCGCGGCTGGTATGTCCAGCCGCAGATGTCGTTCGCCGGCCACCCGCCGACGATTCACCTGTCGGTGAGTGCCGGGACGCTGACGCATGTCGACGAGTTCCTGTCCGCCCTGGGTGAGGCCGTCGCGGCGGCCGTCGCCGCGGGCCCGGTGTCGGTGGACGCCGGGGTGGTGGCGTTCATCGAGTCGCTCGACCCGGCGGCGCTGACCGACGACGACTTCGACGGGCTGCTCGCGGCGTCCGGGCTCGTGGGCGAGTCGGCGTCGGGCGAGCTCGCACTGCCGACCCGGCTGGCGGAGGTCAACGCGATGCTCGACCTGGCCTCCCCGGCGATGCGGGAGGCGCTGCTGGTGGCGTTCCTGGACCGGTTGTCGCGGCCCGTCCGCGGCTGACTTGGCACGGAAACCTTGCTCTTGTCACGGATAACTTCCCGTGCCAAGAGCAAGTTTCACTGGTTAACCAGTGAAACTTGCACGCCCACCTACCCAGGTCTCCCTGGGCTGCACCTGCTGAGCCATCCACACGCCTCCGCGTTCGACCGTACGCCGATCGGGCGGGGAGCGTCGATCAGGTCAGTCCAGGCCGCGCTCGGCCAGCCAGGCGGCGGCCATCCGCTTCGGCGCCCGCGCCAGCCACGCGTCGTACACGACCTCGGCGAGCTCGTCGCGGTCCAGCTCTCCGACCCGGCAGCCGCGCAGCAACACCGAGGGATGACCGTTGAAGTGCGGCGTGGTGAAGAACGGCGTCGACAGATCGTCGACCAGCGCCGTCTTGTCCGCGTCGGAGCCGACCCAGAAGACGATCACGTCGGCGTACCGCTCTCCCGTCTCCGGATCGAACGCGTCGGGGCGCGGGTTGCGGAAGAAGACGAAGCTCTTGCCGCGCACCTGGTAGACGTGCTTGCCGCCCTCGACCTTGGTCACCCCGGGCATGCCGCTCGCGAGCGCGTGCACGTCGTCGACTGTGGCGCGGGTCATGTCCCGAGCGTAGGCACCTGCCCTAACCTCCGCAGCCCCCTGCCGTTGAGCCCATATGAGCGACCTTCATCTCTCGCGCCGTACGCTGCTGGGCGGAGCCGGCCTGTCGCTGGGCGGGCTCGCGATCGGCGGCCTGACCGACGCCGCGACCGCTGGGACCCTCCAGGGCTCCCTGCCCGCGAAGGTGGACGTGGTCGTCGTCGGCGGCGGCATCTCCGGCCTGGTCGCCGCGCGCAAGGTCGCGAAGCGCGGACGGTCGGTCCTGCTGGTCGAGGCCCGCAAGCGGGTCGGCGGCCGGGTGCTCAACCACCATCTCGACCAGGCCGCGACGATCGAGTCGGGTGGCGCGTTCGTCGGTCCGACCCAGAACCACATCCTGCGACTGGCCAAGGAGCTCGGCGTCCGCACCTTCGACGAGTACGTCGACGGCAACAGCGTCTACATCTCCTCGACGACCGGGCGGCTGGAGTACCAGGGCACCGTCCCGCCGGACCCGCTGATCCTCCCGGACGCGGCTCTGCTGCTGACCCAGATCGACCAGTACGCCGCCGAGATCCCGGTCGACGCCCCGTGGACGCACGAGCGAGCCGCGGAGTGGGACGCGATGACCCTCGGCGAGTGGATCCGGGGCAACGCGGTGAACGCCCAGGGCGTCGAGCACCTGATTCGCAGCTGGACCCAGCCGGGCTTCGGAGCCGACCCGAGCGAGCTGTCGTTCCTCTACGTGCTCTGGTACGTCGCGTGCTCGGGCAACGAGCGCAACGTCGGCACCTTCTCGCGCAACTCCGACACCGTGAACGGCGCGCAGGAGCGCCGCTTCGTCGGTGGCTCGCAGCTGATCCCGCTGCGGCTGGCGAAGAAGCTCGGCCAGATCGTGGCGCTGGCCGCGCCGGTCCACCGGATCAGCCAGGGCAACGGCCACGCCGTCGTGCACACCGGTCGCGGCAAGGTGCGGGCGAAGCGGGTGATCGTGGCCGCGCCGCCGCCGACGGTGCTCGACATCGACTGGCACCCGCAGCTCCCGCACCGGCGGCACGAGCTGCTGCGCCACCTCGACATGGGCCAGCTGATGAAGTGCGACGCGATCTACCAGAAGCCGTTCTGGCGCGAGGCCGGCCTGAACGGGTTCGGCATCAGCGACTCCGGCGCGGTCCGCGCGGCGTTCGACAACTGCCCGAAGAACGGCGAGCCCGGTGTGTTGCTCGCGTTCGTCGGAGGCTCCACCTGGCGGCAGTACGGCGTACAGACCAGGGCGCAGCGGCGGAGCGCTGTGCTCGACGGGTTCGCGGCGATGTTCGGCGACCAGGCGCTGCACCCGATCGACTACGTGGAGCACGACTGGACCCGCGAGCGGTGGACCGGCGGCGGCCCGGTGGCGAACTACGCACCCGGCACGATGGTCAGGTTCGGCCAGGAGATCCGGAGGCCGCACGGCCGCGTGCACTGGGCCGGCACCGAGACCTCGACGTACTGGACCGGCTACATGGACGGTGCCGTGCGCGCCGGCGAGCGCGCCGCCACCGAGGTTCTCGCCAAGCTCGCCTGACCACGAAGTGGCAAGTTCTCTGCCGCGAAGTGGCAGGAATGCCGGTCCGAAGTGGCAATTTCTCCGGTACGCCGGAGCGGTAGCCTCCCGCCCATGAGCGCACTCGCGGGACTGGTGGACAAGGGGCTGGTCGCGCCCGACTGGGCGGAGGCACTGGCGCCGGTCGACGACCGGATCGGGGCGATGGGGCGGTTCCTGCGCGAGGAGATCGCCGCGCACCGGCCGTATCTGCCCGAGGGCGACAAGATCCTGCGGGCCTTCCAGCGGCCGCTCGCCGACGTACGCGTGCTGGTCGTCGGGCAGGACCCGTATCCCACGCCCGGGCACCCGATCGGGCTCAGCTTCGCGGTCGACGCGCACGTCCGCCCGGTCCCGCGCAGCCTGGCGAACATCTACCAGGAGCTCCGCACCGATGTCGGCATCGAGCCGCCGGCGCACGGCGACCTGACCGCGTGGGCGGACCGTGGCGTGATGCTGCTGAACAGGGTGCTCACCGTCCGGCCGGGCGAGCCGGCCTCGCACCGCGGCCGCGGCTGGGAGGACGTGACGGCCTGCGCGATCAGCGCCCTGGCGAAGCGCGGCGGCCCCTGCGTGGCGATCCTCTGGGGCCGTGACGCCCAGTCACTGAAGCCGATGCTCGCCCCGATTCCCTGGGTCGAGTCGGCGCACCCGTCGCCGTTGTCCGCGAGCCGGGGGTTCTTCGGGTCGCGACCTTTTACCCGGGTCAACCGGCTCCTCGTCGAGCAGGGCGGCGCAGCAGTGGACTGGTCGCTCCCGTTGGAATAAAGTTTAAGACTCAACCATTGGGAAGGATATGACGACCGACTCCCGTATGCCTGCCCTCTACATCGGACACGGCGCTCCCCCGCTGCTCGACGACCCCTTGTGGTCGGGCCAGCTCGCCGCCTGGGCGCAGGACCTGCCCCGCCCGAAGGCGATCCTGATGGTCAGCGCCCACTGGGAGTCCGCGCCGGTCAGCCTGTCGGCGAGCGGCGCACCACTGGTCTACGACTTCGGCGGCTTCGACGCGAAGTACTACCGGATGACCTACGAGACCCCGGACGCCACCGCGCTCGCCGACCGGATCGCCTCGCTGATGCCGGCGACCGAGCCCGTGCACCAGCACAACAGCCGCGGCCTCGACCACGGCGCGTGGGTGCCGCTGAAGATCATGTACCCCGACGCCGACATCCCCGTCCTGCAGATGTCGCTGCCCACCCAGGACCCGGTCCGGCTGCTCAAGCTCGGCGAGCGGCTCCGTCCGCTGCGCGACGAGGGCGTGCTGATCGTCGGCTCCGGATTCCTCACCCACGGGCTGCCGTTCCTGACCGAGTTCCGGATCGACGCGGCCGCCCCCGGCTGGTCGAAGGACTTCGACGCCTGGGCCGGCGAGGCGCTGGCCCGCGGCGACGTCGACGCGCTGGCCGACTACAAGCACCAAGCACCCGGCATGCCCTACGCCCACCCGACCGTCGAGCACTACACGCCGCTGTTCGTGACCCTCGGCGCCGCCACCAACCCCGAGGCGGCAGGCCTCCAGGTCATCGACGGTTTCTGGATGGGCCTCTCCAAGCGCTCGCTGCAGGTCGCCTGAACGCGGTGGTTTCGAGACGGTCGCTGCGCGACCTCCTCAACCACCGACACCTTGCCGTCGCTGCGCGACCTCCTCAACCACCGACACCTTGCCGTCGCTGCGCGACCTCCTCAACCACCGCCACCTTGCCGTCGCTGCGCGACCTCCTCAACCACCGGCCACCTCGCTGGTTGAGGAAGGCGCGCTAGCGCCTGTCTCGAAACCAGCGGGTCAGGTTGCTTCGGTGATCTCGTCGAGCTCGACCAGGTCGGCCTCGGTCGGGTCCCAGCGGAGTGCGGCGGCGTTGGTGCGGACCTGGTCGCCCGAGACGGCACCGGCGATCACGGACGCGACGGCCGGTTGCGCGGCGAGGCCGGCGATCGCGACGTCGAGTACGCCGACGCCGCGCGCCGCGGCGTACTTCTCGAGGGCCTCGATCCGGTCCCAGTCGGCGCGTTCAAGCCACTGCGCGCGGGCGCGGTCCAGGTCGGCCCGGGAACCGGCCGGCGGCGGCTCGCCTCGGCGGTACTTGCCGGTGAGCAGGCCGTACTCCAGCGGGAAGAACGGCAGGATCCCCAGCCCGTAGGTCTCGCAGGCGGGCACCACTTCGTCCTCGACGGTGCGGTCGAGGAGCGAGTAGCGGTTCTGCACGCTGACGAACCGCTCGAGCCCCGCGGTGCGGGCGGTCCAGTCGGCGTCGGCGACCTGCCAGGCCGCGAAGTTCGAGCAGCCGAGGTAGCGGACCTTGCCCTCGCGGACCAGGTCCGAGAGCGCCGACAGGGTCTCCTCGATCGGGGTCACCTCGTCGGGGACGTGCAGCTGGTACAGGTCGATGTGGTCGGTCCGCAGCCGGCGCAGCGACCCCTCGACCGCCCGCCGGACGTACTGTCGCGACCCGCGCACGCCGTGGTCCTCGCCGTACAGCCCGCGCATGCCCATCCCGAACTTCGTGGCCACCACGAACTCGTCGCGCTGCCCCTCCAGCGCCTCGCCGAGCAGTTCCTCGCTGCGGCCCGCCGGGTCGCCGTACGCGTCCGCGGTGTCGAGCAGCGTGACGCCGGTGTCGCGGGCACCGGCCAGCACGTCGCGCACCCCTTCGATGCCTACCCGGCGCCCGAACGCGTTGCAGCCGATGCCGACCGCGCTGACCACCAGTCCCGAGTCACCCAGCGGGCGGTAGCTCATCTCCGTCATGCCGCCAACCTACGGGCCCGGAAAACCACTGACCCGCCCGAAGTTTCGGGCGGGTCAGCTTCGGGGGAATCGGGGGTCAGCGGATCCGGGTCTTCCGCATGATCTTCAGCGACATCAGCATCTGCTTGACGTAGGCGTTGTAGTCCTGGCCGGGCTGGGCGCCCATGACCTGCTTCTTGAGCACCGCGAGGTTCTGCACGTCGGTGTACTTCAGCAGGCCCTGGTCGCCGTGCCGGGCGCCGACGCCGGACTGCTTGACGCCGCCGGACGGCGTGCCCTTCGAGGCGTACGCCGCGGCGAGGCTGTCGTTGACGTTGACGTTCCCGGACTCGATCCGCCGGGCGACCTCGGCCGCGGCCTTGAGGTCCGTGCCCCAGACCGACGCGTTGAGGCCGTAGTCGGTGTCATTGGCGAGCTCGACCGCCTCGTCGACCGAGGAGTACCGGTGCAGCGCGACGACCGGACCGAACGTCTCGCACGACCCGGCGAGCATGTCCTGGGTGACTCCCTCGAGCACGGTCGGCTCGTAGAACGCCGGCCCGATGTCCGGACGGGCCTTCCCGCCGGTCACGACGGTGGCGCCCTTGGCGACGGCGTCCTCGACGTGCGAGGCCACCCGGTCGCGGTGGTCGACCGAGATCAGCGAGCCGAGCTCCGGCTCGAAGTCGTACGTCGCCGCGATCGTTCAGCCCCTCGGCGGCGGCCACGAACCTGGCCTTGAAGTCGTCGTACAGCGAGTCCGGCAGGTAGATCCGCTCGATGTGCATGCAGATCTGGCCGGTGTTGCCGAAGACGCCGAACAGCGCGCCCTGGACGGTCTCCTCGACGTTCGCGTCCGGCAGCACGATCATCGGGTTCTTGCCGCCGAGCTCGAGGCAGCAGCCGATCAGGTTGCGCCCCGCCCGTTCGCCGACAAAACGGCCGGTCGTGGTGGAGCCGGTGAACATGACGTAGTTGGCGTTGTCGATCAGGGTCGGCCCGACGTCCGGGCCCTCGCCGCAGACGACCTGGAACAGCCCCTTCGGCAGCCCGGCCTGCTCGAGCAGGGAGATGCCGTAGAGCGGCGACAGGGCGGTCTTGTTGTCCGGCTTGAGCACGATGCCGTTGCCGGCCATCAGCGCCGGGATCGCGTCGGACAGGCCGGTCGCGAACGGGAAGTTCCACGGCGCGATGATCCCGACCACGCCCTTGGGCTGCCGGATCTCGGTGGACGTGGAGACCACCGGGACCGGACCGCCGCGCTTGGTCGACGCCAGCAGCTTCGGCGCCCGCTTGAGGTAGTGGCTGATCACCATCGGCGGGTCGCAGGTCTCCTCGATCGCCATCCGCCGGTTCTTGCCGCTCTCGGCCTGGATCAGGTCGGCGGTCGTGTGGGCGTTGTCGATGAGGAGGGTGTGCGCCTTCTTGAACACCTTGAGCCGCTTCGAGATCGGCCACTTCGCCCATTCCTGCTGGGCTTCGCGCGCCGCGGCGTACGCCGCCTCGATGTCGGCCGGCGTCGACTGCGGCAGCTCGACGAGCACCTCGCCGGTGTAGACCTCGGTGAGCTTCCAGGTGCCGCCGGAGGTCGACGGCACCCGCGCGACCAGCGACTCCAGGAGCGCGTCGGTGATGGACTCGGGTCGTGTGAGGCTCATGCCAGCACCAGCTCCGCTGCCTTGTCGCCGATCATGATCGACGGTGCGTTCGTGTTGCCGCCGGTGATCGACGGCATGATCGAGGCGTCGGCGACCCGGAGGCCCTCGATGCCACGGACCTTGAGGTCCGGCCCGACCACGGCGCGTTCGTCGACGCCCATCCGGCAGGTGCCGACGCCGTGGTAGACGGTGGTCGCGCGGTTGCGGACCTCGTCGCGCAGCCCGGCGCCCTGGAAGTCGGTGCCCATGTGCACCTCGCCCTTGACCGCGCCGCCGAACGCCGCGCTGGCCATGATCTCGCGGATCATCTCGCAGCCCTCGGCGAGCACCTCGACGTCGCCCTGCTCGGCGAGGTACTGGAAGTCGATCAGCGGCGCCGCCGTCGGGTCGCCGGACGCCAGCCGGAGCGTGCCGCGGCTGCGCGGGTAGATCAGCGTCGACAGCAGCGTGACGCAGGCCCGCGGGTCGACCTTGTGCCGGATCGGCGCGTCCTGGTTGGGCGACGGGTACGACCACGGCAGCAGGTGGATCTGCAGGTCGGGTACGTCGGTCGCCTGCGACGTACGCACGAAGGCGACGGACTCGAAGACGGAGTTCGCGAGGAACGAGTTGCCGACCGTGACCTCCTTGGCCAGGCCGCGCGGCGAAGTGCCACGGCGTGCCGCGGTGCTTCGCGGTCGGCACGTGGAAGGTCAGCGGCACGAACAGGTGGTCGTGCATGTTGTCGCCCACCGGCAGGTCGGCGAGGACCGGGATGCCGTGCTGGGCGAGGTGGTCGGGGCGGCCGATGCCGGACAGCATCAGGATCTGCGGCGAGCCGAAGACGCCGGCGCAGAGGATGACCTCCTTGCCCGCGCGGATGGTGCGCAGCGTGCCGTCCTGGTCGATCACCTGGACGCCGGTCGCGCGGCCGTCCTCGATGACGACCTTGGCGACGTGCACCTCCGTCTGCAGGCTGAGGGACGGGAGCGCGCGGCCGTGGATGTAGCCGCGTGAGGCGCTGTAGCGCAGGCCGCCGGCGGCGTTCTGCTGCATCATGCTGGCGCCTTCCTGCGACTCGCCGTTGTAGTCGGCGAGGACCTTCACGCCGAGGGTGTCGGCGGTGGCCTGCACGAACTGGCCGGACGGCTCGACCGGCACCGAGTGGCGGGTGACCTTGATCGGCCCGCCGGCGCCGCGGTAGTCGTCCTCGCCGTCGACCCAGTCCTCCATCCGCTTGTAGACGGTGTTCACCTCGTCGGCGGACCAGCCGGTGTTGCCCTCGGCCGCCCACGCGTCGTAGTTGGCGCGGTTGCCGCGGACGTAGACCATGCCGTTGACCGAGCTCGAGCCGCCGACCACCTTGCCGCGGGTCTGCGGGATCCTCCGGTTGAGCGCGTGCTCCTGCGGGCGTCGTGTAGTAGCCCCAGTCGACCTTCTTCTTGATCTCGGGGACCGAGTGCATCGGGCCGATCATCCCGGGCTTCTTCACCAGGAACTGCTCGTCGCTCTTGCCCGCCTCGAGCAGGATCACGCTCTTCCCGGCCTCGGCCAGCCGCCCGGCGAGGGCGCTGCCCGCGCTCCCCGACCCCACGACGACGTAGTCGGCCTCGTTGACCTTGGGACTGGCCTTGGCCATGCCTCACCTCTAGCTCGCGCTCCTCGGGGCGTGGCGGGGCCCACACCCGGCGATAACTGTAACGCGTTCTAGTTTGCTCGTACAGGCCCGCTTCGCGAGGATCAGCCGGGTGAAGATCCTGTCCATCCAGTCCTCGGTCGCGTACGGCCACGTCGGCAACTCCGCTGCCGTCTTCCCGCTCCAGCGGCTCGGCCACGAGGTCTGGCCGGTGCTCACGGTGCACTTCTCCAACCACACCGGGTACGGCGAGTGGCGCGGCCCGCTGCTGGCCGCCAGCGACGTGGCCGAGGTGATCGCGGGCATCCAGGACCGCGGGGTGCTCGGCCAGGCCGACGCCGTGCTGTCGGGCTACCAGGGCGACCCGGCCGTCGGCGCGGTCATCCTCGACACGGTCGAGCGGGTCAAGGAGCTCAACCCGGACGCGGTCTACTGCTGCGACCCGGTGATGGGCGACGTCGGGCGCGGGATGTTCGTGCGGCCCGGGATCCCCGAGTTCATGCGCGACTCCGTCGTCCCGCGGGCCGACATCATCACCCCGAACCACTTCGAGCTCGACTTCCTGGCCGGCCGCGAGACCCGCAGCATGGGCGAGATCCTGGACGCCGTCGACGTGGTCCGCGACCGCGGCCCGCGCGACGTACTCGTCACCAGCGTGCTGCACGGCGACCTCGCCCCCGACTCACTCGACGTGCGTCGCGGTCTCGGACGAGGGAGCCTGGGCGCTGACCACTCCCCTGCTGCCGATCTCGCCGAACGGCTGCGGCGACGTCACCGCCGCGCTCTACCTCGCCCACCTGCGTACGTCGGGCTCCCCGGCGACCGCGCTCGCCGCGACCGCGTCGTCGGTGTTCGCGGTCCTCGAGGCGACGATCGCCGCGGGCACCCGCGAGATCCAGCTCGTGGCCGCGCAGGACGCGATCGCCGAGCCGCCCATGAACTTCGAGGTGCGTCAGCTCCGGTGAGGAACCTCCTTGCCCTGCTGCTCGGGCCTGGTGGCTGCTCCGGGTTGCGGCGCCACCGACCCGACGCAGCCGGCCGAGGGCGACGACGACGCGGCGTTCGCGACCGAGCTGATGTACCGCGACGCGGCGCTGCTCAACCTGCTCGACGTCGCGCTCGGTCGGGAGCTGTCGCCCGCGGTGGCGGACGCCGGCGAGCAGCTGCGGATCGAGACGTCCGAACGGATGTCGACCGCTGCCGAGCTGCTCGAGGAGTGGGGAGAGAAGGTACCGGTCACCTCCCGGGACCACGGCGCCGAGCACAGCAGCGACAACGACGTGCCGGAGCTGGAGGGAATGCCCACCGGGCGTGACCTGCAGCGGCTCGGGAAGCTGGACGGCGAGGCGTTCGAGGCGGCGTACGTCGACCTGCTGACGGCACGTTGGAGGCGAGCCGCGACTTCGCCGACGCCCACGACGGGTCGGGAGCCGAGGCGGACGAGCTGGCCCGATGCGGCAGTGGCGTCCGCACGCCGCACTCGACGCGCTCTGACGCCGCCGCGAGGATGGTCGGGGCGGAGCAGACCGGGTGTAACGTCGAGGTATCGACCCCCGAGGTGTCTCACCCAGAGACCCTTACCGTCGGTCGAGAGGCGGACGTCATGACGACGTCGAACGTTCCCACCCATCCCGCCCGCACTCCGTTGCGGCTTCGGATGGCCGAGCCTCCCGGCGGTCCACGCCTCGCCGGCGGGTGGTGGCCGCAGAGCCGCGACCTCGCCGTCGAGCTGCCCGACCTGGTGGACAACTTCCCGGCCGAGCGTGGGCCGGATCTCGCGCGTCGTCCTCTCCTCGCCCGACTGGGACGCCGCCCCACGGCTGGTGCCGGTGGCGAACGGCCACGTGCGAGGTCGATTCCTTCCCAAGCGACGACACCCACGTCGTCGATCTCGAGATGTCCGACCGGAGCCTGGTCCGCCTGCTGGTCGTCCCGCCCCGCATGTCCGCCTACCGGGGCGAGGAGGCGATGCTCGCCGCGGCCACGCCCCACGGGACGCACTCGGCCTCGTCGATCCTGGAGACGGTGACCGAGGCCGAGGAGGTCGACCCCTTCGACCACTGGCACGACGAGGGCGGGTCCTGGTGGGGCCCGGACACGGTCGCGCCGTCGTTCCGGACCGAGAGCTGGCTGAGCCGGTGACAGGAGTCGAACCCGCGACATTTCTTTACAAGGCGAACGCTCTACCAACTGAGCTACACCGGCCTCGCCCCGGCGTACCGAAGCGCGGCCACATGCTAGTTCGTGCCACGGGCGGACGGGTCGTGTGCCCCTCGACGCGGTGGAGCGCGTCCTCAGGCACACGACCCATCTCGGCGTCGGCAGGAGTCAGGCTGCGGCCACCAGGAACCCGTCCAGCGCGCGGCGGATGCCGGCGGCGTCGAGGCCGTGGGCGCGGACGTGGTCGGCCGGGGAGCCGTAGCGGCGCAGCTCGGACCGGCGTGACGCCGAGCGACAGCAGCCGGTGCGGTACGTCGCGGAGCGCGTCGGCGACCACGTGCGAGGAGGTGCCGGCCAGCCACGGCTCGACCAGCACGACGTCGGGCGTGCCGAGGACCGCCTGCAGGCCGCGCGCGTCGAAGGGCCGGACGGTGTGGGCGTACAGCACCGTGACGTCGAGCCCCTCGGTCGCGGCCAGGACGGCGTCCAGCACCGGCCCGAGCGCGATCACCGTGGCGCCCGGCGCCGCGGCGTACGACGTGGAAGCCGGCCGGCGGGGAAGGACTCGGTGTTGGTCTGGCCGACGACGCGCACGTAGTGCAGCCCGTCGCCCGCGACCGCACGCCGCACGACCGCGTCGACCTCGGCGGACGTGGACGGGGCGTGGATGTGCGCGCCGGGCAGCGTGTCCATCAGGGCGACGTCGCCGGTCGTCTGGTGGGTGCGGCCCATGCCCGCGCTGTCGAACGACCCGAGGCCGCCGACCAGGACTCCCCCGACGTCCTGGTGGCCGAACCCGAGCTTGATCTGCTCGAAGGCACGCTCGACCAGGAACGAGCCGAACGTGTGCACGATCGGGCGCATCCCGGTCAGCGCCAGGCCGGCCCCGACGTTGACGAGCAGCTGCTCGCGGATGCCGACGTTGATCACCCGGTCGGGGTGCCGCGTCCTCGACCTCGCCGAAGTACTGGCCGGAGATCTCCGCGTACACCAGCGCGACCGACAGGTCGGTCTCGACGAGGTCGACGGCGGTCCGCGCGAACTGGATCCTGGGGTTCATCGGTCCTCCACCTCGGCGACGACGACGTTGGGCCGGCCGACGGACCGGTGCGACAGTGCCTTCTCGAGCTGGTCGTGGTCGCGACCGTCGACGCTGACGGCGTCCCAGCCCTCGACCAGGAACCGCTGCGCGATCCGGCCCGGCACGGCGTAGCTGCGAGGACCGGTTGTCGACCACGACGACGGTGAGCGCGTCCAGCGCGAGCGCGGCCGCGAGCTCGAGCGCCTCGTGGTTGCTGCCCTCGTCGAGCTCGGCGTCGCCGACGAGGACGACGACGCGGGACGTCGATCCCCTGCGCCCGCAGGCCGAGCGCGCGTGCCGACCGCGAGCGGGAGGCCGTGCCCGAGCGAGCCCGAGGAGATCTCGACGCCCGGGCACCAGGTTGCGGTCCGGGTGGTAGCCGAGCGGCGAGTCGTACGCGGCCCAGTCGGCCAGCCAGGACTCGGGGAAGAAGCCCCTGGTCGGCGAGCACGGCGTAGTAGGCCATCGGGCCGTGCCCCTTGGACAGGTAGAAGCGGTCGCGGTGCGGGTCGCCGACGGTCTCGGGCGAGACGTCGAGGACGCGTTCGTACAGGACGCGGATCACGTCGAGCGTCGACGTGGCCGCGGCGTCGTGCTTCTCGTCGCCGGTCATGAGGCGCATCAGGCGCAGGATCTCGGTCATGTGAACGATGGTCCAACTTGAAGTTCACTTGAAGTCAAGCAATCCTTGAGACATGACCCAGCTGACCATCGGACAGCTCGCCGAACGCGCGGGCGTGGCGACCTCCGCGATCCGGTTCTACGAGGAGCGCGGCCTGGTCCGCTCTCGGCGTACGACGGGCAACCAGCGCCGCTACGAACAGGCCGCAGCTGCGCCGGATCGCGTTCATCCGCACCGCCCAGCGGGTCGGCCTCACCCTCGACGAGATCGCGCGACGCGCTCTCGACCCTGCCCGAGGGCCGGACGCCCACCAAGGCGGACTGGACGCGGCTCAGCCGCACCTGGCGGCCCCGGCTGGACGACCAGATCCGGCGGATCGAGCTGCTCCGCGACCAGCTCGACAGCTGCATCGGCTGCGGCTGCCTGAGCCTGCGGACCTGCGCGCTGCGCAACCCCGGCGACGTCGCGGCGGTCGCCGGGCCGGGTCCGGTCTACCTGGAGCCGTGAACGGACACGCCAATCGTCCCAAAACGCCACGGCCACGCTTTGGACATAAAGTATAGTGACTTACTTCGGATTGGGAGGAAGTCATGTACGCGGTCGACCTGCATCAGCACCTGTGGCCGGAGCCGCTCGTCGAGCTGCTCCGGCGCCGCACTCGCGCGCCGTACCTCCGTGGCTGGCAGCTGGTCACCGAGGGTGAGCCGGCGTACGAGATCCAGCCAGCGCGACCACGAGGTCGGCCGGCGGATCGAGCTGGACCGGCAAGCGGGGATCGGACTCGCCTGCGTCAGCCTGTCCGCGCCGCTCGGGATCGAGTCGCTGCCGCGCGACGAGGCGGCGCGCTCATCGACGCCTGGCACCGAGGCGCGCTCGACCTGCCGGCGCACTTCGCGGCCTGGGCGTCGGTGCCGACGGATGGAGCCGGACCTGGCCGGGCTGGCCGATCTGCTGAGCGGGCCGTTCGTCGGGGTGCAGCTGCCGGCGACAGCCCTGAGCAGCCCCGGCGACTGGCACGCCGCTGGGGGAGGTCCTCCGCGTTGCCGAGCTCGCCGACAAGCCGGTGTTCGTGCACCCGGGCCCGGCGTCGGACGCGAGGTCCGGTGCCGTCGTGGTGGGCGCCCGTCGTCGGGTACGTCGCGCAGCTGCAGGCCGCCTGGTGGGCCTGGCACGCGTTCGGCGGACGCGCGCAGTTCCCGCGGTTGCGGCTCGTCTTCGCCGCCGGCGCGGGGCTGGCGCCCGTCCACCACGAGCGCCTGACGGCGCGCGGCGGCCGGCTCGGGCAGGTCGACCCGGACGTCTTCGTCGACACCTCGTCGTACGGCGCGCAGGGGCTCGACGCGCTGGTCCGCGCGCTCGGGATCGACGTGCTCGTGCTGGGCAGCGACCGGCCCTACGCCGAGCCGATCGAGTCGCTGCTCGGCGAGGCCGCGACGCAGGCGGTCCGCGTCGACAACCCGCGCCGGGCGCTGGGTGGACGCCCGCACCGCGACCTCGGGACCGGAGAAGCCGTGACAGCCGCACAGATCATGGAGGCAGTGGCATGACCGTCACCGTTATCGGCGTACCCGCCCGCGAGGCGACGCCGCTGGCAGGGCGACCTGACCCTCGACGCCCTGCCCGGGCCGCGACCTCGACCAGGACGAGCTGCGCTCCCTCGCCTCCTACCTGGCCCTGCGGCCCGAGCTGTGGCAGCACCACCTCGCGTTCGACGACGACAACCGGGTCTACGTCTCGCTGCTACCGCGACGCCCACGTGGACGTCTGGCTGCTCTGCTGGACCCCCGAGAACGACACCGGCTTCCACGACCACGACATCTCGTCCGGAGCCGTCGCCGTGGTCAGCGGCACCCTGCTCGAGCACAACCTCGCGATCGACAACCAGACCATCGAGACCCCCGTCGCGGGCGGCCAGGTCTTCAGCTTCGGTCCCGACCACATCCACCGGCTGACCGGCGCCGTCCACGGGTCGGTGTCGGTGCACGCCTACAGCCCGCCGCTGTGGCGGATGGGCCAGTACTCCGTCGGCGCGGACGGTCGGCTGCGGCGCCAGTCGGTCTCGTACGCCGACGAGCTGCGGCCTGCGACGCGCGCGACTGAGGACCACTAGCCTCTAGTCATGGCCCTGCGGATCGTGGCTAGCCGCCCGGATCCGGCGATCGTGTCGCTGCCCTGGGACACTCCGCTGGAGGAGTGGACCGACGACTACGTCGTGCCCCTGCCGCGCGGCCTCTCCCGCCACGTCGTCCGCATCGTCCGGCTCCACGAGCGCACGTACGCCGTCAAGGAGACCGTCGAGGAGATCGCGTTCCGCGAGTACCGCCTGCTCCGCGACCTGCAGCGGATGGGGCTGCCCGCGGTCGTCCCGCAGGGCGTGGTCACCGGCCGGGTCGACAAGCAGCGGCGAGGAGCTGCCGGCGGCGCTGATGACCGAGCACCTGCGGTTCTCGCTGCCCTACCGCAGCCTGTTCTCGCACGGCCTCAAGGCCGAGAACCTGCCGTCGCTGATCGACGCGCTGGTCGTGCTGCTGGTCCGGCTGCACCTCGCCGACTTCTACTGGGGCGACGTGTCCCTGTCCAACGTGCTGTTCCGGCGCAGCGCCGGCGGGTTCGCGGCGTACCTCGTCGACGCGGAGACCGGCGAGCTCAAGCCCAGCCTGTCGGCGAGCATGCGGCGAGTACGACATCACGGTCGGCTGCGAGAACGTCTTCGCCGAGCTGCTCGACCTCCAGGCCAGCGACTCGCTCGACGACCAGGTCGAGGCGCACGAGTTCATCGAGCTGCTCGCGCGAGCGGTACGACGCGCTCTGGGCCGAGCTGACCGCCGAGGAGGAGTTCTCGGCCGGCGAGATGTGGCGGATCGAGCAGCGGATCGAGCGGCTCAACGACCTCGGGTTCGACGTCGACGAGCTCGACATCGTCACCGACTTCGACGGCGACCAGGTGCGGATCCAGCCGAAGGTGGTCGAGCTCGGCCACCACCAGCGCGAGCTCCAGGCGCTGACCGGCCTGCACGTCGAGGACGCCCAGGCCCGCCGGCTGCTCAACGACATCGCGGCGTACACCGCGCACAACGACCTCGGCCGCGAGGACCGGCAGCTGGTGGCGAACCGCTGGCTGACGGAGTTCTACGAGCCGATCATCGCGATGGTGCCGCCCGAGCGCGCGCGGCAAGCTGGAGCCGGCCGAGATCTACCACGAGATCCTGGTGCACCGGTGGTACCTCTCGGAGCGGGCCGGGCCACGAGGTCGACATCTTCGACACCGCCCGCGACTACTTCGCGTTCGAGCTCAGCCAGAAGCCCGAGGAGGCGGTCGCCGCCATCCCCGAGACCGGGCGCTCCTCGAGGAGGAGGTCTGACGCCAGCGGGCTTACCCCGTGGGTCGGCGTCCCTCGCCGCACAGCCGTCGCGAGCCGCCCAGGACCGGGGGCATGATCCGACCGTGAGTCGGCTGTGCGACTCCGGTGCTCAGGCAGACCCGGCAGGCGTGAGGTGCGCGTTGTTCTCGCCGACGGCGCGCAGGTCGTCGCGCTCGGCGACGAGCGGGCAGTCGCGGCGGTGCAGGGTGGTGCCCTCGCCGGCGGTGACCGGGATCGCGGAGACGTCGACCTGGCCGGCGGCGGTGTCGCGGATGGACGCCGACCGCGAGGTGACGTCGGCGAGCACGAGCAGGGTGTCGGCGAGCCGCTTGGCGGCGTCGCGCTGGTCGGAGGCGATCCGGGCCAGCCAGGCGCCGAAGTACAGGAACCCGCCGCAGAACGTCAGCCCGAGCCCGAGCAGGCCGCCGGAGACGAGGTAGGAGAGCTGGTCGTACTGGTACGGCGTGTTCGCGGCGCCGTACCAGCCCAGGATGATCACGACCAGCCCGAGCGGCAGCAGGATCGCGCCGGCCCAGAACAGCACGAGCTGGAGGATCCGGAAGTGGTTGTCCTTGAGCGGCGCGGCCCCGGACGACGTGCGTGACGCCGCCCGGGGGAGCCCGGCTCCGGTCGGCGGCGGTGCGTGAGGGTGGTCATGGTCAGGCCTTTCGGAGGTCGGGCAGGCCGCTGTCGAGGCCGTGCGGACAGGAGCCGGCGCCGCCGAGGGCGACCAGGCCGATCTTGCGCAGCCAGGTGCCGGCGGCGGCGGCGAGGCGCGATGCCGCCGACGGTGAGCGCGCCGGGGATGCTGTTCAGCGGCGGCAGGCCGGAGCCCATCGGCGCGGCGCCGGTGAGGTCGCCGTCGGCGGTCGGTGCGGATCCGCTGTCGGCCGGCGCGCCGGGCGCCGCGCGGAGGTACGTCGCCCCCGCCGCCCGCGCCGCCGGCCCGCGCCCGGCGCCGGCGCCGCCGTCGTCGGCTCGGGTACGATCGGGACGTCGCGGGATCTCGATGCGCCTGGACGGTGTCGGTGGCGGTGCCGGAGTTGCCGAGGGTGAGCACGATCCGCGGGCGACAGCCCGGCGGCCGCCTGAGCAGCGTTCTTGAGCTCCTTGGCCTCGTCCGGGATCGCGCCGATGATGTCGCCGAGCGGGAGCGGCGCCGAGCTGGCTGTGCAGCTGGTCGGTGTCGATCTCGACCCGCAGCCCCTGCACCAGGCCGCTGGACGGCGTCGCCGCTCCGGTCGAGCTCGGCCTTCGGCACCGCCAGCTGGACGCCGAGCTGCGGCGAGCGCCTTGGCCGGGTCGTCGGGGAGGCCCGGGATCGGCGCCTGCTGGCCGGCGGCCTCGATGCCGTCCGGGCCGATCGTGAACGCGTTGCCGGCGATCGTCAGCGTGCCGACGCGCGCCAGCGCCCTTGGCGGTGGCGGTCGCTGCCGTCGCTGGCGGTGACCATGCGGGTGTGCACGCCCTCGATCGGTGACCAGCGCCGCCGAGCGAGCGACACGTCGCGACAGCGCCGACCGGGAGGTCGTGCGTGACCAGCGTCGGTGCCGGTCTCGGCGCGTGCTGGTCGAGGTGTAGCCGGTGAAGTCGACGAGGGCGGCCAGCTCCTCGGGCATGCCCGGCGCGCCGCCGGACGGGTCCGGCTCGGCTCCGGCCGCGATGCCGACCGGTGATCGCGGCGCCGAAGTCCTCGAGCTCGCCGGTCGGCAGGCCGGGCACCTCGGGCAGGCCGGGCGCTCCGCCGCCCCGCCGCCGCCCGCCGCCGGGCTCCTGCGCCTGGCCGTCCGGCGAGAAGCCGACCTGGGCGACGACCTGCTCCCCGTCGGCCGAGGTGCGCATGATCGTGCCGGGGAACGGCTCGTCGCTCTGCGGCTCGGGCCCGGTCGGGTACGTCGAGTTCACCTGCACCGGGTAGCCGCGCTCGCCGAGCTCCTTCGGGCAGCCCGAGCTGCTCGACGAACGTCTTGGCGCCCTCGCCGAGCGGGTCGCCCGGCCAGAGCCAGCTGCCGCGGCCGCGGCCGAGGCCGGTCTCGGCCTCGACCCGGGTGTAGGCCATCTCGACCTCGAACTGCGGGTCGGCCGGGATCGGGATGGTCGGCTCGTAGAGCTCGATCTTGACCGGCGCCGCCCACGCGGAGCTGTTGTAGCCGCTGAACGCGGGCTCCTCCCCGGCGCTGGCGCTCGACCAGGGCAGGACGAGGGCGGTCGAGACCGGCAGCGAGGAACGGGAGTGACCAGTCGTTTCATGCGGCACCTCCGAGGATGACGTCGGACATGGTGGCGAGGATCTCGGCGGGCTCTCCGGTGGCCACGACCCGGCCACCGTCCATCACCGCCGCGTAGTCGGCGACCCGGAGCGCGGTCCGGGCGAACTGCTCGATGCACAGGATGGTCACGCCGCTGGCGGCGATCTCGGCGACCGTGTCGTAGAGCTCGTCGACGATCAGCGGCGCGAGCCCCATCGAGAGCTCGTCGAGGAGCAGCAGGGCCGGGTCGGACGCGAGCGCGCGCGACATCGCCAGCATCTGCTGCTCCCCGCCCGAGAGCGTGCCGGCGAGCTGGGTCCGCCGCTGGTGCAGCTTGGGGAAGTAGGAGAACGCCGTGTCCAGGACCGCGGCGGCCGGGACCCCGGCGTACGACATGAGCGAGGAGGTTCTCCTCGACGGTGAGGTTCGGGAACACCGAGCGGCCCTCCGGCACGGTGCACAGCCCGAGCCGGGCCAGCGCCTCGGGGTCGGCGCCCTGCACGTGCACGCCGCCGAGGTGGACGTCGCCGGACGGTCTGCTTCTTCTGGCCGGAGATGACCTTGACCAGGGTGCTCTTGCCGGCGCCGTTGGGGCCGAGCAGCGCCATCACCGCGCCCTGGGGGACGCTGAGGGTGACGCCGCGCAGCACCTCGATCCGGCCGTACGCCGCGTGCACGTCGACGACGTCGAGCATCGGGACGCTCATCGCACACCGCCCGTGACGATCGGGAGCTCCTGGGTGACGTCGGGCTCGTCGTCGGCGTAGCCGAGGTAGGCCTGCTGCACCCGCGCGTCGGCGCGGATCTCCGAGCGGGCTGCCCGAGGCGATGACCTCGCCGAAGTCGAGCACGTGGATGGTGTCGCAGACGGCCATCACGAGGTCCATGTCGTGCTCGACCATGAGGATCCCGCGGCCCTCGGTGGCCAGCCGGGCGAGCAGCTCGCCGAACGCGTCGGTCTCGGACTCGTCGAGGCCCGACGACGGCTCGTCGAGCAGCAGCAGCTTCGGGTCGCCGGCCAGGCAGCGGGCCAGCTCGAGCAGCCGGGCGGTGCCGGTGGGGATCGAGTCGGCGCGCTCGTCGGCGTACGCCGCGATCCCGACCTGCTCGAGCAGCAGGTCGATGTTGGCGGCGACCGGCCGGACCAGCCCGCCGAGCCCGCGGTGGATGTCGAGGGCGACCCGGACGTTCTCGCGCACCGTCAGCGACCCGAACGCCTCCAGCCGCTGGAACGTGCGGGCCATGCCGCGCCGGGCGCGCCGGTGCACCGGGCGTGCGGGTGATGTCGCGGCCGTCGAACCGGACCCGGCCCCGGGTGGGCTTCTGCAGCCCGGAGATCACGTTGAAGCAGGTGGTCTTGCCGGCGCCGTTCGGGCCGATCAGGCCGGTGACCCGGCCGGCGTCGGCGGCGAAGCTCGGCGTGGTTGACGGCGATCACGCCACCGAACTGGACGACCACGTCGTCGACCTCAAGAAGCGGCATGCGCGGGCACCTCCTCGGGCTCGTCGTACGCCGAGTCGCTCGCGGCGCAGCGGTGCAGCTGGCCGGGCAGCTTCGGCGCGAACTGGGTCCAGCTCCGCCGGCCGAGGCCGAACAGCAGGTTGGCGAGCCCGTTGGGGTCGCGGCCGAGGACGACCGCGCCGAAGCCGAGGACCGCGAACATCAGGCCGGCCAGCTCGGGCGCGGTAGCTCTGCAGCACCGGCAGCAGCATCAGCCCGACCCCGCCGAGCGCCGCGCCGGTCACCGAGGTGACGCCGAAGACGACGGCGAGCAGCAGCAGCGGGAGGCTGGCGAGCAGCTGGAAGTCGGTGGCGCCGATGGTGCCGCGCAGGCCCGCGAAGAGCGCGCCGGCGAGCCCGGCCATGCCGGCGGTGAGCCCGAACAGCGCGACCCGGAACCAGCGCATGTCCAGTCCGAGCGTGCCGCAGGCCGCCGGGCTGTCGCGCATCGCGATCAGCAGCCGGCCGAGCACGCCGCCGCGCAGCACGAGCAGCGCGCAGCGCCATCAGCACGAAGAACACGCACATCACCAGCACGTAGGTGCCGGTCGAGTCGACCGAGACGCCCGAGCAGCGACAGGCGCTCGGCCTCGAGCGTGCCGTTGAACCCGAACGCGAACGACGACTGGAAGACCATCTTGTCCATCAGCAGCCCGAAGGCCAGCGTGGACAGCGCGAGGTAGAGGCCGGTCAGCCGCAGCACCGGCAGCGCGACCAGCGCGCCGACGGCCGCGGCGATCAGCGCCGCGACGACCAGCCCGTAGAGGTTGGGCTGGTCGAGCTTCGCGTAGGCCAGCGCGCCGACGCCGGCGAAGGTGAACTGCGCCAGCGAGACGTGGCCGCCGTACCCGGTCAGCAGCACCAGCGACAGCATCACCATGGCGTACGTCGCGGCGGTGCCGACGAGCAGCAGGTTGGCGTCGGAGAGCGAGATCGACATCAGCAGGACCAGGAACAGCAGCCCGCCGCCCCAGCCGAGCGCGGCCCGGGTCGACGGCAGCGGCGCGGAGACGATGCCCTTGACCTGGCCCGACCCGCAGCTGGGCCTGCGGCATCAGCACGATCACCGCGAACAGGAACAGCGCCGGCACGACCGCCCGGATCCCGGCCAGGTCGCCGTCGGACGGCAGGTACGCCACGGCGTACGACTGGAGGATGCCGAGGCCCATCGCGCCGAGCGAAGGTCAGCGGCAGGCTCTTGAGCCGGCCGAGCATCGCGGCGGCGTACGCGTTGATGACCAGCAGGGTGAGGTTGAAGTAGTCGAGCCCGATCACCGGCGTGAGCAGGATGCCGGCGAGGGCGCCGAGCGCGATGCCGATCGCCCACGACAGGGCGGCCACCTGCGACGGCTTGCCGCCGAACAGGCGGAGCAGGTCGGGGTTGTCGACCGACGCGCGCATCGCGGTGCCGATGCGGGTCCGGTTGAGCAGGAGCGTAGAGGCCGACCGCCACGACCGCCGACAGCGCGATCGTGATCAGCTGGTGGGCCGGGACGAACGCGCCGCCGACCTCCAGGCCGCTCTCGGGCATGAGGAACGGGATGGTGCGCGGCGCCGGCGGCCAGATCTGCTGGGCCAGGCCGATCAGGCCGACGAACAGGCCGACGGTGACGACGAGCGAGACGCTGACCGGCCCCTCGCCGAGGCCGCGGGTGACGTAGCGCTGCACCAGCCAGCCGGTGCCGGGCGCGACCACGCCGAGCACGAGCACCAGGGACAGCCACATCGGCAGGCCCTGGCGCTGGCTGAAGTCCCAGAACACGAACGCCATCACCATGCCGAAGGCACCGTGGGCGATGTTGAAGACGCGGGTCGTCGTGTAGGTCAGGACCAGGCCGCTGGCCGCGATGGCGTACGCCGCCCCGGTGAAGAGGCCGAGGATGGTGAACGACAGCAGCGAGGTCATCGGCTCAGCTCCGTCGCCGTGGTGGGGCCGCAGGTGTACTTGCCCGGGCGACTTCTGGCTCCACTTGCCGCCGTTGAGCTGGATGATCATCGTGCACTCGGCGGTCTCCTTGGCGCCGACGTGCATCGGGACGTGCAGCCCGTTGCCGTCCAGTTGTCGACCTTGCTCATCGCCGCGACCAGGGTCTTGCGGTCGAGCTTGCCGCCGAGCGCGACCGCCTGCTCGACGAACAGCCGGGTCGCGGACCAGGCGTAGAGGCCGAAGAAGGTCGGCGTCGCGCCGGGCTTCACCTGCTGCAGCCAGCTCTGGTAGAGCGCCATCTCCGGGATGTTGGTGCGCTCGAACATCTGGTTGTTCATGTAGACGTAGCTGCCGTCGCCCTCCTCGCCGGCCTGCTCGACGTACCGGCGTCGTAGATCGTGGCGTCCTGGAGGTAGACCTCCGGCTCGAAGCCCTGCTGCTGCATGGCCTGCTGGAGCTTGACCGTGTTCTGGTAGGGCCCGACGTACTGGACCAGCTGCGACGCCCGCTTCCTTCATCTCCTGGACGTACGGCGCGTAGTTGAACTCCGAGACGTCGATGCCCTCGACGTAGATCTCGTTCCAGCCGTTCTTCTCGGCGGCCTCGGCGAACGCCTGCGCGTTGACCGGCGCGGCACCGCGCGTTGATGTAGAGCATCGCGGCCTTCTGGGTGGCCGCCTGCTCGGTCTTGAGGAAGTACTTGTGCACCGCGCTCGGGATGTCGCCCGGGTCGATCGCCTGCGCGGCGAAGCAGGTGGAGCAGTCGTTGCGCTCGGGGTTGACCGCGGTCGAGCGGATGTCGGGGAGCCCGCACTGCTCGGCGGTCGCCGCGCCGCCGGCGTCGAACGCGGACATCGAGCCGACCGCGGCGAACGCCTCGTCGCAGGCCTTGGTGTAGGCCTGCTGGTCGGCGCCGGAGTCGGCCCGGGAGTCGAGCAGCACCACGTCGAGCTTGCGGCCGCAGAGGTCGTTGCTGGAGTTGAAGTACGCCGCGTACGCGCGGGTCGCCTCCTGCGCCGACTCGAAGATGCCGGGCACCGGGCCGGAGATGTCGGAGATGTTGGCCAGGGTGATCTTGGAGTCGGTGATGCCGGTCTGGTTCTTGAAGCCCGCTGCAGCTGCCGGCCTTGGTGGTGCCGGTGGCGGAGTTCGCGCCGCGTCCCCTGGGTCGCCCCGCCGCCGGACGCCGCCGCTCTCGGTCGGTCGTCGTCCCGCCGCGCCGCGTGCCGCCGCGCCGGCGTCCGGCGCCGGCGGCCGCAGCCCGGGTCGGTCGCGCACCGGCGACCGATGCCGTCCTGGGCGACGGTGCCGTTGGTGCCCTGCACCGCCGCGACGTCGTCGGGGTCGAGGCGCGACCCGCAGGCGGCGAGGGCGAGCGAGAGCGCGCACCGGCGCCAGCGCGAGCAGCGCGAGCCGCGCAGGCCTGCGTACCTGAGCCATGGTTCCCTCCGCGGAACTAGAACACGTACTAGTTCACAACGACGCAACCCGGCGGAAGGTGACGCAGGTAACACGGCGCCTTTTCAGCGCAGCAGGTCGCGCCCGATGACCATCCGCTGGATCTGGTTGGTGCCCTCGAAGATCTGGGTCACCTTGGCGTCGCGGAAGAGCCGCTCGACGGGGTACTCGCGGGTGTAGCCGTTGCCGCCGAGCACCTGCACCGCGTCGGTGGTCACCCGCATCGCGGCGTCGGTGGCGGTGAGCTTGGCGATGCTCGCCTGCCGGGAGAACGGGCGGCCGGAGTCCTTGAGCCGCGCGGCGTGGAGGTACGTCGCCCGCGCCCGCTCGACGTCGGCGCCATGTCGGCGAGCAGGAACTGCAGGCCCTGGAACTCGCCGATCTTCTGGCCGAACTGCTCGCGCTCGCCGGCGTACTCCACGGCGTGCGCGAGCGCGGCCTGGGCGATGCCGGTGGCGACCGCGGCGATGCCGAGCCGGCCGGCGTCGAGGGCGGACAGCGCGACCTTCATGCCGGCGCCCTCGTCGCCGATCCGCTGGGCGACGGGGATCCGGGCGTCCTCGAAGATGACCTGGGTGGTGACGTCGCAGGCCAGCCCCATCTTCTTCTCGGGGGCGCCGAAGCTCATGCCGGCGGTGTCGGCCGGGACGATGAACGCGGACAGGCCGCGGCGCGGGTCGTCGCCGGTGCGGGCGAAGAGGATGTAGTAGTCGGCGCACGAGCCGTTGCTGATCCACTGCTTGGTGCCGGTGACGACGTACTCCTCGCCGTCGCGGACCGCCTTGGTGCGGATCGCGCTGACGTCGGAGCCGGCCTGCGGCTCCGACAGGCAGTAGGCGCCGAGCCAGTCGCCGGCCAGCATCTTCGGCAGCCACTCGGCGCACTGCTCGTCGCTGGCGTTGGCCGCGACCACGTTGGCGGTCAGCGAGTGGACGCTGGTGCCGACGGCCAGGCTCGGCCACGCGGTGGCGATCTCCTCGACCACCTGGAGGTACACCTCGTACGGCTGCGCCCCGCCGCCGTACTCCTCCGCGAACGGCAGGCTGAGCAGCCCGGAGCTCCCCAGCAGCCGGTACGCCGCCTCCGGGAACTCCGCCCTCTCCTCCATCTCCGCCACCTGCGGCGCGAGCTCCTTGGCGACGATGTCGCGGGTCAGACCCGAGCAGGGCCTCCGCGTCCTCGGTGGGCAGGAGACGATCGACAGTCGTAGGCACGTCGCCACTGTAAAGCGTGGTTCCGCGGGCCCCTCCGGTGGTTGAGGTGCGAAGGCGTGCAACGCCTGAGCCTCGATACCCCCGTGAGGTGTGCAGGGCACTATCGGGGTAAACCCGGATGCGCTGAGCGGATCCCGGGCGCAGGATGGACGTCATGACTCGGGAGACTGCGGAAGTTCGTGCTGCTGATCCACGTGCTCAGCTCGGTGAGCTGGATCGGGGTCGACCTGGTGATGGCGGTGCTGTCGTTCCGGGGCCTGATGTCGGAGGACCCGCAGACCGTGGCGACGGCGTACGGCGCCCTCACGATGTTCTGCGTGCCGCTGCTGCTGACCCTCGGGCTCCTGTCGCTCGCGAGCGGCGTGACCCTCGGCCTCGGGACGCGGTTCGGGCTGGTGCGCTACTGGTGGGTGGCGACGAAGCTGGTGATCAGCCTGGTGCTGACCACGCTGGTGCTGGTGGCGCTGCGGCCGACCCTCGGCGACGCCGGCGACCGAGGTCGCGACCATCGACGCCACGCTGCCCGACCGGCTCTCCGAGGTCAGCACCAACATGATCTTCCCGCCGATCGTGTCGACCAGCCTCCTACTCTTCGCGGCCTGGCTGTCGGTCTACAAGCCGTGGGGCCCGACCCGCTACGGCCGCCGCTTCCTGCGCGTCCCCGCCCGGGAGCGCACATCCGTCACTCGCTGAGCGCGAGCGCGTAGTAGCTCTGGACCTCGAACGTGCCGTTGGTCTGCAGCACCACCGGCTGGATGCCGGCCGGGCGGCCGTCACGGTAGGTCAGCAGCGCGATCGTCGCCTCGCGCCGGGGCTTGCTGCCGATCGCGATCGCGTACGCCGCGCCCCCGGTCGTGCCCGTCGTGTAGGAGTAGCCGGTCTGGCCGTTCTCGCCGATCACCGCCGTCGGACCCTCCTGCACGTGCAGGTGGCCGGCGACGACCAGGTCGACGCAGCCCCGCTCGAGCGCCTCGTCGGCGAGGTCCGCGTCGTGGACCAGGATCGTCGACACCCGCTCCTCGGACTCGCAGGCGACGTCGGACAGCCGGCTGCCCACCTCGCTCGAAGCTGAGGCCGGACTCGTCGCGCCAGTTGCCGAGGCCGCTCGACCGCGGGTCGTCGACGCCGAGCAGCGTGCTCCCACCCGGCCCCTCGACCACCTCGCCGTCGAGCATCGTCCAGCCGAGGTCGGACAGGTAGTTGCTCACGAACGAGCCGTGGTCGTGGTTGCCCGCCACGCCGTACCGGTCGAGGTCGTCGAACGCCGACGCGACGGAGTCGAGGCTGAAGGCCTCCCAGCGCTCGCCCGTCGACGTGTCATCGCCCGCGTCGAAGACGGCTGTGGCGCCGCCCGCGTCGGCGACGGCGCGGGCCACGGCGTCCATGCCGATGTTGTCGTGCCGGTCGGAGATCAGCGCCACGACGGTGTCGCCCTCGTCGGGCTGGCGCAGGTCGAGGCCCGCGGCGGCGTCGCGTGCGGCGTCGTAGAACTCCTTGCTCTTGTCGTAGGTGTCGACCGCGCTCTGGATCAGCCGGCGACTGCTCGACGTCGTCACGTCGGTCCGGACCTCGAGGTCGGCGGCCTGCTCGGGCACCGGCACGCCGGCACCGAGGTAGTCGGGCAGCGGTGTCCACTCGCTCGCCCCCGCCACGCTCGGCTCGCGGCCGCGCCACGGCTGCCAGATCATGGCCACGAGGACGACCAGGGCGAGCCCCACCGCCAGCCCGCGGCGACTGCGAGCACCGGCGAGCAGATCCCGTCGCCGATCCGCCCCGATCAACAGCCAGACGACCACCGGAAGCAGGCCGATCGCGGCACCGCGCAGCGCGGCCGAAGCGGCCATGCCGAGGATCGAGCGCTCGACCTTCGCGATCTGTCCCTCGGGCTGGCTGGCGAGTAGGGCGTACCGCTGCGCGAGCTCGCCTGTAGAGACGGCGTTGGTCTTGCCGAGCGTCACGTCGACCCCGATCGGGGCGCCGGTGTCGAGTCGCAGGTCCGGGAGAACCGGGCCCGTGTGCAGTACGACGTACCCGTCGAGGGTCGGCCGCAGCTTCGCGTCATGGCTGGCCAGGACGACGGTCCGGCTGCTGTTCAGGAAGAGCGCGAACCCGACGACGACGGACACCACGGCCCAGACGGCGACGAGCGCCAGCCCCCGGAGCACCCGGGCACGGGTCGTCCCCCCGAAACGACGGGGTGGTGGGGTGACGCCGTCGTCAGGCGCGGGCTCGGGCGATGGCATAGAGGGTGACGCTGGCAGCGACGCCGGCGTTGAGCGACTCCACCTGGTTGGCCATCGGGATCGAGACCAGCTGGTCGCAGGTCTCCGCGACCAGCCGGGACAGCCCCTTGCCCTCAGAGCCGACGACGACCACGAGCGGGCCGTCCGCGAGGTCGAGGTCCGGAAGCTCCACGTCGCCGTCGGCGGCGAGCCCGATCACCATGCAGCCGGCGTCCTGGTACGTCTTCAGCTGGCGGACCAGGTTGACCGTCTGCGCAACCGGGATCCGGGCCGCGGCGCCGGCGCTGGTCTTCCACGCGGACGCGGTCATGCCGGCCGCGCGGCGCTCCGGGATCACCACCCCGTGCGCGCCGAAGCCGGCGGCGCTGCGGACGACGGCGCCGAGGTTGCGCGGGTCGGTGACCGCGTCGAGGACGACGATCAGGGGCTTCTCGCCCTGTTCGGCGGCGCGGTCGAGGAGGTCGTCTGCGTGGGCGTACTCGTACGACGGGATCCGCGCGGCGAGGCCCTGGTGCACGGCGCCGGAGGTCATCCGGTCCAGCTCGTTCTTGGTGACCTCGAGCAGGCTGATCCCCTGCTCGGCGGCCAGCTTGAACGCCTCGCGCAGCCGGCCGTCGCGGTCGGCGCCCTCCGCGACGTACACCCCGTTGACGGGGATGCCGGCCCGCAGCACCTCGACGACCGAGTTGCGTCCGGCCACCCACTCGGCGTCGGTGGAACCAGTACGGCGCTTCGGGCGGGAGGTGGCGGACCGATCCTCCTTCTGGCGCTGCTTGTAGACCTTGTGGTTCGGGCGGTCCTTGGCCTTGGGCGTCGGGCCCCTGCCCTCGAGGCCGCGCTTCACCCGGCCCCCCGAGCCGACGGTCGGACCCTTGCCGGTCTTGCGGATGGCGCCCTTGCGCTGCGAATTGCCTGGCACGACTAGCTTCCTTCTCCGATGGTCCACTTCGGACCGGTCGGGGTGTCTTCGATCTCGATGCCGGCCGCCTTGATCCGATCCCGGATGGCGTCGGCGGTGGCAAAGTCCTTGGCGGCGCGGGCCTCGGCGCGCTGCTCGAGCAGGCCGGCGACGAGTGCGTCGACGACCTGGGTGAGGCGCTGGTCGCCACCGCCCTGGTTCGGCCAGGCCGGGTCGTACGGCGACAGGCCGAGGATGTCGAGCATCGCCAGCACCTCGATGGAGCGCTGCCGAGCCTCGTCGGTGTCGCCGGCGTCGAGCAGCCGGTTCCCCTCGCGGACCGCGTCGTAGATCACCGCGATCGCGGCCGGCGTGCCGAGGTCGTCGTCCATCGCATCGGAGAACGCCTTCGGCAGAGTCTCGACAGGCTCGACCGACGTCGGGTCGCCGACCCGGTCCAGGAAGCCCTCGATCCGGCGGAACCCGGCCGCGGCCTCGTCGAGCGCGTCGAAGCTGAACTCGACGTGCGAGCGGTAGTGGGCCGCGACGATGTAGAACCGCAGCTCGATCCCGCGGACCCGTTCCAGCACGGCCGGGATCAGGAGGGAGTTGCCGAGCGACTTGCTCATCTTCTCGCCGGCGGTGGTGATCCAGGCGTTGTGCATCCAGTACGTCGCGAACGGGTGCCCGGCCGCGCGGGACTGGGCCTGCTCGTTCTCGTGGTGGGGGAAGCGCAGGTCGACTCCGCCGCCGTGGATGTCGAACGCGGGGCCGAGGTACTTCTGCGCCATCGCCGAGCACTCGATGTGCCAGCCGGGGCGGCCCGGGCCCCACGGCGACGGCCAGGCAGCGGAGGCCGGCTCGGACTCCTTCTTCCAGCCCTTCCAGAGCGCGAAGTCACGCGGGTCGCGCTTGCCGCGGGGGTCGGCGTCGCCGGCCGCCTCCATGTCGTCGATCTTCTGGCGGGTCAGCTCGCCGTACTGCGGCCACGAGCGCACGTCGAAGTAGACGTCACCGGAGCCGTCCTCGGACGGCGTAGGCGTGGCCGCGCACGACCAGCTCGGAGATCAGCTCGATCATCTCCGGGGTGTGGCCCGTGGCGGCGGGCTCGTACGTCGGCGGCTGCACGTTGATCGCGGCCAGCGCCCAGTCGAGCTCGCGGTGCATGGAGTAGGCGATGTTGAACCAGGGACGGCCCTGCTCCGCGGCCTTGGCCAGGATCTTGTCGTCGATGTCGGTGACGTTGCGGATGAACGTGACGTCGTACCCGACGTGGGTCAGCCACCGCCGCAGCACGTCGAAGTTGACCGCGGACCGGACGTGCCCGACGTGCGGCTCCGACTGGACCGTCAGGCCGCACACGTAGACGCCCGCCTTCCCCTCCTCGAGGGGAACGAAGTCACGGACTTCGCGGGTCGCAGTGTCGTACAGCCGGAAGGTCACCCGCCCAAGTCTAGGGTCGCGGCGGGTGCCGGCCCGCATCGTGGGTTCCTGTGACTCCTGTGACAGAAGTGACCGCGACGGTTACCCTCGTGCGGTGCGCAAGACCAGTTCTCTCATGCTCGCGACCGGCATGGTCGCGACCGCCCTGCTCGTCCCGTCCACTCCGGCCGGCGCGCAGGCGCCCGCCCGCCGGATCGACTACACCGCCTGGGACTCCGGCCCGGCCCTGAGGAGCGGGACGCTCGCGGGCGTCGTGGTCCGCCGGGGACAGCTGCGCATCGCCCGCGAGCCCGCAGGCACCCGCACGTACGCCGGCCGCAGGTACGTCACCGGCTCCTGGACCTCGCCGTGGCGCTCGCCCGGATTCGGGCTGACCGAGCTGATCCCCTCGTGGGACGCGGTGACGCCCCGCAAGAGCTTCGTGGAGATCTCGGTCCGCGGCCGCACCGGCGCCGGCCGCACCTCGAGCTGGGACGTGGTCGGCCGCTGGGCCTCGGGAGACCGCCAGGTACGGCGTACGTCGGTGCCCGGCCAGGGCGACGACCTCGCCGACGTCAACGTCGACACCTGGCAGGTCGATGCGGCCCCCGGCGTCGCGGCCTGGAAGGTCCGCGTGACCCTGCTCCGCGGCGGCCCGAAGGGACCGGCCGTCGACAGCGTCGGCGCCGTGGCCTCCCGGCTGCCCGACGTGAACGGCGTCGCGACGTCCGCTCCGGGCCCGGGCTCCGGCACCACGCTCAGGGTCCCGCGCTACTCCCAGATGATCCACCAGGGCCACTACCCGAAGTGGGGAGGCGGTGGAGAGGCGTGGTGCTCACCCACGTCGACCTCGATGGTGCTGGGCTACTACGACGCGCTGCCGCCGCGATCGGCGTACCGCTGGGTGCCCGCCGGGCACCCCAACCCCTGGGTCGACTTCGCCGCCCGCGCGACGTACGACCACTCGTACGACGGCACCGGCAACTGGCCGTTCAACACGGCGTACGCCGCCACCCGCACCGGCAACGCGTTCGTCACCCGCCTGCGCAACCTCCGCGAGGCCGGGCGCTTCATCGAGGCCGGCATCCCGGTCGTGGCGTCGATCGCGTTCGGCTCCGGCGAGCTGGACGGCGCCCCGATCTCGGCCTCGAACGGACACCTCGTGGTGATCGTCGGGTTCACCAACAACGGCGACGTGGTCGTGAACGACCCGGCGGCGAACCGGAACCGGAGAGTGCGGCACACCTACGACCGCGGCCAGTTCGAGGACGCCTGGATCCCGAAGTCGGGCGGCACCGTCTACGTGATCACCGACGCCGACCACCCGCTCCCGCGCGGAGCGCACACCAACTGGTGAGTGGTGGCAATTTCACTGGTTAACCAGTGAAATTGGCTCTTCCCACGGAGAGTTTCCCGTGGGAAGAGCACAAATCACTGGTTAACCAGTGATTTGGGCACGCCCGCTCAGACCGCGTAACCCCCGTCAACATCCAGCTTCTGCCCGGAGATGAACCCGGCCCGGTCCGACGCCAGGAAGCACACGGCCTCGGCGACGTCGGTGGCGGTGCCGAACCGACGCAGCGGGATGTTGCCGCGGGCGACGGCGAGGGCCTCGGTGGACAGGTCACCCGAGGAGATCAGGCGGCCGGCCATGCCGTCGGTGAGCATCCCGGGGCCGACCGAGTTCACGCGCACCCCGAACCGACCCTCCTCCGCAGCGAGGGCGCGCACCAGCGCCTCGACCGCACCCTTGGGCCCGGCCGACAGCCCGTCGCGGACGGAGTAGCGGGAGGTGGCCGCGGTGGTCACCGCGACGATGCATCCCTGCACGTGCCGCAGGTGCGGCAGGGCCGGGTGCACGACGTTGAAGAACCCGGCCGCGTCGGCGTTCAGCTGCGCGGCCATCGTCGGCGGAGCGACGTTCGACAGGTGCACCATCGGCACGTGCGGGCCGGCGGCGTACACGAGCGTGTGCACCCCGCCGTACTCCTCGACCACGTCGTCGACGACCTGGGCCGCGGCCTCGTCGGACGTCAGGTCGAGCTGGTACGCCGAGGCGCGGGCACCCCACTCACGCGCGGTCGAGACGGCCGATGCCCCCGCCGCCGCGTCCGACCGGTAGGTCACGGCCACGTGCGAGCCCCGTTTGGCCAGCATCCGCGCGATCGGCAGCCCCAGGCCACCGCTCCCGCCGACCACCAGGGCCGCTCCGGTTCTTCCCGAGAAGTCGTTCATGAACGCTCCGTCCCCCCATGCATCATCGTTCGTCTCACTCAATCATTGGCAGTGAACTCGATCGTGTGCCAGCCGGTGGCCCCGTCAGGTACGACGTCGCGCTCGACGCCGGTCTGCACCTCGCCGTCGCGGGAGATCGCGCGCACCCGGGCCTCGTGGTCGCCCGGCTCCACGTCGACGGTCAACGCCCACTGGACCCAGGTGTCCAGGTTCGGCACCCGGGCCAGCTGCGCCGGCTGCCAGTCGCCTCCGTCGATCGCGACCTCCACCCCTTCGATTCCCGTGTGCTGGTCCCAGGCAACGCCACCGATGCTGACCTCGCCGGCCGGCACCTCGTCGCCCGAGCTGGGCACGTCGATCCGCGACGCTATCTTCACCGGGCCCTGTTCGGCCCAGCCCTTGCTGGTCCAGTACGCCTCGAACTCGTCGAACCGGGTGACCTCCATGTCGACGACCCACTTGCACGCCGACACGTACCCGTAGAGCCCCGGAACGATGGTGCGGACCGGGAAGCCGTGGTCGATCGGAAGCGGCTCGCCGTTCATGGCCACGGCCAGCATCGCATTGCGGTCGTCCTGCAGGACCGACAGGGGGGTGCCGCAGGTCCAGCCGTCCTCGGACGTCTGGAGCACGGCGTTCGCTCCGTCCTGGACGCCCAGGAGGTCGAGCAGGTCCGCGATGCGTACGCCGCTCCACCAGGCGTTGCCGATCAGGTCCCCGCCGACCTGGTTGGACACGCAGTTGAGGGTGATCCACGCTTCGGTGCGCTGCCGGGCGAGCAGGTCGTCATAGGTCAGCTCCAGCTCGCGGTCGACCATGCCGTGGATCCGCAGCCGCCAGTCCCTCGGCTCGATCGTCGGGACCACGATCGCGGTGTGGATCAGGTAGAAGTCGTCGTTCGGCGTCTGCCACTGGGAGACGCCGCGGAGTCCGATCCGCGCCTTGTTGGGGACCGCCGGCTCGGTCACACCGGACAGCCGCAGCAGCCGTCGGGTCTCCTCGACGTGACGGCGACCGGCGCCGACGACCCGGCCGACGCCCGTGACGACCGAGGCCGCGACGGCGATCAGGCCGACGCGAATGAGGAACCCGCGCCGGGTCGGCGGATGCTCGTCGAACGGCCGGTCGGGCCCCTCGTCCGGTTCCACCTCCTCGGCGAGCTCGGCCCGGCGCAACGGCTCGGTCAGCAGGGACAGGCAGATCAGCCAGGTGGCGAAGCCGACGGCAAGCGGCAGGTAGTTCAGCCCGGAGGACCCCTGCTGCACCGCCACCGCGACGACACCCACGCCCGCGAGCACGGCGTACACGACGGCGGGCAGCCACCAGGCGACGCGGGCCAGTCGGCCGGCCCACGCAAAGATGGCGGCGAGGATGAGCAGGATGACCAGGAGGAGGACCGGCTTGTCGAGGTGGCCGAGGAAACGGATGGCGCGCTCGGCGACCGGGCCCGGCGTCAGCCGGATCACGAGTTCCGCGACGGCCACGACCGGCGACTCGCGGATGGTCATCGCCATCGCCACGAAGTAACTGGTGGCCAGGCCGGCGAAACCAGCCACGAGCCCGGCCAGCGACCAGGCGCCGCGGGAGGTCCTCACACGTCCGATTCTTGCTCAGGCATGATCGCCCTGTGACACAGACCCCACGAGCCCCACGTATCGGCATCGGTACGGACGTGCATCGGCTCGTCGACGGCGTACCCCTCTTCCTCGCGGGTCTCGCCTGGCCGGACGAGCCACGGGGCCTCGAGGGACACTCCGACGCGGACGTCGCCGCCCATGCGGCGTGCGACGCGTTGCTCTCGGCCGCCGGCCTGGGCGATCTGGGCAGCACCTTCGGTACGTCGGACCCGGCATGGGCCGGCGCCTCCGGAACGGCGCTGCTCGAGGAGACGGCCAAGCGGGTGCGCGCCGCCGGCTTCGACATCGGGAACGTCGCCGTCCAGGTCATCGGCGACCGCCCCCGTCTCGGCCCCCGGCGAGCCGAGTCCGAGGCCGTCCTCTCGGCCGCGGTCGGGGCTCCCGTGTCGGTCGCGGCGACGACCACCGACGGGCTCGGCCTGACCGGTCGCGGTGAGGGCGTCGCCGCGATCGCCACCGCCTTGGTGCTCGCTCGCGAGCCGGACTGACTCCGCCGACCGGAGCCGCCGCATTGTGCCTCCGTTGTCCGCGGAAGGTAAAAGCTTTCAAAGAACTTCCGCGGCTTTCCCGAAGTGCGTTGACAGCCCCCTCGGACCCCCACAAACTCACTTCGTAACTGCCTCCGGGGCTCGCCGACTGGCATCGGCAACTGGGCTCGCCGTCTCGCCTTCACGGGCGACGGCACGCCGGTGTCATTCGCACCACGGGGATTCAACGGCGCCACCGACCGGCGCCTGAGGACCCCCCGCAGCGTGCGGTCGACGAGCGCCGGAGGACCACCTCGGGTGGGCCGGCCGTCCGGCCGGTCCACCTTCGAGGGCCTGTCGACCTCCAGCGGACCGGGTCCCGTCTGGTCTAGCGGGGTCTAGACCGTCGGTGGCAAGGAAAGTAAAGGACCGCAGGCATATCGGTCGCCGTCAGGCCCGGCGGTGACCGACCAGCACGACCCCCTCGACGACGCGCACCTCGTAGACGGGAACCGACACCTGCTCGTCGTCGAGGCAGCGTCCGGTGCGCAGGTCGAATGCGTGCTTGTGGGTGGGCGAGGCCACGAACGGTACGTCGCCGCGGACGCCGACGATGCCCCGGGCGAGGCTCGACGCGTGGGCGAAGGGGTCGTGGTTGCCGAGCGCGTACACCCGGTCGTCGGGGGTCCGGAACACCGCCAGCGCCTGGCCGTGCACCAACGCCGTCGCGCCGCGGTCGACCTCGAGCTCGACCAGGCGACAGACCGGCTGCCAGTCCTCGTGCCTCGAGGTCTCCGGGCCGTCGGGCACCCGCGCAGCGGTAGTGCCGGGATCCGTCATCCGGCTCCCCTTCCTGGGTCGTCCCCCGAAGTACACCGCTCGGTTGTTGAGGGGCTGTTTCGGCGTGTAACAGCGGTGCAACAGCTCGCGGGCGAACCAACCGATCCGCCACCGATCCGGCCGCACCTCTTGCCAGGCGTGACCTCGGTCACGTACTCTCCGTGAACAGACGTGACTGACATATGCACATATGTGCAGAGGAGATTCCATGAGCAGCTCACCGGTCGCCGGCCCGGACCAGGCCCGCCACGCACTTCTGACCATGTGGACGACGAGGAGGTTCGAGGAGGCGGTCGACGACCTGTTCGCCCGCGGCCTGATGCACGGGACCATGCACCTCTCGATCGGGCAGGAGGCCTCGGCCACCGGCAGCTGCATGGCGCTCCGCGCGGACGACGCGATCACCTCGACGCACCGCGGGCCACGGACACTGCATCGCCAAGGGCGCCGACCTCACCCGGATGATGGCCGAGCTGCTCGCGAAGGAGACCGGCTACTGCCGCGGCCGCGGTGGCTCCATGCACATCGCGGACGTCGCCACCGGAAACCTCGGCGCCAACGGCATCGTCGCCGGCGGCATCCCGATCGCGGCCGGCGCCGCGCTGGCGTACCAGCTGCGCGGCGAGGACCACGTGGTCGCCTGCTTCTTCGGCGACGGCGCCGCCAACGAGGGCGCCTTCCACGAGGCGGTCAACCTGGCCGCGATCTGGAAGCTGCCCGTCGTGTTCATCTGCGAGAACAACAAGTACGGCATGTCCTTCTCCACCGAGAAGTCGTTCGCGATCGAGAACATCTCCGAGCGGGCGTTGGGCTACGGCATCCCCGGCGTCACCGTCGACGGCAACGACGTGGTGGCGGTGTACGACGCGGTCAGCACCGCCGTCGAACGCGCCCGCGCCGGTGACGGACCCACGCTCGTGGAGAACCTGACGTACCGCTGGAAGGGCCACAGCAAGTCCGACAAGAACCTCTACCGCACGAAGGAAGAGATCGCGGAGTGGCGCAGCAAGGACCCGATCCTGCGCTTCGAGGCCCGGATCCGCGAGGAGGGCCTGCTGTCCGACGAGGACATCCAGCACACCCGGACTCGTGCCCTGGAGGACATGAAGGACGCCGTCCGCGCCGCGAACTCGGCCCCCGACGCCGACCCCTCCGACCTTCTCGACGCCGTCTTCGCTCCGGCCTGACCCCGAGGAACACCCATGACCGACCAACGCACCATCACGTACTCAGAAGCAATCCGCGAAGCAATCGGCCAGGCCATGGAGGCCGACGACCGCGTCTTCATGCTCGGTGAGGACATCGGCGTCTACGGGGGCGCCTTCGGCGTCAGCGGCGACCTCTACCACCGGTTCGGCCCGGAGCGGATCCGGGACACCCCGATCTCCGAGCTCGGCATCGTCGGCGCCGCGGTCGGCGCGGCCCTCGCCGGCATGCGCCCGATCGTGGAGATCCAGTTCTCCGACTTCATGAACCAGGCGATGGACCAGATCGTCAACCAGGCAGCCAAGATCCACTACATGCTGGGCGGCGCCGCGTCCGTCCCCATGGTGCTGCGGGCCCCGCTCGGTTCCGGCACCGGCGCGGCAGCCCAGCACTCGCAGAGCCTCGAGGCGTGGTTCGCCCACGTGCCCGGGCTCAAGGTCGTGATGCCCGCGACCGCCGAGGACGCCAAGGGGCTGCTCCTCTCCGCCATCGACGACCCCAACCCGGTCATCGTGCTCGAGCACAAGCTGCTCTACCGGACGTCGGGCCCGGTGCCCGAGGAGGCCCTCCGGGTCCCGATCGGCAAGAGCGCGGTACGCCGTCGCGGCGACGACATCACCATCGTGGCGACCGGGATCATGGTCTCGCGTGCCCTCGAGGCCGCCGAGACCCTGAGCGCTGCCGGCATCGACGTATCGGTCATCGACCCACGGACCCTGAGCCCGCTCGACGACGCCCCGATCCACGAGGACGTCTCGCGCACCGGTCGCGCACTGCTCGTGCAAGAGGCACCCGGCCATGCCGGGTTCACCGCCGAGATCGCCGCGCGGATCACCGAGTCACCCACGATCTACCGGCTGCTCGCGCCGATCAAGCGGCTCAGCGGCCTGGACGCCCCGATCCCCTACGCCCCGCAGCTCGAGAAGGCATCGGTGCCGCAGGTGGACGACATCGTCGAAGCCGCCCAGACGATCATGAAGGAGTCCTGATGGCGCGGCTCGCGATCCGGATGCCCAAGATGTCGATGACCATGACCGAGGGCGAGGTGTCGTCCTGGATGGTCAAGGTCGGCGACGAGGTCGCCGAGGGCGATGTCGTCTGTGAGGTGATGACGGACAAGGTCGACATGGAGGTCGAGAGCACGGTCGCCGGCACCCTCGTCGAGATCGTCCACGAAACCGGAACGGTCGAGGTCGGAGAGCCCATCGGCTGGGTCGAGGGCGAAGACACCGGCGGTGGCTTCGGCGATCTCCTCACGGAACCTCAGCCCGAACCCGCCCCGCCTGCCGAGGAGGCCCCGGCGACCGTCCTGCCGGTCGAGGAGCCGGACGAGCCGTCCGGCTCGGACGCCGCGCCGGCGTCCACCGGGCCGGTGGCCGCGGTACCCCGCGCGCGGGGTCTGGCCGCCGAACGCGGCGTCGACCTCGCCGAGCTCACCGGCACCGGGCCGGACGGCCTGATCCGGGTCTCCGACGTGGAGGCCGCCACGAGACCCCCTGCGCCCCCGCCGCCTGCAGCACCGGCAGCGCCGGCCCGGACCGCCGCACAGACGGCCCCGGCGAGCGCCGACCGCAAGGCCGCCATCCGCGCCGCCGTGGCGCGGAAGATGACGCCCAGCGCCGAGATCCCCCAGTTCACCGTGTGGCGGGAGATCGAGCTGGACGGCGCGAATGCAACGCGACGCGGTCTGTCCTGGACCACCGTGCTTCTCCGGGCGTACGCCGCCGCGCTGCGCGAGGTGCCGGACCTGCTGTGCCGGTGGGAGGACGACCGCGCCACGGACGCCGGCCCGCCGGCCGTCGCACTGGCGGTCGCCACCGATCGTGGACTGCTGGTCCCCACGCTCCTCGAGCCCGACCTCGGCGACGCGCACCAGGTCGACGCCGAGATCCGTGACGTCGTCCGCTCCGCCCACACCGGCAAGCTGGACCGCAAGTACATGGGCCTGGCCAACGGGTCGTTGTCCAACCTCGGCGGCATGGGCGTGGACCGCTTCCAGGCCCTCCTGACGCCGCCCCAGGCGAGCGTCCTGTCCCTGGGCTCGATCCGGCAGCGTCCGGTCGCCGTCCCGGGTGGGGTCGGGCTGGCGCTGACGGTGCAGGCCGGGCTCACGGTGGACCACCGGGTCGCGGACGGCGCGCACGCCGCGCAGCTGCTGCAGTCCTTCGCCGCACGGCTCGGGGGCTCGGTGTGACTGGTCCGGACAGCCGGGCGAGTCTGCCCCAGGCCCTTGACGTGACGGGGGTCACACTCTATACAGGTGTGCACGCATGTGAGCACACACATGCACATCGGTGACTACGGAGGTTCGAGAATGCCGCTGCCCCGCGACCCAGCCACGTTGCTGATCGCTGCCCGGCTCTACTACCTCGACGGTCGGTCCCAGGCGGAGATCGCCCAGCAGATGGGGACGAGCAGGTCGAACGTCTCCCGCATGCTCAGCGAGGCGCAGAAGCAGGGCATCGTCGAGATCCGGATCAACGACCCGGGCGGCCGGGTCAACGAGCTCGAGGAGGAGATCCAGTCCCTCTTCGGCCTCCGCGACGTTCGCGTGGCACACGCCGGCCTCACGCCGGGCCTGCGGGTCGAGGACCAGGTCGGCGTCCAGGCCTCACGGCTGCTGCTCGACAACCTCAAGGACTCGATGACGGTTGCCCTGTCCTGGGGCCACGCCCTGCAGTCGATGGTCTACGCCACGACCTCAGAACAGGAGCAGCACCGACTCACGCTGGTCCAGCTGGTCGGTGGTCTGTCCTCGATCCGCAACGAGATCAGCGGACAGGAGCTCGTCCGCGAGCTCGCCGTACGCCTCGGAGCGGGCTACCGCTTCCTGCACGCCCCGGCCACCTTCGAGTCAAGCACCTCCCGCGACGCCCTGCTGGCCGAGTCATCCATCGCCGAGGCGCTGAAGACGGCCGTCCGGGCGGACCTCGCGGTGGTCGGCATCGGCACCCCCACCGTCGGCTCCTCGGCCGCGATCCTGGATTCGCTGGACCTCGACGAGGCTCAGCTGCGTGCGTTCTGGAACAGCAATCCGGTCGGCGACATCGCCGCCCGCTACTACGGCGCCTCCGGCCAGCCCATCCACGGACCGGTGGAGGACCGCATCCTCGGCGTGACGCTCGAGGACCTGGTGGCGATCCCGCACGTGATCGGGGTGGCGCACGGACGCGCCAAGGTCCCCGGCGTCCTCGGTGCCCTCCGCGGGCACCTCATCGACTCCCTGGTGTGCGACGAGACGCTCGCCCGCCACCTGCTCAGCGAGGCGCGCTCCGCGTCCGCGTCCGACAACGGAGGTGCCTGACATGCCTGCTCCCTACTTCTTCCTGCTGCTCGCCGTGGTCCTGGGCTGGACGTTCCAGCTCTTCCTGACCTACCGGCAGTCGATGGCGTTCAACTCCGATGCCCGCGCGATGCGTCGCTCCGGCACGGTGAGTGTCGGTGCGGGTGGCAAGCGCTACCGCGGCGGCCGCGCGTTCGTGGCGATCGCCGTCGACGAGCAGGGCGTGGTCCGCGACGCGATCTCGCTGCGAGGCTTCACGACCTTCGCCCGGGCCCGGACCCTCCCCGCACTGATCGGGATGCGGGTCAACAAGGTCAAGGGGGACCGGGACATCCCCGGCCTGGGCCGGCAGCAGCGGGAGGCCGCCCGGCAGGCGGCGACGCTGATGCGTCCGGCCACCGACCGAGCGATCCAGGAGGTGCTCGGCTGAGAAGTTTCCCTGCGGGCCGACACGGGGTGGAGCCCGTCCCGGCACCGCAGGGCACATCGAGCGGCTCGCCCGCCGATGACCACAAAAGATGCCCGGCAAGCATCACGGACGGCCTCGCAAGGGGCCTACTCGATGAGGAGCAATCATGCCATTCACCCAATTGGCGACAGGAATCGTCGTCGCCTCTAACCAACCGTCGGTGGACGAACCGACCGGCTTCTTCGGCGCCCTTGCCGACGGAGCCGACTGGTTCATCGGCCTGTTCGAGGCAGGCGGCGTGGTCTTCATGGGCCTGGTCACGGGGATCATCCCGACGCTGATCGTGCTGCTGACGGCCGTCAACGCGTTGATCCGGCTGATCGGTCCGGAGCGGATCGACAAGCTCGGCGAGTACGCCGCGCGGCCGGGTCTGCAGTGGTACCCCGTCCGGTACCTCGTGTTCCCGGCACTTTCGGTGTTCTTCCTGACCAACCCGATGTGTTACACGATGGGCCGCTTCCTCCCGGAGCGCTACAAGCCCGCGTTCTACGACTCGGCGGTCAGCTTCGTGCACCCGATCACCGGCATCTTCCCGCACGCCAACGCCGGTGAGCTCTTCGTCTACCTCGGCATCGCGGCGGGCATCACCACCCTCGGGCTCAACACGAGCGACCTGGCGGTCCGCTACCTGCTGGTCGGCCTGGTCGTGATCCTGATGCGCGGCATCGTCACCGAGCTGATCACCGCGCGGATGATGGCGAAGAAGGTCAAGACCGAGGAGGCGGCAGCATGAGCACCACCCAGACCGACAAGAAGCCCGGCGGCGGCATGGACAAGTTCAACAGCGTCCTGGTCACGGTCGGAAAGGCCGTCGGCGGCGTCGTCGGCACGCTCTACCAGGCCGGCCGCGACTCGATCGACACGGTCATCCGCAACATCCTTCCGTTCATGGCGTTCGTCTCGGTCCTGATCGGCATCATCACCGAGACCGGTCTCGGGGATGCGCTGGCGCACCTGATCGAGCCACTGGCGAGCAGCCTGCTCGGGCTGATGGTGATCAGCATCTTCTGCGCGATCCCGATCCTCTCGCCGGTGCTCGGGCCCGGCGCGGTCATCGCCCAGGTGGTCGGCGTCCTGCTCGGCACCCGGATCGGCGAGGGCGACATCCCGCCGCAGTACGCCCTCCCGGCCCTGTTCGCGATCGACCCGCAGGTCGGCTGCGACTTCATCCCGGTGGGCCTCGCGCTCGGCGAGGCGGAGGAGAAAACTGTCGAAGTAGGAGTCCCGGCTGTTCTGGTCTCGCGCCTCTTCACCGGACCGGCGTCGGTGGTTCTCGCCTATCTGGCCAGCTTCGGTCTCTACCAGTCCGCCAACTAGCCACCCCAACCCAAGGAGTAGACATGACTGAATACAAGTCCGTGAAGGTCACCAAGGGCCGTGGCGGCTGGGGTGGTCCCCTGACCATCACCCCGACCGACGAGCGTCCCCTGGTCGCCTCGATCACCGGCGGCGGGATCCACCCCGTCGCCCAGCGGATCGCCGACCTGACCGGCGGTGAGGCCTTCGACGGCTTCTCCAGCTCGGCGCCGTTCGACAAGCTGGCCGTCGCGGTCATCGACTGCGGTGGCACGGCCCGGGTGGGCGTGTACCCGATGAAGAAGGTGAAGACCGTCGACATCCACGGCACGAGCCCGGCCGGCCCGCTGGCCCAGTTCATCACCGAGGAGCTCTTCGTGTCCGGCGTCAAGCCCGAGGACGTGGAGGAAGCATGAACTCCACCCCATTCGAATGCTCACTTCGTTCCGCTTCGAACGGGGACCCCGGATGAGCACCGCCGAAACGGCGGTCGTCTACGAGTCGGAGGTGACGCAGGTGGGCGGCCAGGTCGAGGCCTTCCTCGGCCATGGCCTGCTCATCTTCTTCGGGGCCCAGTCCCCCGCCGAGCTCCACGACATCTCCGTACTGCACCGGGCGACGATCTCCGAGGACGGTCCGGCCCCCGGCGACCTGATCAAGGTGGGCGCCGAGGAGCTGGAGGTGCTGGCCGTGGGCCCCGTGGTCCGCGACAACCTCCTCAACCTGGGCCACCTCGACCTGAAGGCCGATGGACGTACCGAACCCAAGCTGCCTGGCGACGTGTGCGTCCGGGTCGGCGACCTTCCCCTGCTGCGCGAGGGCGATCCGTTCCGCATCACGCGCCCTGCGTCATCGAACAAGGAGCCCCACCCATGAGCTACCGAGAACGCCTGCAACAGCGCCTCGACGAGACCGGCGTGCCGCTGCGCGTCGGCCTCGTCGGCGCGGGACAGATGGGCACGGGCTTCGCGGCCCAGCTGCTCCGGATGCCGGGGATCGCGCTGTCCGCGGTCTTCGACGTGGATCGTGACCGCGCCGTCGACGCCCTCGGCCAGTCCGGCATCAAGCCGTCGGACGCCACCGACGTCGACGCCGCGAGCCGGGCGATCGAGAGCGGCGGCAGCGTCGCGCTCGCCGGTGTCGACGAGCTCGGCGGCCTGCCGCTCGACATCATCGTCGAGGCCACGGGGGTCCCCGACGTCGGCGCCCGCGTCGCCATCGAGGCGCTCGCGTCGGGCAAGGGCGTCGCCACCCTGAACGTCGAGTCCGACGTGACGATCGGGGCCTACCTGGCCCGGCTCGCCGAGGAGTCCGGCGCCATCTACTCGGTGTGCCGGGGTGACGAGCCGGTGGAGACCAAGATCCTGGTCGACTTCGCCCGGGACCTGAACCTCGAGGTCATCTGCGCCGGGAAGGGGAAGAACAACCCGCTCGACCCGCACGCGTCGCCGGAGTCCCTGACCGCCCAGGCGCAGGCCAAGGGCATGAACCCGAAGATGCTGACCAGCTTCGTCGACGGGTCCAAGGCGATGATCGAGATGGCCGCGCTGGCGAACACGACCGGCCTGGAGGTGAGCAAGCGGGGCATGCACGGCCCGCCGTCGACGGTGCCCACGCTGCACCAGACGTTCGCGCTCGCCGAGGACGGCGGCGTCCTGGAGCGGGCCGGCGTCGTCGACTACTGCACCGGGCCGGTCGCGCCGGGGGTGTTCGTCGTGGTCCGCACCGAGGACCCCTATGTCCACCACGAGATGACCTACCTGCAGATGGGTGACGGACCGTACTTCGCGCTCTACCGTCCCTACCACCTGGCCAGCCTGGAGGCGCCGCTCACGGTCTACGAGATGGCCCTCGACAAGCGCCCGAGCCTGACGGCCGAGCACTGGACGGCCGAGGTCGGCGCCGAAGCCAAGCGGCCGCTCAAGGCGGGCGAGCGGATCGACGGGATCGGCGGGTCGATGGTGCGGGGTCTGATCGACCCGGCCGACGACTTCGCCCGTGACAACGGGGTGCCCCTCGGGGTGCTGCAGGGTGCGGTGCTCACCCGCGACCTGCCCGTCGACGCGATGCTGACGTACGACGACGTGGAGCTCGACGAGTCCTCGACCATCGTGAAGATGCGCCGGATCCAGGACGCCATGCTGTCGAAGGACGCAGCGCCCCCGACGCTCCACGAGCTGCGCGCGCAGCTGGCGAGCTGAGCACCGGATCGGACATGAGGCGGACGGCGCTAGGCTCACTCGGTGCCGTCCGCCTCCACCCGATCCGACGACTCGGATCGGCGACCCCGCGCAGCGCTGGTCATGCTGGCCGCCGGCGAGGGACGACGTACCGGCCACCACACGAACAAGGTGCTGCTGCCGTTGGCCGGCCGCCGCGTGTTCACCTGGTCGATCCGGTGGGCCCGGCTGCTGCCCGAGGTGTGCCGGACGATCCTGGTGATCCGCGAACAGGACCGTGACCTGGTGATGCGCACCCTGGACCGCGAGGTCGGCCCACCCGACGTCGAGGTGATCGTCGGAGGGACGAGCCGGCACGGCTCGGAGTGGGAGGCACTACAGGTGCTGACCCCGGCCATCGAGGCCGGTGAGGTCGACGTCGTCGTCGTCCATGACGCCGCGCGCCCCCTGGCCGGCACGGACATGTTCGCCGACGTGATCGATGCGGCGGCGAGGTTCGGGTGCGCGATCCCGGCCAACGACCAGGGCCAGCTCGCCTCACTCGACGGCGGCGACCCACCCCCCAACCGCGTCGTGGCCGTGCAGACGCCGCAGGCCTTCACGGCGCGGCCGTTGCTCGCGGCGTACCGCCGCGCCGCCGAGGACGGTTTCATCGGCACCGACACGGCGAGCTGCATCGAGCGCTACACCGAGGAGCCGGTGCACTGCGTCGAGGGCGACGCCGGCAACATCAAGATCACCTTCCCCGACGACCTGTTCCTGGCCGAGCGGCTCCTGGCGAAGGCACGCTGGGACCTCTCCGGTGGCCGCGAGCGGGGAGGCCGCCAAGGCCTCCTGCACGTGCCCGGCCGGACCCGCGCAGGAGGCCCGTGATGAGCGTGGAGCTGGCGGACCTGCACTGTGAGACCTGCGACCAGGTGACCGAGCACGAGCTCCACTACTCGGGGCGGTTGCTCGAGTCCACCAGGTGCACGGTGTGCGGCGCGCACCTGGACGTCCCGACCCGCGACATGCTCCCGGCGTACCTCGCCGATCTCGAGCAGCGGGTGGTCAGCAAGCCGCGTCGGATGGTGCACCGGGTCGCCAAGGATCCGCGTGGTTTCCTACGGCAGCTGCCGCGGGCGATCGTGCGGCAGCCGGCCAAGTTCCTCGCCGAGCTACGGTCGGTCTTCCGCCACTGACTCCGCCGGGTGGCCGGCCTCGGTACGCACTCGGCGACCGACCTCGTCCACGCACTCGAGCAGGTGCACCGCCCGGTGGTGCTCGACGCGACGGCCGAGCAGCGGCGCCTTCACCAGCTCCAGATCGCCGCGGGCCCGCAGCCAGGTGACCATCTCCGCGAAGTCATGGATCGGCGGCGGCTCGTCCGCAGAGGCAGCGGCCAGCAGGTGGCCGGGAACGACCAGCGGCGAGGCCACGGCGGCCAGGCCCTCCCGGTCGATCGTGCCCTGGATCTGCCCGTCGACGACCGTCTTCAGGGTGTCGGTGACCGGCCGCACGGCCACGAACGCGGTGTCCGGGTCCTCGTCGGCGCGGCTCGCCACCGAGGTGAGGAACTGTGCCGTGACGAGCGGGCACAGCACGTCGTGGGCCAGGAGACCCCGGCCGGGTTCTTGCCGCACCGTGCCCCACCACTCGTCGTGGACGAGCACGGTGACCGGTAGCCGCCAGCGCGCCACGTCGTCCCGCACCCGCCGAAGGTCCGGTGCGTCCACTCCCACGATCACCGGGCCCGCGGCGTCCGCGAGCGCGCGCAGGGCGTGGGCGTAGAGCGGCTCCCCGTGGAGCTCGACGAACGCCAGGTCCGACCGCCCGCTCAGAACAAGGAGAGCGTGTCGCGTACTTCCGTTCCCCTTGCCGGTAGCCGCGTTCACGTGCCCACCGTAGAGGCGCCCTCGGCGCCCTCGGCAGCCGGGTGGCTCAGCGCGCAGTGCGCGCCTCGAGCTCGCGAACGTCGGCCTCCGAGGCGACGCGGTCGGCGCCCGCCGGAGCCTCGACCGGCTCGACGACGAAGCGCCCGCGCAGGAACTCGACGAGTGCCGGGAACTCGAGAGTGGGCAGGCCGTCGAGCGACGCCACGGCCGATGACGGGAGCACGATCGGCGAGGCCACGGTCGTCCGGCCGTCCTGTCCCGGACGGACACCGACCACGACCTGGTCGCGCTCGAGGGCCCGCTCGACACAGGCGGCGATGAAGGTGGCAGGGGTCATCGGGCACAGCGGGTCGTGCAGCACGAAGAGCTCGCCAGCCTCCACGACATCGGACCAGGACGTGCCGAGGTCGACCGCCGTCACCCCGGCATCGCCGAGCGCCCAGGCGGCGCACGCGACCAGGGCCTCGCCGTGGATGAGCGCGAACGGCAGCGATCCGCGGTCCGTCTCGACGACGGAGCCGAGCGCCCGCGGCGCGTCTGCGTCCCGCGCGTCGTACAAGGAGTAGGCCATGGCGCTCACATCCCTCTAGACGTCTGACCGCCCGCTGAGGTTGCATCGACGGCCACATCGAAATAGGCACGAGGCCCCCGGGCGAACCCGGGGGCCTCGTCACAACAGGTGTGAACAGCTCAGGAAGCGAGCACCTCGTCGAGGATGGCCTCCGCCTTGTCCTCGTTGGTGTGCTCGGCCAGGGCCAGCTCGGAGACGAGGATCTGGCGCGCCTTGGCCAGCATCCGCTTCTCGCCGGCCGACAGACCACGGTCACGCTCGCGGCGCCACAGGTCGCGAACGACCTCGGCCACCTTCATGACGTCGCCGCTGTGCAGCTTCTCGAGGTTGGCCTTGTAGCGGCGCGACCAGTTGGTCGGCTCCTCGACGTGTGCGGCACGAAGGACATCGAACACGCGGTCGAGGCCCTCCTTGTCGACAACGTCGCGCACCCCGACCAGATCGAGGTTGCACGCAGGAACGCGCACGACCAGATCCTGCTGGGCGACAATGCGGAGAACGAGGTACTCCCGGTCCTCCCCCTTGATGGTTCGCGTCTCGATGTCCTCGATGATCGCGGCCCCGTGATTCGGATAAACAACCGTTTCGCCGACGGTGAAGGTCATGTGTCAAGTACCCCTTTCCAGGTGACCAGTCTAACACGTCGCCGAAGCAGCTCCGACCACGTTTGTGCAGGTCAGAGCCCCATTGCGGGCTTGACAGAACCCCTGTTCCTGTGGTGGACGACGCGCGCAGAGCCCCAAGCAGTGCCCGTGGAGGCGGCCGTGGTCGATACTTCGGGGCATGTCGACGAGGAGGCGCGAGCGCCGCAGGACACCAGCTCCGCCGCCCGCCGCAGAGCCGACCACCGCCGTCGCGACGACTGCCGGTTCCCGGTCACTCGGGCAGCTCGGACTGGTCCTCCTGCTGCGGGCCGCGCACCCTCGTCAGGCGCTGCTGACGGCGCTCGCCATCGCCGGAGTCGCGGCGGTCAGCGGACGCGCCGCTCGCGAGGTCGCGGTCGTGTTCGCGACCGTCCTGGTGGGTCAGTCGATGATCGGCTGGCACAACGACGTCGTCGACCGGTTGCGTGACCTCGCCGACGAGCGGCCCGCGCAAGCCCGTGGCCGACGGGTCGCTCGACCCGGGGACTGTCTGGTTCGCCATCGCCTGCGGCGCCCTGCTCGTCGTACCCCTCTCGATCACGAGCGGCGTGACGGCAGGCGGCGCCTACCTGATCGCGCTCGCCGTCGGCCTCCTCGGCAACGTGCTGTTCCGGCGCGGGTGGCTCTCGTGGCTGACCTGGGCCGTGTCGTACGCGCTCTACCCGGCGTTCCTGTCGTACGGCGGCTGGGGCGGCGAGTACCTCGGCGATCCCCCTCAGATCTCCGTGACCGTGCTGGCGGGTGCGCTGGGCGTGTGCGTCCACTTCCTGCGAGCGCTCCCGGGCCTGGTCGCCGACAACCGCAATGGCTTCCGGCACCTTCCGCTCCGGGTGGCGCTGCGGGTCGGTGCGCCGCGGTTGCTGTACCTCTCGATCGCGGCCACCGTGCTGGTCGTGGCCGGTCTCGTCCTGGCCGGCGCGAGGGTGGGCCTGAGCCAGTGACTCCGACCGCCTGAGGTCGGCGCGGGGCCGCTAGGCTGTCCAACGCACCAAGCCGACCGGCGAGTCCACCGGCTTCCGCCGCCGACCTGAAGGCCTTCAACGATGCACCTGCGACGCACCATCGCGCTGGCGACCGGCGCCATCGCACTCTTCGCACTCACCTCGTGCGGGTTCAACTACGCGACGGACCGCGAGTACACCCCAGGCGTCGGCGTCAACAACCACGACACGGACGTCGATGTCCTCGGTGCCGTGGTCGTCTCCGCGGAGGACGGCTCCGGCACCTTCATCGCGTCCTTCGCCAACCCCGACCCGGAAGAGCCCGCGACGTTCGAGGCCCTCGAGAGCCTGGCGGCCGGCGAGCTGACCGTGACGGAGTTCGACCCGATCGAGATCCCGCCCGCCGGCCTGGTCAACCTCGCCGACGAGGACGAGCCGATCGAGGTCACCGGCGACTTCACCGCGGGCGACTTCCTCGAGGTGCTGGTCAAGTTCGGGGACGGCAGCCAGGCCGAGATGGACATCCCGGTCGTCACGAACTGCGGCGTCTACGAGGGCCTGGACGGCCCGCTCGTGCTCGAGCAGTGCGAGCCCGAAGCCCCGGTCGCGGAACACTGATCGGCCCCCACCACTCACCGGAGGCGTCCATGACCCACACTCTGATCCTGCTCCGCCACGGCGAGAGCGAGTGGAACGCCAAGAACCTCTTCACCGGCTGGGTGGACGTCGCCCTGACCGAGAAGGGGTGCGTGGAGGCCGAGCGCGGCGGCGTACTCATGCGGGAGGCGGGGATCCTCCCGGACGTCGTCCACACATCCGTCCAGCGGCGCGCGATCAACACGGCGTACCTCTCCCTCGACGCGGCGGATCGGCACTGGATCCCGGTCCGCCGGTCCTGGCGCCTGAACGAGCGGCACTACGGCGCGCTCCAGGGCAAGGACAAGAAGCAGACGCTCGAGGCGTACGGCGAGGAGCAGTTCATGCTCTGGCGGCGGTCGTTCGACGTCCCCCCGCCTCCGCTCGACGACGACAGCGAGTTCTCGCAGGTCGGTGACCCGCGGTACGCCGACCTCGGCGACGAGATGCCGCGCACCGAGTGCCTCAAGGACGTGATCGCGCGCTTCCTGCCGTACTGGGAGTCCTCGATCGTCCCGGACCTGAGGACCGGCTCGACGGTGCTCGTCGCCGCGCACGGCAACAGCCTGCGTGCGCTGGTCAAGCACCTCGACGGCATCAGCGACGAGGACATCGCCGGCCTCAACATCCCGACCGGCATGCCGCTCGTCTACCGGCTCGACGACGACATGGCGCCGACCGTGAAGGGCGGCGAGTACCTCGACCCCGAGGCGGCCGCCGAGGCCGCTGCGGCCGTGGCGAATCAAGGCCGTTAGCAAGTTGAGTTGGGCCTACGCGGCCCACGAATTGGGCGCGCGCGGCCTCGAAACGACCCGCGCAGGCCCAACTCAACAGGGGTTGGTCTCAGACCTCGACGGGGAAGTCTCCGGTGACGACGTAGATGATCCGGTTCGCGACCGAGACGGCGTGGTCGGCGATCCGCTCGTAGTAGCGGCCGAGCAGGGCGATGTCGACGGCGGCCTCGACACCGTGGGCCCAGTCGTCGGACAGCAGCAGCCTGAAGCTCTTGCGACGGAGCTGGTCCATCACCTCGTCGTCGCGGCCGAGCGCGATGGCGGCCTCGACGTCACGGCTGGTGATGATCGCCGCGACCCTGGCCACCATGTCCTCGGCGACGCGGCCCATCTCCTCCATGGTGGGCCGGATCTGCTCCGGTACGGCGATCTCCGGGACGCGTAGCCGCGCGATCTTCGCGACGTGCACGGACAGGTCACCCATCCGCTCCAGCTCGGTGACCATCCGTAGCGCCGACACGACGACGCGCAGGTCGCCGGCCACGGGCTGCTGGAGGGAGAGCAGGGAGAACGCGTTGTCCTCGACGCGTTCCCGGGCGCGGTCGATGTCGGCGTCGGCACTGATCACCCGCTCGGCGATCTCGACGTCTCCGGTGAGGAGCGCCTGGGTGGCGAGCCCGACGGCGGTCTCGACGCTCCGGCAGATGCCGGCTAGATCGCCGAAGACGGACTCGAGCTGTTCGTGGAAGACCTCGCGCATGCGCCCCAGCCTAGGTACGCCGGGTGACGGGGAAGGGCGAACGCGTGAACTAGCGGTGAACATCGGGAAGCCGGCGCGGCCGTGGTCAAACGCTCGGTGAAACCCTGCCTAAGATCGATGGCGTGGATCCGACGACGCAGGCGTTCCTTGCCGCGCTCCTCGGAGCCGTGGTCACAGGCGGCGCGGTCTTCGCCTGGCACGTCAGCGAGCGGCAGCAGCACCAGGATTCCCACACGGACGAGCCGCTGGTCCCGCCCGCGGTCGGCACCGTCCTGTCCGTCCTGCGCAGCAGCGCTGTTGTGGTGGGCGAGGACGACGTGGTGCTCAAGGCCTCCGCGCCGGCGTACGCCTTCGGACTGGTCCGCGGCAACGCCCTGGTGTCCGAGGAGCTGGCCGAGCTGGTCCGGCAGGTACGCCGGGACGGCCAGATCCGCGAGACCGAGCTGCTGATGTCGCGCAGCAGCCTGCCGTCGCGGCACGTCACCGCCCGGGTCGCGCCGCTGAGCTCACGGCTCGTGCTGGCACTGGTCGAGGACCGCACCCGCGAGCGCCAGGTGGAGGCCATCCGTCGCGACTTCGTGGCCAACGTCAGCCACGAGCTGAAGACACCCGTCGGCGCCATCCGGCTGCTCGCGGAGGCCGTCATGGACGCCGCCGACGACCCCGAAGCGGTCAAGCGGTTCGGCGGGCGGATGCTGACGGAGAGCGACCGGCTGACCCGGCTGGTCCAGCAGATCATCGAGCTGTCCCGCCTCCAGGGCGACGACCCGCTCGAGACCCCGGCGGTGGTGCACGTCGACGACGTACTTCGGACGGCCGTCGACACCAGCGCGATCGACGCGGACGCCCGCCGGATCAAGGTCGTCACCGGCGGTGTCGAAGGACTCGAGGTCTTCGGCAACGTCGAGCAGGTGACGGCCGCCGTCGCGAACCTCGTCGCCAACGCCGTCGCCTACTCCGGTGACGACTCGACGGTCCTGGTCTCGGCGAAGGCGCAGGGCACCGACGTGGAGATATCGGTCGTTGACCAGGGGATCGGCATACCCTCGGGCGAGATGGATCGGATCTTCGAACGCTTCTACCGGGTCGACCCGGCCCGTCACCGTTCCACAGGTGGCACCGGGCTCGGCCTGTCCATCGTCAAGCACGTCGCTGCCACCCACGGTGGCGACGTACGAGTGTGGTCGGTGGAGGGGCAAGGTTCGACCTTCACCCTCAGCCTTCCCAGAAGGAATCAGGAGATCGGCCGGTGACACGGGTACTCGTAGTCGAGGACGAAGAGAGCTACAGCGACGCTCTTGCGTACATGCTGCGCAAGGAGGGCTACGAGGTCGCGATCGCGGCTACGGGGAACGAGGCGCTGACGGAGTTCGACCGGAACGGGGCGGACATCGTGCTGCTCGACCTGATGCTGCCCGGGTTGCCCGGCACCGAGGTCTGTCGGCAGATCCGCCAGACGTCGAACGTGCCGGTGATCATGGTCAGCGCCAAGGACGACGAGGTCGACAAGGTGGTCGGGCTCGAGCTCGGTGCCGACGACTACGTCACCAAGCCGTACTCCCCCCGCGAGCTGGTCGCGCGGATCCGGGCGGTGCTGCGCCGCGGCGCCGAGCCAGATCTGGCACCGATGACCCTCGAGGCCGGTCCCGTCCGGATGGACGTCGAGCGGCACGTCGTCACCGTCGACGGGCAGGAGCAGCGGCTGCCGCTCAAGGAGTTCGAGCTGCTGGAGATGTTCCTCCGCAACCCCGGACGCGTCCTCACCCGCGGCCAGCTGATCGACCGCGTGTGGGGGTCCGACTACGTCGGCGACACCAAGACCCTCGACGTCCACGTGAAGCGGCTGCGCGCCAAGCTCGAGCCGGACCCGAGCGAGCCGAAGTTCCTGGTCACCGTGCGCGGGCTGGGGTACAAGCTCGACCTGTGACTGGTGTGACTGGCGGGATGTGGCGCAACGACGTCCGATAACCGCGTGTCGGGGGTCCGTGCGGCTCCCTAGGCTGGGTGGGTGACCGGTACGACGACGCCCGTGAAGGCCTGGCTGCCCCTAGCGGCCGTGGCCTGCACCCTGGTGTTCTGGGCCTCGGCGTTCGTGGCGATCCGCTACCTCGGCGATGACTTCTCCGCCGGGGCGCTGTCGCTCGGCCGGCTCCTGATCGGCGCGGCCTGCCTCGCGGTGGTGGCGTTGGCGCGCGGGGTGCCCCGGCCGAGCCGGGGCGACTGGATCGCCGTCGTGATCATCGGCGTGCTCTGGTTCGGCGTCTACAACGTCGCCCTCAACGAGGGCGAGCAGCGCGTCGACGCCGGCACCGCCGCCATGCTGATCCAGGTGTCACCGGTTCTGATCGCGGTGCTCGCGGCGATGTTCCTGGGCGAGCGGTTCACGGTCAACCTCGCGCTGGGGCTGGCGCTGGCGTTCGGGGGCGTCGCGCTGATCGCGTTCTCCACCTCGCCCGGCGGCAACAGCGACGTCGTGGGCGTGCTGCTGTGCCTGCTGGCGGCAGTCGTCTACTCGATCAGCCTGATCCTCCAGAAGCCCCTGGTCGGCCGGATGCCCGCGGTCCACGTGACCTGGCTGGCGTGCAGCGTCGGCGCGATCGTCTGCCTGCCGTTCGCCGGGCAGCTCGTCAGCGAGGCCGCCGACGCGCCGGCGTCGTCGATCTGGTGGCTGGTCTACCTCGGGGTCTTCCCGACCGCGATCGCGTTCACGACGTACGCCTTCGCGCTCCAGCACATGACCGCCAGCAGCCTGGGCGTCACGACGTACCTCGTCCCGCCGATCACGATCGTGATGGGCCTGATCTTCCTCGACGAGGCGCCGCCGACCATGGCGTACGCCGGCGGCCTGCTCGCGCTGGTCGGTGTGGCCGTCGCCCGGCGCAAGTCGCGCCGGTCGAAGACTCCCCCGAACCCACCGGGAACCCACCCGAGGCTGCCATCCTGAAGCAGTGAACGTCCTTGCCGCATTCCTGGTCGGCCTCGTCGCCGCCCTGCATCTCTACTTCCTCGTCCTCGAGATGTTCCTCTGGACGACACCGACGGGCCGACGAGTGTTCGGGACCGACGCCGAGTTCGCCGAGCAGACCAAGGCCCTCGCCGCCAACCAGGGCCTCTACAACGGGTTCCTCGTCGCCGGCCTGGTCTGGGGTCTGGTCGCGGAGCGGACCGACGTCCAGGTGTTCTTCCTGATCTGCGTCGTGGTCGCCGGTCTGTACGGCGCGGCCACTGTCAACCGGCGGATCCTGCTCGTCCAGGCCGTACCAGCGCTGCTCGCGCTGGCGGCTGTGCTCGCGGCCCGCTGAGGCTTACTCCGGGTCGGGAGCGTCCCCGGACTCGAGCCAGCCGCGGAACGCCTCGAGGTTCCGGGTGGGCTCGCCGCGCAGCTTGCGCCACTCCCACTCCTTGCGGATCGAGGACGCGAAGCCCAGCTCGAGGATGGAGTTGAACGACTCGTCGGCCTGGCTGAGCACCGACCCCAGCAGCCGGTCCAGCTCGTCGGCGGTCACGGCGGACAGCGGCAGCCGGGCGTCGAGGTAGATGTCGCCGTGCCGGTCGACGGCGTAGGCGACGGCGTACATCTTCAGGTTTCGCTCGAGCAGCCAGCGGTACACCCGCTCGTGGTTCTCGTCGGGGTTGCGGCAGACGAACGCGTGCACCCCCAGCGCGTGCGGACCGACGTCGAGCCGGACGGGGGTCTGCAGCTTCTTCTCGCCCGGGAGGCTGAAGGAGAAGACGCCCTCGCTGGTCTCCTGGTACTCGATCTCGTTGTCGTGGAGGTACGAGCGGACGACGTCAGCGATCACGTGACCGCCTCGAGCATGCCTACCCTCGCCTGCCGGTAGACCTCGAGCGTGCGCTCGGCGGTCCGCTCCCAGGCGAACTGCCGCGCCTGCTGGGTCGCGCCGGCCCGGAGGCGATCACGAAGGCCGTCGTCCTCGATCACCCGCCGGATCGCCGCCGCCCAGTCGCGGGGCTCGTGGCTGTCGACGAGCAGGCCGCTGTGCCCGTCGCGGATGACGGTGGTCAGGCCGCCGACCGCCGCGGCCACCACGGGAGTGCCCGTCGCCTGCGCCTCGACGGCGACCAGGCCGAACGACTCGTTGTAGGAAGGTACGGCGACCAGGGTCGCGGCCGCGCACCACCGGGCCAGCTCGGTCTGCGCAACGGGCGGGACGAACCGGACGACGTCGTCGAGACCGAGCTCGGCGGCGAGCATGGCCAGGGACTCGGGGTGCTCGAGGCCGGTGCCGGACGGCCCGCCCACCACGGGGACCACCAGGCGCGACCGGAGGTCTGGGCTCTCCTCGAGCAGGACAGCAACCGCCCGCAGGAGCACGTCGGGGGCCTTGAGTGGCTGGATCCGGCCCGCGAACAGGAGGACGTGTGCGTCCGCCGGGATGTCGAGGGCGGCCCTGGCCTCGGCCCGGTCCATGGGTCGGAAGACCGACAGGTCCACGCCGGGGTGGACGACCTCGACCCGGCCGGGGTCGGCGTCGTACAGGTTGATCAGCTGCTTGGCCTCGATGTCGGTGTTGGCGATCAGCATGTCCGCCGCCTCGACGACCTGCTCCTCGCCGATGATCCGGGCCATGGGCTCGGGGGTGTCTCCGATGGCAAGGGCGTCGTTCTTGACCTTGGCCATCGTGTGCATCGAGTGCACGAGCGGCACGCCCCAGCGGTCGCGGGCGAGCGCCCCGACCTGCCCGCTGAGCCAGTAGTGCGAGTGGACGATGTCGTAGTGGCCGACCGGCTGCGCGGCCTCGGCCCGGAGCACCTCGCGGGCGAAGACGCAGAGCTGACCGGGCAGCTCGCCCTTGGTGAGGCCCTCGAACGGGCCGGCGGTGATGTGGCGTACGCGGATGCCGTCGCCGGCCTCGACGACCGGCGGGAGTGCCGAGGTGGTGGCGCGCGTGAAGATGTCGACCTCGATCCGCTGCTTCGCCAGCTGTCGGGCGAGCTCGATCACGTAGACGTTCATCCCGCCTGCATCACCCGTCCCCGGCTGATCCAACGGCGACGTGTGCAGGCTGATCATCGCGACACGACCAAGCGACTGGTCCAACTTCCACCTCCGGAAAAGAGTCCTCGTGGTGGAACCCCGGAGCAGTCTTTCGCATTCCCGGAGTGCGACCGGCTCGTCAGCGCGCGTGCGCCCCGTGCGTACGACGCGGGGACGGTGGGTCCTGCCGGGCGGGACGCCTGGTCAGCCCGATGATCGACAGGAGCACGACGGCGCCACCGAAGATGCCGTCCACGACCTCGGGGTCGCCGGCCGGGTGGAACACCTCGAGCACCGACCAGACGAGGGCGGGGAACGCGATCCCGACGATCACCCGGAGCCAGAGCGCGCTCCGGCTCACCAGGCTGGCACCGAAGCCGACCATGGCGACGCCCAGCAGCGCCAGACCGCTCCAGTACAACGCGTCGTGCAGGCCGGAACCGCCGGATCCCGCCTGGTCGAGCACCAACAAGGCGAGCCAGCAGAGGCCCCCCACCACTCCGGACACCAGGGCCACGGCGCGCAGACTCATAGACCTTCCACACCTCATTGATCGCTCAGGACGACAGGCCAGTCTGCCACCGGCGACCGGCGGCAGAACACGGGCCTGCACAATCAAGGCATGAACGAGTCACGTACCGCAGTGGTCACGGGTGCGAGCAGCGGGATCGGCGAGGCGACCGCCCGCGCGCTCGCGGCGGCAGGATTCAAGGTGATCTGCGCGGCCCGGAGGTTCGACCGGATCGAGGCGCTCGCGAAGGAGATCGACGGGGTGGCCGTCGCCTGTGACGTCACCTCACCGGAGTCCGTCCGAGGTCTCGCGGACGCGGTCGGCGACACGCTCCACGTGCTGGTCAACAATGCCGGTGGCGCGTTCGGCTCGGACCCCGTCGAGTCTGCCGATCCGGACGACTGGCGGGCCATGTTCGAGGTGAACGTGATCGGCCTGGTGCAGGTCACCCAGGCGCTGCTGCCCGCGCTGCGGGCCAGCGGCGACGCGGTGATCGTGAACATGGGCTCGACCGCCGGCCGGATCGCCTACGAGGGCGGCGGCGGCTACACGACGGCCAAGCACGGCACGCAGGTGGTGACCGAGACGCTGCGGCTGGAGCTGGTCGGCGAGCCGATCCGGATCTCGGAGATCGCGCCCGGCATGGTCCGCACCGACGAGTTCGCGCTGGTCAGGTTCGACGGCGACCGGGAGAAGGCCGAGGCCGTGTACGCCGGCGTACCGAACCCGCTGGTCGCGGAGGACATCGCCGACGCGGTCGCGTGGATCGCGACCCGGCCCAGCCACGTCAACATCGACGAGCTGGTGATCCGGCCGCGGGCCCAGGCCGCCCAGCACAAGGTGTACCGGGTCCAGGAGGACTGATCGGTGCGCGCCGTGCCCCAGTACTGGACGGGTCGGAGCGCGCGGCGGGTCGCCGGTGGCAGACTGCCGATGTGCAGACCATCGGACTCATCGGCGGCATGAGCTGGGAGAGCAGCGCCGTCTACTACCAGGACCTGAACCTCGGGGTGCAACAGCGGCTCGGAGGTCTCTCGTCGCCGAAGGTGGTGCTCAGCACCGTCGACTTCGCCGAGGTCACCCACCTCGAGGACGAGGAACGGTGGCAGCAGATCGGCGAGTTGCTCGCCGAGGCCGCCCGCGGAGTCGAGCGCGCGGGTGCCGACTTCCTGCTCCTGTGCACGACCACCTTCCACAAGGTCGCCGACCAGGTGGAAGCCGCGGTCGGGATCCCGCTCGTACACCTGGCCGATGTCGTCGCGGCGGCATGCGTCGCCCAGGGCGTCACCACCGTCGGCTTCATCGGCACCAAGGTGGCGATGCAGGACGGGTTCTTCACCGAGCGCCTGGCCGACCACGGGGTCAAGGCCGTCGTACCTCCCGAAGAGCACCACGAGTGGCTCAACACCGCCATCTACGAGGAGCTCGTGCACGGCCATGTGCTGCCGCGCACCCGCCGCCGTGTGGTCGAGATCATCGACGAGCTCTGGGATGCCGGCGCCGGAGGCGTCCTCCTCGGCTGCACCGAGCTGGAGCTGCTGATCAAGCAGCCCGACGTGGACATCCCGCTCTTCCCCTGCACGTCCCTGCACGTCGAGGCCGCCCTCGACCGCGCCCTCGCCTGAGTCAGTTCGGATAGTCCGCCGTGAAAAGCACGAGAGGACCGGGCCACTAGGTGCTTTTCGCGGCGGACTATCGGTGAAGCGGGCGGTTCCACCAGGGCGGGGGTTCAAGCGTCCAGCTCCGAGATTCCTGCGGCAGGAACTTCGCTCTGGCCCGTGTGCGTTGCATGCGAGTGACGACCAGGCCGAGATCGGACATGTCGTCACCGACCACGGTGAAGTACTCGAGGCCGTGGTCGCGGAACAACTCCTCGCGGGCGATGTCTGCTCGGTGGCGGGCCGCTGACCGGTGATCCGCTCCGTCGTACTCCCCGACGACACCAGCGACCGGGTCCAGAAGGTCGGGGTAGCCGAGGAGTTTCCCGTCCAGGTCGAAGACCGCTCGATTGCAGAGCGGGTCGGGAAAGCCGGCGTCGAGCCTCCAGACGAGCTTCAGCAGCGTCTCCTGGGGCGAGCGACTGTGATCGCCTGCCAGCCCCGCAGCCATGCGCCCCAGCGGCGCGCCGGTCCAGCTGTTGCGGGTGCCGATGTACTGCGAGACTTCTGCCACGGTCGTCAGCCCGGCCGCGACCGCCATTTCGATGCTCACCACCGCGCGGCGTACGCTCCCGCAGCGCCGGATCTCGTCGAACACCGCTCTGGTCACCGTCGAGCACCCCAAGCCCGCCACGACTTCCCGTTCGTACGGCGCGAACTGCTCGCGGCTGACCGATGCCCGCGGATCGCGTCCGAGGTTGCCCACACCGCCTGGCAGCAACGGAACCGGCAACACGCTGCGCCCTCCGTCACCCAAGCCGTCGAAGAACGTCCCCCCTCGCCAGCGCAGGCTCGCCCACGCGGTGACGCCTCCGGACGGTGGCAGGCGCACTCCCTGCTCGAGGATGCGCTGCTCGACCGAGGAGCCATCCACCGACGAGGGCACGTACCAGCCATGCGCGACCTGCCGCCAGTGCGGCCCGCGCGCCTGTGCCCGGGTCGGCCCGGTGCGACCGTCCGGATCGATCCGCGTCGGGATGACGAGCCCCGACGGCCGCTCCTGCCACGGATCCCATCGATGTCCCACGCCGAGCACTCTCGATGGCGTTGCCGGCCGCAGGACGCCTCGATCGGTCCGCCTGTGAACGGGGATCGCGGCCCGCTTGGTTGTGGAGACCTTCTGGCCCGGCATAGTCCGCCGCGAAAAGCACCCGAGAACAGCGTCAGGACATGCTTTTCACGGCGGACTATCGGGACTGGTCCAGGACGAGCTCGGCGAGGCGGCGGAGGGCCGGGGTCAGCAGGTTCTCGGGGACGGTGGCTGCCTGGTCGTCCACCTCGAAGGTGAACACGTACATGTCCGGCCAGACCTTGCCGGTGGGCGTGGCGGCGAGGTCGAGGGACGCAATCAGGTCGCGCACCTCCGGGACGCGGTCGTCGGGTCCGGACAGGTCGAGGGAGCCCTCGACGGCCCGCCCGATGAAGCCGCCGGTACGCCGCACCCGGACCTGGTCGGCCATCCTCACGCCTGCGGGGCGCGGTCGGGCGGGAACCCACCCGTGGCGATCGGGCCCCACGACTCGACCGTGATCCGGATCAGGGACTTGCCCTGGCGGCGCATCGCCTGTCGGTACTCGTCCCAGTCCGGGTGCTCACCGGAGATGCAGCGGAAGTACTCGACCAGCCCGTCCTCCGCCTCCTGCGACGGCATGTCCAGCACCTCGGCGGTGCCGTCCACCTGCACGTAGGGGCCGTCCCACTCGTCGGAGTGCACGAGCACGGAGACGGCCGGGTCCCGGCGCAGGTTCACCGCCTTCGCGCGGTCGGGGTAGGTGGAGATGACGATCCGGCCGTCGGCGTCCACGCCGCCGGTGACGGGAGACAGCTGCGGCCGACCGTTGCGGCGCGTCGTCACGAGGGTGAGGCGGTGCCGATTGCGGGCGAAGTCGAGGAGGGCCGGGCGGTCCACCCGGTCGGTCGTCGCAATAGAGGGCATGTCGCCAGCCTAGGCTGTGGTCGCGAGAACTCCGCCGGGATGCGGGGCCGCGTGACCGAGCCCCGTAGACTCGAACAGGCCCTTCGGGCCCCTCCCGACCGCCACCGAAAGCGACGCCGTACTCCCATGTCTGGAAACACCCTCCGCAACGACCTGCGCAACGTCGCCATCGTCGCGCACGTCGACCACGGCAAGACCACGCTGGTCGACGCGATGCTCCGACAGGGCGGCGCGTTCACCGAGCACCAGGCCGAGGGCGTCGCCGACCGGGTGATGGACTCCGGCGACCTCGAGCGCGAGAAGGGCATCACGATCCTCGCGAAGAACACCGCGATCCACTACGCCGGCCCCGCGGCCGAGGGCAAGCCGATGACGATCAACATCATCGACACCCCGGGCCACGCGGACTTCGGCGGCGAGGTCGAACGCGGCCTGTCGATGGTGGACGGCATCGTGCTGCTCGTCGACGCGTCCGAGGGCCCGCTCCCCCAGACCCGCTTCGTGCTCCGCAAGGCACTCAACGCCGACATGCCGGTCGTGCTGGTGGTCAACAAGGTCGACCGTGGCGACGCCCGGATCGCCGAGGTCGTCGACGAGACCTACGAGCTGTTCATGGACCTGCTCGACGAGCACCACAGCCAGGACGCGCTCGACTTCCCGGTCGTCTACGCGTCGGCGAAGGCCGGCCGCGCGTCGCTCGAGACCCCGGAGAACGGCGGGCTCCCCGACTCCCCCGACCTCGAGCCGCTGTTCCGCACCATCCTCGACACGATCCCCGCCCCGACGTACGACGAGGGCGCGCCGCTGCAGGCGCACGTCACCAACCTCGACGCCTCGCCGTTCCTCGGCCGGCTCGCGCTGGTGCGCGTGCACCAGGGCAACCTGAAGAAGGGCCAGACCGTGGCCTGGATGCGGCGCAACGGCGACGTCAAGAACGTCCGGGTCACCGAGCTGCTCGTGACCGAGGGCCTCGAGCGCAAGCCGGGCGAGTCCGCCGGTCCTGGCGACATCGTCGCCATTGCGGGCATCCCGGAGATCACCATCGGCGAGACCCTCGCCGACCCGGAGAACCCGATCGCGCTGCCGCTCATCCACGTCGACGAGCCCGCGATCTCGATGACGATCGGCACCAACACCTCACCGCTGGTCGGCCGGGTCAAGGGCTCCAAGGTGACGGCTCGCCTGGTCAAGGACCGCCTCGACGCCGAGCTCGTCGGCAACGTGTCGCTCCGGATCCTCCCGACCGAGCGCCCCGACGCCTGGGAGGTGCAGGGCCGCGGCGAGCTGGCCCTGGCCATCCTGGTCGAGCAGATGCGCCGCGAGGGCTTCGAGCTCACCGTCGGCAAGCCGCAGGTGGTCACCAAGGAGATCGACGGCAAGGTCCACGAGCCGATGGAGCGGCTGACCATCGACGCGCCCGGAGGAGTACCTCGGCACGATCACCGAGCTGCTGGCCGCCCGGAAGGGCCGCATGGAGCAGATGACCAACCACGGCACCGGTTGGGTCCGGATGGAGTTCCTGGTGCCGGCCCGTGGCCTGATCGGCTTCCGGACCGAGTTCCTCACCGACACCCGCGGCACCGGCATCGCCCACCACATCTCCGAGGGCTACGAGCGCTGGGCCGGCGAGATCCGGAACCGCAACAACGGCTCGCTGGTGGCCGACCGCAAGGGTGCGGCGACGGCGTACGCCATGACGAACCTGCAGGAGCGCGGGATCATGTTCGTCGAGCCGACCACCGAGGTCTACGAGGGCATGATCGTCGGCGAGAACTCCCGGGCCGACGACATGGACGTCAACATCACCAAGGAGAAGCAGCAGACCAACATCCGGTCCGCGACCTCCGACAACTTCGAGAAGCTGATCCCGCCGCGCCGGCTGTCGCTCGAGCAGTGCCTGGAGTTCTGCCGCGAGGACGAGTGCGTCGAGGTCACGCCCGATGCGGTGCGGATCCGCAAGCTGGTCCTGGACGCCAACGAGCGCGCGAAGACCGCGAGCCGAGCGCGTAAGGCGAACAAGTAGACGCTAGACGGCGGGGACCTTGGCGGCCTGCTGGTTGGCCGTGATGCCGACCCCGCACAGCGAGACCGTGATCAGCAGGGACGTCAGCGACTGGACCTCCCCGGGCAGCAGCGACGACACGGGGAACAGCGCCACGTGGATGAGCAGGACGGCCGGGATCCACCTCGCGGTCGTCCCGGCCATCAACAGGGCGATCGCCAGCAGCAGCTCGCCGAGGTAGAACGCGCCGATCCAGCCGAACAGCACGGCCGCGAGCCCGGCCTCGTCGCTGACCCGGTCGATGGTGCCCGGCGTGATCGCCTCGGTCACGGCGAGCGCCCGGAAGAACACCAACAGCATCGCGAATCCGGCGATGCCGACGCAGCCGATCGTGAACACGCCGACCGCTGTCAGTCCGGTGCGGAAGCCACGACGGTCGAAGAGCGTGAGGATGGCCGGCAGCCCGACCACGAGCGCCACCGAGGCGGCGAAGTAGAGCAGGGAGACCGCCATCCAGCGGCCGCCGTCCTGCGCGGCGAGGGTGAGCATGTCCTTGGCTTCCTCGGCCTGGGGCATCAGCAGCGACCCGATGGAGAGCGCGGTTGCGCCCGCCACCAACGCCGATGCTGAGAACGGCACCCAGTCGACTCGCATGCTCACTCCGATCCGACGAACTTCGGCGGGGAGTCTAGGGGTGGAATGCGGGTGATTGACAGGGGATGGCTCAATTGCTTCTCGCGACGTACCAGCGTGCGAGCAGGGTGTGCTCCTCCTCCAGGAGCAGCCGCAGCTCCAGAGGTACGTCGAGGGGCGGACCGTCGGTGATCCGGCGATGCAGCCCGCCGACCAGGCGCGGCACCACCGACTTGTCCAGCTCGTCCAGCGCGCCCTGATCGAGCAGGTCGCGCAGGAGGTGCGGGCCGCCCTCGCAGAGCAGGTGACGGAGCCCTCGCTCGGCGAGCCGGTCCTTGAGCACGCACAGGTCGACCCGGTGCCCGCCGAGCACCAGGACGTTCTCGTCACCGAGATGCGCCCGAGTCGCGTCGAGGTCGGGAGCGGCCTGGCAGGTCGCCATCACCACGCGCCCCGGCCCGGCGTCCCGAAGGCGGTCGGGGACCCGTCCGGACCGGCTGACGACCACGGTGGGCAGGTCGGCCGGCCGGTAGCCCTCGATCCGCGCGGTGCCGGCGCCGACCACGACCGCGTCGGCGAGGTCGCGCAGCAGGTCGAAGATCCGCTTGTCGACGTGGTTGTTGATCGACCCGCTCGTCCCGGACTCCCCGGTGGCGGCGCCGTCGACCGTCCCGACCATGTTCGCCCGCAGCCATGGTCGGTCGGGCGCGGCGTAGAGCCTCCGCAGGTCGTCTCGGTGACCTTGTCCGCCGGGCCTTCGGGCCCTGTCAGGATCCGCATGCCGCACAGTCTCTCGCGGGCATCGGGGGCTGCGGGGCCGGGCTACGCCGTGGGCGCCAGCGCGCGGCTGCGCCGAATCTCCGGGACAAGCGCGAGCAGCCCGACCAGGGGCAGGGCTGCCAGGACGGCCAGGCTGGCCGGGATCCCGATCACGTCGCCGAGCCCGGCGACGACGGCCGACCCGACGCTGCCCCCGACGAGGAACAGGAGGGTGGCGACCCCGAGCGCGACACCACGTACGTCGACGTGGACCGCGTCGCCGACGGCTGCCGTCATGGCGGGCTGGCCCAGTCCGAAGGCGACGGTCACCAGGACCACCGCGACCGTCAGCACCGCGGGCGTGAGCGTGGCGGTGCCGACCGTGGCCAGGACGAGGGCGGCGGACGCGGTCAGACCGGCGAGCGCCAGTGCGCGAGCGGCGCCGACGCGGATGAGAAGCGGCCCGACGATGCGAGGCACGAAGAGAGCGAACACGGCGCTGGGCACCAGCAGCAGGCCGACCTGCCAGGCTTCCCACCCTTCGTGGACCAGCACGGCGGGCACCGCGATGAGCAGGGCGAACCAGGCGGCGGGTACCGCCGCGGCCGCAACCGCGCTGCGGACGACGGTGCCGTTGTGGACCACCGAGGCCGGCAGGAAGCCACAGGGCCGGTGGCGGACCCGGAGCGCCACGGCCGGCGCGCCCAGCACCACCAGCAGGAGGCCGACCACCGCGACGGCGAGTCCGGTGGTCGGCGACTGCACCAGCAGCACCAGACCTCCTGCCGTACCGGCCACGAGCACCGCGCCGATCAGGTCGAGGCGGGCGCCGGAGCCGCCGCTGGCCAGGGCGTGCCAGATGAACGGCAGCACCAGCGCGCCCAGGATCGGCAGGGCCATCACCGCACGCCAGCCGAAGGCGTTCTCGACGGCGCCGCCGACGAACGGACCGAGGCAGCTCACGGCAGCGGCCATGCCCGCCAGTCGGCCGAGCGCCAGGCCGCGCACTTCGCCGTCGTACCGGTTGCTCAGCAGGGCTACGCCGAGCGTCGGGATGGCCGCGGCGCCGGCGCCCTGGAACATGCGGGCCACCAGGAGAGAGCCGAAGTTGGGGGCGAAGGCCGCCACCACAGCACCGGCGGCCATCAGCCCGACCCCGAAGATCAGCGGCAGCCGAATGCCCACCAGGTCCGAGATCCGCCCGTAGACCGCCGTGGTGACGGCGAGCATGAGCACGTAGAGGCTGATCGTCCAGGCCGCGACCCCGACGCCGACCCCGAGATCCTCGGCCATCAGGGGCAGCGCGACCGCAGCCGACGACGAGCCCATGCCGGCCAGCCCGAACAGCAGGCCGAGCAGGAGGGACACGCGGCGAGAGTCGTCGAGGGGCACGCCGGAGCCAACAGTGGCACCGGGCCGCGCATTCCGAATCGTCCGAACCGGGTGAGGCGGCACGGGGCCGCGGTCGTCAGACTTCCCCAGCCGGACCGATCGGAGACACCCATGCCGCGCCTGCCCGAACTGCCCTTCCTGCTCCCGCGGAGGGTTCCTGTCCTCGGCCCGCTGCTGGAGTCACTCCTCAGGGAGGCCGACCACCTGGTCGACGTCGTCATCGCGGACGTCGTCCGTCGGGTCGACGTGGACGCGGTCGCAGCTCGGCTGAACGTGATGGCGGTCCTCGATCGGCTGGACCTCACCGACATCGTGCTGAGCCGCGTGGACCTGCAGCGTGTGGTCCGCGAGGTGCTCATCCGGCTCGACGCGGAAACCCTTTCCGAGGTCCTGGTGCTGGTCGACGTCGACGCGGTGGCGGCTCGGCTGGACGTGGACGCGGTGGCGGGGCGACTCGACGTGGATGCCGTCCTCGACCGGCTCAACCTCACCTCGACCGTGCTCGATCGGGTGGACCTCGGCGTGGTCGTCGATGCGGCGCTGTCGAAGGTCGACCTGATCGGCATCGCCGAGCAGATCATCGACGGGGTCGACCTGCCGGAGATCATCCGGGAGTCGACGGGGACGATGGCCTCGGACACGGTTCGGAGGGGCCGCATGCAGGGCATCGAGGCCGACGAGGCCGTCGGGCGCGCCGTGGACCGTCTGTTGCTGCGACACACCCGGCGGCCAGCCGAGCGGACCACGTAGGCGACGGTGGCGGTCGACGTGGTCGGTGATGCGGCGGGTGGTGGCGTCTCGCCACTGCCCCACGAGGCCCGTCCGTACCAGGGTCGGCACGCCGGCCTCGTCACCCGGACGGTCGCCGCGATCATCGACTCACTGGTCGTGGGCACCGCCTTGGTGGCGGGCTACGTCGGTTTCGCGGGGTTCCTGTTCCTGCTGGACCCCCGCAACTTCAGCCTGCCCCAGTCCAGTCTCTTCCTGAGCATCTTCATGTTCGGTCTGGTGGCGGAGGTGTACCTCACCCTGTCGTGGTGGGCCGGCGGCCGCACCTACGGGTACCTCGTCATGGGCCTGCGGCTACTCGGGCGCGGCGGTCGTTCACCGCGCTTCGTGGGGTCCGCCGTCCGAGCCATCTGCTGCGTGTTCTTCCCGATCGGGATCCTCTGGATCCCCATCAGCCGCGGCAACCGCTCCGTGCAGGACGTGCTGCTAGGAACGGCGGTCGTCTACGACTGGCATCCGCGGGCGTCATCGCACCAACGCACCACCCAGTACTGAACGCCATACGGGTCGTCGTCGTAATCGACCCGGTCGAGGACCAGCCTCGGCAGCGCCGACATCTCGACGATCGCGTCGACATTCGCCCACAGCTCGCGCGCCAGGTCGCGGTCGATCACGCGGACCGACTCCCACAGCCCGTCCTTGAGGCATCGGCCGAGGCTGGCGTCGAACGCCGCGGCCCGCTCATCGAGATGGCCGGGGGCCTTCTCGGAGCGGCAGGCGCTGCCGTTGCCGACGACGAGGTACGACGTCTCGTCGCTCGTGCGAATGGTCGACCCCAGGAGGTGCTCGGCGACCCGAGTGCCTTGTACGTCGGCTAGCACCGTCACCTCCGCGCCAAGCCAGCCGACCGCCTCGAGACACGCCCTGCGCAGCTCGGCGACCGGGTCCTCGACGCCGGCGTACTCGGGGAGCAGGGCGAGCACGCCCGGGACCAGCACCACTCTCACTGCAGCCCCCGGATCGCGCGCTGCGGTGGCCTCCGGCCGGCGATGGTCCACACCATGTCGACGGTCTGCCGGGTCTCCACCACCTCGTGCACGCGGTAGATCCTGGCGCCGGCGAGGGCGCTGACCGCGGTCGCGGCGAGCGTCCCGGTCAGCCGTTCGCCGACCGGCAGGTCGAGCGTCTCCCCGACGAAGTCCTTGTTGCTCAGCGACACCAGGACCGGCCAGCCGGTGTCGACCATCTCTCCCAGCCGACGGGTCAGCTCGAGGGAGTGGAAGGTGTTCTTGCCGAAGTCGTGGGCCGGGTCGATGACGACGCTGCTCGGGTCGACGCCGGCGGCCACGGCGCGCTCGGCGTAGGCGACGGTGTCCGCGATCGCGGCGGCGACCACGTCGTCGTACTCGATCCGGTAGGGACGGGTCCGGGGGGTGACGCCACCGGTGTGGGTGCAGACGATCGCCGCGCCGTGCTGGGCCGCGGCGTCCACCAGCTCGGGGTCGGCGCCGCCCCACGCGTCGTTGAGGAGGTCGGCACCGGCCTCGCAGGCGGCGCGCCCGACCTCGGCCCGCCAGGTGTCCACGGAGATGACGACGCCGGGGAACGCGTCCCGGACGCGGGCCACGAAGTCGACCACGCGCGACTTCTCCTCCGCGGCGTCGATCTCGGCCCCGGGCGCGGCCTTGATGCCGCCGATGTCGACGATCTCGGCACCCTGCTCGACGACGAGGGCGACCCGTTCGAACGCCTTGTCCTCGGTCCAGGTGGCGCCCTTGTCGTAGAACGAGTCGGGGGTGCGGTTGACGATCGCCATCATCAGCGTGCGGTCGTCCGCGAACTCGTGCCTCCCGAGCTTCAGCGTCATCCGACGGTCACCGCCGGGGGTCGCTCGTCGACCTCGGGGCCGGTGCCGACCCGGGCCAGCGCGGCGGCGAGGATCTGGGTGGCCATGCCGCTCAGGTCGCGCAGCGACTGGTGACGGTGGGCACGGGTGCCGAGGTCGACCTGCGCGATCGCGTCGGTCCCGCGCGAGCGCTGGGTGTCGACGAGTGCGGCCAGCTCGACGGCGTACCCGTGCGGGACGCGGAGCTGCTCGAAGAGCGACCGGCGTACCGCCCACTCCCCGGCCAGCGGCTGGTGCAGCCCGGCGAGCTCGGGGAACAGCAACCGGATCAACGGGCGGGCGACGAGCTCGGTGACCCGGCCGCCCTCGAACGGCACGGCTGTGTCGCCGCTGCCCAGCGGGCGTTCGTAGAACCCCTTGACCAGCTCGACCGACGGGTCGGTGAGCAGCGGGCCGAGCAGCCCGGGCACGAAGTGGGTGTCCCAGTCCAGGAGGTCGGCGTCCATGAACACCAGGACGTCACCGGAGGTGACGAAGAGCGACTTCCACATCGCCTCGCCCTTGCCCGGCTGGGTCCCGAGGTCGGGGCGGATCTCCACGGCGCGGTAGACGATCGCGCCGGCGTCCTCGGCGACGGCGTACGTCTCGTCGGTCGAGTCGGAGTCGATGACGACGATCTCGTCCAGCAGCTCGACGGTGTCGACCAGGGCGGCTCGGACCCGCGTCACCACGTCGCCGACGGTCGCGGCCTCGTTGCGGGCGGGTACGACGAGGCTCACCCGCGTGGCGCCCTTGGCCGCGAGCAGGGAGTCGAGCGTCCAGTCGTCCCAGTGGTGGGTGTTTCGCTGGGACCAGCCGGGATCGGTCATCCCAGGTGGCCCCGGACGCTGACATGGCCGGACAGCAGGTTGCGGGCGATGGTGCGGCGCTGGATCTCGTCGGTGCCCTCGTAGATCCGGAGCACACGCAACTCGCGGTACCACCGTTCGACGGGCAGCTCGCGGGTGTAGCCCATGCCGCCGTGCATCTGCAGCACCCGGTCGACGATCTCGTTGGCCTTGACCCCGCCGTACAGCTTGGCCATCGACTGCGACTGGCGCGAGTCGAGCTCGTTGTCGACCTGCCAGGCCGCGGTCAGCACGAGCCAGCGCAGCGACTCGATCTCGACCGCCGAGTCGGCGATCATCCACTGGATCGCCTGCCGGTCCGCGATCGGAGCACCGAAGGTCACCCGGTTGCGGGCGTGGTCCATCCCCATCTCGACCAGCCGCTCGCAGGCGCCGAGGGCGCGCGCGGGAAGGAGGTAGCGGCCCTTGCCGATCCAGCGCATCGCGAGCTCGAAGCCGCGGCCCTCCTCCCCCAGGATCGCGGAGTGCGGCACCCGCACGTCCTCGAAGCTGATCGAGGCCGGACCCAGCTCGCCCATCGTCGGGATCGTGGCGGAGGTCCAGCCGGCCTCGCGGTCGACCAGGAAGCAGGTGACGCCGCCGTCGGCGCCGAGCTCCTTGTCGGTCACCGCGAACACCATGCAGAAGTCGGCGACATCGCCGCCGGTGATGAACGTCTTCTCGCCATTGATCACCCACTCGTCGCCGTCGCGGACGGCTGTGGTGCGGAGGTTGCGGGCGTCGGAACCCGCGCCGGGCTCGGTGATCGCGAAGCAGCTGATCTTCTCGCCGCTGATCGTGGGCAGGAGGTACGCCGCCCGTTGCTCGTCGTTCGCGTGGAACAGGATGTTGTCCGCCTCGCCGCCGAACCTGAACGGCACGAACGACCGGCCGAGCTCGATCTCGATCAGCGCGTTCGCCAGCGCGCCGAGGCCCATGCCGCCGTGCTCCTCCGGCGTCTGGATCCCGAAGAAGCCCGACTCCTTCGCCTTGTCCTGCAGCGACCGCAGCTCGTCGAGAGTCAGCCCGCGCTCGTTGCGGCGCTCGCGCTCGAGCGCGGTCTGCTCGAGCGGCATGACCTCGCGGGTCACGAAGGTGCGGACCCAGTCGCGGATCTCGCGTTCGTCGTCGGTGAGCCTCAGATCCATGCCCGCGACAGTAGCCGGGGTCAGGAAGGGGGTCGGCCCGAGGCCCGGAGGGTCCCGGAGCCCGGCGCGGCAGCGGCCCAGGTCCCGGGCAGCTCGACCACCGCCAGCGCGGAGGTCACCATCGACACCCACGCTCCGGTCAGCTGCTCGACGAGCTCCTCGACACCCGGGTTGTGGCCGACCAGCACCACCGTGCCGTGCTGCTCGTCGATCCCGCGGACCACGTCGAGCAGCTCGCGGCACGACGCGGCGTACACCCGTTCGTCCTCGCGCGTCTCCGGCGGTACGTCGAGCTCGGCCGAGGCGAGGTCCCAGGTGCTGCGGGCGCGGGTGGCCGGTGACACGACGGCGAGGCCGATCGGGCCGGCGTTCGCCGCCAGCCAGCGCCCCGCCTCCGGCGCCTGCTTCCGCCCGCGCTCCGCCAGCGGCCGGTGGACGTCGGACTGATGCCCGGACCAGTCGGACTTGGCGTGCCGCAGGACGATCAGGGTGTGCTCGGCCATACCCCATTGTCTACGGTGATCGGGTGCGCGACCTGCCCGACCCGACCGGTGCCGAGTTCACGTTCGCTCCGCTGACGCCGTCGGGCTTCCTCGACCGGTCGGCCGCGATCTTCGCGGACCGGCCCGCCGTGGTGGACGGCGAGGTCCGGCTCACGTACGGCGAGCTGGCCGACCGCTGCGCCCGGCTCGTGAGCGCCCTGGCCCGGGCCGGCGTCGGTGAGGGTGACCGGGTCGCGGCGCTGTGTGCCAACAGCCACGTGATGCTCGAGCTGCACCACGCCGTCCCGATGCGTGGCGCGGTGCTGGTGTCGGTGAATGTCCGGCTGTCCGAACCGGAGATGGCCTACATCCTCGAGCACTCCGGCGCCACGCTCCTGGTGGCGACACGTGAGTTCGCCGAGACCGCGTCGGCCCTCGCGACGGACGCGGGGATCCGGCTGGTCGTCGAGGACGAGGAGTACGACGCGTGGCTGGCGGAGCCGGCCGACCCGGCCGACCGGCGCACGGTCGACGAGCGAGCGCTCCTCGCCCTCAACTACACCAGCGGCACGACCGGGAAGCCCAAGGGCGTGATGTACCACCACCGGGGCGCGACCCTCCAGGCCGCCGCGATGGCCTACCACGCCCGGCTCGGACCGGAGGCGCGCTACCTGTGGACGCTGCCGATGTTCCACTGCAACGGCTGGTGCTTCACCTGGGCGGTGACCGGCGCCGGCGGCACGCACGTGTGCCTGCGGGCGGTCGAGACCAGCGAGATCTGGCGGCTGCTGAGGACCGAGGGCATCACCCACTTCAGCGGCGCACCGACCGTGCTCACGATGATCGGCGAGGACCCGGCTGCGGGCCCGCTCGACCCGCGGGTGCACGTGGACACCGGCGGCGCACCCCCGTCGCCGGCACTGCTCGCGAGGCTCGACCCACTGGGCCTGGACGTGACCCATCTCTACGGGCTCACCGAGACGTTCGGCCCGATCGCGATCAACGAGTGGCAGCCGGAGTGGGACGACCTCGACACCGACGCGCGGTCGCGGCTGCGGGCGCGCCAGGGCGTCGGCAACCTGCTCGCGCGGCCGCTGCGGGTGCTGGGCACGGACGGGAACGACGTACCGGCGGACGGCGAGACCATCGGCGAGCTCGCCGCCCGCGGCAACGACGTGATGCTCGGGTACTACCGCGACGACGAGGCGACCGCGGCCGTGACCCGGGCCGGGCACTTCCTGACCGGCGACCTCGCGGTGATGCACCCCGACGGGTACGTCGAGATCCGTGACCGCAGCAAGGACGTCATCATCTCCGGCGGCGAGAACATCGCGTCGGTCGAGGTCGAGCAGGTCCTCGACTCGCACCCGGCGATCGTCGAGAGCGCGGTGGTCGCCAGGCCCGACGAGCGCTGGGGCGAGATCCCGGTCGCCTACGTGGCCCTGCGCGCGGGCCACGACCTCGACGAGGAAGAGCTCACGGCGTACGCCCGCGAACGGCTGGCCCACTTCAAGGTCCCGCGCGAGTATGTCGTCGGCGAGCTCCCCCGGACCTCCACCGGCAAGATCCGCAAGAACGTCCTCCGGGAACGCGCCCGGTCCGGAGAGGATGGCTAAGTGTCGGCTCCCTGGGCCGCAGGGCTCGGAGCCGGCGCCCGTCTGAGGTTGCGCACGTCCGGCGACAGGAGGGTGAGCAGCGCGATCGCGATGTAGGCGATGCCGCTGACGACGAGGACGTCGCGGTAGCCGAACGCCGCGCCCAGTGGGCCGTAGACGAGCTGGCCCACCGGGATTGCGACGTACGAGCCGAGCATGTCGTAGGAGTAGGCGCGCGACAGCATGCGTTCCTCGATGTTCTCCTGCATGGCGAGGTTCCAGCCGAGACTGAAGACCTCCGTGCCGGCACCCGCCAGGAACGCTGCGACGAGCAAGGGCACCAGCACCGGCTCGACGCCGAGGATCACCAGAGGAAGCCCGAACGTCGCCATGCCGAGCATCCCCAGCAGGAGCGGGCGTTCCAGCCTCCGACGGAGCATGATCACGGTCATCGCCAGGAGCCCGAGCGACTCCGCGGACAGCACCAGCCCCCAGCCGCGCTCGCCGATCGTGTCCTTGGCCAGCGGCGGCCCGAGCGTGAACCAGGCGCCCATGTGTATCGCGTTGAGCACACCGAACGCGAGGACGATCACCCACAGCCAGGTCGTACCGACGATGAGCGACCAGCCCTCGCGGAGCTCGGTCAGCGTGGACGGAGCGTCCTCGGCCCGCTCGCGCTTCGGCAGCTTCACGAGCACGAGGAGCGCCGAGGCGGCGACCCAGGTCAGCGCGTCCACCGCGACCGCCCAGCCCGGGCCGATGCTGACGACCAGCAGCGCCGCGATGGTCGGGCCGAGGACCCGCAGGGCTCCCCGGGACATCGACTGCAGCACGTTGGCCTGCTGGAGCATCTCGCGCGGCACCAGCTGCGGCATCACTGCGGCCAGCGCGGGAAGGACGAGCGCCATCGTGATCCCGTTGACGGCCTGCAGCGAGATCAGCATCCACAACTCGGCCGTGTCCGTCACGATCAGCAGCGCGAAGGCCCCCTGGGTGGCGGCGAGCACCAGGTTGCCGGCGCGCATCACCAGCACCCGCGGCAGCCGGTCGGCGATCACCCCGCCGAAGAGCAGGAACACCACCATCGGGATCGAGTTGCCCGCCAGCACCGCCCCCAGGGCACTCGGCGAGTCGTTCACCTCGAGCACCGCGAACGCCACCGCCACCGGCGCCATCGTGCTCCCGACCATGTTGACCAGTTGCGCGAGGAAGTACCACCGGAAGTTCGCGACCCCCATCGGCGCGAACGCCGTCCCCCGTTCCATGGCCGTCAACCTAACGGCCACACCGACGAGCCTCGAACCCCGGTGGTTGAGGTGCGAGGAGCGCCAGCGACGAGCCTCGAAACCCCCGCAGCGAAGCAGGGCCGGAACGACCGCGGCCATCCACAGGCCCACGCCCGGCCTGCTTCGACATCCACAGCGGCGGGCATCACACGGTCATGGCCTGGACCTACATCGTCGAATGCGCTGACGGATCCTTCTACGTCGGGAGCACGACCGACCTCGAACGCCGCATCAGCGAGCACGACCTCGGGCTCGGTGCGGCGTACACGCGGCTGCGCCGCCGGAGGCCCGTGCGACTGGTATGGGCGGCTGACTTCGAACGCGTCGAAGATGCGTACCTGTTCGAGAAGCGCATACAGGGTTGGAGTCGGGCCAAGCGGACAGCCCTGATCGAGGGCCGACTCTCGGACCTGCCGAGCCTCGCCAGTCGACCCCGACGTCTCTCCGGTGGTTGAGGTGCGAGGAGCGCCAGTGACGAGCGTCGATCCCCGCACCGGAGCAGGGCCACACCACCGGGGTCACCGCCCTGCACGACGTTCAGGGGTTTCGAGGCTCAGGCGTTGCACGCCTTCGCACCTCAACCGGCGGTGGGTGCCGGGGCGCCTTCGCACCTCGGCCGGCGACGGACCTCAGCGCAGGAAGGCGCGTACGGCGTGCGCGAGGGCGCGGGCGTACGTCGCGCGGCCGCGGGGGGAGGTCATCCGGTGGGCGTCGCGGGGGTTGCGCATGTTGCCGAGCTCGACCATCGCGACCGGGATGTCGGAGAGGTTGAGGGTGCCGAGGTCGGAGCGGTAGACCAGCCCGTCGCCGCCGGCGGTGTAGTTGGACACCGGGATCCCGGCGTCGCGCAGTGACGCCTTGGCCTGGCGGGCGAGCCGCTGGGACTGGCGGTAGATGTCGTGGGTCCACCGCTTGCGGTCGGTAGGGGCGATGACATGGAAGCCCCGGCCGCGCCCGTTGAAGCCGTCCCCGTGCACGCTCAGCTTCAGGTCGGCTCGGGGCTGGTTGCCCTTGCGTCCGCGGTAGTCGACGCACGGCCCCCACCGGTCCTGGCGATTGGTGTGCCGGGTGAGCACGACCGTGGCGCCGAGCCGCTCGAGCCGCCGCTGCACCAGCTTCGACACCCGCCAGACGAACGTGGCCTCGTCGAAGCCACCACGCGTCGACGTCCCGGTCGTGTTGCACGGCTTCCGGAACCCTCCCGCCGGGACCAGCCGGTGGATCTTGCGTGGGTAGTTGTGGTTGCCGAGCTGGTGACCCGGGTCGATGACGATCGTCCGGCCGGCCAGGGCCCGGGAGCCGCCACCGTCGGGAGCGACGTACGCCGACGTGGCGCCGGCCGGCGCCACGAGCAGCGTTGCAGTCAGCACGACGGCGAGAGCACGCATCCGGACAATCTAGGCGCCGGTTCAGCCCGTCCGGCACCCGCGGTGCCCATATGCTGAACGGCCACACCCGACGACCGACCCCGAGGAGTGCCCTGAGATGACCTGGCTGGTGACTGGCGGAGCTGGCTACATCGGTTCCCACGTGGTGAGGGCGCTGGTCGACGCGGACATCCCGGCGGTCGTGCTGGACGACCTGTCCAGCGGCTTCGACCAGTTCGTGCCCGAGGGCGTCCCGCTGGTCAAGCAGACGCTGCTCGACGAGGTCGCGGTCGAGCAGGCGCTCCGCGACCACGACGTCACGGGCGTCATCCACGTCGCCGGATTCAAGTACGCCGGGGTCTCGGTCGACCGCCCGCTCCACACCTACGAGCAGAACGTCACGGCCACCCTCTCCCTCCTCCGGGCGATGAAGAACGCCGGCGTCGACAAGGTCGTGTTCTCCTCGAGCGCGGCGACGTACGGCACCCCCGACACCGACCTGGTGACGGAGACGACGGCGACCAGCCCGGAGTCGCCGTACGGCGAGTCCAAGCTGATCGGCGAGTGGCTACTGGCCGACGCGGAGAAGGCGTACGGCCTCAACCACACGTCGCTGCGGTACTTCAACGTGGTGGGCTCGGGCTCGGACGAGCTGTACGACACCAGCCCGCACAACCTGTTCCCGCTGGTCTTCGACATGCTCTTCAAGGGCAAGACCCCGCGGATCAACGGCGACGACTACCCGACGCCGGACGGCACCCCCGTCCGCGACTACGTCCACGTCAGCGACCTCGCACTGTCGCACGTCGAGGCCGCCCGTCGCCTCGAGGCCGGCGACCGGCTCGAGCCGATCTACAACCTCGGCAGCGGCTCCGGGAGCTCGGTGCGCCAGATCATGGACGCGATCCGCGACGTGACCGGGATCGACTTCGAGCCCGAGATCCACGGCCGCCGGCCGGGCGACCCGGCGCAGATCGTGGCCAGCGGCGAGCTGGCCGCGCGCGACATCGGGTGGGAGATGCGGCACGACCTGCAGGAGATGGTCCGCAGCGCCTGGTCGGCCCGCCAGGCAGCCGGCTCGGCGTACCCGGGCTGACCGTTCGCGCCGCGAAAACCCCGGGAGCACACGCGTAAGCGGTGCCACCATGAAGGGATGACTCCTGAACCCCCGATCACCGAGTCTGACCTGGCCGAGCTGATCGCCCGGATGGACGAGGCGGCGAAGGCCTACATCAGCGGTGACCTGCCCCGCTACGTCGAGCTCTTCGACCACGGCGACGACTACTCTCTGATGCCGCCCTACGGCGGCCCGACCCGGCACGGCTTCGAGTACACCGACGAGGCCGTGGCGGAGACTAAACGCTTCTTCGCCTCCGGCGAGGCCACCCTCGACGTGGAGCAGTCCTACGTCTCGGGCGACCTGGCGGTGCTGGTCGCGGTGGAGCGTCAGCACGGCGAGGTCGGCGGCCTCCCGGACCAGGACCTCTCCCTGCGCGTCACCATCGTGTTCCGCCGCGCGGGCGATCGCTGGCAGATCGTGCACCGGCACGCGGACCCGATGGTGCGGCAGATCCCGTTCGAGCTGTTCGCCCGGATCGCCCGCGGCCTCGACAACTAGGACGCGGCGCGACCGAGCGGGTCACGGCCGATGAACGCCAGCATCCGGGTCTGTACGTCGGAGTCCGCGGGCACCTCGACCTTCGGGCCGTACTGACCGCTCTGCCGCAGCACGTCGTCGATCGGCTCCATGCCGGCCAGCAGGACGGCGCACTTCGTCGGGGTCGAGCGTCTCGTCCTGGCCGGTGGCCCGGGCCAGGTCCCAGGTGTGCATGAACACGTCGGACGTGTAGAACTGGTCGACCGCCCGATCCAGCGGCACCTCGCCGATGTGCTGGTTGGTGAGCACCTTCGACGGCCGTCTCCGGGTCGTCGAGCAGCGCCTGGACCGCGTCGGAGTGCACCTGCCAGGCCGTGACCGGGTCCTCGTCGACCGACGGGCCGCGGGCCAGCTCGACGCCGGCTCCGGCCTGCAGGAACGACGGGAACCACTCGACCAGGTGGCGTACGACGTCGCGCGCGGCCCAGCCCTCGACCGGTGCGGGGGCGTCCCAGTCGGACGCCCCCTTCACCCGGTCGGTGAAGCCGGCCGCCACCCAGCGGTGCTCGTCGGCGGGGCTCATGCCCGACCCGAGGCGAGCAGCTCGTCGAGCTTCTCGTAGCCCTCGTCGATGCCGGTCTCCATGCCACTGGCCATCATCCCGGCCTGCGCCTCCATGGAGTCGAGCACGGTCACCGAGACGATCCGGCTCCGGCCGTCCTCGAGCGACTCGAAGGTCATCGTCTCCAGGCACACGGTGTCCGGCAGGCCCTCCCACGTCCACGTCTGCACCAGCCGCTCCCCCGGCCGTGCCTCGTGGAACGACCCGTAGAACCGGGCGATCTCCTCGCCGTCGCGGCACGGCGACGTAGCGGTAGCTGCCGCCGGTGCGGCAGTCCCACAGCTGGACGTCCATCTCGGTCGAACGAGGGCCGAGCCAGAGCTTGACCAGCTCGGGGTCCTCCCAGGCGCGGTACACGCGCTCCCGCGGAGCGTCGAACTCGCGGGTGATGGTGACGACGGGGATGTCCGGGTCGGCCACGATCTGGGCCTCGCGGTTCCTGGTGGTGGTCATGATGCTCCTCGTTCCTGGTCGTTGCTGTCGGGTGCCGGTTCGGTGAGGTTCCCGTCGTCGTCCATCCGGGCGAGCACGGCGTCGAGCCGCTGGAACCTCTCCTCGGCCTGTCGTTGGTACCGCTCGATCCACTTCGTCATCAGGTCGAACACCTCCGCCTCGAGGTGGACCGGCCGGCGCTGGGCGTCGCGGCTCCGCGTGACCAGGCCCGCGTCCTCCAGCACCTTGAGGTGCTTGGAGACCGCCTGCACGGTCACGTCGTACGGCGCCGCCAGCTCGCCCGACCGTCGCGTCGTCCTCGGTGAGACGCGCGACCATGTCGCGGCGGGTGGGGTCGGCCAGTGCGGCGAAGACCCGCGAGAGCTGGTCGTCGGCCATGGCCACCCTTTCTTCAACCATTTGGTTGAGGAAGACGCTAGCCCCGGTCGACCGGAGTTGTCAACCATTTGGTTGACAACCGTGGTTGAGGTGCGAGCGAAGCGAGCCTCGAAACCCCGGAACTGAGGCAGGGCGGTGGTTCCTGCCCTGCACAGGTGCGAGGGTTTCGAGGCTCGTCGCTAGCGCTCCTCGCACCTCAACCAACGGGTACTGGCACAATCCCGCCATGCCCACCGCGCTGATCACCGGCATCACCGGACAGGACGGGCTGTACCTGTCCGAGCTGCTGCTGGCCAAGGGGTACGACGTGCACGGGGTGATCCGGGGGCAGAACAACCCGAAGCGCGACCTGGTCCGTCGACTCCTCCCCGGAGGTGACGCTGCACAACGGCGACCTGACCGACATGTCGAGCCTGCTCCGGGCGCTGCGCGAGTCTCAGCCCGACGAGGTCTACAACCTCGGCGCGGTCTCGTTCGTGGCGTACTCCTGGGAGAACGCCCACCTCACCACCGACGTCACCGCCAAGGGCGTGCTCAACGTGCTCGAGGCGATCCGGCTGCACACGGGCGACGACCCGAGCGGGGTCCGGTTCTACCAGGCGTCCAGCTCCGAGATGTTCGGCAAGGTGCACGAGACCCCGCAGCACGAGCGCACCCTGCTGTGGCCGCGCTCGCCGTACGGCGTGAGCAAGGTGTTCGGCCACCACATGACCATCAACTACCGCGAGTCGTACGGCATGCACGCCTCGTCGGGGATCCTCTTCAACCACGAGTCGCCGCGGCGCGGCGCAGGAGTTCGTGACCCGCAAGGTGAGCCAGGCCGTCGCCCGGATCTCGCTCGGGACTGCAGGACGAGCTGGTGCTCGGCAACCTCGACGCCGAGCGGGACTGGGGCTTCGCCGGCGACTACGTCGAGGCGATGTGGCTGATGCTGCAGCAGCCGGTCGGCGACGACTACGTGGTGGCCACCGGCGAGACGCACTCGCATCCGCGAGCTGGTCGACGTCGCGTTCCGGCACATCGGCATCGACGACTGGACGCCGTACGTCCGGCAGGACAAGCGGTTCATGCGGCCGGCCGAGGTCGACCGGCTGGTCGGCGACGCGACCAAGGCACGCGACGTGCTCGGCTGGACGCCGAAGGTCGACTTCGAGGAGCTCGTGGCGATGATGGTCGACGCCGACATCGCCGCCCAGAAGGCCGGCTGGTGACGCTCGCGTTCGTCACCGGCATCGGCGGCCAGGACGGCAGCTACCTCGTCGAGCGGCTCCTCGACGACGGCGTCGAGGTGCACGCTCTCGCCCACGAGGCGGAGCCGACGCCCGACGCACCCGGCGTGGTCCTGCACACCGGCGACCTGACCCGCATCGACGAGGTACGCGCGCTGCTGCTCGACCTGGCCCCCGACGAGGTCTACAACCTGGCCGCGGTCAGCTCCGTCGCGCAGTCGTGGGCCGAGCCGGACCTGACCGCCCACGTCAACGGCCTCGCCGCCGCGCGCTGATGGAGTCCGCGCGCCAGGTGCAGGAGCGTACGCGGCCGGCCGGTGCGGTTCGTCCAGGCGTCCAGCGCGGAGATCTTCGGCGAGCCGGAGACCAGCCCGCAGGACGAGTCGACGCCGATCCGGCCCGTGAACCCGTACGGCGCGGCGAAGGCCTACGCCCACCTCATGGTCGACGTCCACCGCCGTCGCGGCCTGCACGCCGTCAGCGCGATCCTCTACAACCACGAGTCGCCCCGCCGCCCCGAGCGGTTCGTGACCCGCAAGATCACCGCCACCGTGGCCGCCATCGCCCAGGGCCGGGCCGACCGGCTCACCCTCGGCAACCTCGACGCGCGACGCGACTGGGGCTGGGCGCCCGACTACGTCGACGCGATGGTCCGCGCCGCCCGCGCCGACGAGCCGCGCGACTACGTCGTGGCCACCGGCGTCGGGCACACCGTCCGCGACTTCGTGGCGCGCGGCGTTCCGGCGGGCCGGCATCGACGACTGGTCAGCGACTGGTCACCACCGACCCCGACCTGGTCCGGCCGGCCGACCCGACCGACCTCACCGGCGACGCCACCCGCGCCCGCGAGACGCTCGGCTGGGCGCCGACCGTCGAGTTCGACGAGCTGGTCGGGCTGATGGTCGACGCCGACCTCAAGAACGAGGTCACGGACGGCTGAGCAGGTCCTTCAGGTACGCGCCGTACCCGCTCGTCATCAGCCGCTCGGCGTGCGCGGCGAGCTGCTCGTCGGTGATGAAGCCCTTGCGCCACGCCACCTCCTCGGGCGCGCCGATCTTGTTGCCCTGCCGGGCCTCGACCGCGCGCACGTAGTTGCTGGCGTCGTTGAGGGAGTCGAACGTGCCGGTGTCCAGCCAGGCGGTGCCGCGCGGGCAGCACCTCGACCCGCAGCTTGCCGGCCTCGAGGTAGAGCCGGTTCAGGTCGGTGATCTCGAGCTCGCCGCGCGCGGACGGCTCCAGCGTGCCGGCCAGCCGGACCACGTCGTTGTCGTAGAAGTACAGGCCCGGGACGGCGTAGCTGCTGCGCGGGTGCTCCGGCTTCTCCTCCAGCGACAGCGCCGCGCCTGTCCGCGTCGAACTCGACGACGCCGTACTCCCGCGGGTTGCCGACCCGGTAGCCGAAGACGACCGCGCCGTCGATGTCCTTGAACCGGTCCAGCGAGAGGCCGACGCCGGCGCCGTAGAAGATGTTGTCGCCGAGCACCAGCGCCACCGACTCGTCGCCGATGTGGTCCGCGCCGATCAGGAACGCCTGCGCCAGGCCGTCCGGGCTGGGTTGGACGGCGTAGTCGATGCTGCAGTCCGAGCTCGGACCCGTCACCGAGCAGCCGCTCGAACTGGTCGGCCTCGTGCGGCGTGGTGATCACGAGGATCTCGCGGATCCCGGCCAGCATCAGCGTGGACAGCGGGTAGTAGATCATCGGCTTGTCGTAGACCGGCATCAGCTGCTTGCTGAGTGCCTGCGTGATCGGGAAGAGCCGCGATCCGGTCCCACCGGCCAGGATGATTCCGCGCATGGCCACGCATCCTAGAGGTGGCCCGACAAATACACTGAGTGCCGTGCAACGCATTCTCGTCACTGGCGGCGCCGGTTTCGTCGGCGCGAACTTCGTGCACCATCTCGTCGCCCACACCGACGCCGAGGTCACCGTGCTCGACAAGCTGACCTACGCCGCGAGCCCGGCGTCGCTCGAGGAGCTGCCGCCGGACCGGGTGCGGCTGGTCGTCGGCGACGTGGCGGACGCAGCGGTGGTCGAGCCGCTGGTCGACGAGCACGACGCCGTGGTCCACTTCGCCGCCGAGTCGCACAACGACAACTCGCTCGACGACCCGGAGCCGTTCGTCCGCACCAACCTGGTCGGCACGTTCACGATCCTGGAGGCCGTACGCCGGTCCGGGACCCGGCTGCACCACGTCTCCACCGACGAGGTGTACGGCGACCTCGAGCTGGACGACCCGGCCCGCTTCGACCGAGGAGTCGCCGTACCGGCCGAGCAGCCCGTACTCCGCGACGCAAGGCCGGCTCGGACCACCTGGTCCGGGCCTGGGTGCGCAGCTTCGGGGTGCGCGCGACGATCTCGAACTGCTCGAACAACTACGGCCCCTGGCAGCACGTCGAGAAGTTCATCCCCCGCCAGATCACCACTGTGATCGACGGCGGGCGGCCGCGCATCTACGGCGCCGGCCAGAACGTGCGCGACTGGATCCACGCCGACGACCACTCGTCGGCCGTGTGGGAGATCGTGACCCGCGGCCGTCCCGGGGAGACCTACCTCGTGGGTGCCGACGGCGAGCTCGACAACCTGAGCGTCGCCCGGATGATCCTCGAGCACTTCGGCCGGGCCGGCGACGAGGTGGACATGGTCACCGACCGTGCTGGCCACGACCATGCGCTACGCCATCGACCCCACCAAGCTCCGCACCGAGCTCGGCTGGCAGCCGCGCTACTCCGACTTCCGCGCGGGGCTCGCTCAGACGATCGAGTGGTACCGGTCGCACGAGGACTGGTGGCGCCCGGACAAGGCCGGGACCGAGGCGTCGTACGCCGCCCGCGGCCAGTAGTCGGCCCGCGGCATGCCCGCTCAGCTGGGCTGGGGGATCCGGCCGTAGTCGTCCTGGAGCCGGCAGATGTCGTCCTCGCCGGTGTAGGAACCGCGCTGCAGCTCGACGATCACCAGGTCCTCGTCGTGGACGTTGCTGATCCGGTGTGCAACCCCGACGCCGATCTCCACGCAGTCGCCCGGGTGCGCCACGATCGTGCGGCCGTCGACCAGGCAGGTCGCGACGCCCTGGACGATGATCCAGAGCTCCGACCGGAAAGAATGTGTCTGGTAGGACAGCCGCTTGTGCGGCTTCACCTCCAGTCGCTTGAGCTTGTAGCCCTCGCCCTCGTCGAGCACGTGCCACGAACCCCACGGTCGGTCCTCGAACGCAGTGCCGGTGCCGGCTCGGTTGTTGTCCATCTGCGGATGACCCGTCGCCCTAGCGGCGGCTGAGGGATGCCAACGCCGGCCGGACGTCGGCGAGATAGACGAAGGCTGCGATCGTGAACACCAGGTTGATCAAGCCGAGCGGACTGTCGACGAACACCAGGGCCGCGGCCGTGCCGAGGCCGAGGATCGCGCACCAGGCCGGTTTGGTCAGTTTGTTCGCCGCCGAGTAGGACTCCGCGGAGTACATCAGCGCGCTGACGAACGCGAAGATCTTCACGCCCAGCATCACGAGGATGACCGCGAGCAGGACGTAGCCCTGGAGATCGAACACATTCACGAGCATCAGCCTACCGGCCACACCACCGCTTCCCCCTGCCCGGAGGCCGTCGATGCCGTGAAAGCGGTCAGCCGACCGGGTGCCCGGTGACTTCCGAGGTCGCGTCCGTCGGTTCCACCGACTGGTCGTCCGCGTCGCGGGGCGCGACGGTGATGTCGAGGGCTCCCGAGCCGGCGAGGTAGAGCAGGACCGGGAGCGCCGCGGAGAGCGGTCCGGTCAGGAAGATCGGGAGCCCGTCGTAGTCGATCACGCCTCCGTTGAGAGCCAGCGGGAGAGTGCCGAGGCCGACGGCGAAGAAGACGGCGACGTAGCCGGCAACCGGGTACAGGAGGGTGAGGCCCGCGGTGACTGCCACCACCCGCTGCCTGACCCGTCCTCGTTCGCCGGCGACAGCGGCGGCCGTGGCGACCACGACGACCGCCAGGATGAGAACGAGGCCGGCGGCTGACGTTCCGGTGCTGAGGAGGGCCGCCAGCTCGGCAAGCACCAAGCAGGACGCCAAGACGTGCAGCCAGGTGAGCCGCCGGGCAGCCATCAGGAGCGCGAGCATGCCCGAGCCGAGCACCAGCCCCTCCAGGACCGGTACGGCAACCAGGTAGCCGTCGGGGAGGGCGGCGAGCACCGGTTCGTTGAAGTCGAGGAACACCTCCATCGGGAACGCGCTGCACAGCAGGACCAGCGCAACGGTGCCCGTGACCCTCCGCGCCGGCAGCGACAGCTCCTCGTCCTCGCCACGCGGCTTCACGCGCCTGGATCGGCGGATCGTGAGCATCGCGATCCCGGCCAGCACTGCGGCGAGCACCACCGCGCCTACCCACCAGGCTGACATCAGTTGGGCCGCGGCGGGCACCAGGAGTGCTGCGCCCGCCCCTGCGCTCATCGCGAGGAGACCGTGGGAAAGCCCGGGCACGGACGGGGCGACGATGAGACCGACGCCGGCGACGGCCAGGAGTAGCGGCGCCAGCCGCAGGTCGAGCACGTACAGCTCCAGCTCCACGAGGCCGATGCCCCCCGAGGTCCCGGACGCCGGGGTTACGGCCTGGTCGACTGGCTCCTCAAGCATGGCCACCCAGGCCCACGCCGCGCACCCCACGACCAGCAACACCAGACCAAGCACGCGTACTGCTCGCGTCATCCGACTCACCCCCGACACTGCTGGACCCACCTGCTCAGACTGTCCCCGTGTCGGTCGGCCGGCACATCGCCCAGTTGGGCTATGCGCGGGGACGAGCGGCGGCGCCCCTGCCGAAAGCGTCCGCCAGGTGGTGCGACGACGCGCCCCCAGCCATGAGGCCGAGGGCGCGTCGGGGTCTCGTCAGTTGCCGACCTTCGAGGCGGCGTCGGTGGCGGCGTCCGCCGCGTTGCTCGCGGTGGCCTTGGCGGCGGTGGCGGTCGCCTTCGCGCTGCTCTTGGGAGCAGTCGACTTCTTGGCGGCAGTCTTCTTCGCGGTCGTAGTGGTCTTCTTGGCGGTCGACTTCGTCGCTTTGGTCGCCTGCGTCTTGGTGGTCTTCGCCTTGGCGGAGGTGGTCTTCGCCGACGAGGCGGTGCGCTTGGTCGACTCCTGGCGGCGGATCCGGCCGACGAGCACCTCGCCGCGCTTGACCAGGTCGACATAGGTGTCGGTGGCGGTCACGGTGGTGTCGTTCAGCAGGGCCTGGACCTTGGCCGGGTAGTTCTTGGCCTCGGCCTGCAGCTCCGCGACGCGGGCCTCGATCGCCGTACGGCGGGCCTTGGCGTCCTTGGCCAGGGCGTCGACCCGGGCGTTGACGACGGTCACGGCCTGCTCACGCAGGGCCTTGGGCTCGAGGTCGAGCTCGGTCACGGACTTCTGCACGTCCTTCTGGACGTCCGCGAACTTCTTCTGCACGTCGGCGACGTACTCACGTACGGCGGCGACGGCCAGGTCGGTGACGCCCACGGTCGCGTAGAACGGGCGGGTCGCCTCGGTCTTGATGTCGAACTTGGCCTTGGCCATGTTCACTCCTTCTGGTTGGTCGGGCCCGGTCCTGCCGTGCCCGGAGGATGGTTCAGGTCTCGTCGTTCCCGGCTCGCTCCCCGGTTGCCGCTGCGTTCAGGGCGAGGAATGACGAGTAGACGTCCAGCAGTGACTGCTTCTGTCGCTCGGTGAGGCCCACGTCGTTGAGCACGGCCAGCTCGACCGACCCCCCGACGCCGTCCTCCGGGCTGACGATTCCGGCGCGGATGTAGAGCTGTTCCGCGGAGATGCGCAGCGCCTTGGCGATCTGCTGCAGTACGTCGGCCGAGGGCTTGCGCAGACCACGCTCGATCTGGCTGAGGTACGGGTTGGACACTCCGGCCTGCTCGGCGAGCTGGCGCAGGGACAGCCGTGCGGCAACCCGCTGCTCCTTGAGGTACTCGCCGAGAGACTGAACCGTCTTCCCGACCATGCTCTTGGCCATGGCCCCATCGTGCTAACTCCAGTTAGCAGAATGCAAACTCGACACCTGTGACCCGAGTCACATCGAGCCTGAATCGCCTTATTTCATGGGGCAGTTCTCACCATGCGAGCGCTAGCAGGGCCTCAGAAGCTGGCGCGAATCTCCCCCACCGGCTTTCCACCGCCGAGCAGCGGCACGTAGCCGGTCTTCCTCACGGCCTCGGTGTCGACTCCCTCGTCGACGTCCACCCCGCTCCGCCGCAGCGCCTCGGCCATCAGCACCGGACGCACCCGCGGCGCCCCGTCGTCGGTCTTGGCGGCGTACGCCCGTCCGTCGGCCAGGGCCACCGCGTAGCAGGACTCCGCTCCGGCCTTCCCGATCGCGCCGGGGATGGCCGTGAGCAGGGCGCGCTCGTCGCGCGTCGTCCCCGAGACGTACGCCGGGTGGGCGCGGACGGCGTCCGCCACCAGGGCCGAGCGCGGGTCGGGTCGGTCGGAACCGTCCAGCCCGAGCGCGAGCCGGCGGAAGGCACGGGCCAGCCCGGTCAGCGACGTGGACAGCAGCGGCGCTCCGCACCCGTCGACCGCCACGACTTCCACGGGCTCCCCGGTCAGCTCGGCGAACGTCCCGAGGATCGCCTGCTGCAGAGGGTGGTCCGGCTCCCGGTAGTTCGCGATGTCCCAGCCGTTGAGCACGCAGGTGGCCAGCATCGAGGCGTGCTTCCCGGAGCAGTTCATGAGGACCGGCGCCTTCGCACCGCCGTCGCGGATCACCTGCTCGCGGGCGGCGTCGTCGAGGGGGTAGTCCGGCGGGGTCTGGAGGGCGGACTCGTCCAGCCCTGCCGACGCGAGGATCCGGCGGACCCCCTCGACATGGAAGTCCTCACCGGAGTGGGAGGCACAGGTCAGCGCGAGGAGCTCCGGCGGGAGGTCGAGTCCGAGGCGCACCATCCCGAGGGCCTGGAGCGGCTTGTTGCAGGACCGCGGCAGGATCGCGTCGTCGACCGGTCCGACCGACCAGTCGACGGAGCCGTCGCGGTCCAGCGCGATGACCGAGCCGTAGTGGCGCCCCTCCACGAACCCGGAGCGGACGATCTCGGCGACGACGGGGGCGGACATGGCCCTGAGGCTAGCGACAGGGCTGGTGGCAGGATGACCCCCGTGCCGAACACCCCCGCTCCCCAGCACTGCCCGACCCCGCGGGAGCTGGACGACCTCGAGCTCCTGTCCACCGGAGCGTTGGCGCCGACGACGTCCTTCAACGAGCCGGGGAGCCCGGTCACGCTGTCACTGCCGCCGGAGCTCGCCGAAGCGGCCGAGGTCGAGCTGGTGGACCCCGAGGGCCTGCCGCTGGCGTTGGTCTCGACAACGTCGACCGGCGAGTGGGCGGTCAAGCCCCTCACCCACGCGCAGTACGGCCCGTTCCGGCGGCTCTACCTGACCCCCGAGCAGGCGCGGCAGCAGTACGCCGGTCGCACGTTCGTGCCGGTCGCCGACGGCCTGACCGATGCCGAGATCGCCCGGCTGCGTGATGCCGGCCCGGTCGTCCTGCTGGCGCTCGTGGGCGCGGACACCCCCTCGCTCTCCTCCGTCGGCCTGATCCGGGCGACGCTGGCCGCCGCCGAGCACCTGGACGCGGGGGTGGTCGCGGTCCCCCTCGCCGCCCACGGTGACGCCGAGACCGACCACGCGCTGGGCGTCCAGGTGGTCGCCAACTACGCCGGCCCGGACCCCGTGCTCGCGCTCGCCGGGCCCGACCACGCCCAGGGCGAGACGGTCCGGACCTACCCTCCCGAGATCCAGGCGATCGTGGACTTCGACCGCCCGCCGGTCGACCAGCAGGGGCTGGTCCTCTTCTTCACAGGCCTGTCCGGCAGCGGCAAGTCCACCCTGGCCCGCGCGCTCATGGACCGGATCCTCGAAGCCGGCGAACGCACCGTGACCAGCCTGGACGGCGACGTCGTACGCCGGAACCTCTCCGCCGGGCTCACCTTCTCCAGGCAGGACCGGGAGACGAACATCCGCCGGATCGGCTGGGTGGCCGCCGAGATCTCCCGTCACGGCGGCATCGCCGTCTGCAGCCCGATCGCCCCCTTCGACGAGACCCGGCAGCAGGTGCGCGCGATGGTGGACGAGGCGGGCGGAGCGTTCTTCCTGGTCCACGTCGCGACGCCGCTCGAGGAGTGCGAGCGCCGGGACCGCAAGGGCCTCTACGCCAAGGCCCGGCGGGGCGAGATCCCCGAGTTCACGGGCATCTCGTCGCCGTACGAGGAGCCGGATGATGCCACAGTCCGGGTCGACACCACCGGGAGATCCATCGAAGATTGCCTCGAAGAGGTGATCGTCTCGCTGAACGCGCACGGATACCTCCATATCTCTGCATAATCGCCTGATCATGCCTTCGTCCCCGCTCCGCATCCTGTTCGTGTGCACCGCGAACATCTGCCGCTCGCCGTTCCTCGAGCTGTACGCCCGCCAACAGCTCGGCTCGGCGGCCGTCTCGTTCGCGAGCGCGGGCACGCACGGCTTCGTCGGCCACCCCATCAGCGACGAGATGAGGGTCGAGGCGGCGACGAACTGGGGGCTCGACGGGTCCGGCTTCCGCAGCCGCCGCCTCACCGGCGAGCTCGTCGACGAGGCGGACCTGGTCCTGACCGCCGAGCGCGGGCACCGCCAGTTCGTCCTCGATGACCACACCCACGCGAACCGCTTGGTGCTCACCCTCGGTCAGGCCGCCCGGGCAGCTGCGGTCGCAACCCCGAGCCAGGACGCCGACGGCTTGCTCGAAGCGCTGGCCCGCCACGGCGGAACGCCCGGGCCGTCCGACGACATCGCGGACCCGTACCGCCACGGAGCCGCTGCCCAGTCCACTGCAGCCGGACGGATGAGTGCGATGCTGGATGCCCTGCGTCCTCTGCTGGACCCTCTCGGCAAGCTCACGTCACGAAAGTCCGCTCATGGATGACCTGATCACCACCACGTTCTTCGCGATCCTGGCGGCGGGGTTCTTCGTCGGCTGCGTCGTGGGCCTGACCGGGATGGGCGGCGGCGCGCTGATGACGCCGGCGCTGATCTTCCTGGGCGTGGGCGAGGCCGCCACGGTGGTCACCGCCGACCTCACGGCCGCGGCGATCTACAAGACCGGGGGCGCGGTCGTGCACCACCGGGAGGGGTCTCCCAACCTCACGCTCGCCAAATGGCTGATCGTCGGCTCGGTGCCCATGGCCTTACTGGGGCCCTATCTGATCAACGCCGTCACCGACAGCCCCGACGAGCTCGACCACGTCCTGAAGCTGTGCATCGGCTTCGCCCTGCTGGTGGCGGCCGCCACCTACGCACTGCGCCTGTACGTCGGGCTCCGGATGCAGGTGGGCGGCACGAAGGAAGCGCCCGCCGACCCGCACATCCGCCCCTTCATCACGCTGCTGGTGGGCGCACTCGGCGGCCTGCTCGTCGGCGTCACCAGCGTCGGATCGGGGTCGGTGATCATGATCGCCCTGCTGATGCTCTACCCGGGGCTCAGCGCGGTCAAGCTGGTCGGCACCGACCTGGTCCAGGCGGTTCCCCTTGTGCTCGCCGCCGCGATCTCGAACATCACGATCCACGGCCTCGACTGGAGCATCCTGATCCCGCTCGTCATCGGCTCGGTTCCCGGCACCATCATCGGCGCCAAGATCGCCCCGCGGGTGCCGCAGTCGATCATCCGGCGCGGCATCGTGATCGTGCTGACCATGTCCGGCGTGGCCCTGCTCGACAAGGCCGGCTGGGCGCCGCTGGGCGCCGGTGACGACGAGACCTACCCGGGTCTGATCGCGGGCGTCGGAATCGCGATGCTGGTGCTGGTCCCGCTCGTCTGGGGCCTGCTCCGCCGCTACCACGGGCTGCCGATGTTCGGCCCTCCGTCGGTCGCCCAGCTCGAGGACCCGACGTACAAGGCCGGGATCTTCGGCATGAAGAGGGTCCAGGGCACCGAGGACGACCCGGTCGACGACCCATCCGGGACACCACCCCGGGCACCGTGACGCTCACTACACCCCGTGGACGCGAATTGAGCTCGGGTCTCCGTCCACGACTAACATGACACCGCTGTCCCGAGGAGAGGCCGAACACCTGATGACCGCACCCCCGACCCATGTCGACTACCAGCTGAGCCAGCTCGACCAGCTGGAGGCGGAGTCGATCCACATCTTCCGCGAGGTCGCCGCCGAGTTCGAGAAGCCCGTTCTCATGTTCTCGGGCGGCAAGGACTCCATCGTCATGCTCCGGCTCGCGGAGAAGGCCTTCTATCCGGCGAAGATCCCGTTCCCGGTGCTCCAGGTGGACACCGGCTACGACTTCCCCGAGGTGCTGGCCTGCCGCGACTCGTGGGTGAACCGCCTCGGCGTCCGCCTGGTCGTGGCCAGCGTCGAGGAGGCGATCGCCAACGGCGTCGTCGTCGACGACGGCAAGACCAGCCGCAACCGGCTCCAGATCGGCACCCTGCTCAACGCGCTGGAGGAGGAGGGCTTCACCGCCGCCTTCGGTGGCGGTCGCCGCGACGAGGAGAAGGCCCGCGCGAAGGAGCGCGTCTACTCCCACCGTGACGAGTTCGGCCAGTGGGACCCCAAGATGCAGCGCCCCGAGCTGTGGAGCCTCTTCAACGGCCGCATCCACGAGGGCGAGCACATGCGGATCTTCCCGCTGTCCAACTGGACCGAGCTCGACATCTGGCACTACCTCGGCCAGGAGGACATCGAGATCCCGGGCATCTACTTCTCTCACCAGCGCCGCGTCTTCAAGCGCGACGGCATGCTGCTCAGCGAGAGCGACTTCAACCCGCTCCGCAAGGGCGAAGAGGTCGAGGAGCGCACCGTGCGCTTCCGCACCGTCGGCGACCTGACGCTGACCGGATGCGTGGAGTCCGACGCCGACACGATCCCGAAGATCATCGACGAGATCGCCATCGCCAAGCTCACCGAGCGTGGCGCCACCCGTGGTGACGACCGGTTCTCCGAGGCAGCCATGGAGGACCGGAAGAAGGAAGGCTACTTCTGATGCCTGCGACCGACTACTCCAAGCCGGACCGGCCCACCATGGACCTGTTGCGCTTCGCAACCGCTGGTTCCGTCGATGACGGCAAGTCCACGCTGATCGGGCGGCTCCTGCTCGACTCGAAGGCGATCTTCGAGGACCAGATGGAGGCCGTCGAGGCCACCAGCGTGTCCAAGGGCTACGACTACACCGATCTCGCGCTGCTCACCGACGGCCTGCGCTCCGAGCGGGAGCAGGGCATCACCATCGATGTCGCCTACCGCTACTTCGCGACCCCGAACCGCAAGTTCATCATCGCGGACACCCCGGGCCACGTGCAGTACACCCGCAACATGGTGACCGGCGCCTCGACCGCCGACCTCGGGCTGGTGCTCGTCGACGCCCGCCAGGGCCTGACCGAGCAGTCCCGTCGGCACGCCGTGATCCTGTCGCTGCTGCGGGTCCCCCACCTGGTGCTCGCGGTGAACAAGATGGACCTCGTCGACTTCTCCGAGGACATCTACGACCGCATCCACAAGGAGTTCACGCAGTTCGCGACCAAGCTGAACATCCCGGACCTCGAGGTCATCCCGATCTCGGCCCTCAACGGCGACAACGTCGTGACCCGGTCCGAGAACATGTCGTGGTACTCCGGCCCGACCCTGATGCACCACCTCGAGCACATCCACGTCGCGTCCGACCGTGACCTGGTCGACGTGCGCTTCCCGGTCCAGTACGTCGTCCGGCCGAAGTCCGACGACCACCACGACTACCGCGGGTACGGCGGCCAGGTCGCCGGCGGCGTACTCAAGCCCGGTGACGAGGTCGTCGTGCTGCCCAGCGGCATGACCTCCAAGATCCAGGGCATCGACCTGTTCGACCAGGAGCTCGACGAGGCGTTCCCGCCGATGTCGGTGACCGTCCGCCTCGAGGACGACGTGGACGTCTCCCGCGGTGACATGATCGCCCGGGTCAAGAACGCGCCGCAGCCGAGCCAGGACATCGACGCGATGGTCTGCTGGATGACCAACGCGCCGCTGAAGCCCCGACAGAAGCTGGCGATCAAGCACACCACCCGCACCGCGCGGGCGCTGGTGAAGGACGTCCAGTACCGCCTCGACGTCAACACGTTGCACCGCGACCAGGACACCAAGGAGCTCGGTCTCAACGAGATCGGCCGCATCCAGCTGCGCACCACCGTGCCGCTGCTGTGCGACCCGTACTCCAAGAACCGCACCACGGGCTCGTTCATCCTGATCGACGAGGCCACCGGCGTCACCGTCGGGGCGGGCATGATCAACAGCGGCTCCTGACCCGCGGGACAGGACGAAGGGCGCGACCATGACGGTCGCGCCCTTCGCCGTTTCCGAGCCAGTGTCTAGGCAGCCGCGCCCCGGCTGGTGCCGAGCAGGACGTGCGCCTCGTCGGTGGTCATCGGTGTCCGCTGGGCAAGACGACCCAGAGCCACCGCGCGCTCCACGAGCTGGGCGTTGCTCTCGACCGGGACGCCCCTGCTGAGGGTCAGCACGTCCTCCATGCCGACCCGCAGGTGGCCACCCTTCGACAGGGACGCGAGCGCCACCGCGAGGGTCGACCGGCCGATGCCGGTGGCGGACCAGCTGGTCACCGCGGCCGGCATCGCTGCGACGGCGGCCACCAACGCGTCGGCGGTGCCGTTCATCCCGCCCGGGACGCCCATCACGAGGTCGCAGTGCACCCGACCGCCGTACGGCAGGCCGAACTTGTCGAGCAGCCGCTGCAACGCGTGCACCTGCCCGAGGTCGAAGAGCTCGAACTCGGGCACGACTTGGCGCTCCTGGCTGAGCTGGTAGAGCTCGCAGACGAACGGCCACGGGTTGGAGAAGACGTCGTCGCCGAAGTTCGTGGTCCCCATGGTCAGGCTGCAGGAGTCGGGCTCGGCGTCGAGCACCTGGAGGCGGTCCTCGAGCGGGTCGTGCACCGAACCGCCCGTCGACAGCTGGACCACGAGCGAGGTGTGCTCGCGGAGCGCCGCCACCGTGTCCTTGAGCCGGCCGAGGTCGAGGGTCGGGCGGTGCTCGTCGTCGCGGATGTGGACGTGGATCATCGCGGCCCCCGCGGCCTCGCACTCGCGAGCGGTGGCGACCAGCTCGTCGAGCGTCGTGGGGAGCTGGGGGCAGGCGTCCTTGGTGGTCTCGGCACCGGTCGGCGCGACGGTGATCAGCAGGCGGTCAGCGGGCACGTCAGGCATGCGCTCATCGTGTCAGAGCAGGCACGGGTTCATCCCCCGGCCTGGGTGGCGTCCCAGACGAAGGTGACCGACGCCGCCGAACGCTGGTACTCGTTCCCGACCTCGCCGAGCGTCACCTCGAACGTGAACGTCCGCTCCTCCTCCGGGTCCCAGGTGCCCAGTTGAGCGCGGTCGAACTCGGCCAGTGGTCCGTCGTAGACGTTGCGCGGTTGCCCGTCCTGCGTGATCACCAGACGCAGCACCTGAGAGAGCTCGCCCCCGTTCGGTCCCGGCTCGTCGACGAGGTCTCGGGCCTGCAGGACGAACTCGCCGGACGCGTCGCCGGCGTTGCGGATGGTCACCGTCCCGTTCGCCGTCGACCCGGGCACCATGCCGTCCGCGGTGAGGACGGCCTGGTCGTCGTGGCTGGAGACCTGGGTCATGGTGCCGGAGGTGAACGTGTTCTCCGGGTTCGCCGAACTGGAGGTGAACGCCCCCAACGAGTACCCGGCGACGACCAGGGCGATCAGTAGCAGCGCCAGCGCGAGCAGCAGCATCCGGGTGTGCCGGATCAGCCATCCGAACCGCTCGGCCGCGCTCGGCGGCTCCGGGGGCGACGTCACGGTGGAGTCCCCCACAGCAGGGTGCCGTCGAGGTAGGCGGTGACCTTCTCCCACGGCCGGAGTGGTCCGGGACCCCAGCTGTAGTCGTCGCGTTCGTCGAGGTTGGCGAAGTTCGACAGGTTGGCCCGCAGCCGGATCTCGCCGGTGGAGCTGCCCGCCTCCAGGGTCCGGTTCGCGCCGCTGAACCCGACCTCGAGGTAGTGGTCGGCCTTCGGCCTGGCGGGCGCGGCGGTCACGACCCTGTGCGTCACGTTCGCGCAGCCGATGACAGCCGAGTCGCAGAAGGTCTGGAAGGTCGCGCCGCCCGGGTTCTGGCTGAACCAGTACCTCAGCTTCACCTGTCCGAGCGCGACCGGGACGGCGCCGGTGTTGTCGACGATCAGGCCGGGGCTCATTTGCGCATTGGTCGGGTTCCCGTCCAGATCGACGTACCGCACCCGCAGCCCCGGGGTCGCGGGCCGGGACCCGGGCTCGTCACCCCAGACGAGCTCCCCGTCGACGTAGACGGTGACGTTCGGTGCGTCGCCGAGGCTGGTGCGGGTGGTGTGGCTGTAGTCGTCGGACTGGTCGAACGGGTCGCCACCGCTGGATCGGAACACCTGGACCTGGATGGGGCCCGTTGCCTCCCCGGGGTTGAGCTTGGCCTTGGAGAACGCGAGCTGCAAGTACCGGTCGGCACCGACCCTGGCCGGTTCGACCAGCCCGGTCGAGCGGATCACCTTCGAGCAGTTCAGCGGCGGCGGGGCGTAGTTGCAGCGGCTGTCGACGCCGGTGGTGGCGTAGTCGTTGGTGAACCAGTAGCGCAAGGTCACCCGGTCCAGCTCCAGCTTCTGGTCGCCGGTGTTGGTCACCTGCAGCCGGAGCGAGATCTGGTTGGTGTCCGACGGGTTGTCGTTGGACGACTGGGCGGTCACGTCCGGGCCGACCCCCGGGAACTGCGTCGCGGCGCTGATCGTCTGCGGGTTGGTCTCGGTGTCGGTGAACGCGGCAAACGCCGTACCGCCGGCCGCGAGGAGGGACCCCAGCGCGACCGCGGCGTACAGGCGGGTCGAGCGGCGCCGGATCATGGTCCGGCTCCCGTGTCCCCGGAGGCGACGCGCTCGGCCTCGCGAGCGGCGCGTTCCTCCACGACCGCGTCGCCCGATACACGCCACAGCGCGATCCCCACGAACACGGCGATCGCCAGCGCCGGCAGCCCGATCAGCAAGAGCTGCACCCAACGCTGGGACAGGAAGAGGTAGACGTACCCGACGTAGGGCAGCACGTACTTCACCCGCGCCTGGTCGTCGTCGTCGAGGACCATCTCCCACGCGTCGGGGCTCTCGTTGGCGTCGCCCTTGGTGCGGAACATCAGCTGCCCGGCCGCGGAGCTGTCAGCCGGCGCGGTGGTGATCTCGATGATCCGGTGGGTGACCGGCTCGTCGACACCGAACTCCGGCGGCGGGACGAACGTGATCACGTCGCCGACCTCGAGGTCGGCGACCGGCACGACCTCGTCGTAGACGACCGACCCGGTGGGGATGTCCGGGTGCATCGACCCGGAGATGATCACGTACCGCTGCAGTCCGAACAGGGCGGGTAGCACCATGAGGGCGGCGATCAGCATCGCGACCACGAGCGCGGTGATGCTGAGCAGGCTGGCGACGGTGTGCAGCCGCCGGTGCGGGGGATCCGGGACCAGCCGGTCCCGCTCGAGCGTCGTGGTCATGGCACCGACTCCGCGGCCCACGCGAAGTCGAAGGACACGCGCGCGCCCTGCAGGGACGGGTCGGTCTGGTCCTCGGGCCAGTCGAGGTCGATGCGGTAGCTGCGCTGCTCCGCAGCGCTGAACGTGCCCAGGGGCACGGCGTCCAGTCCGGCAAGGCTTCCGGACCAGACCGGCTGGGCGCGCTCGGGTGCGGTCTGGTGGACCGTGACCACCAGGACGGCGGCCAAGGGGTCACCGGTAGCCAGGTCGGTCGCGGTCAGGGTGATGGCCGCCTTGTGCTCGATGTTGGTGACCGTCTGCTGCGCCGTGCGGTGCTCGCCCGGGAGCAGGCCATCGGCATCGAAGAGCTGCCCGTCCTTCTCGATGGCCAGGTCGATGCTGCCCGCGGCGAACTCGTTCCCGGGGGAGGTCGACTGGGAGGTGTACAGGGCGCCCGAGAACCCGATGACGGCGACCACGACGAACGCCATCACCCCGCCGGCGAGCAGCATCAGCAAAAGCCACCGGTCGACCAGGACGGCCGCGAGACGACCCTGCGGCATCACGGCCTCTCAGGACTGGGTGGCGTCCCAGGCGAAGTCGAGTGTGGTCTGCGCGTCCTGGTACTCGTTCCCGCTGGCAGCGTCGAAGGTGACGGTGAACGTGTAGGTGTGTTCCTCATCGGCGCCCCAGGTGCCGAGGTCGACGGTGCCGACGTCGGCGATCGGGCCGTCGTAGACGGTGTCGGATCCATCGGCGACGGTCAGGCGTCAGCACAGAGGAGAACGCCGGGTCGGCCGGGTCGTCGGCCAGGTTGCTCGCGGTCAGGGTGAAGTGGCCGTCGGCGTCACCGACGTTGGTGATCGTCACCGTGCCCTCGCCTTCCTCGCCGGGCAGGAGCCGCTCGGCGGTCAGGATGGCGGCACCGTCCTTGCTGTTGTCCTGGCTCATGATCCCGGACGTGGCGAGGTTGCCGGGGTTGGCGGACGAGCTGGTGAACACGCCAGAGGTGAATGCGACGATGCCGAGGGCGATCAGGATCAGCACCAGCGCAGCCAGCAGGATGCGGGTGTTGCGTCCCATCCACGCGAACCGCTCCTTGGCGGTCGGCTGGTTGGTATGGGTAGGGGTCGACGAGCTCATCTGGAGCCTCCCGTCGCTCGAGATCCTCCGAAACTACGACGCCCTTCGGGCCGTGGGGCTCCCCCGCATCGGGTGAGGGTGCCGGACTGTCAGAAAGTGGTTTCGAGACGGTCGCAGAGCGACCTCCTCAACCACCGATCCCGCGCCGGTCGAGGAAGGCGCGCAGCGCCTGTCTCGAGACCCTGCGAGGATGCGCCGCATGCGAACGGTGGTGCAGCGGGTCCTCGAGGCGCGGGTCGTGGTCGACGGCGAGGTCGTCGGCGAGATCACCGGACCCGGCCTGCTGGTCTACCTGGGCGTGACCCACGACGACGGCCCCGACGAGATCACCTGGACGGCGCGCAAGGTCTGGGACCTTCGCCTGCTGCGCGACGAGAAGTCGGCCTCCGACGTCGGCGCTCCCGTGCTCGTGGTCAGTCAGTTCACCTTGTACGGCGACGCACGCAAGGGCCGGCGACCCACCTGGCAGGCCGCAGCACCCGGCGAGGTCAGCGAGCCGGCGTACGACGCCGTGTGCGCCGAGCTGGAACGCCTCGGCGCGCACGTCGAGCGCGGCGTGTTCGGTGCGGACATGCGTGTGGAGTCGGTGAACGACGGCCCGATCACGCTGATCCTGGAGAAGTAGACGAGGGACGGGTCAGCGGGCGGGAGTCTCCGAAGGCTCCTCCTGCTGCGCGAGCTCCGACTGCTCCTCGTCGGCCTCGTCGGCCTCGACGGCCTCGGCTGCCGGCTCCTCGTCCGGGGCGTCCTCGGCGACCGGGACGTCCTCGGCGATCGAGTCGTCCAGCTCCACGTCCTCCAGTGCGACGGCCGGCACCACGCCGGTCAGCGCGCTCAGCATCTGCCGGACGTTCGCGAGCTGGGCGTTGATGGCGTCGCGGCGCTGGCTGGCGGCGGCGAGCTCGCGGTCGGAGTCCGCCCGGATCCGTGCGGCCGTGGCCTTGGCCTCCGCCACGAGCGCTTCGGCCTGCTCGTGGGCATCCGAGAGGAGCCGCTGGGTCTCCCGCGAGGCCTCGGACCGCTCGACCTCCGCGTCCGCGCGAGCCTGCGAGATCTGGGCCTCGAGGTCGGCGAGCCGACCACGCGACTCGTCCATCTGCTCGTTGAACTCCTGCTCGGCCGCCTGCCGGCGCCGGGCCAGGGTGGTCTCGAAGTCCGCCGAGGCCTTGGCCGCCTTGGCGCGCTGGTTCTCGTAGAACGCCTCCGCCTCGTGCAGCCGGGCCGCAGCGTCCCGCTCCGCGGCGTCGAGCCGGTCGTCGGCAGCGCGGCGCGCCTCCTCCACGATCCGCAGGGACTCGGCGTCGGCCTCGGACCGACGCTGTCCGGCGTACCTGTCCGCCTCGTCACGCGTCTCCTGGGCGGCGAGGGCGGACTCGTCGTGCCGCGCCTCGGCGTCCGCCTGCGCGCGTTCGCGGAGGTCGTTCGCCTCGTCCTCGGCGAGGGCCAGGATCTGCCCGACCCGCTCCCCCAGGTGCGAGAACGTGACCGGCTCGCTGGCTGCCTCCTCCGGAGCCGGGGCCTCTTCGAGGTCGCGGATCCTGGCCTCGAGCGCTTCTGCCCGCCGTCGCGACTCCTCCGCCTGGGCCGTCAGCTGGGTCATCGCGCGGTCGACCTCGGCCGGCTCGTACCCGCGGCGGGTGGTGGTGAAGGTGCGGTTGGGCTCGTTCATCGGAGTTCCTCTGTCTCGGTGGTGTCCGCGGCGGGGGCGTCGCCCGGATGGCGTCCACCCCCGGCGTCGTCGTTGGTGGTCGGCACGGCCAGCGCCGAGATGACCCCGGAGAGGTCGCTCAGCTCGGCCGCGATCTCGTCCCGGCGGTTGGCCAGCACGGCAACCTCGGTGCGTGCGTCCTCCAGGAGGGCACGGGCCTGGGTACGCATCTCGTCGGCGGCAGTACGAGCGGATGCCATCTCCTCGGCCGCCGTGCGACGCGCCGTCTGCAGCTCCTCCTGAGCGGTGCGCTGGAGGCGGACCGCCTCCTCGGCGGCGCGCTCGCGCAGGATCCGGGCGCCGTTCCCGGACTCCTCCAGGCGCCGCTGGGCCCGCTCCTCGACGAGCCCGGCGTGCTCGTCGGCCAGCGCACGCACCCCCGCGGCGTCCCGGTCGGCGTCCGCCCGGATCCGGTCGGCGTCGGCGTGGGCGGCCTCGAGGACCTGGCGGCCGGCCTCGCCCAGCTCCTCGGCCCGGGCGTTCGCCTGCGCGACCAGGGTGTCGAGCCGCTCGCGGAGGCGTGCGAGCACACCCTCCACGTCACGGCGTACGCCGCGGATGTGCTCCGCCGCGTCGGCATGGCCTGACTCGCGGACCCGCTGGCTCTCGAGCTCGGCTGCGGCCAGCACCGAGTCCATCGTCTGCTGGGTCCAGGCCGTCTGTTCAGCGGCCGTGGCGAGCATCTGCTCGCTCTCGGCCCGGGTCTCGCGGAGCAGCTGCTCGGCACGGGCGCGGACGGACTCATCGTGTTCGCGGGCGGCAGCGAGGACGTTGCCGCTCTCCTTCTCCGCGTCGCGGCGGAGCTGCTCGACCTCTGCGGTGGCGTCTCCCGTGACGCGCTCTGCCTGCTCGCTGGCCTCCGCCAGCAGGCGCTCCGCCTCGGCCTGGGCCTCACGCAGGCGTTCCTCGGCGGTCGCCGTGGACGTCGCGGCCAGCTCCTCGGCCTCGCGCCGGGTGCCCTCCAGCAGGGACTCCGCCTCGGACCGGGACTCGCCGAGGACCCGCTCGGCCTCCTCGCGGGCCTGGGCAAGCGCCCGCTCGGACTCCTCCTGCTGCCGGGCGACGGTGGCCCGGACCTCCTCGAGGGTCTCCGCGCGCTGCTTCTCGACCATCTGCATCATGACGGCCGCCTGGTCGGCTGCGTCGGCCACCAGCTGGTGGGCCTCCTCCGTCGCCTCGGCGAGCTGGGCCCGCGCCCGGTCGGCGGCGCGCGCGGTCTCGTCACGCTCGGCGACGGCCTCGTCGCGGGCACTCTGGGCCTCGGCGCGGAGCTCCTCGGCGACCTGTTCGGCGCGCAGGAGCAGCAGGCTGGTGCGTTGGTCTTCAGTGTTCATGGGCAAATCGAGCATTTCGACGGCGGACTGACCCGATGAATCTACTCGACGCCTCGAAGCGCGCACAGACGCAGGGCGGCGACCATCGGTCGCCGCCCTGCGCATGTGCGGGGTTTCGACGCGCTCGCGCGTCGCTGCCCATCTCAGATCGGGATCGTCACCTCGGCGATCGAGCCCACGGACGCGGTCACGCTCTGGTCCACGACCTCTGCCTTCGGGGCGAGGGTGCGCAGCGTCCACTCACCCTCACCGGCGAAGAACCGGAAGTGGCCGGTGGCCGACGTCGGGACCTCGGCGGTGAACTCGCCGGTCTTGTCGAGCAGCCGCACATAGGCGTTGCCGACCGGCTCACCGTCGTGCAGCACCTGGCCCTGGACGATCGCCTCCTTGGCGACGTTGACGCCGTCGAGCGAGAGCCCGCCCTTGGTTGCGCCGCACATCAGGCCTCGCCCGCCTCGTCACCCAGGGCGACCGGCACGCCCACGAGGGAGCCGTACTCGGTCCAGGAGCCGTCGTAGTTCTTGACGTTCTGCTGGCCGAGCAGCTCCTTGAGCACGAACCAGGTGTGCGAGGAGCGCTCGCCGATGCGGCAGTAGGCGATGGTGTCCTTGCTCCAGTCGACGCCGGCCTCGGTGTAGATCTCCTTCAACTCGTCGTCGGAGCGGAAGGTGCCGTCGTCGTTGGCCGCCTTGCTCCAGGGCACGTTCGCCGCGGTGGGGATGTGGCCGGCGCGCTGGGCCTGCTCCTGCGGGAGGTGGGCCGGGGCGAGCAACCGACCGGCGTACTCGTCGGGGCTGCGCACGTCGACGAGGTTCTTCACGCCGATCGCCTCGACGGTCTCGTCCCGGAACGCGCGGATCGACTTGTCCTGCTCCTTCGCGGTGTACGACGTGCTGTCGCGCGAGGGGAGCTCGTCGGTGAGCTCGCGGGAGTCGAGCTCCCACTTCTTGCGGCCGCCGTCGAGCAGCTTGACGTCGTCGTGGCCGTACAGCTTGAAGTACCAGTAGGCATAGGCGGCGAACCAGTTGTTGTTGCCGCCGTACAGCACCACGGTGTTGTCGTTGGCGACGCCGCGCTCGGAGAGCAGCGCCTCGAACTGCTCCTTGCTCACGAAGTCACGACGCACCTGGTCCTGGAGGTCGGTCGTCCAGTCGAGCTTGATGGCTCCCCGGATGTGGCCCTTGTCGTACGACGTGGTGTCCTCGTCGACCTCGATGAGGACGACCTGGGGGTCATCGAGATGGTCCTCCACCCACTGGGCGGTGACGAGCGAGTTCTCGCGGCTCATTTGGTTCTCTTTCTGTTGCGGGGTCTGGATGGGAAACGGTCAGCCGATGGCTCGGCGGATCAGCAGGTACATCTCGCAGCCCAGGCAGAAGCCGAAGACCGCGTTGAGCAGGGCGGCGACGAGCGCGAAGCCGGTCGCGATCAGGCCGACCAGAGTGGCGCCGGCCAGGAAGGCGACCAGGCCGACGAGCGCGAAGGTCAGGCCCACCGCCTGCGCGAACCGCGGCGGGGCGGCGTCCTCGAGCTCGGTCGGTGCGCCCAGCCGGGGCCGGACCAGCGCCTTGAACACCCATGCGTGAGGGGTGTGCTGGACGCCGAGCCCGGCTCCGACCGCGAACAGGACCGTCTGGATCGCGAGCAGGCCGACCGCGATCGGGGACGGGGCCAGCAGGAGCACGAGACCCAGTACGACGGCCGTCACCGCGGCGGCGAACTGCTGGCCACGCGGGTCGATCTGCGTGGCCGAGCGGACCCGTGGTCGGGTGGCGATCGATGCGGACATGTCTGAGCTCCTGTGTCTGAGGCTGCCGTGCTTGGGTTGCGGCAAAGGCATCGGACGCGCCGTCGAGCCAGGCGGGCCAACTCGGCCCGAGTTTAATCCCCTAAGTCAGTAGGATTAAAGGAGTTGGCTGACGCGTCCGTCAGGACATTCGACAGAGGGACGAGCGCACGTGGCAGTGGTCAACTGCGCGCCGCTTCGTCAACCAGGTCGAGGACATGGCTGGAAGCCTAGGCGCGGCATCCGCGGGGGAGGTATTCGCCATCTCACTCTGCGAGATGGCCTTCCATATTCTGGACATCAGGCCAGCGCCCCGAGCTGCGCGAGCACCTGGTCGCGGGTCGGCGCACCGGCCGCCCGGGCCACCTCGACCCCGCGGGGGTCGAGCACCAGCGTGGTCGGCGTGCGCAAGATCCCGAGCCGCCGGACCAACTCGAGGTGGGACTCGGCGTCCACCTCGACGTGGACCACGCCCGGGACGAGTGCCGCCGCGTCGGCGAGCGTGCGCCGGGCCGCCCGGCAGGGCGCGCAGAAGGCCGAGGAGAACTGTAGGAGGGTGGCGCGTTCGCCGAGGACGATGTCGGGGCCGAGCGCGGCGGAGAGCGACTCGACTGGCTCCGGCGCGGGCGCGACGGATTCGTCATCGACTCCTCGCACGGCGTGAGTGCCGCGGAACCGCCCGTCGGCGTACGCGCGGAATGACCCGAACGCGAGGGCGAGCAGTACGGCGCCGATCAGCACCCAGATCCCCGTTGTCACGTCGTGCTCAACGCCGCCGGAAACGTGGGCATTCCGCTCATCCGCCGGCGAACGGTGGGAGGAACTCCACCGTGGAGCCCGGCTCGACCACGACCTGGGCGGGATCGCGCGGTCCCGGCGGGACGGTCGCCGACCAGCACCGAGCACACGGCGATCACGTCGGAGAGCCGGGACCCGCGGTGCAGGGCCAGCACCTGCTGGGTCACTTCCGCGAGCGAGACCGGGCCCGCGACGGCGAGCTGGTCGGCCTCCACGCCGGCCGCCGACCGGGCCGAGGCCCAGTAGCGGACCGTCACCGCGCCCGTCTCAAGCGGGGCGGAGGAGGACGAAACGGAGCTCATACTCGGATATCCTTCCCTATCGGCCCAGCCGGGAGGAGGCCCCATGAGCTCGCTGCTGCTGCTCACCAGCGCCCTCCAGCCCTCGGCGGAGGTATTGCCGGGACTCGCCCTCCTGAGCCACCAGATCAGGATCCTGCCCGCCGAGGGCAGCGCGCTGATCGAGGCCCCCGACCCCGATCTGGTGCTGGTCGACGGACGCCAGGAGCTCGCCCACGCCCGTGACCTCTGCCGGCTGATCCGCACCACCGGCACCGACGTACCCGTGCTGCTCATCGTCACCGAGGGCGGTCTCTCCGTGGTCAACCACGACTGGGGCATGGACGACGTGGTCCTGCACACCTGCGGCCCGGCCGAGCTCGAGGCCCGGATCAAGCTCGCCCTCGGCCGGCTGGCGGCGCAGCGCGAGGCCGACGACCCCGAGGCCCACGTCATCCGCAGCGGTGAGGTCGTGGTCGACGACGCGACGTACACCGCGAAGCTCGGCGGCCGCCACCTCGACCTGACGTTCAAGGAGTTCGAGCTCCTCAAGTTCCTCGCTCAACACCCCGGCCGGGTCTTCAGCCGCCAGCAGCTGCTGCAGGAGGTCTGGGGCTACGACTACTTCGGCGGCACCCGCACCGTCGACGTCCACGTCCGCCGCCTCCGCGCCAAGCTCGGCCCCGAGAACGAGACGCTGATCGGCACCGTCCGCAACGTCGGCTACCGGTTCGTGCTCCCGGCCAAGGACAAGGCCAAGGACCGCGAGGGCCAGGAAGCCTGAGGGCGGCGTGCCTGCCAATTTCACTGGTTAACCAGTGAATTTGGCTCTTCCCACGGATAACTCTCCGTGGGAACAGCAAGAAACCCGTGGCAAGTCGGCCATCAGCGGGCCGAGCGCCGGCCAGTCCTAGAGTGGCGCCGTGCCCCTGAACCGGATCACCCTGCTCGCCGCCGCCGCGGAGGAGGCCGACGGGGCGGCGCCGCTCGACGAGGCCACCTGGTTCGCGCTCCGCCACCCGGACCGGCACGACGTCCGGGAGTGGACCGACGAGTTCGGGTTCGCCGCGGTCACCGACCGGACCCTGAGCCTGGTCGTGCACCCGGACGCCCGCGGGCACGGGTTGGGCACGTCGCTGCTGGAGAAGGCGCTGAAGGGCCAGGACCAGCCTGTCCTCGAGGCCTGGTCGCATGCCGACCACCCGGCCGCGCGCAAGCTGGCCGCGAGACACGGGTTCGAGCGGGTGCGCGAGCTCTGGGTGATGCGACGGTCGCTGACGGAGCCGTTCCCGGACTACGTCGTGCCCGAGGGCGTGGTGCTGCGGTCGTACCGCGACTCCGACGCCGAGGAGCTCGTCCGCGTCAACGCGCTGGCCTTCGCCGACCACCCGGAGCAGGGGGCGATGGACGCCGCCAACCTCGCGGAGCGGATGGCCGAACCGTGGTTCGACCCCGAGGGGCTGATCGTGGCGGAACGGGACGGGCGGGTCGTCGGCTTCCACTGGACCAAGCAGCACTCCGACCACCTCGGCGAGGTGTACGTCGTCGGGATCGACCCCACCGTGCAGGGCATCGGGCTGGGCCGGATCGTCACCGTGGCCGGTCTCGAGTACCTGCGGTCGAAGGGTCTCGAGGACGTTCTCCTGTACGTCGAGTCCGACAACGCGCCGGCGATCACCATCTACCGCGACAAGATCGGGTTCACCCATGCCGACCGGGACACCCATGTGATGTACCGGCGGGGCTGACCCTGTCGGTGGCGCCTGCCAGTCTGATCCCCCGACAGACCTGGAGGTTCAGATGGCGGTTTCCTACCAACTGGTGATCGACTGCACGTCGCCCGAGACCCTCGCGCACTTCTGGGCCGAGGCCTTGCGCTACGTCATCGCACCTCCACCCGACGGCTTCGACTCGTGGGACGCCTTCTACAGGTCGATCGGCGTGCCCGAGGAGGAGCTCGGCGTTGGTGCCGACCGCATCGAGGACCCCCACGGTGAGGGCCCGCGCATCTGGTTCCAGGTCGTGCCCGAGCAGAAGTCGATCAAGAACCGGATCCACATCGACGTGAACGCGAGCGGTGGCCGCGACTCCCCTCTCGAGACCCGGCGCGAGCGGGTCGAGGCCGAGGCGGCGCGGCTGGTGGCTCTCGGTGCCACGCGGCTGCACACGAACGCCGAGGAGGGTCTCGACCACTACGCGGTGGCGCTGCTCGATCCCGAAGGCAACGAGTTCGACATCAACTGACGCAGCCGCGAACTAGCGCAGCCGCGGCCGCACGTGCAGGCCGACCTCGGGGTCGACCAGGATCTCCTGGGCGACGGGCATGCCGTCGACCTCGAGGGTGGCGTCGAGGGGGACGTTCCGCTTCACCATGGCCAGCGCGATCGGGCCCAGCTCGTGGTGGCGGGCGGAGCTGCCGACGAACCCGACGACCTTGTCGCCGTTCTTGAGCTCGCTGTGCACGTCGGGCAGTCGGTTCTCGGACCCGTCGAGGTGCAGCAGCGTCAGCCGGCGCGGCGGGCGACCCAGCGTGTGCACGCGGGCGACCGTCTCCTGGCCGCGGTAGCAGCCCTTGTCGAGGTGCACCGCCGGGCCGATCCAGCCGACCTCGTTGGGGATCGTCCGGTGGTCGGTGTCGATGCCGAGGCGCGGCTCGCCGCGGGCGATCCGGAGCGCCTCGAACGCCCACAGGCCGCACGCCGGCCCCGCTGCCTCGGCGTACGCCGTGAGCTTGTCGCGCGGGACGAACTCGTAGCCGGAGTACGGCGTCGCCTCGTCGCGGCCCGCCGGCCGCCAGGTGACGGCCAGGTCGCCGGTCACCTCGGTGACCTCGACCCGCATCATGAACCGCATCCGGTCCAGGAACTCGACCAGCGCGGCGCCCTGGCCGGGCTCGGTGTGGGCGACCACGGCCTCGCCGTCGTCGTACCCGAAGAAGGCGTGCTCGACGTGGCCGTTCGGGCTGAGCACCAGCGCGCCGGTCCACTGCTTGGGCTGCGAGGTCGGTGAGGTGCTGGCTGGTCAGCGAGTGCAGCCAGGTCAGCCGGTCCGGGCCCTCGACCCGGATCACGTCGCGGTGGGAGAGGTCGACGAACCCCTCACCGGACTCGAGCGTCCGCTGCTCGCCGTTGAACGAGCCGTAGTGCGCGGCCACGCCGGCGTCGATGCCGTTGCCGGCCACCGCGCCCGGCAGGTCGAGGAGCGGGCTGGTCACGTCGCCTCACACCCTCCGGCGCAGGTCCCGAAGACGGTCAGGTGCCCCACGTCGACGGCGAAGTTCTCGTCGTCGCGGAGCCGGTCGAGCGAGTGGTTGCAACACATCAGGCTCAACGGACTGGACCCGCCCACAATTCCTGCACACCAGGTGGAAGTGCTCGTGGCCACCCACCGAGTGGTACGTCGGGGCGCGGTCGCTGAGGTGCGCGTGCCGGACCAGCCCGAGCTCCTCGAGCACCTCGAGCGTGCGGTAGACGGTCGACACGTTGACCGCCGACGACTGGGTCCGGACCTCCGCGAGCACCTCGTCGGGGGTGGCGTGACCGAGCCGGTTGACGGCGTCGAGGATCAGCTCGCGCTGCGGGGTCAGCCGGTAGCCGCTCCCCCGGAGCTTCTCGCGCCAGTCCTCGCTCATGGCCATGGTCACGCGCGCTTCAACCTGGCCCAGAGGTGCGGCTGCAGCGCCTGGCCCATCGCGGCCATGTCGTAGGCGTAGAGGAGGTCGCCCTCGACGTTGCCGTAGAGGCGCTTGCCGGCGGTGACCTCCTTGGCGCTCTCGGTCCGGACGATCGCGTCGGTCACGATCTCGAGCTTCCCGCCCTCCGCCTCGCCGTACCAGACCTCGGCGAAGCCGGTGTTGTGCGCGAGCAGCAGCTCGACCTTGCGCCTCCGGGCGGCAGCGGAGGAAGCCGGTCTCGATCGCGGCGTCGCGGACCTTGTCGCCGTTCTCGTCGATGATCCAGGCGCGCGCCATGTAGTGGAAGAACGGCCGCCCGTCGTGGGTGAAGATCAGCTCCTGGCCGAACTGGAAGGCGTCGATCGTCGGGTAGTCGCCGTGCCCGTTGCCGCGCCACGTGCCGAGCATCCAGGCCACGGGACCGCAGTCGGGGTGGAGGTTCTCCGGCAGCTCGAACGGGGCATGGGCGGAGTCTAGAAGGGTCGGGACAGGCCAGCCGGATCGCGGCTACCTTTACCTCCATGACTCGTCCCCTGGTCGTGAAGGTGACCTGCGGCACCGAGGACTCCGAGCGCTGCAACCAGGCGTTCACGGTCGCCGCGACCGCGTTGACGAGCGGCGCCACGGTGTCGCTCTGGATGACCGGCGAGGCGGCGTGGTTCGCGCTGCCGGGCCGGGCCGAGGAGTTCTGGCTCCCGAAGGCCACGCCGCTGGCCGAGCTGCTCGCCGCACTGGTGGACGGACGGCGCAGGTGACGGTCTGCACCCAGTGCGCCGCCCGCCGCGAGATCGACGAGGACGACGTCATCGACGGGATCAGGATCGCCGGTGCGGCGGTCTTCGCCGAGGAGATCCTCCAGGCCGGACGTGCAGGCCTGTCTACTGACCCAGCTACTGCGGCGTCAGCGCGGCCCGCACCTTGCGCCGGCGATCTCCGCGTTCGCCGCGCGGGCGCGTGCGCCCGGCGCCGACCACGTTGAAGAACCCGTGGATCTGGTCGGGGAAGCGCTCCAGCTCGACCTGGACCCCGGCGTCGGCCAGCCGCCGGGCGTACGCCTCGCCCTCGTCGCGCAGCGGGTCGAAGCCGGCGGTGACGACGTACGCCGGCGCGAGCCCGGCGGGATCTCGGCGTACAGCGGGTGAGACGCGCGGGTCCGCGTGCAGCGCCGGGTCGGGCGTGTAGCCTCTCGGGCGAGGTCCATGAACTGCTTGGTCAGGTAGAAGCCCGTCGGCGAACAGCGCGCGGCTCTCGCTGCCGCCGCGCATGTCCGTGCCGGGGTAGACGAGCAGCTGGAACGCCAGCGGCAGCCCCTCGTCGCGCCGCCGCGATCGCCGTGGTCGCGGCCAGGCAGCCGCCGGCCGAGTCGCCGCCGACGGCGAGCCGCTCGGGGTCGGCGCCGATCGACTCGGCGTTCTTCGACCACCCAGCGGTAGGCCTCGAGCGCGTCCTCGTACGCCGCGGGGAACGGGTGCTCGGGAGCCAGCCGGTAGTCGACCGCCAGCACCCGGACGCCGGACGCGCTCGGCCAGGAACCGGCAGGCGGCGTCGTGGGAGTCGAGGTCGCCGTACATCCAGCCGCCGCCGTGGAAGAACAGCAGCAGCGGCCCGAGGCCGGTCAGGTCGGTGGAGCCGCCGTCGTGCTCGCCGGTCGGGACGTAGAGGCGGCCCGGGAGGTCGCCGACCGGGAGGTCGCGGACCGCACCGATCGGCTGGTCGCCTCCGACCAGCGCGGACTGCCGGAGGATCGCCGCGCCGCCCGTCGGGGATCGGCAGCGTCTCGGCGGCCGGCTCGCGGACCACCCGCTGCAGCCGCAGCATCAGCTGGGTGTCGGTCGCGAGGGTCTGCCCGTCCCGGACCACGCGCCGCCCGGCGAGCACCCGCTGCACCGGCTCCGGCAGGCCCAGAGCGCCCCTGAGGGTCATCCGCTCGAGGCGGTGCTGGAGCGCGGCGATCCGGGGTCTCTGGGTCACGCCGGCAACCTACCGGCGCCGCCGGCGCGAGGACACCCGCTGTTCACCCATCGGTGCCACACTGCCTGTCGCATGGCTCTCGAAAGCGTGCCCCTCCCGAGCGCGCCCGACTCCGCGGTCAGCGAGCCCTTCGACGTCGAGCCGCCGTACGTCCCCGACGACGACGCACTCGCCGCGGTCGAGAAGTACGACGACCGGTTCCTCGACCGCGAGATCTCGTGGCTGCACTTCAACCAGCGGGTGCTCGAGCTGGCCGAGGACCCCGACCTGCCGCTGCTGGAGCGGGTCCGGTTCCTGGCGCATCTTCGCCAGCAACCTCGACGAGTTCTTCATGGTCCGCGTGGCCGGCCTCAAGCGCCGGATCGCGGCCGGCGTCGCGGTCCGGGCGGCCTCCGGCCTGCTGCCGCGCGAGGTGCTGGAGCGGATCCTGGCCGGCACCCGCGAGCTGATGGAGCGGCACGCCCGCGCTGTTCCGCGACGAGATCGTGCCCGGCGCTCGCAGCGACCAGGGCATCGAGCTGGTGCGCTGGGACGACCTGGACCGCGAGGAGCAGAAGCACTGCAAGCGGCTCTTCCGCGACCGCGTCTTCCCGGTGCTGACGCCGCTGGCCGTCGACCCGGCCCACCCGTTCCCCTACATCTCCGGGCTCTCGCTCAACCTCGCCGTGCTGGTGCGCAACCCGAAGACCGGCAAGGAGCACTTCGCCCGGGTGAAGGTGCCGCCGATCTTCAGCCGGTTCGTGCCGCTCGGCAACCAGCGCTTCGTGCCGCTCGAGGACGTCATCGGCGAGCACCTCAAGCGGCTGTTCCCGGGCATGGAGGTGCTCGAGGTGCACACCTTCCGGGTCACCCGCAACGAGGACCTCGACGTCGAGGAGGACGACGCCGAGAACCTCCTCGCCGCCCTCGAGAAGGAGCTGCTGCGGCGCCGGTTCGGCCCGCCGGTGCGGCTCGAGGTCGAGGAGTCGATCTCGCCGGCGGTGCTCGAGCTGCTGGTCTCCGAGCTCGGCGTCTCCGAGGACGAGGTGTTCAGGCTGCGCGGCCCGCTCGACCTGACCGGCCTGCACGGCATCGCCGACCTCGCCCGCGAGGACCTGCGCTTCCCCACGTTCATCCCGACCACGCACCCGCAGCTGGCGGAGGTCGAGTCCGCGGCGCCGGTCGACGTGTTCAAGGCGACCGCGCGCCACGACGTACTGCTGCACCATCCGTACGACTCGTTCGCGACCAGCGTGCAGCGGTTCATCGAGCAGGCCGCGGCCGACCCGCACGTGCTGGCGATCAAGCAGACGCTCTACCGCACGTCCGGTGACTCGCCGATCATCGACGCCCTCGTCGACGCGGCCGAGTCCGGCAAGCAGGTGCTGGTGATCGTCGAGATCAAGGCCCGGTTCGACGAGCAGGCCAACATCCGCTGGGCACGCAAGCTGGAGCAGGCCGGCTGCCACGTGGTCTACGGCCTGGTCGGGCTCAAGACCCACTGCAAGCTCGCGATGGTGGTCCGCGACGAGCCCGAGGGGATCCGGCGCTACACCCACATCGGCACCGGCAACTACAACCCCAAGACCTCGCGCCTCTACGAGGACCTCGGGATCATCACCACCGACGAGGCGATCGGCGAGGACGTCGCCCACCTGTTCAACAACCTGAGCGGCTACTCGCGCAACGCGTCGTACGACCAGCTGCTGGTCGCCCCCGACTCGGTGCGCAGCGGGCTGCTCGACCAGATCCACGCCGAGATCGGCCACCACCGGGCCGGGCCGTCCGGCGCTGATCCGGTTCAAGGCCAACTCCGTCGTCGACGAGGCGGTCATCGACGCGCTCTACCTCGCCTCCCAGGAGGGCGTGCCGGTGCAGCTGCTGATCCGCGGGATCTGCGCGCTGCGGCCCGGCGTACCCGGCCTGTCGGAGTCGATCGAGGTCCGCTCGGTGCTGGGCCGCTTCCTCGAGCACAGCCGGGTGTTCTGGTTCGAGAACGGCGGCGAGCCGGTGGCGTGGATCGGGTCGGCGGACATGATGCACCGCAACCTCGACCGCCGGGTCGAGGTGCTGGTGCGGGTGCCCGGCGACGACAACGTCGAGGAGATCCGCGAGCTGCTCGACCTCGGCGTTCGCCGAGGACACCGCGGCCTGGGTGCTGGACAGCACGGCGAGTGGCACCGCAACGGCGGCACGGTCCATCTCCAGGAGGCTCTCATCGAGCGGCAGCGGAAACGGAGGGCGAACCCCTGAGTTGCAGGATGCGGCGGAGCGACCCCCTAGCATGATGGCCGTTCTGCTCCTCCTCACCAGGAGTTATCCGTGCGTTTGAACTTCCGACCGGTCGACGGATCGTTCTACGACCTCTTCAGCGAGTCGGCGTCAGCACCTGGTCGTCGGGTGCCGAGACTGCTCGCCGAGATGCTCAGCGAGGGCGCCGACCACGAGGACGTCGCCCGCCGGATGCGGGAGGCCGAGCACGCCGCCGACGAGACGACGCACGCGATCGTCCGCCGCGTGAACAGCACCTTCGTGACGCCGTTCGACCGCGAGGACATCTACAACCTCGCGTCCGGCCTCGACGACGTGATGGACATGATGGACGAGGTCGTCGACCTGATCCTGCTGTACGAGGTCAAGGTCCTGCCGGCCGAGCTGTCCAACCAGGTCGAGGTCATCCAGCGCTGCGCCGAGATCACCGCCGACGCCATGCCCGGCTGCAAGGCCATGACCGACCTCGACGAGTACTGGATCGAGATCAACCGGCTCGAGAACGCCGGCGACAAGAACCACCGCCGGATGCTCGCGAACCTCTTCAGCGGCGAGTTCAAGGCGATGGAGGTGCTCAAGCTCAAGGACATCGTCGAGTCCCTCGAGGGCGCCATCGACGCCTTCGAGAAGGTCGCCAACATCGTGGAGCAGATCGCGGTCAAGGAGTCCTGAGCACGTGACTGCGGAGCTCGCGATCATCATCGCGGTCGTCGTCGTTGCCCTCGTCTTCGACTACACGAACGGCTTCCACGACGCGGCGAACGCCATCGCCACCTCGGTGTCGACCCGGGCGCTGACCCCACGAGTCGCGCTGGCCCTCGCGGCGGTCATGAACTTCGTCGGCGCGTTCCTCGGCCAGAAGGTCGCCCACACGGTGTCCGAGGTGATCGCACCCCCGGACGGCACACACGGCCTCGTGATCGTGATGGCCGGTCTGCTCGGTGCGATCACCTGGAACCTGATCACCTGGTACTACGGCCTGCCCTCGTCGTCCTCGCACGCGCTGATCGGCGGCCTGGTCGGCGCCGCGCTCGCGGCCGGTGTCGGCGTGTCACTGGGACGTCGTGATCGACAAGGTCGCTCATCCCGATGATCCTCTCGCCGCTGTTCGCCTTCTCGGCCGCGTTCCTGGTGATGCTCGCGATCATGTGGATCTTCCGGCGAGCCAACCCGCACAAGGCCGAGCCGCGGCTTCCGGCTGGCCCAGACCGTGTCCGCGGCCGCGATGGCGCTCGGCCACGGCCTCCAGGACGCGCAGAAGACGATGGGCGTCATCTTCCTGGCGCTGCTCACCGGCGGGTACGTCTCCGCCGGTGACGACCTCCCGCTCTGGGTGATCTTCTCGGCCGCCGCCGCGATCTCGCTCGGCACCTGGTCGGGTGGGTGGCGGATCATGCGCACCCTCGGCCGCCGGATCATCCACCTCGACCCCGCCCGCGGCTTCGCCGCCGAGTCGGTGGCGGCCACGGTGCTGTACACCACGGCGTACGTCTATGAGGCGCCGATCTCGACCACCCACACGATCACCTCGGCCGTCATGGGCGTCGGCGCCACCAAGCGCCTCTCCGCCGTCCGCTGGGGTGTCGCCCGCTCGATCCTCATCGCCTGGGTCCTCACCTTCCCCATGGCCGGCCTCGCCGCCGCGATCTGCTACTGGGTCTCCCACCTGCTCATCGAGGTCCTCTGACCCGATAGTCCGAGACGTTCGGGTTGGATTTCGAGCGTACGAGCAACCCAAACGTCTCGGACTATCCATTTGGCCACGCTGTACGTCGGCGCAGTCGCAGCAATCGTTCGCGCTGAACCGGGTCCAGGTTCCGGCGCTGGTCGACGGTCATCGTCGGTATCCACCAGTGCGGCAGTTCGAGAGTCCAGTCACGACTCGACTCCGGGCGAAAGAGGGCTCGCCGCCTGGCCTCGTCCATCCGCCGAGCCATGGTCTCTCGATTCAACGAGTCGCCACGCATCATCGTGAAGTACTCGAGGCCGACCCGTCGAAACGCCTCTTCACGACTGCGATCGCGTCGCCTCTGGGAGGACTCGAGGTGCAGCGCTCCGTCGTACTCGCCCACGACGCCTGCCACGGGGTCGAGTAGGTCCGGGGTGCCGATGTGCTGTCCGAACCTGTCGAAGACCGGCACGTTGCACAGCGGCCTCGGAAACCCCGCGTCAAGCACCCAGACCTGTCGCATCCGCGTCTCCCACGGCGACCAGCTGTTCTCGTCCGCGAGCCCGAGCGCGTCACGGCATTGCGGAATGCCGGTCGATCCGGAGTGCGCGAGGGCATAGACAGCCACCTCTTCGATCGACACCAGGTCGGAGTACGCCGCCATGTCGAGGTGCACCGCGGCCTCGCGCTTGCTCGCGGCGTACCGCATCTCGAAGCAGACGGACCTGACAGCGTGCGTCACCCGAAGCCCGTGCCTGACGGTGATGTCGGGCAGGCCGAGCCGCTCCTGTGAGATCTCGATGCCAGACTGACTGCGGACGTCGCTGTATCCGGTGGCCAGGGTGACGGGCAGCCGCTCACGCCCGTCCGGGGCGAGACCGTCGAACCAGATTCCGCCTTCCCAGCGCAGCCCCGCCCAGCCGGTCACTCCGCCGAAGCTCGGCAGTACGGCCGCTGCTTCGGCGATGCGCTGCTCGGGAACATCACCGTCGACGGCCGATGGGACGTACATGCCTCGGCTGGTCCGCCGCCACGCCCGGCCGCGCGCCTGCATCCGGGTCGGCCCGGCGATGCCACAGGGGTCGACGCGTACGGGAGGCACCAGGCCGTGCCGGCCTACCCCCGATCCGTCGAAGCTCGCAAGCGTCATGACGGGACGTTGCCCGTTCCACGACGACAGCCTGCGCGCTATCCACAGCCACCGGGATAGTCCGAGACGTTTGGGTTGCTGTCGGTCCTGAAAGGCAACCCAAACGTCTCGGACTATCGAAAATGCCTCAGCCGAAACGACCGGAGATGTACGCCTCGGTGGACTCGTTGTCGGGGGCGCTGAACATCTTCTTGGTCGGGTTGAACTCGACCAGGTGGCCGGGTTCGCCTGCGGCCTTGAGGTTGAAGAAGCCGGTGTCGTCGGAGACGCGGGCGGCCTGCTGCATGTTGTGGGTGACGATCACGATCGTGTACTCGGTCTTGAGCTCGTGGATCAGGTCCTCGATCGCGGAGGTGGAGATCGGGTCCAGGGCGGAGCAGGGCTCGTCCATCAGCAGGATCTCCGGGCGTACGGCGATGGCGCGGGCGATGCAGAGGCGCTGCTGCTGGCCGCCCGACAGGCTCATGCCCGGCTTGTTCAGGCGGTCCTTGACCTCGGTCCAGAGGTTCGCCCCCTTCAGGGACCGCTCGACGGTCTCGTCGGCCTCGGCCTTCTTCATCTTCTTCGCGTTGAGCCGGTTGCCCGCGAGGATGTTGTCGTAGATCGACATGGTCGGGAACGGGTTCGGGCGCTGGAAGACCATCCCGATCTGCCGGCGTACGGCGACCGGGTCGACCGCGGCGTCGTACAGCGACTGCCCGTCGACCATCACCTTGCCCTCGACGCGGGCGCCGGGGATCACCTCGTGCATCCGGTTCAGCGACCGCAGCATGGTCGACTTGCCGCACCCCGAGGGGCCGATGAACGCGGTGACCGCGCGCGCCCTGATGGTCATGCTCACGCCCTCGACGGCGAGGAAGTCGCCGTAGTAGATGTCGAGGTCGGAGACGTCGATGCTCTTGGCCATGTTTCTCCAGTACTCCTAGCGCCCGGTCTTGGGGGCGAAGATCTTTCCGATGATCCGGGCAATCAGGTTCAGCACCATCACGATGAAGATCAGGACCAGCGCCCCTCCCCACGCGTACGCATAACCCTTCTCCGTTGAGTTGGAGTATTGCGTGAAGATGAAGACCGGCAACGTCATCATCCGGTCGCTGAAGAGGTTCATGTTGACCGAGTCGGTGAAGCCGGCGACGACCAGCAGCGGCGCCGTCTCCCCGATCACCCGGGAGATCGCCAGCATCACGCCGGTCACGATGCCGCCGAGCGCCGTCGGGATGACCACCTTGGAGATGGTCCGCCACTTCGGCACGCCCAGGGCGTACGCCGCCTCGCGCAGGTCGTCCGGCACCAGTCGCAGCATCTCCTCGGTGGAGCGGACCACGGTCGGGATCATCAGCAGAGACAGGGCCACGGATCCGCCGAACCCGAACCGCACCGACGGCCCGAGGATCAACACGAACAGCGACAGCGCGAACAGGCCGGCCACGATCGAGGGGATGCCGGTCATCACGTCGACGAGGAAGGTGACGATGCGGGCGAGCCGGTTCTTCTTGCCGTACTCGACGAGGTAGATCGCGCAGAAGATGCCGATCGGCACCGAGATCAGCGTCGCCATCCCGGTGATCAGCAGCGTCCCGATCAGAGCGTGGTAGAGCCCGCCCTGGTCGTCCCCGATGACGTTGCGCATCTCGTACGTCAGGAATGCCGAGTTGATGACCGGCAGGCCGTTCTTCAGCACCGTGTACAGCAGCCAGACGAGCGGGATGCAGGCCAGCCCGAAGGTGGCGTAGATCAGGCTGCTGACGAGCCGGTCCGTGGCCGCGCCGCTTGTTCTCCACGAGCCGGGACCACACCGGCAGGCCGCCGACGTACACGACAACCGCCACCAGTACGCCGAGCGCCAGACCTCCGCCGAAGATCCAGATCAGGCCACCCAGGGCTGCTGCGATCGCTCCCACGAGCAGGGGCGCCTGCTCCGGCAGCCGTCCGCCGGTCAGCGGGACCCGGTCCGGCTCCGGCCGGCGCGTGTCGAGCTGGGTCATCGCGCCTGCCTCCGCTCGCTGCGGCCGGCGACGTAGCGCGCCAGGAAGTTGACGGCGAAGGTGAACGCGAACAGCACCAGGCCGGTGGCGATCAGGACCGCCTGCTTGTCCGGGCTGGCCTCCTTGTAGTTGGTCGCGATGTTCGACGCGATCGTGGCGGGGTTCTCACTCGAGATGATGTTCAGGGTCACGATCGGCGTGGCCGACAGCACCATCGCCACGGCCATCGTCTCGCCGAGCGCGCGGCCGAGACCGAGCATGACCCCGGAGATCATGCCGGAGCGGGCGTACGGGAAGACGGCCATCCGGATCATCTCCCACCGGGTTGCGCCGAGCGCGAGTGCTGCCTCCTCGTGCAGGCGTGGCGTCTGTGCGAAGACCTCACGACAGATGGCGCTGATGATCGGCAGGATCATGATCGCCAGCACCACGCCGGCGGTCAGCATCGTGCGCCCGGTCACCGAGGGCGGGCCCGCAAACAACGGGATGAAGCTCAGGTGGTCGTACAGCCAGTTGTGCGCCGGGACCAGATAGGCGTTCAGGACCCCGCCGCCCCAGAGCCCGTAGACGACGCTCGGGATCGCTGCCAGGAGGTCCATCACGTAGGCGATGGGGGCAGCCAGCCGGCGCGGCGCGTAGTGGGACACGAACAGGGCGATGCCGATCGCGAACGGTACGGCGATCACGAGGGCGACGACCGCCGCGAGAGTGGTCCCCCAGACCAGCGGCCAGACGTAGCCAAGGAACGACGTGGCGGGGTTGTAGAACTCCTCGTCCACCGAGAGACCGGGATAGCCCTCGATCGCGAGGAAGACGAAGACGCCGGCCAGGGCCACCATGATGGTGAGCCCTGCGGTCAGGGCAAGGCGCGAGAAGATCCGGTCACCGAGGCCCAGCGGCGGCTTCGGAGCGCCGCTCTCCAGCGGCGTCTTCTCCTCAGTGGCGGTGTCGGACACGAAGCTCCTGTTGTTCAAGTCGCGGCGGTGCGGCGAGCGTTACCGGCTCGCCGCACCGCCGAGATGCGGACCGACCGGTCAGCCGGCCGAGATGCCGTCGATCAGCCCGGCGGCCTTCTCCGAGAGAGCCGGGTCGAGCGGTGCAGAGCCGGCCTCGTCAGCGGACGCCTGCTGGCCCTCCTCCGAGACGACGTAGCCGAGGAAGCCCTTGACGATGTCGGCCTCCGTCTCGTCCGCGTAGGTCTGGCAGGCGACCAGGTAGGACACCAGGAGGACCGGGTAGGTGCCGGACTCGGTGGTGGTCCGGTCGAGCTCGACGGCCATGTCGGTCTCCGAGACTCCTTCGGCCGGCGGCGAGATCGCGAGCACCTTGGCGGCACCCTCGGGGCTCGGCGCGTTGAACTCCTCGCCGACCTGGACCGAGACGACGCCGAGGTCACCGACCGCGCTCGCGTCGGCGTACCCGATCGTGCCCTGGCCGTCGCCCACGGCGCCGATGACGCCCGAGGTGCCGTCGGCGGCCTCGCCACCCTTGATGCTGGCCGGCCAGAGACCGTCCGGCTCCTCGGTCCAGTGGCCGTCACCGGCCTCGTCGAGGTACTTCGTGAAGTTCTCGGTCGTGCCCGAGTCGTCGAGCCGGTGGACCGGGCTGATCGCGTCACCGGGAAGGTCGGTGCCGTCGTTGAGGTCGGTGATGGCCGGGTCGTCCCACGTGGTGATCTTGCCGGCGAAGATGTCGGCGATCACCGGCGCCGACAGGTTGATCGAGTCGACCCCCTCGAGGTTGAACACCACGGCGATCGGGCTGACGTACGCCGGGACCTGGATCGGGTCCTCACCGCCGCAGCGCTCCTTGGCCGCCGTGAGCTCGCCTTCGTCGTCGTTGAGCGCCGAGTCCGTCCCGGCGAACGAGTAGGCCTCGCTGATGAAGTTCTCGCGACCCGTCCCGGAGCCGATCGGGTCGTAGTTGATCGTGACGTCGGGGTTGTCCGTCTGGAAGCCGGCCCGCCACGCTGCCTGTGCCTTCTCCTGGGAGGTGGCGCCCCCGCCGCTGACGGTGCCCGAGAGCCCCGAGTCGGAGTCGCTGTCCGCGTTCGCGTCGTTGCCGGCGCCGCAGGCGGAGAGGGCCAGGGCAAGGGCAGCGATACCGGGGACGAGCGCCCGGCGGATGGAAGTGCGCATCACTTCGTATCTCCTGATGATTGTCGTAGCTGACATCAGGAAACGTAGGGAGCGCGAGGTGACCGGCTGCGTCGGCGTGGGTGAACGAGGGGTGAACTCGAATCGCCCAGTCGTCCACAGAAATCCGCCGCAGAGACGGCCATCACATGAACAAGCCCGCTGGGCCTTTACTCAGGGCCGAGAATGATGTTCCGTGGCGATGACTTTGCCCTTGCGGTGGTGCACGACCAGCAGGCCGCCCGGGCTCCAGGTGCAGCTCGGGGTAGGCCGAGGGCGTCGAACACCGCCGGAAGCACCGGCCGGTGGGTGCAGAGCACCGAGCCCTCGGCCCGTGGATCAGGTCGTCGACGGCCTCGCACCACCGACTTCGCGGTGGCGTCCTCCTCGCTGAGGCCGTCGTCCTCCTCGAGCTTCCAGCCGGTCGTGTCGGCGTACGGCTGGACCGTCTGTACGCAGCGGGTGCTGCTGGACGAGACGATGCGGGTGACGTCGTACGCCGCCAGCAGGGGCACCAGCCGCTCGGCCTGGAGCTCGACCGGCGCGCAGCAGGGGCCGGAGCCGGTCGTCGCGCGCGCCAGGACTTACGGGACCGCGCGCTCGCGTGCCGGAGCACGACCAGGGCGCGCGTCTTCTTCGGCCGCTTGAGGGCCTCCGTCGAGCGTCTCCTGGTCCCGTGGGTAGGTGAGCAGCTTCCTGCGCCTCGTCGTACGGCGACCCACACGACCTCGTCGATCTCGTGGTTGACGAGGTAGCCGCTCACGTCGTCGTCGCCGACGACCCAGCCCTGCCAGTAGGAGACGCGACTTCATCCGCGCGCCGTTGGGGTAGCGCTGGCCGCGACAGCGGCCGGCCGAGCCGGACGTGGACGCCGGTCTCCTCGGCCACCTCGCGGACCGCGGCCACGGTCGGCGTGCTCGCCCCGGTCGAGCTTGCCCTTGGGGAAGGACCAGTCGTCGTACGCCGGTCGGTGCACGAGCAGCACCTGCTTGCCCTTGCGGCTGACGACCGCGCCGGCAGCGAGCACGTCCCGGGGCTGCGGCACGGCATGGCGCTAGTGTCACACCACTTCGTGACGGAGAGGAGAACAGGTGCTCAAGCGGTGGCCCGTCGTGGTCGCGCTGGTCGTCGTCCTCGCTGGCTCCTCGCGGCCGCGTGCCGTCTGGTGGCGGGCCGCCCGGACCACCGACCTCGAGCGCGCGGTCGCGCTCGCGCCGCCCGGCGCCGACCGGCTGTCGTGGACCGACTGGTCGGCGGTCCGCGTCCGAGCTCGACGCCGACCTCTCGGCGTCGTCGTCGCAGCGACGAGGTGGACGGACTTCCTCGACGAGGGCTTCGACGCCGACCTGACCTCGACCTCGGCGCTGGTGGAGTCGGCCACCGCTGCTCCACGAGCGGTTCGGCTTCTCCCCCGCGAACGTCGACTGGGAGCTGTTCAGCCAGTCGGCCGACGGCGCCGAGCTCACCCTCCAGCTCCCCGACTCGGCCGACTTCGACGAGCTCGCCGACTCGCTGGAGGAGCTCGGCTACGTCCGCCCGGACGACGACGACGGGCGTCTGGAGCGGCGGGTCGAACCTGCTCCCCGAGATCGGCCCCGACCTGACGCCCGAGCTGCAGTACGTCGCCCTCGACGCCGACGAGCACCTGGTGCGCACCTCGGACAACGCAGGCGTTCCTCGAGCAGGCCCTCGAGAGCGACGGCGAGCAGGTCGAGGGCGTCGACGAGGTGGTCGGGCGCCTCCGGCGAGCCGCTGTCCGCCGCGGTCTACACCGGGACCCACGCCTGCCAGGCGCTGGCGATGTCGGCGGCGGACGCGGCCGACCAGGCCCAGGCCGACGAGCTGATCGAGGAGGCCGGCGAGGTCAACCCGCGTGACCGGGTTCGCGATGTCGGCCCAGCCGGGTGGCGACGTACGGGTGGTGCTGGCGTTCGAGAACGACGACCAGGCCCGGACCAACGCCGACTCCCGGTCCGTCCTGGCGCGCGGGACCGGCGCCCGGGCAGGGCGGCGACTTCGCCGACCGGTTCCGGGTCGACTCGGTCACGGCCGACGGCGACCTGGTGACGATGGAGCTGCAGCCCGAAGGAGGGCGAGTTCGTGCTCTCGGACCTGAGCACCGGGCCGGTGCTGTTCGCGACCTGCTGAGCGTCGGCGAGTGGTCAGGACGTCGCTGCGGGGCGCGGGCGACGATGCCGAGGATCTGGTCGATCTCGTCGGCGGTCAGGGGCTCGTCCGACTCGCTCGCGGCGATGATCAGATTCGTCGTGAGCTCCACCTCGCCGAGGAGGTCTGAGTCCTCCAGCGTGACGTCGAACTGGTCGTGCAACGCGCTCCCTCTCGCAACGAATTCCGGGACAGCAGGCAGTGCCCCCGCATCCAAGACTGCCCTATGGCCGCCCGGAACAAACGCCCCAGCATCAAATTGACCCGTTTGGGTGATCGACCTCTCACCCGAACGGTAACGGGGCCCCACCCGATGGGTGGGGCCCCGTCCGAAGCAATCTCAGAGGCAGGTGCTGCCCAGGCTTCGTCCGTTGATCAGATGGCGCGAACGTTCTCCGCCTGCGGGCCCTTCGGACCCTGGGTGACGTCGAACTCGACCTTCTGGTTCTCGTCGAGGGACTTGTAGCCCTGCGACTGGATCGCCGAGTAGTGCACGAAGACGTCGTCGCCGCCGTCCTCCTGCGCAATGAAGCCGAAACCCTTCTCGGCGTTGAACCACTTCACGGTGCCCTGAGCCATTGCTCTGTACTCCTATATCGGTGCGATGAGGTCGTCACTTCGACGACCCCGCATCAGATGCGGTGACACGTCGCTTCCGACTTGCGTGACTGGAGGACACACACGAAAACGCCGTTGGATCACAAACTCCGCGGGCGTCAGACCTGCTGGAACTTGCACCTGCTGCAGGCACGACCCTACCAAGGTCGAGCCGGAACGTAACCTTCCGCGCCACGGTTTCTCGGAGGCGGAAACGTCGTTGCCCCGGTGACAGGGGACTGACGTCACTGCAGGGCAGCGGTCAGCCGCATCACGTTGTCGACGTACTTCGCGCCCCAGCGTGCGGCTCGCGCCACTCGTCGAGGGTCAGCTCGGTCGACATGCTCCGGTAGGTGTCCTGGACCTCGGCGAGCCGCTCGACGACGCTCGGTCCCGGTGAGCATCAGGACCACCTCGTAGTTGAGGGCGAAGGACCGCATGTCCATGTTGCTGGACCCGATGACGGCCAGGGAGTCGTCGACCGTGAAGTGCTTGGCGTGCAGCACGTAGGGCTCCGGGTAGAGCCAGATCCGTACGCCGGCCGTCAGCAGCGCGTCGTAGTAGGAGCGCTGCGCGTGGTGGACCATGAACTGGTCGGCGGTGGCGCTGACGAACAGCTCGACGTCGACGCCGCGCTGGGCGGCCGTGGTGACGGCGTACAGCAGCGACTCGTCGGGCACGAAGTACGGGCTGGTCAGCGACAGCCGGCGCTCGGCGGCGTACAGCATGCTGTTGAACAGCCGCAGGTTGTTCTCGGTCGCGAAGCCCGGCCCGCTCGGCACCACCTGGGCGCCGACCCCGCCCACTGCGGCCCCCGGCGCAGCTCGGCCGCCGGCGCCCGGCTCGAGGGTCGACCGCAGGTTCTCGCGGGTCTCGCTGTACCAGTCGGTGACGAAGACGAGGTTGAGCTGGCGCACGACCGGGCCCTCGACCCGGGTCATCAGCTCGACCCACTCGCGCCCGAGCTTGTGGTTCTTCGGCTTGTTGTAGCCGGGCTCGGTCAGGTTCTGCGAGCCGGCGAAGCCGACCCGGCCGTCGACGACCAGGATCTTGCGGTGGTTGCGCAGGTCCGGCCGCCGGAAGTCGCCCTTCAGCGGCCGGATCGGGGAGCATCGGCGCCCAGACGGATCCGGGTCGCCTCCAGCTTGCGCGACGAAGTCCTTGTAGCCGGGGATGCCGCGCGAGCCGAGGTGGTCGAACAGGAACCGTACGTCGACGCCGCGCTCGGCCGCCGCCGCCAGCGACTCGAAGAACGGGGCGGTCATCTCGTCCCAGGCCGAGATGTAGAACTGGACGTGCACGAACCGCTCCGCCCGCGTCCACCTCGCGGCGCATCGCCTCGAAGCAGCCCGGCGTAGTCGGTCGTGATCTCGACGGTGTTCTCGGACGGTGAGCGGCAGCGCGCCGAGGTTCTGGTTGAGGTGCGCCAGCCCGCGCACGTCGTCCGAGCGCGTCCACCGCCGGGCGGTCGCGGCGCCTCCTGCTCGAGCGCGGCCACGACCTGCGCGGTTCACCGTCGAGCTGCCACTCCCGCCGCTTGCGCCCGACCGACGTGCGGCCGAACAGCAGGAAGACGAGGAAGCCGAAGTAGGGCACGGCCAGCACCAGGATCAGCCAGGCCATCGCAGTGGACGGCTTCCGGCTGCCCGGGAAGACACCCAGGGCGAGCACGCAGACCACGACGTGGAAGGCGACCAGCAGCGCCGTCAGCACCGCCGGCAGCGAGGTCACCCAGTCGGGCATCTGCTCTCCGTCCACGGTCGCCCGGCGCCCGGGCACCGCACGCTAGGTGGGAGCACCCGGACGAGGGTCACCTGCAACGGGTGAGCCGCGTCGCCCGGCCCGGTGGTGGGGTCGTCGCGTGGCCCGACGACGAGCGACGCGTGCCGATGAGTGAGCCGGCCGGGGCGGTTCCGGCCCGCGGCTCCCCCGAGGCCTGCTGATCCTGCTCGGGCTGGCATCGGCCACCATCGTGATCGTTCGGGATGCGCAGCGCTCCAGGACCTGATCGGCCCGGTGTTCCTGGCGCTGGTCCTCACCATCGTCACGCAGCCGCTTCGCTACTGGTTGCAGCGGAGGATGCCGTCCTGGGCTGCGTCCGTGATCTGCCTGGTCGCGCATGTACGCCGTGCTCCTGGGGCTGGCGCTCTCGCGCTGGTCGTCTCGGCGGCCCGGTTCGCGACGCTGCTGCCGACGTACCAGGACGAGTTCGCGAACCTGGTCGACGACGCGACGCGCCTGGCTCAAGAGCCTGGGCGTCGACTCGACCGCAGCTGAAGAAGGTCACGAGCGGGTTCGACCTGTCCGACCTGGGCGGCGTGGTGACCGGCCTGCTCGAAGGCGTCGCTGGGCCTCGTGTCCAACCTCGCCTTCATCATCGCCCTCGGCCTGTTCATGACGATCGACGGCAGCACGTTCCCGCGGCAGCTGGCCGCGGCGGCCGGAGCACCGGCCGCACCTGATCGGCGCGCTGACCGCGGTTCGCATGGGGCACCCGCCGCTACCTGTGGGTGTCGACCGTGTTCGGCTTCATCGTGGCGGTGCTCGACACGATCGCGCTGTACCTGCTGGACATCCCGGCACCGCTGCTGTGGGGGCTGCTGGCGTTCCTGACGAACTACATCCCGAACATCGGCTTCATCATCGGCCTGATCCCACCGGCCATCCTCGGCCTGCTCGAGGGCGGGCCCGGGCTGATGCTCGCGGTGATCGCGGTCTACAGCGTCCTCAACGTGATCATCCAGTCCGGCATCCAGCCCAAGGTCGTCGGCGACGCGGTCGGACTGTCCACGACCCTGACCTTCGTGTCCCTGGTGTTCTGGGCGTGGGTCCTCGGCCCGCTGGGCGCCCTGCTCGCGATCCCGCTGAGCCTGCTGGTCAAGGCCGTGCTCATCGACGCCGACCCGGACAGCCGGTGGATGGTTCCGCTCGTGTCCAACATGCCGGGCCACGACGACCCGCCACCTGAGCCCGAGCCTCTGCCCGAGGCGTGAGCGGGTCAGTCCGGGATCGTGACGATCTCGACGATGTCGATGCCCGAGCGAGCGCAGCAGGTTGAGCACTCCCTGGAGCTCCTCCTGGTCGGCCAGGTCGCCGGTCAGCGTGCTCTGCGCAGGGTGGCGCCGGCTCGTGAGGTGCGGAAATGCGCCCGACAGCTCGTCGGAGATCTCCCCGTCCACCCGGATCAGAACCTTGGTCACCGGCTTCACCGTTCCTTCACCCGAGTCCCGCGAGACCCTTGCCGGCGATGGTCACGCCGATCACCAGCAGCAAGACCGACATGACGGCCGCGTTGTTGGCAGTCAGCCACTCCTTCAGCTCGTCCAGTGGCTGCGCCAGCCGGCGCTGGGCCACGAGGTAGCCGACGACGGGCACTGCCACCGTCGACGACCCGATCAGCACGAACACCGCGACCGCGACCACCTCGTCCGCCGCCCGACAGCCCGGCGGACCCGATCAGTGAGTCCACCCGTCAGGCACAGCGCGAGGTTCTTGGGGTTCACCGCCGACAGGAGGGCACCGAGGCCGAGCGCCTTCACGGGCGTGACCGAGTCGATCGCGGACATCCACTTCGGAAGCTCCGCCGTCTCGCCGGGACGAGGTCGGGAACGCCACTCCTTGAAGCCCAGCAGCACGACCGCGGCCCCGAGCACGAGCTTCACCACCGACGTCCAGGTCGCGGGGTCGGAGGCCTGCGAGTCGTCGACCGGGCCCACGAGCAGGGTGATCAGCCCGACGACGACGGTGATGCCGACGACCCAACCGACGAGGAAGGCGACACTGGCAGCCTTCGCGTGCGGCGCAAGCAGCATCAGGATCACCGCGATGATCGGCACCGGCGAGATGGCGACACCCAGCGCGAGGGGCAGGAGCTCCCCGATCACGGTGCTCATACCCGCTCCTGTCCATGGTCCTCCGGCTCCCGGCGGCGATTTTCCTCGAGGTTAGGCGGCGCCGAGGCGTCGCCGCCTCACTGAAAACGGGCGAGGCGCGGGCGGCCGTGCGGTCCGAGGGTGTTGACGACCTCGGAGGTCACCGAACCGGGAGGGACACCATGTCGGCAGGACTGCTCATCCTGATCGGAGCCCTCCTGTGCTTCGTGGGCGCGTGGTCGACCCGGATCGTCATCCTCGCCGGCGGGTTCGGCGCGTCCTGGCTGCTGGCCGACGCGTTCGGCGCCAGCACGACCACCACACTTCTCGTGGCCGTGGCCGGGGCTCTTGGCACCTTCGTCATCACCCTGCTGGTGTCGAGGTTCCTGCTCTTCATCACTGGCTGCGTGATCGGCGCAGTGGTCGGCGCCCGGCTCTACGTGCTGCTCAGCGCGGACGACGACAACGTGCTCCTGGCGGTCGTCTTCGTGCCCGCCGTGGCGGTGGTCTGCGGCTTCCTCGCCCAGCGCTACACGCGCCGCTTCGTGATGTGGGGCACGGCGTTCGCCGGCGCGGGGCTGATCCTCTCGGGGCTGGGACGGCTCGACACCGACTCCCTCCGGTTCCTCCGGGAACCGGACGACGCTGCGGGGAGCGTCGGCTACACGGTCGCCTGGGTGGTGCTGGCCGTGGTCGGGCAGCGGGTCCAGCGGCGCGGCCTGCGCGACCGCGATCAGGCCAGCTGACGCGGTGACCTGACCGGTCGACGGAAGGGGTCCTCGGGTGGTGAGGCCACTGGCACCATCGTTCGTCGGCTTCGACCGACGCTGGATCCGCTCGGACGTAGTGGCCGGGCTGACCGTCTGGGCGGTGCTGGTGCCGGAGTCGCTTGCGTACGCGTCCATCGCCGGCGTACCCCCCGTCGTGGGTCTGTACGCCGCCGTGCCCGCCCTGGCGTTGTACGCCCTGCTCGGCAGCTCGCGCCACCTCGTCGTCTCGCCGATGTCGGCGACGGCCGCACTCTCGCTGAGCGTGGTCGCCGCCGTCGCGACCGACCCCACCGACCCGGGACAGGTGCTGGCGTTGACCACCGCCCTGGCCCTGGCCACCGGGCTGGTCGCGCTGGTCGCGGGTGGGCTGCGGCTGGGATTCCTCGCCGCGTTCATCTCGGAACCGGTGCTCAAGGGCTTCATCATCGGGCTGGCGCTGACGATCATGATCGGCCAACTGCCGGCGCTGTTCGGGATCGACAAGGGAAGCGGCAACTTCTTCGAGAAGGCGTGGGACCTGATCCAGCACCTCGGGGACGCGCAGCTGCTGGCCACCAGCGTCGGGGTCTGCAGCCTGCTCCTCCTTCTTGGCCTGCGTCGCTGGGTGCCGATCGTGCCCGGGTCGCTGGTCGTCGCGCTGGGCAGCATCGCCCTGGTCGCCGCGCTGGACCTCGAGGACCACGGCCTGGCCATCGTCGGGCACATCGACGCGGGCCTGCCGTCGCTCGGACTGCCCGACGTGACCGGAGACGCGTTCATCGACCTGCTCGGAGCCTCAGTCGGCGTGATGCTCGTAGGCTTCGCCGAGGGGCTCGGCGCCGCCAAGACGTACGCCGCCAGGGAGGGCTACGACATCGACGCCAACAAGGAGCTGCTCGGGCTGGGCACAGCGAACCTCGGCTCCGGGCTGGCCGGCGGCATGGTCGTCAACGGCAGCCTGTCCAAGACCGCAGTGAACGGGTCGGCCGGTGCCAAGTCCCAGCTCTCTCCGCTCACCGCCGCCGTCCTCACCGTCGTCACCCTGCTGTTCCTGACCGGGATCTTCGAGAAGCTCCCCGAGGCCACCCTCGCTGCCATCGTGGTCGCCGCCGTCGTCGAGCTCGTGGACGTCGCATCGCTGCGCCGGCTGTGGCGGGTGCACACGGGACGCCTGGCCCGCGTCTACCAGGTGACCAGCCGGGCGGACTTCGTCGGCGCGGTCACCGCGATGCTCGGGGTGCTGGTCTTCGACACCCTCCCCGGCCTCGCCATCGGTGTGTGCGTCAGCCTGCTCCTGCTGCTCGCGCGCACCTCCCGCCCGCACCTCGCCCTGCTCGCCCCGGTCGCGAAGACCGAGCCCGGACAACGGGCCGGGACGGCGTGGGTCGACACCGAGCGCCACCCCGACGTCCAGCCGCGGGCCGGCGTCCTCGTCGTACGCGTCGAGGCGTCACTGGTCTTCAGCAACGCGGAGTACGTCCGCGACCGGGTCCGCGCACTCGTCGACGGCATGACGCCGGTGCCGCGGCTGGTGGTGATCGACGGGCAGACGACGCCGTCGGTCGACGTCACCGCCGCGGCGATGCTGACCCAGCTCCGGGGCGACCTGCAGCGGGTGGGCTCGGACCTGGCGCTGGCCCACGGCATCGGGCAGGTGCGCGACGTGCTCTCCACCGCCGAGCCGGAGGGAGAACCGCCGATCTACGCGTCCATCGAGGACGCGCTGGCGGCCGCGCCCCCGCCTGTTCACGAATAACGGGTGATTCGGCTGGGGGTCGTCTGCGGGGACCCTGTGAGGGCAGCGACGATCGCCACGAAGGGAGCATTCATGGGCACGCTGACCGTCTGGAAGTTCGACACCACGACCGGCGCCGAGGACGCGTCCAAGACCCTTCAGGAGCTGGCCCGCCAGAACCTCCTGGTGCTGCACGACGCCGCGACCGTCGTATGGGAGGAAGACCAACAGAAGCCCACCACCCACCAGCTCGCGAACACGACCGTCGCCGGGGCGCTCGGTGGCTCCTTCTGGGGACTGCTGTTCGGGTTGATCTTCTTCGTCCCGCTGCTCGGCGCAGCCATCGGTGCCGCGACCGGGGCGATCGCCGGCTCCCTGACCGACGTGGGGATCGACGACACCTTCATCAACAAGGTCCGTGACCAGATCACCCCGGGTACGTCGGCGCTCTTCGTGATGACGTCCGACGCCGTCGTGGACAAGATCCATGCCGCGTTCGCGGGCCACCAGCCCGGTGAGCTGATCTTCACCAACCTGAGCAGTGAGCAGGAGGCCGCGCTCCGTGAGGTCTTCGCGGACTGACGGGACGGGGCCGGACGTGCAAAGGCGGGAGGAACCTTGGTCAGTCTGACGGTGTGGCGCTACCCCACACCCCTCGGTGTCGACGCGGGAGAGCTCCGCATGAAGAGCCTGCAGGAGAAGCAGGCACTGACGGTGCACGATGCCGTGGCGCTGATCTGGATGCCCGGCGCCGAGGCGCCCCGCATCCGACGCCTGCGCCACGACACGGCGAAGGCGGCGGCAGGCGGGTCGATCCTGGGGGCCCTGGTCGGTCTAGTCGTGCTCGGACCGGTGGGTGGTGCGGCCGCGGGTGCCGCGGTGGGCGCGGTGAGCCACCGGCTCCGGACGGTCGGGATCGACGACGCCCTGGTCGAACGGATCCGCGACGAGCTCCAGCCCGGCACCTCCGCCCTGCTCGTCCTGAGCAGCCATGCCGACGTCGAGAAGCTGCGACCTCTCCTGGCCCGCCGCGAGGCGACGCTCATCCACGCAGAGCTGAGCGAGGATGCGCCGGCCGAGCTGCGCCAGCTCCTCGCCGACGAGTAATCGGATTCCGCTTGCCCAGGCCGTGCTCCCGGTCAACACTCAGGAGCGGGGACCGTTGACGCGCCGCCCAAGGGAATGGACGGCCGGACGGGGGAGGGAGCAGGAGATGGGACCGGCGCCGCACCGGCCCCGGCACGGCGACGTACCGGGACCCGTCCCGCCCTCAGGGCAGGTGCCCGCGCGTCCGTTCGTGGAGCGACCGCGGCTCGGACCTTTCCTCGACTCGATCCCGACCACACCCGTCAGCACGATCGTGGCGCCGGCCGGGTGCGGGAAGACGGCGGTCGCCCGAGCCTGGGCCGAGCGCGCCGTCGGCGCTGGGACCGACGTCCGCTGGCTCTCGCCCACCGACATCGATGCCTTGCGATCGAACCTGGCCGAGGCCGACGGACATTCTCCACCGGTCCTCGTCGTGGACGACGCGGACCGGATACCCGACGCGGGGGTCCAACTGCTGCGGGCGCACCTCCACGACTCCCCCGACTCCGCCCGGCTCCTCCTGCTGGGCCGCCGTGACCTGACGTTCGTGCCGGTCTCCCTGACCCTCGACCACCGCGCCCAGTCACTCCGCGCTGCCGACCTGCGGCTGGACGACGCCGAGGCCGAGGCACTGGTGCGCGCCCACCACCCGGACGTCGACGCCGTCGATCTCGGGCGGGTCGTCGCCCAGGGAGCCGGCTGGGCGGCGGCCCTCGTGCTGGCCGCACACACGTTGCGGACAGCGGACACAGGAGACACCAGCGGAAAGCCGACCACGCAGCTGCGCGTGGCACTCACCGCGGTCACCGGCTCGACGATCGACTACCTGACGAACGAGGTGTTCGCGGGCTACTCGCCCGGTCTCCAGCAGGTCCTGCTGGCAACCTGCCAGCAGGCGGAGGTGACGTCCGACGACGCGATCGTGATGTCCGGGTTGCCGTCGGCCGGCGACCTGCTGGAGCAGGCAGCCGAGGACGGGCTGTTGGTCACCCGGGCCCGCAGTTCCGACACCACTCCGTCGTGGCGCTATCACCCGCTCCTCGTCGAGCTGCTCCGGCGGCGTACCGCACCCTCGGGACCGCACTGGCAGGTCGTGGCCCAGGCCCACGAGAGAGCGGCCCGGCACCACCGCCGCCACGGCGATGCCGCCGCGGCCGTGCACCACGCCGGCATGAGCGGCGACGTGAACCTGCAGCTCGTGACCCTCCGGGAGTTCACGCCCGAGCTGCTGGCCCGCGGCCAGGGGCGCCTGGTCGCCGAGTCCCTGCGGCTCGTACCCGACGCGGTTCGGGACAACCTGCCCGCCGTCAATGCCCTGGAGGCACTGGTGCTGCGCAGCCTGCAGCGGTACGACGCGGCGAAGGCGGCCGCCGACCGGGCGCTCACGCGGCGACCGGTGCGCGGCGACCGCGAGCCCGACCGGGAGCTGCAGACGGACCTGGCGACCCTCGAGGTCTGGCTGGCCAGGTGCGGGTGGCGTCCCGCGGCCGGGGCGGAGTCCCGGGCCACCGAGGTGCTGCGCTGCCGGCACACCGGCTCCGACGCGACGGCGGAGCACGACACCTCCGGAGTCTCGCCGCTGCGGAGCGCCTGGCTGATGCTGGACCTCGCCGCCCTCCAGCTGTGGGGCGGCGACCTGGACGACGCGGCCGTGCACGTCCACGGCGCGGACCGCTACGCGCACCAGGTGGACCTGCCCCGCCTCAGCTGTGCGGTGCTCGCCGTCAGGGCGACGCTCGAGCTGGCGCACTCGGCCTACCAGAGCGCGGCCGACTCGGCGCAGGCCTGCCTCGACCTGCAACGGTCGGCGGGACTCGAGCCCGGCTCGGCCAGCAGCCGCGCCCTGCTCGTGCGTGGCTGGGCCCGCTTCCACGCCCTGCAGCTCGAGGGCGCCGCAGCCGACCTGGCGGCGGTCGAGGCCGGGCCGCACGACTCGCTCGACCCCGTCGACATCGTCTACTCCCGGCTGCTGAAGGCGAACCTGCTGACGGCCCGCGGCGCCGCCGGCTCGGCCTGTCGGCTGCTGGACACCCGGGGCGCCGTACCCGATCGGCTGCCGCCGTTCGCCGACCGCCAGACGCGCCTGACTCGCCTCCAGGCCTCCGGACGACTCGGCGACCTGACGGCGGTCGAGTCCGAGGCCAACGGCCTCCGCGCCGCCGGCTTCCCGGGCGACGCCGCCCTGGTCCGCGCGCTGGCGGTGGGGATCGGCGGGAGCGAGCGAACGGCGGTCTACGCGCTGGAGACGCTCCTTGCCGACAGCGACCTGTCCGAGATCACCGCCGCATCCGCCGCCGTGGGCCGGGTCGCGCTGCTGCACCGGCTCGGCACCCCTGGCGACGTACACCGTGCACAGCAGCTCGTCCCCGACCTCCTGTCGCGCGTGGAGCCCCAGAAGCTGCTGTGGGTGCTGGCGACCGGGATGTTCATCTCGCCCCGGTTCACCGATCTGCTGGCGACGGAGGCGACCTCCGCGGACGGTCACCCGTACGCCGCCGCGGCTCTCGCGGCGCTCGAGGAGCACCCGCACCGCGGACCGGTGCTCACCGCGCGTGGCATCGCGGGCGGCTCCGCGAACCCGGCCACCGGCGAGAAGTGGCCGAACGGGCTGACCGACCGCGAGGTCGACGTCCTGCGCGAGCTCGCGCTGGGCGGCAGCAACGCGATGATCGCGCACGCCCTGTTCGTCAGCGAGAACACCATCAAGACCCACCTCGCGTCGATCTACCGCAAGCTGGAGGTGGACGGCCGGGCCGGCGCGCTCACGGCCGCGCGCAGCCTGCACGTCCTCTGACGAACCACTCTCATCTGGCCCGTTCCGGGTGAACCGACCCCTCCCCGGCGTCCTTACAGTCCGAGTCCACGAGGCGCCTAGAGAGGAACTCACATGAGCACCACGCAATCGCGCCGGGCCGACAAGGACCCCGGCAGCGGCTGGGCCTACGGTGTGGCCACCTTCGCGGGGGTCCTGCTTGTCACCGTCGCCGTCTTCCAGATCCTCGAGGCCATTGCCGCCCTGGCCAAGGACGAGATCCTGGTGGTAGGGATCAAGTACTCCTACCAGTTCGATGTCACCACATGGGGCTGGATCCACCTCATCCTCGGGATCATCGGCGTCTGCGCCGGGCTCGGGCTTCTTGCCGGTCAGACCTGGGCGAGAATCGTCGGCATCTGCATCGCCGTCGTAGGCGCCTTCGCGAGCTTCGCGTTCCTGCCGTACTACCCGATCTGGTCGCTCCTGATCATCGGGTTCTACGTGCTGGTGATCTGGGCCCTGACCACCCAGATGAAGGAAGCGTGAGGCCCGCGACCGGCCTCTAGCCCGACGTCGATTGGGTATCACCCGCAGGTCACCCGCTGCGGGTGACGCGAAGGGCGCCCGCGCCCCTCTAGTTTCCTCATGGGAGACGACGATGGGGCCTCGCCTCCACAGTGTTCGTACGACCCGGCTCGGCGGGCCGTGGCCAGAGGCCGGGACCCCGCCGCTGGGATCGACCAGTGGAGGTCACCATGACCAAAACCGATGTGCACGAGCAGGGTCGCGGGCCGGACCGGACGCCCGACTCGTCAGCCACGCTCGAGCAGCACGGCTCCTCGAGCGCCGTCCCCCGACTGCCGCGGGTCTACGTTCCGCGCGCACGGCTCTGGCAACGCCTCGACCTGGCGACCCAGGGGGCGCTCACCCTCCTCGTGGCACCGGTCGGGGCCGGCAAGACGCTGGGCGTCAGCGGCTGGCTCCGGAGGACCGGGAGGGCCGAGGACACGGTCTGGGTGCACGCCGATGCCACCTGGGTCCCCGAGCGGCTCAGGGAGCTGCTCGACGCCAGTGCCCCCCACGAGCACTCGGCCGCCGCCCCCTTCCCCGGGCTGGTCGTGATCGACGACGCCCACGCCCTGCCCCAGGCGACCCTGCGCGTGATCGACTCTCTCCTCAACGACGCTCCGCAGGGGATGCGGCTCCTCCTGCTCTCCCGTTGGGACCTGCCACTCACCCGGCTGGTGCCGGAGCTGCTCGGCCACTTCACGGTCCTCCGCGGCGAACTGCTGCGGATGGACCCGGCCGAGTCGGCCACGCTGATCATCGAGCACGCCCGCACGGATGAGCCCGAGGTGTTGAAGGCGGTCACCGACCGGGCGCAGGGCTGGTGCGCAGCCGTCGTGCTGACCGCCCGCGCCATCGCGACGGCACCCGACCCTGTCGCGGCCGCGCGCCGGTACGCCACGGGGACGGCCTCGGTCGCTGACCGGGTGGCCACGGAGGTGTTCGCCACGCTCCAGCCCCGGGAACGGCACCTGCTCCTGTGCCTGGCGGCCGAGGAGGTGGTCAGCACCGCCACGGCCGCCCACCTGACCCACGACGCCCGAGCGGACGAGATCCTCGCCGGCCTGGAGACCACGGGACTGCTGGTCAGCCGGCTCCCCGACGACACGCCCCCCGGTGACTCCGACGCTCTCGACGAACCGGTCGCGGCGAGGTACCGCATCCACCCGCTGCTGACCGAGGTCACCCGGCGGCGGCTCGTGGTCGGCGGCGTCGACGTGTCACGGGCCCGCGCGACCGTGGTCCGCGCCGTACGCCTCGACCTGGCGCGCGGCGACAACGCGCACGCGTTCGCCCGACTCGTCGCGGTGAACGAGCCCAACGAGGCCGCGCTCGTGCTCGCCGATGAGGGCGATCGGCATGGTGATGCGCGGTCGCGGATCCACCATCTCCGACTTCGCCGCCCGGCACCCCGCCGCGGTGGAGGCGCACCCGGACGTGTGGTTCCCGATCGCGGTCGAGCGCTGGTTCGACAACGACGTGCAGGCCGCCGTGCACTGGATGGACCGGGCGCTGGCGGCAGGCGAGAAGACCGACACCGCGGCCGGGCGGATCGCCTGCATGCGGCTGATGCGGGCGCGGCTCGGGTCTGGAGCCCATGTTCGCCGCGGTCGGGCACGCCCGGCGCGTGGTGCTGCTGGCCCACCGGGGGACCACGCCGATGCCCGAGCTCCCGCTGCTGCTGAACGAGCTCGCGATCACCCAGAACTGGCTCGGCGACCTCGCCGAGGCCGAGGTCAACTTCACGACGACCATCGGGCTGTGCCGGACACGCAACCTGCCGGCGCTCGCGATCTGCGCGATGACCCACCTGGCGTTCACGCAGTTCATGCAGGGGCGCGAGCGGGCGTGCGCCGAGGTCGCGACCGAGGCGCTCGGAGCTCCTCGACGACGACATCCCCTGGCGGCCGTACTTCGCGCCGATCCGGGCGCGGGTCGCCCTCGAGCTGGCGACGTGGTGCGACCTGCCGATGCCGAGCCGAGCCCCCTACCGCCACGAAGGATGGCGGCGAGTCGGTGCACCCGGCGGACCTGTGCACCAGGTTCTGGCTCCGGATGCGTGCGGCCCGGCACGCGTTGATGGCTGGGTCCGTGAGTGCGTCGGAGCGCGCGCTCGAGGCACCGCTCGACCTGCCGCCGCTACCAGACCACTTCCGGGTCGTCGTCCTGCTCGAGCGGGCGTTCCTGGCGAGTCTGTCCGGTGACCTGAACGTGCTGAAGTCGGTGCCGGACGAGCTGGCTTCCATGGGAGCGCTCGGCGAGGCCGCGCTCGTGCACGGGCTGCGGGACGACCTCGTCGGCGACCGGCGGAACGCCGCCGCCCAGTTCTCGTCGGCGGTCGCCGACGTGTCGTTCTCGCAACCGGCGACCCGGGCCCTGGCCCTGACCTGCGAGGCCCAGCTGCGCGACGCGCTCGGCGACCGGGCGAGCGCGCTCGACCGGTTGCGGGAGGCGGCTCTGGTTACGGAGGTCCGACGCAACGCCGTGCCGTTCCTGGGGTGGAGCCGCCAGGGCACGCCGATGGAGGCGTTGATGGCCCAGCTGGCCGAGATCGCGCCGACGCCGTGGGTGCACGAGCTGGCCGAGGCCGCGGCCGGGCGCCCGGACATCGCCTCGATGTTCGCCCCGACCACGGCGACGCCACGCGAGCGACTTTCCACCTCGACCCGGTCGTCCGGCCGACATTGAGCCCCCGGGAGCGCGAGGTGCTCAACGAGCTCGCGCGCGGGTCGACGTACGCCGACATCGCCGCGAACCTGTTCGTGTCCGAGAACACGATCAAGACGCACGTGTCGAGCCTCTACGGCAAGCTCTCGGTGGGTCGGCGCAGCGAGGCGCTCGCCGTGGCCCGCAACCTGCACCTGCTGTAGCGCAGGGACGGGTTCAGGACACGACGGTCAGCACGAGCTGGACGATCGCCCAGATCGCCAGCCCGACGAGCGTCGTGATCAGCGCGGCCAAGCCGACCAGGGCGACCACACCTTCGAACACCATCCGGGCGCGGCTCGGGCCCAGTGCCGGCGCACGCCTGGTACGAGTGACGAACAGACATCCCGAGACCTCCTCCTCGTCGCGGGTCGACCCGCGACGGGCCGCCACGGGAGCGAGGATCCTCGGCCCTCCGGCCGGCCGCCTCCCCCGTTCTCAGTGATCCGACGGCACCGCCGGCGCCGCGGTTCCCACCCGATTCAGGCGAGGCCCGTTCCGGCGCCCGGGCCGCACTGTGCTGGCAAGGGAGTCACCCTGCCCAGGAGGCCGCCATGACTGACCAGCCGGTTGGCACGACAGACTCGACCACAGCCCGCGGAACGTCCGCCGTACCGCCCGGCATCCCGCCCTCCATGAGCGTCCTCGCGGACCACTGGGGGCTGGTCCTGACGTACGGCCTGATCACGGTCGGCTTCGGTCTCGTCCTCGCGCTCTGGCCCGACGAGACCCTGAAGGTCATCGCCGTGCTGATCGGTATCCAGCTGATCATCACCGGGGTGTTCCGGATCATCATGGCGATCGCGTCCACGCTCCCTCGAGGGGGGTGCCCGGGTCCTGATCGGCCTGTTCGGAGCGCTCGCCCTGATCGTGGGCCTGCTGTGCCTCCGCGACCCCTTGCAGACCCTGCTGGCGATCGGCGTGATCCTCGGCGTGTGGTGGTTCGCCGCCGGGGTCGTCGACATCATCGGCGCGATCATGTCGCCGAGTCCGCGTGGTCGCGGCTGGGACATCGCAATGGGCGTCGTCAGCGTCCTCGCCGGCGGGTTCCTCCTCGTCAACCCGGAGCTGTCACTGGGTGTCCTGGTCCTCGTGGTCTGCGTCTGGCTGTTCGCCTACGGGTTCATCGCGATCGTGGCCGCGTTCACGTTGCGCAGCGCGCGCACGACTGCGGCGAGCGCGTAGCCTCAGCGCACCAGACCTGAGGCCCAGACCCGGAGTCGGGCCGCGCCGCTCGTGCCGTGCCCGGCCAGACGTGCGACGTCCTCGTCCTCGACCAGGGCACGTCCGACCACCGAGGCCACGACCAGCACGCCGGCGAAACCCACCAGCCAGGTCGTCACGGCCAGGATCAGGCCGAGGGTGCCGAGCTGCGTCGGCGCTCTGCTCGACGTACGCGGGCATGACCAGGCCGGATCCCCAGCTGTACAGCACCAGCGAGAAGCCGGTGAGGAGGGCGCCGACCGCGAGCCGACCCCAGCTCACCCGGTTGAAGAGCAGCGTCCGCGTGGTCCACCACCACAGGGCGCTGGAGGCGAGTGCCTGCCCCAGGAACCGGATCACGTCGAAGGCGTCGACGTTCGCCAGCACGAAGCCGACGGCCGACACGGCCTGGATGACCAGCAGCCACCCGATCAGCCACAGCGTGCTGCGTCGCAGCCCGAGGATGCCTCCGATGTGTGACTGCTCCCAGACCCGCTCGTACATCCGCTGGACCGCCCGGGCGAAGCTGGTGGCGGAGAACACGGTGATCAGGATGCCGACGACGCCGGTCTGCGCGCGCACCGTCGCGGGATCCACCTCTGAGTTGACGATGTCCGATCCCGCGGTGCCCACGCCGGTCACGTCCCGGAAGCGTTCGAGCGCCAATGTCGACAACTCGGCCGGCAGGAACGCCGCCAGCACCGCCAGCATCGGCACCAGCGCCAGCATCGCCTGCGCGGCGATCGCCATCGACCGGTCGATCAGCTCGATCCGGATCATGCCGTCCACGAGGGCTCCGGACCAGGGGCACCGTGTCGATCACGCGCCGGACCAACGCCCTGACCCGCACGTACGCCGCCCGGGCTCGAGCGAAGGCCATGACGCGCGCCGCCTCCCGGGTGCGGGCTGCCGACCGGACCGGCAGCGTGTGCTCCAGCGTCGCCGCGCGTCCCGCTCCGTCCCTCACCCTTAGCGGGTGAACCCGTGGGATCGTGGAAGTGCGACGGTCGTCCCGCTGCAGAGGAGGAGGCGCCATGCCCGAATGGCGACGCTGGCTACGGCTCGCGGGAATCGTGTGCGGCGTCGTGCGTGCTCTACTTCGTCGTTCCGGTGTCGACGGACGTGCACGCGCGACACGATCGCCCGGGCCGTGGTGGCGGTGCTGACGCTGGCCGTGCTGGCACTCGGCGTGGTGTACCAGCTGCGCGTGCACCTCGACGACACGAGCCGGCGGGTCGACGGACTGATCGTGATCATCGTGATCGTGATGGCGGTCTTCGCGTTCGGCTTCTACAACCTCGAGGAGCACGACCCGAGCCAGTTCGACGGCATGGAGACCCGGCTCGACTCGCTCTACTTCACGATGGCCTCGGCGGCCACGGTCGGGTTCGGCGACGTGCACGCGGCCGGCCAGACCGCGCGCGGCCTGGTGCTGGTGCAGATGGTCTTCAACGTGGTCTTCATCGGCACCGCCGTCGCCCTGCTGTCGTCGCGGGTGAAGGCCGTCGCGACGGCGCGCGCTCAGGAGCGCACGACGCAGCGGAACCCCAAGTGAGACGTGGTGTCCCGGATGCCGTGGCCCTGCCGGGCGGCCGGCCGATAGCGCTGGCAGTAGTCCGGCGAGCACAGGTGTGAGCCGCCCTTCATGACCATCCGGTCGGTCTCGTGCAGCTCGCTGCGCGGACGGAGTCGCCGCAGCAGGCCATCGGCTGCCTCGCGTCGGCCGGCTGGACCAGCTCCTCGTGGGACGGCGTCCACGGCGTCGCGGTCCACTCCCACACGTTGCCGATCATGTCGAACAGGCCATAGCCGTTGGGCGGGTAGCTGCAGATGGGCGACGTCCGGTCGAAGCCGTCCGGGTCGTCGCTGCGCCACGGGAACGGTCCGCGCCAGGTGTTCGCAAGTACGGCGCCCCCGGGCGAGAGCTCGTCACCCCAGGCGTAGTCGGAGCCGGCGAGGCCGCCGCGGGCGGCATGCTCCCACTCGACCTCGGTGGGGAGCGCCTTGCCGGCCCAGGCGGCGTACGCCTGGGCGTCCTCCCACCCGACGTGCACGACCGGGTGGTCCGGGACCTCGGTCCACGTGCTGCCCGGCCCGTCCGGGTGTCGCCAGTCGGCACCCGGCTGCCACCGCCACCACTGGGTCCAGTCGCCGAGGTGCACCGGTCCCCGGGTCTGGGTGAACACCTGCGACCCGGGGACCAAGAGCTCGGGATCGGCCCCCGGGAAGTCTGCTGCGTCGAGCTCCTGCTCCGGGATCGTGGAGTGGTCCGTGGCCGTCACGAAGCGGGCGAACTCCGCGTTCGTCACCAGGTGCGCGTCGAACCACACGTCGCCGACCACGACCTCGCGGACCGGCCGTTCCTCGGGATAGAAGCGTGCGCTGCCGATGGTGTCCGTGCCTCCCGGCACGAGCACCATCGCGTCGTGGTCGACGATCTCCTGCGGGCCCGCGCGCACAGGCACCTCAGTCCCTGGCCAAGCCGGCCCGGAAGTCGCGCTCGAGATCGAGGTACAGGTCGTCACCGATGTTGATCTCGACCACCCGGATCAGGCCGCCGGTGAACGCGAACGGCGGGCCGTACTCCTTCGACACCGGGTCGGAGCTGTCACGGCCCACCGTCATGCCTTCGCCGCACAGGGCGAAGTGGCCGGGCTGTGTCTTCCAGTCGCTCTTCGCGACTGCCAGGTCGTCGACGTACAAGGTGGCGGTTCCGACGGCCTCCCCGTGCTCGCCGTGGCTCTCCTTCGAGAACTCCACACCCAGCACGTGCGCCCCCGCGGAGAGCTCGTCCGGTGAGACGAGCTGCTGCTCCGGCGGGATGCCCAGGAAGTTGTAGGCATACCAGAGCTTCCGGTCCTTGATGAACAGGCTGTGCCCGCCGAACCGCGCGCCGTTGGCGATGAGCACGCCCTCGGCGTCCTCGTCGAGCTCCACTTGCGCCAGGATCTTGAAGGAACGTCCGCGGATCTCGGCGGAACTGAACTCCGGGACCGGCGACGTCTGCGGGTAGTAGCGGTAGACGCCGCCCTCCGGGATGTCGGCCACCGGCATGGTTCGGACCAGGTCCTCGATCGACCGGTTGTCGAGCGGCAGGACGTCGTACTTGCCGGCTTCGACGTACCAGAGGTTGACCAGCTCCTTGACCTTGTCGGGGTACTGCTCCGCCAGGTCGTGGAGCTCGGAACGGTCCTCGTCGGAGTGGTACAGCTCCCAGGTGTCGTTGAGGAGGTCGGCGGCGGTGCCGCCCTGCTGGGGGGCCCGCTGGGCGACGACGTGCCAGCCCTGGGCCCACAAGGCGCGGGTGCCCATCATCTCGTAGTACTGGACCACCTTCTGGGTCGGACCGTCGCCATCGAAGCTGTACTTCATCGAGACGCCTGGGAGCTCGGTCTGGGCATACCCCTGCACCTGCTCCGGCATCTCGAGCCCGATGCACTCGAGGATGGTCGGGACGATGTCGACGGCATGGTGGTACTGGTTGCGCACCTCGCCGCGAGCGGCGATGCCGTTCGGCCACGAGATCACCAGTGGGTCGGCCACGCCGCCCTGGTAGGTGTAGCGCTTGAACATCTTGAACGGAGTCGAGAACGCCGTGGCCCAGCCCGTGGGGTAGTGGTTGTAGGTCGCCGGCGAGCCGAGCTCGTCGAGCATCGACAGGTTCTGCTCGAGGTCCTCGGGGTAGGCGTTGAAGAACTTGTTCTCGTTGACCGTGCCGTCCGGGCTGCCCTCACCGGACGCGCCGTTGTCGGCGGCGTACATGACGATCGTGTTCTCGAGCTGGCCGGTCTCCTCGAGGTAGTCGATGATCCGGCCGACCTGGGCGTCGGTGTACTCCGAGAAGCCGGCGTACACCTCGGCAAAGCGCGAGAAGAGCCGCTTCTCGTCGTCGTTCAGCTCGTCCCAGGGGCGCACGTGGTCCATGGGCTGGGCGGCCTCGCCCGGCAGCGGGTTGATGTCGGTGAGCCCAGTGCCCTCCGGCAGGATCCCGTGCTCGACCATCCTCGGCAGCACCCACTCCCGGTAGGCCTCGTAGCCGTCGTCGAACTGCCCGGCGTACTTGGCGATGTACTCCTCGGGCGCGTGGTGCGGGGCGTGGTTGGCGCCGGGGCAGAACCAGAGGTACCACGGCTTCTTCGGCGCAGAGGTCTTGCTGTCCGCGATGAACGAGATCGCCTTGTCGGCCAGGTCCTTCGAGAGGTGGTAGCCCTCCTCGGGGAGGGAGGGCTGGTCGACGTAGTGGTTGTCCTCGGCCAGCGTCGGGTACCAGTTGTTGGTCTCGCCGCCGATGAACCCGTAGTAGCGGTCGAACCCCCGTGCCAGCGGCCAGTTTCGCCGGGTGGCGCCCACGGCCCACTCGTCGAGCGGCACGTTGTGGTTCTTGCCGACCCAGTACGTGTTGTAGCCGTTCTCGCGGAGGACCTCACCGATGGTGGCGTTCTCCATCGGGATGTGTCCGGTATGGCCCGGGAAGCCCTGGGCACCCTCGGCGATCTGGGCGAAGCCGTTCTGGTGGTGGTTGCGTCCGGTCAGCAGGCAGGACCTGGTGGGCGAGCACAGGGCGGTGGTGTGCCACTGGGTGTAGGTCAGCCCGTTGTCGGCCAGCTTCTGCATCGTCGGCATGTTGATCCGGCCGCCGTACGGCGACCAGGCGGCCAGGCCGGTGTCGTCGTACAGCACGAGCAGCACGTTGGGCGCTCCGTCGGGAGCCGGCGCCTCACGGAACGGAGTCCAGTCGGGGACCGAGTCCCGCACGTCGAGGTTGACGACACCGTTGAACTTCCTGGCCACCGCGGATCTCCCACCCGTTGGCCGCGGGCCGGCCCCGCAGCGGTCCTCGTCAGACTCCGCGCGCGGCGTGAGGGGTCACATCACCCGGACAGGGTGAGGTTGGCCGAGGCCCCGGCCCGTTGGGTTGGACCGTGTCCGTGAGCGCTGTCGACAGGCGACGGGACTGGTTGCTGCCCTCGCTGCGGGGATACGAGCGGTCGTACCTGCCGCGCGACGTGGTGGCCGGGATCGCGGCGGGCACGGTCGTCATCCCGCAGGCCATGGCCTACGCCACGCTGGCCGGGCTGCCGGTCGAGGTCGGGCTCTACACCTGCATGCTGCCGATGCTCGTCTACGCACTGCTGGGTGGCTCGCGGTCGCTGAGCATCTCGACCACGTCGACGATCGCGATCCTCACGGCGTCGGCGTTGAGCGCGCTGCCGAACGACCGCAGCGCCGACGAGCTGATGCGTGACGCGTTCACCCTCACGACGCTCGTCGGCCTGTGCCTGCTGGCGATGCGGCTCTTCCGGCTGGGCTCACTGGTCGAGCAGATCAGCCCGGCGACGATGACCGGTATCAAGACCGGCGTCGGCCTGACGGTGGCCGTATCGCAGCTGCCGACCCTCCTCGGGGTCTCGGCCGATGCCGAGGACGAGGGGTTCTTCGGCAAGCTCGCGGACACGTTGTCCAAGGTGGGCGACGCGAACGGGGCGACGGTCGCCCTCTCGGCCGTCGCGATCGCCACGCTGCTCGTCCTGCGCCGGGTCGCACCGCAGGTTCCCGGCCCGCTGGTCGTCTCGGTCGGCGCCATCCTGCTGGTCGCCCTGACGAACATCGAGGCGCGCGGGCTGGTCCTCATCGGCGAGGTTCCCTCGGGCCTGCCCACCCCGACGGCACCGATGCTCGGGGACATCGGGGCGCTGTTCCCCGGCGCCCTGGCGATCGCGGTGATGGCGTTCATGGAGACGGTGCTGGTTGCCCGTGCCCAGCGGCAGCGGGCCGAGCCCCCGATCGACAGCGATCGCGAGCTGCTCGCGAACGGCGCGGCCGCGTTGGTCGGCGGGCTCTCCCAGTGCCTCCCTCCGGCGGGCGGCTTCTCCCAGAGCGCGGTCAACCAGCGCGCCGGCGCGCGGTCGCAGCTGGCCGGCGTCACCACGGCAGTGCTGGCAGTCCTGGTGGCGCTCTTCCTCGGTCCGGTCCTGGAGGACCTGCCCGAGGCGATCCTGGCCGCGATGGTGATGGTGGCCGTGATCGGCCTGATCTCACCAGCCGAGTTCGAGCGCCTGTACCGCATCGACCGGGCGGCGTTCTGGGTCGCCGTAGCCACCGCAGTGGTCGGGCTCACCGCCGGCCTGCTCCTGGCTGTCGGGGTCGGCGTCGTGCTGACTCTCGTTCTCGTGCTGCGCGGGGTCAGCAGCAACCGGGCCCGGCCGCTCTACGTCCGCGCCGGCGGCGGATGGACGACCAACCCGCCGGATGACGAGACGCTGGCGGCGTACGACGACGTCCTGCTCCGCCACGTGGACGGGTCGCTGTACACCGGTAACGCCCGGCCGACCCAGGACGCCATCTTGACTGCCGCCCTCGCAGCCGACCCGCGGCCGCTGGGTGTCGTGCTGGAGGCGAGCGCCGTACACCGCGTGACCCTGCCGCTGATCGACACCCTCGAGGCGCTGCAGACCGACCTCGCGGCCGAGGGCATCGGTCTCGTGGTAGCCGGCCTGCCCGGCGACGTCCTCGAGACCGCGCGGAAGTCGCGGTGGTTCGCGAAGGCCGAGGGCGACGGCCTGGTCGCCTCTACCGTCGACGAGGCGATCAGACGGGTTCGCGGACGCTGACGTCCTTGCGGTGGCCGAGGCGCTCGAGCCAGGACACGAGCTGGAAGTGCATCGCGTCCGCGCCCACGATCATCTCCGGGGGCGCGGGGAACTCCTTCGGCCAGACGACCATCGCGCGGTCCTGCCAGCCGCCGAGCCCGCCGTGGCAGCCGACCAGTCCCTCGAACGCCGCCACCTCGCCGAGCTCGTCGAGCAGGCTGTTCACGTAGATGTCGGGCGCCTCGGGCATCGTCGCCGCACGCAGCACGAAACCGGGCGCGTGCTCGCCGAACTGCGCGAGCGGATCCTCGCCCACGATGACTCCGTCGCGGAGCCGGTGCTCGCCGTTCGCCCCGAGCACGACCGGCCCGTGGTCGACGGTGTCGACGACCGCGAACGCGACCCCGGGGTGCGCGACCAGGCCCGGCACCAGGGTCGGGAACCGGTCGCTCAGCTCCTGCTGGGTGAGCCGTCGCGGCTCCCCCGCGACATAGATGAGGCCCAGGTTGCCCGACCCGAAGACCAGGAACTGGTCGGGCTCGGTGCTGGGCGCGTCCTTCTGCTCGCGCTCCTTCTCGTCGGCCTTCGTCGCGGCGCCGAAGGTCTGGTCGGACAGCCTGTCCGATGCCTTGCCGAGCGCACGCCCGAGCACCGTGTCCGTGGAGCTCGACGACGCGATCATCGAGTTGAGAGTGCCACTGCCCTCCGCGTTGTACTCCGCCGACAGCACCTCCGCGTCCGACAGCCGGCGCACCAGCGTCGAGAGGTCCTCGCCGTAGCGGTCGGCGAAGATCTCCCCCTGTGACTGGCCGTGGTCGGACAGCACCACGAAGTGATAGGGGCGGGGCGCCACCTCGGCCACGGCTTCGAGCTGGGCCAGGGCGGCATCGATCCCCGCCAGTGCCGCCAGCGACTCGGGCTGCATGATGCCCGCGTGGTGCGCGACGGCGTCGTAGTCGACGAAGTCCACGTAGATCGAGCGCCGGCCGCGAAGCATCGAGTCGGCGACGAGGTTGGTGTTCAGGTCGTGCATGACCCCGCTCAACGCGGCCCTCTCACCCGCGAAGTCCCAGCCGCGGTGGACTCGGGGCCGGATGTCGCGGCGTCGGGACCGGGAAGCCTGGAACCGCTCGCGGCCGAGCTCGCTGAAGGTCCTCGACATGCTGCGGGCCAACCCACCGGGGCTGGTCAGGAACCGAGACAGCGTCACCCGGGCGTGCTTGGTCTCCCGTGTGCGGTGGATCGCACTCATGGTGGCGTACGCCGTCGGGGCGTCGCCGGTGAAGAGGTTGCTGACCGAGACCCCGTCGTCGGCCAGCAGCCCACGACCATCGGAGTGCTTGGCTTCGATCGCGGCAGCATCGGCCGGCTTGTTCGCGACGTACACGCGACCCTCGGCCCGGTCGACCCAACGAAATGCCGGGATCCCCTCGATGGTGCCGTGAAGGATGCCCATCTGGCTGGCGGGCGTCGTCGCCGGCAGCTTGGGCTTCCACTCGGCCATGCGGTGCGAGCCGGTGCGGATCCATCGCCCGAGGGTCGGCAGCGTGCCCGCGCGCACCCCCCACTCCAGGACGGGGAACGGGACTCCGTCGGCCTGGATGAACACGATTCCGGGAACGTCAGCGTCCGGCAGCTCGGCAGGGCGCTTGCGCCGCGCCCCGCGCAAGAGTCCGGCGGTGACGGCATCGTCCGTGCCCGCCGTCGCCACCCACACGAACATCGTCGAGACGGCCGCCACGACCCACGACGCCAGGAAGCTGGCCCACAGCGCCGTTTCCTCCTCCGTAGGCACGGCGGCAAGGACGGCCCAGATGATGAACGCCTGGCTGAAGAGGCCGATCAGGAGCGCGCCTACCCAACCGAGCAAGGTGGCGATGGCAACCAGCACCGGCCTCAGCACGGCGCCGATGATGAAGATGCAGATTGCCACGACGAAGGCCTGCTCTGGGCCACCGATGTCGAAGTCCGGCACGATCCAGGACGCGACCACGAGCCCGAGTGTCGCCCCGAGGAGACCGAGGAGGGCACGCCCCAGGTCCCCCCACCGCAGGGCCCATCGCCCGGCAGGTTTGCGCGTGCTCGCCACACACCGAGCATGGCGGCGCGACGCCTCCCTGCTGCTCCCCCGATCCGGGTGACTGGGGCTCGGCGGCGCCGATCGGCGCGGACTCGACTTCCCCCAGATCGAGTGAGCTCCCGACACTGTTCCGACCCGCACACTCCTTGTGTCAGGCGGCCGACAGTCACGGGTCGGGATCGGTGCGAGCCTTCCTACGTCAGCAACTCCGAACGACACCAGGGAGAGAGAGTCATGAACAGCAAGTTCCAGCCCGGCGAAGACATGTTCGACGACGTCGAGGGCCACGTCCGCCACATCGACGGTCCCGCCCCGCACGACGGCGCGGACCACGGAACGGTCCGCTGAGGCGGCAGCCACCGAGCTGCTGGCTCAGGACTGCCCGGTCTTCCGACGCAGGGCCGCGACGTCACGGACGACGACCCGGCCACGTCCGAGGTCGATCACGTCCTGCTCGAGCAATCGCTGCAGCACCTGGTTGACCGACGGGCGGGTGCCGCCGACCAGGTCCGCCAGTTGTTCCTGGGTCAGCGGCACGATCACCGCGTCGCCGTTGCCGTTCCCGTAGACGTCGGCGAGGTCCAGGAGGCGAAGATAGACACGCCGGTCGAGCCCGACGTACATCGCCTCCAGCAGACGCGCGCTGAGTTCCCGAATGCGTTCGGCGAGAGCGGCGACGAGTACGACGCGCACGCCGGGGTGTCGCCGGCACAACGTCTGGAAGGCGGAACCGGTCAGGGCACGGGTCTGGGCGGCATCGAGTGCGGTGACCGTCGCGGACCGGTGCCCGGTGAGCTGGTCCTCGAGCAGGGAGAGCTCGCCGACGATGTCGCCGGGGCCGAGCACGTTGATCGTGGCGCGCTCCCCGTCGGGAGTGGTGACGCGCACCGCCAGGTGCCCGGACTCGACCAGGTGGAGTGCGTCGGCAGCGTCGCCCTCGTGGAAGAGGACCTCACCCTTTGCGAACGAACGGCGGCGCGTCGCATCCAGGAGAGCGGCACGCTCGTCCTCGGTCAGTGGGGCCAGCAGCGCCCAATCCATGGCGTAGTCCTAGCACAATCGCCGATCCCCGCGAGTCCGAGAGGTGCACAGTTCATCCCATGCCCGACCTCGATCCCGAGCAGACACGTCTCGTCGCCCGCCTCGGCGATGCCCTCGGCACAGCCACCGTGCCGGTGACGCTGGCCGACGAGGTGGGCTTGTCGGTGGCCGGCCTGCGCAAGGCGTTCGACGCCGCCGCTTGCTCGTTCGCGCGAGTGGAGCCGGATGGCGCGAGCCTGCGCTTCGTGGCCGCGGACGGGGCCGGCGCCGACGACATCGTCGGCGTGGTGCTCCCGGCCAGTCGCGGCATCGTCGGCTGGGTCGCGATGTCGGGCGAGGCCATCCAGATCTCTGACGTCGCCACGGATTCCCGGTTCGCGCGCGACGTCGCCGAGGCGACGCGATACATCCCGACCACGATCCTGGCCGCGCCGGTGGTCGACTCCAGCGGCGAGACCGTCGGCGTGGTCGAGCTCCTCGACCCCCGCTCGCGCGGCGGGGACTCGGGCCACGACCTGGCGGTGGTGGCGCTCGCGGCCAGCCAGCTGGCGGCGATCGTCCGGCTGGCCGACCTGTGCGAACGCCTTGGCACCGGCTTGATCCGGAGTCTCGCCGACCCGGAGCGCACCGACGGGTTCGACGGAGTCGCGATCGGCGACGCCGACGACGAGGAGGGCCTCGCCCTGTCCGAGCTGGCGGCGGCGTTCCGCGGGTTGGCTGCGGGCGGGACGGAGTCCGCCCGGCTGGCGACCCGCCTGCTGCGCGACGTGGCCGCCTTCAGCGGATACCGCCGGTGAGCGATGACGGCCTGCCCGCTTGGGCGTCGGCCTTCGACTCCACCTCGCCCACGCCCGCGCTGCCGCTGCCCGCGCCGGCGGCCGACTGGGCCTGGGACGGTGCGACCGGGGCCGGCGTCAAGGTCGCGGTCATCGACAGCGGCGTGGACGAGTCGCACCCACTGGTGGGTCGGCTGGGCGGCTTCGTCGCAATCGAGCCGGACGCCGACGCGGAGGGAGGGACCCGGTTCGTCGAGGGGCCGCACGAGGACCTGGTCGGGCACGGCACGGCCTGCGCCGCGATCATCCGCGGGCTCGCGCCTGAGGCCGAGATCTACAGCGTCCGGGTGCTGGGCGCCAACCTGAAGGCGAAGGGCGCGACGTTCCACGCCGGCATCCGCTGGGCCCTCGACGCGGGCATGAACGTGGTCAACATGAGCCTGTCCTCCAGCAGTGAGCAGTGGTTCGCGGCCCTGCACGAGATCGCGGACGAGGCCTACTACAGGAACACCCTGCTCGTGTGCGCGGCCAACAACCGGCCCGGCCCGACGTACCCGTCGGAGTTCGCCTCGGTGATCTCGGTCGCCGCACGCGCCGGCGCCGCCGCGGACTCGGTCACCTACAACACCTCACCGCCCGTCGAGTTCGGAGCGCGCGGGATCGACGTCAAGGTCGCCTGGTCCGGCGGCGGCACGTCCGTCGCCAGCGGCAACAGCTTCGCGACGCCGCACGTCGCCGGTCTGACGGCGCGGATCCTGTCGAAGCACCCGACGCTGACGCCGTTCCAGGTGAAGTCCGTGTTGCACGCGGTCGCGGACAACGCGACCGCGTGAGCTCGGCTCAGCTGGCCTGCGGGTGCTCCGTGGTCTCGATGACCAGCTTCTCCGCCACGGTGGGCTCGGCCAGCGTCTCCAGCTGCTCGCTGAAGTACGACACGAGGTGCGTGCGGATCCGGTTCTCGAACTCAGTCAGCTGGTCGACCTGGTTGTTGAGCTCCGAACGGCGACCCTCGAGCTCGCGCAGGGCCTCCTTGCGGGTGCGGTCCAGCTCGATGCGCTGCTCCTCGACCATCGCGTCCAGGGCCTCCTCGCGGGCGTGCACCTTGGTCAGGCAGGTCTGGATGGCCTGCGCGGCCTCGGCACGAGCCTGGGCGACGACCTGGTCGGCCTCCTCGCGGGCGCCGATGACCAGTGCCTCCGCGTCGCGGGTTGCCCGTTCCAGCATCTTCGATGCCGAGAGCGAAGCAGTCTTGACGGAGTCCTGGACGATCGGGATCACCGGAGCCACGGCCGCCGCCGCTTCACGCGACTCGGCGAGAACTCCGGTGAGCTGCTCCTCGAGCATCCGGGCGCGCTCGTTGGCGGTGACGAGAGCGGCACGGAGCGCCGCGTTGGCCTCCTCGAGCCCTGCGTTCTTCGCCGTCAGGTCGGCCGCGGCGCGGTCGACGGCTTCGAGGATGAGATCGACTTCCCCGATGTCGTACCCGCCTCCGCGCTTGACGGTGGCGAATCGCTTGCCCTTCACCTGCTCGCTGGTCACGGTCATTGCATGTCCCCCCTCGGAACGAAACCAAGAACACCAAGGTGAGGCATGAAAGCGCCCCGTGTTTGCGGTTTCGCGGAATTGATGGGGCCGTGACCTGCGGATTTACCGCCCGGAGTACGCCAGGAAGGCCGGCAACCAGTCGGCGACGAGGAACCAGCCCAGCACCGCCAGGCCCACCAGCATCACCAGGTCGGGCCAGGCCAAGGCGCCTTCACGGGCCTCGACCGTGGCCGGCGACGCGGCCGGAGCGGCCGGCGCGACGGGCCTTTCGAGCAGGTCGGTCACACCGGGAAGCGCCCCCCGAACGGTCGGGGAGTCGAGATTGGAGAGCGCGAGCCGGTACGCGGCGCACAGCTGCGAGAACGCCTCGTGCGCTGCCTGCGGCGAGCGACCACTCGCATCGCGGTGGAAGTCGGGGTGGAGCAGACGGGACCGGGCGCGGTACGCCGTCTTCAGCTCGTGCTCACCAGCGGACGGCCCCACGCCCAGCACGGAGTACGGGTCGAAGGGCGTCATGCATCGAGGGAACCATCGACGCACCCTGCCGCGCCGCCCCGAAATCGGGTAACTCGGCGGTCGGTCCGACCGCGCGGAAATTCGCGGCAACCATGGTCATGGAGATACCGCGCGCTGAGATAAAGGTTTCGTTTCGCTTGCCCGGGAGGCGGCACGAGCCCAGCGGACAGGACTACTCTCCGGCCAAACGCGGTTCACACACGCACGGACCTAGGAGCAACATGCGCAGTCGCCTCATTCTCCCCATCCTGGCCGTCGTCGGCCTGTTCCTGGTCGCCTGTGGCGACGCCGAGACGGACTCGTCCGGAAGCTCGGGCGAACCCGCCGCTTCGGGAAGCGTCTGCGACTCGACCGATGCGGCCGACGACCTCCTGGCCGAGATCTGCGACAAGGGCGTGCTCACGGTGTCGACCGACGCGGCGTACCCGCCGCAGTCGAAGTACGTCCCGAAGGAGGACAAGTACGTCGGCTTCGACATCGACGTGGCCACCGAGATCGCCAACCGGCTCGGCGTGGAGATCACGTGGGAGACGCCGTCCTGGGACGTCATCACCGCCGGTGGCTGGAATGGCCGCTGGGACATGAGCGTCGGGTCGATGACGCCCACGAACGACCGGCAGCAGGTGCTCGACTTCACCGAGCCCTACTACTACACACCGGCCGTGGCCCTGGTCAACGCGGACAACACGTCGGTCAGCGACGTGTCGACCGACCTCGACGGCATGACCATCGGCGTGTGCGCCGGCTGCACCTACGACCAGTACCTCTCCAAGTCACTGGACATCACCGGCTTCGACTTCGACTTCGTGATCGACGACGCGACCATCAAGGGCTACGACACCGACACCACCGCGCTGCAGGACCTCGCGCTCGGTGACGGCACCCGCCTGGACGCGGCGATGACGTCGTCCACGGTCGCGCAGGGGTACGTCGACGAGGGCAACCCGGTCAAGGTCGTCGGCGACCCGCTGTTCTACGAGCCGCTCTCCGTCGCCATCGACAAGAGCTCGGACCTCGACCCGACCAGCCTCGCCGAGGCGGCAGACCAGATCGTGGCGGACATGCACGAGGACGGCACCCTCACCGAGATGTCGAAGCAGTGGTTCAACGGGCTCGACCTCACCGTCCAGCAGTGACCGACACCCGGGGCGACTTCCTCGATAGGGTCGCCCTCGCCTCGGCCCGCGTCCCGTTCCAGGTGAAGGTCGGCGCGGTCTGGGCCGTCATCTTCGCCCTGCTCGCGGTGCTGTTCTACTTCGCCGACTACGACGTCGAGTGGATGCGGGACAACTTCACCTTCATCCTGCGCGGGCTGCAGTTCACGCTCCTGATGGCTTTCGGCGGGATCGTCCTGGCGACGATCCTGGCGACGCTGGGTGCACTTGCCCGGTTGTCGAAGAACCCCATCCTGTACGGCGTCTCCGGCTTCTACGTGTCGTTCTTCCGGGGCACCCCCTTGATCGTGCAGATGTTCCTCGTCTACCTGGCGCTGCCCCAGATCGGGGGCAACCTCGTCGACCGGTACCCCGGCCTCGGGACCAACTTCCAGCAGGCGCTGATCCTCGAGGCCGCCACGGCGGGCACGATCGCGCTCGGGCTCAACTACGGCGCGTACATGACCGAGATCTTCAGGGCCGGCATCCAGTCGGTGGCCCACGGCCAGGGTGAGGCGGCCGACGCCCTGGGCATGAGGTACGTCGCCAAGATGCGCCGCGTCGTACTCCCCCAGGCGATGCGGGTGATCATCCCGCCCACCGGCAACGAGTTCATCGCGATGATGAAGGACACCGCCCTCGTGTCCTTCCTCGGCGTGGCCGTGGCGAGCGCCGAGATGTTCCGGCGCAGCCAGCTCGTGGGCAAGGCGGACTTCAAGAATCTCGAGGCCTACGTACTGGTCGCGCTCTTCTACTGGGCGTTGACCGCGATCTTCACCTTCTTCCAGAGCCGGTTGGAGGCCCGGATGGAGACCGGCTACGTCCGGGAGTCCCGGTCGATCCTCCGGGCGGCGGCTCGGCAGCCGCACCAGGGAGAGCTGCCCCCGGGCCAGCCCCACGGGGGTGGTCCCCAATGACCGACAACGACGTCATCGTGCGGGTGTCGGGGCTGCAGAAGTCGTTCGGCGACCACGTCGTGCTCCGCGACGTCGACCTCGAGCTGCACCGCGGCGAGGTGATCGTGATCTTCGGCCGGTCCGGGTCGGGCAAGTCCACGCTCCTGCGCTGCGTGAACTTCCTCGAGGACCCCACCGGCGGCACGATCGAGATCGCCGGCGAGAAGCTGACCGGAGGCCACCGGACCCGCCGCAAGCGGGAGCAGATCCGCCGCGTCCGCCTGCACGCCGGGATGGTGTTCCAGCAGTTCTACCTGTTCCCGCACCTCACGACCCTCGAGAACGTGATGTCCGGCCCGCTCGCCCTCGGGCGGGAGGACCGCCGGCTGCTCTCGGCACCCGTGGACGGCTCGGTCGACATCCGGGGTCGCAGCGACCGGGCCACCATCAAGCAGCGGGCGCTGGACCTGCTCGACCAGGTCGGCCTGGCCGACAAGGCCGACCAGCACCCGATCCGGCTGTCCGGCGGCCAGCAGCAGCGGGTGGCCATCGCCCGCGCCCTGGCCATGCAGCCGGAGGTGATGCTCTTCGACGAGCCGACCTCCGCCCTCGACCCGGAGCTGATCGGCGAGGTGCTGGCGGTGATGAAGCGGCTCGCGACCGAGATGAACATGCCGATGCTCGTCGTCACCCATGAGATGGGCTTCGCCCGCGAGGTGGCGCACCGGATGGCGTTCTTCCACGAGGGCGTGATCCTCGAGCAGGGCACGCCGGACGAGATCTTCAACCACACCAAGGAGACGGAGACCCGCAGGTTCCTCGACGCCGTGCTCTGACGGGACGCGGCGGTCAGACCCGGTGCTGGGCGACGAGCTCCTGCGCGAGGTTCAGCGTGTCGTCGTCGAGGCTCTCGGGGGTCGCGTCGCCGGCACCCCACGCCTCGAGAACCGCACGCTCCACCACCTCGACGGTCAACGTGGGCACCTCGCCCGTGAGCGAGCCGACGGACGCATCGTCGAACGGAAGCTGGAGGTGGCCGTAGATCTCGCCCAGCAGCGGGCGGAGGCGCACCTCGTCGCCCACGATCACGAGGGAGCTGAAGAGCCACGCGTCGCGGACCACTCTCTGGGCGGTGCCCACGAGCTTGACGGTCCCGCGGGCGTTGACGCTCTGCGCCCCGGGGCAGTACTCACCGGGTACGGCGCCGACCCGGGCGTCGATCCCGAGGTCGCGGAAGACCAGCGCCAGCCGGCCGCCGTACTCCTCGAACCTGTGGTCGAGCCCGGCCGCCGCGTGCGGGTCGTGGCTGACGTGGTCGACCACGATCGCGTTGGCCGTGTAGGCCACCGCCCGGCCTCCGGTGGCACGGACGAGCGGCACGAACCCCGACTCCGACGCGGCCCTGGCGGCGGCCGCGAAGCCGGGGAGCCGGGTGTCGCGGCGTCCGAACACCGCCACCGGGCGTTCCGGTCGGTAGACCCGGACCACCTCCCCCACCTCACCGCGGCTCGCCCGCCGTACGAGCGCGTGCGCGATCGCCAGCTCGAGCGCCTCCTCGGCGCCGTCCACGCAACCCGTGTGAAGCCGCACTGCCACATCCTCCCCCGGCGTCCCCCGGCAGCTCGGTCTGGACCGATAGTCCACGACGTTTCTGTCCTCCGCACGGGCTCGCAACGACATAAGTGTCGTGGACTATCGCCCGAGCTCTGCGCTGACCTGGCGGGCCACCCGGCGTCCGGTCCGGTAGGCGCCGTGCACCGTGGAGCTGTAGTCGGGCTCGGTCGCCTCACCGGCGAAGAACAGCCGCCCGTCCACCGGTTCGCCGAGCGCGACCCGGTCGGCTCGCGTCGAGCCGACGGCGTTCGTGGAGTAGGAGCCGTGCGCGAACCTGTCCCGCGACCAGCGGGTCGTGGTCATGGCCAGCGGTGCCGGGATGTCGTGGCCGAACATCGTGCGCAGCGCCCGCATGGCTTCCCTGCGGACGTCGCCGGCGTCGGCCCTCTCGATCTCGCGGGCTCGGTCGCCTCCGTGGAAGGCCACGAGGACCGGTGGGCCCGCCTTGGCCATGCTGAACCACTCGGCCCAGGCGCCGTCGCGTGGCCCGAGGTACTCCTGCCAGTCCAGGTCGACCGGCCAGAAGGGCTCGTCGAAACGAAGGAATGTCTTGCTCAGCACGCCCATGCCCAGCCGGTCGATCGCCCGTTCGTGCCGTTCGGGGAGGCGGGGCATGAACTCGATCCCCTCGTGCTTGAGCACCCCGAGCGGAACTGTCACCACCACTGCCCGGGCGTGGATCGTGCCCGCACTGGTCTCGACCCGGACGCCGCGGGGGCGCAGCACCAGGCGCCGTACGACGACGCCGAGGTCGACGCTCAGGTGGCGGGCCAGGTACGCCGGCACGCGGTCGTAGCCATGGGGGAAGAACGCGTCCTCGCCGGTCGGCCCGTACTCCTTGCCCTGGTCGACCGTGCGCACCGACAGCTCGTCGGGATCGGCGCCCCACTCGGTCGTGTAGTGGGCGTTCAGGTAGAACGCCAGCTCGTCCTTCTCGAACGCGCTCAGGCGGAGGTCGGCGATCCGCTGGCGGACCGCGGCTCTCAACGACTCGTCGTGCGGGAGCCGGCCGGCCCGTCGCTGCGCCTCGTCCACGATCCGTGCCCAGCGCCTGGTGTGCGGCCGCACGCCCTCGGCCCGCAACCGCGGGTCGATGTGCACCCGCCCGGAGTCGTACGACGAGGGCACCAGGCGAGCGCCCGCCCGACGAGCGATCGGCGTGATCGGGTTGCCTGCGGCGTAGCCGTGAATCCAGGACGCACCGAGGTCCACCGGAGAGCCGGGCCAGCCGCGCCACGTGTGGATCCGACCGCCCACCCGTTGCCGCGCCTCGAGCACCCGCACGTCGTACCCGGCGCGGCGCAGCCGGGTCGCTGCGACGATGCCCGCGATCCCTGCGCCGACAACCACGACGGGACCGCCGTTCCCGCTGCCGGAGACGGCCGGTTCCCGCACAGCCCCCACGAGCGAACCCGTAGCCACCCCGACGATCAGGGAGCGCCGCGAGGCGGCAGCCGGTCGGTGGCCCACCCGATCAGTATGCCCCGGCCGACAGCCCTCACGGGCCGGAGAAAGGCAGTCACCTGGCCACACGACGGTCAAGGTGGGCGGGGCACGAGGAATCCGACCTGGACCTTGGAGTACCCAGCCTGGGGGATGCGCGCCGGAAGGCTTGGTGTCGTACTCGAAGTGGTGGCAGCCCGTGAGTCATTGCGATGACTTCGGCAATGTCGTAGGTGGCTTGGCTTCCGACGGCCGCTCCACCATTGAAGCAGCGCGACCAGACGCGCTGACCAGCGCTTGGGGGGCTTGATGATGCTTGGGTATCGGCTGGCCGGCGGTGGCCTTGGGGTACGACTTCTTCTCGTAGGGCTCACGAGTGGGGCGCTGCTCGCCTGGGCCTCATTCGCGACGCCGGCGACGAACCAGGAGGCGTCTGCCGCCAACACGGTCTGCGGCACATTGATCGCCGACGCCCAGTACTCCGAGGAGGTGTCGTTCATCGGGGTGCCACATGCCTGCGCGCACCTCAGGGACCGAGGGTTCGCGAACACGAGTGCACGAGCCGCGGCCACGTCCCACTCCCACACCTCGGCCCGCGCGAGCCTCGCCAGCGCCGCCCCGGTGGACGTCGGCAGCTGGTCCACCGCCACCAACCCGGGCACGAAGACGATCGGGGTCACCTCGGTCGTCCTGCACACCGGGAAGGTGCTGCTGTTCGGCGGCCAGTACACGTCCACGAACAAGAAGACCGCGGCCTACCTCTACGACCCGGTCTCGAGGACCGGGCATGAGGTGCCAGCGCCGGCCACCGTCTTCTGCGGCAGCGTCACACCGCTCAGTGATGGCCGCATCCTGTCCGTTGGCGGAGTCGCAGTGAGCATCCCGACGGGCCGCAAGGATCTGTGGCTCTTCGACCCCATCACCGAGCAGTGGATCCGGCAGCCCGATACGCCCCTCGGCCGCTACTACCCGACGTCGACGCGGTTGCCCAATGGCACGGTGATCATCACAGCGGGCACGCAGGTCGACGGAAGGACCAAGAACCCGACGGTCGAGCAGTACACCCCTCCGGCGAACGGCGCGCAGATGGGCACGCTGAGAGTGGTGGGTCCGCCCCACGTCACCAACTTCTACCCCGACCAGTGGGTGATGCCCGACGGGAGGATGGTCCAGGTGGACGCGAAACGGGCCTACGTTCTCAACCCGGCCACCTGGCAGTGGGCCAGCCTCCCGGGGCTGCCGACGATGGTCAATGGCGGAGGGTCCGCGGGCATGCTGCTCCCGGGCGGGCCGAGTGGCAACAACGACGTGATGGTGATCGGTGGCGGTGGTACCGCAGTGAACAGGACCGCGCGCTTCAGCTACGACAACCCTGGGGCCGGCTGGCGCGTCGGCAACCCGATGCCCACCACGCGGTCGCACATGAACGTCGTCGTCGTGCCCGACGGCTCGGCGTTCGGCATCGGTGGCAACAGCCAGAACGAGTTCCTGCAGCCTCAGTTCCAAACCATGGCCTACGACCCGGACACCGACAGGTGGACCAACATGGCCGTCCAGACGCCGCGACGCGGCTACCACTCGACAGCGGTGCTGCTACCGGACGGCCGCATCATGTCGGCCGGCGACACCGGATCCGGAGGTGGTCGGCAGCTGATCGACTTCTACTCCCCGCCGTACCTGTTCAAGGGGCCGCGCCCGACGATCACGTCAGCACCGACGCAGGTCGGTCACGGTCAGGGCTTCAACATCGCGACGGGCGGCCCAACCGTGTCCCGTGCAGTCCTGATGGCACCGGGGGCAACCACACACGCAGTCGAGATGAACGCCCGTCACGTAGAGCTCGCGGTGACCCGAACCGCGACCGGGTTCACAGCGACCGCGCCGGTCGCAAACGTGGCGCCGCCCGGCTACTACATGCTGTTCGTCCTCACGCCTGACGGGATCCCGTCGGTCGCCAAGTGGGTTCACGTCGGTCCGTAGGCCGGGCTGAGTCGCCTGACGGATCTTCACCCTCCCGGGGTATGGACACGCCCCCGCTGACCGCGCAAGTCTGGCCACGTGCCGGCACGTCCGGTGCCGGCTCCCACCAGGGAGGTCGGAATGAAGCGCCTCATCGCACTCACGACCGCGATCGCCCTCGCGACCGTCGCCTACGTGACCCCCACCGGAGCCGCGGCAGAAGCGCCCACCGCATCGCCGACGGTCTCCGCCGTGGCGAATGGCGACGTCGTCGTCGACTGGAGCCGGATCGTCTTCGAAGCGGGGATTACCGACGACGGCTTCGTCTCGTTCATGGGCCCGCGACACCAGGCGATGGTGCACATCGCGATGCACGACGCGCTCAACGCCATCCAGCCCAGGTTCGACCAGTACGCCTACTTTGGCCGCTCGAGGGGCGCGAACCCGGTCGCGGCCGCGGCGAAGGCGGCGCACGACGTGCTCGTGGCGGTCTATCCCGCCCAGCAGGCGGCGCTGGACGCCGAGCTCGCGACCTGGCTCGCGACGGTGCCCAACGGCAGCGGCAAGACCAAGGCTCTCACCCTGGGAGCCAAGGCGGCGGCGGCCATCGTCGCGCTCCGTCAGAACGATGGTACGGACGTCGACCTCTTCAGCCCCAACTACACGCCGGGCACACAGCCGGGTGACTACCAGTTCGTCCCCCCGTACGACTTCACCTTCGCGGAGGATCTCCGGTACGCGACGCCGTTCGGACTCAAATCTCCCAAGCAGTTCCGCGTGCACGCGCCCCCGGCGCTGAGGAGCCGCGCCTACGCGAAGGCCTACAACGAGGTCAAGTCGGTCGGAGCCATCAACAGCACGACCCGCACCACGGATCAGAGCAACTACGCCAACTGGTGGTACGAGTCCTCCGAGATCGGCTGGGCCCGCGTCGCCCGCGTCACCACGACCAGCGAAGAGCTGAAGCTCTGGCGCGCTGCCCGGCTGTTCGCACTCGTCCACATGGCCCTCTACGACAGCTACGTCGCGGGCTGGGATTCCAAGTTCCACTGGGACTTCTGGCGGCCCTACACCGCGATCCGAGCCGGCGACACCGACGGCAACCCCAGGACCGTCAAGGACGCCAGCTGGCAGAGCTATCTCGAGACCCCGCCGGTCCAGGACTACCCCTCGACCCACAGCACCCTCGGCGCCGGAGGGGCCGAGGTCCTCAAGCGGGTCTTCAGGACCGATCATGTGCCGTTCTCGATGGGATCAACGACAGCGCTGCCGGCGAACCCCGTCCGCTCGTTCAACACCTTCACCCAGGCGGCCAACGAGAACGCCGATTCGCGCGTGAGAGCCGGCATCCACTTCCGTTTCGCGACCGAGCAAGGCAAGGCGCTCGGCCGCAAGGTGGGCAGTTACATCGTCAAGCACCATCTCCAGCGGCGCTGACCGCGAGGTGGCGGTGCCTCACGTCTGCATGATCCAGGTCCCCACATGATCCTGTTCGACCCGACCGGCGAGCCGTTCCTCGACCACCTTGGGAACCCCACCGGGTCCCTACCGAGCCCGCAGGGGTCGCCGCACGTGGCGCCGCGGTGACGGCACGGGCCTGTGGCAGACGACCCGGTGATGTCGCCGTCGGGTGCGCTCCGAGCATCACTAGCGGGCGCATGGCCATCATGGCGAGCACGCCGAGACGTTTGGACCGTCTGCGGGTGTTGGCTCCGTTCCTCCACTCGAGGCCGATATGCGCGGGTGCAGGTAGCACGGGTCGGGCCGCACGGTCCTTTGCCCTCCCGTGCGCTCATGTTGCCTCGGGCTCCAGATCGACAACCAGCCTGCCCGCCTCGAGGTGAAGCACATAGGTGTAGCGCCCCTCGGGCAGGGCAGGCTGCGATGCCCCCTCATACGGCAAGTGGACGAGATCGATGTGTGGCCCGGATGCCTCGACCGACGGGTAGCGCGTCGCGGTCGCCACCGACAGCCAGTTCGAGACCGACCCCGGGCGGAGGGGCCCCAACGACATCGGTCGTTGGGGCTCGTTCACGAGCGTCACGCGCACATCGTCGAGAGCTTCCCCGGTGTCGTTGCGGACGCGGATCTCACTCAAGGTTCTCTTCCTCAGGCCATGTAGTCGATGCCGCCGGAGATGACGTCGATGCGCCGCTCCGTTGCGGTACCCGATCCCGTCGTGACACCGATGGAGATGCCATTGCCCCGAAATACGTCCGGCTTGTGTGCCACGCCGAAGGCCGCGAACGGCTGGCTGCCCGACATGTTGACGGCCTGATGTGCCGCGATCCGGCTGGAGCCGTCGTAGATGTGCACATCGCGCACGACCGCGCTGGGCCCGCCGGTCACGAACCGCAGCATCGCCCTGGCGATCGTGAGCCGGTTGTTGTGTGTGATCACGGGGGTGGGAACCGGCAGGTGGTACCAGTTCGTGGTGTTGGGCTTGCCGACGACCCGGGTGAAGAACCCGTAGCGCCGCATCGACTCAACCGCAGCGTCGACCTCGACCTGCAGGTCAGTGCCGTGCACCCAGCTGGCCTGCTCGATCGCGAAGTTGCCGTAGAGGCTGCGAATGCCGGCGATGTCGTCGGTTGAGACCTGTCGGAACGGCCCGCCGTAGAACGGGGCCATCAGGGCGCCGGACACGCTGCTGTGTCCGAGGCCCAAGGAGTGGCCGAACTCGTGCGCCGCCACGGTCACGAGGTCGATCCTGCCCGCCCCGGTCGGGACGTTGACCGTCCAGGTCTCGGCGTCGTCGAAGTGTGCGTCACCCATGATTGCGGTCGGTGGCGTCGGCGGCACGGATGGGTAGAACGCGTGCGCGAGGACGCTTCCGGGCCCGTCGAAGGCATTGTCGGCGCCATCGCCATGGTCGCCCACGACGAATCGGATGACGATCTCAGGTCCGGCGGACATTGCGACGCGCGAAAAGCGTAGCGGCGTGTAAGCGGCCCACAGTGAGAACGCCTGCTCGACGGCGAGGATGATGTCGTTGTCGGGGATATCGGGGGTGAAGTTCTCGAACGCATACCGCAGGTTGTTCGTCGCCCACTTGCGGCCGGAGGTCGTGAACTCTTCGAGGCCGGGAGCGTCGAGGTTCGCGCACCGCGGCTGGTTCATCTTGTCGGCGGTGGCCTCGTCGAGCTCGCCTGTCACCGGCAGGTTCGCGAAGTCCTGGAAACGCCGGACCGCCTCCTTGGTCGGGCCGTCCAGCTTGCCCCTTTTCGCGCCGGATGGGCGTCCCGCGACGGCGGCTGGCTCATCACCGTCCCCGAGGGGGAACGACGGTGCGCCGAACGCGTTGGCGGCTCCGTCCCCGAGATAGCCGAACCGTTGGAGATAGTCCTGGACGGCAGTGACGTCGGCTGCGGTGGACTTTGAGGTGACGCCGGCCTTGATCTGCTTCTTGGGTCGAGACATGGCGGGTTCTCCTTTGTGGGTGACTTTGCCCAGCCGGATCAGTTCGCGCCCCCGTTGATACGTGTGCTGGCGCCCGCAGCCCGTGTGGAGTGTGGCCACCGCGCCACGTCTGCTCCCGCCGCACGGGGGTCAGGTGGGTATTGCCGTCAACCACGCGTGCTGGCCCTTGGGTCGGACACGGGTGTCCCTGATGAACGATCGGACACTCTCGGCAGACGCCGCATCGCGTGGGTTGCAGCAGCCGACGGGCTGCAGACGGTCTGCTTCAATGTTGAGTCCGAGCATGAGCGTCGAAGACCTGATCTGGATCCGGCTGAGCCGCCGGCGCTCAGGATCCGGTGTGGCCTCCCTCAACGGTGACGCATCCACCGGATGACCGCTGGCGCCATCCTGTCGCCCCGGGACGTCAGCCTGCGAGCGAGTCGAGGAACTCGCCGACGTGCTTCCAGAGCAGCTCGCAGGCCTCGGCGTCGTACTCGTCGGGGAGCGACTCGTCGGTGAACAGGTGGCCCGATGCGGCGTACTCGTGGAACTCGACACGCGCCCCGGACCGGCGGATGTCGGCCAGTGTCGCCTCGACCCAGGAGTCGTCGCGGAACGGGTCGGCGTCGGCATAGTGCAGCTGCACGGGCACGTCGCCGGGCCAGGCGTCAGCACCGAGGAACGACAGCGGCAGTGCGCCCGACAGCAGGACCGCACCAGCCACCCGGCGATGCAGCGCGACGTGCTCCGCCATCCCGGCTCCGTTGGAGAAGCCGGCGACCACGAACCCGTCGTCCAGGTCGGCCGTGGCGTCGAGCGCCCCCTGCATCAGGACCGGGAACCCGCGTTCTTCGACGTAGGCGTGCGCGGTGGCCTGGTCGTCGAAGGCACGGCCGTCGTACTGGTCGACGACGTGGACCGTGTGCCCCAGGCCGCGCAGCCGCGCGGCCGCGTCCTCCACGCCGGGGCGGATTCCGAGGGCCGAGTGGAACAGAGCGATGGTGGTCATCATGCCTCCTGGATCGAAGATTAAATTGAACGGTGTCCAATACAAACTGTATGCCGTACAGTTGAGCTCATGTCAACCTCCAGAGGGCCCGGCCAGCGCGCAGGTCTCGACACAGATCAGGTGCTCGCGGCCGCCCGCGCCGTGCTCCGCGAGGACGGCGTCGAGGCACTGAGCCTTCGTGCCGTCGCGCGCCGCCTCGGCGTCGCGCCCAACACCCTCTACAGCCACGTCGCCGGCAAGGACGACCTGCTCGACCTCGTGCTCGACGACGTGCTGGGTGAGGTCGCGCTACCTGCCGAGGAGGATCTCCGACGCGACCCTTGGGGAGCCGTCCGCGCGATCATGCTGGACTCCTACGACGTGCTCCTCGCCCATCCCGGCCTGGTGCCGGCGTACCTCGACCGGCAGGGCGCGCGCGGCGTGCAGGCCCAACGGCTCGGCGTCGTGACCATGCGCGCGCTCGGCAACGGAGGTCTCGACGAGGTGGCAGCCCACGAGGCGATGCGCGTGCTGATCGTCAACACGGTCGGCTTCGCGGCCTTCTCCGCTCGCCCCGAGGGTGCGGCTGCCGGGGTCATCGACGCCGACGAGCTACGCCGCAACTTCGAGAAGAGCCTGGACTGGCTGCTCGCCGGAATCGGCTCCTGATGAACCCAGCCCCGTCGAGGTGGATGGCATGTTGACCTCAAGCGTGGTCGAGGTCCTACGGTCTCACGATGGCCCAGCTTTGGACACACGACCATCCGCCCCGCCAGGGTCTAGGACTCATGCGGCTCAGCGACCCCGATTCCGAGGCCGACTCGAACCGTGATCCCGTCACCCTCGTCCACACCGCACTCGACTCCGGGATCACCCTCCTCGACACTGCCGAGATGTACGGCAACGAGGAACTCGTCGGCCGGACGATCGCCGGTCGGCGCGACGAGGTGACGATCTGCACCAAGTTCGGCGTCCGGTGGGGCGACTCGGGTCGTTTCGACGACTGGAGCGTCCACGCCGACGCCGCCACGGTGGTGTCGTCGTGCGAGGGCAGCCTGCGCCGGCTCGGCGTCGAGACGATCGACCTCTACTACCTCCACCACCGCAGTGAGGAGACGCCGATCGAGGAGACCGTGACGGCGATGGCCGGCCTGGTCGTGGCGGGCAAGATCCGCGCTGTCGGGCTGTCCAACGTCACCGTGAACGACGTACGCCGCGCGCACGCGGTGCATCCGGTGCTCGCGGTGCAGGAGGAGTGGTCGCTGGCCTCGCGTGACGTCGAGGCGATGCTCCCGACCCTGGCTGAGCTGGGCGTCACCCTCATCGCTCACTCCCCCACGGGGCACGGGGTCCTGCACCGAAGCACCGACACCCCGCTGGCGGCAGCACTGGCCGACGTCGCGCGCACGCACGGGGCAACACCCGGCCAGGTGGCCCTCGCCTGGGTCCACCACCAGAGCCAGCGCCGCGACCAGCCGGTCGTGCCGCTGCCCGGCACGACAAGCGTCGCGCACTTGCAGGTCAACCTGGCCGCCGCCGACCTCCAGCTCGCCGATCACGAACTCGCACGACTTGAGGCGGCCCGCTGACGCGTCGGCCCGTCGCGTCGGGAGCTGCATCAGCGAGATGCTTTCGCCCGCGAGCATGCAATCGGGAGCGTGCAACTCGAGGCGCTAGCGAGTCCCTCCGGGCTGCACCAGCCCGTGGTCGAACGCGAAGACCACTGCTGCTGCCCGGTCGCGCAGGTCGAGCTTGGCGAAGATGTGGCCGATGTGGGTCTTGATGGTGCCCTCACCCAGCGTGAGCGACGCCGCGATCTCCTGATTGCTGAGGCCGGCGCCGATCAGGGCCAGGACCTCACGCTCGCGGGGAGTGAGTTGGTCGACCTCCGGGCCCGGCAGGGCCGGGGCCGGTCCGTCGCGGTAGGCCGAGAGCACCCGCCCGGTGATGGCCGGGTCCAGCCACGACTCACCGGCGGCGACCGTGCGCACCGCACGTTGCAGGTCCTCGGCGGGCACGCCCTTCAGCAGGAAGCCGGCGGCACCGGCCCGCAGTGCTCCGGCCAGGATCTCCTCGTCCTCGAACGTCGTGAGCACCAGGACGGGTGGTGGGTCGGGCATCGCCCGGAGCTGCCGCGTCGCGGTCACGCCGTCCACCCGCGGCATCCGAACGTCCATCAGCACCACGTCGGGCGACAGCTCGGTGACGGCGTCGACCACGCCCTCGCCGCTGTCGAGCTCGCCGACGATCTCGAAGCCGTAGCGGGTGCGGAGGATCCCGCGCAGCCCCGCCCGGATCAGCTCCTGGTCGTCGACCAGGAGGACGCGCATGGTCGTCTCGTCGCTCACGACGGCAGCACCGCCTCGACCCGCCAGCCGCCCTGCCAGGCACCGGCGAGCAGCCGCCCGCCCAGGGCCTCGGCGCGGTCGCGCATGCCGAGCAGACCGGTGCCCTCCTGGGCGGACGGGTCCGGCGCTCCGGCACTCGTGACGGTCACGGTCGTGTCTCCCGGGCCGGTCTCGATCCGCACCGACACCGGCATCCCGGCCGCATGGCGCGCTGCGTTGGTCAGCGACTCCTGCACGATCCGGTAGACCGCGAGCCCGCGGGTCGCGCCGAGCGAGGCGAGGTCGCCCTCGACGTCGAGCTCGACCGGGGTGCCGGCCCGGCGGAACGACCCCACCAGGTCGACCACGTCGTCCGCACCGGGCATCGGGGTCAGCGTGCTCGGGTCGTGGTTGCGCATCAGCCCGACCGCGACCCGCACCTCGGCCAGGCTCTGCTGGGCGAGCCGTTCGGCTTGGGCCAGCGATGCCTTGGCCTCCTCCGGGTCGTCGTCGTCGAGCGACAGCCGGGCGCTGCTGACGTGGAGCAGCGACACGGTCAGCGCGTGGCCGATCACGTCGTGCATCTCCCCCGCGATCCGGTTGCGCTCCTCGGTGCGGGCTCGGTCGGCAAGGCCGGCCTGGGCCTCGCGGAGCTGCCCCAGCAATGACCGCTGACGCCTGTCGAAGCTGCACGCGGTGACGGTGAACACCGTGCCCGCGATCCACGACGCCCAGCCGGGTTCGTCCGTCTGGTTGACCCACTGGCCAATGAACACAGCCACGAGGGCTGCGCCGAGGACGGCCGCCTGGCGCACGGACGAGACCAACGCCATCCAGCCACCGACGGCGCACACGCCGAACCAACCAACGTTCGAGGACTGCTCGTGGCCGAGCACCGCGAACCCGAGGGCGGCCACCAGGAGACCGGCGGCCAGGGGCCACCCGGAGAGGTCTCGCCACGCCAGCAGTGCGACGAGCGCGATCACGGTCCCGCCCACCGGCAGCGCCACGGCGGCGGGTTGCTGGGTGAGAAGCACCCCGACGACGACGAAGAGTGCGACGATGGCTGGCGCCATCAGTCGCACTCCTCGCGGGGTCATGGCCGGAAGCCTAGGACTCAAAGGGCGCTACGTCGCGCGGCCAGCGCTGAGGCGACCACCGCAACCGCCGCGACCGCGAGCAGCGAGCCGGTCGCGTTGCCGAGCCCGAGCCACGGCTCGCGGATCGCCTGGTTGGCGAGGGCGAGCGGCAGCACGTCCGCGACGCTACGCAGCGTGTCCGACATGGCTTCCGGCGGCGGGCCACCGACACCCAGCAGGAACGACGGGAAGAACAACAGCAGCCCGATCGCCTGGGCAGCGCGCGCCGACGGCATCAAGGTGCCGAGCAGCACGCCGATGGCGACGAAGGCGACCGAACCAACCGCGATCCCGACGACCACCCGCAGCGGGTCGTCCACGGAGGGGATCCCGTAGACCGGTGCCGCGACCGCGAGCAGCAGGGCGCCGGCGATCGCGATCGCGATCAGCCCGACCACGAGCATGGCCAGGGCGAACGTCCAGCGGGGGAAGCCGGACGCCGCGAACCGGCGCAGCACCCCACGCTCGCGGTACGACGCGATGTGCACCGGCAGCATGATCAGGCCGGTCGCACCGATCACCACGGTGAAGTACGACGCCACGTACCAATGCGCCGGGTTGACCGGGAACGCCTCGTCGGGCTCGGTCCCGAACGAACCGCCGATGATCAGCATGGTCACGATCGGGAACACCAGCACGAAGGTCAGGGTGAGCGGATCGCGGGTCATCAGCCGCAGCTCGGCGCTGAGCAGCCGACGAGTCGCCGACCTCGCTCTGCGCGGCCGGCCCGCCGGCACGACGTCTCCTTTCGTGTCTGTCGGCGGGGACTGAGTGGTGGTCATGATGCGACTCCCATCGGGGTGGAGGTGATCTCGGGCTGATCGAGCAGTGTGAGCAGGGCGCTCTCGAGGTCGGGGATGTCGACCCGGAGGTCGGCCGGGATCGGGGTGCCGCACTGGACGAGCCAGGCGCCGACGTGGGCGATGACCTCGCGGCCGCCGCGGATGGCGACCTGGTCGTGCTCGTGGGCGACTCCGTGTACGCCGGGAAGCCGGTTGAGCGCCTGCAGCGTCTCGGCAGTGACGGCCATGTCGAGGGTCGACGAGACCGGCGAGAGCCCGAACCGGACCGTCACCTCACCCGCGTGCCGGGCGACCAGCTCGGCGGGAGTGCCCTGGTCGAGCACCCGTCCTCCGCGCATCGCGACGACGCGGTCGGCCAGCGCCTCGGCCTCGTCGAGCTCATGGGTCACCAGCATCACCGTCGTACCAGCGTCGCGGAGCTTCGCCACGGCCGACCAGACCTCGCGGCGCGCCGCGGGGTCGAGGCCCTGGGTCAGCTCGTCGAGGATCACCAGTCGGGGCTGGTTGAGGAGCGCCAGCACCAGGAACAGCCGCTGCTGCTCACCGCCGCTCAGCCCCGCGAACGGGAACCGGCGCTTGTGCGCCAGCCCGAACTGCGCCAGCAGCTCGTCATCGTCCTTGGCGCCCGGTCCGGCGAAGAGCTCGACGGCCTCCGAGACCCGCATTCGATCGGGAAGCGCGGAGCTCTGCAGCTGACTGCCGATCTGCGGCCGGAGCCGGTCGGCGTCCCTGATCGGATCGAGCCCGAGCACGCGCACGTGGCCGGCGTCGGGCCGCCGGAGTCCCTGCAAAATCTCGACGGTCGTGGTCTTGCCGGCTCCGTTGGCGCCGATCAAGCCCAGCACTTCGCCCTCGCGGACCTCGAGGTCGAACCCGTCGACGACGACACGCCCGCCGTACGACTTGGTCAGCCCGCGGACCGTCACGATGGGGTCCGAGTGGCTGCTCTCGTGGATGGACATCTGTGGTGTGGTCATGCGTCCATCGTTCGTCGGCAGCAGCTCTTCGCACATCGGCCTGCGGGCAGAACTCGCCCTGTGCCCAGGGGCAGAGCGGGCGGGCCTCAGGATCCAATCTCCGCGCCCGCACTGCGTCCGACGTCAGGCGATGGACTTGTGGCGGAGGGGTGCGAGGGCCTCACTCCAGGCGATCACCTGATCCAGCAGCGTGGCCAGCGTCTGGGCCTGGATCTCCGCCGGCTGGAACTCAGAGAAGTTCTTGAAGTCGGTGATGAGGGACAGGGCCACGTTGGTTCGGACGTCGGCCATCTGGAGTTCACCCGCGATCAGGCGCAGGTGCTCGGCGGCGCGAGCGCCACCGATGACGCCGTAGGACACGACCCCCATCGCCTTGTTGTTCCACTCGCCATAGAGAAAGTCGATCGCGTTTTTGAGCACCCCTGATGTGGAGTGGTTGTACTCCGGGGTGACGAAGACGTACCCGTCGAATCGCGAGATCGTGGTTGCCCAGTCTCGGGTGTGGGCGTTCTCGTACCTCCCCATACTTGCGGGGAGCGCCTCGTCCAGATGAGGCAGCGGAAAATCGGCAAGATCGATCAGCTCGAACTCCGCGTCTTCGCGAACCCGTGCGTTCTCGAACACCCAGGTGGCCACAGCCTCGCCTCGGCGGCCTGGGCGGGTGCTGCCCAGGATGATGGCGATGGTTGTCATCTCTGCTCCACTCCCGGTCAAGGGTGCACTTGGGAGCCGGCGCCGAGGTCCAGGCGCATCGACTGCATGATCGTGAAGGTGGTGGTGTAGGTGAACGCCTTGACGTCGGCAGAGGCCAGCACGCCGGTGTACTTGGCGATGACTGGTTCCGCCGCCTTGGCCGTGACCTCGTCGAGGTAGCCGTTCACACCCGCCCAGACGTTTTCGCCTTGCTCCATGAAGAACGGTGTCGGGTCAACCGACCCAAGGGCGGCCTCGGTGCTGGCAACGATGTCGGCGATGTACTGCTGGTGCACGGCGATGTCGTCCCGGGTTCCTAGCCGGCCGAGGTGGCCACCGATGTAGTGGCTCCATGCGTACGACAGAGCCTTCTCCGGGGCGTCGATGTAGCCCGGGACGTCCTCTGAGAGGTTGAGGTTGTAGATCGGCACCCACCCGGAGTTCACGATGTCGACGAGCATCAGGGCGTCATGTCGGGGGAAGTGGATGAAGATGTTGTCAGGCGAGTGGTTCGGTCCGTGGAAGGCGAGTTCGGCCACTTCGCCACCGAGTTCCAGGGTGAAGGTGTCCGAGAAGGTGACCTCAGGAGCCGGTCGGGTGGGGTCGTTGTCGCGAAGCAGCAGCCGACGTGTCTCCTCGTGGCCGATCCTGACCACATCCTCGCCGAGCAGGTCGGCAGCGCCTGCGTGATCCGCGTGGTGGTGCGAGTACACCAGGTGGGTCACCTTGTTGGTCACGCCTTCGGTCGCGGCCACCTCGTCGACGGCTCGACGGAGGTTGTGGCCGATGGTGGGGGGTGCGTCGAACATCGCCACTCCGTCGTTGGTCGCCAGGAATGCCGATTGGTAGGTCCCGTCGGTGACCCAGAACAGGTTGCGTTCCACACGACCCACGTAGTAGCCCTGCTCGTTGAGCGCCGGGCCGAGAGCGGACGGCGGCACCGGGGCGTAGCCCGGCCCTTCGCTGGTGGTCATGGGTCCTTCGCTCTCTCGGGCGGCCGCGGCCGTGCCGTGGCTGTCGGGCGTGTTGGGTCGGATGTGGGGTCAGGCGTGTGCGAGCAGTCGGGTGGTCAGGACGATGTCCACGATGTCGGGCACCGTCTCTGTCCGTGCCCAGTCCCGCTGCAGCTCGCAGGCCAGCGACACCCAGCCGATGGGTTGGGCGCCGGCCTGGACAACGCGTTCGAGGCCGGATCGGTGAGCTTCCGGAGAGGTGCCGCCCACGGCGTCAACAACGGGGTAGACCTCGTAGCCTTCGCGCAGAGCGTCCAGGGTTGGGAAGGCGAGGCAGACCTCCGTCCACAGGGCCGTCATGATGAGCCTCTTGCGCCCGGTGGCCTCGACCGCGTCGCGGAACTCCAGGTTCTCCCACGAGTTGATCTCCGTGCGGTCGATCTCGACGTCGTCGGCAAGAACGGCCTTGAGCTCGGGGAGGGTCGCTTCCTGTCCGCGGGTCTTGACGCCGACTGTGGAGAGGACGACTGGGAGGTTGAACGTCTTGGCGAGCCGGGCGACGGAAACGATGTTGTCCGTCAAGACCTGATGATCCATTGACGAGACCGTCTGGAGCTGGCTCGGCTGGTAGTCGATGACCACCAGGGCGGCGTTCTGTGGGGTGAGCAGGTGATCGGTCCCCGGGTTTCGGAATGAGGGGGCCGCTGCTTGGTCTGAGGTCATTCGTCCAGTCTGGTTGCTTCAGCAGTTCGCTACCCCCGGGAAAGTCCCGGGCACCGTGCCGGGGCAACCCCGCGATTGCGTCACCTCGGCATCGGCCCTCAGTGCCTGTACGAGACGCGCCAGGACAGGGCCGAATGCCTGCGTCTCGGCTGTTGTCAGGTGGTCGAAGGCCAGGACTCGGACGATGCGCACATAGTGAGGCCACGCGCGTTGCAGCGTGACCGAGCCGGCTTCTGTGAGCGCGGCAAGGATGCCGCGTCTGTCCCCGGTACAGGCGCGACGTTCCACCAGGCCGTCGGCGATGAGCTCGTCCACGACCCGCGAGATGCGGCTCGGTGAGAGATCCACGCACCCGGCGAGGTCGGACATGCGCAGTTGCTGATCGTCGGACTGCGCAAGATGCATCAGAACGGAGAAGTGCGCCCACGTCACGCCACTGGCGCGCTGGATTTCTTCTGCGAGAACCCGGGGCAAGCCAACCGCAAGGCGCATGAGGTTTCGCCACACGATCTCTTCGTCGTCGCTCAACGGCGGGCTTACCACCACTCGTGCACCATGCCGTGCTCGTCCTTACCGCTGCCCCAGGGGGACCCCCGGGTTTGACTGCCGGTCCAGGTCGGGCGGCCAGTACGGGGCGAGGTTGGCGTCCCGGAGCTGTCGACGGGAGACCACGCCAACCTTCGCGAAGACATTCCCCAGGTGCCATTCGACAGTTCGGTGGCTCAGGTAGAGACGATCGCCGATCTCGCGATTGGAGAGGCCCTGTCGCACCAACTCAGTGATCTGGAGCTCCTTGCGAGTGAGATGCGCTCCAGGGGCGTCGATCACAGCGTGAGTTCGTCGCTTCTGCGTCGCAACAAGACCCTTGAGCGCCCGTTTGGCGAAGGCGCCCAAGCCCAACTCTCGGAAGGCGTCGAGGGCTTGCCCGAAATGCTCACTGGCGCGATCCTTCACGCCTTCGCCGTCCAGCCACTCGCCTAGGAGCAGGTGTGAGCGGGCGACCTCGATCCGCAGTGGCGTCTCCTCGAAGTGTTCGAGGGCTTGCAGGTAGAGAGCTCCCGCGGCCGAGGAGCTTTCGTTGAAGGCTTGGATGCGGGCCCACATCCCGAGCGCCCAGCTCGTGCGCGTGGCCTCGACACGGACTCCCATCCACCTGACGGTCTCCCGGAGCTGGTCGCGATCACCGACCCGGAAGGCGGCTTCGGCGAGCTCGCCGATCGCGAATGGTTGGTACCCGAGCGTGTCGCTCTGGATGACTCGGCGTGCGGAGAGGAGAGCATCCCTGTGTCTGCCGAGCCCATTGTTCAAAACGGCGTTCACGTAGCTCAGGAACGCGATGAGACGGCCCTCACCCTTCCTGGTCGCCGCTGCGAGAGCTTCTTCGACCCTGGGGGCGCTGATGGACGGGTCGTCGCGGTAGGCCTCAACCAGCATCCCGCTGTACGCGACGGGTGGGACGCCGGTGATGGTGGAAAGCCAACGTTCCTCGTCTACGAGCGCTTCGGCAGCGTGGACATCTCCAGCGAGGACGACGTTGTTGGCCAAGAAGTTGAGCGCAAACTGCAGTTGCACCAGCGCCCCGGCCTCACGTGTTGCGCTTACTTGGCGCTGCGCCAGCAGGCGCGACGTCTCGAAGTCCCATGAGTCTGCGGCGAGCATCGCCGCCATCCGGTTGCCGGCCATCCAGAGGAGATCGTCGAGGTCCGCCGCAGCGGAATGGTGTGCGCGCGCTGCTTCGAGGGTTCTCTGAAGCAGCGGCGCCGCGGTCGCGTACCCCTCGGTGATCCTGGTTGCCAAGGCGCGCATCATGAGGTCCGACGTACTGCCACGGTCATCGCCAGTGGGGAGCGCGACGGCAGCTGCGGCCGCTCGACGCACCAGGTCGTTGTCGCACTGTGGCGCCGACCAGACAGCCGCTGCCAAAGCCTCGAAGTGGGTCTCACGAGCAATGGTCAGGTCCACGGGTCCGAGACGGCTGGCGGCGTTCAACAGCAGTTCGGCCGCCTCAACGCCGCGCTTCTGATCAAACGCGATCTTGCCTCGCAGGCGCTCGACGCACGCTGCGAGCAGGTCGGACCGGGGCACCGGATCGAAGGTGTCCAGGAGTCGCAGTGCGGGCTCAAGCGCGCCGGCTGCTCGCTGAGCCCGGGCAGCAGCAAGAGTTCGCTCGTCCCGAAGCTGGGGATCAGGAGTCAGTGCGGCAGCTCGCTCGAGCATCGCTGCGGCCGCCAGCAGTCCTCCGCGCGCTCTCGCCCTCTCGGCCGACTGCAGGAGTTCCAGCGCAATGTGTTCGTCCTGGGCGACTGTTGAGCTGGCTCTGTGCCAGGCCCGCCGATCTGGGTCGTCGACCGGATCCGTGGCCTCAGCCAGGGCGGCGTGTGCCGCACGTCGTTCCTGGAGTGGGGCCGCCCGGTACGCGGCTGCCCGCACCAACGGGTGACGGAAGTAGACATGGTGGTTGAACTCGACAAGGCCTTCGGCCTCGGCTGCTCCTGCGGCACGCCAGTCCAGTCCCATCTCCTTGGCTGCCGACCAAAGAAGCGCTGGATCCCCCCTGGGCTCGGCCGCGGCCAGCGTCAGCAGCCTTCTTGTATCGACAGGTAGGTCGCCGAGCCGCTTGGTGAAGGCGCGCTCCAACTGCACGTCGCCGGGCACACGCTCGGACTCGCTGAAGCCCTCCACGAGCTCGGCGGTCGTCCACGACCGAGGCAGCTCCAAGAGGGCCAGGGGGTTGCCTCGGGTCTCTGCGATGATCCGATCTCGCACAAGGGCGTCGGTCGGCCCGGTCACTACGGAGTCGAAGAGGCTGCCGGCTGCCTGGTGCGTCAGTCCCTGGAGTCTCAGTTGAGGAAGACCGGTCAAGTCACGTGCTCTCTTGGTGTCGCGTACAGCGACCACGGCGGCCAGTCGTTCCCGACGCAGGCGACGACAGACGAATCCGACCGTCTGACGAGAAGCCTGGTCCAACCACTGCGCATCGTCGACGAGCCACAGCATGGTCTGGGACCGAGTGACCTTGGCGACCAGGTCCAGCACCGCCATGCCCACGAGGAACAGGTCAGGTGGCGACCCGGTCGTCACACCGAAGGCCCTCTCGAGGGTGCTCCTCTGGGGGATCGGCAGATCGACGACATGACCTAGCAACGGCTCACACAGCTGCTGCAACGCTGAGAACGGCAGTTCCATCTCTGATTCGACGCCGGCGACCCGGCAAACACAAGCGTCGGGCGCGTGTGCGGCGAGGTCGTCCAACAGGGCGGATTTCCCGATGCCAGCTTGGCCCTGGATGACAAGAGCGACGCCACGCCCGGCCTGCGCGGACTGGAGCATGTCCTTGAGCCGATGGCGCTCCTGAGAGCGTCCGACCAGGACGGGCGGCGAGGCTGCTCCGGTCACTGCGGCCTCCTCACTGAACGATCCCGGCTTCCGCTCATAACTTGCTTTCGCAAGCATATTCCCGAGCTCTTGCCGCCGCAAGGAGGTGCGGGGGCCGCGACGACGTGAGCGGCGCTCAGGTCAAGGCAGGTGATCACCACCCTGCGCTCGGGGCTCTAGCGCTTGCCTGTTCACACGAGGCTGGGTACCTTTGATTCCCTTCGAATTATCTGCGAATCTCTGCGATCCGCTCGGAAAGCGCAGGGATTCGAAGGCTGCTTGCTTGCGCCAGCAGGAGTACCCACGATGCCCGCACACAGAGAACTTGTAGGGCGCGGACCTGAGCGTCTGCGTCTGGCCGGCCTGCTCCGCGATGCGCGAGCCGGTCACGGAAACGCCGTGCTGTTGCTCGGCCCGGCCGGCATCGGCAAGTCGGCCCTGCTCGACGAACTCGCAGAGACGGCCGGCGACTTCGACGTCTCCCGAGCCATGGGTGTCGAGTCGGAGATGGAACTCAGCTACGCCGGGCTGCAGCAGATCTGTTCGCCATTCCTGGAGCTCCGAAGGAACCTGCCCTGGTCACTGCGCAACGCCCTTGAACAGGTCTTCGGTCTCACAACTGGCCCTCGCCCCGATCGGTTCCTGGTCGGGATGGCGGTGCTCGAACTCATCGCAGCAGCAGCGAGACGCAAACCGGTCCTGTGGATAGTCGATGACCCTCAATGGCTCGACTCGTTGTCGGTCCAGACAATCGGGTTCGTATGCCGGCGGCTGCCCCCGGAGCGAATCCTCGTGGCTATCGCAGCGCGCAACAACCTTCGCGGCGACGACCTCGCAGGCGTTGAGGAGATGCGACTGAGTGGTCTCAGCCGCGACGACTCACGGCGGCTCCTCCCTGCGGTAGATGCACCCAGCGACCCCACGGTGCGGGACCGGATCATCGCGGAGGCGCATGGGAACCCTTTGGCGCTGCTGGAGCTGCCGAACATGTGGACGCCTGCCGAAATGGCCGGCGAGGCACATGAACTCGAACGCGGGGCTCTGAGTGGGAGCCTTGAAGGTGCTTTCAGCAGACGGTTGAGGAAGCTCCCACACGGAACGCAGACGCTTCTCGCCCTCGCCGCCGCTGAGCCCACTGGCGACCCCACCCTGCTCTGGGCGGCAGCTCAGCTGATGGGACTCGATGCAGGCGCAGCTGCGCCAGCTCTTGCTTCCGGGCTCATCGAAGTCCACTCACACGTCCGGTTCCGCCACCCGCTCGTCCGGGCCGTTGCCTACCGGACAGCGCCCCTGGCGGTGCGCCTCGAATCGCATCGAGTGCTGGCCGAGGTGACAGACCCGATCGTTGACGCTGATCGGCGTGCCTGGCACCGGGCCTGTTCCACCGTTACGTACGACGCCGGGATCGCCGAAGAGCTTGAGCAGTCCGCGGGCCGCGCCCAGGCCCGCGGGGGCTTCCTCGGTGCGGCGGCGTTGCTGGAGCGCGCAGCGCTCCTGACACCACACGGACCGAGACGGGCGGACAGGATCCTGGCCGCTGCGGCGGCCAAGCACGACGCCGGTGCACTCGACTCCGCACTCCGCCTCCTTGCTGCCCTGAAGCTGGAGCCACCCGATGAACAACGCGCCGCCCTGGCATTGCGGCTACGCGGCCGCATCGCCCACGATCGAGGCCTCGGGTCAGAGGCCGCCGACGTCTTGCGTGACGCGGCTACTCGACTCGAGAGGTTCGATCGAGCACTCGCCACCGACACTCACTTCGAATCGTTGGTAGCAGCCATCTGGGCCAGCGGTCCCAACGGTCCTGAACTGATCCGAAAGTCAGCCGAAGCAGCTCGGGCAAGACCGTCCCGCCGTGGGTCGGCGCGCACAGCCGAATTGCTGGTCGACGCGATTGCCATCGGGGCCACCGAGGGACACGCCGCCGCGGCGCCAGTGGTGGCCCTGGCCCTCAAAGCCGCTTGCGCTGAAGCCACACGTCCGGCGGGTATCGGCGGGCCTTCCTGGCCCGTCGCTAGTCGCACAGCTGGGATCCTTGCGGTCGAAGCCTGGGACATCGAATCAGGGCTAGTGCTGGCGGAGCAGCGGGCCACAGCGGCGCGGGACTCGGGTGCGCTCATCGAGTTGCAGCTTGCGCTGCAGATGTTGGCCAACTACGTGTCTCTCACCGGCGACCTGGCCCGTGCCATCGCTCTCGTTGAAGAGGAGCGGCAGCTGTCGATCGCGACCCGCATGCGAGTCCCTGGTCACAGCGACGCCTTCTTGACAGCATTCCGAGGAGAGTCCGAGAAGGCCCTGGTGCATATCCAGACGATGAGGGCGCTCTCGTCTGAGGACGGCCAGGGCCGGATGGTCGCTCTCTCGGACTACATGAGCTCGTTCCACCACAACGCGCTCGGTCAACACGAGCAGGCGTTCGACTGCGCGAAGCGGGTCATGGACTGGGGCGTCATCGGTTATCACACCCTGGCCGCCCCGGAGCTCGCCGAGGCTGCGTCCCGTGTGGGGGACACCGACGTCCTAGCCGAGGTGGCGTCTTGGGTGAGAGCACGAGCGAAGGCCACTCCAACGATCTGGGCTTCTGGAGTTTCGGCACTCGTGGACGCCCTGGCGGCCAACACGCCAGAGGAGGCTGAAGGTCTCTACCGGACCTCGGTGACACTCCTGAGCCAGACGCCACTGCGCCTTGCCTCGGCCCGAGCTCAGTTGCTCTACGGCGAGTGGCTGCGTCGCTGCGGAAGGAAGGCGGACGCGCTCGTGCAACTGACAGAGGCCCACGACGCCCTGGGCGACATGGGCCTCAAGAGCTTCGCCAACCGGGCGCGTAGAGAGGTGTCCGCGGCAACGCGAAGAAGAGTCCGCAGGCAGCTTGACGATCCAGCGGCAGAGCTGACAGGCCAAGAAGTGCAGGTCGCCCATCTGGTACAAGCGGGGTTGACCAACCGCGAGATAGGAGTTCGTCTCTACCTCAGCCCCCGTACCGTCGAGTGGCACCTGCGCAATGTGTTCGGCAAAGTCGGCGTCTCCAGGCGTCAACAGCTCAGAGTCGCCAACCTGGCGCCGTACTTGCCTGCTGACTAGGGGCGAGCAAGGCGGCCGTGCGTTGGGTCAACGCCCGGCGAAGTGTTTGGTCAAGAAGGCCGAGGCGTGGTCGAGCGCGACGCCGGCTTCGTCGAGCAGCGCGACGAAGGTCTGGAACACATGCGGGACACCCGGCGTGACTTCGAGCGTGACTTCCACGTCATCCGACGCTGCCCGGGCTGCCAGTCTGACGGCGTCGCTCAGCAGAACCTCATGCGATCCCACCTGGATGAGCAGAGGAGGCAGGCCAGTGAGGTCAGCGAAAACTGGACTGATGAACGGGTCAGCGGGATCCGCATCTGCCACGTAGTCCGATACCCGCAGCCGCAGATTGTCGGGCGAGAGCAGCGGGTCGACCGCTTCCTTCGAGGACAGGGTGTCCCCCGACAAGGTGAGGTCGACGTAGGGCGAGAACAGGACGGCGCAGGCCGGCAGAGTGGCTCCTCGGTCCCTGAGCCGGAGCAGGAGGGCGACTGCCAACCCTGCGCCGGCTGACTCCCCAGCGAGGGCGATCTGGCCGGGATCGAGACCTTCGGTCAGCAGTCCCTCGTAGGCAGCTTGAGCATCGTCGACCGCAGCGGGGTATGGGTTCTCGGGCGCCAGACGGTAGTCCACGGTGACGGCTCGCACCGCGGTTCGTCGTACCAAGTCGGAGACCAGTGGGACAGTGGCCGCTGCAGAGCCGATCACGTAGACGCCACTGTGGAAGTAGAGGATGACCCGATCGGCAGCCGCACCTGGAGTCCTGACTTCGAGGCTGTCGATGCTCCCGGGGGCCGCGGGTACTTGCTCGACGTCAGGGGGAACCGGGACCTGCGCCGTGAACCCCGCGAACGCGGCCCGCAACGTCGGGACATCCGCATCGGCGTCGACCTGGCCTGACCGCAGGATCGTGTCCAACTGCAGTTGTTGCTCCTTGCTCATGGCGTGGCTTCCTCTCCTCGGCTCCCGGAGCTGACCTGCCCGCGGCGACCTCATTGAGTGTGGAGGGCGGGGAGTCTGCCTACCCCAGGGAATGTCCCGGGTGTTGGCCAAGCGGTGTATAGAGCGCGGACGACGTCGTGGCTCCACGAGCCGCCCGCACGAACGGCAGGTCGAGCCAGCAGGCGCACCGACGTTGCCTCCTTGGCCGTCGAAGACACGCCGACTGGGGATGCGCTCAGGAGCCACTCGATGCTTCTCGAAGCAAGTAAAGTCTTCGGATGGCCAAGGTCGAACCGTTGAATGCGGCCGAAGAGGCGTTCTGGCGGGCGTTGATGCGCGTCGTACTCTCGCTGCCTCGGCGCCTCGATAGTGACCTGGTGAAGTCGGTGGGCATCACCGCGAACGAGTACACGACGCTCATGTGCCTTTCGGAGGCTCGCAACCGAGAGCTGCGGATGGCCGACCTCGCCAACGCAGCAGCGCTGTCGGCCAGCCGGATGACGCGTCTCGTCGACGACCTGCAGCGCCGCGGTCTGGTGACGAAGCGGACCAGTGCCGAGGACGCCCGCGGCAACGTCGCGAAGCTCACGCCGGCCGGGCTCACGAAGCTGAAAAGGGCTTGGCCGGTCCACCTGGCCAGCGTCCGCGACCGCGTGTTCGACCACGTCGACCCAAGCACCGTCACCAACGCTGCCCAGGCCCTCTCGGAGATCGCCGAGCAGCTCGAGGGCAGCCGCTAACCCGTCCGCTTGACGATCGACCCGGGGTCTAGCCGTTCGCCGGCTCCAGAATGACCACGGGTATGACCCGATCGGTTCGAGCCTCGTACTCGGCGAAACCGTGGTAGTCGCTCTTCTGTTTGGTCCAGATGCGGTCGCGTTCAGCGCCGGTCGCAGTTCGAGCTCGCAAGCGACGCGTCTCGGTGCCGATCTCCGCGTTGACCTCAGGATTGGCAACCAGGTTGTGGTACCAATCCGGGTTGGCTGGCGCTCCACCGCTGGTAGCGAACACGGCGACCGCATTGCCGAGATCTTGGTACATCACGGGGTTGACCCGCTCAGCGCCACTATGGGCACCGACCGTGTGGAGGAGCAGCAGTGGCGCTCCCTGGAAGGGGCCGCCGACCCTTCCCTCGTTGGCACGGAACTCATCGACGATCCCCTGATTCCACGGGCTGACGCTCTCACTCATGCCACTCCTCCTCACGCCTACTGAATTGGAACGCCATCACGGGATCAGGACGATCTTCCCTCCCACATGACCAGCCTCGAGCTCGGTGAACGCCGCGCGAGCTTCGTCAAGCGGGTAGGCGCGCTGGATCGGCACGACGACATCACCTGCGACTATCGCCTCGGCAAGCTCGGCCAGAGTGGCCGCGCTCGCCGCATCCGCGCCACCCTCGCCCTTGACTCCGTACTTCGCGATCGCCGGAAAGTCGACAATCGTGTTGATCCGGTCCCTTGCGATGCCAAGGTCGAGCGCCAGTTCGACGTAGCCGCCCCCGACCAGGTCGATGAAGGCGGCAACCGGCGTTCCCTGTGCGGCTGCGGAGATGCGCTCACGAACGCCGTCGCCATAGGCAACCGGGACCGCCCCGCGCCCGAACAGCCATGCGTGATGGCGCTCGCTCGCCAGCGCGATGACGCGCGCACCGGTTCGAACCGCCAGCTGGACCGCGAACACGCCGACTCCGCCGCCAGCACCCGCGATCACGACCGCCTCCCCAGCAGCCGGCGCCACCGCACGCACGGTGGCGAACCCCGTCGCACCTGCGACGAACAGCGAGCCCGCCACCTCCCATGGGACCGCTGTCGGCTTCCGCGTCAAGTTCGCCGCCTCAACCAGCACGTACTCAGCGTGGCTGGCGCGGTCATTGGTGAAACCGATCACCTCATCGCCCACAGCCACCCCGTTCACGCCCTCGCCAACCTCCTGCACGACGCCCGCGAGGTCCGAACCCTGGCCGCTGGGGAAGGACGCGGGGAAGATCTCGCGGACTGTGCCGTCACGAATCTTCGTCTCACCGATGTTGATGCCCGCCGCGCGGACCGCAACAAGCACCTGGACGGGTCCGGGCGTCGGACGCGGCACGTCGCGCACCACGAGGACCTCGACGCCACCGTAGTCGTCGAACTCGACTGCCTTGGGCATCGAGGATCACCCTCTCAACGTTGGATCGACCGTCGTGTTGGTCGTCACGCGGCGACGCCCTGACTCTTCGCGGTGATGCCAGCCTTGCCGACATTGACCAACGCGAGAATCGCCACGAACGCCGCGGCGATCAGCCCGACTCCGATCCAGAACGCGACGTGATAGCCGTGGATCGCGGCGGGCGAGTTGAACGATGACGTTGGGAGGTGATGGGACTCGAGGTAGGCCGCAACCGCGCTCGCGTAGAACGTGTTCAGCAGAGCGGTGCCCAGGGATCCGCCGATCTGTTGTGTCGAGTTGAGCACCGCGCTGGCCACACCGGCGTCGTCGGGGTTCACTCCGGTGAGGGCGAGGCTGGACAGCGGCACCAACAGCAGCGCGAAGCCGACGCTCATCAGCAGTAGACCGGGCAGCACGTGCCCGGCCCAGCTGGTGGTGTCGGAGATGGTGGTGAAAGTGGCCAACCCGATCGCCGCCATCGCGAGGCCGATCAGCATCAGGGGCTTGGGACCGGTGCGCGGTAGCAGGGCCGGCACCACGCCCGAAGTGAGGATGACACCGACGCTGAACGGTAGGACAGCGAGGCCGGACTTGAGGGCGCTGTAGCCCAGGTTGTACTGGAGGTAGTAGCTCAGGAACAGGAACATCGCGAACATGCCGGCGAAGGACAGCAGTGATGCAATGTACGTTCCGCCGCGATTGCGGTCGAGCACGATCCGCATCGGCAGCAGTGGGTTCGCGGAACGCAGTTCGACGAACACGAACGCGACCAGCAGGACGGCGGCGCCGGCGAGAAGGCCGATGGTTTCGGCGGAGAGCCAGCCGACCTCGGGCTTGGCGGCTTGGGTGAAGCCGTAGACGAGTGCGACCAACCCGGCGGTGCCGAGGACGGCGCCCGGGATGTCGTACGAGGTCTCACCGTGGGACTTGCTCTCGGTGACCAGGACCATGCCGCCGACGAAGGCGACCACAGCGATCGGCACATTGATGTACAGGCACCAGCGCCACGACGTGTACTCGGTCAGCGCGCCGCCGAGAATCAGGCCGATCGCGGCGCCGGCTCCGGCGATGGCGCCGTAGACCGCGAACGCCCGGGACCGCTCCTTGGCCTCGGTGAACGTCACGGTGATCAGCGACAGCGCAGCGGGCGCGAGGAGCGCCGCAAACACGCCCTGGAGGGCGCGGGCGCCGAAGAGCGTCCCCGCGTTCTGCGCCGCACCGCCCAGGGTCGACGCCACCGCAAACCCGACCAGCCCGATCAGGAAGACCCGCTTGCGGCCGACGTAGTCGCCGATCCGTCCGCCCAGCAGCAGCAGGCCGCCGAACGCGAGGGTGTAGGCGGTGATCACCCACTGCCGATCAGCGTCGGAGAAGCCCAGCTCGCGCTGTGCCGAGGGCAGCGCAATGGTCACGACGGTTCCGTCGAGCACCACCATCAACTGAGCGAGGGCGATAACGGCCAGGGCCCACCATCGGCGACTGGGCAGTTCGACGGCCGCGTCCTCGCGGCCGGTGGCGGTCACGGGTGTACCTGCGAGCCGACACCAAGGTCGAGGCGGATCGACTCCAGGATGACCAGTGTGGTGCTGGTGGTGAAAACGTCTGCAGCCGCCAGGACGCCGGTGTACTTCGTGATGACCGGCGCGGCGGCGTAGTCCGTGACCGCGTCCAGGTAGGTCTTCACGGCAGCCCAGGTGTTCTGACCGTACTTGACGAAGTACGGCGTCGGATCGACCGTGGCGAGCGCAGTTCTGGCGCTGGCCGAGATGTCGGCGACGTACTGCCGATGCAGGGCGACATCGCTGCGAGTGCCGAGTCGGCCGACATGCCCGCCGATGAAGTGCTTCCACGGATAGGACAGGGCGGTTGTCGGGGCCTCGATGAAGGCAGGCAAGTCCACGCTGAGGTTGGCGTTGTAGATGGGCACCCAGCCCGAGGTGACGATGTCGACGAGCATGAGTGTGTCGTGATCCGGAAAGTGGATGTAGATGTTGTCCGGCGTGTGGTTGCACCCGTGGTGGGCCAGGCGCACTCGCTCACCGCCGACGTTCAGCGTCTTTCGGTCACGGAAGGTCTCCGTGGGCGCCGGGCGGGTCGGGTCGTTGTCGCGTAGCAGGAGTCGCCGAGTCTCTTCATGTCCGATGCGCTCGACGTGCTTGCCGAACAGCGATGAGGCGCCGGCATGGTCGGCATGGTGGTGCGAGTACACCAGGTGGGTCACCTTGTTGCTGACACCGTTCTCGGCGGCAACTTCGTTCACGGCGCGCTGCAGGTTCTGCCCGATGGTTGGGGGTGCGTCGAACAGCACGACGCCGTCTCGGGTGGTCAGGAATGCCGACTGGTAGGTGCCGTCAGTGACCCAGTAGAGATTCCGCTTGATACGACCGACGAAATACCCGTGGTCGTTGAGTGTGGGTCCGAGTGCTGAGGGCGGAACCGGTGCGTAATCCGGCAGGTCAGCGGCGCTGACAGCATCGGCCAGAGCCGAGCTGCCAAGAGCATCGGGCAGGACGGCGGCGATCGAAGACGCGCCGACCAGTGCGGCCGAGCTGGTGAGAAAGGACCGACGGCTCTTGCCCGATGGGCTCGAGGCGGCTGGCTTCACGATGTCTTCTTGAGTCATGCATCGACAGTCGCGCACCCCGGTCGCGACTACCCCCGTGGTTTCCACGGGCACTGTGGGCTGTCATCAAGTCAGGTGGCTCGATGCGCGCCTGCAGCATCTGCCTTGCACACGGTTTGCCTGAACCATGCACACAGGGGCTTGACCAGGGCGCGGCGCGACGTGAGCCCGGCGAGGGGTCAGGTGGAGCGGAGCCGTTGCCACCGCGGCGTGAGACCCGACCGCTGCGGGGCCCTGGCACGCTGGGCCTCCCGGCGGGTCTCGGCGTGGTGCAGGCGGGTGGCGATCTCGGCCTTGGCGTGGTCATAGTGCATGTTCATGACAGAACTCCTGTCCGGGGGCGGCGGGCGATGAGGTTGGCAGAGCGGCGGGAGGCGTTGTGGTCGGCGAAGCCGGGGCGGCCCCGCGGATCACGCTGAGACAGCGCGGCGCAGGTCTCGCTCTCTCGGGGGTTCGTGTGGCTCATGACTGGCTCCTGGTGCGGTTCCGTCGACTTTCGACGTGCCAGGAACGCTATTGGCCTGCGCCGCTCCAGGGCGGTCGTGTAGGCCCGCCATCGGGGGCTGGCAGCCACACGGCCGGGGGTGGGGTGGCCACACCTGGCTGGCTTGGCGTCTCCTGCCCCGTGTGGAACGAGCAACCCGGCTGCTCGCCCCAGACGGTTGCGAGGAGCAGACGACCTCCGTTCATCGGCCCGTACACTCCAGAGCGTGTCGCCGCACTCTTGCCTTGTCTGTGCCAAGCATCGAGCGGCCGATCCCGCGATCGAGGTGTTTCGCACCGGACTGACCTACGTGGGGCACCATCCGGCAGGTCCGGAGGTCTACCGCGGGCACCTGTTCGTCGAGCCGTTGCGACACGCCCGCGGCCTTGCCGACCTCACGGAGGAGGAGGGCGCGTCCGTGGGGAAGGCCACTGGCCGCGCTGCCCGGGCGCTGGTCGGTGTGGGGGCTGAACACGTCTATTCAGTCGTGTACGGCGACCGGGTCCCCCACCTACATGTCCATCTGCTGCCTCGTTGGCCAGGAACTCCACGCGAATACTGGGGCTTGAACATCTCTGACTGGCCGGGCGCTCCTCGCGCAGACGCAGCCTCCATCGGCGCCATCGTCGACTCTGTGAAGGCGGCAGCCCGCGCCTGACCGATGCGGGGTTCAGGACCGGTCGACCCCCCCGGCTCGACTCCGGGATCTCGACATCGCACGGGGACTGGCACTACTGATGGTGGATGGTGGCCGCGTCGAAGCCGAACTCGCGGATGAGGGCGTCCGCGATGATCGACGCCGCCCAACGTCCGCCGCTGCCAGACCTGCCTCAGGGTTGGCGAATGCCCTCCCTTCCTCAGGGCCGGCGGAGTTCAGCCTGCCTGGCGCAGCAGGACCGTCCACATCGTCGCGTTGCCCGAGGCCGCGTCCGACGTCGCGGTGAGCCCGCCGTAGGTGCCGGTCGGCACCGCGCCGTCGGAGTCGGCCAGCACGCTGCAGATCCGACCGGTGCTGGCGCCGCAGGTGGCCTGCCGCTGGGTGACCTCGCCCGGCAGCGTGAAGGCGGTAGTCGCGGACGACTTGTCGGCCCAGTACGACACCGCCCAGTCACCGGCCTCCGTATCGACCATCGGGGTGGTGTGTCCCGCCCGGACCACCGTCTCCGACGCCTTCGCGAACTGCGGATCCAGCATGTCACCGCTGTACGTCGCTACCGTCAGCGTGTACTTGGCCGCCGCATCCATCGAGAACCGCACCGTCTTGCCGGCGTCGCTCGCGGAGGCGCTCTTCGTGTAGACGAGGGTCTGCATCGTCCCCGAGGTGGCCGTGTCGACCAGGGTCCACCCGGTCACTCCCGTGGTCGACCCGACAGTGCGGTTGGTGGCGTTGAGGCTGAGCACCATGAGCAGCCGGTCACCGGCCTGGGTGCCGGCCGGCACGGTGTTGTTGGGAGTCGCGACGTTGCCCTGGTTGACGCTGCTGCCCACCAGCGCGATCGGGCGGACTGCTACCGGGGACACGTTTCGCGTCGTCGTGCCGGTGCCGCCGTCGTTGTCGGTCACCTTGAGGGTGACGACGTAGGCGCCGGCCGGGTCGTAGGCGTGGCTCGCCGACGGACCGGCCGTGGTCTCGGCCGAACCGTCGCCGTAGTCCCACTCGTACGACGTGATGTTGCCGTCGCTGTCACCGGAGGCGGACGCGTCGAAGCTGCAGGCGAGGAACGCGCAGCTCGCAGTGAACGATGCCGTCGGGACCGCGTTGTTGCGCACGACCGGGACCGGGACGGCGAGCGACCCTGTCGTGCCCTCGTCGTCGGTCACGGTCAGCGTGACGTCGCGCGTCCCCGAGGTGACGAAGTCGTGGCTGGGCGTCGCGCCGGATGCGGTGGCGCCGTCCCCGAAGTCCCACGCGTACGAGACGACGGAGCCATCGGAGTCGCTCGAGTCCATGCCGTCGAAGTCGCAGTCGGCGCCGTCGCAGGTGTAGGAGAACGCAGCCGTCGGAGCCTGGTTCGGCTCGACGGTGCGCAGGATGACCGACCAGGTCGTCGCGTTGGCGCTGGCCGTGTCGGCCGTGCCGACCAGGCCGTCGTACTGCCCGGTGGGCACCGGGCCGTTGGAGTCGGCGAGCGAGCTGCAGACGTGGCCCGTGCCCGTGCTGCACACGGCATGGCGGCCGGTCACCGAGGCCGGCAGCGTGAAGCCGGTCGTCGTCGCGGACTTGTCGGCCCAGTACGACACGACCCACGCGCCGGCCGGTGCGTCCACGGTCGGGGTCGTGTGGTCGGCCCGGCTCACCGTCTCGGCGAAGTCGGCCGAGACGATCTGACCGGTGCGCACGCCGGAGTAGTCCGCGACGGTCATGGTGTACTTCGCCGCCAGGTCCAGGGTCACCGTGACCTTCTTGTTCGCGTCCGCGGCCGTGGCGATCTTGCTGTACACGCGGGTCTGCATGCCCCCCGACGTCGTGGTGCCCAGCACGGTCCAGCCGGTCACGCCGGTCGGGTCGGACAGCACGCGGGCGCTGGAGTTCAGGCTCAGCATCATCAGCAGCCGGTCGCCCTCAGCGACGGCCGTCGGGATGGTGACGTTGGGCGTGGCGGTGTTGCTCTGGTTGGTCGCGCCGCCGACGTAGGACACCGTGCTCGCGGCCGCCGATCCGACGACGACCTGCGTCTTCGTGGCGTCGTCGGTGGCGTCGTCGTCGTCGGTGACGACCAGGCTGACGGTGTAGGTGCCGGGGTGCTCGTAGACGTGGTTGGCAGGGTTCCCGGTGGCTGTCTGGCCGTCGCCGAAATCCCACGCGTAGTCATCGATCGTCCCGTCGCTGTCGGTCGACGCGGTCGCGTCGAGGTCGCAGTCGAGGTAGTCGCAGGTGATGCCGAAGTCGGCGGTCGGCGGCACGTTCGGCTTGACGACGGAGACCTGTTGGGTGACCGACGAGGTGAGACCGCCGTCGTCGGTGACGGTGAGCGTCGCGTCGTACGTGCCCGTGTCCGCGAAGTCCTTCTGCGGGGTCGGGCCGCCGGCCTCGTCGCCGTCGCTGAACGTCCACTCGTAGGACTGGATGCTGCCGTCACTGTCGGAGGAGCCGGTCGCGTCGAAGTCGCAGGAGATGCCGGTGCAGTCGGAGGTGAACGCAGCGGACGGCGCGACGTTGGGCAGCACCGACGCCAGGAACACGGCGCGGCCGCGCCAGTCGATCGTGCTGTTGGCCACTGAGGACGTGCCAGTCGGTGCGCCGTTGGTGAAGCCGATCTTGAGCAGCTGGCCATTGGTCGAGTTGACGACGTACAAGGTGGAGCCGTCGAGGAACATGCCGCGGGTGCTGCTCCAGGTGATGTTGCCACCGGTCACGGTGTTCTCGATGCCGCCGATGATTCCGCTGTCCGGGGAGAACCAGCGCCAGAACAGCGAGTTCTGGCCGCTGCGCGTGTAGTAGATGCGGCCGTTGGCGTAGAACATGCCGGTGACGGTGCTCAGCTGGGTGTACCAGGTCGGCAGCACACCGGCGTAGGTCTGGCCGCTACCGGTGTCGACCGTGCTCCAGAGCGAGTCGATGTAGGGGTTGACCGCCACCGGGTCGCCGAAGTCCTCGCCGTCGAACGAGCGGCGGTACAGCATGCCGTCGGTCTGGCCGTAGAAGAGCGTGCGGCCGACCATCACGGCGTTGCGGACGTTGCTCCAGTCGAAGCCAGCGGTCGTGGTCAACGCCTGAGAGGTCACGTTCGTGCCGTCGTAGCCGACCACGTTGGCGGTCGTGCCGTTCGACCCGCCACCGGTCTTGACGAGCTCGACGGCATTGATCTCCGGGTTGCCGGACACGTGCACGAAGTCCACGTTGACGGTGCCGTCACTGGTGATGTCGAAGGACTTCATGATGCCGCGGTTCTTCCCGCCGGCGTCGGCCGAGACGTCGTAGTTCGACAGCTCGAGGGCGCCGCCGTCGATGTTCACGTTGAACCGGGGTGGGCTGCCGTTCGCCCGTGCCGCAAAGTAGAGGCGCACCTGGACGCCGAGGCCGGCCGGCACCGGGAACGACCACTGCATCTCGTTGCCGCCGCTCGGGTCGTTGCGCTCGGAGTTGAAGACCGTGATCGGCGTGGTGGTGGGCACGTTGACGGTCGCGGACACGTTGGACCCGTACGACGCTGTCGTGCCGCCCGTGTTGTGCAGCGAGCTAGGTGTGGCGCTGGTGTCCACGGCCCAGTCGGGGCCACCGTCCGTCGCCGTGATGGCGGACCCGCCTGCGTTGACGCGGTAGAGGATGTCGGCGTTCAACCCGGGCGAGGCGACGTAGACGCTGCCCGGGAGCGCGCCGATGCTCTTCGACGCGGTGTTGGAGCCCTCGCTGTAGGGGAAGAAGGCGATGCGCTCCCGGTGGTAGCGCCGGTCGCCGATCCACATGGTGTCGCTCACGACCCAGACGCCGTCATCGGTCTCGTAGACCTCGTACGCCGACACGCCGCGCGGGTTGCGGCCCGGGTTCCACTTCAGCGGGATGCCGGTCTGCGGGTCGAGCGCGACCAGGCCGGGACGCGGGACGGCGCCCTGCGCTGCTCGGTCGGAGCCGCTGGGGTTGTTCATCCAGCGCATGTGACCGCCGACGTAGACCGCCGACTGGGTCACCTCGACTCCCCACATCGTGTCGCCGCCCGAGGTGTCGGTCCAGGTCGGGGTCAGCGCGGTGCCGACGGCGTACGTCTCGAATCGGGCCGCGGTGTCGCACACCGTGCCGCTGTGCGGCCCGCCCGTGGTGCCCACGACGAAGAAGGAACCGTCGGGCGACATCTCGACGTCGCGCATGTAGCTGTCGAACGCGCCGGGAGAGCAGATCGGCGTGTAGGCCGTGGTGTACCAGTTCGTCGCCACGGCAGCGTTGGCGCCGGTCAGGTCGATCATCACGATCTGGTCGCGCGACAAGCCGCCGACGATGCGGAAGTTGCCGACCACGATCATGCGGTCGCCGGCAGGAGTGATCCCGGACTCCCGGATGCCGACCGGTGCCTGGGAACCCGTACCAGTGTTGTTGTGGTGGCCCGACACCGTGATGTCCATGTAGGTGGGGTCGAGCGCGCCGGTGGTGGCATTGAGCGTGGCGAGCTGACCGTGCGCGACGCCGCCGATCTTCGTGAAGAAGCCACCGATGAACAGCCGGTTGTTCGGCAGCAGCTCCATGGTCGCGATGCCGCCGTTGGTCGACGGCGCCTTGAACGAGGTGACCGCCTGGCCGGTGCTGATGTTGAGGAGCTGGATGTGGTTCGGGCCCTTGCCGTTGATCTTGGTGAAGTCACCGGCGACGTAAACCGTGTCCGGCGTCGGCCCCGGCATCAGCTGCTGGACCTCGCCGTCCACGGTCGGGTTGAACGTCTGGCTGACCAGCCCCGTCGTCACGTCCCAGGCGACGATGTTCTGCCGCGCGTACTGCGTGCCGCCCATGGGGTCCGCAACCTGGGTGAAGTTGCCGCCGGCGATCATGGTGTTGCCCACCTGGACGATCTTGTACACGCCGCCGTCGAGGACCCACGGAGTCTTCTTGCTCGGGACGTCGCCGGGCATCCGATCAGGAGCGGGCGACGCCTCGACGGCGGCCCCCGCTGTGGGCTCCCCAGCCTCGGCCGGGGTCATGTTCAGGCCCAGGACCTGGATGATCATCGCCAGGCCCGCGAAGATCGCGGTCAGCCATCGTGTACGCACGTGCTCCCCTATGTGCTCGTCCGAGACATCCTTGTGCGCACAGCCGTTACCGATGATCCGGCGTCGTAACGCCCCCCTGCGGACCATCACAGGGCATGAACCGGCTCCCTTGGGTCCTCAAAGGGGTGCCGACCACCATTTTGGGGATGGTTTGACGTCCGCGGGGCCGAGTTTGGAGGCCTGGCCCCGGCCCACTCATTCGAACGCGCCGTACAAAGCCCTGTCTGCGCGCTTCCTGTGCCAGACCTCAAGGGCCAGATCCGAAGAGTGCCGACCGGGGGCGGGTTCAGTACGAGGAGGGAACCCAAGCGAGCACCTCGTCGCGCAGTGCTTCTCGCGGCCGGGAACTGTCTAGGCGAAGGATTGGACAGGTGAGTGTCGCCAGCCACTCCTCGTGACCCGTTCGGCTGCGACCCTCGAATGAGGGCTCGTCGTACCCCCGCGCCCAGCTGAGGAACGCACCCAGCGCCTCTTCATCCACCGACCCGCTTTCACGTCGGACGCGCTCGCGGGTCTCGATTCGTCGCAGTCGTTCCGCTGGATCCAGGGTGAGGAAGACCACCGCATCGCAACGCGCAACGACGCTGTCGCCCCAGCCGAGAATGGAACCCGACAGAACCCATCCCTCTCGGGGTAGGAACACCTGCTCCATGAGTGCGACGCGTTCCGCCGCGGGGCGCTTGTTGACGTACGGCGGATCGGTCGGCATCCAGAAGTAGTCGTCGGCGTCCCCGTGGGGCACAGACCAGGCGTCGGCAACCGCTCGCGCCAGGGTCGTTGTTCCCGAGCCGCTCGCGCCCGTCACGTGAAGCCGGGAACGTTGCACCCGAGGATCGTCCCAGACGTGCGCGACCTGGCCACGCAACCTGGTCGGGACATGGGCACGTTGGCGTTGGCGGCCTCGCGGATCGCGGCAGGTGCGTGCGTCCGGGTGCCCCTACTCGTCAGTCGCCGTCAGCGGCGCAGCCACTCGCCCAGATCGGCGTCGACCAGCAGCGCTCGTGCATCTGCTTCTCGCTCATCCGGCACCAGAACCCGTGGCTGGATGACGAGGATGGACCCCTCCATGACGCTCATGTCCCGATCCGCAACGTGGTGAGGGATCTGGGCATCTGCCAGCAAGCTTTCAATCACGGATAGCAAACCGGGGTCGTTCGTCCTCACCAACTCAGCCATGTCGAGCCCGCTTTCGAGACTCCTCGGATTGTCAGGGTAGCCCCCGACGCTCATTGGCAGATCAGCGCGGATCGCGGCTAGATCCGGTGGTCATTGCGCCAGTGCTGCGGGCTGATTCAGGGATAGGGTCCCACGTCCATGGACATGCTCAAGGGCGAACAGATCGCCGAGGCGAACCTGACCGACTGGCGCAAGCTTGCCCAGGGACTGCATGCGCGCTACGTGATCGACGACTTCGGCACCGGCGCACGGTTCGTCGCCGCGGTGGGCGAGGCGGGCGACGCGCTCGGCCACCACCCGAGCGCGTCCATCGGCAAGGGGTACGTCGACTTCAAGTTGGTCAGCGACGACGCCATCTACCGCGACGACGAAGGCACCGAGCACGTTGTTGAATGGGTGACCCAGCAGGACGTCGACCTCGCGCGACGGATCACCGAGATCGCCGTTGACCACAAGGTCGACGCCGACCCGGCTTCGGTCAGCGACATCGAGCTCGGCCTCGACACGGCACGGTCCGAGACCATCGCCCCGGTGTGGGCCGCCCTCCTGACGGGGAGCGCCGATGCCCAGGGCCGCGGGACCCCCAGCGACGAGATCCGGGATGCCACGGGACGGGTGCCAAACCTGTGGTTCGGGGACGCCGACGAACGCGAGGCCCCGGGTCAGCGGTTCCACATCGAGATCTATGTGGCGCCCGAGGTGGCCGAGCAACGGATCGCCGCTGCCGTCGCCGCGGGTGGGGCCGTCGTCGATGACAGCGACGCGCCCTCGCTCACCGTGATCGCCGACCAGGACGGCAACAAGGGAATCGTCTGCGTCGACGCGTCCGCTGCGAAGAAGGACTGAACCGGCAAGTCGGTTGACCCGTGGCCTGGCCGCGGGTCCCTTCGGCCCGCGGGATCACTGCATGTCCGCGCGTCCTGCGGCTCACTTCGATGACGAACGGGTGGCACGTATCTGGGTCGGCTGCGGGAGGAACCCGCCCGCCTACCCTTGCCGCATGGTGCTCACGATCGTGGACGTCACGCCCGGATCGTCGTCGGAATCGTGGCGTGAGGTCCACAACCTCATCATCCCAACCGACCCGCTGTCGGCCGACGATGTCCAGGAGCGCCTAGTTCGCAACGCGCTGACGTTGGCGTATGCCGGTGAAGCGCTCGTCGGCAACGCCACCATCCGCCCACCCGCGCCTGCAGATGGCATCGCGACGGTGATCGTGCGCATCCTCCCCGCGCACCGGCGCCAAGGTCATGGTTCCGAGTATCTACAGGCGATGCTTGCCCGTGCCCGCGAGTTCGGTGCCCAGGGCATCTCCACGGTCGTCCTCGCTGCCAACAATGAGGGTCTGCATTTCGCCGAGCGGCACGGCTTCGCGGAGACCGAGCGGTACACGGTGGATGACGCCGAGTACGTCCACCTATCTCTTTCCTGATCGCATGGGACCGGAGGGACAGGCGCTCTTCGGCAGATGCGGATGTCGGCGGTAGCCCGAACGCGGCGGATTGACCACGGCCCTATCGGGTGACGAAGCGTCCGGCTTGGGTTCAATTGGAAGGAAGGAGCCTGTGGTGAGGCCCTCGCCGGCTCGGCGGACTCCTCCATCGGTCAGCGGCGGGACGCCGACGCCGCACTCCGGGTCGGGGACACGTGTCGCCGTCTCCTTGAATAGGACACGGTGACGAGGGCGAGCAGCGGGCCCCACAGGACCATGGGCAGGTAGAGCAGGCCGATCAGGGTGACCCCCAGCGGGGTCAGGTCGTCGTGCGGGATGTGCCACCACCCCAGCAACGGGGTCCAGAGCACGACCAGGAGCACCGCCCCGATGGCGGCTGGCACCACGGCCGCCTTGACCGGGACCTCGCGGCCACCGATGAACGGGATCCAGGACGGCACGACTTCGCCCCAACGCTGGACCAGGCCCAGCGTCAACAGGGCGGCTCCTTCGGTGCCCAGGCTGAGCATGACCAGGTAGACGGCGCCCCACCCGGTCGTGCCGAGATCCTCATAACCCTGCGCCGTGTAGCCGGCCGGGAACCCGAAGACCAGCAGCAGTCGCCACAGGCTGGACGGAAGAGGCGTCAAGGCCGCTGCATGCGCGGCGACCCGCGCCCAGCGCGGCGGCGCAGGAGTCGTCGCGTCGACGGCGTCGGTCCGCACGTAGGTCACCACGCGATATTCCCTTGGCTTCACGACCAGCCACAAATCCTGAGGCCTCGACGTGGCTTCGGCGACGTCGATCCGTTGTGAGCGAACTGGTGAGTTGCCCGGTGAGCCCCGAGGCAACCAACGCGCAAGGCCCGCGTCATTCTGGCCGATATGCAGCAGGATGCAGACCTCCGATGCCCGCACAAGATCGCTACCTGGGGCGAGTAGAGGAGCTTCCCCGCGCATCGACGGCCTTGCCATCCCTTGGTGCGGGAGGAGCATGCTGCCGGTAGGCCCGGTGACGAGTCCTCCCGGGTCTGAGCGCGTCGTGGCCGGCCGTCTGGGAGACTACGGCCGCCAGGGCAACGGTTCTCCCCGGGGAAGTCCCTAGGGTTCTCCCGATTAAGTTCCGATCCCCCGGGCCCCTAGCTCAATTGGCAGAGCAGGAGACTTTTAATCTCTTGGTTGTGGGTTCGAGTCCCACGGGGCCCACCATCAGTCGTCCATCGTGATGACCACCCGGCCACGCGCCTGGCCGGAGGCCAGGTAGCGGATTGCTTCCGGCACCTGGTCGAGCGGGAACGTGCGGTCGATGACGGGGGTGAGCTTGCCTGCGGCGAGGAGCTCCGCGAGCAGCGCCATGGACCCGGACTTGTCCGGCGGTTTGAGGTTGGGCGGCGGCAGCTGCTTGGCGAACGGCGTCCTCGCCATCAACCCCACGAACCGCGGGATGCTTCCGAGCCAGCGGCGGCCGGCCGTGCCGAAGTGGTCGTGGCCGATCAGCACGTAGCGGCCGTCCGGGGCGATCACCCGCCGGCACTCCCGGAACGAGTGGTTGCCAGGTACGTCGAAGACCAGGTCGTACTGCTCGCTCCCCCGTGTGAAGTCCTCGGCCGCGAAGTCGATGAACCGGCGCGCGCCGAGGGCCAGCACGACGTCCCGCTTCTCGGCGCGGTCGACGCCCGTGACGCGGGCGCCCCACGCCACCGCGACCTGTACGGCGATGCCGCCGACGCCGCCGGCCGCCCCGTTCACGAGCACCCGGCTGCCGGGCTGGATCGGTCCGACGCCGGCGAGGTTGTGCAGGACGATCAGGCCCGCGGTGGGCACCGCCGCCGCCTGCGCGAACGAGACGATCGACGGCTTCGCGGCCAAGCCGCTCTCGGGCGCGACCGCGAGCTCGGCGTAGGTGCCGCCATTGGCCCACTGGAATCCGCGGATGCTCTCACCGAACACCTCGTCCCCGACCCGGAACCGGGTGACATCGGCGCCGACGGACTCGATCGTCCCGGCCAGGTCGGTGCCCGGCACCGGGTTCCGTGGCCGGCGCACACCGGAGCCCATCAGTCGCAGCACCCGTGGCGTCCCGGTGATGACGTGCCACACGTCCGGATGCACCGACGCGGCGCGGACCCGGATCAGCACCTCGTCGTGAGCGGGCCGGGGCGTCGGCAGGTCGCGGACCTCGAGGTTGTCGGGAGCGCCGTACCGGGTCTGCACGACCGCCTTCATCGCGACTGCGGACCTCCTCCGGCGGACGGCTCCGCGAATCCTTCAGGCTAGGCAGGGGTACGCCGGCGCGCGGGCGGTTGCGACAACGCGTCCAGGTGGACCAGACATTTCCCGCCACACGCGTAACAAGCTGCGGACCCCACAGTTTTCCATGGCATGAGCACGGTGCCGGTGAGCCCGATCAACAAGTCAGCGTACGAGCTGTTCGATCGCTGGCTGGAGCACTGGAAGCGCGAGAACGCGCCCCTGCCCCGCACCGGAGACGAGCCTGCAGCGGCGGCCGCGCCCCCAACCCTGGAGGCCCGCATCTCACCAATGCCGGCTTCGCCGGTCGCCGCTGCTCCTGCCCAACCCCGCGCCCCGTCCGGCGACGCGGCCGGGCTGCTGGTGCTGCGGACTCTGACGGAGCATCTCGTGCGCGCGAGCGATCCGGTCGGCCCGGCCGAAGCGTCCCGACACCGCGTCCCTCGCCTGACCGCGCCGTGGGCCGTGCCACCGAAGGCTGTTCCGGCCGAGGATCGGGTGGCCGCGTTCGAGCTCCGACCCGCCCCGGGACCCATCCGCTTCTCCGACGCCGCGTCCCTCCTGACCGCGGCCCTCGTGGTCTCACTCCCCTCTGCGGCGCTGTCTGCGCTGGCGGCCTGGCTCGCGCCCTCGGACACCACCATCGCCGTCGCGGTCGTGCTGGCCATGGTCACCGGGTTGCTCGGGTGGGCCCGGCACCGCACCCGCCGCTCGACGTCCTCGGCGAGCCCGGCGACCGCGGCTGGAGGGTGTTGATCCACCGACGCGGGATGCGGCCGTTCGTCGTGGACGCGGGCATGGTCGACCCGGGTGAGTTCACCGAAGCCATCCGCCGGTTCCGCCCGCGGGCCTAGGAACGTCAGGCCTCCAGCCACCACGGGCTCGTGTAGGCGATCCCGAGGTCGTTCCCGGGGTGTCCCTCCGGCCCGGGGGTCGCATTGGGCTCGCTCGGGTCGGCGATCCGCAGCAGCACCCAGTCGCCGTCGGCCAGGTCGAGCGGCACCGTCACGGTGACGACGTCCCCGACCAGGAACTCGTGCACCAGCGGCACCGTCGGTACGTCGCCCCCGGGACGCAGCACCTGCAGCGTCAGCGGCCGGCCCACCCAGGACTGCGTCCCGCTCGAGGTCCAGGGTGAACGTCACGTCGCCGCCGCTGGTGCGCAGCACCGACCCCATCGGGACCGGCTCCGCACCCGCGACCGACGCGGTCGCGTCCACCCGGAGCCCGGAGGTCCGGGTCGCGAAGAACCGGCGGGCCAGCATCGCCGCCTTCACGCCGGCCCGGGTGTGATCGGCGACCCAGAGACCGGTCCGGCCCTTGCCCTCCGGGTGGCCCCAGTCGGTGCCGTGCTCGTCGGTGACACCGGTGATCCCGGTCCGCCAGCCCGCGTCGAGGCAGGCGCACAGCGGCGACGACCGCCCGTCGGCGTACCCCTCGAAGAGGAAGTCGTCGCGGCGGTTGAACATCTCCAGCGACACCATCCGGTCGCGCACGCGCGGGTCGAAGCGGAACTCCTCGAAGCGGCCCTGCTCGCGCCCGGGGTGGTTGAAGCCGGCGATCCCGTCCGCGCCGCCGTCCAGGACCAGGCCGGGCTCGCGGCGCAGCCAGTCGAGCAGCGGCGCCATCACGCCGGCCTGGAGGACGTCGACGTAGTGCTCGGTGAACCAGACGTTGACGTGGCCCGAGCAGCGGCTCGGTCCACTCGAAGCCCACGGATCGCGGTGAACGCGCCGTCGACGTTCGCTGCGTCGGCGTACTCCTTGGTGCGGGCCCAGCCGCGCGGGTGTCAGGCCGGCGACCTGTTGGTACTCCGGCGGCAGCAGCTCGGCCAGCACGTCGCCGAGCACGTGGTCGGACAACGTCGCGTGGTCGGTCAGCGCCGCCACGTCGAGCCCGGCGCTGCGCATCGAGTCGAACGCGAGCGCCGGGTCACCGTCGCCGTCGGAGAGCAGCGTGTGGTTGTGCAGGTCGGCGTGGACGAGGGTGGTGCCGGACGTGATCCGCGAGGCACGCGCGGCGCCGACGCCCGGGGTCGACCCGGTCGCGGCGATGGCTGGCGCGTTGCGCGACGTCAGGCCGGCCAGGAACAGGCCGGCACCCGCCGACATCAGCGCCGTACGCCGCGTGAACGGCGTGGCCGGTATCGACACGACCGCGTGGCGGCCCGAGTGGTGGTCACACATGCTCCGATCAACGGCGTACCGGCGAGAAGGTCACCCGACGTCGATCCAGTATCGGCGCTTGCCATTGCGTGAGTCCTCGTAGACGCCGCCGTTGCCCTCGATGGTCAGCCGCGAGCCGTCGTTGTCCTCGTCGCAGGTGATCAGCACCCGGTCCAGCCCGAGCTCCTTGGCCTCGGTCAGGGCCAGGGCGAGCGCGCGACGGGCGTGGCCCTGCCGGCGGCGGGACGGGCGGACCGAGAACCCGATGTGGCCGCCCTCGTCGAGCAGCCACTGGGTGAGGGAGTGGCGGAGGGCGAGGTAGCCGACGAACTCGCCGTCCTCGGTGATCCAGTAGTAGTTGCTGTGCACGATGCCCTCGGGCATCGGGGTGGACGGGTCGCCCTGGGCGAGCAGGTGCGCGACGACCGCGGCACAGCCTTCCTCGGTCGTGTCGAGGTTCTCGATGCTCCACAGGCCCGATCCGTGCATGAACTCCTCGCCGTAATCGGCGACCGCCTCGGCCCAGGACCGGTGCAGGCTCACGTCGGGTATCCGCAGCTGGGTCATGGGGAAATGGTTCCACGTAGGTGCGTGGTGGGGCGACCGGTTATCGGGGGTGGTTTCGAGACAGGCGCAGAGCGCCTTCCTCAACCACCAGATTGAGACAGGCGCAGAGCGCCTTCCTCAACCACCGAGACTTCTCGGTCGTTGAGGAGGTTGCGCAGCAACCGTGTCTCTCGGTGGTTGAGGAGGTTGCGCAGCAACCGTCTCGAAACCACCACAGGGCGTGCTCGGCCAAACTGGAACACGTTCTAGAATCCCGGCATGGCCGGCTACGTGCACGAAGACGTGTCCAACGACGAGGTCGACCGCCAGCGCGCGGTGTACGGGCCGCTCGCGCAGAGCGTGCGCGAGCTCGTGGACGCCGTGATCCGCACCGAGGTGGACGACGACGAGATCCGTACGGCGCGGGCCGAGATCGAGGCGATCACCGAGCGGCTGCGCAAGCGGCAGCTGGACGGCGCGTTCGGGGTCCGGTTCAACAGCCACGGCGGCAGCCGTGCCTGGGGCAACGCGGTCGTCGGCCTGCGCAACGCGGTCGCCCCGCCGCTGGACATCGTGCGCGACCCGGCCGGCCGCGCGTCGGCCGACTTCCACCTGGGGGCGGCGTACGAGGGGCCGCCGGGGCTTGTGCACGGCGGCGTGGCCGCGCTGGTCCTCGACCAGGTGCTCGGCGAGGCGGCCGGCGCGGGCGGGAAGCCGGGGATGACCGGGACGCTGACCCTGCGCTACCGGAGGGGTACGCCGCTCGGGCGACCTGCACTGCGAGGCCCACATCGACCGGGTCGAAGGGATCAAGACGTTCGCCAAGGGACGCTCAGCGACGCGGACGGCGTCACGGTCGAGGCCGAGGGCGTGTTCATCCTGCCGAAGTGGGCACGCGAGGCGTTCGAGAGGCGCGACGCCGATGCGCGCACACCGACCGGTTCGAGTGAGCGCTAGCGCGCCTGCTCGGCGACGAGGTGGGCACCGCGCTCGCCGGAGTCGGTGAGCCGCGCCTCCTCGAGCGCCCGGGCCTCGAGCTCCGCGCGCCGGGTGGTCTCCAGCATCTCCCGGGCGGCGTCGTACGCACCCGGGTCGGAGACCAGGTCGGCGGCGCCGCGCCTGAGCCGCGCCAGCGCCGAGCGGGCGAAGATCTGCTGCTCGGTCGTGGTCCGCTCGGAGCGACCGCGGCCCAGGAACGAGACGAACCAGTGCAGCACCGCGGTGACGCGGTTCTTGAAGCCGGTGATGTAGACGAGGTGCACGGCCAGCCACATCAGCCAGGCCAGGACGCCCGTGAGCCGCAGCTTGCCGACCATCGCGACCGCCCGGAACCGGCTGATGATCGCCATCGAGCCCTTGTCGAAGTAGCTGAACGGCGGCTGCGGCGCCTTGCCGCGGAGCCGGCCGTCGATCTCCTTGGCGGCGTACTTCGCGCCCTGGATCGCGACCTGCGCGACACCGGGCAGGTGGTCGAGGTTGATCATGTCGCCGACGACGAACACCTCGGGGTGCCCGGGCAGCGTCAGGTCGGGGTTGACGGCGATCCGGCCGGCCCGGTCGAGCGGCGCCCCGGTCTGCTCGGACAGGGTGCGGCCGAGCGGGTTGGCCTGGACGCCGGCGGCCCAGATCTTGGTGACCGTGTCGATCCGCTCGGTGCGGCCGTCCTTGAACTTCATCTCGATGCCGCGCTCGTCGACGTCGGTGACCATCGCGCCGAGGATCACCTCGACACCGAGCTTCTCCAGCTCGGCCTTGGCCTTGGCGCCGAGCTTGTGCCCGAACGGCGGCAGCACCTGGGGCGCGGCGTCGAGCAGGATCACGCGGGCGGTGCGGGTGTTGATCGCGCGGAAGTCGCGGCGCAGGGTGCGGTGCGCCAGCTCGGCGATCTGCCCGGCCATCTCCACGCCGGTCGGACCGGCGCCGACGACGACGAACGTCAGCAGGTGGTCGACGGGGTCGCCGCGCGATGGCACCGAGCTCGGCCATCTCGAAGGCGCCGAAGATCCGGCCGCGCAGCTCGAGCGCGTCGTCGATCGACTTCATGCCGGGCGCGAACTCGGCGAAGTGGTCGTTGCCGAAGTAGGACTGGGCGGCGCCGGCCGCCACGATCAGGGAGTCGTACGGCGTCACGGTCGGCCGGCCGAGCACCTGGGAGGTGACCTCGCGCTTCTCGAGGTCGATCGCGGTGACCTCGCCGAGCAGGATCTTGGCGTTCTTCTGGCTGCTGAGGACCTCGCGTGTCGGCGGCGCGATCTCGCCCTGCGGACAGGATCCCGGTCGCCACCTGGTAGAGCAGCGGCTGGAAGAGGTGGTGCGTGGTCTTGGCGACCATCGTCACGTCGACGTCGGCCTTCTTGAGCGCCTTCGTCCCGAAGAGCCCACCGAAACCCGACCCGACCACGACGACGCGGTGCCGGTTCTCTGCTGCCTGCGTGGCTGCCATGTGCCCCATTCTGCTGTCGGACCGGTACCTGCCGCCAATCCGTCCCACCTGTAAAACCGGGCACACGGATCCGTTGTTCCCTGGGGGCGCCACGGCGCGTTTCGTTGTTGGCTAGACCACTCGCAGGGGAATATCGGGGCACGTGGTTTGCCAGCCCTTACCAGCGGGTATGCGAGCCTCGACTGGCTTTGCGCTCGTCCGACCGCTTGGAGAATAGACCGTGCCGCTCAATCGGCCTGCCCTCACCTTGGGCTCGGGCCCCGGTGGCGTGCAGCAAGCACGACGCTGGGTGATCGACACCTGCCATGACATCGACCGGTCGGACCTCATCGAGTGCGCCGAGTTCGGCGTCTCCGAACTGGTCACCAACGCCGTGCTCCACGGCGCCTCGCCGATCAAGGTACGCGTCCGCGGCACGTGGGAACACCCCAGGGTCGAGGTCACCGACGGCTCTACCGAGCCCCCGATCATGCCCGGCAGCGAGTTGCTCGGCGGCGACGACGACATGCTGCTCACCTTCGGCCGGGGCCTGGGCATCGTGGCCCGCTGCTCGACCGCGTGGGGCGTCGAGATCGAGGACGACGGCAAGGTCATCTGGTTCGTACCCGCCTCGGAGCCGAGCGAGGGCGAGGGCGTCGAGGGCGTGGTCACGGGGCTTCCGGACGCGAACCAGCAAGACGTGTCAGTGGACGCCGTGACTCATGTCGAGGTCCACGGCGTCCCGATCTCCCAATTCCACGCCTTCCAGGTGCACTACCGCGAGCTCCGTCGTGAGGTGCGGCTCCTCGCGCTTGCGCACGAGTCCGACTATCCCCTCGCCAAGACCTTGTCCGACCTGTTCGGTTCCCTCGACCGCGACCTGCGCGAGGGCATCCGGAACGAGGACATCGAGAGTGCGCAGGCGAGCGGCAAGGCCGCGACCGACCTGCGGGTCAACATGCCCCGGACCACCGCCGAGTCGATCGGCCGGTTCCTGGAGCTGCTGGATCTGGCCGATGCCTTCTGCCGTGAGGAGCGGCTGCTCTCGCTGGCGCGGACACCCGAGCAGCGGCGCTTCCAGCAGTGGTTCCTCGGAGAGTTCGTACGCCAGGTGCGTGGAGAAGCACCGCTGGCGTGGCCCGACGCACCCGAGCCGGGCCGCTCCAGCGTCGGGTGAGCCGTCCGTCCGCCCCACCGAGAGCGGTCGCGGTGGTGGCGGCGGGCGGCGCCGGCGGGGCCGTCCTGCGCTGGCTGCTGGGCGAGGTGGTGCCCAACGGCTCCGGCTTCCCGTGGACCACGTTCGGGATCAACGTCGTTGGCTCGTTCGTGCTGGCCACCCTGCCGGCGTTCGCGGTCGTCCGTCGACGTGAGCTGCTGGCCCTCGCCCTGGGCCCGGGAGTGCTCGGCGGCTTCACCACGATGTCCACGTACGCCGACCAGGGGCGCGGCCTGCTGGCCGACGGGCGTCCGGCCCTCGCCGCGGCGTACCTCTTCGGGACGCTGGCTGCCTGTCTCGTAGGCGTGGCCCTGGCGCACCGGCTGTCGACGCCGGACGCGCAGTGGGAGTTCGATGCCGAGGAGGGCAACGAATGACCGCCCTGCTGGTCGCACTCGGCGGCGGCGCCGGTGCCGCGCTGAGGTTCTTCTGCGCGCACCACCTCGACGCGCGGGTGCCCTGGGGAACGCTTCTGGTGAACACGGTCGGATCGTTCGTGCTCGGCCTCTGCTCGGGCCTCGCCCTCGACGGGCAGGCGTTGGCGCTGGTCGGCGTCGGCTTCTGCGGCGGGCTGACGACCTACTCCGCGTTCGCGGTGCAGACCCACGCGCGCGGTCCGGTGCACGGGACGGCGTACGCCGCCGGGACGCTGGTGCTGGCGCTGGCCGCGTGCGCGGCCGGGTTCGCGCTGGCCTGACCCGCCGAACTCAGGCGTAGCCGAGCTCGTGCAGCCGGTCGTCGTCGATGCCGAAGTGGTGGGCGATCTCGTGCACGACGGTGATCCGCACCTCGTCGACCAGCTCCTCCTCGCTCTCGCACATCTCGAGCAGCGGGTTGCGGAACACGAAGATCCGGTCCGGCAGCTCCATGCCGTAGTCGCCGTAGCGATCGGTCAGCGCCACCCCGTCGTACAGCCCGAGCAGCGTCGGGTCGTCGGGCGGCGGGTCGTCCTCGACCAGCACCACCACGTTGCTGATCAGCTGCGCGAGCTCCTCCGGAATGTCGTCCAGCGCCTGGTTGACGAGATTCTCGAAGCCGGAGCGATCCATCTCGACGGGCATGCCGCCATTGTCATGGGTCGGCCAAGCCCGGAAATCAGAAACGCTCCGGATCGCATGATCCGGAGCGTCTGGTGGCGACCCCGACGGGACTCGAACCCGCGGCCTCCGCCGTGACAGGGCGGCGCGCTAACCAACTGCGCTACGGGGCCAGGTGCCTCACTGGTGAAGCGGTGGAACTCTAACCCATCGGCAGGACGGTCTCCCAATCGGGAGAGGCGCCCCTCCGAGGTGGCACCCCCAACGGGATTCGAACCCGTGCTACCGCCGTGAAAGGGCGACGTCCTAGGCCGCTAGACGATGGGGGCCGGACTGCTCCGACAGCATAGGGGCGGGCCGGACCGGCCTCCAAAACCGATCCCTCCCGAGCCTCCCGGTTCCCGAATTCGTGAGGCCTCCGGCGGTCCGGTATGGTCTCCCTCGCTTGGGCAGGTAGCTCAGTTGGTACGAGCGTCCGCCTGAAAAGTGGAAGGTCGGCGGTTCGACCCCGCCCCTGCCCACCACCAGAAGCCGCAGGCCGGGTGACCGGCCTGCGGCTTCCGTGCGTACGGAGCCGGCCCAGGACTCAGGGGCAGTCCTGGACGACGTCGCCCGCGTCTGCCGTGCAGTCGTCGGTCCCGGGACCACCGGCGACGGTGTCGTTGCTGTCGCCGTCCAGGACGTTGAGGTTGTCGGAGCCACCGTCGCCGAAGACGTTGTCGACCCCGCCGAACCCGAATATCACGTTGTTGCCGAGGTCGCCGAACAGGTCATCACTGAGTGAGGAGCCGTAGACCGCCTCGAACCCGACGATCGTGTCGTTGCCCTCGCCCGTCGCGGTCTGCGAGAGCAGGTCGGCGGTGACTCCGGCGGGCGCCGAGAAGTAGGAGACGGTGTCCCCTTGGCCGAACAGGTTCGGGCCGCCGCGCATGGTGTCGTTGCCGGCGCCGCCGCTGACCATGTCGTCGCCGCCGGAGAACGAGCCGGCGGGCTCGCCGTCGATGATGTCGGCGCCGCCACCACCGCTGAGGTAGTTCAGCGTCGCGCTGTTGCCGGTCAAGCGGTCGGCGAACGCCGACCCGGTCAGGCTCTCGACCGCGATGAAGGTGTCCGTGCCCTGGCCGGTGGCCGTCCCGGTCGAGAGGTTGGCGGTGACGGGGTTGGGCGAGGTGTCGTACACGGCCTCGTCGAAGGCGCTGTGGCCGGAGTTGTGGGTGCCGCCGTCGAGGACGTCGTTGCCGCCGTCGCCGATCAGGTCGTCGTCGTTCTCGTTGCCCCGCAGCTGGTCCGCCGCCGGACCGCCACCCAGTCGGTCGTTGCCGGTGCCGCCATTGATGGTGTCGGTGCCCTTGCCTCCGCAGAGCAGGTCGTTCCCGCCCAGGCCGTTGATGGTGTCGTTGCCGGCCATCCCCATGATCACGTCGACACCGGCGGTGCCGTTGAGCGTGTTGTTGCCCGCCGTACCGACCAGGGTGGCCGGTTGCCCGAGACACGTGGGGGCTGCTGAGGCGGCGGGGATGCTGACGAGGAACGGCACGGCCACGAGGGCGGCCACGCCCGAGGTGTACTTCATGAGTCTGGTCACGACGACCTCCGGGTAGGGCGGACGCCTGATGCGTCCGATCCTGTTCAGAGATCGCCGAGCCGTCGGTGATACGCACCGCGCCCGACGTCCGGTCGATTCGGCCACCCGGTCACGGGTACGGGCCGCAGCGTCGCCAGACGAACGATTTCCCGAGGAGGCCACATGAGCACGCACTTTCCCCGTCTCGGCATCGTGACCGGCGATTCGCGCGGATCGACGAGCTGATCAGCTGACCCCCGGGCAACGTGTGGGCACCCGCGCCCGAGGGCCTGGCGGGGTGTCGCGTGCCGGCCGTGCCCCGGATGAGACGGTGGCCGCGGGGACGCGTCGACGTCGAGGGAGGCACCCGACATGCACATCGACCTGAGTGGCAAGACGGCGCTCGTCACCGGCTCGACCCAAGGGATCGGGAGAGCGATCGCGACCGGGCTGGCCGAGGCCGGTGCCCGGGTCGGGGTGAACGGGCGGTCCGTGGAGTCGGTGGCCCGCGCGATCGAGGCGATCGGGCAGGAGGTCGGCGGCGCCGACCTGGCGGCCGTCCCGGCGGACGTGACGACGCCGGAGGGCGCCCGTGCTGCGGTCGACGAGCTGGGCGAGGTCGACGTCCTGGTCAACAACGTCGGGATCTTCGAGCCACGCCCGGCCCTCGAGATCGACGACGAGGAGTGGCGTCGCTACTTCGACGTGAACGTGCTCTCCGGGATCCGCCTGACCCGGATGCTGCTCCCCGGGATGATGCGGCGGCACTGGGGCCGCGTGCTGTTCGTCGCCAGCGACTCGGCGGTCGTGATCCCCGTCGAGATGGTGCACTACGGCGTCACCAAGACCGCCCTCCTCGCCACCTCACGCGGGTTCGCGAAGGCGGCGGCCGGCAGCGGGGTGACGGTCAACTCCGTCATCGCCGGCCCCACCCACACCGGAGGAGTGGAGACCTTCGTGCGCCAGCTGGTGGGCGACGAGCTCCCGTGGGACGAGGCGCAGCGCGAGTTCATGCGCAGCCACCGACCGCAGTCGCTGATCCAGCGGCTGATCGAGCCCGGGGAGATCGCCTCGATGGTGACCTACCTCAGCTCCCCGCTCGCCTCCGCCACAACAGGTGGAGCGGTGCGCGTCGACGGTGGCTACGTCGACGCCATCCTCCCGTGACGACCACGGTCGCAGCCGTTCCGTACCCCGTCGGCCGATCAGCCTGCCGATCAGCCTGCCGATCGAGGGTGTCCGCGGCGGGTCCTTAGTCCAGTAACTCAATAGAGTTATGCCATGATGAGGCCTCCCTCGGAAAGGACACCCCCATGGCACCCACTTCCTCCCTCAGCCGACGTGGCTTCGGCGGCCTGCTGGGCGCCGCGGCCGGCGCCGGCGCAGTGTCCCCGACCTGGGCATCGGCCAACGCCGACCAGGAGACCGAGCATCGACCCTCCGACCGTGGCCGGCCGCCCCGCAAGCCCAATCTGCTGGTCATCCTCGGGGACGACCTCGGATGGGCCGACCTCTCGTCGTACGGCGCGCCCGACATCCGTACGCCGAACCTCGACCGGCTCGCGCTCTCCGGCATCCGGTTCAGTCAGGCCTACTCGGCTTCCGCTGTCTGCTCGCCGACCCGCTTCGGGCTCTACACCGGCCGCTACCCCGGTCGGCTTCCAGGTGGCCTCAAGGAACCGATCGGCGCCCCCAACGAGATCGATGGCATCCCCCTCGATCACCCCACGCTGGCCACGCTGCTGAAGGGACGTGGGTATGACACCGCGATGTTCGGCAAGTGGCACTGCGGCTACCTGCCGTGGTTCAGCCCCACGCGGCTGGGCTGGGACGAGTTCTTCGGCAACTTCAGCGGCGGCCTCGACTACTTCTCCAAGATCAACCACAACGGCGACCACGACCTCTTCGAGGACGAGGTGGAGGTCGAGGACCTGCGCTACTACACCGAGATCGTCACCGAGAAGGCGATCGGCTACATCGAGCGCGAGCACGACGCACCGTGGCTGCTCAACCTCAACTTCACCACCCCCCACTGGCCGTGGGAGGGACCGGGGGACCGGGCCGTCAGCGACGAGCTGACCGAGCGGATCGCGGCCGGCGAGCCGCAGGTCCTCTTCCACAACGACGGCGGCTCGCGGCAGAAGTACGTCGAGATGGTGGAGGACCTCGACCGGTCGATCGGCAAGGTCCTGAAGGCGCTCGACCGCACGGGCCAGCGCCGAGACACCGTGATCTTCTTCGCGAGCGACAACGGCGGCGAGCGCTTCTCGCACATGTGGCCGCTGTCGAGCGGCAAGGGCGACACCCTCGAGGGCGGGATCCGGGTGCCGACGATCCTGAGCTGGCCGGGCGTGGTGCCGTCGCGGAAGGTCAGCCACACCCCGGTCGTCACGATGGACTGGACAGCGACCTTCCTCGAGCTCGCCGGCGCCGAGCCCGACCCGGCGTACCCCCTCGACGGCACGAGCCTGGTCGGCCACCTGCTCCGCGGCCGGTCGGCTCCGAAGCGGGACCTGTTCTGGCGGATGCGGTCGAACGGAGCGCTGCGACGGGGCGACCTCAAGTACTACCGGACCAGCAGCGGCACCGAACGGCTGCACGACCTGGCGACCGACACCCTCGAGAAGGCTGATGTCAGTCGGCACCATCCCGACGACCTGGCCGCGCTGCGCTCCGCGTGGGAGGCGATCGACGCCGAGCTCGTCCCCTACGCCTGACCCTTCGCGTCACCCACGCTCGACCGCTCGTGCGACGTCTGCGATATATTGCATGCCGATCCGGAGGAGTGACCATGCCCCTGTCTGACTTCCCGCGCCACCCGCTCACGTTCGGGCCGAGCCCGGTACACCCGCTGCCACGCCTGACCACCCACCTCGGGGGCGCGTCGATCTGGGCCAAGCGCGAGGATTGCAACGCCGGGCTCGCGTACGGCGGCAACAAGACCCGCAAGCTGGAGTACATCGTCCCCGACGCCCTCGCCCAGGGCGCCGACACGCTGGTGTCGATCGGCGGGTACCAGTCGAACCACACCCGCCAGGTCGCCGCCGTGGCGGCGTCGCTCGGACTGAAGGCGGTCCTCGTGCAGGAGAACTGGGTCGACTGGCCGGACTGCGTCAACGACCGGGTCGGCAACATCATGCTGAGCCGGATCATGGGCGCCGAGGTGCGGCTCGACCCGGCCGGTTTCGGCATCGGCTTCAAGGACTCGTGGACCAAGGCGATCGACGACGTGAAGGAGCGCGGCGGTACGCCGTACGCGATCCCGGCCGGTGCGTCCGACCACCGCCTGGGCGGCCTGGGCTTCGCGGGCTGGGCCCACGAGGTCGAGCAGCAGGAGCACGAGCTGGGCGTCTTCTTCGACACCGTCGTGGTCTGCGCGGTCACCGGGTCGACCCAGGCCGGCATGATCGCCGGGTTCGCCGCACTCGAGGAGGCCGGCGGCCGCCCGCGCCGGGTGATCGGCATCGACGCCAGCGCGAAGCTCGACGAGACCCGAGACCAGGTCGCCCGGATCGCGCGCGCCACCGCCGAGCTCATCGGCGTCGGCCGCCCCCTGCGCGACGACGAGATCACGATCCTGTCCGGCTGGGCCGGCGACCGGTACGGCATCCCGGTGCAGTCGACGCTCGACGCGATCCGGCTGACCGGCCAGCTCGAGGGCGTGATCATCGACCCCGTCTACGAGGGCAAGTCGATGGCCGGCCTGATCGACCTCGTCTCCAGTGGCGACATCCCCCGAGACGCCACCGTTCTCTACGCGCACCTGGGCGGGCAGCCCGCCCTGAACTCCTACAGCGGCCTGTTCACCCACACCCGGCCGCTCGACGTCTGACCGGCTCAGGGCCGGATCGCGTCGGCGTACTCCCGCACGCCCGCTAATTCAGGAGCGAAGCAGCTCGCGCATCCGCGAGATCTCGGCGACCTGCGTGGCCTTGACATCGGCGGCGAGCTCGGCGACCAGCAGATCGCTGCCGCCGACGGCGACCGCGTCGGCCATCTCGATGGCGCCCTGGTGGTGCTGGATCATGCCCTGCAGGAACAGGCGGTCGAACTCCGCTCCGCGCGCGGCGGCCAGCCGCCGCATCTGCGCGTCGGTGAGCATGCCCCGCATCGGGTCGTGGCCGTGCTCACCGTGGTCGTACATCTCCGCCGGCTCACCGGCGCGCGGCACCTCGACGTCCTCGGCCTCGAGCCACGAGGCCATGGTCAGGATCTCGGGCCCCTGCGCGTCGCGGATCCGGGCCGCGAGCGTGCGGACGCTTTCATCGACGGCGTACCGCCGGGCGAGCCTCGACATCTCCAGCGCCTGCGCGTGGTGCGGGATCATCATCTGGACGAAGGCGATGTCGGAGTGGTTGTACTCCGGCGCCGCGGGGGCCGTCGGCGTACCCCCGGTCACGGCCGGCTCGCCGGGCTCCCCCGGCTGGATCAGGGTCCCGTCGAGGGACGGCGTCGGAGTGCCGGTCGCCGCGGCGGACCCCGGTTCGTCGTCCCCGTCGCGCCCGCTGCAGGCTGCCGCCGTGACCAGCACAGCCGCGGTCACGAACACGATCACAAGGTCCCGAGCCTTTACTTTCATGTGGATACAAGGTACGACAGAAGTCACGTATCAGCACATCCGGTTCTCGGGAAGGACTCGTGCCATGATCCGGCGTTTGTCGCGTACCAATTTCCGTACGTCGCTACCTGCAGCCCTCGTCCTCGTCCTGGCCGCGGTCCTTGCGCCCGGGCTGGCCTCGGCCCACGACGACCACGACCACGGCGACCAAGGTCGGTCGGCCGACTGCCCACCGGGGGTGATGAAGGAGCTTCGCAGCGCCGCCGACAGGTTCGCGGCGGGCTGCTCGCTCCCCGGCGAGGACATCGCGAAGCTCGATGACAGCGGCGCGGCGCTGCCGCCCGGCGGCCAGGCGAGCAAGAACATGGCGCTGATCGCCAACATCCCGAAGCAGGGTGCCTTCGCGGGCGAGGGCTCGTTCAACAGCGACATCGCGTTCAAGGGCCGCTACGCCTACGCCGGCAACTACGACGGCTTCATGGTCTACGACATCAAGAAGCCGAACCAGCCCGAGGTGGTCGCGCAGGTCGTCTGCCCGGGCTCGCAGAACGATGTCTCGATCTGGAAGAACCTGCTCGTCCTCAGCGTCGACTCGAGCCGCAGCGACGACTCGTGCGCCAGCACCACCCAGCCCGCGACGGAGAAGGAGTCGTGGGAGGGCGTGCGCGTGTTCGACATCTCGGACCCGGCCTCGCCGCAGTACATCGCGGCCGTTGAGACGCCGTGTGGCTCGCACACCCACACGCTTGCCCCCGACCAGAGCGAGCGGAACCTGTACGTCTACGTGTCGTCGTACAACCCCAGCACGACGTTCCCCGACTGCCAGCCGCCGCACGACGCCATCAGCATCGTGAAGATCCCGCGCAGCGCTCCGGAAGGTGCCTTCCTCGCGTCCACTCCGGTCCTCTTCCCCGAAGGCGGGAACCCGGGCGGGAACGGCTCGTCGACGACGAGCGGCTGCCACGACATCACGGCCTACCCCTCACGCGACATCGCAGCCGGCGCGTGCATGGGTGACGGCGTCCTGATCGACATCGCCGACCGCGAGCACCCCGTCGTCACCGAGCAGGTGCGCGACACCACGAACTTCGCGTTCTGGCACTCCGCGACCTTCAACAACGCCGGCCGCAAGGTGGTCTTCACCGACGAGCTCGGCGGAGGCGGCGCCCCGACGTGCAACAGCGACATCGGCGCGACGCGCGGCGCGGACGGCATCTACGACATCGTCGGCGGCCAGCTGGAGTTCCGCAGCTACTACAAGATGCCCCGCATCCAGTCGAACACCGAGAACTGCGTCGCCCACAACGGCTCGCTGATCCCGGTCAAGGGCAAGGACATCATGGTCCAGGCGTGGTACCAGGGCGGCATCTCGGTATACGACTTCACCAACTCGAGCAACCCCAAGGAGCTGGCCTGGTTCGATCGCGGGCCGCTGTCCGCGGAGGAGCTCGTGCTCGGCGGGTCGTGGTCGGCGTACTGGTACAACGGCTACGTCTACTCCAACGACATCCAGAAGGGCCTGGACGTCCTGGAGGTCCGGCACAAGTCGGTGGAGAAGGCGAAGAAGGTCCGAATGGACGTCTTCAACGCCCAGTCTCAGCCGTCGTACAACGGCTGAGCCGCCCTCGACGCCTCGCAGGGGCGAGCCCTGACGGGCTCGCCCCTGCGCTGCTGCCTAGCTGCTCTGTCTGCTGGTGATGCGATCAGCGGATGGTGATGTCCATCTGCTTCGACTCGTACGGACCGTTCTCGGTACGCACCACGGCGACGAGCGTCAGCTCGGCTCGGGGCCTGAACTCGCGCTCGAGGGTCCGGTTGATCCGGCCGAGGCTGTTCAGGTTGTCCCTGAGCACCAGCGTGCGACCAGAGGCCTTCACCCGGAACACCTTCACCACGGCGCCAGGAGCGTCCGGCATGGTGTCGACCTTGATGCCGATGCGGTCACCACGGGTGTTGCGCAGCTCGAGGCCGACCCGGGTGTCGTCGTTGTTGATGGTGCCGGTGGCCCTGGCGTCGGCCAGCGTCCCGTAGCCGGGCGACGTCAGGGTGACAGTCAGTCTCTCGTTGCCCTCACGGACCTGGTCCGACAGGACCGGGACGAGGATCTCTCCCCTGGTCTCGCCGGCATCGATGGTCAGGGTTCCCGAGGTCCGCGCGTAGTCCTTGCCGGCAACGGCGGTGCCGTTGGACGTGCTGTAGTTCACGTCGACGTCAGCGCCGGACACGCCACTCAGGGTCACGGGGAAGGTCAGGGTCGCACCCTTGTTCCTCTCCGAGACCTCGGCGTCGCCGATCGACACCGAGGGGGCCGCCGGCTCGAGGTCGAACTGCGCCGCGGAGTTCACGGCACCGGTGGCCGCGTCGACCTGGCCGATGGTGATCGCGTCGAGGAAGTACTCGCCATTGATCTGGGCGGCCGTCTGGCCGCCTCCGACCAGGAAGGCGACGCCGCCGGTGGGCTGGCCCGCGCCGATGTCGGCGTTCTCCACGATCGTGGCGTCGGGGTGAGCGACGACGTACTGCGCAAGGGTGATGCTGTCGGCGGGACCCTGGTCACCGTTGACGCCCCATACGCCGTCGGCGGCGTCCCAGTCCTGCCAGGTGCTCTGCGCGACGTCACCGTTGTTGCCCGGGTAGTAGTAAAGCGAGTCGTCGGTGCTGCCGTTGCCGTCGGTGTCGACGGAGAGGCGCAGGTACGCCGGCTGCTGCGGGGTGGCGTTGCCCTCGTTCCCGCGCTGGTACGTGGAGAACTCCAGCGTCCGAAGGTCACGCACGAGGGTGCCGTCGTGGTTCGTCGTACGGAACAGCTCGACCCGGTCGGGGTTGGTCTCGTTGCTCAGCGAGAACCGCAGGCTGCCGGCGCTGAGCGGCGCGGTCCCGGGGCCGTTGACGAACCGCTGATTCGACGTCAGGTAGTTCACGTCGTCGTAGGCCTGGTGCGCCCAGCCGCGCAGGTGGCCGGCGTCGACCGTGCTGTCGGTGCTGTCGCCGTCGGTCTCCGCGTCGGTGCCGAAGTCGTACAGCGTGTCCGCGCCGGCGTTGCCGACGACGACCCGGTCGAGGAAGTACTCGCCGCGGGTCTGCGGGTCGTTCGCGCCACCGAGGGATCCGCCGACGACCAGCGAGATCGCGCCGGCGTCGTGCGCCTCGTCGAAGGGGACGTTGACGAGCTTGGCGTCGGGGTGAGCCACGGCGTAGGCCGCGAGAGTCATTTCGCCAGCACCCGAGTCACCGTCGACGTTGATCAGGCCGCCGGTGACGTCCCAGTCCTGCCACACGCCGTTCACGACCGCACCGTTGTTGGCCGGGTAGAAGTACACGCTGTCGTCGATCTGGTCTGTGCCGTCGTCGACGGTGTCGACGCTGAGGCGCAGGTACGCCGGCTGCCGGTCGGTACCGGCGGCAGTGGAGCGCGCCAGGGTCGAGTACTCGAGTCGAGTGAGGTCGGCCACCTGGACGCCGTCGTAGGCGTTCGTGCGGTAGAGCTCCGTCTGGGCGGACGACTGGCCAATGGTGATCTTGTGGCTGCCGGTGCCGAACGGTGTGCGCTGCGGGCCGGTGACGTCGACCTGCTCGGGGTCGAGGTAGCCGCCGTTGGCGAAGTTCTCGTAGGCCTGGTCGTACCAGCCTGCGTTGTCGGCGACGGAGTTGTCGGTGTCGGGCTCGCCGGCGGCGAAGGCGCCGGTGGCACCAAGTCCAGCGACGATCATGGAGCCGGCAGCAAGCATGCTGACGCGACCCTTGCGAACTGTGAACAAGTGATTTCCCTCGGGATGAATGCATGTCAGAAACGTCGGCAACGGATGACACGCAAGAACCCGGAACCCCCACATCGGGCGCGATGAACAAACCCGCGCGCGACCGTGCTGAGAGTCGCACTGTGTCCGGTATAAGTGAAATCCTGGCCCGGCGTGTCGCGATATTCGTACACATCACACTGATACCCGACGGTCCACAGCCCGCCGGTCGACGTCGCTGTCACGCCCCAGCTGATGGAGGGGACGCTCGGCTGCGGGGTCACGTAGCCCGCTGTCGCCTCCCGAACGCAAGGTCCGGGCGCGTGGCGCAGCCGGGGGCCAGGCACTAGCGTGGCGAGCAGATCCGCCAGGACCGTTGACGGGCCCTTCCCCCTGGAGGCTGCGGGATGAAGCTACTGTTCGCCGACTCGCTCCCGGACCAGACCGTGGTCGACCTCGAGTCCCGCGGTCACGAGTGCGTGATGGAGCCGAGCCTCGGCGCGAAGGAGCTCCCGGGACGCATCGCGGGCTTCGACGCGCTGGTCGTGCGCAGCACCAAGGTGAACAGCGGTGTGTTCGAGGCGGCGGACCGGCTAGCACTGGTCATCCGGGCCGGTGCGGGCACCAACACCATCGACACCGCCGCCGCGGCCTCGCGGGGCGTGCTGGTCGCCAACGTGCCGGGACGCAACGCCGCCGCCGTTGCGGAGCTGACCATGGGCCTCCTGCTGGCGATCGACCGGCGAATCGCGGACAACGTCACCGACCTGCGCGGGGGCCACTGGGACAAGAAGCGCTACAGCAAGGCCGACGGGCTGCTCGGCAAGACGATGGGCATCATCGGCCTCGGCTCGATCGGGCTGGGTGTCGCCGAGCGTGCGGTGCCGTTCGGGATCGACGTGCAGTCGATCGCCAGGCCGGGTCGGTCCGAGCAGGTCGCGGCTCGCGCCGACGAGCTCGGCATCACCATGCTGGGCTCGCGAGAGGAGCTGTTGTCCACCTCCGACATCGTCACCCTGCACGTCCCGTCCTCGAAGGAAACCAAACACATGGTGGACGACGCCTTCCTCGGCCACCTGAAGCGGGGCGCGATCCTGCTGAACACCTCTCGCGGCGATGTCGTCGACGAGACCGCCCTGCTGAAGGCGCTCGACAACGACGAGGTCCGGGCCGGCCTCGACGTCTTCCCCGACGAGCCGTCCTCGGGGACGGCCGAGTGGAAGTCGGCCCTGGCCCAGCACCCGAACGTCGTCGCCACCCACCACATCGGCGCCTCGACCAGACAGGCCCAGCGCGCGGTCGCCGCTGGGGTCGTGGAGATCGTCGACGCGTTCGCGGTGGGCGAGGCGCGCAACTGCGTGAACCTCGCCCCGAGGCGGATCGGTGCGGTCACCCTCACCATCCGGCACCTCGACCGGGTGGGCGTGCTGGCGCGGGTGCTCGAGCTGCTCAGCACGGCCGGCCTGAACGTCGAGCACATGGAGAACCGGGTTTTCCGGGGTGGCGAGGCCGCGGTCGCGTCGATCGACGTGGCGGGGCCCATCGCCGACGGCCTGGCCGCCGACATCCGCGCCATTCCCCACGTGCTGGGCGTGTCCGAGGCGACACTCGGCGACGATGCGGAGTGACCCCGGCCGGGTCGCGCGAGGGCGCGTCCCGTGAGCGCCGTACGCCCCTTCCGCGCACGGCTCGTGAGGCAGGACCGGTCGGCGGGCGTGGTGGTGCCGATGGTCGACTCGCTCGACGACACGATCCCCGACCTGCGGTCCGGCACCGTCGACCCCGAGGCGTACGCCGAGTCCCCGGCGGCGCTGTACGTCTACCGACAGCGGCGGGGCACCGAGTCGCACACCGGGATCGTCTGTGACGTCGCCACGGCGGCCTTCGTCGACGGAACGGTGCGCGGCCACGAGTCGGTCCGCCCAGGCAGGGTGAAGGCGCTGGTGCGCCACTTCGCGACCACCCGGGACCGACCGGCGCTCGTGGCCCTGCTCCACCGAGCCGGGCCGGAGGTGACCGACGTCGTCGCCGCAACCTGCCGGACGTCTCCCCTGCTCGAATTCACCGGCCCCGACGGTCTCGAGCAGACCGTGTGGCGGGTGGCCGACGGGCCCGACACCGACACCCTGACCCGGGAGCTCGGCGGAGACGCCCACTACATCGCCGACGGACACCACCGGGTCGCGGCCACTCTCGAGGAGTGGCGCACGGCCGGGAAGCCGGCGGGCGCCGGCGTGCTGTGTGTCGTCTATCCGCTCGACGGCCTGAACCTGTCCGCGTTCCACCGGCGGGTGGTAGGCCCCGTGGACCGGACCCGCCTGACGGCGCTGCTGTCGCAGGAGTTCGATGTGCAGGAGACCGCGACGCCGCCGCACCCCGCGACCGGCCGCTTCGGGGTGTACGCGACCCGGACCTGGATGGCCGCCACCTTCCTCGGGACCCGACCCGGCGGGGCATCGGGACTGGACGTCTCCGTGCTGCACGCCGCGATCATCGGCGAGCTGGCCCCGGGAACCGACTCCATGCCGAACGTCGAGTTCGTCCCGGCCGGCCGGGACGTCGCCGAACTGACCGAACGCTGCGACCGCGACGGGGGGATCCTTTTTACGCTGGCCCCGCCCGGTCTCGACGTGCTCACCAGGCTCGCCGACCGCCGCGAGGTGATGCCGCCCAAGACGACGTACTTCGAGCCGAAGCCCTGCGCGGGCATCTTCCTGCGTTCGTAGGAGGCGCGGCGTGTCGCCGGCTAGCGGGTTCCTGTCTTGAACCTCGCCCAGACCGACTTGCCCCCGTCGGCCGCGACGGTCACTCCCCACGTGAGGCTGAGGGCGTCCACCAGCTTCAGTCCGTGTCCCCCCGCCGCGAGGGCCTCGTGGGCCTCGCGCACGGGCTGCACGGACGACCAGTCCCTCACGCTGATCGTGACTTCGCGGTCGCTGCGCTCGATCGTGATCGCGAACGGGGTCCCGGCATGTCGGACGGCGTTGGTCGCGAGCTCACTGGCGACCAGTCGGGCCTCGTGGACCAGTCCCGGCAGGCAGTTCTCCTCGAGGTGCATCGTGACGAACTCGCGCGCCATCGCCACGCTCTCCGGCGTACCGGGCCACGCTCCCTCATGGGACCATTCCGTCCCCATGACACCCCTCGTTCGGTCTCCGAGCTCATGGGACCGTCGCGCGGGGTCCGGGCGAAACGATGCTGTGCTCGAATGCTAGGCCGAGGGGGGCGTGCTCGTCAGCGATTCCGGGGCTAAGGTTTTGGTGGTACGACGGCCCTCGTCGCGCTGGCCGTCCTGAGTGCGATCGAGGACAGGTGGCTCGCCCATGAGCAGCGCTGGGCAGCACAGCGGGTCAGCGACCCGCGTCGGCACCTTGTGTCTGGACTGCGTCCGCGGAACGGGGGTGGACGGAGGAGGTGTTTCGGTGTTCTCCAGCACCGGCGAGCCGGTATTCCTGCACGCCACCGATGCCACCTCCCGGGTGATCGAGGACCTTCAGTTCAGGCTGGGCGAAGGCCCCTGCGTCGACGCGGCATCGACCGGAGTGCCGGTCATGGTGCCCGACCTGACCGCGCACGAGGACGAACTGTCCGATCGATGGCCCGCATTCCTCGCCGAGGTCGCCGAGACGGATGCGCGAGCCCTGTTCGCCTTCCCGATCCGCGTGGCCGGGATCGGCCTCGGCATCCTCGACCTCTACCGACGTACGCCCGGCGGGCTGGGGCCCGAGCAGGTGGCGGCCGGGCTGTCGGGAGTGGAGGCCATGGGCAACACCCTGCTCAGCCCCGACAACGACGAGGGCGCCGACGCTAGCTACCCCCTGACCGTGCACCGGGCCGCCGGGATGGTCATGGTCCAGCTCGGCAGCAGCATCGAGGAGGCCTTGGTCCGACTCCGAGCCACGGCCTACCTGGAGGGGATGCTGGTCACTGCGCTCGCGCTCGACGTGCTCGAGGGCCGGCGCCACTTCGCGAAGGAGGACTCGTGAGCGAAGACGCCTCCGGAGAACCAGACCTGGGCCGGGACGCCCGGCTCGCCCAGCGATTCGTGTCGCTCGCGGACACCCTGGTCGACGACTTCGACCTGGTCGAGCTGCTGGACCGGCTCGTCGAGAGCTGCGTTGACCTGCTGGGCGTGACTGCGGCAGGCCTGCTCGTGATCGACCAGCACGGGACCCTGCACCCGGTGGCGGCCTCGACAGAAGCCACCCGGGTTCTGGAGCTCTTCCAGCTCCAGAACGACGAGGGCCCGTGCCTGGACTGCGTGCGCACCGGCGAGGTCATCAGCGTCCCGGACGTCGCGGAGGTCCGCGTCCGCTGGCCCCGCTTCGCACAGGCCGCCGCGGCGACTGGCTTCCAGTCGGTGCACGCGCTGCCGATGCGGCTGCGCCGGGAGACGATCGGGAGCCTCAACCTGTTCACCGCCGACCGGCCACCGCTCCAGGAGAACGAGCAGCGGATCGCCCAGGCGCTCGCGGACGTGGCCACGATCGGGATCCTGCAGCAGCGCTCGCTGCACCGCGCCTCCCAGCTGGCGGAGCAGCTGCAGAGCGCGCTCGACACCCGGATCGTGATCGAACAGGCCAAGGGCGTGCTGGCGGAGTTCGGCCGCGTCGACATGGACGCGGCGTTCTCGGCCCTCCGACGCCACGCCCGCAGCAACAACCTGAAGCTCGGCGACGTGGCCGGTGCGCTCGTCCACGGCGGTCTCGACCCTCGTCTGCTGATCGAGCCACGCGGCCGGTGAGGCCGACGGCGACCACCGGCACAGCACGAGGGCCGCTTCACCCCACGTGATGCGGCCCTCGCTGGCTGGTGGGCGATCCCTACCCGGAACAACGAGCCGGAGGCGCCGACGTCACGATCCCGCCCGCGGAGTCCGCGGAAACCGGCAAACGTCACCGAACCCCTCGCCTGGCCGCCATCTGCCCGATACCGCCGGTTCGTCTTGGGGCGATGATCTGGTCGCATGGACCCTCACCCGGACATCGCCACCGTCCACGCCAGCCGCCGGGCCTTCGTCACCGGCGTCGCCGCACTCACCGGCCTCGCCGGCCTGAGCCAGATCCCGCTGGCGGGCTCCGCCGTCGGGGCACCCCGACCCCGCGGCGGCGAATACCCCTTCAAGCTCGGGATCGCGTCCGGGGACCCGCACCCCGACGGCTTCGTGATCTGGACCCGGCTGGTGCCGGAGCTCTTCAGCCCGGACGGCGGCATGCCGTCGCGCGCCGTGCCCGTGGAGTGGAAGGTCGCACTCGACGAGCGGATGCGGTTCGTGGTCCGCGGCGGCACGGTCTCGGCTCTCCCCGGCCTGGCCCACTCGGTCCACGTCGAGGTCGAGGGCCTGGCGCCCGACCGCGAGTACTACTACCAGTTCCGCTACCGCCACGACGTCTCGGCCGTGGGGCGGTCCCGGACCAGCCCGAAGCCGTCGGCGCCGCTCGGCGCGCTGAGCTTCGCGTTCGCGTCCTGCCAGGACTGGTCGCACGGCTTCTACTCGGCGTACCGCAGCATGGCGGAGGAGGACCTCGACCTGGTCGTCCACCTCGGCGACTACGTCTACGAGTACGGCCTGCCCGCCGACGGCGGTGCCCGGCACAAGCACCTGCCCGAGATCCTCCAGCAGGCGCCGCAGGACCTCGCCCGGTGGCGGATGCAGTACGCGCTCTACAAGTCCGACCCCGACCTCCAGCGCACGCACGCCCGCTTCCCGTGGATCGTCACGTGGGACGACCACGAGGTCGCGAACGACTACTCCGGCGCGTACGACGAGACGATCCCGGCGCCGCGCGCCGCGGCGTACCGGGCCTGGTACGAGCACCAGCCGATCGGCAGGCGGTCGCTCCCGCGGCGGGACGGCTCGGTGCAGATCTACCGACGCCTGGAGTGGGGCGGCCTGGCCCAGTTCGACGTCCCGGACACGCGGCAGTACCGCACGGCGCCGCCCTGCGGCTGGGGCGAGGCACCCGAGTGCGATGCCGGCTGGGACCCGACCAAGGGCACGATGCTGGGCTCGCACCAGGAGCGGTGGCTGCTGAACGGCCTGCGTCGCTCGGACGCGCACTGGAACGTGCTGGCCAGCAGCGTGATGATGGCCCGACTCGACCACGACGGCCCGGACGGCGACATCATCTGGCACGACGCCTGGGACGGCTTCCCGGCGTCACGCAAGGCGATCACCGACCTCTACGCCGGCGGCCGGGTCTCCAACCCGGTGGTCGTGACGGGTGACTGGCACTCGACCTTCGTCAACGACATCCTCGCCGACTTCCGGGACCCGGGCTCCCGGACCGTGGCGACCGAGTTCGTGGGCACGTCGATCACCACGAACGGCGACGACGAGGTGTACGGCCCCTACTACGGCCCGATGATCAAGTACAACCCGCACATCAAGTTCTTCGACGGGGACCGTCGGGGCTACGTGCGCTGCTCGGTGAACGCGGCCCAGTGGACCACCGACCTGAGGATGGTGCCGACAGTGAGCCGACCCGACGCACCCGCCTCGACGTTCGCCTCCTTCGCGGTCCTGAACGGGCATCCGGGGGCGGTCCGGATCTGACGGGTCAGACCCACGCCGCTCGAGCCTGTCGAGACGGTTGCTGCGCGACCTCCTCAACCACCGAACCACCGCCGGTTGAGGAAGGCGCGCAGCGCCTGTCTCGAAACCCGGTGACCTGGGCAGGACGGCGACCCACGCCGGTCGAACCTGTCGAGATGGTTTCGAGACGGTTGCTGCGCAACCTCCTCAACCACCCAACCACCGCCGGTTGAGGAAGGCGCGCAGCGCCTGTCTCGAAACCCGGTGACGTGTGCAGGACGGTGACCGACGCCGGTCGAGCTTGTCGAGATGGTTTCGAGACGGTTGCTGCGCAACCTCCTCAACCACCCAACCACCGCCGGTTGAGGAAGGCGCGCAGCGCCTGCTGACTGCGACAACGCCGGTCGAGCGTCGAGGTCGAGCGGCGGACCTCCTCAACCGCGGCGGGTCCGCGAGTCGAGCCTGTCGAGATGGTTTCGAGACGATTGCCAGCGACGGCTGGCTTCCGCAGCCGGTCCGGCGGCTCCAGTAGGATCCACTCGTCTCAGGAGCATCCTGCGGTTTCGGAGCAGCATGGCCTGCAGCGCGGCACAATGAGTTGGACACCTGTGCCTCGCCCACCCAGCGTGAGGAGCCCCCCACCATGCAGGGACACGTCGACGAGCTCCAGCTCGTCCACGCGCTCAAGCTTGCGGTCGTCGCGGCGAACCGCGAAGGTCGGGTCACGTTCGCGAACGACGCCGCCAGCAGCCTGTACGGCGGCACCCACGACGACCTCGTCGGCCGGCCGCTGAGCGACTTCGTCGTCGACACGCGTACGCCGGAGGGCGGCGTCGACGCCCTCACCCAGGTGCTCGCCGGCGAGATGTGGCGCGGCGACCTGCGGATCCGCCATCTCGACGGGACCAGCTTCGTCGGCGCCGTGATCGCCACCCCCTTGCTCGCGGGCGAGAGCGACGTGGCCGGCCTCGTGGTGTTCTGCGAGGACATCACCGGACAGCGCGATGCAGCCGTCGCGGCGGACGCCACCCTCCAGCGCCTGCGCCTGGCCCACGAGGCAGCCCAGCTCGGCACCTGGCAGTGGGAGATCGCGACCGGGGCCGTGGTCTGGGACGAGCGGCTCGAGGCCATCTTCGGCTACGCCGCGGGCACCTTCCCCCAGACGTTCGAGGCGTGGCTCGGCGGGATCCACCCCGACGACGTGCCCGAGGTCCTCGAGATCGTGAACAAGGCGATGGACGAGCGGTCGGCCTACCTCCTGCGCTCCCGCGTGGTCTGGCCGGACGGCAAGACCGTGCGGTCGATCGAGTCCTGGGGCCAGGTGACGACGGACGCCGACGGCAACCCGACCGGCACCATCGGCTGCCTGCGCGACGTGACCGAGGAGAAGGAGATCGAGCGCGCGCTCGAGGCGGCGCACGAGGCGCAGCGGCTCGCGACCCGGCGTACCGAGCTGCTGCTCGACGTGACGGCCGACTTCTCGGGGGCCGCCACGATGCGGCAGGTCGAGGAGGCTCTCGTCTCCCATCTCCGCGAGTTCAGCATGCTGCTCGGCAAGCAGGCCGCCCTCGCCGTGCCCGAGGAGCTCACCGAGGTGCGCAGCGGCCGCGACCTCGCGCTCCAGGACTACGACCACCTGCCGCTGCCCGACCAGGTCCTGCTCGACGGGCTGGCGGCGCAGTGCCGGGCGGCGGCCCAGCGGGCGCACCTGATGGCGCGCACCGCCGACATCGCCGAGCATCTCCAGCTCAGCCTGGCCGCGAGCCCGTTGCCGTTCGCGGAGGCCTTCGAGCTGGCCGTCCACTACGCACCCGGCGGCGACGAGCTCGAGCACGTGGGTGGTGACTGGTACGACGCCGTCACCACGCCGAGCGGTTCGCTGGCGATGATCGTCGGCGACGTGATGGGCCGCGGTGTCATCGCCGCGACCACGATGATCCGCGTGCGCGCCGGCCTGCGCGGACTGATCACGGTCGACCCGTGGCCCGGTCACCTGCTCGCCTGCGCGGACGAGCTGCTGGTGCGCGACGCTCCCGACCAGTTCGTCACAGCCGTCGCCGCGCTGCTCGACCCGGACTCCGGCGAGCTTCATCTCTGCGTGGCCGGGCACGTGCCCGCGATCGTCGTCCACCCGGACGGCCGCACGGACACCCTCGGCACCGGCACCGGCATCCCGCTCGGGATCGACCCCGGCGTCACCCGGGCCACCCAGACATCGATGACCGAGCCGGGCTCCATCCTCCTGCTCGTCACCGACGGCGTCGTGGAGACCCGGGGCGCCGACCTCGACCAGGGCATCGCGGCGCTGCGGGACCAAGCCGTCGAAGCTGCGCGACCGCCCGCTCACCGAGCTGGTCACCGGTCTCGCGGCCCTCGCCGACACGTCCCTGCACGACGACGTCACCGTGCTCGCCGTGCGCCGCCGCTGACGCGGGCCGCTGCGTCGCGGAACGTCGCGGCCTCCGGGACGTTTACGGTGGAGGATGTCGTCACACGAGGCGGCCACACGAGGAGGGGTATGGACGACGGGTCCGACATCTATCGTCGCGTGGTCGAGGCCACGCGTGACGGACTGTGGATGTTCGACTCCTCCGGCATCACCACGTTCGCCAACCGCAGGATGGCCGAGCTCCTCGGCCGCGACCCGGAGGACATGGCGGGGCTCTCTGCCCTGGAGGGCCTCGACGAGGAGGGCCGGGCACAGTTCCTCCAGTACCTCGCCGAGCTCGACGCCGCACCCGACGACGACGAGGGCGGCGAGGGAAGCGAGTCCCTGCTGTACCGACCGGACGGCAGCACCATCTGGGTGGTGGTCAGCCACAGCCCGGTCCGCGACGACGACGGCCACCGGATCGGCTGGCTGCACCGGGTGGCCGAGCACACCGAGCAGAAGCAGCTGCTCGACTCGCTGCGCCACCGCGAGCAGCTGCTGGCGGCCGCCCAGGCCATCGCCCAGATCGGCAGCTGGGAGTGGGACGTCGCCACGGACACGGTGACCTGGTCCGACCAGCTGTACCGCATCTACAACGTCGACCCGGACGAGTTCGCGGCGACGTACCAAGCGTTCCTGCAGTTCATCCATCCCGAGGACCGGCCCATGGTCGAGGCCGCGGTGGCGTCGGTGTTCCACGGCCAGGACGAGTTCTCCTGGGACAGCCGGATCGTCCGCAAGGGCGGCGAGGAACGCTGGGTCCGCGGACTTGGGCCGCGTCGAGCGGGCTGCGGACGGCAGCCCGGCGATGATGGGCGGGACCGCCCAGGACATCACCGAGCGGGTGCTGGCCGACAACAGCGCCGCCGAGGCCACCCGCCGCCTGTTCCTTCTGCAGACGATGGCCACCGCAGCGAACCAGACCAACAGCCTCGACGAGGCCGTCGAGCTCGCGGCGTACGGCGTGCCGGAGTTCACGACCTGGCAGCCGGTCTGCCTCTACCGCACCACCACCGATGGGGGGCTGGGCGAGGTGGTCGGCATGCGGCACCCGTCGGCCACGTGGCTTCCCGAGCCCGATGCGGAGCTCGCTGAGCGCGCCTGCCGGTCCAAGCAGCTCGAGGTCGCCCCGGTGGCCGGCCACGAGGAGACGCACACCCTGGTGGCGATGCCCGTCCTGCTCGACGGCGAGGCGACGTGCGTGATCGTGCTGCTGGCCGACGAGGTGCCTCCCGACGAGAACTCCCACACCCTCATCGAGCAGATCGCCGGGCAGCTCGGCCAGGTGGCGCAGCGCGAGGCGAGTGCGGCGCAGCTCGCCGTCGCCCGCGACCAGGCGATGGAGGCGTCGCGGCTGAAGTCGGAGTTCCTGGCGACGATGAGCCACGAGATCCGCACGCCCATGAACGGCGTGATCGGCCTCAACGACCTGCTCCTGCGGACCGACCTCGACAGCCAGCAGCGGCGGCTCGCGGAGGGCCTCCAGGGCGCCGGGCTCACTCTGCTCGGCATCATCAACGACATCCTGGACCTGTCCAAGATCGAGGCCGGCAAGCTCGAGCTCGAGGCGCTGGACTTCGACGTCCGCTCGGTGTTCGACAAGACGGCCGACGTGCTCAGCGGGCCGGCGCACGAGAAGGGCCTCGAGCTCCTCGTCGCGTGCCACCCCGACGTACCCGACTTCGTGCGGGGTGACCCGGGCCGGTTGGGCCAGGTGCTCACGAACCTCGGCTCCAACGCGGTCAAGTTCACCGAGCAGGGTGAGGTGGCGATCCAGGCCCGGCTCGGCCACGAGACGGAGGACTCCGTCGTGCTGACCGTGGAGGTGACCGACACCGGCGCCGGGATCGAGCCGGAGCTTCAGCCGCGGCTGTTCGACGCGTTCACCCAGGCCGACCCGTCGACGACCCGCGAGCATGGCGGCACCGGGCTCGGGCTGGCCATCTCCCAGCAGCTCGTCACCGCGCTCGGCGGAACGTTGGAGGTGGCGAGCGAGCTCGGCAAGGGCAGCACCTTCAGCTTCACCGCGTCGTTCCTCCGGGCCACGACCGCACCCCGCCGGGTGCACGAAGCCGACCCCGCCCTGCTCCGCGGGCGCCGCGTGCTGGTCGTCGACGACAACGCGACGAACCGGCTGATCCTGGACGAACAGCTCTCCGCCTGGGAGATGCAGCCGGTGTCCGTCGGCTCCGCCGACGAGGCGATGACCGCGCTCCGCTCGGCCGCCGACCGAGGGCGACCCGTTCGACGTCGCGGTGCTCGACATGCTGCTGCCCGACGTCGACGGGCTCGCCCTGGCCCGCGCGATCCGGGCCGGCTCGGCCGAGGGCAGGCTGCATCTGCTCCTGCTGTCGTCGAGCCACCACATCGACCGGGACGCCGCCCGCGCGGCCGGCATCGCGCAGTGCCTGACGAAGCCGGTCCGCCAGTCGGAGCTGTTCGACAGCCTGATCAACGCGGTCGCCGGCGAGGTGGCGCAGGCCGACCGACCCGCGTCGTCGGTGCGCGGCCGCGGCGGGCAGCGGGTCCTCGTCGTCGAGGACAACCACGTCAACCAGATGGTGGCGACCGGGCTCCTCGAGACCGCTGGCTACGCCGTCGACGTCGTCGCCGACGGCATCGAGGCCGTGGACGCCCTGGCCGGACGGCACGGGTACGCCGCCGTGCTGATGGACTGCCGGATGCCCCGGCTCGACGGCTTCGACGCGACCCGCGCGATCCGGGCCGGCGAGCCCGAAGGAGTGCGGGTGCCGATCATCGCGATGACCGCCTCCGCGCTGGAGGGCGAGCAGGAGCGCTGCCTCGCCTCCGGCATGGACGACTTCCTGACCAAACCCGTCGACCCCGCCCGGCTGTTCCGGGCGCTCCGAAAATGGATCGACGGGTCCGCCACATCCACCTCACCTGCTCGGGAGCCCGCCATGGAGACCATCGTCGACCTCGACCGGATGCGCATGCTCGACTCGATGCGCCGCGACGGCACCAGCCTGTTCGAACGCGCGTCGGCCAACTTCGCCGCGAACGCGCCCGGGCAGCTCGGCGACATCCGGACCGCCGTCGCGGCCGCCGACGCCACGGCGCTGGTCGCCACCGCCCACAAGCTCAAGGGCAGCGCGCTCAACCTCGGGCTGCCCCTGGTCGGCGAGGCCGCCTTCGCCCTGGAGAACCTCGGCGACACCGGCACCACCGACGGCGCCGCGGACCTCCTGTCCCGGCTCGAGTCGGAGCTGGACCGCGCCCTGGCCGCGCTCGCGGAGCTCGCCGAGGGCGGGCTCTGACCGTCGGCCCGGCCGCCGCGACACAGCGGCGTTGACTTCTGAGTAACCCCCGAACCGCCCTACGCTTGAGGTCCGGACCCGCGCCACCCCTGCGGGCCGGACCGAACGCCACCCACCCTCGTGGCACAGAACAGAAAGTGGGCACCCCATGTCTGGCAGCTCCGCGGACGTGTTCGAGCTCGGAGCCGAGCACGAGCAGGTCGTCTTCTCCAACGACCCCGCCACTGGCCTCAGGGCCATCGTCGCGATCCACTCCACCGCGCTGGGCCCGGCCCTCGGCGGCACCCGCTTCTTCCCGTACTCCTCCACCGCCGACGCGGTCCAGGACGTCCTCAACCTCTCGCGCGGCATGTCCTACAAGGCCGCGCTCGCCGGGCTCGACCTCGGTGGCGGCAAGGCCGTCATCATCGGCGACCCGGCCACCCTGAAGTCCGAGGCGCTGCTGCGCGCCTACGGCCGCTTCGTCCAGTCGCTGAACGGGCGCTACTACACCGCCTGCGACGTCGGCACGTTCTCGGAGGACATGGACCACATCGCGCGCGAGTGCGACTACGTCACCGGGCGCACCGTCGCCCACGGTGGCGCCGGCGACAGCTCCGTGCTCACGGCGTACGGCGTGTTCCAGGGCATGCGTGCGGCCGCCGAGTTCGCGTGGGGTGCTCCCACCGTGGCCGGCCGGACCGTCGGCGTCGCAGGCATCGGCAAGGTCGGCCGGCACCTCGTGCGGCACCTGATCGAGGACGGCGCGACAGTCATCGTCACCGACGTCTTCCAGCCCTCGATCGACAAGATCCGCGCCGAGTTCCCGCAGGTGATCGTCGCCGGCTCGACCGACGAGCTGGTCGCCTCGGCGCTCGACGTCTACGCGCCCTGCGCGCTCGGGTCAGCGCTCACCGACGACGTCGTCGAGGTGCTGTCCGCGAAGATCGTCTGCGGCGCGGCCAACAACCAGCTCGCCCACCCGGGCGTCGAGAAGATGCTCGAGGAGAAGGGCGTGCTCTACGCCCCCGACTACTGCGTGAACTCCGGCGGCCTGATCCAGGTCGCCGACGAGCTCGAGGGCTTCTCGTTCGAGCGCGCCCAGCAGCGCGCCAGCGGGATCTTCGAGACCACTCGCGGCGTGTTCGAGGTGGCCGCCGCCGAGGGTGTGCCGCCCGCCGTCGCCGCCGACCGGATCGCCGAGCGCCGGATGCGCGACGTCGGTCGCCTGCGGGGCATCTGGCTGAATCGTTGAGTTGGGCCTGCGCGGGCGTTGAGTTGGGCCCGCGCGGCAGGCAAATCGGGCTCGCGCGGCGCCATCAGCGCCGCGCGAGCCCAACTCAACTAGAAGCTAGTCGCGGCGAGGTTCGGCGTAGTCCGACCAGTCGTCGTACTCGTCTGGCGAGTCGGCCTGTTCGGTGTCGGTCTTCTTCTCGCCATGCAGCTCGCTGGCCAGCGCCCCGAAGTCCGTCTCATGAGTGCGGTACTTCAGGTCGCGGGCGACCTTGGTCTGCTTGGCTTTCGCTCGGCCGCGCCCCATAGGGTCAGCCCCCTCGCACGCTCGGCCGGGACCCAGACCCATCGGCGGGGCTCCCGGACTTCTCAACAGTTTCTCGTGAGGCCAACGCTACCTGCTGCCCGGCTGTTCCCGCACACCCATACCGAAATGTTCGCTTGCCGGGACCGATTTCGTCGTCCCGGGAGCCCCATTGTCACCAACCGGGGTGTTGACCCACCAGATCGACCCGTCCGCCCCGGTCGGCGTCGGATCGGACCTCGCCGGCCGCCCAGGCCCGGATGCCGTGCGCGGCGAGCACCTCGATGGCCGTGTCGGCGTCGTCGGGTGGGGTGAGGGCGACCATGCCGACCCCGCAGTTGAGGGTCGCCTCCAGGTCCGGCTGGGGTACGTCGCCGACCCGGCGGACCAGGTCGAAGACCGGCTGGGGGGTCCACGTGGCGCGGTCGATGGTGACCGCGAGCTCGACCGGCAGCACGCGTTCGAGGTTGGCCGCGAGCCCGCCGCCGGTGACGTGGGACATCGCGTGGGTGTCCGTGCGGTCGGCCAGATCGAGGCAGGCCTTGGCGTAGATCAGGGTCGGCGTGAGCAGCTCCTCGCCGAGGCTCCGGCCCAGCTCGGGGACGTCGCGGTCGAGCTCCCACTTCGCGGTGTTCAGCAGCACGTGCCGGACGAGGGAGTAGCCGTTGGAGTGCAGGCCGCTCGACTCCATGGCGATCACCACGTCGCCCGGCCGGACCCGGCCCGGGCCGAGCAGCCGGTCGGCCTCGACCACGCCGGTGGTCGCGCCGGCCACGTCGTACTCGTCGGGGGCGAGCAGTCCGGGGTGCTCCGCGGTCTCGCCGCCGAGCAGCGCACAGCCGGCCTCGACGCACGCCTCGGCGATGCCCTTGACGATGGCGGCGATCCGCTCCGGGACCACCCGTCCGGTGGCGATGTAGTCGGTCATGAACAGCGGCTCCGCGCCGCACACGACCAGGTCGTCGACGACCATGCCGACCAGGTCGAAACCGATCGTGTCGTGCACGTCCATCGCCTGCGCGATCGCGACCTTGGTGCCGACGCCGTCGGTCGAGGTGGCGAGGAGCGGGCGGTCGTAGCGCTTGAGGACCGAGGCGTCGAACAGCCCCGCGAAGCCGCCCAGGCCGCCGATCATCTCGGGGCGGCGGGCCTTGTCGACCCAGACCTTCATCAGCTCGATGGCCTTGTCGGCGGCCTCGATCGACACTCCGGCGGCGGCGTAGGCCCCTTCGGTGGCGGGCTGGTCGGGCTCGGTCAACGGGTGCTCCTGGATCAGGGGTTGTTGAGGAGGGGCAGCGCCTCGGACACGAGCGACGCCTCCAGCAGGTGCTTGCCGAGGAGGCTCTCGTCGGGCAGGTCGATGGGGTACTCGCCGGTGAAGCAGGCCGTGCACAGCGACTCGGCGGACCGGGCGGTGGCGTCGACCATGCCGTCGAGCGAGATGTAGCCGAGGCTGTCGGCGCCGACGCTGGCGGCGATCTCGTCCACCTCCAGGCCGTTCGCGATCAGCTCGGCGCGGGTGGCGAAGTCGATGCCGTAGAAGCACGGCCACTTCACGGGCGGGCTGGAGATCCGGACGTGCACCTCGAGCGCACCGGCCTCGCGCAGCATCCGGACCTGGGCGCGCTGGGTGTTGCCGCGCACGATCGAGTCGTCGACCACGACGATCCGCTTGCCGCGGATCATGTGCTCGAGGGCGTTCAGCTTCAGCCGGATGCCGAGCTGGCGGAGGGTCTGGCTGGGCTGGATGAACGTGCGACCGACGTACGCGTTCTTCACGAAGCCCTGGCCGAAGGGGATGCCGCTCTCCTCGGCGTAGCCGGCGGCCGCGGGGGTGCCGGACTCGGGGACCGGCATCACCAGGTCGGCCTCGACGGGGTACTGGCGGGCCAGCTCGCGGCCCATCTCCACGCGGGCCTCGTGGACGCTGCGGCCGTTGATGGTGGCGTCGGGGCGGGCGAGGTAGACGTACTCGAAGACGCAGCCCTTGGGCTGCGGCTCGGCGAAGCGGTGGGAGCGGAGGCCGTTCTCGTCGATGACCAGCATCTCGCCGGGCTCGACCTCGCGGACCACGCTGGCGCCGATGGTGGCCAGCGCGGCGTCCTCGCTGGCCACGACCCAACCCCGGTCCAGCCGGCCCAGGACCAGCGGCCGGATGCCCTGCGGGTCGCGGGCGGCGTACAGGGTGTCCTCGTTCATCCAGACGAAGCAGAACGCGCCACGCAGCTCCGGCAGCACCTCGAGCGCCCGCTGCTCCAGGCTGGTGTCGGGGTGGTGGGCCAGCAGCGCGGTGACCAGCCCGGTGTCGTTGGTGGACTCCTCGACGTTGCGGGTGTGCAGGTCCAGCTGGTCGGGCGGGCCGGGCAGGTCGACGACCAGCTTGGACAGCTCGGCCGTGTTGATCAGGTTGCCGTTGTGGCCGAGGGCGATCGATCCGTCGGCGGTCGGGCGGAACGTCGGCTGCGCGTTCTGCCAGGTACTGGCGCCGGTGGTGGAGTAGCGGCAGTGGCCGATCGCCACGTGGCCGTTGAGCGAGGCCAGGGTGGTCTCGTCGAAGACCTGGCTGACCAGGCCCATGTCCTTGTAGACCAGGATCTGGCGGCCGTTGCTGACCGCGATGCCGGCCGACTCCTGGCCGCGGTGCTGGAGGGCGTAGAGCCCGAAGTACGTCAGCTTGGCGACGTCCTCGCCCGGAGCCCAGACGCCGAAGACGCCACAGGCGTCCTGCGGGCCTTGGTCTTGGGGGTCGAGTGCTGCGGTCAGTCGGCCGTCACCACGGGTGCGCGTCCTGGAGGGCTGATGCACGGGGCCGAGTCTACGGGCGCGGGACGGGTCCGCAGATTCGCCGTCCCGGTGTTGTCGAACGCGACCCGAAACCTCGTGATCCACGTAACATGTGTCCCGCCACGGGGAGGTGCCAACGACTCATGTCTCGGGAAGCCGCAGACCATCCGACGCCCGTCCGACCGATCTGGTCCGACGGTCCTTCTCGTGACGCCCTCCAGCTGATCGCCGAGGGTGTGACCGACCTGGCCGGGTTCGGCGTCGCCGCGATCAGCGTGGCGCGCGAGGACGGCAAGCTCGAGGTCGCGGCCGTCGCGGGCAGCGACGAGGCCCGGATCGAGCTCCAGGGGCGCCGTACCCCCATCGACACGCTGATGGCGGAGATCGAGAAGGCCGACCACTGGGGCCTGCTCCGCTTCGTCCCGCACGAGCGGCTCGACCCCAGCGCGGGCGAGACCTGGGGCTGGATCCCCGACGTCACGCCGATCGACGAGCCCGACGCCTGGCACCCGCTCGACCTCCTGATCGCGCCGCTCACCGACGACGACGGCGTGCTCCGCGGGACGCTCGCCATCGACCTGCCCGTCAACGGCCGCAGGCCGGACGAGGCGCAGCGCCGGGTCCTGCAGACGTACGCCGAGCAGGCCGGCCGAGCCGTGATCACCGCCCTGGAGCGGGAGGCCCTGGCCGAGAAGGTCAGGCTCGCCGAAGCCGCCCGCAAGATCGTCCGCACGGCCAGTGCCCAGCTCAGCCTCGACAGCGTCCTCGCCGACTGCCAGCGGGCCCTGGTCGAGGGCTTCCAGGCGCACGGCATGTGGATCCAGACCTTCGACGAGGACGGACGCGGGACCAGCGCGATCTACTCGTCCGACGGAAGCATGGTCTCGCTGCCCGACGAGATGGTCGGGATCGCCGAGAGCGCGGCCCGTCGGGCCTGGGCGACCCAGCAGGTCGAGATCGTCGCCAACGAACGGCCCTTCGGCGACACGATCACCGAGGAGCAGGGCGACCAGATCCTGTTCTTCCTGGCCAGCATCGGCATCGCCTCCGTCCTGTTCGCGCCGCTCGGTGCCGGGCCCGAGTGCCTCGGCAACCTGGTGCTGACCCGTGCACCCGGGCATCCCGACTGGACCGAGGACGAGGCCGCGGCCGCCGCCGACATCGGGCACGACCTGGGTCGCGCCATCCTCAACGCCCGCACGTTCGAGCGCGAGCATCGGCTGGTCGAGGAGCTGCAGGCCCTCGACACCTACAAGAGCCAGCTGATCGCCACCGTGTCGCACGAGCTGAAGAACCCCCTCACGGCGATCACCGGCCACCTCGAGATCCTCGAGAGCGCGCCCGGTCTGTCCGACCAGGTGCAGGGGTCGCTCAGGGCCATGGACCGGGGCGCCTTCCGGCTGGGCCGGGTCATCGACGACCTGCTCCTGCTGTCGAAGGTCGGCGACCCGAACTACCCGATCATCCCGGTGCCGGTCGACCTGCGCCCGATCGTCGACGAGGTCCTGGACCTGTCCTCGATCGCCGCCCAGCGCAAGGCGCTCACGATCCACGTGGAGGCTCCCGACCAGCCGCTGCTGGCGCTGGGCGAGCCCGAGGAGATCGACCGGATCTGCGCGAACCTGGTCAGCAACGCCGTCAAGTACACCCCCGACGGCCGAGCGATCACGGTGTCCCTGACCCGCGAGGACCACCAGGTCGTGCTGCGCGTCACCGACCAGGGCATCGGCATCTCCCAGGCCGACCAGCACCACCTGTTCAGCGAGTTCTTCCGGTCCACCAACCCGGAGGCCGTCGCCGAGCCCGGCACCGGCCTGGGGCTGACGATCGTGCAGCGGATCGTGGAGCGCCACGGCGGCCGGATCGACGTACGCTCCGACCTCGGCCGCGGCAGCACCTTCACCGTCCGGCTGCCCGCCGCCGCCTGATCCCCTCCGGCGCTAGCCGCTCAGCGCGCGCCGAGCTTCGCGAGCATCAGCGCCTCGGCCAGGACGACCCGCTCGAACTCGGCGAGGTGGAGGCCCTCGTTCGCGCCGTGGGCGCGGGTGTCGGGGTCCTCGACGCCGGTCACCAGCACGCTGGCCTGCGGGAACGCCTCGAGGAACTCGGCGATGAAGGGGATCGAGCCGCCGACGCCCATGTCGACGGGCTCGGTGCCGTCCCAGGCCTCGGCGAACGCGGCGCGCGCGGCGTCGTACGCCGGACCGGTGGCGTCGATCTGCGTCGCCTCGCCGGTGTCGACGACCGTGACGGTGAGCTCGGCGCCCCACGGGACGTTGGCCTCGAGGTGGCGGCGCAGGCACTCGAGGCCGTTGGCGGTGGTGTCGCCGGGGGCGATCCGCATCGAGATCTTCGCGCGGGCTGACGGGACGAGCGTGTTGCTGGCGCCGTCGACCTGGGGCGCGTCCAGACCGGTGATGCTGAGCGACGGGCGGGTCCACAGCCGCTCGACGACGGGGCCGTCGCCGATCCACTGGATGCCGGGGTTGGCGCCGGACTCGGCGCGGAGCCGCTCCTCGGGGTACTCCACGGCGGCGGCCCGGCCGCGGTGCAGGCCCTCGACCGCGACGTTGCCGGCGTCGTCGTGGAGGCTCGCGATCAGCCGGCTGAGGGTCATCAGGGAGTCGGGCACGAGGCCGCCCCACATGCCGGAGTGGACCGCGTGGGTGAGGGTGCGGACCTCGACGTCGACCCGGACCAGGCCGCGGAGACTGGTGGTGAGGGCGGGCTCGCCGATGTCCCAGTTGCCGGAGTCGGCGATCACGATGACGTCGGCGGCGAGCCGGTCCTGGTGCTCCTTGAGCAGCGCGACCAGGGTCTCGGAGCCGACCTCCTCCTCGCCCTCGATGAACATGGTGACCCCGACCGGCAGGTCGTCGCCGAAGACCCGGAGCGCGCCGAGGTGGGCGACGATGCCGGCCTTGTCGTCGGCGGCGCCGCGCGCGTAGAGCCGGCCGTCGCGCTCGGTCGGCTCGAACGGCGGGGAGTCCCAGTCGGCGTGGTCGTTCTCCGGCTGTACGTCGTGGTGGGCGTAGAGCAGCACCGTCGGCGCGCCCTCGGGCCCGGACTTGTGGGCGATCACGGCCGGGGCGCCGCCGTCGGCGCTGACGATCTCGACCCAGTCGAACTTCTCGGCCCGGAACAGCTCCGCGACCGCCTCCGCGCTCCGCTGCACCTCCCCCGTGCGGGCGGGGTCGGCGCTCACCGACTCGATCCGGACCAGGTCCTCGAGGTCCCGCCGGATGCCGGGCAGGACGGACTGGACCTTCGCGCGGATCTGATCGCTCATGAACGCCAACCTAGCGACCTGCTCAATCTGGAGGTAAAGGGAGGGGTCTGACCGATAGTCCGCCGTGAAAAGCACGTCCACCGGCTCTCGCAGCGTGCTTTTCGAGGCGGACTATCCCAACGGGAGGTGGGGAGAGAGGTCGGCGCGTTCGCCGCTGGCGCGGACCCGTCCGGCGGCCTCGGCCTCGGCCCAGGTGAGCTCGCCGGTGGCGAGGGCGATCCAGGTGTCCGCATCGGTCTCGACGACGGCGGGCGGGGTGCCGCGGGTGTGCCGGACGCCCTCGATCACCTGCGCGGCGGCGTACGGCGGGACCCGCACCTCGACCGACTTCCCCGGCGCCCGCTCGGACAGGACCGCGAGGAAGTGCTTGCTCAGCAGCTTCCGGTCGGCGGCCGTGCGCGGCTCCTCGCGGGCGAGCGCCTCGGCGACCGCTGCCGGGTCGGCCGGTCGGAGGCGGGCGGGCATGGCGTCAACCTATCCGGCGGGCGAGCCCGATAGTCCGAGACGTTTGGGTTGTCACTTGAGCTCGAAAGCAACCCAAACGTCTCGGACTATCGGGAGGAGGCGGCGAGACGGGTGGCGGCGCGGGCGGCGAGGTCGCGGAGCTCGGCCGGCTCCTCGACGGTGAAGTCGGCGTCCACCCCGGCCAGGGTCATCAGCGGCCAGTCGAGGGTGTCGGCGTTCATCGTCATCACGCACCCGTCCTCGGTCGGCTCGGTGGTGGCCCAGTTGCCGACGAGGGCGTGGATCACCTCGGGAGGCGCGGCGAACCGCACGCGTACGGCGTACCGCATGGGCATGGAGGCGATGCCGGTCCTGACGAACTCGAGGGCGTCGTCGGCGGGCAGCTCGCGCGGCCGGTAGCGAGCCCCGGTGAGGGCCGCCTCGCGGATCCGGTCGACCCGGAAGCTGCGCCAGTCCTGCCGATCGCGGTCGTAGCCGACGAGGTACCACCGGCGGCCGAGCGAGACCAGCCGGTGCGGCTCGACGTGCCGCTTCGTCGGCTCGGCCCCGCGGGCGGTGTAGCCGAACCGGACCGGTTCGTCGTCGCGGCACCCCTGGGCGAGCGTGGTCAGGGTGGCGGCGTCGACGGTCGGGCCGCGCATCGGCGCGGGGACGGTCTGCGACTGCAGCGCGTCCATCCGGCGCCGGAGCCGCGGCGGCATCAGCGACAGCACCTTCGTCAGCGCCTGGATCGACGACTCCTCCATGCCCTGGACGGCGCCGGCGGCCGACGTACGCAGCCCGACCGCGATCGCGACCGCCTCCTCGTCCTCGAGCAGGAGCGGCGGCAGCGAGCCGCCGGCGCGGAGCTGGTAGCCGCCGGCGACGCCGCGGACGGCGTCCACCTGGTAGCCGAGCTCGCGCAGCCGGTCGACGTCGCGGCGCAGGGTGCGCGCGCTGACCTCGAGCCGGTCGGCCAGCTCGCCGCCGGGCCAGTAGCGGTGGGTCTGGAGCAGGGACAGCAGCCGGAGCATCCGTCCACTCGTGTTCGCCATGTCCTCAGACTAGATCCGATTGAGGACAGAAAGTGACCTGAATCGTCCCTAGCGTGAAGCCATGACGATTCACACACAGACCGGACCGGTGATCGTGACCCGCGGGCTGACCCGCCACTTCACCGCACGCAAGCAGACGGTCGAGGCGGTTCGCGGCCTCGATCTGGAGATCCGCCAGGGCGAGCTCGTCGCCTTCCTGGGGCCGAACGGCGCGGGCAAGTCGACCACCCTGCGGATGCTGACCACCCTGATCCCACCCACGTCCGGCTCGGCGAGCGTCGCCGGGCACGACGTGGTGAGCGGGCAACGGGAGGTCAGGCGTGCGATCGGGTACGTCGGGCAGGGCAACGGCGCCGGGCACCAGCAGCGGGGCCGGGACGAGCTGGTCAGCCAGGGCCGGGCGCACGGACTGTCCCGGGCGGAGGCCCGGCAGCGGGCAGCGCAGCTGATCGATGAGCTCGACCTGACGACGGTCGCGGACCGCAAGGTCTCGACCCTCTCCGGCGGTCAGCGGCGCCGGCTCGACATCGCGATGGGGTTGGTGCACCTGCCACGGGTGCTGTTCCTCGACGAGCCGTCGACCGGGCTCGACCCGCAGAACCGGGCCAACCTCCAGGAGCAGGTGCGCCGCCTGCACGAGGAGACCGGCAGCACGATCGTCCTCACCACCCACTACCTCGAGGAGGCCGACGCCCTCGCCGGCCGGGTGATCGTGGTCGACCACGGGCTGGTCATCGCGGACGACAGCGCCGCGCGGCTCAAGTCCGGGCTCGGCGACCTGGTCACCCTGGCCTTCGACCGGGCGGACCACGCCGTCGTCGCTGCCGAGCGGGCCGCCGCCCGCCTGGACGACACGGCGTACGTCGACCGCGACGGCGACCTGGTGACGATCCGGGCCAACGGCGGGTCCCTCGTCGCGCCGGAGCTCGTCTCGGACCTCGCCTCCGCTGGCACACCGGTGCGGCAGATCGAGGTCAGGCGGCCGACGCTCGATGACGTCTTCCTGAACCTGACCGGCCGCAGCCTGCGCGAGACCGCCGGCGAATCCACCCAGAACGAGACCGAGGAGGTCGCAGCATGAGCATCATCCCTGTCCAGGACACCCCCGTGAGCGGCTTCGTCGGCGACACCGTCAACGTGATGACCCGCGAGCTGAAGCCGGTGTGGCGCGAGCCGGCGTCGGTGCTGTTCGCGATGGTCCAGCCGCTGGTCTTCCTCGGCCTGTTCGCGCCCCTGCTGCCCGAGGTGCCGAACGGCTCCGCGCTGCAGTGGTTCGTGCCAGGCATCGTCGCGATGACCTGCCTGATGGCGGCGTCGTTCACCGGCGCCGCGCTCACCGACGAGATGCTCACCGGCTCACACGAGCGGCTGCTGGTCTCGCCGCTCAGCCGCTCGTCCCTGCTGGTCGGCCGCGCCCTGAAGGAGGTCGTGCCGATGCTGATGCAGACCGCGATCATCCTGGCCGTGGTGACGCCGTTCAGCTTCGACCTGCACCTCGACGGCGTACTCGTCGGTGTCGCGATCCTCGCCCTGTTCTCGGTCGGGATCGGATCCCTGTCGTTCGCCCTGGCGCTGGTGTCGGCCGGTCAGGAGTGGCTGTTCTGGACGGTCCAGCAGACGCTGATCTTCCCGTTCCTGCTGCTCGCCGGGATGCTGCTCCCGCTCGAGGGCGCCCCGCGCTGGCTGCAGGTCGCCTCGGACCTCAACCCGCTCACCTACGTCGTCGAGGCCGAGCGCGCGCTGTTCGCGGGCACCTACCCCGCCGACACCGTGTTCGCCGGCTTCATCGCGGCCGCGATCGTCGCCGCCCTGGGCGTCACCGTCGGCGTCCGCACCATGCGCCGCTCCTCCTGATCGCCCAACTGGCGCAATTGCGCCGGAATGACAGGCCGGAGGTCGCTCAACGTGTCATTTCGGCGCATTTGCGCTGGCAGGACCATCAGGGATGTCGGGGTAGGGCTGGAGGATCGAGAACAGCAGGTAGGTACGCCGCGAGTCGTCGCGACCACGGGTCTTCTTCGCCCACTTCTGCAGGATCCGGTCGAGCTCGCCGGCCAGCTCGCTCGGCCTCGGCCTTGGTCAGCCTGATCGACTGCTCGGTGACCGTCTGGAGCGTGTCCTTCTGGTGATCCGGTGAGTACGCCGCGTCGACGATCTCGTGCGCCCAGGCCGAGGCGTTGCGGCGGAACACCGTGACCGCGGCCTTGCCGCCGGGAGAGTTCTCGAGGTCCTCCATGTTCAGGCTGAGGCCGTCCTCGTCGACCAGCTTCCAGACCCGGTCGCGCTTGTCGCGGCCGGCGCCGACGGCCTCCTCGACCAGGCCGTACTTGGCGAGCTGGCGCAGGTGGAAGCTCGCCTGGTTGGCCGGGATGCCGAGGTCGTGGGCGATGTCGGCGGCGCGGGTCGGGCCGGTCGCGGACATCTCGTTGAGGATCCGGTTCCGCATCGGATGGGCGATCGCGCGGAGCACGGTCGGGTCATGGAGGCGCTGCTTGCGGGGGGAACGGGCCATGCGCACAGATCCTAGCAAATTGCGCACGTTCCATTGCGCACTAATAGTTGCGCAATGTATGTTGCGCATATGACCGGCTACCGCACCCTCGCCCGCAACCACGACTTCACGGTCCTCTGGGTCGGCCAGACCCTGAGCGAACTGGGCAGCAGGGTGAGCATGTTCGTGTTCCCGCTGCTCGGCTACGCCCTCACCGGCTCCGCCCTGGTGGCCGCGCTCGCCGAGGCGCTGCACCTGCTCGGGCTGGTCGGCGCCCTGCTCCCGGCCGGCGTGCTCGCCGACCGGGTCCACCGGCTGCGGCTGATGCGGTGGGCCAGCGCGACCGGCCTGATCCTCTACTCCTCACTGGTCGCCGCGACGATCGCGGGCGTGCTGACGGTCCCGCACCTGCTCACCGTGGCTCTGCTCAGCGGGGCGTGCGCCGGCCTGTTCGCGCCGGCCGAGACCGCGGCGGTGCGGACCGTCGTACCCGACCAGGACCTGCCCACCGCCCTCAGCCAGCAGCAGGCACGCCAGCACGTCGCCGGCCTGGTCGGCGGACCGCTCGGCGGCGTGCTCTACGGCGTCGCCCGCTGGCTGCCGTTCGCGCTCGACGCGGTGTCGTACGCCGTCTGCTGGGCTCTGCTCGGCCGGATCCGCGCCGACCTCTCGGCGCCGCGCCGCGACGGCCCGCGCCAGCGGCCGTTGCAGGACCTCGCCGAGGGGCTGCGGTTCCTGGTCTCGCGGCCGTTCTTCCGGGTGCTGCTCTGCTGGGCGCCGCTCTCCAACCTGGCCGTCAACGCGGTCTTCTTCGTGGCGATCCTGCGGCTGATCGAGTCCGGGGTCGACCCCCTGGCCCTGGGGCTGGTCGAGACCGCGGCCGGCGCCTGCGGCATCCTCGGCGCGCTCGTCGCGCCGTGGCTGATCGACCGGTTCGCGACCGGCCGGCTCACCGTCGTGGTCGCCTGGAGCTTCGTCCCCTTGATGGTCCCGCTCGTCTTCTGGAACCACCCGGCGGTGGTCGCCCTCGCGCTCTCGGTCGGCATCTTCCTCAACCCCGCGGGCAACGCCGGCATCGGCGCCTACCGGGTCGCCGTCACACCGCGCGCGCTGCTCGGGCGCGTGCAGGCGACCGTGAGCTTCACGTCGATGTCGATCATGCCGCTGGCACCGCTGCTCGCCGGCCTGCTGCTGGCGACCTGGACGGAGGTGCGGCGGTCGCCGTCCTGATCGTGCTGTGCGCCCTGGTCGCGCTGATCCCCACCCTGAGCCGGAGCGTCCGCGCCGTCCCGCGGCCCGAGGTCTGGCAGGCCGAGCTCGCCGCGGCCGCTCCGATAGTCCACGACGATCTTGCTGCGAAGGTGCCCGCCTGACGACAGGATCGTCGTGGACTACCGATACATGCCTTGACAGGTATATTCTCTGTGAGGCATATTCGGCACCATGAGCGAGACCTGGACCGCCCTCGTGGACCCGACACGGCGGGCCGTGCTCGACGTACTCCTGGAGGGCGAGCAGCCGGTCGGCGAGATCGTGGACCGGCTCCGCCTGTCCCAGCCGCAGGCGTCCAAGCACCTGCGGGTGCTGCGCGAGGCCGGGCTGGTCCGGGTGCGCAAGGACGCCCAGCGGAGGGTCTACTCCCTCGACCCCGGGCCGATCGCCGACGTGGACGCCTGGCTCTCGCCGTACCGCCGGCTGTGGAACGACAGCCTCGACCGACTCGAGCAGCACCTGGAGGAACAGCCATGACCGACCTCGGCACCCACGTCCAGCACGACGGCCGCCCCGCAGTCCGCTTCGAGCGCACCTTCCGCCACCCCGTCGAGCGGGTCTGGCGGGCGATCTCGGACCCGGCGGAGCTGCCGTCGTGGTTCCCGTCGAAGGTGGAGTACGAGCCCGAGGTCGGCTCGCTCATGCGATTCGTCGGCGACCCCCACGCACCTGCGATGGAGGGCAGGCTCCTGGCCTGGGACCCGCCGCACCACCTCGCCTTCGTCTGGGGCACCGACGAGCTCTACCTCACCCTCGAGGAGGTCGACGGTGGCTGCCGGTTCGAGCTGGTCAACGTCCTCTCCGACCCGGGCGCCGCTGCCATGAACGCCGCCGGCTGGCACGTCTGCCTCTCCGAGCTCGACAAGGTGGTCCGGGGCGAGCCGAACGACGGGCCGCACGCGGCGAACGCGACCCAGTGGCAGCCGTTGTACGACGTGTACGTCACCGCGGGACTCCCCCACGGAACCCCCGTCCCCGGCGCGTGACCGACGCGGTCGGGCTGCGGCCAGCCACCCCGGCGGACCTCGAGGAGCTGGTCGACGTCCAGCAGCAGGGGGCAGTCGTCGGCCTGGCGGACGTGTTCCCGCAGGATCGGTACCCGTTCCCGCGCGACGAGGTCCTCGCCCGCTGGCGACGGGAGGTCGCGGACCCGGCGATCCGGGGCTATGTCGCAGTCGACCACGATGGCCGGGTGAGCGGCTTCGCCGCGACCCGCGGCATCGAGCTCCTGCACTTCGGCTCGCGCCTCGACACCTGGGGCACCGGCCATGCCCGTCGCCTGCACGACGCCGTTCTCGCGGAGCTGGCCGCCACCGAGCCCGAGGCGACCTACGTCTGGCTGCGCGTGTTCGAGGCCAACCATCGGGGCCGGCGCTTCTACGAGAGGCTCGGCTGGCGGGCCACCGGCGTGCGCACCAGGTCGTCCTTCGCGCCGCATCCGGTGCTGCTGGAGTACCGCCGGACCAGCGCAATTGCGCCGGAATGACAGAAGCAGGTCAGGCCATCTGGTCGAGCAGCTCGAGCTGGCGGGACCAGACGTCCGAGCCCGGTTCGATCACGACGAAGTGGTCGCCGTCGAACTCCACGAGCCCGGCCTCGGCGCCGGCGGCCTTCGCGGCGGCGACGTACGCGCGTGACTGGCCGATCGGGACGGTGTCGTCGGCGCGGCCGTGCTCGCACCAGACGGGTACGTCGAGGGGGACCTGCCGGATCGGGTCGTAGCGGTCGTCGGCGGGACCGGGCGGGTGGCCGAGGAACGCCTCCACCGCGCCGTCACCGAGCCCGTCCTGGTACGCCGTCCGCAGGTCCATCACCCCGGCCTGGGAGATCACGCCGGTGACCGGCACCCGCTCCGGCTGCCAGCGCTCGAACCGGCCGCGGGACGCAGCCCAGGCCGCGAGGTGGCCACCGGCCGAGTGCCCGAGCGCGATCACCGTCGAGAGGTCGAGATCCTCGACATCGGCCAGCGCATCGATCCCGGCGGCGACGTCGTCGAACGTCTCGGGCGCACCGCCGCCGTTGCCGACCCGGCGGTACTCCAGGTTCCAGGCGGTCCAGCCGCGATCCGCGAGCGATGTCAGCGAGCGGCCGGCCCAGCGACGCGTCGTACGCTGCCTTCCAGAAGCCGCCGTGGAGGACCACGACCACGCCGCGGGACTCGCCCGCCGGGCGGTGGAGCTCGGCGTACTGCTCCGGCCCGTCGCCGTAGGCGATCCGTCGACCGGACTCCGCACCCGGCTTCACCGGCTGGTCCTCGCCACACGCGGCGAGCAGGCCGAGCGCGCCGAGCCCGCCGAGCAGCGTCCGCCGGTCCACGCGCACACGTCAGGCCAGGGCAGCGGGGAGCGTGGCCGTCCAGGCCGCGCGCAGCTCGTCGACCGGGATCGAGAACTGGCCGTCGACCACCAGCTCGGCGCCGCCGGTGCGGCCGATCTCGGTGACGGGTACGCCGTGGCGCGCGGCCAGGCCGGTGAACGCCTCGAGGCTGTCGGTGGTCACGGTCACGATGGTGCGCGCAGCGGACTCGGCGAAGAGTGCGACGAACGGGTCGCCCTCGACGGTCACCGAGACCCCGATCCCGTTGCGGAAGGAGGCCTCCGCCAGAGCCTGGGCCAGTCCACCGTCGGACAGGTCGTGGGCACTGGTGACAACTGAATCGCGCGCCGCCTCGTGCAGCAGCTCGGCCAACGCCTTCTCGGCGGACAGGTCGACCCGCGGCGGCAGCCCGCCGAGGTGGGCGTGCACGACGTGCGCCCACTCGGACCCGGACAGCTCCTCGCGGGTCTCGCCGAGCAGCAGCACGATCTCGCCGGCGGCCACGAACCCGGTCGGCGTCCGCTTGGTGACGTCCTCGATCACGCCGAGGACGGCGACCACGGGCGTGGGCAGGATCGCGGTCTCGCCGGTCTGGTTGTAGAGGCTGACGTTGCCGCCGGTGACCGGGATGCCGAGCTCGGCGCAGGCGTCCTTGAGCCCGCGGCAGGCCTCGGCGAACTGCCACATCACGGCCGGGTCCTCGGGCGAGCCGAAGTTCAGGCAGTCGCTGATCGCCAGCGGGACGGCGCCGCCGGTGGCGACGTTGCGGTAGGACTCCGCGAGCGCGAGCTGCGCGCCGGCGTACGGGTCGAGCTTGGCGAACCGGCCGTTGCAGTCGGTGGAGACCGCGACGCCGAGGTTGGTCTCGTCGTCGACCCGGATCATGCCGCTGTCGCTCGGCTGCGCGAGCACGGTGTTGCCGCGGACGTAGCGGTCGTACTGGTCGGTGATCCAGGACTTGTCGCAGAGGTTCGGCGACGCGACCAGCCGCAGCAGCGTGTCCCGCAGCTCTTCCCCCGTCGCCGGGCGCGCGAGCGCCTCGGCGCGGTCGGCCTGGAGGGCGTCCTGCCAGTCGGGGCGGGCGAGCGGCCGGTGGTAGGTCGGGCCGTCGTGCGCGACCGAGCGCGGGGGCACGTCGACGACGCGCTCGCCGTGCCAGTCGATCTGCAGCCGGCCGGTGTCGGTGACCTCGCCGATGACGGTCGCGTCGACGTCCCACTTCTCGCAGATCGCGAGGAACGCCTTGACGTCGTCGGGCTCGACGACCGCCATCATCCGCTCCTGCGACTCGCTCATCAGGATCTCCTCGGGAGCGAGGGTCGAGTCGCGCAGCGGCACCAGGTCGAGCTCGACGTGCATGCCGCCGTCGCCCGCGCTGGCCAGCTCGGAGGTGGCACAGGACAGGCCGGCGCCGCCGAGGTCCTGGATGCCGGCGACCAGCCCGGCCGCGAAGATCTCGAGGGTGCACTCGATGAGCAGCTTCTCCATGAACGGGTCGCCGACCTGGACGCTCGGCCGCTTGGCCGGGCCGCCCTCGTCGAACGTCTCGGAGGCGAGGACCGAGACGCCGCCGATGCCGTCGCCGCCGGTCTTGGCGCCGTACAGGATGACCTGGTTGCCGGCGCCGGAGGCCTTGGCGAGGTGCAGGTCCTCGTGCCTCAGCACGCCGACGCAGAGCGCGTTGACGAGGGGGTTGCCGAGGTAGGTGTCGTCGAAGACCGCCTCGCCGCCGATGTTGGGCAGGCCGAGGCAGTTGCCGTAGCCGCCGACACCGGCCACGATCCCGGGCAGCACGCGGTGCGTGTCCGGGGCGTCCAGCGGGCCGAACCGGAGCGGGTCCATCACGGCCACCGGCCGGGCGCCCATCGCGAGGATGTCGCGGACGATGCCGCCGACACCGGTCGCGGCGCCCTGATAGGGCTCGACGTACGACGGGTGGTTGTGCGACTCGACCTTGAACGTGACGGCGTACCCCTGGCCGATGTCGATCACGCCGGCGTTCTCGCCGATGCCGGCGAGCATCTTGCCGACCGGCGTCTCCTGGGGGATGTCGGAGAACTGCTTGAGGTGCACCTTGGACGACTTGTAGGAGCAGTGCTCGCTCCACATCACGGAGTACATCGCCAGCTCGGAGCTGGTCGGCCGGCGGCCGAGGATCTCGCGGATCCGTTGGTACTCGTCGGGCTTCAGGCCGAGCTCCGCCCACGGCTGTTCGTGGGAGGGGTCCTCGGTAGCGACGGCGACGGTGTCGAGAGCGGCGGTTCGAGTCCCTGGCACGGCGTCAATCTACCGAGAGCCGAGCACGAACGGACGAGTGGCTCAGCGCAGCATGCCGTCGGCGACGACCTCGAGCAGCGGGCGGACGGCGGCGCGGTCGAGTCCGCCCTGGTCGGCCACGGTGGCGACCCCGCCGACCAGCCGGCACATCTGTACGGCGTCGACCGGGTCGCGCAGGGCGTCCTCGTCGCGGAGCCGCTCGACGATCCGGTCGGTGGCGCCGGTCAGGGTGCGGCACTTGGTGACGATCGGCGAGCTCTCGTCGCCCAGAGCCGAGGTGATCTTGGCCGGGCCGCCCTTGTGCAGGGAGATCAGCTCGACGTACGTCTCGAACCACGCGAGCAGGACGTCGCGGGGCGGACCCTCGTGGGCCAGGACCTTGTCGGCCGCCTCGTTCACGCGGTCCACCCAGCTCTGCATGATCGCGTCGAGCAGGTCGTCGCGCTTCGGGAAGTGGCGGTAGAGCGTGCCGGGCCCGACGCCCGCCCGCTTGGCGACCTCGTCGAGCGAGGCGTCGTAGCCCTTCTCGCGGAAGACCTCGCGCGCCACCTCGACGATCCGGTCGCGATTGCGCTGCGCATCAGCACGCATCACAGATCACCTCTTGCCAAACGGAGACAGTCTCCGTATAGTTTCAGACCTAACCGGAGTCATTCTCCACTAAGTCTACGTCGGTCCACAAGACCAGAACAGGACTCCACACCCATGCCTGTGTCCCAGCTCAACCCTGCCCGCAACCGGGCGCACAACGACCTCCCCACCGAGCTGCCGCCGAACGCCGGCCGTGCCGCCGTCGGGATCGCGATCGTCCTGGTCGCCCAGCTCATGCTCGTGCTCGACGCCACCGTCGTCAACGTCGCTCTCCCGCGTATCGACGGCGACCTCGGCTTCGGCCCGGCGTCCCTGTCGTGGGTGTTGAACGCCTACACGCTCGCCTTCGGTGGCCTGCTGCTCCTGGGCGGCCGGCTCGGCGACGTGTTCGGTCGGCTCAAGGCCTTCGAGGTCGGCCTGGCGATCTTCACGCTGGCCTCGGCCCTGGGTGGCCTCGCCCAGACACCGGGCCAGCTGGTCGCCGCCCGCACCCTTCAGGGCGTCGGCGCCGCCCTGGCCGCGCCGAGCGTCCTCGCCCTGCTGACCACGAGCGCCCCCGACGAGGCCGCGCGCAACCGCTCACTGGCTCTGTTCGGCGCCGTGTCCTCGGGTGGCGCCTCCATCGGCCTGCTGCTGGGCGGCCTGCTGACCGACGTCGGCTCGTGGCGCTGGACGCTGTTCATCAACATCCCGATCGGGATCGCCGTACTCATCCTCGCGCCGCGCTTCGTCACCGAGACCAAGCGCCGCCCCGGACGCTTCGACGTGGTCGGCGCGGCCAGCGCCACCCTCGGCGCCGTCTCGCTCGTCTGGGCTCTGATCGGCACCCCCGAGCACGGCTGGACCTCGGCGCGCACGCTCGTCGGCTTCGCCGTCGGTCTCGCACTGCTCGCGGTCCTCGCTCGGACCGAGGTACGCCACCCGCACCCCATGATCCAGCCGGCGCTGGTGCGCAACCGCCGCCGGGTCGCCGCCCTCGCGGTGATGGCCCTCGTGATCGGTGCGAACTTGTCCATGTTCTTCCTGGTCGTGCAGTACGTGCAGGGGGTCCTCGGCTTCGGACCGCTCGCCGCCGGTGTGGCGTTCCTGCCGTTCAGCCTGGGCATCTTCGCGGTATCGCGAGTGACGCCGCGGCTGCTGGCCAGGTTCGGTGCCCGCTCGATGATCATGGTCGGCACCGCCGCGCTGGCCGTGGGCTACGCCTGGCTCAGCTCCATCGGTACGACGGACACCTACTTCGGTGCGGTCTTCGGGCCGATGACAATCGCCGGCCTGGCCACCGGGCTCGTGTTCATGCCGGTCACCGCGACGGTTCTGTCCGGGGTCGAGCCGGAGCATGCGGGCGCCGCGTCCGGGCTCCTGCAGACCACGCAGCAGCTCGGCGCCGCGGTCGGCGTGGCCGCCATCGTGTCGGTGTACGCCGCCGGAGCCGTTCCCGGCGAGTTCGTTCCCGGCGCCCAGGCGGCGTTCCTCACCTCGGCGGCGTTCGCGCTGGCCGCCCTCGTGGTCGCCACCACCGTGCTCCGCCCCCAGAGCCGGCCGGCGGCGGAACCGGCCGACGCCGAGCTGGTCACCGAGGCCGCCTGACTCCTGCGGCCGCGGGAGGTTCACCCCTCCCGCGGCTCGTAGCGGCAGGTCGTACCCGTGGTGACGCTGCGGTCGAGGTGCCGGCCGAGCTCGGGAAGCACCGCCTCGATCCGCCCGATCGCGTCCCGGATCCGGGCGCTGACGGCCTTGCGCGCCCGCTCCGCGTCGCCGCCGAGTCTGCGTGACGAGCCGTCCGGGCGGGTGTCTCGCCGCAGCTCCGCGAGCAGCTGCTCGCGCTCGTCGGCGGCGCGCTCCACGCGGGCCGGGTCGGCGGCGCCCCGGGCGTCGTCCAGCTCGTCGTCGAGCTCGGCGATCCGGCTCCGGTACGCCGTCAGCGCCGCGCGGTCGAGCAACGGCTCGGCAGTCACGCCGGCGGCCACCGAGGTCCCCGCCACGAGCTCGAGTGCCGGGACGTCGGTGCCTGGGCGGCGGACGAGCACGGCCAGGTCCCGGACACCCTTGCTGTCGCGCACGGTGGCCGACCGGCCACGGAACCCGACCTCCCACAGGTCGCCGATCTGCCGCAGGGCGACGTCACCCTCGTCCACCCGGCCCAGGGCGGCGGCGCTCTCGGCAGCCCACGCCCTGGCACCCAGCCGCTCGTGGACGGCGAGCGCCTCGGTGAGCAGCTCCCGGGCTCGCGCCCGGTCTCCCGAGCGCGGCGTGCAGGAGGCCGAGCCGGTGAGCGTGGGCACCCATGAAGCAGACGAGCGCACCGTTGACCGCGCAGGCGCCGCGCAGCGGGCGCAGGTCGTCGACCAGCCGCCGGCAGAGGTCGCGGTCGCCAGTGGCGATCGCCGCGGTGACCAGCTCACCGACGAACACCGACCACAGGTAGGACCGGTCGGTCCGCCAGTCGTCCAGGGACAGCACCGTGTCCAGCTCGCGCCGGGCAGCGTCCAGGTCGCCGGCCCGGGCCAGGAACCCGGCGGCGACCGCGTGGGCGTGCGCTGGTGCGCCGACCCACCACTCGACCGCGCGGGCGGCCGTCTCGCGCAGCTCGTCCGGCCGGCCACGGGCGCGGACCACCTCGAGCAGCTGCGACAGGCGCACGTTCCCGGTGTCGCTGTCGCCGACCTCCTCGCCGAGCTCGACTGCCTCCGCGCTCAGCCGGTCCCCGAGGTCGATCTCCCCGTCCAGCAGGGCGAGCGCCGCGTCGCGCGTCCGCAGCAGGTAGTCGTGCCGGGGCTGCCGGAGGGACCGGGTCACGTCGCGGTAGCCCTCGAAGGTGGCCCGGAACCCGGGCGATCCGCTCTCCAGCTGCGCGTTCGCGGTGAGCAGCAGTGCCTGCGCCAGCGCTTCACGGTCCCCCGTCGTCCTGGTCAGGGCGGTGATCTCGCGCGCGATCTCGACGCGACGTACGGCGGTGCCCGGCGTCCAGAGGGTGTCGTGCTGGGCGAGCAGGCAGTTGGCCAGCGTGCCCACGTCATCGAGGTCGCGGGCCAGCGCCACTGCCTCCTCGGCCAGCGGCGCGGCGCGCGGACGGTCGGCGGGAACCGAGTGCTGGAGCTGCCGCGCCAGCGCCGCGGTCACCCGGGCCGCGACCGGCCCGCGGGCTTCCCCGAGTGCGGTCCGTGCCGCCTCGAGGGCGCCGACCTGACGCTCGCGCGGCATCGCGAACCTCGCCCCGCAGCGGTCGAGCCCGAGCGCGACGGACCCCATCAGCTCGCCGCCCCCGTGAGCGCTGGCCCGGGTCCAGGCCGACTCGAGCAGCTCCCGGGCGGCTCGTCCGTCTCCCGCCTTGAGCAGCAGGTCGGCCTCGGACACGGCCAGCCCGACCAGGGCATCGGCGTCCGGGTCCTTCCCGCCGTCGGCGAACCTCCGGCGTACCCGGCCGAGGTGCCTGGCGGCCTCGGCGAAGGCGAAGCGGGCCTCCTCACCCGCGGCCGCCTCGCGGGCCAGCGCCAGGGCGTCGGCCGCCGGGACGAGTGGAAGGCCGGCGACCGCGTGCCGGGCGAGGTCTCCGGCGTGGACGGGGATGCCGCGGTCGCGCCGGTCGGCGAGCACCTCGGTCAACCGGTGGTGCAGCTCGACCCGCACCCCATCCGGCACCGCCTCCAGGGCCGCCTCGCGGTAGAGGTCGTGCGCGAAGTGGACGCCGGCGTCGTCGGCGATCAGTACGCCGGCTCCGGTCGCCTCCGCGAGCAGCGTCCCGACCTCGGCCGGCGACCGCCGCGTGACGGCCGCGAGAACGTCCGGGGAGAAGGTCGATCCGGCAACCGCCGCAACGTCGACCAGCGACGCGCACTCCTCGGACACCGAGTCGAGCCGGCGCCGGATGACGCCCCGGACAGCGGCCGGAACACTGTCCGGGTCCTCGCCGTTCGCAAGCGCCCGGCACAGCTCGCGGGCGAAGAACGGGTGCCCGCCGCTGCGAGCGTGCACGGCTCCGCCCCACCGCGCTGCGGCCTCCGACCCGGCGACCGCGTCCACGAGGGCGGTCACGTCGTCCTCGGTCAGCCCCTGCAGCGGAACCAGCTCAGCCGACATGGCCAGCTCGGCGAGGACCGCCGCGACCTCGGGGCCGGCGTCGGACGGCCGGTAGGCCCCGACCAGCAGCAGCCGGGAGCGGCCGGGGCGCCGCACCAGGAACCGGACCAGGTCAAGCGTCGACGGGTCGCTCCAGTGGAGGTCGTCGAGCACCACCACGACGCTGCGTCCGATGGCGGCGCGGCCGAGCAGCGTCGCCGCGGCGTCAAGGAGCCGGACCCTGCCTCCGGCGTCGGGTGGCGTGTCGGCCGGATCCGGAAGGTCGCCGAACGACGAGCAGCGGTCCCGAGCTCCGGGGGTACCTCGAGCTCGGGCAGCCGGTCCAGCAGCCCGCGCAGGGCCTCGGTCCACGGCCACCAGGCCGGCGCCTGGTGCCGGTCCCAGCAGGCGCCCCAGGTCAGCACTCCCCCAGACCGGTCGACCTCGTCGGCGAACCTGCGCAGCAGCGACGTCTTGCCGATCCCGGCCTCACCGGTGACCAGGACCAGCCCGGCCGCGGGCGCCGGCGAGCCGGCCGTCGCGTCGACGACGGCCCGGTGAGCGGCGACCAGCCTGGCCAACGGCTCGGAACGCCCGACGAACTCGGCCACCGCGACATTGTGTCGCTGATCGGCCCCGGCGGCAGGTGCTAGACGGGTTCTGGCGGGCACGCGGCGGTTTTCTGGCGCGTATCGGGTGTCGGCACCATCCACGAACACAGGAGAACACGATGACCATCACGTTCGACGCCGCGGCGTACAAGCGGACCACCCGGAGCCAGTGGGAGGAGGCCGCCGAGGCCTGGCACCGCTGGGGCCCGACCATCGAGGACTGGCTCGGCCAGGCGACGACGACCATGCTCGACCGCGCCGGAGTCGCGGAGGGCGCCCGGGTGCTCGACGTGGCGGCCGGCGCCGGCGGCCAGACCCTGGCAGCAGCCGAGCGCGTCGGCCCGGGCGGCCACGTGCTGGCGACCGACATCTCGCCCGCCATCCTGGAGTACGCCGCCGGCACGGCGACCGCGGCCGGGCTCCGGAACGTCTCCACCCGGGAGCTCGACGGCGAGCACCTCGACGTGGAGCCGGGGACCTTCGACGCGGTGATCTCGCGGGTCGGTCTGATCTACTTCCCGGACCAGCAGGCGGCCCTGCGCGGCATGCACGCCGCGCTTCGCACCGGTGGCCGACTGTCGTCGGTCGTGTACTCGACGGCCGACCGCAACGGCTTCTTCTCCGTCCCCGTGGGCATCATCCGGCGTCGTGCGCAGCTGCCGCCTCCGCTGCCGGGCCAGCCGGGACCGTTCAGCCTCGGCGGACCGGGCGTCGTCGAGGACGCGTTCGCGGCCGCGGGGTTCGGCGACGTCACGGTCGACGTCGTCGAGTCCCCGGTGCGGATGGCGACCGCGTCGGAGTGCGTGCGGTTCGAGAAGGAGTCCTTCGGCGCCCTGCAGCAGATGCTCTCGGGGTTGTCCGAGGAACAGCGTGAGGAGGCCTGGGCCGAGATCGACTTGGCGCTGGCCCAGTTCGAGGGTCCGGACGGGTTCACGGGTCCCTGCGAGATGCTCGTGGTGACCGGGACGAAGTAGCACGCAGGCGGGGCGGGTGAACTACCGCGTTGTAGTTATCCGGAACTCCTGTTACGGGTGTGATTAGTGAGGTTATGGTGACTCGGCCAACCGGCCACTGTCGCCTTCCCCTGGAGAGTCCGCCATGCCTCGCCCGGCCACCCGCACCGTCCGTACCGCCGTCGCGGCGCTGCTGCTGACCCTGGTCCCGACCACCCTCGTCGCCACCGCCTCACCAGCGGGCGCGGCGAACGTGGCGACCCCCGGCAACTTCACCGGCTACGGCTTCGACCAGTGCCTGGCGCCGACCCAGAATGCGATGAACGCCTGGTTCAGGCACTCTCCCTTCCTGGCCGTCGGCATCTACATATCCGGCGACTCGCGTGCCTGCCGCTCGCAGCCCAACCTCACTCCCGCCTGGGTCTCGACCCAGCTGAGGAAGGGATGGCGGCTGCTGCCGATCACCCTCGGGCCGCAGGCCTCGTGCAGCACCCGCTACCCGCGGTACGGCAACGACGAGACGATCAAGCCCCGTCCCGGCACGCGCAGCATGTACCGGCCCGCCCGGAGGCAGGGCATCGCCGAGGCGACGAAGACGGTCAACGCGGCCAGGGCGCTGGGGATCGCACAGCGCAGCACGCTCTGGTACGACATCGAGGCGTTCGACTCCGGAAACAGGCACTGCCGCGAGTCCGCGCTGGCCTTTCTCAGCGCCTGGACCACGCAGCTGCACAAGCTCAACTATGTCTCCGGCGTCTACTCCAGCGTCGCGTCCGGCATCAGGATGCTCGACGACGCCCGGGTGAGGCGGCCCGGCGTCTTCAACCTGCCGGACCGGATCTGGCTGGCTCGCTGGGACGGGATCGCCAACACCAGCTCGTCGTACATCCGGAACGACGGCTGGCGACCAGGCGGACGCGTGAAGCAGTACCAGGGCGGCCACGACGAGACGTGGGGCGGGGTCCGGATCAACATCGACCGGAACTTCCTCGACCTCGGAAGGGGCTCGACGGCCGCGGCGGAGACGCACTGCGGTGGAGTCAGGGTCGAACTTCCCCGACTACCTCAAGGTCGCCCCCGGCACCATCGACACCGCCCGGGTACAGGCCCTCCAGTGCCTGCTCAAGGAGCAGGACGCCTACGGCGGCAAGGTCCACGGCAACTACAACGCGGCCACGGTGGCCGCGGTGAGCGCCTGGCGTCAGGCCCACGGGTTCACCGCGGGCGACACCTGGACCCGCCGGCACTGGATGAGCCTGGCCGCCGCCGGTCCGCGCGCGATCCTCAAGTACGGCTCCGCCGGCCCGCACGTACGTCGGGTGCAGCGCGCCCTGAACGCCGCGAGTGGCAGGGCCAACCTGTCGGTGTCCGGGGTCTTCAACGGCGCGACGAACAAGGCGCTGCGTGCGTACCAGAAGAAGGTCGGCATCACACCTTCCGGTGTCACCACCCGGCCCACCTGGAGGCAGCTGCGGACCGGCAGTCGCTGAGCCTCAGCCGGTCGGCGGACCGACCAGCAGCGCAAGACCGGTCAGCGCGGCCACGCCCACGACACCGGCCACGACGCCTTGGCCTGGGTGCCGAAGCAGCCATCCGACGAACCGCTCCGTAGGCCGGCGCGGTTCTTCAGCGACGAGCCGCCAGGTGCCGTCGAGACCGCCGCGGCGCTCGACGTACCGGTCGAACCACACGGTCAGGAACGGCGGGACCGACGCCGCCAGCCCGAGCAGGGTCCGGCCGCGCGACCAGCTCTGGTCGACGGCGACGACGAGCGTGGTCAGGCAGTAGGCGATGAACACCACGCCGTGTGCCATCCCGAAGACGCGGACGCCGAGCTCGGTGGTGTGGGTGACGTACTTGAGGAACATGCCGGTCAGCAGCAGTGCCCACGTGACCGCCTCGGCGATCGCCACCCGGCGGAAGAGGATCAGCGGGCTCATCGAAGAACGGCCTCCGCGAGCGAGGTGAAGAAGCCGAGCCCGTCGGTGCCGGCGCCGGTGAGGTCCTCGACGGCGTGCTCGGGGTGCGGCATCAGGCCGACCACGTTGCCGCGCTCGTTGGTGATGCCGGCGATGTCGCGCAACGAGCCGTTCGGGTTGTCGTCGAGGTAGCGCGCCACCACCCGGCCCTCTCCCTCGAGCCGGTCGAGAGTGTCGGCGTCCGCGACGTAGCCGCCCTCGCCGTTCTTCAGGACGATGGTCACCTCGGCGTTCTCGGCGTACGCCGAGGTCCAGGAGGTGCGGTTGTTCTCGATCCGCAGCCGCTGGTCGCGGCAGACGAACTTGCGATGGTCGTTGCGGATCAGCGCACCGGGAAGCAGGTGGGACTCGCACAGGATCTGGAAGCCGTTGCAGATGCCGAGCACCGGCATCCCGCGGCCGGCGGCCTCGACCACCTCGGACATCACCGGCGCGAACCGGGAGATCGCTCCGCAGCGGAGGTAGTCGCCGTACGAGAAGCCGCCCGGCAGCACGACCGCGTCGACGCCCTGGAGGTCGTGGTCGCCGTGCCAGAGGGCGACGGCCTCGTGGCCGCCGACGCGTACGGCGCGCTGGGCGTCGACGTCGTCGAGGGATCCGGGGAAGGTGACGACCCCGACCCTCATGGCCTGGTCTCGACCGGCGTGGGTGCCTCGGACACGAAGTGGTCCTCCACGTGGACCTCGAAGTCCTCGATCACCGGGTTGGAGAGCAGGGTCTCGGCCATCTGGGCGACCTCGGCGAGCAGCGTCGTCGGTGATCTCGCCGTCGATCTCGAGCTCGAACCGCTTGCCCTGGCGGACGTCGGTCACGCCCTGGAAGCCCAGGCGAGGCAGGGCGCCGAGCACGGCCTTGCCCTGCGGGTCGAGGATCTCTGGCTTGGGCATGACGTCGACGACGACACGGGCCACGGGGACTCCTTGGCTGCGGTGGGGATTCCGCGCAGAGTCTATCCGTGGCGCGTGTCGTCCTTCGCGAGGGCTCAGCGGGTCAGCGGGTGATGGTCGTCTTCTTCGAGAAGAACAGGCCGATCCCGGTGACGAACAGCCACATCGGGGCCAGCAGCGCCGGGACGCCCGGGACACCGAGGCCGGCAACCATCAGCGTCGTCTGCAGCACCGGCAGGACCGAGACCACGCCGATCCACTTGGCGACGGTGCGCTCCTTGAAGGCCATGTAGGCGACGGCACCGGCCGCGATCACGACGCCCAGCCAGCCGATCCAGGCGCCGAAGTCGTTCAGCAGGTAGTAGACGTACAGGCCCTGGTCGTCGAACAGCGAGTCCTCCATGCCACCCGGCATGTAGTTGCCGAGCGCGCCCTTCCAGCCGTACCCGTAGGTCAGGCCCGCGGCCGAGGCCACGAAGCCGAGCGGGACGAGGTGGGCGGCCGTGGAGCCGGGCAGTCGCGGCTCCACGCGGCGCCGCCAGTTCGCGGCGTACACGAGCAGCAGCACGACGACGGCGTACCCGATGATCATGCTCATCCGGTAGACCATCGGGTTCAGGTCGACGAAGAGATCGTGGGTCAGGGTGATGTCCGAGCCGCCGGTGGTCCGGCCGTCGAGGACCATCGTGGCGACGTACCCGAGGAAACCGGCGGCGGCGCCGATCAGGGGCCAGCGCGGGCGACGCGCCGCGACCTCCGGGGTGGACTGGTCGAGGTGGGTCTTGATCTGAGTCATGACGAATGCTCCTTGCAGCGGTGGCCTGGCGGCCGGTTGGTGTGGTGGGAAGACGATGTCGCGCCCGGTGTCCCGGGCACGAGGGACATCAACCCCGTGATCCGGGGACGCTTTCTCGGGCACGATGACGCCCGTGAACGACTTGTCAGCCGCCGGCGACCGGCGCCGCTTCGTGGTCGCGGCCGTGATCGCGGGGGTGTCCACGGTGTGCTGCCTGGCGACGATCCCGCTGACCGCCGCCGTCGGTACCGGCCGGACCCTCGGCGCCGCCGAGCCGTCGGACGTGGTGCTCGGCATCGCCTGGCCGGTGATCGGCGCGGCCGTGGTGCGCGCCCAGCCCCGCAACCCGGTCGGGTGGCTGATGCTGGTGCCGGCGCTGATGGGGCCCTACCAGCTGGCCGCGTTGTACGCCGCGCACACCGACGGGCAGGGATGGCTCGGCGCGGCCGCGGCCTGGGTGGCGATCTGGGGGTTCGCGCCGCCGTACTTCTTCACACTGTCGCTGATCCCGCAGCTCTTCCCGAACGGGCGTCCTCTGTCGCCGCGCTGGGGCAAGGTGGTGGTCGCCGTGCTGGTGGTGGCCACGCTCACCACGCTGGCGCGGATGTTCTCCGACGTGAACGCCGACCTCGCGCCGCAGGTCGCGAACCCGCTCGGGATCGAAGGGGCCGACTGGCCCCTGTACGCCACCCTGGTCGGCTCGGCCCTGCTGTTCCTGGTCGGCATCCCGCTCGGGGTGCTGTCCCTGTTCCTGCGGATGCGGCGGGCCCGCGACGTCGAGCGCACCCAGCTCCAGTGGCTGTTCCTCGGGGGCATCGTCCTGGTCGTCGGGGTCGTGTTCGAGTTCGGTGGTGCGTACGACCAGTGGGGACTGGCCGTCGGGCTCTGCGGCCTGCCGGTCGCGATCGGTGTGGGCATGCTGCGGCACGGCCTGTTCGACGTCGAGCTCACGCTGAACCGGACCGTGGTCTTCGGCCTGCTGACCGGGTTCGTGGTCGCCGCCTACGTCCTGGCGGTGTACGTCGTCGACGCGTTCGCCCCGGGCTCGCGGTGGGGCGTGCTGGTGGTGGCCGGCGCCGCCCTGGCGGCCGCCGCAGCACGGGACCGGGTCCAGGAGATCGTCGACCGCCGCCTGTTCGGACATCGCCATAACCCGTACGCCGTCGTTGCCCACGTCGGCCGCGGGGTGGCAGCGGCGTCCCAGCCGGTCGAGGGGTTGCAGCGGCTGCTCGACGGGCTGTGCGAGGCGCTGCGCCTCCCGTACGCCGCGTTCACGGGCGGCGGCCTCAGCCTGACGTCGGGGACCCTCCAGCACGGCAGCCGGGTCGTGACCGTGACCGCGTTGGGCGAGTCCGTGGGCGAGCTGCACGTCGGGCTGCGCCGGCCCGGCGAGAGGTGGACGGCTGAGCAGGAGTCGGCGGTCGAGGAGGTCGCGGCCCGCGCGGGCACCCTCGCGTACGCCGCCGGGCTGGTCACCGACATCGCGCGCAGCCGGGGCCGGATCGTGGTCGCCCGCGAGGAGGAGCGACGGCGGCTGCGCGCGGACCTGCACGACGGAGTCGCTCCGGCACTGGCCGGGACCGCGCTGCAGCTCGAGTCGCTGGCGAAGAAGCTCGACCGGGTCGGCCAGCCCGAGCTGGCGGCACGGGCGCTCGACCTGCGAGACGGCCTGCGAGCCAGCGTGGGCGAGCTCCGCGCACTCGTGCACGGGCTGCGCCCGCCGGTGCTGGACCAGCGCGGACTGGCCGGTGCCCTCCGTCAGCTCACAGCCGGACACGAGACGCCGCAGTGCACCACCCGGATCGACGACCTGGCCGAGCCGCACGCCGCGGTCGAGGTGGCGGCGTACGCGATCGCGGCGGAGGCGTTCGGCAACGCGCTGCGGCACAGCTCCGCCAGCCGTGTCGTGCTCGCCGCGGCAGAGGTCGACGGTGAGATCGTGGTCTCGGTCAGCGACAACGGAGTCGGCATGCCCGCGCGACCGCGGGCCGGAGTGGGCATGGTGAGCATGAGGGAACGCGCGTCCGAGGTCGGCGGGCGGCTCGACGTCGAGCCCACGCCCGGTGGTGGCACCACCGTCATCGCCACACTTCCGCTGGAGATCGCATGAGCACCCGGGTCCTGATCGCCGACGACCACCCGGTGTTCCGCGCCGGCATGGTCACGGTCCTCCAGGACCTCGACGGCGTCGACGTCGTCGGGCAGGCCGCGGACGGCGAGGAGGCACTGGCCGGCGTCGCCGAGCACCGGCCGGACGTGGTGCTGATGGACCTGCGGATGCCCGGCGTCGGCGGGCTCGAGGCGACGGCCCGGATCCGGGTCGAGCATCCCGACACCGCGGTGATCGTGCTGACCATGGACTCCGATGACGACTCGATCTTCGCCGCGCTGCGGGCGGGGGCGCGTGGCTACCTGCTCAAGGAGGCGGACGGACTCGACATCGAGCGCGCGATCGACGGCGTGGCCCGCGGCGAGGCGGTGTTCGGCGCCGGGATCGCGGAGCGCGTGCTCGCCTTCTTCACCAGCGGTCGACGCCCGGTCGCCGGACCGTTCCCGCAGCTGTCACCACGCGAGCACGAGGTGCTCGAGATGATCGCGCAGGGACTCGACAACGGCCAGATCGCCCGGCGGCTGGTGCTCAGCGACAAGACGGTCCGGAACCGCGTCAGCGACATCCTCGCCAAGCTGCACGCCCGGAACCGGGCCGAAATGGTGGCCCTGGCCCGCGACGCCGGGCTCGGAGGCTGACCGACACGGCACACTGGTGCCATGAGTTTCTCAACACCCGGTGGGCCAGGTCGCGCGACATCGCCGCTCAAGCTGGAGTTCCCGCAGTCGCTCGCGGTCTACGACGAGTACGCCGCGGCGCAGAAGGCCGTCGACTTCCTGGCCGACAAGAAGTTCCCGGTCGAGCAGTGCATGATCGTCGGCACCGACCTCAAGCGGATCGAACGGATCACCGGACGGCTGAGCTACGGCCGGGTCGCTGCCGGTGGCGCACTGTCGGGCCTGTGGCTCGGACTGTTCGTCGGGCTGATCTTCGCGCTGTTCGCCGACGCCGACGTCCTCGTCGTGGTCGTCTCGACGGTCCTCTTCGGCGCCTTGTTCGGGTTGGTCTGGGCGATCGCCGGCTATGCCGCCACCCGCGGACAGCGGGACTTCTCCTCGATGACGCAGGTCGTCGCGACGCGGTACGAGGTGCTGGTCGAGCACAAGGTGGCCGCCCAGGCACGCGAGCTTCTCGGACAGCTGCCCGGTGGGTTGCCGGACCCGTTCGCTGGGTGAGGCGTCGTGGTGGTTTCGAGACGGTTGCTGCGCAACCTCCTCAACCACCGAACGTGATCGCAGCGCAACCTCCTCAACCACCGAACGTGATCGCTGGTTGAGGAAGGCGCGCTAGCGCCTGTCTCGAAACCCCCGCAGCCTGAGCAGGGCGGTGACTCAACGTCGGTCGAGCCTGTCGAGACCCCTTGGTTGCCGCCCTGCGCCTCTTCCGGGGTTTCGAGGCTCAGGCGCCAGGGCGCCTTCGCACCTCAACCAACGGGTGGTTTCGAGACGGTTGCTGCGCAACCTCCTCAACCAACGGGGTACGTCAGGAGAGTTCGCGCTTGAGGATCTTGCCGGTCGCGGTCATCGGGAGGTTGTCGACGAACTCCACGACCCGGGGGTACTTGAAGGACGCCATCTGCTCCTTGGCCCAGGCGACCAGCTCGTCCTCGGTCACCTCGGCACCCTCGGCGCGGATGACGACCGCCTTGACCTCTTCGCCGTGGCTCTCGTGGGGTACGCCGATCACGGCGGCGAGGGAGACCGCCTCGTGGGTCATCAGGACCTCCTCGATCTCGCGCGGGTACACGTTGTAGCCACCGCGGATGATCATGTCCTTCGACCGGTCGACGATGTAGTAGAAGCCGTCCTCGTCCCGCCGGCCCAGGTCGCCGGACCGGAACCATCCGTCCCGCATCACCTCGGCGGTCGCTTCCGGCCGGTTGTAGTAGCCCTTCATGATGTTGTGGCCCTTGATCGCGATCTCGCCGACCTCGCCGGCGTCGGTGATCTCGTTCCACTCGTCGTCGATCAGCTTGAGCTGGACACCCCAGACGGGGACGCCGATCGAGCCGGGACGCGGGTCCCGGTCCGGGTCGCTGAACGTCGCGACGGGTGAGGTCTCCGAGAGCCCGTAGCCCTCGAGGATCTGTACGTGGAACCGTTCCTTGACCTGCTTGATGATCTCGACCGGGAGGCTGGCGCCGCCGGAGACCCCGATCCGGAGGTTGCGGGCGATCCGGTCCACGTCGACGTCGTCGGTCAGCGCACCGAGCAGCCCCCACCACATGGTCGGGACGCCGGCGAAGAAGCTGATGTCCTCGCTCTGCATCACCGCGACCGCCTGCTGCGCGTCGAAGCGCGGCAGCAGGATCAGCGTGGCCGCCATCGAGAAGCCGGCGTTCATCTGCACCACCGAGCCGAACGAGTGGAACAGCGGCAGCGTCAGCAGGTGGGTGTCGGAGGCCGGCTCGGACGAGAACAGGCGGTTGCAGGTGAGTGCGTTCATCACGATGTTCGAGTGGCTCAGCTCCGCACCCTTGGCCTGCCCGGTGGTGCCCGACGTGTAGAGGATGACCGCGGTGTCGGTGGCGGCGGTGACCACGCTGTCGAACGTCGCCGCCTTCCCCGCGAGGGCCGCGCCCATCGTCTCGGCGCCCTCGATCGGCGACTCGGCGGCGGGGTCGGCGGTGATCAGGAAGAACTGTTCGCAGACGTCGGTGGACTCGAAGCCGGCGTACCCGGACTCTCCGATCGGCAGCTCGGGCGTGCCCTGGAAGCAGAAGTAGGCGACCGCCTCGGAGTCGGCGAGGTGGTAGGCGACCTCGCGACCCTTGAGCAGCACGTTGAGCGGGACCACGACCGCGCCGGCCTTGAGGATGCCGTAGTAGACGATCGGGAAGTACGGCAGGTTGGGGCAGCTCAGCGCGACCTTGTCGCCCGGCTTGATCCCGCGCTCGACGAGCAGGTTGGCCACCTGGTTGGCGGCGCCGTTGACCTGCGCGTAGGTGAGTCGGGTGTCCCCGAGGATGACGGCCTCGCGGGACGGGTAGCGGCGGGCGGAGTCCTCGAGCAGGACCGACAGGTTCAACATGGCGCCAACCTAGTGCGCCGGGTGGAGGTCAGGAACCCCTGCGGGTGACGGCCACGATCAGCAGGGCGACACCGAGTCCGGCGACCGCCGGGCCGATCACGGCCCACTGGTCCTCGCCCGACATCGAGCTCCCGCCGACGACGTCCAGGCCCTGCAACGTCCAGAGCACGCCCACGGCGATCATGATGACGCCGGCGGTCAGCGCGAGTACCTTCCCCATGCTCACGAACCTACCGCTCGCGCCGCGCGCAGCAGGTCGCCGCGCACGGCCGACGGGGCCAGCCTTCGGAGCACGAACCCGACCGGAGCCAACATCCTCCGCGTCCGGATCCCCACCGTGGCCGTGACCCGCGTCCCGAACGCTGACCCGCCGTTGATTGACGGCGGGTCAGCGTTCAGTGGCTCGAAGTCGAGGCGGAGGTCGGCATCGATGCCGTGCCAGGTGCCGGTCTCGGCCCAGGAGCGGCCGGGGGTCAGCTCGGTGACCTGCATCCGGGGCCGGGCACCGACCGCGGTGACGTCGGTCCAGGTGGTGCCGACCGACCCGTCGCCCACGACGTCCACCGTGCGGCGCAGGCTGCCCTGCCAGGCGGGCCGGTTGGCCAGGTCGGCGAGGTAGGCGAAGACGACGTCGACCGGGGCGGAGAAGTCGACGCTGACCGCCTTCATGAGAGGCCCATCATGAGAGACAGGGCATCAGAAGGTGGAGCCGGTGAGCCGCTCGTACGCCTCGACGTACCGCGCCCGGGTCAGGTCGACCACGTGCTGCGGCAGCGGGGGCGGGGCCTCGCCGGAGGACCGGTCCCAGCCGCTCTCCTCGGAGAGCAGCCAGTTGCGCACGATCTGCTTGTCGTACGACGGCTGGGTGTGGCCGGGCTCCCACTCGCCGGCCGGCCAGAACCGAGACGAGTCGGGGGTGAGCACCTCGTCGCCGAGCACCACCCCGCCGTCGCCACCCCGGCCGAACTCGAGCTTGGTGTCGGCCAGGATGATGCCGCGGTCGCGGGCGATCTCCTCCGCGCGGGCGTACACCGACAGGGTCAGGTCACGCAGCGAAGCCGCGGCGTCGGCGCCGACCTCGGCGACCACCGCGTCGTACGACACGTTCTCGTCGTGCTCGCCCAGCGCCGCCTTGGTGGCGGGCGTGAAGATCGGCTCCGGCAGCCGGGAACCGTCCTCGAGCCCGGCCGGCAGCGCGATGCCACAGACCTCACCGGTCGCGCGGTAGTCCGAGGAGACCGGAACCGGTGAGGTAGCCACGGGCCACGCACTCCACGGGGTACATGTCGAGGCTCGCGCACACGACGGCACGGCCGCGGACCGAGTCGGGAACGTCGGTGGACACGACGTGGTTGGGCACCAGGTCGGCAAGCTGCTCGAACCACCACAGGGACATCCGGGTCAGGATCGAGCCCTTGTCCGGGATGGTGGTGTCGAGGACGTAGTCGAACGCGGAGATCCGGTCGCTGGCGACCATGAGCAGGTCGCCGGTCGGCGAGGCGGTACAGGTCGCGGACCTTCCCCGAGTGGACGTGCGTCGTGCCCTCGATCGCGGGGGCGTCCGGGATGTTCAGGTCGGCCACGCGCCCACCCTATGGTCTCGGGGATCGCTGGTTGAGGAAGGCGCTCTGGCGCCTGTCTCGAAACCAGCGATCCCCGCTACGTCAGCAGCCGCAGGTGTAGTAGGTGACGTCCCAGTGGTTGCCCTCGTCGGCGTAGATGTTGCCGGACGCGGCCTGGTACTGCGCCGCACCGTCGCTGCGCAGGCCGATGTAGGTGTAGGTGTTGTGGATCCACGAGGTCAGGCACGTGGTCCGCGAGAAGTCGAGCTTGTAGCCGTTGGCGTGGCTGTAGGTACCTCCCGCGTGGCCGGTCTCCGTGCCGCCGGTGATCAGCAGGCTGCAGCCGCTGGCGTTCTTCAGGGTGATCGCGCCGTCGATGGTGGGCTGGCGGATGCCCTCGAAGGACGTGCAGGTCGAGTTGTTCGGGTCGCTACAGCCGCCCGACGAGGTCCAGCCGATGCCGGCTGCGGAGAACTGCGACGCGGCGCTGGAGTGGCTCACGGCCGACGCTGAGCCCGGCATTCCGACGAGTCCGGCGATGGCGATCGCCAGCGCGGCAACGAGCGTTCCGAGGCGAGGTTTCGAGGCTCGCTTCGCTCGTACCTCAACCGACGGGTGGATGGACATGGTGTTTCCCGAGATGTGTTCCATGTCTCATCCACTGCCCAGCGGGGCCCGGGGTCAAACATGACGGTCTCAGAAGCGCACGTCGAACGAGCGCAGGCCGGCCGTCTGTGCGGGGCGTACGGCGACGTTGTGCACACGCGCCATCGAGGGCCCGGTCCGGCACCACTCGACCAGCGCGTCGACGGCGTCGTCCTCACCCTCGAAGTGCCCAGCCACCGAGCCGTCGGGCTCGTTGCGGACCCAGCCGGCGACGCCGAGCCGCCCGGCCTGCTGCTCGGTGTACCAGCGGAACGCGACGCCCTGGACGCGTCCGGTCACGGTGACATCGACGGCCTTGCCCATGCGTCCATGATGCGCCCGGCCCGTCATCTGCTTGTCCGACGGGGGGATGCTGGCGAGATGACCGAGGACACCGTGGGACCGACCCGCGACGACGTCGGCGCCGAGTACCGGCCCGACCCGCACCGCTGGCGGATCCTCGGGGTCACCTTGTCCATCGGCTTCATGTCGCTGCTGGATGTGACCATCGTCAACGTCGCCCTGCCGTCGATGCGGGTCGGGCTCGACACGTCGGCCGGCACCATCCAGTGGGTCGTCTCCGGCTATGCGCTGGCCTTCGGCCTGACCCTGGTGGCCGGTGGTCGGCTGGGCGACGCCCACGGCCGCCGGCGGCTGATGCTGATCGGGCTCACCGGCTTCATCCTCTCCAGCGCGGCGGCGGGCCTCGCACCGACCGCCGAGCTCGTCGTGGTGGCGCGGCTGCTGCAGGGCGCGTCCGCCGGCCTGCTGACTCCGCAGAGCTCGGGGCTCATCCAGCAGCTGTTCCGGGGGGCCGAGCGCGGGAAGGCGTTCGGGTTCTTCGGCCTGACCGTGTCCATCTCCGCCGCCACCGGCCCGATCCTCGGCGGGGCGATCATCGCGCTCGCCGGTGAGGAGAACGGCTGGCGCTGGCTGTTCCTCGTCAACGTGCCGATCGGCCTCGTTGCCATGGTGGCGATCGCCCGGCTGGTGCCCGGCCAGTCGGCGACGGACGCGGCGCGCGATTCGCGGGTCGACGTACCCGGGGCCCTGCTGCTGGGCGCGGGAGTCGTCTGCGTGCTGTATCCGCTGGTGAGCCTCGAGGGCGGCGCCCGGCTCCCGTTGCTGCTGCTCGCGGGTGCACCGCTGTTCCTCTGGGCCTTCGTGCGCTGGGAGCAGCGGATCCGCCGCCGCGGGCACCCGCCCCTGCTCGACGTGGCGCTGCTGCGGGAGCTGCCCGGCTACGGCAACGGGTTGGCCGTCGGAGCCCTGTACTTCACCGGCTTCACCGGCGTCTTCCTGGTGTTGTCGGTCTTCCTGCAGGAGGGCATGGGCCTGTCCCCGCTGCACACCGGCCTGCTGCTGACCCCGTTCGCAATGGGGTCGGCCGTCACCGCACCCCTCGCCGGCCGGATGGTGACCGCGATCGGTCGCCGGATCACCGTCGTCGCGCTGATCGTGATGATGACCGGGATCCTGCTGGTCGCGCTGTTCGTGCCCGGCCGCGACGTCGGCACGCTCGCCTGGTTCCTCGTCCCGGCTCTGGTGCTGGCCGGTCTCGGCGGCGGTGGCGTGGTCAATCCGAACTTCACGCTCAGCCTGGCCGAGGTGCCGCCGCACATGGGAGGAGCCGCCGGCGGTGCGCTCCAGACCGGTCAGCGGATCGGCTCGGCGGTGGGCGCGGCGCTGCTGATGACCGTCTACCAGGTGACGGAGGGGTCGGCGTCGACCGGGCGAGCGCTGCAGGCGGCGCTCCTCACTGCCCTCGTCGTGCTGGCCCTGGCGTTCGTGATGGCGGTCCGGGCGCTGCGTGAGCAGGCGGCGGGGCAGACGTGACCGACCAGTTGACGACCGACGCCCCGGTGATGGTGGCCGCCCTCGCTGTCCTGGGCGCGGTCGCCGGCGCCTCGCTGGGTGCCCTGTTCGAGCACTACCTCCAGTGGCAGCGGGGCAAGCTACCGTTCCTGGGACGCCGCCTCGGGCGCTACCTGTTCATCCCGGTCTTCGGGGTCGTGCTGCTCATCGCCCGCAACGCACTGGGCGGCGGGCCCGACTTCGCGGGGTTCATCGTCGGCATCATCGCCGGGTTCATCGGCATGGGCGTCTGGGTCAACCTGCCGGGTCAGCGGTCGAAGCGGAACCGGTAGGAAAGACCGCCCGCGAGTCGTAGGGGTGTGTCGGACGTCGGTGCCCGCACAATGCAGGAGTGGACCTGATGACTGTGCGCACGGCGGCGGATCGAGCGCGCCGCCTGGAGCGCCAGATCCTGGTGGCAACCCAGCACGAGAACGGCGACGGCATGGACACGTGGTTGGCCGACCTCGAGCGCAAGCTGGTGAGGGCGGATGCACGGCCGTGGGTAGACTTGGCTCCTGAAAGGGAGTAGTCCCCAACAGCCGCGTCGACACACTGGCCTCCGGGCCCGGTGCGGCAGGCCACCGATCACAGGTGGCGGACGAGACTTTCGACCAGTTCGCGAACCCACTACGGACGCGCCTGGTCGAAGAGTCCTCCCCGACTGGGCGTCCTCTCCGGCCTGGCCGAGAGGACTCGATCCCCGTGTACGCCTTCCTGCTGAGCACCGCCGTCATCTTCGTCGCCGAGCTCGGCGACAAGAGCCAGCTCATGGCCATGACCTTCGCCGCGCGCTACCGCGCCCGGGACGTGTTGATCGGCATCACCGCCGCCACCGCAATCGTCCACCTGGCATCGGTGGGCATCGGCTACTACATCGGCGACGCCTTCGCCGGAGCCCAGGACTGGATCGCGATCATCGCCGGAGTCGCGTTCCTCGTCTTCGCCGCGTGGACGCTCCGCGGCGACGAGCTGACCGAGGAGGAGGCATCGAAGGCTCGCGGCGCCACCGGCGCAGCCATCCTGGCCGTGGGAGTGGCCTTCTTCCTGGCGGAGCTCGGTGACAAGACCATGCTCGCCACGATCACACTCGCCACCCAGGAGGGATGGTTCGGCACCTGGGTCGGCAGCACGCTCGGGATGGTCGCCGCCGACGCGTTGGCGATCGGCGTCGGCGCCGTCCTGGGCAAGAAGCTGCCCGAGAGGGTGATCAAGTACGGCGCCGCCGGGCTCTTCGCCCTCTTCGGCCTGGTCCTGATCGCCGAAGGTGCGGGGCTGTTCGGCTGAGTGTTCGGCTGGCTGGACTAGAGGATCGCGCCCGGCGAGTACGCCGCGGCCTCGGGGTAGCGCTCCACGACCGCGGCCACCCGCCGGCAGACCTCCTGGACCTGCTCGACGGCGACACCGGTGAACGTGATCGGGTCGGCGACCAGCGAGTCCAGCTGATCCGCGGTCAGCCCAAGTCGCGGGTCCGCAGCCAGCCGGGCGAAGACGTCGTTCTCCGTCTGTCCCTGGCGCATGTCGAGGGCGACCCCGACCGCGGCCTCCTTGATCGCCTCGTGCGCGGTCTCGCGGCCGACGCCGTTGCGGACCGCCGCCATCAGCACCTTGGTGGTGGCCAGGAACGGCAGGTAGCGGTCGAGCTCGCGCTGGATCACGGCCGGGAACGCACCGAACTCGTCGAGGACCGTCAGGAACGTCTGGAACAGCCCGTCGGCCGCGAAGAACGCGTCCGGCAGCGCCACCCGGCGTACGACCGAGCAGGAGACGTCGCCCTCGTTCCACTGGTCGCCCGCGAGCTCGCCGACCATGGAGAGGTAGCCACGGAGCACGACAGCCAGGCCGTTGACCCGTTCGCAGGACCGGGTGTTCATCTTGTGCGGCATCGCGGACGAGCCGACCTGGCCCTCCTTGAAGCCCTCGGTGACCAGCTCGTTGCCGGCCATCAGCCGGATCGTGGTGGCCAGGTTGGACGGCCCGGCGGCCAGCTGCACCAGGGCGGAGAGCACGTCGAAGTCGAGCGAGCGCGGGTAGACCTGGCCGACGCTGGTCAGCACCCGCTCGAATCCGAGGTGCGCGGCGACCCGCTGCTCGAGCTCGGCCACCTTGGACGCGTCGCCGTCGAGCAGGTCGAGCATGTCCTGGGCGGTGCCCATCGGGCCCTTGATCCCGCGCAGCGGGTAGCGGCCGAGCAGGTCCTCGACCCGCTCCAGCGCGATCATCATCTCGTCGGCGACGGTCGCGAACCGCTTGCCGAGCGTGGTCGCCTGGGCGGCGACGTTGTGCGAGCGACCGGCCATGACCGTGGTCTCGTGCTCGGCGGCGAGCCGGGCCAGGCGGGCCAGCGTCGCGACCGTGCGTCCGCGGAGCAGGGTCAGCGACTGCTTGACCTGGAGCTGCTCGACGTTCTCGGTCAGGTCGCGAGAGGTCATGCCCTTGTGGATGTGCTCGTGGCCGGCGAGCGCGCTGAACTCCTCGATCCGGGCCTTCACGTCGTGACGGGTGATCCGCTCGCGCGCGGCGATCGACTCGAGGTCGACCTTGTCGACGACGTCCTCATAGGCCTCGACCACGCCGTCGGGTACGTCGATGCCGAGGTCGCGCTGCGCCTTGAGGACGGCGATCCAGAGCTGCCGCTCGAGCACGATCTTGTGCTCCGGGGACCAGATCCGGGCGAGGTCGGCCCCGGCGTAGCGGGTGGCCAGGACGTTGGGGACGCTCACGTCACCGATTCTCCCATGCGGCGGCGAGCAACCCTCACCGGCCCGCCACCGGTGCTCGAGGCTGCCCGCGGTCGGCATCGAAACCCCGTGAACCAGGGCGCACCACCGATGGTCACCGCCCTGCACTACTTCCGGGGTTTCGAGGCTCGCTGCGCTCGCTCAACCAGCGGTCACACCGCCGGACCGCACCGCGATGGTCGGCGTGGCGGTCGGCGATGCGTGCTGGGCGCCTTCGAACTCGATCTCGGCCACCCCGGCATACGCGGCCGCGCGGGCGTCGCCGACCGAGATCCCGGTCCCGATCACGGCGAGCACGCGGCCGCCGGCCGTGACGAGGTCGCCGTCGACCACAGCCGTTCCCGCGTGGATCACATGCACGTCGTCGACCAGCTCCGCCTCCGCGACGCCGGTGATCACGTCGCCCTTCGAGGACGACTCGGGGTAGCCCTTGCTGGCGAGCACCACGGCCACGGCGGCGGCGTCCCGCCAGGACGGCGGCGGCACCTCGGCCAGCGACCCGGTCGCGGCGCCGAACAGAAGCGGGGAGAGCGGCGACTCGAGCAGAGCGAGCAGCGGCTGCGTCTCGGGGTCGCCGAAGCGGGCGTTGAACTCGACGACCCGAGTTCCCTTCGAGGTCAGGGCGAGCCCGACGTAGAGCAGGCCACGGAACGGCGTCCCGCGCCGGGCCATCTCGTCGACGGTCGGCTGCAGCACACTCGCCTGTACCTCTGCGACCAGGTCGGGCGGTGCCCATGGCAGCGGTGTGTAGGCGCCCATGCCGCCGGTGTTCGGCCCCTCGTCGCCGTCGAAGATCCGCTTGAAGTCCTGCGCGGGCTGCAGCGGGTAGACCGTCGCGCCGTCGGCCTCGTTCCAGCTGCACAGCGCGAACAGCGACACCTCGGGCCCGTCGAGGTACTCCTCGATTACCACCCGCCCGCACCCCGCCGCATGGTCGACGGCCGCCTGCCGGTCCTCGGTGACCACAACACCCTTGCCGGCGGCGAGCCCGTCGTCCTTCACGACGTACGGCGGACCGAACTCGTCGAGGGCGGCCGCCGCCTCGGCCGGGGTGCCGCAGACCCGTGCGGCCGCAGTGGGGACTCCGGCCGCGGCCATGACGTCCTTGGCGAAGGCCTTCGAGCCCTCGAGTCGCGCGGCCGCACCGGAGGGACCGAAGCAGGCGATGCCGCGGGCGGTCACCTCGTCGGCGACCCCGGCGACCAGTGGCGCCTCCGGGCCGACGACGACCAGGTCGGCACCCAGCCGTTCGGCGAGGTCGGCGACCGCCTTCCCGGACATCGGGTCGACGTCATGGAGAGTGGCGACAGCGGCCATACCGGGGTTACCCGGTGCCACGTGCACCTCGGTGACGCCCGGGTCGTGGGCGAGGGCGCGGGCCAAGGCGTGCTCGCGGCCGCCGGTCCCGATGATGAGGGTCTTCACGGGGCTTGATGCTACGGACGACTACGAGCGGCGGGACACCGAGACGGAGTAGGCGTGCGGCCGGTACTGCAGGATCGGGTCCTCCGAGAGCGTGATCCCGTCGACCACGCGCACCGGGTCGAAGACCACCGGGCCGCCGCCGTCGGCCTCGGGGTCGGGTGCGGTCGAGGTGACCTCGACGATCCCGGCGCTGAACTCGCGGGCGCCTTTCCACACCGACATCGGATCGTGCGGGTCGTCCCCGTCGGCGGCCACGGTCACCCGCAGGTCGAAGCGGACCGGGCCCCGGTCGAGCCGGGCGGCCATCTCCTCGGCCAGCCGGTCGCGTCCCTCGAAGGTGGTGGCCAGCCGGTCCGCGCGGGTGGCCAGCGGGGCGAGGACGTAGCGCACCCAGCTACGGGCGCCGTCGGCCGCGAGCCAGCCATAGGCGTGGATCGGGTAGAACGGGACCTCGGCGTAGGAGTGCGGTGGGGCCAGCGTCTTCGCGCGGAGGTTGGCGAGTACCGAGGGCGCCGCCGATGGGTGCCGGGCCAGGAACAGCGGGAGGAGGTAGGGCTTGGCGCCGGCCTCGGTGAGCTGGATGAACGCCTCCGGGTCGCGGACCGGGAACCGCGGCGCGGTCTGCCCGAGCAGGTCGGTCGCACCGGCCGGCGTACGGAACTTCACGGCCATGCCGCGGATGTCCGGCGCCTTGTCGGAGGAGCGCGGGTGGCCGGCTGCGTTGGACCAGCGAACCGTCACCGGAACCTCGTCCCCCTGCAGGTGCGGCGCGCGGCACAGCTCCGCCGCCTCGGGTGTCGCGGTGAACGTCCCGTCGTAGAACTGACCCTTGGCGTGCAGCGCGCGGCTACCGTGCGGGCCGCCGTACACCTTGTTGATCCGGTCGATGGCCTCGTCGGGATCGAGCATGCCGCTCCTTCGTCAGTCGTGGACGACGATCGTCTGCTCGCGGCCCGGGCCGACGCCCACTCCCCAGATCGGGGCCCCGGACATCGCTTCGAGCGCCTGGACGTAGACCTGCGCGTTCTTCGGGAGGTCGTCGAAGTTGCGGCATCCGGAGATGTCGGCCTGCCAGCCGTCGAAGAACTCGTAGACCGGCTTGGCGTGGTGGAACTCGGTCTGCGTCATCGGCATCTCGTCGTGCCGCTGGCCGTCGATCTCGTAGGCGACGCAGACAGGGATCCGCTCCCAGCTGTCGAGGACGTCCAGCTTGGTGAGGAAGAACTCGGTGAGCCCGTTGACCCGGCTCGCGTAGCGGGCGACCACCGAGTCGTACCAGCCGCACCGCCGGGTGCGGCCGGTGGAGACGCCGATCTCGCCGCCGATCCGCTGCAGCTCGACGCCGTCCTCGTCGAACAGCTCGGTCGGGAACGGCCCCGATCCCACCCGGGTTGTGTAGGCCTTGATCACGCCGATGACGCGGTCGATCCTGGTCGGCCCGACGCCCGCCCCGACGCAGACGCCGCCGGCCACGGGGTTGCTGCTCGTCACGAATGGGTAGGTGCCGTGGTCGACGTCGAGCATCGTCGCCTGGGCCCCCTCGAACAGCACGGTCTTGCCCTCGTCGAGCGCTCGGTTGAGGAGCAGCGACGTGTCGGCGACCATCGGCCGCAGCCGGTCGACGTACGACAGCAGCTCCTCGACGACCGCGTCCACCTCGATCGCGCGGCGGTTGTAGACCTTGGCCAGCACGTGGTTCTTCAGGTCGAGGGCGCCTTCGACCTTCTGCCGCAGGATGGACTCGTCGAACAGGTCGGCGACCCGGATGCCGAGGCGGTTGACCTTGTCGGAGTACGCCGGCCCGATGCCGCGCCCGGTGGTGCCGATCTGGTTCTTGCCGAGGAACCGCTCGGTCACCTTGTCGACCGTGGAGTGGTACGGCGCGATGACGTGCGCGTTGGCGCTCACCACCAGGTTGGCGACGTCGACGCCACGCTCGAGCAGTGAGTCCAGCTCGCGGAACAGCGCCTCGGGTGAGACAACCACGCCGTTGCCGATGACGGAGGTCGCGCCCGGCGTGAGGATGCCGCTCGGGAGCAGGTGGGTGGCGAACTTCTCGCCGTTGACGACGATTGTGTGTCCGGCGTTGTGGCCGCCGCTGGTGCGGACGACGTAGTCGATGGTGTCGGTCGTGGCGAGCTGGTCGGTCGCCTTGCCCTTGCCCTCGTCGCCCCACTGGGTGCCGAGGATCACGATCGCGGGCATCGCCGCCTCCTTCACGAACGTCGGTCGAGCCTGGTCCTACGTCGGTCGAGCCTGTCGAGACCCGAAATGCAACAGGCCCCGGCAACAGCTCACCGGGGCTCTTGCCACGCCACGCTACCAAAGCCGGACCGGAATGCCCCGGTCGTTCGGCTAGGGTCCGTCGCGTGGACTCGCTGCTCGTCATCACCAACAGAGCTGCGGGCACGGCCGACGACGAGGCGCTCGACCGCGCGCTCGCGTCCCTCTTCGACGAGGTGTCGGTGGAGGTCACGTCCACGTCGAACCCCGGCGAGCTCGACAGCGTGCTGCACCGCGCGGGCTCGCGCAAGATCGTGGTCGCCGGCGGCGACGGGAGCATGCACGCGGTCGTCGCCGCGCTGTACCGCCGGAACGACCTGAAGAACGCCGTCCTCGGGCTGATCCCGCTCGGCACCGGCAACGACTTCGCCCGCGCCATGGGGATCCCGCTCGACACCGAGGACGCGGCGCGGCTGCTGGTCGAGGGCGAGGTCCGGCGGGTCGACCTGATCGTCGACGAGCTCGGCGAGATCGTGGTCAACCACGTCCACGTCGGCGCCGGCGCGCAGGCCAGCCGCCGCGGCGCCCGCTGGAAGGAGCGGCTGGGCAAGATCGGGTACGGCAAGCTCAACCTCGGCCGGCTCGGCTACCCGATCGGGGCGGCCCTGGCCGCGGTCCGGCCGCCCTACCTCCGGCTGCGGGTCGAGGTGGACGGCGAGGTGGTCGTCGACCTCGACCAGCCCGTGCTCATGGTCGCGATCGGCAACGGACCCACCGTCGGTGGTGGAGCCGAGCTGACCCCCGAGGCGGACCCGGAGGACGGCAAGGTCGACGTCATGATCTCGAGGTCGCTCGGCCCCTTCGCCAGGGTCGGGTACGCCGCGCACCTGGCCGTCGGGCGCCACCACGAGCGCGACGACGTGATCTACCTCCGGGGGTCCCGCGTCTCGGTGTCCGGCGAGGAGTTCTACTGCGCCGCCGACGGCGAGATCACCGGCCCGGAACGGCAGCGGACCTGGCACGTCGAGCCCGCGGCGTACTCCATGGTCCTGCCCCCCAACGCCGGTTGAGGAGGTTGCGCTGGCAACGTCACCCCGCTGGTTGAGGAGGTTGCGCTAGCAACCGTCTCGAAACCCGGTGACGCAGGCAGCGCCTAGAGCCACCCTCGCCGGACCGCCTCGACACCGGCCTGGAACCTGTTGTCGACACCGAGCTCGATCAACAGGCCGGCGACCCGGCGGCGTACCGTGCGCAGGCTGATGCCGAGGGCGCGGGCGATCTGCTCGTCCTTCGCGCCGGCAGCCAGCTGCTGCAGCAGGAACCGGCGCAGGTCGGGGCGGGCCTCACCGAGGTCGAGGCTGGGCACCGGAGCGGCGCGGTCCCAGATCAGCTCGAACAGCAGGATCAGCGACTCGACCAGCGCCGGTTGGCGGACCAGGAGCCGCGGCTCGTCGGCGTACCCGAGCGGTTCGGGCAGCACCGCGTGGGTATTGCCGATGATGAACAACCGCGTCGGCAGCTCGGAGATCACACGCACCTGCTCGCCGGCCTGGGCACGGGCGCGCAGCGTGTCCGGAGCCTCCTGCAGGGCTCGGACCGGATAGACGGCCCGCGACCGGCGCCCCGACGCGACGGCTTCGGAGACCACCTTGGCCATCGCGGACTCGCGGGGCATCCGCCACGCGTCGGGCCTCAGCCAGAGCAGGTCCCCCGTGGTCTCGTCGATGATCGTGGTCAGCAGCTGGAGCGGGTTCCCCCCGGAGCTGAGCTCGCCGTCGAGCGGCTGGACGTGCTCGACGTCGCCGGGACCGGGGCGGGTCGTGGCGGCGGTGAGGAACTGGACAGCGGCCGCCAGGTCGAGCAGCCGGTCGTGCGAGCGGGTGGCGGCCTCGGCCTCGCGGCTGATCGAGTGCCCGATCACCGCGGACAGCGGGAGGACGTGGATGTGGTCCTCGTGGATGGTGACGATCCCGCGCTCGAGCAGGAAGTCCAGCTCGTGGTCCAGCTCCTCGGGAGGCACCCGCAGCGCCTCGGTCACCGCCGCGACCGGGCTGCCGGAGAGGGCCAGGACCTGTTGGTACAGGTGCTCCTGGTCGCGCGTCAGCCCCAGGGCCGACAGCACCGACGTCACCGAGCGACCACGCACGCTGGCATCTTAGTGCCACAGGCAGCCGTGAGCCATGTGGCAGGGACCTGTCAGTGACATGATTTACGCAATTGGCTGGTCGGGCGCTGTTCAGGACAAACATCGCCCGACCGACTGCACGACCCACCTCGGGGGATGTGGTCGTGTAGTCGACCGAAGGGAAGGGCGCCGGATCCGAGAGCACGGATCCGGCGCCCTTTCTGGTGTCCGCCTCCCGTGTCGGGCCACGCGGGCGGCTCCGGTAGCGTTTCTGGCTCCGATCCCCCGCGAACGCAGGAGCACCCCCATGGCACGAGGCGGACAGCAGGGCGACCCCACGGACTGGGTCACCCGGGCGGCCGACGACGCCATCCGGCACGCCGCCGGGAGCGAGCGGGTGATCACCTGCTCCTCCGGCGCCAGCCCGTCGGGCCCGGTACACCTGGGCAACCTGCGTGAGTTCCTCACCGTCCACTTCGTCGCCGACGAGCTGCAGCGACGCGGCGTACCCGTCCGCCATCTCCACGTCTGGGACGACTACGACCGGTTCCGCAAGGTGCCTGCGGGCGTCGACGCGTCCTGGGCCGACCACATCGGTCGACCGCTCTCCGCCGTCCCCGACCCGTGGGAGTGCCACCCGTCCTGGGCCGACCACTTCAAGGCACCGCTGCGCGACGCCCTGCACGAGCTGGGCGTGGACATGGAGGAGATCTCCCAGACCGAGCGGTACACGTCCGGCGTCTACCGAGAGCAGGTGCTGCACGCCGTCCGCCACCGCGACGACATCGACGCGGTGCTCGCGAAGTACCGCACCAGGCAGCGGGTGGCCGACTCCGACCAGGAGGCGGAGGAGCTCGCCGACTCCGTGGCCGACGACGAGGACGTCGACACGGCGGCCGGTGCCGGACTTGAGCGGTTCCCGTACAAGCCGTACTGCCGTGAGTGCGGGCGCGACACCACCCACATCACGGCGTACGACGACGAGACCACCGACCTCTCGTACACCTGCCAGTCCTGCGGGTTCACCGGCGTCACCAACCTGGCCACGCAGAACGAGGGCAAGCTGGTCTGGAAGGTCGACTGGCCGATGCGGTGGGCCTTCGAGAAGGTCGACTTCGAGCCGGCCGGCATGGATCACGCCACCCCGGGTTCCTCCTTCACCGTCGGCCACGAGCTGGTCGAGACCGTCTTCGGCATGCCGCGGCCGGCGTGGTTCGGCTACGGCTTCGTCGGGTTCGCCGGGCTGCAGAAGATGTCGTCCTCGAAGGGTGGCGTCCCGACCGCGGCCGATGCGCTGAGGGTGATGGAGGCGCCCATCCTGCGCTGGCTCTACGTGCGCCGGAAGCCGCAGCAGACGTTCAACATCGACTTCGGGCCGGAGATAGTGCGGCTGTACGACGAGTGGGACGCGCTCGGCCGGAAGGCCGCCGACCCCGCGAAGCGGGACGGCGCCGTGCTCGCCTACGAGCGCGCCTCCGCGACGGCCACCGCCGGGGTGCTGCCGACGCCGCCGGTCGTCGTACCGTTCCGGACCCTGTCGTCGGTGGCCGACGTGACCGCTGGGTCCGCCGAGCTGATCAGCCAGGTGATCTCGCAACTCGGCAACGAGCACTCCTCGGTGACCGACCTCGAACCCCGGCTGTCACGGGCGATCGCCTGGACGGCGGAGTTCGTGCCGCCCGAGGACCGGACCATCGTCCGGACCGAACCCGACGCCGGGCGCCTGTCGTCGCTCTCCGAGCGGGAGTCCACCTGGCTGACGCTGCTGCTGGACGGGCTCTCCGAGATGGAGGACGACCTGGACCTGGCGCCGGTGACCACGCTGGTCTACGGCGTACCCAAGCTCGCGCACGGCCTCCCGCTCGACGGCGACCCGACCGACGAGGTCAAGGCGGACCAGAAGGAGTTCTTCAGGCTCCTCTACAACCTGCTCGTCGACAAGGACCGCGGCCCCCGCCTCCCGACCCTGATCGTCGCCCTCGGCCCCGCCCGCATCCGCTCCCTGCTGACGCAAACCGCAACCCCCGCCGGTTGAGGAGGTTGCGCTAGCAACCGATCTCGAAACCCCGGAACTGACGCAGGACCTCAACCGGCGGCCGGAGGAGAGCTGCGCGGCAGTCGCACGATCCGCGGACTGCTTGACTCCCTCGAACATCAGCGCAGCAAGCAGCCCCAGCAGGAGCACGATCGGCGGCAGCAGCATGGCCTGGCTCATGGCGCTGCTGAACGGCTCCATCGCCTGCTCGGGGAGACCGCCACTTCCGGACCCCTCGGACGGCGAGAAGTTGAGCCCCTCGGCGGCGAGCCGGGCGTCCATGATCACGGCGATCGCGGCCGACCCGAGCACCGCCCCCACCTGACGGGTGGCGTTGTAGACCCCGGCGCCGGCACCGGCCAGCTGCGGCGGCAGGTTGCGGGTCGCGGTCGCGCTGTTGGGGGCCCAGATCCCGGCGTTGCCGACCCCGAGCAGGGTCATCGGAAGCAGGAGCTCCCAGGTCGCGGAGTCGGGCGTCATCACGGCCGCCAGCCAGAAGAGCGAGCTGATCAGGCAGACGAAGCCGATGCTGGTGATCAGCCGCGGGTGGATCCGGTCGGTGAGCCGTCCCACCCAGGGCGCGAGCACGATCGACATCACGGCCATCGGGACCAGGAGCAGTGCGGACTTGGTCGGCGAGAGGCCACGGACCAGCTGGGCGTACAGCATGAGCGGGAAGGCCAGGGAGGTGATCGCGAAGCCCATCGTGGTGATCACGACGTTGGCGAGCGAGAAGTTGCGGTCGCGGAACAGGAACAGCGGCACCAGCGGCTCGGCCTTGTTGCGGGCCTGCCAGAAGATGAAGAGCGCGAACACCACGAGGCCGGCGATGATCAGGCTCCAGACGGTGATCGGGCCGGTGATGGTGCCCCAGTCGTACTGGTGGCCCTCCTGGATGCCGAACACCAGCAGGAACATGCCGGTGCCGCTCAGCGCCACCCCCAGCCAGTCGAACCGGTGGGTGTGGGTCGGGAGCGTCGGGACCAGCCGCCAGGCGAGGACGAAGCCGACGATGCCGACCGGCACGTTGACGAAGAAGATCCACTCCCAGCCCAGGGCGTCGACCAGCAGCCCGCCCGCGATCGGACCGACCAGCGCGGCGACCCCCGCGGTGGCACCCCACAGGGCCATCGCCCGGCCACGCCTGGCCGCCGGGAAGATCCGCGTGATCACCGCCATCGTCTGCGGCGTCATCATCGACGCGCCGAGCCCCTGCACCACCCGGGCGAGGATCAGCATCTCGATGCTGCCGGTCAGCCCGCACCAGAGCGAGGCAATCGTGAAGAGGGTGAGCCCGGAGAGGTAGAGCCGCTTGGGGCCGTAGCGGTCGCCGAGGCGACCGGTGATCAGCACGGGGACGGCGTACGCGAGGAGATAGGCGCTGGTCACCCAGACCACGGAGTTCACCTCGGCGTGGAGGTCCTCGATGATCGCGGGCGTCGCGACCGACACGATCGTCGTGTCGACCAGGATCATGAAGAAGCCGATGCACAGCGCGAAGAGCGCCGGCCAGGGGTCCTTCTCCTCGGTGGGTGCGGTGTTTGTGGTCTCGGCGTGGGTCACAAAATGTAGTCAACACCCGACCATGGACAATCAATTCCATGACCCACAGCGACCTGATGGCCGGCCCCCCACCCACACACCTTCCCGACGACCCGGCCACGCCCGAGCTCGAAGGTGGTACGTCGCCGGTCGACGTCGTACGCCGCCACCCGGCGTCGCCGTCCGCCTGGGCCGCGCTGGCCGAGCAGGCGCGCGGCGAGGGCGCTGACGACGTGACCGTCTACGCGTACTCGCGGGTCGGCTACCACCGCAGCCTCGACCTGCTCCGCCGCAACGGCTGGAAGGGGCACGGCCCGGTCCCGTGGGAGCACGAGCCGAACCGTGGCTTCCTGCGCTGCCTCGCCCTGCTCGCGCTGTCCGCGCAGGCGATCGGCGAGACCGAGGAGTGGGACCGCTGCTCGGCGTTCCTGCGCGACTCCAGCCCCACGGCGTACGACGAGCTCCTCGGTGCGTAGGGCTGGTCGCAGGTTTCGAGACAGGCGCTAGCGCGCCTTCCTCAACCAGCGACAAGACATCGGTGGTTGAGGAGGTCGCGCAGCGACCCCGCCTCTCGGTGGTTGAGGAGGTCGCGCAGCGACCGTCTCGAAACCTCCGAACCAGCTAGCTCCCGAGCGAGGTCCCCGTCGAGCGCAGGTTCTCGCACGCCTCCTGGACGCGGGCGGCCATGCCGGCCTCGCCGGCCTTGCCCCAGGCACGGGGGTCGTAGGTCTTCTTGTTGCCGACCTCGCCGTCGACCTTCAGCACGCCGTCGTAGTTGGCGAACATGTGCCCGGCGACCGGGCGAGTGAAGGCGTACTGGGTGTCGGTGTCGACGTTCATCTTGATCACGCCGTAGTCGACCGCGGCCGCGATCTCCTCCGCCGTCGAGCCGGACCCGCCGTGGAAGACCAGGTCGAACGGCTTCGAGCCGGCCTCGAGGCCGAGCTTCTCGACGACGGCTTCCTGCGCGGTCTTGAGGATCTCGGGTCGCAGCTTCACGTTGCCGGGCTTGTAGACCCCGTGCACGTTGCCGAACGTCAGCGCCGCCATGTAGCGGCCGTTGTCACCCGCGCCGAGCGCCTGGATGGTGGCCAGCGCGTCCTCGGGAGTGGTGTAGAGCTGGTCGTTGATCTCGTTGGCAACACCGTCCTCCTCGCCGCCGACGACGCCGATCTCGACCTCGAGGATGATCTTGGCGGCCGCGCACTTGGCGAGCAGCTCCTCGGCGATCTGGAGGTTCTCCTCGAGGGGTACGGCGGAGCCGTCCCACATGTGCGACTGGAAGAGCGGATTCTCGCCCCGGGCGACCCGCTCGGCGGAGATGTCGAGCAGCGGGCGGACGAAGCCGTCGAGCTTGTCCTTGGGGCAGTGGTCGGTGTGCAGCGCGATGTTGACCGGGTAGTTCTTCGCGACCTCGGCGGCGTACGCCGCGAAGGCGACCGAACCGGTGACCATGTTCTTCACCGCCGGGCCGGAGAGGTACTCGGCGCCACCGGTCGAGACCTGGATGATCCCGTCCGAGCCGGCGTCTGCGAAGCCCTTGAGGGCGGCGTTGAGCGTCTGCGAGGACGACACGTTGATGGCGGGGAACGCGAAGGCCTTCTCCTTCGCCGCGTCCAGCATCGCGGCGTAGACCTCGGGAGTGGCAATAGGCATGGGGACGTCTCCTCAGGAGGCAGTTCTGCAGGCTCCTCCCAGCCTAGTGCCACCCGGCGGCCCAGCTCCGGGCGACCGGCACGTGACCCCGGGCCCCTCTCGTGCGTTGATCAGGCATGGACTGATCTCGCGGTCCTTCGGGGACGGTCCGCCTCCGGGTGGACCAAGGGCCGCGGGGCCGCGGGCCGGCGCTTAGGACACGCCGGTCTGCGGTCACCCGCCCCGCTGACCCGTCGTTAACTAACGACGGGTCAGCGCATTTCCGTGACAACCAAAGTCGCGTGCATTCCGTTTCCACGGGTGAGACTGGAAACCACGGGAGGCCGACCATGCTGTTGCGCGAGGAGATCGAGCAGTCCTTCGGAACCGGCCCGGCCCATCGGCCGATCGAGGAGCTGGTGGCGCAGGGTCGGCGGCGGGTGCGCCGTCGTCGTGCAGCCGGCCTGGGGGCGGCCCTCGCCACGGTCGCCGTCCTGGGCGCGACGTACGCCGTGACCGCGCAGGGTTCCGAGGGCTCAGGCGCCCCGCCGATCGCGACCGACCCGACGTCTACCCCGTCCGGACCGACGTGGGAGGACGACACCCCGATCCGCTACGTGGACGGCCAGCTCCAGATCCGCGCGGGCGTGGTGGTGCACGAGCACATCGAGAATCCTTTCGGCTACGACCCGCCGAAGTCGTCAGACGCCCTCGACCTCACCTACGAGGGCAAGCGGCAATGGACCCTCGCGGAGTCCAAGAGGAACGGCTTCGGCTACACCTCGTCGGTCCCCAGCAACGGTTGGGCGAGCTTCGACGACTGGGTCGCCGACCAGGTCGGCACCGCCGTCCCGGGTGACGACGGCTGGCCGGACACCCTGCGGCTGACGAACAACGGCGAGGTGGTCGCGAGCCAGGGCAGCGAGATCCTCCAGCGCACCGATGACCCCCAGCTGGGCGAATCCTTCGCCCCGCCCGGCACGCCGACCGGGGCCGCGGTGGTGCTGGCCGCCGAGGACGGCGTCAGCTACTTCGTGGTCTGGCGCGTGGTCGACGGCGAGCTGGACGTGATCACGACACCTCCCCGCGACGTCGTCGGCGCCACGTTCCAGCAGCTCCTGACGTACGCGCGCGGGCAGTACGCGAACGGGGAGGGCCTGCGATGAGCCGGCCTTCTCGGGAGTCGCGCGACGAGGAGTACGTCGCGTTCGTTGCCGCGCGGCAGACCCACCTGCGTCGGATCGCGTACGCCGTCTGCGGCGACTGGCACCAGGCCGACGACCTGCTCCAGACCGCGCTCGTCAAGCTGTACGTCGCGTGGCCGCGGCTGCACCGCGACGGCCGGGAGGAGGCCTACGCCCGGCAGATCATCGTCCGCGCCAACATCGACGAGCACCGCCGGCCGTGGCGGCGCGAGCGCCCGGGGCTGGACGGCCACGACCCGACGGCACGGGACGAGCTGCCCCTCGAGGAGCGGTCCGCGATGTTCGACGCGCTGCAGAGCCTTCCGCCGATGCAGCGCAAGACGGTCCTGCTGCGGCACTGGATCGGGCTGTCGGTCGAGGAGACCGCCCGCGAGCTCGGCATCTCCACCGGCACCGTCAAGAGCCACACCTCTCGCGGGATCGACAAGCTCCAGCAGGCGCTCACCCTCCAGCCATGAGCGGTCGGAGGTTTCGAGACGGTTGCTAGCGCAACCTCCTCAACCACCGACCACCACGGGCCAGCGCAACCTCCTCAACCACCGACCACCACGGGCCAGCGCAACCTCCTCAACCACCGACCCTCGCTGGTTGAGGAAGGCGCGCTAGCGCCTGTCTCGAAACCTGCGAGCCCTCATGCCCTACCCGCGCCAGGCGGTGTCGCCCGAGAGGTCGGCGTACTGCCGGATCCAGGCGTGCATGGCGATCGCGGCGGCGGCGCTGGCGTTGATGGAACGGGTGGAGCCGAACTGCGCGATCGAGAAGGTGCCGTCGCAGACCTCGCGCGCGGACGCGGACAGGCCCGGCCCCTCCTGGCCGAACAGGAAGCAGACCCGGCGCGGCATCGTCATCGTCTCGAGGTGCGCCGAGCCGGGGAGGTTGTCGATGCCGAGCAGCGTCACGCTCTGCCCGTCCGGCGGCTCGTGGAGGTACGCCGCGAGGTCGGCGGGGGTGGGGTGGTGCCGGACGTGCTGGTAGCGGTCGGTGACCATCGCGCCGCGCCGGTTCCAGCGGCGGTTGCCGACGATGTGCACCTCCGCGGCGAGGAACGCGTTGGCCGACCGGACGATGGTCCCGATGTTGAAGTCGTGCTGCCAGTTCTCGATGGCCACATGGAAGTCGTGCCGCCGCAGGTCGAGGTCGGCCCGGATCGCCTTCATCGTCCAGTAGCGGTAGCGGTCGACGACGTTGCGCCGGTCGCCGTGCTCGAGCAGCGCGTGGTCGTACTGCTCGCCCTCAGGCCACGGACCCTCCCACGGGCCGACGCCCACCTCGGCCGGCCCGTGCGGCATCGGGTCGTACGGCGCCCGCCGCTCCTCGTCCATGGGCCCGCCGAAACTCAGAACGCCGACACCGAGGCCGGGGCCCGCTGCGGGCGGCTCAGCGCACGCACCACCGCCGCCTGTCCGTGCCGCTCGACCGCGACCCCCGAGAGCAGCGCGAGGACCGGTGAGAGCACGACGTCGGGCCAGGTCGGCGGCGACAGGTGGACGCTGGCGGCCAGGTCGTCGGAGTGGACGACGATCTCCATCAGGCGGGTGACCAGGAAGTCGTCGGTCGACAGCGACCACCCCTGCCACGGGATGTGCACGGTGTCCGGGCTGCGCTCCCCGGCGAGCACCGGCGCGAGCGCACCCGGGAGCTCGGCGAGGTCCTGCGACACCCGGGCGGCCAGCACCTCCGGCCCGCCGGACGCGGACTCGTTCGAGCCGTCCCGGATGCCGGTGTTGGCCTCCTCGTCGGGCCCCGCCCGGACCCAGGCGGCCCGGCGGTAGTGCTCCAGCAGCGGGATGGGCTGCGCGTCCACGGGATGCGCCGTCAACAAGCGCACCGCGTTGCGGGTCTGGTCCGCGAGGTGGTGGGCGAGCCCGCCGACGGTCATCCCGGCGCAGGCGCTCTCGTGGGCCCACCGGGCGGCGACCGCGGGATCGGTGACAAGTGCAGCGGCAAGCCCGGCGGCGGCGGGGAACTGACGGGCGACGGGGTCGGTCACGGGCCGCACGCTACCCCCGGCGCGCCGGCGTCACGGCGTACCGCATCCTCGGGGTGACTTTCCGAACCCCCGAAATCCGTTGGAGCCGCCCGTTAGGGTTTGTCCGTGGGCGTGTTCCAGGATCTCCATCCACTGCTGTTGGGCATGGACTGGATGGACCCCAACTGGCTGCTCGACGAGTTCGGAAGCCAGTTCTTCTGGCTGAGCCTGGTGATCATCTTCATCGAGTGCGGGCTGTTCTTCCCGTTCCTCCCCGGCGACACCCTGCTGTTCGCGATGGGGCTGTTCATCTCCACCGGGAGGATCGACGTCTTCCCGGGTGGCGATGTCGTCGAGCTGCTGATCTCGCTCGTCCTGCTGACCCTGGCGGCGTTCCTCGGCAACGTCACCGGCTACGAGATAGGCCGGGCCCTGGGCCCACCCCTGTACGAGCGGGACGGCCGGGTCCTGAAGCGCAAGTACTTCGACCAGACCCAGGCGTTCTTCGACAAGCACGGCAACAAGGCGCTGGTCATCGGGCGTTTCGTCCCGTTCGTGCGCACCTACATCACCGTGGTCGCGGGCGTCACGCTGATGCAGCGTCGCCGGTTCTTCACGTGGAGCGCCATCGGCGCCGTGCTGTGGGTCGCCAGCATCACGCTCCTGGGCTACTTCCTCGGCCGCACGTTCCCGTCGCTGGGCGAGAACATCGACAAGGCGATCGCCGTGATCCTGGCCTTCTCGGTGATCCCGGTCGCCTACGAGTGGTGGCGGCACAAGCGGACGGCGAGCCGCAAGGCCGACGACAACGACCACGACGGGGTCCCCGACATCGACATCGTCGGCCAGGACACCCGCAAGCTCGGCTGACCCGCCTCCGGATCAGGCCCGGGCGGCGTCCAGCTCGGCCTTGGTCAGCACGGCACGGACCTCGAGGCCGACGTCGGCGAGCGGGTTCTCGCCCTCCGGGCTGCGGTCGATCGCGCAGACCACCACCTCCACGACGGCGCCCGCCTCGCGCAGCGCCCGCGTCGCGTCGCGTACGGCGCCACCGGTGGTGATCACGTCCTCGACCAGGGTGACCCGGCGCCCGGCCACGTCCGGGCCCTCGGCCAGCTTGCAGGTGCCGTACTCCTTGGCCTTCTTGCGCACGAACAGCGCCGGATGACCGGTCAGGCTGCTCACCATCGTCGCGATCGGGATGCCGCCGAGCTCGAGCCCGCCGAGCAGCTCGGTGTCCCCCGGCAGCAGCTGCACCATCGCCCTGGCCACCCGGGCCAGCAGGGTGGGATCGGCCTCGAAGAGGTACTTGTCGAAGTACTCCGAGGAGACCTGGCCGGACCGGAGCGTGAACTCCCCGGTCAGGCGGCAGCAGCCGTCGATGTCGCGGGCGAGGTCGGGGTCGGGCCCCGTCGGATCGAAATGGGTGGGTCCGGTCACGGCGCCCATCATGTCGCACGCCGGATCGCCGGGGTCGTGTGCCTGAGGACGCACTCCGCCGCGTCCTCAGGCACACGACCCGGCCGGTTACCCTCGCTGGCATGCTCGCCCGCCGACTCCAGGGGATCCCGCCGACGATCTTCTCCCAGATGTCCGCCCTCGCCGTCCGCACGAACGCGGTCAACCTGGGCCAGGGCTTCCCGGACGTCGACGGCCCGCCGGCTGTGATCGCCCGCGCGGTCGAGGCGCTCGAGGGCGGGCAGAACCAGTACGCCCCCGGCATCGGCGTACCCCCTCTCCGACAGGCGATCGCCCGCCACCAGCAGCGGCACTACGGGCTCGAGATCGACCCCGACCGCCAGGTCGTCGTCACGACCGGCTGCACCGAGGGCATCGCGGCGGCGCTGCTCGGCCTGGTGAACGAGGGCGACGGGGTCGTCGTGCTCGAGCCGTACTACGACTCCTACACGGCGATGATCCAGATGGCCGGAGGAGTACGCCGCCCGGTCACCCTGCGCGCCCCCGACTTCCGGCTCGACCCCCACGCGCTGCGGGCGGCGGTCGACCCCAGCACCCGGTTCATCCTGCTGAACAGCCCGCACAACCCGACCGGCACCGTGCTCACGCGGGCCGAGCTGCAGGCCGTCGCGGACGTCGCGATCGAGCACGACCTGGTCGTGATCACCGACGAGGTCTACGAGCACCTGGTCTTCGACGACCACGAGCACGTGCCGCTGGCCACGCTGCCCGGCATGTTCGAGCGCACGCTGTCGCTCTCCAGCGCCGGCAAGTCGTACTCCTTCACCGGGTGGAAGGTCGGCTGGGCGACCGGTCCCGCTCACCTCGTCGACGCGGTGCTCGCGGCCAAGCAGTGGCTCACGTTCACCTCGGGCTCGCCCCTCCAGCCCGCCGTCGCGCACGCGCTCGACGACGAGCCGGGCTTCCCCGCGGAGCTCCGGGCCAGCCTCCAGGAGCGACGCGACCTGCTCTGCGACGGCCTGGCCGGGGTCGGTCTGGACGTCCGCGTCCCGGAGGGCACCTACTTCGCGCTGACCGACATCGCCGACCTGGGCTGGGAGGACGGCATGGCGTTCTGCCTCGCGCTGCCCGAGCGCGCGGGCGTCGTGGCGATCCCGGCCCAGGCCTTCCACGACGACCTCGACGCCGGTCGGCACCTCGTCCGGTGGGCTTTCTGCAAGGAGGCGCCGGTCATCGAGGAGGGCATCTCCCGCCTGGCCGGAGCCGACCTGAAGGCCTAGTTTGCGGCTTCAGTTCGCTGCTTAGACGCCGGAGGCGCATACTTGCAGTGATGACAACCTCACCCGGGACCCGGCGGCGCCACCTCGCCAGCAGCCCCTTCCAGCCTGATCCTGAGCCGACCATCGAGCTGTATGCCCTCGATGACCTGGTCTCCCACGACTCCTACGGCATGGGTCGTGTCGTCGGAACGGACGCCGGAGCGGTCACCGTCGACTTCGGGACGCAGACGATTCGCGTCAAGACCCCGTTCCAGAAGATGTCGAAGCTGTAGCCACCGCCAGGCGCGCAGCCGAGCGCGCAGGAGCTCAGTAGGGCTGCTGCGCGACTGCCACATCGTGCCGGCCGCGGTACCACTCGCCGGCGCCGCCGGTGAAGAGCAGCACGATCACCGCGATCGCGCCCACGAGCGTGACCACCGAGACCCCGCCGGTGATCGCCAGCAGGCTGACGGCGGCGGTCACGGACGAGGACACGACCAGGGTGATCCGGGCACTGTTGGAACGGCGCAGCGCGAAGATCGCCAGGACGAAGGCGGCGGCGCACCAGACGAGGCCCAGCACCAGCACGATCAGGATCCCGGTGAACAGGGCGTCGGAGTCCGTGCCGCCGAGGTCGGTCTCGTCCCGGAAGCCGTTGATGAACTCGGTCTGGGCCGCGACGAACACGAACAACATGAGTGCGGCGAACAGCATCACCATGCCGCTGAGCACCATGGTGATGATGCCGGCCGCGAGGACCGTGCCGGGGCGAGCATCGGGGTCGCGCACACCGAACCCCGGAGGGCCGAAGCCGGGCTGGCCGTACAGGTGCGGTGCGTACTGGCCATAGGGCTGCTGCCCGTAGGGGTAGTGGCCCGGTGGCGTGAATCCGGCCGGCGGGACGCCGTACGGCTGCTGGTCGTAGGACTGCTGGTACGGCGCCGGCGGGTACGGCTGCTGCGGGTACGGCGGCTGGGCGTGCTGGGGCGGGGGGTACTGGTCCGGGGCGTGCGGCGCGGCCGCTGGTGTCTCGTCCCCCGACGCCGGCCCGTCGCCGTACGTGTCACTCATGGGCCAATTCGATCACGGCAGGAGCCGACGCGGGCCGCTTTCCCCCATCCGTGCGATCGGGGAGAGCGGCGCCCGCGCCGGTGACAGGGTCAGTACTGCTGCATCCCGGGGATCGCCGGAGGAGGCGTCCCCTGCCGTCGGAACCAGGCGCCTGCGCCGCCGGTGAACAGCAGCACGATCACGGCGATCGCCCCGATCAGGGTGATGGCGGAGAGCCCGCTGGTGATGCCGAGCAGGCTGACCAGGATCGTCATCGCACACGAGATGACGAGCACGATCCGGGCCGCGTTGGAGCGCCGGAGCACGAAGAGGCCGAGCACGGTCGCGATCAGGCACCAGATGAGGAAGATGCCCAGGAACACGACGGCCGCGGTGAACAGGTCGTCGGCGGTGAAGCTGGTGTCCTCGAAGCCGGGCTGCTTCTCGATCTCGTCGAGCACGTCGTCGCGGGCGACGATGAGCGCCACCAGGAAGACTCCGACCAGCAGCGCGGACAGGCCGGACAGGACCATCGTGATGATCCCCGCCGCCGTCACCGTTCCCGGGCGCTTGTCCGGGTCGGCCATCGGCGCGCCGTACGCCGGCTGGCCGTAGGCGGGCTGTCCGTAGCCCGGCTGCTGGCCGTACGCAGGCTGCTGCCCGTACGCAGGCTGACCCGCCGGAGGCTGACCGTAGGGGTCCTGCCCGGCCGGCGGCTGACCGTAGGGGTTCTGCTCGGGCGGGGGGCCGCCGGACGGGTTCTCGCCAGACGTGTTCGAGTCACTCATGGCTGCATTTGATCATGGAGCGGCAAACCATTCGCGCACATCCGGCCGCAGGAGCAGCGAAAACGTCACGACGCACGCGAAGAGCGGCACCACCATGAACACCGACTGCAGCGACGCGACCAGGCACAGCCCACCGGCCCCACCCGCGGAGGCGAGCAGTCCGACGCGGGCCCAGCTCGCGCGCCGGAAGGCCAGGACGGCCAGCACGATCGCAGCCACCGCCCAGACGGCGACGATCGCTGCCGTCACGTAGGTGAGCACCTGGAGCGAGTGCTGGGTGATGGACTGGGCAGCCAGGTCGGGGTTCTGCCGGTACATCTCGTCGATGAGCAGGTCGGGGCTCGCGGCCACCACCAGCGCGCTCGCGGACACCACCAGCACCGCCAACGACGAGAAGACCCATGCGACGACGCAGGCCGCGATCACGGCCCGCGGGCGCGGGCGCCGCTGGGCAGGGTGGGGCTGCCACGACGGGTCGTACGGCGGGAAGGCCGGCGGTGGGGCGGGGTACGGCTGGGCGCCTGGAGGCGGCGGCCCGTAGGTCGGCGGCGGCGCGGCGGGCGGCGGCGCGGCGGGCGGCACCGACCCGGGACTGCCGGAGGGGATCGAGCCGAAGCCCTGCTGCGGCCGAGGCCCGGCGGCCGGGGGCGGAGACTGCGGCAGCGGTGGCGGCCACTCGGGCCGCTGCTGCTGCGGCTCGGACTGCTCACGCCGGGCCGGCGCGACCCCGTTGAACCAGTCCCGCGCGGGCGCCAGCCACAGCATGACCGCCGCCACTGCGACCAGCGACGACAGGAAGCCGCCGATGACGAAGCCGGCGATGAAGAGCGGGACCGCGAGGACGGTGAGTCCGATCCGTGCCCCGCGGTTCCGCTTGAGCACGTGGTAGCCCAGGATCGCGGCCGCCGCTGCGCACCCGGCGGTGACCATCGACATGGTGCGCAGGATGGTCAGCGCACCCTCGAGGTCGAGTCCGAACCCGTTGAGGGGCGGCTCGGACAGGAACTGGCGGACGGACTCCTGGGTCTCCAGCCGGTGCAGGGTGGAGACGCGCTCGAAGACGGCTCCGACGAGCAGCACCGACCCGCCGATGATCATCCAGGCGGCCATGGTCACCTGGCGGGGTCGCTCCAGCTTCGTTTCAGTCATCGTGCGTCAATTGGATCACGCTGGCATGAGCGTGAGCCCGGCCTGCCCCCCGTCACCCTCTGGGGCAGCGTCCACGACCACCCGGCCGCCGTCGGGGACGTCCCCCGCGATCAGCAGCTTCGCGAGCGGGTCGCCGATCGCGCTCTGGATCAGCCGGCGCAGCGGACGGGCGCCGTACGCCGGGTCGAAGCCGACGTCGGCAAGCCATCTCCGGGCAGCATCCGTGACGTCGATCTCGATCCGGCGCACGGCCAGCCGCTCCTCCAGCAGCGCGAGCTGCAGGTCGACGATGCGGGCCAGCTCCTCGCGGGTGAGCGTGTCGAAGATGACGATCTCGTCGAGCCGGTTCAGGAACTCCGGCTTGAAGGACTGGCGGACCGTGGCCAGCACGGACTCCTTCTTCTTGTCGGCATCCAGGGTCGGGTCGACGAGGTAGCCCGAGCCCAGGTTGCTGGTGAGGATCAGCAGGGTGTTCCGGAAGTCGACCGTGCGGCCCTGCCCGTCGGTGAGCCGGCCGTCGTCGAGCACCTGGAGCAGGATGTCGAAGACCTCGGGATGCGCCTTCTCGACCTCGTCGAGCAGCACGACGGAGTACGGGCGGCGGCGGACCGCCTCGGTCAGCTGTCCACCCTCCTCGTAGCCGACATAGCCCGGAGGGGCGCCCACGAGGCGCGCGACCGCGTGCTTCTCGGAGTACTCGCTCATGTCGATCCGGACGATCGCCCGCTCGTCGTCGAACAGGAAGTCCGCGAGCGCCCGCGCCAGCTCGGTCTTGCCGGTGCCGGTCGGTCCGAGGAACAGGAAGGACCCGGTCGGCCGGTTGGGGTCGCTGATGCCGGCGCGCGCACGGCGTACGGCGTCACTCACCGCGGTGACCGCAGCCCGCTGGCCGATCAGCCGCTCCCCGATGACCGTCTCCATCTCGAGCAGCTTCGCGGTCTCGCCCTGGAGCATCCGGCCGGTGGGGATCCCGGTCCAGGCCTCGATCACCTCGGCGATCTGTTCCGGCCCGACCTCCTCGCCGACCAGCGGCTCGATGTCGGCCTTCTCGGCCACCTCGGCCTCGTTCAGCTTCTTCTCCAGCTCGGGGATCTTGCCGTAGAGGATCTCGCTGGCCTCGTCGAGCCTGCCCTCGCGCATCAGCTTGTCGGCCTGCACGCGTACGGTGTCCAGCCGGCGGCGCAGCTCACCCTCACCCTCGAGGGTGGCCTTCTCCCGCTCCCAGCGGACCTCGAGCGCCCGGAGCTCCTCCTCCTTGTCGGCGAGGTCGGCCCGGAGCTTCGCCAGCCGGTCGACGGAGGCCTCGTCGGCCTCCCTGTCCAGAGCGAACTCCTCCATCTTCAGCCGGTCCACCTGGCGGCGGAGCTGGTCGATCTCCTCCGGCGACGACTCGATCTCCATCCGCAGCCGGGAGGACGCCTCGTCGATCAGGTCGATCGCCTTGTCGGGGAGCTGGCGCCCGGTGATGTAGCGGTCGGACAGGGTGGCGGCGGCGACCAACGCGGCGTCGGTGATCCGGACGCCGTGGTGGGCTTGGTACTTCTCCTGGATGCCGCGCAGGATCTGGATGGTGTCCTCGACGGTGGGCTCGCCGACGTAGACCTGCTGGAACCGGCGCTCCAGCGCGGGGTCCTTCTCGATCCGCTCGCGGTACTCGTCGAGCGTGGTGGCGCCGATCAGGTGCAGCTCACCGCGCGCCAGCATCGGCTTGAGCATGTTGCCGGCGTCCATCGAGGAGTCGCCGCCAGCGCCCGCGCCGACGACGGTGTGCAGCTCGTCGATGAACGTGATCACCTGGCCGCCGGCGTCCTTGATCTCCTCGAGGACCGCCTTGAGCCGCTCCTCGAACTCGCCGCGGTACTTCGCACCGGCGACCATCGCGGCCAGGTCGAGCGACAGCACCCGCCTGCCCTTGAGGGAGTCGGGGACGTCGCCGGCAACCACGCGCTGCGCGAGTCCCTCGACGACCGCGGTCTTGCCGACCCCCGGCTCGCCGATCAGGACCGGGTTGTTCTTGGTCCGGCGGGACAGCACCTGGACCACCCGCCGGATCTCGGCGTCGCGGCCGATCACGGGGTCGAGACGGCCCTCCTCCGCGGCCTGGGTGAGGTCGACGGAGTACTTCTCCAGCGCTTCGTACGTCGACTCCGCCTCCTGGCTGGTCACCCGGCGGTTGCCGCGGACCGCTGTCAGCCCCTCGCGCAGCCCCTTCTCGGTGAGGCCGGCGTCGGTGAGGACCTTCTGGGCCGGACTCTCGGTGCCCGCGATCGCGATCAGGAGGTGCTCGGTGGCGACGTACTCGTCCTTCATGGAGGCGGCGAGATCGAGCGCCCCGGCGAGCACGCGGGTGAGCGCGGCCGAGGCTCCGGGCTGCTGGACGGTCGCGCCGCTCGCCCGGGGCAGGGCCTCCATCACCTGCTCGGCCGTGGTGGTCAGGTCGGCGGCGTCGACGCCCGCCTTGGTGACGAGGTTGCGGGTGGTCCCGTCGGGCTGGCGGAGCAGCGCGACGAGGAGGTGGATCGGCTCGGTGGCGGTGTTGCCCGCGGTCGTCGCGGCCACCTGGGCGGCCTCGATCGCCTCGCGGCTGCGGGTGGTGAACTTCTCGGCCCCGAACGTGCTCATGTGTGGTGATCTCCCTGGTGTGGACCCGGCTGGAGCATCCTGCGTGGACGCCACCTAAGTCAACGCGTCGAAAGTTGAGTGTGTTCCACTCAACTCTGCGTATTTTCAGGCTACCCCGGGTCGTCCGGGTGGCTTGGTCACGAGACGGCACCAAGCCCGCGAAAACCGGGGCGGAGCCCGCCCGCCGGGATTAGCCTGTCGAGGCTCCGGCCGACCGGCCGAGGTGCGACGTCCGTGGGGGATCGCGGGTGTGTCTCGGGCGAGCTAGCAGACCCGGAGCAGCACGGGGCCATAGCCTGAGCGGAACGCCGGTCTGCCCCGACCGGCGGGAAGGACGCTGGACGGTGTCGCCACTTGTCACGACGACCGGCGCGGGCGACCTTGCCCACCTTGTCCACTACGGCATCGTCGCCGCCGGGATTGCCGGAGTCACAGCACTGCTCCTGCCAGCGGTCCTCGAGCGGGCCCACCCCGCCAGGCAGCCCGGTGACGAGCACGACCGCCGCGTCGGCGAGCTGCGCGACCGGGCCTCCCAGGGAGGCCTGACCCGGCCCGGCACGACTGCCTCCTACACACAGGCGACGCCTGTCGGCGCGGCGAGCGAGTCGTACGGTGAGCTGTTGCGACCCGTGGTCGTCATCAGCAGCCTCGCCGCGGCCGGTGTGCACGCCGCCGTGGCGCCGCCGCACCTGCGGGGTGGCGCGCTGATCGGCGCCTTCTTCGTGATCTGTGCGGTTGCCCAGCTGGCCTGGGCCGCGGTGGCGTGGCAGCGGCGTACCCCCGCCGTCCTGTGGACGGGCATCCTGGGCAACGCCGCCGTGCTCGCGCTGTGGCTCGTTTCCCGCACCGCGGGCATTCCGGGCATCGCCGGTGGGCCCGAGCCGATCGGCCCCTGGGACCTCACCTGCGCAATGTGGGAGGTTGTGATCGTGGTCGGCTGCCTGCGGATGCGCCACGAGACCGCCCCGGTCGAACGCCCGCGCGGCGCACCCGTACACCCGATCGTGGTGTTCTGGCTGGTGCTGTCCGTCCTGGGCCTCGGCCTCCTGTCCGTCAGCGGAGCCGGCGCGTGACCACGTCCGAGAGGAAGTGAGCCCATGACCACCTGGGTCATCGGCTTGGTCTGCAACGCCATCATCGCCGCCGTCTACATGCTCATCGCGCTGGCGATCATCGTCCCGCTGGCCAAGAGCCGGCAGCTGCGGACCAATCCGCTCGGCGCAGCGACGGCCGCGATCTTCTTCACCTGCTCGGTCCACCACGGCGCGCACTCGGTCCACATGCTCCTCCCCGCCTTCGGCATGGACGAGGTCCAGGGGCTGGCGATGCGGACAGCCTGGGGCTGGCCGCTGGCGATCTGGGACATCATCGGCGCACTCGTGGGCATCTACTACTGGACCCTGCGCCGCACCTACTCCTCCCTCATGCAGGGCGCGAAGCTCTTCGAGGACATGCGCGAGCGCGAGCAGCAGGCGCTCGAGATCAACGACAACGTGCTCCAGGGGCTGGTCGTCGCCAAGATGGCGCTCGACCTCGGCGAGCCCGAGAAGGCCGACCGCGCCCTCAGCACAGCCATCGGCTCCGCCAGCAAGATGATCACCGAACTGCTCGGCAGCGAGCACTTCGCGAACACCATGCTGCGCAGTGCCCCCGCGGTCACGACGGCCGGGCCGATCGATGTATCCCTGGCCGACCGGGCGGACGACCTGCCCGGTGACCCGCACGGTCGGCGGTCGTCCCCGTGAATGCGACTGCGGCGGCGAAGCCGCTGCGTGTCGTCATCGTCGACGACACCCCGGATCTCCGCGACCTGCTGCGGATGGCGCTCGAGAGCGGCGGCTTCGACGTGGTGGCCGAGGCGGGCGACGGCGCCGAGGCGATCGAGGTCGCCCGCGCCCACGTGCCGGACGTGATCCTGCTGGACCTGGCGATGCCGGTCATGGACGGGCTGGAGGCCCTGCCGACGCTGCGCGAGCTGTGCCCGGACGCCAAGATCGTCGTGCTGTCAGGGTTCGGCGCGACGCAGATGACGCGGCGCGCCATGGCCGCGGGCGCGGACGGCTACCTCCAGAAGGGGGTCCCGCTCCGCACCATCCTCGACTACGTCCGGGACGTCACCACCGACGACGTCCCCCACGCCCCGCGCGCCCTGACTGTCGTCCCCGACGAACCACCCCAGCGGCTCGAGCAGACCTCACCCCCGCCCCCGGCGGAGTCGGCGCGCCTGGCGCCGTTCGGCATCGTCCAGGTGGCCGACGAGCCGATGTACCGCGTCATCAGCGCCAACGAGGCCGCCAGCGAGCTGCTGGGACGCCCGTGCCGCCCCGGGACCCCTCTCTACGCAACCGCGCCGGCCCTGGCCAGCCTCCTGGCAGTACACGGCGGCAACGGCACCGAGACCTTCGAGGTGGACCAGCTCGACCGCCGGCTCACCGCCATGCTGCGCCGGTCCGGGGAGTCGCTGTTCCTCTACCTCGAGCCGGTCGACGAGTCGCACGACGCGGTACGCCGTCAGATGGCCACCACCGCCCACGAGCTGCGCTCCCCGGCCACGGTCATCACCGACATCGTCGACGCCATCGTGCAGGGCGGCGACCAGATGGACGAGGCCGAGCGGCGTCGCCTGCTGGACGCGATCGCCCACCAGGCCGGGCTCCTCGACACCGTCGCCGGCGACCTGCTCACCCAGGCCCAGGCCCAGCACGGCAATCTGCGGATCGAGACGACCGACGTCGATCCCGCCGAGATCCTGCGCACGCAGAGTCGTGAGCTCGAGTCCGTCACCGTGGACATCGAGGACACCCGGCCCGTCGTCGCCGACCCCCGCCGGCTCGAGCAGATGCTGCGCAACCTGCTCAGCAACGCACGCAAGTACGGGCGGGCGCCGTACACGCTCCGGGTGCGCACCGCGCCCGACCCGGCGTACGTCTGCATCGACGTGTCGGACCGCGGGCCGGGAGTGCCGGAGTCGTTCCGGAGCCAGCTCTTCGGCGAGTACACCCGGGCCGAGGGCACGACCGTCGAGGGCGTTGGCCTCGGCCTGTACGTCGTCCGGGTCCTCGCCGAGGCCCAGGGTGGGTCGGTCGACCATGCCGACGGCCCGGACGGTGGGGCGACGTTCACCCTCACGATGCCGGCCGCGGAGGCCTAGGACACAGGGTCGGAACGGGCTGGGAAACGCTCCTGGAGGCCCGTTTCCAATAGCAGGGTTTTACCTCGCTCCGGTCCGCCCAGCCCCTACCATTCAGGTGACCGGCTTCGGGGGGAGAACGGCATGGGGAAGCTATTCAGCAAAAGGCAGGCGCCAATCGCCGAGCCTGCTGCGGAGAACATCGAGCCCGAACGATCGCGGTTGCGGATCGCCGTCGTCGATGACGACGTCGACGTCCGCGAACTGCTGCTGCTCGGGCTGACGACCGACACGTACGAAGTCGTCGGGACCGCCGAGAACGCGCGCGATGCCGTCGAGCTGGTGACGCGGGCCCAGCCCGACATCATCCTGCTCGACCTGCACATGCCCGACATGGGCGGCCTGGAAGTGCTGCCGACGCTGCGCGAGCACTGCCCGGGAGCCCGGATCGTGGCCTTCTCGGCCATCGGCGCGACCCACATGGTGGAGAACGCCATCGAGGCCGGCGTCTTCGGCTTCATCGAGAAGGGCGTCTCGATCGAGAGCATCCTCAAGCACCTGGACCGGGTGACAGCCGCCGGACGGGTGAAGTTCGTGCGGCCCTTTCCCCTCAACCGCGACTACAGCTGAGCACGGAACCGCCGCCCCTGACACACGTTGCGTGTGACAGGGACGGCGGCGGCCGGGGTCAGCGTCCCGCCATCGCGTCCTCCGCGACCGGCCCGGCGTCCGGCGCGTCTGCAGGCTCCGGTAGGTGCTCGGGGGCGCCCTCGACGGTCAGGTGCGGCAGAATCCGGTCCAGCCACGCGGGGAGCCACCAGTTGGCCTTGCCCAGCAGCGCCATCGTCGCCGGTACCAGCACCATCCGGACGAGGGTGGCGTCGATGAAGATCGCGGTGGCGAGTCCCAGGCCGAGCATCTTCAGCGACGGCACGGGGCTGGCGACGAAGCTGAGGAAGACCACGATCATGATCAGGGCGGCCGACGTGATGACGCGTCCGGTTCCGGCCAGGCCACGGGCCACCGACTCGACGTTGTCACCGGTCCGAACGAACTCCTCCCGGATCCGCGACAGCAGGAACACCTCGTAGTCCATCGACAGCCCGAACAGGATCGGGAACATGATCACGACGATGATCGAGGTGATCGGCGTCGGGCCCTCGAGTCCGATCAGGCTGCTCCCCCAGCCCCACTGGAAGACCGCGACCAGGACGCCGTACGCGGCACCGATCGAGAGCAGGTTCATCGCGGCGGCCTTCAGCGGCACCACGACCGAGCGGAACACCAACATCAGCAGCAGGAACGAGATCGCGATCACGACGCCGATGAAGAGCGGCAGCGTGTCCCTCAACTGGGTGTTGACGTCGTCGGTGACCGCGGTGATCCCGGAGATGTAGACGTTGCCGGGGATCAGCTCACGGACCTGATCGATGGCCAGCGAGGTATCGAGATCGGCCGGGCCCGTGGTCGGGATCGCCGTGAACACCGCGGTCCCACCGTCGGCGGAGGTCTGCGATTCGCTCACCGAGACGATCCGCGGGACAGAGGCGATGTCCTCGGTCAGCGCGGGAAGGTCCGCGGCCTCGACGCCCGGAGCGTCCAGGTCGACGACCACCAGCAGCGGGCCGTTGAACCCGGTGCCGAAGCCCTCGGCGAGCAGGTCGTAGGCCTGTCGGTGCGTGGTCTCGGCGGGGGCGTCGCCGGCCGCCGGGAAGGCAGTTTGGAGCCACAACGTGGGCGTGGCGATGGCGAGCAGCGCGACGACGGCGCCGATCAGGTACGGCCACGGACGACCGGACACCCGGTGCCCGAAGCGCCACCAAGCGGTGTCTTCGGGGCGCGCGGCGGTGCGGTGACGACGGATCAGCCGACCGCTGTCGATCCGGTCGCCCAGCAGCCCGAGGAGCGCCGGGAGCAGGGTGACCGCCGCCGCGACCGCAAACAGCACCATCAGGGCGGTCGCGAGACCGATGGACGTGAGGACTCCGAGGCCGGTGAGGGCGAGCGACGCCGTCGCGACGATGACGGTCCCACCCGCGAAGACGACGGCCGCACCCGACGAGCCCATCGAGTTCGCCAGCGCACGGTGGTCGTCCTGGCCAGCGGCCCGGTTCTCCCGGTAGCGCACCACGATGAACAGCGCGTAGTCGATCCCCACACCCAGGCCGACCAGGCCGGCGATCGGGATGGCGGAGGCGGACACGTCCATCGTGCCGGCGAGCAGCGTGATGGCCCCGATGCCGGCGCCCACGGCGACGATCGAGAGGCCGATCGGCACGATGGCGGCCACGATGGTGCCGAACACGACCACCAGGACGAGCAGCGCGACCAGGAGCCCGATCCCCGCGTGGCCGGTGTCATCCTCGGCGTTGAGGAACACGGCGTCGCCGCCGAGCTCGACCTGTAGTCCTGGCACCTCGACTCCGGACACGGCGTTCGAGAGCACCGTGAACGCCGGCTTGCCGAGCTCCCGCTGCGGCGCGTCGAGGGTCATCTCGGCGTACCCGATCCGGCCGTCCGCCGAGACGGTGCCGGCCGCGAACGGGTCGCTCACCGACGCGACGTGGTCGAGGGTGGCGACGTCGGTCAGCACCGCGTCGACGTCGGCTCGGTGGCTCTCCAGCGTCTCGCCGTCCTCGGCCGCGAAGACGACCATGACCTTGCCCTGGGCCGCCTCGGGGAAGCCGTCGTCGAGCAGGTCGAGGGCGCGTGCGCTCTGGCTGTCGGGGACACTGAACTGCTCGGTGAAGGTGCCGCCCCCGGTGGCGGCGAGGAAGAACACGGTCCCCATCACGAGGACCCAGCCCGCGATGGTGCGCCAGGGGTGCCTGGCACTTGTCATTGCGATGCCACGGGTGAACCTGTCCATGATCCTGCCTTTCGAGGGTGCGTGGGTGCTGCTCATGGACGGAAGCTAGGGACGGATGTGGTGAGCGGGTATCACCACACGATGTGAATGACGTGGTGATCCTCAGCGAACGCCCTTGATCGGGACGATCGCGAGCGCGCCGAGGATGGCGCAGAACCCGGCGACGGCGTACAGCACCCCGTAGCTGTCGCCCGACGCGGCCAGGATCGCCGGCGCAATGGCGGGCGCGAACGCGTACGGCAGGGCGTTGGCCATGTTGAAGACGCCCAGGTCCTTGGCTGCGTTCCGCGAGTCGGGGAGTACGTCGGTGACGAGCGCGAGGTCGACGGCCATGTACATCCCGAAGCCGAGGCCGCCGATGGCCATGCCGACGAGGAAACCGTTGAAGTCGCTGGCCACGGCGACCACGAACAGGGCCACGCCGTACACGGTCGACGCGGCGACGACGAAGACCTTGCGTCGACCCGTCCGGTCCGAGAGCCGGCCACCGACCAGGGAGGCGACGACGAGGACGACGGACTGGATCAGCGTGGCCACGAAGATCTGGCGTGGAACGTCGTCCTCGGCGCTGCCGATCCTGTCGATGAGGTAGTACGCCTGGTACGTCGTCAGGAAGGCGTAGGCGGAGACGAAGAGGAAGCGGCCGGCGAAGGCCCACCCGAGGTCCGGGCTCCGCCGCGGGTTGAAGTAGAACGCGCCGAGGAAGTCGCGCACCGACCAGGGCTGCCTGTCCTCCGGAGCGAGTCGCCGGTCGTCCAGCGTGGCCACGAAGAGCAGGACGAAGAATGCGCCGATCGCGCACGGCACCAGGAACATCGCGACCTGGTGGCCGGTGAACAGCTGGACGAGGAACGTGCCGACGACCGAGGCGGTGGGCACGCAGACGCCCAGAACACCGGAGACCGCGCCGCGCTGATCGATCGGGACCTGGTCCGGCAGGACGGCCACCAGGGAGGACTGCAGGGCGCTGAAGAACAGCTGCGCCATGCACCAGCCGACCAGGACGACCGGGATGCTGGGCGCCACCGCGACGACCAGGATGCCGAGACAGCCGCCGACCAGCCCGGCGACCATCCAGGGTCGTCGCATCCCGAGCCGCGAGGACGTGCGGTCGCTCATCCTGCCGAAGAGCGGGTTGCCGACGAGCGACAGCAGGCCGCCGACGCCAGTGACGAGTGCCAGGCTGCCTGCCGCCTGGTCGTCCCCGACCAGCGACCTGATCTTGAGCGCCAGGGTGACCAGCAGCGGCGCTATCAGCATCAGGGCGATGCTCATGTAGGCGAGCGCGTACGTCGCGACGAAACCCCATCCGACGTGGCGGACCTGCGGTTCTTGTCCGGCGCTCGGCAGGTCTCGCAATGGAGGTCTCCCCTCGGGGCGTCCAGCGTAAGCGCGCCGGACGGACTACCGTGTTGCCCACGCGGCCCGGGTGCGCTGGGCCGTTGTTGTCGCGCAACAGGAGTTGGGGATGTCGACCACTCTGCTCGAGACCAAGCTCTTCCTCCCCCAACCTCGACCTGGCCTGGTGCCTCGCCCTCGACTGCGCGAACGACTGCACCGGGGGCTCGCAGCCAAGCTGATGCTCGTCTCGGCGCCCGCCGGCTTCGGCAAGACGACCCTGCTCGTCGACTGGATGGCAGCCGTTTCCGACTCACCGGAGACGGATACCTCCACCGCCTGGCTGTCGCTGGACGCCGGCGACAACGACCCCGCGACGTACTGGACCTACGTGATCGCGGCGCTGCGGACCGTTGCAGCCGACGTCGGCGCGGCGGCGCTCGGCCTGCTGCAAGACCCCCACCCACCGCCCTTCCAGGTCGTGCTGACCACCCTCCTCAACGATCTCGGCGCGGTGCACGACGATCTCGTCCTGCTGCTCGACGACTACCACGTCATCGACTCGCTCGAGGTCCAGGCCGGGATGGCCTTCCTGATCGACCACCTCCCTCCGCGGCTGCACCTGGTGATCGCCAGTCGCGCCGATCCGGCCCTGCCGCTCCCCCGGCTGCGAGCCCGCGGCGACCTCGTCGAGGTGCGCGCCGCCGACCTGCGCTTCACGCCCGACGAGGTGGCGACCTACCTCAACGGCGCCATGGGCTTGCAGCTCACTCCCGAGGACGTGACCGCGCTGGAGGGGCGCACCGAGGGCTGGATCGCTGCGCTCCAGCTCGCCGCACTCTCGATGGCGGGCCGTGACGACGTCGCCACCTTCATCGCCGGCTTCGCTGGCGATGACCGCTACGTCGTCGACTACCTCGTCGAGGAGGTCCTGCAACGTCAGCCGGACGACGTCCAGTCGTTCCTGCTGCAGACCTCGGTCCTCGACCGCATGAACGGCCCTCTCTGCGACGCCCTGACGGGGCAGGGTAGCGGCCGGGCCATGCTGGAGGCCCTCGACCGGGACAACCTGTTCCTGGTCCCGTTGGACGACCGCCGCCAGTGGTACCGCTACCACCATCTCTTCGCCGATGTCCTGCAGGCCCGGCTCCTCGACGAGCAGCCGGAGCGCGGCGGACAGCTGCACCGGCTGGCCAGCGAGTGGTACGAGCACAACGGTGACCGGTCCGCGGCGATCCGGCACGCGATGGCCGGCGCCGACTTCCCGAGCGCGGCCGCACTGATGGAGCTTGAGATGCCCGCCCTGCTCAGGGACCGGCGCGAGGCGACGGTGCGGGGCTGGCTCGAGAGCCTTCCCGACGAGGTTCTCCGGGTCCGGCCGGTGCTGTGCAACCGCCTGGCCGGAGCGCTGTTGTCGACCGGCACCTTCGAGGGAGTCGAGTCACTGCTCGGCGACACTGAGCGATGGGTGGAGAGCGCCGCGGGGTCGACGGGGACGTCGGCCGGCATGGTGGTCGTGGACCAGGACGAGTTCGACCGGCTGCCGGCCCATGTCGCCGTCCACCGCGCCGGGTTGGCCCTCGTGCGGGGCGACGTCGATGCCACGGTCACCTTCGCCCGGCGCGCCCTCGACGTCGCTCTGCCCGACGACCATCTGGCGCGGGGCGCCGCCTCCGCACTGCAGGGCCTGGCAGCGTGGACGAACGGCGACCTGGAGGTGGCCCAGGCGTCGTACGCGGGGTGCCTGGTCGACTTCGAACGGATTGGCCATGTCTCCGACGTGCTCGGCTGCTCGATCACGCTGGCCGATATCCAGGTGGCCCAGGGCCGTCTCGGAGCGGCATGGCGCACCTACGAGCAGGCGTTGGACCTCGCGTCCCGGAACGGCATTCCGGCACTTCGCGGAACCGTCGACATGCACGTCGGCCGGGCCGCCCTCGACCGGGAGTTCGACGACCTGCCCGCGGCCCGGCGCGACCTGATGCGGAGCCGCGAGCTCGGCGAGTACACGGGGTTGCCCCAGAACGCCTACCGCTGGCGGATGGTCATGGCGCGGGTCTGCGAGGCCGAGGGCGACTGGGAGGCCGCGAACGACCTGCTCGACGAGGCGGATCGGCTGTACGAAGGTGACTTCTCGCCCAACGTCAGGCCGGTTCCGGCAGTCCGCGCGCGGGCGTGGATCCGGCAGGGACGGGTGCAGGACGCGCTCGGCTGGGTCAACCAGCAAGGCCTGAGCGTGACGGACGACCTCAGCTACGTCCGCGAGTTCGAGCACGTCACCCTGGCCAGGCTGCTCATGGCCCAGCACGCCCTCCAGGGTGACGGGCCGAGTCTCGATCAAGCCGTGGAGCTCCTGGGCCGACTCCTGCAGGCGGCGGAGGAGGGGCGCCGGCACGGCTCCGTGATCGAGATCTGCGTGGCGCAGGCGCTGGCGCACCAGCTGCGCGGAGACCTCCCGAGCGCCCTGGCGTCACTCCAGTCTGCGTTGAGCCTGGCCGAGCCCGAGGGGTACGTCCGGACGTTCGTCGACGACGGTGCGCCGATGGCGGCCCTGCTCGCCGAGGTCGCGGCCACTCCCTATGTGGGGCGGCTTCGCGCCGCGCTGGGAGTGACGCCAGACAAGGAGCCCGCGCCGCCGACCGCCACCGCCACCGTTCTCGTCGATCCGCTGAGCGTTCGCGAACGTGAGGTGCTCCGGCTCCTCGGCACCGAGCTCAGTGGCCCCGAGATCGCTCGTGAGCTGGTGGTGTCGCTGAACACGGTGCGCACCCACACCAAGAACGTCTACATGAAGCTCGGTGTGAACAACCGCCGCGCGGCACTCCGCCGCGCCCGCGAGCTCGACCTGCTGTAGCCGACCGGGAGATTCACCACCTCGTTCATCACCTGTGGTGAGGCCTGCTCACCACAGCGGCTCCTAACGTCCGGGTCATGAGCAAGCCCCAGAGAACACCCGGTGCCGGCGGAGACGTCGACTGGTGCCAGATCCGCATCCAGGGACACCTCGAGCAGAGGTGGGCCTCCTGGTTCGACGGACTGACCCTCACCCACGACGGGGACGGCACCACGCTCATCCAGGGCCACGTGCCCGACCAGGCCGCCCTGCACGGGCTGCTCAACAAGGTCCGCGACACGGGCCTGCCCCTGGTGTCCGTGATCCGCCAGGGCCCCGAGAGGAACGAGTAGGACCGATGTCGAACTTCATCGTCGAAGAAGAGCGGGGAACGTACACCGGCCGCCGCCACCCCAACAACGGCTACTACGCATTCACGGGCCCCCTCACCCAAGCCGCCGGGAGCCGCCACCTTCCCGGTTCGAGCAGCCCGAACCTGTCGGGTCACTTTGAGCGCGTCAGCGAGAGGCCTCGCCAAACGTGAGCCGTGATGCGCTCCGCATCAACGCCGACGCCATCGCCTACGTGACCTTCCTGTACGCCTCGGGAGGCGAGTTGATCGACGACTTAGCCGGGCAGGTCGGCGGGCGCCGGCAGGTGCAGGCCCGCGACGACGTCCTCGAGCTCCGCGAGGCTGCTCGCGTAGACGGTCACCCCGAACGGCTTGTCGGCGTACCGGTAGGTCGCCCGGAAGATGATCTCGCCGACCTGCGTGTTGACGAAACGCCACCGGGCGACGCCGCCCCAGACTTCGCCGTCGTCGTCCGGCGACCAGTCCTCGGTGCCGAGGAACGTCATCTCGGTGGGAAAGCCGGAGTGGTTCTGGCGCTCCGCCTCGCGGTGGGAGTCCTCCACGCCGGCGACCAGGTCCTCCATCGTCTCCGGTTCCGCGAGGGCCTGGATGTTGAGCGTCGGACCTTCCGCGCCGCTGCTCGGGGCGCAGCTGTAGAGGTAGCCCCCGGACGGCAACCCCTCACTCGAACACTTCCAGGCGGGGTCCGAGATGTCGGGGAACGCGGCCTTGAGCTCGCCGCTCACGCTCGAGCTCTCCCGGGCACCCCACGCGACCAACGCCATCCCCGCGACGAGCGCAGTTGCGACCAGCGCCAGCACCACCGGCCGGACGGCGCGGCGCCCGGCGGCCGGGGTTGGTGGCCGCTCCTCGGTCGCAGTGTCCATGGCGCGATCTCCCCGTGCATGCGATTCGTCTGGCCAGCGTAGGCCTCGAGGAGGACCCGGCACGGCCGAATGGAGAGACCGGCCGTCAGGTGGGCCCTGACAATTTCACTGGTTAACCAGTGAAATTGGCTCTTCCCACGGGAAGTTCTCCGTGGGAAGAGCAAGATTCACTGGTTAACCAGTGATTTGAGCACTCAGAGCCCGCGGCGCCAGACGACGACGGACTGTCCGGGGGCGGGCTGCCGGAGGACGGGCAGCTTGTTGACCTGCTGGCTCGGATCCGTACGCCGGCCGGCGAGGGCCTGGCGGAGCGCCTCGCGGGTGGCCTCGAGCTCGGCCAAGAGGTCGTCGTTGCGGGACTGCAGCGCGGTGATCCGGTTCTGCAGGTCGAGCAGCCGCCGGACGCCCTCGAGGCCGATGCCGGACGAGGTCAGCTCGGCGATGGACCGGAGCCGTTCGATGTCGTGGTGCGAGTAGCGCCGGCCACCGCCACCCGTGCGGCCGGGGGTGATCAGACCCATCCGCTCGTACGCCCGCAGCGTCTGCGGGTGCAGGCCGGTCAGCTCGGCGGCGACGCTGATGACGTATACCGCGGCGTCCGGGCCGGGCGCGGAGAAGGGATTACTCATGACGAGCCTTCGAAGAGGTTGGCGCGCAGCGGCTTGCCTGAGGTTGCGCTGCGGTAGGCCTCGACGGCCTCCCGGGCGGGTTGGTCGAGCACGGCCGGCACCTGGACCTGAACGGTGGCGAGCAGGTCACCGTTGGTGCCGTCGGCCTTGCGCGCTCCCTTTCCACGCACCCGGAAGGTGCGGCCGTTGGGGGTGCCGGCCGGGATCTTGAGAGTGACCGGGCCGCCGCCGAGCGTCGGGACCTTGATGTCGGCGCCGAGCGCGGCCTCGTCGAAGGAGACCGGCACGTCGAGCGTGAGGTTGTCGCCCTTGCGCACGAACAGGCGGTGGGAGGAGACCTTGACGACGACGTACAGGTCGCCGTTGGGGCCGCCGTTCTCGCCGGCCGCCCCCTTGCCGCGAAGCCGGATCCGCTGCCCGTCCTTCACGCCCGCGGGGATCCGGGCCTGGATGGACCGGGACGACATCCCGCGGCCACTGCCGTGGCAGGTGGGGCACGGCTCGTCGTAGACGAGCTGCCGGCCGCCGCACGCGGGGCAGGTCTCGTTCATCGAGAACGCGCCGCCCACGGAGGACACGATGAAGCCCGCGCCCTCGCACTCGGGGCAGATGTGCGGCTTGGTGCCGGGCTTGCCGCCGGTGCCGCCGCAGTCGGGGCAGGGCGCGTCGGAGGTGAGCCGCAGCGAGATGGTGACGCCGTCGAGGGCGTCGGTGAAGCTGATCGTTGCACTGGTCTCGACGTCGGCACCCTTCTGCGGACGCCGCTGCTGGCGGGTCCGGCCGCCGAAGAGGTCGCCGAACATGTCGCCGAAGCCGCCACCCCCGCCGGCGGCCCGGTCGCGCAGCAGGTCGTTGATGTCGAAGCCGCCGTCCTGGCCACCCTGACCACCGGGGAACCCACCCCGGAAGCCGCCCGAGCCGTAGAGCGAGCGCATCTCGTCGTACTTCTTGCGCTTCTCGACATCACCGACGACGTCGTAGGCCTCGGCAACCGCCTTGAACTTCTCGTGCTTGGCGGCGTCGCCCGGGTTGGAGTCCGGGTGGTTGGCGCGGGCGAGCTTGCGGTAGGACTTCTTGATCTCGTCCTGCGTCGCGTCCTTCTTGACGCCGAGGACGTTGTAGAAGTCCTTGCCTGCCCAATCGGCACGCATGCCGTCCGTGGTGCTCATTCCCGCACCCCCTCTCGTCCGTCGTGCTGGTTTCGAGACGGTTGCTGCGCAACCTCCTCAACCAGCGAAACCATTCCTACACAAGTTGGTCGGTGGTTGAGGAAGGCGCTCTGCGCCTGTCTCGAAACCACCACCGCCTCCTACTCGGTCGGCCCGCTGGGCGGGTCGACCACCAGCACCTGCGCGGCGCGCACCACGCGATCACCGATCCGGTAGCCGGACCTGGCGATCACCTTGCACGTCGTGACCTCGACCTCGGGATCCTCCCCGATGTGGGAGAGGGCCTCGTGGATCGTCGGGTCGAACACGTCGCCGACGGCGCCGAAGCTGACCAGTCCGAGCCCCGCGACGACCCGCTGCAGCTGGTCGGCCACGGCCCGGAAGCCAGGCTCGAGATCCCCGTGCTCCTTGGCCCGGTCGATCGTGTCGAGTACGTCGATGATCGGCGTCAGCGCGGTGTACGTCGCGTTCTCGCGGATCAGGTCGCGGTCCCGGTCGACGCGCCTCTTGTAGTTGAGGAACTCCGCCTGGAGCCGCTGCAGGTCGGCGGTCCGCTCGGCCAGCGCCATCTGGGTGACGGTCAGCTCGTCGTCCGCGGCGTCGGGGACCTGCCCCGCCGGCTCCTCCTCGACCTCGGTCTCGTTGGCCATCTCGGCGGCACCGTCACCGAACGAGCCCGGGGCCGGGCCCGCCGGCGCATCTACTGCGTCGGCGGGCTCGGCGGGCTCGATGGGCTCAGTGGCGGGAGGGCCCAGGTCGCCGTGCTCGGGGCCCTGGGTCACTTGTTCTCGCCCTCGGCGGTCTCGTCGGTGGCGTCCGTGCCCTCGTCGACGATCTCGGCGTCGACGACGTCCTCGTCGGCCTCACCAGTGGAACCGGTGCTGCCACCCGCAGCGGCGGAGTCGGCCTCGGCCGCGGCGTACATCGCGGCACCCATCTTCTGGCTGGACTCACCGAGCTTGGACACGCCGGCCTTGATCTCGTCGGCGGAGGCCTCGGCGTTCTCGAGTGTCGCCTTCAGCGCGTCGACGTCGCCACGGACCTCGTCCTTGACGTCGTCCGGCAGCTTCTCGGCGTTCTCCTCGAGGAACTTCTCGGTGGAGTAGACGAGCTGCTCGGCCTGGTTGCGGGTCTCGACGGCCTCGCGACGCTGGGCGTCCTCCTCGGCGTACTGCTCGGCCTCGCGGACCATGCGGTCGATCTCGTCCTTGCTCAGCGCAGAGCCGCCGGAGATCGTCATCGACTGCTCGCGGCCGGACGCCTGGTCCTTGGCGGACACGTGGACGATGCCGTTGGCGTCGATGTCGAAGGTGACCTCGATCTTCGGGATGCCGCGCGGAGCCGGCGGCAGACCGGTCAGCTCGAAGTTGCCGAGCCCCTGGTTCTGCGCCCACATCTGACGCTCGCCCTGGGCGACCTTGATCTCGACCGACGGCTGGTTGTCGTCGGCGGTCGTGAAGATCTCGGACCGCTTGGTCGGGATCGTGGTGTTGCGCTCGATCAGGTTGGTCATCACGCCACCCTTGGTCTCGATGCCGAGGGACAGCGGGGTGACGTCGAGCAGCAGGACGTCCTTGACCTCGCCCTTGAGCACACCGGCCTGGAGGGCGGCGCCGACGGCGACGACCTCGTCCGGGTTCACGCCCTTGTTGGGCTCCTTGCCGCCGAGCAGCTCCTTGACCAGGTCGGTCACGGCCGGCATCCGGGTGGAGCCGCCGACGAGCACGACGTGGTCGATGTTCGCGATCTGGACGCCGCCGTCCTTGAGCACCGACTTGAAGGGCTCGCGGGTGCGGTCGAGCAGCTCGGACGTCATCCTCACGAACTCGCTGCGGGTCAGCTTCTCCTCGAAGTGGAGCGGGCCGGACTCGCCGTGCGTGATGTACGGGAGGTGGATCGTCGTCTCGGAGGACGAGGACAGCTCGATCTTCGCCTTCTCGGCGGCCTCCTGGAGGCGCTGCTTGGCGATCTTGTCGGCACCGAGGTCGACGCCGTTGTTGTCCTTGAACTTCTTGACCATCCACTCGACGACGCGGGAGTCCCAGTCGTCGCCACCGAGGTGGTTGTCACCGGACGTCGCCTTGACCTCGACCACGCCCTCGCCGATCTCGAGCAGGGACACGTCGAACGTGCCGCCACCGAGGTCGAAGACGAGGATCGTCTGGTCGTCGCCCTTGTCGAGGCCGTAGGCCAGCGCGGCCGCGGTCGGCTCGTTGACGATCCGGCTGACGTTGAGGCCGGCGATCTCGCCCGCCTCCTTGGTCGCCTGGCGCTGCGCGTCGGAGAAGTACGCCGGCACGGTGATCACCGCGTCGGTGACCGGCTCTCCGAGGTACGCCTCGGCGTCGCGCTTGAGCTTCTGGAGCACGAACGCGCTGATCTGCTGGGGAGTGAAGGTCTTGTCGTCGATCTTGGCGGACCAGTCGGTGCCCATGTGGCGCTTGACCGACCGAATGGTGCGGTCGACGTTGGTGACCGCCTGACGCTTGGCGACCTCACCGACGAGGACCTCGCCCGACTTGGCGAAGGCGACGACCGACGGTGTGGTGCGGGCGCCTTCCGCGTTTGCGATGACGGTGGGTTCTCCACCCTCGAGGACCGAGACGACGCTGTTCGTCGTCCCGAGGTCGATGCCGACCGCACGTGCCATGGTTGCTGTACCTCCGGTTGAGTTCGTGTGCTGCGGGCCCATCCTCGGCCGCAGGCGGTGAGTCTGGCAAACAAGTTGAGTGCATTCAACTCAACTCTGCTCACTTGCATCAACGCAGGAGCGGTCGGCCGATGTTCCCGATCCATGGAAGTTTCTGCGGCCGGGACGCAACGCGGCCAGTGGCGGCTGCGTAAGAGATCCTGAAGGCAGACACACAGGTGATTCGGACGGGGGTACGGCATGCGTCCCGGTACCGGCAGCGGCACCGACTTCGACACGTTCGCCGTGATGGCGTGGCCACGGCTGCGCTGGGCGGCGTACCTGCTCAGTGGCGACCACCAACTGGCCGAGGACCTCGCCCAGACGGCCCTGGTCCGCACGTACGCCGCGTGGGGACGGGTCCGGCGGGACGACGCGCTGGCCTACGCCCGCAAGGTGCTGGTCAACCTCAACATCGACCGGCTCCGGCGCAAGAGGCCGGTCGAGATCGGGATGGACCACTTCCCGGTCGACCCCGCCGCTCCGGACGGGACCGCCCCCTCCGACCAGCGCGACCAGCTGCTCCGGCTGCTGGCCACGCTGACCGAGCGGGAGCGGCAGGTCGTCGTGCTGCGGCACTACTTCGACCTGTCCGAGGTGGCCGTGGCCGGCGAGCTGGGGATAGCTCCCGGCACGGTCAAGAGCACCCTCTCCCGGGCCCTGGAGAAACTGCGCGTGTCCGCCCTCGCGACCGACGAGCTCGAGACCACGAAAGGGCAGCCATGAGCACCAGCATCAGCGACCTCGAGCGGACCCTGGCCGGGCCCGCCACTCCGGACCTGCTCGGCACCCCCGACCTCGACCGGATCCACCGGCTCGGGACCCGGCGCCGCCGTTCTCGGAACGTCGTCGTCGCCCTGGCCGCGGTCGCCACCGTCGCGGCGGTCACCGGCCTCGGGTACGGCGTCGGCACCTTCCGCGCGGGAGGCGAGACCGGGCGCGACGTCCCGCCCGCGGGCCAGTCGCCGGACCCCGCCCCCCACGAGCTCTCGCCGCTGGCGAAGCGGGTGCTGCGCGAGGTCCCCGGCGCCACCCAGGTGTCCGCCTGGCAGGTGGTGATCCCCGGCCCGGAGACGGCCCCGGAGTTCGACGAGCCCGTCGAGACCGACACGATCGCAGCCGGCCCGGTGCCGCTCGGCGGTCTCCACTACACCGGCGTCACCGCCTACGAACGCTCGGACTTCCCCGGTTGGCTCTACGACGGGGTCCAGCGCATCGAGCAGGAGGAGCTCGGCGACGAGAACGGCTACCCGGTCGGATCGACCGACATGGGCATCCTGGTCGAGAACGGCGAGGCCGAGCTGGCCTGCATGGGCAAGCAGGAGGGCGGTCCATGCGGCCCTGCCTACCTGGCGGAGATCGGCGGCACGGCGTACTACCAGTGGGGAATGGGCACCGACGACTTCCTGAAGCCCGGCGCGGACATGGAGGTGTTCCTCGCCGAGGACTACTCCCGCGGCGCGCCCGGGACGATCGCGATCGCCGGGATCGACGGCATCGACGTGGCGCGGGCGGACTTCCAGACCACCACGGGCGAGGTCGTGCAGGGGACGGTCGAGGCGGGGACGTTCTCCCCGGGTGACTCGATCCTCTACGCCAACGTCCCGGGCGAGCTCGCCCGCGTCGTCGCGTACGACGCCGGGGGCGACGTGATCGAGGACCACCAGCTCAAGGCCTGCGACACCCCGGTCGAGTGCGAGGTCCGCTGAGCCTCAGGCGCCCGGGTAGATCCGGAACCCGGCCAGCTTCTTGTGCGCGAACGTCGCGTGGAACGCCTGCGCGGTGTCGGTGATCAGGTCCATCCGCTTGGTGCGGGTGGCCTGGAACGTCGCCACCACCAGCAGACGGCCGATACCGCGCCGACGGTGGTCGGGGTGCACGGCGACGAAGCCGAGGTGGGACTGGAGCACGCCGTCACCGAGGGCCTGGGCCCAGCCGACCAGCCGGCCACCCTGCTCCTCCGCCACGTAGGCGACCGACCCGGGGGCTGTGCACACCCGCCGGACCACCTCGGGATCGGTCAGGGACGGCCACTGCACGACCGTGGACAGCACCGCGATGTCGGCGGCGTCCTCGTCCTCGAACGGACGGATGTCGACGGTGGCCACTTGCGGACTCTAGGACCGGGACGCGGGGTGCCGTCAACGCCTTAGTCCTCGCCGAGAGCGCGTCCCCACTCCTCGAGCAGACGGGCGAGCCGGGCCCGGTCGATGTCGCCGAGTGAAGCGACGAGGCGGTGCTCGTTGGCCATGTGCGCCTCGAAGGCGCGGTCGATCAGGTCCCGGCCCGCGTCGGTGAGTGCGATCACCCGCCCGCGCGCGTCGTGCTCGCCCACCCGGCGGGTCACCAGACCGCGGTCCGCGAGCCGGTCCACCCGCTTCGTGACCGCGCCCGAGGTGACCATCGTCGAGGACGCCAGGTCGCCCGGGGCGAGCTCGTACGGCGCTCCCGAGCGGCGCAGCGTCGCCAGGAGGTCGAACTCGCCCTCCCCGAGACCGAACTCGGCGTACACCGCGACCAGCTCCTCGGTCAGCCGCCCGGCGACCCGGTGGAGCCGGCCGATCACCCCCTGCGGCGAGACGTCGAGATCGGGGCGCTCGTCGCGCCACTGCTCCATGATCCGGCCGACGTGGTCGAGTTCTCGGTCCATGGCTTGATTATATCTTCTTTGGAAACTATTCTGTCTTCCGTGGAAACTAGTTGGCGGGTCCCGCTCTTCACCGCCCTCGCGCCGATCGCCTGGGGGTCGTCGTACTACGTGACCGCGCACTTCCTGCCGCCGGACCGGCCACTGTTCGGGGCGGCCGTCCGGGCCCTCCCCGTCGGCCTCGCGATGCTCGCGTTCACCCGCCGCCTCCCCTCCGGGGACTGGTGGTGGCGGGCCGGCCTGCTCGGCATGCTGAACGTCGGTGCCTTCTTCCCGCTGATCTTCCTGGCCGGCTACCACCTGCCGGGCGGGCTCGCCGCCACCCTCACCGCGACCGCGCCGATCGCCGTGATGCTCACCGCGTGGGCGCTGATCGCGGAGAAGCCGCACCGGGCGTCTCTCATGGGAGCGGCGCTCGGGGTCGCCGGGGTGGCCCTGCTCGTGCTGCGCGGCGGAGTGAGCGTCGACCTCGTCGGGGTGGCCGCGTCCATCGGCGCCGTCGCCCTGTCCAGCCTGGGGTTCGTCCTGGCGAAGCGCTGGCGGCCGCCCGTGGACATGCTCACGTTCACGGCCTGGCAGCTCGTCGCGGGCGGGATCGTCCTCGTACCCGTCGCGGCCCTGGCTGAGGGCGCGCCGCCCGCGCTCGATGCCCGCGCGATCGGAGGATTCCTCTACGTCTGCGTGTTCGGCACCGCCCTGGCGTTCGTCGCGTGGTTCACCGGCCTGCGCCGGATGCCGGCCGGCGCGGTCGCCCTGGTCGGCCTGCTCAACCCGGTGACGGGCGTCCTGGTCGGCGTCGCGCTGGCCGGCGAGGTCTTCGGAGCCTGGCAGGCGCTGGGCATGGTGCTGGTGCTGGCGGGCGTGCTGCTCGGGCAACCAGCGGTCCGCGAGCTCGCGGGCCGGCGACGGGCCGCCGCCCGCGTCCGCACCCTCGTGTTGGATGGGACGGGTGGGCCCCACGACGAGTCGAGACGAGCAGTTCCGGCTGCGTGACGTCGCCCTGGCGGCGTACGGCCCGACGGTCGTCAACTCGATCGGGCACGGAGCGGTCCTTCCCGTCCTCGCGCTGCGCGCCCGCGACCTCGGTGCCGACGTCAGCACGGCGGCCCTCGTCGTCGGCCTGCTCGGCGTCGGCACGCTCCTGGCCTCGCTCCCGTCCGGGGCGCTGATCGCCCGGATCGGCGAACGCCGCGCGCTCTTCGCCGCCGGGCTGCTCGAAGCGGTAGCCCTGCTCGGCGCCGCCGCGACGACCTCGGTCATCGCGCTGGCGGCGGCGATGATGGTGGCCGGGGCGGCGTGGTCGGTCTTCCTGATCGCCCGCCAGGGCTTCATCATCGACGCGGTGCCGCCTGCCTACCGCGCCCGCGCGCTCTCCACGCTCGGCGGCAGCCACCGGGTCGGCATCTTCGTCGGCCCGCTCCTCGGTGCCGCCCTGATCCACGTCGCGGGCCTGCGCTGGGTGTTCGCGATGGCGGCCGGTTTCTCGCTCGCCGCCGCACTGCTCTCGCTGCTGATGCCGGACCTGAGCGCCGCAGCCCGGGCCGAGCACGGACGCGGCGGCCACGCCTCGGTCCGCAGCGTGCTGCTCGCGCACCGCTCGACGCTGCTCACCCTCGGCGTGGCCGTGGTCGTCATCTCCGCGTCGCGATCGGTCCGGACCGGCCTGCTGCCCCTGTGGGCCGACCACGTCGGCATCTCGGCGAGCACGACGTCGCTGATCTTCGCGCTGGCCGCGGCGATCGACATCGCCTTCTTCTACCCCGGCGGCTGGCTGATGGACCACCGCGGTCGCGCCGTTGTCGCCGTACCGGTCGTGGCGGCGGTCGCCGTCGCCTGCTTCCTGCTGCCGTTCACGTCCGGTGCCGTCGGGGTGGCGGCGGTGATGGTGCTGATCGCGGTCGGCAACGGGCTCGGGTCGGGGATCGTGATGACGCTCGGCGCCGACACGGCACCCACGGTCGGGCGCGCGCAGTACCTCGGCGGCTGGCGGCTGTGCGGCGACATCGGCAACACCGGAGGCCCACTCCTGGTCAGTGCCGTGGCCGCGGTCGCGCCGCTGGCCGCGGCGTGCGTCGTGGTCGGCACCCTGGGCCTGCTCGGCACCGGCTGGGTCGGCTACTGGACCCGCCGGCTGGACCGGCGGCTGCGGCGCGCGGACCTGGCCCCGGTCAGCCGACGGTGACGCGCACCTCGTTGGAGATCTGGTCGGTGTCGCTGTCGACCACCCGGAACTTGTTCACGCCCGCCTGGCTGGTCTGGACGTACGTCGAGAACGTCTCGTCGCTGACCGACACCGTGACCGGGAAGTCCGTCCACTTCCCGCTGGTGAACCGCTGCACCTGGAGGATGGCGCCCTCGCCGCCCGGGTAGACGCCGGTGAGGTCGATCTGCTGCATCGGCGACACGGCGGTCTGGGACGCGGAGAGCGAGATCTCGTCGTCGGGCTTCTTGTTGGGCTTGTTGTGCTTGGCCGGCTTGTCGTTGCCGTCGCTGCTCTCCGACGGCCCGGGCGCGAGCGTGATCAGCGGCCCCTTGGACGCCTTGGTGGGCTCGGGGTCGGGGATGTACAGCGACTGCTGTGCGGTCGCCCGGTCCGATGCGCCGGCGTCGCCCAGCCCCAGCACCTGTACGCCGACGAGCGCGGCCAGGCCGGCGATCAGGCCGACGGCCAGGCCGACGCCGACGAGGGCGAGCAGGCCGGCGAGGACCGGGTGCTCCTCGGGCTCGGGAACTTCTGGATCAGGCACGGACGGGACCCCCTGGTGCTGCGGCGACCAACGGCCCCATTGTCACCGACGCCGCAACCCCTCGCCCAATCGCGCCCGGCGCGTCACCGGGGCTCGCAGATCACCACCGGGATCTGGCGCTCGGTCCAGCGCTGGTAGTTCTCGAAGTCGGCGTAGACCTCGACCAGCCGTGGCCAGAGCTCGTCCCGCTCGTCCGGAGTGGCGGTTCGGGCGCGCACGCGGCGTACCTCTCCACGGATCTGGACCGTTGTCTCGGGGTGGGCGGCCAGGTTGGCGTACCACTGCGGGTTCCGCGGCAGCCCGCCCTGCGAGGCGACGATGACGACGTTCGGTCCGTCCGGCATGTAGAGCAGGGGCGAGGTGAACTCCCGGCCCGACTTGCGGCCCCGATGGTCGAGCAGCAGCACCGGCACCGGGTGGAACAGCGCCGACCCGACCCGCCACTTCCCGCCGATCCGGCCGCCGGTCTTGCGATAGAGCCAGACGTTCGCGCGTGATGCCCGCTTGATGATCTTCGGGACGATCGGGGAGTCGAGCCCGTCGGGGCGCTTCTTGACCTTCGCGTTTGCCATCAGATCCCCCGTTTCCAGACGAGCTCCTCCAGCAGCTCGCGGCTGCGCCAGCCGTCCGGCGTACGCACCATCCGGTGGTGGTAGATGCCGCCGAACTCCCACAGCAGCTCCGAGCCGTCCTGCTGGGTGAAGATCATCGGGTTGGAGAAGTACGCCGCCACCTCGGCCTCGTCGGCACCCGGCTCCATCCTGATCTCGACCTGGCCGAGCATGTGCATCCGGCGCGGGAACATCGGCAGGTTCTCGGCCAGCCAGGCCTTGACCGCTGGGTACGCATCGGCGATGCCGCCGGTCTGCGTGTAGTCGATCGCCGCGTCCGGGGTGAAGACCGTGTCGAGCGCCTCCCACTCCCCCGTGTCGATGGCACGGGTGTAGCGGATCAGCACCTCCTCGATCTCGAGGCGGTCCGAGATCTGCTGGAGGTCCACGCGGACACTCTTCCAGAAAACTGGAACAGGTTCTAGTGTGTCCGCATGCGATTCACCTACGCCGAGGCGATGACCCAGGCGACGTACTACGCGCCCCTCGCGCAGGCCGCCGAGGCCGCGGGCTACACGAGCATGACGGTGGCGGACAGCCTGATCTACCCGCAGGAGTCCGACTCGAAGTACCCCTACACCGACACCGGCGACCGGGAGTTCCTCGAGGACAAGGAGTTCATCGAGACGATGGTGCTGACCGCGCACCTCGCGGCGGTCACCTCCACGCTCCGGTTCACGCCGTTCGTGCTGAAGCTGCCGGTGCGCCCGCCGGTGCTCGTGGCCAAGCAGGCGTCGTCGATCGCGTACCTCTCCGACAACCGGCTCGGGCTCGGCGTCGGGCTGTCGCCCTGGCCGGAGGACTTCGAGGCGCTCGGGCGTCCCGTGGGAGCGGCGCGGCAAGCGGATGGACGAGTGCATGGACATCCTGCGCGGTCTGACGGCCGCCAAAGGTCAGCAGAGCTTCTTCGGGTACGACGGCGAGTTCTACTCGATCGCAGCCGCTCAAGCAGTGCCCGGCGCCGACCGAGCCGATCCCGCTGCTGGTCGGCGGGCACAGCGACGCCGCGCTGCGCCGCGCGGTGGTCAAGGGCGACGGCTGGATGCACGCCGGCGGCGACGGCGAGGAGCTGGACCGGCTGCTGGCCCGGCTCGCCGAGATCCGCAAGGCCGAGGGCGACGAGCGGGACGACTTCGAGGTGCACGTCATCTCCTACGACGCCTACGACCCCGACGGCGTGAAGCGGCTCGAGGACAAGGGCGTGACCGACTGCATCGTCGGCTTCCGGGTGCCCTACATCAAGGGCCCGGACACCGAGCCGCTGGAGAAGAAGGTCCAGCACCTCGAGCAGTACGCCGAGTCGATCATCGCGAAGGTTGGGTCGTGAGTGGTTTCGAGACAGGCGCTAGCGCGCCTTCCTCAACCACCGAAGACCTCGGTGGTTGAGGAGGTTGCGCAGCAACCGTCTCGAAACCACCACCACGCTGACGCAGCCGTTCACCGACGCGATCGCCGAGGCCGAGGAGCTGATCCGCAACGCCGAGATCATCTCGACCGAGCAGGACCTCGACGAGGGGTACGCCTACCTCGCCGGCCGGATCCGGGCCTCGCTGCAGATGGCGTTCGACCACGACCTCGAGCGGCCGGTGCTGATCAACTCGACGCACCAGTTCTCCCGGCAGGGCCTGGACAACCCCGACGCGCTGTACTGGTCGGCGTACCTCTCCGGCGACGCGGAGTACGTCGTCCGCGGCCGGCGCGGCACCACCGCCGACCTGTCCTTCCAGGTGATGGGCGGGTAGCTACTCGGCCAGCGCGGCCCCGGCGTCGCTCGCCGCGTTCGACGACCGCGAGCTGGACGTCGCGCCGGACGGCACCTTCGAGTGGCGGTTCGGTCCGCTGGAGGGCGCCAAGAACCTGATCATCCGCGAGGTCTTCAACGACTGGGACACCGAGGAGCCGGGCCGGCTCTGGATCGAGCGCACCGACACGCGTCGGGCGTCCGGCCACGCCGCCCGCGCGGGACCGGCTGGCGAAGAAGTACGAGATCGCCGGCAAGCTGCTGACCGGGTCGATCCAGACCTGGTTCGCGTTCCCGCACTTCTTCCAGTACCAGGAGCCGGTCAACACCCTGACCGCGCCGAGGTCGACGCCTGGCGGGCTGGAGTCGCAGCGATCGTCGATCGGCCACTACGAGCTCGCGGACGACGAGGCGCTGGTCGTGACGGTGCCGGAGTGCACCGACTGCAGCTACCAGGCGATCCAGGTCGGGTCGGACTGGTACGCCTCGACCGACTACGAGACGCACCAGACCTCACTGACCAAGGCCCAGTCGGTCGTCGACCCGGACGGCCGGATGCGGTACGTGATCTCGGAGGGCAACCCCGGCATCGCCAACTGGCTGGAGACGACCGGGCACCGGACCGGGCCGATCATGCTGCGCTGGCAGCGGCTCGAGCGCGACCTCGGCCCCGAGGACGGGCCGACGGTCGAGAAGGTATCGCTGGCCGACGTACCGGACGTCCTCCCGCACTTCACCCCCATCACCCCCGAGGAGTACGCCGAGCGGATCGCCGCCCGGCAGCGCTCCGTGGCCCGAAGGATGCTTTCGTGACGTTGCTGCAGGACAAGGTGGTCGTGCTCTCCGGCGTCGGTCCCGGACTCGGTCGCGCGCTCGGCGAGGAGGCGGCCAAGCTGGGCGCCGACCTGGTGCTGGTCAGCCGCACCGAGCGCCGGCTCGACAAGATGGCCGACGTCGTCCGGTCGCACGGCCGGCGAGCGCTCGTCGTACCCACCGACATCACCGACGAGGCGGGGCGGGCGAGCCTGGTCGAGGCGGCGCTGGCGGAGTTCGGCCGCGTCGACTGCCTGATCAACAACGCGTTCGGGATCCCGCCGATGGACCCGCTCACGACGCTCGACCTGCAGAGCCTGCGGGACGCCAACGAGACCAACGTGTTCGCGCCGCTCCGGCTGTCCGCCCTGTTCGCCGACGCGCTCGCGGCGTCCGCCAACGGGTCGGTGATCATGCTCAACTCGTGCGTGGTCTACAGCTCGCAGCCGGAGTACTCCGGCTACAAGCTCTCCAAGGGCGCGCTCGCCCACCTGTCCTCGTCACTGGCCACCGAGCTCGGCCCGCGCGGGATCCGGGTGAACAGCGTCGCGCCGTCGTACATCTACGAGGACGTCAACAAGGCGTACTTCGACTGGCTGGCCGGCCGAGCGGGCGTCACCCACGAGGACATCTACCGGGAGAAGGCCGAGCCGACCGACCTCAAGCGGCTGGCCACGCCCGACGAGGTGGCGAAGGCGGCGCTGTTCCTGGCGTCCGACCTCGCCACGCGCGGTGACCGGGATCATGCTGAACGTCGACTGCGGCGAGTTCCACGACAACTGACATGACGCACCCGAGAGACGAGATCGGCTCGTACGACGACATCGCCGCCGCCGCGGTCCGCACCACCGGGCTGGACGACTTCGGAGGCACCGGCCACGAGGAGGGCCTCCGGCTGCTGGTCGACGACTTCGCCTCCCCCGAGGCCGGCCTGACCCCACTGGGCAACGGCTTCCAGCGGCGCGAGGTGAAGAGCGCGCTGGTCGGGCGGCTGCTGACCCAGGCGCGGTTCACCGAGTTCCCGCAGCACCGCGACGTACGCGATCGAGCGGCCGATCTTCGTGGTCGGCCTGCCCCGCACCGGCACCACCGCGCTGCACCGGCTGCTGCACGCCGACCCGCGGCACCAGGGGCTCGAGCTGTGGCTGACGGAGTTCCCGCAACCGCGGCCACCGCGCGCGACCTGGGAGCAGGACCCGATCTTCGGCGCGATGCAGTCGGCGTTCTCCGAGCACCACATCGAGAACCCCGAGTTCATGGGGATCCACTACATGGATGCGACCTCGGTCGAGGAGTGCTGGCGGCTGCTCCGGCAGACCGGGAAGTCGATCAGCTACGAGTCGCTGGCCAACGTGCCGCGGTACTCCGCCTGGCTCGCGGAGGAGGACTGGACCGACGCCTATGAGCGGCACCGGGCCAACCTCCAGCTGATCGGCCTCAACGACCCGGACCAGCGCTGGGTGCTGAAGAACCCGTCCCACCTGGTCGCCCTCGACTCGCTGATGAAGGTCTACCCCGACGCTCTGATCGTGTGCACCCACCGCGACCCGGTCACGTCGATGGCGTCGGCGTGCTCGCTCTCGGCCGAGGCCACGGCCGGTACGTCGACCACGTTCGTCGGCGACACGATCGGGCGGACCCAGCTCGAGATGCTGTCCCGGTCGTGGCGAACGTTCGTGGAGTCGCGATCGGCGTACGACCCGGCGCAGTTCGTGGATGTCGACTACCGCGAGTTCGTGGCCGACCCGGTCCGCACCACGCGCGGCATCTACGACGCCTTCGGCCTGGACTGGTCGACTGCCGCCCGAGCCGCGGTCGAGGCGATCGACCGGGAGTCGCGCCGAGGCGGCAAGCGGCCGTCCCACCAGTACTCGCTCGCCGACTACGGGCTCACCGAGGACGAGGTGCGCGCGGCGTTCGCGTGAGCCGATCGCCCATGCAACGCCGGGCGCCGTGGAAAACCCGTTGCCCGGGGCCGACCGGCGTTCGTACCGTCGACGTCATGTCCGTCTTCCTGACCTTCCTCCGCCGTGTCCGGGTCCGGGCAGCGGCGGCCATCCGGCGCGCGTCGCTGGGGATGGCACCCACTCACTGACACCTGGGCCCGCCGCGTCGTCGACGACGCCGGCGTGGGCTCCGACGACCTCGTCCTCGACGTCGGCGCCGGCCACGGGGCGTTGACTCGTCCCCTGCTCGCGCGCGGCGCGCGGGTGGTCGCGGTCGAGCTGCACCCGGGCCGGCATGCCACCCTGCGCCGCCTGGCCGAGCAGGAGCCACTGCTCACCGTCGTTCGGGCCGACGCGGCCGACCTCCGGCTGCCGCGTCGCCCGTTCCGAGTGGTGAGCAGCCCGCCGTACGCCGTGTCGACGGCGCTCCTGGCGCGGCTGCTCGGCCCCGGGTCGCGGCTGGAGTCGGCCGACCTCGTGCTGCAGCGCCAGCTCGCGCGACGGTGGGCCGCCGGCCAGGCGCCCGGCGCGGGGCGGTGGTCGCGCACCTGGGAGGTCTCGCTGGGTCGCCCGCTGCCCCGCTCGGCGTTCCGCCCACCGCCGAGCGTCGACTCGGTCGTGCTCGAAATCCGTCGACGTCGGTGAGGGCGCGGCACTACCGTCGGCCGGGTGAGCCCGGCCTTCCTGCTGACCTCGTTGGTCATCGTGGCGACGCCCGGCACCGGCGTGCTCTACACGCTGGCCGCCGGCCTCTCCCGCGGGGCGCGGGCCAGCGTGCTGGCAGCGTTCGCGTGCACGCTGGGGATCGTCCCGCACCTGGCCGCCGCGATCACCGGCCTGGCCGCGCTGCTGCACACCAGCGCCGTGGCCTTCCAGACGCTCAAGTACCTCGGCGTGGCCTACCTGCTCTACCTGGCCTGGGTCACCTGGCACGAGAAGGACGCACTCGTCGTCGACGCGGACGACGCCCCGGTCGCGGCCCGCAAGGTGATCGTCACCGGGATCCTGATCAACATCCTCAATCCCAAGCTGACGATGTTCTTCTTCGCGTTCCTGCCCCAGTTCGTGGCCTCCGACGACCCGCACCCGTGGGTCCCGATGCTCCAGCTGAGCGCGGTCTTCATGGCAATGACGTTCGTCGTCTTCGCGTTCTACGGCGTCTTCGCCGCCGCGGTGCGCAGGCACGTCATCGCCCGCCCCCGGATCGTCACCTGGATGCGCCGCAGCTTTGCCGCCTGCTTCGTGGCGCTCGGCGCGCGGCTGGCCTTCGCGTCCAGGTAGTACCTGCCCGGCCCGGGCCAATTGGGACGGAGACCCGGGAACCATTCCGGGCCATCGATGCGACAGTCGAAGTATGGAGGCACGTGAGGTCCCGGACGCGGAGCTGGTCTCAGCTCTTGCGCAGGGTGACCTCGCGGCACTCCGCGTTCTCTACGACCGCCACGCCGCCTGGCTGTCGGTCCGGCTGAGTCGCCGCTGCAGCGACCCCGACCTGGTCGCGGACGCCCTCCAGGACTGCTTCGTCGCGGTCTGGAAGGAGTCCGGCCGGTGGCGCGGAGACGGTGAGGTGGCGGCCTGGCTCTGGGGAATCGCCGTACGCCGCCTGATCTCGCGGCTGCGAGCCGGCGACCGCACCCTCGCCCGGCTGACCGACCGAACCCCGCTCTCTCCGGAGCCGACGGGTGCCGCCCGCCGGGCCGAGCCCAGCGCCGAGGAGCGGGTGCTCCTGGGCATCGAGTACGGCGGCCTCGGCGACGCGCTGGGGCGGCTGAGTCCCGAGATGCGTGCGGTCGTCGAGGCGACCGTGCTCGACGGGCTCACCAGCAAGGAGGCCGGGCGGCTGCTCGGCATCCCCCAGAACACGGTCAAGACCCGGCTCCACCGGGCGAAGGCCAAGCTGCGTCAGGACCTGGCAGGAGGCATCTCGTGAACACCGACACCGACCTGCAGTGGCACGCGGACGACGACCTGCTCGCGGCGTACGTCGCCGGCCGGACCCGTCCTCCCGTGACCGCGTCTCTCGAGATGCACCTGATGGGCTGCGGGCACTGCCGGGCTGCGCTCACTCCGCTCGTCGACCCGGCCCCGCTGGGCGGGGTGTGGGACCGCATCGCGGACGATCTGCAGGCCCCGCCCCGCACCAGGACCGAGAGGGTGGCTGCCCGGCTCGGGCTCTCCGACCGCGACGCCCTGCTGGTCGCGGCGGCACCGGCATTGCGCGGGTCCTGGCTGCTCGCGCTGCTGCTCTGCCTGCTCTTCTCCGTCATCGCGGTGAGCCAGGGGGAGGTACGCGGCGGGCTGGCGTTCCTGTGCATCGCGCCGTTGCTGCCGGTCGGGGCGGTCGCCTTCGCCTACGGGCAGGAGGCCGACCCGATCTGGGAGGTCACCCTGGCCGCGCCGTACCCACCGCTGCGCCTGCTGCTCCTCCGCGCCATGTCCGTGGTCGTGGTAGCCCTGCCGCTCGCCTTCGTCGCCGCGCCGATCCTCCCCGGGCCGCCGTGGGTGGCGGGGGCCTGGCTGCTGCCGGCCTTCGCCTGCGGGGCTTTCACCCTCGCACTCTCCACCTGGATCTCGGTCCAGCACGCCGCCGGTGCCACCTCGTTGGGGTGGGTCGCCGCGGTCGCCTTCGTCGCAGGACCCGGACAGGGTCACGCAGTGGCGGTGCTCGCGGCACCGGTACTGCCCGTCTATCTCGCCATCGCTTTGGTCGCCTCCGTCACCTTCTGGATGCGCAGCGACCAGCTCTCATTCCTCGGGAGGACCCCGTGAACACCACCATCAGCCTCGTCGACGTGACCCGTCGCTACGGCTCCACGACCGTGCTGGACGGGCTCGACCTCGACCTGTCCCCCGGCGTCACCGGCCTGCTCGGGCCGAACGGCGCCGGCAAGACAACGCTGCTGCGGATCCTGGCCACCGTGCTGGCACCCAGCTCCGGAAGCTGCCGGATCCTCGGACTGGACCCCGACGCGCCCGAGCAGCGCACCGACATCCGCCGCCGGCTCGGCTACCTGCCCCAGGAGAGCGGCTACCCGCGCGGCTTCACGGCGTTCCGCTTCGTCGACTACGTGGCTGCCCTGAAGGAGTGGACCGAGCGCGAGGCCCGGCACCGCGAGGTGCGCCGGGTGCTGGGCCTGGTCGGGCTCTCCGACCTTGCGGGCAAGCGGATGCGCACGCTCTCCGGTGGCCAGCGTCGCCGGGCCGCACTCGCCCAGGCCCTGATCGGCTCTCCGGACCTGTTGGTCCTCGACGAACCCACGACGGGCCTCGACCCCGAGCAGCGGGCCTCGCTCCGCGGCGTACTCTCCGGCGCCGGGCACCGGTCCACCATGCTGCTGGCCACGCACCAGACCGAGGACGTCGCGGCCCTGTGCGAGCGAGTGATCGTCCTCGACGGCGGCCGGGTGCTGTGGGACGGGCCTGTCATCGACTTGGTCGCGTCCGCCACCGGCAAGGTGTGGGTGGCCGACGAGGAAGAGCCGACCGCACTGTCGTCGTGGCGGACCGGCACCGGCCGCCACCGCCACGTCGCCCTCGACCCGCCGGTCGGGGTCGAGACCACCGAGCCGACTCTCGAGGATGCCTACCTGCTGCTGCGGGCCAAGGCCGGCAGCGACGAGCGGGAGGTGTCGGCATGACCGCCGTGGCCGCTTCTCCGGGGCCGGGCCAGACAACCGACGAGCGCCGGGCACTCTGGGCGATCGCCCGCTACGAGTCGCTGCGTCTGGTCCGGCACCCGGTCTTCCTCGTCGCCGCCCTGCTCTTCATCTACGGAACGTTGAGCACGCCCTTCAGCGAGTACGCCAACGCGGCGTACGACGACGCCCCACCGCACGGCGAGTTCTCCAACCTCGACTACACGATGCAGGCCGCGTTCCTGCTGGGGCTGGGTGGGCTGATCGCGATGAACCGGATCACCAGCAGCGCCGGCCGCTCCGAGGAGGTACTGCACGCGGCGCCGATGTCGGAGCCGCGGCGCACCCTCGCGCTCTGCCTGGCCTGCCTCGTGCCGGCCGGACTCGCGCTGCTTGGCGCCGGCTTCGTCTTCGTGTTCTGGATGGTCGACCCGCCAGTGCACACGGAGAACTGGGGGGAGTTCAGCAACGCCGAGCTGGCCGCGGTCATGGCCTGCGGAGTGCTCGCCGCCCTCGGCGGGTCGCTCCTCGGCGTGGTGACCGCACGCTGGTGGCACTGGCCGACGGCCGCCGCGGTCACCGCGGTGCTGCTCATCCTCTGGACCTTCGTCGGGCTCATCAACGACACCCACCCGCTGTTGACCCTCAACCACCTGGCCGCGCCGTACACCCTGGTCTCCTCGAACGGCGACGACTGGTCCTGGCACCTCGGGGGCAGCTGGCTGTGGCGGGTTCCCTATCTGGCCGGGCTGTGCGGTCTGGCCGTGATCGCCGCCTGCGCGCACGGGAGCGACGGTGAGCTGCGCCGCCGGCAGGTGCGCTGGGCGATCGCGCTGGGCGTCCTCACCCTGGCCGTGCTGCTGATCGGCGCGTTCACCGGGCCCGAGGGCTACTACAGCTGGGACGACCGGTGACCTCGACCATTCGTGCCGAGCTCCGCGCGGTGCACTGGAGTCCGGTCGCCGGTGGCCTGGCCGCGGCGGCCGGACTCGCGGTGCTCGACCTGACTATCTGGCCGGGCGGCCCGGGCTCGCAGCTGCTCTGGCTGGTCGCCGGTCTGCTCGGGGGGTCGGTGGCCGTCGCACTCGACGACCCCGCCGCCACCCTCACCCGCGCCGTGCCGACCCGGCAATCGTCGCGGAAGGCGATCCGGTTGCTGGTCGCCGTCGTGGCGCTGGCGGGGTGGAGCGGGTACGTCGCGCGGGTGGCCGACGCGACCTCGCTGCGCGGGGAGCCGGTCTCCTGGCTCGCACTGGTCCTGATCGGCACGGCCCTGGTGCTCGCGGCTGCGGGACCTGCGGCGGCGCTCGGGCGAGCGCGCGCCGGAGAGCCGGGATCGGTGGTGGCGTCGATGGCGGTGGTGCTCGTGCTCGGTCTGATGATCCTGCCGCTGCCGCGTGACCTCGCGCCGTACGACGTCTCCGAGCGCTGGTCCGATGCGACCGCGTTGTGGACGGTCCTGGGGGCGATCGGGGCGGCCGCACTCGCATGGGGAATCGCCGACCCGTGGCGGCGCAGTTTCGGTTGAGAGCGCGGCCGCGGGTCCGATGCCAGACCGCACGCATCCGAAGCGGCCACGCCCGGGACCCATGGGGGGATCCCGGACGCGGCCGCGATCAGGAGTGCGTCACCGTACGGAGAAGGCCCGGATCACCTCCTGCTTGACGCTGTTGCCCGCGTCGTCCTTGGCGGTCGCCCGCAGCGAGCCGAAGTCGGCGCCGCGCGGGATCTTGACCTCGACGGACCAGCTGCCATCACCGGTCCGCTTCAGCGAGACCCGCTTCCACGTGGCTCCGTCGTCGTACGACACCTCCAGCGTGGCGCCGTCCACGGACCCGGCGCCGAGCACCTCCTCGGCGTGGAAGGCGGTCAGCCCGAGCCGCTCCTTCTTGCCGCCACGCAGGGCACCGCTCAGGTCGGTGTCGAGGTGGTAGTCGAGCTGGAGCAGCGGGAGGTAGGCCCAGTTCCCGGTCTCCGTCGTCTCGGACCGGAAGGTCCATGCCGAGTGTGACTCGATCGAGTGCGTCCACGACGGCCGGGTGGCGTCCTGCTCGAAGCGATACGTCGTCCACCCGCTGGTCGCCGGAACCGTGCGCTGCACGGCCTGGAATGGCGTCTCGTTGATCAGCGTCCCGTTCGCGAAGAGTCGGCTGACGATCGTCGAGTCGTCCTCCATGTTGCCCGTCACCCCCTCGTCGCCGCTGCTGGCCTCCGGCACATTGACGGCGAAGAAGTTGCCGTCGCGGCGCGGGTGCCAGTAGCCGGAGCCGAGGCGCGGCCGGACCACCGTGTCGAACCAGGTGCGGGTCGCGCGCTCGCCCTTGTCGTAGGAGAGCTGGTCGCCGCGCAGCCGCCAGCCGTCCATGTGGTCGGCCTGCTCGTACCAGTCGTTGCCCGCATGGGTGTCCACGTAGTCGGTGCGGGTGCTGCCCGGCTTCACCGGCTCGTAGACGGCGAGGCAGGGGGGCCAGTACCACGCCCGGCAGTCCGCGCGGCTGTCGAGACCAAGCCCAGTGCCGTCACCGACGAACTTGTTGGTGACCGTGGCCAGGTCGCGCTGGGCGGGGCTGTAGGACAGGTCACTCGGGATGCCACCGGAGTATGACGGGGTCAGGTCGTAGAGGTACGGCGGGAACTCGGTGCCGTCGATGTCGAACGACACCGCCTTGCCCGACGCCAGCTTGTCCAGCAGCGGTTGACCCTCGGCCTGCGTCAGCGACACGACCGGCAGGTCGGTGCCGCCGGCGTACTCGTAGAGCTTGCCGGGCCTGTCGTTGACCACGACCAGCATCCGGGCGCCGGCCGCCTGCGCGGCCTCGGCCCGCGTCCACGTTGCGACGTCGGCGCGCTTCACCACGACGACCTTGCCCCGAGCTCCGGCCGCCGCGATCTCCTCGGGCGTGCCGTTGCCGGCCGCCACTGCAGCAATCCTGGCCACGCCGTCGAACCGGCGCGCTGAGCCCTGGTAGATCGGGTGCAGGTCACGCGACGACGGCGTGCGGGCCGCCATCTCGAGCAGCGGGGCGGTACGCCGCCACCGGGTCACGAACTCCATCTCGCCGGGCAGCCCGGAGAGCGGGTTGGCGTAGACGTGGTCGACCGCCGGGGACACGGTGTACTGGTTGACGAACGTGGCGAACTGCGAGTCGATGCCGGAGTCGTAGAAGTAGCCCGGGCGGCGGTACGTCGTCTCGGTCTTCTTCTCGACCCGGGTGGTGATCGGGTTCGCATCCCGTGCGTCGAGCACGACCTCCCGCTGGCCGTCGGCGCCGATCTCGACGGCGGGAGTGCCGACCAGCGCAACGCCGTCCGTGCCCTGGGGCGCCGCGACGGGCAGCCAGCTGGTCACGTTGTACGTGCCCGGCAGCAGCCGCTGGGTCGGGGCCTTCCCGGTCTCCGGGTCGATCTCCAGCGTGGTGACGTACTGGTCGCCGTAGCGGTAGAGCGTCACGAAGCCGCTGCCCGGCCCGCCCTGCCGGTCGAGGGTCTCGATGTCGAGGTCGTAGCGCTCCCTTTCCTTGACCAGGCCGACCGCCGTCTGGGCCACCTGCTCGCCCGCTGCGCTGGCGACGACCGTGCCGGAGTACCTCTCGCCGCCCGCACCCTCGTCCGGGTGCGCCGTCACGGTCACGTCGGCGGTGCCGTGCGCGGGCACGGTGACCTCGTCGGCGGAGAACGTGAACAGGCTCTGCGGGGCCGCGTCGTCGTCCGCGTCCGTGGTCGCCTCGCTGAGCGACAGCGTCACCGGCTCGTCGCCGAGGTTGGTGTAGGTCACCTTCCGGTTGACCGGTGCGTCACCGCCGTGCGGCCAGTCGAACTCACCGAACGACGCGGTGCCGGTCGCGAGCACGGTGCCGTCGACCGTCGACGGGATGTCGAGTCGCCCACCGCCGACCTCATACGCCGTCTCGCCTGCCAGCGGCAGTGCCGTGCTGACCAGCGCCTGCTTGATCTGGTCGCCAGTCCAGTCGGGGTGCTGCTGGACGAGGATCGCGGCCGCGCCGGCCACGTGCGGCGTCGCCATCGAAGTCCCGGACATCGACTTGTAGAACCCGGAGCCGCTCGAGGCCGACGAGCGTGCGGCCAGCACGTTCACGCCGGGCGCGACGATCTCGGGCTTCACCAGGCCGTCGCCCATCCGCGGGCCCAGGTCCTGGAAGTAGGCGCGCTCGTCGTTCTTCTCGACCGCGCCGACGGTCAGCGCGGCGGTCGCGGCGCCCGGGGAGCCGATGCCGGAGACCCGCCCGTAGTTGCCCGCGGCGATCACGAAGAGCGTCTTGTTGGCCTGGCTCAGCTGGTCGACCGCGCGGGCCATCGGGTCGGTGCCGTCGCTGGGCTCAGAGCTGCCCAGGCTCATGCTGACGATCGGGGCCTGGGTGGAGGCCCACTCCATGCCGTCGATGATCCAGGACTCCGCCCCGGATCCGCCGTCGGAGAGCACCTTGCCGACGACGAGGTGCGCGCCCGGCGCGACTCCCTTCTCCTCGGCGTCGGTGGCGACGCCGGTTCCGGCGATGGTGGACGCGACGTGGGTGCCGTGACCGTTGACGTCGGTGACCGTCTCGCCGGGGACGAAGCTCCTGGTCTGGGTGACCCGGTCCGCCAGGTCGGGATGCCCCACGTCGACGCCGGTGTCGAGCACGGCGACCGTGGTGCCGCTGCCGTCGAGGCCGTCGGCCCAGACGTCGGGTGCTCCCACCTGGGCGACGGTGTCGGTGAGGGAGGCCTCGACCTTCGAGTCGAGCGAGACCCGGGCGATGCCGCCGGTGAACCGGGCGTTCGTGGCGCGGGCGCCGAGCTCGGGGGTGATCGTCGTCCAGAACCGGTCCGCGGTGTCCTTGTCGGCACCGACCGCGGCACCGTTGATGCTCTGCAGCTCCGCCGTGCGATCGGCGAAGCGTGGCGTGGCGGGCACCGATCGCGCGCCCGCGCCGTACTCCACGATCAGCGGAATCGCGTCGACCGAGGCGTCGTCGTACCCCTGCTCGACCAGGCCGGTGACGTTGAACAGGTCCGCGTCCAGGCGACCGCTCGCGAGGAACGGAAGGGCTGCGTCGGGTACGACATGGAGGTCGTCACCGATGGCCTGGATCTGGACACCGCCGGTGCTGTTGGGACCCGGCTCGACCCGGGCGGTTCCGGGGCCGTCGCCTGCGCTGGTCAGCGTGACGACGTCTCCGGTGATGAGCGTGACCGTGTGGGTCTCTGCGGTCGCGGCGACGGTCGGCGCAGTTGGCGCTGCCGCCCCCGGCGAGGCGCCCGATGCTGCCGGGGGTTGCCCGACGGCGAGCAGGCCCGCGGCCAGGACGGCCGCGGCCGCGCCGGCGACGGCGCGGGGGGTCTGATCGGACATGCGTGGGTGTCCTTCCGAGAGGGGGTGCGATGAGAGAGCGGTCACAAACCTGCCAGACTGGTTTACGCTCAGCAATGGCGGATATGTGCCATGACGGAAGGCCGACAGCGGAAGCGCCGTCGGAGCCCGGAGACGGAGGCAGGATGCTCGACGTGCTGGGGATGGACGAGCTCGAGGAGCGTGCCTACCGACGGTTGGTGAGCCTGCCTTCGGAGTCCGCGGACGACCTCGCCGTGGAGCTCGGGCTCGAGCTCGGCGCGGCCGCGGCCGCCCTCGCGGCACTGGAGGAGAAGGGGTTGGTCGCGCGTTCGGTTGCCGAGCCGGGGCACTTCGTCGCCTCTCCCCCGGCGGTCGCTCTGGGGTCCCTGATCGTGCAGCGCCAGGAGGACCTGCGGCGCGCACAGCTCGAGCTCTCGGCGCTGGCCGAGGCCTACCGCGGCGGCGCCTCCGAACGCACGCTCACCGACGTCATCGACGTGGTCCGCGGCCCTCAGGCCGTGGCCCAGCGGTTCGCTCAGCTCCAGCGCGGCGCCAAGCGCGAGGTGCTGGCGCTGGTGAAGTCGTCGGTGGCGCTGATCAGCGCGGAGGACAACGTCGACGAGGAGACCGCTCTCGGGCGCGGCGTGAAGTACAAGGTGGTCCTCGAACGCGGCGCCTTCGACAAGCCCGGTTTCTTCGACCTCGTCACGGAGTCCGTGCAGGCGGGTGAGGAGGTACGCGTCCGCGACTCGGTGCCGCTCCGGCTCGTGGTCGCCGATCGCCAACTGGCCCTGCTGCCGCTGTCCCCGACCGGGGACGACCTCGGCGGCGGTGCGCTGCTCGTGCACCCGAGCGGGCTCCTCGACGCGCTGCTCGCGCTCTACGACCTGGTCTGGGCGCAGTCCAACCCGATGCTCCCCTCAGGCGCCGGCATCGCCGAGGCGGACCTCGAGGCGATCGACCAGGTCGACCGGCACGTCCTGGCGCTGTTGCTCCACGGCCTCACCGACCAGGCCATCGGCGGGCAGCTCGGCATGTCCTTGCGGAGCGTCCAGCGTCGGGTGCACCAGCTGATGGAGCGGGCGGGGGTGGCCACGCGCTTCCAGCTCGGCCATGCGGCTTCGCAGCGCGGCTGGGTGGCCGGCTAGCGCGATAATCCCTGCATGAGCGTCATGGACTTCGAGTTCGAAGGGCCCGTAATCGAGTGGCGCGGGCCTGCGCCGTACTACTTCGTACGCATCCCGGAGGAGGAGAGCGAGGACATCAAGTTCGCAGCCAAGGGGTTGGAATACTGGGGCCAGGTGCCGGTGGTGGTGCGGATCGGAGACGCCGAATTCACCACTGCACTTTTTCCCAAGGACGGCCGCTACCTCATCCCGTTGAAGGACGCGGTGCGCAAGCCCGCGGGGATCGAGGAAGACCAGGTGCTGGCGGTGGCGCTGAATGTGGGACGCGGGTAGCCACATGAACCAGCTCTGTTCCCTGCTCGGCGTCGACCTTCCCCTGGTCCTGGCTCCCTTTGGGCCGTGGGACCAGGTGCGGCTGGCCGCCGCGGTGAGCAATGCCGGCGGGCTGGGCAGCGTAGGCACGGCGGTGCGCAGCGTCGCCGAGCTGCAGCAGCAGTGGGCGTTGCTTAGAGACCAGACCGAGCGGCCGTTCGCGGTGAACCACACGGGTCGCCCGCTGGATCGGGCCGCCTTCGACGCGACGCTCGACCTACGACCCGCGGCCATCTCCTTCCACATGGGCATCCCGGCCGACCTCATTCAGGAGGCCCACGACCGGGGGATCTTGTGGATCCAGACGGTCGGAGACGTCGACGCGGCCGAGATCGCTCTTGAAGCGGGCTCCGACATCCTCGTCGCACAGGGGGACGAGGCCGGAGGCAACGCCGGGTGGATCTCGACCTTGGTCCTGGTGCCCGCGGTGGTCGACGTCGCCGGCGAGACGCCGGTAGTCGCGGCCGGCGGTATCGCAGATGGAAGGGGAATCGCCGCTGCGCTGGCGCTGGGCGCGCAGGGCGTTTCGCTGGGCACACGCTTTCTCGCGACCACCGAGATGATGATCGATCCGGCGTGGAAGGAGCGGATCGTGGCCGCCCATGCACGCGACGCGGTGAAGGTGCCCCACGCGGAGCGGGTACTCCCGCCTTTCAACCTGCCTCAGGTTGGCACGCCGTTCGCTCCCAGGGCACTGCGCACCGACCTCATCGACACCCTCGGGCGCGACCCGGAACAAGTCGATCCGGCTGCGGTCGGTCCGCGGCTGCTGGCGGAGATCCGAGCGGGCGGCGGCCACGAGGACCTGCCCTTCACCGGCCAGTCCGTCGAGTTGGTCCACGACATCGTGCCTGCCGCCGAGCTCGTGGCGCGGCTCTGGCGGGAGTGCGAGCACGCACTGGGAGCGGCACGGGACCGTCTCCCCGAGGTTCAGTAGAACTCGCGAAAGACGCACCCGGCCAGGGACGCAAGGGTGGCCCGTAGAGCCGCACCCCTCGTCCCTTCACCATGCGACCCATGGGCGGCCGTACTGAGCACAATCCCGTTTACAGGAACTACAGCAGGGCAGTTCGGCGCAACAACCACCGTTCTGTAATTGTGTAATCATGGAATCAGAAGTGTCCCTGTACGACGCCGTCGGTGGTACGGACGGGCTGCGTCGGCTCAGCCGGAGTTTCTATGAGCGAGTGCTGGCCGACGAGGTGCTGGCTCCGATCTTCTCCACATTCACGCCCACTCACGTCGAGCACGTTGCCGTCTGGTTGGCCGAGGTGTTCGGCGGGCCAGCGCAGTACACGGAAGGGCACGGCGGCCATCAGGCGCTGCTGCGGAGCCACCTCGGCCTGGGCATCCGCGACGAGCATCGGGCCCGCTGGCTCGAGTTGATGGAGGAGGCCATTGACGAGGTGTTGCCCGGCCAACCGAAGGTGCACGATGCCCTGATGGCGTACTTCAGCTGGGGCACTGCGATCGCGCAGCAGGTATCCCAGGACCCGGTTGGCACCGACTTGGGCGACCCAGGCCCGACCCCGCGGTGGACGCACAACGGCCTGGTGGAGTAGGCGTCGAACCGCCTTCCCGAACCGGTGGTGTGCGTTTCCGAGTGCCCGCAGAACAAGCAGCTCAGGTCGTTCGTCGTGCGCCAACAGGCGGTGGAATGACGTCGTGATTTCGGTCGCGGAGTGCTCTTCGGCTCTACGCTGCGGTGCATGGGCGGATCGGGAGTGGACCCGGCCCGGGTGGCTGCGCTCAAGGAGCGGGAGGACGCCGCCTTCGTGGGGATGCGCCCGCGCAGCCAGGCGCTGTGGGCCGCCGGGCAGGCAGTGATGCCGAACGGCGTGCCGATGAGTTGGCTGCGCACGTCGTACGACCACCCGCCGCTGTTCATCGAGTCGGCCTCCGGGTCACGCCTGCGTGACGTCGACGGCAACGAGTACGCCGACTTCAACATTGCCGACATGTCCATGTTCACCGGCTACGGCCCGGCTCCTGTGGTCGAGGCGGTGAGCCGGCAGGTGGGCCTTGGATCGCAGTACCTGCTGCCGACCGAGGACTCGATCTGGGTCGCGGGCGAGCTGGCGCGGCGCTACGGCCTTCCGCTGTGGCAGTTCACGCTGGCGGCGACGAGCGCCAACACCGAGGTCATCCGGATCGCCCGCTCCTCGACCGGCCGCGAGAAGGTGTTGTTCTTCGACGGCAAGTACCACGGCCACTTCGACGACGTTCTGGTCGAGATCGAGGACGGCCGCCTGGTGCCGGAGGAGGACGGCCTGCCGCATGACGTCACCACACGGACGCTCGTCGTGCCGTTCAACGACCTCGAAGCTCTGGAGCGTGCGCTCGCGTCCCGCGAGGTGGCGGTAGTGATCACCGAGCCGGCGCTGACCAACAACGTGGGGCTCTTGATGCCGGACGACGGCTTCCTCGCAGGCTTGCGTGAGGTGACCCGGCGTACCGGCACGTTGCTCGCCTACGACGAGACTCATACTCAGGTCGTCGGTCCCGGCGGACTCAGTCGGCGGTGGAGGCTCGCGTCCGACTTCGTGACGGTCGGCAAGTCGATCGCCGCGGGCATCCCGTTGGGTGCGTACGGGATGACCGAAGAGGTGGCGGGGGTGCTGCAGCGCCCCCGTGGTCGCGACGACGACAAGGCGCAGGTCGCGGTGGGCGGCACGCTGTTCGGCAACCCGGTCTCCATGGCCGCGGCGCGGGCGACCATGGGTGAGGTGTTGACCGACGACGCCTACGCGCACAGTCAACGGCTCGGCACCCGGCTGGCCGACGGGCTGTCTCAGGTCGTGGCCGCGGCCGGGCTGGGATGGACGGCGTACCGATTCTGGCCGCGCAGCGGGTTGTCGTTCAGCCCGGCCATGCCGCGCACGGCCACCGAGGCGATGGAGACCTTCGACGTGCCGTTACGCCGGCTCCTGCGCGTCTACCTCGCGAACCGGGGCGTCTGGGACGCCATCGTTGGCGCCGGGCCGACGTGCTCGGTCGCCGCCACCGATGAGGACGTCGACGCCTACCTCGCCGCCTTCTCCGACCTCATCGGCGAGCTGGTCTGACTCGCGGCGAAGTGACGCAGGTCAGCGAGGCGCCTGGCCAGCCGGACCTCGCGCGCAACCTGTCACAACGCCTTGACGAGGATCAGCATCGGGTTGTCCTCGAGCCAGACTCCGAACATCTCTTCCAGGGCGACGAAACCACGTGCCTCATAGAAGCGGCGGGTTCGCTCGTAGCCGTCGTCGGGGAGGCTCGGTCCCAGTGTCTTGACCTGGAGGTAACGCACCCCGTCAGCCCGGAGCTCTTCCTCGGCGCGTTCCAGGAGTGCCGTACCGATACCGCGTCGGTGCCGGGCGACGTCCACGGCCATCAGATGTACTTCGGCAGCGGCCGGGAAGTGCTTGGTCCACAGCAGTGCCCCGACGACGACTCCGTCGTCGTGAGCGAGCACGGTCGGCATCGTGCGTGCTGCCTCGATGTACGCCGCTGTCGGCTCCTCGAGCCCGAACCAATCCGGCAGGCCGTGCAGCAGTACCGCGACCGCATCCGGATCGCATCGGCCGACCTCGAGTGTCACGCCACTGCCCACACGTGCACGGTGCCACGCCCCCCGGTTGAACGTCACCCAGTTTTTGTTTGGGGACTTGGCTCATCCCCATGCACCGACGGGCGGCGGAGGAGTTCCCCAAATTGGGCGATGCCATGTCTCGGTTGCCGACATTTTGACTGAGGAGCGTCGATACCACCCGGAGGCCGTTCCTCGGGATCGCGTCCTCGTCTGCCGAGAAGGAGGAGCGATGAGGTCGACCCGAAAGCTGACCGTTCTGGTGACCGGGGTGGTGCTCGCACTCGGGAGCGTGTCAGCGTCACCCAGCGAAGCCCACACCGGCCATCGCCACGGGGACGCTGCCAGTGGCGACGCCGTCAGGGCGTGGAACGAGATCGCGGTGAACACGCTCATAGCGCTACCCGGGCCCGCCGGGGGCGCCCCGCCGGCCGCGGCGGTCCATGTGGCGATGGTCCAGGGAGCGGTATTCGACGCGGTCAACGCGATCGGGCGCAAGCACTTCCGGCCCTACCTGCTGAAGAGGCGCTTCTCCGCCCGGGCCTCGGAGGACGCCGCGGTGGCAGCCGCGGCCTACCGGGTGCTCCGCAACATCGTGTCCACCGTGCCGAACCTCCCGGACGCCACTCGGACGACCGTGCTCGCCACGCTCGCCCTGCAGTACGCGGACGCGCTGGCCGACGTCCCCAACGGCTGGACCGAGAAGAAGGGGATCGCTGCCGGTAGGGCCGCGGCCGGGGCGATGATCGCAGCGCGCGAGGACGACGGCCGCTTCGGGCCCTCACAGTGGGTTCCCAACCCCGCTCCGGGACACTGGTCGCCGCAGACGGATCCGGCCACGGGTGACCCCATCCTCGACCCCACGCCCTGGGTGGGCGCGGTGGAACCGTTCACCCTGAAGTCTCCCTCTCAGTTCCGCACGCGCGGGCCGAACAAGCTCTCCAGCCACAGGTGGGCCAGGGAGTTCAACGAGGTGAAAGCGATCGGCGCTGTGAACAGCACCGTCCGGACGAAAACCGAGACCTACATCGCCCGGTGGTGGCAGAGCACGCCGACCAGGAGCTGGAACGAGGTCGGCCGCAACCTCGCCAGGCGCAAGGGCCTGAACGCGATCGACACCGCCCGCCTGCTCGCGCTGCAGGGCCTGAGCGGAGCCGACGCGTCGATCAACTGCTGGAACGACAAGTACTACTGGGACTTCTGGCGTCCCTGGAACGCGATCCAACGCGCAGCGGAGGACGGCAACCCGGCCACGGAGCCGGACGCCACCTGGTTGCCGCTGATCGCTGCGCCATATCCCGATCACCCGTCGGGCCACCTGTGCCTCGACGCCGCCCACACCCGCATCCTGCGGAGCTTCTTCGGTGACACGCCCAGGGGCGGCTACTCGATCACGAGCATCTCGATGTTCCTCCAACCGGGGGACGCCACGGTCCGCCACTTCGATAGCTTCTCGCAGGCGCGCGACGAGATCGTCGAAGCCCGCATCTGGGCCGGCCTGCACTACCGCACCGCCGACCTCCAGGGCAAGGCGCTCGGCCTGAACGTCGCGAGGTACGCGGCCACGCACGTCCTCCAGCCCGTCGGCCACCACCACCACTGAGCGAGGCAGCAGCGACCCGGTCCGTCTCAGGCAGTCGGACCGGGGCGGCTGTTTGGGGCCGGGGCAACTCGCCGTCCACTCAGCGACCGCAGCGGTCCGCCCGCTCCCAGGGCCAGTCGGTGGCGAGCCAGCGTGCGACGGCGTCGGCGAGTGGTACGTCGAGGCTCGACCTGTCGGCCCGTACCCAGGACTGCACCGTGACGTCCCACTCCTCGGAGGCCGAGGGGTACAGGTAGACGCAGCCGATGACGTCGTTGTCGCCTGGGTCGAGGACGGTGAAGGTGAAACCGGCGCGCCGCGCGAAGTCGTCGGCGTGACGCCGAAGGTCGGCGAGGTTCTCCTCGAGCGTCATGCCGCTGGGTGGTGGCCAGTTGCCGTCGGGGTAGCCGGGGGTGGAGCGGATGTGCTCGATGCTCGACATCCAGGCGGCATGATCGGCCTGATTGTGCTGCGGCCCCAGCGGTTCGAGGCGGAACTGGTCGGTGGCGAGTGAGGTCGGCGGATCGAAGCCGACTGGCACGAACTCATGCGAGGTCATGACCGGGACCGTACTTGGCTGACCAGACCTCCTGCACTCGAGTTCTTCTCGGCGTATGCGGGACCGACGACCGCTATTCGGCCAGACCGAGCACGGACATCAATCGATAGCAGCCTTCAGGGTCCAGGACGTGACAGGAGGTCGGTCTTCGAGCTCCGCTCGCCCGGTAGACCACAGGAGCACCTGGACAGGGTCACCTTCCGGAGCGTCGGGGAACAGTCGGGCCAGCACCGAGGCGCAGAGCGATTCAGGCGGAAGCCAGCTGATCCCGAGGCCCTGCGTGATGTCATACGTATGCACCAGGGTCTCGTTGACTCCCAGCGCTGCAAAGCCGCCTGGGTCAGTCGCCCCCCAGTGCCATGCGCGAGCGTCGGGTCCGGCCGCGGCCAGCGCGCTGCTCAGGAGCCTTCCGCAGGCGCTGACCACCTGGAGCACCTCACGCGGCGGCGCGTCGGCGTGGATGACGAGATCGAACGGCAGGTAGGCACTCCCCGGCCGACCCGCTACCTGTCCCGCATAGGCCAGAAGGTCATGTGCGACATGGGCCGCTGTCGTCCAGCAGTTCCATTCCAGCGACCCGGCCGGGCGCTGCCAGTCTCGCGACTCGTACGGCGTGAGTACTCGCACCATCTCGGCCACGGCCTGGTCGACGTCTCGGCTGTCCATCGAGCGCATGCGAAGGAGCCTTTCAGTTCGTCCTCGTCTGCGAAACCCATGTTCCGTCGAGCCGCTGCGGCATCGTCTCGGCGAAGGGCCTCAGGTGTGACAGTCGCAGCTGCATCTGGCCACCGGCGCCACCACGGAAGCTCGGAACCACGACGATCTACACCGAGGACGCTCCTCCGGGTGTAGAACCGAATGCATCTGACCCGGGAGGACGCATGAGTCAGCAGCAGCCACTGCCCGCGATCGACACCCCGCGCGAGCCGGTGACCACGACCTACCACGGCGAGGATGTTGTCGAGCACTACCGGTGGTTGGAGGAGAGTTCCGAACGCACCAAGGAATGGACGGCTGCGCAGGATGCGCGTGCTCGCGCCTACCTCGATTCGCTGGCGTTCCATGACCCCATCCGCAAGCGGGTCGAGGAGATCTTGAAGGTCGAGTCGACGACCTACGCCCGGCCCACCCGGGGAGGCTCGACGTACTTCGCTCTCAAGACCCAGCCACCTCTCCAGCAGCCGTTGCTGGTCGCCGTGGCTGCCCTCGACGACCTGGCCGGTGCGCGGGTCCTGGTCGACCCCAACGAACTCGACGAGTCGGGTGCCACGACCATTGACTGGTACGTCCCCTCTCCGAACGGCGCCCTGGTCGCGGTGTCGCTGTCATCGCACGGTACGGAGGACGGCGCCCTGCACGTCTACGACGCGACCACCGGGGAACTGGCCGACGCAGTGATTCCTCATGTGAACAGCGGCACCGCTGGAGGGTCGCTCGCGTGGCGGCACGACGCGCAAGGGTTCTGGTACACGCGGCACCCCGAGCCCGGCACGGTTCCCGACGAGGACCTGGGGTTCGATCAGGACGTGTGGTTCCACCACCTGGGCAGCAGCCCCCAAGACGACGGTCGCGAACTTTCGGGTGTCTTCGCGGAGAACCGGATCACGGAGAACTTTCTGTTGTCGTCGGCTGATGGGCGGTGGGTGGTGGACCGTGCGCAGAAGGGCGACGGCGGGGAGTGGCAGTATTTTCTGCGCAGTCAGGACGATGGTTCCGGTTGGCGGCTGGTGGCCGACATCGCGGACAGCTGCATCCGTGCCGCGTTCGGTGGCACCTCGTTGTTCCTGCTGTCGGTGAAGGACGCGCCACGCGGGCAGGTGCTTCGGTTGGACCTGGGCGATCGCGCCAGCGTTGCCGATGCGTTCGCCGTGGTGCCGAGCGGTTCGGTCACGATCGAGGAGATCGCCGCCACCGACGCCCGGCTGTGGGTGGCCGACATCGACGGCGGTCCGTCGGCGATCAGGTGTTTCGACCACGACGGCATTGCTCTGCCTGAGGTCGGGCTGCCGGATACCTGCTCGGTGGACCCACTGGTCGAACTCGGGGCCGATCAGGTTGCATGGGCGGTGGAGACGTTCGTTTCACCGCGGCAGTGGTGGGTGCACGGCGACGACGACCCACAGGCCCGTCGTACGGCTCTCGACACGGTCACACCGGTGCAGTTCACCGACATCGAGGTCGAGCGCGTGTTCGCGACGTCCAAGGACGGCACCCGGGTGCCGATCAACCTGCTCACCACCAAGGGCACACCCAAGGACGGCTCGGCGCCCACCGTCCTCATTGGGTACGGCGGATACGCGATCTCGCTCAAGCCGTGGTTCGAGCCCTCGTGGCTGCCGTGGCTGGAGCAGGGTGGCGTCCTTGCGGTGGCGAACATTCGAGGCGGCGGCGAGTACGGCCAGGAGTGGCACCACGCCGGCCGCCTCGCCACCAAGCAGAACTGCTTCGCCGACTTCATCGCCTGCGCCGACCACCTGGTCGCGACCGGTGTGACGAGCCGCAACCGACTCGGCCTGATGGGCGGCTCCAACGGCGGCCTGCTCGTGGGAGCGGTGCTCACCCAGCGGCCCGACCTCGCGGCCGCGGTCGTGTGCGCGGTGCCGGTGCTCGACTCTCTGCGCAGCGAGCTCACCCCGAACGGCGCGTTCAACGTGACCGAGTTCGGCACCGTGCGGGACCCGGACATGTTCAAGGCGCTGCGCGCCTATTCGCCGTACCACAACGTCCACGACGGCACGCCCTATCCGGCGGTGCTGTTCACCGCGGGTGAGTTCGACCCGCGGGTTGAGGCGCACCACGCCAAGAAGATGACGGCGCGGCTCCAGGCCGCGACGTCTTCGGACCAACCGATCCTGCTGCGGATGGAGTCCGGAGGCCACGGCATCGGCCAGTCGCTGGACCAGATGGTCGGCGAGGTCACCGCCTACCTCACCTTCTTGTTCGACCGCCTGGGTGCGCCTTACCGAGCATGACCATATCGGCGGCTGACGATCACGCCCGGATGGTCAGGGCTTGGTTGCGCTGCCGTCAAGCCAGAGAGTGTCGGACGCGTCGCGGTGGCTGCCGGACGAGCCGACGTGCTTGCTGCCAATCTGCGGCCCGTTCTTGATGACGTGCACCATTGCCATCGCGTGCCCGTGGCCAAGGCCGTGGTCGGACTTGAGCCAGGCAACGATCTCGCCGGCCTTCGTGCCCCCGTGGAATCCCCGGTCGTGCGCCTGACCCATGAGCTGCCGTGGGGTGAGGCCGGTCTTCTCTTCGACCTTGTCCAAGTAGGCCTGGAAGGACATGTGGTAACTCCTCTCATGCGGGCGCCGGTGCCCGTTCGAAATCTTCGCGGGGTAGACCAGCGCCGGCACAACAACTCATCGAGATTCTCGGATGAAGGGCCTGCGCAGTTCAGACCGTCCGCGCGCACATCAGCAGATCCGCTCGGATCACGCCAGACTGGGTCGGGTCAGGCTTCCAGCGCGGCGCGCAAAAGAGCAAGAGTCGCGGCGTGCGAGCCTCTGGCATCGACCCAGATCGCGCAAGGTCGGGTATCCCGCAGCTCCTCCACCGACCTCACAAGGCGACTTGCGTCATCGGGTCCGACCAGCCGGTTGTTGACCACGTGCTCCGGGCGGTCCGGTGCGCTCGCGCGCAAGGTCAGACGGTCAGCAAGTGTGGCCGCGTCGACGTCGAGAACGAACTCGAGGAACCGCGCGTCGATTCGTTCTGCCAGCCTCGCCAGGTCCTCAATGAAATCGGTGCGGGCCAAGTACTGACCGAGGACGACGTCGTGCCCTGCGCTGAGGTGTTCTTCCGCGACGGCGAGAGCAAGTCGCCTGGCGTGCCGTCCCGATGACGACGCATCTTCGTCCCAACGCCCCAGGGAGTGCTTGATCGCGTCGACATCCAGCGCCAGCATCAGGTGCCGGTCATGTGCGAGGGCCTGTGCCATCGTCGACTTGCCCGAGCCGGGCGCACCGTTGATCAACACCAGCCAAGGCACAGCGGGAGCGTATCGACCAAATGACCCCGGTGTCCGCACCTCGGCAGGTCCGCGCCCAGTGGTGGGTAGGTGCCGTCGAACTCCCGAACTACAGCGGCTCAGATTCACTGCCGTGGGGTCGAGCGCCCGGGCCTGCAGAAATCGCGTAGAAGGTGCCCGGCCAGACCGATAGCGTCCGTGCGTGATCTACCAGCACCCGTTGGCCTACTTGCTCGGCCTGGAGGGACTCGCGTTGATGCGGGCGTGGGCTGGAGAATACGACGAGGACTTCGTCCGGGCGCGGCTGGCCGAGGTCAGCGCACTCCTCGAAGACGACGGTTTGACGAGCCACCCGGGCGTGCGGATAGCAGGCGGTGCGACCCGGGACGCTTACCTGCAGTGGGCGCCGTCGTACGACGACCCGGGCAACGAGTTGCTCACGCTGGACTTGCCGCTGATCGACGAGATCCTCGCGATGGTCCCGACCGGGGATGCCGTTGACGCGGCCTGCGGTACCGGTCGCCTGGCCGCCCGCTTGGCAGGGCGGGGGCACACGGTCACGGGCGTCGACGACTCCGAGGCGATGCTGCAGCGTGCACGCGAGCGCGTGGCTGGCGCCCGGTTCGTCGCCGGTGACCTCCATCGACTCCCGCTGCCAGCCGACTCGGCGGACGTGCTGACCAGCGGCCTCGCGCTCACCCACGTGTCCGACCTCAGGCCGGTGCTCGCGGAGTTCGCGCGCGTAGTCCGCCCCGGCGGCACTGCGATCATTTCCGACGTCCATCCCGAGCTGCTCTACCGTGGCTCGGTCGTGAAGTCCGAAACCGCGACCGGCGAGCCGCAGATGGCGGCCTTCCATCGGCATTCCGTGGCCGACCACGTGCAATCGGCACTCGCGGCCGGGTTCACGCTCCGCCGACTCGAGGAACTGCAAAATGTCGGCGCGGACAATCCGGACCCGTCGCCAGACGAGTCCGCAAGCGAGCTCGGACCGTGGAGACTCTGGCCGTGGACCCTCCTGGACCGCGTGCCCGAGGCGGCTCGCGCAGCGTGGGACACCCCTGCGCTGCTCGTCATACACCTCGAGCTGCCCTGAGCGGATCTCTGGACGCGGGCCCGACAGCCGTCGGCGTGTTTTTGCGCATCGTGGCGCGTCGGGCGGCCCGGGTGAAGGTGTCTTCGCCAGCCGGTGATTGGTCCTGACCGCAACATCCTCACACCGGCATGACAGCACGCGTCGTGGCATGCGTGGACGATCCGGCTGGCGCCGGTCAGGCCCGAGACACCGCCGCGCGCACCTGGTCCAGCATCTCCTGCTCTCCCTTGCTGACCTTCTCTGCGTGGAACCCCAGGAAGCCGCCCTCCTTGGCTGCGTCGGCGGCGGCTTGCGCCGTGGCCACGAGCCACTCGCCGAATCCCGCCGTCTCCTCGGGGGTCGCCCGGGCCGCGACGATCGCCTGGACGGCGCTCAGCTCGGCCAGCACCTGCTCCCCACTCGGTGCGGTCCCCGGTAATGAGGCGCGGTACCCCTTGAGGGGGTTCCGCTTCGCCTGGACCTCGGCCTGAACGGCGAGGGCTACCTCGGTCACCAATTGCTCCCGGCTGGGAGGATTCGTGGCGGACCTGAGGGTCGCCATCGTCTCCTTCGCTGCCTCGATGGGACCGCCTGGGTCTGCCAGCGAGATGGACAGACCGGCCACGAACGGGGCCCGCACGATCCGGCTCCACTCCTCCTCGGAGAAGTCACTCTTCGTCGTCACGGCACGCCCTTTCGTCCGGAGGCCGGTGGACTGCTTGCGGCAGTCCCCCGCTTGCCAGTGTCCCCGGCCGTGCCGGCTCTGTCACGGGCGCGCTTGGCTACCCCTGCAGTGAGTCCGCTGGAACGCCGGCCAGCCTCACGCAGGTCGGATCCGCGTCGTAGGCGGAGCGCCGCCAAACTTCCGCGGATCCCTGCGACAAGGGAAACCATGTCTTCCAACGTCGGACCCCGCACATCGATGAGTCGTATGTACCCTTGCGGATACGTACCCGATTCGTTACATTAGGGCCATGGATGCGGTGCTGCACGCGTTGGCGGACGAGAGCCGGCGAACGGTTCTGGAGATCCTGCGCGATCATCCGGCGAGCGCGGGAGAGCTGGCCGAAGCGATCCCGATCGCCCGTCCGGGCGTGTCCCGGCATCTGCGGGTGCTGCGGGAGGCCGGACTGATCGAGGCACGCCGGGAGGCGCAGCGCCGGATCTACAGCCTCCGTCCGGAGGCGCTCATCGAGGTGGACGAGTGGCTCGCGGAGTACCGCGTGCTCTGGCAGAGCCGGCTCGACGCCCTTCATACAGAGATCGCTCGAGGGAAGAAGGCGCGAACGTGAACATCATCGGGACGATGCGGGCTCTTGACGAGACCCGCGGCGCGGTGCGTGTCGAGGACATCTACGACACGGACATCGACGAACTGTGGGAGGCATGTACGACACCGGAGCGGCTCGCGCGCTGGATCGCTGAAGTCTCCGGCGACCTGCGGGTGGGCGGCACGATCCATGCCGTCTTCACCAGCACCTGGACCGGTCCGGGGCGGGTCGAGGTGTGCGACGCGCCGCATCATCTGCTCCTCACGATGGAGCCGGGCACGGACGATGAGTCTCAGATGGAGGCATGGCTGACCGAGGAGGGATCGCGGACCAGGCTGGTGGTCGAGGAGCGTGGACTGCCGGTGGACAAGATGTACTTGCACGGGGCCGGGTGGCAGGCGCATCTGGAGGATCTGGGGCGGTCGCTGGCAGAGGACACCGGGGCCCACTCCGAGCGCTGGACGGAGCAGACTCCGGCACCGGCGTGGCGCCGGCGCTGGGACGAGTTGTCCCCTGCTTACGAAGCGATGGAGATCGAGTGATGTCCGACAAGATCAGACTCAGCGCGACCACGGTCAACGCGCCCGACGCGCTCGCCCTTGCGACCTTCTACGCCGAGCTCACCGGCGGCGTCACGAAGGGAAGCGAGCACTGGGCGACCGCCTCCGGGCCGAACGGCTTCATCGCATTCCAGCAGGTCGACGATTTCCGCCCACCGGTGTGGCCCGGTGCCGACGTACCCATGCAGATGCACCTCGACTTCTTCGTCGACGACCTCGAGGCAACCGGAGCCCGCGCAGTCGCTGCCGGCGCCACCCCGCTCGACTTCCAGCCGAACTCCGACCACTGCTTGGTGTACGCCGACCCGGCCGGCCATCCCTTCTGCCTGTCCACTTGGGACGGGCCGCACCTGGACGACGAGCCCGACGAGTAGGCCGAGACAGCACAAGGGCGCTCCGACGGTGATCGGCATGAGCGCGCACCGGACAGCGGCAAGTGAGTGCGCTTCTATGAGTCTCGACGATGGAGTCACTCGGCCTGACGCCGCGGCTTGAAGCGGCGAACCTCGTGGGGCCAGCCGCATGCCTCCGCAACCTTGCCCGCCCACATCTTGGCGGCCTCGTCATCGGCCACGTCCACCAGGGCGAACCCGCCCAACCACTCCTTGGTCTCGACGTACGGTCCGTCGGTAATCATCAGGGTGCCGCTCGTGGGGTCGGCGCTGTAGACCGGGCCGTCCTCCTCCTCGAGCCCCCCGGCGAAGACGTAGACACCGGCAGCCTTCATCTCCTCCGTCACCGCCCGCGCGAGCGGTCCGCGCCCGCGGAACCACTCCTCGGTGTGGTCGCCCACCCACTGCTGGTTGAAGTAGATGAGGTACTCGGTCATGACTGCTCCTTCTGCTCTGGCGGACCCAGCGGACCGCGTTCACCTACCCCACGAACGGCGATGGGCGAATCCGACACAGTTGTACAGGAAATGAGACAGCGATTTTTGGCATGGCAGCTGAGACCACTCGCACGCTCATCGGCAGACATCCGTGAGATCCTCGAGGTCCTGCAAACCAGGGGATGCGACGGCGACCCGTTGTCACCAACACCACCCAACGTGCCCGATGACCTCACCGACAAGTAGACCTTCGCGCAGTGAGCGGACGTCCAGGGGCGGCGATAGCCTCGTCCTGCCGTTCACCGATCATGAACCTCATGGAGGACCAGCAGGCGCCGCAGTCGGCCGAGGGTGGGGCGAAGGTCATCACGCTTTGCGGCTCCACCAAGTTTGAGGCTGAGTTCGCGGAGGTCAACCAGCGGCTCACGATGGAAGGTTGCGTCGTGATCAGCCTCGGAATGTTCAGCCTCCCCGATCTGCCGGACTACGACTGGACAGCCGACAGCTCGGACCTGAAGGGGCGACTCGGCGGCGTGCACTTCCAAAAGATTCGCATGGCTGACGAGGTGTACATCGTGGATCCGGGCGGCTACGTAGGTGAGTCAACCCAAAGGGAGATTGCCTACGCGGAGTCGCTCGGCAAGCCGGTTCGGTATCTGAGTCGCGAGCGCTTGAATCGAACGGGAGACTGCCCCCAAGAGTGAGTCCGACCGGCGGTCCGCTCATCGGATCCGCACACGTCGCGGCATAGCGGTCACTTCTAGAGTTCGACCCATTCACCGAGTTGCGCGATGGCCTCGCCCCGAGCGAATGCCTCGACCGCACCTACCGCGTGGCGGGCCGTCAAGACGAAGTCCCCCGAGAAGCGGCATAGCCCTTCAAGGATCGGCATCTCGACGACTTCGCCCGGGGGAACGGCCCCGTCGCCCCGAAGCAGGAAACAGCCCTCCTCCGAGGGGAATTGGTGGACGACGCCCCGCCCAGCCGCAACCGACAATGTGAGGGCAGGAAACGTCTGACCGTCTCGGGCAACCTCGGCGTATCCCTCGCCTCGAGCGACGAGTGCTCCCAAGAAGCGAAGGAAGGTCTCGGCATCTGAGCGTTGCTCGACTAGACGAGGATCGTCGTCGCCGGTCCAGCCGACCCAAGCCACCCCTTGCCTCTCACCGTCCTCCGCGTTGTGAAATGTGCCGGTTGCGCCGCAGCTCGTGCACCCTTCGCGGGATGAGAGTGCGTTGCAGGACGTCCGACTCGCGGAATGACGTACCTCCCAGCGTTCACCTCAGGCCGGCTGCCCGCCAGGCCATGGCGCGGCTGTCGAGATGCAGCGAGCCTTTCCAGGCAGCGGCCCGCATGGCGGACTGAGTTCAGGACTCGGCGCGCTCCTGGGCCTCCCGGGCCCCGGCTTCCACGCGTTCCCGGTAGGCCGCCCAGTCATAGCCGTCGATGATGTTCCCGTCGCCGGCGTACCTGCCGACGGCACCGTCGATCGACTCCCGCACGATGTCCATGTGTCCCGCGTGGCGGGCGGTCTCGTCGACCATGTGCACCAGCATCTCGCCGAGTGTGACCTCCGCGTACGGCCTCGTCGGAATCTGACCCGGCGAGTCCAGGTCGAGCGTCGCGAATGTCTCCTTCGCGTGCTCCCAGGTCGCGCGGTACAGCCCGACCACCCATTCCGACGTCGCCCCCGGCCGAACCCACAGGTCGTCCTGCGGGTCGGCGTCCTCGTCGGTGAGGAAGTAGAACTCGCCCTCCCGCGGGAAGGGACGGCCGAACGTCCTCCCGAAGTACTCCGCCTGCAGGCTGGCCAAATGGAACGCCACCCCGAGCAGGTTGGTCGCGGTAGGCGTCATCGGTCGGCGCAGTTCGTACTCCGAGAGGCCCTCGAGCTTGTGCAGGACAGCCTGGTTGAGCCGGTCGAGATGACCGATGAGATCGGACTTCAGGTCCGGTGCCGTCACCCGGTCAGGGTAGGCGGGGAGATGTCGTCGGGCAACGAGATTGCCGACGCCTGGCGCGGAACCCGACCGGCGGCTCCATGACGGCCCTGGCTCGGGTTCAGCGCGTGATCATGCCGTCGAGGGTCGAGTCGTCGACGGTCACGGTCACGGAGCCTACGGGCGCCTCGGACGGGGCCTCAGCCAACGGGTTCTCTACCTTGACGGCCTCGCCCGGTCCGTTCGCTTTGGACAAGGTTCGCCGCGGTCGGCCGAGGTCGTTTCCGAAGCCAGGTCATCAGGCTCCCGACGGTGGTCCGCCCGGCTCACACCAGTTGACGCATCGCGTCTCGAGTCGCGACTGCGTGTTGACCGTCGCCTCGGTCGTCCCTCGCACGAACACGTCGACATCATCGAACGCGGCGACAGCCCCCACCCCCGTTTGCCTTCGCTGGCCGGGATGTCCTGGCAGCGTCGGCCACCTGACACAACCGCTGTCCCCCGCGTCACAGCCGAGCGGCTCCAGGACGGAGAAACGAGCCGGGGGCGAGGCCCACCTTGTGGTGGACCTCGCCCCCGGTCGGGACTGGTTGGCTCGGCTCAGAGCTTGAACTTCACCGAGCCCTTGGCGCCGGAGATGTTGCTGTTGCCGGCGTAGGTGAGCTGGGCGGCGTACTTGCCGCGCTTGACGTTCTTGATGGTCACGACTGCCTTACCGGCGGCGTTCACCTTGGCGACGACGGTCTTCTTGGTCGCTCCCTTGAGAACCAGGGTCACCTTGCCGGCGGGCGAGACGCCCTTGGCGCTGGTCACGGTGAGGGCGATCGTGACCTTCTTGGCGACCTTCACGGTCTTGCCCGTCACCTTCACCTTGCCGGACACCTTGCTGCGTGCCTTGGTGACGGTCAGCGTGGCGGCGGTCGAGGTGGACGCGGAGGTGGCGCTGTCACCGCTATAGGCGGCGGTGACGTTGTGGCGGCCGACGGCCAGGACGGGCAGGGTCCAGGTCGCCTTGCCGCCGGCGACCGGCACCGTGGCGGTCCTGGTGCCGACGGTGAACGTGACGGACCCGGTGCGAGTGCCGCCGGCCGAGGTGACGGTGGCGGTCACGGTGCGCCTGCTGCCCGCCGCGGCGGAGGCCGGGCTGGCGTGACCGCGACGCTGGAGGCCGCCTTCGCGACCGGGCCGACCGGGGTCGCCGTCGACACGACGGTGTCGCCGTCACGGGCGGCGGTCGTCTTGTAGGTGATCGACTTCCCGACCGTTGGTGCGTCCAGAGTCAGCGTGGTCGCGGTCTGGCCGGCGATCGGGTCGTTGTCGGCGTACCACTGGCCGGTCGCCGGGGCGTCCGGGGTGAGCGAGAAGGTGGCGGGCGTGGCGGTCAGGGTCTGCCCGACCACGGGGGTGCCGCCGATGGTGGGCTTGGTGAGGTCGCGGAAGGAGGTCACCACGACGGCTGCGTGCTGCGTGCCCAGCGCGACGGCCGAGACGGGCTGTCCGGCGAGCGACTCCGGAACGTTCCTCACTGCGGTCGTACGATCCCCAGGCGTGCACGGCACCGTCGGCGGTCACGGCGGCGGCCGTCTGTCCGACCGGGGCCAGGCTGAGGCTGACCACCTTGCCGGCCGGGGTCTGGCCGTCGAAGTACGGCCTGTCCGCCGGAGTGTTGGGAGCCCCAGTCGCGATGGTGCCGTCCTCGAGGATGGCACCGCTGGAGGTGTAGCCGGTGGCGATCTTGACGACCTTCTTGCCGCCGAAGTCGGGGACACTGAGGAGGCCGGGAAGTCCAGGGTCGCCCCAGGTGACGACGTGCCGTCGGCGTGCAGCGCCAGAAGGTGGCGGGGTCCGGCGGAGATGTCCACCAGGTTGGTCAGGTCGGCAGGTGTCGGGTAGGCGGGTGGGTCACCCCACGTGACGAGGGTGCCGTCGGTGCGCACGGCGTACCCGGTGCCGCCCTGGAGGGCGATCGCCTTCGCGCGCAGATCGGTGGGCGCGTCGGCGAGGGCGGCATCGAGTCGCCCCAGGCTGCTGACGCGGCCGTCGGCGTGAAGTACGGCGCCGTTGTTGCGGCGAGAGCGATGGTCGTCGCGTCCGTGATGTCGCTCGGCGCTTGCGTCACCTCGGGTGCGTCGGAGACACCCCAGACGCGGACCTTTCCGTCGAGGGTGACCACGCCGGTGGCCCGCGCGTTGGCGGCCACGGATGTCACCGGGCTGGGGATATCGGGGATGACGATGGCCGGGCGACGCCGGGTCAGCCTCGTTTCCCCAGGCGACGACCGTTCCGGCGTTGGCCGTCGGGGGTGCGGTGACGGAGTGCGCCGGGATACCGACCGCTCCGACGATGAGGGCGCTGGCCGCTGTGGCGGCCAGGAGGTTGCGCAGGCGCATGGGGTCTTCTCCCAGATAGGCGGGGGCGGATGCCTCCCGAGCAGTGCGCTGAACGCCGGCGCGTGGGGCCGCCGCGTCTAGCCGGGCCTGGGGCCCGCGCGAGGGTGTGCTCGCTGCTGTGTCTGTACCGTGCCGGCTCGTGCCGGCGGTGCACTTGGATGGCCAGCTAGTTGTCCGGCTGGCGGCTCCACCTGCTGGACTCGACCCATGGGAGAAGCGCGGCGGGTTGCGGCCACGGAGCCCGGGACGCAAGCTGCGCGTCGGGCAGGGCGCTCGGGTGGGTCACGACGTGTCCCATCGGCCGCCAGCTCACCGACCTGAGACAAAGACTGGTGAGAGGTCCCGGGTCGGTAGCCGGCGCGGGAAGGCGAGGTGCCGCCGCCCCACTCGAGTGCATCTCGAGGCCTCCACACCAGCAGGTTCGCCGCCAGGCCAGTTGCCCGCGCGGATCGCGGCAGATGAGTGCGCCCTTCTCTAGAAGGGTGGGGGTCCAACGATCTCGATGCCGCCGTTCTCTTGAGCGCTCTTCGCGATCCTGGCGAAGTCCACGACGCACGCCGATCCTTCGAAGGGCTCGCTGGCGCCGAGGTAGAAGGGTTCGCACTCGCATGTCGGCTGGATGCCGAGCACCTTGGCCGTTGCGCTCTTGACGACGAAGGCGTGAGGCACACCCGCGGGCACCATGACGAAGTCGCCGGCACCGAGCTCGTGTTCATCGTCATCGATGCGGTACTGAATCTGTCCGTCGAGCACCCACATCGACTCCGAGACCGGGTGAGTGTGGATCGGGGTCCACTTGCCCTCGACCATGTCGACCTCCCACAGGCCGATGTCCTCCTCGGCACTGCTGAGCTTCCAGGTGAACACTCCACCGCCGAAGAACCATCGCTTCTCGCCCTCGCCTGCCCGTCGGATCACCGGCGCGAGCGTCGTCTTTTCGGTCATGTGACACTCCGATCATTCCTGAGACTTGAGTCTTGTAACGAGATTGGCATATCATGACGACCGTGTCAACGGACTACCTCGCGTCGGGTCGCACGCGGCAGAAGCAACGGACCCGCGACCAGCTGATCGCCGCGGCGCGCGAGCTGATCACCGCCGGCGACACGCCCCGTGTCGAGCAGGTCGCGGAGGCTGCCGGAATCTCTCGCCCCACCGCCTACCGCTACTTCGCCTCACAGGCCGAACTTCTCGCCGCGGCATACCCGGAGACAGGAGCCGCGTCCGCCCTTCCCGACCCGCCGCCGGCAGCCCTGGACGAACGCGTGGCCGCCGTTGCCGGGTTCGTCATCGGCCGCGTTCAGGAGAGTGAGCCGCAGCAACGTGCGATGCTGCGCCTCTCGCTGGGCGAGGTGCCGCACGAGCTGCCGCTACGCCAGGGCCGCGCCATTCCGTGGTTCCTCGAGGCGCTCGAGCCGATGGCCGAGTCGATCGGCGAAGAAGGCGTCCGCCGGCTTGCGTTGGCACTCCGCGCCGCATGTGGCATCGAGACCCGCGTCTGGCTGAGCGACGTCGCCGGACTCGCCCCCGCAGAAGTCAGCGCCCTCCAACAATGGATGGTCGACGCCCTCGCCAAGCAGGCCCTCGAAACACCCCCGACGTAACAGACCCGTGCACTGATCTCGGCAGATCCGCGCACCAATCGCCGCAGGTGAGGGCGTCTACTGGATAAGCGGCGCGTCCGCGTCGGCGCGGACCCTCCCGAGACGGGCCGGGCGTCGCTACGCTGATCGAGTGATGTCGTGGCGCTCACGGAACTCGTTCCTGTCGATCTGCTCCGAGGGATCGGTGCTTTCCGTTGGGAGCATCGGCTCCGTCGCATCGATCGGCTCGATCGGGTCGGTGATGTCCGTCGGCTCGCTCGGCGGTCTCATGTCGGTAATGTCGATGCTGTCCTACCAGAGCAACTGCTCGATCCTCAGCCGACGCAGCAACTGCTCCATCCTCAGCGACGAGAGCAACACCTCGATCCTCGGCACCCGAACCGACTGGGCTGTGCTCGGACGTCGTCACGAGACACGCCCGAAGCACCACAAGCCGGTCGACCCGGCTGACGACGTACCCGACCTCAAGGGCGCAAGAGTCGAGACCGGTCACTGAGCGGCGGCGGCCGCCGGGCGACGCCGCGCATCGCCTCCAGCAGACTCGTCCACACCCTCATTCTCCGGATTGGCCTGAACCGGACGGTGGCCTTGAAGCGACCCGGCTCGTCGACCCGGTGAGTGCGGACGTGCACGGTGTCGCCGGCTTGCCAGGCCCAAGACGACGTTCAGAGACCACCTCCGGCCCTCATCGGGAGCAGCTGTCACCGCGCCACCCACCACACCACCCAACCCCACGCAGCACCCCGACGGTTCCGCGGCCGGTTCCGTGGTGCCAGCGGAAAGCTGCAGGTCGCCCGCGACCCGGTCACCGGGCAGAACTGGCTGTTCACCTATAAGCGGAAGCCGAGCAGGCCGTCGCCGACGAGGAGGCCAAGATCCGCGGCGGCGGGTGGATCGACCCGGCGCCGGTGGTGGTGCGCGGCGATGAGGAGCAAGATGTGGTCACTGGGCGAGCCATAGCCGAGGGGAGCGGTGAGATGTCCGAAGACAAGATGATCCAAAGCGTCGAGGTTGCGCTGCGCCAGCTCGGGGTCTCGGAGGAGGTGATCGCGGCCGGCCAGTTCCTGCCGCGCGGTCACACGGGCAGCATGTTCGCCGGCGGCATGATCGGCGACAGCCTGGCCGGTGGACTCGGCAGCGCGGCGGACTCCGCGGCAACCGTCGGCGGCGCTCTCGCCGGGGCACGGATGCACGACGCCGCGAGCGGGCTGCCGAAGAGCATGCTGGTCGCAGTCACGGCCACCCATGTGTACGGGTTCGCCGCTGCGCATCGGAGCAGTCCCGCCGGTGCGCTGGTGTTCGACGTGTCTCGGGACCGGATCGTGGTGAAGGTGCACCAGAGGGTGAACGTGCGGATCCTGGAGCTGGTCGACAGTTCCACCGGCTCGAGTATCCAGCTCGAGGGCAACCGGATCCCGCTTACACACAGCAAGGACGTCATCGACGCCGTCCGCGAACGACCGCGAGGGTGAGCCGTCCGCGCAAGCGTGGGACCCAGCTGTACGCCACAGAGCCGAGCAGGACGCCGTACTGGCTGCTGACGATCGTAGGTCCGGGCGGAGGCCATCGAGGTGTGCAAGCGGTTGTCGGTGGTGCCGGGTGCGGATGCTCTGACCGAGTGCTGGGAGAGCTGGTTCAGTCGGCTGAGCGCAGCACCGTGCGTCCGCTCGCAGGCATGACGGAGCGGACCGCGGTTGATCGGTACGCCTCAGACATCGCCGCTTCAGAGTTGTGCGGGTCGATGCAATGCAGATGGAGCTCCGGGGGCGGCACAGTTCCTTGCCGCTATTCGGGCACGAACCAGAATGCACCGTCGACCGCGCGAACGCCGTCTAGTCGGCCGGCCGACAGTCGGCACTCCGGCACGCCGGAGTCGAGTTCGGGGGTCGGCGAGATCGCGGCGATCAGCCCTGGCGGGGAGTGGCGCATCGTCGACCGCAACTCACTCGGCATGCGCAACCCGACATCGTCGAGCAACAGTTCAAGCTGAGCCCCAACGGTCGGCTTCTAGCGTTGGGCGATGAGTTCGGTGTCGTGATCGTTGACCTGGCCGAGGGAACCGGGAGTCCGGGATCAATCGAGGAACCCGGCTTGGGGTCGACGATGGCGTCCACGGTCAGATGCGGTCTTCTGGAGTTGTGGTGTCGAAGGCGCGGGCGATCGCGTGGAAGGCCTCCTTGGGAGTCCACCTTCCTGGTTCATCGGCGCGGATCGAGACGAGTCCGAAGCCGGCGCGGTCGAGGTCATGGGGTGGATCGTCGCTGCGTGGGAACTCCGGCATGGCGAAAGTGAATGCGAAGCAGCCGTCGACTTCGGCGGCGCTGTAGAGGTCGATGAGCGCGGTGAGGTAGTCGGACTGGATGCCCTCGTCCCGAAGGTGTCCGTCTCGTACTGTGGGCGGGTCAGCGAACCAGTTGACGATTCGGAATGCTCCGGGGCCCCAGGTGTCGGCTCCAACGAAGGCGCCGCATCCGAACTCGGTGACCACGAATGGCTTGCCGTCCGTGTGTGCGGCCTGGACACGGGCACGCAGAGTTTCGGCGTAGGCGTCGGAATTGCGACCGGACCGGTAGAGGTTGACGCCGACGATGTCGAAGTCCGACCAGTCGACCTGTTCCCAGGTTCCGGCGGCATAGGTGATCGGGCCCTGGAACTCTTCGCGTGCAACGGTGAGCATGGCCGTGAGCACGGGGGCGAGGCGTCGGCGGATGCGACCCGCGAGGAGCGACCTGAGGCGGATCACCAGCTGCAGGCGTACGAACGTGTGGCGCCCCGGAAGCACGGTGCGAGATGTCAGTGAGAACTCGCTTCCCACCAGCAGGGTGACCCTGCCCGGGTACTCGCGCCGCAGTTGCTCTGCCCCGCCGGCTACCTGGCGCAGGTGCTCGGTGAGCGCTGGCAGAGCACCGTTCTCCAGAAACGGTCGGACGTACACGCCGAGCCCTTCGTCGAGGGCGATCCGACTGGCGGTCAACAGCGTCTCAGGGTCGGTGTCCAGCACCATGACGGCCGTCCCGTGGAGATCATCACGGATCGTGGCCATCACCCGTCGGACTCCCTCCGGGGGATGGCTGACGGCGTACGAGACACCTCGGGTCCTCGGCAACAACGTCACGGTTTCCTCCCGATCACGGCTGGCTCCCCGCCTTGTTGCGCCCGTCCAAGGTGACTCGACGGACCAGCACTTCGAAAGGGCCGCGCAGAAAGTAGTGAGAGTTCGCCAGCGCAACGAACAGCAGCATCAGTCCCCCTGCTGCACCGTCGTCACGAGATCAGTACACCCCAGGGGATCTGGCCCCTGACACCCTTCGAAAGTCGGCCGCCGGCGCTACCTTGGTCCGGTCCACGGCCAACGTGGTCGCCCTGCATGACCTTTCGCACCTGGTTGGCCTGCTCCGTGCCGTGGAGCGGTTGGTGGTGTCGCAGCGCACCCACATCGGCATGTGAGTGAGCCGGACAACGGCATGACCAAGCGTGCTTCTCGGCGTCCGTCGGTGCGCCAAAATCAGTTGCGACGACTGGAGCCGCCTGCTGTTCTTCGCCCGTGACCGACCTGCACACCGAGCGCCTGATCCTGCACCCAATCGACACCGCCGAAGGCGAACGCATCGTCGCGCGCCAGCGCGGCCCCGAGGACTCCTGGGCGCCGGACTTCCCCTTCGACGGGGATGTCATCGGCCTCACCGCGTTCCTGCGAGCCACGGCCGCAAACGGCGACCAACGCCCCTTCGGCCACTACCGGGTCACACGAACCGCCGACGGGCAAGCGATCGGCGGCATCGGATTCAAGGGCCAGCCGGACAACGGATCCGTCGAGATCGGATTCGGGCTCGTGCCATCCGCGCGCGGGAACGGCTACGCGGCGGAGGCCGCGCAAGCACTCGTGGCCCTGGCCCGTCAGCACGGCTTGTCCCGCATCGTGGCCGACACGGACGAAGGCAACATCGCCTCACAGCGGACCCTCGAGCGCGCGGGCTTCACGCAGACGGGCACGAACGGCGACCTCTACCTCTACGAGCTCGTCCTCGTCGCCTGAACGCATTCAGTCCGGCAGCTGAGTCCGTCCGAGCCGGATCCCTAGCGCGGTATGACGCGCTGAATACGGGCGGGTCGTGATGCGTGCGCGAGCGCTCTGTCATTCGGTGAGGGTGCCCTAGGGAGGCTCTGGCGTGGTCTTCCCGGCCGCCGCCAGCCAGTCCTCGACGACCCGCACGAAGCGGTCGGGCTCTTCGTACTGGGGGCAGTGCCCGGACTCATGGAAGATGTGGAGCCGTGCGTCCGGTGTGTGGGCTGCGATGTGATGCGCCCAGACCGGCCCGCACACCCAGTCGTGCTCACCCACCAGCACCAACGTCGGCGCGGAGATGTTCCTCAGGATGGGGGTCAGGTCCACACTGCTGGCGTACCCGTCGAGGTTCCAGGCCCGGGAGGCGTCGGGGTTCAGTGCACCTTCCCGGCGCAGGCGGGCGATGTGTGCCAGCGAGGCCGGTCGCTCCGGGTAGGCGAAGTACAGCGGATACAAAGGGTCCATGTCCCGCATCAGGTCGTCGACCGTGGTCCTGTCGTCCAGATCCCTTCCCGGAGCGAGGCTGGCCTCGAAGGCGGGGGTGCCCTGGTGGCGGATCAGGGCTGCGGCGGTCGCCGCCTCGGCGTCCTCGGCGGGCACCGACGCGTCACCCGCGTAACCGTCCACCACGATCAGCCTGGTCACGGGCGCCGGGTGGGTGGCCGCGTACGCCAAGGCGATGAGTCCGCCCCATGAGTGCCCCATCAGCGTCCACTGCGGGATCTGCAGCGACGTGCGGACGGCGTCGAACCACGCGACGATCGCGGGCCAGCGATGTTCGTCGGGCGATCGGGCGGGAGTCGACTCGCCGGATCCGGGGGCATCCACGAGGTAGCAGGTGAACCGGTTGGCGAGCAGTTCGCAGTCCGGGATTCCGAGGCTGGCCGGGTAGCCCGGGCCTCCTTCGATCCACAGCAGCGGGTCGCCCTGGCCAAAGGTGACGTAGCTCGCCTGTCGCCCGTCCTCGAGCGACAGGAGTTGCCGCGGGTGATCGGTCACGCGTCCAGAATGCGGCAGCGCTCCGCGGTGCGCCATATCCGGTCAGAACAGCTAGCCCTCCTTGTTCGCCTTGAGGTCGTACTTGAAGTGGAGGCCGACGTCGAGCGATCCATCTGGTTTCTGCGGCTTGTACTCGAGGTCGACCTTCGCGAACATGAGCGTGATGCCCTCGATCGTGGCGTCTCCTTCCGTACTGACGCTCGTGGAGACGCTCGTGACGAGGACGTCCGTCAACTTGATGACGAGGTACTCCTGCTGGCCCCCGCCGGCCTTGCGGACGGTGAGCGTCGCTTCCTTGATGTGCTCACCCGTGACGCACGCCTTCATCAGGACCGGCGACGCCTTGTCGACGTGATGGGTGATCTTGAAGTCGTGGAAGCTCGCCTTGCCTTCGCCGCCTCCTCCTCCATGGGCCATCGTGCCGGACTGCGACACCCCCCAGGACCACGACAGGACCTCGATCTCGTCCTTGTGCCTGACATCCTGCGACTCGCCCTTGATCGTGCCGATCCTTGCGAAGATCGAGACGGCCATGACGCCCTCCTCCCTTGAGCTGCGTTGGCGGATGGCCACAAGGTCGACCTGTCGGCGGCCGATGTCAACCTCCCCCGGAAGCCCAGCCCTTCAGTCCACGACCTCCCCGTGAGCAGCGCGGACCGCGCGCTCCGCCCGCGCGTAGGGATCGGTGCGCTCGTCGTACGACCAGAAGTCGCGCAGAGCGAGCGCGGTGACGGTGACCCCCGCGACGCAGGCGACGCCACCGCTGACAATCGCCCCGCGGACGCTCCAGAGGTCGGCAGTGATGCCGGCGCGGACCTGGCCGCCGAGGGGGCCGACCGAGTACGACAGCATCTCGATACCGGCCAGGCGCCCGCGCATGTTCTCGGGGATCGTCTGGTTCCAGACCGTGCCGCGGAAGACGCCGGAGATCATGTCGGCCGCGCCGCTGAGCATGAAGAAGAACAGCATCAGCCAGACGCTCGGCATCAGGCCGGCCAGCGCGACGAAGCCGCCGTACGCCGCCGCGGCGATGACGATCGCGCGGCCGTGGTGGTGGATCCGGCCGGTCCAGCCGCTGAGTGCGGTGGCGAGGAGGGCGCCGACCGTCTCGGCGGAGTAGAGGAGGCCCAGGACCTCGGGTTTGTCGAAGACCTCCTCGGCCAGGGCCGGGAACAGGACGACCGGCATCGCCAGGAACATGGCGGCGATGTCGACGAGGTAGGTGCCGAGGAGGTCACGGCGCTTGAGGGCGTACTTCACGCCCGCGCCGATCCCGGCCAGGCTCGGCGGGGTGGTCTCGGCGCGGTGGGGGTACGGCCGCATCGCGACGAAGAGCAGGGTGGCGATCGCGAGCCCACAGATGTCGACCACGAAGCACCAGCCGATCCCGATGAACGCGATCAGCAGGCCACCGATCGCGGGCCCGACGAGGACACCGATCTGCATGCCCAGGCTGGTCAGCGAGTTGGCGGCGACGATCTGGTCGTGCTTGACGGTGCGCGGCATCAGCGCCTCGCGGGAGGGCCGCTGCATCGACGAGGACGCCGCCAGGAAGGCGGCCACGACGAAGATCAGCGGCACGTTCGGGTCGTCGAGGAAGGCGTTCACGCAGAGCACGACCGTGAAGAGCGCCTGGGCGATGCCGGTGAGGATCAGCAGCTTGCGGCGGTCCACGTGGTCGGCGAGCGCGCCGCCGTACAGGCCGAAGACGATGAGCGGAACCAGCTCCACCAGGCCGATCGCGCCGACCGCGAAGTTGGAGCCGGTCAGGGTGTAGATCTGGTAGGGGATGGCGACGTAGCTGACCATCGCGCCGAGGTAGAACACCGTCCCCGCGAAGAACAGCAGCCGGAAGTCACGCGACTGCAGCGGGGTGGTGTCCATGCGCATCGCGCGCAGCCGGTCTCGCCAATTCACAAGGGATCAGCGTGCCACGCCGGTTGCGCCGCGTGCGAGACGATTAGCCCCGCTCGCGCGGCATATCGAGTCCGCCGGGTCACGCGGATAGTCCGCCTCGAAAAGCACGTCTGCAGGGGCTCGGAGCGTGCTTTCCACGGCGGACTATCGAGAACCGATCAGGCGGGGGTGGTGGTCACTCGGATTCGCGCGCCGCCCTTCGGGACGCTGGTGATGTTGCGGACCTTGGGTTCGTCCTCGGCGACCGTCGTCACGTCGTACGCCGCGAACACCTCGCGCAGCACGGCCACGCCCTCCATCAGCGAGAAGCCGGCGCCGATGCAGCGGCGCACGCCGCCCCCGAACGGGATCCACGTGTTGGTGGGCGGGTTGTGGCCGAGGAAGCGCTCCGGCCGGAAGACCTCGGGGTCGGGATGGTTCTCCTCACGGGAGTGGGCGATCAGGATCGACGGGCCGATCGTGGCGCCGGCGGGGAGGTCGATGCCGCCGACGGTCATCGGCTTCATCAGCGTCCGGACGACCATCGGGATCACGGGGTGCAGCCGCATCGACTCCTTGAGCACGGCCTCCAGCCAGGCGTCGTCGCCGTCGGCGGCCGCAGCCCGTGCGCGGCGGCGCTGCTCGGGGTCGCGACCGACCTCGTACAGCGCCCACGAGAGCGCGGTGGCCGTGGTCTCGTGGCCGGCGAGAAGCAAGGTGACGAGCTGGTCGCGCAGCTCCTGGTCCGTCAACGCGTCACCGCCGTCACTGACCTGGATCAGCCGGGACAGCACGTCGGTGCGCTCAGCCAGGTCGGTGGCCTCGCGGCGCTCGCGGATCTCGGCGTACATCAGGTGGTCGAGCTCGTGCTGGTTCTGGATGGTGCGCTTCCAGGGGTTGAACCGCTGCAACCAGGGCCACCCCCAGCCGAGCAGGACGGCGGGGCTGACGTCGACGGTGCGGTTGACCCGGGGCCGGAGCTCGGCCAGCCGTCGCTCGTCGGTCACGCCGAACACGACCCGGAGGATGACCTCGAGGGTGAGCGCGTTCATCCGTTCGAGGGAGCGGAAGTCGGTGTCGGGCGCCCAGGACGAGACCTCGCGGTGTGCCACGTCGGTCACGAGCGACTCGTAGTCGCGCAGGGCGTGGCCGTTGAACGCCGGCATCAGAAGCTTGCGAGCGCGCTTGTGCTCGGAGGAGTCCTGCAGCAGCAGCGAGTGCTCACCCATGATCGGGCCGAGGATCGCGTTGCCCTTGCCGGCGTGGAAGATCTCGGGGTCGCCGGCGAAGATCTCCTTGGCGTGCTCGGGCCGGGTGAACAGCACGAGCGGTCGGCCGCGCGGGATCACCCGGACGGTGAACACGTCGCCGTACTTCCGGTGCGCCCACGGCACGAACCGGTGACGGAAGCGGAGCAGGCCGACGCTCTGCAGGAAGATCGGCCACTTCGGGCCGGGTGGCAGGCCGGTCACGTCGACCGGCGGTGGGGTGCGGCCGCCGAACGGACGCATCCGCAGGAAGCGTTCCTCGGTCAGCCGGGTGATGCTGTCGTCGATCCGGTTCTCGGTGGTCGTCATGACCCCTCTGCCTCGTGTCGGTCCCGTCCCACTCGACATACTACGAGTACGTCAACCGGGCAGCCAGGGACCGGCGGGGTCAGCGTCGAGTGATCGACAGGACCTCGTGCACGGGAATCGGGTTCTCACGCGTGGCCTGGCAGGTCAGCCGGGTCTGCTCCCCCGGGCTGGTGCGGACCCGAACCTCCCAGGCCGCGCCCGCGACGTCGAACACCGCCGTCGTCGTGTCCGCGGAACGTTCCCGGACGGTCAGCCGGAGGGCGGCGTCGCGGGTCTCGGCGAGCTCGCGGCGCAGGGCGATCTCGGCGGCCTGCACCGGCATCGCGTACCCGGACCTGCCCCGGAGGTGGTCGAGGTCGAGCTGCCCGGCCTCGTGGCCACCGGCCACCGCGACGGCGGACGGGGCGTCGAGCCGCCCGTAGTAGAGCCCGTGCGGCAGCACCAGCAGGTTCCCGGCGAACCGGTCGCCGCCGATGTGCGAGACCTCCCACGTGTCCTCGGGATGGGCCGCGGAGAGGGCCGACGCGACCGGGCGGCCGCGCTCGGCGCAGCACGCGTCGTGCCGGCCGTGCGTGCAGACGCAGTAGACGTTGCCGGCGTCGGCGTCCAGCCCCGGCGACCGGCCGTCGCGGATCGCGGCCAGGTCGAGGTCGAGGATGTCGTGCGGGTCGGTGAGGTCGCCGCGCTCCAGCCAGGGCTGGTGCGGGTGGGCGTACGCCGCGAACACGGTCGTGTGCCCCTTCCGCGGCCGGCGACCCGCACGGCGGACCAGCAGGATCCTGACGCCGGTCTCGGCCGACGCCGTCCGCAGCCGGGGGCCGAGGTCGCCGGGCAGGCGGGCGTCGCGGAGGGCGTTCGTCCCCCAGGAGCCGGCGTGCTCGACGAGCAGGAACGCGCGCACCGTGGAGGCGGTGCCGGCGACCGGTTCGTCGCGCAGCGCGCTGGCTCCCGCGCAGCGGAAGCCGGGGTCGGGAAGGATCATCCCGCGACCTCGAGCAGGCCTTCCCGCGTCAGGCGGCGGCAGAGCACCAGGCGGCTCTGCGGGTCCAGCACGTCGGCCAGGTCGGCCGGTCGCAGCTCGGGCCGGGCCCGGATCTCGTCGAGGGCCGGGCGGAGCCAGGCGGGTACGTCGATCGAGCGGTCGCCGAGCAGGATGTCGAGCCGGTCGCCACGGTCGATCAGCACGCAGGGGTGCCCGGCACGGCGGCGCAGCAGGGTGGTGTCGTCGAGGTCGCCAGTGGCGAGGACGTCCCTGAGCCCGCCCGGGAGCCGCGGGCTGCGGCTGGTCAGGAAGCGGCGGACCTCGGCCTGGACCGCGGCGGTCGGGTCCACGCGGCGTACCTCCGCGGCGAGGGCCTCGAGCCGGTCGCCGAGCCCGCTCGCGAGGTCCTCGGGCGAGTCGAGGTAGCCGGCCGGCAGGTGCTCATCGGGTACGTCGGCCAGCACCGACCGGACACTGCGCTCGACGAGGCCGCGCCAGGTCAGCTGGGTGATGCCGAGGGTCACGTGCAGGGAGACGGCGTCCTGGGCTCGGGCGGCGTGGGGGGTGCCGGTGGGCAGGTACATCGACAGGCCGGGCTCGAGCAGCACGTCCTCGACGCCGTCGGGCGTGTGGATCTCCCACCGCTTGGAGCCCTCGGTCTGGAACACGAAGACGTCGTGGGTGTCGGAATGGACCGCGAAGCCCTGGGAGCCCGGCGGCGTGAGGTAGGCGTTGGCCTGGCACGGGTGGCCGAGCTCCAGCTCGAGCTCCGCGACCAGACGGGTCAGCGGCGGCCAGTAGCGGTGCAGGCCCTGGAAGACGACGGTCGCGCCGTCGCCGAACGCGGCCAGCGCCTTGCGCGGGTCGACCAGCCCGGTGAGCTGCTTGCCGGCGAGCGTCGCCCCGCGGGTGTACGTCGACTCCGACAGCACGGACCCGTCGCGGGCGATCCGGATGGACGGCGTCCTGATCGCCGTCGAGGTGAGCAGGTGGTCGGCGTCGTCGAGCGACAGCAGGCCGACCAGCAGCGCGGGGTCGGTGCGGTGCACGTGCACGCGGGACGCCCAGACCTTGCTGAGGAAGGTCTGGGCGTCACCGCTGAGCAGGTCGAGAGCGCTCAGGATGCGTCCCCGTCGGTGGAGTCGGTGGCGTCGCCATCGGTTCCGTCGGAATCGGTGCCGTCGGAGTCCGAGGCGTCGCCGTCCGTGCCGTCGGTGCCGTCACCGTCGGTGCCGTCGGAGTCGGTGCCGTCCGAGTCGGTGCCGTCGGCGTCACCGCCGCCGCCACCCACGGGGCCGGCGCCCGAGGTGGTCATGTCGTCGTCGTCGAGCGGGGCGTCGGGTGGGGTCATCGTTCCTCCTGGGTCGGGGCCGTTGCGGCCAGTCTTTCGGTGCAGGCGCCGCCGGACAAGAGGCCCGGACACACCTGTCGTTCCGTACCCCGCGGGCCGCCGGGTACACCGGCCGTCGACCGAGCAACTCAGTCGAGCAGGCCCCTGCGCCGCGCGATCGCGGCCGCCTCGGTACGCCCGGAGGCGTCGAACTTGCCGAGGATGTTGGAGACGTGGACGCTGACGGTCTTCGCGCTGATGTACAGCTGCTTGCCGATCTCTCCGTTGGAGCGGCCCTCGGCGACCAGCGCCAGGATCTCCCGCTCGCGCGGGGTGAGCGTGTCGGAGGAGGTGTCATTGCGGGACGCCGTAGTCCCGAGCGAGCGGAGCTCGTCGAGCAGTGGCTGTGCCCCCAGCCGGCGCGCGGTCACCCGCGCGGCGTCGCCGAGCTCACGAGCGGCGGCCGGGTCGCCCGACGCCCGGAGGATCCCGGCCAGCACCGCCTGTGACCGGGCGATCTCGTAGACGTCACCGAAGTCCTCGAACATCACGACCGTCTCCCGCCAGATGTCGACGAGCACGTCGGCCGGCGGGGCGTCGACGCCGCACAGCCAGCGCATGCGCAGCATCTCGGCGTCCACCCGCTTCATCCACGCCCGGCCCTCGGGCCCCCAGAATCCGGACGGGTCGGTGTACCGCTCGAGCACGGTGTGGGCGTCGCGGAACAGCCGCTCGGCGACCTCGACGTACGTCTGGCGGTCCGCCGCCGTCATCGACGGGACGGTGCCGGCCAGGGCGCCCAGCGCGGTGGCGGCGAGCCGGATCCTGGCACTGAACCACGGGTGCCAGATCTGGGACATCTCCTGGACGACGACTTCGTAGACCTCGAGCACGGCCGCGGGGTCGTTCCGGCGTCCGGCCAGCACCATCTCCAGGCCGGCCGAGGAGATCGCGATCGCTCCCTCCTTGTGCCAGTAACGGCGCAGCTCGAGCAGCTCGCTGGAGACGTCGCGCCCCCGGCCGACGTCGACCCCGTGACGCACCGCGTCCAGCAGGGCGCGCGCCATCGGCGGGGCGTACCCGGGAACGTCGGCGAGCTCGAGCACGCGATCCCACTCGCCGCGGACCATCGCCACCCAGGTGAGCTGCCACCGCGACTCGAAGGCGTACGGCGCCCACGGGATCCCGGCGGCCTCGCCGCGCTCGATGGCGCTCCTGAACCACTTCTCGGTCTCGTCGAACTCGGCCCAGTCCTGGTAGGACCGGCCGAGCAGCCAGCGCCCCCGGAGCTCGACGTTGAGGGCACCGGACTTCTCCGCCCGCGCGACGGCATCGACCAGCGCGGCACGGAGACCCTCCTTGGGCCCGGACTTCTTGAGCTGGCTGAGGGTGGTGATCGCGTCGGACGCGAGCTCGTTGAGGTCGAGCCTCTCGGCGAGCTCGAGCCCGTCGACGCCGACCACCTGGGCCTCTTCGTAGCGGGCCATCGAGGCGAGGATCCTGGCGTGGGTGACCAGCACCTTGGCCCGCAGGCCGGTGTCCTCCTGCGGGACCAGGGCGACGGCCTCTTCCGAGACGCCGATGCGGTCCTCGTCGGTCTCGATCAGGATCAGGCAGTTGGCCCGGGCCGACAGCATCCGGGCGCGCGGGGCGGGGCCGGCGTCCGCGGGAAGCAGGTCGAGCTGCTCCTTGAGGAGGGCGGCCGCCCGGAGGGGGTGCCCACTCGCGGTCAGCGACTCCGCGGCCTTGACCGCGAGCTTCGAGACGTCGACCTCGGCCTCCAGTGCGCGACGCGGGTCGGCCAGCAGCTCGAGCGCCTGCTGATAGTGGTGGGCGGCCTCGTCCGGACCACCGACCGCGGTCGCCTCGTCGCCCGCGCGGATGCTCGCCGACAGGGCGGTCGGGAGGTCCATCGCGAGGCGGGCGTGGCGGGCCAGCTCGGCCGCGGTGCCGCGGGCGCGGCCCTCGCTGAGAGCCGCGGCGTACGCCTTGTGCAGCCGGACCCGCTCGCCGGGCAGCAGGTCGTCGTACACGGCCTCCCCGAGCAGGGCGTGCCGGAACTGGTAGCGCTGCTCGTGCGCGACCAGGATGTTCATCTCGACCGCCTGGCGCAGGCCCTCGTCGAGGCTGTCGGGCTCGAGGCCGGAGGCCTCGCTGAGCATGTCGTGGGAGACCCGTCGGCCGGCGACGCTGGTCGCGCGCACCACCTGCCGGGACTGGTCGTCGAGCCGGTCCAGGCGGACCAGCAGCACGTCGGCGAGCTCGGCAGGAACCCAGCGACCCGGGCCGGACGCGGCCCCGACCAGCTCCTCGACGAAGAAGGCGTTGCCCTCGGCCCGGCTCACGATGTCGGCGACTTCGTCCTCGTCGAGGTGGCCGGGGTGCAGCTCGTGGATCAGGGCGCGGACATCGGGCGCCGTCAATGGCTGGAGCTGGAGTCGCTCGACGCCGCGCATGCGAGACCACTCCGCCACCTGCGTCCGGAGGGGGTGCCGCCGGTGGAGGTCGTCGGAGCGGTACGACGCCACCAGGGTCACGGGCCCGGTGAAGGGGCGGGAGAACAGGAAGCTGAGCATGTCGCGGGTCGACTGGTCGGCCCAGTGGGTGTCCTCGATGACCAGGAGCACCGGCGCCTTCTCGGCGGTCGCCTCGAGGAGGAGGTGGATCGCCTCGAACAGATCGGCCCGATCGAGCGCGGAGCTGTCGCCGGACTCGTCGGAGCCGAGCATCCGGCGGCCGGGCTGGAGCCGGCTGAGTGCCGGGTGGATGCCGGCGACGGTGCCGACCACGTCGGGGAGGTCGATGGCCAGCCGGCCGAGCACCTCGGAGAAGGGGAGGTACGGAAGCGCGCTGTCGCCGAAGTCGAGACAGTGCCCGGCGAGCACCTGCCAGCCCTGGGCGTCGGCCAGGTCGCGGAGCTCGGTGAGGAGGCGGGTCTTGCCGACACCGGCGTCGCCGGACAGCAGAACGGCCCCGGCCGGCACGCGGTCGGGGTCAGGACGAACGCCGAGCATCGAAGCAAGCTCCGACAGCTCGGCGTCTCGTCCCACCAAGGTCTGGCTGGTCTGCCCCGTCACGGGGCCCATCATGTCGCGTTCGCCGACGGCCGCGCTCATCGATTAACGCGCGTTCCTCGCCACGGCCGGGCGGCGGACCCGGGTGAGCCGCCGCTGGCGACGTCCGCCGATGCCGGACTTGATGCGCTCGGCGCGGTAGTCCAGCTCGGACTGGAGGTAGGTGCTGGTGGTCTCGTACATCTCTGTTTCGCTCCTCGTGTCGTCATTGACAAGTACGAGACTCGTTCCCTGAGGTAGCCGCACACATCGGGCAACTGCCTTATCTCCGTCTGAGGTACCCCGCAGGTGCCTTAGTCGGGGTGTTCCAGGTGGTCGCTCCAGTGGCCTGACCGACGCAGTTCCGCCCCGACTTGTGCCTCCGCTATTCAGTGTTACTATCTACCAGTAGTCATTAACACTGAGTAGTTGAAGGAGGAGGTGTTCCATGGGCAAGCAGGTGACGGAGATGCTGAAGGGGACGCTGGAGGGCATCGTTCTCGCGATCCTGTCCGGCCGGCCCGCGTACGGCTACGAGATCACGGCCTGGCTGCGGGAGAAGGGCTTCTCCGACATCGCCGAAGGCACCGTCTACGCGCTCCTCATCAGGATCGAGCAGCGCGGCTTCGTCGACGTGGAGAAGGTCCCCTCCGAGAAGGGGCCGCCGCGCAAGGTCTACTCCCTCAACGCTCAGGGACAGGAACATCTCGAAGATTTCTGGAGGACCTGGAGCTTCCTCACAGAACGACTTGAACAGCTCCGCGAAGGAGGCAGATAGACATGGCTGCAAGGTGGATCGAGTTGGTCACCGGATCGCTCGAACAGAAGAAGCAGTACCGGCAGTACAAGGCCCGTATCGAGGCCCTCCCCGAGCCGTACGGCGCCGCCGCGAAGGCACTGGAGCGGTACTTCATGTACTACGGGGGCGTCACGGACGGCGAGACCAGCCTCAAGATGTTCGGCGACTTCGCCGACCTCTGGGAGCGTGCTGCAGCCGACCGCACGCCTGTGCGCGCGATCGTCGGTGACGACCCGGTCGAGTTCGCCGAGACGTTCGCCCAGGCCTACACCGGCAAGCAATGGATCGACAAGGAACGCGCTCGCCTGACCAAGGCGATCGAGGACGCCGAGCGAGGGGAGCAGGAATGACCATCGACGCCGCCATCCGCGTGCAGGGTCTGGAGAAGTCCTACAAGGAGCTGCAGGTGCTGCGCGGCGTGGACTTCGACGTGGCGCGGGGCAGCATCTTCGCCCTGCTCGGCTCCAACGGCGCAGGCAAGACCACGGTCGTGAAGATCCTGTCCACGCTGCTCAAGTCCGACGCGGGTACGGCCTCCGTCGATGGCTTCGACGTCGCCACGCAGGCTGCTGACGTGCGGGAGTCCTTCAGCCTCACCGGGCAGTTCGCGGCCGTGGACGAGATCCTGACGGGGCGAGAGAACCTGGTGCTGGTGGCCCGGTTGCGGCACCTGGAGGACACCGGCCGGATCGCGGATGACCTGCTGGCCCGCTTCCAGCTCACCGACGCGGCGGAGCGACGGGTGGCGACGTACTCCGGAGGCATGCGCCGCCGCCTGGACATCGCGATGAGCCTGATCGGGAATCCGCCGGTGATCTTCCTGGACGAACCGACCACCGGGCTCGACCCGCAGTCTCGCGTCGAGGTGTGGAACAGCGTCAAAGAGCTCGCCGGGCAGGGTACGACGGTGCTGCTCACCACCCAGTACCTGGACGAGGCCGAACAGCTCGCCGACCGGATCGCGATCCTCCACGAGGGACGGATCATCGCGAACGGCACCCTCGCCGAACTCAAGCAGCTCCTGCCGCCCGCCCAGGTCGAGTACGTCGAGAAGCAGCCGACCCTGGAGGAAGTCTTCCTCGCCATCATCGGCGACGACGACAACGCAGGCAGGGCCGGCGCCCACGCCACGAACAACTAAGGAACAACGATGACCACGCACTTCTCCACCGACACCAGCGCCCTGCTGGGCCGGTCCATGCGCCACATCACGCGCAGCCTGGACACCATCATCACGGTCGCGATCTTGCCGATCGCTCTCATGCTGCTGTTCGTCTACGTGTTCGGCGGCGCGATCGACACCGGGTCGGTCGACTATGTGAACTACCTGCTGCCCGGGATCCTGCTCATCACGATCGCGATGGGCATCTCCTACACCGCATTCCGGCTCTTCACGGATATGCAGAGCGGGATCTTCGAGCGATTCCAGTCCATGCCGATCGCACGGTCCAGCGTGCTGTGGGCGCACGTGCTGACCTCGGTGGTCTCCTGCCTGATCTCGCTCGTGATCGTCGTGCTCGTCGCCCTCCTCATGGGATTCCGCTCATCGGCGGGCGTGCTGGCCTGGCTTGCAGTCGCCGGGATCCTCGTGCTGTTCACCCTGGCCGTGACCTGGCTCGCCGTCATCGCCGGCCTGTCCGCGAAGACCGTGGACGGCGCGGGCGCCTTCGCCTACCCGCTCATCTTCCTGCCGTTCATCAGCTCGGCATTCGTGCCCACCGACACCATGCCCGGCCCGGTGCGCGCCTTCGCCGAGAATCAGCCGGTGACGTCCATCGTCAACACGATCCGCGACCTGTTCGCCCAGCAGCCGGTCAGCACCGACATCTGGCTCGCCCTCGCCTGGTGCCTCGGCATGCTCGTCGTCGCGTACGCCCTCGCCATGGCCACCTACCGCCGCAAGATCGCGTGACCTACAACCACCCGTTCTGATCGGCGATCCGGACGGCCTCGGCGCGGTTGCCGGCCCCGGTCTTGCCGATGGCCGCCGACAGGTGGTTGCGCACGGTTCCCTCCGACAGGAACAGCACCCCGGCGATGGCCGCGGCGGACGCACCACCCCGCGCGGCGCGGAGCACGTCGGTCTCGCGCGCGGTCAGCGGCGACTCCCCGACGACGAGGCTGTCGGCGGCCAAGGCGGGGTCGACGACCCGCAGGCCCGCGTGCACGCGGCGTACGGCGTCCGCGAGCTGCGGGGCGGGCGTGTCCTTGACGACGAAGCCGTCGGCGCCGGCCTGCATCGCCCGGCGGAGGAAGCCTGGCCTGCCGAAGGTGGTGACGATCAGGACCCGCACGCCGGGGGCGGCCTTCTTCAGTGCCATGGTCGCCTCGAGGCCGTCCATGCCCGGCATCTCGACGTCCACCAGCGCGACGTCCGGCGTGTGCGCAAGGGCTGCTGGGACGACCTCGGACCCCGAGCCGACCTCCGCGACCACGGTCAGGTCGGACTCCAGGTCGAGCAGCGCGGCGAGCGCGCCCCGCACGAGCGCCTGGTCGTCGGCGAGGAGCAGCCTGATCACCGGACCGCCACCTCGAGCTCGAACCCGTGCGGGTCCCGCGTGCGGGTCACCACGACGGCGCCGACCGCGGCGGCCCGCTCGCGGAGCCCTCGGAGGCCGCTACCCACGCCATCGGCGGCGGGCGTGGCCGAGCCGTCGTCGGCGATCCGCACGCTCGTGGCGTCCAGGGTCACCGTGCAGCTGTGGGCGTTGCTGTGCCGTACGACGTTCGTGACCCCCTCGCGGACCGTCCAGGCGAACAGCTCGCGGAGGTCGCTCGGCACGACCTCGGCCGAGTTCGGGAGTCTGGCCTCGATGTCGGCTGCCTCGAGCGCCTGGCGGGCGCGGGCGAGCTCCCCCGGCAGCGTGAGATCGCGGTATCCCTCCGCCGTCCTGCGCACGTCGGCCAGGGCGTCCCGGCTCAGCCGCTCCAGGTCCGCCAGCTCGGCCCGGGCGCGGGACAGGTCGACGTCCATCAGGCGGCTGGCCAGCTCCGCCTTGACCGTGATGACGGTCAGCGAGTGGCCCAGGATGTCGTGCAGGTCCCGCGCCAGCCGGTTGCGCTCCTCCTCGACGGCGAGCCGGGCGTTCTCCTCGCGTGCATGGGTGAGCGCGATGTTGCGCAGGATCAGCTGCTGCATCCCGTAGACCGCGAACGAGCCCGCGCACACAGCGAAGGACAGGCCGAGCTCACGATCCCAGCCCGGCAGGGTCTGGCCGAGCACCTCGGTGAGCACCGCGATCGACAGGGCGAACGCCGCGGCCGCGGCGACCGGCAGCACCATCACGCCCACGACGGCGATGAAGACGGCGGCGGCGGTCCCGTCCTGGCCGACGGCGAGGCACATGACCACGGCGAGTGAGACCAGGACGGTGAGGTGCGCCAGCGCAGCGGCCAGCGGGGGTCGCTCGATGAGGAGGTGCCGCTGGCCGCGCAGCCAGTACCAGACCCCGAGGTACCAGGCCGCGAACGCCACCGTCGCGAGCAGGCCGACCACGCCGGAGGCCTGGTCCCGGTCGGCCCAGGCGTGGCGCAGCGGGTCGGACAGGAACACCAGCCACACGGCCGCGAAGAGCAGACCCCAACGGGCCGGGCCTCCGCGGAGACCCGGACCGAGGAAGGAATCGGTCGCTGTCATCGTGGTCAACGTAGCGACTCCATCGCGGTGCCCGGTCAGACTCGGGCGGTGTCCTTGCTCATCCGCCAGGCCGCGCCGACGACGAACAGCAGGAACCAGACGACGGCGTTCAGCACGGCGTACCAGGGAAGATCGTGCGTGAGCGGCGCCCGGCTGATCTCGGCCACCCCGAACATCGGCGTGAACGATGCGACGTGCCACATCGTCGAGCCCTCGTCGATCGGGATGAAGACGTTGCCGAGGAAGGACAGCAGCGCCAGGCCCGGCCCGAGGATCTGCATGGCGTTCTCACCGGGGACCAGGTAGCCCACGAACACGCCGAGGGCGGCGAACACCATCGTGCAGACCAGGGTGAGCGCAGCGCACTCGAACCAGACGTGCAGCGGCATCGACGGCTTGCCCTGGACGATCCCGGCCACGTTGACGGTGGCGATGGCGACGGCGCCCAGCACCAGAGCCAGGAGCGCCTTCATCAGGATGTAGACCCCCGGGTTGAGCGGGGTCAGCCGCAGCTGGCGGGACCAGCCGAGCGCCCGCTCGAGGGCGACCATCGCGCCGCCCGCGGCGGCGGTGAGCGCCGCGCCGTACAGCGCCATCGAGGTCATGATGTACGCCGCGACGTTGCCTTCACCGACCGCGTCGTTCCAGTCGGCGCCCGACCCGAACGCGAAGAACAGCGCGGCCGGGAAGATCAGGGTGAAGATGATCGTCCGGCGGTTGCGCAGCATCCGCATCAGCTCGATCCGCAGCACCGTCAGGTTGAACCCACCCATCGGCGGTACCCGGCGGGTGGTCGGGTCGATCGTGGTGGTGGTCATCGGTTCGTCCTTTCGGTGGCATCGGTCGAGGTGGCGTGGTCGCCGGTGAGGGTGAGGAAGGCCTCCTCGATGCCGCGGGCGGCGATCTCCAGGTCGCGCGCTCCGGTCTCGGTGAGCAGGAAGCGGGCCACGGCGTCGGTGTCGCGGGCGTGCACGAGGATCGTGTCGCCGCGCACCTCGAGCCCGTCCACGCCGGGGATCCGGCCGATCCGATCGGTGTCGGCGCCCGGCAGGGTCGCCCGCACGGTGCGGCCGGCGGCCAGCGCCTTCACCTCGGCACCGCTGCCGTCGGCGACGATCTGGCCGTTGCTGATCAGCACGATCCGGTCGGCGTACTGGTCGGCCTCCTCCAGGTAGTGCGTCGCGAACAGGACGGTGCGGCCCTTCGCGGCGTCCTGGCGGATCGCGGACCAGAAGGCGCGCCGGCCCTCGACGTCCATGCCGGTGGTGGGCTCGTCGAGCAGGAGCAGTGCAGGATCCGACAGCAGCGCCATCGCGAACCGCAGCCGCTGCTGCTCGCCACCCGAGCACTTCCCGACCTTGCGGTCCGCGATGCCGGTGATGCCGGCGTGCTCCAGGACGTCCGCGACCGGCTGCGTGTCCGCGAACAGGCTCGCGGTGTACTCCACGGTCTCGCGCACCGTCAGGTCCTTGAGCAGCCCCCCGGTCTGCATGACCGCGGACACCAGGCCGCGGGCGATGGCCTCGCGGGGCCGGAAGCCGAGGACCTCCACGTCACCGCTGGTGGGCTGCGAGAGGCCGAGGATCATGTCGATCGTGGTGGTCTTGCCGGCGCCGTTCGGGCCGAGGAAGGCGACGATCTCGCCGGGCCGGATGGCCAGGTCGATGCCGCGTACGGCGTGCACGTCGCCGAAGTCCTTGGTCACCCCGCGAAGGCCGATGGCGGCGACCGCGGTCGCGGCGGCGGTCGGGTGTTCGAGCTGGTGGGTCGTCATGCCTCAAGGTTCGCGCGTACCGGGCGGACTGCCCGCACACGTGCGTCACGACCTGGGCATGACAAATGTCAGGAGGGCTGACGCCACCGCTGCCTTGCGGCGACCAACGTCGCCCTGCCCGCGGTCACCAGGTTTCGAGACGGTTGCTGCGCAACCTCCTCAACCGACGAACCCCTCGCCGGTTGAGGAGGCGCGCTAGCGCCGTCTCGAAACCCGGTGAGAGTTGCAGGGCGCCGACCGCAACGGTCGCCGCCCTGCCTTCACTCCGGGGTTTCGGGACGGTTGCTGCGCAACCTCCTCAACCGGCGGGGTTCCGGTGCCCTCGGTGGTTGAGGAGGTTGCCCTGGCAACCGTCTCGAAACCACCCCAGCCCACGCAGCACGGCGACCCACGCCGGTCGAGCCCGTCGAGACCCCACTCACCGCCCTGCCTTCAGTTCCGGGGTTTCGAGACGGTTGCTGCGCAACCTCCTCAACCGGCGGTGGTTCCGGTGCCCTCGGTGGTTGAGGAGGTTGCCCTGGCAACCGTTCGATACCCGCAGCCCACGCACGCGACCCACGCCGGTCGAGCCTGTCGAGACCGCACTCGCCGCCCTGCCGTCAGTTCCGGGGTTTCGAGACGGTTGCTGCGCAACCTCCTCAACCGGCGGAGTCGGGGTTTCGAGACGGTTGCTGCGCAACCTCCTCAACCGGCGTGAGCTGGAGGGCTGACGCGCGTACGCCGGGGGTCAGACCGGGCGGCCGTCCTTCCAGGTCGCGGTGACGAGGGGGACGCCCGGTCGGTAGGCCAGGTGGACGTGGGTGGGAGCGTCCAGCACCATCAGGTCCGCCCGCCGGCCGGGGACCAGGGCGCCGACGTCGTCGAGGCCGAGCGCCTGGGCGCCCCGGTAGGTGGCGGCGTGGACCGCCTCGGCAGGGGTCATCCCCATCTCGCGCACGGCGAGGGCGATGCAGAGCGGCAGTGAGCTGGTGAAGCAGGACCCGGGGTTGCAGTCGCTGGCGATCGCCACCTTCACCCCGGCGTCGATCAGTCGGCGTGCGTCGGGGTACGGCTGCCGCGTGGAGAACTCCACGCCCGGGAGCAGGGTTGCGATGGTGCCCGAGTCGCGGAGGGCGTCGACGTCGGCGTCCTCGAGGTAGGTGCAGTGGTCGACCGCGAGCAGCCCGAGCTCGGCGGCCAGCCGGACGCCCGGTCCGGGGCCGAGCTGGTTGGCGTGCAGCCTGCCCTGCAGACCCGCGGCGGCGCCGGCCTCGAGGATCCGGCGGGCCTGGTCGCCGTCGAACGCTCCGCGCTCGCAGAAGACGTCGATCCAGCGCGCGTGCGGTGCGGCGGCCTCGAGCATCGGGCCGGTCACCAGGTCGACGTACGCCGCGGGGTCGCTGTCGGCGGGCACCACGTGCGCCCCGAGGAACGTCGTCTCGTCGGTGAACTGCCGCGCGACCGCGAGGCCGCGCGCCTCGTCGTACACGGTGAGGCCGTAGCCGCTCTTGATCTCCAGCGTCGTCGTGCCCTGGCGGCGCATCTCCGCGACCAGCCGGGCGACGTGGCTGGTGAGCACCTCGTCGGTGGCCGCGCGGGTGGCCGCGACGGTGGTGCGGATGCCGCCGGCAGCGTAGCTCTCGCCGGCCATCCGGGCCGCGAACTCCTGGGCCCGGTCGCCGGCGAAGACCAGGTGGCTGTGGCTGTCGACGAATCCGGGGAGGACTGCGCGGCCGCCGACGTCGACCAGCTCGTCGGCTTCGGGTGCCCGGTCGGCGGGGCCGATCCAGGCGACGTGACCGCCGTCCACGACGAGCGCGGCGTGCTCGATGATGCCCAGGAGGTCGGCGGCATCTGGATCGTTGGTGACCAGCTCGCCGATGTTGGTGAGCACGGTGCTCGTCACGGCATCCCCTTCCAGATGGCGCCGATGGCGGCGTCGAGCTCGCGGCCGACCTCGGTGCGGTCACCCTGCCGGACCACGACCTTGCCGTCGACCATCACCTGCGTGACGTCCTCGGCTACCGCCGCGAAGACGGCGGTGTTCTCGTCGGCGCCGGTGCCCGCCGTGCGTGGGCTGGTGGTGCCGAGAGTGACCAGGTCGGCTCGCTGCCCGACGGCGATGGCGCCGGCGTCGGGGAAGCCGAGGCTGGCCTGGCCGCTCGTGGTGGCCGCGGTCAGCAGCTCGGTGGCGGACCAGTGACCGCGCTGTTGCGTCGCCAGCCGCTCGTCGAGCTCGACCGCGCGCATCTCCTCGAACAGGTCGATCACAGCGTGGCTGTCGCTGCCGAGCGTGAGCCGGCTGCCGGCGTCGTGCAGCCGCCGGCTGGGCCCGATCCCGTCGCCGAGGTCACGCTCGGTGGTCGGGCAGAAGCACGCATGGGTGCCGCTCGTGCCGAGCAGGCGGATGTCGTCCTCGGTGAGGTGGGTGGCGTGGACCGCGGTCGTCCTCGGGCCGAGCAGGCCGTGGTCGGCGAGTACCTCGGTGGGGGTGCGGGCGTACTCCGCCACGCAGGCCTGGTTCTCCGCGACCTGCTCCGAGAGGTGGACGTGCAGGGGGCTCTCGGCCTCCGTTGCCCACTCGTGCACGGCCTCCATCTGCTCGGCCGGCACGGCGCGGACGGAGTGGACCGCGGCGCCGATGACGACGCCGTCCCAGTCATTTCGGCGCAATTGCGCCGTTCTGGCAGCCCAGGTTGCTCCGGACCCGTCGGAGTAGCGCAATTGCGCCCCCATGACAGGTTCCCCGAACCCGCTCGACAGGTAGAGCGTGTCCAGCAGCGCGATCCGGATCCCGGCCTCGCGAGCCGCCTCGATCAGCGCGTGCCCCATCGCGTTCGGGTCGTCGTACGGCGTCCCGTCCGGCTGGTGGTGGAGGTAGTGGAACTCCCCGACGGTCGTGATCCCGGCTGCGGCCATCTCGCGGTAGGTCGCCCGGGCCAGCGCGAAGTACGAGTCCGGGTCGAGCGTCGCCGCGACGGCGTACATCTGGTCGCGCCAGGTCCAGAACGTCCCGCGCTCCCGCTGAGTCCTCCCCCGCAACGCCCGGTGGAACGCGTGGCTGTGGCAGTTCGCCAGGCCCGGGAGGGTGAGGCCGGGGACCCGGGTGGCGCCATCGGGCTGTCCGTGAAGGGTGACCGACGTGAACCGTCCCTCATCGATCTCGACCAGTACGTCGTCATGCACGGCATCGTCGGCCCACGCCCGCTCCAGCAGGTACGTCGCACTCACGGTCCGGCCAGCCTCTCCAGGGTGTCCGCGAGCGCCGAGACGCCCACGAGACAGTCGGCCATCTCGGCGTGCTCGGCGGGCGAGTGGGAGATGCCGGTCGGGTTGCGCACGAACAGCATCGCGGTCGGAATCCCTGCAGCTGACAGGATCCCGGCGTCGTGGCCGGCCATGGTCGGGATGATCGGCCAGTCGCCGTCCTCGTGGTCGGCGGCGATCCGCCGGGCCAGGGCGGGGTCGAACGCGACCGCCCCCGACACCGACTCGGCGGTGACCTCGAGAGCAGTCCCGTCCCGCCCCGCCCGCTCGGATCCCTGCCGCGAGATCGCCTCGACCAACGACGAAAGCCCCTCATCGGTCGCGCACCGCGCGTCCAGCCACGCGGTCACCCGCGACGGCACCGCGTTGGTCCCGTTCGGAGTCACGTCGACCCGTCCGAACGTCGCCCGCTCACCCGCCAGCCGGGCCTGCTTGTTGGCCGCGAGCGCGGTCATGGCGTAGGTCAGCATCGGGTCGCGGCGGTCCTCCATCCGGGTCGTTCCGGCATGGTTGGCCTCGCCCGCGAAGTCGAACCGGTAGCGACCGTGCGGCCAGATCTCGCTCGCCACCCCGATCGCGGCAGCCCGGTCGACCAGGTCGCGGCCCTGCTCGACGTGCAGCTCGACGAAGCACTCGACCCGCTCGCCCAGCCCCCACGAAGCATCGCCGTCACCAGGCGACAGTCCGGACGCACCCAGCGCATCGGGCAGGAAGACACCGTCGCGGTCCCGCAGCTCCCGCGCCTTGTCCCACGACATCACGCCGGCAGCCAGCCGCGACCCGAGACAGGCCAGCCCGAACCGGGAGCCCTCCTCCTCCGCGAACACCGACACCCCGAGCGGCTTCGACGGCACGAAACCGCGATCTCGGAGCAGGTCGATCGCGGCCAGCGCGGAGACCACCCCGAGCGGGCCGTCGTACGCCCCGCCGTCGAGGACCGAGTCCAGGTGCGATCCCGTCAGCACCCCGGGACCGGTCACGTCGTCCGGCCGCCACCAGCCCACGACGTTGCCGACCCCGTCGGCCTCGACGACGAGCCCGCGCGACCGGCAGGCCTCGTCGAACCACGCCCGCAGCTCGGTCTCGGCCGCGGCGTACGGCTGGCGGAAGTAGCCGCCGCTCTCGGACGACCGCCCGATCGGGGCGAGGTCGCGCCACATCAGCTCAAACGACAAGATCGACTCCATGGAGTTCAGGGAAGTGGTGCACCGCCGGCGGATGGTGCGGAAGTACGACGAGCGGCCGGTCGACCCGGCCATCGTGGACCGGATGCTCGAGCACGCGATCCGCGCCCCCAGCGCGGGGTTCAGCCAGGGCTGGGCGTTCCTGCGGCTCGACACCCCCGAGGACGTCGACCGGTTCTGGCGCTCGACCAGCCCGGACCTGGGTGCGAGCAACAGCTGGCTGGACGGCATGCGCACCGCCCCGGTCGTGATCGTGCCGCTGTCGGACCGCGACGCCTACCTCGACCGGTACGCCGAGCCGGACAAGGGCTGGACGGATCGCGACGAGGCCAGATGGCCGGTGCCCTACTGGCACATCGATACCGGCATGGCCGCGCTGCTGATCCTCCAGACCGCGGTCGACGAGGGCGTCGGCGCCTGCTTCTTCGGGATCCCGCCGGAGGGGACCGACGCCTTCCGCGCCGAGTTCGGGGTGCCCGACGAGTACACGCCGATCGGCGCCATCACGGTCGGGCACCTCGCCGACGACCCCGGCGCTCGGGGTTCCTCCGCGACCCGACGGCGACGCCCGGTCGCGGACGTCGTCCACCGGGGCAGCTGGGGCGGGGGCGGGTGACACCCCCTCAGTCCATCGGCCGCCCGCGCCGCGGTCAACGGCGACCCGCCGCCCGCGATCTCGGATCCGAGACACGCTAGCGTCCTGCCATGACGGACCGGGCGGTGGCCAAGCTGCAGACACTCGTCCGCATCCCCACCGTTTCCCACCGCGACCAGTCGCTGGTCGACACCGAAGCCTTCGACGCCTTCCTCGCTGAGCTCGAGCGCCAGTTCCCTCTGGTCCACGAGCGCCTCGAGCTCACCCGAGTCCACACCCACGGCCTCCTGTTCCACTGGCGCGGGCACTCGGCGGACCGGCCGGTGGTGCTGATGGCCCACCTCGACGTCGTCCCCGTCGACGAGGAGGCGCCCTGGCAGCACCCGGCGTTCGGCGCCGACATCGTCGACGGCCAGATCTGGGGCCGCGGCACCCTCGACGACAAGGGCTGCCTGGTCGGGATCTGCGAGGCCGTCGAGCGCCTCCTCGAGCAGGACTTCACCCCCGGCCAGGACGTGTGGCTCTCCTTCGGCTGCGACGAGGAGGTCTCCGGTCCGGCCGCGCCGGCCGCCGTCGCGGAGCTGGTACGCCGCGGCGTACGCCCGTGGTTCGTCCTCGACGAGGGTGGTGCGGTCGCGCACGAGGCGTTCCCGGGGGTCGAGCCGCCGGTGGCGGTGATCGGGGTGACCGAGAAGGGCACCACCTGCCTCGAGCTGACCGTCGAGGGCCGCGGCGGCCACGCGTCCACCCCGGCGAAGATGGGCCCGACCACCCGCCTGGCCCGCGCCATCCTGCGGCTGGAGGGCAAGCCGTTCCCCGCCAGCACGCCCAGCCCGACCATCGAGCTGATGGAGCGGATGGCCCCGCACGCACCCTCCGCGCTGAAGCCACTGATGGCGAACGCGTCCCGGATCAAGCCGGTGCTCACCCGCGCCCTGATCGCGGCCGGGCCCGAGTCCGCCGCGATGACCCGGACCACCGTCGCGGTCACCACGCTCTCCGGCTCCCCCGCCCTCAACGTCATCGCCAGCACCGCCCGCGCCGGCGTCAACATCCGGATCATGGTCGGCGACACCGTCGCCGGTGTGGTCGAGCACGTCCGCAAGGCGATCCACGACAAGCAGGTCCGGATCGACGTCATCGAGGCCAACGAACCCAGCCCGGTCTCTCCCGTCGACGACGACGCGTTCCGGCTGCTGGAGTCCACCATCGCCAAGCAGTTCCCGGACGCCGTGCCCGCGCCGTACGTGATGATGGCCGCCACCGACTCCCGCTTCTTCACCGAGATCTGCGACCGCGTCTATCGCTACGCACCGTTCCGGATGACCAAGGCGCAGCGCGAGTCGATCCACTCGTACGACGAGCACATCGGCGTCGACGACTTCGTGGCCGGCGTCGACTGGTACCAGCGCCTGATCGTGAGGATCCCCTGATGCCGGCGACGAACGCCCTGCCACGGGCGGCACACAGCCTGTTCGCGGTCGTCGGCTTCCTGGTCTGCGTCGAGATCGCCAGCGGGATCCTGCAGGGCTACTACACGCCGATCTTCAGCGACATCGCCGACCACCTCGGGATCGCGGACGCCGACGTCAACTGGTTCGAGGCCGCGCAGCTGATCGTCTCCGCGCTCTGCGTGCCACTGCTGGCCAGGATGGGCGACCTGGTCGGGCACAAGAAGGTGCTGCTGCTGTCGACAGCGGTCACCGCGCTCGGATCGTGGATCCTCGCGTTCTCACCGAGCTTCACGACGTTCCTGATCGGCTGGGCGATCCAGGGCGCGTACGTCGTGTGGCTGCCGCTCGAGGTCGCGATCATCTACCGGCGTACCGCCGACTCCGGCCGCCAGACGCTGCTGACCCGGCGATCCGCCGCGATCCTGGTCGGCGCCCTCGAGCTCTCGGTGATCATCGGCGCGCTCACCAGCGGCGCGCTGGTCGAGTCGACGTCGATGACCTTCCTGCTGGCGCTGCCCGCGATCGTGGTGACCGCCTGCTTCGTCGTCATCTGGTTCGGCATCGAGGACGCACCCGGGGTGTCGACCGGCGGCATCGACTGGCCGGGCTTCGCGCTGATCACGACCGTTCTCGGTCTGGTCATGGGTGGGCTGATCGCCCTGCGGCTGAGTGGCCCCGGGTCGTTCCTCCCGTGGCTGCTGATCGCGGCCGGGGTCGCCATGCTGCTGCCGTTCGTCCGCTACGAGAACGCACAGGCGGAACCCCTGGTCGACGTACGACTGATGGCGCAGCCGGGCCAGTGGCCGGTGCAGCTCACGGCATTCCTGTTCGGGATGTCCGTGCTCGGCGCCCAGATCCCGCTGTCGACCTTCGCCCGGACCGACCCCGACGTGGCGGGCTTCGGCCTCGGCGCGGACGCGTCGTTCGTCTCGACCCTGATCGGCGTCTACGTCGTGTTCCTGGCGATCGGCGCGCTGACCCTGCCCCTCACCGCACGGGCGTTCGGGCCGCGTGGGTCGCTGGTGCTCGCGGCGCTGCTGGTCGCGACCGGGTACGCGCTGTGGCTGCCGTTCCACGACAGCACCACCCAGGCGCTGGTCAACATGGCCGTGGCCGGCGTCGGGTCGGGAGCCCTCGTCGCCGCACTCCCCGCCGCGGCGGCCGCGGCAGCCCCGCCCGAGCGCACCGGCTTCGCGACCGGCATGACCAACGCGACCAAGACCGTCGGCGGCGCCATCGCCTCGTCGATCTTCGCCATCGCGCTCGCCTCGACCGGCTCGCTCGAGAACCTCACAGAGAAGGGCCACGCGTCCCTCGACGGCTACCTCACCGTCTGGACCGTGTGCGCCGTCGCCGCCCTCTGTGCCGCCGGGTCGCTCCTGCTGATGCCGCGGGAGACCGCCGAGGAGTCGGTCGAGATCGTCGAGGCCGGATAGACCCGCCTCGACAGGAGCCGCGCAGAGCGAGACGATCAACGGGTGAGCAAAGACGAGCGTTGGCTCGACCCGCACCCGTGGGCCGACGATGAGTCGATCGGGGTCGTCTACAGCGAGAAGCGGCACCGCTGGGCCCACGCGTGGAACGAGTACTTCGTGATCATGATCGGGATGTTCGGCGTGATCGCCGTACTGGGGGCGGCCCGGCCGTTCTCCGCCCTCCGGATGGCCGGCGCGGCGTGCATCCTGGCCGCCTCGTTCGCCCTCTCCCGGTCGGACCGCGCGCACAAGAAGTCCCCCCGGAACGAGCTGATCTGGGCCGGCGCCTGCGTCGCTCTCGCCGCCGGCGGAGTGATCGTCTTCCTCAGCTCCTAATAGCCGCTGGCGATAGTCCACGACGTTTGTGTGGTCGAGTTGCCGTTCTGACGACACATCCGTCGTGGACTATCGTCTGGGGCCTGGGGGTGAGCGCGATGACCGACCAGCAGGACCACGAGAAGCGGACCGACCCTGCCCGCGCGGGGGATGACCGGAAGGCGAGCAAGGCGGCCGCCCGGAACCGGATCGAGCACCAGGCGAAGTGGGTCGACCTCCAGATCCAGCAGGCGATGGCCCGCGGCGAGTTCGACGACCTGCCCGGCAAGGGCAAGCCGATCAAGGACCTCGGCGGCCAGCACGACCCGGACTGGTGGCTGAAGAAGCTGATCGAGCGCGAGAAGATCACCGGCGTCTTGCCGCCCGCGCTCCAGCTGCGCAAGGAGGACGCCGAGCTCGACGCGAAGCTCGACGGGTATGTCGCCGAGTCGGAGGTACGCCGCGAGCTCGAGGAGTTCAACGCCCGGGTGATGCGTGCCCGCTACACCCCCGTCGACGGGCCACCCCTGGTCACCCAGCCCCGCGACGTCGACGCCGAGGTCGCAGCCTGGCGGGGGCGGGGCGCCGCGCGCCGCGCCGTACGTCGTGCGGAGCCTGCGGCGACCACCGCCCAGCAGCCGACGAGGCGTCGCCGTTGGTGGAGACGTTCGTCATACCGGGCCGAATGACCACGCTGCTACGTTCCGCCCATGCGTAGCGCCAAGGACTTCTTCCGCCCGCTCGCCGTGGGTGCCCCCGAGCCCCTGCGAGAGATCCCGGCCCGGCCGAGCCGCGCCATCCACTTCTTCGACCCGAGCAACGAGAAGATGGCCGCCAAGATCCCGCAGATGGTCGGCAAGGTCGACGTCCTGCTCGGCAACCTCGAGGACGCGGTCAAGGCCGACAACAAGGAGGCCGCCCGCGCCGGCCTGGTCCGGATCGCGAAGGACACGGCCAACCTTGGTGGAAACAGCGGCCCGACCCAGCTCTGGACCCGGATCAACGCGCTCGACAGCCCCTGGGTGCTCGACGACCTGACCACGCTGGTCACCGAGATCGGCGACAAGCTCGACGTGATCATGGTGCCGAAGGTGCAGGGCGCCGAGGACATCCAGTACGTCGACCGGCTGCTCGCCCAGCTCGAGGCCAAGGCCGGTCTGCAGCGCCCGATCCTGGTGCACGCGATCCTCGAGACCGCCCGCGGCGATGGTGAACGTCGAGGAGATCTGCGGCGCCTCGCCGCGGATGCAGGGCCTCTCCCTCGGCCCGGCCGACCTCGCCGCCGACCGCCGGATGAAGACCACCCGCGTCGGTGGCGGCCACCCCGGCTACCTCGTCCGCCAGGACCCGGAGCTCACCTCCGACGGCATCGAGTCGACCAACCGCAAGACCTACCAGCAGGACCTCTGGCACTACACGATCGCGCGGATGGTCGACGCCTGCGCGATGCACGGGATCTACCCCTACTACGGCCCGTTCGGCGACATCGCCGACGTGGTCGCGTGCGAGGACCAGTTCCGCAACGCCTTCCTGCTCGGCTGCGTCGGCACCTGGAGCCTGCACCCCAAGCAGATCGAGATCGCCAACCGGGTCTTCAGCCCCTCGCGTCGACGACATCCGGCACGCCCGCCGCGTGGTCGCGGCGATGGGCGACGGCACCGGCGCGGTGATGCTCGACGGCAAGATGGAGGACGACGCCTCCCTCAAGCAGTGCCTGGTGATGGTCGAGCTCGCCGAGCAGCTCGCGGCGATCGACCCGAGCTCAAGGAGCAGTACGACGCGATCGAGCTGGTCGCCTGATGCGACGCGACTTCCGCCCTCGCCGCTCCGTCCTCTACATGCCGTCGCTCCAACGAGCGCGCACTGGAGAAGGCCAAGACGATCCCGTGCGACGGGCTGATCCTCGACCTCGAGGACGCCGTCGCCCCCGACGCCAAGCCGGCCGCCCGCGACGCCGCCTGCGCCGCGGCGCGGCTCCGGCGACTACGGCCAGCGCGAGCTGACGATCCGGATCAACGGCGCCGACACCGAGTGGCACGCCGACGACCTGGCCGCGGCCTGCGCCGCCGGGCCGGACGCGATCGTCGTGCCCAAGGTGAACACCGCCGACGCCGTGCTCGAGCTGGTCGACGCGATGGCGCGGCACGACGCCCCCGAGCACACGAAGCTGTGGGCGATGGTCGAGACGCCGTACGCCATGCTGCACGCCGAGGAGATCGCCGGCGCCTCCGACCGGCTGACCGTCCTGGTGATGGGCACCAACGACCTCGCCAAGGAGCTGTACGCCGAGCACGTCCCCGGCCGCCAGCCGCTGCTCACCGGCCTCGGGCTGGCGCTGCTCGCCGCCCGCGCGACCGGCAAGGTGATCGTCGACGGCGTCTACAACGACGTGAAGGACACCGACGGCTTCCTCGCCGAGTGCCGCCAGGGCCGCGAGATGGGCTTCGACGGCAAGACCCTGATCCACCCCGGCCAGGTCGACGGCGCCAACGAGGCGTTCGCGCCGTCCGAGCAGGCGGTCGACGACGCCCGCGGCATCCTCCAGGCCTGGGAGGACGGGAAGGGCTCCGGCGTCGTCACCTACAACGGCCGGATGATCGAGAACCTCCACGTCGAGTCCGCACGGCGCACGCTGTCGATCCACGAGGCGATCGCGGCCCTGGCCTAGCGGCAGTAAGAAATCCTGCACCCGCACCGTTTGAAGCCACACCTTCCGGGGGTACGGGCGTCCCCGGACCATCCGGGAGGGAGGTTAGACATGATTGTCCTCGGCTTGATTCTGCTCATCATCGGCCTCGTGGCGGAGATTCCGATTCTCACCACGATTGGCGCGATCCTGCTCGTCGTCGGACTGATCCTGAACATCGTCCCGATCGGCGGCTCGCGAAGGCGGGTCTACTAGCGCGCGAGCCACGACCCCCGGCCAGCCAGGCCGGGGGTCGCTTCACGTCAGGCCGACCGGTTCAGCCCCGGTCGAGCAGCCCGTCCCGCAACGCACCCGCGAGGGTGGGCGTCAGCGGAAGCCGCGGGAACAGCGTCGCCTGGAACGCGTGGTAGGTGTCGGGCTTGCCGTTCCAGACCGCCCCGCTGGGCCGGTTCTGGGCGTCCAGCTCGTGCCGCCACGACCCCAGCTCAAGGTCGAGGAAGACCTCGGCGATGTGGTCCCACCACGTCGCGTACCACCCGTCGTACGCCGGGTCGCCGGTCGCCGTGTGCAGCGCGGCCGCCGTGGCCGTGGCCTCCGCCGCGACCCAGTGCATCCGCTCCCGCACCACGGGCCGACCGGACCAGTCGACGGTGTACACGAACCCGTCCGCACCGTCGATCGCCCAGCCCTCCCGGACCGAGGCGTCGAACAGGGACACGGCGTCGTCGAGCATCCAGTCCGGCGCATCGGCGCCGAGCGCGGCCCGCAGGTTCAGGGCCAGCCGGGACCACTCCAGCCAGTGGCCGATGGTCGCGCCGTACGGCCGGAACGGGTCGGCCGGCTTGTCGACGTTGTACTCGAGCAGCGGGGTCCACTGTTCGTCGAAGTGCTCCGGCAGCCGCCAGTCGTGGCTGCGCCCGAGGTCGTGCACCACCCGGGTCAGGATCCGTAGCGCCTTGTCCAGCAGCGTCCGGTCGCCGGTGGCGTCTGCGGCGGCGAGGAGCGCTTCCACGGTGTGCATGTTGGCGTTCACGCCGCGGTAGGGGTCCAGCGTCGTGAACGCCTCGTCCCACTCCTCGACGACCATGCCGTGCTCCTCGTCCCAGAACCGCGTGAGCAGGACGTCGAGGGCCTCGTCGAGCAGCTCTGCCGCACCGGGACGGCCGGCGCAGGTGGCACTCGCGGCAGCGAGGACCACGAACGCGTGCGGGTAGGCGGCCTTCTCGCGACCGGTCGGGCCGTCCGCGTCCACCGCGGCGTACCAGCCGCCGTTGGTGGAATCCCGGAAGCGTCCGGTCAGGGCAGCGAGCCCGTGGTCCGCCAGCGGCCCGCAACCCGGCCGGCCCAGCAGGTGGCCGAGCGAGAACACGTGCGTCATCCGGCAGGTGATCCACAGCTCCACCGGCCGGTCGAGCGCGGGACGCCCCGACACGTCGAGCCAGGCGAAGCCTCCGGACGGATGGCGCGAGGCCCGGCTGAAGTCGAGCAGCCGGTCGCCCTCGGCCTCCAGCCAGCGGGCGTGGCTCGCGGTGCCGAGCCAGGCGGCCTGCCCGGACATCAGGAGCCCAGCGAGGAGTAGCGGTCCCCGACCCGGTACGTCGCCACGCCGAGCGTCGAGTCGCTCTGCCCGTAGTAGGCGAACCAGGTGTCCTTGAAGAACACCAGGCCCTCGACGAATGTCACGTTCGACACCAAACCGTGCGTGTCCTCGTACGTCGACGGCTCCAGCCAGGGCCGGTTCATCTGCGCCAGGATCGTGGACGGGTCGGCTGGGTCGATCAGCAGCTGTCCGCAGGTGTAGCGGACCGTGCCGTCCGGGTTCTTCACCGCTGCGTTGTGGAGCAGCAGGATCAGCCCGTTGTTGGTGATGATCGGCTGCGGCCCGACCTCGACCAGGAACTCGCCGAACGTGCCCGGCGCGGTGGGGACCATCAGCGGCTCGTCGTTGGAGGACGGCTTCCAGTGGATCAGGTCGTCCGACCATGCGTGGTAGATCGAGCCCTCGCCGAAGTACATCAGGTAGCGGCCGTCGATGGGCACCGGCAGGATCCCGCCGGCCTTGCTCCACGGTGCGTCCTGGCCGTTGCCCTGCGGCAGGAAGGTGTTGAAGTCCGGGAACATCGGGCCGTGCTTGGTCCAGGTGAAGAGGTCCGTCGAGGTCGCCAGGCACAGCTGCGCGGACGTGTGGTCCCACCCTGTGTAGGTCAGGTAGTAGGTGCCGTCGATCTCGGTGACGCGGGGGTCCTCGGCGCCGAACTCCTCGTAGGGCTCGCTCGGCGAGAGCACCGGATCCGGGTGCCGTTCGAAGTGGATGCCGTCCTCGCTGGTGGCGAGGCCGACGTGCGACACGATGTCGTCGGCGTGGGCGCGGTAGAGCAGCACGACCTTGCCGTCCTTCACGACGGCGGCCGGGTTGTAGACGCTCGCGGACTCCCACCCATCGCCCTGCGGCTGCAGGATCGGATTCTGGTCGTAGGGCGTGAAGGGTCCCAGCGGGAACTCTGCATGGGGGTTGACCTGTGTGGACATGTCTCCTCGATCTGTTCGTGGAAGGCGGGGGTCGCCGGGGGTGGCAGAGTCAGCGTCGGACCAGGACGAAGCCTCCGGCAGGGACGGTCACGCGCACCGTCCGGTCGGGGCTGGACGAGACGCGGACGAGCCGTCCCATTCCGTCGTACGCCGTGATCCGTGCGACGCCGGTGCCGGTGACGCGGACCTGGGTGCGCTCGGACCTGGTCGAGGCACTGCGCAGCAGCGCGGTGCCATGCCCGGCGCCGGCCAGCACCAGCCGCGACACCAGGGGTTCCAGCATCACGGCGTCCAAGGCGGCCGGGTCGCCGGCCTCCGTGTCGGTGGTCGCGGACAGCACGCGAGCGCGGGCGGACAGGGTCACCGGCAGCGTCACCGGCAGCAGCGCACCGGCGGCCGGTGAGTCACCCTGCGCGCCGATGTCGCCGGAAGCGACCTGGCCGAGGCGCTTCCGGTCGCCACGGAACGCGGTGACCGCGGCACTCCCGTTGCGCAGGTCGAACACGGGGAGCACCAGCGAGCGCGGATGGGCCGGCAGGGTCAGCGTCGTGGAGCCGTCGGGGCCGAGCGCGGCGTAGCCGGTGCCGCTGAAGAGCGACTCGTCGGTCCACAGCGAGGGCGGCACCGTCGCCGAGGCGTCACCGGCCAGCGTGCCGTTCTCGGCCTCGAGGGTCAGCGTCCCCTGGCGCTCCACGATGTCCGCCGTCCGCGCGAGCGCCGCGACGGTCGGCTCCTGGTCGAGCGCGATCATCGAGAGCAGCCCGTGGATCGTGGACTCGGCTCCGGAGTTGTGATTGACCTCGCCGGCACTGGAGATGCCGTCGAACGTGCGTCCGGTGGCCGGGTCGTACATCGCCTCGCCGGCCGGGTTGGCGCCGAAGTACCACGCCGCCACGATCCCGGCGAGACCGTGGGCGGCCTTCGTCCCGGTGGCATCGGCCGTGGCGAGCAGCGACTGGAGTCGCGAGTCGGCGCCGTAGGCGATCTGGGAGGCGTCGCCGCGTGTCGGCATCCGGCCGTTGTCCGGGCCGCCCGACGTGAGCAACCACGGGTCGAAGGTGAACGAGTCGCGCACGGCACCCGTGGCCAGGCCGCGATCACCCAGCGCGTCGGAGGCCTGCGCCAGCGCGGCGGGCATCTGGCTGCCCCAGCCGTGCCACATCGATCGGGACAGGGCCCAGGGTCGGATGGCACCCATCGGCCACGAGCGGGCGTTTCCGCCACCGAGCTCCGCGATGCCCTCGCTCAGCCTCGACAGGGCCGTACGGGCACGGGCCGAGCCGCCCGCCTCGACGTACGCCGAGAGACCCAGGACGGCCTCGGCCGTCGCGTCGGCACCGTCGGCGATCAGCCACGCAGGCGCCGGCTGTCCGTCGATGTCCAGGTGGTCGCCGTACCGGTCGAGGACCTGCCGGTCGACGGCGTCAACCGACAGCTCGAGACGGTCGCGGAGGAACTGCGCGAACGCGGGGTCGGACTGCTTGAACGCCGCGTAGCCCTCACCGAGCGCCCAGATCGAGCGGGCCACCCAGTAGGACGCGTCGCTGTCGGAGGGGTCGGGCAGCTCCACCGGCTCGGCGCTGGGGTTGAGCGTCCCGTCCGGCTGCATCCACAGCACCACGTTGCCGGCGTTCGGACCCGACGCCGTCTGCAGGTAGGTGAGGCCGCGCAACATCTCGTACGCCGACTGCTTGCTCGACGTCGAGCCGGTGGCCTGCCAGTGCCGCAGGTAGACGACCGCCGCGCGGCTCACGTCGTCGGCGTTGAACGCGCCCTGGCCCCAGGTGTCGGTCTCCGGGTCGTAGACCCCGCCGCCGACGTGCCGGAAGCTGCCGTCGGGGTTGGGCTCGGCGTAGGTCCACAGGACGCCGACCGCCGGCTCGTCCGTCAGGCGGTACGTCGTGTGTCCCGGCTGGTCGGGCGGGGTCACCGGCACCGAGAGCCAGTCGAGGTGGTCGAGGTTGGCGAGCGGGCTCGACGCCTGCCTGGCCTGGGATCCGGCGCTTGTCGTGGCCTGGTCGGGCGCGGCGGTTGCCGCGGCTGGCGGTGCTGCCACGAGGGTGGCGAGCGGGAGGGCCAGGGCCGTGAGCACGGTCGTGGCCACGGCCACGTGGCGCCTGCGGCGGATGCGGTGGGTCATGGGGCTCCTTGTTGCTGTCTGGATCGGGTTGGCGGGACTGGGCTCAGCCCTTGACGCCCGACCCGAGGTCGGAGGCGGTGAAGTGCTTCTGGAAGGCGACGAACAGGGCCACCGCGGGCGCGGCGAGCACGACCGCGCCGGCCAGGATGGCGCCGAACGGGTTCGCTGCCCGGCCGGCCATCGAGTTGATGTAGTTGGCGAGGGACACGGCCAGCGGTTGCATGTCGGCTTCCTTGGTGACGAGGAACGGCCACAGGAACTCGTTCCACGGCCCGATGAACGTCAGCAGGGCGGCGGTGAGCAGCGCGGGACGCGCCAGGGGCAACGCGACGGACCACAGGATCCGCAGCTCGCTGGCCCCGTCGAGGCGGGCCGCCGAGAACAGCTCCTCGGGCAGCTGCAGGAAGAACTGCCGGAAGATGAAGACGGCCGTCGAGTTGATCGCGAACGGCACGATCATCCCGAGGTAGGAGTCCGCCAGCCCGTAGGTGCGCACGATCATCACGTAGATCGGGATGATCAGCAGCTGGAAGGGGATGATCTGCACCAGCAGCATGGTCGCGAACAGGGCCCCCTGCCCGCGGAAGTGCAACCGGGCCAGGGCGTAGCCGGCCAGGACGCCGAAGACGACCGTGCCGAACAGGACTCCTGCGGTGAAGATGCCGGAGTTGACCAGCGACCCGATCAGGTCGACCCGTGCGTCGATGGCCTGGTAGTTGTCGAAGGTCAGCCCACCGGTCGGGAACGCGCCGGCGATCGACGTGTCCGGGTCCTTCTGGAGAGAGCCGACCACCATGTAGTAGAAGGGGAAGATGAACAGCAGGGCGCCGAGGAAGAGCGCTCCGCGACGTAGCCAGGGCCTCATGTCAGTCCCTTTCCAGGAGTCGCCGGCTGACCAGGGAGATCAGCAGGACTCCGATGACCAGGAGCACGCCGATGGCCGCGGCGACGTCGGGGTTCCCCTGTTCGATGCCGCGCTGGTACATCACGAGCACGGGTGACGCCGAGGCGCCGTTGGGTCCGCCGCCACTGGTCAGCAGGTAGGGCTCGGTGAACAGGTTGGCACCGGTGATCGTGGCCAGGATGACCACGAGCGTGGTGGCGCCCCGGACACCGGGCACGGTGACGTTCCGGAACGAGCCGAAGCGGCTGGCCCCGTCGACCTGGGCCGACTCGTACAGCTCCTTCGGCACGTTCTGCAGCGCGGCCAGGTAGAGCAGGACGAAGAAGCCCATCTGCTTCCAGGTGACGAAGATGGCGATCACCGGCATGGCCAGGCTGCTGTTGACCAGCCAGGACGGGTCGGGGGCCAGCGGACCGAGCAGCTGGTTGACCATCCCGGTCTTGCTGAACAGGAACAGCCAGACTGCGACGAGGGCCACGCTGGCGGTGACGTAGGGAATGTAGTAGGCCACGCGCAGGAACGTGCGCCCGCGGATGGCGGTGTTGAGAGCGGTCGCCAGCAGCAGGGACAGCCCCACGGTGAGCGGCACGTTGATGACCAGGAACTCCGCCACGTTCAGGAACGAGCGACGGACGTCCGGGTCGCTCAGCACGCTGCTGTAGTTCTCCAGGCCGACGAAGGGCCGGTCGACCTGCGCCCCCGGAGCCGCGAAGAAGTAGTCGTGGAAGCTCATCCAGATCGCCAGGCCCAGGGGGTAGGCGAAGATCGCCGCCAGGAACACGGCGTACGGCGCGGCGAACGCGATGCCCACCGGCTGGCGGCCCAGCAGGGCCGCCAACCGGGAGCGCTTGACCCGCGGTGGCGTCGGTGGTGTCGGTGGCTTCGGGGCGGTGCGTGTCAGGGTCGACACGCCGGCCTCAGGACTGGCCGGCGAGGTCGGTCGCCGAGTCGGCCGCCGTGCTCAGGGCTTCGTCGACCGGGGTCTTGCCGAAGATCACCGCGGACGACCACTCGTCACGGAAGCCCTGCCAGATCTCGATCGAGCTCGGCACGTTCGGCACCTCGACGGTGCGGCCTGCCTGGTCGGCGAACCGCTCGTAGTCCGGGTGCTCCGCGAAGTAGTCCGGGTAGGTCGCCGCCAGGTCCGTGCGCAGCGGCATCTGCCCCGTCAGCTCCAGCAGCTTCCCGTCCTGCTCCTCGCTGGTCGCGAATTTCAGCACCTCGTAGGCCGTCTGCTGGTTGTCACAGGCCGAGTAGAGGCCGATGTTCTTGGCGTCGGAGAACGTGTAGGTGTCCTCCGGTGCGGAGCCCGCGGAGGTCGGCACGGGGACCGCACCCCAGTTCAGGTCGCCGTACACGGCGATCGCCCAGGGGCCGGCGGTGGCCATGGCCGCCTTGCCGTCCGCGAACGAGTCGGCGGTGTAGGCCTCCTGAGGGGAGAGGCCCTCGGAGTACATCGTGGCCCAGAGGTCGGCGACGGCATTGCCGGCGTCGGAGTCGAAGGTCGCTTCCCCGTCCTCCACCAGCTGCTGGCCACCGGACTCGGCGGCGAACATCGGGTAGAAGTCGAACCAGGACTGGAAGAACTCGCTCGTCGGGGCCGGCCAGATCGCCGCGTCGGCGGCGCCGCTCTCGACGATCTTGCGGCTGGTGTCGAGGAACTCCTCGTGCGTCGCGAGAGGCGGGTTCTCCGGGTCGATGCCGGCCTTCTTCATGATGTCCTTGTTGTAGAAGATCATGACCGGGTTCGACTTCCACGGGATCTGGAAGTACTCCCCGCCCGGCGACTTGTACTGCTCGGCCGCGTCACCGCTGCGGGACTCGATGTACTCGGTGGCGCCCTCGAAGGAGTCCAGGGCGACGAGACCGCCCGCCTTCTCGAACTGCGGGACGGCTGCGGGAGACGTGTTGAACACCAGGCAGGGCGCGTTGCCGGCCGTGATCGCGGCGCCGATGACCTCCTCGGAGGTCTTGCCGGCGGGGATCTCCTGGGCGGTGATCTCCTCGTCGGGGTGGTCGGCGTTCCAGGCCTTGACCATCTGCTCGCCCCAGGCGATCTCCTCGGGGTTGTTCGACAGCCAGACCTTGATCGGGCCGGTGGACGAGGCGGCTTCGCCGGCGTCGCCGGATCCACCTCCGCATGCGGCGGTCGCACCGAGCGCCAGCATGGTCAGTGTTGCGGTGGCGAGCTTCGTTCTCATCTACTTCTCCATTCGTGTACTGCGGGGGCGGGGCGTTCAGTTCGCGGAACTACTACGTGGCGGCGCCGGAGTCGGTGGGTGCGGGGCCGGTCGACCCCCGCGCGACCAGCTGGGGCGCCGGCAGTTGCACCTCGGTGGCGGGGCGCTGCTCGATCAGCTCGAGCAGCCGGGTGGCGGCGGCCCTCCCCCAGCCGATGACGTCGCTGCGGACGGTGGTGAGCGGCGGCTGCACGTGCGCGGCGAGCTCGGTGTCCTCGTAGCCGGTGATCGAGAGCCGGCCCGGTACGTCGATCCCGCGGTTGACGGCGACCGCGAGTCCGGCGATCGCCATCAGGTCGTTGGCGTAGACGATGGCGGTGGGCGGGTCGCCCAGGTCGAGCAGCTCGCGGGTGGCGGCGGCCCCGGCCTCGGCGGAGAAGTCGGCCTCGATGCACGGGCTCTCGGGCAGTTTCGCCGCGTGCAGGGTGGTCGCCCACGCGGCGCGACGGGACCGGCCGTGCACCATCTCCGACGGGCCAGACACGTGTGCGATCCGGGTGTGGCCCAGGGCCACCAGATGCTCGACCGCAGCGACGATCCCGGGGCCGTCGTCGACGCCGACCGACGGCCAGTAGGCCTCCGGCAGGGCCGGGCCCACGATCACCGCGGGCAACGCCAGCTCGGCGAGCAGGGCGGGGCGGGGGTCATCGATGTAGAGGTCCGTGACGAAGACGCCGTCGACCCTGCCCTGGTCGCTGAGGCGCCGGTAGGTCTGCTGCTCACCCTCGTGCTCGGGCACCACCTGGAGCATCAGGGCGTACCCGTGGCGGGACAGCTCGCTCTCGACGCCGGCGATGAAGGACGGGAAGAAGGGGTCCGCGCGCAACGTCTCGGGAGGGCGCGCCATCACGAGACCCACGGCGAGCGCCCGGGAGACGGACAGGGCGCGGGCGCGTGAGCTCGGGGTCCAGCCCAGCTCCTCGGCGGCGGCGAAGATCCGCGTCCGGGTCTCGGGGGCGAGCCCCGCGCGGTTGTTGAACGCGAACGAGACGGCGCCCTTGGAGACGCCGGCGACCCGGGCGACGTCGTTGATCGTGGGGCGGGGCACCTTCTTTACTAAACCGGTTTAGGGATCTCCCGTCAAGGGGTGGCCCCTTCCGCCGGGGCGGGACACGTCGACCCACGAGCCGCAGATCGTCCGCCTCGGGCGAGCGGCGTGGCACGCTGGCGAGGTGACGGGGTACCGGCGGCTCGAGGGCCCGCAGCTCGCCCGCACCGTGGCCCGGTTGCACGAGCGGATCGACGCCCGTTTCGACCCGCCCCGGGGCCTGGGAGCGGTGGCCGGAGACCTCGAGCAGCTGGTGGTCCTCGTGGATCGCGACACCGACGACTCAGCGGTGCGCGCGGACCGCTCCCGGTTCGTGGCCCGCGCCTTGAGCACCCTGATCGTGACCGCGTCCCTGGTGGCGCTGGTACTGGTGCTGGTGGACGCCGCGAACGAGGGTCCCAACAACAGCTTCGACTGGTTGCCACTGATCGAGAGCACCATCAACGACGTCGTCTTCGCGGCGATCGCGGTGTTGTTCCTCTGGGCGCTGCCGGAACGGCTGGAGCGCCGACGACTCCTGGCCCTGCTCCACCAGCTCCGCTCGCTGGCCCACGTGATCGACATGCACCAGCTGTCGAAGGACCCCGAGCAGGTGCTGGCGTCGTACCGCCCGACCCCGGCCAGCGTGAAGGCAGACCTGTCCCCGGAGCAGCTGCACCACTACCTCGACTACTGCTCCGAGATGCTGTCGCTGGTCGCCAAGACGGCGGCCCTGTGCGCCGAGCACTCGACCGACTCGGTGGTGCTCGACACGGTCCGCTCGATCGAGTCGCTGACCACCGACATGTCGGTCAAGATCTGGCAGAAGATATCGCTTCTCCCGCGCTGACCCGTCTGCCACGATCGGCGCGTGTCCACCCGCGTCTTCGTCGCCCTCCTCGACAGCGACCGCGTGCTCGTGACCGACGACGGAGAGCTGCCGTCGTTCGTGCACGAGGACCCGTACGTCGACGACGCCAGGGTCTTCGCCCACGTGGGTGCCGATCACTGCGTCGGACCCACGATCAGGCTGCGCCGGGATGACTTCGTCCATCCCGTCGGCATCCGCAACGGTCCGCTGCCGAACGGACCCTGGCGATCCGCGCGCGACCTCGACAGCGACGCAGGTCGGGCGGCGGCACAGCTCGCGGACGAGTACGCCGCGAGCCCGCCGGCTCTGCGCCCCGCATGGTTCCGTCCGGGCTGGTTCGATCGGGTCGAGGCATGGGCCGACCGCGGGTTGGCGACGGTCGGGCGGACCCGGACCGGACCCCTCGTCGTCGACCAGATGTGGGCCCTCTCCGCGGTGCTCCGGGTGCCCACCGATCGGGGCGAGGTCTGGTTCAAGGCCACGTGCGATCACTTCCACACCGAGCCGGCCCTCACCCGGGTCCTCTCCCAGCACTTCCCCGATCTCCTGCCGGTGCTGATCGCCGAGGACGACGACCTGGCCTGGCTGCTGATGGAGCCGATGCGCGGGGCCGGTTGGAAGAACCGCGCGCCGGGTGCCGAGCTGGCGCTGGCGCCGAGGTTCGCCGAGGTCCAGGTGGCCAGCGTCGGCCTTCGCGACGAGCTGGTGGCGGCGGGCTGCCCCGACCGCGGCCTGGACAGCACGCTCCGGGAGTGGACGGCGGTGCTCGCCGACAGCCGCGAGCTTCCCGGCCTCGACAGCGACGAGCTAGCCGCGATCCGGGCGGTCGCCCCGCGGATCGAGGCGCTGGTCCGGGAGTTCTGGGGCTGCGGACTGCCGGACACACTCGCCCACGGAGACCTGCACGGCGGCAACCTGGCGTACGACGGCGTCGAGCTCCGCGTATTCGACTGGTCGGACGCGTGCCTGAGCCACCCGTTCCTCGACGCCGGCCACCTGGCCCGCTTCAATGCCGAGTCCCACGGTGACGACGACGATCCGGACCCGGACCTGGCAGTCGCGGCGGCCTTCGCGGACCGCTGGCACTCGGAGCGCCCGGACGCCGACATCGAGCGTGCCCTGGCGTTGGTCCCGCTGGTGAACCTGGTCTTCCAGGCGGTCACCTACGAGAGCATCCTCCGGGCGGTCGAGCCGGTCTCACGCTGGTCCCTGTCGGGCATCGTCGAGAAGACAATGCGCAGGCTGCCGGGCGTCGTGGCCGAGCTGGGCTGACTGGTCCCACCGGCGTCCGGTCCCGCCCTCCGGGCGGCTCATCCAGTTCGGGGAAAACCCGGATCCCGGACGCACGTCGACCCGTGTTTGCCGCATGCTGAGTCACGGGGTGCCTCGGAAGGAGGGTCGTGCCCGACGACCAGTTCGACGTCAACCTAGAGGACGAAGACCTGCTCGAAGAGGTGGAACTCGTCGCCAACCTGATGGTGGCCGCGGCCAGTCGCGACGAGCACCTCTCCCAGGACGAGGTCGACGAGATTCTCGGAGTCGTCCCTCAGCCACGGTCCGGGGACTAGCGCCGGGCCCAGTCGGTGAGCGCCTGAACGACCGCGAAGGCGGTCTATGACGGATCAACAGGCGCAGACGGGGTGGACCCGTCCGGCCAGGCGGCGATGCACACGCGGTTCCCGGCGCGGTCCGAGAGGATCCAGCCCGCAGGGGCGTTGGCGTCGTCGACGATGTGGCCGCTCGTCCAGATGCCAGAGATCGCGGCTCAGCCGCACGCTGAGACGGTCGCCAGCGATCGTCATGAGAACCCCCGAGCCTTCGACACCGGGGATGTGCGCGACCACCTCGGCTACCTGCGCCGCTTCGGCGAGCGACGAGACGCTGAACACGGCGGTTGCTCCGCCGTGCATCACCACCCAGTCCTCGACGCCTTCCGCAGCGAGGAACTCCCGCCAGCCCTGCTCGCTCATGCTCGCCTCCGCGACAGAAGGTGGTGCAGGACAGTCCGACGGGACCACCTCGACGCCCGCGAGAGGCACCCAACCCACTGCTAGTTTCGACGCTCAACGACCTCCCGGGAGGATCCATGTCCTACTCCGCCCTGTCTCACCTCGAGTGCTCTCGCACCGAGGACGGCTATGACGCCGACCGGGTGCAGGGCGTGAGCAAGGTCGGTGCGCCGCTGCTTGGCGCGCTACGACCTCGAGCAGGTCCGCGCGAGCGTCACGCGCGAGGCGATCGCCGGGCGGCCGCACGACCTGTGGCGCTACCACGAGGTGCTCCCGGTCCGGGATCCTGCGCACGTCACGACGCTGGGCGAGGGGATGACCCCGCTGCTGCCGTTGCCGACCTATGGTCGGGCGATCGGCGTACCCCGGTTGCTGATGAAGGACGAGGGGCTGATCCCCACCGGGACCTTCAAGGCCCGCGGTGCTGCGGTCGGTGTCTCCCGGGCGCGCGAGCTCGGCGTCACGGCCGTTGCGATGCCGACGAACGGCAACGCCGGCGCCGCGTGGTCAATGTACGCCGCCCGCGCCGGCATGGGCAGCCTGATCGTGATGCCGGTCGACGCCCCGGACATCACCCGGCGCGAGTGCGTGGTGTCCGGCGCCGAGCTGTACCTGGTGGACGGGCTCATCAACCACGCCGGCGCGCTGGTCAAGGCTGCCGTGGCGGAACGGCACGGCTACCAGGAAGTCTCGACACTCAAGGAGCCGTACCGGATCGAGGGCAAGAAGACGATGGGCTACGAGATCGTCGAGCAGCTCGGCTGGCAGGTTCCCGACGTCATCCTCTACCCGGCCGGCGGCGGGGTGGGGCTGATCGGGATCCACAAGGCGATGAAGGAGATGCAGGAGCTGGGCTGGATCGGCGAGAAGCTGCCACGCCTGGTCGCCGTACAGGCCGCGGGCTGCCCGCCGATCGTGGACGCCTTCCATGCCGGCCTCGACGAGAGCACGCTGGTAGAGGGCACGCACACGCTCGCGTTCGGTATCAACGTGCCCAAGGCACTCGGCGACTTCCTCGTGCTGCAGGCCGTGCGCGAGTCCGAGGGTACGGCCGTCGCGGTCACGCGACGACGCCATCCTCGAGGAGCTCGGCAACCTCGCCTCGGCCGAGGGTGCGTGGATCTGCCCCGAGGGTGCGGCGTGCCTGGCCGCGGCTCGCGAGCTTCGGGAGAGCGGCTGGATCGGCGAGCACGAGCAGGTCGTGGTGCTCAACACCGGAACCGGAGTGAAGTACCCCGAGACCGTGAGTGTCGTCGTTCCGGTGCTGGCGCGCGACGGACGGGTGCCCGCGCCTGACTGACGTCAATTGACGGCGGGTCAGCGTCGTGGGCTCACCTCGGTACGACGACCGCCGGGACCGGGGAGTGCCGGACGATCCGGGTGGCGTTGGTGCCGATGAAGACCCGGGCCAGGATCCCGGTCGGGGACGAGCCGACGACGAGCACATCGCCGTCGTGCCAGTCGAGCCGGCCCAGTGCCTCGGGCCAGTCCCGCCCGGTCGCGACCACGGTCTCGACGTCCGCACCCCCACCGGGAAGTGCCGCGACCGCCGCCTCCTGCGCCTTGGACGTGTCCGACACGAAGGCTTCGAGGATCTGGTGCTCGCCGCGGACCTCGGGCGGGTACATCTGCTGCCCGAGCACGCCGAACGTGGCGACGCGCAGACTGGCTCCGGTCTCCTCGCAGATCTCCGCCGTACGCTCCAGCGCCGCCCGCGACGCCTCGTCCGCGCGGAAGGAGCAGGTCGCGCGCGTGACCCGGCCCCCTGGCGGTGCGCGGAACCCGCGAGTTGCGACCGCCACCGGGATCGGCGACGAGTGCAGCAGCCGGTCGGCAGTCGAGCCCACGACGACCCTGCCCATCATCCCGTGCTCGGCCGAGCCCACGACGACCATCCCGGCGTCCGACTTCTTCGCCTGCTCCTCAAGGGTCGCCGCCACCGATCGCCCGGGGACGGCAACGACCTCGGTCGTCACCGCATCGCCGGCGTCGTCGAGCAGCGCCCGTGCTTCGGCGACCGCCCGCTCGCCCTCGGCCTGGGTCCAGGCGCGGTACTCGCGGTCGGTGGGGCCGGGCACCGTCGTCGGCCAGGGGGCGGGTACGACGGCCACGACCAGCAGGTCGGTACCGATCGACCGCGCGAGCGAGGTGGCGAGGTCGAGGGGCGACCGGTCACCGCGCGCCGGGGAGTACCCCACGACGAGCGTCATGTCACTCAGCCTCGCCGAGTTCGGGCCCCGTCTGGTGCTCGGGATCGTTGAGCGAGGGCGTGCCGGCGGCCCCAGGCGAAGTAGAACAGCAGCACGACCAGCAACCAGGCTCCGAAGATGACCCAGGTGACGGGCGCTAGCCCGGACAGGATGTAGATGCACACCGCGACAGTGAGCACCGGGGTGACCGGGTACCCGGGCACGCGGAACGGCCGTGGCAGCTCGGGGTGGGTCCGCCGCAGGACGACGACGCCCGACGGCTACGACGGTGAATGCTCCGAGGGTCCCGATCGAAACCGTGTCCCAGAGGTAGTCGGCGGGAACGAAGCCGGCGATCAGCGCCACCACGATCGCGACCACCACGGTGTTGAACTGTGGGGTCAGGGTGCGCGGGTTCACCGACGAGAAGCGGGACGGGAGCATGCCGTCGCGGCCCATCGCGAACAGGATGCGGGTCTGGCCGTAGAGCGTGACCAGGGTGACCGAGAAGATCGAGATCACCGCGCCGGCCGCCAGGATCGTGCCGGGGACGCTGGTCCCGGTGATGTTCTCGAGGATCACCGACAGGCCGGCGCTCTGCTGCTCGGGGTCCTCGAACCTCTCGACAGGTTGGGCGCCGACACCCGCGACCGCGACCAGCACGTAGACGGTCACCACGACGGCGAGCGCCCCCATGATCGCGCGCGGCAGCGCCTTCTGCGGGTCGCGCACCTCCTCACCCGCGGTGGACACCGCATCGAGGCCGATGAACGAGAAGAAGATCGTGGCCGCAGCTGCACTCACACCCGAGGCGCCGGAGCCCCAGAAGTCCGAGAAGTGGTCGCCGTTGAAGGCCGTGAACCCGATGACCACGAACAGCATGAGCACCGCAGAGCTTGATCAGCGACCATGACCGTGTTGACCTTCGCCGACTCGCTCGCGCCCCGGATCAGCAGGCTCATGCAGATCAGGACCAGCACGACGGCCGGCAGGTTGATCAGTGCCGGTGGTGTTGTCCTCGTACGGGACGGGCGAGTACGACAGCGAGTCGGGTAGCGAGACCCCGAACAGGCTGTCGCGTCAGCTCGTTGAAGTACCCGCTCCAGCCGACCGCCACGGCCGAGCTCGACACGCCGTACTCCAGGAGGACGCAGGCAGCGATCACCATCGCCATCAGCTCGCCGAGCGCGTGGTAGGCGTAGGAGTACGTCGACCCGCTCACCGGGATCGCGCTGGCGAGCTCGGCGTAGCAGAGCGCCGACAGACCCGCACCGAGGCCGGCGACGAGGAACGAGATGACGACGGCCGGGCCCGCGTCAGGCACCGCCTCCTGCAGGACGAAGAAGATGCCGGTACCGACGGTGGCGCCGACGCCGAACATCGTCAGCTGGAAGGTGCCGAAGCTCCGCTCCAGCTCCGGGCCCGCGTGCGGGCCCTTCTGCTCGAGCGATCGGCTTGCGTCGTCCCAGCTGGCTGCCCAGAGGGATCCGGTCCGCGGTCTCGGTCATGGTCTGACCCTTCGTACGGGAACTGATCCCTCCGACTCTCCCGCGGGTGTGAACCGCCCGGCATCCCCCGGCTCGGGTGAGGCCGACCGCGTGAAAACGGTTGCTCAGCCGTTGCGGCGCAGTTTTTCGTCCGCCGCGAGCCGCGCTCCCCTGACAGGATGACCGGCGTGACGGACGTGGTGGTGGCGGTCGACGCCGGCGGCACCAAGCTGCTCGGTGGTCTGGTGACGCGTGACGGTGCGGTTCTCGGGACGGACGAGGTGCCGACGCCGCGTACCGCCGAGGGTTGCGATCCCGGGCTGCGGGCGCTTGCCGGTCTGGCCGGCCGGCTGGCAGCCAGGGCCGGGTCCGAGGGGCACCAGGTCACGGCGATCGGACTCGGTTTCCCCGAGTACGTGCGCGACGGGGTGGTCGTGAGTGCCGAGGTATTCGCCTGGGACGAGCAGCCTGCGGAGGTGCTCGCACGGACTGTTCCCGGAGTTCCCGTCGCCGTCGACGCAGACGTGCGGTGCTCGGCGATCGCCGAGGCGTGGGCGAGGTCCGCGGGTCCCGGCAGCAGCATCTTCTACGTGTCGTGGGGGACCGGGCTGTCAGCGTCACTGATCCTGGAGGGGCTGCAGTGCCGAGGTCTTCGCCTGGGACGCAGCAGCCTGCGGACGTGCTCGCGGGCGTGGTGCCCGGGGTGCCCGTCGCCGTCGAGGCGGACGTCCGGTGCTCGGCGGTCGCCGAGGCGCGAGCCAGGTCGGCGGGTCCCGGCAGCAGCATCTTCTACGTGTCGTGGGGGACGGGTCTGTCGGCGTCACTGATCCTGGACGGAGACCGGTGCCTGGCCGTCGGGGCGAGGCGCTGGCCCTCGGCGAGTGGCCGGTCGCGGCGGCGGTCGATCCCGACTGGTCCGGAAACCTCGAACGGTTCGCCGCGGGCCTCGCACTCGGACACCGCTACCGCGACCGCACGGGCGAGGACGTGGACGGGCGGACCGTGATCAGCCGTGCGACGGCCGGCGACTCCGTCGCAGCCGGGGTGGTCGACTCCGCGGCGGCGGCGTTAGCCCATGCACTCGCCCAGGTGGTGCACCTGCTCGACCCAGACGTGGTCGTGCTCGGAGGCGGGATCGGCACCTCGGGCACGCGACCCTCGGAGCTGGTCGCGACCCTGCTCCCGGACCTGGTGAATCGCCCGGATCCGCCGGCCGTGGAGCCGGCCGTGTCGGGGGCGCGCGCCGGCCTGGTCGGCGCGGGCCTGCAGGGGCACGCCGCGGCGCAGTCCGGCTAGGGCGACCAGCCCGGAGGGACGGGGCGGCCCGATCCCATGAGGTACGTCGCCGGCTCGCTACTGCGCGAGAGGACTCGCATCGTGGAGTGGGCGGGCACGAACGACGGCGTCACCGGCGCAGCAGGCAGTCGGTGGCGTAGCCGTCGCCGTCAGACTCCTGCACGTCGACCCACACCTCACCGGCGGTGACCACGAGCAGGGATTCGTGCTCGACCTTGCGCGCGTCCTCGACGTGGCCGGCATACACCCGGCCGGTCGTCACCGTGAGGTGCTCGGTGTCCGCGAGCAGGCCGGCCAGGTGGGTCGGCGACTCGCCGACGAACCCCCACACCGCGTCGTCCGCGCACAGCGACGTCGAGCCGGGTGGTGTCCTGCCGCTCGTCGCGGGCCTCCGGCCAGCGCCCGGACCAGCGCTCGTCGCGGTAGTGGACCTCCTCGAGCGTCGCCTGGTGCCGGGCGTACTGCGAGGCGGTTCCCATGCTGGGCGGCGGCGCGAAGAACTCCAGGACCCGCAGTGACCGGGGTGAGGGGTTGAAGCCGTGGTGCCAGGTGTCGCGACGGAACAGCACCTGCTCCCCCTCGCGGACGACGCGGACCTCGCCGTGCTGCGGGTCGGCCAGGACCAGCTCGCCCTCCAGCACGCAGTACATGACGTCGGCGGCGAAGACGGTCTTGTTGGTGGCGCTGTGGCGGAACGCACCGCCCGGTTCGAGCTGGAACTCGAGCACGTGGAGCGCCGAGGAGGACAGGTACACCCGGTCGGTCACGAGGCCCGACTCGGTGTCCCCCCACACGTGGTGCGCGGTGTCCCGGCGGCGGATGATCGTCGGCCGCGTCGAACGTGGGCCGAGGCGTGGATCGGCGGCCCGGCATTGCGTCGGCACGAGCACCGCGCTCGATCTCGCCCATCGCCGGCCCTCCTCTGTCTGCGTTCAGGTCGCCGTATAGTACCACACGTACCAATTTGTATTATCGGCTTACGCGGCGACCGGGCGCGCGGACCATCGGCAGCGTGCTGCCCGCCGTCAGCCGGCTCCGGAACCGGTAGCGATCGCCTCGGTAGGTGATCACGCCGACCACGATCACCCGGCCCGATGCGTCGCTGACCTCGGACTCGGCCACGAGGACCGGCGACCCCGTCGCCGCGGCCAGCAGGCCGCCGACTCGGGCGTCGGCAGCCCTGGCCTCGACCGCGTAGTCGGCCGAGACGGGGCCGTGGCCGGCCGCGACGAGGCACGCGTACAGCGACTCCTGCGACCAGTCCATCGCGGGAAGATCGGGGTCGATGGAGAGCGGCAGCGTGGTCGAGTCGATCGCCACCGGCAGATCGTCCAGCGTGCGCAGCCTGACCAGCTCGAACAGCGGTGCACCCGGTGCGATCCCGAACACGTCGGCCTCGTCGATCGTCGCCGCCCGGGTGTTGACCTTGAGCGGTTGCGCCCCGACGACCACGTGCTCGTTCGCCACCAGCTCGTGGAAGGAGAGCAGGGTGTTCGGCGGCTCGGCCAGCCGGTCGGAGGCGACGAAGGTGCCCCTGCCCTGGATGGCGTGGACCAGCCCGTCGTCGGTCAGCGAGGCCAGGGCGCGGCGCACGGTCACCCGGCTGACCCCGAACTCGTCGCGGAGCTCGCGCTCGGTCGGCAGCTGCTCGCCGGGAGCGAGCTCGCCGCGGGCGATCCGGCCCTCGAGCTCCTCGCGGACGCGGGCGGTCAGCTGACCGAGGCCGCGCGGTGTCGTGGTCACAGGCGAGAGGTTACTCGTGACGGCCCGGGTTGTGTCTATTGTCTCATGGGAGGTCGTACTTGTATTATCCGGGCACCAACGATCTCAGCGGGTTTCCGGGCCGCCGACCGAGAGGACGAGAAGCTGATGCGGAGAAGTCTCTTGATGACGGCGGCGGTGGCCGCGACCGCGCTCCTGACGGCTGCGTGCACCACGCCGGGCTCCGAGCGGACCGAGGTGGACACCTCGAAGCCCGTGGAGACCGACATCTCCGGGCTGCCGGACACCACGTTGAGTGTCTGGACCTCCGAGAGCGGCAACCGGATGGACATCCTCAAGCGCCTGGCGAAGAGCTTCGAGGCGGAGCACCCCAACGTCAAGATCAAGTGGACGGTCCGCGACTTCGCCACCTACCCCACGCAGATCAAGCTCGCGCTCAGCTCCGAGGACGGTCCGGACGTCGCGATCGGCAACCTCGGCTGGTCGCTCGACGGTCCGCTCATCAAGGCCGGGCTGTTCCGCCCGCTCGACGACTACGCCAAGGCCTACGGCTGGGACACCCGCTACCCCGAGGTCGGCCTGCGCCAGCTCAAGTTCAGCGAGGACGGCACGGAGTACGGCGTGGGCCCGATCTGGGGTACGCCGTACGCCTCCGACGTCATCGGCTGGTTCTACAACAAGGACCTGCTCGACGAGCTCGGCATGGAGCCCCCGAAGACCTTCGCGGAGCTGGAGGAGATCCTCGCCGCGTCGAAGGCCGCCGGACAGCAGCCGATCGTCTTCGGCAACAAGGACGGCTGGCCCGCATGGCACCTGCTGTACAACCTGATCGACCAGTACACCCCGATCGACGACATCAGCGGCATCGTCTACGGCGACGAGGGCGCGACGTACGAGAACGAGGGGATCAAGGAAGCCACCGCGAAGATGGTCGAGTGGAAGGACAAGGGCTACATCCGCGAGGACGTCAACGCCATCGCGCAGGCGGACGTCAGCGCCGGCTTCCTCAAGGGCGAGGGGCTGTTCTTCCCTGCCGGCTCGTGGGAGGCCGGAGCCATGGGAGACAACATGGGCTTCTTCCTGACCCCGCCGCTCGAAGAGGGCGAGGTCCCACGGGCCACCGGTTCCTTCGGCTACGCCTGGCACATCGCCTCGAACAGCGACAACGTGGCGGACGCAGCGGCGTTCGTGGACTGGAACTCCAACGAGGCCGCGGCCCGGGAGTTCTTCGCCTCCGGTGACATCGCCCCGTTGGCGGTCGACGACCCGGAGATCAAGGAGGGCCAGGTCTTCACGGACATCTTCGACGCCTGGACGACCGTCCTCGACAACGACACCCTGCTGCCGTACCTCGAGTTCGCGACGCCCACCTCCGCCGAGGTCAACTACCCGGTCCTGCAGCAGATCCTGGGTGGGCAGCAGTCCATCGACGATGGTCTGGCCGAGATCGAGGCCAGCCGAGTGAAGTTCCTGGCGGAGAACGAGAGCTGACCGTGCAGGACGCCACGTTGACGGACGCCGGGCCCCGCCGCGCCCGCCCCGGTCCGCCTCCTACGAGGCGGGACGCCGGGTCCCGGCGCCGTCGACGTCGGCGCAACCTCACCGCCTACCTGTACATCGCCCCCGCGATGGCGGTGTTCGTGACGTTCGGGCTGGCCCCGTTCCTGCACGCCGTGTGGCTGTCGTTCTTCGAGTGGGACGGCATGACGATCGGCACGTGGTACGGCCTCGGCAACTACCGCGACATCTTCCACGACCCGTTGATCCGGGAGGCGTTCGGTCACTCGGTGGTGCTCGTCGTGTTCTTCTCGACGATCCCGGTGGCGATCGGCCTGCTCATCGCCACGATCCTGACCACGGTCAAGGTGCGCGGGTCCACGGTGTACCGGGTCGCGATCTTCGTGCCGCAGGTCGTGGCCTCGGTCGTGGTCGGCGTGATCTGGAACTGGATCTACGCCACGGACGGACCGTTCAACCAGGCCCTGCGTGCCGTCGGACTCGGCGAGTTCGCCCGGCCGTGGCTCGGCGACTTCACCTGGGCGTTGTCCGCGATCGGTCTCATCGGCGCCTGGATGCTGATGGGCCTGTGCATGGTGCTCTTCGTCGCCGGGATCCAGCAGATCCCCAGCTCGCTCTACGACGCGGTGAGGGTGGACGGTGGCGGTCGGCTGCGTGAGCTGATCACGGTCACCCTCCCGGGCCTGCGCTACGAGTTCGGGGTCGTGTTGACGCTCACCATCGTGGGCGCCCTGAAGACCTTCGACCTGGTGTTCGTGCTGACCCGCGGCGGGCCCGGCACCGAGACGACGGTGCCGGGATTGCTGCTCTACAACCGGGCATTCCTCGACGGCCGGGTCGGGCAGGCGTGCGCCATCGCGGTGGTGCTGGCCATCCTGGTCTTCGCGGTCACCGTGGTCCTCGACCGCGTCGCGTCCAGGGAGGCGTGACGGTGGTCAGCCGCCGCGAGAAGTTCTTCGCGTATGCCTTCCTGACGTTCTTCGCTGTGCTCGCACTGTTCCCGATCGTCGGTGTCGTGCTGCTGGCCTTCAACCCCCGCGACGCCGCGGTGACCGGCTTCAGCCTGCCCGAGGTGTGGCACCCGCACACGTTCGTCGAGGCCTGGCAGATCGCCCAACTGTCGACGTACATGCGTTCCAGCGTGATCGTGTCGTTCTTCGTCGTGGTGGGCACGACGGTGCTCTCGATCCTCGCCGGCTACGCGTTCGGAACGATGCGGTTCCGGGGCAGCGACTGGCTGTTCTACCTGATGCTGATCGGAATGATCCTGCCCGTCGAGGCCATCGTCGTGCCGCTCTACTACGACATGCGCGCGATCGGGATGACGAACACCTACGCGTCGATGATCCTTCCGCAGATCGCGCTCAACGTCTGTTTCGGGACGTTCTGGATGCGGGCGTTCTTCCGCTCGGTGCCCAAGGCGATGCTCGAGGCCGCCGAGGTGGACGGGGCGTCGTCGTTCCAGACCCTGGTCCGGGTCGCGCTCCCCACGGGGAAGCCCGCAGTGCTGACGTTGATCGTGCTGCTGTTCATGTGGTCGTGGAACGAGTTCCTGCTGCCGCTGGTGATGGTGACCGACGAGTCGCTGCGCACGGCTCCGCTCGGACTCGCGTTCTTCGTCGGGCAGCACTCCACCGACCGGATCGGGATGGCCGCGGCCGCGGTGATCGTCTCGGCGCCCGTGATCTTGATGTTCATCGTCTTCCAGCGGTCGTTCATCCGTGGCATGTCCGCGGGCGCGGTGAAGGAGTAACCGGTGGCCCACGTTGACCTCGGCGGCCTCTGGCACGAGGCGTCCTTCCGGCTCGTCGAGACGTACGACGTCGAGGTCGAGCGCGGCTGGCGGATCGCCCTCGACCCGCAGCCCTACGGCGAGGTCGTCCGGGTGCTCACGGGTCGCTGCCGGTTCTCGCTCGGCGACGAGCACCGGGACGTCGGTCCTGGCGGCGTCGGCATCCTGCTGCCGGGGCCCGCCCGGGTCACGGCTGACCTCGGCGAGGGGCCGCTGCGCTTCCGGGGTTTCGGCTTCCGCGTGGAGCTGTTCGGCTCGATCGAGCTGTCCGGTCTCCTCGGCCTGCCCCTCGCCATCCCCCACCCGTGGCCCGCCCTGGACGACGGGCTCTCCGAGGTCGTCCGGTACGACGCCGCCGCCGGCCCCGCGGACGCGTTCCGGGCCCGCGCCACGGCGGAGCTGGTCACGGCGTCGCTGGTCGAGCGTGTCGGCGAGGTCCGCTCGCCGGGCCGCGCCGTACGCACCGAGGTGTCAGTGACGCTCGCGCTGATGGACGAGGACCCCGGTCGCGACCTCGACCTGGCGACGCTCGCCGCGGCCGCAAACCTGTCGCCCAAGCACTTCGCTCGCTGCTTCAAGAACGTCGTCGGGGTGCCACCGATGGCCTACCTGCAGGCGCTCCGGGTCAGCCGGGCCCGCGAAGCGCTGGCCGCGAGCGACCGGTCGGTGGCGTCCGTGGCGAGCAGCCTCGGGTTCGCCGACGCGGCCCATCTCAGCCGAGCGTTCCGCAAGGCCTACGGCACCACCCCGACGGCCTTCCGCTCCCGCGCCCAGGCGATGGAGACGAGTCCGTTCGGTACAAGCAGACGCTCCTCGACGTCAATATCGCGGCCACTGGCGGGGTGACGATGGAACCCACACCGTCCCGCGCGAACAGAGGAGAGCCACCGATGGGGACCACGACCAACACCAACGGCGCCCTCGAGGTCACACTCACCCAGGAGCAGATCGACAAGTTCCACGAGCGCGGCTTCCTCCGCCTCGAGGCGATCACCACCCAGGAGGAGGTGACCCGGCTCCAGGGCGTCTACGACCGGCTGTTCGAGCCCGGAGCACTGGTCTCCGAGAAGGACCGGCTCGAGCTCGCCGGCGACGCAGACGCCCCGCCCGCGCTGCCCCAGATCGTGAACCCCGATCACTACGCGCCCGAGCTGCGCGAGACCGTCGCCTACGCCAACGCCGGCCGGATCGCCGCGCAGCTGCTCGGCGACGAGGTCGGCTCCGCGGGCATGCATGCGATCCGCAAGCCCGCCAAGGACGGCGCCGCGACCCCGTGGCACCAGGACGAGGCCTACTGGAACCCGGCGTACGAGCACCGCGGACTCAGCATCTGGATCCCGCTCCAGCCGGCCACGCTGGAGAACGGGTGCATGCAGTTCGTCCCCGGCAGCCACCACTTCGGCGTACAGCCGCACCAGCTGATCAACCCCGACTCGCACGGTCTCGAGCTCCAGTCGCTCGAGCTGGTCGAGGAGGCAGTCGCCTGCCCGCTGCCACCCGGCGGCGCGACGATCCACTTCAGCCGCACCCTGCACTACGCCGGCCCCAACACCAGCACCGAGCCCCGGCGCGCCCTGATCATGGGGTTCTCCGCGCCGCCCACCCCGCTGCCCGAGCCGCGCCACATGCCGTGGCAGCGTCCCGAGTGGTACGCCTGATCCCGTCACCGAAAGGAAGCAGCATGCCCATGCGTCTCGGAGTTCTCGGACTCGGCAGCGTCTTCTGGGGCCCCTACGCCTCGCTCATCCAGCGGCTCTCCCAGGACGGCAAGGCCGAGCTGGTCGCCGGGTACGACGTCGACGCCGACAAGCGGAAGGCGACCGCGACCCGGTTCGGCATCGACACCGACCTGAACGGACCCGACGAGCTGCTGGCTCGCGACGACATCGACGCGGTGCTGGTGCTGACCAGCATGAACGAGCACGGCGACCTCGCGCTGGCGGCGCTCGACCACGGCAAGCACGTGCTCGTCGAGAAGCCGATGGCGACCTCGCTGGAGCAGGCGAAGACGCTGGTCGACGCCGCGAACGCGTCCGACCGGCTGGTCGTGTGCGCCCCGCACATCGTGCTGTCGCCGACGTACCAGGAGATGCACCGGCGGGTGCAGGCCGACGAGGTCGGCCCGTTGTACCTCGGTCGAGCCCGCTACGGCTGGTCCGGCCCGTGGTGGGGCAAGTGGTTCTACCAGCAGGGCGGCGGCTCGCTCTTCGACCTCGGCGTCTACAACCTGACCGCCCTGTGCGGGTTCTTCGGATCCGTGAAGCGGGTCACAGCCATGGTCGGCGTCGCCATCCCGGAGCGCGAGGCCGAGGGCGAGGTGATCAAGGTGCGGAGCGACGACAACGCCCACGTGGTGCTGGACTTCGGTGACTCGCGGTTCGCCTCGATCGCCTGTGGCTTCACCATCCAGAAGTACCGCTCGCCCGCAATCGAGCTGTACGGGCGCGACGGCGTGCTCCAGATGCTCGGCGACGACTGGGCGCCGGAGGGCTTCGAGCAGTGGACCAACGAGCGCGGCTCGTGGGAGGTCGTCGGCGAGACCGACCGGAACTGGCCATGGACCGACGGGCTGCGCCATCTCATCGACTCCGCCGACCGGGGGGCGCCGACCGTGACCCGGCCCGAGCACGCTTACCACGCCCTCGAGGTGATGCTGGCGGCGAAGCGGTCGGCCGAGGAGGGCCGGGTGATCGAGATCGAGAGCACGTTCCCGGCGCTCGACTACAGCGGTGCCGGTGACTCCGGCGCCGACCACCGACGCCTGCACGACCCTCGCTCGACGTGACCGCCGGACCGGCCCGGCTGGAGTTCCCCGACGGGTTCGTCTGGGGCACGGCGACGGCGGCGTACCAGATCGAGGGCGCCGCCACCGCCGACGGCCGAGGGCCCAGCATCTGGGACGTGTTCAGCCACACCCCCGGGCGGACGCTCGACGGCGACACCGGTGACATGGCCTGCGACCACTACCACCGCTGGCAGGAAGACCTGTCGCTGCTGGGCGACCTGGGGGTCGCGTCGTACCGCTTCTCCGTGGCTTGGCCACGGGTCGTTCCGTCCGGAAGCGGCCCGGTGAACGAGGCCGGGCTGGACTTCTACGACCGGCTCGTCGACGGCCTGCTCGAACGCGGCATCGATCCGCTGGTGACGCTCTATCACTGGGACCTGCCGCAGGGCCTGGAGACGGGCGGCGGCTGGCTGGCGCGCGACACCGCCATGCGGTTCGCGGAGTACGCCGGCGTGGTCGCCGGCCGGCTCGGCGACCGGGTCGGGCACTTCAGCACCTTCAACGAGCCGTACTGCAGTGCCGTGCTCGGGTACGGCTCGGGGGTGCACGCACCCGGGGTTCGCGGCATCGCCACGGCGCTCACCGCCGCCCACCACCTGAACCTGGCCCACGGGCTGGGGGCGACGGCGGTGCGGGCGCTCGCCCCGCGGGACGTGCAGGTGTCGGTGGTGCTGAACGTGGCGCAGGTCTACCCGGCCAGCGACGCTCCGACGGACGTCATCGCCGCGCGACACGTCGACGACCTCGCCAACCGCATCTTCCTGGACCCGATGCTGCGCGGCCGCTACCCCGAGACGCTGCTCGAGGAGACCTCCCGGCACACCGACTGGGCCTTCGTCCATGACGGCGACCTGGAGCAGATCCACGTTCCGCTCGACGCGCTCGGCGTGAACTACTACTCGCCTTCCCGGATCTGCGGCCCGCGCCCGGGCCTAGCCGCCGCCGATCCCGACGGCGCGCCCAGCACGGGTCGGTGGATCCAGGACCCGGCGGGCGCCGCGAAACCCGAACCCGTGCCCTGGCCCGCGACCGACCGCGCCTGGAGCGTCCCTCAACCCGGCCCCTACACCGACATGGGATGGCGGATCGAGCCGGAGGCGTTCACCGATCTGCTGCTCCGGCTGAGCAACGACTACCCCGAGATACCGCTGCTGGTGACGGAGAACGGCTGCGCCTACCCCGATGGCCCCGGTCCGGACGGCCGGGTCCACGACGACCGGCGGATCGACTACCTGCGCTCGCACCTGGCCGCCGTTCACGCCGCGATCGAGAAGGGTGCCGACGTCCGCGGCTACTACCTCTGGAGCATGCTCGACAACTTCGAGTGGGCCCTGGGCTACCGGAAGCGGTTCGGTCTGGTGCACGTCGACTACGACACCCAGGTCCGCACCCCCAAGGACTCGGCGTCGTGGTACCGCGCCGTCATCCGGGCGAACGTGGTCTCCTGAGGGCTTCGACTGGCGAAGGGCACTGACGGTGACCCACGTCGGTCGAGCCTGTCGAGACCTTGGTTGCCGCCCTGCGTCACTCACCGGGTTTCGAGACGGTTGCTGCGCAACCTCCTCGACCAGCGGGTGTGTCAGTTCTCGAGCATGGGGATACGCACGCCGCGTTCGGCCGCGACCTCGGCCGCCCGGTCGTAGCCGGCGTCGACGTGGCGGATGACGCCCATGCCCGGGTCGTTGGTGAGGACCCGCTCGATCTTCTGCGCCGCCAGGTCGGTGCCGTCGGCGACGCACACCTGGCCGGCGTGCAGCGAGCGGCCCATGCCGACCCCGCCGCCGTGGTGGAAAGAGACCCACGAGGCACCCGACGCGGTGTTGACCAGGGCGTTGAGGATCGCCCAATCGGCGATCGCGTCGGAGCCGTCGAGCATCGCCTCGGTCTCGCGGTACGGCGACGCGACCGAGCCGCAGTCGAGGTGGTCGCGACCGATCACCACCGGCGCCTTCAGCTCGCCGGAGGCCACCATCTCGTTGAACTTCAGGCCGGCCAGGTGCCGCTCGCCGTACCCCAGCCAGCAGATCCGGGCCGGCAGGCCCTGGAACTGCACCCGCTCGCCGGCCATGGTGATCCACTTCCGCAGCCGCTCGTTCTCCGGGAACAGCTCGAGGATGGCGCGGTCGGTGGCGGCGATGTCGGCCGGGTCTCCGGACAGCGCGGCCCAGCGGAACGGGCCCTTGCCCTCGCAGAACAGCGGCCGGATGTACGCCGGCACGAAGCCGGGGAACTCGAACGCCCGGTCGTAGCCGCCCTTGCGCGCCTCGTCGCGGATCGAGTTGCCGTAGTCGAAGACCTCGGCGCCCTTGTCCTGGAACTCGACCATCGCGCGGACGTGCGTGGCCATCGACTCCTGCGCGCGCTTGGTGAACCCGGCCGGGTCCTCGGTGCGCTCCTTCTCCCAGTGCTCGAAGGTGGTGCCGACCGGCAGGTAGTAGAGCGGGTCGTGCGCCGACGTCTGGTCGGTCACGATGTCGATCGGCGCATCGGTCTCCAGCAGTTCGGGCAGCATCGCGGCGGCGTTGCCGAGCACGCCGATCGAGAGCGGACGCCGGTCGTCGCGCGCGGACACGGCCATCTCCACGGCCTCCGCGAGGGAGGACGCCTGGACGTCGAGGTAGCGGTGGTCGATCCGGCGCTGGATCCGGGACTGGTCGCACTCGATGCAGATCACGACGCCGTCGTTCATGGTGACCGCGAGCGGCTGGGCACCGCCCATGCCACCGAGCCCCGCGGTCACGGTGATCGTCCCGGCTAGGGTGCCGTCGAACTTCTTGTCGGCGACAGCGGCGAACGTCTCGAACGTGCCCTGGAGGATGCCCTGCGTGCCGATGTAGATCCACGACCCGGCGGTCATCTGGCCGTACATCGTGAGCCCGAGGTCCTCGAGCCGCCGGAACTCCTCCCAGTTCGCCCAGTCACCGACCAGGTTGGAGTTCGCGATCAGCACCCGCGGCGCCCACTCGTGGGTCCGCATCACACCGACCGGCTTGCCCGACTGCACGAGCATCGTCTCGTCGTCCTCGAGGTCGCGCAGGGTGCGCACGAGTGCGTCGTACGCCTCCCAGTTGCGCGCGGCCTTGCCGGTGCCGCCGTACACGACGAGGTCCTCGGGCCGCTCGGCGTTCTCCGGGTCGAGGTTGTTCATCAGCATCCGCAGCGGGGCCTCGGTCTGCCACGACTTCGCGGACAGCTCGTTGCCGATGGCGGCGTGGATGGGGAGTCGGGGGTTGGTCACGAGAGTTCTCCGATCACTGCTTCGGCGGACGAGAGGACGGCGCCGGACCGGACCAGCTCGACGGCGGCCTCGATCTCGGGCGAGAGGTGGCGGTCGGGGCCGGGGCCCTCGATGCCGGACGAGCGGAGCAGGCGTACGACGGCCGCGGTCGCCGGGGACGGCTCGAGCGGCGCGCGCATGTCGAGGGCGCGGGCCGCGGTCAGCACCTCGATGGCGACCACCCGGGTCAGGCCGTCGACGGAGCGGCGCAGCTTGCGGGCGGACGACCAGCCCATCGAGACGTGGTCCTCCTGCATCGCGGACGACGGGATCGAGTCGACGGAAGCCGGGTTGGCCATCCGCTTCATCTCGGACACGATCGCGGCCTGCGTGTACTGCGCGATCATGTGGCCGCTGTCGACTCCGGGGTCGGCGGCCAGGAACGGCGGGAGCCCGTGGCTGCGGGCCTTGTCGAGGAACCGGTCGGTACGCCGCTCGCTGATCGACGCGACGTCCGCCGCCACGATCGCGAGGAAGTCGAGCACGTAGGCCACCGGGGCACCGTGGAAGTTGCCGTTCGACTCGACCCGGCCCTCCTCGGCGAGCACCACCGGGTTGTCGACGGCCGAGGCGAGCTCGCGACCAGCCACCGACGCGGCGTACTCGACGGTGTCACGGGCGGCGCCCTGCACCTGCGGCGAGCAGCGCAGCGAGTACGCGTCCTGGACCCGGTTGCAGTCCGGGCCCCGGTGGGACGCGACCACGCCCGAGTCCTTCATCAGGACGCGTCAGGTTCGCGGCCGAGAGCGCCTGACCGGGATGCGGCCGGATCGCCTGCAGCTCGGCGGCGAAGACCCGGTCGGTGCCGAGCTGGGCCTCCACCGACATCGCGGCCGCGACGTCGGCGGTCCGCAGCAGCATCCGCAGGTCGTTGATCGCCATCACCAGCATCCCGAGCATGCCGTCGGTGCCGTTGATCAGCGCGAGTCCTTCCTTCGCGCCGAGCTCGACCGGTGCCAGGCCGGCAGCCGCCAGGGCCTGGGCCGCCGGCATCAGCGTGCCGGTGGTGTCGCGGACGTCGCCCTCGCCCATCAGCGCCAGCGCGCAGTGTGACAACGGGGCGAGGTCGCCCGAACAGCCCAGGGAGCCGAACTCGCGGACCACCGGCGTGATCCCGTGGGTCAGCAGCCCGGCGAGGAGCTGTGCCGTCTCGAGGCGGATGCCGGTGTGACCGGTCGCGAGCGTCGAGAGCCGCAGCAACATCAGCGCCCGGACCACCTCGCGCTCGACCTCCGGGCCGGACCCGGCGGCGTGCGAGCGCACCAGCGACTTCTGCAGCTGGGCCCGCATCTCGGTGGGGATGTGACGAGTGGCCAGCGCCCCGAACCCGGTGGAGATGCCGTACGCCGGAGTCGGGGCCGCGGCCAGCTCCTCCACTACCGCCCGGGCTCGGATGATCGCCGCCTCGGCGTCCGCGGTCAGCTCGACCGGCGCATCCCGGCGGGCGACCTCCAGCACGTCGGCGAACGAGACGGGACCCACGTCGACCTTGATGACCATGCCTTCATCCAACTCCCGACGGCGGCAGAGGGCCAGATCCCCAGCGCTCGTTGGCGTCTCGGATCCGAGACTGCTCGAGTGGGCGGGCAACCGCCTCGAGAGCTCCCCTCAATTGCGATTTCCCAGGCAGGCAAGGGCTCCCACGCCAGCCCCGCGAGCAGTAGCCTCGACGGAGGGAGGGTCGCCATGAGCCAGGAGATCGCGGTTGAGTTCACCGCCACCGACGACGTGGACGCCGCGGAGCTGGACCGCCTGACCCAGGCGCTGCGCGAGGAGATCCTGCAGGTCGACGACGTGGACGCGGTCGACCAGGCAACCGTGGAGGCACCCGACGGGACCAAGGCCGTCGACGTGGCCTCGATCGGCGCGCTGATCGTCGCGGCGGCGCCGGGCGTGACGGCACTCGGCAAGGTGATCGAGACGGTCCGTGGGTGGTTCGCGAGCCGGAAGGCCTCGGCGCCGTCCGCGACGCCGGCACTGCGGATGACGATCGGGGACAAGAGCATCGAGATCGTCGCCGACAAGGAGCAGCAGGATCAGCTGGTCGCCGAGTTCATCGCGGCGCTGCAGCAGGGCTGACCGCTCAGCGGGCACCCCACGCGGGGGCCCCGACGGCACCCTCGACCTCGAGGTCGACCGCCTTCGCCCCGGGGTCCGCGTCCTGGACCCACACACTGTCTCCCCCGGACGCTCCCGGCGCGACGAACACGAACCGGCTGGCGTCGGGCGACCAGGTGGGCGAGTAGACATCGCCGCTGAAGGTCAGCTGCGTGAGCCCGCCGCCTGCGTCGAGGACGTGGACGTCACCGGTGGCGCGGGGGCCCGGGGCGAGGAGGAACAGCAGCCCGCGGTCCGACCAGTCGGGGTGGCTGGCCCAGCCGTCGTCCGGCGAGGTGACCTGGACCGGATCGGCGCTACCGTCAGGGGGCATCAGCCACAGCGTGGTCGGCTCGTCGTCCCTGGCCTCGCCGAACACGATGTCCCCGTCGCCCGTCCAGGTCGGGCCGCCGACCAGGCTCGCCGACGGGAGCACGTTCTCCAGACGGTTGTCCTTGAGGACGAACAGGCCCAGCGACTGCTTCGAGCTGTCCTGGCAGACAATCGCGATCGACCCACCGTCGAGGCTCACTGCGGGGCGCGCCATGTACGGGCAGTCGGCCCGTTGCTCGGCTCCGAGCAGCGGTGTCGCGCTCGATCCGTCGACGTTGGAGAGGTACGGCACCCGGGTGCTGGGGTCGGGCCCGCGGAAGTAGATCATCCTGTCCCGGCCCTCCCCTAGCGTGGGTTGGACCGCCTCGCCGTCGGTCTGCACCGGCCGTTGCTCACGGCTGTCGACGTCGACCGCGAGCAGCTGGTTGGTCGTGTCCCGCTCCGTCGCAACCAGCAGCTCCGAATCGCGCAGCGTGACCACGTCGGTGTCGTCCCCGTTCCCGCCGTCATGGACGTACGCGACGTACAGCCACACGAGGCCACCGACGAGCACCACGGCGAGGACACCGAGCAGGACCGCCCTCCACGGCGGACGCTCCGGCGCCGCCCGCTGCTCCGGCTCGGGTTCGGGCTCCGGCTCGACCGGCGGCCCCAGGTCTGGAGGAGGCGGCGGCTCGGGCGGCGGCTCCGGCTCGGCGTCGTCCGGGAACTCGGTGTACTCCGGGATCTCGGGCAGCAGGTCCGCCTCGCCACCCAGGGCGAGGAGAGCCTCGGCGGCGTCCTGTCGCACGTTGCTGCTGTCGTCCTTGTGCCGCAGTCGTTCCAGCTCGACCCGCGCAGCCAGGGCCCGGCCCGGATGACCCGCGACCAGCAGCTCCGCCAGCCTGGTCACCGCGCCCCGGCGCTCCCACACCTCTCCGGTCGCCACGGTCTCGAGGAGGTTGCGTGGCAGCGGCGCCGCGGTCGTCACCGGGCTGCCGCGCCGGGCGACGTACACGTCCCCTTGGACGTCGAAGCTCTTCAGCGGCGTCTGGTCGGGGTTCTCGGCGGTCACCTTCTCGTGCACGTAGCTGTAGAACTCGTCGAGCGAGACCAGCCCGTCGAGGTCGCGGTCCGCATCACCGGAGCGGAGCCCCTCCACCACGAACCGGGTGAAGAGCGAGGGTTCTTCCTTGCCGTCGAGCGCGAGCTGCAACGACGTGGACGCGGTGATCACCGCTCGTCCCTGGCCTCCCAGCCGCTCCGCGAGGTCGAGCGTGGCGGCCGCCTTCGTGGACTTCGTGAACGCGCCGGAGTAGCAGCAGTCCACGAGGCACAGGATCAGGCTGGCGCGTGACTCCTCGATCGCCCCCTTGACCATCCCCGACGACACCCCGGTCACCTTCAGCAGGGACAGGTCAGTGTCGGTGGTGGCGAAGTAGAGCTCTCCGCTCAGGTCCTTCACGCCATGGCAGGAGAAGTGCAGGAGGAGGGTGTCGCCCCGCTTTGCGGTGGTCAGGAAGCGGGCGAGGGCGATCTCGACGTCCTGACACGGCTGGTTGAGCACCGTCTCGACCTCGAACGCACCGACGGCATGGTCCTGGAGCACCTCGGCGAGAGCGCGGGCGTCCGTCGCGGGCGCGTTCAGCCGCGCCAGCTTCGGATCGCCGTACTCGTCGGTCGCGACGATCAGGGCCTTCCTCATACCGGCCATCGACGCCCTCCGAGGTCACCTGTGCCGTCCACGTTCCTCGCGTCCGAATCGCGGTGTCAACGTGGTTCCCGGACACCTGTGAAGAGACTTTCCGGGCAGCGTTGATACGAGGGAGCCGAGACCCTCCTCACACACCAGGTAAAGACGGAGGCAAAACTTTTGACCGTCTGCCCCGTTGGGAGAGCAACAGCACCCGGCTTCCCCGTGCTCGGGGGATGCCAACAGGCCGGGCCTCGTGCAGACACCCAAGAGGGGGATCTTCGTGAAGAAGACCATCAGCACACTCGCCGCGGTAGCCATGGCGGCAACAGGAGCCATGTACGCAGGAGCCGCGGACGCTCGTCCGGACCGGCCGGCCAAGACGCCCACCGACTTCGCCTTCGCCGCCGCCGGTTTCGGTACCAAGGTCAGCGGTGGACAGATCCCCGCAGGCTCCGACACCAGCGCCTTCCAGGCGCTCGCCTGCACCAACCTGGCCGGGAAGGCAAAGCGGAACTTCGTGGCCGAGGAGAACCTGGGCGGGACCGCCCGGGCCGAGAACGTCACCACCCGCCTCGCGACCGTCCAGCGCGGCGGGGAGACCGCGAGCATCTCGACCAGCCACGTGGCCCGGGTGGTGCTCGCCGAGAGCGGTCTGGGCAGGCTCCAGATCACGGCGATCGACTCGGTGGCGAAGGCCTTCCATGACGGTGGCTTCGACACCATGACGGAGACGTCGATCGGTGGCATCACGTTCAAGCCCACCGGCCAGGCGGCGGAGCACGTCCGCATCCCGACCGCGGACCGGCCGGTCACCATCCCCGGTCTTGCGAAGATCTCGCTCGGCGACGGCCGCGGGAGGCACAGCGACAGGGCGGCCGCGGCGACCGCGGACGGCGTCACCATCCAGGTGATCCCGTCCGGCAGCCAGATCCGGATCGCGCACACCAAGGCCAGGCTCGAGAGCGGCGTGAAGACTGGGCTGATGGGCGGCCAGTCGATGGCGGCCCGATCCTCCCTGCTGGGTGGAGCCGTCGAGCTGGGCAAGACCCCGCTGTCGCTGATGCCCTGCCCGGGGACCGGCGGCGAGCAGCTGGTCAAGAGCATCGCCAGCGTGCCGCTCGCCGAAGGCATCGAGCTGCGCAGCCTCACCAGCCGCCAGTTCGGCGTCCAGGGCCCCAAGCAGGCCCGCGGGTACGAGTACGGGCGCGTCGGCGTGGCGGAGTTCGGCCAGGCCGACCTGCTGATCCGCAACGTCGTGGGTCGGGTCAACGTCGTCCGGACCCTCGACGACCTCAGCCGCAACATCAAGGGCAGCGAGGTCGGCGTGATCGAGTTCCAGGGTCAGGAGCAGAGCTTCGATCCCCGCGAAGACACCATCGAGATCCCCGGCGTCGCGATCATCACGAAGAACATCGTGAAGCGCACGGCTCACGGGATCAGCGTGATCGCGCTGCAGGTCAAGCTGCTCGACGGCACCGACGTGGCGTCGGTCGTCAACCTGGGTGAGGCCCGGCTGGCGATCCGCGAGGCCAGGTAACCACGCACGAGTTTCAAGGTCGCGGTGGCGCACCCCAACCGGGGTGCGCCACCGCTTCATTTCGCACTCCTGAGGGCTGCGCGCATGTGAACGCGGCTGCCGGGTACGACCCCAGCCATGACCCTGCAGACAATCCTCATCGCCATCGCCGTGCTCATCGTGGCCGCCGTGATCGTGGGCGCCGTCCTGGTCCTGAACAAACGGCACCGTGCGCAACGGCACCACAGGGCCGTCGGCCTCCGCGAGGAGGCGGCTGCCGCTACGCCCGCCATCCAGGAGTCGGAGCTGCACGCCCAGGAGGCGGAGGCGCGGGCCGAGCGCGCGCGACTCCAGGCCGAGCGCGCCGAGCAGGAGGCTACGGCCGCAAGGCAGGGCGTCGACGTGGAGCAGGCCGAGTTCGAGGACCGGATCCGTACGGCGGACCGGGTCGACCCGGCCGTGGACCACAGCGCGCCCGACTACACCCCGGACACCACGCCCGCCGAGCAGGCGACGGAGACCCGGCCCGAGCCCGGAGGCCGCCACACCGTGTGAGACGTCCGCCCCGTGGGGTGAATGATCGGGGCATGAGCCAGGTCCCCGCAGCCACCCGGACCCTGCGGGTGCTGCGTTTCCTGGCCAGCCAGCCGGACCCGGTCCCCCTCGACCGGATCATGCGGGCGTGCGACCTGCCGCGGAGCACGGCGTACCACCTGCTCAACACGATGGTGGCCGAGGGCTTCGTGGTGCACCTCGAGGAGGAGCGCCGCTACGGCCTGGGCGTCGCGGCGTTCGAAGTGGGCAGCGGCTACTCCCGCCAGGAGCCGTTGCAGCGGATCGCCCGGCGACTGCTCGCCGGACTCGTCGACGCGACCCGGCACAGCGCGCACCTGGCGATCCTGCACGGTCGCGACGTCCTGTACGTCGTCGAGGAGCGCGCGCCGGGTCGGCCACCTCTCGTGACCGACGTGGGTGTGCGCCTGCCCGCCCACCTCACCGCCAGCGGCCGCGCCATCCTGGCCGCGCTCCCGGCACCGCAGGTGCGCGCGCTGTACCCGGACCGGACCGCCTTCGTCGACCGGCACGGCACCGGCCCGACCTCGCTCAGCGCCCTGCGCACCGTGCTCGCCGAGACCCGCCAGCGCGGGTTCGCCACCGAGTCAGGAGAGGTCACGCCGGGGTTCGCCAGCGTCGCGGCACCGGCGCTCGACCACAACGGGCACCCCGTGGCCGGCATCGCGGTCACCTACGAGGCGGCCGGCGTCGATCCAGCATCCTTGGCCGCGACAGTACGCCGAACGGCCGACGCACTGACGATCCGGCTGGGCGGTCAGCCGCCGACGCGGTAGGTGCACCTTGTGGGGTTTCGAGACGGTTGCTGCGCAACCTCCTCAACCGGCGACAACCGCCGGCTGAGAGCGCGCTAGCGCCTGTCTCGAAACCCGGCGAGGGTCGTGCAGGGCGCCGACCACGACGGTCACGGCCTCGCCTCGACGTCCGGGGTTCGAGACGGTTGCTGCGCAACCTCGTCAACCGACGTGCCGCCGGCTGGTTCAGGAGGCGGCTAGCCCTGTCTCGAAGCCCCACCGTCGACCACCGCGGCCACGGCGCTCGGCTGCCGCTGCCGGGGTTGCAGCCGGTCGCGACACCTCCTCAACCGACGACCACCGCTGGTTGAGGAAGGCGCGCTAGCGCCTGCCGTCGAAACCCGGTGACGAGTGTGCACGGCGCCGACCACGACGGCCACCGGCCCCGCCGTCCACTTCAGGGGTTTCGAGACGGTTGCTGCGCCAACCTCCTCAACCAACAAACCACCGCTGGTTGAGGAAGGCGCGCTAGCGCCTGTCTCGAAACCCGGTGAGAGTGTGCAGGGCGCCGACCACCACGGTCACGGCCCCGCCTCCACTTCCGGGGTTTCGAGACGGTTGCTGCGCAACCTCCTCAACCGACGGTGGTCGCCGGTGGTTGAGGTGCCAGGAGCGTTAGGGGCGACCCACGCCGGTCGAGCTTGTCGAGACCAACCCGTCGAGTGACCTCGCCGCCGTCTGCTCGTTGACAGTGTCAACACCCGCTGCTGGGAGGACCCGTCGTGCGCCGTAGCTCTCACCCGGTCCGTCGTCTGGTCTGGGCGGTCACGGTCGCCACCGCCGTCGTGGCAACCGCCGTGAGCATCCCGTCCGTCGCGAGCCGTGACGGCAGCCTGGTGGCGCTGTACGACGCGTCGAAGGCGGCTCAGGGCCTGCCTCACGTCGACCGGCCGGGCATGCCGGCGCACACCCACAACGACCCGGCCACGAAGAACGCGATCTCGCGCGCCGGAGACTCCTCGGCCGCGGCCCAGGACCCGACCACCGCCGCCGAGCGGCGCGCCAACGCCGCGTCCGTCGCCGTCGGCCGGCAGACCCCCGACCCGCAGCTCACCACGGCCGCGGCAGCTTTCCGCGCCCCCGACAACCCGCGGAACCGGTACGCGATGGCCAACGGTTGCTTCGCGATCGGCACCGGCGATCGTTGGGTGAAGCGCGTGGGCGATCACCTGGCCGTCACCGCGGGCAAGCCACGCAAGGCCGAACCGTTCTTCCTCAAGCCCACCGACCTCGGCAGCTACCTGCTCTACGGCACGCAGCGGGACTTCGTGAGCGGTGCCGACGGGGTCAGCCTGGCGGCCGAGCCCAGCCCCGACACCGAGTGGATCGCCGCGCGGGCCGGCCAGGGCTTCACCCTGCGGCTCGGGAAGGGGCGCTTCCTCGCGGTCCGGGGAGACAACCTGGCCGTTGCCGGCACGGGCACCCGGTTCCAGCTCGAGGGCAGGAACGGCTGCACCGCCTACCCCGAGTCCCAGATCGGGATCACGGGTGCGCCGATGGCCGGCATCACCCCGATCCAGGAGGTGCGGGGGTACGTCGACGCGCACACGCACGGGATGGCGTTCGAGTTCCTCGGCGGCGACGTTCACTGCGGCAAGCCGTGGGACGAGTACGGCGCGCCGTACGCCCTCGTGGACTGCCCGGACCACACCGCGACCGGCGGCAACGGTGCCGCGCTCGAGGCCGTCCTCTCCGGCCGGCCGACCCACGACCCGGTCGGCTGGCCGACGTTCAAGGACTGGCCGGCACCCGAGTCGCTGACCCACGAGGGCACCTACTACCGCTGGCTCGAGCGCTCGTGGCGCGGCGGGCAGCGGATCTTCGTCAACCTGCTCGTCGAGAACAACCAGCTCTGCCAGCTCTACCCGATCAAGCACAACTCCTGCGACGACATGGACTCCATCCGCCTCCAGGCGAAGGACATGTACAAGCTGCAGGACTACATCGACGCCCAGTTCGGCGGTCCCGGCAAGGGCTTCTACCGGATCGTGCGCAGCCCGTGGGAGGCCCGCCGGGTGATCAACGCCGGGCAGATGGCCGTGATCATGGGCATCGAGACCAGCGTGCCGTTCGGCTGCACCTTCAAGCGCCTGCCCGGCGGCGACGTCCCCGAGTGCGACCCGGCGTCCATCGACACCCAGCTCGACGAGGTGCGCAAGATGGGCGTGCGCCAGATGGAGCTGGTCAACAAGTTCGACAACGCCCTGTCCGGTGTCGCCGGTGACAACGGCGAGGTCGGGGTGGCCGTGAACGCAGCCAACTTCCTCGAGACCAACTCGTTCTGGGACATGCGGCACTGCGAGCCCGCGAACCCCGACGCCCACGACAAGAACCAGGTGGCCGCGCCCGAGATCGACGGCGAGCAGCAGGACGCCCTGTTCGGCGCGGTCGGCCAGCTGTTCGGGGCCGCCAACCTGCCCGCGCTCCCGCTGTACGGCCCGCCGGACCACTGCAACGCGCGCGGCCTGACGACCCTCGGCGAACACGTCATCGCCGGGCTCGCGAAGCGGCACATGCTCTTCGACCCCGACCACATGAGCGTCAAGGCGCGGGACGCCGCCCTCGACCAGATCGAGGACCTGGGCTACTCCGGCGTGCTGTCCAGCCACTCCTGGGCGACGGAGGACGCCTACCCGCGCATCTACAAGGCGGGCGGCTACATCGCGCCGTACGCCGGCGACTCCACGGGCTTCGTCGAGAAGTGGCGCAAGCACCTCGGCTGGGCGGACTCCCGCTACTACTTCGGCTTCGGGTACGGCGCCGACATGAACGGCCTCGGCGCCCAGGGCAACCCGCGCGGCGCGGACGTGCCGAACCCGGTCACCTACCCGTTCAAGGGCTTCGGCGGCGTGACCGTCGACAAGCAGCACGCCGGCAAGCGGGTGTACGACATCAACGTCGACGGCGTCGCCCAGTACGGCCTCTACCCCGACTGGATCGAGGACCTGCGGCGGATCGCGGGCGCGGACGGCGCCGCGATCGTCGAGGACATGAGCCGCGGTGCCGAGGCGTACCTCCAGATGTGGGAGCGCGCCGAGGGCATCGCTCCCGACTCCTGCCGGAACCCGAACCTTCGGAAGCGTGTGTCGAAGGTCGACTCCTTGCTCCGACCCGGCATGACCACTAGGCAGGTCATGGAGGCCGTCGGCCAGCCCTACACCCGGCTCGGCGAGCGGTACACCTTCTGCGCCCGCACGACGGCCGACAACGATGTGCGGATGCGCGTCACCTTCGGCGGCAACGGCCGGGTCACGAACGTCGCCCGCGTCGGCTGAGTCTCCACACGCTCAGCAGGTCGCGGTTTCACGTTCACCTCCCGCCGGGCCTCGATCCGCGCCACCATGGACGGACGATGTCGCGCGCACGCAGGCTGATCGTGATCGCCGCGGCCTGGGCGATCCCGTTCGCCTGGATCGCGGTGGCTCTGCTGTCCGGACCCTCCGACGGGACGACCATCTCGCACTCGACGGCGATGCTGGGCGAGGACCGCTGGGGCGAGACCGTGACCGTCGTCCGGGCCTACGGCGACACCCCGTTGCGGGAGGGCGACACCATCCTGGGGATCGATGGCCGCAGCATCGACGAGTGGGTGCGCAGCGACGCGGCGCCGTCCCGAGGGGTGGGCGAGTCCATCCCGTACCAGGTCCAGCGGACGACGGATACGGCGCTGGTCCTGGACATCCAGGTCGAGGTGCCGCTGACGCGCTACCCGATCGCCGACGCGGTCTCCCACAACATCTCGACGGTGGTCGTCACGGCGATGCTGCTGGTCGCGGCATCGTTCGTGTTCTGGCACCGGTCACGGATCACGACCGCGTGGGCCTTCCTCGCGGCGGCCACGTTGGTGCCGGCCGTGCTGACCTCCTGGCCGTTCGGGGTCGGCGCGATCGACCTCGCCGGCTCGCGCGGCATCTGGCCGCTCGCTGTCGGTGAGATCGGCTGCGCGCTCGGCCTCGGCGCCGCGCTCCTGACAGCCCTCGCCTTCGCGACGCCTCCTGGTTGGCTGCGCAACCATCCTGCGGCCTGGGTGCTGCCGGTCGCGGTGCCGCTCGCCGGCTATGCCGTCTGGGCCCTGGCTGTCGCGCAGGGACTGGACCCGGAAGCCGCGCGGGTCCAGGGCCTGGCCACGGTCGCCGCGCCCGCCCTGGTCGCCACCGCCCCTGTGGCCATCGCCGTCCTGGTGCTCGGTTACCTGCATGCTCGCGACCGCGGGGACCGGTTGGCCCTCCGACTGGTCCTGCTGGCGATCGCCGGGGGGATCGGGGTGCGGATCCTCCTCGTCGACCTTCCCGCGCGTCTGGCCGACGGGCCACTCCTGCCGTGGCAGCTGCTGAGTCTGCTGGTCGTTCCGGTGGTGCTCTGCTGCGTGGTCGCCGCGCTGCTGCGCTACCGCCTCGACGACATCGAGCCCGTCGTCCGCAGGACACTGGCGCAGGCCTTGGTGGCGATGGTCGTCGGCGTGGTCTTCGTGGCCGTCGCGGGCGCCGTGAACCTCGCCTCCGACACCTCGTTCGACGCGATGGTCGCCGGCGGCGTCATCGCCCTGCTGCTGCTACCGCTGGCGGTCGGGTTGCAGCGGATCATCCGGCGCCTCGTGTACGGCGACCGGGAGTTCCCGAGCCGCGTCGTGTCCGAGCTGCGGCGGTTGGACCCCCTGACCGCGCCGACGGAGGCGCTGGAGGAGACCTTGCAGCTGCTCGCCAGGCGGCTGCGGCTGAGCTACGCCGCGATCGAGGTCTTCGGCGATCCGCCGTCGAACCGCATCGAGACCTCGATCGGGGAGCCGCGTGGACGACCGACCACCATCGAGCTGCAGGTGGGCGGCGCCGACCTCGGCCGCCTGCGGCTCGAGGTGGACCCGGGGCGCGACCCGTTCGGGCCCGGTGACCGGCGCCTGCTGCAGGATGTCGGCAGCCAGGTCGGGGCACTGGTGCAGGCGATCTCCATCAACCGCGACCTCCAGGCGTCTCGACAGCACCTGATCACGGCCCGCGAGGAGGAACGGCGCCGCGTGCGCCGCGACCTGCACGACGGGCTCGGGCCGTCGCTGGCCGCCATGGCGATGCGGCTCGATGCGGCCCGCGACCTGATTCCCGAGAACCCGGTCCAGGCGGCCGAGCTGGTCGGACAGCTGTCGGACCAGACGCGGGAAGAGATCGTCGAGGTACGCCGGCTGGTCGACGGACTGCGGCCGCCGGCACTCGACCAGTTCGGCCTCGTGTCGGCGCTCCGCCAGCGCGCCGACGAGCACAACCTGACCGCCAGACCGGGACGGGATGCCCAGCTGACCTGGGCCATCGACGCCGACGAGGACCTGGAGCCGCTGCCCGCGGCGGTGGAGGTGGCGGCGTACCGGATCGTCGTCGAGGCGGTCACCAACGCGGTGCGCCACAGTGCCGCGGACACCTGTGCGGTCACCCTGCGCCGTGACGCCGACGCGTTGCACATCGAGATCCGGGACACCGGTGTCGGCCTGGATCCCTCGCCGGTGATGGGAATAGGCCTGACCTCGATGCGGGAGCGCGCCGAGGAGCTCGGCGGCACCTGCACGCTGACGTCGATGGCCGGGCGCGGGACAGTGGTGCAGGCGCGGATCCCCCTGGCCGCGTCCACGAACGAGAGCGCGAGGTGACCATGGAAGCGCTGCGGGTCCTGGTGGTCGACGACCACGACGAGTTCCGGAAGGGCCTCGAGGCCATGCTGGCGGCCGCCGAGTCAGTCGAGGTGGTCGGGAGCGCCGCGGACGGCCGTACGGCGGTCGAGCTGGCCCTGGACCTCCAGCCCGACGTGATCCTGATGGACCTGCAGATGCCGCGCCTGAACGGCGTCGAGGCCACCGCCCGGATCGTGCAGTCCTCACCTCACATCGGCGTGCTGGTGCTGACGATGATGGAGGACGACGACTCCGTGTTCGCGGCCGTCCGGTCGGGCGCCCGGGGCTACCTGCTCAAGGGCGCTCGACGCAGCGAGATCCTGCGCTCCATCGAGGCCGTCGGCGCCGGTGAGGTCATCTTCGGACCCGGGATCGCCGACCGGATGGTGACCTACTTCCGCGGCGTCCGGGCCAAGCCGACCGCGGAGGTGTTCCCCGAGCTCACCGAACGCGAGCGGGTCGTCCTCGGCCGGATCGCGGAGGGCCTGGAGAACGCCGAGATCGCCCGCGAGCTGGGGTTGTCGGTCAAGACCGTGCGGAACCACGCGAGCAACATCTTCGCCAAGCTCCAGGTCGCGCACCGCGCGCAGGCGATCATCCTGGCCCGGGAGGCCGGCCTGGAGTGACCTCGGACCAGCGCTAGCAGCTGCCGTCGATGCGGGTGTTGTCGCTCGCGTCGCTGCCGACTTCGATTGCGTGGGCCGGGTCCAGGTCGATCACGTCCTCCCCTTCCGGGGTGATGTGCGACCCCCCCATGAGGACACAGGTGGTGACGCGGTCGGGACGGATCTGGGTCACGGCCTGGGCCAGCTGGTAGAGCTCGGTCGGTGCGAGGTCGGTCCTGAGCCCTTCGAGCGCCGACAGCGTCCCCTGCTCCATGAATCCCTCTTCGTCCTCGCGCTCTCGCAGCCGGTTCAGGATGCCGAGCATGAGGTCCTGCTGGTGCGCGGCCCGCTCGAAGTCGCCGCCGACCAGCCCCAGTCGGGTCCGGGCGTACTGAAGGGCCTCGGCTCCGTCGAACTCCTGGGGGGGCTTGTTGCCGTCGTCATCCACAGTGACGCCGCCGATGGTGTCGACCATGTCCTCGAAGGCGTCGAACCCCGCGACGAACACGTAGTCCGGCCGGATGCCCACCAGATCCTCGACCACCTGGGCCGTCAGGCCCGGGCCCTCGAGGGGCATGGCTACATTGATCCGCTCGCGGCCGTATCCCGGGATGTCCAGGTAGGCGTCGCGGGGAATGCCGATCCCGACTGCGCGCCCCGACTGGAGGTCCAGCCCCACGAGCTGGATCGCGTCCGACCGGCCATCGATGACGTCCTCGCCGGCTCGTGCGTCGGACCCGAGGACAAGGATCCACACGACTCCGTCGGCGAAGTCGACGCTCTTCGCGGACTCCACCTTCGTGAGACTGATCGTGGTGCGGTGCACTCCCGCGTCGGGGATCAGCAACCCGGCCACGGCGAGGAGCAGCGCCAGCCTGGCCAGGTGCCGCAACGCCACCCGGGCGCTCATGACGACACCTCTGCCTCAGCGGTGCCGCCGTCGTCGCGCTGCACGTCGTACCCGAAGACCGTCCAGGTGCCTGCCTCGTCCTTCAGCAGGAACCGCCCGCGGAGGCTGAACGGCTGGGCCTCGCCGTCCACCTCCGCCTCGAACCCGAAGCGAACGGCGGCGGTGGCCCCCACCACGTCCGGTCCGAGGACGAGCACGGAGAGCCGCGCATCGAGGCGCGTGGCGCGGATGGCGGACGCGTCCTGGAACCGCGCCCCGGTGAGCAGGTCGACGTCCTTGGCGGCTTCCCGCGAGGCGCCGGCGGTGAAGTCGTCGAAGGCGCGGACCAGGTCGTCGCGTGGGTACTCGCCGAGGAAACCGCTGACCACGTAGTTCGAGAGCACGTCGCCCACCTCGGTCTCGACCGTCGTACGGGCCTCGTCGGTGAGCGATCCCGCGCCCCGACCCGTCTCGACGTGGAGGGCCACCGGCTGAGCGGGCGGCGGAGCGTCCTCCGGCTCGTCACCCGTGCAGGCGGACAGGAACGGCGCGACCAGCGCGGAGACAGCGGCCGTGACGGCGACCGCACGCGGACCGCGCGTGCCGGTGCCGTCACGTCCTCCCCGCCTCCGGGCCATGCCAGCCATGATGACGGATCGCCGCTCCCCCCGGCTCAACTCGCCGAGACCAGGTTGGCCACCGGCAGGTCGAAGTCGTCGATGTTGTCGCGCGCCGGGTGTCGGGTCCCGACCGGCCCGGTCGCGAACTCGCGGAGGACGTTGTCGGTGACGCTCCCGACGAACCTGCTCACCCGCGCGCCCAGCGGCCGATCGCAGGTGTCGACCAGCGCGCAGCCCCAGCGCAGGGTCCCCGCGGTGAAGACGCCGGCGCCCGAGTCGCTCGTGTAGTACGACGACTGGGTGGAGGTCGTGACCCCGCGACAGTCGTACGTCGTGTTGCTCAGGATCTGCAGCGGGCGGGGGGTCCGGGCTCCGGGGTACACCCGGTCCGCCTCCGGCCCGACCAGCCCGGGCACGCGGTCGCCGTAGCCGAGGCCGGTGCCCTGGAATCCCCACCAGCGGGGGGAGACGATCACGTAGTCGGCGTCCACGGGGTAGCACTCGTACTGCATGCCGATCAGGTCCTGCTCCGGCCGCGCTGCCGGTGGGTCGCGGAAGCGGGAGGTGGTCTCCTCGGGCTGCTCGTCGCGCAGCGGGTCGGCGTACGCGTCGTCGCGGTAGCCGGTGACGGTCCGGTTGGGGCCGGAGGGTCCGTCCGAGAGCCGGATCCGCCAGTACATCGTGTTCGCCCCCAGGAACGCGAGGTTGGTCCCGGCGTCCCGCGCCTGCATGACCTGGCGCCGCATGGTGGTGGTCCAGTACTCGTCATGGCCCATGGAGACGTACCCTCGCGCGCCGGTGAGAACCCCCGGACGTGCGTGGATGTCGACGTTCGTGAAGTAGGAGAGCGGGACCCCGAGCTGCTCCGCGCGCACCACGATGGGGAAGGCGGCCGTGCGGAAGTCGTTGGCGCCCATGTACCCACCGAAGGGCCGATCGAAGCTCACCGCCCAGCTGCGAGCCTCGCCGTCGGGCCCCTCGTACAGGCTGTACCCACCCCAGGCGTTGTACGCCTGCCAGGTCGTCACGGGAGCAACCAGGGCGACCGTTCCTTCGGCCGACTCGGAAGAGACGACGTAGGGCACCAGCTTCTCGAAGCCGGATCCGGTCCGCAGCTTGAGCGCGTAGAAGCCGGCCGGCCACCCGCCGGTGTCGATGGTCAGGCTGCGCCGCCAGGGTGCCACGACGGTCCGGGTCTCGACCGGGTCGAGAATGGCGTCCGGCTGGACCCGCCCCTCCTGGTAGGTCGACTGCCAGATCCGGTGTCCCCAACCGCCCTGGTACGCGCCGATCCGATAGGCCACCACCTGCCAGCGAGCCGCGGCCGTGGAGACCTTGAGCCCGACGCGCGTGCCTTCCGGGCCGCTGGTCCGGGTGGTGTAGCCGGCGATCTCATCGTTGGAGGCCGCGCGGCCGACGCGCCAGTCGTCGCTGCCGACGTCGGCCCCATCTCGGGGCGGGTCGGCGCTCGCGGACGCCTCGCCGCCATCGGTGGCGAACGGACCCTGCACGCCCGGCGGGCCGAGCGTCGGCTGCGGCGTCGAGCCGGGCCGATCGTGATCGTCGACCAACTGTTCCGGAGATGAGGCACACCCGCCCACGAGGACGCAGGCCAGGACCATCGCTGCCGCCGCCGATGCATTCACCGGAACCAACCCCTCCCAGTGGTGGCCGGTCCACCACTGGGAGCGAGGTTCCGCCGCGTGCGTATCCCGTCGCATGAGGCCGGAGTCCCGGGTGCGACAGGAGGTTCCGGAACCGAGGTCCCGAACCCGGGACCTCGGAGGGGCACGTTCCAGCCTCGAAGTTACCTGTCGGTAGGATCCTGGTGGTCACCCGGCGCAGGGACCGCGATTCGGCGGGCCCGGCGATGGGATCTTGCTCACGCGACCACCTGATGCCCCGGTCGTTGAAATGCCCGTAATGTGCCGACACGACAAAGGCAACCCGGCGAACCAGCCTGAGGTAGGGAGCGACAGTGAACCTGGTGTTGATTCTGGGGTTGGGGATGACCATCGTCGTCCTCGCCTTTGCGGGGAAGCGAGTGCTGTTCCTCGGTCGCCTCATCACCAGCGGGCAGCCCGCACCGGACCGGTTGGAGAACGTCACCCAACGCCTCGGCGAGTCGCTCAAGAGCCAGGTCGTGGAGGTCTTCGCCCAGAAGAAGCTGCTCAAGTGGTCGGTCCCCGGCGCCGCGCACTTCTTCGTGTTCTGGGCCTTCGTGATCCTGGGTTCGGTCTACGTCGAAGCGTACGGCGCCCTCTTCGACCCGGGTTTCCACATACCGGTCATCGGCGAGTGGGAGGTCCTCGGGTTCGCGCAGGACTTCATCGCCATCATGTGTCTGCTGGGCATCTCCACCTTCGCGATCATCCGGCTCAGGCAGTCGCCGGACCGGCTCGGTCGCCGCTCCCGATTCCAGGGCTCGCACACCGGCGGCGCCTGGCTCGTGCTGTTCATGATCTTCAACGTCCTCTGGACGCTGTTCCTCTTCCGCGGCGCCGCCTCGGCGCTGGGCAACCTGCCCTACGACAGCGGCGCCTTCGTGTCGATCGGCATCGGCAACCTGCTGGACGGGCTGGACCACGGCACGCTGGAGACCCTCGAGCACGTCGGGCTGCTGCTGCACATCGGCGTCATGCTGGTTTTTCTGATCGACGTCCTGCACTCCAAGCACCTGCACATCTTCCTGGCGCCGCTCAACGTGCTGTTCAAGCGCCAGCCGGTCGCCCTCGGCGCAGCCAAGCCGCTCACCAACCAGGGCAGGCCGGTCACCCTCGACGACATCGACGACCTCGACGAGGACGCGACGCTCGGCGTCGGCTCCATCGAGGACTTCTCCTGGAAGGGGATCCTCGACTTCAACACGTGCACCGAGTGCGGTCGCTGTCAGGACCAGTGCCCGGCGTGGAACACCGAGAAGCCGCTGTCACCGAAGCTGATGATCATGGCGATGCGGGACGCGTCGTTCGCGAAGGCGCCGTACTCCCTGGCCGGTGAGGCGAAACGCGAAGGCCTGCTGGCGGGCAGCGCCACCCTGACCAGGGAGGCCGAGCGGCCCCTGGTCGGCGACACCGGCGACGAGTGGTTCTACATGCCGGAGGACGGTTCCGGGGTGATCGACCCCGACGTGCTCTGGTCCTGTGTCACCTGCGGAGCGTGCGTCGAGCAGTGCCCCGTCGACATCGAGCACGTCGACCACATCGTCGACATGCGCCGCTACCAGGTCCTGGTCGAGTCCAACTTCCCGGCGGAGCTCAACCAGCTCTTCAAGGGGATGGAGAACAAGGGCAACCCCTGGAACATGTCGCCCACCGCGCGGATGGACTGGGCCAAGGGTCTCGACTTCGAGGTCAAGGTGGTCGGCGCTAGCCCGGAGGAAGGGGGCATCGAGTCCCTCGACGAGGTGGAGTGGCTGTTCTGGGTCGGCTGCGCCGGCGCCTACGAGGACCGCGCGAAGAAGACGACCCGGGCCGTGGCCGAGCTGCTCGACCTGGCCGGCGTCTCGTTCGGCGTCCTCGGCAACGGCGAGACCTGCACCGGCGACTCGGCCCGCCGGGCCGGCAACGAGTTCGTCTTCCAGGGCCTCGCCCAGCAGAACGTCGAGACGTTCAGGGAGTACCAGGTCAAGAAGGTCGTCTCGACCTGCGCCCACTGCTTCAACACGCTCAAGAACGAGTACAAGGACTTCGGCATCGAGCTCGAGGTCGTCCACCACACGCAGCTGCTCAACCGCCTGGTGCGTGAGGGGAAGCTGACCCCGGTGCCCGACGGGGTCGGTGCCGCGCCTCGCTCGATCACCTACCACGACCCGTGCTACATCGGTCGCCACAACGGGGTCTACAGCCCTCCGCGCGAGCTGCTGCAGGTGCTGCCCGGTGCCGAGTTCAAGGAGATGCCCCGCAACTCCGAGAAGTCCTTCTGCTGCGGCGCCGGCGGTGCGCGGATGTGGATGGAGGAGACCATCGGCACGCGGATCAACGAGAACCGCACCGCCGAGGCCGTCGGCACCGGCGCGGACCAGATCGCCGTCGGCTGCCCGTTCTGCCGCGTGATGCTGTCCGACGGGCTGACCTCGCAGCAGGCCAAGGGTGAAGCCCGCGAAGAGGTCGAGGTCCTCGACGTCGCGCAGATGCTCCTCGCCTCGGTGAAGGGCGAGTCCGCGACCAAGGTGAAGGTCGGCGTGGGCGCTGCTTCGGCACCCGCCGCCAAGAGGTCCGAGGAGCCCGAAGCCGACAGGGAACCGGAAGCACCGCCGGCCGAGCCGGTCGAGGCCAAGGCATCCGGTGGCTCCTCGCTGTTCGACATCGGCGACGACGAGCCCGAACCCGAGCCCGCGCCGGCCGCCAAGGCCGAGCCGTCCGGCGGCTCCCTGTTCGACCTCGGCGGCGACGAGCCGGAGGCGACACCGGCCGAGCCAGTCGAGGTCAAGCAGCCCGAGAAGACCGAGACCGACCTCGGCTCCGGCGGCTCCCTGTTCGACATCGGCGGCGACGAACCCGAAGCAAAGCCGAAGGCCAAGAGCGAACCGGAAGCAACGCCGGCCGAGCCTGTCGAGGCCAAGCAGCCCGCGAAGACCGAGACCGACCTCGGCTCCGGCGGCTCCCTGTTCGACATCGGCGGGGACGAGCCGGAAGCAACGCCGGCCGAGCCCGTCGAGGCCCAGAAGCCCGAACCGGCCGAGCCCGCGAAGAAGGAACCGGCCGCCGAGATCCCCCAGGGCGGCTCACTCTTCGACATCGAGCCACCCGCACCCGAAGCCAAGAGCGAACCGGAAGCAACGCCGGCCGAGCCCGTCGAGGCCCAGGACGACGCGGAAGAGCCCGACGTCGAGCCCGCCGACTCCGACCTGAGCCCCGGCGCGGCTCTCAGCCAGGCCGCGACCGTCGCCGCAAGCGACGACGACGAGCCCGCAGCGGACGAGTCCGAGCCCGTACCGGAAGCCGAGGACGAACCGGAAGCAACGCCGGCCGAGCCTGTCGAGGCCCAGGATGAGGCCGACGAGCCCGACGACGAGAAGCCGGCAGCCAAGCCGAAGCCGGCCAGCAGCGGCGAGGCGCACCAACCCAAGACCGACGTCGACATCAACGAGTCGGGCTCCCTCTTCGACCTCTGACGGTCCGCCCGACTCCGTCGTACCGTGGACGACGGACGGGAGTAGGCATGGACTTCCAGGAGTACGTCGCGGCGCGCAGGACGTCGCTGGTCCGTGCCGCCGTGCTGCTCGGTGCCGCCGAGGTGGCCGCGCCCCGGATCGTCCGCGACACCCTGCTCCAACAAGCTGACCGCATCGAGCGGCGGACCGATCCCGACCCGGTCGTCTACGCCGCGTTGGTCGAGGCCACCAGCACGGAGTCGGCGCGGCTGGCCCAGGGTGAGGACCCGGGCCTCGACGTCCGCCGCACCCTTGCCGCGATGGCCCCCGGACAACGGGCGGTGGCGGTGCTGGCCTTCCACGCAGGCCTGACCCCGCACGAGACCGCCGAGGCGCTCGGGTTCAACCGCGGCGACGTCGCCGACCTCGAGGGCGAGGCGCGTCGAACGCTCGGTGCAGCCGACGACCTGACCGCCCGCGAGCTGCTGGCGCTCGCGGCCGACACCATCACGCTCGGGCCGATGCCGGACCTGGTGCGTCCGAGCCGGCGGGTCCGCTTGCCGATCGTGGTGGGTGTGGGCGCGATCGTCTGCGCTCTGGTGGTCGTCGCCTCGCTCGGGAAGGGGTCACCTGCACCCGACGGCCCCCTGGCCGACGACCAGGTCCCGTCGTTGTTCGGGTACGACGCGACTTCCGCGACCAAGCTGCTCACCGGCCGGGGCCTCGAGGTCGTCGAGCGGGCATCTCCGTCGTGCGAGCCCGCAGGACTCGTCGTGGGGAGCGACCCGCTGCTCGGCGCCCACGTCGACGCGGGCGACACCGTCACGATCCTGACGGCGACGCCGCTCGGTTTCTCCTGCCACGAGACCTACACGAACCGCTCGGACGCCTGGGAGTTCCTGGCCTTCGCCAGTGGACGCGGGGCGTCTCCCCGGTTCGCAGCACGGGTCGCCGTGCTGGTCGATGGACACGGTCCCGTTGTCCTGCGTCAGGACCTGGCGGCCGACCCGGCGAACTGGGGCGACCCGTCGGTGCTCAGCACCCTCGCCGACGCGATCGGAGAGGTCTACGACGTGCCCGGTTCGTCGGCGTACCGCAGCCCTTCGCTGGACGCCTCCCTGGCCCGGCAGCCGGCACGGAAGTGCGGCGTGCACCGGCCTGCCGGGACCGCCGATCGCGAGGCGTTGTCAGTGCTGATCTTCGTGCGCAACGTCGGGCCCTACCTGTGCCCACTCACCCTGGACCTCTACCGCACCGGCGGCGCGATCGACACGGTTGCCCTCTACACGCCGAAGCCCCTGAGCTGACCGGCGTCGTACCGTGGACGACGGACGGGAGTAGGCATGGACTTCCAGGAGTACGTCGCGGCGCGCAGGACGTCGCTGGTCCGGGCCGCCGTGCTGCTCGGTGCCGCCGAGGTGGTCGCGCCCCGGATCGTCCGCGAGACCCTGCTCCGCGAGGCCGCCCACATCGAGCGTCATGGCGATCCCGACCCCGTCGTCTACGCCGCGCTGGTCGAGGCGACCGGGGCGGAGCTGTCGCGGCTCCCCCAGGGCGACGACCCGGGGCTCGACGTCCGGCGCACGCTCGCCGCGATGGACCCGAGCCAACGGATGGTGACGGTGCTGGCCTTCCACGCAGGCCTGACCCCGCACGAGACCGCCGAGGCGCTCGGGCTCGAGGTGGACGCCGTCGAGGTGTTGGAGTCGTCCGCACGGGACACCCTGGGCGCCCGTGACACCGCGGCCGCGCGGGACCTGATGATGCTGGCCGGCAGCACGGTTCCACCACCGCCCGGTGACGCGATCGTGAGGCCGGTCCGCAGCGCACGCTGGCCCGTTGCCGCGGCGGTCGCCGTCGTGGCGGTCGCGCTCACGGCCGCAGCGGTCGTGGGTGCCCCGGGGCCGGATCCGGTCCTGGACGACGACCAGATCCCTTCGCTGTTCGGGTACGACGCGGCCGATGCCAGCCAGATGTTGGCCGATCGCGGACTCCGCGTCGACCAGCGGCGGACGCGGGCCTGCGATCCGGTCGGCATGGTGGTCGGCAGCGACCCCCCGACCGGCGCGCACTTCCGTGAGGGCGACAGGGTGACCATCCGGACCGCCGTTCCGTCGGATGTCTTCTGCATGGCGCGGTTCCCGGCGCGGTCGGCTGCCTGGGACTTCCTGCACTGGGCGGTCGGCCGCGGACCGGCCCCGGAGTTCGCCGACGACGTCGACGTCGTCGTCGACGGCAGTGATCCTGTCCAGCTCACGGCGCGGGAGGCGGCTGACCGGGACCGGTGGGGCGACCCCGGCGTACTGACCACGATCGAGGAGGCCGCCACCGCTGTCTACGACGTCCCCGGCTCACCGGAGTATCGCGTCCCGCAGCTGAACGGGGACCTGACGGTTCCGCCGCTCCGCAACTGCGGGGTCGACCGCCCGGTGCGCACCGCCGAGCGGATGGCGGTGTCCTTCACCGTCGCGCTCCAGGTGGACGGGCCCTACCGGTGCCCGCTCACGGTCGACCTCTACCGCAGCGAGGGCGCCATCGACACCGTCGTCCTCTACACCGAGAAGGCACCCTGACCGTGCCTCACTGAGCCTGGTCGGGCCGCTTCATGTCCTTGTCCACATCCGTGGGGACCACGAGCGGCCGCCACCGTGACCAGACGAGGAAGATCGCAGCCACCACCAGCAGCGCGAGCCCGGCCCACAGGTTGGCGTTGACGTCGCCCCCGCCCGAGGGAGCGTCCGGGGAGGCGGGGTCCGGATCGCCGAACAGGCCCATCACCACCAGGATCACGCCGTAGATGCCGAGCAGCGCACCGATGATGTTGCGGACGTCGAACGCCCCGGCGGTGTGCTTGGAAGTCGTGTCAGTCATGTCCGCCTCCTCAGAAGAGCGAGTTCAGGATGATGACCATGACCAGCGAGATGCAGGCCAGGGGCACGGTACGGCGGAACCAGGGGTAGCCCGCCTCCTTGGGATCGGTTCGCTGTTCGGTGGGCGTCTCGGAGTAGACGAGCCCCACCAGGCTCCCGACCGGCTTCGGCTTGGTCACCAGCGAGACTGCCACGCTGAGGACGACGTCGACGATGAACGCCGCGGACGCCGCCAGGAAGGCCGCACCCTGCCCGCCGATGGGGATCACGCCGGTGCTCCAGGAGCCGAAGGCGTCCTCGCTGAGGATGGCCACCACGACAGCCGCCAGGGTCCCCGCCACCAGGCCCATCCAGCCGGCGGTGGCGGTCATGCGTTTCCAGAACATGCCGAGGATGAACGTGGCGAACAACGGTGCGTTGAAGAAGCCGAACAGGGTCTGCAGGTACGCCATGATGTTGGAGAAGTTGCTGGCGAACCCGGCAGTGAAGATCGCGATCACGGTGGCCGCAACCGTCGCGATCCGGCCGACCATCAGGTAGTAGCCGTCTGGGCGGTCCTTGACGACGTAGTCCTGCCAGAGGTCGTAGCTGAGGACCGTGTTGAACGCCGAGACGTTCGCGGCCATGCCCGCCATGAACGCCGCCAGCAGGCCAGTGATCGCCAACCCCAGCAGGCCGTTGGGCAGGAGGTCGCGCATCAGGTACAGCAGGGCATCGTTGTACGCGACCCCCTCCCCCGATGCCCCGCCCGGGACCGCCTCGCCGGCCTTGAAGTCGGCGATCTCGGTCACGAGGACCGCGGCGATCATGCCCGGGATGATCGTGATGAACGGGACGAACATCTTCGGGAAGGAACCGATGATCGGCGTCTTGCGCGCGGACGAGATCGAGTCGGACGCCAGCGCCCGCTGGACCTCGACGAAGTTCGTCGTCCAGTAGCCGAACGAGAGCACGAAGCCCAGGCCGAACACGATGCCGACCACCGACCACAGCGACGAGTCGAAGCCCGACAGCGCCTGACCGGGCCAGCTGTTCAGCTGCTGCTCGGCCGGCGGACCGACCCCGCTGTCGGCAGCGTCCGTGATCTGCGCCGTGAGGCCGTCCCAGCCGCCGACCCGGTGCAGCCCGATCAGCGTCAGCGGCAGCAGCGCGGCCACGATCACGAAGAACTGCAGCACCTCGTTGTAGATGGCGGCCGACAGACCACCGAGGGTGATGTACGTGAGCACGACGGCGGCCGCGACGATCAGGGCAACCCACAGGTGCCATCCCAGCAGGGCGTGCACGATCGTGGCGAGCAGGTAGAGGTTCACGCCGGCGATCAGCAGCTGGGCCAGGGCGAAGGAGATCGAGTTGACCAGGTGCGCGCCGGGGCCGAACCGACGGAGCATGAACTCCGGGACCGACCGGACCTTCGAGCCGTAGTAGAACGGCATCATCACGACGCCGAGGAACAACATCGCCGGAACGGCGCCGACCCAGAAGTAGTGGACCGTGGGCAGTCCGAACTCCGCGCCGGACGCCGACATGCCCATGATCTCGACGGCGCCCAGGTTGGCGGAGATGAAGGCCAGACCGGTGACCCACGCGGGCAGCGACCGGCCGGACAGGAAGAAGTCGACGGAGTCCGAGACGTGCCGTCGGGCCAGGAACCCGATGCCGAGCACGAACGCGAAGTACGTCGCGAGAATGAGGTAGTCGACAAAGTCCGCGTCGATGAGCGTTTCTGCCATCACAACGATGTTCGCGTTGGGCGCCATACTCACTCCGTTCCCGAGAACGTGATCCCCAAACCGTAGCCCTGGCGCCGGTTCCCGTCGCCTGACATCATGAGTGGTGTCACGAGGTGCTTGACATGACGTCACTGTGATGTCAGAGTGATGCACATGGACATCACGCCGTACGTCGACAACCTCCGCCGCGACCTGGCCGCGGCAGCCGAGGCCGGCGGCCCCGACATCGCCCAGGCAGCCGAGCGGCTGGCTCTCGCCCTCGATCCGTCGGCCCGGCTGGCGGTGATGGAGGCGATCTCCCAGGCCGCCTCGGAGATCACGGCCGAGATGCCGGCCGGCGGTGTCGACGTCCGCCTCAACGGGCGCGAGCTCGACTTCGTCGTGCACCACGATTCCGCGTCGGCCCCGGCCCCGCCGGCCCCGCCGGCCCCTCCGACCCCGGAAGAGATCGAGGAGGAGGGCGGCCTGGCCCGGATCACGCTCCGGATCCCGGAATCCGTCAAGGCGCGGGCCGAGGAGTTCGCGGCCCGTTCGGGGCACTCCCTCAACACCTGGCTGGTCCAGGTGGTCCGGGCGGCGACCCGTGAGAACGCGATCAACGTCGACATCGACCTCTCGAGCATTCCCTTCTTCGGCGGGAACGACCCGTTCGCAGGGAAGGGACGCGGCAACAAGCGGATGACCGGCTGGGTCTGACCCGACCGCACCCGACAACACACCCCACCCCATCCCCGGGGGCCGGCACCCAGGCCGGTCCCGTGGCCGAACACACCCTGGAGACAGTCATGACCCAGCACCACTTCGAGACCCACGAGCCGGTTTCCCTGTATGTCGAGATCGGCAAGGGCGCGGTCCACATCACCGCGACCGAGACCACCGCGACCGACATCGAGATCACGGGCAAGGACGCAGATCAGGTCCACGTCGAGCAGTCCGGCCGGCAGATCAGCATCATCGCGCCGCGCCAGTTGGCCGGATTCTTCAACGGCGACTCGAGCCTGCACGTCGTGGTGACCGTCCCGACCGGGAGCGACCTCGCGAGCAAGACCGGCAGCGCCGACGTCACCGTCGACGGCACCCTCGGCGACTGCCAGGTCAAGACCGGCTCCGGCGGCGTGACCCTCGACGAGGTCTCCGGCCCCTGCGTCGTCGAGACCGGCTCAGGGGACGTCCTCCTGGAGACGGCGGCCGGCGCCGTGCGCATCAAGAGCGGATCCGGCGACGTCACCCTCCGGCGGGCGGAGGAGGCGGTCACTGTCTCCACCGGGTCGGGCGACGTCGAGATCGGCACCAACAACGGGCCCGCGGCCGTCAAGACCGGCTCCGGCGACCTGTGGGTGGAGGATGCCGGCACCGACGTCTCGCTGGCCTCCGGCAGCGGCGACCTGACCGTCGGCCGCGCGCGCCGCGGCAAGGTCACCGTCAAGGGCGCCTCCAGCGACGTCCAGATCGGCATCCCGGCCGGCACCCCCGTCTGGACCGACCTGTCCACCGTCTCCGGCGCCATCCACTCCAACCTGGAGGGCGTCGGTCAGCCGGAGGAAGGCGCCGACCACGTCGAGCTGCGGGCCAAGACCGTCAGCGGCGACATCGTCCTCCGACAGGTCTGACCCACACCCACCACGAGAACGGATAGGAGCGCACCATGTACGAGCCACTCGAGACCGAGGCCCGCCACCAGATCCACGAGCGCGTGAAGCGCGCCAGCGAGCCGCACCTCCCCCAGGTCCCCCCGCGCCACCGCTTCGCCGAGCGCCTCCGCAGGCTCGCCGACCGGATCGACAACTGAGGACCGATCCCGATAGTCCGAGACGTTTGGGTTGCCAGACGGGCCCCTGAGCAACCCAAACGTCTCGGACTATCGGAAGGCAGCATCAGGAACGCATTGCGACACCCCGCCGCCAGTAGCCCATGAAGGCGACCTGGCGGCGGTCCATGCCCAGCTGCTTGACGAGGTGGCGACGCAGGGTGGTGACCACGCCGGACTCGCCGGCGATCCACGCGTACAGCCCATCGAGGTCGTGGCCGACGATCACCGCGGTGTCCGCGACCTCTTCACCCGACGAGGAGTACGTCGGGGTCTCCCACAGGTCCGGGTCGACCTCCTCCGGCTCCTCGAGCGGCGCCAGCGGCTCACCGAGATGCGCGAGCACCGCCTCGTGCAGGCGGGACCCGAGCGGCGCACCGTCGCGAGGCAGCCACACGATTTCGACTCCCTCGGGATGCTGCTGGGTCATCACGTCACCCGAGTCGGGGACCTCCAGGAACGCGGCACCGACGGCCGACGCCGGCAGGTCCTCGAGAATGCTGCACACGGCAGGTACGGCGGTCTCGTCCGCCACCAGCAGCAGCGACTTCGCCGTACCCGGGTCGAACTCGATGCCCCCGAACACCTCTCCCCGCCGCGGAGCCATCGTGACCAGCCGGTCCCCCACCGACGCCCGGGCAGCCCAGGTCGAGCCCGGGCCGGACGCTCCGTCCTCGAGGTGCAGGACGAGGTCGACGACCAGCCGTGTGTCCGTGCCGGCACCCCGGACATCGCGCACCGTGTAGGTGCGCATGTGGCCGCGCTCGGGCTCCGGGATCTCGAGCCAGGTGCCGAACCACGACTCGTCGGCCCCCTCGAACGACGGCAGGTTGCCCGATTCGTTGGGGAACACCAGCTTGATCCGCTGGTCGTAGAGCGGACCGTCGACGCCGAAGTCGGCGAGCGCCGGACTGCCGAGCTCGACCCGGACATACGTCGGCGAGATCCGCTCGACGGACATCACCTCGACCTCCTCGAGGATCATCGGCAGCGAGTGGTTCGTGGTCATGGTCATCGTTCGGTCCCTTCCCGGGCCTGGCTGTGGTGGCGTCCGACCGGGACGACCAGCGGGGTGTGCGAGACGGGGTCGGTGATCACCCGGTTGCCGAGGCCGAACACGGCTCGCACCGTCTCCTCGGTGACGACCTCGGCGGGCGCACCCTCGGCGACGATCTCCCCGGACTTCATCGCGACCAGGTGGTCGGCGTAGCGCGCGGACAGGTTCAGGTCGTGCAGGACCATCACGACGGTGGTGCCCCGGCCGCCGTTCAGGTCCGTGAGCAGGTCGAGCATCTCGATCTGGTGCGCGACATCGAGGTACGTCGTCGGCTCGTCGAGCAGCAGCAGGTCGGTCCCCTGGGCCAGCGCCATCGCGATCCAGACCCGCTGCCGCTGCCCGCCGGAGAGCTCGTCGACGACCCTGTCGGCCAGCTCGCTGGTGTCGGTCAGCTCGAGCGCCTCGGCGACGGCGACCTCGTCCTCCCGGGACCAGCGTCGGAACGCGCCTTGGTGCGGGTGTCGGCCGCGGCCGACCAGGTCGACGACGGTGACACCCTCGGGTGCGACCGGGTTCTGGGGCAGCAGGCCGAGGGCGCGCGCCACCTGGCGCGTGGACTGCCGGTGGATCGCCTCGCCGTCGAGCAGCACCGCGCCACTGGTCGGCCGGAGCAGCCGGGCCATTCCGCGCAGCAGCGTCGACTTGCCGCAGGCGTTCGGCCCGACGATCACGGTCACCCGGCCGTCCGGGACGCGGACGCTCAGCTCCGAGACGACCGCCCGCTCGCCGTACCCCAGCGAGACGCGGTCGGCGGCGAGCCGGGCCGGTGGCGTGGCGACCCCCTGGGTCGAGATCTGATCGTCAAGCGCGGTCATCACGCTCTCCTTCCGGTGCGGCCGCGCGCGAGCAGCCAGAGCAGGAACGGCGCCCCGAAGGCGCCGGTGACGACACCCACGGGGAAGTTGATGTCGGCGAGCAGGTAGTCGCCGACGTAGTCGCCGGCGACCACGACGATCGCCCCGACCAGACCGGCGCCGAGCAGGGTGGTCCGGCCGCCGTTCAGGGCCCGGGCGATCGGTCCGGCCAGGAACGCGACGAAGGCGATCGGACCGGAGGCCGCGACGGCCACCGCGGTCAGGACGACCGCGAGCAGCAAGAGCGCGTCGGTGCGCCGTGGAGTGACGCCGAGACCGGCCGCGGCGTCGTCGCCGAGCTCGATGATCCGTAGCGACCTGGCCAGCCACACCATGACCGGAAGCAGCACCAGCAGGAGGCCGGCGAGCAGCCGGATCGTCTGCCAGTCGGCGCCGCTGACGCTGCCGGTGAGCCAGCGCAGCACCAGCTGCGCGTCGTACACGTCGGCCCGCGTGAAGAGGTACTGGATGACCGACGTCAGAGCAGCCGCGACGCCCACACCGATCAGCACGAGGCGGTAGCCAGAGCCCGGTCCGGCGACGAGCCGGACCACCAGGGCGACGCCGACCGCACCGACGATGGCCGCGACCGACACCCAGCCGCCGCGCTGGTCGAGGCTGATGATCGCGAACACGGCGGCGGCGCTGGCGCCCACGCTGACGCCGATGATGTCGGGGCTGGCCAGCGGATTGCGCAGCGTGGTCTGGAAGATCGCGCCGCCGACGCCGAAGGCGACCCCGACCAGCACGCCGAGCACGGCGCGCGGCAGCTTGCTCTCCATCAGGATGAACGAGGCGCCCGGGATCTCCTCGCCGAACAGGATCCGGAAGAAGTCGGGGATCGTGAACGTGAAGTCGCCGAGCAGCACCCGTGCCGCGAACGCGCCGACGAGCACCAGCGACAGCCCGCCGACCGCGAGCCGCGTCCGGCGTACCGGCCGCCTCCGGGCAACACGGACCAGGTCGGCCGAGCCCCGCCGATCGAGCCTGTCGAGATCCTCCAGTGTTGGCACGGCCATCACAGCGCCCCCATCCGACCGCGCCGGATCAGCCAGAGGAAGACGGGTACGCCGACGACGGCGGTCATGATCCCGACTTGCACCTCGGTCGGCGGCAGCACCACCCGGCCGACGGTGTCGGCGAGGGTGACCAGTACGGCGCCGCAGCCGATCGAGAACGGCAGCACCTTGGCGTAGTCGCCACCGACGACGGCGCGTACGCCGTGCGGCACGATCAGGCCGACGAACGCGATCGGCCCCGCCAACGCGGTCGCACCGCCGGCCAGCAGGACGCACGCGAGTCCGAGGACCAGGCGGTCCCGGACGACGTGCCGGCCCAGCCCGCGAGCGAGGTCGTCGCCGAGGGCGAGCGCGTTGAGCAGGCGCGAGCTGACCAGGGCGAGTACGGCGCCGACGACCAGGAACGGCAGTCCGGTCAGCAGTACGTCGAAGCCGCGGCCGCCGACTGTCCCGACCTGCCAGAAGCGGAAGCTCTCCATGGTCGCCCGGTCGGTCAGGAGCACGCCCGACGTCCAGCTCGACAACGCTGCCGTGAGCGCGGCGCCCGCGATCGCCAGCTTGACCGGAGTGGCGCCGTCGCGGCCCATCGCCGCGATGCCGTGCACGGCGACCATGGCCAGCGCGGCACCCGCGAACGCGAACCAGATGTATGCCGAGAGGTCGGAGATCCCGAAGAACGAGATCGCCAGCACCATCGCGAACGACGCACCGGCGTTGATGCCGAGGATGCCCGGGTCGGCCAGCGGGTTGCGGGTGAGCCCCTGCATGCACGCCCCGGCCAGCCCGAGCGCGGCACCGATGACCATAGCCAGGCAGGTGCGCGACAACCGGGTGACGGCGATCGCGTGGTCCGGGTTTGCCTGGTCGAGCAGGGCGGTCGGCGAGACCGGCGTCGAGCCGACCAGCACCGAGAGCGCCGACACGACCAGCACCGCGGCGACGAGCAGAGCCGCCGCGGTGCTGGTCCGCGTCCGTCCGGCGGTGGCGCGCCGTACGGACGCCGTCTCGAGGGTCTGTGTCATCAGGTCCCGTCGACGGCCTGGGCGACCTGGGGCAGGAAGTGCTCGATGGTGTACGGGATCGAGAGCGGGCTCGGGTTCGTGACGGCGAGGCTGACGTGCTTGTTCTCCTCGGCGTAGGCGTTCCCGGACTCGACGGCGGGGATCTTCCCGATCAGCGGGTCGTCGGCGAAGGTCTTCATGTCACCGGCGTTCTCCGACCAGGTCAGCAGGACGTCGGACTCGAGGTCGGCGGCGCGTTCGGCGGAGACCGTCCCGTAGAACTCGCCCTTCTTGATCACGTCGGCGACCATCGGCGCGTCCACCAGCCCGAGGTCGTGCATGAAGGAGACCCGCGGGTCCTGCGGTGCGTAGACGCCGATGGTCGAGAGGTCGGTGGTGGTGAGGTAGGCGAAGACCAGCGACTTGCCCTGGATCTGGGGGTACTCCGCCTTGGCGTCGTCGATCGTGGCCTGGGTCTCGGACTCCACCTCGTCGGCAAGCGTGCTGCGGCCGAGCGCCTGGCCCACCATGTCGAGCGAGGTCTGCCACGGCGTGATCCACGGCGCCTCCGGGTAGGCCACGACCGGCGCGATCTTGCTGAGCTTCTGGTACTCCTCCTCGGTGATGCCGGAGTTCGTGGCCAGGATGACGTCGGGCGCAAGCTTCGCGACCTCCTCGATCGGGGCGCCGTCGGCGTCGTCGTACCGCACCGGCGCCTCGGCCCCGAGCTCGGTGATCTCCGCGTCGAACCAGTCCGACGAGCCGGCGTCGTTGCCGCCCCAGGTCAGCTTGGTCGCGCCGACGGGCACGACGCCGAGCGACAGGACGGCGTCCTGATCGGACCAGCCGAGGGTCGCGACCCGGGTCGGCTCCTCCTCGATGGTGGTCTCGCCGTACGCATGCTTGATGGTCACGGGGAAGGCGTCGGCGTCGACCTGCGAGGTGGTCCCGGCCTCGGGGGCGTCCTTCGCCTCGGTCGAGCCGGTGCTGCAGCCGGCGAGCACGGATGCGCCGAGCGCGACCGCCAGCACCGTCGAACGGAAACGTCGCAACATCAGGGGTCTCTCCTCAGGGAAGGGCAGGCTTACTTAGGGCAGCCTAACCTTTCCCTCGGGGAGATCGCCAAGGGGGTGCGCGCTAGATGGGAGTGCGGTGGAAGTTCTGGAACGAGCGCGAGGGGGTCGGCCCGCGCTGGCCCTGGTAGCGCGATCCGTACTTCGCCGAGCCGTACGGGTGCTCCGACGGCGACGAGAGCCGGAAGAAGCAGAACTGCCCGATCTTCATGCCGGGGTAGAGCTTGATCGGCAGCGTCGCCACATTGGCGAGCTCGAGGGTGACGTGACCGCTGAAACCGGGGTCGACGAAGCCGGCCGTTGCGTGGGTCAGCAGGCCCAGTCGACCGAGCGACGACTTGCCCTCGACCCTCGCGGCGATGTCATCCGGCAAGGTGACGCCTTCGTACGTCGAGCCGAGCACGAACTCGCCCGGGTGCAGGATGAACGGCTCGTCGCCGTCCGGTTCCACCTCGCGAGTGAGGTCGGACTGATCGGCGGCGGGGTCGATGTGGGGGTACCGGTGGTTCTCGAAGACCCGGAAGAACCGGTCCAGCCGGACGTCGATCGAGGAGGGCTGCATCATCGCCGGGTCCCAGGGGTCCATGGCGATCCGTCCCTTGTCGATCTCGGTCAGGATGTCGCGGTCGCTCATCAGCACGGGTCGTAACCTACCTCGCGCCGCGCTGGGGTAGCATCGCCTCCGCCGCGCCCACGTGGCCGGCCTGCGGATGTAGCTCAGTTGGTAGAGCGCGACCTTCCCAAGGTCGATGTCGCGAGTTCGAATCTCGTCATCCGCTCCAGATCGGATCGGTGGTTTCGAGACGGTTGCAGCGCAACCTCCTCAACCACCGATCTTCTGCATTTGGGGGCCGTTGGGTGAGGAAGGCGCGCTGGCGCCTGTCTCGCCCCCGGCCGCCACTAACCCGGGCCGTTGGTTGAGGAAGGCGCGCTGGCGCCTGTCTCGAAACCACCGTCCTGACCCCCTTCCGGGTCGTTGGTTGAGGAAGGCGCGCTGGCGCCTGTCTCGAAACCAACACCCCTGACCGTGATGTGACCAGTGTGAAAGTTGCGGTTTCTGGGGTTGTTGTGGACAGTGGGGATACGGTTCCGTCGTCTCACGCCAGGGGTTTGGTCCATGTCTCGGACGCGCAAGATCGCCATCGGCGTTCTCATCGTCCTGCTCGCGGCAGCACCGTTCGTGCCACGCGGGTCGGACGAGGACGGGTCGGTCACGCCCATCGGCAAGGACGAGAAGGGCAGCCTCGCGACCAGCGCCACCGCAGGACTTGGGCGGCTCAGCCCGGACCTGCAGTCGGAGATCGACCGGGTCGTCGACGCGGGTCGGACCGTCGGCAGGATGAGCACCAAGGTCGACCCGGGCGCCCTGGCCGAGCGGCTGGTTCGCTGCGCCGACTTCGACGGCCAGCGCTACTGCCTCGGCACCGGCTGGACAGAACGCAGCCAGGCCGCCGTACGAGCCCGGATCGGCACCGCCACCCGCAGCGTCGCCGCGCGCACCGCCCGTTCCGCCGAGACCACCGGCGACCTCGACGCGCTGGCCGGTCTCCAACGGATGGCCGCCCTCGACCCTGAGCAGCGGGCGAAGGTCGAGCGTCGCGAGCTGACCCAGGCGGCCCGGTCGGTGGCGAAGGTGTGGCTCCTGCGGCACGAGGTCGAGGGCGTTCCCCTCCCCGACGGCTTCCTGGCCGAGCACCCGGAGGCAAAGGCGTCGGCGAACACGGTCAGCGCCGCGCAGGCTGACAAGCCCAAGACGATCGAGGACTACCCCGAGCGGGACGTCGTGCTCCGCCCGCGGAACGTGGCCGAGCAGGTCCGGACCTACTGGTGCGGCCCGACCACCATGCAGATGATCGCGTGGGGCTGGCAGCAGGAGAAGCGTCGGCCGAGGCTCTGGGCCCGCAGGCTCCACACCACCAGCGAGGGCACCGCCATCTCCGACATGGTCCGCGTGGTCAACAACAGGACCGGCTACGACCGGAAGCACCGGGCCGGGCCCTACATCGTGCTCGACATCTCCCACTGGGCCTTCCAGAAGTGGCTGCTGCTGCAGATGCGGCACATCACCGACTACCGCGCGCCGGTCGTCCTCCACCCGGTGCTGCTGAAGAAGTTCTACCCGTACCTCGACGACGACGCGTCGGGCCACTTCCAGGCCGGTCGTGGCTACGACAAGAACGGCAACCAGCCGACGCTGATCGGCTACTTCGAGCCGTGGAACCAGCAACGCTTCGACCCGTCCGAGCCGTACATCAACCGTGTCCAGTGGCAGACCGCCTACAAGAGCTACCGAGCGAACCGAGCCCACTTCCAGCAGAACATCGGCGTCTGATGCGGCGTAGCCCCGCCGCAGTCTGCTTCGCCGCGCTCGTTCTCGCCGTTGCGCTCGCTGGCTGTTCCGACGGCGCCGGCGACTCGAACGGCGACGGGACCAGCCCGACTCCGTCGGATTCCCCGACGAGCGCCGGCTCCGCGTCGACGACGACCGAGTCCCCCCGGCCCGGGCCGTCGGGCGGCACCGTCGACGACCCGGCCGAGGCCGACGAGACCACCGCGCTGCTGGACTGGTCGCCGGTACCCGGCTCGACCGACGACACCGTCACCGTCAGCGGGAAGTGGACGCTCGGCTACCCCGAGCAGGGGACCGAGGCGGTCCTCGACGGGCCGCGCCCGGTCACCGTTCGCGCTCCGAGCGGGTTCCGGATCACCGACGCCCTGACCGACGGCGAGTACGCCGTGGTGGCGGCCGAGGACCAGCAGGCGGGCAAGCCCAACGTGGCCACGGTCATCGACCTCGCGAGCGGCGGGAGGTACACGCTCGACGGGTCCTCCGACGTGCCGACCACGACCGGCGGCACCTGGGCGCTGGGCGAAAGCACTCTGCTTCACGCCACCATCGGACCGGATCGCGCCTACTGTCTCGCGTCGGTCGATCTGGCCACCCGGAAGTCCGCGCAGGGCTGGTGCGCCCCGCCGCGGAACGGCTTCAACGACGCGCGGATCACCCCGGTCGGCACGTCCCTGCTCACGTTCGATGACCAGCACCCCTCCTGCCGGACCGTCGTGGAGGTGGCGGGTGCCGAGATCACCCCGTTCCCCGGCGTCCCGGACTGCAAGGGCTGGGACGGCGCACTGCTCGACGGCGGCGCGGTCTGGTCGGTCGTGCCGAACGAGAACCGGATCGAGGCCGCGCAGTTCTTCGCCCGGGCCGGCGACGGCTACTTCGATCTCGGTCCCGGAACGTCCGGCAGCCTCGTGGCGTGCGCGGGATCGGCGTACTTCGTGCGCGAGCCGCAGCGCGACGGCGACCCGGCCCGGCTGATGCGCTGGTCGCCCGACGGTGAGCTCACGGTCGCCTACGAGACCGCGCGGGGCGGCCAGGCCACGCTCTCGTCCCCGCGCTGCGGCGGCGACACGATCACCATCACCGCGCTGACCAGCAAGGGCGACGAGCAGGTGTCCGCGCCCGTCCCCTGAGCGACTCATAAGGTGGGTGGGTGAGTGACTTCGCCGGCTTCCCCGTGGCCGCCCTCGACTTCTACGACGACCTCGAGGTCGACAACACCAAGTCCTACTGGGAGAAGCACAAGCAGACGTACGCCGAGAGCGTGAAGGCGCCGATGGCCGCGCTGTGCGCCGCCCTCGGGCCGGAGTTCGGCGACGCCAAGGTGTTCCGCCCCTACCGCGACGTGCGGTTCGCGAAGGACAAGACGCCGTACAAGACCCATCAGGGCGCCTTCGTCGCGGCCGGACCCGCAACCGGCTGGTACGTCGAGATCTCGGCCCGCGGCATCCGGACCGGCGCCGGGTTCTACGAAGCGAGCTCCGAGCGGCTGGCCGCCGTCCGCAACGCCATCGACCACGACCGCACCGGCCCGGAGCTCGAGGACATCCTCGGCACGCTCGAGACAACCGGCTGGCAGGTCGGCGGCGACCGCCTCAAGACCAGCCCCCGCGGGTACGACGCCGACCACCCTCGGATCGACCTGCTTCGGTACAAGTCGCTGACCGTCGGCCGCTCACACGGCTTCGAGCCCGTCATCCACACGCCGGAACTGCTGGAAATCGTCCGGGACGACTGGCGCGACCTGCGCCCGCTCGTCGAGTGGGTCGCCGCGAACGCCGAGGTCTGAAAAGGCGCAGACCGCGACTCGGCACCCCCGAGGCACCCTGAGGCTGCGGGACCGGGGAGTCTCAGGGCGTCTCCGGATGGAGACGCGGCGCTGTCTCGCGGACGATGGTGGCATGACATCTTCGACCGCCGAGCAGGCCATCCCCGACCTCAAGCCCACCACGCCGACCGAGCAGGAGCCGCGGGCGACGCGGCTGACCCGCAGCCGTGACGACAAGTACCTGGGCGGCGTGTGCGGCGGCATCGCGGCATACTCCGGCCTTGACGCCAACGTCGTGCGTCTCCTCGCGGTGCTCGGCACCGTCCTCGGCTTCGGCGTGCTCATCTTCGCGTACGTCGCCGCATGGCTCCTGCTGCCGGAAGACTGAGCTGCGACGGTCACTCCTTGCGGTAGGTGCCCATCGCCCGCTCGGGCTCCCAGAAGGCGCGCATCGACGCGACCCGGCCGTCGTCGTGCACCGTGTAGACCATGACCAGGTCGGTGTCGACCTTCCCGCCGTCGGGGAAGGTCGTGGTGATCGTGCCGACGTTGGCGCAGGTGTTGCCGTTGGCGTGCGAGTCGTGGATCCGGAAGTGGAACGACTCGATGGGGGCGATCGCCACCTCCCAGAACGCGCGGATCCCGTCGTGGCCGTGGTGACCGTTGCCCTCGGGGTCGAACATCGACGGGCCGACAGGGTCCTCGATCACCGCATCCTCGGCGTACACCGTGAGCCACTCGTTCAGGTCGCCCCGGGCGACGGCGGCGTACGAGCGCTGGGAGGCGGCGCGGGCGGGGTGGTCGCCGTTCGGCGCGTTCCAGGTGATGGCGTCGGGGAGGCTCATGCCCCGATCGTACGGCGAGACTGGAACACGTTCTAGGTCTCGACAGACCTCAGTGGGGCTGCCAGGCGTCCTCGTCGGCGGTCCGGGACGTGACCGCCTTCGGGAGCTTGTGGTCGGCGAGCTGGGCGATCGAGACCTGCTCGAAGACGTCACGGAGCGAGCGGCGGGCGGCGATCCAGACGTGCTGGAGCACCTCGGCGGTCTCGTTGTACGTGACCGCTTCCGGGCGGAGACCGTAGACGGAGACGAGCGGGCCGTCGACGGCCCGGATCACGTCCGCCACCGAGACGTCAGTGGACTTGCGGCCCATCCGCCACCCGCCCGACTGGCCGCGCTGGGAGATCACGATGCCGGCCCGGCGGAGGTCGGCGAGGATCGCCTGCAGGAACCCGTGCGGGATCTCCTGGAGGCGTCCGAGCTCCTCGGCGCTCACGGCCGGCCCGTCGCCACGCGAGGCCATCTCGATCAGCGCACGCAGGGCGTAGTCGGACTTGGCGGAAACACGCATGAGTCCAGTGTGTCAGATTGGTCGATCCGAACACTCAACCAAATGGTCAATTCAGACGAGTCGTCTGGAGCGGCCCGAGGGTTGGAGTGCGACCCGGCGGGGGTGCGCCCGCCGGGCCGCAGCTTGTGGGGTCGTCCCGCACCGACTGCCCCACAGCCGCTTCGTGCTGGCCCGTCGGCTCAGACGGTCGCCAGCTCCTCTTCGAACTCCTCGATCTCGCGGGCCCGGCGCTCCTGGCGCACGGCCCAGACGATGCCGCTGATCCACGCCACGGCGATAACGCCTGCGACGGCTCCGACTGTCGAACCGGACGCGCCCAGCGCCTCGGCGATCGTCTTGGAGTTGGTCAGCACGATCAGGCCACCGGCCGCGACACCGAGCACACGGGCAGCGAGGTGCCGGACCAGCCAGGCTGCGATCGGGGCCGCAATGACTCCGCCGATCAGCAGAGCGGCGGCGTAGGACCACTCGATGCCCTGCGAGCCCAGGGCGATGATGAAGCCGAGCGAGCCGCCGACGGCGACCACGAACTCGGAGGTGTCGATCGAGCCGACGACCTTGCGCGGCTCGAGTCGGCCCGACGACAGCAGCGTGGTGGTGCCGACCGGGCCCCAGCCACCGCCACCGATGGAGTCGAGCGTGCCGCCGACGAGGCCCATGGGCACCAGGAACTTGCCGCCCGGACGTGCCTTGAAGGTCGGGCGGCGGCCACCGAGGACCAGGAAGCGGTAGATCACGTAGACACCGAGGGCCAGCAGCAGGCCAGCCACCCAGGGCTTGGCGGTGTCTGCTGGCAGGCTGGACAGGAAGGTCGCGCCGGCGAAAGCGCCGATGAAGCCGGGGACCGCCAGGATCGACACGGTCCTCCAGTCGACGTTGCCGAGCTTGTGGTGGGAGAAGCCCGAGACCAGCGAGGTGCCGATCTCGGAGAAGTGGACGGCGGCCGAGGCGGCCGCGGGAGCGACGCCGGCGGCCAGGAGCAGCGTGGACGACGTGACGCCGTACGCCATGCCGAGAGAGCCGTCGATGAGCTGGGCCAACAGGCCGACAAAGCCGAGGACAAGAAGCTTGCGCATGGGTGATACCCCTTTGGTCGCTCGGTGATCGCACCATCACCGAGTGGTCATCGGAACTGCTTAAGTCCATCAAGTTGGTATCTTGACCAAATCAGTAGAATTGATCGTTCCGCTGGTTGTCAATTCGGGGCGCCGCGAGTCGCCCAAATTGGGGTCGAGGTCACTCCGCGGGGAGCCGAGACAGCCGGATTCCCGCTCAGGTGGGGAGATTCGGCTCACTTCGCTTGCGCGTCCATCGGTGCCCTCCTAGAATTAAGTTACCGACGAGTAGCACTCGGTCGTCGGCGTGCCCCGAGACGAATAGGTGGAGCAGTGAGCCACTACAAGAGCAACCTTCGCGACATCGAGTTCAACCTCTTCGAGGTGCTCGGCCGGGACGACGTCCTGGGCCAGGGTCCCTTCGCCGAGGTCGACGGTGAGACGGCGCGGTCGATCCTCGTCGAGGTAGACCGGCTCGCTCGCGAGGACCTCGCCGCGTCGTACGAGGACAGCGACCGCAACCCGCCGGTCTTCGACCCGAAGACCGCGACCGCGCCGGTGCCGGAGTCCTTCAAGAAGAGCTACGACGCCTGGATGGACGCCGAGTACTGGCGTCTCGGCACCCTCGCCGAGCTCGGCGGCACCCCCGCCCCCTCGAGCCTCAACTGGGCGATCGGCGAGCTGGTGCTCGGCGCGAACGCCCCGATCTGGATGTACGGCGCCGGGCCGGCGTTCGCCGGGATCGTGCACCGCAACGGCAACGAGCGGGACAAGAAGATCGCCCAGCACATCGTCGACCGCCGGTGGAACACCACGATGGTGCTGACCGAGCCCGACGCGGGCTCCGACGTCGGCGCGGGCCGCGCCAAGGCCACCGCGAACGACGACGGCACCTGGAACATCGAGGGCGTCAAGCGCTTCATCACCTCGGCCGAGAGCGACCTCACCGAGAACATCATCCACCTCGTGCTGGCCCGCCCGGTCGGCGTCGAGGGCGCCGGCGGCCCGGGCACCAAGGGCCTGTCGCTCTTCATCGTGCCGAAGTACCACTTCGACCCCGAGACGGGCGAGCTGACCGGCGAGCGCAACGGCGCCTACGTCACCAACGTCGAGCACAAGATGGGCATCAAGGTCTCCAACACCTGCGAGCTGACCTTCGGCGAGAAGGAGCCGGCCACGGGCTGGCTGCTCGGCGAGGTCCACAACGGCATCGCGCAGATGTTCCAGGTCATCGAGAACGCCCGGATGATGGTCGGCACCAAGGCCATCGCCACGCTGTCGACCGGCTACCTCAACGCGCTCGCGTACGCCAAGGAGCGGGTCCAGGGCGCCGACCTGACCGCGGCGGCCGACAAGACCGCCCCCCGGGTCACGATCACCCATCACCCCGACGTACGCCGCTCGCTGATGACGCAGAAGTCGTTCGCCGAGGCTATGCGTGCGCTGGTGCTCTACACCGCGAGCTGGCAGGACCGCGTGCACATGGCCGAGCACGCCGGCGAGACCGACGAGCTCGCCAGTGCCGTCAACGACCTGCTGCTCCCGATCGTGAAGGGCTACGGCTCCGAGCGCTCGTGGGTGCTGCTCGGCACCGAGTCGCTGCAGACCCTCGGTGGGTCCGGCTTCCTGACGGAGTACCCCATCGAGCAGTACGTCCGCGACGCCAAGATCGACACCCTCTACGAAGGCACCACGGCGATCCAGGGCCAGGACTTCTTCTTCCGCAAGATCGTCAAGGACCAGGGCAAGGCGCTGGGCCACCTCGCGAAGGAGATCGAGAGCTTCATCGCCTCCGAGGCCGGCAACGGACGGCTCAAGGTCGAGCGCGGCCTGCTGGCCACCGCGCTCGAGGACGCCAACGCCATCGTCGGGCACATGATCAACGACCTGATGTCGGCCGACGCGTCGGCCGACGGCGGCGACATCCGCAACATCTACAAGGTCGGCCTGAACACCAGCCGACTGCTGATGGCGCTGGGCGACGTCGTCTGCGGCTGGCTGCTGCTCCGCGGCGCCGAGATCGCGCTGGACAAGCTCGCCGGCGACATCACCGACAAGGACAAGGCGTTCTACGAGGGCAAGATCGCGGCGGCGCAGTTCTTCGCGCAGCACAACCTGCCGAAGATCACCGCCGAGCGGGCCCTCGCCGAGCACACCGACCTGTCGCTGATGGACCTCGACGAGGCCTCCTTCTGACGGGTCAGCGTCATTTGGGGCGCAGGTGGTCCGTCGCGGCGCGACGTACCTCCTCGGTGAGGCGGGCCAGGAGGGGTGAGTCCAGGCGCCAGCGCTGCCAGTAGAGGTGCACGTCGACGTGCCGACGCGTACCTAGCAGCACGAGCCGACCGGACTCCAGGTCGGGATCCAGCTGGGGTCCGGGCAGGGCGCCCCAGCCGAGTCCCAGCCGGACCGCCTCGAGGAAGTCGGCCGAGGTCGGGACGCGATGGACGACGGGAGGTACGTCGACCCCGCGGCCGCGCAGCAGGTCGTGCTGGACGGCGTCCTTCTCGTTGAACGCGACGACCGGCATCCGCTCCCAGTCGTACCCGCGGCCGTGCCGCCACCGCTCCGCGAACCCGGGCGTCGCCGCCGGCCGGTAGCGGAGCACCCCGAGGTGCTCGATCGAGCAGCCCTGGACGGCGACGTTCTCCGAGGTCACGGCCGCCAGCACCTCGCCGCTGCGGAGCAGGTCGGCGGAGAACGCCTGGTCCTCCACGTGCAGCCGCAGGGCGACGTCGTCCCAGCCCGCGACCCGGCCGATGACCGCGCGGAACCAGGTCGCGAGCGAGTCGGCGTTGACCGCGACCGGTAGGTCGGTCCGCATCGGTCCGCCGTCGACCAGCTCGCCGCGGACCTCGTCGTACAGCAGCTGGGTCTGGCGGGCCAGGCGCAGCAGCGTGCGGCCCGCCTCGGTCGGGCGGCACGGCGCGGTGCGCTGCACGACGACGCGGCCGACGCTCGACTCGAGAGCCCGGATCCGCTGGCTGATGGCCGACGGCGTCACGTGCAGGGCCCGGGCGGCCGCCTCGAACGTGCCGTGGTCGGCGATCGCGGTGAGCGCGGCGAGCTGGGACGGTGCAGGGTCCATGAAGCAACGCTAATGGATCTGCAGAAACATTCGCTGGTCTGCACGCATCCGGAGCCGTAGCGTCGCGCTCGTGGTCTCTGCCCTCGTCGCCGGTCTGGTCACCGGCCTGTCGCTGATCGTCGCCATCGGCGCGCAGAACGCGTACGTGCTGCGACAGGGCCTGGCGCGCGCCCACGTCGGCGTGGTGGTGCTGATCTGCGCGCTGTCCGACGTGGTCCTGATCGCGGCAGGGGTCAGCGGCATCGGCACCATCGTCGAGCGCGCACCGTGGGCACTGACGACGGTCCGGTGGCTCGGCGTCGCCTTCCTGACCTGGTACGGCGTGAGCTCGCTGCTGCGGGCGCGGCGGGCCGAGTCACTGCAGGCTGCCCGCGACGGCAACGGGAGCCGGCGTGCGGCGGTGACGATGGCGTTCGCGCTGACCTGGCTCAACCCGCACGTCTACCTCGACACGGTGCTGCTCCTCGGCTCGATCGCCAACCAGCACGGCGACGAGGGCCGCTGGTGGTTCGCGCTGGGCGCAGCGGTCGCGAGCGCCCTGTGGTTCATCGGACTCGGGTACGGCGCTCGCCGGGCGCACCGGCTGCTCGCCAGCCCGCGGTCGTGGCAGGTGCTCGACGTGCTGATCGGCCTGACCATGCTGGCGATCGCCGTGATGCTGGCCATGTCCTGAAGCACAACCGAGGGTGAGGTCTCGACAAGCTCGACCGACGTCGGTCGAGCTTGTCGAGACCCGGATGCTAGAGCCGCCCTCAGTATGACTTCACCAACGCACAGGCGTACCGGGCCACCGGCGGAGGGTGACCGCGGCGTGCCCACTAGCCTGTCGCCATGACGGATCGGGAACGTCTCGCTGGCTACGTCGACGTGTGGTGGCAGGCGGTGAACGACTTCACCGAGCTGCTCGAGCAGATCCCGGCGGAGGACTGGTCGACGCCCACGGACCTGGACGGCTGGGACGTGAAGGCGATCGCCTCGCACATCGCCCACCTCGAGGGGATCCTCGCCGGGGCGCCCGAGGAGACGGTCGAGGTCGGGGAGCCGGCGCACGTCACCGGGCTGATGGGCCTCTACACCGAGCAGGGCGTCGTCGCCCGCGCGGACAAGTCGCCCGACCACATCATCAACGAGATCCGCTCGGCCGCCACCAAGCGTCACACCGCCCTCCTGGCCGACCCGCCGACCGATGCGTCCGCCAAGCCGGAACGGATCTTCGGCGGCGTCGGCTGGACCTGGAACACCCTGCTGCGCAACCGCCCGCTCGACATCTGGATGCACGAGCAGGACGTACGCCGGGCGGTCGGCATGCCCGGCGGCATGGACTCGCCCGCGGCGAAGCACACGGCGGACTACCTCGCCGAGAGCGTCGGCTTCGTGGTCGCGAAGCGGGTCGGCGCCCCGGTCGGCACCACCGTCGTGGTGGAGATCGCCGGCAGCGCCCCACTCGCGTTCACGGTGAACGAGAACGGTCGCGGCGAGCAGCTCACGGAGATCCCGGCCGATCCGACGGTCCGGGTGGTGACCGACCGCGAAGCGTTCATCGTGCTGGCGGGCGGGCGGCGTACCCCCGAGCCGGGGTCGGTCGTTGTCACGGGCGACGCGATGCTCGGACAGAAGATCCTCGACACCCTGGCGGTCACCCCGTGACGACGAAGACCGATCTCTGGTCCCTCTCGGACATGCCGGACCAGAAGGGCCGCACCATCCTGGTCACCGGCTGCACGAAGGGCGGGCTGGGCCACTACACCTCGCTCGAGCTCGCTCGCCGCGGCGCGCGGGTAGTCCTCGCGGGCCGGAACAGCTCCAAGCTGGCCGACACCGAGGCCGCGATCCGGCAGCAGGTCCCGGGCGCGGAGCTGGAGCAGCTGTCCGTCGACCTCGCCGACCAGGGCTCGGTCCGCAGGGCCGCGGCACATGCCGCGTTGCTCGGCCCGATCGACGTACTGGTCAACAACGCCGGCGTGATGGCACCGCCGTACGCGCGGACGGTCGACGGGTTCGAGCAGCAGATGGCCACCAACCACTTCGGGCCGTTCCTCCTCACCGGGCTGCTGCTCCCCCAGCTGGTGGCGAGCGAGGCGGCCACGGTCGTCACGGTCTCGTCGCAGATGCACCGCACCGCGCGCAAGCCGCCGCTCGGCGACCCGCGGAAGCAGGAAGGCCGCTACTCCCGGTGGCCGGTGTACGGCGAGACCAAGCTCGCCAACCTGCTGTTCACCTATGAGCTCGACCGGCGCTGCCGCGAGGCCGAGCTGCCGGTGAAGGCGCTGGCCGCCCACCCCGGCTTCTCGGGCACCCACCTGGCGGTGAACGGTCGCTACGGCCGGGCCGGCGGCGCCCGGGCCTCGATCCTGGACGCGGCGATCAAGGTGGTCGCCCAGCCCGCGCACGCGGGCGCGCTGTCGACGCTGATGGCGGCCACGGCCGACCTTCCGGGGGCGACGTACTGCGGCCCGAGCAGCCTCGGCGAGAGCCGCGGGCTGCCGCAGGTCGTCGGCAGCAGCAAGCTGTCGCGGGACGAGAACGCCCAGCGCGCCCTGTGGGAGCTGAGCGAGCGCGCCGTCGGTATCGAGTACCCCTGACCAAAGTTCGGTCGGCCGGGACCCTGGGCCGATGTGCGGCGGTGCCGACATTCGTAGCGTCGTCCGCCATGTCCGACCGCCCTCCCCAGCGCTTCGACCTGACGATGTCCGGCCGGACCCACCGGGTCGAGGTCCAGGACGGTGCGCTGCGCCGTGAGATCCGCTGGTACGTCGACGACGAGCTCGCGGCGGTCACCAAGACCGCGGACGACAAGGTGACGCTGACACCCGACGACCCCGAGCTCGGCCTGCTCGCCCTCCGGTTCTCGACGTTCGGCCACCCGCGCCGGGCCACGTGGTTCGAGCCGGGTGAGGAGCAGACCGCGAAGGCGGGGGTCGGCATCGGCGGCATCGACCTCGACCCCGCGCCCGGGTCGCGCGCCGCGGCGTACGAGCAGAAGGTGCGCGAGCACCCACGCCGGTACGCCGCGCAGCACACGGCAGCCGGCATCGCGAAGGTCGTGCTCCCGCTCCTGTTCCTGTTCCTGGCGGCCCGGTTCACGTTCTCGCTGCCGCTGCCCGACGTGAACGCCCCGGACCTCCCGCTCCCCGACCTCCCGTCGATCCCCTGGCCGGACGTCAACTGGCCGGACTGGTCGCTGCCCGGCTGGGTGCGCGAGGTGCTCGACAAGGCGAAGTACGTGCTGCCCGTGATCATCGCCTTCGTCCTCGCCCGCGCCGAGATCCGGCGCCGCCGCACCCAGGACGAGCTGCGCGCGGAGCGACGGCAGCAGGGCGAGCTGGACGAGTCCTAGCCGCGCCCGTCCAGGTCGAGGCCAGGCGGCTCGTTGTAGGGCGTCACCACCTGCATCGGCGAGGGGATGCTGACCGGGCTGCCGGACAGTGCCCCCTGGGCCTGCATGACCAGGCGGCAGGTCCGGCGCATGTCGGCCCGGAGGTCGTGGTGCAGCACGGCCGAGATCTGGTGGGTGCGGAGCAGCGCCCGGTTGTCTCCGTCGAGGTCGTGCGCCACAAAGACGGTCGGCGCACGGCCGAGCGATCGGAACGCCTCCAGGGTGGCGGCGTTGCCGCCGCCGATGGAGTACGCCGCATCGATGTCGGGTGCGGCAGCGAGCGCGCTGCGGACCGCGTCGAGCATGGTCCGGTCGAGCCCGTCGGTGTCGGTGACCTCGTGGATCGTCCGTTCGGGAGCGAGGTCGCGCATCGTCGCCCGGAACCCGATCTCGCGCTCCTCCTCACCGCGGAACGACGAGCTGCTGAGCGTGACCAGCACACCGCCGGGGCCGGTGCCGGACCACCGGGTGACGAGGTACGCCGCGGTCGCGCCGGCGGCGCGGTTGTCGGCGCCGACGTACGCCAGCCTCCTGCTGAACGGCACGTCGGTGACGAACGTGATGACGGGAATCCCGGAGCCGACCAGCGCGTCAACGGCCTGCACGACGTGAGGGTGGTCGGGCGCCTTGAGGATCACGCCGTCCGAACCGCGCCGCCTGATCGCCTCCAGCAGGGTCGCCGCCCGGTCAGGGTCGCTCTCCTCGCTCAGGTGGAACCGGGCGCGGAACACCGCCGGGCGCAGGGCCGGGAGCTCGGACTCCAGAGCGCCGCGGACCGCGGCGGCGAACCGGTCCGGTGCCTGCATCACGAGGTCGACGAGGAACGTGCGCCCCGAGAGACGCACCTGGGCGCGTTGCCGGTCGAGCTCGGTTATCGCCTGCTCCACCTGGGCAACCGTCGCCGCGCGGACACCGGGGCGGCCATGGAGGACCCGGTCCACGGTGGCCCGGCTCAGCCCGGCCTGCGCGGCGATGTCGGTGACGCGGTGCGCGCGGTGCTCCCTGACCATGCGGTGGCCCTCCTCCGCTGAGGCGTTCTTGAGGCATTTTCGCAGGTCTGGGCGCCTCGCACCGGGCCTAGCGTGGACGCATGACGACCCCGACGCTCGGCGCCACCGCCGCCCACCTCCGCACGGCCGACTGCGACCTCGCCGACTTCGTCGCCCACGTCGAGCGGACCACCGACCTCGCCGACTACCCGCTCGCGGCCGAGGTCGTCGACAACGTGCTCGTCTACGAGGCGGACCGGCTGCTCGGGACCGCGGAGGAGCGCGTGGCCGCCGAGCTGGTCCGGGCCCTGACCGACGGTCCGGGCGTCGTGGCGATCCGGGGCGCCTTCCCCGACACCGGCGTCGTCGACCGCGCCACCGCGGCGTTCGACGCGATGATCGCCGTGGAGCGCGCGGCCGACGGCCCCGCCGGCGACCACTTCGCCAAGGCCGGCGCCAACGACCGCGTCTGGAACGCCCTGGAGAAGCTGGCCGTCCGCGACCCCGAGACCTTCACCGACTACTACGCGAACGACGTGATCGCTCTGGTCTCGCGGGCCTGGCTCGGCCCCGGCTACCAGGTGACCTCGCAGGTCAACGTCGTCCGGCCGGGCGGACAGGCCCAGGACCCGCACCGCGACTACCACCTCGGCTTCATGGAGAACGACCGGATCGAGCGGTACCCGGCGCACGTCCACGCCCTGTCTCCGGTGCTGACCCTCCAGGGCGCGGTGGCCCACTCCGACATGCCCGTCGAGAGCGGTCCGACGATGTACCTGCCGTACTCCCACCGGTACCTCCCCGGCTACCTCGCCTGGCGCCTCCCGGAGTTCCGTGAGTACTTCGAGCAGCACTACGTGCAGCTCCCGCTGGCCAAGGGCGACGCCGTCTTCTTCAACCCCGCGCTCTTCCACGGCGCAGGCACCAACGTCTCGGCCGACATCCAGAGGACGGCGAACCTGCTGCAGGTCTCGTCGGCGTTCGGCCGCGCCATGGAAGCCGTGGACCGCGACCGGGTCGTCCGGGCCGTCTACCCGGTCCTGCTCGGCCGGGCCGCGGCCGGTGCGCCCACGCCGTACGTCGACAACGCGATCGCCGCCTCCGCGGAGGGCTACCCGTTCCCGACGAACCTCGACCTCGACCAGCCGGTCGACGGGCTCACCCCGCCGTCGATGGCCGAGGTCGTCCGCGAGCTGCTCGACCGCGGCGCGTCGGCCCACGAGCTCGGCGACCGCCTCGACGCCTACACGCAGAGGCGGGCCACCGCCCGTTGAGGTGGCCGGTGCCGAGGCTCGCCGCTACTCCCGGTCCTTGACCCGCACCATCCCGCCCAGGGTCGCGATGTACGCCGACCCGTCGGGGGCCAGGGTGATCGCGGCGTAGTGGTTGTTCATCAGGGTTCCGGTGCCGGTGCGGATGCTGAAGACGTGCCTGCCGGTGTCGATGTCGACGGCGGTGAGGTACCACGCGCTGACGCCCCACCAGGACGGCCGCTTGGTGTAGGCGTAGACGAGGCCGGTCGCGAGTGACGCCTTCGCCACCGAGGTCGGCGCGATCACGTCGTCGTTGGTCCAGCGCACCTCGCACTCGTCGCCGACCACGTCGACCCGGGCGAGACCGGAGTCGGTGGCGCGGCCGAGGAAGGTGCTGAGCGGGCTGGAGTAGCCGTGGTTGTTCTCGACCACGACCGCAGCCGGGCCGACGGCGACGAGGGAGTTGTCGGTGGCGCTGGCGTTGTCGCCGAAGACGGCGGCCGAGCAGACCTCCTCGCCGGTGGCGCGGCGCAGGAAGACCACGTGCATCTTCGGGTCGGCGTTGTCGGTGATGGCGAGCAGGTCGTCGCCGAGGAGCGTGGGCGTCGTACCACTGCCCTGGCTGAGCTGGCCGGGCTTCTGCTCGCTGCCGCGGTCGTACGTCGCGCGCCAGTCGACGGCCGGCTTGCCGGAGCGGTCGGCGGAGAGCCGGTACTGCGCCTCGACGGTGACGACGTACACGCCCTGCTCGTCGACGGCGAAGGAGTTGGCGATCTCCTCCCCGAGGTCGCGGACCCGTGCCTCGCCGGATCGCGGGTCGACGGCGCCGACCAGACCGCCCAAGGTCTCGAACCAGATCCGGCCGTCCCAGTCCGGCATCAGTGCGATCAGGCAGTCGTCCTCGGGCACCACGTCGGTGAGGTCGTACGCGCGGTCGGTGGTCAGGTCCGGGTCGCCGTCGGCGTCGGAGGTCTCGACGGCGAGGATCCGGCGGTCGGTGGTCGCGACCATCGCCCGGTCGTCCTCGTCGAGGTAGAAGTAGGCGCCGCCGCAGAGGTTCTCCCACGGCTTCTTGCCCTCGACGGCCACCCGGTCGGGGAGGTCCTTGGTGACCATCGGCCGCATCGAGTCGGGGTCGAGCACCCGCAGGGTCGGCCCCTCGAGGTCGCCGCACAGCGCGACGATCCGGTCGTGGGAGTCGAACGCGAGGGTGGCGCACTCCTCGATGCCGTACCAGGCGCTGTCCACGTCGGGCCGGTCGCCGGTCGGGCCGGCCCAGGTGTAGGCGTCGCTGGCGTACGCGTCGTTGTGCATCGAGCTGGCGCCGTTGCGGGCCAGGTGCGGATGCTGGGGTACGGCGACGCCGGTGACCGGGTGGGGTACGGCCGCGCGGCCGACGTACTGAGGGGAGACCATCAGGCCGGGGCCGGGCGGGATCGGGAGCCAGGCGTCCGGGATGACGATGACCAGGCCGGCCAGGAGCGCGATGGCGCCCGCCGTGATTCCGGCGACCCGCCAAGGGTGCTCCGGCCGGAGCCACCAACGGACCTGCGGGATCGCGAGCGAGGCCAGCGCGACCAGCAGCACCCAGGGGCCGAGCAGCAGCCAGAGGAGGAACGCGGCGGCGAGGGCGGCCGCGCGGTACATGGCCGGAAGCCTAGGGGCTTCGTTGGCTCAGGCCCTGCGCAACTCACGGGGTTTCGAGGCTCTCAACCACCGGTGGTTGAGGAGGTTGCGCAGCAACCGTCTCGAAACCACGCCGACATTGCCTAGGTGTTGTCCTTGACCCACATGCCGAGCAGGCCGCGGAAGTGGGCGAGGAACTCCTCGTGCTCGTGCGGCGGGTACGTCGCGCTGACCGTGTCGCGGAGCAGCCGGTCGAACTCGTCGGACGTGATCCACTCGACGACCTGCTCGTCGAGGTCGGGGAGGTTCTCGGAGCACCAGTCCCAGTAGCGCTCGGTCTCGAAGTGCTCGTCGGCGAGCGCGAGGTAGGCCTCGATCTTGGCGTCGTAGTCGAGGGCCGGGTCGTCGGCGATCTCGAAGTACCGGCGGGTCTCGAGGTCCACGTTGGCGCGACGGCCGGTCACCGCGCAGTAGACCGACCAGCGCACCAGCGCCTTGATCGCCCACGGGAAGTAGTAGTGCAACGAGGTGACCGCCACGTCGGGGCAGGCGTTGGCGTAGTCGATCGGGTAGACCTCGTCGCCCGCCACCAGCATCTCGCAGGAGTTGAACTCCCAGTGGAAGAAGGCGTTCACGATCCGGCTGATCGCCATCGTCTGGTGGCCGGACGACTCCGACAGGAAGCCGTGGGTCACGGCGTACCGGTTGTGCATCGGCTGGTCGGGCCGGAAGTCCATGACCATCGTCTCCGGGCCGATGGACAGGGCCCGGGCGAAGTGTTCGTACTCGACCGTCGCCTGGAGGTGCATCAGCATCTCGCCGGACTCGTCGTACGCGCGGTGCAGGTCGCCGCGGTCGTTGACCCGGGAGACCCCGCGCCAGCCGCCGCCGTCGAACGGCTTCATGTACAGCGGGTAGCCGAGCTCCTCGGCGAGGTGGTCGAGGTCGAACGGCTGGTTGTACTTCTCCGAGGTGTAGGCCCACCGGACGTTGTCGACCGGGTTCTTGTACGGCACCAGCGTGGTCGGCGGGACCTTGAGCCCGAGCCGGAGCATCGCGCAGTAGGCGCTGTGCTTCTCCATCGACTGGAACGTGAACGGGCTGTTGAGGAGGTAGGTGCCGTTGACGAGCGACGCCTTCTTCAGCCACTCGCGCGGGTGGTAGTACCAGTACGCCAGCCGGTCGATGACCAGGTCGGTGCGGACCGGATCGGTCAGCCCGAACGGCTCGATGGTGAGCCGCTCGCTGCTGACGGTGTGGTCGGCGCCGTCGTGCTTGATGGTGCCGACGCGGCGCAGGATCGACTCGAACGCGCGCGGCCAGTCCTCCTCGGCTCCGAGCAGCAGTCCGATCAGGTGGTCACTCATGCGTGCTGTCCCCTTCCGGGTCGACGACTTCGAGGCGGATCCGCTTGTTGTCCTTGCCCTTGCTCTCCGTACCCACGACGCGGACCGCCCCCACCTCCGCGGTGGAGAGGACGTGGGTGCCGCCGTCGGCCTGCCGGTCGAGGCCGACGATGTCGATCACCCGCAGCGGGTCGATCTCCTGCGGGATCAGGTTGGCGCTGGTGCGGATCAGCGCGGGGTCGGCGTCGGCGACAGGCGCGCGGCAGGAAGTCGACGACGATCTCGTGTGCGCGGGCGATCTCGTCGTTGATCCGCTTCTCGACGGCGGCGCCGAGGTCGGCGGACATGGCCGGGAACGGGAAGTCGAGACGCCCCTTCATCGGCTCCATGTTGCCGCCGGTGACCGGGATGCCGTAGTCGGCCCAGATCACCCCGCAGAGGATGTGCAGCGCCGTGTGGGTGCGCATCAGTCGGTGCCGGCGGTCCCAGTCGATCTGCCCGTGCACCTCGTCGCCGACGCCCGGCAGCTCGCCCTCGACGGTGTGCCAGATCGGCCCGCGCTGTCGGCGAACCTCCGTGACGGCGAGCGTGCCGGCCGACGTCTGGAGGGTGCCGAGGTCCCACGGCTGGCCGCCCCCGACGGGGTAGAACGCGGTGCGCGAGAGCCGGACCCGGCCGCCCTCGCGGTCCACCTCCACCACGGCGGCGTCGAACTCGGTCCGGTAGGCGTCCACCGCGAACAGCTCGGTGGCCGCCAGCTCGGCTGGGGCTGGGTTTCCGGGAACTCCCATGGAGACGTTCCTAGCAGAACCGGGGCAGGTGGTGGGCGATCTGTTTCTGCCACCAGGGCCAGTCGTGCGCCGAGTCGTGGCCCCACACGTCGAGATCGTGGGAGATGCCCTTCTCGGCCAGCAGCCCGCCCATGTGCCGAGCCGACGGCAGCGAGCCGGTGGGCTCGGTCTCCCAGGCGCCCTCCCCCACGGTGAGCACGAGGTGGACCCGGCTGCGCAGCCAGTCCAGGTGGTCGCCGTGGAGGTTGGGCACGTAGTTGGTCGGGTTGGTGAAGTACGCCGCGTCTCCGCGTTCGCCCCACGCGTGCCACTGCGACGGGTCGTAGTTGCCGCTCTGGCAGATCGCCACGGGGAACAGGTCCGCGCGGGTGAGCGCGAAGTTCAGCGCGTGGTAGGCGCCGAGGCTGCAGCCGGTCACGATCACCTCGCCGACGCCCGCGGAGTCCTCGCCGATGAACCCGGCCACCTGGTTCGTGATCCAGGACTCGTAGGCGCCGTGCCGCTGGGCGCGCGCCTCGAGCGGGATCGAGCTGTTCGACCAGGTGTGGGCGTCGTACGAGTCGACGCAGTAGAGCTTGACCCGGCCGGCCTCGACCAGGTCGGCGACGGCGCCCACCATCCCGTTGTTCTCGTAGTCCCACGCGCGGCCCTGCTCGCTCGGGAACACCAGCACCGGCCGGCCGTAGTGGCCGTAGCGGACGACGCGTGCCGGGCCGGTCGAAGCCGGGCGCCGGCAGCTCGATCTGGAAGCGGTCCATGTCAGGTCCGCCCAAACCTTTCGCAACAGAGTGGTCGAGGTACGGGTCGAGCAGGTCGCGCCAGCAGGTCCAGGTGTGCCCCTGCCGGACCTCGCCCCAGGCCACGTCGACCCCGGTGGCGGCCAGCTCCGCCGCCATCAGCCGGTTGTTGGCGAGGTTCTCCTCCGCGGTGCCGCAGGTGATCGTCATCCGCGGTGCGCCCGGTGCGGCGGTGGTCGCGGCGTGCACCGAGCGCACGAAGCCGGTGACCTCCGAGAAGAACTCGTACGCCGACTCCTGCGGGTCCAGCTCGGGGGTGAAGAACGACCCGGACTGGAGCAGCAGGCCGCCGAACGTGCCCGGTGACGTCCACGCCGCGTGCAGCGCGGCGACGCCACCGAGGCTCTGCCCGGTCAGCACCGGGCGATGGTCGGTGGGCAGGACCTCGAGCAGCCGCGGCAGCACGTGCCGGGTGAGCGCGGTGGCGTACGCCGGGTTGGCGGAGTAGTTCCGGTTCCGCGCGCCCGGCGACAGCAGCGCCACCCGCATCCGCGGCAGCCGTCCCTCACCGATCAGGGCGCCGACGTAGTGGGTCAGCCCTGCGAAGGCGTCCATCTCGGGGCCGTCGTGGGCGAGGAGCAGCGGGAGCCGCTCGCCGGGCGTGGCGTCGGCGGGCGCCCAGGTGCCGATCTCGAGGGTGCCGACCGGGGTCCGCGGCGACCTTCACCGATCGGCGTACCGCCTCCACGGGCTGGCAGGTCGAGCCAGGCCGGTGGCGCGTAGCCCGGCAGCGGCGAGCCAGGAGTGCTCGCCGAACGCGCCGTCGACGGTCGCCGGGTTGCCCGGATCGACCCGGAGCTCGGCGTCGCCGTCGGTGGTGATCTCGAAGAGGTACTCGAGGCAGTCGAGGTCCGGCAGCGGCAGCCGGAGCTCCCACCCGCCGGGGACCTCGGCCAGGTCGAGACCCTCCCCGAGGTCCAGGTCGCACCACAGCTTGACCCCCGGCAGCGCGTGCGCGGCGTCCGCCAGCCGGAAGGCGATCGCGTCGCCCTCGACCGCGGTGGGGGCGAGCTGCTCGACGGCTGCGGACACCGCTCGACACTATCGCCGGCGACCACCCGAGGCTCCCCCGGTGGTTGAGGTGCGAGCGAAGCGAGCCTCGAAACCCCCGAAGTGACGCAGGGCGCCAGTAAGTCAGCGACAAGAGGGGGGCAAGTCCGTCGCCGTGAGTCTTTCCTCGTCACCACCACCGACGTCAGAAGGAACCACCACCATGTCCCGCTTCCTCTACCGCCTCGGGCAGCGGTTCCGCCGCGCACCCGTGGCGCACGATCTTCGCCTGGGTGCTCGTCGCCGTCTCCGTCGTGGCGCTCTCCGCCACCTTCGGCGGCACGCCCCAGGACGACTACAACGTCCCCGACGCCCGCGCCCAGAAGGGCGTCGACCAGCTCCGCGAGCACCTCCCCGAGGCCGGCTTCGCCTCGGCCCAGGTGGTCGTGCACGACGAGTCCGGCGCCCAGCCCGGCCAGGCGGAGCTCACCGAGCTCTCCGACCGGCTCGCCGACATGCCGCACGTCGCGACGGTCTCGCCGGCCCGGTTCTCCGAGGACGCCGACACCGCGCTGCTCGACGTGCAGTACGACGTCCCGGTCACCGACCCGGACCTGATGGGCAACCTCGACCCCGCTCGAGGACGCCGTCGAGCCCACCCGCGACACCGGCCTCCAGGTCGAGCTCGGCGGGGAGGTCCCCGGCAGCGCCGCCGCCCCGATGGAGGGGTACGGCGAGCTGATCGGCATCGTCGCCGCGCTGTTCATCCTGGTCCTCGCGTTCGGCTCCGTCGTCGGCGCCGGACTGCCGATCGCGGTCGCCCTCACCGGCCTCGGCGTGAGCAGCGGCGCGATCCTGCTCCTCGCCGCCACCATGGACGTCAGCACCGCCGCCCCGATGGTGGCCACCATGGTCGGCCTCGGTGTCGGCATCGACTACGCCCTGCTGATCGTCACCCGGTTCGTCGAGTACGTCCGCGGCGGGAACGCGGTCACCGACGCCGCCGGCCGCGCCGTGGCCACCGCCGGTCGCTCCGTGGTCTTCGCCGCGGTCACCGTGCTGGTGTCGCTGATGGGCCTGCGCCTGTCGGGCCTCCAGGTCTACGCATCGTTCGGCTTCGCCACCGCGCTCGCCGTCGTGGCCGTGATGGCCGCGGCCCTGACCCTGGTGCCGGCGCTGTGCCGCCTGGCCGGTCGCAAGGTGCTGCCGCGCAAGGTCCGCAAGGGTCACGTGCCCGGCGTCCGCGAGGCCGCCGACGCCACTGCCCGCCCGAGCCTGACCGCTCGCTGGGCCGCCAAGGTCGGCCGCAAGCCCCTCCCCTGGGCCGTCGGCGCGGCGCTGGTGATGATCCTGCTGGCGCTGCCGGTGCTCGACATGCGCACCTGGCCGCAGGACCCGTCCACCCAGTCGTCCGACCTGACCACGCGCAAGGCCTACGACCTGGTCACCGACGAGTTCGGGGCCGGCTTCACCGGTCCGTTCGTGTTCGTCGTCGACCGCGACCAGGTGAGCGACTCCGCCACCCAGGCGCTGGCGACGGAGCTCGACGGCCGCGCCGACATCGTCGGCGGTGACCGAGCCGGTCGTCTCGCCCGACGGCGCGATCGCCACCTTCAACGCGGTCCCGTCGTTCGGTCCGACCGACGAACGCAGCACCGACCTGGTCGAGTCCGTCCGGGCCCAGGTGCCCGACGGCGTCGAGGTCACCGGCAACACCCCGATGTTCTCCGACATCGTCGAGCTGCTCGCCGGCCGGCTGTGGCTGGTCATCGGTTTCGTGGTCGGCGTCTCCATCCTGCTGCTGGCGATGATGTTCCGGTCCGTCGTGGTCCCGATCAAGGCGGCCGTGATGAACCTGCTCAGCATCGCCGCGGCGTACGGCGTGATGGTCGCGGTCTTCCAGTGGGGCTGGGGCACCGAGCTGCTCGGGCTCGACCACGCCGTCCCGGTCTCGAGCTGGGTGCCGATGCTGATGTTCACCATCCTGTTCGGCCTGTCCATGGACTACGAGGTGTTCCTGCTGTCCCGCATCCGCGAGGACTGGGAGAGCACCGGCGACCCGCGCGGCAGCGTCGTCCGCGGGCTGGCCTCCACCGGCAAGGTCATCTCCAGCGCCGCCGCGATCATGGTCGCCGTCTTCCTCGGCTTCGCGACCGAGGTCGACGTGGTCGTGAAGATGCTCGGCGTCGGCATGGCCGTGGCGATCCTGCTCGACGCCACCGTCGTCCGGATGGTCCTGGTGCCGGCGACGATGTCGCTCCTCGGCCGCTGGAACTGGTGGGTGCCCGCGTGGCTCGACCGCGTGCTGCCCGGCGTCCGCGCCGAGATCACCGACGAGGACCTCGGTCTGCTCGCCCCCGCCCGCGCCGACGCGTCCGACGAGCGCGAGCCCGTCGGCGCCCGCTGAGAGGAACCGTCATGACGACCCACACCCACGCCGTCTGGCCGGAGCAGATCCGGCTTCCCGGCCAGACCGCGGCCCACCCGGGCCCGGTGGACATGGCGATGATGTACCTGATGCACCACGCCTTCCGGCGGGACCTGGCCGGGTTCGCGGCGGCCGCGGGCACCACGCCCGTGGCCGACCGGGAGTCCTGGCGGGCGCTGGCGGAGCGCTGGGAGCTCTTCTCCTTCGCGCTGCACCACCACCACACGGGCGAGGACAACGGCCTCTGGCCGGCGCTCCTCGACCGGGCGGACGAGCCCGGCCGGGCGGTGCTGGAGGCGATGGAGGCCGAGCACGAGGAGATCGACCCGACCCTGGAGGCCTGTACCGCCGGGTTCGCCCGGCTCGCCGGCCACGCCGACGAGGACGCCCGCTGCGCCCTCGCGGTGCGGCTGGTCGCCGCCCGGGAACGACTCGGCAACCACCTCCGGCACGAGGAGACCGAGGCGATCGAGCTGATCCAGGAGCTGCTCACCCAGGAGGAGTGGGAGGCGATCGAGAAGGAGCACTTCGCCTCGGGCGTCGCCTTCCGCAACGTCGTCGCCCTGGTGCCGTGGGTGCTGCACGAGGTGCCCGGCCCGATCCGGCGCGAGCTGTTCGCCAAGACCGGCTCCATGCACCGGCTGATGTGGCGGTTCTCCCGCAAGGGCTTCGAGCAGCGCGAGGCGATCGCGTTCCGGTACGTCGACTGAGCCCCTGCGACCGGTCAGAAGTCGAATCGCTCCCGCTGGTCGCGCAGCCACTGCGCGGCCAGCGGGATCTGCCATTCCTCCATCAGCCGCTCCGCGTCGTCGGCGTGGCGGGTGGCGATGTCGAGGTCGCCCACGGCCGCCGCGGCATGCGCCAGGAACGCGTCGACCGGTCCCAGCGCGTTCCCGGAGCCCGCGGAGGCCACCCGGCCGGCGTACGGCGCGAGCTTGGCGTACGCCGCGGCGGCGAGCTCGGCGTCGCCCAGCCCGAGCGCCGCCTCGGCGGCACAGGCCCAGTTCATCAGCGAGAACCAGTCGACCTCGTCCAGGGCCACCGCGTGCTCGGCCGCGTGCGCCTTCGCGCCCTCCAGGTCGCCGGACCGGAGGAGGAACACCAGCGCGGTCGAGGTGATCGGGATCGGGCCGCCCTCGAGCTCCAGGAGCGCGTAGGCGATCTCGTCGCCACGACCCTGCCAGAGCCGCAGCGTGATCAGGGCACCGGCGACGGCGTCCTCGGTCTGCGGCAGCGACATCTGCCCGGCGAGCCGAGTCACATGCTCGAGCGCCGCTTCGCCCTCCTCGAAGCGCCCGGCCATGACGAGCCAGGGCAGCTCCAGCGTGTCCAGGACCACGAGACCGTAGGGCAGGTGCAGCCGCTCGGCCTGGTCACGGGCCTCGGCGGCCACCTTCCACATCTCGGGCAGGTGCCCGCACTCTCCGTGCGCCACCGCGGTCAGCGTCGCCGCCACCACGAACGCCCGCTCGTTCCCGAGCCGAGAAGCGATGGCCATCGCCTCGCTCGCGAGCTCCAGCCGCAGCTCGGCAGTATCGGGCCGCCACAGCGACACGAACCCCACCTCGCAGGCGTCCAGCACCAGCGCGTCGTCGCCCAGCCGCCGGGCCATGGCGAGGGCCTGCTCCACGAGCGCGCGCCGTTCCTCGAAGCTGGCGCTGTAGTAGAGCTCGTTGGCCAGTCCGAGCATCGCCCGGCAGCGGAGCTGGTCGTCCGCGGTGGAAGCCCCTCGAGCGCTCGGCGCAGGGCTGCCACGACAGTGCCGTGGGTCTCGCCGTGACCGGCGGACTGCCACAGGGCGCCGATGGTCATCGCCGAGGAGGCGCGGGCCAGGAGGCGCACGTCATCCATCTCGTCGGCGGTCTCGATCGCCTGTTCCACCGCCTCGAGCAGGTCCGCCCACGCACCCCGCCAGCGGTGCGCGTCGGCGAGGTCCATGAGCAGGTCGTAGCGGTCCTGGAGGGTGGCGTCGGGGTCCTGGGCCTGCGATTCGAGAGCGGCAGTCGAGCAGCTCGGCCGCGGGATCGTGCGCGTGCATCCGGCGCGCGGCGCCGGCCGGCACTCCGGGCGGCTCGCCAGGCGCGGCCGGCGTGTGCCGGACCGGCGGCCAGCCAGTGCCGGGCGGTCTCGCTCTCGCGGTCCGGCAGCCCCTCGAGCACCTCCGCGACCCGGGCATGCGCCCGCGCCCGCCGGGTAGCGCTGAAGGACCCGTAGATCGCGTCGCGCACCAGCGCGTGGCCGAACAGGTAGCTGCCGATCCCTTCCTCGCGGACCAGACCCGCCTCGAGGGCGGGGTCGAGCCGGTCGAGCACGTCGTCCTCGCTGACGTCGGCGGCCGCGGCCAGGGAGTCCAGGTCGAAGAACCGCCCGATGACGCCGGCCCAGCGGAGCACGGAGCGGCTCTCCTCGGGCAGCCGCTCGAGCCGGCGGGCCAGCACGTCGGAGACCGCGGTCGGCGGGTCGGCCTCGGTCATCAGGCCGGACAGGTCGCCGCCGTCGTGGGCAAGGCGGGCGTACTCGACGAGGAAGAAGGGGTTGCCGTCGGTGCGCGACGCCAGCAGCCCTGCCTGCTCCTCGTCCGGCATCACCTCGGCGACCGCCTGCACCACCGTGGCCGCGTCGGCGGCGCTCAGTCCGGTCAGCTCGAGCCGCGCGGCGTGCCGACGGGCCAGCGACTCGGCGGCGTCGGCCAGGGCACCGGTCGGCTCGGGGTGCGTGCGCCAGGTGCCGAGCACGAGCAACCGGCCCGACTCCACCGTCTCCGACAGCAGCCGCAGCACCCGCAGCGTGGGAACGTCCGCCCAGTGCAGGTCGTCGAGGACGACGACGATCGTCTCGCCGCGTGCAGCAGCCGCGGAGACGGTCGCGATCACCGCTTCCCACGTCCGGAACTCCGCACCCTCGTCCTCCACGTCGCCCACGTCGAGGTCGGCTCCGAGCCCGCGGAGCACCTGCTGCCAGGGCCAGAGCGGAGGAGCGCCGTCGTCCTGGGAGCACCGGCCCACGAGCAGCCGGGCGCCGCGGTGCACGGCGAGGACGCCGAGCTCGCCGCACAGCCGCGACTTGCCGATGCCCGGCTCGCCGGTGATCGCCGCGAACGCCGGCGTGCCCTGGTCGGCGAGGTCGAGCGCGGCCTCCAGCGCGGTCAGCTGGTCGTGCCGGCCGACGAGCGGCCAGGCCGGCAGGGTCGGGACGAAGCGCTCGGGCAGCGACGGCTGGTCGAGCGGGGGCGGGGGCAGGGGTGTCGCAGGCTGCGCGGCTGGGGGCGTCGCCACCGGCTGTCCCGCGCGGGCTGCTCCAGGCCAGGGCCGGGTCCTGCCGGAGCACCGCCGTCTGGACGTCGCGCAGCTCGACGCTGGGCTCGAGTCCGAGCTCTGAGTCGAGGACGTCGCGGACCTCGCGCAGCGCCTCGAGCGCATCCGCCTGCCGGCCGGCCCGGGCCAGCGCGACAGCGCGCAGGCCCCAGAGCCGCTCGCGGAGCGGGTACGCCGCCGTGAGCGCCTCGAGCTCGGCGGCGGCCGTCCCGTGGTCGCCGAGGGCCAGCGCGGCGACCGCGCGGTCCTCGAGGGCGACGCTGCGCAGCTCCTCGAGCCGGGCCCGCTCGGCCACCGCGGCGGCGGCGTCCTCGAGCTCGACGTACGGGACCCCGCGCCAGAGCGCCAGCGCCTCGTCCAGCTCCTGCGCGGTCGCCGCGAGCTCGTCGTTGGAGAGCGCGGGCGGCGCCCAGAGCGACGCCCGCTGTCCGACCCGCCGGTGCACGTCGCTGACGGTCCGGTCGAAGCGCGCGGCGTCCAGGGCGCCGTCCGGCAGGAGCAGGGCGTAGCCGGGCGCCACGGTGACCAGCACGGACGCGGGCGCCCGCGGCGCCCGGTCCGGCTCCAGTGCGCGTCGCAGCCCGGAGACGTAGACCTGGAGCGTGCCGGCCACGCCGTCGGGCGGCGAGTCGGCCCAGAGCAGGTCGACCAGGGCGTCGACCGAGACGGGGCGCCCACCCGACAGGGCGAGCGCCGCCACCAGGGCCCGGCGCTTCCGGGTGCCGAGGCTGACTCGCTGGTCGTCGCGCCACACCTCGGTGGCGCCCAGCACGCTGACCCGCACGGCAGAGACTTTAGGACGGAGCGGGCGGATCACGGGCAGAAAGCGTGCACCACCCCCGGTTCGTGGTACAGCCAGATGCCGAAGCCGACGTCGGCCGACATGACCCGGGGCCGGCCTCCGGGCAGCGTCACCACGGCGTGGCCCGGGGTCGGGGCGTCCTTCGGGGCCTCCCCGCTCCAGCAGTCGTGCTTGTCGATCAGGTGGGTGACCCGGTCCAGACCAGGCTCCTGGAAGGGCTGCCCGGCCACCACGGCGCTGGCGAGCCCCGAGCGTGAGCGACCAGCCCATCAGCACCACCGTGAGGGCGACGACGTTGGCCGTCAGCGTCCGCACGAGCGTGGAGCGGAACGTCCTGGCGGGGCGTGTCGGCGGGCTGTACATCGCGGGTGTCCTCCGGTCAGGTCCTGCCGCCCGGTCGGGCGACAGGAAGAGGGCACCAGCAGTCGCCTACTCCTTCCTTGGGTCCGGGTTGGGGCCGCGTACGCCGTACGGGTAAGTCGACCGAAAGGCGGTGACAAGTGGGTCCGGCCACGGTGGAGCCCGACAACCCGAGAGCCACGAAGGAGCACAACCCCGATGACCACCTCCACCCTCACCGCGACCCCCGTAGGCAGCCTCGACTGGGACTCCCTGCGTTCCGCGGTCGACGGCCGTCTCGTCACCCCCGCCGACGCCGACTGGCAGCAGGCCCGGACGCCCTGGGTGGTCAACGTCGACCAGCAGCCGGCCGCAGTCCTCGAGGTGGCGAACGTCGCCGACGTGGTGACCGCCGTCCGCTGGGCGATCGAGTCCGGCATCTCCGTCACCGCCCAGCCGTCCGGCCACGCACCGCGGACCACGCTGGACGACACCCTGCTGCTGCGCACCCGCGCCCTGCGCGGCATCGCCGTCGACGTCGAGGAGCGCTCCGCGGTCGTCGGCGCCGGCGTGAAGTGGGGCGAGCTGATGCGCGAGCTCGACGACACCGGCCTGATCGCCCTCTGCGGCAGCAACCCCGACCCGAGCGTGGTCGGCCTGCTGCTCGGCGGCGGCGTCAGCTGGTTCACCCGCGCCCACGGCTTCACCGCGAACAGCGTCCTGTCAGTCGACCTGGTGAACCCCGCCGGGCGAGCTGGTCCACGTGACGCAGGAGTCCGACCCGGAGCTGTTCTGGGCGCTCCGCGGCGGCGGCGGCGACTTCGGCATCGTGGTCCGCGTCGAGATCCGGCTGTTCCCCGCGCCGGAGCTGTACGGCGGTCAGCTGCTGTGGTCGATCGAGGACGCCCCGAAGGTGCTCAAGGCCTTCCGTGACCTGTCCCTCGTGGCTCCGCGCGAGCTGACGATGTGGGCGCACATCCTGCACTTCCCGGACATGGACATCGTCCCGGAGCCGGTGCGCGGCCGCTCGTTCGTCAACGTCGCGTCGACCTACATCGGCTCGGCGAAGATGGCCGAGATCCTGCTCTGGTCGCTGCGGGACGCCGCTCCCGTCGTGATGGACCTGATGGGCGAGATCACGCCGAGCACGATCGGGGACGTGGCCGCCGAGCCGACCGACCCGATGCCCGCGATCGAGCACTCGTCGCTGCTGACGTCGCTCGACGACGAGGCGATCGACGCGCTCGTGGCCGCCGTCGGTGACCGCACCACCTCCCCGCTCACGATCATCCAGATCCGAGGCCTCGGCGGCGCGTTCGCCGAGGAGCCCGCCCTGGGTGGCGCCGTACGCACCGTGGTGGAGCCGTTCAACGTGTTCGCGCTCGGCATCCCCGCGGTGCCCGAGCTGGCCGAGGCGATCCCCCACGGGTTCGCCGCGGTGGACGCCGCGGTCGGCCACCTGGCCAGCGGCCGGCGGATGCCGAACTTCATCGGCGAGGGCCAGGAGGACGCGTCCGGCTACGACACGGTGAACCTCCAGCGGCTCCGCGCGATCAAGCTGCGCCGCGACCCGTTCGGCGTGATCCGCAGCAACAAGCCCGTCCTCGGGCACTGAAGGCCCGATAGTCCACGACGTTTCGGCTGCTTCGCCTGCTCCTGGGCGACCGAAACGTCGTGGACTATCCCTTGTTCCCACGCGCCGGTCAGGCCTCGAGACCGACCGGCGCGGGCGGCCGCCACCCTCCGTCCCCCACGGGTGGCGGCCGCCAGGGCACCGGCAGCCCAGGGGTCAAGTCGGCCACAAGCGCGCGGCAAGTGCCCCGGTGTCCACTGGTTCCAGTCGCCGACCCCGGCACGGTCCCAGAACAGGAGCAGGCTCATGAACGCACGAATCCGCAACACCCGGAGCACCTACTCGACGCGCGTGCAGCCGCACATCCGCCGGCGCAACGGAATCATCGACGCTCCCCGCGAGCACTCGACGGTCGCCACCCCGCACGTAGCACTGGCGTACGGCTGGCGCGCGTTCGGTGGTTGACCCCGCTTGTTGAGTTGGGCGTGCGCGGGAATCGAATTGGGCGTGCGCGGCAGGTAGATCTGCCGCGCACGCCCAACTCAACTGTTAAGCGGCCACCTTGCGGGCCAGCTGGTTGAGCCGGGCCTGGGCCGCGCGGCGGACGCGCGGGCCGCCGGTGGTCATCTTGTAGAGCGTGGCGAGCTGCTTCGGGCGCGTTCGACGGCTTGGTCGTGGCCAGCCAGCCGTTCGGCAGCGACAGCCGGACCACGCGGTGCCAGGCGCTCGCGACCTGCTTGTACATGGGCGCCGTGTGGTAGTTCAGGCCGTACTTCTCGAACAGGGCCTGCACCCGAGGCGCGATCTCGGCGTACCGGTTGGACGGCAGGTCCGGGAAGATGTGGTGCTCGATCTGGTGGCTCAGGTTGCCGCTCATCAGGTGCATCGCCTTGGAGCCGGAGATGTTGGCCGCGCCCAGCATCTGGCGGACGTACCAGTCGCCGCGGGTCTCCCCGTCGATCGAGCGCTTCTCGAACGTCTCGACACCCTCGGGGAAGTGCCCGCAGATGATGATCGAGTGGCTCCAGATGTTGCGGACCGTGTTGGCCGTGAAGTTGGCCGCGATCGTGCTGAAGAAGGAACCCGTCGGGATCGACAGCGCCGGGTGGACGAGGTAGTCCTTGCCCGCCTGCTTCTTGATCTTGTTCAGGACCTGCTTGAGGCGCTTCTGGAACTCCGGGTCCTTGGTCTGCTTCTTCTTGATCGCCGCGCCGAGCTCGAGGTCGTACGCCGCGATGCCGTACTCGAAGAACAGCATGTTGACGAAGTTCCACACCGGCTGCGCCAGGAAGAACGGGTGCCACGGCTGGTCCTCGTCGACGCGCATGATGCCGTAGCCGAGGTCGTTGTCCTTGCCGATCACGTTCGTGTACGTGTGGTGGACCTCGTTGTGGCTGTGCTTCCACTGCTCGGCCGGCGTCGCGCTGTCCCACTCCCAGGTGGTCGAGTGGATCTTCGGGTCGCGCATCCAGTCCCACTGGCCGTGGAGGATGTTGTGGCCGATCTCCATGTTCTCGAGGATCTTGGAGACGCTCAGGCCGGCGGTGCCGAGCACCCAGGCCGGCGGGAAGATGCTGAACAGCAGCACCGCGCGCGAGCCGACCTCGATCGACCGCTGCGCCTTGATCACCTTGCGGATGTACGCCGCGTCGGACTCGCCGCGCGAGTCGATGACGTCCTGGCGGATGGCGTCGAGCTCGATGCCGATCTGCTCGATGTCCTCACGGGTGAGGTGGGCAATCGGGTTGTCTTGCTTCTTCTGGATCGCAGTCATGTGGTGACTCCTTCGATCAGTGGTCGATGTCGCAAGGACCGGCGGCGGCGTTGATGCAGGTCTGGATGAGCACCCCGCCGTTGTCGGACTCGCCAGGCGTGACGGTGGTGAGCGCGCCGTTGCGCAGGTCGCGCACGGCGCCTTCGCGGAGCGGCAGGACGCAGCCGTAGCAGATGCCCATCCGGCAGCCGCTCGGCATCAGGACGCCGGCGTCTTCGGCGGCGGTGAGGATCGGGGTGGAACCGTCGGCCTCGACGACCGTGCCGGCCTTCGCGAAGGTGACGGTGCCGCCCTCGCCGGTGACGAGGGTGGTGGTGCGGAACTGCTCGGTGAACAGCTCGAGCCCGGCGTCGTCGTGGTGGGCCTGGAGCGCGTCGAGGAGACCCGCCGGGCCACAGGCGTACGTCGTCCGCTCGGCCAGGTCGGGCACCAGCGTCGCGAGGTCGGCCACGTCGAGCACGCCGTGCACGTCGTCGTACCGCGCCACCAGGTTGATGGCGCCGACGGTGTCGAGCTCCCGGAGGTTGTCGTTGAAGATCGAGGACGGCTCGGTCGGCGCGACGTGGACCACGACGATGTCGTGGTGACGGCTGCGCGGCAGGCGGACGACTCCGGTGTCGGTGACCGGGAACAGGTTGCGCAGCATGCCGATCACCGGGGTGATGCCGGAGCCGGCGGTGACGAAGAGCAGCTTGCCGGGGTTCTCGGCGAGCACGAAGTCGCCGGCCGCCTGCTCGAGCTGGATGAGGGTGCCGGGCCTGGTCTCGGTGGACGAGGTAGTTGCTGACCTTGCCGTCGGGGACGGCCTTGACGGTGATCGAGATGCAGCCGTCGCGACGGGGCGCGTGGGTGAGGGAGTAGGCGCGCCACTCGCGGACGCCGTTGACGTCGACGCCGATCCGGACGTACTGACCGGGCACGTGGCCGGCCCAGTCCTTGCCGGGACGGATCACGATCGTGGCGGCGTCTGCGGTCTCCGGCTCGACCGACACGATCCGGCCGCGGAGGTCGGCGCCCCGGCGCAGGGGGTCGACCAGGTCGAGGACGTCGGCGGGAACGAGCGGGGTGAGCGCTGCCTCGGCCACGCGGCGCAGGCCGTCGCGAAGGGGTCGCGTCGGCCTCGCAGGCGAGGTTCGTACGAGGAGATTGCTCATGACCTTCATACTGTCCGCCGGAACGAGTAAAGTCATGACCACTCAGCGTGAACGTCTACGTCACATTTGTTCGGAGCGAACAATAATGTCCCTTCCCAACCCCAGACGCACCGCCAGCCACGGCCTGCACCTCACCCCGGAGACCATCGAGGAGATGCGCTCGCGGCTCCCGCAGGTGGCCGAGCAGACGGTCGGCGGCGATCATCGACGAGGTGCCCAGCTACGCCGGGGCGCTCACCGGGAAGATCGGCGAGAACATCCGTACGGCCGTGCAGCTGGCGCTCGGCGGGTTCATCTCGCTGGCGTCCCGGAGCCGCGGCGCGGACCCGCGCACCCCGGCCGCGCCCGGCGGTCGAGGGCGCCTACCAGCTCGGCCGCGGCGAGGCCCGGAGCGGCCGGTCGGTCGACGCGCTGCTCGCGGCGTACCGGATCGGCGCGCGGGTCTCGTGGCGGGAGATGTCGGCGACGGCGGTGCGCAACGGGGTCGAGGCCGACACCCTGGCCAGCTTCGCCGAGCTGGTCTTCGCCTACATCGACGAGCTGTCCGCGGCCAGCGTGGCCGGCCACACCGACGAGCTCGACACGACCGGCCGCGTGCGGCAGCGACTGCTGGAACGACTGGCGCACCACCTGCTGCAGCCGGCATCGCCGGAGACGGTGCTGGCCGCCGCCGAGCGCGCCGGCTGGTCGCCGCCGGAGACGCTGACCGCGGTCGTCGTGCCCGAGGCGCACGTCCGGCCGCTGCTCGGGTCGCTGGCGGCCGACACCCTGCAGGCCGCCGAGGACCTGCCCGGCCTCGAGGAGCGGGTGCTCCTGCTGGTGCCGGACGCCGGCGGGAGCCGCCGGCCCGCACTGCTGAGGCTGCTGCGCGACCGGGGCGCCATCGCCGGGCCCGCCCGGCCCTGGCTGACGGTGCGCTCCTCGGTCGACCGGGCGCTCCGGGCGCTCGCGCTCGGCCTCTCGCTCGACACCGAGGCAGCACCTCGGGCAGCTGGTGCTGACCGCCGACGAGGAGGCGCTGGCGGACCTGCGGGTCCGGGTGCTCGCGCCGCTGGCCGAGCTCCGACCGACCACCGCCGAGAAGCTCACCGACACCCTGCGCTCCTGGCTGCTGCACCACGGCCGCCGCGAGGACATCGCCGACGAGCTGTTCGTGCACCCGCAGACCGTGCGCTACCGCATGGGCCAGCTGCGCGAGCTGTACGGCGACCGGCTGGACGACCCGGCCACGGTGCTGGAGCTGACCATCGCGCTCGGCGCGGCTCAGCCGAGCCGGTCCAGCAGCGACACCGCGTCGTGAGGGGCGCGGCCGCGGGCGTCGTTGTCGAAGTAGACGTGCACGTCGCAGCCCGCCGTCCGCCCACCGGCGTACCTTCTCGGCCCACCGGTCGAGCGAGGCAGCTCGAGTAGCCGCTCGCGTAGAGCTCCGTGTGCCCGTGCAGGCGCACGTACATCAGGTCGGAGGTCTGCTCCTCGACAGTAGGGCCACGCGGCCCGGACTGTCCGCGACGACCAGCGCCACGTCGTGCGGGCGAGGAAGCCGACGGCGTCGGGCGCGACGAACGAAGGGTGCCGCACCTCGAGGGCGTGCCTGATCGGTAGGTCGACGTCCGACTCGGTCACCGCGCGATCGTCGGCGAGCTTGTCGTCGTGCCGCCGGGCGATCCGCGCGGCCTCGCTGTGGTGCGCGGAAGCAGCTCGAGGAAGCCGCCCACGCGCGTCCGCGTCGAAGCGCCAGGTCGGGCGGAAGCTGCCAGAGGATCGGCCCGAGCTTCCGGCCGAGAAGCAGCACGCCCGAGGCGAGGAAGTTGGCCAGCGCGGTGTCGACGTCGACCAGCCGCAACATGTGGGTCAGGAAGCGGCCGCCCTTGACGGCGATCGCGAAGTCGTCCGGCGTCTCCTCGACCAGGCGCTCGGTAGGTCGAGGGCCGGAGCAGGAGTAGAACGAGCCGTTGACCTCGACCGCGTTCATCCGCGACGCCGACGTACTCGAGCTCGCGCCGCTGGACGAGTCCCTTCGGGTAGAAGTCGCCCCGCCAGGAGGCGTACTTCCACCCCGAGACGCCGACCCGGATCTCGCCCATGCCGGACGCCGTACCCGGGACGAGCGCCCAGCTCACCTCTGCGCGGTCAGCTCACGCCGGTCGCGCGGTCCGGCCGAGGAGCGCGGCACCGACGGCCGCGACCGGGTAGTCGGTCGGCACCACCCGCAGCCGGTCCGGCGAGGTCGAGCGAGGCCAGGAACGGCGACGCCGCCGCCTGGTCCAGCAGTGCGGTCGCGACCGCGAGCCGCAGCGGTTCGCCCAGGTGCGCCACGCCGCCACCGAGGACCACGGTCTGCGGGTCGACGGCCAGGCTGAGCGCGCGCACGGCGTCGGCCACACCGGACGCGAACCGGTCGCGCACCTCGACCGCCTTCGGGTCACCGGCGGCAGCGGCCGCGAACAGCGGCCTGCGCGGGCGGTACGTCGCCCGGACGGCCAGGCCGCAGCGAGGGCGCTGCCCGACGCGACGGTCTCCAGGCAGCCGCGCTGTCCGCACTGGCAGGGCGCGCCGGCGGGGTCGACCGGGAGGTGCCCGATCTCGCCGGCGGCGCCGTGGTTCCCGCGGCGCAGACGACCGCCGAGCACCAGCCCGGCGGCGAGGCCGGTGCCGATGCTCAGGTAGACGAGGTCCTCCTTGCCGCTGAGCGCGACCGCGCCGAGCGCGGCCGCGTTGACGTCGTTCTCGACGACGACCGGCACGCCGAGCCGGTCGGCGAGCAGGGTGCGCAGCGGGAACCAGTCGCCGTCGACGTCCAGGTTGACGGCGTGCTTGACCGCGCCCTGCTCGACGTCGACCAGGCCGGGTACGCCGATCCCGACGGCGCCGGTCAGCTCCTCGTCGGTCGCCTTCCGCAGCGCCTCGACCACGCGGGCCGCCGTCGGACCACGTCCCTCGGCGCCGGGCTCGGTGGGCTCGCGGACCTCGGCCCGGATCGTCCCGTCGGCGTCGGCGACCAGCCCGAGGGTCTTGGTCGCGCCGATGTCGAGACCCACGCTCAGGCCGTCGGTCACCGGTCCCACCCCGTCTCCATCAGCAGCTCGGTCACCGCGGCGCGTCCCGGTCGGGAGTCGCCGCGCGTGCAGATCCTCGGCAAGCCGGCCGTCGTACGCGCCGGGCCAGCCCCACTCGACCACGACCGCCGGGCGGCCGGTGTCGGCGACCTCGGCCAGCAGCGCGCCGACCTCCGGGTGCCGGTGCGCGTCGCGGACCTGGACGACCAGCGGCCGGTCGGCAGGGACGTCGGCGAGCGCGCCCGGGCCCGGGCGCGACCGCGCGGTCCGAGGGCAGGCCCCAGGGCACGTCGCCGACCGCGATGTTGGCCTCGGTGTCGACCGAGACCACCCAGGCCCGGCCGAGCTCGGGGCAGGTCGCCCTCGACGGTGACGGCGCCCGGGCGCCCGGCCAGCTGCGCCACCGCGACGTCGCGCGGCGTGGCGGCCGGGCGGCCGGGCCGTACGGCTCCAGCCCGGCGATCCGGTCCGCGGCCTCGACCAGGCGCTGCTCCGGCAGCCGTCCGGAGCGGACGGCCGCCACGATCGCCGCCTGCACCTCGCGGACGAGGGCGACGTCCTTGTCGGCGCCGAGGCAGAGCAGGTCGGCGCCGGCCATCAGCGACGAGCACGGCCGCCTCGGGGATGCCGCGGTCGCCGGAGGCGCCGGCCATGTCGAGCGCGTCGGTGACGATCGACGCCGTCGAAGCCGAGCTGCTCGCGGAGCACGGAGAGCACCTTCGGGCTCAGCGTGGCCGGGAGCTCCGGGTCGATCGCGCGGGACGACGATGTGGGAGGTCATCACGGCGGCGACGCCCGCGTCGGAGGCGGCCGCGAACGGGACCAGCTCGCGCGCGGCCAGGGTCGCCGGGTCGACGTCGACGACCGGCATCGCGAGGTGGCTGTCCTGGTCGGTGTCGCCGTGGCCCGGGAAGTGCTTGGCACACGCGGCGACGCCGGCCTCCTGCAACGCCGATCAGCCAGGCGGCGGCGTGCGCGGCCACCAGGGACGGGTCCGAGCCGAAGCTGCGGGTGCCGATCACCGGGTTGGCGGGGTTGCGTGTTGACGTCCGCCACCGGACCCAGGGCCAGGGTGATGCCGAGGCCGGCCAGCTCGGCGCCGACCGCGTTCCCGGTCTCGCGGGTCAGGGCGAGGTCGTCCGCGGCACCGAGCGCGGCGGCCCCGAGGACCGGGCTGCCCGTGCCGGGCGTGGAGCGCGGGTCACGTCGCCGCCCTCCTCGTCGATCGCGATCACGGCGCGCGGCCCGGCGTCGCGGATGGTGTGGGTCAGTGCCCGCACGGCGGCCGGACCGTCGGCGGTGTTGCTGCCGAACAGGCAGAGCCCGCCGAGCCCGTCCGCGAGCAGCCCGGCGACGTCGGCGGGCAGCGTCGTACCGGGGAAGGCGGAGAGCAGCACCCGCAGCGCGAGCCGGTCGAGGGACGCCGTCATCCCTTCACCGCCCCGGCGGTGAGGCCGCTGACCATCCGGCCCTGGACGACGAGGAAGAAGACGACGACCGGGATCGCGATCAGGGTCGAGCCGGCCATCACCGCGCCCCAGTCGGTGCCGCGGTTGACGTCGGTGAACGTGCTCAGCCAGACCGGCAGCGTCTTCTTCTCGTCGCGGGTCATCACGACGACGGCGAGGGTGAACTCGTTCCAGGCCTGGATGAACCCGAAGACGCCGGTGGCGACCAGGCCCGGGCGCGAGCAGCGGGAACGTCACGCGCAGGAACGCCTGGAAGCGGGAGCAGCCGTCGATCATCGCGGCCTCCTCCAGCTCGTACGGCACGCCGGCGACGAAGCCGCGCAGGGTCCAGATCGTGAAGGGCAGCACCGAGGCGACGTACACGAGGGTCAGGCCGGCGACCGTGTTCAGCAGGTGCATCCCCTCGAGCATCTTGTACTGGGAGATGAACAGCGCCTCGACCGGGATCATCTGGATCAGCAGCAGCGCCACCACGAAGCTCATGCGGCCGCGGAACCGGAACCGGCTCACGGCGACCGCCGCCAGGAACGCGAACGACAGCGCGACGACGACCGTGGCCAGGGTGACCGCCAGGCTCATGCCGAGCGCGTCGAAGAACTGGCCGCCGGTGAAGACGCGGCGGTAGTTGTCGAGGGTGCCGCCGAGCGGCAGCCAGGTCGGGTCGGGCGACCGGATCTCGCGGCGCGGCAGCAGCGAGGTGTTCACCATCCAGTAGACCGGGAACACGCAGAGCAGGAAGATCACGACGCCGCCGACGTTGGCGGACACGTCGCATCGAGCGGGAGGCGGGGCGGGGCATTACGCGTTCTCCTGCTTCAGCATCATGCGGACGTACGGCGCGGTGAGCACGACGGTCAGGATCAGCATGAAGATCGCGACCGCGGCCGCGGTGCCGAAGTCACCGCTGCCGATGCCGAGCCGGTAGATGTAGGTGCCGAGCAGGTTGGTGTCGCGGGTGACGCCGCCGGCCTTCTGCAGCACGTAGATCTGGGTGAAGACGCGCAGGTCCCAGATCACCTGCAGCAGCAGCACGACGAGCAGCACCGGCCGGATCGTCGGCAGGATCACCGCGGCGAAGCGGTGCCAGGGGCCGGCGCCGTCCATCTCGGCGGCCTCGACCAGCTCCTCGGGCACCTGGGTGAGCGCGGCGTACACCGTGAACGCGACGAACGGGACGCTCATCCAGACCACGATCACGCTCGCGACGAAGAAGAAGGAGAGCGGCTCGAGCAGCCACGAGTGGCCCTCGAAGCTCGCCGCCGAGCCTGGTCAGCAGCCAGTTGACGACGCCGTACTGGGTGTCGAAGAGCCACTGCCACACGGTCAGCGCCGCGAGCACCGGCATCGCCCAGGCCAGCAGCAGGCCGCTCTGGACGAGCAGCCGCACCGGCTTGGCCATCTGCCGCATCAGCAGTGCGATCCCGACGCCGATCGCCATCGTCACGGCGGCGTTGACGAGGCAGAAGACGACGGAGCGGAGGACGACGCGTCCAGAGGTAGCTGTCGCCGATCAGCTCGACGTAGTTCTGGAGGCCGACCCACTCCGGCGGTCGGCCGAACTGCTGGGCGAGGCCGAACTCCTGGAGGGAGAGCACCACCTGGCGGACCAGCGGGTAGCCCGAGCGCCACCAGCAGCGCCACCACGGCCGGCACCAGCAGGGCGACCGGCAGCGGGCTCCGGCGCGACCGGGGTCGCACGGCGCTGCTGGTCATCGCCTTCTCCGTCGGGGTCCTGCGTGCCCTCGGTGCGGGCTTCGTCGTCATCTGCATGATCGCGGTTCTCCGTCGCTCGTGTCCGGGCACGGCACGGCCGGGGCAGCGGGCTGCACCGCCCCGGCCGACCGTGTGTCCGGTGTCAGCTGAGCTCTTCGGTCATCCGCTCGTCGGCCTCGGCGGCCAGCTCCTCGACGTCGCCGCCGTTGGCGATGGCGACGAAGAGGTCCTCCAGGACGCGCGAACCCTCGACCTGGGCCCAACCCGGCGCGGCCGGGGTGAGCTTGGCGTTGGACGCCGCGGCGATCGTCGCCTGCGCGAACTCGTCGTCACCCAGCAGCGGTGCGAGCGAGGTCTTGGCGGGCGTGAGGCCGTTCTCGGCGAGGATCGTCTGGTACTCGTCGCTGAGCATCAGCGCGACCGCCTTGCTGGCCAGGTCCTGGTTCGGGGACTTGGCCGAGATCGCGATGTCGGAGCCGCCGAGCAGCACGGGCGCCGCGGCGCCGTCGCTGCCCGGGAGCGCGAAGACGCCGACGTTCTTCATCATGTCGGGGCAGCCGGTCTCGGGGTCGTTGATCAGGCCGGTGACCCAGCCGGGCGTCGACATCATGCCGATCTCGCCGTCGCAGAACGGAGTCTGCGGGTCCGCCTCGTTGCCGTCCTTGGGCGCGCCCGAGGCCTGCTCGAACAGCTGCTGGACGGTCTCGAGGCCGGCGATCGACTCCGGTGCGGACAGGTTGCCGACCCAGGCGTCGCCGTCCTGGACCGCGAGGTCGCCACCGTCGTTCCAGATGAACGCGGCGCGCGTTGCGCCAGTCCTGGCCCGGGAACCAGAAGCCGGAGAAGTTGGCGGGTTCCGGGTTGGCCTCCTTCAGGTCGACCGCGGTCTGCACGAACTCCTCGGTGGTGGTCGGCACCGCGAGGCCCGCCTTCTCGAAGAGGTCCTTGCGGTAGAAGATGTACTTCGACCCGGCGTAGTACGGGACGGCGTACGTCTGGCCGTCGACGGTCGCGCCGTCGACGAAGCCGGGCAGCAGGTCGTCGCCACCGAGGTCCGCGAGGTCGTCGGTCAGGTCGGAGAACGCACCCGCCGTCGGTGAACGTCGGGGCCTGGGTGTTGCCGACCTCGACCACGTCCGGGGTCTCGGAGTCACTCGAGAGCGCAGGTCGTCAGCCTCTCGACCAGGCCCTCCCACTGCTGCTCCTCGATCGTGAGGGTGGAGCCGGGGTTCTGCTCCTCGAAGGTCTCCTTCAGCCAGTCGCGAGCGTCCTGGGGGGTGTCCGGACCGTTCAGCCAGACCCGGATGTCGGCGGTCTCGGGACCGCCGCCCGCGGCCTCGTCTGTCGTCGCCGTCGTCGCCGCACGCCGTGAGGGCCAGCGCCATCGCGGCCATCACGCCGACCGCGAGTGTCTTCTTCATGCGCACCGCAGTGTTCCTCTCTTGCAGTTCGATCCAGATCCAGTCGCGACTCGGGGTCGAGTCCTGGGGTACCGACCGGGTCGGGTGACCGGTCGGACCGTTCGTGGGGGTGCCGGGCGTCACGAGACACCCAGCTGTCCGGCGAGCACGAGAACCGCGGCGCCCACGAGCACCACGTCGTCGCCGAGGGTCGAGGTCCGTACGACGAGCTGCTCGCCGGTGACCGGCATCGTCCGCGCCCGGATGGTCCGGTCGGCGGCTTCGCGCAGCGGGCCGTCCAGCAGGTCGTGCGGGCCGCTGAGCACCAGCTCGTGCAGGTTGAGGGTGCCGACGACCGGCGCCAGCGCGGCACCGAGCTGCTCGCCGAGCCGGGCGAGCACGTCGTCGGGGTCGCCGCCGGCCGCGATGCGGCGGCGCAGCTGGGGTACGGCGAGCAGGGTCTCCAGGCAGCCGGTGCGACCGCAGGCGCAGACCTCGCCGTCGGGGTCGACCACGACGTGGCCGATCTCGCCGGCGGCGGCGCGGTGGCCGTGGAGGAGGGCACCCTCGAGCACCAGGCCGGCACCGACACCGGTCCCGACCCGGAGCAGCATCAGGCCGCCGTCCCCGGCGTCGCCGAACGTGTGCTCGCCGAGCACGGCCGTGTTGGCGTCGTTGGCGACGAAGACCGGGATGTCGAGCTCGCGCTGCAGGATGCGGGCGAGCGGGGTGTCCGACCAGCCGAGGTTCGGGGCGTCGACGACCGTGCCCTCGGCGTCGACGACACCCGGGCTGCCGACGCCGAGCCCGAGGATCGGTCGGTCGGTGAGCTCGATCAGGCCGGCCGCGAGCTGCTGGACGAGCTCCACCGCCTCGGCACCCTTGCGTCCGGAGACCGCGACCTCCTGGCGGGCCATGACCTTGCCGGCCAGGTTGACCACGGCGCCGACCATCCGGTCGTCGGGCGAGAGGTCGAGGCTGACGATGTGCGCGGCGTCCGACGGCCAGGCCCACCAGCATCGGCGGCTTGCCGACCCGGCTCCCGGCCGGGGCTCCGAGCTCCTCGACCAGGCCCTCGCCCACCAGCTCGCCGACCAGGTCGGAGACGGTGACCCGGGTCAGGGCGGTGGTGCGGGCGAGGTCGGCGCGGCTGGCCGGTCCGTGCCGGAAGAGCTGCTGGAGCAGCAGCGCACGGTGGTGGCGACGGGTGTCCTCCTGCAGCAGCTTGCCGCGAGGGCGGAGCGGTCGGCCAACCGGTGAGAGCGTCGTCACGTTTGTTAGTTCAGCGCACTTACATATTATTCGTCAAGTACCACGGCCCAGATTTCTCGCACCAATCGTTGCGTCGGCCGCTTACGTGCGTGGCTGACCTTCAGGGTTCACGGCCGGCGAGTTCGACACCGCGACACCGTTGGCCGTGGCCGGGATCCGGCGCTCCAGCGCCAGAGCCATGACGCAGATGGATAGGCAGCCGAGGACCATCCCACCGATGTAGACCTGCGCGAGTCCGTGCTCGAGCAGGAATCCGGCGGCGATCGGTCCGAGGATCGCGCCGCCCTGGAACGCGGCAGCGTTGAGGGCGTTGTAGCGGCCACGGGTGTGATCGGCGGCGAGGTCGTTGCTGACCGCGGGGATCGTCGGCTGCATCAGGGTCTCCCCGAACGCGAAGACCGCCATGAACACCAGCGTCCCGACGGCGGCCGTCGCGGTGCCGGGAACCAGCCCGGTGGTGCCGAGGATCAGCCAGGCGAGCGCCCACACCAGGCCCATCACGACCATCACGCGGGTACGTCGGCGACCGGAGATCCGCGACAGCACGAGGAACTGGAGCAGCACGATGACCGCGGTGTTGACCGCGAACGCGAGACCGATCGTCCGCGTCGACACCTCCGCCACCTGGCGCCCGAACCCGGGGAACCCGGCCTCGAACTGGCCGTAGCCGACGAACACACCGACGAACGTGACCGCGGTCAGCCAGCGCACGGCCGGCTGGCGGAGGATCTCGAGGTACGTCGCTCCGGCGGCACCCTCGGGCTGCTCCGCGCGCCCGTGAACATGGCGCAGCGGGCCGAGCAACAACGACATCGGGATCAGGGCGCTCGCCGCATCAGCCAGGAAGATCGCGGTGAACGTGCTCGGCTCGCCCACGTCGATGTACAGCCCGCCCACGATCCCGCCGACGCCGATGCCGAGGTTGACCAGCGCGAAGTTCACGCCGAAGTACTGCTGTCGCAGGTCACCGGTCACGACGGCCGCGATCATCGCGTTGAACGCCGGCCACGACAGGCCGAAATTGATCCCGATCAGCACCATCGCGACCGCGGCAACGGCGGGTGTGGTCGCGAACGCGAGCAGGACGTTGCCGAGGATCATCGAGACCAGTCCGCCGAGCAGCATCGTGCGGGCGCCGTACCGGTCGGTGAAGGTCCCACCCGGTCCGGTCACCACGAAGCCGGAGATCGCGATCAGGCCCATCAGGGTTCCGGAGAGACCGAGGTCGAAGCCGCGTACCTCGTGCAGATAGATGATCGTGAACGGCAGGGTCAGCCCCCGGCCCAGGGTCTGGATGGCGACCGTGGACAGCAACCAGCGTCCCTCGGTCGGGAGCGCCGCCCAGAACGACCTCATCCCGATCACGCTCACCATCCTGCAGCGCGCCACCGACAGTCGCGAGCGGGTTTCGGACCGGCGGCCTAGGTGCGTCCTAGCTCCTCGCCGTGCACGAGGCGTCCCGAGACCCAGGTGGCGTGCACCTGCATCTCGCGCAGCAACGCGGCCTGCTTGGCCGAGTCCTCGCCGACGGCGATCGGGTCCGCGTCGAGGAGCACCAGGTCGCCGCGGGAACCCGGGGCGACGGTGCCCTGGCCGTCGACCGACGCGGACAGTGCCTCTCGCGGGCGTGAGCGCCTGCTCGGCGTGCCAGGGCTCGCGGTCGTCGCCGCTGCGGTGCACCGCGGCGGCCATCGCCAGCCACGGGTCGAGCGGGGAGACCGGGGCGTCGGACCCCATCGCCAGCGTGACCCCGTCGTCGAGCATCCAGCGGAGCGCGAAGCAGCGGTCGGCGCGGTCCGGCCAGACCTTCTCGGTGGCGTCGCGGTCGTCGAGGAGGTGCGCGGGCTGCACGCTGGCCCGGATGCCGAGGTCGGCCAGGCGGCGTACGTCGTCGCGCTGGATCAGCTGGGCGTGCTCGATCGAGCCCCAGGCGCCGGTGGCGGCGTACCCGTCGAGCGCCTCGCGGACGGCGGCGTCGCCGATGGCGTGCGTAGCCACCTCGAGGTGGTGCTCGGCGGCGCGGGCGAGCAGCTCGCGGAGCTCGTCGGAGGACTGGTTGGGTGCCCCGCTGCCGGTCCCGTCGGCGTACGGGTCGCAGCACCAGGCGGTCCGGGTGTTCAGGGAGCCGTCGGAGATCACCTTGAGCGGCCCCATCGTGATCCGCTCGTCGCATCCGGGGAGGACGTCGCCGGTGCGCAGGCCGGCCGCGATCACGTCGTCGAGGCCGTCGGCGTACGTCGCCATCCGGACCCGGATCAGGTCGGCACCCTCCGCGAACCGCTCGGCCCACTCCGGTGGCCCCGCCGCTGAACTCGAAGTCGACGATGCCGGTCACGCCCATGGCGGCGGCCGTCTCGAGCGTGCGTTGGTACGCCGCCGGAGAAGTGCCGTCGCTGCCGACGACCGTGACCAGGCGCGAGTACGCCGCGAACCACTCGCGCTCGAAGACGACGGTGTCCCGGACGGGGAGCGCGAGCGCGATCAGCGCCCGGGTGTTGAGCCAGCCGTGGTGCCCGTCGCCGCTGATCAGGATCACCGGCGTCTCGGGCGCGACCGCGTCCAGCTCGGCGACGGTCGGGTCGCGGTCCCAGCGGGAGAGCCGGTGACCCCACCCGATGACCGGCTCGTCGGGCAGCTCGACGAGCCGCTCGGCGACCATGGCCGTGGCCTCCTCGGCCGACCGGACCGGAGTCGAGGTCGAGCCGCTGCGACGAGACCGTCCACTGGCCGAGGTGGACGTGCTGGTCCCACAGGCCGGGGATCAGCCACCGGCCCTCGGCGTCGTACTCGCGGACGCCGGGCAGGCTTTCCAAGGCGGGGCCGATCTCGGAGACGCGACCCTCGTGCACCTGGACGTCGACGGGAGCGTCGTGGCCGGGGCCTGGCCCGAGCTCGACGAGCCGTGCGTTGCGCAGGAGGAAGCTGCTCATGCCGCCCCACGGTAGGTGTCGGCGGGCACCGCGCCGACGTCGGGCCGACGTCGGGCCGCCCTTGTAACGCCCGGTTAATGCTTGTACCCAGGGGGTTGCAACCCCCTGGGTACAGCAAGCAACACGGCGTTACATGGATCAGACAGGGTCGGGGCAGGCCACCTCGAGCTCGTCGTCGATCGCGTCCGGGACCATCTCCGGCATCTGCATCGGCTTCGGCCGGAGGAAGACGCCACCGATCACGGCCGCGGCCAGGGCGAAGACGCGCGCCCACCGCGAACGCCGACCTGGAAGCCGCCGTTCAGGGCCTCCAGCGGGGCGACACCGTCGGCCAGCAGCGACTCGGTGCGGGACGACGAGAGGCTGACCAGGACGGCCAGGCCGAGCGCACCGCCCATCATGAAGCTGGTGTTGACGACACCCGAGGCCAGTCCGGACTCGTGCGGCTCGACGTCACCCATCGCCGCAAGCAGCACCGGGTTGAACGCGATGCCGGCGCCCACGCCGAGCAGCATCATCGAGGGCAGCACGTCGGTCAGGAACGAGCCGTCGACGGGCGCCCGCGAGAACAGCGCCAGGCTGGCGGCGGCCATCGTCAGGCCGACGACGAGCGGCGGCCGGATGCCGAACCGCATCACCAGGCGGTCGGAGAGCCTCAGCGAGCAGAAGGCCATCACGACGCTGGTCGGGATGAAGGCCAGGCCGACCTCGAGGGCGCCGTACGCCAGCACCTGCTGGAGGTACAGCGCGGCGAGGAAGAACCAGGCGAACATCGCGGCGGCCCAGAGGACGCCGACCACCTGCGAGACGGAGACGTTGCGGAGCGTGAAGAGCCGCAGCGGCACGAGCGGGTGCTCGACGACGGCCTCGCGGACCACGAACGCACCGAGCAGGACGACGCTGCCGCCGAGCAGGCCGAGGGTGCGGGCGGAGGTCCAGCCGGCCTCGTTGCCGCCGACGATGCCGTACACCGACAGCATCAGCGCGACGGTGACCAGGATCGCGCCGGGCACGTCGAGTCGTCCGGTCTGCGGGGCGACCTCGTCGGCCGGCAGCACGCTGCGTGCGGCGACCCAGACGGCGATGCCGATCGGGACGTTGACCAGGAAGATCCAGTGCCAGTTGAGGAGACCGGTGAGTACGCCGCCGGCCAGCACGCCGACCGCGCCGCCGCCGGACATCACGAAGCCGAAGAAGCCCATCGCCTTCGCCCGCTCGCCCGGGTCGGAGAACAGGCCCATGATCAGCGACAGCGCGACGGCGGAGACCGCGGCACCACCGAGTCCCTGGATCGCGCGACCGGCGACCAGCAGCCCGGCCGACGGGGCCAGCCCGCACAGCACGGACGCGGTCGTGAACGCGATCACGCCACCCTGGAAGACCCGCTTGTTGCCGAGCAGGTCGCCCAGCCGGCCGGACAGCAGCAGGAAGCCGCCGAACGTCAGCAGGTAGGCGTTCACCACCCAGGCCAGCGCGGACTGCGAGAAGCCCAGGTCGGACTGGATGGACGGCAGCGCCACGTTCACGATGCTCGAGTCGAGCACGATCATCAGGTCGCCCAGGCACAGGACGTAGAGAGCCAGCCAGCGGCTGCGGTGCTCGTTCATCGGATTCTCCTCGGTGCAGAAGGTCGGTCACCTTCTCCACGAACGGCGTGGATGCCAATACGACAACAGACCCGTCGAAAGTTCCGAGAATCATCGGCGATACCGGCATCCGGACGCCTGACCGTCCTTGCGCTCGTTCATCGGGAAGAACGGCGCGGGGTCCCGCGTTGCGCCGTACGTGACGTCCTTCGCTGATCGCACGATCGCCGCCTTGCGGACCGCCCACGACGAACTGGCCGGCATCGTGTCCGGGCTGTCTGACGAACAGCTCGCCCGCACCTCCGGGGCGTCGGAATGGCCGGTGAGCCAAGTGCTGTCCCACCTCGGCAGCGGTGCCGAGATCGCGCGGGCCGGGTACGTCGCCGCAGTCGCCGGCGCCGATGCGCCGGGTCAGGACTTCAACCAGCCGGTCTGGGACCGGTGGAACGCGCTGGCCCCGCGGGAGCAGGCGGCCGGCTTCGTGGAGCACAACGAGGCGCTGGTGACCTGGTTCGAGGAACTGTCACCCCACGACCGCGAGAACCTGCAGATCAAGCTGGGCTTCCTCCCCGACCCCTTGCCGCTGGCCTCGGTCGCCGGGATGAGGCTCCACGAGACGGTGCAGCACTCCTGGGACGCCCGCGTCGGGATCGACCCGACGGCGGTGATCGACGACGACGTCGCGCTCCTGCTCTTCGAGCACTTGGCCGGCGACCTCGGCTTCCTGCTGCGCTTCACCGGAAAGGCCGACCAGCTCGGCGAGCCCGCGCGGGTGCGGATCGAGGACACCGACCTGACCGTCCTCGTCGAGGACCACGTCAGCGTCTCCACGTCCGCGACCGACCCGACCGCGACGTTCCACGGCAGTCCCGAGGCGGCGTTGCGGCTCCTCGCCGGCCGGCTCAAGGCGCCGTACGTCCCGGCCGGCGTCGACGTCACCGGCAACGTGAAGCTGGAGGACCTCGTCCGCGTCTTCCCCGGCTACTGAGAACGCTGACCCGCCAGAAGTTCTGGCGGGTCAGCGTGCATTTTTCGTGAACTTCGGGCGGGTCAGCGCTCAGACGTGCCGCCGGGACTGGATGATCCGGAACCGCGAGGCGACATATGCGCCGTCGGTGTACGACGCGTTGGCGGCGGGGTTGGCGCCGGTGCCGTGGAAGTCGGAGTACGCCGCGGACTGGTTGACGAACACCCCGCCGAGCAGGTTCTCGGACAGCGCGACCCCGGCGTCGAGAGCGGCCTCGCGCATGTCGTCGATGACCGCGTCGTCGGTCGCGTAGACGGCGGCGGTCATCGCGCCGTGCCGCTTGACGGTGTCGCGGAACAGGTCGATCGACTGGTCGGTGCCGGCGGTCGAGATCAGGTAGGCGACCGGGCCGAAGCACTCCGCCTCGTAGACGTCGGAGTCGGCGGCGGTCAGGCCGATGATCGTCGGCGTGCGCACCGTCGCGTCGGCGTACGCCGGATGGGTGACCTCGCGGCTCGGCACCAGCACCTCGCCCTTGTCGCCCGCTGCCGCCAGCCGCTCGAGCACGCCGCCGTTCACGACGCCGCCGAGCAGCTCGACCGCACGTGCGTCGTCACCGAGCAGCTTGCCGAGCGCGGCACCGATCCCCTCGCCCACCTCGGCGACGGACTTCTGCCCGTCCTCGGTGGCGATGCCGTCGGCCGGCAGGTAGACGTTCTGCGGAGCGGTGCACATCTGGCCGGTGTAGAGCGCGAACGAGAACGCGAGGTTCTGGCACATCGCCTTGAAGTTGTCGGTCGAGTCGACGACGACGGTGTTCACGCCGGCCTTCTCGGTGAACACGATCGCCTGACGGGCGTTGTCCTCCAGCCACTCACCGAACGCGTTGCCGCCGGTGAAGTCGATCAGCCTCACCTCCGGCCGGACGGCCAGTGTCGCCGCGAGCCGGTCGGTCGGGTCCTCGACGGCGAGGGTGACCAGGTTGCGGTCGAAGCCGGCCTCGGCCAGCACCTCCTGGCAGGCCTGCACGGTGATCGCGAGCGGCAGCACCGCCGCCGGGTGCGGCTTCACCACGACCGGGTTGCCGGTGACCAGCGAGGCGAACAGCCCCGGCCAGGAGTTCCAGGTCGGGAAGGTGTTGCAGCCGATCACCAGCGCGACCCCACGCGGCACGATCGTGAACGTCTTCTCCATCCGCAGCGGCTCACCGCGGCCGGGCTTCTCCCACAGTGCCGTGGCGGGGGTACGGGTCATCTCGGTGAACGCGTAGGCGATCGCCTCCAGGGCGCGGTCCAGCGCGTGCGCGCCGCCGGCCTGGAACGCCATCACGAACGCCTGCCCGCTGGTGTGCTGGACCGCGTTGGCCAGCTCGAAGACCCGGCCGTGCAGCCGGTCGAGGATCTCCAGGCAGACGCCGGTGCGGCCCTCGGGCCCGGCGTCGCGCCACGCCTTCATCCCCGCGCCGGCCGCGGCCATCAGCGCGTCGACGGCGGCGTCGGTGTTCGGGACGCGCGGGTAGCGCACCCCCAGGTCGAAGCCGTACGGCGACCGCTCGGTCGCCACGGTCCCCTCGCTGCCGGGCGTCTCGAGCGGGAAGTCCTTGTCCAGCCACGCCTCGTACGCCGTCTTCCCGTCCGCGGCGGCGTTCTCGCCGTACACCCGCGGGGAGGGGGACTCGTCGAAAGCGGAGTAGAAGCCGCGCGTGGCGCTGGCCGCGACGGCGTTGTCGAGGCGCTCCCGGTGCCGGGAGAGGAGGTCGGTGGTCATGGCGCCACCCAAGCGCGCGCGGACGCGGCCACGCAACTCGGGGACGGAGGGGTGGCTTCGAGACGGTTGCTGCGCAACCTCCTCAACCAGCGACAAGGGAGCACCAACGATTAGCCTGACCCCCATGAGCTGGCGGGGATGGGGGGCACTGCTGGTGCTTGCCGCCATCGGCGCCGCCGGGGGTTACCTGGTGGCGGATCTCCGCGAACCCGCCACGACGAAGGCGGCCCAGGCAGCCCCTGTGCCGGCCGAGTCGCCGTCGATCCCGGTCGACCCGGAGGAGCCGTTCGCCGAGGACATCACGTACCCACCGCTCGAGGTCGGTCTCGACTACCGGTCGCACACCATCGGGGACCCACCGTTCCAGTGGGCCTACGACGCGCCGAAGGGGTGGAACACCACCCAGGAGGGGCTCGACGAGATCCGCTGGCGACCCACGGACGAGCCGGAGATCGGGGGCTTCAGCCTGCGCGTGAAGCTCTCGACCGAGCACAAGTCCAAGGCCGACATGGTCACCCAGAAGCTCACGGCCATGCAGGCGGGCTACGAGGACGTGGTGATCGTCGGACAGACCCAGGAGCTGCTGTCGTTCAGCTACCGCGACCCGACCCGCAACGTGCAGCGCTTCAACACCTTCCGCTGGTTCAGCATCCCCGGCGAGGACGAGGCCCGGTTCGAGATGTCGGTGGTCGGCCGCGAGGTCGACGTCCCCGGCCTCCAGGACCTGTTCGACCGGGTCGGCGCCAGCATCGAGAAGGTCCCGTAGAAGCAACGCGTCAGATGCCGTGCGTGGTGACGCTGTCGAGCACGCTGTTGGCGGTGGCGCCTTCCTCGCTGCGCACCTGCACCCACAGCAACCGGTTGTCGGCCACCTTCACCACGCGCTCCACGGTCACCAGGCCGCCCGGGCAGTTCCGGTAGACGACGGTCACCGACGGCCCCAGCTCGCCCACGTCGGTGACGGGAGACTCCGCCCTGCCGGCACTCGGGGTGCTGCGGCACCTGGGTCGGGAGCTCGGTGCCGGGCATGATCCCGACGAAGACGCCCTCGTCCTCGGAGTCGGCCGACGTCCAGTCCTCGGCGGTGCCGACCGAGAGGGCGGCGTACCGCGCCCTGTCGTTGGGCGGCCGCCACCCGTCGCTGGCGCACCACGCGCCGCCAGTCCGCCGGCACGGTGACGCTCAGCGACCCCGGTCGTCGGAGACGGTCGCGGCGTCGCCGCTGCCGCCGTACGCCGCATACCCGGCCGCGGCGCCCGTGGCCAGCGCGCCGATGGCGGCACAGGCAGCGGCCACCCGACGGGCGCCGGCGGCGGTCGGTGGCGTCGGGTCGCCGAGCGGCTCTCGAGTCGGGCAGCTGACGTCGGGCGCGCGCCGGGCTGGGTGAGCTCGGGGTCCAGCGGCAGCCACGGCGCCGGCATCGCCTCGCGGACGCCGTCGCCGAGCGCCTCGCGCAGCGCCACGACGTACGCCGTGACGTCGGGCCAGCGCTGCTTCCCGGTCGGGCGAGAGCGCCCGGCCGACGACCTGCTCGACCTCGCTCGGGGAACTCCCGGCCCGGAGCGGACAGCACCGGCGGCTCGCCGGGCGCGGCAGCGGCGGCCAGGCTCGCATGGGCGTACGGCGCCCGCCCGGTGAACAGCAGGTAGGTGAGCGCGGCCAGGGAGTACTGGTCCGCGCGCGCGTCGAGCCGCTCGCCCTGCGCCTGCTCGGGGGCGACGAACGTGGGCGTGCCCGCGATCATCGTCAGCCGCGACGACATGTCCAGCGCCTTGCCGAGACCCAGGTCGCCGAGCATCGCGCGCACGTCGCCGCGCGCCGGCGCCCGAGACCGGGTCGGGGGTCCGGAACAGCACGTTCGCGGGCTTCACGTCGCGGTGCAGCACGCCGTGGTCGTGCAGCGCCTGCAGCCCGAGCCCGACCTGGCGCACCACCTCGAGCGACTGGCCGACGGTGAGCCCCTCGACCTCGAGCCGGTCCGCGAGCGTGCCCTGGTCGGCGTACGACATGACGAGGTAGGGCCGGCCGTCGTCGAGCTCGCCGGCGTCGTACACCGTCACGACGTGCGGCGACTCGACCTTGCGGAGGAAGCGCCCCTCCTCGATGAACCGGCCGCGGACGTGGTGGTCCTCGGTCCAGTTGTCCGCCAGCACCTTGACCGCGACGGGCGAGTCGAGCTGCTCGTCGTAGGCCAGCCAGACGGTGGCGAAACCGCCGGAGCCGATCCGCCGTCGAACGGCGTACCGACCGAGGCGAGAGGGCATGGACACCGTTGCATTATGTTGCAGACCGCAGGGAAGGAGCACGGGGGATGACGACGGGAGCGAGTCCGGACGCGCTGACGCCGGACGAGATCGACGACCTGGCGCGGCGCGCGCAAGGCGGGTGACCGCGACGCGCTCGAGCGCCTGCTCGGCGCGATCCGGCCGCGCGCGCTGAACGTCTGCCGCGGCGTGCTGCCCTACACGCCGGACGCCGAGGACGCCTGCCAGGAGGCGTTGCTCAACATCTCGAACAAGATCGGCTCCTGGGGTGGCCGCGGCCGGTTCACCACCTGGGTGCACGTGGTGGCGGTGAACTCCGCGCGCTCGACCTACCGGCGGATGAAGAACCAGGCCGTCGCGACCGACAACGTCATGCTCGAACGGCCCGACCCGCGCACCACCAGCGTCATCGCCGGGCACCCGCCTCGACCTGCTCGAGGCGATGGAGACGATCGAGCGCGACCACCCGCAGTACGTCGAGCCGCTGCTGCTGCGCGACGTCTACGGCATGTCCTACGAGGAGATCGCCCAGCAGGTCGACGCGCCGCTCGGGCACGGTCAAGGCACAGATCCATCACGGTCGGAAGCTGGCCCGCCCGCTGCTGCGCGGCGACGAATAGCGTCGCCGGATGAGGATCCGCGGGCTCGTCGGCTGGGTCGCCGTTGGCTCCCTGCTGCTCGGCGGCTGCTCGTCCGGCGGCGGGTCCGACGACGCCGGAGCCGACCTCGCCCGACGGACACGGCCGAAGGCGCGGGACTCCGGGCACCGGCGCCGTCGACCCCGACGACCCGGCCCTGGACGCAGCCCTGAGCGAGCCGGTGGAGGACCGCGTCTACCCCGACGTCGGCGACCCCGGCGTGGACGCCCTGCACTACCGGCTCGACCTCGCGTGGTCGCCGCGAGTCGCACACCCTCGAGGGCGTCGAGACCCTCGTCTTCCGGGCGACCGAGGACGCCGAGCAGTTCCAGCTCGACTTCGGCGAGCCGCTCACCGTCTCCGCGCTCACGGTCGACGGCGAGAGCACGGACTTCGCCGAGGACGGGAAGGACCTGGTCGTCTCGACACCGGTCGTGGCCGACCGTCGTTACGTCCTGGAGAGTCCACTACGCCGGCACGCCCGAGACGGTGCCCGCCCCCACCACGCGCACCGACTTCGACTCGCTCGGCTGGCAGTTCACCGACCGCGACGAGACCTGGACCATGCAGGAGCCGTACGGCGCGTTCACCTGGTACGCCGTCAACGACCAGCCCTCCGACAAGGCGCTCTACGACTTCACCATCACGCACGCCCTCGCCCTGGGTGGGTGTCGCCAACGGGCGAGCTGCGCTCGCGCGAGGAGATCGACGGCGACACCGTGACCGACTGGCACCTGGACGAGCCTGCGGCGTCGTACCTCGTCACCGTCGCCGTGGGCGACTACACGATGACCCGCGACCGCTCCGGCGAGCGGCGTGCCGATGACGTACTGGACGCCCAGCGGGCGACGCCCACGCGCGCGACCCGGGTGCGGGCCGCCGGCCGGCTGCTCGGCTGGATCGAGGCGCAGGCTCGGGCCGTATCCCTTCTCGTCCTTCGGCATCGTCGTGGTCGACTCCCTGACCGGCATGGAGACCCAGACGATGGTCACGCTCGGGAACAACAACTACATCCTGTCGCCGGCCGGTGATCCTGCACGAGATGGTCGCACCAGTGGTACGGCGACCGGGTGACGCCGCGGGACTGGCGCGACCTCTGGATGTCCGAGGGGATGGCGATGTACCTGCAGACGATCTGGGACTCGGAGCACGGCGGCACCACGCTCGAGGTCGCGGTCGACGGCTGGGCCGACCTCGACCAGGAGACCCGCGACGAGCCCGGGCCGCCCGCCGACTACGACCCGGCCACGTTCGGCGAGGACAACGTCTACTACATCCCCGCCCTGATGTGGGACCAGCTCCGCAAGCGGATCGGCGACGACCTGTTCTGGGAGCTGGTCCGCCGGTGGCCGGAGGACCACGACAACGACAACGCGTCGTACGACCAGATCACCACGTGGTGGTCCGAGCGGACCGGGCGAGGACCTCGCAGCCGTTCTTCGACGAGTGGCTGCTCGGCACGAAGACGCCGGACCTGGCCTGAAGGGCGAGCTCCCTCACTCGCGAACGAGGTCGAACTCGACCGAGTCGGCGATCGCCTGCAGCTCGTTCATCAACGAGCGCGGCAGCCCGGGTGAGTGGTCGACGCTGACCGCCACCAGGCTGCCGTCGACGTCGAGGATCCACAGGTCGATCGACCTGCCCGGAGCGCCACACGGTGCCGACACCCGCAAGACCGCGGCTCGACTCGGGAAGATGCTCCACAGGATCGCGTCGCCCGACCGTACGCACACCTTCGGGACGCGCAGCCGCACGTGTGCCGACGGGTAGCCGTACGCGACAGTGGTCTCCGGTTCGCTCGAGGACCTGGACTCCGGCGATCGCGGTGATCTGCCGAGCGAGACCGAGCGGAGTGCTTGCTCGCGTCCTGCCACCGCGTGTGCACGGACGCGTGCACTGGGTGACGGGGAACCGGTCGACCAGCGAGATCTGGACGGAGGCGTAGTCGTAAGGCGGGCGTCACGGGGTCGGAACCGGGACCGAGCTTGCCCACCGAGTCTCGCAGCCAGATCCAGTCCGGGCCCACGACGGTGAACCGCGCGACCATCAGCTGGCCCTCGGGGACCGTGTGCGCGTAGTCCTGGCCGAAGACCGCGACGGTGTAGCTCACGGCCCGCCGCGAGCTCCTTGTCGGGCACCGGGACCTGCAGGACCACTCCCGGGTGCTCGGAAGGCGGTGGCGCAGCCCGGTCGTCGTCGCCGCCGGCGGTCACGGCGACGGTGCCGGCGACGAGGATGACGGCGGCCGCAAGGGCAAGCGTGGTGAGCCGGCGACCGGCGACGGTGACGAGCCCGGTCCTCGATCTCGGCGAGGTCGGGCAGCCGACCGTCGGCCTCGGCCCGCTCGGTGAACTCACGGATCATCTGCTCATGCATCGGAGCTCCCCTCGGCCGGCCCGAGCACCAGCGCGATCGCTTCACGTCCCCGGCCCAGCCGGGACTTGACAGTTCCTTCGGCGCACCCGAGCGTCGTCGCGATGTCCTCCACCGACAGGTCGGCCAGGTAGTACAACGCCATCACCTGCCGCTGCGGCTCCGGGAGGCTGCGCAGGGCGTCGATCACCACCACGTGCTCCTCGAGCCGCGGCGGATCGGTCGGGTTCTCGAGCCGGTGCTTGATCCGGGAGAAGTTGCGCAGCTTTCGCCACCGGTTGCGGTGCAGGTTGATCGCCGTACGCCGCAGCCACGCTTCCGGGTTGTCCACGGCAGCGAACGAGCGGCTCGCCCCGGCGGCTCGGACGAACGCCTCCTGGACGAGGTCCTCGGCCTCGCACGAGGTCGCCGACCACGCCGTACAGCTGCACCACGAGCCGGCGGTACGACGCCTCGAAGACGTCCTCGAGCACCGACGCACGCGCCGCGCTCGCCTCTCGCGTCCTCGCAAGGATCTCCTCGCCCATGGGACCTCCTTGGCCACCTGAGCAGAACGACACCCGAGTCACCCGCCAGGTTCCCGAGCACCCGAGGACGGGATCACTTCACGTTACGCCGAGAGCGAATCCGGCGCAGTCGGTCTTGCCCCCGGCCACGTCCCCGTCTTGAGTTGCGCCATGAAACTGCTCGTACTCGGCGGCACCATGTTCCTCTCCCGCGCGGTCGCCGAGGAGGCGCTGCGGCGCGGCCACGACGTGACCTGCGCCTGCCGCGGGGTGTCCGGGACCATCCCCGACGGTGCGGCGCACGTCGTATGGGACCGGGGAGGCGAGGAGACGCCGCCGGACCTGACCTCTGGCTCGTTCGACGCTGTCGTGGACGTGGCCCGCCATCCCAGCTACGTCCGGAACGCGGTCGCGGCGTTGCCCGACGCGCACTGGATCTTCGTCTCGACGATCAACGTCTACTCCGACGACTCCATCCCGAACGGAACGCCCGACACGCTCCCGCTGCACGAGCCCGTGGACACGGACGAGGACCCGACGGCCTCCCCCGAGGTGTACGGCGCGATGAAGGTGTCCTGCGAGCGGACCGTGCTGGACGGCGCGGCTTCGGCGATGGTGGTGCGGCCGGGGCTGATCGTCGGCCCCGGCGACCCGACCGGCCGGTTCAGCTACTGGCCCTCCCGGCTGGCCGACGGCGGCGAGGTACTGGCCCCCGGGTCACCCGACGACGCGGTGCAGGTGATCGACGTCCGCGACCTCGCGGCCTGGATCGTCGACTGCCGCCGAGGCCCGCACGCACCGGCGTCTACGACGGCACCAGCCAGGTGCATGACACGAGCTGAGTTCCTGGCGCAGATGGCGGACGGCCTGGGCGTCGAGCCACGCCTCACTTGGGTGGACCAGGAGTTCCTCGCGGCCCAGGAGGTGGAGCCGTGGATGGGCCCGCGCGCGATCCCGGTCTGGCTGCCGCTGCCGGAGTACGCCGGCCTGATGGCGCACGACTTGCGCGCGTCGTACGACGCCGGGCTGGTCACCCGCCCGATCGGCGACACCGCCCGCGACACCCTCGCCTGGCTGCGCGACCACCCCGACGCCGCGTCCACCGGCATCAGCCGCGAGGACGAGGCCGAGGTGCTGCGCGCCTGGCACGAGCGCTGACTCGATAGTCCGCCCCGAAAAGCACGTCCTCCGGGCCTGGAAGGGTGCTTTCCGCGGCGGACTACCCCCGAGAGCTCAGCCGAACAGGTCGATCGCCTTCACCACGGTCTCGTAGACGCCGTACGCGAGCGGGACGCCGACGACCAGCCAGGCGACGGGGAGCAGGAACGACGGGACGTGGTTCTCCTTCGCCTCGGCGGCCGTTGCTCCGGCACCCGACGGACCGGCCGCGGCGCGTTCGCGCTCGGGCTCGTGGAAGCGCGAGTCGACCGGCTTGATCATCAGGTTCGCGACGAAACCGACGGCCAGCACGCAGACCATCGTGATCAGCGCCGGCCGGTAGTCGGCGGCGGTCAGGGATGCCGGGCTCTCCCTGGGTGTCGAGGATGCCGTTGATGATCAGCGGCCCGGCGACGCCGGCGGCCGACCAGGCGGTCAGCAGGCGGCCGTGGATGGCGCCCACCTGGTAGGTGCCGAACAGGTCACGCAGGTACGCCGGCACGGTCGCGAAGCCGCCGCCGTAGAAGCTGATGATGAAGCCGGCCAGGACCACGAACACGAACGTGCTGCTCGGCCCGACGAACGTGAGTGCGAGGTAGAGCAGCATCCCGGCGCCGAGGTAGAGCACGTAGATGTTCTTGCGGCCGACCACGTCCGACGTCGACGACCACACGAACCGGCCCGCCATGTTGAACAGCGACAGCACGCCCACGAAACCGGCCGCCGCGGCGGCGGCCACGGTCGAGCTGTCGCCGTCGCGGAAGAAGTCCATGATCATCGGCGACGCCTGCTCGAGGATCCCGATGCCGGCGGTCACGTTGCAGAAGAGGACCACCCAGAGCAGCCAGAACTGCGGGGTCTTGATGGAGTTCTTCGCCGACACGTTCGCCGTGGTGACGAGCGGCTTCTCCTCGATGGAGTGGGGGTCGAAGCCCTCGGGCACCCAGCCCTCGGGAGGGACCCGGATCAGCCAGGCGCCGAACAGCATGACGACGAGGTAGATCAGGCCGAGCGTCACGAACAGCTTGGCCACGGCCGCGCCGGTCGCGATCGCGGTCGCCGAGTCGAACGACGGGTCGTAGACGCCGAGCAGCCAGGTCGACAGCGGGCTCGCGATCATGGCGCCGCCGCCGAAGCCCATGATCGCCATGCCGGTCGCGAGCCCCGGCCGGTCGGGGAACCACTTGATCAGCGTCGACACCGGCGAGATGTAGCCGAGGCCGAGCCCGATGCCGCCGATGAATCCGTAGCCCACATAGACGAGCCAGAGCTGGTCCGTCGCGATGCCGAGCGAACCGACCAGGAAGCCGGTCGACCAGAACGCCGCGGACGCGGCCATCGCGCGGCGCGGACCTCCGGTGTCGACCCAGGTGCCGAAGACGGCGGCGCTGAGGCCGAGCATGACGATGGCGATCGAGAAGATGATCCCGATCGCCGTCAGCGAGGCGTCGAAGTGCTCGACGAGCGACGCCTTGTACACGCTCGTGGCGTAGGCCTGGCCGATGCACAGGTGCACGGCGAGGGCGGCGGGCGGGACGAGCCAGCGGTTGTAGCCGGCTCCGGCGATGGTGCGCTCGCGATCGAGGACGGTCAGGGACATTGGTTTACCTCCCGAGAGGCGGTCCGGCGTGATCCACCCCACTGTTACCCGGAACGGCAGTTTTCAACCACCCTCGGATCGACGAACGGTCGTCGCCGTACGCTGAACGGCGTGGCCCGTCTCTCCGCAGCCGATCTGATCGACCTCGTCCTCGACGAGGGATCGTGGTCCTCGTGGGACACGCCGCCGGAGCGCGGCGACATCTCCGAGGCGTACGCCGCGGAGCTCGACGCAGCGGCCGAGAAGAGCGGTGTCGACGAGGCCGTGATCTCCGGCGAGGGACTCATGCACGGCCGCCGGGTTGCCGTGGTGATGGGCGAGTTCGCGTTCCTGGCCGGGTCGATCGGGAGGGCCGCTGCGGACCGGCTGGTGGCGACGATCGAGCGGGCGACGGAGGAGGGCCTGCCTCTGCTGGCCGCCCCGATCAGCGGCGGCACCCGGATGCAGGAGGGCACTCCGGCGTTCGTGCAGATGATCCGGATCAGTCAGGTGGTGGCCGCCCACAAGGAGGCCGGGCTGCCGTACCTCGTCTATCTCCGCAATCCCACCACCGGCGGCGTGATGGCGTCCTGGGGGTCGCTCGGCCACGTCACCGTCGCCGAGCCCGGGGCCCTGGTCGGGTTCCTCGGGCCACGGGTCTACGAAGCGCTGTATGACAAGAAGTTCCCCGACGGGGTGCAGACGGCCGAGAACCTCTACGCGCACGGCATCATCGACGCCGTCCTCGCGCCGGACGAGATCAAGGACATCCTCGACCGCGCGCTCGCGATCCTGCTCGCGCCGCGGCACGGCATCCCCACGGTCCCGGCGCCCGCGGACGACCCCGTCCCCGACGTCGACACGTGGGACGCCGTCACGAGGTCGCGCCGCCGCGATCGTCCCGGCGTACGCCGGCTGCTGAAGTACGCCGCCACCGACGTGATCCCGCTCAACGGCACCGGCCAGGGCGAGTCCGACCCGGGCCTGCTGATCGCGTTGGTGCGGTTCGGCCTGGCCCCGTGCGTGTTCCTCGGCCAGGACCGGCGCGGGCAGACCTGGGACCATCCACTCGGGCCGGAGGCCCTGCGCGAGGCCCGACGCGGCATGCGGCTCGCCTCCGAGCTCGGGCTCCCGCTGGTCACCGTCATCGACACCCAAGGTGCGGCGCTGTCCCCGGACGCCGAGAACGGTGGCCTGGCCGGGGAGATCGCCCGCTGCCTCTCCGACCTGGTGACCCTGGACGCGCCGACGCTGTGCCTGATGCTGGGCGAGGGCAACGGGGGTGGCGCCCTGGCGCTGCTGCCGGCCGACCGGGTGGTCGCGGCGCAGCACGCCTGGCTGTCGCCGCTGCCGCCGGAGGGCGCGTCCGCGATCGTCTACCGCGACACCAGCCACGCCCCCGAGATGGCCAGGTCCCAGCAGGTGCGGGCGATCGACCTGCACCAGCGCGGCATCGTGGACCGGATCGTGGCCGAGCATCCCGATGCCGCGGACGAGCCCGAGGCGTTCTGCCAGCGGATGGGCGCGGTGCTCGAGTACGAGCTCGCTTCGCTGCTCGCGTCCGGGCCGGGCTCCCCCGCCGAGCGCGCCCGCCGCTACGTCTGACCCTGAACCCGGCCGACGAACGTGGTCACCAGGTCGGCGGTCCGTTCCGGGTGGCCGAGCTGCGGTACGTGCCCCGCATCGAGCACCTCGAGCTGAGCACCCGGAATCAGCCCTGCCGCTGTCCGAGCCACGGCGACGGAACCCACCGAGTCGTGATCGCCCCAGATCAACAGTGTCGGGGCGTCGATCGTCCGCAGCTCCTCGGCGCGGAGTCGCATCGAACGCCGGAAGCCGAACGGGTGGATCAGCGCTCGGAGCTCGGCAAGATCGGCGGCAGCAGCGACGGGGTCATTGCCCCCGGCGACCAGTGCCTCCAGCAGCTGTGGGTGCTGGAGGATCGTCTCGCCCTCGCCGACAGAGGACAGCAGCCGGACCAGGGTCTTCGGGGTGGGCCTGACCAGGCGGGACAGCAGGTCACCGACAACCGGGGTGGCCGCGATCCTCAGCGGCACCGGTGGTCGGGTGCCGGGCAGTAGCGGGGCCGACCCCAGGAGGACCAGGCCGCTGACCCTCTCAGGATGCGCCAACAGGTACCACAGCGCCCAGACCCCACCGCCGGACTGGCCGACGAGCGTGGGTCGCTCGAGTCCCAGCTCGGTCAGGACATCGTCGAGGAACCGGACCGCCGCCGCCCGAACGCCCGCACGGGGGATGGGTGGCGCGGGGTCGCTCAATCCACGCCCGGGCCGGTCCACGGCGATCATGCGGATGTCACCCAGGTGTCCGAGGAGCGGCACCCACGACAGCGACGAGGTGTTCGTCCCGTGCAGAAAGACCGCGGGTGGGCCTTTGCCTGCCTCGACGACGTGCGCGCGGCCACCGCCAGGCAACGTGAGGTGGCGTCGGCGGACAACGGTGGTCGGCAGCATCCGGTCGTAGGCCTCGATGATCTCCTCGGAGTGCCCACGGGCCTGCGGCTGCGTGTGTGATCGGGGTGCCGAACTCGAACTCATGCCGTCAACGTTGGGCCGTCGGAGGGGTGGCCACCAGTTCGTTCTCCGAACCTGTTCGGGACGGACCCGGGTGGGATACTGACCGTCGTGGGTCCCGGTGAGGACGACTACTGCTCGTTCACCAAGGCGGTCGAGCACCTCGGCGATCGTTGGAGCCTGCTCATCCTCTCCGACCTCACCCTCTTCGGGCCGCAGGGGTTCAACGCGCTCGCCACCGGACTGCCCGGACGTATTTCGCGCTCGGTACTCGCAGACCGACTCCACAAGCTGGAGAACATGGGGCTCGTCACCCACATCGGCACGCGGGGCAAGGAGGATCCCTACCAGCTCACCGCGGTCGGCCACGGCCTCGGCCCCACCATCAGGTCGCTACGCGGCTGGGCCGCGACGTGGCTTCCCGAAGATCCGGGAATGGTCGAGCAGGACCCGGACATCGTCCTGGCGTGGCTCAGCCGGGGTACCGAGGCAGGACGGCTGCCTTCCCGGCGGACGGTCGTCGAGTTCAAGATGCGCCACCAGCGCGAGACCCGGTGCTGGCTCGTGATCGCGCGGGGCCAGTCACCGTATGCCTGCTTCGAGGACCCCCTGCTCGACGACTCCCGCTACGTCTACGTCGACGCGTCGGCCACCGTCCTGCTCGCACTCGCACGTGGCACTCTCACGTGGCGTGACGCGTTGTCGGACGGCTCGCTCACCGCCTCCGGCGACCCGAGGCTGACCGGGCACCTGTCGGAATGGTTCGGCGAGAGGCCGCTGAGGACGAGCGACCGTTGATCGGTACCGTGGTCCGCCGTGAGTGACCAGCAGCGCACGTACGTCGTCACCGGAGCCGCCTCGGGAATCGGTGCCGCCACGACCGCGATGCTCCGCGACGACGGCCACCGGGTGGTGACCGTCGACCTACGCGGCGCCGACGTCGTCGCGGACCTCTCGACGCCCGAGGGTCGAGAGAGCGCCGTGACCGGGGTCCACGCGCTGACCGACGTGGTGCATGGCCTGGTGCCGTGCGCCGGGGTCGCCGGGCTGACCGGGGTCGACCCGGAGCTGGTGGTGTCGGTGAACTACTTCGGCAGCATCGAGCTGGTCCGCGGCCTGCAGCCGCAGCTCGCCGCGGCGGGCGGGGCGTCCGTCGTACTCCTGGCCTCCAACTCGATCACCGCCCAGCCCGGCTGGGCGTCCGAGGTCGCCACCGCGTGCCTGCAGGACGACGAGGACGCCGCGCGGGCGGCCGCAGCCGGGACCGACGCGGTGAACGTGTACCCGGCGACCAAGGCGGCGCTGGCCTACTGGGCGCGGCGCGAGGGCGTCAAGGACGAGTGGATCGGCGCTGGCATCCGGGTCAACGCCGTGGCCCCGGGGATGATCGCGACGCCGATGACCGACAGGCTCCGCGAGGACCCGCAGCTCGGCGTCTTCGCCGATGCCTACCCGAGCGCGCTCGGTCGGCCTGGCCGGCCCGAGGAGGTCGCCGCCACCATCGGCTTCCTGCTCTCCGACGCCTCCAGCCTCATGGTCGGGAGCGTGGTCTTCGTGGACGGCGGCACCGACGCCCTCCTGCATCCCCTCCACCCCCAGAAGAGCTGACCCGCCGTCAATTGACGGCGGGTCGTCGTCATTGGGCGGTGGCGCAGGCGAGGGCGGCGGTGCTGGCGGCGGCCGCGATGTCCGGGGGCAGGTCGGCCTGGTTGACGTCGACGTAGTTCATGTCAGCGTCGAAGAGTCCGGCGTCGATCATCTCCTGCAGGCCGGCGCCCTCGATCCAGCTCTGCGCGGTGCACTCGGCAATCGCCGTTGGCAGCCCGCCGGTCGTCTCCAGCGCCTGGCCGAGGCTGGCGATGGCCGCCTGCTCGTCCGGGTCGGTGGGGGCCGGAGTCGCTGAGCTCGCGCTGGTCGGCTCCGAGGGGGTGGATGACGTGGGCTCGGACGGCGACTCGGTCTCCGAGGAGCTCGCCGGGTCGGTCGGATCGGCGGACGGGTCGTCGTCGCCGCGGTTGACGGCGTACGCGACACCGCCGACGACCAACGCGAGGAGTACGGCGATGCCCGCGACGAGCACGCCGAGCGAGCGCCGGCTGGAGCCGGACGTGGCAACGGCGGCCGGCGCGACCGGGGTCGCGGTGTCGGGGAGGGTCCGCGCCCGGCGCAGGTCGTCGCGCAGGTCCGCGGCGGAGGAGTACCGCTCGGCGGGGTCCTTCGCCATCGCCTTGCGCAGGATCCGGTTGACCTCTGTGGCCAGCGGGCCGTCGGCGGTTAGCTGCGGGACCGGCTGCTCGAGGTGGGCGGTGACGATCTGGAACTCCGACGTGCCGGTGTACGGCGCCCGCCCGTTCAGCGTCGCCCACAGCAGGCAGCCGAGCGAGTAGATGTCGGTCTCCACCCGCGCCCGGCCGCCGGTGTGCAGCTCGGGCGCCATGTAGGAGGGGGTGCCGATGGTGCTGGTGCCGGTGTGGGTGTGCTCGGCCCCGACCTGCCGCGCGATCCCGAAGTCGCTGAGGTAGGCCTGGACAGAGTTCTCGCGACGGCGCAGCAGCACGTTCGCCGGCTTGATGTCGCGGTGGATCAGGCCGACGGCGTGCGCGTCGGCGAGGCCCTCGGCGACCTGCGCCATCACGTCGAGCCCGACCCGGATCGGCGGGGCGCCGTACGCCGCGAGCATCTGGCCGAGGTCGCCGTCGGGGATCAGCTGGGCCGCGATGTAGAGGCAGCCGTCGTCGACGCCGTGGGCGTAGACGTGCACGACGTGCGCGGAGTCGAGCGAGGCCTGCGCCTGGGCCTCACGGGTGAACCGGGCGCGGAAGTCCTCGTCCTCGGCCAGGTGCGGCGAGATCACCTTGAGCGCGACCTTGCGGTTCAAGGACTCGTCCTCGGCCTCGAAGACGACGCCCATGCCGCCGCCGCCGATCCGGCGGACGATGCGGTAGGGGCCGATGGACTCCCCCTCGGCGGGGTAGCCGGCAGTGACACTCACGCTGCCGTTCTACCCCGCAACCGATGAGTTCATGCCGGAGTCCCGACCCTGTTCAGAACAGGAGGGCGGAGGCGGGGTCCTCGAGGATCCCGGCCACGTCGGCGAGGAAACGCGAGCCCTTCTCTCCATCGATGTGCCGGTGGTCGAAGGACAGGGCCAGGGTTGTCAGTTGACGCGGGACGATCTCGTCCACTCCGTCTCTGGTGACCACCCACGGCTGCTTGCGGACCGCGCCGAAGCACAGGATCGCGGACTCGCCCGGGTTGATGATCGGCGTACCGGCGTCGACCCCGAACACGCCCACGTTGGTGATGGTGAACGTGCCACCGCTCATCTCGGCCGGCTGGGTCTTGCCGTCGCGCGCGGTCGCGGTGAGCTGGTTGAGGGCACCGGCCAGGTCGAGCAGCGAGTGGTCCTGCGCCTCCTTGACGTTCGGCACGACCAGCCCGCGCGGGGTGGCCGCGGCGATGCCGAGGTTGACGTAGCTCTTGTAGACGACCTCCTGGGCGGCTTCGTCCCAGAACGAGTTGATCTCGGGCGTACGCCGCATCGCGAGGATGACCGCCCGGCTCAGCACGAGCAGCGGGGAGACCTTGACGTCGCGGAACTCGCGACGCTTCTTCAGCCGCTCGACGAACTCCATCGTGGCGGTGACGTCGACGGTGATCCACTCGGTGACGTGCGGGGCGGTGAACGCGGACTGCACCATCGCGCCGGCCATCATCTTGCGGACGCCCTTGATCGGCTCGCGGACTTCGCGTTCCTGCTGGTTTCGAGGCAGGAGCTGCGCGCCTTCCTCAACCAGCGAGGGTGTCGCACCGGAACCGGCGGCCGACTCGACGTCCTCCCGGCAGACGGTGCCGCCGGGGCCGGTCGGGGTGAGTGTCGCGATGTCCACGCCGAGGTCCTTGGCGAGCTTGCGCACCGGCGGCTTGGCCAGCGCGCGCACGTCGGACGGCGGGGATGCGGTTCGGGCAGAGGTGGCAGGGACGGCCGGCTCGTCTGCACCCTCGACCATCGGGGACGGACCGGGCTGGAACGAGCCCTGGGTCTGCACGTTGGCCGCAGCCGCGCCCACGGCGACCCCCGGCGACGACGCCTTGCGGGCGCGGCGGACCGGCGCGCGGTCGGCCTTGTTGCGGCCGACCAGGCTCTCGCCCTCGCCGCCACCGCTGGCGCGCGGGTTGGACAGGTCGATCTCCATCTCTGGCTGGGCAGCAGCGGGAGCCGGCGCGGCGGGCGCAGCCGGCGGAGCCTCGTTCGGGTCGCCGATGGCGATGATGGGCGTACCGACCGGGACCATCTCGCCCTCGGGCACCATCAGCTGGAGCACGGTGCCGGCGTACGGCGACGGCAGCTCCACCAGGGACTTGGCGGTCTCGATCTCGACCACGATGTCGTTGATCTCGATGACGTCGCCGACCTTGACCTTCCAGGCCACGATCTCGGCCTCGGTCAGGCCCTCACCGACGTCGGGAAGCTTGAACTCAGACATTCTTTCGGTTTCCTTTCGGGTCACCGGGTTTCGAGGCTCAGGCGCAGAGCGCCTTCGCACCTCAACCCAAGCCTCAGAAGCTCAGCGAGCGGTCGACGGCGTCGAGCAGCCGGTCGAGGTCGGGGAGGAAGTCCTCCTCGATCCGGGACGGCGGGTACGGCGTGTCGAAGCCGCCGACGCGGAGCACCGGGGACTCGAGCGAGTAGAAGCACTCCTCGGTGATCCGGGCTGCGACCTCGGCGCCCATGCCGAGGTTGACGTGCGCCTCATGGGTGATCACGGCGCGGCCGGTGCGGCGTACGGAGTCGAGGACCGGGCGCATGTCGAGCGGGCTCAGCGTTCGCAGGTCGATCACCTCGAGCGACTTGCCCTCTCCGGCGGCGGCTTCGGCGGCCATCATCGCGGTCTTCACGGTCGGGCCGTAGGCCAGCAGCGTGAGGTCGGAGCCCTGGCGGACCACGCGGGAACCGAACAGCGGGTCCGGCGTCGCGGTCTCGTCGAGCTCGGCCTTGTCGGCGTGGTACTGCCGCTTCGGCTCGAGGAAGATCACCGGGTCGTCGCAGGCGATGGCCTGCTGGATCATCCAGTAGCCGTCGACCGGGTTCGAGCAGGCGACCACCTTGAGGCCCGGTGTGTGCGCGAACTGCGCCTCCGGGCTCTCGCTGTGGTGCTCGACCGCGCCGATGCCGCCACCGAACGGGATCCGGATGACCATCGGCATCTTGGACTTGCCCTGGCTGCGGAAATGCATCTTCGCGACCTGGCAGACGATCTGGTCGTACGCCGGGTAGACGAACCCGTCGAACTGGATCTCGACGACCGGGCGGTAGCCGCGCAGGGCCATGCCGACGGCGGTGCCGACGATGCCGGACTCCGCCAGCGGGCTGTCGATGACGCGGTCCTCGCCGAAGTCCTTCTGCAGGCCGTCGGTGATCCGGAAGACGCCGCCGAGCTTGCCGACGTCCTCGCCCATCACGAGGACCTTCGGGTCGTCCTCCATCGCCTTGCGCAGGCCCATGTTCAGGCCCTTGGCGAGCGTGATCTTGGTCGTCACGAGTGGCTCCCCTCGAACGTCTCGAGGTACGCCGCGAAGCCGTCGCGCTGGGCGGCGAGCTCCTCGGTCATCTCGGAGTACACGTGGTCGAACATGCTCAGCGGCTGCGGGTCGGGCAGCGCCTTGCAGCCCTCGCGGAGGTGGTGGCCGAGCTCGGCCGCCTCGGCCTGGACGGCCTCGAAGAAGTCGTCGTCGGCGAGACCGTTGCGCTTGAGGTAGACCTCGACGCGGGCGATCGGGTCCTTGAGCTTCCAGTGCTCGACGTCGTCGCTGAGCCGGTAGCGGGTCGGGTCGTCGGTCGTGGTGTGCGCACCCATCCGGTAGGTGTACGCCTCCACGAAGGTCGGGCCCTGGCCGTCCCGGGCGCGCTGGAGCGCGGCCTGCGTGACGGCGTACGTTGCGAGGACGTCGTTGCCGTCGACGCGGACGCCGGGGAAGCCGAAGCCGAGAGCGCGCTGGTAGAGCGGGATCCGGCTCTGGCGCTCGATCGGCTCGGAGATGGCCCACTGGTTGTTCTGGCAGAAGAACACGACCGGGGCGTTGTAGGACGCGGCGAAGATGAACGCCTCGTTGACGTCGCCCTGGCTGCTGGCGCCGTCACCGAAGTGCGCGATCACCGCGGCGTCGCGCTCGGGGTCGCCGGTGCCGACGACGCCGTCGCGCTGCATGCCCATGGCGTAGCCGGTCGCGTGCAGGGTCTGCGCGCCGATCACGATCGTGTAGAGGCCGAAGTTGTTGTCGTCGGGGTTCCACGAACCCTGGTCGACGCCGCGGAACAGGCCGAGGAGGTTCAGCGGGTCGATGCCGCGGCAGTAGGCGACGCCGTGCTCGCGGTAGGTCGGGAAGACGTAGTCCTGCGGGCGCAGGGCGCGGCCGGCGCCGATCTGTGCGGCCTCCTGGCCGAGCAGCTGGGCCCAGATGCCGAGCTCGCCGTGTCGCTGGAGCGCGGTGGCCTCGGTGTCGATCCGGCGGGTGAGGACCATGTCGCGGTAGAAGCCGCGGATGGTCTCGGCCTCCTCGTCGGAGGTCATGCCGTCGCCGAAGGAGAACTCGGCGTGCTCGACGCGCTGGCCCTCCGGTGTCAGGAGCTGGACGAGCTCGGGGCCGCCGTCTTGCTGGGAAGGTCCGAAGACCTCTACCAGGTCGGGGCCGAATCCTGCGTGGGTCACCTGCTGCACTCCTTCGTATCACCGGCGCTGCGGGGTCTCCGCTTGCCGCGAGTGGGAGACGGTCCCGACCGTACGGGTGGGTGTTCCCCGGCCGCTACCGCACCCGTTGCTGGGGCGCCACGAGGTGGCCGTCCGCGGGGGTCGTGTGACTCCTGTGACCGGCACCACATCGTGCGGCGTCGAATCTACCGGTGGGCGGTGTCACGGGGCCAATCCGAGCGCCTCGCGGCCCCGCTTCGGTCAGTGGGCCTCGCCGAGGTCCTCGTGCTCCTGGTGGGTCTCGGGCTCGACCTGGAACGTCGTGTGGTCGATGTCGAAGTGCTCCCGGGCGCAGTGGCAGAGCTGGTCGATGATGCCGCCGACGCCGAACTCGGCCAGCGCCGCGTCGGTGACGGTCACGTGGGCGGACAGCGAGGGCATGCCGCTGGTGATGGTCCAGGCGTGCAGGTCGTGGACGTCGACGACGCCGGGTACGCCGCCGAGCAGGGCGCGGACCTCGTCGAGGTCGAGCCCCTGGGGCGCGATCTCGAGCAGCACGACGACCGACTCCTTCAGCAGGTGCAGCGAGCGCGGCAGGATCAGCACCGCGATCACCAGCGAGGCGATCGCGTCGGCGCGGTAGTAGCCGCTGACCGCGATCACCACGCCCGCCGCGACCGCGAGCACCGAACCGACGAGATCGGCGAACACCTCGGTGGCGGCGCCGCGCAGGTTCAGGCTGCCGGTCTTCGAGCGGTTGAGGATCGCCAGCGAGACCGCATTGGCCAGCAGGCCGACGAGGGCGAACCCGATCAGCGGGCCGGCCTCGACGGTCTGCGGGTCGACCAGCCGGGAGATGCCGGCGTACGCGACGTAGGCGCAGACGGCCAGCAGAACCAGGGCGTTCAGCAGCGCGGCCAGGATCTCGGCGCGGTGCCAGCCGAACGTCGAGCGCGGTCCGGCCGGCCGGGTGGCGACGTACGACGCCCCGAGCGCGAGCACGATCGCGGCGGTGTCGGTGGCCATGTGTCCCGCGTCGGCGAGCAGTGCCAGCGAGCCGGCCACCCACGCGCCCGCCAGCTCGACCACCATCACCGTGGCGGTGATGACCAGGACGAGCCGCAGCCGCGCGCGGTCCTCGGCGCGCCCGGCGGAGTGGGAGTGGTCGTGGCCCATGCGTCCGAGCCTAGTGAGGCCGTGGTCCCCTCACGGCCGGGATCTCACTGGGTTTCGACGCGCTCGGGCGGTCACCGGCACTCATGGCGCCAACGTGTCATCCGGGTGCTCGGACTTTTGCAAACAACTGTTTGCAAAGAGATGTTTGCAGTTGTAGCGTATCCGCTGTGGACCTTCCCTCGATCACCCCGTCCCCCGCCGCTCTCAAGGCGCTGGCCCACCCGGTGCGGCTGCGGATGCTCAGCCTCCTGCGGCTGGAGGGCCCCGCGACCGCCACCACCCTGGCCACCCGCCTCGGGCTCAACACCGGCGCCACGTCGTACCACCTGCGTCAGCTCGAGCAGCACGGCTTCGTCGTCGAGGACACCGGGCGCGGCAACGCCCGCGACCGCTGGTGGGCCGCGGCCCACCAGTCGACCAACACCGGCCGCGAGGAGCCGGCGGACGACGCGGGCCGCGAGATTCTCGACGCCTACCTGCAGTCGGTCGCCGTGATGTTCACCGAGAACCTCCAGCGGGCTGTCGAGGAGCGGTCGCTGCTGCCCGACGAGTGGCGGAAGGCCTCGAAGTTCAGCGACTGGGTGGTCCGACTGACCCCGAAGCGCGCCCTGGCGCTGGTCGAGGCGGTGGACAGGGTGATCCACGACGTCGAGGAGGACGACGAGGACGACGGACGCCGCCCAGTTCATGTTGCAGTTCCAGGCCTTTCCGTTGCCGGGAAAGGTGTTCGGGGAGGGGATCTCGTGAGCAGCAGGAAGCCGCTCTACGGCTGGCTGACCGCCGAGGCGCTCTCCCTCACCGGCACCCGGGTCTCGATGATCGCGCTGCCGTGGTTCGTGCTCACCACGACCGGCAGCGCGACGAAGACCGGCCTGGTCGCGCTGGCCGAGCTGCTGCCGCTGGTGCTGCTCAAGGTGCTCGGCGGCCCGATCATCGACCGGGTCGGCGCGCGCCGGATCAGCATCACCTGCGACCTGCTGAGCGTGGTGGTCGTCGGCGCGATCCCGCTGGCGCATGCCGCCGGAGTCCTGAACTTCCCCGTGTTCCTGCTGCTGGTGGCGATGGCCGGCGCCCTGCGTGGTCCGGGTGACGGTGCGAAGCACGCGATGGTGCCGTCCCTCGTCGCGAGCGCCGGCGTACCCCTGGAGCGGGCGACGGGGCTGCACTCCACCGTCGAGCGGACGGCGTCGATGCTGGGCGCCGCCTTCGCCGGCGGGCTGGTCGCCGTGGTCGGCCCGGCCAACGCGCTGGTCGTGGACGCCGTCAGCTTCGGGCTGTCCGCCGCCGTACTGGCGTGGTCCACACGGAGCCTGGCGAGGGTCTCGACAAGCTCGAGCGACGTGTCCCCTGATGAGGCGGGATACCTCGTGCGGCTGCGCGAGGGCTGGGACTTCCTGCGCGGCGACCGGGTGCTCCTCGGCATCGCGGTGATGGTGGCGCTCACCAACCTGATCGACGTCGCCTGGGCCACAGTGCTGGTGCCGGTCTGGGCCAAGGAGACCGGCGGCGGCGCCGCGGCCATCGGACTCGTGTTCGCGGTGTTCGCCGGCTCCTCGGCCGTCGGAGCGCTGTGCGCGGCCATGTGGGGAGACCGGCTGCCTCGGTACCAGACCTACCTGGTCGCGTTCCTGATCTGCGGCGCGCCCCGCTTCGTGGCGATGGGCCTGGACAGCGCGCTCTGGGTGGTGCTCGCCGTCGCCGTTGCCGGCGGGTTCTCGTCCGGGTTCCTCAACCCGGTGCTGGGCGCCGTGATCTTCGAGCGGATCCCGGAGCCGCTCGTGGGTCGGGTGACCTCCCTGACGACCTCGCTCTGCTTCGCCCTGATGCCGCTGGGCGGCCTGCTCGGGGGCCTGTTGGTCAGCGGCTACGGACTCGCCGCGGCGATGCTGGCGTGCGGTGCGGCGTACTTCGTCGTCACGATGTTGCCCGCCGTCGACCCGCGCTGGCGGGACATGAACCGCCGCCCGGAGCCCGCGACCGACGGTCGTGTGCCTGAGCACGCTCTCTAGCGCGTCGTCGGGCACACGACCCTCCGGTCAGGGGGTGATCCCGGCCCGGATCGCGAGGATCGCGGCCTGCACCCGGTCCCGGCTGCCGGTCTTGGCCAGCACGTTGGTGACGTGCGACTTCACGGTGCTCATCGACAGGTGGAGCCGCCCCGAGATCTCGGTGTTGTTGAGCCCGGCACCGACCAGGGCCAGTACGTCGCGCTCGCGGGCGGTGAGCCGGAAGTCGTCGAGGTCGACGCCGGAGACCGGGCCCGCACCCCGAACGCGCTCGAGGACCGCGCCGGTCACCTCGGTGGACAGGATCGAGCCACCCGCCGCGACCGTCCGCACGGCCTGCACCAGCTCGCGGCCGCTGCACCGCTTGAGCAGGAACCCGCGGGCTCCGGCGGCGATCGCGTCGAGGACGTAGGTGTCGTCGTCGAACGTGGTCACCACGACCACGGCCGGCGCGTGCGGGATCGACGTCAGGGCGCGGGTGGCCTGGAGCCCGTCGAGCACCGGCATCCGGATGTCCACCAGCGCCACGTCGATGCGGGGGTCGGCGCGTACGGCGTCCAGGAACTGCTGGCCGTCCTCGACGGCGACCGCGACCTCCATGTCGGGCTGGGCGGCGATCATCATCGCGAACCCGTCCCGCACCATCTCCTGGTCGTCGACCACCGCGACCCGGACCGTCGAGCTCACCGTCCGCCCCACGGGAAAGCTGACGTCGAGGATGCTGCCGCCGCCCGGCCGCTCACTGAGGTCCCAGGTGCCGCGACGGGCGGCGACTCGTTCCCCGATCCCGAGCAGGCCCGAGCCACGCCCGGGGTGCGGGCCGGCCCGACGCCGTCGTCGCTGACCCGCAACCGGACCCGGTCGTCGGTACGGCCCAGCTCGACCCACGTGCGCTTCGCCTGCGCGTGACGGGTCACGTTGGTCAGCGCCTCCTGCGCGATCCGGTAGACGGTCAGCACCTCGACCTCGTCGAGGCCGAGCTCAGGCTCGAGCCGGACCTCCACCTCGACCCCCTGCACCCGGAGCGGCGCGGCCAGCAGCTCGTCGATGTCCAGCAGGCGGGGAGGGGCGGTGACGGAGAGCGGGGACTCGGGGTCGCGCAGGTGCACCACCAGCGAGTCGAGCTCGCCGAGGGCAGTCCGCCCGAGCTCCCCGATGTTGCGCAGCGCCCCCTCCGGGTCGGCCATCTGCCCGGCCTCGGCCTGCACGACCATCGCGGTGACGTGGTGGCCGACCACGTCGTGCAGCTCGCGGGCCAGGCTGGTCCGTTGCTCCAGCCAGGCGGCCCGCCCGCGCAGCACTTTCGCCTCGCCCGAGAGCTGGAGCGTGCGCAGTCGGGCCCGCAGCAGGAGTCCCAGGCTTCCGCCGAACGCAACGCCGAGGAACGCGGGGAACGCCGGGCTGCCCTGCTGGGAGACGCCGATGATGAGCGAGAACAGGGATCCCAGCAGCCCGCCCGTCCAGCCGACCCACGGGACCGAGTGCAGGTCCTCCGCGACGGATCCGAAGACGAGTGCCGCGACGCCGAGCCAAAGCGGCACAGTGTCGCCGTTGGTGAAGGTGGCGACGAACGCCGCCCCGACGGCGAGGACCGTGGACCGCCAGCGCTGGTTGGGTAGCGAGGCGAGCACGGCGACCGGGATCGCATAGGCGGCCAGCGCCGCATTCCCGCCCGTGTCGAGCGTCAGGGTGCTCACCAGCGAGATGACCGCCGCCGCGCCACCGGCGGCGTACGTCACCCGGCGGAGCAGGTCCGGGTCATCCAGCAACCGACGCAAGGCCCTCCTCATGCCGCCAGTGTGGTCTGCGGAACGGCGGATGTCGTTGCGAGGAAGCGAAATCGGTACCCCGGTACCGGACACCCCCGGAACCAGGGTCCCGACCCACCGCGAGGACGGCACCGCGGGCGGTTCTGGGAAACCGTCCCGCAGAACACCGTCGAAACATGACCGAACTCCCCGCAGTCCCCGTCAGCTCAACAGCTCCCGCCGTCGCCGCCGAGCGCCTCCGCGTCGGCCCCTTCGCCACCGTGCCCAACGTCGTCACGCTGATCCGCACCGTGCTCGCCGTCCTGATCGGTGCCACCGCCGTCGCGCACGGCGACCTCCGGCTGCTGGCCGTGGCGTACGCCGTGTTCTGGGTCGGCGACATCGCCGACGGCTGGACCGCCCGGCGGCTCGGCCAGGAGACTCGCGTCGGCGCCGTGTTCGACATCGTGTGCGACCGGGCATGCACCGGCATCCTCTGCGTCGGCCTGGTCGCGTCCGTCCCGTCGGTGCTTCCCGTCGTCGCGGTGTTCGTCCTGTCGTTCATGGTGCTCGACTCCATGCTGTCCATGGCGTTCCTGTGCTGGCCGGTGCTCAGCCCCAACTACTTCCACGTGGTCGACCGGCGCGTGTGGCAGCTCAACTGGTCGCCGCTCGCGAAGGCGGCCAACAGCGCGGGAGTGGTGGGTGCACTCGCCGTGGGCGCCGACGCCGTTGCGTTCGGCATCGCCGTCGCCGTTCTGGCGGTCAAGGTCTGGTCGGCCCGCCGCGTGATCCGGTTGCTCGCCGCGGAGGGGCGGTGAACTGGCTGGCCGAGTCGGCGCTCGCGGCCGTGGTCGGCGTCGTCTCCGCACTCCTCCCGGTCGTCAACGCCGAGGCCTACGCTCTCGTCGCCGCCACCCGGACCCGGACCGCCGGCGCGGTGACCGTCGTCCTCGCGCTCGCCGCCGGGCCAGACGATCGGCAAGCTGGTGCTCTTCGAGGCCGCCCGCCGCGGGTCCGGCCGGTTGCACGCCCGGTTCTCCGGGCGGGCCGAGGGCCGGGCGGCCCGCTGGCGGGCCCGCGTGTGCGGCCTGATGAACCGGCGGCGTACCGGACTCCCCACCGTCCTCGCCTCCGCCACGCTCGGCCTCCCGCCACTCGCCCTGGTCAGCCTCGTGGCGGGTGCTTCCGAGCAGCGCCGCTGGGAGTTCGGGGCGGTCTGCCTCCTGGGCCGGTCGGCCCGGTTCGCGGCCCTGACCCTGCCCGCCGTCTACGCCCTGCGCTGACTTCCCACGGGAAACTTGCTCTTCCCACGGGAAGTTATCCGTGGGAAGAGACAGTTTCACTGGTTAACCAGTGAAATTGGCAGGTCACCGAAACTCCCCCGCCACCTTGATCAGCCGGTCGTTGGCCTCGGTCTCGCCGATGGAGACCCGGGCACCTTCGCCGGCGAACGGGCGGACCACGATCCCGGCCTCATCGGCGGCGGCCGCGAACTCGGTGGTCCGGCTGCCGAGCCCGAACCAGACGAAGTTGCCCTGGGGCTCGGGGACGATCCATCCGGCGGCGGCCAGGCCGGCCACGACCCGGTTCCGCTCCTCGACCAGGGCGTCGACCCGCTCGAGCAGCTCCGGCTCGTGCTCGAGCGAGGCCACGGCCGCGGCCTGCGCGACGCCGGAGATGCCGAAGGGGAGCGACACCGCGCGCAGCGCGCCGGCGATCGGGGCCGGCGCGAGGGCGTACCCGACCCGGAAGCCGGCCAGGCCGTAGGCCTTGGAGAACGTGCGGGTGACGACGACGTTGTCTCGACGGCGGTACGTCGCGACGCCGTCGACGGCGTCGTCCATCCGGACGAACTCGATGTACGCCTCGTCGACCACGACCAGCACCTGCGGGGGAACCTTCGCCAGGAACGCGTCGAGCTCGGTCTGGGTGACCGCCGGCCCGGTCGGGTTGTTCGGCGTGCAGACCAGCACCACCTTGGTCCGGTCCGTGACGGCGGCGGCCATCGCGTCCAGGTCGTGCCGGCCGTCGCCGAGGACCGGCACCTGCACCGCCTTCGCGGCCGACGCGGCGACCGCGATCGGGTACGCCTCGAACGAGCGCCAGGCGAAGACCACCTCGTCGCCGGGGTCGCAGAACGCCTGCACCAGCTGGTAGATCAGCGCGACCGAACCCGTCGCCAGGGCCAGCTCCTCGACCGGCACCGCGAGCCGGTCCGACAGCGCGGCGTACAGCTCGGCGTTGCCCATGTCCGGGTAGCGGTTCATCCGCGCGGCGGCGGCCGTCGCGGCCTCGACCACGCCGGGCAGCGGCGGGAAGGGGTTCTCGTTCGACGACAGCTTGTACGTCGTCATCCCGGGCCGCGGCGTCGGTGGCTTCCCGGCGACGTACGGCGGGATCTCGGCGACGTTCGGGCGCGGCTGCGGGGTCGGCATGCGACGCAGACTAGGGCACGCCGGTGACGTCAGCGCCCCGGCTGCCGCCACCGCCACGGCCGGAGCACCAGCGCCAGCGGGAGTCCGAGCAGGACGCCGAGGCAGGCGCCGGTCACGTTGTCGACGACGTCGGTCAGGTCGCACGCGCGGTCGATCCGGGCGACCTCGAACTGGGTGTACTCGATGCCCGCGGAGTACGCCGCCAGCAGGCCGACCCCGAGCGGCACGACCAGCAGCGACGACCGGGGCCAGCGCGCGGCGGCGATCACGAGCAGCACCCCCGACGGCACGAACAGCAGCGTGTTCAGCAGCCGCTGGCCGCTGGTGAAGATCCAGAACCCCTCCGGAGCCGGGCCGCCGACCTCGCCGCACGTCTCCAGCCGACCCTCGGCGGGCACGATGCCGGGTGCGCCCTCGGCGGGGATCAGCGTGACCAGCCCGATCACCACGACCGTCCACACGAAGCCGGCGATCGCGACGGCGGCCACCCAGCCGACCCGGCGCGCGAGCACGGCCGCGAGGGCGCCGCAGGCCAGCAGGGCCAGGACGGCGCCCAGGAGCATGACGCCAACGCCGCCGACCGGGAACACGCCGCCGAGGGTATCGAGCGGCAACCGGGGGTCAGACGACAGGCGGGACGACGACCTCGCCGCCGTCCACGGCGGGCAGGTCGCGGCCGATGCGGACGTCGACCGGGTTGGTCAGGCACCGGACCGAGCCGCCGCCCTTGTGGAACTCGGAGACGTCGACGATCACGACCTCGAACCCACGGTCCTCGAGCTGCCGGCGGACGTGGTCGGGGCAGGCGGGCATCACGACGGTGCGTCCGATGACGATCGAGTTGGCGGCGAACGTGGTGAGCGCCTCCTCCTCGGTGAGCACGATGGCGTCGGGGATCAGGGCCATCAGCGCGGCGGCGGACTCGTCGTCGAACGCCGCCGGGCAGACGATCGCGGTGGTCTCGTCGAGCGGGCAGAACGCGAGGTCCAGGTGGTACATGCCGGGGTGGGTGATCCGGAAGCCACGCACGCGCACGCCGAGGTCGCCCGCCAGGTGCTTGAGGCCGAGCTCCTCGGTGCGCGGACCGTAGCCGACCACCAGCGCGTCACCGAACGCGAACGCGTCGCCGGCCTCGAAGTGCGCGCCGACGCCGTCGCGACCGACGTACGACGTGGTCCGGCCGCTCTCGGCGAACCACGGCTGGGAGGTGGCGGTCTCCATCCGGCGCTGGGCGTACCGCATGTGCGACATCACGACGTGCCCGGAGACGTCGCCCGCGCTGTCCTCGCGCTCGACGCCGAGGCCGAGGTTCATCGCGTAGACCATGTCCGGGGCGTCCGCCCGCTGCGCCAGCGCGTCGACGGTGCCGCCGAGGGAACGGATGGTGGTGACCAGGGCGTCCCACTGCTCGCGGGCGCGGATCGGGTCGGGCTGGACGGCGAGGTCCATGAACGGGTTGATGAGGTACTCCACCCGGAAGTGGTCGGGCCGGACCATCACGTAGTTCTTGCCCCATGCGAGTGCATTACCCATGGCTTGTCGCCTCCCTCGTCGCTCGACCGCGGCCGCGCTCGTGGCAGCCCGGGGTGATTGTTTGGTTGTCAGACAATCTGACAGATCCCAGTGTGGGGGACGAGAGAGTTCGACGCAACTCGTGGGGAACAATGGCCGCGATCGCGTACCCGTCCCCAGGAGGCACTCCTTGTCCGAGCCGTTCGGCTCGTTGAGCCTCGAGCACTCCTCGACGGTCGACCGGGTGGCCGACGAGCTGCGCCGAGCGGTCTTCGACGGCGAGCTCGAGTCCGGCACGCCGCTGCGCGAGGTCGCGCTCGCGGAGTCGCTGGGCGTCTCCCGCCCGACGATCCGCGAGGCGCTCGGCGTGCTCGTCGCCGAGGGGCTGGCCACCCGCGAGCCCAACCGCGGGGTCTCGGTGACCCGGCCCGATCCGGGTTCCATCCGCGACGTGTGCCAGGCCCGCGCCGTCCTCGAGATCGCCGGCGTGCGGCACTGGCCGACGGCGAGCCCCGAGGCCCGGCAGGCGGTCCGCGACACGCTCGCCGACTTCCGGGACGCGGTGGAGGAGCAGGCGTCCTACCAGGTTCTCAACCAGCGGCACCTCGACTTCCACCTGTCGCTGGTGGGTCTGGTCGAGTCCCCGCGGCTGGAGGCGATGGCCACCAGCCTGTACGCCGAGCTGCGTCTGGCGCTGGCCCAGGTGGACCGGGCACGCCAGAACGCCCCCGACCAGGCCGGATCTCACACGCTGCTGGTGCGGCTGCTGGAGAGTGGTGACATCGAGGCGACGGTCAGCGAGCTGGAGGACCACCTCGCAGGCGCGGAGGTCGCGATCGTCGACCGTCTCCACCTCGACGGCGAGGACTGATTCCGCCGCAGGCCCTAGGCTCGGGCCCGTGAGATTCATTTCCTGGTTGCTGACCTACGCGCTCGCCCTGGCGGTCGCGGCCTGGGTGTTCGACGGCATCTCGTTCGACGGCGTGTCCCAGCCGTTCCGCGCCGAGTTCGAGGCCAAGTGGCTCGACTGGCTGCTGGTGTCGCTGATCCTCGGCGCCATCTCGTCGTTCGTGAAGCCGATCCTGCAGATCCTGTCGATCCCGTTCATCATCGTGACGCTCGGGCTCTTCCTGGTCGTGATCAACGCCTGCATGCTGCTGCTCACCAGCTGGCTGGCCGAGCAGCTCGACCTCGGCTTCCACGTCGACGGCTTCTGGACAGCGGTCGGCGGTGCGATCGTGATCACGATCGTCACCTGGGTCGTCGACGGGTTCCTGCAGCCCAAGCGGGAGCTCGTGTGACGGACGCCTGCCCCCGCCGCGCGAGCCGGGCCGCTACTCCGTCACGATCGTCTGCCTCGGCAACATCTGCCGCTCGCCCATGGCCGACGTGGTGCTCTCCGCCAAGCTCGCAGGAGGCCGGGCTGGCCGACCGGGTCGAGGTGACGAGCAGCGGCACCGGCGGCTGGCACGTCGGCGACCCCATCGACCAGCGAGCCGCCGCCACGCTCACCGCCGCCGGCTACGACCCCTCGCAGCACGAGGTCCGCAAGTACGAGCCCGGCCGGCGATCGACGTACGACCTGGTGCTCGCGATGGACTCACGACAACCTGGCCGACATCGGTGGCGCGCGACGACCGGGTGCGGCTGTTCCGCGACTTCGATCCGGTCGACCCCGGGGCGGACGTACCGGACCCGTACTACGGTGGACCCGCCGGGTTCGAGGAGGTCCTGCACATGGTCGAGCGCACCACCGCCGCGATCGTGGCCGCCCTGCAGGGCGAGCTCTCCCTGCGATGACGCGCCTGCCGCTGGTCGCCAAGCGCGCCGAGGAGCTCCTCGGGTCCGCGGTGGTGGCCACGGCACCGGTGGCCGGCGGCGACATCAACACCGCCACCCGGATGCGGCTCAGCGACGGCACCACCGCGCTGATGAAGACCAACCACCAAGCGCCCGAGGGGTTCTTCGAGGCCGAGGAGCGCGGCCTGCGCTGGCTGGCCGAGGCCGGCGGCGTCGCCGTCCCCGAGGTCCTCGCCTCCGACCAGGAGTGCCTGATCCTGCGCTGGGTCGAGCCCGGCAAGACCACCATCGACGCGGCTGTCTCGTTCGGGCAGGCGCTGGCCACCACGCACGCGGCCGGCGCCCCGGCGTACGGCCTGGAGCACGACGGCTACATCGGCCGGCTGCCGATGCCGAACAAGACCGCGCCCACCTGGGCCGAGTTCTACGCGACCCGGCGGGTGCTGCCCTACCTCAAGCTGGCCCGTGACCGCGGGATGGCCACCGAGGAGGACGCCCGCCCGATCGAGGCCGTGATCGGCGAGGCTCCCCGAGCTGCTGCCCGAGGAGCCGCCCTCGCGGCTGCACGGCGACCTGTGGAACGGCAACGTCATCTGGAGCCTGGACGGCATCGCCAGGGTGATCGACCCGGCGGCGTACGGCGGCCACCGTGAGGCCGACCTGGCGATGCTGTCCCTCTTCGGGCTGCCGCACCTGCCCCGGGTCATCGACGCGTACGCCGAGGTCTCACCGCTCGCGGACGGCTGGGAGGAGCGACTGCCGCTGCACCAGCTGTTCCCGCTGCTGGTGCACGCCTGCATGTTCGGCGGCGGGTACGCCTCCCGCGCGGCCGGGATCGCGACCCGTTTCCTGTGACGGCCGCGACTCCTCCGACGGCCATTTCTCAGGGGTGGCTCAGACTGGGCTGGCACAGTAGGGACGTGACTGCTCCTGCCGTGCCCAAACCCCGGGTGCTCGTCGTCGACGACGACAAGGCCGTCCGGGAGTCGCTCCGCCGATCCCTGGAGTTCAACGGCTACGACGTGAGCATGGCCAGCGACGGTGCCGAGGCGCTGGCCGGGATCGCGGTCGCCGTCCCGGACGTCGTGGTGATGGACGTGATGATGCCGCGGCTCGACGGGATCGAGGCGACCAAGGCGCTGCGCAAGGCCGGCAACGACGTACCCATCATCGTGCTCACCGCCCGCGACGCCGTGGGCGACCGGGTCGAGGGCCTGGACGCCGGCGCCGACGACTACCTCACCAAGCCGTTCGCCCTCCAGGAGCTGCTGGCCCGGCTGCGCGCCCTGCTCCGGCGGGTGGTCCCGCCCGAGGACGCACCCGACGAGACGCTGACCTTCGCCGACCTGTCGATGGACATCGCGACCCGGGAGGTACGCCGCGGCGACCGGCTGGTCGAGCTGACCCGCACCGAGTTCACCCTGCTCGAGATGTTCCTGCGCCGGCCACGACGGGTGCTGGAGCGCTCGTTCATCCTCGAGGAGGTCTGGGGCTACGACTTCCCCACCACGGCCAACTCCCTCGAGGTGTACGTCGGCTACGTGCGGCGCAAGACCGAGGCCGAGGGCGAGTCCCGGCTGATCCACACCGTCCGCGGCGTCGGCTACGTCCTCAAAGAGTCATGACTGCTACCCCTGACCCCGTCCCGCCGAACACCCGCTGGGACGGGGGCATCTGGCACTACCGCCGGTCGCTGGCCAGCCGGGTGATCCTGCTGACCACGATCGCCGTCGGGCTGGCGGTCGCGTTCGTCGCGCTCGGTGCGTTCCTGACGGTGCGGATGCAGATGCAGTCCTCGCTCGACGAGTCGCTGCTGGACCGCGCCCACAAGGCCGCGAAGTACGCCGAGGTCTCCGAGGTCACCGCGCAGTACCGCCTGCCCGCCTGGTTGCTCGGCGCCGGAGACTTCCGGGTCGCGTTCGTCACCACCAACCGGATCTACACGCCCGACAACGAGCCGACGCTCCCGCTCGGCGAGTCGGAGGTGGCGGTCGCAGGCGGCGATAAGGAGTCCAGCGTCCGCACCATCTCCGCCGGCGGCACCCGCTACCGCGTCGTCACCGTCCCCGCCTCGACCTCGGGGCAGGCGCTGAGCATCGCCCAGTCGCTCGAGCCGCAGGAGAAGGTGCTCGCCAAGCTCGGCGGCGTGATGCTGCTCTTCGGCGCCGCCGGCGTCGTCGCCGCCGGCATGGCCGGCTGGGCGGTCGCCCGGAACGGCCTGCGTCCGGTCCGGCGGCTCACCACCGCCGTCGAGGGCATCGCCCGGACCGAGGACCTCACCCCGCTGCCCGGTCGAGGGAGACGACGAGATCGCCCGGCTGGCCACGGCGTTCAACCAGATGCTCACCGCCCTGGCCGCGTCCCGCGACCGGCAGCGGCAGCTGGTGGCCGACGCCGGGCACGAGCTGCGGACGCCGCTCACGTCGCTGCGCACCAACCTCGATCTGCTGTCGCAGGCCGACGAGACCGGCGCAGGCGAGCTCTCGCCCGAGTCCCGGGCCGAGCTGCTCGACGACGTCCGCGCCCAGATCGAGGAGCTGACCACGCTGATCGGCGACCTGGTCGAGCTGGCGCGCGACGAGCCGCTCACCCACGTCGTGGAGTCGGTCGACCTGGCCGAGGTGGTCGACCGGGCACTGGTCCGGGTACGCCGGCGCGCACCGGGCGTCGAGTTCGACGTCGACATCGCGTCCTGGTGGGTGGTCGGCGAGTCCGGCCCGCTCGAGCGCGCGGTCACCAACCTGCTCGACAACGCCGCCAAGTGGAGCCCGGCCGACGGCACCGTGACGGTCCGGGTCGCCGACGGCGTACTCACCGTCGACGACGACGGCACCGGCATCTCCGAGCGCGACCTGCCGCACGTGTTCGAGCGGTTCTACCGGGCCGAGGAGTCGCGCTCCATGCCGGGCTCCGGGCTCGGTCTGTCGATCGTGCGCCAGGTCGTCGAGCGGCACGCCGGCACGGTCGAGGCCGAGCGTCGTACGTCGGGCGGGACGCGGTTCACGGTCCGGCTCCCCGGCTCGCTGGTGCCGGACGACGAGCCGGTGCACTCGACCTAGACCGGCTCGAGCTCCTGCTCGGGCTCCGGACGCGGGACCAGCGCCGACTCGGACTGGCCGAGCCAGGACGGCAGCGCGCGGCGTACGGACGTCGGCCCGTCGACCTCGACCGCACCGGCCCGCAGCATCTGCTCCCAGGACCGGTCGCCGCGCCAGATGCTGACCAGGTCACGGAGCGGCAGGAGCACGGTGGCTGTGACGTCGAAGCCGGGGTCGAAGTCGCAGACGTCGACCTTCCCGTCGGCGACCACCAGCCACCAGCGCGCCACCTTCGGCTCGACGTCGTCGAAGCGCAGTGCGAGCACGGTGCGTTGCCTCGGCCACGCGTCCACCGGCACCTTGCGCTTCATGTCCCACAGCAGCAGGTGCGGGTCGAGGTCCTGGTCGCCCAGCTCGCCGATCCAGCGCACGCCCCACTCGCCCAGAGCGCGTGACGATGCCGGACAGCTCCTTGCCGCTGGGGGTCAGGTGGTAGCTCGTCCGCCCGCCGTCGTCGTGCCGCTCGATCACGCCGGCCCGCTCCAGGGTGCGGAGCCGCTTCGACAGCAGCGCGGGCGACATCTTCGGCACGCCGCGGCGCAGCTCGTTGAAGTGGGTGCTGCCGTACAGGAGCTCCCGCACCACGAGCAGCGTCCAGCGCTCGTCGAGCACTTCCATGGCCTTGGCGACCGGGCAGAACTGGCCGTACGTCGACATGTGACTCCCTCCGGATCGGTACCCCCGACCCAGTGTGCTGCCGCCGGGACGCGGTGACCAGTACAGATCGTGAACCGTTGCCGCTACAGATCTGTCACTGGCCAGGGCACCCCGGGTTGCAGGACCGTGGTTGTCGTCCCGTTCAACCCGAGAAGACACGGAGCACCACCATGACCCTCCAGAGCACTCCCGACGCCGAGCTCAAGGCGAAGCACCGCGCCATGTGGGCGTTCGGCGACTACGACGACGTCGCGGTCCGGATCATCCCGGACCTCGGCCAGGCCGTCGCGGACGCCTGCCGGATCAACCCAGGCGAACGCGTCCTCGACATCGGAGCAGGAAGCGGCAACGCCGCCATCCCGGCAGCCCTGGCCGGCGGCAACGTCGTCGCCACCGACCTCACCCCCGAGCTCCTGGAGACCGGCCGCCGGCACGCGGCCGCCGCCAACGTCGCGCTGGCCTGGCAGGAGGCCGACGCCGAGGCGCTCCCGTTCTCCGACGGCGAGTTCGACGTGGCGATGTCGTGTGTCGGCATCATGTTCGCGCCGCACCACCAGGCCAGCGCCGACGAGCTGGTCCGCGTGGTCCGGCCCGGCGGCCGGATCGGGCTCGTCAACTGGACACCGGAGGGCTTCATCGGCCAGATGTTCGCGACCATGAAGCCGTACGCCCCGCCGCCGCCTCCCGGCGCCCAGCCCCCGCCGCTGTGGGGCAAGGAGGAGCACGTGCGTGAGCTGCTCGGGGACCGGGTGACCGACCTGGCTGCCTCGCGGCAGACGGTGACGGTCGACCAGTTCGCCACCGGTGCGGAGTTCCGCGACTACTTCAAGGCCGTCTACGGCCCCACCATCGCGGTGTACAAGTCGCTCGCGGACCAGCCCGAACGCGCCGCCGCCCTCGACCGGGAGCTCGCCGACCTGGGCGACCGGGCCATCGAGGGCGGCGGTTCGATGAAGTGGGAGTACCTGCTCGTCACCGCCCGCCGGCGCTGACCCACTTGGTCTCGACGGGCTCGACCGACGTCGGTCGAGCCTGTCGAGACCCTTCCGCGTGGCTCTCGCTGGCGTAGGGTCGGAGGCGTGTCGTTCGACGTGGCCTCGGAGGCGTACTTCCGGTTCATGGGGCGGTTCGCGGAGCCGCTCGCCGATGACTTCGTCGAGTTCGCCGGCGTGGCACCGGGTCAGCGGGCGCTCGACGTCGGCTCCGGGCCGGGTGCGCTGACCGCGCGGCTGGTCGACCGGCTGGGGGTCGAGTCGGTGGCCGCGATCGATCCGTCCGGCCCGTTCGTCGAGGCGACGCGACAGCGGTTGCCCGGGATCGACGTACGCGCGGGGGCGGCGGAGCACCTGCCCTTCGCCGTCGACTCGTTCGACCTCGCGCTGGCCCAGCTGGTCGTGCACTTCATGACGGACCCGGTCGCCGGGCTGCGCGAGATGGCGCGGGTGACCAGGCCGGGCGGCACGATCGCTGCCTGCGTCTGGGATCACTCCGGCGGCAGAGGCCCGCTGTCGCTGTTCTGGGAGGCCGTGCACGACATCGACCCGGACGCCGACGACGAGAGCGAGCTGGCCGGGTCGCGGTCCGGCCACCTCGCCCAGCTCTCCGAGCAGGCGGGACTGACCGACGTGGAGTCGGGCTCGGTGTCGGTGACGCTGGAGTTCGCCACGTTCGAGGAGTGGTGGGAGCCGTTCGCCCTCGGGATCGGCCCCGCCGGTTCGTACGTCGCCCGCCTGGACGACCTGGGCCGCACCGCGCTCCGCGCCGCCGCCCGCCGCCGCCTGCCCGGCGTACCGTTCACCATCACCGCCTCCGCCTGGGCCGTCCGCGGGAAGGCCTGACCCCAGACCAAGGGTCTCCTCAGTCGAAGACGCGGAGGAGGCGGTCGGCCTTCCAGAGGGACTCGGCGTACTCCTCGGCGAGGTCGGAGTGGACCGTGATCCCGCCGCCGGTGCCGAGCAGGTAGCGGCCGTCGCCGTTCGTCATCAGGGACCGGATCACGACGCCCAGGTCGGCGCGGCCGTCGGCGGAGATCCAGCCGAACGCGCCGGAGTACGGCCCGCGGGGGCTGTCCTCGACCTCCTCGATGATCTGCATCGTGCGCAGCTTCGGGGCCCCGGTCATCGAGCCGGCGGGGAACAGCGCGCGCAGGGCCCCGACCGTCGACACCCCGTCGGCGAGCCGACCGCGCACGGTGGACACCAGCTGGTGCACGGTCTCGTACGACTCGACCTCCATCAGCACCGGCACCTCGACCGTCCCCACCTCGCACACCATCGACAGGTCGTTGCGGAGCAGGTCGACGATCATCAGGTTCTCCGCGCGGAACTTCGGCTCGCGCGCCAGCCGCTCCCGCAGCGCCTCGTCCTCGGCGGCCGTGGCGCCGCGGGGCGTCGTCCCCTTGATCGGCTTCGTCTCGAGCACCCGGTCGGCGGTCACCAGGGCATACCGCTCCGGCGACGAGCTCAGCAGCCAGGCCCGGTGCCCGGGCAGGTCGTGCTGGAGGAACCCGGCGTACGGCGCGGGGTTGAGCGTGCGCAGCCGGAGGTACGCCGCGGCCGGGTCCAGCTCGCCCGTCGTCTCGAGCCGGTAGGTCTGGTTGACCTCGTAGGAGTTGCCGGCGTGCAGGTGCTCCTGGACGGTCGCGAAGGCCGCTGGCGTACTCGGGCGGGGGGCTGTGGAATTGCTTGCGGTTGGTGACCAAACCGCAAGCTTCAGGGGCATTTTCGTGCGGTTTGTGACCAATCGGCAGCTCTCGGGAGACGACCGGGTGGTCGAACAGCCGCACCTGCCTCGCCCGCATCCACACCGCGTCCGGCAGACCCGCCACCGCGCAGCGCCGGCAGGTCGGGCCGGCAGGCGTAGCCGAGGTACCCGAACCACTGGTCGGCCGGCGACCCCGCGGCGAGCTCGTCCTCGAGCACGGCGAACACGTCGTCGCCGACGACCTCGGCGCCACCGCCCGCGTGCCGCACCACCTCGCGCCGCGCGGCGTCGTACGTCAGCGACACGTCGTCGTCGTCGAGCCAGCCGATCAGCGAGCGGCGGCCCGACCACTCGCGCGCCCCGCCGCCGTCCAGCCAGAAGCAGCGGCGGGTACGCCGCCGCGACCTCGCGGAAGAACTCGACCGGGTCGCTCACGCCTGCTCCAGGAAGTTGGCGACCATCGCCGCGCCGTGCTCGGACAGGATCGACTCGGGGTGGAACTGCACGCCCTCCAGCGGCAGGTCGACGTGCCGGACCCCCATCACGGTCCACGGCCCGTGCTCGACCGGCCCGGGGCAGGCCGCCGTCGCCTCAAGGGTCTCCGGGAGCTCGACCGCGGCCAGCGAGTGGTACCGGACCGCACGGAAGTGCTGGGGCAGGCCGCGGTAGACGCCCTGGCCGTCGTGGTTGATCCGGGACACCTCGCCGTGCGCGGGGACGTCGCGGTCGACGGTGCCGCCGTACGCAGTGACCAGCCCCTGCATGCCCAGGCACACCCCCAGCACCGGCCGGGTCGCGGCGCGCAGCACCTCGCGTCCCACCGCGAAGTCGGCGGGTTCGTCGGGGTGCCCGGGGCCCGGCGACAGGATCACGTGGGAGTGCCGGAGCACGTCCGTCGGCCGACACCTCGTCGTGCTGGACCACCCGCGGGAGCCGGCCGGTGACGGCGGCGACGAGGTGCACGAGGTTCCACGTGTAGGAGTCGTGGTGGTCCACGACCACCACGTCGGGAGCTGCCACCGGCACAACCTACTGCGTCAGGTCCCGGCACTCCCTCGGCACGGCGGCGTCCTGCACGGCGACCGAGCAGCGCTCGAACTGGTCCAGCTTGTGCGTCAGCCTGCGGAGCTCGCCGGGATCCTGCGGGTGCGGCGTAGGTGTTGGTCCGCTCGAAGTCGACGTCGCCGTACTCGTAGAACTCCCAGACGTGCTCGGCGACGTCCGGGTCCGGGTCGAGGTCGGTACGGATCAGCACGGCGTCACGGCTGCGGACGGCGACGTACGACGGCACCAGGTACAGCGTGCCGTCGCTGGAGTCCGGGTCGTCCACCGAGCCGGACCACGTGTGCTCGACGAACGCGTACCGCTGCCGGTCGCAGGGTCGGGTCCTCGAACGTCGGGACCAGCGACAGCCCGGACCGGTAGCGGGGGCTCCTGATCCCGGCGAGGTCCTCGAACGTCGAGGCGAGGTCGATGTTGGAGACCACCTCGGGCCGCTCACCGGGACGGACGCCGGGACCGACCACCAGCAGCGGGACCCGGATGTCGCTGTCGTACGCCGAGCCCTTGCCCGCGCCCAGGCCGAACTGGCCGACGTGGAAGCCGTTGTCGGAGGTGAGCACGACGTAGGTGTTCGGCGGGACCCGGCGCAGGATCTGCTGCACCATCCGGTCGATCGACTGCACCATCCGGGCCCGGTCGCGCAGGATCCGCTCCGCGTTCGCCTCGGTGAACTCGACCGGGTCCCAGGCCGGGGTGGCCGGGGTTCCGTCCGCGTGCGACGGGGCGTTGTCGGCGAGGTCGTCCCCGAACCCGGGCAGGTCCTCGACGCCGAGCTCCGCGCAGTCCAGCAGGCCACAGTTCCCGCCGGGCTGCCGGGCGCTCGGGCGGTCGCGGAACGCCGGCGGGAAGGCTGGGTCGCCCGGGTACGCACCCTGGGGCGCGGTCCGCCGGTGCGGCGCGTACGGCGCCACCTCGAGGAACCACGGCTGGCGGTCGCTCCGGTGCTCGTCGATGAAGTCGAGCGCCACCCGCTGCGTGACCGTGCCGACGTACTGGCGGTCCTTCTGCTTGCGGCTCGCGTCGACCGGCGGGGCGGGGTGCTCGGCGGACGTTCAGCACGCCGTCCTCGACGTAGGTGCGCCAGAAGTCCCAGCCGTCGTACGCCGACGCCGAACAGCGCGTTGAACTCGTTCCACCCGGGCGGCGCCGGAGGCACCTCACCGCCGGGCACGTACTCGTACCGGTTGAGGAACTTGCCGACGAAGCCCGTGGTGTAGCCCGCCTTCTGGAGCCGGACGGCGAACGTCCGCTCGTCGTTGCCGTAGGCCTGGAACGCCTCGTAGCCGCCGAGCGGACTCGCCGGGTCGAGCGCGTTGGGGGAGTTGATCCGGACGCCGGTCTGGTGGGGGTACTGCCCGGTGAACAGGCTGGTGCGCGACACGCAGCACAGCGAGTCGACGACGAACGAGTTCGGGTACGACGCGCCGTCCCGGCGCATCGTCGGCGGCGCTGCGCATGGTCGGGAGCAGGTCCATCGAGAAGTCGTCCATCAGGACGAGCACGATGTTGGGCTGCCTGACCTCCTCCGGCTGGCTCGACCGGCGCAGGCGTGCTGACCGTGGGGAGCGGCGACGGGTCCCGCCACCTTCGACTGGCCGCCGGTGCAGCCCGACAGCAGCAGGGCGCACGCCAGCGTTGCCAGCAGCGATGTCCGTGCCCGCCGCATGCCTCCCCCTGACGCCTCGTCTCGCACGCCTCATCGGCCGCTCGGGACCGCTCCTGTGTCTTATCGACGCGCGCAGGGAGAGTTTGGTTGCCTCGCGGGCGAAGTCCGGTCAGGCGGACGGCGTGGCGAGCAGGTCGCGGACCAGGTCGTGGATCAGGTCGTAGCCGTGCTCGGTGAGGATCGACTCGGCGTGGAACTGGATGCCCCGGTAGTGCGGCCCGCTGACCAGGTGGATGTCGCCGGTCGTCCGGGTCGGCCTCGACCGCGACCCCGTCCGGCAGCGGCGCGGGCGGCGACCCGGTCCGTCGGACCGCGCGCGACGAAGGTGTTGTAGAAGCCGACCCGCTCGGTCCGGCCGTCGATCGACACCGGCGACTGGGTGCCCTGGAACACGATGTCCTTGAACGCCAGCGGGAGCCCGAGCCGGTGGCACAGCGCCTGGTGACCGAGGCACACGGCCAGGAACGGCTGCTCCCGCTCGAGCAGCCGGTCGACCGCGCCGCGCATCGTCGCGATCTTCGGGTCGTCGCCGTCGCGCGGGTCCCCGGGGCCGGGCCCGACGATCGACCAGGTCGTAGTCGTCGAGGTCGCCCGTCCGCGTACTCGTCGTGCCGCACCACCTCGCTGGTCATGCCGAGCACGCCGAGCACGTGGCGCAGCATGTTCACGAAGTCGTCCTCGCCGTCGAGGATCACCGACCCGCTTGCCCGCGCAGCGACGGGTCCGGCGGCGGAGCCCGCCTGGTCGGTCAGCCAGAACGTGCTGAGCCTGCGGTTGCGGGAGTTGAGCGCGATCAGCACGTCCTCGTCGCGGGTCAGCTCGGCGACGTCCTGCGGCCGGGCGCCGGCGCGGGCGGCACCAGGCCGAAGGCGGACAGGATGCCGCCGGCCTTGGCGTGCGTCTCGGCCACCTCGTACGCCGGGTCCGAGTCGCGCACCAGCGTCGCCCCGGCGGTGACCTTGAGCCGGCCGTCGAGGCTCACGTCGGCGGTGCGGATCACGATCGGGCTGTCGCGGTCGGGCGCGCCGTCGTCGTCGCGGCCGAGGAGCGCGAGCGCGGCGCCGTAGTAGCCGCGGCCCTCGGACTCGTAGCGCTTGATCAGCCGGCAGGCGTTCTCGACCGGGCTGCCGGTGACCGTGGCGGCGTACATCGTGTCGCGCAGCACCTCGCGCGCGTCGCGACTGGTGCGGCCGGCGAGGAGGTACTCCGTGTGGACGAGGTGGGTCATCGGCTTGAGGAACGGGCCGAGCACCTGGCCGCCCTCGTGGCAGATGTCGCACATCATCTTCAGCTCCTCGTCGACGACCATGAAGAGCTCGTAGATCTCCTTCTCGTCGTGCGAGGAAGTCCAGCAGCCGCGACTTCAGCTCGCCCGGTCCGCTCTGCGCCGATCCGGAAGGTGCCGCTGATCGGGTTCATCCGGACGTCGCCGCCGTGCACGCTGACGTGCCGCTCCGGGCTGGCGCCGATCAGGTAGCGGTCGCCGGTGAAGAAGCAGAAGGTCCAGTAGGCGCCGCGCTCGCGCTCGAGCAGCCGGCGGAAGACGGTCAGCGCCTTCGCCGGCGCCCCAGTCGGCGACCGTGGCGCGGTAGTGCCGGCCGATGACGAGGTTGGCGCCCTCGCCCTGGCCGATCTCGTCGCGGATGATCGTGCTCGACGACGTCGGCGTAGTCGTCGTCGTCGGTCTCGAAGCCGCCCCGGTCGGCGAAGTCGACCCCGGTCGTCCTCGAGCGCCTCGAGCACGTCCTCGACCGGGAACTCGTGCTCGGTCTCGACGTCGACCACGACCAGCGGGGTGCCGTCGTCGTGGGCCTCGAAGCCACGCTCGGCCACCTGCCGGAACGGGATCGCCACCAGCCGGTCGGACGCTGCGGCCCTCGGGCGGCGGCCCGTCCTCGAGGGGTACGTCGAGGAGCGACTCGACCTCGCTGCGGTTGCCGCCGACCAGCGTCACCGTGTGCCGGTCCCCGGCGCGCGGGCTGACGCCGGATCGATCGCCCACGCCTCGTGCCGCAGCATCTCCTCGATCGCCTCCCGCGCCGCGGGCGCACCGTGGCGGCTGCGGCGTCGAGACATGGCCGAAGACCCTACTGACCGCGACCGGTGACCGGCTCGCCGTCCCGATCAGTGGCTCGAGCGGCGCTGGCGCGCCGTCCTCGACCACGCGAAACCAGGTCGGTTGACGCGAGGTTGCGCAGCGACCGTCTCGAGACCACCGCCGGGTCGGCGTCAGCTGATGGTGGTGAGGAGCTGGGTGGCGCGGGTGAGGACGACGTAGAGCGTGGCCCGGCCGGTGGCGGACTCGTCCTCGATCTCCTGCGGGCGCGACCACGACGATGCCGTCGAACTCCAGGCCCTTGGTGTCGAGGCCGGTGAGCACCACGATCCGGTCCTCGCCCGACGGCGGGGCGTCGGAGTCGACGGCGGCGCGGGCGGCCGGGGGCGTCGTCGGCGAACTCCGGCCAGGACGCCAGCCAGGCGTTGACCTCCGACCGGCGCGCGACCGGCACCACGATCCCGACCGTGCCGGCGACCGAGCCCGGCGATCTCGGCCACGGCCTCGCGGGTGGCCGCCTCGACGTCGGCGACGTCGGTGACAGCACCGTCGGCTCGACGCCGGTCGAGCGGACCGCGGTCGGCAGGTCGGCGTCCAGCCCGACCCGCTCGGCGTACGCCGCGGCGTGCTCGTAGATCTCCGAGGAGTTCCGGTAGTTGGTGGACAGGTGGAACTCGTGGAGGTCCTTGCCCTCCAGCGCCTCGGCGCGGGCGGCGGCCGACTCGGCCGGGCACCGGCCACGACGACTGGGCCGGGTCGCCGACGATCGTCCAGGAGGCGGTGCGGCCGCGCCGGCCGACCATCCGCCACTGCATCGGGGTGAGGTCCTGCGCCTCGTCGATCAGGACGTGCGCGAACGCGTCGTCCTCGATCCGGTGCGTCGGCGGCGTCCAGGCCCGGCCGGTCGGGGCGTACTCGCGGTCCGACGGCGGTGGTCAGCTCCTGGCAGGTCGGCACCGACGTGGTCGTCGAGCTGGTGGTCGTCCTCGTGCCGCGCCGGGCACGTCGCCGAGCGCGTAGCGCAGCTCGTCGAGCAGCGGCACGTCCTCCACGGACAGCGAGCCGTCGCCGCTCCACGACTTGGCGAGCAGCCGCTGGTCCTCCGGCGCTGACCACGCCCTCGCCGACCCGGGCCAGGAAGTCGGGGTCGCGCAGCCACGACAGCACCTCGGGCGCGTCCAGCGGCGGCCACCACGAGACCGCGAAGTCGACGAACGCCTGGTTGGACAGCATCTCGTCGTTGAACGCGTCGCGGCCCCGGTCGCGGCCGCGCTCGCCCTTGACCTGGCGCCACATCGCGTCGAGCAGGGTCGTGGCGATCGCGCGGCAGCTGCCGGTTGCGGCGGCCCTGCGACATCAGCTGGCGGCGCAGCCGGCCGAGCAGCCCGCGGTCGAGCACGATCACGTCGTCGCGCTAGAAGATCCGGAACTCGTTCGGGCTGCCGGGCGCCTGCTGGCGCGCGGTGCGCCGCATCAGCTCGGCCATCCGGGCCGAGCCCTTGACGTCGGCGACGGCCGGCTCGTCGTGCCGGGTCGGCGCGGACGCCGTCGACGACCTCGCCCAGCGACCGCAGCGCGACCGCGGTCTCGCCGAGCGACGGCAGCACCCGCTCGATGTAGCGCATGAAGACGCCGCTCGGGCCGACGATCAGCACGCCGCCACCCTCGTAGCGACGGCGGTCGGTGTAGAGGAGGTACGCCGCGCGGTGCAGCGCGACGACCGTCTTGCCGGTGCCGGGGCCGCCGGAGATCGAGACGACGCCCCTGCCGGGCGCGCGGATCGCCTGGTCCTGCTCGGCCTGGATGGTGGCGACGATCGAGTGCATCGACCGGTCGCGGGCCCGCGAGAGCTGCGCCATCAGCGCGCCCTCGCCGACGACCGGCAGGTCGGTCTCGACCTGGCGTCGAGCAGCTCGTCCTCGACGCCCGACGACCTGCGGGCCGGTGCAGCGCAGCACCCGTCGGCGTACGACGTCGTGCGGCTCGGCGGCCGTGGCCTGGTAGAACACGGCGGCCGCGGGCGCCCGCCAGTCGATCAGCAGCGAGTCGCGGTTGCTCGTCGCGCAGGCCGATCCGGCCGATGTAGCGCGGCTCGGGGTCGAGCTCCTCGCGCAGGTCGAGGCGGCCGAAGACCAGCCCCTCGTGGGCGGCGTCGAGCTGCGCGATCCGCTTCGCGGCCTGGAAGACCATGGCGTCGCGCTCGACCAGCCCGCCCTCGTGGCCGAGCCGACCCCGGCCGTGGCCCTCGCGGGCGAGCTCCTTGGCAGCGGCCGCGGACATCGTCCAGCTGCCGGTAGACGCGATCCACGAACTGTTGCTCCCGAGCGATCTCTCGCTCGGCCAGCTCCTCAGACAACGGCGTTCCCTACTCCCCCGACCCGATATGGCAAGTCCTCAAGCCTACCGGGCCCGGGAAGGTGCACGAACGGGATCAGTCGATCCGCCGTGGCGGCGAGCCGACCACGATGCTGGTCGCTACTTCTTCCGGTTCAGGAACGCGGTCATCGCCTCGCGGGCGGCGTCGGAGGCGAACAGCTCGCGCGGACAGGGCCGCCATCTCGTCGCCGTGCGCGTCGATCCGGGCGACCAGGTCGCGGTTGAGGATCCGCTTCGACTCGCGCAGTCCCTGGGCCGCGCCGGTGGCGAGCGAGGCGCAGACCTGCTCCACCTCGGCGTCGAGGGCGTCGGCCGGGACGGCCTTCGTGACCAGCCCGTACGCCGCGGCGTCGGCGCCGCCGAACACCTCGCCGCCGAGCGTGGTGAGCGCGGCCGCGCGCGGGTTCATCCGGTGGTGGACGGTCAGCGAGATGATCGCGGCCGCCAGGCCGAGCTTGACCTCGGTCAGCGCGAAGGTCGCGTCCTCGGCGGCGATCGCGATGTCGGAGGCGGCGACGATGCCGATACCGCCGGCCCGGACCGCGCCGTGCAGCCGGGTCACGACCGGCTTGCTCATCGTGCAGATCAGCCGCTGGAGCTCGACGATCCGGCGGGCGCCCTCCTCCATGCCGTCGGTGGTCGCCTCGGACAGGTCGGCCCCGGAGCAGAAGACCTTGCCCTCGGCCCGGATCAGCACCACCCGCACCGACGTCGTCGGCCTCGGCCGCCTCCAGATGCCCGAACAGCTCGGTGACCAGCTGCCGCGACAAGCGCGTTGCGGTTGTGCTGGGAGTCGAGGGTGATGGTCGCCAGCGGCGTCGGCTGACGTCGTAGTGCACGAGCTCGCGTCATGGACGTCATCCTGCCGGACGGCCCGTCCCGTGCCGGCGCCCGCTCCGAACACCACCCATGCGCAACCGACTCCTGTACGCCGGCTTCGGCGTGCTCGCGACCGTCGTGGGTATGGCCGCGGGTCACCTCGTGGCCTCCCTCCTCGACCCCGCCTCGTCGCCGGTGCTGGCCGTGGGCTCGACGGTCATCGACCTCACGCCCACGCCGGTCAAGGAGTGGGCGGTCGCCGCAGTTCGGCACCAAGGACAAGCCGATCCTGGTCGGGTCGGTGCTGCTCGGCGCGCTCGTGCTGGCCGCGATCGGCGGGATCCTGGCCCGGCGCCGGTTCGCCCTCGGTGCCGGACTGCTGCTGCTCCTGGTGGTGGTGGCCGGTGCTGCCGCGCTGAGCCGGCCGACCGCGGGCGTCGTCGACGCGGCTGCCCGCCGTTGCGACCGGGGTCGTCGGCGTCGCGGCGCTGTGGTGGCTCTGCAACAGCATGGGCCCGACCGGACGGGTCTCGACGGGCTCGACCGGCGTGGGGTTGCGGAGCGACAACCAAGGGCCCAGTCGCCGCGGGGTCCTGGTCGCCGCCGGCGTGCTCACGGCGGCCGCCGCGGTCATGGGCGGCGCCGGCCGCTGGATCACCGGCCTCCGCACCTCGCCGTCCGACGTCGCGCTGCCCGCCCCGACCGACCCGGCGCCCGTCGTTCCCGACAGGGACTGGACGGCAAGGTCGACGGCATCAGCGCCTTCCGGACTCCCAACAACGACTTCTACCGGGTCGACACCCGGCTCAGCCTGCCGGTCGTCAGCGTCGACGACTACACGCTCACCATCGACGGCGACGTCGACAAGGAGCTCACGTTCACCTTCGACGAGCTGCTCGGCGATGCCGCTGATCGAGCGGGACATCACGCTGACCTGCGTCTCCAACGACATCGGCGGCCCCTACGTCGGCGGCGCCCGCTGGCTCGGCGTACGCCTCACCGACCTGCTCGACCAGGCAGGCGTCGGCAGCTCGGCCGACCAGATCCTCAGCACCGACGTCGACGGGTTCACGATCAGCACGCCGCTCGACCTCGCCACCGACGGCCGCGACGCCATGGTGGCGGTCGGCATGAACGGCGAGGCGCTCCCGCGGGAGCACGGCTTCCCGGTGCGCCTGGTGGTCCCCGGCCTCTACGGCTTCATCAGCGCCACCAAGTGGCTGACCCGGCTGACGCTCACGACGTACGCCGAGCAGGACGCGTACTGGACCGAGCGGGACTGGGCGACCGACGCCCCGATCAAGATCTCCAGCCGGATCGACACCCCGAAGTCGTTCGAGGAGATCGACGCCGGCGACACGTTCGTCGGCGGCGTGGCGTGGGCCCAGCACCAGCGGCATCGACAAGGTCGAGGTCCAGGTCGACGGTGGCCCGCTGGCAGCTCGCCGAGCTCGGCCCGTCGGCCGGCGACGACTACTGGCGCCAGTGGTACCTGCCCTGGAAGGCCGAGTCCGGCGAGCACGACCTGTCCGTCCGCGCGACGACCAGGGACGGCGAGGTGCAGACCGCCGGTCAAGGCCACGCCGTTCCCCGAGGGCTCCAGCGGGCTGCAGCGAATCATCGTCGCGTGCACCGCCTCACAGTCAACGGTCAGCCGAGCCGACCAATCCGGCCGGCCGCACAGCTCCGAACACCCCGTGTCAGGACATCGACGGAAGGCAACACAGTGAAGCTCCACACGATCTACCGCACCGCCGGCGCGGCCACCGCCGTGCTCACGCTCTCGCTCGGACTGGCCGCCTGCGGCGGAGACGACGCGGAGCCCGCGAGCGCCAGCGACCGAGACCGCGTCGGAGGAGCGCCGATGGACGAGGGCTCCGACATGGCCGACCCGGCCGCTCAGACGTACGGCGACGGGTGTGCGCAGGTGCCCACCGACGGCGACGGCTCGTTCGACGGCATGGCCACCGCACCGGTCGCCTCGGCCGCCAGCGCGAACCCGCTGCTCAAGACCCTGGTCGCCGCGGTCACCGCCGCCGACCTGGTGGAGCCGCTGAACTCGGCCCCGGCGCTGACCGTGTTCGCTCCCGCGGACCCGGCTTTCGGCGCGATCCCGAAGGCGGATCTCGATGCGCTGCTCAAGGACAAGAACATGTTGACCACGGTGCTCTCGCACCACGTGGTTGCCGAGCAGATCACGCCCGACCAGCTCACCGGCGAGTTCGAGACCCTGGCCGGCGACAAGCTGATCATCAACGGCAGCGGCGAAGAGGCCACCATCGGTGACGAGAAGGCGACCGTGCTGTGCGGCAACATCCCCACGGCCAACGCCACCGTCTACGTCATCGACTCGGTCCTGATGCCCTGATCGGGGTTTCCCCGGACAGGCAAGAAGGCAAGGATTCATACGTGGACCCGATCCGTCCCGTTCCGTCCGGCGCCCCCTCACCCGAGGGGGCGCCGACGACGGCCGCACTCGGCGAGCTGCTCGGGCGCGCCGCGCGCGGCGACGAGAACGCGTTCGCCCAGCTGTACGACGCCACCTCGCACCGGGTCTTCGGGCTCGCGGTCCGGATCGTCCGCGATCCGGCCCAGGCCGAGGAGGTGGCCCAGGAGTCCTTCCTGGACATCTGGCGGAACTCGTCCCGCTTCGACCCGGACCGCGGCAGCGCGATCGCGTGGATGCTCACGATCGTGCATCGCAAGGCCGTCGACCGGGTCCGGTCCGCCGAGGCGTCCACCCGACGCGAGTCGACGTACCACCAGCAGAACCAACCGATCGCGCACGACGCGACCGCCGAGGCCGCCCAGGCCTCGCTGGAGGCACGCCGGGTCCGCGGCGCGCTGGCCGCCCTCACGGAGGTCCAGCGCGAAGCGGTGGAGCTGGCCTACTTCGGGGGATACACGCACACGGAGGTGGCGACCATGCTCGAGTTACCGGTCGGCACCGCCAAGACCCGCATCCGGGACGGATTGATCCGGCTGCGAGACACCATGGGGGTTGGCCAATGAGCGACATCCACGCGCTCTCGGGCGCCTACGCGATCGACGCGCTCGACGACATCGAGCGGGCCCAGTTCGAGCGCCACCTGGCCGAGTGCGCCGATTGCCGTGCCGAGGTCGAGAGCCTGCGCGAGGCCGGCGGCATGCTCGCCGAGGCCGTCTCCGCCACTCCGCCCCCGGGTCTCCGCGACCGGGTTCTGGCCGACATCACGACCGTCCGCCCCCTGCCCGCCGGTCACCGCGCCGGCCACCCCGAAGCGGCGTCGATTTCGCCCGGCCGCACTGGTGGCCGCCGCGGCTGCGGTGATCGCCGTTGGTGCAGGTGCTGTCGTCTGGCAGCCCTGGGCCGACGAGACGTCGCAGAGCCCTCAGGCTCAGCGCTGTCGACCAGGTCCTCCAGGCTCCGGATGCCGAGGAGTACACCCAGTCGCTGCCCGGCGGCGCCGAGGCGACCCTGGTCCGCTCCCGTCGAGCTGAACAAGGCCGTCGTGGTGACCAAGAACATGCCGCCGCCTCCCTCCGGCAAGGTCTACGAGCTGTGGCTCGAACCAGGAGGGTGTCGGCATGGTCCAGGCCGGACTGATGGAGGCAGGGCCGGGACGCAGGCTGCTCCTCGACGGTGACGCCGGCCACGGCCGTCGGCGCCGGGATCACCGTCGAGCCCGAGGGTGGTTCGGAGGAGCCAACGCTGCCGCCGGTGACCCTTTTCGAGTTCGAGAACGCCTGATGGCAGCCCCTCTCCACGTCGCAAGGGGCCTCGCGGTGCCTGGCTGGTGAACAACGCCATCGTCGTCATCGGGGTCTCGTTCTTCCTTGCTGTGCTGGCGATGGTCATCACTGCCGTCGTCGCGCGCCGGGCCCGCCGGGTGTCGGTCGTCGACGTGACGTGGGGACTGGCGCTGACCGCGATCGCGGTCGCCTGCGCGGTGCTCGGCTCCGGCTGGGTGCCGTGGCTGATCGCCGGGTTGGTGGCGGTGTGGGGCTGCCGCCTGTCCTGGCACATCCACCAGCGGGCGCGGGGACAGGGCGAGGACCCGCGCTACGCCGCCCAGCTCGGCGGGCTGACGGCCGACGACGGTCGGGCATGGTTCGCGGCCACCGTCCGCAAGGTGTTCCTGCTCCAGGGCGCGGCGGTGTTCTTCGTGGCGTGGCCGCTGCAGTCGGCGGCGATCGGGTCCGACCCGGTGCTCACGCTGGTCTGGGTGGGCGTCGCCGTCTGGCTGCTCGGCTTCGTGTTCGAGTCGGTCGGCGACGCTCAACTGGCGGCGTACAAGCGCGACCCGGAGCGAGGACCGGTGATGGACCGTGGCCTGTGGGCGTGGTCCCGGCACCCGAACTACTTCGGGGACGCCTGCATCTGGTGGGGGATCTGGCTCGCCGGCGCCGCGGCGTACGGGTGGCTGCCCGCGCTGGTCACCCTGCCGGCACCGGTCACGATGACGTACTTCCTCGCGTACGCCACCGGCGCCCGGCCGCTGGAGCGGACCATGATGCAGCGGCCCGGCTACCCGGAGTACGCCGCGCGTACGTCGATGTTCGTGCCGCTGCCGCCGAGGCGGGGCTGAGCCAGGCCTGCTGGTTTCGAGACAGGCGCTAGCGCGCCGTTCCTCGACCAGCGGAGGGTCCTCAACGCAGCGCAGGGGCAATCGGTGGTCTCGAGGAGGTCTGCGCAGGCCGCGCATTCGGTGGTTCGAGGAGGTTGCGCAGCAACCGTCTCGAAACCACCGGGTCCGAGACCGTGCTTGACTCGGAGGCATGGACGCCGTGGACGCCGCGTTCCTGGCCGTGCCCCGCACGGGCTTCCTTCCGCGCAGCCAGCGCCGGCAGGCGGGCTTTGACGGCCCGCTGATGATCGGGCACGGGCAGACCAACTCCCAGCCGCGCACCGTCGACGCGATGCTGCGGCTGCTGGACGTCCAGCCGGGGCAGCGGGTGCTCGACGTCGGGTCGGGGTCGGGGTGGACCACAGCGCTGCTGGCGCAGCTGACCGGGAGCGCCGGTGAGGTGTGGGGCGTAGAGCTCGAACGGGACCTGGTCGAGTTCGGGTCGCGCAACCTGGCCGCCACCGACCAGCCCTGGGCGTCGATCCGTGAGGCCGTCCCGGGCGTGCTCGGCCTGCCGGACCTCGCGCCGTACGACCGGATCCTGGTGTCCGCCGAGCCCCGCACCCTCCCGCAAGAGCTGGTCGACCAGCTCGCCGACGGCGGCCGGATGGTGATCCCGGTGAGCGGCACGATGCTGCGGGCCACCCGCGACGGCGACGACCTCGACGTCACCGAGCACGGCGGCTACCGGTTCGTCCCGCTCCGCTGACCGTCCGGGTCGGCCGGCGGTTCCTCGGCTTTGTCCGGCCGCAACGCGGGAAGATCGTGCTCGAAGGTCACCTCGACCCTCTCGAACCCCTTGTGTCGTTGGGCCCGTGCGTAGCTCGCGTAGGCACGCCGGTCCGCGTCGGTGAGATCGACGGCGTCCGTGAACGGGGTCAGCAGGGCACGCGGCCACAGCCGTCGCTCGATGACGACGTTCACCTCCATCCCCAGCACGCCCATCACCGCGGCGACGAAGATGATGCCGATCAGGCCGAGCACCAGGCCGAAGGTCTGGTTCATCTCGCTGGTGCTGGCCAGGACCTGTTCGACGTACATCGTCCCGCCGTACTGGAGTGCCAGCCACATCACGGCCACGGTGAAGGCTCCCGGGACGGCGGTCCGCAAGGCGTGCCGGCGGGCGGCCGCCAGCCGGAAGAAGTACGTGAACACCAGGGTGTTGACCAGGACGGTGCCGAGCAGGATCGGCCACTGGTACGACGCGATGCTCTCGCCGAACGCCTCGGTGTGGCTGGCCAGGATCGAGAGGACGGTGATCGCGAGCACGGCCAGCCCGCCGATCATCAGCAGGAGCATGCTCTTGATGCGCAGCAGGACCGGGTTGGGCCGGCTGTTCCGCGGGACCGACCAGGCGATGTTGGTGGCGTTCTGGATGGCCTGGCCGAGACCGAGGGCGCCGTACAGCGCGGCGAGGGAACCGAGGACGATGGCCGTGGTCGACCCGCTCAGCCCGCCGGGCACACCCACCTCCGACCCGATGATCGGGAACTGCGCGAGTGCCGAGTCGAGCACCTGCTGCTCCAGCTCCGGGTTGCCCTGGAGCACGAAGGCGAGGGCCGAGGTTCCGAGCAGCAGCAACGGGAAGATCGCCACGAACGCGTAGTAGGTGATCGTCGCCGCCAGATAGTTGCCCTGGTCGTCGAAGAACTTGTAGATCACCGCAAGGGGCAGCCCGATCGGCGTGAAGGAGCGTTGTGCTCGGTCGATCCGGTCAAGGGCAGGGGCCACCCGTTCACGCTACTGGTGCGGTCGGTCAGTAGGACTTCGGCAGGCCCAGGGAGTGCATGGCCACGAAGTTGAGGATCATCTCGCGGGAGACGGGGGCGATCCGGCCGGCGCGGGTGGCGACCAGGAGGCCAGCCATGCCGTACTCCTGGGTGATCCCGTTGCCGCCGTGGGTCTGGACGGCCCGGTCGGCGGCGTCGCAGGCGGCCTCGGCGGCGGCGTACTTCGCCATGTTCGCGGCCTCACCCGCACCCATGTCGTCGCCGGCGTCGTAGAGCGCGGCGGCCTTCTGGGTCATCAGCCGGGCCAGCTCGATCTCGATCTTGGACTGCGCGAGGGGGTGCGCGATCGCCTGGTGAGAGCCGATCGGGGACTGGAAGACCGTGCGCTCCTTCGCGTACGCCGCCGCCTTGTCGAGCGCGAACCTGGCCAGGCCGGTGGAGAAGGACGCGGCCATGATCCGTTCCGGGTTGAGCCCGGCGAAGAGCTGGACCAGGCCGGCGTCCTCGTCGCCGACCAATGAGTCGTCGGACAGCCGGACGTCGTCGATGAACACCTGGAACTGCAGCTCCGGCGACACGATCTCCATCGGGATCGGCTTGTACTCGAAGCCCTCCGCGTCGGTCGGCACCACGAACAGGCACGGCTTGAGCTTGCCGGTCCTGGCGTCCTCGGTGCGGGCGACGACGAGCACGTTGTCGGCCTCGTCGACACCGGAGATGTAGATCTTCCGGCCGTTGAGGACCCACTCGTCGCCGTCGCGGCGGGCGGTGGTCGTGATGTTGTGGGAGTTGGTGCCGGCGTCCGGCTCGGTGATCGCGAACGCCATCGTGGCGGTGCCGTCGGCGATGCCGGGCAGCCACTTCTTCTTCTGCTCGTCGGTGCCGTAGCGGGAGATGACGGTGCCGCAGATGGCCGGGCTGACCACCATCATCAGCAGCGGGCAGCCCTGCGCGGCGAGCTCCTCGCAGACCGCGGCGACGTCGCCGATCCCGCCGCCCCCGCCGCCGTACTCCTCGGGGATGTTGATGCCGAGGTAGCCGTTCTTCCCGATCTCCAGCCACAGGTCGGTGGTCTTGCCACCGCTGCGCGCCTGCCTGGTGAAGTACTCGCGGCCGTAGCCGCTCGCGAGCTTGGCCACCTCACGGCGCAGCGCCTGCCGCTCCTCGGTCTCGCTGAACGCGATCTCGGTCATTCCTGCTCCTCGTTGTCTTCCACTACTGCAAGAACCTCCCCGGCGGCGACCTGCGCACCGGGCTCGACATCGATCTCGGTGACCACGCCGGCGTGCGGCGCGCTGACCGTGTGCTGCATCTTCATCGCCTCGAGGACCAGCACCGGCTGGCCGGCAACCACCTGCTGTCCCGCCTCCACCGCAACGCTGACGACCGTGCCGGGCATGGGTGCCAGCAATGAGCCGCTCGCCACCGCGTCGGCCGGGTCGGTGAACCGCGGGACCCGGTCGAGCCGAACGTGGCCGAGCGCGGAGTCCACGTCGACCGCGTCGCCGGTGACCGCGACGTCGTACGTCGTGCGCACGCCGTCCTGCTCCAGCGTCACGGACCACACGTCGGTCGAGCTTGTCGAGACCCCGACCACGGTGAAGCCCTCCACGACGTAGCCGTCGCGGGTGCGGGTCCACTCGACGACGACATCGCCCTCGAACTCGGTGCGGTGCGGCTGCGAGATCACGTTGCGCCACCCGAGCGGGATGCCGCGCTGGACGGTGCGTCCGGCGCCGGCCCGCTCCGCCAGCGCGATCGTCGCGGCAACCTGGGCACCTCGACGACCCACGTCGGTCGAGCCTGTCGAGACCCCGTCGAAACCAACGAGGAAGGCAGTACTCACATCACCGGCCAGGAACGCGTCGTCACGCAGGATGCCGACCAACAGGTCGCGGTTGGTCACGACGCCGTGGATCCGCGCCTTCGCGAGCGCGTCGGCCAGCCTCCGGGCGGCCTGCTCCCGGGTCGGGGCCCAGGCGATCACCTTGGCCAGCATCGCGTCGTAGTGCGTCGACACCTCGCTGCCGGACTCGAAGCCCGAGTCGACCCGCACTCCCGGCCGGTTGAGCAGGTCGAACGTGGCGGAGACCCCGGGGATCTCGAAGGTCGAGAGGAGGCCGCTCTGCGGCTGCCAGTCGGCGGCAGGGTCCTCGGCGTACAGCCGCACCTCGATGGCGTGGCCGTAGGTCTCACCGATAGCGCGGGGGTCGAGGGCGCGGTCCTCGGCCACCGTCAGCTGCAGGTCGACGAGGTCGACGCCGTGCACCAGCTCCGTGACCGGGTGCTCGACCTGGAGGCGGGTGTTCATCTCCAGGAAGAAGAACCGTTCGGTTTCGGTGTCGTAGAGGAACTCGACGGTGCCGGCCCCGCGGTAGCCGATGGCACTGGCCGCCGCGGCGGCCGCAGCGTGCAGCGCGGCCCGGGTCGTCTCGGGGAGCCCGGGGGCGGGCGCCTCCTCCACGACCTTCTGGTGCCGACGCTGGATCGAGCAGTCACGCTCGCCGAGGACGAGGACGCCGTCGCGGTGGCCCAGGACCTGTACCTCGACGTGGCGGCCCCGCTCGACGTAGGGCTCGACGAACACCGTGCCGTCGCCGAAGGCCGACTCCGCCTCGGCCGAGGCCTTCTCGATCTCCTCCGGCAGGTCGGCCAGCGCGCGCACGATCCGCATGCCCCGGCCGCCACCACCCGCGGACGCCTTCACCAGCAGCGGCAGGTCGGCGTCGGTGGCGGAGTCGGTGGACAGGTTGCCGAGCACGGGTACGCCGGCGGCCTCCATCAGCTTCTTGGCCTCGACCTTGGAGCCCATCTTCTCGATCGACTCCGGTGCCGGGCCGACCCAGACCAGCCCCGCGTCGATCACCGCGCGGGCGAAGTCGGCGTTCTCCGACAGGAAGCCGTAGCCGGGGTGGATCGCGTCGGCGCCCGCCCGCCGGGCGGCGTCGATGATGAGGTCTCCGCGCAGGTAGGTGTCGGCCGGGGCGTTGCCAGGGAGCCGCACCGCAGCGTCTGCCTCGCGGACGTACGGCAGCCCGGCGTCCGCGTCGGAGTGGACGGCGACGGTCTCGATGCCGAGGCGACGACAGGTCGCGAACACCCGGCTGGCGATCTCGCCGCGGTTGGCGACCAACAGTCTCTGGATGCTCATGCGCCTACATCCTGAAGACGCCGAACCGGTCGGTGCCGGCGTACGCCTTGTTGTCGATCACGGACAGGCAGATGCCCAGGACGGTGCGGGTGTCGCGCGGGTCGATGACGCCGTCGTCGTAGAGCATCCCGGACAGGAAGAACGGCAGGCTCTGCTCCTCGACGGAGGCCTCGACGAACTCTCGCATGCCCGCGTCGGCGTCCTCGTCGTACTCCTTGCCCTTCGCCTCGGCCGCGGCCCGCGCCACGATCGAGAGCACGCCGGCGAGCTGGGCCGGCCCCATCACCGCGGACTTCGCGGAGGGCCAGGTGAAGAGGAAGCGCGGGTCGTAGGCGCGGCCGTTCATGCCGTAGTTCCCGGCGCCGTACGACGCGCCCATGATCACGCTGAGGTGCGGGACCGTGGAGTTGGAGACGGCGTTGATCATCATCGCGCCGTGCTTGATGATCCCGCCCTGCTCGTACTCCTTGCCGACCATGTAGCCGGTCGTGTTGTGCAGGAACAGCAGAGGTACGTCGACCTGGTTGGCGAGCTGGATGAACTGGGTCGCCTTCTGCGCCTCCTCGGAGAACAGCACACCCTGCGCGTTGGCGAGGATGCCGATCTGCCGGCCGTGGATCTTCGCCCAGCCGGTGACGAGCGACGAGCCGTACAGCGGCTTGAACTCGTCGAACACCTGGCCGTTCGTCGCGGAGACGCCGTCGCAGATCCGGACGATCACCTCACGCGGGTCGAACGGCTCCTTGAGGTCGGTCGGGATCAGGTCGAGCAGGCCGTCGGCGTCCTGCGTCCGGCTCGGCGTACGGAAGGTGGTTTCGAGACAGGCGCTGCGCGCCTTCCTCAACCACCGACTTCTCGGTGGTTGAGGAGGGACGAAGTCCCGTCTTCTCGGTGGTTGAGGAGGGACGAAGTCCCGTCTCGAAACCACCGCGCTTGCGCCAGTTCAGCCGCGCCACGATCCGGCGGCCGATCCGGATCGCGTCACGCTCGTCCTCGGCGAGGTAGTCGGCCAGGCCGGAGACCCGCGCGTGCATCTCGGCACCACCGAGCGACTCGTCGTCGGACTCCTCGCCGGTCGCCATCTTCACCAGCGGTGGGCCGCCGAGGAACACCTTGGCCTGTTCCTTGACCATCACGGTGTAGTCGCTCATGCCGGGCACGTAGGCGCCGCCGGCCGTCGAGTTGCCGAACACCAGCGCGACGGTCGGCTGCTTCGCCGCCGAGCTCCGGGTGATGTCGCGGAAAAGCTTGCCGCCCGGGATGAAGATCTCCTTCTGGGTGGGCAGGTCGGCACCGCCGGACTCGACCAGGGCGACCGTCGGCAGCCCGTTCTCCTCGGCGATCTGCGAGGCGCGGAAGATCTTCTTCACCGTCCACGGGTTCGAGGCGCCGCCCTTCACCGTGGGGTCGTTGGCGGTGATCATGCACTCGACGCCCTCGATCACGCCGATGCCGGTGACGACCGACGCGCCGACCGTGAAGTCCGAGCCCCAGCCGGCCAGCGGCGACAGCTCGAGGAACGCCGAGCCCTCGTCGACCAGCAGCTCGATCCGCTCCCGCGGCAGCAGCTTGCCGCGCGCGTGGTGCCGCTCGACGTACTTCTCACCGCCGCCCGCGACTGCCTTCGCGTGCTCGGTCTCGAGGTCGGCGAGCTTCGCCAGCATCGACCCACGGCGATCGAGCTTGTCGAGATCCGTCATGCCGGTACCCCAGGAGCTTCGCGGCCAGGTCTGCCAGCACTTCGCTCGCTCCTCCTCCGATCGGCAGGATCCGGGCGTCGCGGTAGTGCCGCTCCACCTCGGTCCCGTGCATGTAGCCGGCCCCGCCGTGCAGCTGGACGGCCTGGTCGCAGACGTACGTCGCGCAGTCGACCGCGGTCTGCTTGGCCAGGCAGGCCTCCGCGATCACGCTTTCTCCGGCGACGTGCCGAGCCGCGACGTCGCGGGTGTAGGTGCGGGCGACCTCGACCTGCCGTCGCATCTCGACCAGCTTGTGCCGGACCACCTGGTTGGCGATGAGCGGCTTGCCGAAGGTCTCGCGCTCGCGGCAGTACGCCGCGGTCAGCTCCAGCGACCGGGCGGCGATGCCGTAGGCGTGCACCGCCAGGGCGATCCGCTCGACCACGAACTGCTCGGCGATCTGGACGAAGCCCGAGTTCTCGGCGCCGACCAGGTTCGCGACCGGCACCCGGGCGTCGACGAACGACAGCTCGGCGGTGTCGGAGCAGTGCCAGCCCATCTTGTCCAGGGACCGGTCGACGGTGAAGCCGGGCGTGCCCCTTCTCGACCACGAGCAGGGAGACGCCCGGCGTGGCCCGGCCCGCCCGTGCGCACCGCGGTGGTGACGAAGTCGGCGCGGACGCCGCTGGTGATGAACGTCTTGGCGCCGTTGACGAGGTAGTGGTCGCCGTCGCGTCCGGCCGTCGTTCGGATGCCTGCGACGTCGGAGCCGCCGCCGGGCTCGGTGACCGCGAGCGCGCCGATCTTCTCCCCGGCGAGGGTCGGGCCGCACGAACCGGTCGACCAGGTCGGCGTCGCCGGAGGCCGCGATGTGCGGCAGCGCGATGCCGCCGGTGAACAGGGCCGCCATCAGCCCGCTCGACGCACCCGCCTCGAACATCGCCTCCGCCAGCGCGACCGAGTCGAGCAGGTCGCCACCCTCGCCACCGACCGACTCGGGGAACGAGACCCCGAGCAGTCCCTGCTTGGCGGCCGCCTGGTGCAGCGAGCGCGGCACCTCGTGCGCGTCCTCCCAGTCCTGGAGGTACGGCGCCACCTCGCGCCGCACGAACTCGCGCGCGGTCTCGCGAAGTGCGTCCCGGTGACCCACGTCGGTCGAGCTTGTCGAGCCCCCTCCGCCTGATTTCGACGCGGTGATCACAGCAGCGACTCCTCGATCGTGACCATCCGCGACCGCACCCACTCGCCGAGTCCCTTGGCCTGCGGGTCGAACCGGGTCGACGCCGCGACGCCCTCGCCGAGCAGCCCGTGGATCACCACGTTGACGGCGCCGAGGTTGGGCAGGAGGTACACCTCGACGTCGAGGTCGGCCGCCTCCGGGATCAGGTCGCGGACCTTGCGCGGGTTGAACAGCTTCGACAGCCAGGTGACGCGGGCGGCGTACTTGTCCGAGCCGTCGTGGGCGACCCACAGTCCGAGGTTGGCATCGCCGCCCTTGTCGCCGGACCGGGCGTGCACGAACGTGCCGAGCGGCATCCGGCGGGTCATCACGTCCTTCGGCGCGGGGTACGGCGACGGGCGGCGGCCCTCGTCGTCGTCCGTCACGCTGGAGAACCGGTCCGGGTCCGGGATCTCCTCGCGTCGCCCGTCGGCGTGCACGACGGTGTGGTCGACCTTGCCGCGGTCGACGTACTCCGGCCCGGTAGACGCCGTACGGCGTCGGCGGGGCGGGTGGTGCGGTCATCGTGAAGCCGGGGTACGACGCCAGCGCGAGCTCGACCGCGGCCGCCGTGAACGCCTTGCCGACCGGGTCGGCCGACGCGTCCTTGACCGTGCAGCGCAGCAGGCAGGATGCCGCCTCCTCGGTCTCGGCGTCGGCGTGCGGCACCGAGGTGCGCGACCACGCCACCGTCGAAGGGCGGGTGTCCGCCGCCAGGAACGCCGCCTCCATCTGCTCGCGGACCCAGTCGGCCTTGGCCTCGATGTCGAGGCCGGTGAGCACGAACTCGACGGTGTTGCGGAAGCCGCCGAGCTCGTTGACGCACGACCTTGAGCTGCTCGGGCGGCGGTGCGCCGGTCACCCCGGTGATCGAGACGCGGTCCGGTCCGGCCTGGAGCAGCTCGATCGAGTCGAGCCTGGTGGTGACGTCGGGGCCGAGGTAGCGGCTGGACTGGATCTCGTAGACGAGCTGCGCGGTCACGGTGTCGACCGTGACGGCTCCGCCGGTGCCGTCGTGCTTGGTGATCACGCTCGACCCGTCCGCCGCCAGCTCGGCCAGGGGGAAGCCGAGCGGGAGCCATTTCCCGTCGGTGAGCCTGTCGAGACCAGCGTCCGGAAGCCCGAGAAGTTGCCGCCGGTCGCCTGGGTCCCGCACTCGAGGACGTGCCCGGCCACGACCGCGCCGGCCAGCTCGTCGTACGACGTCGCGGTCCAGCCGAACCGAGCGATCCCCGCCCCCGACCACGAGCGAGGCGTCGGTGACCCGACCGGTCACGACGACGTCCGCGCCACCCGAGAGCGCGGCGGCGATGCCGAACCCGCCGAGGTAGGCGTTCGCGGTCAGTGCCCCGTCGAAGCCGAGGTCCCGCACGTCGTCGCCCTCGACGTGCGCGATCGCGGGATCGAGCCCGAGCCCCTTCGCGACCTCGCGGAGCCGGTCGGCGAGGCCGGCGGGGTTGAGGCCGCCGGCGTTGCTGACGATCTTGACGCCGTTCTCGAGGGCGGTGCCGAGGCAGTCCTCGACCTGGCGGACGAAGGTCCGCGCGTAGCCCAGCGACGGGTCCTTCATCGCGTCCTTGCCGAGGATCAGCATGGTGAGCTCGGCGAGGTAGTCGCCGGTCAGCACGTCCAGCGGACCGCCGTCCAGCATCTCCCGCATCGCGGTGAGCCGGTCGCCGTAGAAGCCGGAGCAGTTCCCGATTCGGATCGGTGGTTGAGGAGGTTGCGCAGCAACACGTCTCGAAACCACTCATCGCTTCTCCCGCCCCTCGCCCGACGGACCGGCGAACGCCTGCGCGATCGCGAGCCACTGGTCGGCGTCGTCGCCGACGGCGACCAGGTCGGTGTCCTCGCGGTGGATGCGCTGGGTGACCAGCCGGCAGAAGTCGTACGCCGACCCGGTCACGCGCTGCGCGGCGTCCTCCGGGCCCCACGCCCAGGTCTCGCCCGACGGCGCGGTGAGCTCGACGCGGAACTCCTCGGTCGGCGGGTCGAGCTCGTGGACAGCGAACGCATAGTTGCGGGTGCGGACGCCGAGGTGGGCGACGTGGCGGATCCGGTCGGTGGGCTCTGGCTCGATGTCGAGCGCGTGGTAGACGTCGAGGCCGTGCGCCCAGGTCTCCATGAACCGCGCGGTCGCCATCGACGCCGGCGACATCGGCGGTCCGAACCAGGCGATCTTCTGGCCCTCGGGGAAGTCGCGGAGCGCATGTCCGAGCGCCTCCCGAGCGGTACCCCACCGGGCCAGCAACGCCTCCGGCGCGAGCCGGGCCACCTCGTCCGCGGCGGCATCGACGTACCCGTCCGGGTCACCGAGCGCCTGCACGACGACGAGGTCCCACATCTCCTTGTCGGTCGCGGCGAGGACTGCGACCTCGTCGGTCCAGAGCAGGTGGGCGATCTGGTGCGCGATGTCCCAGCCGGGCGCCGGTGTGGGCGTCTCCCACGTGGCCTCGTCCAGCCCGGAGACGGTGTTCCAGAGCTGATCGCCCTCGGCCTTGAGGTCGACGAGCAGTCCGTCGAGCAGGTCGGTCATGAGGTCTCCTTCAGGGCGGCGTCGAGCGTGTCCGCCCAGCGGTCGAGGATCAGCGCCCGGCGGCGGGCATCATCGGAGATGGTGTCGGCCAGGCCCAGCCCGCGCACCAGGTCGAGCGTGGCCTGGACGAGCTCGCGCACCCCGGGCCGGGACTCGTCGGCTCCGAGCAGCTCGACGGTGAGCCGGTGGGTCTCGCGGCCGACCCGCTGCTCGAGCGGCGCGACCGCCGCGAGCAGGGCCTCGTCAGTACGCGCGGCCACCCAGAGCTCGAGCGCCGCGGTGAAGACCGGTGACGTGAAGTGGTCGCCGAGCATCCTCAGCACGGCGCGGGTCCGCCGCGGCCCGGTCGGCAGCAGCTCAGCTGCGGCCGCCAGCTCGGCGGCCCGGACCTCGGTCAGGTGCTCGACCGCGGCCACGACCAGGTCGTTCTTGGTCGGGAAGTGGTGCAGCTGCGCGCCCCGACTCACCCCCGCCCGCTCCGAGACGAGCGTGGTCGACGTACCGCTGAAGCCACGCTCGACCAGGCAGTCCACCGTCGCGTCCAGCAGCCGCGCCCGCATCGCCCGGGTGCGCTCCTCCTGCGGCACGCGCGTGGTCGTCCCCGCCTGGCTGGTGGTCACCCCGTCAGGATGGCGTCACCCCAACAAACAGTCAAGCCTGACTTTTTCTTCGGGGACGGTCCGATAGTCCGAGACGTTTGGGTTGCGAACAAGCCAGACGGACAACCCAAACGTCTCGGACTATCGCTTTCAGTCGAGGCGAGCCACCAGCGGGAGCCGGGAGCGGGCGGTGAGGCCGACGATCAGGGCGGTCAGCAGCGGGAGGACGACGACGAGCGTCCCGATCAGCAGCCACGGGACGTCGAGGTAGTGCGACTGGCCGGCGCCGTCAGGGTTCCAGGACTCGCCGGTCAGGGGGTACGTGATCGCGATCCCCGGGATGAAGCCGACTGCGGCGCCCAGCACTGCGCCCACCATGCCGATCACGAGGGCGTAGCCCGCCGCCACGCGGCGACGCGACCGGGGCGACGCCCCGACCGCGGACAGGGTGGCCAGGTCGGGTCGCGCGTCCGACAGCGCCAGGAAGGTGGCCGTCAGCGTGCCGCCGAGCATCAGGACGCCACCCAGGGCGCCCAGCACGAGCAGCAGGATCGTCGTCTCGTCGTCGGGCTGATAGCCGCGCTCGACGTCGAAGGACGCCTGGCGGGAGATCGCCGACACCGCTTCCGAGACGTCCTTCTGTGCGTCACGCCCGATGGTGGTCCCGTCGACCAGAAGGGCGACGGTGCGCGGCTCCAGGTCGAGGGCTGCGGCGGCTTCGGGCGACATGACGGCCTCGACGAACGCCGTGCCACCCCCGAGCTCGACGAAGGTCGCGGGAACGGTCGCCGCACCCACGCGCTCCGCACGGACCCCGCTGTAGTCGTTGGCCACGACCCTGACCTCGTCGCCCGCAACCGGGGCGGCCGTGAACACGACGACCCCGCCGGCGGCCAGCTGGCGTTCGGCGGCAGCCAGGTCAGCGTCGTCGGCCGCCTCGACGGGGACCGGGATCTCGCCGTCGCTCACGAACACGGTCGAGCCGAGAGACTCGACGAGGGTGTACGGCATCGCCTCTCGGCCGATGCGGAAGTCGACCTGGAGAGCACCACTCGGGTCCCGAACCCCCTGAACGGCGCTGATCCGCGCGTCGGGAAGGGCGTCGGCCACGGCCTGCTCCAGCTTGTCCCAGTCGTTGTGTCGCGCGTAGGAGGTGACGGCGCCCTGACCCATCGGCAGCGACGCCACGTAGGTCTCGCGGGTCTCGGCCGCGTCGCTCGCGTTGGCCACGCCGAGGGCGACCACGCCGGCCACGGTCGCCGCCACCGCTGCCACGGCGGGCACGGTCCGGGTTCGGTGCCGGGCAGCGTCGCGCGCGGCGTACCGCAGCGAGAACGGCAGCCGTCGTGCCAGGCCGGCGACTGCGACCACGACCAGGGCACCAGCAACACCATGCCGAGTACGGCGAAGATGGCGGACGCGGCGATGTAGAACTCCCCGTTCGTCGACGCGCGGGCGCCCATGACCGCGCCGGCGACGCCGATCCCGAGGAGCAGGAGCCCGAGGAGCGGGCTGCGCCGACTTGGCGGCCGGTCGCCGCGGCGGCCGGCGAGCACGGCGACGACGTCCTGCCGCGAGGCGATCCAGGCCGGGACGACGGCGGCCAGGAACGCGCTGAGGAGTCCGAACGCGGCGACGCCGGCGATGTGCGGCCACGGGACGTCGAACGGGCCGAGCACCGACGTCGAGAAGTGCTGGACCACGGGCAGCAGTGCCCACGCGACGCCGAGCCCGAGAACCGCTCCGAGGACGGCGCCGAGCGCACCGAGGACCAATCCTCCGGCGAGGACCACCCGGCGCGTCTGGCGCGGTGTGCCGCCGGCCGAGGCCATCAGGGCCAGCGTGCGCGACTGGCGTCGGGCGCCCACGGCGAAGGCCGGGCCCGCCAGAAGAACCACCTCGATCAACGCCATCACCGCGATGAGCGCTGCGATCGCCACGACTGCCTCGTCGGTGCCTGCACTCCACGACCTGATCTCGGCCGGGATCTCCGACTCCGGCGGTGGGTCGGTCATGACACTTCGGGAGAGCACCAGGAAGCCGAGCTTGTTGAGCTCGCGCACCTCGGCCCAGGAGATCGGTCCCGCTTCGACCAACCAGGACGGGATGATGGACCTGCGCTCGGACAGCCCGAACGCTCCCGGCAGGCCGACAGCCCTCTCGGGACTGCGGTACGAGGTCGACTCCGCGATGCCGACGATCGCACGGGTGGTGCCATCGACGAGCTCGAGATCCTCGCCGACATCGGGGCCGCGGTCGGCCAGCTCCTGGTTGACGACCACCTCGTCGGGCCCGGTCGGCCAGCGGCCGGAGGACAGCTCGAAGAGACCGGCCGCCAGCGGGTCCTCGAGGTCCACCTCCACGACCTCGGCGTCACCGCGTCCCCTGGTCGGTCGTGAACCCGACGCTGCCTTCGCGGCGCTCGATGCCGCGGACGTCGCGCCCGAGCGCGGTCGCCACGTCCGCCAGGACAGTTGCGTCGTCATTTCCGCGGGGGTTTCCGGACCAGCTGCTGCCGTCGTCCGGGTCGAAGGCCTGGTTGACCGAGCCACCGTCGGACATGAGGTCGAGCCGCGCGTCGGCGGCACCCAGCCGTCGGTCCAGCGCCTCGGCGCCGGAGACGTCGGAGGTCTGGATGATCACGTCGGCCGCGGTCACGCCCAGCACCGGGAGCGCGATCATCACCAGCACCAGGATGCTGCGGCCGCGCGAACGCCGTACGTCGCGCCAGGCCATGCGGAGCGACGGGCGCCAAGCGCTCACCGGCTCATCCCGGGCTCGAGGAGGTGCTCGGCCGGGTCGGCGCCGGACTCGTCGACGACGATCCCGTCACGCAGGAAGACCACCCGGTCGGCCCAGGCGGCGTGCCGGGCCTCGTGGGTGACGAGTACGCCGGCGGCGCCGGCGTCACAGCGCGCCCGCAGCAGGCGCAGGATCTCCTCGCCGGTGTCGGTGTCGAGCGCGCCGGTCGGCTCGTCGGCGAGGATCAGCCGCCGGTCCCCGACGATCGCGCGCGCGATCGCGATCCGCTGCTGCTGCCCACCGGACATCTCGTCGGGGAAGCGCGTGGCCAGGTCGGCGATGCCGACCTCCTCGAGCGCGGCAAGCGCCGTCTTGCGGGCGGTCCGCGATCGTTCGCCGTCGAGCTCGCGCGGAAGCGCGACGTTCTCGATCGCGGTGAGCGCCGGGATCAGGTTGAAGTCCTGGAAGACGTAGCCGATCGACGTACGCCGGATCCGCGCCCGCCCTTGTTGCCGAGCGTGGCCAGGTCGACGCCCTCGACGCTCACCTGACCGGCGGTGGGCTGGTCGAGCCCGCCGGCGAGGGTGAGCAGCGTGGACTTGCCGGAACCGGACGGGCCCATGATCGCGACCAGCTCGCCGGCGTGGGCGCGGAACGTGACGGACTTGAGCGCGGTGACCTCGGTCGGACCGCTCGCCGTGGACGCGGGTGACGGCGTCGAGGTGCAGGACGATGGTCATCGGTCGGTCTCCTGTTCCGACGGGTGGTTTCGAGAGGGTCGCTGCGCGACCTCCTCAACCACCGAGAGAGGCGGCGCGCCGGAGGCGGGCATCGCACTGCGCGAGCCAGCGGTCCTCCGCCCGCTTGAGGCGGGCCGCCAGGTCGAGCTCGAGGAGGGCGCTCATCGGGTCGCCTCCTTCGAGTCGCCGGAGGGGTGGTTTCGAGACAGGCGCTGCGCGCCTTCCTCAACCACCGAGGAAGGCTTCGTGAGGGCGGCGCGACGGAGGCGCGCCTCGCAGTGGTCGAGCCAGCGGATCTCGGCCTCGGCGGCGAAGACGAGGGAGTCGAGGACCAGGCTCCAGGCCAGGTCGTCGGTGTCGGCCGGGTTGGCGGCGCGGCCGCCGCGCTTGAGCCGGGTGTAGTCCTGCAGCGCCGACCATGGTGGCGGTCCGCTGCCGCTGGATGACACCGCCGACGTCGACGCCGGGGACGGTCACGGCGATCGCCAGCTTGATCGCGAGCTCGTCGCGCGGGCGGCTGGGTACGAGGCACCGGCGTGGTGAACCACGCCGACACCTCGTCCCGACCGGCCTCGGTGACGCGGTAGATGACGTGGCCTTCTTCGTCGGCCCCCGTGCCTTCGACGAGACCGTCACGCTCCAGCCGGGACAGGGTCGTGTAGACCTGCCCGACGTTGAGCGGCCAGGTCGCCCCGGTCCGCTGCTCGAACTCCGCGCGGAGCTGGTAGCCGTACATCGGCCCCTGCTCCAGCAGCGCCAACAGTGCCTGCCTGACCGACATCTCGCGCTCCGATCCGCTCCACCGCACCCCCGTGGGCGATGGATACGCGGTATGTATACCACGTATGCAGCATCGCGGGGTGAGTTCGGGTGGTGTCGGGTCAGGCAGGCCCAGGGTCAGCGCAGGCGCTGGTGGATGTCCTGGCTCATCCGGACGATGGCGAGGTAGAACTCCAGGGTCATCCGGATGAAGGCCAGGTAGAGGATGACGGCGATCGGTCCGAGGATGAGAACGGTGATGCCATACCCCGCGTCTTGGGAGAAGCCAGCAGCCAAGAAGACCAGCCAACCGAGCACCAGGCCGACGAGCGCGAGCACGTAGACGATCTTCACGATGATCGGCGTGATGAAGTGCTCGAACCCGAAGTCGAACAGGGCGCCGAAGAAACCCTTCCGGGGCTGCCCCGATGGCACGGGTCCGCCGTAGCCCGCCGGAGGCGGCGGCTGGTTGGGCGGCGGCTGGTTGGGCGGCGGTGTTCCGTAGTCGCTCATGGCAATTACTCCTTCTGTCGGCCGGGGCTTCCCGGACGACTGAAGGACTACCCGAGCGTCAGTCCGGAGTCCGGGCGGCTCGCCGACGCGTCTGGCGCTCCTTGCGGAGCTCGGCGCGGTACTTGTGGAAGTCGACCTGGATGGTGTGCCGCTTCGAGGCGACGTACCGCTTGCGCAGCGCCTCGTCGTACGCCGCGATCTGGGACCGCATCTCCGGACGCGGCGGCAGGTCGACGTCGCCGGAGATCAGGTCGGCGACCCAGTGCGCCTGTTCCTCGGCCAGCGGCATGATCGCGCCGATCGGCTGGACCAGTCCGACGAAGTAGAGACCGGGGTGGTCCGGCGAGACCACCCGCCGGTAGAGGTTCACGTGGTTGTCGTCGGCGCGCACGATCTCCTCGGCGAGGAACGGGAAGCGACACCTTGTAGCCGGTGCAGTAGACGACGACGTCCGCCTCGACCGCCGTACCGTCGGCGAAGAAGACCTTGTCGTCCTCGAACCGGTCGATGTTCGGCTTGCACCACGAGGTCGCCGTGGCCGAGCCGGGTCAGCAGGTCGTCGCTGACCGTCGGGTGGGCCTCGAGCACGTCGTGGTCCGGCTGCGGCAGGCCGTAGTCGGTGACCTTGCCGACCGAGAGCCGCAGCATCAGCTTCATCGCCCGCTTCTGCAGCTCGAACGGGCCGCGCGCGAGCGGGCAGTCGGTGAGGTGGTCGGTCGGCCGGCCGAACATGAACTTCGGGACGATGTAGGCGCCGCGACGCATCGCCAGGTAGGTCTCGCGTGCCACCCGCGACGACTCGACGGCGATGTCGGTCGCCGAGTTGCCGATGCCGAGCACGACCACCCGCTTGCCCTCGAGCAGGTCGGGCGTCCGGTAGTAGTGGGCGTGCACCTGCTTGCCCCGGGAAGGTGTCGCTGCCCGGGAAGCTCGGCTCCGGCCAGCGCGGGTCCCAGTGGTGCCCGTTGGCGACGATGACGTGCTCGTAGTGCCGGATCTGCGGCTCGTGCTTGGACTCGACCGGCCGCACGGTGACGTCGTAGCCACCGCCGTCGGCGGGCACCACCTTCACCACTTCGGTCCGGAACGTGATCAGGTCGCGGAGCCCGAAGTGGTCGACGTAGGCGTCGAAGTAGTCGGCGATCTGCCAGTGGCTCGGGTAGTCCGGCAGCGACTCGGGCATCGGGTACGCGGCGTACTGCATGGCGTGCCGCGAGGTGTTGATGTGCAGCGAGAGGTACGCCGAGCTGACCCCGTTGTCGTTGCCGTACCGCCAGTTGCCGCCGACGCCCGAGCCCATCTCGAAGCAGTCGAAGGGGATCCCGCGCGCCTGGAGCACCTGGGCAGCGGTGATGCCGGAGGAACCGGCGCCGATGATGCAGGCGCGCCGGTCGGAGGGAGGGAGCATGACGTCGGAGCCTACGGGGGGCTCAGGCGCTCTGCCAGAGCCCCATGCTGTTGCCCTCGACGTCCTTGAAGTACGCCGCCCAGCCCATGTCGCCCACGGCCTGCCGGCCGAGCAGGGTCTGCCCGCCCAGCGACTCGATCTTCGCGAGCGCGGCGTCGATGTCCTCGACGTCGAGGACCAGGATCGGACCCTCGTTCGGGCTCTCCCGGCGCAGCATGCCGCCGTTGATGAAGCCCGGCTCGGTCGGCCCCTGCTCACCGGAGGGCCCGGTCGTCGCCAGCGTGTAGGACATGCCGGGCATGTCCATCAGGTCCCAGCCGAACGCGTCGCGATAGAAGGCACGCGCCCGGTCCCCGTCGTCGAAGGGGATCTCGAAATGCACCACCCGTCCATTCATGTTCAGGACCCTACGCGAGACTCTCCGGCTCCCTCACGAAGGCGGGTCAGCGGTAGGTCAGGTGCTCGCCCTCGAGGTGGGGGTGCTCGTTGAAGGTCAACATCCGGGCGCCGGTCGAGCCGACCACGATCCGGGTGATCGAGGTGTTCACGACGACCGTGTTGAAGCGCCGCCACAGGCCCGCCAGCACCGCCGGGTCGTTCTCCTCCGGCGCGACCAGGGACGCACAGGCGGTGGCGATCGGGCCACCCGAGCTGACCACCACGACCGTCCCGCCCGGACCGGCCCGCCCGCAGGCGCGGGAGAGTGCGCCGCCGACGCGGGATCGGAAGGCCGAGTAGGACTCGGGGTACTCCGCGTCGTGCTCGCCCCCTGTCCAGCGCTGTGTGGCGAGCTCGAAGACCTGCTGGAACTCGCGGCGGTCCAGATCCCGATCGCGCGGCAGGTCTGCTCCTCCTGATTGAAAGAGCGTCGCCACCACGCCGAGGTGGTCGAACTCGTTCCAGCCCGGCTCCGCCTCGATCGGCGCGGACCAGCCGCCTCCCTCGACCATCCCCTGGCCGGTCTCGCGGTGCCGGCGCATGTCACCGCGCAGCACGACGTCCGGGGTCACACCCCGCTCCGCGAGGTAGGCGCCGAGCAGCCGGCTCTGCCCCCAGCCGGTCTCGGACAGCACGTCGTAGTCGTCGGCGCCGAAGGACGCCTGGCCGTGCCGGACCAGCAGGACGACGCCCATCAGTCACCCACGCCGGTCGAGCCTGTCGAGACCAACGAGCGGCAACGGGCCTCGAGGTAGCCGACCGCCGGACCGAAGGCGGCGTACGCCTCGTTGGTGGTCTGCTGGTGGAAGTACCGGTACCAGATCTGCTGCGCGATCACCGCCAGCCGAAACAGGCCGAACACCTCGTAGAACCGCCACCGCTGCGGCGTCATCTCGAACCCCATCCGGTCGCAGTAGTGCTCGACGATCTCCGCGCGGGTCCACATGCCCGGAGCCGTGGTCGGCTGCCGCCGGAACTGCTGGAAGAGCTCGTCGTCCCCCGGCTCCACCCAGTACGCCATCGCGCCGCCGAGGTCCATCAGCGGGTCGCCGACGGTGGCCATCTCCCAGTCCAGGACGCCGACGATCCGCGGCGCGGCACCGGTCGCCGGGTCGTCGGCGGCCAGCACCAGGTTGTCGAAGCGGAAGTCGTTGTGGATCAGCCGCTGCCCGACGTCGCCGGGCTGCCGCGCGTCGAGCCACTCGACGATGTCGGTCCAGTCCCCGGTGTCGTCGGTGCGCGCCTTGTCGAAGCGGCCGATCCAGCCGCCGACCTGCCGGGCGACGTACCCGTCGCCGCGGCCGAGCTTCGCGAGCTCCGGCGACGCGTCGGTGTCGACCGAGTGCAGGGCGACGAGTACGTCGAGCGCGCTACGACAGAGCGTGGAGACGCTGTCCGGTGGCAAGTCCCAGGGCAGGTCGCGGCGAAGGATGGTGCCGTCGAGCTTCTCCATCACGTAGAAGTCGGAGCCGATCACCGACTCGTCCTGGCAGAAGCCGACCATGGTGGCGACGTACGGGAAGACCGGCGCGAGCGCGGACTGGATCCGGAACTCGCGGCCCATGTCGTGCGCGCTGGCGGCCTTCGCGCCGGCCGGTGGGCGGCGCAGGATCAGGTCACGGCCGGGATAGCGCAGCAGGTAGGTCAGGTTGGACGCGCCGCCCGGGAACTGCCGCACCTCGGGCGTGCCCTCGAGGTCCTCCCGGAACGCCGTCGCGTGCTCGCGCAGCCACGCGGCCACGGCCTCGACGTCGAACGTGTCCTCGTCGCGGACCGGCGTGGTCGGGTTGCCTCTGTCGCCGGCGCCCGGGACTCCGCGGGTCGTGTGCCTCTCGACGCGCTCGGGCGCGTTCTCAGGCACACGACCCTCTGTCGGCCGCTCGAGGAGAGGGAGAGAAGTCCATGCCGGGCACGATAGTGGCAGGATCTGGGGCGCCCTCCGCCGACGGCGAGAAGTACGCCGCGTGCCTCCGGCGGGAGCTCACCGAGGACGACCTGCGGGCCGCGGCGACGAGCTCGCTCACCGGCGACTGGGACGCCCCGGCGGTGTCCACACTCGCCGACGCGCAGGGCCGCTGCTCGCGGGCCTCGCTGCCTCCCGATCCCGAGTAGCCGGCGGACGGGCCCGTTCGGGCCATGGACGAGTCACGCCTCTCGTTCTAACGTGGAAGTTCGGGCACGAGACCACCTCAGCCGGAGGCGGCCTGCAGACAAGGAGGCCACACAGTGTTCATCCAGATCATCCAGGGCAAGTGCACGCGGCAGGACGAGCTCCGGGCCATGGCGGAGAGCTGGCGGACCGACATCGGTCCCAGCGCGGACGGCTGGCTCGGCGGGACGTACGGCTTCACCGACGACGACATGTTCGTGGGCGTGGTCCGCTTCGAGTCGCGGGAGGCCGCGATGGCCAACTCCGCGCGACCCGAACAGGGCGCGTGGGCGGAGCGCATGATGGGCCTGATGGATGGGCAGGTCGAGTACCACGACTGCGACGACGTCACCCTGATGATGGACGGCGGCTCGGACGACGCCGGCTTCGTCCAGGTGATCCGCGGCAAGGTCGCCGAGCCGGACCGGCTGAAGGCGCTGATGACGGACACCGAGATGCTGCACGAGATGCGCCCGGACATCCTCGGCGCCTCGCTGGCGATCGAGTCGGACGGCACCTTCACCGAGACCATCGCGTTCACGAGCGAGGCGGCCGCCCGCGAGGGTGAGCAGAAGGAGATGCCGGACATGCCCGCCGAGGTGCGCGAGACGCTCGAGACGGCGATGAAGGACGCGCGGTTCTACGACCTGCACCACCCGTGGTTCGAGTCCAAGTAGCGCGAAGTAGGCGTTCGTCTCGCCGGGCCTCGACTAGGCAGCAACGGTCGTAACGATCCGGGCCCGGACGACCGGGTCGGTCCAGCCGCGGTGGGTTCGCAGCATCCGGGCGAGTGACCAGGCCAGGAACGGGACCGCGACCAGGAGGGAGACCTCGAAGTCCGGCACGCGGGCAAGGCCCGAGAACACAAGCCCGGTGAGCGTCGTGCTCACCGCCAGCCGCGCGGAGTAGACGACCATCAGCACCGGCGGCGCGGGCGTCGCTCGCGCCGAACGCAGGTCGACGGAGTACGGCCGCTGCTGGGACCAGCGCATGGCGGCCGCCACGACCTGCACGGTCACTACCAGCCAGGTGCAGAGGAGTGCGGTGAGCTCGGCGGGTGCGGGCATGCCCGCGCGCAAGGACGCCAGCGCGATCGTGATCGCGGACGCCAGCATCAGGAACTCACCGAGCACGATGGCCCTTGCCGCGAACGCCAGGCTGGGCTCGACCGGCAGGCTCTCGCGCCAGAGGCCGCCTCGGCCGTCGAGGCACCAGACGTTGACGCCGAACAGGAGTGCGCCGCCCGAGGCCACCAGGCCCGGCAGGATGGTCATCGTCGGCCAGGGCAGGTTGCCCGCGATCGCCACCAGACCGGGGCCGATCGCCAGCACCAGCATGCCGCGACGCATCGGCACGGTGCGCCAGATCGAGGCACGGTCGGTGCGCAGCAGCGCGAGCAGGTCCGAGCGCGGCATCGACATCGGCTGCTTCGTCGCGCTCTCCAGGCGGTGCTCGTCCCGCGGCGTACGCCGGGACGCGAGGTGCGCGGGGAAGATCCCCACGACCACGGCCGCCACCAGCATCGCCACCTCGACGAGAAGGGTCAGCGCCCACCGCCAGGTCACGCCGTCCACCCCGCCGACGACGAACCACACGGTCGGGAACTGGTCGAGGAGCGAGGTCAGCTGCCCACTGAGGTGCAGGGCGAGCCCGAGCAGCACCACGACCACGGCCAGGGAGCGAACCACCACGATCCCGTGCGGACCGCGGCGTACCGCTTCCATCGTCCACGCGATGACCTGCGCGACCGCGGTGGCCGCCGCGACCCACAGCAGAACCACGATGACGGTGGAGTGGAGGGTGTCGTAACCGAAGGCGTACGCCGACGCACCGAGCAGCCCCCAGGCCTGGAGCAGCCAGGCGATGTTGAGCGGCGCGAGCAGGAGTGCGCCGAGATGGTCGGTGGTCGGGCTGATCGGGTACGCGATCGCCTGCTCGCGCGGCAGCAGCTCCCGCCCGCCGCCGGACACGACGGCCGACACGACGGCCAGGGCGAGGAGCCCGGCGAAGCCGGTGGGGATCAGCAGCGAGAACTTGGTCGCCCGGTCGCTGTCGCCGGCACCCGGGAGGAACGCAGGCACGATGGCGACGGCCGCGGTGACGGTGAGCAGGACGGACACGGCCCACCAGAACAGCAGGCGGCGGCGGACGGTGCCGGCGCGGAAGCGGAGCAGGTGCCCGATGTCCGCAGCCGCGGCCAGTTGGCCCCTAGTCGAGAAGCGAACGGTAGGCACGAGCGCCCTCCTCGCCGGACATCTCGGCCGCTGCGACGGTCGCCACGCGCGACCCGCCACGGAGCACCAGCACCTCGCCGCAGGCCTCGATGGCGAGCTCGCGGAGGTGGGTGGAGACGAGGACGCAGGCACCCCGGGCCCGGGCGTCGCCGATGACGTCGAGGGTGGCCTCGACCCCGATCGGGTCGACGCCGTCGAAGGGCTCGTCGAGCAGCAGCACCGGCGGCTCGTGCATGGCCGCGAGCACCACCGACAGCCGCCGGCCCATGCCGTGCGAGAACCCGCCGGACGACCGATTCGCGGCGTCGCCGAGCTCGAACCTCTCCAGCAGGTCGCGGGCCCGTGGCTCCCAGTCGTGCAGGCGCCGGAGGCGCGCGGAAAGCTGGAGGTGCTCCCACGGGGTCGCTCGCGGGACGAGTCCGCCGACATCCGGGCAGTAGCCGATGGCGCGCTTGACGTCGAGGGCATGGGTACGGACGTCGTACCCGGCGACCCGGACCGCGCCCGCGGTGGGCGGCACCACGCCGGCCAGCACGCGCATGGTCGTGGACTTGCCGGCGCCGTTGCGCCCCAGCAGGGCGGTCGCGCGGCCGGCGTGCGCCTCGAGGTCGACTCCCGACACGGCCTCCACGTCGCCGAACCGGACGTGCAGGTCGCGCACCTCGACGACGGGCCCGGACTCGTTCACCCGAACATGATCCCCTATGACCCGCCGGCTCGTCCTTGCTTCGCAGCGATCGGACCGCAACCCACCGTCACCGCCCTGCCGACGTCACCGGGTTTCGAGACAGGCGCTGCGCGCCTTCCTCAACCAGCGGTGGTTCGGTGGTTGAGGAGGTTGCGCAGCAACCGCCCTCGCTTGCCCCGGACCCACCGCTGGTTGAGGAGGTTGCGCAGCAACCGTCTCGAAACCACCTCGACAAGCTCGACTGGCGTGAGTCACAGCCCTCCCTACGTCAGGAGGGGAAGGAGCCGCCCTTCTCGGCAAGCTCGCGCAGGTACGGCGTCGCGCGGAACCGGTCGCCGTACTTCTCGGCGAGCTCGTCCGCCCGGGCGAGGAATGCCGGGAGGCCGATCTCGCCGGTGGGCGACTCGTAGCCGGTCATGAACTGCGCGGCGCCGCCGGTGTTCGGCGGGAAGCCGATGCCCATGATCGAGCCGATGTTGGCCGCGGCCGCGGACTCGATCACGCCCTCCTCGAAGCACTTGGCGGTCTCGAGCGCCTCCACGAACAGCAGCCGGTCCCTCACGTCCTCGAACGGCACTTGCTCCTCGGCCACCGGGAACGTGTCGGCCAGGCCCTTCCACAGGCCGAGTCGCTTGCCGCTCTCGTCGTAGTCGTAGAAGCCCGCGCCCTTGAGCCGCGACGAGCGCCCGAGCTCGATCATCGTGTCGATGACCCGCTCCGATGGGTGCGGTGTGTAGGTGCCGCCGGCCCGCTCGGTCGCCTCCTGGGTGGCGACCCGGATCTTCCGCATCAGCTCCATGTTCAGCTCGTCGGAGAGCTGGAGGGTGCCGACCGGGTAGCCGTCCTGGGTGGCGGCCCGCTCGAGCGAGACCGGGTGCACGCCTTCGCCGAGCATGGCGAGCCCCTCGTTGACCATCGTGCCGATCACCCGCGAGGTGTAGAAGCCGCGGCTGTCGTTGACGACGATCGGGGTCTTCCGGATCTGCTGGACCACGTCGTACGCCTTCGCCAGCGCCTCGTCCGAGGTCTGCTCGCCGCGGATGATCTCCACGAGCGGCATCTTGTCGACGGGGCTGAAGAAGTGCAGGCCGATGAAGTCCTTCGGCCGGTCGACCCCGGACGCGAGCTCGGTGATCGGCAGGGTCGAGGTGTTGGAGCAGAGGAGGGCGTCGTCGTTGACGTGCTCGAGGATCTCCGCGAACACCTTGTTCTTCAGGGACGGGTCCTCGAAGACCGCCTCGATCACCAGGTCGCAGCCCGCGAGGTCGGCGGGGTCCGCGGTCGGGGTGATCCGACCGAGCAGCTCGTCCTTCTTCGCCGGCGTGGACTTGCCACGCGAGATCGCCTTGTCGAGCAGCTTCTCGCTGTACGCCTTGCCCTTCTCGGCGTTCTCGACGGCGACGTCCTTGAGCACGACCTGCATCCCGGCGCGGGCGCACGAGTACGCGATGCCGGCGCCCATCATCCCGGCGCCGAGGACGCCGACCTTGACCGCTCGGTACGGCGGGATGCCGTCGGGCCGCAGCTTGCCGGCGTTGATCGCCTGCAGGTCGAAGAAGAACGCCTGGATCATGTTCTTCGAGTTCTGGTTGACGATCAGCTTGGTGAGGTAGCGCGACTCGATCCGGGACGCCGTGTCGAAGTCGACCTGCGCGCCCTCGACCGCCGCGGACAGGATCGCCTGCTGGGCCGGGTAGACCGCACCCTTGGTCTGCTTGCGCAGCAGCGCCGGGAACGCCGGCAGGAACGCCGCGAGCTTGGGGTTGCTCGGCGTACCGCCGGGCATCCGGTAGCCGTCGGCGTCCCACGGGTTCTGCGACGCCTCGGGGTTGGCCTTGATCCACGCCTTCGCGGCCGGGACCAGCTCCTCGCGGGTCGCCACGAGCTCGTCGACAAGGCCCTTCTCCTTGGCCACGCCCGGCTTGAACCGGGTGCCCTGCAGGAGCACGTCCATCAGCGCCGACTGGATGCCCAGCAGCCGGACCACACGGGTGACACCGCCGCCACCGGGGAGCAGCCCGAGCGACGCCTCGGGCAGGCCGATCTCGACCTTGTCGTCGTCGACGATGATCCGGTGGTTGCACGCGAGGGTGATCTCGTAACCGCCACCGAGGGCGGCACCGTTGATCGCGGCCACCACAGGTCGCGGGTAGGTCTCGAGCCGCCGGAGGGAGGCCTTGATGGTCTCGCCCGACTCGAAGATCTGGAGCGCGTCGTCCTTGGTCGCCTGGACCATCAGCTTGAGGTTGCCGCCGGCGAAGAAGGTCTTCTTCGCGCTGGCGACGACGACGCCCGTCACGTCGTTCACCTCGTCGTACAGCCGGTCGACGGCGGCGGCCATCGAGTCCTTGTAGAGCTCGTTCATGGTGTTCGCGCTCGCCGTCGGGTCGTCGAGGGTGAGCGTGACGATGCCGTCCGCGTCACGGTCGTAGCGCACGGCGGTCTGCTGCTCGGTGCTGGTTGTCATGTCTGTCCTTTGCGTCCTGTCTCAAAGTCTGTGGTTCCGGTCGGCGTTCGTCTCACCGGGTCTCGACACGCGGGTCACGGCCTCGCAAGCTCGGCCGGTGCCGCTCGCTCGACCACCGTTATTGCGAAGGTGGTGGATGCTGGCGGAGCGCTTCGCGCTCAGACCAGCTCCACCACCGTCGCAATGCCCATGCCGCCGCCGACGCAGAGCGTGGCGAGGCCGCGGCGTTGGTCGCGACGCTGGAGCTCGTCGATGAGGGTGCCGAGGATCATCGCGCCGGTGGCGCCGAGCGGGTGGCCCATCGCGATGGCGCCTCCGTTGACGTTGGTGATCTCGTGGCTGATCCCGAGGTCGCGCATGAAGTGCATGGCGACTGCGGCGAACGCCTCGTTGATCTCGAACAGGTCGATGTCCTCGACCGACAGCCCGGCACGGGCCAGGGCCTTGCGGGCCGCCGGAGCGGGGCCGGTGAGCATGATCGTCGGGTCCGCGCCGGACACCGCGGTGGCGAGCACCCGGGCGCGCGGCGTGAGCCCGAGGTCGATGCCGACCTGCTCGGTGCCGATCGCGGTCAGGGCTGCGCCGTCGACGATGCCGGACGAGTTGCCGGCGTGGTGGACGTGGTCGATCTTCTCGACCCAGTGGTACTTCTCGAGCGCCACGTCGTCGAAGCCGGCGTCGGTGCCGATCTGGGCGAAGGACGGCTTGAGTCCGGCCAGGCCCTCGACGGACGTGTCGGGGCGGATCAGCTCGTCGTGCTCGAGGATGGTCACGCCGTTCATGTCCTTGACCGGGACGATCGCGTCCGCGAAGTACCCGTTCGCCCAGGCCTTCGCGGCCCGGTGGTGCGACTCGGCGGCGAACGCGTCGACGTCCTCGCGGCTCCAGCCACCGAGCGTTGCGATCAGGTCGGCGCCGATGCCCTGCGGCACGAAGCCGGTCCGCAGCGCGGTGGCCGGGTCGGACGCCCAGGCGCCGCCGTCGGAGCCCATCGGCACCCGGCTCATCGACTCGACGCCGCCCGCGAGGATCAGGTCCTCGAAACCACCGCGAACGCGGGAGGCCGCCTGGTTGACCGCCTCCAGGCCGGAGGCGCAGAACCGGTTGAGCTGCACACCCGCCACCGTCTCCGGGTAGCCGGCGGCGAGGGCCGCGGTCTTGGCGATGTCACCACCCTGCTCGCCGATCGGGGAGACGACACCGAGCACCACGTCGTCGACGCGGTTCGTGTCCAGCGTGGGGTTGCGGATCTTGATCTCGTCCAGGAGGCCCACCATCAGGTCGACCGGCTTGACCTCGTGCAGCGCACCGACCTTCTTTCCCTTGCCGCGCGGCGTGCGAATGTGGTCGTACACGAATGCTTCTGCCATGACCGTCCTAGCTGTACGGGTGTGGATGCGAAGACCTTGATTGTGACACTGTTACTGTCACTGTCGTCAAGGTGGTCGACCAGGTGTGGGCCGGATCACCCACACGGGACAGCCCACACGGATCGAGGGGAAACCGAGAGTGGACGAGACGGTCGAGTCACTGCGCGAGCTGCTGACGCTCGAGGAGCTGACCAACCGGGTCGGGATGAGCGTGCGCAACGTCCGCTTCTACACGACCAAGGGTCTGGTGCCGCCGCCGATCCGCCGCGGCCGATCCGGCTACTACACGCCGGACCACGTCGCCCGGCTCGAGCTCGTCCAGGAGCTCCAGAGCCACGGCTTCACGCTTGCCGCGATCGAGAAGTACGTCGCCAACATCCCGCGCGACGCCACCCCCGAGGACATCGCCCTGCAGCGCGCGATGCTCGCGCCGTGGCAGCACGAGGCCCCGATCGAGATGTCGCGGGCCGAGCTGGACAAGCGGGCGGGTCGCGCGCTGGCGGACGACGACCTGGTCACCCTCGCGGCCCTGGGCGTCGTACTCCGCAACAAGCGCGGCCGCTACCAGGTGGCCGTCTCCCAGCTGTCCATCGGCCTGGGCCTGCTCGACCTCGGGTTCCCGACCGAGGCCGCACTGGCCGCCGCCGACGTGTACGCCGAGCACGGCCGGCAGATCGCCCAGGAGCTCTACGACGTGTTCCGGACCAAGGCCTGGCCGGTCTACAAGGAGTCCGGGGCGTCGCCGGAGCGGGTCCGCGAGGTCGTGGAGCGGCTCAAGCCGCTGTCGATCTCCAGCCTCGTGCAGGCCTACGAGGCGGCCATGGACGAGACCAAGCGCGAGGGCATCGCCCAGCGAGCCCGCTGACCTGCGTCACCCCTCCTCGGGTTCGGTCTCGGGGAGTGACGGATGGTCGGTGGGATAGAGCCCGGCGACGAACCCGTAGACCGTGTCGCCCGACCGCGGCAGCTGCGAGAACTCACGGATGACCTCGTCGACCCGCTGCCAGAACTCGTTGGCCTGGGCCCTGGTGATCCGGGCGTGGCGGTGGTTGGACCACAGGGTGTCCGCGCGGTACGCCGCGTCGGACTCGGCGGCGGCGTCGGCCAGGTAGTTGGTCCACGGCAGCTGCGCCAGCTGTTCCAGCGGCACCTCCCCGACGTAGAAGACCCGGGCCGTGCGCCCGTAGAAGCGCTCGTCGATCGCGCGCACCCGCCTGGTCCGCACCACCCGGAACAGCCCCGCGTCGACGAGCACGCCGACATGATGGGCCACCGTGCTCTTCGGGCGACCCACGGCCGCGGCCAGCTCCGAGACCGTGGCGGCGCGCTCCAGAACCAGGTCGAGCAGGGTCGAGCGCAACGGGTGGGCCATCGCCCGGAGCTCGCGCGGCGCCGTCAGGAGCCTCCGCTCCTGCAGTTCGTAGTCCGGAAGCCCGGTATTGATCGACATGGTTGGATCATTCTAGAATATTGGATCATTCGATGCCGCAACGACACGGGGAGAGACCCAGATGGCCGAGATAGTGCTGTTCCACCACGTGCAGGGCCTGACACCGGGGGTGGTCGCGTTCGCCGACGACCTGCGGGCGGCGGGGCACACCGTGCACACACCTGACCTGTTCGACGGGCGCACCTTCGACTCGATCGAGGAGGGCTTCGAGCACTCCCGGGGTGTCGACGCCGACGCGCTGGCCGACCGGGCTGCCGAGTCGCTCCCCGCGGAGCTGGTCTACGCAGGCTTCTCCTACGGCGTCGGGCCCGCCCAGAGGCTCGCCCAGACCCGTCCGGGCGCCCGGGGCGCCCTGCTCTTCCATGCCTGCTACCCGATCACCGGAGAGTGGGCGTTCGGCCCGTGGCCCGACGGGGTTCCCGTCCAGGTCCACGGCATGGACGCCGACCCGTTCTTCGCGCTCGAGGGCGACCTGGACGCCGCCCGGGAGCTGGTCGAGACAGTCGGGCCGTCGGCCGAGCTGTACCTCTACCCCGGTGACCAGCACCTCTTCACCGACCGCTCGCTGCCGGCGTACGACGAGGAGGCCGCGGCGCTGCTGACGAAGCGGGTGCTCGACTTCCTGGCCGGAATCTAGGCCGGTCAGCTCAGGCCGCGAGACGCCCGGCGGCGGAGGCGACGCCCAGCCAGGTGTGCGGGTTGCCGTCCCAGCACCAGCCGAGCTTCGGCGCCCGCTCGCTGATCCACATCGCCGGCACCCTCCGGTCGTGCCGACGGGAGCCGGAGAGCATGAAGCACTTGTTCTTCTCGAGCAGCTCCGGCGCGTGCGTGACCACCGCGATCCCCTCGTCGATCGTGAGCGGCGTGCGGCCGCGACCCGTGATCGCCGGCAGCGCCTCCTCGGGCCGGACACCGCAGAACTCCTCGCCCCGCTCGACACCGAGCAGGAGGTACGCCTTCGCCTCCGGCACCTCGAGCTCGGGCAGCGGGTGGTAGCCGGCCAGGTCGCCCTCGCGGTGGTTGCGGTCGACCCGTCCCGGCTTCGATCCGCTGGCCAGGGTCAGCAGCGGCACGGTGTCCTCGGGTGGGACCAGGTCGCGGGTCACGACGAGCACGACCGGCGCCGTACCGGGCGCCTCGTCCACATCGATCTGCAGATCACTGGCGGACTTCTCCAGCGGCGCGACGAGGTCGCGAAAAGCCGACTCATCGAGCCCCGCGAGGTCGGGATAACCCAGCTCGACGAGCCGGTCGGCCTGGTCACGGACGGTCTGGACAGTGTCGAACGACAACGGCATCTCCTGTGGTTGGTGGCGAGAGTTGAACGCGCGACCGACGCGGTGAGTTCCCGAGCGCTCCCTAGGGTGGGCACGTGGGCGACTCCCTGACGGTGCTCGTCACCGGCGCGACCGGCTTCATCGGCCGGCGGCTGGTGCCCGCCCTTCTCGAGGGCGGTCACGAGGTGCGGGCGATGACCCGGCGACCCGACGAGTACGACGGGCCGGGCGAGCCGGTCGGGGCCGACGTGCACGATCCGGAGTCGCTGGTCGACGCGCTGGCGGGCGTCGACGTGGCGGTCTACCTGGTCCACTCGCTCGACGACCCGGACTTCGAGCGCAGGGACGCGGAGGCCGCGCGCGCGTTCGGACGTGTGGCGGCCGCGGCCGGCGTACGCCAGATCGTCTACCTGGGCGGGTTGGGCGCCGACGACGGCGACCTCTCCCCGCACCTGCGCTCACGGCGCGAGGTCGAGGGGCTGCTCGGCGAAGCCGACGTGCCGGTGACGGTCCTGAGGGCGGCGATCGTGATCGGTGCCGGCGGCATCTCGTGGGAGCTCACCCGACAGCTGGTCAAGAACCTCCCGGCGATGGTGGTGCCGCGCTGGGTGTCCACGCGGACCCAGCCGATCGCGCTGGACGACGTCATCCGCTACCTCGCCGGCGTGATCGGCGCGCCGGAGACCTACGGCCGGGTCTTCGAGATCGGCGGGCCGGACCGGCTCACGTACCTCGAGATGCTGCAGGTCGCCGCCGAGGTGTCGAGCGGGAAGCGGGTCCCGATCGTCCGGGTCCCGGTGCTGACACCGCGCCTCTCGTCGTACTGGCTGGCCCTGGTCACCGACGTCGACGTCACCACTGGCCGCAACCTGATCGACTCGATGGGGACCGAGGTCGTCGTGACCGACCAGTCGATCCGGGAGATCGTGCCCGGCGAGCCGCAGACGTACGCCGAGGCCGTCCGGCGGGCGCTCGAGGAACGATCCGATGGTGGCATCTAGTCCGTCGACGACACCTCGAACGAGCACGACGTCGCTGCGATGAACACCCGGCGGGGTCCATCCGACTCCAGGCGCACCGATGACACGGTGTCGACGGCCTCGCGAGTGTCCAGCTTCCTGCCGTCGTCGTCCGACATGAGGTCAAGGACGCACGAAGGCGAGCCCTGCAAGTCCCTGACCCGCACGGACACGGCGCCTGGACTCTCGAACACTGGGCTGTCACCTTCGGACACCGACCACACGAAGGAGAGGTTCTCAGTGCCGCCGTCACCGCGCTGCGGCAGCACCTCGCAGCCCTGGTCGCTCACGTCGTAGCGGAACGTGCCGGACTCCCTCATCTGGAACGTCGCGGGCCCGTAGACGAACGTCCATTTGCGAATGTCCTCCGAGTCCAGGTTGGTCAGAGTCACGTCGCAACCGTCGCCGTTCGACAGCCCGGGGTCGATGCGCAGTCGCCAGGGAGAGTCCTGTGCGAACTCGTCCGGGCCGAGGCTGTCGCTGCCGGTCGGATCGCCCGCGAGCTGCACACCCACCAGCGCGGCAGCGGCGAGGACGAGTCCTCCGAGGACGCCCAGGACCACCTTCCGCTTCCGTGGACGCGACCGAGCTTTCGGACTCTGCTGCTCCGCGGGCGCAGCCTCAGGCCGGAGAGGTGGGAGTGCAGGAGGCGCCGCGGCCACCGGCTCTGGCACCGGCTCTGGCACCGGCGACGTCGTGGTCGGCGACGGCGTGCGCGCCAGGAGGATCGAGCCCTCGGCACCGTAGAGCCATCTCTGCGGCGTCTGTGGGGTGCCTGCCTGCCGGACCTGTTCGAACGCATACGCGTAGGCGTCCTCGACGGAGATGTCGCCATCGTTGTCGGTGTCGGCCCGGCCCGTCCGAATCCCCTCGTTGAAGGCGCTGGTGAAGACCGACCCTCGTGCACCGTCCTCACCCTGGAGCGGTTCGCCCTCGAAGGAGTACTCGGTACCTCGGGAGGCGGTCAGCACCACCCTCCCCCTGCCCTCGCCGATCAGGCGGTCCCCGAGGCCGAGGTCGTCGTCGCCCTTGGACCCGTGCGCGAAGGCGCCGCTGAAGCAGCAGTCGAGGATGACGACCTGACGCCGCGCCCTGCACTCCTCCAGCTGGTCGAGCAGCCAGTGCGACTCCACGCCCGATGAGGCCAGCCGGTTCTTGACCGTGTCGCGCGCGGCGAAGTACAGGCGGCGTCGAGCGTCCATGAGGCCGTGGCAGGACAGGTAGACGAGCACGAGATCGCCGGTCCGCCGATCGGCCAGGAAGTCTTCGATGGCCATGCGGATCTGGTGGGCTCTCTCGTTGACGACCGAGGTGACCGAGAAGCCACCGACCTCGGGGTCTGCCAACAGGTCCCGCAGATCCGCGGCGTCGCCCGCGGGGGCACGCAGCCGACGTAATGACACGTCGACGTAGTCCGTGACCGCGACGACCAGTGCGAGTCGGCGCCCTTCGGCACCGCTCGTCGCACCGCTTGTTGTGGTCATGTCATTCCGACGCCCGACTCCTCGCCGTAGATACCTCGTCGCACGTGCCGGGGGCGCGGGATCGGAGTTTCCGGACGCGGATCGTCCGCAATGTGGCCTAGCGTGCTCCGCATGGCCATCGCGAAATTTCCCAGCTTCGTCATCGACTGCCCCGATCCCGTAGCCCTCGCGACCTTCTACGGCGCGCTGTTGGACTGGAAGGTCAACGCCTCGTCCGACTGGGGCGAGATCCGCGCGGAGAACGGGAACTGCATCTGCTTCCAGCCGGTGGCGGACTACACCCCGCCGGTCTGGCCTGGCCAGACCGTGCCTCAACAGATGCACCTCGACGTGATGGTCGAGGACCTCGACTCCGGCGAGGAGGCGGTGCTCGCCCTCGGGGCGACCAAGCACGAGCACCAGCCCGGTACGTCGTTCCGGGTGTTCCTCGACCCGGCGGGGCACCCGTTCTGTCTCTGCGTCGACTGAGGGTTCTAGCCGAACAGCGCCGGAAGGGCGAAGAGCATCGCCGTCGACCAGGTCACGTGGGTCAGGATCGGGGCGAGGATCCCGCCGGACGCCCGACGCTCGAGACCGACCACGGTGCCGAGCAGTACGGCCGCGAACGCCAGCATGACGTTCCCGGTCGCCAGCGTCGCCAGCGCATAGGCGACGGTGGTGACCGGGACCGGGTACCGCGTCACCGCGGCGTACGCCGCTCCCCGGAAGAACAGCTCCTCCGCGACGCCGTTGACCGCGGTGACCAGCAGGAGCAGGGGTACGGCGCCCTCGTCGGCGAAGTCGAGCACCGACCGGACCTGGTCGTCGAGGAAGTCGACCTCGCGCACCACGAGCCCGCCGGCCACGAACAGCGCCGCCAGGCCGAGGCCCAGCAGGACCGGCGTGGCGACCGGTCGCCGGTGACTACCGGTCGGGTCCGCGATCTGGCCGAGGTGAAGTGGACCGGAGGCGAATGCGCCAACCGTCCACACCGCTGCCAGGCCGAGCGTGGCGGGGTAGAACCACGCGCTGCCGGGCTCGATCCGCAGGGAAAGCCCGAGGACCGTGCCGCCGAGCACCATGAAGGCGATCGTGACGAGCTGCCGCCGACGCAACGCCTCGGGGCTGTCGCGGTGGTCCCGGGGGACCACGTCCCACAGCGACCGCTGCAGCCAGGCCCGCACCGGATCACCTCTCTTTCGAGGGGCGACTCTACGGTGCGGGCGCCGGCGTCAGCGTCGGCCGGAGCTGAAGGAGGCGGGGCTGTGGTTGCCCCCGCCGGTGCTTGTCTTGGCCGCGCCGGAGCGACCGCGGGACCGGTTGCGGTTGCCGCCGCCGGAGCCGTTGCGCGTGCCGGACTGGCCGCCGTTGCCGCCGCCACGCTGGCCGCCGTTGCCGCCGCCGCTGCCGCCGCGGCGCGAGCGGTTGCGCCCGCCGCCACCGGATCCGGCGGGGCGCGAGGACGGGCGGTCCTCGGACGGTACGTCGACGACGAGTCCGCCGGGCACCGTGATCCGCTTGCCCGGCGCGAGCTGGACGAGCATCGGGTGGTTGGCCCCGTCGATCTTGGTGGTGGTCGGCTTGATCCCGGCCGCGCGGGTCAGGCTGCGCACGTCGCGCACCTGCTCATCGGTCATCAGCGTGATGACCGTGCCCGCCGCGCCGGCTCGCGCCGTACGACCCGAGCGGTGCAGGTAGGCCTTGTGCTCGACCGGCGGGTCGGCGTGGATGACCAGGGCCACGTCGTCGACGTGGATGCCGCGGGCGGCGATGTCGGTGGCGACCAGGGTCCCGGCCTTGCCGGCGTGGAACGCCGCCATGTTGCGGGTGCGGGCGTTCTGGCTGAGGTTGCCGTGCAGCTCGACCGCGGGAACGCCGCTCTTGTTGAGCTGGCGCGCCAGCGCCTTCGCACCGTGCTTGGTGCGGGTGAAGACGACGGTGCGGCCCGGGGCACTGGCGAGGTCGACCAGGACGGCGACCCGGTGCTCACGGCCGATGTGCAGGACGTGGTGGTCCATCGTCGAGATGGGCGACTGGACGGAGTCGGCCTGGTGGGTGACCGGCGAGCGGAGGAACCGCTTGACCAGTACGTCGATCGCCTTGTCCAGCGTGGCCGAGAAGAGCAGCCGCTGGCTGTCCTTCGGGGTCTGGTCGAGCAGGCGACGAACCGAGGGCAGGAAGCCGAGGTCGGCCATGTGGTCGGCCTCGTCGAGCACGGTGACCTCGACCGCGCCGAGGGAACAGTGGCCCTGGCCGATCAGGTCCTCGAGGCGTCCGGGGCAGGCCAGGACGATGTCGACGCCGCGGCGCAGACCCTGGACCTGCGGATTCTGGCCGACGCCACCGAAGACGGTCTGGGTGGTCAGGCCGGCGGCCTGGGCCAGCGGCTTGAGCGCCTCGTGGATCTGGCCGACCAGCTCGCGGGTCGGAGCGAGGATCAGGGCACGCGGACGGCGCGCGGCCGCCGGGCGACCGGTCAGCTCGAGCTTGGCGACCAGCGGAAGCAGGAACGCGTAGGTCTTGCCGGAGCCGGTGCGGCCCCGGCCGAGCACGTCACGGCCGGCGAGCGAGTCGGGCAGCGTGGCTGCCTGGATGGGAGTCGGGTCGGTGATGCCGAGGCCCGCGAGGACCTTGGTCAGGTTTGTGGGCACGCCGAGGTCGGCGAAGGTTTGTGCAGACAAGGGAAGTCAACGCTCTTCTGTGGGACTGGACCCGCCACAAGCCGGGGCGAAGCCCTGGCACATGCGGAGCTAGTTGCTGCGACGCACGGACAGCACGCGGCGAGAGGGCGAGCTGTTCCTTCACTCTACTGGGTGGGGCACCGTTCCGTGGCATCCCGGAGATGCGTGATAGCTCACGTGGTTTCGAGACGGTTGCTGCGCAACCTCCTCAACCACCGAGAAATCGGTGGTTGAGGAAGGCGCGCAGCGCCTGTCTCGAAACCACCATCACGCGAAGCTGAGCACGCCGTCGTCGATCGGGTGCTTGCGGATGGCGCGCACGTCGTACAGGTAGTTCTGGCGCAACCGCCAGGGATCGCGGTCTCCCTGCTGGGGCAGCAGGTGCGAGGAGCGGAGCACGTAGCCGGACTTGAGCGGGATGAACGGCGTCGGCGCCACGTCGGGGTCGGGCTCGGCGACGACGCTCCGGTGGCCGTGCTCGTCCATGTGCGCCAGCAGCCGGCAGACGTAGTCGGCGACCAGGTCGGCCTTCAGCGTCCACGAGGCGTTGGTGTAGCCGATCGTGTAGGCGAAGTTGGGGATCCCGCTGAGCATCAGGGCCTTGTACGCCATGGAGTCCGCGACGGCGACCTTCTCCCCGTCGACCACGAGGTCGAGGCCACCGAACGGCTTCAGGTTGAGGCCGGTCGCGGTGACGATCAGGTCCGCCTCCAGCTCCTCACCCGTCGTCAGGCGGACTCCACTCGTGGTGAACGTCTCGATGGTGCCGGTGACGACGGACGCGCGGCCGTGGCGGATCGCCCGGAACAGGTCCCCGTCCGGCACGAAGCAGAGCCGCTGGTCCCACGGGTTGTAGAGCGGCTTGAAGTGCGTGTCGACGTCGACGCCCGGAGGCAGCTGGCGCAGGGTCGCCTTGCGGATCAGGCGCTTGACGAACTCGGGGCGCCTCTGGCTCAGCTGGTAGACGCAGAGCGAGAGCAGGATCTGCTTCCACCGCACGATCGGGTAGCGGATCCGGAGGGGCAGCCGGGACAGCCGGCGCGCGATCGGGTCGCGTGCCGGCAGAGCGAGGACGTACGTCGGCGAGCGCTGCAGCATCGTGACGTGCTCGGCGGCCTCGGCCATCGCGGGCACCAGCGTCACCGCGGTCGCACCGCTGCCGATCACCAGCACCCGCTGGCTCGCGTAGTCGAGGTCCTCGGGCCAGTGCTGCGGGTGGACGACCCGGCCGGCGAAGTCGTCCAGGCCGGGGAAGTCGGGCTGGTAGCCCTGCTCGGTGTCGTAGTAGCCGCTGCACCCCCAGAGGAACGACGCGGTCAGCGCCACCCGCTCCCCCTCGCGGTCGACCTCGACCGTCCAGCGCGCGGTGGCGGAGTCCCAGCTCGCACCGACGACCCGGTGCCGGTAGCGGATCAGCCGGTCGACGGCGTACTCGCGGGCCACGGTGCGGAGGTAGTCGAGGATCATCGGGCCGTCGGCAATGGCACGGTCCTCGGGCCACGGCCGCCAGCGGTAGCCGAAGGTGAACATGTCGGAGTCGGAGCGGATCCCCGGGTAGCGGAACACGTCCCACGTGCCGCCGCTCGCGTCCCTCGCCTCCAGGACGGCGATGCTGCGGTGCGGATGCTCGACGCTGAGCCGGCAGGCGGCACCGATGCCGGACAGCCCGGCCCCAACGATCAGCACGTCCACGTGCTCCGGTGCGCTCACGGCGTCGACCCTCACGGGCGACCGAACAGCTCGACGAACCGCGCCAGCAGCGCGGGCGGCTCGGTGACCACGGCGGCCCGCGCCATCCGCATCAGCTCCTCGGCCTCCTCGGGCGGGTCGAAGTAGCCGTGGTGGCGGTAGATGTCGATCCGCAGGCACAGGCTCTCCACGTCGAGCTCCGGGTGGAACTGCGTCGCGTACACGTTGCTGCGCAGCCGGAACGCCTGCACCGGGCAGCGCTCCGATCCCGCCAGCAGCACGGCCCCTCGGGGCAGCACGGTGACCGCCTCCTTGTGCCCGAGGAAGACGTCGAAGGACTCCGGCAGACCGTCGAAGAGCGGGTCCTTGCGACCGTCGTCGGTCAGGTTGACCGTCACCGAGCCGATCGGCTCGGCGTACGTCCGGTCGACCAGTCCGCCCTCGAGGGTCCCGAGGGTGCCGATGCCGTAACAGGCGCCGAAGAAAGGGAAGTCCGACGCGACCGCGTCGAGCGCGAGCGCCCGCATCTCGGCCTCGGCCCGTCGCTGTGCGGGCGACTTGAGCTCGGCCGGGTCGCTGATGTTGAACGGCCCCCCGCCGAGCACGATGCCGGACCAGTGGTCGAGGTCGACGTGGCCGAGCTCGTCGTGCTCGAGCCGGTGCCGCCGGAGGTCGCGCTCGTCGAGGCCGGCGCAGCGCAGCACGGCGGCGTACTCGTCGTCGGCGGCGGCGTCCTCGGCGCGGATGCCGAGGAAGAGGAAGGGCTTCACGTGGGTATGTTTTCAGACTTGTACGGCGGCGCCACTGGCGATCAGCGCGTCGACGTCCGGGATGCCCCACGCCGTCAACGCCTCGCGGGTGTCGCTCCCGGCCTGGGCCGGCGGTGGGGAGGTCAGGCCGGCCTGCGTGCGGGAGAAGCGCGGCGCGGGCGCCGGCTGGAGCAGGCCGTCGCGCTCGACGTACACCTCGCGAGCCTTGAGGTGCGGGTGGTCCTTGGCCTCGCTGATCGGGATGATCGCGGCCACGCAGGCGTCGGTGCCCTCGAACACCTCGGCCCACTCGGCCTGCGTGCGCGTCGCGAACCGCTCCGCGATCACCTTGCGCAGCTCGTCGGTGCGCTCCGGGTCGTGGCGGTCCGGGGCGGTGTCCTTGATGCCGAGCAGCTCCACGAAGAGGTCGTAGAACTGCGGTTCCAGGGCACCGACCGACATGTGCCTTCCGTCGGAGGTCTCGTAGACGTCGTAGTACGGCGCCCCGCCGTCGAGCAGGTTGGCCGCGCGCTCCTCCTTGAACGTGCCCGCTGCCAGGAACGCCGCGGTCATGGTGTTCAGGTGGGCGGTGCCGTCGACGATCGCGGCGTCGACGACCTGTCCCTCGCCGCTCACGCGGGCCTCGAGAAGTGCGGCGAGCAGACCGATCACGAGGTACGTCGAGCCGCCGCCGAAGTCGCCCACCAGGTTGGCCGGGAAGTGCGGCCGCGACTTGTCCTGGCCGAGGCCGTACAGCGCGCCCGCGACCGAGATGTAGTTCAGGTCGTGGCCGGCGGCCTGGGCCAGCGGCCCGTCCTGGCCCCAGCCGGTCATCCGCCCGTAGACCAGGCGCGGGTTGACCTCGCGGCAGTCGTCGGGACCGAACCCCAACCGCTCGGCGACGCCCGGCCGCATCCCCTCGACCAGCAGGTCGGCGTCCTGTCACCAACGCCAGCACGGTCGCCACCGCGGCCGGAGCCTTGAGGTCGAGCGCGACGCTGGGACGCCCGCGGTTGAACAGGTTGTGCGACCCACCCGCGAGCGGCTGGCCGCCGGGGCGCTCGACCCGGATCACGTCCGCGCCGAGGTCGGCCAGGATCATGCAGGCGTGCGGGCCCGGACCGATGCCGGCGATCTCGACGACCTTCACCCCACGGAGCGGGCCGGTGCCCTGGCCGAGTTCGTAGCTCATGCCGGGATCATGACAGATTCACTGTCACAGTTGCGAGATCGCGTCTCATGCCACTGGTGGTCCGCTCGTGGGCGTGGCGCCGGGTCGACCCGTGGCCACGCCCTACGCTCCGCACATGAACAACAGTGCCGAGGCGCGCGTCATCGCATCCTTCACGTTCATCGTTGCGCTGCTGCTCGGGGCGTGGGGTGCCCTCGACCACCTGATCGCCGGGCCGCCCTCCTTCGTGCTGTCCGAGCCCGAGCCCGGCCGCTTCGTCATCGCCCTGATGCCGTTCGCGGCGACCGCGGTGGCGTTCCAGGCGGCGAACGCGGCGGAGGCCGCGTGGGCCCGGTCGCTGGGCGGTGCGGCCGTGATGCTCGGCGTCCTCGCCAGCCTTGGCGGTGTGCTCTATTTCCTGTCGAGCTGGTGAGCTCGTCGGCAGGTCAGCTGCCTCAGGCTCGTCACCCGCGAAAATGGGGCACACCCGGTCAGAGCCGCCCGGGCTCGGTCACGACCTGACCGTGTCCCGAGTGCGTGTGGAGCGGGTCCTTGTCCTCGACCATCGCGCGCTGCACCGAGAGCAGCACCAGCACCCCGAGCACCACCAGCGTGACCATCCAGGCCACGATGCTGCGACCGCGCGGGGGCCTGTTCTCGGGCGGCGAGTCGTTCATGGGTTCTCCGGTGGCTGGTCGGTCAGTCGGGCAGGACCCGCCGCAGGAACTGTCGCGTCCGCTCCTCGCGAGGATCGGTGAAGATCTGCTCCGGTGGGCCGTGTTCGAGGATACGTCCGCCCTCCAGGAAGCACACGGAGGTCGCGACATCTCGGGCGAACGCCATCTCATGGGTCGCAAGGACCATCGTGGTCCCGGCGGCGGCGAGGTCGCGGACGATCGCCAGCACCTCGCCGACCAGCTCCGGGTCCAGCGCTGCCGTGATCTCATCGAGCAGCAGCAGCCGTGGCTCGGTGCACAGCGCCCGCACCAGGGCGGCGCGCTGCTGCTGGCCACCGGACAACCGGTCGGGGTGCTTCGCCGCCTGGTCGGCCAGCCCGAACTGCGCGAGCAGGCCACGCGCCCGCTCCTCCGCCTCGTCCCGAGACAGTCCGTGCACGCGCCGGGGGGCGAGCGTGCAGTTGTCGAGCACGGTCAGGTGGGGGAACAGGTTGTAGGCCTGGAAGACCAGGCCCATCCGGCTGCGCACCTCGCGGCGATCGACGCGCGGGTCGGAGATCTCGCGACCGTCGAAGACGATCACACCGTCGTCGACGTCCTCGAGCAGGTTCAGGCAGCGCAGCAGCGTCGACTTGCCGGACCCCGACGAGCCGATCAGGCAGACCACGTCGTGCGCGTCGACGGTCAGGGAGACGTCGGCGAGGACCACCCGGTCGCCGTACGTCTTGCGCAGGTCGGAGACCTCGAGCAGCGTGGTCACCGGACCGCCCCGGCGAAGGCCCGCTGGACGTAACGCCGCCCGAGCCAGTCGGTCAGCCTGGCCAACGGCACGGTCATCGCGACGAAGAAGATGGCCACCACGACGAGCGGCGTGTAGTTGAAGTTGAAGTTGCCGTAGTCCTGCGCCGCGAAGACGGCATCGAAGACACCCACCGCGGCCACCAGCGCCGTGTCCTTCTGGAGCGACACGAAGTCGTTGAGCAGCGGTGGTACGACGCGGCGCACCGCCTGCGGGACCACGACGTACCGCATGGTCTGGGTGCGGCTCAGCGCCAGCGCCTCCGCGCTCGCGACCTGCGAGGGATGGACGGACTCGATGCCGGCCCGGAACACCTCGGCCACGTAGGCGCCGTACGACATGACCAGGGCGACCAGGGACCAGAAGAACAGGCTGTTCGGCACCCCCTGCAAGCCGAGGCTCGGCATCCCGAACGCGAACAGGATCACCAGCAGCAGGGTCGGGATCCCGCGGAAGAGGTCGGTGTAGACGACGGCAACGGCTCGGACCGGCGCCAGCCACGGCGAGCGGGCCTGCCGGGCCAGGGCCACGGCGAGACCGAGGACCAGGATGAGCGGCTCCGCGATCAGGAACAGCTGCACGTTGATCCAGAAGCCCTCAAGGATCGACGGGAAGGCGGCCTTCGCGTGTCCCCAGTTGAAGAAGGTCTCCTGGACGCTCGGCCATCCGGGCGAGCTCGTGACGGCCAGGCCGAGCCCCACGAAGACGACCACCATCGCGCCGCTCGCGATGAGCAGCGACCGGGTGCGTTCGCGACTCCGGAGCCGGCGGCGCTCGAGCTCGCGGTCGCTCGGCTGCCACCCCTCGGCGGTCACTGGAGCTCGGGAACGTCCACGACGTCGGAGAGCCACTGCTGCTCGATCTGGTCGAGCGTGCCGTCGTCGCGGAGGGCGGTCAGCGCCTCGTTCACGCACGGCACCAGCTCGCTGCCCTTCTCGAAGAGCATCCCGAACTGCTCCTGCTCGCCGGTGTCCGGCTGGAACTGGCCGACGAGCAGGCTGTTCGGGATCTCGACCGCGGAGATGTAGAACGCGGTCGGGAGGTCGGCCAGGATCGCGTCCACCTGGTCGTTCTCGAGCGCCTGCTTGGCGGCGTTGGTGCTCTGGAAGACCAGTGGGTCCTCGTGGGGCTGGATCACCTCGCGGATCGCGGTCAGCGACGTGGTGCCTGTCTGCGCTCCGAGGCGCAGGTCGTGCAGGTCATCGAGGCTGGTCGCCTCGGCGCCCGCTGACCCCTTCAGCGCGACGACGGCCTGGGCGGCGTCGTAGTAGCTGTCGGAGAAGTCGACGACCTTCGCGCGCTCCGGGGTGATCGAGATCTGGTTGATGTCGAAGTCGAAGTTCTTCGCACCCGGCTTGTAGGAGTTGTTGAACGGGACCACGACCCAGCTCACCTCGTCGGCGGTGAAGCCGAGCTGCTCCGCCACGGCGTAGGCGACCGCCGACTCGTAGCCCTCGCCGTTGGTCGGGTCGTCGTCGACGAACCACGGCGGGAACGCCGGGGAGTCGGTGCCGACGGTGAGGGTGCCGGGGGTGAGCAGCGCGAGGTTGTCCTTCTCGCACTGGTCGGCCGCGGTCGGCGTCGGCTCCGAACTCGTGTCGTCCGCGTCGTCGGCCGGCGCGCACGCGACGGCGGCGAGCAGGAGGGGCGTGGCCAGGACGAGCGAAACGCGCTTCATGGAGAGATCGTAGGGGGCAGTCAGTGTTGGTGCATGTGGTGAACGACCGCGTGCCCTAGACCGCGCTCGATCATCCAGCGGTTCACCGGGACGGTGAGCACGAAGGCCACGGCGAGCGCGAGGGCCAGCGACCACCAGAACAGGCCCGTCGCCAGGCCGGCCGCCATCGCACCGGGGACGAGCAGCAGGAAGGCGTTGTCGACCACCTCCATCACCAGGATGGACACGGTGTCGGCGGCCAGGGCGGTGCGGACCGCACTGCGCACGTCGAGACCCGCACGGCGTACGCCACTGAACGTGAGCAGGTAGCCGAAGAAGAACGCGAGGACGACCGCCAGCAGGATGCTGGCCAGGTCGCCCCACCCCCACCACGTGGCCAGCACCATGCCCAGCACCTCGCCGATCGCACAACCCGTGAGGCAGTGCAGGGTCGCGGAGATGGCGGTTCGCCAGGACTGGTCCATGCGGGCACTTTATACCCCTAGGGGGTATATTGCCAAGGGCCGGCGATAGTGGTTGCCCGACCGATCCGGACACTCCCGTACATTGACGCCATGTCCGCCGCCAAGCGCGTTCGCGCCGCCGTGTCCCGCGTCCGTCGCCCTCAGGGGCTCGGCGGTCCCGACGCCAGAACCCGCGAGCTCGACCCCGAGACCTGGCTGGTCGAGAAGGGCAGCCCCCGGGTCTACAAGCCGCTGGGTGGGCCGAACGCTCGGTCCGGACTGTTGCTGGACCGGAAGCGCCTGCGGCGCAACATCTGGCACGCCGAGAGGCAGCTGTCCCGGTTGCTCGCGGACGAGCACGTGGCCTTCCTCCTCCGTCAGCTGCAGGTGAACTGCGTGATCGACGTCGGTGCGAACACCGGTCAGTACGGCCGGATGCTCCGCGACTTCGGGTACACCGGAAGGATCGTCTCGTTCGAGCCCGTCGAGGACTGCCTGATCAAGCTGCGCGCGGCTGCAGACGGGGACCCCGACTGGATCGTCTACCCGATGGCGCTCGGCGACGAGGACACCACCACCGAGATCCTGTCGACCCCGGGCAAGACGCTCAGCTCCCTCCTGCCGGCCACCGAGTTCGGCAAGAACTTCAACGCGAAGCTGGCCGATCCGGTGCGGCAGCAGGTGGACGTCCGCCGCCTGGACGGCCTCTACGAGGAGATCGTCGAAGGCATCCCCGAGCCCCGGGTCTACCTCAAGATGGACACCCAGGGCTTCGACCTGCCCGCCTTCCGCGGCGCCGGTGACCGGGTCGAGGAGATCCTCGCCATGCAGTCCGAGGTCGCGTGCGTGCCGATCTACGACGGGATGCCACGGCTCCCCGACCAGCTCGAGGTGTACGAGTCCCGCGGCTTCGAGGTCTCCGGGATGTACATGGTGTCGCGGGACTTCCCCACACTGCGGGTCATCGAGTTCGACATGACGCTCGTCCGGCGCGGCGCGGTCCCCGCCAAGCGATCCGTCAGCGATGGCCTGGACCGAGTGCGACGCGTCACCTAGGCTTGCAACTAGTTGCATAGGTGCGGGATCGTGCCTCCGTGGCCCTGGAACACGCGTTGCTCGTCGCGCTCAGCGAGCAGTCCGCGTCCGGGCTCGACCTGGCCCGGAGGTTCAGCCGCTCGATCGGCTTCTTCTGGTCGGCCACCCACCAGCAGATCTACCGCGTGCTCCGCCGGATGGACACCGACGGCTGGGTGACCGCGACCGAGGTCGCGCAGACCGGCCGCCCCGACAAGAAGGTGTACGCCGTGTCCCCGGCCGGGCGGAAGGTGCTGGCGGCGTGGCTCGCCGAGCCGACCGAGACCCAGGCGCTCCGCAGCGAGCTCGCGGTCAAGCTGCGCGGCGCCTCCTTCGCCGACGACCGGGAAGCCGTCCTCGACGTCGTCCGCGCCAACCTGGCCGACCATGCGACCCGGCTCGACCACTTCCGCCGGATGAGCGAGCGCGACTACCCCGAGCCCGACGCCCTGTCCGGCCTGGACCTCGACCAGTACCTCGTGCTCCGCGGCGGCATCCGCCTCGAGGAGTTCTGGGTCGACTGGCTGACGGAGTACCTGGCAGCACACGAGAAGCGAGGAACGACTCGATGACCGACTACCCGCGCCTCCTGTCCCCGATCACGCTCGGGCCGCTCGAGCTGCGCAACCGCGTGGTCATGGGCTCGATGCACACGGGACTCGAGGACCGCGCCCGTGACATCCCGCGGCTGGCGGCGTACTTCGCCGAGCGGGCGCGGGGTGGTGTCGGCCTGATCGTGACCGGCGGCTACGCACCGAACAAGCGCGGCTGGCTGAAGCCGCTGGCGTCGGAGATGACGACCCGACTGCAGGCGATGCGGCACCGCGAGGTCACCGGCGCGGTGCACGACGCGGGCGGGGCGATCGCGATGCAGGTGCTGCACGCCGGTCGCTACGGGTACCACCCGTTCAGCGTCAGCGCGTCGAGCAGCAAGTCGCCGATCACGCCGTTCCGCCCGTCGGCCCTGTCGACGAAGGGCGTGGACCGCACGGCCACCGACTTCGCCCGGTCCGTTGCCCTGGCCCGGAAGGCCGGCTACGACGCGGTCGAGATCATGGGCTCCGAGGGCTACCTGATCAACCAGTTCCTGGCGGCCCGCACCAACGACCGGACCGACCAGTGGGGAGGCTCGGCGCGCAACCGGATGCGGTTCCCGCTCGAGGTGGTCCGCCGCTCCCGCGAGCTGGTCGGCGCGGACTTCCCGGTCCTCTACCGGATCTCGCTGCTCGACCTGGTCGAGCGCGGGCAGACCTGGGACGAGGTGGTCGAGCTCGCCCACCTGCTGGAGGAGGCCGGGGTCACCGTTCTCAACACCGGCATCGGCTGGCACGAGGCGCGGGTGCCGACGATCATCACCCAGGTCCCGCAGGGCGCCTGGCGTACGGCGACCGCACGCCTCAAGGCCGAGGTGTCGGTCCCGGTGTGCGCGTCCAACCGGATCAACAGCCCGGAGCTGGCCGAGTCGATCCTGGCCGCCGGCGAGGCCGACCTGGTCTCGATGGCCCGGCCGCTGCTGGCCGACGCCGACTTCGTCAACAAGGCGGCCAGCGGACGTGCCGACGAGATCAACACCTGCATCGCCTGCAACCAGGCCTGCCTCGACCACGTCTTCGTGAACCAGAAGGCTTCCTGCCTGGTCAATCCGCGGGCCTGCCGCGAGACCGAGCTGGTCCTGCTGCCGATTCGCCGATCGGCGGCTGAGGAAGGCGCCCTGGCGCCTGTCTCGAACCCACCCACCGTCGCCGTGGTCGGAGCCGGCCCGGCCGGGCTCTCCGCGGCGGTGTCGGCCGCGGAGCGCGGGTTCGCGGTGACGCTGTACGAGAAGTCCGGGTCGGTCGGCGGCCAGTTCCGGCTGGCGATGCAGGTGCCCGGCAAGGAGGACTTCCGCGAGACGCTGCGCTACTACACGCGGCGGCTCGAGGTGCTGGGCGTCGACGTACGCCTCGGCACGGAGGCGACCCCGGCCGACCTCACGGCGTACGACCACGTGGTCGTGGCCACCGGTGTCGAGCCGCGCATCCCCGAGTTCGCGGGCACCGACCACCCGAAGGTCGTGTCGTACGCCGACGTGCTCAGCCGCCGGGTCGTCCCGGGCCGGCGGGTCGCGGTCGTCGGCGCGGGCGGGATCGGCGTCGACGTCAGCCACTTCCTGACCGACGACCCGGCGCTGCGGGACGACCGGGGCGTTTCCCCGTCGGACGGCGACGCTCTGGACGAGTGGATGGCGCACTGGGGCGTCGGCGACCCGGCCGTGCACCCGGGCGGGCTGACCGAGCCGAAGCCGCGGACGCCGGTGCGCGAGGTGATCCTGATCCAGCGCAAGACCACACCGATCGGGGTCGCCCTCGGCAAGACGTCGGGCTGGGCGCACCGGGCGGTGCTCAAGCAGTCCGGGGTCGTCCAGGTCAGCGGCGCGACGTACGACCGGGTCGACGACGAGGGCCTGCACGTCACCGTCGAGGGCGAGCAGCGGGTGCTCGACGTCGACCACGTGGTGCTGTGCGCCGGGCAGGAGTCGGTGCGCGACCTGTACGACGGGCTGGTCGCCGTGGGCGCCTCGTCCGCCCACCTGATCGGTGGTGCCGACGTGGCGGTGGAGCTCGACGCCAAGCGAGCGATCGAGCAGGGCACCCGGCTCGCGGCCGCCCTGCGTTGACCACACTGCTCTGACGTAGGTTCTGGGGTGTGATCCGGGACTTCACCGACGACGAGGCGCGCCGCGCGATCATCTGCAAGTGGGGGCAGGTCGACGACGACGTGATCCCCGCGTGGGTGGCCGAGATGGACTACGCGCTGGCGCCGGTGATCGAGCAGGCGGTCGTCGCGGCGGTCCGGCTCGGCGGCGCCGGCTACCCGGCGTTCGACGACGGCGGCGAGCTCGGGAGGGCGTACGCCGGCTTCGCGGCGCGGCACTTCGGCCAGGAGATCGACCCGGAGTAGGTCCTCCCGACGGTCGACGTGACCGCGGGCGTCCGGCTGGCACTCGAACGTCCTCAGCGAGCCCGGCCCGATGGTGATGCCGGTGCCCGCCTACGCCCCGCAGCTGGACATCGCCCAGCTGACCGGGCGCGAGCGGGCCGATCTGGTGCGTCGACCCGGACGCCGAGCGGGCCGAGATCGACCTCGACCGGCTGGCCTCGCTGTTCGCAGTCCGGGGCGCGCACGCTGCTGCTCACCCAGCCGCACAACCCGTGGGGGCACGTGTTCACCCGCGCCGAGCTCGAGGGCGTCCGCGACGTCGTGGTCGCGCCACGGCGCCCGGGTGATCAGCGACGAGATCCACGCACCGCTGGTGCTGCCCGGCGCCGAGCACGTGTCGTACCTGTCGCTCGACGGCACCGCCGACCACGCCGTCGCGGCTCGTCGCCGCGAGCAAGGCGTTCAACACCGCGGGCTGCGCTGCGCGCAGATCATCGCGCCCGACGAGGCCACCCGGAAGGCGCTGCTCGACGCGCCGATGGCCGCGCAACGACTCCTGGTCGCCGCTGGGCGTGGTCGGCTGCCGTGGCGGCGTACACGCACGGCGACCCGTGGCTGGCCGCCCTGGTCGAGCGGCTCGACCAGCAGCGCACGCTCCTCGGCGAGCTGCTCGCGCGAGCACCTGCCGGAGGCCCGGATGCGTCCGCTGGAGGGCGACCTACCTGGCGTGGCTCGACCTGCGGGCCTACGGCCACGCCGACCCCGCCGCCGTCGTGCTGACCCGCGGTCGGGTGCGGCTGTGCGCCGGGCCACGACTACCAGCCCGGGCTCGACGGCCACGTCCGGCTGAACATCGCCACCTCGCCGGAGCGGCTCACCGAGATCGTCCGGCGGATGGCCTCCGCGCTGAGCTGAACGGCTGAGTCTACCGGTTGTTCTCGGCCTGCTGCTGGGCCGCGATCAGGTCGGCGTACCACTGGAACGACTTCTTCGGCGTCCGCTGCTGCGTCTCGTAGTCGATGTGGACCAGGCCGAACCGCTGGCGTGTAGCCCTCGGCCCACTCGAAGTTGTCCATCAGCGACCACGTGTAGTAGCCGCGGATGTCGACCCCGCGCTCGATGGCCGTGGCCACCGCGCGCACGTGCGCGTCGAGGTAGTCGATCCGGCGCTGGTCGTCGACCACGCCGTTCTCGTCCGGACCGTCGTTGTAGGCGCAGCCGGACTCGGTGATCATGATCGGCGGCAGCGCGGCGCGGTAGCGGGCCCGGAAGATGATCAGCCACTCCCGCAGCGCGTCGGGCACGACCGGCCAGCCGAGGTCGGTCGTCTCGTGCCCGAGCAGCTCGAGGAGCTCGAACGGGATCGGCTGGTCCTCGGGGGTGGCGGCGATCTTGATCGGGTTGTAGTAGTTGACGCCGTAGAAGTCGAGCGGCTGCCGGATGGTGGCCAGGTCCCCGGGGTGGATGACGTCCTCGAGCAGCGGCGCCAGGTCGACGCGGGTAGCGACCGAGCAGCATCGGCTCGATGTAGAGGCCGTTCCACAGCGCGTCGAACAGCTTGGAGGCGCCGACGTCGGCGTCGCTGTCGCTGGCCGGCCAGATCGGCGCGTGGTTGTTGGCGCAGCCGACGCTGGTCGCGCCGGCGGCCCGCAGCGCGATCGCCGCGCGGCCGTGTGCCATCAGCAGGTGGTGCGCGACCGGCAGCGCGTCGAACAGCAGCTCCTTGCCCGGGCGCGTGCGTGCCGGTGGCGTAGCCGAGCATCGTCACCGACGTTCGGCTCGTTGACCGGGATCCAGTGCTCGACCCGGTCGGCGAACTTCTCGCCCACGATGGCGGCGTAGTCGGCGAACCGGTCGATCGTGTCGCGGTTCAGCCAGCCGCCGTCGTCCTCCAGCGCCTGCGGCAGGTCCCAGTGGTAGAGCGTCACCATCGGCTGGACGTCGGCCTCGAGCAGGCCGTCGATCAGCCGGTCGTAGAACGCCGAGGCCCTTCGCGTTGACCGGACCGGACCCGTTCGGCTGGATCCGCGGCCAGGCGATGGACAACCGGTAGCCGCCCGCGCCCAGCTGCTTCATCAGCGCGACGTCCTCCTGCCACCGGTGGTAGTGGTCGCAGGCGACGGCGCCGGTGGACCCGTCCTTGATCCGGCCCGGCTTGCGCGGTGAAGGTGTCCCAGATGCTCGGGCCCTTGCCGTCCTCGTCGGCGCGCCCTCGATCTGGTACGACGCAGTGCTGGTTCCGAAGCGGAACCCCGGGGGGAGTTGGGGGAACACGCGATCATTCTGTCCATGTCTGTCGAAGTCCGTCGGGGAAGTGCCCGTTTCTTGACTCGTGAGAAGGGACGGAGCACCCGCCACTCGTTCTCGTTCGGCTCCCACTACGACCCCGAGAACGTCGGATTCGGCCCGATGGTGTGCCACGACGACCACGTCCTGCGCGGCGGCGGCGGGTTCCCGGACCACCCGCACAGCGACCTGGAGATCGTCACCTGGGTGCTGACCGGGGCGCTCGTGCACGCCGACGACCACGGCCACGAGGGGGCGGTCATCCCGGGCACGGTCCAGGTGCTGTCGGCCGGCTCGGGCGTGGTCCACGCCGAGATGGCGCACCAGCCGTCCGGGCCGACCCGGTTCGTCCAGGTCTGGCTCCGCCCCGACCAGACGGGCACCCCGCCGGCGTACGCGACCGCTGCGGTGACGCTGCCCGAGGGGGAGCTGGTGCCGGTCGCGTCCGGTCACCTCGTGGACGCGCCGGCCCGGCTCGGCACCGCGTCCGCGACGTTCCACGTCGCGCGGCTGCCGGCCGGCGGCACCGTCACCCTGCCCGACGACCCGCTCCAGCACGTGTTCGTGGCGAACGGCGCGCTGGCGCGGTCCAGCCTCGCCGAGCCGCTCTCGGCCGGCGACGCCTTCCGGATCACCGACGTGCCGGGCGTCTCCGTCACGGCGGCGTCCCCGACGGAGCTGCTGGTCTGGACTTTCAGGCGATGATCGGCGAGGGCTCCGGGCTGGATCTCGGCCACCGCGGGCTCGTCGGTGAGGCCGGGGAGGAACCCGAGCGGCTCGCCGTCGGCCGCCGACCGGGATCGGGGTGCGGGCGCGGCCGCGGATCTCGACCCGCTTGCCCGACAGCACGGTGACCTCCGGGCGGTCGACGTGCGCGCCGTCGTACACGGTCGGCAACGAGCGCATCAGCTCGACCTTCGACGCCGCCTCGATCACGACCACGTCCAGCAGCCCGTCGTCGACGGCGGCTGCCGGGGCGATCTTCATGCCCTTGCCGTAGTACGCCGAGTTGGCGACCACGACGGTGGCGGCGGAGTACTCCTCCTCGGCGCCGTCGACCGCGACCCGGTAGCGGCCGGGCTGGTACGTCGCGAGCGAGCGGACGGCGGCGTACGGGTACTGCAGCGACCGGGGCAGCCAGTGCGCCCGGTCCACGATCGCGGAGGCCCGGGCGTCGACGCCGGCGTAGACCGAGCCGGCGACCAGGCGGGTCTCGCCGCCGACCGTCCACGACAGCAGGTCGACCCGGCGTACGTCGCCCTCGAGCAGCAGTCGCGCCTGCGCCTCGGCGTCGTCGGGGAGCCCGAGCATCCGGGCGAAGTCGTTGCCACGGCCGGCCGGCAGCACCGCGAGGGTGCCGCCGCCGCGGGAGACCGCGCCGGCCAGGGACGACAGCATCCCGTCGCCGCCGACCGAGACGACCACGTCGCCACGGGCGAGCGCGCCCGGACACCAGGTCGCGCATGGCGTTCGGGCCGGGCGAGTAGGTCACCTCGACCGCGGCCCCCGCGTCGCGCAGCAGCCGGGCGACCGGGACCACCGCCCCCGGGGCGGCGCCGCCGCCCGAGGACCGGGTTGACCAGGAACGTGAAGGAGCGGGTCACGGGATCAGCACCCCGGGGTTGAGGACGCCGGTCGGGTCGAGCTCGGCCTTGACCGCGCGCAGGATCGAGACGCCGACCTCGCCGATCTCCTGGGCGAACCACGGCTTGTGGTCGGTGCCGACGGCGTGGTGGTGGGTGATGGTGGCGCCGGCGTTGATGATCGCGTCGCTCGCGGCCGCCTTCGCCGCGCTGCCACTACGCGATCGGTTGTTCGTTTTCCTTCGCGGCGACCGTGAAGTAGAGCGAACATCCGGTTTCGTAGACGTGCGAGATGTGGCAGAGCACCATCGACGGCTGGCCGAGCGTCGCGCTCCAGGGCGGCCTTCACGTCGGCGTACAGCCGGTCGAGGTTGGACCAGAACGTCGCGGTCTCGAGGGTCTCGACGAGGACGCCGACGTCGAGCATCGAGTCGCGGAGGTACGGCGCGTGGAAGCGGCCGTGCGCCCAGGCCCGGCCGGGCTCCTCGCCGAGGTTGGTGCCGCCGAGCCCGTCGAGGACGGACGTGACCGCGGCCCGCTTGGCCTCGACGGCGGCGGGAGTCCCCTCGTAGCCGGCGATCATCAGGCAGCCGCTGCGTCGCCGTCGGCGCCGATCTCGTCGGGCCGGGCCAGGTTGATCGCGGACTCGGACTCGTCGGACAGCCGGATCACGGTGGGTAGCAGGCCGGACTGGGCGAGGGTCCGCATCGCGGTGGCGCCGTCGGCGAAGGACGGCCAGCGCCACCCGTCGTACACCTTGACCTCGGGCAGCCTGCGCACCCGGACGGTGACCGAGGTGATCACGCCGAAGGCACCCTCGGAGCCGAGCAGCAGCTGGCGCAGGTCGGGCCCGGCGGCGTTCGCCGGCGCGGAGCCGAGGTCGAGCCGACCGCTGGGGGTGGCGACCGTGAGGCCGACGACGAGGGCGTCGAAGCGGCCGTACCCGGCGCTCGACTGGCCGCTGGACCGGGTCGCGGCGAAGCCGCCGATGGAGGCGTACTCGAACGACTGCGGGTAGTGGCCGAGGGTCAGGCCGTGCTCCGCGAGCAGCGCCTCGGCCTCGGGGCCGCGCAGGCCGGGCTCGAGGGTGGCGGTCATCGAGACCGGGTCGACGGCGAGCAGCCGCTTCATCCGGATCAGGTCGAGGCTGACCACTCCGGCGTACCCCTCGCGGCGCGCGGCCAGGCCGCCGGTCACAGAGGTGCCGCCGCCGAACGGGACGACCGCGAGGTGGTGCTCGACGGCGTACGCGAGGACCGCGGCGACGTCGTCGTGGCCGCCCGGGCGGACCACCGCGTCGGGGGCGTCGGACAGGTCGCCGGCGCGGGCGCGCAGCAGGTCCGGGGTGGACTTGCCGCGGGTGCGCAGCCGCCGGGTCTCGTCGTCGGTGAGGACGTGGTCGGCGCCGAGCAGGGCGCGCAGCCCGTCGAGGAGCTCCGGCGCCGAGAGCCGACTCGGGCAGCTCCGGCGACTCGACGGCCGGGCGCTCGTCGATGCCGAACGCCAGCTCGATCAGGCCGCGGGCGGCCTCCGGGAGCGGGGCGGCCGATGCCGGGTCGCCCCAGCGGTTCGGGTGCATCTCGTGAGCCTGGGCGTGGTCCGTCATGTGTTACAGTGTGACACATGACGTCACTTCGTCACAACGCGGTCATCGGAGCCCCGTGACGCCTATCTCGACACCGCGCGGGCGTGCATCCTCGACGTCGGCTGGCGGCGTACGACGCTCACCGAGGTCGCCCGGCGGGCAGGCGTCTCCCGGATGACCATCTACCGCGCCTGGTCGGACATGCAGCAGCTGCTCGGCGACCTGATGACCCGCGAGTGGGGCCTGGTCGTCGCGGACGCGGTGGCCGCCGAGGATTCGGACGCCGACCCCGTCCACCGGCTCGTCGAGGGGATCGTCGGCACCGTCCGCGCGCTCCGCGAGAACGAGCTGTTCCTGCGGATCGTCGAGCTCGACCCGGAGCTGCTGCTCCCCTATCTGCTCTCGCGGCGCGGCCGGTCTCAGGACGCGATCCTCGCCCTCACCGACCAGCAGATCCGCGCCGGTCAGGAGGCCGGGGCGATCCGCGCCGGCAACCCCACCGCGATCGCGCGCGCGCTGCTGCTGGCGGCACACGGGTTCGTGCTGTCGGCGCACACGATGGTCGACGACGCCGTGACCGAGGCCGAGCTCGACGACGAGCTGCGGCACCTCCTGGCCCGGGCGCTCGCGCCATGACCGCGCACCCGGATCACCCCAGGTCTGGCCGACGCACCGACCGACGTCGACCTGGTCGTCATCGGCCTCGGCATCACCGGCGCCGGCGTTGCGCTCGACGCGGTGTCGCCGTGGGCTGACGGTGCTCGCGGTCGACGCCCACGACCTCGCGTTCGGCACGTCGCGCTGGTCGTCGCAAGCTGGTGCACGGCGGCCTGCGCTACCTCGCGAACGGCCAGGTCGGCGTCGCCCACGAGAGCGCCGTCGAACGCGGCATCCTGATGGAGGTCACCGCGCCGCACCTGACCCACCCGATGCCGATGCTGATCCCGCTGACGTCCAGCGTGACCGACGCGGCAGACGGCGGTGACGCGGGGCGGCTCTGATCGCCGGCGACCTGCTCCGGCGCAGCGCCCACACCCGGCCGGAGACCCTGCCCCGGCCGCGCCGGATCTCCGCGACCGAGGCGATCGCGCTCGCTCCCGGGCTGCGCCGCGACGGCCTGCGCGGCGGGCTGCTGTCGTGGGACGGCCAGCTCGAGGACGACGCCCGGCTGGTCACGACCGTCGCGCGGACCGCGGCCGAGCTCGGCGCCCACATCCGCACCCGCGCCCGGGTCCTGGCCGCCACCGGCACCCGGGTCGAGCTCCGCGACGAGCTCACCGGAGCCACCACCTCCGTCGACGCCGGCGCGGTGGTCAACGCGACCGGCGTCTGGGCCGGCGACCTGGTCGAGGAGGTCACCCTGCGCCCGTCCCGCGGCACCCACCTCGTGCTCCGGGCGGACACGCTGCCCGGGCTGCAGGTCGCGGTGACCGCGCACGTCCCCGGCCACACCAACCGGTTCGTGATGGTGCTCCCCCAGCCCGACGGCACGCTCTACGTCGGCCTGACCGACGAGCCGATCGACGGCGACATCCCCGACGTACCCGAGCCGTCCGAGCCCGAGATCGGCTTCCTGCTCGACGTGGTCTCGGCCGCGTTCGCGAAGGACGTACGCCGCTCCGACGTCGTCGGCGCGTACGCCGGCCTCCGGCCCCTGCTCGACATGTCGCAGACCGAGGGCGGCGGCACGACCGCCGACCTGTCCCGCAGGCACGCCGTCCTCACCTCGCGCAGCGGCGTGGTGACCGTGGTCGGCGGCAAGCTCACGACCTACCGGCAGATGGCCGAGGATGCCGTCGACCGCGCCCTCGCCGGGTCCGGGCTCGACCGCCGACCCGTGCCGCACCCGCACCCTGCCACTGACCGGCGCCGCGTCGCGCGGCCGAGCTGGCCCGGCTCGAGCTGCCGACCCGCCTGGTCCGGCGCTACGGCACCGACGCCGCGCTGGTCCTGCGATTCCGCCCGGGCGGTCAGTGGGCTGACCGACGACGAGCTGCTCGCGCCGATCGCCGCCCAGGTCCCGGTCACGCTCGCCGAGCTGCTGTTCGGCGTCACCCACGAGGGCGCCGCCGACGTCGACGACCTGCTCGACCGGCGTACCCGGATCGGCCTGGTCCCCGCCGACCGCGAGCTCGCCGTACCCGCCGCCGAGCGTGCCCTCGCGCATGGTGCGCCAGCGCGCCGACTGAACACGGGAAACTTGCTCTTCCCACGGATAGTTCTCCGTGGGAAGAGACAATTTCACTGGTTAACCAGTGAAATTGCCGCCCCCACCCGATGAGTTTCCCCGTCGACGCCGGTCTACCTTCCGAGGCAGACTGGACGACGACGAGGAGCCACCCATGAGGACGGCGAGCGTGACGACAGCGGAGCGAGCGGACAACACCATGGCCACCACCGAGCTGGAGGACTTCCCCACGCTCACCCAACGCTACGAGCGCGAGTTGCTCGCGCACTGCTACCGGATGAGCGGCTCCTTCCACGAGGCCGAGGACCTCGTCCAGGAGACGTTCCTGCGGGCGTGGAAGGCGTCGGCCGACTTCCAGGGCCGGTCGTCGGTCCGGACCTGGCTCTACCGGATCGCCACCAACGTCTGCCTGACCAACCTCGAGGGCCGGCCCCGCCGGCCGCTGCCGACCGGTCTCGGCACCTCCGACTCCCTCGCCGGCGACGCCCTCGAGTCCGACCCCGAGATCCCGTGGCTGGAGCCGGTCCCGGACGCCGCCGTCGTGGTCGCCGAGCGTGACTCGATCCGGCTCGCCTTCGTCGCCGCCCTCCAGCACCTGCCGGCCCGGCAGCGCGCGGTGCTGATCCTGCGCGACGTGCTGCGCTGGTCGGCCGCCGAGGTCGCCGAGGCGCTCGACACGACGGCCGCCGCGGTCAACTCCGCCCTGCAGCGGGCCCACGCCCAGATGACCGACCGACACCTCACCGAGGAGACCGTCGAGAACGACCTGACCGCCGGCGCAGCAGGAGCTGCTCGAGCGGTACGTCGACGCGTTCTGGCGCAAGGACATCGACACCATCGTCAGCATGCTCACCGCCGAGGCGGTGTGGGAGATGCCGCCGTTCACGGGCTGGTACACCGGCGCGCCAACATCGGCCAGCTGATCAACACCCAGTGCCCGGGCGGCTCCTACGACATGCCGATGCTCGTCACCAGCGCCAACGGCCAGCCGGCGTTCGGCCTCTACATGCGGACCAAGAACGGCGACTTCGAGCCGTTCCACCTCCAGGTGCTCGAGCTCGACGGCGACCACGTGCAAGCACGTCGCGGCGTTCTTCGACACCACGCTGTTCGCCAGGTTCGGGCTGCCCGAGCGGCTCCCGGCCGACTACGCGGTCGCGGAAGTCCGGTGACGACGGCGCGCTCACGGGCGCCATCGAGCTGCTGGACCGGGCACTGGGCTACACCCGGGTGGTCCTCGCCGGAGTGCCCGGCGCAGACCTCGACCGGCGTACCCCGTGCCGCGACTGGAACCTCGGTCAGCTCCTCGCCCACATGGACGACGCCCTCGACGCCTTCACCGAGGCGGCGGGTGGAGCGGTCGACGTACCCGCCCGCGGCTGGTCCCCGCTGCGGGTCGACCGGCTGCAGGAGAAGGCGTGCGCGCTGCTCGGCGCCTGGAGCGGCGAGGTACCCGACGGAGTCAACGTCGGCGGCGCCGACCTGCGCCAGCGAGCTGCTGGTCGCCACCGCGGCACTCGAGATCACCGTCCACGGCTGGGACGTCGGGCGCGCCACCACCGGAGAGGCCATGATCCCCGAGCAGCTGGCCAGCCGGCTGCTCGCGGTGGCGCGGCAGGTCGTCCACCGGGACGACCGGATGATCAGGTTCGCGCCTCCGCTCGCCGTCCCCGAGGACGCTCCGGCGGACCAGCAGCTGCTCGCCTTCCTGGGCCGGACCTGACTGGTCCACCCGACCCAATCCAGCCGATTCCCGGCGCCGGAACCCCCATGATTCCTAGGGTTCCGCCATGCTCGCCGAGTTCCTGACGACGATGCTCCCTGATGACCTACGCCGGGCACGGGAGCTTCTGCGCACTGGTCACGTCACCGACGCCCAGTGCGCCCTGTCCGTTCCGCCCGCCCCGGACCACGAGCCCGCACCTCACGGTGTTGTGGTTCGCGCTCACCCTGGAGTGCCAGCTGGCCCGGGGCGAGATGTCGGATGCGGATCAGACCGGCCAGCAGCTGCACGCGTTCGAGACCGAGCAGGGCTACGCGGGAGCGCTCGCCCGCCACGCCCTCGGCGAGCTCTACTCGGCGCACGGCGACGGCGAGGCTGCCGCCATCGAGTACTTCGCGGCCGGTGAGGCGATCGCCGGCGATCTCGACAACCCAGATCTGGTGCCGTGGCGCGCGGGGGCCGCCCTGGCACTGACTCGTCTGCGCCGGCACCAGGAGGCCAACCAGCTGGCCCAGGAGAACCTCCAGCTGGCGCAGCGCTCCGGTTCGGCGTACGCCGTCGGACACGCCCTGCGCACGGTCGCCGCCACCACGTTCGGCGACGGTCGGGTGGAGCTGCTCCGCCAGGCCCGCGCCACGCTCGAGGGAGCGGGCGCGGACCGGCTGGCCGCCCAGGTGGACACCGACCTTGCCGTGCTGATCACGCTGCAGGGTGCGACGGGCGCGCGCGAGGAAGCGGTCGAGCTGCTCCGCAACGCCGAGGCGTACGCCGGGCGCGAGGACCTGTTCCCGCTGCAGAACCGGGTCCGGCACCTGCTCGAGCGGCTCGGCGAGAAGCCCCGCCGGATCCGCAGCGAGACGCTCGCCAAGCTCACCGCGTCGGAGCAGCGGGCCGCGCGGATGGCGGCGAGCGGGCTGACCAACCGCGAGATCGCCGCCGAGATGACCGTGACCATCAAGGCGGTCGAGTGGCACCTGTCGCACGTCTACCGCAAGCTCGGCATCCCCAACCGGACCGAGCTCGCGGACACCCTCGGCGCAGCCGTCTGACGCTCCGCCTGGAGCCGCGGAGTCCCTAGACTCCTGCCATGTCCGACCGCACCAGGCACGGCGTACTGGCGATGCGGGGCCGCGACCCGCACGAGGTCCATCGTGCGGCCACGCCTCTGGAGCTGCTGTTCGACCTCACCTTCGTGATCGCGTTCGGGGTCGCGGCCGACGAGTTCGCGTCTGCGCTGGCGCACGACCACGTCGGGGACGGCATCGTCGGCTTCTGCTTCGCAGCGTTCGCGGTGTCCTGGGCCTGGATCAACTTCACCTGGTTCGCGTCGGCGTACGACACCGACGACTGGATCTTCCGGCTGACCACGATGGTCCAGATGTTCGGGGTGCTCGTCCTGGCGCTGGGACTGCCGCAGATGTTCGCGTCGCTGGAGGAGGGCGACCACGTCGACAACGGCGTGATGGTGCTCGGCTACGTGATCATGCGGGTGCCGATGATCTTCCAGTGGGCGCGGGCCGCCCGCCAGGACCCGAGCCGTCGGAGGGTGGCCGAGGGGTTCATCGTCACCCTGACGATCAGCCAGATCGGCTGGGTGGCGCTGGCCTTGGCCGAGACCAGCGTGGTCGTGATGTTCAGCATCGCGATTCCGCTGGTCCTGATCGAGCTGATCGGTCCGGTCCTCGCCGAGCAGAAGGACGGCGGCACGCCCTGGCACCCGCACCACATCGCGGAGCGCTACGGGCTCCTCGTCATCATCGCTCTCGGCGAGGGACTGCTCGGGACCACGGTTGCCCTGGGGGCGGTGATCGGGCCGGAGGGCCCCGGATGGTCGGAGGAGCTGGTCCTGCTCGGCGTGGCCGGCACCGCCATGACCTTCGGCATGTGGTGGATCTACTTCGTGGTCCCCAGCGGGCCGCTGCTGGACGCGCACCGCGAGCGGTCGTTCGGGTGGGGGTACGGCCACCTCCCGCTGTTCGGCGCCACCGTCGCGGTCGGCGCCGGCCTGCACGTCGCGGCGTACTACATCGAGCACGACACGCACCTCTCCGCCGTGGCCACCCTGTCCACCGTTGCCATCCCACTGGCGGTCTACGTCCTGATGATCTTCCTGCTGTACATGCAGATCACCCGGACGTTCGACCCGTTCCACGTCATCCTGCTCGTCTTCTCGGGTGTCGTCGTCGCCGCGTCCATGCTGCTGGCCGTGGCCGGCGTCGACGTCTTCTGGTGCCTGCTGCTGCTGGCCGCCACGCCGTGGGTGACCGTGGTCGGCTACGAGACGATCGGCCACCGGCACAACCAGTACGTGCTCGACTCACTGGTCGAGTAGCCACGTCATCGAGCGCCCGTGCCCATGGGTCCACGCGACCGCCTGGCCGTCCACGCCGAGCACGAACGACATCAGGTCGTCCGGTATCTCCGGGCCGGTGGCGGCGATCTCGGGGAGCACGCGCCTTCCCTCGTTCGACACCCAGTGGCAGCGGCCCTCGCCCACCAGCGCGGTCATCGTGGCGTGGAAACGGCGCCGGTCGGCCTCCTTCAGGTAGGCGATCACCGCGCTGTGGAAGACCACGACCCGGCCGTGCTCCTCGGCCTCGTCGACCAGGCGCGGGAGCTCCTCGAGCAGGTCACCGGCCACGAGCGACGGCGGATCGGCGCGAGCCACCTCGATCGCGGCGAGCAACCGCTCCCTTCGGGCGTCGTGCTCCGGCCAGATCAGGTTCGCCAGCCAGGCCATCGCGTCGGCGTCGTTGACATCGAGCGGGTTGAGGTCGACCCCGCCCCGCCAGGCAACCTCGGGCAGCCGTCCCACCCCGGCGAAGCGGCCCCGGACACGGCACTCCAGCCGAGGTCCCGCGCCGAGGGTCATGGTGCCGTCGTCGGTGTGCCAGGCGTAGGAGTAGCGGTCCGGGTAGAGGCACAGCCCGGCGCTGGCGCCGACCTCGAGCAGCGCGAGCGGCTCGTCGGGGAGCGTGGCGAAGGCCGGGGTCAGGGTCGCGAGCCGGCCGACCTCGTTCGTCTGCGTGGAGCGCGAGAGGATCGTCGTCCGGATCGTCCCGTCGTCGGCGAGCAGCGCGGACCGCAGCGCGGCGTACGGCCCCGGCGCGGGTACGCCGTGCCACCGGGCCGCGGCGAAGACCAGGTTCGGCTGCTGCTTGAGCGGCGGCAGCCCGGCCAGCCAGGCCAGCACCTGCTCGTCTCCCGCGACCCCGGCCGACCACTCAGCGAAGCAGGCGGACTCGTCGCGTGCCTCGCGCCCGAACTCGCGGTACTGCTCGACCGTGCCGGCGTACGGCTCCACGCTTTCCCGGCCTGCGGGTCAGCCGGCGGGGATCGCGACGTAGGTCGTGTCGAGGTACTCGTCGATCCCCTCGAAGCCACCCTCGCGACCGAACCCGCTCGCCTTCACCCCACCGAACGGTGCGGCCGGGTTGGAGACCAGGCCGGAGTTGACGCCGACCATCCCGAAGTCCAGCGACTCCGCCAGCCGGACCGTCCGCGCCAGATCCTTCGTGTACGCGTAGGAGACCAGGCCGTACTCCGTGGAGTTGGCGCGCTCGATGGCCTCCTCCTCGGTGCTGAACGTGGTGATCGGGGCGACCGGGCCGAAGATCTCGACGCTGTTGATCTGCGCCTCGGCCGGTACGCCGACCAGCACGGTCGGCGGGTAGAAGTGGCCCGGGCCGTCGGGCGGCGTACCACCGGTGACCAGCTTCGCGCCGTCGTGCACGGCGTCGGTGACCAGCTCGCTGACCGACTGCACTGCGTCGGCGTTGATGAGCGGCCCGACGTCGACCCCCTCGTCCTGGCCGCGGCCCACCTTGAGTGCCCCCATCCGGGCGCCGAGCTTGTCGGCGAACTCGTCGGCCAGTGACTCGTGCACGAGGAACCGGTTGGCGGAGGTGCAGGCCTCGCCCATGTTCCGCATCTTGGCGATCATCGCGCCGTCGACGGCTGCGTCGACATCGGCGTCCTCGAAGACCAGGAAGGGGGCGTTGCCGCCCAGCTCCATCGACACCCGCTGCAGCTCGTCGGCGGACTGCCGGACGAGGGTCTTCCCGACCTCGGTGGACCCGGTGAAGCTCACCTTGCGCAGCCGGTCGTCCGCCATCAGCGCGGCTCCGACCTCGCGTGAGCTGTGGGTGGTGATCACGTTCAGGACACCGGGCGGCAGGCCCGCCTCCTCCATGAGCGCGGCCAGGGCGAGCATCGACAACGGCGTCTCGGCCGCGGGCTTGATCACCATCGTGCAGCCGGCGGCGACGGCCGGGCCGATCTTGCGCGTGCCCATGGCGAGCGGGAAGTTCCAGGGGGTGATGAACAGGCACGGGCCCACCGGCTTGCGGATGGTGAGCAGCCGGCTGCCGCCGGCGGGAGCCTGCATCCAGCGGCCGTGGATGCGCACGGCCTCCTCGGAGAACCAGCGGAAGAACTCCGAGCCGTAGGCCACCTCGCCCTTGCCCTCGGCCACGGTCTTGCCCATCTCGAGACTCATCAGGTGGGCGAAGTCGTCGGCCCTCTTCGTGAGCAGCCCGAAGGCCCGACGCAGGATCTCGCCTCGCTCGCGCGGAGCCGTCCGACCCCAGTCGTGCTGGGCGGCGGCCGCGGCGTCCAGCGCGTCCATCGCGTCGGTCGCGGAGGCATCGGCCACGGAGCAGATCGCCGACCCGTCGGCCGGGTCGAGGACGTCGAAGCGGTCGCCGCTGTTCGCCTCCCGCCAGGTGCCGTCGATGTAGAGAGCGCGCTGCTTGTCGTCGAGAAGGTCGAGTCCGGTCATGTGGCCAGAATTGCACCCTGACCGGGTTCCGGAAAGCCGCTGACACACGTTGTGTCTGGTGGGATCATGGAGTTGTCGACTTCGGAGGGAGCACTTTGATGTCGACAGGAACCCCTTGCTGACCCCATGCAGCAGGGGGTTCCCTCCTGTCCGGCAGGTGCCGGCGACAGACAGAGGCCCCGGCGGAATCCCGCCGGGGCCCCAATCTGATGTGCTGTCTGCTGTGCTGCGCTGCTGGACGACGACCCGTCAGGGCACGTCGTACCTCATGGTGAACGAGCCGGATCCCGAGTAGGCGTAGACGTCCCACCGGTAGGTCCCCGCCGAGGCGGAGTACGCGATGGTCTCGTTGGGGGTCGCGCTCTCACTGGCCGCGACATCCACCCACGAGGTGCCATTCTTGCGCTGCAGGTAGAGGTCGAGGTCGGTGCCGGACGGCCCGGTCAGGCAGCCGTTGATCGTGCCGGCCGCGGCGGTGAAGCCGGTCGAGGACGGCTTGTAGGTCGAGAAGCCGCTGGAGGCCGTGCCCGTCGTGGTGACCTCGGTGCAGGTGCCGCCGCCACCGCCGCCGCAGGTCGCCTCGCCGGACTGGGCCGGCACGGAGACCGCGTTCCAGGCCGCCTTGACCGCGTTGAAGTTGGTGCAGTTGGTGGTGCCGTACAGGTTGACCGCCGCCTGCAGGGTCGCCTTGCGGGCGGCGCCGTGGCTCCAGTTCGAGGTCTTCAGCAGGAGGCCGTTGTAGAAGATCTTGCCGGCGGTCTGGATGCCGACGCCGGTGACCGTGGAGCCGTTGCAGGTGGGGCTGGCCGGGGAGGCGTTCGAGCCCTGGGACAGCAGGTAGAACCAGTGGTTCAGCGGGCCGGCGGCCGCATGCACCTCGGTGTTCTTGATCTGGCTGGACCAGCAGTTCGGGTCGCCCACGATGCTCGGGTTGTACATGTAGCGGATCGGGCCGTCGCCGACCAGGTCGGCCTCCTCGCCGACCGTGAAGTCCGCGGGGTCGTTCGGGTTCGCGGCGTACGCCTCGGTCAGCGCACCGAAGATGTCGCCGGTGGCCTCGTTCATTCCGCCGGTCTCGTTGTCACCGCTCGAGCCGCCGGGCGTCGTGTAGAAGATGCCGTGCCCGTTCTCGTGGGCGACGATGTCGATCGCGGTGAGATGCCGGGCGTTGTCCTGGCTGTGGCCGAAGTTGGTGATCGACCCGTCCCAGTAGGCGTTGACGTCGGCCAGGCCGACCCGGGCCGGGTAGCCGGTGCCGTTGCCCTTGATGCCGCTACGCCCGAGCCAGGACGCGAGCATGTCCCATTCCTTGTTCATCGCGTACATCGCGTCGACGCAGCGCGGTCTCGAGGTTGTTGGCGACGCCGTTGCCCCAGACGTTGTCGGTGCCGGTGTAGGCGGCACCGTTCTGGCCGCCGCACTTCTGGCCGGAGCGCGAGGTGTCGGTCATCGACCAGGACGTGCCGCTGCCCGAGGTGCCGATGGTGACGGAGCCGTTGTAGTAGCCGGTGCCGCTGCCGTCCATCACCAGGTCCCAGCTGCCGATGACCTTGCCGGTGCGGGCGTCGGTCCAGACGGTGAGCTTGGTCGGGCGGGCGCCCTCGTGGCCGGTGACCAGGGTCTGCCAGGCCAGCCGCGGCGTGCCGTGCGCGTAGACGACGAGCTCCGGCTTCGCGACCTTGGCGACGTCGGCGACCTTGGCGCGGGACGTGGCCCGGGCCTCCGTCGGCGGTCACGCTCGGGCTTCATCGACGTGAGCCCGATGGTGCGGTTCTGGGCGACGGTCCGACCGGTCACCTTGCCGTCGTCGTTGACGGCGAGGACGAAGTCCCCACCGACGACGGGCAGGCCACGGTGGGTGCGCTCGTAGGCCACGTAGTAGGTGCCGGCGCCACCGGCGGTGGTGGCGACGCGGCTGAACGCGTCGCCGGCGGTGGCGCGGAGGATGGAGCGGTGCTCCCCGACGTACTGCCGTGCCGAGTCGACGGCGGCCGATCGGGCCTGCTGGTCGACCTGGACCGTCGGCGGCTTGGAGTGGGCCGCGCTGGGCTGGGTGTAGGACGGGACCTGGGTTCCGACCGCGAGTGCGGCGGAGACCGTGGCCACCAGAGCCGTCCCGAGAAGGGTTCTGGGCAACATGTTGTGGTGCTCCCTTGAGGTTCTGTTGTTCCAACGGGGGTGGCACGCCACGATCTGCGGCGAGTGCCGGATTGAACCTAGGAACCGCGGATAGGGCATGGGTAGCGGGAAAACCCTTGCCGTCCCCGCCGTTGGTTGAGGAAGGCGCGCCAGCGCCTGTCTCGAAACCCGGCGAGGGTGTGCAGGACCCCGACCACGACCGTCACCGCCCTGCCCCACTTCAGGGGGTTTCGAGACGGTTGCTGCGCAACCTCCTCAACCAACGGTGGGCGCCGGTCGAGCCTGTCGAGACCTCAACCAGCGGAGTGGGCAGTCAGCCGGGCGGCGAGCTGGGTGCGGGACCGCACCTCGAGCTTGCGGTAGATCCGGGTCAGCGTGGCCTCGACGGTCTTCACGCTGACGTAGAGCCGCTCGGCGATCTCGCGGTTGCTCGCTCCGCGCGCCACCTCGGCGGCCACCCGGGCCTCGGTCTCGGTGAGCAGGTCGTCGAAGCCGGACGGCGTGGCGCCGCCTCCGCGGGCGAGCTCGGCCCGTGCCTGGTCCAGCCACGCGGTGGCGTGGATCTCGGCGAACAGTTCCTCCGCCGTCTCCAGCGCGGAGCGGGCAGCGGCGGCCCGACGCCGGCGCCGTTCGAGGTGGGCGCGGGTGAGCAGCGTGCGGCCCACGTCCACCTGCAGGCCGAGGTCGCGGCACACCTTTTCGGAGCGGTCGAGCAGCATCAGCGCGTCCTCGACCTCACCCCGGGCACCCAACAGCTCGGCCTCCGCGCGGTCGAGCTGGGCGCTGACGCCGTCGGTGCCGAGCCGGCCGTCCACGGCACGACGAGCCGCGTCCATCACGACCTCCGCCTCGGCCAGGTCGCCCAGGGCGACCAGGCTGGAGACCAGCTCCGGGTGCCAGCGGTTGACCGTCGGGTCGCCGATCCCCTGGGTGGTCTCGATCGTCCGGATCCGTTCGAGGGCCGCGCGCGCTGCCTGGGCCTCGCCGGAGCGGAGCAGCGCCTGTCCGAGCACCAGCAGGTGCCGCTGGAGGTAGCGGGTGTCGCCGGCCTCCTCCGCGGCCAACGCCCCCCGCTCCGCGAGGGTGCGGGCGCGCCCGAGATCACCGCCGGCCAGCTCCGCCACACCCAGGATGAACCAGCCGGTGTGCGGCTCGAGGTCGTACTCCTCGGCGGTCCGGGCCGCGCGGGCGGCGTACGTCATCGCGTCGGCGCAGCGACCGAGGCGGGTGCCGACCTCGACCAGGCAGCGGAGCAGGTGGACCTGGTCCATCCCGGCCCCGCGCTCGACCTGGGCGAACATCGCGAGGAAGGCCGCCCAGGCGTCGTCGAGTCGGTCGTCGTAGAGGGCGAAGCGGGCCGCCATGTAGGCCGGCGACGTGTGGATCATCCCGGCGCCGGGCGGACCGGAGAGGGTCAGCGCCTCGGCCAGGTGGGCGTCGTGGAGACCGGTGCCGGTCCAGCGGGTGGCGACGGCGAGCACCGTCAACGCGGTGGCCAGGTCGTCGGGTCGGCCGGCCCGCCGCAGCAGGCGCACCGCCCGGTCGGCGTGCCGCACGGCGACGGCGGGGTGCGACTCCATGAGAGCGACCCGGGCCCGTTGGAGGAGCACGGTGGCGACCAGCCGGTCGTCGTCGGCAGCGTCCGCCAGGGCGGCGGTCAGCATCTCGTCCATCGCGGCGACGCCGGACCCGGCCAGCTCCAGCAGCGCCACCCGGACCCGCACCATCTGGGCCGGAGTGGCCGACGCCGCCAGCAGGTCCACCAGCGCCCGGTGCACCAGCTCGGCGTGGTTGCCGAGCGCACCGGTCTCGACAGCCGTGGCGAGCCACTCGACGCGTTCGTCGGAGAGCGCGCACGGTGCCCGGTCCGCCGCGAGGACGTAGAGCTCGGTGGCGATCTCGCGGGCACCTCCGGCCGCTGTGTCCGCGGCGACGCCCGCGAGCGCCCGGGAGAACTCCGCGTCGGGGCGTGGGTCGGCGAGAGCGCGGTGCCGCATCTGCTCGGCCACCGTCGGGGCGACCTCGGCCAGCTCCTGGTGCAGCTCGGCTCGGCAGCCGGCGGCCGTGGACTCGGCAACGACGCTCCGCAGCGCGGCGGGGGTGAATCGGAGTACGTCGTCGGAGCGGGCCAGCAGCCCGAGCTCGACCGCCCGGCGTACCTCCTCCTCGGCGTCCAGCCGCCCGGCCCGCTCGAGCTGGCGCACGGTGGGCCGGTGCAGGAGCGCCGCGGACCGCAAGGTGCCACGGACACCCACGGGCAGGGCGCGGAACCGCTCGCGCAGGACGTGCTCGATCCGGCCGGGCAACGGCGACGGCCGGCCGAGGAGCGACGGTCGCTGCCCAACCGCACCGCAGAGGGCCAGGGCCAGGGCGGGTACGCCGCCGGACTCGACGTGCAGCCGCTGGGCGGTGTGCGCCGGGAGCCCGTGCTGCCCGAGGAGGTCGATCATGTCGCCGGCGTCGAGCGGGGGTACGTCGAGCCGCTCCAGGCCGGTGAGGTCGATGCCGGTGCCGGATCCCGGCCCGACGGTGGCGACCACGACCACCCGTCCGACCAGCCGGCGCCGCGCGTAGCCCAGCACGCACGCCGAGTCGGGGTCGAGCCAGTGCGCGTCGTCGAGCAGGATCAGCACCCGGCGACCGTCGAGGGTGAGCTCGTCGAGCAGTGTCCGGAAGGCACAGCTGACAGCGCAGCGCAGGTCGTCGCTGGCCGCGGCGCCGACCAGCCCGCCGCTCGGGCACAGGGCCTCGGGAACCGCAGCGGCCAGGTCGGCCGGGAGCTGGTCGATCAGGTCCTGGAGCGCGGCGTACGGCATCGACTGCTCGGAGGGGGCGCCGTTGGCGCGCAGGACGAGCGCGTCGACGCTGGACTCGAGGGCGTCGAGGAGGGCGCTCTTGCCGATGCCGAGGGGCCCGTCGAGCGCGACGGAGACACCCTGCGCAACGAGGTGACGCGCTTGCGAGAGCAGGGTGACACGACCCACGACCCGAGACATCACCGACAGGGTAGTCACGCGAACGGTTCCGGGATACCCCTTGCACGAGCGCGCGAAGAGGAGTTGCCTTTCTGGTCTGAGCAGGAGGTGCGGCGATGGCGGACAAGGGAAGCTCCCGGAGACCAGCGGGCCAGGATCTGGAGGCGAGCAGCCCGGACCGGATCCGAAACGTCGTCGTGGTGGGGCCGGGCGGCTCCGGGAAGACGACACTGGTCGAGACGCTGCTCGCCTCGGCGGGAGCTGTCCCCCGCGCGGGCGCCGTCCGCGAGGGCACCACGGTGTGCGACTTCGAGGAGTCCGAGCACACGCACGAACGTTCGATCTCGCTGGCCGTCGCGCCGCTGGTGCACGACGGCATCAAGGTCAACCTGATCGACACCCCCGGGTACGCCGACTTCGTCGGCGAGCTGCGGGCCGGCCTGCGCGCCGCCGACTGCGCGCTCTTCGTGATCGCCGCGAACGACGGCGTCGACGACGCCACCCGCTCGCTGTGGCGCGAGTGCGCCGACGTCGGCATGCCACGCGCGGTCATCCTCACCAAGCTCGACCAGGCGCGCGCCGACTACGACGGCGTCCTCGGCCAGGCCCAGGAGGCCTTCGGCGACAAGGTGATGCCGCTCTACGTCCCGGTGCGCGACGGCGGCGAGGTGGTGTCGTTGACAGGGCTGCTGGCACCCGGCGACGCCCAGGGCGACGTCGAGGAGCTGCGCGGCCAGCTGATCGAGGGCGTCATCGAGGAGTCCGAGGACGAGAGCCTGATGGAGCGCTACCTCGGTGGCGAGGAGATCGACGAGAAGATCCTCATCGCCGACCTGGAGCGCGCCGTCGCGCGCGCCACGTTCTTCCCCGTCGTACCCGTCTGCTCGCTCACCGGTATCGGCTGCACCGAGCTGCTCGACCTCGCCACCCGCGCCTTCCCGTCACCGTCGGAGCACCCGTCACCGCAGGTCTTCACGCCTGCCGGGGCCGCGGCCGGTGCGATCACCTGCGACCCGGACGGCCCTCTGGTGGCCGAGATCGTGAAGACCACCAGCGACCCGTACGTCGGTCGGCTCAGCCTGGTCCGCGTGTTCTCCGGGACGCTTCGGCCAGAGGAGTCGGTGCACGTCTCCGGCCACTTCACTTCGTTCTTCGGCGCCGAAGCCGGCCACGAGGATCACGACGAGGACGAGAAGATCGGCGCGCTGAGCCACTCGTTCGGCCGGACCCAGGTGCCGGCCTCCCGTGTCGTCGCGGGCGACCTGTGCGCGATCGGACGGTTGTCCCGCGCGGAGACCGGCGACACGCTCTCATCGGTCGACGACCCGCGCGTGCTGATGCCGTGGTCGCTGCCCGAGCCGCTACTGCCGATCGCGATCGTGGCGCAGAGCAAGGCCGATGACGACAAGCTGACCCAGGCACTGCGTCGGCTGGCCGCCGAGGACCCGAGCATCCGGGTCGACAACAATGCCGAGACCCACCAGCTGGTGATCTGGTGCATGGGCGAGGCGCACTCCGACGTCGTGCTCGAGCGGCTGTCCAACCGGTTCTCGGTGCACGTCGAGCAGGTGCCGTTCGTCGTGTCGATGCGCGAGACCTTCTCCGGGAAGGCAGCCGGCAAGGGTCGGCACGTCAAGCAGTCCGGCGGCCACGGCCAGTTCGCCGTGTGCGACATCGAGGTGGAGCCGCTCCCGGAGGGGTCGGGGTTCGAGTTCGTCGACAAGGTCGTGGGCGGGTCGGTGCCCCGACAGTTCATCGCCAGCGTGGAGAAGGGGGTCCGGGCCCAGATGGAGCGCGGCGTCCGCAACGGCTACCCCGTCGTCGACCTGCGGGTGACGCTCACCGACGGCAAGTCGCACAGCGTCGACTCCAGTGACATGGCCTTCCAGGCGGCCGGCGGGCTCGCCCTGCGCGAGGCCGCAGCGGCCACCACGGTCACCATGCTCGAGCCGTACGACGCCGTCGACGTACTCATCCCCGACGACTTCGTCGGCGGCGTGATGAGCGACCTGTCGTCCCGCCGCGCGCGCGTGCTCGGCACCGACAAGGTCGGCGACGACCGCACCCTGGTCAAGGCCGAGGTCCCCCAGACCGAGCTGGTCCGCTACTCGATCGACCTGCGCTCGTCCACGCACGGCGCCGGCACCTACACCCGCACCTTCGCGCACTACGAGGCCATGCCCGAGGACGTCGCGCGCAACGTCACCCCCCGCGAACGCTGAGCACCTCAACCCCAGGGGTGGTTTCGAGACGGTTGCTGCGCAACCTCCTCAACCACCGACCACCTCGCTGGTTGAGGAAGGCGCGCTAGCGCCTGTCTCGAAACCAGCGCCGCCCGCGCAGGGCGGTGAGCCCCACGCCGGTCGAGCCTGTCGAGACCCCGCTCGCCGCCCTGCCTTCGCTTCCGGGGTTTCGAGACGGTTGCTGCGCAACCTGCTCAACCACCGACTACCTCGCTGGTTGAGGAAGGCGCGCTAGCGCCTGTCTCGAAACCAGCGCCGCTGCGTCAGTTCTGCGCTTCGCGGAGGAAGGCCTCGAGGATCGGGCCGGCGGTGCCGGAGCCGGAGGCGCCGATGTCGACGTACACCGCGACCGCCAGGTCGCCCTGGGCCGCGATCATCCAGGCGTGGGTGAGGATCTTGCCGTCCCTCTCGAACTCGGCGGTGCCGGTCTTGGCGATCACGGGCGGGCCGGGTACGTCGGCGAGGAAGCTGCCGCTGCCCGAGGTCACGACCCCGCGCAGCATCCCGCTCAGCTGAGCGGCCTCCGGGCGGGTCAGCGGCGGCACGTCCGCCTGCTCGACGTCCCAGGTCTTCACCAGCCGGGGCAGCACGGTCTTCCCCGACTGGATCGACGCGGCCACGGTCGCCATCGCCATCGGCGACGCGAGGATCCCTCCCTGGCCGATCATGTCGGCGGCCTTCTCCGTCTCGGACGACGGCGGTTCCACGGTGCCGAAGAACGCCGGGAAGCCGAGGTCGTGGTCGACGCCCACGCCGAGCGACGCGGCCGCGTCGACGAGGGAGTCGTCCTTGAGCCGGTCGGCCTGCGAGATGAAGCCGGTGTTGCACGAGTTCGCGACCGCCGTCCGCAGCGGGATCCGGCCCAGCGCGCTCGACGGGTAGTCGTCGTAGTTCTCGAAGGGCTTGCCATCGACCACGATCGTGTTCGTGCACGGCACTGTCGACTCGGGGGTGAGCCCGGCGCGCAGCAACGCCAGCGAGCTGACGCTCTTGAACGTTGACCCGGGCGCCAGCTGCCCGTACGTCGCCGTGTTGTAGCCGTCGTTGCCGGGACCGTTGGCCGCCACGACGATGTCGCCGTTCGACGGCTTGATCGCGACGAGTGCGCTGGCCGGCCCGATGGACGAGAGCAACCGCTCGGCATCCTGCTGCAGGTCGATGTCGAGCGTCAGCTTCAACGGCTTGCCCGGGACCGGCTCCTCGCGGAACAGCTCGCGCTCCTTGCCGTCCGACGCGACCGCGTTCACCACGACACCGGGCGTGCCGGCGAGCTGCTCGTCGTACCGCGCCTGCAGGCCGGACAGTCCGGCCTTGTCGCCGACCTGGTAGCGGTCCGGGTCCTCCTCGATCATCTCGGCGGTCACCTCGCCGACGGTGCCGAGGATGGGCGCCGCGAACTCCCGCGTCGGGGCGAGCGGCCGCTCGTCGGCCAGGGCGACCACACCGGGGATCTGGTCATAGGCCTGGCCGACATCGCCCGGCACGTCCTCGCGGCGGTAGACGATCGCCTCGACGAACGCCTTGTCCCCCGCCGCCTCCACCTGCTTGACGTACGGCGCCACGTCGATGCCGACGAGCGTGGCCAGCTGGCGGGCGGAGTCCCCGGCCCTGGCAGCCGGGACCTGGGCCCGGTCGATGCCGAGACGGACCACCGGACGGTCCGCGACGAGGGCCAGGCCGCCGGCGCCGAGGACCGTTCCGCGCTCTGGCTCGATGGACGTGGCGTCGAGGACCACCGACTTGTTCAGGGAGGGCTCGATGACGGCCGGGTCCCAGTCGACCACCCAGTCCTCGCCTGCCTTCAGCAGCGCGCCCTCGGCGGCGTACGACCACTCCTGCTCGCCCAGCGGCCAGGTCCACTGCAGGTCGGCCGTCGCGGTGCCGTCCGACTCGTTGACCTCGCCGACCTCGACGGTGGGCGTGACGTCGCCCATGCCCTCGACGATCTTCCGGTACTGCTTCGTGACCGCCTGGGCCGTCTCGTCGCTGAACTCCACGTCGGCGAACTCACCCGACCCGAGCGCCGCACCGAGTGCGTCCGCCGCCTGGTCCGGGCCCGGGCCGTCGTCGGAGTCCGAGCCGGCCGCGTCGCACCCGGCCAGCAGTCCGGCGATGAGTACGCCGCAGGCGAAACTGGCTGCGGTTCGGTAAGCCCCCATGACACGAGGTTCTACCAGCCGACCACAACCGCCCGCCGCTGCTTTAGTGCCGAGTGGTGCCCGTCACTGCCGCGCGAGCCAGCGGTCGAGATCGATCCCGGCCTGGCGGGCGGCCCTCCGCATTGCCGGGCTGGTCAGGTCGGGCGCCCGGAACGTGGCCGGCTCGATCGAGGCGTCGACAACGGCGTACTTCCGCTGCTGCGCGGCCAGCTCGTCGCGGTTGGCGGCGGCGGCACGGAAGGTCGCGGCGGTGGCCGTGAACCCGGCACCGGTCAGCACCGGGCTGACGGTGGGCGTGTAGCCGGAGCCCTGGCCGTCGCGGTTCGGGTGGTAGCTCTCGCTGATCGGGTTCGACAGGCCGTTGATCCACTCCGGGTTGTCGCACACCGCGTGCCCGATGAAGACGCTGGTCGGGTTCGCGAACGAGAAGCCCGCCCGCCGCCGCCTGCGCGGACGTGCGGGTGTTGATCAGGTCGGCCATCTGGTTGAGCCGGGCCTCCTCCTCGGGCGAGAACCAGGTCGCTGCGTTGCAGTCCTCGCCCATGAAGATCCGCGGGTAGCCGACCACGACCACCTGGGCGTTCGGCGCCCCGCGCACGGATCGAGCCGTACAGCCCGGACAGCGCGCCCGGCAGCTGGTTGTTGATGTAGGCCTGCGCGCTGGTCGATTGCGCCGTCGCAGTCGCCGGCCCACCACGGCGTCGCGCACTCGGTCAGCACGTCGGCAAACCCGGCGTCGTTGCCGCCGACGGAGACCGTCACGTAGCTGGTGGACGCGTTCAGCGCGCCGACCTGGGTGTTGGCGACGTCCGGGATCGTCGCGCCGGAGCAGGCGCGGAAGTCCAGCGTGTAGCCGCGCTGGGCGGAGATCAGGCTGGGGTACGCGAACGTCGAGCGCTGGCACTCGGTGCCGTCGTCGATGTAGCTGCGGGTGCCGACCCCGGACGAGTACGAGTCACCGAGGGCGACGTACGCCGGTCCGGCGGCGTGGGCGGACGGCTGGACGGCGAGGGCCGTCGCGAGCGGGACGGTGAGGGCGGCGACGGCGAGCAGCGTGCGCTTCAGCGCACGACCGGGTGCGGGCATGGTGAGACCTCCGAGATCCGAGACGGCCACCCGAGATGTGGCCCAGCCTCAGCCAAGCACCGGCGCGCCCGCTGCGGAAGAGGGGAAACCCTCGCTCAGGGCACGACGACGGGTGGGACGCCCTCGTCGTCGAGCAGGTGAACCTCCTCGCGCTTCCGGGGCAGGAGCAGCGCCGGGATCAGCGTCAGCAGCACCAACGACCACGCCACCCAGTAGGTGTCGGCGAACGCGTTGGCGGCGTCCTCCAGCCCCTTCGCGATCGCTGCCGCAGGGATCGACTCGGCCAGGGAAGGCACGTGCAGCGAGGCCATCGCCGGCCCGGCGAGCTTGGACGCCTGGAGGTGGTTGGTGAGCAGCACGGACATGACCGCGACCCCGACCGAGCTGGCGATCTGCTGGGTGATGTTCAGCAGCGTCGAGCCACGGGCCACCTCGTGGGCCTTCAGGGTCTTCAGCGCCGAGGTGAACAGCGGCATCATCGTCGCGCCCATCCCGAGCCCCATCACGAACAGCTCGGCGATGATCACGGGGTACGGCGTGGTCGCGGTGAGCTGGGTCAGCCCGAACATGCCGATCAGGATGAACGACCAGTCCGAACGGCACGATCCGGCCGATCGGATACTTGTCCACCAGCGCTCCCGCGATCGGCATCGTGATCATCGCGCCGATGCCCTGGGGGGCGACGAGCAGACCGGCCTGCAAGGTCGACTCCCCGCGAACCTCCTGGAAGTACGTCGGCACCAGCAGCAGCCCGCCGAAGAACGCGGCCGCGAACAGGAACATGGTGATGATCGAGACCGTGAGGTTGCGGTTCTTGAACAGCCGAAGATCGAGCAGCGGATGCTCCGGGCGGAAGGAGTGGAAGACGAAGAGCACCATCAGCACGACGCCGATCAGCATCGAGACCCAGACCCGCGGGGCGTGCGGCGGTCCCTTCGCCGGGGATGGAGGAGACACCGAACAGGAAGAGGGCCAGCCCGGGCGACATCAGCGCCATACCGAGGAAGTCGAAGGACTCCGACGGTTCGGGGGTGTCCCTGGGCAGCACCCGCCAGGCGTAGATGATCGCGATCAGGCCGATCGGCGCGTTGATCAGGAAGATCCAGTGCCAGCTCGCGACCTGGATCAGCCAGCCGCCGATGATCGGGCCGAGGATCGGGCCGAGCAGCATCGGGACCCCGAGGATCGCCATCAGCCGGCCCATCCGGTGCGGCCCTGCCGCCCGGGTCATGATCGTCATGCCGAGCGGCATCAGCATGCCGCCGCCGAGACCCTGCAGGACCCGGAAGCCGATCAGCGCCCCGATGCTCCACGACACGGCGCAGAGCACCGAGCCGGTCACGAACAGGGCGATGGCGGTCATGTAGAGCCGCTTGGTGCCGAACCGGTCGGCGGCCCAACCGGTCATCGGGATCACCGTGGCCAGGGCGAGGGTGTAGGCAGTGACGGACCACGCGACCGTGGAGTACGCGATCGGGTCACTCGCGGAGCCGAAGGCCGTCTGGAACGTCGGGAGTGCGACGTTGACGACGGTGATGTCCAGGATGGACATGATCGGCGCCGAGCACGACCACGCCGGCGATCTTCAGGACGGCGCCATCGATGTGGTCGGGGAGGTCGGGCAGATCGACCTTGCTATCGGAAGCCATGGGGTGCTCCTTCGCGCGCGATATTTCCACTTTAGGTCCGCGGTGGTCGCCGGAGTCGCCTACGTCCACCGGCAGCGCTGCGGGGCGTTGGCGTGACAGGATTGACGGCATGACGGCCGAGCTGCATGTTCTCTCTGCTGGTTATTTCGACGACCGAGTGGCCAGCACGGTGGTGTTGATCCAGGACGAGGGACGTGCGGTCATCGTCGATCCCGGGATGGTGTCCGACCGCAGCAAGATCCTCGACCCGCTGGCGGGTCTGGGTGTTGATCCAGCGGAGGTGGGCGATGTGGTGTTCAGCCACCACCACCCGGACCACACGTTGAACGCAGCCCTGTTCGAGCGGGCAAGGTTCCACGACTTCTGGGCGATCTATCAGGCGGACATCTGGACGGACAGGGAGGCCGATGGATTCCAGCTGTCGGCGTCGGTGAGGCTGATGGCGACCCCCGGTCACACGGCCGAAGACATCACGACGCTGGTCGAGACCGCGGATGGACTCGTGGCGTGCACCCACCTGTGGTGGTCGGAGCAGGGCCCGGCTCTGGATCCGCGCGGCGAGGACCAGGCCGCACTCGAGCGTTCCCGGGCCAAGCTCCTCGAGCTGGAGCCGTCGCTGATCGTGCCTGGTCATGGTCCGCCGTTCCGGCCCACTGCCGCACACCGCACCTGACTGGCGGCTGGAGCCGATCATCAGCTGAGCTTGCTGAGGTCGAGGCGGGCCAGGCGTACGGGGTCGGTGAGGATGTTGATCTCGACGATCCGGCCGTCGCGGACCACCGGGCTGAACACCGACGCGGGCCGTCCGTCCCGCAGCGAGACGAGCCCGACGGCTCCGTTGACCAGCACGTGCACCTCCTCGAGACCCGCCTGCCGGAACGCCATCGCCCGCGAGGCGACGGTTGCGGCGCCGCGCACGACGATCGACGGTCCGTGGGAACCCTCATCGGCGCGGAGCGTCACGTCCGGGTCGAGCACCGCGACCAGCTCGTCGAAATCACCGCGTCGAGCGGCGCTCGTGAAGGCGTCGAGGACGCGACGTTGGGTGGCCAGGTCGGCGACAGCCGGCGGAGTAGCGCGCACGCGTCGCCGCGCCCGGCTGGCCAGTTGCGTGGCGGTTGCCGTCGAGCGCCCCACGATCTCGCCGATCTCCTCGAACGGGACGCCGAACATGTCGTGCAGCACGAATGCCATCCGCTCGCGTGGGCTCAGTGCCTCGAGGACCACCAGCATGGCGAGGGTGACCGAGTCGGCCTGCTCGGCGGCGGTCTCGGGGTCGGCCTCGATGGGGGTCACGAGCGGGTCCGGCACGTGCGCTTCGAGCGGCTCCTCGCGACGGGACTTCCGGGCGCGGAGGAGGTCCAGGGAGATCCGGCTGACCACGGTCGTCAGCCACCCGCGCAGGCTGACCACGTCACTCGTGTCCGTGCGTGCCAGCCGAAGCCACGACTCCTGGACCGCGTCGTCCGCCTCGGCCACCGATCCCAGCATGCGGTAGGCGACGGTGCGCAGGTGATCGCGGTGCTCCTCGAACTGCTCGGCGAGCTGCTCCTCAGTCGTCATCTGTCAGGTTCCCTTCTCCCGATCCGTCAACAGGATGACGAACCGGACAAGACCGACATGACAGGAGACAGATCATGGAAGCCCGGATGACCCACCCCGTGTTCCTCGTTCCGGCGGCGATGAAGGCGCTGGCGGCGTACGGCCGCGCCGCTGAGGGGCTCGGGGTGTCTGCCGAGACGCTGGAGATGTTGCACCTGCGAGCCAGCCAGATCAACGGGTGCAGCGTGTGCGTGGAGCTGCACTCGAACGCGCTCAAGAAGGCAGGAGAGAGCGACGAGCGGCTCTTCGCCGTGGCGGCCTGGCGAGACGCGCCGTACTTCTCCGACGCCGAGCGGGCAGCGCTCGAGCTCACAGAGACCGTGACCCGGGTCGCCGATCGTGGCGACCCCGTCCCCGACGAGGTCTGGGCAGAGGCGGCACGCCACTACGACGAGCAGGGGCTGGCCGCGCTGCTGATCGCCATCACGTCTGTCAACGTGTGGAACCGACTGAATGCCGCGACCCGCCAGGTCGCCGGCGGCTGGAGCCCGTGAGCCGGAGCGACTCGTCGATCGGTACGCTCGCGCGGTGGATCGACTGGCGTACGACGTCATCGTCTTCGACATCCTCGGGACCATGGTCGATGAGCGCAGCGGGATCAGACGGGGCCTCCGAACGGTGCTCCCGGACGTCGATGACGCGAGGACGAGCGAGCTCGTCGAGGTATGGCAGCGGCATGTCGATGAGCAACAGCAGGAGGTCCTCGCGGGCCGTCGCCCCTACGCCAGCAGCACGGTCATCGACCTCGAGGCGGCGACCCGCGTCGCCGCCGAGGCCGACATCAGCGACGCGGACGCGATTCGCTCGCTGGCCGCCTCCGGGCAGCGGTTGGATCCGTGGCCCGACTCGGTCGCGGGCCTGGACCGGATCGCCTCGCGCTTCCCGGTGGTCGGCCTGTCGAACGCCAGCCACTCGGCGCTCACCCGCATCAACGCGTACGCCGGCCTGCGCTGGCATCAGGCGCTCTCGGGCGAAGCTGCGCAGAGCTACAAGCCTGATCCCGACGTCTACCGACTCGCGATCACCAACGCAGGCTGCTCGCCCGACCGCCTGCTCATGGTGGCCGCCCATGCCTGGGACCTTCGAGGTGCCCAGGCCATGGGCATGAGGGCTGCCTATGTCGAACGTCCCGTCGGAGACGCTCCGGGCGCGAGGGACTCATTTGACCTGTATGCAGCGAGCCTCGACGACCTGGCCACAAGTCTCGTCACCTGACGCAGAGTCCGCTCCGCTACCGGTTCTTGGTGCGCGGCTTCTTCTTGAAGCCGTCGGGTCCCCGGTCGTCGGTACGCCGGGGCGCACCGGTGTCGCGTCGCAGGCCGATCAGCTTGCCGGAGATGCGGGTGCCGGCCAGCGCCTCCTCCGTGCCCGGCGGCAGCTCCGCCGGGAGCTCGACGAGGGAGAAGTCCGGCCGGATGCTGATCGCGCCGAAGTCGCGGCGGCTCAGGCCGCCCTCGTTGGCGAGCGCGCCGACGATCTGCCGGGGCTCGACCTTGTGCCGCTTGCCCACGGCGATCCGGTAGGTCGCCATCCCCTCGGCCGGTCCGCCGCGTGCCGGGACGACTGCCGCCACCGGTCGGCCGGTCGGGTCGCTCGGTGCGCTCCGGACGCTCGCGCCGGGCAGGTCGCGCCGGCTCGGGCTCGAGCAGCAGCGGGGTGTCGCCCTGCAGCACGACGGCGAGTGCCGCGGCGACGTCGACCTCGGGCACGTTGTGCTCGCGAACGTAGTGCGCGACGACGTCACGGAAGAACGACAGCCGGTCCTCGGAGGAGAGCGCCCCCGTGATCGCGTCGTCGAAGCGGGCCAGCCGCGTGACGTTGACGTCCTCCACGGTGGGCAGGTGCATCTCGGTCAGCTGCTGGCGGGCGGTCTTCTCGATGGACCGGAGCAGGTAGCGCTCGCGCGGCGTCACGAACGAGATCGCGTCGCCACTGCGGCCCGCGCGGCCGGTCCGGCCGATCCGGTGCACGTAGGACTCGGGGTCGGTCGGGATGTCGTAGTTGACCACGTGGCTGATCCGCTCCACGTCCAGGCCGCGCGCGGCGACGTCCGTCGCGACCAGGATGTCGAGCTTGCCCGACTTGAGCTGGTTGACCGTGCGCTCGCGCTGGGCCTGGACGACGTCGCCGTTGATCGCCATCGCGGAGAACCCGCGGGCCCGCAGCTTCTCGGCCAGGGACTCGGTCTCGTTCTTGGTGCGGACGAAGACGATCATCCCCTCGAAGTTCTCGACCTCGAGGATCCGGGTGAGGGCGTCGACCTTCTGGGGGTAGGACACCATCAGGTAGCGCTGGGTGATGTTCGCGGCGGTCGCGGTCTTGTTCTTGACGGTGATCTCGGCGGGGTTCGTGAGGTACTTCTTCGAGATCCGCCGGATCTGCGCGGGCATGGTCGCCGAGAAGAGCGCGACGTTCTTGTCCTCGGGAGTGTCCGCCAGGATCGTCTCGACGTCCTCGGCGAAGCCCATGTTGAGCATCTCGTCGGCCTCGTCGAGGACGAGGAACCGCAGCTCGCGTCAGGTCGAGGGTGCCCTTCTCGAGGTGGTCCATGATCCGGCCCGGCGTGCCGACGACGATGTGCACGCCGCGCCGCAGCGCGCTCAGCTGGACGCCGTACCCCTGGCCGCCGTAGACCGGCAGGACGTGCACCCCGCGCAGGTGGGCGGCGTACTTCTCGAACGCCTCGCAGACCTGCAGCGCGAGCTCACGGGTCGGCGCGAGCACCAGTGCCTGCGGCGTCTTCTGCTTCAGGTCGAGCCGGGACAGGATCGGCAGCGCGAACGCCGCCGTCTTGCCGGTGCCGGTCTGCGCCAGGCCCACCACGTCGCGGCCCTCGAGCAGGGTCGGGATGGTCGCCGCCTGGATCGGGGAGGGCGTCTCGTACCCGACGTCGCGCAGCGCCTTGAGCACCGCCTCGTCGAGACCGAGGTCGTCGAAGGTGATCTCGGGCGCGGCGGACTCTTCAGGCATGCCTTCCACGGTAGGGCTTCCGGGCGCCGAGGGGTGATTCGAGGCTGCGGAGATGTCGGTCACCGCCCTCCGGCCGCAAGGGTCTCGACAAGCTCGACCGACGTCGGTCGAGCTTGTCGAGACCCTCCCGCTCACTCGACGGTGACGGACTTCGCCAGGTTGCGGGGCTTGTCGATGTCGTGCCCGAGGTGCCGGGCCGCGTGGTAGGCCAGCAGCTGCAGCGGAAGGGTGAGCAGGATCGGGTCGAGCTCCCGCTCGTTGCGCGGTACGTCGATCCGGGTGGCCTCGACGTCGCCGAGGTCGACGCCCTTGTGGGTGACCACGACCAGCGGCCCGCGTCGGGCGGCGATCTCGTGGAGGGCGCCGACGTTGCGGTCGGTCAGCTCGTCGTCGGGCACGACCGCGACCGTCGGCACCTGCGGTGAGATCAGCGCCAACGGACCGTGCTTCAGCTCGGAGGTCTGGTAGGCCTCGGCATGCCGGTAGGAGATCTCCTTGAACTTCTGCGCACCCTCGCGCGCCACGGGGAAGCCGCGCACTCGACCCACGAAGAACAGGCTCTCGGCCTCCGCGAGCCGGACCGCCACCTCGGCGAGCTGGTCCTCCTGCTCCAGGATCTCCGCGATCTGGCCGGGCAGCGCGATCAGCCCCGAGATCAGCCGCTTGCCGTCGGCGATGGACAGGTCGCGCACCCGCCCGAGCTGCAGCGCGAGCAGCGCGAACCCGACGAACATGTTGGTCAGCGCCTTGGTCGACGCGACCGCCACCTCGGGACCGGCGTGCAGGTAGATCCCGCCGTCGCACTCGCGCGCGATCGCGCTGCCGACGACGTTGACCAGGCCGATCACCCGGCCGCCCTTGCGACGGATCTCCTGCACGGCCAGCAGGGTGTCGATGGTCTCGCCGGACTGGCTGACCGCGACGTACAGCGTGTCCGGCTCGATGATCGGGTTGCGGTAGCGGAACTCGCTGGCCGCCTCGGCGTCGGCCGGGATCCGGGCCAGCTCCTCGACGAGGGCGGCGCCCATCTGGCCGACGTAGTACGCCGAGCCGCAGCCCAGCACCTTGACCCGCCGGATCGCACGGGTCTCGCGAGCGTCCATGTTGAGGCCGCCGAGGTGGGCGGTGCCGAACCGCTCGTCGAGCCGGCCGCGCAGCACCCGCTCGGCCGCCTCCGGCTGCTCGAGGATCTCCTTGTGCATGTACGACGCGTGCTCACCCGCGTCGTACTCCGCAGGATCGACGTCGAGCGTCGTGGCCTGCTTGTCCGTCGAGGTCAGATCGTCCCGGTAGGTCGTGAAGCCGGTCGACGTCACGGTGGCCAGCTCGCCGTCGTCGAGGTGCGCGACGGTGGTGGTGTGCCGGACCAGCGCGGCCAGGTCGGACGCGACGTACATCTCGCGGTCGCCGACGCCGACGATCAGCGGGCTGCCGTTGCGCGCGACCACGAGCCGGTCGGGGAAGTCGGCGTGCATGACGGCAATGCCATAGGTGCCGTTGATCGCGGCCAGCGCGTCGCTGACCCGCCCTTCGAGGGTGTCCGCCGTAGAGGCAGCGACCAGGTGTGCAATCACCTCGCTGTCGGTGTCGGAGACCAGCTCGACGCCGCGGTCGGCCAGCCGCTGCCGGAGGGTCGAGGCGTTGTCGATGATCCCGTTGTGGACGACGGCGACCTTGCCGGCGGCGTCCAGGTGCGGGTGAGCGTTGACGTCGTTCGCCGGGCCGTGGGTGGCCCAGCGGGTGTGCCCGATGCCGACCTTGCCGCCGAACCGCTTGGGCAGGCTGTCCGCCAGGTCACGCACCCGGCCGGCCTGCTTGGCCACCCTGACCCCGCTGCCGCCGAGGACGGCCACCCCGGCCGAGTCGTAGCCGCGGTGCTCCAGCCTGGTGAGGCCCTCCAGCAGGATCGGAGCGGCCTGCTGGCCGCCGATGTACCCGACGATTCCACACATGTGTCTTCCCTTCGTTGGTCGAGGAGGTGGCGCAGCGACCGTCTCGAGACCTAGCCGTAGACGAGGCGGCGGAGTTGTCGCTCGCTGAGCGCCGGGGCGGCGACCACGCGGTCGGCGAGCTCGGCGGCGATCCGGGCGAAGATCTCGGAGTTCTTCGCGCCGTAGGTCTTCAGATCGGCGTGCCTGCGGCGGACGTAGTCGTCGATCGGCTCGGCGTAGAACGCGAGCACGTCCTCGATCACGCGCGCCGCCTCCGCGGGGCTCAACCCGGTGCTGGCGACGATCCGCTCGGTCAGCTCCGCGTCGATCCGCATGGGAGAAGAGTGACTCCGAGCCACCGCTTTCTGCAACTTCCTGCCCGATTTCGGGCAGAACTCGGAGATTGGGACTTCGAGAGTGCCGCCCAGCGTGCCCGAATGCGTTGCGGCCGGATGTTGGTTCCCACCTCGGGGAGCGGTTGGGCCCAGAAGAGGGCCACCGGAGGGCACCAGTGGAGGGGAAACGCCGAATTCCGCCAATTGGCCCCTACCGGGTGGGGATGGGCTATGGTTGATGAACACAAGGTGAACAGGAGGTGTCCCATGCGAGACCGAAAGATGACGGATCGACTCGTCATGCACTGGGTCCCCGTGGTCGACGACCGCGGTCGCACCCACATGGAGGCACGCTGGACCGTCGAGCACCAGGTGTCGGCACCCGCGAACAAGCCCCACGCAGCCTGAGCGCCACCGGCGCTGCTCGAGAGCCGCGGTCCCGAGGGACCGCGGCTCTCGTGCGTCCGGGACCGGTCATGATGTCCCCATGCCACCGCTCGCTCCGCTCGCCCTGCTCGACACCGACTCCCTGATCGGGGACGAGGACCGCGCGATCCGCGACACCGTCCGCGCCTTCGTCGACGACCGGCTCCGGCCGGAGATCGCCGGCTGGTACGAACGGGCCGACGTCCCGGTCCGCGACCTCGCCCTCGAGTTCGGGAAGCTCGGCCTGCTCGGGATGCACCTCACCGGCTACGGCTGTGCCGGCACCAGCGCCACGGCGTACGGCCTGGCCTGCCTGGAGCTCGAGGCCGGCGACTCGGGTCTCCGGTCGATCGTGTCGGTCCAGGGCTCGCTGGCGATGTTCGCGATCTGGAAGCACGGCTCGGACGAGCAGAAGGACACGTGGCTGCCGCGGATGGCCACCGGCGAGGCGATCGGCTGCTTCGGGCTGACCGAGCCGGACTTCGGGTCCAACCCGGGCGGCATGCGCACCCGCGCCCGCCGGGACGGGACGGACTGGGTGCTGACCGGCAACAAGATGTGGATCACGAACGGCTCGGTCGCCGACGTCGCCGTGGTCTGGGCGCGCACGGTCGAGGACGGCGAGGAGGGCGCGATCCGCGGCTTCGTCGTACCCACGGACACGGCCGGCTTCTCGGCTCCCGAGATCAAGCAGAAGATGTCGCTGCGGGCATCGGTCACGAGCGAGCTCGTGCTGGACGACGTCCGGCTCCCCGCCGACGCGATGCTGCCGGAGGCGGAAGGCCTGTCCGGTCCGCTGTCCTGCCTGACCGAGGCCCGCTTCGGGATCGTGTACGGCGCCCTCGGCGCCGCGCGCGACTGCCTGGAGGCAACGATCGCCTACACGCGGGAGCGCGAGATCTTCGGCAAGCAGCTCGCCGGCTACCAGCTCACCCAGGCCAAGCTGGCCGACATGGCGGTCGAGCTCGGCAAGGGGATGCTGCTCGCGCTGCACCTCGGGAAGCTGAAGGACGAGGGGCGGCTCCCGCGCGGAGGCGATCAGCATCGGCAAGCTGAACAGCACCCGCGAGGCACTGGCGATCGCGCGCGAGTGCCGGACTGTGCTCGGCGCCGCGGGGATCACGCTGGAGTACCCGCTCATGCGGCACGCCAACAACCTGGAGTCCGTGCTGACCTACGAGGGGACGTCCGAGGTGCACCAGCTGGTGATCGGCCAGGCGCTCACGGGGGAGTCGGCGTTCCGCTGACCCGCCGCCCACGGGTCGTGTGGAACAGCCAGGCGAGGCCGAGGAACGGCAGCACGGCCGGCACGTAGCCGTAGCCGCTGCCGAAGTCCGGACCACACGGTGTCGTCGGGGAACCAGACGGCTCCACGATGCTCAACGTGCCGACCACGAGGACGCCCGACAGCTCCACGGTGCACGCCGACCCAGGCGAGTCGGCGTGGTCCGCGGGCCCGGGCGGGCGAGGCAGTACGTCGCCGACGATGTACACCGCCGCCGCGAACGCCGAGAGGGCGTAGGCCAGCGGCGCCTCGTCGGCCTTCTGCGATCAGCTGGACCGACCGACCGTCCGGTCGCGGAGAGCGCGAAGACGCCGTAGACGAGGATCAGCACCCGGCCCGAGCCGGTGTTGGTGCGCGCCGTGCCGGTCGGCGCCTCAGCCACCGGAGCCGTCCAGATCTGCTGGAGCCGCACGATCAGCACGGGTACGACGAGCCCGACCACGATCAGGACCGCGGTGCCCGCCCGGCTGCGCTCACCGAGCGCCCACCAGGCGGCGACGGGCACGAAGAGCAGCGTGCCGAGCAGGTAGCCGACGAAGACCAGGCCGTTCACGTCGCGGATCGTCGCTGACCAGCTGCACGATCCCGATGCACGGCCTGGACCAGCAGGCCGAGCTCGAGCAGGGCAGACTCCACAGCAGCACCGGCCCGATCGGCCGGTCGAGGACGACGTAACGACCGTGGCGACCGCCAGCACGAGCGACAAGCACGATCAGCGCGGTCTGGAGGAGGTCGATCATCGCGGCGATCCTAGGGCGGCGGTGTGGATGTGACCCACGCCACACCTGGTCTGGGAATGAAAACGGACCCGAGTCCGTTTTGTCATATTGAAAGTTCAACCAGACCGACAACCCGCCAGGAGCAGCATGAACTTCTTCAACCGCAAGAACGAAACTGCCGTCGCCGAGCCGGCTTCGACGCAGGCACCTCCGCCGTCGAGGACATCTCCGGCGACTACACGCTCGACGTGACGCACACTCGCCTCGGCTTCTCGGCCCGGCACGCGATGGTGACCACCGTCCGCGGCGCCTTCAAGGACTTCGAGGGCACGCGCGACGATCGACACCGCCAACCCGGCGCAACTCCAAGGTCGAGCTCGCGCATCGACGTCGACCAGCATCGACACCGGCGTCGCCGACCGCGACGGCCACCTGCAGTCCGGCGACTTCTTCGACGCCGAGAACTTCCCGACGATCACGTTCGCCTCGACCGACGTCGAGCGCGACGGCGACGAGTGGGCGATCACCGGCGACCTGACCATCAAGGACGTCACCAAGCCGGTCACTGTCGTCTTCGAGGAGACCGGCTCGGCCCACGACCCGTTCGGCAACCTCCGGGTCGGCTTCGAGGGTAGCACCACCATCAACCGCAAGGACTGGGGCCTGACCTGGAACGCCGCTCTCGAGACCGGCGGCGTCCTCGTCTCCGAGAAGGTCAAGCTCGAGTTCGACGTCTCGGCGATCCGCACCGCCTGATCGCTCCTGGAGGTCCTTCGACCGAGACAAACGCTGACCCGCCAGAAACTTCGGCCGGGTCAGCGTCATTTGTGCCGAAAATCGCTGGCCGGACTGGTCGATCGGCCGTCACCATGGCGCCCATGGCTGCTCCGCTCAGGCTCCCCGACGGCTACACCCAGCGCCCGCTCGTCCCCGAGGACGCCGCCGCGGTCACGGCAGCGGTCGCCGCCCAGGAGGTCGCCGACGTCGGCGAGGTCGTGATCGAGGAGGCCGACATCGTCGCCGACTGGCAGCGGCCGGGGTACGACATGGACACGGGCACGCTCGGCGTGTTCGACGGCGACGTGCTCGTGGCGTACGCCGACGTCGGGTACCGGCACCGCTGCGACGCCGCCGTCCACCCGGACCATCGCGGGCGCGGGATCGGCACCGAGATCGCACGATGGATGCAGGAGCGGGCGCGCGAGCAGGGCTGGGACGTGGTCGGCATGCCGGTGCCACAGGGTTCGCCCGGCGACGTACTCCTGGAGTCGTTGGGCTACCACGTCCGCTGGACCAGCTGGGTCCTCCAGCTCCCGGAGGGAGCCACGATCCCCGAACGCCCGCTGCCGGAGGGGTACGTCGTCCGCGCGGCCACCGAAGCCGAGTACGACGCGGTGTACACCGTGGAGGAGGACGCCTTCCTCGAGTGGTCGGTGCGCGAGCGCGAGACCTTCGAGGAGTGGCAGTCCCAGACGGTCCAGCGCCCCGGCTTCGAGCCGTGGAACCTCCGGGTCGTGACCGACCCGTCCGGCGAGGTGGTCGCGACCGCCCTGCGTCCAGATGAACGTCGACTGCGCGCTACATCGCCCTGCTCGCGACCCGCAAGGACCAGCGCGGCCAGGGTCTCGCCCAGGCCCTGCTCGTCGACGCGTTCGCGGTGGCCGCCGAGCACGGCGCCGTGAAGTCGGAGCTGTCCACGGACTCGCGCACCGGCGCGCTCGGCCTGTACGAGAAGGTCGGCATGAAGGTCACGTCGACCTGGGTCAGCCGCGCGATCGACGTGCAGCCGGCGATCATGACCGCCACCATCGACCTGCCGGACGGCTTCACCAGCCGGAGCCTCACCCTGGACGACGCCGAGGCGGTGTCGACGTCATCGCGGCCGAGGAGGTGGTCGACCTCGGCGAGGCCGAGATGACCCTCGAGGACCTCATCAGCGACTGGCAGCGCCCGCAGCTACGACATCGCGTCGAGCACGGTCGGCGTCTTCGACGGGGACCGGCTGGTCGGGTACGGCGACGCGAGCGGCGGCGACGTCGTCTACGCCGCAGTCCACCCCGAGCACCAGGGCCGCGGCATCGGCACCGCCATCGCCCACTGGCTCCAGGCGACGGCGCGCCGGCCTCGGGGCGACCGCACGTCGGCGGCCAGGTGCCCGCAGGGCAGCGCGGCCGACCGGCTGATGACGGACCTGGGCTACCGGTGCGCTGGACCGCCTGGGACCTCGAGCTGCCCGAGGGCGGGAGATCGCAGGCCCGAGCCGCTGCCGGCCGGCTTCACGGTGCGCGACGCCGCCGAGGCCGACCACGAGGCGGCCTGGACCCTGCTCGAGGACGCGTTCCTCGAGTGGTCGGAGCGCGACCGGACGCCCCTCGACGACTTCGGATCGCGGATCTGGGAGCGGCCCGGGCTACGCAGCCGTGGAACCTCCGGCTGGTGGAGAACGCCGACGGCGAGCTCGTCGGTGCCACCCACGTGTACCTCGCCGGCGAGGCCGGGTACGTCGCCAAGATCGCCGTACGTCCCGACCACCGCGGGCGCGGGCTGGCCGGCGCCGATGCTGGTCGACGCGTTCGGGCTGGCCCGCGAGCACGGCGCGACGCGCTGCTACCTCTCGACCGACACCCGGGCCGGCGCCCGCGGGCTCTACGAGAAGGTCGGCATGGTCGTCGCTTCGACCTGGGTGAACCGGGCGATCGAGCTCTGAGGCATCGGCGGTTGGGCCGGCGCGAAGCCGCGTGAGATCCTGTCCACAGAGCCACCCAGTGGCTCCCGGACGAGCGGTGCCGTACCCGGTGTGCGACAAGACGGCGCCAAGGAGATCTCGATGTCCTGGCTCGTGCTCGTGCTGTCCGGTGTGCTCGAAGCCGTGTGGGCTACCGCCCTCGGCCGGTCCGACGGGTTGACCCGACCTGCCCCCACCATCACCTTCGGTCTGGCGCTGTTCGCCAGCATGGCGGGCCTCGCGTTCGCCATGCGCAGCCTCCCGGTCGGCACGTCGTACGCCGTGTGGGTCGGCATCGGCGCGACCCTGACTGCTGCGTACGCGATGGTGACCGGTGCCGAGCCGGTGTCGGTTCTGCGGGTGCTCCTGCTCGCGGGCATCGTCGGGTGCGTGGTCGGCCTGAAGCTCACCCACTGACCGCGCGCGTCACCGCCGGCTGAACGGCAGCGGCGGCTGGCTCAGCGGGTTGGCGGCGGCGACCTCGTCCATCGCGTCCAGGATGTTGCGCAGGTTGACCAGCAGCCCGCCGTACACCGGCCACAGGGGGGTCGAGTCCTCGTGCTCGACCTGCGCGACGAGCTGGTCCAGCCGGTCCCGGCAGTCGCGGATCGGCTCGGGCTCGGCCTCGTGCGATCGCCTGACCGGACTCGCGCAGCGTCTCGACGTACCCGTCGTGGAATCCGCCCTGCCAGGCCGTGTCACGTTCGGGGAGGCGGGACAGGGTGCGGACCATGCTCCGGGCCTCGGCCAGGGCCTGCTCGATGCGTTCGAGGAGCGAGACCCACAGCTGGGGATCGCGGAACTCGCCCGCCGAGCGACGCGGGTTCAGGCGGGCACTCTCGCGTGGCCTGTCGTACCAGCGCCCACGCCCGGTCGACGTCCTCGTCGAGCTTTCGTGTGCGCTGGAGCCACTCCTCGACGTCGTCCGGCGAGTAGCCGCTCGCCGAGGCCGTCGGCGACGTCGACGAGCAGCTCGCCGATCCGGTCGTCGAGCGCGTCCATCGCCGCGATCGCCGTACGCCGTCGCAGCGGCGGCCAGACGGCGAAGTTGACGGCCAGTCCGACCGCGATCCCGATCCCGGTGTCGGCCAGCCGGGAGCAGCAGCACGTCGTCCTGGCCGGCGAAACCGGTGGTGAGGACGATCAGCGCCGTGGCCGCGACCGTCGTCGCCTCGCCCCGGAACCAGGGCAGCGATCCGAGGGCCAGCCCCACGAGCAGCACCAGGGCGACGCCGGCCGTGTCGACGCCGAGGGCGTTGCCGACCGCCCAGGCGAGCACGACGCCCACCACCGCGGCCCCGACCTGGCGGGCGCCCTGCGCGAAGGTCCGGTAGACCGTGGAGTGCACCACCAGCAACGCCGCCCAGGGGGCGAGGAACGACTGCGGGAGGTCGAGCACCTCGCTCACGATCACCCAGGCGACGACGCCGGCGAGCACCGTCTTGACGAGCTGGGTGACCTCGCTCCAGAAGACCGGGTTCGCGTACTTGTCGCGCGCCGCTCGTCGCGTCTCCACCACGGCCATGCGCCACCTCCCTCGAGCCGGTCCCGCCGTACCCAGACTCAGCGGATGGGTGCGCCCGAGATGGTGCGCGCGATGACCAGCCGCTGGATCTCGGAGGTGCCCTCGAAGATCGTGTAGATCTTGGCGTCGCGGGCCATCCGCTCGACGGGGTACTCGCGGGTGAAGCCGTTGCCGCCGAGGATCTGCATCGCCTGGCCGGTCACCCGGACGGCGGTCTCGCCGGCGAACAGCTTGGACATCGAGCCCTCGGCCTTCTCGAACCGCTTGCCCTGCCGCGCCATCCACGCGGCCCGCCACACCAGCAGCCGGGACGCCTCGATGGAGGTGGCCATGTCGGCGAGGGTGAAGGCGATCGCCTGGTTCTCGATGATCGGCTTGCCGAACTGCTCGCGGGTCTTCGCGTAGTCGAGCGCCACCTCGTACGCCGCCCGCGCGATGCCGATCGCCTGCGCGCCGACCGCGGGGCGGGTGCGCTCGAAGGTCGCCATCGACGGCTGGCCGCCGGCCCGGGCTCGCCCTCGCGGGCCTTGGCGAGCCGCTCGTCGAGCTTCTCCTTGCCGCCGAGCAGGCAGCGGCCCGGGCACCCGCACCTGGTCGAGCACCACCTCGGCGGTGTGCGAGGCGCGGATGCCGTGCTTGGGGAACTTCTGGCCCTGGCTGAGCCCCTTGGTGCCCGGGCGGCACCACGAAGCTGGCCTGACCGCGGGTCCGCAGCTCCGGGTCGACCACGGCGGTCACGACGTGGACGTCGGCGATGCCGCCGTTGGTCGCCCAGGTCTTGGTGCCGTTGAGCACCCACTCGTCGGTGGCCTCGTCGTACGTCGCACGGGTGCGCATCGCGCCGACGTCGGAGCCGGCGTCGGGCTCGGAGGAGCAGAACGCGCCGAGCTTGAGGTCGCCCGGGCTGCCGTACATCTGCGGCACCCACTCGCCGACCTGCTCGTCGGTGCCGTTGGCGCGGACGCCGGCGGCGGCCAGCGAGGTGCCGACGATCGAGAGCCCGATGCCGGCATCGCCCCAGAACAGCTCCTCCATGGCGATCGGGAACCCGAGCCCGGTCTCGTCGAACGCCTGGGTCGGCGATGAAGTCGACCGAGTAGATCCCGACCTTCGCCGCCTCCTCGACGACCGGCCACGGGAACTCCTCCTTCTCGTCCCACTCGGCCGCCGCCGGCCGGATCACGTCCGCGGCGAAGGTGTGCACCCAGTCGCGCAGGTCGAGGTGGTCCTGGCCGAGCTCGAAGGAGGGCGTCGTCACGGAGTCAAGGTAGCCGCAACGCCACGTCGGCTACGGTCCGCTGGCTGAGGAGGTTGCGCTGGCAACCGTCTCGAAACCCCGGAAGTAAGGCAGGGCGGCGACCACGTGGTCACCGCCCTGCACACCTCACCGGGTTTCGAGGCTCAGGCGCTCAGCGCGCCTTCGCACCTCAACCAGCGGGTCTACGGGTGCGGGGTGGTCGCGAGCGGGTCGAGCTCCTCCTCGACGCCCTCGTCACCGCATGTCCGCGCGGTAGTCCTCGGGCCTCGTCTGGTCGACACCCTCGGCGCACGTTCAGCGCCCGGAAGAGGCACGGTCAGCACGACCGTCACCAGCAGGTTGAGCAGGATCGCGGTGAAGCCGATGTAGACGAGCGTCTCGGTGACCGGGGAACTCGTTGAGCGGGCTGCCGAAGTGGCTGCCCGGGTCGCCGACCTTGGGGTTGTCGTAGGCGACGAGCGTGCCGTAGACCATGCCGACGGCCCAGCCGGCGATCAGCGCCCATCGGTGGAACCAGCCGGAGTAGAGGCCGATCACGATCGCCGGGAAGGTCTGCAGGATCCAGACGCCACCGAGCAGCTGCAGGTCGAGGGCGTAGGTCGTGGACACGAACAGCACGAACAGCCAGCGCACCGAACTTCACCAGCAGCGAGGCGACCTTGCGACTGCTGCGCCTCCTGCGCGTGGGTGGCGTCCCGGTTGATGAACGCCTTGTAGATGTTGCGGGTCCACAGGTTCGCGGCCGCGATCGACATGATCGCGGCCGGCACCAGCGCACCGATCACGATCGCGGCGAAGGCGACACCGGCGAACCAGTCCGGGAACTCGTTCTCGAACAGCTGCGGCACCGCCTGCTGCGGGTTGGTCACCGTGCACGCCGGCCGCGATCGCGACGAAGCCGAGCAGGGCGAGCAGCCCGAGCAGGAAGGAGTACGCCGGCAGCAGCGCCGCGTTGCGCCGGATCACCGAGCGCTCGCGCGTCGACAGCACGGCGGTGACCGAGTGCGGGTACATGAACAGCGCCAGCGCCGACCCGAGCGCGAGCGATGCGTAGGCCCAGTGCAGCAACGGCGCCGGGATCGCGCTCTTCGGCGCCGCGTCGCCGGCCGCGATCGCGTCGGCGTTCTCGGCGTTGAACGTGTCGAAGGAGTCCGACGCGGCCGAGAAGATGCTGTCCCAGCCGCCGAGCTGCGTGGGCAGGTAGATGATCGCGACGAAGATCACGATGTAGATCAGCGTGTCCTTGACGAACGCGATCAGCGCCGGCGCCCGCAGGCCGGAGGAGTAGGTGTAGGCCGCGAGCACCGCGAACGCGATGAACAGCGGGGCATGGCCCGGCGATCCAGCTGCCCTCGTCGACGCCGATGCCCATCACCTGGAGCACGACCTCGATGCCGACGAGCTGCAGCGCGATGTAGGGCATCGTCGCGAGGATGCCGGTGAGGGCGACGGCCAGCGCCAGGCGGCCGACTGTCGTAGCGGCCCTGCACGAAGTCGGCCGGCGTCACGTAGCCGTGCCGGTGCGACACCGACCAGAGCCGCGGCAGGAACAGGAAGATCAGCGGGTAGACCACGATCGTGTACGGCACCGCGAAGAAGCCGATCGCGCTGCCGGCGTACAGCAGCGCGGGCACGGCCACGAAGGTGTACGCCGTGTAGAGGTCGCCGCCGATCAGGAACCAGGCGATGAACGTGCCGAAGCCGCGACCACCGAGGCCCCACTCGTCGAGGTTGTCGAGGGCCTTCGCGCGGCGCCAGCGGGCGGCCGCGAAGCCGAGGACCGTGACCAGCAGGAAGAAGAAGAGGAAGACGCTGAAGGCGACGGTGCTGACGTCGCTCATCGGCCGCGCCTCCTCGTCGCGAGCCGCGCGGTCGCGCCGGTCGGCGCCCTTCGCGAGGTAGTAGGCGATGACGGTGAGCACGACCGCGAACGGGATCAGCGCCAGCTGGAACCAGAAGAAGAACGGGAACCCGAACAGGGTCGGGTCCTCCGCGTCGTAGAGCGGCACCAGCAGCGGCAGGACGACGGCGGGGGCGAGCAGGACGCAGATTCCGATCCACGTGCCGCGCGACGGCGCGGCTGCTCTTCGGGGGACGGGTGTCGGTCATGGAACACCTCCGAGATGGGCGACCATCGACGACCGTACCCACATTTACCCGTTGCGTACACACGTGCATCCGGATGCGATGCTGCCGCCATGCCCGACCTCTCCCGCTACGACGACTGGCTCGCCTGGCTGCGCAAGCAGGGCGAGGAGGACCCCGACGTGCTGGTGGTCTGGGTCGGCGGGTCGGCCGCGACCGGCGGCTGGGACGAGTGGTCCGACCTCGACGTCGACCTGCTGTGCACGACCGGCACGCACGACGCGACGTACGACCGGCTGCTGGCGCGGATCCACGCCGACTTCGACGTCGACCACGTGTGGGAGCTGCCGACGGAGGTCTGGCCGGACGGCCGGCAGTGCTTCGTCAACCTGCAGCACCGGCCCGGGCTGCTGGAGGAGCCGACCCGGATCATCGACCTGCACATCTCGTCGCTGTCCGACGAGCACACCCGGATCGACGTACGCCGGCACGGGACGCCGATCGTCCTGCACGACCCCGACGGCCTGATCGAGCTGCGGCACGACGACGAGGCGCGAGCTGAGGGCGGCGATCGACGCCGCCGTCGAGCAGGTCCGCCAGCGGCGCGGCACCGGCGAGTGGCTGGTCAACCGTGCGATCGCGCGCGGCCACGACGCCGAGGCGGTCGACCTCTACCTGCGGTTCGCGCTCGGGCCGGTGGTGCGGCTGCTGCGCGTCGAGCACTGCCCGTGGCGGCACGACTACGGCCTGCGCTACCTCGACGAGGACCTGCCGGCCGACGTGGCCGCACGGGTCGCCGACGCTGGTGCCCGGCGCCCGAGCGCTGCGGCTGCGCGCCAGTCGGCGGCCTGCTTCGCCTGGCTGGACGAGCTGCTGGAGCCTGGCCCAGCCTGAGTCGGTTGGTCGAACGTCCGACCAACCGGGAATGCTCTTCAACCTCGAGTGGCGGCGTGCGGGTACTACGAGCCGTGGTAGCGGTGGGAACGCGGGGCGCAGGAGCCGCGGCGGAAGAACAGGAACCACACGGCCAGGCCGATCAGGATCAGCGGCAGGTTCGTGATCACGGTGACCGCGACCAGGATCGCGAACAGCACGACCAGCGGCAGCGGGAAGCCCCGCCTGCGGCCACGCACGGCGGTGCGCGGCGGGGTCACCCGCGTGGCTGTGGCCGGGGCGGCGCCGCCGGACCGGGGAGGTCGCGAAAGATCGGCGTCACCTCGGCGCGGGTCTTCGCGGCCCAGATCCGGTCGAGCCGCTCGGAGTGCTCCTCGGTGGTGAGCCGCCCCTGCGCGTAGTGCTCACCGAGGGCGGCCGCGGCCTGCTCGCGCTCGGCGTCGCTCATCCGCAGGTGGTCGTCCCAGTTCGGCTGCGTGGTCATTCCGCGTCCCCTTCCGCGAGCAGCCCGTAGAGCTTGCGCCGGGTCTCGATCAGGACCTCGATCGCCTCGCGCTTCTGCTGGTCGGTGCCGGTCGAGATGATCTGCCAGACGGCGTTCATCACCTGGCCGATCTCGGGCTTGAGGGTGGAGTAGTCGCCACGCTTCTCCTCGGCGCTCAGGCTCCGCGAACGGCTCCCACACGGCCGCCAGCTCGCTCGCGGTTCTGGCCTCGACGTACTCCCGCCGGCCGGTGTCGGCTTGAGCTTGCGCTGGCCACCGCCTGTCGACGGCCACGATCAGGCCCTCGTCCTCGAGCTGCGAGATCGTCGGGTAGACCGAACCGGGGCTCGGCTTCCACGCGCCGCCGGTGCGCTCGGCGATCTGGGTGATGATCTGGTAGCCGTTCATCGGCTCAGCAGACAGCACGTCGAGGATGGCCGCACGGACGTCCCCCCGACGGACCCGCGGCCCGCGCTGCTGCTGGTCGCCCTGGGCGAGGCCGAACAGTCCGGCCACCCACGGCGGCGGCCCGGGGCGGCCCGGCCGTCCCCACGGGGCGTCGCCCCAGGAACCGTGCCAGCCGCCTCGGTGCTGGCCCCATTGCTCGTCGAAGTGCCGGGTCCACTGCCTGTTGAATCCCTTGTCCTGCATGTCTGCCTCCCTCCGACCAGGCCGACAGTCAGCGACCGGTCACGATATATCGCGATCGTACGCCGACTGTCGGAGCCGCACAAGGGAGATTTCGCAGACCCCATCACGGGGCCAACGTGCCACGCCTCCGCGCCAGGTAGGCCCGCTCGGCCTCGTTGGCGGTCGCCGCGATCGCCGCGTCGTACGCCGCCCGCGCGTCGGCGCTGCGGCCGAGCCGCCGGAGCAGGTCGGCCCGGGTCGCGTGCCAGGCGTGGTACGTCGTGAGGTCGAGCCGGTCGACCTCGGCCAGCGCCACCTCCGGACCGTCGAGCTCGGCGATGGCGACCGCCCGGTTGAGGGCGACCACCGGCGTCGGGGCCACGGCGTACAGCTGGGTGTAGAGCAGCGGCGATCTGCGCCCAGTCGGTGTCGGTCGCGGTCGGGGCGTCGGTGTGGACGGCGTTCACGGCGGCGAGCAGCTGGTACTGCCCGGGCCGGTTCAGCTCGAGGCACTCGCGCACCAGCGCGTGGCCCTCCGGCGATCAGGTCGCGGTCCCAGCCGCCGCGGTCCTGGTCGCGCAGCGGCACCAGCTCGCCGCCGGCGACGCGGACCGTGCGCCGGGCCTCGGTGAGCAGCATCAGGGCGAGCAGTCCGGCGACCTCGGGGGCGTCGGGCAGCAGCTCGCGCAGCACCCGGCCGAGCCGGATCGCCTCGGCGGTGAGGTCGGCACGCACCGGCTCGTCGCCAGACGTCGAGAGGTAGCCCTCGTTGAAGACGAGGTAGACGACGGCGAGCACCGGCGCGAGATGCGGCTCGCCAGGTCGGCCTGGTCGGGGACCCGGTAGGGGATCTTCGCGTCCTTGATCTTGCGCTTGGCGCGGGTGAGCCGCTGCGCCATCGTCGTCTCGGGGACGAAGAACGCCTCCGCGATCTCGGCGACGGTGAGGCCACCGAGCAGGCGCAGGGTGAGCGCCACCCGCGCCTCGGGCGCGAGGGCCGGGTGGCAGCACGTGAAGATCAGCCGCAGCCGGTCGTCGGAGACGGGTCCGGTCGGCTCGTGGGGTTCCGGGTCGACGATCATGGCGGCCTGCCGGTGCTTGGCGTCGCGGTGCGACTCGCGGCGGATCCGGTCGATGCCTCGGTTGCCGGCCGTGGTCGTCAGCCACCCACCCGGGTTGGGCGGGACGCCGTCGACCGGCCACTTCTCGACGGCCAGCAGGAGCGCCTCGCCGGCCGCCTCCTCGGCGATGTCGATGTCGCCGAAGCGGCGGACCAGCGAGGCGACCACCCGGCCGTACTCCTCGCGGTAGATCCGTTCGATCTCCGCGGTCGCGTCGTTCACTCGGTCTCGACGAGCTCGACCGACGTGGGCTCGAGCCACTGCTAGGCCGGCTCGTCCTGGAAGGGCCGGACCTCGACTCTTGCCGGCGCAGGCCGCCGAACCCTCGGCGGCCCACTTCAGTGCCGCGTCGAGGTCGGCGACCTCGATGATCCAGAAGCCACCGAGGTGCTCCTTGGACTCGGCGTACGGGCCGTCGACCACGAGCACCTCGGAGCCGCGTGCCGTCGACGGTGGTGGCGGCCTCGACCGGGGCCAGGCCGCCGGCGAAGACCCAGAGCCCGCCTCCCGGACCTTCTGGTTGAAGGCGTCGACGGCGTCGAAGACCTTCTGGAGCTCGTCGCCCTCGGGGTACGGCTCGGTCGGGGTCGTCGTGCACGGAGAGCATGTACTGGGTCATCGGTCTTCCTCCTGGTCGGGGAGCCCCCGTTGGGCCCCTTCCACCTCATCCACGAACGGCGACCGCCGGGTACGACACCCGGCTCGGGCATTTCTGTCGCCGCGACGAATATTCCTACCCTGTCGCCATGAGCGACTGATGGCAGTCGTGCCTGGGAGCGCCATGCGCTCCCTGGCCGCCGACGTGCGTCGGTCACGTAGCCTGTCGCATGCCGCCCTGCCGACCGACCGCTCGGGCGTGGTCGTCATCGGCGGCGCCAACGTCGACGTCCGGGCCCGCAGCACGTCGCGCGCCGTCCCCGCGACCAGCAACCCGGGCACGGTGACCCTGCCGCCGGGCGGGGTCGGCCGCAACGTCGCCGAGAACCTCGCCCGCCTCGGGACGCCGGTCCAGCTGGTGGCCGCCGTCGGGCGGGACGACCTGGGCGACCGGCTGCTCGCCGAGACGGCGGCCGCCGGCGTCGACGTCGACAACGTCGTCCGCACGGACGCAGCCGACCGGCACCTACATCGCCGTCCTCGACGCGACGGCGAGCTGGTCGTGGCGGTCTCCGACATGGCCGGCACCGACGCGACTGCTCCCCGACGACGTACGCCGGGTCGAGCCGCTGGTGGCGGCCGCGGCCGTGCTCGTCGCTCGACGGCAACCTCGGCGACGCCGCTCTCGCCGCCTGCCTCGACCTCGCCGCCGCCTCGGGCACCCCCGTGCGTGCTCGACCCGGTCAGCGTGCCCAAGGCGCGCCGGCTCGGCACCGCTGCTCGCGAGCGGCCGCCCGCTGCTCGCGGTGACCCCGAACCTCGCCGAGCTGGGCGCGCTCACCGAGCGCACGGTCGACGACGAGTCCGACGTGCCAGTGGCGGCGGCACACCTGCACCGACTCGGGGTCGAGCACGTCTGGGTCCGGCTCGGCGGCGACGGCTCGATCCTCTCGACCGACCGCCGGAGCCGTCCGGCTGTCGCCCGTCCCCGGACCGGTCGCCGACGTCACCGGCGCCGGCGACGCGATGCTGGCCGCGTTCTGCCACGCGCTCCTGGTCGGGTCGACCGCCGGGCGCGGCGGCCCGACTCGGCCACGCCGCCGCGGCCCTCACGGTGGCCGTGCCGCAGACCGTGCGGCCCGACCTGAGCCTCGCCCTGGTCGAGCAGGCGCTCGCCGACGCGAACGCCCTGACGGAGACGACCGATGACCCGCACCCGACCTGCTGGCTCACCGACGAGGTGGCCGAGGCCCTCCGCGACGGCGCGCCCGTCGTCGCCCTCGAGAGCACGATCATCAGCCACGGCATGCCCTACCCGCAGAACGTCGCGATGGCCCGCGAGGTCGAGGGCATCATCCGCGACCTCGGCGCGGTGCCGGCGACCATCGCGGTCCTCGACGGCCGACCGCGGGTCGGGCTGGGCGACGACGACCTCGAGCTGCTCGGCAGCCACCCCGACGTCGACCAAGGTCAGCCTCCGCGACCTGCCGTACGTCATGGCGCGCGGCGCGCACGGCGCGACGACCGTCGCCTCCACGATGCGGCTCGCCGCCCTGGCCGGGATCCGGGTCTTCGTCACCGGAGGGCTCGGCGGGGTGCACCGCGGCGCGCAGCAGACGTTCGACGTCAGCGCCGACCTGACCGAGCTGTCGACGACCGACGTGGCCGTGGTGTCGGCCGGGGTGAAGAGCATCCTCGACATCGGGCTGACCCTCGAGACGTCTGGAGACGCTCGGGGTCCCGGTGCTCGCGGTCGGCACCGACGAGTTCCCGTCGTTCTACTCGCGGTCCAGCGGTCACGCTCGCCCCGATGCGGGTCGACGGCGCCGAGGAGGTCGCGGCCGTGATGCGGCACAAGTGGGACCTCGGCCTGGCCGTGGCGGTGTCGTGGTCGCCAACCCGATCCCGGAGGCCGACGAGATCCCGGCCGACCGGATCGGCGTGATCATCGACCAGGCGCTCGCCGACATGGAGGCGCGCGGCATCCACGGCAAGGACGCGACGCCGTACCTCCTCGGCCGGATCGTCGAGATCACCGGCGGCGAGAGCCTGGCCGCCAACATCGCGCTGGTGCGCAACAACGCCCGGTTCGGCGCGGCGGTCGCGACGGCGTACGCCGCGGAGTGATTCCGTCGGTCGGTTGACGCCGGGAGGTCATACGAATCGAGCCATAGAAGGCACGATCCGCATGACGTCATCGGCCGGCATGATGCGCGGCAGGCGGTACCGCACGAACGCGGGTACGGCGAGGGCCGCGATGACGGTGCCGATCACGACGAGGACACCACCGCCCGCCGCCGCGGCCGACGTACCGACGAGGGCGGCGGCGCTGCCGTGGGCGACGTCCGCGATCCGGGGACCGCCGGCGACGACCACGATGAAGATGCCCTGGAGCCGGCCGCGCACCTCGTCGGTCGCGGCGGTCATGCAGCATGCTGTTGCGGAAGGCGGAGGAGACCATGTCGGCGGCACCGCCGATCACGAGCATCCCGACGGCGACGCCGAGCATCAGCCCGGCCGCGCCGTCGGCGAAGGCCGGCCGCGATGCCGAAGCCGATCATCGCCAGGCCCCAGACGAGGATCGCCCAGATCACGGCGCAGTCCCTGGCGCTCGATCCGGGACACCCATCCGGAGAAGATCGCCGCCGAGGACGGCGCCGGCGGGGATGGCGGCGAAGAGCAGGGCGAACGCGAGGCCGCCGCCCTCCGGGCCCGCCGAAGCTGGTGTGCGCCATCTCCGGGAACAGCGCCCGCGGCATGCCGAAGACCATGGCGATGATGTCGACGAGGAACGACATCATCAGCACCGGGATGGCCGCGCAGGTAGCGGAACCCGTCGATCACCGACTTCAGGCCCGGCGCGGTGCGCAGGCCCTCGACCGGCAGCCGCGGGAGCCGGACCACCGCCCCCAGGGTCGCGAACAGCGTGACCGTGTCGATCAGGTAGAGCCAGGAGAAGCCGAGCACCGGGATCAGCGCGCCGGCGACCAGCGGGCCGGCGATCGCGCCGGCCTGGAAGATCGTCATGTTGAGCGAGTTCGCGGCCGGCAGCAGCTGCGGGCGGCAGCAGCTTCGGCAGCACGGCGCTCCGGGTCGGCTGGTTGACCGCGAAGAACGCCTGCTGGACGGCGAACAGACCGAGCAGCAGCCACACGTTGGTGTTGCCGACGGCGGCCTGCGCCCAGAAGAGCGCGCTGGTGCCGATCAGACCGATCGGTGGTGATCACGAGCAGCGTGCGCCGGTCCATGGCATCGGCGAGCGCGCCGCCCCACAGGCCGAAGACGACCAGCGGGACCAGGCCGAAGACGCCGGTCAGACCGACGTACGCCGAGGAGCCGGTCTTCGCGTAGATCTGCGCCGGGACGGCCACGACGGTCAGCTGTGCGCCGATGACGGTGACGATGTTGGCCAGCCACAGGCGTCGGAAGTGGGGATTGGCGAATGGCCTGGTGTCGGCCATCAGGCCCCGGAGTGCTGCGGCCACGAGGGACGACGCTACCGGTCCGGCCGGGGGTTGACGTCGGCGGATCCCTTCTCTATATTCAACGCATCAGTTGATCAATGTAGGAGTTGAATAATGACCAAGTCCCCGGCGTCCGACGAACGGCTGGACCGCGCCTTCGCGGCCCTCGCCGACCCGGTACGCCGCGGGATCATCGCCCGGCTGAGCCGGGGGCCGGCGACGGTCAACGAGCTGGCCGAGCCGTTCGAGATCACGCTGCAGGCGGTGTCGAAGCACATCGCCTGTCTCGAGCAGGCCGGCCTGGTCACCCGCACCCGGGAGGCCCAGCGCCGTCCGGTCCACCTGGCACCCGCCGTCCTCGAGGAGCTCACCGCCTGGATCGACGGCTACCGGCTCGTGCACGAACGACAGTTCCGGCGTCTGGACGCCGTACTCGCAAAACCGACCACAACCAAGGAGAAGTCATGACCAACGCACTCACCATCACCGCCCCCGAGGGCCTGCCGTACATCGACTTCACCCGTGAGTTCGATGCTCCCGCGACCGCCGTCTTCGAGGCGCACCGCGACCCCGACCTGTTCCGGCAGTGGATGACCGGCGACGGCTACGACATGGACCTCGATCGCCACGAGTTCGAGAGCGGTGGGCGCTGGCGCTACGTGCACCGCGGCCCGGACGGCGCGGCGTACGCGTTCCACGGCATGTTCCACACCGTGCGCGAGAACGAGTTCGCGATCCAGACCTTCGAGTTCGAAGGCCAGCCCGACGTCGTCTCGATCGAGTCGATGACCTTCGTCGACCTCGGCGACGGACGCACCCGACTCGAGGGGCACGCCGTCTACCCGTCGCTCGAGGCGCGGGACGGCATGGTGTCCAGCGGCATGGAGCAGGGCATGTCCTCGGGCTACGACAAGCTCGAGGCACTGCTCTCCCGGTGACGTACGCAGGGCGGCGGGCCCACGCCGGTCACCTCCCTGCCTTCACCGCTGGGGTTTCGAGACGGTTGCTGCGCAACCTCCTCAACCAACGAACCACCGCTGGTTGAGGAAGGCGCGCCAGCGCGCAACCTCCTCAACCGGCGGTGGTTGCCGTCAGGGCTTGCCGATCAGGCCGATCGGGTTGCCGTCGGCGTCGACCGCGGTCGCCATCAGCGTCGCCGCCGCCGACGTCCTGCGGGTCCCGCTGGCGCTTCGCCCCGGCCGCCTCGAGCGACGACAGGGCGGCCTCCACGTCGGCCACGTGCCAGTAGCCGACCGGGCCGGTCATCCCCTGGCCGTGGCCGTTCGGGTTGAGGCCGACCTCCTGCCCGTCGACGTTGAACCCCACGTAGTACGGCGAGTCCGTGTGCGGCTGCCCCAGCAGCGCGGCGTACGTCGCCTTCGCGGCCGCGAGGTCGGAGACGGGGTACACGATGGTCTTCATTCCAGTGGTCATGACTGCTCCTCGGTCGTTGGTCACATCCGGTGGATGCGGTTCGTCAGTGGGGTGACGGATGCCGACGAGAGAATGTGACCAATGGACGAGAACTTGCTGGCCGACGAGTTCGACCACCACCGCGCCCACCTGCAGGCAGTCGCGCAGCGGATGCTCGGCAACACCGGCGAGGCCGACGACGCGGTCCAGGAGGCCTGGTTGCGGCTCACCCGCAGTGACGCCGCTGCGATCGACAACCTCGGCGGCTGGCTGACCACGGTCGTCGCCCGGATCTCCCTCGACCTGCTCCGGTCCCGCACTTCCCGGCGCGAGACCGCGCTCCCGGACACCGACCACGCCGGCCTGCCCGCCGACTCCGGCCCGGCCGACCCGGAACACGAGGCGATGCTCGCCGACTCGGTCGGCCTCGCCCTGCTGGTCGTGCTGGACACGCTCTCTCCCGCCGAGCGGCTGGCGTTCGTGCTGCACGACATGTTCGCGGTGCCGTTCGACGAGATCGCGCCGGTGCTGGAACGCACGCCGGAGGCCACCCGCCAGCTCGCCAGCCGGGCCCGACGCCGGGTGCGCGGCTCGTCCGCCGCGCCCGACCGCAGCCGGCAGCGTGAGGTGGTCCGGGCGTTCCTCGCTGCCTCCCGCGAGGGCGACTTCGAGGGCCTGCTCGCCATGCTCGATCCCGAGGTCGTGCTCCGGGCGGACGCGACCGTCGCCTCGTTCGGGGCGGCAGCGGAAGCGCGCGGTCCTCGCGCCGTGGCCGAGACGTTCTCCGGTCGGGCGAAGGCCGCCCAGCTGGCTCTGGTCGACGGGATGCCGGGCCTCGCCTGGCTGCACGACGGTCAGCCCCGGGTGGTGTTCGACTTCCTCATCGACGGCGACACGATCGTCGGTATCGACCTGCTCGGGGACCCGGACCTGCTCGGCGAGCTCGAGCTGTCCATGCTCGAGGACTGAGCTAGCCCTCGGCGCAGATCTCGGTCATCTCGGCCACGTAGTCGGCGTACGGCTCGAGACCGGCCTCCTTGCGTCGCTCCTCGAGGCCGGCCTCGTCCTCGATCGGCGTGGCGGGGACCGGCCCCTTCGGTTGGCAACCCACCTGGGTCCCGTAGGTCTGGGGCTCGCCGTTCGCCACGGCGACCCGGTCCTCGAGGTAGGCGAGATTTCCCGGTGAGGCCTGCCCGTCGGCGACCGCCTCGCGCAGCAGCTCCAGCGCCTGCTGCTGGAACTCCGGAGTCGAGGTCGGCGTGCTGCGCGATCACCCACGCGGCGTCCTCGCCCTTCTTGCCGACCAGGTCGTACGTCGGCCAGCCGTGCTCGTCGATGATCTCCTTCAGCCGGTCGATCCGCGCATCGCTCTCGATTCGTGGCGCTCTGGCCGGTCAGCTCCTTCTGGTCCTGCTCCATCATCGCCACCAGCTCGTCGCGCAGCGCCGGGTCGAAGGTCACCGGCTCCTCGGGGACGGTTCGGAAGGCCCGGCGTCGTCCCCGCCATCCCCGGAGCAACCGACCAGAGCCAGCAGGAGCACGAGGGGCGCGAGGCGGTGCATGCCCCGTTCCTACACCAGCCGTTCACCCGGCGGCAGCAGATCGGGCGTAGGTTTCTAGCCATGTCAGCTCGGAGAGCTCGCGGCCGCTGCGGCCGCCATCATCACTCTCGCCGCCGTCGCCCTGGCGGCCCCCACGACCGCCACCGCGCGCGGCGGCCACGACCAGCACGGCCACGACACGGCCACGGCCATGGCGACAAGGACGTCCGGTTCGCGACGTTCAACGCCTCCCTCAACCGCGGTGCCGCGGGCCAGCTGGTCGACCGACCTCTCGACTCCCGACAACGCCCAGGCGAAGACGGTCGCGGAGATCATCCAGCGCAGCCGGCCCGACGTGCTGCTCGTCAACGAGTTCGACTTCGTCGAGGGTGGCCAGGCGGCCAGGCTGTTCCGCGAGAACTACCTCGAGGTCTCGCAGAACGGCGCCCGCCCGGTGCGCTACCCCTACTACTTCGTCGCGGAGTCCAACACCGGTATCCCCAGCGGCTTCGACCTCAACAACAACGGACACCGATCGGTGGCGGCGACGACGCGTTCGGCTTCGGGGCCTACCCCGGCCAGTTCGGACTGGCGGTGTTCTCGAAGTACCCGATCGACTACCGCCACATCCGCACCTTCCAGCACTTCCTCTGGAAGGACATGCCGGGCGCGATGCTGCCCGACGACCCGGCGACGCCCGCGCCGGCCGACTGGTACTCCCCCGACGGAGCTCGACGTCTTCCGGCTCTCCAGCAAGTCCCACTGGGACGTGCCCGATCGACCTGGGCCGCAAGACCGTGCACTTCCTGGTCTCGCACCCGACCCCGCCGGTGTTCGACGGCGCCGAGGACCGCAACGGCACCAGGAACTTCGACGAGATCCGGCTCTGGGCCGACTACGTGCGCGGCGGCAAGAAGGCGGCGTACATCTACGACGACGAGGGCCGGTACGGCGGGCTGCGCCCCGGTGCGCAGTTCGTGATCGCGGGCGACCAGAACTCCGACCCCGTCGACGGCGACTCGGTGCCCGGCGCGATCCAGCAGCTGCTCGACAACCCGAAGGTCAACGCCAAGCACCCACCGACCAGCGCGGGTGCGGTCGAGGCCTCCGAGCTGCAGCCCGGCAACGAGACCCACGGCAACCCGTCGAAGTACGACACCGCCGACTTCGCCGAGCCGAATCCCGGGCAACCTGCGCGCCGACTACGTGCTGCCCAGCCGCGACATCCGGATCAAGGACTCGGCCGTGTTCTGGCCGGTCCAGGCCGACCCGCTGTTCCGGCTGACCGGGGTGTTCCCGTTCCCGTCCAGCGACCACCGGCTCGTGTGGGTGGATGTGGAGCTCGGCCACTGACCGCGGGCCCCACTGTCGGTGGTCCGCTCTAGGTTGGCGTGATGAAGAAGGAGGAGCTGGAGGAGCTGGTCGTGCCCGATGCCGACGCCTGGCGGGCCTGGTTGGTGAGCCACCACGAGACCACGCCCGGAGTCTGGCTGGCCGTCGGCAAGAAGGGCGGTGACGTGACCGCACTGACCCGTGACCAGGCCGTCGACGAGGTGCTCTGCTTCGGCTGGATCGACGGGCAGGCGCGCAGCCGCGACGACGGCAGCTACTGGCAGCGGATGACGCCGCGTGGCCCGCGCAGCATGTGGTCGGCGATCAACGTCGGACACATCGAGCGGCTCGAGCAGGCCGGCCGGATGCAGCCCGCGGGCCGGGCCGCCGTCGAGGCCGCGAAGGCCGACGGCCGATGGGACGCGGCGTACGCCGGGCCCGGCGACCGCCGAGGTGCCCGCCGACCTGGCGGAGGCGATCGCCGCCGACCCCGCCGCACAGGCGATGTTCGACGTGCTCACCTCGAGCAACCGGTTCGCCCTCATCCACCGGCTCAACGCCGTGAAACGCGCCGAGACCCGCACCCGCAAGATCGCCGAGTTCGTCGCGATGCTGGCGCGCGGCGAGACGCCCCACCCGCAGAAGGCGAAGCCACCCGAATGAGCTCGGCCCGATGAGTTCCGACCGGCCGCCGGGTCTGCATGGATGCGACGCGCGAGATCCGCGCGCCCACCGACAGATCGGAGTTCACCATGAGCACTCCCATCCTGAACAGCCTGATGCTCTCCAGCACCGACCCCGGACGCCTCCACGAGTGGTACGCCACCGCGCTGCCGCCGGCGACCGACGACAAGCAGGACCAGTACCACATCCTCGGCTACGGCGGCTTCTACCTCTTCCTCGACTCCCGTGACGACGTCGGCCCGAAGACCGCCGAGCCCGGTCGGGTCGTCATCAACTTCGACGTCGACGACGCCCGCGCTTTCGCGACGCGGATCGACGAGCCTCGGCACCGCGTGGCTGGCGCCGCTGGAGGACCGCGACGGCAGCCTGTTCGCGACGGCGATCGACCCGGACGGCAACTACGTCCAGGTGATCCAGCTGAGCGAGGAAGCCAAGCAGCAGATGTCCGAGCAGTTCCAGGCATAGGAGGGTGGACATGCTTCGCGAATCGACACGCGTTCAGCGGCTTCTCGGTCGACGACCCCGAGACGGCGCGCGCCTTCTACGCCGACACCCTGGGGCTCGACGTCACCGTCCTCGACGAGGCGATGGGCCTGGTCCAGCTCGACCTGGCCGGCGGCGGGAAGGTCCTGGCCTACGGCAAGGGCGACGCCCACGTGCCGGCGACGTTCACGATCCTCAACTTCCCGGTGGACGACGTCGAGGCGGCCGTGACCGAGCTGACGGCCAAGGGCGTCGTCTTCGAGCGGTACGACGGCTTCGACCAGGACGAGCAGGGGATCGCGCGCGGCCCCGGCCCGCTGATCGCCTGGTTCAAGGACCCCGCCGGCAACATCCTCTCGGTCCTCGAGAGCCAGTGACGGCGCGGGTGGCCGAGAAGTTCGCGACCGTCGAGGACTATCTCCAGTCCCTCGCGCCCGAGGTCAGGAGCGCGCTGGAGGACGTGCGCGGCGCGATCCGCGAGGCCGCGCCCGGTGGCGACGAGGTGATCAGCTACAACATCCCGACGCTCAAGCGGGACGGCAGGTCGGTCGTCCACTTCGCGGGGTGGAAGGGCCATGTGAGCCTCTACCCCATGCCCGAACGGTGACGCCGACCTCGAGCGCGACCTGGCGCCGTACTCCAACGGGAAGGGGACCCTGAAGTTCCCGCTTGCCGAACCCATGCCGCTCGAGCTGGTCAGGCGCGTGGTCGCCGAGCTCGACCGGAAAACCTGAGGAGAGTTGTCGGTGGTGCGAGGCATGATCGACCACGAGGGGAAGGAGCACCCATGACCGACGCGATCCTGGCCGAGGGCCTGGTCAAGCGCTACAAGGAGGTCACCGCCCTCGACGGCATCGACCTGCGGGTTCCCGAGGGCAGCGTGCTCGCGCTGCTCGGCCCCAACGGCGCCGGCAAGACCACGGCGGTGAAGATCCTGACCACGCTCATCACCGCCGACGAGGGGCGGGCCGAGGTGGCCGGCATCGACGTGGCCGGCGACCCGCGCGCGGTGCGCCGCAAGATCGGCGTCTCCGGGCAGTACGCCGCCGTCGACGAGTACCTCACCGGCTTCGAGAACCTCGAGATGGTCGGCCGGCTCTACCACCTCGGCCGCCGCGAGAGCGCGGCCCGGGCTCGTGAGCTGCTCGCCGACTTCCGTCTCGAGGACGCCGCCGACCGTCCCTCGAAGACGTACTCCGGCGGCATGCAGCGGCGGCTCGACCTGGCCGGCGCGCTCGTCGCCCGGCCGCCGGTGCTGTTCCTCGACGAGCCGACGACCGGTCTCGATCCGCGCAGCCGCACCGAGATGTGGACCATCCTCCAGGAGCTCGTCTCGGGCGGCACCACCCTGCTGCTCACCACGCAGTACCTCGAAGAGGCCGACCTGCTCGCCGACAACATCGTGGTGATCGACCACGGCAAGGTGATCGCCGAGGGCACCGCCGACCAGCTCAAGTCCCAGGTGGGTGGCGAGCGGCTCGAGATCACCGTGGCCGACGAGGCCCACGTCAGGGCGGCGGTCGCGCTGCTGACCCCGCTCGCGGCCGGCGAAGTGCTCGTCGACGAAGGCCGACGGTCGATCGTGGTGCCGGTGTCAGGCGGAGCTGCGATCCTCGCCGACGCCCTGCGCCGTCTCGACGGCGACGGCGTCGCGGTCGACGACGTCGGCCTGCGACGGCCCACGCTCGATGACGTCTTCCTGTCGCTCACCGGCCACGCGGCCGAGGCGCAGCCTGAGCCCGAGGAGGCCCGGCGATGACCAGTCCCACGATGAACGTCGGCATGGCCGTGAGCGACGCGCTCGTCGTCGCGAAGCGCAACCTGATCAAGATCAAGCGGGTCCCCGACCTGCTGGTCTTCACGACCATGTCGCCGATCATGTTCATCCTGCTGTTCGCCTACGTCTTCGGCGGGGCGATCGACCAGGAAGGGGGCGGCGACGCCTACCGCGAGTTCCTGATCGCCGGGATCTTCGCGCAGACCGTCGTCTTCGGCGCGACCATCACCGGCGCCGGCCTGGCCGACGACGTCAAGAAGGGGATCATCGACCGCTTCCGTTCGCTGCCGATGTCGCCGTCGGCCGTGCTCGCCGGCCGCACCTTCTCCGACGTCGTCAACAACGTGATCGTGCTGTTCGTGATGAGCGTGACCGGGCTGGTCGTCGGCTGGCGGATCAACGAGGGCGTGCTCAAGGCGGCCTGGGCCTACATCCTGCTGCTGGTCTTCGCCTACGCCATCTCCTGGATCATGGCGTGGATCGGGATGCTGGTGCCGTCGCCCGAGGTGGTCAACAACGCGTCGTTCATGATCATCTTCCCGCTGACGTTCGTCGCCAACACGTTCGTGCCGATCGAGACCATGCCCGGCCCGCTCCAGACCTTCGCCGAGTGGAATCCCGTCTCGGCCGTCACCCAGGCGGCCCGCGACCTGTTCGGCAACCCCAACCCGATCCCCGGCCCGGATGCGACCGCGTGGCCGCTGCAGCACCCCGAGCTCTACACGTTGATCTGGGCGGCCGCGATCCTGGTGATCTTCATCCCGCTCGCGAACGCCCAGTACCGCAAGGCGACCAGCCGCTAGCGCGATCGAAAAGATAGTCCGCCGCGAAAAGCACTTCGGGTCACCCCCGGGAGCGTGCTTTTCGCGGCGGACTATCCGGTCCTGGATCAGCGCACGACGCGCAGGATCTGCAGCTGGATGCCGTTGGAGTAGGTCTGCGTGCGCACCAGCTCCAGCTTCTGCTTGTCCTGGGCGTCGTCGGGGAACAGCCGCTTGCCGCTGCCGAGGATGACCGGCCAGACCTGGAGCCGGTACTCGTCGACCAGGCCTGCCTTGTGCAGGGTCTGCACCAGGCTGGCGCTGCCGTTGACCATGATCGGACCGCCGTCGCCCTCCTTCAGCTTGCGGACCGCCTCGACGACGTCGCCCTCGAGCACGGTCGTGTTGTTCCAGGTCGGGTCCGTGAGGGTGGTGGAGGCGACGTACTTCGGCATGGAGTTGAACTTGTGTGCGAAGTCGCCCATCTCGGGGTCGCCCTCCCGGTCCGGCCAGGCGGCGGCGAAGCCCTCGTACGTGAGCCGACCGAGCAGCAGGGCCTCTGCGTCCTGCAGCTCCTCGTCCTTGTAGGCGTAGACGTTCTCGTCCATGTCGATGTCGAAGGTCCAGCCGGTGTGGGCGTAGCCGGACTCGCCGCCCGGGGAGTCGATGACCCCGTCGAGGGAGATGAACTCGGCAACATAGAGAGTGCGCATGATGGTCTGCCTTTCGTCAATGTGTTCCGCTGTCACCTGCTCCACGAACGAGGACGGCGGCCATACGACACCCGCGGTCACGTTCTCCTCGACCCTAGGGTGGAGAGGTGAGCATCGACGCCCCCTGGTGGACCACCGCCGTCGTCTACCAGATCTATCCGCGCAGCTTCGCCGACTCCGACGGCGACGGCATCGGCGACCTGCCCGGGATCACCGCCCGGCTCGACCACCTGGCGCTGCTCGGGATCGACGTCCTCTGGCTCTCACCGATCTACCCGTCCCCGCAGGACGACAACGGCTACGACATCAGCGACTACCAGGACGTCGATCCGCTGTTCGGCACGCTGGCGGACCTCGACGAGCTGGTCGAGCAGGCCCACGACCGCGGCATCAGGATCGTGATGGACCTGGTCGTCAACCACACGTCCGACGAGCACCCGTGGTTCGTGGAGTCGCGCTCCTCGGTCGACTCCCCCAAGCGGGACTGGTACTGGTGGCGTCCCGCGCGCCCCGGCGGCGAGCCCGGTCAGCCCGGCGCCGAGCCGACCAACTGGGGCTCGTTCTTCTCCGGCCCGACCTGGGAGTACGACGAGTCGTCGGGCGAGTACTACCTGCACCTGTTCAGCCGCAAGCAGCCGGACCTGAACTGGGAGAACCCGGAGGTCCGCGAGGCCGTCTACGCGATGATGCGCTGGTGGCTGGACCGCGGCGTCGACGGCTTCCGGATGGACGTCATCAACATGATCTCCAAGGAGCTGCCGCTCCGGGACGGCGAGGTCCCGCAGGGCGCCACGCAGGGCGACGGATCGCCGTACTACTTGTGCGGACCGCGCATCCACGAGTTCCTCGCCGAGATGCACCGGGAGGTCTTCGACGGCCGGGACGGAGAGTTCCTGACCGTCGGTGAGATGCCGGGCGTGACCGTCGAGGACGCTCGCCTGTTCACCGATCCGGACCGCGCCGAGGTCGACATGGTCTTCCAGTTCGAGCACGTCTCCGTCGACCAGGGCGCAACCAAGTGGGACGTCCTGCCGTTGCGGCTGCCGGTCCTGAAGGCGTCGCTCGGGCGGTGGCAGGACGGCCTGGCCGAGGTGGGCTGGAACAGCCTCTACTGGAACAACCACGACCAGCCGCGGGTGGTGTCCCGGTTCGGCGACGACGGGGAGTACCGCGCCCGTTCGGCCAAGCTGCTCGGCACGGTGCTCCACCTGCACCGCGGGACGCCGTACGTCTACCAGGGCGAGGAGCTCGGCATGACCAACGCCCCGTTCGCCGGGATCGACGACTTCCGCGACATCGAGTCGGTCAACCACTTCGAGCTGGCGACCGGGCTGGGCGCGGACCCGGACGAGGTGCTCGCTTCGCTGCGCACGATGGGTCGCGACAACGCGCGCACTCCGATGCAGTGGGACGCGACCAAGCACGCGGGTTTCACCGAGGGTGACCCCTGGATCGCGGTGAATCCCAACCACACCGAGATCAACGCCGAGGCCGCGATCGCCGACCCGGACTCGGTGTTCCACCACTACCGTCGTCTGATCGAGCTTCGGAAGACGGAACCCGCTGTGGCACACGGCGACTTCACGATGCTGCTCGCCGACGACCCCGTCGTCTACGCGTTCACCCGCCGGCTCGGTGAGACCGAGCTGCTCGTCGTGGCCAACTTCTCCGGCGAGCCGGTCCGGCCGGACCTTCAGGAGTACGCCGAGTGGGCGGCCGGCGAGCTGCTGCTCGGCAACGTCGCCGATGCATCCGGCCCCGAGCTCGCTCCGTGGGAAGCCCGCGTCCATCGGCGGACGGTGGCGACACCATGACCACCTGGCTCGTCGTCGCGGCGGTCACCCTCGGGCTGTGGGCGGTCAGCTGTCTGCTGATGGTGCTGCTCGCCCATCGGCTCCCGAACGGGCTGCTCCGGCAGGTCGCGGAGTTCCTACCCGCCTGCGTCACGACCGCCCGCACCCTGCGGAAGCACCCGGACGTCCCGCGCCGCGCCAAGGTCGCGCTCCTGGTCGCGGTGGTCTGGGTGGTGTCGCCGATCGACCTGCTGCCGGAGTTCCTGCCGGTGATCGGCCCGCTCGACGACGTGGTCGCGGTCGTGCTCCTCCTGCGGTACGCCGCCCGCAGCATCCCGCGGGAGACCCTGCTCGGCGCGTGGCCGACCGACCCGGGCCTGCTCGAGCGGCTGCTCGGCCCCGAGCGACGTCGAGTCTGACAAGGGGGCGCCTAGCCGGCGTCGCCCATCTTCTCGAGCCTGGCCCGCAGCGCCGGGACGCGGTGAGCGTTGCCGCGCAGCTCGACGTACGCGTCGCCGTACGCCCACAGCAACGCGTCGTCCAGGCGACGTACGGCGCCGGGCGGGTAGCGGTAGTCCATCCGCTCGGTGAGCGCCTCGGCGTCCACCGGCCGTAGCGCGTCCCCGAGCTCGGCCAGTGAGGTGATGCCCAGCTCCAGCAGCAGCCCGGAGATCCAGGTGTAGTGGTCGGTGCGCGACCAGCCGGCATCGGCGTACTGGCCCGCCAGGAACGCCGCGAGCTCGCGCGGGCTGATCCGCGGGTCGTCGTCCTCGGCGACCGGGCTGGGGCCGGTCATCCCGGCCTGGAGCCGGTCGCGGATCGTGGAGAACTCGCGGTCGGCGAGCTCGAGCAGCCCCGCGGCCAGCGTGAACCGGCGGTCGAAGTCCGGCACGTGCTCGTCGGGGATCGTGCCCTTGTAGCGGATGTCGTGCTCGAACTCCGCCCACGCGTGCTGCAGCACTGTCCGGATCTGGACCTGCGCGAGACGGCCGCGGAGGGCGAGGTACCCCGGCTGCTTCTCGCGGGCCTGGTCGAGGCCGACGAGCAGGTGCCGGCTGGCGTAGCCGAACCGGCCCTCACTCGCCGTCTCCCGTCCCATGTCACGATCGTCGTGGACGACCACCTGGTCGTCGAGCAGGTCGGCCACCGCCTGCACGTCGCTGTGCACGTAGGTGATCACCCGGACCCCGATCTGGTCGGTGATCTGGCGCAGCGGGTCGGTGAACGACAGCTTGCCGTCCACCGTGCGGGCGGCCTTGGCCGCGAACGACGCGACCGACTTCGCCCTTCCCGTGACGCTGAGGTAGTTGATGCCGGCGTCGTCCAGGATCGAGGTCACCAGCTGCACGAACTGGTCCGCCGCCAGGCGCAGCGCCGGCTGCTGCTCGGCGTACTCGCGGACGGCGGAACCGCCCGGATCCTTGGTCTCCGGCGCGATTCTCGGTCCGCGCGGCGTCGGCTCGAGGTCCGCGGGCAGGGTCGGGGTGACGATGTAGCCGGTCTCGAAGTCGCCGTACGTCGTGGTGCGGTCGGGCTCGCGCTCGGTGAACAGCGCGATGTAGGCGCAGACCACGGCGTCCACCTGGTCCTCGACGACCCTCAGCTCGCTCTTGCGGCCCGCCGTCTCCACCGCCGTCCGCAGCGACTGCCACGCCGGCAGCGCGCCGCGCCGGTCGGTCTGGTGGCCGTTCACCAGGAGCGGTGGGTCCGCGGTCGCCAGTCCCTCGAGCAGCCCGATCAGCACGATCAGCTCGGACCGGAGCTCTTCGAGGTCGCGGCCGGGTTTGTTCTTGTACTTCAGGGTCCGGCCCAGCCGGAACAGCGCGACCGTCGCCGGGTGCGGATACACCTCGATCGCACGGCGGGCGCGGCCCGATCGAGGGTTCATGTCCAACCCGAGCCGGGCCGCGATCCTGGCGCCGCGCGGCTGTTCGCGGAACTCCGGCTTGCCGGTGTTGGACGGGTGCGCGCCGGCGTCGAAGCGGGCGAAGTCCCTGTTCAGGGCGGCCTCGGCCGGGCGATTGCCCTTCGGGTTGGTGACGATCAGGGGCGCGTCGATCGCAACCAGGCAGTCGCCCTCGACGTACGGCTCGAGCGCCGCCACGATCTCGTCGTCGCTCCCGGCGGCGGAGACGTGGAGCAGATGTCCTTCGGCGTCGAGGACCGCCAGCCCGGTGGGCTTCCGGTCACCCCAGGCCAGGTCGACTCCGATGAACTGCATGGCCGCAGCCTGCCCTACTTTCGGGCGTCCGGCCTGCACGTAGTTGGGAGCACACTGGGTCAGGCAACCTTTTCGTGGAGCCAACGCGTCTTGGTAGCGACGCCGGCACCCCCGTCCGGTGTCGAGGCCCAGAGGGGTCGTGATCGTATGGCGGACAAAGCGGAGTTCGACGAATTCGTCGTGGCCCGGTCCCCGGCGCTGGTGCGCACGGCGTACCTGCTGGTCCAGGACCAGGGGCTGGCCGAGGACCTGCTGCAGACGGCGCTGACCAAGGCCTGGTTCGCCTGGTCGCGCGTCCAGGACCCGGAGGCGTACGTCCGCCGGGTCATGGTCACCACGTCCGCGTCCTGGTGGCGCCGGCGCTGGACCAGGGAGACCCCCACAGAGGTGCCCCCGGAGCGACCGACGTCGGTGGGATCGGGGGCCCTCGAGGACGGGCAGGACCTGTGGGACGCGATCGGGCATCTGCCACGCCGCCAACGCGCGGTGGTGGTGCTGCGGTACCTCGAAGACCGGACCGAGGCCGATACCGCGGACCTGATGGGGTGCTCGGTCGGCACCGTGAAGAGCCAGTGCGCCAAGGCGCTGGCCAAGCTCAGGCTGGATGCCGCACTGGCACCGGCCTCGGACGAGGGGAGCCGGCCATGAACGGGGAGGACCTGAAGTTCCTGGCCCAGCGCGCCTCGACCATCGAGGGCGGGCCGGCCAATCGGCTGGCGGAGGTTCACGAGCGGATCGGCGTCGCTCGCCGCCGCCGGGTGATGGTGGCCGTGGCCGGCACCGCCGGCCTGATCGCCGCGGTGGTTCTCGCCGTCCAGGTCGGCACGGGTGGCACCAACCCCGAGTCGCTGGACCCGGCGAAGCGCCACGACGCTTCCGCGGCTCCCGGACCGGAGATCATCGCGGCCGGACCGGCGCGTGGAACCTGCTGGATGGCTCCCGAGGAGGAGATCCTGGCCGCCGAGGGGGCCGACCTCTTCGTCGACGTCGCCCCGGTGCCGTGCTCCGAGCCGCACAACCTCGAGACGGTGCAGGTCGTGCCGTTGAGCGAGGCCACGGCCGAGCAGGTCAGTGCCGACGGGGACGTGTGCTGGGAGTACGTGCGCACGTACCTCGGGGTCGACGGCGAGCACTGGGTTCACTGGGGCTGGAAGGGTTACCTGCCCACCGAGGAACAGATTGACGCCGGCGCGTCGTGGCTGCGGTGCGACGCCGTGTTCCCCGGCACGTGGGACTTCTCCGAGGTCCGAACGACCTCTGTCTCGGCCCACGATGCCGCGGTGAGCCAGCCGATTGACTTGTGGTCCTGTCTGGACGAGCCTCCCACCGTGACCGCACAGCCGCTCGTCCCCTGCGATCGCCCGCACCGGTACGAGCAGACCGGCACGCTCGCGGTCATCAACGACGCGCAGACCTACCCTTCGTCCGCACAACTGCGGGCGGAGGAGAGCACGTGTCTGGCTTCGCTGACCCAGCAGGAGCGGGCCGACGGCGTGACCGTGACGGTCTGGTGGGACGGCCCGGAGGCCTTCGAACCGGGTGTCGTGGTGGCCGGATCCTGCTTCAAGTTCCGCCAGGACGGCGCACCGCTGCCTCCGCGCGGATAAGGACGACGCGGAAGCTCACCACCCTGAGGGACGATCCAGGGAAGGTGATGGGAGTAGATTCCGGCGACGGAGGTGAGGCCCATGACCAGCCTGGGTGAAGAGTTCGTGGCGGCGATCGCCAAGCGGGACAGGGACGGAATGAGGTCCCTGCTGGCCGAGGACGTCGACCTCAAGGGCCTGACCCCGAGCCGCCTCTGGGAAGGCACGAGTCCCGACGAGGTCGATGACATCGTGTTCGGACACTGGTTCGAGGACGACGAGGTGATCACGGCGGTCTCCCACGTCGAGACCGGCGAGGTCGCGGGCGTCCAGCGCGTCGGCTACCGGTTCGAGATGGACACCCCGCTCGGACCCCGCGTCGTCGAGCAGCAGGTGTACTACAAGGTCAAGGAGGGCCGAATCGTCCACCTGCGCCTGGTCTGCTCCGGCTTCCGGGTGCGCTAGTCCTGGGCCGCGGACTCCGGGTCCGGCTGCGGCGGCGGCACGAGGGCAGCGGCGATGGCGGTGGTGAGGGGTACGGCGAGCACCAGGCCGATGCTGGTGACGAGTGTCCGGACGATCTCCTGCGTGATCTCCTCCGTGGTCAACAGGTCGAGCACCGGCAGGTCGTAGAGCTGGAGCACCAGCAGCAGGCTCAAGGCCGTTCCCGTGTAGGCGAACGCGATCGTGTAGATCGTGGAGGCGATGTGGTCGCGCCCGATCCGCATCCCGCTGGAGAACAGGCGGGGTCTGCTCATCGCTGCCGACGCGGCGCGCAGCTCCCACACGGACGAGGACTGGGTGATCGTCACGTCGTTGAGGACCCCGAGGCCGGCGATCATGACCGCGCACGTGAGCAACCCCTGCAGATCGAGGTCGGAGGCGAACGACTGCAGGAAGGTCCCGCTCTCGTCACCGACCCCGGTCAGGTGGGTGGCCTGGACGGACACCGCACCGATCGCGGCCGTGATCGCGACGCCCACCAGGGTGCCCGCGAGGGCCACGCTCGTGCGCATGGTGAACCCATGCGTCGTGTAGAGCACCACGAACATGATCGCCGAGGACGCCACCAGTCCGACGAGCACGGCCGACTCCCCGCTGAGCACGCTCGGGAGCAGGAAGGCCGCGATCACCCAGCCGCTGAAGGCCAGTCCGAGGATGGCGAACAGGCCGCGTTGCCGGGCGACTCCCACCACCACCACCGCGAACAGCCCGGCCAGGATCCACAGCGGCCGGTTCCGCTCGGTGCCGAAGTAGGAGTAGTTGGGTGGTTGCCCTTCCGTTGCCGGGACACGCATCAGTCGGACCTGGTCGCCCGGACCGAGACCCGAGTCAGAGACGTGGGGCGGTACGTTGATGCGCGCCGGGTCACCGTCGCCGGCACCCTCCTTGACGGTGACGTCCATCCGACCGCACCGGTCCTCCTCGCCGGGCTGCGGGACGCTGGTGCCGCCGGTCTCGTTCTCGACGGACGGGCAGGCGGGTTGGACGTCGTCGATCGTGGCCCGCGGGAAGGTCACCCCGGGCGCCGCGAAGTTCACGTCCTTGCCGACCTCGTCGACCCGGCCCTGGTCCGGCCACAGCAGCACCAGACCGACCACGGTCGCGATGGCCGCGACGAGGAGCACCCCCAGCAGCATCCGCCGGGGCCCGGATCCGAGGACGACCTGCTCGTCGGTCGACGTGCCACGGTCTGCCCGGTGTGAGTGTCCAGCGCCCATGCGCCAAGCCTCCCGTACCTGGGGTCAGGCCTGGGCGAGGAGGTAGCGCCCGAAGTGCGGCACCGTGAACGCGATCCGGCCACGCTCGCCGGAGTAGATCAGGCCCTTCTTCAGCAGGGAGTCACGGGCCGGGGACAGCGACTGGGGCTTCTTGCCGAGTGCTGCCGCCACGTCGGAGGTGGGGACGCTGTTGATGTCGTCCAGCCCGTCCTCGCCATGCTCGGCGATCGCGACGGCGGCGTCGGCCATGGCGCGGAGGTACTCGCGCTCCCCCGGTGTCGCCCGCTCGTACCGGCTGCCGAAGAAGCCGACCGCCAGCTCGCCCTCCGCCTCGGGGGCGGCGACCGCGACGTCCTCGACGGTGATCGGCGAGCGGGGGGCGAGATCCCAGACGACCTTGCCGTAGGCCTGGATGAAGTACGGGTAGCCGCCGGTGGCGGCGTACATCGCGGCCAGCGCGTCCTCGGTGTACGCCGCGTCCTCGTCGCGGGCGGGCGCGCTGAGCGCCCGGTCGGCGGCGTCGCGGGCCAGCCGGTCGATCCGCTGGTAGCGGAACAGCCGCTCGGAGTAGGACTTGCTGGCCGAGAGCACGGCGGGCAGGTGCGGCAGCCCGGCCCCCACCACGATCACCGGCAGCCCGGACTGGCTGATCTCGTGACAGGCCGCGCACAGCGCGGAGACGTCGTCCGGACCGAGGTCCTGCATCTCGTCGATGAAGACGGAGATGCCCTTGCCGACGTCGGCGGCCAGACCGCCGAGGTCGGTGAACAGCTCGACCAGGTCGATCTCGATGTCTCCGGAGTCGGCCCTGCCCTTCACTGCCGGTACGTCGATGCCGGGGTTCCACTGGTCGCGCAGCTTGGCGCCGGTCCCGGCCTCGCGCTGCGCGAACGACCGGATGACGCCGAGCACGTGGTCGACGTCGTCGGGCTGCGGGTGGCCGAGCTCGCGGACGGCCTGGTGCAGGGCGCTGGACAGCGGGCGGCGCAGCGCCTGGTCGGGACGCGCCTCGAGCTTGCCGGTCCCCCAGCGCCGCCGGACGGCGGAGGAGCGCAGCGCGTTCAGGAGCACCGTCTTGCCGACACCGCGCAGACCGGTCAGGACCAGGCTGCGCTCGGGACGGCCGTGCGCGACCCGTTCGAGGACGACGTCGAAGGCGCCGAGCTGCTCGTCACGCCCGGCCAGCTCGGGCGGCCGCTGGCCGGCGCCGGGCGCGTACGGGTTTCGGATCGGGTCCACGCTGGGACCGTATCGGGGACTCTAGGCGTGGCCTTAGATTTCGACGGGCGGGTCCTCCGTTGGTTGAGGGGCGAAGGCGCTCTGGCGCCTGAGCCTCGCTGCGCGCCTTCGTCAACCAGCGGTGGGTTCGCGCTCAGCCTCAACCGACGGACGAGTCGGGCGTACGTCGCTGGGCGAGCGCCGCGTCGTACGCCTGGTCGAGTCCGCTGCGCAGCATCGCGATCAGGTCGGGAACCTCGTCGACGCTCAACCGGAACGACCCCGCGCACACGTTGTCGCGCCACAGCGAGAGCACGACCAGGCCGGACTCGTGGTGCCAGCTGACCCGGAGCGCGCGGTCGCCACCGCGGGAGTCGAGGAAGACCGACCCCGCTGCCGGGAGTGGGCGGGCGGCTGGCATGCGTCAATGATGCTCCGGAAATCGGACGGGCGGTAGCGGAACCTCGAGCCGCCCCCACTGGTCTCGACAAGCTGGCCTGCCGAAATACACTGTCCGGGTGCCCGAGCTGCCCGAGGTAGAAGCCCTGGCCCTCGACCTGCGAGGGCGGCTCGACGGGCGCGCCATCGTCAAGGTGCACATCGCGGCGTTCAGCGCCCTGAAGACGTTCGACCCGCCGCTCTCGGCGCTGGAAGGAACGCTGGTCGAGGACGTCACCCGGCACGGCAAGTTCCTCGACATCGAGACCTCCGGCCTGCACCTGATCTTCCACCTCGCCCGCGCCGGCTGGGTTCGCTGGCGTGACGAGGTGCCGAGCATCCCGCCCAAGCCGAGCAACAAGTCGCCCTTGGCCGTGCGGGTCGTCCTGGACGACCAGGCGGGCCTCGACGTCACCGAGGCCGGCACCCGGAAGAGCCTTGCCATGTACGTCGTCCGCTCCCCCAGCGACGTACGCGGCATCGCATCGCTCGGACCGGACCCACTCACCGACGGCTTCACGATCGACGTACTGCGCGGCATCCTCGAGCACGCCGGCCGCTCCCAGATCAAGGGCGTGCTCCGGCACCAGGGGACGATCGCCGGGATCGGCAACGCCTACTCCGACGAGCTGCTGCACGCCGCGAGGATGTCGCCGTTCAAGCCGGCCAACAGCCTGACCGAAACCGAGCTCGAGACGTTGTACAACGCGATCCGTGGGGTACTGGGTGACGCAGTGGAGCGTTCACGCGGGTTGGCCGCGAGCGCGCTCAAGGGTGAGAAGAAGACTCACATGGCCGTCCACGGCCGCACCGGTCAGAAGTGCCCAGTGTGCGGCGACGTGGTGCGGGAGGTCTCGTTCGCCGACTCCAGCCTGCAGTACTGCCCCACCTGCCAGACCGGCGGCAAGCCGCTCGCCGACCGGCGAATGTCCAAGCTGCTGAAGTGAGGATGAGATGGCCCGGATCCCGACCGTCACCGCCGCCGACCTGCCGAACCCGCTGCCCGAGGGCGTGAACGTGCTCGATGTCCGCGAGCCCGTCGAATGGGCACACGGCCACATCGACGGCGCGGTGCACATTCCCCTCATGGAGCTCGTCCAGCGGCTGCAGGAGGTCCCGACCGGCCGCACGGTCGTCGTCTGCAAGATGGGCGGACGGTCCGCGCAAGCGGTGGCCTACCTGTCGCAGCAGGGCCACGACGTCGCGAACCTCGACGGCGGGATGCTCGAGTGGGCCGACGCCGGCCGGCCCATGGTCAGCGACACCGGCCGGCCGCCACACGTCGTGTGACCACCGACCGGGGGCACGTCACTCGGGATCGGCGCCGCTGAGCTCGTCGGCGCAGGTGTCGCTGAGGTACTTCTCGTAGGCGTCCATCGACTTCTGGTCGCTTTCGGAGACGTCCCCGCCGAGCGAGCCGACGTCGTCACGGGTGGCGTCGTCGTCAAGGTTCTCGATCTCGTCGAGGATGATCTGGTAGCCGTCGCGCGCGGTGTCCGACATGTCCTCGGGCGTGCCGACCTCGGCCAGCTGGTCGCCGGCCTTCTTCAGCGCCTTGACCGCCTCGGCCGGCTCGGCGTCCGGAGCCAGGGCACCGAGCTCGGTGAGCATGTCATCGAAAACCCCGCAGAACTCGCCCTTCGAGGCGTCGGTCGGCGGGCCGTCGTCCCCGCCGCAGCCCACGGTGGTGCCGGCAATGAGCACCAGGCTCGCGACCAGGAGTGCCTGCTTCATGGTGGTTCCGTCCCCTCGTTGGTGGTGATCGACACCCTGCCCCCTCCTCGGTCTTTCAACCATGACCGGCCTGCCCGAGGAAGCCGGGGCGGGGCAGCCGGAGCGCGACGGTGAGCCGCGAGAGGTACTCCTGGCGCGGTATCTCCACGACCCCCAGGCTGGCCAGGTGCGGGGTCCGCCACTGCGCGTCGATCAGCCGACTGCTCGCGAAGGCGTCGTCCAGCAGCCGGCACAGGCCGACCAGCGCGACCTTGGAGGCGTCGCGCTCGCGGTGGAACATCGACTCCCCGGCGAAGAGCCCGCCGATGGCCACGCCGTACAGCCCGCCGGCGAGCCGGCCGCCCCGCCAGGCCTCGACCGAGTGCACCCAGCCCAGCTCATGGAGGCGGAGGTACGCCGCCCGCATCTGCGGGTCGATCCAGCCGCTGTCCCGGGCCGGGTCGGCGCAGGCGTCGATGACCTCCTCGAACGCCGTGTCCACCCGGATCTCGAAGTCGCGCGCCGACCGACGCAGCGAGCGGGACACCCGCATGCCACCAACCGGCAGCACCCCGCGCCGGACCGGGCTCCACCAGTACATCGGGTCGCCCGGTGCACCGGACGGCATCGGGAACATCCCGCTCCGGTACGCCTCGAGCAGCGTGCCCGGCGCGAGGTCGGCGCCCGCGGCCACGAGGTCGTCGGAGTCGTCCAGCCGCTCGGGTCCCGGGAACGACCACGAGGTCGGCGGCGGCTCGACGGGCATGAGGAGACCGTAAGCCACTTCGCCCGGTCCGTAGGATTCCCCCATGAGCGTCAAGGGCAGTGTCTCGGCCGGCATCGGCAAGCGGGTGGCCCCGCGGCTTCCGGCCTTTGCGCCCGACCTGACCTGGACCTTCGTCCGGGAGGCACTGCATCGCGCCATCCACGGCATCGGCCCGCTCCCCCCGGCGGCGAAGGCCGCGGACAAGCAGCTCGCCGAGCAGCACGGCAACGTCGAGCGCGCGGTCCACGAAGTGATCGAGAACCACGTGCGGTACGCCGGGGCGCAGGGGTTCGTGACCAATCTCGGCGGCGCGGTGACGGCGGCGGTGACGATTCCCACGAACATCACCGGCCTGGCCCTGATCCAGTGCCGGATGATCGCGGGCATCGCCCACCTCCGTGGCTACGACCTCGACGACCCGCGGGTGCGCAACGCGATCATGGCCTGCCTGCTCGGCGAGGACACCGTGAACACCCTCGTCAAGAAGAAGAAGCTCCCCGCGCCCCCGATGGCGTTGGCCACCGCTCCGACGTACCACGTCGAGGTGGAGCGCCTGGTCGCGGCCGAGGTGGCTGCCGACCTGATCGCCAAGGTGGCCGGCAAGCGGTTCGCGGTCGCCGTCGGTCGTCGGGTGCCCGTCGTGGGCGGGTTCGTCGGCGCCGGTGCCGACGGCTACGTGACCTGGAGGGTCGGCCGCTACGCCGACCGCGAGCTCCTGCCCCGCGCGCGCCGGTAGACCTTGAGCAGTCCGCGGCCGGTGCGACTGACCCGGAGGCGGCGTACCACTCGCTCGCGGAAGCGGTAGGTCGGCCGCAGGTAAGCACGATGCAGGTCGTGATGCATCTGGTCGAGCTCGCGGGACAGCCGTCGCTCGGTCTCGAGCAGACGGGCGTTCTCCAGCAGCAGCGCCTTGATCGCGTCCACGGCCGCGTCCGCGACCTCGCTCTCGTCGGGATGGTCGGCGTCGGCGTACGGCAGCTTCGGCGCCGCCCCGACCAGGTCGCCCAGGTCGCCGATCACGTCGTACCCACGCGCCTTGATCTCGTCGATCCAGGCGCCGGTCAGCTCCTGCGTCCAGGGGTGGACGTCTGGTGGCAGCGTGAGCCGCGGGGACCCGGACCGGTGGGACAGGGTCTGGTGCGCGAGGAGCTCCCGGACCAGTGGCCGGTAGCGCGGCGGATCGACCGCGTGGTTCGCCCGCCTGTTGATCCGGCGCAGCAGGGCGGTCTCGGGCACGCCCAGCGACGGGTTCGCTCGCTCGCCTTCGAGGTCGAGGTCGAGGCCGGTCAGCCCGAACGCCTGGCTGAACCTCTCCCAGAGAAGGTTCGGCGGACCGCCGGGGGGAGGGACCGTCACCAGGTGCACGCGATCGGGCGGCAGGTCGTGGCACCAGCGGTTGAGGATGTCGGGTATCTCCTGGACGCCCCAGAACCAGTTGGCGATCCGCCCCTCACGCCGGGGGTTCTGGATGGCCTTGAGGAACCGCCCGTAGCTCAGCTCGGCCCGGTGCTTGATGTTCTCCTGCCACTCCGCCGGGATCTGGCGCACCAGGTCGCGCACGGAGAGGACGACGTGGACCTCGACGTGCGGGTGCCCGATCGAGGAGAGCGCCTGGGCGACCTGCGCCCGGGACGCCGTCGCGAGGATCTCGTGGCTGATGATCGCCGTGCCGTCCCAGTCGCGGACCTGGTGGGCGAGTCGGTCCCAGGCGCCGACCGCCTCCGCCTCGAGGCCACCCCACGGCAGCCGCATCAGGTCGAGGGCGGCCAGGAACTGCGCGTCGAACCGCTCGGCCGGGTAGAGGATGCCCTCCCGCGCCAAGATGCGCCGGTTCCGGAACAGGACGTCCTGGAGGTACGACGTGCCCGTCTTCGGGGTGCCGACGTGCAGGAGCACCCGCTTGCTCATCCGGCCTCCTCGCTCGTCCTCCGGGGCGTGCCCGCCCGCATCATCCGCAGCGCCAGGTCCAGGGTCGCCTCCTCGGACGGGGCCGCGACGGTCGCGCCACCACCCGGCAGCAGGGCGTCGGGCTCGCCGTGCACAGCGTATCCAGCCTCGCGGATCTGCCTGCCGATGCGCTCGGCGTGCTTGCTGGCCCAGTCGAACTGCTCGACGGGGACGCCGAGCGGAAGCCCCGGTGCGTGCGCCAGCCAGGGCCGAAGGGAACGGCCGAGCAGGGCGGTCCGCTCGTCAGCCGGGACGTGCAGGCCCAGGACCCTCGCGATCCGGCGACCGAGGTCGGGCACCTCGGCGGCGGGCGCGGACGGCAGCTCGACGGGGTGCCGTACGCCGAGCAGGTCCGGCAGCGCGGCCGGGTCGAGCACGACGTGCACCCGGGAGCGGCCGACCTGGCGCGCCCAGTCCCGCGCGACCACGGCGACGTCCGTGCGACCCGGAAGCCGGTCGTGCTCCTCGAGGCGCCGGATCCACCCCCGCCACGACCGGGCACCCAGGTCGAAGCACCGGGTCGTCCACGCGTCGGCCAGCATCCGCCCCAGGTCGGTGCCGAGGACGATGACCCGGGCCTCCAGCCCTCCCGGAGGTCGACCACGCGCGACCAGGCCGGCGCGGATCGGACCTGTCAGCTCCGGGTCCCCCACCAGGCGGTAGCGGGTCCGCCAGGGCCGGGAGCGGGGGGTTCGCGGGCGCGGCGGGATGCCAGCTGCCACCAGGTCCTCGGCGAGGATCGACGTGGCGACGCGCAGAAGCTCGTTGGGCGACGCGTCGGACGGGTCTGCCGGTCGTGGTCCGAACCCGGTCTCCTCGATGGCTCCCACGAGCTCGAGGTCCGGGCGGCCACGTCCGACGGCGCTGGCCCCGAGCACCCGGTCGGCGAGCTCAGGGGAGACCGGACCGACGAGGTTGAGCCGACGGAGCAGCTCGAGCTGCTGGGCGCCCGGCACCACCGGGCCTACCGGCGTACCCGGGTCGACCCAGGCCGCCCACGGCGTGGTCCCACCGTCGCGGAGGTGGTGCACCCAACCCCAGGCCCGGCGCTCGCCCTGGTCCGCGGAGACGCCGGCGTTCACCGGCTCCGCAGCCGCTCGGCGTTCGCGCGCAGCCGCCGGACGAACTGCTGCTCGGGGTCGGTCCGCGAGGCGGCCTCCTCGGTCATCGCCGCCAGAGCGTCGACCGCCACCCTCAGCCGCTTGCGCGCCGGCACCCGGTCCGGGTCGTGCCACCTCTCGCCGTCGTCGGGTCGCAGCGGACGCAGGTCCTCGAGGTCACCGACGACGTCGACCCCGCTCTGGCGCAGGAAGTCGATGGACCGCTCGCTGCTCTCCTCGACCCAGTCGAACGCGACCGCGGGCAGCTGGACCCGCGGCGACGTGCTCTTGATCAGTGCGTTCTCCGCGAGCATCTCGCGGATCAGGGAGTCGTACGCCGCCTCGCGCCTCGTCCGGCGGTCGAGGCGCCGGTTCAGCAGCCGGATGAGCTGCGTCTCCGCGACCCCGAGGGACGGGTTGGTGCGCTCGCTGTTCGCGGGTGCCCAGGACGGGTCGATGCCGAACGCCTCGCAGAACCGCAGCCAGAGAGGGTCCTCGCCGATCCCCGCCGACCCGATCTGGGGGACCGTCACGACGTGCATCCGGTCGGGCGTGAGGTCGGCTCCCCACGTGCCGAGGACGGTCGGGATGTCGAACGCCCGGAGGAACCAGGACTTGCCGTTCTCGCAGCGGCGCAGGAACTTGCGGAACGTCCACTGGCGGCCCTGCTTGATGCTCTCCTGCCAGGCGGCGGGCAGGGCTCGGGCAAGGTCGCGCGCCGAGTAGACGACGTGGACCTCGCTGTCCGCGAGGTCCGCCATCACCCGCGACGACGTGGACCGGCCGGGCGGGGGCCAGGATCTCGTGGCTGACGATCACCGTGCCGGACCTGCGGTTGATCCGCCGGACGAGGGCGTCCCAGTTGCCCTCGCCGTGGCCCGGCTGCCCACCCCAGTCCTGCCCGAGCAGGTCGAGCGCGGCGCGGAAGTGGAACAGGCCGGGACTGACCAAGGGCGACCGGCGCGGGTAGTGGACGTCGTGCTTGGCGAGTGACTTGGAGTTCAGGGCGAGCCGGTCCTGGAGGTAGGTCGTCCCCGTCTTCGGCGCACCGATGTGCAGGTAGACGACGCGACTCATGCGCCTGATTGTGCCGTAGGGGTGGGATCCAGGGTCATGCCGGTTCGCCGAGCGCCCGGACCACCGCGGACGGGCTCGGACGTCCCAGGTGACCGGCCATCCAGACGCTGGTGGCAATGACCTGCTCGAGATCGACGCCGGTCTCGATCCCGAGGCCGTGCAACATCCAGACGAGGTCCTCGGTGGCCAGGTTGCCGGTGGCACTCTTGGCGTAGGGACACCCGCCGAGGCCGCCGGCGCTGGCGTCGAAGGTCGTGATGCCCTGCTCGAGCGCCGAGTGGGTGTTGGCGAGGGCCTGGCCGTACGTGTCGTGGAAGTGCATCGCGAGCTGCTCGACGGACATGCCGGCGTCGAGGAACCCGCGCAGCAGCTGCTTGACGTGGCCGGCGGTGCCGACCCCGATGGTGTCCCCGAGGCTGAGCTCACTGGCCCCGAGGTCGAAGAGCCTCTTGCCGACCGACACCACCTGCTCGACGGGCACCTCGCCCTCCCACGGGTCGCCGAAGCACATCGACACGTAGGCCCGGACGTCGATCCCGGCGTCCCGCGCGCGGCGTACGGTCGGCTCGAACATGGCGAACTGCTCGTCGAGGCCGCGGTTCAGGTTCCGCTGCGCGAAGGTCTCGGTCGCGGAGCCGAAGATCGCGATGTGGCGACAACCCAGCTCCAGCGCCCGGTCCAGGCCGCGCTCGTTCGGCACCAGCACCGGCAGGTCGTGGACGGAGACCGCGCCACCTTCGGTGGTTGAGGAGGTTGCGCTGGCAACCGTCTCGAAACCACTCTCGGCCAACGTCTCGAGCAGCTCGCCAGCATCCGCCAGCTGCGGCACCCACTTCGGGTGCACGAAGCTGGTGGCCTCGACGATCGGCAGCCCGGCGGCCACCAGCCGCCGGATGAACTCCGCCTTCACCTCGGTGGGCACCAGCGCCGACTCGTTCTGCAGCCCGTCGCGCGGCCCGACCTCGTAGATCCTCACCCGCTCCGGCATCCCCTCGGCCGGCACCACGGCAGGCGTCCTCATCAGCCCTCCCCCTCCCACGAAACCTCCTGCGGGTCGACCTGGAACAGGCGGGCGCCGAGGGCGACCTGGTCGCCGGTGGCGGCATCCACGGCTGCGACGGTGCCGGCGAACGGTGCCTTGAGGCTGAGCTCCATCTTCATCGCCTCCATGACGCCGAGGATGTCGCCCTCGGCCACGGTCTGGCCCTGCTCGACCCGGACGTCGAGCACGGTGCCCGGCATCGGCGAGAGGATCGTGCCGTCGCCGGCGTCGACCGCGTGGTCGCCGAAGACGTCGGGTACCTCGAACACATGGCGGTGCCCCTGGTGGACGACCTCCACGTAGTGCGGCTGCACGTTGACGACGGCCTGTTCGCGTCGCCCGTCGAGGGCAAGTACGACGACGTGCCGCTCGGCGAGCAGCTCGCGCACCTCGAGATCGCCCACCAGACCTCGCGCCCGGTCGACCAGGACGGTCTCGTCCAGCTCGACGAAGACCGGCGCAGGTGAGGCGCCCGACCGCCAGCCGTCGGCCTGGAACGGGTGGCCGGTGTCGAGGGCGACCAGCATCGCGCTCGTCCAGGCCGCGAAGACCCGGGCGATGTCCCGGCTCGGGGGCTCGACCTCGGCGTGGTCCAGCCAGGCGGTGTCGATGGTGGCGTCGCGGAACTCGTCGCTCGCGGCGAGGGCCCGCAGGAAGCCGACGTTCGTGGTCAGGCCGAGGATCGCGGTGTCGTCCAGCGCCGCGACGAGGGCACGGCGGGCGGACTCGCGGTCGGGGCCGTGCACGATGACCTTGCCGAGCATCGGGTCGTACGACGTGCTGACGACCTGGCCACTCTCCAGGGCGTGGTCGACGCGGGCGTTCTCCGGCCAGCGGACGAGCGTCGCCGTCCCGGCCTGTGGCAGGAAGCCGCCGAACGAGTCCTCGGCGTACACCCGCGCCTCGATGGCGTGGCCCTGCGGCGTGATCTCGTCCTGGTCCCAGCCCAGCGGCAGGCCGATCGCGACCATCAGCTGACCGGCGACCAGGTCGAGATCGCCCAGGATCGCCTCGGTGACCGGGTGCTCCACCTGGAGCCGGGTGTTCATCTCCAGGAAGTAGGCCTCGCCTGTGTCGTCGTCGAGCAGGAACTCCACGGTGCCCGCGTTGACGTAGCCCACGTGCTTCGCCAGCGCCACCGCCGAGCTGGTCACGAGCTCCCGGACCTCCGGCGTGATGGTCGGGGCCGGCGCCTCCTCGAGCACCTTCTGGTGGCGGCGCTGGGTCGAGCAGTCACGCTCGTGGAGGTGGACGACGTTGCCGTGGCTGTCGGCCATCACCTGGACCTCGATGTGGCGGCCGTGCTCGACGTACTTCTCGACCAGGATCGTGTCGTCGCCGAACGACGACGCCGCCTCGCGCTTCGCGGCGGCCACGGCCTCGTCGTAGTCTGCGGCGGACCGGACGATACGCATGCCCTTGCCGCCTCCGCCCGCAGCGGCCTTCACCAGCACGGGATACCCGGCGTCGTCGCCTCGGGGAACGACCGGAACCCCGGCGGCGACCGCGATCTCACGGGCGGCGTCCTTGCGGCCCATCTGCTCCATGACCTCGGCGGACGGCCCGACGAAGACGATGCCGGCCGCCTCGACCGCGCGGACGAACGCCGCGCGCTCGGACAGGAAGCCGTAACCGGGATGGACGGCGGCGGCACCGGTGGCGACCGCGGCCGCGACGACGGCAGCGATGTCGAGGTAGCTCTCGACCCGGATCGCGTCGTCGGCCGCGCGCACGTGGGGTGCGTCGACGTCGAGGTCGGTGAAGATCGCGATGCTCCGCACGCCGTGCTTCCGGCAGGTACGGATCACGCGAAGGGCGATCTCGCCGCGGTTGGCGACCAGGACGGACTCGAGTACTCCCGCGAGGGACACGGACACGCTCATCACATCCGGAAGATGCCGTAGGAGGGCTCCGGGATCGGCGCGTTGGCCGCGGCCGCCAGGCCCATGCCGAGCACCCGGCGGGTGTCGGCCGGGTCGATGATGCCGTCGTCCCACAGCCGTGCGGTGGAGTAGTACGGCGAGCCCTGGGCTTCGTACTGGTCGCGGATCGGGGCCTTGAAGGCCTCCTCGTCCTCGGCCGACCACTCATCACCCCTGGCTTCGATGCCGTCTCGGCGGACCGTCGCCAGCACGGACGCTGCCTGCTCGCCGCCCATCACCGAGATGCGGGCGTTCGGCCACATCCACAGGAACCGCGGGTCGTAGGCGCGGCCGCACATGCCGTAGTTGCCGGCGCCGAAGGAGCCGCCGATGACGACGGTGAACTTCGGGACGACCGAGCACGCCACCGCCGTGACGAGCTTCGCGCCGTCGCGGGCGATGCCGCGGTTCTCGTACTCACGGCCGACCATGAAGCCGGTGATGTTCTGCAGGAACACCAGGGGTACGCCGCGCTGGTTGCACAGCTCGATGAAGTGGGCTCCCTTGAGGGCCGACTCGCTGAACAGGATCCCGTTGTTGGCGATGACACCGACCGGGTAGCCCCAGATCCGGGCGAACCCGCAGACGAGGGTCTCGCCGTACAGCTTCTTGAACTCGTGGAAGCGGCTGCCGTCGACGACCCGACGGATCACCTCGCGCACGTCGTACGGCGTGCGGGTGTCGGCGGGCACGACGTCGTACAGCGTCGCGGGGTCCTCGTGCGGGTCCTCCGCCTCGTGGAGGGGGATCGACTGGGCGGTCGGACGCTCCAACGTGCCCACGATCGATCGCACGATCGCGAGCGCGTGCGCGTCGTCCTCGGCAAGGTGGTCGACGACGCCGGACGTGCGGGCGTGCACGTCGCCGCCGCCGAGGTCCTCGGCGGTGACGACCTCGCCCGTCGCGGCCTTCACCAGCGGAGGGCCGCCGAGGAAGATCGTGCCCTGGTTCCTGACGATCACGGTCTCGTCGGACATCGCCGGGACGTAGGCGCCGCCGGCGGTGCACGAGCCCATGACGGAGGCGATCTGCGGGATGCCCCTGGCCGACAGGTTGGCCTGGTTGAAGAAGATCCGGCCGAAGTGCTCGCGGTCGGGGAAGACCTCGTCCTGCATCGGCAGGAACGCGCCGCCGGAGTCGACGAGGTAGACGCAGGGCAGGTTGTTGTCCGATGCGACGGTCTGCGCGCGCAGGTGCTTCTTGACCGTCATCGGGTAGTACGTGCCGCCCTTGACGGTCGCATCGTTGGCGACGACCACGCACTCGCGCCCGCTGACCCGGCCGACACCGGTGACGATGCCGGCGCTCGGGACGGCCTCGCCCTCGCCGTACATCCCGGTCGCGGCAAGGGGGCTCAGCTCGAGGAAGGGACTGCCGGCATCGAGCAGCCGGTCGACCCGCTCGCGGACCAGGAGCTTGCCGCGGTCGGTGTGCTTCTTGCGGGCGGACTCGCTGCCGCCCCGGCGGGCAACCGCCAACCGCTCGCGGAGCTCGTCGACGACCGCCCTCATCTCCTGGCTCACCCGGTCAGGTTAGCGATCGTTAACCACGCCTGTCCAGAGCCGGCAGGCGGCGGAATGCCTCGGGGGCCAGCCGTGTTCCTCCCCTAACCCCGAATCGGGGGCACGACGAGCAAAGCGACGGAGAAGCACGTGAGCACAATCGACCTGGGGGCCGAGAACTTCGAGTCCACGGTGAAGGACAACGGCATCGTCTTCGTGGACTTCTGGGCGAGCTGGTGCGGACCGTGCCGGCAGTTCGCTCCGGTGTACGAGAAGGCCGCCGAGGACAACCCCGACCTGGTGTTCGGCAGCGTCAACACCGAGGAGGAGCGGGAGCTCTCCGGCGCGGCGGGGATCACCTCGATCCCGACGCTGATGGCCTTCAAGGAAGGCGCGCTGGTGTTCGCGCAGCCCGGCGCACTGCCTCCGGACGCGCTCACCAAGCTGATCGGTGCGGTCCGCGAGCTCGACATGGACGACGTACGGGCCCAGGCCGAGTCCGAGGCCAATACAGGGGCCAAGGACGCCTGACAAGACGGCGCCTCCCCGGCGTTAGCGAACGCTAACCTTGTCCGGTGACGCCCCCGTCGAACCGCCGCGACCAGATCCTGGCGACCGCCGCCGAGCTGTTCGCCGCCCGCGGCTTCCATGGCGTCTCGGTCGCCGACCTCGGGGCCGCGTGCGGGATCTCCGGACCGGCCCTCTACAAGCACTTCCCCAGCAAGGACGCGATGCTCGCGGAGATGCTGGTGTCCATCAGCGAGGAGCTGCTGGAAGTCGGCCGCCAGCGAGTGGCCGCGGCCACGGACCCGGCGTCGGCCGTCGGCGGACTGGTCGACTGGCACGTTGAGTTCGCCCTGCGCCACCGTCCGCTGATCGTGGTGCAGGACCGCGACTGGGAGTCGCTCCCGGCCGAGGCGCGCGAGCAGGTGCGCAAGCTCCAGCTGGAGTACGTCGACCTCTGGGCCGACCAGCTCCGCCAGGTGCACGCGGGTCTCGAGCCGGACCGGGCGCGGGCGATGGCGCACGCGGCGTTCGGGCTGATCAACTCCACGCCGCACAGCGGCCTGCTGCCCGACCCCGACATGCATGCCCTGCTGCGCGACATGGCGCTGCGCTCGCTCGGCGTCTGACTCGTCGCGAGACCACGTTCACCGCCCTGCCACGGTCACCGGGCAACGAGTGCGGTTGCTGCGCAACCTCCTCAACCAGCGGTGGTCTTCGTTGGTTGAGGTGCGAGGAGCGCCAGCGACGAGTCGGTCCGTCGACACGGCGCCGGAATCCCGCGCCACAGGCCTCCTGCCCGCTACCGTCACCATGCCTCCAGCCGCCGATCCCCCAGGAGCCAGATCGTGAGGGCAGCCGCGCGCCGTCAGCGCTGGGCTGGGCCGCCGCCCCTCCTGCTCCTCGCCACCGTGGTCGGGTTCCTGGCCTCCTGGGCGCTCAGTGCCGCCGGCCAGCCATCACCTGACCAGGAGCCCGCCCGAGCCGAGCTCGCCGCAGCCGAGGCCGACCCTTCACCCACCCCGCCCCCCACCCTCGACGGGCCGCCACCCGCGGCCCAACCGGGCCGGCAAGCTCGAGCGACGGCACGAGATCGGCGTGGTCACCTTCAACCAGTACCGCAAGCTGTCCGTCGCGCAGGCGCGAGAGGACGCGCTCTCCATCACCCGCCTGGACTCGGTGGACGTCGTCGGGTGGCAGGAGGCGTACTCCAGCGAACCGGTCTTCGCCACCCTCGGCCACCATGGGTGGGAGACCCGACGCTTTCCCAACGGGGCCAAGGAGCTGGCCGTCTCGTGGCGCCGGTCGAAGTTCGCGCTCGTCTCGTCGGCGTCCCGGTTGGTGGCAAGCGGAATGGACCCGGCGATCGGTCGCTACCCGTTCCGGAACCGGTACGTCATCCGCGTCACCCTGCGGCACCGCGAGACCGGTCGGCTGCTGAGCGTCATCAACACCCATCTGCCGCAGAAGATCGAGGACTTCGACCGCCCGGGCCGGTGGACGCCGACCGGGAACGCGATCAAGGCGCAGTACCAGCTCGACCGGATGACCTTCGAGTGGGAGCACGCCCCCGGCCGCTGGGTGGTCGGCACCGGCGACTACAACGTCGACGCGCGGGTCGATGCCCGGCACGGGCTGCCGCGAGGCCCGCGGGCCGAGCTCGGCGACCTGACGGTCCCGTCGTACGCGCGCCTCGGCATCCAGGGACTCCGCCCCACCCACCCTCCCACCGGTCGGCTGATCGACTACGTCCACGCCAAGCGCATCGACCTGCGCGACGGCCACCTGCGTTTCGTCTCCCAACGGGTCCTGGGGAACCTCTGGTCCGACCACAACGCGCTGCTGGTCCGGTTCGAGCTGCTGTGACGCTGCCGCGGTCGACTCAGAAGAGGTGCTCGACCGGTTGCGCCGGGTCCTCGAGGAGCTCCAGCACCCGGGCCGCGCGAAGCGCGGCGTCCACCCCCTGGTCGACGACGTCGGCCTCGTCGGGGGCCATGCTGCGCTCGTGCAGCCGGACCAGCAGCTGGTCGCGACCCAGCCCGCGCAGCTGGAAAAGCACCAGCGGATCGGCCTCGACCAGCCAGGCGAGCTGGTAGAGGACGGCCAGCGCGTGGGTGCACGGGTCCGCCCAGTCCGCGCAGCTGCACGTGGTCTCCAGCTCGCCGCCGTACGGCAGCAGCTCGACGCCCGCCTCGTCGGCGTGCTCCACGAGGGTGAACGGCAGGTCACCGCCCAGCAGGGCCGCCACGCGGCCAGACTCCGCGGCGACCGTCTCGACCAACGCCTCGATCGCGGCCGCATCCAGCACCGGCAGGCCGCCGCTGACGGTCCACACCTCGTCGCCGTCGGCGACGGCCGCGAGGAACGTGCCGTCGTCGACGGTGATCCCGCCGATCCGCCCGGACCGGGCCAGGCTCCGGGCGTCGCGCAGGTGCGCCTCGGCGTACGCCGCCTCCTCGACGGCGCGCACCCACGCCTTGCCCCACCAGGAGTGCGCTCGCGCGGCTCCCTTGCGCGCGGAGACCCGGGGGTGGAGGACCGCCGTCACGGCGAGTCCTCCTCCTCGGCGGGCAGGCGCAGCGTGACCAGGTCACGCAGCTCGGCGTTGCTCAGCTCGGTCAGGGCGGTCTCGCCGCCGGCCAGCACAGAGTCGGCGAGCGCGCGCTTGCGCGAGAGCAGCTCGGCGATCCGTTCCTCGATGGTTCCGGTGGTCATCAACCGGTGCACCTGGACCGGCTTGGTCTGCCCGATCCGGTAGGCCCGGTCGGTGGCCTGCTCCTCGACCGCGGGGTTCCACCAGCGGTCGACGTGGACGACGTGGTCGGCCCGGGTGAGGTTGAGGCCGGTGCCGCCGGCCTTCAGCGACAGCAGGAACACCGGGACCTCGCCCGCCTGGAACCGCGCCACCATCGCCTCGCGCTCGCGGACGGGGGTGCCGCCGTGCAGGAACTGGTGAGGGACGCCAGCGCGCGCGAGGTGGTCCTCGAGCAGCCGGGCCATGGCGACGTACTGGGTGAAGACGAGCACCGCGCCGCCCTCGGCGAGGACCGTCTCGAGCACCTCGTCGAGCAGCTCGAGCTTCTCCGACCGGCCCGACAGCCGGCCACCCGACTGCTTGAGGAAGTGCGCGGGGTGGTTGCAGATCTGCTTGAGCCCGGTGAGCATCGCGAGCACCAGCCCGCGCCGCACCTCCTCGTCGGCCCGCTCGATCCGGTCCATGGTGTCGCGCACGAACGCCTCGTAGAGCACCACCTGCTCGCGGGTGAGGCGCAGCCGGTGATCGGTCTCGGTCTTGGCCGGGAGCTCCGGCGCGATGCCGGGGTCGGACTTGCGGCGGCGCAGCAGGAACGGCCCGATCAGCTCCTGGAACTGCACCGCCTTGCTGGGCACCAGCCCGGACTCGATCGGCGCCGCCCAGACCTTGCGGAACGCGTTGCGGCTGCCGAGCAGCCCGGGCGTCGCCCAGTCGAGGATCGACCACAGCTCGGTCAGGTTGTTCTCGACCGGCGTGCCGGTCAGCGCAACCCGGGCCCGGCTCGGGATCGAGCGCAACGCCCGCGCGGTCGAGGAGCGGGCGTTCTTGACGTGCTGCGCCTCGTCGGCGACGACGATGTCCCAGGCCACGTCAGCGAGCGCCGCGTGGTCGCGCCGCATGGTGCCGTACGTCGTCAGCACGAACCCGCGGTCGACGCCGGCCAGCGACCGCCGTCCTCCGTGGAACCGGTGCACCGGGACACCGGGCGCGAACCGCGCCACCTCGTCCTCCCAGTTGCCGAGCAGCGACGCCGGGCAGACGACCAGGGTCGGGCCGGTCGCGCCGGACTCGACCCGGTGCAGGTGGAGTGCGATCAGGGTGACGGTCTTGCCCAGACCCATGTCGTCGGCGAGGCAGGCACCCAGCCCGAGCGAGGTCATCTCCGCCAGCCAGGTGAAGCCGTGTCGCTGGTAGGCGCGGAGCTCGGCGCGCAGTGCGGCCGGCGGATCGAGTGGCTCGCGGGTCGCCGCGGTGCGGAGCTGGTCGCGCACCTTCAGCAACGAGGCGCCGACGACGACCGGTACGTCGTCCTCGGGTCCGCCGTCCGCGGTCGGGTCCACCTGGACCACCCCGGTCAGCGCGGCCGCAACCGCCTGGGCGGGCTTGACGGTGCGGACCAGCCGCTTGCGGGCCTTGCGCGCGATCGCGGGGTCGATGACGGTCCAGTTGCCGCGCAGCTTGAGGATCGGCGCCGCCGCGCCGGCGAGCTGGTCCATCTCCTCGTCGGTGAGGGGTTCACCGTGCATGGCGATCTGCCAGTTGAACGTGAAGAGGGAGTCGGGCCCGAACATCCCCTTCGTCAGCGGCTGCTCGCGGGTGCCCTGCTTGCGGTCCAGCACGGTCATCGCGGTCAGGTCACGACCCAGGCTGCGCGGCCAGAGCACGTCGATCCCGCGGTCCTTGAGGGCGCCCACCCCGTCGTCGAGGAGGCTCACCAGCTCGTCGGCGTCGAGGGTGATCTGGTCGGGCACCCGCAGCTCGAGCAGGCGGTCGAGGACGGGCCAGGCGTCGGCCGCGCCGCGCAGGGCGATGGTGGCGTGGGTGCGGGCGCGGTGACCGAACCCGTGAGCGGCGGCCGGACCCGGCCTCGGCCCAGAGCTCCGCGGCGTCGCAGACGTGGAGGGTGTCCTGCTCGTCGTGCACCTGGAGCACGAGCCGGACGGCGCCCGCGACCAGCTCCTCCTCGTCGGCCTCCACCCGCAGCGAGATCCGCACGAGCTGCGGCCGGTCGTCGGTCGCCGCCGCCAGCCGCTGCGCGAGCCGCTCCTGCAGCCGCGCGGAGTAGCCCCGGCCCACGCCGGTGGAGCCGGTCGACGACCCTCCGCGCACCGGCCCGGGACTCGACCGGGGCGCTGCGCGGCATCGCGTCGGCCACCGCGTCCAGCACCTGGCGTACGACGTCCTCGGCCTCGTCGGACCCGGCCCCGCGCGCCTCGGCCAGCATCCGCACCCGATCGTCGTCGTCGGCGTCGAGCGGACCCATCCGCCAGTGCGGGGCCGTGGCGGAGGGCTCGAACTTCCCGGCCGCGACCAGCCGCAGCGCCAGCAGCGCGGCTCCCGACAGGAGCCCGACGGTCGGGTGCAGGTCGTCGCGGGCGTGCGCCTTGGTCAGCACGGGGAGCGCCGCCCGGATCGGCAGGCTGATCGTTCGCCGCTCGTCGCTGAACTCGACCACGCCCTCGCGTGGCGGGTCGCCCGGACGGAAGGCGGCCCGACCGGTGACGGGCACGAACCCCAATGGACACCTCCGATCGACCTGTGACGCTAACGCCCCGGACCGACAGGTCGTTCCCGATTCGGGTTGGCGTGCCTGCCGGATTACGCTCGCTGCATGAGCATCCTGAACGCCAAGATCGCCCGCCTGGACGGCACCCCCGCCACGCTCGGCGACATCTCGGAGGGGCGGACGGTCCTCCTGGTGAACGTTGCGAGCCGCTGCGGGCTCACTCCCCAGTACACCGGACTCGAGGAGCTCGAGTCGACGTACGCCGACCGTGGCTTCACCGTCGTCGGCGTCCCGTGCAACCAGTTCGGTGGCCAGGAGCCGGGCTCGGCCGAGGAGATCGCCGAGTTCTGCTCCGCGACGTACGGCGTCACCTTCCCGATGACCGAGAAGGTCGACGTCAACGGCGAGGGACGGCACGAGATCTACGAACAGCTCGTCGCGGCGCCCAACGAGAAGGGCCGGATCGGCGACGTGGAGTGGAACTTCGAGAAGTTCCTGCTCGCCGCCGACGGCGCCGTCGTGGCCCGTTTCAGCCCGGGCGTCGAGCCGCACGACCCGGCCCTGGTCGCCGCCATCGAGGCACAGCTGTCCTGAGCCCGTTTGGCCGTGAGCCACGCGGGTACGTCGCGTCCCAGTGATGGGAGGCGAGATGAAGGCGCTTCGCGACCGGACATTCGCCCTGCTGCGGCACGGCTATCTGTTCTCCGACCTGCTGGACCAGGAGCACCCGCACCGAGGGTCGGCGACCCCGATCCGGCTGTTGGGCCGACGTTCCCTGGTGCTGCGTGGCCCCGACGGGGTCGAGCTCTTCTACGACCAGGACCGGGTGGTTCGCCGTCGCGCCCTGCCGGCCATGGTGGCGCACAGCCTCTACGGCAAGGGTGCCGTGCACGGGCTGGACGGCGCCGAGCATCGGCACCGCAAGAAGCTGTTCCTCGACGTCACCTCACCCGCGCAGGTGGCCGACCTGGCCGATCGGGTCGGCGACAAGTGGCAGTCGGAGCTCGACGCCTGGACCCGGACCGGCCGGGGGACCGTGTTCCCGTCTGCCGTCCGTGCGCTCGGCGTCGCCGTCCAGGAGTGGGCGGGGGTTCCGGAGGCGGCCGTCGTGATGCGGCGACGGGCACGCGACCTTGCCCAGATCGTCGATGGATTCGGCACGCTCGGGCTGCCGTTCCTGCGTGCTCGGCTGGCGCGCCGGCGTGCGGATGCCTGGGCGGCTTCGGTGATCCAGCAGATCCGCTCGGGCCGGCGCCGCCCACCGACCGGTTCGGTCGCCGACGTCATGGCGTTCGCCCGGGATCCGGCCGGAGATCTGCTGCCGCCACGCACCGCAGCGGTGGAGCTGCTCAACGTGCTGCGTCCGACCGTCGCGGTCAGCTACTTCGTCATCTTCGCCACCCGCCAGCTCGAGGCGAACCCCGACCTGAACGACGCGTGCGCCACCGGCAACCCGGACATGGTGCGCATGTTCAGCGAGGAGGTGCGTCGGTTGAGCCCCTTCGTGCCGGTGCTCGGAGGCCGGTCGCGCTGTCCGTTCGCGTGGCACGGCCACCGCGTCCGGGCCGGGGACCGCCTCGTGCTCGACGTCTACGGGACCAACCACGACCCTGCTCACTGGCGTCACGCGGAGACGTTCGACCCGAGCCGGTTCCGGAGGGGCGACCAGGGCAACCGCCCCGACTTCGTCCCCCAGGGAGGCGGACCAGTGGAAACCGGGCACCGCTGCCCCGGCGAGGGCATCACGCTGTCGGTCCTCGGCCGGATGATCCCCCCGCTGGCCAGGCTCGACTGGCGGATCCATCCCGACGACCACGAGATCTCGCTGACCCGGATCCCGGCCCGTCCCGACGGCGGCCTCCGGGTCCACGACGTACGCCGCACCTACCACCGGCAGCTGCTGGGACTGCTCCCGGAGGCCTAGGGACCACACGCGCAGGAGGTGCGCGCGTTCCAGTACGATCCCGCAGCTGACGGGCCAGGTCCAACCCTCGCCTAGGACGCGACGGGGGTACGCCGCGCGGGTTCGGTGAGCTCCGTGCGCAGGTCGCGCATGATCCGGCTCAGCAGCCGGGACACCTGCATCTGGGTCACCCCGATGTCGTCGGCGATCTCCTGCTGCGTCCGCTCCTCGAAGAACCGCATGTAGAGGATCCTGCGGTCGCGCTCCTTGAGCTTGCGCACGACCGGGGCGAGGGTGACCCGGGCCTCGGCAGCCGGCTGGGACGCGTCCTCCTCGCCGAGCAGGTCGGCCACCGTGGCGAAGCCGGCTCCGTCGGCGGTCGTCAGCGGCCGGTCCAGGGACGAGGGAGCGAAACAGCCGTCGGCCGACATGGCGTCGACCACGTCGTCGACCTCGATCCCCAGATGCTCGGCGATCTCCGACGGACGCGGCGAACGGCCGTACGTCTGCACGAGCTCGCCCTCCGCGCGGGTGATCCGGGCCTGGGTCTCCTGGATCCGGCGTGGCGGGCGGACCGTCCAGCCGAGGTCGCGGAAGTGCTTCTTCAGCTCGCCGCGGATCGTGGGGACGGCGTACGAGAGGAAGTCCTCGTGCCGGCTCGGGTCGAAGTCGCGGGCGGCGCGGGTGAGTGCGGCGTAGGCGACCTGGACCAGGTCGTCCTCCTCGATGCCGCGGTTGAGGTACCGGCTGGCCACGCTGCGGGCGACGCCCATGTTGATCCGGACGACGTAGTCGAGCAGCTCCTCGCGACGGGTCTCGCTCCGCGTGGTCCCGCTCGCGTCCAGTGCGCGGGCGGTGCGCTCGCGGCGCTGTCGTCGATTGAGGGCGGGTTCGTGGAAGGGGTCGGACAAACTCATGATGCGCTCACGTCTTCCGGAACAGCGAAGAGCGAACTTGCCGACTTGTTGCAGCAAGCGGGGTCTGGACTTGATGCGTGTTTCGGAACGTACCCCCCTTGAATGGCAGTTGAAACACAAGCCACCCCTAGGGGTGAAGGCGTCGGGAAGACGGGCCGGACACCGGTGGCTAGGGTCCGAGACATGCCCGACCTGCATGCGCCCGAGCACGCGCTCCTGCTCCACAACGATCAGCGCTCAGCCGAGCGGCGCCTCGCTGCCCGGATTGCCGACGCACTGCAGCGCGGCGACAAGGTGATCCACTCCCACCTGGGGCCAGCTGACGCAACCGAGCCCGGCCCGCTCCGCCTGCTGCCGGGTGGGGTCGCGGGTCACGAGCAGCTGGAGCTGGTCACGATCGCGGACGAGCGGGCCCGGGCCGGGGGGTCGTCGGCGGCCACCCTGGCGGCGTACGACGAGAGGATCATGCGGGCCCACGACGAGGGCTTTCCGGGGGTCCTGTGCACGGCCGACGACGGTGCCTGGCCGGAGCTCGTCGACGACGTGGAGGCGTTCGAGCACGGGCTGCACGAGCTCGCCGGCCGGGCCGGCACCGCCATCGTCTGCAGCTACGCGCTCGAGGCAGTGCAGGCGGGGAAGGACGGGCTCGATGCGGCGCTCGCCGCGGTGCACCACCGGCACATCGAGGACGTCGGGTGGTCCGTGTCGGTGCGCAGCAACGCGGTCTGCCTCGAGGGGCAGCTCGACGAGACGAGCGTCGACCGGCTCCGCGCCGTACTGGCCCGGGGCCTCGAGGAGTCGCTGCACACGATCGACCTGCGCGGCGTCACCCACCTCTCTCCCGAGGCGATGCGCACGATCGAGGAGTCGGTCGACCGGGCCGCCGAGAGGGACCACCAGCTGAGGCTGGTCCGGGTTCCGCCGATCGTGCGCCGCGCCTTCGACCTCGCGGGCCTGTCCGGACGACCGGGCGTGGCGATGCCCGCGACCGACGCCCTCACGCCGATCACCGGCACCCGCGAGGAGTCACTGCGCGTCGCCAACGTGTTCCAGAGCCTGACCCAGCTGGAAGAGGCGACCACCGAGGCCGAGGCGGCGGCGGGCCTGGCCACCATGCTCGCCGACCTCATCGGCCACGCCGCAGACCTGAGCGTCACCATCGGGCCACCCGCCAACCCCCGTGTCGTCGATTCCAGCGGCGCGCTCGCCCAGCGGCTCGACGGGATGCAGATGCAGGCCGGCGAGGGTCCCTGCCAGTCCGCCTGGGACACCCGGGAGCGAGTCCTGACCCCCGACATCCGGGCCGATCCGCGATGGCCGGCACTCACCCGGCTGGTCGCCCCCACCGAGGTCGCCAGCGTGCTCGCGCTGCCGGTGCACGTCCGGGACGAGATGGTCGGGGTGATCAATGCCTACTCGACACGGACCGACGCGTTCGCGGGCGTCGAGATCGACATCGCCGAGCTCGCGGCGTTCGCCGTCGGCCAGGTGTTCCACCGGATCGAGGGCACCCGCGCGCTCCGGGACATGGTCACGAACCTGCGCCAGGCCCTGGCCTCGCGTTCGGTGATCGACCAGGCGAAGGGGATCCTGATGGCCCGCCACGGGTACGACGCCGACGCCGCGTTCGCCGCGCTCTCGGAGCTGAGCCAGCAGGAGAACGTCAAGGTCCGCGACCTCGCCGTCCTCCTCACCGAGCAGGTGCGGCACGACTAGGGCGTGCCTCCTTCCTCTCGGCCGTCGCGAGCGGCGCGTAGCAGGCCATGGAGGAGGGAGACACGCCCTCAACCCGTTTGCGTAACTGGGCCCCGGGTACGCGATCGGTCGAACGCTGAACTTCGTCCCGCCACCGGGAGGCGCACGTGTCCGTCAACCTCGCTGTCATCTACTACTCCTCGACCGGGACGGTCGACGCCATGGCGCGTCGGGCCGCCTCCACCGCCGAGAAGGCCGGCGCGGAGGTGCGCCTGCGCCACGTGGAGGAGCTCGCCCCGGACGACATCATCGACGGGGTCTCGGAGTGGCGTCGGCACGTTGACGACACCGCGGGCGAGACCAAGGCGGTGCCCGACGACATCGTGTGGGCGGACGCCGTCCTGTTCGGGTCGCCGACCCGCTTCGGCAACGTCGCCAGCCAGCTCAAGCAGTTCCTCGACACCCTTGGTCCGCAGTGGGGCGAGGGCAGGCTCGCCGACAAGGTGTACGCCGGCTTCACCGCCGCGAAGACCAACCACGGCGGCCAGGAGTCGACCCTGCTCGCGCTCTACAACACGATCTACCACTTCGGCGGGATCCTGGTCCCGCCCGGCTACACGGATCCCGTGAAGTTCGAGGACGGCAACCCGTACGGCGTCTCGCACGGCACCGGCGTGGAGGGCGACGTACCCCTCGGTGACGTGCAGGAGGCCGCCCTCGACCACCTGGTCGAGCGGGTGCTGGACGTGACTCGCCGACTCGGCAACGAGAGCTGAGGCGCCATGTCCAAGGGAGTAGAGACCGGCCGCATCACCACCGACATCCCGGCGCGGCTCGACCGGCTGCCGTGGAGCCGCTGGCACTGGCTGGTGGTGATCGGGCTCGGCACGGTGTGGATCCTCGACGGGCTCGAGGTCACGATCGTCGGATCGATGAGCGATGCGCTGAAGCCCGAGAGCACCGGTCTCGGGATGAGCAGCTTCCAGGTCGGCGCGGCCGGAGCGACGTACGTCGCCGGAGCCTGCATCGGTGCGCTCTTCTTCGGGCAGCTCACCGACAGGTTCGGCCGCAAGAAGCTCTTCCTGGTCACGCTCGGCGTCTACACGGTGGCCACCGTGCTCACGGCGTTCTCGATGAACCCGGCGTGGTACTTCGCCGCCCGCTTCCTCACCGGCGCCGGCATCGGCGGCGAGTACGCCGCGATCAACTCCGCCATCGACGAGCTGATCCCCGCGAAGTACCGCGGCCGGGTCGACGTCGCCATCAACGGTTCGTTCTGGGTCGGCGCCGCAGGCGGCGCGCTGTTGACCATCCCGCTGCTCGACCCCACCCTGGTCGACCCGGCGTGGGGCTGGCGGATCGCGTTCGGACTGGGCGCCGTCCTCGCCGTCGGCATCCTCATCGTCCGGCGGCAGGTCCCGGAGAGCCCCCGCTGGCTGTTCATCCACGGGCGGGAGGACGAGGGCGAGAAGATCGTCCGCAGCATCGAGAAGGAGGTGACCGCCGAGACCGGCAAGGACCTCCCGTCGGTCTCGGAGACGATCACCATCCGCCAGCGCAAGACCATCGGCCTGCCCCTGATCGCCAAGACGGTGTTCACGCTCTACCCCAGACGGACCGCGCTCTGCCTGTCGCTCTTCATCGGCCAGGCCTTCCTCTACAACGCGTTCTTCTTCACGTACGGCGACACGCTGACGTCGTTCCTGGGGGTAAAGCAGGTCGGCTACTACATCGCCGTCTTCGCGATCAGCAACTTCGTCGGGGCGCTGCTCCTCGGGCCGCTGTTCGACTCCATCGGCCGGGTGAAGATGCTGACCGGCACCTACGTCATCTCCGGGGTCCTGCTCGGCATCACCGGTCTGACCCTCGACGCCTACAGCGCGGTCACGCTGACCCTGATGGGCTGCATCATCTTCTTCTTCGCCTCGGCCGGCGCCAGCGCGGCGTACCTCACGGCCAGCGAGGTCTTCCCGATGGAGACCAGGGCCCTGTGCATCGCGTTCTTCTACGCGGTCGGCACCGCGGCGGGCGGCATCGCCGGCCCGCTGCTCTTCGGCAAGCTGATCGACGACGCCACGACCGGCGGGGAGGGCATCGGTGCGATCGCACTGGGCTACTACATCGGCGCCGCGCTGATGATCGCCGGCGGCGTGGTCGCGGCGTTCCTCGGAGTGAAGGCCGAGGGTCAGTCTCTCGAGAGCATCGCCAGGCCGCTGACGGCGGAGGACGACGACACGGGTACCAGCAGCGGGTCCCGGCCGAGCCCGCAGACGGCCTGACCGAACCCCGGTCACGACGGCCAGACCCACGGGCCGCTCACGATCGACGAGCCGCAGGTCCTGCGCCGGCGGTCTGAGCGGATGAGGTACGTCACAAGCCAGCACCTACGAAAGTCGGTGGGATCGATTCCGGAAGGTTCGTAATCTGGACGGGTGACCATCAGTACCCAAAATTCCGGGGGCGAGATCCGCCCCGACACCCCTCCGACCACGGACAAGCTCGACAAGAGCGTCCTGATCGTGGCCGGCGTGGTCGTCCTCGGGGCGATCATGTCCATCCTCGACATCACCGTCGTGTCCGTCGCACTCCAGACCTTCCAGACCGAGTTCTCCGCGACCTCGGCCCAGGTCGCGTGGACGATGACCGGCTACACCCTGGCCCTCGCGAGCGTCATCCCGCTCACCGGCTGGGCTGCCGACCGGTTCGGCACCAAGCGGCTCTACCTCATCGCGGTCGTGCTGTTCACGGCCGGCTCCGTGCTCTGTTCGCTCGCCAACAGCCTCGAGCAGCTGGTGGCCTTCCGGGTCCTCCAGGGCCTCGGCGGTGGCATGTTGATGCCGCTCGGCATGACCATCCTGACCCGCGCGGCCGGCCCGGAGCGGGTCGGTCGGGTGATGGCCGTCCTCGGCATCCCGATGCTGCTCGGCCCGATCTTCGGCCCGATCGTCGGCGGCTGGCTGATCGACGCCGCGTCCTGGCACTGGATCTTCCTGATCAACCTGCCGATCGGCATCATCGCCCTGATCTACGCAGCCATCGTGCTGCCGAAGGACTCGGTCGAGCCCTCCGAGACGTTCGACTGGCTCGGCATGCTCATGTTGTCGCCCGGCCTCGCGGCGTTCTTGTACGGCGTCTCGACGATCCCGGAAGCGGGCACCATCTGGGACGCCCAAGTGCTCGTGCCGGCAGCCATCGGCCTGCTCCTGATCGCGGCGTTCGTCCCGTGGGCGCTGAACCGTCGCAACATCCACCCGCTGGTGGACCTGCGGCTGTTCCTGTACCGGAACATGACCGTCTCGGTGATCGCCATGTCGCTGTTCGCGATCTCCTTCTTCGGCGCCAGCCTGCTGTTCCCGCTGTACTTCCAGCAGGTGCGCGGCGAGACCGCTCTGGACTCCGGTCTGCTGCTCGCCCCGCAGGGCATCGGCGCCATGATCACGATGCCGATCGCCGGCGTGCTCGCCGACCGGATCGGGCCTGGCAAGGTCGTGATGACCGGCATCGCCGTGATCACCGTGGGCATGGGCATGTTCACGCAACTGACCGCCGACACGTCGTACACCTTCATCATCGGTGCGCTGTTCGTGATGGGCCTGGGCATGGGCGCCACGATGATGCCGATCATGGCGTCCGGGCTGGCCACGTTGACCGACCACAACATCGCGCGCGGCTCGACCCTGATGAACATCGTCCAGCAGGTGGCGGCGTCCATCGGCACCGCGCTGTTCTCGGTCCTGCTGACCAACGGCATCAAGGACATCGACGTGCCGCCCTCGGCACCGGAGTTCCTGGTTGAGCTGGGTGACGCGTACGCCGCGGTGTTCGTGGTGGCAACGATCCTGGTCGCGGCCTGCCTGATCCCCGCGGTCATGCTGCCGAGGACGAGGCCGAAGGTACCGGTCGACCCGGTCGCGGTGATGAGTCACTGACCCGTACAAACTGAACGCTGACCCGCCGTTGATCAACGGCGGGTCAGCGTCATTTTCGGCGCCTGAGCCCGACGGAGCGGGAGCGCTCAGCCGCTGACGCCGAGGGCCAGCGGCAGCACCTCGGCCGCCCCGGCGGCACGGATCGCCCGCGCGGCGGAGGTGAGGGTCCACCCGGTGACGACCAGGTCGTCGACGAGCAGCACCGAGCGGTCCTTGAGCTCGCCCTCGGGCACGTCCAGCGCGAACCGCCGCCCGACGGCGGCGACGCGCTGGGCGGAGTTCATCGCACCCTGCCCCGGAGCGACCGACGGGTCGACGATCGCGAACCGGCCCAGCACCGGCACCTTGAGGTAACGCGAGAGCCCGTCGGCCAGGTCGGCGGTCAGGGTCGGTCGCGTGGCCGACTCGACGACCACGATGCCGTCGACCCGCGGGCGCCAGTCGCCCAGCACCTCGACGACAGCCCTCGCCAGCGGGACCGGGACCGGACCGTCCTCGGTCGCCGGCGCGAACAGCGCCCGCAGTGACTGCCCGTGGCCCAGGTCGGTGAGCCGGGCCACTGCTCGACCCTCGCTCGCGCCCTCGGCGATCTTGCCCTTCAGGTCGATCCCGAGGTTGGCCAGCGCGGTCGGCCACATCTTCCGCGGCTCGACCACCACGCCGGGCCGGGCCAGCCGGGCGGTGGCCTCGGACAACGCGTCGGCGGACAGCTCCGCCGACAGGGCCAGGCCACCACAGTTGTCGCACCGGCCGCAGTCCTTGGCCTCCGGGTCGTCCAGCTGCTCTCGCAGGAAACGCATCCGGCACTCGTCGGTGTCGAGGTAGGCGAGCATCGCCTGCTGCTCGCGCTCCCGGGCCTCGGTCACCCGGCGGTAGCGCTCCTCGTCGTAGGCCCAGTCCCGGCCGGTGGCCTCCCACCCGCCGCGGACGCGGCGTACGGCGCCGTCGACGTCGAGGACCTTGAGCATGGTCTCCAGCCGGTTGCGGTTGAGCTCGACATACGTCTCGATGGTGGCCGTGCTCAGCGGCCGGTCGGACCCCGCGAGCACCGACAGGGTCTGGCGCACCAGCTCCTCCCGCGGGAAGGCCAGCGAGGCGAAGTACGCCCAGATGTCGCGGTCCTCGATCGCCGGCAGCAGGACGACGCTCGCCTCGTCGGTGCCGCGGCCGGCGCGGCCGACCTGCTGGTAGTAGGCGACCGGAGACGCGGGCGCACCCATGTTGACGACGAACCCGAGCGTCGCGTCGAAGCCCATGCCGAGGGCGCTCGTGGCGACGAGCGCCTTCACCCGCCCGGCGAGGAGGTCCTGCTCGAGGGCGTGCCGCTCGGTGGTGTCGGTCTGGCCGGAGTACGCCGCGACCTCGTGGCCGCGGCTGCGAAGGTAGTCGGCGATCTCCTGGGTGGCGGCCACGGTCAGGCAGTAGACGATGCCCGAGCCCGGCTGCTCGGAGAGGTGGTCGGCCAGCCAGGCCAGCCGCTGCTCGGCGGTCTTCAGCCGGACCACGCCCAGCCGCAGCGACTCGCGGTCGAGCGAGCCACGGAGTACAAGCACGTCGCGACCGAGCTGCTCGGCGACGTCGGCGGTCACCCGGGCGTTGGCGGTCGCGGTCGTGGCGAGCACGGGGATGCCGTCGGGGAGGTCGGCGAGGAGGGTGCGGATCCGGCGGTAGTCGGGGCGGAAGTCGTGGCCCCAGTCGGAGATGCAGTGCGCCTCGTCGACGACGAGCAAACCGCAGGTCGCGGCCAGCCGGGGCAGCACCTCGTCGCGGAAGCCCGGGTTGTTCAGCCGCTCGGGGCTGACCAGGAGCACGTCCACGTCACCCGCGGCGATCGACGCCTGGATCGGCTCCCACTCCTCGATGTTGGTGGAGTTGATGGTGACCGCGCGGATGCCGGCCCGCTCGGCGGCGCCGATCTGGTTGCGCATCAGGGCCAGTAGCGGGGAGACGATCACGGTCGGCCCCGCCCCCTCGGAGCGGAGCAGCAGCGTGGCCACGAAGTAGACCGCCGACTTGCCCCACCCCGTGCGCTGCACCACGAGCGACCGACGGCGATCGACGGCCAGCGCCTCGATCGCCGTCCACTGGTCGTCGCGCAGGCGGGCGTCCTCGCGGCCGACCAGGGCACGCAGGTGCGCCTCGGCCTGCTCGCGGATGTCGGTGACGGTCACCCGGACTGTCTACCAGCGACGCCCGACAGCCGGCGTACGCCGTCCACAGGAGGCCTGCGCCGGCGAGCCTCCGACCACCCGATCCTCAGGCGGCATCGTCAGGCGGCCGGGCCCTTGCTGCGTACGTCGCCGACCTTGTCCATGGCCTCGCGCAGCTCGCCGAGCCAGTCCTCCTCGTGCTGCCCGACCAGCCGGACGCACCACGCGAGCGCATCGGCCCGGGACCGGGCGACACCGGCGTCGACCAAGGTGTCCAGGACGAGCCGCTGCGGCTGGCGCAGCCGCGTCATCACCGGGGCGGAGACGTTCGTCCACAGCTCGTCGTGATCACCGACCCGCACCCCCCACGAGACCTTGCGTTCGTACCGGTGCTGGGCCTCGCGGTCGATCTTCATCCGGGCCTCCCGCGTCTCCTCGCGGAAGCCACGGGCGCGACCCACCCTCGACTCGGCGAGCTCGGCCTCGGAGGAGTCCCCGCCCTCGACGTCGGGGATGGTCAGGATCACCGTGATCTCCTCACGGTCGACCGTGACATCGGCCGGTGCGGCCGACCAGTCCGCGGGCAGCCGGCCGGTGAACCAGCCGCGTACCCGCTCCAGTGCTTCATTCGTAATCATGTAATCATGATTACATACGCCGCCAAGAAGGTCCCGAGGCAATCACCCGAACGGGTCATATCAGGTCTCGAAGCTCCTCCTCCTAGGGGTCACTGCCAGAAGGCAGACAACCCGAAGGAGCAGAACCATGAAGAACCGAATCGCAGCTCTGGGCATCGCCGCCGTCGTCGCCACCTCCGGTGGCCTGGCCATCGCCGGGAGCTCCGCTCTCGCTGCCAGTGGTGCCGAGAAGCCCCAGACCGCGCAGAGCGCCAAGAGCGCCAGCGCGAAGACTGTCGCTCCCCGCGTCTTCGCCTGTGACGGTGGCCGGAACATCAACATGAAGAGCCGGATCGTCAACTCGCCCTTCACGTTCGTCGAGACGGGGGTCAACGATGCCGACCGGGCGGTTCCGGGTGCCGCGGTACTGGTGACGGGCCCGAGGGTCGGGACCGACACCCTGCTCATCACGTTCTCGGCCGAGACCCAGATCACCGGCGGCGACGCCAACGACTGGATGGGCCTCGAGGTGCACAAGGACGGCCTCCCGATCAACCCGTTCACCGCTGGCAGCGACAAGGTGGCGCTCACCGGTGAGCCGAGCTGGAACGGCAACTCGCTGCAGTTCTGCACGAAGATCGGCCGGGGCAACCACGTCCTCCGGGCGTTCGCGAACCTGCACGACTCGTCCGGCAGCCACAGCCTGCACGGCTGGCTCGACGACTACAACTTCAGCGTGCAGCGGTTCGACTGACAGATTCACGCTGACAGATCACACGGGGGAACTGCCTTCGGGCGGGCCGGTTCGGGGGACCGGCCCGCCTGAGGCATTTCAGCCCTCGGTGTCGGCGCCGAGCTTGCTGTCCGGGGGAGTGGGCTCCTCGGCGCCGCGCACGGGAACCACGACCACCGGGCACGGCGCGTACCGCACCACCTGGTCGGCGGTGGACCCGAAGCGCAGCCCACGGAAGCCACCCTCACCCCGGGAGCCGACCACGAGCAGCTCGGCGTGGGCGGCCGCCTGGAGGAGCCGCTTGGCAGCGGAGCCGTGCACCACGTGGAAGTTCACCACGCAGCCCTCTGCCAGGCCGAGGGCGGCGACGTCGGCCTGGAGCCGGTCGTGGACGGCCTTTTCGAAGTCGGTCATCGGCGGAACGTATCCGGCCGTGGCGGTCGCCGGTCGGGGTGCCGACGACAGGCTCCAGGTGCGCACGACATGCAGCGGGATGCCGAGGCGTACTGCCATCCGGGCCGCCCACCGGGCCGCCTGCGCGGAGGCCGGCGACCCGTCGTGGCCCACGACGAGCCCGCCCTGGATGTCGACGCTCGTGGCGACCTCGATCATGACGGGGTCCTCTCGGTGGGTGGTCACCAGATCCGGACGCGCTTCGCCGGGTCCAGCCACAGCCCGTCGCCCTCGGCAGTGCCGAAGACCTCGTGGAACTCGTCGAGGTTGCGCACGATGTTCGCACGGAACTCCGGGGGGCTGTGCGGGTCGATGGTGAGGTACTGCTGCTCCTGCTCCTTGCGGCGCTTGGTTCGCCAGCAGTAGGCCCAGTTCATGAACAGGGACCGCCGCGCGTCGTCGTCCGCCTCGCCGTTGCGGGAGATCACGTAGGCCTTGTGGCCGATGGTCAGGCCGCCGAGGTCGCCGATGTTCTCGCCCACGGTGAGCGCGCCGTTGACGTGCTCGCCGGGAAGCGAGCGCGGCTCGAACGCGTCGTACTGCTCGATCAGAGCCTTCGACTTCACCTCGAAGGCCGACTTGTCGTCGGCGCTCCACCAGTCGTTGAGGTTGCCGGCGCCGTCGTACTGCGCGCCCTGGTCGTCGAAGCCGTGCCCGATCTCGTGGCCGATCACGGCGCCGATGCCGCCGTAGTTCTCCGCCGCGTCGGCGGCGGGGCTGAAGAACGGCCGCTGCAGGATCCCGGCCGGGAAGCAGATCTCGTTGGTGCCGGGGTTGTAGTAGGCGTTGACGGTCTGCGGGAGCATGAACCACTCGTCGCGGTCGACCGGGGACCCGATCTTGCGCAGCTGCCGGTCGGTCTCGAACCCCGCCGCGGAGGCGACGTTGCCGAGCAGGTCGTCGGGGCTGACCCGCAGGTCGGAGTAGTCGCGGAACTTCTCGGGGTAGCCGATCTTCGGGCGGAACGTGTCGAGCTTCTCGTAGGCGCGGTTCTTGGTCTCCTCGCCCATCCAGTCCAGGGCGGCGATGGAGCGGCGGTAGGCCTCGAGCAGGTTGGCCACCAGGTCGTCCATCTGCGCCTTGGCCTCCGGCGGGAAGTGGCGTGTGACGTACTCCTGGCCGACCGCCTCGCCGATGGCGCCCTCGACCAGCGCGACGCCGCGCTTCCAGCGGGCCCGCAGCTCGGGGGTGCCGTTGAGGGTGCGGCCGTAGAAGTCGAAGTTCGTGGCCACGAAGTCGTCGGTGAGGTACGGCGCGGCGGCGCGCAGCACGTGGAAGAGCATCCACTGCTTCCAGTCCTCGATGGGGACCTCGTCGAGCACGCCGGTGAGGTGCTGGAGGTACGACGGCTGCCGGACGCAGGACTCGGCGATGGTCTCGGCGTTGCCCCCCAGGTTGGTGACGTAGGCGTCCCAGTCGAACGACGGGCACAGCTCCCTGAGCTCCTCGGCCGTCGTGAGGTTGTAGGTCTTCTGGACGTCGCGGGTGTCGGCGCGCTCCCAGTGGCCCTTGGCCAGCAAGGTGTCGATCTCGAGGATCTTCGCGGCGGCACCGGCGGGGTCCTCGTGCTCGGCCAGGCCGAGCAGCGTAGTGAGGTAGGCGACGTACTTCTCGCGGACGTCGGCGAACTTCTCGTCGCGGTAGTACGACTCGTCGGGCAGCCCGAGGCCGCCCTGCACGAGGTGGAACAGGTAGCGGTCGGAGTTGCGGTCGTCGGTGTTGACGTACGACCCGAACAGGCCGTGCCCGCCGACCCGCTCGAACTCACCCAGGAACGCCGCCAGGTCGCGCACGTCGCGCAGCCCCTCGACCGCGTCGATGAGCGGCCGCACCGGGCGCAGGCCGCGCTTGGCGATGCCGTCCTCGTCCATGAAGGAGGCGTAGAGGTCCCCGATCTTGCGGGCGTCCTCGGACAGGCTGGCGGGGTCGGACGCCGCCAGGTCCTCGATGATCTGGCGCACCTGCTCCTCGGCCGTGTCGGCCAGCTGCACGAACGGCCCCCAGCTCGAGCGGTCCTGGGGGATCTCGGTCTCGTCCAGCCACCGTCCGTTGACGTGTCCGAACAGGTCGTCCTGCGGACGGATGTCGGGGTTCATGCCAGCGCGGGCATCGTCGAGAATCGTCACTCCGCCACCCTAACCGCGCGGTCCCACCCCGCAAGATGACCCGTCCGGGCTAGTCCCTGACGCGGACGACCGACTTCCCGATGGTCCTGCGCTCCTCCATGTCCGTGAGCGCCCGGCCGAAGTCCTCGAACGCGTACGTCGCCCCGATCGGCGGCTTGATGGCACCCGACTCCATCAGCGGCAGCAGCGCGTCCCACTGCTCGTGCATGTAGCCGGGCCGGACCATCGCGTAGGCACCCCAGCCAACGCCCCGCACGTCCACGTTGTTGAGCAGCAGCCGGTTCACCTTCACCTGGGGGATCGCCTGCCCGCTCGCGAAGCCGACGACCATGAGGCGGCCTTGGGGCGCGAGCGTGCGCAGCGAGTCGGTGAAGGCGTCGCCGCCGACGACGTCGAGGACGATGTCGACGCCCTCCCCGTCGGTGAGCTCCATGACGGCGTCCTTGAACCCGTCCAGCAGGACGGCGTGGTCGGCACCGACCCGGCGGGCGAGCTCGGCCTTCTCCTCGGTGCTGACGACGGCGATCACCCGGGCGCCGTACCCCTTCGCGACCTGGATGGTCGCGGTCCCGACCCCGCCGGCGGCGCCGTGCACCAGGACCGACTCGCCCTCGTGCAGCCGGCCGCGCTCGGCCAGCGCGAAGTGGGCGGTCAGGTAGTTCAGCGGGATCGCGGCGCCGTCGTCGAACGAGAGCTCGTCGGGCAGGGAGAACACCGACATCGGCGGAGCGGACACCAGCTCGGCGGCACCGCCGTACGGCAGCACGCCCGCGACCCGCTCACCCTTCTCGTAGCCGTCCGGGCCGGAGATCACCGTGCCGGCGAAGTCGACGCCCAGCGTGAACGGCGGCTCCGGCTTGAGCTGGTACTCGCCCTTGCTGAGCAGCAGGTCCGGGAACGAGATGCCGACCCGGTGCACCTCGACCAGCACCTCGTCCTCGCGGGCGTGGGGCTCGTCGACCTCGACCACCTGGACGTCGGCGGGACCAGTGGGCGTGATGACCTGGACGGCGCGCATGGCGTCAACGCTAGCGAGCCGGGTCAGCCGGCAGCGAGCGGCCCGTAGAGCGCGCGCTCGGCGCCGGTGGCGTACGCCCAGTACCGGTCGCCGTACGACCAGTGCCACCACTCGGTCGGGTAGTTCACCAGACCGGCGCCCTCGAGGGCGGCAGTGAGCGCCCCGCGCAGCAGCAGCGCCTCGCCGGCGACGTCCGGGTGCGCCGTGTAGCAGCGCCCGCCGCTGTCCTCGGGGCTGGCGTTGACCGGGCACCCGAGGTCGAGCTCGACGTCGTCGGCACCGCGCAGCGTGACGTCGACGGCGGCTCCGGCGGTGTGCGGCGCGACCTCGGGCGGCGAGACATAGCGGCTCGCGAGCCGGTGCAGTTCCGCGTCGGACCGCGACGGGTCCTCGGCGCGAAGCCAAGCGCGATAGCCGTCGAAGTACGTCGTCTGGAGGGCCGGCGGTCGGTACCCCTCGACCACCACCAGCCGCAGGTCGCGCGGCAGCCGTTCCGCGGCATCGACGAGCCGCTCGAGCACCGGCCCGCGCAGCAGCCGCCACGCGCCCGTCGCGTCGGCCTTGCGCTGGTCGACCGGCAGGCTCCCGGTCACGTCGACCAGGCCGGCCGCGTCACCGGCCACCGGGATCCCGGTCACCCGCGGGTCGGACATCAGCACCACGTCGTCCATCCGGCGATTCTCGCCGACGCCACCTATCGGTGGTTGAGGAGGTTGCGCAGCGTCCATCGGTCGTTGGAAACCACCCTGCGCACGTCACCGGGTTTCGAGACAGGCGCTGCGCGCCTTCCTCAACCAGCGAGGGGTCGGTGGTTGAGGAGGTTGCGCGGCCCGTCCATCGGTGGTTGAGGAGGTTGCGCAGCCCGTCCATCGGTGGTTGAGGAGGTTGCGCAGCAACCGTCTCGAAACCACCCTGCGCACGTCACCGGGTTTCGAGACAGGCGCTGCGCGCCTTCCTCAACCAGCGAGGGGTCGGTGGTTGAGGAGGTTGCGCAGCAACCGTCTCGAAACCACCGCGCTAACGCGGGGTGACGAGGGCGTTCATCTCGAAGTGCATGGGGTCGGTGTAGCTCCAGTCGCCACCCCAGGCGAACCCCCAGTCCTTGAAGATCGACACGACAGTGCGGTCCATCTCGCCGGCGGTGCCGCGCTGGTTGCCGGGCACGTTGAGGTCGAGGGCGAGCCCGAAGGAGTGGTTGGACAGCGTGGTGGTGCCGGCGATGAACCGCGGGTAGTAGCAGCCGGCGTACTCACCCGGGTGGATCTCGTCGGCCAGCCCGCGGTCAACGACTTCTTGGAGCGCCGCCCTCAGCTGGGGAAAGATGAGTCGGTTGCAGGTGACGGTGCCGAGGATCGGCACCTCGCCGGTGGCGATGTGCGAGGAGACCCACGACGGCTCCGGCGCGATCCGGCCGCCACCGAGCACCGTGTAGTTGAAGGCGCCCACCGCGTCCGCCACCGTCCCGACGAGGAACGCGGTCTGCTTGACGCTGATGTCCAGATCGGGACCGAGAATCTGCACCGACGCGTTCGGGCCCGCGATGCGCTCGAGCGCCTTGCGCAGCGACTGGGGCGACTGCTGGCCGGTATTGAGGATCAGCGCATTGCCGTCCTTCATCTGCAAGGTGTCGACCCAGGTCTTGTTGACGACGGCGTCGATCTGCGGGATTTGCGGCGCGAATGCACCGACGTGCACCTCGTGGGCGTCCTCATCGCTTCCAAGGCGGAGGTAGCCGCCCCGGTCGGTCGGGAGCCCCTTCTCCAGCTCCGGGCGGATCGCCAGCTCGCCGGCGGCCACCCGATCCCACACCTGCTGGGTGTCCGCGCTCGCGGCCAGGGTGAAGTTCCGGTACGTCGCGGGGTCGACGGCCGCGACGTTGATGCTCTTGTTCTCGATCAGGACCTGCGCCATGGCCAATGAGTTGACGCTCTTGACGCCGTCGAGCTTCCGGATCGCCTCGATCTCGTCCTCACTGAGCGAGTCCGGGTTGTAGATCAGCATGTCGGCATAGGTGAGTGGCCCGGTGCGCGGACCCGGCTCGTCCACCGCGTGCTTCGGGTCGAGGGACTGCACGGCGGACGGTGATCCGGACGTGCTCACACTCGGTTCGCCATTCGCCGGTGAGGTGGAGGGCGTGGCCTCGGGGTCGTCGCCCACGCCGCCGCAGCCGGCCACGCAGACCAGCGCCATCGCGGCCGCGACCAGGCGGAGCCGCCGTATCCCTCCCACCCGGTCAGGGTAAGTGGTGACCGCAACGTCATACGGAACGTGGCCTCTATGGCTCGGTACGTATGACGTCCGGCATCACGCGATCAGCCCCGGCGGCGCCTGATCTCCGCGTTGATCGCCGGGATCACCTCGTGCAGGTCGCCGATGACGGCGTACGTCGCCTTGGTGACCATCGGTGCGTCGGGGTCGGTGTTGATCGCCAGGATGTTCTTCGCGCTCGAGCAGCCGGCCCAGTGCTGGATGGCGCCGCTGATCCCGCACGGGATGTACAGGTCCGGCGAGATCCGGCTGCCGGTCTGGCCTACCTGCTCGTGGTGCGGACGCCAGCCGAGTGAGGTGACCACGCGGGAGACACCCAGCGAGCCGTGCAGCAGCTCGGTCAGCTCCAGCAGGTCGGCGAACCCCTCCGCGCTGCCGGCGCCGCGGCCTGCACCGACCACGACCTTCGCCGAGGTCAGGTCGCCGGACAGGTCGGGCTCGGGCTCCTCCGACGACACCACGCGCGCGACCAGGTCGGCGGCGGCCACCTCGGGGGTGTGCTCGACGACGTTCGCGGCTCCCGGGCTCGCGGCGGGTGCGGCCTCGACGGCGTGGCCGGCGACGGTGAAGACCGCGGGGCGGTCCGACAGCCGCATCTCCTCCAGCGCCTGCCCGCCGACCACCTGGCGGGTCACCGTGAAGGGCGAGAGCCCGCCGAACGTCAGCACGTTCGCCGCCATCGCCACCCCGGCACGCGCGGCCACGTGCGCGAGCACCTCGTTGCCGCGCTCCGTCCCGGCTGCCATCACGACCACCGACTTCGTCGCCGCGAGCACGGTCTCGATGCCCGACGCCCAGCCGGAGCCGGCGTACGCCGCGAACGACTCGCCACCCAGCCGGTGCACGTCGCGGACGCCGTACGCCGCGAGCTGCTCGCCGAGGTCGGGCGACAACTCGCCCACGAGCACCGCGTCGATCGGCACGCCGCCACCGGCTTCGGAGAGCGATCGCGCGAAGGTCAACGCCTCGCACGAGACCTCGACCGCGGCGCCGTCCAGGCCGGTCTCCACCAGGACCAGGATCATCGGCCCAGCACCCCCAACTGCTCGAGCACGTCGACCACCGCAGGCGCGGCGTCCGCGCCCTTGCCGAGGATCTGCACGTTGCTGGGCGCGGGTGGTGGCAGCAGCAGCCGGACCCGGTTGGGCCCGGCCGGCTCGGCGACCGGTTGACGCTCCTCGATCTCGACCTTCTTGGCCTTCATCCGCCCGGGCACCGTGGGATAGCGCGGTTCGACGCCGCCTTCGAGGATCGTCACGACGGCTGGCAGCGGCACCTGGTAGGTCTCGTACCCGTCCGGCCCGTCACCGTTCGCCGTCACGACGCCGTCGGCGACCGAGACGTTCTTGACCCCGTTGACCACCGGCCACCCCAGCTCGTAGGCGAGCCGGATGCCGACCTGGAAGTCGCCGCTGTCGGCGGCGTCGTTGCCGAGCAGCACCAGGTCCGGTGCTTGGTCGCGCACCACGGCGGCGATCTCGCGCGCCACGTCCGCCGGACCGAAGGTCTGCGGGTCGGCGACCACGTGGGTCGCCGCCGTGCAGCCCACGGCCAGCGCCGCACGCAGTTGCTCGACCGCGTCGGCGTCGCCGATCGTCATCACCGAGGCACTCTGCCCCTCAGCACCGGCGATCTGGACGGCCAGCTCGACCGCGCACTCCTCGTGCGCACTCATCGTGAAGCCGGCGTACCGGCCGTCGACGCCTTGGGCATCCTCGGTCAGGAGCACCTCGCTCGAGGAGTCCACCACTCGCTTGACACAGACGAGGACAGACATCTCAGCGCAGCCGCTCGTTCTTCGGGTCGTAGAGACCGGTGGCGTCGACGGAGCCGACCGTCACGGGATACAGCTCCTCCATGTAGGACACGGCCAGCTCATTGCCCACGGTCGCCTGGTCCGGCGGCAGGTAGGCGAGCAGCACGTGCTTGCCCAGCGACGGTGCGGATCCAGCGGAGGTGACGTACGGGTGGTGGCCGTGCCCGTCGGTGAGGGTGCCGCCGTCGCGGGTCAGGATCGGCTCGCCGCCGAGCATGTAGCGCTTGATGCCGGACGCCGAGGTGTGGTCGTCGACGGTCAACGTGCACAGCACGGTCTCCGGATCCTGCCTGCGCTGCGCGAGGTACGCCTCCTTGCCGACGAAGTCGGCCGCCTTCACCTTCGGCCGCTGCATGCCGGCCTCGACGATGCTGCGCTCGCCGTCGAGCTCGTACCCGAACGCGCGGTACCCCTTCTCGATCCGCCCGGTGGTGCCGTAGACACCGATCCCGACCGGTACGGCGCCGTGCGGCGCGCCGGCCTCGAGCAGGGCGTCCCAGAGGTCGGCGGCGGCGTCCATGGGGACGTACAGCTCCCACCCGAGCTCGCCGACGTACGAGATCCGCGAGGCGAGGACGGTGGTGCCCTTGACCTCGATCTCCCGGCAGGTGAGGAAGCCGAAGCCGCCGTCCGACACGTCCTCGGACGTCAGCGACGACAGGATGTCGCGGGAGCGGGGGCCCCACAGGCCGATCGTGGAGATCTCGGACGTCAGGTCGGTCAGGGTGGTGGCGCCGTCGTCAACCAGGTGGTCGGTGAACCACTGGCGGTCGGCCATGCCGTGCGCGCCACCGGTGACGACCCGGAAGTGGTCGTCGCCGAGCCGCATCACGGTCAGGTCGGAGCGGAAGCCGCCCTTCGGGTCGAGGACCGGCGTGTAGATCACCTTGCCGACGGCGACGTCGCATTGCGCGACGCAGGTGCGCTGCACCGACTCCAGGGCACCCGGGCCGACGATGTCGAACAAGCAGAACGCCGACAGGTCGATGACGCCGGCCGCCTCGCGCATCCGCAGGTGCTCGGCGTTGATGATCGGGCTCCACCAGCGCGAGTCCCACTCGTGCTCGCGCGGCATCACGGCGTCGCCGTACTCCTCGAGCAGGTTCGCGTTCGACTCGTACCAGTGCGGGCGCTCCCAGCCGGCGGTCTCGTAGAAGAACGCGCCGAGCTTCTTCTGCGACTCGTGCATCGGCGCGAGGCGCTGGTCGCGGTCGGACTCGTACTGCTCGGAAGGGTGGATGATCCCGTAGGTCTTGATGAACGCCTCGGTGGTGCGCAGCCGCGTGTGCTCCCGGCGCTTCTGGTGCTCGTGGAAGCGCGCGATGTCGCTGTGGTGCACGTCGATCTCGGAGTGACCGTTCGTCATCCACTCCGCCACCGCACGGCCGACGCCTGGACCCTCCTTGATCCAGACCGCGGCCGCGGTCCACAGGCCCTTGACCGCGCTCTCACCGAGGATCGGGTTGCCGTCGCAGGTCAGCGACAGCAGGCCGTTGATGGCGTAGCGCATCTCCGCGCCCTCGGCGCCGAGCAGCTCCGGCATCAGCTCGTAGGCCTGCTCGAGCTGCGGGTCGAAGTCGTCGGACGTGAACGGCATCTCGGTCGGCGACAGCTTCGACTGCTCGATCGACGGGATGTCCTCGGGCTCGTGCAGGATCGCGCGGTGCGCGTACGAGCCGACCTCCATGTCGGCGCCGTGCTGGCGTTCGTAGCAGAACGTGTCCATGTCGCGGACGATGGGAAAATTGATCTCCCCAGTGATCTCTCCTTTTTCACCCGCGAGCTGCGGGCACGGGCCGACGCTGATCATCTGGTGCACGGCGGGGGTCAGCGGGATCGAGATCCCGGCCATGTCGCCGATCTTCGGGCTCCAGACGCCGCAGGCGATCACGACCGCCTCGGTCTCGATGTCGCCGCCGCTGGTGCGCACCCGGCGGATCCGTCCACCCTCGACGTCCAGGCCGGTCACCTCGACGGTGGGTACGACGGTCAGCGCGCCCAGCTCGAGGGCACTCTCGCGCATGATCGTGCCGGCCCGCAGCGAGTCCACGACGCCGACGCCCGGGGTCCAGAACGCGCCGATGAACTGGTCGGTCTCGATGAAGGGCACCTTCTCCTTCACGAACTCCGGCGACACCAGCTCGGCCTCGATCCCCCAGGCCTTCGCCGACGACATCCGGCGCCGCAGCTCCTCCATCCGCTCCGGCGTCCGCGCGAGCTCGAACCCGCCGGACTGCGTGAAGACGCCCATCTCCTGGTACTGACGCACCGAGTCGAGCGTCAGGTCCGTGATCTCGCGGGAGTGGTCCACGGTGAAGATGAAGTTGGAGGCGTGCCCGGTCGACCCTCCGGGGTTCGGGAGCGGCCCCTTGTCGATCTGGACGATGTCGCGCCAGCCCAGCTGTGCCAGGTGGTGGACGATGCTGTTGCCGACGATGCCGGCGCCGATGACCACGACCTTGGCGGTCGAGGGGACGTTGGCCATGGGGCCCTCCGTGGATCAGATGCTTCGACTCGTTGTTGCGTATCGCGCAACGCATTGCGTCATACGAAACTACCTCAAGGATCACCCCGGCCCGGCCGGGAAGTCAATCCCGGCCGGGCGAGGAGATTGTGCCGGCTACTTGCCGAGCCAGGCGTCGACCTTGTCCTGGTTCTCGTCGATCCACTTCTGGGCGGCGTCGTCCGGGTCCATGCCGTCCTGGGCGATGTACGTCGAGACGGTGTTCTGGTCCTCGTTCGTCCAGTTGAAGTTCTTGATCAGGTCCACCGCCGGTGAACCGGAGTCCGCGAACTCCGTCGAGATCAGCTTGTTCAGCTTGTACGGCGGGTAGTCGCAGTCGACCTTCGCCGCGTCGGCGTCGCAACCCTCCTCGTACGGCGGCAGCTCGACCCGCTGCAGGTCCATCTCGTTGAAGAACCACTGTGGCTCGTAGAAGTAGGCCAGAAGCGGGCTCTTGTTGTCCTCCGCCTGCCGGAAGCTCTGGATCAACGCCGCCTCGCTACCACCGACGACGACCTCGAAGTCGAGGTCGAGGTTCTTCACCAGTGCCTCGTCGTTGGTGACGTACGAAGGGTCGCCGTCGAGCAGCTGTCCCTTGTCGCCCGACTCGGACGTCTGGAACAGGTCGGCGTACTTGTTGAGATTCTCCCAGTTCAGGATGTCCGGGTACTCCTCCGCCATCCACGGCGGGACGTACCAGCCGATGATGCCGTCGTTGCCGGTCAAGCCCGGCGTCCTCCACCGTGCCCTGCTGGTCGATGTACTTCTTGATCAGGTCCGGGTGACCCCAGTTCTCGACGATGGTGTCGATCGAGCCGTCCGACATGCCCTGCCAGCCGACCTCCTCCTTGACCTCGGGGTACTCCACGTTGCACCCGAGCTCGTTCTCGGCGACGACACCGATGACGTGCGCGTTGGAGACGTACCCCGTCCAGGGGTTGATGGCGATGTTGAGGTCGCCGCAGTCGCTTGCCGTTGGTTCGTCTTCCTCGATGTTGCTGCCCCCGCAGGCGACCAGGCCGAGGCCCACGACGGCGGCAAGGGCAACGTGCCGGGTACGGCGAAGTCCTCGTGCCATGCTTCTTCCTTTCCTTGCTCCGCGGACGTCCGCGGAGGTTGTTCTCACTTGCCGTACCGCGCGGCGGAGTACCGCGCAATCCGGTCGATCATGATCCCGAGCGCGGCGATGGCGATGCCCGCCGCGAGTCCCTTGCCGAACAGCTGGTCCTGCGAGAAGCCCGAGACCACGATGTAGCCGAGGCTGCCGGCGCCGACCATGCCGCCGATGACGACCATCGCCAGCACGTACAGCAGGCCCTGGTTGGCGGCGAGGACCAGCGCCTCACGCGCCATCGGCAGCTGCACCTTGGTGATCATCTGCCAGGCGGTGCTCCCGGTGGACCGAGCCGCCTCCACTGTCGTGGGCGCGACGCCGCGGATGCCGTCGGCCACCAGCTTGGTCGCGATCGGGACGGCATAGGCGACGGCGGCCATGATGGCGGTGAACCGGCCGACACCGAACAGCGCGAGCGCCGGGACCAGGTAGACGAAGGGCGGAAGCACCTGGAAGGCGTCGAGGAACGGCCGGATCCCCAGGTCCGCCCGTCTGCTGCGTCCCATCGAGACGCCGAGCACGACCGCGATCAGCATCACCAGCAGGGTCGCGACCAGCGTCATCGCGAGGGTGACCATCGTGTCGTTCCACAGGCCTGTCCAGAAGATGACGGCCTCGCAGATCAAGGTGGTCACGGTCGGCTTCCACCCGCCGAGCACGTACGAGAGGGCCAGCAGGACCAAGGCCATCAGCCACCAGGGCGACTGACCCAGCAGGTCCTCGAACGGGTTGATCAACCACTCGGTGATGAAGTCCTTGAGCCAGATCGTGAACGTGTCGACCCCACCGACGAACCAGTCGGTGAACTCGTTGATGTAGCGGGTGAGCTCGGGGCCGCTGATGTACTTCAGGACCGGGGTCTCGCTGGTGTCCGGGAACTCGGCCCACTGGAGGTCGAAGCGGGACAGCCAGACGAAGAAGGCGACCGGGATCAGCAGCAGCCCCTGGAGCAGCCAGCGGCCGGCCTTCGTGAGCCGCGGACGGCGCTGGCCCTTGCCGGCGTCCTCGGTCGCCCACCGCGGCAGGTGCTCGAGGACCACTCCTCCGATGGTGACCCCGGGCCCGCTCACCGCCCCGACGTTGGTACGTCCGCTGGAACGCTCGCTGGCGGCGGTGGTGGTGCGGTCGAGCATGATCGCCATCACGACGATGGCCAGACCCGCCACCGACGCGGCTCCGACGTTGAGGACCTGGAGCGCCGAGATCACCGGCTTGCCGAGACCCGGACCGTCCACGAGAGCGGAGATGGTGGCCATCGACAGCGCCGCCATCATGCACTGGTTGATGCCGACCACGATCGTGCGGCGGGCCATGGGCAGCTGGACCTGGCGCAACATCTGGCCCCGGGTCAGGCCGAGGGAGCGGGCGGCCTCCACGGTGGTCCCCGAGACGGTGTTGATCCCGTGCTCGGTGATCCGCACGAGCGGCGGGAGTGCGTAGATGAAGGTCAGCACCAGCGCCGCGGACGCCCCGATCCCGAAGAACAGCGCGACCGGCGCGAGGTAGCAGAACGCCGGGATGGTCTGCATCAGGTCCAGGACAGGCGTGACCACGGCGGACACGACCTTTCTGCGGGACATCCAGATCCCGAGCGGAAGACCGATGATCATGCAGAAGATCACGGACAGGATGGTGACGATCAGCGTCTCCATGCTGTCCTCCCACAGCCCGAACACGCCGAAGAGCAGCATCGAGAGGGCGACCAGGATCGTGGACCTGAGGCCGGCGAAGACGTAGGTCACCCAGGCCGCGAGGGCAATCACGCCGATCCAGCCGATCTCCGGCACCGGACGTGGCGGGGCCGGACTCGCGATCAGCTCCTGGAAGAACTCGTAGAACGAGTTGAGGAAGTCGCCGATCCCGCCCAGGACCCCACCGAAGAACCAGTTGTCATCGCCCTCGAGCTGCACCCAGTCGCGTGCTTCGTTGAACTTGCGGTGCACATCTGTCAGGTCCTGGAGGCCGAGGGCCCTGGTGTTCTTGCCCTGGAGAGCGAAGTAGAGCCCGAGCCAGACGACAAGGATGCCGAGCAGCTTGATGCCGGTGTGGCGCTTCCGTCCGAGCTCGACGTACGGCTGCTCCTCCTTGTTCGCGGCCTGCTCCTTCGGGGGCGGCCCCGAAGGCGGCAGTGTTGTCGTGGTCATAGGGCGTCCTCCTCCGCGACCACGACCCGGAGGATGTCCTCGTCGTCGACGACGCCGACGATCCGGTCTCCGTCGGCAACCCGGCACGGTCCGTGCGTGTCCAGCACCACGCGGGCGGCGTCCCTGACGATCTGGTTGGACTGGAGCACCGGTCCGTCGCCGGCGTCACCGTTCGGGTCGCGCATGACCCACTTCAGGGTGAGAACGTGCGACCTGGGTACGTCGCTGACGAAGTCGCGCACGTACTCGTCGGCCGGTGCGGCCACGACCTCGTCCGGCGTGCCGACCTGGACGATCTCGCCGTCGCGCATGATCAGGATCCGGTCGCCCAGCTTGAGCGCCTCGGCCAGGTCGTGGGTGATGAACACCATCGTCTTGCCGACCTCCTCGTGGAGCCGGATCACCTCGTTCTGCATGTCGCGGCGGATCAGCGGGTCGAGGGCGGAGAACGGCTCGTCGAACATCATGATGTCCGGGTCCGAGGCCAGCGCCCGGGCCAGCCCGACGCGCTGCTGCATGCCGCCGGAGAGCTGGTCCGGGAAGTTGTTCTCGTAGCCGGAGAGCCCGACCAGGTCGACCATCTCCTGGGCCCGGTTGCGCCGGTCGCCCCGGCCCTCGCCGCGCACCTCGAGCCCGAAGCCGACGTTGTCGATGACCTTGCGGTGCGGCAGCAGGCCGAAGTGCTGGAACACCATGGAGACCTTGCGCCGCCGGGTGTCCAGGAGGGCCTTGTCGTTCATGGCGGTGACGTCCTCGCCGTACAGCTGCACGGTGCCGGCCGTCGGCTCGATCAGCCGGGTCAGCAGTCGCACCAGCGTGGACTTCCCCGATCCGGACAGGCCCATCACGACGAACACCTCGCCGGGAGCGACGTCGAAGGACACGTCCCGGATGCCGACCACGTGTCCGGTCTTCTCCTGGAGCTCCTTGCGGGACAGGCTGGAGTCTCCGCTGGCCATGATCTTGTCGGCCCTGGGCCCGAAGATCTTCCAGAGGCCGTCGACGTGGACCGCCGGGGACTCCGAGCTGCTGGTCGTGTCGGACGTGGAGGTGGTCGTGGTGGTCATGCGTTGTCCTCCGTATTGCGGCTGTCGCCGGGCGGGTACAAGGGGGTGCCGTCGCGGTAGCGGTAGTAGGGAACGTCGGCCGCAGGCAGCGGCGTGTTGCCGGCGATCAGGTCGGCGGCCTTCTCGGCAACCATCATCACGGGGGCGTAGATGTTGCCGTTCGTGACGAACGGGAACACGGAGGCGTCGACGACGCACAGGCCCTCGAGCCCGTGCACGCGCATGGTGGCCGGGTCGACCACCGCCATCTCGTCGATGCCCATCTTGGCGGTGCAGGACGGGTGCAGGGCGGTCTCGGCGTCGGCCCGGACCCAGTCGAGGATCTGCTCGTCGGTCTCGACCCCGGAGCCCGGCGACAGCTCCCCGTCGTTGTACGGCGCGAACGCCGGCTGGTTGAGGATGTCGCGGGCCACCCGGATCGCCTCGACCCACTCCTTCTTGTCGGTCGGAGTCGACAGGTAGTTGAACTGCATCGACGGGTGGACCTTCGGGTCCTTCGAACGGATCCGGACCCAGCCGCGGGTGTCGGCGTACATCGGGCCGATGTGCACCTGGTACCCGTGGCCCTCGGTCGGCGCGGAGCCGTCGTACCGGATCGCGACGGGGAGGAAGTGGAACATCAGGTTGGGGTAGTCGACGTCGTCGTTGCTCCGGGCGAACCCGCCGCCCTCGAAGTGGTTGGTCGCACCGAGCCCGCGCCGGTGGAAGAGCCACTGGTAGGCGATCCCGGGACGGGCCCGCCAGCGCAGGCCGGGTGCGATCGAGACCGGCTGCTTGGAGGCGTACTGGATGTAGACCTCGAGGTGGTCCTGGAGGTTCTCGCCGACACCGGGCAGGTGGTGGACCGGGTCGACGTCGTGCATCCGCATCAGCCGCTCGTCACCGACACCGGAGAGCTGGAGGAGTTGCGGCGTGTTGATGGCGCCGCCGCACAGGACGACCTGGCCGGCGTCGACGCTGCGGTGCAGCCGGCCCCCGCGCAGGTAGTCGACGCCGACCGCGCGCTTGCCCTGGAAGCGCACCAAGGTGACGAAGGCCATGGTCTCGACCTTGAGGTTCTTGCGGTTCTTGACCGGGTGCAGGTAGGCACGCGCGGCGGAGAGCCGGCGGCCGCGGTAGACGTTGCGGTCGAACTTCGCGAAGCCCTCCTGCCGGTAGCCGTTGACGTCGTCGGTCAGCGGGTAGCCGGCCTCCTGCGCGGCCTGGAAGAACGCGCCGAAGAGCGGGTTCTCGGCCGGACCGCGCTCGAGCTTGAGCGGGCCGTCGCCACCGCGCCACTCGTCGGCGCCGGCCAGGCAGTTCTCCATCCGCTTGAAGTACGGCAGGCAGTGGAGGTAGTCCCACTCCTTCATCCCGGGCTCGGCACCCCAGCGCTCGTAGTCCATCGGGTTTCCGCGCTGGAAGATCATCCCGTTGATGCTCGAGGAGCCGCCGAGCACCTTGCCACGGGCGTGGAACACCCTGCGGTTGTTCAGGTACGGCTCGGGGTCGGTCTCGTACTTCCAGTCGTAGAGCCGGTTCCCGATCGGGATCGGCAGCGCCGCGGGCATCTGGATGAACGGGTCGATCTTGTAGTCCGAGCGGCCGGCCTCGAGCACGAGGACGCTGGTGCCGGGATCCGCGGAGAGACGGTTCGCGAGCGCGCATCCGGCCGAGCCACCACCCACGATGACGATGTCGTACCGGTCCGCGCTCATCGCCCCACCTACCCGCTGAACCAGTGCTGGACGACCGGCCGGATGTTGTGCCAGACGTGCTTGGTCTCGCGGTACTCGTCGAGCCCCGCCTGCCCCAGCTCGCGGCCGGTGCCGGACTGCTTGTAGCCGCCCCACTCGGCCTGCGGCACGTACGGGTGGTAGTCGTTGATCCAGACCGTGCCCATCCGCATCCGGCCCGCCACGCGCTGGCCCTTGCCGGCGTCCTGGGTCCAGACCGCGCCGGCCAGCCCGTAGATGCTGTCGTTGGCGATGGCGACCGCGTCGTCCTCGTCGCGGAACGTCTCGACGGTGAGCACCGGCCCGAACGACTCGTTCTGGGTGACCGACATGCTGCTGGTGCAGCCGTCGAGGACGGTCGGCAGGTAGTAGTAGCCGTCGGCCAGCTCGGGGTCGTCGGGGCGGGCGCCGCCACACCGGAGTACGGCGCCCTCGGCGACCCCGGCCGCGACGTACGCCTCGACCTTGTCGCGGTGCTGGGCACTCGTCAGCGGCCCGGTCTCGGCCTTCTCGTCGAACGGGCCGCCGAGCCGGATCCGGCCGGCGCGGTCCACGATCGCGTCCACGAACTCGTCGTGGATCGACTCCTCGACGACGAGTCGGGCGCCGGCCGAGCAGACCTGGCCGGAGTGCAGGAACACCGCGGTGAGAGCGAAGTCGAGGGCCACCTCGAGGTCCGCGTCGGCGAAGACGATGTTGGGGTTCTTGCCGCCGAGCTCCAGGGCGACCTTCTTGACCGTGCCGGCGGCGGTGGCCATGATCCGGCGGCCGGTCTCCAGGCCGCCGGTGAACGACACGAGGTCGACGCGCGGGTCGGACGACAGCGGAGCACCGGCCTCGGGGCCGGTGCCGAGCACGAGGTTGCCGACGCCGGCGGGAAGGCCGGCCTCCTCGAGCACCTTCATCAGGTGGATGGCGGAGTGCGGGGTGAGCTCGCTCGGCTTGAGGACGAACGTGTTGCCGGCGGCCAGGCACGGCGCGACCTTCCAGGACACCTGGAGCAACGGGTAGTTCCACGGAGTGATCAGGCCGCAGACGCCGATCGGCTCGTGCACGATCCGGCTGACCACGTCGGGGTTTCCGGTGTCGATGATCCGGCCGGCCTCCTCCGAGGCAACGTGGCCGTAGTGGCGGAAGACGGAGACGATGTCGGCGACGTCGTACTCGCTCTCGACCAGCCTCTTGCCGGTGTCGAGCGACTCCATCCGCGCGATCGCGTCGGTGTCGCGCTCGAGGAGGTCGGCGACGCGGAGCAGGAGGTCACCGCGCTCGCGGCTCGAGGTCCGTGGCCAGGTGCCCTCGTGGAAGGCGTGGTGGGCGGCGGCGATGGCCTCGTCGGTGTCCTCGGGGCCGGCCTCGTCCACCTCGGCGACCAGGCTCCCGTCGGCCGGGCATCGGATCTCGCGGCGCGCTCCGGAGCGCGCGGACCTCCACGCGCCGCCGAGGTAGAGTCCTGCGTCCAACAGACCTACTCTCCGCAACAGTTGAGTTGCGTATCACGCAACCGATTGCTCTCCACGCAACCGCCTGCCGTCTCTGAGAATGCTGCGGGCGCCCCTCGCCGTCAAGCACCAGACGGTCGATGTGACCTAACGTTGACCCCAGCCCAGCCGGTGGGACACCTCCTCCGCGGCCTGCACCAGCAGGCCCACGACGTCGTCGATCCGGTCCGCCGTGAGTCGGAACGTCGGTCCCGAGACGCTCATCGACGCGACCACATCCCCGTGTGCGTTGCGGATCGGCGCGGCCGCGGCGGTGAGTCCGACCTCGAGCTCGTCCACCGCGACGGCGTACCCCTGCTCCCGGACCCGGTCCAGCTCTTCGCGCAGCTTGGGCCTCCGGGTGATGGTCGCCGGGGTGTACGTCGGCAGCTTGCCGAGGATCGCCTCCAGGGCGGACTGGTCCAGCCCACTGAGCAGCACCTTGCCGTTGCTGGTCGCGTGCAGCGGGATGTGCTGGCCGACCCAGTTGTGCGGCTGCAGCGCCGACGAGCCGGCGACCTGGTCGAGGTAGAGGGCGGAGCTCTCCGACAGGACGGCGATGTTGACCGTCTCGCCCGTGTCCGACGCGAGCTGCCGGCAGATCGGCCGGGCCTCCTGGACCAGGTCGAGCCGCGCGGTCGTGGCACCGGCAAGACGCAGCAGACCGATGCCGAGGCGGTACTTCCCACGGTCGCTCGACTGCTCGACGAGCCGGTGCGACTCGAGCGTGGCGACCAGCCGGAAGGCCGTGCTCTTGTGGACGTCCAGCTCCGCGGCGATCTCGGTGACGCCGGCCTCGCCGATCCGGGCGAGGACCTCGAGGATGCTCAGCGCGCGGTCGACGGACTGGACCCCGGCGCTAGTGTCAGCGCGTGCCGAGTCGACCTCCGCGGCCTTCCTCATGGCCGGAGACTAGCGCACCCGCTGTTGCGTATCGCAGACTGCGTTTCGTTCAGCGCAACGCGCCCCGGACCGTCCGACCCCTCACCACGCAAGGCTTCTGATGCCGCAGCCCTCCCCCGCACAGTCCGGCAACGCGACGGCTCCGCACGGCGACTTCGTGCTCGTGCTGTCCTGCCCGGACCGGCCCGGCATCGTGCACGCCGTCTCCGGCTTCCTCGTCGAGCGCGGCGGCAACATCCTGGAGAGCCAGCAGTTCGGCGACCGCCTCACCCGCCGCTTCTTCATGCGGATCGACTTCGTGGTTCCGGCGCCGTCCGACGCGGCGACGCTGCGATCGGAGTTCGCGTCGGTGGCCGAGGAGTTCGGCATGGCGTTCGAGCTCTGGGACGGGAAGGCGCCGTACCGGACACTGATCATGGTCTCGAAGCACCTGCACTGCCTCAACGACCTGCTGTTCCGGACGTCGACCGGGTCGCTGCAGATCGAGGTGCCCGCGGTGGTGTCGAACCACCCCGACGCGGAACCCCTGGTCGCGTCGTACGGCGTGCCGTTCCACCACGTCCCGGTCACGCCGGACACCAAGGCCGACGCGGAGGCCGAGATGCTGCGGCTGGTGCAGGAGCATGACATCGACCTGGTCGTGCTGGCCCGCTACATGCAGGTGCTGTCGGACGACACCTGCCGTGCGCTGTCCGGCAAGGCGATCAACATCCACCACTCGTTCCTGCCGAGCTTCAAGGGCGCCCGTCCGTACCACCAGGCCTTCGACCGCGGCGTGAAGCTGGTCGGCGCCACCGCCCACTACGTCACCAGTGACCTGGACGAGGGCCCGATCATCGAGCAGGACGTGCTCCGGGTCGACCACGGCTACGACCAGGACCAGCTCGTCTCCGCCGGCCGCGACGTCGAGGCCCAGGTTCTCTCCCGCGCCGTCCGCTGGCACTCCCAGTCGCGGGTTCATCTCAACGGCCACCGCACCGTCGTCTTCCGCTGACCCGGTGGTCTCGACAAGCTCGACCGACGTTGGGTCACCGCCCTGCACACCTCATCGGGTTTCGAGACAGGCGCTAGCGCGCCTTCCTCAACCAGCGAGGCAATCGGCGGAACCGCACTCGTTGCCACCGTCAGCGGCGAAAGTTGGGTTGGGCCCCCGTCCTGAACAGCGCCCAGCTCACCGCCGCTCGAGGCCCAACCCAACGCCTGGGGTCACGCCCGACGGAGGAAATACCACGCTGCGAAGTACGCCACGAGAGCGGCCGCCGCCGAGCCGAAGTGCTCGGTCAGCACGAACAGCAGCGTCGTCACGCAGCAACTGGCCACGAGCAGCGCGTTCACCGGGTCGCTGATGGCGGGTGCCGCCTCGATCTCGGTGTGGATGTCGGTCTCGGCCACGATGCCTCCGTAGGTCGGCGGACGATCGGTTCGGGTCCCGGGAACCCTGCGTTACTACTTTAACTCTAGTTGGTCAGTAGATTTATGCCATAACCCAAATAGGGGTAAGAAGCCAGCCCGGGTTGAGTACCACTGCTCAGGGCCGGGGCGCCGGGTTCGGCGAGGCTCGTCGCCATGACCCGCACCGCTTCCCAGACGTATCCCTCGGCCGACGTTCACACCGAGCAGTCCCACTGGCTCTCCATCACCCTGGAGGTGCTGGGTTCCCTGCTGGCCCTGTCGGCGATCCCGGTCCTCTTCCTCAACTGGCTGGACGTCTACCTCGTCTTCTTCGGCGAGACGCCGACAGTGGAGCCCTGGAACGTGACGGTCTACCGAGTCGCCCTCGGGACCCTGGCCGGCGGGACCGTCCTGGCGCTGGGCGCCTGCTACTGGCGACGATTCCCACTCGGCCGATCGGCGTACTGGCACGGTCTGGTGCTCGTCCTCGGGATCGCGGCGGCGCTGGTCTTCCACGTCGGCGTCGACCACCCCTCGCCCGAGCCGCCCCCGGCCCAGCAGTCCCATCCCGTGTGCTTCGGCGACACCGGCGACTGCCCCGGCGGCTGACGGCGACCCTCAGTCGGTCAGCTCCGACGGCACCACGACCGCGTCCACCAGGGCGCCGTTGCGCAGCACGGTGATCTCCATCCTGGCGCCGATCGACTCCTCGAACATCAGCCGCTGCAACGACTGCGCGTCACCGAGCGGGGTGCCCTCGACGGCCAGGATCAGGTCGCCGGCCCGCAGGCCGCTCGACGCGGCGGGACTCCCGTCGACGACCTCGACCACCCGGAGGGCTGTGCGCTGACCCGACCGCGTTGCCCACTCCGGTGGCAGTGGAGCCGGCGACGTGACCAGGCCGAGGAAGCCGCGGCGTACCCGTCCGTCGTGCATGAGCGCATAGATGATCCGACGGGAGGTCGCATTGATCGGTACGGCGAGCCCGAGGCCCACGCCGGCGACAGCGGTGTTGATGCCGATCACCCGGCCGCGTGAGTCGGCCAGTGCGCCACCGGAGTTGCCCGGGTTGAGCGCGGCGTCGGTCTGGATGACGTCCTCGACAATGCGGGTGGCGCTGCGGGTGTGGATCGGCAGTGACCGCCCCAGACCGCTGACGACACCGGCCGTCACGCTGCCGGCCATGCCCAATGGGTTGCCGACGGCGACGACGAGGGTGCCGATCTTGAGGTCGTCGACGTCGCGGTAGACCGGTGGCTCCGCGATCGCGCGATCGGCTCGCACGATGGCCAGGTCGGCGAGGGGGTCGCGGCCGACGATCTCGAGCTTCGCGACGCTGCCGTCGGCGAACGTCGCCTCCCCGGTGTCGGCGTTGCCGACCACGTGGGCGTTGGTGATCAGGTGGCCCTCGGCGGTGAGGGAAACGGCGGACCCGGCTGCCTCGCCGGACCGGCCGCGGCGACGTACCCGGATCGCCGCGACTCGCGGGAGCAGCATCTCGGCGACACCGGAGACGACCTGGGAGTACGCGTCCAGCGCGTCGTGTTCGGTAGGTTCCATGTCGTGTCCCTTGGTTGTTCCAAGGGAAACGATCGGGCGTCGGTCGCCTGTTCCCCGGGCAGCGTCCGCCCAGAGCGAACGCCGGGAGTGGCCGCTCGGCCAACAGTGGTGCTAGCTCCCCCTCGAAGTGGAGATGAGACCACTGACGCCGACCTCCGCCATCCGTAGCGTCGTCGGCATGACTCATACCACCGCCTTCGCAACGCTGAACGCCCCCGCCTCTGCTGCACCTCGGACCGGTTTCGTCGACCGGCTGATGCGCGGCACGGGGTACAACCTCAGCGCCCTGCCCATCGGCATCCTCACGTTCTCTGTCGTCGTAGCCGGCCTCTCCGCCGGACTTGGCCTCGTCGTGGTCTGGGTGGGCGTACCGCTCCTCGTCGGGACCCTGTTCGCCGCCCGCGCCTTCGCGCACCTCGAGCGGGTCCGGCTGCGGACCATGCTGGGCCGCGAAGCGCCCACACCGGAGTACGTCGTCGCCCGCGACGAGGCCGGTCCCGTCCGTCGGCTGCTCACCCCGCTGCGCGACCCGCAGTCGTGGATCGACGCCGCCTGGGGCCTCGTCGCCTTCGTGACCTCACTCGTGGCCTTCGTCGTGACCGTGACCTGGTGGGCGCTCGCAGCAGGCGGGCTGACCTACTGGTTCTGGCAGCAGTGGCTGCCGGAGGACGACGCCGACAGCAAGAACCTCCCCGAGCTGATCGGGTGGGACGCGGGGACCGAGGTCTGGCTCTACCTCGGCATCGGCGCCGTCGCGCTTCTCACCCTGCCGCTGGTGATCCGCGCGGTCACCGCGATGCACGCCGGCACCAGCGAGGCCATGCTCAGCGGCCGCGCGGACCGATCCGTTGGTTGAGGTGCGAAGGCGCCCTGGCGCCTGAGCCTCGAAACCCCGGAAGTGCAGCAGGGCGCCAACCACCGTGGTTGCCGCCCTGCTGACGTCGCCGGGTTTCGAGGCTCGTCGCTGACGCTCGCACCTCAACCAACGGGTGGTTCAGTCGCCCGCTCCGCCCGCCGGCGGACGACGTACTCCTCGAGCTCCTGGCGTACGGCGTCGTCGAGGGCGGGCTGCTCGTACTCCTCGAGCTTCTTCTGGTAGATCGCGGTGGCGCGGGCGTTGGTGTCGTTGCCGCCGTTGCGCAGCCAGCGCTCGTAGTTCTCGGACGACGAGAGCATCGGGCGGTAGAAGCAGGTGCGGAAGCGCTCCATGGTGTGCATCGCGCCGAGGAAGTGGCCGCCGTGGCCGACCTCCTCGTGGGCGCCGAACGCCATCGAGTCCTCGTCGATCTCCATCGGGGTGAACTCGTGCTGGAGCATCTGGACCAGCTCGACGTCGACGATGAACTTCTCGTAGCCCGCGACCAGACCGCCCTCCAGCCAGCCGGCGGAGTGCATCACCCAGTTGGCGCCGGCCAGGAAGGTCGGGAGCAGGGTCATCAGGGCCTCGTAGCCGGCCTGGGCGTCGGCGACCTGTGACGACGTGAGGCCGCCGCCGGTGCGGAAGGGGAGCCCGAAGTGGCGGGCGATCTGGCCGGTGCAGAGCAGGCCGATGCCGGACTCGGGAGTGCCGAACGTCGGCGACCCGGACTGCATGTCGATGTTGGACAGGAACGACCCGAAGATCACCGGCGTCCCCGGCCGGATCAGCTGGGAGAGTGCGATGCCGGAGAGCGCTTCGACGATCTGCTGGACCAGTGCGGCCGGGATGGTCACCGGCGACATCGCGCCCATCAGGATGAACGGGGTGAGGACGACAGGCTGGCCGGCGGCGGAGTACTCGAACTGCGCCTCGAGCATCCGGTCGTCCCACTTGAGCGGGGAGTTGCAGTTGATCAGGGAGATCGTCGCCGGCGTCTCCTCGATCGACTCCCGCGACCCGAACAGGATCGAGGTCATCTCGAGGGTGTCGCGGGCGTTGACGCCGGAGACCACGTTGCCCATGTAGACCTTGTCGGTCAGGGTCTGCAGCGCGTACGTCATGTCGAGGTGGCGGCTGTCGAGCGGGGTGTCGTTGGGCTCGCAGATCACGCCGCCCGCCGAGTCGAGGACCCCGAACGACTGGGCGAGCTTCGTGAAGTTCCGGTAGTCGTCCATGGTCGCGTCGCGGCGTACGTCGCCCTGGCGGACGAACGGCGGGCCGTAGACCGCGCCGAACGCCATCGAGTCGCCGCCGATGTGGATGTTGTGCTCGGGGTTGCGGGCCTGGACGTCGAACTCGCGCGGCGCCTTGGCCACCTGCTCCAGCACGAAGTCCGGGTCCAGGAAGACCGTGCGGTCCTCGACCCGCTGGCCCGCCTTGCGGAACAGCTCGAGCGCCCGGTCGTCGTTGAACTCGACGCCGATCTCGGTCATCAGCCGCCGCCAGCCCTTGTCCAGGGTGGCCATCGCGTCGTCGGACAGCACCTCGTAGCGCGGCATCGCGTTCCGGAACATCGCTCCTCCATCTCCGGCGGGGTGCTTGACCGCGGTCCCCGACGGCTCTTAGCCTCATGATGTGGGACCACAGTTCCACATCATGGAACCAAGAGGAACCCCCCGACCAAGGAGCCGCCGTGAGCGAGCCGGGCACCGCCACCGCGAGTGGCACCCGTGCGGTCGACCGCGCGGCGGACCTGGTCTCCACCGTGGTCCGCGCCGACGAGCCGATGACCTTCGCCGACCTCCAGGAGTCGAGCGGCCTGGCCAAGTCCACGGCGTCCCGGATGCTCAGCGCCCTCGAGCGCTCGGGCCTGCTGGAGCGCGACGTCGCCGGCTCGTACGTCGCGGGGTCGCTGTTCTGGCTGTACGCCGCCCGCCACGACCCGTGGGACGAGATGGTCCGGCTGGCCCGGCCGACCATGGAGCAGATCGGCCAGGACACCCACGAGACCGTGCACCTGAGCGTCACCCGTGGCGACCGGGCGGTGCAGGTCGCGCAGGTCGACTCGCAGTACTTCCTCGGCACCCGCGACTGGACCGAGGTCGACGTGCCGGCGCACTGCTCGGCGCTGGGCAAGGTGTTCTACGCCTGGGGCGCGCTCTCGGTCCCGAACCGGCCGCTCGAGCGGATGACCGAGGCGACGCTCACCCAGCCGGAGCAGCTGCGCCGCGACGGCGCCCTCGCCCGCGAGCGCGGCTGGGCGCTCACGGAGGACGAGCTCGAGGTCGGCCTCACCGGCATCGCCGTACCCGTCCACGGCATCCACGGCGACGTCGTGGCAGCCCTGGGCATCTCGGGACCGACACCACGACTGAAGGGGCGGCTCGACGAGCTCGGCCGCCATCTGCTGGAGCACGCGACGCAGCTGACCACGCTGTTGCGCGGCACGACACACAAGGAGGGTGTCGCATGACGCCTGAGGAGATCCTGCAGGGGCTCTACGACGAGACCCTGGTCGGCAACGCACCACGCGTGCTCGAGCTCACCGAGGAGGGGCTCGCCCTCGAGATGGAGCCACAGACGCTGCTCTTCGACGCGCTGATCCCGTCGCTCGAGGAGGTCGGGGCGCGGTTCGAGCGCGGCGACTTCTTCGTGCCCGAGATGCTGATCGCCGGGCGCGCGATGGCCGGGGCGATGGAGCGACTTCGCCCGCTGCTCGCGGAGACCGGAGTCCAGACCGTCGGCAAGTTCCTGATGGGCACGGTCAAGGGCGACGTGCACGACATCGGCAAGAACCTCGTCAACATCATGCTCGAGGGGGCCGGCTTCGAGGTGATCGACCTCGGAGTCCAGGTGGCGCCCGAGAAGTTCGTGGCCGCGATCGAGGAGCACCAGCCCGACATCGTCGGCTTCTCCGCGTTCCTCACCACCACGATGCCGATGTTCAAGGCGAACATGAACGCCCTCGAGAAGGCCGGAATGCGCAACGACGTGATCGTGATGGTCGGCGGCGCTCCCGTGACCCAGGAGTACGCCGACGCGGTCGGGGCCGACGGGTACGCCGCGGACGCCTCGCAGACGGTCAAGCGCGCCAAGGCGCTGCTCCACGAGAAGCGCGCCAAGGTCCCGGCATGAGCACCCCATTCGAAGGGAGAGCTTCGCTCCGCACGCCAGGCTCGAACAGGGACCCCGCATGACCGACGCCGCACCCCGCCTCGAGACCCACATCCGGTCGGCGACCCGTGAAGTGGTCATCGGCCACGACAACCGCTTCTGCCTGATCGGCGAGCGGATCAACCCGACCGGCCGCCGGATCTTCCAGGAGCAGCTGCGCGCGGGCGACCTGTCCGCCATCGAGCGCGACGTGAAGGCCCAGGTCGAGGGCGGCGCCGACGTGCTCGACATCAACATGGGCGTCCCGCTCACCGACGAGGCCGAGCTGCTCGCGAAGGCGATCACGATGGTCCAGGAGCTCACCGACCTGCCGATCTGCATCGACTCCTCGGTGGTCGACGCGCTCGAGGCCGGGCTCGCGGCGTACCAGGGCCGCGCGCTGGTCAACTCGATCACCGCCGAGGACGAGCGGATGGAGCAGATCCTCCCGCTGGTCAAGAAGTACGACGCCGCCGTGATCGCACTGCCCAACGACGAGGACGAGATCCCGATGGAGGTCGAGAAGCGGATCGAGCTGACCCGCAAGATCATCGAGGTCGCGACCAGGGAGTACGGCATCGCGGCCGCGGACATCGTGATCGACCCGCTGGCCATGCCGATCGGCGCGGACCAGGAGGTCGTCAACACGACGATGGAGACGATGCGCCGGATCCGACACGAGTTCGGGGTGAACATGACGTGCGGCGCGTCCAACGTGTCGTTCGGGATGCCCGCGCGGCACGCGCTGGGGTCCGCGTTCCTGCCGATGGCGATGACCGCCGGCCTGACCAGCGCGATCATGGACACCCGCACTCCCGAGATCGTGGAGTCGGTCAAGGCGGCCGACCTGCTGCTCGGCCACGACGAGTGGGGCGGCAGCTGGATCGCCGCGCACCGCGCGCGCCAGGCGCGCGAGGCCGCGGCCGCCCAATGATCGGCACAGCGTGACCGACGGGCCCGACTTCTCGCTCGCCGACGTCCGGCGAGAGGGCCTGATCGAGCCGCCGGGGTCCGACAAGGTCACCCACGACGGCACCGGCCGGGTCGACATCTCCTTCAGCGTCGACACCGGCCCGGACTCCGCGCCGACCCTGCGCGGCGTACGCGTCCCGCCCGGCGTCACCGTCTTCGACTCGGCGTCGTGGAACGGCATCGCCATCGACTCCACCTGCGGCGGCCACGGCACCTGCCACAAGTGCAAGGTGCGGGTCGAGGGCGACACGGTCCCAATCACCCGGCACGACGCACGCACCTTCTCCCCGGACCAGATCGCCCAGGGCTGGCGACTGGCCTGCCTGGTCCAGGCGACCCGCGACCTCAAGGTCGAGGTCCCGCCGCTCACCACCCGCCCGAAGGCCGCGACCGTCGGCGTCGGGCGTCAGGTGATCCTGCGACCGGCCCTGCAGAAGCGGTACGTCGAGCTGGACGAGCCGACCCTGTCCGACCAGCGCACCGACCTGGTCCGGCTGACCGATGCGATCACCGACCTCGAGCTGACCGCCGACCTGCACGTGCTGCGGCGGCTGGCGACCGTGCTGCGTGAGGCCGACTTCAAGGTCACCGCGGTGGTCGTCGACGAGGACCTGATCGACATCGAGGCCGGTGACACCACGGCTCAGCGGTACGCCATCGCCTTCGACCTCGGCACCACCACCGTGGTGGCGACCCTGCTCGACCTCGGCACCGGTACACCGATCGCGGTGGCCTCGATGCTCAACAAGCAGCAGCCCTTCGGTGGCGACGTGATCAGCCGGATCAGCGCCACGATGATCGACCCCGGCATGCTGGACCGGTTGCAGCAGGCGGCCGGCGACACCCTCGACGAGCTGGCCCGGCAGGTGTGCCGCGAGGGCGCCGTCGACCCGTGGAACGTCTACGAGGTCGCGGTCGCCGGCAACGCGACGATGACCGCGCTCGTGCTGGGGATCGCCCCGGAGCCGCTCGGCGTCGCGCCGTTCGTGATGTCCACCGCCCAGCCGCCGACCGTGCTCGCCCACGACCTCGGGATCGACCTGCACCCGCGCGCCCGGGCCACGATGTTCCCGGCCCTGGGGGCGTACGTCGGCGGCGACATCGTGGCCGGCATGCTCGCCACCGGGATGGACCGCGACAAGCGGACCCGCCTGTTCATCGACGTCGGCACCAACTGCGAGATCGTGCTCAGCGACGGCGACACCATCCTGTCCACGGCCGCGCCGGCCGGGCCGGCGTTCGAGGGCGGCGCGATCCGGTGCGGCATGCGCGCGGCGGACGGCGCGATCGAGACCATCAAGCTCAATGGTGGTTTCGAGACAGGCGCTGGCGCGCCTTCCTCAACCACCGATGCTCCCTCGTTCGTGGAGGAGCCGGTCCAGCTCGGCGTGATAGGCGACGTCGAGCCGCGTGGTCTTTGCGGCTCCGGGCTGGTCGACGCGGTGGCGGAGCTGGTCAGGCTCGGGTTGCTCGACAGCTCCGGCCGGTTCGTGCCCGACCACGTCGCCGCCGAGATGGCGCCGGCCCTCTCCGACCGGCTCACCCGGATCGGCGAGGAGCGGGTCTTCATCCTGCACCGACCCACTCCGGACACCGACCCGGCCGAGACCGTCTACCTCTCGCAGCGCGACGTCCGCGAGCTCCAGTTCGCCAAGGCCGCCATCTCCACCGGCTGGTCCCTGCTGCTCGAGCAGCTCGGACTCGAGCACCGCGACGTGCAGCAGGTGCTGCTCGCGGGTTCGTTCGGCACCTACCTCTCGCCCGCCTCCGCGGTCCGGATCGGGCTGGTCCCCAAGCTCCCCGTGCTGCGGATCGTCGCTGCCGGCAACGTCGCCGGCGAGGGCGCGAAGATGGCTCTGCTCTCGATCCGCGAGCGCGTGGGAGCCCAGGCGCTGCTGGAGGAGGTGACCTATGTCGAGCTCTCCGACCGCCCCGACTTCAACGACAAGTTCGTCGAGCAGCTCGGGTTCAACCTCACCTGACGCTGGCTTCGAGACAGGCGCTAGCGCGCCTTCCTCAACCACCGAGCAGGGTCGAAACCATCGAACCGCCCTGATCGCGTGCGGCGCGATCGCCCAGCCCGCGGCGGCGATCGCCGCCCGGCGCGGCTGGCCGGTCGACGTACACCCGCTGCCTCCGCTGTTGCACAACCAGCCGCAGAAGATCGCGGGCGAGGTGCGCCGACTGGCCGAGTCGCTCTCGTCGTCGTACCGCTCCGTCGTGGTCGGGTACGCCGACTGCGGGACGTACGGCGCCCTCGACGAGGTCTGCCGCGACCTCGGCCTGGCCCGCCTTCCCGGCCTGCACTGCTACGACGTCTACGCCGGCGCCTCCCGGTTGGAGAAGTTCTTCGACGAGCAGCCAGGCACCTACCTGCTCACCGACTTCCTGGTCCGCTCGTTCGCACGGACCGTGCTGCAGGAGCTCGGCCTCGACCGCTGGCCCGAGCTGCGGGACACCTACTTCGGCCAGTACACACGCGTCGTGTGGCTGGCCCAGGAGCCCGACGACGAGCTGCGCACCCTGGCGCAGGACGCGGCCGACCGGATCGGTCTCCCGCTGACCGTCGTGGAGACCGGTGACGCCGGACTGGAACGGGCGCTCGCCGCGCTCGTCGCCTAGCTCCGGGGCATATTTGCCAGTTCCCTGATTCTCCGGTCAAGGGGCAGAACTCAGACCTACCCTGCTGCGGTGAGCCACTCTCTCGGGGGAACGGTGGAGATGCTCCCGGCCAGTGACTCCCCCCACGAACCGAAGCCGCGCCGAGGCGCCTTCCTGGTGTTGCCGGTCGTCCTGCTCCTGATCGTCGGCGCGGCTGTGTACGCCGGCTACCTCATGCTGCGGAGTCCGGACAGCCCCTACCCGGACGCCTGGGACGCGACCATCGAGCCGTACGCCGAGGTCGTCGAGAGCCTCCGCGGGCTGGAGTTCGAGCACCCCATCCACGTCGACTTCCTGAGCGTCGAGGATTTCCAGGAGAGGGTCACCGCCGACGAGGAGGACCTCACTGACGAGGACCGCAAGGAGCTGGAGCACGCGGAAGGGATGTTGCGGGCCGTCGGACTCATCGAGGGCAAGGTCAACCTCTTCGAGAGCTCCAGCGAGCTCGCCGGAGTTGGCACCCTCGGCTACTACTCCTACGACGACAAGCGGATCCGGATCCGGGGCGAGAAGCTCACCCCGGCCATCCAGTCCACGCTCGTGCACGAGCTCACCCACGCGCTGCAGGACCAGCACTTCGACCTCGGCACTCGGTTCAAGGCCCTCGAGAACGGCGCCGACGGGGCGAGCTCGGCCTACCAGGCGATCGTCGAGGGAGACGCGTCCCGGATCGAGACCGAGTGGACCGACAGCCTCGGGAAGAAGCGCCGAGCCGCGCTCGACCGCTCCGAGGCGGCCCAGACCAAGAAGTACGAGTCCCAGTCGTCCGACATCCCGGAGATCCTGCAGTCGTTCACCGGGGCGCCGTACGTCCTCGGCGAGGCCATGCTCACGCTGGCCGTCGAGCAGGACGGGGACACGGCAGTCAACCGGCTCTTCGCCAAGCCCCCGACGACCGACGAGCACCTGCTCGACCCGTGGACCCTGATCAAGGACCACGAGCTGCCACTGAGCGTCGAGACGCCAGACCTGGCCGCGGGCGAGGAGAAGTTCGACTCCGGCACGTTCGGCGCCGTCGGCTGGCTGTTCATGCTCGCCGAACGCGTCCCGGCGCCGCGGGTCCTCGACGCAGTTGACGGGTGGGGCGGCGACTCGTACGTCGCGTTCGAGCGCGACGGAGTGAGCTGCGTCCGGGTCAACTACCAGGGCGACACCAAGGGGGACCTGGCGGAGATGGAGACCAGCCTGCGGTCCTGGATCGCCGAGCAGCCGAAGGGCAAGGGCGACGTCCACGTGGACCGCCGCACCCTGGTGTTCGAGTCGTGCGACCCGGGCAACGGCCCAGCCGTCGGCCGTCATGCCTCGCGGGACGTGCTCGGTCTGGTCGCCTCGCGGACCCACCTCGCCTCGGCCCTGCTCCCGGCCGGGGAGGACTTCGCCAGGTGCGCCTCCAACCGCCTGGTCCACGCCTTCACGGTGAAGGAGCTCAACGATCCGGACACCAGGAGCAAGGTCCCCGCGGTCGTCGCGGCCTGCCGCTGAGGTACGTGCCACGATGGACGGCGATGGCATCCCACCCGATCGCCCGGCACCTCGTGCGCGCCAAGGACCTGGCGGACGCGCGGTACGCCGAGCCGCTCACCGTGGCCGACCTCGCGCGTTCGGCAGGGCTGTCGCAGGCGCACTTCAGCCGCGAGTTCCGGCGCGCGTTCGGCGAGAGCCCGCACGTCTACCTGCTGACCCGTCGGCTGGAGCGGGCCGCGACCATGCTGCGGAGGACCGACCGCACGGTCGCTGACATCTGCGCCGATGTGGGCCTGTCCAGCGTCGGGTCGTTCACCACGACGTTCACGCGGGTGTACGGCGCGTCGCCCGCGGCGTACCGCGCGAGCTTCCCGCCGGCCTCCGCGCACGTTGTCCTCCCTTCCTGTGTGGTCCGTGCCTACGGGCGACCGCAGAACCGCACGTTTCGAGAAGACGGGGAGTCCGCCTGATCCCTAGCCTCGTGTGCACCGAGACGGAACTACGAGGGAGGCACTGATGTACAGGATCGGAACCGCGCAGGTGTGGGTGCACGACCAGGACGAGGCGCTGGCGTTCTACACCAAGCAGCTCGGCATGGAGGTGCGGTCGGACGTGACCGTGCCGGAGATGGGCAACTTCCGCTGGCTGACGGTGGCGCCGCCGGGACAGGACGACATGGCGATCGTGCTGATGGCGATCCCCGGGCCGCCGGTGTTCGACGCCGAGCTGTCCGCGCAGATCAGCAAGCTCACCGCGCTGGGCGGGGCCAGCACGGTCTTCCTGGTGACCGACGACTGCCAGAAGACGTACGAGGAGCTGTCCTCGCGTGGCGTCGAGTTCCAGGAGACACCGGAAAAGCGGGCCTACGGGATCGACGCGGGCTTCCGGGACCCGTCGGGCAACAACTTCCGGCTGACCGAGGTCACCGAGATGGCGTGAGCCGCTCCAGCAGGTCGGTCCGCCAGGCCTCGGTCTCGGCGATCTGGTTGAACGTGAAGACGTGCAGTCCCTCGACGAGAGCACCCGGCTCGCCGAGGGCCGGCGCGCACTTCTCGAGGAAGCGCTCGCCGGTGAACCCACCAGGGGCGGCCAGCCGCGCGAAGGTCCCCTTGTGCTTGACCAGGAAGCGAGTGGACTCGCCGACGCCGATCTTGGTCGCCATCGCCAGCAGTTTGCCCCGCTCCACCGGGCCGGGGATCCCCACCAGGACTGGCATCTGGACCCCGCGGGCGCGCAGCCGCCGCACCCAGCTTCGGATCGCGGCCGGGTCGAACGTCAGGTTGCTGACGATGTGCGTCGCGTAGCGCCGCTTGTCCCACATCGCCTGGACGGTGAGGTCGTCGTGGATGGTGGGGTGCGACTCCGGGTAGCCGGTGATGCCGACGTGGTTGAACGGGTGTCCCAGGACAGCCAGGTCCTCGAGCAGCCCGAGCGCGTCCTGGTAGTCACCGGCCGGCTCGGCGTCGCCGCCCGGCACGAAGATGCGGGTGATCCCCTTGCCGGTCAGTCGGGCCGCGATCTCCTCGAGCTCGGCCCGGCCGGTGACCATCCGGGCCGCGAGGTGGGGTACGGCGACGTACCCGTGCCCGGTCAGCCGCTCGGCCAGGTCGAGGGTCGCCTCGAGTCCCTTGCTCGGCGACGCGGTGACGGTGATCGTCCGGTCGCGCGGGACGTGCTCGAGGAGCTTGTCCTCGGAGGCGGCCGTCGGCAGCACTTCGTACCGGGCATGCTCCAGCAGTCGGGACATGGTCGCCGCGGAAGACTTGTTGCGCATGGTGCAACTCGTTTCGTGATGCGCATCAGGCATTCCCAGCGTAGCCCGCACGGACCCCCGCGGTACAGGGTTCTGGGGCGGGGGTCGGAGGGTCAATCCTGACGGGCCTCCACGGTGGCCAGGAGGGACCCGCCCGGGTCGCCGTCGGTCTGAAACATCAGGTAGGGCCCGAACTGGTACCCCGCGTCCCGGGTGTTCGGCCAGGTGGCAAACACATCGGTGCCGGCACCCTGGAACGACCGGATCGCCTGCAGGCAGTCGCCGCCGACCTTGCTCTCCGTCGGCGTCGGCTCGTCGTCGAACACTCGCTCGCCCGGCATCAGCGCACCCGCGGCCACCAACCAGGCCGCGGCCTCGGCGCACCGGCCTTCCTCGTCCCCGGGGTCGACACGGACGCCCCAGCCCACCTGGTACCGCGCCCGCGCGGTCGAGTCGTCCTCGAGCAGGCGGTTCTCGTCCCAGTCGGTGCCCGGTGCCTCGACGCTGGCCAGGGCGTCACGGGCGACCGTCGGGTCCGGCTCCTCTGCTGTCACCAGGTAGACGGCGCCGGCCACCGCTCCGATGAGCGCCACGCCCGCGACGACCAGCAGCAGCACGCGGCGCCCGCCCCAGCCCTCGTCAGCCGGCTCCGTCGTCATGACCGGCCGGGACTCAGAGATCGCGGATCGCGGGCACGACCGAACGCCCGATCTCCTGCACGAACTCGACCGGCTGGTCGCCCGGATGCATCACGTGCACCTCGGTCACGCCGAGCTCCGCGAAACCCGCTAGGTGCCGCGCGAACGAGGCGCCGTCGGACGGGTCCGTCGCTCCCGACCACAGGATCGTCTTGGCGATGGCGTCGTAGTCCCTGGCCTCGCGATCGCAGTGGCCGCGCAGCACGTCGAGCTTGTGTTGCAACGCGGCCGGACCGCCGTCCGCGTTGGCGAAGATGTTGCAGGCGTCGGCGTACTTCGCGACCAGGCGCAGGGTCTTCCGCTCGCCCGCACCACCGACCATGATCGGCGGCCGGCGCACCGGAAGGGGCGAGTTGATCATGTCGGCGAGCTGGTAGTGCTTCCCGTCGTACGGCGCCCGCTCGCCGTCGAACATCGCGTGCACGATCTGCAGAGTCTCCTCGAGGCGCTCGAACCGCTCGGACACCGGGGGGAACCGGACGCCGAGCGCCTCGTGCTCCTGCTGGTACCACGCGGCACCGATCCCCAGCACGGCCCGGCCACCGGACAGCACGTCGAGCGTGGTCACGATCTTCGCGAGCAGCCCGGGGTGTCGGTAGGTGACGCCGGTGACCAGCAGCTGCAGGTCCACCGTGGACGTGTGCCCGGCCAGGAAGCCCAGCGTGGTGTAGCCCTCGAGCATGTGCAGGTCCGGTGCACCCATGAACGGCAGCTGGAAGTAGTGGTCCATCACCGAGACGTTGTCGATCCCGGCCTCCTCGACCGCGGCACCGAACGCCGCGACAGTGGGTCCGATCGCCGCCGGGCCGCCCTCGAAGTCGAACTTCACCAGGTGCACGCCCAACCTCATGTGATCAGCCTCCCGTCCTCCAACCTACTGCGGCGCGGCCGGGGCGGGAGGCAGGTCCGTGCCGGCGTCCTCCAGGACCGTGGGCCGGATCGTGAACCACGAGATGGCGCCACCGACGAGCAGCAGGCCGGCGCAGATCATCATCGCCGAGCCGTACGCCGAGTCGAACGCCTGCGGGTCGGCGTACTCGTCGCCGGCGAGGCCGACCACGGCCGGAAGGGCGGCAACCGCCAGCAGGGAGCCGGCCCGGGCCACGGCGTTGTTGACGCCCGACGCGATCCCGGCGTGCTCATCGGGAGCAGCAGCCAGCACGGTCGCGGTGAGCGAGGCGACCATCAGGGCGAGCCCGAGGCCGAAGACGGTGAGGCCCGGGAGGACGTCCAGCCAGTAGTTCACGTCATCGCCGACGCCGAGGAGCAGGACGACCCCGACGGCCATCACGACCGGCCCGAACGTCATCGGGATCCGCGGACCGATCCGGGCGCCGAGGGCGCCTCCCCGGGACGCAAAGAACAGCATGCAGAGCGTGATCGGGAGGGTCGCGAGCCCGGCCGCGAGGGCGCCGTAACCACCGACGGTCTGGAGCTGGAGCACCAGGAAGAACAGGATCGCCCCCAGCGCGGCGTACACCAGCAGGGTCATCACGTTGGCGGCGCTGAAGGTGCGGCTCCGGAACAACCCCAGGGGCAGCATCGGCTGCCGTTCGCGCTGCTCGGCCACCACGAACGCAACGCCCGCCAGGACGCCCCCGACCGCCGCCCACGGCGCCAACCAGCCACCCCACTCGATGAGCGCGTAGGTGATGCCGCCCAGCGCCAGCGACGCCGTCGCGGCGCCGAGATAGTCGAAGTGGTCGGGCGGGTCCGGGTCGAGAGTCTCGGGCACGTACCTCTGGGCGATCATCACCGTCGCGACCGCCAGCGGCAGGTTGATCAGGAAGATCCAGCGCCACGACGCGAACTCGACCAGGATGCCGCCGACGAGCGGGCCGATCGCTGCGGCGATGGAGCCCAGCCCCGACCACGCCCCGATCGCCGGGGCCCGATCCTCGAAGTAGAAGACGCCCTGGATCATCGCCAGGCTGCCGGGCGTCAGCAGTGCGGCCCCGACGCCTTGCAGGATCCGGGCGATGATCAGCACCTCGGGCGTGGGCGCGAGGCCGCACAGCAGCGAGGCCACCGCGAACCAGACCGTGCCGACGACGAAGATCCGGCGCCGACCGAAGCGGTCACCCAGCGATCCGCCGAGCAGGATCAGGGACGCCAGCGACAGCAGGTAGCCGTTGGTGATCCACTGGAGCTGGGCCAGGCTCGCGTCGAGGTCCTCGCCGATCGTGCGCAGCGCGACGTTGACGACGGTGCCGTCGAGAAGGGTCATGCCGGAACCCAGGACCGCGGCTGCGATCACAGCCCGGCCGGTCGGCGTTCCCATCCGAATGGCCACCGGCTCCGAACCCTGCACGTGCCCCACAGTATTCTCACGCGGGTGAGCGGCCCCCGGAAGACCGAACTCAGGCTCGTCGAGCACGTCGCCCGCATCGGCGAGGAGCACCCGCCGATCGATCTTGGCACGGTCGACTTCACGGTGCGCAACCCGCGCCTGCTCGGCAAGAGGTACGGCCACGTCCTCGACTACATGGCCCGGGTCGAGCTCGAGGTGGACCGCAACGTACTCGAGCTGATCACCATGCTCCCCGACCCGCCGCCGGTCGACCGCACGTTCTACGCCGACGTCTGGCAGCCGCAGGAGATCCGGCACGGCCAGATCCTCGACCAGCTCCAGGTCCGGCTCGGCCGCGAGCCCGCAACACCTGACCTCGACCACGTCTCGGCCAAGATCCGGATCCTCGGCGCACTCGCGCACATCGAGCCGATCCAGGACGTGGTCCGGATGCTCTACTACCTGACCGGGATGTCGACCGAGCGGTCGGCGGTGCTGGCCTACAACCTGCTCCACGAGGGCGTCACCGAGCTCGGCGAGACCGCCGTCGCGGAGACGATCGTGGCCCAGATCCGCCGGCAGGAGCCGGCCCACTACGCGTTCTACAAGATGTCGGCCCGGGGGCTGGCGGCGCAGCTGAGCGGTTGGCAGAAGTGGCTGGTCCGGCACATGCGCCGGATCTCCTTCGCGCCCGTCGGCGCCAACAACGAGCAGCAGCGGGCGGACTTCGGCGACCTCGTCAACGCCCTCGGCATCGACCGCAACATCGAGTCGTTCGCGATCCAGATCTCACGCGTCGAGCGCGAGCTGCTCTGGGTCCGCGACCGGGGGATGCGGATCCCTGACTACGTCCTCAGGGCGTTCCACGAGGCGGTCGACCTGGCTCGGGCCCGCGCCGCCGCCCTCGAGCGCTGACCGCCGATAACGAAGGCGATCTCGTGGCGACCTCCGAACGGCCGACCCTCGTGCTCATCGTCGGGCTGCCCGGTGTCGGCAAGACCACCCTGGCCAGGCGCCTCGCACGCGAGAGGCCGGTCGTCCGGCTGACCCCGGACGAGTGGATGATCCCGCTGTTCGGTGACAACGACGCCGGCGGCAAGCGAGATGTCCTGGAGGGGCGCCTGTTGTGGACAGCGCACCAGACGCTGCTCGCAGGCGGCTCGGTCGTCCTGGACTTCGGCTGTTGGACGGCCAACGAGCGCTGGGCCATCAGGAGCCTGGCGGAGCAGGCCGGTGCAGGGTTCGAGCTGGTCTTCGTCGACCTGCCCGAACCCGAGAGGCGAGCTCGGATCGCACAGAGATGGGAGTCAGACCCGGGCTCTACCTTCGAGATGACGGCTGCGGACAACGACCACTACGTCAGCCAGTTTCAGCGCCCCTCCGAGGCTGAGCTCACAGCCGGGACGAGTCCCGGCCCACCGAGCGGCTCTGCCTCCTGGCTCGCGTGGGCTGCCGGGCGCTGGCCCAGCCTGCCCGACCTGAGCACCGAGCGCTGATCGTCAGCCACGCAGGACCCGCGCCGAGATCCAGGCGATGTCGTCGGCCGTCTCGGCGGGGGTGGCCGACGGCTGCATCACGTGGCTGAGCACCACGCGGACCACCATGTCGATCGCGGCCTCGAGGTGGGCGGCGTCCACCTGCACGTCGTACGGCGCCACCTTGTCGGCCACGACCAGCTTCGCCGCGGCCAGCAGCGACTCGGCGTGCGTGGTCAGCAGCGGCAGCAGCTCGGTGTCGGCGCCGTGGGTGGCAGACACGACGGCGTGCAGCAACCGGTTGTCCTGCGCCAGCTCGAGCACCGCACCGGACGCCCCGCGGATCGCGCCGACCAGGTCGTCCGGGTGCCGGTCGAACGCGGCGCTCACGACCTGCAGGAAGCGGTCCAGCTCGGCCAGGATCATCGCCTCGGCCAGCGCCGGCTTGGTCCCGATCTCGTTGTAGACGGTCTGCCGACTCACGCCGACCCGGTCGGCGAGCTTGGCCATAGTCACCTGCGCCCAGCCGGTCTCGGTGGTGAGACCGACGGCGGCCTCGACGATCCGCTGCCGCAGGGATGCCGAGACCGCCGCCGTCATGTGGCCAGTCTAGGAACCACCGTTGGTTGAGGTGCGAAGGCGCCCTGGGAAGGCAGGGCCTCGCTAGCGCGCCTTCCTCAACCAGCGTGGACTTCGGTGGTTGAGGAGGTTGCGCAGCAACCGTCTCGAAACCACCTCAACCAGCTGATGCCGCCTGCGCCAAAGGCACGAAGTCGAGCTTCTCGCGGACGCCGCAGTCGGGACAGCACCAGCTCTCGGGGATGTCGGCCCAAGCCGTGCCGGCCGCGAACCCCTCGTGCTCGTCGCCGGCGTCGACCTCGTAGGTGTAGCCGCACCCGGGACATCGGGCAGCCATGACTTCGTCGGCGGTGACCCGCCCGAAACCGACGTCCTCCGCTGAGCTCCCCGCGTCAGTTTCGGGCGGGTCACCGTATTTGCCGAGGATCTTGTCCCGCTTGCGCGGGCTCAGGTTGGCGCGGCTGAGGTCGCCGTCGAAGTGCGCGAGCACACGCGGGTCCATCACCCGGCGCCAGACGGCGGGCACGATCGCGAGCACGATCATCCCGGCGTACCCGGTCGGCAGTACCGGAGACTCCTCGAAGTCGCGCAGCGCCTGGTAGCGCCGGGTCGGGTTGGCGTGGTGGTCGCTGTGCCGCTGCAGGTGGTAGAGCAGCACGTTGGTCGCGATGTTGTTGGAGTTCCAGCTGTGGGTCGGGTCCACCCGCTCGTAGCGCTGCCTGCGCCCGGCGACGCCGACCTTCTGCCGGAGCATGCCGTAGTGCTCCATGTAGTTGACGACCTCGAGCAGCGAGAAGCCGACGATCGCCTGCACCAGGAGGTACGGCGTGATCCCGATGCCGAGCCAGGCGACCAGGCCGCCCCACAGCACCGCGGACATCAGCCACGCGTTGAGCACGTCGTTGGAGATCCGGAACGGGTGCTTGCCGCGGCGGCCGATCCGCTTCTTCTCCAGGTTCCAAGCGGACTTGAGGGAGCCCAGCACCGTGCGTGGCCAGAACTGGTAGAAGTTCTCGCCCACCCGCGAGCTGGCGGGGTCCTCCGGCGTCGCGACCCGGACGTGGTGGCCACGGTTGTGCTCGATGTAGAAGTGGCCGTAGAAGCTCTGCGCCAGCGCGATCTTGGACAGCCAGCGCTCGTTCTCCTCGCGCTTGTGGCCGAGCTCGTGGGCGGTGTTGATGCCGATCCCGCCGATGCACCCGATCGAGATGGCCAGGCCGAGCTTCTCGAACGTGCTCAGGTCACCCTGGCTCTGCCATCCGAGCAGCGCGAGCGGGTCGCCCTCCGCGATCAGGTAGAAGGCGCCGACGAAACCGACGTACTGGATCGGCAGGAAAAGGTAGGTGATCCAACGGTAGTAGCGGTCCTGCTCGAGCGCCTCGATCACGTGGTCGGGCGGGTTGGAGCGGTCGAGCCCGGCGATCAGGTCGATCGCGGGCACGATCACCAGGATCACCACCGGGCCGATCCAGAAGAACGCGCCCCAGCCGGTGGCCGCCCACGCGGCGTACCCGATGAACGCCAGCGACGGCACGACCAGCCCGATCAGCCACAGGTAGCGCTTCTTGTCCCTCCAGCCCTTCGTGGAGCCGGCCGGGACGGTGCTGTTGGCGATGGCGGACATGGAACCTCCGTCGGTCGTGGTTTACAAAACTCTAGAGTTTGTAAACCGACTCCGTCAAGGGTCGTGCCACTCACCGCATGGTTGAGGAGGTGCGCAGCAACCGCCGCCCTGCCTCAGTTCCGGGGTTTCGAGGCTCGCTTCGCTCGCACCTCGACCAACGGGCGCCGTCAGGCGTGCTCCCGCCGGAACACGGCCGTACCCCACCAGAGGGCGAGCGCGAACAGCGCCGCCGCCCAGGCGGTGCCCCACATCAGCGAGCTGGCCGCGAAGTCGCCGACGAAGGTGTCGCGCACCCCGTCCACGATCCACCGGAACGGCATGAAGTCGCTGAGGTTCTCCAGCCAGGCCGGGCCGAGCGTCATCGGCAGCATGATCCCGCTGAGCAGCAGCACCGGCATCATCACCATGTTGATGAGCGGCGCCATGACGTCCTCGCTCTTGGTGGTGAGCGCCAGGGCGTTCGAGGCTGCCGCACACGCGCCGCCGACCAGCAAGGTCAGCAGGATGCCGACCATCACGCCGCCGAACGGGCCGCGCATCCCCATGGCGTAGCCGAGGCCGACCAGGATCAGTGCCTGGACCAGGAGCTGGGCCAGGTCGCGCATCAGGCGGCCCACCAGCAGCGCGGACCGGTTGGCCGGCGTGACCCGCTCCGCCTCGACCACGCCCTCGCGCCACTCGGCGATCAGGCCGAAGCCGGCGAAGAACGCGCCGAACATGCCGAGCTGTACGAGCAGGCCGGGCACGAGGAACGTGTACGGGTTGTCGGGCGCGCCGGGGAACGAGCTCGACGATCGGCTTCAGCAGCGGCCCGAAGAGCACCAGGTAGAGGACCGGCTGCATCACGCCGATCAGCACCCAGGCAGGGCTGCGCAGGTTCATCCGGACCTGACGGCGGAACACGATGAAGGACTCGCGGAGGAAGGTCACAGGACTGCTCCTTCGGTGACGGTGGCGTCCTGCTCGGCGCCGGGTGGGGTCTCGCCGGCCTCCGCGTCGCGGAGGCTGCGGCCGGTGAGGGACAGGAAGACGTCGTCGAGGGTGGGACGGTGCACCTCGATGGACTCGAGGGAGACGCCGCTGACGTCGAGGTCGCGCAGCAGACCGGGTACGGCCTTGCCGGCGCGGCCCACCCGGCCGCGGACGTGGTTGCCCTCGATCTCGACGTTCTCGGCGATCGAACCGAGCTTGTCGGCAGCCACCGGGACGTGGTCTTCGTCGGCCACCTCGAGGTCGACCAGGTCACCGGAGACCTGGGCCTTGAGGTGGTCCGGGGTGTCGCTGGCGACGATCCGGCCCTTGTCGATGATCAGGATCCGGTCGGCGAGCGCGTCCGCCTCGTCGAGGTAGTGCGTGGTCAGGAAGACCGTGGCGCCGCGACGCGAGCGCAGCCCCTCGATGTGCTCCCACAGGTTGGCCCGCGCCTGCGGGTCCAGGCCGGTGGTCGGCTCGTCCAGGAAGACCAGCGAGGGCTCGTGGATCAGGCCCATCACGATGTCGAGGCGCCGCTTCTGCCCGCCCGACATGTGCTTGGGCATCCGCCGCCAGAGGCCCTCGAGCTGGAGCTGGTCGAAGAGCTCCTTGCCCCGCTGCTCCGCGAGCTTGCGGGGCATGCCGTACAGCATCCCGTGGTCCATCACCTCGTCGCCGGCGAAGGCGCTGGAGAACGTCGACCCCGCCTGGGAGACGTAGCCGATGCTGCGCCGGACCTGGACGGCCTCCTTGACGACGTCGTACCCGGCGACGCGGGCCGTGCCTGCGGTGGGACGCAGTAGCGTGACCAGCATCCGCAGCGTGGTCGTCTTGCCCGCGCCGTTGGGTCCGAGGAAGCCGACCACCTCCCCCTCGCCCACGTCGAGGTCGACGCCGTCGACGGCTCGGACCTCCTGCTTCTTCTTGCCCTGCCCGGTGTGGAAGGTCTGAACCAGACCTCGCGCCGTGATCATGTCCCCGCTCCTTTGGATGCCAATGTTCAAGTTTGAACATAGCGGGTGCGGTCAAACCCTTTTCCTCGGAGGGGACCCGGGGCCGACCCTGAAACCATCGGCGGACGGCCCATGTAACGCCGTGTTCCTTGCTGTACCCAGGGGGTTGCAGCACCCCTGGAACAGTGAGTAACCCGGCGTTACAAGGGGGCTGGGCTCAGGCTCTCCCCAGCAGCGCGCGGTACCGCTCACGGTCGGCGTGCATCTGCCAGCCGGGGTCGTCGGGCGGCGGCTCCCAGCCCCAGTCCTCGCCCCGCTCGAACCGGAGCCGACCGCCCTTGATGTCCTCGATCACCTCGCGCAGCCAGGCCAGCTCGGCCACGGCAACGTCCATCCAGAGCACCCAGCCGCGACGGGCGTGCGGGGGCCCGTTCTCGGGCCGGTCCGTCTCGCGAACGAAGGACTCCACCTCCCGCTCCAGCGCGACCCGGCGGGCGATCAGGCTCTTCACGACCTGCTTCTTCGGCACCAGCGGCAGCATCCCGAAAGCCACGTGGAACGCGACCCGGTCGTACGGGTCGACCGTCTCCAGGCCGGCGACCAGCATCGCGTCGAGCTCGGCGCGCCCGGCCTCCGTCATCTCGTACACGGCCACGTCGCGGGTGCCGTCGACGAGGTCGGTCCGGTGGAGGTGCCCCTGCCGGTTCAGGGTCGCCAGCCCGTTGTAGATCGACCCCGGGTTCACGTGCGCCCACCTGTCCACCTGCCACGAGACCAGCTCGCGCCGGATCTGGTAGCCGTTGACCGGCTCGAACATCGCGACGGCGCCGAGCAGCAGCATCCGCGTCGCGTTGGGCGTCATGCGCGCCAGTATGGAACAGCGCGCCGCACGGCGGCGATCAGTCGGTCGACTTGCCCGAGACGGCGGCGGCCACGGCCTTGGGTACGTCGGCATGGAAGACGCTCGGGATGATGAAGTTCGGGTTCAGCTCGTCGTCCTTGACCACGAGGGCGATCGCCTCGGCTGCCCGCAGCAGCATCTCGGTCGTGATCTCCGTGGCGCGGGCGTCCAGCAGGCCGCGGAAGACGCCCGGGAACGCGAGCACGTTGTTGATCTGGTTCGGGTAGTCCGAGCGCCCACTGGCCACGACCGCGGCGTACTTCTCGGCCTCGGCGGGGTCCACCTCGGGGTCGGGGTTGGCGAGCGCGAAGACCACCGCGTCGTCGGCCATCCGCTCGATCCACTCCGGCTTGAGCACGCCCGGCCCACTGACCCCGATGAAGACGTCGGCCCCGGTCAGCCCGGCCAGCAGGTCGCCGCGGACCTTGCGCGGGTTGGTCCGGGCGGCGAGCTCGGCCTTGGCGGGCGGCAGCGAGTCGTCGTCGGCCGAGAGGCAGCCCTCGCGGTCCCACACGACGACGTCGCCGGCCCCGCCGGCGAGCAGGAGGGTCACGATCGCCGAGCCGGCCGCCCCGGCGCCGGCCACCACGACCCGGACGTTGCCGATGTCCTTCTGGACCACCCGGAGCGCGTTGGTCAGCGCGGCCAGGACCACGATCGCCGTACCGTGCTGGTCGTCGTGGAAGACCGGGATGTCGAGGCTGGCCCGCAGCCGAGCCTCGATCTCGAAGCAGCGGGGAGCCGCGATGTCCTCGAGGTTGATGCCGCCGAAGCCGGGCGCGATCATCTCGACCGCGCGCACGATCTCGTCGGTGTCCTGGCTGGCCAGGCAGATCGGCCAGGCGTCGATGTTGGCGAACCTCTTGAAGAGCGCGGCCTTGCCCTCCATCACGGGCAGCGCCGCGCCGGGACCGATGTTTCCCAGACCGAGCACGGCCGAGCCGTCGGTGACGACCGCCACCGAGTTGCCCTTGATCGTCAGCTTCGGGACGTCCTCGGGGTTCTGCGACAGCGCGAGGCTGACCCGCCCCACGCCCGGGGTGTAGGCCATCGACAGGTCGTCGCGGTTCTTCAGCGGCACCTTGGACGTGACCTCGATCTTGCCGCCGATGTGCAGCAGGAACGTCCGGTCGCTGGTCTTGTGGACCTCGACCCCCGCCACGTCGTCGACCGCGGCCACCAGCTTCTCGGCGTGCTCGGAGTCGCTGGCCGAGCAGGTCACGTCGACCACCAGCCGGTCGTGGCTGGACTCCGCGACGTCGATGGCGGTGACGATCCCGCCCGCGTGGGAGATGGCCGTGGCCACCGCACCGACGATCCCGTGGTCGGGAGCGGTGTAGAGACGCATGGTGATGGAGTACGACGAGGTGGTGGCGGCCATGGGCACACCCAACCGCGAGGGCGTGGCTACGGGCAAGTAGTGGCCATTGTGGTCGCGGGGTACCGTCACCGACGTGACCGCCACCGTGAGGGACAACCCGGCCGAGAAGCGCTACGAGGTGTACGTCGACGGCGAGCTAGCCGGCTTCGCCACCTACCACCTCGCGGGCCCGAAGCTCACGCTGATCCACACGGAGGTCGACGACGTCTACGAGGGCCAGGGCATCGGCAAGCTGCTCGCGGAGTACGTCCTCGACGCCGCCCGCGACGCTGGCCTGTCGGTCATCCCGAAGTGCCCGTTCATGGCGAAGTACATCCGGGAGACGAAGGAGTACGTCGACCTCGTGCCCGCGGACCGGCGTGCCGAGTTCGGACTGGCCGAGGACGCACCCGACGCAGACGGAGACGACGCCTAGGCGGCGAGCGCCTGCTCGATGTCCGCCGCGATCCGCACCGGGTCGGTGGACGGCGCATAGCGGCCGATCACGTTGCCGTCACGGTCGACGAGGAACTTGGTGAAGTTCCACTTGATCCGGTCGCCGAGCAGTCCCTTCTGCTCGGAGCGGAGCCACCGGAACAGCGGGTCCGCGTCGCGACCGTTGACCGCCACCTTCGCGAACATCGGGAAGCTGACGCCGAAGTCGCGCTCGCACACGTACCCCAGGTCCTCGTCCTCGACCGGCTCCTGCTTGAACTGGTCGGACGGGAAGCCGAGCACCGCGAAGCCGAAGTCGCCGAAGTCGTCGTGGAGCCGCTGCAGCCCACCGAACTGTCCCGCGAAACCACACGCGGTAGCGGTGTTGACGACGAGCACGACCTGACCGTCGTACGACGAGAGGTCGACGTCGCTGCCGTCGACGGCGCGGGCCTGGAAATCACCGAGAGAGGCCATGTGGCCCAGTGTTGCAGGGGCGGATGGCCCGCCCACGGCCATCCCCCGGTGACGTCGCACACATGGGATCCGGCTCGGCGGTCGGCTACGCTCGGTCTAGACAGGCGTTTAGAACATCCCCGCAATGAGCAGGTTGTCAGTAGGGAAGCCGATCTTGTGCCCAGCGAGATCGGCTCACCCAGACTTCGAAGGAGGCCGCGATGTCACTCATGACGCTCCTGCTGGCCGCCATTTTCGCGTTCGCCATCGTCGGCCTGCTCTTCGTCGCCTCGGCAGTCGTGATGGCCGGTCGGTCACCGCACCCGCGACCGATCCCGGTGCGCGTCTACTCGACGACCCGCCCGCGCACCTGAGCCGGCTGCTGGTAGCCCACCGGGTTCCGGTGGCCGTCCAGGATCACCACCACGTGCCGCTCCCCGGCATCCAGGACGATCTCGTCGCCGTCGACCTGCACGACCTCGCCGCGCACCAGGTAGAGCGTGCCCTCGACCTGCTCCAGCACCGCGCCCGGCGGGCAGCGCTCCACGTCGCCGATGGCGGCGATCCGGAGCGGTAGCGGCCGGGTCGGGCGCCCGAACCGCCAGAGCAGCAGCAGGATCAGCAGCAGGATCGCGTCGGCGACCAGGGTCGTGACCAGCCCGACGTTGCTGCGGACCTGACCCTCGACCTGGTACGCCGCCGGGTTGTCCTCGAGCACCCTGACCTCGACGGTCCCCGCGGCCACCGCCTCGTCGTACGCCGACCTCTCGACCCGGGCGGTCCACAGGACCTGGTCGGGGTCGATGTCCTCGGGGAACCGGAAACCCAGCCAGTACTGGCGATCGTCCTCGGGAGTGAGTACGTCGTGGTCGGCGAGCTCGACCGTGAGGTCGGTGCCGGACCGGTCGACCCGCCAGGCCGTCCAGGTGCTGTGCAGCATCGGCAGGTTGATGAACAGCACGAGGACGGCGACCAGGATCGCGCCCCGCTTGCGGCGCTTCACGAGGCCTGCCAGGGCGTGCCCCAGGAGCCGGCGTACACGAACTCCGCGAGCTGTTTGCGGCGGCGTACCCGTTCCTCGCGGCCCCGCGTGCGTTCGTCAACGTCGTCCGGCTCGCCGCGGTGACCGATGGCGATCCCGCTCATCACCTCGTAGTGCGGGGGTACGCCGAGGCGCGCGGCGACGGCCGCTCGGTCGAAGCCGGCGAACTGGTGTGCGTGCAGGCCCATCGAGCGGGCCTGGAGGGTGACGTGCGCGGCGGCCTGCCCGAGGTCGTACGCGGCGTGCTCGCCCCCGCCCTCGCCCTGCTCGTCCGGTCGCAGCTGGGTGGCCGTGAGCAGCACCACCGCGGCCCGCGGGACCCAGGTGCTGTTGCCGCGGCTGAGGTGCTCGACCAGCACCCCGTGCGTCTTGTCTCCCCGCCGGGCGACGAAGAACCGCCACGGCTGGGCGTTGCCCCAGCTCGGTGCCCACTGCGCCGCACGGAGCAGGGTCTCGAGCTGGTCGTCGTCGAGCTCGTCCTCGTCGTCGAAGACGCTCGGACTCCATCGGGAGCGCAACGGCTCGGCGAGCCCCTCCGCGGTCGGCATCGGGGCCTGGTGCTCGGACATGGCGCCAGTATCCCCGGAGCCTCGCGAGCTCATCCCGGCGGCGCGAATTGAGTCGACCCGGCTGGGCGGCGACCGGCAGACTGGAGGCTCACCCCCCGCGGGAGCCCCCCATGACCGACCCCTTGACCGAGCAGGTCGTCGCCGCCATCGGCGGCCAGGCGCGGGGGCGCGCCCTGAAGCGGGCGCTGCGGCCCTTCCACTCGCCGGGTTACCGGCGGCTGGCGGGCGCGCTGGCGCTCAACATGTTCGCCTCCGGGGTGTGGCTGATCGCCCTCGTGTGGGAGGTCATCCGCCTCGGCGGCGGCCCCGCCGAGCTGTCCGTCGTGACGACCGCCGGCGCCGTCGGCGTGGTGATCCCGGCGCTGTTCGCCGGAGTGATCGCCGACCGGCTCCCGCAGAAGTCGATCCTCATCGCCGTCGGCGCCGTCGAACTCCTCGGCATGGCTCTGATAGCCGTGCTGTCGCTGGCCGACCTGACCCAGCTCTGGCACCTCGCCGCGGTCTCGTTCGCGGCAGGCGCCGGGCTCGCGTTCTACTGGCCGGCGTACACCGCCTGGATCCCGGCGCTGGTGCCGGAGACGGACCTGCAGGCCGTGAACGGCTTCGAGGGGATGATCCGGCCGACCGTCCAGCAGGCGATCGGCCCGGCGGTCGCCGGACTCGTGGTGGGCGCAGCCTCCCCGGCGGCCGCGTTCGTGGTCGCCGCCGCGGCGAGCGCAGTCGGCCTGCTCGCCCTGACCGCGGTCCCGAAGACGCCCGTTCGACGAGACCTCGACCAGGCCAGCGATCTGCACCCGGTCCGGTCGGCGCTGGTGGACATGAAGGAGGGCTTCGCCTACATGGTGCGGACGCCCTGGCTGCTGTCGTCGCTGATCTTCGGCTCCGTGATGGTCCTGGTGATCATGGGGCCACTCGACGTGCTGATCCCGTTCCTGCTCAAGGACCGCCTCGGCGAAGGCCCTCGGCGCCCACGCGCTGGTGCTGGCCGGGTTCGGGGTCGGCGGCGCGGTCGCCTCGATCCTGATGGGCGCCGTACCGATGCCGCGGCGCTACCTCACCCTGATGAACCTCGCCTGGGGAGTGTCCTGCCTGCCGATGATCTGGATGGGCTTCGCCACCCACCTCTGGGAAGTCGTCGCCGCAGCGGTCATCTGCGGCGCGCTGTTCTCGGCGCCGATGGTCGTCTGGGGCACGCTGCTCCAGCGCCGCGTCCCGGCCGATCTGGTCGGTCGGGTCTCGTCGCTGGACTTCTTCGTCTCGCTCAGCCTGATGCCGGTGTCCATGGCGCTCGCCGGTCCGGTGTCCGAGGCGATCGGCCTGCGCACGACGTTCTTCATCGCGGGCGTCGTTCCGGTGGTGGTCGCCGCCCTGACCATCTGGTTGGCGAAGCTGCCGCAGGATGAGATCGCGAACCCGCTCCGCGACGAGCCCGCCCCCGTTGGTTGAGGTGCGAGGCCGTCCACGGCCGAGCCTCGAAACCCCCGCCGCCAACGCAGGACGGCGACCCACGCCGGTCGAGCCTGTCGAGACCCCCGCTCGCCGCCCTGCCTTCGCTTCCGGGGCAACGAGTGCGGTTGCCAGCGCAACCTCCTCAACCAACGGATCCGTTGGTTGAGGTGCGAGGCCGTCCACGGCCGAGCCTCGAAACCCCCGCAGCCTGCGCAGGGCCGCGACCCCGGTCGAGCCTGTCGAGACGCCCGCTACCGCCCTTGGCGCAAACCTCCTCAGCCGGCGGAGGTCGCGGTGGGGCGGAAGCCTCTCAACCGCAGGCTGTTGGTGACCACGAAGACCGACGAGGCGGCCATGGCGGCGCCGGCCAGCATCGGGTTCAGCAGGCCCGCGGCGGCGAGCGGGATCGCGGCGATGTTGTAGGCGAAGGCCCAGAACAGGTTGCCCTTGATCACCGCGAGGGTCCGCCGGGACAGCCGGATCGCGTCGACCGCAACCCGGAGGTCACCGCGGACCAGGGTGAGGTCGCCGGCCTCGATCGCCACGTCGCTACCGGTGCCCATGGCCAGGCCGAGGTCGGCCTGCGCGAGCGCGGCGGCGTCGTTCACTCCGTCACCGACCATGGCGACGACCTTGCCCTCGGCCTGCAACCGCTTGACCACGTCCACCTTGTCGGCCGGCAGCACGTCAGCGATCACGGTCTCGATCCCGACCTCGGCCGCGACGGACCGGGCCACACCCTCGTGATCGCCGGTCAGCAGTACCGGAGTGAGGCCGAGGTCCCGGAGGCCGCGGACGGCCTCGGCCGAGGTGGGCTTCACGGCGTCGGCGACGAGCAGGAGGCCACGGACCCGGTCGTCCCAGCCGACCGCGACGACAGTGGCTCCGGACGCGCGGGCGCCGGCGAGCGCCGGCTCGAGCTCGTCGGGCATGGGCAGGCCGTGCTCGGCGAGGAGCGACGGTCGGCCCACCAGCACGTCGACCGGCTCCCCGCCCTCGTCGACCTTGCCGCGTACGCCGCGGCCCGCGAGGTTGGCGAAGCCGTCGACCAGCGGGAGGTCCGGCTGGCGGTCACGCGCGGCGGTGGCGACGGCCCGGGCGATCGGGTGCTCGGAGGCGTCCTCGAGCGCGCCGGCGAGCAGGAGCACGCGCTCCGCCTCCTCGCCCGGCGCCGCGACGACTCCGGCGAGGGACATCTGGCCGGTGGTGACGGTGCCGGTCTTGTCGAGGACGACGGTGTCGACCCGGCGGGTGGACTCGAGCACCTCAGGTCCCTTGATCAGGATCCCGAGCTGGGCGCCCCGGCCGGTGCCGACCATGAGCGCAGTCGGCGTGGCCAGCCCCAGGGCACAGGGGCAGGCGATGATCAGCACCGCGACCGCGGCCGTGAACGCCGCCCCCGACCCGGCCCCGGTGCCGAGCCAGAACCCCAGCGTCGCCACGGCGAGCGCGATCACGATCGGCACGAAGACCCCGGAGATCCGGTCGGCCAGCCGCTGTACCTCGGCCTTGCCGTTCTGGGCGTCCTCGACCAGTCGCGCCATCTGCGCGAGCTGCGTGTCCGCGCCGACCCGGGTGGCGCGTACGACGAGTCGGCCGCCGACGTTGACCGTGGCGCCGACGACAGCGTCGCCGGGACCGACCTCGACCGGCACCGACTCGCCCGTCAGCAGCGAGGCGTCGACGGCGGAGCCGCCCTCCTCGACCACGCCGTCGGTCGCGACCTTCTCGCCGGGTCGGACCAGGAACCGCATTCCCACGGCCAGCTCGCCGGTGGGGATGCGGCGTTCGACCGCGCCGTCGAGCACCGCCACGTCCTTGGCGCCGAGCTCGAGCAGGGCTCGGAGGGCTGCTCCGGCCCGGCGCTTGGACCTCACCTCCGCATAGCGACCGGCCAGGATAAACGTCGTCACCCCCGCTGCGGCCTCGAGGTAGATGTTGCCGGCGCCGTCCGTGCGCTCGACGGTCAGCTCGAACGGGTGGGTCATGCCGGGCATGCCGGCGGTGCCCCAGAAGAGCGCGTAGACCGACCAGCCCAGCGCCGCGAGGGTGCCGAGCGAGATCAGGGTGTCCATGGTCGTGGTGCCGTGTCGCAGGTTGGTCCAGGCGGCGCGGTGGAACGGCCAGGCGCCCCACACGACCACGGGTGCGGCGAGGGTCAGCGACAGCCACTGCCAGTACTCGAACTGCCACGCCGGCACCATCGCCAGTGCCACGACCGGGACGGTGAGCACGGCCGAGACGAGCAGCCGGTGCCGCAGTTCGCGGGTCGGGTCGTCGGTTTCGCCGTCGGTGTCGGCCGCGCGCTCGGCCTGCGGCACGGTGGCGCCGTACCCGGCCTGCTCGACGGTGCCGACCAGGTCGGCGGGCGAGAGGTCGCCGGGGTAGGTGACCTTCGCCTTCTCGGTGGCGTAGTTGACGGCCGCGGTGACGCCGTCGAGCTTGTTCAGCTTGCGTTCGATCCGGTTGGCGCAGGACGCGCAGGTCATGCCGGTGATCGCGAGCTCGACGTCGTGCGTGGGCGCGGTGCTCATGCGTGGTCCTCGTGGGTGTCCACGGTGAACTCCGCCGTGTGCACGGCGCCGCCGTGCCGGAAGTCGAGGAAGAGCCGGTAGCGCGCGGCGCTCGGCACCTCGGCGTAGAACACGACCTCGGGTCCCGGCTGGGTGGCGCCGTCGCCGGGAGTCCCGTCGGGGTGGACGTGCAGGTACGCCAGGTCGCCCTCGCGCAGCGCGACCAGGTGGCCGTAGGCGCCGAGGTAGGGCTGGAGGTCGGTGACCGGCCGCCCGTCGCGGCTGACCGACAGCGAGAGCCGCGCGTCTGCGCCGGGCTCGAGGTGTCCGTCGAGGGTCACGGTGTAGCCGTCCACGGTCGCGGTCGTGCTGACGGGAGTGGGTTCGGCGGGCCGGTAGTCGCCCGCGACCGCGAGATCGGCGCCGAGGGTGGTGCCGACACCGCCGCTCGGCTTGAAGTCCGCAAACACCCGCCAGTCGCCCGGGGTCAGGGCCAGCCGGGTCCGCCAGGTGTCGCCGGCGAGGGTCGGGTGGACGTGCTGGAAGCCGGTGCCGTCGCGACGTACGGCGATGAAGTGGAGGCGCTTCTCGTGCTCGACGTCGTACGCCGTCACGGGCGCGCCGTCGGGACCTTCCACTGTGAACGCGACCGGCACCCGGCGTCCGGGCCCGGCTGTGCTGTCCGCGAGCCGGAGTGTGTAGCCGTTCTCGGAGATCGCCAGTCCGCCCGGCAATGACGCGGCCGCCGTACCGCCCTCGTGACCGCCGTCCTCGCCGTGCCCGTCGCTCGCATGGGCCGCCGGCTCGGGCTGGTCGATCGGGCCGACCAGCCCGCCGACGCCGAGCGCGACCGCGAACAGGGCGGCCAGGCCCAACACGAAGGCGGCGATGCGGGTGGGGGTGGTGGTGTTCATGCGAGCTGGTAGCCGGCTTCCTCGACGGCCGCGCGGACGGCGTCGTCGTCGACCGCGGGTGCGGTCACGGTGAGCAGGCCGGTCTCGAGGACGACGTCGACGGCCTCGACGCCGTCGAGCTCCTGGACCTCCTCGGTCACCGAGGCGACGCAGTGGCCGCAGGTCATGCCGGTGACGGTGAAGGTGCGGGTCTCACTCATGGTTTGCTCCGTTCGTACTGTCAGGACCGGACGAGGCGGGCGATCGCGTCGGAGGCTTCCTTGATCTTCAGGTCCGCCTCGCGACCGCCCTCGCGGGCGGCGTCGACGACGCAGTGCGCCATGTGCTCGTCCAGCAGGGCGAGCGCGACCGACTGCAGAGCCTTGGTCATCGCCGAGACCTGGGTGAGGATGTCGATGCAGTACTGCTCCTCCTCGACCATCCGCTGGAGGCCGCGGGCCTGGCCCTCGATCCGGCGCAGGCGCTTGAGGTAGTCGTCCTTCGCGTGCAGGTAGCCGTGCTCGTGCGGCGTAGCGTCGGTGCTGGCCATCTCGCCCTCCGGGTGATCCGTGATCATGTGTCTCACACTATACCCCCCTACGGTATCTACGCAAAAGGGTTGGCGGCTCGCGGGGCCCCGGTCCATGCTCGGACGCATGTCCGTACTCATCCGCAACATCACCTTCGACTGCGCCGACGCCAGGGCGCTCGCGACCTTCTGGCAGGTCCTGACCGGCTGGACCGTCTACTACGACGACGACCCGGAGGTGGTGCTGGCGCCGAGCTTCCCGTACGACGGGACGGGCATGCTGTTCATCCCGGTGCCGGAGGGCAAGACCGCCAAGAACCGGGTGCACCTGGACCTCTCGCCCGAGCAGGGGACCCGCGACGAGCTGGTCGATGCGGCCGTGGCCGCCGGGGCGAAGATCGTCGGCGACCACCGCACGTCCGACGGGAGCGGCTTCGTCACGCTCGCCGACCCCGAGGGCAACGAGTTCTGCATCGAGCGCAGCGTCCCGGAGCGCGGCACTCCCCCGGCCCGCTCGTTCAAGGTCACCACTTGAGCATGCGCCGCCGGCGAAAACTTCCATGTAACGCCCGGCGGCGCGAAGTCGCGTCGCCTTCCGTTCAGGTGACGTGGCTACCGTCGATGCATGCTCCTTGACGTCCGTGAATACATCGACCGCCTGCACATTGCCGGACACACCGTCGGCGAGGACCACGACGACGACCCGGTCCTGATCGACCCGGACGGGCGGGCGGTCGACACCTGGCGCGAGAACTACCCGTACGACGAGCGGATGCCCAGCGAGGAGTACGACGAGGCGAAGTACCTGCTCCAGGTCGAGCTGCTCAAGTTCCAGACCTGGGCTGCCGACACGCAGAGCAAGCACGTGCTCCTGTTCGAGGGCCGCGACGCCGCCGGCAAGGGTGGGACCATCAAGCGGTTCATGGAGCACCTGAACCCGCGCTACGCCCGGACCGTCGCGCTCACCAAGCCGAGTGACCGCGAACAGAACCAGTGGTTCTTCCAGCGCTACGTGCAGCACCTGCCCACCGCCGGGGAGATGGTGCTGTTCGACCGGTCCTGGTACAACCGGGCCGGCGTCGAGCGGGTGATGGGCTTCGCCTCGAAGCCGGAGTACGAACAGTTCATGGCCCAGGCGCCGCTCTTCGAGCGGATGCTCGTCGACAGCGGGATCTCGCTGACCAAGTTCTGGTTCTCCGTCACCCGGTCCGAGCAGCGGACCCGATTCATCATCCGCCAGGTCGACCCGGTCCGGCAGTGGAAGCTTTCCCCGATCGACCTCGAGTCGCTGGACAAGTGGGACGACTACACCGAGGCCAAGGAGGCGATGATCCGGCGTACCGACACCGAGTGGGCGCCCTGGACGACGGTGAAGAGCAACGACAAGAAGCGGGCCCGGATCAATGCGATGCGGCACTTCCTGTCCCGCTTCGACTACGAGGGCAAGGACGCCGAGGTGGTCGGCAGCCCGGACCCGAACATCGTCAAACGCGGCATCGAATCGGTCGGCGACTGACCGCTACCGCGGCGAGCGGTGGTGCGCATTCAACGCCAGGCGGCCTTCGTGCGTCAGGCCGGCATGCGTCAGGCGTACTCGAACAGTTCCACCGCGTTGCCGCTGGGGTCGTCGACGATCACCTGACGGCCGGCTCTGCCGTCGATCACGTCGCTGCGCATCGCGGCCCCGCGCCTCCGCAGGCTCTCGACGGCGTGGTCGAGGTCGTCGACCACGAGCTGGAAGCGGTTCCAGCCTCCTGGCTCCGGGCGACGCCCGTCCGGCATCGGCTGCGACGCGCCGCCGGGACCTGAAGGCGTGTTCAGCAGGAGCCGTAGGTCACCGCGACCGAGCGCGGCAAAGCTGGGCCCAGGATGCATGTCGACCTCGAAGCCGAAGACCTCCGTGTAGAAGGAGATCGCTGCGTCCATGTCGTCCACGATGTAGCGGACGTTGACCTGTGCCATCATTCCTCCTCAATCGTCAGTGTTACTGATGATCAGTTCTCTTGATCATGTACCTTGAGAGCCCATGACACAAGCACCTGATCCACTCGACCTCCCGGCCTCGATCGCGGAGCGGCTCGGGCCGCTGCTGGGCCGGGCGCACGAAAGCCATCGCCGGCTGGCAGCGTCGCGGCTTGCGGGCATCGGGCTCGAGCCCAAGGAGTTCGGCACCCTGTCGGTTCTCGCCGAGGAGGGTCCGCTGACCCAGCAACAGCTCGGCCGTCGTACCGGGATCGACCGCACCACCATGGTCGCGATCGCCGACGCCCTGGAGGACAAGGGTCTCGCGATCCGGCAGCGCAGCCCGTCGGACCGTCGCGCCTACGATCTGCGGGTCACGGCGCAGGGGAGACGCCTCCTCGGCCGCGCGACCCGCGCCGCCGTCCGTGCGGAGGACGACTTCCTTGCCCCGCTCGACCCCCGCGAGCGGACGCAGCTCAAGTCGATGCTGCGCCGCCTGATCTCGTCCTAGCGCCCAAGTCACGCAACCTCGATCAAGCGCGCGAGCCCCGCCCCGCGCGAACATGGGGGCATGGGCATGCCTCCGCGCGTCACGCACGTGTGCGTGGTGCACGCACTCCGCCCGGGCTACTTCCACGACACCGCCATCGACAAGCGGTCGGTCGCCGGCCCGGTTCTCGTGACCGAGATCGGCGTCGAGGGTGACCGGCAGGTCGACTCGTCGCATGGAGGACCCGATGCCGCCGTCTACGTCTACGCTACCGAGGACGCCGACCACTTCGTCACCGAGCTCGGGCGCGATCTTTCGCCCGGCAGCTTCGGCGAGAACCTCCGCACCGTCGGCCTCGACGTGACCGGCGCGCGACTTGGCGAGCGATGGCGGGTCGGCGAGGTCCTGCTCGAGGTCCGCAAGCCACGCACGCCGTGTCAGAACCTGTCGCTGCGGATGGGTCGCGCGCGGTTCCACGTCGAGTTCAACCGGACCGGTCGGGTCGGGGCGATGTGCCGGGTGCTGGAGCCTGGCCTGGTCGCCGCCGGCGACGGCGTGTCCGTCGAGCGCCGGCCCGACCACGAGGTCACCATCGGCGGGTACGTCACTGGCATGACCGCGGACCAGGCCGCTCAGCTGCTCGCCGCCGATCTCGCGCTGCCGCGGTCGGTCCGGGAGCGTGCCCGGCGGGTCGTGGGCCGCCTGGGTGGTGCGTGACGATCGGGCTCCTCGTGGGGGTCCCTTGGACCTTTTCGTCACGGACAATCGCAGCTTCCTAACGGTTCCAGGGACGGACCCGCTCGACCGTCGCTTCGGCGGCGACCGGCTGGGTCTGCTCCCAGACCCGGCGCCACTGGGCGATCTGCGGCCCGGACGGGTCCGGGGTGGTGTTGGCCGCCTGACGGCGGCGGGCCTCCCACCAGGTCGTCTTGTCCTCGTCGAGCAGGGCGGCGACCGCGTTCTTGATCTTGGGCGCGAAGTCGCGCGGACTCTCGTCCTGGCCGGGCGTGAGCGGCTCGCCGAAGCGGATCGTGAGCTGGCGCCGCCCGCGGCCGGGCCAGCCCTGGCCACGGGGCATCGCGGCGAAGGTGCCGCGGTGCGCGACCGGCACGACGGGTACGCCGTGCTGGCAGGCGAGGTACGCCGCGCCGAGCTGGAAACGGCCCACCCAGCCGTCCTTCGAGCGGGTCCCCTCCGGGAAGATCACCAGGCTCCAGCCGTCGGCCAGCACCTCTCCGGGAGTGGTCGCCATCGAACCGCCGCGACGGTCGATCGGGAAGGTGTTGAACACCATCGCCGACCCGACGGCGCGCCACCAGGTGTCGAAGAAGTAGTCGGCCGCTGCCGCGACGGCGGTTCGCCGGCGCCACTCGTCGGGCAGCGACAGCAGGATCAGCGGGGTGTCGAGGTGGGAGGCGTGGTTGGCCGCGAAGATGACCGGCCCGTCGATCCGCGAGAGCACGTCCAGCCCCTCGACCCGGCGGCGGACCTGCGTCCGCATCAGCGGCTCGAGGGCGCCCTTCTGGACGACGTCCCGGGCGTAGCGCGCCGGGCGACGCCGCGACCAGTCGGTCGGGAACACCGTGGTCCTCGACGGTGGCACGAACTCCTCGGCCGACCGCGGCACCAGCGGGCGGCGTCCCCACCGCCAGCCCTTCGCGACGGTGCGGACGTCGTCGACGCCGTCCTTGAGGATCCCCATCAGCGAACGTCCGCGATCACGTGCGGTGGGCTGTGCAGGTAGCTGATCGACGGGGTGCTGCCGACCGTGTCGGAAGCCAGCTCGAGCGCGTCCGCCAGCGTCGACGCCGCCCGGAACCCCAGCCGCTGAGCGGTCTTGCGGTTTCCACCGACCCAGATCACCTCGTCGACATGGTCCATCGCGTGCGCCGCCCAGTACCACATGTAGAAGGGGTGGACGCCGTGGTAGGCGTGCGAGGTGCGGTAGAGGTGGATGTACCACGGGTCGGTCGCGAACTGCTGCTCGTACTTCTCCTCGATCACCGCAGGGTCGGTCGACTCGGCCAGGATCTCCTCGTAGAAGTCGACGTAGCTCGGGTGGTGCAGCTGGTTGAAGTCCGGCTCGAGCGGGTGGTACAGGATCACCGCTCCCCCGCGGCGTACCAACGGCTGGTTGCGGTAGGAGTTGAAGAAGTAGCCCAGCCCCATGCAGGTGGCGAGGATGGGGTTCATCGTCGAGTTCACGTTGTAGGGGCCGAGGTACGGCACCCCCATCACCAGCACGTCGGTCTGACCCTGCACCTCGACCAGCTGCTGGCGGTGCACGTTGGCGATGGTCCGCTCGTGCACGGCCTCGGTGTCGCCGGCGTGGATGCCGGTCAGGCCGTACGGCGCCCGCAGGTCGTGGAACATCTTGTGCCGCATCCGCTTCGGCGCGACCGCGAGCCCGCGCCGGATCGCGAGCATCGACGCCTGGTCCTTGACCGACCACTCCCACTCGCGCTTCATCAGGAAGTCGTACGGCGGCGGGAACACGTTGTTGTCGAGGGTGGTCTCGATCTGGAAGATGTTCAGGTGCTCCTTGAGGAGCCGCCCCATCCGCCACGCGGAGTGGTGGAGGTGGGACTTCGTGTGGTCCATGAACGAGTGCGACCGCACCATCGTCTTCGCGTTGTGGTGGTGCTTCAGCGACTTGTACGACGCCAGCCCGATCGGCACCGACTTGTGCCCGCCGTCCATCGCCACGAGGTTGACGTTCACGTAGACCAGCAGGTCGGACTCGGCCGCCCGCTTGTTGATCTCGACGTCCTCACCCTTGTCGGTGAGCCCGATGTGCAAGAGGTTGTCGTGGTCCTCGGCGTCGTGGTTGTAGAGCAGGCCCTGCGGGTGGAAGGAGCGGAACACCCGCTCGCCGACGATGTGCTTGAGCTCGGACGGGGTCATCCGGCGGTGCAGCGCGTTGGCCGCGATGATGTGGACGTCGTCGACGCCGGCGTCGGCCGCCATCGTCAGCACCTGCTCGATGATCCGCTGCCGGATGTCGGGGGCGCGCATCGGCGGCAACGGGATCGACAGGTCGTCGAACGCGATCGTCAGCTTCATCCCGGCGTACAGACAGGGTCGGGAGCGGGTCGGCGTCGACCGGGTTCAGCAGCGCCTCGCGGATCGCGGTCTCGACGTCCGGCACCGAGGGGAGCGACTCGGGCGGGTAGATCACCCGGGTCCCGAGCGGGAACGACTCCAGCCGGAAGCCCTCGCCCTCGTGCACCACGAGGGGTGGGGTCCGGTCGTCGACCTCGAGCACGAATCCTGGACGGGTCACGAATTCTTCCTCACTTGTTGCTCCTCGGGTCGAACGCCACCTTGACCGTACCCAGCCGGCCGGCGCCATGCGCGTGGTCGAGCGCCTCGCGCCATCGGTGCAGCGGATAGCTGGCCACCGTCTTCGCCAGCTGGCCCACCGCGTCACCGGCCAGCAGCTCCGTCGCCACGTCGAACGCGCTCCGGCCGTCGAGCCCTGCCTCGCGCTGTGCGGACGAGTAGGAGCCGACCACCTCGAGCTCGCGGAACCAGGCCGCGGACAGGTCGGCCGCCTGCGGCATCCCGGACAGCACCACGCGGCCGCCGGCGCGGGTCGCGTGCAGCGCGGTCTCCAGCGACTGCTTGCTGCCGACGGCGTCGACGGCGACGTCGACCCCGCCGAGGAGGTACGCCGGGGAGCGCTCGGGCTTGATCTGGAAGGCACCCGTGACCCGGCGCAGCCGGCGCAGCGCCTCGTCGGGCGCCACGACCTCGGTGGCGCCGAGCTGGAGTGCCAGCTCGCGCTGGTGGCCGTGCTTGGCCACGACCGTGATCTCGCCGGCGCCGGTGAGGCTGCGCAGTGCCAGCGTCGTGAGCAGCCCGACCGACCCGGCGCCACTGACCAGCACCCGGTCGTTGTCGGAGACCCCGGCGCGGAGCGCGGTGTGCACCGCGCAGGCCATCGGCTCGGTGAGCACGGCCTGCTCGTCGGAGTAGCCCTCGGGCACGACGTGCAGCTGGCTGCGGTGCGCGGTCAGCACCTCGCCCCAGCCGCCACCGGTGTCCGCGCAGAAGCCGGTCTGCAGCCCGGGCGCCAGGTGGCCGACGGTGATCCGGCTGCAGCGGTTGGTGGCTCCGGCGGCACAGTCGTCGCAGGGGTCGACGCCGCGGGCCGCACAGGTGAGCACCGGGTCGATCACCACGCGGGCTCCGGCGGGGAGGTCCTCGCAGTCGTCGATCAGCTCGGCCACCACCTCGTGGCCGGGCACGAACGGCATCGACACGACGCCGGAGAAGTAGAGGCTGGTCCGCCCGGACAGCGCGCCCAGGTCGGAGCCGCAGATGCCGGACAGCCGGGTCCGCAGCCGCGCCCAGCCGGGGCGGTCGATCGCGGGCTGGTCGATGGTCATCAACCGCAGCGGGGCGGCGTACCCGGAGAGCAGGCCGGGCACCCGGCCGCCGATCGCCTTGCCGGCGACGTGACGCGGCAGCGAGCGGTACATCTCCAGCGCGAGCATCATCCGCGGTCACCTGCCGGGTTGAGGGTGCGAGCGGTCGACGGCGAGCTCGGCCAGTCGACGGTGTTCCAGCGAAGTCGCCGGGCGTGCCGGAAGAGCGCCACGTCGGGTCGCACCGCGACCGGGTTGCCGACGGCCTCGAGCAGCGGCAGGTCGGAGTAGCTGTCGGCGTAGCCGTACGACGCCGCGAGGTCGATGCCGTTGGCGGCGGACCACGAGCGCATCCAGGCCGACCGCGACTCACCGACGAGCGGCGAGGAGGCCAGGAAGCCGGTGCACCTCCCGCGGTCGTCGACGCCGAGCTCGGCCGCCTCGATGTGGTCGAACAGCGGCGCCAGCGGCCGGGTGAGCGGGCGGATCGCGCCGGTGATCAGGATCGTCGGGTGGCCGGCGGCGCGGTGCTCGCGAACGCGGCGTACGGCGGCCGGCGCGAGCCGGGCCAGCACGTGGTCGGTGAGGAACGCGTCGACCACCTCGTCCAGGTCACTCAGCTGCGCGCCTTCGTACTCGCGGTAGATCGAGCGCAGGAAGGCGCTGCGCTCGCGGCGCTCGGCCCGCACCAGCCCGGGCAGCCGCGCCGCGATCCGGCCGATCTCCGACGCCCGCTCCGCCGCCGACAGGTCCTGCAGCCTCATCCAGAGGTAGGTCTCGATCACGTTGGACGACAGCAGCGTGCCGTCCATGTCGAAGAACGCCGCCACTCGTCCGGGAGGGTCCTCCTCGGTGGTTGAGGAGGTTGCGCCGGCAACCGTCTCGAAACCACCCTCCGGAGCAGCCTCCAACACCTTCAGCCCACCCTTCGGCGCCTTCCGCCGCGCCCGCCGCACCTTGTCGAGGTCCCGGATCGGCGCGGTGACCGCCGGGCAGTGCACCTCACGCAGGTAGTGGTCCCAGTCGACGACCGCGGTGTCGAACGCGAACCGCCCCCGGTCACCGTCGTCCAGGCGCGCGGAAGAGCGCGAGCGTGTGCGCGTCGTCGAACCGCAGCTCCGCCTCGGCGTACTCGCGGTAGAGGTCGAGGTAGCGGCGCAGGAACTCCAGGCGTCGCCCCTGCTGGTCGAGCTTGCGGGCGAGGTCGCGGGTGCGCTCGCCGCGTGGAGCGTGCCCGATGACGTAGTTGGCGACCTTGTGCGCCTTCTCGCTGGAGGAGAGCAGGCGTTCGACGCTCTGAGCACCGGGGAACCGCCAGTCCGGCAGCCGCACCGCGCCGCGGTCGTCCACCTCGAACGGGTGCTCGTCGAAGTAGGTGTGGACACTCTGGTGCAGCCGCCGGAACGTGAGCGGGTTGCGCGCGCCCGACGAGATGTGGAAGTACGCCGGCTCGCCGGGCTCCGGCGGATGGGCGAGGACGGCGACGATCGCGGCCACGACGTGGTCGACCGGGACGATGTCGACGATGGTGTCCCCGGCCGCCGGGAACTCCGGGAGCTCGCCGCGACCGTAGGCCAGGATCAGCGGCTCGGCCATCTTGAAGCCCTCGATCCAGCCGGGGTACGGCTGCGCGAGGGCGGACTCGATGATGCTCGGCCGGACGATCGACGCCCGCGCCGTGCGCGCGTACTCCTCGACGACGCGCTCGCCGAGCGCCTTGGTGAACGTGTAGCAGTCGGTCCAGCCGAGGCTGCGGGCGCGCTCGGTGCCGATCCGCACCAGCTGCTCCTTGACCCACTCGCGGCGCCGCTCCTCGGCGGCCGACGCCGCGGTGAGCAGGCCGGCCCGGCCGAACTCTCGCTCGGACCGGGAGCGCAGCCTGGTCAGCACCGCCGTGCTCCGGGACTGGTGCTCGACGACCCGGCGCTGGGCGAGGCCCCAGGTCAGCTCGGCCTCGACGTCGACCGTGTGGTCCACCCGGCCCTCGGGGATGGTGCCGCGGCGGCGCCCGGCGACGTACGCGGTGGAGATGTGCACGTAGTGGATGTCGCCGCCCGCCTCGCGGACCCGGTCGAGCAGGTCGCGGGTGCCGACGACGTTGGTGCGGAAGCCCTCGTCGACCGGCGGGTCGAAGGAGACGTCTCCGGCGCAGTGCACGACGGCGTCCAGGTCGTCCGGAAGGGCGGGTACGTCGGACAGGTCGCCCTCGAGCACCGAGACCCGCCCGGCCAGGAGTGTCTCGGGGTCCTCGTCGAGGCCGGTGAAGATCTCCTTGCCCAGCAAGGCACGCGCCCGGTCAGTGCCCGGGGTCGATCCCTTGGGCCGGATCAGCAGCGTCAGCCGGACGTCAGGCACCTCCGCCAGGATCAGGCGCAGCAGCGCCTCGCCGACGAAGCCCGTCACGCCGGTGAGCAACACGTGCTTGCCCGCCAACGCCCCCGCGACGTTGCCCATCAGCGCTCCCTCCGAACCTGGACGACGTGAGAAACCCAACCCGTTTCTACTCCGTGCTGTCCAGTCCCGAGGATCCGGGGTCGGTCGCGACCAATGCCGAGCCGGCGGCCTCAGGGTGCGTCGTGCGGGTGCCGCTCCTCCCACAGGTCGGCCGCGGCACCCCCGGCCAGCATGCCGAAGACCGCGCCCAGCGCCCCGTTGGTGGCGAGCGAGACGCTCTCGTTGCCGGCGCCTTCACCGAACCAGAGCACGAAGGCCTGGGCGATGCACGCGCCCAGCGCAGCCCCGAACCAGAACAGCAGTCCCGGCCAGTGGCTGCGCGCGAACTGCCCTGCGCACAGGACCATGACGACGCCTGCGCACACCACGCCCGCGTATCCGGCCGCTATCCAGCCGCTCAACACCCCGGTCACGGCCGCCACCAGGCCGCTGAAACCGAGTGCTAGAAGTGTTTCCCCCATCGATCCCCACCGATAATCGACACGGCGACGCTGAAGGCCCCCACCCCCTTGCCCCGCACGCGAGATCTACTCTGCTCGCACGTGGCCCCGGAGTGAACCCTCGGTCGGTAAAGATGTGGACGAACAGGTAAAGACTTGCCGGATCAGGCGCTCTGCATCGCGAGACCTGCCGCTAGGGGAGCCGGTACGCCCGCCCGTCCATCGAGTGCGTCTGCGGGATCCCGAGCGCGCGCAGCACCGTCGGCAGGATGTCGACCGACCGGATCGCAGCGCCCGGCTTCGAGCCGGCGCGGACGCCGGGCCCGGAGAAGATGATCGGGATCCGCTGCACGGACTCCTGGGCTCCACCGTGGTCACCCGCGACCCCGTAGCTCGCGTTGTCCCGCAGCAGCCCGATCACGTCCGGTCCGTAGCCGGCCGCGGTCGTGTCGACGATCTCCTGACCGTGCTTGCGCCACCAGCTCCACTCGGACGTCGTCCACCGCGAGCGGGGTGCTGCCCAGGCCAGCTTGTAGCGGTCGCCCACCCGGTAGTACGTCGCCCGCACGCCGCCCAGTTTCGACATCACGCCGGCCGCCTGCTTCTTCGCCGTCCGCGAGCGGTCGATCAGCCAGGTCCGGATCGCGGAGTCCTGCATGCTCATCTCGACGTTCTTGCCGGTCTTGTGGATGAGCCGCCGGATCTCTGGCTGGGGCGAGGTGTACGTCTCGTCCTCGTCGGTGCCGTAATACCAGTTGAAGTTGCCCCGCCCGGCCCCGTCGAGGCCGAAGAAGTGCTTGCTGGTGAGCTGGGCGTGGTCGGTCGTGAGCACGATCAGGGTCTCGTCGAGCACCCCGTCGTCCTTCAGCCGCTGGACCACTCGGCCGACCTGCCTGTCGGCGACCTTGGCCAGCGCGGCCATGTGCACCGACTTGTCGCCGCCCGGGTACGGCGGCACGTCGTTCAGCCCGCCCCACATGTGCCCGGCCTTGTCGATGCCGCCGTAGGTCAGCAGCATGCCGCTCCAGTCCGGCTCGTGGTCCATGACCTCGAAGGCCACATCGGTGACCCAGATGTCGCCACCGCGGTGCTCGGCGTCGAAGCCGGGCACGTCGCGGTTGCCCTCGACGGGATACATCCAGGCCGGTGAGGTGGTCGACGTTCCGTAGTCGAGCGGCGGCGCCTTGTCGGCGTCGACGTAGAAGCGGCCGCACACGGGCTGGGAGATGTAGTCCGGTACGCCGGTGCCGGTCGGCCCGCGCCAGGTGAGGTCGTCCGGCTCGCTCGGTACGTCGTCGCAGTCGGCGTCGCGGCTCCCGAACGTGATCCGCATGTCGGAGCCGGGGCCGCCCATGGTGTACGTCGCGTAGTTCTTCTCGCCGATCGTCGCGACGATCCTGTCGGGGTAGGTGGCCTTCAGGTAGTCGGCGAGCTTCGGGTAGCCCCGGGCCGTGATCAACGTGTCGAACTGCGTGGACGACATCGACCCGGTGACGTACCTGCCGTTGACGTCACCGAGCAGCCCGGCCCTGTCGCGGTACCACTCGTCGGACCAGCCCATGTGCTTGGGCAGCTGGCCGCTCGTCATCACGTTGTGGGAGACGACAGTCTCGGAGGCCATGTGGCCGAGGTAGGCCTGGGGGTACGCCGCGCCGCCGCGCATCAGCCGCTTCACGTTCCTCATGTCGAACTTGTCGATGAACTCCGGTCGCAGCTGGTCGAGCACGATCTGCACGACCCGCGTGGGTCGCTGCGGTTGCTTGGACGCCTTCGCGGCAGCGGACGCCGACGGCTGTGAACGATCGTTCTCGGACGCGGTCGCGGAGTCCAGGGTGAGCGGCGCCAGTGTCGCGAGCAAAAGCCCCGCCGCTGCCACTGCGATTCCTGCGTGTCGGGACCGGATCCTCATGCCGCACTCCGTACGCCCGGGGCGGCGCACCCGAGGAGCTGCTCTGCGCAACGCGGCGCCGCCGTCCTGATTGCCGAGGCTAGTGACGGGGTTCGGGGTTGTCGATCCCCACTAGCCCAGCCTCCACTAAGCCAGCGCGGCGGCGACCGCCGCCTCGGCGTGCAGCCGGGTGGTGGGGAAGACCGGGACCGGGCTGTCCTCGGGCCCGATCAGGAGCTCGATCTCGGTGCAGCCGAGGATGATGCCCTCGGCGCCGTCGTCGACCAGCCTCCCGATCACCTCCTGGTAGGCCGCCCGCGACTCGGGCAGGACCCGGCCGACGCAGAGCTCCTCGTAGATGACCCGGTGAACCATCGCCCGGTCGTCCGCGCCGGGTGGCTTGGCGGTGACGCCGTTGCTGGCCATCCGCTCGCGGTAGAACGCGCCCTCCATCGTGAATCCGGTGGCGAGCAGCCCGACCTCGCTCAGCCCGGCGGCGCGGATCGCCTCGGCCGTCACGTCGATCAGGTGGATCAGCGGGATGGACACGGCCGCCTGCACCTGGTCCGCCACGAGGTGCATGGTGTTGGTGCACAGCAGCAGGAACTCCGCGCCGCCCGCCTCGAGCACCCTGGCCCCGGCCGCCAGCTCGTCGCCGGCTTCCTCCCACCGACCCGCCGACTGCATCTCGGCGATCCCGGCGAAGTCGACGGAGTACATCAGGCAGTCCGCGGAGTGCAGCCCGCCGAGGCGGTCGCGCACGAGCTGGTTGACCAGCTTGTAGTACTCGCTGCTGCTCTCCCAGCTCATCCCGCCGAGGAGACCGATCCTGCGCATCAGCCCGCCTCCGGATCTCGTGGGCCCGCCGCGAACTCACTGTAGTGGCACCGTGGACCCCGCCAGTCTCGACGAACACCAGGAGCATCCATGATCCGTGCCGGCTGCACGCTCGCGACGTCCCTGGGCCTGGCCGTTGTCCTGCTGACGGCTGCGCCACTCTCCGCCGAGGCCGGACCGAGCGAGACGAGCCGACCCGCGCCGCGGACGATCCGGACGGCGTACACGACCGGCTACACGTACTTCGACAACACTCCTCCGGGCTCGCCGGCGATCTCGCACCCGGTGCGGCACCAGCACGCGGGCGGCGTCGGCACCTACCGGAACCCGATCACGATCGCCGTCGGCCACCGGATCCGCGGCGGACGGGACCTCCTCGACTACCCGGCCGGCACCCGGATGTACCTCCCGCACGTACGCCGCTACTTCATCGTCGAGGACACCTGCGGCGACGGGCCTCGCCCGCAGCGCGGCCCCTGCCACGCCCTCGGCACGGCGCCGAGGCGGGCGACGACCTGGGTCGACCTCTGGGTCGGTGGCCGGGCCGGCGACCGGAAGCGTGCGGTCCAGCGGTGCGCGTCAAGGATCACCGACGGTGACGGGCACCGAGTGCACACGATCGTGGTGCACCCGCCGCGTGGGCTCCGGGTCGTGCGTGGCGCCCTGTTCCATGGCGGCCGGTGCACCCGGCTCTACTCGCGCTAGCCGAGCGGCAGGCGCAGCGAGGACATCCCGCTGAGGTCGAGCCACACCGACTCCGGGGTCCGCACCAGGCGCAGCAGGACGTCGGCGCACCCGGGGCACCGGGCGACCAGTCCGGGCTCGGGCCCGTAGACCGCCAGCTCGGCCACCACCGTGGACTGTCCGCATCCGCGACAGCTGCTGACGGCCGTCGTCACCTCGACCGCGAACACGTCGGCCAGCGGCCCGGCCAGGGTGTTCCCGTCGTACGTCGCGCCCTCCATGGTGGGCTCCTTCCTGTCAGGCTCCGCCGAACCGCTCGGTCCGGATGCGTGCCGGGTCGTGTCCGGCGGTGGTCAGCAGCGTCGCCGCGGCCTCGACGAACCCGGTGGGTCCGCAGACGTAGCAGGTCGGCTCGAAGTCGGGCGGCCATCCGTGGGCGGCCAGGTCCTCGGCCCGCAACCGCCCGGCAGGCCGTGGATCGCCGTCCGGCGCGATCCGGGTGTGTACCCAGGCGGCGTCGAGGCCACCGTCCTCGGCGACCCGGCGGCGCAGCTCCGACGCGTAGATCCGGTCGGCCGGGGTGCGCACGGAGTAGACCAGCCGGAACGGCGCCCGACTGGCCCCGGCGCGGGTCCGGATCATCGCCATCAGCGGCACGATGCCGGATCCGCCGGCCACCAGCAGCACCGGTCCGGGGTCCTGCGCACGCCAGACGAACCACCCGCCGAACGGGCCGCGCGCCTCGACGGCGTCGCCGACCGCGAGCTCGTCGATGAGGAAGGGCGACACCTCGCCGTCGCTCAGGCGCTGGACCGTGATCTCGAGCCGGTCCCCGTCCGGGGGCGCGGCCAGCGAGTAGCTGCGCGACGCCTGGTACCCGTCCTCCGCGGTGAGCCGCACGTCGACGTGCTGGCCGGCCAGGTGCCCTGGCCAGTCGTCGACGCGGAGCACGAGCGTGGTCGCGCTGCTGGTCTCGGGTCGTCGTTCCAGCAGCACAGCGGGGCGCCAGGTACGGCGCGCCGTCAGTCCCCCTGGTACCGCTGCTCGCGCCACGGGTCGCCGTAGTCGTGGTAGCCGAGCTGCTCCCAGAAGCCCGGTTCGTCCTGGAGCATGAGGTCGATTCCGCTGACCCACTTCGCGGACTTCCAGAAGTACAGGTGCGGGACGAGCAGGCGGGCCGGCCCGCCGTGCTCGGCAGCGAGCTCGCCGCCGTCGTACTCGAACGCGACCCAGGCCTGCCCGTCGAGCAGGTCCTCGAGCGGCAGGTTGGTCGTGTACCCGCCGTAGCTGCGCACGAGCGCGAAGTCCGCCGCCGTCTCCACGTCGGCCAGCAGGACGTCCAGCGACACCCCGCGCCAGTCGGTGTCCAGCTTGGACCAGCCGGTGACGCAGTGGATGTCCACCGTGACCGTCTCCGTCTCGAGCCCGGTCAGCTGAGCCCAGGACCACCGGTGGACCTGCTCCAGCTCCGTGCGGACGGTGAACGTCCAGCTGTCGAGGGGGACGAGCGGCGTCGGGCCCGCCGAGAGGACCGGGAAGTCGCCGGTGAGGTACTGGCCGGGAGGAAGCCGTTCGTCGTCGGCGGAGCGTCGTCCGCGGAAGCCGGGGGTGACGGTGCTCATCTCTTCGGACCTCCTGCTCAGTAGTCGACGGGGTCGCGGATGATGGGGCAGGTCATGCAGTGCCCGCCACCGCGGCCGCGGCCCAGCTCGGCGCCGACGATCGGGATCACCTCGACGCCCGCCTTGCGGAGCAGGGTGTTCGTGGTGGTGTTGCGGTCATACGTGAAGACCACGCCGGGCTCGACGGCGACGGCGTTGTTGCCGCTGTCCCACTGCTGGCGCTCGGAGGCGTAGACGTCGCCGCCGGTCTCGATCACCTGCAGCCGCTTGAGGTCCAGCGCCGCGGCGACCACGTCGACGAACGGCGTGGAGCCCTCGTCCACGACCTCGACGCCGGGCGATGCGTCGCTCGGGTAGAGCGAGAAGGTGTGCACGGCGTCGATGATGGTCGGGTACAGCGTGACGATGTCCTTGTCGGCGAACGTGAAGACCGTGTCGAGGTGCATCGCCGCCCGCAGCTTGGGCATGCCGGCGACGACCACACGCTCGGCCGCGCCCTGGGCGAAGAGTGCGGCGGCCACCTGGGTGATCGCCTGGCGCGAGGTGCGTTCACTCATGCCCATGAGGACCGCGCCGTTGCCGATCGGCATGATGTCGCCACCCTCGAAGGTGGCCATCCCCCAGTCCTGCTCGGGGTCTCCCCACCACACGGTCGCACCGACGTAGTCGGGGTGGAACGTGTAGATCGCCTTGTAGATCAGGGTCTCGTCGTGCCGCGCCGGCCAGTACAGCGGGTTCATGGTCAGCCCGCCGTAGAGCCAGCAGGTGGTGTCGCGGGTGTAGAGCGTGTTCGGCAGCGGAGGCATGAGGTACTCGCGGGAGCCCGTCTGCTCACGGGCCAGGGCGACGTACGGCGTGCGGAAGTCCTCCGGGAGGTCGGCGACGGCCAGGCCGCCGATCAGGAACTCGGCGAGGTCGCGCGACGACAGCGTGTCCAGATAGGCGCGGGTCGCGTCGACCAGCCCGAGCCCGACCAGGTTGGGCTCGATCTTGCGGTCGAGCAGCCACGACTTCGCCTCGGGGAGGTCCATGGTCTGGGCGAGCAGGTCGTGCAGCTCCACGACCTCGACGCCGCGGCCGCGCAGCTTGTTCACGAAGTCCCCATGGTCGCGTTGCGCGTTCTCGACCCACATCACGTCGTCGAAGAGGAGGTCGTCGGCATTGGTCGGCGTGAGCCGGCGATGCGCGAGCCCGGGTGCGCAGACGAGCACCTTGCGCAGCCTCCCGACCTCGGAGTGGACGCCGTACGTCGAGCCCGCTGCGGTCTGGTCTGTCATGGCTTCCTCCAGTGCTGGTACGACGATAGTGGCCCGGCGTCAGACCGTGATCCAGCCGGCGGCCAGCGCGACCACACCCGCGACCGCACCGGCGATGGAGACGACGAGGATGACCAGCTCCTTGGGCGAGAAGAGCTGGCGGCCCTGCTCGCGCCGTGCCATCACGAACAGCACGGTCGCGGGCGCGTAGATGATGAACGAGACCAGGATGAACTTCGGCCCGGCGGCGTACAGCAGGAAGGCCATGTAGAGCGTGGCCACGGCGGAGACGACCGCCTCGCGTCCGTAGCCGCGCGGCTCGGCGTCGTACGTCTCCCGGGTCGCGACCAGCTTCAGCGCGTAGCCCGCCGCCAGCAGGAACGGGATCAGGGTGAGCGCGCTGGTCAGGTCGAGCGCGAAGTTGAACGCATCGGCCGAGAACAGCGTGACCACGAGCATGACCTGGACCAGCACCGTGGTCATCAGCAGGGCGGGACCAGGTACGTCGTCCTCGTTCGACCGCGCGAGGAACCGCGGCATGTCCTCGTCCTTGGCGGCCACGAACAGCACCTCGGCGGCCATCAGCGTCCAGGCGAGGTAGGCGCCGAGCACGGAGACGATCAGGCCGACGCTGACGAAGACCTGCCCCCACTGGCCGACCGCGGCCTCCAGGACGCCCGCCATCGACGGCTGGCGCAGGTCGGCGATCTCCTCGTACGGGAGGATCCCGTAGGACACGATCGTGACCGAGGCGAAGACGCTGAAGACCATGAGGAACCCGAGGATGGTGGCCCGACCGACGTCCTCGCGACGGCGGGCGTGCCGCGAGTAGACGCTGGCTCCCTCGACTCCCAGGAAGACGAAGACGGTGACCAGCATGGTGCCGCGGACCTGGTCGAAGAGAGTGCCGACGTCGTCCTCGTGGCCGCTCCAGTTGTCGGCGAACACCTGCGGGTCCAGGTAGAACAGCACCAGGACGACGAAGACCAGGATCGGCACGACCTTGGCGATCGTCACGATCCGGTTGAGGATCGCCGCGTCCTTCACCCCCTGGCGGATGAGCAGGTAGAACACCCACACGCCCACGGTCGAGATGGCCGCTGCGAGGATCGTGTCCCCGTCACCGAGCCCGGGCACGACAGCGCCGACCGTGGACATGATCAGCACCCAGTACGTCACGTTCCCGACGCAGGCGCTGGCCCAGTAGCCGAACGCGGAGAAGAAGCCGAGGTACTCGCCGAACCCCGCCTTCGCGTAGGCGTAGACGCCCGCGTCGAGGTTCGGCTTGCGCATCGCCAGGCTCTGGAACACGAACGCCAGCATCAGCATCCCGGTACCGGCGATCAGCCACGCGATCAGGGCGCCGGCGATGCCGGTCTCCTGCGCGAAGCGTCGCGGCAGGGAGAAGACGCCCGCGCCGACCATGCCGCCGACGACCATCGCGGTCATCGTGGGGAAGCTGAGCTTCTGCGCGGACGACTGGGCGGATCCGGCGTCAGTGTTCGTCAAGGAGACCTCCGAGCCCGGGCCCAGCTCCGGCCGGGCCCGGGTGCGTCAAACGCTCGCGTCGCGAGCCCGCGCGTGGTTCCCCCCTTTCGGGTGAGACCCGCGAACGCGGCTGGACGCTCCTCAGCCCTCCTGGACCATGCGGATGAGTGCCCACATGACGACGACGTCGATCACGATGACGGTGAGCCCCCAGATCGGGAAGTACGGCAGGTAGGCGAAGTTCGAGATCATCGAGAGAGCGGCGATCAGGATGCCCACCAGCCAGGCCCACCCCTGCCGAGCCAGGATCCCGATGGCGGTCAGCAGTGCGATCACACCGAAGACCAGGTTGATCCAGCCCCACGTGGTGACGTCGAAGGCGTACACGTAGTCAACACCTGCGACGAACACCTCGTCGTTCGCGATGCCGGAGATGCCCTCGAGGATCTGGAAGCTGGCGCTGATCGCGAGCAAGATGCCGGCGAGCATGGTCACGCCCGCTGCCCAGGGGGATCCACCCGAGTCGGCTGCCTTGTGGTTCGACTGACTGCTCATGTCCGTGGCTCCTTCACTGGACGTCTTTCACTGGGCCTCGGCGTGCACGTCATCGTCCGGTCGCTGCGAAAGCGTACGATCGCGCGCTCTGCGACTGTTCCCCCAGAACGGGTGAACGGGCCAGCGCTGCCCGTCAGCTGTCAGGTCTGGTCGACGAGGGCATCGCTTAGCAGGTCGTCATCGTCTACGCCGGGACCGGCGAAGGACCGCGAGAGCCGACGGTAGGAGCGGCTGCGCAGCGCGAGCAGCGTCGCCACCAGCCCGAGGACGCCGGTGACCATGAAGACCAGCGCCAGCCCGCGGTCGGCGCCGGTGCCGAACCATGGCCCGAGCGTGTCGGCCCCGGAGCCGTCGGTCATGTACGGGATGACCAGGAACTGGGCGATCGGCCCCATCAGGAACGCCGTCAACGGCGACGCCGCCTGCTCGACGCTCTGGGCGAAGCCGAACACCCGGCCCTGCCGCTCGAACGGGACGACCTTCTGCAGCACGGTCTGCTCGGCCGCCTCCGCGAACGGCACCAACAGCATGAACACCGCCATGCCCGCGGCGAGCAGCACGATGGAGCTGCGGATCGGGAACAGGGCGGTGACCGTCCACAGCACCAGGTTGACGAGCAGCAGGGTCCGCACGGGGTTGCTGCCCAGCCCGACGCGGGCGACCACCAGGCCACCGGCGATCACGAAGGCGCTGAGCACTCCCCACAGCAGCCCCCACACCTGCACCGACACGAGTGACAGGCCGTAGGCGTCCATGAGGGCCATGAACGCGCCGCCCAGGAAGTTGTTGAAGCACGAGAACGCGATCAGGGCGGCCAGACCGGGCACCCCCCGGACCAGCCGGACAGTGCCGCGCAGGTCGACGCCGGCGCCTTCCTCATGGCGCTCCAGCCGGACCGGCCGGTTCTCCGGGACCCGGACCGTGGCGAGGTGCAGCACCGACAGGGCCAGAACGGCGAGGGCGAGCAGCAACACGTAGTACATGCCGCCGGCGGCGACCAGCAGGCCGCTGATCACCGAGGTGACCAGGAACGACACCCCGGTGGCGCTGCCCACGAGCCCGTTCGCCTTGTCCCGCCGGTCCTCGGGGATCAGCAGCGTCACCAGCGTCGGCATCGCGATCGTGCGCAGGTTGCCGGCGACGACGCCGACCATCAGCAGGACGACGAAAACCCACAGGCGGACGCTGCCCGGGTCACGGAACGTGGCCTCCGGGGTGATCAGGTAGATCGCGAGGCAGCCGGCGTACAGGAGCATCGAGACACCCGCCGACCACTGCATCACTGTCTTCTTGTGGTGGTGGTCGACCAGGCTCCCGAACCAGATGCCGGTCGTCGCGATGGACACCAGGAAGATCCCGGCGATCAGTCCCGTGGCAAAGACCGACCGGGTCTCCAGGTACACCCAGAACGTGACCGCGAACCAGACGGTGAAGTTCATGACCGACACGATCAGGGTGCTCAGCAACAGGTGCAGGAACGTACGTTGTGTGCCCGTCCGCAGATCCAGTGCGGGCGCGGTCTCCGTCATCGTTCCTCCGTGGTGGTCGAGCTTGCGTCCGACCATGCTGCAAGCTCAAGCGGGCTTGAAGTCAACTGGACGACACGCGTCAGCATGATGACCGCGCTCGGCGGCTGAACTCATCGGTCGGCGGCCGCCTGCGGGGCCGCCAGGAACTGCCGTTCGCCTCGCTGTGGTGAACTGGCCACGTGCCAGTCACCCACCTGTCCGGCCGCAAGGCCCGAATCGATGTCTCGCTCGACGGGGTCACCTTCACCCGATCGGAAGCCGACGCCACGCGACTGGGCGTCGCCCGGCGCCTCCATGCCGGTTGGGATGACGTGACCGGTGCCGAGGTGCAGACCACGAGCAAGGGACGGCCCGTCATCCGAGTCGGGGTGGCCGGCGCACCGGCCGCTGCCCATCATCGAGACGACCCCCACGCCATCAAGGTGCCCCGAAAGGAGTCGGTCTCCGCCCACCAGCTCGTGGCGGAGATCAACAACGAGGTCGCCGCTCGTCGTCGCTGGAGACAGCAGGCACAAGCCTGACCCGAGCGCCTGGCCCGACGTCGGAGTGCTCGTTCCCCTGACTGGGTGTGTCCTGTTGACGACCCCGTCCACCGGATCTGCCGGGATGAGGGCATTGGCCCCCAAGGGGTGGCACCTCTTGTGGCACGCTGTCGAGGTGGGATCTCCTTCCGCTGACGTGGCCTCCGAGCGGCCGTTCTATGACCGCCATGCCGACGCCTACGACGCGTTGATCTCGGACCCAGTCGAGCCGTGGGTAGCGGCTGTGGATGAAACACTGCGGGCCGCTGGATTCAGCAACGCACAGGTGCTGGATGCTGGTTGTGGCACAGGACGCCACGCTGCGGCACTGATCGAACGCGGGCACGACGTCACCTTGCTCGACGCCTCGGAGGCGCTGATCACGATCGCCCGTAAGCGCTGCCCCGACGCACCTGCGCTCGTGACAGACCTATGTGAACCAGCCATCACCGGAGCGTTTGACGCCGTGGTTGCTCGGGGCGTGCTCAACGATCTGCTGACGGATGGCGAGAGAGCGGATGCCCTCAAGGCCTGCGCACGACTCACGCGCGCCGGTGGCGTCCTGGTGCTTGACGTTCGGGAGACCGCGATGTCTCAGCAACGCGCGGACGGAATCTGGCGCACCGCGGAAGCCGATCTGCCGGACGGCTCGCAGTTGCGATTCGTCAGTCGACCGACATGGAACGACGGACGGATTGTTGTGGAAGAACGCTATGAACTCGCTAGCGACCAAGATGAGACACCGGCGGTGAGCGAGTTCCTCTTTGAGATGCGCCCCTGGACACGTGACGAGATGCAGCGTCGGTTGTCCAGCGCGGGCTACAGCCGCATCGAGATGCGCGACGGAGTTGGGCGGCGCTCTCCTGACCGACTCCTTGTCACGGCACGCCACTGACACGACCAGCTTTGCCGCATTCCGCGCGTTTTGCGACGGCCGGGTGGTCAGGCTGCGACCGCGGCGTTGAACCCGCAGTAGTTTCCGAAGCAGGCCTGGGCATAGATGTAGATGCCGCTGTCGAGGTCGGGTCGCCGGACGGCGAGCGACTGGAACACGAACGCGAGCATCAGCATCCCGAGACCGGCGATCGTCCACGCGATGAGCGCGCCGAGGACTCCGGTGGCCGAGCCGAAGCTCTGCGGCAGGGTGAACACGCCGCCGCCGACCATCGAGCCGACGACCATCGCGGCCAGCGTGAGGACGGAGACCTTCGGCAGGGCGTCGCGGACGGTGGTCTCACTCATGGGTCGCTGCGCCTCTTCAGCGGTTGGGTTTCACCAACGGGAACAGGATCGTGTCGCGGATGCTGAGCCCGGTGAGGTTCATGACCAGCCGGTCCACGCCGAGGCCCATCCCGCCGGTGGGGGGCATGCCGTACTCCAGGGCCGCGAGGAAGTCCTCGTCGACCTGCATCGCCTCGGCGTCACCGGCCGCGGCCAGCAGGGACTGCGACACCAGCCGCTCACGCTGGTCGACCGGGTCGACCAGCTCCGAGTACGCCGTGCCCTGCTCCGCCCCGAAGATGACCAGGTCCCACTTCTCGGCGAGCCGCGGGTCGTCGCGGTGCGGCCGGGTCAAGGGCGCGTTCTCCTTGGGGAAGTCGGTGTAGAAGACCGGCGTCGTGGTCTGCCCCTCGCAGAGCTCGCCGTAGATCGCCTCGAGCACGAAGCCCCACGAGGGGTCGAGGTCGAGCTCGAGCCCGATCCGCTCGGCGTGTCGGAGCAGCTCTGGCATCGGGGTGTCGGCCATGACCTCCTCGCCGAGGGCTTCGGACACGGCCTGGCAGATGGTCTTCACCGGCCAGTCGCCCGCCAGGTCGTACTCGACGACCCGACCGTCGGCGTCGGTACGGCGCGCCACCGGCTCGCCGTAGATGGCGACGGCGGCCTCCTGGATGAGCGCCTGCGTCAGTACCCGCATCGTGTTGTAGTCGCCGTAGGTCTCGTAGACCTCGAGCGAGGTGAACTCCGGGTTGTGCTTGAAGTCGGCGCCCTCGTTGCGGAACTGCCGGCCGAGCTCGAAGACCTTCTCCATCCCGCCCACCAGCAGCCGCTTGAGGTGTAGCTCGGTGGCGATCCGCAGGTAGAGGTCCATGTCGTAGGCGTTGATGTGGGTCTCGAACGGTCGTGCGTTGGCGCCGCCGTGGATGCTCTGGAGGATCGGCGTCTCGACCTCGGTGAAACCGCGGGCGTGCAGGCTTTCGCGCACGCTGCGCACCACCGCCGCCCGCTGGTAGGCGATCGTCCGCGCGTCCGGCCGGACGATCAGGTCGACGTACCTCGCCCGGACCCGGGCGTCGGGGTCGCTCAGTCCCTTGTGCTTGTCGGGCAGCGGTCGCAGTGACTTGCTGGTGAGCCGGACGGACTCGGCACGGACGCTGAGCTCGCCCTTGTCGGTCGCCACCACCTCACCGGACACGCCGACGTGGTCGCCCAGGTCGATGGAGTGCTCCCAGAACGCGAGCTGGTCCTCGCCGAGGTGGCCGCGGTCGACCATGACCTGGAGGTCACCGCTGCCGTCGCGCAGCGTCGCGAACCCGAGGCCGCCCATGTCCCGCTTCAGCAACACGCGGCCGACGACCGAGACCCGGATCCCGCTCTCGGTGCCGGGCGACAGGTCGCCCACCTGCTCGCGGACCTGCGCGAGCGTGTGGGTCCGCGGTGTGGTCACCGGATAGGGATCGATTCCCTCCTCGCGGATCCGGTCCAGCTTGTGTCGGCGTACCCGCATCTGGTCGGGCAGGTGCTCGGTCGACAGGGCCTCGGCCACCACGTCGCGCGCCGGCGGGATCAGGTCGAGGACCGCCGCCGCGTGTGCGGCGCCACCGGTGTCCAGCACGTCCGCACCCTCACCCTTGCGACGCAGCATCGAGATCGACGGCGCGGTGAGGAAGCCCTCGGCGCTGCCGGCCGCGGTGCCCACGCGCGGCAGGTCCGAGGCGTACTCGAAGCCCATGTAGCGCGGCTGCCACTCTGGGAGGTACTTCGCGTTGGAGCGGTAGAGCGACTCGAGCTGCCAGTTCTTGCTGGCCAGCAGCAGGCTCTGCCGCCACAGCCGCGCGACGGGACCGGCGCCGACCCTTGCCCCGCGCTCGAAGGCCTCGCGGAACATCGCGAAGTTGAGCGAGACCGGCCCGATCCCGAACGTCGCGGCCTGCCCGGCCAGGCTCGCGACCATCAGCTCGACCAGGCCGTTGTCGGCGGTGGGGTCCCGGCGCATCAGGTCGAGGGACAGGCCGGTCCGGCCCCAGGGCACGAAGCTCAGGAAGCCGCGGAGCCGGTCGTCGCCGTCCCTGGCCTCGACCAGGACGCACTGTCCGTCGAGCGGGTCGGCCAGCCGGCCCAGCGCCATCGAGAAGCCGCGCTCGTCACCGCCGTCCCCGCGCCACTCCCCGGCCGCCGCGCCGAGCGCCGCGAAGTCCGCGTCGGTGAGCGTCGCGTGCCGCTGGACCCGCGTGGTGTAGCCGCGGCGCTGGAGCCGGGAGACCGACTGGCGGACCGCCTTCATCCCCGGGCCGTTGAGGGAGAACTCGCCCATGTCCACGATCGCCTCGTCGCCGATCTCCATCATCGTGAGACCGGCAGCGGCGTAGACGGCCGCGCCCTCGTCCCCGGCGCCCATCACGGCCAGCGACCAGCCGTTGCTGCGTCCCTCCTCGCGCCAGCGACCGATCGCGTCCGGCCAGTACTGCGGATCGCCCACCGGGTTCCCGCTCGCCAGGCTCACCGAACCGATCGCGCGGTAGGAGACGCCGGCCCGAGCCGTGCCCGGCTCCCCCGTGTCCCACACGACCGACTTGTCGCGACGGGTGGCGAAGTAGCCGAGCGAGTCGTGGTCTCCGAAGTCACGCACCATCGCGCGCACGTGGGCCTCGTCGGTGACGTCGAGGCTGCGGCTGTCGCGTGGTGCCCGGAACAGCAGCGTGGCAGCGGTGAGTACGACGACGGCGCCGAACAGGCCCACCACCAGCCGGACCCACCAGGGCGCGGAGACCGAGCTGTCGAACCCGACCCGGCCGAGATCGGCGAGCATCGCGTCGAACACGTACGCCGCTGACGAGCCGAAGTCGGGCGACCGGCCGAACGCGCTGACCAGGGCCGCGCCGCCGAGCAGCATCACCGCGCCCCCGACCAGGAATACCGCCAGCGCCGCCCGCAGGCTGCCCGCCACCCTGCGGGCGACGAACTGCGGCCGGACCCGGACCGCGAGGACGATGGCGGCGCAGACGAGCACGAAGCCGATCACGGCGAGCACGACGTCCTCGCCGTCGACGATCGTCAGGATCCGCGCGAGCTGCGGGACCACCAACCACCAGATGACCAGGACCCACCATGCCGCCAGCAGCCGGCGGCGCAGGGCGACCGCCACCACGAACAGCAGCGCGGCATAGACCAGGCTCGGGACCACCGGGGCGGTGAGCAGCGACACCACGTCGTTGGTGCGGTCGAAGTAGTCGTGCCAGGACGGCACGAGCGCCAGGACGAAGACGAAGCCCGCGAACAGGAACATCGCTGCGGCGAAGCGGTCGGGCCACCGGTCGTCGTCGGGCAGACGGAGATGCAGGCGTCCTTCGGGTCGATGCTCCTCGCTCATGCGGGCAGCCTCTCGTGAGGTGTGGGCCGAAAATAGCGGAATTCAGGCCCCGCGGCCTCTGGTCAGGCCGGTGCGGTCCCGCGCGCGCAGGCCGATCGTGGCGGCGTAGATCGAGAGCGCCACGATCCAGGCGCAGATGCCGATGATGTGGACGCGCTGGGCGATGCCGACCGCTCCGGACGAGCCCTCGGTGTCGCTGACGTACTGGTAGGCGATGCTCGAGACCACACCGCCCACCCAGAACAGCCACCAGGCGGTGCGCCGGAACCACGTCGGCCCGGTTCCTCTCGTCGCGAGCCACGCCGCGGCCACCCCGACGTACAGCGCGGCGTCGGAGACGATGCTGCTGAGGTCGTGCACGCCCATCTGGACCTGGACGCTCGGTGCCTGGCAGGCGACGTCCGGACCACATGGGGTGGGCACGAACGCCGCCACGGAGGCGCCGACCGCGAAGACGACGGTGCCGCATACGACGACCTCTCGCCAGACGCCACGGGGCAGCCCCGCGCGGACCCATGGGAGCAGGGAGAGGACCAGGACAGCGCAGACGACGTCGGTGACCCGCAGCAGGACCGCGTTCGGCTGGCCCGTGGCCTCGAGCTCACTCACGACGTCGCCCATCCCCGCGAAGCCACGCAGCACCCAGTCGAGGAGGAAGTTCGCGTAGAGCAGGGCCGCGACAGCTCCGGTCACCAGCAGCACGACGGCGCGGCGGTCGCGGGTCGGGCCCCCGGTCATCGAGAGCTGCCGGACCGGTGTCGGGTGGCGTACTGGCGGGCTGCTCGGCTGGACAGGGCCAGCAGCACGAGGATGCTGGCGCTGAGCGTCGGCAGGCTGGCGAACCCGACCGGGTGGCCGTCGCGGCCGACGGTGGCGGCGAACGCGCTGGCGGCCGTGAACGCGCACACCGCCATCAGGGACACGCGTGCCCAGTTGTGGCCGCGGAGCACGGCGATCGCGAGTACGACGTCCAGGACCGCTGCGACCAGGCCGATGGCAGCCACGGAGTAGGCGAACACCTCCAGCTGGTCGTCGTCCACCCAGGTGTCGTCCAGGACGCCGGTCCCGTCGGCCGAGGCGAGTGCGAGGGCGGCGATCAGGATGTACGCCAGCGCGCGCACCAGTGCGATCGCCGACCCGAACCCGGTCGCGGCCGGCCGCCGGTCGCGGCTGTCGGTCGGCGCGGCCGCCGGGTCGGCCGGCGCCTCCACGCTCCTGAGGTCGAGGATCGGCAGGTCGCCGTCGGTACGGATCCGGTCGCCGCCGCCGTTCCGGGCGTGGTACCCCGAGGAGAAGTTCTCGATCAGGCCGAGGTCGACGCCCGGAACCGACTCGGTCACCGTCTGCACCACGAAGTCGCGTTCGACGTCGGTGTTCTCGTCGATCTTGTGCGTCACCTGGAGCGTGAACAGCGAGAGCCCGACCTTGCGGTCGAAGGTCGCCGCCGCCAGCCAGTCGGCGGGGAACCCGCCGGGCAGCAGCCAGCCGTCCGGACAGCGCCAGAACCGCACGTGGTGGCGACGCGAGGGAGTCCCGGCGAGCTCCTGCTGGTAGGCGAAGTCCTGCCGCCGGTCGAACAGGTTCAGGGGGCTGACCGGGGCCGTGGGGTAGCTGCGCCGTCCCAACACGCTCAGCACGATCCGGCGACCGGCCTGGAAGTCGAGCTCGTCGGCACGGATCCAGCCGGCGTCCGTCATGGCGCGGTGCACCTGGCCTTCGCTGCCGTGGAGCCCGAGGTTGACCGGGTCGCCGAGCAGGCCGTCGCTGGTGCGGGCGCGGCCGATGAAGTAGCCGGGCACGTAGATCTCGGTCAGGATCCGGTGTAGCCGTGGCAGGACCAGGTAGGTGAAGAAGAGCCAGAAGACCACCAGCAGCAGGAGCGACCAGCCGGACCGGACTCCGTCGCGCAGCAGGAGGTAGGCCAGCCAGATCGCGGCCGCGCCCGAGAAGGCGAAGAAGCAGCCGTCCACCACGTCCGCGACCGAGCGCCGACGCTCCAGCCGGGTGCTCCGCATGGCGACCAGTGTGCCGGAACCGGCACCTGCCGCTCCGCGCCTTCGGCTAACGTCATCGGATGCTGCTGGGTCTGCTGGCGGCCTTCGCGGCAGCACTCTGCTACGGCGTCGGCTCGGTCCTCCAGGCCATCGCCGCGCGCAGCACCGAGTCGGTCGGGGGCCTCGACCCGCGGCTGCTCGTCCGACTCGTGCACTCGTGGAGGTACGTGCTCGGCGTCGGGCTGGATGGTCTCGGGTTCGTGCTGTCCCTGGTCGCCGTGCGATCCCTACCGTTGTTCGTGGTCCAGGCGGTCGTGGCCAGCTTCCTCGCCGTCACGGCGATCCTGGGCGCGATCTCCCTGCGGATGCCGCTCACCCGCGCTGACCGGGTCGGCCTCGGCGTCGTCGTACTTGGTCTCGCCCTCGTCGCGTCGTCGGCGGCCGAGGACCGCTCGGTCGACGTGAGCGCTGCCGAGGAGTGGGGCGTCCTCGCCGCATCGGTGCTGCTGGCCGCTGTGTCGGTCCCGCTGGCACGGTTGCCCGGGCCCCGAGGCGCCGCCGCCCTGGGCTCGGTCGCTGGTCTGGCCTTCGGAGCCACCGCGGTCGCCTCCCGGATGCTGCCGGGCGAGCTCGACGCCCTGCTGACCAGCCCGACGGCGTACGCCCTGGTCCTGGCCGGCGGCGTGGCCATGCTCACCTACTCGATCGCCCTGCAGCGCGGCAGCGTCACCCAGGCGACGGCTCCGCTGGTCGTCGGCGACCCGTCGCACCCGCCTGGTCGGACTGTTCCTCCTGGGCGACCATGCCCGGCCGGGCTGGGGATGGGTCGCTGCCGTGGGCTTCGTCCTGTCGGTGGCCGGGGCGGTGAGCCTGGCCCGGCACGGCGAGATCGAGCCGGCACGGTCACCCGTCGACCGATCTGGGTAGTCGAGGACGGATCTCCCCGTGCCCGGGCTAGCCGTCCTAATGTGGCCAGATGCCTGTGCTGGGCACCAAGCTGCACCTGCCGACGCCGCGCCGACAGCTCGTGCCCCGTCCCCGGCTGACCGACCGGCTGCGGGTCGGACCGCGAGTCGATGCCGCGACTCGTCCTCATCTCGGCACCAGCCGGCTTCGGCAAGACCACCGTGCTGACGCAGTGGCTGACCTCGTCGCCGAAGATCCAGGCATGCGCACCGACGGGCTGCCGGAGCGTGGCGTGGCTGTCCCTGGACGCGGCCGACGCCGACCTGCGCCGGTTCCTGATCCACCTGATCGCCGCACTCCAGAGCCCAGTCCGGAGGTGGGCGTCGACGCGCTCACGCTGCTGGACACACGACGGGGGCATCCCGCCCGACGCGGTCCTGGTCAGCCTGGTCAACGACCTCGACTCTGCTGCCGGCCGCCGTCGTGGCCCTGGACGACTACCACGTCATCGACGCGCCCGCCGTCCACGACGCGGTCACGTTCCTGCTCGACAACCTGCCGCCGCCAGGTCACCCTCGCCATCACGACCCGCGCCGATCCGCCGCTGCCGCTGTCCCGGCTGCGGGCTCGCGGCGAGCTCCTCGAGCTTCGCGCCGCCGACCTGCGGTTCACCCCGGACGAGGCCGACGCCTTCCTCAACCAGCGTCATGGGGCTGCGACCTCGGCCCCGACGCACGTCGCCGCGCTCGAGGCCCGGACCGAGGGGTGGGCCGCCGGGCTCCAGCTGGCCGCCCTGTCGGCGCGCGGCCGCACCGGCACGCGGCCGGGACGGTCGGCGACGTCGCCGATTTCGTCGACGCGTTCACCGGAAGCCACCGGTTCGTCCTCGACTACCTGGTCGAGGAGGTGCTGCGACACGCCAGCCCGACGAGCGTCCGGGAATTCCTCCTCGACACCTGCGTGCTCGACCAGCTGACCGGCGCGCTCTGTGCGACGCGGTGACCGGACAGGCCCGACGGGCAGCAGATGCTCGAGACCCTCGAACGGGCGAACCTGTTCGTCGTCCCGCTGGACGACCAGCGGCGCTGGTTCCGCTACCACCACCTGTTCGCCGACGCGCTGCGCGCCCGGCTGCACGCCCAGGACCCGGACCCGGGTCGCCCAGCTGCACCGGGCTGCCGCCCGCTGGTACGCCGACCACGGCATGCTGGCCGACGCCACTGCGCCATGCCCTGGCCGGCGGCGACGTCGGCTCGCCGCCGACCTCGTGGAGCTCGGCCTGCCCGCAGCTGCAGCCGGCACCGCCAGGACCGCACGCTGCGCGACTGGCTCCGAGTCGCTGCCCGACGACCTGCTCCGCCGGCGTCCCCTGCTGGCGACCGGCATCGCCTGGACCCGGCTGATCCGAGGGAGACCTCGACGGCGTCGAGACCTGGCTCGACGCCGCCGAGACCGCGCTCGCCGTGGCGCCGGCCGGGATGTCCGACCTTGCCGGCCTGCCGCCGCCGGCGCAGCTGCCGGCGCCGCGACGCGGAGCTGCGCGAGCTCTCCCGCCATGATCGAGGTCTACCGCGCCGCGGTCGCGCAGGCTCGCGGCGACGTCGCCGGCACGGTCGCCCACGCCCGACGGGCACTCGACCTGGCCGGGCCAGACGACCACTTCGCCGCGCGGTGCCGCCGCCGGGTACCTGGGCCTGGCGGCCTGGGCGGCCGGTGACCTGATCACCGCCGTCGACACGTTCACCGAGGCCGTCGCGCAGCCTGCACGCGGCCGGCAAGCGTCACCGACGAGCTCGGCGCAACCGTCGTCCTGGCGCAGCATGCTGGCTGGCCCGCGGGCCGACCCGACGAGGCCCGACGGCTGTACGAGCGCGCTCTCGCGGCCGCCGAACGGCACCCCGGCGCCGGCTGTCCACCACCGGAGACCTCCACGTCGGCCTGGCCGACATGCTCCGCGAGCAGGGCGACCTCGATGCGGCCGCGCAGCATCTGCAGACCGCCAGGGAGCTCGGCGACGGCGGCGTCGCTGCTGGAGAACCGGCACCGCTGGTACACCGCCATGGCCGGGCTGCTGCGTGCCGGGGCGACCTCGACGGCGCGGTCGCCATGCTCGACCAGGCCGAGCCGCTCTACCTGCCCGGCTACTTCCCCGACGTCCGCGCCCATCCCGGCCGCGCAGGGCGCGCGTCTGCATCGCCCAGGGCCGCCTCCGGACGCCCGGGACTGGGCACGCGAGCACGCGTGGACCGCGGCGCGACCCGACGCAGCTACCTCGCCGAGTACGACCAGCTCACGCTCGCCCGACTGCTCGTCGCCGAGACCGACCCGCCCGGCGTCGCGCTCCGATCTGCTGGACCGGGTGCTGACCGACGCCCAGAGCGCGCGAGGCGCGGCGGCAGCGTCGTCGAGACGCGGCTCGTCCGGGCGCTCGCCCACGCAGGCGAACGGCGACGATCGACGTCGCGGTCGGCGACCTCGGCGCCGCGCTCTCCACCGGGGGGCCGGCCGGCTACTGCCGGCTGTTCCTCGACGAAGGGCAGCCGATGGTGCGAGCTGCTCCGTGGCTCACGGCCGACGCCGGACCGTGGGCGGGCGCCGACCGGGCGCCGGCCGAGCTCACTGCAGGCGCCGGCGGACGCACCGACTCGCGGTCCGCCGGGGTCAGGGTCAGCGGCCGCCACCGACAGGATCGTCTGAGCGAGCGCGAGCTCGAGGTGCTGCGGCTGCTGGCGACCGACCTGAGCGGGCCGGAGATCGCGCGGACAGCTGTTCGTCTCCGTCAACACACTGCGCACCCACACCAAGCACATCTTCACCAAGCTCGACGTCAACACCCGGCGGGCCGCGGTCCGCCGCGCCGTCGACCTCGGCCTGCTCTGACGCGCTCTCGCACCCCTGTCGGCGGAATCACCATGCGGGTCACATCACGTGGTGATGTGGCCTCACCACGTCGCGTTCCTAGCGTTCCGGACATCGCCGGACAACCCGTCCGGCAACCAGAACCGAGGAGCTCGACATGACCATCACCGCCACCAGGCTCACCGCCGCGGCCGGGTTGCTGCGCGCAGCCGCCGGCGCCATCTTCATCGGCGTCCAGATCGGCCACCCGCGACCTGGACGCCACCTCGATCCAGACCACCGAGAGGGTCGTCGCGCAGCACCGTCAAGGTGCTGATGGCCGTCGCTCGCGCTCGCCGGCATCACCGGCATGTACCTCACCAGTCCCGCAAGGTCGGCCTCTCGGCCTCGTCGGCTTCCTGCTGTTCGGCGTCGGCTACCTGTTCATCTTGGCAGCGCGTTCATGTCCGCCTTCGTCCTCCCGACGCTGGCCGACACCGACCCGGGCTACGTCAACGACTATGGTCGCCGCCGAGGACGGCGGGCCGTGGGCGACATCGGCCTGATGCAGACCGGCTCGACCTACCGGCATCGGCTACCTGGTCGGCGGCCTCGTCTTCGGGATCGCCCTGTTCCGAGCCCGCGTCCTGGCGCGCTGGGCGCGGCCCTGCTCGCCGTGGGCACCGTCGGGACCGCCCTGCTGGCCGTGCTGCCGGATTCGTTCAACCGGCCGTTGGCCGTCCCGGACGGCATCGCGCTGATCGGGCTCGGCGTCTCCCTGTGGCGCACCCAGGCACGCTCCGCGGCTGGCAGACCGTCGCCAGTGCCCACGCGAGCCGACCCGGCCCGATGACCACCCAGCCCGCCACCGCCCCGACGCGCGAGCGCCGGGGCCGGTCCGAGCTCTGGAGCTGGCCGGTCCCGGCCGCGCTCTTCGCGTTGCCGCCGTCCCGCTCATCGCCGGCACGCTCCGTCTGGTACAGCTCGCCGGGGGGCCCGACGTGCTGCCGGCCGACGACCGGTTCACCGGCTTCCCGGGCGCGGTCGTCGTCCACATCCTCGGCGCCTTCGTGTTCGCGCTCGTCGGGATGTTCCAGTTCGTCCCCCGGATCCGCCGGAATCACCGGGCCTGGCACCGCCGGGCGGGCCGGGTTGTCGCCGTCGCCGGGCTCGCCGTGGCCGGGTCGGCGCTGTGGCTGACCCTGTTCTACGAGGCCCAGCCCGGCACCGGCGACCTGCTGTACGTGCTCCGGCTCATCTTCGTTCGCCGCGATGACCACGAGCCTGGTGCTCGGGTTCACCGCCATTCGCCGCCGCGACATCGCCGGCCACCGGGCCTGGATGATCCGGGCCTACGCCCTCGGGCTCGGGGCTGGCACCCAGGTGTTCACCGAAGGGTTCGGCGAAGCCATCTTCGGTACCGGTGAGGTCCGCAGTGACCTGTACAAAGGAGCCGCCTG
>CAWBGN010000006.1:0-325630 GCA_963788445.1 uncultured Actinomycetota bacterium
CCCATCCCCGTCGACCCCACCCTCGTCGAGACATTCTCACCGCCACCTGGCGTGCGGAGTGGGCTGGCCTAGTGGGCGCGATGACGAGGATGACGCGCGATGTCGGGTTGGCAGAAGACCTGGCTCAGGACGCGCTCGTCTCCGCGCTGGAGCAGTGGCCCACCACGGGCGTCCCGAGCAACCCAGGCGCCTGGCTGATGACTGCTGCCAAACGGCGTGCCATCGACCGCTTCCGTCGTGAGGACACGCTGCGACTGAAGACCGAGCTGCTCGGCCACGACCTGCGGGAGGAGGAGCGCATGCCCGATCTCGACTCGCAGGTCGACCACATCGAGGACGACGTCCTCCGGCTGGTCTTCTTGTGCTGCCACCCGTCGCTCACTCCGGAGTCGCGCGCGGCGCTGACGTTGCGACTGGTCGGCGGGTTGACCACGGCGGAGATCGCGCGCGGGTTCGTGACCACCGAATCGACGATGAGACAACGGATCTCCCGGGCGAAGAAGGCGTTGACCGAGGCGCGTGCGGAGTTCGAGCTGCCGACCGGCGAAGATCGGGTACGCCGGCTGGACGACGTGATGGCGGTGATCTACCTCGTCTTCAACGAGGGGTACTCCGCGACCGCAGGCGAGGACTGGATGCGTCCGGAGCTGGCCAATGAGGGCATGCGGCTGGCCCGGTTGCTGGCCGACCTAGCGCCCGACGAACCCGAGGTGCTCGGCCTGCAGGCGCTGCTGGAGATCCAGGGGTCGCGGATGTCGGCTCGGCTCGATGACGACGGAGCGCCGGTGCTGCTCGAGGCGCAGGTACTGGTCGCGGTGGGACCAGCTGCTGATCAAGCGCGGCCAGGCAGCGCTGGAGAAGGCGGAGGTGCTGGCCGCGCGCGGTCGCCCAGTCGGGCGCTACTTCCTGCAGGCCACGATCGCGGCGCAGCACGCCCGAGCCGGGCGCGCCGAGGACACCGACTGGCGGCGGATCGCCCTCCTGTACGACGTCCTGGCCGAGACCTGCACCGGGACCGGTCGTCGAGGTCAACCGCGCCGTAGCGCACGGACGGGCGTTCGACGCTGGGGCGGGGCTGGCCGTCCTCGAGGGAGTCGACCCGGCGGCCCTCGGCGACTCGCCGCTCATCCCGAGCGTCCACGGCGACCTGCTCCAGCGCGGGGCTCAACGCCGACGCAGCGAAGGCCTTCACCGAGGCGGCGAGGCGCACCCGCAACCACGGCGAACGAGACGTGCTGCAGCGCCGCGCCGAGGCAGCACCGCGCCTGGCGTCTTGATGGCGAGCCAGTGACCCGCCGCCGAGCGCGGGGTCGAGCTCGGCGTACCGCTGGCACCAGGTGCGCTTCCTCGAGCTGAGCGGCCAGCCGCAGCAGGAGGCTGTCGGAGGCGGGGAGCGGGCCGACGAACAGCACGCCCAGCGGCAAGCCTGACGTAGACGCCAACGCGCCGAAGTCGGATCAGGCACGACGAGCCGCCGGAGGTGGGCTTATTCCACCGCGTCAGGGCAGGCCCGTCGGTCCGATCCGCGCCATTCGTCCTTTGGCGCCGCCGGCACCTCTGCTCGACCTGTCCGTTGGATCCCGGTGAAGTCTTCCCTGAGGATCAACTCAGCTCAGCGAGCCTGGCCAGCCCGGGGCGCATATGCGTCTGCAGGCGAGCGAGGGCGTCGTCCAGCTCTGCGGATCCGCGGTGCTCGGGCGGGATCCGCGCCGGGTTGAGCGGGACCTGGTCGGCCCAGGCCTTGATGTCCGGCTCGGACCGAACGACATCGCGGCGCGGGTGCCGAGGACGTTCATCCTCGCCCAGTCGGCCATCGTGTTGCCGTACGGCGACGGCGGGCACAGCCGGTTCTTCTCCTCGTCGTCGTCGCGAGTCGCTTCGACGTAGCCGGCGAGTGCCGCCCCGAAGCACGGGACCCGGCGCGGATCGGCTGTAGCGTGATCGCCGCCGGCGCCAGATCGGGCACCAGCGGCGGGTACTTCAAGCCCTCCGCCGCACAGTGCACGACGAGGGCATCGTCCGCGATCGCGACCGACCCGTCCGCGAAGGTGATGCTCCCGCCGGTCCACCTGGTCGACGTGCCCACGGCGTACGACGTGCTCGATGGTGCGCAGCTGGTCGAGCTCCCACGTCGGCCAGGGTGGGCGTCTTCGCCATCGTCGGCGTGACCGAACGGTCGATGCGCAGCATGACGCCGGCGTCCTCGAGCCGGAGGAACAGGTCTTCCAGTGATGCCGCCACCACGGCAGCCTGCATCGAGTCGGCGGCCATGCCGAGGAACACCTCCGGATCGGGCTGGATCACCGCCCGGTTGAACATCCAGGGATCGCGGGGCCGCACCCAGCAGATCGCATCGGGGTCCACGGCACGCGCCAGAAGCCAGACGCAGGCGTCGGTCGCGGTCTTGCCCGACCCCACGATCACGTACTGGCTCGGGGCCTCCTCCAAGCGGGCGAGGTCGTTGACCGGGATCACGCTGGCATCGTCCGCGACATCGAACGGCGGCGGTGTCTCCGCCGGGATGTCGGGGCGAGGTAGCGCGCGTCGACGATCCGGCATTGGCTCCGGCACCTGAAGCCGTTGACCGGAGATGCGCGAGACGATGGTGCGGCCACCGACGTACTCGCAGCTGGCGAAGAACTCGACCTTTCCCGACTCGAGCATCCGCTCGGCCAGTAGTGGCGTAGTAGGAGCAGATCTCCGACTGGCTGGCCCGCTCGTGCAAGGCCCGCCTCGGGCCCGTGCGCTGAACGCGGCCGCCGCCGAGCAGCGTCGACGCGACCCCGTAGAACGCGGAGGCCTGGTGCAGGCGGACGAAGGGATAGGCGTCGAGCCAGTGTCCGCCGACACCGTGGCGCCGGTCGACGAGGGCTACCCGCACATCGGCGTGGTCGACAGCGCGTCCGCGAACGCCAGGCCGTGGCGCCGGCGCCCACCACGAGGTAGTCGGCACTTACAGTGCCCGTCACGGGTCAACCCAAGCACGGCGGCAGCGCTGCGTCCACGGAGTCGTGGTAACCGCGAAACGGCGCAAGCAGGGCGTCGGGACATTGACGCGATGTCCACCTCGGGGCTCAAGCAGGTTGCGTCTTATCGCCGCGATCCGCGCGCTGATCGAGGCGCGTCAGCGATGCGGGCTCAACCCGACAGCCGCCGACGACGTCGAGGTGGTTTCGCGACGAGAGGCGCCCGCAAGTGCCGTTGTCAAGCCCTGAAGGCGCCGGGCTGGATCTGGCGTGACACCACCCAGGAGCAGAGGGACGTCGCGCTGCTCGAGCAGACCGCCTGCGGCACTCGCCGGCCCGACGTCCGGGCTGATCGGATACGTCGACGGCGAGCCGGCCGGGCCGGGTGGCGGTCGAACAGCGTGTGAACTACCACCAGGCGTGGATGCGGATGTACTCCGAACCGGCAGGCGTCTGGTCAGTGACCTGCTTCGTCGTGGAAAGGATGGCGCCAGCTCAGGGTGACCTACCACCTCGCCGCCGCCACCGTCGAGACGGCCAGCAGGTCGGCGCCCGCGACCTGCAGGGCTACCCGATCGAGCCACCGCCAGGCCGGTTCGTGATTGGGACGAGGCGTCAGTGGGACTGGTGCAAGTCTTCCTCGAGGCCGGCTATGAGGTGGTGGCCCTCCCCCACTCCATGCTCACTCCTCCATGGGTCGGGCCGTGGTGCGGCGGCTGGCCAGGACGCGGCCGCTTGGACCCGGAGTACGGCGACCTGCGTGTTCGATGCAGGCAACGCGGTACGCTCTACGCCTCGGTGATCCGCAGTCGGATGAAACCGGGCCGCGACCGGGTCGAACGACGTCACGGTCCCGTTCTTCGGGACGCCACCGTGGCGACCGTGCTCCATGTTCGGCCGTCGGGGAAACCTGTACGTCGACCTCCGTGGACTCCAGTTCCCGCGCCCGCCCGTCGCCACCGCAGTGACTCCGTCGTTCTTGCGAGCTCGACTCCGAGAAACTGGGCCGCTCCGCCGCTGGCCCCGACCCGGTACCGCGCCGCCGGACACCCAGAAGGTCGACGAGTCGCCGTCGTTCACCCACCACGTCGGGTTCTTGTCCTGCGCGGTCGAGGACCAGACGCGTGGATACGGACTGCCGCTGCGGTTGAGCGCGGCGTCGTCGGTGTGCCGGAGACCGACGTGGCTCGTCGCACGCGCCGTTCCAGGCGGTGACCTCGACGGCCAAGTCCGAGGTGCCGGACGACAAGGCGCCGCCAGGGGACCACGGTCGTCACCGATGCCCGACCCGGCAGCCGGATCTTCGTCCGTTCCGGCGTCACCTCAGTGCCGGCTCCGGCGGCCGCCGCAACGTCCACCTCGTCGGCGCGGACCCGTTGTTCGTGATCCGAATTCGCGCCCGGTTCCTCGCGCCCACGGCAAGCGGTAGCTCGTCCTCGAGCGCCTCGACGGTCAGCGTCGGCTGTCGCGCGTCGTACGGCTCCAGCCGGACCGGCCCGAGCAGCCCATAGTCCAGCCGCTCGCTGTCCGCTCGCCTCCGTGCCAGGCGCGACCCGGACGGCGTTGAGCAGGGTACAGGACACGCGCACGGTGATGGTGTTCTCACCCGCGTGCAGGTGGTCGCCCACCTCGACGTGGGATAGGTCCTGTGGATCGATCGGTGCCAGCGCGTCGCCGTTGACCGTCACCTTCACGGTGTCGACCACCCTCCCGAGGTCGAGGTGCGGCGCCGCGCATGCTCGGCGCCACTCCCGGTCCAGCGTGAACGTCGACGAGTAGGTGCCGACGCCGAGACATCACCTGAGATACGACGTTGTACCCGTTAGAGGGAGTGATCGCCGACCACGGCGGAAGGGCGCCGTCCTGTTCACGCGCCACAACCTCGACGGTCGGGAGGTCGGTCCTCGCGGTGTCGCCCGGCAGGCCTGACGGTCCCGGCGTCCAGCTCTTGACGTCGAGTGACCACCGATCGAGCACCACCGGGCCCAGGCCGTCGTCGCGAGCGACGGTGCCCCGCTGGTCGGGCTGACGGCGCCGAACGAACGTCTGGTCGTTGCGCGTCGACAACGCAATGACCTTGGTGTCGGCCGGCTCCATTGCCGACGTCGACCACGACGCCGTCCCGGCTCTGGCGGAAGTCGGAGATGGGCGTGATCTCGCCGGTCCATGCGTCGAGCTCGTAGGGGCGGCCCTTGCCTTCGAGGGTGAGCCGCTGCTCCGTCGCCCAGGCCCCCTGGTTGAACAGGTAGTAGTAGTTCGTCCGGTCGTCGCTGCGGCGCACGCTGAGCACGTCGCTGGACTGGGTGTCGTGCTCGGCCGCCGGGTCCACGCCCGGCGGCGAGCGCGGCCGCGACGTCCGCCAGGTCGTCCACCCGGATCGCCGCCGCAGACGGTCGAGCTCGCGCATCAGCCCGACCAGTTCGGCATCCCGCGCGGATGCCTGGTAGAGGCCTGGCGTCCGTGACGGCAGATCGCCGACAACCACGATGGGGAGTCCTCGACGGGCGAGGTCGAGCAGGCGCTCGGCGGTGCCGAGCTTCGAGCGTCTCCTGCTCGTTGAGCACCAGCGCCTCGTTGCCCCCAGCGCCCGGGAACAGCTCTCCGCGAGACACCTGTGCCCCGTGGAGCCGCAGGTGGGCGGGGCTCAGATACTCGAAGGTGTAGCCGCGCTCGGCGAGCGGGGAGTCGCTCGTCAACAGTCGGTTGGTGGCGGACAGCGCGGTGGCCCCGCCGCGCAGGCCGAAGTCCTGCCAGTACACGGCCACGTCGAACTTCGGGCTCCCCTGCCGAAGCACCAACTGGAGGCGCGCGAGGTTGTCGTTGATCGGCCGATAGTCCTGCCAGCCGGTTCCCCCCTCGTCGCCCCATCCCTCCGCGAACGACGAGTTCCCGCCGTACGACATGCCCGGCCACACCGTCTGTTCGGAGGTTCCCTCACCGCGGGTCAGGTACGGATACCCGTGCCAGACGATCTGGGTCGCCCCGCCGGCGTACCCGCGGTAGACGGCTTGGAGGTTGCCGGGCTCTTCCGCGCCGCCGGCGGTCGTCGCCCACACGTTGCGCGTCGCGGCGCAGCACTCATTGGAGACGACCGTGCCCCCGGTGAGGTGCGCTCCCACCGCCACCAGCTTGAAGTCCTCGACGTTCTGGCCGAAGACGAGCGACTCGCCCTCGGGCACGTCGACATGGGTGCTCGCCTCGGCGGTGTCGACGGCCGATCCATAGGGTTGGCTCCGCAGCCGCATGCCGCGTTCGTTCGCCCATTCCCGCAGCGTATCCAGTCGTGCGTTGATGTAGAGGTCACTCCACGTCTGACGGTAGTCGGTGCGGATCCGGGCGCCCGAGCCGTCGGAGAAGTCGAAGAACGTGGCGTCGGTGAGACCTTCGTCGCCGGCGCCGGCGAGCGCGGGCAGCACCGTGATCGGCGAGTAGCCGCGGCGCTCCTTCCACTGCTCGACAAAGTCCCAGGTCCACCTCTGCTCGTCGGCGAGTTCCAGCGAGTCCTCGAACAGGTCGACCCGCCCGACGTCTCGCATCACATCACGCACCCCGGGCGTCAGGATCGAGGAGTCGAAGAACTCGGTGGACGCCTCGGCGCCTTGGACACTCAGGTGGTCGAGCAAGTAGTTCCGCTTCGTCGTCGTGTAGTTCGACCGGGTGCTGGCGCCGCCCGCCTGGAAGAACGAGATGACCGCCCAGGTCTCGCTCGTATCCCCCGGAACGCCGACCGTGAGCCGCCCGTCTGAGGTGACCTGAGCGGTGACGTCCTGCACACTTGCGCGATCGAGAAAGCGGGGGCCGCTGGCTTGGTGCCCGCACGCCGGATCCGCGCACCTGGCGAGCAGCGCCGCCACCAGGGTGCGCTTGGCTCCCGACGGAGGCCGCGGCTCGTAGTTCGTCGGCAGAACGGCGTCATACGTCGAGCCGCCCGCGACGAACGCGTGAGAAAAGACGAGCTGCTGTGCCGCTCGGGGGTCGTTGACGTCCGTCACCGTCGGGACGATCGCGGGCCAGCGTGGGCTGATCGTCATGTCCAACGCCAAGTCGTGCTCGGCCGCTTCCGTCATCATCAACTCGACCTTCTCGGCCCAGAGGGGCGAGCCCCAGCCATACTCCGTTAGGAGGTCCTGGGAGCCCTCGCGCGGTCCGGTCACTGTGGTCGTCGCAACCTCGATGCCACCGGCACCGGTCTCCGCCATGTCCGTGATCTCGGCGCGCAACTGGTCGTCGTCGGTGAAGGCCATCGGCATCCACCAGCGGTACTTCGGACGCACGCTGGTCGGCGGATCCGCAAAGGTTGCTGACGTCAGATCCGGAGTCGGGTCCGCTCCTTGCGGCCGTGCGCTCGGCACCGCCAACACCGGAGCAGCCGCGGTCGAGTTCGGTGGGACGACGGCAAGGACAGCCGCGACCAGCGCCAGGAGCGGCAGCGCCAGGAAGCGCCGGCGCAGCGGGGTGGGGATCATTTCCTCTTCCTCCAAGGGTTGACGGGCAGCGGGTGCAGCGCCGGTCAGCCGACCGGGACCACTCACGCGTCGGCGATCGTGGGGTCGTAGTCGGCTCCGGTGTCCTGGAAGCGGATGCGCACCGAGCCGTCGGAGCGGCGGCGGACGGCTCGACCACGAACTGGTGCGTGATCGTGCCCTGCCCGCCGACCCTGCGCATCAGGTCGACGTGGTCGGTCGCCCCGGGGAGGAGGGGCGAAGGTTGGGGACCGCCGGGCCAGGGCCTGCATCGCGGGCGGGTCGGGCGGGTCCACCGATCCGAAGGACTTCGCGACATCGCACAACTTGAGCGTCGTCGCCGCGTCGGCCCGGACCGGCATGCTGGACATTCGCTCCCGTTTCTGAAACGTATCAATCGCGAACACCGGGAACGGTAGGTGACCGCGATCACACTCGTCAAGCAGTTCGCGGAACTTCTTTGGAACGATTCACGAGGGTCGGCAGTCGCACCCCCACGGCTACGGTGAGCGCGATGCTCACCAACGCAGCCAGCCAGCATGACGCGACGCCAAGCCGTCCCAAGATGATCCCGATGCCGCAACACCGGTTCGCAGACATGCCCCGAGAGGGCCCTTTCGCAGCCCGCATCACGTCGCCGCGAGCCGGATGTGAGGCCGTGCGGTTCACCGTGTCTAGGGAGCCAGTCTCGGTCCCATTCGCGGATGCTGGGTCGCCAGCTGGCGGCTCGCCTACCACCGCCGGGAGGCCTTCGCCACTCAAGATCAGTTGGATCGTGTCGTCGTTACACGACCCCGACCGACGCCGTGCAGTTCACTCCTGTGCCAGCCGACCGTGATACGGGGTTCTGGAAGCGCGTGGACACCTCCACGCAACTCCACTGAGGGACGGTCGAGCCAGCCCACACCGGGTTCAGCACCGCGTCCACGTCGAGGTAGACATCGACAGCGACCTGCGGGTTCATCCTTGGGTCCGGTCGTCACGGCACCTCCGCGGGTAGGGCAGTCAGGTCGATCTCGGTAGCGCTTCCGGATCGTCAGGTCGCTGATCAACGCGTCGTCTTCGATGATGCGCCCCCGGGTCCAGATCGAAGTACGGGGCTGGTCGGGGCTCGATCTGGCAGGATCGTTTCGACTCGAACGGAGACCCCATGGCCAAGAAGTCCGGCGGACGCAACGACGCCGAGGTGAGGAAGCTGACCGCGAAGGTCACGAAACTTCATGCCCGCCTGGAGAAAGCCGAGGCCGCGAAGGCCACCTGGAAGGCCCGGGCAAAGCGGTTCGAAACCGAGGCTGTCAAGACGGCCAAGCAGCTCAAGAAGATCAAGAAACTACGCAAGGCCGAGGCTCGGTCTCGTGACGCCACCCCGGGACACGCACCCGCCGCCGCAGCGAACGCACCGGCTGCGTCAGGTCCGCCGGACGAGTCGTGGACGGTGACGCGCCTTCGCGCCTCCGCGCGTGAGGCCGGAGTTGCCGGCTACTCGCGGATGACGAAGGCGGCGCTGCTCGACTCGCTCGCGCGGTCCGGTGACGAAGCATCGCCCCACTAGATTACGTCGCGGGCACGCCGAGGATCTCACCAAGCGGGTGCGTCACTTCGCCGCCAGCGGACGCGCTAGGACGGCATCGTGGAGCTAGCGTCACTTCGCTCCAGGTGCCTGGCCGCGCGATGATGCACGCCGTCCGAGGCTTTTCCGCTTCGCACCCATCGACGGGCTCATCCCCACCGACCCAGCCGTCAATGCACGGCTGCCCAAAGTGCACCGCGACGAGTCCCGCACGCAAGGTCTGGACCGGCTGGCCTACCGGATGGTCACCCGGACCGCGAAGACCGCCGGCATTCCCACGGCACATCAGCCCACACTCCCTGCGCCACGCGGCCATCACCAACGCACTCGACGCCGGCGCCGCATCCGCCTCATTTCCGCCCACGATGACGAGCACACCATGGGGCTCTGAGGGCTCAGGTACCACCGCGGCGGACGAAGCCTGTTTCGTAGGCGACCACGACCGCTTGCACGCGGTCGCGCACGCCCAGCTTGGCGAGGATACGGGCGACGTGGGTCTTCACGGTCGTTTCAGCGACCATCATCGCCGCGGCGATCTCCGCGTTCGACAGGCCGCGGGTGATCAGGCGGAGCACCTCGAGCTCGCGCTCCGTCAGCGGCACCAGCCGGTCCGGCACGCCGGCCGGCGGCTCCGGTTCCGCGAAACGCTCGACAAGCCTCTGGGTGATGGACGGCTCGATCAGCGAGTCACCGGTTGCGGCGGCACGGACCGCGGCGATCAGGCGTGAGGAAGGCGCGTCCTTGAGGAGGAAGCCTGCCGCGCCGGCGCGGAGTGCACGGTAGATGTATTCGTTCTGGTCGAACGTCGTGAGCACAACGATCGTGGGCGGGTTCTGCTGACGCAGGATCTGCTCGGTGGCGGCCAGTCCGTCGAGTTCGGGCATCCGGATGTCCATGAGCGCGACCTCCGGCTTGGTCAGTGCCGCCTGACGGACGGCCTCGTTGCCGTTCTCGGCTTCAGCGACGACCTGGATGTCACCTTCGGCCTCCAGGATCACCCGGAAGCCGGTGCGGACGAGCTCTTGGTCGTCGGCGATGAGGACCCTGATCACCCGCTCATTGTGTCGACCTCCGGCGACGGACGAAGCGTCCTTGAGGATGACGCGCCGAAAGATCTTCATCCTCATGGACGACGCCGACTACGAGACCGGGTTGTGAGTGTGGGGCCAACGGGTCAGTCAGACACCGGATCGAAAGGAAGCAGGTATGGACAGCTACAAGGGCATCCGGCCCCTCGACTACGTGCTGGCGGCCGTCATGGTCGCACTTGCGGTGCTGATCGGGCTCGAGAACGTCTACGCGACCGCGGACGTCGCTCACGCACTCGACTCGCACTCCGCGCTCATGGTCCCGGTCTTCGCGATCGCCGCCCTGCCGATCCTGTGGCGGCGACGCAACATCTTGACGGTGATCGGTGTTTCGTTCGTGGTCACCGCAGCCAGCGTCCCGATGTTCGGCTGGGTGACGAGGTGCGGGTGGGCGCTGCCGCTGTCGATGGCGATGGCATACGCCGTGGCACGCTTCGCCGGCAGCAAGCAGAACCATGTCATCGGCCTGGTCGGGATCCTCGCCTTCCAGATCGTCACGCTGGTGAAGGACTCGGCGACAGGAGGTCTCGGTGCTCTCGTGGTCTCGGTGCCGGCCGCCGCCCTCTTCTACGGGATCGGAAGGTTCGTGCAGTCGCGTTCCGAGAAGTCTGCAGCTGGGCCTACGCTGGCTGTCGAGCACGTGCGCGTCTGACGGGAACGAGCGATGAGAGACGGCTCCAGCGGCATCTTTAACGGGCTGCGTCCCGTTGACTGGGTGCTCGCGGGAGCCCTCACCGCGCTGGGCGTGTGGCTGATGGTCGAGAACGTCGTGATCTCCGATGCGCAGGTGGCAGCGAACATCTCGACCGGGACCATGGTCCACGACATGACGTCCCACTCCTGGGCCATGGTCCCCGTCTTCGCCGTGGCGACGGTCCCGGTGCTGTGGTGGCGTCGCAACGTGATGGTCGTGACCGGGATCGCGGTGGCGGCGATGGTGGCACATGACCTCGTCTTCGGCTGGGTCACCAGGTGCGGGGCCGGCTTGCCGCTGGCGTTCGTACTCGCCTATCTCGGCGCCGCGTCCCTCGAGCGCAGGCGGTCGTGGATCTCCTTGGGCCTCACCACGATGCTCACGGCAGCGGTGCTGGTGATGGACGCCACCACCGGCTTGGGACTGATCGTGCTCGCGTTGCCGATCGTGCTGATCGTCTTCGTCATCGGTCACGCCGTGCGACACCGCACGGCCATGAGTGCCGAGCTGCGGGCGCGCACGGCAGAGCTCCGGCAGCTGCGTGACCAACGGGTATCCCTGGAGCTCACAAGCGACCGGATCCGGCTCTCCGGCGAGCTCGACAGCCTTCTGCAGGAGCGGCTCGTCCAGCTGACCGCCGCTGCCGAGTCCGGCAAGGACCTCGATCCGGACAGCGCCCGGGCCCTGTTCGAGTCCATCGAGAGCGAGAGTCGCGCGACTCTCGACGGAATGCGCGAGCTCGTGGGTCTCCTGCGTGGCGGCGACGTCGCGCTGGCTCCCACACCTTCGGTCACCCACCTCGACGCCTTGCTGGCCCGGCACATCCGTGCGGACTCTCGTCTGACGGTGGCCGGTGACCCGCGCTCGCTCCCCGCGAGGGTCGAGCTCTCGGCGTACCGCATCGTCGAGCACCTGGTGAACGTGCTGGTCGACCAGCCGCAGTCCCCCATCGAGGTAGGCGTCCGTTTCGAGGACGACGCCCTGGAGATCCGCGTTCACGGGCCGGTCGACAGATCCGCCGACTTCAAGGCCGCCGTAGCCCGCGCCGAGGAACGCGCCGCGTTCCTCGGCGGCTCGCTCGATGTCAAGGTGAGCCGAGGCCACGCCAACGCCCTGGCCAAGCTCCCCGTGCTGGGATAGCAGCGCCTGCATGCGTGTGCTCGAGCGGAGCGGCATCGCCTTCGGGGTCCTCATTCTCGTGGCGCTGCCGACCGCGCTGCACGGCTGGCCGACGACCCTTCGCGGCAACCTGTTCACCCTCGTGGTCCTGAGCGCCGGACTCGCCCTGATGTGGTGGCGCAGTTATCCGCGTGCCGCCCCGGTCCTGGCGCTCGGCCTCCTTCTGCTGGCGCTCGCGATCGGAAGTGGCTGGTTCCCGGACACGGCTGTGGCGATCTACTCCCTCAGCTTCGCCTTGCTGGCGCTGGGCTGGTCCGGCCGCGCTGCCTGGCTGGTGGCTCTCTGCGCCGCGGCCTACCTGGTGCCCCTCTACATCCTCAGCGAAGAGACCAGCTGGGTGGCCGTGCTGATGTTCACCGTCCCGCCCTACGCCGCCGGAACCGTACTGCGACTGCGCAGAGAGACCGCCGACCAGCTGGCGATGCGCGTCGAGGAGCTCGAGGACGAGCGTGAACTCTTCACCGAGATCGCCCTCCGCCACGAGCGGGCGCGGATCGCCAGCGAGCTGCACGACATCGTCGGTCATGCGATCAGCGTGATGGTGATCCAGGCAGCCGCTGGGCAACGACTGGTGGACTCCGATCCGGCACGGGCCAAGGAAGCCTTCGCTGCGATCTCGGAGTCCGCGCGGCAGGGCACCGAGGACCTCGAGCAGCTGATCGAGCTCCTGGGTGGCAGCGCCGACGATATCGATCGCGGACCGGACCTTTCGCTGGTGGACGAGGTCGTCACGCGGGCCGCCCGCAGTGGGCTCAACGTCAGCTGCCGCTTCGAAGGCGACCGTGATCGGGTCGCTGCTCCCGTCGCGCATCTGGCCTTCCGCGTGGTCCAGGAGAGCCTCACCAACGCGCTCAGGTACGCACCGGGATCGGAGGTTCGCATCGTCATCCGCGTCGACGAGACCGAGCGATGTCTCGCCGTGCGCGTCGAGAACGACAACACGGTGCACGGGGACACGACTCTGGCCGGGACCGGGCGCGGCCTGGTCGGACTCCGCGAGCGCATCCAGACACTCGGAGGCCAGTTCGACGCTGGGCGGACCCACCACGGCGGGTGGACCGTCGAAGCGCGCCTCCCGACCGGCTGAGCCACCCGACGCCAAGCACAGTCATTCCGCCGCCTGCGGGGCGCGCGACCGGCACCTGTAGACCGTCGAGGTCATTCCGGAGGTTCACAAGCATCCCGAGAACCTGCGACTCTGCCCACTACCTTCGCGGAGTTTCTAAGGGCGGAGGCATCCCGTTCGCGGATTTCGTCCGTTTCGACGGACATGCCTGCCATCGTTGCTCCGCGTGACCTAGCTCGTGGATTCCGAGTCGGAGGCCAGCTCCTGCAGGACCGCGCCGGCGGTCGGTGAGCCCAGCGGGTCGGCGTGGCGGTGCACCACCCTCCATTCCCCGTGCTCGCGGGCGAACACCGTGGTTACTCGCAGCACGTACGCCGATGGCTGCCCCCCGCCGATGGAGGCGGTGGTGCGCTCGTAGGCGACCGTGTACGCAAGGTCGTCACCAGCCCGCGCCGCGATGACCTCGTTGTCGTAGGAAGTGCACTCTGAGAACGACGCACCCAACCGCTGGAAAATCGGCTCGATCTCCGCCCAACCCGACCCGCCCATGACCCCGCCGAACAGGGTCGTCTGGTCGGTGTGGGACCACAGCTGGATGCGCGGCTCGGGATCGCCGTTGTGAAGGGCGACCTCCGCCTTGCGCAAGCGCGGCATCGTCGCGGTGAGGAACACCTCGGTCTGGTCCATCGTGATCACTCCAATTAGATGTTGAGTCTAATGAATTAGACTCTGAGTATCATCCACACCATGGCTCCCGTCAAGCGTCCGTACCGCACCTCCATCCGGCGCGGAGACGCACCAGCCCTGATCTGCGCCGCGGCGTACCGGCTCTTCTCGACCAAGGGCTACCTGGCGACCTCGATCGAGGACATCGCCACCGAGGCCGGCGTCGCCCGTCCGACGATCTTCACGGCCGTCGGCCCCAAGTCGACGATCCTGCGGCTCGTCGTCGACCAAGCCCTCGCCGGCGACGACGAACCGGTTCCGATCGCGCAGCGACCCTGGTGGCGAGAGGCCATCGACGAGCCCGACCCCGCCCGCTCGATCGAACTGGCGGCCCGCAACATGTGCCGGATCAACCAGCGCTCGGCGCCGGTGCTGCGCGCGCTCGAGACCGCCGCGTCCGTCGATACCGACGCGAAGAAAGTCTGGGACCGCTTCCAACAGCAGCGCCGGGTCGGCCTGAACGAGTTCGCGTCGGCGCTGTCCCGCAAGACCGACCGCGTCCGGCACGACGAAACCACCATGACCGACACGCTGTGGATGCTCACTCCCGACGCCTACCTACGGCTCGTCCACGACGCAGGCTGGCCAGTCGAACGCTTCCAGGACTGGCTCACCGACGTCCTCCAACGCCTCCTCCTGGACTGAGCCCGGCCCTCGCGTCACCCTTGGTTGCGACGCTCCTATGCTTCGTCAAGCCGCTGTGGCCGTGTTTTCCAGTAGGCGATAGAGGTCGCGGGCGACGTAGCGGGCAAGGCAGCGTTTGATCTCTCGGCCGGTCTTGCCTTCGGCGGTGCGGCGGGCGACGTAGTCGCGGGTGGCTGGCTGGTACTGGATTCGGCTCTGGACCACGGTGTGCAGTGCGTTGTTGAGCTGGCGGTCGCCGTAACGGTTGAGCCGATACCGGGTGGTGACTTGGCCACTGTTCGCCGGGATCGGTGCCACGCCGGCGAGCATCGCGAACGCCGCCTCGGAGTGGATACGGCCGGGGTGGGACCAGGCGCACAACACCGTCGCGGCCACGATCGGTCCGACGCCGAACTCCTCGAGCAGGTCAGGACGCCAGCTGCGGATGATGGCCACGATCGCCTTCTGCAGCTCGCGTGCCTCTTTCAGCATCGCGTGCGCGCGACGAGCCAAGGTCCGCAGCGCCACCACGGTGCTGGTCGTCTCGGTGTCCCAGGAGGCGTGCACTCGCAGGTTCGCGGCGGTGTTGAGCATCGCGGCAAGCTTCTGACCACGGAACCTGACTCGGATGGGTTCGGGTGCGGCGATGACCAGGCTGAAGACCTGCTGCTGGGCCTCGGTGGAGGCATTGATCGCGGAGCGGCGAGCAGCCAAAAGCACCGACAGTGCTTGGCGTTCGCCACCGGTGCGGGGAGTTCCCAACCGCGGTCGAGCCATCGCTTCACGCGCGGCGCGGATCGCATCGAGCGGATCGGACTTCGCGCCGTTGCGGCGCGCGGCCCGCTTCGGGCGGTCCAACTCGATGACGATCTCCGAGGACTCCAGCAGGTGACGACTCAGACCGGCGCCGTGACCACCGGTCCCCTCGATCGCCCAGGCCCGCAACATCGCGTGGTTGTTGGCGAACTCCACCAGCTCGGCATAGCCCTCGGCTGTCGCCTCGACGGTGATCTCGTCGAGGACACCACCAGTCGCAGCATCGACCACGGCCGCGGAGTGGGTATGGACGTGGGTGTCGACGCCGATGACGACATCGACCACCTCGCGCAGATCGGTCAGACTGTTCATGCGTTCTCTCCTTCGCCGGACGGGACGTGGTTCCGGTCCGGGACGGAGGCTCGGCAGGACTGTGATGAGACACATCCGGCGCCACTAACGCCAGGTGGTCAAGCTCCTGATCAGGCCAGCTCCTCCAACCGGGCCGGGGCCGGCGACCACGAGCGGACAGGTCGCAGCAAGGCACAAAGCCAGTCATTCCGGGGGTCACACCCGCGGTCACCAACCCACAGCCCAGCACCATCAGGCTGCGTTGGCGATCCTCACAGTCATTCCGCCGCCTGCGGACGCGGCCCCAGACGAGTGGAACGGGCTAGCGTCGGCGCTCCATGTGCCCGGTCGTGTTGGCGGCGGGGGGTTGGGCGCAGCCAGGTCGCCGCGTGAGGTGACCACATGTCCGGTCCGAATACTGTCGTGCCGTTCCAGCCGACCGAGATGTAGGCGGCCCAGCTGGCCGCAGTTTCCTACCTGGCCGTTCTCAGGGCACACCCACAGGTTGTACGCCTCCCGGTTTCGTGATCCTCACGGTGGATCACGTGGTGGTTGACTGCGACAACGTCGAGTACGCCCGCGCACGTCGATTCTTCTGTGTCGCCTGCGGGCTCGACCGGGAGCACTCGGACTGGCCATTCGCGGGCATCACTGATACCTGCTCGGACCCGGATCCTGAGCTCTTCGATTGGTGATAGATGCCGGTTGCGTTTCGATTGGCCGCGGGTGCTGCATCTTGTCGACAAGGTGCGTCATAGCGCCGCCTGCCGGCCACACTCAGGTCGCATCTCCTGCTGCTCAGTCAGCCTGGTCCAGAGACCGGGCGTAGGTTGCAGCCAACTCGGTTCGCGAGCGGAACCCGCGCTTGCGGAACACGTTGCCGAGGTGGCGCTCGACGGTCTTCGGGCTGAGGAAGAGCGCGGCTCCGATCTCCTTGTTGGACATGCCTTGCGCCGCCAAGATCGCGACCCGCGTCTCCTGCGAGGTCAGCGGCTCGTTCTTCGCAACGGGTTGACGGCGAGCCGTCGCGCCGGTTGCGGCCAGTTCCCGCTCAGCGACGGCTTACCCAGTGCGTCAGGTCCATCCCGACGAACGCGTCACGTGCGGCTGCCAGGTGCTCCCGGGCCGCGATCCGGTGGCCGGTACGTCGTAGCCGCCCGCCGAAGAGCAGCCGGGTGCGGGCTGTCTCGAACGGGTCCCGGCCCTCGGCGTGGGCGGTCAGTGCGGCCGCCAACATCGCCTCGGCCAGCGCCTCGTCGGGCACCGTCAGTGCCTCGCATCGCCGGGCCATGCGCGACCGACAGCGCAGGCGACCCTGGTGGGGTGGCATCGGCGTAGTGAGACGCGAGCGCCGCGGCTTCATCCGTCCTGCCCAGCCCGAGGTACGCCTCGACCAGCAGCGGTGCCACGCCGAGAGGTTCACCACTGGCGCCGACGCCGCCGTCGACGGCGACCCGCGCCTCGAGCAGGGTCACCACCTCGCTGAGTTCGCCGCGACACAGCGCGCAGAACGCCGCCGTGATCGCCTGATGGGCCGCGTAGCTGGTGGTGCCGGCCCGATCGGTCAGCTCTCGCGCCCGGGCCAACGACCGCCCGGCGTCCTCGTGCAGCCCGCGAGCGGCCGACTGCCAGGCCAGCATTTCCACCGCGACCGACGCATCGGCGGCATAGCCGAGATGCCGGGCGAGCTCCGCGGCCTCACCGGCGTCCGCGTAGGCGCCCGTGTGGTCACCCAACCAGGCACGGCCGGCGGCCAGGATCGCCAGGCATGGCACGAGAACGCCGATCGCCCCGCGCCGGCGTACCTCCTGGAGCCGGGCAGCACCGACTGTCACGGCGTCGCCGACCTGTCCGGTGAAGGCCGCAGCCACCGCCATCAGCAGCAGGGCCCGCGCATCGTGACGCAGCGCGGGCAGGTCAGCCAGCCGTCGGACCTCCGCGAGCCGCGCCATCCCCGCCGCAAGGTCACCAGAGAGCAGGAGTGCCGCGCCACCGGTAAAGCTGGCCATCAGCTGCTGCTCGGCATCGCTGGGATCGGCGACAGTGTCGATCCGACGACTGCAGTCGGCCAGCCCGGAGACGTCGTTGAGCCGGAACCGGGCCAACGCGAGCTCGGTGAGGTCACGGACCAGCGCGGACCCCTCGAGCAGGTAGGACGCCTCATCGAGGTACTCCACGGACTGCGGCACGGATCCGGCGTACTGCTCCAGCATCCCGAGCGTGAACAGAGCCTCCCCGCGGGACCGGTCCGCCACCCCCTCGCCCAGCACCCGGTCGACCAGGCTACGAACCCGGGCGACGTCGCCGGCCTGGAACGCGTCGTGGGCGGCTAGGGCGAGTCGTTGCCGGGCCAGGTCCGGGTCGGGTGTCAGCTCGGAGGCGCGTTCGAGCGCCGTGGCGGCGGCGGCGAAGCCCAACCGGTCGCGGTTGCTCCCCGCGACGCGCCGCCAGCTGGTCGGCGAGCCGGGGATCATGGCCCACGGCGGACTCGGCCAGGTGCCAGACCCGGGTCCGGTCACTGACGGGTAGGGCCGCCGCAAGCGCCGCATGGGCTTCGCGCCGCTCCTCAGGATGTCGCCAACTCGAGCACGGTGCTGCGAAGCAGAGGATGCCGGATCCGGTAGCCCGCCCGCTCCTGGACGAGGACGCCGCACCGAGAAGCCTCCTGCAGCGACTCGCCGACGTCGACGCCGGCACCGCCCAGCGCCGGCACGACGGCGGGCGAGGCCGACCCCGCGTCACCGACGAGAGCCAGGTACAGCACGGCGATGCGAGCCGCCGGGGAGAGCTCGGCGAGCGTGGTCCGGAAATGCTCGCGCAGCCGATCTCCTGCGGGCAGCGGGTCCGGGAGCGTCGGCCGCGCCGAGCCACTGCGCGTCGTCCAACCGCGCCGCCACCTCGACCAGGGCCAGCGGGCTGCCCTGCGTCGCGGCGACCAGACGGTCCACGACCTCCGGGGCCGCGCGCGTGGGCAGGAGCATCGCCGCCGCGGACGCGGAGAGGCCACCAACGGGCAGGACCGGCAGGCCCTGGCTGAGCTGCCGCCGAGACCGTGCCCTCGCGGGCCGCCAGCACGAACGCGACGGCGTCCGGACCGAGTCGCCGCGCGGCGAAGGCGATCGCCGCGGCGGACTCGGGGTCCAGCCACTGCAGGTCGTCCACCAGCACCAGCACCGGCCGTTGCTCGGCGGAGGCGGCGAGGATCGAGATGGTGGCGGCACCCAACAGGAACGGATCGGCGGTCGCCGCGCCGCTCGACCAGGCCAGCGCCGACCCGAGCGCGGTCGCCTGGCTGTCCGGGATGTCAGCCACTCGGTCCCGGATCGGGTTCAGCAGACCGAACAGCCCCGCGTACGCCAGGTGCGACTCGGCCTCGACGCCTCGAGTGCCGAGGCAGGTGAAGGAATCGGCACGCGCCCGCGCCGCCTCAAGCAGCGTCGTCTTGCCCACCCCGGGCTCACCCGCGACGAGCAGCGCCCCGCCGCGTCCCGCGGACGCATCGCCCAGCAGGGCGTCGATGCGCGCCAACTCGTGCTCGCGTCCGGCCAGGACCGAGGGATTGGGGGATTTGCCGGACGCGACGCCGGCGCCGTCGGTGCGAGTTTCGACCGGAGAGGAATCTGCAGAAGGAGGCCGTCGTGCGGACATCAACAAGGATCCTAAGGTCACTCGAGCGTGCGCTCACCAGCCCCGGCTGGGCGTACTGCACGATCTGGTACTACCCGCCGTTCATGCGCCGCCGTGCCCCGGCGGTCGGCGGCACGCACTTCGCGTCATCGGAGCGGTCCGGTGCCTGACTTCGCCGGCGTCGATCACGCCAGCCTGTCCGTGACCGACCTCGACCGCAGCGAGCGCTTCTACACCGACGTCCTGGGGCTGCTCCGGCTCGCCGACTTCGGCACGGTCCGGATTCTCGTGCACCGGCCGACGTCGTTCGTGCTGGCGCTGGTCCGCCACGACGCGGCGCACGGCGACCCGTTCACTGAACTGCACACCGGGCTGGACCACCTCGGCTTCGCAGTGAGCTCTCGCGAGGAGCTCGTGCGTGGGAGCGCCGCCTGGAGGTCGCTCGGCGTGGAGTACACCCCGATCCGGGACATGGAGTTCGGCGCCCACCTGAACTTCCGGGACCCCGACCACATCGCCCTCGAGCTCAGCACCTCCAACGAAGTCCTCACCGGCTGGTTCGACGAGCTCCGGGAGCGGGAGATCCCTCGCGACGAGATCGACGCCCGCCTCGCGGAGTACCTGGTTTCGCTCCCACAACAGCAGGTCAGCGCATCCGGTCCCTGAGGATCCGCTAGCTGGCGAGCATGCCGTCGCTCCTACAGCATCCGAATGGCGGCAATTTGGGAATCAGCAGCCCGCGTCATGCCGCAGCCAGTGACTGTCAAGTACCCATGCCGCCGAACACCGTCACTCCCGAACTGGGGCGCGCTCCCCTCCCCGCTTGCCGTCGGCACATCTACATCACCCAAGTAGGTCGAACATCCCACGCACATCCGATTCGCCGTCGTGATCTGGCGAGCATGGTGCTGAGCGCAGCTCACCGTGCGTGGGCCTACGGAGCAGATCGATCACAGGCCCCGATCGATGACCATCGAGGCCAGGATCGCCTCGAGTTCGGCCCTGTCCAACGGCGAAGGGCCTGGCATTTGGGAGGCATCGATCACCAAGGCCCCGCGATCGACGTCAACCATGTACACGACGTTGATCTGGCCAGGGCGTGATGCCGGTTGAAATCGTCGTCCCCACCACCATGCCCTGTGGCAACTGCGGAAATCACCACGGTCCCAGTGGCCAGATCCGGCTTCGCCGGGACCGAGACTTCGATCTTGAGAACGAGTTTCGCGGTCGCGGAAGCCAGGCAGTCACGTCGTCCTCCCACCCCAGGTCGTGGGTGCCTGGTGGAGCAGGCGTCGGAGCCGATGCAGGTCGCTCGGTAGCACCTGACGGCTGGCCGAGTGAGCTCCGGTGGCCGGGTCTGGCATTCTGCTGTCCGGAGGTCTCGGGTGGCGAACGGACAAGCAGACGAGCGGGCGGTGCGGACGCCGTCGGCTGCGTCGTTCGTGGGCCGAGAGCGCGAGCTAGCCACGGTGGCGGCCGCGCTGCGCGACCCGTCGGCGGTCATCGCGGTTGAGGGCGAGGCCGGCGTCGGCAAGACGCGTCTGGTCGCCGAGGCGCTGGGCGTCCTCGCCGCTCCACGAGTGCTGAACGTCTCTTGTCCGCCGCTCGCTGACCCATATCCGCTGGGCCCGGTCATTGACGCGCTGCACCACGTTGACGTGGCCGGCCTGAGCCTGTCGCCGCTGGCCGGGGCACTGCGGCCTCTGTTCCCCGAATGGCAGGACCTGCTGCCGCCCACCCCGGAGGACTCGGGCGACCCGGTCGCCGTACGCCACCTCCAACTGCGCGCCCTGGTCGAGCTGGTGCGCGCACTCGGCCCGGACGTGGTGGTGGTGGACGATGCCCATGGCGCCGATCCGGTGACCGTCGACCTGCTGCTCCTCCTCGCCTCGGCCACGGCCCAGTGCCCGCTTGTGCTGACCTACCGGCCAACCGAGCTCGGCACCGACGCAGCGCTCCGCCGGCTCACCGGTCGCACCAGCGGCGCGGGCGCCGTGCACCGGGTCGCCCTCGACAGTTTCGGCCTCGACGAGACCGCCGCCCTGATCAAGGCGACGTTCGCAGTGGACCGGGTGTCCCGAGAGTTCGTGACGCTGCTCCACGACGGCACCGGCGGCCTGCCGCTGGCCGTTGAGCAGACCTTGCGACTGATGCGCGAGCGCGGCGACATCGTGCCGGCCGACGTCGGCTGGGCGCGCCGCGAGCTCGCCGACCTGCGTGTCCCGCCGTCGGTCCGGGACTCGGTGCTCGAACGCGTGCAACGACTCGACGCACCCGCTCGCACCCTGCTCGAGGCGGCCGCGGTGCTGGCCGCCCCGGCGCCGGAGCCGCAGCTCGCCCACGTCGCCGGGCTGGACCAGGCGTCGGCCCGGGACGCGCTCACCGCCACGCTCGACGCCGGTTTGCTCGAGGAGACCGCTCGGGGCGCCTTCGGGTTCCGCCACCAGCTCGCCAGCAGAACCGTCGCGGAGGCGACCAACGTCGTGACGCGCCGCCACATGCACGGCGAGGCGGCCGCGAGCCTCCTGGACCACCGGCCGCTGTCAGTGGGTCGGCTGCTGCGCCACGTCCGTGAGTGCGACGCCGTGGCTTCCTGGTCCGGCCGTGCCGAGGCCGCGGCCGAGGCCGCACTCGAAGCGGGTGACGACCGAGCAGGGGCGCTGCTGTTGCACGCGCTCTTGGAGCGTCCCGACTTGCCGGAGCAGCACAGGCTGCCGCTCGCCCATCGGCTGGCCGCGGCCGCCGCGTCCGGCGTCGGGGCGCTGGGCGACATCGGGCCGCAGCTGGTTGAGCGCGTCGCTGCCGTCGTCGACCAGGGCGCCGAGGACGACCCCGGAGACCCTCGACTGGGCGCGATTCGGCTCCAGCTCGGACGGCTGCTCCTGCAGCTCGGGGAGTTCGACGCCGCGGCAGAGCGCCTCTCCGAGGCCGCGGATGTCGTCTCCGAGCACCCGGTCGACGCAGCCAAGGTCATGGTGTCCCTGGCCTTCCCCCGGGGACGGGCGTGGTCGGCAGCCCAGCACCGCGCATGGTTGCGGCGGGCCGGCCCTCTGCTCGACCGGGTGGACGACGGCGACGTGCGCACGTGGCTCGAGGTCGACCGGCTCTCGGTACGTCTGATGCTCGGGGAGACCAACGCCTGGTCGGAGGCCGAGGACCTGTGCGCGAGCGCCACGTCACCGTTCGCCCGCCGTGAGTCCGCCAGGATGCTGCTCAACCTGGGCCACTGCGCGATCGCGTGGGGCGCCGACGAGCAGGCCCGAGACAGCCTGCGCCGTGCCGCCGAGCGGATGGAGGAGACCCGCTACCTGCGGCTGTTCGGGTCCGTGCGTCTGACCACGTGCCTTCTCGACTGGCACGCGGGAAGGTGGAGCGGCCTCGCCGACCGGGTCCTCGCCGTCGCGGGTACCGACGGCACCCTGCCGGAGGCAGCCCTGGAGGCCCGGGAAGTGCTCGGCCTGCTCGATCTCGCGGCCGGCCGCCGCGACGAAGCACGCGACCACCTGGAGTATGTCGTCGAGGAGACGACCCGGCGTGGGGTCACCGACGGCGGGCTCCTCCCGGCCGCCGCGCTCGCCCGGCTCGCGACTCACGAAGGAGACCCGGAGACGGCACTCGAGCTCACCCGGGCTGCGGTCGATCTCATGGCGTTCAAGGACCTCTGGCTGCGCGGCGCCGAGGTGGCCGTCGCGCACCTCGATGCGCTCACCGCGGCCGACCTGACCGATGAGGCGACAGCGTTCCTCCGCCTGATGGAAGAGGCGATGGGCGACGGCGCCACCCCGATGACCGAGGTCGCCACGGACGTCGGTCGCGGCATCGTCGAGGCGGCCCGGAACCCACGGGCCGCCGCCGTCTGCTTCGCCCACGCGGCGGAAAGGCTGACCGACCTTCCACGTCCGTACGACGCCGCCCTGGCCCGGGAGCGCCAGGCACGAGCCGAGCTGGCCGCGGGAGATCGAGTCCCGGCGATCGCCAGGCTCGCCGACGTCCACAGGAACCTGCTCGCGCTAGGAGCCCGCTGGGACGCCGACCGGGTGGGCCAGGCCCTGCGAGCCGAGGGGGTACAGGCCAGCCGCCCCTGGCGCGGGGGCCGCCGGGGGTACGGCACCGAGCTGTCGCCCCGCGAGCGCGAGGCCGCCGACCTGGTGGCCCGAGGCCTCACCAACCGTCAGATCGCCGAGACGCTGTTCCTGTCCACACGCACGATCGACCGACACGTCAGCGCGGTGATGCGCAAACTCGACGTCGGCTCCCGCACCGCCGTAGCCGTCCGGCTGCTCGAGGAGCGCACCGAGAACTTTGGGTGACATACCCACTCGCTAGGCCGCGGCGGGTGATCAAGAGTGAGCCACGTGCCAAACAGCGAGCCGCCTGCCCTGCCCGCCCTCGTCGACCAACGGTCCGCGCCTGCCGACGACGCGAAGGTCCCCTCCCGTGAGGCCAGGCGCAAGATCGTGGACCTGCCGCTACAGGACCCGGCGGAGCAAGAGCCTCACCGCGACGGCTTCGAGCCCCTCTGAGCCATGACCTCCCGACCCCGGCAGAACTCCCCTCACGCAACCGAATCGAGCCCCTCGTGACCACCCCCTCGCGCGCCCGACTTCACTCGCCCGTTCGGTCTCGCGGCGCCGCGCTGGCACTGCTGCTGGCGACCGGCCTGCTCGCCGTACCAGCCGTTGCCAGCGCCGCCCGCAGCGAGGGCAGCAGCCCGGGCGGACCGACCGTGCCGCCCCCGAGCGCAAGCGGCGCGCCGGCGTCTGACGAACCCGGCGCCGACACCCGCCGCCTGACCCTCGTCACCGGCGACGTCGTCGCGTGGCAGCGCACCGGGTCGGGGCGGGAGAGCGCCTGGCTGGTCGACCCCGCGGACGGCGCGGCCGGCTCACCACTCGTCTATGAGCAGGACGGGCAGGTGCACCTGGTGCCCCACGAGGCGCAGGCCTACGTTGACAGCGGAGTCCTCGACGCCAACCTGTTCAACATCACCCTGCTGGTGCAAGAGGGGTTCGACGACCAGACCAGGGAGGACTGGTCGCTGCTGGTGCAGGGCGATGGGCCGGCAACTCGCCGCAGCGTCCCCCCGGTGCCCACGGGGGCGAGCCGGGAGCGGGCCCTGCCCAGCGTGGGGATGGTGGCGGTGAGCGTCGCGAAGGACGACACCGCGTCGATGTGGGCCTCGCTGCGCGGAACCCGCGCCGCCTGGCCGGGGCATCAGGCACAGCTGACGTCGGGCGCGACCCTGTGGCTCAACGCCCCAGTCCACGCGAGCCTCGACGACAGCGTCCGTCGAGTCCGGGCTCCGGCGGCCTGGGCCGCTGGCTTCGACGGGACCGGCACGCAGGTGGCGGTGCTCGACACCGGCTACGACCCCGAACACCCGGACCTCGAGGGACGCGTAACGGAGGCCAGAGACTTTACCGGCACCGAGGGCGAGACCCCTGCACGCGACGACCACGGCCACGGCACCCACGTGGCGGCGACCGTCGGCGGTAGCGGCGAGGGCGCCGACGGCTTGCGGCCCGGCGTCGCACCCGGCGCCGACCTGATGATCGGCAAGGTGCTCGACGCGAGCGGCTCGGGGACGAGCGACCAGATCATCGCTGGGATGGAGTGGGCTGCCCGCGGCGGCGCCGAGGTGATCAACATGAGCCTCGGTACGGCGTCCGCCTCCGACGGCAGCGACCCGCTGAGCCAAGCCGTCGACCGGCTGAGCCGCGAGACCGGCGCCCTGTTCGTCGTCGCCGCCGGCAACACCGGTCCCGATGAGGGCAGCGTCACCGCTCCCGGCGCCGCCGACCTGGCGCTGACCGTCGGGGCGGTTGACAAGCGGGACCGAGCTGCGGCGTTCTCTGCCCGCGGGCTGATCCCCGGCAGCGCATTCCGGATGAAGCCCGAGATCGTGGCACCCGGTGTCAACATCGTGGCCGCGCGGGCCGACGGAACCTCGCTGGGCAACCTGGTTGACGCGCAGTACACGTCGCTGAGCGGCACGTCCATGGCCACGCCGCACGTCGCAGGCGCGGCCGCGATCGTCGCCCAATCCCAGCCCGGCTGGGACGCGAGCCAGATCAAGGCGCGGCTGGTGTCCACGGCCGATCCGCTCGCCGACGAGCCGGTCGGGTTCCAGGGCGCCGGACGCCTCGACGTACGAGGCGGCGCCACCGACCCGGTCGCCGTGGACGCGGGTGTGCTCTCCCTGGGTGCCCTCGACCACGACGCTGACCGGGTCACTCGCCGCCTGACCTACACCAACCACCACCGACCGACCGCTCGACCTGCAGCTCGCCCCGGACGTGCACAGCACCGGGTCGGACTCCGCCGTTCGCCCGGACCTCACGCTGTCGCGACGCACTCTCACGGTCCCGGCACGGGGTACCGCGAGCGTGACCATGCAGGTCGACCCACGCGACTCGCGTCCCGGCCGCTACGCGGGCCGCGTCGTCGCCGAGGTCAACGGCCGCGTGGACCGCCCGGTCGCCAGTCTGGTCTCCTTCCAGGTGACCGCGCCGCTGCACACCTTGCGAATCGACGCTCGCGACCGCCAGGGCGACCTCGCCACTGGGCAGGTGGATGTGTGGAGCGCCGAGGAGGGCACGTGGCAGCGGCTCTGGTTGCAGGACGGTTCGGCCAGCACCGAGGTCCCCGAGGGCAGCTACACGGTGATGGCCACGGTCGAGGCTGAGGACGCCGGCGGGTGGCCCACCGACCAGACGGTCGGGGGTGACCCCGAGGTGCAGGTCACCCGCGACACCGTGCTCCGGTACGACGCCCGCGACGCCACGCCGCTGCAGGTCCGGACGCCGCTCGCCTCCGAGCAGGACAGCTACAACGTCTTCTGGCAACGCCGCGTCGAGCATCGGAGCTTCAAGATGCAGCACGCTCAGGGCATTTCCAGCACCCGGCTCTACACGTTGCCCACGCCGAAGGCGAAAGCCGGGGAGTTCCACATCGGCACGCAGTGGAGTCAGGTCGAGCCGATCTTCTCCGCGACCGTCGCCGGTGCCGGCGAGCAGCTGACGCCGACGCCCGCATTGGCCAGCCACCGCACGCGGTACGTTGGCGAGCAGACCCTGCCGGTCGTCGACGTCGGCTCCGGCTTGCCCGACGACTACGCGGGCACGGACGTCGATGGCGCGGTGGCGCTCGCCGCTCGCAGCGACCAGGCATCGCTCTACCAGCAGGCGCAGGCCGCAGACCAGGCCGGAGCGGCCGTGCTCATGGTCACCGACGACCGAACGGGAACCTGGATCGAGAGCGCCGGCGAGCAGGGGGTACCTACGTACCGGGTGGACCGGGCTGCGGGGCAGCGGCTCCGCGAGCGCCTGCAGGCCGAGCCGAGCACCCGGCTGCAGCTCGCGGGCAAGGCCGACGCCGAGTACCTCTACGAGCTGGCCTTCGTCGAGGACCGGATTCCCCGCCAGCTGTCCTACCGGGTGCAGGACCAGCAGCTCGCGGTCGTGCGCTCGGACTACCGGGAGAACTCCGGGCGGACGTCGCGGAGTGAGTCGTGGGTCCCCGAGCTGGGGCCGATCGGCATCGGACAGGCGAGCAACGTCCAGCGGACGGGTCCGGTGGTGCGCACCGAGTACGTCACCACGACGCCCGGGGTCCGCTGGCAGCGCTTCGCCTCCCCACATGGCGAGTTCCCGAGCTTCTACTGGACCTGGTCGCGGATGGTGCAGCACCAGCCGGGGCAGGAGAGCCGCCAGCTCTGGTGGGGCCCGGCCGTCGGCCCAGGTGTCCTCCCCGGCGTCGGCAACCCGCAGCTCGGCGCCCCGGTGGCGCGCTACCGCGACGCGATCCGCGTCCTGATGCCGCACTACAACTACGGGTTCGCATACGGCCACATCGACAACCGGTTCGGCGACACGTCGCGGCTCACTCTGCGGTCAGGGGGCAAGGAGCTCGGCAGTGCGCCGTGGCCCGAGGCACAGTTCACCGTGCCTGCGGCTGCAGCGGACTACCAAATGCGCCTGGAGGTCGCCCACGGGTCGGGCAACATGTTCGACACCTCGATACGCACCGACACGACGTGGACGTTCCGGTCGTCACGGTCGAGCGCCGACCGGGCGGTGCTCCCGCTGCTGCAGGTGCTGTACGACCTGCCCGGGGCCGACTCCCACAACCGGGTGCCGGCCGGTGCCCCGACCCGCCTGGTCCTGCGTCCGGCGTACCAGCCCGGCGCCGAGGGTCCCGGCGACCTCCAGGTCGGCGTCCGGGTCTCCTACGACGACGGCGACAGCTGGTCGACGGGTCGCGTGGACCCCCAGGGAGCCGGGTTCGCCGCGACCCTACCCGCCGGGACCGCCGGCTACGCCGACATCGAGGTGACGGTATCGGACTCCGACGGCACGAGCCTGACCCAACGCATCGACCACGCCTGGAAGGTGGGCCGCGAGCAGTAGCGGACCGGGGGCTCCTCGCGCACTGGTCGCCGAGGCCCCCTCGACAGCCCCAGCCCGCGACGTGCGCTACCGGATCGTGTCCCCGATGGACGTCACGTTCGATGCCGGCGAGAGCCCGTCCGGTACGCCTCCCCGCGAAGTGCGGCACGGGAGCGCCAGCAGACCGCGTGTCAGCCGAGCTGGACCAGCCGGGAGCCAAGCATGCAGGCGGCGAGGACGGTGAAGAGGACGGCCAGGATCGTCGAACCGTTGGCGACCAGCCATTCCCTGGCGGCGTCGAGTGGTTGACGGATGCGGTCACCGAGCAGTACGAGGGCCGCGACGGGAATCAGCAGGGTGCTGCAGGCGAGGAGTGTGAAGACCAGTACGTCGAGCGCGCCCCGCCCGCCCGCCCCTCCGGCGTGGGCGATGGCGATTCCGGCGGTAACTGCGAGCGGTAGGTTCACCGGGTTGACAACGGCGGCCATGCCGAGTCCGAACAACGTGGGATGAGCCATTGAGTCAACGGCGCGGAGGACGCGTGGCGGTTCCGACACGGCTCCCTCCCGCGCGCGTCGCCGCCACTCCCGGACTGCCAGCGTGGCGAAGAGCACGCCGAGTACCACCTCTGCGATGCGGCCCGCACCCATGGTCAACTGGTCCGAGTCCAGCTCCGAGCCATCCGACACGGCGAAGCCAACACTAGCGGCGGCCAATACACCCATCGTCCAGCCGCCCGCGAAGAAGGAGCCGCGGACCCGGCCCCGGGACGAGAGCAGGACCAGGATCAGGACGGCGATCGGGACGGGGCTGACCGCGATACCGGCAGCCAGCGGGAGCGCGGCCCTCACGCGTTCGCGAAGGCTGTCGCGGGGTCCACGCTTACCGGTCCGTGAACGCTCACCACACTCGACGCCACGCCGACGACCAGAGCGAGGCCGACGAGCCTGGCGTGGTCTGCCCAGGTCATGTCGATGGTCACCGGGAACGCCGGAGCGATGACCACGGCCAGCACGATCGCCGCCAGGCCGGCCAGCAGGCTCACTAGCGCGCCCTGGAGGACCAGGCTCGCCAGCAGCCGCCCGGTGGTCACCCCGAGGGCCTTGAACACTGCGAAGTCGCGATACCGGTCGAGCCCGGACAGGTAGCCCATCATCGCCACGATCCCCGCAGCCACCACCCAGAGCAGGATGGCGATCAGACCGATCGCCCGGGTCGCGACGGACAGCGGGCGACGCAGGTCGTCGCGGACCTCCGTCGGCGTCATGCTTGACAACCCCTCCGGCGCCCGGTCCAGGACACCGGTGACGATCAGCGCGCTGGCCAGGGGTTGCCCGTCGAAGGCGATCTCCTGCCCCTCTGCCAGCGTGGTCAGCACCGTGGGTGTGCCGCCGTTGTAGGTGACCCCGCGGACGATGCCCACCACCTCTACCGGCCGTCCGCCGAGGTCCAACTCACGCCCGAGCGGCACGCCGAGCCGCGCGTCCACCATCACCTCGCCGACCCGTTCAGGTGCCCTTCCGGACTCCGGCGCCGGCGCGAGGAACCCGTCCGGCGGGTACGCGATCACGTTCACATCGGTGAAGCCCTCCCCTGCACCTGCCACGACGTGCCGAAAGATCGCCACCGGCGCGACCTCTTCGACACCGGGCAGGGCTTCGGCGGCCGGGATGGTGCTGGTGCGGATCGGCGAGTTCGACGTGAAGGGCCCGGACACATCCTGGGCCACGAGCCATCGGTCGGCACCGAACATCGCCACTGTCCGGTCGGTCTCGTCCAGGAAGCTGTCGTGCAGCGCCCCGAGCAGCGCGGTCATCGCTAGCACCAGAGCCGTCGCCGAGAGTCCGAGGACGATGCGCCGAGCCCGCCACTGGATGTCCCGGAGGGTCACCAGCATCAGAGCGCAACCTTGTCCGGCGTACGCCGCATCGCGGTGGCGGCCGGGACCATCACCAGGATGACCACTAACATGGTTGCGCCCAGGAAGCGCAGGTCGAGAATGCCGAGGAGACCGAGCAGGCCCAGGCCCCAGCCGGTCACCGCCACCGCGGCCCACCCACCCTGCGGCACGGGGTAGCGCACCGCGCTCATCATCAGCACCCCGAACGCCAGAAGACCGAGGGCGACCCAGCCGGGCTCGGTGGTGACGAACCCGAGGGCGAGGGCGCACACACAGGCGCTCGTTGTAGGGAGCCCGGTGAACGTCGGCTGCCGGTGCCGCTGCGCCATGAAGGCGGCGAGACGGATCAGCGCCGCGCTGATGTAGACCAGCACCCCCACGAGCACGGCGACCCGCACACCGCCGTGCGTGTCGCGCAGGCCGAGCGAGCCGAGAGCCAGCGCGGGTGCGAGCCCGAAGCTGATGCCGTCCGCGAGACAATCCAGCGGTCCGCCCATCGGGGTCGAGCCCCACAGCCGGGCGGCGGCGCCGTCTACCACGTCGAGGACGGTGCCCGCCAGCAGCAGGAACGCGACCAATCGCAGGGTGGCGGGTGGGTCATGCTCGCCGAGCACACCCGCCACCACGAGGACCGCGGTCGCTCCGCACAGGGCGTTGCCGAGGGTGAGCAGGTCGGCAACGCTCGGACGGCGCTCCCCCAGCAATGTCATGCGCCGATCACCCGCGCGATGACGGTGGCTCCGGCGGAAACCCTCTCGCCCTCCGACACACAGGGCAGCACACCCGCCGGGAAGACGACGTCGACACGCGAGCCGTACCTGATCAGGCCGATCCGCTCGCCGCGTCCGACCGCCTCAGCGGTGCCCGTGTAGGGCACGATGCGCCGGGCGACCGCCCCGGCGATCTGCACGAGCCGGACGTCGCCGAGGTCGGTCTCCAGACGCCACTCCACCCGCTCGTTGAGGTGGCTCTTCGGCCGGAACGCCGCCCGGTGGGAGCCGCGGTGGTGCAGCTGTCCGACCACGACCCCGTCGCAGGGGGCGCGGGTCACGTGGACATCGAAGAGGTTGAGGTACGTCGACACGACGACCCCGCCGTCGGTCCGCGTCGACACCTCCCGCACCACGCCGTCGGCCGGTGCCAGCAGACCCGGGCCCTCGGGAGTGCGGTCGGGGTCGCGGAAGAACCAGGTGCCGACCGCGACGAGCCCCCACAGCGGCAGCCGCAGCCAGAGCGCTGGAACCGCGGACGGTGCTACCCAGAGCGGCCGAACCCACCACGGGGTGCCCTTCGCCAGCCCGGTCATGAGGCTTCCACCGGTCGCGGGGGCTCCCAGGGGAGGTCCGCCTCGGGCAGGTGCGCCGCTACCGGCACCGCAGACCGAGGGCCGAGCCGGAGGATGGAGTCCGCTACCCCCACGAAGCGTTCGTCATGGGTGGCCACCACGGCCAGCCGCCCGGGCCGGCGCAATCCCTGGACCATCCGCAGCACGTTGCCGACCTGCTCGGGGTCCAGGTGTGCGGTGGGCTCGTCGGCGAGCAGGAGAGGCGGGTTCCGGACCAGCGCCCGCGCGAAGGCAACCCGCTGCTGCTGCCCGCCGGACAGCATGCCGGGCCGCTTCGTGGCGTGATCGGCGAGTCCCACCTCGTCCAGGAGGCGGTCCGCCGTTGGTGCGGCCCGGCGCCGAGGGACACCGGTGAGCAGCAGCGGCGCCATCACGTTCTCGGCGGCCGTGAGGCTCGGCACCAGGTTGAAGGTCTGGAACACGATGCCCACCGAATGCCGCCGGTGCTGCAACTGGTGCGCCCGCGAGCGGCCGGTGACCGGCTCACCGGCGAAGGTGACCGTCCCGGCCGACGGCGTCAGCAGTCCGGCCAGCACCGACAGCAGAGTCGTCTTGCCGCAGCCGCTGGGCCCGAGCACGATCATGACCTGTCCGTCCGCGGCGGTGAAGGAGAGGTCGTGCAGGGGGTGGTGGACCTCGCCGCTGTCGGCAAAGGTCACGGTAAGCCCCGAGACGCGCAGGTCTGCGCGCATTCGGCTCATCGCCGAACCTCCCTCCAGAGGCTTGTCGCGAACGATAGCGTCTGGGCATCGCCGCCGTACGCAGAACAGCCGACTCCACCAGGGGCCCCGCGGGCCGGTCATTTCTGCGCACCCGGCTGCTCCGTCTGGGTCTGTGGTGGCAGGCGCGGCGAGGCGCGCGGGGTTCTCTGGTCGACGCGCTCCCCGAGCAGGCAAAGGTGGCGTTGCGCCGGGACGGTCTCGACCCGGTCGCCGCCTTGGGCGCATCGGGGCCGGTCACTCGCGTGCGCTTCCCGCTCGGACTCCGGGGGTGGCTGGTGACCGGGTACGACGAGGTGCGGGCCGTCCTCGCCGACGTCGACACGTTCAGCAACGACTTCGGTCATCTGGTCGGTCGCGGGCGCATCGGTCAGGAGCAGAACCCGGGCGGGCTGGGCTTCACCGATCCGCCGTACCACACCCGGCTCCGGCGGCTGCTCACCCCTGAGTTCACCTCGCGGCGGCTTGCGCGGCTCGCGCCGCTCATCGACGGGATCGTCGCCGACCGGCTCGACGCGATGACGGCCGCCGCGGACCAGAACGGCCGCGTCGACCTATGGCAGCACTTCGCCCTGCCCGTTCCGTGGCTGACGATCTGCGAGCTGCTCGGCGTACCCGAAGGCGACCGGGAGGCCCTCCGGCTGCTCAGCGGCGACCGTTTCGACGTGGGCGGTGGCACCGGCGCATCCCTGGGCGCCGTCTCCGACTCGCTGGAGCACCTGCGCGACCTCGTCGCCCGCCAGCGGGCGGCTCCGGGGCCGGGGCTGCTTGGTGCGCTCGTCGTTGAGCACGGCGCCGAGCTCGACGACCTGGAGCTCGCCGGGCTGGCCGACGGGATCCTCACCGGCGGGCTCGAGACCACCGCGAGCACCCTCGTGCTCGGCACCCTCGTGCTGCTCCAGGACGACCACGCCCTCGACTCGCTTCGGCACGGTGGGGACGCTCCTCGGGAGATAGTCGCGGAGCTGCTTCGCTACCTCAGCGTGGTGCAGGTGGCCTTCCCACGCTTCGCCCGGGAGGCCTGCTCCGTCGGCGGGCAGGCCGTCGCCACCGGGGATGTCGTGCTCTGCTCGCTGAGCGCCGCGAACCGCGACCCAAGCCAGGGAGCGACCCTCGACCGCTTCGACCCGACCCGGCCACCCCAGTCACACTTGGCCTTCGGACACGGCGTCCACCGCTGTGTCGGCGCCGAGCTGGCCCGGATGGAGCTCGAGGCGGCACTGCCGGCACTGGCACGCCGGTTCCCCCAGCTCCAACTCGCGGTCGCACCCGACGAGGTGAGGTTCAGGGCGCTGTCGGTGGTCTTCGGGCTCGAGGCGCTCCCCGTGCTCCTCGGCCCCTCGACGGCGTAGCTCGTCGTCCCTGTGAAAGCGGCCCTTCCCGGTCGGCGGCTCATGGTGCTCCACGGCAGGGGTGTGGCCGCTGTCGAATGACGCCACGCGGCGCAGTCCGTTCGATCGCCGCCGATGGTCTGGTTCCGGCCGATGGACGCAGCAGGTGCTTGGCGGCGCGCCCGAAGAGTCCACTTACGGATCGGGTGGCTCTCACCGGGCAACATCTGATTGGGAGAAGGTCTAGTACCAGGAATGCCGCCACAGTATTGACGCTCGTGAGCGACGCCAACCGACGTGCGCAGGAGGGCTGCGGGCTGGGGCCCGATGTCCCGTCACCGGCTTCGGACGATGCGGCGTACGCCGAGCAGCGCGACGCCCAGCCCGACGCCGGCAACGAGGAAACCGAGGAACAGGTACAGGTACAGCGGACTCAGTCCGAGGGTCTGGTCATCCGTGCCGAGAATCGTGCCGATGAGGAACCCGAACAGTGGTCCCAGGACCATCACCGCAGCGCCGAGGAGCACCAGCCAGACGCCTGGAGCGACAGGGGTGAGCCGGATCGGTCGGCCAGCCGCGGGCATGGGACCAGAGTCAGGGCTCATGCTGCGTCGTTTCCGCGGGGTTGACCGAGCGCGCCGTGCCGTTGACGGCGGCCGCAGTGCCGGAGCGGAAAGCGTCGAGGAACGGGCCGATCACGTCGATGGGCAGTGGGAAGACGACCGTGGAGTTCTGGTCGGCGCCGAGCTCGAGCAGCGTCTGGAGGTAGCGCAGCTGGAGGCTGGCCGGACTCTCGCTCAGCGTCTTGGCAGCGTCCCGCAGTTCGGCCGACGCCTGGAGCTCGCCACGGGCACTGATCACCTTGGCCCGTCTCTCCCGCTCGGCCTCCGCCTCACGGGCCATCGCCCGCTGCATCGCCTCCGGGATCTCGACATCTTTGATCTCGACGACGTCGACCTCGACGCCCCACGGCTCGGTCTGCGCGGCGATCGACTTGGCCAGGTCCTCATTGAGGTCCGCCCGGTGTGCCAGCAGCGTGTCGAGCTCGGCCCGCCCGACGACAGATCGCAGGGTGGTCTGAGCGATCTGCGACGTCGCGATCGCGTGGTTCTCCACAGTCATCACCGACCGCACCGGGTCGACCACTCGGAAGAGCACGACCGCGTTGACGCGCGCCGGTACGTTGTCGCGGGTGATCACGTCCTGGGGAGGGATGGTGAGCGTGACCACGCGAAGGTCCACGCGCACCAGCCTGTCGACGCCGGGAAGCTTCAGCCTGACACCCGGGCCCAGCGGGTCACGCAGGCGGCCCAGACGGAACGCCACCCCGCGCTCGTACTCCTTCAGCACGCGCAACGACAACACGACTAGAACCAGCAGGACCAGGAGCAGGGCCGTGACCAAGGTCGCGGTGCTCATCCCACCGCCTCCTCTCCGGTTTCGCGGCGGTCGGACCGGTAGCCCGATCGCCTGCGGCCCAGTGCGGCGGAGGCCGCCTGGCGTTCGGAGACCACGTCATCCAGCGACCGCTGGAGCGTGCCCTCGGGGATGATGACTTCGGCGCGCCGCAGGTGGGACCAGAGCGGCAGGCTCAACAGCGTCGCCGCGGCCACGGCCCCGCCCAGGACCAGCAGTCCGTCGCGCCCGGGCCCGGTCAGCGCCGTGCCGAGTGGCCACATGAGGCCAAGGACCACCACCGCGCAAGCGATCCAGCGGTGGAACCGGGCTGCCTCGGAGGCGGGCCACGCATCGACCGTGCGTTGGATCTCGCGCCCGGAGTGAGACGTCGTGCAGGTGTCCTTGACCGGGCAGGCGTTGCAGATCGCGGGGGCACCTCGGTATCGCATGACCCGGTTGTCGGGGTCGAAGGACTTTGGCCAGAGCCACTGGTCCTCCGGGCACCGCCACGCGTCGTGGTCCGCGTGGTACGTGAAACCTCCGGACAGGCCCCCCTCGGAGACCGACGCGGCCCGACGGGCCAGCCCGTCGATGACGTAGGCGAGCCCGACGAGCGCCAGGCAGTAGCCGGCCGGGAGCCAGACCTCTGGACCAACGGCGGTCGTCGAGAACCCGGTCATGGTTCCTCCGCCTCGTCGCGCCGGTCAGAGGCATAGCGACTCCGCGACGGCGGCTCGCCACCCGTGCGCGTCATGCCGGCCGCGACCGGAAGACCAGTCCGGTCTTGCTCCGCCTCGGCCGTCTCCTCGACGTAGAGAGTCTCGGGGGTCAGCTCGGTGGCCGTCGCCTTGATGCCGTAGCGAACACCGAGGAAGGCGATCCAGAGGAAGGGCAGGACACCACCGACGATGAGGATCAGGTCACCGGGCATGCGCATCCACTCGAGGACCGCGTTGCCCGGTTCGGAGACGTAGCCGAGGGTCCGGGCCTCGTAGTAGCCGTCGTCGACCGAGTGCCACAGCTGAAGGATGCCCAGCGGGAGCAGCGTCACGAAGACCATCCAGGCCAGACCAACGTTGAGCGACCAGAAGGAGAGCTTGGCGAGCCTGTCCGGCCACTTGTTCGCAGGGACGATGTAGCGCAGCGCGAACAGCGTCAGCCCGACCGCGAGCATGCCGTAGACACCCATCATCGCGGCGTGTGCGTGGTTGGCGGTCAGCGCAGTGCCGATCTGGAAGTAGGACACGATCGGCAGATTGATCAGGAATCCGAAGACGCCTGCACCGACGAAGTTCCAGAAACCCACGGCGACCAGGAACATCACCGCCCAGCGGTGCGGGAACGGCGCACCGCTGCGGATCTGCTGTCGGGAGCCGAGCTGGAGGAACGTCCACGCCTCGACCGTCAGGAAGGTGAGCGGGATCACCTCGAGCGCCGAGAAGAACGCGCCAAGCGCCATGTGCTCGACCGGCGTACCGGAGAAGTACAGATGGTGCATGGTCCCGATCACGCCGCCGGCTGAGTACAGGATGACGTCGAGGAAGATGATCTGGATGGCGATCTGGCGTCGCACCACGCCGAGCATCACGAAGATGTAGGCCACCATCACCGTGGTGAACAGCTCGAGGAAGTCCTCCACCCAGAGGTGCACGACCCAGAACCGCCAGAACTCCGCGACGGTCAGGTGCGTCCCCGTGGATGCGAGCATGCCCACCGCGTAGAACGCCGGGATCGCCAGGCCGGCGTAGAAGAACAGCCACGGCATGTTGAGCCAGTGCTCGGTCCGCAGCCGCGACCGGATGCCGCGGAAGATGATCGCGATCCAGAAGAAGAGCCCGATCACGAGCAGCGCCTGCCAGAACCGCGGGAGATCGAGGTACTCCCACTGCTGGTCGAAGAAGATCGACCCCTTGGCCCAGTCAGCACCGAAGACGCTGATCGCCTCGCCGGCCAGCGAGCCGACGACCACCACCACCAGGGCGCCGAGAAGGCCCCAGGCCAGCCAGTGCTGTCGCCGCGGCTCACGCCCCGAGATGATGGGTGTGAGGAAGATGCCGGCTGCGAGGAACGCCGCCGCCGTCCAGAACAGTGACAGCTGCACGTGCCAGGTGCGGGCCAGGTTGAACGGCAGCACGCGTGCCAGGTCGATGCCGAAGAACGTGCTGAGGTCGGCCCGGTAGTGCTCGATCGCACCACCCAGCAAGGACTGCACCAGGAAGAGGGCCGCCACGACGAAGAAGAACCACGCGGTCACCCTCTGTGCCTGGGTGATCTGCACCTCTCCCGGTTGGCGGAACGCCAGGGACGGCTGCTCCGAGGCGTGCCAGCCGATCGTGCGACTCCAGCGTCCGTAGAGCGCGAAGAGCGCGCCCAAGCCGACCAGCAGGGCGGTCAGCGACAGCCCCGACCAGACAACGATGTCGGCGCTCGGGATGTTGCCGACCCGCCGCTCAGGGGGCCAGTTGTTGGTGTAGGAGTAGTCGTGACCGGGCCGCTCCGCGGCGCTCGCCCAGGCCGTCCAGGAGAAGAAGGCGGTCAGCTCGTGGATCTCCTGGGGATCGGTGATCACCCTCGGCCTGAGGCCGTATTTCGTGCTGTCGGTACCGAAGAAGTCCGCGTAGTGCGTTGTGGCTTCCTCGAACGCCGAGACCTGCTCGGCGGTGAACACCAGCTCGCCGCTCGACTCGTCGTACCGGTTCTCGCGGAGCATCTCCATGACGGCCACCGAGGGTTCCCGCTGCCCGGAGGCCGCAAGCTCATCCTCGATGTGCTCCGCAGAGATTCGCAGGTAGTCAGCGGTGAAGTCGGGGCCCAGGTAGCCGCCATGACCCATCACCGATCCGTATTGCTGCAGGCCACGGCGCAAGAAGGTCTGCTGCCCCGCCTGAATGTCGCCCTCGGTGTAGACCACTCCACCGTCGGGGCCGGTCACTCGCTCCGGCAACGGCATCGAATCGGTGTAGGTCCGCAGAGCCAGCATGCCCATCACGAAGAACCCGAAGACCATGACCAGGGCGACGCCCTGAACCCATCCCTTGGACAGGTTCAACTCGGCCCGATCCGAACCCTCCACCCGCAGTTGATCAGACACGACATCAGTCTTCCGTCACAGCCGATGCGGCTGACGATATCGAAGTCGAAGGGGAATGGAACAGATCAAGAGTGCGCAACTATCACTGGTGTCTCAGCCCGAGAGCGGTCTCGGTGACGCCCTTGGCTGCCCCAGCGACGAGTAGGACGGGACACGCGCAGTTGCTGAGTCGAGACTCAGTCCACGACTGGGATCGCGAATCGTAGGGAGGTTCCCAGACCAGCGGGACTGAAGATCTCCATCCAGCCGCCGAGCGCCTCGACGCGGTCGTTGAGACCGATGATGCCGCAACCTCGAGCCGGGTCCGCGCCCCCGATGCCGTCGTCACTGATCGCGAGCTGAAGAACCCGATGGTCAGTGGTTACCTCGACGTGCACGACCGACGCCTGCGAGTGCTTGGTGACGTTCGTGAGTGCCTCCGAGACGAGGTAGTACGCGGCCACCTCGACTCGACCCGGCAGCCGGTCTCCGGCGTGTACATCGAGCTCGACCGGGATTGCCGACCGACGAGCGAGTGCTTTCAGGGCGTGTCCAAGACCACCCTCGGTCAGGACTGCCGGATGGATTCCGCGCGAGATCTCGCGGATTTCGTCAAGGACTTCGACCATGCCTTCTCCGATGCGGGACAACCGCACCTGGAGATCCACGAGGTCGGGGGGCGTCATCGTCGCCGCGACCTGGACCTCGAGCGCGAGCGACACGAGTCGCTGCTGGGCCCCGTCATGTAGATCGCGCTCGATCCGTCGCCTGGTCTCGTCGGCGTCGGCGACGAGCCTCGCCCGCGAGGCTTCCACCTCGCCCAGCCCTGGTCGATGCGACCTCCGAGGCTCGTTGCTCACGATGGCGCTCATGGCCGGGCTTCCAGAATGGACTGCGCCCGCGGGTCGAAGTGGTTCATGACGGACTCTCTGCCGACTGTGATGGATGGGCCGGAAAGCGTGGCGCGGCAGGTGCTGCGCCGGGCCTCCACGGTCGCGGATCAAGGCCCTTGACGACCCCGGCAGACAGCCCGGCTCATGCCCGGGGGTCTGGGGCCCGGGGGGACTGCCAGAGCACTACAGCGGCCAATCTCCGCACTGAGCCCACCGCTCTTCCCCAGACCCGGTTGCCCCGGCAGGGGTGTCGACGACCCGCACGCCCAGCGAAACACGCACGGGACCAGACCAGGGACTGTCCCCGGGTGGGGACTCCGTCGCCAGGGCGACAGTTGCTGAACCGGCGCAATTGCGGCGCCACGACCTCAGTTCACCAACACGAGCGGACTCTCCATGACCACCACCAAGAAGACCGGCCGAAGTGGTGACTCGCTTCTGTGCGACCGCGGGGACAAGGCACATCTGGTGGCCGTGTTTGCCGACCCTCTCCACCGGCTTCCACGGGGGACGTATGAACGCGCCGAGGCGCCGTCGCTTGCGGGGCCAGTCGCCGGCGAAAGCCCACGCGCCAATGTCGAGTCCACCCGGACGCGATCCCCCTGGCATCGGTCTACACGAGAACCGAAACGCAAGCATTCAATTCAAGGAGGAACAATGACGACCACTGAACACGCAGCCGCGGTCAGCGGCGGCACGCGACCCAACAGGGAGCACCCCGTCGCGGGTGTGCTCGTGCCCGACAGCAAGATGGCGCTGGCCGCCACCGAATTCGTTCGTGACACGGCGGGCGACCTGATCTTTCACCACTCGCGGCGCGTGTACTTCTTCGGCAGCCTGCAGGGACGCCACAGCGGGCTCAGTTTCAACCCGGAGCTCTTGTACATCGGTGCGATGTTCCACGACCTCGGCCTGAGTCAGAGATTCCGCGGCAGCGGACGCCGATTCGAGGTAGACAGCGCCGATGAAGCGCGCCGCTTCTTGCAGAGCTACGCGGTCCCGGAGGACACCGTGCGTCGCGTCTGGACCGCGATAGCGCTGCACACGACGCCGGGAATACCGGAGCTCTTGGAAGCCGAGGTCGCGCTGGTTGCCGCGGGCGTCAGGTACGACGTGCTTGGTCTCGGCTACTACGACATCGGGATTCGCACGCGGTTGGAGATCACCGCGCGGCACCCGCGTTCAGACTTCAAGCGCGAAATTCTGCAAGCGCTCGCGAGTGGCATGGAGACAAAGCCTGAGACGACCTACGGAACAGTGATGGCCGACGTTCTCGAGCACTCCCTACCAGACCTTCCACGCGAGAACTTCGTCGAGAAGATCCTGACTTCCCCCTGGCCGGACTAGCGCCCGAACGCACCCGGGTTCTCGACACACGTCATGAGGCACCACGGTCGCCGGTGGTGGGGAGGCGGCAACCACCGACGCCCGGACATCAGCCGCCCGACGCTCGTGACTCCCCACCAACGCTGGACTCAACGGAGCGCACCCTTCTACTCAGGAGCTGGACACCATGACCGCCAAAATCACACTCATGTACGACACTCCGCGGGACCCTGACGCCTTCGAGGCCGACTACAAAGAGCAGATGGAGCTCGCAGCAAGCACTCCCGGCCTCCAGCGCGTCGAGACGCACCGGATCTGGCCGACGGGGCAGGACAGTCCCGTACTGGCTTACCGGCTCGTCGAGCTGTTCTTCGAGGACCCCCAGGCTGTTCGGGACGCGGTTGGCGCCCAAGAGCCCGGCGGTCTCCTTCCCAGCGTTTTCGCGCTGGGCGCGGGTGGCGTGCACATCGTCTACCACGAAGAGGGCATCGGGCCGACGTAGTATCCCGCGGAACGCTGCGACCTCGCGCGGTAGCCCGGCTCCGTCGTGTCCTCGTTAGAGATCGGAGGGCCTGCGAGCACCTGCGACGCCCGCGCCGGCGGATGGGAATGTCAGGCGCGTCCCCCCTCGCCGCTCCGTTGATCCGGCTCCTCGGCTCTTGCCCGCAAGTGCCCCACCCAGACCCTCGGGGAGGGTCATGGCCTCGCCGGCTCAGGCAGACACACCCCGTCCTCGGGCAGACACAGCCCGCCCGAATCTCCGGCCCGGACAGCCCGAGACCTGCTGGACCAGGCCTCCTCCAACAGCGCGAGGATCTCGTCGCTGTCAGGCGCGCCAGACATCACGAGGCGGCCGTCGATGATCAGGAATGGTGTACCGCGCGCACCCATGGCCCGAGCGTCTGTGACGTCTCGCTCGATCAGCCCGCGGTAGCGGTGGCTTTCCACGGCATCGCGTGCCTCCTCGGGGTCGAGCCCGAGCTCCTCGGCAAACGCGACGACCTGGTCTACCGTCCACAGGTTGCGACCTTCAGCGAAGTGGGCCTGGAAGGCGGCCCTCCAAGATGCGGCGTGCCTGCCCCTCTCGGTCGCGAATGCGAGCAGTTCGTGCAGATGGTCAGTGGGTCCCAGAGTGCGCTCGAGCGCGAAGTACGGCTGCAGGCCCTCACGCTCGGCCAACTCCTCGATCGGCCGGAGCACACGCTCGGTGGCTGCTGGACTCATGCCATGCCTACGGGAAAGCTCCCGCTGCGTGATCCCTTCACGCGGCAGCTCAGGGTGCAGCGGGAACGACCGGTGAACGACCTCAACCTGGTCTCGGTGGGCGAATCGCTCGAGTGCCACATCGAGGCGATGCTCAGTCAGTCCGCACCACGGGCAGATGATGTCGGACCAGAACTCGACCTTCATGAAACTCCTTAGTTACTTGTTGTTCGTAACCCCATGATCTGTCAGAATCGAAGGCGATACAAAAGGCACATTGGTGTGCGTAGGAGGACTTCGATGGTGGCGAAGGATGTGCGCAGGAACGTGCGCGAGGTCCCCGGGCCCTGCGCCAAGTGGGGCACCTTGGATGCCGACTTCATTCGCGAGATTCTCGACCTCGTCGGGGACAAGTGGACCGTGCTCGTGATCGGGACTCTCGAGGCCGGCCCCAGGCGCTACTCCGACCTCGCATACGGAATCCCTGGCATCTCACAGCGGATGCTGACGCTCACCCTGCGCAAGCTGGAACGAGACGGCCTCGTCACGCGCACGGCCTACGCGGAGGTTCCCCCGCGGGTCGAGTACGCGTTGACGCCGCTCGGCACGTCGTTGCTCTCCAGCGTGCTGGAACTCGCGTCCTGGTCGGTCGACCACCACGAGGAGATCAAGAGCCACCGCGAACGACAAGACGACCGATCGTCCGAGAAGCCCCACGAGCCTGAGCCTGCGGTGTCGCTCAGCAAGAGGTGACACACTCCGGGCTTGCGTCGAGGTTGAGCATCAGGCGCGTGGATCGAGGAACGTCGTCGCAGACCGCTCGCTGCCCAACAGACGCGCACGGCGAGACACCGTCACGTGTTGAGCAGTGCCTCGGAGATTTCCTTGCGCGACTCGATGCCGAGCTTGGCGAAGACCTTGCCGAGGTGCCACTCGACCGTGCGTGGGCTGAGGAACAGCTCGGCTCCAATCTCAGGATTGGTACGCCCCTCCGCCGCCAGCCGAGCGATCTGAGCCTCCTGCGACGTGAACTCCTCGCGGGCCCCGAACGCTCTCTTGCGGACGGTCACTCCGGCGGCGTCCAGTTCTCGTCGAGCTCGGTCGGCGAAGGCGTCCGCGCCCATGTCGGTGAACATGTCATGGGCCGAGGTCAACTGGCTGCGGGCGTCGAGACGGCGGTGCTCGCGCCGCAGCCACTCGCCGTACAACAAGTGTGCGCGGGCCAGCTCGATTCGCATGCGGGTGCGACCGAGCCGCTCGACGGCCTCGACGTGGAAGCCCTCGGCCGCGTCACCCTCTGCCACCTGAGCGCGAGATCGGGCTTCGATGCCCAGTGCCCATGCGGTGCCGCTGGCGCTCGTGGTCCGGGCCAGCAGCTCGAGTGCATCCGCGGCGCGGTCGGGATGGCCACTTCGCATCGCGGCCTCGACGAGTTCCACCAAGGACCACGTGGCGAAGCCGAGCTCGTGCTGGTTCCCGGCTCCTCGCTCTGCTGCCACCAGGGCTTCCTCATACTGACCCAGACTGTTGTGGAGGACGGCCGAGGAGTAGTCGACGATGGTGAGTCCCATACCCTCGCCCCGCTCTGCGGCCCCGGCAAACGTGGTTCGGATGAGATCTGAGGCGACGTCTTGCCGGCCCCGCCACGCCGCGAGCGCCAGGGCGCCGTACGGCAGCAGGTGGTTGTCCATGACCTCGTTGACCGTTTCGAACTCGTCGACCAGGGCAGCTGCGGCCGCGAGCTCGCCTGCGAAGAAGTGCAGGCCCATGCGGCTGTTGAGCGCGATCGGCAGCACGGCCAGTGCTCCGGCTTGGCGTGCCAGTCGGAGGTGGCGTGAGCAGAGCACGTCCCAGCCCTCGTCGTCCCACACGTCGTGGGCCGCGTGCGTTGCGAGCCACAGCCAGCGAAGGGCATCGGCGATCGGCACCTCGTCGGTTCGCCATGCGTTCAGGGCGCGCTGCACGGGTGGCACGCCTGCTGCATGTCCATCGGTCATCAACAACGCCATGCCGTCCAGCAGAAGATCGGCCGGGCGAGCGGTCGACGGAGGCGCCGCGCGCGCCGCCGCGGCGACCTCGCGGGCACCGACATCGCCCGACAGCCGTCCGACCAGCAGTCCCGCCGCCAGCGCGTCGAGGTAGATGTCTCGGGCGGCCGCGCCATCCAGCGCCTCGATGCGCCGTGCCGCCGACAGGAGAAGCGGGGGCGCATCCTGGCTGTGGCTGGAGAAGAACGCGATCTGGGCGCGGAGAACCTCCAGCTCTGCACGAGTCCGCTCGTCGAGCGACGCAGCCTCGATCTCCGCCAGGAGCGTCAGCGCCGCGTCCGACAAGCCAGCCTGGTGCCGGGCCCTTGCCGCGGCCAGGATGCGGGCGGGGCGCCGAGCAGGGTCGTCGGTCAGCTCGATGGCACGTTCGAGAAAACCCGCCTGCGCAGCCAGGCCTCCTCGGGCCCGCGCCCGATCCGCGGAGCCCTCCAGGTCGATGGCGACCGCCTCATCGGGACCGCCCGCCGCGTACGCCCGGTGCCATGCCCGTCGATCGGGGTCGAGATTCGGGTCGGTCGCCTCGGCGAGCGCGAGGTGGACTCTTTGCAGGTCAGTACGCTCGCCGGCCCGAGCAACGGCAGATCGCGCCAAGGGGTGCCGGAACCGGACCCGGACACCCACCTCGACCAGACCTGCTTCCACGGCAGGAGCCGCCGCCGCGAAGTCGACGTCGAGTTGCCCGATCGCCCGCCGCAGCAGGCTGACATCCCCCGTGGGCTCGAGCGCTGCGGCAAGGAGGAACAAGCGCGTCGATCCGGGGAGCGCGCCCAGACGTTGGGTGAAACCGTGCTCCAGATGGGCCTCCAGTGGTACGGCGTCTGCCAGACCGAACCCGAAGGTGAGCTCGGCCGCCGACCGACCCCGGGGCAGCTCCAACAACGCCAACGGATTCCCACCGGTCTCCGCCACCATGGTCTCGCGAACGCGGTTGTCGACGTCTCCGGCCAGGACGGTGTCGAGCAACGCCCGGGCATCGGCATCCTTCAAACCTCGAACGATCATGTTCGGTAGCCGAACGAACTCCCTGTCGGCGCGCACTCCCCGCACGGCGAACACCAGCGCCACCGGATCGGCCATCTGGCGCCGTGCCACGAACCCCAGAGTTTGTGCCGTGATGGCGTCCAGCCACTGCGCGTCATCGATCAGACACACCAGCGGTCGCTCCTCCGCGACGTCCGCGAGCAGGCTCAGGACCGCGAGCCCGACCAGGAACCTGTCCGGCTGTGGGCCTGGGTGCATCCCGAAAGCTGTGATCAGCGCATCCCGCTGGGGTCCGGGCAGACGATCGACATGGTCGAGCATCGGCGCGCACAACTGGTGCAGCCCGGAGAAGGGCAGCTCCACCTCGGACTCGAATCCGGTCACTCGACCGAGCCGGCATGCCGGCCGGACCTTGCTCGCCAGGTAGTCCAGCAGCGCGGTCTTGCCGACTCCCGCCTCGCCGCGCAGCACCAGCACCTGCCGCTCGCCCAGCTGCAGGCGGCTCACGAGGGCGTCCAGGACGGCGCATTCGTTCTCCCTGCCCCGGAGCTCGGTCGGGTGGCGCGACGTCACGTCGACGACCGCGGACCCCGAGAGCAGAGGGCTGCCGTGTCCATGAGGCCTCCGGTGATGGTGATGCCGACCGGGCGAGAACGTGCGCCGAAATGCTCTCACAGATCCAGATCACCGGCCTGCGGGTCGAGGTCGGGGGCGAGCACCACCCAGGTGGGAGCGGGTGGCGGCTCCCGGGCCGGACGCCCGGGACCGGACCCGGGGGGTTCCCGGGGTGGCGACGGGTTCGGCGGCTCCACCGTTGGAGGCACATCCAGCCAGCAAGGAGCACCCCATGACTGACAGGCCGTTCCCCCACCAGCCGGGCGGCGGGGCGAGCAGGGCCACCACCACGCATCGGTCGGGTCGCGAGGTAAGAGCGGGAACACCGGGTTTCAGATGGCTCCACCGGGAGTACGCATCAAGCAGAACGCGACTGGTCCCACCCGCCACCAAGACCGACCTCGTCCCGGGTCCTGCCTACGCGGTCAGGACTCGGGACGAGGTCGTCCATGCCACCGCGGGCACTAGGGAGCATCTTCATGTCGATACCCCTGCTGTCCACTGACCCTCCTGGTGTGCGGCGCCGCCGCACCGTCCCCGCCGGACTGGCGTTCGCGGGTGCAGCGATCACGCTCACGAGTCTGTATATCGCCGCGGGTGCGCTGACGCCGTTGCTGGTGGTCTACAAGGATCAGTGGGGCTTCCCCGCCTCCCTGCTCACGCTGGCATTCGCGGCGTACGCGATCGGTTTCCTCGCGGCCCTCCTCACCCTGGGGTCGCTCTCCGACCGGATCGGCCGACGCCCCGTCCTGATCGGGGCCCTGATCGTTCAGCTCGCATCGAACCTCATGTTCCTCGTGGCCCCCGATGTCGGCTGGGTGGTCGCCGCCCGCATCGTGCAAGGCGTTGCCGGAGGGGCAGCGACCGCCGCCTTCACCGCAGCGCTGGTCGAGCTGGCTCCCCCGAACCGAAAGAGACTGGGCGCGATCCTCGGCAGCGTCGGTGTGACCGGAGGTCTGGCCGCCGGCTCCTTGCTCGCCGGCCTCGCGATCCAGCTGTCGCCGCACGCAAACGCCATCGTGTTCGTCATCCTCACCATCGTCACGATCCTCGGCATCGTCGTCGCCGTCCTGTCGCCCGAAACCGTGACCCGCGCGCCCGGCGCCCTCCGATCACTGATACCGCGTGTCTCCGTCCCAGCTGCTTCGCGCCAGGAGTTTGTCGCAGCGGCGCCCGTTCTCGCCGCAGTGTGGATGCTCGCCGGCCTCTCGGGCGGGCTCGCCCCGAGCATGGTGCGCAGCGTGTTCCTGCTGGACAGCGGCCTGCTCAACGGCGTGACGGGCTTCGTCGCTCCAGCCACATCGGCCGTCATCGGACTGGCCTTCGCCCGACTCGACCCCCGGCTCACGATGACCGTCGGCATCTACGCGTCCGTCGTCGGGCCCATCGGCATCATCGGTGGCGTGTTGGCCGGGAGTCTGGCCACCATGATCATCGGTCAGGTCATCGCCGGTGTCGGCTTCGGCGCGGCATTCACCGCAGCCCTGCGCCTCATCCTCCCCCGCGCCGCGGAACACCAGCGTGCGGGTGTCGTCGCCGCAATCTACGTCGTGTCCTACGTCGCGTTCGGAGTTCCCATCGTCATCGCCGGCTACCTCGCCGGCCCGCTCGGAGTGGTGCCGACTGTCGTTTGGTACAGCGCGGCGGCCGTGCTCCTGGCGCTCATCAGCCTCGGCGCGCAGCTCCGGACCAACCGCAGCGCACGCCGACGTGCGGCCAGCAACCTCCCCGGACTGCGGGACCTGGCCGACGCGTGATCTCTGTCCCCCACTACGAAAGCAGGTACCCCGATGTCCTCCCCAGGCCGAAGAGTATTTCTGGCCGGCGCGTCCGGCGTGATTGGTCGGCGCCTGGTTCCCCGCTTGGTCGATGCCGGTCACGTCGTCGGCGGCATGACGCGCTCCCTCGGCGAGATCGAGCTGTTGGTCGACCTCGGTGCCGAGCCGATCCTCTGCGATGTCTTCGACCGGGAGGCACTCATCGACGCGGTGCGTGCCTTCAAACCGGACATCATCGTGAACCAGCTGACCGACCTGCCGGATGACGAGGCGGAGATCGATGCCCACGCGGACCTGAACGCTCGCATCCGCACCGAAGGCACCCAGAACCTGATCGAGGCCGCGCGGCAGAGCGGGTCGCCGAAGGTCCTGGCCCAAAGCGTCGCCTGGCAACTGCCGGACGGGCCCGACGCCAGAGCAGTCGCAGAACTGGAACGTTCCGTTCTCGCCGAAGGCGGTGTCGTCCTGCGCTACGGGCAGCTGTACGGCCCCGGCACCTACCACGAGACAAAGAAGCCCGACGACCCCCGCGTCGACATCGACCGAGCCGCCGAACTCACGCTGGGTGCGCTTGACGAGCCGACAGGCGTCGTCCTCATCACCGACTGAGCGCACGCGGACCGACGATGCAAGGGACGCGGGGCTCCGTGGCCACGTCGATGCCGTCGTCACGGTTGTTGGAAGGACCCCCTCATGTCCCCGTCTGACGATCAGGGCGAAGGCGCACCAGGCCGGCCCGGCGTCCAACACAAACGCGCTGACCATCCTGATTGACTCCACGTGGAGCAAAGGTTCGGCCGCGTCAGCCTCCGCTCAGGTGCGGTCAGAGCAAGCGCACGACCCAAGTCGCGCACGCGTCGGTCGACGGCACCGACGCCCCTCCGTCCCCGGGTGGTGGAGGCGGGTGCTCGCGCCCGTGGCTAGTCGTCGACGAACCTGACGTTCGCCTCGAGCGAGTTGCGCGGCACACGCAGCGCGTTGGCAGGGAAGTCCGGGTCGGGGTAGCCGATCGCCAGGCCACAGAGGATGCGCAGGTCCTCGCCGATGCCGAGCTGGTCACGGATGGTCTCCGGGTACCCGGCGATCGACACCTCAACGCAGGTGCCGAGCCCACGTGCGGTCAGGGCGAGCAGCAAGTTCTGTAGGAACAGGCCGACCCCGAGGGCATCGACCAGGCCGAGGTCCCGGTGCATGCATACGATGCCTGCAAGCGGAGCCCGGAAGAACTCCCAGTTGCGCAGCACCGCAGTGCGTCTGGCCTCCCGGTCATGACGGGCAATGCCCATCGAGCCGTACACCAGCGCCCCGAGGTCCCTGCGCATGTATGCGAAGGACTCGGGCAGCTTCGGCACCTTCGGCGATTCCACCGCCGCCCGCTCCAGCAGGGCCTCGACCAGCCGGTCACGGGCCGGGCCGGAAACGAGGACCAACTGCCAGGGCTGGACGTTCGAGTTCGAAGGCGCGTGGATGGCCAGCTCCAGGGCTTCCGAGATGAGCTCGCGTGGAACGGGCTTGTTGCGCAGGAACAGCCGCGTCGAGCGACGGTCGAGCATGGTCTGCTCTAGGTCGGTCATCGTTGACTCCTTCGTCGCGGACTGAAGGCCTGGTGTCCAGGGGCGTGAGTCGCACGACCACTGTCGTAGGCCGCGCGGCCCCTCGTCCACCGAGAACGTGCATGCGACCGGCACGTGCAGCCTGCCCTCGTTGGCGAGTCCCGCGAAAGCGGACACACAACTCGTCGGGCTCCAGCACGAGCCCGCCCACGGTGTCGACCACGACGTCGTACTCCGTTTCCACGGTCTCGCCCACGGCGCCGGGACGTACACCCGGTCGGGTTGCCGACCCCGCGACCCGGTCGTCGACCTGGGGAAGGTGCTCACATCTGCCCGTGGCTTGTCAGGAACCGGTGACGGTGGACGTCCTCGGCGTCCGCGAGACTCTGTGGTGACCCCGATTGCGCGGAACAGACGGCTCGCGGAGTCGCGAAGCTGGACCCGGAAGACATGCTCGACGCCGCCACCGCGCAGGCACTCGAACTCCTGTCAGGTCGAAGTTCCTGCTGCACGTACAGTGCTATGAATCGGCTCAGGACGGGTACTCGCAGACATGACCACTACGCCGAATGAACCTGTCCGAGACCCTGAGGTTGTTCCGTCCGGGGACCCGAGTCCCACCCAGGAGCTCGAGCCGCTGGATCCCACCGCACCCGTAGAAAACCCCCAAGGCGACCCGGCGATCGCGTCTGGGCTGTAGCCGACAGGCGCCCGCCGCCGCCAGACCGAGCGACGTGGCAGCTGCAGACGGAGGCCGCGGACTCCGCCTTCACGAGGATCGGGACGAAGGCCCGGGTTACTCCGGTCGAACGGTCGCCCGACCCCGGCTCGAGGCCTCAGTTCCCCGACGTGGGAACCAGATCTCGAAAGCAGAAGGGTGTCCCGGACCTGGCGGGAAGTACTGCGCTTGCCCGCCGTGTCCGCGAGCGATCTCCCGCACGAGGTAGAGCCCGAGTCCCGTCCCTCCCGCGGGGCCGGCGATGGCGAACCGCTCGAACAGACGCGGAACCAACTCGGCCGGGACACCGGAGCCCGCGTCGGTGACTCGAATGTGGACCTTCTGGCGATCAGCCGTGCCGACGACGGTGATGGGCGTAGCCCCATGCCGGAGGGCGTTGTCGAGGAGGTTGTCGAGGGCTTGGCCCAGCCGGCCCGCATCAGCGTCCAGGACGGCGTCATTCGGCACGTTCACCTCGATCTGGACATCGGCGTCGACTGTCTGCCGGCGTGCCGCCGCACTATGCAAGGTCTCGGTCAGCGACACGTTGTCGAACCGGAGCTGAAGCGTCTCTCCCTGCAGCCGAGAGGCCGTGGCGAGATCGGATATGAGACGACGAAGGCGATGCGCGCTTCCCCTGATGCCCGCTAGTAGGTCGTCACGCTCGGTCACCGGCATCTGGTCCCAGGACCCGCGGAGAGCAGCTGCAGCACCGTCGATGACAGCCGTAGGCGTGCGAAGCTCGTGGGCGGTAACAGCCAGGAGGTGGGTCTGCTGAGCCACGGAGTTCCTGCGTTCGTCTTCGTGTTCCCGCTGCTCGGTCTGGTCCCGAGTGACCTTGGCAAATCCGATGTGACCCCCCGCGTCGTCGTAGACAGGGCTGATCACCACGCTCGCCCAGAATCGGCTCCCGTCCTTGCGAACGCGCCACCCGTCCTCGGCGAATTTCCCCTCGTGCAGGGCCGCCTCGAGGTTGCGCTCGGGATGTCTGGTCGCCTGCTCCTCGGGCGGATAGAAGACTCGGAAGGATCGACCGACAATCTCACTCGCCCGGTATCCCTTGATGCGTTGAGCCCCGGAGTTCCAGCTGATCACGTTGCCATCCACGTCGAGCATGAAGATTGCGTACTCACCAACCGCCCTGACCAACAGCCGGAAGGTCTCCTCGCTGCGTCTCAGGTCGTCCTCGGCTGAGCGCTGGGCGCTGATGTCCTGAACCTGTACGAACACATAGAGAACCTGTCCCTTCGCATCGCGGATGGGGGCGAGGGTGACTCGAACGATCCGTGTGCCCTCTTCACCAGGAAGGGCGGGAAGCAGGTGCTCGAAGGAAGCGAGGCCATCCCCTTGGGAAACGATGGCCTCAAGCTTTCGGTCAAGCTTTTCGCCGGCTCCACTGGTCAGCCGGCCGTAGTCAACACCGACCAGGTCGTAGGGAGGGCACGACATCAGGTCGGCGAGTGCCTGGTTGGCCCTGACGATCGTGCCGTTGACGGTCAGGGTGGCCATCCCGATCGCTGCCTGGTCGAACAGCTCTCGGAACTGCTGGGTGTGCTCGTTGAGGACTTCCTGCGCCTGGGCTGCCGCGCGATGCTGATCACCGGACTCGTCGCCGACCAGGCTCAACCCGTGCCGGGAGCGTGCCCGGGGACCGGGCGGCGCCTTGTTCAAGGCCCACATGAGTCGTCCGGGGAGCTCTTCCAGCTGGATCGACTTCTCGACGAAGTCGGCAGCCCCGAGCTCGCGGGCCCGGGCCGCAAGCCCAAGCTCTTCGAATCCGGTGAACATCACCACTCGTGTCTCCGGGCAGAGGGCAAGGATGGCGGGCAGCGCCTCGATGCCGTCCATGGTGGGCATCGACGTGTCGAGCAGCAGCAAGTGGGGCTCGTAGCGATGGACCAGGCTGATCGCCTCGTGGCCGTCCCCTCCTTCCCCAACGACCTCGAACAGGCCGGACAACTCAAGCCGTCGGCGGACCAGCGCCCGGACCTCCGTCGAGTCGTCGACGAGGACGACCGAGGTCCGAGGGCTACTACCGTCGACACCGTTCATTCCCACTCAGTTCCCACTCGCAGATGGCTCATGCTTGCGCGGACGACCCGCACCTTCCCTGTAGTCCCCCGCCCAGATCTCGCTAGAAGTGCTCGTGTGGGGTTCGGTGGCGACTCCGTGACAGTCAGGATCGCATGAGCTGCGTCGCGTTCTGGGCCACTTCTGGCACTGGTTTTGGCCTGATCACTGCTGGGGATCATCGCTGCATGGGAGAGATCCACATGATCGCCGTCGACGGTCGCGGCGAGCTTCTCGCCGAGTTCGAGAGGGAGCATCCGCTCAACGAGGGCGACGACCTCACTCTGCCGGATGGCACGGCCGTGAAGGTGATCGAACTCAGGGATGCGTTCGGAGGCCCGCTCGAGTGGAGTCAGCTGTTGGTGGTCGCCGAACTCCTTGACCCCGTTCGATAGCTGGAGCCGCCGCCGGGCCGCCGGATCTACCGCGACATCCCGCACCGGGGCCTACGGGATGGTGCCTTCGCAGATTGTCGGACCTTCACCCAAACAGGGGAGTGTCCGGGCTTCCCGGGCGGGTACCCCCGCGACCAGGACTTCCGCAATCGTGGGGAGGAATCGTCATGGCCGACTTCTCGAACGAGGAGGCTGGTTCCCAGATACTGATCTTCGTCATCGGCGTTGTGGTGGGAGCCGTGGTCACGGGGGTGCTTTGGTGGGCGCTCCCGGAGGACACCAAGCAGGTAGCCCCGGACGTTTCCGCGCAGGTGTCCGATGGAGAGAGCGCGTCCACCAGCGTTCCTGGGCAGGTGTCCGAGGAGACGGAACAGACGTCTGCACCTCAGGACCCGGCGGCCACTCGGCTGGACCACTGTGAGGAGGTGTATGAAGCCCAGACCCGGCCGTTGCAGGCAGTGGCTCCAGCCATGTCGCAGTGGGAGGTCCACATCGGAGCGATGAACAAGCTGGTGGCTGGCGCGATCAGCCTTCCGCAAGCAACGCAGTTCTGGAACCAGACGCGGGTCGGGGCCCGGGAGAACCTCCAGAAGTTCTCCGTCGCGCAGCGAGAATTCGATGAGAGAACCGCTCGTTGCCCCGCACCACCAGACTCGGGAGAGGTGCCCACCGAGCTTCGAAGCTGCATCGACACTCTCGCTGCCCGCTCCCGGACGCTCCGCGCGGCCGCGACCGCGCTGCAGACCTGGCGGGCGCACGCCGCACACATGGAAATGCTGCGACACGGTGAGATGAGCCCTGAGGAGGCGACCAGGCTGTGGCTGCAGAGCTGGCACCAAGGGAACCGGGAGGTGCGCGCCTATCACGCCGCGGCACGGGCGTCAGAAAAGGTCGACAGGTCGCATCATCACGGGCCGGCGGGTCATGTCGCGTCCTGCGTCGGGTGAGGTCCTCGCCACCGGCCGGATGACGGGCACGCCCGAAAGTGAACGGGTGCCGGCGACCTCCTGGACGGCAGCTCCCACCCTCGGGGCCTGCGTAAGTCCCCTGTTCCGGGGGGTCGCCGGCATTCGTGCTTCGGGCACTGTAGACGCGGTGGAACGTCCTGTGCCCACCCTTCCGGGTGACTCGAACCGGATCGTGCCGCGGAACGGCGCTCACCCCGCCGGGGTGAGTCTCCGTGGGCCCGTCGATCAGGGCTGTCCGGCGCGGACGCCTTTCTCGACTCGTTGTCCGAGGTCGGTGTCGACTCTGCGCCAGTACGCGAAGGCGCGTTCGAGGACGGGTTCGGTGACTCCGTCGAGGAGGTGTCCGACGATGTTGGTGACCAGCCGGTCGCGTGCGGCGTCGTCCATCACCTCGCGGACCAGGGTGCCGGCCTGGCCCCAGTCGTCGTCCTCGGCGTGGAGGCTGTAGGCGGTGCGGACCAGGTCCCCGTCGGTGTGCCAGCCGGCCGGCTCGCCGTAGCGTTCGGTGTCGGCCCGCGGCCCGCCCTTGGAGTTCGGCGCGTAGACCGGGTCGGAGACCTTGGCGTACCGCATCGCCCCGTCCTTGCTGTAGCTGTGCACCGGCGACCTGGGCGCGTTGACCGGCAGCTGGTTGTAGTTCGCGCCGATCCGGTAGCGGTGCGCGTCGGGATAGGAGAACATCCGGCCCAGCAGCATCTTGTCCGGGCTCGGACCGATCCCGGGCACCAGGTTGCTCGGCTCGACCGCGAGCTGCTCGATCTCCGAGTGGTGGTCGGTCGGGTTGCGGTCCAGCCTCATCGTGCCGACCTCGACCAGCGGGTAGTCCGCGTGCGGCCACACCTTGGTCAGGTCGAACGGGTTGAACCGGTAGCTCCCGGCGTCCTCGAACCCCATGATCTGCACCTTCAACGTCCAGCTCGGGTGATCCCCCCGACCGATCGCCTCGAACAGGTCCCGGGTGTGGTAGTCCCCGTCCGCCGAAGCCAACGCATCCGCCTCACCCTGGGTCAGACACTCCACACCCTGATCACTGATGAAGTGGTACTTCACCCAGAACCTCTCCCCGTGCGCGTTGACCCACATGTAGGTGTGCGAGCTGTAGCCGTTCATGTGCCGCCAGCTGCGCGGCACCCCCCGATCCCCCATCAGATAGGTCACCTGGTGCGCCGACTCCGGAGACAGCGTCCAGAAGTCCCACTGCATGTCGTGATCGCGCAGGTTGTTGTCCGCCCGCCGCTTCTGCGACCGGATGAAGTGCTGAAACTTCAGCGGATCCCGGATGAAGAACACCGGCGTGTTGTTGCCGACCATGTCGTAGTTGCCCTCGCTGGTGTAGAACTTCACCGCGAACCCACGCGGATCACGCCACGTATCCGGACTCCCTCGCTCCCCAGCCACCGTGGAGAACCTCGCCACCAGCTCCGTGGACACCCCCGGCGCAAACACCGCCGCCCGCGTGTAGTCACTCACATCACCGGTGACCACGAACCGACCGAACGCACCACTACCCTTCGCATGCGGCTGCCGCTCCGGCACCCGCTCCCGGTTCCACTGCGCCATCTGCTCGATGACGTAATGATCATGCAGAAGGATCGGACCATCCGGCCCCACCGTCAACGAGTGCTCATCACTCTCCACCACAATCCCCGCATCCGTCGTCGTCGCGACCGGATCAGAACTAGTCATAACTCCATGCCTCCTAGATGGATCGGACCCGGTGCGGTCCGGTGCGGCCGACTGGGCTCTGAGGGCGCCCGGCCGGAGGTGATGACCTCGGCCGGATCATCTGTCGTCGGGGTTGAGCGCGAGGAAGGTCAGGCCTGCCGCGATGCCCGCGACGGCTTGCACCACGAAGTAGACCCACAACGTGGACCAGGCGAACAGGCCCCCAGCGGCGGCACCGAGCGACACAGCCGGATTGAACGCGCCACCGGAGATCCCGCCGGCGGCGAATGCTCCTGCCAGGACGGTGAAACCGATCGCCAGGCCGAAGAAGGAGTTGTCAACCTGGTCCTTGCTGGTGGCGACGTTGAGCACCACGTAGCACAGGGCGAAGGTGAACACGAACTCCACCAAGGCGACAGCCGCCAGGGCGCGACCAGCCGGGTGCAGTGTCGTAACCGACCCCGGGTTGACCACCGCGTCGGCGATGAGCCCAGCGACCAGGCCGGCGACGAGCTGCACGATCCAGTACGCACTGGCATCAGCGAGCCCTATCCGACGACGCCACAGCGCCGCCATGGTCACGGCCGGGTTGTAGTGCCCGCCGGAGATGTGCCCACCGGCGTAGACCATCACCATCAGGGCTGCGCCGGCGGCCAACGGGGTGAACGTGCTGCGGCTGAGCGAGCTGACTGCCACCGTGAACACGAGGAAGAACGTCCCGATCAGCTCCACGGCGTACTTCCGGGTCGCGTCACCCCGGTGGCGCTCGGCCACCGCGGTCGATCCCGGCTGCCCTGTGACGATGGTGGCCATCCACTTCCTCCCTGCTCAGAGCCAGGAGGCGACCTGCCTACCACTGACTCGAGATTCCTCTGACGCACTCAACGATCCGCAAATGTGGCTTGGCCGTCATCGCAGCCAGCCGCCACTGATCCCCCCGGCTAGCCGGTAGTCGGGCTGGCCAGTAGTGGACTGGTCGCGCCAGCGAAGTGATCGGCGATCGGCCAGCCCACGACCGGGCGGCAGAACACGTCGGGGCACCGCGGTGCAGTTCGCACTGCAGCGTCGTCGCCAGGCGAGTTTCAGGCTCGCTGGCGTGCTTCTCCGCCCGCCTGGGTCATGGCAGCTCCTCCTCGTGTTCGGCGGCGTCCGCTTCCTGGCGCCGGGCTGGGCCGATCAGGTCCGACGGCTCGCCCCAGGCCGATGACTGCGATGGGCGGCCTCAGTCCGCGGAGAGCGGAAGCACGACCTGCAGGGCGGTGCCGCCGCCGGACGGGCTGTTGAAGGTGAGCCGGCCGCCGAGTGCCTCGACTCGGTCGGTGAGCCCGACCAGGCCGGAGCCGCCGGTGGAGTCGGCACCACCACGGCCGTCGTCGCGGACACCGACCCGCAGCTCTCCGTCGTCGGCGACGGCCTGGACGTCGATGACGGTGGCCTGCGCGTGCTTGACGGTGTTGGTGAGCGCTTCGGCGACCACGTAGTAGGCGGCAAGCTCGATCGGCTCGGGCAGCCGCTCGTCGACGCCGATGTCGAGGCGGACCGGGACGGCGGATCGGCGGGCCAGCGTCGTCAGCGCCGGGCGCAGTCCGCCCTCCGCCAAGGCGGTCGGGTGAAGGCCACGGGCGATCTCGCGCAGCTCGTCGAGGACCTCGGTCAGCCCGTCGGCCACCATGTCCATCTGGGCCATCAGCTGCCCCGTCCCTGGTGGCGGCGAGGCGTGCGCCGTGCCGCGAAGGTGCAGGGCGAGGGAGACCAGCCGCTGCTGGGCGCCGTCGTGCAGGTCACGCTCGATGCGGCGCCGGGTGGTGTCGGCGGCGGCCACAATGCGTGCCCGCGACGCGGTCAGCGCGGCCCGAGCCTCGGCGTTGGCGATCGCCGTGGCAACCAGCTCGGTGAAGCCAGCCAACCGCGCCTCGGTATCGACCGGCACAACGTCGCCAGTGGACGTCACGATCATGGCGCCCCACAGGAGCCCCTCGACGCTGACCGGCACGCCGACCGACGCCCGGATGCCGAGATCGCGGGAGTAGTCCCCGATCTCGCCGGTGCTGTCGGCGTAATCGTCCATTCGCGCGGGCTCGCCGGTCCGGAACACCGACGTGGACACGTTCCGGCCGCCGAGCTGGAAACGGGTGCCGACGGGGATGGTCGGCTCGACGCCTGCCCGGCTCCAGGCGCCGAGCACCGTCCCCAGGCCATCCGGGTCGAACCGGAGCAGGGCGCTGACGTCGGCAGAAATCAGTCGCCCGACCTCAGCTGTGACCGCATCGAAGACCTCGTCCGGTGGCGCCGCTCGGGCCACCAGGGTCGCCACCCGGCGCAGCGCGGCCTGCTCCTCGGCAGACCCGCGCAGCTCCACCCGGGCCTGCGCGTTGGCGATCGCGGTGCCGACCAGCTGGGTGAACCCGGCCAGCCGCGCCTCGGTGTCCGCCGGCAACTCCTCCTCACGGGCGGATCCCACGGTCACGATGCCCCACAGCCGGCCCTCGACGTCGATCGGTACGCCGACCGACGACCTGAACCCCCACTCGCGGGCGGCGTCGGCGATCGGGCCCGACGAATCGCCGGAATAGTCGATCCGCGCCGGTCGGCCCGTGTGGAACACCAACGTGGTCGCGTTCTGCCCGCCAAGGCTCAACCGAGCGCCGACCTCAACGGGCGAAGCGGCGCCGGTGCTGGTCCAGTGGCCGGCAACGGTGATCACGCCGCCCGCGTCGTACCGGCTCATGGTCGTGAAATCGGCGGAGAGCACTCGCCCGACCTCCGCGGTGACCGCGGCGAACACCTCATCCGGCGGCGCCGCCCGTGCGACCAAGGTCGCCACCCGTCGCAGCGCGGCCTGCTCCTCGGCGAACCCGCGCAACTCCACGCGTGCTTGCGCATTGGCGATCGCGGTGCCGACCAGCTCCGTGAAAGCGGCGAGTCGCTCCTCGGTGTTCGCCGGCATCGGCTGGTCCTGGCCGGATGCCACGGCTATGACCCCCCACAACTGGCCCTCGACGCTGATCGGCACACCCACCGCCGAGCGCAGCCGCCAGGCGCGCGCGGCGTCCGCGACCATCCCCGAGGCTTCGGCGTAATCGTCGATCCGCGCCGGCCGACCCGTCTGGACTACCAGCGATACGACGTTCCGCCCGCCGAGACGCACCCGAGTGCCGACGGGGAACGGGACGTCGGCCTCTGAGTTGCTCCAAGCGCCGACGGACACCTGTGCGTCATCCGGCTCGCACCGGCTAAGGATCGTGAAGTCGACCTCCAGCAGTCGGCCGACCTCCTCGACGACCACGGCGAACACTGCTTCGGGCGACACCCCGCCGGCGACGAGCGTTGCCACCCGCCGCAGCGCGGCCTGCTCCTCGGCGTGGCTGCGCAGTTCCACCCGAGCCTGCGCGTTGGCGACCGCGGTCCCGACCAGCTCGGTGAACCCGGCCAGCCGCGCCTCGGTGTCCGCCGGCAACTGCTCCTCACGGGTGGACATCGCGCTCATGAAGCCCCACAGCCGGCCCTCGACGCTGATCGGCGCACCGACCGACGAGCGGATGCCCCGCTCGCGGGCGACGTCCGCGACCGGACCCGAGGCATCTGCGTAATCGTCAGTCCGCGCCGGTCGGCCCGTTTGAAACACCAGCGTGTGAAGGTTCCGCCCGCCGCGTTCAAGTCGCAGGCCGGCCGGAACAGGCAACACGCCCGGCTTCGACCACGTCCCCACAACGGTGCCGGCACCGTCCGGGTAGAACCTGTTCAGGGTCGTGAGGTCGGCGGGAAGCACCCCCCCGACTTCCGCGGAGACCGCGGCGAACACCTCGTCGGGCGGTGCGGCCCGGGCGATCAGCGTCGCCACCCGGCGCAATGCGGCCTGCTCCTCAACGATCCGCTCGTCCCGCACGGTGGCCATCAGGATCTCCGCCCCACCCCTGCCACGCCGCCTCCTCTGCAGACCCCGAGAAATTTCAGCGTGCCCTCACCGCGACGACCAGTCAAGAACACACCGTGGCCGTGCCCGTCGCAACCACCTACCGGCACCGCCAGTGCAGTCGCAAACGCCGGAGGGAGACATCTACTGCTGTCCCCCATGAACTGGTCATGCCAGCATGATCGCGGCGACGCCCCGGCTCCGTCACCGTTGTGCGATGGCCGAAGACGTCGTGGCGACCCCGCGAGCGGAGGAGCAGGACCCGTACCAGCCCCACCCGCACCGCTGGCGGATCCTCGTCGTGTCACTGGTCATCGGGTTCATGACCTGGCTCGACGTGACGATCGTCAACGTCGCGATCCCGTCGATGGAGCACGGCCTCGACACGAGGACGGCCACCGTGCAATGGGTCGTCTCCGGCTACGCGCTCGCCCTCGGCCTGACCCTCGTCGCGGGCGGCCGTCTCGGCGACGCGTACGGGCGGCGGCGGATGATGCTGATCGGGCTGTGCGGGTTCGTACTCTCCAGCGCCGCGGTCGGCTTCGCCCCGAACGTCGGCCTGGTGATCGCGGCGCGGCTCGCACAGGGAGCCTCGGCGGGCCTCCTGACCCCCCAGAGCTCAGGACTGATCCAACAGCTCTTCCGCGGCCGGGAGCGCGCGCGGGCGTTCGGGATGTACGCGTTCACGGTCTCGGTGTCCTCCGCGAGCGGGCCGGTGCTTGGCGGGCTGATCCTCGCGCTGGTCGGCGATGACCAGGGCTGGCGCTGGCTGTTCTGGGTCAACGTCCCGATCGGCGTGGTCGCGGTGGCGGCTGTCCTCGCGCTGGTGCCGACTCGCGACCCGACCACGATCGGCGACGCCAAGGCGCGGATCGACGTACGGGGGGCGCTGCTGCTGGGCGGGACGGTCATCTTCCTGCTCTACCCGCTGGTGAGCATCGAGCGGGGTGCCCGGTGGCCGCTGGCGCTGCTGCCCCTGGTGCCGTTGTGCGGCTGGGCGTTCCTGCGGTGGGAGCGCGAGATCGCGGTGCGCGACCTGCCGCCGCTGCTGGACATCGGGCTGCTGCGTCGGCTGCCGAGCTACGGCAACGGACTGGCCGTCGGCGCGCTCTACTACACCGGGTACACCGGCCTGCTGCTGGTGGTGTCGGTCTACCTGCAGGACGCGCTGGACCTTTCGCCGCTGCACACCGGGCTGCTGATCATGCCGTTCGCGGCCGGGTCGGCCGTCAGTGCGCCGATCGCGGCTCGGTTCGTCGCCACCGAGGGCCGGCGGATCAGCGTCCTCGCCCTTGCGATGGTGATGACCGGCGTCCTGCTGGTGGCGCTGCTCGTCCCGGGCCACGACACGGGCAGCCTGTGGCTCGTGCTGGTCCCGGCCCTGCTTGTCGCCGGCCTCGGGGGCGGCGGGGTCAACGCGCCGAACAACACGCTCACCCTCAGCGAGGTGCCGCCGCGCATGGGCGGCGCGGCCGGCGGCGGACTCCAGACGGCGAACCGGATCGGGGCGTCCATCGGCGCGGCGCTGCTCATGACGGCATACGAACTGGCGAGGGGCCCGGTGCCCGCCGGCCAGGCCCTGCGGGTCGCGCTGCTGGTCGCGCTGGTGTTCCTGACCGCCGCGCTGCTGATGGCGATCCAGGCCCTGCGACAGCAGGATCGGCGGCCGCCGCAGGTCCAGGCGTCGTACGACGCCGACCTCGCCACGAGCCGGTGACGAACGTGGACAGGAACGTCCGACACTCGGACACACGTTCGGACGGGACCATCGCGCACTGCAGGAGGCAGTGGCGGCCGGCCGCGTCACGGCCGAGATGGGCGTGTGATCGCCGCCCCCGCTCCGCCCGGAGAGCTTGCGACGTAGGGGGCGGTACTGACGCTCAACCGCTGGACCGGCACCCCGGCGGCGGGGGCAGCCCTACGGGATCGACTGCCAGGCGGGCTGGTGCGCCTCGATCCGGATCACCGCGGCGTGTGCGCCCCGGATCGGTCGTCCTGGCTGGCGAAGATCGCCTCGAGCGCCTCGGGAAGCTCAGACTCGGCGGGCTGGACGGTGTCGACGCCGTGACCACCCGGCGCGGGTGCAGGGTCCTCTGCGGGCGCTCGCGGAGCCGGCGGCGCGGGCGGGTTGGCCAGCTCATCCAGGGGCGGAGCCTCCACCGCGCGCGCGGGGTCGGTCGTGACTTCCAGCGTCGTCCGGGTCCAGTGGCGTCCGCGGTCCTTGCGCGACAGCACCGCCGGATCATCGAAGCGGTCCCGGGCGTAGGCGAGGGCGGACTCGAAAGAAGCGGCCGTCACGTGCCAGGTCTCGTGGTGCCAGGACACCTCCACCCGCTCACGAACCGCGTCGCGCATCTCTGCGATGCCTTGTCCGAGCCCCACTGCCGACCACCTGCTTCCGCCTCGTCTCGAGGCTAACTCGCGCGGGGTCCACGACTCCACCAGTCGTCGAGTTCGGCGTGTCCTCGGCCCCGACCCGGGGCGTTTGGGTCGGGGCCGAGGATGCCTGTCAGACGAAGACCTCGTCGGGTTCGGTGAGCGGGTCGAAGGACGACAGGTCGCCCTCGTCCTCTCCGAAGTCGACCACCTCTGTCTCGCGGGGCGTCGCGCTGTTCACCGCGGCGAGGGTGCCGAGCACCGGGGAGAGGAACGCGTACGCCTGGAGGGCATCGGTCACGGAGATCGACCCGATGTCCGACCAGTCGAAGTACTGCCACGCAGCCAGGCCGGCACCGAGCAACGTCCAGACGGTGTAGATGGCCTGGCGGACGGGCCGAGGCAGGCGGCGGAGAAGGTCAGCGATGAGCTGGAGTGCGGACATGTTGTTCACCTTTCAGGGAGGGCTTCGCGCGCCGCCGCGATGTTCTTCTCGGCGGCGAGCAACTGGTTGTCGACGGATCGGACGCCGGCAGGCGGCCGGTTCTTGCGACGGGCCTTCGTCATGACGTTGGGACGCCGCTTCGGCCGCGGCCCGCCCGGGGCAGCGCCCGACTTCAGACGCAGGGCCGACAGCGGGACGTCGGGGTGCAGCGAGTTGACGTCCACCGGCCCGAAGCCCGGGACGTTCTTGACCGGACCCACGACACCGTTGGAGTGCTGCCAGACCGCGGCGCGCTTCCACGGTGCCGGGATACGCGGGGGCTCGCCGCTCTCGTTGTAGCGAGCCACCCACAACCTGCAGCCGAAGCCCTGGTCCAGGTCGAAGCGGGTGTAGATGATCGGCTTGCCGACCAGCCCCTTCCTGGCCAGCTCCCGCTCGACGGTCGCGACCCACGTGCCGACCCAGGCCGTGAGCTGGGCACGGTTCAGTCCCTCTGTGGACTCGAGATCGAGCATCGGCACCATGTCGCCCGCGCGGATGTCAGCTCGCTTCAGGAAGCACATGGCCTCCCGCTGCGCGTCGCCGAGGCCGGGGCGGGCGAAGTGGTACGAGCCGAACGGGATGCCGGCCCGTCGCGCCATCCGCATCTTCGCGCGGTACGTCCGGTCGGGCTCGGTCGTGCCCTCGGTCGTCTTGGCGTACATGAACCTCAGGCCCGCGGCCTGAGCCTTGGGGATGTCGATCCGTCCACTCTGGTAGTGACTGACGTCGACGCCGTCGAGCGCACCGTACGGCGGGTACGGCGACCGGCCCGGCTGCGGGTGCGCGTGGTTGACCGGCTCCGCGTGCGGGTGTGGTGCCTGACCGCTTCGCGACCCGGACACCTTCGGTGGGTAGTGGAACACCGGGATGGGGTCCGGACGCCAGAACGTGTCCCGGCCGTCGTCCTTGAGGCCGTTGCGCCCGCGACGGTAGGCGTCGACCTGGCGGGCGGCGCTCGGGTCGAGGCGGCCGTGCTCGATCAGGACGGCGTGGATGTGCGGGTTCCACTGGCTCGTCTTGGGCCGGTACCAGGCGGCGAAGCCGATCGAGCGCAGGACGCGCACCTTGCGCTTCCAGTCGTACGGCAGCAGGTCGACGACGCCGCCCCCGTCGTGGGTCGTTCCCGACGGCTTGACGCTGCCGTTGTTGTAGGACCCCTGCACGACGGTCAGGGGGTACCCGAGCCGACGCTCCGCCTCCTCGAGCGCGGCGCGCGTCTTCCAGTCGACCGTCTTGGGGCTCTTGTCGCCGAAGTGGGTCCGGTCGAAGGGGCCGTGGCCGTCGTACCGGTCGTCCACGACGACCTCGCGGACCTTCGGCTTCCCGGTCGCCTTCCGGCCCGGGCGCCCACCCGGCTTCGGCTGCGGGTCTGACGCCTTGACCGACCGAAGGACGAACGTGGCCAGACGGGCATCGCTGTCGCTGTTCCGCTCCGAGTGCTTGCGGGACCGACCCGGGAACTCGTCCGTGGACCGGAGGTGCACGCGCGTGCGGTCTCCGTCGATGAACCACAACAGGTCGCCCGCGTTCTTGTCCACGGCGTACGTGACCGGCTTGCCGGCCTGCTCGTTCCCGAGCGGCTTGTGCTGCTTCAACGTGCGGTAGTAGACGCCGCCTCCGATGACCGGCAGACCCTTCTCCACGAGGTCCTGCACGAACTCCCGGTGCTTGGCCATACCCGCGGTCCACACGGCAAGGCGCCCCTCGCGGCACGGCAGATCCTTCTTGCCGAGCGCACCGTCGATCAGGTGCAGGTTCGTGGCGTGGAACTCCGCGTCGAGCGGCTTGAACCTGAGCTGCAGGCAGGTCAGGTACCGGCGGCAGTTCAGGCCGGGCCGCGGCGGGTGGAGGATGGTGACCTGTCCGGTGACCATCGCGAAGAGGGACTTGCGGAACGCGATCGGCTCGCGGTTGGCGCCCTTGCCGAAGAAGACGTCCCACTCGGCACGTGGGAAGGCCTGCTTCACGAGCTTCCGGAAGCGGGGGTCGATGTCCTGGAGGAACACGAGATCCCCGTCGGCGGCGTTGCGCTGCAGGTCCTCGAGCACCTCGTCGAACGAGAGAGCGTCGTCCGGGACGGACCGGACGTTGGCGGTCAGGACCCGGAACGGACGGGTGACGACCTCCTTCTTGGCCTTCTTCTTCTTGGCGATCAGGTTCTCTACGCCTTCGACGTGGGACGCCCGCCCCGCGGCTCGGTAGCGGGTGGTGGCGTCCGGTTCCTCGAACGACTCCTTGTAGGCGGCGGTCATCTGGGTTCCCTCCGTTGTGCGGGTTGGGTTTGCGCACAGAGCGCACGCCTGGCAGAGATGCCTGAGCTGCTCGGAGATACAGATGGACTGGTCCAGTGGGGCGGCGCCGGTCGGCGCGACGCGCGGCCCGTCACCGGAGCAGGGCGGTCAGGGCGCTCCTCGTCTTGGTCTCCTGGCTGGTGTCCAGCGGGACGCCGAGTGCCTCGAGAGCGTCACGAAGCTCACCTCGCGCCCGGACGGCGTCCTCGGCGTCGACCTTGATCGACACCTCGAGGAAGTCCAGGTCTGCCACTCGCCAGCGTTCCGCGCGGGCGTCCAGGTCGTCCATGCCCTCGGCCCGCACCTTCTTCCACTTCGTCGCCGCGATCGGGCCGAGCCGGGTCAGGGCAGGCACGTTCACCCGAAGAGGCCCGCACTCCGTGAGGAACTGGGACTGCAGGTCCCCGAGCAGGTGTGCCGGCGCCTGCCCGGCCGCCGTCACCGCCGCGATCGCGTCCGCGTCGAGCCTGGTCTCGCAGGACATGGCCAGGACCTGCCGGTCGCCGGACCAGTCCTCCTCGAGGCGCACCTCGACGTCGCCGGTCTCCGTCGTCGCCAGCCAGAACGGCGTCACCTGCGAGCGGCGACAAGGCCGCAGCTTCACGGTGCAGTCCCCGTCGTCGTCGCCGGCCTTGGCGCGGGCGCGGATCACCAGTCCGGCGTCCAGCATCGGCAATGTCAGCCCCGCGCTGGTGTCCTCGAAGAACCAGATCAGCAGGCTGCTGTCGTCCGCGAGTTCCAACGCGTCCATCGCACCGGACACGTCACCGGCCGCGATGTTCGCCTTGATCTCGACGCCATCCAGACGCATCTCTCCACGGTAGGACGGGTACCGGGTGACATCCTGCCTGGTCTAGTCGTTCTTAATTCAGTGATCTAGTCTTGTTACTGTTCACCGGAACGCCAGCACACGGAGGTGTACATGACGAACGGGTCGCATGCCCGACTTCCTCATCATCGGAGCACCGAAGGCCGGGACGACCGCGATGCACGCGGCGCTGACCCAGCATCCCGAGGTCTTCATGAGTCAGCCGAAGGAGCCGAAGTACTGGCTCTGCGACGACGCCCCTCCTCCGGCCTGGCGCGGCCCGGGAGACCGGCACTCCCAGCAGGAGTGGGTGTGGCGGCGCAGGGAGTACGAGCGGCTGTTCGAGCCGGCGGCGGCCGGGCAGATGCGGGGCGAGAGCACGGCGTTCTACCTGTGGAACCGCGGCGCTCACCGCAGGATCGCCGAGCACCTGCCGGACGTGAAGCTGATCGCGGTCGTCCGCGACCCGATCGACCGGGCCTACAGCAACTGGATGCACCTGTGGTCGGACGGCCTCGAGCCGGTCTCCGACTTCGAGAAGACGTTCGCTCTCCAGCCGGAACGGATCGACGCCGGGTGGGCGCCGTTCTGGCGGTACGGCGACCTCGGCCTGTACGGCGAGCAGCTCGCGCACCTGCTACCAGTACGTCGACCCCGCAGCGCGTGCTCGTCCTGCGCTACCGCACGGTCGTGGACGATCCGCGCGCGGCTGTCGACCGCGCCTGCCGGTTCCTCGGCATCACCCAGGGACTGATCGGCTCGATCCCGCGCGACAACTCACCGGGACTTCGTCGAGCCCGGATGGCGGCCGCAAGGTGCTCGGCCCGGTGGTACGCACCGGCGCCCGGCTCGGCCAGTTCGCGCCGCCGCACGTGTGGCGCAAGGCGAGCGTGCCGTTGGTCGCGCAGCTCAGCGGCTCCGCCGAGGCACACCGTCCCCACCTCACGCCGGAGGCCCGTCAGCGGCTGCTGCCGGCGTTCGCCGAGGACATCGGTCGGCTCAGCCAGATCACCGGCGAGGACTTCGGCGACTGGCTGTCCACGAACAGCCGCGGGTCGTTCGCCCAGCGCGCCGCCAGCTCGACCGTCGGGCGGACCGGGAGGTCACCGAACCAGCGTGACCAGGTCGTGCGCGCCGTCGGGACGCGCGGCCTCGACGTAGAAGCGGGTCCGTCCGTCGGGCAGCGGGACCGCCGAGGCGTAGCGCCAGGCGCCGTCGGAGTACGGCGAGACCAGCGGCTCGTGGTCGTCCGCCACCAGGCGAGTGCCGTCCCAGCGGGCGACGCCCGTGGTCTCGAACCAGTTCGACTCGGCGTCCGCGCGGCCGTCGTACAGCACCGTCAGCGGGTCCTCGCGTGAGCTCGGCGGTGACCCGCGCGCCGCGCGCGTCCCACTCGCCCGGCCGGCCGGCGAGCACCTCGCCGCGGTCGACCCAGTCGAGTCCGTCGTTGCTGACGAGTAGCCGGGTCGTCATCCGGTCCTCGTGCCCGGGCAGGTCGAGCGGGTGGCAGCACAGCCACATCCGCCACCCGTTGGGCCCGAGCGTGATGACCGGGTCCTTCACGGCGGTTCGGTCGTCGCCGGCGTGGACGATCCGGCGCTCACCCCACGGGCAGCTCGTCGGGCCTCTCGGCGGTCAGGCTGTCGACCCACCAGTGCTTCGAGCCGGGCGTCGCGCAGGAGAGGTAGAGCCGCCAGCCGAGTCCGGGGACCGGCACCAGCACCGGGCGCTCGAACGACTCGCTGCCGAACGCCTCGCGGCCGACCTCGGCCACGTGCTCGAAGTCGACGCCGTTGTGGGACCGGGCCACGACCACGCTCACGCCGCGGCCGTCCGTCAGCGGCCGGCGGACCCGGTAGGTCAGCCAGAACGTGCCGTTGTGCAGCACCGCACTGGCGGCACCGGACCAGTTGCCGGGCCCGACCCCGGGCGCCGGCACGACAATCTGCACGTCGTCGTACGACGGCAACGCGGGAACGATGTCAACGCTCATGCACCCACGATAGTCGATTGGCACACTCGACTTTGCGAACGACGGCCCCGGATGGCCCAAATCGGGGACGTCAGGCGGGTTGATGCCGGGAAACCACCGCCGGGCCGAGGAGGTTGCGCAGCAACCGTCTCGAAACCCCGGAACCGGAGGCAGGCCAGCGAGCGGGGTCTCGACAGGCTCGACCGACGTCGGTCACCGCCCTGCGCAGCTCACCGGGTCTCGACAAGCTCGACCGGCGTCGGTCACCGCCCTGCGCAGCTCACCGGGGTACGAGGCAACCAGCGGAAACCACCGCCGGTTGAGGAGGTTGCGCAGCAACCGTCTCGAAACCCCGGAACCGGAGCCAGGGCAGCGAGCGGGGTCTCGACAAGCTCGACCGGCGCGTCGGTCACCGCCCTGCGCAGCTCACCGGGGTACGAGGCAACCAGCGGAAACCACCGCCGGTTGAGGAGGTTGCGCAGCAACCGTCTCGAAACCCCGGAACCGGAGGCAGGGCAGCGAGCGGGGTCTCGACAGGCTCGCCCGGCGTCGGTCACCGCTGTGCGGACTTCACCTCATCCAACGGGCCCGCACCGGCGATGATTTCGGCTTGCTCGGAGAGCTCGGCGATGGCCTCGGCGAGACGGTCCAGGCCCCAGAGCAGGTCCTCTTCGCTGATGGTCAGCGGTGGGGAGATCCGGATGGTGGAGCCGTGCGTGTCCTTCGCGAGTACGCCGCGGCGCGCGAGCGCCTCACAGAGGTCGCGGCCGGTGCCGAGGGCAGGGTCGAGGTCGACGCCGGCCCACAGCCCGTGGACGCGGATCTCGAGCACGCCCTGGCCGACCAGGTCTTCCAGGCCGAGCTCGGAGCGTGCCCTCCAGCTGGGCGGCGTTCCGCTGCGGCTCACCCGTCTCGAGCAGGCGGATGACGGCCCGGCCGACCGCACAGGCGAGCGGGTTGCCGCCGAACGTGCTGCCGTGGCTGCCCGGGGTGAGCACGCCGAGAACGTCCCGGTTGGCGGCGACGGCGGAGAGCGGCACGATCCCGCCGCCCAGTGCCTTGCCGAGGATGTACATGTCCGGGTGCACCGCCTCGTGGTCGCACGCGAAGGTCCGGCCGGTGCGACCGAGCCCGGACTGGATCTCGTCGGCGATCATCAGCACGTCGTGCTCGACGCAGAGCCGCTTGACCTCGGTGAGGTAGCCCGCCGGCGGCACGATCACGCCCGCCTCGCCCTGCACCGGCTCGACGAGCACGGCCACGGTGGTCTCGTCGATGGCGGCGGCGAGCGCGTCGGCATCGCCGTACGGCACCGAACGGAAGCCGGGCGTGTAGGGCCCGTAGTGCGCCTTCGCGACGTGGTCGCCGGAGAAGCTGACGATGCTGATCGTGCGGCCGTGGAAGTTCCCGTCCATCACCACGATCGTGGCCTCGCCCTCGGGCACGCCCTTGACCTCGTACCCCCAGCGACGGGCCACCTTGAGCGCGGTCTCCACGCCCTCGGCGCCCGAGTTCATCGGGAGCACCATCTCCTTGCCGGCCAGCTCCGCGAGCTCCGCACAGAACGGCCCCAGCAGGTCGTGGTGGAAGGCGCGGCTGGTCAGGGTGAGCCGGCCCAGCTGCTCCTGGGCCGCCGCCACGAGTGCCGGGTGCCGGTGACCGAAGTTCAGCGCCGAGTACGCCGCCAGGAAGTCGAGGTACCGGTGGCCGTCGTCGTCGGTCACCCAGGCGCCCTCGCCGTGCGACACCATCACCGGCAGCGGGTGGTAGTTGTGCGCGCCGTGGACTTCCTCGAGGTCGATCGGGCCGATGGTCATGGGCAGCTCCTCGTGGTGGCGGTTGGCCCCCACCTTGTATCACGCCGCGCGTCAATCCCAACGGAGGGCGGCCGGTTGACCCGGCTGGGCTATGGGCATGGCGCACGGTGACCAGCAGACTCGGGCCTGGGAGGACCTGCCATGTCCCTGACACCCCACTACTCCGGAGGCTTTCCGATCCCCTCGGGACGGCCACCTACTCTTCCGGGCCACGCGTGGTACTGCTGGCGCCGCGGAGGCGTGAGCGGCCGGTACGCCGGGAGCCAGCCCCAGGCCGGCCCGGTCGGCAGCATCCTCGAGCTGCGGGTGGACGTCGACACCCGGTACGACGCCAACTCCCCCGTGCTGAACCGGGTCAGCGGCGACCTGTACGCCACCCGGATCGTCGAGACCGACGGGGCGCCGGAGCTCAAGCGCACGTACGTCGAGTCCTGGATCGTCGACAACCCCGTGGTGACGTGGCGGAACTGCAGCGTGACGATCACCGGCGAGGTTCGCTACTGGCAGGGCAACCACCCGGCCGGCACCGTCACGATCACGATCCCGTGGGCGTTCGGGAACATCGGCACCGGTACGGCGACGCTCACGACGGGCGGGACCGCGGGGGCGCCGTACACGCTGGTCTACCAGGCCGACACGTTCCGCGACGTCACCCTCGAGATCGACTACTGCTCGTCGGTCGACGTCGCTCCGGCGGCGCCCAGCTACGGGACGCTCTGGCACGACAACCGGCCCGCCGGCACCCCGGACCGCACGCTGACGATCGAGTCGGCGTACCGCGAGGCCGGCATCGGAGTCACCATCAACCCCGCCCACACGGTCATCGACGACTCCGCGGCCGGCTTCGCGAACTGGTCGCCCGGCGAGCTGCACGACGCGATGGAGACGGCGTTCGGCACCTTCCCCGGCACCTGGCCCTCGTGGAACCTGTGGGGGCTGCAGGCCGGCACGTTCGACTCCCCCTCGGTCGGCGGCATCATGTTCGACGCGGCCGCCGGCGTGGGCGGCTCGGGCAAGGCGCCGGAGCGCCAGGGCTTCGCGGTGTTCCGCAAGCACCAGTGGTTCGCGAACCTGGTCACCGGCGCCCCGACGAACCAGGACCAGGCCTGGGCAATGCGGCACTTCCTCTACACCTGGGTGCACGAGGCCGGCCACGCCTTCAACCTGCTCCACTCCTGGAACAAGGCGCGGCCCTCGTCGCTGTCGTGGATGAACTACGACTGGAAGTACGACCAGGTCAACGGCCAGGACGCGTTCTGGTCGGCGTTCCCGTTCCGGTTCGACGACGAGGAGCTCCTCCACATCCGGCACGGCGACCGGGCCGCGGTGATCATGGGCGGCGACCCGTGGTCCTCCGGCGGCCACCTCGAGAGCCCGTCGGCGAGCAGCATCGAGAGCGAGCCGGACCCGCAGGTCGAGCTGCTCCTGCGGGCCAAGAACCACTTCGGGTTCATGGAGCCGGTCGAGATCGAGTTCCGGCTCCGGAACACGACGGGTACGCCGGTGGCCGTGGACACGCGGATGGACCCGAAGTACGGCAACACGACCGTGTTCGTGCAGCGGCCGGACGGGAGCCGCGTCGTCTACGACACCGTCTTCTGCCTGTACGGCCTGCCGGAGATGGTGGAGCTCGCGCCCGCGGCCGCGACCGAGGCCGCCGAGGGCCCCGACCGGGTCAGCACGCTGGTGCCGCTGATGTACGGCGTCGGGGGCTTCACGTTCGCGACCCCGGGGACCTACCTGGTGCGGGCGGTCTACCAGGGCGCCGGCCACCTCGCGACGTCCAACACCTTGCGGGTCTCGGTGGGCTTCCCGACCGACAAGGACACGGACCGGTTCGCCGCGGAGTACTTCACGCCGACGGTCGGCCTGACCATGGCCCTCGGCGGCTCGGAGTCGCCGTACCTCTCCGCGGGGCTGGACACGCTGACCGAGGCGGCCGACCGGTTCGCTGCTGAGCCGGTCGGCATCAAGGCGGCGCGGGTCGTCGCCCGCGCGGTCGGCGACGACTTCTACCGCCCCGAGGACGGAGCGATGGTGCAGCACCACGCCGCCGACCCCCGGGCGGCGCTCGCGGTCACCGACGCCGGACTGGCGGCGTACCGACGGGACGACGACGGCCGGAAGAACCTGGAGTACGCCAAGCTGGTCAAGCTCCGCGCCGGGTTCCACACCGAGGCCGGCAGCACAGGGAAGGCCGCGGCCGAGGTCAAGACGCTGGCCGAGGACCTGGCGAAGCGGGGCGCGAACCCGAACGTCGTCGCGGAGGTGCGGGCGTTGGCGCCGACCAAGAAGGCAGCCACGAAGAAGCGCGCGACCAAGAAGAGCTAGGGCTACGCCGGTCGAGCCGGTCACCGGGTTTCGAGACGGTTGCTGCGCAACCTCCTCAACCGGCGTACCACCGCTGGTTGAGGAAGGCGCGCCAGCGGTGACCCACGCCGGTCGAGCGTGTCGAGACCCCGCTCACCGCCCTGCCTTCAGTTCCGGGGTTTCGAGACGGTTGCTGCGCAACCTCCTCAACCGGCGGTGGTTCCGGGGTTTCGAGACGGTTGCTGCGCAACCTCCTCAACCGGCGGTGGTTCCGGGGTTTCGAGACGGTTGCTGCGCAACCTCCTCAACCGACGTGAGTTGGGGTTTCGAGACGGTTGCTGCGCAACCTCCTCAACCGGCGTGAGTTGGGGGCTACAGGTAGAGCCCGGTCGCCTCGTCGGCGATCCGCTCGGCGGCGACGGCGTGGATGTCGCGCTCGCGCATCAGCATGTAGACCTCGCCGGCGACCTCGACCTCGGCCTTGTCCTCGGGGTCGAAGAGCACCCGGTCGCCGATCTCGACCGAGCGGGCGTGCGGCCCGACGGCCACCACGCGGGACCACGCCAGCCGGCGGGCGCCCATCGCGGCGGTGGCGGGGATGACGATGCCGCCGGACGACCGGCGCTCGCCGGACTCCCGGTCGAGCTCGACCAGGATCCGGTCGTGCAGCATCTTGATCGGGGTCTTGTCGGTCACCACGGGAGGCTCAGGGGTCTCAGCGGCGACCTTGCGGATGACCACGAACATCGCGATCACGCCGACCACGCCACCCGCGACCTTGAGGATGTTGTCGGTGCGCGGCTGCCCCGTCTGGACGTCGACGAAGTGCGCCTTCACGCTCGCGATCTCGCGGCGTGACGATCGTCTTGGGGTGCGCGCGGTAGACGAGCTGGTCGATGGTGGACGCCAGTCGCTCGCGGGTCTCTTCGATCTCGCGTTCGAGGGGCGACATCTCGTTGGTCACGCGGGAAGGCTACCAATGGGCCGCGGTCGCCCGATCACCCGCGGATCGAACCCGAACGGGAGCTCCAGCCGGTGGGCGCTCATCAGGGCGTCGTCGGTGAGCACGTCGTACGTCGCCCCGTCGGCGACGACGACGCCGTCGCTGAGCACGACCGAGCGCGGGCACAGCTCGAGCGCGTAGGGCAGGTCGTGGGTGACCATCAGGACGGTGACGTCCAGCGAGCGCAGGATGTCGGCGAGCTCGCGCCGCGACGCCGGGTCGAGGTTGGACGACGGCTCGTCGAGCACCAGGATCTCGGGCTCCATCGCGAGCACGGTCGCGACCGCGACCCGGCGCCGCTGGCCGAAGGACAGGTGGTGCGGCGGCCGGTCGACGAAGTCGGCCATGCCGACCTGGTCGAGCGCGTCCATCACCCGGCGGTCGAGCTCGGCGCCCTTGACCCCGAGGTTGGCCGGCCCGAAGGCGACGTCCTGGCGGACGGTGCCGAGGAAGAGCTGGTCGTCGGGGTCCTGGAAGACGATGCCGACCCGGCGGCGGATCTCCTGGAGGTTCTGCTTGACTCGACCGGCATGCCCGCTGACCGCGACGGTCCCGGCGCCGGCCCGGAGGATGCCGTTGAGGTGCAGCACGAGCGTGGTCTTGCCGGCGCCGTTCGGGCCCGAGCAGGGCCACCCGCTCGCCCTGGTGGACGTGCAGGTCGACGCCGAACAGCGCCTGGTGGCCGTCGGGGTAGGCGTAGGCCAGGCCGCGTACGTCGAGGACGGGGGTGGTCATCGGCCACCTCCGGTCGGGAGGGTGCCGGTGTAGCCGCGCGACAGCATCGCGAGGTGGACCCGCTCGCCGCGCTCGTAGGAGCGGATGAACAGCGCGCCGAGCGAGCGGGCCAGCGTGGGCCAGTGCCGCGGCGACCGCGGGTTGCAGCCGCGCGAGCGCATGGCCGTCGTCATCCGGGCCATCTCGCCGGTGACCACGTCGAGGTAGCGGATCATGAAGCCCATGATCTGCACCAGCAGGTCCGGCATCCGCAGCCGCTGCAGCCCGCGCAGCACCTCGTCCGGCTCGGTCGTGGCGGCCAGGGTCAGCGAGGCGAGGACGCCGAGGGTGCCCTTCATCAGCAGGCCCGCTGCCGCGACCAGGCCGGGCTCGGACAGGCTCAGGCCGAGCACCTCGACCCGCGGGCCGTTCGCCACGAACGGCACCAGCACCGCGAACAGCACGAACGGCATCTCGATCACCATCCGCTTGGCGAGGTAGAGCGGCGGCACCCGGGAGACGCCGACGACGGCCAGCAGGACGAGCGCGTACAGCGCGAACGCGGCGTACCAGTCGCGCGGCGTCGCCACCACGACGAGCATGAAGCCGACCAGCGCGAGGAGCTTGAGGTGCGCCGGGGCCCGGTGGACGGCGCTGTGGCCGTGGAAGTGGAGCTTGTGGCCGTGTCCGGCGCCCATCTCCGTCAGTCCTCCGCGTCGTCGGTGACGGGGACCGGCGACGGAGTGCGCCGCCGCAGGCCCCAGAACAGGCCGCCCGCGAGAACCAGCACCAGCAGCGAGCCGGCGACGCCGGCGACCCCGCCGCTGAGCCGGTCGTCGTCGACGCCCTTGGTCTCGTAGCCGGCGAACGGGCCGTCGGCGGTCGGCAGACGTCTTCTCCTGGTCGACGAAACCGGTCTTCTCGGCCACGAAGTTGAGGCCGTCGGGGTGGCTGCTCGCGTAGAAGCTCGCGACGCCGGCGACCAGCAGGGCCACGAGCAGCCCGGTCACGAGGAAGGTCTTCGACCTCATCTTCGACGTCACCTCGATCCTGGGCCAGCCCCGTCCGGAGCTCGAGCGTGCGCTCGCGCAGCACCCGGCGGGCGCCGTAGCAGAGGTCGGGGCGTACGGCGACCACGCTGCGCGACCACCAGCCCGGTGATCACCGCCTCGCCGATGCCGATGACGGTGTGCCAGCCGACCATCGCGACGAGCACGGTGCCGGTGTCGACCGGAGCGGTGCCGCCGATCGCGAACAGGAGCGAGAAGACGAGCGCCGCGACCGGGCACGCTCACCAGGGCGCCGACCGCCGCGGCCGGCGCGACCATCGACAGCCGGCGCGGCAGCACCGCCTGCACGGCCCTGAAGACGAGCCAGCCGACGACGACGCCGACCAGCGCCATCAGGGTGATGTTGGTGCCGAGCGCGGTGATGCCGCCGTCGGCCATGAACAGCGCCTGGACCAGCAGGACGACGCTGATGCACAGCACGGCGGTGAACGGCCCGACCAGCACGGCGGCCATCGCGCCACCGAGGAGGTGTCCGCTGGTGCCGGCGCCGACCGGGAAGTTCATCATCTGGCCGGCGAACACGAACGTCGCCACCAGGCCGGCCATCGGGGCGGTGCGGTCGTCGAGCTCACGCCGCGCGCCGCGCAGCGCCACCGCGACTCCGGCGGCCGCCACGACTCCGGTCGCGATCGACGTCGGCGCGTCGAGGAATCCGTCGGGGACGTGCATCCTTCACCTCTTGCAGGGGTTCAGTAGGTTGAGCCCGACCTTTAAGCGTTCGTGCCCACCCTAGGTTGTTGCACATGGTTCGCAACAACGGGCCCTACCGGATTGGAGCAATTTTCGGTGACCGACCAGCAGCGTCTCGCGCCCGGCGACCAGGCCCCCGACTTCACCCTCCCGACCGACACCGGCGAGGAGGTCACGCCTCGGCGACCTGCGCGGCAAGAAGGTGATCGTCTACTTCTACCCGGCCGCCATGACCCCGGGCTGCACCAAGCAGGCCTGCGACTTCACCGACTCGCTCGACTCCCTGCAAGGGCGCGGGCTACGAGGTGCTCGGCATCTCCCCCGACAAGCCCGAGAAGCTCGCCAAGTTCCGCGAGCGCGACCACCTGACGATCACCCTGCTGTCCGACGCCGACAAGTCGGTGATGAACGCGTACGGCGCCTTCGGCGAGAAGAAGCTCTACGGCAAGATCGTCGAGGGCGTCATCCGCTCCACCCTCGTCGTCGACGAGGACGGCAAGGTCGAGCTGGCGCAGTACAACGTCAAGGCCACCGGCCACGTCGCCAAGCTCCGCCGCGACCTCGGCCTCGCCTGAGCGCGAGCTGGGGTCGTGTGCCTGAGGGAGCGCTCGATAGCGCTGACCTCAGGCACACGACGCCTTCTAGACTCGCCTGCGAGCGCCCGTAGCCCAACAGGCAGAGGCACCAGGTTTAGGTCCTGGCCAGTGTGAGTTCGACTCTCACCGGGCGCACTTCAGTCACTACAGTCCGGCCATGGACTCCGCGCTGACCACCATCGGCCTGCCGATCGCCCTGGCCATCATCATGTTCGGGCTCGGGCTCGACCTCACCGTCGCCGACTTCCGCCGGGTCGGGAAGCACCCGAAGGCGGTGGTCGTCGCGCTGGCCTGCCAGCTGGTGCTGCTGCCCGCGGTCTGCTTCGGCCTGGTGGTGCTGTTCGACCTGCCGCCGCTGCTCGGCATCGGCATGATGCTGCTCGCCGCCTCGCCCGGCGGCACCAGCGCCAACCTGTTCAGCCACCTGTTCCACGGCGACGTCGCCCTCAACATCACGCTGACCGCCGATCAACTCGGTCATCTCGGTCGTCACGCTGCCGCTGATCACCGGCCTCGCGATCAACTACTACGACCGCGGCGACGACGTGTCGCTGCCGCTTCGGCGAGGTGCGTCAAGGTGTTCGCGATCGTGCTGGTCCCGGTCGCCATCGGCATGCTCGTCCGCGGCAGCAGCCCGGCGTTCGCCGCCCGGATGGACCGGCCGGTGCGGATCGGCTCGGCGGTGATCCTGGCCGTGCTGGTGCTCGGCATCCTGCTCGACCAGCGCGAGAACGTCGGCGACTACCTCGCCGACGTCGGCCTGGTCGCCGCACTGTTCTGCGCGATCAGCCTGGTCATCGGGTACGTCGTGCCGACGCGCCTTCGGCGTGGTCGAGGACCAGGCGATCGCCTCGTCGATGGAGATCGGCGTGCACAACGCGACGCTCGCGATCTTCGTGGCCGTGGAGGTCCTCGACAGCACCGAGATCTCGGTCCCGGCGGCGGTCTACTCGCTCTTCATGTTCGTGTTCGCCGCGCTCTGGGGCACGTTCCTCACCCGCCGTCGGCGCGACGCGTGCCGCCGGCTGCCGGCGGCCTCAGGCCAACGCCGCCGCGACCGACGGCGCGATCTCGCGCAGCGCCCGGCCGCGGTGGGAGATCGCGTCCTTCTCCGCGGCCGACAGCTCCGCCGACGTCGTGCCGTCGGCTCGGGTGCTCGTCGGCCACGAACAGCACGTCGTACCCGAACCCGCCGCTCCCCCGCAGCTCGCGGATGACCCGGCCGCGCATCTCGCCGTGGACGACGAGCTCGGTGCCGTCGGGGTGGACGAACGCGACCGCGCACGCGAAGTGCGCACCGCGGCGCTCGTCGGGGACGTCGTCCAGCTGCGCCAGCAGCAGCTCGTTGTTGCGCAGGTCAGACTTGGGTGGGCCGGCCCAACGCGCGGACAGCACGCCGGGCATCCCGTTGAGGGCGTCGACGCAGAGGCCGCTGTCGTCGGCCAGCGACGGCAGCCCGGTCGCCGGACGCGCCGGCCCGCGCCTTCAGCAGCGCGTTGCCCTCGAACGTGGGCTGGTCCTCGACCGGCTCGTCGTACGCCGGCACGTCGTCGAGGCCGACCACGTCGACGTCCGGCGCGTGCTCGCGCAGGATCCGCTCCATCTCCTCGAGCTTCTTGGCGTTGCGCGAGGCCAGGAAGACCCGGGTCACCGGGCGAGGGCTTCCTGCTGCAGCCGGGTCAGGTCGGCGCAGCCCTTGCTCGGCCAGGCCCGAGCAGCGCGTCGAGCTCGGCGCGGTCGAACGGCGCGCCCTCGGCGGTGCCCTGCACCTCGACGAAGCGGCCGTCGCCGGTCATCACGACGTTCATGTCGGTCTCGGCGCGGACGTCCTCCTCGTAGGGCAGGTCGAGCCGCGGCGACGCCGTCGATGACGCCGACGCTCACGGCGGCGACCGAACCGGTCAGCGGCTCGCCGGCCAGCGCGCCCTCGCCGCGCAGGTGGGCGACGGCGTCGGCGAGGGCGACGTACGCGCCGGTGATGGCGGCGGTGCGGGTGCCGCCGTCGGCCTGGAGCACGTCGCAGTCGAGGACGATGGTGTTCTCGCCGAGCGCCTTGTAGTCGATGACGGCGCGCAGCGACCGGCCGATCAGGCGGGAGATCTCGTGGGTGCGGCCGCCGATCCGGCCCTTGACCGACTCGCGGTCGGAGCGGGTGTTGGTGGACGCGGGGAGCATGGCGTACTCGGCGGTGACCCAGCCGAGGCCGGAGCCCTTGCGCCAGCGCGGCACCCCCTCGGACGCGGACGCCGCGCAGAGGACGCGGGTGCGGCCGAACTCGACCAGCACCGAGCCGGCGGCGTGGTCGAGCCAGTGCCGGGTGATCGTGATCGGGCGGAGCTCGTCGTCCTGACGGCCGTCGGCGCGCGCGGGTGCTTCAGTCATGGTCGCGACCCTAGGGCACGGCGCCGACGGCGCTCAGGGGTGTCCCTTCGCCCCGGTGTTAGCTTCGTTCGAATGCGTCTCGAGGACATCCCGGCCGCGGCTGCGGGCACCTTCCCAGTCGGCGACATGACGGTCCGCCGAATCGGATTCGGCACCAAGCGTCTCGCGGGGGCTGGCCCGGGCGACACCACGGCCGGTGATGACCGCGAAGGCGTCAAGGCCCTGCTGCGGCTGGCGCTCGAGCTCGGCGTCAACCACATCGACACCGCCGCGTTCTACCCCAGCCATCCGGCGCCGGAGCGAGGGCCGACCGCCTTCACGACCCTGGGATGGGCTAACCAGCTCGTGCGTGAGACCCTCGCGCCCTATCCGTCCGACCTGCTGGTCGCCACGAAGGTGGGTCCGACCAACGCCGGCATGGCGCGACCGGACCAGCTCCGCGGGCTGGTCGAGAAGGACCTCCGGGACCTGGGTCGTGACCATCTCGATCTGGTGTATCTACGCCAGCACGGTCTGGACTCAGTGGCGGAGCACTTCGGCGCCTTGGCCGACCTTCGCGACTCCGGCCTGATCCGCCACCTGGGGGTGTCCAACGTCCGGCCGGAACACCTCGCCGAAGCCCGCTCGATAGCGCCGGTTGCAGCAGTCCAGAACCGATACAGCGTCGACTTCGGCCGGGTCAACGACGAGGTGCTCCGCGAGTGCGGCGACGCGGACATCGCCTTCGTACCGTTCTTCGCCCTCGCTGCCGCGGGCAGGGAATCGGGGGGTGTGGCCACCAACGAAGCGGTGCAGGCCGTCGCCGCGAAGCACGGAGCCACCACCGCCCAGGTCCGGACCGCGTGGATCCTGAGCCAGGGACCACATGTGCTGGCCATCCCAGGGACGAGCGATCCCGGACACCTCCACGAGAACGTCGCCGCCGGCGCACTTCGGCTGTCTCCCGAGGATCTGGCCAGCCTCACCTGATGCGCTGGGCGTTGAGCCGGGCGGCCTGGCGGTTCAGGTGGTCTCGCTCGGCCAGGTTGGGCGCCTGGTGGGCCGCGTCGGCGTACAGCCGTGCCGCCGTGGCCAGGTCGCCGTCCTTCTCGTGGAGGTACGCCGCCACCGCGGTGTGGCGGGGCAGCGAGTCGTGCAGCAACGCGAGCGCCGCCAGGCCGGCGCGTGCTCCGTCGGCCTCGCCGACGGCCACCGCGCGGTTGAGCCGGACGACCGGGTTGTCGGTGAGGCGCGCGAGCTCGTCGTACCACTCGACGATCTGCACCCAGTCCGTCTCTCCCGCGGTGGCCGCGTCGGCGTGGAGTGCTGCGATGGCGGCCTGGGCCTGGAACTCGCCCAGCCGGTCGCGGGCGAGGGCCGCCTGCAGGATCTCGACGCCCTCGGCGATCGACTCGGTGTCCCACCGGCTGCGGTCCTGCTCTGCGAGCGGCACCAGGCTGCCGTCGGGAGTGGTGCGGGCGGCCCGCCGGGCGTGAGTGAGCAGCATGAGGGCGAGCAGGCCCGACACCTCGGGATGATCGATCGAGGTGGCTAGCTGCCGGGTGAGCCGGATGGCCTCGGCGGCGAGGTCGACGTCGCCGGAGTAGCCCTCGTTGAAGACCAGGTAGAGCACGCGCAGCACGGTGGCGACGTCACCGGGCTGGTCGAACCGCACGTCGGAGACGGTGCGCTTGGCCCGGCTGATGCGCTGCGCCATGGTCGCCTCGGGCACCAGGTAGGCCTGGGCGATCTGGCGGGTGGTCAGTCCGCCGACGGCGCGCAGCGTGAGTGCGACGGCGGACGAGGGCGTCAGCGACGGGTGGGCGCACAGGAAGTAGAGCTGGAGCGTGTCGTCCACCGCGGGCGCGGACCCGGGCGCCGGCTCCTCGTCGACGAGGTCCTCGCGCCGGCGCCGGGAGGCGTTGGACCGGGTCGCATCGAGGAACCGGCGCCAGGCCACGGTGACCAGCCAGCCCTTCGGGTCCCGCGGCGGCTCGGCCGGCCAGACGCGGACCGCCTCGACCAGCGCGTCCTGCACGGCGTCCTCGGCCGCCGCGAAGTCGGCTCCGCGGCGGACGAGGATCCCGAGCACGCCTGGCGTGAGACTCCTCAGCAGCACCTCGTCCACCGGTGGGATCACTCCGTGATGGTGGGCGGCTCGGTGAGGAACGGACGCAGCTCGAGCCACTCGTGGATCGGCCTCCCGCCCGCTCCGGGGGCTGCCGAGAGCTCCCCGGCCAGCTCGACGGCGCGGTCGTGGCTGTCGACGTCGATCACCATCCAGCCGGCGATGAGGTCCTTCGTCTCGGCGAACGGGCCGTCCGTGACCGGCGGGCGACCCTCGCCGTCGTACCGGACGAACGTCCCCTCGGGTGCGAGCGCCTGTCCATCGACGAACTCTCCGGTCCCCTCGAGCCGGTCCGCGAAGTCGCGCATGTACTGGACGTGAGCCGAGATCTCCTCGGGCGTCCACTGGTCCATGGGGACGTCGTTGACCGCCGCCGGGGCGCCGCGGTAGTGCTTGAGCAGGAGGTACTTGGCCATCGTGTTACTCCTCGTGTGCTGGTGCGACCCATTCTGGTCGCGTTCACACCGGGGACGGAGCCGGGCCCGGGTTCTCGACATCGCCGTCCGAATTTCTTGGGTCTGCCGCAGTGCGTGCGCTGCCATGCCGATGAGCGCACTGCATGCTCATCGGTTTCCGCAAGCACTGTGTAGAAGGGTCCACGTGCGCCCTTCTACACAGTGGCCGGAGGGTGCGCACCAGGCCCAGTGCGCGTTCCGGGTCGACGGCCTCCATCCACACCCAGACGATGTCGGGGCACCGTCGTAGGTTCGGCCCATGAGCACACCTCGCACGCTCGTGAGCATCCCGCCGTTCACCGATCCGGCGACCGTCGTAGCGATCGCCACCGATGCCGAGGAGGCCGGCTGGGACGGCGTCTTCCTCTGGGACCACCTGCAGTGGGAGCCGACAGTCCGGCCACCGGTGCACGACCCCTGGGTGCTGCTGGGCGCGATCGCCGAACGCACCGAGCGGGTACGGATCGGCACCCTGATCACGCCGCTCACCCGACGCCGACTACAGGTCGTCGCGAAGCACCTGTTGACGCTCGACCACCTCAGCAACGGTCGCGTGACCTTTGCCGTGGGGCTCGGCGAGCCCGCCGCCGAGGACTTCGCGCACTTCGGCGACGAGTCCGAACCGCGGGTGCGCGGGCGGATGCTCGACGAGGCGCTCGACGTGCTCGACGGACTTCTCCGCGGAGATCCGGTGGCGCACGACGGTGACCACTACGCGGTCGACGCCCAGCTACGCCCCGGCCCGGTGCAGCGGCCGCGCCCGCCGATCTGGGTCGGCGGCGTGGTCCCGCACCAGCGCCCGCTGGAACGCGCCAGGCGTTGGGACGGCATCGCGCCGATCGGGTCAGGAGACCTGCTGACACCCGATGAGCTCGCGGCGTACGTCGGAGACGACGTGCCCGCCGGATGGGACGTCGTCGCGGCGTGGGCGCCGGGCTACACGCGAGCCCAGTACGCCGCCGCGGGCGCCACCTGGCTGGTCGAGTCGACCTGGCCGATCGACGACTGGGTCGCGGAGTTCCGTACCCGCGTGCAGGCAGGCCCGGGAGAGTGATCCCGTGGCCTGGCGCCAGGTCACAAGGGCGTCGGCTGTCCCGGCCGACGGGCCTCGGTCAGCGCCAGCCGGACCGCCCACGGGCCGAGGTCGCGCGCCCGCCGACCGAACCACGGCGCACCCTGCGCCACCATCCACGCCAGGTCGCGACGCCAGCTCGGCTCGAAACCGCCGGACGCGGCGAGGTCCGGGAGCTCGAAGGCCAGACCTTCCGCCCGCAGGAGCTCGCCGTAGGCCCGCGCCAGCGCACGGTGCCCCAGCTCGGACGGGTGCAGCCGGTCCACCGACCAGAAGCCGCGGCGCGCGACGTCCGGTCGACACCCGAGGTCGAGCCGGACCCCGCCGTACGTCGCGTAGATCTCGTCGTACACGCGGTTGACCAGCTCGATCCGCGCGAACAGCGGCCGCGCAGCACGCCGGGCAGCCCGAACACGGCGCCGTGGTCGTGGAAGCGCGCGGTCAGCAGGAGCGCGCCCGCGCCGTGCAGGGCGTCGGCGGACTCCATCAGGTCGGCGCGCAGGCGGACGGGGTCCCAGGTGGACCGCATCGTGTCGTTCACGCCGACGATCAGCGAGGCGAGGTCGGGGCGATGGCTGAGCGCCGCATCCAGCTGGAGCTCGCGCACCGACGAGGACGTCGCGCCGGAGGCCGCGACGTTGCAGAAGGACATCCCGTAGCCCGTACCGAGCGCGTCGGCCAGGAGCCTCGCCCAGCCGCGCCATCCGGTGGGGACGGGGTCCCCGATGCCACAGGTGGTGCTGTCCCCCAGGGCCGCGAAGCGCAGGTACCGCGTGTTCCGCATGGCCTCAGCGTGGCGAGCACCGCTACGCCACAACACCGCGCAGATGACGTGTCCCGCAACGTCGGGTGAAGAAAAGAGAGCGGGTCCGGCTCCCCCCCGTGGGAACCGGACCCGCTCCGTCTGGGCAGCCTGTCGGCTACTTGAACTCGATCCGCAGCAGCCGCATGATCCCGAGCGTCAACGGCAGGATCAGCCAGATCGTGCCTGCGGTGGCGATCTGTGCCCACTCCTCGCCCGTCGGCTTGTAGTCGCCCGTGAACAGCGGCATCTGGGCGGTGTTCAGCTCGATCCAGGGCGCGACCTTCTCGAAGCCGTCGCTGAGGCAGCTCGAGGAAGCCGACCACGGTCGGCAGGATCAGGGAGTACACGAAGTAGCACGACGATCGCGGCGGCGGTGTTCATGAGCAGCATCCCGATGGCGAACCCGATGAAGATCCCGATCAGGTTGGACAGCACGAACCCGTTGAAGACCAGGTTGCGCGTCGAGCGACCAGTCGGGCGAGCTGCCGTCGAGGGTGCCGAGCAGGGTGCCGATCACGGCCATCAGCGCGGCGATGATCATCACCGCCACCCCCAGCGCCACGCCGGCGATGAACTTGGCGATCACGACGCGCGAGCGCTGCGGCTCCAGCGTGAAGGTCACCAGGCCGGTGCGCTGAGCTCGCCTCGGCGGTCACCAGCATGATGATCAGGATCGGGCAGGAAGGACCCGAGCACGGCTCCGGCGATGCCGAGCAGGTCGATGTAGTCCTGGTCCGGTCGGGCGCGACGAAGGCGTAGATGGTCACCACGACGAGGCACAGGGCGACGATCGAGAACGTGAACCAGCGGCCGGCGCGGGTGTCGAGCGACTTGCGGAACTCGACCTTGGCCAGGCGGCTCATCGGGACCTGTGGACGTGCCCGACGAGGTCGAGCGTCATGGGTTCGGTGGCGGTGGCGGTCATGCCGTGCGCTCCTTCGGTGAGGTCGTCGCGCTGGGTGTCGGAGGTGAGCTCGAGGAAGAGGTCCTCGAGGCCGGCGGCCCCGGAGCGCAGGTCGGTCAGGACGATCTGGTGCTCGGCGGCGGCGCGGCCGACGTCGACCGGCGCGCACGAGACGCGGAGGCCGTCGCCCGCCTCGCTGACCGCGTAGCCCGCCTCCTCGAGGATCCGCCCGAGCTTGTCGTTGTCGAGGGAGGTGACGAGCGAGCTCGACGTTGGTGTCCATCGACAGGAGCGACTTCTTGTCGCCCTGGGCCACGATCCTGCCGTGGCCGATGAGGATCATCTCGTCGGCGATCAGCTCGACCTCGTTGAGCAGGTGGCTGGAGAGCAGGACGGTGCCGCCGCGGTCGGCGTACCCCTTGAGCAGCCCGCGCATCCAGCGGATGCCGGCCGGGTCGAGACCGTTGGCCGGCTCGTCGAGGATCAGCACCGACGGGTCCCCGAGCAGCGCGTGGGCGATGCCGAGGCGCTGCTTCATGCCGAGCGAGTAGTTGCGCAGCCGCCGCTTCGCCTCGGTCGGCGAGAGGGACACCAGCTCGAGCATCTCGTCGACGCGCGACTCGGGCAGCCCCATGGTCTGGGCGCCGATGGTGAGGATCTCGCGGCCGGTGCGGCCGGCGTGCTGGGCGCCCGCGTCGAGGAGGACGCCGACGTGACGTCCCGGGTTGGGGAGGTCGTGGTAGAGGTGGCCGCCGATGGTGACCTGCCCGTGGCTGGCCGGGGTCAGGCCGACCATCACGCGCATCGTGGTGGTCTTGCCCGCGCCGTTGGGACCGAGGAACCCGGTCACCCTTCCCGGCTGGCAGACGAAGCTGACGTCGTCGACGGCGGTGAACGTGCCGTACTTCTTGGTGAGTCCTTCGACCTTGATCATGCGGCCCATCCTGCCCGCGCGAGCGAGCCGCGGGCATCGACCCGCGGGATCGAGCCGCCCCTACCTTGGTAGGGGGTCTCCGCGACCGCGGCAGCCTGCGCGGCGCCGCCCGGGGACCTAGCCTTGCCGCGTGGACCGGCCCACGCCCGACGAGTACTCAGCCGCCGCTGACCCGTCTGGGGGCACACGTGGCGGATCGTCGGCATGCTCGCGGTCGTCCGCGGTCGCCTGGACGCCCGATCGCGGAGGCGCAGGCGCGACCACCCGAGCTGTTCGTGCTCGACGTCGGTGCTGGCGCTGGTCGCCTACGTCGCCGTCTTCTTCCGGCGGCGCTGGCCGGTGCCGGTCGCGGTGCTCACCGGCGTGCTGTCGGCCTTCTCCGGCCTCTGTCCGCCGGGCCGGCCGTGCTCGCCGCGGTGTCGCGTGGCCACCGCGCCGCCGGCTCTGGCAGATCGGTCTCATCGGCCCTGGTCAGCATGGTGGCCGGCCAGACGGTCGTCCGGGTCCAGCCCGGCCAGGGCGACGAGCCCGGAGTGGCTCACGCTCACGGTGAACGCGATCTTCACCGCCGGCATCCTCGGCTGGGGCATGTACATCGGGTCCCGCCGCGAGCTGCTCTGGACGCTGCGCCACCGCGCCGAGCGGGCGGAGGCCGAGCAGGAGCTCCGGGTCGCGCAGGCCCGCGCCAACGAGCGGGCCGGCATCGCCCGCGAGATGCACGACGTGCTCGCCCACCGGATCTCGCAGATCTCGATGAACGCCGGCGCCCTCGCGTTCCGCGAGGACCTCACCGCCGAGCAGATGCGCGCCAACGCCGCGGTCATCCAGTCGACGGCGCACGACGCCCTCACCGACCTGCGCGGCGTCCTCGGCGTGCTCCGCGACGTACGGACCGGCGAGCCGCTCGACCAGCCGCAGCCGACGTACGCCGACCTCCCGGAGCTGGTGTCCGACGCACAGGCGTCGGGGCTGCACATCGACTACCTCGACCTCGTCGAGGCCGACGACTGGCCGTGCCGGACGTGGTCGGCCGGACCGTCTACCGGATCGTCCAGGAGGGCATCACCAACGCCCGCAAGCACGCCCCCGGGGCCCGGCTCACGATCCAGGTCAGCGGCTCCCCCGAGGACGGCGTCGACATCCTGCTGCGCAACCCGCTGGGCTTCGGCCCGACCGCCACGCCCGGCTCCGGGCTGGGCCTGGTCGGGCTGTCCGAGCGGGCCGAGCTGCGGGGCGGCCGCCTCGAGACCCGACGCGACGGATCGACGTTCGTTCTGCACGGGTGGATACCGTGGGCGGCATGATCACCCCACGGATGACGGGGGAGCGACTCGGGTGCTGATCGTCGACGACGACCCGCTGGTGCGCTCGGCGCTCGCGCTGATGCTGGGCGGCCAGGCCGACCTCGAGGTCGTCGGCGAGGCGGGCGACGGCCGCGAGGGCATCGACCTGGTCCGGTCGCTCGACCCGGACGTGGTGCTGATGGACATCCGGATGCCGCGCCTGAACGGGCTGGACGCGACCCGCGAGCTGCACGCCCGGCCCGAGCCGCCGCGGGTCATCGTGCTCACGACGTTCGACGCCGACGAGCACGTCTTCGGCGCGCTGGCCGCGGGCGCCGACGGCTTCCTGCTCAAGGACACCCCGCCCGCCGAGATCGTCGCCGCGATCCGCAAGGTGTCGGCCGGCGAGCCGATGCTGTCGCCGTCGGTGACCCGGACCGTGCTGGACCGGCTGCGCACCGACGACAGCGACAACCGCACCAGCGAGGCCGAGCGCCGCCTGGCCTGCCTCACCGAGCGGGAGCGGGAGGTCGCGCTCGCGGTCGGCCGCGGCCTGAGCAACGCGGAGATCGCCGCCGAGCTCTACCTCTCGGTGCCGACCGTCAAGGCCCACGTGTCGCGGCTCTTCGACAAGCTCCACGTCACCAACCGGGTGCAGATCGCGATCCTGGTCCACGACGCCGGGCTGGCCTGAGTCCCCGGCGGCGTTCGCGCGTACGATCCGATCGGTGAGGGAGTCACGCCTGCTCCAGGGGCCGGTCCCGGTCGTGATCCTGGTTGCTGCCGCGGCCGTGGTTGCGGCGACCCGCGGCGGCTTCACGGATCTCCTCGTCTACCAGCACGGCGGTCGGACGGTGCTCGACGGCCTGCATCTGCTCGAGTCCGACGATCCGGTGACCGGGCTGCCGTTCACCTACCCGCCGTTCGCCGCGGTCGCGCTGGTGCCGCTGGCAACGCTGCCGGCGTGGCTCGCTGCCGCGCTGTGGACCGGGGCGTCGGTGTGCGCACTCGCTGCGGTCGTCGTGGTGGTACGCCGCGCGCTCGACCGCCCCACGCCGGGGTGGCTGGTCGCGCTCATGACTGCCGGTGCGCTGGCTCTGGAGCCGGTATGGCAGAACCTCACCTTCGGACAGGTCAACGTGATCCTGATGCTCGCGGTCCTGGTCGACCTGGTCGGGCCGACCCGGCGCTGGTCCGGCGTACTGGTGGGAATCGCGGCAGGGGTGAAGCTGACCCCGCTCGTGTTCGTCGTGTTGCTCCTCCTGGTGGGCCGGCGTACCGCCGCGGGGCGGGCGGCTCTGGCCTTCACCGCCACGGTCGCAGTCGGGTTCCTGGCGGCGCCGAGCTCGTCCGCGTCGTACTGGGCCGACGGGCTTGTCGACGCAAGCCGGGTCGGCCCGCCGGCGTTGGCCCACAACCAGTCGGCGTACGGCGCCCTCGCGCGCTTCCTCGACGCCCCACCGCCGACGTCCCTGTGGCTGGCGGTCGCCGGCCCGCTCTCACTCGCGGTGCTGGCCATCGGCGCCGCGTGGTGGCGACGTGGCGACCGCCTGCTCGGCACCTGCCTGGCGGCGATGTCCATGCTGTTCGCCTCGCCGGTCTCCTGGTCCCATCACTGGGTCTGGGCGCTGCCGGTGGCGCTGGTGCTGTGGGAGCGCAGCCGGTGGGCAGCCGCCGCGTGGACCGCGGTCTTCGTGGCTCGGCCGGTCATCTGGCCGCCCTACGGTCGAGGCCGCGAGTACGCGTGGAGCCCAGTCGAGCACTTCGTCGGCAATGCGTACCTGCTGGCCGCCCTCGCCCTCGCCGTCTGGGCAGCGGTCGCCCTTATCCGACCCGTCCACGCTCCCGCAGGCCGCGGCGGCGACAGACCTACAGCTCGTACATCGCTCCCGCGCGGGCGAGCGTGATGTCGCCGGCGTACGTCGTGCGCGCCTCGCGCAGCGCGTCCTTCGGGTCGTGCCAGGGCGGCACGTGGGTGAGCACCAGCCGGGCGCACGCCGCCCCGGGTGGCCGTCTCGCCGCACTCGGAGCCGGTCAGGTGCAGCTTGGTCGGGTTGTCGGCACGGGACAGGAACGACGCCTCGGCCAGCAGCATGTCGACACCCGTGCGCGACCGCGTCGAGCCCGTCGCAGGGCCCGGTGTCACCGGAGTAGCCGAGCGTGGCGCCGTCGGCGGTGACGCGGAGGCCGAAGGCCGGGACCGGGTGCTCGACCGGGATCGGGTCCACCGTGAACGGGCCGAGCTCGACCGGCCCGTCGTAGACCCGGAAGTCGAACTCCTCGTGCATGCCGGGATCGGTCGGCAGGTCGTAGGCGCGCGCCATCCGGTCGGCGGTGCCCTCCGGGCCGTAGACCGGGATCCGCGGCTGGTGGCCGTTGGGGTGGTACTTGCGGAGCACGTAGAACCCGCAGAGGTCGAGGCAGTGGTCGGCGTGGAGGTGGCTGAGGAAGACGGCGTCGATCGACAGCGGGTCGACGTACTGGTGCAGCGCGCCGAGGGCGCCGCTGCCGAGGTCGACCAGCACCCGCCAGGTGCGGCCGTACGCGATCGGCCTCGAGGAGGTAGCAGCTGGCCGGCGAGTCCGGACCGGGGTAGGACCCGGAGCAGCCGACGACGGTGAGCCTCATCCGAGACGTCCGGCGAACTGGGAGGCGGAGACCATCTCGGGCCCGAGGAACCGGCGACCGACGGACTCGAACTCGCCGGGCACGCCGGTCGTGAGGAAGTCGTACGCCGGGGTGCCGCCGTCGCGCATCAGGTCGGTGCGGACCAGCATCTTGTAGACGTCCTTGGCGCACTCCTCGGCGGAGCTGACCAGGATCACGTCGTCGCCCATGACGTACTGGATGACGCCGGTCAGCAGCGGGTAGTGGGTGCAGCCGAGGACCAGCGTGTCGACGCCGGCCTCGATCAGCGGGTCGAGGTACTCGTGGGCGACGGCCTGCAGCTCGTCGCCGCCGGTGACACCGGCCTCGACGAACTCGACGAACCGCGGGCAGGCCCGGGTCACGAGCTCGACGTGGGGCGCCGCGGCGAAGGCGTCGTCGTACGCCATCGACTCGGCGGTCGCCCGGGTGCAGATCACACCGATCCGGCCGGTGTGGCTGGCGGCGACCGCGCGGCGGGTGGCGGGGTAGATCACCTCGACCACGGGGACGTCGTAGCGCTCCCGGGCGTCGCGGAGCACGGCGGCGCTGGCGGAGTTGCAGGCGATGACCAGCGCCTTGACGCCGCGCTCGACGAGGTGGTCGAGGCACTCGAGGGCGTACTCGCGCACCTCGCCGATCGGCTTGGGGCCGTAGGGCTGACGGGCGGTGTCGCCGACGTAGACGATCGACTCGTGGGGAAGCTGGTCGATGACCGAACGGGCCACGGTGAGACCACCGAAGCCCGAGTCGAAGATGCCGATGGGCGCATCGGCGGTCAGTTCCCGCACAAGCAGAGAGGCTAGGCGGTGCCGCCCCCGCACCGCACGTTCTCGGGGCCCGGTTCCGGGGAGATCGTGGTCACGTGTCTTACCCTGACTTGGTGCTCGGGACACACAGGTCGGTCGCCGCCGTCATGCTCACGGGTGCTCTCGCCCTCTCGGGATGCTGCCGCCGATCCGCGCGGCGCGGACGCGCGCGCTCGCAGCGCCGCACCCGTTGCCGCACCCGCCGTCACCACGGTGGTCGCGGTGTCGATCGACGGGCTGCAACCCGGCCGCGATCCGCAGGCTCGGCAGCGAGGCGCACGCCGACCCTGCACCGACTGATCGAACGTGGCGCGTCCACGCTGAACGCCCGGACCGAGCGCGAGCTGACCGACACCCTGCCGAACCACACCGGCATGGTCACCGGCCGCAGGATCGCAGCGCGGACGGGCGGCCACGGCGTCACCTGGAACGACGACCGCAGGAGGCCGCCCACGGTCCAGCGAGGCCGCGGGGCACCGGGTGGCGTCGGTGTTCAACGTCGATCCACCGCGCCGGTCTGGGCGACCGCGGTGTTCGCCAGCAAGTCGAAGTTCTCCCTGTTCGAGCGGTCCTGGCACCGGGCCATCGACCGGTCCACCATCCGCCAGCGACAACGCGCGTCTGGTCCGGGCGCTGCGCGCGCGACCTCGCCCACCAGACCCGCGCCTTCCGGTTCGTGCACCTGTCGGCGCCCGACCTCGCCGGGCACGCGCACGGTTTCATGTCACCGGCGTACCTCGACGCCGTGCGCGCCACCGATCGGCTGCTGGGCAAGGTCGTCGCGTCGATCGAGGCGCACAACGCCTTGGCCGGGAGCACCGTCCTGATCGTCACCGCCGACCACGGCGGCAAGGGCGCCGAACCACCGCGACCCGACCAGGCTCGCCAACTACCGGATCCCGTTCATCGTCTGGGGCGCCGGCGTCGACCGCGGGCACCGACCTCTACGACCTGAACCCCGACTACCGCGACCCCGGCCGCACGCCGGACGACGTACGCCCGCGGCCGCCAGCCGATCCGCAACGGCGACGTGGCCAACCTCGTCACCGACCTGCTCGGCCTCGACCGCGTCGGCGGCAGCGAGCTCGACGCCGCCCAGAACCTCGACGTGCCGCTGAGCCGGTGGTTTCGAGACAGGCGCAGCGCGCCTCCTCAACCACGTGGTTGAGGAAGGCGCGCAGCGCCGTCTCGAAACCATCGCGCGGCCTAGGCCCAGAGCTGGCCTTCGAGGCGCTCTTCGGCCTCGTCGACGGTGCCTTCGTAGGCGCCGGTCGAGAGGTACTTCCAGCCGCCGTCGGCGACCACGAACGCGATGTCGGCGGACTCGCCCGCCTTGACCGCCTTGGCGGCCTGGCCGAGGGCGGCGTGCAGGATCGCGCCGGTGGAGATGCCGGCGAAGATGCCCTCGAGCTCGAGCAGCTCGCGCACCCGGCGTACGGCGTCGCGCGGGCCGACCGAGAACCGCGCGTCGATCAGCGTCTCGTCGTACAGCTCGGGGACGAAGCCCTCGTCGAGGTTGCGCAGGCCGTAGACCAGCTCGCCGTACCGCGGCTCGGCGGCCACGATCCGGACCTCCGGCTTCTCGCGACGGAAGAAGCGGGAGACGCCCATGAGCGTGCCGGTGGTGCCGAGACCGGCGACGAAGTGGGTGATGCCGGGGAGGTCGGCCAGGATCTCGGGGCCGGTGCCCTCCTCGTGCGGAGAGCGCGTTGGCGATGTTGCCGTACTGGTAGAGCATCACCCAGTCGGGGTGCTCGCCGGCGATCTGCTTGGCGACCCGCACGGCCTCGTTGGACCCGCCGGCGGCCGGCGAGGACACGATCTCCGAGCCCCACATCCGCAGCAGCTGGCGCCGCTCCTCGGAGGTGTTCTCGGGCATCACGCAGACCAGGCGATAGCCCTTGAGCTTCGCGGCCATGGCCAGCGAGATGCCGGTGTTGCCGGAGGTCGGCTCGAGGATCGTGCAGCCGGGGCGGAGCAGCCCGTCCTTCTCCGCCTGCTCGATCATCTTCAGCGCCGGCCGGTCCTTGATCGAGCCGGTCGGGTTGCGGTCCTCGAGCTTCGCCCAGAGCCGGACGTCGGGTGTCGGCGACAGCCCCGGCAGCCCCACCAGCGGCGTGCCGCCGACGGAGGCCAGCAGGTTGTCGTAGCGGGTCATCCGCCGGCGACCGCCGGCAGCACGACGACCTGGTCGCCGTCGGCGAGCTCGGCCTCGAGGCCGCCGATGAACCGCACGTCCTCGTCGTTGACGTAGACGTTGACGAACCGGCGCAGGTCGCCGTCCTCGATCAGCCGCTCCTTGAGCCCGGGGTGGTTGGACTCCAGGTCGTCGATCAGCGCGCTCGAGGCTTCGCCCCGTCGCCGTCACCGCCTTCTCGCCGCCGGTGTAGGTGCGCAGGATGGTGGGGATCCGGACCTCGATGGCCATCAGGTACTCCTCGATGTTGCGGGGTCGAGCTGGGGCACGACGGTGACGTCTTCCTCGGTCACTTCACCGTCCACGATTCTGTAGGACCTGAACTCCACGGGACCCTCGTTATTCCCGTGCTCGCGTGTGGAGACGAGCACGTAGTGGGCGTTCGGCTCCATGGCCAGGCCGATGTCGGTGCGGCTGGGGTACGCCTCGGTGGCGGTGTGCGAGTGGTAGACCACCACCGGCTCCTCGTCGCGCGCGTCCATGTCCTTGTAGAGCGCGAGCAGGTCGGTGGAGTCGAACTCGTAGAACGTCGGGCTGCCGGCCGCGTTGACCATCTCGACGTACCGCTCGGGACGGTCGCTGCCCTCCGGGCCGGCGACGATCCCGCACGCCTCGTCGGGGTGGTCCCGCTTCGCGTGCGCGACGATCGCGTCGTACGTCGCCTGGTCGATGGTCAGCACCGTCCCAGCCTAGGGAGGCCGTCCCCGCCGGACCCACATCGACCACGATGTGGGAGGACGCAGCCGTCAGCCGACGAGCGCCTCGACGAGCGTCTCCTGGAGGTAGCCCACCCACTCGTAGATGTCGTGCGCCTGGGCCCGCGGGTCCTCGTCCGGGAGCGAGTGCCAGTAGGCCTCGTCACCCTCCTCGACGCCGAGCCGGGTGGCCAGGGCGAGCCGGACGTCGGTGAACGAGCGCATCCACGTCTCGGCGGCCGGCGGGTCGAGCTCGACGTCGATCATCAGGCCGTCCTCGGTCAGCTCCGGGCGGCAGCCCCGCCTCCTCGAGCGCGTCGATGATCGAGATCGCACCGGCCGCCTTGCCGTCGCGCAGGCCGCCCTCGGTGAAGCGACGGAACTCGGCGGCCGCGTCGTCGTCGTCGGGGTACGCCGTCGGGAACAGCCGTGCCAGGACCGGGTCGTCCGGCTCGACCGTGGGCCCGCTGAAGTCGAGCAGCGCCTCGAGCGGGTCGGTCCCCTCGCGCGGGACCGCCGCCTCGTTCCGCAGCAGCTCGACCAGCTGGGAGGCCAGCGAGCGCAGCAGGTCGGCCTCGAAACCGGTGAAGGTGGCGATGATCCGTCCGCTGCGCCGATGGCGCGCGAATCCGCTCACTGCGTCCCGGTGCGGCTCGCTCACGTGGCCTTCTCCATCGTGGCCCACAGGCCGTACTCGTGCATGGCCTGGACGTCGCGCTCCATCTCCTCGCGACTGCCGGTGCTGACCGCGGACTTGCCGTCGTTGTGCACCTCGAGCATCAGCTTCTCGGCCTTCTTCTTGTCGTAGCCGAAGTACTTCTGGAAGACGAAGCGTGACGTAGGACATGAGGTTCACCGGGTCGTTCCAGACGATGGTCACCCACGGCTTCGCGAGGAACGTGATCTCGTCGGGCGTGAGGGTCGGCTCGACCTCGACGGGGCTCGGCGCGGACACCCTTCCATCGTGGCACACGTGCAGCGGGCGCCCGGCCACCGCGCGGTCCTCCTAGGCTGGACCGGTGACCCGCCCCGCAGGGATCGACCGCCCTGCTCACCGACCACTACGAGCTGACCATGCTCCAGGCCGCGCTGGCCAACGGCACGGCCGACGCGCCGCTCGGTCTTCGAGCTGTTCCCGCGCCGGCTGCCGGAGGGTCGCCGGTACGGCGTGGTGGCCGGCGTCGGCCGGGCGCTGGACGCGATCGAGGAGTTCCGCTTCGACGACGAGACGCTGGCGGCCCTCGACGGACGTGGTCGACGGGCCGACCCTCGACTGGCTGTCCGGCTACCGGTTCACCGGGCTCGGTCTGGGGCTACGCCGAGGGCGAGATGTACTTCCCCTACTCACCGCTGCGTGATCGTCGAGTCCACGTTCGCCGAGGCGGTGCTGCTGGAGACGGTGCTGCTGTCGATCTACAACCACGACAGCGCGATCGCCTCGGCGGCCTCCCGGATGACGCTGGCCGCCGGCGACCGGCCGTGCATCGAGATGGGCTCGCGCCGCACCCACGAGGAGGCCGCGGTCGCGTGCGCGCGGGCGGCGTACATCGCCGGCTTCGCGAGCAGCTCGAACCTCGCGGCGCGGCACCGGTACGGCGTACCGACGGCCGGCACCAGCGCGCACAGCTTCACGCTGCTGCACGACACGGAGGAGGACGCGTTCCGCTGCCAGGTCGAGTCGCTCGGCCGCGGCACCACCCTGCTGGTCGACACCTACGACATCGCCGAGGCGGTGCGGCTCGGCGTCGAGGTCGCCGGGCCGGAGCTCGGCGCCGTCCGGATCGACTCCGGCGACCTCGGCGAGACCGCCCGCCGGGTGCGCCGCCAGCTCGACGAGCTCGGGCGCGACCGGCACCCAGATCGTGGTCACCAGCGACCTCGACGAGTTCGCCATCGCGGCGCTGGCCGCGGCGCCGGTCGACAGGTACGGCGTCGGCACCGAGCTGGTGACCGGCAGCGGCCACCCGACCTGCGGCTTCGTCTACAAGCTGGTGGCGCGCGAGGACGACGCCGGGACCTGGTCTCGGTGGCCAAGAAGAGCCACGACAAGATCTCGCTCGGTGGCCGCAAGTACGCCCTGCGCCGGCGCGACCCGGCCGGGGTGGCCGAGGCCGAGGTGGTCGGCATCGGCACGCCGCCGGTCGACGACGGCGACGACCGGCCGCTGCTCGTCGAGCTGGTCCGCGACGGCGAGGTGGTCGGCCGCGAGAGCCTCGACGGACGCCCGGGAGCCGGCATCGCCGCGCCCGCGACGAGCTCCCGCTCGACCGCCCGGCACCTGTCCCGCGGCGAGCCGGTCATCGAGACCCTCCACGTAGGAGGCTGACATGGCACTGGTGGACTGCGACTTCTACTCCGAGTCGCTCGAGATCGGCGCATCGGTGACGGTCGTCCTGCCGCAGGCGACCGAGACCCAGATCGGCGTCGACGCCGCGGCCGGCCCGAGCGGCGACCTGCCGGTCCTCTACCTGCTGCACGGTCTCTCGGACGACCACACGGCCTGGATCCGCTACACGTCGATCGAGCGGTACGCCGCCGCGGCCGGTCTCGCCGTCGTGATGCCCGCCGTCGGCCGGAGCTTCTACGCCGACGAGCGGCACGGCCACCGCTACTGGACCTACGTGTCCGAGGAGCTGCCCCGGGTGATGGGCTCGTTCTTCCGGTTCTCCGACCGTCGCGAGGACACCTTCGTGGCCGGCCTCTCCATGGGCGGGTACGGCGCCCTCAGGCTCGCGCTCACGCCACCCCGACCGGTTCGCGGCCGCGGCGTCCCTGTCCGGGGCCCTGGACGTCGTGGCGCTGGCCGGCCTGCCGGAGCGCCAGCGAGCTGTTCGACCGGATCTACGGCGGCGACGCCCGGCCCCGACGAGGACCTGTTCGCGCTCCTCGCGAGCGCCGACGGCCGGCGACCTGCCGCCGATGTACGTCTCGTGCGGCACCGAGGACCCGCTGTACCCGCTGAGCAAGCGGTTCGTCGACGGAGGCCACCACGGCGCGGCGCGACGGTCACCACCGACTTCCGCCCCGGCGAGCACGAGTGGGGGCTCTGGGACGACGTGATCCAAGACGTCATCGACTGGCTCCCTGGGCTGATGCGCCCGCGGGGGCAGTCGATACGCTCCCGAACATGAAGCGGGCGCTGATCGTGGTCGACGTGCAGAACGACTTCTGCGAGGGCGGGTCGCTGCCGGTCAACGGGCGGCGCCCGGGTCGCTGCCGACATCGCCGAGGTGCTGCACCACTGGGTGGTCAAGGACCCGAAGGCGCCCGACTACGCCCACGTCGTCGCCACCAAGGACCACCACATCGACCCCGGCTCGCACTGGTCGGAGGACCCCGACTTCGAGGACTCCTGGCCGGTGCACTGCAAGGTCGGCACCGACGGCGAGGCGTTCCACCCGAACCTCGACCCGCAGCCGTTCGACGCGATCTTCCTCAAGGGCGAGCACGCCGCCGCCTACTCCGGCTTCGAGGGGAAGACCACCGGCGGCGTCGGTCTGGCCGACTGGCTGCGCCGGCACGAGGTGACCGACGTCGACGTGTGCGGCATCGCCACCGACTACTGCGTCCGGAGCACGGTGCTGGACGCGGTCGAGGCCGGCTTCGCCGTACGCCTGCTGCCCGACCTCTGCGCGGGGGTCGCCGAGGACACCAGCCGCTCGGCGCTCGCGGAGATGCAGAAGGCCGGGGTCACCCTTGGCTGACCTGGAGGTCCGGGTCGAGGACGGCGCCCTCTGGCTGACCCTGAACCGCCCCGAGGTGTTCAACGCGCTGACCGGCGAGATGGCCGACGACCTCGCGCCGGCTGGTCGAGGAGGCGACCGCGCGCGACGACGTACGCGTGGTGGCGGTGACCGGGACCGGCCCGGCGTTCAGCACCGGCGCCGACATCTCCGGCGCGGACGCGCACGAGCACTTCGACGTGACCGCCCTCGACCGGGCCAACCGGATCATCCGCGCGATCGTGAACCTCGACAAGCCGGTGGTGGCCGCCGTCAACGGCGTGGCCGCCGGCGTCGGCTGCTCGGCCGCGCTCGCGGCCGACATCGTCGTGGCCACCGAGTCGGCGTCGTTCCTGCTCGCCTTCGCCCGGATCGGGCTGATGCCCGACGGCGGCGCCACGGCGACGGTGGCGGCCTCGATCGGCCGGGCCCGCGCGATGCGGATGGGGCTGCTGGCCGAGCCGCTGACCGCGCGCGAGGCGTACGACGCCGGGCTGGTCACCCACGTCACGAGCGACGACGAGTTCGAGGAGACCGTGGCGAGGATCGTGCACCGGCTGGCGAGCGGTCCGCCCCTGGCGTTCGCGGCCACGAAGAAGGCGATCAACGCCGCGACCCTCGACCAGCTCGAGGGCGCGCTCGAGCGCGAGCGGACCGGCCAGACTCTGCTGCTGCGCACCGCCGACGTCGCCGAGGGGATGCGCGCGTTCGGGGAGAAGCGGAAGCCGGAGTTCCGCGGCGAGTAGGGGCTCAGCTCTACGCCGCCCCACTTCTCGGCGACGGTCCGGATCACCTTGAGGTTGCGGTTCGTGGCGACCCCCATCAGCTTCTCGACGGTGGAGTTGCTCAGCTTCGCCTCGTGGTAGTTCGGCCCCGAGCAGCAGGTGCACGGCGCGGCCGCCGACCCGTGCCGACTCGGCACCCCGACCGGTCGCCTCGATCTTCTCGATCAGCTCGGCGGACGGCTCGTCCTTGAGCAGCGAGACGTAGTGCACCCCGTCGTGGTCCTTCGCGAACTCCGTCGCCTCGTCGGCGATCGCCGTCAGCTCGGCCGGCGTGAACACGATGGTGGGCACCTCGAACCCGCGGTCCTCCAGGAACGCCTTCTCCAGCGCGGCCTCGACCTTCGCCCGCGAGCGCATGCTCGTCGTCACCCGGACGTTGCCGGTGTTGATGTAGGTCTCGACGTCGGTGAAGCCGGCCCCCTCGGCCGCGGCCTTGATCGCGTCCTTGGGGAACTTGCGGTTCGCCCCGAGGTTGATGGCGCGGAGAAACGCGATGTACGTCGGCATGCGCCCATCCTGCCCGACCCGGGCGCCTACCCTGTCGCCCATGACGCAGACGCCTCCGGGCTGGTACCAGGATCCCGGCGCCCCTCCCGGCGCTCCCGCCGCACGTCCGCTACTGGGACGGATCGGCGTGGACCCACCACGTCCAGCCGGTGCACGGCGGCGCCTAGCCGCCGCGTACGTCGCGCCGCCGGCGTACCCCACGCCGACGTACGGCGCGACCCCGACGGCCGCGACCCGGGCCGACGACCCCGGACGGCGAGCGGCTGGCCGGCTGGTGGTGGCGGGTGCTGGCGTCGTTCATCGACGGGGTCTTCGTCGGCATCGCCGCCAACATCGTCTCGCTGCCCGTCCAGATCGGCGTGCAGCAGCGAGACTCAACGACCTGACCGAGCGCTACCTCGACACCACCCCCGGTGGGACGATCGACTTCTCGACGTTCTGGAACGAGACCCTCGACGTCTACCGCGACCACGTCGTCGGCCTGTTCTTGGTGCCGTTCGTCTTCACGGTGGCCTACTTCGTGGTCTTCCTGCGCTGGAAGGGCGCCACGCCCGGCAAGCTGATCTGCGGCCTGCGGGTGCGCCTGCGCGAGCGTCCCGGTCGGCTGCCCTGGTCCACGATCGCGATCCGGGTCGGCGTGCAGAGCGTCCTGCCCTGGCTGGCCCTCGTCGCCGCCGTCCTCAGCGGATCGCTGGCAGCGACCGTGCTCCTCTACCTGGCCGCGATGACGTTCTACGCCGTCGACGCGCTGTGGGCGGCCGGCAGCAAGAAGCGCCAGGCCCTGCACGACATCGCGGCGCGGACCAACGTGGTCAAGACGCGCTAGGAGGCGGCCGCCGCCAGGTCGTCGACCGACGGGACGAAGTAGTAGGCGCCGGTCAGGGGCCGGGAGTAGCGGGTCAGGTCGTCGCGCGGGCCGCCGATCCCGGCCATGGCGTCGAGCATCGCCGCCAGCGGCCGCTGCTCGGCGCAGAAGCCCACGAACACGGTGCCGTGGTCGGTGACCGTGCCGTACGCCGTGTTCCGGCGGAAGACGTGCCCGAACTCGTCCTGGTCGGTGCGGGCGACGTGCGAGCCCTCCGGTTGCGGGTCCAGCTCGAGGCTGTCGGGCTTGGTCCGGCCCATCGCCCGCTCCTGCTCCTCGACCGGTAGCGAGGTCCAGGCCGCGGCGTCGTGCGCCCACTGCTGCAGCAGCAGCACCGAGCCCCCGGCACCGGGTGCGCCGTCGGGGACCAGCGTCGACTCGGGCGCCTCCGCCACCGGTGGGTTCTCGGTCCCGTCGATGAAGCCGGTGAGGTCGCGGTCGCGGTGGTAGGACCAGCCCTCGATCTCGGTCGCCAGCGTGGCGACCGGCGCGAGGTCGTTGATCATGCCGATCGCGGCGTCGAACACGATGTCGTAGGAGCCGCCGGACGATCCACAGCACCACGTCGTGCTGGGTCGCGGGCATGGTGTAGCCGTCGGGACCGACCACGGGCGCGTCGAAGCCGGTGAGCCCAGCCGGCGTGCTGTCCGGGGCGAAGGTGCGCCACAGCTCGGGCCGGAACCCGACCACGAGGTTGACCCCGCCCATCGTGGTGGTCGGCTCCTCCAGCGCAGCCACGGCTCGGACGAGGCCGGCCACGTCGGCGCCGTCGGCGCGGTCGAACTCGAGGTAGGTGTGCGCCTGCGTGCCGAGCGCGAAGATGCCGATCTGCGGGTGGGCCACGACTCCTCCTCGGCGGGCGGACGGGCTGCCAAGTCTAGGGCTCTCGTAGCAGCCGTTACCTCCGCCAGACTCGCCCTCATCGCGCCGGACTATTGCCACTTCGTGGTGTGGCCGGACTCACGTGGATATACATAGGTTACCTATGTAATATTGAGACGTGGCCACTCCTTCTGCAGAGACACGCGAGCTCGCCAGCGACCTGGTGATGTACGCCGCCCGGTTGGTGCGCGGCGTACGCCGGACGCAGCAGCTGCCCGCGAGCACCCGGATCCTCTCCGTGATCGACGAGTACGGCGCCCTCGGCATCTCCCAGCTGGCCGCGGCCGACCGCAGCTCCCAGCCGTCGATGTCCGCGGCCGTCAACCAGCTCGTGGACCAGGGGCTGGTCGACAAGCAGCCCAACCCCGAGGACGGCCGCGGCAGCGTCGTCTCCCTGACCGCAGTCGGGGAGCCGCGAGCTGGCCCGGTTGCGGCGGGACAACGGCGACCTGGTCGCCGCCCGCGTCGCCCGCGCCGGCCACACCCCCGAGGAGCTCGCCACGGCGGTCGCCGTGCTCCGCGACGCCCTCATCACCGACGAGAAAGGAACCGCGTGACCACCAGCACCACCGACACCCGCCCCGAGAAGGGCTCCTTCTTCGACCAGCCGCGAGCGGTCTGGGCGGTCGCCTTCGCGTGCGTGATCGCGTTCATGGGCATCGGCCTGGTCGACCCGATCCTCAAGCCGATCGCCGACCAGCTCGACGCGACGCCCAGCCAGGTGTCGCTGCTGTTCACCAGCTACATGGCGGTGATGGGCGTGGCCATGCTGATCACCGGCGTGGTCTCCTCGCGGATCGGCGCCAAGCGGACGCTGCTGACCGGACTGGTGCTGATCATCGTGTTCTCCGCGCTGGCCGGGTCGTCCGACACGATCGGCGGGATCGTCGGCTTCCGCGCCGGCTGGGGTCTGGGCAACGCGCTGTTCATCGCGACCGCCCTCTCCACCATCGTCCTGTCCGCGCGCGGCTCGACGGCGCGCGCGATCATCCTGTTCGAGGCCGCGCTCGGCCTCGGCATCGCCGCCGGACCCCTGCTGGGCGGCGAGCTCGGATCGATCTCGTGGCGCGCGCCGTTCTACGGCGTGGCCGTGCTGATGACGATCGCCCTGGTCGCCACAGCGTTCCTGCTGCCCGCGACCCCGCGGGTCGGCCGCCGGACCTCGCTCGCGGACCCGTTCCGCGCCCTGCGCTACCCGGGTCTGCTGACCCTGGCGCTGACCGCGCTCTTCTACAACATGGGCTTCTTCACGCTGCTCGCCTTCACGCCGTTCCCGCTGGACATGAACGCGCACCAGGTCGGCCTGGTGTTCTTCGGCTGGGGGATCCTGCTCGCCGTCACCTCGGTCTGGGTGGCGCCGCTGCTCCAGCGCGCGATCGGGTCGGTGCCGACGATGCTGCTCGCCCTCACCCTGTTCGCCCTGGACCTGGCCGCGATGGCGATCTGGACCGACTCGCGCACAGTGCTGGTCGTCGGCGTGATCGTCGCGGGCGCGTTCCTCGGCATCAACAACACCGTGATCACCGAGTCGGTGATGGGCGCGGCACCGGTCGAGCGGCCGGTCGCGTCCGCGGCGTACTCCTTCGTCCGCTTCGGCGGCGGCGCCATCGCGCCGTACGCCGCCGGCAAGCTGGGCGAGAACGTCAGCGTGCACGCGCCGTTCTGGATGGGTGCGGGCGCGGTGGCCGTCGCGATCGCCATCCTGGCGATCGGCGCGCGCCACCTCCGCGGTGTGGAAGCACCCGTCGCGCACAGCGAGTCGGAGGCCGAGGCGGAGCTGGTCGGCGACCTCGCCTGATCGAGCGCCATCCGCTGACCCGGTCGTGTGCCTGAGAGAGCGCCATAGCGCACCCTCAGGCACACGACCCGCGCAGTGCCGGACGCTCAGAGGTTCCCGCGGGCGTCCTGCTCGCGCTCGATCGCCTCGAACAGCGCCTTGAAGTTGCCCTTGCCGAAGCCCAGCGAGCCGTGCCGCTCGATGAACTCGTAGAACACCGTCGGCCGGTCACCCATCGGCTTGGTGAAGATCTGGAGCAGGTAGCCGTCCTCGTCGCGGTCGACCAGGATCTTGCGCTTCTTGAGCTCCTCGATCGGCACCCGCACCTCGCCGATCCGGGCGCGCAGCTCGGGGTCGTCGTAGTAGGAGTCGGGGGTGTCGAGGAACTGGATGCCGTTGTCGCGCAGGATGTCGACCGTGCGCAGGATGTCGTTGGTCGCGAGCGCGATGTGCTGGCAGCCGGCGCCGTCGTAGAACTCGAGGTACTCGTCGATCTGCGACTTCTTCTTCGCGATCGCCGGCTCGTTGAGCGGGAACTTCACCCGGTGGTTGCCGGACGCGACGACCTTCGACATCAGTGCGGAGTAGTCGGTGGCGATGTCGTCGCCGATGAACTCGGCCATGTTCGTGAAGCCGAGGACCTTGTTGTAGAACTCGACCCACTCGTCCATCCGGCCGAGCTCGACGTTGCCGACGCAGTGGTCGACGGCCTGGAACAGCCGCTTCGGGTGGCCCTCGCGACGCACCACACGCGGTCTCGGCGGCGGCGTAGCCGGGGAGGTACGGGCCGTCGTAGCGGGACCGGTCGATCAGGGTGTGGCGGGTCTCGCCGTACGTCGCGATCGCGGCGATCCGGACGGTGCCGTGCTCGTCGGAGACGTCGTGCGGCTCGTCGAGGATGGTGGCGCCGACCGCGCGGGCGTGCTCGATGCACTTGTCGACGTCGGGCACCTCGAGCGCGAGGTCGACCACGCCGTCGCCGTGCCTGCGGTGGTGGTCGAGGACCGGGCTGTCCGGGGTGACGCCACCGGTGAAGACGAAGCGCGCGGAGCCCGAGCGCAGGACGTAGGACTTGGAGTCGCGGTGGCCGGTCTCGGGGCCGCGGTACGCCTCGAGGTCCATGCCGAGCGCGAGCTGGTAGAAGTTCGCGGTCTGGGTGGCGTTGCCGACCACGAAGCCGACGGAGTCCATCGCGGTCACCGGGAACGGGTCGCTGCTGGCGTCGTACTCCACCAGTCCGACCAGCTGCTTGAGCTGCTCGAGGGTGAGTCCGGCTTGCGCTTCTTCGTGCGTGAGGACTGTGAGCGTTGAGTCGGTCATGGCGTCAGCCTGTCGAGGACGGGCAAGATGTGCAAGGCTGCGACGAAACACTGTGCAGATTGCCCAGACTTGGAGCGCCAATGGACGACCTCGACGGCAGATTGATCGCCTTGTTCGCACAGGAGCCGCGGCTCGGCGTGCTCGAGGCTTCGCGTCGGCTCGGCGTCGCGCGCGGGACGGTGCAGGCGCGGCTGGACAAGCTCGACCGGCCAGGGCGTGATCATCGGCTGGGGTCCGGAGCTCTCGGCGGAAGCGCTCGGCTACCCGGTGACCGCGTTCCTCACCCTGGAGATCCGCCAGGACACCGACCAGCACGGCGGCCACGACGTCGTCGGCGCCCACCTCGCCGCGATCCCCGAGGTGCTCGAGGCGCACACCATCACCGGTGCCGGCGACCTGTGGGCCCGGGTGGTGGCCCGCTCCAACACCGACCTCCAGCGGGTGATCGACGTGGTCCTGAAGAACCCAGCCATCGTCCGGTCCTCGACGGTGATCACGCTGGCAACCCAGGTGCCGTACCGCGTTCTCCCCCTGGCCACGGAGGCCTCGAGGTGAGCGAGCAGGCGGTGCTCCAGGTCGCCGCCGATCGCGCGACAGCCCTCTCCACCCAGGACTGGGCGAAGCTCGACACGCTGCTGCATCCCGGCTTCGTCTACACGAACTCTCAGGGCGCACGGCTCACCCGCGACGAGTACGTCGACTTCGTGCGCACCGGCCCACTTCGCTGGCGGGGGCAACGGTTCGAGGATGCCCGGGTCACGGTCGACGGCGGCACCGCCGTCCTCACCGCCACAGTGGTCGACGACGTCGTGGTGGACGGCGAGCCGCACCTGCTGAGGTTCGCGACCACCCAGACCTACGTGTTCGTGGACGGCGCCTGGTCGTACCTCGCCGGTCACACCGGCCCGACGCCGGGCTGATCGACCGGGCTCAGTCCTGGGCCGGAAAGATCATGCAGGTGGACGTCGCGTGCGCGATCAGCTTGCCCTGCTCGTCGGTCAGGCTGGCCTGCGCGAGCGCCGTACGCCGCCCGCGCTGGAGGACCGTGCCCTCGCAGGTGAGCAGCCCGGAGTCGATGGTGGCCGCGCGGAGGAACTTCGTGGTCAGGTCCATCGACGTGTAGAGCTCGCCGACCGCGAGCGTGGAGTGCACCGAGCAGCCCGCGGCGGTGTCGAGCAGGGTGGCGAGCACGCCGCCGTGCACGCTGCCGAGCGGGTTGTAGTGGAACTCCTGCGCCCGCAGCTTCACGACCACCCGGCCGCGCTCCGGCTCGAAGCCGCAGATGTCGAGGGTGTCCATGATCGGCGGCCGGGGTGCCGTCGCCCTCGACCATGGCCTGCAGCTGGCCGAGACCGTCGAGGCTCAGCGATCGACGACGAGGTCGAACTGCCCGGGCGAGGTCCAGGTGACGGTGCGGGTCTCGGTGCGGAGCGGCTGGGTCTGGGTCATGGACCCAGCCTCTCACATCCTTGCTGAGTCTGTCAACGAGACTTAGGCTGGATGGATGACCACCACACCCGATGGCCCTCGGCTACTCCACCGACGAACTGCACGGTGGGCCGGGCGATGGAGATCCTCGGCGAGCGCTGGACCTTCGTCGTGCTGCGCGAGGTGTTCAACGGCGTCCGCCGGTTCGACGACATGCGCCGCCACGCCACGATCCCCCGCCAGGTGCTGACCGACCGGCTGGCGCTGCTCGTGGAGCACGGCATCCTCCGCAAGGAGCCGTACCAAGCGCCGGGCCAGCGGGTCCGGCACGAGTACCGCCTCACGCCGAAGGGCTTCGACCTCTACCCGGTGCTGCGTCGCGATCGGCCAGTGGGGCGACCGCTACCTCGCCGACCCGGAGGGCTCGCCCGTCGAGTTCGCGCACCGCGACTGCGGCTCCCCGGTCGACCTGCGTCATGCGCTGCGGCGAGGGCCACGACATCACCGACAACCGCGACGTGGCCACCCGGCCCGGGCCGGGCGTGATCCCGCTCAACTGAGCCGTTTCGTCGACCTCGGCCGCCGCCGCGGCGACCTGCTCGCCGATGGTGTCCGGGTCCACCTGGTCGAGGGTCACGATGCCGACGCTGGCCTCGAGCCCCTCGACGCCGCGCACCGGCGCGGCCACGCCCTGGGCACCCGGCCTGGAGCTCACCCGAGGTCGCGACGTACGGCGCCCCGTTCGGCTCGCGCCCGGCGAGGATCGCCTTGCCGGCCGCGCCCCGGTTCAGCGGGTGCCGCGAACCCGACCCGGTAGGCGACGTGGAAGTCGGTCCACGACGGCTCGACGACGGCCAGCGCCAGCGCCTCCTCGCCGTCCGCGACGGTGAGGTGCGCGGTGCAGCCGACGGACTCGGCGAGGCGCCCGGAGCACGGGTACGGCGAGGTCGCGCAGCACCGGCTGCACCGCGCTCGCGATGCGCAGTACGCCGAGCCCCACGTGGAGCCGGCCGCGCGCATCCTTGCGGATCAGGGCATGGCCCTCGAGCGTGCTGACGAGGCGGTAGACGACGGTCCGGTTGACCCCGAGCCGGCCTGCCAACTCCGTGACTGTCAGACCCCCTGGCGACGCCGCAAGGACGTCCAACACTCGCAGCCCGCGGTCCAGCGTCTGCGACGTCTCGGCCGGCATCTTCCGAGTGTAGGGGTGTCGGGAGCACTTGCGCTCTGCCCAATTTTTGAAATGGACACCGCCGAATCCGCTCAGTTGACAGCGAAGCGGCGTCAGGAGCTCTTGCGAGCCGCCCACTCCCGGATCCGGACGATGCGGGCCTGGAGCTGGTCCGCGCTCGCGATCGCGGCGGCCGGGCCGCCGCACTCCTTCCGAAGCGTCGAGTGCGTGATGCCGTGCGCCTGGCCGGTCCGGTGGTGCCACGCGGCGACCAGGCCGTTCAGCTCGCGCCGGAGGACGGCCAGCTGCTCGTGCGTGGACACCTCGACCACCGTGTCGGGCTCGCGGGCCGCCGCCGACTTCTGCTTCTTCGCCCGGTCGCTCTGGCGTTGCTGGAGCAGCTCGCGCATCTGGCCGGGCTCGAGCAGGCCGGGGATGCCGAGGAAGTCCATCTCCTCGTCCGATCCCACGTGCACCTCGCCGGCGTGCCCGAACTCGCCACCGTCGAAGAGCACCCGGTCGAAGCGGGCCTCCGACCCGATCGCCTCGTAGGACATGTCCAGCTCGTCGGACGCGCCCTCGCCGGCGTTCGCCTGGTTCAGCAGGTCCTGCTCGGCCGCGAAGATGTCGTCCTCGTCGGTGATCGTGCGGCCCAGGACGTGGTCGCGCTCCACCTCCATCTCGGAGGCGTAGCCCAGCAGGGACGGCACCGACGGCAGGAAGATCGACGCGGTCTCGCCCCGGTTGCGGGCCCGGACGAACCGGCCGACGGCCTGGGCGAAGAACAGCGGGGTCGAGGTGGTGGTGGCGTAGACGCCGACGGCGAGGCGGGGTACGTCGACGCCCTCCGACACCATCCGGACGGCCACCATCCAGCGATCCTCGCTGTCGGTGAACGCGGTGATCTTCTTCGACCCGGTCTTCTCGTCGGACAGCACGACGGTCGGGGCCTCGCCGCTGACCTGGCGCAGCAGCTTGGCGTAGGCCCGGGCGGAGTCCTGGTCGGTGGCGATCACGAGACCGGCGGCGTCGGGCACGTGCCGGCGTACCTCCGAGAGCCGGCGGTCCGCCGCCGCCAGCACCGCCGGCATCCACGACCCGCCCGGGTCGAGCGCGGTGCGCAGCGCCTGGGCGGTCAGGTCCTTGGTCAGCGGCTCGCCGAGCCTGGCGGCGATCTCGTCGCCGGCGCGGGTGCGCCACTGCATCTCGCCGGAGTACGCCATGAACAGCACCGGCCGCACGACGTGGTCGGACAGCGCATGGGCGTAGCCATAGGTGAAGTCGGCCACCGATCGGGGCACGCCGTCGGCGCCGGACGCGTAGGTCACGAACGGGATCGGGTTCACGTCGGACCGGAAGGGCGTGCCGGTCAGCGCGAGCCGGCGGGTCGCGGGCTCGAACGCCTCGCGCACCCCCTCGCCCCAGGACAGAGCGTCGCCCGCGTGGTGCACCTCGTCCAGGATCACCAGCGTCTTGAACCGCTCGGTGCGGATCCGCAGCGCAAGCGGGTTGACCGCCACGCCGGCGTAGGTCACCGCGATGCCGACGAAGTCCTGCGAGGTCTTGCCCTTGCCGACGGAGAACGCCGGGTCGATCGGGATGCCGGCGCGCGCCGCCGCCTCGGCCCACTGGAGCTTGAGGTGCTCGGTGGGCGCGACGACCGTGATCCGGTCGATGATCCGCCGTCCGAGCAGCTCGGCGGCCACCGACAGGGCGAACGTCGTCTTCCCGGCGCCCGGGGTCGCGACGGCGAGGAAGTCACGCGGGGCCCGCGCGAGGTACTGCTCGATCGCCGCCGTCTGCCACGCGCGCAGTGATGTGGCCGTCCCCCAGGCCGCACGGTCCGGCCAGGCCGGTGAGAGAGGGACGGCGTCGTGCCGTCCCGTCACTCCTGCGAGTCCCCTCCGTCGCCGCCCGGCTTCAGGCCCTCCCAGATCTCCTTGCACTCAGGACAGACCGGGAACTTCTCCGGGGCGCGGCTCGGCACCCACACCTTGCCGCAGAGCGCGACCACGGGGGTGCCCATGACCGTCGCCTCGGTGAGCTTGTGCTTGTCGACGTAGTGGGAGAAGCGCTCGTGGTCGCCCTCGTCGGTCGGGACGGTCCGACGATCTTCGATCGTCTCGGTACGCGTGCCGAATCCGAGGGTGCTCATGGCGCTCATCCTAGGTCAGCCGGCCGTCAATTCAGGTCCGGATCGAGCGGACGTGTGGAATGCCACGCGAGTTCGCCGGGCTGGCGGCGCATCACGTCGCGCCACAGGTCGGAAGGGTCGACCCGGAATACGTCCGGAGCCTCGGCCGGTACGACGTACCAGCTGCCCTCCTCGATCTCCCCGACGAGCTGTTCTGCGCCCCACCCGGCGTACCCGGCGAAGATCCGCATCCCGTTGATGGTCCCGTCCACGAGCTCCACCGGCGTGTCGAGGTCGAGGACGCCGAGCTGGCCGTACACCTCACGAAACCCGACCGGCGAGTCGTCGGAGTCACTCAGCAGGGCGACCGCGAGCGCACCCTCGGTGCTGACCGGCCCGCCGTGGAAGAGGACCTCAGGCTCGGTCACGATCTCGCCCCAGTCGGAGAGGACCTCGGAGACGGGGACCGCCGAGGGGCGGTTGAGGACCACTCCCAGGGCGCCGTTCTCGTCCACGTCGAGCAGCAGGACCACCGTGTCCACGAAGTTCGGGTCCAGGAGCACAGGCGTGGCGACCAGCAGCATCCCCGCCTGTGCGTCGGTCATGGCCCCATCATGGCGAACGGAGCGGGCGTGGGACAGCCCCGGGCTGACGCTGTGGGAGGTGCGGTGGGAGGACCGCGAGGGAGGGAGCGTCGGCGCCCGGGGCTGTCGGTTCGGTGCGGCCGTCAGGCCGCTCCGGCGAGGTGAGTCGCGCGGGCGCGGCTCTCGATCTCGGCTCCGACCCGGGCCGCGGCAGCGTCCTGGGCGCTGGACCGGCCGGCCATGACGGCCAGCAGGATCCGTTCCTTGTCCGCGGACTTGGCCATGGCGACTGCCATCGCCCCGTCCAGCGGCTCGGCGCGGTAGTGGTCGACGATGGCGCGCACGCCGGGGAGCTCGTCTGCCGTGGCCTGCCAGGCGGCGCCGACCGCCCGCTCGAGGTCCATCGGCTGGCTCATCAGCTCGCGCTCGATGTGACCGGCCAGGCGCGTGTGCCAGCGCAGCTGGAGCGCGCCGAGCAGGGACAGCTCGTCACCGAACGTCTCGGCGACGCCCTCGACGTCCATCGGGAGGATTCCGTCGCGACGGACGTCGGCAGTGGCGGTCACGATGCGGAGGATCTCTCCGCGGCGGTGGAAGGAATTCCAGGTCATGGGTTTCTCCTGTCTCACACTCACATACCGTTGGTACGTACTCAGAGTATGGGACAGACTGTCGGTACACAAACAGAGGCCGGGTGACGTCAGACACCCGTACCGCCGGTACTTCTCTAGACTGCCGGAATGGCCAAGTCCACCGTGCAGAAGCTGGTGCCGAAGGTCCCCGGGACCAGCCGGCGAGCGCAGTACTCCGCCTCCACCAAGCGGGCGCTGGTCGACGTGGCCGAGGAGCTGTTCACGGAGCACGGGTACGCCGCCACGTCCCTGGACGCGATCGTCGCCGGCGCGCGGGTCACCAAGGGGGCGCTCTACCACCACTTCAGCGGCAAGCAGGCCCTGTTCGAGGCGGTCTTCGAGCGGGTCGAGACCAACGCCGCCAGGTCGATCCAGAAGACCCTCAAGGGCCAGCGCGACCCGTGGGAGAAGGCGCTCGCGGGCCTGCGAGCGTTCCTCGACGTGGTGCAGGAGCCGACGTACCGGCGGATCGTCATCCAGGAGGGCCCCGCGGTCCTCGGCTACGCCCGCTACCGCGAGCAGGAGGAGCGCTCGACCTTCGCCAACGTCCTCGACATCGTGCGGTCGGTGCTGAGCGCGGGCGAGTGGGAGCTCGACGAAGACATGGTCCAGACCTTCGCCCGGATCTTCTTCGGCGCGATGTCGTCGGCCGGCGAGTGGGTGTCCAGCTCGGAGGAACCCGAGGCGGCGGCGGACCGGGTGGAGACCGCGATCGGCTTCATCCTGTCCGGTTTCCAGTCCCTCGCGGACGCCGGCGTCGAGATTCCCAGCGGCGAGGCCAAGGACGTCGGGCCGGACTAGCTGGTTTCGAGACAGGCGCTAGCGCGCCTTCCTCAACCAGCGAGATCTCGGTGGTTGAGGAGGTCGCGCAGCGACCCCGCTTCTCGGTGGTTGAGGAGGTCGCGCAGCGACCGTCTCGAAACCACCCCGACCCTCTCGGCTACTTGAAGGTGACGTTGCCGTTGGCGGCGGGGATCAGCTCGATCCAGGTGTGCCCGGCGGGGACGTTCAGCTTGCCGGCCTTCGTGGAGAGGGTGAGCTGACCGTTGAGGCCGCTCTTGCTCCACTTGCCGCGGACCAGGCGACCGTCGTGGAAAAGCATCGCCTCGCCCTTGCCCTCGAGCTTGGTCTCGGGAACGGGGTTGCCCGCGGGGTCGAGGTAGCCGGCGTCGCCGACCTGGACCCGGAGCACCAGGACGGTGTCCGCGGGGAACTCGTCACCCTGGGCGGCGTGAGTGTTCAGGTTGGTGTACTTGCCGTTCTTGAACTCCCAGTTCGTGGCGTGGCCACCGAACGAGGCACCGATCGAGGTGGCCTTCTGGCCCTTGGGCAGGTCGGACGCCTCGCCCCACGGCAGGTAGTCGTCGGGGCGGCTCTCGTCCTGGTCGATGCCGGACGCGATCTCGTCCAGGTTCGCGAACACGTTGTACGGCGCGCTCCGACCGGAGTCGCGGTAGACGCCCTTCGCGCCCTCCTGGAAGAACGGGATGTCGGCGCCCTTGATCCGCGTGATGGTCCCACCGGCCGCGCCGCTGGTGACGATGGACGCGCCGGCCGGGGACACGATGCCGATGTCGCTGGCGCGCATCGAGCGGACCGGGCCGACCTCCTCGGGCAGCTCGGAGTAGTAGAAGACCGCGAGCCGGGTCAGCCCGCCCTCGACCAGTTCCTCGACCACCAGGTCGGCCGAACCGAGGCCGATCTGCGGAGCGCTGGAGTCGGTGTTGTCGATCTTGGTGACCATCACCGGGTGCTCCTGCGCCGCGCTCTCGTCGCCCTCGACGGGGAGGCCGGTCATCGGCCAGGTCGAGTCGAGGGTCGAGCTGGCCTCGATCTCCTGGGCAGCGGGCGAGTCGTCGCTGGGCTTGTCGTCATCGCCGCAGCCGGCGAGCACCAGGCTGGCGGTGACGATTATGGCAGCGGACAGACGAACACGACGCATGGCAAATCCGATCATTTCTCTACAGTTTGGGTTTCCAGTGTGAACGACGCTCCTTCCGCGACCGGGAAGGCGCGCCCGATGGGGGCGGTCAGCCGAGCTTGGCGCCACCGTCGACGTACAGGGTCTGGCCGGTGATGTACGACGCCTCGTCGCTGCACAGGAACGCAGCGGCCGCCGCGATGTCCTCCGGATAACCGACCCGGCGCACCGGGTTGGCCTCGGCGTTCAGCCGACGGAAGTCCTCGACGTCCATCTTCAGCCGGGCGGCGGTGGCGTCGGTCATGTCGGTGGCGATGAACCCCGGCGCGATCGCGTTGGCGTTGACGCCGTACGGGCCGAGCTCGATGCCGAGGGTGCGCGTGAACCCCTGCACGCCCATCTTCGCGGCGGAGTAGTTGGCCTGGCCGCGGTTGCCCAGCGCGGAGACGCTGGAGAGGTTGAGGATCTTGCCGTACTTCTGCTCGACGAAGTGCTTCTGCGCCGCCCGGGTCATCAGGAACGCGCCCTTGAGGTGGACGCCCAGCACTTGGTCCCAGTCGTCCTCGGTCATCTTGAACAGGAGGTTGTCGCGGGTGATGCCGGCGTTGTTCACGAGGATGTGGATGCCGCCGAGCTCGCTGACGACCCGCTCCACGGCGGCCTCCGCGCTGGCGGCGTCGCTGACGTCGCAGCCGATGCCGATCGCCTTGGCCGGGCCGAGCTTGGCGGCCGCCTCGCTGGCCGCCGACTCGTCCAGGTCGAGGACGGCGACGGAGGCGCCCTCCTCGGCGAACCGCGTGGCGGTGCCGAAGCCGATCCCGCGCGCTGCTCCCGTGACGACGGCGACGCGCCCGTCGAAGCGACCCATGTGTGACTCCTTGTTCTCCTCGGCGTCGGCCCTCGCTGGAGCCGGTTCGGCCCCGGAGGGCCGCCCGTCACTCTAGAGCGGCCCTCAAGCGAGCGGCGAATTGGCTCCGCTCGTCGAGATCGTGGTACTTCGTGCGCGGCCAGAAGAAGCCGCGCAGGCCGTCCCCCTTGGTGCGGGGTACGACGTGCAGGTGCAGGTGGGGCACGGACTGGCTGACCGTGTTGTTGATCGCCATGAACGACCCCTGGGCGCCGAGCCCCTCGACGACGGCCACCGCCAGACGTTGCGCGACCTCGAGAAAGCCGTCGCGCAACGACGCGGGCAGCTCAGGGAGCGTGATGACGTGCCGGCGCGGCACCAGCAGCACGTGCCCCTTGAACACCGGTCGGGCATCCAGGAACGCCACGAAGTCGGGCTCGTCCAGCACCAGCTCCGCCGCCGTCTCACCCGAGACGATCGAGCAGAAGACGCAATCGTTGCCGGCCATCGCCTACGTCAGTCGCAGATGCCGGCGCAGTCGAGGAATTCGGCGTTGAGGCGAGCACTCGTCCGGGCGCCTCCGGCGCTGGCGTCGAAGTGCTGGGTGTCGCCGGTGCCGTACGTCCATCGCAGCCCGTGCGCGGCCATCACCCGGACCACCGGGTGTGACCGGGAGCGCCACGCCACGCGGGAGTGCGAGTGCCCCATCCACCACGTGTTCGGGACGGTGCCCTGCGCCGAGCGGTACGGGTTCTCCCAGGTGTTGAGGTCCAGCGAGCGACCGTACGAGTGGGGCGAACGGGCTCCGGGGTTGCCGACCACCTGGCGGCAGTTGAAGGCCGAGGTGTTGCCGGCCGCCATCGAGCGGTAGTCGTTGGCGCCCTGCAGCCTGCTCGACCACCCGAAGCGGTCCTCGCGGTACATCGCGCGGATCGGCAGCTTCTTGCGGTACATCTGCGCCAGCGCGCCCGCCATCTGGTGCACGGCGTCCGCGTTGGCGACCAGCTCGCCCCGGCGGCGGTAGCCCGCGTAGTCCCAGTAGTTGATCCGCAGGTAGCGCAGCCCGGCTCGCCCGACCGGGCAACCGCGGTGCCAGGTGCGTCCGGTCATCTGGCTCCACACCCGGTTCGGGATCCTTGTCACGACCGGGTGGGCGCCCCCGCCCACGGCGTAGGGCTGGTCCGGCAGGTGGACCCGGGGCTTCGGGGCGCGCCTGGGCAGCTTCACGGGAACGCCGGGCGGGATGTTGTCGACGGCGTGCACCCTGCTCCGGTCGCCCCTGACCCACGCCTGCGGCACCGCCTTCGCGCGCCACCAGGTGTCGACACGTGGGGTCATGGTCACCGCGGCGCGGCCCTGGCCGTCGGTCCTGAGCCTGCGGGTGAGCTTCCAGGGGCCCGTCCTGCTGGTACGGCGGAGGAGCTGCACGCGTCCGCTGACGGGCTGCCCGTTGCCGGTCACCCACCGCACGCGCAGCGTCGACCGACTTCTCGTCCTTGACCGAGTCCGGGCCGGTGACCGTGACCTTGCTCCTGCGTGGCTTCAGGTCGACCTGGACCGCCCCCGATTGAGACGGGCCGGACAACAAGCCACCCGGGTGCTTCGCCCGGAAGACGTTGTCGCCGGACCGCTTCCTCAGCTCGGCGGGCAGCGACGCCCTGCCTTCGGCGTTGGTGGTGGCGGCACCGATCTCGCGCCACCCGCCGGGCACCCGGCGCTGCACGATGACCGGCTCCCCCGCGACGGGCGCGCCGTTCTCGTCGGTCAGCTCCATCCGCAGCGTGGCGTTCTGCCCGGCGTACACCGGCGCGCCCCTGAGAGAGAGTCGGGTCGGCTCGGGCGCCGCGTGTGCGGGAGGCGCCAGACCCACCGCCAGGAGTACGCCGAGGAAGCCGATGAGCAGACGTGGACCGAGACGATGCATGCGCTGCATTGTGCCTGCTGCCGTCGTGCGCACGCGCCCGACCCTTCCATTTCACCGGCAGGTCGACCCGCGCGGCTCGTCGCACTCTCCGGCGTACAGGTGCACAATCCGTTCTCGATGGACGGCGTGCAGATCGTGTTCGTGGCTGTGGTGGCCACACGTTTCATCCTGCCCCTGTTCATCCCGCGGTACCCGCTGCCGGCGATCATCGGCTGTCTGGTCGTGGATGCGGCCGACCAGTCGATCTTCCAGGCGTTCGGGTACGACCCCCCGGGCTACCAGAGCTACGACAAGGCGATGGACGTCTTCTACCTCGCGATCGCCTACCTCGCGACCCTGCGCAACTGGCAGGCGCTGCCGGCGTACCGGGTGGGGCAGTTCCTCTACTTCTACCGGCTGGTCGGCGTGGTCGCCTTCGAGCTGACCCAGACCCGCGCGCTGCTGCTCGTCTTCCCGAACACCTTCGAGTACTTCTTCATCGCCTACGAGGCGATCCGTACCCGCTGGGCCCCGGTGGCGTACGCCCTGCGCTGGTGGGTCGTCACGGCCGGCCTGATCTGGGTGTTCGTGAAGCTGCCGCAGGAGTACTGGATCCACGTCGCACAGCTCGACGTCACCGACTTCCTCGCCGAGCACTCGTGGGCAACCCCTCTCCTGGTCGTGCTGATCCTGGCCGGGCTCGCGATCTTCTGGTTCGTCATTCGGCCTCGGCTGCGTGCGCCGGACCACGCGTGGCAGTTCGCCGCCGACCCGCTCCCCGAACCGATGGACACCGCCGCCGAGATGTCCGCCTGGCGGGCCGCCCACGGCCGGGTCCGGTCGTTCCAGACTCTCGAGAAGGTGGTCCTCCTCGGACTGCTGTCGGTGATCTTCGCGCAGTCCCTGCCCGGGGTCCGCGCGTCGAACCTCGACCTCTTCATCGGCATCTCCGCGGTCGTGGTGGTCAACACCGCGGTCACGCTCGCCGTGGCGCGTCGCGGCAGCAGCGTCGAGTCCGTCGCGATCCAGTTCGGGTCGAGGATCCTGCTCAACCTGGCGATCGTCGTGGCCGGCGACTGGCTGCTCGGGCTCGAGGGCGGCGACATCGACCAGGGCGACACCTTCTTCTTCCTGTTGCTGATCAGCCTGATCACCACGCTGCACGACCGTTACACCCCGGTGCTGGAGTACCGCCAGGCGGAGGCCGCGGCCAGCAGCAAGGCCGGTCAGTAGCGAAGGTCCTGCCGCTCGAAACCATTTCCGCGAAACGTGTCCGAAAACTGCGTCCGGACCCTCTTCGAGGTATGGACACCTGCATCTTCTGCAAGGGGGCGACCGACCCCCACTGTGAGAACGCCGCCTGCACCTGGCAGCGATGCCCGGCCTGCGAGTCGGTGCTCTGGACGTCGGCCACGAGGGCCGTGTACCGAGGCCGGTCCGTGCCCTGGCCCTACGCCCGGCCCGACTGAGCGGGTCCGAGCCGACAGTCAGTTCCCGACGCGGAGCACCAGGATCGCGATGTCGTCGCTCTGCGGTGCAGGGGCGAACTCGACCACGAGTCGGCGCAGCCGCTCCGCGACCGCCTGCGCCGGGAGATCACCGATCTGGGCCAGCTCGGCGGACACTCCGTGGTCGTCGAGCATCCGGCCGGCGTCGCGCCGCTCCAGCACTCCGTCGGTCAGCGCGACCAGCAGCTCACCCCGCTCGAGCATGTGCTCCTCCGCGACGTACTCGACCTTCTCGATGACGCCCAGCAGCAGCTGGGGCGCGCCGATCCGCCGGACCGGCTCGCCCGCGCTCGTCACGAACGGGGCCGGGTGGCCGGCGTTGACCAGGCTCATCCGGACCCGCCCTCCCTGCTCGCGGAAGATCCCGCAGACCAGCGTGAGGAACCGTGCGCGCTCGCCCTCGTCGAGGATGGCCTCGTTGAGCCGTTCCAGAGTCGCGGCCACGGTGAACCCGGCCCGGGTCAGCGATCGGATGGTGTGCCGGGCGAGGCCCGTCACCGCCGCCGCCTCGGCGCCCGTGCCGCAGACGTCGCCCACCACGAAGCACCAGTTGCCCGCCGTCCACCGGAAAGATGTCGTAGAAGTCGCCACCGGCCGCTGCCCCTTCGCCCGCCGCCTCGTAGACGACACCGACGTCGAGACCGGGCACGTCCGGAAGGGAGGGCGGAAGGAGGCTCGCCTGCAGTGCCTGGCCGGTCGCCAGCAGAGCTCCGTGCGCGCGGGCGTTGTCGATGGCCAGCGAGGCGCGGCGCGCGATCGAGTCGGTCACGAGCAGTACGTCGTCGCGCAGCGGGCTGCCCACGGGCCGGCCCAGGGCGAGGTGCCCGATACCGCGTCCGCGCGCCAGCAGCCGCAACGTGGTGAGCTCACCCGCCAGCGCCGCGTCGCCGGTGCCCTCGAGCTCCTCCGGCTTGGTCTTGTGCAGCGCGTTGCGCAGGTCCTCGACCTGACGTTCGTCGGCATGCCAGACCTGCTGGAGCACGGGCTCGCCGCGCTCGTCGTCGAGGTAGACGGCGCACCAGGTCGCGAGCCGGGGCACGACGATCTGGCCGGTGATCGCCATCGTCATCTCCTGGTCCAGCGAGTGTGCGAGCAGGTCGCCGGCCTCGGCGACGAACGTCAGCCAGCCACGACGCTCGCGTTCGGAGGTCTGCAGCCGCGCCCGGTCCGCGGCGAGCGCCAGCGAGTCCGACAGCCGCTGCAGCAGGACGCACTGGTCGTCGCTGAAGCCCTCGCGCCGCTCCGAGGCGACCGCCAGCGCGCCGATCACCCTCCCGCCGGCGGCCACCGGCACCATGACGAGCGATCGGGCGGCCGTGCCGTGCAACGGTGCGACCGCCGTCGCGGCCCCATCGCCGACCACCACGGGCAGGTTCGGCGTTCGCGCGTCGGGCGCGCCGGCGTCGCCGGACACCATCCGGAGTCCCGCGCACCGCATCCGGCAGACCGCTCACCGCGACGACCTCGAACACGTCCTCGACGTCATGGGCGATGAGCAGGTACGACGCGTCCGCGTCCAGGGCGTCCCGCACCCGTTCCGTGGCGAGCGGCAGGTAGTCGTCGACCGCGAGCCGGAGCAACGCGTCGTCCCGCAGTCCGAGCGGGTCGGACTCGCGGCGCGCCGCGGGGGCAGCCTTGCGCGTGGCCGGGTGCTCGAGGAGCATCCGATGCCTCTCCGGGACCAGGAGCAGCGCCGCCGACCTGTCGTTCCCGACCGACGCGTGCGACGCGAAGACCGAAACCGGCGTGCCGTCGGCGGCGAGCAACGTGTAGACGCCCTGCCAGGCGCCGTCACCCGGCACCGCGTCCTCGGGAGGGCGCTGGCCGGCGACCGGGTCGACGATCTGGTGGAAGGGCCGCCCCACGACCTGCTCCGGCTGCCATCCGAACAACCGGGTCGCATCGGAGTTCCACGCGGCCACCGTGCCGTCGGGGGCGAGCTCGACGACAGCGACGGCGGCACCCTCGACGGTCACCGACGTGGGGCGCTCTGCTGCGCAGGCGGTCGGAGCCCGGCGGCAGGTCCCGGTCGCAGACCAGCCAGACCCGCTTCGTGGACGGGGTGTACTCGACGCCCCACGACGAGGCGATGGAGGACGTGATGATCAGGCCGCGCCCACCCTCGTCGTCGTCGTCCGGCGTGCGCAGCCCGGTCGGCAGCGACCGGCCCGGGTGCTGGTCCTCCACCTCGACCCGGAGGCTGTTCGCAGTCCAGCCGCAGGTCGACCACGGTGGTGGTCCCGGTATGGACCACCGCGTTGGTGACCAGTTCGCTGACGGCCAGCGTCGCACTGTCGCGGAGCTCGGGCGCACCCCACTCGTCCAGTTGGAGACGGGCAAATCTCCGTGCCAGCGCGACCGAGCTCGGGTCCGCGACGAAGCTGCGTCGCGCACGCTGAGGCAGGGATGACATGTGCCCCCCGACAGAGGTATAGGCCGACACCGCACATGGTGACAGACTTGCGCCCGAATCGGCGCACGGCCCGGACGTAGGGAGACCCCATGGCCAGCACCACCAAAGCGAAGGGTGGCGCCGTCAAGGCACCCGCCCGCCGCCCCGCCCGAGCCGACGACCTCGGCACCGACCCGGCCCAGCTGCGACGCCTGCTCGAGGCGCTCAACGCGATGCGCGACGGCAACTTCCGCAAGCGACTCCCCGTGTCCGGCACCGGCCTTGCCGTCGACCTCGCCCACGCCTACAACGAGATCGCCGAGCGCCAGCAGCACCTGACCAGTGAGCTCGGCCGGGTCCAGCGGGTCGCCGGCCGCGAGGGCCGGCACTCCGAGCGCCTGCAGACAGGGAGCGGCGAGGGCGGCTGGGCCAAGTCCATCGAGGCCGCCAACAACCTGGTCTCCGACCTCGTCCGCCCGACGGGCGAGCTCGCGCGCGTCGTCGCCGCCGTCTCCGAGGGCGACCTGGCCCAGCGGATGGACCTCGATCTCGAAGGCCAGCCGCTGCGCGGCGAGCCGCTCAAGCTGGCCAAGAGCGTCAACGGGCTGGTCGACCAGCTCTCCGGCATCTCGCACGAGATCACGCGCGTGACCCGCGAGGTCGGCACCGAGGGCAAGCTCGGCGGCCAGGCGCGGGTCCGCAACGCCGACGGCGCGTGGCGCGACCTGATCGACGCGGTCAACGCGATGTCGTCCCGGCTGACCGCGCAGGTGCGCGACATCGCCCTGGTCACCACGGCCGTCGCCAACGGCGACCTGTCCAAGACCGTCACCGTCGAGGTGTCCGGCGAGATGGCCGAGCTGAAGGTGACCGTCGACCGGATGGTCGACCAGCTCTCGTCGTTCGCCTCGGAGGTCACGCGCGTGGCCCGCGAGGTCGGCACCGAGGGCCGGCTGGGCGGCCAGGCCGACGTACGTGGCGTGTCCGGCACCTGGAAGGACCTCACCGACTCGGTGAACGTGATGGCGTCCAACCTGACCAGCCAGGTGCGCGGCATCTCGTTCGTGGCGCAGGCGGTGGCCCGCGGCGACCTGAGCCAGCAGATCACGGTGACCGCGCGCGGCGAGGTGGCCGAGCTGGCGGAGACCCTGAACTCGATGACGGCGACGCTGCAGACGTTCGCCGACGAGGTCACGCGCGTGGCCCGCGAGGTCGGCACCGAGGGCATCCTCGGCGGCCAGGCCGACGTGCCCGGCGTGGCCGGCACGTGGAAGGACCTCACCGACTCGGTGAACTTCATGGCCGACAACCTGACGGCCCAGGTGCGAGACATCGCCCAGGTCACCACGTCGGTGGCGCGCGGCGACCTCAGCCAGAAGATCACGGTGGACGTGAAGGGCGAGCTCGCCGAGCTCAAGAGCACCGTCAACACGATGGTCGACCAGCTGTCCTCCTTCGCCGAGCAGGTCACCCGGGTGTCCCGCGAGGTGGGCTCCGACGGCATCCTCGGCGGCCAGGCCGACGTACCCGGTGTCTCCGGCACCTGGAAGGACCTCACCGACTCGGTGAACGTGATGGCGTCCAACCTGACCAACCAGGTGCGCAACATCGCTCAGGTCACCACGGCGGTGGCGCGCGGCGACCTGAGCCAGAAGATCACGGTGGACGTGCGCGGCGAGCTCGCCGAGCTGAAGACCACGGTCAACACCATGGTCGACCAGCTGTCGTCCTTCGCCGACGAGGTCACGCGGGTGGCCCGCGAGGTGGGTGGCGAGGGCCGGCTGGGCGGCCAGGCCGCGGTGCCCGGTGTCTCCGGCACCTGGCGCGACCTGACCGACTCCGTGAACTTCATGGCCGGCACGCTCACCGCCCAGGTCCGCAACATCGCCGAGGTGACCACGGCGGTGGCGCGCGGCGACCTGACCCGCAGCATCACGGTCGAGGCGCGTGGCGAGATCCTCGAGCTGAAGAGCACCGTCAACACCATGGTCCAGCAGCTGTCCTCGTTCGCCGACGAGGTCACGCGGGTGGCCCGCGAGGTCGGCACCGAGGGACAGCTGGGTGGCCAGGCGGACGTGCACGACGTCTCCGGCACCTGGAAGGACCTGACCGAGAACGTCAACATGATGGCGGCGAACCTGACGTCGCAGGTCCGCAACATCGCCGAGGTGACCACCGCGGTCGCGAGCGGTGACCTGACCCGCAAGATCACGGTCGACGCGCGCGGCGAGATCCTCGAGCTGAAGAGCACCGTCAACACCATGGTCGACCAGCTGTCGTCGTTCGCCGACGAGGTCACGCGCGTGGCCCGCGAGGTCGGCACCGACGGCATCCTCGGTGGCCAGGCGCGGGTGCCCGGCGTCGCCGGAACGTGGCGCGACCTGACCGACTCGGTGAACTCGATGGCGTCCAACCTGACCAGCCAGGTGCGCAGCATCGCCATCGTGTCCACCGCCGTGGCCCGCGGCGACCTGAGCCAGAAGATCGCGATCGAGGCCCGCGGCGAGGTCGCGGCGCTGGCGTCGACCATCAACGCGATGGTGGACACGCTGCGCGCGTTCGCCGACGAGGTCACGCGGGTGGCCCGCGAGGTCGGCACCGAGGGCATCCTCGGCGGCCAGGCGCACGTCCGCGGCGTGGCCGGCACGTGGAAGGACCTCACCGACTCGGTGAACTCGATGGCGGGCAACCTGACCAGCCAGGTGCGCAGCATCGCGCTGGTCACCACCGCGGTGGCGCACGGCGACCTCACCCAGAAGACGTACGTCGACGCGCGCGGCGAGATCCTCGAGCTGAAGACGACCGTGAACCGGATGGTCGACCAGCTGTCGTCCTTCGCCGACGAGGTCACGCGTGTGGCCCGCGAGGTCGGTACCGAAGGAAAGCTCGGTGGCCAGGCCGAGGTGGCCGACGTGTCGGGCACCTGGCGCAAGCTGACCGAGAACGTGAACCAGCTCGCCGGCACGCTGACCACCCAGCTCCGCGCGATCGCCGAGGTGTCGACCGCGGTGACCCAGGGCGACCTGAGCCAGCAGATCACGGTCGAGGCCGAGGGCGAGGTGGCCGAGCTCAAGGACAACCTGAACCAGATGATCGACAACCTGCGCGAGACCACGCGGGCCAACCAGGAACAGGACTGGCTGAAGACCAACCTGGCCCGGTTCACCGGTCACATGCAGGGCGGCCGCGACCTCCTCGACGTCACCAGCCTGATCGTCAGCGAGCTGACGCCACTGGTCGGCGCGACCCAGGGTTCCTTCTTCCTCACCGAGACCGGCGACGACGAGTCGATGCAGTCGTTGCGCCGGATCGCGTCGTACGGCTACCGCAAGCGGGACAGCGTCCCGGACGTGTTCGATTTCGGCGAGGGCCTGGCCGGCCAGGCCGCCGTCGCTCGGCACACGCTGCGGGTGACCGACGTGCCCCGCGACTATGTCCGGATCTCGTCCGGGCTGGGCGAGGCACCGCCCCTGCAGATCGTGATCCTGCCGGTGATCTTCGAGGAGCAGGTTCTCGGCGTGATGGAGCTCGCGTCGTTCAAGCCGTTCACCACCGTCCACATGGACTTCCTCGAGCAGCTGATGGAGATCATCGGCGTCTCGCTCAACGCGATCATCGCCAGCTCGCGCACGGCGTTGCTGCTGGTCGAGTCCCAGCGACTCGCGGGTGAGCTGCAGAACAAGTCGGGAGAGCTCCAGACCCAGCAGCGCGAGCTCCAGCAGAGCAACGCCGAACTGGAGGAGAAGGCACGCCTGCTGGCCCGGCAGAACCGCGCGATCGAGATCAAGAACCTCGAGATCGAGGACGCCCGCCGCGCGCTGGAGGACCGCGCCGAGCAGCTCGCGCTGTCGTCGCGCTACAAGTCGGAGTTCCTCGCGAACATGTCGCACGAGCTGCGCACGCCGCTCAACTCGTTGCTGATCCTCGCGAAGCTGCTGACCGACAACCCCGACGGCAACCTCAACAACCGGCAGGTCGAGTTCGCGCAGACCATCCACAGCGCCGGCACCGACCTGCTCCAGCTGATCAACGACATCCTCGACCTGTCCAAGGTGGAGGCCGGCAAGATGGACGTGCACCTCGCGGACGTCGCCGTCGCCGGGATCGTGGAGTACGTCGAGGCGACGTTCCGGCCGCTCACGGCGGAGAAGGACCTGGCGTTCAGCGTCGAGCTCGGCCCCGATGTCCCGCGGATGCTGTACTCCGACCAGCATCGTCTCCAGCAGGTGCTGCGCAACCTGCTCTCCAACGCGGTCAAGTTCACGACGGCGGGCAAGGTCACGCTGGCGATCCGGCATGCCGGTGACGAGCGGTTCACGAACCCGCCGCTGACGGCCGCGGAGCACGTCGTGGCCTTCGAGGTCACCGACACCGGGATCGGCATCGCGCCCGAGCAGCTGCGGACCATCTTCGAGGCGTTCCAGCAGGCGGACGGCACGATCAGCCGCAAGTTCGGCGGCACCGGGCTCGGCCTGTCCATCAGCCGCGAGATCGCGCGGCTGATCGGCGGCGAGATCCACGTGGAGAGCGACCCGGGTCGAGGGAGCACGTTCACGCTCTACCTCCCGGTCCGGTACGACGCCGGAGGACGCGCGCTGCAGCCGGCCGAGCCATCCGTGTCCCGACGCGATGCCGACGGCGAGCCGGAGAAGCCGCGACTCACCGACCTGATCCACGAAGGCGTCGCGGACGACGAGGCGGCGATCCTCGACGGCGATCGGGTCCTCCTCGTCGCCATGTCCCAGCCCGACCTGTGCCGGGCGGCGGTCGACATCGGCCGCGGCCACGGCTTCAAGGTGGTGGCGACGCTGCAGCCGGACGACGCGCTCGTGGTCGCCCACCAGCGCGGGCCCGACGCGGCCATCGTCGGCATGGACATGGTCACCCACGACGGCGCCTCGCTGCTGCACGGGCTCAAGCGGCACGCCCAGACACGGCTGATCCCGACCGTCGTCACGCACGCCGCCGAGGCCGCCGAGGACGCCCATCAGGGCCGGCTCACCGGCGCCCTCGACGTGATCGAGGAGCCGGTCACCCGGGCGAAGCTCGACGGGGTGCTCGAGCGACTCGACGCGTTCCTGAACACCGGGCACCGGCGGCTGCTCGTCGTCACCGAGCAGGCGGACGGCGATGCGGTCACCATCGCCGATCGGCTGTCGCCGCTCGAGGCCCTCGACGTGGACGTCGTCGGATCCGCAGTGGACGCCACGGCCGCGCTCGACGGTGCGGGCTACGACTGCGTCGTGGTCGACCTCGGTGTCAGCGGCGGCGGAGGGTTCGAGGTGCTGAAGCGGCTCCGGTCGCGCAAGGCGCTACGGAGCACCCCCGTGGTGACGACGTCGGAGGCGCCTCTGTCCGCACGCGAGGAGAAGCGGCTGGCGCCGTACGTCGACGCGCTCACCCTCGTCCGACCGTCCCCGCTGGAGCACACGCTCGACGCGGTGTCGTTGTTCCTGCACCGGACGGACGTCGATGCCTCCCGCCGACGGCGCGCCGGTCCTGGACGTGGTGCGCGACGGCGAGCTGCTGTTCACGGGCAAGCGGATCCTGATCGTCGACGACGACGTCCGCAACGTGTTCGCCCTGACCAGCGCGCTCGAGCAGCACGGCATCGACGTGGTGTACGCCGAGAACGGCGAGGCCGGGCTCGAGACGCTCCGCAAGGAACCCGAGATCGACCTGGTGCTGATGGACGTGATGATGCCGGGGATGGACGGCTACACGGCGATGCGCGAGATCCGGAAGATGCCCTCGCTGCGTGACCTTCCGGTCATCGCGCTGACCGCGAAGGCCATGCCCGGTGACCGCGACAACAGCCTGACGGCCGGCGCCTCGGACTACGTCACCAAGCCGGTCGACGTCGACCAGCTGCTCTCGGTGTTCCGGTCGTGGCTGTCATGACCGAACGGGCGCGGATCCTCCTGGTCGACGACCGTCCCGAGAACCTGCTGGCCCTCGAGGCGATCCTCAGCTCGCTGGACCAGACCCTGGTGCGCGCGAGCTCCGGTGAGGAGGCGCTGCGGCAGCTGCTCAAGGACGACTACGCGCTGATCCTGCTCGACGCGCAGATGCCGGGCATGGACGGCTTCGAGACCGCGGCCCGGATCAAGCGGCGTACCCGCACCAAGGACGTGCCGATCATCTTCCTGACCGCGGCCGACACGGAGAACCGGAACTCCTACCGCGGCTACGCCGCTGGAGGCGCCGACTACATCACGAAGCCGTTCGACCCGTGGATCCTGCGCGCCAAGGTGCAGGTGTTCGTCGACCTCTGGGCGGCCGGCCAGCGGCTCGCCAGCCAGGCGTCCTTCCTGCGGCGCCAGCTCGACGACCAGCAGGACGGCGCCGACGTGGTCGGGGTGCTGAGGGACCGCGTCGCCGACGTGGCCATCGCGGTCGAGGGGCTGGAGGCAGCGGCCACAGCCGGAGAGCTGCCGGGGATCAAGACGTCGGTGCAGGCGGTCCGGCATGAGCTCGACGAGCTGCGCGACAGCATCGCGGCGCTCGAGCCGCACGGCTCGGCGGCCGGTGCGACCCGGGGCGAGTTCGGCTGAGGCTCAGGCCGCGCGAGAGGCGGTCAGGCGCCGGACCAGGCGACGCAACGGCGTGTCGGGGGTCGCCGGGCGGAACAGCGGCAGCAGATGGGTCTTGCCTTCGCGCTCCGCGACCAGCTGAACGGCGTCGCGGTCGTAGGCCGCGGCGAGGGCCTCGGCCTTCGGGTGGTTGTCCTCGCCGACCGCGCGGTCGATCGCCTCGGCGTAGCGGGCGTGCAGCCCATTGAGCTCATCGATGAGGCGGGGGGTCGTGTGGGACACCGGGCTTGTTGTGTTTTCAACCATGGCTCCAGTGTCACCGCTCGATTGGAACGATCCAAGTCCCGGTGGTGTGACCTTGCCCAACCCGATAGACGCAGGTCACACCGGCACGGCGGCATCTTCGCCGTGACGCCGGGTTGTCGCCGTCGTTGTTAAGGGCACAACTGACGTACGACGACTCGCGGCGTACCGCACCGGAAGCGGGGTGAACCCACATGAGCAAGGACGCCTGCATCTACTGCAAGGGCGTGACCGCCCCTCACTGCACCACCGGCGGCTGTGACTGGAAGCTCTGCAGCGAGTGCGGTGCCGTGATCTGGTCCGAAGCCGGACGGGCCATGCACCGAGGCCGGTCCGTGCCGTGGCCGTACTCCTGGCCGGACTGACGCAACAGACCTGACAGAGCGGTGACTGCGGCGTGCGGGGTACGTCACAGCCACCGCTCTGTCACGGAACCAACATGAGCTCCAGGTCGAGCCAGCGCGCGAGGTCGCGGATCTCGCGGTCGACGGCAGTCGCCATCGCCTTGGTGAACGGGACGTCCCGGTGGATCGCCGCGACGCGGAGCACCCCCTCCTCGCGCTCCGCCTTCGCGTCGAGCTTCCCGACCAGCCGGTCGCCGTACAGGATCGGGAGCGCGTAGTAGCCCCACATCCGGGTGGCTGCGGGCTTGTACATCTCGAGGATGTAGTCGAACTCGAAGAGCTCGTCCACCCGCTTGCGGTCGGCGATCAACCGGTCGAACGGCGACAACAGTGCCGCGCGGCCGGCGAAGGGCTGGCCGAGCTGGGCCGGGTCGACGCGGAACTGGCCACGCACGCCGTCGACGACCGCCGGCTCGCCCGCCTCGCCGACGTCGACCGGCTCGACCGGAAGCTTGGTCCCCTTGGCCCGCGCGATGCCGAGCGACCGGAGGCGGCGCTCGTCGAGCAGCCGTCGCGCCTCCTCGACCGGAGGCACGGGATCGTCGGGGTAGATCCGGGAGGCGAGGTCCCAGAGCCGCTCGCGGCCGGTCCCGCCGGCGGCAGCGATCTCGCCGCGCTGGACGAGCTTGTCGAGCATCATCCTGAGGTTGCGGTTGTCGTTCCAGCCGCTGGAGCGCCAGGGCACCACGCAGGTGTCGGGCAGCTCACTGGCCGGCAGCGGTCCGTCGGCCCGGAGTCGCTCGAGGATGTCGCGCCGGCAGTCGTTGTTGGCGCTCACCCAGTCGCGGACGTCCTCCTGCCACTCGCGCAGCTTGCCGTCGCCTGGCCACACCGCCATCTCGGCGCGGAAGAGGGCCATGTCCTCGGGCACGCGGAGCGTCTGGTGCAGCTCGATCAGCCGCTGCTCGTCGAGGGCGTCCCACAGCTCCTGGGCCGAGAACGCCGACCCGAGCCGGCTCCACATCACCAGCTCGGCGCTCGGCGCGATCGCGCTGGTCGGCTCGACCTGGACCATCGTGAGCTGTCGAACCGTCTCGACCAGGTCGGTCGGTCGCTCCTTCGTCAGCAGCTGGGCCCGCAGGGCGATCCGGCGGGCATCGGCGCGGCTGAGCTCGTGGACCGTCGTCATGCGGCGAGCGTAAACGTGCGCACCGACGTCAGACTTCGACCGTGGGCAACGCCCTCACCGTGTCGCCCACATCCCACCGTTGAACTCCAGATCAACCGGGTCAGCCCAAGAAGCGGAGCCCATGGTCACGCGGCGCTCCGGTCCCTACGGTGGAGGCATGAGCGAGGCGCCAGAGGTCATGGATCCGCACTGCCCCACCTGCGGGCAGCCGCTGCGGCACGGCGGTCACCTGTCGCGCGAGAACGCGGCGTACCTCACGGCCTCCGGAAACGCCGGGGTCAGCTTCGAGACCCAGGGCCGGTGCGAGAACGAGGCGTGCGTCGACTTCGGCCGCGAGTTCGCGCCGGGCGAGTGGCTCGTGCCCGACGACGAGCAGGAGTGACGGTGTCCCACGATCTCGGCGAGGCGTTCTGGGAGGAGCACTACCGAGCTCACAACAACGCCGCCCATCACCACCGGCCGAACCCGCACCTGGTCTCCGAGGCCGCGGACCTCCCGACCGGTGTGGCGCTGGACGCCGGCTGCGGCGAGGGCGCCGACGCCAGGTGGCTCGCGTCCCTCGGCTGGCAGGTGACGGCGGTGGACTTCGCCTCCACCGCGCTGCACCGGGCCCGCGAGAGTGCCGCTGCCCTCGACGCCGAGATCGGCAGCCGGATCGACTGGGTGCAGGCAGACCTGACGGCCTGGACGCCCCCCGAGGGCCACTTCGACCTGGTCTCCGCGCAGTACGTTCACGTGCCCGACGCAGCACGCGGGCCGCTGCTCCAGCGACTGGCGGCGGCGGTTGCGCCGGGCGGCACCCTGCTCATCGCCGGGCACCACCCGTCGGATCTCGAGACCACCATGTCGCGTGGCGAGGACCCCGACCTGTATCTCACGGCCGAGCAGATCGCGGCGAGCCTCACCCCGGATCGGTGGGAGATCGTCGTGGCCGAGTCCCGGTCCCGCACGGAGACCGACCCGGGGCACCGCGAGGTCACCGTCCACGACACCGTCCTGCGCGCGCGCAGGCTTCCCTGACCTGCGCGCCTACGACGCCGAGCCGTTCCCGAGCTAGTCGGAGTCCAGCAGCGTCCGCGCGAGGGCCGCTGCCTCTCCCCGGTTCGACACCCCGAGCTTTGCGAGAATGTTGGTGACGTGGACGCTCGCCGTCTTCTCCGTGACGAACAGGCGCTCGGCGATCACCCGGTTCGTCGCGCCGGTCGTCAGGATGTCGAGGACCTCCCGCTCTCGCGGGGTGAGCATCGCGAGGGGCCGAGGAAGTCGGTCGTCCTCGGGAATCGGGACCCGATTCCGGCGTGCCAGCCGGGCCGCCTCGCGTTCGAACCACCCGGCGCCCATCTCCCGGGCCGACTGCCACAGACCCAGGACCAGCTCCCGCCCTTCGTCGCGCTCCCCCGCGGCAAAGAGGGCGCCGGCCAGACCCAAGCGCGGTCGCAGCACGAAGTAGTCGCCGTGGGGTGCGGCCGACCGCACGGCGGCGCGCCACTCGTCCACCGCCGGGTCGCCGTCCAAGGTCCGCGCCATGGCCACCGCCAACAACCCGTGGGCGGCGTGGACGCTGCTGCTCCATCCGTCCGACATCGCCAGCATCGCCTGGCGGAGCGCCTCCGCTGCGCGACCGGCCAACGCATCGGGCGGTACGACGCCCGCTCCCGCGGCCGAGGCGAGCGCGGCATAGCCGGAACGTGCCGCGACGGCCAGGATGAGCGGGGAGCCCGTCCTCAGGCGCTGCTCGAGGTGGCGGTCCACGATCGGGAGGACCTCCTCGATGCGGCCCAGTGCACCGAACAGATCAACCTGTCGGACGACGTCGACCATGTGCTCGTCCACCCCTGATTCCGCGCGCGCCATCGTCCCGCGCTCGACGGTCAGGGCGGTTTCCAGCTCGCCTCGTGCGAGCAGCTGATCGGCCTGCAGGAACTCCCATCGGTACGGCTGGATGCCCTCGGAGCGGAGCTGGTCCAGGAGACGCTCCGCCTCGTCCAGCCGGCCCGCGCTACGCAGACCCTCGACCACCTGTTCGCCGTTGAACGTGGCGGCCGTGGTCAGGCCGCAGGCCAGTGCGCGAGCGTGCGCCTCCTCCGCGAGAGCCCTCCCCTGTTCGACCATGCCGAAGTCCGTCACATGGACGGAGAGCTCACCCTGCACCTCGAGTGCGAAGCCGGTCAGGCCCGCCGCTTCCGCCACGTCGATGGCTTGCCGCATCCACCCGATTCCCTCTTCACATCGGCCCGCGAAGTACTGCGACCTGCCGAGTAGCCACAGGGCTTCGACGAGCTCGGGCGGACAATCGGCTGCCTCGGCAACCTCGACCGCCCGCGCGGCGAGCTCGAGCACCGGGCTCATGGGCGATCGTCCGTACTGCCAGCGTCCGAGTGCCGTCAAGGACTTGGCCAGCTCCTCCGAGGGCCGGCCCTCCGCGTAGGCCACGGCCATCTCCAACGCCTTGCGCTGGTCGAGCCCCTCCCGAAACTCCTTGTAGTAGGAGCCGTAGGTGGCGTAGACGCGGCTCGCGAGCAACGGATCGCTTTCCCCGTCCAGAGCTGCTAGAGCCGCGAAGATGTAGCGATCGGCTCGATCGAACTCGCCGTGCCCCTCGGTGGTCTCGGCCAGCAGACGGAGCAGGTCTGGCTTGGCAATACCACCGAGCGTGTCGGGGTCGGGTACCTCGTCCCAGAGCTCCAGAGCGCGCTCGAGGTGGTCGATCGCCTCGCGAGCGCCGTACCACCTCGAAGCGAGCCCGGCGCGCACCGACGCCGCGAATGCCTGCGGTATCTGGTGGGCGGCGTACCTGTGGAAGGCCAGCTGCCCCTGCGCCGCGAACGAGGGTTCGCCGGTTCCGGCCGCGAACCGGGACTCCAGTGCGTCGGCCATTTCTGCATGAGCGCGTGCGCGTTCATCGGGCAGCAGGTCGTCGTACGCCGCTTCCCGAAGCAGCCCGTGCCGGAAACCGAGCCGGTCCGATGCATGCGTCACGACGTTGGCGTCGATCGCCTCGTGCAGGCAGCGCTCCACATCTGTGGGCGGCAAGTCGGCCGCCTGCGCAAGGAGAGTCGGATCGATGCGACTGCCGTTGACCGAGACCAGTCGCATCAGCGCGCGCGTGGACGGCGTCAGGGCGTCGATCCGGGCCAGCAACAGATCCTTGAGCGCGCGTGGGACACCCTCACTCCGGTCGGCGAGCAGCTCCTCGGCGTACAACGGGTTGCCCTCGCTGCGGTCGACGACGGCGCGGACCACCGATTCGTCCAGATCACCTGCCCGGGCCCGGACCAGCTCGGCCATGACGCCGTGCCCGAGTGGCTTGAGGTCGAGGTGCCGAGCCCCCTCGGCGCGATCGATCTCCACGAGGGCCCGCCGGAACGGGTGTCCCCTGGTCAATGCCTCCGCGCGGTAGGTCAGCACGAGCAGCATCCGCCCCTGCATCGTCCGCGCCAACGCCAGCGCGAAGTCTTGAGTCGAGCGGTCGGACCAGTGCATGTCCTCCAGCACGAGCGCGACGGGTGCTTCCCGGGCGAGCTCGGCGACCGCCAGCCGCAGGTCGTCCGTCACGGTTGTCGACGTGTCCACCGTCGATGGCGCTTCGACACCCAGGAACGGCGCCAACCGGCGGCTCACCTGCGGCAGCTGGTGGTCGAGCCGTCCCGACACACTGCCGCGCAACGCCTCGCGAACGGGGTCGAGTGGGACGCCGGTCTCGATGTCCAGGCAGTGCCCGACCAGGACGGTGAACCCGCGGTCCCGCGCCCGCGACGACACCTCGGCGACGAGGCTCGTCTTGCCGATCCCGGCGTCACCCCCGACCACGAGGGACCGCGGTCTACCGGAGGCCGACGCCTCCAGCGCCGCGTCGGTCTCGGCGAGTTCGCGCTCCCGCCCGTACAGGATTCGCGGGTGCTGCTGCTCCAATGGCGCCATCCAGGCTCCGGTGGGCTGCTCGCCCATCCCCGACAGTCTAGAGGCGGGCAGTCGGAGCTCGAGCTCAGTGAGGCTGGTGGGCCGGGTCACCTGACCGTCAGCCGGCCGGAGGACCTGGACAGCGAGGTACCGGACCGTTGAGTGCGGCATTCCAGTGCATCTGCTCCATGAAGCACCGACGGGAGAACGCGGGCTCCGGTGGGTCATCGGTCGTGGCGGAGCTGGGGGGCGGCATCACGAGCAGTGACACGATCACGGCACACGCGCTTGCTCCGGCCGCCGCACGCGCGGGCGTTTGACTGAGGTGGTTGACGTACATGATCTGCTCCTCGGGTTGTGGTTCCTGATGCCCACAACCCTTCGCCTAAGGGGTACTCAGGCGCATTGGCAGAACTCCTCGTTCGAGCACGTGCGGCCCGCAACTTTCTAAGAGGTGCTGCTCCGTTACGCCCGGCAGCCGACGACGTACAGCCGTTGCGTGGTCTCGTCCCGCCAGGTGTGCGGGCCGCGGAGGTACCACTCGACGTCCGTGAGTCCGGCGCCCTCGACCGCGGCCACGACGCTGGCTGGCTCGTGGAGGACGAAGTCCAGCCCCGCGACGTCGATGTCGAACCAGCTGGTCATCCGGCGCACCTCGTCGCCCGCGTGCATGGCGAGCACCAGCAGCCCGCCCGGTGCGAGCGGACGGGCCAGGGCGGCGATGGCGGCGGGCAGCTCGGACGCGGCGAGATGGATCAGGGAGTACCAACCCGAGCACCGCTCCCCAACCGGGGGCGGCCTCGGGCCGGATCAGCTGCCGCAGGTCGCCGACGTCGTAGCGGACTCCGGGATGGCGTTGCCGCGCCTCCTCGACCATCTCCGGCGTGAGGTCGAGACCTCTGGCGTCCGCACCGGCGGCGGTGAGGTACGCCGTCACGTGGCCGGGGCCGCAGCCGGCGTCGACGATCGGCAGGTCGCCGGCGGCCGCGACGACCCGGTCGAGCAGCCAGCGCTCGAAGGGAAGCCCGTCCAGCTCGTCGGACAGGTTCTCGGCATAGCTCGTCGCGACGACGCCGTACGTCGACCGCACCCGGTCGTCCCGCGCGGCCGGGGAGTCGGCGATCGGCACCTCCCGGTCGACCGCGGCCGGGGCGGGTGCCGCCTCGCCGGTGTCGACCGGCCCGAGCAGGTGCACCCAGCGGTGGTCCTGCTGTCCGGGGCGCCGCTCGAGCCGGCGTACCAACGGCTGGTCGCGTGCGGCCATCCGGTCCAGCAGGGCCTCGACCTGCGCACGGTCGGCGAAGGGGTGCAGCCGCTCGGTGCGCGTGCGCAGCTCGCCGGGTGCCTGCGCCCCGCGGAGGAGCAGGACCGTGACCAGGGCGCGCTCGTCGTCCGTCGAGCCCGAGGGTCTCGGCGAGGGTCTGGTGGTACTTCAACGTGCGGCGCCCGCTGTCGGACCACACGATGCGTAGCAGACCACGGTCCTTCAGCTCCCGAGCCGTCTGCTCGACCGTCTGCTCGTCCAGGTCCATCATGGGCTCGCGGCTGCTGGTCTGGTTGCAGGCGCTGCGCAGGCCGGAGAGCGAGAGCGGGTAGGACGCCGGAACGGTGACCTGCTTCTCCAGCAGGCTGCCCAGGATGCGCTGCTCGACGGGATCGAGATCCATGCCGCCGACCCTAACGAGTGCGGCCATGTCCCTCGCGCGGGGGAGCTTCACTCTCGCCGAGGGATGGAACGAGCGGCCGTGGCGGGGATCGTCGGAGGCCGACCCGACCCCACGGACCTCGGAGGCCCGCATGACCACGACTACCCACGAACGCTCCGGCAGCTGGATCCGCGCCATGCTGGGCGGCGGCACACGAGCCGGTCCCCGGGGTTCCCCGCTGGGTGCGGATCGCGGCGTACGCCGTGCCGCTCACCGTGCTGCCGTCCAGCGTGTGGCGGATCGCCGTGTGCACCTTTCACCTGCCGATCGCGCGTGGCCACCTCAGCGCCGACGGGGCGTCCTCCGGGCTTCCGGGCGTCCCCCTCGAGATCTACGTGATCCTGCTGTCCGTCGTGTCCGAGCTGGTGGCGTTCACCGCGGTCGGGTTGGTGTCCCGGTGGGGAGAGGTCTTCCCGCGATGGGTGGTCCCGCTGCGCGGGCGCCGGGTGCCCGTCCTGCTTGCCGTGGTGCCCGCCGCTCTCGGCGCGACCTTCCTGACCGTGCTCTGGACCTGGACGGCGGTCACCATGTCGCTGGGGCTGCGCGTCGACGGCAGTCGGCTCACGGCTGACGCGCCAGTGAGCCTGGATGACTGGGAGGGGCTGGTCGCCGTGGCGGCGTACGCGCCGCTGCTCCTTTGGGGACCGCTGCTGGCCGTGGTGACGGTGAGCTACTGGCGGCGCCGCCGCTGATTGGCCGGTTGATGGCAGTGTGGACGTCGTGAAAACCGTGCTGCGCTCGGGATCGGCACCGTTGCTCGGATCAACGCCGTACCTCCGCGTCGTCTTCGTGCTGATCGGGGCGGCGTTGGCGCTGGCCGTCGGCATCGCGGCGTTCACCCTCATCAGCTTGGCGTCCGAGGGGGGCTCGCCCGGCTGGGCCCTTGCCTTGTTGGGGATCGTGCTCGTCGGGGGGCCCCTCGCCGTAGGCGTCGTGCCGGCCGTGCGCCAGGTCGAAGGGGTCGCGGCGCAGACGCTGCTGGTCGTCAGGTTCCCCGACGGTCCTCCCGGCCCCGCGATCGGTCGGTCGCAGCGGCTCCGGACCGAGGGGTGGTTCCTGCTGCACCTGCTTGCCGGACTCCTCGTCGCGGGCGCCGTCGTCGGGGTGATCGCGCTGGCGGGCAGCGCGTGGACGATTCCGGCGGCGGTGGCGACGGTGCTGGTCACATTGCTGGTCGGTCGGCTGTTGGCCGGGCTGGCGCCGACTCTGCTCGGACCGTCGTACGCCGAGCGGCTGGAGCGCCTGGAGGCCGACGCCGCCCGCGCGACCGAACGCAACCGTCTCGCCCGGGAGATGCACGACAGCATCGGACACGCCCTGTCGCTGGTGACCGTGCAGGCATCGGCCGCACGCAAGGTCATGGACCGCGACCCCGCCTTCGCCGAAGAGGCGCTCCAGACCATCGAGACGACCTCGCGCCGGGCGGCAGCCGATCTCGATCACCTGCTCGGCCTGCTGCGCGACGAGCGGAAACCCCGCCCGGCACCCGCACCCACGCCCGATCTCGGTTGCCTGGACGCACTCGTCGCTGCGGCTCGGTCGGCAGGACTGGTGATCGAACAGACAGTGACGGGTGACCTGACGCGGCTGCCCGTGCTGGTCAGCCGGGAGGCGTACCGGATCGTGCAGGAGGGACTGACCAACGCGGTGAAGTACTCGGCCGACCGCACCGCGATGCTGCGGGTGTCGCTGGATACCGACACCCTCGAGATCCGGCTGACCAACCCGACCGGTGGTCCGGTCTCGCTGCGCGAGGGCCGAGGACTGCGCGGCATCGATGAGCGCGCGACGACACTCGGCGGCAGTATCTCCGCCCGCTCCGAGGCCGGGCAGTGGACGCTCTCGGTCACTCTCCCGACCTGGACTTCGTAGTGACCGACCTCATCCAGGTACTGCTGGTCGACGACGAGCCGCTCGTCCGCAGCGGCCTCCGCGCGATCCTGGACGCCGAGCCGGACATCGCCGTGGTCGGAGAGGCGGACGACGGCGCAGCGGCGGTCTCGCAGGCCCGCCGTACCCGTCCCGACATCGTGCTGATGGATGTGCGGATGCCGCGGGTCGACGGGATCGCGGCCACTCGCCTGCTCGGCGAGTTCGACGGCGGCGGACCGGCGGTCATCGTGGTGACGACGTTCGAGAACGACGACTACGTCTATGACGCGCTGATGGCCGGGGCTCGCGGGTTCCTGCTCAAGCGCTCCGCCGCGGACGACTTCGTCAACGCCATCCGCACGGTGCACGACGGGGAGTCGCTCCTCTTCCCCGAGGCGATCCGCGAGCTCGTCGTACCCGACCGCAGGCGGGCGGGCTCGGCGCTCGCCGAGGCGAACCTGACCGAACGGGAGCAGGAGGTGCTGCGGCTCGTCGCGCGCGGCCTGTCCAACGCCGAGATCGCGACGGACCTTTTCCTCGGCGTGGAGACGGTCAAGACCCACGTACGCAACCTGCTGGCCAAGCTGGGCGTTCGTGACCGCGTCCAGGCCGTCATCCTCGCCTACGAGAGCGGATTCATCCGCTGACCGTGTCGATTCGGCCGGCGCTCGTGCGTCCACCGTCTCGGCGATACGAGCGCCACGACGGCACCGCAGACACCAGTGCTCGGCTACCGTGCTCACCGGGGAATCACCGAGGGAGGGTCGACGACAGTGCTGTCGGACATCGAGATCGCCAATGCGGCCACGCTTCGCCCGATCAGGGACGTGGCGAGCGAGACTCTCGGGATCGAGGAGCGGCACCTCGTGCCGTACGGCCACTACAAGGCGAAGGTCGACCCGACCTACCTGGCGTCGCTGGCCGACCGGCCGCTCGGCCAGCTGGTCCTGGTGACCGCGCTGTCCCCGACCCCGCCCGGCGAGGGCAAGACCACGACCACCGTCGGCCTCACCGACGCGCTGCACGGGCTGGGGCGCCGGACGGTCGCCTGCCTGCGCGAGCCGTCGATGGGTCCGGTGTTCGGCATGAAGGGCGGCGCGGCCGGTGGCGGCTACAGCCAGGTCGTGCCGATGACCGACATCAACCTGCACTTCACCGGCGACTTCGCGGCGATCGCGGCCGCGAACAACCTGCTGGCGGCACTGATCGACAACCACGTGCACCACGGCAACGAGCTCGACATCGACGTCCGGAGCGTCACCTGGAAGCGCGTGCTCGACATGAACGACCGCGCTCTGCGCCAGGTCGTCGTCAGCCTGGGCGGCCACGCGAACGGCTTCCCCCGCGAGGACGGGTTCGACATCGTCGTCGCCTCGGAGCTGATGGCGATCTTCTGCCTCACCGAGTCGTGGGCGGACCTGAAGCGGCGGATCGGCGACATCGTGATCGGCTACACCCGAGGCGACGCAGCCGGTCACCGCGCGCGACCTCGGTGCCGACGGCGCGATGGCCGCCCTGCTGCGGGACGCGCTCGCGCCGAACCTGGTGCAGACCCTCGAGGGCGCGCCGGCGTTCGTGCACGGCGGCCCGTTCGCGAACATCGCGCACGGCTGCAGCTCGGTGATGGCCACCCGCGCCGGCCTGCGGCTGGCCGACCTGGTGGTCACCGAGGCGGGGTTCGGCGCCGACCTCGGCGCGGAGAAGTTCGTCGACATCAAGTGCCGCAAGTCCGGCCTGCGTCCCGACGTCGCGGTGGTCGTGGCGACGGTGCGGGCACTGAAGTACCACGGCGGCGTGCGCGCTCGTCCGACCTCGGCGGCGAGGACCTCGGCGCGGTCGAGGCCGGGATGGTCAACCTGCGCCGGCACCTGCGACAACATCCGCAACGTGTACGGCATCCCGTGCGTCGTCGCGGTCAACCGGTTCCCGACCGACACCGACCTGGAGGTGGCGAAGGTCGTCGAGCTGGTGGAGGCCGAGGGAGTCCGGGCGTTCCCGGCGACGCACTTCGCCGACGGCGGGGTGGGCGCGCAGGACCTCGCGAAGGGCGTGCTCGAGGCGCTCGACGAGCCCTCGCCGTACTCCTTCTCGTTCACCTACGACGACGACCTGTCGCTCACCGAGAAGGTCGAGGCGATCGCGACCCGGCTGTACGGCGCGGGCCTGGTGACGTGGGACGCGAAGGCGCGGCGGCGACTGCTGCGCTTCGAGCGGGACGGGTACGGCACGTTGCCGGTGTGCGTGGCGAAGACGCAGTACTCCTTCTCGACGGACCCGACCTCGCTCGGCGCCCCGTCGGGGCACGAGCTGCACGTCCGCGAGGTCCGGTTGTCCGCGGGCGCGGGCTTCGTCGTCGTGGTGTGCGGCGACATGATGACCATGCCCGGACTGCCCCGCGACCCGTCCGCGTCCCGCATCGACCTCGCCGACGACGGGACCATCCTCGGCCTGTCCTGACCGGGTGTCCGGCGTACCTAGCTCTCGTCCGCCTCGTTCTCATCGGGCTCGTTCTCGTCCGGCTCGTTCTCGTCCCGCTCGTTCTCGTTCTCGTCGGCCTCGCCCCGGTTGGCGTGCCGCGCTGCGCGGTTGTGCTCCCGGCGTTCGCTCCTGTCCTGTCGATGCCGGGCCCGGTCCGACGCGCGGTTCCCGTGCTTGGTCTCCCGAGGTTCACACTTCGGTGACTGGTCCGCGTCCAGGTTCACCTGAGACGCCGGCGCCGGCTGCTGCTCCTCGACCGCACGCCCGGAGTCCGCGCACGATGCGAGCACGATGATCATGACCAGGAGCCAGAGAGCGCCCCAGGCGTGCACTCGGTTCATGCGGGTCGCGGAGGAATGCGTGGGGGACATGGGGAACTCCTTTGTCGGATGGCGGCCGGACGGCCTGCCGTTTCGCCCGAGTTTGGCCCGGCGCCCGCGCCGGCCGCGTCCCGGCTAGCGCCACTACGCCCCCCTGCTAGCACCCACTTTCGTCGAGCACGCTCCGCCTAGCCGGCGAGGTCACCCCACGTGCCCGAGAGCTCCGACCACGGTCCGACGGCGGCGACGCGCCCCTCGACGAGTACGACGACCCGGTCGGCCTGGGCCAGGGCCGCACGCTTGGACGTCGCACCGATGACCGTGGCGCCGCGCTCGCGCAGAGCGGCCCAGAGCTCGATCTCGGTCGCGGAGTCGAGGGCCGACGAGACGTCGTCGGCCAGCAGCAGCTCGGCGTCGCACGCCAGCGCCCGGGCGAGCGCGAGGCGCTGCACCTGACCTCCGGAGAGTCGGACTCCGCGGTGCCCGACCAGCGCGTCGGGCCCGCCGGCGTCCTCGACGTCGGGGATCAGCCGGGCCGTCTCGAGCGCCGGCATCACCACGCGGTCGGAGTGGTCGAGGCGGACGTTGTCGGTGAAGGTGCCGGACAGGACCCGCGGCACCTGCGCGACGTGGGCGACCCGGCCCGGGCGCAGGAAGGTCTGCGGGTCCGCGACGGGCTCGCCGTTCCACCGGATCTCGCCCGTCCTCGACACCAGGCCGGCCAGCGCCGAGAGCAGGCTCGACTTGCCCGAGCCGACCTGGCCGAGCGAGGAGCACCAGCTCCTGCGAGCCGACCGTCAGGTCGACGTCGCTGGCGCCGATCGTCCCGTCGTCGTGCACGGCGGTGAGGCCGACCAGCTCCAGGGTGTGCAGCGGCTCCCGGGGTGCGGGCGCCGGCGCCGGCGCCGAGCCGTGCACCAGGTCGACACCGTCGGGCACGTCCATCAGGTCGCCGCCGCCGGCGAGCCGACTGGTGGCCCGCATCCAGGCGCGGGTGCCGGGCGCCTCGGTGATCACGGCGCCGGCCACGCGCCCGAACCAGTCGAAGCCGTTGACCGCGCCCGCCACGAGCAGGGCTGTCGCGAGCCCCCACTCGCCGGCCAGGAGGACGCGCCCAGGCCGACACGACGCCGCACTGGACCATCACGATGGGTACGCCGTCGAGCAGCGCCTGCACGCGGTGTTCGCGGACGGCGGCGTCGACGCGCCCGCCGTCGACCTCACGCAGGTGAGCGTGCACGCTCGGGCGTCGACGCGGCGAGCTTGACCGTGCGCACGGAGTCGAGGGTCGAGACCAGCGAGCGGCCGAACCTGGCCCGGGCGGCCGCGGACGCCGCGGCGGACCGCCCGGCCACCCGCCGCCCGAGGGACGAGGCCAGCGAGGAGGCCAGCATCACGGCGAGCAGGATGCCGCCGGCCAACCAGGCTCTGCGCGAGGATCGCGGTGATCGCGGCGATGGCCAGCCCGTTGACGAAGTCGACCCAGCGGTCGGCGTACCGGGCCAGCCGGTCCGCGTCCATGGAGCGGGCGACGACCTCCCCGGGGGCGTACGCCCCAGACGGTGCTGGGCGGTCTGGCCGAGCAGGACGGCCGACCGGACCCGGAGCATCACCGAGATCCACCATCGCGGGTAGCGACGGAACGACTCGGCCAGCAGCAACGGCGAGACCAGCAGGGAGACCACGAGCGCGGTGGTGTAGGCGACCGGGCTCTGGCCGTCCTGGAGCGCCACCACGAGGTGTCCCCAGATCCAGCCCGTGATCGCACCGAATGCCCCGCGACAGAGCGGCCAGAAGGAACAGGCCGACGCTCACCAGACCCCACTTGGGTTCGATGAAGAGTGCCGAGGTGGTCGCGCGGGTGAGGCTGGGGATCTGCTGCAGCCGCGGTTGCACCGGCGGCTCACCGGCCCGGCGGGCGGTGCCGACCTGGACGGTGTCCGGGCCGACCGTCGACGCGACGGGAACGTCGTCCTCGGACGCCGCCTCGAGCAGCGTCCGGAACGGGCCGGGCTGGCCTGCCAGCCGGGCGCGCGGGCCCTGCTGGACGACGCGGCCACCGTCGAGCACGGCGATCCTGCTCGGCGCGCTCGGTCGTCGAGAGCCGGTGGGCGACCAGCAGGCCGGTGCGCCCGGAGAGCAGCCGCTCGGCGGCACGCACGACGTGGGTCTCCGTGACCGGGTCCATGCGGGCCGTGGCCTCGTCGAGGACCACCACGCGGACGTCGCGCACCAGCAGGCGGGCGAACGCGACGAGTTGCTCCTCACCGGAGGACAGGCTGGTGCCGCCAGGGCCGAGCAGGGTGTCCAGCCCCTCGGGGAGTCCGGCCACCCAGACGTCGAGGCCGAGCTCGGCGACGGCACTCTCGACGTGGGCCCGCGGCACCGGCTCGAAGAGGGTGATGTTCTCGGCGAGGGTGCCGGCCAGGATCTCGGTGCGCTGGGTGACCACGCCCACGGCCGAGCGGAGGTGCTGGAGGTCGACGTCGAGCACGTCGACGCCTCCGATCAGGACCGACCCCCGCTCGGGCTCGACGGCCCGGGACAGCAGCGACGCCAGGGTCGACTTGCCGGAGCCGGTGCGACCCACCAGCGCGCAGGTGGTGCCGGCGGGGACGTCGAGGTCGACCCGCTGGAGGGCGAAGTGTCCCTCGGTGTAGGCGAAGTGGAGGTTGCGGAACTGCACGTCCAGCAGGCCGTCGGGAAGCGGGGCGCCACCGATCGGCTCGCGTTCGGCGCCGAGGAGCCCGCGCAGTCGCAGCACGGCGCCGAAGCCCGCCTGCAGGTCGGGAAGGTGCCGCGCCAGCATGTCGACCTGGCCGACGAACATCGTCGTGACGATGAACAGCGTCACCAGGGACGCGGTGTCGAGGCGGTGGTCGACGACCAGTGTCACGCCGACCAGGGCGGTGCCGGCCAGGACGGCATGCAGCAGGGTGCCGGTGCGTCGACCGATCCGGCTCTCGAGGCCGAGGACGATGGCGAACCGGTGGTGGATCTCGGCGGCGAGCTCGGTGCAGCGGCGTACGAGGTAGGGCTGACCGAGGCTCGCCCGGAGGTCGTCGCGCCCGGCCACGCCCTCCTCCATGGCGGCGGCGTGGTCGGTCCAGGCGATCTCTTCCTCGACCTTGCGGGCCGAGAGCTGGGGAAGCAGCGGGCGGACAGCGGCCAGCGCGGCCACGCCCGCGACGGGGAACAGGAAGAACGCCGGCCACCAGGTCGTCCCGGCCACGATCCACAACGGGCCGGAGGCGAGGACGGTGCGGATCGCCTGCCAGGCGCTCTGCCGCAGCAGCGTGCCGACCTCGTGGGTGTCGTCGTCGACCCGGTCCAGGACCTCGCCGACCGCCTGCTCGGTGAGCGTCGGCAGCGGCTGGTGCAGGGCGGCGTCGAGGAGGTCGGCGCGCAGCCGCCCCTCGGCCCGGTCGACGACACCGGCCCACAGCGTGCGTGCGCCGGTGTCGAGGACAGCGGCACCGACCACGCAGGCGGCGAGCAGCCCCGACCAACGTCGAGGTGGGGTGTTCGGCCAGGCGTCCGGCGACCAGCGAGCCCAGGGCGGTGCCGACGGCGGCGATCGCGCAGGCCACCAGCGCCCACGCCGCCACGGGTCCGCGCAACCTGCGCCAGTCGACGGAGCGGTCGCGCTCCGGCGGCGGTGTGGGGGGCGCCGTCACTCGGACGGTCCCGAGATCGGTCGAGGTCATCGATGTCGACGCTACGTCGCGGCACCGACAGTCGTCGCCTGGTTTTCGCGGCACCTTCCGCGCGTTCCGGCGGTCGTGTAGAACTCGGGCATGACGGCCCGGCAGCGGCCTCGATGGTCCGAGCTTCGGCCCCTGTTCGGTACGGGCGCCGGCGGGGGTCGCGTGGAGCGCAAACTTGCCCGGGCGGCGTCGATCGCCGACCTGCGGCTGCTCGCCCAGCGGCGGGCTCCGCGCGCGGTCTTCGACTACACCGACGGCGCGGCCGGTGACGAGCTCTCGCTGCGCCGGTCCCGCGAGGGGTACGCACGCCTGGAGTTCGTGCCGCGGGTGCTCCAGGACGTTTCCGCGGTCGACCCGTCGACGACGATCCTCGGCAGGCCGTCCGCGCTGCCGCTGGTGTTCGCGCCCACCGGGTTCACCCGGATGATGCACACCGAGGGCGAACCTGCGGTGGCCCGAGCCGCGGAACGGGCCGGGATCCCCTACGCCCTGTCCACGATGGGGACAACGTCGATCGAACGGCTGGCGGCCGAGGCTCCCGGAGGGCGGCGCTGGTTCCAGCTCTACCTGTGGCGGGACCGCGACGCCGGTCGAGACTTCGTCGCCCGCGCCGCGGAGTCCGGCTACGAGGCGCTGGTGCTGACGGTCGACACTCCCGTGCCCGGCCCGCGCCTGCGCGACGTCCGCAACGGGCTGACCATCCCGCCGTCGGTGACGCATGCGGACACTCGCGGAGGGCGCGCGGCACCCGGCCTGGTGGATCGACCTGCTGACGACCGAGCCACTGGAGTTCGCCTCGATGTCGCACTTCGACGGCACCATCGCCGAGCTGGTCGTCGAAGATGTTCGACCCGTCCGCGACGATGGCCGACGTCGACCGGCTGCGGTCGGCGTGGGACGGTCCGCTGGTCGTCAAGGGGATCCAGACCCCTGCCGATGCCCGCGCCGTCGTCGAGCACGGGGCCGACGCGGTGGTCGTCTCCAACCACGGCGGACGTCAGCTCGACCGGGCGCCGACCCCGCTCGAGGTGCTGCCCGAGGTGGTCGACGCCGTCGGCGACCGGGCGGAGGTGTACGTCGACGGCGGGATCATGTCCGGTGCCGACGTGGTCGCCGCCGTCGCGCACGGAGCCCGGGCGGCACTGGTCGGCCGCGCGTACCTCTACGGCCTGATGGCGGCCGGTGAGCGCGGGGTCCAGCGCGCCGCCGACATCCTGCGCTCCGAGGTCACCACGACGATGGCGCTGCTCGGGGTGCGCGAGGTCGCCGACCTCCGTCGCGACCATGTACGGCGGCGTACCGACTGAGGTACGTTCCGCAACGTGGACGTGGTCGAGTACACGCCGAGCCGCGAGCAGTACGCCTTCACGTTCGGCGGCGCACCACCCGCGATGCGGGTCAAGCCCGGTACTGCCCTGCGACTGTGGTCGGACGATGCGTTCTGCGGCGTCCTGCGCAGCGTCGACGACCTGTCCAGCGAGAAGGTCGACCTGCGCTTCGTGAACCCGCAGACCGGTCCGTTCTACGTCGAGGGCGCCGAGCCCGGCGACACGCTGGTCCTCCACCTCGTCGACCTGGAGCCCGCTCGCGACTGGGGCGCCTCGGCGGCCATCCCGTTCTTCGGCGGGATGACCAGCACCGACCGCGTGGTCACCCTGCAGGACGCGCTGCCCGACACCACCTGGATCTACGAGCTCGACCGGGACGCCGGCACCGTCGCCTTCGCCGCACGGCACAGCGAGCACCGGATCGAGCTGCCGGTCGCGCCGATGCTCGGCACCGTCGGCGTGGCTCCGGCCGGCGGCGAGGTCCGCTCGTCGCTGGTGCCGGACCGGTTCGGCGGCAACATGGACACCCCGCAGATGCGGGCCGGCGCGACGGTCTACCTCGGCGTCAACGTCGAGGGCGCGCTGTTCTCGATCGGCGACGGCCACTACCGCCAGGGCGAGGGCGAGGCGTGCGGTACGGCGGTCGAGGGCGCGATGACCACGACCCTGATCGTCGACCTGGTCAAGGGCGGGGCCCCCGGCTGGCCGCGGATCGAGGACGACACCCACTGGATGACCGTCGGGTCGAGCCGGCCGCTCGAGGACGCCTGGCGGATCGGCAACGCCGAGCTCGTCCACTGGGTCGCCGAGCTCTACGGGCTGCACCCGATGGACGCCTACCAGCTGTGCTCCCAGATCGCCGAGGTCCCGATCGCCAACGTCGTCGACGCCAACTACAGCGTCGCGGTCAAGGCCGCCAAGGACCTGCTCCCCCGGGCCTCCGCCTTCGACGGCATCCACGCCGACCTCCGCGCTCGGGCGCGTTCTCTCGGGGCTCCCTGACCCGGCGTCGTACCGACGCCCCGCACCCACCGAAAGGGCTCCCATGGATCTGCAGCTCAGCGACAAGCGCGTCCTGGTGACCGGAGGCACCCGCGGCATCGGCCGCGCCATCGTCGAGGGCTTCCTCGCCGAAGGCGCCACTGTCGGCTTCTGCGCCCGCGACGCCGACGAGGTGGCCGCGACCCAGGAGGCGCTGGCCGGCTCCGGCAGCGGCACCGTCAAGGGCAGCGTCGTCGACGTCGGAGACGGCGACGCGCTCGCGGCCTGGGTCGAGCGCTCGGCGGCGGACTTCGGCGGGCTCGACTGCGTCGTCGCCAACGTCAGCGCGCTCGCCATCCCGGACACCGAGGAGAACTGGCAGCTGAGCCTGAACGTCGACGTCATGCACACCGTGCGGCTGGTCCGGGCGGCCATGCCCCACCTCGAGCAGAGCGACGCGGCCTCGATCATCGCGATCTCGAGCGTGTCCGGCCGCGAGTCGGACTTCGCCTCCGGCCCGTACGGCACCGCCAAGACCGCGATCGTCGGCTACATCAGCGGCCTCGCCCTGCAGCTGGCCGAGAAGGGGATCCGGGCCAACGTCGTCTCCCCCGGCAACACGTACTTCGAGGGCGGGGTCTGGGCCGGGATCGAGGGCGGCAACCCCGAGCTGTTCGAGATGGCCGTCGGTCTCAACCCCACCGGACACATGGGCACCCCCGCCGAGATCGCCGCACCGGTGGTGTTCCTCGCGAGCCCGGTCGCCAGCCGGATCAGCGGCACCAACCTCGTCGCCGACGGCGCCCTGACCCGCGGCATCCAGCTGTAGCCCCGGGATCCGAGTGACCCTGGTGGGCCGGGTTGTTCAGCCCGTGGGGCCGGACTAGCGTCACGGTCGTGGGGGTTCCGAACGAAGGGACACAGCGCATGTCGATCGACCCGAAGACCACCGCAGTGGTGCTGATCGAGTACCAGAACGACTTCACCTCCGAGGGCGGCGTCCTGCACGGCGCAGTCTCCGAGGTGATGGACCAGACCAAGATGTTCGAGCAAGACCAAGGACGTCGCCGACGCCGCCCGCTCCGCCGGGGCGACGGTCATGCACGCTCCGATCACCTTCGCCGAGGGCTACCACGAGATCAGCGAGCACCCCTACGGCATCCTCAAGGGCGTCGTCGACGGCAACGCGTTCGTCAAGGGATCCTGGGGTGCCGCCATCGTCGACGACCTGGCCCCCGCCGACGGCGACATCGTGATCGAGGGCAAGCGCGGCCTCGACACCTTCGCGAGCACCAACCTCGACTTCATCCTGCGCAGCAAAGGCATCCAGACGCTCGTGCTCGGCGGGTTCCTCACCAACTGCTGCGTGGAGTCGACCATGCGGTCGGGCTACGAGAACGGCTATCAGGTGATCACGCTCAGCGACTGCGTCGCCGCGACCTCCCCCGAGGAGCACGAGAACGCGTTGAAGTTCGACTACCCCATGTTCTCCCGGCCGATGCCTGCCGCGGAGTTCATCGACCAGCTCGACGCCTGACCGCCCAGCTTTTTCGCGGGCCGAACGCAGTCGCTGCACCGCCCGATCGGCCATGCCTGGGCCGGGGTGCCGCATTCGCGGATCGACCCCCGTCGGCGCTCGGGCACGGTGGCCGATGAGCGGCTAGGTTCTGTCACCGCGCCCACCCAGCAAAGGCGCCCTACGAAGGGAGCAGGAATGAAGCTGTCGACCCGTAACCAGCTCGCGGGCACCGTCACCTCGGTCGTCACCGGCGAGGCCATGGCCGTGGTCAAGGTCGAGCTCGCCGGCGGTCAGACGATCACCTCGTCGATCACGCGCGAGGCCGTGGAGGACCTCGGGCTCGCCGCAGGTAGCGCCGTCATCGTGCTGGTGAAGTCCACCGAGGTTGCCCTCGCCGTCGAGTAGGGCGCCTGGAAACGGCCGAACCGGAGCGGGCCCCGCTTGTCGCGGGGCCCGCTCCGGAAGACGTCACGCGGCGTCGAGCAGCGGCTCTTCCTCCACGGCCACGGGCACCGGCGAGACCAGCTCGTCGCGCCGGATCAGGGTGAGCGCGGCCACCAGGCCGACGGCGGCGATGACCGCGCCGACCTGGAAGGCGGACGAGAAGCCGTCGACCAGCGCCTCGGGCAGTACCGCGCCCGACACGACCGAGTCCTCGGTCGCCGACGTCGCGATCGTGGAGAGTACGGCGATCCCGAGCGCGCCGCCGATCTGCTGCGAGGTGTTGATCAGCCCGGACGCGAGCCCGGCCTCGGCGGGACGCACGCCGGCCAGCGCGGCGATCGAGATCGGCACGAACGAGAACCCGATCCCGACACCGATCACGCAGGAAGCCCGGCAGCAGGTCGCGCACGTACGTGCCGTCGACCGACACCTGGGTGAAGAACACCAGGCCGGCGGTGAGCATGGCCATCCCGACGACCAGCACCGGCTTGACGCCCACGCGGGTCACCAGCTGGGCGGCGACCGCCGACCACAGGATCGCCGTACCGGCGACAGCGAGGTAGGCGACGCCCGTCTTCATCGGGGAGTAGCCCAGCACCTGCTGCATGTAGAGGGTCAGCATCAGGAACATCGAGAACATCGCCGTGCCCATGATGAACCCGGCCACGTTCGCGCCGCTGACGGTCCGGGTCCGCAGGATCCCGAAGCGCATCAGCGGGTCGGCGTGACGCAGCTCCCAGGCGACGAAGCCCGCCAGCAGCAGGGCCGAGATCGCGAAGACCACGATGGCCTCGGTCGACGACCATCCGTGCCGACCGGCCTGGGTGATCGCCAGGACCAGTCCCGACAGCCCGCCGGTCACGAGGACGGCACCCGGGACGTCGAAATGCTTGACCCGGGCGTCGCGGCTCTCGAGCAGGAGCAGGGGCGCCAGGACGAAGCCGGCGATGCCGACCGGGACGTTGACGAAGAAGATCCACTCCCAGCTGAGGGCATCGGTCAGGACTCCCCCGAGGAGTACGCCGGCCACGGCGCCGAAGCCGCCGACGGCACCCCAGGCGCCGAGCGCGATGTTCCGCTCGCGCCCCTCGGGGAACGTCGTCGACAGGATGGACAGGGCGGCCGGCGTGATGACCGCCGCGCCCAGCCCCTGGAGGGCGCGCGCCGCGATGAGCGAGGAGTCGGACCAGGCCAGGCCCGCGAGCAGGGACGCCGCGGTGAAGACGACGATCCCGACGAGGAAGACCCGCCGCCGCCCCAGCATGTCGGCGGCGCGGCCGCCGAGCAGCAGGAAGCCGCCGAAGACGAGGGCGTAGGCGCTGATCACCCACTGGAGATCGCCCTGGGAGAAGCCGAGGTCGATCTTGATGGACGGGAGAGCGACGTTCACGATCGCGATGTCGAGGACGACCATGAACTGGACTACGCACAGGAGCGCGAGAGCCAGCCACTTCCGCCGGTCGGTGTACACCATCATCGTTCCTTTCATTTTCGTAGTCGATCCGGCGACAGTAGACCCTGTTACTTTCATTTTGCAAGCACTTTCTTTCAGATCATGATCGAGTGGTACTCTTTCGGCATGTCCAAGCGGTATGAGCAGTACTGCCCGATGGCGCACGCACTCGACCTGGTCGGGGACCGCTGGTCCCTCCTGGTGATCCGCGAGCTGATGCACGGGCCGAAGCGCTACACCGATCTCGTGGACGGCCTGCCCGGGATCGGGACCAACATCCTGGCCGCGCGCCTGCGCGACCTCGAGCAGGCGGACGTCGTCGCGCGACGTACCCTGCCGCCGCCGGCCGCGTCGAAGGTCTACGAGCTCACCGACTACGGGCGCGAGCTGCGACCGGCGATGCGGGAGCTCGCTCTCTGGGGAGCCCGATCGCTCGGCCCCCCGACGTCCGAGGCCAGCCTGTTCGACGGGTGGGTCGCGAACTCGCTCGACATCGTCCTCGCGCCTCTGGCGCCGGCCGGACGCTTCGAGTTCCGCGTCGACGGCGAGGTGGCCTCGATGGTCGACGGAGAAGTCCTGCGCGAGCCCGTCGACGACCCGGACGTCGTGATCGAAGGGGATGCAGCCGGGATCTACGACATGTTCGTCAACCGGTGCCTCGACCGGGTGACGGTGACCGGCGATCCCGACCTGCTCGAACGGCTGATCGAGGCTGCTCCCCCGCGAGCTTTCGGACCCGTCCCCGCCTAGTTTCGGACCTTTCCAGGTAAAGTTTCGGACCTTTCCCGGTCTAGCCACCGCCCATTTGGGGAGATGCGAAAGCGACTCCCCTGTTTTCGTGGTGTCTGGGAAACGTCCGGAGGGTAACTTTCCGTGGATGAGGGACGACGACCTCACGGTCTCCGAGGCGGCCGAAGCCCTCGGAACCAGCCCTCAGACCATCCGGTCACTACTGCGAAACGGGGAACTCCGCGGCCGAAAGGAGCCGTGGGGAAATCGCTACGTCTGGGTTCCCAGTCGGGAGGGAGTCGACGAGTTTCTTTCGCAGCACGGGCGCCTGGACGGCCGCCGGAGGAGGCAGGCCCAGGGCGGCGCGCCGGCGGCCGAGCCACCGGACGGCACCCGTCCACCGAGGTCGCAGAGCCACCTGAGGAGGTCGCAGAGCCACCTGAGGAGAGCGTGCGATCCGCCACCCCCTCCGGATCGATCCCCCGCTCTTCCAGACTGGACGCCGCCGAAGCACGTCAAGGAGAAGCCTGCAAAGAAGAGGCCGTTCGTCCTCCGGCCGCGTGGCCGCGCAACGGTCGTGGTGGTCGTCCTGGGTGTGCCGCTCGCTGCTTGCGTACGCCGCGGCGCGGATCCTCCCCGGCGCCCTGTGGTTCGACGAGCTCGGCCAGACGGCCGTCTTCGGCCGCGTCGCCGCGGCACGAGCCGAGCTGTACCTGCTCGTCGCCGTCTGCGTTGCGCTCTTCATCGGCGTCGAACCTCGCGGTTGCCACCAGCCGGACCGACGTCGATCCGGCACGCGTGCGCGCGTCCTCGCGCTCGTCGCGGCCTCGCTCGTGACCGGGAGCCTGTTCGCGTCCTCGGTGGCGGGCCACTGGCAGACGTTCCTGCTCTGGCGGCATCGGCAGCCCTTCGGCGTCGTCGACCCGATCCACGGCAAGGACGTCGGCTTCTTCGTCTTCACGCTCCCGTTCGAGCTGATGGTGTCGGGGTTGCTGCTCTGGCTCGTCGCGGTCGCGACCTGCTACGTGGCGCTCGTGTACGTGCACAGGGGGGCGCTCGCCTGAGACCGCTCCGCGCCACCTTCGGGGCGCAGGTACACCTGGCCGCCCTCGCCGCCGTCTTCCTGCTCGTCGTCGCGTGGAGACTGCGCCTGGAGCAGTACGGGATCGAGCTCGGCCAGGCCTCAGCCGGACAGCCAGTCCTTCTCGGGCGCCGGATACGTCGACGTCAGGTCCGGCTCCCGGGCCTCGAGGCGGCGGCGATTCTCGCGGTCGTGCTCGCCCTCGCTCTGCGTCGCCGCGCCGTTCGTCGCCCGGGCAGGACACGCACGGGCGCGATGGTTCGTCGGCATCCCGGTGGCTCTCCTCGCTCGTCGCTGGCCGTCGTCGGGGCCGTTGGTGCCGGCGCTCGTCCAGCGGTACGTCGTCGATCCGAATCCACTCCTCAGCGAGCAGCCGTACCTGGAGCGGTCGATCGCGGCAACCAGGACCGGTCTCGGGCTCGACACCGTCGACGTCGAGCCGTATACGCCGACCGGGCGCGTCACTCCGGCCGACATCCCGGGCCTGAGTGAGCGAGTCGCCGACGTCGTGGTCTGGGACCCGTGGCTGCTCGAGCCGAGGATGCGCCAGCTCGTCACGGAGACGCCCTACTACAGCCCGGACGAGCCGGCGCTGGATCCCGTACGCGTCAACGGGAAGCGCGAGCTCACGGTGGTGAGCGCCCGCGAGCTCGACCTCGGTCAAGTCCGCGGCGAGGCGCAGACGTGGGCGAGCAACCGCCTGGCCTACACCCACGGGCTCGGCCTGATCCGGTTCTCGGCCACCCAGACGCGACCGCAAGCGCGAACCCCGCCTGGTCGAGGCCAGCCCGGGGCTCAGCGAGCCGCGGATCTACTTCGGGAAGTTCCCGCAAGAGTCTGCGCCCGCCGGGACTGTGGCACCGGAGCTCACGCCGACGGCGAACCGACTGATCGCGGAGTCGCCCTGGGTTCTGGTCAACACCCGTCGCCCCGAGGTCGACGTCGCCACCTCCGGGAGCGATCCTCCGGCCTTCTACCACTACGACGGGACCGGCGGCATCGAGCTGTCGGACTGGGTCCGTCGGGCCTCTATCGCCTTCGCGCTGAGCAGCAAGGAGCTGCTCCTCTCCGACGACATCACGCCCGAGTCGCGGATCCTCCTGCACCGGGACGTTCATGACCGGCTGCGGACGCTTGCCCCGTTCATCCAGTGGGACTCCGATGCGGTGCCGCTCACCGCTAACGGACGGATCGTCTTCGTCGTGGACGGCTACACCACGAGCGAGAACTATCCGTACGCCGAGCGGGTCGACCTGGGCGGACGCCAGGTCAACTACGCACGCGCGTCGGTGCGCGCCACGGTCGACGCGTTCTCGGGACGGGTCGACGTCTACCTGACCGACGAGTCCGATCCCATTGCACGCGCCTGGGACGAGGCCTTCCCGACCCTCTTCCGTCCCGAGGAAGAGATGCCCGCCGAGCTCCGTCAGCGACTCCGCTACCCCATGGACCTCTTCGACGCCCAGGCGACGGCGTACGAGCGGTTCCACACCACCCAACCAGACCTGTTCGTGAGCGACGCCGACGCGTGGTCGCGACCGATCGCCCTCTCCGGACCGATCGAGGTCGCCGGCGACGTCGACTTCGACGAGTCGGACGAGGACGACCTCCGGCTCACCATGGAGCCGTCGTACTACCTCTCGACGCCACCGGGCGCGACCAAACCGCGGCTCATCCTCCGGACCTACTACGTACCCCAACGCGGGCAGAATCTCGTCGGGACCCTCAGTGGCTGGATCGACCAGGACGGCCAGGCGCACATGTCGGCGCTGAACCTGCTGAGAGACCCGGTCACGCTAGGACCCGCTCAGGTGAGCCGATTCGTGTTCTCCGTCCCGCGCGTCAGCAACCTGCTCGGGCTCCGGAACCTCGAGATTCGTGACCTGGACACGTCGTCGCTCGACGCCGTCCTGCTCGGGAGGCCGCACGTCTTGATGCTTCCGGACGGGGTGTTGCAGATCCAGAGCCTGTACGAGGGTTCGCGAGGACCTGGCGCCGCCCGACTGCTCGGGGTGACCGCGTACCTGAACGGTCGCGCGGGACTCGGGCCGGACATCGACAGCGCACTCCGACAGGCGCTGAACAGCCCGCCACGGGTCAACCTCCTGTCTCCCTCTGACCCCATCGTGGTCGGGACCCCGGTCAAGCTCGCGTTCCGTGTGAAGAACGCCAGGCGTGAGGTCATCACGATCACGTCCGAGGCGGGCACCACCAGGAACCGCCTCCACCTGGTGAGCGGGCCGCGGAACAGTCGAGTGGGTACCACCCGCCGCCGGCGACGCCCACGTGCGCATCGAGGTGGTCGGCCTGGACGGGACCCGAGGTGGTGGACACCGCGACGCTCCGCGTGCTGAGCGAGCCACCCACCATCCGACTGATCGACCCCCCCGCGGGGGCCGTGGTCGGTCGGCCGCTCCGGGTCTCGTTCAGGGTGAGGAACGGCGTCTCCGAGTGGGCCAAGGTCTCGACTCGCTCGGGGATCGAGTTCACGCGGCGCTACCTGATCCGAAACGGCATCGGCGTCGTCGAGTGGACCCCGAAGTCGTCGGGCTCGGCCGTGCTCCTGGTCCGCGTCCGCGGCCACGAGGGGCAGACGGCGACCAGGAAGGTCGACATCAGCGTCGTACCCCTCCCCGAACCGCCTGCTCCACCCGTCGTGACGCTCCTCCGGGTGCCGGAGGTGGCGACGGTCGGTCGCGGATCCGTGATCGAGTTCCGGGCCGACGGATGCCGGGTGGCGGTCGCCCGGATCGAGGGGCCCGAAGGAGACGTCCAAAGCTGGCGCTTCCCGTGCCCTGCCGACAGGGCCAGCTTCACCTGGACGCCCATGAGCGCCGGTGAGTACCAGTTCACCGCCATCGCGCGCGGATTCGGCACGGCCACGCAAACGAAGACCGTGCTGACCGCGGAGGACCCGTGATGACGGCCTCACAGCCTCGCCCGGTCGGCACCCAATGGCGGCGTCACCTGGCGATAGCGGCTGGGTTGCGCCATCGGCGGCGTCGGTCGTCCACGTCGCAAGTCCGTTCCTACCGGTGCCGCTCGCGATGGTCGGCCTCGGGATCGGTGTGATCGGCGCTGCCTTCATGCTCGCCTGGGCCGCGGACGCCGGGGACGCGGTCTTCTCGGGAGGCTTCGTGCTCGCGGTCATTGCCCTGCTCACCGTGCTGCCCGAGTTCGTCATCGAGATTCGCTTCGCGTACATCCAGGCAGGCTGAGCTGGTCACCGCCAACCTGACGGGCGCGACCCGGCTCCTGCTGACCGGCGCGATCGCACTGCCCCTGCTCGTGGCCCTTGTCGCTCGCCAGCGAGGCGAGGATGCCGCGCCGCTGGAGCTCGCCGGCAACCGACGGCTCGAGCTCGGGATCCTGCTGATCACGTCGATCTTCGCCGTCCAGGTCGTGATCCGGGCAAACCTGTCGATCTTCGACGGCTTCGTCCTCCTCGCGCTCTACGTCCACTACGCCCGACGCGTGCAGGGCACGCCGGACGAGGAGCCTGCCGTCGTCGGGGTGGCGGCCGGTCTTCTGTCCCTCCCCCAGCAGTTCCGACGGCCCGCGATCGCAGCGCTGATCGTCTTCGCCGGCGCCGTCATCCTCGTGATCGCGAACCCCTTCGCCGACGCGCTTCTCGCGACGGGAACGTTGTTCGGCATCGACCCCTATCTGATGATCCAGTCGGTGGTCCCCGTGGCCACCGAGGCACCGGAGTTCGTGGTCGTCGCAGTCCTCGTCGCCAACCACCGTCCCGCCCAGGCACTGGCCCTGTTCCTCGCTTCGTCGGTGAGCCAATGGACACTCGGAATGGGTTCGCTTCCCATCGCATACCTGGCCGGAGGCGGCGGTCTGGCCCTACCGCTCGCCCCCCGCGAGCAGCTCGAGATGGGATTCACCATCGCGGTGACCCTCTTCGTCGTCGCCGCCCTCGTCACGCTCCGCCCCGAACGCGCCGACGCGTTCCTCATCGTCGGAGTCTTCCTGGTCCAGATCGTCTACCCCACCGCGTTCGTGCGGTTCGCCGCGGCCTTCGTCCTCCTTGTCTTCGCGATCGACCTCCTGTGCTCGCGCCACCGCCATGTCCGTCCGCTGTTCCCCGCAACGTTCGGCAGGAGGGCTCCTCGGGGTGAGGGGTGATGAACGTGCCTGCGCGGTCAGGCGCTTCGGGCGTACGCCGCAGGCGTGACGCCGAGCAGTCGCTTGAAGTGGCGGTTCAGGTGCGCCTGGTCGTAGAAGCCGACCTCGGTGGCTGCGTCCGCGGGCCGCCGACCGTCGAGCAGCAGCCGTCGGGCCCGGTCGAGGCGACGGCCGGTGAGGTACTGGTGCGGCGCGATGCCGTACTCCTGCCCGAACGTCCGCACCAGGTGCGTCGGGTGCGCACCGAGCAGTGTCGCCGCCTCGGTGAGGCCGATCCCCTCCTCCACCCGCGCGTCCAGAAGGTCCCGCAGCCGCCGGGCCAGTCCGGCATCCCGGTGCGCCACGACCTCCCGCACGTCCTGACGCAGGTGCGCCTCGAGCCGCTCTCTCACCAGCACCAACCGACTCTCGGCTTCCAGCGCGTCCCCGGGATGTCGCAGCGAGTCATGCAGCGCGGACACCCTGGCCCGCAGCAGCGGGTCCCGGACGCCGGGTCGGCCCACCGCCCGCCCGACCAGGGAGTCGTCGACCTGGTCCGCATCCAGGTAGACCACCCGCTTGCGGAAGCCTCGCGCATCGACCGAGCGGCCATCGTGCGGCACGTGCGGGGGCAGCAGGGTCACCAGCGTGCGCAGCGCACCGTGCTCGTGGTGCTCGAGCTCGAACGCGACCACGCCGGTGTCGACGATGAGCAGCGTCCAGGTGTCGTGCGTGTGCCGCGGGTAGGCATGGTCCGGGAAGTGGGCGTGCAGCACCTCGGCGACGCCGGGAAGGTTCGGCCGCCAGGCCCGGATCTGGGAGGTTGATCCCACGTCAAGAACGTACAAGACCACGTCGGGTGACCGGTCCAGGATGGCGGCATGGACAGACGCTTCGACACCAAGGTGGCCGTGCTGTTGCGCGAGGACCTGGAGACGTGGCAGCGACTGAACGTGACCGCGTTCCTGGCGAGCGGGGTGGCCGCGGCGTACCCGCAGATCGTCGGCGATCCGTACCAGGACGCCGACGACACGACGTACTTGCCGATGTTCGGGCAGCCGGTGCTGGTGTTCGAGGGCAGCAAGGAGACGCTGGTGGCCGCGCACGGGCGGGCGCTGCGTCGCGAGCTGCCGATCGCCGTGTTCACCGCCGACCTGTTCCGCACCGGCAACGACGACGACAACCGGGCCGCGGTCCGAGCGGTCGGCCGGGACGACCTGGACCTGGTCGGCCTGGCCGTGCACGGTCCGCGCAACGCCGTCGACAAGATCGTCAAGGGGAGCCAGATGCACCCCTGACCTCGGCGGACGCTCGGCGTTCCGCTTCGTCGATCGCCCACGCCGCGTTGACCAGGCCGATGTGGCTGAAGGCCTGCGGGAAGTTGCCGAGCAGCTCGCCGGTCTCGGGATCGACCTCCTCGGCCAGCAGACCGACGTCGTTGGCGTACCGCGCGGCACGCTCGAATACCTCTCGCGCGTGGTCCACCCGGTCCGCCATGGCAAGCGCCTGGGCGAGCCAGAAGGTGCACAGAAGGAAGGTGCCCTCGCCGCCGGCGAGCCCGTCGACACCGCCCTCGGTGCGGTACCTGTACACCAGCCCGCTGTCGCTGGTGAGTCGCGCCTCGATCGCCTCGATCGTCGCCAGGACGCGGGGGTCCGTGGCCGGCAGGAAGCCGACGATCGGCAGCATCAGGCTGGACGCGTCGAGCGCTTCACCGCCGAGGTACTGGGTGAACGCGCCCGCCGAGTCGCTCCACCCGTCGCGCAGGAGAGTCTCGGCGATCTCGTCACGGGTGCGCTTCCACTCCTCGACCCGGGACCGGTCGCCGATGACGTCCGCCAGGGCGACGGCGCGGTCGAGCGCCACCCAGCACATCACCTTCGAGTGGAGGAAGTGCCGGGCCTCGCCTCGGACCTCCCAGATGCCCTGGTCGGGTTCCCGCCACCGGGACGCGGCGGCATCGGCGAGGGCTCCCAGGAAGCGTCGGGTGTCCGGGTCGAGCTCGCCGAGGTAGTCGGCCAGCCGGTGGGCAGCGACGAGTAGCTCGCCGTACACATCGACCTGTTGCTGGCCCCAGGCGCCGTTGCCGACGCGCACGGGGCGGCTGTTCCGCCAGCCTTCGAGGTGGTCCAGGGTCCTTTCGGTGAGCTCGTGCTCGCCACCGACGCCGAACATGATCTGGAGTGCCTTCTGGGGGCCGATGTCGAAGGTGGCCGCCGTGGCCATGAACGTGAAGAAGTCGCTGGCCTCGTCCGGACAGGCCGCCACCCACAACGCCTCCATCGTCAGGCTGGCGTCGCGCACCCACGAGTAGCGGTAGTCCCAGTTGCGCTCGCCGCCGACCTCCTCGGGAAGGGACGTGGTGGCCGCAGCAACGATGGCACCGCTGGGTTGGTAGGTGAGTGCCTGCAGCACCCTGCCGCTGGTGTGGACCAGGTCCCGCCAGGGTCCGTCGTAGGTCTGGTGCAGCGCGCACCAGGATCGCCAGGCCGCGATGGTCCCGTCGAGCTGGTCCGCGAGCTCATCGTCGGACCAGACCCGGGCTCCCGGCTCACTGAGGGTGGAGCGGTGCAGAGCGAATCGCCAGGTGTCCCCGGCCGCCATCGGTGCGCGGCCATCGGCGGTCCCGTTGTTCACGGCAAGTGGGATCGGTGAGCTGAGCGCCAGCCGCTCCGCTCCGCCGCGTGCGGTCACACCGCCGGGAACCTTCGACAGCAGGGGTACGACGAGTCCGTACTCCGGTCGGGGCGCGTAGGCGAGCTCGATCTCCACAGCACCGGAGGCGCAGGTCAGAGTGCGAAGGAGGAGTTGCGGCGCGTCCTTGCCGAGTGCGTGCCCCTCGTTGTCCGGGCCCATGGCCAACGCATCGGTGAGCACCGCCGTCCCCGTCGCAGTGCGGAAGGTGGTCTCCAGCACCATCGTCTCGTCGAGGTAGCGGCGCGAGGTCTCGAACTCGCCGACCGGCGCGATGGACCAGTGCCCGGCGTCGTCGTCGAGCAGGCGGGCCATGATCGACGGACTGTCGAATCTGGGAAAGGTCAGCCATTCGACCGAACCTCGAGTGTCGACCAGGGCGCTGGAGTGGCAGTCGGAGAGAAGCGCGTGGTTGGCGATGGCTGCCGCGCTCATGACGCCAACCAACGCTTCCGTCCACTGACCTGTCAAGGACCACCGGGCCGCCAGGACCCGAACCGCCGTCAGTCCTACGGATGCACCGCCACCCAGAGTTCCTCGGCAGGCCACCGGGTCGCCCACTCCTTCGACACGATCTCGTAGAAGGCATGGTCGTCGCCGTCCGGCGGCGCATAGATCTCGTGCATGGCCTCGACCACGAAGCCGGCCCGCCGCAGCAACCGCACCCAGTCCCCGTGCGAGGGATGGAACTCGATCCCGCCTCCAGGCCACCGCACCCGATAGGCCTCACGCTGACCGCGCAGGAGCCGCTCCCCCGCGACCCCTTCCTCGGCCGGGACACACAGCGCCGACAAATGGCTGTTGGTCAGGAAGACCAGCCGACCTCCCGGCCGCAGGAGCCGGGCCGCCTCCGGCAGCCAGCGCTCAGGGTCGCACCACGCGGCAGCTCCGTGCTCACTCACCACGAGGTCGTACCGTCCACTCGGCAACGGGACCCGCTCCCCGTCCCCTTGGACCAGGGGGAAGACCGGTCCGACCCGGGCCTGCAGCCTCCGCGCGGTTGCCAGCTGCTCGTGCGAGAGATCCACCGCCACTGGTCTGGCGCCACCCCGGGCGAGCCACGCCGAGAAGTAGGCCGTTCCGCACGCGAGCTCCACCACGTCGAGACCGTGGACATCTCCGAGCACGCCGAGGTCCAGCTCCGGAACCGCGAAGAGCCCCCACACAACCTGCGGTCGGGCCCACATTTCGTCGGCCGCCGCATCGGTGAAACGTTCGTTCATGACCGCCCACAGAGATCGGTTCAGCGCTATCTCGGAGGCCCTGACATCGGTCACACGATCATGCTAGGCCCGTGGCCATCGGCTACTGGCCAGCCTGCGTGAGGCCCTGCAACGTGAGCGGAGCCGTCAGGTCACCCAGGAAGCGGTGATCCGTGAGTCAGGCAGGTAGACGCAGTACGTGCCCGTTCGGACGGCCCGATCGAGGTGCTCTCCCAGGGGCGGGTCGTGTTCTCGGATCCTGCTCATGGCATGGCGGACCGCCCGGGTGACGCTGACGCGGGCGCGTTCCGATGCGGATCCGGCCCGCCGGCCACGCCCGCTGAGTCCGACGGCGCGCGACAACTCGCGGACGAGGAAGTCGCGTTCTGCCTCGGCCTGGACAACACGTCCGTTGTCACCCATCAGCCGAGCGTCCTCGAGGTCCTCATCGATTTCCTCCAGCCGCCGGCGGTAGGCGTTCCTGGCCTGCGCATCGAGCAGAACACCAGAATCCCCCCATCCGGAGAGCGTCAGGTCCGGATCAGTCGTATCGGGAGCGGTCGCGGACGGAGCGATCCCACTCGACACGAGGTCGAGCACGTGGAACTCACGACCGGGGAACGCGAGCAGCCGCGCGAGATAGTGCAGGCCCTTCAGATCACGCAGGGTCACGGTGTGGTCCTCGAAGGAAATGGACCAGAAGTCGCCTTCCTCCAGGCGAAACACGTTGGGCTCCCGCTGGCCGTCATCGACCTGTCGCGTTCCCACCGGCGACGATGCCGGGTCCGGCTCGAGGCGGGCAACGACCCCAGCCCCAGCGGCGCCCGTCTGCCTGTGCCAGGCCGGTTCGCGCCAACGCGGCCTCGTGAGGAGCCCCGACGAGACTCCACAGCTGGACGGCAGACTCGAACGCAGCGCGGGCGCCCGGCATATCGCCTGCCGCGAGACGCACCCGTCCGTCGGCCGTCGCCGCACTGGCAGCCAGTGCTCTGCTCTCGAACGTTGCGGCGACGCGGGCAAGTTCGTCGGCCGCGTCGCGGGCACCGAGGAGGTCTCCGACGGCCACGTCGATCTCGACCCGGGCGGCCAGCAGCGGAGCCCGGCGCAGGTCGGTGTTCGGCGGCAACTCCTTGGACGGGACGTCCAGAGGATGTTCGAGCGCGTCGTGGATGGAGGCCGCCGCCAGCGCAACGTCGCCCTGAGCCAGTCGCAGGAGGGCGAGACCCGGCTCCGGATCCCACCCCGCTTGGCGAGCCGCGAGGAACGCCTCCTCCGCACCTGCGAGATCCCCCTGCTGCAGACGTATGCGACCCAGTTCGGTGAGGGGCCAGCCGAATTCCCGGCGGAGGTAGGGTCGCAGCTCCGTACATGCCGCCAAGGCCTCCTGTTCCGCTTCGGCGAACGCCCCGCGCAGCCGAAGGATCTCGGCACGGTGGACCCGGCAGCGGCCATGGACGCTGCCGATGCCGCTTCCGTGGCGCCACCGCTCCATGGCCTCGGTCCACTCCTCGGCGAGGTCGTGCTGAGCGAGCCCCTGGAGCATGCACACCAGCTCGCAGTAGACCATTCCGGTTGATATGACATCGAGCTCACCGGAGATGGTGGCCACCGCCGCCTCCTCGACGAGGTCCAGGCCACGACGGACCTCGCCCGACAGGATCACGGCGTGCGCCTCGGCCACCCGACCGATCGCCGCCGCGGCCGGGTTGCAGATCGACCCCACCGCGATCGCACGATCGGCCCAGTCACCGGCTGCGCGTACGTCGCCCGTCATCAGCCGCTCGTAGCTCCTGATGACCGCGACCCAGGCGTGGGTCGGGGTCTCGTCGTACCCCTCGAGCAGGCGCTCCGCTCGTCGTACCCAGCCTCGGATCGGCGCCATCAACGCGGTGTCCATCAACAGGTGGAGGGCGACTCGAGTCGCCGCGTCCGCCGCCGCGAGCGAGTCGCCGGCCCGGACCGCCTCTGCGTGCGCGCGTTCCCACGCCTCGATGGCCCCCTCGACATGGCCGGTGGCGTAGGCGACCTCGGCCAGCAGCCCGAGATCATCATGGGTAAGCCGTGCGTGCTCGTCGGCCCGGACAAGTAGGCCGTAGGCCCGTGGCCAGTCACCGATGGCGGCCGCCTCGCGGCCCTTCTCCACCAGCTCCGTTCCGGCCACGTCGTCCATCGCTCACCGATCTGCGGCATACCGCCTCCGAGCCGCGGTGACACCGAGGGCTACCCGGGTAACAGTCTTCCTCACGCCTACAGGTTGACCAAGGCTCGCAGAGGCGGGCGCCAGATCGATGGTGAGGAAACCGATGAACACAGGTGTCACGCTGCGACCGCAATCAGGCACGGTGCACGCGAACGGGCAGCAGCTGTACTACGAGGTCCACGGAGACGGCCCTCCGCTGGTTCTGGTGATGGGGATCGGGTACGACTCCTCACTCTGGACCCTGGCCCAGGTGCCGGCCCTGTCCACCCGGTTCCGGGTGGTGTTGGTCGACAACCGCGACGCCGGCCGCAGCTCGAGGGCCAGTCAGCCGTACCTCATTGCGGATATGGCAGATGACCTCGCAGGCCTGCTCGACGCGTTGGGGATTCAGCGGAGCCACCTGCTGGGGCTGTCGATGGGAGGGATGATCGCCCAGGAGTTCGCTCTCCGGCATCCCGACCGGCTGGATCGGCTGGTGCTCACCGGGACGGGAGCCGCGCCGGCACGAAGCGCCGTCGACGCAATCCAGATCTGGAGCTGGGTCAGGGCGAACGACGCGACCGGGAAGGTGTTCGGTGGGCAACAGTTCGTGTCGCTCTTCTCCACGGCATTCCTTCGGAACCACCAGGCGGTGCAGGACACCGCCGAGCTCCTGGCAAGCAATCCGTACCCGATGAGTCCCGAGGCCTATGGGCGCCAGGCGGATGCGTACGGGCAATTCGATGCCCTGGACCGGCTGGGCGCCATCACGGCCCCGACCCTGGTAGTCGTCGGAGAGCAAGACCTGCTGACGCCACCCTGGATCGCCCGCGAGATTGCCGCCGCGATCCCGGGCGCACGTTTCGAGGTCATCCGCGGAGACGGGTCCTCGCACGTGGTGCCGATCGAGCGCCCCGACGACTTCAACCGGCTCGTGTGCCAGCTTCCTTGCCGAATGACTCGAACGAAGAGACCGGGCGGCCGTCCCAACCAGGCAGGTCTCCGTCTAGCGCCGGGAACCAGGGCCAGGAGCCACTTCGTCGCCCGCCTCGGCCGCCCACAGCGCCGCACCCACGATGCCCGCTTGGTTGCGCAGCTTCGCCGGCACGATCTCGGTCTCGATGTCGACCAGGTGCAGGAACTCGGCGGCGTGCTTGCTGACGCCGCCACCGACGATGATGAGGTCTGGGGAGAAGAGCTTCTCCAGCGTGCGGTAGTACTTCGTCAGCCGCTCGGCCCACTCCGGGTACGACAGACCCTTGCTCTCCCTGGTCGAGTTGGCGGCGAGCTTCTCGGCGTTGTGGCCGTCGATCTCGAGGTGGCCGAGCTCGGAGTTCGGGACCAGCACGCCGTCGTAGACGATCGCCGACCCGATGCCCGTGCCGAGCGTGGTGACGATCACCAGGCCACCCCGATCCACCGCCGCGCCGTACCGAACCTCGGCCAGGCCGGCCGCGTCGGCGTCGTTGACGACATGCACGTCGCGTCCCGTGGCCTTGGTGAAGAGGGCGTCGGCGTCGGTGCCGATCCACGCGTGGTCGATGTTGGCAGCCGAGCTGACCCGGCCGTGCCGGACGACCCCGGGGACCGTGACGCCGATCGAGCGGCTGGAGTCGGCGAAGTGGCCGAGCAGCTCGACGAAGACGTCGGCCACCGCCCCGGGCGTCGCGGGGTGCGGCGTCTTGATCTTGACCCGTTCGCCGACGAGATCGCCGGCCTCCAGGTCGACGGGCGCGCCCTTGATGCCCGAGCCGCCGAAGTCGATGCCGAAGGGAAATGCGTCCACTCCACTGATCTCCTCCCGCGGGGCGCCTTCGCATGGATCGTATGCCGCCGCAGCCGGGATCAGCCCATGACGTTGGTGGGGGCGTTGGGGTCGACCCGGCGCAGCCGCGAGTACGTCGCCAGCGCCAACCGCTGTCCTGTCCGGGGCGCGGTCCACACCAGGGGGTCGCGATCGTGGTCGTGGCCGCTCTCCACGGCGGCGACCAGGGCCGCCATCAGCTGCCCGACGACCGGGGCGTTCTTGAACTGGTTCCCGCTCGTGCCCATCGCGACGTAGTAGCCAGGAAGCGCGGTCCGGTCGTAGATCGGCGTCCAGTCGGTCGACGCGTCGTAGACCCCGACGATCCCCGTCGGGCGGTTGGGGACCGTCAGGCCGGGCACCCGGCGGGCGGCACGCAGGGCCTGCGCCTCGTACGTCGCCGCAGTGACGTGCGGGCCTGCGTCCTCGGGCCGGACCAGCCACTCCAGCGGGTCGCACTCGGGCTCCATTCCTCCGACCAGGATCCCTCCGGGGGTCGGGCGCAGGTAGACGCCGAGGTCGGGGTCCGCCAGCGCCAGCGTCAGCGCCTCCTCGCCCGCTGCGGGCAGCCGGTGCACCTCCTGCCGCAACGGCCGCGACGTCACCGCGAAGTCCGCGCTCGGCGCCCGCCAGAGCGTTGACGGCGCCGGACCAGGGGCCGGCGGCGTTCACCGCCACATCGCAGTCGACCGCGTCCGACACGTCCCCGTGCCGGGTGTGGACTCGCCAGCGCCGCGAGCCCGCGGGCTCGAGCGCGGTGACCTCGTGGCGGAGCAGGAACGTCGCCCCGTGGCGGCGCGCTGCCGCGGCCAGGTTGTGTGCAGCCAGGGTGGCGTCGTCGACGTACCCGGCGTCCGGGGTCCAGGTGCCGCCGAGCTCGCCCTGCGCGGGGGCGAAGAACTCATCCGAGGCGACCGGCTTCGGCGGCCCGTACGCACCGACGTCGAGAAGAGGCGCCCGCCGCTCGGACCTCGTCAGCCGACCAGCGCTCCCACGGCACCCCGACGGCGTCGAAGTGGCCGGTGGTCGCGGCCGACGCCGTCGGGTCCCGCTCGAGAACGAGCATGCCCGTGCGCACGAAGGCCGCCAGCCCGTCGGGGTCGTCGTGCGCGAGGTGCCCGCGCCAGTCCTCCCAGCAGTGGCGGGCCTCCCAGGCCAGCGCGACGGCGGTGCGGGTGGAGTAGTGGAAGCGCACGATGGCGCTCGAGGCACTGGTCGAGCCGTGCCCGATCCCGCCTGCCTTGTCGACCACCACGACGCTGCGCCCGGCCCGGGCCAGCTCGAGTGCGATCGCCGCGCCGATCACCCCGGCACCGACCACGACAGCGTCCGCGGTCCTCGTCACGACGACACCCTACGGCGCGGCGCCGATGATCGGCGGACAGCGTTGGGTCAGGGAAGGTCGCCTGCCGGAAGCCACAGCTCGCCGAGCGGGTGCCCCCCAGCACGGCCGATCGCCGCGACCAGGGGCTCCGCCCAGAGATGCTCGATGAGCGCGATCGCGGCGACACTGCCCGGCGGAACCGCATCCGCCAGCGACCACGTCGCGCCGTCGGGTGCGTCGCCCTCGCCGCCGAGGACCTCGGCCGCGATCCGACCGAGCTCAGGGTCGATGCCGGGTGGCGGCTCGAGGGTCTGGAACGTTCCGTCCTCGCCGCGCTCGACCAGCAGGAGGTCGACCAGGCGTACGACGCCCTGCTCGCGCAGGCTGGTGAGCTCGGCCAGCACCTCGCCCGAGAACGACGGCGCCTCGAAGCCGACCACCAGCAGCTGGACCGGCCCGGTCACCGCTTCGCCCTGGCACACAGCTCGTCGAACTCCTCCTGCGTGATGACGCCGGCGTCGAGAAGGTGCCGAAGCGCGACCAGCGGATCCTCCCGGCCCGGAGGTGAGGGAGGCGGAGGCGGAGGCACGGGCGGGGGCGGGGTCGGATGAGCCGCGGCGTACGCCTGAGCGGGGGTGAAGCGACCCCCGTAGTACGGCACGCCGCCGGTCATCCCGGTCATCCGGATCTGCCGCGGAACGAGAATGCCCACGGGTCCAGCATGCCGCACGCGGGTCACTCCCGGACGTTTCGGTCACCACGGGCCCACGACCAGGCGTAGGTGCCGTCGTCGGACGCCTGCCCGCCTTCGCCGAGCTCGAGCGGCCGGAACGTGTCGACCATGACCGCGAGCTCGTCGAACGATTCGGTGCCGAGGCTGCGTTCGACAGCACCCGGCTGCGGACCGTGGGAGTGGCCCCCGGGGTGCAGCGAGATCGAGCCCACGTCGATGCCTGAGCCCTTGCGCGCCTCGTAGTCGCCGCCGACGTAGAACATGACCTCGTCGCTGTCGACGTTGGAGTGGTAGTACGGCACCGGCACCGCGAGCGGGTGGTAGTCGACCTTGCGCGGCACGAAGTTGCAGATCACGAAGTTGTGGCCCCTCGAAGACCTGGTGCACCGGCGGCGGTTGGTGGATGCGCCCCGTGATCGGCTCGTAGTCGGCGATGTTGAAGGCGTACGGGTAGAGGCAGCCGTCCCAGCCGATCACGTCGAAGGGGTGCTGGGGTACCACGTGCACGGTGCCGGCAAGCCCACCCGGCCCCCGGCCCCGGTGCTTGACGTAGACCTCGACGTCTCGCTCGTCCACCACCCGGGGCGCGGCGGGGGTGCGCAGGTCCCGCTCGCAGAACGGCGCGTGCTCGAGGAACTGTCCGTACCGCGAGAGGTACCGCTTCGGCGGGGCGATGTGACCGTTGGCCTCGATCACGTACAACCGCAGCGGCACCTCATCCCCTGGCACCCAGCGATGGGTGGTGGCCCGGGGAAGGATCACGTAGTCGCCCTCGCCGACCACCGAGGTCACCGAAGACGGTCTCGACCGTGCCGGTCCCGGACTCGACGTACACGCACTCGTCACCGGTGGCGTTGCGGTACAGCGGCGAGGTCTCCCCGACCGCCGCGTAGCTGATCCGCACGTCGGCGTTGCCCAGCACCAGGCGCCGTCCGGTCACGGCATCGAGCGACTTCCAGTCCTGGTCGGGGAACAGGTCGTGGAGCCTCAGGTGGCGCGGGATGAGGGGAGCGTTGGGCTCCGTCGCCTGGTCGGGCAGCTCCCAGGTGCGGGCGTCGACGATCGCCGACGGTACGGCGACGTGGTAGAGCAGCGAGGAGTCGGAGGAGAAGCCCTCCTCTCCCATCAGCTCCTCGTGGTACAGGTTGCCGACCGAGTCGCGGAACTGGGTGTGCCGCTTCGGCGGGATGCTTCCGATGCGCTGGTAGTGGGCCATGGCGTCTTCAGCTCAGTCCTGGAAGAAGAGGTGATCAGCGGAGTCGACCAGGATCTTTGCGCGGTCGGCCGGATCAGGAGCCCAGTCGGCGAGCAGGTTGAGCAGCTCGCCGGTGTCGCGCTGGCCGTTGGGAAGGTGCGGCCAGTCGGAGCCCCAGAGCAGGCGGTCGGGGCGGGTGACGACGAGAGCGCGGCCCAGTTCGTGCACCGAGGAGAGCGGCTTGTCCTTGGCGATCCGGTAGGGGCCGGAGAGCTTGATCCAGCAGTTGCCGTTGTCGCGGAGTACGTCGAGGAGCCGGTCGGCGTCGGTGGGGGTGAGGCCGTCCTCCTCCTTCATGTAGCCCATGTGGTCGATCACGTAGGGCTGGTCGAAGTCGGCGAGGAACGGGAGCAGGTCGCGGACCACGCGGCCCGGTGTGTAGAACTGCAGGTGCCAGCCGCGCGGCCGGGTGCGTTCCGCCATCCGGCGCACGTAGTCGATGATCTCGGCCGTCGGTTGCGCGGAGCGCGCGAACAGGTCGAGGCGAAGGGCACGGACGCCGAGCTCGTGGAACTCGTCTAGGTCGCCGTCGGTGACGTCCTCATCGACCCGGACCACCGCGCGGCAGCGGTCGCCGACCCGGCGGAGCACGTCGAGGGTCAGCCGGTTGTCGGTGCCGTAGAAGGTCGGCTGCACCAGCACGAAGCGGGAGATGCCGAGCACCTCGGTCAGGGCGACGTAGTGGTCGAGAGTGCCGTCGGGGAACGTGTAGAGCGGGTTGGGCACGTGGGGGTAGCCCGGCTCGAAGACGTGGAAGTGCGCGTCGCAGCTCCCAGGAGGCAAGGAGAACGTCGGCCGTGTGTTGGTCGCGGCCGCGCGCATGGGCGTGGTCTCCAGAGGAACGGTGGTCACGACGACGCCCCCAGTACGGCGTCCGCCCGGGCCTGGACGGCGGCGTAGAGCAGGTCGGTGTCCATGCCGGTGAGCAGCAGCGGACAGGCGCCGAGCTCGGCCAGCGCGGCATGGACGGCCGGGTCGCCGATCCCGCCGAGCATGAACAGGCGCCCATGCGCGCGGCAGGCAGCGGCCACCGCGGCCACGGCATCGCGGACGAGCGGATGGTCGTACTCGCCCGGGATGCCGAGCTCCGCGGTCAGGTCGTTGGCACCGAGCGCGATCAGGTCGACGCCGTCGACGGCGGCGATCGCGTCGGCGTTGGCGATGCCGCGCGGTGTCTCGATCAGGATCTGCACCAGCGTGGCCTCGTCGAGCAGCGGGTTGAGGGTCTTCGCCGGTGTCGGCTTCATCCCCAGGCTCGGCACGCTCGCGAGCTGCGAGCGCTGGCCGCGCGGCGGAAACCGGCACGCCCCGACGACCGTCGCCGCTTCCTCGGCGGTCTCGATCCGCGGCGCGACGATCCCCTCGGCACCACCGTCGAGCAGCCGGCCGATGGCGCCGTACTCGCGCTCCGGTGTGCGCACGAACGGGACCAGCCCGAGGTCGTGCGCCGCCGAGCAGATGGCCGCGGCGACCTCGAGCGACATGGTGGAGTGCTCGAGGTCGACCAGTACGGCGTGGTGCCCGGTGGACGCCGCCACGCGGGCGATGTCGGTGGTCCGGGCGCCCCGGATGCCGAGCATCAGCGTCGGCTGCCCGGCCCGGAGCCGGTCGAGGAACGCGTTGGTCATCGGCCGGCTCAGTCTCCTGTGGGGATCGTGGTCGGTGCGGCGCCGGAGCCGAAGAACATGGCGCCCATGTCGTCGCGGGAGAGCAGGTCGGGCGCGGGCTCGGCGATCAGCACCCGGCCACGCTCCATCACCACGCCGTGGGTGGCGAGCTTGAGGCCGAAGCGCACGTTCTGCTCGACCATCAGCACCGTGACGCCCAGCTCGTTCATCGTGGTGGTGCTGTCGAAGACCACCTGACAGGTCTTGGGGTCCAGGCCGAGCGTCGGCTCGTCGAGGAGTACGACGGAGGGGCTGGTCACCAGCGCCCGCGCGAACTCCACGATCCGCCGCTGCCCGCCGGACAGGTCGGACGCCTTGTCGTCGGCCCGGTCCGCAATGACCGGGAAGGCCTCGGCCAGCTCGTCGAGCCGCCGCCGCAGGGCGCGCTTGTCGCGACGCATCAGGTAGCCGCCGACCAGCATGTTGTCGCGGACGGTCAGGTTGCCGAAGAGCCCGCCCTGCTGCGGCACCTGGGCTACACCGGCGGCGAGGACCGCTGCGGGCGTGAGGTCGTGGATGGGCCGGCCGACGAGGGTGATGGCGCCCTCACGCGAGCCTGAGCAGACCGCTCAGGGCGCGCAGCACGGTCGACTTCCCGGCGCCGTTGGGGCCGACGATGCAGGTGATCGAGCGGCGCTCGATCCGGAGATCGACGCCCTGCAGGACGTCTCCCCCGCCGTAGCCGGCGCGGACGCCGGTGAGCTCGATCATGGTCGTGGTCCGTTCGTCGTCGCCTCGAGGACGAAGTCGTCGCCGAGGTAGGCCTCCAGCACCGCGGAGTCGCGGCTGACCTCGCCCGGGTCGCCGGTGGCGATCACCCGGCCGCGCGCGAGCACGGTCGCGCGGTCGGCGAGGGACAGCACGAAGTGCATGTCGTGCTCGACGATCACGAACGTCCGGCCGGCGGCGTTGAGAGAGCGGATCAGCTCCGACAACCGCTGCAGCAGCGTCGGGTTGATGCCGGCCGCGGGCTCGTCGAGCAGGATCACCGCAGGGTCGAGCATCAGCATCTGCGCCAGCTCGACCAGCTTGCGCTGGCCGTAGGAGAGGTCGGTGGCCCGGGCGCCGACGTAGTCGCCGAGGCCGACGAACTCGAGAAGCTCGGTAGCCCGAGCGGCTTCGGCACCCGACACCGCCGAGTGGGCGAGCCGTCGCACCCGGAAGTCGGAGTTCACGGCCGCGACGTTCTCGAGCACGGTGAGGCTGTCGAAGAGCCGTGGCAGCTGGTAGGTGCGGCCGATGCCGGCGAACGCGCGGCGGGTCCGGTCGAGCCTGGTCAGCGAGCTCCCGGCCAGCACGACGTCGCCCGACGCGGGCGTGTAGGTGCCGTCGATGACGTTGAACAGCGTCGTCTTGCCCGAGCCGTTGGGCCCGATGAGTGCGGTGATCGAGCCGCTCGGCACCTGCAGCGACACGTCGTCGAGGGCCCGCACTCCGCCGAACTGCACGGTCACGCCGTCCACCCGGAGCAGCTCGGAGCCCCTGCCGGCTGCGGCCCGTTCGCTCACGGGCGCTGCGGGCAGCGCAGTGTCGGCGAGCCGCGCGCCCGTGGGGCTCTCGGAGCGCTGCTTCCGACGTCGCTCGAGCTGCTCCGGTGACCGAGGCGATGATCCCCTTGGGCAGCGCCATCGTCACCAGCAGGAGCAGCCCGCCGAACATGACCAGCCGGATCGCGCCGGCGTCCATGCCGCCGATCGAGGTGTTGGTGAGCTCCGAGAGTGGCACCACGATGAACGCGCCGAGCACCGGGCCCCAGACCGTGCCGCGGCCACCGAGCAGGACGACGAGCACCACCTGCATGCTCAGCACGATGTCGAACATCGTGCCGACGGTCAGGAAGCTGACGTAGTAGCCGTAGACGGCGCCGGCCATGCCGACCCAGACCGCGCTGGCCATGAACGCCAGCGCCTTGTACGCCGGCGTGACCACGCCGATGCCGGCCGCCTTGTCCTCGTCGTCACGGATCGCGACCAGGCCGAGCCCGAACTTGGAGCGGCGGATCCAGGCGGTCATCGCGACGCTGATCAGGAGCAGGGCCAGCAGGGAGTAGTAGAAGGGCCAGTTGTAGAACCGGATGTCCCACTCGGGCAAGGGCATCAGCAGGCCCTGGCTGCCGCCGGTCAGCGACGACCAGTTGCGCGTGATCAGCCCGAGCAGCTCGAGCATCGCGAAGGTGACGATGACGAAGGCCGGGCCCCGGGTCCGGCGGGTGGCGAGCCCCAGGACGAGCGCGACCAGCGCGGCCGCGATGCCGCCGAGCGGTGCGACCAGGAACGGCGAGACCTCCCACCGGGTGGCCAGGATGCCGGCGGTGTAGCCGCCGACGCCGATGAACATGCTGTGCCCGAGGCTCACGTAGCCGGTGAAGCCCGACATCACGTTCCAGCCGGACCCGGTCACCGCGAGGAGGAAGGTCAGGATCAGGACGTTGTGGATGTAGGAGCTCGGCGTCAGGAACGGGATGGCGACCACGAACAGGACGCCCGCGCCGATCAGCAACCGCTGGCGGCTCATGAGTGCACCGCATCAGCACGTGCCCGGTCGCCCAGGATGCCCTGGGGCCGGAGCAGCAGGATCGCGATGATCAGGATGTAGGGGACGGCGGTGGCCCACCGCACGTCGACGTACGACGCGGTGAAGGCCTCGCCCAGGCCGAGGATGGCCGCCCCGATGGCGGCGCCCAGCAGGCTGCCGAGCCCGCCGAGGATCACGACGCAGAGCACCCGTCCGATCCAGACGTAGTGGGAGTCGGGGACGAACTGGTAGATCACCGCGAGCGCGGCTCCGCCGAACCCGGTCGTGGCCGCGCCGATCGCGAACATCTGCGCCATCGTCCGCTCCACGTTGATGCCGGCCATGGCCGCGCTGTCGCGGTTGGTCGCGCAGGCGCGGATCGCCCGGCCGAGGAAGGTGCCGCGCAGCAGGGCGACCAGGCCGGCCAGGATCACCACGGCCCCGAGGAAGGCGTAGAGCTGCGCCTTCGGTACGGCGAGCGGGCCGATCTCGAAGGACTGGTTGAAGTAGCTCGGGGTCGCCGAGCGGACCTCGGTGCCCCAGATCAGCGACATCACGCCACCGGCCGCGACGGCGACGCCGAACGACGCCACCATCGCGAGCTCGTGGTCGATCCGGTGCACCCGCGCGATGACCGTCTTGTAGAGCAGCCACCCCACGGCGTACATCACCGGCGTGACCAGCACCCCGACCAGCAGGGGATCGAGCCCCGTCCGGTCCCACACCCACCAGGTGAGGAAGGCGGCCAGCACGATCATCGCCCCGTGCGAGAGGTTGATGATCTTCATGACGCCGAAGACCAGGCTGAAGCCCGACGACATGAGCGCGTAGACACCTCCCACGAGCAGTCCCAGGATGAGCGTCTGGAGGAGCAGGGTCACGGTCTACCTCTCACTGCCAGTCCGGCTTGACCAGCACGACGTCGTCGGTGGTCGCTGCGGACTCGGGGCCCACGATCTCGATCGCACCGCCCTGGAACTGGCCCAGGAGCATGTCGCCCTGGGGTCGTCCCGTCTCGTCCCAGCTGAGGGGACCGACGATCGTCTCCACGGTGTTGGAGTGCAACCACTCGGCGATGGCGGTCTGGTCGAGCTCACCGACCTCCTCCACGGCGGCGGCCAGCACCTGGCCCGCCGTGTAGGAGTTGGCGGCGTCCTCGCTCGGCGGGGCGCCGAACTGCTCGGTGTAGCCCTCCACGAACTCCGCGTTGGTCGGGTACGTCGCCTCCGGGCTCCACGCGAGATAGGTGAAGATCCCCTCGGTGTTGGCCTCGCCGATCGCCTCCGGGTACGCCGGGTCGGTCGGCGTGTTGAGCTGGTAGAGCATCTCCGGGGAGAAGCCGACCTTCTGCAGGGAACGGACGAGCGAGATGCCGTCGCCGGCGATGGAGCCGTTGATGACGAGGTCGGGATCGGCCTGCTCGATGCCGTTGGCGATGGTGTCGAAGTTCGAGGTGTCCGGGGCGTAGGTCTCGTCGTAGACGGTCTCGACCCCGAGCTCGCCCAGCCGCTCCTCGAAGAGGTCGGCGGCCTGCGTGGTGTTGGGGTCGTCGAGCTGCACCAGGGCCAGGGTCTGCGGCCGCTCGTCCTCGGGCATCGACTCGATCAGGTCGATGAACCGGTCGGGCAGCTTCTGCGTGGTCGCCGGCTGCGCGAAGAAGAGGTACTCGAAGCCGCGCTCGAAGATCTCGTCGGCGCCGCCGGACGGCTGCACGTAGGCCATCTTGTAGCGCTCGGCGATCGGGGCGACCGCGACGTTGAGGTCGGAGGAGAAGGTGCCGAGGAGCAGGTCGACCTTGTCCTGGGAGATCAGCCGCGTGTAGTCGGAGATGGCGGTCTGCTGGTCGAAGCCGTCGTCGAGCACCTTCAGCTCGACCTCGCGCCCGAGCAGCCCGCCGGCTTCGTTGAGCTCGTCGACCCAGTACTGGTAGCCCTCCATGCCGGGCTTGGCGCGGTCGGCGACCGGGCCGCTGAGGGGCAGGGACATGCCGATCACGATGGGCTCGTCCGCCGACCCGGAGTCGGGCTCGTCGGCGTTCGACAGCCCGCAGGCCCCGGTGACGGCCAGCAGCGACAGGGCCGCCGCAGCGGCCAGCGTGCGGCGCTGGGAGAGGCGCCAGGTGGGGCGACCGATCGGACTCATGATGGTTCTCCTTCAGTGAAGGCCCGCCGATGGCGATGGCCGTGGATGCCCGAGCGGATGACGGGGTAGGGCTCGCCGTCCAGGCCCGGCACGGTGACCTTCGAGGGGTCGTTGCCGTGGTCGACCAGCTCCTGGGCGGCGTAGTCGGTGATCGCCCCGGACAGCAGCTGTCGGGGGTCTTCGAGCACGAGGCGCAGCCGCGAGGTCATCGCGAACCAGTCCTCGGGGCCGGCCACCGCCGGCATCTCACTGACGGTCTCGGTGCCGGGCGTGATGGCCCGGCGGCCGGACCGAGACGGCTCGAACCTGGCGTAGCCCGCGAACATCTGCTCGCCGAGCGCGCAGGTCTCCCGCACCCCGGCCCAGAGCCGGCGGTAGTCGTCCTCGAGTGCGGAGACGGCCGCGGTGTCGACTGCCGTCGTACATCGGGAAGACGGGTGCGTGCGGTGCGATGAGGAGGTGCTCCTCGGGCAACCGGCCGCGCGACGCGGCGTGGATGACGCCCGCGACGCTGTTGCTGTCCCTGGTCACGCCGGCGGTCGGCCGACCCTGGCGGCCGGCGATGATCACCATCGTCTGCTCCCAGGGGAGGTCGAGGCCGTCGAACCAGTTGATCAGCCGGTGGGCCAGGTCCATGCCGAAGAGGAAGAACGTCGCGACCATGATCCGGTTGACCGGCACCGGGAGGTCGTCCGAGGGGCCGTCCAGGTAGTCGCGGCGGACGTTGGCGGCGGCCAGGTAGTCGTCGTCCTTGAGGGCCCGCTCGAGGAAACGCTCGGTGGCGCGGCAGGCGTAGTCGACCATCTCGGTGATCGCCTGCTCGCGGCCCGCGAACGTGGCGACCTGGATCCGCTCGGCCCACAGGGCCGGCGAGTTCGCCGCGCGTGCCTCGCGGGCGGCGTCCAGGAGCTCCTGGCAGTTGGCGGCCCACAGCCCGTGCGGGTCGGTCTCCTTCATCCGGGCCAGCGTGGCGACCGCGGGGCCGAGGTGCGAGATCGCGGTCAGCTCCCGGAACCCGCGCGTCGAGAGCCGGAAGGCGTCGACGGTGGGGGCCCGTCCGTTGCCGGGGTAGAGCGCCAGGTCGCTGCTCGTCGCGACGATCAGCGGCGCGCCGGCCTGGGCCTGCTCGGCCGCGGCGGTCAGCCGGGCGCCGATGCTCTCGTGGGAGCCGGTGTAGGCCTGGAACAACCGGACGAACTCCGGCGACTCGTGGACGTCGCGCGCCATCAGTCCGAGTCCTCGGTCCGACTGGACAGCGCGTAGAGGACGGTCTCGGCGGCGAAGCGGACGTCGGCGGTCAGGGCGTTGGAGACGGCGAACTCGATGTCGCCGTCGATGGTGAGCACCTCGACATCGGTGCCGCCGGTGGTCGGGAACTCTGCGACGGTCGCGAACGCGGCGTCGCGCCACTCGTAGACCTGCGAGGTCAGCGAGGTCTCGGGCTCTGCCGGCGTACCGAGGATGAAGTTGACCCGGATCAGGAAGAGGCGGCCGTCCTTCTCGACGACCCGCAGCTCGCGGGCCCCCAGCCCCTCCAGGTGTGCGTGGGTCACGAAGCGCTCGCCGTCCCAGCGCAGCACGGCCGGTGGCTGGGCGAGTCCGGCCACGACCAGGTAGTGGTGACCGTCGGTGAAGTGGGCGAAGGCCCGGCCGGAGCTCGGCAGGAGGCTCTGGTGGGCGACGTAGCGAGAGCCGTTCCAGGCAAACAGGACGCTGTCGGTGACGTGGTCGGCGTGGGCCACGAAGAAGCGGCCGTCGATCTCGAACGGGTGCCAGTTGTAGGCCCACTGTGAAGGGATGATCTGGAACTCGACGAACTGCTCGCCGTCCCACTCGAAGATCACGGAGCTGCGGTTGTAGCCCTCGAACTGGGGCAGCGCAAGCCCCTGGGCCAGCCCGAGGAAGTGGCGGTCGCCGATGGTCCAGTGCTTCCACTGCTTCGCGGCGAACGTCGAGACCGACTGGAACAGCTCGAACCGCTCTCCCGTCCACTCATAGACGAAGGATTCGGTGTCGTAGTCGTAGGGGCCGGAGCCGGTGCGGATGCAGGCAGCGGCCAGGAACTGGCGGTCGCCGATGGCGAAGAACTCGGCGTCCTCGCCGCCGGGGGCGGGGACGGTGGCGTACGACGTGTAGGCGCCGTCCCTGCGCTCGAGGATGAGCATCTCGGTGTTGCTGTCGCCCACGTTCATGCCGGCCGGCGTGCCCGGGACGTCGAGCGCCAGCTGCGGGATCGCGAGCAGCTCGCGGCCGCCGATCCGGAACGACTCGACCGCGCGCGCCCCGGACGTCGGGATGCGCTGCAGCTCGGAGAGGGTCGGGACCATGCCCATACTCAACCTGCGGTGTGACGTACGTCGCTAGTAGGATGCGTTAACGCTTGGCGCCAGCCAGCGTTAACAGGAGGTGACGCATGCTGGACACCGAGAAGCTGATCGTGCTCCGCGCGGTTGCCGCGAACGGGTCGATCGCGGCGGCCGCGCGCGAGCTGGGCTACACGCGCTCCGCGGTGTCGCAGCAGATGTCCGCCCTGGAGCGGTCGGCCGGGGTCAGCCTGCTGATCCGAGGCGGCAACACCGTCACGCTCACCCCGTTGGGCGAGCGCCTGCTCGAGCACACCGAGCGGATCCTGGTCGAGCTGCGGGCGGCCGAGGCCACGCTGCGTCAGTCGGACGGCGTCGCCGGGCGGATCAGGATCGGCGTGCCGTTCCGCGAGGGTCCAGCGATCATGAGCACGGCGCTGACCAGCATCCGGAAGCGCTACCCGCGCCTCGAGATCACGCTGCGGTCGGTCACCGACCTGCACGGCGCGGAGGAGGTCAGACGGGGTCGGCTCGACATGGTCATCCTGTCGACCTTCGGGGCGTCTCCTCCGCTGCCCGAGACCGGGCTGCGGCAGTGGGTGCTGAGCCGCGACCCGTTGCTGCTGTGCGCCCCGACGAAGCACCCGCTGGCCGCCCTCGACAGCTGCGCCGTCGAGCAGCTCCGCGACGAGCCCTGGGTGGTCTGTCAGGACAACCCTCTCGGGACTCTCGTCCTCGGGCTGTGCACGGCGGCGGGCTTTCGGCCCACGATCGCGGCGACCGTCCAGGACATCGCTACGGCGCTCGGCCTGGTCGCCGTCGGGTGGGGGGTGACCATCGCGCCCGCCCTCACCCCGGCAGCGTCCGAGAGCGCCATCCGGCGAGTGCCGCTCGAAGGCGTCGACGCCCAGCGCTACAGCGTGATGATCTGCCGCGACGGCGAGCAGGACCTACCCGAGGTGGCGGCGGTGGTGGCCGCCGCCCACAAGACCGCCTCCGGCTCTGCCTTCTCCGGCTGAGCAGACCGGCGGCCGTCCTCATCGCGCACGCAGGTCGCTGCGCGCGCGCATTGAGCACGCGCTGCAAGATCTGCCGGTGCGGGAGCCCTAAGAGACCGTCGCCGTTCGAATCTGGACGGGTCGGCCGGTGCGTCAAAGCCCCCGGCACTGGTCTTCCTGGTCGCCGGACACGGAGTTGTGGCTACCGACGGGGGCGGGAGCGTTCTCCTCACAAGAGAAGTCGCCGTGGATGTCGTTGTTCGACACGCTGATCCCGCCGGTGTTGCTGTCGAGCTCGAGGTTGCCACTGACGGAGTTGCCGTCGACCTGCAGCCTGCCGTGTTGTTCCTCCCAACTGAGGTCTCCGCCGATTTTGGAGTCGCTGACGACCGCCGAGCCTCCAGACTCGAGCTGGAGGTTCCCGCCCACGCGGGAACCGTCGGTCACCTCGACCGTCGATGTTCCCTCGCCCTCGATGTCGCCGTCCACGTCGACACCGCGGGCGTACAAGCGAGCTCGGTGCCCGACCGAGATGTTGCCGTCCACGCGAATGCCTCGGAGCTCGCAGGTCCCCCCGTCCGGCACGGTGACGTCGCTGTCGGCCGAGCGGGGGCCGATCTCGCCGTGGCATTGGCCGATGACTGCGGGCTTGGTGGAGTGGCTCGCGGACTGTCGCCCGCCCGGGGAACCGGACGCCTCCTCGGACCCGGACTGGCCGGTCGAGCAGGAGGCGAGCGCCAGCAGGCAAGCGCCGGCGACGAGTGCGGCGCTCGGGAGCGGGAGATGGCGAGTCATGGACGTAGCATCCGCCACACGCGCCCGGGAGTCTGCGCCGCCAGCAGGAAGCCGATACCCCCTGCCTGCCTGAAGTCCGCCTACCTGCTGGCCGGTAGACCGCGGTCGTGACTCACTGGGCCGACAGGAAGGAGAGAACCCGCTTGGTCGCCAGACGTGCGACCTCCTCGTCGTAGTCCGGGTGGCCCGGCTCGGCGAACAGGTGGCCCGACCCGGGATAGACGAAGAGCTCCGCACCGGGTACCTCGGCGAGGTACTCCGCCTCCGCTTCCGGCTCCCGCCACTCGTCACCCTCGGTCACGTGGGCCTGCGACGGGACGCCGACGGGCCAGGTGGCCCCCCACCACGACGGCGCGATCGCGCCGTAGAGGAAGAACGCACCCTTCGCCCCCGGCCGGGCGAGCACCTGCTCGGCCGCCCGGGCCGCACCCATCGACATGCCGCCATAGACCAGGTCGGTGCCCATGGGGGAGACGATCTCGGCGGCCCGCGCAGCGAAGGTCTCCTCGCCCACCGAGTCGGCGTAGGCAACGCCGTCGTGGACGTCGGCGAAGGTGCGGCCGCCAAAGAGGTCGGGAGTGTGCACCGTGTGTCCCGCATCCCGCAGCGACTGGGCGAACCCGACCACCCCCTCGGTCAACCCGCCCGCGTGGTGGAAGAGCACGATCTCGACCATGGGCCCAAGATAGACCGCAAGATGAAGAAGAAGGTGCAGTCCTCATGACCGAGGTCATCGCAGGGGTGGAGATTCCGCAGACGGCAGCGGCCGTGGAGGCGACGCGGGCGATCCGTGGCATGACCAGCCAGTTGATCTTCGACCACTCCCGGCGAGTGTTCCTCTTCGGGGCGATCCACGCCCAGACGCGCGGCCTGGAGCCGGATCCGGAACTGCTCTACCTCGCCGCGCTCTACCACGACACCGGCCTCGCGACGCCCTACTCCGACGAGGAGCAACGGTTCGAGATGGACGGGGCCGACCACGCACGCAAGTTCCTGCTCGACCAGGGGTTCCCCGCCCGCTCCGCCGATACCGTCTGGACCGCGATCGCGCTGCACACGACGCCGGGGATCCCCGACCGGCTGGGGCCGGAGATCGCCGCCACGGCTCGCGGCGTCCTGACCGACGTGGTGGGCCTGGGACTCGAGGGTCTGGATCCTGCCCAGGTCGACGAGGTGCTCGCGGCACACCCGCGCGGCGACTTCAAGAACGAGTTCCTGCAGGCCTTCGTCGACGGGCTCGCATACCGCCCGGACACGACGTACGGCACGGTCAACGCGGACGTGCTGGAGCACTTCGTGCCTGACTTCCGCCGTGGCAGCATGGTCGAGCGGGTCACGGGCTCGCCCTGGCCGACCTGAGGCCGGACGGCGAGGAGGGCTGCCACCATGCAGGCAATCACCGTTCGCGACCAGGCCGCCGGCGTCGCCGGAGTCACCCTGGCCGACCTGCCCTATCCACAGGCGGCGGAGAACGACGTGATCGTGCGGGTTCACGCCGCCGGGTTCACGCCCGGGGAGCTCGACTGGCCGACCAGCTGGACCGACCGGGCCGGCCGGGACCGGACCCCCAGCGTGCCCGGACATGAGCTGTCGGGCGTCGTCGTCGAGCTCGGCTACGGGACCACCGGCCTCACCGTCGGGCAACGGGTGTTCGGCATGGCCGACTGGGCTCGCAACGGCTCACTGGCCGAGTACGCCGCCGTGGAGGCTCGCAACCTCGCCCCGTTGCCCGCGGACGTCGACCACACCGTGGCCGCCGCGCTCCCGATCTCCGGCCTGACTGCCTGGCAGGGCCTGTTCGACCACGGACGGCTGAGGGCAGGCCAGACGGTGCTGGTGCACGGCGCGGCAGGCGGTGTCGGCTCGATCGCCGTCCAGCTCGCCCGGGAGGCAGGAGCGCGCGTGATCGGCACCGGCCGGGCGGCCGACAGGGATCGGGCGCACGAGTTCGGCGCGGAGACCTTCCTGGACCTCCAGGCCGAGCCACTGGAGAGTGCGGGAGAGGTCGACGTGGCGTTCGACGTGATCGGCGGCGAGATCCTCGACCGCACCGCTCGGATCGTGCGCGCCGGCGGCACTCTCGTCTCCATCGCCGCGCCACCGACGGTGTGGCCCGACCACGGGAGCGCGGTCTTCTTCGTCGTCGAACCCGATCGTGATCGGCTCGCCGACCTGGCTCAGCGCGTCCGCGACGGACGGTTGAGGGTGGTCGTCGGGAGCGTCCGGCCGCTGTCCGAGGCCCCGACAGCGTTCGCCCCCGAACGACGTACCCCGGGCAAGACGATCATCCGGGTCACCGAGGGCTGAGCCCCTTACGCGACGGCCTTCTTCGTGAACGTCAGGTGGGTGACGCCGCTGGGGGTCGAGACCGCCTCGATGGCGTAGACATCCTCGAGGGCCTCCAGGCCGTCCCAGACGCGGGAGCCGCGGCCGAGCACGATCGGGACCTGGACCAGATGCATGTGGTCGACGAGCCCGGCGGCAACGAAGTCGCGTACGACGGTGGCGCCGCCGCCGATCCTGATGTCCTGGCCGTCGGCTGCTGCGCGGGCGGTCTCGAGCGCCTCGGCCGGAGTCGCGTCGAGGAAGTGGAACGTCGTTCCGCCCTCCATCTCGATCGGGGGTCGCGGGTGGTGAGTGAGCACGAACGTCGGTGTGTGGAACGGCGGGTTGGGACCCCACCAGCCCTTCCAGTCCTGGTCGTCCTGCCAGCCGGGCGGGCCGAACTTGTTGGCGCCCATGATCTCGGCGCCGATGCCGTGACTGTGGCGCTCGGCGAGGGCGTTGTCGACCCCGACGGTTCCGCCCGCATCCCAGAATCGGGTAGCGAACATCCATTCGTGCAGGCGCTCGCCCGCATGCCCGAACGGTGCCTCGGCGGACTGCGGCTCGCCGGTGGCGAAGCCGTCGAGGGAGATGGACAAGTTGTGGACCCGTGTGAGTGACATCCGCGCGCTCCTCGATTGGTGACTACGCATTGCAATCGGTTCTGGGGGGACTGACAAGGGTGACCGGAGATTCTCATCGGCCGCCGAGGTCGGGACGCGCGATCAACGCCGTCACGACACGACCTCACCTAGCTGCGATCTGGGATCCCACGCGATTCGGGAAGCGGTGCACCTCCTGCGGCCAGCCGACCGCGACCGCGATCCTGCCGGCCCAGTACCGGGCTTCAGCGTCGTCGGGCACATCGACGACCGCGAAGCCGCCGAGGTGCTCCTTGGTCTCGACGAACGGCCCGTCGATGAAGACGGGCGAGCCGCTGCTCGGGTCGACACTGCACACGACGGTCGACCCGTCCAGGCCACCGTCGGAGAAGATGAAGACACCGGCGGTCTTCATCTCCTCGATCACGGCCCTGCCGGCCGTGCCCCTCTCGCGCAGTTCCTCCAACGTGAGGTCCGGCGTCCACTCGTCGTTGAAGGCGATCAGGTAGTGCGCCATCTTCAAGCTCCTCTGCTCCCGAGCAGCCCGAACGGCTGCCGCTCACCTTCTCCACGAACGGACTCGCGTCGATACGACACCCCGGCCGGGATCTTTTCAAGCCATTCCGGCTCGGCATCGGTCGAACCGCGAGAACGTCCCGGTAGAACCGCAGCGACAGCGGCCCTCTGCAGAGTGGCGTCAACACGCTCACGAAAGAGGGCCTGAGCGAGGTGCTCACCGGTGCGGACGTCGTCGTCGACGTGTCCAACTCGCCGTCGTTCGCCGACGAAGACGTGATGAAGTTCTTCACCACGTCGACCACCAACCAGATCGACGCGGAGAAGGCGGCCGGGGTGAAGCACCACGTGGCGCTCTCGATCGTCGGCTGTGACCGCGCACCCGACAGCGGCTACCTGCGGGCGAAGGTTGCCCAGGAGAAGCTGATCCAGGACTCCGGTGTCCCCTACTCGATCGTGCGCGCCACACAGTTCTTCGAGTTCAGCAAGGCCATCGCCGACGGTGCCACCGAGGGCAACCAGGTCCGTCTCCCCCACGCCTACTTCCAGCCGATGGCGTCGGACGACGTGGCGGCCCAGGTCGCCCGCACCGCGGTCGGCGCGCCGCTCGACGGCACGAAGGAGACCGGTGGACCGGAGAAGTTCCACATGGACGACTTCATCCGTGCGCTTCTCGTGAACATGCCTCAGTCAGTCAGTGGGGTCCTAGCGGAAAAGCGTTGTCCCGGCGGCCTCGACCCTGTGCTGAGGTCGCTCGTTCACCGTGCAGGTGCGGCGCTGCACAGAGCGCGACTGCGCCACGCCGCCGCCAGCGAGGACGCAGCGCGGAGTTGTCAGCTCGGACCGAGCTGTTCGCGGAGGTGGTCGCGTCGCTGCTCGAGCTCGGCGATGATCGCCTCCTGCTCCTCGGCTTGGCTGATGACGAGGGAGCGGTCCTCCGGGTCTGTCGGACCCGCGTCCCTGAGACCGGCACGGAGGTCGCGGACGGTCTGCTGTAGGTCCTCGATCTGTCCCTCGACGCGGGAGAGCTCAGCGCGGGGGTCGTCGTTCGCGATGTTGTCTGCCACCTCCTCACGCTAACGGGCCGACTGACCCTGGGTCCATCATCGGCCCCGGGCGGCCGCCACGGATGGTGGACCCGAACGTGTGTCCGACCAGAGCGCCACCTTGACGAACGGAGATGATCAGATCGAACGAAGGATCCCGGACGACAGCGTTGACGCGGTCAAGTGTTTGTACCCGACGCTGTCGAAGTAGACCAGAAGCTCGTGGTCATCTCGGCTCAGCAGCTGGCCGTCCCCCCAGAGGCGGTGGCGCACAGGAGATCCACGCCGATGCTCGACGGGCGAGAAGCCGCCGCCGTTCTCGCAGACTGATCGTTGTCACAGTTTCCGCAGGGTGGTGCATAGCTCTCGCCGAAGTAGGCCAAGAGCTCCGCGCGACGGCATCGCGTGCTCTCCGCGTACTCGCCGGGCGGCGTTGATGCGGCTGGCCAGCACGGCTTGTCGCCGTTGATCCAGGGCCGCCAGTTGCTCGGTCAGATCGAGGGGAGGTGGTAGATGCTGCTCGGGTGCGACACGGCGGTGGCGACCAGAGCCGGTGAGGGTGACGAATCCAAGTTCGCTCAGTTCGTTGACCACACGATCGACGGCGTGCGCAGGTACCCCGGAGGACTCGACCAGCGCCGCGACCGCGACCGGCCCGCCGGCGTTCTCGATCGCATCGACGACGCCGTGCAGCGTCGCGTCGCCCAGGTGTGTGCGTGCTGCGAGGCTTCGAGGTATCCGGATGGTGCGCGGGTCGTGCACCAGGACCGCCGCAGCCGGTTCCACCGTCCCGGCCCGCCCGCCCGATCTCCTGGTAGTAGTCGTCGATGCTCCCGGGCACGCCCGCATGCACCACGGTCCGGATGTCGGGCTTGTCGATTCCCATGCCGAACGCACTGGTGGCAACCACCACATCCAGCTGTCCCGCGAAGAACCGGTCCTGGACGTCCGCCCGGGCGCCGGCAGCCAGAGCCGGCGTGGTACGGAGCTGCCCGGAAGGCGTCGTGCCGCAGCCGATCGGCCAGCGACTCACATCGAGCATGAGTGAGCGCGTAGACCAAGGCAGGGGTCTCCTGCTGAATCACTACGTCGACGCAACGATCGTCGACAGCTCGAGCCTCTGGTTCGCTCGGTTGGGTACGGCGCATGGCGAGCGATATGTTCGGCCGGTCGAAGTCGGCTACCACGACCTCCGGAGATCGCATTCCCAGGCGGCGCGTGATGTCCGCCTGCACCGGCGGGGACGCCGTCGCAGTCGTCGCGAGGATCGTCGGTCGGCCGAGTTCGGCGATCGCGTCGACCAGCCGAAGGTACTCGGGCCGGAAGTCCTGGCCCCACTCGCTGACCAGGTGCGCCTCGTCGACGACGAACAAGCCCGACGTCACGGTGCGCCGGCCCGCACCGCGGCTCGCGCCTCGGAGTTCGTGAGTTGCTCAGGTCCGATGAAGAGAAAGTCGAGGTCGCCGTTGGCGAGACGGGTAAGGGTGTCGCGACGCTCGTGCGCACGCTGAGACGAGTTCAACATCTCGGCGGCGACGGGTCGCCGTACGCCGTAACGGCGTCCGGCGATCGACCGGATCTGGTCGCGTTGCAAGGCGATCAGCGGCGAGATGACCAGCGTCAGGCCACCGATCGACAGGCCCGCCACCTGGTAGATGGCGCTCTTGCCGCTGCCCGTCGGTAGGACGGCCAGCGTGTCACGGCCCGCAACGACCGCGTCAACGGCCTGGCTCTGGGACGGCCGCAAGCTGAAGTCGAACAGCGCGCTCGCGACCGCATCTGGCGTGAGGCTCGAGCCGGTCATGCGTGCGAAGCTTCCCGGGCAGGGTGCCGTCGGGATCCGTGTTGCAGTCGATGATCGCCACGTCGCGTGGGGCATCGGACTAGGTGCACACGTACGACGGCGTCGATCTGTACGAGATCTTGTCGGAGCAATCCGCGCCTCTCGGCACCTGACCTCTGCATTCGCTACACCTGGCGCCGCGGCGTGCCATGTGCGACCTGCCAGAGGTACAGGCAGGCGAGCGTTCGGTAGGGGCGCCACGGCTCCGCGATTCGTTCCAGCTCGGCGGGGCGCGGCAGTCCTGCCAGGCCGTACTCGAGCTGGACGCAGCGTCGGATCTCAAGGTCGCCGACTGGAAGCACGTCCGGGCGGTGCAGATGGAAGATCAGGAAGATGTGGGCGGTCCATGGGCCGATGCCCTTCACCGCGACCAACTGCGCCACCACGTCGTCGTCGGCCATCTCGTGCAGTCGATCGAGGTCGAGTTCACCAGAGACGATGTGCTCGGCGAGCGAGCGGAGTGATGCGGTCTTCGCTCGGGAGAGTCCGGCAGCCAAGCGCAGCTCGTCAGGGTCGGTGTCGAGGATGTCCTGCGGCTTCGGTGGGCGCCCGCCGGAGCGTTCATTCAGCCTCCGGTAGATTGCGGTCGACGCGATGATCGAGATGTTCTGACTGACGATCGCGCGGACGAGCATGCTGTAGTGGTCGGTCGGGATGTCCGGATCGGGTGGCGGTGCCGCCGGATCGGGTGCCAGCGTCAACGCGGTGCCACCGTTCTCGCGCATGACTCCGTCGATGATGGCGCCCAAGACCGCGTCGGCGTGACGCAAGTGGTCTTCGGGACTCGTCGCGCTCCGAGTCATTCAACGAATGCTACGCCCGCCAAATCATGATCAGCTCGGCTCGGAGATGAGTCAGTCAGGCTCTGCGCCGCCCCCACGCTCCAGATAGTGCTCGACGCGACGGTCAGGTATCAGCCACATCGCGGCCACCGCCACGAACGGCAGCACGCCGAGCCACGGTTCGACGAAGGCCAAGCCGATGCCCAACAGGTACAGGGCCAAGGAGAGTTTCCCCTTGACGTCCCTACCCAACGCTTCACGCAGCCGGTTCCCGGCAGGCAGGCGCTCGATAGTGAGAACCAGGATGTAGTACGCCATCGCCGCGCCGAGCAGGTTCACCCCGTAGACAACCGTGGGGGTCCGGGCCAGGTTCGTATCGTTCATCCAGGCGGTCGTGAACGGGTAGAGAGAGAGCCACAGCAGCAGGTGCAGGTTCGCCCACAGCACCATGCCGTCGACGCGGTCGACGACGTTGAACAGGTGGTGGTGGTTGCTCCAGTAGATGCCGACGTAGACGAACGAGAGCAGGTAGGTCAGTAGGCCCAGACCGGAGGTCTCCCACAGGTCGTGCAGGGTATCCCCCTCAGGGACGTGCAGCTCGAGCACCATGATCGTGATGATGATGGCGAGAACCCCGTCGCTGAACGCCTCTAGGCGGGTGCTCTGCATGGGCTGATTGTGACAACCAGTCCCACCGAGAGCCAGAGTCGCCGGAGGCGGCGCTGGGCTGGATCGCCGAAGCCCCTGCTGGCTCGAGAGTCGACATGCTCTCCGATGTCTGCCGCAGCTGACGTGCCACGAGCCGGCCGCGGCCTGCAGCCTCACGCTCGTACGCTCGCTGAAAGTCCGGGGCCTCCCCCAACCCGCGATATGCCGAGCAGGCCGCTGCCCCGCAGCGCTCGAACATGTGTGAGCGAACCCCCGGCCCGCCACCACTCACAGGCGAGGGGTCACTTCACACCGTCTGGCGCCACTCCTTCAGCCAGGCATCGAGAGTGTTGCTCAAGCTCTTCAGCTGTTCTGCGGTTGCTTGGTGTCCGGCGACCCGGGGAACGTCGCTGTCGAAGGCGGCGGCAGCGGTGTCAGAGGTCTCGTTGTCCAACCGTGAGACGACGCCGATCAAGTTGTTCAGGATGTCGGCGAGGCCGGTGACGCGTTCCTCGAGTGCCGCAGGATTCGGAACTGGATTCGTCATCACACGACCTTTTCACGCCTGCTTCGCGACTGTCGAGCCAGTCAGCCCAGCTCGAGATCGGCGTCCGCCATGTCTCGAAAGCGGTGGCTGCTCACCAAGACGAGGACTTGGGCGAGGGCAGGCTGGCTCGGTGGGTGTCGCCCGTCGAGGACGTCGTCAGTAGCAGCCACGTCCGTTAATGTGCGGTGGAGGGAGATATGAGGGAGATGGCCGGACGCCGGTTGGGTCCGAACTTCACGCGCTTGGTGGGCGGGCTGTTCGCCAGCGTGGCGCTGCTGGTCGCCGTGGTCGGGGTAGTCGTCGTCGCTTTGCTTCTCCCATCCACCGGTTCCGGGGTGGACCCGTGGAGCGTGGTGGTGCTGGTGGTGCTCCTGGCGACGGTGGTTGTGGTGGCAGTGCTGGGGGCGCGGTTGCGGCGGGCGGTGCTGGAGACGGGGCGCCTGACGGCGGAGCAGTCGGCGTTGCGGCGGGTCGCGACCCTGGTCGCACAGTCGGTCCCGGCGTCGGCGGTCTTCGAGGCTGTCACGCGAGAGGTTGGCCTGCTCTGCGGTGGCGATCTCGCGCGCATGGAGCGTTACGAGGAGGACGGGACCGTGACCGGCGTCGCGGCCTGGGCGAGGGTGCTCGGACCAGCTGGTCGTCGGTACGCGGTTCCACCTCGATGGGCTGAGCGTCGCTCGCGACGTCCGGCAGACCGGGGCTCCGGTCCGGCTCGAGAGCTTCGCGGGCGCCACGGGCGACATCGCTCGGGAGGCGCACGAGCTGGGTATCCGCTCCTCGGTCGGCTGCCCGATCGTGGTGGCCGGGCAGCTGTGGGGGGTGATCGCCGCCTCGACGACGCGCGATGAACCCTTCCCGGCGAACACGGAGACACAGATCGGAAGGTTCACCGAGCTCGTCGCCACCGCGATCGCGAATGCGCAGGCCCGCCAGGAGCTGCGAGGTTTCGCCGACGAGCAGGCTGCGCTGCGGCGGGTGGCGACCCTGGTCGCTCGGGCCGCGGCGCCGGAGGAGGTGTTCGCCGTGGTCACCTCCGAGGTCGGGCGTGTGCTCACTCGCCGACCATGCGTCCATGTCCCGGTACGACCCGGGTGGGACGGCCACGGTCGTCGGCACGTGGTCCGCGCCGGGTGCCGCGACACCTTTTCCCGTCGACCTTCGGTTGGAACTCGGGGGGTGGAACACGCCGACGCTGGTCTTCGAGACCGGTCGGCCGGCACGGATCGACTACGGCGACGCCTCGGGTGCGGTCGCCGACGCCGCCCACGAGCGGGGCATCCGGTCGTCGGTCGGTGCGCCGATCAGCGTGGAGGGCCGGCTGTGGGGCCTGATGGGCGTGCTGTCCACACAGGAGACATCGCTCCCGGCGGACACCGAGGCACGGCTGGCCGACTTCACCGAACTGGTCGCCACCGCGATCGCCAACGCCGAAGCCCGGGCCGCGCTGACCGCCTCCCGCGCACGCATCGTGGCCGCCGCCGACACCGCCCGCCACCACATCGAACGGGACCTGCACGACGGCGCCCAGCAGCGACTGGTCTCCCTTGCCCTGCACCTGCGCGGCATCGTGCAGCTCACCCCGCCACCAGAGGCCGACGAACTGGTGGCCGAGATGGAGCGTGGTGGCCGACGGGCTGACCGAGGTGATCGACGAGCTGCGCGAGATCGCCCGCGGGCTCCACCCGTCCGCCCTCGCCGAGGGCGGACTGCGCCCGGCGCTGAAGGGGCTGGCCCGCCGATCCGCCGTGCCCGTCCGCCTCGACGTCGGCGTCGACGAGCGGCTGCCCGAGCCGATCGAGCTCGCCGCCTACTACGTGGTCGCCGAGGCTCTGACCAACACGGCAAAGCACGCCGACGCCTCCGTGGTCGACGTCCGGGCGGAGAGGGACGAAGGGATGCTGCGGGTCCGGGTCCACGACGACGGGCGCGGCGGCGCCGACGTCGCCCGCGGCACCGGCCTCGTCGGCCTCACCGACCGAGTCGAGGCCCTCGGCGGCCGCCTCTCGCTGCACAGCCCGCCCAGCGCGGGTACCACCATGCAGGTGACGCTGCCCCTCACCGCACCCAGCGCCCCGGGGTCATCCGCCGTCGTCACCCGGCCAACCGGACGGCGGCCCTGACCTGACAGTCGAATCCCAGGCCCTCCAGCCCCGCGTACGGAAGTTGACGGCTTCGTCCCCAAGGGACAATGCCCCTCGTACAGCCGGACCCCGAATGAGGACACACCTGTTGACGAACGGACCCGAGGCAGCCTCCTGAGACGCGTCTAACCGCCCCGCAGTGACTTCTGTCGAGTTTCCGCGGCTCCTAGACGGGTGCTGTCGTGGAGGCCAGAAGGCGTCGCGCCCGACGGCCAAGGTCACTCAGGTCCACCCGACCAGCGTCGGCCGCAGCTGCCAGACGGGCGGCCAGGTCCAGTGCCTCGTCGAGCTCCGGCCCAGCGATGGCGGACTCCTGGCCCATGTCGCGAAGAATTGTGATCTCGGTCCGCGAGGCGATCAACGGGTCGGCGACTCCATCGATCCAGACTCGGGTGCGGCGGCCATCGCCGCGTTCCTCACCCGTGATCCGCTCGAGCGCGAAGATGCGGTCCGCACGCGCGAACTTGCCGAAGCCCAAAGCCACCATGCGGGAGTCCGACGCCACGCGGCCATCTTGACACTACTCACCGATTTCAGTCCCGTGCTGCCTGCAACCCCACGGCCGGCCACCGCCAAGTTTGGTTGCCGGCGCCCGAGTAGGGCCGTGAAAGACTGACCTCGATGGATGCATCGCGCGCGGAGTCTCCGTGGCCACCGCTGCCAGACAGTTGGTGGCCGACTCGAGACACGCTCACTCTTTGGTTGCAGGTGATCGGGAAGGTTCGGATAGCGCGGACGCCCTTGTTGAATCACTGGTGGAACGCGCCGCTGTACCTGACCTCGAAAGGGCTCACCACATCGCTGATCCCAGCGGGGCCGGGCCGTAGCTTCAGTGTGGATCTCGACTTCCAGGCTGATCGGCTTGAGGTGGTGACAACTGATGGCTCGACCCGGACGATGCGTCTCGAGCCGCGGGCCGTCCGTGACTTCTACAGCGACCTGATGCGGAGCCTCGACGGGCTCGGGCTTCACACCGACATTTGGCCGGTGCCTGTTGAGCTACCGGACGCCATTCCGTTCGCCGCAGACGACAAACATGAGGAGTACGACGGGGAGCAGGCTCGTCAGTTCTGGCGGACCTTGGTCGAGACCGAGCGTGTCTTTCAGCGGTTCAGGTCCCGTTTCCTGGGCAAGTCCAGCCCCGTCCACCTGTTCTGGGGTGGCCTGGACCTCGCGACAACCCGCTTTTCCGGACGGGCCGCGCCCCCTCACCCCGGTGGCCTGCCCAACTGCGGACCGCACGTCATGCGTGAGGCGTACTCACACGAGGTGAGCAGCTGCGGCTTCTGGCCGGGCGGTGCGGGCGAAGGCATCTTCTACTCCTACGCGTATCCCGAACCCGACGGCTATCGCAGCATGCCCGCGGGACCTGCGCAGGCCGAGTTCGATGACCAGCTCGGAGAGTTCGTCCTCTCCTACGAAGCTGTACGCACCGCACGCGACCCCGACGGCCTGCTTCTCGAGTTTCTGCAGGCCACCTACGAGGCGGCAGCGGTGTGCGCCGACTGGGATCGACCACGGTTGGAACGCACGCGCTGACCGCGTCGGACGTCGCACCGAGCGAGGACCTGTGGTTTGTGACCATTCAGTGGCCGGGATGGCCTCGCGAAAAGCGAACGGACCTGCCGCGATCCGTGCGGTCGGCGGACACACGGAATGAGATGGTGTCTGCGCTCTGCGAACCAGGTGCCCGCATTTTCGCGAACCCCCCTCAGTGGGATCTTCGCGAGAATCGAAACCTGCTGGTCAAGTGGCAGCATTCCTCGCCTGACTCCCGGGGTTGCACACGAGCACGCCGAATCTTGCACACACGGCATCCGGCCTATCACTCGGCTAGAGATACATGCTGAGCGTCAGTCGTTGGGCTCGCTGCAGGTCGATGCGATCGAGCGGCGCTTGCCGCGGTCATCGTGGTCGAGTTGCTGATCGGAGGGGTCGAACTGATCGTCACACGCCGCTCTACGTGTCGTACCGCCCATGACTCCAAGCACTCGGATAGCCACGAGACTGCGACGTCACTCGTCGTAGCGGCCGTCGCGTTGCGGCTGGATGCCCTAGGCAACCAAGAAGTTCGGTGCCATGTCGCATAGCGCCGCGACGTCGCGGTCGGCCCGCAGCACCGTGAAGTCCGGACGCACCAGGGCGGCCGCAGCCCGGCCGTCCGCGAGCCACTGGTACAGGGGTGAGCCGGGTTGCACCTCGAGCACCTCGGTCCCCCGGTCCGCCAGCACAGCTTGCTGTTCGCGCGAGAGCGGGACGCCGGTCACGAAGACGAAGCCGCGTCGGGTCCCGTCGTCGTATCGGCGGCCGTCGGCCAGGAGTGCGTTCGGGCACAGCCGTCCGGCGAGGGACTTGCGTCCACGTCCTCCGACCATGGCGGACCGGGGCAGCGGTGGTGTCTCGCTGTCGAGGAGGCGGTCGCGCAGACCGGGTATCCAGTGCAGTCGCGGCGCGACCAGCTTCCTCAGCACGTCTCCGACCCGGCCGCCGTGGGTCATCGACAGGCCCATGAGCCTGGCCAGCCGGATCATGGCTCGGGCGTGGGGCTTGCGCTCCACCTCATACGTGTCGAGCACGGACTCGGGCAGGTCACCGGAGAGCACTCCCGCGATCTTCCAGCTGAGGTTCATGGAATCGCGGACGCCGGCGCAGAGCCCTTGTCCGATGAACGGCGGTGTCAGGTGGGCAGCGTCACCGAGGAGGAAGACGTTGCCGTCTCGCCAGCGGTCGGCCAGCTGCGCTCGGAAGTGGTACTCCGCGACGCGCACCAGCTCCAGCTGGTCGCACGGAATGCCCTCGACCCACGGTTCGATGAGGGGCTGCACGGTTTCGATGGACTCGAAGTCGGCGGCGGTCTCGCCGTCGAGGAGACGGAACTCCCAGCGGTAGCGGGTCTCCCCGATCCGCATGTACGTCGCGGCGCGCTCGGGGTCACAGACCTGGTGGACGCCTTCCCACTGGTCGAGCTCGACCGTGCTGGCCACGTCGACCACCAGCCAGCGCTGCTCGAACTCGAGGTCCTCCATCGTGGCGCCGATCGCCGTACGCACCACGCTGTTGGCTCCGTCGCAGCCCAAGACGTAGGTGGCCAGCACGGACTCGTGCTCGCCGGTGAGCCGGTCGGTGAAGTCCACCCGAACCCGGTCCTGGCCGTCCTGGGCGACGTGGCTGACCTCGACGTTCCCGCGCAGGGTGACCGTGGTCTGGTCCTTGAGGTTGGTGCGCAGCAGGTGCTCGAGCTCGGGCTGGTCGAACATGTTGGCCTGTGGATGCCCGTGCCGGCCATGGTCGGCGGCTCGGTCGAACACCGCGAACACCCGGTGGTTGCGGTCGATCAGCCGCAACCCGCGGGTGGGCCGGGACACGGCGGCGAACTGCTCGGCGATGCCGAGCCGCACCAGGACCCGGTAGATCTCGTCGTCGAGGTGCACGGCCCGCGGCTGGGGGTAGACGCCGTCCCAGCGGTCCAGGACGAGGCACTCGACGCCGTACTGCCCGAGCAGGGTGGCGGCGGTGACACCGACCGGGCCGGCCCCCACGATGACGACCGGGACTGGGTCGGCACTGGTGCGCCGGACGCCGTTCATCGGAGGTCTGCGACGACCAGGACGAGGAAGGCGAGGGTCACCGCACCGAGGACGACGGCCGGGGCGATCTCGCGCACACCGTCACCGTTGCGGACGTGGGCGACGACGGCCCCGCCCAGGAGGAGCAGCAGTCCACCGGCAGCCAGGACGCCGATCAGAGGCACGAACGCCCCCACGAGCAGTCCCAGGACCGCAAGTACTTCCAGGGCTCCGATGCGCCGGTACGCCGAGACGCTGAAGCCGACGTGTGCTGCCTTCGTGCGCATGGCTGGCACGGCGGCGAGCTTGGCCGAGCCGGCTGCGGCGAAGGCGACGACCATGAGGCCGGCCAGAATCGATGTTGTGTTCATGAGTGTTCCAATCTCCAGTTGATGGCGAAGCGTTTGAGTACTTCCTTGACCGAGGTCTCGTCGGCGCCGGGGGCCAGGCCGATGACGGCGCCGACCGCACCGCCCTCGAGCTCTGCGCGGACGCCGGTCACCGCGGACATGCCCCCGAGCGCGTCGGCGACGGCCTCCCGGGTGGCCACTGCGCGCAGGGCGGGCTTGAACGGTTTGCCGACGGGGGTGAGGGGGAGTGCGTCCAGCACGGTGACGGCCTTGGGGGTTGCGGCCTGCTCGAGCACGTTGGCGGTCGCCCAGGCACGCAACTCCTCGCTGGTGGTGCGGACGCCCGGGGCGAGCGTCACGAACGCGACAGGCACCTCACCGGCGTGCACGTCCGGGCGACCCACCGCTTGTGCAGCGGTGACCCCGGGATGTGCCAGCAGGACGCTCTCGATAACTGCCGGGTCGATGTTGTGGCCGCCGCGGATGATCAGGTCCTTGGCTCGGCCGGTGAGGTGGACGAAACCGTCGGCGTCGACTCGGGCCAGGTCCCCGGTCTCCAACCAGCCGCTGCGCAGCTTGCCCAGCCCGTCCAGCACCGGCCCGTCCGGACCCCGGTCGACCACGTAGCCAGGAAAGACAGTCGGCCCGCCGATGGCGAGCACACCGACCTGACCGGCCGGCAGGTCGACCCACTCACCGTCGGCGGTGACCTGGACGGCCTTCATCTGCTGGTATGGCAGGCGCTGGCCGACGGACCCGGGGCGCGGATGCTGCGGAAAGCTCATGGCGTTGGCACACGTAGCCTCGGTTAGACCGTAGCCCTCCACCAGCCGGATGCCGGTCACGGACTCGAAGCCGTCCCGGACCGCCTGCGGCAGCGGTGACGCACCGACGACAGCGAAGCGGAGGCTGCCGATCTCGGCGTCGACGGGCCAGTTGGCGAGGGCGGAGTAGACGGTGGGCACGGCGCTCATCGTGGTGACCCCGTACCGCTCGACGAGCTTCCAGAAGTGAGGGTAGAGCGCCTGGTCGCGGTAGCCGAGGGGGCCCGCCCACAGAACGTGGAGGCCCCTGAACAGCGGAGCCAGCACGGTGACGAGGAGCGCGTTGACGTGGAAGAGCGGCAGCGCCGCGAACACGACCGCGTCGTCGCGCAGGACGTCGGTGACGGAGATCATCCAGGCGTCGCTGACCTGGTTCGCGTGGGTGTGCGCGGCGAGCTTCGGGGTGCCCGTCGTGCCACCGGTGTGGAAGAGGGCGGCCAGGTCGGTGGTCGAGGGCGGCTCGCCCGCGAAAGCGTGGTGCGGCTGCTGTGCTGCCAGTGCGGACAGGGGTGCGACCCGGACGCCGTCGACCGGGACCAGCTCCAGTTCTGCCGGCCCTGCCGCCGTCGGGTTCAGCGCGAGCAGGGCGTCCATCCCGGTGTCCGCGGCGAGCTCGCGTGCGCTCTCCCACACGGCGGGGGCCAGGCCGGGGCCGGCGGCCACGAGCACCCGGGCCCCTGACCTGCGCAGCAGCTCGGCGATGTGCTCTCGCGACAGGCCGCTGTTGATCGGCGCCGCGATGCCGGCGAGCTCGGCAGCGAGGGTGGCGGTGACGAGCTCGTCGCAGTTCGGAGCGAGGAGGGCGACCCCGTCGGTCCGGCGCACCCCCAGGGCGTGGAACGCGTTGGCGTAGCGATGCACGTCGCTCAGCAGTTCGGCGTAGGTGCGCTTCGCCGACTGCTCCCAGCGTTCGCCGTCGGGGAGCACGGACAGGGCGACCCGGTCCGGCCATAGGGCGGCGGCCCGGACGAGGAGCTCATAGGTCGTGCCGGGCAGGCCACGGTCGGCCAACGGGACGGCCTCGATCGCGGCGAGGTCGCCCGGCCCGTCGTATCTCGGCCAGAGAAGGTCACCCATCAGACGCTCCTCACCGGGGTGCTCTGCCGGCCGAGGTCGATCGCACCGTCGTCGGTGCCGACGGTGACCTCGACGACGTCGCCGTGGTTGAGGTACTTGGGGTTCTGGGCCTGGCGCTGGAAGAAGAGCTTCCACTTCAGAGCGGGCGGGAGGAACCTGGCAATGAACTCGACGGGCTTCGGCGGCGCGCTCAACGCGGTGCCTTCCGGGGTCCCGGTGAGGACCAGGTCACCGGGGTCCAGCCGCTGGAAACGGCTCAGCGCCTGCAGCGCCTCGAGCGGGGGGTAGATCATGTCGTCGTCGACCACCGAGTCCTGGCGCAGCTCGCCGTTGACCCACAGGCGCAGGCGCAGGTCGCCGAACCGCTTGAGCTCGTCGTCGAACAGGACCAGTGAGGGGCCCACGGGCGTGAAGGTGGGGTAGGACTTGGACTCGAAGAACTGTGTCTTGGGCAGCTGCACGTCGCGAGCCGAGACATCGTTGGTCACCACCAGGCCGGCCACGAACGAGGTCCAGTTGTCCGCGGTGACCTGGGTGCCCACCGGCAGCTCCCGGCCGATCACGAGGCCGATCTCGACCTCGTAGTCCAAGTAGTCCACGTGACCGGGGCAGACGATGTCGTCGAACGGGCCGCTGATCGAGCCCGACGTCTTCCGGAAGAAGGTCAGCGGGATGGCGTCCGGGTTGAGACCCGCGTCTTTGACGTGGCTGGCGAAGTTGGTCATCTGCGCCACCACACGGCAGGGGGCCGTCACGGGGGACACCAGGTCGAGGGTGGCGGGGTCGACAGTCTGCCTGCTCGCCCGGGCGGCCTCGATCTGCTCGCGCGCGGCGAGCAGCTCACCGGTGGTCGTGGCGTCGGTGTCGATCCGGGCGGCGCCGGCGGTGCGGTGGCCGTGGCGGTGGACATCGGGGGTGCGGACCCACCAGGCGTCGGGCGTGCGGAGGATGGTGATGGTCATGAACTCGTCACTTTCAGGAGGCCGCGAAGGCGGGTCAGGTCGAACTCGTTGTCGTCGCGCAGCGAACGAGCCATCGACATCAGCTCGCGCAGCGCCTCTCGTCCCGGGGTGAGACCCAGGAAGTCCTTGGTGACCGGCGGTCCCCACTGAGCCAGCCCGGTGGCCGTCATCGGCGACCAGCCGGGCGCCAGGGTGGAGTCGAAGAGGTCACCGTCGGCGAAGTGCTCGACCAGGAGCCCGTCCGGGTCGCGCCAGTAGTCGAAGATCTGGCTGCCCTCGATGTGCCGGCCGATCCCCCACGAGCGGTGAAAGCCCCGTTCGCGGAGGTACTCCCCGCCCGCGGCCAGCGCGTCGAGGCCTCCCACCTGGTACGCCGAGTGCACGTAGCGGTTGCTGGGGCCGAGCATCATCGCCAACGTGTGGTGGTCGGTCGGAACCGTGCCGCGGTCGCAGCGGATGAAGCTCATGGTGGGCCCCCGCTCGCGCTGCCCCCGGTAGTACTTGAAGTCGCTGACGATGAGTCCGAGGTGCTCCAGGTACCAGTTCAGGGTCTCGAGGTACTGGGTGGTCTGCAGCACGACATGACCCAGGCGCTGGACCTTCGCCGGCTCGCGCGGGGGACGCTGCGTGCCGTTCGTCCGGAGAGCTTCGTGACCGAAGTTGAACGGCTGCGTCGGCTGGCCCGGCAGACCCGCGAGCTCGTGCGTGTCGGCGACAACCCGCACCAGCGCGCCGCTCGGGTCGGTCAGGTCCACGGTGAGGCCGCCGATGCTCTCCGGCAGCTTGTCGACGTTCGCGCCGGTGGCGTCGGCGAGCCGCACGACGTCGGCGGAATCCGCGGCCCGGAAGGCGGCACCGAGGTACCTCGAGCGCGATCCGCGGCGCACGACGAGGCACGGCGCGCCGGCGTCGGTCCCGCGCAGCTGGAGCTCGTCCGCCGTCCGGCTCACGGTGGTGAACCCGAACGCGTGCGCGAACCGCTCCGAGGCAGCGAGGTCGGGCTTGCAGAACTCGAGCCAGGCAAGGTCGAGCACCTTGACGACGGGGTTCTTCGCGCGTCCCGGGTGCTCGCCGCGCAGCGCACCCTGCTCACTGTGCAGGTCGTTGTGGGTCCCGTGGTGACTGGTCATCTGCTACTCCTCAGAAGAGTTACTGACGTAATCGTCACTCACGAACATATGCTCAGTCAAGAGTTTCTGAGGAAATCGTCATTCCTGACTGGTCCGCGCTAGACTGCGTGCACTGAACCACCGAGGGGAAGCCGGGATGTCGTCATGAGCAACGCACCATCGCAGCAGTCCAACCGACTGGACCGCCGCAAGGCCCAGACCCGGGCCGCACTCATCCGGGCCGCCCAGACGCTCATGGCCCACGGGAAGACGAACGTGCCGATCCTGGAGATCACCCAGGCCGCTGACGTCGGGCTGGGCTCCTTCTACAACCACTTCGAGACCAAGGAGCAGCTGTTCGAGGCTGCTGTCGAGGCGGTGATGGACGGCTACGGTCAGCTGCTCGACGACCTGACCGGGGACATCGAGGACCCGGCGGAGGTTTTCGCATGCAGCTTCCGGCTCACCGGACGGCTCTACCGCAGGGAGCCGGAGCTGAGCCGGGTCCTCCTCAACAACGTGCTCCGGCTGCTGAGCGCCGACAACGGCCTGGCCCCACGGGCCCGTCGCGACATCGCGAGCGCCATGGAGGCCGGCCGCTTTGACGTCGCGGATCTTGACGTCGCGGTGACGATGACCGCCGGCGCCCTCCTCGCTCTCGGCCAGCTGCTGCACGACCAGCCGGCGCGAGACGTCGAGCAGACCACCGACCGGGTGACCGAGGACCTGCTGCGCATGTTCGGCGTCCCCCGACGGCAGGCGCAACGGATCTGCTCACTGCCGCTGCCGGACATCGACGCCGTGCGAGGCGACGGCTCGGCGGCCTGAGGTTCGCTTCTGCGGACGTGCCGTCCGGCCACCAGCGCACCCAGGTAGCGCGATACCAAGCGACCGGTCCCCTGCATGGTCGCCATCCCGTTCTACCCCTCCGCTGCGCAGAGCTAGGTATCTGACGAAATCGTCACTTACGAGGTATCCTTCAAGTCACATGGCTACCACCTGGGAGCCCCGACCCTGCAGGGGTCGCCACTTGTGACCCACGAGGAGATCGTTCGATGACCACCGCTACCACCACCTCCGTGCCCGCCGAGGGTGCCGCTCCGCTCGACGCCCTCCTGGTCGACGCCGCCCTCGGCCCGATACGCCGCTTCGTCCCCGACATCTCCACGGCGAAGTGGGCGGCCTCTCTCGCGCGCAAGCCGGACATCACCGCGCGTCGGCTCGGCGGGCTGGGCGTCGAGGCCGGTCGCATCCTGGCCGGCAACTCGGTGCTGGCCCCCCACCCCAAGGACCGCCGGTTCACCGATGTCGCCTGGACCGAGAACCCGTTGCTGAGGCGGCTGGTTCAGCTCTACCTGGCCGGCGGACAGACCGCCGAGCAGCTGGTGACCGTCGCCGACCTCGACCCCCGCGACCGCAAGCGGGTGCGGTTCTTCCTCGAGAACGTCATCGAGGCGACCGCTCCCAGCAACGTCCCGCTGCTCAACCCGGCCTCGGCCAAGGCCGCCATCGATTCGGCCGGGCTGAGCCTGGTGCGCGGTGGCAAGCAGCTGGTGAAGGACCTGGCCTCGGCCCCCCGCGTGCCGGAGATGGTCGACGGCAGCGGCTTCGTCGTGGGCGAGAACATCGCCGCGACGCCCGGGGCGGTCGTGCTCCGCAACGAGGTGCTGGAGCTGATCCAGTACGCGCCGCAGACCGACGAGGTCTACGAGGTGCCGGCCCTGGTGGTCCCACCCACGATCAACAAGTTCTACGCGATCGACCTCGCCCCGGAACGGAGCCTGGTGGAGCACGGCGTCCGGCAGGGACGGCAGATGTTCGTCATCTCCTGGCGGAACCCGGACTCGCGGCACGCCTCCTGGAACCTCGACACCTATGTGCGTGCGGTCCTGGACGCCCTCGACGCCGTGGAGGAGATCACGGGCAGCGCACGGACGGTGCTCGGTGGCGTGTGCTCCGGCGGCATCCTGGCAAGCGTGGCGGCGGCGTACCTGGCCGGGATCGGCCGGCAGGACCGGCTGGCCGCACTGTGCCTGGCGGTGACCGTCATCGACAACCACGATGCCGGGACGGTCGTCGGCCCTCGTCGACGAGCGGATGGCGGGCCGGGCCAAGGCGAAGTCGGCGCGCAAGGGGTACCTCGACGGCCGGACGCTGGCCGAGGTGTTCGCGTGGCTCCGGCCCGGCGACCTGGTGTGGAACTACTGGGTCAACAACTACCTGCTCGGCAAGCGACCACCGGCGTTCGACATCCTGTTCTGGAACTCCGACTCGACCCGGATGACCGCCGCACTGCACGCCGACTTCGTCGACCTGGCGATGCAGAACTCGCTGACCCGGCCCGGGGCCCTCACCGTCCTCGGCGTGCCGATCGACCTCGGCAAGATCACCGTGGACTCCTACGTAGTGGCCGGCATCGCTGACCACATCACCCCGTGGGAGAACTGCTACCGGAGCGCGAGGCTCTTCGGCGGCGAGACCAGGTTCGTGCTCTCCACCAGTGGTCACATCGCCGCCCTGGTCAACCCGCCGGGAAACCCCAAGGCGTCCTTCCACACAGGCGACGACATGACGTCCGACGCCCAGGTCTGGCTCAAGGGATCCGACGTCCACCAGGGCACCTGGTGGACCGACCTCGGCCTGTGGCTCGACGCACGCAGCGGGGCGCAGCGTCCGGCGCCCAAGACGTTGGGATCGCACCGTCTGAGCGTGCTCGCGGAGGCACCCGGCAGCTACGTCTTCGACGAGTGACCAGGTTCCTCCGGGTCCGTGTCCTCGGCCACGACGTCCGGGTTGCCGTCCGGCCGGGCACGGCACCCGGGCCGCCGCTGGTGCTCTGCAACGGCATCGGCGCCAGCCTCGACCTGTTCCAGCCGTTCGTCGACGAGGTCGACCCACGGATCGAGGTGGTCCGGTTCGACGTACCAGGCGTGGGTGGTTCGCCCGCGCCCAAGGTGCCCTACAACTTCGCGTTGCTGGCATGCGTCGTCGGGCGGCTCCTCGACGAGCTCGGCTACGACCGGTTCGACGCGCTCGGCATCTCCTGGGGCGGCGGACTGGCCCAACAGCTGGCGTTCCAGTACCCGCGTCGCTGCCGACGACTGGTGCTGGTCAGCACCGGGACCGGCATGTTGATGGTGCCAGCCCGGTTCAGCGTGCTCAGCAAGATGCTCACCCCCAGGCGCTACCGCGACCCGACGTACGCCAAGGCGATCGCACCGGTGCTGTACGGCGGCCGGATGCGCTCGCGTCCAGACGAGGCCAGGCACGTGGTGTACGAACAGGAGCGGCTCGGGCCCAGTGTCGGCTACTTCCTCCAGCTCCTCGCCGGGGCTGGCTGGTCGAGCCTCCCCGCCCTGCCGCTGATCCGGCAGCCCACCCTCATCCTCGCCGGGAACGACGACCCGCTGATCCCGCTGGTGAACGCGCGGATCATGCGCGCGCTGCTGCCCCACGCCACGCTGCACGCCTTCGAGGACGGCCACCTCGGGCTGCTCACCTCCGCCGACGAGCTCGGCCCGCTCGTCTCCCGGTTCCTGACCTCGCGGCTAGGCGACGGCTCCTCATCAGGCGGCTGACGACTCACCACCCCGGCGCGGCGAAGTCCAGCCGGATGCACCTGTCGTGGCCAACCTCGAGGGGTTGGGCCATCAGCGGGCTGCCCTCCCTCAGCCTCGGTGCTGCGGGAGCACGAAGTAGCTGAGGAATTCGTCAGAATCTTGCTCCGCAGTATTGACCTGAGTACAGAACTGACGTTATCGTCAGAAGTGCACAACACGTCAAGTGGCCCTCAATGGGCCCGTAATCCAACCGAAGGTGGTAACTCATGACCAAGCACACGGACTTCTACGCACGGCTCGATGACCTGCAGCAGCGGGTCACGACGACCAGGTCGGCGGTGCAAGCTGCCGCCGCCGAGTAGCGAGGCACAGCTCAGGCAGCGAATCGATCGGGCGCAGGCCGAGATGGACCAGTCGGCGCAGGACGCGCGGCAGCAGATCTCCCAGGCCGCCGAGAGTGGCCGGGCGAAGTGGTCGCAGCTGAAGGCTGACGCCGCGGCCAAGATGAGCAACGTCAAGGCCGACGTCGACAAGCGGACCCGCCAGATCGACGCGAAGGTCGCCGCCAAGGACGCGGACTGGGCGGAAGCCGACTCGGCCGAAGCCCTCGACTTCGCCGACTGGGCGGTCGAGAACGCACAGCTGGCGATGCTCGACGCCATCCACGCTCGCGCCCACGCCGACAAGCTCGCCAAGGCCGCAGCCAACTCGTAGTCCCCGACCGGACTGGTGCCCAACGAGGCGCCGGTTCGCCGTACAACACTCGCGCCGCGGCGGGCAAGGACAGGTTGCCTTGCCCGCCGCGGCTTCCCTGATGGAGGTTTGCAATGACTAGTGATGTGAAGACCCCGGACCTGCTGCGCGACACGATCCGGGCCGGCGCCCGGGACGCGTCGACCACCTGGGGGTGGTTCGTGGCCCTCGGGGCAGTGTGGATCTGGTTCGGCATGTTCGTGCTGTCGTACCAGGTCGGGAGCCTGGTCGCGGTGGCGACCTTCGTCGGCACCGCGTTCGTGTTCGGCGGCGTCACACAGCTCGTGGTGGCCGGCCGAGTGCCCCGGATGCGTTGGCTCTCGATCGTCGGCGGGATCTTGGGGCTCGCCGCCGGCATCGTCACGTTCGCCTGGCCGGACATCACCCTGTACGCCGTGTCGATCATGGTGGCCTGGTACCTGATCGCCTTCGGCACCATCCACATCATCAACGCGCTGGCCGGCCCGAAACCGCCGTGGTGGTGGACCGGGCTACTGCTCGGCATCTCCGAGCTGGTGCTGGGCGTGTGGGCGGCCCGCTCCTGGGAGCACTCGCTGGTAACGCTGGTGACCCTGGTCGGCGTGTGGGCCATCTGCCGCGGAGTGAACGAGATCTTCGCCGGCTTCACCCTGCGCCAACTCGGCAAGGAGGCGGACCGACAGGCCGCATGAGACCGGCCCGAGCGGCCCGGTCCACCGCCCAGCCGCCGCCGGTCAAGCGGCGGAGCGTGTCGGCACCTCCGCCTGTCAACCCGGCGGAGCGTGCCGGCACCTCGACGTTGCGTCAAGCAAGGAGGCAAAGGTCATGAGCAATGGAGAACAGCGACCGCATTCCCGGCCGCAGGCTGGTTCAGGTCGTGTCGCCCAGGACCGGGTTGACGCGGCGATGCCGCCACGGGAGACCGCGCGTTCCGTGACGGACGCCAGGCCCGCGTGGCTCGACCAGTTCGTGTGGAGCGTGCTCTGGAAGTTCGTGGCGGTCTCCCTCGCCGTCGTGCTGCTGTTGCTGCTCGTCCGGGAGTTGCGACACCTGTTGTCGCTGCTCGTGGTGAGCTCGTTCTTTGCGCTCGCGATGATTCCCGGAGTCGAGCAGCTACACAGACGTTGGGGGCGGAGGCGGGGGGCTGCCGTCGGCATCATCTACGTGTCTGTCGTCTTGTTCATCGTGTTGATGGTGTGGGTGCTGATCCCGGCGATCGAGGAGTTCGCGAATCAGGTGAGAGCCAACGGGAGCGGCTGGATTGATCAGCTGAACGACCTGAGCCGCCAGTGGCTGGGGAAGGACCTGGTCGGCGAAGGCGCAGGAGACCGGGCCGCGGTCGTCACGCAGGATTCCCTGCGTGGCTGGTCCGACAACATTCTCGGCCTGGCTTCGTCAGGCGTTGGCATCCTGTTCGACGTGACCGTCGTTGCGATGTTCGCCTTCTACTTCGCAGCGGACTACCCCCGGATCGAGCGGGCAGTGCTGTCTCGCCTGCGCCCTGATCGCCAGCAGGTCTACGCCTGGGTGACGGAGGTCTCGATCCGGCAGACTGGCGGCTACTTCTACTCGCGGCTGCTGCTGACCCTCATCAACGCCTTGTTGGGGTTCTGCGTCATGCTGATCCTGGGCCTGCCGCTCACGTTCGCCCTTCCACTTGCAGTCTTCATGGGCTTCTTCTCTCAGTTCATCCCCGGGATCGGGACGTACATAGGCGCCGCCATCCCGATCCTCACCGTCCTCGCGGTCCAGGGCCCTGGAAAAGCGGTCACACTGCTTGTCTGGGTGCTGCTGTATCAGTGGGTCGAGAACACGTTGCTCAGCCCGCGACTGTCGGCCAAGACCATGGAGCTCAACGGCGCGGTTGCCTTTGGAGCCGCGCTGGCAGGTGGCGCCGTTGCGGGGCCCATGGGCGCCTTCATGGCGCTCCCCTTCGCGGCTCTGATCACCGCCGTGGTGAAGAACAGCGGCAAGAGGTACGCGGTGGTCTACCAGTCCCCGTATGGCGATGCCGCGGCGCCCAGCGCTCCAACCCAAGCCTAGGCGGAGGTAGCTTCATGACCAGGACCATCGTCCGGGGTGCTGCGACGTCGTCGAAGAGCCCAGCTGGGCGGCCACACGCGAAGCGGCTCCACTGGCGTGCCAGCGGAGCCGCCTCTTTTCGCGAACAGGGTGCTCGGAATTTCGCGAACACCCCTCAGTCAGTGGGGTATTCGTAAATTTCCGTTCGCCCAGGTCAGAGCACGGAATCGAACCTGCGCCTTCGCGACTTGCACACGCCGAGGTCGAATCTTGCACACCGAGTGCGCCTCCTGGCCCCTCATCTGGGGGTCGCATCGCCGCCCATTATCGACCTGCGCGATCACTACCCTCCGGAGGCACGCGCACTGGCGAGCCACAGTGGTCGCGCCCGCCAGCCCACTGAAACAGAACGGGCGAGCCTCAAGTAACAAGAAACGTGGGCTCGACACCGAACTGATTGAGCACATCAGTCGCCATTACTGCGGCGCTGGAGATTGCGGCGGACTCCGCCGCCACTCCAGGCAGCTCACCAATCACTGGCTGGAACCGCCACACGGAAGTGCTCCACGGCAAGACCTGGTGACTGGCAGAGACCGAGCCACCTGGGTATCGATGCGCGTCCACAACCCGCAGGGGCGTGCCTGGATCTTGGGTCACGATTCGGACTTCGTAAGGTCGCAGGTGGTCATCCGCAGTCATTCGTGCGTACTCCTGAGCCAAGATCGCAAAGTCGAGGATGGCGCCTTCGACGTCTCTAGCCCCGACCTCGTAGAAGGATGTGTCGAAGTCCAGGCGTCGTTCGAGACGGAAAGCCTCGAGAACCGAACCGTGAACGCATGGGCCACTCCCAGATCCAGACCACCCAGAAATACCTCCACACCCTCCCCGACACCGACCAACGCAACCTCGACGCCCTGACCCCGCGTCCAGACTCGAAAGCCATGACTCGCACTGCGAAAAGGTCACTCGCTCCAAAGAGGCAACGTCACCCGGATTCGACTCCACGACCCCTTGTTCCATGACCCGGGAGACCATCGCTCTGGCGTGGTTTGCCCGAATATGCTTTGCCCTGCAGGAACGCCTCCAAGGGCACTTCCAGCTTTTGCCAGGCGAGTACCTGATTCGACGACTCCCGACCGAATACTTCGGGAATAAGAGCGGCATGGCTCGGGGGCTCGTTGCGGGACTGGCAATGCCCGGTTGCCCGCCGCCGACGTCAACCCGGACCGGGTTAGCGTGGTCGCGTCACCCGGGATCGGCAAGCACTTCACGCACATCTGGTCCACGACAGCGAGACCGTGATCGACGTGCGGCCAAGCTGTGCTCGAGATCGCGCGCATGCCCACACCGAGGCGTCGGCGTAACGCGGTCCAGACGACCCATCTCCGTCGACGCCAGGCAAATGGCCGTGGGGTCGCCCGCCTCAGGGATAAGCCGAATTTCCGTACTCGGTGCGCGGGTCAGACACATCTGGGGATGGCGTCTGGTCGAGTTCGAGCGGTGCCGGGGTGCGCTGAACGGCACCAGGATGAACAAGGCGAGCACAGGTACCCGAACACTGCCAGAATCGGCAGGAGCAGCCCCGGGCCAGTAGTTACTTAGAGGCGTCCACCGGTGAATGCGAGGATCTCGCGGACTCGCTCCTTCGCGAGCTCGCAGTATTGAATGGCCGCCTGTTCCGCGGCAGCCCGGTCGCGACACTCGAACGCCTCCACCAACTGACCTTGCGCTTCGACAAACTTTTGCGAAGTGACTGGGGTGGAGCCGAATGACCGGGTCATCACGGTCTTGATGCTGAGCCGCCCGAACGTCGATGTCAGCAATGGGTTGTGCGCCAACGACACTAGGTGCTCGTGGAACGAGTAGTTGGCGTCGAGGTACCCGTGGAAGTCGACGAAGCGGTCACCGACGAGTAGGGCCGCCATCGCGTCGAACCTCAGCCGGAGCTCGGCGACTTCCTCCGGCGTCACCCGACCCATCGCGACTGCGATGACACCGAGCTCGATGGCGAGTCTGGCGTCGAACGTCTCGTCAGACGTGCGTACATCGAAGGGAGCGATCACGTAGCCACGGTCGGGGTCGCGTCGCACCAGTCCATCGGATGAGAGCCGGGTCAAAGCGTAGAACGCCGCCGACTCGTCAACCTCGAGCTGTATCGCGAGACCTTCCAACACCAGCGTGTGGTCGGCCGGATAGACCCGGCTAAGCACCAGCTCTCGGGCGCGGGTGTAGACCACGTCGTCACGGGCGAACTCGAACCGGCCGAAGCCTCCACGGAAGTACGTGAGGGGTTGACCCGACGCTGCCGTCGCCGAGACCACCCGCCCGAGAAAGATCGTGTGGGTTCCGCCCACGACGCGCTCGGCTACCTCGCACTCGATGTGCGCGAGCGCGTCGCTTAGCAGTGGGAGCCCTAACATGCCTGTGTGCACCGCGACGTCGTGGAACTTGTCGTGGCTCGCGGTGGCGAATTGCCGTGCGAGCTCGCCCTGGTGCTCCCCGAGCACATTGACGACGTACTTGCCTGAGACCGCGACGGCATCGGCGGTGGGCACGGCGTTGTTGATACAGGCGAGCATCATCGGGGGGTCCATCGACAATGAGGTGACGGAGCTCGCGGTCATCCCGTGCCGTCGGCGGTCCGCCTCCGTCGTCACCACGGTGACCCCGCTGGCGAGGTGCCCGACGACGTACCTGAAGTGGCCAGCGTCCACCGACGGGGCAGTGCCGGTGGGTGCTGGCTTCATTTCCCTGCCTCACTCTCATGCTCTGTCTGGAATCTCATTGAACAAAGCGGTGGCGCGGTGCGCACTGACGGCAGCCGTGAAATTGTCCGAACACCGGTGGCGGAGCCCGTAACGCGGCTGGACGCGTTGAACCACTGAGCGGTCTGCGTCGTATCCTGCTCACGGATTCCGCCATCGGGAGCCTGGGAATTTCACGCCGGAGGCCAGTCCCAGTTCCCTGGCCACGCGGCTTGACTGCGCATGTGATCAACGCAGCCGTGGTCGGCCTCGGATGGTGGGGCCAAAAGATAGTCGCCGACCTCGAGGACAGCACCGACGTCCGGGCGGTGGTGGCCGTCGACGTCGACGCGCAGGCCCGTGCACGCGGTCGCCCAGGGGTCCGGACCGTCCCGACCTGGAGGAGGCTCTCGCCGACGATGAGGTCCAGGCCGTGATCCTGTGCACTCCGCACCGCCTCCACGCCGAGCAGATCGTGGCCGCGGCGTCCGCTGGCCGGCATGTCTTCTGCGAGAAGCCCTTGACGACGAGCTGTCGAAGAGGCGCGGGCGGCGATCGCCGCCGTGACCGCCGCCGGCGTCCAGCTCGGCATCGGCCACGAACGTCGATTCGAGCCGGCGGTCCAGCAACTGCGCGGGATGCGCAGCAGCGGGGAGCTCGGCACTCCCCTCGTGTTCGAGGGCAACTTCAGCCAGGACAAGTTCCTCGACCTTCCGGCCGATAACTGGCGGCTGTCCAACGAGGAGGCACCGGTCGGGCCGCTGTCGGCGACCGGCATCCACCTGGTCGACCTGGCGATCGCCGTCCTCGGCCGGCCGGTCGACGTGCTGGCCCGGCTGTCGCACCCAGGCGACGTCGTTCGAGAACGGCGACACGCTCACCGTCACGATGGGCTTCGAGAAGGGCCAGACCGCGATGATCACCGCGGTGCTCACCACACCGTTCGCGGGCCGGGTCATGCGTCTCGGCTCCCGCGGCTGGGTGGAGATCCGCGACCGCAGCACCCCGAGGACCCGCAGGGGTGGGACGTGACCACCGTCCTGCGCGGCACCGAGCCGGAGCACACGTTCTTCCCGCCGCACCCGAGCGTCCGCGAGAACATCGAGGCGTTCGCCCGGGCCGGCGAGGGCTCGCGACGTGTACCCGGTGACGGTCGAGGAGATGCAGTCGAACGCGACGCGTTCGAGGCGATCACCCGCTCCGCCCGCACCGGCCGCGTCGAGAGCGGAGTGCACTCGGGCGTCGGCCGGAGCAGCGGCGTCCGTGCTCGGAGGACGACACGATGGGTGAGGTCGCCACACGACCGGCGACTGGACGAGCCGCGGGACGACCCCCGCACCTGTGTCGTCGACGGCGAGCCCCGCCCGAACGCTGCGCGCCGACGTCGACGAGTCCTCGATCGAGGCGCTGGCCGACCAGATCGTCAGCGACTGCATGGCCTTGGTCTTCACCGGCCAGCGGCACGACGAGGCGTTCGCGGACGCCTGCGTGCCAGCGTCACCCAGAACGCCTACGCCCTGCGTGACGTCGTCGCGGGCACGGTCACGCTCGACGGGTGCACGCTCGACCAGGTGCTCTCGTTCGCGACCGTCCAGGCCCAGCTGCGGATCCCGCAGAAGTCGATGCAGCGCTCCTACCGGGTCAGCTTCTACGTCCAGTGGCGGCGGTGGGTCGCCGACCTGCGAGGCGTTCGTCGCCGACGGACCTGTCGCGTGCGGAGGCGCTCGCGGCGTCCGGCTCACTGACCCAGGTGATCCTGGGCTACCAGGACCACGTGGCGTCCCAGGTCGCGGAGACCTACACCCGCGACTACGAGGCGCTGAACCGGTCGCGCGCACACGTCCGCAAGAGCCTCGTCCGGACGTGCTGCGCGGCGACGGCCGCTCGCTGTCGGCGACCGACCTGGCGATCCTCGCCTACCCCCTCGACCGGCACCACGTGGCGGTGGTCCTGCCCTCGATGGCCGAGGGGGCGGCCGACCGGGTGGCCGACGGCATGCGCGTCGCGCCTCGCAGGAGCCAGCACTCGCTGGCCTACCCGCTCAGCCTGACCAGCACGGTCGTGTGGCTGAGCCGGATCGAGCCGTGGCACGAGCCTGCGCTACGACGCGCTCGTCGAGGTGCTCGCGAGGGTCGGCGTGGTGGCCGCGATCAGCGACCAGGGCAGCGGCACCGCCGGGTTCCGGCCGCGCTGCGCCAGGCCCAGGACACCGACCGGGTCCGCGTCCGCCTGGCGGCGACGCCGCCGCAGGCGCCCACGGTGCTGCGGTACGCCGACGCCGGGCTGGAGATCCTGCTCATGCAGAACGACGAGCTGGCCCGCAGCTTCGTCGAGAACGAGCTCGGGCCGCTGGCCGAGCCGACCCCCGAGGCCGCCCGGCTGCGCGAGACCCTCGAGGCGTCGTTCCGGTTCGGCAGCCACGTCGCGGCGGCCGAGCACCTCCAGCTGCACGAGCACACGGTCCGCAACCGGCTGAACCGCGCCCAGCAGCTGCTCGGGCACAGCCTGCAGGAGCGGCGTACCGAGCTCCAGGTGGCGGTGCGGATCCTGCGATCCTGGGCGCGCCACCGGACGACGCCGACGCGAACTAGCCCGCCTAGCGCAGGGACGGCTCGCCGACGAAGTCGGACGGCGGCCGCGAACGTCTCCGGCTGCTCGACGCCGCGGCGTGCTTCCCGCCCTCGAGCCAGACCAGGCGCGTGTCCGGGATGGCGTCGGCCAGCACCGGCGCCGCCTCCACGAACGCCGGCGCGTCCTGCATGCCGCACGCGATCAGGGTCGGCGCCGTGATCCGCTCGAGCATCGAGGTGGTGTCCGCCTTCGCGAGCGCCTCGCAGGTGCGGGCGTAGCCCTCCGGGTCGGAGCCGAGGATCCGCTCCCGCACGCCGCGCACGACCCTCGGCGACCGCCGGCGGAACGTGTCGGTGAACCACATCGACGCCATCGGCTCCGCAAGGGGCGCCAGGCCCGGGCGGTGCGCGGACGGGCGTGCCAGCACTCGCGGAACGGCCCGGGATAGACCGGGACGGTGTCGACCAGCACCAGCCGGTCCACCCGCTCGGGGTGGCGGGCCGTCAGGTCCTGGCCGACCAGCCCGCCCAGGGAGACCCCGACGACCGTCGCCCGCCCGACGCCCGCCGTCGCAGGCAGCCACGACCTCGTCGGTGAGGTCCTCGCGGCGCCGGCCGGCGGCAGCCCGGCGTTGCCGTGGCCGGGCAGGTCGGGTGCGAACGTCGGCCGGCGCCGGCAGCATGCTGGCGATGGACGCCCAGAACGACCCGTCGCTGCCGAGCGGATGGAGCAGGACGAAGGGGTGTCGTCAATCGGGCTCTCCTCGCGGCCGGGAGCCGCGGGCCCGTCCGGCGGTGGCGGCGTGCGGCCGACGTTCATCACCATGGCCAGGGTGGTGTAGTAGCCGGCGGTGCCGACTACCTCCACGACCTTGGCCTCACCCAGCAGCGAGAGCGCCGCGGCGTACGTCGGGTCCGCCACCTCTCGGGTCTCGTGCAGCTCGTGGAGGAGCTCCCAGACCGCGCCGACCTCGGCCCGGCCACCGCCGGGCCGGCGGCCCGCGGCGAGGTCGTCGACCACGTCGACGGGAGGCCCTTCTCGAGGGCGATGGGGTGGTGGAAGCCCCACTCGAACTGCTGGCTCCAGCGGCGGGCGACGTAGAGGATCACGAGCTCGACGAGGTCGTCGTCGAGCTCGCTGTCGCAGCGGAGGTACTCGCCCACCAGCTGCAGCCGCGTCATCAGCTCCGGGCTGCGCAGCAGCGGGACGAACGGGCCGATCACCGCACCTCGCGGACCCGCCGAGATCCGGTCCGCCGCCTCTCGCTGGGCGGCGGTCAGTTGGTCGGGGTCGGGCAGGGCGGACGGCCGGACCGTCGCTCATGCGCCGACCGTAGAGCGGCGTCGACCTCCGGCATGACCTCGGTGGCCATCAGCTCCATCGAGCGGCGGCCGAGGGTCGTCGACCCAGTCCATCCCGGCGTACACGAGCTCGCCGAACGTCGCCGATCTCCTCACGGAGGGCCAACAACTGCTCGGGACCTCGTCGACGGTGCCGGTGATGACCAGCCGGTCCAGCACGTACTCGAGGGTGATCTCGTCGTCGGGCTGGTCGCGGTCGCTCTTGAAGAGCTCGATCCGGCCGAGCTTCCTCATCTTCTTCAGCATCTGCTGGTAGTAGAAGCGGTAGGGGCTGTCCGCGTTGTCCGCGCCGTACGCGCGCGCCGTGGCCTCGTCGTCGGCCACGAAGATGGTGCGTGCGATCCGCCAGTCGGCGACGTCCGCGACGACTGACCGACCGACTCCTTGCCTTGCACGTAGTTGCGCCCAGTGGGTGCCCACCCACTTCGGCAGCAGGAAGTTCGCCGACAGCGGGTGGAAGTCGCGTTGGCCCCCATCGCGATCGACGCCCTTGGAGAAGGGCGCCACGACGGTGCCGACGATCTCCGGCCGCGGCACCTGGAGGGGCTTGCGGACGACGCCGACGCCGAATCGTGGTCGATGGTCGTGCGCGTCGTGACCTGCCAGCGGTTGCCCGCACCGCCGATGTCGTACGGCGCCTCCTGCTCCCACATCGCGGTGATCACGTCGATCGCCTCGGCGAACATCTTGTTGCGGTCCTCTTCGAGGACGCCGAGCAACTCCGCGTCCGAGACCAGCGCGCCCGGACTGACGCCGAGGATGAACCGGCCGCCGCTCAGGTGGTCGAACATCGCCGAGTTGACCGCGACCAGCGCCGGGTGGTGTGGGAGAGGTTGGTGGTGCCGGTGCCAAGCCGGATCTGGGTGGTCTCGGGGATCAGGGTCGCGAGGAAGACCAGGGTGTTGGTGATGTTCTCGTGCTTGTCGGTCAGGTGCTCGCCGATGAACGCGTCGTGGAAGCCGAGCCGATCGGCGAGGATGACTGCCTCGCGATCCTCGCGCAGGGTGTCGGCCCAGGTGCGGCCGGCGGGTGCAGCGGCATGGCGAAGTAGCCGAGTCTCACGGCTTGCTCTCGCTCTCTCTCGTCACCGGACAGTGGCGCCCGTTGTACGAGGCAGTCTCGTGCGCGATCCGTGTGCGGACAGTGGCGAAGACAGAGAATCTCGGCCCGTTCGATGGCGCGAGCCGTCAGTCGGGTCCGGCCGTCGACCGTAGGCCCGCCGGGCGGTGGGGGCGCCACACCGACGCCCGTCATGACCAAGCCACCGACGACGAACAGCGTCTCGAAACGGCCGTCCTCGATGAGCCGCACGCCGGCAGCGCTGCCCACGGCGCCAGGCTGGGATGCCATGCCGGGAGAGGTGCCCGCCCGACTTCCGCAGCAGATCGGTTCAGCGGCCGCCACGCGACGTCGAGGCTCGGTCCCGGTGACGTACGACGCGGCGGGCGACAGCAGCCAGGCGACGGCCGCCGGCGACCTCCTGCCGCCAGGCTCCGGGCCGGCCGAGCGAGCGGGGCCGGAGCCGAGCCGCGCAACGCGCCCGGGTCCCCGCCGTCGGCGTGGATCTCGGTGTCGATGAGCCCCGGGCCGGACGCGCGTCGACGCGGATCGCCCTCCGACAGCCGACCTCGCCGGGCCAGGCCGACCGCGGCAACGTGTCGACCGCCGGCCTTGCTCGCCGCGTAGTCGACGTACTCGTCCGGCGCGCCCGAGCACGGGCGGCCCGCGAGGAGAGGTTGACGATCGCCCCGCCGCGGCCGCCGTGGCGCGGTCGACATCCGGCGCACGGCGGCTGCCGGCGACACAGGGCCGCGCCGACGACGTTGACCGCCAACACCCTGGTCCAGCGCTCGGCATCGATGTCCACCATCGAAGCTGCCGTTCCAGCAAGCCGGCGCAGTTGACCAGCGCCGCGAGCGTGGGTTTCGTCGGCCGCCGCGAACAGTCGCTCGACATCGGCCCCGCTGCCGACGTCACAGCGGACCAGTCGCACCTCGGCGCCGTCCTCCCGCAGCGAGGAAGCGAGGTCTTCGGCGTCGCTGTCGCGTGACCGGTAGCCGAGGCACAGGTCGTGGCCGGACCGCGCCAAGACGCGGGACGTGGCGGCGCCGATGCCCCGGGTGCCTCCCGTGACCACCGCGACCGGCCCGCCCAGGTCGCCGCTCATGATGCGGAGCCGATGGCGGTACGGCCCAGCGCGGCGATGTCCTCCGCGCCGTACCCCTCCGAGACAAGAGCAGCCAGGAGATCGCCGGTGGCCGAGGTCAGCGGCACCTCGATGCCTGCCTCGGCCGCCGCGGTCGCGATGAAACGAGCGTCCTTGAGCCCTCCGTTGACCGCGAACGCCGAGGTGAAGTCACCGGCCACGATGGCCTGTCCCTTCTTGGCCACATAGGGCGACTCCAGCGGTCCGCCCGCGATCGCATCGAGGAACGTCGCCGGCTCCAGGCCCAGGGCGGCCGCGACGCGCATCGACTCCGCGAGGGCCGCGGTCGTGTTGAGCACGAACGCGTTCATCGCCAGCTTCAGGCGGGAGCCCGCGCCGGCTTCGCCCAGCCAGATGGTGCGTGAGCCGACGGCGTCGAGGACGGGCGCGAGCGCCGTTCGGGTGTCCTCCGGGCCGGAGGCGAGCGCCACCAGGGTGCCCTGCTCCGCGGGCTGCTTGGTCCCCTGGACGGGAGCGTCGACGTACCGCAGTCCCAGCTCGGTCGCGACCTCGGCCAGCCGGCCGGCCCCCTCGACGCCGACGGTGGTCGTCTGCAGCAGGACCGCCTCCGGCGCCCACCCACCGCGTGCCTCGAGCAGCACCGCCTCCACGGTGGCCGCGTCCCACAGCATGGTGACCACGACGTCGGCGTCCCGGACCGCGTCAGCCAGGTCCGCGCAGACGGTCACGCCAGCTTCGGCGAGCGGGGCAGCACGGGCAGCGGTGCGGTTCCAAGCCCGGGTCTCGAGGCCGGACGCGGCGAGGTTGCGCGCCATGCCGGCTCCCATGGCGCCGGTGCCCAGAACGCAGATGTGGGGCTGGTTGACGGGGGCGGGTGATGTGTATACGGTCACGGCGACATGTATACCAAGGAGGCAACCGACATGGCTACGGCCGACCTGCGTCCCACCATCGAGCTCCCATCGGGCCCGCTCGCCACCGGCCTCCGCGTCGACGGTCGCGTCGTAGAGGGGCAAGGGCCCCGTCTCGACGTCATCAACCCGGCCACCGGCGACGTGTTCGCAGTGGTCGACAGTGCGAGCCTGGACGATGTCGAGACCGCAGTACGCATCGCCCAGGAGGCGTTCGACTCAGGCGTCTGGAGTCGGATGGCCATCCACGAGCGCGCGCGGGTGATGCATCGCTTCGCCGACGGCATCGAGGCTCGCCTGACGACCTGTTCCGGCTCGAGACCGCCAACAACGGCCGGCCGGCGGTCGAGACGCGCGCGCAGCTCGCGCGGCTGCCCGAGTGGTACCGCTACAACGCCGCGCTGCTCTCGCCGAGCGCGACCGAGGTGATCCCGATGACGGGCCATACCTCAACTCCCGGCGCGGCTTCCCGCTCGGCGTCTGCGGCCTCCTGCCGCCGTTCAACCACCCGCTGATGATCTCTCGAAGAGCCTCGCGGCGGCGCTCGCGACCGGCAACTCCGTGGTGTCAAGCCTTCCGAGCTGACGCCGCTGACGACCCTCGAGCTCGCCGATCGTCGCCCAGGAGGCGGGCATCCCGGACGGCGTCGTCAACGTCGTCACCGGCAACGGGCGCGAGCGCGGGCGCGGCCCTGGCCGAGCACGAGGCGTCGCGAAGGTGACCTTCACCGGCGGCACCGAGGTCGGCCAGTCGGTCGCGCGTCGCGGCGGCGCAGCGGTTCGCGCGCTCGACGACCGAGCTCGGCGGCAAGGCGCCGGTGATCGTGTTCGCCGACGCCGGGATCGAGCGCGCGGTGGCCGGCGCCGCCTTCGCCGCGTTCGTCGCAGCCGGGCAGACGTGCATCTGCGGCTCGCGCATCCTCGTCGAGCGAGTCGATCTACGACGAGTTCGTCGACGGGCTGCTGCGCCGCGCCGCGCGCGGATCCGGATCGGCGACCCGTCCGACGAGGGGCACCCAGCTGGGGCCGGTGATCTCCGCGCGCCAGCGCCAGCGCGTGCTCGGCTACGTCGAGACGGGCGTCGCGAGGAGGGCGGCCGCGGTGGTCGCCGGCGGCGGCCCCGTCCTCGAGCCCCCGCTGGACGGGGGCTTCTTCGTCGAGCCGACGTGCTCGTCGACGTCGACAACGACATGCGGGTCGCGCAGGAGGAGATCTTCGGTCCGGTCGCCGTGGTCATCCCGTTCGACCGACGAGGACGGACGCGATCGCCAAGGCCAACGACGTACGGTTCGGGCTCGGGTCGGCGCGTGTGGACGCGCGACGTCGCCCGAGCGCACCGGGTCGCCGGCCGGATCGAGGCGGGCATGGTGTGGGTCAACGACCATCACCGGCTCGACCCCGCCTCGCCCTGGGGCGGCGTGAAGGACTCCGGCGTCGGCCGCGAGGGCGGCTGGGAGTCGTTCCACGAGTTCACCGACGATCCGGAGCGTCACGGTCCGGACCGCCGACGACGACGTCGACTGGTACGGCAGCGACGGCGCCGGGACGGCTCAACTGATGAGCGACCTGACCATCCACCCTGTCGACGACGGCGTCGTCCTCGTCGAGCTGGCGCGACCACCGGAGAACCTGTTCAGTGTCGAGCTGTGCGGCCGACTCGCCGACCTGCTCGACGCTCCGCCGGAGGGCACGCACGTGGTGCGCTTCCGCGCCGAGGGCGACGTGTTCTGCCTGGGTCGTGACCGCGGCGGGTCGACTCCCGCCGAGATCCGCGCCGAGGCCGAGGCGCTGGCCGGCCTCACCCGCTCCGCCCAGCGGACCCGCGTGGTGACCGTCGCCGAGGTGCAGGGAGATGCTGCCGGCTTCGGCGTCGGCCTGATCTCCGCGTTCGACGTGTCGGTCGCCGTGCGGGACGCGTCGTTCCGCTTCCCCGAGGTCGGAATCGGCCTCGCCCCCGCCCTGGTGCTGGCCTGGCTGCCCCGGGTCGTCGGCCGCCGCGAAGCGTTCTGGCTGACCGCGACCGCCGAGCCGCTCGGGGCCGAGCGCGCGGCCATGCTCGGCCTGCTCGAACGAGGTCGTCGACGACCACGACTCCCTCATCAAGCGGGTTGACGAGCTGGTGGCGGACCTGCGCTCGCGCAGCGCGCGGGTGCACGGTGACATCAAGGACATGCTCCGGGTCTTCGGCGACCTCGGCGACGACCAGGCGCTCGACGTGAGCATCGACAAGCTGGTCGTCGGGTCGCTGCGTCGCGGTGACGGATAGGCCGTCCGACCCATGCGTCAGACTTCAGCCGTGACGGGTGAGTCGGCTGCGGGGCGGGTGGCGCGCGATCTGCGCGAGCGCGTCTCTGGCGGTCAGCTCGGCCCCGGCACCGCGTTGTCGCAGGCCGCGCTGGCCGAGGAGTACGGCGTCAGCCGGATCCCCGTGCGCGACGCGCTGCAGACGCTGGCGGGCGAGGGACTCGTCGACCTACGTGGCTCTACCGCCGTCGTCACACCCCTCACCATCGAGGACCTCCAGGAGCTCTACGAGATGCGGGAGGCGATCGAGCCAGTCGCCACCCGCCTCGCCGTACCCCGCGTCGGGCGCGCCGGCATCTCGCGGATGACCCAGTTCCTGGACGTCATGGACGACCCGGACACGGGGCCGGGCGCCTGGGTTCGGACCAACGCCGCGTTCCACGCGGAGGTCTACACCCTCGCCGGCCGTCCCCGGATGATCGCGCTCGGTGGAGCAGCTGCGCCGGCTCACCGACCGCTACATCTACTTCCACCTCGACGTGGTCGGCCAGTCGGCGCACCTGCAGGAGGAGCACCGGCAGATCCTGGCGGCCGTCAAGGCGCAGGACGCGGTGGCCGCGGCCGACCTGACCCGCGAGCACCTCGCTTCCTCGCACGCCGTGGTGCTCGACTACCTCTTGGCGCACGGAGGACGCTGCCGACCGCTGACCTGGCCCGGCGGCCGTCATCGACCGCGCTCCGGCGAGGCGGCGCCGCGGAGGGCGAACTCCCGCCCGATCTCCTCCCGGCCGCGTTGCTGTCGCAACAGCGACCACAGCAGCAGGCGTGCCTTGACGGGGGTCAGCCAGCCGGCCCCGACCGCCCCCCGCGCGCGCAGGTCGCGCTCCGACCCGACGAAGCCGTAGGTCTCCCGGGCCGTCGTCCCGCCACCGGTGCGGCTGGCGAAGACCACGGGCAACCGCTCGCCGGCGGTGCTCACCGCCTCGGCAACGGCCGTGGACACGTGGCCCACCCCCAGCGCCGCGAGGACCACCCCGTCGTACCCTGCCTCGGCCGTCAGCCGGAGCAGCTCACCGTCGTCCCCCAGATGAGTGGTCAGCAGCGCGACGCGAGGCACGACAGCCGGCGCGGACGGTTCCTCCAGGCGAGGGTGCCTGGCGGGCCGGTTGCCGTAGACCGGCCCACCCTCGACAAGCCGACCGAGCGGGCCGAACACCGGCGAGCGGAAGGCCTCGACGGCCATGGAGTCGATCTTGGCGACGCGTGCCGCGGCGTGGATCTCGTCGTTCATCACCACGAGCGCGCCGAGGCCGCGGGACGCAGGGGCGGCGGCCGTGGTGACGGCGGCCATGAGGTTTGCGGGTCCGTCGCTGCCGGCCCGCTGCGGGGAGCGCATGGCGCCGGTGACCACCAGGGGCTCCGCGCGGTCCCACAAAAGGTCGAAGAGGTACGCCGTCTCCTCCAGGGTGTCGGTCCCCTGGACAAGCACCACGCCTGCCGCACCACCGTCGACGACCGTGCGGGCCCACTCCAGGGCGGCGGCGCAGTCGTCGTGACCGAGGGAGGCGCTGGGCAGGACCGCGAGCGTCGTCGCCTCCAGCGAGGCGACGGAGGCCAGGGCGGGGACGGCGGCGACGAGGTCGTCTGCCTCCAAGGTAGGGGTGACCCCGACGCCCGACTCCGACGTCATCGCGATGGTGCCGCCGAGAGACCCGACCGCCACGCGGGGCTTCGTCATCCGTCTGCTCCTCTCCGGGTCCGTCAGACCCGGTGGCCGGCGCCGGGCAGGAACGCTCCGGTACGGTCATCCGCCGGTTTCCCCTCCTGGGCCACCAGCCGGCCGCGCAGGTAGGTCTGCACTACCCGTCCGCGCATAGTGCGGCCATCGAAAGGCGTCCACCCGGCTTTGGAGTGCACATCGGCATTACGCATCGTCCGGGTGGCGGCAGGGTCAACGAGGATGACGTCGGCGTCCGCACCCGGCGCCAGCCGCCCCTTTCGCGGCCACAGACCGTAATTGCGGGCCGGTACCTGGCTGTACACCCGGGTGATGTCCTCGTACGACAGGTGCCCGCGAGCCGCGGCGTCGAGCAGCACCGACATGGTGCTGTCCAGTCCCGGTAAGCCGAAGTGCACCTCCCAAATGTTCCCCTCGTGCTTCTGTTCCAACGTGGACGGCGCATGGTCGCTGGACATGTGGGTGAGTACGCCGCGGCGCAGCAGCCGCCACAGAGCCGCCTCGTCCTCGTCGGTCTTCGCCCGGGCCGGTGGGGTGAACTTGCGCAGCGCCCCATGGTCATGAACGTCGTCCTCGCGCAGCAGGAAGTACTGCGGCAGCCCTCGGCGGCCAGTTGGGCACCCGGGCCCGCTCAGACGGCAACATAGTCGGCGACCTCGTTGTTGCTGACGTGTGCGACGGTGGCCCGTGCCCCGGTGCGACGGACCAGCAACGCGGCTACCGCCGCGGCGACGAGCTCGGCGTCGCGGTTGCGCCACTCGGGCAGGATCCCGGGATCGTCGCGCCCGTCGGCGTGCAGCACCTGCTCGGCGAATTCGGTCAGCGACTCGTCCTCGCAGTGCATCAGGCTCATCGCCCGCACAGCGCTGAGGCCTGCAAGTGGGCCTTCAGCGCTGCCGCGTCGTGCCCGGGCACGCCGTGGGTGGTGCAGGTGAAAACCTTGAAGAAGGCGGCGCCGGCCGCCCAGAGGTCGGCGACCGCAGAGCCTGTCCCGGCCACGCATGGGCGGCCAGACCGAAGTCGACGTTCGAGCGGTCGACGAAGGTAGTGCGCTTTGTCGGTCAGATCCGCGACCGATCGCACCGGGCGCCCATGTGAATGCTCGATGATCGTGGTCACGCGGAGGCAGCTGCGGCATCGGTACCCGTCGGAAGTCTTCGCGCGCAGGGTCTCCGGGTCCATCAGGTGCACGTGGGTGTCCACACCACCGGGCATCACCAGCAGACCGCCGGCGTCGACGGTCTCCCGGGCGCTGGGACGGTCGGTTCCGACATAGGTGACCACCCCGTCGGTGACGGCAACGTTCAGGCGGCGGCGTCCACTGGGGGACACGACGGTGCCTCCGGCGATCACGAGGTCTGCGGCTGGCATGTCACTCACTCCTTGTCGGGAACGTCTGGGCATTTCAGCGGGCTACGATGCCGGCCGAGAGGTCGACATCGGCCCCGCACAGGCCGGGCATGGCCAGCATGGCGGTCACGGCGGCCGCCCCGACCTCCGCCTCGGTCACCATCCGGCCCAGGGCCGCCCGGGACACGAAGCGCTCCCATCGCCTGCCCGTATGTATGCCCGGTCCGCTCCGCCTCGAGCCGGAAATCGGTTGATTCGCGGTCCCGTCCACCGGTCCGGGGGACAGGCTGTTCACGTTCACCCCGGCCGGGCCGACCTCGAAGGCCAGGGTGGAGGTCAGGCCGATCACCGCCATCTTGCAGGTGCAGTACGGCGTCCGCCGGATCAGCGGCCGCTTCCCCGAGACCGACGCCAGGTTGATCACGTCGCCCCGCCCGCGCTCGACCATGCCGGGGAAGAACGGCAGACCAGGAAGACGCCGTGGGAGATGTTGACGTCGAACACCTCGTCCCACTGGTCGGGCTCGATGTCCACGAGCGGCGCGACCGGTCCGGGGACGCCGGCGTTGTTGACCAGCACCTCGACCTGCTCGTCCGCGATGTCCTCGGCGAGCGCGGCCACGCTCGCGGGGTCGGCGACGTCGGCGGGGGCGACCCGGACGCTCCCCGACGTACCGCCGGCCTCCGCCGCCACGGCGTCGAGCCGCTCGCGGCCGCGACCCACCGCCACGACGCGAGCCCCGCGCGCACACAGGGCGAGCGTGATCGCGCGGCCGAGACCGTTGCCGGCACCCGTGACGAGTGCGGTGCGGCCGGCGACCCGGTCCCCCGGGAAGGCGGGTGTCGTCACGACTCGCCGTCGAGCAGCGCCACCGCGCCGGGTGGGTCCGCCGTGGGGCGCCGATCACCTTGAGCGGGAAGCCGAAGAACGTGAACCGCTTGCCGATCAGCTGGTCGAGGTTGGTGAGGTTCTCGTAGTGGGTGATGTGGTGCTCGCGGCACATCATGTGGCAGGGGTAGGACTTGCTGGTCGGGTTGTCGGGGGTGGGGCTGTCGACGCCGAACGTCTTGACGCCGTGTTGCTGGATCCAGTGGCTGCCGCTCTCGCCGAGGCCGGGGAAGTCACTGAGGTACTGCGGGGTGTCGGCGTACCGCCCGTGCGTGCCGGTGTGCAGGAGGAGGATGTCGCCGCTCTCGACCGACACATCGACCGCGGCCTCCGCCGCCTCCAGGTGCTCGTCCGTGATGTCGTCGCCTGCACCGACAGACGAGACGTCGAGACAGACCGCGGGGCCGTAGAACAGGTCGAGCGACATCTGGTCGATGGTCTGGGCGGACGGGTCAGGGTCGAGGTGAGAGAACGAGTCGACGTGCGTGGGGCCGTTGTCGTTGATCATGAAGCCCTTGGTCTGGAACGAGAAGCCGCCCACGAACCGGAGCGCGGTCTCCTCATGCGACGCGTGGTCGAAGACCACGGTCTTGAGGTGACCGGGATAGACCTGCATGCCCTGGTAGATGTCCTGTGACAGGTCGACGATCTGCACGTCGTCGCTCCCTTCCTCTGGTGCCGGCGGTTCCGGCCGCGTGCTCGGCAAATCTAGGGCGGTGACGACCGTCACGGTCGCTCTGATCGGAGTAAGTTGAGCGCCGTGAACGCACGAATCGATGCAGCCCTGTCCGGACCCACCGGATCGGCGGCACGGCGCCGCCGTTCGCCATCGCCGACCTCATCGCCGCGGCCGTGGGTGGGCCGGCCATCGTCGAGGACTCGTCGTTCCGGGTGCTCGGCTACTCCGCGTTCGTCGGGCAGATGGACCGTGGCCGCGCCGAGGCGATCCTCGGCCGGCGGATTCCCGCCGCCTGGCTGGAGCACCTGACCGGGACCGGCAGTCTCGCGGCACTGCGGACGACGACGGACGTCGTCGACCTCCGGGACGGACCGTGGGAGGCGCGGCGCCGCCTGATCACCGCCTTCCGGGCCGGCTCCCGCGTGCTCGGCTTCGCCTGGGTGGCCGAAGGCGGACAGCCGCTCGGCGACGGCGCGACCACCGCACTGAGGCAGGCCGTCGACGACGCCACCCCCGACCTGCTGCGCCACCTCGAGCAGATCGACGCCGCCGAGGAGCACGCGTTCCGTGAGGTCACCGCGCTGCTCGACGGCTTGCCGGGAGCACCCGCCGTCGCCGACCGGCTCGGCCTTGAGCGGGCCGGTCGGTTCGTGGTTGTGTCCGTGTCCACCGGAGAGCCCCCGAGGGCCGGGAGGGCGCACGGCGACCCCGACGGCCGGGCGTCCCGGCTCGTCGAGCACCTCCGGCTGTGCACGGACTCCTTCCGGCGCCAGGCCGTCGTCGCGCCGTACGGCGACGGCGCCGTGGCCGTGATCGCGCTGGCCGCCGAGGACACCCAGGAGGCCGCGGCCCGGCTGGGCAACGAGATAGTGCGCCTGACGGGTCGCAGACCGCTGCAGCCGCTCCGGGTGGCGGTCAGCTCGGTCGGCACCGGGATCGCGAGCGTCCCCGGGCTGCGCGACCAGGCGCTGGCGGCGGCCGCGACATTGGGCCGAGACACCGGCGGAAGCGTGACCTACGACGATGTCGAGGCCGAGGTGCTGGTCGCGCAGGTGGTGGCGAGCCTCTCCCCCGACGTACGTCTCACCGGACTGGACCGCCTCCGGGAGGCCGACCGCGGATCGGGCGAGCTGGAGCGAACGCTGCGCGCCTACCTCGCGTCTTGCGGCAGCGCGTCGGCTGCCGCCCGCGAGCTCGACGTGCATGTGACGACGGTGCGGCACCGGCTCGACAGGATCGCCGCGGTGGCAGGGCTGCGGCTGGACAGCCCCGAGGTGCGCATCGCCTGCGAACTCCTGCTCCGCCGCCCTGTCCGCTGATGCGGGCCCGCACTCACAGGAGGCACCAGTCGTCGGGGCTACCACTGACGCCGGCGGACAGCGTGGACGGCGCCGCCCCTCCCCTACGGTGACCGGATGGATCCAGGAGACATAGCAGTGGGCGTCAGGCAGGCCGGCGTGGTTGGCCTCGGGATCATGGGGTCGGCAATGGCCGGCCACCTGCTGGATGCGGGATTCGACGTGGCCGGCACCGATGTCGCCGGCGAACCGGTCTCCGACCTCGTTGCCCGCGGTGGCCGCGGCGCCGGCGACGCGGCGGAGCTCGCCGGAGCGGTCGACGTGCTGGTCACCTCGCTTCCCTCCCCCGAGGCCGCGCTCGCGGTGTGCCACGCGATCGCGGGCTCCGCTCGGCCGGGGCTGGTCGTCGTGGAGACCTCCACCCTGTCGCTCGCGGTGAAGCAGGAGTGCCTCGAGATCCTCGCGGCAGCCGGCGTGACCCTGCTCGACTGCCCGCTGAGCGGCACCGGCGCCCAGGCCCGCGACCGCGACCTCGTTGTGCTCGGAAGCGGCGACGAGGTTGCGTTCGAGCGCGCTCGCCCCGTCCTCGAGGCGTTCGCCCGCTCCGTGCGCCACGTCGGCCCGTTCGGCAACGGCACCACGATGAAGCTGGTGGCCAACCTGCTCGTCTCGATCCACAACGCGTCGACCGCGGAGGCGTTCGCCCTCGGCGTGGCCGCTGGCCTGGACCCCGCGCTGCTCTACGAGACCGTCCGCGAGGGCGCCGGAGGGTCGGTCATCTTCGACAAACGCGGCCCGCTGATGGTCGAGCGGTCCTACCGTCCGGCGACTGCGCGGGTGTCGATGTTCGTCAAGGACGTGTCGCTCGTGCAGGAGCTCGCCGCGTCGTTCGGCGTCGCCACGCCGGTCCTGGACTCCACGCTGCCGCTCTACCTCAAGGCCGCCGATGCCGGCTGGGCCGACGCCGACGCCGCGGCTATTCTCGAGATCGTCGAGTCGGAGGCGAGGTCATGAGGCTCGAGCTCGCTGAGGTCGTCGCAGACGCCACGCTGCGGCACGGCCGCGAGACCGGCGCGGCCCCCCTGGCCGTGGTCGTCCTGGACCCGGGCGGTCACATGGTGGTGGTCAAGCGCGACGACGGCGCCGGCATCCTGCGCGTCGAGATCGCCTCCGCCAAGGCATACGGCGCTCTCGGCATGGGGATGAGCTCACGCGAGGTCGCGGAGCGGGCCGAGAAGCAGCCGGCCTTCTTCACCTCGCTCGCCGCGGTCACCGGTGGCCGCCTCGCACCGGCAGCCGGGGGCGTGCTCGTCCGCGACGCGGACGGCGTCGTGCTCGGCGCCGCGGGGGTCAGTGGCGACCTCTCCGACGTCGACGAGCAGTGCGCACTCGCCGGGATCGCCGCCGCCGGACTCAGCTGAGCCCGGCGGCCGGCTTCACCGGTCGAGCTTGAGCAGACGCGCAGCCGTCCCGCCGCGGATCGCCTCGCGGTCCTCGTCGCTGAGCGTGCGCGCCTCGTCGATCTGGCCGAGCGGGTCGTAGTGCCCCATGTCGAACGGGTAGTCGGTGCCCACGACCACGTGGTCCGCGCCCATCTGCTGCACGAGGAACTCCAGGTGCGGGGCGTCGAACACCAGACAGTCGACGTACACCTGCTTGAGATAGGTGCTCGGCGGGCGGGAGATGTGGTGCCGGCCTTCCGGACGCAGGTCGTAGGAGTGATCCATGCGGGAGGAGTAGAAGGGCAGGTAGCCGCCGCCGTGGACTGCCACCAGCTTGAGGTCAGGGTGGTCCTCGAGCACACCGCCGTGGATGATCCGGGTCAGCGCGACCGTGGTGTCGAGCGGGTTGCCGATGACGTTGGTCAGGTAGTACTTCCGGAGGCGCTCGCCGCCGGTGAAGCCGTTGGGGTGCAGCATCACCAGGACGTCGAGCTCCTCGGCCTTGGCGAAGAACGGCCGGAAGCGCGGGTCGTCGAGGTCCATCCCCATCACGTTGGTGTTGATCTCGACGCCACGGAAGTCGTACTCCTTGACGGTGCGCTCGAGCTCCTCGACGGCCGACCGTACGTCCTGCATCGGCACCGTCGCGAGGCCGACGAAGCGGTCGGGGTGGTCGGCGACGATCTTGGCGAGGTTCTCGTTCTGCATTCTCGCGAGCTCGAGGGCGAGCTCCGGGTCGGCCCAGTAGAAGTAGCCGGCCGGCGCGACCGAGATCGCCTGGACGTCGATGCCCATCGCGTCCATGTCGGCGAGCCGGGTCGCCGGGTCGGTCGCCTTCGGCATGATCTCGCGGACGTGACCGACCTGGTAGGCGTTGGTCTCGTCGCCGCCGAAGTAGCTGAACGGCTCCATCTCCGGCGCCATCAGCCCCTCCACGAGCGGCATGCAGTCGGGGAGGATGACGTGGGCGTGGATGTCGACGGTTCTCTGTGGCGCGCTGGGCATGGTGACTCTCCTGTCGAGCGGGGTGGCGTGGTGCGGGGTATCAGCTGACGGACGTCGCGGGCGCGGGCGCCCAGGACAGCTCAGCGCCGGCGTACTTCGAGGCGCGTACGTCGCCGGACCGGGCGTGGCCCTCGAACAGCTCGACGCGCGCAGTACGACCGCACAGCTCGCCGAGACGTGCGCTCGCGGCGGTGTCGGTGACCTCCTGATAGGTGACGGTGCGGAGGTACTTCCCCACCCACAACCCGCCGGTGTAGCGCGCAGCTCCCCGCGTCGGCAGCACATGGTTGGTGCCGATCACCTTGTCACCGTAGGACACGCACGTGCCCTCGCCGAGGAAGAGCGCGCCGTAGTGGCGCATCTTGTCCAGCGCTTCGCGTGGCTGCGTGGTGAGGATCTGCACGTGCTCGCTCGCGTAGGAGTCGGCCAGCGCGTACGCCGCGTCGAGGTCGTCGACGACGTGCACCTCACCGTGGTCGCGCCAGGCCGGGCCCGCCATGTCGTTGGTCGACATGCCGGGGAGCAGCTCCTCGACGTACGCCATGGCCGCGCGGGCCAGCGACTCGGACGTCGTGATCAGGACGGCCGGTGAGTCCGGGCCGTGCTCGGCCTGGCTGAGCAGGTCGACGGCCACGACGAACGGGTCGGCCTCGTTGTCCGCGACCACCAGGATCTCGGTCGGCCCGGCGAAGAGGTCGATGCCGACCTCACCGAACAGCTGCCGCTTGGCCTCCGCGACATACGCGTTGCCGGGACCGGCGATCAGGTCCACCCGGCCGAGCGACTCGGTGCCCAGCGCCATCGCGGCAACCGCCTGGACGCCGCCGAGCAGGTGGATCTCGTCGGCGCCGGCCAGGTGCAACGCGGCGACGGTGGCTGCCGGGATCTCGCCGCGCAGCGGCGGCGTGCAGGCGGTGACGCGCTCGACCCCGGCGACCTTCGCAGTCACCACGGTCATGTGGGCCGACGCGGTCAGCGGGTAGCGGCCGCCCGGGACGTAGGCACCCGACGCCGAGATCGGCAGGTGCCGGTGCCCGAGGAAGACGCCCGGCTGGGTCTCCACCTCGAGGTCGTGCATCGTGTCGCGCTGCCGTTGGGCGAAGTCGCGGACGTTGGTCTGCACGGTGCGGATGTCCTGTAGGACCTGGTCGTCCAGCCCGGCGACGAGCTCGTCGATCTGCTCCCGGTCGAGGAGGAACGACTCCGGCGACCAGTTGTCGAACTTCTCGGAGTAGCGACGCACTGCGTCGTCGCCGTGCGTGCGCACCTCCTCGATGACCTCGTGCACGACGTCGGACACCGTCGGGTCGCTGCGGCCGGCGGTGCCGGCCCCGGTGGGTGATTTCAGCTGCTTGCTCATGGGTCTCCTGGTTCGGGGGCGCGGTGGGACGTCGCGCGGGGGTGCTGGACGGGCCGCAGTCAGGCGACGGGCTCGGGCTGGACGCTCATTTCCTTCATCGCCTCGAGTCGGGCGAGCACCTCGGCCTGGAGGGTGGCGACGGTCGGGTCGGTCTGCCGGCGCGGCCTGGGCAGGTCGATGGTGATGTCCTCGTAGATCCGGCCGCCGGGCTGGAGCACGATGATCCGGTCGGAGAGCTCGACGGCCTCGACGACGTCGTGGGTCACGAAGACGACGGTCTTCTTCGACTGCGCCCAGATGTCCTGGAGCTGGGCCCGCAGGCCACGCGCGGTGATTGCGTCGAGGTGGCTGAACGGCTCGTCCATGAGCAGCAGGTCGGGCTCGACGGCGAAGGCGCGGGCGATGCCCACCCGCTGCTGCATGCCGCCCGAGAGCTGGCCGGGGTAGAAGTCCGCGTTCTTGGCCAGGCCGACCATGTCGAGGTATCGCTCGGCCCGCTTCACGGTCGCGTCGCTGTGGTCGTCCTGGACGTACATCATGTTGCGCATGACGCTGCGCCACGGCAGCAGCCGCGGGTCCTGGAAGACGTAGCCCATGCGGGCCGGGCGACCGTCGTCGCTGGTCAAGCTGATCTCACCGGACGTGTGCTCCTCCACCCCCGAGATGATGTTGAGCAGGGTGCTCTTGCCGCACCCGGAGGGACCGACGATGGACACGAAGGTCTGGCCGCGGACCTCGAACGAGATGTCGTCGAGGACCCGACTGGCACGCGGCGTACCGAGGTTGAAGGTCTTGGCGAGGTGGTTGACGGTCAGGACTGCCACGGGAGCTCCCTAGGACGGAGGTTGGCGTGAGGGTGGAGGTGAGGGTTAGCGGTGGAGCGGGACCAGCGCTGCATCAGGCGTCCCTCCATCGGAAGGCGCGGCGGATGGCACGGTCGAGCACGAAGCGGTCGAGGAGCACGATGAACCCCACGAACAGCACCACCCAGGCGGCGAAGCCGCCGTACCGGTTGGCGTCGTACCAGAAGCGGGCGCGGTAGCCGACACCTCCGTCACCCCCGAACCACTCGGCGAGCAGCACGCCGTTCCAGCCGATGATCACCGCGAAGCGGACACCGGTAGCGACGTAGCCGGTGACAGCAGGCAGGACCAGGTCCCGGATCCTGCGCGTCAACGGGACGTTGTAGGTCGACGACATGTCCCGGAGGTCGCGAGAGACCCCCCGGACGCCCTGCGCGACGTTGATGACCACGAACGGCACCGCCGTGAGGAAGGTCGTGACGATCGGACTCATGTCACCGAACCCGAACCACATCACGGTCAGGAACGCCCAGATGATGGCGGGGATCGACAGCCCGACCAGGACGGGGCTCTCGAGGAAGGCCCGGGCGAGCTGGGACAGTCCCATCAACACGCCCACCGCGACGCCGACCACGGTCGCGAGCAGGACGCCGACACCGAAGCGGTAGAGGGTCGAGGCGAAGTTGCCGAACACCTCGCCCCGCTCGAACTCTTCGGCGAGCCGCTGCACGACCTCCACCGGGCCGGGGACCCGACTGAAGACCAGCGACGCGACGACCCAGAACGCGAAGAACGACAACAGGGCGGCGACGCGGGCAGCACCGTCGGAGGTGAGCCGCCTGCGCAGTGCCGAGGTGCTCTCCTCGATCTCGGTCGTGGACCGGCGGGGGTTGGCGGTCAGCGTGCTCACAGCGCGGCACTCCTTTCCTCGGGACGCCACGCGAGGAGGCGGGCCTCTGCCTTGGCCAGGACCAGCCGCTCGATGGCGAGCATGAAGGCGATGAACAGGAACATCCAGGCGAGGACGCCGGCGATGTCGTAGAGCTGGTACTCGGTGCGGATCTGGAAACCGACACCGTTGCGGCCGCCGAACACCTCGGTGAGCGCTTCGACCTTCCAGGCCACCGCGAAGCACATCCGGATGGCGGCGAAGACGAACGGCACGATGGTCGGGATCAGCACCTCGCGCCGGATCTGCGCCGGGCTGCGATCGAACGCCTCACTCATGGTGATCAGGGACTTGTCGACGCCGCGGATGCCCTCGGCGACGTTGAGGGCGACGAATGGAGCGGACACCAGCGCGACCGCGAGGATCGGCCCCATGTTGGAGATGCCGAACACGATCAGCGACATCACGGCGTAGACGATGGCGGGGATCGTGCCCGCGATCGTGACGCCGTCGTGGAAGAACGCCTGGGCGTAGCGGTAGCGACCCATGAGATAGCCGACGGGCGCACCTACCCCGACGGCGAGCGCGAACCCAGCGAAGGTCTTGGACACGCTGGCGGAGAAGTCGGCGACGAAGTTGCCGCTCTCGATGATGTCGATGGCCTCGATGAGGACCTCGTGCGGCCGGGGAAGGAGTCGCGAGCCGTACCACCAGGAGCCGAACTCCCAGACCAGGATCATGGCGACCCAGCCACCCGCCAGGAGCGCGAGCCGGCGCCACTTGCGCATCCTCGCGGTGCGCCGCGCGGCATCCTCGCCGCGGTCGCGGCTGAGCTGAGGTGCCACGGTCGTGGCACCCAGCATCTGGTCGGTCATCTCGTCTCCTTCCCCTCGACCGCGTACGTCAGGACTGCTTCTCGAGGATGGTGAAGTCCGGCGCTTCTGTGTCCTCGTCGACGAACCCGGTCTCCTTCATCAGGTCGAACAGCTCGGTCTCGCTCTGGACCCAGGCCTCGTCGAGGTACGTGGTCGGTACGAACCAGTCGTACTGGTCGTTGAGCCAGTCCTGGATGAACTTCTTCTCCTCGGGCGACTCGGCGGCGAAGTCCTCGGGGTAGGCCTCGATGATCTCGTCGCGGTGCTCCGCCCACTCCTGGACGCCGCGGTCCCAGACCTCGATGAGGAACGCCGCCTCCTCGGGGTTCTTCTCCACCCACGCCTTGCGGGCCACGAACACGTTGTTCTGCGGGTGCGTGACCTCGTCGGGGTCGGAGCTGAACTCCTCTGCGTAGATCTGCGAGACGGACTTGCTGTCGTAGAGAGGCTTGATCGCGCCGCTGGACAGCTGCGGGATCGAGAAGTCGGGCAGCAGCAGGCCCGCATCGGCGTCGCCCCGCTCGATCAGGCCGGCGGCGTTCTGCGGGTCGGTCACGACCAGCTCGAAGTCGCCGCCACCGGCGCGGAGGTCGAGGTCGCAGAACTCGCGGGCGTAGACGCCCCACATGATGGTGATCGAGACCGCGCTGTGCGTGACGATCTTCTTGCCCTTGAGGTCGCAGATGTCTTCGGCATCACTGTCGGCCGGCACGGCGAGGATGCTGCGGTCGGAGTTGAACTTGCCGAAGATCGTGGCCGCCTCGCCGGTCTGCTCCTCCAGTTCCGGCACCTCGTACGACGCGGCCGACACGACATCGGCGTGGCCGCCGGCGTACACACCGAACTCGTCCCACGAGGACGAGGTGAGGATCTGGATCCCCGCCGCCTCCTCCATCTCCTGCTTGATGCCCTGGTCCTCCATCCACTTCCAGACCGGGTCGGGGGCCATCACCATGTTGACCGCGCCGTTGGCGTCGCTGGCCTTGCCCTCGTCGGCTGCCGGACGGCCCCCGCAGCCGGAGGCCACCAGGGCGATCGCGCCCGTGGCAACAGCCACCAGGCGCAGGCTGTTCGAACTGAATCCTGCTGTGCTCATGTCGTGCCTCTCAGAGTCGTGCGATGGGTCCAGGGGGTGCGATGGGGCGACGGCTGCGGACGTCCGCGAGGGCGGGGCCGGTTGTGACGCATGACCCTGCCGTGCCCGTCGTTGCCAAGTCAAGCATTCTCGGCAATTCATGCATTGGTTGGCAGCTGTGCTGCCTGGGACGAGAACCGGCGGACTCTGTCACTTGTGGCGCCAAGCCGGGATTCATCAACGGATACTGGGATGTGTTGACGTTGACAGTCCAAGCAAAGGAGCTAGGGTGCGTACTGCATAAGTTATGCATCCTTGCCCATCGATGGTGCCCATGCCGGCACCCGAGAAGAGAGCGAGACGACCGGTGAGCGTGACGAACGACGACCGCGGCACGACCGGTAGCCGCCCGGTGCAGCGGCGAGGTCCCCGCCGCGGCGCGACCAGCTCGACCGTCGCGCAGGCGGCCGGCGTCTCCCAGTCGACGGTGTCGCGCGCACTCCGGGGCGACCCCCGGGTGCGTGACGACACCCGCCGGCTCATCCAGCAGACCGCCGAACGGTTGGGCTACCGCCCCGCTTGGGTGGCTCCCCCGGCGCCGGCGCGGACGCGCACGATCGGCGTCATCGTGTCCGATCTGACCAACCCGTTCTTCCCGACGCTGCTCACACCGGTGCACGACGAGCTGCGGATCATGGGTTACCGGGTCGTGCTGTTCGCCGAGCGCACCGACATCCCGACCGGGCAGGAGGCGCTGCACGACCTTCTCGACCGCTCGATCGACGGTGTCCTGGTCACCACGGCAACCCTGGACTCGCGGTTGTCCGAGGCGCTCGCCGACCGTGACCTGCCGATCGTGCTGCTCAACCGGTACATCGACGGGATGGACGTCGACCGCGTCGTCGCGGACAACTACCAGGGCGGCCGTGCCGCCGCGCGCCACGCGCTCGACCTCGGCCACCGCGACATTGGCGTCATCCGTGGTCCGGCGAACACCTCGACCAGCCGGGACCGTCACGCCGGGCTCCTCGAGGTGCTGGAGGACGCGAGAGTGGCGCTCGACGAGCGCCTCGTCCGGGAAGGTCCCTACTCGCACCAGTGCGGCTACCAGAACGCCCGGGAACTGCTCCGGCTGCCGGTACCTCCAACCGCGCTGGTCTGCGGCAACGACGTGATCGCCTTCGGCGCCATCGACGCCGCGAAGTCGCTGGGCCTCGACGTACCTGGCAACGTCTCCGTGCTGGGCTTCGACGACGTCCCGATGGCTGCCTGGGAGGTGTTCCAGCTGACCACCGTGCGGCAGCCGCTCTCCGAGATGGCCCGGGCGGCGGCGCGGTTGCTGGTCGAGCGCATCGAGCACGACGGCAACATCGGCGCTGGGCGTGAGCGGCTGTTCGCCACCAGCCTCGTGCGCCGGTCGACCACCGCGCAGGTGACCGGATGAGGTCCGGTGCTCACAGGACTCGGCCGTCGTCGCTGGCGACATGGCAGGTCCTCCTCGGGTTCGGCAGCGCGTCGTGCACCGCCTTCGAGCCACAGCCTCCCGGCGCCCGGCGACGCGCCACCATGTGTGGCCACCCATTCCTGACCACTCAGTGTGGTGTCCGACACATCGGCAAGGATCCGGACTCGGCACGAGCGTGGAGTTCATGACTGCCGCCTCCTTGAACTACGTGGCGCCGCCCGCGCCGGACCCGATCGGGCTGCGTGAGGACGCCGTCATACGCCTGCCGACCTGGGCCCGCGAGGCCTCCGACAGCGTGGACCTGGTGGCCCTCGCGGACCGGGTCGTAGAGGCGGACCTCGCGGCGGCGTTCGACACCCTTCGCGGGAACGACGAGTTCGTGACCCGGCTGCGCGCCAGCGTGGTCGAGAACCTCCGCCACCTCCGTGGGGTGATCGGTGGGCGGCTCCGTCCCAGCGACGTCGACCTCGCCGAGCCGTATGCCCTGGCGAGTCTTCAGGCCCGGCTCCGGCTGCCGCAGACCGCGTTGCAACGGTCCTACCGGGTGGGCTTCCTGACGATGTGGCACGAATGGACCGATCGGCTCGTCGAGCGGGCCGACCGCAATGACGTGCCACGCGGCGAAAGCCTCGAGGCACTGCGCGACATGACCACGTTGCTGCTCGGCTACCAGCACCATGTGGCGTCGCACGTGGCGGACAGCTTCGCCCGCGCCGACGTCGCGATGAGCCGCTCGCGCGAGCACGTCCGCAACGGCCTGGTCCGGCACTTGCTGCGCGTGGACGCAGCGCCGCTCCCGTCCTCGGACCTCGTGCTGCTCGAGTACCCGCTCGACGCCAGCCACGTCGCCGTGCTGCTGCCGTCGACCGCCGAGGGTGACGTGCGCCAGATCGTCAACGCGCTGCGAGCGGCGTCACACACCCGAGACTCCCTCGTGCATCCCGTCGACCTCACCAGCACGGTGGTGTGGCTGGCGCACCCGCGGCCACCGGGCTGGCGCGCTGCGACCGTGGCCGACCTGACCGACTGCCTGCGCGGCCTCGACGTCGAGGCGTCGGTGAGTGAGGCGCACGTCGGAGTACAGGGCGTGCGGGACGGGTGGCGACAGGTGCAGGACGTGCAGCGGGTGCGGACGGCGTGGGGTGCGATCGGGACTCCGCGGGTGCTCAGCCACGCGGACGTGAGCCTCGAGGTCCTGTTGATGGCCGACCCGGTCAACGCCCGTGCGTTCGTCTTCGCCGAGCTCGGTCAGCTCGGGGCCGACAACGACCTGGGCGAGCGGCTGCGCGAGACCGTCGAGGCGTCGTACCGCTGGGGCAGCCACGTGACCACCGCGGCATACCTCCACCTGCACGAGCACACCGTGCGCAACCGCCTGCAGAAGGCCGCCGAGCTGCTGGGCCGACCGTTGACCGAGCGCCGGACCGAGCTCCAGGTCGCGCTACGGCTCGCGCGGTTGCTGGCCCAGGACGGCGCCTGAGAGAACAGCATCACAGTGCTGCCGCCGGGCAGTTCCGGCACGGCTTGATGACGTCCGCCGTGAGTGCGTCCTCGGTGCGAGGACTCCCATCCTTGGGGGGCCACGACAGAGGAGCGAGCAGATGGGCGACGACGTCGCGCGTGTGCACCATGGGTTGGGCCGGGACTTCACCGGCGTGAGTACCCGGACGGCGAAGGTGACCGACCCTGCGACCGGTGCGGTCACCGCGGAGGTGGTGTTGGCGTCCGCCGACGACGTGACCGGGTCGTCGAGGTGGCGGCGACGCGTTCCCGGCCTGGCGCGACACGTCGGTGGCCCGCCGTACGCAGGTGTTGTTCGCGTTCCGCGAGCTGCTCAACACGTACAAGGAGGAGCTCGCCGCGATGATCACCGCCGAGCACGGCAAGGTGCTCTCGGACGCCGCGGGCGAGGTGACGCGCGGCCAGGAGGTCGTCGAGCTCGCCTGCGGGATCGCCCAGCTGCTCCACGGCTCCGTGAGCGAGAACGCCGCCACCGGGGTCGACGTCACGACCGTGCGCCAGCCGCTGGGACCGGTCGCGGTGATCAGCCCGTTCAACTTCCCGGCGATGGTGCCGCTGTGGTTCATCCCGGTGGCCATCGCGGCGGGCAACACGGTCGTGCTCAAGCCCAGCGAGAAGGACCCGTCGGCCTCGATCTGGCTGGCGCGGCTCTGGGCGGAGGCGGGTCTGCCGGCCGGCGTCTTCAACGTGGTGCAGGGCGACGCCGAGGCCGTGGACGCGCTGCTCACCCATCCCGCCATCGAGGCGGTGTCCTTCGTCGGGTCGACCCACGTGGCGCGGCACGTCTACGAGACCGCGGCCGTCTCCGGCAAGCGCGTCCAGGCTCTCGGCGGCGCCAAGAACCACATGGTCGTGCTCCCCGACGCCGACCTCGACGCGGCCGCCGATGCCGCGGTGAGCGCGGGCTACGGCTCGGCCGGCGAACGGTGCATGGCGATCAGCGTGGTGGTCACGGTCGGGCCGATCGCGGACGACCTCGTGGCGCGGATCGCTGACCGGACACGCGGCCTGTCGGTCGGGTCGGGGCGGCGCGACGTCGACATGGGACCGCTCGTGACCCGCGAGCACCGCGACCGGGTGGCGTCGTACGTCGACGCGGCGGAGGCCCAGGGCGGCAAGCTCGTCGTCGACGGTCGCGACTGGGACGTGGACGGCGAGGCGACCGGCTTCTGGCTCGGCCCCACGCTGGTCGACCACGTCACCCCCGAGATGTCGGTCTACCGCGACGAGGTGTTCGGACCGGTCCTGGCCGTCGTGCGCGCGGACTCGTTCGACGAGGCGCTCGACCTGGTCAACGCCAACCGCTACGGCAACGGCACCGCGCTGTTCACCACGAGCGGCCCGGCCGCCCGTCGGTTCCAGAACGAGGTGCAGGTCGGCATGGTCGGGATCAACGTGCCGGTGCCGGTCCCGGTGGCGCATCACTCGTTCGGTGGCTGGAAGAGCTCGCTGTTCGGCGACACGCACGCACACGGGGCAGAGGGGGTGCGGTTCTACACCCGCGCCAAGGTCGTCACGTCGCGCTGGGGTCTGCCGACCGGCGGCGTGCAGCTCGGCTTTCCGCAGAACACCTGAGGTGGAGGCCGAGGACCCCCCACACCCGGCCTTCTCGTCGCCTGCCTGCTCGGCGGCTCGGCCGGCTGGGCCATGACCGCCGCGGGGGCCGGCGCAGAGCACGATGGCTGCCGCCTACCACGCCGACCTGCTGTGGGTCGGTCTGCTGACGGCCGCCCTGGCCGCGCCGTACGCCGCGTTCCAGTTCCCCGGTGGGGTGCTCGTCGACCGGCTGGGCGTGCGGAAGGCGACCGCCGCCGGGCTGTCCCTTGTGCTCGTGGCGCACCTGCTGGCCCTGCTCGCTCCCCTGCCTTGGCTGGCGATGGCGGCTCGGATCGCTTCCGGGACGGGGTTCGCGGTCTGCTTCGTGTCGGGAGCCGAGCTGGCCCGCGACAGCGGGCGCGGCTCGTGGGGCATGGGCATCTTCGGCGGGGTCGCGCTTGCCGCGTCGGGTGGCGCAGTCCTGGTGGTGCCGTTCGCCGGGGAGGTGTTGGGCTGGCGCGCTGCCTGGGTCACCACGTCGATGGTGACGGCGCTGGCGCTGGCGCTGGTCCTGCGCCTGCCCGGCAACGCGGTTGGGCGGATGACGTCAGCGCGCGATGTTCACGCCACGTTGCCGACGCCGCCAGCGCTCCTGCGCGACGGCCAGCTGTTCCGACTGGCGGCCATCCATGCCGTCACGCTCGGGATCGGCATCGTCCTCTCGTCGTGGGCGACCACGCTGCTCGTCGACATTTGGTCCTTCAGCGAGGCGGCGGCCGCGGTGGTCGGGTCGGGCCTGCTCGGGCTCTCGGTGGTGAGCCGGCCCCTCGGCGGCCACGTCGCTGCGACGTACCCGACCCGCAGCCGGACGGTCTGGGTCGTCGCCCTGGTCGCGTGCGCGGCCGGCACGGTGGCACTGTCCCGGCCGAGCACCCCGGCCGTCGCGGTGCTCGCCGTGGTGGTGCTGGGCGTGTTCAGCGGCCTGCCGTTCGCGAGCGTGGTCGAGGCCGCACAGGCCCGCCAGCCGTGGCGACCGGCTGCGGCGGTGGGCGTGATGAACACGGTGGCGTTCGGGCTGGTGGTCGCGGCGACCCCGGCGGTGGGCTGGGCGATCGACCACGGTCACGCCTCCATGACGCTGGTGGTCGTCGCCGCGCTGTGGCTGGTGCCCCTTCTCGCCCTGCCGAGCGTCGTCGCGCGCTCAGCCGGCCGCCGTACCGTCGTCCTGACCACGCGTCCCCAGCGCATCAGCCACCTCGTCGGCGTTGAGGGCGACCTGGAGCTCCGTGAGCGCTCGCACCTGGGACGTGGACACCCCCAGCAGCTGCTCGGCCTTGCGGATGCGGAGGCCGACGGTGTTGGGATGCACGAAGAGCGACGCCGCCGTGGCCGCGGTGTTGAGATCGTGGGCGACGTAGGCGCGCAGGGTCTGCTCCAGCACGGTCCCCCTGGCGGCGTCATGGGCGCGGATCGGGGCCAGCGTCTCGGCGGCGAACCGGCGCAGCTCCGAGACCTGCTCGAGCTGGAGCAGCAGCCCGTGCACGCCGAGCGACTCGAAGCTCGCGACCGTGTCGGTCTGGCCGCGGAGGCGGGCCATCGTCGCCGCGCCCCGCGCCCGGCGGTACGCCGCGGGGTAGTCGGCCAGCGCTGCGCAGAGCGGCGAGACCGCGACACCGACGTCGGCCCCGCCGTCGACGCGCCGCAGCTGACGATGCAGCTCCCCGGCCTGGTCGAGCGCGTCGGCGTGGTCCTGCGTCGGCCACAGCAGCACGACGTCATCGGCAATGGCGCTCACCAGCGCGCGCGGCTGCGCCGTCGCCGCCAGCGACCTCGCGACGGAGAGGACCCGGGCGGACCGGGCCCGGTGCCGCCACGCACGACGATCACGGAGTGCGGCGTCGCCAGGTCGTGACCGAGCCGGCTGGCGCGCTCTGCGGCGGTGACCAACCCGGCCGAGTTGCCGGTGAGCAGGTCGGTGACCACCTCGCCGGAGAGCCGCCACTCGACCTCCAGGGCGGTGGAGGCCCGGAGCACCTCGAGGGCACAGACCGTCGCAGCGTGCTCGATCGCCCGGACGTCGATCTCGGGCAGGGCCTGAGACGGCCGCGGTACCCAGATCCGAGCCACGGTGTCGTGACCGAGCACCACCGGTGCCGAGTGGGCGTCGGCATCGTGCGTGACGAACAGGGGCTCGTCACCCCCCATGCGCGCCAGCTCGGCGCCGGACGGCTCCTCGGTCACCACGACAGCCGTTCCGAGCAGCTCCGCCAGTGCGGACGCCACCCCGGCGACGCCGCCTCCTCGCAGTGCGACCTGGGTGAGCTGCTCGTGCACCGCCTCGCCCCGGCGCAGCAGCTCGTGCTGCTCGGCGAGGGTGGTGTTGGCGGTCAGCAGCTCGGCGATGGTGGCGGCCTCGTGGTCGCGCAGACGAGCCGTCTCGATCGCCACCCCGGCCTGGTCGGCGAGCAGCTTGAGCAGATCCTGCTCCTCGGAGCCGAACTCATGAGGGACGCGGGTGTAGCAGTTGAGGGTCCCCACGGGGACACCCGAACTGACGACGGGCACCGAGATCATCGAGCGGTACCCCTGCTCGCGGGCCACCCCGCCCCACGGGAGGAAGGTGGCGTCGGCCACGGTGTCGACCACCTGCACCGACGTACCCGTCAGAAAGGCCTTGCTCGAGGGCGCCTGCAGCTCGTCGTCCGGATCGAGCACCACCGGATGGTCGGCGTTGACCTGGTCGACGTAGCTCTGGGAGAGGCCGTAGGCGCCGGTGATGATCAGCGACTCACGCTTGTCGTCGAGGAGCAGCACGGCGCAGAAGTCGTAGCCCAGCAGTCGCGTGGCCGTCTCAGCGACCAGGTCGAGCACCTCCGGCAAGCGAGACCGGGCGATTGAGGGCGGTGGCGATGGTCGCGATCGCCTCGAGCCAGGGACGCAGCTCCACGGCGCCGGTCGTCTGCATGCGGCGACTGTGCCACGGCACCCGTCCAGGCGCCATACCTGTGGGGCGACACATGTTCCGGAGCCGGGGTCGGAGCCCACAGTGTCCGCTATGAGCGACTCCCTACCGTCCGACGCCGACCCCAACGGGGTGGCCGGCGTCCACATCGTCCGTGCCGACGACCTGTCCGACGACACGCCGCAGACGTCGGGCCTGCAAAGGTTCGAGGCCGTGTCGGCCCGCCGCCTCGGGTCCGAGGACCTGTGGATGGGCCTCTCGGTGCTGCCGCCCGGTAGCAAGACCGGGGTCCACCACCACGGCCAGTCCGAGACCGCGCTCTACCTGCTCAGCGGCGTGGGGCGCTGGTGGGTCGGCGACCAGCTCGACGAGGTGCGGGAGGCGCACCCGGGCGACTTCGTCTACATCAAGCCGCACGTCGTGCACTGGGAGGAGAACGCCAGTGACACCGAGCCCGTGCGGATGATCGTCGCCCGCACCACGCAGGACGCCATCGTGGTCAACCTCGAGCACCACCCGTACGGGCCGGCTCTCGAGGGGAGGGAGAGGTACGACCATGACTGAGGCGCGCCGGGCGGTGGTCGTCGGTGGCTCGTTCGCCGGCCTCACCGCGGCCCTGCTCCTGCGCGAGCAGGGCTTCGACGTCGACGTCTTCGAGCGGACCCCGACCTACCTCGACGGCCGCGGGGGTGGCATCGTCCTGCAGCCCGACACGGTCCGCTGGATCGTCGAGCGGCCTCACGACTTCAGCGTCGACGACATCAGCATCGGCTCGTCGGCAACCCGCTACCTGGGCCCCGACAACGCGATCCTCCACGAGGAGCCGGCCTCGTGGCGGTTCAGCTCCTGGACCACGATGTACCGCGTCCTCCTCGACGACTTCGGCACCGACCACTACCACCTCGGTGACTACGCCGTCGGGATCTGCCAGGACGACGACGGGGTCGACGTCCGCTTCACCAGCGGCCGCACCGCCCGCGCGGAGCTGGTCGTGTTCGCCGACGGGATCTCGTCGGTGGGACGGCGGCGGCTCCAGCCGCGAGTCCAGCCGCGCTACTCCGGCTACGTCGGCTGGCGCGGGACCGTGCTCGAGCGCGAGGTGTCGACGGAGACCGCCGACCTCATCCACGACGCGACGACGTACGCCGTCACCGACTCCTCGCACATCTGCATGTACCCGATCCCAGCCGTCGACGGCGGCATGACCCGGGGCGACCGGCAGCTCAACTACGTCTGGTACCGCAACGTCCCCGAGGGTCCGCCGCTCGACGAGATGGTCACCGACCTCCGCGGGTTCGCCGCACCGGTGTCGGTCCACCCGGGACAGGTGCAGCAGCGGTACCTCGACCAGCTGCGGGCCGACGCCGATGAGCTGCTTCCGCCGGCCGCAGCGGAGCTGATCGGGCGGACGGCCGAGCCGTACATCCAGATCGTGCTGGACATCGCCGTACGACAGATGGCGTTCGGCCGCGTCGCCCTCATCGGCGACGCCGCCTTCGCGGCCCGACCGCACGCCGCGGCGGGGACGGCCAAGGCTGCCGCCGACGCCTGGGCCCTCGCCGACGCGCTGGCGGCGACGCCCGACGTAGCGAGCGCGCTGGCGGACTGGGAACCTGGTCGTCTCGCCCTGGGCAACGACCTGCTCCGCCGGGTCGCCGAGATGGGCGCTCGGTCCCAGTTCACGAACAGCTGGGACCCGACCGACCCAGCCCTGCACTTCGGTCTGTACGGCCCGGACCACTAGCCCATGGTCTAGCCATGGCTGATCACCGCCCGCCCGGCTGATGCCCCGGCGAAGACTCGCAGTGTCGGGCGATCCACGCGTTCACGTCGCTGATCGTCAAGCTGACACGCCAGCCGATCCGGATACCGCAGGGACCTTTGCCGTCCACGCGCCAGTCGTAGATCGTCGCAACCGGGACGTCGAGGTACTCGGCGAGTTCCTCGATGTTCAGCAGCGGCTCCAGGCTGCTGGGGGTGGCTGTGTCGGTCTCCATGCCTGGTAGGTGGGCAGTCGAATCCGACGTCCAAGGTCAACACGGGGATTCAAGAAGCCGATCCCGTTCGGCGGGCCGGGCACGCCCGCAGCCCGGGGATCCCACCTACGGATCGGTGGCTCTCACCCGCCAAAGTTCAAAGGGAGAGTGCAACTCACGCTCAAGAGCACTCCCCGAGCTTGCCAACGCAACGGCCCCATCTGGCATCCGCGAGGGTGAGACAGCGAGACGGCGAGAACCGACAGCCGTGAACACGGCTAGGGTTTGGCCGTGGCCGGTCTCCCGGCACTTTGGTCCTCTTCCAATGAGGGTTCTCGTCGCCTCGTACCTTCATTCAACCGCCGTGGGCGGGGAGACACAATGGCTTCGACCCCCTGCGTCTGTAGAAGCCGATGAGCGTGCTTCCCCTTCATGTCACCGCCGATGCCCTCCTCGCGCAGGTCTTCGGCGATCTGACAGCCGGATTGTGCGCTGCCCACGACCAGCACCGTGCCCCAGCGTTGGGTACGCCACGTCTGGCCGACCCGGCCGCGTTCCAGTACCACGTGGTCGACGCCGACCGCAGTGAGGGCGCGGCTTGACGCCAGCCCGCCGGCCCGGCGCCGACCACGACACAATCGAACATGGTCCATCTCCTCGGAGGTGCGCAGCACACCCAACGCTCAGCGCTCCTACGTATGGGCTAGCGCTGAAGTATGGATGGGTGTTGCGTCCTCCAGGAAGACGGCACAGCTTGTTGATGGACGCAGCCGACATGCTCCCGGCTCGGCCGGCCACGCCCATGACCCGGGGGGCTGCGTCCAACGTCGGGTTCCCACGTCTTCATGGGTGGGAGAGTTGTCCATTGGAAGGGGACCGCAGATGAGTGTCGGGACGAGCACGGCGACAGACGCACGGCGGGGGTTGCGGGAGTTGCAGATCGACTTCCTCTATCTGGACCTGACCACGTGCACGCGGTGCCGCGGCACCGACCACAGCCTGCAGGAGGCGCTGGCCGTGGTCGCTGATGTGCTCCATGCTGCCGGGGTTGCGGTCGAGGTTCGCAAGGTGCACGTCGGTCCGAGGCCGAGGCCGGGACTGGCGATTTGTGTCTTCGCCGACGATTCGGATCAACGGTGCCGACATCGCCTTCGAGCTGCGGGAAAGCTCGTGCGGCTCCGAGGCCTGCGTCGACGGCTGCGGCGACCAGATCGCCTGCCGCGTCTGGGTTTTCGGGGCCGCGAATACACCGAGCCACCGGTCGAGCTGATCATCGACGCCATCCTGCGGCGGGTGTATGGAGAACCCGCCGACTCCGGCATCCAGTCCGTGACGGCCCAGCCCTATCGGCTGCCGGACAACCTGGCCGCTTCTTCGCCGGCAAGCCGGCTCCCTCAGCCACGCGCAGATCGTCGGGCTGCGGTCTACCGGGTCGCTACAGTGCTGCTCACCGGCTGAAGAGGACACCTGCTGCGACGCCGCGGAGTCAAGGCTGGTTGCTGCACCGAGACGGTGGGCTGCGGATGTCACTGAGCCAGTCGGAGTCCGACCAGCCGGGACCGGCAACCGAGTCCGACGTGGAGTCCGTGTGGCGGGACTTGCACGATCCGCTGCTCAGGTTCATCGCTGCCCGGGTCCCGGACCGGGCCACCGCGGAAGACATCCTGCAGGAGGTGATGCTGCGGCTGCACCGCCACGCCGACCAGCTCCGACACGTCGACTCGGTCAGCGGCTGGATCCACACGATCGCCCGCAACACGATCACCGACTACTACCGGGCCGCGGCCCGCCGGGAACTGCCGGTCGGTCACCCGATCGAGCGCAGAAGAGCCCGCCGAGCTGGCCGAGGATCCGGAACCGAGGCTGCGGCGGGAGGAGCTGACCGGTTGTCTGGAGCCGCTGCTGGCCCGGCTGTCCCCGGCGCACCGGGAGGCGCTGCAGCTCACCGACCTGCACGGACTGACCCAGGCCGAGGCGGCGGCCCGGCTCGGGTCTGTCGACGTCGGGTATGAAGTCACGGGTGCAGCGGGGCCGCGGTCAGCTGCGGGACCTGTTCACCGACTGCTGCGACATCCACCTCGACCGCCGCCGCGGGGTGATCGACTACCAATCCCACCACGGTGGCTGCGACTGCGAACGGCCGTTCGGCGCAGGCGCTGGGTCGCTGCGATGAACAGGCAGATCGGAGACCGTGCGCTGGTGGTGGGCGGAAGCATGGCGGGTCTGCTTGCCGCACGAGTGCTCGCCGATTCCTACGGTGAGGTAGCGGTAATCGACCGGGACGATCTGCCCGAGGCGTGGACACACCGACGCGGCGTCCCCCACGGCCGCCACATCCATGCACTCGCGGCGCGCGGGCAGCAAGTCCTGGAGGAGCTGTTCCCGGGGCTCACCCAGGAACTGGTCGCCGACGGTGCACCGGCAGGGGACATCCTCACCGACGCGCGCTTCTACCTCAGCGGCCACCGGCTCCGCCAGGCGCGCACCGGACTGATGCTGCTCTGCGCGAGCCGACCGTTCCTCGAGGGACACGTCCGTGACCGGGTGCGGGCGATGCCCAACCTGCGGTTCCTGGACGCATCCGAGGTCGTCGGACTGGCCACCACCCCCGATGGTCGACGAGTCACCGGCGCGCGGGTGCTGCGTCGGACCGAGGGCAGCGCCGAGGAGCTGCTCGGCGCAGATCTGGTAGTCGACGCCAGCGGCCGTGGCTCGCGCACCCCCGCATGGTTGGAGGCGCTCGACTACCCCCGCCCGGAGCGGCAAGAGGTGCAGATCGCGCTGGGCTATGCAACCCGGACCTACCGGCTGGCACCCGACTCCCTCGACGGAAACCTGGCCATCCTGGACGCTGCGACACCCGATCTGCCGCGGACCGGGGCCTTCCAGCGCCTCGAGGACGATCGGTGGATCCTGACGCTTGCGGGCATCCTCGGTGACCACCCGCCCACCGACCCCGATGGATTCCTCAAATTCGCCCGGTCGCTACGGTTCCCCGACATCTACGAGGCTGTCCGTGAAGCTGCGCCACTGGACGACCCGGTCGGCTTCCGCTTTCCCGCCAGCGTCCGACATCGCTACGAACGGCTCAACCGCTTCCCAGCCGGACTCCTCGCGGTGGGCGACGCGGTGTGCAGCTTCAACCCGATCTACGGCCAGGGCATGAGCGTGGCCGCCCTGGAGGCGCTCACCCTGCGTCGCCACCTCGGGCGGGGAGTCGAGCCGCAACCCCGCCACTGGTTCCGCGACTTGGCCCGCGTGATCGACGTACCGTGGGACATGTCGGCAGGCGGCGACCTCCTGTTCCGCGGCGTCCCGGGTCGCCGGACCCTTAAGATCCGACTACTGGGCGCCTACCTCTCCCGCCTCCACGCCGCCGCCGAGGGCGACGCGGACCTGGCCACCGCCTTCATGAGGGTTGCCGGGCTGGTAGCGCCGCCGCAGTCGCTCCTGAGCCCCGGAATCGCCAGACGCGTCCTGCAGGGAGGCCGCACTCGTGGTCGGGACCCAGCGGGCGCATCGACGAGGCGCACGTGACCAACAAACGGGCAACGAGATCGCGCCCTTCCTGACGCACCGGGAGCACCCACTTTGACCACCGGCCCGATCAGGGCCGGGCTGGTCCATGAGTAGCAACTCATCATCGGATCGCCGATCGTCGGCGGCGGACACCGGCTGGAAACTGCTGAGGGCGGTAGATCCAGACGGCCCTCGTCTCACCGAAGAGGTAGCCGGGCGATGATTTCAGGACTGTCCCGGTTGAGGATCGGCGGATTCTGGCGGTCATCGCAACAGCAGTGGCCCGACTAGTTCGATCGGCTTCTTGAACTGTAGGCGTTTGCGGGGTCGGTCGTTGAGTTCGTCAGCGACGGCGTCGAGGTGGGCTTCGGTGTGCACCGACAGGTCGGTGCCCTTGGGGAAGTACTGCCGCAGCAGCCCGTTGGTGTTCTCGTTGGTCGCGCGCTGCCAGGGTGAGTGCGGGTCGCAGAAGTAGATGGTGATGTCGGTGGCGATCTGGACCTGCTTCCAGTCCCGCATCTCCACGCCCTGGTCCCAGGTCAGCGAGCGGCGCAGTTGCTCGGGCAGGGTCTGGATCTTCGCGGCCAGCGCGGGCGCGACCTGCTCGGCCTTGAACCCGTCGGTGAGTGGCACCAGCAGCGTGTAGCCGGTGGTGCGTTCGACCAGCGTGCCGATCGCCGAGGCGTTGGCCTTGCCGATGATGAGGTCGCCCTCCCAGTGCCCGGGCACGGCCCGGTCGAGGGCCTCGGCCGGGCGTTCGCTGATGTTGACCATGTCGGGCAGTACCCGGTTCTTGCGTCGGGTGCCTTGTCTGTTGGGGATCCGCATCGCCCGGCCCGTGCGCAGACAACGCGTCAGCTCGCGGCGCAACGCGCCGCGCGACTGCACGTACAGCGACTGGTAGATCGTTTCGGTCGACACCCACATCTCCGGCTGGTCGGGGTAATCCTCGCGCAGCCGGCCGGCGATCTGTTCCGGGGAGTACCGCTTGGTCAGCTCGGCCTGTACCCGATCCCGCAGCACTTGGTTAGTCACCAGCTTCGCCAGCTTCGGACGGGAGGCCCGCCCGTGGGCGAGCACGTGCGCTGAGCTCGCCCGGTAGCGGCCGGAACGGTCGGCGTTGCGGGCCAGCTCCCGCGAGATCGTCGACGGGCTGCGGCCCAGCCGCGCCGCGATCATCCGCATCGACTCACCTGCCGCCCGGGCGAGCGCGATCTCCTCCCGTTCGGCGAAGGACAGGTAGCGCCCCTGCAGGTTGCGGCCACGACGTGGACGCACCCCACCGGCCTGGCGTAGCCACGCCAGTCCTCGATGTCGATGGGTGCCCGCCACCGCGGCCGCATCGGTCAAGAACTCGCCGGCCTGCCAGGCCGCCCAGAACGGCTGGTACAGCTCGGCGATCAATTGGTTGGAGAAACGCGTGGTCATCAGCACCCTCACAGGATCGATCAGGTGTTGCGACCACCGCGAGATTCCGGGGATCCCCGTGTGGGACGGCCCGGGCAACCGCGTCAATGGCGGCGGAGTGACTGTGAGGATCGCCAACGCAGCCTGATGGTGCTGGGCTGTGGGTTGGTGACCGCGGGTGTGACCCCCGGAATGACTGGCTTTGTGCCTTGCTGCGACATGTCCGCTCGTGGTTGCCGGCCCCGGCCCGGTTGGAGGAGCTGGCCTGATCAGGAGCTTGACCACCTGGCGTTAGTGGCGCCGGATGTGTCTCATCACAGTCCTGCCGAGCCTCCGTCCCGGACCGGAACCACGTCCCGTCCGGCGAAGGAGAGAACGCATGAACAGTCTGACCGATCTGCGCGAGGTGGTCGATGTCGTCATCGGCGTCGACACCCACGTCCATACCCACTCCGCGGCCGTGGTCGATGCTGCGACTGGTGGTGTCCTCGACGAGATCACCGTCGAGGCGACAGCCGAGGGCTATGCCGAGCTGGTGGAGTTCGCCAACAACCACGCGATGTTGCGGGCCTGGGCGATCGAGGGGACCGGTGGTCACGGCGCCGGTCTGAGTCGTCACCTGCTGGAGATCTCGGAGATCGTCATCGAGTTGGACCGCCCGAAGCGGGCAGCACGCCGCAACGGTGCGAAGTCCGATCCGCTCGATGCGATCCGAGCCGCGCGTGAAGCGATGGCTCGACCTCAGTTGGGAACTCCCCGCAGCGGGGGAGAACGCCAAGCGCTGTCGGTGCTTTTGGCTGCTCGCCGCTCCGCGATCAATGCCTCTACCGAGGCCCAGCAGCAGGTCTTCAGCCTGGTGATCGCCGCACCCGAACCCATCCGAGCTCCGGTTCCGTGGTCAGAAGCTTGCCGCGATGCTCAACACCGCCGCGAACCTGCGAGTGCACTGCGTCCTGGGACATCGAGACGGCCAGCACCGTGGTGGCGCTGCGGACCTTGGCTCGTCGCGCGCACGCGATGTTGAAGGAGGCACGTGAGCTGCAGAAGGCGATCGTGGCCATCATCCGCAGCTGGCGACCCGACCTGCTCGAGGAGTTCGGTGTCGGACCGATCGTGGCCGCGACGGTGTTGTGCGCGTGGTCCCACCCCGGCCGCATCCACTCCGAGGCGGCGTTCGCGATGCTCGCCGGCGTCGCACCGATCCCGGCGAACAGTGGCCAGGTCACCACCCGGTATCGACTCAACCGTTACGGCGATCGCCAACTCAACCGAGCACTGCACACCGTGGTCCAGATCCGGATCCAGTACCAGCCAGCCACCCGCGACTACGTCGCCCGTCGCACCGCGGAAGGAAAGACCAGCCGAGAGATCAAACGCTGCCTAACCCGCTACGTCGCCCGCGACCTCTACCGCCTGCTCGAAAACGGGGCCGCAGCTGCTTGACGAACCATAGGAGCGTCGCTCAACCTGCGGCCGGAGGCCGTTGGCGACTTCCTCGCGACCCTGAACAGCGCACCCGGTGGCGGTGAAGAGGGCGGGTTCCTGGTGGCCACCGACTCGATGGAGCTCGAGATCAGACCTCACGCTGCTGTACGGCGCGGCCGGGTTCTGGGCGCCCTTGCCGCGGCTGACCAACCTGGCCGAGCTCGAGGCGGTGGCTGCCAACGGCGCCGGCGACGCGGTTGAGTGCAGGCACGGTTCGAGCCCACCGAGCACGCGTTCCGGTGGCTGCCGAGGGCGAAGGCGGAGGAGTACTTGGAGTCCGGTGCCTGGTCGGACGACGAGCCGGAGCCGGCCAGCTGAACGGGGCGACGACACCGCTCGGGCGCAAGGGGAGCGCCGGGGTGGGAGGAGCACCGTGCGAGCGGCGGTGCCGGGTCTACGCGACCGTGGTGGGTTGTCCGCCGTCTGGTGACCCGGCCCAGTCGGCTGTGGCCGGCGGACTGCCATCTTCTCCGGAGGACGACGCGGCTTCGGCTGGCTCCACGCCTCGGCCGATGTCTCGGCCTGTGGCGGATTCTGGCGTGGCAGACCCGTCCTGGGACGAGTAGTCGGTGGAGGCGAGGGCGGCCGGGATCGTGTCGTCGATCTCGGGCGGTTCGGCGTGGGCCGGGCGGAGCTTTGGGGGCGCCGCCGACCATGCACGAAGGGAGCCGAGCACCTCGCCGTAGAACCCGTCGACCGCGGTGAGTACGGAGTCGATGAACGCGCCGCGGCCACGGCCGCGCTTGGTACCCAGGCCACCGCTCATCGCGATCCGGAAAGTGCGGAGATCTTTGCTGGGGTCGACGACGAGGCTGGTCGGGTTCTCCCTGACCGTCGAGAGCAGCTCGGCGGCCTGGGAGCCCCGGGCGTGGGCCACGAACACCTCCACCCTGGTGGCGTCGGGTGCGTTCTTGAGCTGCCGGACCAGCCAGTTCACCCGCGTCGTGGCGCGTCCCTCACGGGGCGCTTCGACGTCAACGTGGCAGGTGACCTTCCCGGCCCGAAGATCTGCGGTCACCACGAGGTGCCCGACCGTGTCGGGGATGCGGATGGCACCCGACAGCTCTCCGGTGGCAACTAGCGAGTGCGTGAGCGACTGGGCGCGCACGACGGGATCGGCGGCCTCCTTGCGAGACAGCACCGGGACGACCTCCGCGCCGAGCTGGCGGCCGAGCTGCAGGCTGGCGAACCTCAGGAGTGCGTCGAACCGGGCGACGACCTCAGCGATGCCCTTGTCGGAGGCGCGCAGGGTGCCGGCCGCGACCTGGTCGCGGACCCCGACCCATGCTTCGCCCATGTCGTCGAACTCCAGGGCACCGGACTTACGGTGCTCGAGGTAGCGGATGAGCTCGCCGAGGATCCAAGCCTGGTCGGGGTCGGCGACGCCGCGGAACTCCTTCTGCATCACTGCCTCGGCCAGGACCTGGGACCAGGAGACGTGGTGCAGGTCGACCTTCCGCAGCTTGCGCTTGTCGATTTTCGTCGGGTGCTGGCCGGCGACGGCGGGGATCTCGTTGGAGATGGTGATGACGGCGTCGAACCCGTTCTCGCGGGCGATGTCGAGGTAGTTCTCCAGCTGCTCAGTGGCGAGCTCGTTCGGGCCGGTCTTGACTTCGACCAGGGCCGTCCACGACTTCGACCCTCGCGTGACGCGGAGGAGGCCGTCGGGGTAGAGCCGCTTCTCACCGAGGATGAACGGCACCTCGATGAAGCACTCCAAGACCCCGGCCGGCGCACCGAACGGCTTGACGAAGCCGCGGCCGAACTCCTTCACCGCAGACAGCACCGCGAGCAGCGCCGACGTGGCGCGACGCTCTTGTTCCTCGGCGCCGTTGATCCCCGAGGTCGGGATGAGCCGCGCCTCGTGCCAGGTCTCCTCGGCCATGGATGCTCCCGTGTCTGTCAGCAAAACCTGACGCCCGGCCACCGGGCCGAACGTGTGAGGCGACGCTAGCGCCCACGACCGACGTTCGTGGAAAATCCGGTCACAACGCGCCGCGCCGAGCCGCTTCGGAGTCCCGCGCGACGCACACTCGCCCGCGTGCAGGGGATCTCCGCGGTCTTTCGAGGTGGCTCCCGCTACTGGTCGAACCGCAGCTTCACCGCGTCGGAGTCGTCCTGGGTGAACCGAGCCTCGGTCTCGAGCTCGGGGATGGAGGCGGTGAACACGCCGGCTGTGCTGGGAACGTCGCGTGCGGTGAACGGGAAGTTGCACACCCCGATCGCGTAGAACTGCTCACCCTTCTTGTCGGTCACGATCGGCGCCCCACCCATCTCGATCTTGCCGAGAGCGACTTCGGTGCCGTCGGGGTCGGTGATGACGACCGACTCCGCTCCCTGGGCCAACAGCCGACGGGTCAGTGAACCGTTGGCGACGCAATGGTCGGGGTTCCGCTCGATGTCGACCCCACCGACCACGTCAATGTGCACCGTCCCCGTGAACGTCTCGGGCGTCTGCGGGGCCGTCTCCTGGCTCCCTCCGGTGCCGTCGTCGCCACCGCACCCCGCGAGCGCGAACGCCAGCGCGATCAAGACCCCCGTTCTCTTCATGGCCGCCACCGTACGCGTGCGGGTCGACGGTCTCGAGGCGCTGGGAGTGGGTCACCCGGTGGATGGTGCGAAGGCGCGCATGACGGGCAGTGCCCCCGATGACGACCGCGGCCCGTCCGTCCGGGGCCATCCGGTCCAACGCTCAGCGGCGGACCACGGTGAACCGCTGCGAGGCCTTGCGGCCCGGGTACTGGCCGGTGACCTGCCATGCGCGACGGGGCGCCCCGCGGTCGTGGCGCTGGACGACCACCGATCGTGGTTCCGAATGAACGCGCTCATCCGCCGCGCGCGCTCATGCCGATGAGCGCGCAGGGCGATCGTCAGCCATAGTCTCAGTCCATGCAGTTCGGCAGCAGTCCGGAGCTAGAGGCCCGGATCGGACGGGTTTGCCTCGTCTTTGCTCGCGTTGAGCAGGAGGCCGGTCACGTCGTACAAGCCGCCGACGGTAACTGGGACTTAGCGGGGAGCACGGCCTATCTGGAGTACTCCTCTGTGTCAGGTGCTCTACTCGACTGGCTCAAGGACGTCGGCAAGGCCTATCCGGAGGTTCAGGCTGACGTAACGAAGCTCTGCGATGAGCTCCGTGCCCTGAAGCGCGATCGAGACGAGTGGGCACACTCTGCGGCGATTGTGGATCCGTTCTTGCTGATGCGTGAGAGGCAAGTGACCTCACTGAGGTTCCCTGCCGCAGGCAGCCTCGGAAAACGGCTCAACTCAAAGAAGGCGAAGCACTCGGATCCGCCGACCGACTCTGATGTAGACGCCTTCTGCGCGAGGGCGTCCGAGGTCGGAGATGCCGCGCAGGCACTCGCTCTCGCGATCGCCCAACTTGTTGCCGAGATGGGAGTGCGAACCGTGCGCAAGCCGACGTCGTAGCGCCTTCCAGGCCGCCGGGCCAGCCCAACGGGGTGGTCAGGCGACCGGATCTGCCGCGATCCGCTCGTGCTTCCGCCCGTTGCGGGCCGCGAAGGGGTCTTCGACGCGCAAGCGGCTCCACCGAAGGCGGTGGAGCCGCTTTTTCGCGAACTAGGTGCCCGCATTTTCGCGAACACCCCTCCGTGGAGCTGGCGGGAATCGAACCCGCGTCCTCGAGCGTCGAACCAGGTCTTCTCCGGGTGCAGTCCGTGATGTCGTTTTCTCGGCCCCGGGGCTCGCACGGACACGTCCCCGACAGGCTCAGTCACGATAAAGTCCCGATCAACCTCCGTGACGAGGGTTGAAAGGCAAGTCTCCTAGATGACGCCAGGGTCCGGGACGGAGACGGATGCCCGGTCTGACGCTTCGATCACCGCTCAGGCGGCGAGTTCGAAGGAACTGCGATTAGCGTTGGCAGTTATAGGTTTCCAGCGAGCGTTTACGAGATGACGCTGGCTCCTCGACCCGCTTCTCCTGGAACTAACGTCCCAAGTCGAAACCGATCAGCCCCTGTTGAGTTGTCAGCCCAGTCTACGGGCTGGGGTGCCCAACCGACGAACGGCTTTCGCCGAAGAGGCGGACACCATTGTTCCAACACACGTCTCGGAGCCACTGTTCCCCGAGGCCCAGCCGCGCGAGTCCCTCGAGCTGGTGGGCGTAGGGGTACGGGATGGTCGGGAAGTCGCTGCCGAGCAGCACCTTGGGCTGGAGGTCGACCAGCCTCGCGGCCAGCTCGGGCGGGTACGGCGCCTCGGCCTCGAAGAAGTCGGTGAACACCATGGTGGTGTCCAGGCAGACCCGCTCGTGGGTCTCCGCGAGGAGCAGGAACTCGGCGTACTCCGGCGCACCCATGTGGGCGATGACCGCGGCCAGCCGGGGGAAGCGGGCGAGCACGCGGCGCAGCGGCTCGGGACCCGTGAACTCGTTCCCGACGGGTCCGGAGCCGGCGTGGATCACGATCGGAGTGCCGGCATCCTCGAGGATCCCCCAGACCGGGTTCAGGGACGGGTCGTCGAGGTGGAACTCCCCCACCTGGACGTGCACCTTGAACACCTCGACGCCCGCGCCGACCAGCTTGTCGACGTACGCCGGGGCTTCCGGCTCGGGGTAGAACGTCGCCGACCACAGCGACTCGGGGACGTCGCGGGCGAACCCGGCGGCCCAGTCGTTGAGGTACGTCGCGATGCCCGGCTTGTGGGCGTACGGCAGCGCCGAGAAGCGGCGTACGCCGAACGCGCGCAGCAGCTCCACCCGTTCTTCGTGCGTGCCGCGGTAGCGGATCGGCCACTCGCGGCCGATCTTCGGACCGGCCTGGTCGAACTGGGCGTAGACCTTCCGCTGGACGTTCTCGGGCAGGAAGTGGACGTGCACGTCGAACAGGCCGGGAAGGTCGAGGTCCTTCCAGAACTGTTGGACCTGATGGGTCTCGACAGGCTCGACCGGCGTCGGTTCCGGTTCGTTCGAACCCACCAGCTAGTCCATGCCCTTCAGGTGGCGACCGAGGGCCTGCTCCTTCTCGCGGTTGGCCTGGCGCTCGGCGAGGGAGTGGCGCTTGTCCCAGGACTTCTTGCCCTTGGCGAGCCCGATCTCGACCTTGGCCCGGCCGTCGAGGAAGTAGAGGGCGATCGGGATGACCGTGAGGCCCTTCTCGTTCACCCGGCGCTCGATCTTGTCGATCTCGGTGCGGTTCAGCAGCAGCTTGCGCTTGCGACGGGCGGAGTGGTTGGTCCAGGTGCCCTGGGAGTACTCCGGGATGTGCACGCCGTGCAGCCACGCCTCACCGCGCTCGATGTCGACGAAGCCGTCGACCAGCGACGCGCGACCCATCCGCAGCGACTTCACCTCGGTCCCGACGAGGACCAGGCCGGCCTCGAAGGTGTCCTCGATGTGGTAGTCGTGCCGCGCCTTCTTGTTCTGCGCGATGAGCTTGCGCCCCTGTTCCTTCGGCATCCGCCAAGTCTCTCAGGCGCGGCCAACGACTTTCGAGGTGGTGGTTTCGAGACGGTTGCTGCGCAACCTCCTCAACCACCGAACGCTCGGGCTGCGCAACCTCCTCAACCACCGATTGCTCGCTGGTTGAGGAAGGCGCGCTAGCGCCTGTCTCGAAACCAGCCCGCCGTTACAGCCAGTTCATCGGGTCAACGGTCTGGCCGTTGACCATCACCGTGAAGTGGAGGTGGCAGGCGGTGGACCAGCCGGTGGTGCCGGCGTACCCGATCACCTCACCGCGCTGCACCGTCTGCCCCACACTCGCGTTGTAGCCGGAGAGGTGGTTGTAGATGACGGTGACGTACTTGCCGTTCACGTTGCCGAGCCCGACGAAGATGCGGTTGCCCCAGACCGACGAGTAGTAGCGCCGAGATCACCTTGCCGGTGCCGGCAGCGTGCAGGGGCGTGCCGCACGGAGCGTGGAAGTCGGTCCCGTCGTGCAGGCTGTAGTAGCCGTAGATCGGGTGCACGCGATAGCCGTACGGCGAGGTGACGTACCCCGGCACGGGGCGGTTCAGGAAGCCGCCGGTGGCCCCGGTGAAGCCGCCGCGCGACTTCGGCGGCCTGCGCGGCGATCAGCTGCTTGATCCGGCGCTCCTGCTGGCGCAGCTTCGCCAGCTGTTGGCGGTCGTGGTGGCGGGCCTGCAGCGCCTGCTGCCGGGCACCCCGCCGCTCCTGGACCGTCTCCTTCACCCGGGCCCGGGCGGCCTGCGCCGCCGCGGTCAGCGCCTGCATCGTGACCAGGTGCTCGGCGGCCTCGCGGCGCTGGACCGCGACCTCGTCCTTCGCGTCCTGGACCTGCTGCTCGCGGACCTCGAGGAGGACCTCCGCGGCGTGCAGCGCGTCGTACGCATGCGTCTGCTTGCCGACCATGACGTCCTGCATCTCGGCCTGGCGGGTCAGCTCCTCGGTCGACTGCGCCTGCAGGAACGACGCCGCGGCCATCAGGTCGGTGTTCGCGCCCTGGTAGATCTCGTTGACGGTGTCGACCACCACCTCGCGCTGGTTGTCCAGCTCGGCGCGGCCGTTCGACCAGGTCGGTCTCCGCCTGCGCCAGCCGCGCCTCGGCGGCCTCGAGCTTGACCTTCATCTCGTGGTCGCGGACCCGGGCGGCGGTCAGCTTGGTCCTCGCGCCTTCGCCAGCTCGGCCTGTGGCGGCGTCGAGGTCCGCCTGGGCCGCCTCCAGCCGCGCGGTCGCCCGGCGGAACTGGCCGCTCGACTCGTCCAGCGCGTGGTCGGCGTGCTCGAGCTGCTTCTGGACGTTCTTCTCGCGGTCGTGCAGATCTCCTGCGTTGGCCAGTGGGACGGTCAGCGCGCCGATCGCCAGGGCACCAGCCGCGGCTGCGGCCGCCAAGCGACGACGTGCGGTACGGGGGAAGAGACGCACCGGGTCAGCCTTCGACGTTCGGGGAAGTGAACGCGTCGACCGTAACCGCCGGACCTCACACTTTGATGTATTTGCGGGTCAGCGCGAGTGTCGGGATCAGGGTCAGCACCGGCCCGACGATGGCGATCACCACCACCGCGCGGGCAAAGTCCTCCCAGCCCACCCAGGGGATGAAGCCGACCATCTCCTGCAGCTGTTGCTGAACGCCGAAGTACATGGCCGAGGCCAGCGCCGCGGTCCCGAGCGCCACCCCGATCAGGGCGGTGACGATCGCCTCGAGCAGGAACGGCAAAGCGATGTAGAGCGTCGAGGCGCCCACCAGCCGCATGATGCTGATCTCCTTGCGCCGGGCGAACGCGGCCAGCCGGATCGTGTTGGCGACCAGCAGCATCGCCGCGACGACGAGGAACGCCGCGGTGACCAGCGCTCCCGTCTGCATGGCGTCCATCGCGCGCAGGATCGGGCCGACCGTCTCGCGTTGGTCGCGGATGTTGTCGACGCCGTCCAGGCCGATCACCGCACTGGTGATGCCGGCGTACTCGTCCGGATCCTTCAGGGTGATCCACACCGACTCGGCCATGTCGTCCACGGTGGCGGCCGGGTTGGCGCCCTCGAACCGCTCCGGGCCGAACAGCTCCTTGACCTTCTCGAACGCCTCGGCCTTGGACTCGAGCCGGTAGCCCGCGACCTCCGGGTTCTGCTCGATCTCGTCGATCAGCGCGGTCTTCTGCGCGTCGGTGACCTCGCCGTTGCAGCCGGGGCTGTCGCCGCCGTCGCGGCACAGGAAGACCGTGATCTGGAGCTCGCTCCCCCACTGGCGGGCGGCCTTGTCGGCCTGCTGGTTGAGGATGACGCCGAGGCCGACCAGGGTCAGCGAGACGAACAGGGTCAGGATGACCGCAATGTGCATCGACAGGTTGCGGCGCAGGCTCTGTCCCAGCTCGGAGTAGACGTGGCGCAGCTGCATGTGTCTGGAGAACTCTTTTCGGGGTTCGGGGGCTCGGTCGGGGTCGCGTCAGTGCTGGAAGCCGTAGACGCCCTGCGCCTGGTCACGGATCACGCGGCCGCCGTCGAGCTCGATCACCCGCTTGCGCATCTGGTCGACGATGCCGGCGTCGTGCGTGGCCATCAGCACGGTGGTGCCGGTGCGGTTGATCCGGTCGAGCAGCTTCATGATGCCGACCGACGTGGTCGGGTCGAGGTTTCCGGTCGGCTCGTCGGCGATCAGGATCATCGGCCGGTTCACGAACGCGCGGGCGATCGCGACCCGCTGCTGCTCGCCACCGGACAGCTCGTCGGGCATCCGGTCGCCCTTGCCCTCGAGCCCGACCATCTCGAGCGTCTCGGGGACGAGGGCGTCGATCTCGCTCTTGGACCTGCCGATCACCTGGAGCGCGAACGCGCAGTTCTCGCTGACGGTCTTGTTCTGGAGCAGGCGGAAGTCCTGGAAGACGGTGCCGATCTGGCGGCGCAGCCGGGGCACCTTCCAGCCGGCGAGCCGGTTGATCTCCTTGCCGGCGACGTAGACCCGCCCGGAGGAGGGGCGGTACTCGCGGAGGATGAGGCGCAGGAAGGTCGACTTGCCGGATCCGGAGGCGCCGACGAGGAAGACGAACTCGCCCTTCTCGATGTCGACCGTCACCTGGTCGAGTGCGGCGCTGCCCTGGCCGGGGTAGGTCTTGACGACCTTCTCGAAGCGGATCACCGAATCGAGGGTAGTCGAGTGGCCCATACCGCCCGGGAACCGCGTCCGGCCGGGTGTTGCGCGGCCGTGGCCCGGGTCACAGGGCTGGGTCAGAGGGTCCTGTCACTGGGGCCCGTCGACGACCCACCACGCGGCGTACGGCGGCAGCCAGACCTGGCCGTCGGCGCCGGCCGTCACCGCGAACCCGCCCAGCGCGTCGTACGGCGCGGCGAGGCCGACCTCGCGCAGCCGGTCGATCGGGAACGGCTGCGGTTCGGTCGTCACGTTGTAGAGGCACACCATCGGGCCGCTCGGGTGCTCGCGGACCGTCGCCAGGACCCCGGCGGTCGGTGTCCTGGAGCACCCGGCTGGACGCCGACGCGTGCAGCTGGGGCAGGCCGGCGCGGACCCGGGCGAGGTGGGCGATGCCGGCGAAGACCTTCCCCGGGACGGTGCGCAGGTCGTCGCGGAGCCCGGCGCGGTCCCAGTCGAGCCGGGGTCGGTGCGCCCACCGGTTGTCGTCCTCGTGCCCCGGCTCGGACGCCCAGTCGGGGTCGTTGGGCTGGCCGAGCTCGTCGCCGCTCCAGATCACCGGGATCCCGCCCCAGCCGGCGACCACCGCGTGCGCGAGGAACAGCCGGGCCAGTCCGGCCTCCTCGTCGGACTCCAGCCCGACCAGGGAGGCAGCGGTGCCGCTGATCCGCTTGTCGCCGGTGGCGGGTTGTGCCTGGAAGACCAGCCCGTCGGCCCAGCTGCCGGGGAAGTCGCCGGCGTACCAGTCGGCCAGGAACCGGCGGTGCTCGTGGCCGTTCGTCCCGACCTCGGCGGCGTCCCGGTCGTCGATCGCCCAGCCGATGTCGTCGTGGCAGCGGATGTAGGTGATCCAGGTCGCCGGTGGTGGGGGTGGGCGGCAGCGCGGCCAGGGCGTGCCGGGCGAGCACCGTGTCGCCGGTGGCGAGCATCGACCAGACCTGCACCATCAGGCTGTTGTGGTAGGCGAGGTCGCTGACCCGGCCGGCGTGCCGGCCCTGGCCGAGGTACTGGACCAGGTCGCGCGGACCGACGATCGCCTCGGCCTTGAACGCGAGCGCGGGGGCGGCGATCCGGGCGACGGTGCGCAGCACCTGGGTGAGGGCGTGCACCTCGGGCTGGTTCTGGCAGGCGGTGCCGAGCCGCTTCCAGAGGAAGGCGATCGCGTCGAGACGCAGCACCTCGACGCCGAGGTTGGCCAGCGAGCAGATGATGTCGGCGAACTCGACCAGGACGTCGGGGTTGGCCCAGTTGAGGTCCCACTGCCACTCGTTGAACGTCGTCCAGACCCACGCCTCGAGGTCGTCGTCCCAGGTGAAGTTGCCGGGCGCGAAGTCGGGGAAGACCTCGGGCAGCGTCTCCTCGAACGCGTCCGGCAGGCCGCGGTCGGGGTGGACGTGGAAGTAGTCGCGGTACGTCGCGTCCCCGGCGCGCGCCTTCTCCGCCCACTCGTGCTCGCGGGCCACGTGGTTGAGGACCAGGTCGAGCACCAGGCTGATGCCGCGCCCGCGCAGCGTGGTCGCCAGGTCGCGGAGGTCGTCGACCGTGCCGAGGTCGGCGCGGACCGCGCGGTAGTCCTGCACCGCGTAGCCGCCGTCGTTGTCCCCCTCGCGGGGCTGGAGCAGCGGCATCAGGTGGAGGTAGGTGACGCCGAGGTCCTCGAGGTGGTCGAGGCGCTTGCCGAGCCCGGCCAGGTCGCCGGCGAACCGCTCGGTGTAGCAGGCGTAGCCGAACATCCGGGGCTGCTGCAGCCAGTCCGGAGCGAGCAGCCGACGCTGGTCCAGCCGGTGCAGGTCGTCCGGGCGGGCGGCGTACGCGCGGGCGGCGAGGTCGACCAGCCGTCGGGCCACCGCGCCGGGATCGGCGTACACGACCGCGAGGCCGTCGAGCAGGTCTCCCCACCACCGGTCCAGGCGCAGCGCGAACGCTTCCCGCCGGTCCTCGCTCAGGCCGGCGAGGATCTCGGCCGCGGCCGCCTGCACGTCGTCGGGAGTGCTCATCGATTGCATTCAAACGCATGGGCCCGCGGGTCCCCGCGCGTCAGGTCGTATCTTGAGCGCCATGCCGATGCCCCGACGCGCGCTGGCGGTCGCCCTGGCGGCACGCCTGACGCTCTTCCTCGGGGCATGCACCGGCGACGGCGATCCGGCGCCGGAGGCCGACCCGTCGACGCCGAGCACACCGCTGGCGTCGTACGCCGCGGACACCGTCGTCCTCGACCGCGGGCCGTTCTGCGAGGACCTCCCGACCGCGGCCGTCGAGGAGGCACTCGGCGGGTCCGCGACCGACACCACGACGTACGGCAACGGCGAGCGGGCCCGGCTCACCGACGAGGTGCGCGACGTCTCGCACGAGTTCGGCTGCACGCTACGAGTCCGCGGACGGGACGACCGCCCGCGCCTGGCTGTTCGCTCCCCCGGTCACACCGGCACGGGCGCGGGACCTGATCAAGCAGGCCGGCGCGGCCAAGGGCTGCCGGCCCGAGCCGAAGGCCCCGGGCTTCGGGCAGAAGTCGGTGGCCGTGGTGTGCGAGGCGGACGGCGACGACGACGGCGGCGTACCACGGGTTGTTCGGCGACGCCTGGCTCAGCTGCTCGGTGACGGTCACGACCGGCAGCGTCGACGAGCCGGCGCTGCTCGACCGGACCGGGCGCTGGTGCGTGCAGGTCGCCGAGGCCGCGTCCGCCTAGCACGGTGGTTTCGAGACGGTTGCTGCGCAACCTCCTCAACCACCGATGGTCGGGCTGCGCAACCTCCTCAACCACCGAGAATCGCTGGTTGAGGAAGGCGCGCTAGCGCCTGTCTCGAAACCAGCGAGCCGGCTAGTTGGCGGCGGCCTTCTCGGCGCCCATCCGCCAGCGGATGCCGGCCTCGAGGAAGCCGTCGAGGTCGCCGTCGAAGACCGCGGACGGGTTGCCGACCTCGTAGCCGGTGCGCAGGTCCTTGACGATCTGGTACGGGTTCAGCACGTAGTTGCGCATCTGGTCGCCCCACGACGCCTGGACGTCGCCGCGCATCTCGTCGAGCTGCGCCTTCTCCTCGGCCTTCTTCAGGGCGAGCAGCTTGGCCTTGAGCACGATCATCGCGCTGGCCTTGTTCTGGAGCTGGCTCTTCTCGTTCTGGCAGCTGACCACGATCCCGGTGGGGATGTGGGTGAGCCGGACGGCCGAGTCGGTGGTGTTGACCGACTGGCCGCCGGGTCCGCCGGAGCGGTAGACGTCGGTGCGGATGTCCTCGTCGGGGATGTCGATCTCGTCGGTCTGCTCGAGGACCGGGACCACCTCGACGGCGGCGAAGCTGGTCTGCCGGCGGCCCTGGTTGTCGAACGGGCTGATCCGCACCAGGCGGTGGGTGCCGGCCTCGACCGACAGCGTCCCGTAGGCGTACGGCGCGTGGATCGCGAAGGTGGCGGACTTCAGGCCGGCCTCCTCGGCGTAGGAGGTGTCGAAGACCTCGACGGGGTACTTGTGCTGCTCGGCCCAGCGCGTGTACATCCGCATCAGCATCTCGGCGAAGTCGGCGGCGTCGACACCGCCGGCGCCGGACCGGATGGTCACCAGCGCCTCGCGGGCGTCGTACTCGCCGGAGAGGAGGGTGCGGATCTCGAGCCCCTCGACGGCCTTCTTGATCTTGCCCAGCTCGACCTCGGCGTCGGCGATCGCGCCGGCGTCGCCCTCCTCGGTGCCGAGCTCGACCATGATGCCGAGGTCCTCGATCCGGCCGTGGAGCTCGTTGAAGCGGTCCAGCTCGCCCTGGAGCAGGGACAGCCGGCCGGTCACGCGGGTCGCGTTGTCCTGGTCGTCCCAGAGGTCGGGCGCGGCGACCTGCTGGCCGAGGTCGGCGATCTCGGCGCGCATGCCGTCCAGGTCGAGCACCTGGCCGATCGTCTTCATGGTCGCCTGGAGCTGCTTGATCTCTGTGTCGAAGTCGGGTCCTGCCACAAGAACCAACACTACGGGGCGGCCCGCGGCCCTTGCGAATCCGATCAGGCCCTGCGGCCGAACACCTGTGCGGCGTACCAGCGCCCGTTGTCGTCCTTGCGCGCGGCGACGGCCATCAGCCGGTAGGTGCGGTTGAGGATGTTCTCCCGGTGACCCTGGTCGAGTGCATCCACGCCGCGCACGGCGCTCGCGCCCGGTCGGGTAGCCCTCGGCGATGTTCTCGGCGACCGCGTTCAGGCCGCAGTCCCGCGCGATCGGCCCGAGCTGCTGGTGGTCCATGACCTCGCGGTTGGCCATCCGGCGCGCGTTCTTGACGGCGTACTTCATGCAGGCAGGCGTTGCTGCGGAGCTCCCGGCGATTGTGCCCCTCGCGCCTGTTGTTCGAGGCCACGAAGGCGTCCGGCCGTACTTCGCCGCCGGAGACACCCGCTCGGCCTCCGTGGCGGCGGGTGCGGCGGCCCCGGTCGGACCCGCGGTCAGCAGGCCGGCGAGGACCGTGGCCGCGAGGCCGGCGGCGAGGGTGGGCCGGCGGTGGTTGCGCATGACATGACTCCCTGCATCCGGAAGTGCTGGCGCCCCCACCGTACGACGCGCTCAGTGCGGCGGGTCGGCGACGTCCGGCGGCTCGGGAAGGTCGAGCTTGTGCGCCCACGCCAGGTAGACCTCGCGGAACAGGTGCGCCATGAAGTCCGGCAGGTAGTGCTTCTCGAACGCCGCAAGCGACGTCGTCGACCGGGACGACGTAGCGCAGGGTGTCGCCGCGGATGACGATCCGGTCGTCGTACCGGTCCTCGTAGAAGACGATGCTGATCCGCTCGCTCCGAAGATGTGCTCCCCCAGCCAGGCCTGCCACTCCGGCCGCGACGAGAGCTCGCCCCAGACCTTTTCCTGCACCGACTCGGCGTACGTGTGCGGGTCCCCCATCCACACGACCGTGATGCCCGTCCTCACGACGCACCTCCCCCAGCGGCCCGGCTGACCGGGCGCGCTTGCCTCCGACCCCCACGACGATCGTACGGCGAGATCCGGGCAACGGCCCGCCGCGGCTGGACCGGACCACTGGTCCGGACCCACCCAGATAGCCCGAACGACCCATGGCATACCCCAGCACGGAGGGCCAGTGTGGAAGGACAGCACGGATCAGGCGTCGGATTCGCGGATAGCGGAGTCGACGCCCTGGCGAGGGGCTTTCACGGTGATCGACGATGCGCAGGTTCTCGGCGCGTGGGCGCATTCTCACGAGGAGGACCACGACGATCGACAGACCTTCCGGCCGGCGGACCAACCACTCCCGCCGTCGCGAGGGCGTACGACGTTCACGCTGCTCCCCGACCACCGCGCTGTCGTGGGCCGACCCGGCCCCGACGACCGCGGCACCAACGACGACGGCACCTGGCAGATCGACGGTGACGTCCTGCGCGTCGTACTCCCGACCGGCGAGTCGACGTACCAAGTCCTGACGGCGGCAGACGACCACCTGGAGCTGCGGCCGATCTCTCCCTCCTAGCGAGGGCACTCGGGAAGGAAGAGCATGCCTCCCAAGAAGAAGACCGAACCCGACGTCGATTTCCCGACCGTGCGGATCTGCGCGACCGACGAGGTCAACGAGCGCCTGCTGCGCACCGTCCCCGGCTACGCCGAGGCCCGCAGCGCCATCGAGGACCGCACGTCGCGCATCCTCAGCCTCGGCGCCGCCGCGCTGCGCACCGGCTGCACGGAGATCCCGGTCGTCGTCCACGTCCTGCACCGGAACACGACCGAGAACCTCTCGGACGCCCAGATCAACAGCCAGATCGACATCCTCAACCACGACTTCCGGGCCACGAACGCCGACAAGTCGTCGACGCCCGCGGTCTTCCAGCCGCTGATCGCCGACGCCCGGATCACGTTCAAGCTCGCGACCACCGACCCGTCCGGCAACCCGACCACCGGCATCATCCGGAAGTCGACGACCAACACGTCGTTCAACTCCGACCTGGACAACGCCAAGCACAACAACACCGGCGGTGACGACGCGTGGCCCGCGGACAAGTACCTCAACATCTGGACCTGCGGCAACCTGGTCAACAACGCCGGCCAGGGCCTGCTCGGCTACGCGCAGTTCCCGGGCGGACCCGCCGGCGACCGACGGCGTCGTGATCCTGCACAGCGCGTTCGGCAACACCGGTACGGCGTCCGCGCCGTTCAACCTCGGCCGCACCGCGACCCACGAGGTCGGGCACTGGCTCAACCTGCGCCACATCTGGGGCGACGACGGCACCGGCTGCTCCGGCAGCGACTTCGTGGCGGACACCCCGAACGCGGCCGGGCCGAACTTCGGCGCGCCGACGTTCCCGCACATCACCTGCAACAACGGACCCAACGGCGACCTGTTCATGAACTACATGGACTACACCGACGACGCGGCGATGTTCATGTTCACCGCCGGCCAGGTCGACCGGATGCAGGCCGCGCTCGACGGGCCGCGCTCCAGCATCGGCGTCAGCGGGCCGTGCGCCGGACCCAAGCCGATCAAGGAGTTCGTGAAGGACAACCCGAAGGACTTCGTGAAGGAGCCACTCAAGGACCGACGCGAAGGACAACCCGAAGGACTTCGTGAAGGAGCCGATAAGGACCCCGAAGGACCGGCCCAAGGACTTCGTCAAGGAGCCGATCAAGGAGGCATCAAGGAGCCGGCAAGGAGGGCATCTTCGACCCGCCCAAGCACCTCCTCGACCAGCCGAAGGGCTTCGACCCCGGACCCTATCCCGGGGCCAGGGCCGTTCCCGGGTCCCTTCCCGGGCCCGATCCCCGGACCAGGACCGATCGGCCCGGGTGGGCAGGGCGCGATGCCGTTCGTGCTCGGCAGCGGGGGCAAGGACCCGTGCGAGGGCTGCGGTCCCCAGGCCGGGTACGCCGCGCAGCAGGCCGGGTACGGGTACGCCGCCGCCGGTGCCGGCGCGCCGGCCGACCCGCTGCTGGCGGTCGTCCAGCAGCTCGGCGGTGTGCTCGCCGGCTACTCCGCGGCGGCGGCGCAGGGAACGCTCGACCCTGCGAGCGCCCAGCGCTGGCAGCAGCTGGCCGCGGTGTACGCACAGATCGTGGCCCTGCTCGGCTGACCGATGATCCTCATCGTCAGCTTCCACGAGAACGACCACGTCGAGCGGGTCAGGCAGCACCTGACCCGCCCGGCGCGGGTGTTCGACATCGGCGACTTCCCCGCCAGGACGCGGCTGGAGGTCCGGTTCGCCGACGGCGAACCGGACCTCCTCACCCTCCAACCCCAGGGCGAGGAGCCGATCGACCTGGCCGACGTCGGCGCGGTCTGGTTCCGCCGGATCCGGCCGATGGACTTCGACCCGGCCCTGACCGCGCCGACCGGCCGGCTGTTCGCCTGGTCGGAGAGCCATGAGGCGATCACCGGGATCTGGCAGGCCACCGACTGCTTCTGGATGAACCCGCTGGCCGCCGACGAGGCCGGGCAGCGGAAGATCCGGCAGCTCCAGGTGGCCCGCGAGGTCGGCCTCTCCGTGCCCCGGACCCTGGTCACCAACGACCCGGCGGCCGCGACCGAGTTCGTCGCGAACCGGCCGGTCGGCAGCGTGATCCGCAAGGCGTTCCGCAACATCGCCGAGGCGCCGCGCTCGACGGCGGTCGTGACGCTCGAGGACCTGACCCGGATGGACCAGGTGCGGTTCGCGCCGGTGACGTTCCAGGAGTTCGTGCCGGCCGATCTCGACCTGCGGGTGATCGTCGTCGAGGACGAGGTGTTCGCCGCGTCGATCAGGTCGGAGCCGGAGTACCAGACGGACTACCGCGCCGGGATCGGGTCGGCCGAGTTCGCGCCGTACACCTTGCCGGACCAGGTCGCCTCGGCGCTGGTGGAGCTGCACAAGCGGCTCGGCCTCGTGTACGGCGCCTCCGACTTCCGGGTCACCCCCGACGGGGAGCACGTGTTCCTCGAGGTGAACCCGGCCGGCGAGTACCTCTTCGCCAGCGACCGCACCGGCCAGCCGGTGCCGCAGGCGATCGCGGCGTGCCTGGAGCGGCACGACCGGGCGCACGGCTGAAGCGCTCCGGGCGAGCTGTTCAAATCGGTCGCGAAGTCGACGACCTGGCGTCAGCTCGACGTCAACGCGGCGAGCAGATCTGCCGTGCTCTGGTCCGCCGGGAAGAACGTCTCGATCGCGATCTCGTCCAAGGTCACGTCGCGGGGCGCTCCGAAGAGGGTCATCGCGTAGAGCAGCGACATCTCGCCTTGTTCGGTGCGCACCCGCATCGGGATGACCAGGTCGTTCTCCGGCCCACCCGGCCTATCCTCAGCGCCCTCTGGAATCGGGTAGGACTCCAGTTCCGCGAGGAGGTCGCGGAGGTCGGGGATCGCGGTCCGCTCCCACTGCCGCCGGACCCGGCGCACGACGTGCGCGCGCCACTGCCCGTAGTTCCGGATCCGCGGGGCCAGCCCGTCTGGGTGCAGGGTCGCGCGCAGCACGTTGAGCGACCCGCCGACGTCAACAGGTGCGGCGGTGACCTGGGCGAAGAATGCCCGAGCCGCGTCGTTCATCGCGACCAGCTGCCATCGAACGTCGACGGCCATCGCCGGATTGGGGTGGCTTCCCCGCAGCACGACCTCGACGGCGGAGCGGGCCTGCCCGAGGTCGTCGTACCCACGCTCGGCGTGCACCGGCGCGAAGCCGGCGGCGAGGTAGAGGGTGTTTCGCTCGCGCAGCGGCACGTCGAGCTCTTCGCAGATCCGCGCGATCATGGACCGGCTCGGTGTCGCCCGGCCGGTCTCGATGAAGCTGAGGTGTCGAGCCGACAGCTCGGCCGCGATCGACACATCGAGCTGGGAGCGGCGGCGACGCTCCCGCCAGCGTCGTACTAGCTGTCCGACCGGTTCTTGGCGTACCTGGGTCGACGTCATGGTGCTCAGCGTGCCTGCCCGGTGGTCGCCCGGGCTACTACGTCGGAGGTAATCGACAGTCCGGTGCGGCGCGCCCCACTGTGTGACGGGCGCGAAACCTCGCACCGTTCGCAACGAGGAAGAGAGTTTGGCACGTGATCGAGTTCGAAGTCCTGACCAAGAGGTACGGCGGGTTCACCGCCGTCGACGCGGTGACGTTCACCGCCGTACCTGGGCGGGTGACCGGCTTCCTCGGCCCGAACGGCGCCGGCAAGTCCACCACCATGCGGGTGCTGGTCGGCTTGGCCGAGCCGAGTGCGGGCAGCGCCCGGGTCATCGGTCGACGCTTCGCCGATCTGCCGAACCCGGGTCGTGAGGTCGGCGTACTCCTCGATGCCTCCGCGCAGCACGCCGGTCGGACCGGACGCGAGGTCCTCGCCATCGCGCAGCGCACCATGGGTCTGCCCGCGGCACTCGTCGAGGAGATGCTGGCGCGGGTCAGTCTGACCCCCGAAGAGGCCGACCGCCGGGTCCGCCACTACTCGCTAGGGATGCGACAGCGTCTCGGGATCGCGACCGCGCTGATCGGTGACCCCGAGGTGCTGGTGCTCGACGAGCCCGCCAACGGCCTGGACCCCGCAGGCATCCGCTGGATGCGGGACCTGCTGCGGCGGTTCGCCGACCACGGCGGCACGGTGCTGCTCTCGTCGCATCTGCTGCACGAGATCGAGGTGATCGCCGACGACATCGTGGTGATCGGCGACGGGCGGATCGTCGCGCAGGGAACCAAGCAGGAGCTGCTCGCGTCCGCGGGGACCCTCGTCCGCGCCGCCGACCTCGGTGCCCTGGCGCGCGCACTCGAGACGGACGGCCTCAATGCCTCCGCCGTGGACGGGGCCGTCTTCACCAGTGCCGACCTCTCCACGGTGGGCCGCACAGCGTTCGCTGCGGGCATTGCCCTCACCGAGCTCCGCACCGCCGACGGCGCCGGACTGGAGGAAATGTTCTTGGACCTCACCGCCGACAGTCAACGCGACCCCCAAGGAGGAACCGCGGCATGACCGCCACATCCACGACTCCAGCCGTCACGACCACACGGCCCGCCGCGCGCCGCGAACGCACCACGGCCAGGCCGATCCCGACCGGACGACTGTTCACGGTCGAATTGCGGAAGACGTTCAACACGCGGTCCGGGTTCTGGCTGATGGCCAGCATCCCGGTCCTCTCCGTGCTCGCCACGATCGGGGCGATTGTCTTCGCGCCGCGAGACGAACTGACCTACGAAAACCTTACGGTCGTCGTGGGCACCCCGACGGGAGTGATCCTGCCGATGATCGCCGTGCTCTCGGTTACCAGCGAATGGGGCCAGCGGACGGCGTTGACCACGTTCACCCTGGTGCCCAACCGCGGCCGGGTGATGGCCACCAAGGCAGCGGTGACGATCGCCGTTGGTGTCTCAGCGATGCTGACCGCGCTCGCGATCGGCGCCCTCGGCAACCTGGTTGGAAGCACGATCGCCGGCACCGACCCGGTCTGGAACCTCGGCGCGCTCCAGTTCACCCAAGTCGTCCTGGCCGCCGAGGTCGGGTTGCTGATGGGCTTCATGCTCGGGGTCGCACTCCGCAATTCACCGGGAGCCATCGTCGGCTACTTCGTCTACGCGCTGGTGATCCACGGCATCTCCGCCGCCCTGGCCAGTAGCCAGGAGTGGTGGGCGGACAACGGCGCCTGGTTCGACCTCAACTGGGCGTCAGGGCGGCTGTACGAAGGATCGCTCACGGGCGAGATGTGGGCACAGCTCGGCGTCACAGCTCTGATCTGGCTGTTTGTCCCGCTCGCCTTCGGTCTGCGGCTCCTGCTCCGATCCGAGATCAAGTAGACCCGGCACTGATGTCGAAGGTATTCGACAGGCCGCGCCGCCGCGGCGTACGTCATCGCGACGCGGAATCGCCGCGGCGCTCCACCGCACAACCACTACACGCAACCACTACAAAGGAGAAGCGAATGACCCAGACCGACACCCCACCGAGCAACGACGCGATCGTCGAGCGTTACCTGACCTTCTGGAACGCCAGGTCCGGTCCGGAGCAGCGGCGGCTAGCCACCACGGTGTTCCGCGAGGACTTCGACCATCGCGGCCCCCTCGGTGCCCGGGTCGGCGTCGACCAGGTGCTCCAGCTCGGCCTGGGCTTCGCCGAGCACCTCGGCGAGGTCACCTTCCGCGTGCGCAACCAGCCACAAGCTCACCACGGCCGAGTCCGGCTGCAGTGGGAGGCCCTACGAGGCGAGGAATCCTTCGCCGAGGGCACCGACGTACTGGCTGTCGACGAGAACGGCCTGATCGAGTCGGTCACCACTTTCCTCGACCGGGCGCCCGAAGGCTTCGACCCCCACGAGCACTGAGCGGGCGGTGCGCCTTCAATCCGGGACGGGCGCCGGATCCATGACCGGTCCCCGGTCGAAGGTGCTGCGCGCCTTCGGCGTCGACGCGACGGCTCGACCGCCTAGCGCACCGGCTTCCACTTGAAGTGGACCTGGACCACGCCGTGGTCGGTCGACCCGTTGGCCTTGTGGTCCTCGGTGTTGAGGTGGTCGTTGTTGATGACCAACCCGTCGAACAGCCACTTGCGCTTCCTGCTGTTGTCGTAGAACTGCTCGCTGACCAGCACGTGGTCCAGCGACTCGCGCAGGTCCTGGAACACGTGGGTGTAGTAGACGTCGCGGGTGTCGCGGTACTCCTGCAGCGTCTGCGCCGTGTAGAGGCCGGTGTCCGCACCGCCGGCGGACGTCGCCGACGAGGTAGCGCGGCTGCCCGGTGAGGATGTTCAGGGTGTTGCTGTGCTGCCCGTCGTTGCAGTCACCCAGCACGATCACCGGGGCGTCCGTCCCCTTCATCACCCCGTTCAGCAGGACCCGCAGCGCCGTGGCCTCGGCGGTGCGCCGGATCGTCGAGATCGCGGAGCCGATCGCCGTGACGTGCGGCTTGTAGAGGTCGGGGTCCTGCTGGAACCAGGTCTCCTGGTCGATCCGGGTCGGCAGCTTGGACTTGAAGTGGGTCACGAACACCTCGGTCAGCGGCTCCGGGTCGTCCCGCAGCCTGACCTGGAAGTTCAGGATCGGCCGCGAGAACGTGTCGATGTCCACGGCGATGTGTTCGGCCTGCAGGTCGGAGAGGTCGTTCGACTCGAGCCTGAGGGCGGCCGGGAAGTCGCGGATCCACTCGGGGTCGCGGCCGTCGCGCAGGCCGTTGCGCACCATCGCCGCGCACACGATCCGGCTGCCGGTGGCCTCGTCGGCGAGCAGCTCGTACTCCGCGTCCAGCCCCTCGTGCGCGATCACCTGCTCCAGAGCCTCGCGGCTCCAGCACTCCTCGAACCCCACGACGTCCGCATCGAGCGATCTCAGCTGCCCGGAGATCCAGACGGCCTTCCGCTCGAACTCCTCCTGGGTCCACGGCGTCTGACCGGGGTTCATCCGCTTCCCGGGCATCTGCAGGTTGTAGAGGTTGAAGGTCGCGACGCTGAATCGGTCGAGGTTCATCGTCCGCCTCCACGGCTCGATGGGGTCCGATGCTGGCGACGCTACTCGCGCGAGCACCCCGGCGGGCCGACTCCGCCAGGTCGGGTCCAGATGGACTAGATCAGGCCCGCGAGCGCGTGCCGACGACTGTCAAGATCTGGCAGCAAGCTGCGCGGCAACAGCATCCGCTGTCGTTCGGGCCATCCGCCGGAAAATCAGCGGCTTCTTCCAGCCAGGAGGCACAATGAGTCACGTGGACAACGAACTCGCCGGACTGCTCAGGACCATCGACCTGGAGACCCTCGGATCCCGGATCCGGAACGCCCGACTGGCCAAGGGGCTCACCCAGGCGGAGGTGGCGGGCCCGGACGCCTCGACGGCGTACATCTCCCGGATCGAGGCCGGCCACCGCCGACCCGACGGGCGGCTGCTGGAGAAGATCGTCAGCCGGCTCGACACCACCCTCGAAGAACTCCTGCACGGGGTCGACCCCCACCAGAAGGCCGAGGCCACGCTCAAGCTGGACTACGCCGAGCTGGCGCTCACGTCGGGCAACGCGGACGAGGCGCTGACCCGCACGGCCGAGGTCCTGGAGCTCACCGAGAACGGCGTGCTGCCGGAGCTCAGTGCGCGGGCGAGCTACCTGCGTGCGCTGGCGTTCGAGACGGCCGGCCGGGTGGAGGACGCGATCCTCGCCCTGGAGGACCTGACCGACGACGCCGACGGTCCGACCAAGCTGACCGCCGCGATCGCGCTGAGCCGTTGCTACCGCGAGACCGGCGACCTCGCCCGGGCCATCGACACCGGCGAGCGCGCGCTCCGGCGCCTCGAGGAGTACCAGCTCGACGGTTCCGACGAGGCGGTCCAGCTGGCCGTCACCATCGCGGCGGCACACTTCGAGCGCGGCGACGTGGCGTACGCCGTCCGGCTCTGCCACCGGGCCATCGAGCGCGCCGAACGGCTCGACTCGCCCAAGGCCAAGGCCTCGGCGTACTGGAATGCGAGCGTCATGGAGTCCAACCAGGGCGCGGTCGACGCCGCAGTCGCCCTGGCGCAGAAGGCACTGGCACTTCTCGAGCTCGGGAACGACACCCGCAACCTGGCTCGCCTGCGCTCGCAGCTCGGCATCAGCCAGCTCCGACTGGACCCGCCCGCGGTCGAGGACGCCCGGGCCAGCCTCGAGCAGGCTGCCCGCGAGCTGGCGTGGTCGAGCGCGAGCCCGACCGACTCGGCCCGCAACGACATCGCCCTGGCGCGGGCCCGCTACCTGGCCGGCGATCTGGCGGAGGCCGGCGCCCGGGCGACCGAGATCTTCGAGTCCTTCCGGGGCAGCCTGCCGATGATCGCCGCCGATGCGCTGATCCTCAGCGGTCAGGTGGCGGCCGACCAGGGTGACGCGTCCGGCGCGCAGGCTTGCTACCGGGAGGCGATCCTCACCCTCACCGGCATCGGCGCCGACCGCGGCGCGGCCCAGCTGTGGTTCGAGCTCGGCGGCCTCCTGGAGGGCGTCGGCGCGGGCGACGAGGCGCGCGACGCCTACCGTCGGGCGGCCGCCTCGACCGGCCTGACCCCGCGACCCGCGTCGACGCGCGCCCTCACCTGACCGAGCCGGGGCGGGCGCACGCGCCGCCCACCCACCACCCTTCCTACGCCGTCAGCAGCACCAGCCGTCGCCGGGCCCTGCCGTCGTCATGCCGGCACCCGCCCCCACTGCGGCCCCTCCGAGAAGCGATGCGATTGCGGTGACCACCACCGCTGCCAACCTGAGCTTGCGAACCATGGCGAGCTCCCTTCGTCGAGCACCCGGAGTGAGTGCTTCTTGACAAATGGGAGTAACATGAAGTCAAGTCAATGCCGCGTTGAGTTGCCAACTTTTACCTTCGCTTGGCTACGCTGCCCGGGGCATCAATGTCGCGCGGGCCGGCGACTCGGGGGTCGGCCGGTGCGCCAAGAGCGGATCGGTCGGTTTCGTCAGGGGTCGATCTGGACGACGGCCGAGCCGACGGCGCCGATGACCGGCCGCTCGGGCGAGCCGGGCAGCGTCAGCGGCAGGTCCAGCGGCGCGTCGATCCGCACCGTGACGCTGTCCTCGCCGGCATCGAAGCTCACCCGGAACGTCAAACCGGGGTACGCCGCGTGGGCACCCGTGGCGCGCAGGTAGTCCGCGACGGCGGCGCGCGCCAGCGCCTCGGCCTGCTCGAGCCGGTCCTGGGCGCCGACCCCCTCGCCGTACAGCACGTCGAGGTTGCGCGAGCCGGCGTCGGCCCCGGCCAGCGCCGCGCCGTCCGCGACCGTGTCGAGGTCCTGCCTGCGCAGGAAGGCGGCCGACGCGTCCACCGCCACGACGGCGGCCATCAGGAGCACGACTGCCAGGCCGATGATCATCACCGTGGCCTGGCCGCGTTCGTCGCGCCGGCTCACGGCTCGTCCCGGAACTGGCCGATCGGGACGGTGTGGCTGGCGTCCAGCGCGAAGCTCGGGGCACCGCCCCCGAGCACGCTCGGCAGCAGCGGCAGGTCGACTCCGGAGTGGATCCGCACGGTGACCACCGAGCCGGAGCGGTGGCAGTCTCCCGGCAGCGGCCGGCACGACACCGTCAGTGACATCGACTGGCCGTCCGCGCCCTGGTCGGCCAGGGCCTGTCGGGCAGCAGCCTCGGCGCGGGCATGTCCCTCGGCGTCCGTCGGCGCCAGTGCGTAGGCACGCCCGGCGGCGCGCGCCGCGGCGCTGGTGGCGAACGCACCGCGCTGGACCTCCGACGCCGACAGCACGATCCACAGGATCGGGACCAGGAGCAGGATGCCCAGCCAGGTCAGCTCGACCAGCGCGCTCCCTCGCTGGTTGCGCCGCCGGCTCACGGTTGCTCCTCGATCGCGTGTCCCGACACCTCGATGGAGATGGCCGGCCCACCGAGCCCGAGCGCCGGGACCGTGGCCTGCACGGTCACCTCCACGGCGGGGGCGCCGTCGATCATCACGGTCGACGCATCGACGTCACGGGCGAACCGGCCGGAGATCGCGGCGTCGATCTGTTGTCGGGTCCGGGCCACTCCATCCTCCGGGCCACGGTCGATCGTGGCGGCGTACCGGGCGCCCTCCGCTGCGGCGGAGGCGAGGGTGTTGCGGACCATCAGCACCAGCGCGACCTGGAGGATGCCCAGGAACAGCGGCAGCAGCACAACCAGGACCAGCACGAAGTCCACCACCGCGGAACCGCGCTCGCGTCCCCGTCGTGCCCGGAGCATCGGATCGAGACCTAGCGCACCGAGTTGAGGGCGTTGCGCAGCAGGTCGCGCAGCTGGTCCTCGGCGACGCCCCAGATCACGGCGACCAGACCCGCGGTCATCACCGTCACCAGGACCCAACCGGGCACGTCGCCACGTTCGTCGCGGTGGCGGGGCTGGATGAAGGCGAGGAACCATCGGGCGATCAGCAATCGGTAGGCGTGCATGACCATTCCTGTTCTCGAGGGGTTCATGGGGTCGTCAGGTCGAGCCCGACGACGCCGGGCCAGAAGGCGAAGAAGACGGTGACCGGCAGCACAAGGAACACCACCGGCACCATCATGAAAATCTCTTTGCGGGCGGCGATCTCGATCAGCTCGCGGCGTCCGGCCTCGCGGACGTCGGCTGCCTGCGCGTGCAGCACCTCCGCCAGCGGCGTGCCCCGCTCGACAGCGACGGCGATGCCCTGGGCGAAGCGGGCGACGAGTGGCTGCCCGGTCGTCGCCGACCACCTGTCGAAGGCGACACCCACCGGCTCACCGGTGCGTACGGCCGCGAGCACCTTGGCGAGATCACGGGACAGCTCACCGCCACTGCGGCGTACGACCCGGTCGAGCGCTGCGACCGGGCTCTCGCCGGCAGCCACGGCGAGGGCCAGCAGCTCGGCAATGGCAGGGAACTCGGCCAGGATCCGTCGCTCACGCGTCCTCACCTGACTGGTCAGGTGGTTGTCACGCGCAATCACACCGACCGCGAAGGCGACCGCGCAGAGCAGCAACGAGGAGACGGCGCCGCCAGACCCGGCGACCGCCTTGAGAACGCCGTACGCCGCGGCGACGGCGAACCCGACCAGCCCCCAGATCACCTGCTCGACCCGGAACTCGTGGACGGTCTTGTCGATGTCTGCGCGCTCGAGCCGGCGGCGGACGGAGGTGGCTCCGCCGAGCACCCGCTCGACGCCGTCGGCCGCGGACCGGAGCACCGGCCCGAAGACGCCGGCAGCCGCCGACGTCGGCGACGACGAGGCGACACGAAGCGCGGGGGTGCGCCCCACCTGCGGAAGGTCGCGGACGTAGGGCAGGACCCGGACCGCCAGCTGGGTCCGGCGGATCACGACGATCCGGGCGAGTACGACGAGGACGCCGGCCGCGAAGACCAGCCCGAGCGTGGCGCCCCACATCGTCAGGGTCATGACAGGATCCGCTCCTCGATGGGGAGCCGCCCGATCCGCATCATCAGCCGATAGGCGACGATGCAGGCGGCGGCGCCGAGCCCGAGGACGAGTACGCCGGCGGGCGAGGCGTAGCGGCGGATCACCTCGGTCTGGAACGTCATGAACAGCAGCACCAGCCACGGGGCGGCGACCGCCAACCTGGCTCCGTTGATCGTCCAGGCCTGCCGGGCCTCCATCTCGGAGCGGGTGCGGGCGTCGTCGCGGAGGTAGCCGGACAGGTTGCGCAGCAACCGGCCGAGCTCGCCGCCGCCGACCTCCCGTGCGACTCGCAGGCCCTCCACGACCCGGTCGCCGGTGGGATCGGCGAGCCGGGCCTTCAGCCGATCGAGGCACTCGCCGAACCGGCCGCTGACCTGGTAGTCGAGGGCGAACTGGTCGAACGCCTCGCGCAGCGGCTCCGGTCCGCGGGTGCCGAGGCCCGCCAGGGCGTCGGGGAGCGACAGCCCGGCCCGGACCGCGGAAGCGAGGTTGTCGACGGCCTCCGGCCAGACTTCGGCGAACTCGCGCTGCCTGCGGCGTGCGCGCCCGGAGACGACGACCACCGGCAGGAAGCCGCCCATCAGCCCGAACGCCACGGCCACCGGCGGGGTCCGCGAGACCAGCTGGATCACCAACGCGGCGCCGACCGCCAGCACGCCGCAGAGCACCACGAGTCCGGCGACCGACACCTGCCCGAGCCCGGCCCGGTCCAACAGCTGTCGCAGCCGACCGGTGCTCGCCGACCGCGGGCGTGGCGTAGGTGGCAGGAAGAACGCGGACCACACCAGCAGCAGCCCGACGCCCACCCCGAGTCCGACCAGGGCGCCCATCAGCCGCCCTCCCCCAGGATCCGCTGGAGATCGATCCCCACCCGCTCGTAGAGCTCGCGCCGCGGCGGTGTCCCGCCCGCACGCCGGAGATCTCCTGTGGTGCGGACGAAGATCGGTTCCGCCTCGATGATGTCGTTCTCGACCCGGCCCGGGACGCCCACGATCTCGTTGACCCGGCGGGCGCCGTACTGGTCGATGCCGAGGTGTACGACGAGGTCGACCGAGGTCGCGACCGTCGGGACGACGAAGCGCGCGGAGATGTTCTCGCCGGCAAGCAGCGGCAGGGTGCACATCTTCACCAGCGCCTCCCGGGCACTGTTGGCGTGGATCGTGCACATGCCGGGCAAGCCGGCGTTGAGGGCGAGCAGGAGGTCCATGCACTCCTCGGCCCGCACCTCGCCGACGATGATCCGACTCGGCCGCATGCGCAGGCTCTCCTTGACCAGGTGGCGCAGCGTGATCTCGCCGGTGCCCTCGAGCCCGGACTGCCGGGTCTGCATCGGCACCCAGTCCGGGTGCGGGAACCGCAGCTCGAAGACCTCCTCGGCGGAGACGACCCGCTCGCCTCCCGGGATGGCCGCCGCCAGGCAGTTCAGCATCGTGGTCTTGCCCGCCTGCGTCCCGCCGGCGACCAGGATGTTCACCCCGGCCCGCACCGACGCCTCGAGGAACCGCGCGGCCGCCGGGCGTGATGCTGCCCAGCTCGACCAGGCCCTCCAGCCGGGCGGCGCGGAGAATGAACTTGCGGATGTTGACCGCCGAGAAGCCGCGGCTGATCCCCTCCAGGACCACGTGCAACCGGTGCCCCTCCGGCAGCATCGCGTCGACGAACGGCTGGCTGATGTCGATCCGCCGGCCGCTGGACTTGAGCATCCGCTCGACCAGCTCCTGCACCTGCGCGGGAGTGAGCATCAGGTTGGTCAGCTCGTGCCGCCCCCGGCGGGCGATGAAGACCCGACTCGGATCATTGATCCAGATCTCTTCGACCGCCGGATCATCGAGAAACGGCTGCAACGCACCGAACCCGGACACCCGCGCGACCAGCTCACCGACCACGGAGTCCACGTCGGCCACAGGCGCGACCGCACCGGTCAGGCTCAGGTCGTCGTGCTCACGGACCACGCTCTCGGCGATGCGGCGTACGACGACCGCCTCGCGCTGCGGATCCACACCCTCGCTCCGCACCAGCGAGCGGACACGCTCATCGAGCGACTCCACCAGCTCCGCATGGGCGTCAGCCAGCGTCATCAAGGCCCCCGTCCCGAGTCAAGGATTCCTTGTCTTGAACCTACGTCATTCCGCACCTACCCGGGAGGGGTCGGATCTGAACCTGTGGAAAAGCAAAATGCAGACTGATGCGGGGCCCACCCCGCGGAGACCCCACGTTGTCCTCCCCGTCAGCTGCGGTCGGATCGCCGCCCCAACCTCCGCTCATCGGACCCATGGATGGCGCGCTCTGTGGAGTCGAACAGCGCGTAAGGGAGGTGAGCTGGCACTGCACTGAGCGTTCAGGTCCTCGCGCGACAGGATATCTCCCTGTGCGACACGTCGTCCGCCCCCACATCGACCTGTCTCGCGACGAATGGAACGAGGTGGAATCGATCTGCGGCCCGATTGGCCCACCTCGGGCGAAGATGTTGCGGCGCCGGTGTCAAGCGATGGCTCAACGCAGATGGCTCAACGCAACAGTGCCCGTCAGGACACCCGCCGCAACGATCAGCAGGGCTGGCAGTGCGTTCACCAGCGCCCCCAGCACAAGCAGCCGAGCGGCGCTAACCACACCACCACCACCACCACAGCTTCGTTTCGCGGACCGCAGCACCGATCCGTCCCGCTATCGGACGATGACGGCGCCGGTGCCCAGCGCCATGACGGAACACGTGGTCACCGCTGCACTGTTGCATTGAGCGTTCAGATGTTCGCGTGACGGAAGATCTTCCTGTGCGACACGTGCGTCCGGCCCCAAGCCGACCCGTTTGGCTACCAGCGCACCCCAGGGGCTCGATCTGGGCACTTTTGGCGAAACCCGGGCGAGGATCTTGCGGCGCCGGTGTCGCGGGATGGCTCAATGCAACAGTGTCCACCGGCCAGCCCGTGCCGCCGGCGATCGGAGGGTGCGGTGCCCGATACGACCGCGGTTACGGCTGACCGCTTCGGCGGCGGTCAGGCGTTGGCGAGCAGTGACTCAAGCGCCCGGGACGGCGCGAGGCCGAGCTCGTCGGCCAGCAGGCGGCGGTAGAGGTCGAGCTGGCGCGACGCTGCGGACCGGTTGCCTTCGGCGAGGTGCGCCTCGATCAGGGCGCCCTGGGCAGACTCGCGCAGCGGCTCGGCCTCGATCGCGCGGTACGCCACGTCGATCGCGGACGCGAAGCTGCCCGCGGTGGTCAACCTGCGGCTCAAGGCCTCCAGGGCGTGGATGCGCAGCTGTCGATGACGCTCCCGCTCCAGCACCAGCCAGTCTTCCTCCCAGCCAGGGAGGATGTCGTCGGTGAACAGGTCGGGCGAGCCTGGGACCGTCGGCGCGGACCCGCGGTCGAGCAGGTCTCGCGCAAGCGCGGTGCTCTCGGCGAGATCCACGCTGACCAGCGGCCCGAGGCCGACGTCCTCGCGGTCGGCGTGCACGAGCTCCTCTGGCAGTTGGCGTACCCGCCACAGGGCGGTGCGGAGGGTCGCACGGGCCTGCGGCTGCGACGCCATCGACCAGAGCTGTCCCGCGACGGTGTCACGACGCTGTGTCGAGCCGCTGACCGCCAGGAACGCGAGCAAGCGGCGGGCGTTGCTGCCCAGCACCACCGGACGACCGCCGATCAGCAACTCGAAGGCTCCGATGATGTGCAGGGCAGGGGCGTGTTCCATGGGTATCGCGTCCCTCCCTTGCTCCCGTGACCGCAGACGAACCCACGTGCCTTCCGTCCCTGTTCCTGTTTACCTTGGCGAGAGGTGTCTCCGACATCGTCATCTTGGGCGGTTTCGACGACCACCTGACCGGGTGGGCAGCCTTCGCGGAGGCGAAGGCCCTTCCTACAGGAACAGCTCGGCGTAGCAGCTGTAGATGCTCGACTGGTCCCTGAACCGCTCCATCACCCACGCGTTGAACTGCTTGAACGCAGTAGCGAGAGCCCTCAAACCCAGCCCATGGTCGGCCCCCGATGCGTAGGCCTGGATCTGGTTCATCTTTACGACGCCGCCTGCGATCTCCTCGTCCAAGCGCTCGAGGTTGACGATCACCCTGTCGTCCGGGATCTGCGGGCTGAACAGCCGAGGGTCGAGCAGGGTGGAACGGACGCGGTTCCATTCCGTCGGTCCGGGCATCTTGTTGTCTCGGTTGATCAGGAAGACCTGGGTGTCGTTGACGTAGCGGTCGTCGACGCCGGATTGACGCATCTTCTGCAGCAGGCACTGCAACCGTTTGGTCGTGTCCGGGTCGCGCGTCGGGTTCCTCTGCAGCAGCTCTGACTGACGCTTGAGGGTGATGTCCTCGTCCAGCGGCTGGGGCGGCGGTCGGTAGTCGCGTTGCAGCGTGATCTCGACCCGTCGGTTCAGCGTCTGCAGGTTCCTGGAGAACGGCCGGGCCTCTCCGTAGGACTCCACGGCGTACTGGATCTTGTCGAGGACGCCCGCCGGGAAGGACACGGACGCGGCGTACTCGTTGACGATCTCCTTCAGCCGCTTCGCCACCGCCTCGGCGCGGCGGCGACCGAGCCGGATGTTGAAGTCGCTGGTGCCCACCGGATCGGTGTGCCCAGCGACGACGACGTGCGTCACGCTCCGACGCGAGAACCAGCTGCGCACCATCTCGCGGGCCAGGGAGTCGAGGAGCCGCTCGTGCTCGTCGGTCAGAAGCCACTTCCCGAAGTCGAAGCCCCGCAACGATCGCTGGTCTCTCGGTGCGATGACCGCGCCGATCGAATCGGGCAACAGCGCGTACACCACGAGCTTGTGGTTGGCATCCTGACTCTTGGGAAGCTGAGCCGGGAGGCCGGCACTGGTCGAGATCGAGCCGGCGGGCCACTGGAACTGCTCCTCGACATGTCTGTTGCCCCAGTAGTAGCCGAGGGTCAGGGCATCGATGGTAGGCACCTTCGTCGGGTGCTGTGGCTTCGGGTGCTGCCTCATGCAGTACCGCTGGAACGCTTTCTGCTTGTCGGTTTCGTTGATCAGGAACGGGACCGTCTGGAAGACCGCGACGTGGACGGTCGTAAGAGGACCCGCCTTCGGCAGGTCACGGAGGTCAACTAGCAGGCGGTCGGCCCAACCGGGTTCAGGGCCGCGGCTGGCGAGGGCGCCGGCGATCATCCACAGGACCCGTTCGGTCGGCACGGTCGCCTCCATGCGTACGACGGGCTTCGCCTGCAGCGCGTCGGGGAGCTCGGCCAAAGCCTCCGGGGCGAACGACGTGGACACTGCCGGTCCGGGCGGCGCCTTCTGCTGCTCAAGGATCGGCTCCAGTGTTGCTTCACCCTCCGTCCGGTGCACCGGACGCCAGTCGGCCCATCGGTGGGCCCATGCGGACGACTCCCCGGTGACAGGCGGAGGGGTCTCGTCGAACGCCTCGTCGGTCAGTGTCTCGGCGTACAGGGGCGCATGGGGAGACGTCGACACCCATTCGGCCTCGAACGGCGACGCCAGGCCGAGGGACAGGTCGGTCGGGTCGGCCTCGTCATACGCCTCTGCCGGGTCCATCAGAGGCGAGGCGTAGTCGAGGCCGGTCAGGTCGGTCCCGAATGATTCGATGGTCATGGCCGCCTCGCTCTCATCCGTGCCCGTTCGAGCCGGCGGACGCAACCGCGCCCACTGCCGGCTTGGCGGTCGGGCTGCCGGGTGCGGGAATCCGCAGCGGCTGGGCGCTCAGGGCGCCGGCAGCGATCTCCACTTGCCGGACCTTCACGCGGTCACCGGTCGCGGATTGCCACAGGTCGATGATCCGGTTCATGTCCTGGAGCAGGAGCGCGTTCACGTTGCCGGCTAGTGGCAGGTACAACGCCTCGGCCTTCTCGCCGGTGTCGAAAGCTCCGACCTCGATGGCGCGCAGCATCGCGGACATCAGGTCGGCGAGCTCGAACAGTTCACGGGACCGTTCAGCTGACTGCATCCCTACCCGTTGGGCGATCTTGGCGAGCCGGTCGGCGGGGTTGGTCGCGTCGGCTCTCAGGTCGGTCACGATCGGGCTGTCAGTCTCCAGGGTCAAGTGGAACCAGCTCATGGTCGTGACGTGCACGAACTCCTCGCGGGCGAGCTGCCCGCCACGACGACGCATATTCATCATGTCCTTGAGCGCGTTGCAGAGGAACGCGACGTACTCCCGGTCGGTGGCGTTGGCGCCGCTCTCGTTCCGCGCGTTCTCGATGCCCAGCCACACCTGGCGCAGCAGCTCGGTCCACTTCTCGCGGAAGCCGGTGTTCACCCCGCTCCCGATGTCTCCCTTCCACGCTTGTTCGCCGCCCCCCGCCGTGGAGGCCCAGCGGGCCGGCACCTGGTGTGGGAGGTCCATGCCGAACATGCGCCACATGCAGTTGCGACGGTTGATCCGGTCGTCGGGGCGCACCTCGCTGACGGCACCGCCGATTGAGAACAGGGGCGGGTCACGGAAAAACAGCTCCTCCGTGGCGCGTACCCATCGCATGCCCTGCGCGCTCAGGCTGTCCAGGGTCTCGCCGACGACGAGCCGCCGCAGCACCTCAGCCATCACCTCGAACACGCCGGTGGACTCGATCAGGTAGGCGTATGCAAGGTGGTCCCATGCCAGCCCGATGCTGGTGACCCGAAGGGCCTGGTCGTTGTAGACGTCTGGGTCCGTGAGCTCGATCCCGGACGGGAGGATCTCGGGGCCTCCGGCCACGGCGGGCTTCGGAAGGTTCAGCGTTTCCACGACGTCGGTGGAGCCGAGGAACGGCTCGAGATTGGATGGCGTTCCGAACGCCGGGATGGTCCTGGCGCTGTCCCACGCCTCGTCGAGCCAGCGGCCGAGCTGGGCCGGATGGACGAGGAAGACATCCGTGCGCGGCCGGCTTTGGTCGTTCAGCAGCTGGGCGAGGTTTCTGAACATGAGGGTCTTCCAATCTCAGGAGACGGAGCCGGAGCTGTCGTCGGGCAGACGGGCCAGTCGGGGCCCGAGCCGGATCGGCCGCCCGCCGGCGTCTCGCAGCTCGAGTCGTGCGATGTCCTTGCCGCTGGTCCTGTCGAGGGTGATCGTCCGGCGTCTCGGCTTGCCTCCGCTGTTGCGGAACGCGATGATCTCGGGCCTGGTCTCTCCGTCGGCGTGGACCGCGACCTTGACGGCCCGTCCCGGCACCTTGAAGATTCGTATCTTTTCCGCGCCGTTCCGCCTGATCCGGGTGGCCCTGACCGTGAGGTTGCGCGGCACGGACCGGCCGACGAGGGCGCTCAGGACGAGGTAGTCCAACGTGGTGCGCAGCTGTTCGTTGGACGGTTGCCGTTCCCCGGGCTCGGCCGTGGTGTTGCTCGCCAGCGCCGCGGCCACGCCGGTGAGGGCGCCCGCGAAGTCTTTGAGGGTGGCTTCCGAGGGCGGTTTCTCGGTCTTCTTGCCCTTGCCGTTGCCAGCCATGTGGATCGCCTCCTGGTGTGCGAGTTGTCAGGCCGCCCGGGACTGTGGCTCGGGGGACAGTCGGGACAGCCAGTCCTGGAGCGCCCGGCGGTGGGCGCGGGCATTCATCGGATCGCGCAGCGGACGCGTCGAGAGCCACGCGAGGATCGTCAGCGGTTCGCGCCGGGCCAGGTGCTGCGAGGTCAGCATGGAGCCGCCGGCCCTGGTGGCGAAGGCGTCGAGCGCCTGCACCGAGACCCGACGCGGGTCGGCGACGGCGTGGAGTGGGCGTCCGCCGAACGCCGCCATGGGGCGCCGGGTGCATACGTCGATGATGGTGGCCATCGCCCCCATGCTCATCCGGGCGAGGGCGGCGGACTCGGTCGGCCCGGACGGCGGGTGGCGCTGCGCCCAAACCGTCGCGACCGTGTCCCATGGTCCCGGCCCGTACCAGCTGCGGCACATCGCGGCGTTGAACATGACCCGGATCCACGGGAAGGGGTGCGGGTCGCCTGGTACCAGTCGGTACACGGCGGCGCTGGTGCCGTCGACGACGTTCGCGAGTGCGGGCAGGGGAGCCCAGCCCGCCTGGGCGAAGGCGTGGACATCCGCAGCCACCTCGCTCGCCCACGACTGCCACAGCGCCGCGAGCTCGCGCGATCGTGGAGCCAGGGCGCTGGCCAGGGCGTCGCCCAGCTCGCCGGTCCACCCCGTCAGGTGCGCCACCTGGTGTCCGGTCTCGTGCAGAAGAGCCGTGGGGTGGCCGAGGTTGTGCCGCGTCAGCTTGATCGCCGCGACAGGCGACAGGCTGGCCCGGTCCCACAGCCGGACGTCGGCGCGGAGGATGGCGGCGCCGAGACCCTTGTCCAGGTAGACGAGGGCCCCTGGGGCCTCGATACCGAGAACGCGAAGGATCAGGTCGAGACTGTCGCCGGCGACCACGTCCAGGCCCCGCAGGACGGCGGCCATGGTCGGGTTCGTCCGCGACGCGACCGCATCGCCGTAGAAGTCGAGAATGGTTTCGACCTGGAGGTAGTGGGTGCGCAGTCGCAGTAGTCGTCGGCGTATGTCCTCGAGGTCATGGCCGGCGGCGAGTGCCGCTCCCGCAGCCGCGGCCTCCGACGCGAGCTCGCCGACCGCGCTGGTGAGGCGGTCGCGGACCCGCATCCTGAGGTAGTCCTCAAGCCCGGCCCAGGCGCTCGGCGACGCGACCGCGTCCAGGTCCGCCAGCGCGTCGGCAGCGAAGCGCCAGTGGGTGACCTCGGCCGCGAGCTGCTCGCGCTCGAGGCCGCTGCTGCGGTGTTGTTCAGTCATGGCGGAATCCGGGCCGAATGGTGAGGGTGGGTGCGCCGGGCGGGGAGCCGAGCACCGCGGCCCGATCCGGGAACGAGTACGCGAAGGTCAGGGTGATCCCGCGCGCGGGGTCCTTGGCCGCCGTGGCGATCGCGGTGGCGGCGGCTGGCAGTTCCTTGGCCACGGCCGTGATCATCGACTCGGCGAGCGCCTCCGCGAGGGCCTGTCGTCGCTCCGCCGGCATCGGCGTGGGCGTGTTCAGGCCGCGCACCCTGCCCAGCCGGTCGGCCAGTGCCCGACGAGCGCCCGCGCCCAGCAGCTCCCGGATCCCCGCGACGACCTGCGTGTGCTGGTGCTGGTCCAGCTGGCCGGCGATCGCGTGCGCTGACCGCTCCCCGACCCGCAAGTGGACCCGGAGCACGGGTGAGGGTCCGGTCAGGACCACGCGTACGCCGAAGCGGCGTACGCGGCGGCGGACACCACTGGGCGTCCGGCCGGCGGGAACCACCCGGAAGAGCCGTTGGCCTGGCCGCAGCCAGGAACCGGGTAGTGCCACGACCGGTCGCCGCCCCAGCGCCGGGTTCCCCAGCAGCATTCCGGCAACCCTGGGAGTAAGCGCTGCGAACTCGTCGGCGGAGGCCTCGTCCAGGGACTCCGGGTCGCTTCCCGCCATCACGTGACCCACGCGTGTTCCCGGCAGCGCCTCGTAGAGCTGGACCTCGGCCTCGGCGGGCCAGGTGGCGACGCCTGAGTCGAGGAGCCGTTCCTCGAGCGTCTCGCCATCGGCGTAGACGATCGCTCGCGCGATCGACCGGGGCACGATGACACGCACCGGACTCGAGTAGGCGCGGTAGCGGTAGTGCGGCCCAGCCTGCCGCGGCATCAGGACCCAGCCCGCCCCGTCCTCGGCCTCACCGGAGGTGAGTTCGGATCGCAGTACCTGCGGTGGAAGGTACCTGGCAGCCGCCTCCGCGAACGCCTCCTGCACCTCGGCAGCGAGCCTCAGATCGCTGGACAGGCTCTGCTGAGGGAGGGAGAGGACCTGTCGGACGGCCTCCTCGAGGGTGGAGACGAGCGCCTCGGCTCCCAGCTGCGCGGGGTCCTCGTGCTCGAGCCGCAGCAGCCGCATACCGGCGTCCGCAATGTGCGGGGCCAGCGACCGGGCGGCCTGGCGGCCCACGAACGGCGCGATGAACGTGGCCAGCGGACCGGCGATCATGCCCTTGATCCGGCCCCGGCCCAGGAATCGCACCGCGGTGCGCACCAGCGGCATGGCGGCCATCACGGCCGGGATGAACTGCTCGACCTGCACCACGGGCGCCTCGCCCGGTACCGCCTCGGAGAGCTCCTCGGCAAGGCGGGCGCGGGCCACGTCAAGCGCCGCCACCGGGTTCTCGCCTGACGGTGCCGCCGCCTCCGCGGCGGCGGCGAACAGCTGCTCCATCGCAGCCTCGCTCGGCGCGGTCAATGCCTCCGCGAACTGCCGGTCGAACGCCTCGGCGAGCTCCTGGCCGGCTCCGTCGGTTGCGGGTGCCGCCTCCGGGGGCGGCTGGGTGCTGGCGCCGTTGGCCGCCGGCGCGACGTTGTTCCCGGCGGCGGGTGGCGGGCTGGCCGCGCCGACGGCGATCGGGGCGGAAGCGAGGACCCGCGCCCCAAGCTTCTCGGCGAGGTTCCGGGCCGGACCCTGGAGCGACGCCGGGAGACGGTTGAGCGCGGTGTTCACCACGCGCCGGACCAGAGGCTCGACGAGCCTCCTCACGATGCCGGTGATCCGACCGATCCCGGTGAACTTCCCGATGACGCCCAGGCCCGTAGTCGCGACCCGCGTCACGGCCTGCCGCACCTTGCTCAAGCCGCTCTTGATCTTGTTGACCAGTCCGCCGAAGAGCTGCTCGGCCGCAGGGCTGACGGGGTCCGTGAAGGCCCGGGCGGCAGCCAGGTCGATCTCCCCCTCCAGGATCGACTCCGGACTGCGGTCGACGAAGGTCTGCTCGAGGTGCTCGAGCAGGCGCTGGGCGTCGGCGGTGAGCCGGCTCGCCCAGGCGTCCAGCTGGTGCGAACCCGTCTCGGACTCCGAGGACCAGGGCGAGGAGAGGTGCAGCGCAGCGGCCTCGTCCACCAGGGCCTCGAGCGCGTCGTCGAATGATTCGTCCTCAAGCTCGCTCATCAGCTCGGTGAACAGCTGCTCCTCCTCGCTGGCACTGGTGACCAGCGCCTCGGCGAACGGCGAGACCAGGCCCCGGATCGGCTGTTCCTGCTGAGCCGGGGCAGCCACGTCCGCGAGAAACCCGGAACCCAGGAATGGGGAAGCGGGCGCTTCGAGTGTCTCGATGTGCGGGTCCATGACGACCTCCGAGGAACGGCTATTCAGCGATGCTAGGAGCAGGCCGTCTCGCTCGCCGTCATGGCGGCGTCTTCCCAGCGTCTTCTTCAGCATTGCCGCGAAAGAGCGTGGAGAGCCACGCGGCGAGCTGTTCGGTGGCCGAGGCGATCGAGCCGCGGACGACGGCACCCTTCACGTCCCCCGACGCGAGCATGCGGACCTTGATCTCATCGCCGTCAACCCAGCCCCGGACGATGACGACGCACCAGCGGGGAGCAGACACGCGGACAGGCTCGCAACCGACCGTCTGCCCGATCGTCTGCCGCGGCGTACCCCGCCTCGCCGAACCGATGGTCTCTGTGACTCCCCGACCCGTTGGGACGAGGCTGCTTGTCCACCTCAAGTCGGGTCGAACGTGACCTTGACCGACCGGCGGTCGGCCCCAGTGCTCTTAGACTAGTGACCGGTGGAGCTTCGCGGTCCCCCGCACGATCACGCTCCGTGCGATGTGGCCGTTCTCCGTCGATCTCGACGGCGACGTCCTCGTTCATCACGACGCCCAGCAGCTTGCTGCCCTCCGCGGTCCGGAAGGCAGCGTGTCCTTGTGGACAATGGAGCTGATCGGGGGCTCTGTTGCGTTGTTCGATCGCAGGCCATGCCGAGGCGGGGACTTGGGGCCCTGTGCTGATCAGACGGCGGGTCTGAGTTCGTCGAATTGCGGTGGCCGACCGGAACGTCCGCGTGGCGTCGACTGCGAGCTCGTAGTGGCCATGACGCAGGTCCTGGATGAAGGCGTGGCCTCGGATCACCACGCTCCCGGTTCGGTGGGTCTTGAGCCCGCGCATCGGCCTGAGCCTGGCCTTGAGCCGGCCGCGATCGCATTCGACCCGGTTGTTCTGGCCTGTGTTGTGCAACGCGGCAGGAACCAGCTCCTCGATCACGTTCACCAAGGCCGGTGCCCGGTCGGTGACGACCTCGGCCGGGTCACCGTGAACAGCCACGGCGGCGGTGAAGAACCTGCGCGCGAAGCCGATGTCCCGACGCTGCGAGACGTACACGTCGATCACGTGGCCCTGCTGGTCGACCGCCCGTACACGTACCGCCACAACCCGGAGATCTTGACAAAGGTCTCGTCGACGAACCAGCGGTCCCCGGCCAGGTGCCGACACGGCCGGGCCGCGTCGATCAACAGCGGCGTGAACCCCTGCACCCACCGATAGAGCGTGACGTGGTCGACTTCGATGCCACGCTCGGCGAGAAGCTCTTCGAGGTCCCGGTAGGACAACCCATACCGGAGGTACCAGCGCACCGCCAACAAGATCACCTCGGGCGGGAACCGGAAGCCAATGAACCCCGAGGGCATCCTGACAGGCGGTCCCGGACGACGAGTGCGCTTCGTCGAGCCACCTTCACCGCCACGCTGGCGATGCGTCAACGCAACAGAGCCACCGTCGTGGTCCGCGCTCTTCCCTCGGCGGTCCCCACTCTCAGTCTCCCCGGGCGCTGAGGTTCTCAGCTCACTCTTCCGCACTTCTCCGCGGCCGAGGGCCTGGAGGCGCGCTGGAGCGCGCACCAGACGCATGGACACGATGCGTCAGCATGGGAACCCCCTACCCCCAATTGGGGTTAAGTTCCATCCGATCAGGCCGGATGGTCGAAGACCTGTGACTGTCAATTCCATCATTCCCACGACGTCGGGACCCGACGATGGAGGAGAACCATGACAACCAACAAGATGCGGGCGCTGCTCGTCGGCGGCATCGGTCTCGTGCTTGCCGTCCTTGCCTCCCCGGCGCACGCCGGAGGGTGCGAGGACACCGTGCAGGTGTCGGCGAACGTCACCGGCACCGGCAAGGTGATTGCCAACGGCAAGGCCGCATGGATCCACGCAGTGGTCACCTGCCCCAAGGGGACGTCATGGTCGATCGACGAGGCGGCCGGGTTCAACATGGCGGACGCCGCCGGAGAACAGGTGCCCGGACGGGCCAAGGTCACCGGCGGGAAGTGCCTGGGCAAAGAGCAGGCCGTCAAGCTGAAGTTCGTGCCGTTCCCCGGCTTCCCGCCGGTCGCGGCCCGGTGCGGCGACTCCTACTCGCTGTCGTTCTTCTTCACCGCAAGCGGTGGACAGCAGGTCGACCTGAACTTCGCCGGGGGGACCGAGGTGACCGGGCCACCGGTCTGCCTGACCTGACCCACCGACCAGACGCCGCCGTCCTGGTCCCCAGGGCGGTTTCGTCATCGGACATCGCGCACCACACCTGCCGGTGCTCCTCCGTTCCCGAGCCCGTTAGTCACGCCCCGTCGCCGGTGTCACCGCGGCTGAGTCACGCCACCTCCGACACCCTCGTCCACCCGAGCCGAATACGTGGGACTGGCACCCGGCGCGTCACCCGACCTGGAGTCGGTCACCTCAGGGGGACCGCCCGTCGTGCACGACGCCAACGGGAAGGCCATCAGCATCGCGAGCGGGAGTCCGAGCCCGCCGCGTGAGCGCCGGTGCAACATCTCGGTGCCTACGACGCGTCGCCGGCCGGCTGGCGCCAGATCGCCACTGCCAGGCACAGCGCCCACAGGATCGCGAGCGGCGTGGTGAAGGCGCCGTACTGGGCGGCCACCGCGGCGATCATCACCGCCGAGCACGCACCACCGAGGTAGCCGAGCCAGCGACCGAACACTCCCGTTCGCAGGACGACGACGGAGACCGCGAGCATGCACAGCGCGAGCACGGCCATGCCCGACTGCCCGAGCAGGGTGTAGTTGATCCCGGTCGAGAAGCGCAGCACGTCGACGCCGGGCAGGGGCTCGTTCATCGTGTCGACGAGGTGCCCGAGGGTGCCTCGGGCGGCACCCGTGACCAGCCAGACCGCGGTGACGGCACCGCCCATCGACCGGGCGAACGACAGCCACTGCGGTGCCCGAGTGGCCGCGTCGAGGCGTTGGAGGTGGTTCATGACCACGGGGATGGTGACCGCGACAATGAGCGCCCACATCCCAGACATCACGCCCGCCCAGCGGTTGCCGGAGTCCTGCCACCAGGTGAGCAGCTCCTGGTCGGACGCGCCGTGCGGGACGTTGATGACCGCGACGGTCATGAAGAGCGAGACGGCGAGGAGAGCCGCAGAGGTGGCGGCCACCTTCGTGGCCGTGGCACTGGGCGCGGCGTACTCCGTGGCCGCGGGGGCCTTGGTGAGGGACATGATCTGCTCCTGGGTCGGTTGCCGATGCTGGGTCTCCAGCGTCGGAGCCGGACCGGGTCCGACGCGACCGGGCAGCCACGGGTCCTGGAATCAGGGTTGGCCCTGAGTACGGCGAGGCCGCGTGCTGCCACGATGGCCACATGCAGCCGCCGAGGCGCGTCGTGGCGAGGGTGGTCACCTGGTCCTTGGTGCCTGCGCTGATGGTGGCCACGCTCGCGTCCGACGTCGCTCGCCCGAACGGCACCGGGTCGTCGGCTCAACTCTCTGATACACCGGCGATCGTCGCCATGATCGCCTGCTGGCTGGTGGGTGTGGTGGTGACCGGACGCGCGCCCGAGCAGCGGGCCGGATGGGCGTTCCTGGGCCTCGCGACCGCGCTGGCCTGGAGTGCGTTCTGCGACGAGTACGGCGAGCTCGGCCGCGTCGGCGGACGCGACGTCCCTGCATGGAAGCTCGCCGCGACCCTGGGTGACACGAGCTTCGTCTGGTGGTTCGTCTTCCTCGCGCTCGTGCTGCAGTACACCCCACCCGGACCGCGGCAGGGGATGGCTCGATGGCTCCCGACCATCACGGTGGTCACCGGGGTCCTGTTCCAGGTCATGTCCCTGCTCCGGGCCACGCCCCTCGACCCGCCGCTCGAGGAGCTCTCCAGCCCGCTCGCCGTCTCTGCCATCAGCGAGGCGGCGGAGCTCCTGGGAGCCGTTGCCCTCTACACCCTTGCCGCGTGCCTCCTTGCCTCGGTCGTGCTGCTGGTGCGCGCCTGGCGTCGCGCCGAGGGGGATGCCCGACGGCAGCTGCTCTGGCTGGTGGCCGGCGCACTGCCTGTCGCGCCGGCCGTGATCGCCGCCTTCTACGTCTCCGTGACCGATCACACCGAGGTCGCGTCCGTCGTCCTCGGTGGGGCGATGGTCACGCTGGTCGTGGGAGCCGGCCTGTCGGTGCTGAGATACCGCCTGTACGACGTGGAGCGGGTCGTCACCGAGTCCGCGGCCTATGCCATCGCGGCGGCCGCGGTGCTCCTCGTCTACATCGGAGTCGTCGTCGTGGTGAGCCGCAGCGGGCCGGTCGAAGCCGGGGCCCAGCTGACGACCATCGCGGCGACCCTGGCCGGCGTGGGCGCGGCGCGAGTCTCCTACGTGTGGGGCCGCCGAGCGGTCGGGCGGCGGGTGAACCCGAGGCGGTTCGACGCGGTGGAGGCGGTCCGTTCGGGGCTGGCCCGGCCGTCGGCGGACCTCGACGAGTTGGTGGCGAGAGCGCTGGGAGGCGGGGCGCGCGCCGTCTATCCCGCCACCGGGGGCGCGTGGGTGACCTCCGACGGTCGGGCCGTCGATCCGTCGGCCGACGGCGTCGACGTGCGCCGGCACGACGATCTCGTCGCCCGCCTGGAGTTCGACCCTCACGAAAGCCGACGGGACGTCGCCGAGGCAGTCGCCAGCGAGGCCGCAGCCGAGATGGACAACGTCGCGCTGCGCGCGGAGCTCGCCCGGCAGGTCGAGCTCATCCGCGAGTCGCGGGCTCGGCTGTCGACCGCCCACCTCGAGGAGCGCCGTCGCATCGAGCGTGACCTCCACGACGGGGCGCAACAGCGCCTGCTCGCCATCGCTCTGCAGCTCCAGTCGGCGCGGCTCAACGGCGACAGCGGGGCTTTGGTCGCCGAGGCCGACCGAGCCATCACGGAGCTGCAGGCCACCGTGCATGAGCTGCGCACCCTCGCGGCCGGACTTCAGCCCGCGGCCCTCGCCGGCGGTGGTCTCCTCGCCGCCGTCGCAGACCTCGCCGCCAGGGCGCCCGTGGCCGTCTCGTACGACGTGATGGACCAGCGCTTCGCGTCCGACCTCGAGAGCGCGGCCTGGTTCGTGATCGCCGAGGCGGTCACGAACGCCGTGAAGCACTCAGGCGCGGACCAGGTCGACGTTCAGGTGGGCCGGACTGGAGACACACTCTGCGTGGAGATTCGCGACGAAGGCGTCGGTGCCGCGGACGCCTCGGGCAGCGGTCTCCAGGGGCTCGCCGACCGGGTCGCTGCGGTCGGGGGCTCGCTGCGGGTCTCCGAAACGAACCCGCACGGAACCCTCGTCGAGGCGGTGTTCCCGTGCGCGTCGTGATCGCCGACGATTCCGCGCTGCTCCGCGAGGGACTGTCCCGGCTGATGGTGGAGGCGGGCGTCGAGGTGTGCGCGGCGGTCGGTGACGCCACCGCACTCTCGGAGGCCGTCCGCGACCACGAGCCCGACGTGGCCGTGGTCGACATCCGGATGCCGCCGACCTTCACGCACGAGGGAGCCGCCGCAGCCGTCGCCTTGAGAGACATCTACCCCGACCTCGGCATCCTGCTCCTTTCGCAGGCGATCGAGACGCACTTCGCGGCGCAGCTGCTCGAGCGGCACGCAGACCGGTTCGGCTACCTGCTCAAGGACCGCGTCATCGACGTACCGACACTCATGCACGCGCTGCACACCATTGCTGCCGGAGGCACCGTGCTGGATCCGGAGATAGCACGCAGCCTGGTGCGCGCCCACTCCCGCAACAACCCGCTCCTCGCGCTGTCGGATCGCGAGCGCGAGGTGCTCGGACTGATGGCGGAGGGAAGGTCGAACGCCGCGATCGCCGAGCGACTCGTCGTCTCCGGAAAGACGGTCGAGAGCCACATCGCCAACATCTTCACCAAACTCGGACTGCACGACGCGCCGGACGACCACCGCCGCGTACTCGCGGTGCTGGCGGAGCTGCGTGACATCGGTTGACGCCCTCTCGACCACGGCTCAGAGTCTCCCCGGTCACAAAGTCGGGGGTTGACCCTGATGACCCGGACGGATGGAGCGAGGAACGTCGGGTGAAACGGCCGCACCGCGCGGCCCGGCGTGCTGGGAGGCGACGATGATCGTTGAGGCTGAGCGGGTTGCGACAGGACAGGGTTGTCTCGCAGGACGGCGGCCTCGATCGGGACTCGTGGGCCTGGCGATCCTGGTGTGTGTTTGCCTGTCCGGCTGCTCCAGCGATCGGCCTGAGCCGTCGACCGAACCGACGCCGGGATCGACCTCACCGAGCCCAACCGCCGAGGGCGACATCGACGGTCTCGTGGACGTCGGCGGCGGCCGCATGATGTACGTCCGATGCACCGGCGCCGGGTCACCGACCGTGATCCTCGAGGGCGGAGACGAGGACACCAGCTCTTCCTACGGATTCGCAGTCCCGGCGCTGGCCGCGGTCACCCGAACGTGCGCCTACGACCGGGCAAACCTCGGGAACAGCGACCCGGCCCCGGGACCGCGAGAGCTGCCGGAGCTGGTCGCGGATCTGGAGCACCTGCTCGCCGCTGGGGAGATCCCCGGGCCGTACATCCTGGTCGGGACTTCCGGCGGCGGCTACATCACGGCGGGCTACGCCTTCGCTCACCCCCGAGAGGTGGCGGGCATGGTGTTCGTCGAGGTGCCCTCCCCGTTCCGGGATCCGCCCATTCCGGTGGTGCGTGACACCCGTTGGAACTCGCCGGTCAACATCGAGAAGCGCGACTATCTCCAGGTCGAGAAGGATGCGTGGTCCGCTCGCGAGCGGGTCGGCGACATCCCGATGACCGTGATCAGCAACGAGTACTCGCCCGCGGAAACCGCGGTCGCAGAGTTCGCCTCAGAGCGCCGCGGAATGCGCTCCAACGTCGAGGACCAACGGGGATGGCTGGTCCTCAGTCCGCGAGCCAGGCAAATGGTGGTGCACACGGGCCACGCCGTCGAGGAGGCCGACCCCACACTCGTGACCAACGCGATCCTGGACGTCGTTCGGGCGGCCCGCGCTGGAACGGGCCATGGATGAGCTATCGCACTTCCCCGCGGCGTTCATCAGTCGTCCTCGGCTCGGGCGAGCACCAACCTCGGCTCCGCGGCACTCCGGCGCACCGACGTGTCTCGATTCCACGAGCCTCTTACCGCCCGTGACTTCGAAGACTCATGCCGCTGTACAACCGCAGCGCTTTGAATCTGCGACACCGCGCTCCTTGCTCTCCCCGTGGTCGGCGCCGGCTCTCTTCCCGACCAAAACATGGGCAGCGTGCCGCTTTCGCGCCCGGAGATCCCACTTACGGATCGGGTAGTTCTCACCCGCCAAAGTTGCAAAGGGAGAGTGCGAACGAGGCTCGTGATCACGACTGCGCTACGGGTGTCAGGTGAGCGGCGCGCCTCACTCCCCGCTGGTCGCGGCGTCACCACCACGGCAACCCGAGTAGCCCTAGCGCCCACTATGACGCGGGTCCTACACGCAGTCGGCGGCAACCTTGAGCTTTTAGGGCTACGACATCGAATCCGTGGTCGAGCAGGCCGACGCTCAGGTCCGCCATCTCAGTGCCGGGCGGGTCAGCGGTGGCTGACGCCGCGAGGCGGCGTCAAGACTTCGGGGGGTCGGCACGATCGTCGTCGCGGCGCACCAGGCGCGCCCGGTGCTCGACGTCCACCCGGAACGACGCCAGCGCCTTCAACGCTGACTCGTCGCTCTCCAGGGCGTCGAGGTCGAGTTCGCTGTCGGAGAGGTCGACCTCGGAGGCCCGCTGACCCGGCTCGAGCCCGACCACCGGCGCCGGTCCGTCCTCGGGACCGCTGATCAGCGACTGGATCGTCCCGCGCTCGTCATGGATGGCGACGTACCTCATTGGATGCCTCCTTTGGGTCACGGGGCGATCACGTCGAGGGCGACGTAGTAGATCGCGATCGAGTCGGAACCCACGTTTCGCACCGTCGCGTAGACCCACTTGTCGGCGACGGGCTGAGCGGGGGTCGTGTGCAACTGGACGTCGGTCACGGTCAGGGCGCGATAGGCGGTGGACAGATCGAACGGATGGGCGGTGACGAGGATCCCCTTCACCGCCCAGGGCCACGGCCCCCAGGCCCACGTTCTTGCGGTCCCGGGATAGAAGAGTGTTCCGTCGTAGAAGGTGTATTCGTAGTGGCTGACTGTCGCCATCTGCACCCCTCCCCTGGAGCGGACACGAGCGTCGCGTTCGACGATCCTCAGGACCGGGCACGGTGTCAAGACCGAGGAGTGACGCGACGCGCAGCATAGGCAGCGAGGCACGCAGACGTGGTGGGATGCCGCGATCCGCGAGGTCGTCGACTCCCTGGAGACCCCGGCCCATGCCGCCCCGGATCTGCCGGATCTGCGCAGGGCACTCAAGGCAGATCTCGATCACGAGGTCCATGATGCGGAGAACTGACGGACTGTAGGACGAGGCGCGTGGCGCGACTGCTCACCTCGACCAGAGTGATCGTCTCGGGCACGGTGGAAACCAAGGACAGTTCTATGACCGCTTCGACCACATCGTGCTGCTCAGCGCGCCCGTCGACGTTCTGATCGAGCGCGTTAGCAACCGACGAACAACACCTACGGAAACGATCCGACGGATCAGGCCGCCATCGTCGATGCCTCGAGACGGTTCAACCGCTGCTGCGCCGCGGATCAACACTCGAGCTCGACGGTCGACTCAGCACGTCCGAGCTCGCCGACCGCATCGAGAGCCTCACCATGCGCGCCCGAACCCGGTGCGCGCACGGGTGCGTCCTTCTCATGTGGCATCGGACATAGCCACGCCAGGACAGCGGCACCCCTCTCCCCCGGCTCCCAGCGACTCCCCGCCGGAAGTCTGCCTCAGCCCAACATGGGCAGCGTGCACCTTCAGGCTTGGAGCGTTGGGGGTACGAACCGCCCGCCAACATGTGATAGGGAGCGTGCATGTGAACCGCCGAAATGCCAGCTTCTCCCGGGCGACTCTCGCGGAGATCCTACGACTGGCCTCGGCCGCCGACGCACGCTCATGCCGAGAAGAGGACGTGCGCGACTACGCCCCCCGGGTGCCCTCCACTCGCCCGGGCTGGGAAGGCGTTCGACCGGCTGGAGCGCTGCCCAGAAGGAGTGTCAGTCTGGGCAGGTGCCGCCCGTGCGCTCGTAGATTGACTTGGCGGCTGCCGACAGAGGCTCGACACGCGGCCCCTCGACCTCGATGGCGATGGTCATCATGCAACGGCCCTGGGTCCAATAGACTTGGCCGATCGCGTTGCCGTGTAGGTCGGGTCCCGTCCATCCGTGGGCGCCAGGGACGTCGGAAACCTGGAACCGCTCGATCTTCGAGCTGGGCATCTGGTGCCGGAGCGCCTCATCGCTCGTCTCGTAGGCCATCCAGTCGCGCGCGCCAGCCTCGGCCTCGAAGAGCAGGACGCTACTCACGCCGCCGATGCGCTCGCCTCCGGCGGGCTGGTAGGTCGTCGAGACATAGCCGCTGCGCCGAAGCCGCTCGTCGCCGCCCTCCGGCAGCGGGTCGAACGGCGGCCCCGAGTCGGTCTGCGGCGACGACATCGGTTCCAGGCCCGGGACCTCGTCGGCTTGCAGGAGATACTGCGTGAGGTCCGGAGGGGCAACCGTCGTGGCCACATCCGTCGTGCTCGTCGCTCGATCAGACTCACCTCCGCAGCCGACCATGAGCATGCCGAGGAGTACTGCGAGAGCCCTGCGGCATGTACGAGGCGCCATGTCTCACGGTCCACCTAGGTGGCCCCCGGCGCAACGATCGATCGGTCAAGACATCTCCACGCGGGCTCACTGATCTAGCCGCGATCCCGGTGCACGCTCGTGCCGATGAGCGGCTGTGAGCGACTCCCCTGACAGGGGCCTGCTCCAAGGGTCATAGTGGGCGTCGCCACAGCTTTGTCGTGTCCTGCCAGAGCGTTCCGACGAAAGGCTCCCCCTCGTGCCCACCCGACCTCACAGCCGCCTCGGCGGCCACCTTCGACGTCACGGCATCGCCTACGCCGCAATGGCCGTCGCCGTCTCGTTCTCCCCGGTGCCGAGCATGGCCGCCGACCTGGTGACCACCGCGGACATACGGAACCGCGCGGTCACTGCACAGAAGCTCGGGGCGAACAGCGTCAGCTCCGCGAAGGTCGCCAACGGCACGATCAGGGGCGCCGACCTCAGGAATGGCAGCGTCACCAACATCGACCTTCATCCGAGCGCCAGGGGCGCCAAGGTGATCCGCTACAACCTGGGTTCCTTCGACTTCTCGGCTTCCTTCCTGAGCCGACAGCTCCCTGGGACGTGGAAAGCCGGGACCGTCGCCGGGAGCACGTGGGCCGTGAGCATGCACCACGATCTGATCGATCGGGACTACCTCGTGCCAGGCGCCGGTTATGGCGGGACCACCTCGTATCGCATCAGTATTTCCGCCACCGGGGTCGTCTTCATCGACAAGACCGGCCCAGGGGAGCCGTACAGCAACATCCGGCTCTACCGGACCGTGCCCACCTCGACCCAGACGGTGGTTTCGCCCAGGGCCGGGGCCCCCGGGCTCGACGAGCAGTCCCGACCCGACGGGAGCGACCGCTGACACGCATGCAGCAACGCATGCACACACGCTCCCGGGGCCGCCCTCACCGAGCTTCGCCGATCCGCGGCCATCCGGAAACTGCCGCGATTGGTGCGCGGATCTGGTTCCCCTCTGTATCAAGAGCGCGTTCTCGGCTGCGTGGAGTGTGCGTCGGCGCTGGTCGCCGTCAAGGTCGTTCGTCCGGTGGGGCGCTCCACCTTGACGGCTCCGGCGCGTCGACGCGATGGGCGAGGAGCCGAGGGTGCGTGGGGGTTCGCAGGTGCTCCGGACGGCGGTAGCGTCGGTACTGCGGGTCCGGGAAGTGGCTGGTCCGAAGAGCCGATGACCGGCGTGAACAGGTCGGCCGCGCTGGATTGTGAAGACGCCCCCGAGGGCACTGTTGCATTAAGCGGTGCCATCGACGGGCGACCGCAGATCTTGCGGCGATGCTCTCCGGGAGACTCGTCAGCAGTGGCTGGAGATGGTCTCGCGGTGGGTGTCAGCGGCCTGGCGGCAGCCAAGTTTTGGGAGCTCACAGCAGATCTTCCTGTGCTGCCTTCCTCCGGCGCCTTAATGCAACAGTGCCCTCACAGGCGGTCACGGACGGCGAATGCGCTCCATCGAGCCACCCTCACCACCACGGTGCGATCCGTCAACGCAACAGAGCCAACACCTTCGCCATGCTGCACCGCCCCAAGTCGTGGACCGATACGGATCGCGAGCGGGCATTGCTATTACGAGCTGGGCAGTCCCCTGGAGCCACACACCCGGCACGGCGTCCGACGCACGCAAAACCGGAAGAGCGTCACACCGAGCTCAGGTGGGCAGCCGCAAGGAGAGGGCTTCCCGGTCGCGTCCGGGTGGGTTGCCGAACAGGCGACGGTATTCGCGGTTGAACTGTGCAGCGCTTTCGTATCCGACGTCGAATGCGATCTGGGCGACATTGGAGCTGCCTGCTGTGAGGAGTTGGCGGGCGGTCTGGAGCCGGAGCTGTTTCTGGAACTGGAGCGGGGTGGATCCGGTCACTGCCCGAAAAGTGCGGTGAAACGCGGACACGCTGAGGCCGGCTCGGCGTGCGAGGTCCTCGATGCGCATGGGTTCGGTCGTGTGGTCGCGGATCCATTGGACGCTTCGGCTGATGTGGGCCAGGTTGCTGTCGGCCAGGCCGAGCTGGCGGATGGTCTCTCCTCGTGGGCCGTTGAGGAGTAGCCATAGGATCTCGCGCCGCACCATCGGGCCCAGGATTGGGAGATCGCGTGGCTGGTCGAGGAGGCGCAGCAGGCGCGTCACGGCGTCGAGAAGCTCCACGGGAGCCCGGTCGACGACAAGGGCGGGGACGGCCGCACGCCTGCCAGGGGACGATCGTGGGAGCGGAACATCTGCCGAGAGCAACAACTCAGCGATTGTCGGGGCGGTCAGTGCCATGCCGAAACCGAGCGCCGGCTCGTCCGGGGTTGCTTGGGTGAATCGACCGATGACGGGCAGGTCCACAGAGGTGACGAGGTATTCACCGGGACCGTAGTCGATGACCTGCTCGCCGAGCGTGAGTTGCTTGGCGCCTTGGACGATGAGAGCGAAGCCGGTGCCCGTGGTTGAGAACTGGGGCGATCCCGGCTGAGTCTCTCGGGAGACCAGCACCCCTTCCGCGGGCTCGCTCGTACCCGAGGCCGCGTGGCGGGCGATCAGCTCACGCAGCTCATCGAAGTCCACGACACCATTGAACCAACCCCTTTCGTCTCGCATGCCTGGTCATGGAGAACTGAGCAGGATCGGGCAACCAATCGAGAGGAACGGGCTCACGCTCATACCCTGCTCCGCCGTGGAATAGGTCAGAGATACAGAGCAACGGCTTCTACATCCCAGACATCCGCTCAAGGACTATTCGACAAGCAGAGAAGAGGTAGTCATGCCTATCACCATCATCGCCGGAGGCAGCTCCGGCATCGGCCAGGCCGCAGCCATCCGCACGGCGGAGCGCAGCTCCGGGGTCATCGTGACCTACAACAAGAACCAGGAGGGAGCCCACGAGACCGTCACGCGCATCCAACAGGCCGGCGGCAAAGCCGTCGCGCTGCCGCTCGACGTCGGCCGCAGCGAGACATTCCCCGGGTTCCGCGAGTCGGTACAGACCGCCCTCTCCGAAACCTGGGGAGCGCAGACGATCACGGGACTGGTCAACAACGCGGGTTTCGGGCAGATGGCCATGTTCGAGGACACCACCGAAGTGGTGCTGGACCGCTTCTATGACGTCATCCTCAAGGGACCGTACTTCCTCACCCAGACGCTGTTACCACTCATCGAGGATGGTGGGGCGATCGTCAACACCTCCAGCAACTCCGCCCTGCCCTTGGGGCTGGAGGCGGGATACTCCGCGTACGCGTCGATGAAGGGCGGCCTGATCGTCCTCACCCGCTACCTTGCCAAGGAGCTCAGCGCACGACGCATCCGCGTGAACTCGGTCGCGCCAGGCCCGACCCGCACGCGGATCGCGGACAACGCATTCGAGAAGTACCCCGAGGTGATTCCACCGATCGCCGCCCGCACCGCGCTCGGCCGTCTCGGCGAGTCGGATGACCTGGGCTCGGTCATCGCGTTCCTCCTCTCGGACGAAGCCCGCTGGATCACCGCACAGGACATCGAGGCATCCGGCGGCTTCAACTTGTAGGCGCCCTTGCTCTCGCAGTGGTCGGCGCCGACTCTCTTCCCGACCAAACATGGGCAGCGTGCGCTTTCCCGCCCGAAGATCCCACTTACGGATCGGGTAGCTCTCACCCGCAAACATGCAATAGGGAGAGTGCAACTCTTACCCGCCGCACAGCGCGCCAAGGACGCGGGGCCGAGTCCCGGAGGTGACAATCGTCTTCGGACGGGGCTTACGGGACGCCCGCCCCGCGACACTACTGAGAACCTGCAGCTTTGCGGCACCGGGTTCCGCTTTGGGGACGTGTCTTCTCTCCCAAGCGCACTCTCATGCCGAGATGAGGACGTGCGCGACCACGCCCTCGCCCGGGCTGGGAAGGCGTTCGATGGGCCGGAGCGCTGCCCCGAGGCAGTATCAGTCCGGGCAGGTGCCGCCCGTGCGCTCGTAGATCGACTTAGCGGCGGCCGACAGAGGCTCGACACGCGGCCCCTCGACCTCGATGGCGATGGTCATCATGCAACGTCCCTGGGTCCAGTAGACCTGGCCGATCGCGTTGCCGTGGAGGTCGGGTCCCCTCCATCCGTGGGCGCCCGGGACATCGGGAACCTGGAACCGCTCGATGTTCGAGCTGGGCATCTGGTGCCGGAGCACCTCGTGGCTCGTCTCGTAGGCCATCCAGTCGCGCGCCCCGGCCTCGGCCTCGAACAGCAGGACGCGACTGACGGCTCCAATGCGCTCGCCTGCGGCGGGCTGGTAGGTCGTCGAGACGTAGCCACTGCGCCGAGCCGCTCGTCGGCGCCCTCCGGCAGGGGGTCGAAAGGCGGCCCCGAGTCGGTCTGCGGCGACGACATCGGTTCCAGGCCCGGGACCTCGTCGGCTTGCAGGAGATACGGCCTGAGGTCGGGCGGGGCGACCGTCGTGGCGACATCCGTCGTGCTCGTCGCTCGATCGGACTCACGTCCGCAGCCGACGATGAGAATGCCGAGGAGTACAGCGCGCGCGATGCGGCAGGTACGCGGCGCCATGTCTCACGGTCCACTTGGGTGGCCCCCGGCGCAAGGATCGATGGGTCAAGCCTCTCCAAGCGGACTAACTGATCTGCCGCTGAACGGTCATGCCGATGAGCGGTTGCACGGCACCATTCGGGTCGCGCGACGGGCTGCTCGCGGCGATGGCCCGCTACTCCCGGGACACTGTCGACCGGATGCCCGGCTGACGTGCTATGCCGCCGAGTCGTCGTCTGCCTTCCTGCAGCGCAGGGTGATGCGCCGGCCGATGGCGTAGTCACGACACCCCTTCACCTCTGGGTTGTCGGCGAGCAGGCGTGGCCAGTCGGAGAACCGCTCGACCTCGTAGCCGTAGCAGCCCAGCATCAGCCGGATGGCCGCGAGGTTGGGGCGTCCCGTGAGCACCGAGGCGCCGACCGTGTAGTCGTCCGCTTTCGCCGTGCCCTTGCGCTGGCTCAGCTCGCTGTGCAGCCGGACCAACGGGTCGGGGTCCAGCATGCGCCGCGCCTGGGTGTCGAGTACGAGGTGGTGCGCGCCCGTCCGGCGGATCCCGTGCAACAGCTCGTTGAACCGTAGCGTGTGGTAGAGGAACCCGAGGCAGAGGACGACGTCCACCTCGAGGGCCTCCGTATTGAGCACCTCGTGGACGTCGCCGGCGATGAACCGGAACCGGTCCGGGTCCTGGCCGTAGTGCTCGAGGTTGGCGACCGCGTGGTCGACCAGCTCGGGGCGAGCCTCGATGCCGACCACGGACTTCGCCCCGCATGCCAGGGCGGCCATCGACATCCGGCCGTCGTGGCAGGCGATGTCGAGCACCCTGGCGCCCTCGAACAGGTCCTTGTTCTCCCCGAAGATCGCCTCGTAACGCAGGTTCAGCCTGGGTTTTGAGCTGATGCCCGCCTCGCCGGTGGAGTAGAACCGGCGGTAGTCCCGGAAAAAGTAGGAGGCCACACGGCTCCCCGGCTCGGACCGGTAGGAGTCGGGCAGCCGGGATGCGGCGGACGGGGGCGCGGTGTGCGTCGACTCTGGGTCGAGCCGTCTCGCCGCGCCGCGAAGCACCCGGGCAGTCGTTTTCGACAGAGCCATGCCGGGCACTGTAGAGGATGCCCACGGGCGGTCTCCTCCGGCGCGACCGGAGCCGGCATCGGGCACCTGGCCGACAATGGTCTGATACTCCTCGGCGACGCCGACCGCACGGAGTACGCCGGCTACCAACCCTTCGCCGAGGCCGGGGTAGGACGGATCGACTTCTTCGGACCACGACCCGGGTCGGTCACCTGTCGACGACCAGCCTGTTCTCCCGGGACGTCACCCGTGGACCAGAGGCCTCGCCGCACTGGCGGTCAGCGGCTACCAACCGGCGGAACAGGCGACCACTCCCCATCAGACTCCCATGGATGTCCCGCCCATCCCGCCCGAAGGGATTCGCACTCTCATGCCGCGATCCGTGCTGATCTGCCGATGCGCGTCGCGGCTACCCTGACAACCCGAGGAGTTTCGAAAGCGGGATCAACATGGCTGAGTTGGTGAGGACGAGCGACCCCGGGTTGTAATCCGTGATTGAAGGCTTGCTGGCAGATGCCAAGATCCCTCACCACGTTCCCCGGAATCTCGCGGTGGTCGCAACACCTGATCGATCCTGTGAGGGTGCTGATGACCACGCGTTTCTCCAACCAATTGATCGCCGAGCTGTACCAGCCGTTCTGGGCGGCCTGGCAGGCCGGCGAGTTCTTGACCGATGCGGCCGCGGTGGCGGGCACCCATCGACATCGAGGACTGGCGTGGCTACGCCAGGCCGGTGGGGTGCGTCCACGTCGTGGCCGCAACCTGCAGGGGCGCTACCTGTCCTTCGCCGAACGGGAGGAGATCGCGCTCGCCCGGGCGGCAGGTGAGTCGATGCGGATGATCGCGGCGCGGCTGGGCCGCAGCCCGTCGACGATCTCGCGGGAGCTGGCCCGCAACGCCGACCGTTCCGGCCGCTACCGGGCGAGCTCAGCGCACGTGCTCGCCCACGGGCGGGCCTCCCGTCCGAAGCTGGCGAAGCTGGTGACTAACCAAGTGCTGCGGGATCGGGTACAGGCCGAGCTGACCAAGCGGTACTCCCCGGAACAGATCGCCGGCCGGCTGCGCGAGGATTACCCCGACCAGCCGGAGATGTGGGTGTCGACCGAAACGATCTACCAGTCGCTGTACGTGCAGTCGCGCGGCGCGTTGCGCCGCGAGCTGACGCGTTGTCTGCGCACGGGCCGGGCGATGCGGATCCCCAACCGACAAGGCACCCGACGCAAGAACCGGGTACTGCCCGACATGGTCAACATCAGCGAACGCCCGGCCGAGGCCCTCGACCGGGCCGTGCCCGGGCACTGGGAGGGCGACCTCATCATCGGCAAGGCCAACGCCTCGGCGATCGGCACGCTGGTCGAACGCACCACCGGCTACACGCTGCTGGTGCCACTCACCGACGGGTTCAAGGCCGAGCAGGTCGCGCCCGCGCTGGCCGCGAAGATCCAGACCCTGCCCGAGCAACTGCGCCGCTCGCTGACCTGGGACCAGGGCGTGGAGATGCGGGACTGGAAGCAGGTCCAGATCGCCACCGACATCACCATCTACTTCTGCGACCCGCACTCACCCTGGCAGCGCGCGACCAACGAGAACACCAACGGGCTGCTGCGGCAGTACTTCCCCAAGGGCACCGACCTGTCGGTGCACACCGAAGCCCACCTCGACGCCGTCGCTGACGAACTCAACGACCGACCCCGCAAACGCCTACAGTTCAAGAAGCCGATCGAACTAGTCGGGCCACTGCTGTTGCGATGACCGCCAGAATCCGCCGTTCCGCTTGTGGGACGCCCGGATGTCGGCCGATGAGCCGATGCCCCGAGGACGTCATACGGACAGTGCAACCCCTGCCCCAGTCCGTCGTTTTGGTGTGGGTAGGCCGCCGGGTTGAGAGCGTCGCGGTCAGCAGGAGGGCCCGCGGCTACCGCAGTTGTACGGTGGCGATCTTGTTGGCGGCCATCATCGTGAACCACGGGTTCGCGTTGGCAGCGACGGTTATCCCGAACGTTTCGCTGTTCTTGACCGCCTTGGTCTCGGTGATGGCCCCACTGTTGTTGATGCTGGCGACGTTGCCCTTGGTGGTTTGGGTGAACCAGACCGTGCCGTTCGGCGAGGAGGCAATTCCCTCCGGCCCGGGGTTGCTCGGAGTGGGGAATGTGGTCACCACTCCGGTGGTCGGGTTGAGGCGGCCGACGCCCTGAGGGACGAACCTCGAGGTGAACCAGATCTGCCCGTCGGCGGCGATGGTGATGCTCCGCGGGCTGAGCCCGTCCGGAACGTCGAACGACTGGGCAATGGCGCCCGTCGCGGAATCGAACCGGTTGATGGTCTGATCGTTCGGCGAGGTGAACCACGGGTCGCCATTGGCGTCGATCACCACGTCGGCGGGTTGCTTGCCGAGCTGGAACTCCGTGAACTGCGCGTCGGTGATGTCGTAGCGGACCAGGCTGTCGAAGTCGGCGGTGAGCCAGACCTCGTCACCGGCCACGTCGACTTCGCCGGCGCTCCCGGTGTTCGGGATGTCGATCGACGGCAGCTGGGTACGCGTGTCCACGTCGAAGCGCACCAGGATCGGGTTGTTGGACGTCATGTAGAGGATGCCGTCCGGGCCCTGGTCGATGTCGGTCAGGATGCAGAAGTTGCAGTCGATGTCGAACTCCGTGATGGCGCCGGCCGGCGTGACCCGTCCGACCTTCGCGGGAGAGTTCGTGAAGTCCGTGCCCTCGGTGAACCAGACGTTCCCGTCGGCACCATGGGTGATCGCCCTCGGCTGACTGTTCGCCGTCGGCACTTTGAACTGCTTCAGCATGCCGACCGGGGCGGCGAGTGCTGAGCTTCCCAGTGACAGCACCAGACCCACCGCGAGCGTCGTGGTCAGTAGACCCCCAGTTCCTCGTGACATGAGACTCACCCCTGAATGGCCGCACGGCAGGAGCAGCCCAGAGCACCGGCGGCCTAAGAGCGCTCCGAACAGGGAACTTCACCGACACCGCCATCACAGTGTCCACCGCCGCCCACATCGCAAACAGTGTCCAATGGTCCTACTACCACGCCGCCAACGGGTGAACTACACCGATATCAGCCGCATCCGGGACAAGCTCATGTTGTTCCTGATCCAGCCCTTTCCCATGAGCCACGTGATCTCCCGCATGTGGGCCAGGGCATTGGACCGCTACGCACAATCGGATCCCGACTGACACAGGCCCGGCAGCCCTTTGCGTGCCAGCCAGTCCGCATCCTCGACATCCTGGGTGCGTCACAACGCCGTAAGTCGCCGCAGGGCTGGCGCCCGTTGAGACCCAGTGCCCGATCAGGTTCGTCCGACAGTGCGACGACCAGCTGGATTTTGACGGAGCGGTCTAGTTCTTGGGTGCTCCAGGCTGATCCGAGTCCGTTGCGTTCGGGAGGCTTTCTCGGGTCGCCTGGGGCAGCATCGCTGAGCGACCATCCCGTCCGACACCTCGCAGCAGACAACACAACTCGCCTGCCCGATCACGGGTGAGCGGCGGCCTTCACGCGGTGGCTGTCGACCCTCTGGGGACGGCGTGCCGTCCGGTGAGGGTGAGCAGATGGGACCGCATCGACGCCCGCACCTCGTCGCCCGCCCCGTAGGTCCAGTCAACGTCCGTGGCGACCATTCGCATGCCCTGCGGGGGCTTCCATCGCCGTATCGGGCGCGGTGTCGAGAGCACCCGGTCTGCTGCCGCGGCTGCCGCATCGGGCGGCATCGGGTGGTCGATGCCCAGGGGTCGGCAGATGTCCTGGTTGTGCACCAGGATGTCGATCAAGGGCTCCAGATCGGTGATGAAGGCGACCTTTCGCCGGGACTCGAGAAAACCACGCAGAGTGGCCACGATCTCCTTGTGGGTCAGGGGGCTGCGCACGGCGGTGTCCTTGACGAGCGCGTCGTAGCGGAAGCCGGCCCGGACCGCGGGCCACAGCAGGTCACGCACTCGTGTCTGAGCGAACGTGAGGTGCGCGCCGACATCGCGCACCGTCCACCCTTCGCACAGGCTCGGCTGCTGCCAAGCCTCCTGGGGGAGCGACTCCAGGAGATCGGCCAGCCATGTTCGTTCGTTGTCGATGTGCTGCCACACGGTGTCGCTGTCCACGGCGTGTCACCTACCTTCATGCCACATTAGACAGATTATCTGTCTAATGTGGCATGGTGGCTAACCCAGGTCAACGGCAGGAGCTCGGCATTTTGCTCTTCGTCGCCAACCGAGCGCTCGAGCAGCGAGCGTTCGACGCCGTCGTGGCTGCTGGCATCACCGACATCACGCTGGCTCAGGCGCGCGTGGCGGCCAGGATCAGCCCGGACGGGTCAAGGGTCTCCGAGCTTGCCGAGCAGGCCCGAGTCACCAAGCAGAGCGCTGCCTTCCTGGTCGAGCAGCTCGAGAAGGCGGGCTACGTGGAGCGCGTCCCCGACCCCACAGACGGTCGCGCCCGACTGGTACGGCTGACCAGGCGAGCACGACGCGTCGCCCAGGCGGCAGACGCCGAGGTCCAACGGGTACTCACCGAGTGGGCAGACCACCTCGGGGAGGAGCGACTCCGACAGATGCACGACACCCTGCGCGACCTGCGTGAGATCACGGATCCTTGGCGCTGACCAACACAGCAGGGGCTTCGAGGAGACGACTCACGGGGACATTCATATCGTTCGGTACCGACAGAGCAGGACCATCGCCGAAACGAGCTGGCGTAGACGACTGCGAAGCGCGAATGCTGAACAATTCGGTGACAGCACCGGCCTGCAATGCACTCAGCCGGGAGATGTTCTCACCTGCCAACATTCAAAAGGGAGGGTGCAACGCTCCCGCCGATCTGAGCTCCGGCCTCACAGCAGATTTCAGGCGAACCGACGTGGCTCGCGGTCGCTGGTCGGGGCGCCAGCAGCACCTCGACCCGCGTAGGCAATTGCGCCCGGTTAACGCGGCTCGGCCTCACCGACAGCCAGGCTGCGTGGCGGTCGTCGAGGAGGCTTCGGCGCCGATCTACGGATGGGACCGAGCTAGGCATGAGTCAGCATCGAGGCCAGCCGCGACGCTGCGTCCCCGATGCTGTGGCCGAGTCGTAGACACCCATCGGGAGAAGCATTCTGCTGGGCGCCGCCCACCCCGATCAGGAGCCCGGGCCGCTCGACCCGGAGACTGTCGATCACGTTCCGCAGCCCGTCCAGGTCGTCCTCACGGTGCGCCGCCAGCACGACGCAGACCGCGTAGTGGGACTCGGTCGCAGCGACCCAGTCCTTCGCCGGCAGGTCGCCACCGACGTATGTCGCATTGAGGCCGGCCCGGCACGCCGCGGCGGCGAAGGCCAGTAGCCCCAGCTCGTGTCGAACTCCCGGGGGTAGGCCGACGAGGACGCGCGGTCCGGCGGCGTGAGCCGACGCGGCGTCGAAGGCCGCGGCCAGCCTCCGTTGGACGGCGTAGGCGACCAGGTGCTCACCGGCGACGCTCACCCGGCCGTCCGCCCAGGCGTGCCCCAGAGCCTCCAGGCTCGGCATCAGCCAGCCGTCGACGACGGCTTCGAAGGAGGCCAGGCTGAACCGCTCGTCGAGCAGCCGAGACACCGCGACGGCGTCGAGGGCGGCGGCCGCCTCGACCAGCTCCTCGACCGGCGCCCCGGTCGGTGCCGCGCGAGCGACCTCGACGGCGGGCGCCTCCCCGGCCTCGATCACGCGACGCGTCTCGTCCGCAGCCTGACGGGGAGCCCATCCCTGGCGCACCAGGGATGCCATCACGGACAGCGCCCGGACGGCATCGGCGCCGTAGAGGCGGTAGCCGGTGTCGGTGCGGTGGGGGCTGACGATGCCGTAGCGGCGCTCCCAGGCACGCATCGTCGGCGCGCTCAGGCCGGTGAGCTCCGCGGCGTGCTTGATCGTGTACATGCTTTGTCGAGTCTAGGGCTGAGCCGTGTCGAGAGCCGATTGGAGTCCCTGCGCGGCGTGGTCTCCGAGCCGCCGCAACGCCGGCGCGGCGAGCGGGGCGACCAGCCGCGCCCAGCCCTTGAACTCGAACTCCGCCCGGTAGTTGATCGTCGTGGGCTTGCCCGGCGTGCCGGCCAGCGTCATCGTGTCGCGGGCCAGAACCGTGCGGTTCTTTCCCTCAGCCGCAGCAGCAAGGCGGCTGGTGGTCGGTGACGACGTAGGTGAGCTCGGTCTGCGCCCCATGAACCTCGAGACGTTGCGGTAGGTCGTGCCGACTCCCCCGTCGCCGCTCACCTGGGTGGTCCGCAGGGTGCCGGGGTCCCACTGCGTGGTGGTCGTGAAGTCGGCGAGATGGGCGAGGACATCGACTGGGGACGGTCGACTGTGACGGTGCGCTCGATGAGCATGGCTCCTTCTCCAAACCTTTGACAAACCTTGAATAGAACTCTAGCCTGCGAACGAACCTTAGACAATCCATTCCGGCCGCTGTCTCCGAACCACTGGCCACCACATCGATGCGACGGGAACCATGAGTCGACAGCAACGCCCATCCGCAGCCGTGATCGGCGCCGGCGTGTCCGGCCTGACAGCCGCCCACGTCCTGTCCAGGACCCATGACGTCACGATCATCGAGGCCGACGACCGCCTCGGCGGGCACGCACACACCCACGACGTACGCGCCGCCGACGGCAGGCCGCTGCGCATCGACAGCGGCTTCATCGTGCACAACGAGCGGACCTACCCCCACCTGCTACGCCTGTTCGGCGAGCTCGGGGTCGCGACCCGCCCGACCGAGATGAGCATGAGCATCACCTGCGACGGCTGCGGCCTGTCGTACGCCGGCGGGCGCGGCCTCGGCGGCATCCTCGCCCAGCCCTGGCGTGCCGCAGATCCGCGGTTCGTGCGGATGCTCACCGAGATCCCGCGCTTCCACCGCGCGGCACGAGCGCTGCTCGACAGCACGGACGAGGACCCCAGCTGGGGCGAGTTCCTGGCCACCGGCGGGTTCTCCGACTACTTCGTCCGCCACTTCGCGATCCCGCTGGTGAGCTGCGTCTGGTCCTGCGTCGACTCCGACGCGGCCGCCTACCCGGCCGGACACCTCTTCGGCTTCCTCGACCACCACGGGATGCTCCAGGTGACCGGCTCACCGACCTGGCGGACCGTGGTCGGCGGCTCGGCGACGTACGTCGACCGGCTGGCAGCACGCCTGCCCGACGTTCGCCGCGGCTGCGCGGTGACTTCGGTGACCCGGCACGACGACGGCGTGGACGTCCGCACCGCCGACGACCGGGTCGCGCGGTACGACCACGTCGTCGTGGCCACCCACGCCGACCAGGCACTGAGCCTGCTCGCCGACGCCGACCCCCAGGAGAAGGACGACCTCGGCGCGATCACCTACTCGACCAACGAGACCTGGCTGCACCGCGACTCCGCGGTGCTCCCCCGCCGCCGCGCGGCACGCGCGTCCTGGAACTACCGGGCGCGCTGCGACCGGCCGGCCGACGGCGTGGCCGTGAGCTACTGGATGAACCGGCTCCAGGGACTCGAGGACGTCGACGACTACGTCGTGACCCTCAACCCCGCCGGGCGGGTCGACCCGGAGTCCGTGATCGCCAGGATGCGCTACGCCCATCCCGGTCTTCACCCGTCGAGCGGTGGCTGCCGCGGAGCGGCTGCGCACCGCCGGCGGAGACCGGCTCGCGTTCGCCGGCGCCCACCTCGGCTGGGGCTTCCACGAGGACGGCTGTCGCTCCGGGGTCGAGGCCGCCGCGTCGTTCGGGTCTGTCTGGTGACCCTGATCGCTCCCCCACCCGTGCCGTGCCTGGTCGTCGGCACGGTCAGCCACGCGCGGCAGATCCCGAGACGCCACGCGTTCACCCACCGCCACTACCAGTGGCTGGTCGACCTCGACGCCCTGCCCCGGCTGCCCTGGCCGGTGCGGCTGCTGGCCCGCTTCGACCCTCGCGACCACCTCGACCGGGGGCGTCTGGGCGGCGGCATCCGCGGCGACGTCGAGCGGTTCCTGCACCCGGCGGGGCGTGCAGCTCGACCCGGCCGACCGCGTCCTGATGCTGGCCCACGCACGCGTCCTCGGCCACACGTTCGACCCGCTCTCGGTGTTCTGGTGCCTGTCCCCGGACGGGACGCTGAGGGCCGTCGTGCTCGAGGTGCACAACACCTACGGCGAGCGGCATGCCTACCTGCTCGACCTCGACGAGCGGCCGGGCCACGGTGGACAAGGCGTTCTACGTGTCCCCGTTCAACGACGTCTCCGGCAGGTACGACGTCCGGCTCCGGCTGACGCCCGACCGGGTCCGCATCAGCGTGGGCCTCGACCGCGACGGCGAGCGTGTGATGACCGCGACGACCACCGGCACGCCGGTGCCCGCCATCCGCGCGCTCCGTGGCCCGGACCGCAGCGGGGCACGCCTTCATGACCCAGCGGGTGAGCCTGCTCATCCGCTGCCACGGGATCCGGCTCTGGCTCGGCCGCCTGCCCGTCCTGCCCCGCCCGCAGCACCCCGAGGCGAGCGTGCGATGACCACGACGACCCAGCCCATCTGCCTGAACCCGCCCCTGCGGCACCCCCTTTGCCTGCGAGCCAAGGTCGCCCGTCGCGTCATGGAGTCCGTCGCCCGGCAGGTCCCGGTCGACGTACTCATGCCCGACGGCAGCCTGCTCGGCCGGGAGGCCACCGACGCGGCCGACCGGCCGGTGCTCGAGGTGGTGCGCCGCCAGGCGCTCTTCGAGCGCCTCGCCCACCACCCGAAGATCGGGATCGGGGAGTGCTACGTCGCCGGAGACTGGCGCGCCGGGCCTGGCACCGATCTCGCCGAGCTCCTGCTGCCGTTCGCCGAGCGGATGACCACGCTCCTTCCGCCGGGACTCTCCCGGTTCCGGCGCCTCGTCGACCGGCCAATTCCCGAGGACCAGCGCAACACGCTGGCCGGGTCCCGCAACAACATCGAGGCGCACTACGACCTCAGCAACGACCTCTTCGCCGCCTTCCTCGACGAGACGCTCACCTACAGCAGCGCGCTCTTCGACGACGCCGGCCCGTGGTCGACGCAGACCCTCGAGGCCGCCCAGCTCCGCAAGATCGAGGCGATCCTGGACCTCGCCGAGGTCACCTCCGGCGCCCGCGTCCTCGAGATCGGCACCGGCTGGGGAACGCTCGCGATCGAGGCGGCCCGGCGCGGTGCGCACGTCACGACGCTCACTCTGTCGGCCGAGCAGGCCGCCCTCGCCCGGGCCCGGGTCGACGCAGCGGGGCTCGGGAACCTGGTCGACATTCGCCTCCAGGACTACCGCGAGGTCGACGGCACCTACGACGCGATCGTCAGCGTCGAGATGATCGAGGCCGTCGGCGAGGACTTCTGGCCGACGTACTTCGAGGTCCTCGACCGACGGCTCGCGCCGGGAGGGGTCGCGGCGATCCAGTCCATCCTGATGAGCCACGACCGCTACCGCGCCACCCGCAACTCCTATGGCTGGATCCAGAAGCACATCTTCCCCGGCGGCCTCATTCCCTCGCTGCGGGTCATCGACGAGACGACTGCACGGCACACGAACCTGCGGCTCTCCCGGGTGGACCACTTCGGCCCGCACTACGCCGAGACGCTGCGCCGCTGGCGAACCGCCTTCACCGAGCGGTGGCCGGAGATCACCGGGCACGGCTTCGACGAGACGTTCCGTCGTACCTGGGAGTTCTACCTCGCCTACTGCGAGGCCGGCTTCGCCTCCGGCTACCTGGACGTCGCCCAGCTCCGCCTCTCCCGCCCGCACGAGGCACGGCTGTGAGCTCCCACCCGATCAGCGGCCGCCGCTACTGGGTGGTCGGTGCCTCCAGCGGCATCGGTGCCGCGCTCGCGACCGAGCTCGTACGCCGGGGCGCGCACGTCGTCGTCAGCGCACGCCGGCGGGACGGGCTCGAGCGAGTCTCGGCCGGCACGATGAGCGTCCTGCCGCTCGACGCCACCGACCGCGACGCCGTACGTCGTGCCGCGGAAGAGGTGACCTCAAGGTTCGGCGGGCTCGACGTCGTCGTGTGGTGCGCCGGGTTCTGGAACCAGTTCGACGCCGCCGCCTGGGATGCCGACGCGTTCGCCCTGCACGTCGAGGTCAACCTGCTCGGCCTCAACAACGTCCTGGCCGCAACCGTGCCGCCGATGGTGCGTTCGGGACACGGACACGTCGTCGGGATCGCCTCCGTGGCCGGATACCGCGGCCTCGCCGGGGCGGAGGCGTACGGCGCGACGAAGGCCGCCCAGATCAACCTCCTGGAGTCGCTCCGCGCGGCTCTCTCCCACCGCGGTGTCCGGGTGACCACGGTCTGCCCCGGATTCGTCCGCACCGAGATGACCGCGGCCAACTCCTTCCCGATGCCCTTCATGATCGAGCCCGAGGACGCGGCCCGGGCCATCGCCGACGGGCTGGAGCGACGGCGCACCGAGATCGTGTTCCCACTGCCGATGGCGGTGCTCGTGAAGGCCGCGCGGCTGGTGCCCGTCCGGGTCTGGGCCGCGTTGACGTCGCGCGCCGCTGCCCGGGTGGGTGCGTGACGACGACGCTCCTCTGGTTCCGCCGGGACCTCAGGCTCGGTGACAACCCGGCGCTGCACGCAGCACTCGCCGCGGGCGACGACGTGCTCCCGGTCTTCGTGCTGGACCCGCGTCTCCTCGCGACCGGTGGCGTCCGCACGCAGCGGCTCCTCGCCAGCCTGTCCGCCCTCCGCGATGCCACCGGGGGCGCGCTCGCGATCCGTCGCGGCGATCCGACCGAGGTCATCCCCGGGCTCGCCCGCGAGGTCGGCGCCGCGGAGGTGCACGTCACCGCGGAGACCACGACGTACGGACGCGGCCGGGACGCGCGGGTCTCTGCTCGACTGGCTGCCGAGGGCCGGCGCCTGGTCGCGACCGGTTCGCCGTACGCCGTCGACCCGGGCGACGTTCTCACCCGCGCGGGTACGCCGTACCAGGTGTTCACGCCGTTCAGCCGGGCGTGGCGGGACCACGGCTGGCCGGCGCCGAGCGGGATGCCGGAGGGGCTTCCGTGGCGACGGCCCACCGGTGAGGTCGACGCGCTGGAACGCTGGCACCGGTTCCTCGACGAGGACGTCGAGGGGTACGCCGAGGGCCGGGACCGACCCGACCTCGACGCGACGAGCCGGATGTCGGCGCCCCTCAAGTACGGCGAGATCCACCCGCGCACGATGCTCGCCGACCTGGCTCGGCACCCCGCTGCGACGAGCGCTGGGGCACAGCGCTTCGTCACCGAGCTGTGCTGGCGCGAGTTCTACGCCGACCTGCTCTGGCACCGGCCAGGCTCGGCGTGGCACGACCTGCGCGACGACCTCGCCTCGATGCCCTACGACTCGGGAGCCGGTGTCGACCGGCTCGTGGCCGCCTGGCGCGAGGGCAGGACGGGCTACCCGCTGGTCGACGCGGGCATGCGGCAGCTGCTCGACGAGGGCTGGATGCACAACCGCGTCCGCATGGTCACCGCCAGCTTCCTGGTCAAGGACCTACACGTCTGGTGGCCGGTCGGCGCGCGCCACTTCCTCGACCACCTGATCGACGGCGACCTCGCGTCGAACAGCCACGGCTGGCAGTGGGTGGCCGGCACCGGCAGCGACGCCTCGCCGTACTTCCGCGTGTTCCACCCGGTCACCCAGGCCAGGCGCTTCGACCCCGAGGGCGACTACGTGCGCCGCTGGGTGCCCGAGCTGCGGCACCTGCCCGGATCCGCCGCCCACGAGCCGTGGAAGAGCGAGCACGGCTACGACCACGGCTACGCGCAGCCGATCGTCGACCACGACCGAGAGCGGCGAGAGGCCGTGGACCGCTACCACCGGGCCCGAGCGGGCCGATGACAGCGCGGGGCAACGTCGTGCTCGTCGCCGGCGCCTCCGGCTTCGTCGGCCGGCGGCTCACCCGCGCCCTGATTGACGCCGGGCACGAGGTGCGGGCCATGACGCGACAGCCCGAGACCTATGCCGGAGCCGGCACGGCGGTCTTCGGCGACGTCCAGGACTCGGGATCGCTCGGCGAGGCCCTCACCGGCTGCACCACCGCGTACTACATGGTCCACTCGCTGAGCTCGAACGGCCCACGGTGTACAGGACGCCGCCGACCACGGCGAGGACACCAGCAGCCATGCTGGTGGCGAACACGTCACCGACGAACGGTGTGATGGACCAGCCCAAGGCGATGTGGCGGTGTAGAGCACGCGAGGCGAATCGGTCCACAGCACCCGGCACTCCACGCCCAGCGCAGCTCCCACCCAGACCCCGATCAGGATGAGGTGCTGCTCAGACCCAACGAGAGCAAGCAGCGCGATCGGGGTGTAGCTGCCCGCGATGATCAGGTCGATGTTGGCGTGGTCCATCCGTTTGAGCAGCCCGTACGCACTCGAGCTCCATGTCCCGACGTGGTAGACCCCGCTGGTAGCGAACAAGATCAGCCCGGCAGCCGAGGACACGGCTGCCGCCCAGGTCGCCTGGCTGGTTGGCACAAGGACGATGCCGGCGGCCAGCACGAACGGCGTCACCCCCGCATGCAGCCACCCACGGAGGCGGGCCGTGACTGACCCCTAGGCGCCACCCGAACGGGTGGAATCGGGTGTGGAGAACCGGATCAGGGACGGCGGGCGCGTGCACGAGTCGTCGTCGGGTACCAGTCGCCATAGGAACTCGTCGGCCGCTCGCGGCAATCCAAACCTCGGCGTCTGCACCATCCGCAGCGACAACTAGGAGGACGCGGGGCCGATGGCCCTGCAAGGCCATGGAACCCATCCCAGAGTCCATCCGAGCAGCGGCGGAGCTCGACGCCAGTGTCGACGAGATCAAGCTCCTCGACGAGCTCCGCACCCAAAGCGAACGCGTGACCGAGCTTGTCCCTGATTGCGTGGGGATGAGCGTCGCCGTCAAAGAGCTCGGCGTCACCTTGACCCTGGTCTCCACCAGTAGACAGGCCGCCGTCCTGGACGCGATGCAGTACTTGAACAGTGGGCCGTGCGTCGAAGCAGCCGAGCGAGGAGAGGTGCTCGCCTGCACGGCAGACGAGCTGTTCAGCGAAGCGTCCTGGCTGCTGTTCTCCCGCAGTGCGAGGGCGTCGGGTGTGGCCTCGACCCTCACGCTCCCCGTCATCGTGGACGGTGAGGTTCGCGGGACCGTCAACCTGTACGCCAGCACGCCCCAAGCGTTCGACGATCACCATCAGGAGCTCGCCGCTGCACTGGGTGCCTGGGCCGCCGGTGCGACCACGAACGCGGACCTGTCCTTCTCCACCCTCGACACCGCACGCCAGGCCGCTCGCGTTCTCGCCGACAAGGCGATCATCGACACCGCAACCGGGTTCGTCATGGCGGCCGCAGCGCTCTCTCACGAAGAGGCCTACCGACGTATCGGCGATGCAGCCCGCCGGGCCGGCGTCAGCGAGGTTCACGTGGCCGAATCGGTCGTCGCAGCCGGCCAGCACCAAGAGTCCTGGCCCCAGGGTCTCAGCGAACGCGGGTAGGAGAACTCCTGCACGGGGGTGCGTTGTCGGTCAGCCCCCGGTGCCGGGTGATGCCCCGGCCGAGGGGAGCATTCGGCCCCGGCAGGCAGGGCAATATGCCTCGTCCTGCGGGACATGCCGTCCGGGCCGCGGCCCGGTTCGGCTGGATACTTAGTCGCGGGGGCGGAGAGTGCGGACGTGGTCTGGTGCGAACCCGTGGTTGAGGCCCCAGGCGACTGCTTGGGAGCGTCGGGTGACGCCCATCTTGCGGTAGGCGGTGCGGATGTAGGACTTCACCGAGTTGATGCTCAGGTAGACCTTGTCTGCGAGTTCCTGGTTCGTATATCCCTGCGTGATCAGGGCGACGACCTCGGCCTCACGTGCCGTGAGGCCGAACTCCCGTCCGGGCCAGGCGCCTGTCTCGAGGCTGGGACGCGCGTCGGCCGGCGGGGTCACCGTCTTCCCGGCGTGAACCGCTTCCAAGGCTGCGACCATGCGGTGGCCGGGCATGCCCTTCCAGAGGTACCCGGCGGCCCCCGCCGAGATCGCTCCATCGACCAGTTCGTGATGAAGGTTCCAGGTGAAGACCACGACCTTCGGCTTCCCCGTCCGACTGACACTGCTGATGTCGATGTTCGCGCCCTGGTCCTGGCCGAAGGTGTCGTACAGCACGATGTCGACGTCGCTGGCAGTGGGAACGTTGGCGTCGAGCTCGACCACGTCGATCCGGTCCGCATAGGGCGCGAGCAGGGCGGCCACTCCACTGACCACGAGTTCGTAGTCGTCATTGATGGCGACACGGATCGGCGTCTGGCGGGCGGGCATGAAGGGAGACTAAGCCAGTGCCTGGACCGGCTGCACCTCACCCGAATGGGTGAGGTGCAGCCGGGATTCAGTTCTGTCCGGGGGCCTCGGACTTGACGGTTTCCGCTGAGGCCCTTCCCTCGTCCTGGACTCGCTGCGCGGAGTCCTGAGCCGTGTCCTTGACCTGCTGAGCGGCGTCGGCTGCGGACTCCTTGAGGTTGCTGCCGACGTGCTGTCCGACGGATTTTGCCTCGTCGACCAGAGGCTGAGCCGCGTCGACGACCCGCTGCGAGGCGCGTTCCTCGGCTTCGGTGGTTGGGATCAGGGCAGCAATCACGAGCCCAGCGCCGAAGGCGATCAGACCGGCGGCCAGCGGACTGCCTTCGATGGCCTCGCCGGCGGCATCCTTCGCGTCTCCGACACCGTCCTTGACGCCGGCAACGGCGTCATTCCCGGCCGAGCTGGCGGAGCTGGCGGCGCTGTGGCCGCTGCCCATGACCTTGTCCTTGACCGAGCGCACCTTGCTCCGTGCCGCCTCCTTGCGACGCTCCACGATGGCGCTCGGGCTCACGCGGTCCTGCAGCGCGTCGAGGTCACTGGCTAGCGACTCTCGGGTGCCGGCGATCTGCGTACTCAGTTCTTCTGTGCTTTGGCCCATCGGACATCCTCCTTCAAGGTCTGCTGCGTCTGGGGGAGCTGTGGCCTGCTGGCCTGGAGCTTGTTCTTGCCGATCACGGCGAGCACGGCGGTGGCGATGGTCCACAGGACCGCGACGATCAGTGCCGCGATCCACATCTCGAGGAACTCGTCGAGCACGAACATCAGGGTCGTGGAGAGGAACAGGACGGCGAAGTAGCCGGACAGCCCCGCCCCGCCGAGCATTCCTGCGCCCTTGCCGGCCTTGGTCGCCTCTTCCTTCAGCTCGGTCTTGGCCAGGTCGATCTCCTGGCGGACGAGCGTGGTGAGATCCTGAGTGACGTCGCCGACGATGTCGCCGATGCTGCGCGGGTCGCCCGTCGGGCTCGGCTCCGCCCCGGGAGCTGGCGTGGCCGTCACGGGAGGTACCCCTGCGGTCCGGTACCAGACCCGTTCTCGTCGTCCAGGTCTCCCGACCGGACCGGCCCCGGCTGGCCGCCAAGACCGCCGTTGTCGGCGAACGTCGGCTCGACCGGGGGGCTCGGGACGGCGACTGCAGCCTGGCCGTACGGAGGTGTGGTGGCCGGCGCGTCGGAGGTCGGGGCGTCGGCGAGTACCGGATGGCTGGTCGTAACCGGCCCAGTGTCCGGGCTGCTCGCCTGCTTGGCGCCCCTCGCCAAACGGCCGACGACTACTCCGGCGCCGAGCGCTCCAAGGAGGAACAGCCCCGGGCGACGGCGGGCGAACCGACGCACGTCCTCGAGCAGATCCGAGGGTTCGCGTCCGTCGAGATGGGTGCTCAGACCACGCGCACGCTCGGCGACCTGCTGGGCAACCTGGGCCGCCAGACCGGATTCACCCGAGGACGCCATCCCCTCGAGGTCACTGCTGAAGACCTGCAACGTGCCGACGAGCCTGTCACGCTGCGTACGGGACTGCTCGTCGATCTGGCCCAACGCGTCGTCGACCAAGCCGCGGGCCTGATCCTTTGCCTGGCCTGCGACGCTCTGCACCTCGTCGCCGACCACTCCGGCGACATGCTTGCCCTCGTCCGCGGCAGTCGCCGCCGCCTGCTGAGCTTGTTCCTTGGTGTCCTGAGTCGATGTCATTGCTTCTCCTCGACCGTTGATGAATGGGAGACAACGGGACAGGCATGACCGTCGACGGCTTGGCCAAGTCCCGCTGCTCTCGCACCAGTGCCCCAGACAGGACAGGACGGTGTGCACCCCAAGGGGTGGAACCAGCATCTGGACGGTCAAGACCTTCAGGCGGCCTGAACTGGCCTGAGCGCCGGAGCCCGCATCGAGCCAGTCAAGCCCTTCGGCAGCCGGGGTCGACCGGTCACGCCATGGACCCTGGCCGCAGCTGTTGATCATCACCGGTAGACCCAGTGCGGGCACGTCCACCAGTCCTTGCTTGATTGGCCAGATCCGGCAGCGCATCCGGACCCGCCACCGGGGTACTTGTCCAACAACCGGGCAAGGCCGACGGCCTCCTCGGTGCCGGGCAAGCCACGGGACCTCACGCTGCGTAAGGGAGGTCCCGCGGCTCGCTTGGCTGCACCTTGTTGCCGCCGATCCAGCGACGCGGGGAACCCACCCCCATGGGCGGACGATGGGTCCCCTCAGCCGGTGATGGCGGCGGTGTCTGCGCCCCCGGCTGAGCCACTGCTGACCTCGATCTTGCGTGGCTTGGCCTTCTCGGCCACCGGTACGACCAGGCGCAGCACGCCCTCGGCGTAGCCGGCCTCGATGCGGTCGAGGTCGAGGTTGTCCCCGAGGACGAGCTGGCGGCTGAAGACACCGCGCGGGCGCTCGGAGGCCAAGGCCTCCCAGTCCCCGTTGCGGGCCACACGCTCGGCACGCACCGTGAGCACGTTGCGCTCCACGTCGAGGTCGATGCTGTCCCGGGCCACGCCGGGTAGGTCAAACTCGATGACGAACCTGTCGCCCTCCCGCCAGGCGTCCATCGGCATCACCGCGGGACGGTTGGTGGTACCCAGGATCTGCTGGGTCAGGCGGTCGAGGTCACGGAACGGGTCGGTGCTACGCAGCAACATCACATGTCCTCCTGGTTCTCTTCCGCGGGCGATTTCGGCCCTCCGGATCTGGATTGAGCGTTACAGGTTTCATATACTCAAAGTGTGAAGCGAAGTCAAGAGAACAGCGGCGACACCCGGCGCAGACGCGGGGTGTTCGCGATCTCGGTCGCGGCGGACATGGTGTCGATGCAGATCCAGAACCTCCGGGTCTATGAACGCCGCGGGCTGGTGGACCCGGACCGCACACCGGGAGGAACACGGCTCTACAGTCCCGACGACATCGACCGGCTCCACCGCATCCGCGAGCTCTTGGCCGAGGGCCTGAACCTGGCGGGCATCGCCCGCGTTCTCGCTCTCGAGGAGCGAGTCCGATCCCTGGAGACCCGCCTGCGCGGCCGCGGCACGCACTAGCGAGGTCGGCCTAGAGAGGCCGGCCGACTCGACCGGCCCACGTGCGGACCGCCCGCCGGCGGTCCGGTTCCCGTCTCCCCTGCGGACGTGGACGGGAGCGGACCCCGCCGAGCATCCACGCTCGAAGGCGCCAGACGGGGCCCTTACGGTGAAGGAGTGGCCACGTCTTGGTGACGCTTCACCCAGAGAGGCTTGGTGAACGTTTTTGACCCAACCCAGGCGGCTCTTTTGCGTTGACGCATCGCCAGCGTGGCGGTGAGGGTGGCTCGATGAAGCGCACTCGCCGTCCGGGACCGGCTGTGAGGATGCCCTCGGGGTTCATTGGCTTCCGGTTCCCGCCCGAGGTGGTGTTGTTGGCGGTGCGCTGGTGCCTCCGGTAGGGGTTCCGCTTTGGGGACGTGTCTTCTCTCCCAGGCGCACTCTCATGCCGATGAGGGGGCGGGGCAATCCGCCCACAGTGACGCGCGTCGATGTGCTGACCTGTCGAGCTCCGGTCGGGAGCTCCCATGCTCCCCCTCTTGGTAAGACCGGGTGGTCGGTGCTCGGGTAAAGGTGAGCAGCGACCCATTGGGCGGACAGTTGGTCATCCCGAGCGTCCGGGAGTAGCGTCATTGCGGCCGACGGGGAGATGCAGATGGGCGACAACACCGAGACGGCGGTGCTCGCTGGAGGCTGCGCCTGGATCATGCAGATGCTGCTACGCCACCCAGCAGGAGTCATCTCCACGCGAGCCGGGTTCATGGGTGGCAAGAACGACAACCCAACCGAGGAAGACAACATTGGTCATGCCGAGGTCGTCGAAGTCGTCTTCGATCCGGCACGGCTCTCGTATCGAGGACTGCTGGAGGTCTTCTTCCAGGTCCACCGAGCCGATCTTGATGAAAGCGTCGTCGGTTCCCAGTATCGCTCGGAGATCTTCTACACCAGTCCGGAGCAGCGCAGCGTGGCCGAAGAGATGGTCGGAGACGTTGACGCGTCCGGCCATTGGCCGGGGAAGACGGTGACCAACATCAATCAGGCCACCGTCTTCTGGGAGATGGGACCTGAGGACCAGGACTACTTTCTACGGTTCCCGCACAACTGCAAACCACCGTTCCCCCACAGGGACGAGCAGGGAATCGGTCTGCGTTCGCCTCACCGCTGACTGGGCGAGTCTTCTTGATCATTCCGGCGTGAGCTCGGCTCGCATGAGCAAGTCTCGCTGCGCCTCGTTACCGAACATGAAGACGTGCTCGTCGAAGACGCGGAAGCCGCGACGACGGTAGAGCGAGATGGCATTTGCGTTGTGCTCCCACACGCCCAACCACACGTAGCCGAGGCCATGAGCGCGCGCCGTCTGGTCGGCGAGGTCAAGGAGCCGCCCGCCGAGGCCACGGCCTTGGTGACTGCGTCTGATGTAGACCTGCTCCACCTCCAGGCCGTCGGTCAAGTTGGACACGGTCTGCGCCAACGCCCGATTGACCTTGAGGTAGCCGACCGGGATGCCCGCGTCGAGGACCCACCACGTGTCACGCCGCTCGTCAGCGAGCTCACCGGCGATCAGATCTGGATCGAAGGATCGAGTAACATGGGCCGCCAGCTCCTCGGGAGCATTGGCGTCCGCGAACGCCTCGGAGAATGTCTCTGCCTTGAGCCGTGCCAACGTCGCGGCGTCGCCGACCGTCGGTGACGCAATCGTCAACATCACGGATCAACCGACTGTGCCGGCGGCTTGGCCCCCGACACGGTCGCCCAACCGCTGACGGCGAGGTTCACGCAACCACACACTAGATAAATTTGCCGCGCGAGGTCGAGGGGCATTGAGAGGTTCAGTTCGACCTCGCCATGGGTGCGTCACATCGCCGCGAGTCGGACGCCCTGCAACGCACTCTCATGCCGCGATCCGACCGCTCATGCCGGTGGACAGGGGTGGGCGGCTGAGCGCAGTGTCTAGTTACCCCTGAGGGTCCCGCGCGCGGGATGTGCGGGCGGCCGTCGGGAGTGGGACCTTGGAAGTACCCGTCTCGGGCCCAGCCCACCCAGAGATGTGAGTAGGTCACAGGACCACCGTGGTGGTGCCGATCGAGTCCCGACGCCTGTTCGAGATGGCCTCGATCGGCCTTGAGGGTGGACGGCCAGCACACGCTGTACGAGAGCTACCGTGCCAACGAGGAGATGAAGGAGTTGACGTCGTGAGTCAGGAGACCGGCCGTGAGCATTGACCGCAGAACCCTCATCGGGGGAGCCGGCGCCGCAGCAGCGGGCGTTGTCCTCCCCAGCCTCGCTACGGATGCCGCACCCGCAGCAGCAGCCCGCCCCAACGTGCTGTGGATCGTCACCGACGACCAGCCCCGCCAGACGCTCGACTACATGCCGCAGACCGTTGCCCAGGTGTGCGACCCCGGAGTCCGATTCTCCAACGGCTACTCCGCCGTTCCCTTGTGCGGCCCTGCACGCGCCACCCTGCTATCCGGCCTCTATCCGCACAACCACGGCATCCACGACAACGCGACCGCCGAACCGTTCCGGACCAGGCACGAGAGCGACACCGTTGCCACCCGGATGCAGGGAGCTGGCTACACCACCGCGCTGTTCGGCAAGTACCTCAACGGCTACAACCAGCAGAGCACCCACAGGCCGCCCGGCTGGAACCGCTGGGTCGTCTCCGTCGAGAACGGCTCCACCACTTGGAACGTCGACGGCACCATTCTGACGATCACGGGTCTCCAAGACCCCTACGCCGTCACCCGGTTCCTCGAGTTCACCCGAGCCCAGGCCAACACCGGCGCGCCCTGGTTCGCGTTCCTCGCCCTCTCCAACCCGCACGACGCGTACAGCCCGACCCCCGCCAATGCCGGCGCCTTCAACGGCGCGCAGTGGCGGCCCACCGCGCTCAACGAGGCCGATCTAAGCGACAAGCCGTCGTTCATGCGAAATAACCCCGACCAGTCGCTCGCCACCATCGACCAGCACTGGGAGGGCAAGCTTGAGGAGTTGCAGGACACCGACGACCAGATCGCCGCCGTCATCGCCGCGCTCGATCAGGCCGGCCAGCTCGCCGACACGATCATCTTCTTCATCTCGGACAACGGCTACATGCTCGGCGAGCACCGACTGCTGAAGAAGGAGCACCCGTACGAGGAATCCGCCGCCATCCCGTTCGCGGTGCGCGGACCCGGTGTCGCGCCGCGCAGCAATCCAGCGCTGGTCAGCCAGGTGGACCTGATGCCCACGACGCTCGCCGTCGCGGGACTCGACCCGAACGCCGGGCGACCGCTCGACGGACGCTCGATGTTGTCAGTGCTGGCCAGCGAGCCCGACGCCGGGTGGCGGCAGCGGCTCCTCATCGAGCACCCGCTGTGGGGGTGGTCAATGCTCCGCGAGGACAACACCGTCTACATCCACCGTCACGGCAAGTCCGGGCAGCCGGAGGAGGTGTATGACCTTCTCGCGGACCCGGTGCAGATGCGCAGCGTCCACGCCAGCACCGACACCGCGCCGTGGCGGGCCAAGCTCACCGCGATGAGACAGGCCACCGGCGCGCAACTGCGTGCCCTCGAGGAACTCCCGTCGTGAGGAGGCTCATCCGCCGCGTTCTTGGGACACGTGCTCACTCGCCGACCCGGAACCGCCGTCCTGGTTCTCCCCGTGCCAGGGCGGCGATTTCTTCAGTCACTACGCCCTCACATGCCGCGATCCGCGCGGATCTGCCGATGTGCGTGCCCCGAGCCACGGACTGCAGTCAGGATCAACAGACCCTTCGACTCTTCGCGCCACAAATCGGGGGGACATCAAGAGCCAATCGGGAACAATGACCCGACGTGGAGCAGGTTGAGGTCGTCGTCGCACATAGCGAGCGCGCGACCCTCCGCGTCGGCGAGGTTTTCCTGAAGATCGACGCTGATCAGACGCGCACCGACATCGAGGTCGCGGCGATGGCCATGGCCCCGACGCCGACGCCTGAGGTCCTGTGGCGGAAGCCGCCCGTGCTCGCGCTCGCCGCCCTCCCGGGGAGAGAACTTGGCCGCCTCGGCGAACCGTCGGGGGCATCGGCGGCGGCGTGGGCCGCAGCGGGTGCCGCGGTACGGATGCTGCATGACGCGCCGCTACCCCCATGGCCCAGTCGGCGACGCGACGAGTCCGCATCCCAGCTCGACGACGAATGCGAGTGGCTCGTCACGAACGCGGTCGTTCCGACCGCCCTGGTAATCCGGAACCGTGAGCTTGCCGAGGCTGTACTGCGGCCGTGGACACCGGTGTTCACGCACGGGGACCTGCAGGTCACGCACGTGTTCGTCGACGGTGATGAGATCACGGGCGTACTCGACTGGTCCGAGGCGGGCCAGGGCGATGCCCTCTATGACATCGCCATCTTGACGCTCGGACACGAGGAGCACCTCGGCGACGTCATCGCGGGCTACGGCACCGACGTCGACCTCGACGTGATCCGTGCCTGGTGGTCATGGCGGAGCCTGTCAGCGATCCGGTGGCTGGCCGAGCATGGCTTCGACCCGTTCTTGCCAGGCTGCGAGGTGGATGTACTCAGATCCCGGTTCTGAGTCCGCACGCATCGACGACCTATTGTCTGGGCCTTCGCCGAACCGCACGCTCATGCCGCAGGTAGCGTGCGCTGCGGCCATCCGGTCATGCCGCAGATGGTGCGCGGTCCTGCCGAGATGCGGGCACGGTGCTGGCCCCGTGTTCCGACCGATGTTCAGCGCGACGGCTCAGTCGTCGAGGGATTCGGGATGTTGATTGAGCTCGATCATGATGTCCGCGTCCCAGCCGATGAACGGGAAGGTGCAATTGTTGTCCCACATGTAGCGAAGCCACTTGTCGCGGTCCGCAGCGCTCTCCCACGCTCCAGGCGAGTAGCCGTCCGTTGCGGGACAGATCGTCCACTCGGCGGCAGGCTTGAGGTCATACTCCGGTTCCGACGCGCAAGCACCAAGCCCCGCGATGGCCAATGCGGCGAGCAGGCACCCAAACAGTGGGAAGGTCTTGACCGGTCCCGACATGTGTCGAGTATCTGGACATCGAGGGATCGAGTCGGGGGTTTCACAGAAGCTTCACGTCCGGATCTGGTTCCCCTCTGTGTCAAGAGCGCGTTCTCGGCTGCGTGGAGTGTGTGTCGGCGCTGGTCGCCGTCAAGGTCGTTCGTCCGGTGGGGCGCTTGGCCTCACTGCGGCGCCAGCATGTCCATGCACGCGAACTCGAAGGACCCGAGCCGCTGAGCAACACACTCCCTTTGGACAAGGACGAGCAACAACAAGTGCAAGCGGCCATCAGCGCGTTCCCGTCCCGCATCAGCGCGTGAACTGATCTGTTCCATTCGCGTGGCAATCGCCGTCGCGTGCGCGAGGCTCGCCGCGTGATCACCGCAGCCAGCATCAGCGACCGCTGCCGCGAGGCGCCTTCCGGGATGGCACCGACGCCGGCGACGAGCCCGCTGTGGGCGTCGGAGGTGACCAGCTTGACTCAGTGCCGCTGGGCATTGGGGCCCCGGAACTGGGCAAGCGAGCGGGACTCGGTCTCGGCGGACCGCACGTCGATGCAGTGGATCTCACGGTGTTCGTCAGCATTGACGCCGGTGGCGACCAGAACCCGCCGACTCGTGGGAGAGGCGCCGGAGGCGTTCGCCGGGGCGCGGCCGCGGAACGTGCGGGCGTTCCTGGGTGTGGTACGCCGCCTACGAATGCCCACCACCGGGCGTGAGTCCGTCACGAGTGCGGCGCGTCAGGGCGCCCCTTGCGGTGCCTCTGCCGGACCGGTTCGTCGCGAGTGGGCTCACGGCCTTGCGGCGGAAGAGCAGCACCGTGAGGAGCGAACCGAAGGCGAAGAACCCTGCCGACCACCAGTAGGCGGTGTCGTAGCTGTGCAGGGCGGCGTTCGCCTGGACCAGCGATCCGCCCGGGTGGAGGCCCACGTAGAGCGTGGCGGCGCTGGTGGCCAGGGTGCTGAGCAGCGCGATGCCGATCGCTCCTCCGATCTGCTGCGTCGTGTTCGCGGTGGCCGAGGCGACCCCCTGGTCGCTCAGCCGAACGCCCAGCGTTGCCTGACTCATCGCCACCGGCATCGACAGGCCGAGGCCGGCACCGATCATGAGTACCGGCAAGAGCACGTGCGGGACGTAGCTGCTCTGCAGTCCCAGTCGGGTGAGCCAGGTCATCCCGAGGGCCGCCAGCAGCAGGCCCACGGGCACCACCAGCTTCGGGCCGATCCTCGGCACCAGCAGGTTGGTAGCCAGCTGCGCCGCCACGATCAGCATGCCCACCAGCGGCAGGAAGGCCAGGCCGTTCCTGACCGGCGAGTAGCCCAGCGTCCCCTGCAGGTAGTAGGTGAGGAACAAGAAGACGCCGAACATGCCGGCGGAGGCGATCAAGACGGTCGAAAAGGCGGCGGCGCGGTCACGATCGGCCAGCACGCCCAGCGGCAGCAGCGGGTGCTGGGTTCGACGTTGCCACGACACGAACGCGAGCAGGACGACCGCACCCGCAGCCAGGAACCCCCAGGTCATCGCGCTGCTCCAGGTGTCCGAAGCCGCATTCGCGAAGCCGAAGACAATGCAGAACAGGCCACCGGAGACGAGCAGAACACCGGGAACGTCCAGCCTGGGCGGATCGGCCGGACGGGACGAGTGGACGAAGACCAGCACACCGACCAGCGCGAAGACCGCGATGATGTCGTTCACGTACAGGGTCCAACGCCAATCCAGATACTCGGTCAGCAGGCCGCCGAGAATCAGGCCGATGGCGGCGCCGGAACCGGCGATCGCGCCGAAGACACCGAACGCCCTCGCGCGCTCCCTGGTGTCGGTGAACGTCGTGGTCAGCAGGGAGAGGGCCGCCGGAGCCATCAGGGCCCCGAAGAAGCCCTGGATCGTGCGCGCGACCACCAGCATGGCGAACCCGGTGGCCGCTCCGCCGAGCGCAGACGCGAGGGCGAACCCGATGATGCCGGCGACAAAGGTCTTCTTTCGACCGACGAGATCGGCGAGCCGGCCGCCGAGCAGCAGCAAACTTCCGAAGGACAGCGAGTAGGCAGTGACGATCCACTGCCGCTGGTCGTCGGTGAAATGCAGAGCCTGCTGCGCGGACGGGAGCGCGATGGTCACGATCGTCACGTCCAGCACGACCATGAGCTGGGCAAGACCGATCACGGCCAGCACCCACCAGCGGTGATTCACCTGCGCGCGCTGGGGCTGGCCGGCGTCGATACGCGAGTCGACCTGGATAGACGCCACGAGCATTCCTCTCGTCAGGGGCTCAGATGGTTCATCTCCACGACAGAACCCGCAGGATGCGAGTGCTCGAGTCACCCACCGAAATCCTCCCCTCGCCCGGGCGACGCGACATTGCCGCCAGCGACCATTCCCAACTGCCACCCGCCTCCGTCCCGTCATTCCCGGTACCCGGTGGCCTCGCGCGGTGGGCGGGCATGCGGTCCGCGCACCACTGGGCAGAGCGCGTCCCTGGTCAGCTAGCCAGAGAGGGATGGCTCGTAGGACCACGCCTCCGCGGTAGGTGACGTCGAGTCGAACCGGGTGGCCGGGCCGCCCCAGTCCTAGACGGCGCGGAGTGACCGCTCGGAGCCACTGAGTGGTTGCGGGCCGGGGCCTCGAGGCCGGTGTTTACCGAGCATACGAGGGTGGGCTCGACGTGCACGCACGGCCGGGAGATCCAGGGCGGTTCACCGCCCACCAACCAGGAGCCAGCGGAGAAGCGGCGAAAAGCGCCGGGGCCGGCCCAGCCCACCGAGTCAAATCACCGGCCCCAGGACCGCTGTCATCGGTCCCTCAACCAACCGGCCAATGAAGGGCCGAGGCTAGTTGGCGCCGACGGTCTTGAAGTTCTGGTCGACGAAGATGTGGTGCGGCCAGTTGACGCCGATGTAGTGGACCTCGTACTCGCTGTTGCTCAGCTTCACAACTCGGTCGACGACGCCGCCCGGGTAGGCGGCCAGCGCAGCTTCCGTGGCCTTCTTCGCTGTCGTCCCGCTGACGATCGTCCCCGACCCCTCCGTGTAGTTCGCCGGGATCTGACCGTCCTGCTTTGCCGCGCTCGGCGCCCCGCGCTCGAAGGGGATCACCCGTGCCGCCGAGGCAGCCGCGGATCCGCCGCTCCCTGTCGGTTGCACGATGACCTGAGTGGCCTTGATGGTCGTTCCGCTGGTCATCCCGAGCACAAGGACAGGGACGCCCTCTGCGATGGCACTCGCCGAGGTCGAGCTCGTCCCCTCCTGGTACGTCGTGGAGGACGCCTCGACGACGGTCACCTCCTGACCAGCTGATGTCGCCATCGTGAAGCCCGACGCGGACACGCCGTCGACCGTGCCGGATGCTCCACCTGTGGCCGGACCAGACCGAGCATTGGAGTCCCCGCCGGCAGAGCCGCCGCCGGGTCCGGGGAACCCTGATGTTGCCGACGTGGAGGACGCCGCGCAACCGGCGGAAAGGCCGATCACCGCAACCGTCAGCGCAGCCGTCGCCATCCGTCGACATCTTCGGTTCGACAGCCATCCCGGGCCGCCCGAACTTCCAGCAGCCTGTTCGTGGTCCTTCATGATGAGTCTCCTCCAGCTCAGGCATTACGCCCACGATGACTACCGTTCCTTTGAGGTCTATGTGGGCTTCCTGTGATGGGAGCGTGACTACGGGCGGAGGCCGCGCGGGCCTGCCCCGTGGCGCGGCAGGTGCCGGGGTCAGCTCACCGGCGTCGAGGGCCCCGACAACACCCCCGTCGACGTAGCTGTTGTCTGCGGGCATCTCTACACAGGGAGATCCCGCAGTGGTGGTGCCGCAGGGCTTTCGTAGGCCCGCTCACGCGGCTTCTCGACCAGCCGCTCCGGGGCTGGCCGGGTGCGCCGACTTCATGAGTGCCAGCACGCCGGCGACGTGCGGCGAGGCCATCGACGTACCGCTCTTCAGGTCGTTGACAGCGCGCAACGGGTGCGGGGCCGTTCGAGCGCAGGGGCCGACATGCCACGTCGCGCCCTCCGGGGGATCACAGCGCTAGTAACTCAGAATGACACGACGTTCGCACAAGCTCGGCCGCCGGCCATCCAGCGTCGCGCGCCGAGGAACCGCAGCGGGGTGCGGCGCGTTGTCCAAGGTGTGAGGACCTCTCGGCGACGATCGCGCCACCGAAATCCCTGCCCTCCTGACGTGCAGCCCGCCACGACCGGGGTCAGGGGGTGTGGGTCGTGAACGAGTGGGTGATGGTCGGCATCGGTCTGCTGCTGACCGTCGGCACCGGGCTGTTCGTGGCCTCGGAGTTCGCGCTGGTCAACCTGGACCGGCACGATCTCGAGGCACGCCGCGATGGCGGCGAGAAGCGGCTCGGCCCGGTGATCAGCGCGTTGAAGATCACCTCGACCCACCTCTCGAGTGCCCAGCTGGGCATCACGCTGACCACGCTGCTGACCGGCTACACGATCGAGCCGGCGGTCAGCTCGCTGCTCCGGACGCCACTCACCGAGCTGGGCCTGCCCGAGGCAGCGGTCTCTGGACCGGCACGGTGGTCGGGGTGGCGGTGGCCACCCTGTTCTCGATGGTGATCGGCGAGCTGGTCCCGAAGAACTTCGCGCTCGCGCTGCCCCGCCAGACCGCGAAGGTGGTGGTGCCGTTCCAGACGGTGTTCACCACCGTGTTCAAGCCGCTGGTGGTCGTCTCAACAACACCGCGAACGCGGTCATCCGCTCCCTGGGCATCGAGCCGAAGGAGGAGCTGTCCGGCGCCCGGTCCGCCGACGAGCTCACCTACCTGGTGCGTCACTCGGCCGAGGCAGGGCTGCTCGAGCAGCACGACGCCACGCTGCTCGACCGGACGCTGCGGTTCTCCGCCCTCGACGCCGCCGACGTGATGACCCCGCGGGTCCGGATGACCAAGGTCGCGCACGACGAGACCGCGGCCGAGGTGGTCGCAGCGTCTCTGGCCAGCGGGCTCTCCCGCATCCCCGTCATCGACGACGGCCCCGACGACATGGTCGGCGTCGTCCACGTCAAGCAGGCGTGGGCGGTGCCCCCCGACCGCCGTCACCGGGTGAGCGTCGGTGACCTGATGAGCGCCCCGGCCCGGGTCCCGCAGTCGATGGGCGCCGACACCCTGCTCGGGCTGCTGCGCGCCGATGGGCTCCAGATCGCGATCGTCACCGACGAGTACGGCGGCACCGACGGGGTCGTCACCCTGGAGGACCTGGTCGAGGAGCTCGTCGGTGATCTCGCGACGAGCACGACCGGACCCGGCCCGACGTGATGCCGCGACGGCCGCGCGGTGATCTTCGACGCGTCGCTGCGACCGGACGAGCTGATCGAGCGGACCGGGATCAAGGTGCCCGTCGACGGCGAGTACGAGACCGTGGCCGGCTTCGTCCCCGACGAGCTGGACCGGATCCCCGAGGTGGGCGACGAGGTCGAGGTCGACCACGGCACGCTGCGGGTCGAGCGGGTCGACGGCAACCGGGTCGACCGGCTGCGGTTCACCCCGATCGACCCCGTGAGACGAGCACGACGTCGTCATCGACCGGTGCGGGGCGACGAGGGAGGGGCCGACGATGAGTGAGTACCTCCCGGACTGATCGCCCTCGTCGTCCTGCTGGCCTTCAACGCCTTCTTCGTGGCGCGGAGTTCGCCGTCATCTCCGCCCGTCGCTCGCAGATCGAGCCGAGGGCCGAGGCGGGCAGCCGGGCCGCGCAGACCTCCCTGTACGCCATGGAGCACGCCACCTTGATGCTGGCCACCAGCCAGCTGGGCATCACCATCTGCTCGCTGTTGATCTTGAACGTGTCCGAGCCGGCCATCCACCACCTGCTGGAGGTCCCGCTCGGCCGACGCCGCTGACCGCCGACGTGATCAGCGTGGTCGCCTTCGTGGTCGCCCTGGTGCTGGTGACCTTCCTGCACGTGGTGTTCGGCGAGATGGTGCCGAAGAACCTCTCGTTCTCGGTGCCGGACCGGGCCGTGCTGATGCTGGCCCCGCCCCTGGTCTTCGTGTCCCGGGTCTTCCGGCCGATCATCGGGGCGCTCAACGCGATGGCCAACGCGGTGCTGCGGCTGTTCAGGGTGGAGCCCAAGGACGAGGCGACCAGCACCTACACCCTCGACGAGGTCGCCGCGATCGTGGAGCAGTCCCCGCGAGGGGGTTCTCTCCGACACCACCGGCGCGCTCACCAACGCCTTCGAGTTCACCGCCAAGAAGGTGCACGACGTCGAGGTGCCGATGGCCCAGATCGTCGCGCTGCCGAGGACGTCGACCCCGGACCAGGTCCAGCTGGCCCTGGCCGAGCACGGGTTCTCCCGCTACATCCTGCGGGACGAGCCGACGGCGACCCGAGCGGGTTACGTGCACCTCAAGGACGTGATGGACCTCGACGACGCCGCCGACGAGCCGTTCCCGGCCAAGCGGATCCGACGGCTGACCGCGGTGTCTGCGCGACGCCGACCTGGAGGACGCCTTGCGTCGATGCGGCGCGCGGCTCGCACGTCGCCCGCTCGTCGACCGGCAGGCGCCATCACCGGGATCCTGTTCCTCGAGGACATCATCGAGGAGCTGGTCGGTGAGGTCGACGACGCCACCGCACAGCACTGACCAGCCGGGGCCCGGGCGTGGGTCCCACGCGACGAGTGATGGATCGTTGACCTCATCGTGGGACCTCTCGTGTCGGCCTCCGCGCGGGTTACAAGTGCGACATCCCGCATGAGCCGACCCGATCTGCCGCCGATGTGCGCATGGTCCGACGAGTGGTGGAAGCGTGCTCAGCCCGCGTCGTGAAGGTCGACGAGGAGAGTGTCTGGTGCCCGCCCCGTTCGACGGCCAGCACCTCCCATTCGTACTCGGTGTCTGGCTGCAGAAACCCGGGCGGAACCCTGAGCCGGTTGGCGGTCGGCGGCATCATGACGTCCAGAGGGCACTGTTGCATTAGGCGGCCCCATCGACGGGCGACCGCAAAATTGCGGCGATGGTCTTGCGCAGCCGCGTCAAGAGGCGCGGGAGAGCGCCGCGGAGGTGTCAGCAGCCTTGCGGGAGCCAAGTTTGGGAGATCACAGCAGATGTTCCTGTGCTGCCTTCTTCCGGCGCCTTAATGCAACAGTGCCATGGCGTCCGCGCGGCGGGGGGAGTAGACAGGGATCACCCGGCGGTGCCGGACCGGGCACTGCCCTTCCAGAGAGGAGCGGGCCGTGTACGCACGTTCCACCACATTCCACGGGAGGCCCGACAACATCGACGCGGGCATCACGTTCGTCAAAGACGAGGCCGGGCCGATGCTCGACACGATCGCGGGCTGCCGCGGCCTCTCGATGCTGGTCGACCGCGAGACCGGGCAGTGCATCGCCACAAGTTCATGGGAGAACGAGGCGGCCATGCGCGCAAGCGATGAACAGCTTCGCCCGATCCGCGATCGCGGGCGGGACATCCTCGGCGGCTCCATGCAGATGGATGAGTGGGAGATCGCGGTCATGCACCGCAGCCATCACGGCGAGTGCTGCCGAGTCAGCTGGCTGCAGGGCGACCTCGACGCCATGACCGAAACATTCCGGGTCGGGATCCTCCCCGAGCTCGAGCAGACCCGTGGATTCTGCAGCGCCAGCCTGCTGGTGAACCGGTCGACCGGACTGGTCTGCGCCACCACGGCCTGGGAAACCCATTCCGCGATGGAAGCCAGCCGCGCGGCGGCGGACGACATGCGCAGCCGGGCCGCGAGCGACGCGGGCGGCCAGATCGTCGACGTGCACGAGTTCGACCTCGCCTACGCGCACCTGCACGTCCCCGAGATGGCCTGACGACCACCGCTTTCGACCGAGCCCGTCCCCAGGCGTGCTCGCTCGCCGCGTGCAGATAGCGCTGGGTGTCGGCGCGCATCGCGCGGCAGGCGAGGCATGCCTAGAGGAACGTGAACTCGGTCGAGTACGACGCACTCCCTTCGCATGCGCGGCCGCGGCGTCCGGGCCTCCGCGCGACACCACCCGTCCAAGGCACGCCAACACCGCGACTCTTGCCTAGGACCCATCCGCGTGCATCGGGCAGCAGCCAGCGACAACCGAAGGTGTGTCATACCGCCGGGAACGGGCGTGGTGCCGTGATCACCGGCCGTAGTGGTATCTGCAGGCTGCTATCCGAACCTCATCATCGCCGACTTTGTAGACGAGTCTGTGTTCATCGGTGATTCGTCGCGACCAATAGCCGGCGAAGTCGTGCTTGAGGGGCTCAGGCTTGCCGATGCCTTCGTTGCCGTTGCGCATGACGTCTTGGATCAGCAGATTGATTCGCTTGAGGACCTTTCGGTCCTGAGCCTGCCACCAGAGGTAGTCCTCCCAGGCGTTGATGTCCCAGACCAGCCGCATTCTCAGTCGGCGTCCACCAGATCGTGAGCCTCACCAGCGCCGCTCTCGAGGCGCTCCATTGCGTCGAGGAGGCGGCGCGCGTTGGCAGGGGAACGCATCAGGTACGCGGTCTCGCGAAGGGACTCGAAGTCTGCCAACGACACGATCACCACCGGCTCGTGGCCGGCGCGCGTGATCACGACCTCCTCACGGTCATTGACAACGCTGTCGAGGACTTCTGCGTAGCGGGCCCTCGACTCGGTGTAGCTCAATGTCTTCATCTTTCCTCCTGTACAGAAAAGCGTACAGGCCCTCGCAGTAGGTGGCAAGCCCAACCCCAGCGCCGCACGTCAGCGTAGGACGGGCATTTCGCCGCCTGTCGGCGCCGGTAACCGGCTCCAGGCCGTCCCAGTTGCCGGGTGCGGCGGCGACCTCGGCCCGTCTAGCCTCGGACTGTGTCCGCCAAGTCCGATCGTCGGGCCGCTCGCGAGACCGTCGCTGCCTATCACGAGGAGCAACTCGGCGAGCTCGTCCGTCGCGTCCAGCCAGCGATCGAACGCTTTCAGGCGGGTGAGATCGACGCGTTCGAAGTCGACGAGGTGATCTTTCAGTACTCGCGAGCGGCGAAGGAACTCTGGAAGTTCTGCAACATGGGTCACGTTGAGTTCGCCGCGCGAATCGTCCGGGACGAACCGCCCGGCGACTGGTGGGATCGCGGGGAGCGCCGGAGACGGTGAGGTCGCCCTGGGCTTGCGGGACAGCGTCAGGCGATTGCGTGGAGCGCCGAGTTCGGACAGATCCGGTGTCATCCGCCGGATCACCGCGCGCGCGGTGGCCGCGACGGCGAGGTCGACGCCCTTGATCTCGCTCCAGCGGGTGCGTGCCGCGCCGGCGAGTTGGTCGAGGACGTCGAGGGTCGCGCTGTTGGCCGGCGGCGGCGAGAACCGGTCGCGCCCGCTCCGCCACCCGAGCGCGAACAGCAGCTCGCTGATCTCGCTGCGCCACTCCTCGGCAGGTACGCCGCTGCCGGCCACGGCCAGCGCCATCCAGCCCGCCTGGCGCTCGGCGTCCTTGGTGCCCAGCGGGAGTCGACCGACGATGTGCCGCCAGAGTGCCTGCGGGTCCTGGCCACATCGGATGGCGGCGGCGGTCGGGCTCAGTCGGCCCTTGCGGACGCTGACCAGGCCGAGGGCGCGCGCGGTGGCTGCGGATGTCGGCGACGGGGTAGGTGAGGTCCTCGCGGTTGGCCTTGCCGATCCACCAGTCGGCTGATGCCGGTGCGCTCGGCGATCTGCTCGACCACCGCCGGCGGCAGGTAGCCGGCGGCGGTCAGCGCTGACGCCGTCGCCGATGACGTCGAGGAAGGATCCGGTAGGTCTCGGTCAGCCGGGCGGCCTCGGCGTCGGTGACCTCGGTCGGGCCGTGGGAGAGCGGGCGGCCCGAGCACCTCACGCAGCAGGCGGATGCCACGGCGGTCGAGCTGCTCGGCCAGCTCGGCCAGCTCCCCGGTGACCGCGACCGGCTCGGCGACCGCGATCGCGAGGGCGGCGTTGGCCTCCTCGACGTCGAAGTGGTCGGGGTGCCAGTCGACCGGCAGCCAGTCGTGGGCGTGTGCGGCGTCGTCGAAGACGCCGGGGAGCTGCGCGTCGTCGTACCCGCTGCGGACCCAGGCGGCCAGCTCCTCGTAGCCGCCGATGCCGCCGCAGTCCTCGGGCGGGCAGGCCATCCGCCCGCCGGTGCAGCGCGCCGTCGACGGTGGCTCCTCGAGCACCTCCTCGACCACCAGCCTGTGGTCCCAGCCGTCGCCGAAGTCGTACTCGTACCAGAGCTCGTCGCCCTTCTCGGCGACGAGCTGGTCGAGTCGTACGTCGTCCTCGAGCGTCCCGTCCTCGCCCTCCTCGAGGTCGAAGTGGGTGACGAAGTACGGCGAGCGGTGGTCGCGGCCGGTGCGGAACCGGTGCAGGTGGCTGTCGGACCACCCCATCGCCGCCTGGATCACGTCGTGCAGCCGCGGCAGGCTGAGGTCACCGGGCAGCTCGAGTCGGCGCCAGACCGGCGGCTTCGCGCCGTGCAGGTCCAGACGCACCCGGAACCCGCGGACCTCGGTCGGGACCGGGAGCAGCGTCGGCGCCTCGTCGCGCTTGCAGCTTGTCGAAGATGCTGGTCACCTGCCCACTCATCAGCGCGTCGAGGAGCGCCTTGTTCTCCTCGGGGCTGGCACCGGCCATCAGCTGCTTCACCAGGTGCTGGACGTCGGTCGGTTCGGCCACGACGGACAGTCAATCACCGTCGACTCGACGTTCTGCCGCATCACCACCGCGCTGACGGGATCTGCCGAGGCGCGGCCTCCAGGTCCTCGAGCCTGATCCGGATGGCGCGCTTGCCGCAGCGGTACGCCGGGAGGGTGCCGGCCGCGATCCAGCGCCGGATCGTCTTGACCGAGACCGACATGCACTCGGCCGCCTCCTCGAGGCTCAGGTAGACCGGGATGGCGCGTCGCTCAGCCATCGGAACGCACCTCCGACCCGCGTGACCGTGGCCGAGGCGAGGAAGCGACGGGCCTCGGCGACGGTGATGTAGAGCCGGCCGACGCCTTGGAAGCGGGTCCATCGTGGGCCGACGCCGCGACGGCGCCAGTCGCGGACGGTGCGCTGCGGTGTGCGGATGAGTTCGCAGAACTCCTCGAACAGGATCAGGCCGTTGTCGTCCCAGTCGTCGGGGATGCTGATGGGTGTCACCATCGCGTTCGCCTTTCGTCGTGGCCGCCGACTGGTTCGGCGACCTCACCCGGAGAAGCCACATCCCGCTGCGTCGGATCGGACATCTGCTGGCCGCTGCTGTCGAGACCGGCTTCTCCTGGTCACCTAGGTCGTCTCGGGTCGCTCCGGGCGATCACTCGAGGCGAGGAACTTGGTCAGCGGCCGATCCCGCGGGAGGTCGGTGGGGAAGTCGGGATCGGCTGGGGTGGGCGCCGCGGACCGTCTCGCAGCATCGCGGCCTGCAGTCCGACGGCGGGTGGCTGCGCATTCGGTCCGTACCGGTCGATGTCGTCCGCGGCCCTCTCAGCGGCGTGCCCGGGGCCGAGGTCGGCGCGGTCGCGGCTGAAGACGTCGACCCATTGGCTGCGGGCGTCGTCGACGGACTCGGCGACGAGGTGGGCGACGTTGCGGTGGCGGCCGCGGGTCATGCCGACGTACGCCGAGGCGGCGCCGGTCGTCTCTCCGAGTGCGAGGTGTGCGGAGTCGACGGTCTCGCCCTGGGCTCCGTAGGCGGTGGTGGTGAAGGCGAGCTCGACGTGCTCGCCGACGTACTCGGCGGGGAGCGCGCGTTGGCCGGCGCGGCCGGTGACGAGCAGGCTGCCGTCGTCGCCGATCCCGGCCACGGTCCAGGTGTCGCGGTTGGCCACTGCGAGGTCGCGGTCGTTGCGTCGGGTGGCGACCCGGTCACCGAGACCGATCCGCTCACCACGACGCGTGATGGGCTCACCAGCTCTCACCGATGCTCACCAGCGCCGTGGCGGCGGTCGCGGATGGCTGCGTTGAGCGCACCGACCTGGTCGCGGGTGTCGGCGATGACGAGCTGGTCACCGTCGGCGCCGATGGCGGCCAGGGCTGCGGTGCGTTCGACCTCGCTGGCGTGGAGGACGATCTGGCCGCGCTCGAGAAGGGCGTCGAAGACCTCACCAGACCGCTCACCAGAGCGCATGAGCAGGCTGAGGTCGGCGTACGCGGGATCGCTGAACCGGTGGACCGACTCGAGCTCGTGGTGCGCTGCGGGTCGCACCCAGCGTGCGGCGAGGTCGAGGACGCCGCCGCGACCGACGGCCGGCAGCTGGTGGCGGTCGCCGAGGAGCGCGACGGTGGCGTGCGCTCGGTCGGCGATGGCGAACAGCGCGCGGGCGGTGTCCTGGTCGAGCATGCCGGCTTCGTCGACGAGGAGGACGTCGCCGGGGAGCAGCCGTGCGCGGGCCTCGGGTGCGGCGTCGGTCTGCGACCAGTGGCCGTCTTCGTCCCAGCGGTAGCCGTGTTGGTGGATGAGCCAGGCGGCGGAGAACGCGTCGGTGCCGACCTGCTGCTGCGCGGCTTGGGCTGCCTTGAGGGTGGGCGTGACGACCACGAGTCGACGATCGGAGTCGTCGAGTACGTCGCGCGCGGCGGCGAGGGTGGTGGTCTTGCCGGTGCCGGCGGCGCCTTCGATCACGAGGAGACGGGCGTCGCCGGCGAGGGCCGCGACGACGCGCCGTTGCGCGGGGTCGAGGTGGTCGATGCCGCGGAGCCGGACCGGCGTCGTGCACCGGTCGTGCGGAGCGTGCCGCGATGCTGTCGACCAGGTCGGCCTCGACGGCGAGCACTCGCTCGGACGTCAGGCTGCGGACGTGCTCGGGGACGTCATCTCGTTCCAGCAGCGGCACGCACCGCGTGCGGGCACGGTCGGCGATGTCCTCGACCAGCTCGTGCCGGACGGGTCGCTCGGCGACCACGCCGACGGAGGCGATCAGTCGTTCGGCTTCGCCGCGGATGTCGGCCGCGTTCCACGCCGACCGCTTCGCGCCGAGTCGGGTGAGCACGAGGTCGGCGGCGACGTCGCGGTTGATCCGGCCGATCTGGAGGCCCGGCTCGGTCACGGCGTTGGTCGGTGAGGTGAAGCCGAGGTCGCGCAGTTCGTTGTTCCACGCGGCGACGAGGTCGGCGCCGCTGCGGGGCACGACCTTGTCGGGTCGCGCGTCCGCCCACGCGCGTCGGTCCCAGGTACGGCGCAGTCGCGGCCCGGGCTCCTGGTCGGGGTGCTCGGCTCGCCAGGCGGCTTCGTACCGGTCGACGTTGCGGTTGATCTGTGCGGCGCGCTGGCTGAACCCGCCGGCGTACGGCGCGAGCTGCTGGATCTCGCCGTCGTCGTCGAGGGTGTAGCCACGTGCCGCGAGGGCGGTCCGGAACTCGGGGTCGCACATCACGGCGGCGTGACCGATCCCGTTGAGCGCCTCGATGCTGTCGACGACGCCGACCGAGTGCAGTCCACGCCACGCCCCGCGCGCGAAGACGCGTGCGTTGATCTGCACGTGGAGGTGACGGTGCGGGTCGCCGGCGCGCGAGGTGTAGTGACGTACGACGGCCGCCTCGACCATCTCCACCGGCACCTGCACCTGTCGGCCACGCGGCCCGACCCGGGTGGTGGCGTGCTCGGCCACCCAGCCGATCACCTCGCTCGCCGCCCGATCCATCGCCGCGTCGTACGCCGCCGCGATGTCGGGATGGAGTGCGGCGGCGAGCGACCAGGACTTCGGCCCGTTGACGACGACCTCGACGAACCGCAGCGCGCGTGCGTCGTCGCGCAGGCGCCCCTTGGCCGCGCCGGTCAGCACGTCGTAGCCGGCGACCCAGCGCTCGTACGTCGGGCCGTCGAGGTCGCCGACGCGCTGCACCGCTCCGGGGCCGGCGATGTAGTGCTCGGCCAGGCCGCTGCCTTCGGCCAGGTAGTAGTCGTCGGCGCGCGAGTGGTCGGCCTCGACGTAGGAGCGCGCGGCGGCGGCAGAGCCGCGGTAGAACTTCACGCCACCGTGCATCGGCCTCGTCACCGCCCGTCAGTACTCGTCACCTAGCCTTGAAATGACGCTCGGCCCGCCCCGAGGGGCGGACCGATCTACGGACCTTCGTAGCATGCGTGCCGCTCGTTTGGGAGGCGTTGGGAGCCTGGCGACGTCCGTGATTCTGGGAGTCGTCAACGGACGTCACAGCAGGGTCGAGCTCGAGACTTCGGATCGACGAGACGACCTGACTACTTCCTTGCGGTCGTCACCTTCGAGCGGTAGTCATCGAGCAGTTTGATCACGTCCCGAGCTGCCTCCCGCGGGACATCGTGGCCGTCGAGTTCGGCCAGCCATCCGAGGAGTTGGCGGCCGTCCAGGAAGCGCACGCCATCGATGTTTGCGTTGCTCGGCACACCCGCGCGAGCGGCGCCCCAGAGGACAACGGCGGCGGTGACGGTAACGGGTTTGGCATTCGTTCGATGCCGCGCACCAGTCTCCCGTTTGAGCACTGTCCGGAGCACTCCTTCGGCCCGCAGGGCGGCTTTCCGTGCCGAGTCGGCCATCGCGGGGACATCCTCCCGAGCGATCCGGTTCCGCCACTTCGAGTCGATGACAACGACTCCGCCGCGCCGCGTCACGACGACATGGTCGATGTCGCCGGCCTGAAGCTCGACGCTGTCGACCCAACCCCAGATGAGGCGCCTTCGCTTGGCACGTTGGAGTTCGCTGCGTGTGTTGTCCTCGCCCCAGGCGCCCCTCATCTGCCACATGGCCTCTTGATCGTTGGCGAGGAAAGCTGAGTTCAACAGGTGTAGTGCTGCGGCAATGAGACCTGCATGAGTCAGGCCGAGTGCGTAGAGGCGCACCGGCATCGGGACGGTCAAGAGTATGAGACTGACGACGACGCCGAGGACCACGACGCCGACGACGACCAACGCGACCATGGTGGCATTGCGACGCATCCACTCGTTGCGGCGGCGCTTCAGTTGTCGCGCTGGATAGGACGCCATGCTGGCCATCTCGCTCCCTCCGTCTCCCGTCGGAAGTCAACACGAAGCCTGGCCGCGGCGCCCGGGATTGAACGGAACGCACCAAGAACGTGTCGCCGCCCGCAAGATCCTGGGATGATCCCGTCGTGACTCCTGACGAGCGACTGCGCGAGCTCGCGATCAGACACGCCGCCTTCGCGTGGCTGGACCGCCAACGTGCCGCCGGCAAGGAGACCTTCAGCCAGGAAGACACCAGCGGTCTCACGCTGGCCGGTGAGACCATCCGGCTGATGCCCACTCAGCAAGGGATCTGGAAGCCGGGACAGCTCACAGCAGCGCTCTCGTTTCGAACCGTCTATCGGCCCGAAGGCACCAACCGCCCGTACGACGACGCCGTCGGGACCGACGGCTTCTATCGCTACAAGATGCGCGGCGACGATCCGAACCACTTCGAGAATCGAGCGCTGCGCGAAGCAATGGTCGAGCGGCTGCCGCTGATCTGGTGGCTGGGCGTTCAAGGCGGCGGATACAGCGCGCTCTATCCGATCTACCTGGTGGGCGAGGAGCGGGCTGACCTCCAGTTCGTCGTCGACATCGACGCGGTGCCGCAGCCCGACATCGTTTGGCCGTCCATCGAACTCGAGCTCGACCCGTCGTATCGCCAGCAACTCACCAAGCTCCGCCTGCACCAGCGTCCGTTTCGGGCAGCGGTCCTGCGGGCGTACGGGACCTCATGCGCCGTCTGCTCCTTCCGACACAGCGACCTCCTCGACGCGGCGCACATCCAGGAGGACGGTGCCGGCGGACGACCCGTCGTCACCAACGGACTCACGCTCTGCAAATGCACCACGCCGCCTACGACCGACGGATCCTTGGCATCACACCTGGCTACGAGGTGCGGATCAACGCCGAGGTCCTGCACGAGGTCGACGGGCCGATGCTCCGCCACGGCATCCAGGAGTTCCACGGCAAACAGCTGATGGTGATACCCGAGCGCCGAACCGAACGTCCCGACCGGTCGCTGCTGGAGGCCCGTTACCAGGCATTCCTGGACGCGAGCTGATCTCGGCTCATCTGCGGGCGCGTCGAACCCTTCCCCCACCAGTCCCCCATGGCGCACCGGGAGGTAGCAGGGGGATAGCCCGAAAATTGAAAGAAACCGCAGGCTGACCTGCGGTTTCTCGTGGTGGAGCCTAGGGGACTCGAACCCCT
>CAWBGN010000007.1:0-319698 GCA_963788445.1 uncultured Actinomycetota bacterium
CACCCGCTCGACCGCATCTCGGCCGGCCTCTAGCGCGGCCAGCGGAGTACGGCCATCCAGTTCGATGTGGTTCAGCGCAGGGTGCCCGCGACGTCCAGGGTTCCCTGGTCGACCTCGCTGCCCAGGGTCGTGTCGAGCTCCACTCGCAGGGTCGGCACGGGTTCGCACGACGCCTCGAGGACACGGACCGTGCCGGCCGCGCCGGGTTCGCTGCTGGAGACCTCGTTGCCGTCCTGGTCGTTGACGGCGGCGTCCGCGACGAACACGACGAGGGGAACCTCGTCCGAGTCACCCTTCAACGGCAGCTCATAGGTGCGCCCGAGCTCCAGGTTCCGCATGTTGGCCTCGACGTAGAGGAACGGAGCCAACACCCGCAGACCGTCCAGACGTCTCGGCGTGCTCGCCAAGACGGTCGTGCGCCCGGTGGTGCCCGGCCCGCACTCGACGGTGACGTCGTCGAAGGGGTACGTCGACCCGTCCGGCCGCGTCAGGACCACCGACCCGCCGGGGGCCGGGTCGTCCGCCACCGTGCCCGTGCCGTCGCCGCCGGCCAGTAGTGCGGCTGTCCCTACCGCGGCAACGACGGCGACGGCGCCGCATGCGACGACCCCCGTGCGCCGCATGCGTCGCCGCTGCGTGATCCGCTGAGCGACGCGCTCGGTGGCGTCGGGCGGCGGAGTCAACGCGGACGTGACCCGCTCGAAGCCTTCTCTGATCTGGTCGTCTGTGCCCGGCATCGCTCACTCCTGTGCTGTCGTCGGCCGGGAACGCAACGGCCCGTGTTGCTGCGCATGGGCGCGGAGCCGTTCCGTTCCGCGGGAGAGGTGGCTCTTTGCGGTGCCTTCCGAACAACCCATCCGCTCGGCGATGGTGCGCACGTCGAGGTCTTCGACGAACCGGAGCGCCACCGCGGTGCGCTGCCTGGGCGAGAGGGTGGCGAGCGCGTCGACCAACCACGGGTCGATGCCCTCGACGAACGCGGCCGACTCTTGCTCGGGCGGTGTGCCGAGCAGCGGAAGCTCGCGCCGCAGGCGGCGGAGCCGGTCGATGTTCAGCCGCACCATAACCGTCCGGGCGTACGCCATCGGCTGTTCGAGCTGCGCCCGGTCCCATCGCTCGCCAAGGCGGGCCAGCGTTTCCTGAGTCAGGTCCCACGCGTCGTGCGGGTTGGCCGTCAGCGCGTGCGCGAACCCCAGCAGTGGCCGCGAGGAGGCGGCCACGAAGTCCGCGAACTCCGCGGGCATCGGGGTCTGGGTTCGTGCGGTCATGTCTGCCTCCGAGTGGCTCACGGGAAGCTCACCTATAGATACTGACGGTGAGAGGACCCGAAACGTTGAGGCACACACAGAAACCACACGCGCACCTGGCCGTGCTCGGGGGAGGCCGTGACGCGCCGGCGTGATGCGGCTCGTCGTGACCCTCGTTCCGATCGGGCCATAGTCTCGGCGCGGCAGTGAGCACGGGTTGCCGGTGAGCGCTCGCCATCGAGGCAGTCGCGGCCTAGGTGTTGGTCGTCACCGGGGGTCGACGCCCACACTTGGTCCCGGATAGCCCCGAGCCCTCCGACACAGGAATGGCGTGACCGCACGCAGCCGGGATCCGCGCTCAACTGCCGATGAGCGGATGGCGGCGTGGGCGCTACGCTGCGGCACGTCTCAGAATCAGCCGGGGGATTGTGAGCCGGTTGGTAGTGCGCCCACCCGAGTGTGATCCCGGTGGCGAGCAGGACGAGCGCGCCACCGATAAGCACGGCCGCGAGCCGCGCCGCATCGGTCTTTTCTACATCGGCGATGCTGGTCGAGGTGAGCAGCACGACGACGGGGACCACGAAGGCCTCGAACAGGAGGTAGGAGTTCACGCTGAGCATGACCACCACGACGACGACCGCCAGGACCAGGGCGACACCGATCAGCACGGCCTCGGAATCGACGACCGACGCCACGACCAGGGCAATCACGAACCCGACGACCGTTCCGCCGATCCGGTTCAACGTCCGTTTCACACTGGCGTTGACGCCCAGCCCGCTCACCGCCAGCACCGTAATGGGGAGCCAGCCGAGGATGTGACCCGGGCCACCAGATCAGTATCGCCAGGGTGCTCGCCGCGCACAGCACGGTGATCGTGATCGTGTAGACGACGACGTCCACCCGAGCCCACGGTTGCAGGGGCCGGAGGGGCATCGGCATCTTCTGCTTCCGCAGAAACGGCGGCAACACCAGCGCCGCCCACAGCGCTCCGCCGCCCAAGAAGAGCATGTTCCACAACAGGTAGGAGGTACTGGTCCGGTCCGCCGCCGTGAGCCCGCTCCACGGCGGCGGGGCGATGATCATGACCGCGAGATAGGCCGGGATATTCAGCATCGCCCGGTTCAGCCCCCAGGCAGCGCTCACTCCCACCCCGAAGCACATGAGCGCCATCAGCGCCGCGCCCGCCACCGGGACTGCCCCGGATACGATCGCGACCGGGGTCAACGCCGCAAGCAACCCGGCAGCGAGGTACCCGTACGGCTGACCGCCGTTCATCAGAATCGTCACGACGGCGAGACCGCCGCAGACCGCCCACGAGGATGCCGCGACCTCGCCGCTGATCACACCGAACACCGCGAACGGCACGCACATGATCGCGATCAGCGCGGCACCGAGAACTGCCCGCCGGGCCAACAGCCGCGACAGTCGTGGACCAGCAGCCTTATGTGACTCTGTAGGTCCAGACACGGTCCCTCAGCAGGCAGACCAAAACGGTCCGGCTCGCCGACTATCAAACCGCTGCGCGGGCGCGACGTCATCACCCGTTGAGGACTAACAACATCCGGACATGCCGCGATCCGCGCTCAACTGCCGATGAGCGTGTCCCCTGCCATGCCTGCCTTCGCTGAGGGGCGACCCCGCTACGCGTCGCCCCTTAGCCGATGGCCTGAGTGGCCACGGAACAGAAGTCGGAAATCCTTACCCGCGGTCTTGAGCTCCCCGAGGAACGCGAGTAAGGCGTCGTCGGACGGGTCGGTCGGGGTGCCGCTGTGGTCGATCAACAGCTGGAAGTGGAAGAGCAATCCAGCGCTGTGGGCTAATCGCCGGCCGTCTTGGCTGTAGAGCACGCCGTTCCCGGTTGTTTGCACTGTCTCGGTCAGGGTGCCATCGCCGTTGTCGGTGACCTTGTGGTCCCTAAATCGGTACGACAGCACGAAGGTCACATACTCGCCGGTCGCGACGTTGGTCCAGTATTCGGTGGACTGCGCAATCTCGGCGTAGTAGGGCAAACCGTCGGGGACGTGAGCAGTGGTCCTGGAGCGACCGTCCACGAAGAAAGTGTTCTCAACCGTGAGACCAGGAACATCGCAGAAGTCCCCGTGGATCTCGGATCACCGTCGAAGTGGAAGGGTTCCCACTTGCTGGGTGCTGCGGAAGCGGCACCCGCGAGCGAAGACATCGTCACCCCCGCAAGCAGTGCCGCAATTGCTGTTACCACACGAGGTCTGGTCATGATCCACTCGCTCTCTTGCCCTCGGCCGAGGCTCGATCGCCTCGACTCCTGACTCTGTGGTTGCACAGCCCGGTATCACTCCGGTAACACCGGTGTTGCTTGGACACGCCACAGGCCCGACCCTCATCCCTGAAGGGAGCGCGCATGTGCCTCGTGGAGCATCCGCATCTGCCGCGAAGGGTGCCCGAGCTGCGGCGCAACCGGCACACTTCACAACGTGGAGGACGGTGAGAGGCAAGGGGTGGCTTGGGTCGGCTGGACCGGCGACGACGAACCTCGTCTCGTCGAGCAACGCTCAGATGCCGAGACCTTCCTTCGCTTCTTGGGAGCACTCGTCGCTCGAGGCGAGGGATACGCCGAGGTTGCCCGAGACGGTCAGACGTTTCCTGCCATCACATTGTCGGTTGCGGCTGGGCGGGGCGTCGTCCACCAATTCCCCTCGGAGGAGGGCTGTTTCCTGCTTCGGGGCGACGGGGCCGTTCCCCCGGGCGAAGTCGTCGAGATGCCGATCCTTGAAGGGCTAGGCCGCTTCTCGGGGGACTTCGTCTTGACGGCCCGCCACGCGGGAGGTGCGGTCGAGGCATTCGCTCGGGGCGAGGCCATCGCGCAACTCGGTGAATGGGTCGAACTCTAGAAGTGACCGCTCATGCCGCGATCCGCGCGCTCGGTCATGCCGATGAGCGGTACGTCACCCAGAGGCGGGCGGCATCGGCCAGACGCGTCGTTCGTGACGCTTCTGCCACTGAGCCAGCGGCTCCCCGGTCAAGGGCTGAGCGATGGTGCTCGCCAACTCGACGAACCGATCTACCGAGTGCTCCACCGCCTCGTCGTTCACCGACAGGACGCCCTGGAAGGTGATAAGGCTCTGGGGCCGGTCAACGGTCACGTCCACGTCATTGAAGTTGAGGGTTTCCACCAGCGGCTCTCCGTGGGCCAGCACCGTGAGAACGATGGCGCAGATGTCCGCGAGGTCCTCGTCGCTGAAGACGAGAGCGCGGAGGGTGGGCAGACCGTCTTTCACGCCGCGATCCTACGTGCCGAAGGGCACGCTCATGCCGCTGAGCGTTCGCGGCCGTATAGTGCGCGCGTGCGGTGGAAGACTGTGGCGGCCGTGGTCTTGCTGCTCCTGGGCGTCGCCATCGTCGGACTGACGGCGCCGATCATCTGGCTGACGATCGATGAGACTGCTGTGCCACCCGCTTCCGACGCACCCCCGCTTCCCGAAGAAGTAACGACTTCCCACCAAGACGTGAGCTGTGGTTCCGGTGGGTGCTGGCGCGAATGGACATTGCACAGATCGTCTTCGCAGTCGGGGACGGAGCTCGTAGACAGTCTCGACATGCCCGCAGAAAGTTGCTCCGCCCGGAGCCTGCTGGATCGCCGTGAAGTCTGTGCGTGGCTAGACGTCATCGACGGCGAGGCCCACCTCTTCCTGCAGTTCGACAGACCCCTGGACTAACTGGTGACGCACGCTCATGCCGCTGAGGGGACATGCTGATGACCGGTCGAAACTTGCAGGCGCCCTAGCCTGTACGCCGTGACCTCCGATCGGGACCAAGCACGCGAGTCGCAGTTCCTAGCAATTGCGGTCGATCCGCTGGCACGACAGGTCCTTGACGTCGTGGAGCCGTGGGGCGCCTACGACGTAGTCAACGTCATCCCGGACACCCTCGTCGATGCCCTCGACTGGATGCCGCACGGAGGCAGTCTCTACAGCACCTGGGCGGAACTCACGGACCTCTTCGAGACAGGCAAGACGCCGATCCCCGACGCTCACACTGCCCTTCGGCAGGCAGCGACCGACTGGCTCGCTCGACCGGGAGAACCCACCGCCGCCTACATCGAGATTTGGCTGGAACGGACGCAGTTGGAGATCAAGCGCCTCGTTGCCCGGGACGGCACCTTCTGGGGTCCGAAGGAGTAGGACGCACGCTCATCAGCGTGAGGCGTCTTGCGTCAACTGCTGGGTTGGGGTCCCTGGCTCGTCGTCGGTCCCTGCATAGCGGTAACGGAGCTCGTGCCCGGCAGCGTGTGATCGGGTTGTGGCGACGACGAGCCGGGGCGGCCTGTGATGAGCGACGAGATGCCTCGGAGGTTCTCAATGCCGCGGAAGGCTCGCCCCGACCCAGCTTGTAGACGCGCGACGCGTCGGGTTAGGCAGCCACCCTCGCAAGCGTCGTCCGCGGGCGTCGGGTGCCGTGGGTGGCGATCTCGGGATCCCAGGCCCGGCCGGTGGTGATGACGGCGTGGAGCTGGCGCAGGATCGCGCCGGCAAGGACGGTCTGGGCCTGGGTCGGCTTGAGCTTGTTGGTCTCGCGCGTGGTGAGGTGCCGGTAGCGGTCGGCATAGACAGGGTTGCTCTTCACCGCACCCCAGACCGCTCGCCAGGCTGCGGTCCGTAGGTGCGGGCGGCCAGCCCCGCTCAGGCGGGCGCGTCCGGCGAAGGTCCCGGACATGCGTTGACGGGGTGCGAGCCCGGCGTGCTTGACCACAGCACGAGAACTGGTGAAGCGGTGCAGGTCGCCGGTCTCGGCGAGGATCGCGGCGGCCCCGACCGGGGAGAGGCCCTCGATCGAGCAGGCCAGCTCGGTGAGCTCCAGGTCGTCGAGAACCGCGACCATCCGCGCTTCGGTGTCGGCCAGCTTGGCCCGGGCGGTGTCCCAGTCATCGATGATCCAGGCGATGCGTTCGAAGGCTCCGGGGCGGTGCACGATTACGCCGGCTGGATCGCCCAGGGCGATATAGAGGTTGCGCAGAATCCGCAGGCAAGGGCGGATCTTTCCGCGGCGGCTGAACTCCTTGCGGACCGCATTTTCGAACCGGGACGGCCCCAGCCGGCGGGTGCGGGTGAAGTCGCCGCCGTCGCGGGTCATGATCACGTGCATCGCGGCCACCCAGGTGGCCGACTTGAAGGGCTGCTGGGCGGTGGTGAGGGCGGCGGGCCAGACGCACTCGAGCAGGTCCCGGATCTGTTGGACGCAGGCGACGTGCTCATCGAGCAGCTGCTCGCGGCGTGTTCCGAGGTGGCGCAGCCGGCCCCAGGTCTCATCGACCGTTTCGGGCAGGTAGCAGCGCAGCTGCGCGGTCAGCCGGGCGATCAGGACCGCGTCCTTGTCGTCGGTCTTGTCGGTGGTCAGATCCTCGCTCTTGCGGGCACCTGCGGTCAGCATCGGCTGCACGCACACGAACGACATGCCCCGCTCGGCAGCCAGCTGGCCCAACACCCGCCACCGGTGCCCAGTGGGTTCACAAGCCACGCTGACCCCGGCATACCCGGCCCGGGCGCTGCGCTCGCCAGCCCAGTCCAGCGCGGCACCGAGATCCCAGGCCTTGCACCGGAACGTGCGCCGGGCCAGGACCTTGGAGTCGTGATCGGCCACGACCACCATCTGCTTGCGTTCGGCCAGATCGATCCCGATGATCGCGTTCGTCACCGGCACCGCTGCCCGCAGCCTCGCCAGCCGTGCGTTCCTGTTGCGGTCACCCCGGGACACGCCATTACCGTTATTCATGAACGTCCTCCTTATGCGATGGGACACCAAGCCCGACAAGCGCATCAGGGGGACGTTCCCAACGCCAGACCGAAGACGCTCAACACCTTCCTATGCCGCGATCCGCGCGCACTCATGCCGATGCGCGTGCAGCTGCATGTGCGGGTGGCGTGACCCTCAGCAGCACACCAGAGAGGAGTACATGTCACGTTCGGCGGGGCCACCACACCCATGCCAGACCGACCAGCCAGATCACCCAAAGCAGCGTGATCTCCACCCCGCCCATGACAAAACTGCCGCTGAAGAGGCCGATGATCGCCAGCAGCAGCACCGGCACGGTGAAGACCAGGACCGTCAAGGCCAGCTTGCTTCCCAGCGTCTTCTTGTCCTTGGCCCGCTGGACCTCGGTCATGACGTGAGCCATGGGGCTGTCATGGATGACTCCCTTAGTTGCGAGGCATCCTAACGTCCGCACATGCCGCAGGTAGCGTGCGCTGCGGCCATCCGGTCATGCCGCAGATGGTGCGCGGTCCTGCCGAGATGCGGGCACGGTGCTGGCCCCGTGTTCCGACCGATGTTCAGCGCGACGGCTCAGTCGTCGAGGGATTCGGGATGTTGATTGAGCTCGATCATGATGTCCGCGTCCCAGCCGATGAACGGGAAGGTGCAATTGTTGTCCCACATGTAGCGAAGCCACTTGTCGCGGTCCGCAGCGCTCTCCCACGCTCCAGGCGGGTAGCCGTCCGTTGCGGGACAGATCGTCCACTCGGCGGCAGGCTTGAGGTCATACTCCGGTTCCGACGCGCAAGCACCAAGCCCCGCGATGGCCAATGCGGCGAGCAGGCACCCAAACAGTGGGAAGGTCTTGACCGGTCCCGACATGTGTCGAGTATCTGGACATCGAGGGATCGAGTCGGGGGTTTCACAGAAGCTTCACGTCCGGATCTGGTTCCCCTCTGTGTCAAGAGCGCGTTCTCGGCTGCGTGGAGTGTGTGTCGGCGCTGGTCGCCGTCAAGGTCGTTCGTCCGGTGGGGCGCTTGGCCTCACTGCGGCGCCAGCATGTCCATGCACGCGAACTCGAAGGACCCGAGCCGCTGAGCAACACACTCCCTTTGGACAAGGACGAGCAACAACAAGTGCAAGCGGCCATCAGCGCGTTCCCGTCCCGCATCAGCGCGTGAACTGATCTGTTCCATTCGCGCGGCAATCGCCGTCGCGTGCGCGAGGCTCGCCGCGTGATCACCGCAGCCAGCATCAGCGACCGCTGCCGCGAGGCGCCTTCCGGGATGGCACCGACGCCGGCGACGAGCCCGCTGTGGGCGTCGGAGGTGACCAGCTTGACTCAGTGCCGCTGGGCATTGGGGCCCCGGAACTGGGCAAGCGAGCGGGACTCGGTCTCGGCGGACCGCACGTCGATGCAGTGGATCTCACGGTGTTCGTCAGCATTGACGCCGGTGGCGACCAGAACCCGCCGACTCGTGGGAGAGGCGCCGGAGGCGTTCGCCGGGGCGCGGCCGCGGAACGTGCGGGCGTTCCTGGGTGTGGTACGCCGCCTACGAATGCCCACCACCGGGCGTGAGACCGTCACGAGTGCGGCGCGTCAGGGCGCCCCTTGCGGTGCCTCTGCCGGACCGGTTCGTCGCGAGTGGGCTCACGGCCTTGCGGCGGAAGAGCAGCACCGTGAGGAGCGAACCGAAGGCGAAGAACCCTGCCGACCACCAGTAGGCGGTGTCGTAGCTGTGCAGGGCGGCGTTCGCCTGGACCAGCGATCCGCCCGGGTGGAGGCCCACGTAGAGCGTGGCGGCGCTGGTGGCCAGGGTGCTGAGCAGCGCGATGCCGATCGCTCCTCCGATCTGCTGCGTCGTGTTCGCGGTGGCCGAGGCGACCCCCTGGTCGCTCAGCCGAACGCCCAGCGTTGCCTGACTCATCGCCACCGGCATCGACAGGCCGAGGCCGGCACCGATCATGAGTACCGGCAAGAGCACGTGCGGGACGTAGCTGCTCTGCAGTCCCAGTCGGGTGAGCCAGGTCATCCCGAGGGCCGCCAGCAGCAGGCCCACGGGCACCACCAGCTTCGGGCCGATCCTCGGCACCAGCAGGTTGGTAGCCAGCTGCGCCGCCACGATCAGCATGCCCACCAGCGGCAGGAAGGCCAGGCCGTTCCTGACCGGCGAGTAGCCCAGCGTCCCCTGCAGGTAGTAGGTGAGGAACAAGAAGACGCCGAACATGCCGGCGGAGGCGATCAAGACGGTCGAAAAGGCGGCGGCGCGGTCACGATCGGCCAGCACGCCCAGCGGCAGCAGCGGGTGCTGGGTTCGACGTTGCCACGACACGAACGCGAGCAGGACGACCGCACCCGCAGCCAGGAACCCCCAGGCCATCGCGCTGCTCCAGGTGTCCGAAGCCGCATTCGCGAAGCCGAAGACAATGCAGAACAGGCCACCGGAGACGAGCAGAACACCGGGAACGTCCAGCCTGGGCGGATCGGCCGGACGGGACGAGTGGACGAAGACCAGCACACCGACCAGCGCGAAGACCGCGATGATGTCGTTCACGTACAGGGTCCAACGCCAATCCAGATACTCGGTCAGCAGGCCGCCGAGAATCAGGCCGATGGCGGCGCCGGAACCGGCGATCGCGCCGAAGACACCGAACGCCCTCGCGCGCTCCCTGGTGTCGGTGAACGTCGTGGTCAGCAGGGAGAGGGCCGCCGGAGCCATCAGGGCCCCGAAGAAGCCCTGGATCGTGCGCGCGACCACCAGCATGGCGAACCCGGTGGCCGCTCCGCCGAGCGCAGACGCGAGGGCGAACCCGATGATGCCGGCGACAAAGGTCTTCTTTCGACCGACGAGATCGGCGAGCCGGCCGCCGAGCAGCAGCAAACTTCCGAAGGACAGCGAGTAGGCAGTGACGATCCACTGCCGCTGGTCGTCGGTGAAATGCAGAGCCTGCTGCGCGGACGGGAGCGCGATGGTCACGATCGTCACGTCCAGCACGACCATGAGCTGGGCAAGACCGATCACGGCCAGCACCCACCAGCGGTGATTCACCTGCGCGCGCTGGGGCTGGCCGGCGTCGATACGCGAGTCGACCTGGATAGACGCCACGAGCATTCCTCTCGTCAGGGGCTCAGATGGTTCATCTCCACGACAGAACCCGCAGGATGCGAGTGCTCGAGTCACCCACCGAAATCCTCCCCTCGCCCGGGCGACGCGACATTGCCGCCAGCGACCATTCCCAACTGCCACCCGCCTCCGTCCCGTCATTCCCGGTACCCGGTGGCCTCGCGCGGTGGGCGGGCATGCGGTCCGCGCACCACTGGGCAGAGCGCGTCCCTGTGGTCAGCTAGCCAGAGAGGGATGGCTCGTAGGACCACGCCTCCGCGGTAGGTGACGGCGAGTCGAACCGGGTGGCCGGGCCGCCGCAGTCCTAGACGGCGCGGAGTGACCGCTCGGAGCCACTGAGTGGTTGCGGGCCGGGGCCTCGAGGCCGGTGTTTACCGAGCATACGAGGGTGGGCTCGACGTGCACGCACGGCCGGGAGATCCAGGGCGGTTCACCGCCCACCAACCAGGAGCCAGCGGAGAACCGGCGAAAAGCGCCGGGGCCGGCCCAGCCCACCGAGTCAAATCACCGGCCCCAGGACCGCTGTCATCGGTCCCTCAACCAACCGGCCAATGAAGGGCCGAGGCTAGTTGGCGCCGACGGTCTTGAAGTTCTGGTCGACGAAGATGTGGTGCGGCCAGTTGACGCCGATGTAGTGGACCTCGTACTCGCTGTTGCTCAGCTTCACAACTCGGTCGACGACGCCGCCCGGGTAGGCGGCCAGCGCAGCTTCCGTGGCCTTGTTCGCTGTCGTCCCGCTGACGATCGTCCCCGACCCCTCCGTGTAGCTCGCCGGGATCTGACCGTCCTGCTTTGCCGCGCTCGGCGCCCCGCGCTCGAAGGGGATCACCCGTGCCGCCGAGGCAGCCGCGGATCCGCCGCTCCCTGTCGGTTGCACGATGACCTGAGTGGCCTTGATGGTCGTTCCGCTGGTCATCCCGAGCACAAGGACAGGGACGCCCTCTGCGATGGCACTCGCCGAGGTCGAGCTCGTCCCCTCCTGGTACGTCGTGGAGGACGCCTCGACGACGGTCACCTCCTGACCAGCTGATGTCGCCATCGTGAAGCCCGACGCGGACACGCCGTCGACCGTGCCGGATGCTCCACCTGTGGCCGGACCAGACCGAGCATTGGAGTACCCGCCGGCAGAGCCGCCGCCGGGTCCGGGGAACCCTGATGTTGCCGACGTGGAGGACGCCGCGCAACCGGCGGAAAGGCCGATCACCGCAACCGTCAGCGCAGCCGTCGCCATCCGTCGACATCTTCGGTTCGACAGCCATCCCGGGCCGCCCGAACTTCCAGCAGCCTGTTCGTGGTCCTTCATGATGAGTCTCCTCCAGCTCAGGCATTACGCCCACGATGACTACCGTTCCTTTGAGGTCTATGTGGGCTTCCTGTGATGGGAGCGTGACTACGGGCGGAGGCCGCGCGGGCCTGCCCCCGTGGCGCGGCAGGTGCCGCGGTCAGCTCACCGGCGTCGAGGGCCCCGACAACACCCCCGTCGACGTAGCTGTTGTCTGCGGGCATCTCTACACAGGGAGATCCCGCAGTGGTGGTGCCGCAGGGCTTTCGTAGGCCCGCTCACGCGGCTTCTCGACCAGCCGCTCCGGGGCTGGCCGGGTGCGCCGACTTCATGAGTGCCAGCACGCCGGCGACGTGCGGCGAGGCCATCGACGTACCGCTCTTCAGGTCGTTGACAGCGCGCAACGGGTGCGGGGCCGTTCGAGCGCAGGGGCCGACATGCCACGTCGCGCCCTCCGGGGGATCACAGCGCTAGTAACCCAGAATGACACGACGTTCGCACAAGCTCGGCCGCCGGCCATCCAGCGTCGCGCGCCGAGGAACCGCAGCGGGGTGCGGCGCGTTGTCCAAGGTGTGAGGACCTCTCGGCGACGATCGCGCCACCGAAATCCCTGCCCTCCTGACGTGCAGCCCGCCACGACCGGGGTCAGGGGGTGTGGGTCGTGAACGAGTGGGTGATGGTCGGCATCGGTCTGCTGCTGACCGTCGGCACCGGGCTGTTCGTGGCCTCGGAGTTCGCGCTGGTCAACCTGGACCGGCACGAGCTCGAGGCACGCCGCGATGGCGGCGAGAAGCGGCTCGGCCCGGTGATCGGGGCGTTGAAAATCACCTCGACCCACCTCTCGAGTGCTCAGCTGGGAATCACGCTGACCACCCTGCTGACCGGCTACACGTTCGAGCCGGCAGTCAGCTCACTGCTCCGGACGCCATTGTCCGAGCTGGGCCTGGATGAGGCAGCGGTCTCTGCGACGGGCGCGGTGGTCGGGGTGGTTGTGGCCACCCTGTTCTCGATGGTGATCGGCGAGCTGGTCCCGAAGAACTTCGCGCTCGCGGTGCCCCGCCAGACCGCGAAGCTGGTGGTGCCGTTCCAGGTGGCGTTCACCACCATGTTCAAGCCGGTGGTGGTCGTCCTCAACGGCACCGCCAACAAGATCATCCGCTCCCTCGGCATCGAGCCGAAGGAGGAGCTCTCCGGCGCCCGGTCCGCCGACGAGCTCACCTACCTGGTGCGGCACTCCGCCGAGGCAGGGCTGCTCAAGCAGCACGACGCCACCCTGCTCGACCGGACGCTGAGGTTCTCCGTCCTCGACGCCGCCGACGTGATCACCCCCCGGGTCCAGATGACCAGCGTCGCGGTCGACGGGACTGCGGCCGAGGTGGTCGCAGCGTCTCTGGCCAGCGGGCACTCCCGGATGCCCGTCGTCGACGACGGGCCCGACGACGTGGTTGGCGTGGTCCACGTCAAGCAGGCGTGGGCCGTGCCCCCCGACCGCCGTCACCGGGTGAGCGTGGGTGACCTGATGAGCGCCCCGGCCCGGGTCCCGGAGTCCATCGGGGCGGACGCCCTGCTCGGGCTGCTGCGCGCCGAAGGGCTCCAGTTGGCGGTGGTCACCGACGAATACGGCGGCACCGCCGGGATCGTCACCCTGGAGGACCTGGTCGAGGAGATCGTCGGCGAGCTCGAGGACGAGTTCGACCGGGCCCTGCCCGACGTGATGCGGCGCGGCCGCTCGGTGGTCTTCGACGCCTCGCTCCGTCCCGACGAGCTGGCCGACCGCGCGAGCGTGCGGGTGCCCGCCTCCGACGAATGGGAGACGGTCGCCGGCTACGTCCTGGACCAGCTGCAACGGCTCCCCGAGCTCGGCGACGAGGTCGACGTCGAGGGCGGACGGCTGCGGGTGGACCGGGTCGACGGCGTGCGGATCTTGCGGCTGCGGTTCATCCCCGACCCTGTGGACAACAGCCGGGTCGTCCCCACCGGGCGTAACGCCGAGGGAGGGGCCCGATGAGCGAGTACCTCCCTGGCCTCCTGTGGTTGGTCGTCTTGTTGGCCGGCAACGCGTTCTTCGTCGGCGCCGAGTTCGCCGTCATCTCCGCCCGCCGGTCCCAGATCGAGCCCAAGGCCGAGGCCGGCAGCCGCGCGGCGAAGACCACGCTGTACGCGATGGAGCACGCCACGTTGATGCTGGCCACCAGCCAGCTCGGCATCACGGTCTGCTCACTGATCATCCTGACCGTCTCCGAGCCAGCCATCCACCACCTGCTGGAGTACCCGCTGGGAGCAACGCCGATGAGCCCGGACATGATCGGCGCGGTCGCGTTCATCGTCGCCCTGGTCCTGGTCACCTACCTGCACGTGGTGTTCGGGGAGATGGTCCCGAAGAACACCGCGTTCTCCGTCCCGGACCGCGCCGCACTCCTGCTTGCTCCTCCCCTGGTGCTCGTCTCTCGTGTGTTCCGCCCAGTCATCGCCGCCCTGAACTGGACCGCCAACGGCGTTGTCCGCGTGAGCGGAGTGGAACCGAAAGACGAAGCCACCAGCACCTACACCCTCGAGCAGGTCGCGGGCATCGTGGACCAGTCCCGGCGTGAAGGCACCCTGTCCGACACCGCCGGCACGCTCGCCGGCGCGTTCGAATTCACCGACAAACGGGTCGCCGACGAAGAGGTGCCCATCGACGATATGGTCCTCCTTCCACACCAGACCACCCCGCGACAGGTGCACCAGGCCGTGATCGAGCACGGGTACTCCCGCTACGTCGTCCGGGACGAATCCGGCCAGCCGAGCGGGTATCTCCACGTCAAGGACGTGATGGACCTCGACGACGCCTTCGACCAGCCCGTCCCGCCCAAACGGATCCGCCGGCTGGTCTCTGTGTCCGGGGACTCCGAGCTCGAGGACGCAATGCGACGATTGCGACAGCTCGGCACCCACGTCGCCCGCGTCGTGAACCAGGCAGGCGCCACCACCGGGCTGCTGTTCCTCGAGGACGTGCTCGAGGTCCTCGTCGGAGAAGTCAACGACGCCACCGCTCACCACTGACCTAGCCGGGGCCCGGGCGTGGGTCCCACGCGACGAGTGATGGATCGTTGACCTCATCGTGGGACCTCTCTCGTGTCGGCCTCCGCGCGGGTTACAAGTGCGACATCCCGCATGAGCCGACCCGATCTGCCGCCGATGTGCGCATGGTCCGACGAGTGGTGGAAGCGTGTCAGCCCGCGTCGTGAAGGTCGACGAGGAGAGTGTCTGGTGCCCGCCCCGTTCGACGGCCAGCACCTCCCATTCGTACTCGGTGTCTGGCTGCAGAAACCCGGGCGGAACCCTGAGCCGGTTGGCGGTCGGCGGCATCATGACGTCCAGAGGGCACTGTTACATTAGGCGGCCCCATCGACGGGCGACCCCAAATATTGCGGCGATGGTCTTGCGGAGGTGTCAGCAGCCTTGCGGCAGCCAAGCTTGGGAGATCACAGCAGATGTTCCTGTGCTGCCTTCTTCCGGCGCCTTAATGCAACAGTGCCATGGCGTCCGCGCGGCGGGGGGAGTAGACAGGGATCACCCGGCGGTGCCGGACCGGGCACTGCCCTTCCAGAGAGGAGCGGGCCGTGTACGCACGTTCCACCACATTCCACGGGAGGCCCGACAACATCGACGCGGGCATCACGTTCGTCAAAGACGAGGCCGGGCCGATGCTCGACACGATCGAGGGCTGCCGCGGCCTCTCGATGCTGGTCGACCGCGAGACCGGGCAGTGCATCGCCACAAGTTCATGGGAGAACGAGGCGGCCATGCGCGCAAGCGATGAACAGCTTCGCCCGATCCGCGATCGCGGGCGGGACATCCTCGGCGGCTCCATGCAGATGGATGAGTGGGAGATCGCGGTCATGCACCGCAGCCATCACGGCGAGTGCTGCCGAGTCAGCTGGCTGCAGGGCGACCTCGACGCCATGACCGAGACATTCCGGGTCGGGATCCTCCCCGAGCTCGAGCAGACCCGTGGATTCTGCAGCGCCAGCCTGCTGGTGAACCGGTCGACCGGACTGGTCTGCGCCACCACGGCCTGGGAAACCCATACCGCGATGGAAGCCAGCCGCGCGGCGGCGGACGACATGCGCAGCCGGGCCGCGAGCGACGCGGGCGGCCAGATCGTCGACGTGCACGAGTTCGACCTCGCCTACGCGCACCTGCACGTCCCCGAGATGGCCTGACGACCACCGCTTTCGACCGAGCCCGTCCCCAGGCGTGCTCGCTCGCCGCGTGCAGATAGCGCTGGGTGTCGGCGCGCATCGCGCGGCAGGCGAGGCATGCCTAGAGGAACGTGAACTCGGTCGAGTACGACGCACTCCCTTCGCATGCGCGGCCGCGGCGTCCGGGCCTCCGCGCGACACCACCCGTCCAAGGCACGCCAACACCGCGACTCTTGCCTAGGACCCATCCGCGTACACCGGGCAGCAGCCAGCGACAACCGAAGGTGTGTCATACCGCCGCCAATGACTATCAAGCGAAGAGTCGGCGCCCGCTGATGCTCCACGGTAACGACGGTCCGCTCCGGCACACCGAGAGTTCTCGCTGAACGCATGGAGGCCGTCGAGGCACAAAGCAAGAGATATCCCCGACGTACAGAGTCACGGTCGCGGGCCGACCAACAGGGGACATGTGCATTTCCACGCTCAAACCGCGTGGGTAGGTATCGCCCGCCAAAGTTCAAAAGGGAGAGTGCAAGTCTCCGCCCTCGGCCTTGTCACCCGATCGTGCAGCGGACCCCCCCGTGCGGCGACGCCGCTTAATGCAACAGTGCCGTCACCGGCACCGTGACTGTTGCGGGCGACCGAACTGGCACGATTGGGTGCTCGAGTCGGACGCTGAACACGGGACTAGGTGTGGCGCGATGCCCGAAGTACAGACCGATCTGCGCATCCACTATCGGGTGGTCGGTGCCGGGCCGCCGTTGCTGTGGCATTCCGGTGGCTGTGGGGATGGGGAGATGTGGAAGCTTGCTGGGTACCTGGACGGCCTGCCGGGCTACACGCATCTGGTGATGGACCACCGGGGGCGGGGTCGCAGTGAGTCTCCGAATGACTTGGCGGGACATCACATGTCGCGCTACGTGACTGACGCGATGGCGGTTCTCGACGACGCCGGCGTCGACCGTGCCGGGTTCGTTGGCTACTCATTCGGGGCACGAGTTGGTTTTGCCCTGGCGATGTCCGCCCCGAGTCGTCTGGCAGGCCTGGTCGCGCTCGACTCGTTCCCGGTCCCAGCAGCCTCCCCCGAGTCGGTGCGCGCCACGGCGAACGAGGTGCTGACTCGTGGCACTCGGGAGGTGATCTTCGAGTTCGTTGCGGCCGAACGGGAGCCGGTGCCCGAGTGGCTTGTCCAGAACCTATGCGCGACGGATGCTCTGGCGTTCGCCGGTGGCATCGAGGCCGAGGCCACCGAGCCGCCCTTCTGGCCGGTAGCCCCCTCCCTGCCGGTGCCAGTGCTCCTGGTACTGGGAGACGAGGTCGAGGACGGCGAGCATGCGCTGGGGCGACAGCTGGTCCAGGACCTGAAGTACGCCGAGCTGGTGACCCTCGACTTGGGCCACCTGGCGGTCTTCCACCGAACTGACCTGACATTGCCGGTGTTGGAACGGTTCTTGGCCAATGTCAGCCCACCACGCTGACACGCCACGCCGGGCCGGCCGGCTCGGACCGGAGGTGGCACTGTTGCATCAAGGCGCCGGAAGAAGGGCAGCACAGGAGGATCTGCTGTGGGTTCACAAACATGGCTACCGGAAGGGCTGCCGACATCTCCTTGAGGCCATCTTCAGCCGCTGGTGAAGAGTCTCCCCAGGACCATCGCCGCAACAGAGCCCCTGGGTGCTGTCAGTTCTCGACCGGCTCGCCGTGCTCGCCTGACTTCGCCCCGCAGGCCCTGTCCACGAGACTGGCATTGGCAGCGAGTGGGGCCGGTAGGTTGGCCGAGGTGGGCCCGTCACTACTGGCGGCGAACAGCGCGGCACCGGCAGGTGCGATCTTGTCCGGGTCGTAGGCCAGGCCCCCCAATCGGATGACCAGGTCCCCGGTGAAGAGCCAGACCGCGTCTGCCTGAACGACCGTCGGCACACCACGCAGCGGATCGATCCGCTCGCATCCCACAGCGTTCTTGTAGTGACCGGGCTGGAACGGCAGCGTGCTGAGCTGGATGTTGTCGCCGTAGAGAAGCACCAGACCTTCGCCCTTGCCGAGGACGTGGTCACCGGTCGCCTCTACAGCCGTGAAGTTCTTCTCGACAAGGACCTCGGAGAGGGCAACGCCTTCGAAGTCGGCGCCGAGGTAGTAGACAGGTGTGGGTGAGGTGGCTGCGATCTTGCGGAGTGTGTCCTCGGGGCTGAGTTCAGGTTGACCGTTTGCAACCGCACTGGGCGAGGGCGCGCCCTTTCCTGTGGCCTTGACCACGTGTACCGCGGCGCCCGCTGGTGGTGTGGTTGAGAAGGTGGTCGAGTCAACGGCCGGGTTGACGGTCACCTTCTGGGCCTTCTGGTCGCCGTACTCCAGGAGCAGCCCCGTGACCTCGTCCAGCCAGAGTTCTTCCGGTTGCGGCGTGCCGGGGTCCGGATCGTCCCAGGTGCAGCGGTAGCCCACCGCGTCTCGTCCCAGGATGGTTCGGTGGCCGCTGGGTCCGGCGCCTGGGCACGCTTCTTGGAACTGGCGGCTAGCGGGGGCCAGTGGGCTGGACTCGAGGGGCAACTCGTCGGGGTGCTCGTCGGCTGCCTCGAGGACGGTGTAGGCGGGCTCGGCGTCCTCGTTGTGCAGCAACGCGCGATTGCCGTCCCGGATCGTCAGGAAGGTCTCGTCAGCCTCCTCCTCGCCGTCGAAGTACCAGGCCACCGTGGTGCGGGATTGGTCGGCCCCTCGGGCGATGACGTCGATCTCGACCCGCCCTCCTGCGCCCTCGCCGGCGTCCTCGCCCCGCACGAAGCTGTAGTGGATCTGAAGCATCTGGGTTCCCGCGCCTGCAACAGATGGGCTGCCCGAATCGGATGCGGAGCCCGAGCCACAGCCTGCGGTCACTGACGTCATAGCCAGGCCGAGGCAGATCAGCCCCAGCCACGGTCCGGGCACGGTAGGCCGCGTACTTCTCATCGACACCACGCAACCTTCAACCGGATGACGGCTTGCCCTGAAGGGAGCGCGGGGGGTGGCCCGGAAGCGTCAGACTGGAGAACAAACCCGGTGACCCTCAGCATGCTCCCCGCCCCGGTCGCCGGTCAACGACCGGGGCTTTACCCTCTGTTGACTATTGCTCGCGACCGCCCTACCAGGCGAGGACCCGTAGGGTCCAGGCCCCTTCGGGCCAGGGCCCCACGGAACTCATCGTTGCGCATCTCTGGAAACCCAAGACCGGGACGTGTACCTGCCACTGGGAACCCCGCAGCGACCGCGGCGAGGAACTGGAGCACGCCAAGCACCTCGCCCGCGAGATCATTGACGGGAAGCCCGGCTAGGCGCGCCGCTTCTCCAGCGCCTCGACCAGAACGCATGCAGCGGACGCCCATTTGACCTGCGAATCGTCACAAACAGCCGCGCATCCGCACGGCCGGGCATAGCGTGTCGCCATCACGCGGGGGATGCCACGAGGCAGCGGCCCCGGACGGGCTCTTACGCAGCGTCCAGGGGACGGGGCCTCACGCCGGTATGCACAGCAATCCCCCGAACTGTGCCACGCCCTCCGCCTCCCCCGTTGGTCGTCGACGACTTTCTGCCAACCAAACATCGGCAGCGTGCACTTTCCCGCCGAGACGACCCGCTTACGAAGCGGGTAGCTCTCACCCGCCAACATGCAATAGGGAGAGTGCAAATTGCTGGGTTGCCGAGACCGCCCGGTGTGTCACCACCCTACGCAGACCGGTCGCCAATGGCGCCCACTATGACGCGGAGCGAGACTCGTCGTGATCGGTGCATGGTGACGTCCTCGAGCGGGCAGCCCACTTCGGGCTTAGAAGCGGGTTCGGGTCGTTGGCCCGGGCACACTTGTGTCGAACCGTCTCCTCGCCGTCTGTGGGCGATGTAGGCGGCTCAGCTTGGGGCCCCTTTGGCTACGCGCGGCGACCGCAGATGTTCCGCTGCTCGTTCAGTCCACCGTGGCCCTCGTCGCTGCGGGAATGCGCGACCTTCCCCAACGACGAGGGTCACGGCGGTCATTCTGAATAGCGGTCCGCCGTGCGCGCGGCGTATGCGGCGCGGGCAGGGCGTGGGTCGTCGCCTGTGCCGGGGCAGCGACCCAGGATCCGCTCATGCAGATCGTGGCTGCGCTCACGGTGACGATGACCTTCTTGGTGGTGTTGGTGTTCATGGTTCTGCCCCTTGGTCTGCGGTTGAACCACCACCGTCGGGCCGTCCGCGGCCCGCTTTCCCGGTCGTCTGACAGAACTGGCCAGCGGGAGGATGCTGGATTCCAGCGGCCGCGCTCGAGGGAGGCGCAATTGGGAGGGCTTGCACGTCCGGAGGTCCCGCCGGGTGCCCAGCGGGACCTGGTCGACGCGCTCCATGCGCTGCACCACGAGGCGGGCTGGCCGAGCCTGCGGGCACTGGCCCGGGAGGCGGGCTGCTCGCACACCACGGTCTCGACGGTGTTCTCCTCGCCCAAGCTGCCGTCGTGGGGGGTGCTGGAGCTGGTCGTGGAGGCGATGGGGGGCGACGTCGGTGAGTTCCACAGGTTGTGGCTGACCGCGAGTGGTCCCGCTTCGACATCGGGGCCGCGGATCGCTATCGCCGGCCGCCGTGCCGAGTTGGCCGCGGTCCGCCGTCACCTTGGGTCCGGTACCGGTCTGCTGCTGGTCACCGGCGAGGCCGGGATCGGCAAGACCCGTCTGGTCGACACGGCGGCGGGCGCGGCAAGCAGCATCTTCGTGGCGAGGGGTGCCTGCCGTCCGTTGTCGACGCAGGTGCCGCTGCTCCCGATCACCGACGTCTTGCGCTCGGTCTACCGGGTAGATGACGGTCAATGGTTCAAGGAGGGTCTCGCCGTGTGCCCGCAGTACGTGCCGGCCTCGCTGCGCCGGTTGCTGCCGGAGCTCGACGAGCCTGGCAACGCAGCGGCAGTGCCGGATGACGACTGGTGGCGACAACGGTTGTTCTCCGCGGTCGGTTCGGCGTTGGCGGCGCTTGCGACGTCGCGGTCGCTCGCGGTGCTCGTCGAGGACCTGCACTGGGCCGACGCGACGACCCGGGACCTGATCGAGCACCTGCTGAGCGGCGGACCTGGGCTTCCCCTGGTCGGCACCTATCGCCTCGACGATCCGACCGTGCCCGCGGCCGTCTGGGACTGGCTCGCGCGGATCCGTCGGCTGTCGGGGGTGGACGAGCTCGTGCTGCATCCGCTGACCCGTGACGGTACGACCGAGCAGCTGGCGTTGCTGACCGGGGATCAGCCGGACCCGGCCTGGGTCGACCGGATCCACCGGCGCACGGCCGGTCAGCCGTTGTTCACCGAGCAGCTCGTCGCCCAGGCCGGGGATGACCAGCCGCTGCCCGACGTGCTCGCCGATCTTCTCGACCGGCGACTGGACGGTCTCGGGGAGGCCGCGTCGTCGGTCGCCCGGGCGCTCGGGATCGCCGACCGACCGCTCACCCATCTCGAGCTGAGCGACGTCACCACCCTCACGGCGGACGGCTTGACCGTTCAGCTCCGCGACCTCGACCGGCGTCAGCTGCTGACAGCCTCGACCCTCGGACAAGGTGTCCAGTTGCGACACCCGCTCCTCGCCGAGGCGGTGCGACGCCGGCTCGTCGTCGGCGAGGGTGCCGACGTGCACCGGCGCCTGGCCGTAGTCCTGGCCTCCTCGCCGGACCCCTCCGCAGCCGAGGTCGCCAACCACTGGCTGGGCGCTGAGGATGCCGAGCAGGAGCTCGTCTGGCGGATCCGGGCGGCACGAGCGGCCGCAGACAGATTCGCCGCTGCTCAGGAGGCCGACGAGTGGCTCCGGGTCCTGGAGCTCTGGCCCGACGGTGCCCATTCGGGCCCCGACGGCATGCTCAAGATCAAGGTCTACTTGGCCTGCATGGATGCGCTCACCAAGTCCGTGCGCCTTGAACGGGCTAACGAACTCCTCGACGAAGCGATGGTGATGCTCGACTCCTTGCCCCCCTCGTTCGTTGCCGAACTGCATCAACGGGCAAGTCACTATCGCGGCCGTCTCGGGGACAGTGCCGCCGGCATGTTCCACGCATCTCGTGCTGTCGAGATCTGTGAGGCCGAAGGCCCGACAGAGGAACTCGTGCGTGCCCTGGAACAGCTGGCATTCACGCTGCGGCATGCAGGTCGCATCCGAGAGGCCGGCGAGCGCATCAGCCGAGCCGTCGAGGTCAGCTCCGTCCTCCCGGACATGACTCACTACCGTCGCACGCTCGCCTGGGAGGCATGGCAGACCGGGATGACCGGTGACCCCGAACGAGCCGAAGGGCTCACCGCAAAGGCATGGGCCATCGAACTACCCGCGCCCCACCCGAACGGCGACGTGACACTGGCGGTCCTACAGCAGGACATCCTTCTGCATGCCGGCGCCGGGCCGGATGAGATCGAGCGAGCCTCTGCCCGAGCACTCGACGCAGCCCGGCGATGGAACCTCGACACGTTCAGCACCACGATCTTGAGGGTGAACCTTGCGATCGCCCTCAGGCTCGACGGTCAGATCGACCAGGCGGCACACATCATCGATCCGGCCACCGCGGGCCCGGTCACCGGCGCACTGGCATTCCTCCACTCCGAACGCGTCGCCCTCGACGTCGCCCGCGGCAGGCTAGACGCCGCCGGGGCCCGGCTCTCGGAGCTGGACAGCCTGGACCGCCATGACAGCCTGGGGGTCGAGCTGGAGGATGAAGAAGTGCTCGCGTGGTCGGACCTGTGGATCGGGCGCCCGCAGCAGGCACTGGATCGGTTGACCAGCAGCCTCGACCACATCGCAGGTACCGAGTACGCAGCGTTCGCTGGCTTCTCCCTGGCCCTCGCTGCCCGTTCCGCCGCCGATCTCGCGGAGGCGGACCCACGGACTCGCACAGACCTGATGCACCGACTTCACGACCTTGGCCAGCGGATCGGCAGAGACGCGTTCGGCCCGGCCAGGATGCCCGCTGAACGCGGAGCCTGCTCGGCCACATGGGCAGCCGAGCTCGGACGGCTCTCCGCGAACCAGACAGTCGAAGCCTGGGCGACCGCCGCAGCAGGCTGGGACCAGCTGCCCCGCCCGCACGACTCGGCGTACTGCCGCTGGCGCGGGGCAGCGGTGGCGATGAGGGCCGGACAGGCAAGCGTCGCGACGAAGCTTCTACGCCGGGCCCAGCGCGACGCACGCGAACACCTGCCACTCCTCGAAGCGATCCGAGACATCAAGTAAGACAAGCGTCGACGGAATGAGCTTGTTGCGATCCCTTCAGCGCAAGGACGGGGCCATTCCGCCGCGTTCGGGCGACCGCCGGCCGATGGAGCTGATCACGCCCGCGAACAATGCGCGGATCAGCTGCCGGGCCTTTCCCGCAGCAGATCGGGAGATGCCTGGGCGAGCTGTTCCTCGAGCAGGCAGGCGGGTTGACATTGCACCTGACGGTCGTCGTGACGCTCCATTCGAGAGTGCTTTGGAAGGTTCTTGAGGGATCACCCGAGGGCCGTCGCCTACGTCTGCAGCGACACGCTCACTGGAATCCGTACACCACTCTGCAGGACGCAACCGAGGGTGCCGGCGGGCGGCCCGCGACGTTGGGGCGGCGGGGACCGGTTGTGGGCTGACCGGTCCCGCCGGGCAATGGGCTACGGGTGCGCCTTCGCGAGGCCGGCTGGCGGCTCGGGGTCGGCGTTGCCCTGGGAATGCGGGGCAGGTGTGTCGACCGGTCCCGGACATTCCGGCTGGTCACCGAGGAGAGCCGCGTTCCAGTTGTTCTGGATCGTGAAGCAGGGGCGGGAGAACGGCTCCTCGTTGCCCGAGTTGTTGCCGGTCGGGCTCGCGCCGGCCGGGACGGACAGGAGTGCGGTGACAGCCGTGAGTGTGGCGGTTGCTCCCGCGACGGCCGTGGTCCGCCACCAGCGGTTCCGGTGGGCGGCCTTCGTGACGTATCGCTGCGTGTTCATGGCTTGCTCCTTGGTTGGTGTTGGACTGACACCTCCACGTTCAGCGCGTCGCGCCTCGGGTTGACACGGGTTGACACAACTGGCCAGCTGTCGCCGGATCTCCATCGCTTACCCAGGGCCGGTGCGGCATGGACACCACTTCTGTGGGCGGAGCATCCTGACCGGGAACAGCGACGCGGACGGGAGGTGCGATGGGCGCGCTGCCACGACCCGATCTGCACGCCTGGAGCCCAGCGGGACCTCAACGACGCGCTCCACGACCTTCACCATCGGACCGGCTGGCCCAGCTTGCGGGCCCTGGCCCGCGAGGCTGGCTGCAGCCACACCACGGTCTCCAAGGCCTTCTCGACCGCGGCTCTCCCGACGTGGGGCGTCCTGGAGCTGCTGGTGGAGGCCATGCACGGGGACGCCGAGCACTTCCGCGAGCTCTGGCTCACCGCCAGCACTCCGACCGCCGGCGGCGCCCGGCAAGGCACGACGAGCCGGCTCGGGATCGCCGGCCGCAAGGACGAGCTCGCCGCCGTACGCCGCCACCTCACCTCACGCACCGGCCTGCTCCTGGTCACCGGCGAGGCCGGCATCGGCAAGACCAAGCTGGTCACCACCGCAGCCGAGCTCGTGGCCGGCGACATCTTCGTGGCCACTGGCTCCTGCCTGCCGCTGTCCTCCGAAGTCCCCCTGCTGCCGGTCATCGACGCCTTGCGCACCATCCACGCAACCGACGGCGGCCAATGGCTCAAACAGGCGTTGGCAGACTGCGCGGCCTACGTCCCTGCCTCGCTTCGGGTCCTGGTGCCCGAGCTGGACGTGACCACTCCCGCGCTCGAGGCGGAGAACGAATGGTCTCGTCAACGACTGTTCCTCGCCATCGGGTCGGCGCTGGAATCGCTCACCACTCTCCGCCCGCTCGCGGTCCTGGTCGAGGACCTGCATTGGGCCGACTCCGCCACCCTCGACCTCCTCGAACATCTGCTCCTGACCCGTGCCGACGCGGTCCCGATCGTTGGGACCTGGAGGCTGGAGGATCCTTCGACCAAGAGTTCGTCGGCGCAGTGGTTGGCTCGCGTTCGGCGGCTACGGGTGGCCCGAGACATGGAACTGTCTCCGTTGAGTCGAGACGAGACCGCCGAGCAGTTGGACATGCTCGCCTCGTCTGCTCCGGATCCGGCCTGGGTCGACCAGATTCACCGCCGGACACTGGGCCAGCCCCTCTTCACCGAGCAGCTGGCTGCGGAAGCGAACTCCGACGACAGCACGCCCAGACTCCTCGAAGACCTGTTGGACCAGCGACTCCACGGTCTGCGGGAAGCGGTCTGGCCCGTGGCTCGAGCGCTGGGTGTCGCCGACCGGGCACTGTCCGATGACCAGCTCAAGGGCGTCACCGGGCTCACCGCGGAGGAACTGGGCCAATGTCTGCGCGAGCTGCGCGGTCACCGTCTGCTGGCCGCAACCACGAGCTCGCATGACGTACAGCTGCGGCACCCACTGCTCGCCGAGGCCATCCGGCGACGCCTGGTCGCCGGTGAAGCAAGCGCCGAACACCGCCGCCTCGCCACTGTGCTGGCCGTTTCGCCGGACGTGTCTCCCGCGGAGATCGCCACCCACTGGCGGGCTGCCGACGATCCCGAACGGGAGCTGGCTTGGCGGGTTCGCGCGGCGCGTGCAGCGTCCTTGCGCTTCGCCGCCAGCGCAATCGGCACACGAATGGCTGCGCGTGCTCGAACTGTGGCCCGAGTCAGGAGGTCCGCGGCGAGGCGGAGCTCACCCTGTTCGACGTTTACCGTCGCCGCGATCGACGAGCTCATTCTCGCGGACGACAGAGACACAGGCCGCTGCGCTGTGCACCGAGGCCATCTCCCGGTTGCTGAGCGTTGAGGGCTTTGAAGCGGCTGAGCTGTATCGGCGCCTCGCCACCTGCCTGGGCAGTACTGACCTTTCGGCTGCTCTGGTGACGGTGAGCAAGGCTGTGATGCTCTACGAGGCCTCCCCGCCGTCGAACGAGTTGGCTCTGGGCCTCGAATATCAGGCTACTTACCTGCGTCAGCTCGGCCGCTACGCCGAAGCTAGAGCGTCCATTGCACGCGCGGTCGAGGTCAGTGTTGCTCTGGACGACCTGTCGTTGGAACGGCGAACCAAGATGCAGATGGCGTGGTACGACCTGCTGACCGGCGAGCCAGCGCGCGCTGTAGCCGGGGCCCAGGCCGCGGTGGGGATCACGCCCTCCGCACTGGACCCGATCGGCGAGATGCGGATGGCGCTCGAACACACAGACATCCTTCTGGTCACGTGCGCACCAGCCGCGGAAGTCGAAGACGGCAGCTCGCCCCGGTCTCAAGTACGCCGACTGGGAGATCGGACCCCACCTGGTCAGCATCCTTCGTGGCAACGTTGCCCAGGCGCTGATCGACGCAGGCCACGTCGAACGGTCGGCGGCACTGCTGGATCCAGCGACCCTGGGCGCCGTGTCGCGAAACGACTGGTACGACCATCTCGAAAGGGCGCACTTGGATGTCCCACGCGGCCAGACGGAGTCCGCCAGAACCCGTCTTACGGCTCTCGCGGCCTTCCCTTTGTCGGACGAAGACCTGAGATGGATCGGGCACTACGCTGCCCTGGCCGACCTCTGGGACAGCCGACCCCAATCCGCGCTCGACGGTATCGTCCACGCACTGACTGGAACGCACTCCTCAGAGCCTCGCCTTTTGGGGACCTCTCTTCGTCCTGGCCGCCCGTGCGGCCGCGGACCTGGCACAGCCCCCGCCACCGCCGGCAGACGAGCGGAGCTACGGCAGCAACTTCGTGACCTGAAGTCGACAGCGACGACGGACCCGTTCGGCCCGCGGTCGCCCTGTGGCGACCACACCGCTTCTGGCTACTCCTGGACCGCGGAACTCGCTCGCCTCGACGGCACCCAGACCGTCGCGCACTGGGTCACCGCAGCAGCCGAGTGGGACAAGCTCGACCGCCCACACGAGGCGGCGTACTGCCGGTGGCGCGCGGCCCAGGTAGCCCGGGCTGACGGGCAGGCGACGGTCGCGATGAAGCTGCTCCGACGCGCCGCGCACCAAGCACGCGAACACGTGCCCCTGTCCTCCGCCATCGAGAAGACTGCAGATGGCGGACGCCGCGCTCTCCCACGGAATCGCTAAACTCAGCCGCCGCTGGCCTTCGCAGCGCCAAGTGCGTCATGGGGACCGCGCCGACTGTCATCAACGTCAGCAATAGGGGCTTGCCCATCGGCCTTCACACCGCTGTAACGAGCCTTCAACCAGTACCGGACATAGGCATGGGCGCAAATGCCGACGCCGGGCTGCGACGCTCCGCCGCCTTTGGGCCCTTTCACTGGCTTGAGCAGCCGATGCGGGCTTGGGGTCGGGCCGCCGCGGGCGCGAACCCATCCGCAGGCCGATGGATGTCGTCGCCAATACCCCTCTAGGTCATGCCCACGGCGAGTAGATGCGCGGTGACTGCGCACGCCGCTGCATCCTGCTCGATCGCTCCGAGAACGTCGAGGACCACCTGGCGTTGTTCGGGGTTGGCGAGCCGTTGCTCGATGTCGGGAACCCATCCGAAGACCCCTTCAATGGGCAGGACCGGCCCCGGTCTCAGCCCGGCCTCTGCTACCTCATCAGCAAGGTCGCTTGGATGGTGGAAGTAGGCGGTCGTAAACCGCTCCGGAACTCGGCCAGGGTTGCGGTGCACGCCGGTGCGTAGATCCTCCATCATCATCGGCAGGAAGCCAGATGCATCGACGAAGCCGTGGAACAGCCCGTCGAAAGCACTGGCGTACCGGGAGATGCCAGCGGCCAGAACCACCCCACCAGGTCGGCAAACCCGATGGGCTTCCTTCAAGACTCGGATGCGGTCCGCACGCTCGATGAGGTGATACAGGGGGCCAAGCAAGAGCACAGCGTCCCAGGAGTCGTCAGTCTCGTCCAACGCACGGGCATCACCAACGGCCACGGTGAACCCTCCGCGCTCGCGCGCCTGGTTCACGTGCAGCGGAACCGGGTCGATTAGGTGTAAGTGATGACCCAGACCGGCCAGCCAGGACGCGTACACGCCCGCACCGCCGCCGACGTCGAGCACGTCTGCCGGCGGACGTGGAAGGAAGCGTTTCAACAGCAACTGCGTCCTCGCCAGCTCCAGCGAGGGCAACTCGGTCAGGCGCCCCTGCTCCGCGCCCCGGTCGTAGTACGCCTGAATCTCCGGATCAAGTTCCACGCCAACGAACGCTAGCCCTCGTTGACGTAGGTGACGGCCCGGATCGGGTGCCTGAGAAGCGGGCCTAGACAGCAAGAGGAGAAGTAGGCCGAAATGTGCAGCCGACGGCGTTGTCACTCAAGGTGCGCCTTAGCGCCGCCAATGACTGTCAAGAGCTCATGCCGCTATGCACCAGCACCGCTCCTGAACTGAGGCACCGCGCGCCGCCTTCTCTGCTGTTAGTCGCCGACGACTTCTCTCCCCCAACCAAACATCGGCAGCGTGCACTTTCCCGCCCAGAGAACCCAATTACGGATCGGGTAGCTCTCGCCCGCCAACATTCAAATGGGAGAGTGCAAGTTGTGGCCGCTGAGATCGCTCGTCGAGTCACCACGCTATGCAGACCGGTGGCCCACCATGACGCGGCCACGGATGCACTCTCATGCCGATGTGCGGAAGTAGCCGAAGGCGCGGAGTGCTGGGCGCAACGGCGAGCCGAAGGCGAACCCGCTGCTGGCCGTGCAACACCGTGCCGACGCCCTGGACGCCGGCCTTGGACTCGAGGTCCTTCGCACCGCCACCACGCTGGCCCGGCACTTCGGGCCGACCGGGACCTCGCGACTGCTGCCTCGACGCCATCCGGACGACTCGTCTAGTCGCCCTGCTCGAAGTTCAGCGACAGGCTGTTCACGTAGGCCAAGGGCAGTCGGTAGTTGCCGGTGAAGGGCTTCCCATCGTGGTGCAGGTGTACGGGGGTGTCGTCGGGCACCTCGATCCAGACCCACCATCCCGTCCGCACGCAAGTCTGCCGGGCAACCTTCTTGGAGTCCGCAAACCACACTTTGCCACCGTCATCAGCGGTCCATACGGGACCACCGTCGTCGGGGTCGGAATGTCGAAAGCCCTCAGCCTCGATGCCGTCGCGGCCCTGCTGGTTGGTGCGATGCCACAGCTTCACGTCGGCAGCCTCGGATGTGCGGGAGCCGTAGCCCGCCCGCGGCTGGTTGTAGGACGGCACGATCACGAGCCCGTCTTCGGCTCGGGCACGTTCGACCGACCCAAGCTGGAGTTGCACCCACTCCTGCATCGCCAGTCGCGCTTGCTCCCGCATGTCGGGCAAGCGGATGTAAACCACCACCACCCCGCCGCCCCGGTTCGTCACGGAGGCGACCTCGACATGCCTACCCAGCAACGCGGTCAGTTCATGGCGCAGGTCTGGCAGCGTTGGAGGTTCCCCGTCGGCCGTCACGAAAGGTGCTTGCCCCGATCCTCTGCTCCATCGTGCATGGTCCGGTGACGTACCCGCACCGGGGCAGGTCTAACCTGTTCGGCCGCACAGATCACTGGCCGAGGGTCCCCTGCCGCTCGGCATCGAGGGAGGTCCGCACCCTTCCTGCTACTCCAGCTCGGTCCTGTACTTGTCGGGGACGCACTCTCATGCCACGGAGAGTGCGTCACTTCGCCGCGATTGGACGCTGGCCAACGTCCGCTCATGGCTCATAGCCGGTGAGCGCGCCACTCGCCGTGCTGGCGTCCTTCATGGCCTGCTCGGTCACGGTGGACGTGCACGTCAGTCGAGTTCCCTGCGCTTGCCGGTGGCGTCGGCGACCTTGCGGATTGCCGGCCGCGGGCTCGACCCCAGGGTCCTTTGCCGGGCGGAGGCGAACCCAGCGGCAGAGCTCGGATCTCACTCGAAGGACGCCTTGAGCGCGTCGACAGTGATCGTGCGTTCCTTGACGGCGAACCGCCGCCAGATCGGTGTGCCCAGACGCCACACGCCGTACGACATCAGCTTGGCGCGATGGCGGACCAGCGTCTCGCTGTCACCGGCGGACTGCAGGTAATAGCTTGGCCAGCCCTCGAACTTGAGCTTGCCCGACTTCGACTTCTCCCACCAGTGATAGACGATCGTGTGCGGCGCCTCCATCTCGGCAATCTCCCCGGGCATCGGGCCCTGGCTCGTCTCATCGACGAACGTCGTCCCGACGACGGGCTCTCCGGGGGAGGTCTGCCGGGTGCGCTTGAGCATGCTTCCCGTCTCGGCCATCCAGTCGTTGTGCCCGTCGATGTCGACGAGCCGCGCGAACACCTGGCCGATCGGTGCCCGGATTGTGCGCTCGAGTTCGAACTCGATGGGCTTCACACCAGCCAGCATCCTCGTGCGGTGGACGCACTGCAAAGCTCCTGGCTGCGCCAAGACCGCAGGTACAGCCAGACGTCAGTGGGTGGGATGGCCACCGCCCCCGACGGCCTGCCGCAACAGTCCGTTGTCGGAGTGTGCTCTGCATCCCGCAGTCCGCGTCATGCCGCGGCACATGACAGCCAAGTGTCGGGCCACGCGGGCCAGCCCTGCGGGGTGACCGGCCCAGGGCTATGCGCCAGGTGCCGCCGAGAACCAACACCAGTTGCGCGTCGTGAGTCATGCAGCCAGCATGTCGTCGCCCGGTGACAGATGCCCAGTGACAGGACGGACCCCGCGCGGGCATGCGCGGCGACGCCGTGCTCGACCGAGCCGCTGACATCCCGAGGACGACCGCCGCTGCCCGCGCGCAACACCTCATCCGGGACGATTGACCGCTGGCTCGGGCTGTCGGGCCTCCCGCCACTGGCAGCACCCGAACCCGAGCCATAGCAGCGATACGACCAGCAGCGGGATCTCGAGCAGCCGTTCGTGAGCCAGGGCAAGCAGACCGCCGACCAGGAAGAGCGGGAATGTCCCGAGCGCGATCGCCAGGGCGATCGTGCGACACCGTCCCAGATCGGCCCCAGCTCCGGCCATCACCACGAGCGATGCGACCGTCGCCGGGAGCAGGAAGAGCTCGCCCCACTCGCCTGTGAAGAGAGCGGCGAAGGCGCTGCCGAGCCCGAAGAGGCCCACCACGACCAAGGCTCCTCGCCGGCGCCGGCTGGTCAGCCTCCGGGCGAGCGCAGCGGTCGCCAAGGCAAAGCAGACCACGGCGGCCTCGAAGATCACCGGTGGCTGCGCCCCGGTGGCGAGGATCGCCACGCTCTTGACTGCCCACAGCGCACCGCCGAGTACCGAGGCCACGACGACCAGCAACTGCGACGGCGTCACCCTCGCATGATCCCTGCTCGGCGAACCGCGCGACTAGCCGGTGATCCCTGCAGCTATCGCGCCCGGGCTGCCTGACATACCTCGGGAAGGCCGGACCGTCATGCTCGCGCACCGGTAGACCGGCCGCATCGGCGGTGTCCATACCCACCACTACGACGACCCCTGGCGGGCTCAGTTCGCGGGCCTTTTCTCCGCGATTCCGGCCCGTGCTCTAGTAACTCAGGTGCCCCTGAGCCCGGATCTTGAGGTAGAACACCTCCGGCGGTTCGGTCTCCGAGCACCCGAAGCCCTCACCCAGCGCCCGGTACTGCCCTCCGCCCGACGCGTCCGCGTAGGCACCCGTTCCCCGGACTACCCACCAGCGACCCCGCTCCGAGAACCTGAAGTAGCAGGTCTCTTCGTCGAACGTCTCCTGTCCCGACCCTGCCCGAGGCCGGTGCCGGATCACCAGGTTGCCGTCGGGGAACTCGAACCGGTCCCGGAACTCGCCGATCACCACGTCGACTCCCTTGGCGTGGATCGGCCCGAACGCCGCGATCGGCCCGCCCTCCACGCTGGGGTCGGTCTGCACCAGCAGGAACACCTGGCGACCTCGCTGATCCGCGCCTCCCGTACCAGCTCCCGCGGACGGACTACTCATCAGTGCTCCGACCAGAACCCCCACCAGGCCGATGCCCCAGACGCGTGTACGCGTGCTCCGTTGCATGGTTCACCCCTTCGCCTCGTCAGTGATCTGTCCATGCTGTACCTACTTTTCCGGCAGTGGCACCCCAGATTCGTCATCTTTACCTCCCCGCCCTCAACGACCTCGTTGAGAACCGGGTGGTGACCCAACCGACCATCGCCGCGATCTCTGACGGCCCCGCGCGCTCTCCTGCGGTGTGCATGCCCCCAGCGCCGCTCAGGCACTGTCCCAGCCAGACGCAGAATGCACTCGGTGAGGAGATGTTGTCGCCCCCAAAGTTGCAAAGGGAGTGTGCAAACGAGGCTCGTGATCACGACTGCGCTACGGGTGTCAGGTGGGCGGCGCGCCTCACTCCCCCGCTGGTCGCGGCGTCACCACCACGACTACCCGAGTAGCCCTTTGCGCCCACCAAGACGCGGTCGACGGCTAAATCCTGGCCCGCTCGACCGACGCCGGCGACGTTCACCGCGATCTTCGGCTGACGACATCTGTGAGCCGCTCGTTTGCCCGGCCGTGTCGGCCCAGGGCAGTGATCATCTCGGCCACTGCCGCGCCGGGCGCCTGGGCGGTGACGATCTACCCGCTCGACGAGGCCCTCGGAGCGGGGGACGGTGCAAGCCGGCCAACCACTCATTTGATCAATCACATGGGGGACCCGGGGGAACCGCCATTCGGGCTGGGCGCCTCAGGCAGGGGCAGGTGATCTCGGGACTGGGATCTCGGCGCTGATGCGGGTGCCGCGCTCGGGTGGACTATCCAGGTAGAACTGGCCCTCGAGGGCCTCAATGCGGTCCGCCAGCCCGCGCAGCCCGGTGCCGTGGGCGGCGTCTGCGCCGCCGACGCCATCGTCGGAGACCGTGACCGTGGCGCACTCGCTGGAGCGGCGGACGCTGACGGTGACGTGGGAGGCGCGCGCGTACTTGGCCACGTTTGTGATCGCCTCGGCGACGACGTAGTAGGCGGCCGCCTCGACCGGGCTGGCCAGCCGCTGCTCCGGCAGCTCGGTGATCTCGACTGGCACCGGCGCACGTTTGACCAGCGCTTGCAGCGCTGGGCCCAGGCCGCGGTCGGTGAGCACCGCCGGGTGGATGCCGCGCGCCAGCTCGCGCAGCTCGTCGAGCCCTCTTCGAAGCTCGTCCTGCGCAACGGTCAGAGTCTTCCGGGCGGCTGGCGGATCCTTCTCGAGCTTCACGCCGATCAGGGTCAGGTCGACCGCGAGGGCTACCAGCCGCTGCTGTGCGCCGTCATGGAGGTTGCGCTCGAGTCGCCGGCGCTCGGCATCCCCGGCCTCGACGATGCGTGCGCGCGAGGCGGCCAGCTGCTCGTGGGCGTCGGCGTTCGCGAGCGCCTGTGCGACCAGCTCCGCGAAGTCGCACAGTCGCTGCTCGAGGCCCTCTGGCAGCGGCTCGTCGGACCGCGTGCCTGCGGCCAGCGCGCCCCATAGCCGTCCACCCACGGTGACCGGCGCCGCGACCGCCGCCCGGTAACCGGATCGCTGCATGGTCTCAGCAAGGTTCCCGCTCGTGTCCTGGTAGCGGTCCACGCGCTGCGGGGTGCCGCTGCGAAGCACCTTGGCGACGACGGTGTCGCCGTCGAGGTCGAACGTGCTGCCCATCGGGAGGGTGAGCGCGCCGTCCTCGCTCCACCCCCCGACGACAGTGGCCGTCCGAGCGCCGTCGTAGCGCATGACGTTTGCTCCGGGCATCGCGAGGAGCATGGCGACCTCCTCGGTCACCTGCCCGAATACGCGGCTCGGCGGCAGTCCGCTCGCGACGAGCGTGGCCACCCTGCGCAGCGCCGCCTGCTCGTCCGCCAGCGCGCGCTGGGACGCCTCGCTTGCCGCGAGCGCCGCGCCCGCCCGGGTGCGCTCGGCGGTCTCCGCCGCGAGCACCAGCGATGTGAGCGCCGAGACGGCGATGAAGAGCTGCGTCGCGAGCAGGCTGTCGGTGATCGAGTCGCGCACGAACGGCCCATCGTTCTGCGCCGTGTTCCAGACCGTGATCGAGCAGACGACGAGGACGGCCGTGGCGGCTCCGCGCGGCCCGAAGCGGACTGCCGCCCACAACAGGACCGGGAAGACGATGTAGGGCACATCGCGCTGTGGCGTCAGCTCCGCCAGCGCCACCAGCACGGCGAGCACGACCGTGCCCTCCACGAGCTCGCGCCGGTGGATGGCCCGCAGACCCGCGGTCGCCCACGTGAGGATCAAACGGTGCGACCACGAGGACACCGGCGGCGTCGCCAAGCGTCCAGGTGCGGAACACCTGCCCGAGCTCGTCGGCCGAGATCACGTCGCCCAGCCGCAACGACAACGGCCCGAACGCGGCACTGACCACCGCCGCGACCAGCGCGCAGGCGACAAAGGCGAGCACATCGGCGACCCGATCCAGCCCGCCACGCCCACCCGTGAGGCGGCGCAGGAGCAGCGCGGCGACCACGACCGCGACGGTGTTCCCGAGCGTCTGGGCGAGCACCGTCCCGAGCGGCGTCGAGTAGTCGCCGAGCAGCAGATCGCCGATCACGATCGCGGGCCACAGGCGGACGCCGTAGAGGAACAGCACGGCGAGGCCGAGACCGGCTGGCGGCCACAGCGCCGCCACCGCGCCGTTGAGGTAGGCCAGCTCGAGGCCGATGCGACCGGCGCCGTAGTACGCGAGCGCCACGACCGCGACCGCGAGCACATAGAGCACCGGCCCCGCGTGCTTTCGGCGGCGCAGGGCATCGATCTGCTCACCCACCGCGTTGCGGCGCGGGCCGAGTCCGCTGAGGGGAGGTGCGCTCATGGCCTCAATGCAGAGTCACCCACTTCTCGGACAGCTGTGACCCCGGCACGATTCCGGGGGACCGGAAAGGATCTCCAACTCAACATAACCACCCAGCAGGCCTCGGTCCAGCGTGCTCGACGCGGTGCATTTCGTCACTCGGGGCCTGGCTTTGCACCGACCCGATCGTGCCGGCTCAGGATATGCCGGTGGAACCGCACGCTCATCAGCGATTCGGGTGCTGGAGACCCGCGCCTTTTCGCGGCGAGTGATGTGGCAACGTGCGGCTGCCATGATCCCGCATCGTCTCGTATGGGGATCGGCTTACGGAGAACTCAGAGGCCGCGAGGCGAGCGCCACGAGCATTGGATGGCGGCTTGACGGCTCGCGTTGCGCGCGCGTCGCGCCGCCGGTCTACGGCATCAGCCTTGGTTCAATCGAAGGTTCGCTCAGCCGAACAGCTGGCGCGCGTGTTCGCCGAACTGTCGCATCGGCCCAACGGGGCCAACCTCGAGGAAGACCACGCCCTCCTCGCTTACCCCGGTGTGGCCGGCCGGCCAGTGGTAGATCTGTCCCTCGCGGACAGTCTCCTCGGTGCCGTCGGCGTGGCGCATCACGATCGACCCGCTCAAGACGATGCCCCAGTGCGGGCTCGCTGATCGGTCACGATCACACTGGCCTCTCGCCAGGCGCGTTGGTCAGATGCTTGAGTCGTTCCAGCTAGGTGAACGCGTCGTCCGTCATTTCCCAGTGTCGTCGTGGTTCGGGCGCGAGTGTCAAGTTCCGGGTTTGAAGGAGGCTTCGAACTCCGCTGACAATGGCCTGCTCGGGAGGGTGGGCGTCGCGTATCAGCCGAAAGCACGAGGGACAGACCGTTCCACCGGCCAGTCGAGCACGAGCCCTGAGGCCGATTCGCCCGTCGTCGGGGTCTGCGATCGTGGAGTCACCGATCATCTGACCGCAACGACGGAGCAAGAGATGGAATCACCGCAGAACACTGCCACCACGCTAGCCCGCAGTGGGTTCGATCGAGGCCGGCTCGTCGGCGCCGCGGCGATCGCGTTCGTGGTGTTGGTGGTGATAGAGAACGCGGTGTTCGCGGCAACGGGCGCGCAGACCTACGACGCTCCGACCGAGGAAGTGCTGGCCTACTACGCGGCCAACCGCGACGCGGTCGCGATCATCTCCGGTCTGGTGGCCCTTTACCTGCCGCTGCTGCTCGTGTTCGTGACGGGCCTGCACGGCCTCGTGGAGCGGCGAGGCGGAGCGGGCGCCGACTGGTCGCGCCTCGCCTTGGCCGCTGGCGCGACGCTGTCGGCCATCTTCGTGCTTGTCAACGTCCTGCAGATCGGGCTCGCGCTCTCCGCCAGCGGGCTCGCCGAGCCGACGCCCGAGTTCGAACTCGTCTGGCAGATGCACGCGGCGGCGTTCGCGCTGGCCCTGCCGACGCTCGGCACCACCTTCATCGGCGCGGCCCTCGCCGCGAACGCGAGCGGGCTGACTCAGGCTTGGCAGCGCCTGCTGGGCCTGGTGGGCGGGAGCCTGCTGCTCGCCGCGGGGCTCGGTAACCTCGCGATCGCCGACGGCTCGGCGCTGATCTTCGTCGGGCTCCTAGGATTCGCCGCCGGGCTCGTCTGGCTGCTCGCGACCGGCGTGCGCCTCGTCCGGTCGTGACCGAGATGAGGGGCGGCGCCGAGGTCGCACACGCGGGCGAGGACTCCGTGGAGGGCCGCCTGGTCAAGTCCTGGGCTGCGTAGCGGTCGCATCGACCGGTGCCGTCGTGACGATCGCCGCAAGCGGATCGGCGGATTCTGGCGGTCATCGCAACAGCAGTGGTCCGATCATCTCGATCGGCTTCTTGAACTGTAGGCGTTTGCGGGGTCGGTCGTTGAGCTCGTCGGCGACGGCGTCGAGGTGGGCTTCGGTGTGCACCGACAGGTCGGTGCCCTTGGGGAAGTACTGCCGCAGCAGCCCGTTGGTGTTCTCGTTGGTCGCCCGCTGCCAGGGTGAGTGCGGGTCGCAGAAGTAGATGGCGATGTCGGTGGCGATCTGGACCTGTTTCCAGTCCCGCATCTCCACGCCCTGGTCCCAGGTCAGCGACCGGCGCAGCTGCTCGGGCAGGGTCTTGATCTTCGCGGCCAGGGCGGGTGCGACCTGCTCGGCCTTGAACCCCTCGGTGAGTGGCACCAGCAGGGTGTAGCCGGTGGAGCGTTCGACCAGGGTGCCGATCGCCGAGGCGTTGCCCTTGCCGATGATGAGGTCGCCCTCCCAGTGCCCGGGCACGGCCCGGTCGGCGGCCTCGGCCGGCCGCTCGCTGATGTTGACCATGTCCGGCAGCACCCGGTTCTTGCGCCGGGCGCCTTGTCGGTTGGGGATCCGCATCGCCCGGCCCGTGCGCAGACAGCGCGTCAGCTCGCGGCGCAACGCGCCGCGCGACTGCACGTACAACGACTGATAGATGGTCTCGGTCGACACCCACATCTCCGGCTGGTCGGGGTAATCCTCGCGCAGCCGGCCGGCGATCTGCTCCGGGGAGTACCGCTTGGTCAGCTCGGCCTGTACCCGCTCGCGCAGCACCTGGTTGGTCACCAGCTTCGCTGGTTTCGGGCGGCTGGCCCGCCCATGGGCCAGCACATGTGCCGAGCTCGCCCGGTAGCGGCCGGAACGGTCGGCGTTGCGGGCCAGCTCCCGCGAGATCGTCGACGGGCTGCGGCCCAGCCGCGCCGCGATCGTCCGCATCGACTCACCCGCCGCTCGAGCCATCGCGATCTCCTCCCGTTCGGCGAAGGACAAGTAGCGCCCCTGCAGGTTGCGGCCACGACGTGGACGCACCCCACCGGCCTGGCGCAGCCACGCCAGCCCTCGATGTCGATGGGTGCCCGCCACCGCGGCCGCATCGGTCAAGAACTCACCGGCCTGCCAGGCCGCCCAGAACGGCTGGTACAGCTCGGCGATCAACTGGTTGGAGAAACGCGCGGTCATCAGCACCCTCACAGGATCGATCAGGTGTTGCGACCACCGCGAGAATCCGGGGATCCGCTTGCGGTGACGATCGCGCTCTGAGCGCAGGTCTCGGCTGCGGTGCCCTTGACCGTCGCGAGCGGCTGGCCTTACGGGACGTCCGGACCTCCCCCCCGAGAGGCGGATGTTGTCGAAAGGCCACCTACCCTTAGATGGCTATCAGGGCCGCGATGAAGAGTGCGAACGCAGACCAGGTCGTGACCATCTGGATCCAGTTGATCGTGAAGTACTTCTGCCGCCCCGCCTCCCAGTCCGGCGGCATCGCCTCGGGGTCCCAGGCCAACATCACCTTGTAGTGCGGTGACTTCACGGCGTTCGAGACGATGATCACGCCGACGACCACCAGCACCCAGCCGATCGCGGTGAGCACAAACGAGGTGGAGCCGCGATCGTCCCAGCGGAGCACGAGCACAACGACCGGCAGAAGGAACATCGCGAGCGACCAACCGAGGTTGTACAGCTTTCCCAAAGACTCGCCCGCGAATCGAAGGAACGCCCCCATGAAGGTGCGGAAGTCCGGGCCGTCCATTTCTGTGAGCATCGGGCGCATGATGGTGCACAACATCCCGAGTAGACCGGACGCGAGCCCCGAGAAGAAGATGGTCACAACGAGTACCCACTCCTCACCCGTCATAGCAGAACCGCCTCGGGGTCAGCAGGAGTCCTGAACACAGGGCGGCCACGACACTCGGGCCCAGTCCGACGTCAGCAGCAATCATTGTCTTGAACCTCCTTCTTGTTGTGGGTGCAGGGGAGACAGCCACTCCTCTCCCCGGATCGGGTGTCCGGAACCTTCGTTCGCGGACGGCTGGAGAACCCGCCGGGGGACGGCGAGGGCGAGCAGCGGGACGGTGAGGCTGACGGCGATGATGAGCACCGAGAACGTCGCCAGTGCAGCGGTTGGGATGATGACGAGCTTGAAGGTGTCGATGGCAGTGTGCACCAGCGCGGGCGCCCAGATCGTGTCCCGGCCGGTCTCGTAGAGGTAGGAGAACGGGATCGAGGTGACCATGGCGACCGTCATGGCGCCGATGCCGACAGCCGGGCCGAGGGTGAACACGATGGGCAGGTGGCTGGCCGCGATGAGCGGCATCGTCCACGCCGTCGCGGACCAGAACGAGCGGCCCTGACGCAGTCGACGGAAGGTGAAGCCTCGCCACACTAGCTCTTCGGCCAGCCCGTGGAAGGCGAAGATGCCGACCAGTAGCCACAGCCAGTCCTGGCGAAGGGGCACTCCGGCGCCGCTGATCGCCGCGGTCGCCGGGAAGACCAGGAGCACGAGGCAGGACACGGCAGCGGCAACGGCGACGGCCCGCCCGCCGGGGCGGCCGAATCCGAGGTCGCCCAGCATCTCCAGGAGTGAACGGCGCTGATGCAGCATCTCGACCACCAGGGCGGTCAGGAGCGTCGCGGCCAGGATGCCTAGCCCCCACCGACCGGTGGAGTCGATGGCGCTCGTGACCAGCAGCACGCCACAGAGCAGCGCGAAGCCGGCAAGAAACCCCAGCCAGGACCGGACGGACCCGACGGCGGGACCCGCACTCATTGCCGGGCCGACCGTGGTCATCGGCTTGGCTGCTGCGTCCACCACTTCGAGGTGAGGCAGCGGTACTGGGCAACGATGAACACGAAGTGCGCGGCGGTGGCAGCCACGCCGAGCGGTACGACGTCGAAGTGGTCGAAGCTGCTCCAGAAGGTCAGGTTCGCTGCCGCGAGCATGACGTGAACCGCGAGCGCGAAGCCGTGCCAGAAACGTCGGGCGTCGTGACGGGCAACCACTAGGAACAAGACACCGACGAGCAAGGCCCAACTGTGGTTCTCGACCCAACCGATGGTGTACGGAGAGTCGTCGAACACGTCGCCCAGCGGACCGCGGCCGGTGTAGTACCCGGCCAGCTCGAAGGTGACCTGCAAGGCGCCTGTCACGCCGAGGAAGACTCCGTCGGCGAGGAGGACCCCACGGCGGAACCGACCGTCGACCTCTCGCCCGACGCCGGTCACACTCACGCCAGTAGCGGCCTTGCGCTGCTCCCGAACGGCCTTCTTTTCCATGTCAACACCTCCGTCAATCGCCCTGCTGGTCAGGGCGGCATGCCGGATGCTTCCGGCGCCCCGGGTGGGTGCACACCACCTGACAGTGAAACCACCCGGGTGGTGTCGTGCTCGCTCGTTCCGCAACGGCCGTCGGCGCGGCGTCGGGGAAGCGAACCAACGGGAGGGTCGTTGATGTGGACGTTCGAACTCGCGGCCAACTTCAGCCACGGCTGTCCGGTCGAGAACCCCAGCCCTGTGACCTCGATGACTTGGTGAGCAGGTACAGGCCGTAGCGGCTACAACGGTCCATGTGAACGCCGCGTAGCCAGTTGAGGGCGAAGTGTGCGTCAGACCCTGGTCCAGCATGCCGGGACGGGGGGTCCGGGTCAGGGTTACCGCGAACGACGACGTCGGATGACGTCGGAGTCCGGCTCGGCCATCAACGGGAACACCTAGAACGGGCCGATCAGCACCATCGCGAGCGCGAGCAGCATCCACACCAATGGAGTGTCGGCGACGTCGGGGCGCAGGGGGCCAGGCCACGCCGGGGCGCTCATCAAGCCCAGGACCAGCACCTTGGCTCGTGCGTGACCTCCGTGCGACCCGCCGACAGCGGCCCAAGCCGGTCCGTGGGGGTCGCAGTCGGCGACGGTCAGTATCGGCCCAGATTCAGTCCGGCGTAGACGACTGCGAGGCCGATCCAGAGTCCAGGTTCATGGAGTTCGCCGGCTCTTGGTGACCGTTTGGATGGCGGAAGCCTCGACAGGAGGGGGGTCGCGGCGGACCGAGATCCTGCGGCGACGGGTGCCTTGGAGGGCGGGGACGAAGATCAGCAGCGGTACGACGATGGAGGCGGCCATGACGAGCACGGAGAACGTCGGCGGGTAGTTGCGTTCGAACAGCTGCCAGGTGCCAATCAGGGCGTGCAGAAGCGCCGGCGCCCACACGGCGTGTCCGCCGCGTTCCCACAGGAAGGCCAGGGGCAGGCAGGTGATGGCGGCAGTGAGCGTCGCCAGCGCGCCGACCAACCATCCGTCGGAGACCACGATCGGGGCGTGAGTAAGCGCGATCACAGGCACCGACCACCAGACTGCCGCGGAGAAGCTGCGGTGGTCCCGCAGCCGGGCGAACACGTAGCCGCGCCACACGAGCTCCTCGGCCAAACCGTGAAACAGCAGTACCCCGACGAGCACGGCCGGCCAGTTCTCGCGCACCTCAAGGTTGACACCGAGGCCGTTGGCGCCGAGCAGCAGGACGGTGAGGTACATCCCACCAACCAGACCCGCGACGGCGACGGCTTGCGCCGCGGGTCGGCGGAGCCCAAGCGCCGCCGGCACATGCGCCCACCCGGTCCCACCGGCGCGCTGCCCGAGAAACAGAACGATGGCGACGGCCGCGAGCGCTGAAGCCGCTGAGCCCGGGCTGGGTACTGGGGTCGTGAGCGTGTCCAGCAGCCACCAGGCGACCAGGAAGGTGGCCCCGAAAACCACGAGCTCCCGCCTCGTCCAGGCAATCTCACGGCTCATGGATGCCTCCGGAACCCGCGCACCCCGGCGGCCACAGCAACGGCCGCGATGCCCCAGGTCACGACCAGCAACCAGCTCTGCCGGGTCGAGTCAGCGCCGGTGAACATCGGTGAGACGTACTCGCCGGAAATGGCGTTGTTCATGGCGTGCATCACCATCGCGACCAGGACGCTGCTGCGGGCGTTGCCGAACACCCACGTGAACACGATCGTGGCGAGTACCACCAGCAGCAGGTCGGACCAGTGCTGGTCGCCGTTGATGAGAAGCGGAATGTGCCACAGGGCCCACACGATGCCGAGCATCAGGCTGGCGATCAGCGGCGAGAACCTGCGAAGCAACCTGGGAAGGGCGAAGCCACGCCAACCGGGTTCCTCCCACGCACCCCCCACAATGGGGATGCACAGGATGACGACGGCGGTGACGAGGGCATCGGGCCACCGGCCGAGCTCCGCCGTCGTCGGTGCGGGTGCGCCCAGAGCGACGTTCAACCCGGCTGCGGCACCAGCGAGTACTGCCGGGAGAATCAAGGCGGCGGCCCACCAGCGCACCGGGACGCGCCAGCGGACCATGGCCCGCAGCAGCCCGCCAACGCCGGGCCTCCCCTGGGCTAGGGCGAGCACCAGTACCGCGGCCAGGAACGGGCCGAACCCGAGCACCGGGGGCCCGGACCCGGTAGCCAGGACGACCGGCCAGGTGGCCCACGAGAAGACGAACGCCCACACGAAGAACCACAACAGCGGACGAGCCGCGACCGCATGCCGAGCACGGCGCATCAGCCCGGCGTGCGGGTGGCCCTCGGCGGACGTCATAGCGACTGGTCCGGGAGCGGGGGTAGGAAGTGACCGAACGGCCTTCTTCTCCATCTCAACACCTCCGTCAATCGCCCTGCTGGTCAGGGCGGCGTGCCGGATGCTTTCGGCGCTGCGGGTGGTGGCACACCACCCGATAGCGAATCCACCCGGGTGGTGTCGTGCTGGCCCGTTCCGCAACGGCGGCCGGCGCGTCATCGTGGGAGAGAACCGAAGGAGGAACCGTGGTGTCGACGTTCGAGCTCGCCTTGGCCGGCCCTGTCCCGTGGGCGGTCGCCGAGGTGATCCGCGACCGGTTCGGGGAGGTCGCCGTCCGGCGCCGGTCGGGTCGCACGGTCCTGGAGGGTTGCATCGCCGACCAGGCCGCGATCCGTGCGCTCCTGGACCTGGTCTGGGACATGGGGTGCGAGGTCAGGCTGCTACGAGTGGCGACGGACTCGTCCGCAGGCCCCGAAGCATGAGCGCATCAGCCGGGAGGCCGCCACTGGTACGGCGCCGGGGCCGGGGCCGGGCAAAACCTGCCACACTTCCCTCAGGTGCCCGGAATGAAGAAGCCTCTGACGGCGCCGCTGATCACGGCGAAGCACTCCGTCCCACCCCTCCGCCCCGGCGCGGTCGTGCGGGACCGTCTGCACGCGCCGCTGCTCGATCCCTTCGCCCCTCGTCTGACCGTGGTCGTCGCCCCCGCCGGCTGGGGCAAGACGACCCTGCTCTCACAGTGGGCACACGACCCAGCCGGGTCCCGCGGGATCGCCTGGGTCTCCCTCGACGAAGCCGACGACGACCCGATCAGGTTCTGGACCTACATCGTCACAGCGTTGCAGGAGGGCATCGTCGGACTCAGCGGACTGCCGCTGGGGGCACTGTCGACCCCGGGACTCGACCCGGTCGACCTCGCGCTACCGACTCTGCTCAACGAGCTCAGTGCCGTCGACACCGAGCACACACTGGTGCTCGACGACTATCACCTGCTTTCCGACCCCGGCATCCACGAGAGCATGGAGTTCTTCCTGGCCTACCTGCCGCCCTCGTTGCGGGTGGTGATCGCCGCCCGGTCCGATCCGCCTCTGCCGCTGGCACGGCTCCGCGCGCGGGGGAGCTGACCGAGCTCCGCGCTGAGGATCTCGGGTTCCGGGTCGATGAGGCATCCGCACTGCTGTCGGCCGTCGGCAACAAACCCTTTGACCCAAGAGCCGCAGCGCTTCTGTGGGAACGCACCGAGGGTTGGGCCGCGGGACTCCAGCTCGCGGCCCTGACCGTGCTCGGGACCGCCCGGCCCGCCGAGGCAGCGACGGCTATTCACGGAAACGACCGGCACATCATGGACTACCTCTCGAGCGAGGTCGTGGACCGACTCCTTCCGGAGCATCGCGAGCTGCTGATGGGCACCTCGATGCTCGAGCGTCTCTGCGGGCCGCTGTGCGACCACGTGCTGGACCGCAACGGATCCGATGCCGTCCTCGCCGAGCTGGACCGTGCGCATCTGTTTGTCGTACCACTGGACGGGCGCCGGGAGTGGTACAGGTGTCACCGGCTCTTTCGCGAGGTCCTGTTGCAGCGACTGCAGGGCGACGACAGCGACGAGCCCGCACGGGTGCACTCCAAGGCGGCGGAGTGGTTCCTGCACATGGGCCACCTCGACGAGGCGGTCGGTCACCTGATCAGTGCCGGCGATGAGACCGCCGCTGCCGGGCTGCTCCGCTCGAAGGTCCCGTCATTCCTTGAACAGGGCGCGCTGGCCGCACACCTCCGTCTGGGTCAGCTGCTCGACGCGACCAGCGTGATGGCAGATCCCCAGTTGTGCGTGTCCCTGGCATGGGCTGCCGGCCTGAGCGGACAGTTCTCCCGGATGGGACCGTGGCTGGACGCCGCGGAATCTCGGATCACCGACGGCACCCCCACCCTTGAGGGCTGGCACTCCCTTCGCGGTGCGGAGCACACGATGAGGGCCGTCCACGTCAGCATCGTAGGCGCCGACGCGGACGCCTCCGTGCTCCACGCCACCGAGTCCGTCAACCTGGAGCAAGACCCCACCCTCGCCGGATACGTGGTCGCCCGAACCGTCCTCGGCGCCATGCTCACCTTCGCCGGCCGTGCCTCAGACGCCGTGCCGCTGCTCGAAGATGCCTGGGATCGCGCCCGCGCGCTGGGCATCCCTCCTCTCCTTGCGCTGCAGGCCGCGAGCATCCTGTCCATGGCCCTGGTCGAGACCGACCGACTCGACCGGTTACGCACGTTGTTCGTCGAAGTTGGCCCGGACGTTCGCGCCGCCGAGGCCATGTGGGGAAGCGCGACCTCGCCCGGCATCGCCCGCCTCCGGACCGCCGAAGGCCAGCTCGCCCACCGAGACGGCGACCTCGACGCCGCCCGCACCCTGCTGCAACAAGCCGTTGACCTCGCTCGCACCTTCGGAGAGGCGCCCGGCCTGGTGGACGCTCTGACCAGCCTGGCGGAGGTGGAACTCGACCGCCGCGACGGCAGCGCTGCCTACGCCGCTCTCTCGGAAGCCCGAGAGGTCGTGACCAACGACCCGGTACTGCCACAGTTCGTATCGCGCCTCGAAGCGGCCGAAAAGCGATCCGCACGCACCTCCTTCCGCGAGGCACAGCGGACCGGAATGCTTGTCGACGACCTCACCGACCGCGAACGGGCCGTGCTGCGGGCATTGGCGGGCGATGCGACGCAACGCGAGATCGGCGCCGAACTCTTCTTGTCCATCAACACCATCAAGGGATACACCAAGGTGCTCTACCGCAAGCTCGGCGTCGACTGCCGCCAAGACGCAGTCAGCCAGGCACGCCGGCTCGGCCTGATCTAAAAGAGTTGGTCACCAAGGCGCCGGACCCCCCACCTGGGCGTCGCTCATCACCAACGAGCCCGAACGACCGTTAGCGGTACTGCGGGTCCGGGAAGTGGCTGGTCCGAAGAGCCGATGACCGGGGTGAACAGGTCGGCCGCGCTGGATTGTGAATACGCCCCGAGTGCCCTCCCGGGCTCGCATCTTCATGGCCGGCGCCGGTCACCGCAGTGGGCTCGGTGGTGGGCTCGGCGTCGGCTACACGTTGTCGGTAGATCGCGTCGGAGATCCTTCGTTTCAGGCAGCGCAGGGCCTCCATCGGGGGTCTTGGACTGGGCGAGCTTGCGTCGGTAGTAGGCGCGGCCTTCGGTGTCGTGGCGGATCTGCACGATCGCCGCGTCCGCACCGCGGCCCCACGACGTTCTTGTGGGGCCGCACCGGACTCGGTCTCGATCGTTCACGCCACGCTGTCGCACTTGTGGAAGCCTTCGCCCGTGGCACGGCCGAGTTTGCCCCGGTCGAGGTAGTGCTCCTTGAGGTAGCGGGCGTTGGCTCGGGACTCCTCGTCGCCGGTGGCGGCGATGTTGTACACGGTGGTGAGGCCCCGATGACGTCGAGGGCCTGGAACGGGCCGTACGGGGCTCCCGTCGCGGTGCGCCAAGCCTTGTCCACCGTCTCGGGGTCCGCAACACCCTTCACGACCAGTGCCTGGGCGGCCTGGAGGAACGGGACCTGCAGCGAGTTCACGACGTAGCCGGGCTGCTCGCTGTGGAGCTCGATGGGCACCATGCCGATCCGGCGCGCGAAGTCGACCACTGTTTCGTAGACGTCCGGGTCCGTGCCGGCGTGGCCCATGATCTCCGCGGTGTTGTGGATCCAGATCAGGTTGGCGAAGTGCAGCGCGAGGAACCGGTCTGGCCGACCCGTCGCGTCCGCCAGATCGCTGGGCAGCAGCGTGGAGCTGTTGGTGACGAAGATGGCATCCTTCGGCGCAACCAGGGCCAGCTCTGTGTAGAGCTCGCGTTTGATGTCGAGCCGCTCGGGCGCCGATTCGATCACGAGGCCCGCGCCGCGGGAACCTGGTCCTCGCCTTCTCGAGGATCTCGTTCTCGGAGTGCCTGCTCATCCACCAGGCCAGCCTGCCCTGGAGGCTCGGTCTGCGCCGCCACACGCCCCACCGGATGTCCCCTCATCGGCTCCGCGCGGATCGCGGCATGAGCGCGTGCGCGGTAGACCCTTTCAGAATCATTCGCGCGGGGGATGCCTTGGCTAGCCATCAGCGTTCTAATGGGCGGGAGGCCGCCGAGGGAGCCAGGTGGGCTTTCCTTTGGACCTTCGACGGCGGTGCATCTGACCGGAGAAGGAGCCGAGCATGTCATTCTCACGCGCGATCCGCCGAGCCGGAACCGTAGCCGGGGTCGCTATCTTGGTGGTCGGAGGGACCGCGCTACCCGCGGACGCCGCCGACTTCGTAGTCCCGTCCTGCCCCGGGTTCGACGTCGGTGTCACCTCCCTGACCAGTCACGGGAACCCCGTCCAAGCCGGCCCTCGGGCGATCGTGGCGGCGGGTAGCGGAACAAGCATCTTGGACAACGAGACCACGGGGGCGACGATCCCCTTCCATGGCGCGGGCGCCTTCAATGCGACAGAGAACCCTGACGGCTCCGTCACCCTCACCGCCACGGGACGAAACCTCGTGTTCTTGTTCGACACTGACCCGGGTGGACCCGCGACCATCCTGTACACAGGTCGGGTCGTGAGCATGGTGAGCCCCGACGGCACATTCACCGTCATTTCCCACACGGGCCGAACCGTCGACGTCTGCCCCCTTCTCGGCGGCTAAGAAGTCGACGTTGTCCTTCGCCTCCTAGTGGTATTCGCGAACGACACGACGCCTCGGCTCCTCCTCAGGACAGAGGTCCCGACCCGCGCCGGTTCCGGTGCGGCTCGGGTAGCCCGCTCACCGGCATGTGAGTGAGCCGTTACAGCGGCATAGGAAGACGTTCTGCGCGCGCTGGGTGTGCCCAGGAGCCCCTTTCCGGGAACCGACCTTTCGCTACCCTCCCTTGTGGGAGGTCGAGATGAGCGAACAGGGATGGCGGGAGTTTCTCGGCGCCGAGGACGTCGAGGATTGGGTGGTGTTGCACGGTGGAGCGACGGCTGTGTTCCGTGTCCGGTCGCTTGGCGAAGCGGTGGACCTTGCCGGGGCAGTGGCGCAGGTTCCAGGCCTGGAGCGCTCGGGGGTGGTGCTGACGGTGGCCGATGACCATCTCGCCGTGCGGTTGAGTCGTGACGTCTCGCAGTTGGAGCGGCAGCATCTCGACCTTGCGCGGGCAATCTCAGCGGTGACGCAGACGCATGAGGCCGTCGCGGACAGAGCGGCTGCGCAGGAGGTCCAACTCGCGATTGCTGCGAAGCCCGACTCGGTCGATGGTGCGTTCTGGTGCGCCGTGCTCGGGTACACGGAGGTGGCCGACGACAGCGTGGTCGACCCGTTGGGCCACGGCTCGACGGTCTGGATGCAGGAACTCGACGAGGCCAAGCCGTTGCGGCACGCAATGCATGTTGACGTCTCGGTCGCTCGCGAGCACGTGGAGGCGCGCCTCGTGGCGGCGCTCGCCGCGGGAGGCCGCATGATCGACGACTCCGACGCCCCTGGACACTGGACGCTTGCCGACAGCTCCGGCAACCGCGTATGCATCTGCGCATGGCCCGACGGGTCCACCCTGTCCGCTCCGCAAGCCCCTTCGTCGAATGTGACGGAAGGTTCTCCACGCCTGAGCATGTAACGCAATCAGGGTGGGCGCCGCGGCTGAAGCCTGAGAAGTGCCGCAGACCGGGTCATCCAATCTCCACTGACCGGGGTTCAGGTGCCGCTGAAATCGTATGGGCCCTGCAGTCAACCGTCGTGAGCCGGAGTCCAGCGACCAACAGGGGCAGGGTGCAGTTCCACGCCTGAAGCGGGGGTGGTACGAATCGCCGGCAAGCAGCGGCAGCGTGCACATTTTCACCAGCGCCTCCCGGGCACTGTTGGCGTGGATCGTGCACATGCCGGGCAAGCCGGCGTTGAGGGCGAGCAGGAGGTCCATGCACTCCTCGGCCCGCACCTCGCCGACGATGATCCGACTCGGCCGCATGCGCAGGCTCTCCTTGACCAGGTGGCGCAGCGTGATCTCGCCGGTGCCCTCGAGCCCGGACTGCCGGGTCTGCATCGGCACCCAGTCCGGGTGCGGGAACCGCAGCTCGAAGACCTCCTCGGCGGAGACGACCCGCTCGCCTCCCGGGATGGCCGCCGCCAGGCAGTTCAGCATCGTGGTCTTGCCCGCCTGCGTCCCGCCGGCGACCAGGATGTTCACCCCGGCCCGCACCGACGCCTCGAGGAACCGCGCGGCCGCCGGGCTGATGCTGCCCAGCTCGACCAGGCCCTCCAGCCGGGCGGCGCGGAGAATGAACTTGCGGATGTTGACCGCCGAGAAGCCGCGGCTGATGCCCTCCAGGACCACGTGCAACCGGTGCCCCTCCGGCAGCATCGCGTCGACGAACGGCTGGCTGATGTCGATCCGCCGGCCGCTGGACTTGAGCATCCGCTCGACCAGCTCCTGCACCTGCGCGGGAGTGAGCATCAGGTTGGTCAGCTCGTGCCGCCCCCGGCGGGCGATGAAGACCCGACTCGGATCATTGATCCAGATCTCTTCGACCGCCGGATCATCGAGAAACGGCTGCAACGCACCGAACCCGGACACCCGCGCGACCAGCTCACCGACCACGGAGTCCACGTCGGCCACAGGCGCGACTGCACCGGTCAGGCTCAGGTCGTCGTGCTCACGGACCACGCTCTCGGCGATACGGCGTACGACGACCGCCTCGCGCTGCGGATCCACACCCTCGCTCCGCACCAGCGAGCGGACACGCTCATCGAGCGACTCCACCAGCTCCGCGTGGGCGTCAGCCAGCGTCATCAAGGCCCCCGTCCCGAGTCAAGGATTCCTTGTCTTGAACCTACGTCATTCCGCACCTACCCGGGAGGGGTCGGATCTGAACCTGTGGAAAAGCAAAAACATGCCGGTCACGACTTCCCCGGTTTGCTCGCGGTCGGGTCGGGATGCTCATACCTTTGCGAACATGACGAAGGTGTTGCGATGGGTCGCCCTTGCGGCATTCTGTGCCGTCTTCGGGTTCGCGGGGAGCGTCGTCGGCGTCAAGCTGATGGCCGACGACCTGCGTGGTGAACAAGGCCCGGCAGGGGTGCCGGGTCTCGTCGGTCCCCAGGGCGAGCAGGGGCTGCAGGGTGATCGGGGGGAGGCGGCCGACATCTCGTCGCTCGAGTCCCGGATCGTGTTGGTCAGGACCTCGCTCAACAAGCTCATGCCCCGGGTGAAGGACCTCGAGGCCAAGGTGGAAGAGCCGCCGCCCGCGCCCGACTGCGAGCCCGGTACGCCGATCGACGTGGTGACCAGCGCCCAGCTCACCCGGGCCGGCAAGAACGTGTCGCTCAGCACTTCCAAGGCGTCGCTCACGCCCTGCGAGTGACCCGGCGACCCGTCACCGGGCCCCTCAACCCGTGATCTGGCACCCGTGATTTGCCCCTGCCACGGGCGTTTTGGTCCAGTGAGACCGGACATCATGAAGGTGTGTGTCAGGGAGGAGTGGCTTCGTGGGTGCTGTGAGCCCCTCGACGACTCCCGTCCTCGGACCCGAGCGCCCGTCCACGACCGAGCGCCCGCCGATCACCCACTCCTACCGGCCCGACCTCGACGGGCTGCGCAGCATCGCGGTCTACCTCGTCCTGCTGTTCCACACCGGGCTCGGCTGGGCCGAGGGCGGGTTCATCGGGGTCGACCTCTTCTTCGTGCTCTCCGGCTTCCTGGTCTCCAGCGTGCTGTTGAACGAGATCGAGAAGACCGGCGACCTTCGGATCGGCCGCTTCTACGCCCGCCGAGTGCGCCGGCTGCTGCCGGCGGCCGTCGTGACGATCGCCGCCACCTGCCTGACCTTCCTGGTCCTCTGGTCGGTGGTACGGCGCCTCGGCCTCGTCGGTGACGCCCAGAGCGCCTTGCTGTACTACGCGAACTGGCACTTCATCGGCCAGTCCGGCGACTACTTCGCGACCGACGTCGACACCAGTCCGTTCCTCCACTTCTGGTCATTGGCGATCGAGGAGCAGTTCTACGTCGTCTTCCCGATCCTCCTGCTGCTCCTGAGCAAGGTCGGGCGGCGCGCGATGCTCACCGTCCTGACCGCGATTCTGGTGGCGTCGCTCGTCGCGCAGCTCTACTGGGCACAGGTCGACAGCACCCGGGCGTACTACGGCACCGACGCGCGGGTGTACCAGCTCTTCGCCGGTGCGCTGCTGACCGTGGCGCTGCACACCTGGTCGCCGCGGATCCTGCGCGGCGCACGTGCCCATGTCGTGGCGGTGGCCGGCCTGGTCGGCCTGCTGCTGCTCGGCAGCGGACTCGTCGACCTCACCCCGTCGCTTCGCGGCATCGGCGCAACCGTGGTGTCGGTGATGCTGATCGTGGGCCTGATGCTCGGCGAGCGGCAGCCTTTGAGCCGGCTGCTGGGGCGGCCGGTCCCGGTCTTCCTGGGTCGGATCTCCTACGGCACCTACCTGTGGCACTGGCCGGTGATCGTTGCCCTGACCACGCTCTTCGACACCAGCCCGGCGATCATCGCGATCTTCACGATCGCCCTCGGGACCGGCCTCGCCGCGTTGTCGTACGAGGTCCTCGAGATGCCGATCCGCAAGTCCAAGGTGCTCAACCGCTTCACGTGGACGGTCGCCCTGACCGGCGTCGCCCTCAGCGCCCTGGTCGCGGTCACGTTCGTGCCGGGCGTGCTCGAGCAGGACCGCAAGCCCGCCTTCTCCAGCAGCGTCACCGGGCCGTCCACCACCGGCGTGGCCGGCTCGGACGAGCCGATCCCGGAGGACATCGACTGGCAGCAGGTCCGGGACAGCATCGGCGGCCAGCACTGGTGCCCGGCCGACGACGGACCGGCGTGCACCGTGCGGAAGGGCGACGGGCCGCACGTGCTGTTCATCGGGGACAGCCAGGCGGCCACCCTGGTTCCGATGTTCGAGAAGCTGGCCGAGGAGCACGACCTCACCCTGTCCCTCGACGTGCTCGCCGGCTGTCCGTGGCAGGAGGGCCTGCTCAACGACAGGCAGGCGTCGGCGACCGCCGAGGAGTGCACCTCGGCCCGCGTCGACTGGTACGACGAGGCCCTTGCCCGAGCTCGACCCGGACGTCGTCGTGCTGCTCGACCGTCCGCGGGACGACCCCGACCTCTGGGGCGACGTGGTCTCCCGGCGCGACGGACGCGACCAGCCTCTGGACAAGGCGGTGTTCGAGACCACCCGCGAGACGCTGGCCAAGATCAGCGCCGTCGCGGACCGGACCGTGGTGATCCAGCGCCTGGTGATGCCGGAGACCTTCGACCCCAGCGACTGCCTGGCCTCCCAGACCCGGATCGGCGACTGCGCCGTCGCGGTGCCGACCGACCCGTCCCCCAGCGACGGCTACTTCGCGGCCGCCGCGGCCCAGTCGAAGTCGATCCTGGCGGTCAGCCTCACCCCCGCGTTCTGCCCGACAGCACCGGTCTGCCTCCCGATCGTGGACGACCAGGTGGTGTGGCGAGACGACCACCACTTCACCGCCGACTACGCGGTCGCCCGGCGGGATGCCGTCTGGAAGGCGCTCACCGAGGCGGGCGCCTTCCAGACGGGCGGCTGACTCAGCCGCCACTGCTGCCTCAGTGGTGGTGGTGGCCCGGCTTGTGCTTGTGCTTGTGCAGCTTCACGGCGTACAGCGTCGTGGAGCCGGACACCTCGTTGGCGACGGCCAGCATCGGCTCGCCGGTCGGCGACGAGGAGGCCGGGACGAACTTCACACCCTCGGGACCGAGGTCTCCCGCAGGGGCGATGTCCTCGCCCGCGTCGGCGAGGTCAGCGCCGGAGAAGGCGAAGTCGCGGTTGTTCAGGTAGGTCACGAACTTCGGCTTCGACGGCGAGCTCAGGTCGTAGACCATCACCCCGCCGACCCGCTCCAGCGCCACGAACGCGTACGGCTTGCCCTTGACCTGGCCGATGGTGATGCCCTCCGGCTCGGGGCCCTTGTCATCACTGCGGTCGTCGAAGTTCGAGGCCGCGTGGTCGGAGTTGAAGAAGTCGGGCAGCGCCTGCGCGGTGATCTGCTCGAACCCGGACCCCGACGACGACACCAGCCGGCCATCGGTGGTCCACACGGAGAAGTCGCGCCCACCGAAGGCGTGCAGCTCGCGGTAGCAGAGGCCGGAGGGGTCCAGCCCGCCCGCCTTCGTGATCTTCAGGCGGCCGAGCGCCTCGTCGGCGGTCAGCTCCTCGACGGTCATGCCGAAGTCCTCGGCCACGCTGTCGCAGAGCGGCGCGAGACCGTCCTCGCCGAGGTCCTTGACCCGGACCTCCTCCGAGTAGCCCTCCCAGTCGCGGGTGTCGCCCTCGTCGGCCGTCACCAGGTAGGTCCGGCCCTTCACCTGGTACGACGTGATCGCGTCCGGGAGCCGCAGGCCGCGGACCGGCCACCGCCCGATCGACGCGGCGTCGTCCTCGTCGGACTGGTCGAACCCGACGACCCGGCGGTCCACCGTGCCGAGCGACCACAGGTCGCTCGACGGTCGCGGTCGCCAGGTCCACGACGGCGATGCCGTTGGCCTCCTGGACCGTGACGTAGGCCTTGCGCGACGCCGGGTCGACGGTGACGTACTCCGGCTCGAGGTTCTCCGAGACCGGGAAGTCGGGCGTGCCGGTGCCGGCGTCGGCGCGGCCGCCGTAGACGCGGATGCCCTGCGGGAGACCGCCGCCCTCGAACGCGTGGAAGTCGGCGAGGGCAACGTCGCCCTGGGCGGCCGCAGCCACCGTCGCCGGGAGCGTCACGACCGCGACCGAGCCCTCGGGGTCGACCGAGTAGTCGTCGGCCGGCTCGCCCTCGTCGGCCACCACGGCCTTGGTGCCGTCGGGCGTGACGGTGACCATGTCGGGCAGCGCGCCTACGCGCACCGCGCCGAGCGCCGTACCGTCACCGGCAGCGTCGAAGAACACCAGCCAGCCGTTGTCGGTCTTGGGGTCGGACTCGACCGCCACCACACCGAGCCCGTCCTTGCGCACGGCGACGGAGTTGGCGACGGCACCGTCGGGGATGACGGAGCCGTCGTCGGAGGCCACGCCGGTGGTCTCGAGGTCGAACAGCTTGGTGGGGTGCTCCGGGTCGGCGGCGTCGAGCACCTCGACCCGGGCCTGCGCGGCGTTCACCACCAGGAGCCGGTCGAGCGGGGCGTAGAACTCGACGATCTCGGCTGCCGACTCGTCGAAGACGCCGGTGTCGTAGCTGCCGAGCGGGTCGAGCCGGAGCGCGGCCCCGGGGGCGGAGGAGCTCACCGGGTCGTCGACGACGGTGGCGCCCGCGGGGGCGCCGCCGGAGAGGGCAAGGGCGGGCAGGGCCAGTCCGGCGGCCACCAGGGCGGTGGTCGCGCGGACGCGGCGTGAGGAGAGGGTCATGGCGTGGAACGGCTCCTTCGGAGTTCAGGCGTACGCCGAGCCGTCGCGCCCAGGATGTGCGGTCGAGCAGACGCTAGAGATGCCCGGTTCCACGCCGGTGAACGCGACGTGAACGATCGCCTCCCGCCCGCGAATCAGCCGGCGACGCGGACCGCGCGTCCGCCGCCAGCTCGGTCAGCACGGCCGCTGCGTCCCACTCCCCCGGGTCGCCGGCGTCCGTCCAGTTCGCCACCTGCTCCCGCGCCCACGCCACCCAGCGCAGCACGGTCGCCTCGTGCTCGAGGCTGAGCCGCATCGGCAGCGCGCCGACGTGCAGCCGCTCCGGGAAGCTCGGGGACTCGACGCCGGACGTCGGCCATCACCGCCAGCGCCTCGAGCCGGTCGGACGCCTCGGCGGCGATCGCATCCAGCGTGGCGTTGAGCTGGTCGAGCGAACCGGCCTCGGCGAAGAAGATCTTCACCAGGCCCTCGAACTCGATCGTGGGTGGTGCGGGCGGCTCGTCGAGCCAGCGGCGCAGCTCCTCGCGGCCGGCCTCGGTGATCCCGTAGACGGTCCGCGGGCGCTTGCCGGTGGTCTCCTTCGTGGCCGTGGCCAGCCCGTCGGCGACCAGCCGCTTCGGCTCGTCGTACAGCTTCCGCTCGGCCCGCGGCCAGAACCACTTGAGGCTGCGCTGGACCTGCTTGGCCAGCTCGTACGTCGTCCAGGAGCGGACGCCGAGGAGCCCGAGGATGGCGTACGTCGTGGTGGTCCGGCGCGGAGTCATGCTGCATCTTGACATACTGCCTTGGGCAGTATCTACTGTTCTCGGAAATACTGCACAGGACAGTATCGAGGAGACCCGATGACCACCGCCCGACCCGGCCGGCCGTGCTGGTCGTCGTCGCGCACCCGGACGACGAGACCTTCGGCTGCGGCTCGCTCCTGCTGCACGCCGCCGCGTCCGGCGCCCGGACCGCCGTGGTCTGCGCGACCCGTGGCGAGGCCGGTCGCGTGGCGCCCGGGGTCCGGGTGCCGACGACGGGCGTGGCCGGGCTCCGCGAGGCCGAGCTGCGCGCCGCCGCCCGCGCGCTCGGCGTCTCCGACGTGGAGCTGCTGGGCTTCACCGACTCCGGCATGGACGGCGCGGCGCCGGACGACTCGCTCTGCGGGGCGCCGTACCCCTCGGTGGTGGAGGCGGTACGCAACGCCGTCGAGCGTCACGACCCGGACGTCGTCGTGACGCTCGACGGCAGCGACGGCCACCGCGACCACGCCCGGATCCGCGATGCCGTGGTCGACGCCCTCGCCGGCTCCGACGTCCGGCTCTACCTGCACGGCCTCCCCCGCTCGCTCATGCACCAGTGGGTCCGTCACCACGCGGGCAACGCCGACGCCGCGGCGTACGTCGAGCTGCCGGACATCGGCACCCCCGACGAGCGGTTCACGACCGTGGTCGACACGTCGGCCCACCTGGCCGCCCGCGAGTGCGCGATCGCGCTGCACCGCTCCCAGTCCTCGCCGTACGACGGGCTGCCGGACGACCTGAAGCGGGCGTTCCTGACCTCCGAGCACCTGATCCGGGTCAACCCCGACGTGGACCGGCGGTCCGCTCGAGTCCGACATCGTCGTCGGGCCATGAGCAGCCTGATGCTCGGCGTGATCGACGGGCTGCACCACGTCGTCACGTTCGACACGACTCGGCCGCAGTCAGCGGCGCGGGAGCAGGATCTCGAGGTCCTCGGTCTGACCGTCGCCGGTGACCCGGCCGCCCTGGGACTCGGCGACCTGCCGGGCCTCGGCAATGCCGGCGCCGGGCGGGCGGTCCTGCCGTCGACTTGAGCCGTTGGCGATCACTCCCGCGGGCATCCGGATCCGCAGGTGGTCGTGCTCGGCGAGGAAGGTGATCTTCACCGGGCCCTTGCCGCTCAGCACGATGTCGGAGAGGACCAGGTCGAGGATGTGCTCGATCGGGCCGGGTGTGAACGCCATGGTCAGGTCACCCTCGGCCGACGCCGACAGTGGGCGGCGCTCGTCCGCGAGCCGGTCGGCCCAGCGCTGGGCGAGCTGGGTCGCCATGTCGTGCAGGGTCAGCTCGGCTCCCTCGACCAGGCTCCCCCGCCGGGACAGCTCGACCAGCTCGCCGGCCGAGCGGTTCACGTCGTCGACGCTGCGGATGCAACGGACCGCCGCTGCCTTCGCGTCGTCCGGTACGTCGTCACGCAGGGTGAGCTCCTCGAGCTCGAGGCGCAGCGACGTGAGCGGGGTCTTCAGCTCGTGGGAGGCGTGCTCGGCGAAGTCGCGCTCGCGGCTGATCCGGGACTCCAGCTGGGTCGCGCTGGTCTGCAGGGCCTTGCCGATGGCGACCGCCTCGGGCATCCGGGTCTTGGGAAGGTCCAGGTCGAACCGCCCGCGACCCAGCGCACCGGCGGCGACCGCCAGCTTCTGGAAGGGGCTCGACAGCGCCCGCGCCGCCACCCACCCGGCGACACCCGCGAGCAGCCCGATCAGCAGGAACAGGGTGATCAGGGAGCCGGTGTCGCGGCCGAGGATGTCGCCGATCACCTTGGGCTCCTTGCTCACGGTGATCATGCCGACGTCGGTCGCGACCGTCGCCGACAGGTCGTCGGCGTCGGGGTCGCCCTCGTACTCGTCGCCCTCGACGACCAGGGTCCGGCCGGACGGGTCGGTGTACTCCAGTCGGGTGGTCGACGACACGATGCTCTCGAGGAACTCTCGGTTGACCGGTTCTCCCACCGCGCGCTGGTCGGCGACCAGCTCGCCGATCAGGACGACGTCGTGGCTGAGGTGGGCGCCTTCCTGCTCACGGAGCAGGTCGCGGAGCGTGTACGCGCGCACGGTCCCCGCGCCCAGGAGGACTGCCATGGCAAGGACGACGAACGCGATGGTGATGCGTTCACGCATCGACCGCGCCCTCGAGGCGGAACCCGACTCCTCGGACCGCCACGACGCGCTCGGTCACCCCGACGCTCTCGAGCTTCTGGCGCAGGCGCCCGATGGTGACGTCCAGCGTCTTTGTCGAGCCGTACCAGTTCTCGTCCCACACGTCGGCCATCAGCCGGCCGCGGGAGACGACCTTGTCGCGGTTGGCGGCCAGGATGTTCAGCACCTCGAACTCCTTGCCGGTCAAGGAGACCTCCTCGGACCCGGCGTACACCCGCCGCGCCGCGACGTCGATCCGCAGGGCGTCCGGGTCCTGCTCCGGCTCGGCCTCGTCGCCGGCGGCCGAGGAGCTGGTACGCCGCAGCAGCGCGCGGACCCGCGCCTGCAGCTCGGCAAGGCCGAACGGCTTCGCGAGGTAGTCGTCGGCGCCGTAGTCGAGGCCGACGACCCGGTCCAGCTCGCCCCCGCGGGCGGTCACGATCATGATCGCGCCGTCGTAGCCCGCGTCGCGCGCCTTGCGGCAGACCTCGAGGCCGTCCATGTCCGGCAGGCCGAGGTCGAGGATCACGACGTCCTCCTGCTCCTTCTGGAGCTGCGTGAGCGCGGTCTCGCCGTCCTGGACCCACGTGACGGTGTAGCCCTCGCGCTCGAGTGTGCGGACGAGGGGGAACGCAATGTCCTCCTCGTCCTCGACCACCAGCACTCGCGCCATGACAGCGAGCATAGAGGCCGCCGCTGTGTCAGCCTCGCTTATCTGCTCAGAGGTCGACATCGGCGGTCCCGGTCTCGTTGACCACGGCGGTCGAGCTGGGATTGCCGAACGTGTCGGTGACCGAGGCGGAGGGCGTCCACTTCTGGTCTGCCCGCTGCTGTTGACGGTGCTCGGGAGCACTGCCCGTCCTGGCGCTCAGGGTGATCGTGACCCGGGTGACCTGACGGCCACTGACCGTCACGGTGCTCGCCGACATCGTCGAGGTGGCGAAGGTCGCGGTCAGGTTGTTGCCCATGTAGTTCTGCGCGAACGCCACCTGCCCGAGGTTGACCCCCGCCGGGAACGACAGGTAGTCGATGTTGCCCGCCAGCGGTGAGCCGACCCGCCAGTCGTTCAGCGTCACCGACACGGGGGTGCTGCGAGCCGTTCCAGCCGACTCTTGATCGTGCCGAGGTTGACGGTGGTCGAGTAGTCCAGCGTGATCACGTCGCCCTGGTCCGGCCGCCCGAGGTTCGCGCCGCTGCCCGCCACCTGCACGTCGTTGGCGTGCAGCTGCTCGATCGTGACCGCGACGGAGCTCGACGTGGTGGTGCCGCCGCCGGTGCGCGTCATCACCGCGCGCAGGCTCGTGCCGCCGGCGGGGACGCCGGTGGTGTTCCAGCTGCAGGAGTACGGCGCGGCCGTGTCGGCGGTGCAGACGTTCGTCCACGACGTGGCGCCGGCGGGGTCGTACTGCAGCTGCATCGACGTGATGCCGGTGCTCGAGTAGCCGTCGGCGGTGACCGAGATCGTCGAGCCCTGGAGGAAGTTGGTGCCGGCGGCCGGCGCGGTCACGGTCGACCCACGGGGTGTTGTCGACGGTGCGGGTCTGGCTGGAGGTGATGGTCGTGTTGCCGGCGACGTCGGTCGCGGTCGCGCGGAACTCGTAGGTCCCGGTGGTCAGGCTCCGGGTGTCGAGCGAGCAGGCGTACGGGCTGGACGCGTCCACGGCGCACGACGTCCAGGTGGACACGCCGGAGCGGCGGTAGTCGAAGGCCACGCTGGCGATGCCCGAGCTCTCGTCCCCGGGGTTCGGGTCGGTGTCGTCCGCGGTGGCGGTCAGCGAGACCGTGCCGTACAGCGTGCCCGCGCGGCACGGTCAGGGCGACGTCCGGGTACCTCGTTGTCGACGATCGTGCTGTGCATGTCGGTGTAGGTCGTTGCCGGCGACGGTCACGAGGGCCTGGACGTACCAGCGCTGCGAGTCGAGGCCGGTCGTGTTCCAGCTGCAGGTGTACGGCGCCGAGTTGTCCGTGCGAGATGTCGTCCAGGGGCCGGTGCCGGTGGCCGACCGCTGGAAGCTGCACCGGTCGGGGTGCCCGTGCCGTGTCCAGGTCGCGGTCAGCGCCGTAGGTGCCGCGCACCGTGGCGGCGGGAGTCGCCAGGTCGACGCTGCTGTTCGTGACGTGCGGGTCGTCGTGCCGGTGATGGCCGCGTTGCCGACGCACGTCGGTGGCCGTGGCCCGGAACTCGTAGTTGCCGTCGGTCAGGGTCGTCGTGTTCAGGCTGCAGGCGTACGGCGAGCTGGTGTCGAGCACGCACGTCGTCCAGGTGGGCACGCCGGAGCGGCGGTACTCGAACCTCACCGAGACCATGCCGCTGTGCGCGTCGGACGCGGTGGCGGTGAGGTTCACGGTGCCGGACAGCGGCGCCACCGGGACGGTCAGGGACACGGTCGGAGCGGTGTTGTCGACCAGGACGTTCGACTCGCTGTCGTAGTAGGTGTGGCCGTTGATCGTGCCGACGGCCCGCCAGTCGTAGTAGCCGGTGATGGCGCGGTGTCGACGCGCAGGTCCGGACCGGGCCGGCCGCTGGGCCGCACCCGGGGATGTCCGCCCAGGTGTTGGCTCCCGCGGGGGACGCCTGGAAGCGGACCGTCGACGCGCCCGCGCCGGCGTTGATGATGCGGCCGGTGAGCGTCACGGTGCCGTGGACCGGGGCAGTCACCGGGTCGAGGACGACGCCGGCGGTGTTGATGACCGTGGTCATGATCGACGACGAGGTCTTGGTGTTGGTGTGGATGTCGGTCGCGACGGCGCGCAGGTCGTACTCGCCGTCCGCCACCTGGGTGGTGTTCCAGCTGCAGGAGTACGGGCGAGCTGTTGTCGGTGCAGATCGTGGTCCAGGTACCGGAACCGTGCGGGGCGCGCTGGATCGCGACGGACGCGACGGCGGTGTCGCCGTCCGTGGCCGTGGCGTTGAGGGTGACCGTGCCGGCCACGGCGTACCCGGGGTCGACGATGGCGACGTCGGGAGCGGTCCAGTCGGGCGCGGCGAAGATGTTGAGCGGCGTGGTGCTCGCGTCGGTGAAGTCGGCGCCGGATGCCTGGAGGCCGGACAGCGCGCCGGCCCCGAGGAGCAGCGCGCTGGACGAGGTAGAGCAGCTTGCGGAGCATGGCTATCGCCCGACCGAGACGGTCGGATTGCCGACCGTCGCTTGCTTCACCTGCTCGGGGCGTCGCCGGACGGCACCGATGAGCTGGACGAGGCTGATCAGGGCGATCACGCTCGCGGGGAGGCCGATCAGGAGCATCCGGAGGAGGCGGTCCTGGAGGGCGATGAACACGTAGCCGAGGTACGGCACGGCGAACGACACCCGCGACTGCGAGGTCGAGGTCAGCTGGAAGGTCCACGGGTCGGCGTCCGCGTTGGCGTCGCCCTGGGTGCGGTAGACGTCACCCTGGATGCTGACGATGCGGTGCGTGACCAGGTGGTCGATGCCGGAGTCGGCCGGGGGCTGGTAGGTGATGACGTCGCCGACGCGCAGGTCGTTGACCGGCACGACGTCCTCGAAGGCGACCGAACCCACGCCGAGCGAGCCGCCCATGGAGCTGCCCGTGATGACGTAGCGCTGGAAGCCGAGGGCGGCCGGGACGATGAAGGCGACGGCCAGGAGCATGACCAGGGCGCAGAGAAGGTTGACCAGGAACCGGCCGCTGCGGTGCGGGCGGCGGTGCGTGGTCGCGATCTCCACCGGCCTGCTCCTTCCTGTTCTTGTCCTCTAGTGGGGGTGGCCCGCCCAGCTCCCCCCGAGCCGGGCGGGCCATGATCCCCCCATGTTCCCCATGCGATGGGTCCCACCGTCCCCCGATGGAACCCGCCGTTCTGACGCTCAGACCCAGTGCTCCAGAAGGGTCGAACCGGAGTTCTTCTGCGTGGTGACCCAGGTGTAGGTCGCGGCGGCTTCCTTGTCCTGGTTGGCGTCGCTCGCGTTGGCGGGCATCGACACGATGAACGTGAAGGTGCTCGAAGCGCCGGCGTCGAGGTCGCCGAGGTCCGTTGCGGTGTTCGTGTAGCCACCGAAGTCGCCGCTGTAGAGCGTGGTGGCGCCCTGCTTGATCACGAGGTTGAGGCCACCCGCGGCGAAGGACGAGGTGTCAGCGCTCTCCTGGAAGCTGAGCTTCGAGTCGATGGTGCCGACGTTCTCGATGTCGACCGTGCCGGTCATCGTGTCGCCGGGCTTGATGTCCGTGAGCGTGAGGACGGCGTTGTCGTGGCTGTTCGTGTGCAGCAGCGTCCCCGAGGTGACGGTGACGGAGCTGCTGGTCGTCGAGGTCCACGTCGCGCCCGAGCCGACGGCGATGGCACCCGCAGCGAGCAGCGTGGCCAGTGGTACGAGCACCTTGCGGCTGGTGGCGGTCATGGGTTCCCCCTGAAGAAGAGATGCGTTGCTTGTGTTGGCATGTTGAACGTACGGAGCGCGCTGCCACGCCGTGGCAACGTCAGATCCACACTCGATCCACGGTTCGGTAACAAGGCCGGGAATGCCGGTTACCGACCTCTTCCCGCGTGGAGCGAGGCTCAGTCGCCGTCGACGGCGAACAGGTCGCCCTGTTGCTCGGCGCGTTCCAGGACGTCCTCGAACCGGAACTGCTCCAGGCCGAGCGGGTCGTCCGCGCCCGCCTCGACCTCGTCCCAGGTGATCGGCGTGGCGACGTACGGCGCGTCCCGGCCGCGCAGGGAGTACGGCGAGATGGTGGTCTTCGAGCCGGCGTTCTGCGACCAGTCGAGGAACACCTTTCCCGACCGCTTCGCCTTCGTCATGGTGGCGGTGACCTGCTTCGGGTGCTCCTTCTGGAGCTCCTCGGCGACCTCCTTGGCGAGCCCGGTGGTCTCGTCCGGGTTCAGCTTGCCGGGGAGGCCGGCGTACAGGTGGAGCCCCTTGCTGCCGCTGGTCACCGGCCAGGCGTCGAGGTTGCGCTCGGCCAGCCGGTCCCGGACCAGCAGCGCCACGGTGCAGCACTCCATCAGCCCGGCGGGCTCACCCGGGTCGAGGTCGATGACCAGCCGGTTGGGGTTGCGCGGCTGGCCGTTCTTGTTGACCGTCCACTGGTGCACGTGCAGCTCGAGGGCCGCGAGGTTGACCAGCCAGGTCAGGGTGGCGAGGTCGTCGCAGATGGGGAACACCAGGTGGTCGCCGTTGCGGGAGGGCGCCCGGGAGCCGGTGGTGGGGACCTTGGCGGTGCGCACCCAGGACGGCGTACCGGCCGGGGCGTTCTTCTCGAAGAAGCTGCTCTCCTGCACGCCGTGGGGCCAGCGGATCCGGGTGACGGCCCGGTCCTTGAGGTGCGGCAGCAGGACCGGAGCGATCCGGGCGTAGTAGTTGAGCACCTCGCCCTTGGTGGTGCCGGTCCGCGGGTAGAGGACCTTGTCGAGGTTGCTGATCTTGAGGGTGCGCCCCTCGACCTCGACCCGGACCTCCGTCATCGCCGCGCTACCGGCCGATCGCGATGACCGGCACCCGGTCCTGGTGGAGCGCGGTACATCAGCTTGCGCATGAACGTCCGCGGCACGGAAACGCAGCCGGCCGTTGCCCCACTGCCGTTGACGTGCAGGAAGATCGCCCCGCCGCGGTGCCGGACCTGCCGGGCGTTGAACGAGGTGGTGAACACGAACTCGTACTGCTGAGGGAAGTCCTTGAGCCGCTCCGACCCGTTGGCATGGCTCGACGGGAGCCGCCAGCGGAACCCGCCCTGCGACTTGTTGCGGTAGCGGTTGTAGTAGTCGGACCGGTTGTCCAGCACCCAGTAGTCGCCCCTGCGGACCTTGCGGTAGCTGTTGTCCCAGCGGTCCTGCTCGGCGTTCATCCCGAACGCCCACGGCAGCCGGAAGGTGCCGAGCGGGGTCTTGCCGGATCCCTGCACCCGGCGCCTGGCCGGCACCAGCCCGTTGTAGCCGATCCGGCCGCTGGAGGTCTGGAGCCGCTGGTGCCAGCTGCCCCTGCGCTTCACCCAGTAGGTCACGCGGGCGTGGTACCCGACCGTGCGGTTGACCGTCACGACCTGCCGGGTGTTCGTGCGCAGCTTCACGCTGACGCCGTCCAGGCGGACCCAAGAGGCGCGACCCGCCTGTTCGCCCGCGTCCTCGGCCGGTGCGGCGTTCGCCGTCGACAGGGTCGGGACCGGCGCGGCGAGCAGGCCGGCGAGCAGGAGTGTGAGCAACAGTCGTCTCATGTGAGGTCCTCTGGTCCGAGATCGGTGCGGACCCCACGGTACGACGGCTGGCGGAGTCGCCGCTGCGGGGTCAGCCCCAGCGCCTCGACGTCGACCACGATCACCGGCTCCACCCAGTGCGTGCCGAGGGCGTCCAGCTTCGGAACCTCGTCGACGAACGGACTGCTGTCACGTGCGTGCGGTGCGAGCACGGCGTGGAGCATCGGTCCGACCTTGCCGGCGATCCCGCTGCCGACCCGGCCGCGGTAGACGACGCCCGTCGGGGGTGGGCTCGCCCACGAGCAACGCACCGAGCCGGTGCTCGGATCCCGTCTCGGGCCGCCAGCCGCCCACGACGTACGAGTTGCGCCGGCGGTGCGCGAACTTGAGCCAGTTCCGGGTGCGCGGCGCCGAACTCGTAGCGCGAGTCGAGCCGCTTGCTGACGATCCCCTCCAGCCCCTGTTGCCTGGTCGCGTCGAACAGCATCGGCCCGTCGTCGTACGCCGGCGGGGTCTGCCAGCGGTCGTCGTTCAGGTCGAGGCCGAGCAGGATCTCGCGCCGCTCCGCAAGCGGTAGCCGGGACAGGTCGCGGTCGCCGTACCGCAGCACGTCGAAGACGAGGAGTGTCACCGGGTTGGTGTTGGCGAGCGCTGCGGCGCGTCGGGGATTGCTGACGTGCATCCGATCAGCGAGCGAACCGAACGTGGGGATCCCGTCGCCGAACGCCACGACCTCGCCGTCGAGCAGGACGTCCTCGGCGGGCAGCCCCTGCAGCTCCGGGAACGAGACGGACACGTCGTTCTCGTTGCGGGAGGTCAGCCGGACGCGGTCCCGAGTGTCGACGAGCACCCTCATCCCGTCCCACTTCACCTCGTGCGTCCACTCATCACCAGTGGGTACGTGGGTGCCACGGGTGGCGAGCATGGGGCGCATGGGGCCATCCTGACCGATACCGTTGAGACCCGAACCCTTCGAAAGGTATGAGCATGCGAGCGATCTGGAAGGGCGCGGTGTCCTTCGGGCTGGTCAGCGTGCCCGTGAAGCTGTACTCCGCGACCGAGTCACACGACGTGTCGTTCCGGCAGGTGCACGCCAAGGACGGCGGACGGATCAAGTACCAGCGCGTGTGCTCGATCGACGGCGAGGAGGTCGCGTACGCCGACATCGCCAAGGGCTACGAGACCGAGGACGGCGAGATGGTCATCCTCAGCGACGACGACCTGGCCGAGCTCCCGTCGACGTCCAGCCGGGAGATCGCGGTCGAGAAGTTCGTGCCGTCCGCCCAGATCGACCCGATGCTGTTCGAGAAGTCGTACTACCTCGAGCCCGAGAAGACCGGCGCCAAGCCCTACGCCCTGCTCCGCCAGGCGCTGCTCGACGCCGACCGGATGGCCGTCGTCACCGTCGCGCTGCGCCAGCGCACCAGCGTCGCCGTACTCCGCGTCCGCGATGACGTGATCGTGCTCCAGACGATGATGTGGCCCGACGAGATTCGCCAGCCCGACTTCAACGTCGACGTGGGCGAGGTCAAGGACGCCGAGGTGAAGATGGCCAACATGCTGGTCGAGACCCTCGCCGGCGACTTCGAACCGTCCGAGTTCGAGGACGACTACGCCGGCGCGGTCGAGGCCCTGGTCAAGGCCAAGATCGAGGGCGGCGAGGTCAAGAAGACCCCCACCTCCACCAAGTCCTCCGGCGAGGTCGTCGACCTCCTCGCCGCCCTCCAACGCTCCGTCGACGCCGCCAAGACCGCCCGCGGCGAGGACGAGGACGAGGACGAACCCAAGAAGAAGCCCGCGAAGAAGGCCGCCGCCAAGAAGACGGCGAAGAAGGCCGCGAAGAAGAAGGCGAGCTGAGCTGGGCAGCGGCGCGCGAGGAACGAGCGCGTCGCGTGGGCCCAGCCAGGTAGAGCAAGCGACGCGACTGAGGAACGAAGTCGCGCGAGCGCGTCGAAACCCGGTGACCGTGGGCAGGGCGGCGAGGTACGTCGGCCGAGCTTGTCGAGGCCCGGTTGCCGCGGGTGGGTGGTGAAAGGACTCTTTGGGTTACGTGGTCGCCCGCCGCGGTGGTCGAGGCGGCCACTCTCGGCTGCTTCCACGGTCGCGGTCGCCTAGCTCGACCGTTGTGGTGGCGGTCGCAAGACTTTCTCGAAATAGTTGTCCACATCCCTGTCAGAACAAGGGGTTTTCGGGCTTCGAGTGTCGGTGGTCGGTGCTTGAGTTGACCCATGACCAGAGTACGCCGAGGAGCTCGACACCGCGAGTGCGGTGCTGGCTGCCGCGCGTGCGGATCGGGCGATCGCGGACGCGCGCCGAGGCCCGCCTGTTGCAGGCACGCGGTGGCGTGGGCGGCGATGCACTCGATCGACTCGATCGACGACGCCGCGACGATCTGCGGATCGGTATGGCGACACCGGGATGCCGGTCGCGGGTGAGGGTGCGCCGTTGGTGGCGGAGTTCGCGATCACCGAGTTCGCCGCCGCGATCGGGGTCTCCACCGACGCCGGCACGCCGGTACGTCGGTCACGCCCTGGAGCTGCGCCACCGCCTCCCGCGGGTGTGGCGCCGCGTGGTCAAGGGTGACCTGCGGCCGTACCTCGCGCGTCGGGTCGCCGACCAGACCCTCTCGCTGTCACCCGAGGCAGCGTCGTTCGTGGACCGGCACGTGGCGCCGGTGGCGCACAAGATCGGACCCGTCCAGCTCGAACGCCTCGTGGACGAGGCGATCGCCACCCACATGCCCGACCTGGCCGAGGAACGCCGGCTGGCGAAGGCCGACGGCCGGTACTTCACCGTCGAGGCCCAGCAGGTCTCCTACGACGGCACCAGCGCGGTGCACGGGGAGCTCGACCTGGCCGACGCCCTCGACCTCGAACACGCCATCGCCGGGCTCGCCGCCCAGCTGAAGGACCTGGGTTCGGAGGACTCCCTGGACGTCCGCCGGGCGGCCGCGGTCGGCGAGCTCGCCCGCGCGCAGCTGGCCCTCGACCTGACCGACGATACCTCGGTGGTTGAGGAGGGCGCTCCGCACCCGTCTCGAAACCACCACCACCGTCCGAAGCGACAGGTCATGCTCTACGTCCACCTCTCCAGAGCAGCCGTCGACAGGCGCCGCCGGCACCGCCCGGCTCGAGCAGGGCAACCAGCTGATCACCGCCGGCCAGGTCCGCGACTGGTGCCACACCGCCGGCAGCGTCGTCGTGAAGCCGGTGATGGACCTCGAGGCCCACGACCCCGTCGACTCACCACGTCGTCCCCGACCGGCACGCCGAGGTCACCACGGTCCGGGACAGGACCTGCGTGTTCCCCTGGTGCACCCGGCCAGCACGCCGCTGCGACACCGACCACACCATCCCCGCACGCCGCGGCGGACCCACCTGCCCGTGCAACCTGGCCCCGTTGTGCCGGCGACACCACCGGATCAAGACCCACGGCCACTGGACCTACACCACCCTCGAACCCGGGGTGTATCTCTGGACCTCCAAACACGGCTACCAGTACCTCCGCGACCCCGACGGCACCCTCGACGTCCCCGCCGACCGCCGTGGTTTCGAGACAGGCGCTGCGCGCCTTCCTCAACCACCGAACCCTTCGCCGGAGTAGCTACCGAGCCCCGGACCCCGCCGCGCGCGGGGCCATCGGCACGCCCATCCACGAGATTCGTCTCGTGAGTGATGGAATGCCCGTGTGCTGACTGCTGGCGGCCTGGACGTGACCGCTGCGCTGGAGTGGGCGGCAGGGGTGATCGGACCGGTCACGGGAGTGCGAGAGCTTTCCGGAGGATGGACCTCCACCATGCTGGCGCTGACGAGTGACGGTGACGACGATGTCGTGCTCCGGTTGATGACACGTGAACCCTGGCGCACCCACGGTCCGGGCCTGACGACCCGCGAGAGCGAGATCCAGGAGCTGCTCGCGAACACGCCGGTTCCGGCGCCCCGCACGCGGGCGCTCGATGCCGACGGGCGGGACTGCGGCTTTCCAGCACACCTGATGACCTTGCTCCCGGGACATGTCGACATCGAACGCGTCGACGCGGCCTTCCTCGGCGAACTGGCCGACCTGCTCGTCACCATCCACGAAGTCACGCCGGTCGCCGAGGTGCGTGCCTACCAATCCTGGGCGTGGGAGGCCAAGTTCCAGGTGCCCCGGTGGGCGAGGGACCCAGATCTGTGGCGGGAGGCGTTCGCGCTGCTTCTCACCGCTCCTCCGGCGTTCCAGCCCTGCTTCATCCACCGCGACTTCCAGCCTCGGAACGTGCTCTGGTCCGAGGGCCACATCTCCGGGGTCGTCGACTGGGTGGAGACCTCGATCGGTCCGACCTGGCTGGACGTCGCCCACTGCTCCACCAACATCGCGATCGTTCACGGCAGTGACGCAGCGGACCTGTTCGCCGCCGCTTACAGCGAGCGGACGGGGCGTGAGGCGGAACCCTACTTCGATGTCATGGATGTCGTCGGGTTCCTACCTCCGCCAGGCAAGGACGGGTTCTTTCCTGACGACGGGAGACGAGAACCGGAGACTCGAGGAACGGCTTCGGGCGGTCATGCAGCAAGCGCGCAGTTGGGGTTAGCGATCGGCACCCCGGGTCTCGACACGCGGCAGGCCCCACAGCATCTGGTAGAGCACCCGCGGCCGGCCTTCGGCGTCATGGGCGTCGAACGTGACTGTGGGGTTGTCCGGGTCTGTGGGGTCGACCAGAAAGGTCCGCTCGTCGATCGGTAGCGCCACGGTGCGACTGTCCTCGTCCGTGATGAGAAGGCTGTCATCGCCAGCCGTGACCTCCACCCGCCAGTCGGGCCATGCGTAGACGCCGCTGAAGCGCGAGAGGTCAGCGACTGCGCCGGGCGATGCGTCGAGTTTCAGGGGTGGTACCCGGATCCCGAACAACAGGTCCGCCAGATCCGTGAAGAGCGAGCGGCACATGGCGCGCCCGGTGCTGCCGTTCGTCATCAGGACGACGGCGGCCCGATGATCCGGCAGGATCCGCAGAGATGACCGTTCCCCGCTGATGAGGCCGTCCCAGCCCCAGACCGGGCTGTTGTCCCAGTCGAATCGCGCCCAGCCGAGGCACCAGGAGTCCAGCCACCCATGGATCGAGACCTCCGAGTGGACCGTACGCAGCTCGGCCAGTGACGGGTCCACGAGGTGCCATGCGGCGAACCGGAGGAGATCCGTGACAGTGGAGACAGCATTGGCACCGGCCGGTCCGTACGCACGCGTTCGCAACGGCTCGATCGGGACCGGGCCATCAGCCGTGAGGTCGTGCCCGGCCGCTCGCCGCGGTGCGACCGCGTCGACGCCGAAGGTTGTGCCGCGCATGCCCACGCTTCCGAGGTGATGCATCATCGCGTCCTCCCAAGGGGCATTCGTCACTGTCTCGATCACGCGCCCCAACAAGCACCAACCCGCATTCGAGTACGACCAGAACGTCGCCGTCGGCCGCGAATGGGCGACATCGGCGGCGAAGCGCGAGAGCGCACGCTTGTCGTCGCTGCCTCGACCGGCGAAGTCGAACTCCAACACCGCGCGCAGTGGAAGTCCCGAGCTGTTCGCGAGCAGGCCTCGCACGGTCGCGCGTTGCGCCCATCCGCTCCGGCGCAGCTCCCGCACATGCGCTGCCACCGGGTCGTCGAACGACAGCCGGCCTGCATCCGCCAGCCGGGCGATGACCGTCGCGACCATGGACTTGGTGAGCGATCCGACGCTGAACGCCGTCTCGGGTGTGACCGGCGCACCCGTGGCTACGTTTGCGACGCCGCAGTACGCGGTCATGGTGGCTCCGTCGCGGAGGATCCCGAGCGCCGCTCCCGGCACCGCATGCCTCGCAGCGTGCTGGGTGAGCAGAGCCGTGAGCTCCCCCTCGTCCACCCCACGATCCTAGGCCCGGTGCCGCCAGGGCAGGCGCGTCAAAGGCCATGGCCGCCGATGAGTTGTGGGCGGTGGGAGAGTCGAACCGAAGCAGGATTCATCCCACCATCCCTGGAGCTCACCATGACCCTCACCCACTCCGCCGGCGACCCGAACTGGATCGAGCTGTTCACGACCGACACCGACAGAGCCCGCGACTTCTACGGCGACCTGTTCGGTTGGGAGGCCCGCGACAGCGGTCCGGAGTACGGCGGCTACATCATCTTCGAGCGCGACGGCGCCCCGATCGCGGGCTGCATGAAGAACGACGGCACCGCCGGCCCGAGCACGTGGACCGTCTATCTCGCCAGCGAGGACGCCGCGAAGACGGCCGAGCTCGCGAAGCAGCACGGCGGCCAGGTCGTGTTCGACCCGATGCAGGTCGGGAACATGGGCCACATGTCGCTGGTGATCGACCCGGCGGGTGCGCCCGTCGGCATCTGGCAGCCACTCGAGCACCAGGGCATCTCCGCCCGCGGCGAGGTCGGCGCACCGTCCTGGTTCGAGACCATCAGCAAGGACTACGACAACGCCGTGCCGTTCTATCGCGACGTCTTCGGGTGGGACCTGCACACCATGAGCGACACCCCGGAGTTCCGCTACACGACGCACGGGCGGGGTGACGACGCCAAGGCCGGGATCATGGACGGCTCCGGCTTCCTCGGCGAGCAGCCGTCGCGCTGGCAGTTCTACGTCGAGGTCGCTGACGCGGACGCCACGGTCGCCCAGGCCGAGGCGAAGGGTGCCACCGTGGTGCAGCCGGCCGAGGACACGCCGTACGGGCGGCTCGCGTTCCTCACCGACCCGGAGGGCGTCCCGTTCGCGGTGATGTCCAACCCGGCGAGCTGACTCAGGAGTCGCCGTCCAGCCAGGCCCGGATCGCGGCCTGGTGCTGGTCGAGCGTCGGCGGGGCGGCATGGTCCGAGCGCGTGACCTCCGCCCCGTCGGCCGCGAAGAACCGCAGCGGCGGCCCGGGCAGCGTCACCTGCCCCAGCGACGGATGCTCGACGTCGACGAGGAGTCCCTGGCTGGCGGTCTGGTCCCACTCGTAGACCTCGTCGAGGGTCCGCACCTTGCCGGCAGGTACGCCGACCTCGGCCAGGCGGGCGAGCAGCGGCTCGGCGTCCCAGTCGGCGAAAGCCTCCTCGACGACCTCGATCACGCGGGGTCGGTTGGCGACCCGCTCGGGGTTGGTGGCCAGCCCTTCGACGGTCGGGTCCAGGCCGAACCCCTCGCAGAACCGGCGCCACAGACCCTCGCTGCCGAGGGCGATCTGCACGGCGCCGTCCTTGCAGTGGAACAGGCCGTACGGCGCGATCGACGGGTGGTGGTTGCCCTGCGCGCGACCGACCTCGCCGGCGACCGTCCACCGCGTGCCCTGGAACGCGTGCACCCCGACCACGGCGGCCAGCAGTGACGTACGCACGACGGTGCCGACGCCGGTGCGATGCCGCTCGTTGAGCGCGGCGAGTACGCCGTACGCGCCGTACATCCCGGAGAGCAGGTCGGCGATGGGTACGCCGACGCGTTGCGGGTCCTCCGGCCCGGAGCCGGTGAGCGACATCAGTCCGGCCTCGCCCTGGGCGATCTGGTCGTAGCCGGCGCGGCCGCCCTCGGGGCCGTCGTGGCCGAAGCCGGTGATCGACAGCACGACCAGCCGCGGGTTGCGCTCCTGCAGCGACTCGATGCCGAGGCCGAGGCGCTCGAGGACGCCGGTCCGGAAGTTCTCGACCAGCACGTCGGCCCGGTCGACCAGCCGCAGCAGGAGGTCGCGGTCGGCCTCGTCCTTGAGGTCGAGGGCGATCGACTCCTTGTTCCGGTTCGCCGACAGGAAGTACGTCGACTCGCGCGCCTCGGGGTCGCCGACGAACGGCGGGCCCCAGCCGCGGGTGTCGTCACCGTGCCCGGGCGCCTCGACCTTGATCACGCGGGCGCCGAGGTCGCCGAGCATCATCGTGGCGTGCGGACCGGCCAGGGCGCGGGAGAGGTCGACGACGAGGACGTCGTCCAGTGGCCCCACCCGGGTCACCACCCGGGCAGCACGAGGGCTGCCCAGACGAGGAGCGGACCGACCAGCACGACGATGACGCTATAGGTCAGGATCTGCTTGTAGTAGACCGGCTCCTCGATCGTGTCGGGCCTGTTGGCCAGCATCAGCGCACCGTTCGTCGAGAACGGGCTGACGTCCACGATCGTCGACGACACCACGAGCGCGGCCACGAACAGACCGGCGTTGATCCCGCCGTCCGCGATCAGCGGCAGGCCGATCGGGATGATCACCGGGAGCAGCGCGGTCGACGAGGCGAACGCCGAGACGACGCCACCGACGTAGCAGAGCACCAGCGCACCCAAGGCGGCCACGCCGAGTCCGGCCGCCCAGTTGCCGACGAACTCGGGCGAGCCCGCCAGCTCCAGGATCGTGGCGTAGGTGCTGATCCCGGCCAGCAGCAGCACGGTCGGCCACGCGATCTGCTTGACGGCGTCCCGGTGCTCGTTCGGGCGACAGCATGGCCAGCAGGACCGCGGCGGTGATCGCGACGAAGCCGATGTTCTTCTCGAAGTACAGCGCGACCACGGCGACGCCGACGAACGCGACCAGGGTCAGGATCTGGTCACGGCGTACGCCGAGCGCCTGGGTGGTCGTCTCCGTCGAGGTGCCGGTGCCTCGGGCCGAGATGGAGGCACCGCCGCGGTGGAGGTCCTCCGAGACCGTGTCCGGCTCGTCCGGGTCGACCGTCTGGCCCATCAGCTTGCGGCCGCCGAGGACCACGAACAGGATCGCGGCCAGGATCAGGTTGATGAACAGGCTGGACAGGAAGATCACGATCTCGCTGTTGGGCAGCCCGGCAGTCTTCATCGCCGAGTTGGTGATCGCGCCGTAGATGCTGATCGGCGAGAAGCCGCCCGCCTGGGCACCGTGCACGACGAACATGCCCATCATCAGCGGGCTGATGCCGTAGCGGCCGGCGAAGCCGAGCGCGATCGGGCCGATGATCGCGCAGGCGGCCGGGCTGACCGCGCCCACGCCGGTGAGCACCGCGGTCACGGCGAACATCACCCACGGGATCAGCGCCACCCGTCCACCGACCGCCTTCACGGCGGTCGCGACTATCAGGTCGACCGTGCCGTTGTTGCGGGCGATGGCGAACAGATAGGTGACCCCGATGATCGTGAGGAGGAGGTCACCACTGACGCCGGCCAGGATCTCCTTCTCGTCGAGGTTGAGGGAGTACATCCCGACCAGCCACGCGGCGACGTAGGCCAGCGCACCCATGTTGATCGGCAACACCGTGCCGACGACGAACAGCGCGATGAGCGCGATGATTGCGACCCATTCCGGTCCCATGACAGCTCCTCCTGTGCCGCCGCGCCCGGGGGCTTCCGAGTAACCCGGATCACACGTTTGGCCCAGTGGCCTAGCCTCTAGGCCAATCTGCTCCAAGTCAATAGGGTGGTGTCCATGTCCGACACCCCGCCCGTCTCGCCGGTGTTCCCGCAGCGGCTGATGCGCACCCGGCTCTACGAGCAGGTGGCGGAGCAGATCACGGCCTGGATCTCGGCCAACGGGCTGAAGGCCGGGGACCGGCTCCCGCCCGAGCGCGAGCTCGCGACCCGGCTCGGCGTCAGCCGCGCCACGCTGAGCCAGGCACTGGTCGCGCTGGAGGTGATCGGCGTGGTCGCGGTCCGGCACGGCGACGGCACCGTGCTGACCGCCAAGCCCGCCGTCCACCCGGATCGTCGACTCGATCCGGGCGCACGCCGACCGACTTCCCGAGGTGATCGAGACCCGGGACGCCCTGGAGACCAAGATCGCGGCGCTCGCGGCCGCGCGGCGTACGGACGATGACCTGGCCCGGATCGACGACGCGCTCCTCGCCATGGAGCGGGACATCGACGCCGGCGGCCGTGGGGTCGAGGGAGACGAGCGGTTCCACGGTGCGGTGACCGCCGCGGCCCACTCCCTGCTGCTGGCGCGGCTGATGGACGAGATCGGCGACCTGATCAAGGAGTCGCGGATCGAGTCGCTCTCCCAGCCGGGACGACCGCTGGACTCGCTGGCCGCGCACCGGGCGATCGCCGACGCGATCCGCGCCGGCGACTCCGACGGCGCCGCCACCGCGATGCACTCCCACGTCGAGATGGTCAGCGACGTCGCCCTCCTTCGCGAGACCGAATGACGGGACTCGAACAGCTGGCCGTCCTCGCGGCCGGGTTCGGCGCGGGGATCATGACCTCGACCGTGGGCGTCGCGTCCCTGCTGAGCTTCCCGGTGCTGGTCGCGGTCGGGCTGCCGCCGGTCGTCGCGAACGCGTCCAACACGGTCGGCCTGACCCCCGGCGGGCTGAGCGGGGCGTTCGGCTACCGGCGTGAGCTGCGCGAGCACCCGGTCGTGACCGCGGTGGTGATCCTCACCTGCGCGATCGGGGCGATCGCCGGCGCCGTCCTCCTGCTCGCCCTGCCGGCCGAGGTGTTCGAGACGATCGTGCCCTGGCTGATCCTGTTCACCTGCCTGCTGGTCGGCGCCCAGCCGACGATCAGGAAGTGGGTACGCCGGCGGCACGGCGACACCCCGCCCGCGCCGCGGACCCACATGTCGCCGGTGACCACCGGCTTCGCCGCGCTGACCGGCGTGTACGGCGGCTACTTCGGCGCCGGCTCGGGCGTGATGATGATGGCGGTGCTCGGCTTCGGCACGGATCTCGAGTTCCGGATCGTGAACGCGCTCAAGACCCTGGCCGTGGTCGCCGCCAACGTCGTCGCGAGCGTGATCTTCCTGTTCGTCGCCGAGCTCGACTGGACGGCCGATGCTGCTGCTGGCAGCCGGCTCGGTGGTCGGCGGGTACGTCGGCGCCCGGATCGGGAACTACCTACCGCCGACCCTGCTCCGCGTCCTGATCGTGCTGACCGGGATCGTGGCCGCGATCTACCTGTCCTGACGACGGATCAGGTCGTCTCCCACCGGAACAGCCGCGCCGAGACCAGCGTCAGCACGGTGGCGAACGTGGCCAGGATCAGCATCGGCAGGAGCGCGGCCGAAGCGGGTTCACCGCGCACCATCACGTCCAGCATCCCCTCGTTGAGCCAGAACAGCGGCAGCACGTGCGAGAGCCCCTGCAGCCACGCGGGCGCGGCGTCGAGCGGGAAGAACGACCCGCTCAGGAACGCCATCGGCAGCACCAGGAAGTTGGCCATGTTGACCGCGCCCTCGGTGGTCTTGGTGACCGCACCGGCGAGCAGGCCGACCGACATGAAGCAGAGCGTGCCGACGACGAGCAACGGGATCGACGCCCACCAGGCACCCGGACAGCCGCAGGCCGAACGCGGCGGCGCCGAGGCCGAGGAAGATCGCCATCTGGGTCAGCGCGATCGCCACCGTGACCGTGACCCGGGCACCGACCACCGTGCGGGTCGAGACCGGCGCGAGCTGGAGTCGGCGGAGCAGCTTGCTCTGCCGCCAGCCCTGCAGGGTCGCAGCCGCACCGAAGCTGGCGCTCATCGCGATCGCCCAGCCGAGGAGGCCGGGGGTGACGTACTGGATGGTGTCCAGCGAGTCGTCCTCGACGCTGCTCGACCTCCAGCGAGTACGTCGGCGGCTGGCCGCTCGCCGCCACGTTGGCGCCGTCGACGAAGGCGCGCAGCGCGCCCTGGGTCACGGCCGCCTTCACCTGGTCGGTCTGGGTGTAGTGCGCGACGAGGGTGCCGCCCTGCTCCTCGATGGCGACGTCGGCGTCGCCCTTGCGCACCTCGGAGAGCGCCTGCGTCGAGGTCGTCGGTGTGGGTGACCTCGAAGGTGTCCGCGAACGCCTCCTTCGCACCCGGCGGCAGGTCGTCGACGAGAGCGACGTCGCCCGACCTGGATCATGTCGACCTTCGACTGGCGTCTGGTCGGCGAAGATGCCGCCGAAGAGGACCAGGAACATCAGCGGGAAGATGATCGCGAAGAACACCGACGACTTGTCGCGGAGGAAGCCGCGCAGGATCGCCAGCGACAGCGCGATGAACGGCTTCGCCGTACCGGTGTTCATGCGCGGTACTCGCGTCCGGTGAGGTCGAGGAAGACGTCCTCGAGCGTCCCGGTGTGGACGCGGACGCCGTCCAGCTGCTCGAGCTCGGCCAGCCGGGCGACGACGGTGGCCGGCGAGCGGGTCGTCAGCACCAGCCCGTCCGCGCGGCTCTCCGCATCGTCCACGCCGGCCAGGGCACGGGCGTCCTCGACGGTCAGCTGCCCGGGGTTGACGGTGATCCGGGTCGGCGCGTCCAGGCCGCGGACCAGCGCGGCCGGGGTGTCCAGCCGGAGGATCCGGCCGTGGTCCATGATCGCGACCCGGTCGCACAGGATCTCGGCTTCGTCCATGTAGTGCGTGGTCAGCACGACCGTGCGCCCGGAGTCGTTGAGCCCGGACAGCAGGTCCCACAGGTTGCGACGGGCCTGCGGGTCGAGCGAGGCGGTCGGCTCGTCGAGGAACACCACCTCGGGGTCGTGCACCAGCGCGCACGCGATCGAGAGCCGCTGGGCCTGGCCGCCCGACAGGTCCTCGACCCGGGTGCCGGCCTTGTCGACCAGGCCGACCCGCTCGAGCCACTCGTCCCCGCGGGACGCGGGCAGCGCCGTAGAGCGCGGCGAACGTGTGGATCTGCTCGCGCGTGGTCAGCCGCTCGAAGAACGACGAGGCCTGCAGCTGTACGCCGATCCGCGGCAGCAGGCCGGCGTTCCGCGGCCACGGCGACTCACCCAGCACCGTGATGGAACCCGCATCCGGCTTCCGGAGTCCCTCGATCATCTCCAGGGTGGTGGTCTTGCCCGCACCGTTCGGCCCGAGGATCCCGAAGAACTGTCCTTCGGCGACCTCGAAGCTCACCCCGTCGACTGCTCTGAGCTCCCCGTAGGCCATCGCGAGGTCCTGGACCTCGATAGCACTCACGATGGATGGACCCTAGCGACCGACCTGCAACGGCCAGGGGCGGGCCCGCTCGATCTGCGCGGACAGGCTCAGGAGGGTGGTCTCGTCGTCGGTGCGTCCGACCAGCTGCACCGCCGTGGGCAGCCCGTCGGGGCCGGTCCCGCACGGCACCGACGCCGCCGGGTTGCCGGCGACGTTCCAGAGGGCGACGTACGCGATGGCGGGCAGCGCGGCCAGCGCCGACCCGATCGGCGCCCTTGCCGCCGAGGATCCCGACGGGCGGCGGGCGGTGCGCGATGGTCGGGGTGAGCAGCACGTCGCACGAGTCGAAGACCCGGTTGGCCTTCGCCGACACCTTCTCGGTCTGCGCGAGCGCCCAGTCGATGACCCGCGGCGTGACCCAGGTGCCCATCCGGTAGGTCTGGCGGGTCCGTCGCTCGAGGCGGTCGTAGTGCTCGACCGCGTCGGACTCGGTGCGGATGCCGGCGAAGAACTGCGGCACGAACGCGAGCGTCGGGTCGGGGTAGTGGGGGTCGACCTCGAACACGTCGTGGCCGAGGTCGGCCAGGAGTCGGGCGGTGTCCTCGACCGCGCGGACGTGAATCGGGTCCGGCCGCACGCCCAGCGACACCGGCTTGGTGGACCAGCCGATCCGGAGCCGCTCCGGCTCGCGGCCGGCGGCCTCGACGAACGACCCCGACTCACCCGCGCGGTACAGGTCGCCGTCGACGTTGCCGCGGATCACGTCGTAGACGAGGGCGCTGTCCAGCACGCTGCGCGTGAGCGGCCCGGCCGTGCCGAGCGCCCACCACAGGTGTGGCTGCGGGGAGGTGCTGACCCGGCCACGCTGAGGCTTGAGCCCGAACAACCCGCAGCAGGCGCTGGGGATCCGGATCGAGCCGCCGCCGTCGCCACCCAGGCCGGCCGGAACCATGCCTGCCGCCACGGCGACCGCCGTACCGCCGCTGGATCCGCCCGGGGTCCGGCTCGGGTCCCAGGGGTTGCGGGTGATGCCGCGCGAGACCGACTCGGTGTACGGCCAGGCGCCGAACTCCGGCATCGTCGTCTTGCCGATCACCACGGCACCCGCGTCGCGCAGCCGGCGGACCACCTCGGCGTCGGCGGCCACCGGGGTGCTGTTCGCCTCGCCACCGAAGGTCGTCACCGTGCCGGCGACGTCGATCTCCTCCTTGATCGCCACCGGGACGCCGTGCAGCGGCCCCGGAGTGCCGCCCGAGGCCAGCAGGTCGTCGCGGGCCGCCGCCTCCTGCCGCGCCCGGTCGGCCAGCACGACGGAGAACGCGTTCAGGTCGGGGTCGGCGTCGGCGATCCGGTCCAGAGCCGCGTCCACGACGGCGCGGGCCGTGACCTCGCCTCCGGTCGTGAGTCGGGCGGTCTCGGCCACGCCGGCATGGTTCAGGTCGATCACCCGCGCGAGCGTAGCCGTCAGCCGGTGGCCAGCAGGCCGCGGACCACACGGAGGCCAACGGACATCCGGGCCAGGTCCGCGGACTCGTCGCCGCAGATCTCCTCGAGCGTCGCCACCGCACGGGTGACCACGACGCTGTCGTCGTCCTCCCAGGCGGCGATCCGGGCCGGGGCGGAGTCCTCGGACGAGGTGGCCAGCAGGACCTGGCCGGTGAGCTGGATGTGCACGGCGTACAGGTCGTCGCGCAGGGCACCGCGGGCCATGGTCTGCCAGCGATCCTCGCGGGGCAGGGCCAGGATCCGCTGCACCATCGCCGGCAGGCCGAGCCGCTCGCCCAACGCGAAGTGCACGCGCGCCACCTCGGCCGGGTCGAGCTTCTCGCGGGTCGCGATCTCGATGATGCCGAGCAGGGTGTACGCCGGGTTGAGCACCGCGACCCGGGTGGCGAGGTCCTCGGGAACACCCTGTTCGACCAGCCCGTCGCGGCGCTCGATGAACGCCGTCAGCTCGCGACCGGTCATCAGGTCCGGCAGCTGCGCTATCACCTGCTGGACCGGCTGCCTGAACAATTCGACGGTGCCCTCGCTGTCGAGCGGCGGTCGCCTGTTGGTGACCAGCCACCGCGACGCGCGCTCGACGAGCGTGCGCATCTCGAGGCGCATCCGGGTCTGGACGCGGGCGTCGAGGATGTTGTCGTAGGTCTTGAGCTCCTGGCGCAGGGGCAGGGACGCGAAGATCTCCCGGGCCACGAAGTTGGCGCAGGTGAGCTCGGCAGCCGTGGCCCCGGTCTCTCCCGCCAGGCGCGGCCAGAACGTCATGCCGGCGCCGTTCACGAGGTCGTTGACCACCTGGGTCACGATGATCTCGCGGCGCAGCGGGTGGTCGGTGATCTGGGCCTGGAACCCTTCCTGGACCGGCTTCGGGAAGTACGCCATCAGGTCGAGCTTGAGGTACGGGTCGTCCGGCAGGTCGCTGGCCACCAGCTCGTCGGCGAGCACGATCTTGGTCCAGGACAGCAGCACCGACAGCTCGGGCACGGTCAGGCCCTCGTCGCGGTCCATACGGCGGCGGACCTGGCGGCTGGTAGGGAGCGCCTCGAGCTCGCGGTTGAGGACACCCATCCGCTCGAGCCGCTTCATCCAGTCCTCGTGCACGTGCAGCAGTGACGATGCGTTGTAGTCGGCGTTGGCCAGCGCGAGGTTCTGCTCGTAGTTGTCGGCCAGCACCAGGTCGGCGACCTCGTCCGTCATCGCCGCCAGCAGGGCGTTGCGCTGCTTCTCGGTGAGGTCGCCGTCGACGACCACCCGATCCAGGAGGATCTTGAGGTTGACCTCGTGGTCGGACGTGTCGACACCGGCGGAGTTGTCGATGAAGTCGGTGTTCATCCGGCCCTCGTGCAGGGCGTACTCGATCCGCCCGAGCTGGGTGAACCCGAGGTTGCCGCCCTCGCCGACACACTTGGCGCGCAGCTCGCGGCCGTTGACGCGGATCGAGTCGTTGGCCTTGTCGCCGGCGTCGGCGTGGGTCTCCTCGGTTGCCTTGACGTAGGTGCCGATCCCGCCGTTCCACAGCAGGTCCACCGGAGCCTGCAGGATCGCCTTCATCAGCTCCGCGGGCGTCATCGCCGCGACCTTGTCCGCGATGCCGAGCGACTTGCGCACCGCGTCGTTGAGCGGGATCGACTTCAGCGAGCGCGGGTAGACGCCGCCGTCCTCGGAGATCAGCGACGTGTCGTAGTCCTGCCAGCTCGAGCGCGGCAGGTCGAACAGGCGGCGGCCGCTCGGCGTACGACGTGGCGGCGTCGGGGTTCGGGTCCAGGAAGATGTCGCGGTGGTCGAACGCGGCCACCAGGCGGGTGTGCTCGGAGCACAGCATGCCGTTGCCGAACACGTCGCCGGACATGTCGCCGATGCCGACGGCGGTGAAGTCCTCGGCCTGGCAGTCGATGCCGCGCTCGCGGAAGTGACGCTGGACCGAGACCCAGGCGCCGCGGGCGGTGATGCCCATCGCCTTGTGGTCGTACCCGACGGAGCCGCCGCTGGCGAACGCGTCACCCAGCCAGAAGCCGTAGTCCTTGGCGACCCCGTTGGCGATGTCGGAGAAGGTCGCGGTGCCCTTGTCGGCCGCAACGACGAGGTAGGAGTCGTCACCGTCGTGCCGGACCACACCCACCGGAGGCACCGTCTCGCCGTCGATGAGGTTGTCGGTGATGTCGAGCAGGCCGGAGATGAACGTCTTGTAGCAGGCGATCCCCTCGGCCAGCCACGCGTCCCGGTTGCTCGAGTCGGGCAGCTGCTTGCAGAAGAACCCGCCCTTCGCGCCGACCGGCACGATCACGGTGTTCTTGACCATCTGCGCCTTCACCAGGCCCAGGACCTCGGTGCGGAAGTCGTCGCGGCGGTCGGACCAGCGCAGGCCCCCGCGGGCGACGGTGCCGAACCGCAGGTGCACGCCCTCGACCCGCGGGGAGTAGACGAAGATCTCGTACTTCGGCCGTGGCTCCGGCAGGTCCGGGATGACCGACGGCTCCATCTTGAAGGACATGTAGGGGTGCACGCGGTCGCCATCGGCGGTCTGGAAGTAGTTGGTGCGCAGGGTGGCCTTGATGTGGGTCATGTAGGACCGCAGGATGCGGTCCTGGTCGAGGCTGGCCACGCCGTCGAGCGCCTGGGTGAGCCGGCGCTCGACCTCGTCGACCTTGGCGACCCGTGCCTCGTCGCGCGCGTCCAGGCCGCTCTTGCCCGGGTCGAACCGGGACTCGAACAGCTGCACCAGCAGCCGGGTGATGTCCACGTTGTTGCGCAGCGCGTCCTCGATGTAGTCGAGCGCGAACGGGGAGTTCCCCTGGCGCATGTACTTGGCGTAGGCGCGCAGCACGGTCGCCTGCCGCCAGGTCAGGCCGGCGCCGAGCACGAGCGCGTTGAACCCGTCGATCTCGTTGTAGCCGTCCCAGACGGCGCGGAGCGCGTCCTGGAACAGCTCGCGGGCCAGCGCCGGGACGGTCCGGCCGTACCTCAGGCCGAACTCGTAGATGAACGTCGGCCGGCCCAGGCCCTCGAGCTGGTAAGGACGCTCGTCGACGACCTCGACGCCCATCGACGAGAGCATCGGCAGGATCTCGGAGAGGGACAGGGCGGGCCCGATCCGGAACACCTTCAGCCGGGCCTCGCCACGTCCGGCGTCCATCTCCTCGTAGAGCGACAGGTCGATCCCCTCGGCCTCGGTGGCGGTGCCGAGCGCCTCTAGCCGGCCGAGGTCGAAGGACCCGGTGGCGGGGAGGAAGTCCTCCTTGTACGCCTCGGGGAACGAGTCGAGGTACTGGCGGGCGAGGCGGGCGCCGGACTCCTCGCCGTAGTCGTTCATGACCGCTGTCGCGAAGTCGTCACGCCACGAGCGGGACGCCTCGGTGAGCCGGCGCTCGAGATCGACGGTGTCGACCTCCGCGATCACGCCGCCCGTGGGCGGGTGGATCACGAAGTGCACGTTCGCGGTCGTCGACTCGGTGACCCGGGCGCTGAACTCGACGGACGCACCGCCGAGTTGTTCCTTGAGGATCGCGGAGAAGCGCTCGCGGACGTTGGTGTTGTAGCGGTCGCGGGGCAGGTAGACCAGAACCGAGACGTAGCGGCCGTACGTGTCGCGGCGGATGAACATCCGCAGCTGCCGCCGCTCCCGGGCGTGCATGACCGCCTCGGCGATCGGGGCCAGCTCGTCGACGGGCGTGTGGAAGAGCTCGTCGCGCGGGTAGGTCTCGAGGGTGTCCATCAGCGCCTTGCCGGCGTGGCTGCGCGGGTCGAACCCGATCCGGCGCAGCACCTCGGCGGCCTTCTCCCGAAGCAGCGGGATCCGGGTGAGCGACTCGGTGTACGCAGCGCTCGAGAACAGGCCGAGGAACCGGCGCTCGCCGATCACCTCGCCGTTCTCGTCGAACTTCTTCACGCCGACGTAGTCGAGGAACGCCGGGCGATGGACGGTGGCCCGCGAGTTGGCCTTGGCCAGGACCAGCAGGGTCTTCTCCCGCGCCTTCTGCTTGACCAAGGCGGGCAGCTTCCCGAACGAGGCCGACATGTTCTGGTCGGCACGCAGGATGCCGAGGCCGGTGCCGGGGACCGCGCGCAGCAGCTCGTCGTCGTTGTCGCGCTCGAGGCGGTACTCGCGGTAGCCGAGGAACGTGAAGTGGTCGGACGCCAGCCAACGCAGCAGCTCGCTGCCCTGCGCGATCTCCTCCTCGCTCAGCGGGAGCCCGTCGGCCTTCAGCTCGTCGACGATGGCCAACACCTGGGTGTGCATCTTCTCCCAGTCCTCGACCGACTCCCGGACGTCGCGCAGCACCTTGAGCAGCGAGTCCTCGATGGCGCCGGTGTCCTCGTCGTCGGGGACCCGGGCGATCTCGATGTGCATCCAGGACTCGCGGATCGCGTCCGTGGGCGGCACGATCGAGCCGTCCGCGACCGGGGCGACCGCCTGGAGGGCGCCGGTGATGTCGCGGATCACGTCGAACTGCGGGTGGATGACCGCGTGCACGTCACGCAGCTGGCGGGTCAGCGCCATGGTCAGCGAGTCCACGAGGAACGGCATGTCGTCGGTGACCACCTCGACGACGGAGTGACCGCCGGCGGTCCAGCCGGCCTCGCTGACGGCCGGGGTGAACACCCGCACCTGGGCGGTGCCCTGCGGGCGGGTGCCGGCGGTCTTGTAGTGCGACGCGAGGGCGCCGTACAGGTCGATGTCCGTGCGGTCGCAGACGTCCTCGGGGGCGACGTGCCGGTAGTACGACTTCAGCAGGCTCCCGACGGTGTCTTGGGGCGGTCCCCCACTCCCCCTCCGAGCCAGGGCCAGATCGATCGCCTTGGCCAGGAGTTCGGACTTTTCACGGTCGAGCGTCGTGGACACAACTCGACCCTAGGACCCGCGGGTGAGGCACACAACACGCGCCACACCCGTGGGCCGTAGCCACGTCCGTCGAGCCTGCGCGAGGATGACGTTCATGCGCTTCCGACACGAGCTCCTGTACGCCGCCAGCGCGACCGAAGTCTTCGAGATGCTGGCCGATCCGGCCTTCCGCGAGAAGGTCAGCGCAGCCATGGACGTGGTGTCCGCGGACGTGTCCATCGACCGCAGCGAGGACGGTTTCCGGCTCACGAACGACCAGGTACAGCGCACCGAGGGACTGCCGTCGTTCGCCAAGAAGATCGCCGGCGAGACCACCCGGGCGATCCAGGTCGAGGAGTGGCGGGACGCGGCCGGAGGCACCCTGCGGATCGACGCCCCGGGCAAGCCGAGCAGCATCGCCGGGACCATCGAGCTGCTGCCAGCCGGCGACGGCACCACCGAGGTGGTCGAGCTCGAGATCAAGGTCAAGGTGCCCCTGATCGGCGGCAAGCTCGAGGGACTCCTCGAGGAACACGTCCGCAAGGGGATGGACATCGAGCACGAGGTCGGCAAGGCCTGGTTGAAGGGCGAACGCTGATGCCCAGGAAACTGCGCCACCAATTGACGTACGACGCCTCGATGGTCGACGTGGCCGCGATGCTCGCCGACCCGGAGTTCCGCGAAGAGGTCTGTCAGCAGCAGGGCGTGCTCCGGGCGATGGTCACGGTGGACCCCGACGAGGACGGCATGGAGGTCACGATCGACCAGGTCCAGGCCGCCGAGGGCATTCCCTCGTTCGCGAAGAAGTTCGTGGGCGACGAGATCAACATCGTGCAGACCGAGACCTGGTCGTCCGCGACCGAGGGCAGGATCCGGGTGACCATCCCCGGAAAGCCCGGCGAGATGAAGGGCAGCACCCGCCTGTCCGAGTCCGACGGTGTCACCACCCACACCGTCGACCTCGACATCAAGGTGGGCATCCCGCTGGTGGGCGGCAAGATCGAGGGCCTGATCGCCGACCTGCTGCTGAAGGCGCTCAAGGTCGAGAACCGCGTGGGCCGGGCCTACCTGTCCCGCTGACCCTCGCGCGTGCCCTCGTGCTGGGCCTCACGATGCTCCGCCCGGCGCCGATGGGCGATGACCAGCCCGAGCACCACGAACGGCCCGAAGGCGAGCACGAGGGTGAGAGCCTGCTCGATGGGATGCAGGGCGCCCATGTGAAGGGGAATCATCGGACGCTCATTGTCGCACCGCACCGCACGGCGTACCCCTGGGACCGCCAAACGCGCTGACCCGTCGACAAGTTTCTGACGGGTCAGCCCATGAACGGGTAGCGGTAGTCCGTCGGGGGGACGAAGGTCTCCTTGATGCTGCGTGGGCTGGTCCAGCGGAGGAGGTTGACCGCGGCGCCGGCCTTGTCGTTGGTGCCGCTGGCTCGGGCACCACCGAACGGCTGCTGGCCGACGACGGCACCGGTCGGCTTGTCGTTGATGTAGAAGTTGCCGGCCGCGAACCGCAGCTCCTTGCGGGCCCAGGCGATGGCGCGCCGGTCCTGGGCGATGATCGCCCCGGTCAGGGCGTACGGCGCGATCGACTCCATCTGCGAGACGACCTTCTCGAAGTTCGCGTCCTCGTAGACGTGCACCGCGAGGATCGGACCGAAGTACTCGGTCGTGAACATCTGGTCGGTCGGGTCGCCGCCCTCGACCACGGTCGGCCGCACGAAGTAGCCGACCGAGTCGTCCACCTGGCCACCGGCGACGACCTGGAGCTTGTTCGTGCGCTTGGCGCGCGTGATCGCCGCCTTGTGCTTGGCGAACGCGCGGTCGTCGATGACGGCGCCCATGAAGTTGGAGAAGTTGGTCGGGTCGCCGACGGCGATCGAGTCGACCTCGGCGAGGAACGTGTCGCGCATCTTCTTCCACACCGAGCGCGGGACGTAGGCGCGGCTGGCGGCGGAGCACTTCTGGCCCTGGAACTCGAAGGCGCCCCGGATCATCGCCACCCGGAGCACGTCCGGGTCGGCCGACGGGTGGGCGACGATGAAGTCCTTGCCGCCGGTCTCGCCGACGATCCGCGGGTAGGAGCGGTACGACGTGATGTTCTCGCCCACCGTCCGCCACAGGTGCTGGAAGGTCGGCGTCGAGCCGGTGAAGTGGATGCCGGCCAGGTCGGGGTGCGCCAGTGTGACCTTGGAGACGTCGAGCCCGTCGCCGGGGAGCATGTTGATGACCCCCGGGGGCATCCCGGCCTCCTCCAGCAGCTGCATCAGCAACGACGCGGCGAGCTGCTGGGTCGGCGAGGGCTTCCAGATGACGGTGTTGCCCATCAGCGCCGGGGCGGTCGGCAGATTGCCCGCGATCGCCGTGAAGTTGAACGGGGTGATCGCGTAGACGAATCCCTCGAGCGGCCGGTGGTCGGTGCGGTTCCAGATGCCCGGGCTGTTCGCGATCGGCTGGTCGGTGAGGATCTGCCTGGCGTAGTGGACGTTGAAGCGCCAGAAGTCGATCAGCTCGCAGGCGCTGTCGATCTCGGCCTGGAACGCCGTCTTGGACTGGCCGAGCACGGTCGCCGCGTTGATCCGCTGCCGCCACGGGCCGGCGAGCAGGTCGGCGGCCTTGAGCAGGATCGCGCAGCGCTCGTCGAAGTCCAGGTCCCGCCACTCGGGCGCGGCCTTGGCGGCAGCGGTGATCGCGGCCTTCGCGTCGGCCTGGGTGGAGTTCTTCATGACGCCGAGGACGTGCTGGTGGTCGTGCGGCTGGACGACCTTGATCTCGGCGCCGCCACCCGACTTCTTCCGGCCACCGATGTGGGCCTTCAGGTCGTGCTGCTTGCGCTCGAGCTTCTCGAGCTCGGCTTCCAGGCTCTTGCGCTCGGGAGTTCCCGGCGCGTACGTCAGGTTCGGCTCGTTGACCGGGGCCGGCGGGGTGGTGATGGCGTCCATACGGCCGACCATAGCGACCGAGCCGCAGGAGTGCCGAGTCGGCGGCTCAGGTCAGGTCGGCGACCAGCCCGGCGATCTCCTGGGTGGCGAACCACGCGAGGTCGTCGTCCTCCGCCGCGTCGTCGGCCGTGTCGACGTGCGCGGCCGCGACGTTCTTCCACGGCACGTCGGCGGCGACCTCGACGAGGGTCGGGTCGTCACCGGCCACCGGCTCGAAGGCGGGTACGTCGGCGGCCACCACCGCGCGTCGCGGCCGGTCGTCGCTCCCCCGCATCGCGGCCGAGGCCGCGGCGGCGGCCATCAGGGCGGCGTACTCCCAGGACTCGTCGTCGGCCTCGGGCCAGGACTCCCGGAGCACGGGAGTCACCGCGTGCGCATGGAACGGCCCCGAGAGCCGGCCCTCGGCGACCAGGCCGGCAAGCCCGGAGGAGGTGACGGGGACGTAGACCCGGACGCTCATGAGTCGCGGGTCGCCTTCTTCGGCGCGGCCTTCTTGCGACCACGCGGCACCTTGGGCCGGGCCCCGGTGGCGGTGTCCATCAACTCGTCCAGCGCCTCGGTCAGGCACTGACCCAGCACATCGACGTCCGGAAGCATGTCGCGGTCGGCAGTGATGCCGTAGAACACGCCGCCGTCGTACGACGTGACCCCGATCGACAGCGCATGACCGGGCTGCAGCGGGTGGACGGGGTAGGTCTCGATCATCCGGGCGCCGGCGGCGTACAGCGGCGACTGCGGCCCGGGCACGTTGGTGATGCTGATCTGGCAGCCGCGGCGCATCTCGTCCGCGGCCACCCGGGAACCGATCGCGTGGAACGTCGCCGGGGCGAAGCCGGCGATGCCGGCCAGCCGGTTGGCGGCGACGGCGCGGCCGGTGTCCTTGTGCGCCTGAAACGAGTAGGACACCTGGTGCAGGCGCACCACCGGGCTCGGCTCGCCGACCGGCAACGAGACCAGATGAGCGGCGATCTGGGTGCCGAGCGACGTGGCCTCGAGCTCCTCGTCGATCACGGAGACCGGCACCACGGCCTTGATCTTGCGCAGGCCGGACAGCGACTCCGCCCGGGTCATCAGCCAGGCCCGGAGGGCGCCGGTGACGGTCGCGAGGATGACGTCGTTGACGGTGCCGCCGTGCGCCTGCCGGATCTTGCGGTAGTCGGCCAGGTCGGTTCGGACCGTCACGAAGAGGCGCTGCTGCGAGAGCGGCCCCTCGATCGGTGAGACCCGGGGCGCACGGCGGTTGGACAGGACGTTGGCGACGGCGCCGACGCGGCTGCCGGCTGCCTCTGCGGTGCGCAGCACCGAGTTGGCGTTGCTGCGCACGGTGTCGAGCACGAGACCGGGGTGCTCCCACGAGTCCTTGACGGCGTCCAGGACCAGGCTCGCCGGCGACGGGTCCCGCGGCGGCTGCCACCCGTCTTGACCGAGCGGCCTCGGCTCGGCACCCATGTCGAGCAGCACCTGCCCCAGGTCGACGGTGTCGACGCCGTCGACCAGCGCCTGGTGCGACTTCGAGAGGACCGCCACCCGGCCGTCCGAGAGCCCCTCGACGAAGTAGACCTCCCACAGCGGACGGTGCCGGTCGAGCGGGCGGGAGACGATCCGGGCCACCAGCTCGCGCAGCTGGTCGACAGTGCCCGGGCGCGGCAGCGCCGAGCGGCGTACGTGGAAGGCGAGGTCGAAGTGCGCGTCGTCGACCCACACGGGGTTCGCCACGCGGCCAGGCACGAACCGGACGCGCTGGCGGTAGCGAGGGACGAACGAGATCCGGTCCCCGATCAGCTCGATCAGCCGCTCGTAGGTGAAGCCGGACTCGCCGGGCTCGAAGATCTCGACTGTCGCGTTGTGCATCGGCGTGGACGGCGTCTCCTCAGTGAGAAAACCCAGGTCCCGCGGCCGCAGCCGCTGGCTCATCACGATGCCCTTTCCGTCTCAGTGCGCGGCCCGATCCGGGACCTGTCCCCGACGGGCTTGCTCAACGTGGGATTCTGGCAGAGACGAGCGCCCGACGGGTGCTCGTCCCATGAGAAGGAGGAGTTCCACGATGCGTCGTACTGCCGCAGTGCTCGCGATCCTGACCTGTGCGATCGCACTCCTGTCCGGGTGTGGGGACGACGAGCAGGCGGACGATCCGGGTGGCACGACGACCACCGAGACCAAGACCATCCAGATCACCTTCTCCGGTGACACCGTCGAGCCCAACGGCGAACGGGTCGAGGTCAAGGCGGGCCAGGAGATCGAGCTCGTGGTCAAGGCCGACAAGCCGGGCGAGCTGCACGTCCACTCGAACCCCGAGCAGGAATTTGAGTACGGCGCCGGCACCACGACCTTGACGATGGACCCCATCGAGGAACCGGGCGTCGTGGACGTCGAGTCCCACCACCTCGAGGTCGTGATCGTCCAGCTCGAGGTCTCCTAACTCCGTGTCCCCCGACGGAATCACGCTGGCCCACGGGATCGGCGGGGCCAAGGACCTGCCCATCTCACCCGAGCTAGCGATCGCGGGCGCGGTCGCGGCCCTCACCGTCTCGTTCACGGTCCTGGCGATCGCCTGGCGCAACCCTCGGTACGACGAGCGCACCAGCGGCCGGCTGGCCCCCCTGTGGCTGGCGCAGATCGTCGACTCGACGGCGTACCGCCTGGCCTGCCGGGCCCTCGGTCTCGCCGTCTTCCTGTGGGCCGCCATGGCGGCCGTGATCGGCAAGGACGTGCTCACCAACCCGATCTTCGGCATGTTCTACGTGTGGTGGTGGGTCGGGCTGGTCCCGGCGTCGCTGCTCCTCGGGCCGGTGTGGAAGGCGATCAGCCCGGTCCGCACCATCAACGTCGCCTTCGCGAAGCTGTCCGGCAGCGATCCGGACCGCGGAGTCTTCGAGTACCCCGAACGGCTCGGCTACTGGCCAGCAGCGGTCGGCCTCTTCGCGTTCGTCTGGCTGGAGCTGGTCTATCCGCACTCGACCGAGCTCGGGCCGGTGCGGCTCTGGTGCGCGGTCTACGTGGCGCTCATGCTGCTCGGTGGTGCGCTCTTCGGCAGCAGGTTCTACGAGCGCGGCGACCCGTTCGAGGTCTACTCCAGCCTGGTCGCCAAGCTGTCGATCTGGGGCCGCCGGGACGGCCGCCTCGTCGTCCGCAGCCCGCTCGCCAACCTCGACACGACCCCGGTCGCGCCCGGTCTGGTCGGCGTCACCGCCGTGCTGTTCGGCAGTACGGCGTTCGACTCGTTCAAGGACTCGAACTTCTGGGTCCGCTTCACCCAGGACAGCGACATCTCGTCGGACGTCCTCGACAACGTCGCCCTGCTCGCGTTCTGCGCGGGCGTCGGGCTGATCTTCGCCGTCGGCACGATGACGACGGGCGTCGGGCCCGGCATCAGGCGTCGGGAACTGCCGGACCGCTTCGCGCACTCGATCGTGCCGATCATCGTGGGCTACATCTTCGCCCACTACCTGACCTATCTCGTGGAGTACGGCCAGTTGACCCTGACCCAGGCCTCCGACCCGCTCGGCAACGGGAGCAACCTCCTCGGCACAGCCGACCTCACCGTGAACTACTGGCTTTCCTTCCACCCGACGTTCCTGGCCAACACGAAGGTGGTCGCGGTGGTCCTCGGCCACGTGCTCGGCGTGGTGGCGGCGCACGACCGGGCGGTCAGGCTGCTCCCGAGACGACACCAGCTGACCGGTCAGCTGCCCCTGCTGTTCGCGATGATCGCGTTCACTGTTGGTGGCCTCTACTTGCTGTTCGCCGCCTGAGCCGACCCGGTGCGGGCGCGGCTGCGGCCGCAGGGACCAGTGCGTCCGCGAGCTCCGCGAGACCCCTGCCGATCGCGGAGTCGCCGCCCTCGACAACGGCCCGCCCGGCCACCAGCGCCTTGTCCACGGCGACGCGGTCCTCGGGGAGGAAGTGCAGGCCGGTCAGCCGGGTGAACCCCTCGACCATCCCGGCGATGTCCTTCTCGGACCAGCCGAGCGTGGGCCGCATCCGGTTCACCACCACCCGCACCGGCGCTCCGACGGTGAGGTCGCGCAGCTCGACCAGGCCGCGGGCGAGCCGGGACAGGCCGACCGGGTCGGCGCTTCCGACCACCACGATCTCGTCGGCCACCTCGAGCGCACCGAGCGTCATCTGGTTGCGGCCGGGACGGGATCCGAAGTCGGGGGTCGCGTCCTGCTCGAGACTGAAGCCGGTGTCGACGACGACCTGCCCGTGGTCGCGGGCGACCTCCAGGAGGTGCTCGACGACGCCTGAGCGGACCTCCACCCAGCGGTCGGCCCGGGGCAGCCCGGTGACGACGGTCAGGTCGCGGCCGACGGCCCGGCGCACGGAGCCGAACTTCTCCGCGAGCATGCCGCCCGCGGTCAGCCGGGCGGCCGACAGCAGCCCGGAGATCTCGTCGAGGATGCCGAGCTGCTGGGCGACGGCACCGCCGTACGGGTCGGCGTCGACGAGGATCGTCGGGACCTGCCGCCGGGCCAGCTCGGCCACCAGGCCGGTGGCGACCGTCGTGCGGCCGGGCGCACCCGCCGGGCCCCAGACCGCGACCACGCGCCCGGCCAGGGCCGGGCTCGGCGTCTCGTCGTCGTCAGCGGGCACGGACGGGCGGACGACCGTGTCGACCGGCTCCTCACCGGCGGCCACTGCATCGGGAAGGGACTCGAGCTCGTCCTCGGCCACGAGGGAGCGGATGCCGATCCGGGTCGCCCGCAGGCAGGCAGCATCGAGCGCGGCTCCGCCGGGCACGATCGCGACCGGGCGGACGCCGTACGAGCGGAGGTGATCGACCGCGGCGACGTCGAGGCCGGGAGCGTCCACGCCGAGCACTGCGACATCGGCCTGGCCGGCACTCGCGGCGGCCAGCAGGTCGTCGACGTCGACGCAACGCTTGAGCACCACGACACCTGGCCGATCGCCGAGCAGGCCGAGCGCGGTCGACTCCCAGGCGGCACCGGCCGCGACGACGAGTACGACGACCACGTCAGCCCCTCCAGAGCACGGTGAGGCTGGGATCGTCGAGCGGCCCGACGACCCGGAAGTAGCGAGCGGCGTCCTCCTCGGTCACGGCCAGGACGAGCTGGCGCCGGCCGCTGACCGCGAAGGACTCGTCGATCACCGGAACGTCGATCACCGTCACGCCCGTCAGCACCGCCTCGCTCCGGTCGGTGGCGCCGGACCCGCCGCTTCCCTCGCCCGCCGTCCCGGTGAGGTAGACGTCCACCACCGACCCGGCCCGCACCGCCGGCGGGACCAGGGACGAGTCGACGGCCACCGGCAGCTGGATCGTGTCGCCCTCAGCGGCCGGGCCGACAGCGGCCCGCGGAAGCAGCTCACCCGCGCCGACGCCGCGCTTGAGCTGGAGGCCGGACGGGAGCTCCTCGGCGACCACGAAGTAGGTCTCGAGGTCGCCGTCCTCCACGAAACGCACGCGTTGGGACACGAGGTCGTCGGCGGTGACCGTGTCGCCGGCACCCATGTCGGACTCGACCGCCCAGACGGCGACGGAGTCGTCGGCGGCGCCGAGCAGCCGGGCGCCGGCGACCACCGACACCGCGACGATCGCGATCCCGATCCAGAGTCGCGGATCCCGCCAGCCGGGCGCCGTGGCCCGGGTCGCGAGTGGCGCGTCAGGTCCCCCGAGATTCCTGCTCACGCGGACATCATGCAACCCGGACCGGCCGCGGGTCACGCGGTTCTCCACAGGCCGCGCGCCGACGTTCCGGGGGGAGGACACGGGGTGCGACGATGGGCGCATGCCCGGGACGCCGCGATTCCTGACCCTCGCCGACGTGGCCGAGGTGCTCAGCACGTCCAGTGCACAGGTCTACGCGCTGGTGCGCCGGGGCGACCTGCCCGCGATCAAGATCGGCGGGCGCGGGCAGTGGCGCGTGGAGTCCTCGGAGCTGGAGAACTACATCCAGCGGATGTACGCCGAGACCCGCACCTTCGTCGACGAGCACCCGTACGTCGAGGCCGACAGCCAGGACTAGCGCTGTGCCTCAGCCGGTCTCGGCGCCGAGCGTCACCTCGACGACCCGCTCCTTGCCGTCCCGGGTGATCGTGAACTCGATCGTCTCGCCGGGCTGGTGGGTGCGGATCGCGACGATCAGGGCGATGCCGTCGGTGACCCGTTCGCCGTCGATCGCGGTGATCAGGTCGTCCTTCTCGAGCCCGCTCCGGTCCGCCGGGGTGTTGTCCTGGACCGAGTCGATCCGGGCACCCTCCCCGTCGGTCTCGCCGGTCTGGACCTTGGCGCCGATGACCGGGTAGCGAGCCTCACCGGTGCGCAGGATCTGGTCGGCGGTGATCCGGACCTGCTCGATCGGGATCGCGAAGCCGACGCCGATGTTGCCTGTCTCGCCGCCGACGGCCCCACCGGTCGTGGCGATCGCGCTGTTCACGCCGACCACGCGGCCCCGGAGGTCGACCAGCGGGCCTCCGGAGTTGCCCGGGTTGATCGCGGCATCCGTCTGCACCGCGTTGATGTAGGACGAGTCGTTCGACGAGTCGCCGGTGGTGACCGGGCGGTCGAGGGCGCTGACGATGCCCGCGGTGACGGTCGAGCTCAGGCCGAGCGGCGAACCGAACGCGACGACCGGGTCACCCACGTGCAGGGCGCGCGAGGCACCCAGCGAGGCGGGACGCAGGTCGCGGGCGTCCGCGGAGAACAGCACGGCCAGGTCGTAGACGGGGCTGCGCCCGACCACCTCGGCCTGGTAGTGGTTGCCGTCCTGGTCGACGACCTCGATCGGGCCGTCGTTCTGTGCGGCGTCCGCGACGACGTGGTTGTTCGTGATGATGTGGCCCTGCTTGTCGAGCACGAAGCCGGACCCCGTTGCGCCACCCTTCTCCCCCTGGTACTCGGCGGAGATCTGGACCGTGCTCGGGAGCAGCTCCTGGGCGACCGCGGCGACCGAACCGTTGTCGGCCGGCAGCGGCGCCGCGGTGACGGTGTCGACGCCCTCCAGTCCGCCGGAGACCAGACCGGGAGTGTAGTCGGTCAGCCGCTCGAAGAGCAGGCTGCCGAACGCGCCGCCGACGAGACCGAGCACCAGGGCGAGTGCGCAGACCAACGGCCAGGTCCAGCCGGGGAGGCGGCCCTTGGGTGGCGGCGGAGGCGGTGGCTGGCCGTAGGCGGCGTACGGGCGAGGGTGGAGCGGCGGCGGGACCGCGCCGTACTGCGGGCCCCACTGGCCCGGAGGCGGCTGGGTCACGGGCGGCATCCACGAGGCCGCGCCGGCGGGCGGGTACCCCGGATCCGCAGACAAGCGGGACCGTGGGCTCCGTGGTGTCCGGCTCCTGCGGCTGCTCGGAGGCAGGCCGGTCACCCTCGTCGTGGTCCGTCACGCAGCCATTTTCCCCCACGCCCGGAAGCCGTGGCTACGGGGTGGCGTTTCGGCGGAAGTCCGACGGCGCGGGGACCCGCACCGTGCTGGGAGCGTCGGACTGCCGGGTGACGCTCGCGGGCGGCGTACGCCGCTCGATGTTGGGCGTGTCGGCCGGACCGATGCCGAGCGCGAGCACGCCCATGAAGGCGGCTCCGACGGCGCCACCGCCCATGGCGACCAGGCCGACGTTGCGGCGCATCCGCCCGTCGTCGGTCGGGAACTGGCGGGCCGGCCAGCACGGACTGCGGCGAGCCGAGCAGCGAGCCCTTGAGCCGGTCCGGCGTCGGGGTGTCGCCGAAGGAGAGCCCGGCCAGCCGGGTCTTCACCCAGCCCTCGTGCTCGACGAGGTCGCGGCACAGGTGGCAGACGTGGACGTGAGCCCAGGCGCGTTCCGCCTCTTCCGAGGACATCTGGCCGTCGAGCAGGGCGCTCACACGCGAGCCGAGGTGCCCCATCACGACGCACCCCACCCCGTGAGGATCGGACCGGTCGCGGGTCCGGAGTAGCGGGATCGGCCGGCCTGGGGCGCGCGGTGCGCCAGCGCCTTGCGGAGCATGGCTCGACCGCGGTGGATCCGGGAGCGGACGGTGCCGAGCTTCGCGCCCAGGATCTCGGCGATCTCGTCGTAGGAGAGGCCCTCGACGTCGCAGAGCACGACCGCGGCCCGGAAGTCCGGCGGCAGCGTGGCCAGGGCCCGCTCGATGTCGTCGTCGAAGGTCTGGTCGGCGTACGCCGCGTCGGGACTCGGCGACGCACTGCTGAGGCGGCTGGCGCGCTCGTCGGACAGCGCGTCGAAGCGGATCCGCTGCTTGCGCCGGGCCTGGTCGAGGAAGAGGTTGGTGGTGATCCGGTGCAGCCAGCCCTCGAAGGTGCCGGGCGTGTAGGTCGACAGGCTGCGGAACACGCGCACGAAGACCTCCTGGGTGAGGTCCTCGGCGTCGTGGCGGTTGCCGGTCAGCCGGTAGGCGAGCCGGAAGACGCGGTCGGAGTGCAGCTCGACGATCTCGTCCCACGTGGGAACCTCGCCGGTCGTCTCCACCGGAGCCTCCTTCTCGCGCTGTCGCGCCTGCGAACCGAACAGTGTCCTGACCTTCCTCACGTTAGGGCCGACGGCTGAGAGAACGCTGTGAGAGCGCCTCCGGGTTCCTGCGAACCCTGCCCTCTCAACGACCCTGCGGCCCGTCGTGTTCCCAGCGGCGGGGAACGGCTTCAGCGTTATAGGGTCGAGACGCTCGTCCACGCCGGCCGGCGCTCGGCCAGTGTCCCACCCAGGAGGCCGCCATCACCACGCCGATCAAGCCCGCGAGTTGGTCCTACGCCGAGGCGCATGTCGCCGAGGACGACGTCCTCGCCGCCGCCCGGTCGCGCGCGGAGGAGGTGGGAGTCGTCCCGATCGGCCCCGGTGGAGGTGCGGCGCTGCGGTTCCTCGCCGCGGTCCTCGACGCGCGGGCCGTCGTGGAGATCGGGACCGGCACCGGCGTCTCGGGCCTGTGGCTGCTGCGCGGCATGCGCGCCGACGGAGTGCTCACCACCGTCGACATCGAGGCCGAGCACCAGCGGCTCGCCAAGCAGTCGTTCTCCGAGGCCGGCATCCCCGTCCAGCGGGCCCGCACCATCTCCGGCGGCCGCGCTCGACGTACTCCCCCGACTGACCGACGGTCACTACGACCTGGTCTTCTGCGACGGCGACAAGGCGGAGTACGGCGCGTACCTCAAGGAGGCGCTGCGGCTGCTCCGCCCCGGCGGCGTCGTGGCGTTCGACAACGCGCTGTGGCACGACCGGGTCGCCGACCCCGCCCAGCGGGACGAGGAGACCGTCGCGATCCGCGAGCTCGGCCGCGAGATCGCCGAGAACGACACCCTGGTCTCCGTGCTGCTGCCGGTCGGCGACGGTCTGCTGGCCGCGAAGAAGGAGTGGGCCCCGGAGGGCGACGCCGAGTAGTCCCGTTCGTTGGTTGACGTGCGTCAGGCCCGCGGGGCGGCGTTGAAGCCGTCCCAGCCCTCGGCGACGGCAACGATGTCGCACTCCTCGATCAGCACCGGAGCACTGCCGATCAGCTGGGAGCCGGGGGCGTCGGCCGCGCCGGCGGCGAAGGTCTCCTGGAACTCCGAGCGGGCCTCGTCGGAGGCGAAGACGTAGACGCCCTCGAACCACTCACCCGCGCGCATCCGCCAGGTCTTGAACTGGAGGCCGGCCATGCCGGTGAACTTCGCGTGCGAGGTGTCCGCGACGTACGTCGCCAGCTCGGCCTCGACGCCCGCGGGCGCGTCGGCGAGGGACCAGCGGACGGTCAGGCCCTTCAACTGATGCCGGCCAGGGGTTCGGGGCTGCCGAGCCAGCTCAGCAGCGCGCGGGCGCCGAAGCCGGTGGGGCCGACGGTCCACTCGAAGCTGTCGGCCGGGGCGTCACCGACGGAGGCGATGTCGAGGTGGGCCCACGGCAGCTTCCCGACGAAGTGCTGGAGGAACAGGGCCGCGGTGATCGCGCCGGGGCCGCCGGGCGCGTTGTCGGCGTCGGCGACCTTCGAGGACAGCTTCTCCTCGTAGTCGGCGGCCAGCGGGAAGCGCCACAGCGGCTCCCCGGAGGCCTCTCCGGCGTCGTGGATCGCCGTGGCGAGGTCGTCGTTGTTGGCGAAGAACCCGCCGACCTGCTGGCCGAGGGCGACCTTCATCGCCCCGGTCAGGGTGGCGACGTCCACGAGGACGTCGGGGTCGAGCTTGTCGACGGCGTAGGCCAGGGCGTCGGCCATGACGACCCGGCCCTCAGCGTCGGTGTTGTTGACCTCGGTGGTGCGTCCGCCGTAGTGGCGGACGACGTCGCCGGGGCGCAGGGAGTTGCCGCCGACGGCGTTCTCGGCTGCTGCGACCAGGCCGGTGACCTTGACCGGGCAGCCGATGGCGGCGAGGGCGCCCATGACGGCGAGCACCACGGCGCCCCCGGTCATGTCGCGCTTCATGTTGACCATCGCCTCGGCCGGCTTGATGGACAGTCCCCCGGTGTCGAAGGTGATCCCCTTGCCGACCAGGACGACGTGCGGGGCCTTGCGGGCGCCCTTCGAGGGTGTGTAGTCGAGCTGGATCAGCCGCGGCGGTGTGGCCGAGGCCTGTCCGATGCCGAGGATTCCGCCGAAGCCGTCGGCCTCGAGCTTCTCGACGTCCCAGACCCGGGCCTTGAGCCCGGCCTCCTCGGCGAGAACGACGGCCTGGTCGGCCAGCCACTGGGGGTTCTTGATGTTGGACGGGACGGTGGCGAGCATCCGGGAGCGCCAGCCGGCGCCTCCGATCGCGAGCGCACGGTCGAGCGCCCGGGCCAGGTCTGCGTCGTCGGGGAAGCCGGCGAGGACGATCCGGCCGACCGGGGTGTGCTCGGGAGCGGCCGACCGCAGGTGGAAGGCGAAGGAGCCGAGCATCGCCCCCACCACGAACGCCTCGAGCCCGCCGCTGGGTGCGATCGAGGGGATGGACGTCGCGACGCTGCTGCGGTCGCGGGTGGCCCGGGCGAGCGCGGCTCCGGCCCGTCGGAAGTCCGCGACCCGCTGCTCGCCGACTCCCACGAGCTGGATCCAGCGCAGGTCGGGGTTCTCCGCGCCACCGAGCGGGACCGGCACCGAGCAGACCTCACCGGCCTTGCCCGTGGCGTCGTTCAGCTCGAGCACGCCGAGGAGGTCGAGACCCGACTCCTCGACGATCTCCGCCGCACCGGGGCCGAGCAGCACGCCGTCGCCGTCCGGGTCGGGCAGGACGGGGACGGCAACGACCTCGACGCCACGGATCGCGTGAGGGCCGAGGGCACTCAGGGCGAACTCCGGAGGGGAAGCCTGAGTGGGGAGAGCGGAGGTGTCTGTGTGGTGTTCGATCGGGGGCACGTCAGCCGACGACGTCCTTGAGGGCTTCACCGAGAGCGCCGGCCTCTTCGGCGTTCAGCTCGACGACGAGACGACCCCCGCCTTCGAGCGGGACGCGCATCACAATGCCGCGTCCCTCCTTGGTGACCTCCAGCGGACCGTCGCCCGTCCGGGGCTTCATCGCCGCCATCCGCGCACCTCTACTTTCGTTCCCGATTCAGAGTTGGACAGGTGGTGGCGTCACGGCCACACCGTTCACGGAATCATTATCCCCTATTCATGCGTGATGCGGGGCACAGGGCCGACGGTCCGGGCTGGCAGACTCCCCTCATGCACGCGCGTTCGGCTCTGTTCGACGTCTACGGCGACCACCTGCGCGCCCGCGGCAGCCAGGCTCCGGTGGCCGGACTGGTCCGGATGCTCGACCCGGTGGGCATCGCGGCACCCGCGGTCCGGACCGCCATCTCCCGCATGGTCATGCAGGACTGGCTCGAGCCCGTCCGGCTCGAGGGCGGCCGCGGCTACCGCGCGACGGGCCGGGCGATTCGGCGTCTCGACGAGGCAGCAGACCGGATCTACCGGCGTACCGACCAGACCTGGGACGGCAGTTGGCACCTCGCGTTCGTCGACCCGCCCGCGGCCCGGGGGGCGCGCAACCGGCTGCGCGCCGACCTCGGGTTCATGGGGTACGCCGAGCTGGTCGCCGACGTGTGGGTGAGCCCGTTCCCGCGCAACGAGCTGGCCCCCGTGGTCGAGCACGCGGGTGTCGGCGTGCGCACCGCACGGGCCGACCACTTCGACCCGCCGCCGACGTCCGCGTGGGACCTCGACGCCCTGCGCGCCGCCTATGACCACTGGCTCGCGACCGCCGACGATCTGATCGCCACCCAGGCCGCCGGCCACGACGACCCTGACGAGGCGGCGTTCGCGGCGCGCTTCCATCTGGTCCACGAGTGGCGCAAGTTCCTCTTCGCCGATCCGGGTCTGCCCGACGACCTGTTGCCCGGCAACTGGCCTGGCCGGGCGGCCGCGGGCCTGTTCGCGGGCGAGGCGACCCGGCTCAAGCCGGGTTCGGACCGGTTCGTGGCGCGCTGCCTCGACGGGGACTAGCTGGGGCACGTCGTTGCGGGGTCCGGCAGACTGCACCCCATGACGGACTCCCCCTCCTCCGACAGCCCCGTGCTCCTCGACCTCTCCGACGGCGTCGCCACGATCACGCTCAACCGTCCGGATGCGATGAACAGCCTCGACGTGGCCACCAAGGTGGCGTTGCTCGAGGCCGTCCGGAAGGTGGCCGAGGACCCGGCCGCGCGGTGCGTCGTACTCACCGGCACCGGCCGCGCGTTCTGCGTCGGGCAGGACCTCAAGGAGCACATCGAGATCCTGCGCAGCGGGTCCAGCGAGTCGCTGTTCCGGACCGTCGACGAGCACTACAACCCGATCGTCACCGCGCTCGCGACGATGCCGAAGCCGGTCGTCGCCGCGGTCAACGGCGTCGCCGCAGGCGCGGGCGCGAGCCTGGCGTTCGCGTGCGACCTGCGGATCCTCACGGACTCGGCCGGCTACAACCTCGCGTTCGCCAACGTGGCCCTGTCCTGCGACACCGGCTCGAGCTACCACCTGCAGCGGCTGGTCGGCCGCGCCAAGGCGATCGAGCTGCTCTACTTCCCGCGCACCATCTCGGCCGAGGACTCGCTCGACCTGGGCCTGGCCACCCAGGTCGTCGCCACCGACGAGCTGTCGGCGACGGTCCGCAGGCTCGCGATCCGGCTCGCGTCCGGGCCGACCGTCGCACTCGGCGCGATGCGCCAGTCGGTCGCGTACGCCTCCGGTCACTCCTTCGAGGAGGCCCTGGAGTTCGAGAGCGCGATGATGCAGAAGACCGGCGCGACCGCCGACCACCAGGCCGCGGTGGCGTCGTTCGTGGCCAAGGAGAAGCCGGTCTTCGAGGGCCGCTGACCTGCCCTACCGGCGCCGGGCGCCCCAGATCGAGAGGATCCGGCGGGGCGCCTGCACTCGCATCAGTCGCTTCGAGGGATTCGAGCCGTACTCGACCGTCAGCGCCGAGCCCCTGAAGCCGTGGTTGTACCACATGGTCATGGTGCCGTGGCACACGCTGCCGCAGTCGAAACGCTTCGCCGGGAGGTCGAGCTTGCGGGCCACCTTGCGCGCGAACCGCCGGTTCTTGGTGTCGGTGTCGACGCCGTGCAACGGCTGGTGGAAGCTCAGGATCCACCGGGGCCTGATGTTGCGCAGGAACCTCATCATCGCCCGGGTCTCGGGCTCCGACTTCGGACGCGGACCGGACTCGTAGGCGCCGTCAAGGTCGGCCCACCGGTAGGGGAAGTTCCGGTTCAGGTCGACGCCGCGGGCGTTCTTGCGGGTGTTGCGGGCGATGCCGTCCGGGTTGTACGTCGGGACCACCCACAGGTCGATCCCGCGGATCCGCCTGCCGTTCTTGAGCGACCAGAGGATCTGCCGGGTGGCCTGCTCGTCGCCGTGCATGCTCGAGATCAGCAGCACCTTGGGCTTGCCGGTCTGGCCGAGGTGGAAGGCCTTGATCGCGCGACCACGCACGGACCTGCCGATCGTCCGGGTCTCGATGACGGCGTCGCGTTGCTCCGCGGTGGCGGTGGCGACCTCCCGCCGTGGAACCCGGGACGGAGACGAGGGCGAGGGCGGCCGGGACGAGGAGTCCGAGAGTGGCGGCCAGGAGCTTGTGGGTTCGGAGCAAACCGTTACACCGCTTCGATCATGTAGGCGAAGGTGAAGACGCAGACCCCGACGAGCATGCCGACGTGGGCCAGGATCGACAACCCCGGCCCCTCCGACCAGGTGTCCGACTTGCCCTCGGACGCGTGCTTGCCGCGGCTGGGCAGCCACCGCACCAGGATGAGCAGGCCGGCGATGACGACCAGCCACCAGAACACCAGCGCGATGATGCCGACGAGAGGGCCGCCGAGAGTCGACTCCGGGTCGGCGACCAGGAACAGGACCCAGATCACCAGGGCCACGACGCCGGCCGACGTGTGCAGGTTGACCAGTCCGTGCCCGACCTGGAGTGATCCGGCACCGGTGTCCCGGCCCAGGCGGAGCCGGGTCAGCACGATCACCACGGCAGCCAGGGCGGTCAGGATGTAGACGATCACCTCGAGCGACACGCTGGGAAGTGTGCCCTAGTCGGTCGGTTCGCCGCCACGACCCTCCGAAGTCGGCGGTCGTTCACTTTCCTCGCCCTGCTCAGGCGCCTGCCGTGACTCCAGATCCTCGGCGAGCCGGTCCAGGAGGGCGTCCACCTCCGACATCCGGTATCCGCGCAACGCAACGGAGAACCGGACCCGCCGCAGGTCGTCCGGGCGCAGCGGGCCGGACGCCGGCACGCGGGCGTCCGGGCGGTCGTCGTACACCTCGGCGAGCGGAGCGCCGCGACCGGCGGCGAGGACGGCGATGCCGCCCAGCGCGAGCACGATCAGGATCGCGAACAACCACATCATCGGAGGGTCACCGTCACTCGGGGGGCTTGGGCGTCTCGGCGGTCGGCCCACGACCGGCGCGGGCCTTGACCATCAGCTCGACCGCCTCGTCGATGTCGTCGGTGACGGTGATCAGGGCGAGGTCGTCGGCGGAGACCTTGCCGTCGGCCTGCACCGTGTCGCGCAGCCAGCCCATGAGCCCGCCCCAGTAGTCGCAGCCGAGGAGCACGATCGGGAACGACGTCTTCTTGCCGGTCTGCACCAGGGTGAGCGCCTCGAACAGCTCGTCCATCGTCCCGATGCCGCCGGGGAGGGCGATGAAGCCCTGGGAGTACTTCACGAACATCGTCTTGCGGACGAAGAAGTAGCGGAAGTTGATGCCCTTGTCGACCCACGGGTTCAGGCCGGCCTCGAAGGGCAGCTCGATGCCGAGGCCGACGCTCACGCCACCGGCCTCGGAGGCGCCTTTGTTCGCGGCCTCCATGGCGCCGGGGCCACCGCCGGTGATCACCGCGAAACCGGACTCGACGAGGCGGCGTCCGACCGCCTCCGCCTGGCCGAAGTGCGGGTGGTCGGCCTTCGTCCGCGCAGATCCGAAGACCGCGACGGCCGGGCCGAGCTCGGCGAGCGAGCCGAAGCCCTCGACGAACTCCGACTGGATCCGGAGCACCCGCCAGGGGTCGGTGTGCACCCAGTCGCTGGCTCCCCGGGAGTCGAGCAGCCGCTGGTCGGTCGTGCCGGTGTCCACCTGGTCCCGGCGCATCAGCACCGGGCCGCGCCGCTTCGATCGGTCGTTCATCAGCTGGCCTCCAACCAGTCGCGGAGCTGCCGTTCACAGCGTTCGATGTGCTCGACCGGCACGAACTCCTCCTGCTTGTGCGCCAGCATCGGGTCACCCGGCCCGAAGTTCACGGCCGGCACGCCGAGTCCGGAGAACCGGGCGACGTCGGTCCAGCCGAACTTGGGGTTCACCTCGCCCCCGACCGCGTCGATGAACGCCTTCGCGGCGGGTACGGCGAGCCCCGGCAGCGCGCCGGGCGCGGTGTCGGTGAGCACGACGTCGTACCCCTGGAAGAAGTCACGGACGAACTGCTCCGCCTCGGCCTCGTCGCGGTCCGGCGCGAACCGGAAGTTCACCTCGACCACGCACTCGTCGGGCAGGACGTTGCCGGCGACGCCGCCGCGGATGAACACGGCGTTGAGGCCCTCGCGGTACTCCAGACCGTCGATGACCGGCCGCCGCGCCTGGAAGGAGTTGAGCCGGCCGAGGATGTCGCCGGCCCGGTGGATCGCGTTGACGCCACGCCAGCTGCGGGCGGAGTGGGCGCGCTCGCCGGTCGCGCGGACCTCGACCCGGAGCGTGCCCTGGCATCCCGCCTCGACCACGGCGTTCGAGGGCTCCATGAGGATCGCGAAGTCGGCCACCATCAGCTCGGGGTTGCTCCGGCCGAGCAGGTAGAGGCCGTTGAACTCGGTCTCGATCTCCTCGCCCTCGTAGAGGATGAAGGTGAGGTCCCGATTGGGTTCCCGGACCGTGGCCGCGAGCCGGAGGATGACCGCGTCGCCACCCTTCATGTCGCAGGTGCCGAGCCCGTGCAGCAGCCCGCCCTCCCGGCGTGCGGGGAGGTTGTGGTTCACCGGGACCGTGTCGAGGTGGCCGGCGATCACGACCCGCTCGTCGCGGCCGAGGTCGGTGCGCGCGACGAGAGTGTTGCCGTGCCGGCTGACGGTCAGGTGGTCGAGCGTGCGCAGCGCCTCCTCGACCGCGTCGGCGATCGCCTGCTCGTTCTTGCTGACCGACTCGATGTTGACCAGCTGCTCGGTCAGGGTCACCGCGTCGGCGGACAGGTCGAGGGTCATGCGCACATCCAACCAGTCGCCCGGGGCTTGCGGTTTGGTCCCCAACCGCAAGCCCGTCCACAGATTGGGTGCGGTTTGTGACCAATCGATGGGTGCTCGGCTCTTCCGGACAACTAGAACCTGTTCTATATTTCGGCCATGCGCCACGGCATCGTCCTGTTCACCAGCGACCGCGGGATCACCCCGGCCGCGTTGGCCGTCGCGGCCGAGGAGCGGGGGTTCGACACGATCTACGTGCCCGAGCACACCCACATCCCGGTCCGCCGGGACGCCGCGCACCCCGGGACCGGCGACGAGTCGCTCCCCGACGACCGGTACATGCGGACGCTCGATCCCTGGGTGTCGCTGGCCACGGCGGCGGCGGTGACATCACGGATCCGGCTGTCGACCGCGGTGGCGCTGCCGGTCGAGTCGGACCCGATCACACTCGCCAAGGCGATCGCCACGCTCGACCACCTCTCGGGCGGCCGGGTCACGATCGGCGCCGGGTTCGGCTGGAACACCGACGAGCTCACCGACCACCACGTGCCCGCGGGCAAGCGGCGTACCGTCCTGCGCGAGTACGTCGAGGCGATGCGCGCGCTGTGGACCCAGGACGAGGCGTCGTACGACGGGGAGTTCGTGTCGTTCGGTCCCTCCTGGGCCTGGCCGAAGCCGGCGCAGGCGCACGTGCCGCTGCTGATCGGTGCCGGCGGCGGACCCAAGACGTTCCGGTGGATCGCCGAGAACGCCGACGGCTGGATGACCACGCCGATCGAGCAGGACATCACCGACAAGGCCGTCGCGCTGCGGAAGGCCTGGGCGGACGCCGGCCGGACCGGTGAGCCCGACATCCACGTGCTGATCGCGGCCCGTCCCTCCCCCGAGGACCTCGCCGCCTGGGCCGACGCCGGCGTCACCGAGCTGATCTGGGGTGTCCCCGACAAGCCCGAGCCGGAGATCCTCGCCTACCTCGACAAGCTCGCGGGCCGGCTGCAGATCGGCTGACTCGACCTAGAATCACCGGGACCGAAGGACGGGCCCGATGACAGCCAGCTTCGACGACGGACACCCCGAGATCCCGGAAGGGATCGACGGGCCGGTGGAGCGCGTCCTGGTGGTCGGCGCCGGAATCGCCGGCCTCGCGTGCGCCAACGCGTTGGCGCACGCCGGCGTGGACTGCGTGGTGCTGGAGGCCCGCGACCGGGTCGGCGGCCGGCTGCACACCGTGGACCTGGCGGGAATCCCGGGTGGACCTCGGCGGATCCTGGATGCATCACCCGGACGGCAACCCGGTGCGCCGCTTCGCGGAGATCGCCGGGATCGAGTGCCGCCCCGGTGACCCGCTGCCGACCCTGACCGCGTTCGACTGCGCCACCGGGCTGTGGTTCTCGCACGCGGACGTCGAGGCAACCCTGACCGCCGAGCTCGACGGCTACACCACAGCGCTCGACGAGATGCGGGCCCGGCTCGGCCCGACCGCGTCCGCAGCCGAAGGAATCGAGGACTTCCTGGCAACGACCGGGCTTGCGGGTGACGCCCTGCGCCGAGCCCGGCAGGGCCTCCGGGCGAGCGTCGAGGCGGACGCGGCAGGCGCGGCCGAGCACCAGTCGCTGGACTGGCTGTGGACGCAGGACGAGTACGCCGGCAACTACTTCGGGGACCTGCCCGAGGGCGGGTACTCCTCCGTGGCGGACGCGATGGCAGCCGGGCTCGACGTACGTCGCGGCTGGCCGGTGGCCCGGGTCGAGCGTCGCCGACGGCGGCGTCACCGTCACATCGGCGTCCGGCGAGACCGAGTCGGGCTCCCATGTCGTCGTCACGGTTCCGCTGGGTGCACTCAAGAACGACCTGCTGCGCTTCTCACCGTCCCTGCCGCCCGAGCATGCCGACGCGGTGCGCCGACTGGGGTTCGGGCGGTACGAGAAGGTGGCTCTGGCGTTCGACGAGCCGTTCTGGCGCAACGCCGGATGGTCACACCTGGTGCTGTTCCCGCCCGACCCGGCCGAGCCCGCGTCGTGGGTCTTCGACTTCGACGCGTTCGGCGCGGGTCCGATCCTCGTGTGCCACACGTTCCACTCCGCTGCTGGTCACGTGCTCGAGGCGTCGACGGATGCGGCGGTCAGCTGGGTGACGGGCATGCTCTCGGCGGCGCTGGGCGCCCCGTGCCCCGAGCCGGTGGCGGTCGCGGTCACCGGATGGGCGGACGACCCGTACGCCGCGGGCTCGTACACCCACGTGCCGCCCGGATCCTCGAACGCCGACCTCGACCTGCTCGGCGTACCCGTGGCCGGCCGCCTCCTGTTCGCCGGCGAGCACACGCAGAGCGCACGGGTCGGCTACGTCGACGGGGCGATGACCAGCGGGATTCGCGAGGCCAAGCGCCTGCTCGGCACGCCCCAGGTGACGCTCGGCGTCCTCCCCGCCTGAGGGGTCAGCGCCGGGTCACGCCCACGGTGGCCTGCTCGCCCTCGCCGACGATCACATCGGTGCGGACGTCATACGAACCGGTCGCAGTAGCGACCACTTCGTATGACGTTGCGAGCGTCTCGCCGGCGATCAGGGCCTCGTGGGTGCCGGCGGCGGACTGCACGGCGTCCGAACCGGCGATGGTCAGCCTGATCCGGTCGGAGACGTCGAGGTCGGCGTCGCGACGGGCCTGCTGGACGGCGCGAACGAGGTCGCGGGCCAGTCCCTCGGCGGCGAGCTCGGGCGTGACCGCGGTGTCGAGCACCACGAACCCACCACCCGGGAGCATCCCGAGAGCCGACTCGTCGTCGTCGGACCCGGCGACGGTCTCGAGGGTGAACTCGCCCTCGTGCAGCGCCAGGCCGCCGGACGTGACTGTGCCGTCCGCGGCCACCGACCAGTCGCCCGACTTCGAGCCCTTGATCGCGGCCTGCACGTCCTTGCCGAGGCGCGGGCCGGCCGCCCGGGCGTTGACGGTCAGCTTCTGCGAGACGCCGTACGACGCCGCCTCGGCCGCGTCGGCGTCGAGCAGGCGGACGGTCTTCACGTTGACCTCGTCGGACACGATCGACTCGAACCCGGACAGGTTGTCGGCTCCGGGGACCACCACCGTCAGCGTGGACAGCGGGAGCCGGTTGCGCAGGCTGGCGGCCTTGCGCAGTGCGGACGTCGCGGAGGCCACCTCGCGCACCTGGTCCATCGCCATCACCAGCCTGTCGTCGGCCGGAAGCGCCGACGCCTCGGGCCAGTCGGCCAGGTGCACCGACCGGTCGCCGGTCAGGCCGCGCCAGATCTCCTCGGTCGTCAGCGGCAGCAGCGGCGCCGCCACCCGGCAGACGGTCTCGAGAACGGTGTAGAGCGTGTCGAACGCCCCGGTGTCGACGACCCCGTCGCTGGCCCAGAACCGCTCGCGGGAGCGGCGGATGTACCAGTTGGTGAGCACGTCGAGGAACGACCGGGTCGAGTCGCAGGCGTTCGCGACCTCGTAGTTGTCGAGCTGGTCGGTCATCGCCTCGACGTACTGCCCCAGCTTGGCCAGCAGGTAGCGGTCCAGCGGGTCGGTGGAGTCGGTCCGCCAGGTGGCCGTGTGGCCCGCCGCGTTGGCGTACAGCGAGAAGAAGTACCAGCTGTTCCAGAGCGGGATCAGCACCTGACGCACCGAGTCGCGGATGCCCTGCTCGGTGACGATCAGGTTCCCGCCGCGCAGGATCGGACTGGACATCAGGAACCAGCGCATCGCGTCGGCGCCGTCGCGGTCGAAGACCTCGTAGACGTTCGGGTAGTTGCGCAGGGACTTCGACATCTTGTTGCCGTCGGACCCGAGCACGACCCCGTGGCTGACGCAGGTCGAGAACGCCGGCTTGTCGAAGATCGCGGTCGCGAGGACGTGCAGCGTGTAGAACCAGCCGCGGGTCTGGCCGATGTACTCGACGATGAAGTCGGCCGGGAAGTGCCCCACGGAGGAGCCGTCATCGGCACCGTCGAACCAGTCCTGGTTCTCGAACGGGTAGTGCACCTGGGCGAACGACATCGAGCCCGAGTCGAACCACACGTCGAGCACGTCGGGGACCCGGCGCATCATCGACTTGCCGGTGGGGTCGTCGGGATTCGGGCGCACGAGGTCGTCGATGTACGGGCGGTGCAGGTCGGTCACCTTGACACCGAAGTCCCGTTCGAGCTCCTCGAAGGAGCCGTACACGTCGAGCCGCGGGTACGCCTCGTCGTCGCTCTTCCAGACCGGAACCGGGCTGCCCCAGAACCGGTTGCGGGTGATCGACCAGTCGCGGGCGTTCTCCAGCCACTTGCCGAACTGGCCGTGCTTGATGTGGTCGGGGACCCAGCGGATCTGCTCGTTCAGCTCGACCATCCGCTGCTTGAACGCGGTCACCTCGACGAACCATGACGAGACGCCCTTGTAGATCAGGGGTTCCCGGCAGCGCCAGCAGTGCGGGTAGGAGTGGTCGTAGGTCTCGCGGCGCAGCAGCACCGTGCCCTCGGAGACCCGGCCGGCCGGCTCGCCCCGGGTCGCCCTCTTGAGGTCCTCCATGATCGGCAGGTTCGCGTCGAAGACCAGCAGTCCGGCGTACTCGTCGATGGGGTGGGTGAAGGCGCCGTCCTTGCCGACCGGCATGACCGGCTCGATCCCCTCGCGGTCGGTGACGAGCTTGTCGGCCTCACCGAAGGCGCCGGCGCTGTGCACCAGCCCGGTGCCGTCCGTGGTGGTGACGAACTCGGCGGCCTCCACGACGCGGAAGGCGTTCTCGTGGCCGCGGTAGTAGGAGAACGGCGGCGTGTAGGTGCGGCCCAGCAGGTCGCTGCCCTTGAGGCGCTCCACGATCGTGGGGTTCTCCCCGAACTCGCGGGCGTACGCCGGCAGCCGCGCCTCGCCGATGACGTACCGCTCGGTGGTGCCGGTCGCGTCGGACTCGACCACGACGTAGTCGATGTCCGGGCCGACCATGATCGCCAGGTTCGACGGCAGCGTCCAGGGCGTGGTTGTCCACACCAGCGCGAGCTCGCCGGTCTCGAGGCGGAGCCCGACCGTGACCGCCGGGTCCTGGCGGTTCTGGTAGACGTCGTCGTCCATCCGCAGCTCGTGGTTGGACAGCGGGGTCTCGTCGTTCCAGCAGTAGGGCAGCACCCGGAAGCCCTCATAGACCAGGCCCTTCTCGTGCAGCTGCTTGAACGCCCAGATCACCGACTCCATGTAGTCGGGGTTCATGGTCCGGTAGTCGTTGTCGAAGTCGACCCAGCGCGCCTGGCGGGTGACGTAGTCGCGCCACTCGCCGGTGTACTTCATGACCGAGGCGCGGCAGGCCTCGTTGAACTTCTCCATGCCGAGCTCGTGGATCTCATCGGTCGTCTTCAGGCCGAGCTGGCTCATCGCCTCGAGCTCGGCGGGCAGCCCGTGGGTGTCCCACCCGAACCGGCGCTCGACCCGGCGGCCGCGCATGGTCTGGTAGCGCGGGATCAGGTCCTTGACGTAGCCGGTCAGGAGGTGGCCGTAGTGCGGCAGGCCGTTGGCGAACGGAGGGCCGTCGTAGAAGACGAACTCGTTCTCACCGTTCTCGCCCGGGTGGCGCTGCTCGACGGAGGCGCGGAAGGTGTCGTCCTCCTTCCAGTAGGAGAGGACACGCTCCTCGATCTCCGGGAAGTTCGGGGTCGACGAGACGGAGCGGTGTGCTCCGGTGGAGACCTGGGGGTAGGTCATCGGTGGCATCTCCTGCGGGTACGTCGTGCTCGGGCTCCGGTGCTGCCACGAGGACGACATTGCTGCCGCGGTACCACCTCGCTTGCCGGCCCCGATGTGACTCGGACGCCGACCGCTTCGTTCAGGGCTGTGACGGGCCTACCCGTCCGGTTCTACTGGGCGACCGCGGTCGCCGTTCTTCCGGAGGCTTGCCGCTGATGACGGCTCGAACGCCTGTGTCCACAGGGTACGGCGTACCTCCGATCCGCCACCAATTGGATTCCTCCGGGGCGCGGCGGTGGCCGAGGAGGAGGTACCTGCTAGCGGGGTCCGGAGATGGATGCTGTCTGCAGCGACGTTCCTCTGGGGCGCACGTAGTTTGCCAAGAGAGGAGATCCCTAGAAGAGAAAGGTCGAGAACATGAAGACTCTGTACACCGCCGAGGCAGTCGTCGAGGGAGGACGAGAAGGGCACGGTCGGACATCGGATGGTCGCCTCGAGGTCGATCTTTCCGTTCCCGAGGACATGGGCGGCCAGGGCGGCACTGGCACCAACCCGGAGCAGCTATTTGCGGTCGGATATGCCGCCTGTTTCCAGTCCGCGCTCCTCAACGTCGCCAACGGGCGGAAGCTTGACGCGTCCGACTCACGCGTCACTTCACGAGTCGGGCTGGGGCCGACCGGGCATGGCGGCCTGGGTCTGACCGTCGCGCTCGACCTGCACGCGCCGCTGCTGTCGCCAGCCGAGGCGGCCGACCTGATGGCCCGTGCTCACGACCTCTGCCCGTACTCGAACGCGACCCGGGGGAACATCGACGTCAACCTGATGGTGGACGGAGCGCCACTCGAAGAGATCCGAGCGGCATAGCGGCGTGACGTGGCGGCACCTCACCCACCCCGTTGACAGGAAGTCACTCCGTATCAGCGGAGCATCTCGGCTACGGCGATGCGGGCCGCCGACGGGCAACCCTTGGTGAACCCGTAGAACGGTCCGAAGTCGCGGGTCGCCGAGAAGCCGATGAGGTACAGGCCCGCCAGGCTGGTCTCGAAGCCCTCCGACAGGTCGGGGAAGCCGTCGGTCACCGACACCTGGTCGAGCACACCGGAGAGGTACGGCACCCGCGCCAGGTCGGCCCGGTACCCCGACGCAAAGACGACATGGTCGGCATGGAGCGCATCGCCGTCGGAGAGGGTCAGACGCACTCCTCCGTCGGAGGCCGCACCCACCGAGACCACCTCACATCGGGGATGCCGATGCACCACCTCCGGCTTCAGCCGCGGCACCAGCCAATGCTCGAGCGTGAGCCGTCCCACCTGCCAGAACCTCGAGGCTATCGCCGCCTGCTCGGTGGCCGAGAGGTGCCGCCACCAGCCGCGGGTCGCCAGCGTCTGCTCGACGTAGTCGTCCACAAACGCCCAGCTCACTCGGGCGAAGGCCGGGATGTCGTGGCGGTGAACGACGTCGACGCGCTGCGCTCCGTGGTCGCACAGCAGGGCCGCCCATTCATATGCGCTCTGTCGGCCACCGACGATCGCGACCCGGGCGCCGGCAAGGTGGTCGAACCGGACCAGCTCGCTCGTGTGCGATCGACGGTCCGACGGAACGGCGGCGGACCAGTCCGGCAGCGCGGCGTAGTGAGAGACGCCCGGGGCGGCGACCACCGCTGTGGCGGTGATCGTGCCGCCATCCGCCATCAAGGCCTGGAACACCGCGTCCGGCCGCGTCAGTTCCGCCACCATTCGCTCCTCGACCACGAGCCCCTTTCGCTCGGCGAACCAGTCCGTGTGGTCGAGGAAGACACCGATCGGGATGGGGTCATGGCGAGTCGGGTCGAGCCCCCGGTCCTCGAAGAAGGCCTCGAAAGTGGCGTCGCCATTGGCGTCGAGGTGCCAGTCCGGCCCCGATCGGAGGTACATGTCGGCCGGCATCTGGTCGCGCCAGAACGCCATCGGCCGACCGACGATCCGGGTCGCGATGCCGTTGTCGCGGGCGTACGCGGCGACTGAGTAGGCGTAGGGGCCGGCCCCGATCACCAAAAGGTCGGTGTGGTCGGGAGGTGCCTCCCTCGAAAAGCCGCGATGCACCTCTCCACGCTAGCCCGATCCGGCTGAACCCCTCAGGGTCGCCGCGAGTGGCCAACTCGCTCCTCTCGGCCGCTCGCGCCTCCAGCACCTCGTCCACCCGCTCCTGCGTAGCCGAGCAGTGCAAACCCTGACCCCACGCCGGCGACCAGTGCGATGCTCGCGTCGCCCGCGCCCAGGAGTCCGAGGGCCGCGCCGATGGCCGCGAGCGTCATCAAGGCGAGCCCGAGCCACCTGAACTCCGGGTGTCGCCATGCCCAGGCGAACGGCAAGAAGTGGAGTCCGACAACGAAGGCGACCCATGCGACGCCGTACTCACCATGACCGTTGGCGCCGAGTAGCCGCGTGCCGGCGAGAAGCGCCACCACCTCGGCGACGACACACCACCAGTAGACGCGGACGGCACCCGCACGTGGTTCCAGGTCGGTGTCCGGCCGTCGGGCCAGCGCCCACCCGACGCCCGCGGCGGCAACCACCCCCGCTCCACGCAGCACCAAGGACCAGGGCGAGCCGGCCATGCCGGCATTCACCAGGATGAACACCAACCCGAAGCCCGCACCGATCAGGCGTGCTGTCCTCCCACTTGTCACCGGACAAGTACAGCAGGGGACGCAAACGCCCCCAGGGCCTCCGTGGCCTCGGACGAGGACGATCCCGATCGCTCCTCGCATATGGGTTGCCGGGCGGCTCCGGACGGGACAGGGTGGCGCCCGTGAGTGAGCGAAAGTACCCCGACATGTGGGTGGACCCCGAGGACGACCCCCGCGGCACGGGCACCCAGGCCGTGGGAGAGCGTGCGGTGCTGATCGACTACCTCCAGCACTACCGGAAGACGTTGGAGATGAAGTGCGAGGGCCTGGACGCCGAGCAGATGGCGCGCCGCTCGGTGCCGCCGTCGACGCTGTCACTGCTCGGGCTGGTCCGGCACCTGGCGAAGGTAGAGAACAGCTGGTTCCAGCGGGTGATGGGCCACCGGCTCGACCTGCCCCGGCTCTACCGGACCGAGGCGGACCCGGACCTCGACTTCAACGGTGCGGTGGCGGATCCGGCCGTCGTCGAGGACGCCTGGGAGTCCTGGCGGCGGGAGGTCGCCGCGGCCGAGAAGGTCGTCGACGAAGCCGCCGACCTCGACGTCGTGGGGGCCATGGAGGACGGCACGGTCGCGCTGCGCGAGGTGCTGGTCCACATGATCGAGGAGTACGCCCGCCACGTCGGCCATGCCGACCTGCTGAGGGAGTGCATCGACGGCCGTACCGGACAGTGATGGGGCGCAATCTAGGCTTGGGGGGTGACTTCCGCACCCACCCAGGCCTGGGGCTACGGCCTCGCGACCATCGACACCGACGGCACGGTCCTCGACGTGTGGTTCCCGGCGCCCACGCTCGGTGCCGCGCCCGGCGACAACGGCGCCCCCGGTGAGCTGACCGAGCTCGAGGGCAGCGACCACGCCCGCGGAGTCCGACGAGAGGTCCTGTTCGTCGAGATCAAGGACCTGCAGGACGCACCCGCCTCGACCGAGGACGTCTGGCTGCGCCTGCACCTGCTCTCCAGCCGGCAGGTGGTCCCCCACACCATCTCGATGGAAGGCGTCTTCGGGTTGCTGACCAACGTCGTGTGGACCAGCGCCGGTCCGTGCGCGGTCAAGGACTTCGAGGCGACCCGCGGCCGGCTGCGGGCCGCCGCCCAGCACGTCACGGTGTACGGCGTCGACAAGTTCCCGCGGATGGTCGACTACGTGCTGCCGACCGGCGTCCGGATCGGCGACGCCGACCGGGTCCGGCTCGGGGCCTACCTGGCCGAGGGCACCACGGTCATGCACGAGGGCTTCGTCAACTACAACGCCGGCACGCTCGGGGCGTCCATGGTCGAGGGACGGATCTCGGCGGGCGTCCTGGTCGGCGACGGCTCCGACGTGGGCGGCGGCGCCTCGGTCATGGGCACCCTCTCCGGCGGCGGCAAGGCGACCATCTCGATCGGCGAGCGCTGCCTGCTCGGAGCGAACGCCGGGATCGGCATCTCGCTCGGCGACGACTGCGTGGTCGAGGCCGGCTGCTACATCACCGCCGGCACCAAGATCACCATCCTCGACATGGACCACAAGCCCAAGGTCGTCAAGGCTGTCGAGCTGTCGGGCTCGAGCAACATCCTGTTCCGCCGCAACTCGGTGACGGGCACCGTGGAGGCGGTGCCGTGGAAGGGCGAGGGCATCGCCCTCAACGCCGACCTGCACGCGAACTGACGCACATGGGGAGACGGGGGCTGCTCGTCGTCGTCGGCGTGGTCGTCCTCGGCGTGGTGGTGTGGGGGTCGCTCACCCTGTTCGACAGGGTCGGACCTCTGCTCAGCAGCGAGAAGTGCGTGGCCACGGTCGATGGGGACAGCGTGACTTTGAGCGTCGAGCAGGCCGAGAACGCCGCGCTGATCAGCGCGATCTCGGTGCAGCGCGGGATGCCGGCCCGGGCGGCGACCATCGCGCTGGCGACGGCGTTCCAGGAGTCGAAGCTCTACAACATCGAGACCGGCGACCGTGACTCGCTCGGGATCTTCCAGCAGCGCCCGTCGCAGGGCTGGGGCGAGCCGGAGCAGATCCTCAACCCCTACTACTCCACCAACGCCTTCTACGACGAGCTGGCGGAGGTGGACGGCTACGACTCGATGCGGGTCACGGAGGCGGCGCAGCTCGTGCAGCGCTCCGGCTTCCCGGAGGCGTACGCCGACCACGAGGCCGACGCCCGGGTCCTCGCATCGGCGCTGACCGGCAACTCGCACCAGGCGTTCTCATGCGTCATCGACGACGACGCGGAGGCGGCGAGCGACCAGCTGAAGGCCTCCGGGCTGACCCGCCGCGCCGACGTCGTACGCCGCGACGTCCAGGCGGTGTTCGGCGGCCTGGCCCTGGGCGGCTTCGCGCCCGGAGGCGTGCAGGACGGCCACATGGAGGGGTCCGCCCACTACGACGGGCGGGCGGTCGACATCTTCGTCCGCCCGATCTCGCCCGAGAACAAGGAGAAGGGCTGGGCGATCGCCCAGTACCTCGTCGCCATGGCCGACCGGCTCTCGATCCAGACCGTCATCTTCGACGACCGGATCTGGACCGCCGGCTCGCGCTCCGACGATGGCTGGCGCGACTACGACCCGCCGGAGCGCTCCGGCGACCGCAAGATCCTCGAGCACCGCGACCACGTCCACGTCGACGTCTTCGACTGAGCGGGCAGGGTTTGTTCAAGCCGCGAGCTGCATGGCCGATGGGGGACAGGTGCCCCGCACCTCAGAACAGATAGACGACCGGACCCCGTTGAGCGCGGCGCGGATCGACGTTGCCGCACGCATCGGATGGCTGCTGCGGGTACACCGAACGTCAGCCGGGATCTCGCTGAGGCAGATGTCGGCGGCGCTTGACGAGCACGGCGTGACGCTGTCCGCTGCCACGTTGAGCCGGGCCGAGAGCGAGGGCCAGCGCTCACCTCAGGTGCTGGACGGCTACGGCCGTGTGCTCGGACTGACCGAGGGCGCGCTCCGAGCGCAGGTCGACGGCATCTGCCGCGCGTTCGCCTACGCCCCGCCCCGTCATCCCGAGCAGGGGGCCCGCGACCTGGCGGAGTACAGCCGGACCTGCGACGCCGTCCAGGTGCCGGCGCCGACGGCCTCCGCCTGGTTGGCGTTCACCCGCCAGCACGCCCTCCCCCATGGTTTCGGCCTCCCCACGGCGGTGATGGAGCCCTTGGTGCACCGGTTGACCGGGGAGGTCGGCAGGGGTGTCGCCGGCGTCCGGTTGATGCGGCACGAGGCGATCAACACACTGCTGGACAGCCCGTACGCCGGATTGGTCACGGCTGTCCTGCGGGCTGCCGTGGACGATCCCGACCACCAGAACTTCTACGACCTGACGAGCGTCCTTTCCGACCATCCATCCGACGAGCTGGTGGAGTGGGCCGGTGACCTGTTGTCGAGCCCGTCGATCTTTCAGGTCCGAGGCGCGTCGTACGCCCTCCAGGGCATGTTCGTGAGCGGCTCTCGGCGAGTCTCCGACTGGGGACAGCTCGTGCCGCTCCTCGAGCGGGCGTGGAGCCACGCGGGTGACGACCCTGCCCGGAGAACCATCCTCACGCAGGTCTGCCGCACCCTCCCGAGCGCCGTCCGGGTCGAGCTCCGTGACGCTGGCGTCGCGGCGCCCTCGGCGCTGCACCCGCCGGTGACCTGGTCGCGAAGCCGGAGCAACGTCCACTACAGGTTCGCCGCCTCGGTCGCGCGTACGGCGTGTGTCGCGCTCGGCCACCCCGAGGAGCCACTGCTCGAGCGTCTGCTGTTCGAGGCCTTCTTCGAACCCCGCGGCGTGCGCATGTCGACGTCGACCTGGCTGCTGATGAGCTCACCCTTCGCCGCCGCGCTGGTCCGGGCGATCTTCGAGGTTCGCGACGACTGCCCGGATCCGGCGAGCCGCGCCGCCGCGCTCCGGGTCGCGGCTGTCTGCCACGCCGGAGAGGACGTGCCCGGGGTCGAGAGCCTCCTGGACGGGGATAGCGGCGACTTCGCGCACGCCACCGCGATCGTCGGCCGCTCCGGCCAGTCCTTGCCTGGTCCGGCGCTCGCCCGCGGGCTGACGGGCGATGAGACGACGGTGCGTCAGACCCTCTACTGCCTGGGGATGGCCGGCGATCAGCGTCTGGTCGGGATCGCCGGGGACGTGACGCTGCCAGAAACCACGAGACGTGCCGCCCGCTGGTGGATCGAGCAGGGTTCGCGCATCCTCGTGTGAGGCGACGTCGGCAAGGCAGGGCAAGGGCGCGGAACGGCGAACGTCCCCCGTTTGCCGCCGTTCCGCGCCACCCCCCGCGCCAGCTTGAGCGTGACCCACGCTAGGAGCAACGCGGCCGAGGTACGGCGTTGTTGCAGCCCAGCGCTCGCACGCAACACCGGCTTCGGCGGAGCTGCTCCAGTCAGCGTCGCGGCAGCAGCCGCTTGTCGACGTCGAGCCGGGTGCCCAGGTCGATCTCGAGGTACTCGTTGACGTCCTTCACGTCCGTCCCGCGGCCGCCGGTGCCCGGGTAGTTGTTGTCGTTGAGCACGGCGATGGTGTGCCGGTCGAGGATCTCGACGTCCTCGATCGTCACGTAGGGGAACGTGAACGGGTCGCCGAAACCGCCCAGGCCCTGGGGGTTCGACAGGTTCATCAGGTCCACGAGCAGCTTCTTGTCGACGTAGCCGTCGTGGTCGCGGTCGCGCAGGTCGACGAGGTAGACCCGCTTCAGCACCGCCAGGTCACCGGAGAAGTTGTCCCGCTCGATCATGAGGAGCTGGTGCCGGTTGATCGCGATCAGATCGCCGAGCGAGTTGCCCGACGACTCCATCCGGAAGCGCCGGAAGCTGTGGGTGAACTGGGTCCCGTGCTTGCCCTTCCCCAGGCGCACCTCGTAGATCCGCAGGTCCGCCGCGAGTCCGGCCGCCTGGTCCTCCGTGGTCGAACCCTCCAGCATCGGGTACAGGGTCCGGCCGTCGGGGCTGATCGCCATCCCCTCGAAGCCCTTGGAGTTGGGCAGGTTCGGCTGCTCCCCCTCGGCCAGGGTCGGGTTGGACGGCGACTTGACGCCCGGCGTCGGGATCGGCGCCTCGAGCAGCCGGCCGCGCAGGTCCGTGTGCAGCAGGAACGGCCCGAACTCGTCGCCGAACCACAGCGTGTGGTCGGGTGCGAGCTGCATCGACTCGATGTCGAAGTCCCAGCCGGTCAGGCCGCGGTCGGGAGTCGGGCAGGTGTAGCCCGCGGGCAGCGACGCCTCGGCCGCACACCCCCCGTCCCGCCAGATCGTCCACGGCACCTTGCGCCACGGGTCGCTGAGGTAGAACCCGCCGAGCACGTCGACGGTCTCGTTGTCGGTGTCCGGCGTGATCCGGTGGACGCGCAGCCGGAAGTCCTGGCTGTTGGCCTTCGATCCGAAGCCGTTGTCGCTCATGGCGAGGTAGCTGCCATCACGCAGGGCGTGGATACCTGAGAAGCCCTGGACCGGCTGGCCGGGGAACGGTGCGGCGGCGTTGCCGGTGAAGTAGCCGGACGGCTCGCTGCCCGGCACGAAGGTGTCGGCGGGCAGCGACGCCCAGCCGACGAGCTCGGCGCGGGACGGGTCCGGATGGTGGCCGGCGCTGGCCGGGGCCGATCCTGCTGCGAGCAGGAGGGAGACAGTGGCGATGACGGCGAGGGTGAGAGGACGGCGCATGGGTCCAGTCGACCAGCCCGCGGGCAGCACAGGACGACGAGTCGGTGACGGGAAGGAGAACTCCCGGCGTGCGTCCGGAGATCAGCCGCGCAGGCGCGCGACCGCGGCGTCGACCCGCTCGTCGGTGGCGGTGAACGCGACCCGCACGTGCTCCTTGCCGGCGGCGCCGTAGAACGCGCCGGGGCGACCAGGATGCCGCGGTCGGCCAGCCAGGCGACGGTCTCCCAGCAGTCCTCGCCCCGGGTCGCCCAGAGGTAGAGCGACGCCTCGGAGTGGTCGATCCGGAAGCCGGCCGCCTGGAACGCCTCGCGCAGCTTCGCCCGCCGGGCGGCGTACCGGGCGTGCTGCTCGACCACGTGCGCGTCGTCGTCGAGGGCGGCGACCATCGCGAGCCTGCTGCGGGCCGGGCATCATCAGGCCGAGGTTCTTGCGGACGGCGAGCAGCTCCGCCGACCACTGCCGGGTCGCCGGCCACGAAGGCGCACCGGTAGCCGGCGAGGTTGGACCGCTTCGACAGCGAGTGGACCGCGAGGATCCCCTCGTGGCTGCCGCCGCAGACGTCCGGGTGCAGCACCGAGACCGGCTCGGCCTCCCAGGCGCACTCGAGGTAGCACTCGTCGGAGACCAGGAGCGCGCCGCGCTCGCGGCACCAGTCGACGACCTTCTTCAGGTGCTCGACCGGCAGCACCCGGCCGGTCGGGTTGGACGGCGAGTTCAGCCAGACCAGGGCCGGCGTCTCCGGGCCGAGCGAGGTCAGCGAGTCGGTCGCGACCGCGCGGGCGCCGACCAGCGCCGCGCCGACCTCGTACGTCGGGTAGGCCAGCGCCGGGTAGACGACCAGGTCAGCCGGGCCGAGCCCGAGGTGGGTCGGCAGCGAGGCGATCAGCTCCTTGGAGCCGATCGACGGGATCACGCCGTCCAGCCCGAGGCCGGTGACGCCGTGCCGGCGGGCCAGCCAGTCGATGCACGCCTGCCGGGTCTCGACCCGGCCGATCGTGACCGGGTAGCCCGGCGAGTCGGTGGCGGCGCGCAGCGCCTCCTGCACGACCGCCGGGGTCGGGTCGACCGGGGTACCGATGGACAGGTCGACGACGCCGTCGGCATGCGCACGGGCCCGCTCGGCGTACGCCGTCAGGTTGTCCCAGGGAAAGTCCGGGAGCCGCGAGGAGACGCGGGCAGGTCACTCCTGGATCTGCGGCGGCAGCGCGGCGATGAACGGGTGGTCCTTGTCGATCTCACCCATCTTGGCGGCACCACCCGGCGAACCGAGGTCGTCGAAGAAGCTCACGTTGGCCGTGTAGTACTCCTTCCACTCCTCCGGGGTGTCGTCCTCGTAGAAGATCGCCTCGACCGGGCAGACCGGCTCGCAGGCGCCGCAGTCGACGCACTCGTCGGGGTGGATGTAGAGCATCCGCTTGCCCTCGTAGATGCAGTCGACCGGGCACTCGTCGACGCACGCGCGGTCCTTGAGGTCGACGCACGGCTGGGCGATGACGTAGGTCACCAGTTCCTCCTGTGGGCGTACGGTTTTGCGGCTACGGGAACAGCCTAGTATCCCCGCGTGGCGACCTCCCACGAAGCCCACCGTCTGGGCCCCCATGTCGTCGGCCAGCGGGTCGTCGTCCGACGGGTCCTGCCCGGCGAGACCGGCCCGTCCGGTGGGCCGGCGATGACCGACCTGCTGGGCGTGTGTACGTCGTGGGGTGACGGCGTGTGCGTGATCGCCCCCGAGGAGGGCGAGCCGGTGACGATCCGGCTCGCCGACATCGTCTCCGGGAAGCCGGTCCCGCCCCGCCCGTCCGTCCGGCACCGCGTCTCGCCGCTGCGCGCCCAGCTGCACGGGCTGAACCTCTTCCCGGACCTGGTGACCGAGCCCGCTCGGCGACTGGCTGCTGCGCTCCTCCCCCACCGCGACCGCGCGCCGGGCCAACTCGGTCCTGGCGTTCGTGCCGGCCGGGGTCGAGGACGCCTACGAGCGGGTGGTCGCCCACTACGACCGCCCGATCGCCGCGGTGCTGCCGGACTCGGCCGAGGACGAGCTGTTCCGGTCGCACGGGTGGGTGCCGGAGAGCCACGATGCGGACACGCTGTTCCAGATCGCGAGCGTGGCGCAGGTGCGGCGGGCGCTGCGCGGCGCGGTTCGGAGGCAGGCGCTGCGACGCCGCTCCTCGACCAGCGATCTCGACCTCGGTCGAGCTTGTCGAGACCGTCACCGCGCGTCGTCGACGGCCCGGATCGGGGACGCCGCGAGCGGGGTGGCGGCGTACGCCGACGACTGGGTCGGCTTCCGGAGCATCGAGGTGGCGCCCGAGCACCGGCGTCAGGGCCTCGGGCTCGCGGTGATGGACGCGCTGCTCGAGTGGGGCGCCGAGCAGGGCGCGACGACGGCGTACCTCCAGGTGCTGGGCGACAACGCCCCCGCGCTCGCGCTGTACGACCGGCTGGGGTTCGACGACCCACCACTCCTACCGCTACCTCACCGCCCGGGCTGAACGGAGTTGGCCGACGGGGCCGGGCCGCCGTACGATTTCGCCGGCGACGTGAGGCGTGACGACCCTCGAGAGGCGTCGCCCGCGCGTCCGGCGTACCGACGAGAGGCCGAGCCACCCTGATCTGCAGGGCCCGGCGAAGGTGTGGTGGCACCGCGATCTAGCCCCCGCCCACACCTCCAGGGCTTCCCGCCACTGGAGGTAACCATGCAACGCACTCTCAGTTCCGAACTGCCCGCCGCCGAGCCCGGATCGACCGTCCGGCTGCAGGGGTGGGTGCACCGTCGCCGCGAGCTCGCGGCGCTCACGTTCCTCGTCGTCCGCGACCGCACCGGCCTGGCCCAGGTCGTGGTCCGCGAGGGCGAGGTCCCGCCCGAGGAGACCACCGTCGAGGTGGTCGGTACGGCGACCGCGAACGCCCAGGCGCCCGGCGGCATCGAGGTCACCGACCCGGTGATCACGCTGCTCACCGAGCCGGCCGCCACGCCGCCGGTCGAGCTGTGGCGGCCCGCCCTCAACGCCGGACTGCCCGACGCTGCTCGACCACGCCCCGGTCACCTGGCGCCATCCCGCCCAGAAGGCGAAGTGGGAGCTCGCGGCGGCCTCGCTGCGCGGCTTCCGGACCACGCTCGACGCGGCCGGCTTCACCGAGATCCAGACGCCCAAGTTCGTCGCGTCGGCGACCGAGTCCGGCGCGAACGTCTTCGAGGTCGACTACTTCGGCCGGCCGGCGTACCTCGCGCAGAGCCCGCAGTTCTACAAGCAGCAGATGGTGGGCGTCTTCGAGCGGGTCTACGAGGTCGGGCCGGTGTTCCGGGCCGAGCCGCACGACACCGTGCGCCACCTCGCGGAGTACGTCTCCCTCGACGCCGAGCTCGGCTTCATCCGCGACCACCGCGACGTGCTCGCGATGCTGCGCGACGTGGTCGCCGGCATGGTCGCCGCGGTCCACGAGTACGCCGCCGCCGCGGTCGAGCTCACCGGCGCCGACGTGCCGGTGGTGCCCGAGCGAGATCCCGGTGATCCACTTCCGCGACGCGCTCGCCCTGGTCGGCGCGCCCGAGGACGAGCCCGACCTGGCTCCCGAGCACGAGCGCGCGCTCGGGGCGTGGGCGCTGGCCGAGCACGGCAGCGACTTCCTCGCCGTCGAGGGCTACCCGATGGTCAAGCGGCCGTTCTACACGCACCCGCAGCCCGACGACCCCCGCTGGTCGAACAGCTTCGACCTGATCTTCCGCGGGCTGGAGCTGGTCACCGGCGGGCAGCGGCTGCACCGGCCGTCGGACTACGACGCGGCCATCCGCGCCAACGGCGAGGACCCGGCGACGTACGCGGCGTACCTGCAGGCGTTCCAGCACGGGATGCCGCCGCACGGCGGCTTCGCGATCGGCCTCGAGCGCTGGACCAGCCGGCTGACCGGCAGCGCCAACGTGCGCGAGGTCACGCTCTTCCCGCGCGACCTGAACCGACTCACGCCGTGAATTGCGATTTATTACTAGTGATTCAGTAGAGTTAGAGCATGTTGCGCGACAGATCCGGCCAGCCCTGGGGGACGCGTGGGTCCAGCACGGGACCGACGTGGAGACGGTGTGGGAGGACGACGTCCCCTACCTCACCCCCAACGAGCGGTTCTTCGTCCGCAACCACACCGAGTCGCCCGGTGATCGACGCCGGCTCGTGGCGCCTGCTGGTGAGCGGTGACGGTGTCATCGGGGACACGACGTACTCCCTGAGCGAGCTGAAGTCGTTCACCAGCCGTACCTACGACCGCGCCCTGGAGTGCACCGGCAACGGCCGACGCCTGTTCGCCGAGCAGCAGGGCACCCCGCGCCCCGGGACCCAGTGGGGCCTCGGCGCGATCGGGACGGCCCGCTGGACCGGGGTGCCTCTGTCGACCGTGCTGCGCCACGCCGGCCTGCGCGACGACGCCGTCCAGGTGATGGGGGTCGGGCTGGACGACCCGTACGTCCACGAGGGCGAGAACCACGGACGGGTACGCCGGCCGCTGCCGATCGCGAAGGCCCTCGACGACGTGCTGATCGCCTGGGACATGAACGGCGACCCGCTCCCCCGCGACCACGGGTACCCGGCGCGACTGGTCGTGCCGGGCTGGGTCGGGATCGCCAGCATCAAGTGGCTCGGCGAGCTCCGGGTGACCACCTCCGTCGTCGACTCGCCGTGGAACACGCGCTGGTACCGCATGCACGGCAAGGGCTGGGACGGCGACGACGCCGTCCTCGAGCGGATGCCCGTGAAGAGCACGCTCGACGCTGCCCCCGACCTCGTCGCCGGCCGGACCACCGTGCTGCGCGGCCGGGCCTGGTCCGGCGAGGCCACCATCCGGCTGGTCGAGGTCAGCGCCGACCTCGGCGAGACCTGGCACGAGGCCACCCTCACCGGGCCGAACGAGCCGTCCTGCTGGGTCGGCTGGGAGCTGCCGTGGGCTCCTCCCGCCGCGGGTCGCCACGAGCTGTGGGTGCGCGCGACCGACAGCCTGGGCCGTCGCCAGCCGAAGTTCGCCCCCGACAACGACGACGGCTACTTCTTCTCGGCCGTGATCCGCCACCCGATCACGGTCGCTCCCGGCCAGCCGTTGTCCGCGGACGAGCTCAGCCGCAGGTCTTCAGAGCGGGATCGGCTGGACCGGACCGCGTCAGTGCGTTGAGGGTGAGCGCGATCGCGGTCGCGCTCATCGGGATCTGGACGTGCTCGGCCAGGTCGGTCGCGCACACGTCCTGCAGGGTCAGGTTGGTCGTCTCCGGCCCGGGCTCGAGGTAGCCGGACCTTCCTCGACCATGGCCCCGGACAGGTTGTCGAGCAGGCTCTTCCGGTCGCCGAACGTGCCGTGCACGATCACCACCGGCGTCGGGCGTTCCGACGTCGGCCGGCGTTTTCCATGTAACGCCGTGTTAATTCCTGTACCCGGGGTGCTGCAACCCCCTGGGTACAGCAAGGAACACGGCGTTACATGGGCCGTCCGCGCCAGCTTGGGCGGAACGCCGCCTCAGCCGCGGCCGCTCTTCGGCGGCTTGCAGATGACCGTGTCGGAGGGGGTGTACGTCGTGTGGAACTTCTCCGAGTGGTCGAGCTGGCTGTCCCCGGCCTTCTTGAAGTAGCGCATGACGTCGACGTCGAAGCCGCCGTACCCGCTGTTCGGGTAGCAGTCGGGGGTGCGCAGGGTCCGGGTCTGCTCCTGCGGTGTAGTTGTAGCGGTCCGAGGTGGACGTGGTGATGTCCCAGTACTTCGTGGAGTACATGCTCACCGTCACCACACCCTGGCTGGAGGGGGTGCTCGGGGTGACGTTGGCGGTGATCAGCACGCCGTACGGCGTGTCGTTCTGGAAGCGCAGGTCGACCGCGCCCCAGGCGACGGTGGCCTCGCGGCCGACGGGGTAGCGGTCGATGTAGAACGAGTGGGTCTTGTGCTCGACGTCCTTGAGCCCGGCGAAGAACATCGCGTTGAAGGTGGTGGTGGCCATCTGGGAGACGCCGCCGCCGAGGTCCTCCTTGAAGATGCCGTCGCTGATGATGAACCCCTCGGTGAACCCGTTCTCGCGGGTGCGTTCGCCCACGGTGTCGTTGAGCGAGAAGACGTCGCCGGGCTTCAGGACGGTGCCGTTGACCAGCTCGGCGGCCCGGCCGATGTTGACGTTGCGGTACTCCGCGTAGGGGTAGTACGTCGTGAACGTCGACACCCGCTCGGTGATCTTCAGGGCGCGGGCGTCCTGGGTGGTGAAGTCGGCCTCCGCGACCGTCGCCTTGACCCGCTCCTCGCGCTCCCCGCTGGGTCGCCGCACCAGGTCGAGGAAGGCGTCGCTGACGTCCTCCGGCCGATAGCTGACGCCCGGCTTGTCCGGGACGATCTTCGGCTTACCGTCCACGACCTTGAAGCCCGCGTCGACCGGGGAGCCGTTGCGGCTGACGGCGCTCTCGACCAGGTCGCCCAGCTTCTCCTCGTCGAGCTCGGGCACCAGTGCGCCGCCCTCGGCGCGCATGTCCAGCACCGGGGCGAACTGCCGCGGCGACAGGCGAACCGGTGACTTGCCGAAGACCAGGGTGACGGGTCCCGAGACCGCCGGGTTCGCGAACTCCGGCGAGCGCCGCCTGGACGTCTGCGTCGTCGATGTCGGGCTGCGCGGGAGTGAGCGACAGCTCGGCCGTCTCGCCCTCCTGGAGGTACGCCGCCTCCAGGGCGGCACGGGCGTCCTCCACGGACACCTGCTCTCCGGCGCGTGGCTCGACCACCTTGACCTGGCCGTCCTTGAAACGGACGTCGCCGTCCCTCGGGAGCGTGCCTGCCGACGCGACCAGGTCCTCGACCGTCGCGGTCATCGCGGCCTCGTCGACGGAGATGACCGCGTCGAGGTCGTCGCCACCGGTGTAGTAGTTCCAGAGCCGGCCGGGCTCCCACGACTTCGCGCCGCCCGCCGCCGCGACCGACGCGGCGTAGTCGACGGACAGCCCCGCGTCCTCGGGGGAGACCGTGAGCGTCCGGCCGTCCACCGAGACCGGGATCGGTTCCTCGATCCGGTCGGCCAGACCGGCTTCGAGGGCCTCGGCTGCCTCCGCCTCCGTCCGCCCGCCGACGTCGACGCCCGCGACGGTGGTGCCGCGGGGCACGTTCGCGCCGGCTGCGACCGCGGCCGCGGCGTAGCCGCCGCCCAGCAGCAGGACGAGCACCAGCAGGACGAGCAGGACCGCCCGCCCGCCTGCGGTCTCGCGTCCTGACGGGGTCACGCGCGTCATCCTAGGAGCCGTCGCCAGCGTCGTCCGGCGTCACGCGCCGAGGACGCGGAAGTGTGGCGACCGCGAACAGCAGGACGACCAGGGCGAAGCCGAGCAGGACGTAGCCGGAGTTGTTCGAGCCGACGAGGTAGTCGCCCTCCGGCCGCTGGGGGGTCACCACGGCGACGAGCCCCACCCAGCCGAGCGCGAACGGCAGCCGGGTCAGCCAGCCGCGGCCCACCCCCACCAGCGCGGCCGCCGTGGCCACGATCGACAACAGGAAACCCCACCAGACCTGGTGGAGCGCCACGGTCGCCAGTGCGGTGGCGGCGCCGGCGACAACCAGCAGCGCCGCCCCCGCCAACCTCATCCGACTCCGGCGAACAGGTCGGTCTCGAGGCCGTCCTCGCCCACCGGACCCAGCTCTCCCTTGACCAGCCGGAAGAACTCGACGCCCCAGGCGGCGCTGCCCACGTTGTTGGACAGCGCGAAGAACGGCCCGTCGGTGGCGATCTGGGTGGCGTGAGCCGTGAGTGCGGCCATCTTGCGGTCGACGTACTCCTGCGCGTCGACGGCGGCGCTCAGGTCGTCGTCCTTGATCACGAAGAACGGCAACGGACCGTCGGGGTCCATGCCCTCGAAGCTCGTGGTGTCGCCGGCGGCGCGCAGCGCCCGCAGGCCCTCACGCATCCGGCTCTCCGACATCGCGCCCCAGTAGACCTTCTCGATGTCCCAGGCCTCGCCGAGCTCGCGGCGGTACGACGCGACCGCGGCGAGCATCGAGGCGTACATCGCCACCCGGTGCGCCTGGATGTGGTCGGGGTGGCCGTAGCCACCGAACTGGTCGTAGGTCACCAGCACCTGCGGCCGGACCTCGCGGATCACCTCGACGAGGTGGTCGGCGGCCTCGGTCAGGTCGGCGTGCCAGAACGCGTTGTCGTGCACCTCGTCGGCGGCGACGGCGTGGCCGTCCTCGTGCCACTTCATGCCGGAGTCGCGGTAGGCCCCGAACCCGCCGAGGAACCGGTGGTCGGTGACGCCCAGCGCGGCCATCGCCTTGTCGAGCTCGCCGCGGCGGTACAGGCCGAGCCCGTCGTCCTGGTCGGCGGCGAGGTGCTCGAGCTCGGGCACCAGGATCTCGCCCATCTCACCGGCGGTGCAGGTGACGAGCGTGACGCCGCGGCCTTCCGCGGCGTACTTGGCCATCGTGGCGCCCTGGCCGATGGACTCGTCGTCGGGGTGGGCGTGGACGAGAAGGAGCCGCTGGGACGGCGTGTCGGTCATGTTCTTCAGCCTAGTGAGTACCTCCCGGGCGTCCATCTGGATAGTCGGGGTCCAGCAGCGCGCGGAGCTCAGGGAGGAAGGGGCGGTCGGGATCGAGCCAGTCGACGTCGTCGAGCTCGGCCGCGGCGAGCCAGCGCACCTGGTCGTGCTCGTGCGGGACCGGGTCTCCGGCCACCAGCCGGGCCACGGCGACGGTGAGCAGATGGGTGTCGCCGATGGGGACCGCGCCGTCGAGCCAGCCGGTGACCTCGACGGTGCAGGCGAGCTCCTCGGCGATCTCCCGGACCAGGGCGTCCGCAGGTGATTCACCCGGCTCCACCTTGCCGCCGGGGAACTCCCAGCGCCCCGCAGCGGCCGCGGGAGCAGTACGTCGCGCCGCCAGCACGCGACCGCCTCCGACGATCGCCGCACCGACGACGTGGCGGCGGTCCTCGGTCACGGGCCCTAACGTAGCCGTGTGCCCGACCACGTCGAGGGGGTCCACCTCCAGCCGAGCGACGACAGCGCCGACGGGAGCGAAGCGCTCGCCGGACTCGTCGGAGGTCGGGCAGGGCTGGCCGCCGTGCTCGACGACCTGGACCGGAAGGGGCACCGCACCTGGGCGCCCGGCCTGGCGGTACGTCGTGCCTTCACCTGGGACCGCGAGGACCGGCGGACCACCCGGTGGTGGCCCCAGGGCATCTCGACCTCGGCCGACGCCGACCTCGCACACGTCGCGGGCCGGGAGCTGGTCGTGACGACGTGGTACGCGAAGGACCTCGGGGACGGCCACCACGGCAGCCGGATCACCTTCGCCGACCTGGCGACGTACCGCTATCGGCACGTGCTGCTGGTCGTGCCCCGTCTGGTCGACGGGGAGCTCCGGGTCGAGCCGCTGAAGATCCATGCCGGCGGCATCGCCTGGTGCGGACCGTGGCTGCACGTCGCCGCCACCGCCCGCGGCATCTACACCTGCCACGTCGACGACATCGTCCGCATCCCCGACGACCGGGCCGGCTCCGACCCCTCCCGGCTGGCCGTCGAGAAGGACCGGATCCACTCGCTCGGCTACCGCTACCTGCTGCCGGTTCGGTTCGCCTACCGCGCCTCGACCGACGACGGGCACGAGAAGCTGCGCTACTCGTTCCTCTCCTTCGACTCCGCCTCGACTCCACCGCAGCTGGTGGCCGGCGAGTACGGCCGCGGGAAGCAGACGAAGCGCCTGGTCCGCTACCCCGTGGATCCCGACACGAAGCTGCTCGCTGCGGGCGAGGACGGCGTGTCCCGGCCGCTGATGCTCGACGCCGGCGGCGTCGTGCAGGCCCAGGGCGCGGCGGCCGCCGGCGGGCAGTACTTCGTCACGGCGTCGCACGGTCCGTGGATGCCCGGGTCCGTGTACGTCGGCCAGCCCGGCGCGTGGGTACGCCGCCGCTGGGCGGTGCCGATGGGGCCCGAGGACGTCGCGTACTGGGCTGCCCGCGACGAGCTGTGGTCCCAGACCGAGCATCCCCGGCGGCGCTGGGTGTTCAGCATGCGCCGGTCTCGGTTGGCGGGCTGAGCGTCAGCGCGGCTGCCGGGCGAGCTGGCGGCCCTGCGCGACCAGTCGGCCGGCGGAGTCCCAGACCTCGCAGTCCTCCTCGAACATGCCGCCCGCCAGGTTGCGAGTGGCGTGCCGAAGCTTGAGCCAGCCGGGCGCGGGCCTGGCCCGCACGTGAGCGGTGAGCTCCAGCGTCGGCGCCCAGCCCATCATCCCGAGGTCGACCGTCACCGGCGGCATCGCGTCGACGGCCGTCAGGTTCGTGGCAGCGACCTGCGCCCCTCACCGGGTTTCGAGACGGTTGCTGCGCAACCTCCTCAACCAGCGGGGGTGGGTTTCGAGACGGTTGCCGCGCAACCCCCTCAACCAGCGGCGGGGGTGGGTTTCGAGACGGTTGCCGCGCAACCCCCTCAACCAGCGGCGGGGGTGGGTTTCGAGACGGTTGCCGCGCAACCTCCTCAACCAGCGGCGGGGGTGGGTTTCGAGACGGTTGCCGCGCAACCCCCTCAACCGGCGGTACATCGCTGGTTGAGGAAGGCGCGCTAGCGCCTGTCTCGAAACCAGCCGGACCGAGCAGCGCCTCAGTGGCGTTTGAGGTAGTCCAGGACGATCGCGGCCTGGGCGCGGGCGCCGGCGGCGTTCGGGTGGGCGGGGACGCCGACGGCGGGGTCGTTGACCGACGGCCCGTACGTCTCGCCGTACCGGAGGTGCGGCAGCTGGCACAGGTCGTGACCGATGGTCGGCGTGAACGTGTTGACGAACTCGGCACCGCCCTTGCGCGCGGCCCGCTTCACCATCGCGTTGAGCTCGAGGAACTTCGCGTGGATGTACGCCATGTCCTCGTCGTTGGCCGGCAGGAACGGGTAGCAGCCGTGGTCGGGCACGATCGCGAGGTAGTCGATCGCCAGGATCCGGGCCTGCGGGGAGAGGGCCTGGATTCGCTTGAACGCCCTGACCAGCTTGGGCTCCGACGCCTGGATCCGTTGCGAGAGCTTGTCGACGCCGTCGCCGGCGTACTTCTCCTTGCATCCCCCGAGCGGGACCTCGGAGCCGATGATCGGCACCGGGTTGTCGGGCAGCGACGGGATCGTGCCCGGCGGCAGCGGGTTCGGGACGGGGAGCGCGTTCAGGCAGTCCATGCCGGCACCGGCGATCCCGGCGTCGTTCCCGCCGATGCCGACGGTGACCAGGTCGGTGGTGCGGGTGAGGCGGTCGAACTGGGGTGGGTTCTGCCCACCCACGGGCAGGTCCTGAGGTGCGTAGAAGTCGTCGGTCGTGGCGGAGCCGCAGGTGGCGTCGCGGTGGGTCGTGATGCCGAGCTCGGCGGCCACGAGCTTGGGGTAGTTCGTGTGCGACTGGGCGCAGTCGATCGGGGTGTGCGTCGTGTCCGGGAGGCCGTGCGCGTCGGCGAACACCACGTCGGCCGACCACGAGTCGCCGAGCGAGACGTACTCGCGGTACGTGTGCGCCGCCCGTTCCTGGCGCTCGGCCGTGGCGCCGGCCCCGGCCGGCCCGGCGGTGAACGCGAGCACGGCCAGGCAGGCGGCAGCCACGACGGGCAGGAGACGACGCTGGGTCATGCAACAAAGAACGGTTGAGCCCCCGATATGTCACGCGGGCCAATTCTGCAGAACCGCGATCACGGGGCCCGTTATCGGTTCACAATGGCGCAGACATCACTGCCAACGTGATTGAAAAGTACAGGTGCCACATGGACACGGGGACTGTCCTTCCGCGCACGCACCCGGCAACTGCCTGGCGCGGCACGTGGCGCGCCTTCGTCGTGGTCGCCGTCGCGGCGGCCTGCGTCGTCCAGTTCACGCGGCCCAGCTACGAGCTGCTGGTCGCGACGTTCATCGGCGTGGAAGCTGCCGCCGCGGCAGCGGCCTGGATCTATGCCAGGCGGGCACCCGCGGAGCGCCGCCTGCCGTGCCGCCTGATCGCCGCCGGCCTGACGTCGAACGTCCTCGGTGAGGTCGTCTGGTACGCCTTCATCGACGACAACGAGTTCACCGACGCTTCGTTCGCCGACGTGGGCTGGCTGCTGGCCTACGTCTTCATGACCGCGGCGCTCTGGATCACGCTGGTCCGGTCGCAGAAGCACGGTCGCGTGGACATCGACACGGTGATCGACGCCCTCACGATCGTCACCGTGAGCGTCCTCGTGCTGTGGAACTTCACCGTCGACTCCATCGCGGGCGACGAGTCCCTGACACCCATGATCAAGTTCGTCTGGTCGGTCTACCCGATGGCGGACGCGATCCTGCTCGCCCTCGTGATCCGGATCCTGACCAACCGCCGGGCACGCAGTGCGATGGACGGCTGGTTCGCCCTCGGCGTGATCCTCTGGCTGGTCGCCGACCTCGGGTTCCTGATGCTCCCGCTGTCGAACTTCAACGAAGGCTGGGAGAACAGCGGCTGGCTGGTCGGCGCCGTGCTGATGGCCCGTGGCTTCCGCTCGCACCCCGACCGGGCAGCGGTGGCTGACCACCACGAGTCGGAGACGACCCTCACCAAGCTGGGGATCGCAATCCTCCCGCTGGTCGTGCCGCCGGCACTGGTGCTCATCGACGTCGGGATCGGGATCGGGACGCAGCCGGTGCAGCTCGCCATCGGCATGGGCATCCTGCTGCTGCTCGCGTTCTTCCGGACCGCCCGCCTGCTGCGCTCGGAGCGCGAGGCTCGTCGCGAGCTGGCGGAGACCCGCGACGCCGCCCTCGAGGGTTCCCGGGCGAAGTCGGCGTTCCTGGCGACCATGAGCCACGAGATCCGGACTCCGATGAACGGCGTCATCGGCCTCACCGGCCTGCTGCTGAACACCGATCTGGACCAGCGGCAGAAGCAGTACGCCGAGGGCGTGCGCGGGGCGGGCGACGCCCTGCTGTCGATCATCAACGACATCCTGGACTTCTCGAAGGTCGAGGCCGGCAAGCTCGAGCTCGAGTCGATCGACTTCAACGTCCTGCAGGTCGTCGAGGACGCGGCCGAACTGGTCGCGGAGTCGGCGCAGAGCAAGGGCCTCGAGCTGCTGGCCTACTGCTCCCCCGAGCTGCCGCTCGGCCTGCGCGGCGACCCGAACCGGCTCCGCCAGGTGCTGCTGAACCTCACCGCCAACGCGGTGAAGTTCACCGAGAGCGGCGAGGTCGTGCTGCGGGCCTCGCTCGAGGACCGGACCACCGCAGGCTTGGTCGTCCGGTTCGAGGTGGCCGACACCGGCGTCGGCATCGAGAACCACGACCGGGACCGCCTCTTCGACGCCTTCTCGCAGGCCGACTCGTCCACCACCCGCAAGTTCGGCGGCACCGGCCTCGGCCTGGCCATCTCGAGGCAGCTGGTCAACGCCATGGGCGGGACGCTCGGTGTCGACAGCGAGCCGGGTGTCGGAAGCACGTTCTGGTTCGAGCTTCCGCTGCCGCTGGCCTCCGACCCCACGATCGGGCAGAGCCGGCCGGCCGAACGGCTCACCGGCCTGCGCGTCCTCGTGGTCGACGACAACCAGACCAACCGCCTGATCCTCGGAGAGCAGCTGGGCGCCTGGGGCATGCGCGTCGACGTGGTCGAGAACGGACCGCGCGCCCTGGCCGCGATCGAGACGGCCGCGGCCCAGGGGGCGCCGTACGCGCTGGCGGTGCTCGACCTGTGCATGCCGAACATGGACGGCATCGAGGTCGCTCGGCGAATCACGGCCGACCCGGCCCTGTCCGGCCCCGGCCTCGTCCTGCTGACGTCGGACGCCGACGACCGCGCCGACGCGGCCCGCAAGGCCGGGATCTCGGCGCGGCTGAGCAAGCCCGTGCACCTCTCCCAGCTGCACAACACCCTCGTCGAGGTGCTCGGAGCCACCCGCGCCAGCACCCCCGCCGAGGTGGACACCACTCCGCGGATGAGCCGCGGCCACCTGCTGGTCGTCGAGGACAACCCGCTCAACCAGCTCGTGGCCGTCGGGATCCTGGAGCACCTCGGCTACACGTGCTCGGTCGCCGACAACGGCCGGGAGGCCCTCCGCATCCTGGCCCGCGCCCGGTTCGACGCAGTGCTGATGGACTGCCAGATGCCCGAGATGGACGGCTTCCAGGCCACGATGGAGCTCCGCCGCCGCGAGGGCAGCGTCCGCCGTACTCCCATCATCGCGATGACGGCCGGCGTCTCCGCCGAGGAGCAGGCTCGCTGCTTCCGGGTCGGGATGGACGACTTCGTCGCCAAGCCGATCAGCCCGGACTCGCTGGAGGGCGCCCTGTCCGTCTTCCTGCCCGCCGCGCGCGCCTGACCCTCGACGCGTCAGCCGGTCAGCTTCGCCCGCGTCGCCTCGACGTCCATGCCGTGCAGGCGGAGCAGGTTCTCGCCGAGGATCTTCTTCTTGGCCTGCTCGGTGAGCTGCGGGTAGCCGTAGCCGTCGGTGAGGTCCTGCGGGATGTGGAAGTTCCAGAACGCCTCGAGTGCCCACTGGGGTTGCCAGATCGGGGCCTCGCTGCCGTAGACGATCTTGTCCTCGCCGCACCAGAACAGCAGCTTCCCGAGCAGCTCGGCGAACAGCCGCGGGGCGCGGACCACGAAGTTGATGGAGGCCGCGAGCGAGGCGTAGAGGTTCGGGTAGCGGATCAGCTGCCAGCAGGTCTCGTCGATGAACGGCAGGCCGACGTGGTAGATCACGAAGTTGATGTCCGGGAACGCGCCGGCGGCGCCGTCCATGTCCCAGGTCTGGGTGTACTCGATCATCTGCGGACCGAGTGGCACGCCCTTGTGCACCCCGATCAGGTTCACGCCGAGCTCCTGGATCCGCTCGAAGACCGGGAACGCGACCTTCGGGTCGTCCATCCGCCACGGCACCTGGCCGCCGTCCTCGTAGCGCACGTTGTAGAACTTGAACGCCTTGGCGCCGTACTCCTCGACCTGGCGGGTGACGTCGTCGACGGCGGCCTTGCCCTCGAGGGGGTTGACCGTGCCCCACATCACCGTGCGGTCGGGGTCGCGCTGGGCGAGCTTCGCGCACTCCGTCCACGGCGACAGCCCGTCCTTGTAGAGGTCCGTCAGCGGGAGCGGCATCGCGACCAGCATGTCGGTGTCGGAGTTCGCGTAGACCATCTCGTGGATCTCCTCGACGCTCCACTTGTGCAGGAACTCCTCGGCCGACATCAGTGGCTGGCCCTCGGGCGTCAGCACCGTGTGGAACGCATAGAGGTGGTTGGAGAACATCTGCCCGGCCGGGCCCCGGGCGTTGTCGGCCTCGAAGTTGAAGGGGTGGGCCACCCCGTCGAACACCAGTGCGTCACCGATCATGAGAGGTCCTTCTTCGTGGGGTTGTTGCGGGGCCAGTTCTCGGCGGCGTACGACGCGGGGTCGCCCACCGAGGCCGGGTCGGGGAGGAAGTGCAGCTTGTCGCGGGCGCTGTCGGAGAGTCGTTCCGGCGACCAGGCCTCGTGCCAGACCAGGTCGACGGTGGCCGTGTCGACGCCGGGGAGTGAACACACGGCCGACTCGATGTCGCCCAGCACCGTCGCGGCGAACGGGCACCATCCGGAGGTGAGCATCAGCTCGACCCGGGCCGCTCCCCCGTCGATCTCGGCACGGTGCAGCAGCCCCATGTCGACGACGGAGATCCCCTTGTCGCGGCAGCACGGGTCGTAGACGTCACTGAGCACGTCGCGCACCGACGGGTCGATCACGAGGCCAGTCTCGACCCGGCCCGGAGGGTCCGGAACCCCCTCAGATTTCGCATGGCGAAAGGGTGGACGCCGTCTCGCTGCTGCCTACGATGGGGTCGACGGCCGGGTGGCGACGGCCGAGATCGAGGTGTGCGATGGAGCCCGGTGGCGAGGTTCCGGCGGCCGACGACGGTCGCCCGGAGGACTTCGTGCAGAGCGTCGGACGCGCGATGCGCGTGCTGGAGGTCGTCGGCCGTCACCCCGGCCTCCCGGTCAAAGCCATCGCCCGGCGCTGCTCGCTGAACATCTCCACGAGCTACCACCTGGTCCGGACGCTGGCCTACGAGGGCTACCTCGTCCGGCTTCCCAACGGCACCTACGTCATCGGCGACACCGTCGCCCGGCGCTTCCACGACCTCGTCACCACCCTCGAGCGACCGCCCAAGGCGGCCGTCGTGCTGCGGCAGCTCTCGGAACGGGTGGGGGTGAGCTCCTATCTCGGCCTGCTCAAGGACGAGCGGGTCACGGTCGTCGAGGTGGCGGAGGCCGCCGGGTCGCCGTACCTCGAGGACTTCGAGGTCGGCCTCGACGTGTCCGCGCACGCGACCGCCCTCGGCAAGGCGCTGCTGGCCGCCATGACCCCGCGGGAGCGGCACACGTTCCTGCTGTCGCACGAGCTGCGGCCGTTCACGTCGCGCACGCACACCGAGCCGGACCGACTCGAGGCCGAGCTCCGCGCCGTACGCCGCGGGACGCCGGTCACCGAGCACGGCGAGTTCCGCGACGGTGTCTCGTGCACCGCCTCGCTGGTGCCGCGTGCGCATCCGGGTGACCCCGCCTGGGCGGTCGTGGTGGCGGTTGCGGACGAGGACGTCCCGACGCGAGTGGCCCACGAGGTCTGCCTGGCCGCCGCGGACCTGGGCTACCCGCCGAACCAGGCGTCGTCGTAGCCGCAAGAGATTCCGGATCAGCCGGTGGGCGTCACTTCACCGCGAGGATGTCCGTGGTCCGGATGTCCGGCTCGGCGGCGAGCAGGTCCTCAGCCACCTGTCCGAGCGCCGCGGGGATCTGTCCGTTGAGGTGAGCCTGCCGCCCGCCCTCATCCTCGAACGTGTCGAAGATGCCGTACGTCGTTTCGCTCAGTTTGAACGCGTACCAGGTGACGGTGCCGGGCTCTTCCGCTGCAAGCGCGCGGCCCTGCTCAAGGAAGTCGGCCAACTCCTCGCCCTTGCCGGGCTTGGCCTCCAGGATCGCGAGGATTCCTCGGTCGATGGCCATGTGCTGAGTCCCTTCTGTCGTGGGCCTTCGACGCTACGCCCGGCAACCTGACCGAAACCCGCCGGTCATCGAGGGGGCGTAGTCTCCCCGAAGGGGTCCGACGAGCGAGGGAGCCACGTTGACCAGTACTCCGCACAACCTGCTGGAGGAGCTCGAGCCCGTCGTGGCCGAGAACCTCAACCGCCATCTCGGCCTCGCACAGGAGTGGCACCCCCACGACTACATCCCGTGGAGCGAGGGCCGCGACTTCGCGTTCATGGGCGGCGAGGACTGGGCGCCCGAGCAGTCACGGCTGTCCGAGACGGCCAAGGCCGCGATGTTCACGAACCTGCTGACCGAGGACAACCTCCCGTCGTACCACCGGGAGATCGCCACCCGCTTCGGCCGTGACGGCGCCTGGGGCACCTGGGTCGGCCGCTGGACCGCCGAGGAGAACCGACACGGGGTCGCGCTGCGCGACTACCTCGTCGTCACCCGCGGCGTGGACCCGGTCGAGCTGGAGCGGGCCCGGATGGACTACATGACCTCCGGCTACGACTCCGGCGACAAGACGGCGCTGGAGACCGTGGCGTACGTGTCGTTCCAGGAGCTCGCCACCCGCGTGTCGCACCGCAACACCGGCCGGGTGACCCACGACCCGGTCGCCGACAAGCTGCTCGCCCGGATCTCCAAGGACGAGAACCTGCACATGGTCTTCTACCGCAACATCGGTGCCGCGGCGCTGGACATCGCGCCGGATGACACGATGCGGGCGATCACCGACGAGGTGGTCGGCTTCGAGATGCCCGGCGCCACCATGGCCGGCTTCCGGCGATCGTCGATGATCATCGCCAAGGCCGGGATCTACGACCTGCGGCTGCACTACGACGAGGTGCTGATGCCGGTGCTCCGGCACTGGAAGGTCTTCGAGCGCGAGGACCTCGGCCCAGCCGGCGAGCAGGCCCGCGAGGAGCTCGCTCTGTTCCTGAAGGAGCTCGACACGCAGGCCGCCCGCTTCGTCGAGCGTCGGGCCGAGAAGCGAGCCCGCGACGCGGCCAAGGCCGACACCGACGCCACCCCCGACATCGCCTCCTGAGGACTGCGGCGCGGGACGTCATACGAATCGTGGGCTAGAGCGACCAGTTCGTATGACGTTACGCAGCAGTGGTCAGTGCGCGGAGGCCGTACGGCGTCCGCGGCGTAGGCCCAGCATGTACGGCAGGCCGGCGCCGGCCACGCCCAGCGTCCTCCCGAGGCGCCCGACCAACGACGGGGCCGGCAGCGGCGGCAGAGAGCCCGTGAGGTCTGCGACATCCACGAAGTACGCGCTCACCGGCCCGATCCCTTCCACGTCCTGGGACACCTCGTGCGCGGGACCGGGCAGCGGGGCATCTCCAGTGCGGTAGAGCTCCTCGGTCAGGAGAACATACTCGGGCACCTCGACGGCGTTCTTCAGCAGCCGATGGACGAGGATCACGTCGATCCCGACGAGCTTGCGCCGCTGCCTGATGGTCTGGATGGCGACCTCGCCGATGTGCGCGACGAACTTCAGCTTCAGGTTGTTCGCCTGGGCGCAGCCGTCACACGGGCAAAGGTTCTTCGCGACGTACTGCCGCTCGAGATGGAACGCCCGGTGCATGGCCATGGCGGTCTGGAGAGTCAGGGCGACCGTGGCGTCTCCGTCCGTCGTGTCGGACTGGCGGGAGAGAAAGGCTGCGTCACCCTCGATCTCGATCAGCTCGAAGCCGGGAGCGGCGTCGATCACCTTCTCCAGCAGCCTCGCCGTGTTGACCTCGGCGTGCGCAAGGCTCATCCGGTGGGTTCGCATGTAGTCGGTGTAGCCGCCGATGTCAGCGATGAGGAGGAGCGAAGGGCCTGACGTCATGCGCGACCCTACCAACGACCCGGGACGCTCCACGTCGACTTCGACCGGACCGGTCTAGTGGGGTGGTTGGTCGATGTCGTCACGCGGCGTGAAGCGATCGAGCATCGAGTCGACCACCGTTCCTGCCTCACGGGCGCTCGGCGTGTAGCCGAGCACGACGGGGAGGAAGTGGTCGGAGCGCAGCGCCTGGAGTCGGAGCTGGCTGCGGGCTCGTACGGAGGCCGTCCGACGGCTGCGCCGGAGCAGCGCGATCTCGCCGAATCCCTCCCCCGGCCGGAGCGTGGTGATGACGTGTCCGTCCCCGATGACCTCGGCCTCGCCCGACTCGATCACGAAGTAGCGGTCCCCGACGTCGCCCTGGCTGAAGACAAGGTTGCCCGGCGGCCACCTCGACCGGTTCCAGGCCGCGAGCCAGCCGCTCGATGGCGGGTAGCGGCAGGGCGTTCAACATGGTCACCGACTGCAGCAGCCCGATGTCGCGGTCGCGCACGCCGATGGACCGATCCATTCCTCGCAGCCGCCGCCAGGAAGCCACGGCGAGGACCGGGCACAGCAGGCCGACGATCACCAGGGCAGGACGTACGCCGGCCTGGTCGACCACGAGCGAAGCGACGATCGCACCGACCCCGATCGACAGGGCGACCAGGCTTTCCAGCACTCCGAAGACCCGCGCCAGCACCTCGTCGGGGGCCAGCCTGGCGAGGAGCGTGAAACCTGCGAGATCGATCAGCGCGTTGCCGACGCCCACCAACGCCAGCAGGCCCAACGCCGCGACCTGCTGTGGGAAGACACCGATGAGCGTGACCGGGACACCCCACAGGGCCACCCCGACGGCGAACCACGCGCCCAGGCGCCGCGTGCCGACGAGCAACGACGCAGCGAGCGAGCCCAGCACCGCACCCGCCCCGATGGCAGCGGTGAGAACGCCGACGCCGGGTTCGCCGGTCCCCAGCAGATCGATGGCGACCACCACGGTGAGCACGGTCAGCGCACCTCGGGTGAATGACTGCGCCGCTGCAAGGCCCATGATCAGTGCAAGGTCGCCGCTCCGGCTGACGACGCGAATACCTTCCCGTGCCGACGTCATCAGGTTGGTCTCGATCGGGGCGGATGGGCGCGGAGGAGCGTCGTAGCGCAGCCGCAACAGCAGGGCAGCGGCCCACAGCGAGGCGCCCGCTGCCACAGCGAACACGACCGTCACACCGGTGAACTGGAGCAGCAGCGCTGCCAGCAGTGGACCCACCAACGTCGCCGCGGAGTCCAGCAGGCCGCGGACCACGTTGGCGCTGGCCAGCTCGTATCCGCTGTGGCAGAGCGACGGGAGCAGCGCCGAGTGCGCCGGCCGGTAGAGCGTGGCAGCCATGGTCGACAGCACGGCCAGCGCATAGACGATCGCCGTCGGACCGCCCACGCCGACCACGACCGCTGCTGCACCGGTTGCAACACCTCGCAGCACGGACACCAGGATCAGTACGCGCTCTCTGCGCCCCTTGTCGGCCAGCGGCGACAACAACGGCGCCAGGATCGCGGACGGCACCATGCGCAGCAGTCCCACCAGCCCGACGGCTGTCGCACCACCGTCCCGGTAGGCCACGATCCCGAGCCCCACCGTGAAAGCCCACTCAGCGGTCCAGGCTCCGAGGAAGCTGAGCTGGGCGCGCCGCAGGTTGGGGTTGCGGGCGTTGCTGGTGAAGGCTGCCGCCGCCTTGGCGAGCCGGTCTCGGAACCTCCCACTCGCCACACCGCGACGGTACCGGCCCTCGCTGCGGTCAGGGCTGCAGGGTCAGGTTCTGTGTGAGTGCGGTGAGCGTCACGCTGCCGCTGTCGGTGCCCGCCCCCAGGGTCGCTGTCACAGTCCAGGATCCCGACGGCAGGGTGAACGTGAATCTGCCGCCTGACGTCGTCACCCCCGTGGCGTACTCGGCCGGCACCTCCTGCCCGTCGTCGGAGGCGAGCTCGAGGTCGGCCTGGTTGCCGGGCCCCGTGCCCTGGACCGTCACGACCAGCTCGCCCGGGATCTCGTTGAGCGGCATGGTCCGCGACACCGCGCCCGCGCCGGGCTGGTTGCCGGGGATCGACACCGTGATCGACTCCGCCGGCCAGAAGGCTGCGGTCGCGGGCGGCTGGTTCGGCCGCGCCGTCACGGTGTATGCGGCCCCACCGGCCGGCACCCACAGCTGGGTCGCGGTGGAGCTGATCGGGAAGGAGGCGTTCGAGTACACCGTGGTACCGCCACGGGTGATCGTCACGGTCGCCGCGGTCGGCGGCGTGTGCCCGTTCAGCGCGACTGCCGTCGCAGCCAGGTTGAGCCGGCCCTCGTTGACCGCGCGCGACACGTTGATCGTCCCGCCCTGGACTCGGGGCACCTCGAGGTTGCCCGAGCAGGTGAGTCCCGGGTCGTTCGGGCTTCCCTGGAGGGCGCCGATCGCACCGAAGTGGTTGGTCGGCAGGGTCACGGTGACGTTCCAACAGCCCGACCTCACCTGAAGGAAGGAGGCGGTGAACGTCCCGTCGCCACCCGTGAGCAGGACCGGGGCCAGCGCCGTGCCGTTCGGGTCGGTCGGGGTGAGCGTCACGGAACCCCCGGAGAGGTCGTCGTTGTCCCATTGGGTCGTCACGGTCACGGTCACGTTGCGCGTGATCGGCTGGAGCACCGGGTTGATCGGGTCGACGGGGGCCAGTTCGTGCTGGAACGAGAACGGCCCCTCGGTGTGGTCGAGGTAGCCCGGCTTGTCGAAGGTGAGCTCGAACGTCCCGTCCGGCACGTTACGGAACAAGAAGGATCCGTTGCTCCCCGTCTGCTGGGTGAGCACATTGCCGTCCGTGCCGACGGCCGGGGGATCCGGACAGCTCGTGCCGACGCAGACCAGCGTCACGGTGACGCCCTCCACTCCGGAGGCCGAGTCGGTCGACGTCACGCGGCCCTGGGCGACGTTCGCCCCGCGGGACACCTGCATCGTGAACGTCTGGGTGCCGGACCCGACGACGACGTCGTACGGCGTCGTGCTCGCGGTCAGGCCGCCGCCACGCGCGCTGAGGGTGTACGCACCTGGGATCGCGCCGGTGAAGACGTACGTCGTTCCATCGTTGACCGCCGTCGCCACGAGGTCCGGGCCCTGGTAGAGCTCGACGATGGCCCCTGCGACGAGACGGTTGCTCTGGTCGCGGAGCCGGACCGTGACGTTCACCGTGTCGACGCGCAGGTCCACACGGACGGCGGTGTCGCTGGACGTGGAGAGTCCCTGGACGAGGACGCCCGGCAACGCGTCGTCCGGCACCGGGAGCTGGGAGTACCCGGCGAGGCTGGCGGCGACCAACCAGTTGCCGCCGTTGAGCCCCTCCGTGGTGGTGGTGCCGGTGACTCGGAACGTTCCGTCGCCGGCCGTGGTGCCGGTGAAGCGCTCGGTGGGGCTGGTGTCGGTGCAGTAGGTGTCGCCGGCGATGGTTGCCGTGTCCGTGCACCGGGCGACCACGACCTGCGCGCCGGCAAGCTGCCGGGTCGACGTGGTGGGGTCGTCCGGGGGCCCGAGGAACCCGTTGACGGTGCCCGTGACAGCGCCGAGCCGGGTCACTGTCACCGTGCACGCCGTGTCCGCGCCTGCCGTGATCGTGATCGACGGGCTGCCTGCACAGGAGATCGGGAGCGCGGTCGCGCCGGGTCCGGTGGTCCCGAAGGTGTGGCCGGCCGCCTGCACCCGCACCGCGTAGTCGGTGGCCTCGGGCTCGACCCCGCCGAACGTCACGGCGCTCTGGTCCGCTGCCGCCGTGAGGGTCTGCACCGCGGTGCCGCCCTTGAGCAGCGTGAACCGGGCGCCGTTCACGCTTCCGGCCGCGGCGTTCGCTCCGACCGTCAGCGTCCCGAGCTTCTGGAGGACGAACGGCGGCTCCTGCCAGACACACCCGTCCCCTCCGACCGTGCACTCGAGGGCGGCGGTCGCCGTGCGGTAACCCGGCAGGCTGACCGAGACGTTGTAGGTCCCCGGCCTGACCAGACCGGAGGCCGAAAGCCGGGTGTCGTTCCAGGACAGCACGCCTTCACCCAGTCCGGTCGCGGCGACGTGGATCGAGCCGCCCCCGCCCGGGGGCACCGTGTCGACCACGAACCGCGCCTGGGACCAGGCCGCTGCGTCAGTGTTGCCGGGGTTGGTGCCGATCGTCACCTGGCCGAGCGGGATCGGGTCCGCCTCCAGGCTGAACGTGTTCAGCCGATCGGTCCTCAGCTGCTGGTTGGTGAGGAACAGGGGTTGGTACCCATCGGCCGAGACCTGGATCGAGCTGGCCGTGCTCGCCAGGAACGTCGTCCGTCCGCGCGACGTCCCCGGCCAGTCGGTGTCGCAGGGGTCGCGAGGGGGTGGATCGGCGGCGTCCACCCCCTGGATGGCGAAGCATCCCTGGGTGTCGGTGACCATCGTGGCCGTGCCCTGGATCGCGCTGTCGTCCTGGTAGGCGACCGGCGCGGTCACCGAGATGGTCGCACCGTCGATCGCCTCGCCGACACCGTCGATGTTGGCCGTCACCCGGCCGACCACCGCAGCGATCGGGTTGGTCATCGCAAGCGTGACCACGAAGTCCTGGTCGAGGCCCACGCCCACGGCGGCGCTGCCCGTGAGGGTGGGGTCGTCAGCATCGGTGGCCGTCACGGTGTAGGTCCCAGGCCGCAACCCGATGATCTGCGTGCGACCGGCGCTGTTGGTCTCCTCCCACGGAGGGGTCGTCGGGCCCGGAGCCGGCAAGAGATCGACGTTGGCCCCGACCGACGCGACCAGGTTGCCGCCCGGGCCCGGCTCGCGGACCAGGACGGCGAGCCGTCCGAGTCGGTGCAGCTGCACCGCGTAGGTCTGGGTGACGCCCAGCCCCAGGTTCAGGTTGACGGCCGGTGGTGAAAGGTACTCGGTGTCGGAAGTCTGGACGTAGACGCGGTAGCTGCCATGCACGGGCAGCTCAATCGAGTACGCCCCGGCACCGTCGACGAACGCACAGACCGTCTGCGGCCCGGGCTTGGTCAGATCGAAGGTGGCGTCATCCGGCTGACAGACCGAGGCTTCCGCGGTGGTGTCGCAGCCGTCCGCCGGCACGGTGTCGTCGCCGGCGGGTACCGCCCAGATGCAGGTGTTGCCAGACGGCTGGCCGATCACGGTCGTGATCGTGCCGACGATCTTGGGGGCGGGGAAGAGACCGATCGAGCCGACATCGACGGTGCTGTTCGCCGGGACCTCGACCGCGACCGTCTGCGTCTCGTAGTGGGGCGCCGACACGTGGACGTGGTGCAGTCCCGGCAGCAGACCGGCGTCCTTGTCCTCGGGCAGCGTGAACATGTCCCCGGCCAGGAAGGACGTGGCGTAGGGCTTGTCGTCGGCGGTGCCGTCGTCGACCCCGGGGTCGGTGACTCTGGCCTCGATGCACTCCCCGGCACACCTGAGGGGGGCTCCCGTCCCGGCGTCGACGACGTGCCCCTGGATGTGGGACGTCGCTGCCAGCACCGCGCCCGCGCGCCTGTCGATCTTCCGGATGATCCTCGTCGGCTCCCCGGCGCGCACCCTGACCGTGACATGGTCTTCTGTGAACCCGAAGAGCTGGAGGCTGAGCGTGTAGATCCCCGGAGCCACGCCGTCGACGAGGAAGCTGCCGGCCTCGTGGTTCGCCGCGCGGTCCGCATTCGTGGTGGTCGTCTTGTAGCCGTTCTCGGCGTTCTCGAGGGTGAGTGCCGCACCGACCACGCCCTTCCCGTCGCGTCCCTTCTCCAGCACACGGCCGGTGACCCAGCCGCTGGCAGACACGAGGTCGGCGTTCAGCTTCGCGAGCGACTCCCCGGCCCCGATGGACACCTTGCTGGTCTGCGACTGCAACCCGGCGCCGGAGAACGTCACGACGTACTTCCCGGGAGCCGTCAGGCCCGGCATCGTGAAGTCGCCCGCCAGCTGCTTGGTGACCGTCGCCCGGTCGCCGCCCGACGGCACGGTTGCTCCCTGGGTCAGGGTGGTCACGGTGCGCTCCTCGCCGTCGGATCCGCGCACGCTCACCGTGATGCCCCCCGCGCCCGCCCAGTCTCCGGAATCGTCCTTCGCCCGGACCCGGCCGACGAGCGCCGCGACACCCGCCTTCAGCTCGAGGTCCGCCTGGTCGGCGCCCCCGGCCGGCAGCGACACCAACACGGACTCGCTCGACATCCCCGGCCGGGACGCCCGGACGATGTACGTGCCCGGCGTTGACAGGCCGTTCACGGCCCACTCCCCCTCGTGCTCCATCGAGTCGCTGCTGGTGGTGAGGGTGTTGGTGCCGTCCGTGATGGTGATCGTGGCGCCACCGACCAGCCCCCCGGGACCGGTGACCTCGCCCGAGAGACGGCCTTGCCCGGCCAGCATCTCGACCTCGAGCGGTTGGGCAGCGGCTTCGGTGGCCGAGTCCACCACGAACGACTGGGACTGGTAGCCCGGCTTGCTGAAGGTGAGCAGGTAGTAGCCGGGGCGGCGCACCCGGGGGAACGCCCAGGACCCGTCCTCAGTGGTGGTCGTGCTGCGGTCGCGAGGGGTCCTGTCCATCGCGCTGGGGAACGCCGACGCCAGGCTCATCCCCGTGTTCCCGAACTCAGCGGCGGGTACGCCGATGCCCGGGGCTCCCTGCATCTCTTCGTCGACCAGTTGCTTCGCCGAGAGATTGACGGTGACCCCTTCCGGGACCGTGCCGGTGACGGTGCCGCTGAGAGCCAGTCCGTCACTGGTGTCGGATCCTGCGTCCTTGTCGCCCGATCCACCTGGCTCACCGGGGTCGTCCGACCCATCGGACTCGTCGTCGCCCGCCTCACCGCCGCCGGATCCGTCGTCGCCCTCACCGGACACCGCCGACGTCCTTTCGTCGGCCTGGCTCTGCCCGATCCGGTCGGCCATCTGCGGGATGAAGACGACGGCGGCGGCGACCCAGATCGACAGGACAGCCAGGATCGCGGCGGCCTTGAGCCACCCGGACCCGATCACTGGCCGCCGGGTCACCGATCCCTCGACGTAGCGCATCGCCTCGTTGCCCCGTGCGGTGACGATGTAGGGGAAACGGGTGCGGTCGCCGGCCACGCGGCTGCGGTCCAGACTGGCCCGGCCGCGCACCTCGACGGTGGCGCCCGGTCCGACCTCGACCTCGTCCTGCTGGAAGTCCACGTTCAGCATCGGGGAGCTCTGGACCTCGAGCCGGACGCGGGCTGGGTTCGGCCCGTCGTTGCGCAGGATGAGCTTCACGCGTTGTGAAGCCACCGCGGTCGCGTCGCGGGGACGCAGGTCCAGTGCCAGCTGGTTGCGGGGGTTCACCACCAGCACCGCGTCGGCCAGGCCGGTGCCCGACGCGGTCGGTCGGCCCGTCACCGGATCGAGCGCCTGCGCGGTGAACGCCAGCGGGTACTGCGCCGGGAGGGTTCCGGTCGGCGGACTGAGCGTGAGCGTTTCGACGACGCTCTCTCCCGGCCCGAGGACCGAGGTCCGCACCGGTGCCGGCAGCCAGCCGGCCTCCACCCCGATGGCCGCGACAGACACCACCCGCGGCGCCGCGGCCGCGTTGGTGACGGTCACCTCGACGTCGAGCGGGGAGCCGGCGGCGGTCCGCAGCGACTCGACCAGCTCCAGTCGGGGTGGGGGCTCGGTGTACCCGCGTTGCGTGGTCACGGGTCCGCCGTCACCGTGATCGAGAGCTGCTGGCTGGCGCTCAGCTGGACCGTCTTCGAGCCGCGCGGTGCGCCACCTCGCGTGGCCCGCACCTGGACGACGTACACCTCTGGTGCGTCGATGTCGTCGAACCGGAACTTGCCTTCCGCGCCGGTCTGGACGACGCGGTAGACGTCAGTGGGGTAGGTGGAGGCGCGGTAGAGCTCGACGAACCAGCCAGCCGGCACCGGCCGGTTGTTCAGCCTGACCGCGCCGGTGATGGCTGCCGCCGCCGCGAGGACGGGGCTGTACTCGAATTCCTGTCCCGCGACCAGCTGGATGATCGCCGAGGTGGGTTTGACTCCGCCTCGGCTCAGGCTCACCGTGTAGGTGCCCGGCGGGACGTTCTCGATCCGGTACTTCCCACGTTGCTCGTCGGGGACACTGGCCGTGGTGACCGTGTACGTCGTCGTGCCCGAGATCAGCTGCACCATCACCTCGCCGACGGCGCGGTTCTTCTCCGCGTCCACCGTGCGGGGCTGCGTGACCCGGCCGTGGACGGTTGCGTTGGCGCGTTGGAGGGTCACCTCGACGCCGGCCGTGCTGACCGTGGCGCTTCCGGACCCCGGGGTGATCTGGCCGGTGGAGTCCAGCGAGACCGAGAGAGTCTGGGCGGCGAGGTCGGAACGGCTGAACGTCAGGGTGTACGTGCCGGGGATAGCGAGCCCGCCCACCTTCCAGGTGCCGATGTCGTCGGAGCTGTCGCTGGCCGTGACAACCGTGTGTTCGCCGTCGGTGATCGTCACCTTCACTCCGCCCACCGGATTGACACGCACCGGATCGCCGTCCGACAGACTGACCTTCCCGGTGAGCGAACCCGCGGAGCGGCCGAGCGTCAGACCCACCCCCTTGAGCTTCTGCCCCTTCGCCAGCGTGACGGTCAGCGTCTGGGAGGCGAACCCCGGCTTGCTCGCGATCACGGTGAAGGTGGCCGGGGATGGCAGGCTCCGCAAGGTGAACTTTCCGACGTTGTCGTCGGTGAGCGAGAGCGTGGACACCTTGGTCTGGCCGGAAGTGGCGGTCAGGCTGACGCCGCCGAGCGGCCCCGACGAGGAGCTGACGACCCCGGTGATCAACCCGTCCCCCTTGCGCAGGGTGATCGTGACACCGGTCCGCTCCTCCCCTGCACTGACGTCGATCCGCTGCGTGGACGTGGCGTAGCCGGTCTTCGTCACGACCAGGTCGTAGATGCTGGGCGAGGGCACGTCCGTGAGCTCGAAGGTCCCATCCGACCCGATCGGCACGGTCTTCACGGTCGCGCCGCCCCCGTCCTCCAGCGCGCCGCCGGGCGTCGGCGGCGTCACGAGCGACAGGGTGGCGGCGGACACGTCCTCCCCCACGACCGTCCCCGAGATCGTCGCGGGGACCCCGCCCAGCGAGACGTCCAGCCCCGCCAGACGGCTGTTCGGCTCCAAGGTGATCGTCTCGGCGTCGTCCGCGGACAGTGCCTGCGGGTACCACAGCTGCACGAAGCCGGCGCCTCGGAAGGTGAGCTTGTAGTCCCCGGCGGGCAGGCCGGAGAGAGTCCAGGCCCCCTGGTTGTTGGTCGACTCCGTCAGCAGCGGGGTCGTGCTGTCGTCGGCCGGGTAGATGTCCACCGTCACACCGGGCACGGGCGCGCCAGATGTCAGCTGCCGGACCGTTCCGGCCGCGCTGGACGAGCCCGAGGTCTCAGCGGCGTCCTGCGCCGCCGCGATCTCCAGGGCCAGGTTCCGGTCCGCCGCCGACTGGCCCACGATCTTCGACAGGGCCAGGGTGATGACGGCGGCGAAGACCGTGAGTGCCGTCAAGAGGCCCAGCAGCGAGATCGGTCCGCGGCCGATCTTCGCCCGCTGCACGAAGGTCGCGTTGGCGATCGGGGCGCCGTCCGCAGGCACGGTCGGCGCGGCCGGGTTCTTCGCAGGACGGCCGACCTGGAGCTTTTGCTCCGGCGGCGGGGGCGGTGGCGCCGGCGGGGTCGCCCCCTCTGGCGGGGGTGCCTCCATGCCGATCTCGAGCACCCGCACGACCGGCGAACCGACGAACGGTCGCTTCGCCCGCGCAGTGAGGTCGACGACGGCGTGCTCGCCGGGAGCGAGACTCACCTCGGGAGGATCGAAGCGGAACGCGACCTTTCGCTCGGCGTCGGTGCCGGTGAGCCGGCTCCGGATGGTCGTGTTGCCGCTGTTGTCGATCAGCAGCCCGAAGCGGGCCTGCTTCCCGGCGGTCTGGGTGAGCGGGTCCAACCGCACCCGGACGTCACGTTCCTCCGGGACCTTGAGGACCACTTCCGTCACGGACGTCGACTCGTCGGCCGTGAGCTCACGCACCTGGACTGCGATCCGACGCTCGCCGGCTTCCATGCCGTGCGGCACCGTCACCTCGGCGGTGAACACTCCGGTCTCTTCCGGGAACAGCGAGACCTCGGACTCCTCCAGCTTCACCCAGGAGGGGTCGGCACCCAGGATGCGCAGCGCGTAGCCACCGATGACGTCATCGGTGTTGCTGATCGTGATCACGAGTGGCTGCGGCTGTCCGGGGGTAGCCACGAGCCGGCTCGGACTGATCTCGACGCGCATCTCAGCCCACGTTCTTCAGCCGGAAGTTCTGGCTCGACGTGTCGCCCGAGGTGACGCGAACCAGGGCGGTCTGTTGCTGGATGCCGTCCGCCGTCACGGTGACGCTGTAGGTGCCGGGCTGCATCGAGCCGAACAGGTATCCGCCGTGCTTGAGTGCTCCGCCGGGCGAGCTGCTCGTCGTGGTCCAGGTGCGGGTTCCGTCGGTCGCGGTGACCGTCGCACCGACCTTGTCTCCGCCACCGGGTCGGATGACCTGGCCGCGGATCGTTCCGAGCTCCGTGCCCAGCTTGATTGCCACCGACGGAGGGGGCCCGTTGCCCGACAGCCGCACGGGCACGGTCTCGGACGCAAAGCCGCTCCGGATGACCGTGAGCGTGTAGTCGCCCGGCGACCTGAGCCCGCTGATGGTGAAGGTGCCCACCGCGCCGGAGGTGAGGGTCGTGGTGGAGGGTACGGAATCCGGGTCTGCCGTGCCGCCGGTGACGATCGCGCCGCCGACCAATACCTGCGCGTCGCCGAGCCCCTGCCCGTCGGCATCCGTCACGATGCCGGTGATGGTGCCGGTACCGGCCTGCAGCCGAGCCTGGATGCCGGACTGGCTCTGGCCCGCCGCGAGGTCGACGATCACCGAACGCGATCCGTGGTCAGGTGCGGAGATGGACAGCACGTAGGTGCCAGGGGTGGGCAGGTTGTCAAGCGAGAACACGCCGACCTGACCGGTCGTCGGGGTGATCACCGAGACGTCCCGGCCCGCCACGCTGGTGCGGACGGTCACGTTGCCGATGGGGACACCCCCGTCGGTGACGATGCCGCTGATCCTGCCCAGCCCCGCACTGAGCACGACACTGGGCTGCAGGCGGGCTTCCCCTCCGCCGACCTTGGTGACGATCTTGGTGGCGAGGTATCCGTCGGCGGTGAAGCTCAGCTCGTACGTCGCGGGCGTGGGCAGGTCGCGGAGCGTGTACTTCGTGCCGGTCGACGTCGTACGGGCCACGGGTCGGGTCTGGCCGGCCGCGCCGAGCATCCGGGCGACCACCGTGGTCGTCACCGGCTCCACGGCGTCGCCGGGGTCGATGGTGCCGGAGATGCTGCCCGGCCTGCCCTCGATGACGGCGTTCACGCCCGCGGTCGTCCCCTGGGCGTCAACCGGTACCGCCTTGGCACTGGCCGGGGCCCGTGCCGTGGGGTACCAGACCGGGTGATAGCCCGTGGCACTGAACCTGAGCTTGTAGGCGGTCGGAAACAGCCCGGCCAGGCTGAACGTCCCGTCGCTCTGCGTCGCCGCCGAGCTCACGCGCTCCATCCCGTTCCTGCCCTCACGGAAGACCTCGACAGTGATCCGGCCAGTCGGCAGCCGGTCGCTGGCGGCGGTGACCGTGCCCGTGACCACACCGCCGACACCCGGCGGCATGATTCCCCCCTTGTCCATCGCTCCTGGCGGCGCCTCCGGGTCGCCTACCACGCTGCTGGCCGGTGAAGCGTCGCTCGTGGCGTCGGTCTCGACAGACGCCGGAAAGAACGAGGTGGGTGCGGCCTTGGTCATCGGGTCGCTGGCGAACACCTGGGTCAGGCCGAGCAGGAACACGGTGGCCCAGAGGGCGACGATGCTCATCAGGATCAACGCTGTGAGCAGCCCGCGGCTGATCCTCGGCCGCTGGCGAAGGCGGACCACGGTCTGATCGTCGAGCTCCGGACCGGTCTCGGTCTCGTCCATCGCGGGGATGGTGTGCGCCCGGCGCCCCGTGAGGTCGACCTTGACGAGACGGTCGACCTCGGAGCCGGTGAGCATGCGCGGTCCGCGCACGACGAGGATCGCCCGGCCCGCCATGCCCGGCTCGACGTGGAGCGACTCCGGGGAGAAACGAGTGGTGATCCGCCGGTCCTCCGCCCCGGCGCTCAGGTCGGTGTCGAGGGCGACGTTCCCGGTGTTCTCGACGGTGAGAACGAACCGGCCGGACCGCTTGGCGCGGACCGTCTGCGGCGACGTCGAGAGCCGGACATCGGGTCGAGCGGACACCGACAGGTCGATGTCGACGTGCTGCGTCGGGGACGCGGAGCCGTGTGAGACGACCTCGATGGTCAGCGGGTGCATGCCGGCCGGCTGAGTCGAGGGGACGCCGATCGAGACCGTGATCTCGCCCTGTGCGTCGGGGAAGAGCGGCAACAGTTGCGGCTCGACCGCGACGTGACCGTCCGGCAGTCCGATCAGTCGCGCGGTGACCCCGTCGATCAGGTCGCCGGTGTTGACCACCTCGACGCGTACGTCGACGGTGCCGCCCGGCTCAGCGGTGATGAGGCGGTGCTCGGTGGCTACCCTCACGATGCGCTCCGGCGCAGCCGCATCCGGTCCGAGGTTGCCGGACCATGACGGGACGACAGCCACCACGGCGGCAAGAAGCACCGAGTCGCGTCCACGCCCTCCCCCGCCCGAGTCGTCCCCGTGGGTCCACATCGGATCGTAGGGAACCCCGGTGCCTCCCGTGGGCGAATAGGTAAAATCGTGGGAAGCCCGACCGCGCGACCTGGGCGCCGGGCCGAGGGGCCGCTCCCAGATCCGGCGTCGCTCGTCCGCCGGATGCCGGACGCTTTCGTGGCGTTTTCCGACATCCCCAGGCGATGTGTGCTAGACAGCGCGCGTGTTCATCAGCCACGTTGACACGGGGCTGGAGCGGCTGCTCAGGAGGCAACTGCCTCTGCCGGAGGACGTCGGGGATGTCTCGTTCGACCCCCCGTCGCGGACGTGGTCGGCCCAGCTCTCCAGGATCAACGTCAACCTCTTCCTGTACGACGTCCAGCGCAGCGCACACCCCGGCGGGCCACCCCAAGTGCGACCGGGTGAGAACGGCGGGCGTCCGGAGCGTCGTGCTCCGCAGCCGATGCTCCAGCTCGGCTACCTGGTGAGCGCCTGGGCGGGCACCGCTCGCGACGAGCACCAGCTGCTCGGCGACGTGATCAGCCTGCTGTCCGGCGTCGAGCTGATCCCCCCGGACCTGCTCCCCGACGACCTGTCGTCGTCAGTCCGGCTCATCCTCGGCGATCCGGCCAACCTCCCGCGCGAGATCTGGAGCGCCGCAGGCGGCTCGCTGAAGGCCTCGGTCAGTCTGCAGGCGACGGTCGCGGCCGACAGCTTCGAGTGGGCACCCCAGGCGCCGGCGGTGGAGCGGATCCAAGCGATCGCCCGGCGGATGGTCGACCAACAGCATGCATGAGCGCCGGCGCAAGGCTGGAGCGCCTCCTCGCTGCGGGCGGGATGCTCGCACTGCTGACCACCGCGCTCGGCGGCTGCGGCCTGTTCGGCGACGACGAGCCCCCCGAGGAGGAGACGTCGGTGTTCTCCGTCGGGCCCGGGCAGTGCTTCAAGGCCCAGTCGGAGGTGAAGGCGCAGATCAGCCATCTCGACCGCGTGGACTGCTCGGCACAGCACGGGATGGAGTCCTACGCCGTGCTCGAGTTCCAGGCGCCGGACGGGGTGGCGATCGAGGGCTATCCCGGCGACGACGCCCTCACCAAGTTCGCCGACGGCGCCTGCGCCGACGAGTTCGGCAAGTACGTCGGCGTGATCTACCTGGACTCGAGCCTCTTCTACACCTACCTCGTCCCGTCGGCGCGGAGCTGGGAGGACGACGACCGGAACGTCGTCTGCTTCGTCGTGGGCTCGGGCGAGCAGTTGCGAGGGTCGGCGAAGGGCTCGAAGCTGTGACGACCGGCCGCTCGGGCACGGCAGCGGCCGAGGACTGAAGGGAACGACGATGGGTCAGTGCACGGTGATGGGCGCGATGCTCAGCTGCTCGTTCGGGCTCGCGCCCTCGACGTTGGTGCCGGTCGGCGCGGCCCGAGTCACGATCGAGGGCAGGCCGGCCGCCACCATCACCGACATGTCTCCGCTCGCCAACGTCCCGCCGTTCGGGATGTGCACCTCACTCGCCAATCCGACCGTCGCCGCAGCCACGTCGGCCGCCCTGGGGGTGCTGACACCCATGCCGTGCGTACCCGCCATCACGGGGCCGTGGATGGCCACCGCGCCGACGACCGTCCTCGGCAACATCCCCATCCTGACCTCGGGGTCGACCTGCACCTGCGCCTACGGCGGGGTGATCCAGCAGATCATGCCCGGCAGCGTGCGGACCACGGCGGGCTGATCCTCATGGCCCCGGCACGCCGGCTCCGGATCGGATGCGGGTCGGCTGAGTAGCCGGGCGAAGCCGCCCGACCCACGTGACGGCGTCGCCGGTGTCGATCCGCTCCCGGAAGCGGGCCGGCAGGTCCGCCAGGCGAGCGTCGCTGGGGTATCGGTTGACGGCCATCGCCAGCCACGCCTCGGCCATGGCCGGCCAGCGTTCGGGCGCCGACACGGTGTGCACCTTGGCACCCGAACGTCCGGACATCGCGTCGCGGACTTCCGGGTACGCAGTCATACCGCGCCCGTCCGAGACCAGGTGCAGCGTCGCGCCGGACGGCCAGCCGGACCGGCCGCTACGCAGCTCGTCGAGGAACCGCAGCAGAGCCTCCACCGGGTCGTCGCCCGCGCTCACCTCCGTGTCCTGGCCGAGCCGCCGACGCAGCCCCAGGAGGGCAGCTGTCGACGCCTGGCGCCGGGGCGGGTCCAGCTTCCGCGACAGGCCGCGGACGCCGAGGAGCACCATGTGCCCGGGCGAGCCGAGCCTGAGGGCGAGCACGTCCGTCACCCGGCCGGCCAGCACTGGGAGCGTCCGAAACCGGAACCCGCCGCGAACCGGCAGCATGCCGTAGTCCTGCCACGCTCTCGCGACCGTTCCCCGGCCGACCCCGAGCTCGCGGGCGAGGAGCCGCGAGGACCAGTGGGTGACACCGAGCCGGGACGGCGGCATGGAGAGCGAGGCGTCGAGAACCGCGTTGCGGCCAATGCCGGGCCGGCTGCCCAGGTGCGGCTTGTCCTGCAGCCCCTCGACCCCGTGCTGCGCGTACCGGTGCCGCCAGGCAAGGACCGTCGGCCGCGTGACCCCGACCTGCTCGGCGATGTGGGTGTTGGGCAGTCCGTCGGCGGCCAGTAGCACGATCCGGGCCCGGTGGGCGAGGGCGACACATGGCGACGGATCACGGATGATCGCTTCCAGGACAGGGCGATCATCCGCATGCAGCACGAGGCGCTGGGCCGGCCGGTTAGCCATGACCGATTTCACCGGCGAGGCGTGGCAAGTGTCAATGGCTCACCGTGCCAACAAGGTAGTCATATCGGGCCATTTACCGCCCTACGCATATCAGCGGGTGATGGCAAAGGTAAAGGATCGGGCCGTCCCCAATCTTGACACCTGAGCGGATACCCCCCATGCCCACTTACACAGCCCCCGGCGTCTACGTCGAAGAGGTCGCCTCGTCCCAGAAGGTGCTGTCCGCCGCGCCGACCGCGGTCGCCGCATTCGTCGGGATTCACGGCCACTGCTCCGAACGACGACCCGAACGACCCACAGGGCCTCGCCCCCCGGCTCGTGACCAGCTGGACGCAGTTCGAGAGCCTGTACGGCGGCTTCGCGCCCAGAGCTGCCTCCTCCCGCTGTCGGTGTACGGCTACTTCGCCAACGGCGGCAGCCTCGCCTACATCTGCCGGGTCCCGAACACCGAGCCGGCAGGCGAGCCGGCACGCGTCGCGCTGCCCGCCGCCGACCGCGCGCTCGGCCTGCCGATCGCCGTCGAGAGCCTCGAGCCCGACGCCGACCTGGCGCTCGCAGGTCAGCACCGACGACGACGGCGACGCCGACGCCGACGGTCCCGCCGTCGTTCACGATCACCGTTCTCGACGGTGGCGTCGCCTGTCGAGACCTTCTCCGGCCTGGACTTCTCGGCAGGGGCGACACCAACGTCGCGACCGCCGTGAACGCCACCTCCACCAAGATCAAGATCGAGCTCAAGCTCGACGAAGGACGTCGACCTCGCCTCGCAGCTCGAGCTGGTCAAGCCGGGCATGCTACCCGCTCGAGAAGGCCGCGCCGGTGCCGGTGCCCGTCACCGGTCGCGAAGTTCGCCGGCTCGGAGTCGGCGCGCAACGGCATCAACGGCCTGGCCGTCGCCGAGGACGTCACGATGGTGATCGTCCCCGACCTGGTCACCGCCGCCACCGGCGCGGACGGCACCCTCGACCTCGGCCTCTGGAAGGCCGTCCAGACGTCGCTGATCTCGCACTGCGAGCAGAACGGCAACCGGATGGCGCGTGCTCGACGCACCTCCCGGGATGTCGCCGCAGCAGATCAAGGAGTGGCGCAGCGACGTCGCGATGTACGACTCGGCGTACGCCGCGCTGTACTACCCGTGGGTCAAGGTCGACGAACCCGATCGGCGTCAACGGCAACAGCGAGGTGCTGATCCCGCCGTCCGGCCACGTGGCCGGCGTCTGGGCCCGCACCGACGACACCCGCGGCGTGTGGAAGGCACCGGCCAACGACACGATGCGCGGCGTGCTCGACATCGAGCGCACGGTCACCCAGAACGAGCAGGTCGCTGCTCAACCCGATCGGCATCAACTGCATCCGCCCGTTCGGCACCCGCGGCATCCGCATCTGGGGTGCGCGCACCCTCGCCTCGGACACCGACTGGAACTACATCAACGTCCGGCGCCTGTTCAACATGGTCGAGGCGACGATCCTCACCGGCACCCAGTGGGCGGTCTTCGAGCCCAACGACGTGACGCTGTGGGAGGGCGTGAAGCGGACCGTCGAACGCCTTCCTGCGCGGCCTGTGGAGCGCCGGTGCGCTGTTCGGCGCGTCCGCCGACGAGGCGTTCTACGTCAAGTGCGACGCCGAGACCAACCCGCCGGAGTCGATCGACCAGGGCCTGCTCGTCGTCGAGGTCGGCATCGCCCCGGTGAAGCCGGCCGAGTTCGTCGTCTTCCGGATCAGCCAGAAGAAGCAGGTCGCCGGCTGACGCCGGGCACCCTGACACCCACCAGCCCTCGAGAGACCGGAGCGCTCAGACATGCCCAACGAACTCATCACCACCGACCCGATCGTCGCCCAGAACTTCTTCCTGGAGATCGACGGCGACGTCGTCACCATCCTGTCCGGCGTGTCCGGCCTCGACGTCGAGGTCGACGTCGTCACCATGCAGCAGGCCGGCACCGACGGCAAGGTCCAGGTCGTCAAGACCCGCGGCAACGACAACAAGGCGCCCGACCTGTCGCTGACCCGGATGGCGCCGTCGGACGCGACGGCCAGGACAAGCTCTGGGGCTGGTTCATCGACATCCGCGACAAGGGCCTCGCGATCGGACCGGGCGAACAATCGCAAGAACGGCTCGATCGTGCTCTACGACACCTCGAACGTGGAGATCGGCCGGTTCAACTTCATCAACGGCTGGCCGAGCAAGATCGCCACCGACGCCGTGAGCACGGAGTCGAACGACCCGGTCAAGGAGACGATCACGCTGGTCTCGAGCGCCTCGACCGGGTCAAGTGAGCCTGGCCTGCGCACGTCGTACGACTTCACCCTTCCGCGTGGCTACGTGGACGGGCAGGGTCGGCGTGCACCGGACCGGCACGGATGCGGCTCGCGACGGCCCGCGACGAGCTCGAGCCGCTGCGCGACCCGATCGTCGCAGGGTCCGGACGATCCGCGGCTGACCATCCTGGTGCTGACCCGGGTCGTCGAGAGCGCTGGGCAACCTGGAGCTGGTGACCTCGCACGACATCGAGGGCCTGTTCGCCGTCGACCTGGCGTTCCTGCAGGACTTCTACGGCGTGATCAACTTCGGCAGCCAGGAGGAGTACGACGCGCTGGTCAACGCCCAGGCGGCGACCTCGCTGGTCGGCGTCTCGGCCGCTCCGCCCGACCGCGGAACCGGCGGACCGGAGGCGGCGCGGAGGTCGACCAGGCCCGCGCGAGCCGGGTCCGGATCCGCGACCGACCCTGCGCAGAGCGGTCGAGGAGATCGCCGCGCAAGGTGCCGCGAGCTGAGGTGATCGCCGATGATGCGCTACCCCACCGAAGCCACTCTGGCAGGAGATCGTCGTTTCTCGCGTACCACCTGCACTGGCGCCTCGACGACTTGCTCGACCTCGAGCACATGGACCGAGTACGGATGGTGCGCGCCGTGGTGTCGCTGAACGACCGAGCCTGGGAGGCGGTGCGTGAGTATGGCCAGCAGTGACATCACTCCGCTCGGCGGCGACCTCCCTCTCGCCGACCGCTTCCTCTTCGAGCTCGACGGCGTCGAGCTCGGCGTGTTCACGCGAGGTCACCGGGCTGAAGGTCACGGTGCAACGTCGAGGAGATGCGCGAGGGCGGCCAGAACGGCTTCGTGCACCAGCTGCCGGGCCGGATGACCTGGCCGCACCTGGTCTTCCGTCGCGGGGTGACCGACAGCAACGCGCTGTTCGACTGGTTCAGCAAGACCTCCGGCGAGGGCTTCGCGAGCAACGAGAACAAGCTCACCGAAGTCGACGGGAGCCGTGACAGTCATCGACAGCGCCGGGATCCGGTTGCGTTCGTGGGAGTTCATCGACGTCTTCCCGGTGCGATGGAAGGGTCCAGAGCTTCTCGGTCGAGAGCCAGCCAGGCCCTCGAGGAGGAGCTCGAGATCGCGCACCACGGCTTCCGCGCGAACACGCAGGCGTCATGACCGACACCCCTCTCGACGACGCCTCGGCCGCCTACCGGCTCGGGAACGACGTCGTACGCCGGCTACGCCTGCCCGGACCGCCGCTCGGCCGGGCCGCTGCCGACGCGGATCGGCAGCCTGGCTTCCTCCGTGTCACGATTCGCCTCGGCCACCTCGCGGCCGGTGGACATCCGGCGTGCGCTCGCCGGCCCGGGCCTCGGCCGCATGGACACCAGCGCCCGCCCGCCACGGTGGTGGGTTCCCATCGAGCACGACGCCGCGGCCGAGAGTCCCCCGGCGTGGCTGGCACCGTCCCGGCCGGTCGCGCTCCAGCGGTTGCCCGCACGCGGACTGCCGAGAGCCGCCCACCGTGTCCCGGACCCCGACACCTGGAGTCCCGGCGGAATCGTCGGCGGCCTCACCACAACCGTGGCGAGGGTGCGCCGGATCGACGAGGTCTCCGCGGTCGGCCCGATGCTGATGCAGACCGATCGACGCAAGCTCTCCGCCGTTCAGGCCAGGCACCCGCGCCCGCGAGGGATCCGCGCCCGGCCGGGCGGCCACGACCACCACGTCGCACCAGTCAGCGCCGCGGCGGACACCGGTCCCACCCGACCCCACCGCAGCGGCGCCAGCCGCTGCTGTCGCCACCGGCGCAGCGCCCCCGCTGCCGGCCGCGAAGCCACCGACGAAGCCGGCTGCGCCACCTGCCGACCCGCCGGGACCGCCGCCGGCATCGCCATCGGGGTCCACGCCTGCCGAAGGGCCGCCGGAGCCGGCCGCCCCACCGATCTCCCGGTCGGAGGCCCGGACCGTCGCCACCCCCCGTGCCACGCCCCCGACCACTGCCCCCGCCGCGCCGAGTGCCCCGCCCGGTGCCGGTCCCCCCGATGTCGGGCGGCGCGCGCCGGTGTCGACGCCCCAGGGGCAGCCGGTACGCACGATCGCCGCGGTCCCGGACGGCGGCGCGACGGAGGTGCAACGCTCGCACACCGAGCCGAGCTCCCCGATGACCGGGCAAACGCCCGGGCCGGCGTCGAGCTCGCGAGCGCAGGGCACCAGTGGGCCGACTCCCGAGGTGGACGTCGAAGCCGGGCGGCCAGAGACCACCCCGAGCTGGCAGCTGCGACCCGCGGGATCCCGGCTCGGGACTTCCTTACGGCGAGCCCCCGTCGGCAGGGCCGCGTCGCCTGTCGCCCTGACGATCGGTCGACGAGCCGTCGTCCCCGACCTCGCTACGAGCATCGCCCACCCACGTGACGTGCGCGTCACCTCGCGCGCGCTCATGGCCGGGACCACCCCGGCATCGCCCGTCGCCCTGCGCCGGCAGGTGTGGTCCGCCAGCAGCATCGTCCTCCGCCAGGCAGCCGGGGCGCGGACCGAGTCGGCACGCCTTGCACGGACGCACCCTTCAGGGCGGACCGATGGGCCAGGCCCCCGCGCCGCCAGCCAGCCCGACCCGAGCGGGCCCGGTGCGCAGGCGGACGCGCCCGCGGACCGGAGCAGTGCGGAGAGCGCAGCCACGGTTGCCAGTGACAAGACCCCGGACGCCGCCCCCGAAACGTCCTCGCACACGCCACCCGCCAACACCCCCGAAGTCCCCGGCCGGCTACCGGTGGCCGCGCACACGATGCGACGACTGTGGCGGAAGACCACCGAGATCCGGCCGGTCACCGACGTCGGTGCTGCGCTCTCGTCCCCGGTGCTGCGGGAGGCGCCGGGCGCGACCGCGCCCGCCTCGCACACGGCTCCGTCGGGCCATGACGCGAGCTCGGGTACGACCACTCAGTCGGGTACGCCGCCGGTCACCGTCCCGGCGCGCCGTGCGTGGTCGCCTGCGTCGGCACCCGGACTCCCACGGTTGTGGCGCAAGGCCACGGAGGTCCGGCCGGCCACGGACACCCGTGCGGGAGCCACGGCACCCTTCCTGCGGTGGGCTCCGAGCCGCACCGCCCGGACAGCCGCGCCTCCGGCCGGCCCTGCCGGGACCGCCGGGCCCGTGCCCGTCCGGCGGACGACGACTCACCTGACACCCCCGCACCCGACCACCCGGTGACCGCCCGAACCCACCGGCGGCCGAGCCGCGATCGTCGGCGGTCCGTCCCTCGGACGCGGAGTCGGTCCGTTCCTCGGTCCGGGCGGCGCTCGGCACGTCGTTCGCGGCGTCGCCGATCCCGCCCGGCGCCACAGTCACTGGATCGGTTGCGGCCTCGACCGCGGCCCGGACCCAGATCGCGATGCCCGAGCTGTTCGCGGTCCATCGTCCGGCCCATCACGGCCGCGACGGCTCCCGGGCGCTGGCCAGCGGCTTCCCGGTCCCGGTGACGATCCGCCCCGCGACAGCGGCCGGCGACACGCCGACGGGCTCGGAGAGCACCATGACCCGGGTGTGGCGGAGGGTCGGCAGGTCGACTCCCGGCTCGGAGAGCCCGGGGATTTCCCGGGGCACGCGGGCGACGAGGACCGATGCTCCTCGCGGGCTGCCGATCACTCACGCCGGACACCGATTCGCCGCCGGGGTCCGGAGGACGCAGCGAGAGCAGACCAGCACGACAAGCGCGCCTGGCATCCAGCGGATGTCGGTCGCGCCCCCGCGGATCAGCATCACCCCGCCCACGCCGGCCTCACCCACGCAGGCCCCGGCCAGGCGGAGCCTGACCCCGCAGACCCCAGCGGCCGACGGCTCTCCCGCGCGCATGCAGTCCGCGCAGGACCCGGCGTCCCTGGTCGCCTCGACGGCACATCTGTTCAGTGCGGCCCATCCGCCGATCGTGCGTCGCCTGCTCGACGAGGAAGGACCCCCGCGCATGGACCGCACCGTGAGCCCACCCGCCACCGGCAACCTGCCGGCCCCGTTGCGGCGCCATACGGGCGCAAGCGTCCCGGACAATGTCGGCGGCCAGCCAGAGGTCGACCTGGGTCCGGATCCCATGGACCTGCTCGCCACGAAGGTTCCTCTCGACGCCCTCGTCGATGCGGTCGTCGAGCAGGATCGAGCGCCGGGTGGTCGAGGAGCTGGAGCGACGAGGTCGCCGGCAGTCCTGGGGAGCGTTCTGATGGCCGAGCTGGAGAAGGCCTTCCTGGAGATCGAGGACGGCGAGCGGATCCCCTGCCTGTACAACCCGGAGACGGTGACGTTGGGGCGACGCAACAACTGGGGCGCGAACCCGATGCCCGGTCACGGTGTCCCGACCCTGCACTACCTGGGCGCGAACTCCGCCTGGATGAAGGTCGACCTGGTGTTCGACACGACGTCCGAGGGAACACCCGTGAGCGACCACACCGGCAAGATCGTGGGACTGATGGATGTCGACCCGTCGCTCCCCGGTGCGGACGAGACGACGAGCAACATGCGGCCGCCGACGGTCACGTTCCACTGGGGCGACCTGCACTCGTTCAAGGCCGTGGTCCAGGGCCTGCGCCTGTCCTTCACGTACTTCTCGTCCACCGGGATGCCGCTGCGAGCGAGCATGGAGCTGGAGCTGCGACAGTACGAGCCCTCCCACGCGTTCGGCCCTCAGAACCCGACCTCCGGCACACCCAAGCCGCACCAGGTGCACCGGGTCCAGCCCGGCGAGACCCTCGACCGGATCAGTGCCAAGTACTACGGCGACTCGACGAGGTGGCGCCTGCTGGCGTCGGCCAACGGGTTGGAGGACCCCCTGACGATCCGGCCCGGCGCCGTGCTCGCGATTCCCCGGCTGGAGGGCTCGTGAACGGAGCTCCGATCGCCCCCGCCCTGACCATCGACGGCCAACCAGCGAGCGCAACGCTCCTGAGCCGGCTCAGGAGCGTGACGGTGGACCGCGGCCTGGGCCTGGTCGGCCGTGCCACGCTCCGATTCGTCGAGGCCGGCTTCGAGCTCGCCACGTCCACGGACTTCACGCTCGGCACCCAGGTCTCCATCAAGCTCCCGGACGGCACCGTGCTGCTCACCGGGGAGGTCACGGGATTCAGCCTGGAGCAGGACGGGCGCGCGCTCGGCCCGTCCAGCGAGCTGGTGGTGACGGTCGATGACCGGGCGTGCGCGCTCGGGCGCGAGACCAAGAGCCGCTCGTTCCTGTCGGTGGGGTACACCGACGTGATCAGGACCATGGCGTCAGAGGCCGGCCTCAGGGTCGACGTCAACGTCCTTGACGCGGGCGAGCAGCACGAGTACCTCCTCCAGGCCGGCTCGGATCTCGCCTACCTCGGCTGGATCACGGCCCGATGCGGTTGGGCCTGGTGGGTGGAGGACACCGCGCTCGTCGTGAAGGACGCAGGCGCCAGCGTCGGTTCGGTGCCGGTCACGCTCGGCAAGGACCTGGTTCGCTTCTCCGCGCGTGCGTCCGGCCTCCATCCCCGCAAGGTCACGGTCACCGGCTGGGACAACGAGCAGCAACAGGGGATCTCCTACTCTGCCAATGCCAAGCTCGCCACCACGCCGCCGACGTTCGTGTCGAAGTACCCGGGTCGCGACGCCGCGGGCAATGACAAGGGGGTGACGGTCGCCAACCGCTCGCCGCTGACGATGACTGAGGCAGAGCAGATGGGCAAGGCGATGCTGGCGGAGTCCTTCGTCCGCGCCGTGACGGCGCGGGGCACCTGCCTGGCCAACGGGAACATCGGCCCGGCGACGACGGTGCGGGTCACCGGGACCGGACCCTCCGCCGGCGACTACCTGGTCACCCGCGTCGAGCACGTGTACGACGCGACCGGGTTCCACACGCACTTCACCGCCGGTCCCCTGCGTCAGGCCGACCTGGTCGACCTCCTGTCGGTCCCCGACGAACCGTCCGGAGCGCTGATGTCCGGACTGGTGCCGGCCGTCGTGACGGACAACAACGATCCGGACAAGATCGGACGCGCCAAGGTCAAGTTCACCGACCATGAACGGGTCGGTGGAGTCCTGGTGGGCCCGGGTCGTCACGTTCGGCGGCGGAACTGCCCGCGGCGTGGTGTTCCAGCCCGAGATCAACGACGAGGTCCTGGTCGGGTTCGAGCAGGGCGACACGCGCCGGCCGGTGATCCTCGGTGGTCTGTTCAGCAAGAGGATCGGGCTGCCGACCGGCGAGAACGTCAACGAGAGGAGCAAGGTCACCCACCGCCGGATCAACTCGCGCCTCGGGCACGTCATCGAGCTGGCAGACGGTGAGGTGGACACCGAGCAGCACATCCTGTTGCAGCTGGCCGACACGAAGCACCGGATCCGGGTGGGCAAGGACAGCCTCGACATTGCCGTCGACCACAAGCCGGTGTCGATCACGAACGGCAACGCCAAGATCGAGTTCACCGACTCGGGCGACGTGACCATCGAGGGCACCAACATCACGATCCGGTCCAAGGCAGCGATCAAGGTCGAAGCCGGGTCCGAGACTCGGTCTCAAGGGCACCACGACCACGAAGGTCGAGGGCGGTGCGACGGTCGACGTGAAGTCACAGGGACTCACCAACGTCCAGGGCAGGCCGGAGTGACGGTCAAGGGCGCGACGGTGGCGATCAACTGATGACCGAGATGTCCGTGCCGCAGGGCCGACGACCCGGGCCAACCGGACTCCTCCTTCGTCGGCCGCGGCTTCGCCTGGCCGCTCGGCGTCGACCACACCGGCGCGATCCGGCTGACCGACGGGGTCGCCGACCTCGACCGGTCGATCGAGATCGTGCTGATGACCGCGCCGGGCGAGCGGCTGATGCGACCGCAGTTCGGCTGCCGGATCTGGGACCTGCTGTTCGAGCCGGTCACCGCGCAACCTGCTCGGCCTGATCGCCGAGGCGGTCCGCGACGCGCTCGCCCAGTGGGAGCCCCGGATCGTGGTCGAGGACGTCACGCCCGGAGCCCGACCCGGACAACCAGCGCGCTGGTACGGATCCAGGTCACGCTACCGGGTCCGGGCCACCAACGACCGGCGCAACCTCGTCTACCCCTTCTACGTGATCCCCCACGACGCCGAGTAGGACGCCGATGCCACTGCCCACGCCCGAACCTCGACGACCGGACCTTCCAGGACATCGTCGACGAGGCGAAGCGCCTGATCCCCCGCTACTCCCCCGAGTGGACCAACCACAACGTGTCCGACCCGGGCGTCGCGCTGATCGAGCTGTTCGCCTGGATGAGCGAGATGGTGCTGTACCGGGTCAACCAGGTGCCGGACCGGCTGTACGTGCACTTCCTGAACCTGGTGGGCATCGAGCCGTTCCCGCCGTCGGTGGCGCGCACCGACCTCACGTTCTGGCTGTCGGCCGTGCTGGACGCAGCCGGTGCTGGTGCCCGCCAACACGCAGGTGATGACGGCGACGCAGCGCCGCCGAGGCCGACGCCGTCGTGTTCACCACCGTCGGGACCTCGTCATCGCCCCGCCGGAGCTGTTCGCGGCGAAGTCGTCGACCGCGCGCCGACGGCGACCAGATCGTCGACGTCTGGGAGGACCTGCGCTTCGGCACCGACGGCGCGCGCTGCTTCCTCGTCCGACGACGCTGACCCCCGGCGACGCCTTCTACCTCGGCTTCCGCGAACAGCCTCGCGGGCATGGTGCTCCGGCTGCAGGTCGAGGCACGCGCCGAGGGCATCGGCGTCGACCCGCGCAACCCACCGCTGATCTGGGAGGTCTGGAACGGCGAGGCCTGGCTGCCGACCACGCGAGTCCACGAGGACACCACCGGCGGGCTCAACCGCCCCGGCGAGGTCGTGCTGCTGGTACCCGTCGAGCACGAGCCGCTGACGGTGGCCAACGAGTCGGCGTACTGGCTGCGAGCGCGGCTGCTCGCGCCGCAGCACCGGGCAGCCGACGTACCAGGCGTCGCCCCGGGTGCGCGGCATCGAGGTGGCGGCGCTCGGCGGCACCGTCGCCGCCGAGCACGCCGAGACCGTCGGCAGCGAGATGCTCGGCCGCAGCAACGGCGCGCCCGGCCAGACGTTCCAGGTCGACCGGTTCCCGGTGCTGCCACGCCGCGACGGCGAGACGGTCCGGGTCGTCGACGGCGAGCGAGGACGACGAGTGGAAGGAGGTCGAGGACTTCTCCGCCTCCGGACCGAGCGACCGGCACTTCGTGTGGGACAGCGGCACCGGCGTGATCCGCTTCGGTCCCCGCGATCCGGTACCCCGACGGGTCGGTGCGCCAGCACGGCGCGATCCCGCGGGACGGCGCCGTGGTCGAGGTCACCGGCTACCGCCACGGCGGTGGCGCGCGCGGCAACGTCGGCGCCCGCACGCTCACCGATGCTGCGCACGCGCGGTGCCGTTCGTCACCGGCGTCGTCAACCTCGCGGCGGCCTCCGGTGGCGTCGATGCGGAGACGGTCGCCGAGGCCAAGATGCGCGGGCCGCTGACCCTGCGCACCGGGCAGCGCGCCGTGACCGCACGGGACTTCGAGCGGCTCACGCTCGAGTCGTCGATCGAGGTCGCCCGGGCCCGGTGCCTGCCGGCGCGGCGAGGCAGCGGCACCGTGCAGCTGCTCGTCGTCCCCCAGGTGCGCACGGATCCGACAACCCACCAGCTCGACGACTTCGCGATCTCGCCGGCCACTGATGGCGACCCTCACCGAGAGCCTCGACGTGCACCGCCTGGTCGGCACCGCCGTCGAGGTGAGCACGCCGTACTACCAGGGTGTTTCCGTCGTGGCGCTCGTGCACGGCGCCCCGGGACGCCCCGCCGCGCTGGTCCGGCAGCGGGCCATGGACGACCTCGACCGCTTCCTCAACCCACTCGTCGGCGGTCCGGACGGGACCGGGTGGCCGTTCGACGCCGACGTGAACCTGGCCGTCGTCACCCAGCTGCTCGAGTCCGTGGACGGCGTGGACCGGGTCGACGAGGTGCTGCTCTTCGAGTACGACCTGCGCACCGGTCGTCGGCTCGGGTCGGCCAAGGACGTGATCCGGCTCGATCGCGCATTCGCTGTTCCTGTCCGGCCGACCACCAGGTGGTGGTGCGATGACGTTGGAACAGACGAAGGTCACCCCGCCGCCGTCGGGGCAGCTGCAGCCCGAACGTTCGGCGACCTGGCTGCTCGACCAGCTGCCGATGGCCATGCTCGGCCAGGACTTCTTCACCCGGTTCGTGGGCATCTTCCAGGAGCTCGGGACCTCCTTGCTCGAGGACGCCGACAACGTCGACCACGTTGCTGATCCGACGGTCTCCCCGTCCACCCTCCTGAAGTACCTGGCCTCGTGGATCGGCGTGGAGACCATCGACGACTCCCAGCCGGAGCTTCTGCAGCGACGCATCGTCTCCGGCGCGGCCAAGACCCTGACCTGGCGTGGGACGGCGTACGGGCTCGAGTCCTACCTGGAGCTCGTGAGCGACGGGCCGGCCGAGGTCGAGGAAGGCGGTGGCATCTGGCTCGCCGGCGAGGCGCCGGAGGACACCGCCTGGGTGATCATGCGGGTGCGGTCGACAGGGATGCTCGAGTTGGACGACTTCGTCGACGTGGTGCGTGACGAGGTCCCGGCGCACGTTCACGCAGAGCTGTACATCGGGTCGACGCTGGTGTGGCAGTCGGACGAGGAGGGCGATCGGTGAACGACGATCCGTTGGTCGGCAAGCATGCCCTGTCCTCGGACGGGCCTCCACCGGGCGGCGACGCCATGGATGCCCCCGAATCGCCCACCGCGGTCGCGACCGCGACCGCCCCCGACCTCCCGATCGAGGAACAGCCGGACAGCACGGCAGACGACCCGGAGGTCCCGATCGAGCCCCGCGACCAGGTGACCTGTCCCGAGTGCGGGACTGTGGGCGTCGTCGCGCTCACCCGACGCGATGCCACCGACTTCTGCCAGAAGTGCGACTATCCGCTGTTCTGGACCCCTGCCCGGATCATGCTCGGCACCGACCAGGTCTCCGAAGACTCCCTGCGCCGGCTCCCGGGGACCGGGGGACGTGTCACCGTCGGGTCGATTCCCTGCCCGCACTGCTCGGAGGCCAACACCCTGACGGCGCAGGTGTGCGTGCGCTGCGGCGGGCTGATGAACCCGCCGCCGCCCCCCGAGCCCGAACCCGAGCCGGAACCCGAACCGGTCGTGGAGCTGCCCCCGCCGCCTCCGCCCGAACCCTCGCCGTCCACGCCGTGGTGGGTCTGGGTCGTGGGCGCCGCCACCGTCCTTCTCCTCATCGCGCTCATGACCTACCTGGTCGCCGGTCTGGACTGACCGAACGCTTCACTTGTAGTCGGAGAGCTCCATGTCCTCGACGTCGGACATCTCGTCCTCGCTGTCCTCGGCGTTGCGCAGCAGCTCCGGCGGAATCTGGAACTTGAACTTGAACTTGCCTTCCGTCACCTGGATCTTGCTGTAGACCGGGCGGCCCTTGGACGACTTGTAGAACCCGAGCGCCATCGTCGGTGTCTGGTGGATGATGTTCTTCTTGAAGTACGCCTCGTCGACCACCTTGACCTTGGCCACGAACGGCACACCGGTGGGGCCGATCCCCGCCTCCCCCGGCGTCACCAGGATCTCCTTGTCGGCAACCGCCAGCATGACCGCCTTGTCGCGCTTGGGCGCCTCCAGCGCTGGAGCGTCGACGGGCTTCAGCGCGGCCTCCGCCTTGGGCCTGTCCGACACGTCCAGGTGCTCGGGCGCCGACGGGATCCCGCCGACGTACCCGATCCGCTTCTTTCCCGCATGCTTGGCCTGCGACGCCACGGTGTAGGACTTCTCCATCTTGAGGAAGCCCCCCGCCTCCTCGGTCACACCGAGCGGCTTGTTCTTGTCGTCCACCGGCTTCGCGGCGTACTTGCCGGCGCTGATGCCGAGTCCACCCACCTCGAAGGAGAGATAGGGCGACTCCTTGCTGTCATCGACGATGTGGTCGATGGGCGAGGCCGTCCCCTTGGGGTTCTGCGCGTTGAAGACGACGCTCTTCGTCTTCATCCAGTTGTTGACGTTGTTGACGCTCATCCCGCGGTAGACGAGGGTCGCTGCTTCTCCACTGGTCTGCACCACCACGGGAAACTGGACCTGCTTGCCACGGGGCTTGGGTGTCTGTGTCGCGGCCGCGCGCTGTCGTCGTTCCTCGCGGACCTTCTTGCGGGCGCTGGATCGCGCGGCAGCTTCAAGCTGCAGCTTCTTGGCGACTATCTCGGCATCGGCGCCCTTGTACGCCAGGATCTGCCTCTCGGTCGCCTGCCGTTCCCCGGCCACAAGCTTGTAGTCGTCGGGTTTCGCCGAGAGCGTGAACCTCCGTTTGCTGGCCTTCGTCGAGACGATCTGGACCATCTGGAGCGGGGCAGGGCCGCTCACGGGCGACGCCGCCTTCAGACGTGACGATGGCGGCCGGTCGGCTCCGGAAGGTCTCCACCGCAAGGCGAGCGCCCCCATCACGTCGGCCTCCTGCTCCAGCCTGCGGTCGTCGTTCACGGGCTGGCGCGCCTTCAGCTGCACGGTCGGTCGGACCCGCCCCTGGGCCTGCTGGACGACATGCCACGCCTCGTGCGGCAGGTGCTCCTCCTGCCCCGGGCCGACGTGGATGACGTGGCCCTGGGTATAGGCCCGGGCGCCGACCTGAGCCGGCAGGGCCGAGTCGTAGTGAACAGTGACATGGTCCAGCGAGATGCCGGACAGGTGCTCGATGCCTGCCTTGAGATCGTCGGGGAGCCCGGTGTCGTTCTGCTCCTGCCACAGCTGGTCAGGGAACGCCAGCCCACCGACGACCGGTCGGGTGACTGGATCTCGCTCGGTGGTGACGGTGGGCTCGGCGGGGCTCGACCCTGCCCTGGTCGCCGGGGCCTGCTCCCGCTTCACATCGAACGACTTCATCCCGCCACTCCCCGAGGAAAGATCGATCCCGACACTCGCACCCTGCTACCTCGGACCACGGTCAGAACGGGCCGTGCGACAGGGAGGCCACGTTGAGGGCGCCCTTGTCGGAGATGCCGTCCATGACCTTGTAGCCCGCTCGCGCCTTGTTGCTCGAGACCGGGTTGAGCAGCTTCGTCTCGTCCTTGATGACGAGTTCCAACTTGTTGTTGAAGTCGACGAGCGGGATCGGCTTCGTGCTGTTGTAGACGACCTTGACGGGGAAGCGCTTCTGGATGTCGTCGGCCGTGGGCACGGTCTTCGGGTCGGCACCGCTGATCAGGTCGAAGACGGAGTCGCGGGACATCCGCGAGGTCTCGGCGGCGTACCGCACGCCCTCCTGGCCACCCGCGTTGAGCATGTTGGCGTCGCCGTAGATCCGGCCGATGTTCTTGCCCTCCCCTGTCTCGACCACCAGCCCCTGCTTGCAGAACATGTCGTGGAAGTACTTCGTCGCAGCGCCGACGTAGGCGTTGCTGAGCATGGTGTTGTACGACGCCAGGTTGAACTCCGCAGCGGCGGCCTCCGCCTCCGTGTCGTCGATCACGCCGGTGTTCTTGCCCTGCTTGTCCTTCACGCCGTGGCCGCGGCCGGCGGAGTACGCCACGTGCCCGCCGACGTTGCCCTTGCCGAGCCCGCGGCGCTCGGTCGCGCCCTCGTTGAGGACGTTGACCATTTCCTGCTGGAGGATGTACTTCGTCTCGGCGCTCCGCCCGAGCGCTCCCTTCACGGCTCGAGTGAGCGCGTACGGCTCGTCGACCTCGACAAATCGCCTCTCAACGAGCTTCTGCAACAGCGGATCCAGCTGTGCTGACGACTTCCCGAACTCCTTGACCGCCTGGGCCTTGGTGAGGGTGCGCTTGGCAGGCTTGGCCTGGGCGAGCGCCCGCCAGCGCATCATCAGCACGATCTCCTGCGAGTTCTGCGCGTCGACGTCCATGCCGATCTCGGCGGCGGCGCCCACGGGGCCCTTGGCTCCCTTTCGGGTGAACTCACCTCGGACGCCCTTGTCGTGCAGCATCTGCGGGTTGGACTTCAGTTCGCTGGTGGCTGCGTGCATCGCCATGCTCCAGGCGGCCTTGGCCGACGGGGTCGAGCCCATCCCGCCCTTGTCCTTGTCGGCCCACTGCGCGAACCACTGCATGATCTTGGTCTTGTCGATCAGGTGTCCGGAAGCGAACGAGTCCTGCAGGTAGTGCTCCCCGAAGCTGTTCTGGATCATGGCGTCGTTCGCATAGTCCTTCGCCAGCACCTCGAGTCCCTCGATCTCCTTGGCGTCCGGGATGACGTTCTGGCGGGCCTTCTGCGCCTTCGCCGTCGCCATGGCCGACGCCGTGGCGAAGTGGCGTGCCTTCTCGTGGTACGCGCGCCACTGCTGCCAGCTCGCCGGCGCGAAATGGCATGCGTTGCGCTCCAGCGCGGCGAAGTACTGCTCGTGCTCCTGGCCCTTCCGCGTGGTGGCCGTGTTGACCTGGCTCTCGGTCCGGATCTCGTACGCACCCTCGTTCACGGCCTGGGCGCGGGGTCCGCGCGCGCCCTCGAAGTCGTCGTCCAGGCCGATTGTCCGGTCGAGCTTGTTGTTGGCCTTGCCGAAGAGCTCCGCCCGGATGTTGCTGAGTTCGATGTAGAGCTGTTGCCGGACGCCCTGGAGGAGCGCGAGCACCTGTTTCTTCGGGGTCTGAGCGATCGCCTCCGGATTGCCGAAGAGGTCGGGCATCGTGTTCATCTCACTGTAGGAGACGACGATCTGCTCGTTGTTCTGGCAGGTCAGCACCACGATCGGCACCTGGTACTCCGTGTCCTGGAGGCCGATGCCGTGGTTCTTCTCCGCCTGCGTGCTGCCGCCCTTCTTGACCTCACCCTTCTCGCCCGCGCGACCCTTGAGTGCCTCGGGATCCTTGCGGTAGGCCAGCAACCGCTCCATCTCACGGTCGATGAGGTGTTGTGCCGTCGCCAGCTGAGTGGGGTCGTCGTCGGCTAGCCCCTTCGGCTCGCCACGCTTCTCCGCCTTCTTCAGCCGCTCCTTCTGCTCCTTGTTCTTCCGCACCTGCCGGACCGTCGGGATCATCTCGATCTGCCGCGGCTGGAGCTCGCCGAGCAGGTAGTGCTCGTAGGCGGCGTGCCGGTGGATGCCGTCGTCGGCGGTCGGCTGCACGTCGACCGAGACCTCGGCCAGGGCACCGCTCCGGATTGCCTGCACGACCGAGTCGGCGACCCGCTCTGCCTCAAGCTCGGTCGCGTCGTTGGCGGGGCCCACCACAGCCTTGCGCTGGACCGGAAGGGCCACGCCATCCGCCGGCTTCCGCCGCACCACTTGCTGCTGCACCGTGTGGGTCAGCTCGTGCGCGAGCAGGTGGAGCCCGCCGTCGGTGCTGGTGTCCGGGAGCCCGTCGCGGAAGTAGATGTCCTGGCCGTGGGTGAACGCCGCGGCCGACATCCCCTGGTTGAGGGCGGTGGCTTCTGCACCGGCGTGGAGGCGAACGCCGGAGAAGTCGGCGTCGAACGCAGTCTCCAACGGTCCGCGCACCACCTGCGCGATCGGCGAGCCGCCACCGGCGTTCGAGCGCAGCGTCCGCTCGGTCTCGTCGTCGACCTGACCGCCTTCGAGGCCGATCACGCCGGCGCTGCTGACGACCGCCTCGCGCTGGAGGTCGGTGTGCTGGTCAAAGGCGACGCCCCCGACGGTCGGGCGCGCGACCGGGCCGAGGTCGGCGGACACGTCCGCGCTGTCACGGGCAACTGCGCCGTGCGAGGACTCGAGGCGCCGCCGCTGCTCGTCGTAGGACTTCATCCGGCCATCTCCCGAGGGAAGAGCGATCCCAACATTCGCACGCTAGTGGGTCAGCAGGGTGCTGTCAGGAAAAGGGGGGAAGTTGCGGGAGGCGTCGGCCCAGCTTCTGGTGCTCGCGCACTGCCGCCTCGACGACAAGCCGGTGGCCGACCGGCCGGCCCGCCACCGCGGCGTCGTAGGCGGCGGCGAGCACGATGTTCCGGATGTCGCCGCCGGCCAGCTCGATGGCCGCTGCCAGCGCGTCGACGTCGACGGGGTCGTCGGGGTCGCCGTCGCCGGCCTGGGCAAGGTGCTGCAGCCACAACCGCCGCCGGGTCTCCGGGCCGGGGTCGGGGAAGTGCACGATGAACTGCATCCGCCGAAGGAACGCCTGGTCGAGGTTGCCGCGCAGGTTGGTGGCGAGCACCGTGATGCCGGCGAAGTGCTCCATGCGCTGCAGCAGGTAGGAGACCTCCTGGTTGGCGTAGCGGTCGTGGGCGTCCTGGACCGCCGACCGGCTGCCGAACAGGGCGTCGGCCTCGTCGAAGAAGAGGACGACGTTGCGGCTCTCGGCGTCGCGGAACACCTTCTCGAGGTTCTTCTCCGTCTCGCCGATGTACTTGTCGATGATCGCGGAAAGCTCGATCTGCATCAGCTCGAGGCCGAGCTCGTCGGCGACGACGTGAGCCGCGAGCGTCTTGCCGGTGCCGGCCGAGCCGGTGAACAGCGCCGCCAGACCCCCGCCCTTGCCGCCCTTGGTGTGGAGCGTGCCGCGGGCGAGGATCTCGTCGCGGTGCTCGGCCCAGCGCACCAGCCGGACCAGGTCGGCCTCGACCCGATCCGGGAGGACGAGGTCGGCGAAGGACGACGCGGTCCCGGCGCCGTGGGAGACCTGGCCGACGGTCAGCAGGGTGGCCGCCGCGCCCGAGCCAAGCGTCCGTGCCGCGTCGCGGAGCAGCTCGTCGGTCACCGGCTCGCCGCGGGCCTCGGCGAGCAGTCCCGCATAGCGGGTCGTCGCCAGGATCTCCTCGGGATTGAGCCGGAGGTGCGCGACTGATCTCTCACCCTCCGCGTCCAGAGGCTCGGCCAGCGCGGCCTCCCAGATGGCAGCCCTGTCGGCGCCCGTCAGGAACGGCGCGGTGACCGTGAGCGGGCTCCCCGCGAGGAGGTAGGACGGCCAGGCAACCGAGCCGACCGCGACCACGGGCACCGGCGATCCGGCGAGCAGCCGCGCAGCAGGTGCGCCGGCAGACACCACCGTGTCGGCACCGGCGATGACCAGGCCGGCGCCGCGCAGTCCCGCCTCGCGCACGGCCGCCAGCAGCGTGCCTTCCAGGGTCGCGGGAAGGGCCAGCCGGGCGTCGACGACGAGGCAGTCGGCGCCTGCCTCGGCGAATCCGGCGACGGCGACCGAGACCCCCGCCGTGCCGAGCGGGCTGTGCACCCAGACCAGCCGCTGCCCCTCCGCCAACGCGCGGGCGAGCTGCTCGGACGTGGGGCAGTGGTAGCCGAGCACATCGATGGCGACGGCGAGGACGGCCGCGTCGGCGTTGTCGTCACCGACGAGATGCGCCCGAAGCCGGTCGTCGACGCTGACCATCCGGTCCAGCCAGCCGCCGTCTCCTGTCACGTCGACCAGGCCGCCGCGCCGGAGGGGACCCGTCGGGTGCAGATGCAGAGAGCTGTCGACGGTGGCCGTGGGGAGACCGGCCAGCTCCAGTGCGAGCCCGACGGTGACGCGGCCACCGAGCACCCGGCCGCTCAACAGGTCGTAGGCCTGGCCGATGGTTGCGTCCAGGCCGGGGGCGACCGCCAGGGCCAGCAGGTCGGCAGCGGCGTCCGAGAGCCCGAAGACCCCGGCCACGCCGTCGAAGCGCTCATCGCCGGTGCCGGTGGCCGACGGGTAGTCGTGCTGCAACGTCTTGACCACGTCCGCCAGCTCGGAAGGCGTGCCGATGCGGCGCGCTGCAGCAGCAGCAACCGCGTCCGTGACCTTGGCCAGTCGCTCGCGCATCACACCTCCCGAGCCATCATTGCCATCTTGGCGCAATCGACCGCCGGCCGCCGTACTTCGGTGAAAGGCGGTATTCGGCTGAGGACCCGCTCATCTCGGCACGAGCGGGTGTTCCAACGCCAACAGGCGTCGAAGTGACGCAACTGATCCCCGAACGAAAATGGGTTCACTAGAGACCCATCAAGTGGCGTTAGCGTCCGGGGCCCTGCGAGGCACGTTGACGATGCGCCTCGCCGGTTCTACCTTGAAGCGACCGCGTTTGATCGGGGTTGGTCCATGGCTATATCGGAAGCTTTGCAGATTCCTCATGAGGCAAGACCAGCGCCGGCCGTTCGGGAGCCTAGGCCGGCTCCCTCCCGGGGGCCGAAACCCAGCCAGTCTCGAGCAACCTCGCTCCCCTGCCCAGCCCCCAAACCCGAGCCGCATCGGACGACGAAGGAGTAACACGGTATCCACCTGGGAACGCCGATTCCCGGAGAAACCAATGAAGGAGACGAGAACATTGGCTGTTTGCAGATCGGAGCCACGTCCGGTCCCCAACCCAGGCCCCGAACCTCCAACAAGTCCGCATGAGCCAACAAGACCCGGTCGTTGACCGCAGGTCCGCGCAGCAGACAATATTCGCGGATATCAATGCGGTACTTACCACGACGAGTAAGTGGCTCATCGCCTCCCTTGGTGCGATCGGTGCTGTGCTCGTGGTCGGCAGCCAGCTCTCGAGCCTCGGGAGTCTGCCGCTTGGCGCGAGGTTCGCCACTGCCGTGCTCGCGGCGGGCGTTGCGCTGGTGTGCATTCTCCTTGCCATATGGCTGGTCACTGGGTTGTTGGCACCTGAGCGCTACTACATCAGCGACCTAGCGACAGAATGGACCAAGTACGAGGCCGCTCTGCGGAGAGGGCCACGCCGCGCCGCACGCAAGTACCCAGTCTCCGCCTGGTTCGCGGAGCACAAGGAATACCTGGCGGGTTTCGCTTCTCCAAAAGCGATCTACAACAAGTGGCGCTCAACCGAGGCGCAACTGCAGTCGCACTCCCCCACGCAGGACGAGCGGAAGAATCTGGAGGCCACCTCTGGCCGCCTTCTCGATGCGATCGATGGCATCGTAGCCATGGCGAACTTTCGGCGGAATCGGACGTACTTCGGGCGCATGCAACTGCCATTGGTGGGGTTGATGACGCTAGCGGCCATCGGTATTGGGATCTTTGCGTGGGCCGCCAACCCGGCAGAGAAGGGCCCTGCCTCCCTGCGAAATGCCGAACTTGCGGGTGCCGACCTGACAGGCGCCTTCCTGGGATATGCGGACCTGACCGGGGCTGACCTCACCGATGCCACCTTGGAGGGCGCGAACTTGACCGGGGCGAAGTTGACTGACGTGACTTGGGACAACACCGTGTGCCCTGACGGTACGAACAGCGATGACGTGGCCGGGGCCGACGGCACGGGCGGGACATGCGAAGGGCACCTTGTAGGTGAGGCGTCATGACGCGACGCAACCGACGACGCCATAACGTCATACGTTCTGGTCGCAGTAGCGACCACTTCGTATGACGTTGCGACCGACTACACGTTGAAGCGGAACTCCACGACGTCGCCGTCGGCCATGACGTAGTCCTTGCCCTCCATGCGGACCTTGCCGGCCTCCTTGGCCTTCAGCATCGAGCCGGCGGACATCAGGTCGTCGAAGGAGACGATCTCGGCCTTGATGAAGCCGCGCTGGAAGTCGGTGTGGATGACGCCGGCGGCCTCGGGGGCGGTGGCGCCCTTGCGGATCGTCCAGGCCCGCGACTCCTTGGGGCCGGCGGTCAGGTAGGTCTGCAGGCCGAGGGTGTCGAAGCCGACCCGGGCGAGCGTCTCGAGCCCGGGCTCGTCGACGCCCATCTCGGCGAGCATCTCGCGGGCCTCGTCGTCGTCGTCGAGCTCGACCAGCTCGGACTCGAACTTCGCGTCGAGGAAGATCGCCTCGGACGGCGCGACCAGCTCCTGCATCTTCGCCTTGAGCGCCTCGTCGGCCAGCTCGTCGGCGTCGCAGTTGAAGACGTAGATGAACGGCTTGGCGGTCAGCAGCGACAGCTCGCGGATCAGCGAGCGGTCGATCGACGTGGCGATGATCGGCGTACCGGCCTCGAGGTGTCCGAGGGCCTCGCGCGCGGCGGCGAGGTTGGCGGCCAGCTCCTTCTTGCCGCGGGCCTCCTTCTCCAGCCGCGGGATCGCCTTCTCGACGGTCTGCAGGTCGGCCAGGATCAGCTCGGTCTGGATGGTGGAGATGTCGTTGGCGGGGTTGACCTCGCCGTCGACGTGGGTGACGTCCTCGTCGCGGAAGACCCGGGTCACCTGGCAGATCGCCGCCGACTCCCGGATGTGGGACAGGAACTTGTTGCCCAGGCCCTCACCCTCGGAGGCGCCGCGGACGATGCCGGCGATGTCGACGAACTCGACGGTCGCCGGCAGGATCTTGGCGGAGCCGAACACCTCGGCCAGCCGCGGCAGCCGGTCGTCCGGCACCCCGACCACGCCGACGTTCGGCTCGATCGTCGCGAACGGGTAGTTCGCCGCGAGGACGTCGTTCTTGGTCAGGGCGTTGAAGAGGGTCGACTTGCCCGCGTTCGGGAGACCGACGATGCCGATGGTGAGTGCCACGGGCCGCGAGTCTACGAGGCCGTACGACGCCCCGACGAATCACTGGCAGGTGTACGCCGCGTGGTCACCGCCGCGCGGAGTCCTCCACGCACAGCGTCGCCCACGGAAGCGCCTCAGCCCGCCTTCACCGATCCGCTTGCCGAACGAGATCTCGCCGCGTCCCCGGTCGGCGCCTCGAGCTGCGCCATCTGGTTCTGCAGCTCGGCCAACTTGTCGAGCAGGGTCGAACGGACGGATTCCATCCGCCGAGCATGTCCGACGCAGCATGTCCGACGCAGCAAGTCCGGTCAGCGGACCAGCTTCGACACCCGTCCCGCCGGACCGCTGGTCCAGCACGCGCCGTCCCGCGTGCACTGCACGGAGTCGAACGCGACGTCGTCGAACGTCGTCCAGTGCCGGCCGCCGTCGTACGTCACGTCGCTGCCGGTCGGGCCGACGGCGACCGCGGTCGCCCGCGACCGGTTCAGCCAGTCGACGCCGGACCGGTAGCCGCCGAGGTCGCCGCCGTTGGTCCACGACTTCCCGCGGTTGTTCGAGTACGCCGACATGTCAACGCCGTTGTCCGGGACGGCGAGGTCGCCGCCGACCGCCAGCCCGCGTCGCGGCGTGCGGAACGACAGGGAGAACGTGCCGCCACCCGTCCGCCGCGGGGATGGTCGAGTCGGCCACGGTCCAGGTGTGGCCACGGTCGCGGGAGTGGAAGATCCGCGACGCCGTACCACCCGACGCGAGGTACGCGTCCCGATGCACCCGCCGTCACCAGGCAGGTCCCGCTGGCCGCGAAGCCGAACTCGCCGTCGACGGCAGGCGGCATGCCGGCCGGGTCGACCAGCGACCAGGAGGCGCCACCGTCGGACGTCTCGATGATCCGGAACTTCCCATCGACCGGGTCGCTCATCGCGATCCCCCGCTTGCCGCCGGGCCACATCGCCATGCAGTCGTAGAACGCGGCGGGGTCGTCGTTGGTGAACGTCTGCGTCCAGGTCGCGCCGCCGTCGGCGGTGCGGTAGATCCGGCTCGCGTCGGCCTCGCCGATCGCCAGCACCAGCACGTGGCCGGGCCGCAGGATCTCCACGTCGCGGAACAGCAGCGCCGAGGCGCCCGGGGGACTCACGTCGGTCCAGGTCTTCCCGCCGTCGCTGGTCTTCCAGACCCCGCCCTTGCTGCCGCCGACCCACGCGTGCCGCCGATCGGTGGCGTCCAGGCCGCGGAGCTGCTGGTCGGTGCCGACGTCGACCGACTTCCATCCTGGCGACGGGTGGTGGTCGTGGTGGCCGCCCGGGTGGGCATTCGACGGGCTGGGGGTGGCGAGCAGCACAAGAGCGGCTGCAATCCCGAGAAGAGTGCGCATGAACCTCACTCTCACGTACGCGGCGCGATGGTGTCCAGCGCCGGATCACCCGCCTGTCTAGGCTGACCGGGTGCGCATCGCGACCTGGAACGTCAACTCGCTCCGCTCCCGGATCGGCCGGGTCGAGGCCTTCTTGGAACGGCACGACGTCGACGTGCTGGCCCTCCAGGAGACCAAGGCCCGCGAGGACCAGCTCCCGCTGATGGGGCTGCAGTCGCTCGGCTACGAGATCGCCTCCGCCGGCTACAACCAGTGGAACGGCGTCGCCGTCCTGAGCCGGGTCGGCATCGAGGACGTCCAGATCGGCTTCGAGGGGATGCCCGGCTGGGGCGACCCGGTGGCGGCCGAGGCGCGGGCGATCGGGGTCACCTGCGGCGGGGTCCGGATCTGGTCGCTGTACGTGCCGAACGGTCGCAAGGTGGACGACCCGCACTACGTCTACAAGCTCGACTGGCTGGCCAGGCTCCGGGAGGCCGCAGGCGACTGGCTCGGGGACCAGACCGCCCTGGTCGGCGACTGGAACATCGCCCCGCAGGACGACGACGTCTTCGACATGGCGGCGTTCGCCAAGGACACCCACGTCACGCCGCCGGAGCGGGCGGCGTTCCAGGCCTTCCTCGACGCCGGGTACGTCGACGTCGTACGCCCGCATGCTCCGGGGCCTGACGTCTACACCTACTGGGACTACTACCGGCAGCGCTTCGAGCGGAACCGCGGCATGCGGATCGACTTCGTGCTCGGCTCTCCCCCGCTGGCCGAACGCGTGACCGGCGCCTTCATCGACCGTGACGAGCGGGCCGGAGCCGGTGCGTCCGACCATGCACCGGTCGTGGTGGACCTCGCCTGATCGCACGCCGCCGACGCGACCGTCCGATGTGAAAGCATCGGCCCATGATCGACGCGGGGAAGCCACCGACCCCCGAACCCACACCGGAGGCCACACCCGAACGTCCCGTCCTCGACCGGAGCGCGTTCACCTACTCCGTGGTGATCCCGGTGTTCAACAGCGAGGCTTTGGTCGGGACCACCATCGACCAGGTGGTCGAGACGTTCCGTGCGGCCGGCCTGCAGTACCAGGTGGTCCTGGTCAACGACGGCAGCTCCGACGGGAGCTGGCAGGTCATCTCGGAGAAGGCCCGCACGACCCCGAACGTCATCGCCCTCAACATGTTGCGGAACTACGGGCAGCACCACGCGAACCTCGCCGGCATGCGCGAGGCGACGGGCGACTACGTCATCACCATGGACGACGACCTGCAGAACCCGCCCGACCAGGCCCTGGTGCTGATCGACGAGGCCATGCGTGGCTACGACGTCGTCTTCGGCGAGTTCGACCGCAAGCAGGCGCCCGGCTTCCGGCTCGTCGGAAGCCGGCTGATCGGCCTCATCAACCGGCGCATCTTCGGCCAACCCCCGGACCTCGTCGTGTCGAACTTCCGGATCCTGCGGCGCGACGTGGTCGACCGGATCTGCGCCTCCCGCACCGCGCACCCCTACATCACGGGCCAGGCCCTGCTGTACTCACGCAACCGCGCCAACGCACTGGTGCGGCACGAACCCCGCTCGATCGGGAAGAGCAACTACAGCCTCGTCCGGATCCTGACGCTGGTCTTCACGATCCTGTTCAGCTACTCGTCCTTCCCGCTGCGGATCGCGGCGCTCGGCGGCTTCGTCCTGTCAGCACTGAGCTTCCTGCTCGGTGGCTTCTACCTGCTCCGGGGGTTCTTCGCCGACACCCGCGTCGAGGGCTGGACCACGCTGGTCGTCCTGGTCTCGGCCTTCAGCGGCTTCATCATCGCCCTGCTCTCGATGGTCGGCGAGTACGTCGTCCGCACCCTCAACACGGTCGGCGCCGACGACTCGTTCCACGTCGTCGACCGGGTCTCGCAGTGACCCGGCACTTCGTCGTGATCGGCGCCCAGCGCTGCGGCACGACGTACCTCCACGACCAGCTCGCCGCCCACCCCGGCATCGCGATGGCGCGCCCCGGGCGCCCCGAGCCCAAGGTGTTCCTGTCCGACGACGTCGTGGAGCGTGGCGCCGAGTGGTACCGCCGCACCTGGTTCGCCCACGCCGACGACGCCGCGCTGCTCGGCGAGAAGAGCACCAGCTACATCGAGTCGCCCGAGGCGGCGGCCCGCGTACGCCGAACGCTCGGCGACGCGCGGATCGTGGCCCAGCTGCGCGACCCCGTCGGGCGGGCGATCTCCAACTGGAAGTTCAGCCGAGGCAGCGGGCTCGAGGAGCGTCCGCTCGCGGAGGCGCTCGAGCAGAACCTCGAGGGCCCGCTCCCGTGGGATCCCGCCCGGACCTCGGTGTCGCCGTACGCCTATCTCGAGCGCGGGCGGTACGCCGCCCAGCTCGAGCCCTGGCTGGCCACGTTCCCGGACCTGGTGCACGTCCAGTTCCTGGAGGAGCTCGTCGCGGACGCGGACCTGATCGGGACGCTCTACGGATGGCTCGGCGTCGACCCGGACTTCCGTCCGGACGCTCTCGACGAACCGGTGCACGAGTCCGACGTGACCGCCGGCCAGCTCGACGACGACCTCCGCGCCCGGCTGCGGGAGTACTTCGAGCAGGCCGACCGCGAGCTGGCCGCGCTGCTGGGACGAGAGCTGCCGTGGCGGGTGGCCGCGCACCCCGCGGAGAGCACTCGATGACTGGCCCCGCCCCCATCAGGTTCAACCACCCGACCGTCGAGGGCCGCGAGCTGGAGTACCTGCGCGAGTCCGTCGAGAGTGGCCACACCTCGAGCGGCGGTCCGTTCTCCGCTCGGGCGGGCGCCATCCTGCAGGCCGAGACGGGCGCCGAGGAGGTGCTGCTGACGACCTCCTGCACGACCGCCCTCGAGCTGAGCGCGATGCTGCTCGACCTGGGGCCGGAGGACACGGTGATCGTGCCGTCGTTCACGTTCAGCACCAGCGCTTTGGCCTTCGCCCGACAGGGGGCGCGGATCCTGTTCTGCGACATCGAGCCGAAGACCCTGGGCATCGACCCGCAGCACCTCGCCGAGCTGCTCGACGACTCGGTGCGGGCGGTCGTGATCGTCCACTACGCCGGCATCGCCTGCGACGTCGCCGGCGTACGCAAGGCCCTGGCCGGCCGCCCGGACGTCGTCGTGGTGGAGGACGCCGCCCACGCGCTCTTCGGCCGTTGGGACGGCGAGCCGCTCGGCAGCCTCGGGCGGATGGCCAGCCTGAGCTTCCACGAGACGAAGAACGTGGTCTGCGGGGAGGGCGGCGCGCTCCTGCTCCACGACCCGCAGGACGTCGACCGGGCGCGCGTGCTCTACGACAAGGGCACCGACCGGCGGGCGTTCCTGCTGGGCGCGGTCGACAAGTACTCCTGGCGCGACACCGGGTCGTCCTTCGGGCTTGCCGACGTCCTCGCGGCGTACCTGACCGGGCAGCTCGAGCAGGCGGAGACGATCCAGGCCAAGCGGCGCGGGGTCTTCGAGCGGTACCTCTCGGCGCTCGAGAGCCGCCGCCGCCGAGCTCGGCCTGCGGCTGCCGGTCGTGCCGCCCGGCTGCGAGCCTGCCTGGCACCTCTTCCACGTGCTGATGCCCGACCACGACACCCGGACGCGGGTGATGGCGCAGCTGAAGGACGAGGGCATCCAGACGACGTTCCACTACGTGCCGCTGCACAACAGCGACGGTGGCCGGCGCTTCGCCCGGCGCGAGGTCGAGTGCCCGGTCACGCGTCGACGTGAGCTCCCGGCTGCTGCGGCTGCCGTTCCACAACAACCTCTCCGAGGCCGACACCGACCGCGTGGTCGAGGCGCTGGTCCGCGCCACCCGCGAGGCGCTCCGCTAGGCACGCCTCGCTGCGAGCACGTCCTCCGCGACGAGCCAGGCGCAGACGACGGCCTCGACGACGACGAACGTCCAGCAGGTGCGCTCGACGAGCGGTAGGTCGGACCAGGCGAACAGCACGATCCCCGGGACCGCGCCGATCAGCCAGCCGCGGACCAGCCCGACCGAACGGCCGCGGGCGACGGCCAGCAGGGTGAGCACCAGGTTGGCCATCGCGAACGCCGTGCCCACCGCCAGGAGCATCGTCAGGTCGCCGTCCAGACGGACGCCCTCGCCGAACACGAGCTCCATCAGGGGCGGTCCGAGCCAGCGGGCGAGGGGGGCGCCCACCAGGATCGCGCCGCCCGTCGCGAGCACCACTCCCAGGCGGAAGCGGCCCAGGGCGCGGGCGCGACCCTGGACGACGAGGTTGGTCAGCCGGTTGGTCAGCGGCGCGACCAACCCCACGGCGAAGGTGTACGGCGCCCGGAAGAGCGCCAGCCCGGCGAACAGCGCTGTGACGTCGGCGGGCGCGCCACCGGCCATCGCCAGCAGGATCGGCCCGCCGGTCAGGGTGATCTGCGCGAGGAGCTGTCCGAGGGCGACCCCGCGGACCAGCCCCAGGGTCGCGCCGGGCTCGGGCGGCGTACCGTCCCGCGCGGAAGCGGAGCGCTGGCGCCCACACGACCGAGGCGAGGTAGCCCGCCACCAGGCACGCGCCGTACGCCATCGGGCTGTCCACGCCGAGCGCGTACAAGGTCGCGGCGGCGACGCACCGGATGCCGTTCTCGACCGCGAGGGTGAGGCCGACCGCCGCGAACCGGCGCCGGCCGCTGAGCGTGCCCCGGACGACGCCCAGCAGCCCCGAGCCCAGGGTCACCAGCACGACGAGCGTCGGGAAGCCGAGGTCGTCGCGGCCGAACAGTTGGTCCCGGAAGACCCACGACACCAGGCCCGCGGCCAGCGCCGGAACGACCACGGACGCCGTGATCCGGCGGAGCTGGAGCCGGAGCACCCGTTCTCCTCCGTGGGCCGTGACGGAGCGGGTGATCCAGTGCTGGAGCGGGAAGGTCAGCGCGGCGGCCGCGAAACCCCACCAGACCCACAGCACGGAGACCGGGGCGGCGGCCGCGGCGCCGAGCGCCCGGGTGACCAGGGCGAAGAAGACGTAGGCGAGCAGACCGCCCGCCACCGACCCGCCAACCAGCCCGAGCGACTGTCGGACGGCTCGGGGACGGGCGTTGGTGGTCATCGAGTGGTGATTGTGCACGATCGCGGGTCCGGCTCTCCGGGTTGCGGTCCAGCGCCGGGTTCGGCGGGTCGGCGGCCCGGATGTCGGTGGTCTGGTTCAGGCTCGGGGCATGGAGATGTTCACGTTGCTGGTCGCCCTCGTCGTCGGCCTGGGCCTCGGCGCGGTGGTGGGCGTGCTCTGGGCGCGCTCGCGGGCCTCGTTCACCGGCGGTCTGGTCGACCAGGCCGAGGTGATGCAGGGCCTCGACCGGCTCAGCGACCAGGTGCACGACCTCGACCGGCAGCGCGCCGCCTGGCAGGGCGAGTTCCACCAGCACGTCTCCGACCTGCGCCGCGAGACCCACTCGCTCGCGACCGCCCTGCGCCGTCCCCAGGTCCGCGGCCGCTGGGGCGAGCTCCACCTGCGCCGGGCGGTGGAGCTGGCCGGGCTGGTCGACCGGTGCGACTTCTCCGAGCAGGTGCGGCTCGAGGACGGCTCCCTGCGCCCAGACCTCGTCATCCACCTCGTGGGCGGGCGGCAGCTGGTGGTGGATGCGAAGGTGCCCCTCGACGCCTACCTCGACGCCACGTCCACCGACGACGAGGCAGTGCGCGAGCTCGCGCTGCAGCGGCACGCACGCCAGCTCAGGTCGCACATCGACGGCCTGTCCTCGAAGCAGTACTGGCGATCGCTGCCGGAGACCCCGGAGTTCGTGGTGCTCTTCATGCCCGCCGAGTCGTTCCTGGCAGCGGCGCTGACCACCGACGGCTCCCTCATCGAGTACGCCACCACCCGTCAGGTCGTGCTCGCCACCCCGACCACCCTGATCGCGCTGCTCCGCACCGTCTCCCACGGCTGGAGCCACGAGGCGCTGGCCGACCAGGCCCGCGAGATCCACCGGCTCGGCCGCGACCTGCACGACCGGCTCGGCACCCTCAACGGCCATCTCGACCAGGTCGGCCGCTCGCTGAACTCCGCCGTCGGGCACTACAACCAGGCTGTGGGCTCGCTCGAGTCGCGGGTCCTGGTCGCCGCACGCCGGTTCACCGAGCTGTCGGTCGTCGACGACGAGCTCGACACGCCGCGCCAGGTCGACGCGGCCGCGCGCTCCGTGGGGCCGACGGAGCTCCGGCGCGTCGCCTCCGGAGGCGAGTGAGCGCGGCCTACCTTGTAGGCGTGACCCAAGCTCGAACCCTCTGGGAAGAGGGGCGTGAGCCCGGCCGACAGGTCGTGGCGCTCGGAGTCGCGCTTGCACTCACGTGCGTGGTCGTCGACCTGGCCCTGGTCGGCCGGGTCAGCCTGTTCTTCGACCTCTGCTTCGTCGCCCTGTGTGTCGGCCTCGCCCTGGTGGTGCGGCCGCGGGACTTCTTCGTCGTCGGCGTGCTCCCGCCGCTGATCATGGTCGGCGTCTTCACGCTGCTGGGGCTGACCAGCCCCGACGCGATCGCCCACCCCCGCGACGGTGTCGTCCAGGCTGTGGTGTCCGGGCTCTCCCACCACAGCGGGGCCCTCGTCGCCGGCTACGTGCTCTGCCTCGTCTGCCTCGCCATCCGGCAGCGGGTCGCGGTCACCCGCTAGGCAACTTCGAAGCGGCTCGCGTCCCCGGCGCCGTACCTCACGATCTCGGGCGCACCCTCCGACAGGTCGACCACGGTCGTCGGCGTCGCCGAGGTGTCCCCTGCCTCGATCACGATGTCGACCTGGTGGTCGAGCTCCTCCTTGATCTCCCAGCCAGAGGTCCGGGCCTCTTCCTCGCCGGGGAGGATCAGGGTGCTGGTGAGCAGCGGCTCGCCGTACGCCTCGAGCAGCGCCTGCACCACCGTGTGGTCCGGGATCCGGACACCGACCGTGCGCTTCTTCGGGTGCAGCAGCCGGCGCGGCACCTCGGGCGTGGCCGGGAGGATGAAGGTGTACGGCCCGGGCGTCGCGGCCTTGATCGCGCGGAACGCCGAGTTGTCCACCTGCACCAGCTGCCCGAGCTGGGCGAAGTCCTTGCAGACCAGCGTGAAGTGGTGCTTGTCGTCCAGGCCGCGGATCCGCAGGATGCGATCACGCCCGTCGCGGTTGCCGATCCGACAGCCCAACGCGTAGCCGGAGTCGGTCGGGTAGGCGATCAGCGCGTCGTCACGGAGCGCGTCGGCAACCTGGGCGAGCAGGCGGGGCTGCGGGTTGTCGGGGTGGACGTCGAGGTAGCGCGCCATGTGGGATTCCGGGTCAGCCCTGCGCGCCCAGCGCAGCCGTCTTCAGGTCCCGGCGCAGCTCCTTCGGGAGGGCGAAGATCAGCGACTCCTCGGCGCTGTGCACGGCCCGGGCATCCGGGTAGCCGCGCTCCGCGAGGAACGCCAGCACGCCCTCGACGAGCTCCTCGGGGACGCTCGCGCCCGAGGTGACGCTGACCTTGTCGACGCCCTCGAGCCAGGCCTCGTCGATCTCGGTGGCGTCGTCGACGCGGTACGCCGTACGCGCGCCCGCCTCGAGCGCCACCTCGACCAGGCGGACCGAGTTGGACGAGTTGCCGGAGCCGACCACGATCACCAGGTCGGCATCCAGGGCGATCTCCTTGACCGCGAGCTGGCGGTTCTGGGTCGCGTAGCAGATGTCGTCGCTGGGCGGGTCCAGCAGCAGCGGGAAGCGCTCCCGGATCGCGGCCACCGTCTCGAGGGTCTCGTCGACCGAGAGCGTGGTCTGGGACAGCCAGGCGACCTTCGCGGGGTCGCGGACCACGATGTTCGGGACGTCGTCGGGGCTCTGCACGAGCTGGATGTGCTCGGGGGCCTCACCGGCGGTCCCCTCGACCTCCTCGTGGCCTTCGTGCCCGATCAGCAGGATGTCGTAGTCCTCGGCGGCGAACCGCTTCGCCTCGTGGTGCACCTTCGTGACCAGCGGGCAGGTGGCGTCGATCGTCTTCAGGCTGCGCTCGTCGGCCTGGCGGTGCACCTCCGGGGAGACACCGTGCGCCGAGAACACCACGGTCTGGCCCTCGGGAACCTCGTCCAGCTCCTCGACGAAGATCGCGCCGCGGGACTCGAGGTCCGCGACGACGTGCTTGTTGTGCACGATCTGCTTGCGGACGTAGACGGGGGCGCCGTACAGGTCGAGCGCCTTCTCCACGGTCACGACCGCCCGGTCGACGCCGGCGCAGTAGCCACGCGGGGCCGCCAGCAGGACGGCACGCTCGGCTTCGTCCGGCGTCAGGATCGCGGGGGTTCCCAGGTCGGTGCTCATGCCGCCCAGTCTATGGATGTCAGCGCTGTGCCCTAATCTCGCGGCAATGGCCCTCGAGACGTCACCCCAGTCACCGGCACCGGTGCGGCAGATCGCGAACGCGATCGCCGGCTGGGTCGACCGGCTCGGCGCGGTCTGGGTGGAGGGGCAGGTCGCGCAGGTCAGCCGACGCCCCGGGATGAACACCGTCTTCCTCACTCTGCGCGACGCGGTGGCCGACATCTCGATCCCGGTGACCTGCTCGCGCACCCTGTTCGACGGCCTCAACCCGCCGCTGGTCGAGGGCGCAAGCGTGGTCGTCCACGCAAAGCCCTCCTACTACGCCAACCGCGGCACCCTCTCCCTCTACGCCCGCGAGATCCGCATGGTCGGCCTCGGCGAGCTGCTCGCCCGGCTCGAGCGCCGTCGGCAGCTGCTGGCCGCCGAGGGCCTGTTCGCCCAGGAGCTCAAGCGCCGCCTGCCCTTCCTGCCCGGGTGCGTGGGTCTGGTCACCGCGCCCAACTCCGCCGCCGAGCGCGACGTCCTCGAGAACGCCCGGCGCCGCTGGCCCGCCGTACGCTTCGAGGTCGTGTACGCCGCCATGCAGGGTCAGCGCGCCGCCGCCGAGGTGATCGAGGCCGTCGACCGGCTCGACCGCAACGCCGACGTCGACGTGATCGTCGTCGCGCGCGGCGGCGGCTCGGTCGAGGACCTGCTCCCGTTCTCCGACGAGGCGCTGATCCGGGCCGTACACCAGGCCCGCACGCCCGTCGTCTCGGCGATCGGGCACGAGCCCGACCAGCCGCTGCTGGACCTGGTCGCCGACGTCCGCGCCTCCACGCCCACCGACGCGGCCAAGCTCGTCGTCCCGGACGTCGCCGAGGAGCTCCGCTCGGTCGACCTCGCCCGCGACCGGATCCGGGCCGCGGTCGCCGGCTTCCTGACCCGCGAGCAGGCCGGCCTCGACGCCCTCCGGTCCCGCCCGTCGCTCGCCGACCCGCGCTCGCTCGTCGCCGCCCGCGCCGACGAGGTCGACCAGCTCCGCGACCGCGCCCGCCGCTGCCTGCGCCACGCCCTCGACCGCGCCACCGACGACCTCGGGCACCAGCGGGCCCGCGCCAGGGCCCTGTCGCCGCTGGCCACCCTGCAGCGCGGCTACGCCGTCCTGCAGGACGCCGACGGTCACGTGGTCAGCTCGGTCGCCGGTGTGACCTCCGGCGCCGACGTCGCCGTCCGGGTCGCCGACGGCCGGATCCACGCCACCACCACCCGGGTCGAGGCCGACCCCGTCGAGGAGAAGCCATGACTGACAAGCCGATTCCCTACGAGACCGCCCGCGAGGAGCTGATCGAGGTGGTCCGCAAGCTCGAGGCCGGCGGCACCACCCTCGAGGAGTCGCTGGCCCTCTGGGAGCGCGGCGAGGAGCTCTCCCGGGTCTGCCAGGAGTGGCTCGACGGCGCCCGCAAGCGTCTCGACGCCGCCATGGAGTCCGACGACTGAATCCGGTGGTTGAGGTGCGAAGGCGCGCTAGCGCCTGAGCCTCGAAGCCCCGGAAGCGACGCAGGGCGGCGACCACGGTGGTCGCCGCCCCGCACACGTCACCGGGTTTCGAGGCTCGGCCGTGAACGGCCTCGCACCTCAACCAACGATTTCGTCAGAGCTTCTCGAGGATCTCCCGCATCAGGGCGGCCGTCTCGGAGGGGGTCTTGCCGACCTTCACGCCAGCGGCCTCGAGGGCTTCCTTCTTCGCCTGGGCGGTGCCGGAGGAGCCGGAGACGATGGCGCCGGCGTGGCCCATGGTCTTGCCCTCGGGGGCGGTGAACCCCGCGACGTAGCCGACGACCGGCTTGGTCACGTGGTCCTTGATGTACGCCGCGGCGCGCTCCTCGGCGTCTCCGCCGATCTCGCCGATCATCACGATCGCCTTGGTGTCCGGGTCCGCCTCGAACGCGGCGAGGGCGTCGATGTGGGTGGTGCCGATGACCGGGTCGCCGCCGATTCCGATGGCGGTCGAGAAGCCGTAGTCCCGCAGCTCGTACATCATCTGGTAGGTCAGCGTGCCCGACTTCGACACCAGGCCGACGGGGCCCTTGCCCGCGATCGTGTGCGGGGTGATGCCGGCCAGGGACTCCCCGGGCGTGATGATGCCCGGGCAGTTCGGGCCGATCATCCGGGTGTCCCCGGTGTTGGCAGGGCCGTCCAGGTAGGCCCAGACCTCGGCGGTGTCCTGCACCGGCACGCCCTCGGTGATGACCACGAGCAGGCCGATGCCGGCGTCGATGGCCTCGATGCAGGCGTCCTTGGTGAACGCGGGCGGGACGAATACGACCGACACGTCGGCGCCGGTCTCGGCCATCGCCTCCTTGACGCTGCCGAAGACCGGCAGCTCCTTGCCACCGAGCTCGACGGTGGTGCCGGCCTTGCGGGCGTTCACGCCGCCGACGATGTTGGACCCGGCGTCCAGCATCAGGGTGGTGTGCTTGGAGCCCATGCCGCCCGTCATGCCCTGGACGATGATCTTGGAGTCCTTGTTCAGGTAGATAGACATCTCTTCGTCCTTACGCGTTCGCGAGCTCGGCGGCCTTGTCGGCCGCGCCGTCCATCGTGTCGACCTGGGTGACCAGCGGGTGGTTCAGCTCGTCGAGGATGCGGCGCCCCTCGACGACGTTGTTGCCGTCCAGTCGTACGACGAGCGGCTTGCTCGCCTCGGCACCGAGGATCTCCAGAGCACCCTTGATGCCGTTGGCCACCTCGTCGCAAGCGGTGATGCCGCCGAAGACGTTCACGAAGACGCTCTTGACCTGCGGGTCGTGGAGGATCACGTCGAGTCCGTCGGCCATCACCTGCGCGTTGGCGCCGCCGCCGATGTCGAGGAAGTTGGCGGGCTTCACGCCGCCGTGCGCCTCACCGGCGTACGCCACGACGTCGAGCGTGGACATGACCAGCCCGGCGCCGTTGCCGATGATGCCGACCGCGCCGTCGAGCTTGACGTAGTTGAGGTTCTTGTCCTTGGCCTTCGACTCGAGTGCGTCGGCCTCTTCGCGGATCTCGAACCTCGCGTGGTCGGGGTGGCGCACCTCGGAAGCGTTGTCGTCGAGCGACACCTTGCCGTCGAGCGCCTCGAGCTTGTCACCGGCAAGCCGCGCGAGCGGGTTGACCTCGACCAGCGTGGCGTCCTCCTCGACGAAGACCTTGTAGAGCGACTGGATCATCTCGACGGCCTGCTCGAAGACGGGCTCGGGAAACTTGGCCTCGGTGGCGATCGCGCGGGCCTTCGCCTCGTCGACGCCGGAGCCCGGGTTGATCGCGATCTGCTTGACGGCGTCCGGGTTGGTCTTGGCGACCTCCTCGATCTCGACGCCGCCCTCGACAGAGGCGATGCAGAGGTACTGGCGGTTCGCGCGGTCGAGCAGGAACGAGAAGTAGTACTCCTCCTCGGGCGGCGTGGCCGGCGTGACCAGGACCCGGTTGACGGTGATCCCCTTGATCTCCATCCCGAGGATGTTCGACGCGTGCTCGAACGCCTCGTCGGCCGTCTTGGCGAGCTTCACGCCGCCGGCCTTGCCGCGTCCACCGGCCTTGACCTGCGCCTTGATGACTGTCACTCCGCCGATCTGCTCGGCCGCCGCCTTCGCGGCCTCGGCGGTCTCGACCACCTCGCCCAACGTGGTGACCACTCCGTGCTTCGCGAAGAGCTCCTTCGCCTGGTACTCCATCAGATCCACGATCGACCCAGTCCTTCTCTCGGCAAAGCCGGGCAGTTCCAGAGGCTCATTTTCTCTTCGGCACCCTAGTCCCGTCCGGGCGGCGTCGACCACGCCGGGTCTGTCAGCGGACACCGCCTCACCTGCGCGGACCGGCGCAATTCCGGTCAAGACGCGCAGCCCCCGGCTGCCTAGTGTGAACCGCATGACGAAGGTTCAGTACTACACCGCCGCCTCGCTCGACGGGTTCATCGCCGACGAGCACGACTCCCTGGACTGGTTGTTCGAGGTGCCGCACAGCGAGGACGACGGGTCGTGGGACGCGTTCATCGGGGACGTCGGTCCGATGGTCATGGGCGCGACGACGTACCGGTGGTCGTTCGATCACCACGACTACGGCAACAACCCGGGGCAGTGGCGGGAGTTCTACGGCGACCGCCCGTGCTGGGTGTTCACCCACCACGACCTCCCCCCGATCCCCGGGGTCGACGTCCGGTTCGTCTCGGGAGACGTGCGCCCGGTGTACGACGAGATGGTGGCCACCCTGCCCGGTACCAACGTCTGGGTCGTCGGCGGCGGCGACCTGGTCGGCCAGTTCGACGACGCTGGGCTGCTCGACGAGATCCTCATGCACATCACGCCGGTGGTCCTCGGCGCCGGCGCACCCCTCTTGCCACGACGGATCGCGTCAGACCGGCTCAGGTTCCGCGAGGGCGCGGTCACCGGTCAGCGGCTGAATGTCGTCCTCGACGTGACGCACCCGGACTGAGGGGACGCTCAGGCCGTCTGTTCGAAGTGTTCGGCGACCCATCCGGTGATCTCGCCGGTGGAGGCCCCGGGTGTGAACACCTTGGCCACGCCCATCTCCTCGAGCACCGGGATGTCCTCCTCGGGCACGATCCCCCCGCCGAACACCACGATGTCGGCGGCATCGCGCTCGGCGAGCAGGTCGATCAACTTCCGGAAGAGGGTCATGTGCGCGCCCGACAGGACGGACAATCCGATCAGGTCGGCGTCCTCCTGGATGGCGGTCTCGACGATCTGCTCGGGAGTCTGGTGCAGCCCGGTGTAGATGACCTCGTGACCGGCATCGCGGAGCGCGCGGGCCACGATCTTGGCGCCCCGGTCGTGCCCGTCCAGTCCGGGCTTCCCGACGACGATGCGGATCATGCGCGCAGGCTATCCGACGTGTGATGTGCGCCATGCAAACGGGACACCTCATCACATTGGCAACCCCAATGTTGGGGATTTGGGGTTTTGGAACCGTTTGGTTGTGCACAATCACTGTGACAGCGATTTCAGAGCCCGTGACCCGTCCGTTACAGTCTCTGCTCGTTGTCTCAACCCTCGACCAAACGGAGCACACGCATGGGGAACCATCGAGCGGATCGTCGCGGCCTCAGCCGCCGACCCTCGGTGACGTCGACCCCTGCCACGGCCGGGAAACGGGTGGCCACCCCACCCGCCAAACGCGCTGCGAGTCTCGAGAAGCGTGAGGCCACGGCTCCGAGCAAGCGCGAGATCGCCGGCGCCGCCAAGCGCGAAGCCGTCGCTGCGAAGCGCGAGGCCACCGCTGCCGCCAAGCGCGAGGCCATCGCCGCCAAGCGCGAGGCCGCTGCCGCCCACAAGCACGCGGCCACCGCCCCTGCCAAGCGAGTGGCTACCGACACTCCCCCGGCCGCGCCGGCCAGGGCCACGTCGGGCAAGCGCAAGGCGTCCCGCCTCAGCGGGCAGCGCGGATCGCTCGTCCGTGGCCTGCCTTCCGCCCCGATCCTGATGGGCATCGCCGCACTGGCCGTGTCCGCCGGTGGCGCCGTCACCGCGGCCAACCCCGCTCTGATGGGTGCTTCCGGTGACGACGTCCACATCAACCAGGCCAGCGCCCTCGGCGGTGAGACCGGTGTTTCGAGCACCAGCCTGCTGAACCAGCGCCAGGCCGCGGTCAGCCGCGACTCCCGCCGCGACGCCCTCGCGGACGCCGCCAACCAGGAGCTCGTCAAGCAGGCCGAGATGCAGGCAGAGGAGCGCAACGCCGTCCTCGCCAAGTTCGCGAAGCAGGCCGAGCAGCAGGCCGCCAAGATCGCGCTCAACCAGTGGGTGCTCCCGGTCGAGAGCTACCACCTGACCGCCGAGTTCGGCGACTACGGCCTCTGGGCCAGCTACCACACGGGTCTCGACTTCGCGACCGACACCGGCACCCCGATCCACGCGATCGCCAACGGCGTCGTCACCTCGGCGTCGTACGACGGCTCCTACGGCAACAAGACCGTGATCACGCTCGAGGACGGCACCGAGCTGTGGTTCTGTCACCAGAACGAGTTCGCCGTCTCCGAGGGCGACGTCGTCCAGGCCGGCGACGTGATCGGCTACGTCGGCTCCACCGGCAACGTGACCGGCCCCCACCTCCACCTCGAGGTGCGCCCGGGCGCCGGCGACCCGGTCGACCCGTACGCCGCGCTGATCGTGCACGGGCTTCAGCCCTGATCTGAGCCGCGCAGCGGATCAGATCGATGGTGGTCGAGCAGCGTCCGCGACTGAGGAACGAAGTCGCGAAGAGCGTGTCGAGACCCGGTGAGGCTAGGCACTCACCGCAACCACGGTCAGAGCTTTTCGACCGGCGCATACCGCAGCAGCAGCCGCTTGACGCCCTCGGAGCCGAAGTCGATCGACGCGACGGCCTTCTCGGCCACGCCTTCGAGTGCGACCACCGTGCCCATCCCGAACGAGTCGTGCACCACCCGGTCCCCGGGCTCCAGTGACGGGATCTCCCGGGCGGCCTTGGCGCGAGCCGCGGCGTCGGCCTTGACCGCCGCGGACGAGAAGTTGCGGCGGCCGGCCGCGGTGGGAGTTCCGAGCCGGGCGGCAGACCCGCTGGCGAGGTCGGGCCGGCCCCACATCGTCTGCGCGGCTTCGGTACGCCGCCAGTCGACGAGGTCGACCGGGAGCTCGTCGAGGAACCGCGACGCGGGGTTGTGTGACGGGGCCCCCCACGCCGAGCGGACGACGGCCCGGGAGACGTAGAGCCGCTGCTGGGCGCGGGTCACGCCGACGTACGCGAGCCGGCGCTCCTCCTCGAGCTCGGGCTGGTCGCCGAGCGAGCGGGCGTGCGGGAACACGCCGTCCTCGAGGCCGGTCAGGAAGACGACCGGGAACTCCAGCCCCTTGGCGGTGTGGAGGGTCATCAGGGTGACGACGCCGTTGTCCTCGCCCTCGGGAGCGTCGGGGATCTGGTCGGCGTCGGCCACCAACGCGACCCGCTCCAGGAAGTCGGAGAGCCCCGGAGCAAGCGTGCCGGCGTCGACGTCGGCAGGGTCCGCGGACGGGCCGGCCACCGGATCGTCGGAGAACTCGCGCGCGACAGCGACCAGCTCGGCGAGGTTCTCGACACGCGTCTCGTCCTGCGGGTCGTCGGAGGCCTCGAGCTCGGCGAGGTAGCCGGAGCGGGCCAGCACCGACTCCAGGATGACGTCGGGGCGCTCCCCCGCGTCCACCATCGACTGCAGCTCGTCGACCATGCCGACGAAACCCTGGATGGCCTTGAGCGACCGGGACGCGAGGCCCGGGGCGTCCTCGGCCCGGCGCAGCGCCTCCCAGAAGAGGATCCGGTCGCGGTCGGCGAGGGCCTGGACGCACTCGACCGCCCGGTCGCCGATGCCGCGCTTGGGGGTGTTCAGGACCCGCCGCAGCGAGATCTCGTCGGCGGGGTTGACCAGCATCCGCAGATAGGCGAGCGCGTCCCGGATCTCCCGGCGCTCGTAGAAGCGGACGCCGCCGACGACCTTGTAGGGCATGCCGACCCGGATGAACACTTCCTCGAACACACGGGACTGGGCGTTGGTCCGGTAGAAGACCGCGACGTCGGCGGGACGCGCCCCGCCCTCGTCGGTGAGCTTGTCGATCTCCTCCGACACGAAGCGCGCCTCGTCGTGCTCGTCGTCGGCGACGTAGCCGACGATCCGCTCGCCGTCGCCGGCCTCGGACCACAGCCGCTTGGGCTTGCGGCCCTTGTTGTGCCCGATCACGGAGTTGGCGGCGTTGAGGATCGTCTGCGTCGAGCGGTAGTTCTGCTCGAGCAGGATCGAGGTGGCGTTCGGGAAGTCCTGCTCGAAGTCGAGGATGTTGCGGATGTTGGCGCCGCGGAAGGCGTAGATCGACTGGTCGGCGTCACCGACCACCATCAGCTCGCTCGGCTCCACCCGCTCGGTGGGCGCATCATCGCCGTCGACGGGGCGGTAGCCGGTCGGCTCGTCCATGCTGTCGGCGCACAGCTGGTGGATCAGGGCGTACTGCGCGTGGTTGGTGTCTTGGTACTCGTCGACGAGGACGTGCCGGAACCGCCGCCGGTAGGTCTCGCGCACCTCCGGGAACGCCTGGAACAGATGGACGGTGGTCATGATCAGGTCGTCGAAGTCGAGCGCGTTGGCATCGCGCAGGCGCCGCTGGTAGAGGGTGTACGCCGCGGCGTACGTCTCCTCGAACGAGTTGCGGGCGTCCTTGGTCGCCTCCTCGGCGTCGCGGAGCTCGTTCTTGTGGTTGGAGACCCAGTGCAGGACGGCGTTCGGCTGGTAGCGCTTCGGGTCGAGGTCGAGGTCGCGGCAGACCAGGGTCATCAGCCGCTTGGAGTCGGCGGCGTCGTAGATCGAGAAGTTGGACTTGTAGCCGAACTTGTCGATCTCCTTGCGCAGGATCCGCACGCACGCGGAGTGGAACGTCGAGACCCACATGATCCGGGCGCGCTTGCCGACCAGCTCCTCGACCCGCTCCTTCATCTCGCCGGCGGCCTTGTTGGTGAACGTGATCGCCAGGATCGAGCCCGGATGGGCCTTGCGCTCGGTGATCAGCCAGGCGATCCGTCGGGTGAGAACGCGGGTCTTGCCAGAGCCCGCGCCGGCCACGACGAGCAGCGGCGCACCGGCGTGGACGACCGCCGCGCGCTGCGGCTCGTTCAGGCCCTCGAGCAGCTCGTCGGCGGTGGGACCTCGCCGGGTCGTGCGTGGCTCGGCCGGCGCGACGTTCTCGAGGCCGGGGATCGGAAAGGAGGTGCTCATCTCTGTGCCAACCCTACGTGTCGCCACCCCCCGAACGGTCGGTGCATGATGAGGCATGGCCGACATCGCGAACGTGCTGGTGGTGGGTGAGGGTCCGGTCGCGGCAGCCCTCGCCCCGATGATCTCCGCGGCGGGCTGGGAGGCCCGGTCCACGACCTCGCTCGACCAGGTTCACGACGCCCTCGGTGACGCCGACGCCGTCATCGTCGTCAGTCACCACGAGGGGCTCGACGGTCCGGCGATCAAGGCAGCGCTGGAGAAGGGCACGCCGTACGTCGGCGCGATGGGCTCTCGGAAGACCCAGGCCCGGCGCCGCGAGTGGCTGCTGGAGAACGGCGTGGCCGAGGAGGCGCTGGCCGCCGTCCGGGCACCGATCGGGCTCGACATCGGGGCCGACGAGCCCGGCGAGATCGCGGTCTCGATCCTGGCCGAGATCGTCGCCGTACGCCGCGGCGCGGGCGCGACCGTCGGCTCGGTCAGCGAGCGCTCCGGCCCGATCCACCCGGACCTGGAACCCGGCACCGCCACCTGCCCCGGCGGCTGACCGGACGGTCCGATGGACCGCCGGCCTACTGGTGGACCGGCGACCAGAAGACGGCCACGGCGACGTTCGCGACGGTGAGCGCAAGCAGCCCGAAGTAGAGGCCGCTGGGGATGCTCGGCTTCCGCATGTTCGCCATCACCAGGATCAGGATCACCAGCCCGATCCCGAACTTCACCGCGATCTTGGTGTGGTCGACGCTCTGGTCGTCGGCCTCGAGCACGCCGACGAGCAGCAGGCCGGCCAGGAACGCGGTGCCGGCACCGTCGCGCATCGCGCCGTTCACGGAGCGCTCCGACGCCCCCACCTGGACGAGCAAGCCGCCGAGCAACGCCGCGAACCCGAGGATGTGCAGGAACAACAGGACCAGCCGCAACGTCTCCATGCGCGAAGGTTATCCGGCGGTTCAGGGGGCTTCAGGTCGCGGTCCGGCGCCGCGGTGGACGCCGCGCCTGCGGCGCGCGGGGCTCCCTCGGCCTACCAGCCGCTCCGCTCGTTCCTCGCTCCGCGGGTGCCAGACCCAACCACGGCCTTCGCGAGCCCCGCGCCCCGCCGACACGGCGGAAGGCCGCGGCGCGGCTCACGGCCGCGGTGGGAGGTCGTGGCATGCATGTCCCGCATCGACCCCGTGGCCCGCCCTCCCGCACCCGATCCGGCCGCGACCTTCCGCGGCGCCGGACCGCGACCTGAAGAACCTGAACCCGGCGCGAAGCGCCGGGAGAACCGGGAGAACCGGGGCCGGAACTCCCCTACTCCGCCAGGCTCGGGTCGCCCCGCTCGGCGCCCTCGGGTCGGTCCTGCCGGCCGAAGAAGTACTCGAGCAGGAAGAGCGCCACGCCTACGCCCACGAGCGCCGCACACCACAGGAGCGACCACGGGTCGTCGTAGACCGACCAGGCAAGGATGGCGAGGTTGCCGGCCAGTCCGACGAACAGCAGCGGGGTGTTGGCCCGGTAGGTGCCCTCGTCCTCGTCCTGCCCACGCAGCCTGAGCGCGGAGACGATGACCAGGGCGTAGATGAACAGCAGGAACAGCACCGTGACAGTGGCCAGCCGTGCCACGAGATCCAGCCCAGAGCCGGCCTCGGTGATCAGGGTTCCGATCACCAGCAGCGCGCCGACGACCGCGCCGCTGAAGAGCAGGCCGACCCACGGGCTGCGGCGTCCGGCGTGGAGCTTGCCGAAGACGCCGGGCACGATGTCCTCGTTGGCCATGCCGTAGAGGATCCGCGGCTGGGTGACCACGGCCACCAGCGTGGTGTTGGTGATGGCGATCATCGCGATCACGGCGAACAGGTTGGTCATGAAGTCGGTCGAGATGGGGAGCACGCCGCTCTTGACCACCTCGAGGAGCGCGGCGTCGGAGCCAGCCAACGTGTCGATGTCGACGGTGAGCGCCGCCGACATGGACACGAGCACGTAGATGACGCCGGCCACGATCATTCCGCCGATCAAGGATCGCGGGAACGACTTCTGGGGGTTGATGGTCTCCTCGGCGACGTTGGCGGTGTTCTCGAAGCCGGTCATGGCGAAGAAGGACAGCGCCACACCCGCCAGGATGGCCAGGGCTGGGCTCCCGCTGGTAGTGAAGTCGCCGAGCACCCCGAAGTCGGCGCCACCCTCGGCGATGTGCCAGACGCCGATCAGCAGCACGATCGCGAGGCCGAAGATCTCGATGAAGGCCATCAGCATGTTGATGACGACGGACTCGGTGATGCCGACGAAGTTGACGATCGACAGCGCGACGATGAAGAGCAGCATGACCAGCAGAGTGGGAGGTCCGGCCCAGAGCTGCGCGAAGTACGACGCGAACCCGGACGCCAGCGAGCCTGCCGCGGCGAAGCTCGCCGACAGGAACGAGACGGTGACGAGGAACGTCAGTGTCTTGTTCCCGAAGGCTTTGTTGACGTAGAGGGCGGCGCCCGCGGCGCGCGGGTACTTCGTGACCAGCTCGGCGTACGCCGTACCAGTGATGGCGGCGACGGTGACGCCGACCGCGAACGCGATCCAGAACGCCCCTCCGACTGCGGCCGCGACGAGTCCGATCAGGACATAGATGCCCGACCCGAGCACGTCTCCGAGCGTGTAGAAGAAGAGCTGCCGGCCGGTGATGGTGCGCTTGAGCCCGGTGTCACCAGACTCCCCGGCGCGGTCGATCGTGTCTGTTCGTCCGTCGGCCACGATGGCCTCGCTTCCCGAGTCGGCGAGTGGAACGTGTCAGATCCCTTCACCGGACAGTGCCCATTGGACGAATGTCAAAACGTGTTCCAGCTCCAGGCGCTCAGAGAAGGCGCCGGTCCGACGCCCATCGGGCGAGCTCGTGGCGCGAGGACAGCTGGAGCTTGCGGAGCACGCTGGACATGTGGGTCTCGACGGTCTTGATCGAGATGAACAGCTCCTTCGCGACCTCCTTGTAGGCGTAGCCGCGGGCAATCAGCCGCATCACCTCACGCTCGCGCTCGGTGAGCCGGTCGAGGTCCTCGTCGACCGCGGCGACGTCGATCGACCCGGCGAAGGCGTCGAGCACGAACCCGGCCAGCCGGGGCGAGAACACCGCGTCGCCGTCCGCGACCCGCTGGATCGCCGCGACCAGCTCGGGACCGGTGATGGTCTTGGTGACGTAGCCGCGGGCACCGCCACGGATGGTGCCGATGACGTCCTCGGCCGCGTCGCTGACGGACAGGGCGAGGTAGCGGGTGTCGGGCGACTGTGCCCGCCGCATCACCTCGACGCCGCCACCGCCGGGAAGGTGTACGTCGAGCAGCACCACGTCGGGGCGGTGCTCGTTGACCGCGGCGACCGCCTCGTCGACGTCGGCGGCCTCCGCGACGATGTCCACCGCGTCACCGAGCTCGCCGCGAACACCGGCGCGGAACATGCCGTGGTCGTCCACGAGCACGACCCGCGTGAGCTCAGCCATGGTTCTCCTCCTGCTGTCGTGGAAGGTGCAGCCGCACCTCGGTGCCCTCTCCAGGCGTGGAGCGTACGTCGGCGGACCCGCCGTGCCGGTCCATCCGGTCGATGATGCTGTTGCGGACGCCGTACCGGTCCTCGGCGATCGCGTCCGGGTCGAAGCCCTGGCCGCGGTCCCGGACGAAGACGTCGACGGCCGCGTCCGTGATCTCGGCGTACACGTCCACCTGGCCGGTGCCGGCGTGCTTGGCCGCGTTGGTGACCGCCTCGCGGGTGGCGTTGACGACCGGCCGCAGCGCCTCCGACATCGGGCAGTCACCGACCGTGACGACCTCGACCGAGACCCCGTGTGAGTCCTCCACCTCGGCCGCGACTCCGCGGAGGGCGCTCGCGACGCTGCGCTCGTCGGTCGACTCGCCGACGTAGAGCCAGGACCGGAGGTCGCGCTCCTGGGACCGGGCCAGCCGGGCGACGGTGGGGCCGTCGTTGGCGTTCTTCTGGATCAGCGCCAGCGTCTGGAGCACCGAGTCGTGCAGGTGCGCGGCGAGGTCGGCGCGCTCCTGGGTGCGCACCCGTTCCGCGCGCTCGGCCGTCAGGTCGGACGCGAGCCGGAAGACCCACGGACCCACGACGATCGCGAGCCCGACGACGGTCAGCAGCGCGGCGATCGTGATGTCGCGGGCCATCCCGACCGACCCACCACGGAACGAGAAGAGGACGAGCGCGGTGATGATCAGGCCGACGCCGGCCGCGATCCGTGCGTACGACGCCCAGCCGCCGCTGCCGAGCACCGCACGCAGCGGGTCGACCCGGCCGGTGGTGTCGAGCCAGCGCTCCCGCTGGGCCTCGTCGGCCTGGCGCCAGAGCAGGGCGATGCCGACCAGGCCGATGAACAGCGGCCAGAACACCGCTCCCTGGCCGAGCACCGCCTCGAGCAGCAGGATCGCGCCGAAGCCCAGCGCGGCCATGGCGATCGCCGGCCCGACGTCGGTCAGCCGGCGGATCCGGCCGGGCCGGCGGCCGCCGCGGGTGGCGCTGGCGAGACCGGGCGCCTCGTCCTCGAAGTGGGAGTCGGTGGGCAGCACCAGCCACAGGCCGGCGTACAGCGCGATGCCGAGGCCGCCGAGGACCGCCGCGAGCACGAACCCCGCGCGCACCCACATCACGGGGACCGCGAGGTGGCGGGCCAGACCGCCGGCGACGCCGCCGATGATCGGCTCCTGGCTGTCGCGGGAGGCCCGGCGCACGTCGCGGGCGGCGGCGGGGGCGGGGGCGGAAGTGCTTGTCATGACGGCTCAATCGTCACACAGTGCGGGGACCCCAACCATGAGGTTCTACCCCGGCGTCACCCTGAGCCTGTAGAGGCGCCCCCGGTCCAGGATCAGGGTCTCCCCCGATGGTGGAAGCGTCGCCGAGGGCACAGGCTTGGGGACATGACCACGACACCACCCGAAGCACCCTCCGGCCCGTCGGCCGGTTCCCCGGACAACGGGGGCCCGCGAGTGACGCACGACGAGATGCGCGACCTCGGCCGGCTCCGGCGCTCCGCCCACGACCGCAAGGTGGCCGGCGTCGCCGGCGGCCTGGCCCGGCACCTCGACATCGACCCGCTCATCCTGCGGGTCGCGTTCGTCGTGCTCGTCTTCTTCGGCGGGGCGGGCCTGATCCTGTACGGCGCCTGCTGGCTGCTCGTCCCGGACGAGGAGACCGGCGAGGCGGCCGTCACCCTCGACGAGCGAAGCCGCACCGCGGCGCTGCTCGTCGGCGGGGCGCTCGCGGCGTTCGCGTTGATCGGCGACTCGTGGGGCGTCTTCTGGTTCCCGTGGCCGCTGGCGATCATCGCGCTGGTGGTGCTGTTCTTCGTCACCCGCAAGGAACGGCAGGGCCCACCTCCCGGCCCCTGGCCGCCGCAGCCGCCGACGCAGGGCGTGCAGTACGGGCCGGCCGCACCGACCGCACCCGACCAGCCCGCACCGGGCTACACCCCGCAGCCCGAGCAGTGGAACGCGCCGACCTACCCGGGCTACACCGGCTACACGGCGTACCCCGGCCCGGAGGGGTACGGCGGCGGTACCGGCCCGGAGGCGCCGGTCCGGCGCCAGGCGCCTCGTGACCCGCGCCGCCGCGGCCCGATCCTCTTCTGGTTCACCCTCGCCCTGATCGCACTCGGGATCGGTGTGCTCGGCATGCTCGACGTCGCGGGCCTGGCTGTCGCCGACTCGGCGTACCCCGCCGTGGCCGTCGGCATCACCGGCGTGATGCTGCTGATCGGCGCGTTCTACGGCCGGGCCGGCGGGCTGATCCTGCTGGGTCTGCTCACCACGGTCGGCCTGGCCGGCGCGACCGCCGCCGACAACTGGGAAGGCACCAACCGGCACGAGACACCGGACACGGCGTCCGAGGTCCAGAACAAGTACGACTTCGGCGCCGGAGAGCTGACCATCGACCTGACCGAGGTCGTCGACGTGTCCAACCTCGACGGCCGGGCCATCGACATCGAGGGCGGTGCGGGCGAGATCGAGGTGATCGTGCCTGACGGCATGGACGTCGAGGTGGACGCCCAGGTCGGCGGCCCCGGCGACATCTCCCTCTTCGGGGACCACAGCAGCGGCATCGGTTCCGACATGACCCGGCAGCACGACGGCGGGCCCAACGCCCCCGACATCCGCATCGATGCCCAGATGGGCGTCGGTTCCATCACCGTGAAGACGGAGTGACCGAGATGAACACGTTCCAGCAAGGACGCCACCCCGTGAACATCGGGCACCTCGTGATGGGGATCGCCTTCCTCGGCCTGGTCGGGGTCTGGGCGATCATCCAGAGCGACCTGGTCGAGGGCACCGACGTGCGCTGGCTGCTGCCGGTGCCGTGGGTCTTCGCCGGCATCGCCGGCCTCCTGGCCACCACCCTGACCAGCCGCCGCAGGCACGGCGTCAACGAGACCGGCTGGGTGGACACCCGCACCGAGAACGCCGACGAGGACGACACGCGCGGTGTAGGGGGCAGGCTGGAAGTTTCACTGGTTAACCAGTGAAACGGCTCTTCCCAGGAAGTTTCCGTGGGAAGAGCCAATTTCACTGGTTAACCAGTGAAATTGGCACGTCCAGCCTCAGGACGCCTCGTCGCGCTCCAGCCAGTCCTCGAGGGCACCGACGGCGATGTCCGGGTTGTCGCTGAACATCCCGTCCACGCCGGCGTCGAGGAACGCCAGGACCTCGGCGCGGAGGTCTCCGTGAGCGTTCGGGTCGGTGCCCCTGCGGAAGTTGGTTGCCATGAACTGGTTCTCCACCCGCAGCGTCCACACGTGCACGAGCAGGCCCTTCCGGTGCGCGTCGTGGACCAGGTCGGACGGCTCACCGGTCTCGCCGGTGGCCGGGTCGCGCGGGAGGACGAGCTCCTTGTTCGCGCCGATCCCGTCGGCGTACCTCGCGATCTCCTTGAGGCCCTTCGGGGTCGTGAGGTCGGCGTAGGTGCGCGGGTCGCCCGCGGCCACGAAGTCGTACGGCGCACCGGTGGCGTCGATCAGCTGCACCAGCGGCACCCGGGTGTGCCGGTTGAGCTCGCGCAGGTTCGCGGTCTCGAAGGACTGGATGATCACGCCGGACCCACGGCGGTCCAGGTTGTGCCGACGCAGCGTCCGCAGCAGCGGCTCCTCGAGCGACAGCCCGATCGAGTCGAAGTACGTCGGGTGCTTGGTCTCCGGGTACACGCCGATGGCCCGCCCGGTCCTCCGCGACGCCGTCGTGGCGAGCCGGAGCACCTCGGTCCAGGGTCGGGACCTTGAACTTCCCGTCGAACCGCGTGTTGTCGGGGCGGACGGCGGGCAGCCGCTCCTTGGCCCGCAGCGTCTTCAGCTCCCGCAGGGTGAAGTCCTCGGTGAACCAGCCGGTCACCTCACGGCCGTCGATCACCTTGGTCGTCCGGCGGTCGGCGAACTCGGGGTGGTCCGCCACGTCGGTGGTGCCGCCGATCTCGTTCTCGTGGCGAGCGACGAGGACGCCGTCCTTCGTCGAGACCAGGTCGGGCTCGATGTAGTCCGCACCCTGCTGGATCGCGAGCGCGTACGACGCGATGGTGTGCTCGGGGCGGTAGCCGGAAGCACCGCGGTGGCCGATCACCACGGGCTCCCGCGTGTGGTGCGCGTACCGCTCGGCAGGCTGGGCGTCGGCTCCGGGCGCGAGCACCGGGGTCAGGGTGGCGGTCATGAGTGCTCCTCCGGCCAGCAGGCGGGTGATCACGGGGGTCCGAGACTTCATGTCTTGACGGAAGCGCGCCGAGATGACTGACCGGCCGATGGGCGGTGAAGGGGAGATGACGATGATGGGCACATGACGTTGCCCGAGCTCGGCACCCTCGAGTCCCTGCCCGCCCTCGACCACCGCGAGCTGCTCGGCCCGACCGTGGCCGAGGCCCTGCTCGGCTCGGTGGCCCGGCGCCTCTGCGGTCGCGGTGGTCGCCATCGACCCCGACCTGGCCGACACGGCCGCCATGTCCGAGGCCTACGACCTGCCGCTCACGACCGGCGCGAACTGCGTCGTGGTGGCCGGCCGGCGCGACGGCCAGGAACGAGTGGCGGCGTGCGTGGTCCGCGCGGACACCCGGGCGGACGTCAACAACCTGGTCAAGCGCACCCTCGACGTACGCAAGGCGTCGTTCCTGTCGATGGACCGCGCGGTCGAGGAGTCGGCCATGGAGTACGGCGGGATCACGCCGGTCGGCCTGCCCGCGGTGGCGGCTGCTGCTCGACACCGGGTGCTCGAGATGGACGTCGCGATCATCGGTTCCGGCGTACGCCGCTCGAAGCTGCTCGTGCCCGGCCGCCTGCTCGCCGACCTGCCCGGCGCCGAGGTCGTCGACGGCCTGGCCGGCCCGCTCGCCAACTGAGTCACCGAGGGCAGCGGTGCCCAGAGTTCACCCTCCGGCCACGCGGAGTCCGGTGTCCCGACGGACGGGCAGGTCAGCGTTGACCCGTCACCGCACACCGCCCGAAGGGGCCGCACATGTCGCTCTCGGTTCGCGACATCGCTTTCTACGCCACCGCTCTGCTGGCGTTCCCGCTGGTCATGACCCTGACTCCGTGGCCGCGTCCGATGACGCACCCGACCGCACGACGCCGCTCTTCCACCGCGGCGGAGCGGGCAGGTGCCGAGCGCCACTGACAGGTAGGGCTTCAACCACCGTCCACGGGGTACCGACTACCCCGTGGACGACGATCGCGACGAGTCCGAGGACGAGAAGCTCGACCGGAAGTTCAACGACCTGCTGCAGGAGCTGCGGTCATGCAGACCGGTGCCCAGCTCACCGCGGGACTTCCTGCTGACCCTGCCCTTCCAGCAGAGCTTCGGCTCGCTCGACGGCTTCCAGCGCGACCTCTACCTCGTGCTCGTCGTACTGGCCGCGATCACCACGGCTGTAGTGGTGCCCCGGTGGCCGTCCACCGGCGGCTGGCCCGGCGTCACGTCAAGGAGCGCCTCGTCGTGACCGCCCACCGGCTCGTCGGGGTCGGCCTCGTCTGCCTCGGCCTGCTGGTGACCGGGGATGGTCATCGCTGATCTTCGACGTCGTGGTCGACCGGACGGTCGCGGCCACGGTCACGGGGGGCGTCTTCGTCGTCCTCGTCGGCCTGCTGGTCGCGCTGCCGATGAAGGTCGTCAGGCGGACGACTGAGGGCTGCGCCGCGTCCGAAAACCGGATGCATCGTCAGGGTGCGCTCGATAGCGTTGGGTAGTGCGCCAACTCCCCCTCGACCATCCCGGTACGCCGGATCACCGGTCGCCCGGGAAGTTCCTGTGGTGGATCGCGAGGGGCCAGTGGCACACCCTTCTCCTGGGGATGTTCTTCGGCATCGTCTGGATGAGCACGCAGGCGGTGATGCCGGCCGTGATCGGCCGCGCGATCGACCGCGGCGTGGCCGCCAAGGACACCAGCGAGCTCGTGAAGTACGCCCTGGTGATGCTGCTCGATCGGCCTGGTCCAGGCGGCCAGCGGGATCATCCGGCACCGCTTCGCCGTGACGAACTGGCTGACCGCGGCGTACCGCATCGTCCAGCTGGTCGGGCGGCAGACCGTCCACCTCGGCGGCACCCTGCCGCGCAAGGTGTCGACCGGCGAGGTCGTCGCGATCGGCACCAACGACCTCGTCCCACATCGGGCAGGTGATGGACGTGAGCGCCCGGTTCGCCGGCGCGGTCGTCTCCTTCCTGCTGGTCGTCGGTGATCCTGCTGCACGACCTCGGTCACGCTCGGCCTGCTCGTGCTGATCGGCGTGCCGCTCCTGATGCTGCTCATCGGCCCGCTGCTCAAGCCCGCTCCAGACGCGCAACGCGCACCAGCGCACCTGATGGGCGCGCTCTCAGCAACACCGCCAGCGACATCGTGAGCGGCCTGCGCGTGCTGCGCGGGATCGGCGGCGAGCAGGTCTTCCTCGACCGCTACCGTCGCGAGTCGCAGACAGACCCGCCGCGCCGGGCGTCGAGGTCGCGAAGCTCCAGTCGGTGCTCGACGCGCTCGCAGGTGTTCCTGCCCGGCGTCTTCGTGGTGCTCGTGGTCTGGCTCGGTGCGCGGTACGCCGTCGGGGGCACGATCACGCCCGGCGAGCTGGTCGCGTTCTACGGCTACTCCGCGTTCCTGATGATCCCGCTGCGCACCGCCACCGAGTACGCCAACAAGCTGATCCGGGGCCGGGTCGCCGCCACGCGCATCTGCACGGTGCTCGCGCTCGACCCCGACCACACCGACCCCGAGCGAGCCCGCCGACGTCCCCGGCCGAGGGCTCCGAGCTGTACGACGCTGCGGTCCGGCCTGCGGGTCCGGCACCGGGTCGGTGACCGCCGTCGTGTCCGAGCAGCCCGACGAGTCGGCCGCGCTCGCCGACCGGCTGGGCATGTGCGCTCCGTGATCGACGACGACGTGACCTCTCGGCGGCGTACCCCTCAGCCGGCTGGCGCGGTCCGAGGTCCGGCGCCGGATCGTGGTCTCCGACACCGGAGCCACGCTGTTCTCCGGCCGGCTCGTGGACCGGCTCGACGTCAACGGCGCGGCGACGTCGACTCGGGCGATCGGCCACCGCGTCGGCCGACGACATCCTCGAGGCGCTCCCCGACGGGCCTCGACACCGAGGTCGAGCGAGACGCGGCCGGAGCTTCTCCGGTGGCCAGCGGCAGCGGCTGGTGCTGGCCCGGGCGCTGACGCATCGACCCCGAGATCCTGGTGCTCGTCGAGCCGACGTCGGCGGTCGACGCCCACACCGAGGCACGGATCGCCGCGCGCCTGCGCGCCCACCGTGCGCGGCCGCACCACCGTGGTCACGTCCAGCAGCCCGCTGGTGCTCGACGCGGTCGACGAGGTCGCGTTCCTGCGCGGCGGCCGGATCGTGGCGACCGGGACGCACGCCGACCTGCTGACGACAACCGCGACTACCGCGTGGTCGTCACCCGCGAGGCCGAGCCCGACCCGCAGCCGAGCCGGAGATGGAGGTCGGCGATGAACACGATGCTTCCCGTCGCCGACGCCCGCTCGGTACGCCGCTACGCCCGCGACATCGCGCGCCGGCACCCGCGGATGCTCTGGGGCGCGCTCTCGCTGCACGTGCTCGCCGCGCTGACCGCGCTCGCCGCGCCGCGGCTGCTCGGGCGACCTGGTGCAGGCCGTCGAGGACGGCACCACGGTCGCCCACGTCGACCGGATCATCGTGATCCTCGCCGTCTTCCTGCTGGCGCAGTCGGTCTTCACCCGCTTCGCGCGCTACTACAGCCAGGCGCTCGGCGAGCAGGTGCTGGCCGAGCTCCGCGAGGACTTCGTCGGCAACACGCTGGCGCTGCCCGTCGGGGTGGTCGAGTCGGCCGGCTCCGGCGACCTGCTCACCCGCACCAGTCGCGACGTCGACCAGCTCGGCTGGTCGGTGCGCTATGCGCTGCCGGAGTGGACGATCGCGCATCGTCACCGCCGTGTTCACCTTCGTCGCCGCGCTCACCGTCGGCTCGTGGGTCGCGCTCCCGTGCCTGCTCGGCGTGCCGCCGCTGGTGATCGGGCTGCGCTGGTACCTCGCCCGCGCCAAGGACGGCTACCTCCGCGAGAGCGCGACGTACTCCCAGATCAACGCCACGCTCACCGAGACCGTCGAGGGTGCCCGCACCGTCGAGGCGCTCGGGCTCGGCGACGAGCGGATCGGCCAGATCGACGAACGACATCAAGGAGTCGTTCGCCGCCGAGCGCTACACCCTGTACCTGCGCACCGTGTTCTTCCCGAACATGGAGCTTCGCCTACCTGATCCCGACCGTGCTCACCCTGCTCTTCGGCGGCTACCTCTACACGCAGGGCTCGGTGTCGCTCGGGGACGTCACCGCGGCGACGCTCTACGTGCAGATGCTGATCGACCCGGTCGACCGGATCGTCAGCATCCTCGACGAGCTGCAGATGGGTGCCGCGTCGCTGGCCCGACTGCTCGGCGTCGCCCAGGTCCCCGACGACCGCGAGGTCACCGGCGCCCAGCCGCAGAACGAGAAGCTCGAGGCCGACGACGTGCGGTTCTCCTACGTCGAGGGCCGCGACGTACTGCACGGCGTCGACCTCGACGTCGGGCGTGGGCGAGCGGATCGCCATGGTCGGGCCCGTCCGGCGCCGGCAAGTCGACGCTCGGTCGGCTGCTCGCCGGCATCCACCCGCCGCGCACCGGTTCGGTGACCGTCGGCGGCGTGGGCCTGGTCGAGCTGCCGCTCGACGACCTGCGCGGCCACGTCGCGCTGGTCACGCAGGAGCACCACGTCTTCGTCGGCACCCTGCGCGAGAACCTCGCGCTCGCCGCTCCCCCGGGCGCCGGCGAGGACGAGATCCGCTCCGCACTCGACGCGGTCGACGCACTCGACTGGGTGGACGCGCTGCCCGACGGCCTCGACACCGTCGTCGGGTCGGGCGGCCGCGCCCTCACCGCAGCGCAGGCCCAGCAGATCGCGCTCGCCCGTCTGGTGCTGGCCGACCCCCACACGCTCGTCCTCGACGAGGCGACCTCGCTGATCGATCCGCGCGCCGCCCGGCACCTCGAGCGCTCGCTCGCCGCCGTACTCCATGGGCGGACGGTGATCGCGATCGCGCACCGGCTGTTCTCCGCGCACGACGCCGACCGGGTCGCCGTGGTCGAGGACGGCGCGATCTCCGAGTTCGGCTCGCACGACGAGCTGGTCGCGGCCGGCGGCTCGTACGCCGCGCTCTGGGACTCCTGGAACGGGCGCCACTAGCGAGTCCCCGGGCCGGGGGCCGCTGCTAGCCTCCGGCCATGAGCAGCCCCAGCGAGCACGGGCCTGGCGTTGCCGTGAAGGCGCTGCCCTACTGGGTGTTCGGGGTCATCGTCGTCGGCTACCTGGCGATCATCCAGGGTGGCGGGCTGCTGGTCACGAACGTCGGCGACGTCGACGAGTCGTTCGTGACCACCCGAGACGTGCTCGTCAACCTGTGGATCCCGCTCGGATCGGCACTCGTCTACACCTACGCGATCGTGGCGGTCCTGGGCTGGTGGCGACCGGTATTGCGAGAGCCGAGGCGCGTCCGACGCTGGGTGATGGTCGTGCCGATCGTCCTCGTGGTCTGCGTCCTCCTCGCGATCGACTACGCCGACCTGGCCGACAAGACCGTCGGCTACGTCCTCGTCCTGTTCGTCGCCACCCAGTTCGTCGGCTGGGGCGAGGAGGGCATGTTCCGGGGCATCGGCGTGGTCACCCTGCGCTCGCACGGACTGTCCGAAGGCAAGGTCGCCCTCTGGTCCAGCCTGGTCTTCGGTGCCGTCCACCTCAGCAACGCGATCGGACACGGTGCCCAGGCGATCCCGCAGGCGCTGGCGGTCAGCTTCGCCGGCTACTTCTTCTACCTCACCCGCCGGGTCTCAGGCGGCAACGCCCTGAACTCCGTCCTCCACGGGCTGTTCGACTTCTCCCTCCTCAGCGGCACGGTCATCCTCGTCGATCAGGACCCGTACGTCGGGTCGGCCGCCGCGATCCTGGCCTACCTCGTCATCGCCGCGATCCTGCTGGTGCGCCGGCACCGGATCGAGCTGCCGACGACGGGTTCCTGATGGACGCCGCCGAGATCGCCGGGCGCTTCGATCTCGGCGCTGCGCCGACGCTGTCCGACGGGCCGGTGGCGCGCGGCAGGCAGGGCGTCGTCTGGCGGCTGGAGACGGCCGACGGCCGCTGGGCGGTGAAGGTGCCGTTCGAGCCGGTCGGAGGAGGACGAGTGTGCGGCTGTCCACCGCGTTCCAGGAGGCGGCCTGCGCCGTCGGCGTCCCCGACGCCGTGGATCGTCCGCACCGTCGAGGGCGACCGTGTTCGCGACGGTCGCCGACCACCAGGTCAGGGTGTACGAATGGGTCGACCTGCGGGCCGCCCGCCCTCGCACCTGGACCCGGTCCCGGTGGGCCGGCCGTCGCGGCCGTCCACCGGGTGTCGAGTCCCGCACGAACGAGCCGCTGGATCCCTGGTACCACGACCCCCTCGGCGCCGACGGCTGGGACGGCTGGTCGAGCTCCTGCGTGATGACGGGGCGCCGTTCGCCGCCGAGCTGGCCGCGCTGCGCGACGAGCTGGTCGCCCTGGAGTCGTGGCTCGAGCCGCCCCGGACGCTGCAGATGTGCCACCGCGACCTGTGGGCGGACAACGTCCTGCCCACCGCGGACGGCGGGGTCTGCGTCATCGACTGGGAGAACAGCGGGGCGGCGCGACCCGCACCACGAGCTCGGCTGCGTGCTGTTCGAGTTCGGCCGCAACGACGCGGGTCGGGCGCGCGCCCTGGTCGGCGGCCTACCGCGACGCGGGAGGGCCCGGCGAGGTGAGCCGACCGGGGCCACTTCACGATGCTGATCGCCCAGCTCGGCCACATCGCCGAGATCGCCGCCAACGACTGGCTGGATCCCGACCCCCGGTGCCGGACCGCGCCGACGCCGCCGCCTGGATCGGCGAGGTGCTCGACGATCCGCACAGCCGGGCCGTGCTCGACGGGCTCCTACACGCCACCTGAGGGCTGGGGTGCCGACAGCTCGAGCGCGGCAAGCACGTCAACGGCGTCGAAGGCCTCCCCCGGTGCCATCGCTCCGGGGCCGCGGTGCCGCCCGTCGAGGAGTCGAACAACGCCCTCGACAACGATCGGTGCGGTGACGGCATAGATGTCGCGCCCGCCGCGGCTGATCCGTCGGGTGTCCGAGCCACGGCGTACGACGACGTCGACGACGAACTGCTGGGCCGAGCGTCCGCGCTCGTCGGCCGCGGACGGTGATGGAGTCGCCGCGTCGTGGAGGTCGTCGAGCGGGGCGGTGTTGAGATACGAGCGGAGCTCACCGATGTCGAGATGCCGGTCGATCGTGATCACCTCGGAGAACGGCACCTGCACCACCTGCTGGTCGCCGAGCGGCTCCGGGTAGGACCAGGTGCCGGTGGGCGCGGGGCTCGCCAGCGGTGCCAGTACGCCGCCGCGGATCACCTGGCGGATCCCCGTGTTGCGGGCGCCGGTGGCTCGGGTTCCGTCGGTCGGCCACCAGCGGTCCAGGCCGATCGCGACCTCGACGTCGTCCGCGTGTGAGGCGCCGTCGAGCGCGGCCGTGACGAGCAGGTCGGCAAGACCGCCGTAGAACGCCATGGCGGGAACCACGGCGACGCCGGCGTCGCGGGCCGGGGCGTCGAGCTCGCGGTAGAGCTGCGCCACCACCGGTTGTTCGGCGGTCACGTCGAGGTAGTGGGCGCCGGCCTCGACGGCGGCTCGTGCGAGCGGAGCCGCGGTGTCGAGGAACGGCCCGGCGCAGTTGATGACGGCCCCGGCGCCGCTGATCGCCTGCCGCAACAGGCAGGTGTCCTCGAGGCCGACCACGCGTCGCTCGAGGGCGGCGTGCCGGGGCGCGGCGGCGGCGAGCCGCTCGGCGCTGCGCCCGGCCAGCACGGGCGTCAGCCCGCGCCGCAGCAGCTCGTCGACGACGAAGCGCCCGGTGTGACCAGTGGCGCCGTAGACCAGGACTCGTTCGGATGCGTTCACGAGACCATCGTCGACGCGAGGCGGACCGAGCACGAGTGTCCGAAATGACCTGATGCGTACACTTTCGGACATGCCCCGGGTTGCCCTCGTGATGCACGGTTCCGCGATGCTCTACGAGGTCGCGATCGCGTCGGAGATCTTCGGCGTGGACCGCTCGGACCTCTCACCCAGCGGAGCGTGGTACGACCTCGTGGTCTGCACGGCCGACGGCCTCGCGCACCCCTGGCTGCCGAACCTGCCGACCGCGTCGTACGCCGAGATCAGTCGCGTCGACACCGTCGTGGTGCCGTCCACCGACGACCTCGACGGGGAGCTTGACCCTGAGCTCGTCGAGGCACTGCGAGTGGCGCACGGGCGCGGTGTGCGGGTCGCGTCGCTGTGCACCGGTGCCTTCGTGCTGGCCGCCGCCGGGCTCCTCGACGGTCGGGTCGCGACCACGCACTGGATGCACGCCGACGACCTGGCCCGCCGCTACCCGCAGGTCGACGTACGTCCCGACGTCCTCTACATCGACGACGGCGACGTGCTCACGTCGGCGGGCAAGACAGCGGCCCTCGACCTCTGCATCCACCTCGTACGCCGTGACCTCGGCGCGACCGCGGCCAACGGGATGGCGCGGCGACTGGTGGTGCCTGCCCACCGCAGCGGCGGGCAGGCGCAGTTCATCAGCCCGCCGGCCGAGCCGCGCAACCCCGACGGACTCGGACCGACGCTTGAGTGGGCGGGGGCCCGTCTCGACCAGCCGCTGACGGTGCGCGACCTCGCGAGCCACGCCGGCCTCAGCACCCGTCAGCTCGCCCGCCGGATGCACACCGAGCTCCAGGCCGGGCCGCTCGAATGGCTGCAGCAGCAACGCGTCGCGCGCGCCCAGGAGCTCCTCGAGCGCACCGACGCCTCCGTCGAGCAGATCGCCGGGAGCTGCGGCATGGGCACCGCGGCCACGCTGCGTCGGCACTTCCACCGCGCCGTCGGCGTGTCCCCCACGGCGTACCGGGCGACGTTCCGGCTCGCGTGACCTTCGAGGCAGCGCCTCACCGGCTTCGCCGCTCCACCGGGACGAAAACTCGAGTGCAGGAGGTCTGACCACCCCGGTACGGTCCCGGCATGACCTCGGATGCGTTCGTGCCAGACGGCTTCGAGCCGCCGACCTCGCTCGCCGCCGACCAGTTCCGCCTCGAGCCGTTGGGGCCGCAGCACAACCAGGCCGATCATGCCGCGTGGATGTCGAGCATCGAGCACATCCGGTCCACTCCCGGCTATCCCGACGGAAGGTGGCCACCACCCGGCGGCATGACGCTCGAGGAGAATCTCCGCGACCTTCGCCGCCACGCCGACGACTTCGCGCGGGGCGCCGGCTTCACCTTCACCGTCCTCGACCCGGAGGACAACGACGTCATCGGCTGCGTCTATGTGTACCCCTCGGCCTCCGAGGAGTGGGACATCACGGTGCAGTCGTGGGTGCGCGCCGACAGATCGAGCCTCGACGTACCACTCGCCGACGCCGTCGCACACTGGCTCGCCACCGACTGGCCCTGGGAGCGCGTCGACCGCTGCGGTCGCTGAGTCGTCACCGCACGCGCATGAAGCAGGTGGTGAGGTCAGCCCTCGCCGGTGCCCCAGAGGCACTCGTCGTAGCCCGCTTCGTAGTCCTGCCGAGTCACCGGCACAACGACGTCGAGGGTGTGACTGCGGGAGTCCTCGTCGAACGTGAGGACGGTGGTGGCGTAGCCCGGCAGGATGTCGTCGAGACTGTCACGCTGCACGTAGAAGGAGAGCTCGAGCACGCCGGTCGACTTCGACTTGATCGTCAGGCCCTGGTACACCAAGCCACCACGGTCCTCGTCGAACACACAGCCATCGCGTTCGCCACCGATCGAGAAGTCTGTGATGTTCGGCAGGTCGGCGACCGCCTCGGCAGCCGGGCTGAGCGACTCGTCGCTCCCCGCCGACAGGGCCAGGACCGCCCCGACGAACGCAAGCGCCGCCGCCGCAGTACCGACGACCTTCACAGTCCGATGAGTCATGGTCGGAAGGGTACGGCGCCGGCAGCCGCGCCACCGCGTCTTTTGGTGCAGGACGTGAGGAGCTGAATCGAGAACGACCAGAGGGAGCGAAACCTCAGGTCTGGATCGGGATCCGCAGCCGCCAGCCGACCTGGATCACGTCCGGATCGTCGATCCGCGGGTTGGCGGCCACGATCTGGTTGACCGTCACCTTGGTGAAGGGCCTCACCTTCTTCACGATGCCGGTGAGGGTGTCGCCACTCTCGACCCGGTAGAGCAGCCAGCCCTGCATGGCCGGGAACAGGATGACCTCGGCCTCGCGCAGGTTGAAGCCGGGGCTCGGTCCCTCACCGGGCAGGCCGGGGTTGTCACCGAAGACCTGGACGGTGAGGCGGGTGCCGGCGCGCGGCGGGTCGTCGAGCCGGACGTGGGTCGAGAACTCCCCGATGCCGATCCCTCCGCCGCTGGACTGGGCGGAGTCCTCGGCCAGGACCTTCCCCTTCGGGCCCAGCACCCGGATCCCGATGGTGCCCTCGAAGCCGGCGCCGATGCCGGCGACAAGGAACCGTTTTGCGACGAGCTCGTTCTTGACCGGGTGGTGGAGGCGTACGTCCGTGATGAGTCCCATGGCTTCCCCCTGAAGGGTTCGAGACGATGAAGGTGTCTCGGAGTCTAGGTCCGGCCCAGCCGCGCGGCGATGGCCTGAAACGGGTGAGCGGGACGCGCTTCAGCCCAGACCGGAGATCCGGATGCCGGAGTGGACCTTGTACTTCCGGTTGATCGAGATCAGTACGGCGGTCAGCGGCTCGAGCTGACGCGCGAGGCGCAGCTTGCCGCCGTCGATCCCGTCGCGGCCGGTGACGCAGCGGGCCAGCTCGATCGCGACCTGCTTCCCTTCCGCGTTGTCGCCGCAGACCAGGATGTCCTCCTCGTCGAGGTACTCCGCGTCGGACCACAGTGTGACGGCGGAGACGTGGTGGAAGGCGCCGACCACGGTGGCCTCCGGTGCGATCCGCTGTGCGGACTCTGCTGCAGAGCCGTCACCCCCGTCGATCACCCGCCCGTGCGCGCCGCGCTTGTCGAACGCCAGCGGGTTCACGCACGAGACCACGGTCTTGCCCGCCAAGGGCAGGCTGGCGACCAGCTCGTCGTGTCCGTCGTACGGCACCGCGAGCAGGACCACGTCGGCGTCGATGCACGCATCAGCATTGGCGGCGCCGGTGACCTCGACCGCCGCCGGGCCGGTCAGCCGACCGTTGACCTCCTCAGCAGCGGCCACCGCCTTCTCCGCTTCCCGCGACCCGAGCACCACCGTGTGCCCGTGCTGCGCGAAGCGGAACGCCAGCCCCTTGCCCTGCGGTCCGGTTCCGCCCATCACGGCGATGCGGTACGTCGTCACTCGTGCTCCTCACGTGGTGGGTCGCGTCTCGACCGATGACCGTCCTTGCCATCGTGACAGTGATTCTGTCACAGTTGAAGCGACCCCATGGACCCGGACCGACAGGACCCATTGTGAAGCTCTCGATGCCGCTCATCTACGCCGGGAACCCCCGCGAGACGGCCGACCAGGTGGCCGGGCTGGAGAAGGCGGGCCTCGACACGATCTGGGTCGCGGAGCCGTACGGCTTCGACGCGCCGACCCTGATGGGCTACCTCGCCGCCAAGACCGAGACGGTTGAGATCGGCGCCGGCATCCTCAACATCTACTCCCGCACCCCCGGCGCGCTGCTGCAGACCGCGGCCGGCCTCGACAACGTCTCCGGCGGTCGTGCGGTCATCGGCCTCGGCGCCTCGGGGCCGCAGGTGATCGAGGGATTCCACGGCGTTCCCTACGACAAGCCGGTGGCACGCACCCGCGAGATCGTCGACATCATCCGCCGCGGCCTTCGCCGCGAGACCCTGACCAACGACGGCATCTACAAGCTGCCCTTGCCCGAGGGCCAGGGCACCGGACTGGGCAAGGCGCTCAAGCTCCTCAACAAGCCCGAGCGCAAGGCCGTCCCGCTCTTCATCGCCGCACTCGGGCCGAAGTCGGTCGAGGGCGCCGCCGAGTACGCCGACGGCTGGCTGCCGTTCCTCTTCCACCCGGAGAAGGCGAAGCTGGTCTGGGGCGACGCGCTCGAGAAGGGCACCGCCAAGCGACAGGAAGGGCTTGCCCCGCTCGAGATCTCCGCCGGCGGCATGGTCGCGATCGGCGAGGACGTGAAGGGGATGCTCGACTTCATGCGCCCGATGTATCGCGCTCTACGTCGGCGGCATGGGTGCCCGCGGCAAGAACTTCTACAACGACCTCGCCTGCCAGTACGGCTACGAGAAGGAGGCCAAGGAGATCCAGGACCTCTACCTCGACGGCAACAAGCGCGACGCGGAGTCGAAGGTGCCCCTGGAGTGGCTGGAGGCTGGCAACCTGGTCGGCCCCGCGTCGTACGTCCAGGAGCGGATCGCCGCCTTCAAGGAGGCCGGCGTGACCAGCCTCCAGGTCAATGCCGCTTCCGACGACCCGGCCGCCACGATCCGGCAGGTCAAGGAATGGGTTTCATGATCAAGCTCGCACTCCGCCAGAGCGCTACGACAACCTGGCAAGGATCCGTCGGCTCGACCCCGAGACGGACTTGACGAGATCACGTACATCACGTCGCGCTACGAGTTCCCGTGGGACTACGTGCAGGGCACCGGCATCGCCTTCCTGCGTGACTACGGCGTCCCGTCCATCGCCCGGCTGCTCGACCGGACCGGCGAGTTCGAGCACCACGGCGTCAAGCGGTACGACGACACCCTGCTCATCGGCGAGGAGGCCGACCGTCGAGGGGATCAACTCGCCGCGCGCACACGACGCGGTGCGCCGGCTGAACAAGATCCACGGCCACTACGACATCCCCGACGACGAGTTCGCGTTCGTGCTCGCCACCACGATCGTCGGCCCGGTCCGCTGGATCAACGAGTTCGGCTGGCGACCACTCGACCCCCGGAGATGGCGGCGCTCGGCCAGGGTGACCACGCGGTTCGGCGAGCTGATGGGACTCAAGGGCCTGCCCACGACGTACGACGGGTACGAGCGGCTGCTGGTCGACTACGAGACCGAGCGGTTCGAGTTCACCCCGGCCAACCGCCGGCTGACCGAGGCGTCGATCCGGATCGCCCGCGAGGTCGCGCCGCCACCCGATGAAGCCGCTGATCCGCAGGGTGACCATCGCGCTGATGGACGAGCCGCTCCGGGTCGCCCTCGGCATGCCGAGGCAGCCGGACTGGTTCGTCCGCGCCGTGCGCGGCGGGCTGCGCTTGCGGGGACGGGTGCTCGCGGTTCTTCCCGCCCGCGTCGCACCGCCTACCACCACAAGCCGTCGACGTACCCGATGGGCTACCGGCTCGGCGACCTCGGCCCGGCGTCGATGCTGGACGACCTGAACGAGAAGGTCAGCCGGCCAGAGAGCGCGTGATCACGTCGTTCGCGGCCCGCTGGAAGCCGGTCACGACGGCCTCGAGCGTGAGCTGCCGCAACCGGGACATCGTGCGCTCCAGCTTCTCGGCGTCCTCGGGCGAGTGCGGCTCGCGGCGGTAGGGCTCGAGCACCTGCGTGCGCAGGATGCCGGTCAGCTCCTCCGCCAGCGACTCCATGTGCCGGCGGATCGCGTCGCCCGCGGCACCCATGCTGTCCTCGGGGATGTCGAGGTCGAGCAGCTCGACGCCTACCTCGAGGTTCGGCATCGCCACGAACCCCTTGTCGGCCCGCTCCAGGGTGCCGAGCTCGACGAGCAGGTCGATGTCTCGCTCCGACAGCTTCCGGGCGGCCTTCTTCTCGAGCTGGCGACGGGTCAGCGTCTCCGGCGGGTGCGGCGACCACGACGTCAGCATCGCGCGCTGGAGCGCGAGGTCCTCGACACTCGCGTCCCCGGGCAGCGTCGCCATGTAGCGCTCGATCGCCTGCAGCGTGAAGCCGTGGTCCTGCAGCGCCCGCACCATCTCCAGCCGGGCCCGGTGCGTCGCGTCGTAGTAGGCGACCCGACCGCGCCGGATCGGAGCCGGGATCAGGCCCAGCGAGGCGTAGTAGCGCGTGGTGCGCACGGTCATGCCCACGACCGACGAGAGCTCGTCGATGGTGAGGAGACCGTCGCTGTCCGGCTCCGCCTGGGCGCTCATGACTGTCACAGTAGGGCTGTCACATCATCACTGGCAACGTACCCTTCCTTCATGACAGTTTTGCTGTCACGATGGGCCGCACCGAATCCAGGAGGAGAACCATGACGCGCGAGATCTTCGACGAGGAGCACGAGGCCTTCCGCGACGCGGTCGGCACGTTCCTCGACAAGGAGGTCGTCCCCCACCACGACCAGTGGGAGAAGGACGGGATCGTGGACCGCGACGTGTGGGCCAAGGCCGGCGCGCAGGGGCTGCTCGGTCTCCAGCTCGACGAGGAGTACGGCGGCGGGGGCACGCCCGACTTCCGCTACAACGTGGTGATCGGCGAGGAGATGACCAGGCGCGGCGTCTACGGCGCGGCGTTCCCGCTGTTCAACGACATGATCGTTCCGTACCTCGTCGCCAGCGCGAACGACGAGCAGAAGCAGCGCTGGTTCCCGGACCTGGTCAGCGGCGAGAAGATCGCGGCGATCGCGATGACCGAGCCGGGCGCCGGCTCGGACCTCGCAGGGCATCCGCACCACCGCCGTCGACCAGGGCGACCACTACGTCCTCAACGGCACCAAGACGTTCATCTCCAACGGCATCCTGGCCGACCTGGTGATCGTGGTCGCGCGCACCGACCCCGAGGCCGGCCACAAGGGCATCTCGCTGCTCATGGTCGAGCGCGGCATGGAGGGCTTCGAGCGCGGCCGCAACCTGGACAAGGTCGGCCAGCACGCCCAGGACACCGCGGAGCTGTTCTTCGACAACGTGCGCGTCCCGAAGGAGAACCTTCTCGGCGAGGAGGGTGCCGGCTTCGGCTACCTGATGACCAACCTGTCGCAGGAGCGGCTCTCGATCGCGGTCTCCGCTGCGTCCGCCTGCGAGGTGATCCTGCAGGAGACGCTGTCCTACGCCAAGGACCGGACCGCCTTCGGCAAGCCGATCGGCGCCTTCCAGCACAACCGGTTCGTGATCGCGGAGATGGCCACGGAGTCCCACATCGCGCGGGTCTTCGTCGACGACTGCATCAAGCGGCACGTCGCGGGCGACCTCGACGCCGTCGACCGCGTCGATGGCCAAGTGGTGGACGACCGAGCTGCAGAAGAAGCTGGTCGACCAGGGCGTCCAGATGCACGGCGGCTACGGCTACATGATGGAGTACCCCATCGCCCGCGCCTTCGTGAACAGCCGCGTCCAGACGATCTACGGCGGCACGACCGAGATCCAGAAGGAGATCATCGGTCGCAGCCTCGGGATCTGACGCGTTCGATCCACCGAAGCTCTGGTCCGGGCCGCCTCGTTGCGCCAAGATCACTCACACCACCCCGGAACAGGAGTCCTCGATGAACGACCACGTCCTCGCCGAACGGGCCCGGATCGAGGAGCAGGTCGCCGGCCGCACCCTCGTCGACGCGCTCGCCGACACCGTGCGCACCTACCCCGACGGGGCGGCGTACTCCGACAAGCACCACGTGCCCGAGGGCGAGTCGTGGCGCACGCTGACCTGGACCGAGATCCGCGAGACGGCGCTCGACGTCGCGGCCGGGCTGATCGAGCTGGGCGTGGGCGTCGGCGACACCGTGGCGATCATGGCGACCAACCGGATCGAGCACTTCCTCGCCGACATGGGCGGGGTGCACGCGGCGGCCACGCCGATGTCGATCTACAACACCCTCTCCCCCGAGCAGGTGGCGTACGTCGCGGGTCACGCCGAGCCCACGGTCGCCGTCCTCGAGAACGCCGACCACCTCGCCCGCTGGGCCAGGGCGCTCGACGAGTGCGCGAGCGTGCGCAAGGTCGTGGTCCTCGACGCGGACGCCCTGCCGGAGGCGAGCGGTTCGTGTCCTGGGCCGACTTCGTGGCCGCCGGGGCGGCGTACCGCTCCGCACACGCCGACGAGGTCGACGCACGAGCCGGCGAGCTGCAGCCCGACGACCCGGCGACCATCCTCTACACCTCCGGCACGACCGGGAACCCGAAGGGCGTGGTGCTCACCCACCACAACGTGCTCTACGAGGCGCTCAGCACGCTCGAAGCGGCCGGACTGGAGGGCGTGCAGACCGCCGTCAGCTACCTGCCGCTCGCGCACATCGCGGAGCGGGTGCTCGGGCTGTACGGCCCGCAGATCCAGGGCAGCCACATGCACGCCATCGGCGACCCCGCCGAGCTGCTGGCCGCGCTCGGCGAGGTGCACCCGACGAGCTTCTTCGGGGTGCCGCGCGTGTGGGAGAAGATCAAGACCGGCATCTCCGCGAAGCTCGCCGCGGACCCGAACCCCGACAACGTCAAGCTCGTGCAGGACTCGATGGCGGCCGGGCTGGCGTGGGTCGAGGCGCAGGAGGTCGGCGGGACGATGACCCCGGAGATCGAGGAGGCGTACCGCCAGGCCGACGAGGCGATCCTCGGTTTCCTCAAGCTGTTGCTCGGGCTCGACCAGGTGGAGTGGGCCGGCTCCGCTGCGGCGCCGATGCCGCTCGAGGTCGCGAAGTTCATGGCCGGGCTCGGCATCACGGTGTTCGACGTCTACGGCATGACCGAGACGTGCGGCGCTATCACGGCCAACGGCCCGCGCGGCTTCAAGCTCGGCACCGTCGGCCGGCCCACGCCGGGCATGGAGGTCAAGCTCGGCGAGGATGGCGAGGTGCTGGTGCGCGGCCCGGTGAACACGCCCGGCTACTACCGCCAGGAGGAGGCCACCCGGACGCTCATCGACGAGGACGGCTGGGTGCACACCGGCGACATCGGCACCCTGGACGACGACGGCTTCTTCGCGATCGTGGACCGGAAGAAGGAGCTGATCATCACCTCGGCCGGCAAGAACATCGCCCCGTCGAACATCGAGAACTACCTCAAGGAGTCCCCGATCGTCGGCCACGCGATGGCCGTCGGGGACGGCAAGCCGTACGTCGTCGCCGTACTCACGCTGGACGGCGAGATCGCGCCGCTGGTCGCGCAGAAGATGGGCGTCGAGTTCACCGACCTCGCCGACCTGGCGCAGAAGCCGGAGATCCTGGCGATGGCCAAGGCCGCCGTGGACGCCGCCAACGAGCGGCTCTCGCGCCCGGAGCAGGTCAAGGCGTTCGAGCTGCTGCCGACGGAGTGGACGGCCGAGTCCGAGGAGCTCACACCGACGCTGAAGCTCAAGCGCCGGGTCGTCAAGACGAAGTACAGCGACGTCCTGGACCGCCTCTACAGCTGAGTGGCTGGCGGTAAGGCTCGGTAAAGGTTCGGCCGCCGGCGGGACTGTTCACGGGTGGAGGTGCTCACCGTGGACGACACCGTTGCAGGGCGGATCATGGACGACGTGGTCATGCGGACCGCGCGCGGCGCATGACGCGGCTCGCGAGGAGTTCCGCGGCGTGTTCGCCGCGGTGTACCCGCGCGTCGTACGCACGGTCTACTTCATCGTCCACGACGAGTCCGTGGCGGAGGAGATCGCGCAGGACGCGTTCGTCGAGCTCTACCGGGGCTGGTCGAAGATCCGGAACTACGAACGGCCCGACCTGTGGGTGCGTCGAGTCGCGATCCGGAAGGCACAGCGCGAGGTCAGCAGGTCGGTACGCCGGATCGGCCTCGAGCGGGCGGTGGCGCAACCGGACCGGGTCGACGACACGCGCAGACCTGCCCGACCCGGAGCTGATGGCGGCGATCCGGACCCTGCCGGCGCAGCAGCGGGCCGTGCTCGTCCTGTTCTACCTCGAGGACCTCCCGATGGCCGAGGTGGCCGACCTCGTCGGCTGTTCCACCTCGACCGGTTTCGTCCATCTGCATCGGGCGCGCAGCCGCCTGGCCGAGCTGTTGTCCGAGGAGGTCGATGGAAATGTCCGTTGACGACCGCATCCGAGAGGGCCTGATCATGACCGAGCAGCACCTGCGCACGCCCGACACCGCAGCGGCGTTCGAGGACGTCACCCGCGCCGGCGACCGCCGTACGACGCGGCGCCGGATGGTTGTCGCAGGAGCGGCTGCGGCCGCCGCAGCGGTGGTCGCGATCGCGGTCACCCTGTCGACCGACGACCCGACGTCGTCGCCCACCCCGTCGAACCCCGCCGACGACCGCCGCCCGACCGCACAGGCCGAGGTGCCGGCGTCGCCGATCGAGGGCACCTGGCGCTCGGACCCGGTCACCTTCGAGGCGATGGCCGCCAACCTGCGCGACAACGGGCTCCAGGCGTCGGTGCCCGCTCTGCGGGCGAGCTCGGCGACTGTCGGGCGCACCCGGGTCACCGTCACCCTGGTCGACGGGGACGAGACCGTCCTGCTGGATGGGGAGATCGTCAGCACCTCGGTCTACACGCTGGGACGCGGGGATAATCACCCTCGACAACTCAACCGGCTGGACCGGGACCAGCGTCCTTCAGGACCAGATGGGCGCCGGCATGCGGCTCAACTTCATCCTGATCACGGCTCCCGAAGGTGCGACGAGCGGGCTGTCGAACGAGGCGCTGGTCCGGGCGCTGTACACGACCGCGACGTTCACCAAGCTCGATCAGTAGCGGAGGGGTCGACGACGACCTCGACCTCGAAGCCTTCGGAGTTCTCGAGGAACAGCGCGGTGTGCTGGTCGCCGCCGGCGTGCGGGTAGCGGTCGGCGAACAGCTCGTGCCATCCGTGCGAGGAGGACTCGGCTCGCATCCGGTCGAGGGTGGCGCGGTCGTCGCAGGTGACGGCGAGGTGGTTGACGCCGGCACGGAGCCGGTCGTGCGGCTCGTCCACCTGGTCGGGCGAGTGCTCGAGGAACAGGTAGGTGCCGTCGGGGTGCTGGAAGGCGGTGCCGTCGCAGCCCCAGCCGAGCTCTCCGAGGAGCCAGCTCCACTCGCCGGCGGCGACCGCAGGGTCACCCACCCACAGGTCGAGGTGGTGCATGGCGCGCGTCACGCCCCGTCACCCGCGCCGGAGCCGAGGACGTCGAGCGGGAACCTCACCAGCACGGCCATGCGGCTCACTCCCACTCGATGGTGCCCGGGGGCTTGCTGGTGATGTCCACCGTCACCCGGTTGACCTCGGTCACCTCGTTGGTGATCCGGGTCGAGATCCGCTCGAGGACGTCGTACGGGAGGCGGGCCCAGTCGGCGGTCATCGCGTCCTCGGAGGTGACCGGACGCAGCACGACCGGGTGGCCGTAGGTGCGGCCGTCGCCCTGGACGCCGACCGAGCGGACGTCGGCGAGGAGCACGACCGGGAACTGCCAGATGTCGCGGTCGAGACCGGCGCGGGTGAGCTCCTCGCGGGCGATGGCGTCGGCCTCGCGCAGGATGTCGAGGCGCTCGCGGGTGACCTCGCCGATGATCCGGATGCCCAGGCCGGGGCCGGGGAACGGGTGCCGCCAGACGATCTCCGACGGGAGGCCGAGCTGCTCGCCGACCAGGCGCACCTCGTCCTTGAACAGCGTGCGCAGCGGCTCGACCAGCTCGAACTCGAGGTCGTCGGGCAGGCCGCCGACGTTGTGGTGGGACTTGATGTTGGAGGTGCCGGCGCCGCCGCCGGACTCGACGACGTCGGGGTAGAGCGTGCCCTGCACGAGGAACGCGACCTTGTCGCCCTCCTCCGCGGCCGCGCCGAGGACCTCGGCCTCGGCGGCCTCGAAGACCCGGATGAACTCGCGGCCGATGATCTTCCGCTTCTCCTCGGGGTCGCTGACCCCGGCGAGCGCGTCGAGGAAGCGCTTCTCGGCGTCGACGACGTGCAGGTCGACGCCGGTGGCGGCGACGAAGTCGCGCTCGACCTGCTCGGCCTCGCCCTTGCGGAGCAGGCCGTGGTCGACGAAGACACAGGTCAGCCGGTCGCCGATGGCGCGCTGCACGACGGCCGCGGCGACCGCCGAGTCGACGCCGCCGGACAGCCCGCAGATGGCCTTGCCGGACTCGCCGATCTGGTCGCGGATCCGGTCGATCTGCTCCTCGACGATGTTGACCATCGTCCAGGTCGGCCGGCAGCCGGCGATCTGGTGCAGGAAGTGCTCGAGCACCTTCTGGCCGTGCTCGGTGTGCATCACCTCGGGGTGCCACTGCACGCCGGCGAGCTGCCGCTCGACGTCCTCGAACGCGGCGACCGGGGTCACGGTCGTGGAGGCGAGGACGGTGAAGCCCTCCGGTGCGGCGGTGACCGAGTCGCCGTGGGACATCCACACGGTGTGCTCGGTCGGGAGCTCGCTCGAGCAGCGTGCCCGGCTCGACGACGTTGACGCCGGTGCGGCCGTACTCGCGGGCGCCGGTGTGGGCGACCTCGCCGCCGAGCCCGCGCGCCATCAGCTGGAAGCCGTAGCACATGCCGAAGACCGGTACCCCGGCCGTGAACAGGTGGTCGTCGATCGCGGGTGCGCCCTCGGCGTACACCGACGACGGGCCGCCGGACAGGATGATCGCCTTGGGCTGCTTCGCCAGCATCTCGGCGACCGGCATCGTGTGCGGCACGATCTCGGAGTAGACCCGCGCCTCACGCACCCGGCGGGCGATCAGCTGGGCGTACTGCGCCCCGAAGTCGACGACGAGGACGAGGTCGTGCTCGACGTGCTCCACCATGCCCGCAGCCTATCGACGGCCACCGGGCCCGCCAGTCGCGTCGCCTCGGCGGGATAGTCCGCCTCGAAAAGCACGCTTCGGCGCCTGCTGGAGGTGCTTTTCGAGGCGGACTACCCGAACTTCCCCGGCAAATGCATCAGGGCCCGGCCGGGGAGGGAGGGTTGGCCGGGCCCTGATCGTCCACGCATCCGCCTGGACGGTGCCTGGACTGCGGGGTCCGGCGAGGGAGGGAGCATGATTGCCGGACCCGCATGGCTCAACGAGGGGTTCCGGAGCGGGTTACGCGGCCTCGACAGAAGTTTCTTGCCCTCGTGAGACCGGCGCCGATGCGACCGGTCAGCTGACGCCGACGATGGGCAGCCGCAGCGCCCCCGGAGCGGCGTCCGGGACCGCCGGGGAGGCGGGCGGCACCGGCGCCACGGGCTGGTACGCCGCACCCAGGCGCGGGCGCGGCGTCGGCCTCGCCCTTGTTGGGCCAGAAGGCCATCGCCCGCTCGGCCTGGGCGGTGATCGTCAGCGACGGGTTGACGCCGAGGTTCGCGGAGATCGTCGAGCCGTCGACGACGTGCAGGCCGGGGTAGTTGTAGACGCGCTGGTAGGGGTCGACCACGCCCGCGTCGGGCGAGTCGCCGATCGTGCAGCCGCCGATGAAGTGCGCGGTCAGCGGCCGGTTGAACGGCTCGCCGATCGAGCCGCCCGCGGTGCCGCCCATCAGCCGCGCCATCCGGCGTACGGCCTCGTTGGCGACCGGGATCCAGGTCGGGTTCGGCTTGCCGTGGCCCTGTCGCGACGACATCACCCAGCCGAGCGGCGTCTTCTTGGGGAAGGTCGTGATCGAGTTGTCGAGCGTCTGCATCACCAGCGCGATCACGGTGCGCTCCGACCAGTGCTTGAGGTCGTAGAGGTTGCGGACGTTGCTCTTCTGGGTCCACATCTCCTTGAGCCAGGTCTGCCAGCGCGGCCGCGGGCCGTCGCCGTCGGTCAGCACCGTCTGCATCAGCGACATGAAGTTGGAGCCCTTGCCGTAGCGCACCGGCTCGATGTGGGTGTGCTCGTCGGGGTGGAACGACGACGTGATCGCGACGCCCTGGCTGTAGTCGGTCGCCAGGTCGGGCGCGATCGCGCCGAGGATCGACTCGGAGTTGGTGCGGGTGAGGTAGCCGAGCCGGTCGGAGAGCCGCGGCAGGTCGCCCTCGGCCTTCAGCCGGTGCAGCAGCTTCTGGGTGCCGAGCGAGGCGGCCGCGAAGACGACGTGCTCGGCGGTGAACGTCTTGGTCGCGGTCCTCCGCGACAGCTTCGCCTTGGTCCAGCGGGCGTCGACGCGGTAGCCGCCGTCCTCGCGCGGCCGGACCCGGGTGACCGTGGTCAGCGGGTGCACGCGGGCGCCCTGCTGCTCGGCGAGGTAGAGGTAGTTCTTCACCAGGGTGTTCTTGGCGTTGTGCCGGCAGCCGGTCATGCACTCGCCGCAGCCGATGCAGGGCGTGCGGTCCGGGCCGGCGCCGCCGAAGTACGGGTCGGCCACGCGTCTCCCCCGGCGCCTGGCCGGAGCCGCCGAAGAACACGCCGACCGGGGTCGGGTGGAAGGTGTCGCCGACGCCCATGTCGTCGGCGACCTTCTGCATCACGTCGTCGCTCGGGGTGTGGAGCGGGTTCTCGACCACGCCGAGCATCCGCTTCGCCTGGTCGTAGTACGGCGCCAGCTCGGCCTTCCAGTCGCTGATGTGCGACCACGACGGGTCGCGGTAGAACGCGTCGAGCGGCTCGTAGAGCGTGTTGGCGTAGACCAGCGACCCGCCGCCGACGCCCGCGCCGGCCACGATCATGCAGTCCTTGACCATGTCGATGCGCTGGATGCCGTAGCAGCCGGCCTCGGGCAGGAACAGGAACTTCTTCACGTCCCACGAGGTCGCGGGGTACGTCGAGTCGTCGAACCGGGCGCCGGCCTCGAGGACGCCGACCCGGTAGCCCTTCTCGGTCAGCCGCAGCGCGGTGACCGAGCCGCCGAAGCCGGACCCGACGACGAGGACGTCGTAGTCGAAGTCGGCGTGCCATCAGGCGCGGCCCAGCTTCTTCATCAGGCGCAGGTTGGCGGTCATCATCTTGGCGTAGGTCTCGTCGGACATGCCGAGCATCGGCGCGAACCGGATCAGCCGCTGGGTGGCGACGGTCTGCGACTCGGTGTAGCGGTGGATGCCCTCGCTGCCCTGGCGGCGGCCCATGCCGGACTGGCGCATGCCGCCCATCGGCGAGTCGATGCTGGCGAAGGTGGCGCCGAACGCCTCGTTGATGTTGACCGTGCCGCACTTGACCTGGCGGGCGATCGCCCGGGCGCGGGCGCCGTCCTGGCTGTAGATCGAGGCGTTGAGGCCGTACTCCCCCGCGTTGGCGCGGGCGACCGCGTCGGCCTCGTCGTGGAAGCGGTAGAGCGAGATCACCGGGCCGAACGTCTCGTGGCCGAAGCAGGTCATCTCGGGGGTGACGCCCTCGAGGATGGTCGGCTCGTAGAAGAACGGGCCGAGGTCGGGCCGGGCCTGGCCACCGGTCAGCACGCGGGCGCCCTTCGCGACGGCGTCCTCGACGTGGGCGATGACGGTGTCGAGCTGGTCCTGGGAGATCAGCGAGCCCATGTCGTTGCCCCACTCGAGGGTGGCACCGAGCGTCATCGCCTTCGTGCGGGCGACGAACCGCTCGACGAACCGGTCGTAGACCTGGTCGGCGACGAACATCCGCTCCATCGAGACGCAGAGCTGGCCGGCGTTGGAGAACGACGCCCGGACCGCGCCCTCGGCGGCCCTCTCGAGGTCGGCGTCGCGCAGCACCAGGATCGGGTTCTTGCCGCCGAGCTCGAGCGAGCAGCCGATCAGCCGCTCCGCGCACTGCTTCGCGACGATCTTGCCGGTGGCGGTCGAGCCGGTGAAGCAGATGTAGTCGGCGCGCTGGATGATCGAGGTGCCGACCTGCGAGCCGGGGCCGGCGACGACCTGCCACAGGTCCTTCGGGAAGCCGGCCTCCTCCAGCAGCTCGGCGGCGAGCAGCGCGGAGAGCATGGTCTGGGCGTCCGGCTTGGCGACCACGGCGTTGCCGGCGAGCAGCGCGGGCAGGCCGTCGCAGAGCGCCATCGTGAACGGGTAGTTCCACGGCGAGATGATGCCGACGACGCCCTTGGGGACGCGGTTCACCTCGACCCGGGTCAGGCCCGGGACGACGCCGAGCTTGCGCTCGGTGTCGAGGTGCTGGTGCGCCGTGCGCGCGTAGTAGCGGGCGGTCAGCGCGATGTGCAGCGGCTCGTCGAACGCGTGCTTGCGGGCCTTGCCGGACTCCCACACGATCAGGTCGATGATCTCGTCCTGGCGGTCGAGGACCAGGTCGTGCAGGCGGAGCAGGATCGCCGACCGCTCGTCGAGGGTCGTCCGCGCCCAGGCCGCCTGCGCCCGCTCGGCCCGGGCGAACGCCTGCGCGACGTCGGCGTCGCTCGACTGCGGGATGTGGGCCAGCGGCTGGCCGTTGAGCGGCGAGCGCACGGCGACCGACTCGCCGGACGTGGCGAGGATCCGGTTGGTCAGCGACTCGACGTACTCGGGCTCGAGGGCGTACGACGCCGTCGGGTCGTGCTCGGGATCGGCCGGACCGTCGACAAGGGGGCCGCCAGCGGGGTTCTGCGCGCTCATGTGACCGAGGCTATGTGACCCGGGTCTCGCTGCCTACCCTGCGGTAGCCCACTGAGAGCATTGACACATCGTCACGACCTGTAAAGCGGCTGCCGGTCCGGAGTCGCTCACTCGACGCAGAACTCGTTGCCCTCGGGGTCGGCCATCACGACCAGCCCTTCCCCGTCACGGAGCACCGTCGCGCCGAGCCCCTGGAGCCGGCCTACCTCCCCGGCGACGTCGCCGTCGGGGGCACGAAGGTCGAAGTGCATCCGGTTCTTGGCGACCTTGCCTTCGGGCACCTGCTGGAACCACAGCGTCGGACCGCCCCACGCCGCGGGCTCCACAAATGCCTTTCCGGACGTTGAGTCCTCGTCCAGGTCGCTGCCGAGCGCGGCCGCCCAGAACCGGCCGAGCACGAGGGCGTCGGCCGCATCGAACGTGACGGACTTGATGAAGGTGCCCATGGCGCGAACCTAGAGGGTCCGCCCCCACCCGGCCACGCGTTTTCGGCGACCGGTTGGCAGGCTGGAGCCCATGGACTCCCGCCCGGACTGGATCAGCACGCCCCTCGAGGCCGGGATCGTGCGTGGCGCGGTCGAGCTGGAGCGCACCGAGCACGGGCTGCAGCCGCACCGGCTGCCGGCCTGGGCGCGTCGGCAGACCCCCGACGGACAGCTGGCGATGGCGGAGGCGCAGCCCTCCGGCGTACGGCTGGCCTTCCGCACCCGGGCGACCGCGATCGAGCTGGACGTGATCCCGACCAAGATGGTCTACGTCGGCGCCCCGCCTCGCCCGGACGGGGTCTACGACCTGCTCGTCGACGGTCGCCTGGCCGCGCGCGCGACCGCGTCCGGCGGCAACGTGCTGACGATCGACATGACGACCGGGTCCGACGACCACCGAGACCGGGGCCGGTCGGCACGGTCCGGTTCACCGGGCTGCCCGCCGACGAGAAGGACGTCGAGATCTGGCTGACGTTCCGGGAGGTCACCGAGCTGGTCGCCCTGCGCACGGACGCCCCGGTCGAGCCGCTGCCGGAGCGGGGCCGCCGGGTGTGGCTGCACCACGGCAGCTCGATCAGCCAGGGCTCCGACGCCGAGAGCCCGACGACGACCTGGCCGGCGCTCGCCGCGTCCCTGGGTGGCGTCGAGCTGGTGAACCTGGGTTTCGGCGGCAGCGCCCTGCTCGACCCGTTCGTCGCCCGCACCATGCGCGACCTCCCCGCCGACCTGGTCAGCGTCAAGCTCGGCATCAACGTGGTGAACCAGGACCTGATGCGGCTGCGGGCCTTCGGCCCGGCGGTGCACGGCTACCTCGACACCATCCGCGACGGCCACCCCGACACCCCGCTGCTGGTGGTCTCGCCCGTCCTCTGCCCGATCCACGAGGACACGCCGGGCCCCAGCGCGCCCGGACTTCAGCGAGTTCGCCGCGGGGAAGATCGGCTTCCGTGGCCGCTGGTGACCCGGCCGACCCCACCCGCCTGACCCTCACCGTGATCCGCGACCGAGCTGTCCCGGATCGTCGCGGAGCGCGCGGCCGACGACCCGCACCTGCACTACCTCGACGGCCGGGAGCTGTACGGCGAGGCGGACGCCGCCGAGCTGCCGCTCCCCGACCAGCTCCACCCGGACGCCGCGACCCATCGCCGGATCGGTGAGCGGTTCGCGGCGCGCGTGTTCGGTGAGGACGGTGCGTTCGCCGGGAGCTGAGCGACGGCTGGTTCAGACGATGTCGGGGGCGCTGACCCGGGCCTCGTCGGCCTCCTGGTCGGTCAGCTTGAGCTGGCTCTGCCGCTCGGCCTCGACCCGGCGCAGGTAGTGGTCGACCTCGACGTCGAGCCGCGCCTCGTCCCAGCCGAGCTCGCCGGCCATCAGCTGCGGCCACCGGCCGGGCCGCGTGGATGCCGCGGTCGAAGGTCTCGATCGAGATCCGGGTACGCCGGGTGAGCACGTCGTCGAGGTGGCGGGCGCCCTCGTGGGTGACGGCGTACACGATCTCGGCGGCGAGGTAGTCCTCCGCACCGTCGAGCTGGCGCGGCGAGCTCGGGGCGCTCGCTCGCAGAGCGCCGAGCAGGTCGTCGACCATGCCGCCGAACCGGCCGAGCAGGTGGTCGATGCGGGCCACGTGCAGCCCCGCACGGCGCGAGAGCAGCACCCGCTGGTTGGCGCGGGTCTCGTAGTCGGTCGCGCCGACCAGCGGCACCCGGTCGGTGATCGAGTCGCGGACCGCCATGTTCACGGTGGTCCGCAGCGAGTGGGCGGCGGCCTCGATCGCGTCCCGCGCCATCACGCGGTACGTCGTGAGCTTGCCGCCGGCGATCATCACCAGGCCCGGCACGGGGGTGACGACGGTGTGCTCGCGGGAGATCTTCGACGTCGGCTCGCGCCGGCCACGCAGCAGCGGCCGGAGCCCGGCGTACACGCCCTCGACGTCCTCGTGGTCGAGCGGCTCGCGCAGGATCGTGTTGACGTGGGCGAGCAGGTAGTCGATGTCCGCCCGGCTGGCGGCGGGGTGGGCCTTGTCGAGGTTCCAGTCGGTGTCGGTGGTGCCGATGATCCAGTGCCGCCCCCACGGGATCACGAACAGCACGGACTTCTCGGTCTTGGTGATGAAGCCGGTCTCCGAGCGGATCCGGTCGCGGGGCACGACCAGGTGGATGCCCTTGCTGGCCTGGACGTTGAGGCTGCCGCGGCCGCCGACCATCTCCTGGATCTCGTCGGTCCACACCCCGGCGGCGTTGACGACGACCCGGGCCCGGATCTCGAGGTCGCGTCCGGTCTCGAGGTCGCGGGCGCGCACGCCGACCACCCGCTCCCCCTCGCGCAGGAAGCCGGTGACCTGGGTCCGGGTGGCGACGTGGGCGCCGTGCGAGGCGGCGGTCCGGGCGACCGTGACCACCAGCCGGGCGTCGTCGACCTGGCAGTCGTAGTAGCGGATCGCGCCGCTGAGGTCCTCGGTGCGCAGGTCGGGCGCCATCCGCGCGACCTGCCGCCGGAACAGGTGCCGGTGCCTGGGGACGCCCATGTCGTACTTGCCGAGCATCGCCATCGAGTCGTAGAGCAGCCAGCCCGGCCCCGACGTACGGCCGCTCCCAGGTGCGGTGCAGCGGGTAGAGGAACGGCACCGCGCGGACCAGGTGCGGCGCCAGCCGGGTGAGCAGCAGGCCGCGCTCCTCCAGGGCCTCCTTGACCAGCCCGAAGTCGAGCATCTCCAGGTAGCGCAGCCCGCCGTGGATCAGCTTGCTGCTGCGGCTGCTGGTGCCGGACGCGAGGTCGCGCTGCTCGACCAGGCCGGTGGACAGGCCGCGGGTGACGGCGTCCAGCGCCGTACCGGCGCCGACGATGCCGCCACCGACGACCAGCACGTCGAGCTCGCCCTGCTCGGACATCGCGGCGAGGGCGGCGTCGCGGGCCGCCGGGCTGAGGGCGCTCGGCAAGCTCATGCTTCCAGTAGAACAGGCCGGAGCGGCGTTCTGGACACGACTCCCGCACACTGGACCCATGTTGACCCGAGAGCTCGCGACCGCCCTGCGCCGGGCCGGGGTGCAGTGGCGCCCGGTCAAGGGCGACAGGTTCGTGGTGCCCGACCGGGACCTGGACGACGAGGTGTTCGTGGTCAGCGACATGGTGGTGGAGGCGGTCGACGTGCCGAGGATCGGCCGGATCCTCGCGTTCAACGGCACCACCGAGTGGGCGCTGGACAGTGTCGAGGCGGCCGATGCGGTCTGGCTGCCGCGCGAGGACCAGCTGCGGACGCTGATGGGTGATGCGTTCGTGTCGCTGGAGCGGCTCGAGACGGAGCCGGCCGGGTACGCCGTCACCGTGCGGGTGGACGGCGAGGTCGACCGTCACGTCGACGTCGACGCCGAGGCCGCGATGGCACGCGCCCTGCTGCGGCTACTGGGCGGCTGACGTCACTCGACGACGACCTCGACCCGCTGGAACTCCTTGAGGTCGGTGTAGCCGGTGGTGGCCATCGCCCGCCGGAGCGCGCCGATCAGGTTCATGGTGCCGTCGGCCACCCGGGAGGGACCGAACAGGATCTCCTCCATGGTGCCGACGGTGCCGATCTCGACCCGCTGGCCGCGCGGCAGCTCGCCGTGGTGCGCCTCGGCGCCCCAGTGGAAGCCGCGGCCCGGGCGCCTCGGCGGCCCGCGCGAACGGCGAGCCGACCATCACCGCGTCGGCACCGCAGGCGATCGCCTTCGCGATGTCGCCGGAGCGGCCGATCGAGCCGTCCGCGATGACGTGGACGTAGCGGCCGCCGGACTCGTCCATGTAGTCGCGCCGGGCCGCCGCCACGTCGGCCACCGCGGAGGCCATCGGCACCGCGACGCCGAGCACGGTGCGGGTGGTGTGCGCCGCACCGCCGCCGAACCCGACCAGGACGCCGGCCGCGCCGGTGCGCATCAGGTGCAGGGCGGCTTGGTACGTCGCGCAGCCGCCGACGATCACGGGCACGTCGAGCTCGTAGATGAACTCCTTGAGGTTCAGCGGCTCGGCCTGGCTGGAGACGTGCTCGGCCGAGACGGTGGTGCCGCGGATGACGAACATGTCGACGCCGGCGTCGACGACCGCCTTCGCGAACTCCTTGGTCCGCTGCGGCGACAGGGCGCCGGCCACGGTCACCCCGGCCTCGCGCATCTGCTGGAGCCGCGACGTGATCAGGTCGGACCGGATCGGCTCGGTGTAGATCTCCTGCATCCGCCGGGTCGCGTCCTCGCCCTGCAGGGCGGCGACCTCCTCCAGCAGCGGTGACGGGTCGTCGTACCGCGTCCAGAGGCCCTCGAGGTTGAGTACGCCGAGGCCGCCTGCCTTGCCGAACTCGATCGCGGTCGCCGGCGACATCACGGAGTCCATCGGGGCGGCCAGCACCGGCAGCTCGAAGCGGTAGGCGTCGATCTGCCAGGCGACGCTGACCTCCTCGGGGTCGCGGGTGCGCCGGGACGGCACGATCGCCACGTCGTCGAAGGAGTAGGCGCGGCGGGCGCGCTTGGCGCGGCCGATCTCGATCTCGGTCACGGCTCGCGACTAGGGCACGCCTAACGGCCCGTGTAGTTGGGCGCCTCGACGGTCATCTGCACGTCGTGCGGGTGGCTCTCCTTGAGCGAGGCCGAGGTGATCCGCACGAACCGCCCCTTCTCCTGGAGCTCGGGGACGGTGCCGGCACCGACGTAGAACATCGACTGCGTGAGCCCGCCGATCAGCTGGTGCGCGACCGCGGCGAGCGGGCCGCGGTAGGCCACCTGGCCCTCGATGCCCTCGGGGACGATCTTGTCGTCGCTGGCGACCTCGGCCTGGAAGTAGCGGTCCTTGGAGTAGGACTTCTTGCCACGGCTGGACATCGCGCCGAGGGAGCCCATGCCGCGGTAGGACTTGTACTGCTTGCCGTTGACGAAGACCAGGTCGCCGGGCGACTCCTCGCAGCCGGCCAGCAGCGAGCCGATCATCACCGTGTCGGCGCCGGCCACGAGCGCCTTGGCGATGTCACCGGACTGCTGGAGACCGCCGTCGGCGATGACGGGTACGCCGGCGGGCTGGCAGGCCAGCGACGCTTCGTAGACCGCGGTGACCTGCGGGACGCCGACAGCCGGTGACGACGCGGGTGGTGCAGATCGAGCCGGGACCGAAGCCGACCTTGACCGCGTCCGCGCCGGCGTCGACGAACGCCTGGGCGCCGTCGCGGGTGGCGACGTTGCCGCCGATCACCTGGACGTGGCGGGTCGCCGGGTCGGTCTTGAGCCGCTGCACCATGTCGAGCAGCATCCGGACGTGGCCGTGGGCGGTGTCCGCGACCAGCACGTCGACGCCCGCGTCGACCAGGGTGGTGGCGCGCTGCCACGCGTCGCCGAAGTAGCCGATCGCGGCGCCGACCATGAGCCGGCCGTCGCCGTCCTTGGAGGCGTGCGGGAACTGCTCGGACTTCACGAAGTCCTTGACGGTGATCAGCCCGGCCAGCCGGCCCTGCTCGTCGACCAGCGGCAGCCGCTCGCGCTTGTGCTTGCGCAGCAGGAGGGTGGCGTCCTCGCGGGAGATGCCCACGGGGCCGGTGATGAGCGGCATCGGGGTCATCACCTCGTCGACCTTGGTGCTGGCCCACTCGGCGACCGGGGTGAAGCGCAGGTCGCGGTTGGTGATGATGCCGAGCAGCCGCTCGTCGGTGTCGACCACGGGGAGGCCGGAGACGCGGTACTCGCCGCACTTCCGGTCGAGGTCCTCGAGCGTCGCGTCCGGGCCGATGGTGATCGGGTTGGAGATGATGCCGGTCTGGGTCCGCTTCACGAGGTCGACCTGGTAGGCCTGGTCCTCGGTCGAGAGGTTGCGGTGGAGCACGCCGAGGCCGCCCTGACGGGCCATCGCGATCGCCATCCGGGACTCGGTGACGGTGTCCATGGCCGCCGACACCAGCGGCACCTTCAGCGAGATCTCGCGGGTCAGCCGGGACGTGGTGTCGATGTCGGTCGGCGCCAGGTCGGACCGACCCGGGAGCAGCAGGACGTCGTCGTAGGTCAGGCCGAGTGCGGCGAACTTGTCGGGGACTCCGGCGTCGGTCATGGGGTCCTTCTCGATCGGGTGGCGGCGGGTCACCATCCTACCGGCGGGGTACCGCTCGACCCGGACAGGCACGGCCGCTCCGCTTGCCAGCACAGCGACACCTGGCATTAATCGAAGGATCCCTGACCGCGTGCCTGACAGTCTTGGGTTCATGGTGCGGGGGCCGGGTGACATCAATGCACGTCTGGTCGTGTTCGGCGCGGCCGTGCTCGCCGCGCTGTTCCGGTTCCCCGGCCTGCTGTATCCGCTGGGGTCCGACGAGGCCGGCTTCACGCTGGTGGCGCGCGAGTGGAACCCGCAACCGGACAGCGTCTACGGCACGTACTGGGTGGACCGCCCGCCGACCCTGCTGGCATTGATCAAGGTGTCGGACGCCATTGGCGGCCCGTACTTCATCCGACTGGTCGCGGTGATCGCCTCCGTCGCCCTGGTCTTCCTCGCCGCGGCGACCGCGCGGGCGCTGCTCCGCTACGCCGGCGAGACCGACGAGCGGTTCGTGACCCGCACCGGTGCGTGGACGGCGATCCTGGCAGCCACGTTCACCTCGACGGCGATGATCGACCCGATCATGGCCAAGGGCGAGATCCTCGGGATCCCCTTCGTCATGGCGAGCTTCTACCTGGCCCTGCGCGCGCTCACCCGGGCGCGGATCGACGTACGCGCGCTGGTGCTGGCGTTCGGCGCCGGGATCACGGCCGTCCTCGCCCAGGGCATGAAGCAGAACCTGGTGTCCGGCCTGGTGTTCGGCGCCGCCCTGCTGATCGGGTCGCGGCTCACCCACCGGATCACGCCCAACGAGTTCCTACGGCTGGCCGGCGCGGCACTGGCCGGTGCCGCCGTGCCGGTCGCCGGGACGATCCTCTGGGCGATGCAGGCGGGAGTCGAGCTCGACACCCTCTGGTACGCCGTGTACGGCTTCCGCTCCGACGGGCTCGACGTGATCGCGGGCGCGAGCAAGGACGGCCCCCTGATGCGCGGCCTGCTCCTGATCGGCATCGCGCTCGGCACCGGCGCAGCGTTCATCCTCGCCGGCGTCCTCATCCACCTGCGCCGGATCTGGCGGTTCAACCGGACCCTCACCGTGGCGGCCGGTCTGGTGGTCACCGTCGACGGGCTGGCACTGCTGCTCGGCGGGAGCTTCTGGCGGCCGTACCTGTTCGCGATCGTCCCGGGCGTCATCCTCTGCACCGCGCTGCTGCTGGCCGTCCGCGACAACGTCGCGCACCGGGCTCGGCTGCTCGTCGTGGCCGCTGCCGTCGTGTCCGTGCTGGCCACCGGGATCTGGACGACCATCGACCTCGCCGGCGTGGCCGGCTCGGACGCGAACCGGACCGGCCTGGCCCTCGGTCGGGCCGCCGAGCCGGGAGACACGGTCGTCGTCTACGGCGGCCACTCCGACATCGTGCTCGTCAGCGGCCTGTCGTCGCCGTACGAACACCTGTGGAGCCTGCCGATGCGCACGCTCGACCCCGACCTGACGGAGCTACGGGCGGTGCTGAGCGGCCCGCAGGCCCCGACCTGGTTCGTGATGTGGGTGCCGCCCACGGACTGGGGCGGCACGGGCGAGGTGCTCGAGCCGTTGCTCGCCGAGCGATACCGCCCGCACGGAGTGGCCTGCGGAGACAAGCCGGTCTACCTCCGGGCGGACGTCGAGCGGCCACCGCTCCGGCCGCACTGCGCCCGGACGTCCATCTTCGACGCGGACTGATCTCGCGTCAGGCTGGGAGCGGCCGCAGCTGGTGGACCGGCACCCGGACGGTCAGGACGTCCGCAGCCATCCGGATCCGGCCGCGCAGCCCGGCCGCGAGCACCATCGGCAGCACCGCCTGGTTGTCGGCGCGGGTGGTGAGCACGATCTCCTGTGCGCCCGCCGCGTGGGCGACCCGTGCCGCCTCGACCAGGAGCCGGCTGCCGATCCCCCGGCGCTGCCAGGCCGGGTCGACCCGCAGGCTGACCGGGCGCACGCCCGGCTCTCCGGTCTCCGGCCGGACCGCTGCGACTCCGACGGGGGTGCCCTCGACCAACGCCGTGATGGTGTCGCCCTCCACCAGGTAGTCGGGACTCGTGCCCGAGCCGACTCGGCGGCCGGGCGATGGTGTCATAGACGCCTCCCGGCTGCGCTCGAGGACGTCGGACACCAGATCCGACATCGCGGAGCCGCGGGCGTGCTCGGTCGCGGTGAATGGCGCCGTACGCCGGACCTGGACCTGGACGTCACCGACGGTCATGTCCATCACGTCCTGCACCGTGGCCATCCGCGCCTCCTGCGGGTCGGCCTCGGCGTCGAAGAGCCGCGCGACGACCTCGGGGAACGACGCCGGCTGGGCCAGGATCGCGCGGGCCGCCTGGACGTAGCGGGTCGGCTGGTCGGTCAGGGCCGCCTCGGTGCACGGCGCCGCGCTCACCGAGTGCCCGCCGGACGTCTCGATCAGCTGGGCGATCTCCGGCACCGCCCAGTCCGTCCGGCGTGCGCAGGACCAGCTCGTCGGTCACCGCCTCCACTCCCGGGAAGATCTGCAGGCCCAGGATGTTGACGCCGGCCGCGCCGCAGTTCTGGGCCAGCACGGCCAGGGCCCCGGGCCGGTCCGGCAGCGTCGTACGAACTCTCCAGAGCATGGCTGAGCCCTCCCCGTCGTCGGTGTGCACGGAGGCCATCGTGGCCCACCCGCGTTGCGGCCCCGGGTCGCCCGTGTTTCCGCCGTGCAACACCCCGAGACGACGCTGACCCGCCCGAAGTTTCGGGCGGGTCAGCGTTGAAGCGGTGGATCAGTGGCCGTGGCCGTGACCGTGTCCGCCACCTGCGGAGGAGTCGTCGTCCTCTTCGGGCTTCTCGACGATCAGCGTCTCGGTCGTGAGCAGCATGCCCGCGATCGAGGTGGCGTTGACGAGCGCGGAGCGGGTGACCTTGACCGGGTCGATGACACCCTGGGCGACCAGGTCGCCGTACTCCTCGGTCGCGGCGTTGTAGCCGGTGCCGACGCCGCCGTCGCGGACCTTGGCGACGATGACGTGGCCGTTGACGCCGCCGTTCTCGGCGATCCAGCGCAGCGGCTGGTCGGCCGCCTTGCGGACGATGCGTACGCCGGCAGCTTCGTCGCCGGTGAGGCCGAGATCGCCGTCGAGCACCGACACCGCGTGGATGAGAGCGGAGCCGCCACCGGCGACGATGCCCTCCTCGATCGCGGCACGGGTCGCGGAGACGGCGTCCTCGATGCGGTGCTTCTTCTCCTTCAGCTCCACCTCGGTGGCGGCGCCGACCTTGATCACGCACACGCCGCCGGCCAGCTTCGCGAGGCGCTCCTGGAGCTTCTCGCGGTCCCAGTCGGAGTCGGTGTTCTCGATCTCGGCCTTGATCTGGTTGACCCGGCCATCGACCTCGGCCTTGTCTCCGGCGCCGTCGACGATCGTGGTGTTCTCCTTGGTGACCACGATGCGACGGGCCTGGCCCAGCACCTCGAGACCCACCTGGTCGAGCTTGAGGCCGACCTCAGGAGCGATGACCTGACCGCCGGTCAGGGTCGCGATGTCCTGCATCATCGCCTTGCGACGGTCACCGAAGGCCGGAGCCTTGACCGCGACCGCGTTGAAGGTGCCGCGGATCTTGTTCACGACCAGGGTCGACAGGGCCTCGCCCTCGACGTCCTCGGCCAGGATGAACAGCGGCTTGCCGGCGGCGATGACCTTCTCGAGCAGGGGCAGCAGGTCGGCGATCGCGCCGATCTTGCCCTGGTGCAGAAGGATGTACGGGTCGTCGAGGACGGCCTCCATCCGCTCCGGGTCGGAGACGAAGTACGCCGAGATGTAGCCCTTGTCGAACTGCATGCCCTCGGTGAACTCCAGCTCGGTGCCCATGGTGTTGGACTCCTCGACGGTGATCACGCCGTCCTTGCCGACCTTGTCGAAGGCCTCGGCGAGCAGGTCGCCGATCAGGCTGTCGCGCGACGAGATCGTCGCGACCGAAGCCATGTCCTCGCGGGTCTCGACCTCGCGGGCCGCCTCGCGCAGCGCGTTGCCGACGGCCTCGGCCGCGGCGTCCATGCCCCGCTTGAGACCCATCGGGTTGATGCCTGCCGCAACCGCGCGCAGGCCCTCGTGGACCATCGCCTGGGCGAGCACGGTGGCGGTGGTGGTGCCGTCACCGGCGATGTCGTTGGTCTTGGTGGCGACTTCCTTGGTCAGCTGCGCCCCGAGGTTCTCGAACGGGTCGTCCAGCTCGATCTCACGGGCGACGGTCACGCCGTCGTTCGTGATGGTCGGCGCGCCCCACTTCTTGTCCAGGACGACGTACCGGCCCTTGGGGCCGAGCGTGACCTTCACGGTGTTCGCGAGGGCGTCGACGCCCCGCTCGAGCGCACGCCGGGCGCTCTCGTCGAACTCAAGAATCTTCGGCATTGCTCTCCTCTAAAGGGATACGGGTCGTGTGCCCACGAACGCGCCGGAGCGCGTCGTCAGGCACACGACCCGTGGAAATCAGGAAACGACGGCGAGGACGTCGCGGGCGGAGAGGATGAGGTACTCCTCGCCGGAGTACTTGACCTCGGTGCCGCCGTACTTGCTGTAGATGACCTTGTCGCCCACGGCCACGTCGAGCGGCACGCGGTTGCCGTTGTCGTCGATGCGTCCCGGACCGGTCGCCAGGACCTCGCCCTCCTGGGGCTTCTCCTTGGCGGTGTCCGGGATGACCAGGCCGGAAGCCGTGGTCTGCTCGGCGTCGAGGGGCTTGACGACGATGCGGTCCTCGAGGGGCTTGATGTTGACCGACACGATGTCGACCTCCACTTTCGATCTGACTCGGGTGGGAGCACCCCGGCTGGGGAACTCCCCGACGTTTGGGCCTGCGGTGAGGTACGCCGTCGCGGGGGTCGCACATCGTCGCAAGCGCTGGCACCCTCAGGGCGAGAGTGCCAGATCAGACGTTAGCACTCGCCCTGATGGAGTGCTAGGTGGGTCCGGTCATCCGAGTCGGGGCAGCGCGATCCACTCGGCCCAGGTGAGGTCGCGGCCGACGTAGCGGGGTCGTTCGAGCGGCCACTCGTCGGCGATCCAGCGCGGCACCAGCTCGTCGAGAGCGGCCTCGAGGTCGGTGCCGACACACTCGTCGACCACCCACCACGAGATGTCGGCGTCGGCGCCGGGCTTGTCCGTGGGGTCGATGTAGACACACCCGAGGAGCGCGGTCTCGTCGGCGTCGAACAGCGCGTAGTTGAACGACTCGTGGGTCTCCATCTCGTCGGCGTGGTGCTGGAGGTCCTCACGGTCCTGCTCGTGCGTCATCGTGGCCGGAGGCCACCCCCACGCCTCGCCGTAGATCCCCCACAACCGGTCGCGCGAACCCATCACCGCCACCATGTCGAGGTCGGTGTCCGCGGCGCGGATCGGGCGCAGGTGGTGGCCGAACGGCAGCGCGACGTACGTCGGGTGGACGAAGTCGGCGGGCAGCCAGCTGGTGGTGGTCATGGATGCAGCCTTTCAGGTGGTGGCAGCAGGGTGCCGGAGAGCGAGCGTCGGAGCGCGGCGAGCCCGCGGCTGGTGTTGGACTTGATCGTGCCCCGCGAGCAGCGGAGCACCGCTGAGGCCTCGGCCTCGCTGAGCCCTTCGTAGTAGCGGAGCACCACGGCAGACCGCTGCCGCGGCGGGAGCGCGAAGACCAGCGGCCAGAGCCGACGGTCCTCGCCCGGCGCCGGCACCGCGTCGTCGGTCCAGCGGTCCTGGGGCTCGGGCAGGACGTCGGTGACGCGTTCCCGGGTCCGCCACTTCTGGCGGAACCAGCTGTGGTGCTGGTTGACCATCGTGCGGCGGACGTACCCGTCCGCGGCACGATGGTCGCGGATGCTGGTCCAGTGCGTGCAGACGCTGGCCAGCGCGGACTGGAGGAGGTCCTCCGCGTTGTCGGGGTTGCCGGTGATGGCGTGGGCTGCCCGCAGCAGCGCCGGCCGCCGGGCGGCGACGTACTCCGCGAAGTCGAGCTCGGCCGGAGCCGCGAGCAGCGTGTCCATCACCACGACCTCAGCGCCGGCCGTGCCGGGAGAACAGCAGCCCGAGCGCGGCGATGGTCAGCCAGAGCGGCCCCACCATGCCCGCCATGTACTGCAGCGGGCTGACCGCGAACAGGGTGGCCAGGCCACCGAGCAGCAGGCTGGTGACGCCGAGCCAGCGGGCGTAGGCGCCGTGCCGGAAGGCGGCGATCGCGACCGAGAGTGCGGTCAGGCCGATCGTCCCCCACAGCCACGGGATGGTTCCGATCCAGTGCCCGAAGACGGCTGCGGTCTCCGGGACGAGCAGTCCCGGGTCGCTGACCCCGAAGACGAACTCGGTGGTGAGGCCGGTGCCCATGACCTGGGCGGCCGCCACCAGCAGCAGTCCGGCGGAGGCGACCGACGGCAGCAGGCTGTCGGCTCCGACGCGGTGGACGAGTTGGCGGCGCAGGCCGGCCGCGAAGACGACCATCAGCAGCGCCGAGACCATCGTGGCGACGTGGAAGACGAGGATCTGTGGCACCTGCTCGGACAGCCGGTCGGTGATGGCGACGGCGTCCCCGGCGACGTCGTCCTCGTAGACGGCGCCGGCGAGGCTGCTGCCCACCATGGACACGATTCCGGCCAGTCCGGCGAAGACGCCGGCGGTGGCCCAGCGGCGCGAGGCCGTCGGTTCGGTGGTGACGGTGGTACGGCGTGGGGTGGCGATCGTGCTGGTCACGAGGTTCTCCTTGGGTGAGGTGCGGCGCGGTTGTTGCCGCAGCCACACCCTCCGACGGAGCGCAGCCGTCCACCACGGACAGTGCGAGGTGTGCGAGAGGTGTACGAGTGGCGTCAGCCCGCCACGGTGCGCACTCCCAGCGCCAGGGCGACGGCCTCCTCGGGGCGTCGGCCACGGCCCACGTCGAGGGCGTCGTCGTACCGGTCGCTCCCGAGGTGGCTGCGCGCCTCCGCCTCGGCGGCCGCCATCGCGTCGGGGTCCGGCCGGTAGTAGCCGTAGCCGCGCGACCCGATCGTCTCCCGGATCCCCTGGGCCGCTCCGAGCAGGAGCGGCACGCGGGCGTGCGTGCCGTCCGCGGCCTCGAGCACGGCGGTGGCGTCGAGCAGGTAGGCGAGGTTCGCGAGGTCGCCGGTCTCCAGCGACAGCCGCATGCCCTCCTCGAGATGGCGGCGGGCGCGATCGTTGGCCCGCCGGGTCAGCTCGACCTGGGACAGGTTGTAGAGCGCGATGTAGACCGACAGGCGGTCACCACGGCGCCGGGCCAGGACCAGGCCGCGCTCGATGTGCTCGACGGCGCCGTCCGGGTCGCCGTTGAGCAGCGCGACGGTGCCGAGCCAGATCAGCGACAGGCCCGCCGTCCACTCCCCGTCGGCGCCACCTGCCTCGGCGGCAGGCAGGGCGCGGACGAAGCACTCCGCCGCCTCGGCGAGGTCGCCGACGGCGAGGGCACTCAGGCCCACCCCGGCGACCGCGTTGGCGACGGAGACGTGGTCGTCGCCCGCGTGCTCCTCGGCGGCCAGCCAGTGGACGCGGGCCGCCGGCACGTCGTCCATCGCGAACGACATGGTGGCAGCGGCGAGCTCCGCCCGGGGCCGTACGTCGGGGGGCAGGTCCCCGGCGAGCGCCGCCTCGGAGAGCCGGCGCCCGTGCACGTGGTGGCCGCGCAGCCACCAGTACATCCACAGCGCCCAGCAGAACCGTCCCGCCGACGCCGCATCGCCGGCGGCGAGCACGCGCTCGATGGCCGCGGTGAGGTTCGGGTGCTCGGCGTCGATCCGCGCCAGCGCGTCGACCTGGCCGCCGTCGCGGTAGCGGGGTCCGTTGTCCTCCGCCAGGTTGAGGAAGTACGCCGCGTGCGCGCTGTTCGCCCGCTCGCCCTCGCCTGCGTCGTCGAGCCGAGCGCGTGCGTACTGTGCGACCGGCTCGAGGAGCCGGTGCCGCGGGCCACCACCGGTAGTCGTCTCCGTGGTGACCAGCGACTGCTCGGCCAGCGCCTCCAGCACGCAGAGCACGTCGTTCGGCCCGATCCCGCCGTAAAGCTCGACGACGCGCTCGAGGTCGTCGAGCCGGAAGCCGCCGACGAAGACGGAGAGCAGCCGCAGCAGGGCCTGCTCCTCCGGCGTCAGCAGCCCGTAGCTCCAGTCGAGCGTGGCCCGCATCGTGCGCTGGCGCTCGGGATGATCCCGGCCGCCGGCGAGCATCGCCTCGTCCAGCCGCTCGAGGAGCGTGCGTGGGTCCAGCAGCCGGCAGCGGGCCGCGGCCAGCTCGATGGCGAGCGGGATCCCGGCCAGCCGGACGCAGATCGCCGCCACCGCGGCGGCGTCACCGGAGGCGGATCCCCACCCCGGGCTGACCGAGCCGGCCCGCTCCAGCAGCAGCCGGACGGCAGGCGATTCACTGTCCGCAGGCTCGTCGTCGACCGGCAGACCGAGGGGTTCCACGGCGACCTCGACCTCGCCCCGGACCCGAAGCGGGGCGCGGCTGGTCGCGAGCACCGTGAGCCCGGGAGTGGCCTCGATCAGGCCGGCGACGCGCGGCGCGACGCCGATCAGGTGCTCGACGTTGTCCAGGACGAGCAGCAGCTGCCGGCCGCGGAGCTGTTCCACGACGGCGGCGGCCGGGTCGCGGTCGGGGGTCGGAGCTGCGTCGACGGCGTCGGCGATGGCCGGCAACACGGCGTCGGGGTCCAGCAGTGGCGCCAGCTCGACGTAAGCGACCCCGTCGGCGAAGCGGTCCCGCAGCCCGGCGCCCACGGCCAGAGCGAGCCGGGTCTTGCCGACGCCACCGGTGCCGGTCAGGGTGACCAGCCGGTGCCCACGCACCATCTCGCCAACCCGGACGACGTCGGCGTCCCGGCCGAGGAGCGTCGTGGGCGGCACAGGCAGCTCGCGGCTGCGTCCGTGTGCCGCGTCGGCGGCGCGTGTCGCCCGGGAGCGCGCGGGCACCGCCGCCACCAGTGCCGACCGGTCCTCGTCCGAGGCGCCGAGGGCATCGGCGAGCGCACGGACCGTGTGCGGGTACGGACGCGTGCGGGTGCCGCGCTCGAGGGCGCTGACGGCGTGGCTGCTCAGTCCTGCCCGCTCGGCGAGCTCCTCCTGCGACAGGCCGGCGGACTCCCGGAGCAGCCGCAGCCGGCTGCCGAACGAACCCTGACCAGCTGTCGACAAGGCTCACCATCCTTCTCGGTCGGGCGCGAGTGTACGACGCCCGCGGGGGGTCGCGCGGGAAACTCTGGAAGGATCCCTGACGTGGATCTCGAGGCGTTCCGGTGGCTGCTCACCGACGAGGGGCAGAGGCTGCTGGTCCGCGCCGCCGAGGCCCCGACCGACTCGCTGCACGCCCAAACCGCGCTCCGGCGTACGGCGGCACCCGAGCACGTGGCCGCCGCACTGACGCAGGTGGAGCTGCGTCGCAAGGCGGTACCCAAGTTCGGCGACCTCGCCGAGCGGATGTACTTCACCCCCGACGGCCTCGAGCAGGCCACCCGGCTGCCGGTGGCCACGCACCGGGCGGCCCGGTTGAACGCGGCGGCCAGCGCATCGGTCATCGATCTCGGCTGCGGTATCGGCGGCGACCTGATCGCCTTTGCCCGGGCCGGCGTCACCTGCGCCGGCGTCGATCTCGACCCGGTCCGGGTGGAGGTGGCCGGCGCGAACCTCGCGGCCCTCGACATCGCCGGGGCCGTCATGGTCGCGGACGCGACGAAGGTCGACACCAGCCCGTTCGCGGTCGCTTTCGCCGACCCGGCCCGCAGGTCGGCACGCGGGCGCACGTTCGACGTCGACGACTGGACGCCTCCGTGGCCCTTCGTGGAGGAGCTGCTCCGCCGGGACTCCTGCGTCAAGGTGGCGCCCGGCATCCCACACGACCTGGTCCCCCACGACGTCGAGGCCGAGTGGGTCAGCGACCACGGTGACGTCAAGGAGGCCGCGCTGTGGTCGGGTCGGCTTGCCACGACCAAGCGCCGAGCCACGGTGATCGGTGACGGTGGACTGGCGACGCTCACCGAGGAGGACGACCCCGGGGGCGCGGTGCGCGATGTCGGCGCCTTCCTCTACGAGCCGGACGGCGCGGTGATCCGGGCCGGGCTCGTGACCGCCGTGGCGGCCGGCGTCGACGGTGGCCTGGTCGACGAGCACATCGCCTACGTGACCTCCGACGCGTCGTTCCGGACGCCGTTCGCGCGCGGCTACCGGGTCATCGAGCAGCTCCCCTACCGCGAGCGTGCGCTGCGAGCCGCGCTGCGCGAGCGCGGTATCGGTCGGCTGACCATCAAGAAGCGTGGTGTCGACGTGGTTCCGGACCAGCTGCGCAAGCGGCTCGCGCTGGGCGGCGACGACGAGGCGACGCTCGTGCTGACCCGCGCCCGCGGGCACGGGATCGCGCTGCTGGTCAAGCCGTTCTGACCGGGCCGCCGATGAGTTCTGGCGCCGTGGTCGGTCGGTCCTGGTGAGGAAAGGACTGCACATGACCAACCCCCGGTTCGACTCGCGCTTCAGCAGCCCGGACGCGTCGGCGACGCCCTGGGAGGCCGTCGAGCAGGTGCTCGGGACTGCCGAGCTCTACTGGCTGACGACGGTCCGCTCCGACGGGCGACCGCACGTGACCCCGCTCATCGGCGCCTGGGTCGACGGGGCGGCGTACTTCACAACCGGGCCGGACGAGCAGAAGAGCCGCAACCTCGCCCACTCGCCGCTCGTGGCGCTGACGACCGGCGCCAACAGCTGGGAACGTGGTCACGACGTCGTGGTCGAGGGGAAAGCGACCAGGTGCACTGACTCCGAGACCCTGCAGCGGGTCGCGGACGCGATCCACGGGAAGTACGGCGACGCCTGGGCGTTCCGGGTCCAGGACGACGCCCTGACCCAGGACGGCGAGCATCTGGCCGGGCTGTGGCGGATCGACCCGGCGAAGGTGCTCAGCTTCGCCAAGGACCCGCACGGCCAGACGGCGTTCTACCCGTCCTGACCGTCCAGCCCGGCCCGCTCGGCCCCGATCGTGGTGTCGTCGCCGTGCCCGGTGTGGACGACGGTCTCGTCGGGCAGCGCGAACAGCCGGTCCCGGATCGACTGCAAGATCTGGTCGGCGTCGCTGAAGGATCGGCCGGTCGCGCCCGGGCCGCCGTTGAACAGGGTGTCGCCGGTGAAGACGCAGCCGAGCTCGGGCGCGTGGAAGCAGACCGCGCCGGGTGCGTGGCCGGGCGTGTGCAGGGCGCGCAGGAGGGTGCCGCCGCGGTGATCTCGAACCCGTCGGCGAGGTCGACGTCCCACAGGTAGTCGGGGTGCGTGAGCTCCCAGAGCGGCTGGTCGTCGGGGTGCAGCATGATCGGCGCGACCACCTTCTCGCGCAGCGCGGGTGCGACCCGTACGTGGTCGTCGTGCGCGTGCGTGCAGAGGATCGCCTTGACCTTGCGGCTGCCCACGACGGCCAGGATGTCGGCCACGTCGTGGGGCGCGTCGATGACCACGCACTCCTCGTCGTCGCCGACCACCCAGATGTTGTTGTCGACCTCGAAGGTCTCGCCGTCGAGGGTGAACGTGCCGCTCGAGACGGCGTGGTCGATGCGGGCCGCCATCAGAGAATCACCACCGAGCGCAGCACGTCGCCCCCGTGCATCCGGTCGAACGCCGCCTCGACGTCGTCCAGGCCGATCTCCTCGGAGACGAACGCGTCGAGGTCGAGCCGTCCCTGCTTGTAGAGGTCGATCAGCATCGGGAAGTCGCGCGACGGCAGGCAGTCGCCGTACCAGCTGGACTTGAGCGACCCGCCCCGCCCGAAGATGTCGATCAGCGGGAGGTCCGGGACCTTCATGTCCGGGGTCGGTACGCCGACCAGGACGACCGTGCCTGCCAGGTCGCGGGCGTAGAACGCCTGCCGCCAGGTCTCGGGGATGCCGACCGCGTCGATCACGACGTCCGCGCCGAAGCCGCCGGTGAGGTCCTGGATCGCCTGCACCGGGTCGGTGCCCTTGCTGTTCACGGTGTGGGTGGCGCCGAACTTGCGGGCACCCTCCAGCTTCCGGTCGTCGACGTCGACAGCGATGATCGTGCTCGCGCCGGCCAGCTGGGATCCCGCCACCGCGGCGGCGCCGACGCCGCCACAGCCGATCACGGCGACCGACTGCCCGCGCCGGACGTTGCCGGTGTTCATGGCGGCGCCGAGGCCCGCCATCACGCCGCAGCCCAGGAGTCCGGCGGCGGCCGGGCGGGTGGACGGGTCGACCTTGGTGCACTGACCGGCGGCGACCAGCGTCTTCTCCGCGAAGGCGCCGATCCCGAGCGCCGGGCTCAAAGCTGCGGCACCCGCTCCTTCAGCGAGCGTCATCTTCTGGGTGGCGTTGAACGTCGCGAAGCAGTACCACGGCTCGCCCCGGTTGCAGGCCCGGCAGTCGCCGCACACCGCGCGCCAGTTGAGGATCACGAAGTCGCCGGGAGCCACGCTGGTGACGTCGTCGCCGACCGCCTCGACGATGCCCGACGCCTCGTGCCCGAGCAGGAACGGGAAGTCGTCGTTGATGCCGCCCTCGCGGTAGTGCAGGTCGGTGTGGCAGACGCCGCAGGCCTGGACCTGCACCAACGCCTCGCCCGGACCGGGGTCGGGGACGTTGATCGTCTGGATGCTCACCGGGTCGCCCTTCTTGAGGGCGACGACGGCACGGACCTGGTGCATGTAGCGCTCCGATCTGCTCGGGACCCGGGTGGTCGGTGCAACCATACGGAGACCGGCGCGCGTGTAGGGAGGTGAGTAGCGCATCACGCCCTGACATCGGCCCTCGCGTCACGCCAACCCCACGGGGATGGCACGCGTGCATCAGGTGTGGATCGCATCGGTCGAGCCGGCTGCGCCGCCGCGGTGGTGGCGCCGTCCGTCCTCACGTCGTCGCCCTGAAATTGCAACCCTCTTCCCGCATTTCGCGTCTTGGAGGGGATTGGATGGAGGTGCGCGATGCACACACGGGGCAACACACTCACCGGAGCGGGGGTGACCATGGGCGGCAAGGCGTCCTCCCGCGATGCGGACTTCTCGGCCTACATGCAGGCGAGGCAGCCGAGCCTGATGCGCACGGCGTACCTGCTGACCGGCGACCGGCACACGGCCGAGGACCTGGTGCAGACCGCCCTCGCGAAGCTGTACCTGTCGTGGGACAAGGTCCAGCAGCGCGACTCGGTGGACGCCTACGTCCGCCGGATCCTGGTCAACGAGAACAACTCGCTGTGGCGCCGCGGCTGGAAGAAGCGCGAGCACGCCACGGACGAGGTCCCGGAGACCGGCCACGTCGTCGACGCGTACGACGAGGGCACCAGCGGCGCGCTCTGGGAGATCGTGCAGACCCTGCCGAAGAAGGCACGCGCCGTCGTCGTGCTCCGGTACTACGAGGAGCTCACCGAGGCCGAGACCGCTGACGCGCTCGGCATCTCCGTCGGGACCGTGAAGTCCCAGGCCAGCCGCGCGCTGGCCACCCTGCGCACCCGCGCACCACAGAACCTGCACCCCCGCACCAGCGAGGAGGAGCGATGAACAACCACGACGAGCTCGAAGACCTGCTCGGCCGCGAGCTGCACGGCCAGGTGGACGGCATGAACACGGCCCCGCTCGGGCTGCGCGACGTCCAGGGCCGAGCGTCGTCGATCCGCCGCAACCGGCGGATCGGTGTCGGCGTCGGCGTCGCGGCCGCCCTGGCCGTGATCGTGCCGACCGCGCTCATGATCGGCGACGCCGCCAACCGGACCCAGGACCTCGATCCGGCCAACCCGAGCCCGTCGCAGATCGGGGTCGTGCAGACGACTCTGACCCTCGACGGCCTCGAGCGGGGCGACGCTCCGAAGGTCGAGTACTTCACCGCCGACGGCGTGGTCTTGCCCGGTGAGGGTCAGCAGCCGCTGGATCAGAGCTACCAGGCGATCGTCCGCAGTGAGGCGGACGGCGGCTGGCTGGCCCTCGGACCTGCCCGGGAAGAGGTCATCACGATGGACGACGGCTTCCGAGCGCCTGACGTCGGAAGCGGCGACGGGCGGCTTCGTCAGCAACCCCGAGCCGGTCGATGGTCGCGTGGACGTTCCCGGAGAGCGGCGCGCAGACGCTGCGGCTGCACTCCACGACCGACCCCGACGCCGGGATGGCGTGGAGCTTCCCGGACTTCCCGGTCGTCGACCCGGTGGACTTCGTGGGTGACGGCAGCCTGGTCTACCAGTCGGCCGACGAGCGCGGACGGGCCACGATCGGCATCGCGAACCCGGACGGCAGCACCACCGAGTTCGAGGGCGACTTCGTCCAGGCGATCGCTGCGAGCCCGGTGACGCATCTCGTCGCCGTCCAGACCAAGACCAACAGGGACGCGAGCGGCTGCTTCGGCGTCGTGGCGGCCGACAACACGGCTGAGACGGTCTGGGACACCTGCGACTACTCGATCGGGGCGTTCAGCCCGGACGGGAGCTACGTGCTGGCGAGCTCGCCGTACCAGTCCGGCCTCGGCCTCGCCTCGGTGGCCGTGCTCGACGCCTGGACCGGCCGGCTGATCGCGCGGTTCGACCAGCCGCGGAACAGCCAGATCGCCGTGAACAACGCCGCCTGGGAGTCGCCCGACACGTTCGTCGCCGTCGCGATGGAAGGGCTCGACACGACGATCCTGAGGTTCGGTGTCGACGGGACGCTCGAGGACACGATCGAGCACGTCGAGTCCGTGTCGGACCAGGCGTTCTACTTGGGCGACGACCGGACTCGGAACTACTGAGTCGAACTACTGGACCGAACTACTGGGCCAGCACCGACGTGACCGGCAGCGAGGAGTCGGCCGGGAGGTCGAGCGGCGACGGGGGCCGCCCGCGGGCCACCATCTCGGCGCCGAGGGCGGCCACCATCGCGCCGTTGTCGGTGCAGAGTCCGGGTCTCGGGACCCGGACCCGGATGCCCTTGGCCGTGGCCCGTTCCTCGGCCATGATCCGCAGCCGGGAGTTCGCGGCCACACCGCCGCCGATCAGCAGGTCGTCGATGCCGTAGGTCTCCGCGGCGTCGAGGGCCTTCCTGGTCAGTACGTCGCAGACCGCCTCCTGGAAGCTGGCGGCCACGTCGTCGATCGGCACCGGATCGCCGGACCGCTCGCGCGCCTCGACCCAGCGCGCGACGGCCGTCTTCAGCCCCGAGAACGAGAAGTCGAACCGGTGCCGCTCCAGGTCCCGCCGGCTGGTCAGTCCGCGCGGGAAGTCGACGTACACACTGCTGCCGCTCCGGGCGGCGTTGTCGATGTACGGGCCGCCGGGGAACGGAAGCCCGAGCAGGCGAGCCACCTTGTCGAAGGCCTCGCCTGCCGCGTCGTCGATCGTGGCACCGAGCGGGTCGACGCCGCTGGTGACGTCGTCGACGCGCAGCAGGCTCGAGTGGCCGCCGCTGACCAGCAGCGCCAGGCACGGCTCGGGCAGTGGGCCGTGCTCGAGCTGGTCGACGGCGACGTGCGAGGCCAGGTGGTTGACGCCGTAGATCGGCTTCCCGAGGCCCAGCGCCAGCGCCTTGGCGGCGGCGACGCCGACCAGCAGCGCGCCGGCCAGGCCCGGGCCGTTGGTCACGGCGATGGCGTCGACGTCGTGCGGCTTGATCCCGGCGGTCTCGCACGCCCGCTCGATGGTCGGGACCATCGCCTCGAGGTGTGCCCGGCTCGCGACCTCCGGCACGACTCCCCCGAAGCGCGCGTGCTCGTCGACGCTGCTGGCCACGGCATCGGCGAGGAGAGTGTTCCCGCGGACGATGCCGACGCCGGTCTCGTCGCACGAGGTCTCGATCCCGAGCACGAGGGGTCCGTCGGTCATGGGCCATGAATACCAGCCGAGCGCGCCCCGACAGAATGTGGGCGTGCGCGAGATCGGGGTGGCGGAGCTGTTCGGGTCGGTCGAGGACCCGTTCGTCCGGCACCACATGGATCCTCGGCACACCCGCCGCGCCTGGGTGCTCGGCCGCGCCGTCGTCGTCGACGGCACCCGTGCCCGCCCGCGCGACGTACCGGCCGGACCGGTGTTCACCTGCCTGGGGCCGGTCGAGGACCTGGCCGAGCTGATGGGCCGGGTCGCCGCTGCGGTCCCGGCGCCGTGGCGGTTGTCGGTCGAGGTGGCGGCGTACGACGCGGTGCCCGACGAGTGGCGGCAGCGCAGCCACCACCGCTGGCACTGGATGACGACCGAGGTCGCGCCCGACCTGGTGCCGGCCGCCGAGGTGGTGGCGGATGCCGCCGAGGTCGACGCAGTGCTCGACGTGGCCAACCCCGACTCGTTCGCCAGGCCCGGGACCGACGGTGTCGACGCCTGGCTGGGTCTCCGGTCCGCGGGCGGGGACATCTGGTCGGTGTCGGGGCGGTGCTGCGGATGAGCGACCGGACCGGCCACCTGCGCGGCGTCTCGGTCCTGCCGTCCGAGCGAGGCCGTGGCCTGGGCAGCGCGTTGTCGGCGGCCCTGACCGCTCGGGCGCTGGTCGACGGTTCCGGTGTCGCGACGCTCGGCGTGTACGTCGACAACGCGCCCGCGATGGCGATCTACACCGGTCTCCGCTACGACATCGCGCACACGTTCGCGTCGGGACCGGTCAGGGGCTGAGCTCGCGGAGCATGACCACCGCGGTGGTGCCGTCGCGGTAGTAGCGCGGCCGGCGGTCGATCTCGACGAAGTCGTGCGTGGCGTAGAAGCCGATGGCACCCGTGTTGGTCTCGCGCACCTCGAGCAGGAGTCGGTCGGCCCCTTCCACTGTCGCCGCCGCGAGGACTGCATCGAGGAGCGCGGTCGCGAGCCCACGTCTTCGATGGGCGGGGTCCACGGCGATCCGCTGCAGCTCGGCGATGTCGGCCACGATGCTGGCCACGGCGTGCCCGACCACCTCGCCGTCGACCTCGGCGACCAGGTAGCGGATCGTGGGCAGTGCCCCCCTCACGCCTTCCTCGACCAGACCGAACGACCACGCGTCCGGGCCGAGGTTCGCCGCTTCGAGCGCCGCGACGGCAGGTACGTCGTCCGGCGTGGCGGGGCGGACGGTCACGAAGCCGGCTTCCGCGGACCCGGGGCGACGGCGTCCGGGCGCCGCAGGTACAGCGGCTCCGGGTCGCGCAGCTCGGCCCGCTCCTCGCGCGACCGCCCGCGCCAGCCAGCCGGCTCCGGGACGCTGCGGGCCCGCGGCGTTGGGGAAGTCCTCGGGGTAGAGGCCGGCGCCCTCGCCCACGACCGGGAGTCGGGTGCGCAGGGTCGCCGGCTTGTCGACGACCGGCCCGTCCAGGCGCGCCCCCGCCGCGTCGTACGAGGCGAAGTAGACCTCCTTGCGCCGCGCATCCGTGGCCACCACGAAGTCGCCGTTCACCGCGCCCGTCTCCACGGCCTCGAGTGCCAGCACGTCGAGCGAGCACACGCCGATCACCGGGATCTCCAGCACGAACCCCAGCGTCCGCGCCGTCACCAACCCGACCCGCAGCCCCGTGAACGGACCCGGCCCCACCCCGACCCCGATCCGCGTGAGGTCCTGGCGAGTCACGCGCGCCTGATCCATGGCCCGCTCGATCAACGGCGCGAGCTGCTCCCCGTGCTTCATCTTCTGCTCCGAGAACAGCTCGACCACCACGTCGCTCCCGTCGTGCAGGGCGACCGTGACGAACGGGGTGGCGGTGTCGAACGCAAGCAGCACGCCCCGAGGCTATCCGCCGGCGAGCGAAGGCCGGGCGGCAACCAAAGCCGGTCGAGCCCGTCGAGACCCAAGCCGCCCGCCGGTTGAGGTGAGCTGGGCAGCGGCGCGTGAGGAACGAACGCGTCGCGTGGGCCCAGCCAGGTAGAGCAAGCGACGCGACTGAGGAACGAAGTCGCGCGAGCGCGTCGAAACCCGGTGACCGTGGGCAGGGCGGCGAACCACGTCGGTCGAGCCTGTCGAGGCCCGGTTGCCGCGGGTGGGTGGTCAAAAAGACTTTTGGGTTACGTGGTCGCCCGCCGCGGTGGTCGAGGCGGCCACTCTCGGCTGCTTCCACGGTCGCGGTCGCCTAGCTCGACCGTTGTGGTTGCGGTCGCAAGAATTTCTTCGAAATAGTTGTCCACATCCCTGTGAAACAAGGGGTTTTCGGGCTTCGAGTGTCGGTGGTGGGTGCTTGAGTTGACCCATGACCAAGTACGCCGAGGAGCTCGACACCGCGACCGCGGTGCTGGCTGCCGCGCGTGCGGATCGGGCGATCGCGGATCGCCGCCGAGGCCCGGCTGCTGCAGCACGCGGTGGACGTGGGCGGCGATGCACTCGGTCGACTCGATCGACGACGCCGCGACGATCGCCGACAGGTATGGCGACACCGGGATGCCGGTGGCGGGTGAGGGGGCTCCGTTGGTGGCGGAGTTCGCGATCACCGAGTTCGCCGCCGCGATCGGGGTCTCCACCGACGCCGGGAAGCGGTACGTCGGTCACGCCCTGGAGCTGGGCCACCGCCTCCCGCGGGTGTGGCGCCGCGTGGTCACCGGGGACCTGCGGCCGTACCTGGCGCGGAGGGTCGCCGACCAGACCCTCTCGCTCTCACCCGACGGCGGCGTCGTTCGTGGACCGGCACGTCGCGCCATGTGGCGCACAAGATCGGACCCGTCCAGCTGGAACGCCTCGTCGACGAGGCGATCGCCACCCACATGCCGGAGCTGGCCGAGGAACGGCGGCTGGCGAAGGCGGACGGCCGGTACTTCACCGTCGAGGCCCAGCAGGTCTCCTACGACGGCACCGGCGGCGGTGCACGGGGAGCTCGACCTGGCCGACGCCCTCGACCTCGAACACGCCATCGCCGGGCTGGCCGCCCAGCTGAAGGACCTGGGTTCGGAGGACTCCCTGGACGTCCGCCGTGCCGCCGCGGTCGGCGAACTCGCCCGCAGCGCAGCTGGCCCTCGACCTGGACCGACTCCTCGGTGGTTGAGGAGGTCGCGCAGCACCCGTCTCGAAACCACCACCGGTCAAGGCGGCAGGTGATGCTCTACGTCCACCTCTCCAGGGCAGCGGTCGACGGCATCGGCACCGCCCGGTTGGAGAACGGCAACCAGCTGATCACCGCCGGCCAGGTCCGCGACTGGTGCCACACCGCCGGCAGCGTGCGTGGTGAAGCCGGTGATCGACCTCGAGGCCCACGACCCCGTCGACATCGACCGTCGTCCCGGACCGGCACGCCGAGGTCACCACCGTGCGGGACAGGACCTGCGTCTTCCCCTGGTGCACCCGCCCCGCCCGCCGCTGCGACACCGACCACACCATCCCGCGCCTCTCGGGGCGGACCCACCTGCCCGTGCAACCTGGCGACGCTGTGCCGACGACACCACCGGATCAAGACCCACGGCCACTGGACCTACACCACCCTCGAACCCGGCCACTACCTCTGGACCATCCGAACACGGCTACCAGTACCTCCGCGACCCCGACGGCACCCTCGACGTCTCCCGCGACCGCCGCCGGCCACCCGACCCACCCGACTGACTACCCCGCCCCGGACCCCGCCCGCGAGCGGGGCCATCGGCACGCCCTGCGGCTGCCGCTCACCGGGCGGTTTCGAGACGGTTGCTGCGCAACCTCCTCAACCACCGACACCCCTTCGGTGGTTGAGGAAGGCGCGCAGCGCCTGTCTCGAAACCCCCGCCGCCTGTGCAGGGCGGTGAGCCAACGCCGGTCGAGCCGGTCGAGACCCCACCCGCCGCCCTGCCCACAGTTCCGGGGTTTCGAGACGGTTGCTGCGCAACCTCCTCAACCAGCGGGGGCTTGGGTCTCGACGGGCTCGACCGGCGTCAGGTCGCAGCCGCGACCCAGCCGGCGGACCCGCGTCCCGTCGATCCGGAGCGGGATCGTCGTCGCGTTGTCGGTCTCGTCGGTCTCCAGCAGCAGGTCCGCGGGGTCGGCCTCGAGCGTCAGGCAGGCCACGCGTCCGTCGATGCGTGGTGGCAGTCGCAGCCACTGGCCGTCCAGATCGGCACCGTAGACGTCGACCCAGCCTGGCGAGATCCCCTGCGGGCTCTCCGCCGCGCATTCGCCGAAGTGCGACCTCCGCACCACGCGCGGATGCCCCGGGACCCGCTCGTTGTCGCGGAGGCAGAAGCTCACCTTGTCGCGGGCCACGCGGGTCTGCCGGCCCGGCACGGTGAGGGAGTACGCCGCCATCGCGTCGAAGTGCCAGTGGTCGTGCGTCGGGTGGTCGAGCATGCAGCCACCTGGTCTTCGCCGGCGCTCGACGTCGCGGTGCCGCTGGAAGACGTCGTCGTCGTTGCCGTCCAGGTGTACGACCTGGCGGACGCGGATCTGACCGACGCGGGCAGCCGGAACGTCCGATCGGCGCCACGAGCATCGGGCCCTGGCCGACGTTGGCCAGCGACGCGGCGAACCTCAGTCGGCGGTCGCGGCCGGTCCGCTCGATCTGCAGGTCGCTGGCGGCGATGCTGCGCATGTTGGGCAGCAGCCAGCCCGCGTAGGGATCGGGCAGGGGCGCGGCGGTCCCCGGCGAGCGGCTCGGTGGTGGCCCTGCCTCGGGGGCAGCGGCGCCGTCGCACGCCACCAGTACGGCGAGCAGCATCACGGTCACGCTCGAGCGACCCGCGCCGAGGACCCTCATGAGGAGACGATACGTGCGCGCGCTCCTAGGCCGGCTGGTCGGCCTCCAGGACCATCCGCGCGAGATGTTCGTCGATCGGCGACAAGCCGTCGTACTCCCGCACGACGTCCCACCAGGCCAGGTTGTCGACGGCCTCGTTGGCGGCGAAGTCCTCCAGAGCAGGCAGGTGGGTGCGGTAGATCGCGGCGTACTCGATGGAGCGCTCATGGCCGAGCTGCACGGTCGCGATGCCGAAGAACTCGAGGTCGCCCGGGTCGCTCCCGGTCTCCTCACGGAACACCCGCTCGGCGGCGGCCCGGGCCGACTCCTCGTCCGCGATGTCGGCGACCGGCATCTCCCACTCCTGCCGCCGCGTGTTGTGCACGAGCAGCACCCGCCCGTCGTGCTCGGCGACCACCAGCGAGAGCTGCAGCGGGATGTACGGGTCGAGGTCGTCCAGGTCGCTCTCGGGACAGCGGCGGAAGTCGAGGAGCAGGTTCTCGTTGCGCTTCTCGGCGAGCGGCGGCCGCTGGGTCGACGGCACCTCCATCTCGTACCAGCGCGGCCCGATCGGCGTCATCAGCACCCGCCGTGGGTCGAGGTCCGCGTGCTCGTCCTGGTGCGCGAGCGCGCGGATGATCCGGATCTCCAGACGCGACTCCGCCAGCCCCTCCGCGATCCCCTCACCCCACTCGACGACGGTCACCGCGTCCTCGAGCTCGGTGTCCAGGTCGAGGTCGTCCAGCTCGTCGATGCTCCCGAGCCGGTAGGCATCGACGTGCACCAGCGGAGGACCGGAGCCGAGGGACGGGTGCACCCGCGAGATCACGAACGTCGGCGAGGTGATGTCACCGCGTACGTCGAGCCCGGCGCCCAGCCCCTGGGTGAACGTCGTCTTGCCAGCGCCCAGCTCGCCGCTCAGCACCAGCAGGTCGCCGGCCCGGAGCTGGCCCGCGAGCGACCGGCCGAGCTCGCGCATCGCGTCCGGGTCGGGCACGTCGAAGAGGAAGGTCCGCAGCGGACGGCGCAGCTCCACGTTGGGCGGATCGCGGAAGATCTCGCGGAAGCCCCGCCGCTCCCAGAACCGCCGGGTCTCGGGCAGCTCCTCGCGGGCCACGACGGTCAGGTCGTCGAGCCCGTGCGACGCCTCGACCGCGGACTCGATGAGCAGCGCCGCGATGCCGTGCCCACGCGCCTCGGGCACGACGCCGAAGCGGCGCAGGTACATCGTCGTACCGACCGGGTCCAGCACCAGCGCACCGACCGGTTCGCCGTCCAGCGTGGCCAGCAGACCCCCGTGCCTGCCGAGCCAGTCCGCCATCGACTCCTCGGTCTCCGACATCGCCGCGGCCGGCGGGTCGAGCGGGGGCCGGACCTCGAACGCCCGGCGGACCACGTCCAGCACCGTGGCGGCGGACTCCGGTCCGACCGGGCGTACGTCGACACTCACCGGCCGACGACCCGCTCCGCCGCCGCGGCGATCAGCTGGTCGAGCGCGGCGTTGACCTGGTCGTGGCGCTCCATGATCACCATGTGCCCGGCGCCCTCGCACTCGAGGAGGGTGGAGCCCTCGATCCGCGCGTGCAGCTTGCGGCTGTGCCCGATCGAGGTGAGCTTGTCGTCGGTCCCGCAGATGATCGTGGTCGGCACCTCGGAGAGGGCGTTGATGGTCTCGAACTTGTCCAGCGCCCGGAAGTTCGGGAAGAACTCGGCCACCACCTCGAACGGGGTCGAGGAGAGCATCTGGTCCACGAACTCGACGTAGCTGGCCGGCACGTCGTCACCGAACGCCAGCGTGTCGGTGGCCACCGTGGCGACCGACCGGCCCATCCGGCGCAGGCCGTCGATCGGTCCGGTGTCCGCGCGCGAGCGTGGCGACGAGACGCTGCGAGAACTGGCCGCCGACCGCGGACGGAAGCAGCGGCAGCAGGATCCGGTGCACGTCGACCCTGCCGGCCGTCGTCGAGATCAGGCCGACCCCGACGACCCGGTCACCGAACAGCTCGGGGTGCTGCTCGGCCAGCGCGATGATGCGTCATCCCGCCCATCGAGTGACCGACCAGCACCACCGGTCCCTCGGGGACGACGTGGTCGAGGACCTGCTTGAGGTCGAGGCCGAGCTGGTCGATCGTGGCCTTGCCCTCGGTCGACCGGCCGGAGCGGCCGTGCGAGCGCTGGTCGTAGTAGACGGCACGCACGAGACCGCGGTAGCCGGCGCGCTGGAAGTGCCAGGAGTCGAGGTTGAGCGCGTAGCCGTGGCAGAACACGACGGTCAGCGCCTGGCCGTCCGCCACGGCGGAGCGCCGGCGGCCGCTGGTCGGCCGGTCGGTGAACTCGTCCACCTCGACGTGCAGGGGTACGCCGTCGTCGGCCACCACGTGATCGGCGCCGAGCGGAGCGATCCGAACGGCGTCTCGTCGCCCGCACCGCGCCGGGCGATGACCCGGCGCCGTCGGGCGACACCGACGGCGGTGCCGGCTACCGCGACACCGACCGCGCCTGCGGCGACTCCTGCGAGCTTGCGACCGACGCTCAACGCTGGTCCTCCTCGTGGACGTAGCGGCGGACCATCCGGCCGCCGATCCGGGTCACGATCTCGTAGTTGATCGTCTCGCTGGCCTCCGCCCAGTCCTGCGCGGTCGGCTCGCCGTCGCGGCCGGTGCCGAACAGGACGACGTCGCTGCCGGGCGCGGGCAGGTCGCCGTCGAGATCGACCACGAACTGGTCCATGCAGATCCGGCCGCGCACCGGCCGCCGCCGGCCGTCGACCCAGGCCTCGGCCCGGTTGCCGGCGTGCCGCGGCACCCCGTCGCCGTACCCCACCGGCACGAGGCCGACCGTGGTGTCGTGGTCGGCGATCCAGGTGTGCCCGTAGGAGACCCCGGCGCCGGCACGCGATCGGCTTGACTGAGGGCGAGGGTGGCGCGGGCGGTCATGGCGGGCACCAGCCCGAGGTCGGGGGTGGTGCCGGGCGCGGGGTCGAGCCCGTACGACGCGATCCCGCAGCGCACCAGGTCGAACCGCGAGCTGGGCCGCAGGATGGCGGCCGCCGAGTTGGCCAGGTGCCGCAGCTCCGGCCGCAGCCCGGCGTCCTCGGCGGTCGACAGGGCCGCGCGGAAGGCGTCCTCCTGGGCGTCGTTGGCGGGGTGGTCGGGCTGGTCACTGCACGCGAAGTGCGACCAGATGCCGGTGAGCTCCGCCAGACCACGCTCCTGCATCTTCGCCGCCAGCTCGACGACGTGCGGCCAGTCGGCGAGGGTGGCGCCCCCGCGGGAGAGGCCGGTGTCGACCTTGAGCTGCAGCCGAGCCGGCTGCTGCGCCTGCTCGGCCGCCTCGGCGATCTCGCCCAGCTCGGCAACGGAGTACGCCGTCACGTCGAGGTCGGCGACGATCGCGTCGAAGTACCGCTCCCCCGGGACCCCGAGCCAGCACAGCACCCGGCCGGTGTCCCCGTCGGTGCGTAGCGCGAGCGCCTCGTCGATGGTGGCGACGCCGATCCAGTCGGCGCCGGCCTGGCGCGCGGCGCGTGCGGAGGGCAGCAGCCCGTGCCCGTAGCCGTCGGCCTTGACCACGGTCATCATCTGCGCGGGAGCCACCAGGTCACGCAGCAGCCGCACGTTGTGCCGGATCGCGGCCAGGTCGACCACGATCTCCGCGCGTGCGGTCGCCGAGGGAGTCATGGGCCCCGATTGTTCCATCCCCGGCTCGTCGCTCAGCCGGCCCACGCCACCTGCCGGACGGCGTCCGGGATCGATCGGGCCACGTCAGTCGCGACGAGCGGGCCGTCGTCCGACGCCAGGGTGGCCGCGGCACCGTGCAGCCAGGAGCCGACCGAGGCCGCGTCGTACGGCGCCAGTCCGGCCGCCAGCAGCGCCCCGATCAGCCCGGTCAGGACGTCGCCGGCGCCCGCCGTCGCGAGCCACGGGACTCCGGTGGTGGTGACCCGGACGTCGCCCACCGGGGTGGCGACCAGCGTGCGCCGGCCCTTGAGCAACACCACCGCGTCGTGCTCCCGGGCGGCCGCGCGGACGTGCTGCAGCGGGCGCGCCTCGACCTCGGCCCGGTCGGCACCCATCATGGCGGCCAGCTCGCCGGCGTGCGGGGTGAGCACGGCGGGGACGCCGAGCGACCCCGAGACGTGGGTCAACGCATCGGCGTCGACGACGACCGGCACCCCGTCGGCAACCGCCGCGGCGAGCGCCTCGCCCGCCGCGTCGCCGCCACCCGAGCCGACCGCCCAGGCCTGGACCCGCCCCTCGCCGACCACCTCGGGATGCGCCTGCCGGACGCGATCGGCGACGGCCGCGTCGCCGACGTACCGGACCATGCCGCAGAGCCCGGTGGAGGCGCCGGAGACGCAGAGCAGCCCGGCACCCGGGTAGGTCGCCGAGCCGGCGCGGATCCCGACCACCCCCCGCGTGTACTTCTGCGCCTGGCTGTCCGGCCGCGGCAGCAGCGCAGCCACGTCCGGAGGCTGGAGCGCCTCGACCGCCGCGGTCGGCAGGTCCAGCCCGATGTCGACCAGCGTGACCGCGCCGGTCGCGGACGCCGCGGGGTCGACCAGGTGCGCGACCTTGTGGGTGCCGAATGTGACCGTGACCGCGGCCTCGACGTACGGGCCGTCGGTCTCGCCGGTGTCGACGTCGACCCCGGACGGCACGTCGACCGCCACGACGGGTACGCCGGCACACGCCTCCAGCGCAGCGACGGCGTCCGGCCGCAGCCCGGGCCGGCCCCCGATCCCGACGATCCCGTCCACGACCACGTCGGGTCGTGTGCCTGAGGACGCGCTCGAGCGCGGCGAGGGGCACACGACCCCGCCCGCTCCGCGGAATGCGACCAGCCCGGCCTCGTGCACCTTCTCCGACAGCAGCCAGGCCTCGACCGCGCAGCCGCGGCGGGCCAGCAGCACCCCGGCGTACAGCGCGTCGCCGCCGTTGTCCCCCGAGCCGACCAGCAGCCGCACCCGCCGTCCGTACGCCGACCCGAGCAGGTCGAGCACGGCGTACGCCAGCCCGGCCGCGGCCCGCTGCATCAGCGTGCCCTCGGGCAGGGTCGCCATCAGGGCAGCCTCGGCCGCGCGCACCTGCTCGACGGTGTGGGCGTGCCTCATGAGAGCCCACGCTATCGGCACGCGGTCGTGCGTCGCCTGAGGATGCGCCGAGCGCGTGCAGAGGCACACACCCGACCCGGCGCTGGCGGCCTGTGGACAACCGTCGGGCGCCGTACGAACGGGCATGACCCTGCATGAACGCAGAACTCCGGGCTCTGATCCGTCGCCAGGCCGGCATGGTGTCGCGGCGGCAGCTGAACGCCATCGGCATCGACGCCGACCTGGTCCGCAACCAAGTCGCGAGCGGGCCGGTGGGTCGTGCGGACGCCCGCGGGTGATCGGTACGACGACAGGGCCGACTCGCCTGGGCAACAGTGGCTCTGGCTCGGCGGTGCTCCATGCCGGCCCGCGCAGCATGCTCGGCAGTCTGACGGCCGCCGGAGTGCACGGCCTACGAGGGCTGGAGTCGACCGCACGTCACGGTCCTGGTCGACGATGAGCTGAGCTTCGAGTCCGTCGACGGCATCCACTTCTTCCGAAGCCGACGCGACCGTTCGACCTGATGCTGCGATCCCGACGCCGGGCCTGCCCTGTGCCGGATCGAACCTGCCGTCCTTCTGTACGCGGGCTACGAGGCTCGCCCGCGGGCCGCGAGCGCGGTACTGGCAGCCGCGGTCCAACAGCGGCTGACGACACCGATGCGACTGGTGTCTGGGTCGAGCAGCTCCACCCACTGCGCCGCGCTCGCATGTTCCGTCAGACGATCGGCGACATCGCCGGCGGGGCGCACTCTGGTGCCGAGCTCGACGTGAACCGCATGTGCCGCCGCTTCGGTACTTGCCCCTCCCGGACCGGCAGCGATCGCGACTCGACCGCCAGGGCCGTCGACGCTGGACCGATGCCGAGTGGGACCTGCCCGACGGGACGACGCTGGTTCTCGAGGTCGACGGTGCGTTCCACACCGAGGTGCGCCAGTGGGGTGACGACCTGAACCGGCTCGCCGCCTCACGACTCGGCGCCGGATCGTCGTGCGCTGCACGGCGTACGAGGTTCGTCACGAGGCCCAGAGAGGTCGCCACGGACCTGATCGGTCTCGGCATCAGGGGTCGTGTGCCTGACGACGCGGCGTAGCGCGTGCTCAGGCACACGACCCTCGACCCGTGCTCTAGGACTCCAGAACCACGACAGCCGAGGCGATCCCGGCGTCGTGCGACAGGGAGAGGTGGATCGACGCGACTCCCATGTCGTTGGCGCGGGCGAGCACGGTGGAGCGCAGCGTGAACACCGGGCGGCCGGAGGACTCCGACTCCACCTCGGCGTCGTGCCAGGCGAGTCCGGCCGGTGCCTGGAGCGCCTTCACCAGTGCCTCCTTGGCCGCGAACCGCGCGGCCAGCGAGGCCGGCGGCAAGGCGGCCTCGGCGGGGGTGAACAGGCGCTCGCGCAGGACCGGGCGTGCGCTCCAGCGACGCGATGAACCGCTCGATGTCCACGACGTCGATGCCGACGCCGACGATGGCCATGTCAGCCCCTACTCGACCGTGACCGACTTGGCCAGGTTGCGGGGCTGGTCGACGTCGTGGCCCATCACGGTGGCCAGCTCGCACGCGAACAGCTGGAGCGGTACGACGGCGACCAGCGGCTGCAGCAGCACCGGGACCGGAGGCAGCGTGATCAGCTCGTCGGCGTACGGGACCGATGGCGTCGTCGCCCTCCTCGGCCAGGCAGATCGTGCGAGCGCCGCGCGCTCGGACCTCCTGGATCCCGCTCAGCATCTTGTCGTGCAGCTGGTCGCGCCCTCGGGGAGGTACGACGCACAGCACCGGCATGCCCTGGTCGACGAGCGCGATCGGCCCGTGCTTGAGCTCCCCTGCAGCGAAGCCCTCGGCGTGCAGGTAGGCCAGCTCCTTCAGCTTCAGGGCGCCCTCGAGGGCGACCGGGTAGCCGGCGTGCCGGCCGAGGAACAGCACGGACCGGGTGTCGACGTGCTGCCGCGCGAGGGCGTAGATCGCCTCGTCCTTGTCCAGGACCGACTGGATGTGGTCGGGCATCGACTCGAGCTGGTCGAGCACGTGCGCGATCTCCTCGCCGTACCGCGTGCCCTTCACCTGGGCGAGGTAGAGCGCGAGCAGGTAGCAGGCCACCAGCTGGGTCAGGAAGCCCTTGGTCGAGGCGACGCCGATCTCCGGGCCGGCGTGGGTGTAGATCACCGCGTCGGACTCGCGCGGGATGGTGGAGCCGTTGGTGTTGCAGATGGCGAGCACCCAGGACCGCTGCGCGCGGGCGTGCCGGATCGCCTGCAGCGTGTCCGCGGTCTCGCCGGACTGGCTGATCGCCACCACCAGCGTCGAGTGGGTGAGGATCGGGTCGCGGTAGCGGAACTCCGACGCCAGCTCGACCTCGACGGGGATCCGCGTCCAGTGCTCGATGGCGTACTTCGCGACCATCCCCGCGTAGAACGACGTGCCGCACGCGATGATGATGACCTTGTCGATGTCGCGGAGGTCCTCGTCCGACAGGCGCACCTCGTCGAGCTGCAGCTCGCCGTACTTCCCGCGCCGGCCGAGCAACGAGTCGGCGACGGCGCGCGGCTGCTCGTAGATCTCCTTGCGCATGAACCAGTCGTGGCCGTCCTTCTCGGCGGCCGACAGGTCCCAGTCGACGTGGTACGGCGTGCCCTCCGACGGCGACCCGTCGAAGTTGGTGACGGACACGCCCTCGCGGGTGATCGTGACGACCTGGTCCTGGCCGAGCTCCATGCGCCTCGCGCGTGTGCTCGATGAACGCCGCGACGTCGGAACCGAGGAAGTTCTCGCCCTCGCCGACCCCGACGACCAGCGGTGAGTTGCGGCGTGCGGCGACGACCCGCGACGGGTCGTGGGCGTCGACGGCGACCAGCGTGAAGGCGCCCTCGAGCCGCGAGCAGACCTGCTGCATCGCGGTGGTCAGGTCGGCGCCCGCGAGCACCGCCAGCTCCAGGAGCTGGGCAGCCACCTCGGTGTCGGTCTCGGACGCGAGCTCGTGGCCGGAGTTCTCCAGCTCGGTGCGCAGCGGCACGAAGTTCTCGATGATGCCGTTGTGCACGAGCGCGACCCGACCCAACGCCACCCCGGTGCGGGTGGGCGTTGACGTCGTTGGGCGCGCCGTGGGTGGCCCAGCGGGTGTGCCCGATCCCCGTCGAGGACTCGGGCAGCGGCGACTCGACGATCGCCTTCTCGAGGTTGGCAAGCTTCCCGGCCTTCTTGGCCGACGCGATCACGCCCTCGGCGACCAGGGCGACACCGGCGGAGTCGTAGCCGCGGTACTCGAGGCGGCGCAGTCCGTCGACGACGACGTCCTGTGCCTGCTTCGGTCCGACGTAGCCCACGATTCCGCACATGGTCGGGAGTCTAGGACCGGTAGCGACCGTCCGGCCCGGCGGGTCACGACTGCAAGAATGCCCGCCATGTCTCCGAACGGCGGGTTCCCGAACGGATCCGACGACTCCGGTCGCGAGCCCTCGCCGTACGTCGAGCTCGAGCGTGGCGCCTGGGCCGCCCTCGCGGACGCCACCGAGAGCCCGCTCACCCAGGAGGAGATCACCCGGCTCCGTGGCCTCGGCGACTCACTGGACCTCGACGAGGTGCAGCAGGTCTACCTGCCGCGTCTCGCGGCTGCTCAGCCTGTACGTCGAGAGCGCCGGCCGGCTGCACCGGCAGCAGGAGGAGTTCCTCGACCAGCCGCAGCCACCGCGCACCCCTTTCGTGATCGGTCTCGCCGGCTCGGTCGCGGTCGGCAAGTCCACGACCGCGCGCGTGCTGCAGCAGATGCTGGCCCACTGGCCCGAGCACCCCAACGTCGCGCTGGTCACGACCGACGGCTTCCTCCACCCCAACGCCGAGCTCGAGCGCCGCGGGCTGTTGCACCGCAAGGGCTTCCCGGAGTCCTACGACCGCCGGGCGCTGCTGCGCTTCGTCGTCGACATCAAGTCGGGCAAGGACGAGGTCGAGGCGCCGATCTACTCGCACCTCGTCTACGACGTCGTCCCGGACGAGAAGATCGTCATCAAGCGTCCCGACATCGTGATCATCGAGGGCCTCAACGTGCTCCAGCCGGCCCGGGTCCGCGACGACGGCCGGACCGGCCTCGCGGTCAGCGACTTCTTCGACTTCAGCGTGTACGTCGACGCCGGAACCAGCCACATCCGCGAGTGGTACGTCGAGCGGTTCCTGCGGCTGCGCGAGACGGCCTTCCGGGACCCCGAGTCCTACTTCGCGAAGTACGCCGCGTTCACCCGGGAGGAGGCCGTGGCCGAGGCGGAAAGGATCTGGGACGGCATCAACGGCCCGAACCTGGTCGAGAACATCCTCCCGACCCGCTCCCGCGCCACGCTGGTGCTCCGGAAGGACCGCGACCACTCGGTGCGGTACGTCCGGTTGCGCAAGCTCTGAGCGCCCAACCCTCGGACTACGCCTGCTCCTGGCGCGGCTTGCCGGCGAACCGGCGGCGCGCCCTGGCCGGCTTCCGGGCGCGCGTGTGCCGGGAGCGGCCCTCGGCCTCCTTGGACAGTGCGTCGTTGAGGATGCTCGCAACGGTGGTGATCTCGTAGTGGTTCATTGGTCTGCTCCGTGTCCGTGTCTTGGATTGGTCCCCACAGTGCCTCTGAGGCAGGGCGCCACACATCGGCACAAGACCTCATCAACACCTGCTAGGGGCCTCAGACCCCGGCCCAGATACCTCAGACGAGCTTTTTCTGAAACTCGCCCAGGCGTTCGACCGGCCGGAAACCCAGCCGTTCGTTGATCGCGATCATGTGCCGGTTCACCTCGGCGTTCCACGTGTGCATGCGCCGCGCACGGATCTCGCCCTCGTGCAGCAGGCGCATGGTCGCCACCTTGACCGCCATGCCCAGCCGGTGGCCGCGGTCGGCGCGGCGCACCAGCGTTCCCCACTGGTAGGCGTTGTCGGGGTCGTGCGTCGTGGTCGCGAGGTTGGAGTAGGCGACGACGGTGCCGTCCGTGTCGACGGCGGCCGCGGTGTAGACGGTCCGCCCCTGCACGCGCGAGATCTCCTCGCGTCGCCGGAGGGCACCGACGTCGGCGCTCTCCGGCTCGCGCTGGAGATCGCCCGTGGGCGCCTCCACCATCAGCAGCGCGACGAGAGCGGCGTAGCTCTCCACGATGTCGTCGGGGACCGGACCGACCCACGACCTCAGCGTGTACGCCGAGTGGTGCGGCGCCGCCTCGGCGGCGAGCCGGTCGATCAGCGCCGAGTCCACCGGAAGCTCGAGGATCCGGTGCACGTCGCCGAGCCCGAACCGGAAGCCGTGGCCGGTGAGGAAGTCGGCGGCCGCGGTCCCGCGCCCGTCCGGGGCGGCGTCATGGGCCCAGGCCGCCTCGACGTTCAACACCGAACGTCCCAGTCCGGCGGCGACCTGCTCGAGGTGCGCGAGCATCGCCGACCCGTGCCCGCGACGGACGTGGTCGGGATGGGTGAAGACCTGCAGGCTGGCCTGGTCGGGATTGTCGATGAGGGATGCATTCACCTCCCCGGCGACGACAATCTCGGCACCTTCGATGCCGGCGTACAGCGCCTTGATCTCGTCCTGCTGCGGGGCACGGTGGGCCACCCGGACCTCGTCCAGCTGCCACGGCGTCGCGAACTCCTCGCGACCGAGCACGTCGGCGGCGCGCACCGTGGCGTGCCAGGCGGCGAGCACCGGGTCGTTGAACGGGTCGATCTGCTCGATGCGGGCGGCCATCAGAGCCTCTTCTGCACGTCGAGGCAGCGCTCGACGACCCGGTAGCCCAGGCGTTCGTTCACGGCGTTCATGGCGGCGTTCACGCCGGCGTTGCCGGTCTCGATGTACCCGCACGACGGGAACAGGTCGACCAGCCTCCGGTGGGTCGCCAGCTTCATGGCGATGCCGAGCCGCTGCCCGCGGTGCCCGGGGAGCACCAGGGTCCCGCCGACCTCCGCGTGCCGCGGGTCGCCGCGGTTGATGCGCACGTCCGAGAAGCCGCACAGGTGCCCGTCCGGCGCGACCGCGACCGCCATCACCTGGACCCGCCCGATCGCCATCGCCCGGCGCTCGCCCTCCCGCAGCCGTTCAGGGGTCCAGGCGGCCTCCTCGAGGTCGAGGTCACCGGTGGGCACTTCGCCGATGAACGCCGACAGGAGAGCGCAGAAGTCGTCGACGTACTCATCGGGCGTCCGTTCCTCGAACACCGCGACGCGGTAGTCGCCGAGTGCGCGCCCGACCTCGGCCTCGATGGCCGGCCAGAGCTCCGGGGCCTCCTTCAGGTCGAGCACCTTGGTCTGCTCGGAGCTCGCGACGGGGTAGCCGCTCGCGGCGGCGAAGAGCGACCCCGGACTCTCCGCGTCGACCGGGGCGAACGCGCTTCCGATCAGCGACCGTGCGCCCGTCGTCACGAGCAAGCTTCTCGAGCTCGGCGAGCAAGCGCTCGTCCGACGCCGCGGCGCCGGTGGTCGGGGTGGACGTACACCTCGGCCTCGCCGAGATGGGTGTTGTCGTGGCGGAACAGGAACAGCATCCCGGCCCCCACCGTGACGTCGCCGTCGAACGCCGAGAGCAGCACGAGGCGGCCGTCGGTGCGCGGCAGCGGAAGCGCGCGCCGGGACACCTCCCACACGGTCCAGGCGTCGATGGGACGGTCGGCCGTAGCGGCCTCGCCTACTTCCCACCACGCCCGGAGTGCGGGCTCGTCCCGGGCGTCGACCACCCGGATCTCGTACGTCGTCACGACCGGCGAGCCTACGAGCGCAGGAGGTCCGCAGCGACTGATTATCCGTAGGTGTCTAGGACACGGTGAGCGCGAGCCGCTCCCGGACGACGCGGGCCAGGCGCTCCGCGACGGAGCGGGCCTCCTCGGCGGTGGCCGCCTCGACCATCACCCGCACCAGCGCCTCGGTGCCGGACGGTCGGAGGAGGATCCGGCCGGTGTCACCGAGGGCGGCCTCCTCCTCGGCCACGGCGGCGGCGAGGATCGCGTCGTCGTCGGTGCGCGACTTGTCGACGTCGGGCACGTTGACGAGCACTTGCGGGAGCCGGGTCATCACCGACGCCAGCGACTTCAGGCTCTGGCCTGTCGTGGCCATCCGCTCGAGGAGGTGCAGCGCGGTGAGGATGCCGTCTCCGGTCGTGGCGTACTCGCTCATGATCACGTGGCCGGACTGCTCGCCCCCGAGGGAGTAGCCGGACACCTTCATCGCCTCGAGCACGTAGCGGTCGCCGACCTTCGTCTGCCGCACACCGATGCCCGCAGCCTTCATCGCCTGCACGAACCCGAGGTTGCTCATCACCGTCGCCACCACGGTGTCCTTGGCCAGGTGGCCGGTCTCGAGGAAGCCGAGCGCCAGGATCGCCAGGATCTGGTCGCCGTCGACGACGTTGCCCTCGTGGTCGACCGCCAGGCAGCGGTCGGCGTCGCCGTCCAGCGCGAAGCCGACGTCGGCCTCGTCCTTGACCACGGCCGCCCGCAGGTCGTCGAGGTGGGTGGACCCGCAGTTCTCGTTGATGTTCAGGCCGTCGGGAAAGACGTGGATCGCGGTCACGTCCGCGCCGGCGTCGGTCAGCGCCTGCGGGCCGGCGTCGCTCGCGGCGCCCTCCGCGCAGTCGAGCACCACCCGGATCCCCGCGAGCGGGTGGTCGATGGTGCGCACCAGGTGGGAGGCGTACTCCGCGATGGCGGTGGGGTACGGCGTGACCCGGCCGACGTCGGCGCCGGTCGGTCGCTCCCAGTCCCGGTGGAGCCGCCGCTCGATCGCGAGCTCGATGCCGTCGTCGAGCTTGTGCCCGCCGCGGGCCAGGAACTTGATCCCGTTGTCGGGCATCGGGTTGTGAGACGCGGAGAGCATCACGCCGAGATCGGCGCCCAGCTTGCCGGTCAGGTAGGCGACACCCGGGGTCGGCAGCTCGCCCAGCAGGAGTACGTCGACGCCCGCGGACGCGAGCCCGGCCACGACCGCCCCCTCGAGGAACTGGCCGGAGATCCGGGTGTCCCGGCCGACCACGGCAAGCGGACGCCTCCCCGACCGGGCGGAGTCCTCGAACTCGCCGCGGTCGGCGAGGGTGAGGGCCGCAGCAACGGAAAGGTCCAGGGCCAGCTCCGCGGTCAACTGACCGTTCGCCAGGCCCCGGACCCCGTCCGTGCCGAAGAGTCGCTTCATGCGACCCGACAGTATTCGATCAACGCTTGCTGAACTGCGGCGCCTTGCGGGCCTTCTTGAGGCCTGCCTTCTTGCGCTCGATCACGCGGGCGTCGCGGGTGAGCAGGCCGGCCTTCTTGAGCGACGCCCGGTTGGCGTCGACGTCGATGAAGTTCAGGCAGCGGGCCACGCCGAGGCGCAGTGCGCCGGCCTGGCCGGTGATGCCGCCGCCGTGGATGCGGGCGATGACGTCGAAGCGGCCCTCGAGCTGCAGCGCCGCGAACGGCTCGTTCACGACCTGCTGGTGCAGCTTGTTCGGGAAGTACGAGTCCAGGGTGCGACCGTTGACGGTCCACTCGCCGGTGCCGGGCACGATGCGCACCCGGGCCACGGCCTCCTTGCGACGGCCGGTGGCCGCCGCGGGGACGATGGTCGCAGCGCGCAGCGGGGCGTCCGCGGACGGGGCGCTCTCCGAGCTGTAGGCGACACCCTGCTCGTCGGTCTCGAAGGTCTCCTCGACCTCGGTGGTGTTCTCGGTGGTCTCAGCCACGGTGTTCCTCACTCAGTCTTTCTGCGGATTCGCTGTGGATTACTGGGAGACCTGGGAGATCTCGAACGGGGTGGCCTGCTGGGCCTGGTGCGGGTGGTTCGGGCCGGAGTAGACCTTCAGCTTCTTGAGCACCTGACGGCCGAGCTTGTTCTTGGGCAGCATGCCCCACACGGCGTTCTCGATCGCCTTGCGGGCGTCCTTCTCCAGCAGCTCACCGATCGGGGTGGCCGAGAGGCCGCCCGGGTAGCCGGAGTGGCGGTAGGCCATCTTGGTGGTCTTCTTGGTGCCGGAGAGCGCGACCTTCTCCGCGTTGACGATGATGACGAAGTCACCGGTGTCGACGTGGGGCGCGAACATGGGCTTGTGCTTGCCACGCAGGAGCGTGGCGGCCTGGACGGCGAGCTTGCCGAGGACCACGTCGGTGGCGTCGATGACGAACCACTCACGCTGGATGTCACCGGACTTGGGGCTGTACGTACGCACGGCTGATCTGCTTTCTTCGTTCGTTGGGCCCGGTAGGTCTGCCCTGCCGGGTGGTGGTGCAGCGGCTTCTGACGAACACGGCCCGGCTTGCAAGAGATCTGGTGTCCGGGACTGCATCTCGACCGCACAGCATTTGGTCGGGACGCGGCAGGAGTCGCGACCGTCAAGACTACGTGTGGGCGTCCACGCAGGTCAAAACGGGCGCCGTCCCACCCAGCAGAGGTCGGATTCGCACGGCCGGGGATGCCCGGCTAAGTTGAGCAGGTGACTGATTCTCTCACCGTTCGCGACAATCGCACCGGGCAGGAGTACGACGTCCCGATCGTCGACGGCACTGTCAAGGCCGCGGATCTGGGCGCCATCAAGGCAGCGGAGGACCAGCCGGGCCTCGCCGTCTACGATCCCGGCTTCGTCAACACCGCCTCGTGCCGCAGTGCGGTCACGTTCATCGACGGTGAGGAGGGCATTCTCGAGTACCGCGGCTATCCCATCGAGCAGCTGGCCGAGAAGTCGAACTTCCTCGAGGTCGCCTACCTGCTGAACCACGGCGCCCTGCCCTCCAAGGCGGAGTACGAATCGTGGGTCCACGAGATCACCTACCACACGTTCGTGCACGAGAACGTCAAGAGCTTCATGGAGGGCTTCCGCTACGACGCCCACCCCATGGGCATGCTGATGGCCTCCGTGGGCGCGCTGTCGACGTTCTACCCCGACGCCCGCAACATCACGGACGCCGAGAACCGCCACATGCAGATCGTGCGGATGATCGCCAAGATGCCGACGCTCGGCGCCTGGTCCTTCCGCCACGCGCAGGGCAAGCCGTTCGTCTACCCCGACAACGACCTCGGCTACACCGCGAACTTCCTGTCGATGCTGTTCAAGATGAGCGAGAAGAAGTTCGAGGCCGACGAGCGTCTGGTCAAGGCCCTCGACGTGCTGTTCATCCTGCACGCCGACCACGAGCAGAACTGCTCGACCAACGCGGTCCGCTCGGTCGGCTCCTCGCAGGTCGACCCGTACTCCGCCGTCGCCGCCGGGATCGCGGCGCTCTACGGCCCGCTGCACGGCGGCGCCAACGAGGCGGTGCTGCGGATGCTGCGCCGGATCGGGTCGATGGAGAACATCCCCGACTTCATCGAGGGCGTGAAGAACGGCAACGAGCGCCTGATGGGCTTCGGGCACCGGGTCTACAAGAACTACGACCCGCGCGCGACGATCATCAAGAAGGCCTGCGACGACGTCTTCGAGGTCACCGGCGTCAACCCGCTGCTGAAGATCGCCCAGGAGCTCGAGCGGATCGCGCTGGAGGACGAGTACTTCGTCAAGCGCAAGCTCTACCCCAACGTCGACTTCTACTCCGGCCTGATCTACGAGGCGTTCCAGTTCCCGCCCGAGATGTTCACGGTCCTGTTCGCGATCGGCCGCACCCCCGGCTGGCTGGCCCAGTGGCTCGAGCTGGTCCAGGACAAGGAGCAGAAGATCGCGCGGCCGAAGCAGATCTACACCGGCGACCGGAAGCTCGACTTCGTCCCGGCCTCCGAGCGCTGGTCCTGACCGACCCCGACGCCGACGAGGTCCTCGTCGTCCTGGCCACCGTGCCGGACGGCGGGGACCTTCGCCGTTCCCGGGCCCTCGCGGACGAGCTGATCCGTCAGCACACCAGAAGCGACGTCCGGGTCGGCCGGGTCTGCCCGCGCTGCGGGTCGTCCGAGCACGGCCGGCCGGTGGTCCGGGGCGGGGACGGGGCGCCGGTCCACGCCAGCGTGGCGTACGCCGACGGCCTGGTCGCCGTTGCCGTCACCGGGCTGGGGCCGGTCGGCGTCGACCTGGAGGCGGTGACCGACTTCGCAGGCGCCGCGGGTCGGCGTACCGCTCAGGCGCTGGGGCTCTCGGCACCGGCGCCGGACCGCGACCTGGCCCTGGCGTGGACCCGGGTCGAGGCGGTCCTGAAGGCGACCGGCGAGGGTCTGACGGTCGATCCGAGGGAGGTCGTCGACCGGGACCCGGACGGGATCCGGGTGCTGGTTCCGGATCTCGGCGACGACCTGGTCGGCTGCGTGGCGGTGCGCACCGACGTCCGTGACGTCCGGTGCCGGGCAACGTTCGTCAGCCCGCGGCCGGAAGCTCGGGGAGCTTCCCCTGGTGCAGCCACGCGTCGAACAGGTCGCTGAGGTCGGTGCCCGTGTGCTCCGAGGCGAACGCCGTGAACTCCTCCGTGGTCACGCGAGCCACCGAGGTTCTCGGCCAGCCAGTCGCGCAGCAGGGCGAAGAAGGCGTCGTCTCCGACGGTGAGCCGGACGGCGTGCAGGGTGAGTGCACCGCGCTTGTAGACCCGGTCGTCGAACATCAGCTCCGGGCCGGGGTCCGCGAGCAGGAGGTCCTGGTCGAGGCCGGACAGCCGCTCCCAGTGGCTGCGGGCGTGCTCGTCGGCGGGGCGGTCGCCCGACTCCTCCGACCACAGCCACTCGCTGTAGCAGGCGAAGCCCTCGTGCAGCCAGATGTCGCGCCACTGGGCAAGGGTCACGGCGTTGCCGAACCACTGGTGTGCGAGCTCGTGCGCGATCAGCCGGACCGCGTCCCAGTCGCCCCGGACCAGGTTGCGGCCGAACGTCGACAGGCCCTGTGACTCCAGCGGAATCTCCAGGTCGTCGGCGGTGACCACGACGGTGTAGCCGGCGAAGGGGTAGGGCCCGAACAGCCGCGAGAACACGTCGACCATCTCGTGCTGCCGCTGGAACGCCGCGCCGAACGCCGCGGGATCGAGGTCGGCCGGGGCGACGATCCGCAGCGGCACCCCGGTGTCGGGCGTGCCCGGCGGCTGCCATTCGGCGTACCGCCCGATCTGGACGGTCGCGAGGTACGTCGCCATCGGCTCGATCTGCTCGTACACCCAGGTCTCGCTGCTGCCGTGCCGACGGCGCTCGATCAGGGTGCCGTTGCCGACCACGAGGTAGCCGGGGTCGGTGGTGACGGCGATCCGGTACGTCGCCTTGTCGTCCGGCCGGTCGTTGCACGGGAACCACGTGGGCGAGCCGTGCGGCTGGCCGGCCACGATCACGCCGTCGGTGAGCTCCTCCCAGCCGGCGTCGCCGTGCTCCTTGCGGATCAGCGGCCGGGGGTGGCCGGCGTACCGGATGACGACGGTCAGCTCGTCCCCGGCCGCCACCTGCTGCGCGAGGTCGATGATGAGCCGCTCGGACCGGGTGCGGTAGTGCCGCAGCCGGGCGCCGGTGACCCGCACCTTGGCCACCTCGAGATGGGCCAGGTCGAGGACGATCCGCTTCAGCGGTTCGCGCGCCACGACCGTGAGCATGGCGTCGCCGGCCAGCCGGTTGCCGACGACGGAGTAGGTCAGGTCGAGGTCGTAGTGGCGGACGGAGAAGGCCGGGTCGCCGTGGCCGGGGAGATAGGGGTCGGCCGTGGGCAGGCTCACCGCGACCCGGGCCCGGAATCGTTGGCGGAATCCGCCCAGGGCCCGATCGGGTTGCCGATCCAGATGGTCTTGTCCGGCACGGACTCCCCCCTCATCACCAGAGAAACTGGTCCGACCGTAGCGTGCCGTCCGATGGTCGCCGCAGGGAGGATGACCGAGTTCGGACCGAGGGTGGCGCCGCGGTGAAGTCGCACCACGTCGGTGTTCAGCATCCGGTCGTGGAACAGGTGCGTCTGGACCACACTCCCCTGGTTGACCGTGGCACCGTCGCCGAGGTCGACCAGGTCCGCCTCGGGCAGCCAGTAGGTCTCGCACCAGACGCCGCGTCCGACCTTCGAGCCCAGGAACCGGAACCAGGTCGTGAGCAGCGGGGTGCCGGTGACCGCGCGGGCGAACCACGGGGCGGCGACGACCTCCACGAAGGTGTCCGACAGCTCGTTGCGCCAGACGAACGAGCTCCAGAGGGGATGGCTGCCGGGACGCAGGCGACCGACCAGGAGCCACTTGGCGGCGACGGTCGACGCGGCCGCGACCAGACCGGCCAGGCACAGCATCGGCCAGACCGCGAGCACGCCTGGCAGGAGCCAGCCGGCTCCTGCTCCCACCTGGTCGAGCACCGCCAGTGCGACCAGCGCCACGGCGCCGTACAGCGCGACGGACACGAGCTGGGGCACCAGCCGGGCCGCCTCCCAGGCAGCCCGCGCCACCCGCAGGCGGGTCGCGGGCGAGTAGGTGCGTTCGTCGTCCGCCACCTCGGCGGTACGCCGGAGCCGGGCCGGCGGGCTGCCCAGCCAGGACGCACCGGCCTTCGCGGTCTTGCGCCGCGGCGCCGCCGAGAGGACCGCGACGAGGGCCCGCTTCGGCACCTTGCGACCCGGGGCCGCCATGCCGGAGTTGCCGACGAACGCGCGCTTCCCGATCTTCACGCGCTCGATGCGCAGCCAGCCGCCGCCCAGCTCGTAGCCGCCGATCAGGGTGTCGTCGGCCAGGAAGGCGTGGTCGTTCACGGTGGTGAGGGACGGGATCATCAGCACCGTGGACGCCTCGACGTCCCGGCCGATGCGGGCACCCAGCAGCCGCAGCCAGTGCGGCGTCAGGAGCGAGGAGTAGAGCGGGAACAGCCAGGTGCGGGCGTCGTCCAGGACCCGGGTCGTCACCCAGACCTGCAGGGCGACCCGGCTGCGCACCGGATAGGCCCCCGGCCGCATCCCGAGCTGCGCCAGCCGGACCACGCCGAGGACGAGACAGCGCCAGCACCAGCAGGGACGAGCACCGTCGCGGGCACCAGCCACGGGAGCAGCGCCGAGGGCGAGGTCACCGACGCCCGAACGGTGCTCGACGTCCGCGGCCCAGAAGGCCAGGGCGCCACCGACGGCGATCGACGCCACCGGCAGGAGGGACAGCAGGACGGCACTGACGCCGTACGCCGCCACCCAGGTGCGCGAGCTCGCCGGACGCTTCGACCACGGGCCGCGCGCCGCCCCGCTGACCCGCGACGCCGGCGCCCCCGACCAGAACTCGCCCTCCGGGATCTCGCCGAAGACGGCCGAGCCGGGGGCCACCTCGGCGTCGTCGCCGACCGAGCTGCCGGGACAGAGCATGCTGCGGGTGCCGATCCGGGCCCGCCGCCCGACCTGGACCTCGCCGACCCGGAGGACGTCGCCGTCCACCCAGTAGCCGGTGAGGTCCACCTCGGGTTCGATCGAGCAGCCCGACCCGAGCCGGAGGAAGCCGGTGACCGGCGGGATCGAGTGCAGGTCGGTGCGCCGTCCGACCCGTGCTCCGAGAAGGCGGGCGTACCAGGTCATCCAGGGCGCGCCGGCCAGGCTGGTGGCGCCGAGCTGGTCGACCAGCCGCTCGGCGGTCCACAGCCGCAGGTGCGTCTTGCCGCCTCGGGGGTGCTCTCCCGGCGTCAGCCCGCGCAGCAGCAGCCGGGCACCGCCGGCCGCCAGCAGCATCCGACCGGGTGGCGTGACGAAGACCAGCCAGACCGCGACCACCGTCCACCAGGGCACGGTCGGGAGCCAGTCGGCGCCGTACAGCGCGGCGACGACGTTGGTGGCGGCGAGCAGCCAGACCAGCCAGCGCGGGGCGGCCAGCGCTCGCAGCAGCGTGATCGCGACGATCTGGCCGGTCTGGGTCTTGATCGGCGTGGGTGGGACCGCCCGCTCGGTCACGTTGTCGCTCGCCGCGAGCGAGTCGACGTAGTCGGCGAGGCCGCCGACGGTGGGGTGGTCGTAGATGTCGCCGACGGCCACCTCGGGGAACCTCGCCCGGAGCAGGGAGACCATCTGCGCGGCCGTCAGGCTGCCCCCACCGAGGTCGAAGAAGTCGTCCTTCCGGCTGCGCACCGTCGCCCCGAGCACCTCCAGCAGGAGCTCGGCCACCCAGGCAGCGGTGCCGTCCAGGTCGCTGCCGACGGCCGGCGCGTCAGCCCCGGGAAGGGGCCATGGGAGCGCGTCCCGGTCGACCTTGCCGGACGTGCGGGTGGGGATCGAGTCGACCGTCGCCAGCCGCGGGACCATCGGGGCGGGCATCGCGCTGCGCAGCCGCGCCATCGCGTCGGCTGCGTCGAACCGGTCGTCGACGGTGACGTAGCCGACGAGCAGCTGGTTGCCGGCCGCGGTCCGGCGTACGGCGGCCGCGGCGCCGACCACGCCGGTCAGCCCGAGGAGGGCGCTGTCGATCTCGCCGAGCTCGATCCGCCGCCCGCCGATCTTGATCTGGTCGTCCGCGCGGCCGGCGAAGAGGAGCCCGTCCGGGTCGTGCACGACGACGTCGCCGCTGCGGTAGGCGCGTTCCCAGCCGAGGCTCGGCATCGGTGCGTACTTCTCGGCGTCCTTCGCGGGGTCGAGGTAGCGGGCCAGCCCGACGCCGCCGATGATCAGCTCCCCCCGCTCTCCCGGCGGGACCTCGTTGAGGTCGCCGTCGACGACCGCCAGGTCCCAGCCGTCCAGCGGCAGCCCGATCCGCACCGGCCCGTCGCTGGTGAGCCGAGCGCCGCACGCGACCACGGTCGCCTCGGTCGGCCCGTAGGTGTTCCAGACCTCGCGGCCCTCGCGCACCAGCCGGCCGACCAGCTCGGGCGGCACGGCCTCGCCGCCCAGGATCAGCAGCCGGACCCGCTCGAGCGAGTCCTCGGGCCACAGGGCGACCAGGGTCGGAACGGTGGAGACCACGGTGATCGCGTTCGCCGCGAGCCAGGGGCCCACGTCCATGCCGCTGCGGACCAGGGCCCGGGGAGCGGGCACCAGGCACGCGCCGTACCGCCAGGCCAGCCACATCTCCTCGCAGGAGGCATCGAAGGCGACCGACAGGCCGGCCATGACGCGGTCACCGGGCGCGATCGGCTCGGCCTGGAGGAACAGCCGCGACTCGGCGTCGACGAAGGCCGCGGCGTTGCGGTGCGTCACCGCGACTCCCTTGGGCGTACCGGTCGACCCGGACGTGAAGATCACCCACGCGTCGTCGTCGGGCGACGGGTCCTCGCGTGGGCGCGGCGGCGCCGTACGCCGCGCCTCGACCGCCAGGTCGGCACCGATCACCGCGACCACCGCCGCCTCGCCGAAGACCAGCCGCGCCCGCTCGTCGGGGTCGTCGGCGTCGACGGGCACGTAGGCACCTCCGGCGAGCAGCACCGCCATGATCGCGATGTAGAGGTCGGTCGTCCCCGACGGAAGCCGGACGCCGACCTTGTCGCCCCGACCGACGCCGAGTTCCGCGAGCTCGTCGGCCACGGCCTCGGCGGCCTCCGCGAACTCCTCGTAGGTCAGCGTGTCGGCGCCGTTGTCGAGGGCCGTGGACTCCGCGGCCTGCTCGACGGTCGTGCGGAAGACGTCGACCAGCGTGCGTGGGGCGGGGGCGTGCTCGGCGCGGCGCAGGGTCACCGGGCGTCGCCGTCCGGCCGCGGGATCAGAGGCTGCACCGGCCCATCCTCGGGGCGGCAGGTGAACGGCGCGGTGACGCGATCCGACCGTGGGATTCGAAATCAGTTGGCAATGGGCGTATCAGGCGAGGATTTCGTCGCTCATGACCGGCATGACACCACATCCCCTCGCCACCTGGATCCAGATGCGGGTCGCGCCCGACGAGGCCGGGCCTCGACGACGCGGAGCTGCCGCGGCGACCCGTACGTCGCCGCGACAGTCTGCTCCCACGGCGCAGAAACAGTTAGGTGCTCGGGCCACCGACTGGGAGGATGTCCGCGTGGCTCACCGCACCTACGACCAGCTTGCGGCGGAGCTCGACTTCCTCCGCGCCGCCCCCCAGACCATCGGGACCCTCGAGCTCGTCGTCCCCGCCCGGTCCCGGCCGCGCGTGACGTCCTCGACGAAGGCGTCCTCGACGTCGACCTCGGACTCGTCGGCGACGGCTGGCTCGCCCGGGCGCGACCGCGCGCGGTCGCCGCAGGGCACCCACCTCCAGGCGCAGACTCACCGTGATGAACGCCCGGATGGTGCGCCTGCTCGACGACAGCGTCGACGAGCAGGCCCTTGCCGGCGACCAGCTGTACGTCGACCTCGACATCTCCCAGGCCAACCTGCCGGCCGGCACGCGACTCGCGGTCGGCGCCGAGGCCGTGATCGAGGTGAGCGCCAAGCCGCACACCGGCTGCGCGAAGTTCACCCGGCGCTTCGGCGACGACGCGGTCGCGTTCGTGAACTCCGAGATCGGCCGGAGCTGCGACTGCGCGGCCTGAACGCGCGGATCGTCACGGGCGGCACCATCCGCCCCGGCGACAAGGTCACGAAGCTCTAGGGTGCCTGCGCGACGGAGGTCACACACCTCCGACGGCTTCTTCGGGGACCCCCAGCCAGGTCTCAGGGAGGTCACAGACTCGCCCGCGATGCTCGAGTACATGAACGAAGACACCACGCCGATCCCGCCGCCGGCACACCAGCCCTCGCCGTACCAGGCCCCGCAGGCGCCCCGATCGCGCCGCGGCGCCTTCGCGGCGTCCGTCATCGCCGCGTCGCTGATCGTCGGCGCCGGCGCCGGCGTCGGCGGCGCCGCTGCCTGGCGGAGTGGAACCCGGACGGCGCCGACACGTCCTCGTCGTCGCCGAACGCGTCGGCGGTCGTCGACCGTGGCGACGCCCCGGCCGCCGACGACTCGGTCGAGCAGGTGGCCAAGGACGTCCTGCCCTCCGTCGTGAAGATCAACGTGGCCGGCCCCGAGGGCGCCGGTTCCGGGTCCGGCATCATCATCAGCTCCGACGGCGAGATCCTCACCAACAACCACGTGGTCGAGGTCGCGGGCGACGAGCGGCAGCATCTCCGTCGCGTTCACCGACGGCTCGAGCGCCGAGGCCACCGTCGTCGGCACCGACCCGCTGACGGACACCGCCGTGATCCAGGCCAAGGACGTCAGCGGCCTCACCCCGGCCACGATCGGCAAGTCGTCGAACCTCGACGTCGGCCAGCCCGTCGTCGCGATCGGTTCGCCGTTCGGGCTCGAGTCGACCGTCACCAGCGGCATCGTGAGCGCCCTCAACCGCCCCGTGAACGTCGGGACCGACGACCAGGGCAACGCCACGACCTACCCGGCCATCCAGACCGACGCGGCGATCAACCCCGGCAACAGCGGCGGACCGCTCGTCGACATGAACGGCGACGTGGTCGGCATCAACTCCTCGATCCGTACGTCGAGCTCCTCGTCGACGGAGGAGGGCGGCTCCATCGGCCTCGGTTTCGCGATCCCGATCGACGAGGTGATGCCGATCGTCGACGCAGATCAAGGACGGCGAGACTCCGACCCACGCCCGGCTCGGCATCTCGGTCTCCGACGTCACCGCCAAGCCCGGCCAGGTCGCCGCCGAGGGCGCGCAGATCGAGGCCGTGACCCGCGGGTCGATCGCCGACTCCTCCGGCCTCCAGAACGGCGACATCATCACCAAGATCGACGACACTCCGATCACCAGCGCTGACTCCCTGGTCGCCACCGTCCGGTCCTACCGGCCCGGCGACGAGGTCACCGTCACCTACCTCCGCGGCGGGAACACGGACACCGCGAAGCTCAAGCTCGATTCCGACGGGTGAGCCACGGCTGAGGACCCATGGCTGACCCTGCACCACCGACGGAGCCCTGCGGCAAGACCGGTAACCCCCATGCGCCGGTCGCCGCGGGGCTCCGTCCATTTGCCGGGGTCGGGTGCGCGGATTTGGCCAAACCGCAACAATTCGGGGCAACCCTGCGGATTTGGGCCAAACCGCAGCCCACGGACGCGGTGCGCGCGGCGCGCTCAGCGGACCCGCTGGACCCGGCCCTCGTCCCACACGGGGCCGTCGGACTCGTACACGTCGCCGTCGGCGCCGTACACGAGGAAGCGGTCGAAGCCGCGCGCGAACCAGCGGTCGTGGGTGACCGCCAGGACGGTCCCGTCGAACGCCTCGAGGCCGTCCTCGAGGGCCTCGGCGGACTGCACGTCGAGGTTGTCGGTCGGCTCGTCGAGCAGCAGCAGCGTGGCACCGGACAGCTCCAGCAGCAGGATCTGGAACCGGGCCTGCTGGCCGCCGGACAGCGAGTCGAACCGCTGCTCGGCCGCGATGCGCGAGCTCGTAGCGGTCCAGCACCCGGCTCGCCTGCTCGCGGCCCATCCCGTCGCGATGCTCGTCACCGCGGTGCAGGATCTCGAGCAGCGTGCGGCCCAGCAGCTCGGGATGGTCGTGGGTCTGCACGAACCAGCCAGGACGGACCCGGGCGCCCAGCTTGGCCTTGCCCGTGTGTAGCACCGGCTTGGCCGGCACGTCGCCGACGGGCTGGTGCTCGACGTCCGGGTCGCTGCCGCCGGCGGCGAGCAGCCGCAGGAAGTGCGACTTGCCGGAGCCGTTGCTGCCGAGCACCGCCACCCGCTCGCCGTACCAGACCTCGAGGTCGAACGGCTTCATCAGGCCGGTGAGCTCGAGGTTCTCGCAGACGACGGCGCGCTTGCCGGTGCGGCCGCCCTTGAGCCGCATCTTCACCTGCTGCTCGCGCGGCTGCTCGGTCGGCGGCCCGGCCTCCTCGAACTTCCGGAGCCGGGTCTGCGCCGCCTGGTAGCGGCTCGCCATGCCGTCGTTGTACGTCGCCTTCTGCTTGCAGCGTCTGCACCAGCGTCTTGAGCTTGGCGTGCTCCTCGTCCCAGCGCCGCCGCTGCTCCTCGAAGCGCAGGAACCGGTCCTTGCGCGCCTCGTGGTACGACGCGAAGCCGCCGGGGTGCGTCCACACCAGGTTGCCGGCGTTGCCGAGCTCGACCGTGACCACCCGGGTCGCGGTGTTGTCGAGCAGCTCACGGTCGTGGCTGATGTAGAGGATCGTCTTGTCGGACTCGCGGATCCGCTGCTCGAGCCACACCTTGCCGGGGACGTCGAGGAAGTTGTCGGGCTCGTCGAGCAGCAGCACCTCGTCCGGGCCACGCAGGAGGTACTCCAGCACCAGCCGCTTCTGCTCGCCGCCGGAGAGGGTGCGCAGCTCGCGGTACTTCGCCCGGTCGTAGGGCACGCCGAGGCCGGCGATCGTGCAGACGTCCCACGTCACCTCGAGCTCGTAGCCGCCGGCGTCGGCGTACTCGGACAGCGCGTGGGCGTAGTCCATCTGGGTCTTCTCGTCGTCGGTGTCCATCAGCGCCCGCTCGCACCGGTCCACCTCGGCGGCCGCCTGCTGGACGCGAGGCGGGGCGACCGAGAGCAGCAGGTCGGCGACCGTCGGTGCGTCCCCGAGGCCGGTGCCGACCATCTGCCGCATCACGCCCAGGCCGCCGGAGCGGGTCACGACGCCGGCGTGCGGGGAGAGTGCGCCGGTGATGATCCGCAGCAGGGTCGTCTTCCCGGCGCCGTTGGCGCCGACCAGCGCGACCTTGGCGCCCTCACCGACCCGGAACGAGACGTCGTCGAGGAGCACCCGCCCGTCCGGGAGCTCGTACCGAACTCCGGCTACGTCTACGTGACCCACGGAGCGGATTCTCCCGCCTCCGCGTCCCGCTGGGTCATCCCGTTATCGGAACCGGGCACGCTCTCGACGCAGCCGCGACGCGACCCGCCAGCCCGATAATCGGCCGCATCGTCACGCTCCTTCTCCGTAGGCTGTCGAAATGCAAGGCGAACTGGAGCGGATGCCGGCACCGCCTCCCTCCACGATGCGCACCAGACTGCGACTCGACCGACGCCGCGCGATGCTGGCCTACGCCCTGCTCCTGGCCGCGTGGACGTGGTTCTTCGGCTTGCCGAACGACACCATCCAGATCGTGCTCTGGCTCTGGCTGGGCACGATCGCCTGGAACATCGAGGCGGAGCCGCGCCAGCATCTGCAGTTCCTGCGGGACTGGTGGCCGCCCGTGCTGGCGCTGGTCGTCTACTTCTACAGCCGCGGCGTCGCCGACAACTTCGACCGCGGCGATCTCGGTCACGATGCCGATCGACGTCGACCGGTGGATGTTCGGCGGTCACCTGCCGACCGAGGTGCTGCAGCACTCGTGGTGCGGCAACCCGTGCGACCCGGCGAGCGACCCGCGGTGGTACGACCTCGTCCTCACCACCGTCTACGCGTCCCACTTCGTGACCGGTCTGACCATCGCGGCCGTGCTGTGGGTCCGCAACCGGCACGAGTTCACCCGGTGGATGCGCCGCCTGGTCGCCATCAGCTACGCCGCACTCGCGATCTACATCGCCTACCCGATGGCGCCGCCGTGGTGGGCGTCGCGCGAGGGCTACATCGACGCCTATCTGCCCCGGATCACCGGCCGCGGCTGGGAGGACATCGGCATCGACCGGCTGAACCTCCTGCTCGGCGGGGTCGGCAACAAGGTGGCGGCGATGCCGTCACTGCACTCGGGCATCGCGTTCCTGGTCGCGGCGTACGCCATCACGCGACTGAGCTCGCACTGGCGCTGGCTGCTCGTCCTCTACCCCGTCGCCATGGGCGTCTCGCTGGTCTACAACGCCGAGCACTACGTCATCGACGTCTTCGCCGGCTGGCTGGTGGCGATCCTGGTGCTGGTGGGCTGCATCTGGTGGGACCGCGTGCGCCCGCCTCGCGCCAGGCCAGTCACCGAGGCGGCTACTCCGCGGTCTGCTTCGCCCACAGGTTGACCCCGGCCTCGACCGCGTCGTCGTCGATCGCCTTCAGCTCCTCGGCCGTGAACGCCGGGCCGCCGATGGCGTCGAGGTTCGTGTCGAGCTGCTCGACCGACGAGGCGCCGATCACCGCCGACGTCACCCGCGGGTCGCGCAGCGCCCACTGGAGAGCCATCTGGGCCAGCTTCTGGCCGCGGGCGCCGGCGATCTCGTTGAGCCGTCGGACGTGGCGCAGCGTCTTCTCGTCGAGCTGGTCCCCGGGGATCGTCGAGTCCTTCCGGGCCGCCCGCGAGTCGGCCGGCACCCCGTCGAGGTAGCGGTCGGTGAGCAGCCCCTGGGCCAGCGCCGAGAACACGATGCAGCCCATGCCCTGCTGCTCGAGCTCGTCGAGCAGGTCCTCCTCGATCCAGCGGTTGAGCAGGGAGTACGACGGCTGGTGGATGAGCAGCGGGGTGCCGAGGTCGCGGGCGATCGCCGCGGCCTCGTTGGTCTTCGCGGCGGAGTACGACGAGATGCCGGCGTACAGCGCCTTGCCCTGCCGGACCGCGTGGTCGAGCGCCATCATCGTCTCCTCGATCGGCGTCTCGGGGTCGAAGCGGTGGCTGTAGAAGATGTCGACGTACTCGAGGCCCATCCGCCCGAGCGACTGGTCCAGCGACGCGAGGACGTACTTCCGCGAGCCGCCGCCCTGGCCGTACGGACCGGGCCACATGTCGTAGCCCGCCTTGGTGGAGATGATCAGCTCGTCGCGGTACGGCTTGAAGTCGTCGGCGAGGTAGCGACCGAAGTTCTCCTCGGCGCGGCCGTACGGCGGGCCGTAGTTGTTGGCCAGGTCGAAGTGGGTGACGCCCCGGTCGAAGGCACGTCGGAGGATCGCGCGCTGGTTCTCCTCGGACCGGTCGTCACCGAAGTTCTGCCAGAGACCGAGTGACAGCACCGGCAGCTTCAGCCCGCTGCTGCCCGGTGAAGCGGTACTCCATCCCGGTCGTGTCGTCGTAGCGTTCCGCGGCGGCTTCGTAGCTCATGTGCCCATCTTGCCGGTTCGGCCGACGCCGACCATCCGCAGGGCGATCTCCCGGTAGTGCGTGGCCACGTCGTCCGGCGACCAGGAGCCGTCGTCGCGGTACCAGCGGGCGACGTCGATCCCGAGCGAGAGCAGTGCCGTGGCGGTCATCGCGGGGTCTGGTGTCGAGAAGGCCCCCCTGGCGACACCGTCCTCGATCACGTCACGGACCACGGAGTCGATCTCCCGGCGCAAGAGGGCGATCTGGGCCAGGTGCGGCTCGCTCAACGCCGCGAGCTCGTAGTTCACGATGCGCGCAGTGGTGTGGGTGAGCGCGTGGTGGCGGACGAACTCCTCGACGAGCCTGCTCAGCCGCTCGACCGGGTCGGTCGACGACGCGGCTGCCTCCTGGACCAACGCGAGAGTGCGTTCGTGTCCGGCCAGGGAGATCTGGTGGAGCAGCTCCTCCTTGGAGCGATGGTGCACGTACAGCGCGGCCGGGCTCATCCCTGCGGCCGCCGCGATGTCGCGGGTCGTGGTGCCGTGGAAGCCCTTCGCCGCGAACGCCGTGACGGCCGCCGCCAGCAGGCGGCCGCGGGCTCCGGTCGGCGCCTCGACGACGTCGCCGACTGCCGAGCCACGTGCGTTCATGACCACCCCTGTTGACCGTCCTGGTGCAGTGAACCATAGTAAGCAAGCGCTTAGTCAGCCCGGAAGATGCAGGCGAACCGACGACGGAGGATCAGGTGCAGGGACTCGCGGGCAAGGACGGCGGTCGTGACCGGCGGCAGCCGCGGCATCGGGCTGGGCATCGCCCAGCGACTGGTCGCCGAGGGCGCCCGGGTCTGCCTCACGGCCCGCAAGCCGGAGCCCCTGGCGGAGGCAGTCGCCGCCCTGGGCGGACCGGACCACGCGATCGCCGTGGCCGGCAACGCCGGCGACGCCGACCATCGAGCGGAGACGATCGAGGCCACCCTCGCGGCCTTCGGCAGCCTCGACCTGCTGGTGAACAACGCCGGCATCAACCCGGTCTACGGCCCGCTCCTCGACCTGGACCTCGACGCGGCGCGCAAGACCGTCGAGGTCAACTGCCTGGGAGCGCTGGCGTGGGTGCAGGCAGCGCACCGTGCCTGGCTGGGCGAGCACGGCGGTGCCGTGGTCAACATCGCGTCCGTCGCCGGCGTCCGCCCCGCACCCGGCATCGCGATCTACGGCGCGAGCAAGGCGATGCTGATCTCGCTGACCCGCGACCTCGCGGTCGAGCTCGGACCGGGCGTCCGGGTCAACGCCGTGGCGCCGGCCGTGGTCAAGACCCAGTTCGCCATCCCGCTGTACGAGGGCAGGGAGGACGAGGTCTCCGCGAAGTACCCGCTCAAGCGGCTCGGCGTCCCCGAGGACGTCGCGGGCACCGTCGCGTTCCTCCTGTCCGACGACGCGGCCTGGCTCACCGGCCAGACCGTCGTCCTGGACGGCGGCGCCACCCTGGCAGGTGGCGGGTGATGCCGGCCGACGCACTGCAGGACGCGGGCGTCGTCGTGACCGGCGCCGGACACGGCATCGGCCGGGCACTCGCGACCCGGATCGCGGCGGAGGGTGCGCGGGTCGTCGTCAACGACCTCGACCCCGAGGCCGCTGCCGCGGTCGCTGCCGAGATCGGGGGTACGCCGGTCCCGGCCGACTGCGCGTCCGACGAGGGCGTCCGGCACCTCGTGGAGCGGGCGACCGCCGAGCTCGGCCGGATCGACGTGTTCATGGCGAACGCCGGCATCGACGGCGCCGGAGGGCCCGACAGCCTGGCCACCCCGGACCCGGTGTGGGAGCGGGTGATCGACACCAACGTGATGGCGCACGTCCGGGCCGCCCGCGTGCTGGTGCCCGGCTGGCTCGAGACGGGCGGCGGCCGCTTCGTGGTCACCGCGTCGGCCGCCGGGTTGCTCACGATGATCGGCAGCGCGCCGTACTCCGTGACCAAGCACGCGGCGGTCGCGTTCGCCGAGTGGCTCTCGGTCACGTACGGCGACCGCGGCGTGACCGTGCAGGCGATCTGCCCGCAGGGCGTCCAGACCCGGATGCTCGAGGAGGCCGGCCCGTTGCAGGACCTGCTGTCCCGGGACGCCGCGCTGACGCCTGACCAGGTCGCCGACGCCTGGGTCGCGTCGCTGGCCGACGACCGGTTCCTGGTCCTCCCCCACCCCGAGGTGGCCGGCTACTACGCGGCCCGGGCCGCGGACACCGACCGGTGGCTGGCCGGCATGCGCCGGCTCCAGCAGAAGGTCGACCGCGCCCAGGGCACCTCATGAGCGACCTGGCGAGCTCGGGCGTTCCCGGCCTGGATCTCGCCGCGTTCGCAGCGTGGTACGCCGGGCAGCGTCCCGCCGACATGGATCGGGGCATCGCCGGCGACCTCCGGGCTCGCCTGATCCCCGGCGGCAAGTCCAACCTGACCTACGAGGTCACCGACGGCGACTCGTGGTGGGTGCTGCGACGCCCGCCGCTCGGCCACGTGCAGGCGACCGCGCACGACATGGGCCGGGAGTACACCGCGATGACCGCACTGGCGGGCACCGACGTGCCGGTGCCCGCGACGTACGCCCTCTGTGAGGACCCCGAGGTCCTCGGCGCGCCGTTCTACGTCATGGAGCGGGTGCCCGGTACGCCGTACCGCACCCGGGCGCAGCTCGAGGAGATCGGAGCAGACCGGACCGCTGCCGTGGCGGGCGAGATGGTGGACGTGCTGGCCCGGCTGCACGCGGTCGACCCGGCAGCGGTCGGGCTCCAGGAGTTCGGACGGCCGGCCGGCTTCCTCGAGCGCCAGGTGCGCCGCTGGGGCCGACAGCTCGACGGGTCGCGGAGCCGCGACCTGCCCGATGCCGACGAGCTGCTCCGGCGCCTGTCGGCGAGCATCCCCGCCGACGACTCCGACGTCGCGATCGTGCACGGCGACTACCGCCTCGACAACCTGCTGGTCCACGAGGACCGGGTGCGGGCCGTCGTCGACTGGGAGATGTCCACGCTCGGCGACCCGCTCACCGACGTCGCGCTGCTGCTGGTCTACGACCGCCTGTCCGACGTCGCCGGTGGCTCGGCCGTGGCCGACGCGTGCCTGGCGCCCGGATACCCCGGTCCCGACGAGCAGCTCCAGCAGTACGCCGCGGCCAGCGGTCGCGACCTGGACCGGATGGACTTCCACCTCGGCCTGGCCTATCTCAAGCTCGCCGTGATCCTCGAAGGCATCCACTACCGCCACCTGCAGGGGCAGACGGTGGGCGCCGGCTTCGGCTCCGTGGGTGCGGCGGTCGAGCCGCTGCTCGCCGCCGGGCTGGAAGCCACCCGGGCACTGACCACACCACCGAAGGGACCCTGATGGACTTCGCATTCGACGCGCGCACCGAGGAGCTGCGGGAGGAGCTGCTCGGCTTCATGGACGAGTACGTCCGCCCGGCCGAACCGGTGTTCCACGAGCAGCTCGAGGGGCTCGAGGATCGTTGGGCCTGGTCCACCGTGCCGGTCCTGCAGGAGCTGCGGACCGAGGCCAGGAAGCGGGGCCTGTGGAACCTCTTCCTGCCCCGCGAGCACGGCGACCTGGGTGCCGGGCTGACCAACCTCCAGTACGCCCCGCTCGCCGAGATCACCGGCCACAGCGGGCACCTCGCCCCCGCCGCCCTCAACTGCGCCGCTCCCGACACCGGCAACATGGAGGTGCTGGCGATGTTCGGCACCCCGGAACAGAAGGAACGCTGGCTGGCCCCGCTCCTCGACGGCCGGATCCGCTCGGCGTTCGCGATGACCGAGCCGGACGTCGCGTCCTCCGACGCCACGAACATCGCGACCAGCATCGTGCGGGACGGGGACGAGTACGTCGTCAACGGACGCAAGTGGTGGATCACCGGCGCGATGAACCCGCAGACGGAGATCTTCATCGTCATGGGCAAGACCGACCCGGACGCGTCGCGGCACCGGCAGCAGAGCCAGCTGCTCGTCCCGCGGGACACCCCGGGGCTCACCGTCGTCCGGCCGATGCACGTGCTCGGGTACGACGACCACGAGCACGGCGGACACGCGGAGCTGCTGTTCGAGGACGTGCGTGTGCCCGTGACGAACCTGATCGGCGGCGAGGGCGACGGCTTCGGGATCGCGCAGGCGCGCCTCGGCCCGGGCCGGATCCACCACTGCATGCGGTCCATCGGGGTGGCGGAGCAGGCCATCGAGCTGATGTGCCGGCGCGCCGAGGAGCGGGTGGCGTTCGGCCGCCCGCTGTCGACCCAGGGCGTCATCCGGGACTGGATCGCCGAGTCGCGGGTCCGCATCGAGCAGCTCCGGCTGCTGGTCCTCAAGACCGCCTGGCTGATGGACACGGTCGGCAACAAGGGTGCGCACACGGAGATCCAGGCGATCAAGATCGCGACGCCGGAGACCGTCCAGTGGATCCTCGACAAGGCGATCCAGGTGCACGGCGCCGGCGGCCTGTCCCAGGACTTCCCGCTCGCGGCGTCGTTCGCGGGCATCCGGACCCTGCGCTTCGCCGACGGCCCGGACGAGGTCCACAAGAACGCCCTGGCGAAGGCGGAGATCCAGCGCTGGAAGGGCGATCGATGACGACCGATGCCGCCCAGGACCTGCGCGACCGGGTGGCCCGGCTGCTCGCCGAGCACGACCCGGCCACGACGGACCGGCTCGACTTCCTCCGCGCGAGGTACGACGCCGGCCTGGCCTGGGTGCACTTCCCGGAGGGCCTCGGTGGGCTGGACCTTCCCCGCGATCAGCAGCAGGTCGTCAACGCGGAGCTGGAGCGGGCGGGTGCCCCGGGCAACGATCCCGGCCGGATCGGCATCGGACTCGGCATGGCCGCACCGACCATCCTCGCGTTCGGCACCGAGGAGCAGCAGGCCCTGCTGCGACCGCTGTGGACCGGCGAAGAGGTGTGGTGCCAGCTCTTCTCGGAGCCGGGCGCCGGGTCCGACCTGGCCGCCGTCGCGACCCGTGCCGTGCGCGACGACGACACGTGGGTCGTCAACGGCCAGAAGGTGTGGACGTCGGTGGCGCACAAGGCCGACCGGGCCATCCTGGTCGCGCGCACCGATCCCGACCTGCCCAAGCACGCCGGCCTGTCCTACTTCCTCATGGACATGCACGACCCCGGGGTCGAGGTGCGGCCCCTGCGGCAGATCACTGGCGAGGCCGAGTTCAACGAGGTCTTCCTGACCGACGTGCGGATCCCCGACACGATGCGGGTGGGTGACGTCGGCGCCGGCTGGCGGGTCGCGAACGCGACCCTGATGAACGAGCGGGTGGCCATCGGCGGCGGCGCGGCACCCCGGGAGTTCGGGATGATCGGCAGGGTCTCCGAGACCTGGCGTGCGAACCCGGAGCGCCGTACTCCCGGTGCGCACGACCGCCTGGTGCGGCTCTGGGTCCAGGCCGAGGTCGCCCGGATCGCCGGCACCCGGCTGCGCCAGAAGCTCGCGGTCGGCGCACCCGGCCCCGAGGGATCCGCCATGAAGCTGGTCTTCGCCCGGCTCGCCCAGGAGCTGTCCGGGCTCGAGGTCGAGGTGCTGGGCGACGACGGGCTGCGCTACGACGACTGGACGATGACCCGGCCGGAGACCGTGGACTTCGTCGGCCGCGACGCGGGGTACCGCTACCTCCGGGCCAAGGGCAACTCCATCGAGGGCGGCACCTCCGAGATCCTCCGCAACATCATCGCCGAACGCGTGCTCGGACTGCCGAGCGAGCCGCGGGTCGACAAGGACGTCGCCTGGAAGGACCTGCCGCGATGACCGACACCAGCATCCGTTCGGGCGAGCTGTGGCTGCTCGCCGACGACGTCGAGGACGATCTGCGCCTTTCCGTCCGCGGCGTCCTCGAGAAGCACTGCCCGGCCGAGCGGGTGATTGCCTGCTTCGACGGCGACGACAGTGCCTCGGCGTCGGCGTGGTCCGCCCTGGCGCGTGACCTCGGCCTGGCCGCACTGCTCGTGCCCGAGGACCTCGGCGGGGCAGGTGCGTCCGCACGCGAGGCCGGGGCGGTTGCCGAGGAGATCGGCTGGGCCGTGGCCCCGGTCCCCTTCCTCACCAGCGCCGTCGCGGCCACGGCTGCCCTCGTCGCGCTCGGGGGCGACGACGCCGGCGGGCTGCTCGGCCGCCTGTCCTCCGCTGAGGCGACCGCCGCGCTGCTGCTCCCGGCCACTGCCCGCTCGGCCGCGGGCCACGGCCTCGCCATCAGGGACGGGCAGGTCTTCGGCAACGTCCGCAACGTCGTGGGTGTCGCGGGCGGTGTCCCGGCCGACGTGCTCCTCGTACCGGTCGAGACCGACGGCGGGCTCGCCCTGCACGGCGTACCTGCCGACGCCCCGGGCGTGACAGTCGAGCCCGTGGTGTCGCTCGACATGACCCGCCCCCTGGCCGACGTCACCCTCGACGGCGCCCCCGCGGCAGCACTCTCCGCCGAGGACGCAGCCGCCGCCCTCGACCATGGCCTGCGCACCGCGGCGGGGCTGCTCGCCCGGGAACAGGTCGGCGTCGCCGCCTGGTGCCTCGACGCGACCGTCGCCTACCTCAAGGAACGACGGCAGTTCGGTCGCGCGGTCGGCGGCTTCCAGGCGCTGAAGCACCGGCTGGCCGACGTGTACGCCGAGGTCGAGTCCGCCCGGGCCGCGGCGAGGTACGCCTCGGCCGCCCTGGCCACCGACGACCCGGACGTGCCGGTGGCCGTGGCGCTGGCCCAGGCGTTCTGCTCCGACGCCGCAGTGCATGCCGCCGAGGAGGCGATCCAGCTGCACGGCGGGATCGGCATGACCTGGGAGCACCCCGCCCACCTGTACCTCAAGCGCGCCAAGGCCGACCAGCTGCTGCTCGGCTCCCCCGAGGCGCACCGCGCCGACCTGGCCGCGCTCGTCGACCTGCCGTCCGGCCGATGATCCCGGTCAGCTCGGCCGCAGCATCAGGGCGAGCTCGAGCAGGAGCTTGTCGCGCGGGTTGGTGACGGTGCGGCCGGTCAGCTGCTCGATCTGCTTCATCCGGTAGATCACGGTGTTGCGGTGACAGAAGAGCTCCTCGGCCGCGTGCGTGGGCGACCCGTCGTGGCGCAGCACGGCCGCGAGCGTGTCCAGCAGCGTCGTCGCCTGCGGCTCGGGCTGCCCCAGCACCGGTCCGAGGGTCTCGGCGAGCAGGAGCGGCGCGACCTGCGGGCTCCCGGCGAGCAGCACCTCGGGCAGCCGCTCGGCCACCGAGACCACCTGCTGTGCGCCCCGGTCGAGGGTCTCGGCCGCCCTCGTCGCCAGCTGGAACGCCGCCGCGAAACCGGCGATGCCATCCCGGCAGCTGGCGACGCCCATCCTCCCCGGGGCGTACGGCGCGAACAGGTCGACCAGTCCCGCCTCGTCGGGGAGCTGGCCGGACAGCAGCCCGAAGTAGACCCCGGCCCGAACATGCCAGCGGGCCTGGATGCCGCACCGGTCCAGTCGGTCCTCGGCGGGAGCGAGCGCATCGTCCAGGGAGCCGTCGTACAGGGCCACGACACACGCGACCGCGTCGTCCGCGCCGATGTCGAGGGCGGCCCGCGCACCGTCGGCGAACTCCGGGTCCGCGCCGCGACCTTCGAGCAGCGCGTCCAGGACGCTCTGCTGGCGCTGGAGGTCCTGGCGGTGGAGCCGGGCGCTCTCCCGACGGTAGGCGTCGATCAGCACCGCGTTCTGCACGTCCAGGTTGGACCAGACCGTCTTGGCGGCGGTGAGCAGGACCTGCTCGTCGATCGCACCCGACCCGTCCGTTGCGCGGGCGACGAGCGCCTCCCAGAGCACCCGGGCGCCGAGGGTGTAGGCGTTCAGCACCAGTTCCAGGGGCACGCCCTGACGCGCCCGGCGGCGTCCGGTCTCGCGCCACAGGTCGCGCGCCGAGGCGCCCACGGGCCTCTCGCCCGCGAGGACTTCGAGTCCCCGTCGGATGTGCCGTCGCGTGCTCTCCCGGACGTCGACCCGCAGGTCGGGTCCGATCCGTTCGTAGATCTCCGCATCGCGCTCGAAGAGGGTGAGCGTGATGCTGTCGGCGATCGCGTCGGACTGGTCCACGAGCAGCCGCCAGGCCTTCTGGACCTGGTCGAGCGGGGCGGACGTCAGATCCGACCCCGGCGTCGAGCGCATGCGACCACGTTCGCACCTTCCGCACAATTCTGACCACCCCTGGAGGCTCGTCGCGGCGCCCGATCCAATGCTTTTTGTGCTCCGCGCCCAATGCATCGGATGTGCGCTCCGACCAAAGTGGTGGGAGTCAGGTCCGGGGTGGTCCCCGGATCCGCGATCAGGAAGGCCTCTCTCGGATGAGCGCCACGGTCGGTACCGCGGAGCTGGAGCTCAGCGGGGTCACCGTGACCTTCGGCGGGATCACCGCTCTGTCCGATGTCAGCCTGACCGTGCCACCCCACCAGGTCGTCGGCGTGATCGGACCGAACGGCGCCGGCAAGACGACGCTCTTCAACGTCGCCTGCGGGTTCGTCACGCCCGACGGCGGCCGGCTCTTCCGGGGCGGCAAGGAGCTCACCGCGCTGCGGCCACACCACCTCGCCGGGCTCGGCATGGCCCGCACCCTGCAGGGCCTCGACCTCTTCGACCGCGTGAGCGTCCTCGACAACGTGATGGTCGGCGCGGACCGACACTCGAGCACCGGCTTCCTGGCCTCCCTGCTGGCCTTGCCCCGGGCCTCGCGGGCGGAGCGCGAGCTGCGTGAGCGCGCCCGCTCGCTGCTCGCGACGCTGGGCATCGAGGAGTACGCCGACCGCTACCCGCCAAGCCTCCCCTACCCGGTGCGCAAGCGGGTGTCGCTGGCCCGGGCACTCGCTGCGGAGCCGTCGCTGCTGCTGCTCGACGAGCCGGCCAGCGGACTCTCGACCACGGAGATGGACGAGCTGGGCGAGCTGGTGCGGGGGCTCACGGAGCGGATGTCGGTCATGCTCGTGGAGCACCACATGGACCTGGTGATGAGGGTGTGCGACGAGATCACCGTCCTCGACTTCGGCCGGGTGATCGCGCACGGCACACCGGACCAGGTGCGCGACGACCCGGCGGTGCTGGCGGCGTACCTCGGCGAGAACGTCGGGGGTGCCTAGGCAACCGTGCTCGATCTGCGCGAGCTCTCCACCGGCTACGGGCCGGTGCGCGCCCTGGAGGGCGTCACCTTCTCGGCTCGCCGGGGCCAGGTGACGGCGGTCCTGGGCGCGAACGGTGCCGGGAAGACCACCTTGCTGCGCACGGTGTCCGGGCTGCTGCGCCCCCAGCACGGGACGGTCGAGTTCAACGGCAGGCGCATCGACCGGCTCCCCGCCGAACGGATGTCGCGGCTGGGACTCTCCCACGTCCCCGAGGGCCGCGGCGTGATCACCCAGCTCACGGTGGACGAGAACCTCCGGCTCGGCGGACTCGGACGCGGTGGCCCCGGTCGCCGTCGACGCGTGCGACCCGCCGACCTCGAGCGCGCCTACGACCTGTTCCCGCCGCTGGCCGACCGCAGGACAGCCGTGGCGCACGTCCTCTCCGGCGGCGAGCGACAGATGCTCGTCATCGCGCGGGCCCTGATGGCCGCGCCACGGATGCTGCTGCTCGACGAGCCGTCCCTCGGACTGGCCCCCAAGGTCGTCACCCAGATCTTCGACCTGGTGCGCTCGCTGGTCGAGACCGAAGGGCTCAGCGTGCTCCTGGTCGAGCAGAACGCGCGAAGCGCCCTGGCCATCGCCGACCGCGGCGTCGTCCTCAACCTCGGCCGGGTGGTCGCCGATGACGACGCATCGGTCCTGGCCGCCGACGACCAGCTCCGACACGCCTACCTCGGGTTCTGACCGGAAAGGACGGGAGGCTCAGTGCAGCAGTTCATCAACACCGCGCTCGGCGGCCTGACCCTCGGGGCCGTGTACGCCGCGTTCGCGCTGGCTCTCGTCCTGATCTGGCGCTCGACACGGATCGTCAACTTCGCCCAGGCGCCGATGGCCATGGTCACCACGTTCGTGGCCCTGGTGGTGATCGACGCCGGCCACTCCTACTGGCTCGGGTTCGTCGCAGCCCTGCTCTGCGGCCTCATCCTCGGCGCCGTCGTCGAACGCCTCGTGATCCGTCCGGTCGAGGACAAGCCGGAGATCAACGCGGTGATCCTCACCCTGGGTCTCTTCATCACCCTGCACGCTCTGGCCTCGGTCATCTTCGGCAACCGCTACCGCTCGTTCCCGGCACCGTTCGGGATCCGCGGGCTGGAGGTCGGAGACACGACGGTGGCGCTGACCGGCTTCGGCATCTTCACGGTCGTTGCGGTGCTCGTGGTGATGGCATTCCTCGTCGCCCTGTTCCGCTTCACCGACCTCGGGCTGCGGATGCGGGCGTCCGCGTTCAACCAGGAGGTGGCGCGACTGCTCGGCGTCCGCGTCGGACGGATGCTGACCCTCGGCTGGGCACTCGCCTCCTTGGTCGGTTCCCTCGCCGGGCTGCTGATCGCCGGCGGCAGCCTGGTGCACCCGTCGTACATGGACTCGGTGGTCGTCTACGGCTTCGTCGCCGCGGTCCTGGGCGGGCTGGACAGCCCGGCCGGCGCGGTCGTCGGTGGCGTGGTGCTCGGCCTCTCGCTCAGCTTCGTCAGCGGGTACGTCGGCTCCGAGCTGGTCGCGCTCGCCGCGCTCGTGATCCTGATGCTGGTGCTCACCCTGCGCCCGGGTGGCCTGTTCGCGCAGGCCGCCGAGAGGCGGGTCTGATGCGCGGCCGACTGCTCGGCGTGTGGCGGGACTCCATCCTGGCCCGCCACCTCCTGCTCGCCGTGGTCGGCGCCCTGGTGGTGGTGCTGGTGCTCGAGAGCGTCAGCGACTTCCGAAGCCTGCAGCTGGCCTCCATGGCCTACCTCGGCATCGCCGCCGGCGGGCTGACCGTGCTGACCGGACTCAACGGACAGATCTCTCTCGGACACGGCGCCCTGATGGCCGTCGGCGCGTACACGACTGCGCTCCTCCTCCCCGACCGCGAGGCCTCGACCCCCCTGCCACTGGTCGTCCTCGCGGCGGTCGCCGTGACCCTGGTGGTCGGCACGCTCGTGGGCGTCGCCGCGGCCCGGCTGCACGGTCCCTACCTCGCCGGCGCCACCCTGGCCCTCGCCGTGGCGGTCCCCGGCATCGCCCTCTACTTCGAGGACCGGCTCGGCGGAGAGCAGGGGCTCTCGGTCGTCCTGCCGGACATTCCCGACTGGGTGCTCGACACGGCGTACTTCGTGACCGGCAGCGAGCTGACCCGCAGCCGGTACGTCGCCTACCTCGCGTGGTTCACCTTGATCGTGACCTTCGTGCTGCTGGCCAACCTGTCCCGCGGTCGGGTCGGCCGCCGGTGGCGAGCCGTGCGCGACGCCGGCGTGCCCGCGGAGCTGGCCGGCATCGATCTCGGCCGGGCCCGGGTCTCCGCGTTCATGGTCAGCGCTGCCGCCGCAGGTGCCGCCGGCGCCATGATGGCCATCACCGTGCGGCTGGCCGCGCCCAGTGGCTTCACGCTGACGCTGAGCCTCACCCTGCTCACCGCCGTGGTGCTCGGCGGGCTGGGCAGCCTGACCGGAGCTCTGGCCGGCGCCGCACTGCTGACCTTCCTGCCCCAGTTCGTGACGGGCCTCGGGCGCGACGCCGGCCTCACCGACATCAAGGCTGCCGAGCTCGCACCGCTCGTCTACGGCGTGGTGATGATCGCGGTCATCCTCCTGGCACCGAGCGGCCTCACCGGCACCACCCGCGCACTGGTGCACCGCCTGCGGAACAGGTCCCAGCGCGCCGGCTCCGACGCCGTGGAACCCACCGGCGACGAGGAGCCCGCCACCCCCGACAACGTCGTCGTCTCCACCACCTCGAGAGGAAGAACACCATGAGATCACTGCTCCAGAGGTCGGCGCCCCTCGCCGGGCTCGCCACCGCCGTGCTGCTGCTCGCCTCCTGCGGTGCGGGTGAGGACCGCCCCGACGACGGCGACGGCGGTGGCGCCGCGGACGTCGGCATCACCGACGACACGATCACGGTCGGCGCCCACTTCCCGCTCACCGGCGTCGCTGCTCCTGGGTACAGCGAGATCCCGACCGGCGCGCAGGCGTACTTCGACTACGTGAACGCCCAGGGTGGCGTGCACGGCCGCAAGATCGAGTACATCGTCAAGGACGACGCCTACAACCCGACCAACACCAGCCAGGTCACCAACGAGCTGGTCCTCCAGGACGAGATCTTCGCGATGGTCGGCGGGCTCGGCACCCCCACCCACAGCGCGGTGGTCGACTTCCTCAACGACGAGGGCGTCCCCGACATGTTCGTCTCGTCCGGCTCCCTCCAGTGGGGTGACGACGTCGAGAACCGTCCCTTCACGTTCGGGTGGCAGCCGGACTACGAGATCGAGGGAAAGATCATCGGCCAGTACGTCGCCGAGAACATGCCCGACGCCAAGGTGGGTCTGTTCCTCCAGGACGACGACTTCGGCGCGGACGCCGAGCAGGGGGTACGCCAGTTCCTCGACGACCAGATCGTCGAGGTCCAGCGCTACACGTCCGGCAACACCGACGTGGGGCCGCAGATCGCGGCCCTGCAGTCCGCCCAGGCCGATCTGGTGCTCGGCTTCAACACACCGTCGTACACCGCCCTGAGCCAGCTGGTGGCGCTCAAGCTCGGCTACCAGCCGCAGTGGTACTACAGCAATGTCGGCTCCGACCCGCAGCTCGTCGGATCGCTGCTGTCCCGCTTCTCCGAGGGGGCGGTCGAGGGCGGCACGACTGCCCTGGACGGCGTGATGACGTCGGAGTACATCCCCGGCGTCGACCAGCCCGAGGACCCGTGGGTCCAGCTGTGGCAGAAGGTCTGGGACGAGCAGGGCAAGGAGGGCGAGCTGACCAACTACCGGATCTACGGCATGTCACACGCGTACGCCTTCGTCCAGGCCCTGCAGGCGGCCGGCGAAGACCTCACCCGGGACGGGCTGGTCGCTGCGGTCGAGGAGACCGGCAAGGACCTCGAGGGCCCGCAGCTGGCGCCGTACCGCTACACCGCCGACAGCCACATGGGCATCTCCGGACTGCGCCTGGTGGAGATCCGGAAGGGCGCCGGCGAACCGCTGACACCGGTGCTCGTCACCGACATCGGCGACGCGGCGATCGAGGAGGACGGCTCCGACCAGGCCTCGGACACACCCCCGGAGAGCGGCGTTCCCGAGGAGTGACGCCTCCTGACTGACGGGCGGTCAGCCGGCCCGGCGACCCCACTCGGCGACGAGTGCCCGGGCCGGCCGCAGCCGCACACCGTGGGCCCGGAACGTCGCCGCCACCAGTGGGTCGTGCGAGCGCAGCAGACCGAGCAGCACGTGGCCGGCGTGAACGTGCGGCCCGCGGATGGCGGAGTACTCCACCAGGGCATGGAGCAGGACGTCCCGCGCGGCGGGTGACAGGAGCCTGCCGTGCCAGTCGGGCTCGGCGTCGTACGGCGGGTTGAGCACCTCCAGCACGTTGTCGAGATCGATCCCCAGGGCGAACAGCGCCTCGGCGTCGACGTCGTCGAGAGTCTCGAGCCAGCGGTGCTCCAGCGTCTCCCGAACGGCCGGGACCGGCGCGCCGAGCTGGTCCAGGACGTCGACCACCAGCCGATCGTCGAGCACGGCCCGCAGCAGGTGGTCGGGTCGCACCTCGCGTCGGTCGCGCTCGGGCATCGGCGTCAGCCCAGCCTCAGCCGGTACGCCGGCGCTCGGTCGCGGCTACCGCTGCGCGCAGCGCGTCGGGTTCGACGTCGAACGCCGCGAGGGTGTCGAGCACGACCTGGTCGCCGCTGCGCACCAGTCCGAGCAGGAGGTGCTCGGTCCCGATGAAGCCGTCGCCGAGCCGCAGCGCCTCCCGCAGCGCGAGCTCCAGCGACTTCTTGCTCCGCTTCGCGAACGGCAGGTGCCCGCGGCGTCGCGGCAGGTCTCGGCCGAGGTTGCCCTCGATCCGGCGGACGACGTCGTCGAGGTCGATGCCCAGCACCCGGAGCGCCTCGGCGTCACCCTCGTCCAGCTCGCCAGGACGCCGCGCCCGCGACCGGAGCAGCGTGGCCCTGACCTCGTCGGCCGGCGCCCCGAGCTGCGCGAGCACCGCCACCGCGACGCCTCGGCCTTCCAAGAGGATCGCCTCGAGCAGGTGCTCCGGCTGGACCTCCCGCGCGCCGGCCGCCTTGGCCCCCTTGACGGCCGCTTCGACGACCGCCCGGGACCGCCGGGTGAACCTCTCGAACATGTGGCCTCCTCAGCCCTGACGATGCTTCTTGTGAACGGCCTGCCTGCTGACGCCGAGCACCTCGGCGATCTCCTGCCACGACCATCCGTCCGCACGGGCGCGGCTCACCTGCGTCTGCTCGAGGTGCTCGAGCAGGCGCCGCAGGGCTCGCACCGCGCGCAGGCCCACCAGCGGGTCGGCGCCCGCGGCGGCGGCGGTGAGGTCCTGGTCGGACAGTGACATGTCGTCAACCTAGGTTGACGCTCCGCCTTCTGTCAACCCTGGTTGACACGAGTTCAGCCCGGACGGCGTGACTCCAGGACCCGGAACCCCTTGGCACTCGCGAGACGTTCGGTCGGGTAGCCCTGCTCCCCCAGCCATCGCTGGAGCGAGTCGGCACCGAGGTTCCTGCCGACCACCATCACGGCGCGGCCGCCGGGCACCAGCCGCGGCAGCCACGTGAGGAGTAGCTCGTGCAGCGCCTGCTTGCCGATCCGGATCGGCGGGTTCGACCAGATCTCGTCGTAGGCCGCGTCGGAGGGCACAGCACCAGGAAGACACGCCACGAAGCGTCCCTCGACGCCGAGCGAGCGCGCGTTCTCGTTGGCAAGCGCGAGCGCCCGCTCGTTGACGTCGATCCCGGTGACCGTGGCCAGCGGCACCGCCCGGGCGATCGCCAGCCCGATCACGCCGTACCCGCAGCCCAGGTCGAGGAAGCGACCCTGCACCGGCGGCTCCGTCTCCCGGAACAGCACGGCGGTCGCGTGGTCGAGGTGTCCGCGACTGAACACGCCGGACCCGCTGACGAGCTCCAGCTCGTGGCCCCACACGTCGCAGGTGAAGACCTCGCGCTTGAACGGCACCGACGGGTCGGCGCTGAAGTAGTGGTCATCCATGGTTGTCCCGCCTGGCCCGGGTCACGTCGGCCCGCGCGCCGAGGCCCGCGTCGTCGGGGTAGGCGACCTGTTCGAACGTGAGGCCGTGCGGCTGTGCGACGGTGACCGCCGGGTCGCGGGTCGCCGCGCGCAGGACCTCCTCCGCCCACGCCGGAGGGCGCCGGCCATCGCCGACGGGCAGCAGGCATCCCACCAGTGAGCGGACCATGCTGTGGCAGAACGCGTCGGCGCGGACCGTCGCCACGGCGCGCCCGTCGTCGTCGCGGACCCAGTCGAGCTCGAGCAGCGTGCGGATCGTGGTCGCTCCCTCGCGTTGCCTGCAGAACGACGCGAAGTCGTGCTCCCCCAGCAACAGTGCGGACGCCTCGTTCATGGCGGCCAGGTCGAGCGGTCGCGGCCACGTGAGCACGTGGCGCCGCGCCAGTGGGTCGACGGCGCCGGGCTCGTCCGCGATCCGGTAGGCGTACCGACGCCACAGCGCGGAGAAGCGGGCGTCGAACCCGCCCGGTGCCTCCACCACGCGGCGTACCCGCACGTCGGGGTCGAGGATGCCGTTCACCCGGCGCCGGAGCGCATCGAGCGGCGGTTCGGCCGAGCGACCGGTCGATGAGGCCAGGGACTCGGCATCGACGTCGGCGTGCACCACCTGGCCCCGGGCATGCACGCCGGTGTCCGTGCGGCCGGCACACACGAGGCCAACCGTCGGCATCCGGAGCGCCGTCGCCAGGGCGGCCGAGAGCTCACCCTGCACCGTCCGCAACCCCGGCTGGGTGGCCCAGCCGTGGAAGTCGGTGCCGTCGTAGGCGAGGTCGATCCGGAGTCGCACGACGAGCAAGCCTATTGCGCCCGGGCCTAGGCTTTTCCCGTGACTGCACCCAACCCGGCGATCGTGCTGGTCTCGGAGCACCACGCCGACACGCTCCTCGACGAGTTCGGCCGCTACGCCCGCGACTACGACCTGCACTCCACCACGTCCGCGAAGGACGCGCTCCTCGCCACTCGCGACGTCATCGAGGCCGGCGGCCAGGTCGCGATGTTCGTGAGCGAGTCGGTGCTGCCCGATGCCGACGTCCTGCACGCCTTCCACAAGCTGCGCGAGAAGGTGCCGACCGCCCGTCGCGTGATCGCCGCGCACTGGGAGCGGTTCCTGACAGACGCGCCCGCGCTGCGGGGCGCCATGGCCACGGGAAAGTACGACGCCTTCCTGCTGATGCCGCGCGGGGTCCGCGACGAGGAGTTCCACAACGCGATCACCGACCTGCTCTCGGACTGGGGCTCCACCGTGCCCGACCCCGAGGTCGTGTCGGTGAAGATCATCTCCCCGGTCCGGGACCAGCTGACCCTCGCGATCCGTGACTTCCTCGACCGGATGGCCATGCCCAGCCGCGTGTGGGAGCCGGACAGCGAGGCCGGCCGCTACGTGCTCGAACGGTACGACGGCGAGCCGGACTACCCGCTCGTCTACGCGCTCAGCCGCCCGCCGATCGTCGCGCGGTCGGTGCGCGACGTGGCGATCAACATCTACGGCGCCCCCACCGAGCTCGACCTGGACCACGTCGTCGACGTCGCGGTCGTCGGCGCGGGACCGGCCGGACTCGCCGCCGCGGTCTACTCCGCATCGGAAGGGCTCTCCACCGTGGTGCTCGAGGCGGAGGCGGTCGGCGGCCAGGCCGGCACCAGCTCGATGATCCGCAACTACCTCGGTTTCCCGCGCGGGATCTCCGGCATGCGCCTGGCCCAGCGGGCGCGCAACCAGGCCATCCGGTTCGGTACCCGCTTCTACACCGGTCAGGTGGTCGACGAGCTGCGTCCCGGCGCCGACGGCGACCCGCACGTGCTGTGCACCGAGAGCGGGGAGGTGCGGGCCAAGTCGGTGGTGATCGCGAGCGGCGTCGCCTACCGCAAGCTCCGCGTCGACCCGATCGAGGAACTGGTCGGCCTGGGCGTCTACTACGGCGCGGCCATGACCGCCGCCCGCGAGATGGAGGACCAGGACATCTTCGTGGTCGGCGGCGGCAATTCCGCCGGCCAGGCAGCGGTGCACCTCGCCCGGTTCGCCCGGTCGGTCACGATCCTGATCCGGCGCCCGGACCTGGCCGAGACGATGTCGGCGTACCTGGTCAACGAGATCGGCTACAACCCACGGATCTCGGTGCGCACCTCCACCGCGGTCGTCGACGGCGGTGGCGACGGACGGCTCGAGTGGCTCGGGCTCGAGGACGTCCGCACCGGCGAGCGGGCCACGGTCCCGGCGTACGGCCTGTTCCTGCTGCTGGGTGCCGAGCCGCACTGCGACTGGATCCCGGCCGCGGTGACGCGGGACAGCCACGACTTCGTGCTCACGGGGCGCGACGTCCCGCGCGACCACTGGGTCAACGGGCTGCCGCCAGAGAACCTCGCAACCACCGTGCCCGGCATCTTCGCGGCCGGCGACGTCCGGTCGGGGTCGATGAAACGGGTGGCGGCCGCCAGCGGTGAGGGTGCGTCGGTGGTGCCGCTCGTCCACTCGTTCCTGGCACCGGCAGGAGACTGAGCCTCAGAGCTCGGAGCGGTACGGCGGGTCGGCCCCGGGGCGCGAGACGGTCACCGCCGCGGCGCGGGTCGCGTGCGCGAGCACCTCGGCGACTTCCTCGGCCGGGAGGTCACCGAGCGCGTGGCGACCGGCGGCCCCGAGCCGTCCGCGCTCCCAGAGCGCGTCCAGCATTGCGGCGCCGAACGTGTCACCGGCCCCGATCGTGTCGGCCACGTCGACCTTGACCGGCTCGGCCTCGACCGTGGTGCTCTGCCCGAACCACATGGCACCGGCTTCGCCCTTGGTCACCACGACCGCAGCCGGTCCGAGGGTGAGCAGCGCGCGGGCGGCCTCCTCGAGGTCGCGGCCCGGGTAGAGCGCCGCCAGGTCCTCGTCGGACGCCTTCACCAGGTCGCTGATCGCCACCATCCGCTCGACGAGCGCCACGACCTCGGGGCCGGTGCCGGTGACGGCCGGCCGCGCGTTGACGTCGTAGCTGATCGTCGCGTCGCCACGCAGCGTGCGGACCATCTCGAACGCGGTGTCCGCACCGGGCTCGATCACGGCGCCCAGCGAGCAGGTGTGCACGACGAGCGGGGGCACGTCCGCCGGGAGGAGCGGGTTGAGCCGCCAGTCGAAGTCGAACACGTAGCTGGCGGCGCCGTCGCTGCCGATCGTTGCCTCCGCGGTGGACGTCCGCTCGACGGCGGCCGGGTCGGTGGCCAGGACCACGCCGTCGCGGGAGAGGAACTCGCTGACCAGCTTTCCCCGCACATCGTCGGCGAAGCTGGTCGCGAATCGAACCGGCCGGCCCAGCCGGGACAGGGCCACGGCGACGTTGGCGGCGCTGCCGCCGGCGTACTCCGTGGACGTGCCGTCGGCCGCCTTCACGATGTCGACGAGTGCTTCGCCCACGACCAGCACGTCAGGTTCCATTGCACGGGTCTACCACTACGGTCGGGGCATGAGCCAGTTCGCCGTCGATCCCGCGGACAGCCGTCCGCCGTACGAGCAGCTCCGGATCCAGATCGCTGGCCGCATCTCGTCCGGCGCCCTGCCACCGGGCACCCGCCTCCCGACCGTCCGCGCGCTCGCGTCCGAGCTCGGGCTCGCTGTGAACACGGTGGCCAAGACCTACCGCGCCCTCGAGTCCGACGGGTCGGTCGTCACCGAGGGCCGGCGCGGCACGTTCGTCCCGGTGGGGCCGGGCGCCCGCAGCGACGAGGTGGCCCGGGCGGCGTCGGACTACGTCGCCGTCGCCCGCCGGCTCGGACTCGGTCTGACCGAAGCCACCGCCCTCGTCGAGCGGCACTGGTAGCCACTCCTCCGAAAACAAACCCACCGCTGGTTGAGGTGAGCTGGGCAGCGGCGCGTGAGGAACGAACGCGTCGCGTGGGCCCAGCCAGGTTGAGCAAGCGACGCGACTGAGGAACGAAGTCGCGCGAGCGCGTCGAAACCCGGTGAGGTGTGCAGGGCGGCGACCACGTCGGCCGAGCCTGTCGAGGCCCGGTCACCGCAGGTGGGTGGTCAAAAGATCTTTGGGTTACGTGGTCACCCGCCGCGGTGGTCAAGGCGGCCACTCTCGGCTGCTTCCACGGTCGCGGTCGCCTAGCTCGACCGTTGTGGTTGCGGTCGCAAGAACTTTCTCGAAATAGTTCTCCACATCCCAGTCAAACAAGGGGTTTTCGGGCCTCGGAGTGTCGGTGGTCGATGCTTGAGTTGACCCATGACCAAGTACGCCGAGGAGCTCGACACCGCAACCGCGGTGCTCGGCTGTCGCGCGCGCACCTCGGGCAGATCGCGGACCGCGCGGAAGCCCGACCTGCTGCAGGCCGCGGTGCAGTGGGCGGCGATGCACTCGACCGACTCGATCGACGACGCCGCCACCATCGCCGACAGGTATGGCGACACCGGGATGCCGGTGGCGGGTGAGGGTGCACCTCTGGTGGCGGAGTTCGCGATCACCGAGTTCGCCGCCGCGATCGGGGTCTCCACCGACTCGGGGAAGCGGTACGTCGGGCACGCCCTCGAACTGCGGCCACCGCCTCCCGCGGGTGTGGCGGCGCGTGGTCAAGGGGACCTGCGGCCGTTCCTGGCCCGCCGGGTCGCCGACCAGACCCTCTCGCTGTCACCCGACGCGGCGTCGTTCGTGGACCGGCACGTGGCGCCTGTGGCGCACAAGATCGGACCCGTCCAGCTCGAACGCCTCGTCGACGAGGCGATCGCCACCCACATGCCGGAGCTGGCCGAGGAACGGCGGCTGGCGAAGGCCGAGAGCCGGTACTTCACCGTCGAGGCCCAGCAGGTCTCCTACGACGGCAACGGCGGCGGTGCACGGGGAGCTCGACCTGGCCGACGCGTTGGATCTCGAACAAGCGGTGGCCGGGTTGGCGGCCCAGCTGAAGGACCTGGGTTCGGAGGACTCCCTGGACGTCCGCCGGGCGGCCGCGGTCGGCGAGCTCGCCCGCGCGCAGCTGGCTCTCGACCTGACCGACTCCTCGGTGGTTGAGGAGGGTGCTCCGCGACCGTCTCGAAACCACCACCGGTCAAGGCGGCAGGTGATGCTCTACGTCCACCTCTCCAGAGCCGCCGTCGACGGCATCGGCACCGCCCGGCTCGAGCAGGGCAACCAGCTGATCACCGCCGGCCAGGTCCGCGACTGGTGCCACACCGCCGGCAGCGTGGTGGTCAAGCCGGTGATCGACCTCGAGGCCCACGACCCCGTCGACTCACCCGAGGTCCCCGAGCGGCACGCCGAGAGTCACCACGGTGCGGGACAGGACCTGCGTGTTCCCCTGGTGCACCCGCCCCGCCCGCCGCTGCGACACCGACCACACCATCCCGCACAGCCGCGGCGGACCCACCTGCCCGTGCAACCTGGCCCCGTTGTGCCGAAGACACCACCGGATCAAGACCCACGGCCACTGGACCTACACCACCCTCGAACCCGGCGTGCTACCTCTGGACCAGCCGGCACGGCTACCAGTACCTCCGCGACCCCGACGGCACCCTCGACGTCAGCGCCCGACCGCCGTGGTTTCGAGACAGGCGCTGCGCGCCTTCCTCAACCACCGGAGTAACTACCCCGCCCCGGACCCCGCCCACGCGCGGGGCCATCGGCACGCCCGGACGTGCTATCTGGGTGCGTTCCGATGCTCTGGGGTGCCTCGGGAGGCCGTGCGCGCTGTCGTGGCGCCATGAGCGTGCGCTCCTCACGCCGGCGGTTTCTGCAGCTCCCGGAAGATGCGCTCGCGTTCGGCACTCGGAACGGAGTCGGCCACGAAGACCGCCACGGAGTCTTGGTCGAAGCGCACGCCCAAGACCTTCTCAGTCGGATACCCGCGGAACGCCCACGTCGTGACCTGCCGTGGGTGCTCGGGAAACACGGAGCCAGCGGCATCCTTACCTACGTCGTGACATTCTGCCGCGCCGGCAACCAAGTGCCTCTCGGCCTTCCGGTCGGTGTAGCCGGATGACGTGTAGACCAATCCATCCAGTCAGGTACGTCTACGGCATAGGTGGATGCACCCACCCGGGCTTCCAACTGCACGACAAGCACGACCGGGTTGTAGTGACGCTCGAAGACGGGGCGTGCCCTGGCCAGAGGTTGACGGTGCATGGCCCAGCGGATTACATCCTCGAATCGACTGAGGCCCGTTAGGTGAGTCTGTAGTGGCTGGCTTGGTGCTGTCGCTTTCCGAGACCGGACTCGAGTCAGAGCAACGGGGGAACCGCGGTGCGGGCCTGCGTCGCCTCGCTAGCGTGGTGCCATGACGTCCTTCCCGCCGCCCGAGTCCCGCGTCCGGCCGCCCTTGCGGACCGATGAGGTCACCACCCTCCGCGCGTTCCTCGACTACCACCGTGCGACCTTCCGCTGGAAGTGCGCCGGCCTCACCCAGCAGCAGCTGGCCCAGCCGCTGCCGCCGTCGGAGATGACCCTCGGCGGGATGATGAAGCATCTGGCTGTCGTGGACTCGAGCTGGTTCGAGGACGACTTCGCAGGCCGCGGGCTGATGCCACCGTTCGACACTGTCGACTGGGACGCCGACCGCGACTGGGAGTGGCATACCGCCCGTGACGACACGCCTGAGGAGCTCTTCGCGCTGTTCGACGATGCCTGTAGTCGGGCCGACGCCGTGCTCGACGAGGCGCTTGCGGACGGCGGGGTCGGGCTTGATGGACTCTCGGCCGCGGAGGACCCGGACGGCCGCGGCCGCTTCAGCCTGCGGTGGATCCTCCTGCACATGATCGAGGAGTACGCACAGCACAACGGCCATGCCGACCTGATCCGGGAGGCCATCGACGGCCAGACCGATCAGTGAGAGGCGGCGGGCATCGTCATGCCCGGAGCGTCCTCGAGCTCGGTGTCCAGGTCGAGGTCGGCAGCGCCCTGGAAGATCGGTTCCTGCCCAGTCTGGCGGGTGATGACAGGGAAGAGCGTCACCTGCACGCGGTCGACCAGGCCAGCGGCCATCAGCGCCCGGTTCAACGACAGGCTGCCGTGCGAGCGCAACGGGACCGCGGACTCCTCCTTGAGCCTGGCGACGACGTCGACGGCGTCACCGCTCACGACGGTCGCGTTCGGCCAGTCGACGGGTCCTTCCAGAGTCGAGGACACCACGGTTGCCGGCATGCGCCTCATCCGGGTGACCCACGGGTCAAGCACTTCGGGCTGCTCGGTGCTCGAGGCCAGCATCCGAACGAACGCCCGGAAGGTGTTGGCCCCGAAGACCATCCGCTGCTCCGCGCCGTACAAGGCAAGGCGATGGTCGAGCAACTCGCGGCCTTGCTTACCCCAGTAGCCGCCACAGTCGTCGCCCTCGGCAGGCTCGGCCGACGTGAGTCGATAGGTGATGATGGTGCGCGACACCTCGAGGAGGCGACGTGGAGCGACGGCAGCGACGGATGACCTGGCAGACCGGCATCCCCTTCATCCTGGGGTGCCTGGTGATCGGGTGGCTGGTCGGAGAGCTCATCGACCGGAACGTGGCCTGACTCGATGAGGTACGTCGTCTACGGCGCCGGCGCGGTCGGTGGGGTGATCGGTGGGCATCTGCACCTCGCGGGGCTCGACACCACCCTCGTCGCCCGCGGTGAGCACCTGAAGGCCATCCGCCGCGACGGGCTGCTGCTCGACATCGCCGACGGGACGCAGCGGCTCGAGATCCGGGCGGCCGAGACCGCCGCCGAGGTCGACTGGGCCGATGACACGGTCGTCCTGCTGACCGTGAAGTCCCACCAGACGGCGTCCGCCCTCGACGACATCGCCTCGCACGCGCCGCCGGACACCGTCGTCGTGGCCGCCCAGAACGGCGTCGCCAACGAGCGGGCGGTGCTGCGCCGGTTCGCCGCGGCGTACGGCATCACGGTCATGCTGCCCGCCACCCACCTCGAACCCGGCGTGGTCGTGCAGAAGTGCTTCCCGACGCCGGGGATCCTCGACATCGGCCGGGTGCCGGACGGTGTCGACGACACGGCCGAGTCGATCGCCGGCGATCTTCGAAAGGCCGGCTTCGAGTCGGTCCCGCGACCGGACATCATGGCCTGGAAGCACCGCAAGCTGCTGATGAACCTGGGCAACGGCGTCGACGCCGCGTTCGCACCCGGGGACGCGGCCGACGAGCTGACCCGGCGGGCCCGCGAGGAGGGCGAGGCAGCGATCGCCGCCGCCGGCATCGCGGTGGTGTCCGAGGAGCAGGACCGCGAACGCCGCGGCGACATCCTCCGCCCCCGCCCGGCCGGCCGGCCACCGCGTGGCGGCTCGACCTGGCAGAGCATCACCCGCGGCACTGGCAGCGAGATCGACTACCTCTCGGGTGAGGTGGTCCTGCTCGGGCGGCTGCACGGAGTTCCGACGCCCGTCAACGAGCTCATCCAGCGGACAACCACCGAGCTGGCGATCTCCGGAGGCGCGGCCCGGAGCCGCGACGCGGCCGCAGCCCTGGCGGGGTGTGACGCAGACGACGAAGGCCCGTCTCCCCAACAGTGGGGGGACGGGCCTTCGATGCCGGAGTGACTCAGGCGTCCTTGTTCTCGGACTCCTCGTCGGCTGCCTCGGTGGGCTCCTCGGCAGCAGCCTCGGGTGCCTCGTCGGCGGCAGCTTCCTCGGTGGGCTCCTCGGCGGGAGCCTCCTCGGTTGCCTCAACCGCTGCGTCCTCGGCCGGAGCCTCGGTGACCTCGTCGGCCGGGGCCTCCTCGACCGGAGCGGCCGGGGCGGCCTCGGTCTTGGCGGGCTTCTTGGCCTTCGGGGTCGGGTTGTACGCCTCGGTCACCAGCTCGATGACCGCCATGGGGGCGTTGTCGCCCTTGCGCGGACCGATCTTGGTGATCCGGGTGTAGCCGCCCGGGCGCTCGGCGAACGTCGGCGCGATCTCCGTGAAGAGGGTGTGCACGACCGACTTGTCGCGGATGGTCTTGAGGACCTCGCGACGGTTGTGCAGGTCGCCCCGCTTCGCCTTGGTGATCAGCTTCTCCGCGACCGGACGCAGCCTGCGCGCCTTGGCCTCGGTGGTGGTGATCCGACCGTGCTCGAACAGGGCGGTGGCCAGGTTCGACAGGATCAGGCGCTGGTGGGCAGGGCTACCGCCGAGACGGGCACCCTTCGTGGGCGTGGGCATGTCTTCTCTCGTTTCTCCCGAGCCGTGTCAGGTACTCGGGTAGACGGCCGGGCGAGCGCCCGGTCGATTTACTGGGGTTAGTACTGCTCGTCCTCGACGAAGGCGTCGTCGTCGTCATCGCCGTACGCCGCGAGCGCGGCGTGCGGGTCGAAGCCGGGCGCGCTGTCCTTGAGGGACAGGCCCATCTCGACCAGCTTGGCCTTGACCTCGTCGATCGACTTCGCACCGAAGTTGCGGATGTCGAGCAGGTCCTGCTCCGAGCGCGAGATGAGCTCACCCACGGTGTGGATGCCCTCACGCTTGAGGCAGTTGTAGGAACGGACGGTCAGCTGCAGGTCCTCGACCGGGAGGGCGAGGTCGGCAGCAAGCTGCTCGTCGACGGGCGACGGGCCGATGTCGATGCCCTCGGCCTCGACGTTCAGCTCGCGAGCCAGGCCGAACAGCTCGACCAGGGTCTTGCCGGCCGAGGCGATCGCGTCGCGGGGACGGATCGACGGCTTGGTCTCGACGTCGATGACGAGCTTGTCGAAGTCCGTGCGCTGCTCGACACGGGTCGCCTCGACCTTGTAGGTCACCTTGAGCACGGGGCTGTAGATCGAGTCGACCGGCATCCGGCCGATCTCGTTGTCGGCGCCCTTGTTCTGGACGGCGCTGACGTAGCCACGGCCACGCTCGACCACGAGCTCCATCTCGAGCTTGCCCTTGTCGGACAGGGTCGCGATCTTGAGGTCGGGGTTGTGCACCTCGACACCGGCCGGAGGCGCGATGTCGGCGGCGGTGACGTCACCGGCACCCGACTTGCGGAGGTACATGGTGACCGGCTCGTCGTGCTCCGAGGAGACGACGAGGCCCTTCAGGTTGAGGATGACCTCGGTGACGTCCTCCTTGACGCCCTCGATGGTCGAGAACTCGTGGAGGACGGTGTCGACCTTGATGCTCGTGACCGAGGCACCGGGGATCGACGAGAGGAGGGTACGGCGCAGCGAGTTGCCGAGCGTGTAGCCGAAGCCGGGCTCGAGCGGCTCGATCACGAACCGCGAACGGAACTCGTCGACGGACTCTTCCGACAGGGTGGGGCGCTGTGCGATGAGCACTGATTCTTTCCTTTCCGGGCCTACCCGCTATTTGACAGGCCCGAACTTCGTGAGTGACGGAAGGAGGTGTTACTTCTTCGAGTAGTACTCGACGATGAGCTGCTCCTGGACCGGGATGTCGATCTGGGCCCGGACGGGGAGCTGGTGGACGAGGATGCGCATCCGCGTCGGGATCGACTCGAGCCACGCGGGGACGACGCGCTCGCCGTGGGTCTCGCGAGCCACGATGAACGGGGTCATCTCCAGGGACTTCTCGCGAACGTCGATCACGTCGTGAGCGGTGACCTGGAAGGACGGGATGTCGACCTTCTTGCCGTTCACCGTGAAGTGACCGTGGGTGACCAGCTGGCGAGCGTGGCGGCGCGTGCGGGCGAACCCGGCGCGGTAGACCACGTTGTCCAGGCGGCACTCGAGCAGCTGCAGCAGGTTGTCACCGGTCTTGCCCTGGCGACGCGATGCCTCGGCGTAGTAGCGGTGGAACTGCTTCTCCAGGACGCCGTACGTGAAGCGGGCCTTCTGCTTCTCGCGCAGCTGGAGGAGGTACTCGCTCTCCTTGATGCGGCCGCGGCCGTGCTGGCCGGGCGGGTAGGGACGACGCTCGTATGCCGAGTCGCCGCCCACGAGGTCGACACCGAGACGGCGCGACTTCTTGGTCATGGGGCCGGTGTAACGGGCCATTTGTCAAAGTCTCCTGTTCGTCTTCGGGGCGATCAGACGCGACGGCGCTTGGGAGGCCGGCATCCGTTGTGGGGCGTGGGCGTGACGTCCTGGATGGTGCCGACCTCGAGGCCGATCGCACCCAGGGACCGGATCGCCGTCTCGCGGCCCGAACCCGGACCCTTGACGAAGACGTCGATCTTCTTCATGCCGTGCTCCATCGCCCGGCGCCCAGCGGCCTCAGCGGCCATCTGCGCGGCGAACGGGGTGGACTTGCGGGAGCCCTTGAAGCCGACGGTGCCGGCCGAGGCCCACGAGATCACACCGCCGGTGGGGTCGGTGATCGTGACGATGGTGTTGTTGAACGTGCTCTTGATGTGGGCTTCGCCCTGAGCGACGTTCTTCTTCTCCTTGCGACGCACCTTCTTGGCGCCAGCCGCTGCGCGGCTCTTGGGAGGCATTCAGTTTCTCCTGAGGTAGCTGGTCTGTGAGGAACGTGTTGAAGACAGGTGACGCGCCGTACGGCGACAGGTCACTTGGCCTTCTTCTTGCCGGCAACCGTGCGCTTCGGACCCTTGCGGGTTCGGGCGTTGGTCTTGGTGCGCTGCCCGCGGACCGGAAGGCCCTGACGGTGGCGGCGACCCTGGTAGCTGCCGATCTCGATCTTGCGACGGATGTCTGCCTGGACCTCACGACGGAGGTCACCCTCGATCTTGATGTCCGCGCCGTCGATCGCGTCGCGAAGCTTGACCAGCTCCTCGTCACCCAGCTCGTGGACGCGCAGGTCGGGGTTGACCCCGGTGGCTTCCAGCAGCTTCTGGGAACGGGTACGGCCGATGCCGTAGATGTAGGTGAGTGCGATCTCGATGCGCTTGTCGCGCGGGAGGTCAACACCAACGAGGCGTGCCATGTGTGGCGGTTTCCCTTCGGTTGTTCACAGAGGTGTCTGGTCGTGTCGCATCCCGGCCTCGTGCTCCGGGCTCCGGCCTTCTGCTCCGGAGGTGGTTCGCTGGTCTGCGACCAGCTAAGCGATCACGTTGAGGTTGTTCAGTTGTGCGTGCTTCAGCCTTGGCGCTGCTTGTGACGCGGGTTCTCGCAGATCACCATGACGCGGCCGTGGCGACGGATCACCTTGCACTTGTCACAGATCTTCTTGACGCTCGGGTTGACCTTCACGATGAGGGCCCCTTCTTCGTTCGGCGGCTTCGTTACTTGTAGCGGTAGACGATCCGGCCTCGGGTGAGGTCGTACGGCGAGAGCTCCACCACGACCCGGTCCTCGGGGAGGATCCGGATGTAGTGCTGGCGCATCTTGCCGCTGATGTGGGCGAGCACCTTGTGTCCGTTGGTCAGCTCGACCCGGAACATGGCGTTGGGAAGCGCCTCGACGACGGTCCCCTCGATCTCGATCACGCCTTCTTTCTTCGGCATGTCCTCCACAATCTTGTCGCTGGTTGTCTACCGTTTCGTGCACCGCTCGCCGGATCGGTCCGACGACCAGGTGACCCGGGAACCTCCGGAGCGCCCGCGAAAGCGGGCCTCCGGTGGACCTCGTGAAGCCGCTCCTGGACCCCGACCCGGGCACGCTCGCGAGCCACTCTCAGAGTGACGCGAAAGGTGATCCGGGCAGCCGCGAGGCACCACGAAACAGACCCACGTTGGGCCGACACGCCAGTTTAGAGGTTTCCGGGCGCGAACCCCAATTCGAGGTCACCCGGCGAGCAGGCGCAAGGTCGCCTCGCGGCCGGGGGTGGACCGTCGGTCGGCCCCCTCGTGGGCGCCCGCGACGGGGTGCACCATCACCTCGTCAACCCCGTAGTCTCCCGCCAGCTCGTCGATCCGGGCGCGGGCCGTGTCGGCGTCGCCGATCACCCAGCGCGTGCGCATAGCGGACACGAGGTCCCGGTGCGCGTCCGGCAGGTCCACCTTCTCCGCCTCCTCGACCAGGCGCTGCGCGGTCAGCGGCGCGCCCGTCCGGAGCGCGACCATGGCCAGGAGCTGCGGCAGCGCCAGGCGCTCGGCCTCCTCCTGGGTCTCCGCGACGGCGGCGTTCACGGTCAGGAAGGTCTGCGGCTCGGCCAGCTCCGGCGAGGGGCGGAACAGCGAGCGGTAGAGCTCGAGCGCCTCGGCCGTCCCGGACCCGGAGAAGTGGTGGGCGAAGACGTAGGGCATGCCCTTCTCGGCGGCCAGCCGCGCCGAGTAGTCCGACGAGCCCAGCAGCCAGATCGCCGGGACGCTGGTGGCACTCGGCGTGGCCCGCAACTCGTGCCGGCGGCCCTGGACCGACAGGCCCACCCCGGCGGCGTCCATCATCGCCAGCACGTTGTCGACGTACTCGGGGAACAGGTTCACGGCCTCGTCGGTCACCCCGCCGGCCCCGTGGCGCAGCGCCCAGCTGGTCACCGGGTCGGTGCCCGGGGCCCGGCCGATCCCGAGGTCGATCCGGCCCGGGTGGGCGGCCTCGAGGAGGGCGAACTGCTCGGCGACGACCAGCGGGGCGTGGTTCGGCAGCATCACGCCACCGGAGCCGACCCGCATCCGCTCGGTCGCGGCGGCGACCATGGCGATCAGCACCGGCGGGTTGGTCGCGGCGACGGCCGGCATGTTGTGGTGCTCGGCCAGCCAGTACCTGCGGTACCCCAGCTCATCGGCCACGCGGGCCAACGACACCGTCGCCGCCAGCGCGTCGCCGGTCGACTGGTCGCTGCGGACGGGCACGAGGTCGAGAACGGACAGCGTCGTACGTCGGGTGGTCATCGTTTGTGGAACGGCAGCGGGCCGCGGGCTATTCCGCCGCGGAACGGTCGGCGCCGGGCTTGCGCCCGTCCGCGCGGTCCTTCGCGAGGCTGGCCACGGCCGTGACGGCCAGGGTGCCCACGATCACGACGAGGGAGAGCCAGATCGGGATGTCGGGCGCCCACGGGACGGGCTCGCCCCCGTTGATGAACGGCAGCTCGTTCTCGTGCATCGCGTGCAGCACCAGCTTCACGCCGATGAAGCCGAGCAGGAACGCCAGCCCGTAGGACAGGTAGACGAGGCGCTGGAGCAGCCCGCCGATCAGGAAGTAGAGCTGGCGCAGGCCCATCAGGGCGAACACGTTCGCCGTGAACACGAGGTAGGGGTCCTGGGTCAGCCCGTAGATCGCCGGGATCGAGTCGAGCGCGAAGAGGAGGTCGGTCGTGCCGAGGGTGAGCACCACGAAGAACATCGGCGTGATCAGCCGCTTGCCGTTCTCCTTGGCGAAGATCTTGGTGCCGTGCCACTCCGTCGTGGCCGGGAGCCGCTTCTCGGCGAACTTCACGAGGCGGTTCTCCTCGTACTCGTCCTCGTCGTCGTTGCCCTCCTTCGCCAGCTTCCAGGCCGTCCAGAGCAGGAAGAGGCCGAAGATGTAGAAGATCCAGCTGAACTCGTTGATGGCGGCCGCGCCCACCACGATGAAGATGGCGCGCATGATCAGCGCCAGCACGATGCCGATCATGAGTGCGGTCTGCTGGTACTGCCGGGGTACAGCGAACTTGCTCATGATGATGATGAAGATGAACAGGTTGTCGACCGACAGCGAGTACTCCGTCAGCCAGCCGGCGAAGAACTCCGGCCCCGGGTTCGGGGACAGGGCGTGCGGCTCGGCGAAGATCCACAGGCACGCGCCGAAGACCACGGCCAGACCGATGAAGAAGACCAGGTGCCGGCTCACCTCGGCCATGCTCGGCTCGTGGGGGCGACGCGCGATCACCAGCAGGTCGATCAGCAGGACCCCCACCGTGATCACGATGGTGACGAGCCACACGGTCGGCGAAGCGACCGAGTCTCCGAGCAAGGCATTCATCTATCGAGTTCTCCTCCGGATTGCCGTGGTCGTCGACCTCCAGGCGCGGGGCCGATGAGTTCTGCCTCCGGAGGTCTCTTCCGCTCGACCGGGGCCTGCGCCCCTTCGTCGAACCGGCGGAACCGGGCCGGGACCGAGGTCCTGGCCGTACTGACGACTCCGCTGCGGGGGAATACTCCCCTCCATCGCCTGCATCGTCCCATGAGCGGCGACGGCGACGCGAATCGGTCCTGTGAGTGAGTGGCTCAGGAGCCGCCGAACGGTACGCCGAGCTCGGCCAGCGCGGCCTCGCCACCGTCCAGCGCGGTCAGCACCCACGTGCCTGCGGGCGTGAGCGTGAACGTGTGCTCGAAGTGGGCGGCCCAGCTGCCGTCCGCGGTCACCACCGTCCAGTCGTCGTCCAGGAGGAGGCTGTCCTTGCCGCCGAGCGTGACCATCGGCTCGACGGCCAGCGCCAGACCCTGCACCAGCTTGGGACCGCGACCCGGTCGGCCGACGTTCGGCACGTTGGGCGGCTGATGCATCTCGGAGCCGATGCCGTGCCCGACGTAGTCCTCGAGGATGCCGTAGCGGCCCCGGGAGCGCACGTGGGTCTCGACGGCGTGCGAGATGTCGGTGACCCGGCCACCCAGGCGTGCGGCGGCGATCCCGCGCCACATCGCCTCCTCGGTGGCCTTCATCAGCTCGGTCACCTCGGCGGGCACGTTGCCCACGGGCACCGTGATCGCCGCGTCGCCGTGCCAGCCGTCCACGATCGCCCCGCAGTCGATGGAGATGACGTCGCCCTGCTCCAGCGCCCGCTCACCGGGGATGCCGTGCACGACCTGGTCGTTGACGGAGGCACAGATCGACGCCGGGAACCCGTGGTAGCCCTTGAACGACGGCGTGGCACCGGAGGAGCGGATGTTGTCCTCGGCGATCGCGTCGAGCTCGCCGGTGGTGACGCCGGCACGCACGGACGACCTGAGCAGCTCGAGGGTCTCCCCCACCACCAGGCCGGCCTTGCGCATGCCCACGATCTGCTCGGGCGTCTTGATCTGGACACCGCGGTCGAGGAAACCCACGGTGCCGCCCTCAGCTCTCCGGGACGACGTCCAGCGCGTCGAAGATGCGCTGGGTGACCTCGTCGACGTCGCCCATGCCGTCGACCTCCAGCAGGATGCCCCGCTTGCGGTAGACGTCGATCAGCGGCTCGGTCTGCTCGGCGTACAGCTCCTGGCGGCGCCGGATGACCTCCTCGGTGTCGTCGGCGCGACCCTCGAGCTCGGCCCGCTGGAGCAGGCGCTGGACGAGCTCCTCGTCGTCGGCGGTCAGCACGACCGCCGCGTCGAGCTTGTGGCCGGTGAACCGGATCATGCCGTCGAGCTCCTCGACCTGCGCGACGGTGCGCGGGTAGCCGTCCAGGAGGAAGCCGGGATTGGCGTCGGGCTCGTCGATCCGGTCGCGGACCATGAGGTTGGTGACCTCGTCGGGGACGTAGTCGCCGGCGTCCATGTAGGTCTTGGCCTTCACCCCGAGCGGGGTGCCCTTCGAGACGTTGGCGCGGAAGATGTCACCGGTCGAGATCGCGGGGATGCCGAAGTGGTCGGCGATGTACTTGGCCTGGGTGCCCTTGCCCGCACCGGGGGGACCCATCAGAATCAGGCGCATTTAACGGAGGAATCCTTCGTAGTTGCGCTGCTGGAGCTGGCTCTCGATCTGCTTCACCGTGTCCAGCGCGACGCCCACCATGATCAGGATGGAGGTGCCGCCGAAGGGGAAGTTCTGGTTCGCGTTGATCAGGACCAGCGCGATCAGCGGTATCAGCGAGATCAGGCCGAGGTAGAGGGCACCCGGCAGCGTGATGCGGGACAGGACGTAGGACAGGTAGTCCTCGGTCGGCTTGCCCGCCCGGATCCCGGGGATGAAGCCGCCGTACTTCTTCATGTTGTCCGCGACCTCTTGCGGGTTGAAGGTGATCGAGACGTAGAAGTAGGTGAAGAAGACGATCAGCAGGAAGAACGTCGCCATGTACAGCGGGTGGCTGCCGCGCACGAAGTAGTCGTTGATCCACTTGATCCATATGGCGTCGCTGTTCTGGTTGAACTGGACGGCCATCGCCGGCAGATAGAGCAGCGACGAGGCGAAGATGACCGGGATGATGCCGGCCTGGTTCACCTTGAGCGGTATGTACGTCGAGCTGCCGCCGAACATCTTGCGGCCGACCATGCGGCGGGCGTACTGAACCGGGATCCGCCGCTGCGCCTGTTCGATGAAGATGACCGCCGCGATGATGACGAGCCCGATGATCATCACGATGCCGAAGACCCACCAGCCCTGGCTCTTCTGGACCGCCCACATCGAGGCGGGGAAGGTCGCGACGACCTGGGTGAAGATCAGGAGCGACATGCCGTTGCCGATGCCGTGCTCGGTGATCAGCTCGCCGAGCCACATGATCACGGCGGTGCCTGCCGTCATGGTGACGACCATCGTCAGGAACGTGGCGGTGCCGTCGCTGTGGAGGAGGTCCTCCTGGCAGCCGGCCAGCAGGTTGCCGGAGCGGGCGAGCGCGACGATGCCGGTCGCCTGGAGCACCGCGAGGCCGAGCGTGAGGTACCGGGTGTACTGCGTGATCTTGGTCTGGCCCGCCTGGCCTTCCTTCTTCAGCGCCTCGAGCCGCGGGATCACCACGACGAGCAGCTGCAGGATGATGCTGGCGGTGATGTAGGGCATGATGCCCAGCGCGAAGATCGTCAGCTGGAGCAGCGCTCCGCCGGAGAACAGGTTGATCAGGCTGTAGACGCCCTGGTCCTGGACGGCGTTGAGGCACGACTGCACGTTGGCGACGTTGACGCCGGGGGCCGGAACCTGGCTGCCGAGACGGAAGATCGCGATGATCAGCAGGACGAACAGCAGCTTGCGCCGCAGGTCCGGTGTCCGGAAAGCGTTGGCGAACGCGCTCAGCACGACATCCTCTTTCTCCAAGCGGGGTGCGGCCCTCGGGTCTCGACAGGCTCGACCACCGAGGTGGCGAGGACCCGGGGAAGCCTAACAGGCACCCTCGGAGCCCTTCAGTTGTACGTCGGGGCGCGGCCGGCTCCTGTAGGAACAGTGCCGTCCGCGCCCCAGCGCCTAGTCATTCGAACGATCAGACAACCGTGGTGGTGCCGCCGGCTGCCTCAATCTTCTCCTTGGCGGAGGAGGAGAACGCGTTGGCGCTCACCTCGACCTTGACGGACAGGTCGCCTTGCCCGAGGACCTTCACCGGGTGGCCGCCGCGGACGGCGCCCTTGGCGACCAGGTCGTCGATGGTGATGGAGCCACCCTCGGGGAACAGGTCGCTGATCCGGTCGAGGTTCACGACCTGGAACTCCACCTTGAACGGGTTCTTGAAGCCCTTGAGCTTCGGAAGCCGCATGTGGATCGGCATCTGGCCACCCTCGAAGGAGGCCGGAACCTGGTTGCGGGCCTTGGTGCCCTTGGTACCGCGGCCGGCGGTCTTGCCCTTCGAACCCTCACCACGACCCACGCGGGTCTTGGCGGTCTTCGCACCGGGGGCCGGACGCAGGTGGTGCAGCTTGAGCGTCATGTCAGTCGACCTCCTCGACCGTCACGAGGTGACGGACGGTCTGGACCATGCCCCGGATCTCCGGGCGGTCCTCCTTCACGACCACGTCGCCGATCCGCTTGAGACCGAGCGTGCGCAGGGTCTCGCGCTGGTTGGCCTTGCAGCCGATCGTGGACTTCTTCTGCTGGACCTTCAGCTGTGCCATCAGGGGGTCACCTCCTGGGAGACCCCGGCCGGGATCTCGACACGAGCCTTCAGGAGCGCCGCCGGAGCGACGTCCTCGACGGGCAGGCCACGGCGGGCCGCGACTGCCTCGGGCTGCTCCAGCATCTTCAGCGCCTCGACGGTGGCGTGGACGATGTTGATCTGGTTGGACGAGCCGAGCGACTTGCTCAGGACGTCGTGGATGCCGGCGCACTCGAGCACCGCACGCACCGGGCCACCGGCGATCACGCCGGTACCGGGGGCAGCAGGGCGGAGCAGGACGACGCCTGCCGCCTTCTCGCCCTGGACCGGGTGCGGGATGGTGCCCTGGATGCGGGGGACCTTGAAGAAGCTCTTCTTGGCCTCCTCGACACCCTTGGCGATCGCCGCAGGGACCTCCTTGGCCTTGCCGTAGCCGACGCCGACGAGACCTTCGCCGTCACCGACGATCACGAGGGCGGTGAAGCTGAAGCGACGACCACCCTTCACGACCTTGGCGACACGGTTGATCGCAACGACGCGCTCGATGTAGGCGGTCTTGTCAGCACCCTGGCCGCCACGACGATCGTCGCGGTTGCCACGGCGCTCGCCTCCGCGCTGTCCGCGCTGGGCTCCGCTCATGAGACTGTTCCCATCTGTTTAGGTCTCTCTCTGCTGTCTTTGTTCCGCGATCAGAAGGTGAGGCCGCCCTCGCGGGCGCCATCGGCAAGGGCCGCGACGCGACCGTGGTACTTGTTGCCGGCGCGGTCGAAGACCACGCCATCGACGCCGGCCTCCTTGGCGCGCTCGGCGACGAGCTCTCCGACCTTCTTCGCCTTGGCCGTCTTGTCGCCCTCGAAGGAGCGCAGGTCCGACTCCATGGTCGACGCGGACGCGAGCGTCTTGCCAACCAGGTCGTCGACGACCTGCACGGTGATGTGCTTCGACGAGCGGGTCACGACGAGGCGCGGGCGCTCGGCGGTGCCGGACACCTTCTTGCGGCCACGAACCTGACGACGCAGGCGCGACTTGGCGCGCGCAGCTGTGTGCTTGTGGTGCGAAAGCGTGATCGCCATGGTCACTTACCAGCCTTTCCGACCTTGCGGCGGATGTGCTCACCCGCGTAGCGAACGCCCTTGCCCTTGTACGGCTCGGGCTTGCGCAGCTTGCGGATGTTGGCCGCGGTCTCGCCGACCAGCTGCTTGTCGATCCCCTGGACACCGAGCCTGGTGGGGCCGTCGACGGTGAACGTGATGCCCTCGGGGGCGTTGAACGTGATCGAGTGGGAGTACCCGAGCTGGAACTCCAGCTGGGTCGGACCCTTCGACAGGACGCGGTAACCCACGCCGACGATCTCGAGCTTCTTCTCGTAGCCCTCGGTGACGCCCACGACCATGTTGTTGATCAGCGTGCGGGTCAGCCCGTGCAGCGAGCGGCTCTCGCGCTCGTCGTCGGGGCGCCTGACCTCCAGCACACCGTCGCTCTTCTCGACCGTGATCGGCTGCGCGACGCTGTGCGACAGGGTGCCCTTGGGGCCCTTGACGGTCACCAGGCGCTCGTCGATCGCGACGTCAACACCGGACGGGACCGCGATGGGGAGCTTGCCAATGCGCGACATGCTTCTTCTCTCCTTCTCGGTCTCTCGTTACCAGACGTAGGCGAGGACTTCCCCACCCACGCCCTTCTGGTTCGCCTGGCGGTCGGTCAGCAGGCCCTGGCTCGTCGAGATGATCGCGACACCCAGGCCACCGAGCACCTTGGGCAGGCCCGTGCTCTTGGCGTAGACCCGCAGGCCCGGCTTGCTGATCCGGCGGACGCCCGCGATGGAGCGCTCGCGGTTGCGGCCGTACTTGAGGGTGATGGTCAGCGTCTTGCCGACCTCGCCCTCGGCGGGCTCCGCCACGTCGTACGACGTGATGTAGCCCTCCTGCTTCAGGATGTCGGCGACACCCTGCTTGAGCTTGCTGTACGGCATGGAAACCGTGTCGTGGAACGCCTGGTTGGCGTTGCGCAGACGAGTGAGCATGTCTGCGATGGGGTCAGTCATCGTCATGGCCGCGAGGCCCTTTCTCCACCGTGGTTTCGCACCTGCGTGTCAGGTGCGACCTGCAGCGATCGTTGGTTGTAAGTAGGAACGGTCCGGGTCACCAGGAGGACTTGGTCACGCCGGGCAGCTCGCCGCGGTGCGCCATCTCCCGGAGGCAGATCCGGCACAGGCCGAACTTGCGGTAGACGGCCTTCGGCCGGCCACAACGCTGGCAGCGGGTGTAACCGCGAACCGCGAACTTGGGCTTGCGAGCGGCCTTGACCCTCAGTGCAGTCTTCGCCATGTCAGTTCTCCTTGCTCTGCATTCTCATCGCTCCGCGAAGGGGAACCCGAGCTGCTTGAGCAGAGCCCGACCCTCGTCGTCATTGGTGGCGGTGGTGACGACCGTGATGTCCATTCCGCGCGAGCGGTCGATCCGGTCCTGGTCGATCTCGTGGAACACGACCTGCTCGGTGAGGCCGAACGTGTAGTTGCCCTTGCCGTCGAACTGCTTCGGCGAGAGACCACGGAAGTCGCGGATGCGCGGGAGCGCCAGCGACAGCAGCCGGTCGAGGAACTCCCACATCCGGTCGCCGCGCAGCGTGACGTGCGCACCGATCGGCATGCCCTCACGCAGCTTGAACTGCGCGATGGACTTGCGGGCCTTCGTGACCTGCGGCTTCTGGCCGGTGATCGCGGTGAGGTCCTTGATCGCGCCTTCGATGAGCTTCGAGTCGCGAGCCGCCTCGCCGACGCCCATGTTGACCACGATCTTGGTCAGGCCGGGCACCTGCATGACGTTCTTGATGTCGAACTCGGACTGCAGCGCGGGGAGGATCTCCTCGCGGTAGCGAGTCTTCAGACGCGGGAGGACCTTCTCCGTCTGGGTCTCGGTCTGGGTGTCGGTCATCAGATTTCCTTGCCGGTCTTGCGGGAGATGCGGACGCTGCGCAGCGCGGTGTACGTCGAGCCGTCGGAACGGCGCTTCGAGACCTCGTCGCGGCGGAAGCCGACCCGGGTGACCCCGTCGCCGTCGACCAGCATCACGTTGGACACGTGGATCGGCGCCTCGGCGGTGATGATCCCGCCGGTGGTGCCGGCCCGACCGCCCTGGTTGACGACCTTGGTGTGCCGCTTGACGCGGTTCACGCCCTCGACGATCACCCGCTGCTCCTCGCGGAGCACCTGGATGACCTTGCCCTCGGCGCCCTTGTCCTTGCCCGCGATCACCTTGACGGTGTCGCCCTTCTTGATGTTCACGCTCTTACCCATGGTCAGAGCACCTCCGGCGCGAGCGAGATGATCTTCATGAACTTCTTGTCGCGCAGTTCGCGGCCCACGGGGCCGAAGATTCGAGTGCCTCGCGGCTCGCCGTCACTCTTGAGGATGACGGCGGCGTTCTCGTCGAAGCGGATGTAGGAACCGTCGGGGCGACGACGCTCCTTGACGGTGCGTACGACGACGGCCTTGACGACGTCACCCTTCTTCACGTTGCCACCGGGGATCGCGTCCTTCACGGTGGCGACGATGACGTCGCCGATGCCGGCGTAGCGTCGACCCGAGCCACCGAGAACACGGATGCAAAGGATTTCCTTCGCACCGGTGTTGTCGGCGACCTTGAGTCGCGACTCCTGCTGGATCATTTCTTCTCCTGGTTGTCGTGCCGGTTCTCACTGCATCGCTTGCCGTGAGCCTGGCCGAACTTCTTGGACTGCGGGGCCTGGGCCCCGAGGGCTTACTTGGCCTTCTCGAGGACTTCGACGACGCGCCAGCGCTTGGTGGCGGACAGCGGACGGGTCTCCATGATCAGGACCCGGTCGCCGATGCCGCACTGGTTCTGCTCGTCGTGCGCCTTCAGCTTGCTGGTGCGGCGCAGGACCTTGCCGTACAGCGCGTGCTTCACACGGTCCTCGACGGACACGACCACGGTCTTGTCCATCTTGTCGCTGACGATCAGGCCCTCGCGGACCTTGCGAGCGTTGCGCTCGACCTTGTTGTCGGTCTGCTCGCTCATGCGGCGCCGCCCTTCTCATTGGCATCGTTCTCGGCGCCCGGGGTGGTGCGGATCCCGAGCTCGCGCTCGCGGACCACGGTGTAGATCCGGGCAATGTCCTTCTTGACCGTGCGCAGCCGGCCGTGGCTCTCCAGCTGGCCGGTGGCCGCCTGGAAGCGGAGGTTGAACAGCTCCTCCTTGGCCTCGCGCAGCTTGGCCTCGATGTCGATGCTGTTCATCTCGTCGAGCTCGTGAGCGGTAGCCATCAGAATTCACCTGCCTCACGGGAAATGAAGCGGCACTTCATCGGGAGCTTGTGCATCGCGCGGCGCATGGCCTCGCGAGCGGTTCCCTCATCCACGCCGGAAAGTTCGAACATGACGCGGCCGGGCTTGACGTTGGCAACCCACCACTCGGGGGAGCCCTTACCGGAACCCATGCGGGTCTCGGCAGGCTTCTTGGTCAGCGGGCGGTCGGGGTAGATGTTGATCCACACCTTTCCTCCACGCTTGATGTGACGGGTCATGGCAATACGCGCCGACTCGATCTGGCGGTTGGTCACGTAGTGACCCTCGATCGCCTGGATGCCGAAGTCGCCGAAGGCGAGCTTCGTGCCACCCTTGGCCGCACCCGTCCGCTTGGGGTGGTGCTGCTTGCGGTGCTTGACACGACGGGGCATCAACATGGGGCTCAGGCCTCCTTCGCGGACTCGGCGGGAGCGACGGCGGGTGCCTCGGCCGGAGCCGTGGCCGGCGCCTCGGTGGCGGGCGCCTCGGCGCCGCGGTCCGCACGGGTCGGACGGTCGCCGCGCGTGCCACGGCTCGGACGCTCGCCACCACGGCTCGGACGGCCACCACGGCCGGGGACACCGGCGCGGGCAGCAGCCTGCGCCTGGCGCTCGGCACGGGTGCCGGCGACCTCGCCCTTGTAGATCCAGACCTTCACGCCGATCCGGCCGAAGGTCGTGCGGGCCTCGTAGAAGCCGTAGTCGATGTCGGCACGCAGCGTGTGCAGCGGAACGCGGCCCTCGCGGTAGAACTCGGTGCGCGACATCTCGGCGCCGTTGAGGCGGCCGGAGCACTGGATCCGGATGCCCTTGGCACCGGAACGCATCGAGGTCTGCATGGCCTTGCGCATGGCGCGGCGGAACTGCACGCGGCCGGACAGCTGCTCGGCCACACCCTGGGCGACCAGCTGGGCGTCCACCTCGGGGTTCTTGACCTCGAGGATGTTCAGCTGGACCTGCTTGCCGGTGAGCTTCTCGAGCTCACCGCGGATGCGGTCGGCCTCGGCGCCACGGCGACCGATGACGATGCCCGGGCGCGCCGTGTGGATGTCCACGCGGACGCGGTCGCGGGTGCGCTCGATCTCGACCTTGGAGATGCCGGCCCGCTCCATGCCCTTGGAGAGCAGCTTGCGGATCGCGACGTCCTCACCGACGTACGCCTTGTACAGCTTGTCGGCATACCAACGGCTCTTGTGGTCCGTCGAGATGCCGAGGCGGAAACCATTCGGGTTGATCTTCTGCCCCATCAGGCAGTCCGTCCCTTCTTCTCCGCGACCACATCTGCCGGCTGAACAACCAGCGTGATGTGGCTCGTGCGCTTCATGATCCGGGTCGCGCGACCCTGGGCGCGGGGGCGCCAGCGCTTCATGGTGGGGCCCTCGTCGACCTGGGCGACGGAGACGACCAGGTCACCGGCGTCGAGACCCTCAGTGGTCTCGGCGTTGGCGATGGCGCTCTCCAGCACCTTGTAGACGGTCTCCGAGGCGGCCTGCGGCGCGAACTGCAGCAGGGCCAGGGCCTCGTCGACGGGCAGACCGCGGACCATGTCGACGACACGGCGGGCCTTCATCGGCGTGATGCGCACGAAGCGTGCGCTCGCGAAGGCTCCCGGCTGGTCGCCGAGCAGCGACTCGCGGCGGGCGCTGGTGCGCCGGCGGTCGGTGACACTCATCGACGTCGTCCCTTCCGGTCGTCCTTCACGTGCCCGCGGTAGGTGCGGGTGGGGGCAAACTCGCCGAGCTTGTGGCCGACCATCGAGTCGGTCACGAACACCGGAACGTGCTTGCGTCCGTCGTGCACGGCGATCGTGTGGCCGATCATGGCCGGCACGATCATCGAGCGGCGCGACCAGGTCTTGATCACGTTGTGGCTTCCCTTGTCGTTCTCGGCGTCCACCTTCTTGATCAGGTGGTCGTCGACGAAGGGGCCCTTCTTCAGGCTGCGAGGCATGTCGTTTACTTCCTACCCTTGCCGGACTTGCGGCGACGGATGATCTGGGAGTCGGAGGCCTTGCGCTTGCGCGTGCGGCCCTCGGGCTTGCCCCAGGGGGACACCGGGTGGCGACCACCGGACGTCTTGCCCTCACCACCACCGTGCGGGTGGTCGACCGGGTTCATGACGACACCGCGGACGGTCGGACGCTTGCCCTTCCAGCGCATGCGGCCGGCCTTGCCCCAGTTGATGTTCGACTGCTCGGCGTTGCCGACCTCGCCGATGGTGGCGCGGCAGCGGACGTCGACGAAGCGCATCTCGCCGGACGGCATGCGGAGCGTGGCGCGCGAGCCCTCACGGGCCACCAGCTGGGCGCTGATGCCGGCGGAGCGGGCGATCTTCGCGCCGCCGCCCGGACGCAGCTCCACGCAGTGGATGGTGGAACCGACCGGGATGTTGCGCAGCGGCAGGTTGTTGCCGGGCTTGATGTCGGCGTTCGGGCCCGACTCGACCGCGGTGCCCTGCGTCAGGTCCTTCGGCGCGATGATGTAGCGCTTCTCGCCGTCGGCGTAGTGCAGGAGCGCGATGCGCGCGGTGCGGTTCGGGTCGTACTCGATGTGCGCGACCTTGGCCGGCACGCCGTCCTTGTCGTAGCGACGGAAGTCGATGATGCGGTAGGCGCGCTTGTGACCGCCGCCCTGGTGCCGGGTGGTGATCCGGCCCTGGTTGTTGCGGCCGCCCTTCTTGGGCAGCGGACGCGTCAGCGACTTCTCCGGCGTCGACCGGGTCACCTCGACGAAGTCGGCGACCGACGAGCCGCGACGGCCCGGGGTAGTCGGCTTGTACTTGCGGATTGCCATGAGTTCTCAGTCCTCGTCTCAGCCAGCCCGGTCAGGAGACCGGACCTCCGAAGATGTCGATGCGGTGGCCCTCGGCCAGGCTGACGATCGCGCGCTTGGTGTTGGCACGCTTGCCCATGCCGAAGCGGGTACGACGCGTCTTGCCCTGGCGGTTGATCGTGTTGACCGACGTCACCTTGACGTTGAACACCTTCTCGACCGCGATCTTGATCTCGGTCTTGTTGGCGTCGGGACGCACGATGAAGGTGTACTTGTTCGCGTCGAGCAGGCCGTAGCTCTTCTCCGACACGACCGGCGCGATCAGGATGTCGCGGTGGTCCTTGTGCAGCGTGCTCACTGGTCAGCCTCCTCGGCCTCGTGCGTCGCCTCGACGGACTCCTTGCTGCCGGCCTCGAGGAACCCGGCAGCCTCGGCGTCGGCGGCGCTCTTGAACCAGAAGTCCGGCTCCGTGGCGTCGTACCACTGGCCCTCGGGCGAGTGGAACTTCATGGAGCTCTGGTTGGCCTTGATCTCGTAGCCCTTGGGAGCGTTTCCGCTCTTCAGCGGAGCCTTCGCGCCGGCCGGCAGCTCGGGCTTCTCCTCCGCTGCCGGCGCCTCGGCGTCGGCGGCGGGAGCCTGGGTGACCTTGGCCTTGCGCTCGGTCGTGGCGGCGGTGCCGTTCACGAAGGTGTCGTACGCGCCCCTGGTGAAGATGATGTCGTCAGCGGCGAGCACGTCGTAGGTGTTGAGCTGGTCGACGGCCACGATGTGCACGTCGGGCGCGTTGCGCAGCGACAGCCAGGTGACGGCGTCGGCGCGCTCGAGCACGACGAGGTAGCGGGTGCGGTCGGTCAGCCCGGCGAGCGAGGCCAGCGCGGCCTTGGTCGACGGCTTGTCGCCCGAGACCAGACCCTCGACCACGTGGATGCGGTCGTTGCGTGCCCGGTCGGAGAGGGCACCGCGCAGGGCGGCGGCCTTCATCTTCTTGGGCGTGCGCTGGTCGTAGTTGCGCGGCTGCGGGCCGTGGACGACACCACCACCGGCGAACTGAGGGGCGCGGGTCGAACCCTGACGGGCGCGGCCGGTGCCCTTCTGCTTGTAGGGCTTGCGGCCACCGCCGCGAACCTCGCCGCGGGTCTTGGTGGCGTGCGTGCCCTGACGGGCGGCGGCCTGCTGGGCAACCACCACCTGGTGGATCAGGGGGATGTTGACCTGGACGTCGAAGATCTCGGCGGGCAGATCGACCTTGACGGTCTTCGCGGTCACTTCGCGGCCTCCTGGTTCTTCTTGGCGGCCGAGCGGAGGACGACGAGTCCACCCTTGGGGCCGGGAACGGCGCCCTTGAGCAGGATCAGGCCCTTCTCGAGGTCGACGGCGTGCACGGTGACGTTCTGGGTGGTGACGGTGTCGCTACCCATCCGGCCGGACATCCGCACACCCTTGAACACGCGGCCCGGGGTGGCGCAGGCGCCGATCGAGCCGGGCTTGCGGTGGTTCTTGTGGGCACCGTGGGAGGCACCGACGCCGTGGAAGCCGTGACGCTTCATCACTCCGGCGAAGCCCTTGCCCTTGCTGGTGCCGGTCACGTCGATCTCCTCGCCCGCGGCGAAGGTGTCGACGCCCAGCTCCTGGCCGACGGAGTACTCGCCGGCAGCAGCGGTGCGGATCTCGACCACGTGGCGACGCGGGGTCGTCCCGGCCTTGGCGAAGTGGCCGGCGGACGGCTTGTTCACCTTGCGGCCCTCGATCTCGCCGAACCCGACCTGGACGGCGTTGTAGCCGTCGGTCTCGGGCAGGCGGACCTGGGTCACGACGTTGGTCGCGGCAGCGATCACGGTCACGGGGACGACGCGGTTGTTGTCGTCCCACAGCTGGGTCATGCCGAGCTTGGTGCCCAGCAGCCCCTTCAGGTTTCGTTCAAAAGTCATGGCTCGGACCTCAGAGCTTGATCTCGATGTCGACACCGGCAGGCAGGTCGAGACGCATGAGCGAGTCGACGGTCTTCGGCGTGGGGTCGATGATGTCGATGAGGCGCTTGTGGGTGCGCATCTCGAAGTGCTCGCGGGAGTCCTTGTACTTGTGGGGCGAGCGGATGACGCAGTACACGTTCTTCTCGGTCGGCAGCGGCACCGGGCCGGCGACCTTGGCACCCGTACGGGTAACCGTGTCCACAATCTTGCGCGCCGAGGTGTCGATCACCTCGTGGTCATAGGCCTTGAGCCTGATGCGGATCTTCTGTCCCGCCATAGGTCTCTCTCGTCCTTCTGCTTTGGTGTCGCACCCTGCGGTGCCGCGTGCAGTGCCATCCCGAGACCTCCCCGGGTGAGGTGGTCCCGCCCCTGCTCAGTCTCCGTCTGCTTCGACCCCCGAGGTCGGGCGTGTCGCGCAGTTTGAACGCAACACAAGACCGGGATCTTGCAGCTAGTTGGTGACGCCCGACGGGTTCGTCGGGCCGATCGGGTCTCCTGGATCGGTGCGGCAGCACGCCGGACCACTGATCACTCGAGGAGACACGATTCAGTAGTCAAGTTGTGCCGCACCCCGGCAACCCGCCGGAGCAACCGAACTATCTTGACAGACATGCCGCCGGTAGGCCAAATCGGGTCCGGGGGGACCCCACGGGCCCCCGGCGACGTGCTCGTCCACCTCCGTCGCGCTCGCGACCACGCCGACCGGCACTACGCCGATCCGCTGGACCTTGAGACCCTCGCCGGAGTCGCCGGGATCAGCAAGTTCCACTTCCAGCGGTTGTTCCGAGCCACCTACGGCGTCACGCCCGCGGCGTACGTGTCGCAGCGTCGAGTGGAGCGGGCCCAGGACCTGCTGCGGGCCACCAACCTGACCGTGACCGAGGTCTGCCACGCCGTCGGCTTCTCCAGCCTGGGATCGTTCAGCAGCCGGTTCCGGGAGCTGGTCGGCGAGAGTCCGAGCGACTTCCAGAAGCGGTACGCCGAGGGCGCGCCGCACATCCCCGGGTGCTACGTCTTCATGTGGGGGCTGGCCGAGCGCAGTTCTTCCGCAAGCCAGGAGAAGCCCACCGGCGCGGACCCGGCCTAGCGTGGCCGCATGATCACCAACATCTCGATCGTCAGCGTCTTTGTGAAAGACGTGGACGAGTCCAAGAAGTTCTACGTCGACGTCCTCGGGTTCGCGGCGGGGGACGACATCACGCTGGGCGACGGCTACCGCTGGTGCACCGTGGTCCACCCCGAGCAGCCGGAGCTCGCCGTCCACCTCGCCGTCCCCGGCCCGCCCCACTCCCCCGACATGATCGCCGCGATCGGACGCGCCCAGGACGAGGGCGGGATGCACGGCCTCGGGCTCAACGTCGACGACTGCCAGCAGACCTACGAGGACCTGGTGGCCAAGGGTGTGGAGTTCTTGCAGAAGCCCGAGAAGCGGCCGTACGGAACGGAGGCCCTCTGCCGGGACAACTCCGGGAACTGGTTGGTGCTGGTCGAGCCGTCTGCATACTCCGCCGAGGATTTCAACTGATTCAACGGATGTGACCCCCGTCACCCACTGATTCCCCCTGCCGGTCCGGACCAGTTCAACGGATTCCGCAGAACCCCTCGGGGAAACCGGGGCGGGCAGGCACCATGTATCCGTGACCGATCCGATGAAGCTGTGGGACTTCAACGATCCGGCCGGTTCAGAGCGTCGCTTTCGCGAGGCTGCTGCCGCGACGGAAGGGGACGACCGCGCGTCGTACCTGACCCAGGTGGCGCGCGCGCTCGGCCTGCAGGAGAAATACGACGAGGGGCACCAGGTCCTCGACGGCCTCGCCGGATCGGGCGGTGACCTGCCGGTGCGCGTCGCGCTGGAGCGCGGTCGCCTGCTGCGCTCGGCGGG
>CAWBGN010000008.1:0-355679 GCA_963788445.1 uncultured Actinomycetota bacterium
CATCGACAAGGATGCCGAGATCCCGGACGTGAAGCATGACGTCGTCGATCTCGCGCAACAGGTGTCGGGCGGTCGATCGGTCGCCCAGGGCCCAGAAGGTCTTGGTAAGCAGAACGCGGCCGTTGACAGCCCAGTAGGGAAGAACGAAGGTGCACGCCGGACGCGCGCGCATGGCCCGGGTGAGCTCGCGCTGCGTGGCCGCCAGGTCGCCGTCGTGCAGAGCAAGGCGGGCCGCGGCGGCGAAAGCGAGCACGCTGGTCGCATAGTCGTGAATCCGGTGCTGCTCGACGACCGCCAACGCCCGCGCGACGCTCTCGGCGGCGTCGGTCCACTGGTTCCGGTCGATCGCGGCGAGCGCCAGCTCGGACTCGACCTGAGGGCGATCGTGTGGTGTGGCCGATCTTCGACCCGAAGCAGCCGAGGATCGGCGAACAAGCGGCAGGGCCGCGTCCAGATCTCCGCTGAGCCGGTGTGCTGCGCCCAAGAGGTAGAGCGCTGTGTCGCGCCACGGGCTCCACGGCGGCTCCTGTTCGACCGCGAGGGTGGCGTCGGCCATCATCTGCTCGGGCCCAGCGGCGCACATGACGGCGCGCAGCATCGCGCGCGACGAGTCGAACGAGGCCGTACCGTCCAGGGGAACAAGGTCGAACGAAGCGGCGTCGAGCACGGTTGCCCAGAACGCTGGGCGACACCAGTGTGGCCACTGAGCGTCGCGATCATCTGGCGAGTACGGCCAGAGGCGGGTAGCCCTCGATCGCGGTGTCGCCGAGTGCGGACAGCCAGCGTTCGTACCGTCGAGATCGCCCGGTGGCGGTATGTGGGCAGGAGCAGTCGGCCACCACTGGATGCAGCGGTCGCGCTCGGTGGTGTTGAGCAGGTGCTCGAGGGCGATCGCCGCGGAGCCGTTCGCCTCGTACCAGCCCGCGGCCAGCCGATGCAGCTTGACGATGATGTCGGGCTCGGTTCGTCGGGCTCCCCGAGCAGGAACTCCCGGAACAGCGGACGGTATCGAGTACCACTCGCCGCCGCCGGTCCAGCGGGATCAGGAAGGAGTTCGATGCTTCCAGTTCCTGGAGCGCGTCCTGTCCACCGGTAGCACCGAGGAGGGCATCGCAGAGCGGCCCGTGCAGCTGGTCGAGGACGGCGGTGCGACGCAGGTACCTCTGCGTGTTCTCGTCCAGTCGACTCAACGCCTCTTGGTACAGGTAGTCGGCCACGTAGCGGTCGTCCCCGGACACGCTTGCGGGGTCCTTCCCGGCTTCGCGGGCGATCGTCGCGGCGAGGTACAGGCCGACCGGCCAGCCCTCGGTACGTTCGGTGACGGCAGCCGCCTGCTGCCGCGGAGCGGCGCGTGCGCCGGAGAAGATCTACTCGGCACCGAGGGCGTCGAGGGCGAGGTCGGAGGTTCGCAGTTCGACCGCGTCTCCGGAGGCGCGCAGGCGGGGAAGGTGCGACTGCTCGGGACGACTCGCCATGACTAGTTGCGACCCGTGGGGAATGCCCGCGATCACGACGCTCAAGACGTCGTGGCAGGCCGGGGACCGAGTCGTGGAGGTCGTCCAGCATCAGCACGAACGGGTCGTGCGCATTGCGAAGTGTCGAGGCCAGATATGGCGCCCCGCGGCCCAGAGCAGATACCCCTGGGCCGCTGACGTCGGCAACCAGAGTGGTCTGCTCGGGCGAGCCTCCTGTCGTAGGCAGACGCTAGAAGGACCAGGAGAGCGCTCGGATCATCGTCGAGCCGGTCGAGCGACACCCAGCCGACGCGGCGGTCCTCCATGTCTGCCCACTGCGCGAGCAGGGTGGACTTGCCGTAGCCGGCAGGTGCTGTGATCCCGACGACGACGGCGTCACCGGCGCGCGCCGCCTCGATCAGCGGGAGCCCTGCTCACGAATCCTGCGCGTGGCTCCGGGATCGAAAGCTTGACATCGAGCAGGATCTCATCGAGCGCAGCAGCCGTCCGCGTCTCTTCCGGAGCGTCTGCCACGACCTGCAAGGTAGCGACCCGGTCTCGCCGACGACCTCACCCGTGACGGGTGACGTCCACTGAGAGCGGACCGGAGCACCGCGGTCAGCCTCATCACGTTGTCCCAGTACGCCGCACCGCGGGAACGTGTCAGCCATTCGTCGAGGAGCAGCTCCTTGGAGATCGACCGGGTGTGGTCCTTGACCTTGCGCATCTCGGCGACGACCTCGGGTCCGAGAAGCATCAGCGAGACCTCGTAGTTCAGCCGAAGGAGCGCATGTCCATGTTGCTCGATCCCAGCACAGCGACGTCGTCGTCGACACTGAAGAACTTGGAGTGCAGGATCGCCGGCGCCGGGTACATGTAGATCCGCACTCCCGCGCGCAGCAGGGCCTCGTAGTAGGAGCACTGGGCGTGGTAGACCATGAACTGGTCTCCGGCCTCGCTCACGAACAGCTTGACCTCGACGCCGCGCTGCGCCGCCGTGGTGATGGCGTACAGCAGGGACTCGTCCGGCACGAAGTAGGGACTGGTGATCGACAACCGGTGCTGGCTGAGTACAGCAGAAGCGTGAATGCGCGCAGGTTGTTCTCGGTCGAGAAGCCCGGCCCGCTGGGGATCACCCGCCCCTCGATCTCGCCGGCCGGGGCCGGTACCGTGCCGAGCTCGTCGATCAGCTTCGACCTCTGTCTCGCTGTACCAGTCGGTGCAGAAGAGCAGGTTGAGTGCGCTCACCGTCGGACCCTCGACGCGGGCCACCAGCTCCACCCACTCCCGGCCGAGCTGGTGGTTCGCGGCTTGTTGTAGCCGGGCTCGATCAGGTTCTGCGAACCGGCGAACGCCACCCTCCCGTCGATCACCAGGATCTTGCGGTGGTTGCGCAGGTCGGGCCGGCGCTTGAACGGCGCGATCGGCAGCATCGGGTGCCACTCGATCCCGGACGCGTCCAGCCGGGCCGTGAACTCCTTGTAGCCGGGGATGCCCTTGGACCCGAGGTGGTCGAACAGCAGACGGACCGTCACCCCGCGGTCGATCGCCCGCACCAGCGCCTCGTAGAACGGGCCGGTCACGTCGTCCCACGCGGTGATGTAGAACTCGACGTGCACCCACATGGACGCCTTGTCGATCTCGGCGGTCATCGCCGCGATGGATGGCGTACACCGGGAACAGGTCGATCCGGTTGCCGGGCATCACCGACCGCGCCCCCAGGTTGCGGTTCAGGGTCGCCACCGACCGCACGTAGGCGGGTCCCGGGAAGTCGTCCAGCGTCGGCACGTGCGCAGTCCGCTCGGCCACCAGCGCGTTGACCTCGGCCTGCTGCTCGTTGCGCCGGCGCCCGAGCTTGGTCCGCCCCAGGACGAGGAAGATCACCCACCCGAAGACCGGGAGCACCAGGATCAACAACAGCCATGCCATGCCACTGGACGGCCGCCTGTTCTTCGGCACCACGCCCAGCGCAACGATCTTCAACCCGAGGTCGATCAGGTACAGGGCAGCTGCGATCCAAGGAGCCATGGCCGGAAGTCTGGTGCCCACCCGACTGCGTGTCCTCACGCAACATGCGTGAAGGCCGACGCGGCGGGCGAGACCTTAGCCGCCGGGACGAACAGTGAAGGAAAGGACGACCAATCGGGCTCGTGGCGGCCGTGGGAGGAAAGTCGTAGTCGTGATGGCCTGCTGCCCCTTCGGTGAAGCCGGTCCCCTCAGCAGGTTCCCTGGACGTCAGTCACAAGGGTCTCAACGTCGGTTCCGAAGGTGGACAGCGCAGTTCCGGCGGCAGTCAGCGTGGCGGCGGATGCACCAGCCTTGGCCGCATCGACGCTGGTGGTGAGCGCCGTGTAGCTCGCCTCGACCGCATCGATCTGGGCAGCGAACTCGGATGCGGCATCGGACTTGACCGCGGTGACGTCGTCCTTGATGTCCGCGAGCCCGCTCTCGAGGTCGGTGAGGCCCGTAGATGAAGAGACGTCGATCTCCTTGACGTTGTCGACGGAGGCCTTGAGGTCGTCGACAGAGCTGCACACGGCTGGCTGGTCCTCGCTGAGGCAGGCAGCCACGGATGCACTGAACGCCATGGTGACGACGATGACAGGGATGACGGGGATGATCTTCATGGTGACTCCTTCGTGGATTGCTCGGGTACCCGCGCACCCGGGCGAGTGGTCGACGCCCGTCCCTGGCACCGGAGCGATGAGAACCATCCTTCGGGCGCGACGGCCTGCGGTCGTCACCCAGAACACATGAACGTCGGAGAGCGTTTCACCAAAGATCTGCATGATGCGAGCGGTTCTGTACTGCGGGTGAATGGAGTTGCGCTCGACGGGCCGGTGGCGTGTCAGTCGTCCCCTGCAACTCCCAGGTCGAGCCGGAAGGACGGTCCGGATGCACTACATCGATCGACTGCATCGTCTGACCATCAATCAGACGGACTGGGCGTCGAGCCCTGACCACAGGGCCGACACCGCCTGGCTCGAACCCGAGCTCGACCCGAGGTCTTTGGCTCTGGTCAGGCTCGCCGCGCTGGTCGCGGTCGGCGGAGAGATTCCGTCCTACGGGGCTGCCGCAGATGCGGCCGTAGATGCCGGCGCCACCGCTGCCGAGGTGGTCGACGTACTGCTGGCTGGTGCTGCCGGTGGTGGGTACGGCGCGGGTAGTGGCAGCCGCTCCAAGGCTGGCGATGGCCCTCGGGTACGACACCGACGCACTCGAGCAGGAGTCCGCCGGCTGACGCGCTATCCGCCGAGGAGTCCGACCGCAGTTGCCTGCTCCACCGCGTCGTTGCGTGACGAGACCCCGAGCTTTCGGTAGATGGAGGCGACTTCCGAGCTGACGGTGTTGCGTGACACGAACAGTCGCTCCCCGATCTCCCCGATCGTCAGGTGCGTCTGCAGGTAGGGCAAGAGCCGGAGCTCCGCGGGGTCAGGGGCGGGCCTCCGGTGCCCGCGCCCCCCACACCCGCAGCGACGAGCCCACGGAAGTCGTCGTACCTCGTCGACCAGGGTGCCCAGATCGGGCCGGTGGCCGAAGACGTCGTCGATTTCGCGGAGCAGGTGCCGGGCCTGGGGTTCCGCGTGATCGCTCCGCGCCAAGTACACCTTGGCCAGCTGGAGCCGGCCACGGGCCGCCAGGAACGGGAAGACGTACGTGCAGGATGGGCGAGCCCGCATGGCCCGGGTCAACTGTCGGTCCAGCTCGTCGACATTGCCGTTGTGCAAGGCGAGCCGAGCGGCGGCGGCGAACGCGAGCACGGTGGGCGCGTAGTCGTACATCCGGTACTCATCGACGAGCGCGAGGGCTCAGGTGCTGATGACTCGTCCTCGTCCCAGCGGCCGTTGTCCATCGCGAGCGAGCGCGAGCTGCCGACTCGGCGTACAGGACGCTGTCGGTGTTTCCGAGCTGTACCCCGATCCCGAGCGCTCGCCGAACAGGACGGCTGCCAGGCGGGCTCGATGTCTCCTGCGAGTGATGTGCCATTCGCGGACAGGATGACGGCGGTGTCGCGCCACGGGCTCCACGCCGGCCTCCTGAGCCGTCGCGCCACTCGGCGTCGCGCATCATCTGCTCCAATCCGAACGGCACACATCATCACCCGCAGCATCGCCCGCGCCGACTCGAACGACGCGGCCCGTCCACCGCGGCACCAGGTCGAACGTACGGCTCCGTCGGCCAAGGGCGCCCACCGTTCGGCTTCCATCGGCTCGCCGCCCAGCACGTCGACCCACCCGGCCAAGACCATCAGCGGGCGGATGTCCCTCGATCGCCGCGTCGCCGAGTGTCGCGAGCCATCGCTCACGGTCGACATCTGGCCGGCGCTGTAGGTGTGTAGGACCAGTTCCGTCACGAGCTGGACGCACCGGTCCTGCTCGTGGTGTCAGGCAGGTGCTCCACCGCCATCGCTGGCGAGCCGTTGGCTCGTACCAGTCCGCAGCCGCCAGGTGCAGCTTCATGACCGGCGTCCGGCTCGACACGACGCAGTTCGCCGAGGAGGAACTCCCGGAACAACGGGTGGTAGCGGTACCACTCCCGTCGCCGGTCCAGCGGGATCAGGAACGAGTTCGACGCCTCGAGCGTACGCAACCGATTCTGGCCGTCCGCTCTCCCGAGGACGGCGTCGCAGAGCGGTCCGTGGAACTGGTCGAGGATCGGAGTTCGCCGGAGGAACCGCTGCGTGGCTGGGTCCTGCTGGCTGAGCGACTCACTGGTACAGGTAGTCGGCGACGAGCGGTCGTCGCCGGACACCGTCCAGTCCGTCCTGACGGGCGTCTCGGGCGATCATCGCGGCCAGGTGCAGGCCGGCCGGGCCAACCCTCGGTCCGCTCGGTGACGAGCGTCGGCCTGCTCCTCGGTGAGTGGCACGTGCGACATCGAGACGATCTGCTGGCGCCGCCGTGCTCGAGGGCGAGGTCTCGCTGCAACTCGCAAGCCGACGGCGTCGCCGGAGGCCCGGAGGCGCGGCAGATGCGGCTGCTCGGTCCGACTCGCCGTCACCAGTTGGGAGCCGCGACGGGATGCCGGAGACCACGACGCCGAGCACGTCGTGACAGGCAGGGGACTGCAGCAGGTGCAGGTCGTCGATCATGAGGACGAACGGCAGCGGGAGTCTCGGAACGCCGATGCGACACCGGCGCCGCCCGACCCAGGGCCGAGACGCTCCGAAGCCGGTCATCGTCGGCACCAGGCCGTCATCGTTCGGGCACCATCCGCTCGTACGCCGACGCCAGGACGGCCAGCAGGATGCCGGGATCGTCGTCGAGACGGTCCAGCGTGACCCAGCCGACGAGACGGTCCTCGCGCCGGGCCCACTCGGTCATCAGGGTCGACTTCCCGTACCCGGCGGGGGCCGTGACCCGGCCGCCCACGGGGGAACTCGATCGCGCCGCCTCGATCAGAGCGGCGCGGCTAACCATCCCGGGACGTATCTGGGCACCGACAACTTGACGTCGAGCAACACCTCGTCAAGCCCGGCGGCCGGACGTGCCCGCGCGGGACGAGTCTCGGTCACACGGGGAAGGGTATGAACCGCCGCAGTCGCGGCGCCTCACCCCATCCGGGCGACTGTGCCCGATCTTTCACGCGCTCTGCATGATGCGCACCGGTCCGTCCACACGGTCGGATCCAAGGGCATTCATCGCCGAACGACTGGAGGAACTCCCATGACAACCGAGTTCACCGAGCGGGCCCGCCGCCTTCGCAACGGGGTGGAGCCACTGGCCGCCGGCGTCTACTTCGCCCCCGAGGCACACGACGCGTACGCGGCTCTCGGCTTCGACGGCAGCCCCGCGGCGGCCGACGGAGTCGCACGCCCAGAGCTGAAGTCCTACTTCACGAGCCGAGGCGCCTGCCTGGGTCAGGTTCCGTGCGAGGTGATCGCTGCGGCGTTCGGGTGCTTCAACCCTGCGGTCGTCGTTCCCGCGGTCACCGCAGGCTGGAAGATCGCGCACCGCAAGGCGCTTCTCGCCGCCCGTGAGCAGGGCGCGACCGCGATGCTGGCCAGAGTCCTCGGCGAGCAGCCCGACGGGCTCGCCCGGATCACGCAGCTGCTCCGTCGAGCGGCCGACGGTGCGCCGTGGCAAGTCGCCCCCTCTACTCCGGTTTGCGGTCCCTCGGCTTCCCCGGACTATCCCGCTGAGCTCTGGCGGGCAGCGGACCTGGTGCGCGAGCACCGTGGGGACAGCCACGTGATCTCCTGGGCGGTCGGCGGCGCCGATGCCGTCGAGGTCCTGCTGCTCACCGAGCAGTGGTGGGGACTGCCTCCCCGGGCCTACGCCCCTTCTCGCGGCTGGGGCGCCGCCGACCTGGACAATGGCTTCGCGCGGCTACACCGCCGCGGGCTGATGACACCTGACGAGCAGCTCACCGCCGCCGGCCGTGCGTTCCGAGAAGAGATCGAGGTCCGCACCGACGAGCTTGAACTGCTCCTCGTCGAGGCCGTCGGTGACGACCTCGACGAGCTCCTGGGAGGCGCTCGATGCCTGGTCGGAGGCCATCATCGACGCCGGCTCCTACCCACAACGGATCGCGGGGGTCTACAACGTCGGCGGAGGACCACACTTCGGCGCCGGACTGACCATCGACACAGCGTCCGATTTCCCCGGGAGCGCCCGCGTGAGGTCGGCCGGATGGCTACCGCGGACTCCCTGACCCCCCGCCGACGACGATGGCTCCTCGCCCGCGGGCTGCTGCGTGCGTTCGGGTCCTGGCAGTGCTGATGGTCGTCCTGTACTACACACTGCCGCTCGGGGAGCGTCTCGGACGTCTCACTCACCGCCGAGCTCTCGGTCGGAGTAGCACTCCTGGTCGGCGTGATCACCTGGCAGGTCGGGGCGATCGAACGCGCGACGTATCCGGCGATTCGGGCAACCCAGGCCCTCGCGGTGACGACTCCATTGTTCCTGCTCCTCTTCGCGGCCAGCTACTACATCCTCAGTGCGGACGACGCCGCGACGTTCACCGAGACTCTCAGCCGTTCTGACGCCCTGTACCTGACCGTGACGATCTTCGCGACCGTGGGCTTCGGTGACATCTCGGCCCAGACCGAGAGCGCCCGCCTCTTCGTCACCGCGCAGATGCTGCTCGACCTCGTGATCCTTGGCCTGGGTCTCCAGGTGTTCCTCGGCGCAGTGAAGCGGGGCAAGTCGTCCCCGGACGACCCGGACAACCCGGACGACTGATTGCGCTTTTCACACGATGAGAGTGATTCGCCACCCGTCGGTCGGCGATGGGATGGACCCGGTCCGATCAGCCGCACATCCGGTGCGGCTCTGCGCACCCAAGGAGGCTCACGATGTCCGAGCAGACGACATCGACTACCGCGAGCCGGCCAGGGGCAGGAACCGCCGCCCAGCGGCTGGGCCCAGGGCTTCATCATCTTCGCGGCGTGATGATGATCCTCGCCGGGTCGTTCCAGGCCTTCGCCGGCCTGGTGGCGATCTTCGACGACGAGTTCTACGTGACCACGCCGAAGTACGTGCTCGAGTTCGACTCCACCAGCTGGGGCTGGATCCACCTGCTGATGGGCCTGGTCGTGCTGTTCGCCGGGCTTCGCGGTGATGTCCGGCCAGATCTGGGGCCGCACGTCGGCGTCATCCTGGCCGTGCTGAGCGCGGTGGCCAACTTCGCGTTCATCCCGTACTACCCGTTCTGGTCGATGACTGATCATCGCGGTGGACATGTTCGTCATCTGGGCGCTGACGGCCCACGGCCGCGACATCACCCGCTGAACCGAGTAGTCGTGACCGACACCACGAGGCGCCACGTCGGGCCAGGGATCGCCCATGCACGCCTCCCCGCACCAGACCGGGCCGGGAGGCGATCGTTCGGCTCGAGCCTGCTGCTGGGGCCGCCGCCCTGACCATCGCGCTGGCCGGGATGAGGTCCATCACCGACATCATCGGACCGGTCTTCCTGGCGCTGGTCCTCACCGTCACGTTGCACCCGATCCGGACCTGGCTGGAGCAGGGCAGGCTCCCGAGTGGGCGGCGTCGGTCCTCATGCTGTGGCGCCGCGTCCTGCTGCTCATCCTGCTCGCGCTGGCCCTGATCGTCTCGGTCGCCCAGCTCGCCGCGCTGGTCCCGGACTACGCCGACCAGATCAAGGAAGGAGTCGCCAACGTCGGCGACACGTTGAGGGAGCTCGGGGTCGAAGCAGGATCAGATCAACGCCGTGGTGAAGGCGTTCGACCCCGGTCAGCTCGTCGACCTCGCGATGTCGGTGCTCTCCAGCACGCTCGGAGTGCTCAGCAACCTGTTCTTCCTGTTCACGGTGCTGCTGTTCATGGCCTTCGACACCGACTCCACCCGACGCAGCCTGGCGACGCTGGGCGACCGGTTCCCCGACCCGGTGGCGGCGCTCGGCAACTTCGCCCGCGGCACCCGCAGCTACATGGGCGTCTCCGCGGGCTTCGGGCTGATCGTCGCCGTCATCGACGGCGTGGTCCTCTACCTGCATGGGACGTCCCGGGTGCGTTCGTCTGGGCCGTGCTGGCCTTCGTCACGAACTTCATCCCCAACATCGGCTTCGTCATCGGCGTGATCCCACCGGCGCTGATCGCGCTGCTCGACGGCGGCGCCCGGCGCTGATGGTCGCGGTCATCGTCGTCTACAGCGTGATCAACTTCGTGATCCAGTCCATCATCCAGCCCCGCGTGGTCGGCGACGCGGTCGGCCTCTCGCCGACGCTTGACGTTCCTGTCCCTGGTCTTCTGGACCTGGGTCGTCGGGCCGCTCGGCGCCCTCCTGGCGGTCCCGCTCAGCCTGCTCACCAGGGCGCTGCTCGTCGAGGCGGACCCGAACACGCGGTGGGCGCTGCCCCTGATCGCGGGCAAGCCGGAGACCCGAGGCTGCCGGAGCCGGAGCCAGGCCCCACCGGCCGGATCGCCCCAGCCCGACGCACCCGGGATGAGCCGGGATGGACCAGACCCGGGGCTCTCCTGCCCGGAGGAGCCCTCACGACGCCGTCCGGGGCCGAGGCGTCCGGCTCGAGCACGGCCGACGCTCGCCCTGCGCCGTCTGCCGGCCGGGCTGCAGCACCGGATGGCCTGGCTGCTCGACCGGTGGCCCGGGCGGATTGTGCTCCAGGAGCCGCGCGGCCTCGTCCGTATCGAGGTCTTCGACCGGTCGATGACGATCGCGGCCCAGTTCTTCACCTCGGTGCTCCCGGTCCTCATCCTGATCGCCACCCTGGGCTCGCAACAGCGACCGGCTCGCCGACGCGATCGACATGCCGGAACAGTCCCGGCAAGGTGCTCGAGGGCGCCGTCGACGGCGGCGGCGCGGCGTTCGGCATCGTCGGCGCTCTCATCGTGCTGGTCTCCGCGACCAGCCTGTCGCGGGCGCTCACCCGCGCTTTCGCGGCCATCTGGGGGCTCCCGCGCCCGGCGACCATCCTGAGCTCGGCGTGGCGGTGGCTGGCGGTGGTCCTGGTCTTCGCGCTGTCCCTGGTGATCGTCCGGCGCGGCCAGTGGCGACCGAGGGCTCCCCCCTCGGGGCTGTGGCCATGGGTGTGTCGCGCCTGCGACGTCGCGGTCGCTGCGTTCGTCCCCTGGGCGCTGCTCGCGAGTACCGTCCGCCCCCGGCTGCTGGTCACCGGTGCGCTGCTGTTCGCGCTGCTGATGATCACCGTCCGTCCCGCGACTCAGGCCTGGCTCCCGGGGCGCTCGAGGCGAGCGCCGACCACTACGGCACCATCGGCGTCGCGTTCACGTACATGGCCTGGCTGTACGTCGCGGCGTGGATCTTCCTGGCCACCGCGCTCGTGGGTCACGTGATCACGACCGACCCGGGACCGCTCGGTCACGGGTCCGGGGAGCCACGACTTCACACACACCGAGTGATGAGTCCCCAGCCTGACCCACCTACGTTCACTATGACCCGCCGTACCGGAGGAGAACCCATGTCGACCATCGCCCAGCGCACCGCCGTCCCTCCCGCCATCACGACCCCGTCGAGCATCGAGACCCCGATGGGAGTGCTGGAGTTCAACGACGGATATCCGACCGCCGAGACCGCCGAGAAGCTGCGTGACCACCTCGACTACCTGCACGGTGTGGAGGCGTTCATGAACTCGATCCAGGGGGTCTCGACCTACGCCCTGCGGGAGGGATTCCTCGAGGCCGGGATCATGGACGGGGATGTGGTGATCTGCTCGAGCTGATGGATTCCCGGTCGCTGTTCCTGACCGCGAACGCGGACACCGTCTACTTCTGCGCGTTCTTCGACCTCTCCGGCGGACCCCTGGTGCTGGAGACCCCCGAAGACACCCTGGGCATCGTCGACGACATGTGGTTCCGCTGGGTCACCGACTTCGGGCTTCCCGGCGCGGACCGCGGCCAGGGCGGTAGCGATCTGCTGGTCGGTCCCGACGACGCCCCCTGCCCGAGGGTGGCCAGTACGTCCGGCACTCCCGCACCAACCACGTGATCATGCTCGGTCGCGCATTCATCAACCAGAACCCCGGGAACGACCCCGCCCCGACCGCTCACCGGATCAAGGACCAGCTCAAGGTCTACCCCTACACACCGGGCGGGCTCGGCTCCAGTATCGGCGCCTACATGACCGGCGGCGGCCCGCTCGGGGCGCCCCGGCCAGCCCGCCTCGCCCCGATTCGTCGAGGGCACCGGCCTGCCCATGCAGACCGTGCCGCCCAACGACTTCGGCCACTACGAGCTCCTCGACGGGCTGGTGCAGATGGAACCCGTCGGCGCGCTCGACATCGAGCTTGCCGGCCAGTTCGCCGCGATCGGGATCGTCAAGGACGAGAAGTTCGCCCCCGATGACCGGATGCGCCGGATCCTCGACCACGCGGTCGCGGTCGGCAACGCAGCGTCCCGCACCCTGGGCATGGGCGCCCACCCCACCGACGACTATCGCTACTACGACGGCAGTGCCTGGTGGAACATGCTGTTCGTGGGCGGGTTCGACTTCACCAACCCACCCCCCGAGGTCACCGCCGCCGGACTCCGGCCCTACCCGGACAAGGGAGCCCGCCAGCTGCACGGCCGCACCTCCTTCTTCTACACCGCCACCGGCATCACCCCCGCCATGTGCATGCGGCTGACCAACGTCGGTTCGCAGTACCTGATGGCCAACGTGGACGCGAACGGCGACCAGGTCGACGGAGCCAGGACGTACCGGGTCCGACTGCCCAAGGACATCCCTGCCGCCCGGTTCTGGTCCTTCACCGTCTACGACACCCAGACCCGGTCCATGCTCCAGACCGACCAGCGATACCCCCGCGCCAGCCAGAGCTTCCCCTCGCGCGCCGCCCAACCCGAGTCCGACGGCTCCACCGTCGTCTGGTTCTCACGACCCAGCCCGATGGCGTCGCCGACAACTGGATTCAGACCGACCCCGAACAAGAGTTCGTTCGTCGCGCTGCGCCTCTACAGCCCGCTCCAATCCTTCTTCGACAAGACCTGGCGCGTCGGCGAGCTCGAGCCTGTCGACTGACCCGGCCAGGTCGTCCGCCACACCCCACCGATTCGAAACCATCGACTCGGAACCCAACCGAAGGAAGAGCCATGTCCCAAGTCACCGCAGAATCCGACACACCTGTCCTCGACCTGCTGGCACGCATGACCGCCGACTCCCTCGAGACGTCCACCCTCGATGCGCAAACGATCGTGCTGGTCCGGATCGCCGCGCTGGTCGCCAGCGACGCTCCGGCCGTCTCCTACGCACTGAACCTCGCCGTCGCCGGCGAGGTCGGTCTGGACGTCGAGGACGTCCGGGGTGTCCTGGCAGCGATCGCCCCCATCGTCGGGACCTCGCGAGTCGCCGGAGCCACCGGCCGCATCGTGCTCGCGATCGGAGTCGCCATCGAGGAAGCGGCCGCCGAGTACGCCGACGCCGGCTACCGGGAGTGAACGCCTGACCCAGCGCGTGGATCTTCACGCGCGTCGACCCGGAGGTCTGTCGCATGGAAACCTCGGCGCTCGTAGTAGTCCTCGCGACGATCGTCGCCTGGTGCGTCCTCGCAGGCCGCCTGCAACAGGGAGGACTCACCGCCCCCATCGTGTTCGTGGCATGCGGATGGGTCTTCGCAGACGTGTTCGGCATGTTCGACCTCGAGGTCGAACCCGAGCTGGTCAAGCTCATCGCCGAGGTCACCCTCGTCTGGGTCCTCTTCGCGGACGCGTCACGGGTCCGGGTCAGGCAGTTCCGGCGTGACCTCAGCAGTTATGTCCGGCTGCTCGGCGTCGGCCTGCCGCTGACGATCGCTGCCGGCGCCGGGGCCGCGATGATCGTGCTCGGCTTCGACCCGTGGGCGGCACTGCTGGTCGGCGCCGCCCTCGCGCCGACGGACGCCGCACTCGGCGCTCCGGTCATGTCCAACCCGCATGTGCCGGCGAAGGTGCAGAGCGCACTGAACGTCGAGAGCGGGCTCAACGACGGCATCGCCACCCCGATCGTGCTGGTGGCCGTCGCCGGCGTCGCTGCCGACCAGGGAATCCTCGGCGTCGAGAGCCCCGGCGGAGCGGTCCTCTCCCTGCTCGTCGGACTGGTGGCCGGCATCATCGTCGGCGGCGCCGGCGGAGCGGTCACCAGGCTCGCCCGCCAGCGCCACTGGCTGTCCGAGGAGCTCGCCGGCCCCGCCGTACTGGCGCTTGCGCTGCTCGCGTACACGGGGGCCCTCCTGGTCGACGGGAACGGCTTCGTCGCCGCCTTCGTGGGCGGCCTCGTCTTTGGCAACCTCGCCGGACCGAGTGGCGAGAAGGAGGTCTACTTCGTCGACCAGTCGGGCGACATGGCCTCGATGATCAGCTGGCTGATCTTCGGCGCGCTGGCGGTGCCGGTCATGCAACACGAGTGGAGCTGGACCATGTTGGCCTATGCCGCGCTCAGCCTGACCGTCGTCCGGATGCTGCCCGTCGCGATCGCGCTGCTCGGCGCTGGGTTCGACCGTTACAGCGTCGCCTTCGTCGGCTGGTTCGGTCCCCGCGGCCTGGCCTCGGTCATCTTCGCCCTGATCGCGCTCGAAGACCTGCACGGCGCCGGCGCCGACGTCGTGGCAGTCATCTCGCTCACGGTCCTGCTCAGCGTCCTCGCACACGGCTTCAGCGCCGTCCCCGCCGCGAACCGGTTCGCCGCGACAAGCCCGACACCGGCCTCACCCAGACCGGACGAGGCATCCGGGCACGCCGTCGGGTGATCTTCGTTCGAACGCCCAGGGCCCGCTCCACAATGCTGCGCGACCAGGAGGTGTCGGCCGGTGACCGGTCTGGCGCCAGTCGCGGGAGGGGTTAGTTGGTGTCGGGCTGGGCCTTGACGCGGCCGGACCCGACGGCTGCCTTGAGCACTGCGTAGTCGCGCTCGTTCTGGTCGGCGTAAGCCTCGGCGAAGCGTGCAAGGGCGCGGTCGAAACGATCGCTGGAGCCTAGGTAGCTGGCAATCGCGACCGCATCACCGGAGCGGGCGTGGGCCCGGGCGAGGGTCCAGCCGCAGAGCCGTGCGTAGCTGGCCATCGCGGACGGCTTCATCGCCTCGATGACCGCCGACCCCTTCCCGTCCCACATCTGTCGGATGTAGTAGTCGCGGGTGACGCCGTCGGGGCCGCTGGACTTGATCCAGCCAAGGAGGACGTCGCTCGCGGACTGCATCAGCCGCTGCCCTTCGACGACGCGCTGTCCGTGGTTCACGTGCTTGCTCTTGCCGAGGAAGGGCTCCAGCACGGAGGCCTCCGCCTCCTTGGCCTGGAGAAGGAGCGGGTCGCCGTCGTCGTTGCCGAGCATCAGGACGATCCAGGCGCGGGTCCCGACGCTGCCGACGCCGACGACCTTGCGGGCGGCGCCACCGAAGCGGAACCCCTCGATCAGATGGCGGTGATCGCCGCGCAGACTGCGGCGGTACGAGCGGAGCAGCTCGCGCAGGGCGTCCTCGAGGTGGTGGAGCTCGAGGTCGGGGTACAGCTCCGACAGCGGCACGATCAGTGGCGGGTCGCCGACCAAGCGGGGTCGGCCGTCCACCGTCCGGACCAGCTTGTTGAATGCCTTCAGACTGTCCTTGGACTGCGCCTTGGCCACGTTCTTGCGGAACCGTTTCAGCTGCCCGGACTTCAGCTGGTCGCCCATGACGGCCTCGATCTGGTCGACGTCCAGCCGGGAGTACCAGACATCCATCTTCCTCATGCCGGCCAGTTCGCCGATCGACTGTCGGTAGGACTCGCCAACTGCCAGGTTGACCCGTTCCCGCGGAGCGTCGTCGAAGCCACGGTCCCGGCCGGCCACCGCGAAGCTGGCCGCCAGACGCTTGACGTCCCACTCGAAGGGACCCGGGAGCGACTCATCGAAGTCGTTCAGGCTGAAGACGAGCCGACGATCCGGCGACGCGTAGGTCCCGAAGTTCGACAGGTGAGCGTCCCCGCACAGCTGCACCGTCAGCCCGGAGCGAGGCGTGGCCGCCAGGTCCGAGGCCATCAGGTACGCCGCCCCCCGGTAGAACGTGAACGGGGAGACCAGCATCCGTCCGTAGCGCAGCGGCACCAGCTCAGGGACCCGGCTGGTCGCCTGCTCCTCGAGCAGCGAGACCGGGTCCGGTCGATCGTCCGCGGGGACCCATTCCCCGTGCGCCGAGCGCGGCACCTGCGCGCGCACCGCGCGCCCACGAGCGGCTCGCTCCAAGTACGTGCCGCTCTCGCGGCGAGGTCCCGCCGTTTCCTGGAGGTCCTGCGTGGTCAAGGTCATCGCCCCATGCCACAGCACCGGGGCGTGCCAGACATCACCCAATCCACGTGAAGCCGCCGGACTCCCAGTGGCGATTCGTCGCCGAGGTTGGGGGCCGTATGAGTGAGTACCGGACGCAGACGGGTCGACCTTCCCTCGGTTGCGCGCGCCTGCTGGATGGCAACGGCGACTCGGTAGCGCGCCTCTGCCGTGATGAGGTGGTCGGCATCCTTGGCGTCGTGGCCGATGTCGATCTGCGGTGGATGCGACCTCTGATCCGGCCGGGATCGGCGGTGCAGTCGTCGCTGACGGGGCCTGCTGTGCCCATTTTGTTCCCCACGATTCTCACTCTTGGCCCGGCCTACAGGCCAGCCCATCCGCATCCTGGGCTCTGACCTGGTCCTCGTGACCATCGCGAGGACAAATGCACCCTTGACAAGATTTCTTGTCAATGGCACGGTGGCGTCATGCAGGACGTCGAAGTCATCGAAAGTGCGCAGGCAGCCGCCGCCGCGCTGGATCCGGTCCGGGCCCGGCTGCTCGGCGAGCTGGCCGCCCCGGCCTCCGCCGCCGGGCTTGCCGCCCGGGTCGGCATCGCGCGCCAGAAAGTCAACTACCACCTCAAGGCGCTCGAGGCGCACGGCCTGGTGGAGCTGTCCGAGGAGCGCCGGCACGGGGGCATCACCGAGCGGGTGCTGCAGGCGTCGGCGGCGTCGTACGTCGTCTCGCCGGCGGCCGTCAGCGCGTCCGCGGCCGACCCGGACGCCAACGCCGACCACCTGTCGGCGGGCTACCTCGTCGCGCTGGCCGGCCGGTTGGTGCGCGAGGTCGGCGCCCTGGCCAGCCGGGCCGGCGCAGCCGGCAAGCGCCTACCGACCATGACCATCGACACGCAGATCGGCTTCAGGTCGGCCGAGGACCGGGCCGCCTTCGCGGACGACCTGACCGCCGCGGTGATCGACCTGGCCGCTCGCTACCACCACGACGACGGGCGCCCGCACCGGCTGGTCGTCGCCGCCCACCCCCTTCCTGAGGAGAACGCATGAGCACGACCCCGAACGTCCCGTACCGCCTGGAGTTCAGCGTCGAGGTTCCGGGCACCCCGGAGCAGGTCTGGCAAGCCATCGCCACCGCCAAGGGCATGAGCGCCTGGTTCCTGCCGACCGAGATGGAGGAGCGCGAGGGCGGCTCCCTGCACTTCACCATGGGTCCCGAGATGGGCTCCGACGGCCACGTCACCGACTGGGACCCGCCGCGCCGCATCGTCTACGAGGAGGACTGGGCCGCCCTCATGGGCAAGGAGCCGGATGCGCTCAGCCCGCTGACCTCGGAGTTCCTCGTCGAGGCGCAGTCCGGCGGCACCTGCATCGTGCGCGTCACCAGCAGCGGCTTCGGGACCGGCGCTGCCTGGGAGTCGGAATGGTGGGACGACCTGGGCCCCAGCTGGATGCCGTCCTTCGACAAGCTGCGCCTCTACCTGGCGCACTTCCCCGGCCAGGAGGCCACGCAGCTCGAGGTCACCGCCTCCCACCCCGGCGATGCGGAGGCGCTCTGGTCGACCCTGCACGACGCGCTCGGGCTGGGCGACGAGGGCGCGACGGTCGAGGTGCGTGGCGCCACCGGCACGGTCGAGCGCGTCGGCGAGCGGCAGGTGCTGGTCCGGCTCACAGCGCCGGTGCCCGGGATGCTCAGCGCCTTCGTGTACGACTGGGGCGACGGCAGGGCGACCGCGGGCGTACGCGCGTACCTGTTCTCCGCCGACGCGGCGGACTACGTACGACGCGAGGAGCCGGCCTGGCAGGCCTGGCTGCAGGGGCTCTCCGTCCCGGCCTGATCTTCTGCGCGGCAATGATGGAGGAACGACATGGACAGCATGAATGACAGCGAGGTCGTCGCAGGCCCGGCACCGGGCGATACCGGCCACACCCACCGACTCCGCGGGCTCGCCGTCACCGGCTCCCTCGCCGCGCTCGCGGCGATGGTGGCCACCACCCTCGCCGCTGCGCTTGCCCAGGCCCTTGGCGTCGACTTCGAGGTCGCCGATGGCGGCGAGACGATCCCGTTGTCCGGGATCGCCGTGGTGACCGGCTTGTTCTCGCTCCTGGGCGTCGTCATGGCCGCCACCTTTCTCCGTTGGAGCGCGCGCCCCGCCGAGCGATTCGTGCTGACGGCGGTGTCGCTGACCGCGATCTCGCTGGTCCCGCCCCTCCTCTCCAAGGCAGACACCGCCACCACCACCGCCCTCCTGGGGCTACACCTCGTCGCTGCCACGGTGATGATCCCCGCCCTGGCGCGGAGCCTCCGCACCCGGACCGAGTGACGATCGGTCACCGGGACACCCGCTCCTCGTCAGAACCCCCTTGCCGATGACCGAGCGCTTCTGCCGCGGTGCGGTCGCGAGTTTGAGCGCCGCGACGCGGAGGACGGGTTCTTTGTCACAGCAGCCGTGTGGCCGGCGTCTTGATGTCGACAACGACAACGACAGGAGCCGAAAGATGACCGAGACCATCCGCATCCCCCGGGCCGAGCTGAACGGTGTGCAGGGAAGCCTGCTCAAGATGGCGATCCGCAAGAAGATCGGCCGCGTCCCGGACAATGTCGCGGTGATGTGGAATCACCCCGCGGTCTTCAAGGACCTGATGCGGGCGGGTGCCAGGACCGAGAAGTGGGATCGCGTGGACGCCAACCTGGCGTCGTTCGCGGTGATGGCGGCGGCTGCTGAGATCGGGTGCGGCGCGTGCCTGGACCTCAACTACTTCATGGCTCACAACAAGGGGTTGGCGGTGGAGAAGGCGCGCGAGGTGCCGCGGTGGCGCGCGTCCACGGTGTTCACCCCGCTGGAGCGGCGCGTGATGGAGTACGCCGAGGCTGTGTGCCAGACGCCGCCGACGGTGAGCGACGAGATGTCAGCGGCGCTGCTCGCGGACCTCGGGGCCGACGGGCTGATCGAGCTAACCGCGAGGATCGGGTTCATGAACCTGGCCGCCCGGTCGAACGTCGCCCTCGGGATCCCGTCCGAGCACTTCGCCGACGCCTGCGGGCTGGAGCCTCTGGCGAGCCGGCCGACGCCGGCGGCGATGCCGTGAGCGAGGACCCGTTCGTCACCCACCGGCGGCTCTTGTTCACCGTCGCCTACGAGATGCTCGGCTCGGCGGTCGACGCCGAGGACGTGCTGCAAGAGTCCTGGCTCAAATGGGACCGCGCCGACCGAGGCGACGTACGCGACCCGCGCGCGTACCTGGTGAGGATCGTGACTCGCGCCGCCCTCGACCGGCTGCGCACGATCGCGCGGCGTCGAGAGGAGTACGTCGGGCCGTGGCTGCCCGAGCCGCTGCTGACCTCGCCCGACGTCGCCGAGGACCTCGAGCTGGCGGACAGCCTGTCGACAGCGATGCTGCTCGTGCTGGAGACGCTGACGCCGACCGAACGTGCCGTGTTCCTGCTCCGCGACGTGTTCGACCTCGGCTACGGGGAACTGGCCGAGGCGGTCGGAAAGTCCGAGGCTGCGGTTCGGCAGATCGCCCATCGCGCTCGCACCCACGTCGCCGAGCGACGGCCGCGGAATGCGGCGTCCCAGGCGGAGACCCGCTCGGCGCTGGAGGCGTTCATGCGGACCCTCGAGACCGGCGACCTGCAGCACCTGGTCGACGTGCTCGCCCCCGACGTCGTGGCACTCGGCGACGGTGGTGGCATCAAGCAGGCGCTGCCGCGGCCGGTCATGGGCGCGGACAAGGTCGGCAAGCTCATGGGGGTCGGCATCGCGACCGCCCGGGAGATGGGCATGTCCATGGAGCTCGCCCACGTCAACGGATGGCCGGCGCTGCTCATCCGTCTCGACGGTGAGATCGACTCCGTGCTGTCGGTGCGGGTCGACGACGGTCTGGTGTCAGCGATCTACACCGTACGGAACCCCGAGAAGCTGTCGCGGATGATGGAGGAGTCGATCCTCACCCGCTGAGCGATGGAGGCGCGCTGCGTGTGGCGCACGGTCGCGACGGGAGGGACTCACCCTCGGTGTCGAGCCCTTGTGTGGCCTCTCGTTGAGGAGGAAGGTGTTGAGGCGGTCCTCACGCAAGCCAACCACCAGCACGGGGAAGGCGGAAGCATGATCCGCTTTGGCATGATCTCAAGAACCGTCGCCGTACTCGCGGCGTTTGTGGTTCCTGCCGTCGGTGTCGCGGTCCCGGCCTCAGCGGCAAGCAAGTGGGAACCTGAATCCGACGTCTTCACCGAGGACATCGATGACTTCTGCGACGTCGCCGGGTTGACTGTGCGGCTGGTCAGCACCGGGGAGGGTCGGGTCAAGTGGGCACCACGAGGCCCTGACCGGCTGCCCTACCGCCAAGCGCACTTCACGCAAACCGACGTGTACACGAACCTCGCGACGGGCGTGTCGGCCACGGAAGTATCTAAAGACAACGAGAACTTCCTCCACGTCACTGACAACGGTGACGGCACGCTGACGAACATCCAGAGTCACGAGTTCAACAAGAAGACGTACGACGAGGACGGCAGGTTCATCGGGCATCGCATCGGTCGTCAACTCATCGAGATAGTGGTTGACCACGCCGGCACGCCGACGGACCCGGACGACGACGAGTTCGTCTCTATCAGCTTCGAGAGCAAGGTCAATGGCGACGACTTCTGCACCACCATGGTGCGGGCGATCGGATAGGCAGCGTCATTTGGTTCGGGCAGACTCAACCCGCTGTGTCGTCACCCGCGTGTGCGGGCTGTACCACGCCTTCGACGTCGAGTCCCACGCGCTTGAACGCTTCGTAGATCAGCTCCAGTTCCGCTCGGGCATCGTCCCCGACGGAAGCCAGGCGGGCTCTGACCCGCGGAAAGGCTGAGTCGGGACTCTGCGCGCAACTAGTGCGATGACGCCGGGCTCGGCTCCTCAGCAGCCGATGTTCGCTGCCGCCAGGCGATGGCGAGCGTTGCAGCGACGACGATGAGCGCGCCGAGCCACTGCCGCGGCTCCAGTCGCTCGCCGACGAGGTAGCCGGCCGCGACCCCGAAGACCGGGATGAGCGGCAGGAACGAGCCCGCGTAGGAAGCCGGGACGTGGCGCAGACCGGTCAGGAAGAACCAGAACCCGAGCCCGTAGTAGAGGACCCCGGAAGCCGCCGCGCCCAGCCAGATCCCGGGGTGAAGCCCGTCGAGGTCCCAGCCGGTGCCGCCGGCCAGTTCGACGACGCTGGCCAGCGTGACCGCGAACGTCAGCGCAACGGCCTGCTGAGCAAGCACCACATTCAGCGAGGAGTCGTCCAGCATCAGGCGTCGGGTGAGCACCGTGTACAGGGCGCAGAACCCGACGGAGACCACGGTGAGCGTGATGCCGACCGCGTCACCGGTGGCGCCGGGCTGGTACACCACCAGCAGCACCCCAGCGATGGCCAACGCGACCGCAGCCGCGAGCGCGAACGGGATGTGCTCCCGGAGCACGAGCGCGGCGAGCAGCATGATGGCGACCGGTTCGAGGGCCCACAGCAGGACCGACATGCTGGCGGTGACGGTGGTGAGCCCGATCAGGCCGAGCGCGTAGGCGATGCCCGGGTTGAGGATGCCGAGGGCGGCCAGCCGGCGTACCGGCGGTGTCCAGGCGAATGACTCACGGCGGACCATGGCGATGACGAGTAGGAAGATGCAGCTGGCGGCCAGCTGCATCGGGAGCAGAGTGAGGGGTGCGACGTCGTCGACGACCTGCTTGGAGGCGACGGTGCCGGTGCCCCAGCAGGCGGCTGCGGCGACCAGGGCTGCGATCGCGGTGCGCTGCACGGGCGCGCGCAGAGAAGAGGTTGGAGTGGACATGGTGATGCTCCGATGGAAGAAGTGGGCAGGACTGAGCGTCGGCGCCGCAAGGCGGCGCCAGGGCCGTCAATTCGCCGCGTCTTCTCCGTCGCAGCAGTCGTAGGCAGGCACCCGGCACGCCCTTGCCGGCTCTCGGGTGCACACCTGACCATCCACGTCGTTCACGCTACTCCTGGCCGAGCACCGACGGGGGCAGATCGATGTCGGGAACCAGCTCGACGAGCAGGTCGCGGACGCGGGTGTCGAGGTCGGCGATGATGCGGCGCACGGTCGCTTCGTCCTGGCCACCGGGGTCGTCGACGGGCCAGTCGATGTACTTCACTCCAGGGACGTAAGGGCATTCCTCGCCGCAGCCGAGGGTGATGGCGAGGTCGCTGGCCGCGATGGTGTCCCGGGTCAGCAGCTTGGGGTGCTCGCGGGAGGTGTCGAGGCCGAGCTTCTCGAGGACCTCGGCGACCTCGGGGTGGATGTGCTCGCCAGGTTGGGTGCCGGCAGATAGCGCTCGGACGCGGCCGGCGGCGTAGTGCTCGGTCAGTACTCGGCTGGCGACGGACCGGCCGCCGTTGCGGACACAGGCGAACACGACCTGGGGCACACGATCGGGTTCCTGGCTGGTGCTCATCGGGGACTCCTTGGTTCGGCGTGCGGGTGCGGGACGACGACGTCGTCGACGACCTCGGCGACGCCCGGGTACAGGTAGCGCACGACCGCGACAGCGACGGCGCCGCCGATCAACTGGGCGACGACGAACCCGGGCACCGAGCCGGGTGCGATGCCGGCGAAGGTGTCGGAGAAGACGCGGCCGACGGTGACCGCGGGGTTGGCGAAGGAGGTGCTGGAGGTGAACCAGTAGGCCGCGCCGATGTAGGCGCCGACCGCGGGTGCGGCGAGCATCCCGCGGCCGGTGCGGGCCAGGGCGAAGATGAGGGCGACCAGACCGGCGGTGGCCACGACCTCGCCGACCCACAGGTTCATCCCGGTGCGGTCGGTGGTGGCCAGCTCGGTGACCGGGACCTCGAACATCACGTTTGCCAGCGCTGCACCCAGGACGGCACCGACCACCTGGGCCGCGCTGTACGCGAGGACCTCGGTGCCGGTCAGGCCGGTGCCGGCCCGCCGTCCAAGGAACCAGTCGGCTGCGGAGACGACCGGGTTGAAGTGGGCGCCAGAGACCGGGCCGAGCATCAGGATGAGCACGGTCAGCCCGAGGAACGTCGCAGTCGAGTTCTCCAGCAACTGCAGGCCGACGTCGCCGGCCGACAGCCGTTGGGCGGCGATGCCGGAGCCGACAACCACGGTGACCAGCAGGCCGGTGCCGAGGAACTCTGCGACCAGCCGCCGGCCCAGGTCGGTGCGGATCGGGTCGTGGCTCATGCGGTGCCCGCCGGCGACGGTGCCCCACCCGCGGACGGGTTATCGGGGGTGATGCCGAGCTCGGTCATCAGCTCGAGTACCCGGCGCTCTACGTCGTCCCGGATGGGTCGTACGTCGGAGACCTCCAGGCCGGCCGGGTCGTCGAGGTCCCACTCGAGGTAGCGGCGGCCCGGGTAGACCGGACAGGCGTCTCCACAACCCATGGAAACCACCACGTCTGCGGCCTGCACGATCTCCTCAGTCCACGGCTTGGGGTACTCGGCGGAGATATCGATGCCACGCTCGGCCATCGCCGCGACCGCCGCCGGGTTGACGCTGGTGCCGGGCTCGGTGCCGCCGGACCAGGCGATGGCGGCGTCGCCGGCGTGGTGGCTGAAGAATCCAAGCGCCATCTGCGAGCGGCCAGCATTGTGGGTGCACAGGAAGAGAACGACCGGTGTGCCGGTGTGCGCCTTGCCCTCGACCTTGGCCAGTGCGGTCAGGCGCTGCCGGGCGAACCGCTCCCCGAGTAGGGGGAGGAAGTTGGCGACCGCGGCGCGGGCGGCGAACTCGTCGTAGGACGAGGTGAGGAACCGTTCGATGGTCTCGGCGTTGAACGTGCCGGCAAACTCACGGGCGAGTCGGGTCGCAGCAGACTTCAACGCGACCTGCTGGTCGAGGGTGATATCGGAATGAGGTGGCGAGGTCGGCTGGTCATGGCGGGGTGCTCCTCAGGAGGCTGTGGAGATGAGGCGTGGGGCGAGGTGGGCGACCCGGGCGGCCAGGTCGTCGTAGGCGCTGTCGAACGCCGCGGCGGTCCCGACCCGGACTGGGTCCGGGACCGACCAGTGCACCCGGGCGGTGCCGGGGTCCAGTTCCTCGTAGGCGTTGTCGCAGACCGCGACCACGAAGTCGCTTGTCTCGAGCACCTCGGCGAGCTGCTGAGGCCGGTCCTGCACGAGGTGGAGGCCGTGCTTGCGCGCGGTCCGGGTGGCGCCGGCCGCGATCGAAGAAGCGGGGTGGGTGCCGGCCGAGGTCGCGGGAACGGCACTGGCCCGGGTCCACAGTGACGCGGCCAGCAACGACCGGGCCGAGTTCGCGGTGCACACGAACACCACCCGCGGCACCGGCGTCACTCCCCGGGGCATGAGTCCGTCCAAAGCGTCGGGCAGCAGGCGCAGGTAGGAACGGCGGCGGTCGGCCTCGGACTGGTGCCGGGCCACCAGCCCGGCGCGCTCGAGGACACCGAGATGGTGGGCCAGCAGGTTCGACGGCATCGCCAGCAACGCGGCCAGCTCGGTCGAGGACGCGTCCCCGAGACTGAGGTGGTCGACGATGCGCAGCCTTGTCGGGTCGGCCAGCGCTGCATGGATGGTGGCCCGGCGCTCGAGGGCGTGGTCGGAAGCGCTTTGCTCAATCGTCATTGACTCAATAGTGGCTGAGCGAACTGTCCTGGTCAAGCGCGTGGTCCCTGCTCCCGTGGGGTGGCACCGGCGGCAAGCACGGCAGCGACGGCGGCGACGGCGGCCAGGACCAGGAACGCTGCGGAGTACCCGCCCAGCAGGTCGGCAAGTGCAGCGCCGACGAACGGGGCCGAGGCGGCGGCGACCAGAGCGGGTGCGGTCAGGATGCCGTTCAGGGTGCCGTAGCCGGCCGGCCCCCACCGGTCGGTGATGGCGGTGGCCTGGATGAGGGTGAAGATGCCGCGCGCCAGCCCCAGGACCATCCCCAGCCCGATGAGCAGCACCGCAGAGTCGGGGGCCAGGGCGAGCGCGGCGGTGGCCACGGCGAGGGCGAGGATGACGCTGACCGTGCGCAGGGTCACCGCCGTCGCGTCGGCGAACCGGGCGTACCCGAGGCGGCCGATGACCTGCCCGACCCCACCGAGGCCCAAGGCGAGTGCCGCTGCGTTGCGGCTCATGCCCTGTTCGATCAGCATCGGGACCAGGTTGATCAGGACCGCGAACGCCGAGAGGGAGACCAGGGCGTTGGCGACGGTCAGCAGCAGGAACGGAGTGCTGCGGGCGACCTCCGCCACCTGTGCCCGGTCGTCGGTCACCGGCTCGGTCTCACTGCCGGGTTCTGCGGCCACGTTGGCAGATCGCCAGGGGTGGTCGAGGCCCCACCAGTGCAGCGGGACGGTGATGAGTGCCAGACCGGCCAGCAGCACCAGATAGGCCTGGCGCCAGCCCAGCCAGTCGTCCAGGCCCGAGGCGAGGGGTGCGAAGACGGTGCTGGCCAGACCGGCGACCAGGGTCAGGGTCGTCAGCGCGCGCACTCGGCGGTTGCCGCCCCAGCGGGTCAGTGCTGCGAACGCCGGCGGGTACAGGGTGCCGGCCATGGCGACCCCGGCCAGCGCCCAGCCCAGGTAGAACACGGCCAGGTTCGACGCCAGGGCGATGGTGGCGACCCCGGGGATGGCGACCAGGGAGGCGGCCGTCATCACCTTGCGCGGGCCGAAGTCATCGATGTGTCGCCCGACCCAGATCCCGACCCCGCCGGAGATGAACTGGGCGAGTGAGAACGCACCGGTGACAGCGACGCTCGACCAGCCCGTGTCAGCAGTGATCGAGGACTGCAGGGCCGCGAACGCGTAGTAGAGGACTCCCCACGACACGATCTGGACCGTGCTGAGCACCGCGACCACGTGCCGTAGCCCGACCCCGTCCAAGGCACCGGGCTGCGTGGTCACGTGCTGAGTGTTCCTCGTGGCTCCACTCACTGCGTCAGCTTCTCCGAGACCAGGCCGTCACTGTGCCGGGGCGGCCGAGCGTGATCAGTTGCGGCTCGGACGCGGCCGGCGCTCCGCAGCATCCGCCGCCACCCACGGAGACGGCGTCAGGGACGTCGAAGGCGCCGGCGCCGTTGCACACCCCGGTCTCGGGCAGCACCAGCTCCACCCGGGCCGCGGCCTCGAGGTCACCAGCCAGCGCGGCCACGACCGAGCGGACCTGCTCGAACCCGGTCATCGCCAGGAACGAGGGTGCGCGGCCGTAGGACTTCATCCCGACCAGGTACAGGTTCTGTTCGGGCTGGGCCAGCTCCTGTGTAGCCGTGCGGCGCGACGTCGCCGCAGCTGTGGTGGTCGGGGTGCACCTGGTCGGCGAGCTTGCGCACCGCGCCCAGGGCAGGGTCGAGGTCGAGGCGCACCTCGGAGAGGAAGGTGAAGTCGGGACGGAAGCCGGTCACCACGATGACCTCGTCGACGTCGGTGACCTGCTGGCCGTTGACCGAGCCGATGACCAGGCGGCCGTCTGCCTGGCTGGTGACGGACTCGGTGCGGAACTCGGTGACGTTGGTGACCACGCCGCTGCTCGCGGCGGCCTTCGCCTGCTGGCCGAGCTTGCCGCGCTCCTCGAGCTGGTCGTTGTCACCGCCCCCGAACGCGTCCCCGACGCTGGGGCGACGCAGCAGCCAGGAGACCCGCGTCCCAGTGCCGTCGCCTGTGTCCTGTGCGGCGAGCCTGGCCAAGCCGATGAGCACACCCTGGGCCGAGGCGCCTTTGCCCGCCACGACGACGTGCTTTCCGGCGTACCGCGCGGCCACGCCCGGGGTCGTTGAAGTCGGGGACGCCGTAGGCGATGCGTCCAGCGTTCTCGCGCTCACCCAGCGCCGGGTAGCCGTCGGCGCCGAGCGGGTTCGGCTGCGTCCAGGTGCCCGACGCGTCCACGACCGCGCTGGCCAGCAGCCGCTCGCGCCCGGTCGCCGTCTCCACGTGGACGGCGAACGGGTCGCTCTCGCGACCGGAGTCGACCAGCAGGTCACGGCCGGCGCGGCTCACGCCGACCACCCGGGCGCCGTACCGGACCGCACCGCCGGAGGTGGAGTCGAGGAGGTCGGCCAGCGGCCGGAGGTAGGCCTCGCGCCACTCCGCACCGGTCGGATAGGTGTCCTCGTCCGGTGCGGTCCAGCCGCCCCCTACCTCGAGGAGGCGCCGCGCGGCCGGGTCGATGAGCTCGCGCCAAGCCGAGAACAGCCGCACGTGCGCCCACTCCCCGACAGCGGCGCCGGCCTCAGGACCGGCTTCGAGGACGACGAAGGCCAGGCCACGCTCGGCGGCGTTCGCCGCGGCCGCAAGGCCGATGGGTCCGGCGCCGATGACGACGACCGGGAGCTCGGCGTGGTCGTCGGTCGTCCAGGTGGTCTCAGTTGGGGTGGTCATGGTGGCTTCCTTCGTGTTCTCGGTCCGAGTGCCGGGTCTCGACATGGGTATCAGTTGCAGCAGCCCGTGGACGTGGCGCCGACAGAATGAGGTACCTCAACTTCGGCGGGCGCCACGTCGGGCGTGGCTCTTGCCCTCGAGCTCGGGCTGGGCGTCCGCGAGCACGACGTAGTTCTCCCAGCGCTGCCCGTCCGGGCCGGTGACCCAGTGCTTGTCCTGGCGGGCGTAGCAGCACACGACGTCACCCTCGACGTCGAGGGCGAGGCCCGCAGCCTCGAGGCGGTTCGCCTCGAACTCGACCTCCTCCATCGACTCCCGCTCGACTCCGACATGGTTGAGGGTGCCGGTGGCCTCGGGATTCTCGAACAGCACCAGCTTCAGCGGCGGGTTCGTGACCGCGAAGTTGGCGTAGCCGGGGCGCCGTTTGGCCGGAACGGTGTCGAACAGCGTGGAGTAGAACTCCACGGCCCTGTCGATGTTGTCGACGTTGAGGGCGAGCTGGAGGCGGGACATTGAGGTCTCCTGTCGTGTCGGTGGTCTGGGTCAGCAGCAGGCGGTGGAGGGTTCGGCGTTCGAGTCCGTGCGAGGGCAGGCGCAGGTCGGCCAGCGACCCCAACCGGTCGGCGGGGCGGAATGCTGCTGCCCCTGGCCCGGGATCGCCTCGCGCCTGGTCCGGAGCGCTCGGAGCCGGCGGTTCGGGTCCAGCGCGGCGGCCGCTGCTCGTCGGGATGTGTCGGCTTGGTCGGTGGCGAGACTGCTGCTCATCAACGGACCTCCTGAAAGAATATTGACATTTGTCAATATCGGTGGATGTCGATGATGCTGCCAGCGGTTGGACCGCGGCGCAAGGCTTTCCGCGATATTTATTGATCGGGATCGATATTGTTGTGGCACCATGGGGACATGCCGAAGCTGCCCGTTGTCGAACCCGTCCCGACAGCTCAGGTGTGTTGCGCGCCGCTGACTTCGTCGCCGCTGTCGGCCCAGGACGCGGTCCAGTTGTCGATGCGACTCAAGGCTCTTGCGGATCCGACGAGGCTTCGACTGGTGTCGATGCTGCTGTCCAGCGAGAACGGCGAGCTCTGCACCTGCGATGTCACCGAGCCACTCGGCCTCTCCCAGCCCACCATCAGCCACCACTTCAAGAAGCTCACCGAAGCCGGCCTGGTGACCGGCGAGCGGCGCGGGACCTGGACCCACTACCGCATCGTCCCCGAAGCCCTCGCTGGGCTCGCGGCCGTCATCTCCCCCGACGCCTCGGTGGCATCATGCTGACCTCGCCTGACTCGACTGCTACGACTGCGCCGTGACCGACGCCGCCGAGACCGTCGTCGACGTCGTCGTGGTCGGCGGTGGCCAGTCTGGGCTGGCGATCGGGTTCTACCTGCGTCGCGCCGGGCTGGTTCCCGGCGAGAACTTCGTCATTCTCGATGCCGACGACGCCCCGGGCGGCGCCTGGCGGCACATGTGGCCGGGGCTGCGGCTGTTCTCACCCTCGGCGTACTCCTCCCTGCCGGGCTGGATGATGCCCGCCTGGGACGACCGCCGACACGGGTACCCGCCGCGGGACCACGTCGTGGAGTACCTCACCCAGTACGAGGAGCGCTACGAGCTTGCAGTTCGCCGGCCGGTCCGGGTCTCCTCCGTCACGCCCGGCGGTGACGGCCTCGTGGTGGCGAGTTCGGCGGGAACCTATCGGGCCCGGGCCGTCGTAACGGCCACGGGCACCTGGCGCCGCCCGTTCTGGCCCACGTACCCCGGCCGCGCCGAATTCGGCGGCCGACAGTTGCACGCCTCCGACTACACGGTCCCCGAGCAGTTCGCCGGACTGCGGGTCGTGATCGTGGGTGGCGGGAACTCCGCAGCCCAGATCCTCGCCGAGGTCTCCGAGCACGCAGAGACCACGTGGGTGACCAGCCGACCGCCACGGTTCCTCCCCGACGACGTAGATGGCCGCGACTTGTTCGCCGCCACCACCGCCCGGGTCCAGGCGCTCCGGGAGGGCCGCGAGAGCGAGTCCGGCGTCGGTGGGCTCGGTGACATCGTCATGGTTCCGGGCGTCCGTGCAGCCCGAGACCGCGGCGCGCTCAAGGCGCAAACGATGTTCACTCGGCTCACCGCCACCGGTATCGGATGGGCCGACTCCAGCCACCTGGGGGTGGACGCGGTCATCTGGTGCACCGGGTTCCGGTCCGACCTAGGCCACCTGCGCCCACTCCGTCTGCGCACCCACCACGGCCGCATCCGGGCCGGCGGGAGAGCCGGCACGCAGGCCGTCGACGAGCCTCGCCTGCACGTGGTCGGGTACGGCGACTGGACGGGACCCGCCTCAGCAACGCTGATCGGGGTCGGCCGGACGGCGCGCGACACCGCGGCGGTGGTCCTCGACAGCCTCGCGTGACCCAGCTCTTCGATCTGGGCAAGCTCTCGAGAACGTGCATGCGGGCCATGACCGTCGCGGCGTCCTTCCTGAGACCGCATGGCCGGTGGCGCCCAACGGCCGGTTGAAGCAGCGCGCGTTCTGGCGGCCTTCGGGCCACTCCTGCCGCCTTGACTCGCCCCGAACGCACCCTTCCGGCAAAGCCATCGCGAGCAGACCACGGAACGAAGCCGCCGGAATGTTGGAGTCGCCTCGGGTCGTGGCGCGGGGTCCGTACGCGGTGCGTCGATGGCGGCGTGGGCCGTACACGGACCGGGCCCCGTGGTCGCAAGCGCCATCAAGGAGTAGAAACGGGGTGTGCCGGGCTATGTCTCCAATCTCGTGCGTGTCTACCTGTTGGACGACCACGACCTTGTGCGGCGCGGCCTTCGGGACCTGTTGGTGACCGCGAAGGACATTCAGGTGGTGGGCGACTCCAGTTCTGCGCGGGGGGCCGCGCAAGCAATCCTGGACCTCGGGGCCAATGTCATGGTGCTCGACCTGCAGCTCAAGGACGGCACGGGCATCGAGGTGTGTCGAGAAGTTCGCGCTGTTGACCCGACCGTCACAGGGCTGCTGCTGACCGCGTTTGACCAGGATGAAGCGTTGGCGGCCGCGGTGCTCGCCGGAGCCGGGGGCTACATCGTCAAGGCAAGTCCCGACGCCGACATCATCGGAGCAGTCCGACGGCTGGGCGGCGGCCGGTCGATGATCGACCCAGCGGTGGCCGAGCCAGTAATCGCACGGCTGAAGTCGCAGATCCCCATTCCCCCGCTGACGGACCACGAGCAGCAGGTCCTCGCCCACGTCCTCGAGGGGCTCACAAACCCTGAGATCGCCGATCGCATGCGTATGGACGTCGGACCCTTGGGCGCCGACATCGCGGCCCTGATCAGTCGGATCACGAGCTCGGCTCCCGAGCAGGGTCAACCCCCGAGCCAGGATCTCCCCGGAAGGCACCGTCGCAACTGACACTGCTGGCCCGACCTACGTTGTCCGGGACGTCCCCATCAGCCAGAGCGTCCGGAGTGCTTCGACTAATTCGCCGTCGCAGTTGGTGGGGAGGCATCAACCCCGCGCGCACCTGATCTCGCCAGATCCGGTCGCTCCCCACGCCGACACGCGGCGAAAAGACGCACCCTCAGGCCAGTGATTCCCAGTCACATGTCGGGCCGCGGTTGTTGATCGGGATCTCGTCGAGCGCTGTGCGTATGGCTCGGCAGGTTCGGTGCGTGGCGTCCAACGTCACCGTCGCGTAGCTGACCCATCAGCATCAGACCAAATCGGTAGACTCCGTCGTTCAGCGACCCCGGTTCCCGACCTTCGAACTGCTCTGCGATCGTGGCAGCGCGACCGGCTGTGTCGTCACCTGCCTGTGCGGCCTGTACCACGCCCTCGACGTCGAGTCCCACGCGCTTGAACGCTTCATAGATCAGCTCCAGTTCCGCTCGGGCATCGTCCCCGAAGTGGCTACCCACGAGGGACAGGTTCGTGTTGAGCCGGTCGTTCCAATCAAACAGGACCTTCACGTACTCGACGCGTCGCACCTCGAGCTCGGCGGCGTCGATCGTGCCGTCGACATCCGTGGTCGCAGCCCACAACAGCCGCTGCATCCGATACAACCGCTGGTCCAGCAGCGACATCGTGCTCGCGCAGGTGGCCCCCGCACGTTCGAGCCCCTCTTCGCGTAGCCGCAGCTCGTTCTGCTGTTGCCAGGACCTCGTTTGCAAGCGGTACGCCCACCAGCCGCCCAGAACGGTAGTCAGCGCGAAGCCAGCGACGATGGCGACGAGATCGTCCACGGCTCACTCTCCTGCGTATACGCAGTCCATGGTCGCGGATCGCTCGGGCCGGAGTCGAGCGCGCCAGCGGACCAGTCGGGAGACGGCGTCTCGGAGGGTCCGGGCCCTTGGCGGCCCTTCCGATACGTGTCGCAGATGGAGTACCAGCATCACCAAGGTGGCCAGCAGGTAGAACGCGTGCAGGACCCAAATCGGTCCGACGGGCAGCGTGACGACGTACGCCGTCTGCACCAGGTTCCCAACGTTCGCCAGAACGAGGCTGGACCGGCTGTACGACGACAGGTCCCGGGTCCGCATTGCCCGGACGAGCATCGGCAGATAGCTGCCAACGAAGATCGTCGAGGCCACCGAGCCGGCGAGGATCGGGAGTTGGCTGAGTTCCATACCTCCAGTAGCCCCGAACCGGGCTCGCGCGACATCGGGCATCTGCCCCATCTCGAATCCAAGTGCCGTGGGCAGATCTGTGCATCGGGTCGACTACCACGTCAAGAAGCTCACCGAAGCCGGCCTGGCTTCCCGCTGACCCGGCCTGACTGGGCTGCCACGACTGCTCTGCTACGCGCGCAGCGGCTCGTGGAGGTAGCGCTGGATCGTTGCTCCGGCGTTCGCAACAAGTGCGTCCGGGGACATGGCCGCGACGGGTGGGAGGGCGAGAACCGATCTCGTCAGCGCGAGGCCGAGCATCTGCGAGGCCACCAGGCCGGCGCGCTGCGGGAGTTCGGACTCGTCGGCGACGAGAGGGCGCAGCGCCGGAACGAGTTGGCGGGCAAACAGGACACGCATGCTCGCTGCCGCTGCGGCGTCCGTCGCTGCCGAACGCAGCAGGGTCAGGAGGACCTCGCCTTCGGGAGTCCCCTCGTCCCAGTGGGCGAGGAAGTGCTCGACGAGCCGTTCCCCGTGCTCGACCGGGGGCGCGTCGGCGAGGTCGGGAATCCGAAGATCGATGTCGGTGGCAGCGTTGAAGAGATCGGCCTTGGCGCCGAAGTAGCGCATCACCAGGGCCGGGTCGATGCCCGCGTCTCGGGCGACGGCCCGAATGGTCGTGGACCGGTAGCCCTCGGCGGCGAAGCGGGTCCGTGCCGCGGCCAGGATGGCCGCCTTGGTGTCGCTGGACCGTCGCGTCGTCGTCACGCCCCGAGCCTATGTCAACACTCGTTGACTTCGGCTCGCGCCGCGCGGCTACGATCGATGTCAACGCCTGTTGACTTGGAGCGAAGCATGAAGATCGCCTCGGCCGCATTCGGCAGTCTCGTTTGGCTCGTGGTGGCACCTGGGACGGTCTGTGGCCTCGTGCCCTGGCTGATCACGGGTTGGCATCGGCCCGACGATCCCACGGCCCTCGTCGATGGGCTCGGCGCGGTCCTGGTCCTCGGTGGCGCTGCGGTGATGCTCCATGCCTTCGTCGCGTTCGCATGGCAGGGCCGCGGGACGCCTGCTCCGCCGGCTCCCACCGAGCGGCTGGTCGTCTCGGGCGCCTATCGGTTCGTCAGGAATCCGATGTACGTCGCGGTTGTCGCGCTGGTACTCGGGCAGGTCCTGCTCTTCACGAGCTGGGCGCTGCTCGCCTACCTGGTTCTGATCGCCGTCGTCACGGACGCCTTCGTTCGCGGCTACGAGGAGCCGACGCTCCGGACGACCTACGGTCCGGCGTACGACGAGTTCCGCGAGGCGGTGCCACGCTGGCTGCCGCGCCTCACCCCTTGGCGAGGCACTACCCAAGAGCCGACCGGGCGGTCACGCAAACGCCGATGAGGGAATGCTCCGTCCTGCCGCTACCGGCCTGAGCTGGCGAGGCTCACGAGGAGATTGACCGTGCCAGCCAGGATCAGCGAGCCGAACAGGTACGACAGAAGCGCATGGCGGAGCACCGTCCTTCGCAGTTCGCGAGTCCCGAGCTGCGTGTCGGAGACCTGGAACGTCATACCGACCGTGAAGGCGAGGTAGGCGAAGTCGGAGTAGCAAGGAGGCCCGGATTCACCGAAGTCGATGCCGCCGACCGTGCCGGCAGTTCCTCCCTCGTCTGGGTCGTAGTACAGCAAGGCATAGCGCAACGTGAAGAGCGTATGGACGACGAACCACGACAGAGCGATGCTGGCAACGCCCAGGGCGGCCACGAACACTTCACCCGCGCCCGTCGTGTCTCTGGTCTTGACGAGCAACAGCGCCACGCCGACGAGGCTGACCACGCTGGCGCCCAGGACGATCGCCTGCGTGACGCGTTTCGTCGGATCCTCGAGCGTCGCATGGGCCTCGGTGGCCGCGGAATCCATTCCGGCAATCGCGAGCCAGGTCCAGCCCACAAAGATGACTGCAGCCACATCCCAGCCGACCGAGTACGCATAGAGCCATCCGCCGAACGCGCCGGTCGCAACTGCGCACACGGCACCGACGGCTGCCGAGATTGCGACGCGGATCGAAGCCGACCCAGGTATCCGGCCGCCGCTGTCCCGCATCCGGCAAGTCAACCAGCCCGGGACCGCGCCGCGATACAAGCCGGGCCAGCGTCCATCTCAACGGAGCACCTCGACCCTCGGGCTCGGTGGTGGGTTCTTGCAGGTACCGGGCATGCGGGCCGCAGGCCAACCGGCGCCTTGGTTTCCGGCTGGCTGCGAAGACGTCGGCCCGAGGTGACGCGAATCTAGAGGTGTGCCTCCTCTCGGAGACCTTGGAGGCCCCTGACCCACCAACGCTCCCCAGGAGGATCCCCATGGACACCGCCCAACACCTGAGTGTGGACCAGGCCAGCCGGCTCGCCGTCACAGCCACCGTTGCCGACCTGGAGGACTGGGCGCGCAGCGTCGCAGTCCATGGCCGGCTCGACCTCGACGACCTGATCGAGGTTCTCGACATCCTCCGCGCAGCCAGCGTGCCGCAGCACTCGACGCCGCCCGCCTTCCTGACTCTCGCAGCCAACTAGAACCAACCGCTTCAGGGGAGCCACTCATGCAACAGCGCCAGCTCGGCGACACCAAGGTCAGCGCCCTCGGCCTCGGCGGCATGCCGATGTCCATCGAGGGCCGGCCCGAGGAGTCCCGCTCCATCGCCACCATCCATGCCGCGATCGACGCCGGCATCACCCTCATCGACACCGCCGACGCCTACCACATCGACGCCGACGAGGTCGGTCACAACGAGACCCTGATCGCCAAGGCCCTGGCCACGTACGGCGCCGACACCGCCCACGTCATGGTCGCCACCAAGGGCGGCCACCTGCGCCCCGGCGACGGCACGCTGGACCCTCAACGGCACCCCGGAGCACCTGCGCCAGGCGTGCGAGGCGTCGCTGCGCCGCCTCAACGTCGACGCGCATCGATCTCTACCAGTTCCACCGGCCCGACCCGGCCGTCCCCTACGAGGACTCGATCGGCGCCATCCGGGACCTGCTCGACGAGGGCAAGATCCACATGGCCGGCATCTCCAACGCCAACCCCGACCAGATCCGCACCGCCGCCGACATCCTGGGCGGCCGGCTGGCCTCGGTGCAGAACCAGTTCTCCCCCGCCTTCCGGTCCAGCGAGCCCGAGCTCGAGCTGTGCGACCAGCTCGGCATCGCGTTCCTGCCCTGGAGCCCGCTGGGCGGGATCAAGAACGCCGCCGAGCTCGGCACCCGCTACCAGGCATTCGCGCAGGTCGCCGACGAGGTCGGCGCCACCCCGCAGCAGGTCACGCTGGCCTGGCTGCTGGCCAAGTCCCCGGTGGTGATCCCGATCCCCGGCTCCAGCCGGCCCGAGACCATCCGCGCCTCCGCCGACGCGGTCGACCTGCAGCTCAGCCCCGAGCAGATCCGTCGGCTCGACCGGTACTGAATCGGCCGAAACACGACGTAACAGCGGAGGTCCTCGGCTAGCGCCGTGATGTCGACGCCCCCACCCTGGGTTGGTTGCTCCGTGAGAGCGGAGGGCAGAGAGTGGTCGACATGGAGAAGCGCAGACTTGGACGCCTCGAGCACCGGAGCTCGGTGCTCATCTACGGCGCGGCGGCTCTCAGCGACGTGTCGCAGGACGCGGCGGATCGCTCGATACAGGAAGCCCTCGACGGCGGGATCAACCACTTCGACGTCGCGGCCGACTACGGCGACGCCGAGCTACGGCTGGGACCGTGGATGTCGGAGATCCGTAACCGGATCTTTCTCGCGACGAAGACCGGGCAGCGCGACCGGGAGTCGGCATGGAGCGAGATCCAGACCTCGCTGCAACGACTCCAGACAGACCGCGTCGACCTCTTGCAACTGCACGCCGTTGGCGACCTCGGCGAACTCGACCCGGCTACGGGTCCGGGCGGCGCGCTCGAGGCGGCCATCCGGGCGAAGGAGGAGGGACTGGTCGGCGCCATCGGCATCACCGGACACGGCAACGACGCCCCTGCAACCCACCTCGAGGCGTTGCGCCGGTACCCCTTCGCCACGGTCCTGACGCCACTGAACCCGGTGCTCTGGCGCGACGAGTCGTACCGTGCCGACTACCAGGCGCTCGTGCACGAGGTTCATCGCCAGGACGCTGGCCTGATGACGATCAAGACGGTGTCCCGTCGCAACTGGCCGGCAGGCGCGGGCCATGCGTACACGACGTGGTACGAGCCGTACGACGACCAGGCCCGGATCACCGCGGCAGTCTCCTGGGTGCTCTCGCACGACGAGGTCACGGGCATCCCCACCGCCGGAGACGTCGGCCTCCTGGGCATGCTGCTGGAGGGCGAGAGGAGCCGAGTCTCGCCCGACGAGGCCGAACAACAGCTGGCAAGAGACGCGGACTACTCCTCACCGTTCATAGCCATGCCGTTCTGACCGCGCAACCCGGCTAGCACCCAGGACCCGACGCCCGTCGGCCAGAAGAGCAGTTGGCCGCTGGCCTCGACGACACGCACGATGCGGGCCGCGATGCTGAGTAGCAGACAGCTCCGACCGAGAGGCCAGGTGAGACCCATGAGGCGACGAACCAAGACACCGTGCCCGATCTGCCGCACAGGTCGGGTGCTCGAGCGCCACTGCCCCGACAGCAACCCCGTCTGCACATGGACTCGCTGTCCCGGCTGCAAGGTGACCCTCGACGTCCGCCGCAAGGCCGGACTTCTCAACGGTCGACCCATCGAGTGGCCCGCCGCCCCCCGTTGAGCTGTGGAAGGCACACCGCCGACGACCCGTTGGCGAAACCACATCAGGGATGGAAGAGGTGAACCAGCATGGCGACAGTGGGATTCGTTGGTCTCGGAGCGATGGGCGCCAGGATGGCCGCCCGCCTCCTTGACTCGGGGAGCGAACGCGGCGAGAAGGTGTACGCAACCAACCGGACCAAGGCGAGGGCGCAGGAGCTCATCGACCACGGGCTGGTCTGGCGCGAGACGCCGCGTGAGGTGGCCGAAGCATCCGACCTGATCTTCAGCATGGTCACCGACGACTCGGCTGTCGACTCAATCACCCGCGGCCCGGACGGTGTGCTCGCTGGACTCGCCCCGGGCAAGGTCTACGTCGACATGAGTACCGTCAGCCCGGACGTCAGCAAGGGTTTGGCCGAGCGTGTGCGCGCCACGGGGGCTGACATGCTCGACGCTCCCGTGTCAGGCAGCATCCCTCAGGCCGAAGCCGGAACCCTCGCGATCATGGTCGGTGGGCCGCGTGAAGCCTTCGAAGCTGCCGAGCCAGCTCTGCGCGTGCTCGGCCAGACCGTTACCCACGTCGGCACCAACGGCCAGGGTCTGTTTCTCAAGCTGGCACTCAACATCAGCCTGGCGGTGCAAACCCTTGCCTTCAGCGAAGGACTGCTCCTCGCCGAGCGTGCGGGGATAGACCGCCGCCTGGCGGCCGAGGTGATGAGCACGAGCTCCATCGGGTCACCCATGCTGAAGGCGCGTGTTCCTCTCATTCTCGACCTACCCGAACATGCGTGGTTCGACGTTGCGTTGATGGAGAAGGACATCCGACTGGCGCGCACCGCGGCCGACGAGCTGTCCGTCCCCCTCCCGTCAGCCTCCGTCGCCGACGACATCCTCGGCAGGGCAGCCGAGCTCGGCTATGCGCATCGCGATCTCGCCTCCCTCTTCGAGGTTCTCGAATCGACATCCGCGCACCCCGGATAGCCGTGTGTCAGGCTAGGCGTTGCCTTCTGTGACCAGGTCGGGAGGCCGAAGTCGGTACACCTGGAGCCGCAGGTCGTAGTACTTGTCGGTCTCCCCCACCCACTGCATGCCCAGCCGCCGCGCGAGCTTCTCCGCGCGCTCGTTGGCCGGCCGCATCACCGCGAACAACTCGTGGGCCGATGTCGCGAACGCCCAGGTGGCGACGGCCCGGGCGGCCTCGGTCGCGTAGCCGTTGCCCCAGTGTTCCGGGGCGAACTGCCAGGCGAGCTCGAGGTCCTCCTGGAACGGGGGCATCCGGCGCAGGGTGATCGACCCCAGCAGTACGTCGTCCTCGCTACGCCTGACCACCCAGTGGCCCACCGGAGGGACAGCCTCGGCGTCCTCGGTGGCCCACGACTCGAGCGTCGCCTGCATTCCGTCCTCGTCGTGGAGCGGCTCCATCGCGGGTGTGAGCCAATGCGTGACTTCCTCCCGACCGAAGATGGTCAAGCCGGCCCGGGTGTCTTCTCGACTCCAGGGCCCGAGCGTGAGCCGGTCGGTGCTGAGTACCACTTGCCTGGTCACCATGGTGTGGCTCCTCATCAGGTCGTGATCGTGATCCCAACTTGATCAACGCCGGTGGTTCGGGATTGCTTCCGCCGAGGCGACATCTCGAGCGGCGCGGTGAAGATCTCGACCACGCCACACCTGATCGAGGCGGAAGGGCGGTTCAGCCGCGCAGGTCCAGGCGCCGGTAGAGGTGCAGCTCGTCGCGGAGTCGGTACGGCACCGGCCGGCCGATCTTGCGGAGGGCCTCGGCGTACTGCTCGAGCGCGGCGAGCAGCTCGCGCTGCGCGCTGGCGGCCGAGGTGTGCCGTCCCGAGGGAGTGGCGCGGGCCGTCTCGAGCTGGGAACGCGCGCTGGCGACGGCTTCGAGCAGTGTTCTGAGGTCCGGCGCCTGCGGAGATCTGCTCGGGTTCGGCAACGACATTCGGGAAGCGCCTTTCGCGGCCGACACAAGCCGTGTCGGAGTGACACGTCCCGGGCGGGTGCGTTCCACACCTAACCCAGGCCACCTCGGGCCGCGGGCGACTGAGCGATGCCGAGGGGGGTACGGCGGGGCATGGACACGATCACCTGCGAGACCTGCTCCTGCGAGATTCTCCCCGACAACGTGGACCCGCACTTCGACTGGCACAAGCGCCAGGACGAGGCGCTGGACGGCAAGCTGAGCAAGGACGTGTTCAACGCGGGGCGCGATCAGCCCGACGCGTGAGGGCTAGCCCAGTTCCAGGGTGAACTCGACCTTCCGCTTCACCACGTCGGCCGTGGTCAGCCGGACCGAGACCTCCTGCCCGAGCGGCAGCGCCGACGACGACACGACCGGCGCCTCCACGCCGTCGTCGCGCAGGGTGACGACCCCGCGGGTGGCGCCGTTCTTCTCCGACACGTCGACCACCACGGCGTCGAAGGTCTCCCCCACGCGTGACTGCAGGACTCCGGCCTCGACCAGGTCCGTGATCGCCCGCTGGTAGCGGTTGGCGCGAGTGCCCGGACTCGCGCAACGTCATCGGTAGGGCGGGAAGCTTCTCGAGCACCCAGCCCGGTACGTCGGTGCCGGCGCAGATCGCCAGGCAGACCTCGCCGGCGTACCGGTCGCCCAGCCGGCGCAGCGGCGCCGTGACGTGGGCGTACTCGGACGCCAGCGCGGAGTGCCGCGACTGCCCGGGCAGCTCGCCGTCGAAGCCGGCGTACCCGCTCCCGCGCAGCAGGCGGGTGCAGGCCACGACCATGGCCGCGTGCCGCGACTTGGCCGGGTCGAGGGAGCGGATGAAGTCGGGGTACGGCGTGCCCTCCGGCCAGGCGATGCCCAGCGCGCGGGCGGTGTGGTGGAGCCGCTCGACGTCACGCGGGTCCGGCGGCGGGAGCGTGCGCAGCAGCCCGACCCGTGCTTCCACCATCAGCGACGCGGCCGCACACCCGGTCAGCAGCGAGATCTGGGCGTTCCACTCCTCGGCCGGGAGCAGCGACCGGAACTCCGAGGTGCCAGTGGTCGCCGTCGACGTCGATCTCCTGCTCGGGCAGCGGCAGCGACACGCCCCCGCGCGCCGCCTCCCGGCGCAGCCGCAGCTCGCCGACCTCCTTGAGCAGCATCAGCGTCTCGAGCGCGTCGCCCCGGTCGATCGACATCTGCACGCCCTCGTAGTCGAGCTTCGCGGTGGAGCGGACGAGGGCGCGCTCGACAGTCACGTCGGTGCCCTCGCCGGTGGCGTCCACCCGGATCGTCCAGAGCAGGGCGGGCCGGACCTGTTCGGGCAGCAGCGACGCGGCGCCCTCGGACAGCGACTTCGGGTGCAGCGGGACCTTCGAGTCGGCGCCGTACAGCGTCTCGCCTCGCCGGTTGGCCTCGACGTCCACCGGGATCCCCGGCGGTGACGAACGCGGCCACGTCGGCGATCGCGTAGTGGACGACGTAGCCGTCGCCCGTCGCGCTCGATGTGCACCGCCTGGTCGAGGTCGCGCGACGACGCCGGGTCGATGGTGACGAACGGGCAGGTCGGTGCGGTCGAGGTCCGGAAGCCTCGGCGCCGCGGCCGCGCGGGCCGCGGTCTCCTCGACCTCGGGCGGGAAGTCGGGCGTCACGCCGAGCTCGGACCGGATCCGCGCGATGCCATCACGGAGGGTCCGGGCGGCCACTCCGGCGCCGGCCTTCCGGACCCGCACGACCCGCCCGCTCGCCATGCAACTCACCCTAACCACCGGCGAAAGCACGACCCGCCTACGATTCCCCCGTGCTGATCCTGCTTCCCCCGAGCGAGGGCAAGGCCGCGCCCCGACGGGGAAAGCCGCTCGATCTCGCCGACCTGAGCTTCCCGACCCTGACCGCGACACGCGAGCGGATCCACGACGCCCTGGTCGAGCTGTGCGCCGGCGACCCGGCCGTCGCCGCGAAGGTCCTCGGGATCGGGCACACCCAGCTCGACCTGGTGGACCGCAACGCCGGGCTCCGCTCGGACCCGGCGGCGCGGGCCGACAAGGTCTACACCGGGGTCCTCTACGACGCCCTCGACGCCGGGTCGCTCTCGACGGCCGGCAAGCGCCGCGCCGGCACCAGGCTCGCGGTCACGTCGTCCCTGTTCGGGCTGGTCCGCCCGGGCGACCGGATCCCGGCGTACCGGCTCTCCGGCGACGCCTCCCTGCCCGGCCTCGGCCCGGTCGCGGGACTGTGGCGCGAGACCCTCGGCCCGGCGGTCGAGGAGGCCCGCGGTGACGGACTGCTGGTCGACCTCCGGTCCACGATGTACGCCGCGTTCTGGCGGCCGCCGGCCACGCTGGCGAAGCGGGTGGCCACGGTCCGGGTGCTGCACGAGACCGATGGCAAGCGCCAGGTGGTCAGCCACTTCAACAAGGCCACCAAGGGTCGGCTGGTCCGCGCCGTCCTCGAGGACGGCGGCAACCCGCGCACCCCCGCCGCGCTCGCCGACCTCCTGCGCGACCTCGGCTGGAAGGTCGAGGAGGGCGAGCCGGGCCGGGCCGGCACCCAGCTCGACGTGGTCGTCAGCGAGATCTGAGGTTGCGAGACGGTTGCTGCGCAACCTCCTCAACCACCGTGGGCGCTACAGGCGGTCCCGGTCGAACGGGTCGCGGGCCGGCGGCAGCGCGTTGTAGAGCCGCATCGAGGCTCGCGGCTCGCTGCCGTCCTCTCCCCCGCCGTAGAACGCCAGCACCGACACCGACGCCGGGCTGAGCTCCATCCGGAACACCGCGTCGAGCGGGGCGGTCACCGCGTGGGCGACCATCGTCTTGATCGGCGTCACGTGGCTGACCACCACGACCGTCTTGCCGGTGTGCTCGTCGAGCACCCGCTGCAGGCCGTCGAGGACCCGCTTCTCGACCACCCGGAACGACTCGCCGCCCCCCGGCGACACGTCGAGCGACCCGAGCCAGGAGTCGAGCTCCTCCTTGTGCTGCTCGGCGACGTCCATGAACGTCTTGCCGTCCCAGGTCCCGAACTCCATCTCGGCGAACCCGGGCTCGACGTCGACCTTCTTGCCGAGCACCTCGGCCACGATCTCCGCGGACTCGAGCGTGCGGCGCACCGGAGACGCGATCACCGCGTCGACCTGCTCGGCCAGCGGCGACAGCCAGTCGGCGGTGGCCCGGACCTGGTCGCGGCCCTCGTCGGAGAGCCCCGGGTTGGAGCTGGCGAGGCCGCCGGAGAACCGCTTCTCGACCGTGTGCGGGGTGACGCCGTGCCGGACCAGGATCGACCGTGGTGGGCGGACCACCGGGAGGCGACCAGCCACGGTCGGGCTTGGCGCGCCTCCGCGTCCGGGCTCTCGAGCTCCTCGATCAGCGACTCGGTCGGTTCCGCGGCGGCAGGCTCCTCGCCCGCAACGGTCACCCCGGACCGCTTGCCGTCGAGCGCCTCGTTGGCGAGCCGGTCGGCGTGCTGGTTCCGGTCGCGCGGCACCCAGGTGTACGTCGTACCCGTCCGGCGCGAGCTGCTTCGCCTCCGCCGCCAGCGGGCGCATGTCGGGGTGCTTGATCTTCCAGCGCCCGGACATCTGCTCGACGACGAGCTTGGAGTCCATCCGGACCTCGATGTCGGCGTCTGGCGCGAACTCCTGGGCCAGCCGGAGGCCGGCGATCAGCCCGGAGTACTCCGCCACGTTGTTGGTCGCGAGCCCGATCGTCGCGCCGTCCTCGGCGATCACCTCGCCGGTGTCGGCGTCCTTGAGCACGGCGCCGTACGCCGCTGGGCCGGGGTTGCCGCGCGAGCCCCCGTCGGCCTCGATCACGACCGACCTGTGTTCGGCCACGGCTCTAGAGACCGCTCTCGGGCGTGCGGATCAGGATCCGCTGGCACTCCTCGCAGCGGATCACCTCATCGGTCGGCGCGGACCGGATCACGGCCAGCTCGGCGTTGTCGATCGTGAGCTGGCAGCCACTGCACGCGCGAGCGCGCAGCGCGGCCGCGCCGACGCCGCCCTTCGCTTCGCGGAGCCGGTCGTAGAGCGCCAGCAGGTCGGCCGGCAGGGCGTCCACCGCCGGAGCGCGCTCGCGGTCGATCTCGGCCAGCTCGCCGTCGATCGCGGCGGCCTTCTCGTCGCGGGTCTTGGCCAGCTCGACCAGCCGGGCGTCGGCGGCCTGGAGCTGGGCGGTGAGCGAGTCGAGGTCCTTCTGGGCGTCCTCGAGCCGGGCCATCACCTCGAGCTCGTCGTCCTCGAGGCTGGTGATCCGCCGCTCGAGCGACGCCAGCTCGTGCTGCATCCGCTCGAGGTCCTTGGGGTTGGTGATCAGGCCCTGGTCCATCCGCTCCCGGTCGCGGGTGCGCCGCGTCTTGACCTGCTCGACGTCCGCGTCGACCTTCGTCTGCTCGACGGTCAGGTCGTCGACCTGGATCTGGGCGTCCCGCACCTGGTTGTCCAGCGCCGCGCGGTTCCGCTCGAGCTCCGCGATCTCCGCGAGCTCGGGCAGGTTGGCCCGCTGGTGCCGGAGCTGGGCGGCCCGGGCGTCGAGCTCCTGGACGTCGAGCAGCTTCAGTTGGACGGACGGGTCGGCTTTCAGCGGGGGCTCCTTCAGAGGCGGAACTGCCAGGGGTCGGTGCGCAGGGTGCTCACACGCGTCTCCACCGTATCGCCCAGTGCCTCGTCCACCCTCGCCCGGACCACGGGCAGCCAGGTCCACTCGGCCGCCCAGTGCGCGACGTCCACGAGGGCCGGTCCGCCCTGCTCGAGGAACTCAGCCGCCGGGTGGTGCCGCAGGTCGCTGGTGACGTAGACGTCGGCGCCGCTCCCGAGCACCCGGCCGAGCAGGAAGTCACCCGCTCCCCCGCAGACGGCCACGCGGCGTACCGGCCGGTCCGGGTCGCCGGCCACGCGGACGCCGTGCGCGGTCTCCGGCAGCGCCTCGGCCACGGCCTGCGCGAAACCGCGCCAGGGTCGTCTCGGCCACGTCGCCGATCCGCCCGGCGCCGGTCTCGGAGGTGCCCGGGTCGGCCAGCTCGACCACGTCGTACGCCGGCTCCTCGTACGGGTGGGCGGCCAGCATCGCCGCCACGACCCGCGCCCGCCGCGTCCGCGACAGCACCACCTCGATCCGGACCTCGTCGACGATCTCCACCCGTCCGACCGAGCCGATCGTGGGGTTGGCGCCCTCCAGCGGCCGGAACCGGCCCTGCCCCGGTGTCGAGAACGAGGCGTGGTCGTAGTCGCCGATCAGGCCCGCCCCGGCCTCGGCCAGGGCGGCGCGGATGGCGTCGGCGTCGTCGGCGGGCACGTAGACGACGAGCTTGTCGACCGCCTCGTCCGCCGACGGCTGCAGCGGCCGGACGTCGGTCAGCCCGAGGGCGTGCGCCATCGCCTCGGACACTCCGCCCACCGCGCGGTCGGCGTTGGTGTGCGCGGTCAGCAGCGCGCAGCCGGCGCCGGCCAGCGTGGCCAGGGTCCGCCCCTTCGGCGTGGTCGCCGGGAACCCGTGCACCGGCTTGAGGAACAGCGGGTGGTGGACGACCAGCAGGTCGGCGCCCCAGTCGGCGGCCTCGCGGGCCACCTCTGGCGCCGGGTCGACCGCGAACAGCACCTTGGACACCGGCGCCCCGGGGTCGCCGTACACGAGGCCGACGGCGTCCCAGTCGTCGGCGGTGGCGGGTGGGTACCAGCCGTGGAGCAGGTCGACGAGGTCGCTGAGCTTCGGCACGAGGGTGATTCTCGCCGATCGAGCTTGTCGAGATCACGCGGGCTCGCCCTAGGCTCGACCCATGTCCGTCGTGAAGATCAACGCCATCTCCGTCCCGCCCGAGGCACACGAGGAGCTGGAGAAGCGGTTCAGCAACCGCGCCCACACCGTCGACGGGACGCCCGGCTTCCTCGGCTTCCAGCTGCTCCGCCCGGTCAAGGGCGAGGAGCGCTACTTCGTGGTGACGCAGTGGGCCGACGAGGAGTCGTTCCAGGCCTGGCGCGACGGCCCCGCCATCGAGGCGCACGCCGGCCAGCGCGCGAAGCCGGTCGGCACCGGCGCCGACCTCCTGGAGTTCGAGGTCGTGATGGACGTCAAGCCCAGCTGACGCTCACGCGGCCGGCACGACCGCTTCTGCCTCGACCTCGACCAACAGGTCGGGTGTGAACAGCGCCTGGACGCCGATCACCGTCACGGCGGTGCGCGGCAGCCCGGGCAGCTGCGCGACCGCCGCCCCGCCCCCCGCCATGAACTCCTCGATCATCGAGGGGTCCCAGCCGACGACGTAGAACCGCAGCCGCACCAGGTGGGAGACATCCCCACCGGCCGCCTCGACGGCGAGTCCGACGTTCAGCAGGGCGCGCTCGACCTGCGCGGCCAGCCCGTCGGCGACCGCGCCCGACGCGTCATGTCCGGTTTGTCCGGACACCAGCAGCAGACGCCCCGTGGAGGAGGCGACGTGGGCGAAGAGGCCGTCGGCGATCGGTGGAAAGCCAGGGATGTCGTACGAGGTTGTGGTCATGCGGGCACGCTAGGAGACACCACCGACACTCCGCCAGCGGTCAGTTGACCTGGCGGTCGTAGCCCTCCCAGTACGGCGCGCGCAGCTTGAACTTCTGCAGCTTGCCGGTGGCGGTGCGGGCCAGCTCGTCGCGGAACTCCACGGACGTCGGGGCCTTGTAGCCGGCCGCCTTGTCCTTGCACCACCGGATCAGCTCCTCCTCGGTGGTCTCCTCGCCCTCGGCCAGGACGACGAGGGCCTTGATGGTCTCGCCCCACTTCTCGCTGGGTACGCCGATCACCGCGACCTCGGCGACCGCCGGGTGGGAGAACAGCACGTCCTCGACCTCGATCGACGACACGTTCTCGCCGCCGGTGATGATCACGTCCTTCTTCCGGTCCTGGATCGTGAGGTAGCCGTCGTCGCCGATCACGCCGCCGTCGCCCGGTGTGGAACCAGCCGTCCCGCGAGGGACCGCTCGGACTCCTCGGGCTGCTCCCAGTAGCCCTCGAGCACGACGTTGGACCGCGCCAGCACCTCGCCGGCGTTCTCCTCGTCCTCCGAGACCGACAGGCGTACGCCGAGCGCGGGACGCGCCGGCGCGGACCAGCTTGTGGGCGCGCTCCTCGCCGGACAGGTCGTCCCACTCCGGCCCGGGTCCGGTTGATCGTGAGCAGCGGCGAGGTCTCGGTCAGGCCGTAGATCTGGATGAACTCCCAGCCGAGCTCCTCCTCCACCCGGGCCACCGTCTTCGTGGGCGGCGGGGCGCCGGCCATGATGATCCGGACCCTGTCGCGGCCGGGGATCTCGCCCTCCCAGTCCTGCGCGGCCTCGAGCACCGCCGCGGCGACGGCCGGGGCCGCGCACAGCACGGTGACGCCGTACTTCTCGATCCGGCGCAGGATCTCGGCGCCGTCCACCTTCCGGAGCACGATCTGGGGCACGCCCAGCCCGGTCATCGCGAACGGCATCCCCCAGCCGTTGGCGTGGAACATCGGCAGCGTGTGGAGGTAGACGTCGCGGTCGGTGACGCCGGTGTGCAGGCCGAAGGTGACCGCGTTGACCCAGATGTTGCGGTGCGTGATCTGGACGCCCTTGGGCCGGGCGGTGGTGCCGGACGTGTAGTTGATGCAGGCCGTGGCGTTCTCGTCCGGCTCCCACGGCTGCGGCTCGGCGCCCTCGGGAGCGAACAGGTCGTCGTCCTCGCCGAGCACGAAGCGGTACTCCGCCTTGATGTCGCGCAGCGTCTCGTCGAGCTCGGGGTCGACCAGGAGGACGCGGGCGCCGGAGTGCTCGACGATGTACGCCACCTCGTCCGGGCGGAGCCGGAAGTTGACCGGCACCAGCACCCGGCCGGAGCCGGCCACGCCGAAGAACGACGTCGAGCAGCCGGGCGCTGTTGTGGCTCACGATCGCGACCCGGTCGCCCACGCCGATGCCGAGCTCGTCGAGCTTCGCGGCCTGGCGTCTGGCGAGGGCATCGATCTCCGCGATAGGTCAGCGTCCCGAGCGACGGCGCCGGCTGGTCCGGCTCGTCGACGACGCCGGTGCGGTCGCCGTACACGGTGACGGCACGGTCGATGAAGTCGCTGATGCTGAACGGGACGATCATGGGCGGGCCTCCTCGTCGTGACGCTCGCCACTGTAGTGACGGTCTGGATGAGAGTCCTCTCATGGGACTCTCACTGCTAACCCACGATCAGGCAGGATTCTCCTTGTCATGAGCATTCTGTGGAAGCTGCTGCTGGGCGTCGGGATCGCGCTGCCGATCTCGGCGTACGTGCTGGGGTCGCTGGTCGCGTCCGCCGACGAGCCTGCGCCCCGCGAGCCCGATCGTGATCGAGGACTCGAGCACGTCCTCACCGCTCGAGCTCCCCCACGAACCGCGGCGGCGACGACCGCGGAGGCGACAACCACGGCCAGAACGCCGGCAACGGTCGCTCGGGCGACGACGACGGGGATGACGACGTCGACGTGGTGATCCCGAGCCCGGACGACGTCGACGACCACGGCGACGACGCGGGCCGCGACGACGACGACGATTCCGGCCACGGTGGCGGCGACGACGACTCCGGCCACGGCTCGGGCGACGACGACGACAGCTCCGGCCACGGCTCGGGCGGCGATGACGACTGAGTGACGCCCGCGCCCCACACACGCAGCCCCGGCCCAGGCGGCCGGGGCTGTCCGTGCGCGTCCGGATCACGGCCACGGTCGCGCTCCTGGTGGCCCTGGCGCTCGGCGGCGCCGGGCTGATCGTCTACGCGATCCAGTCGCGAGCGCGTCGCGGACCAGAGCGCCAGCGAGGTGGACCAGGAGCTGGCCGAGCTGGCCACGCTCTCGGACCAGGGGAACAATCCCGACACCGGCCGGCCCTACTGCGGGCGTGGCCGAGATGATCGAGCTCTTCCTCAGCCGCAACGTCCCCGACGACGACGAGCTGCTCGTCGGCTGGTGGGACGACCAGTCCCAGGAGCAGCTCACCCAGGCAACGACCTCGTCAGCGATCCGGCCTTCGAGGCCGCTGGTGCGCGAGCAGATCGACAGCGGCGGAACGACCGAGATGGACACCGCCGGACGGGCCGGCGCAGGTCACGGTGCAGCCGGTGCGCAACGGCTGCGGAGACCGGCGCGCTGGTCGTGGTCACCTTCCTCGACGAGACGCGGAGCGACCTGTACACGACGATGCGGACCTACACGATCGTGTCGCTGCTGGCGCTGTTCACGATCACCGCCCTGGCCTGGTCGCAGTCCGGACGCCTGCTGCGGCCGCTGCGCACCCTGCGCGAGACCGCGGAGGAGATCAGCGAGACCGACCTGGCCCGCCGGCTGCCCGAGACCGGGAACGACGACATCACCGCCCTGACCCGCACCTTCAACGGCATGCTGGAGCGGCTCGAGGCGGCGTTCGTCGGACAGCGCCAGTTCCTCGACGACGTCGGCCACGAGCTGAAGACGCCGCTCACCGTGCTGCGCGGACACCTCGAGCTGCTCGACCACGAGGACCCGGCCGAGGTGGCCCAGACCCGGGCGCTGCTGCTGGACGAGATCGACCGGATGTCCCGACTGGTCGGCGACCTGATCCTGCTCGCGAAGTCCGGCCGCCCCGACTTCCTGACCCCGCAGCCGGTCAGCCTCGAGCGACTCACCCACACGCTGCTCGCGAAGGCACGCGGCCTGGCCGACCGGGCCTGGCGGCTCGACGAGGCCGGAGAGGCGATCGCCGCGATGGACGAGCAGCGGATCACCCAGGCCGTGCTCGCGCTGGCCGACAACGCGGTCAAGCACACCCGACACCGGCGACGAGGTCGCGATCGGCTCGTCGTACGACGGCGACCGGGTGCGCGTCTGGGTGCGGGACACCGGGGCCGGCGTACCGGACGAGGACAGGGACCGGATCTTCGAGCGGTTCGGCCGCAGCGAGGTGCCGGCCGGCGACGAGGGGTTCGGCCTCGGGCTGTCCATCGTGCACGGCCATCACCGAGGCGCACGGCGGTACCGTCACCGTCGAGGACGCCGAGCCCGGTGCCCGGTTCGTGCTCACGCTGCCGGTGGCGCCGAGCCCGGCGGAGGCCGACCGACGGGGAGGACGAGGACACATGGCCCGGATCCTGATCATCGAGGACGAGGAGCGGATCGCCTCGTTCGTCGCCAAGGGCCTGCGCGCCGACGGACACCGGACGACCACCGTCGCCGACGGGCTCGAGGGCCTGGACCTCGCGCTCAGTGGGAGCTTCGACCTGGCGATCCTCGACATCGGGCTGCCCGGGCTCGACGGGTTCGGCGTGCTCGAGCGGCTGCGGGACCAGGGCTCGCGGATGCCGGTCATCGTGCTCACCGCCCGCGACTCGGTCACCGACACCGTCTCGGCGCTCGAGGGCGGCGCGGACGACTACATGCCCAAGCCGTTCCGGTTCGCCGAGCTGCTCGCCCGGGTCCGGCTCCGGCTCCGCCAGGCGGGCGACCCCAAGGCGGACGGCCCGGACGCACTCGACGTCGGCGGGATCCACCTCGACCTGCGGACCCGCAAGGCGACCGTGTCCGGTCGGGAGATCGAGCTGTCCGCCCGTGAGTACGCGCTGGCCGAGATCTTCATGCGCAACGCCGGGCAGGTGCTGTCCCGCGAGCAGCTGCTCGACCAGGTGTGGGGCTACGACTTCGACCCCGGCTCGAACGTCGTGGACGTGTACGTCGGGTACCTGCGGCGGAAGTTCGGCGCCGACGCGATCACGACCGTCCGGGGCATGGGCTACCGGTTCAGCCCTTGACCTTGAAGGTCAGCCTCGCCTTCGGCTGCCGCGCGAGCACCGGCTCGAGGGCGGCCGCCATCTCGTGCGGCAGCGGCCGGTCGAGCGGGGTCGCGCTCGAGGGCGGCGTACACGACCTTGGCCACCTCCGCCGGGACCGTGCCCGGCAGCTCGTAGGGCTCCTCGACCAGCTGGGGGTACCGCTCCTCGAGGCGCTGGGCGTCGCGGTCGCCGTCGTCGAACGCGCGGTAGCCCGCGACCGCCTCGAACAGCGTCGCGCCGAGACCCCAGACGTCGCTGGCCGGGCCGGGAACCGCCGGCGCGCCGGGCTCGGCCTGCTCGGGGGCCAGGTAGGCGTCGGTCCCGACGACGTACGTCAGGTCGCGCCGCGCGCCGGCGGCTGCGGGCCACGGAGAGGTCGATCAGCCGCGCCGGCGCGCCCATGATGATGTTGCTCGGCTTGATGTCGAGGTGCACGACGTCGATGTGCCGCAGGTAGTGGAGCGCCGAGCGATGTCGATCGCCAGCGGCAGGTACTGCTGCTCCTGGAGCGGCCCGTAGCGCCGGATCAGCGACGAGAGCCGCGGGCCCTCGATGTGCTCGAGCACGACGTGCGGGGGGTCGCCGTCGAGGTCGTGCCGCAGACCCCGGACCACCACCGGGTGGTTGACCTCGGCCAGCGTCGCAACCTCGCGTCGCAGGCCGCGCAGACTCGACTCGTCGGACACCTGGCTCGGGCGGAGCACCTTCACCACGACGGGGGCGTACGTGATCTCGTCGAAGGCCAGGTAGGCCTCGTACGCCGATCCGCCGCCCAGCAGCCGCATCGCGGTCAGCTCGTCGGTGAGGGTGTCGCCCTCGTGCAGGTTCCAGCTGTCGTCCTTGCGCATGGTCAATCTCCTCGGTGGTGGTCCGGGTGGGGTCAGCGGGTGTCGTTGCGCGAGCGGTCGTTGGTGCCATGGCGCGAGTGGTCGCGCGTCCGGTCACCGCCGTCCCTGGTCCAGTCCTTGGTCAGGTCCCCCCGACTGCGGTCGCGGTCCCGACTGACCCGGCTGTGACGGCTGTTCGTCCCGTCAGCGCGCGAGCGGCTGTTGCCGGTGTTGGTTCCGCCGTTCCGCCGGTCCTCGTGCGGGTCTGGCTATGCGTGCCGCGAGCGTTGGTGTCGTCGTCGTCGTCGTCGGCGACCAGCACCAGGTCCGGGGTGTCGTCGTTGCGCTTGACCGCCGCGTCGTCGTCTCCGGCGAACGCCGCCGACAGCGGGAAGGCGAACAGGCCCGTCGTCACCACCCCGGCCAGTCCCATCGTTCCGATCGTGAGCGTCTTGGTCCTCATGGCTGTGTCCTTTCCTCGTTGGATTGTCCTGAGGAGGACACTGCCGAGGACCGGTGAGGCATCCATGAGCCGCCGATGAGAGCGCTCTTACCAGCGGCGGCGAGTGCCCGTCAGCGTGATGGTGATGCGACCGCTTCCACGATGTCCAGAACGGCGGCCTTGAGTCGGTCGCCTTGCCCGGCACGGAAGAGCTGGGGGGTGATCGGGCTGGCGAATGTCCCCATGAAGAGCATCTGTGCCTGCAGTTCGGCGTCGACGATGCCGGGCCGCAGCTCGCGGAGCAGTTGGGCGATGTGCCGATACCAGAATGCGTGAAAGTCTTCAGCGCGGGGGTCGGGGGCAGTGCTGGAGTACGCCGCGTACAGCTCGAAGTTGTCGATGGCGAAATCGGCCCACGCGGCGAAGAAGGCGAGCAGCCGCTCTCGTGCGGGCGCACCGGGCCCGAGCGGGGGTTCACCGGAGATGACCGCGAGGCGCAGCGTCTCGGCTCGGTCCATGACCAGCTCGCGCAGTAGTCCGGCGCGGTTGCCGAACCGATGGAACACGGTGCCCTTGCCGACGCCGGCGGCCGCGGCGATCTGTTCGATCGACACGCTGTCGGCGCGACGTTCGGCCAGCAGTTTCGCGGCGGCGTCGAGGATGGCCCGGCGATTGCGTGCGGCGTCGGCCCGTTCGGTTCGCGGGTGGTCGACAGTCACCGCACCTCCCTCATTCCTTCGTTCGCAAATAACTTGACCTGCGGTCCACATTCTCTCACACTGATTACTGGACCAGCGGTCCAGATAGGAGCTTTCGATCTCAGGGAGGAAGAGCGAAATGCGCGACCGAGTGACGGTGGTGAAGCCCGGTGATCCGCGGTACCGAGACCTGCAGCTACGGGGGAAGAACCGACGCTTTGTCGGATCACCGGACAGCGTGCTCGTCGTGCGCGACACGGGCGAGGTGGTGGATGCCGTCGAAGCCGCGGTCGCTGCCGGACGGAAGCTCGCGGTGCGCAGCGGTGGGCACTGCATGGAAGGATTTGTCGACGACCCCGCGATCGAGAGCGTGATCGATCTCGCCCGGATGGATTCGGTGTACTACGACGCCGGGCGGCGCGCGTTCGCGGTGGAGGCCGGCGCCACGTTCGGCCGGGTGTACGAAGCCCTCGATCTGGGTTGGGGAGTGACCCTTCCCGGCAGCACCTGTCCCGGTGTCGGCGTGGGCGGCCACGTCGTCGGTGGCGGATGGGGGGCATTGTCACGGAGGTACGGCTGCGTCGCCGATCACCTGTACGCAGTCGAAGCAGTGGTGGTGACCGCGAACGGCCAGGTGAAACAGGTGATCGCGACCCGGGACGAGGGAGACCCCAATCGTGACCTGTGGTGGGCGCACACTGGAGGTGGAGGCGGGAACTTCGGTGTCGCCACGAAATTCTGGTTCCGGAGCCGTGATGCCCAGACTGACGATCCCTCGCTCTTGTTGCCGAAACGGCCGTCCGGCTACACGGTGGCCTCCGTTGCCTGGAACTGGGCGGACCTGAACGAGGATGCCTTCACCACGCTCGTCGACAACTTCACCGGCTGGTGCGAACGAAACGGTTCCCCTGATAGTCCCGGGGCGGCCTTGTGGGGGACGCTGATCGCGTTCCGCAAGGAATTCGGTGTCGTCATGCTGACCGGCCAGATCGACCCCGGGCAGCCGCACAGCCGCGAATCACTCGACACGTACTTCGCCGAGGTCACCGCGAAACTCCCGAACGGCACCAAGACGACCCGAAACGACGAGCCGTGGCTCTACAACACGGTCAACCTTCCGGACACGTCCGATGCGCTGGGCCTGCCGGCGACGCAGCTCCGTTCGAAAGCCAAAGGCGCATTCTTGCGCTCGCCGCTGGACGCGACGCAGACCGCGACAGCTTTCGACTACTTGACCAACGATGGCTACGACTGGCGCGGCAGTGCCATGGCGCTCGTCACTTGGGGCGGACAGATCAACGCACTGGACCCGCACGAGACTGCGTTCGCGCACAGAGACTCCACCGTCCTGCTGTCGGTCGGAAGTTTCTGGGACAAACCGGACGAAGACGACAAGCATCTCAACTGGGTCCGACGTTTCTACCGAGACTTGTTCACAACCACCGGCGGCGTGCCCGTACCGAACGATCGGGCGAGCGGATGCTATGTCAATTGGCCGGACCCCGATCTCAAGGACGAGAAGTGGAACCAGTCGACGACGCCCTGGTCCGAGCTGTACTACCGGGCGAACTATCCAAAGCTCCAGGAAACAAAGCGTCGGTGGGATCCTGGCGACATTTTCAACCATGCGCTGTCGATCGATCCCGGGACCACCTGGGACCAGCCCCCCAAGTCCGCAGGAGGTACGGCGGCGCACGTGGACCGTCCCATCGAGCAGAGGGGCGGTCGTGGGCGAGCCGACTGACCCGGCCACCATCGGGAACGATGCTCAGTGGGCGGAAACGCTCACCGTTTGGCAAGCCCTCGATCTCACCTTGGCGTTGCGTAACGCTGCGTCCGCCGCTGACCGCCTGGAAGTGTCGGACCAAACCCCCGTGGTTCTGACCTCGGTCGATTGTGGCGACCGACTACTGAACGTGGGAATTGGACGATCTAGTGACACAGACGAGGTCCTCGTGTACATCAGCCATGGACCTGCCCACCCCACCCCCGGCGCGCCCAACACCGGCGGTGACCGTGGGCGTGACGGAGCAGGTTGAGCATCCGAACGCACCCAGATAGCACGTCCGGGCGTGCCGATGGCCCCGCGCACGGGCGGGGTCTGGGGCTGGGTAGCTACTCCGGCGAAGGGTTCGGTGGTTGAGGAAGGCGCGCAGCGCCTGTCTCGAAACCACGTCGGTCGGGGCTGACGTCGAGGGTGCCGTCGGGGTCGCGGAGGTACTGGTAGCCGTGCTTCGAGGTCCAGAGATAGGCGCCGGGTTCGAGGGTGGTGTAGGTCCAGTGGCCGTGGGTCTTGATCCGGTGATGTCGTCGGCACAACGGGGCCAGGTTGCACGGGCAGGTGGGTCCGCCGCGGGCGGCGGGGATGGTGTGGTCGGTGTCGCAGCGGCGGGCGGGGCGGGTGCACCAGGGGAACACGCAGGTCTTGTCCCGGACGGTGGTGATGTTCGGCGTGCCGGTCGGGCACGTCGGGTGAGTCGACGGGGTCGTGGGCCTCGAGGTCGATCACCGGCTTCACGGTGATGTTGCCGGCGGTGTGGCACCAGTCGCGGACCTGGCCGGCGGTGATCAGCTGGTTGCCCTGCTCCAGCCGGGCGGTGCCGATCGCCTTCGACGGCTGCTCTGGAGAGGTGGACGTAGAGGACCACCTGCCGCTTCGGACCGGTGGTGGTTTCGAGACGGGCGCGAGCGCCCTCCTCAACCACCGAGGATCGGTGTCGGTCAGGTCGAGGCTCAGCTGCGCGCGGGCGAGCTCCCCGACCGCGGCCGCCCGGCGGACGTCCAGCGAGTCCTCCGAACCCAGGTCCTTCAGCTGGGCGGCGAGCCCGGCGATGGCGTGTTCGAGGTCGAGGGCGTCGGCCAGGTCGAGCTCCCCGTGCACCGCCGCCGGTGCCGTCGTAGGAGACCTGCTGCTGCTCGACGGTGAAGTACCGGCCGTCGGCCTTCGCCAGCCGGCGTTCCTCGGCCAGGTCGGGCATGTGGGTGGCGATCGCCTCGTCGACGAGGCGTTCGAGCTGGACGGGTCCGATCTTGTGCGCCACATGGGAGACGTGCCGGTCCACGAACGACGCCGCCTCGGGTGACAGGAGGAGGGTCTGGTCGGCGACCCGGCGGGCGCAGGTACGGCCGCAGGTCACCCGTTGACGACCCGGCGCCACACCCGCGGGAGCCGGTGGGCGCAGTTCGAGGGCGTGCCCGACGTACCGCTTCCCCGAGTCGGTGGAGACCCCGATCGCGGCGGCGAACTCGGTGATCGCGAACTCCGCCACCAACGGAGCACCCTCACCCGCGACCGGCATCCCGGTGTCGCCGTACCGATCCGAGACCGTCGCGGCGTCGTCGATCGAGTCGACCGAGTGCATCGCCGCCCACGCCACCGCGGCCTGCAGCAGATCGGCCTCCGCGGCGGTCGGCGATCCGCCCGATCGGACGCGCGCGAAGCCAGCACCGCGGTCGCGGTGTCGAGCTCCTCGGCGTACCTGGTCATGGGTCAACTCAAGCACCGACCACCGACACTCGAAGCCCGAAAACCCCTGTTTGACAGGGATGTGGACAACTACTTCGAGAAATTCTTGCGACCGCAACCACAACGGTCGAGCTAGGCGACCGCGACCGTGGAAGCAGCCGAGAGTGGCCGCCTGGACCACCGCGGCGGGCGACCACGTAACCCAAAGATCCTTTCACCACCCACCCGCCGCAACCGGGCCTCGACAAGCTCGACCGACGTGGTCGCCGCCCTGCCCAGCGTCACCGGGTTTCGAGACGGTTGCTGCGCAACCTCCTCAACCAGCGATGGGGTGGTTACTGCGCAACCTCCTCAACCAGCGGTGGGACTCAGAGGTGCTTCAGGGCTTCGCGGCGGCTGAGGCCGCTCAGGCGGGGGCCGAGGCGGTCGACTTCGGCGCGGACCCAGTCGGGGTCGGTCTTGGCGTACTCGCGCAGGGACCAGCCGATCGCCTTGCGCAGCCAGAAGCTGGTGTCGTCGACGTTCGCCTCGATCGCGAAGCGGAGCAGGTCGGTGTCCGTGTCGGCCTGGTGGCGGAGCTGGCAGATGACGGAGGTACGCCGCACCCAGAGGTCCCGATCCAGCGCCCAGGCCCGCGATCACCGGGGTCGTCGCAGGACGGTGGCCGGCCAGGACGGACCCGACCAGGTGGCTCGCGATCTCGTCGACGTGGTCCCACCAGGCGCCGGTGACGACGAGGTGGCGGTGCAGTGTGAGTGCGTCGGGGTCGAGCCACGGCCGGGCCAGGCGGTGGCGGGCGAACGCCACGGCGGCGTACCGCTCCTCGCGGTGGGTGGCGCCGTCCCAGAGCTCGAGGACCGTCGCCTCGTGAGTGGCCCGGTCGGCGGGCGCGTAGGCGCGCAGGAACGGCCGGAGCACGACCTTGAGCCGCGGGGAGGTGATGCCGTGGTACGGCATCTCGGACTTCATGTAGGCCTGCTGGCCCGGGGCCACCGCCGGGTCGCCGGCGTCGGCCAGCGCGGCGCGGACGGCAGCCACGAGGGCGGTGTCGGCGGGCACGCGCGGAGCCTACGCGTGCCCGCCGACCGTCTCCCGAACAGGCCGAGCCAGGGATCAGCCCGGCCAGTCGGCGCTGGCCACCTCACCTCCCCGCACGTCCACGACCAGCACGACGTCCGTGCTGCCCTTCAGGCACAGCCCGTACCGCCCCTCGACCAGCTCCGGGAACACCAGGCTCGGCACCTGCCCGTCGGCCACCGGCCGGTTCACCACCGCGACGTGCGGGCGGTGCCCCCCGTGGCCATGGCCGGACGCGCGGTCCAGCTCGATCTCGACGCCCTCCATCGCGGCCGGCATGGTCACGACCAGGGCGCCCACCTCTCCCCCGATGTCGAGCAGGACCGAGCCCTGCCCGGCGAACGGGTTCTCCACGGACGCGAGCGCGCTCATGACGCCTGCGTGGTGCCGGGCACCGTCTGGTAGCCGCCACCCGGGAGCCCGAGGTACGGGAACGCTGCCGGTCGACGCCGCGTTGGTGTTCGTCGTCCCGTCCTGTACGGCGCTGGCGGCGCCGTCCGGGGTGAACGACGGGTCGACCAGCGGGATGGTCAGTCCGGCGACCGCCCGCAGCTCGATCGTCACCACGTCGTCGTCGATCCGCCGACCGTTGGGGAAGCCGGCCGCGTCGCCGGCCACCAGTCCCAGGTTGTTCGGCGACGAGGCCGGCGGGATCGCGACGTTGAGCCGCAGCAGGTCGGACTGGACGGCGCCCGTGAAGTTCTGGAACCCGGGCACCACGCCCTCCGGGATGCCCGTCATCAGGATCGCGTTCAGGTCCGCCCGCGGCTTGTCGTACGCCGCGAGGTTCGGGAAGACGCCCGGGTAGAGCGCCGGCAGCAGCCCGGCGAGCTCCGGCCGGTTCACGTACTTCGTGTACCTCGCGTCACCCTTCGGCGACCGCGCGTTCCACTGGTCCTTCTCGGCCATCGGCACGATGACCTCGTTGAACAGCGGGTTCGCGAGGCGGGAGACCTGCTCCCAGGGACCGTGCGCGACGTACGTGCCGGAGTCCTTGTCCCAGATCCGCGACTTGCGCCGGCTGGCGGTTGCCCAGACACCGATCACCGCGCCCGGCGAGAGCGGGTTGCTCGGCGCCCGGCCGCTGCGGGTCAGGTGCGTGATCGGCACCTGGATCGCGATCGTGTGCACGTTGAACGACTGGACGGCGTTGACGCCGCCCATGTTCGGCATCGAGATCAGGTGCGCCTCGTTGAACGGGCGCAGCGCCCCGAGGTCGAAGATGCTGCCCAGGTCGACGTGGAACGCGTCGGCACGCTGGCCGGCGAACACCTTCCGGCCGCCGATCGAGTGCACCGCCTGCGCCGACAGCGCGGCGTAGTCGGGCGTGCTCCGCTTGCCGACGTTGACCGGCGGGCAGGCCAGTCCCTCGGCGAGCTTCGCGCTCTTGCCGTCCCTGACCCGGGTCACGCTGTAGAACTGCGGACGGTTCCAGGTCGGGTCCGAGATGTCGTTGATCGGCCCGGTGTTGTAGAGGAAGGTCTTCTTGTTGCGGATCTTCGTGTGGAACCGGAACTGGTAGGTCAGGTCGGGCTCCGCCTGGCCACGGTTGGCGACATGGATCTCGTAGAGCACGTCGTCGCCGAACTCGTAGAAGTTGGGACCACCGTCCGGCTTCTGGAGCGGGATGAAGTTGGCGATCAGGGTGACCGTGTCGGGACGGTCCGGGCTGACGAACGCGTAGACGTCCGTGCCGTCGGCCACGGGGTCCTTGGAGATCTCGGGTGCTTCGCGGTGGGAGGACATCTCACTTGCCTCCCGCCGCGTTGAGGATCCGGGTGACCAGGTCCTTGTCGTGGACGACGACCTCACGCTCGCCGACCATCAGGCGCAGCTCGCCCGTCCGGTGGTTGCGCACGTAGGCGACGACCGACTCCTTGGCCGAGTCCTGGCTGCGGGTCGCTGCGCTCGCCCTGCCGGTCGTCAGCGCGACCGTCCCGGCCGCCGCGCCCGCCCCCGTCACTGCGAGGAACTTCCTTCTACTGGTGTCACTCATCGTTTCTGCCTCCGATGTCCGGGCGCCTCTCGGGGTGAGCTGCGCCACGGGGCGTTCGGAGTGACGGTGACCGGCGGATGTGCCGGTGCAGACCAGTGGGGCCGTAGCCGTTTCGCGTGGCCGAGGCCCGCTCCCGTAGTCTGTCGCCGGTTTCAGGGCGTATAGCTCAGCGGTAGAGCGCTTCCCTTACAAGGAAGATGTCGGGGGTTCGATCCCCTCTGCGCCCACCCAAGGATCCGGGGGCGAGTCCGGCCGAGCCGGAAATAGAAAGAGTCGAGCCGCTGGCGTCTCGGGTCACCAGCGGCTCGACATGAGAAATATAGACACGCCGTTCAAGCGCTGTCGCGAGTTTTCGAAAAGTTCTTCGGACCGGTCTAGGCCAGTGCGCGTCAGCTGCGCTAGGTGCTCGTCGAGATCGCGGCCGTCGGGGTTCGCGTTGTGGACCGACCAGCGGAGCAGTCCGTCCTTGTCCACGACGTACGACGAGCGCCGTGCGGAGCCCTTCCGCTTCGTCGAAGACGTCGTACGCCCGGGCCACCTCGCCGTGCGGCCAGAAGTCGGACAGCAGCGGGAAGTTCAGGCCGTCCTGGTCGGCGAACGCACGCAGGGAGTAGACCGGGTCGCACGAGATCGCGAGCACCTCGGTGTCGAAGGTCAGGAACTCCGCGAGCCGGTCGCGGATGCCGGCCATCTCGCCGGTGCAGACCCCCGAGAAGGCGTAGGGGTAGAAGAAGATCGCCACCGCCTTGCGGCCGACTGTACGACGACAGCGTGACGTCCTGGCCGAACTGGTCGCGCAGCGTGAAGTCGGGGGCCGGGCCACCGAGGGCGAGGCCGGTGGAGCTGAGGTCCGAGGTTGTTCTGCTCATGGTGCACACATCCTCCCACCCGACACCGACGAACCCCGACGCGGTCCGGCGCCTGCCGGCGTCAGTCGTCCTCGACCAGCTCGCGCTTGAGCACCTTGCCGGTGGCGTTGCGCGGCAGCTCGTCGAGGAAGACGATCTCGCGCGGCACCTTGAACCGGGCGAGGTTCTCCTTGACCCAGCCCTTGAGGTCGTCCTCGGAGACCTCGCCCGACGACCACCACGAACGCCTTCAGCCGCTTGCCGAAGTCGGGGTCGTCGACGCCGAGCGCGGTCACCTCGACCACGCTCTGGTGCCGGGCCAGGCAGTCCTCGACCTCCTTGGGGAAGACGTTCTCCCCGCCGGAGACGATCATCTCGTCGTCGCGGCCCTCGACGTACAGACGCCCGTCGTCGCCGAACCGACCGACGTCGCCGGACGACATCAGTCCGTCGACGATCTCCTTGCTCTCCGCCGCCGGTGTAGCCCTCGAAGAGCAGCGCGTTGCCGACGAAGATCCGGCCGGACTCACCCTCGGCGACGGGCTTGCCGTCCTCGTCGAGGATCTTGACGATCGTGGCGTACGGCGGCTTCCCGGCCGAGGACGGCGCCTCGCGCAGGTCGACCGGGTTCGCGATCGACGCGTAGGCCACCTCGGTCGAGCCGTAGATGTTGTAGAGGTTGTCGCCGAACCGGTCCATCCACTCCAGCGCCAGGTCGCCGGGGAGTGCCGAGCCCGAGGCTGCGACCACCTTCAGGTTCGGGAGGTCGATGGAGTCCAGCGTCTCGTCGGGCAGCGCGAGCATCCGCTGCAGCATCACCGGGATCACGACCAGCGAGTCGCACCGCTCGTCCTGCGTCAGGCGCAGGCACTCCTCGGGGTCGAACTTCCGGCGCAGCACGACCGTCGACCCGAGCAGCATGGCCAGCGCGAGGTGGGCGAAGCCCCAGGTGTGGAACAGCGGAGCGGCGATGTGGCAGCGCCAGCCGTGCCGCAGCGGCATCCGCGAGAGCAGCGACACCGCGGCCTCGATCCCGGCCTCCGTGCGGGGTGCACCCTTGGGCGTGCCGGTGGTGCCGGAGGTGAGGATGACGATCTTCGCGTGCCGCTCGGGCGGGTTCAGGTCACAGGTGGGGTACGTCGAGATCAGCGACTCGATCGAGTCCACCGTGGAGTCGCCGTCCGTCCAGGCGATCAGGCGTTGCTCGATGTCGGCCTTGGCGATGAGCTCGGTGAACTCCTCGTCGTGGATCACGACCGTCGGCTGCTCGCGCTCGAGCACGTCGACCAGCTGCGGTCCGGCGAACGCGGTGTTCAGGTAGAGGATGTCCGCGCCCAGCTTGGCGACGGCGACCGAGGCGTCGACGAAGCCGCGGTGGTTGCGGCACATGACGGCGACCGAGTCGCCCTCCGAGACACCCCGCTCGGCGAGCGCGTGGGCCAGCGCGTTGGAGCGACTGTGCAGCTCACCGAAGGTCAGCGAGCCGAGCTCGTCGATGATGCCCGACGCGGTCCGGCGAACGCAGCGCCAGCGCGGCGAACCCGCCGGCCGGCCCGGTCCCCCAGGACCGGAGCGTGCCGACCATCCGGGCCAGCGTGATCGGGGAGTACGGACGGATGATCCCGGACCCGGTCAGCACCTTGAGGCCGGTCCCGACCGCGGCGGCGCGCGTCATCAACGTGGGGTTCACGGAACGTCGACCTCCGGGTCAGGCAGGAGTCTTGGGGGCGACCAGTCGGGTCGCCGACCATTCCTTGCTGACCGCGGCCGTGGTCGTCTGCGCGAGCCCGGCGATCGGGGCCGCCTCGGCGATGTCGGCGGGAGCGACGGCATTGGGCCGGCCGACCTTGGGGGTGAGCAGCCAGATCGCGCCGCCGCCCACGAGGTCGGTCAACGCGTCGACCAGGCCGTCCACCAGGTCGCCGTCCTCGGCACGCCACCACAGCAGGACGGCGTCGACCACGTTGCCGTAGTCGCCGTCGACCATGTCGGCGTCGATGGTGTCCTCGATGGCGACCCGGAGCTCGTCATCGGTGTCGGAGTCCCAGCCGAGCTCCTGCACGACCAGGCCTGCCTTGAAGCCCAGTCGTTCCGCGGGCCCACCGACAGGTCCGTCACTCTGCAAGGAACCGCTCCCCGCGGTCGAGCTCAACTGAATCCTCCATACGCTTGGTCGACCGCCCCTGCGGGACGGTCAGGTGGGCAGTAGTCCACCCGAGTTGGCCGAGCCGCGCAACCCTGTCCACTCCTCGGCCCCCTTCGGGACTACCCGTGGGTAAATTTCGTCGGCCCCCCGTGCGTGCAACGATGTCGAGGTGAGTCCCGACATCGTCCAGCACCCCTGACGCCCCCCGCGCCGGTGCGACCCGCACTGTGATCCACGAGGGTCTGCCCACCCAGCTGCCCGACATCGACCCCGACGAGACCCATGACTGGATCGAGTCGTTCGACAGTCTCGTCGAGGAACGCGGCCGCGAACGCGCCCGCTACGTCATGCTGCGCCTGCTCGAACGCGCCCGCGAGACGCAGGTCGGCGTGCCCGCGCTGCGCAGCACCGACTACATCAACACGATCCCGCCCGAGCGCGAGCCGTGGTTCCCGGGCGACGAGGAGATCGAGCGCCGGATCCGCGCGTTCATCCGCTGGAACGCCGCGGTCATGGTCTCCAGCGCGAACCGCAAGGGCCTCGAGGTCGGCGGCCACATCGCGACGTACCAGTCCTCGGCCAGCCTCTACGAGGTCGGCTTCAACCACTTCTTCCGCGGCAAGGACCACCCCGGCGGCGGCGACCAGATCTACATCCAGGGCCACGCCTCCCCCGGCATCTACGCCCGCGCCTTCCTCGAGGGCCGCCTCGAGGAGGAGCAGCTCTACCGCTTCCGCCAGGAGGTCCAGCACGGCAAGGGCAAGGGGCTGTCGTCGTACCCCCACCCGCGCCTGATGCCGGAGTTCTGGGAGTTCCCGACTGTCTCGATGGGCCTGACCGCTCTCAACTCGATCTACCAGGCGCGTTTCAACCGCTACCTCGCCAACCGCGGGATCAAGGACACCAGCGACCAGCAGGTGTGGGCGTTCCTCGGCGACGGCGAGATGGGCGAGCCGGAGTCGCTCGGCGCGATCGGCCTCGCCGCCCGCGAGGAGCTCGACAACCTCACGTTGCGTCGTGAACTGCAACCTCCAGCAGCTCGACGGACCGGTGACGCGGCAACGGCAAGATCATCCAGGAGCTGGAGTCGACGTTCCGCGGTGCCGGCTGGAACGTGATCAAGGTCGTGTGGGGCCGCGAGTGGGACCCGCTGCTCGCCGCGGACGTCGACGGCGTCCTGGTGAACCGGATGAACACCACGCCCGACGGCCAGTACCAGACCTACTCCACGGAGAAGGGCGAGTACATCCGCGACCACTTCTTCGGTGGTGACCCGCGGCTGCGCAAGATGGTCGAGCACATGTCCGACGACCAGATCGTGAAGCTGCCGCGCGGCGGCCACGACTACCGCAAGGTGTACGCCGCGTTCGACTCCGCCAACAAGCACGCCGGCCAGCCGACCGTGATCCTCGCCAAGACGATCAAGGGCTGGACGATCGACGCGCTGGAGGGCAAGAACGCCACCCACCAGATGAAGAAGCTGACCCAGGACGACCTCAAGAAGTTCCGGGACCGGCTCTACCTCCCGATCTCCGACCGCGACCTCGAGCAGGCCTACGAGGCAGACCGGCGCGGCGCCGTTCTTCCACCCCGGCAAGGACGCCCCCGAGATCGAGTACATGATGGAGCGGCGCAAGTCGCTCGGCGGCTCGCTGCCCAAGCGGGTGCTCCGCGCCGAGAACCTCAAGCTGCCCGGCGACGAGATGTACGCCGAGCTCAAGCAGGGCTCCGGCAAGAACTCCATCGCCACGACCATGGCCGTCGTCCGCCTGCTCAAGGACTGGATGAAGGACCCCGAGATCGGCAAGCGGCTCGTCCCGATCGCCCCGGACGAGTACCGCACGTTCGGCATGGACGCCATGTTCCCGAGCGCCAAGGTCTACAACCCGGCCGGCCAGCAGTACGAATCGGTCGACCGCAACATGTTGCTGTCCTACAAGGAGTCGGCGCAGGGCCAGATGCTGCACGAAGGCATCTCCGAGGCCGGCGCGATGGCGTCGGCGACCGCCGCGGGCTCGACGTACTCCACGCACGGCGAGCACATGATCCCGTTCTACATCTTCTACTCGATGTTCGGCTTCCAGCGGACCGGCGACTCGATCTGGGCGATGGCCGACCAGCTGGCCCGCGGGTTCCTGATCGGCGCCACCGCCGGCCGCACCACGCTGACCGGCGAGGGGCTCCAGCACGCCGACGGGCACTCGCCGCTGCTGGCCTCCACCAACCCGGCGGTCGTGCACTACGACCCGGGCTACGCCTACGAGATCAGCCACATCATGCAGTCCGGTCTCGAGCGGATGTACGGCGCCGACGCCGAGGACGTCATCTTCTACATCACGGTCTACAACGAGCCGGTGTCGCAACCCAAGGAGCCCGAGGGCGTCGACGTCGAGGGCATCCTGCGCGGCATCCACAAGGTCGCGGACCGCCGAGGGTGACGGGGCCCACGCGTCCAGCTGCTCGCGTCCGGCGTCGGCTGTCCGTGGATCACCGAGGCGGCCCGCCTGCTGCGCGAGGACTGGGGCGTCCAGGCCGACCTGTGGTCGGTCACGTCCTGGAACGAGCTGGCCCGCGACGCGTGCGCGGCCGAGGAGTGGAACCTGCTGCACCCCACGCGAGGCCCCGCGGTCGGCGTACGTCACCGACAAGCTGACCGGGTGCACGCGGACCGTTCGTCGCCGTGTCCGACTACATGCGGGCGGTCCCGCTGCAGATCGCGCGCTGGGTTCCCGGCGACTACCGCGTGCTCGGCGCCGACGGGTTCGGCTTCGCGGACACCCGCCCCGCCGCCCGCCGGTTCTTCCACATCGACGCCGAGTCGGTCGTCGTGCAGACCCTCCAGGCCCTCGCCGACGCCGGCGAGATCGACCGGGAGAAGGTCGCAGCAGGCGTTCGCGACGTACGCCATCGACGACCCCACCGCCGTCGCCGGCCGGAAGCAGGAGGGCGGCGACGCCTGACCCGTTGGTTGAGGTGCGAGGAGCGCCAGCGACGAGCCTCGAAGCCCCGGAAGTGACGCAGGGCGGTGCCCACCGTGGTCGCCGCCCTGCGAACAGTTACGGGGTTTCGACGCGCTCGTTCCTCACGCGCCGCTGCTCAGGCCTCACCGCTGATGGACGTCACGGACGCCAGGGTCTCGCCGGAGCCGGACCCGGCGCCCTTGAGCAGGCCGCGCCAGCGGGCGCGGGAGTACTGCGCGGGCTGGGTGGACCGGATGAACTCGTGCAGGATCTTCGCGAACCGCTGCGGGTGGTCCTTGTGGGGGAAGTGCCCGGCGTTCGGGATCACCTCGACCCGGGCCTTCGGCGCGAGCTGGGCGGCGTTGTTGGCGTGGCTGACCGGGATCACCTTGTCGTCGCGGCCCCAGATCACGCACATCGGCATGGCCTCGGTCAGGTAGGCCCGGTCGGCCATGGTCACGATCTGGCCCCGCCAGTCGACGACGGCGCGGACCACGTGCCGGATCGCGTGCCGTGAGGCGGGGTCGCGAAACGACGAGTAGATCTCGGCGACCTCGTCGAAGTCGCGCGTGCGCCTCCAGTCGGTCCGGGACAGGGTCTTCAGCCCGAAGATGCCGGCGTGCCGCACACCAGGGAGCGTCAGCACGGCCATCAGCTGGTGGAAGCCGGGCGTGGTGATCGCGCGGATCCCCGGGCTCACCTCGGGGCCGAGACCGCCGGAGGCGACGAGCAGCATCCGCTCGGTCCGCTCCGGGAACTGGTAGGCGAACTGCATCGCGACGCCGCCACCGAAGCTGTGCCCGACCACGGTGACCCGGTCGATGCCGAGGACGGTCAGCAGGTCGCGCATCCCGTTGGCGTAGCCGCCGACGCTGTAGTCGGCGCGGGGCTTGTCGGACTTCCCGTGCCCGAGGAGGTCGGGCGCGATCACGGTGTACCGCTTGGCCAGGGTCTCGATCACCGGCTCCCACGTCGTGTGGTCGCACCCCAGACCGTGGAGCAGGAGGACGACCGGCCCGCTTCCCGTCTTCACGAACGCACGGCGATGGCCGTGGATCGTGACGTACTGGATCTCGTGCGACGGGCGGGACACCGAGCCTCCTCACGAGCCTCAGGACTGAGGCTTGCACGTCGAAGTCAATCAGAACTTGTTGCAGTTTGGGACACGGAAACCCTTGGTTCACTGGGTGATTTGCCCAAAATGAGACCTCAACTAACCTCGTCACGTGTCCCCACGTGCTGCAGCGGTCCCGCGCGACCTGGCCGCCGACGCCCTGCAGCGGTCGACCGGCGCCCTGAGCACCACCGCCATGGCCCGGATGGAGACGGACATGCCGTGGTTCCGGGAGCTCAGCGCCGAGGACCGGTCCTGGGTGGGGCTGATCGTGCAGGCCGGTATCCGCGGCTTCGTCGACTGGTATCGCGACGTCGGGAACGACACCGACGACGCCCTCGGCGGCTCGGAGCTGGCCGCGGCCGTCTTCGGGGCCGCGCCCCGCGCCCTGGCCGGCGTGATCAACCTCCAGCAGACCGTCGACCTGGTCCGGCTCTCGATCGAGGTCGTCGAGAGCAACATCGACGAGATCCTCGACCCGGAGCTCGCTCCCGCGGTGCATGCGGCCGTCCTCCGGTACGCCCGCGAGGTGGCCTTCGCGACTGCCGAGGTCTACGCCCGGGCCGCCGAGCTCCGCGGCGCCTGGGACGCCCGGCTGGAGGCTCTCGTCGTCGACGCCGTGCTGCGGTCCGAGACCGACGAGGCGGTCCTCTCCCGCGCCAGCGCCCTCGGGCTGGTCGGCCGGCGGCGATGTGGCGGTGGTGCTGGGCGCAGCGCCCGCCCAGCGGACCGAGACCGACGTCTTCGACGAGGTACGCCGCGTGGCCCGCGCCGCGGGCATGGACGCGCTGTGTGCCACGCAGGGCGAGCGCCTGGTCGTCGTCCTGGGCGACGTCGACGAGAGCCGCAAGGCGGCCGAGGCCGTGGTCGGACCTGTTCGGGGACGGTCCGGTCGTCGTCGGACCGGTCACCGAGGGACTGAGCCGGGCCCACATCTCGGCCCGCGCCGCCCTGTCCGCGCACCGCTCCGCTCCGGGCTGGCCGGACGCTCCGCGACCCGTGCGCAGCGACGAACTGCTGCCCGAGCGCGCGCTCGCCGGAGACGGTCACGCCCGACGGCACCTGGTCGACGACATCTACCTCCCGCTGCTGCGCGCCCGGGGCACGCTGATCGAGACCCTGGCGGCGTACTTCGACCGCGGCAGCTCGGTCGAGGGCACCGGCAGGGCACTCTTCGTGCACCCGAACACGGTCCGTTACCGTCTCAAGCAGGTGGGCGAGCTGACGGGCTACACACCCTCCGTGCCACGGCACGCCTTCACGCTCGAGATCGCGCTCGTGCTGGGCCGTCAGTCGGGTCGCACCGACGAGACCCCGTTGTAGGAACCCTACAAAGAAGTCGCGTACAGTTTCGTCCATGCCTGAGGCGAGGACCCCCCGGTCGACACGGCAGAGTTGACGTCGTGCTCGTCATCGTCGCTCCCGGTCAAGGTGCCCAGACGCCCGGCTTCCTCACGTCCTGGCTCGAGATCCCCACGTTCCGGTCCCGGTTCGAGGGCCTGTCGGCCGTGGCCGAGCTCGACCTGGTCCACTACGGCACCGAGGCGGACGCCGAAGCCATCCGCGACACCCAGGTCGCTCAGCCGCTGCTCGTCGCGACCGGGCTCGCCGCGGCCCTCGAGCTCCTCCCCGAGTCGACCGAGCTTCGCCGATGTCGCCGCGGTGGCCGGACACAGCGTCGGCGAGCTCGACCGCGGCCGGTGCCGTCGGAGCGTTCAGCGGCGAGCAGGCCATGGTGCTGGTCCGCGAGCGCGGCAAGGCGATGGCCGAGGCGTCGGCGGTCACGCCGACCGGCATGACCGCGGTCCTCGGCGGCGACCGCGACGAGGTGCTCGCGACCCTCGACAAGCACGGCCTGACCCCCGCGAACGACAACGGCCCCGGGCAGATCGTCGCCGCCGGCACCCTCGAGCAGCTCGCGGCGTTCGCGCGCCGAACCACCCGCCAAGGCCCGGCTGATCCCGCTCAGCGTCGCCGGCGCCTTCCACACCGAGCACATGGCTCCCGCCGTCGGGCATCTCCAGGAGCTGTCTCAGTCGGTCGCCACGGCCGCTCCCGCGACGGCGGTCATCTCGAACCGCGACGGCCAGGTGGTCCTCGACGGCGGCGAGGTGCTGACCCGGATCGTCGGCCAGATCGCCAACCCGGTTCGCTGGGACCTCTGCATGGAGACCATGCTCGAGCTGGGCGTGACCGGCATGCTGGAGCTTCCGCCCGCCGGCACCCTGGCCGGCATCGCCAAGCGCGCCATGAAGGGGGTCGAGACCTTCGCCCTCAAGACGCCCGACCAGCTCGACGACGCCCGCGCCTTCGTCGAGCGCCACGGCGAAGCGTCCGCCAACCCGCCGAGCTCCGACCCCGAGGGAGTCTCCTGATGCCCATCTCCGACAGCACGGGCGCCGCCAGCGCCGCCATCCTCGGGATCGGCGCCTACCGCCCGTCCCGCGTCATCCCCAACTCCGAAGTGGTCGAGGCCATCGACTCCAGCGACGAGTGGATCCAGCAGCGCTCGGGCATCAAGCAGCGCCGTTGGGCCGCCCCCGACGAGACCATCCAGATGATGAGCGTCGCCGCTGCCCGCGAGTGCCCTCGAGAGGGCCGGCATCGAGGCCGAGCAGATCGACTGCGTGATCGTCGCGACGGTGAGCCACATGCTCCAGACGCCCGCCGTCGCCACCGCCATCGCCCATGAGCTCGGCACCAACCAGGCGGCGGCCTTCGACATCTCGGCCGCGTGCGCCGGCTTCTGCCACGGCATCGCGATGGCGGCCGACATGGTGCGCACCGGGAGCGCCGGACACGTGCTGGTCATCGGCGTCGAGCGGCTCAGCGACCTCACCGACCTCTTCGACCGCGGTACGGCGTTCATCTTCGCCGACGGCGCCGGGGCGGCGGTCGTGGGCCCGAGCGACACGCCCGGCATCGGTCCGGTCGTCTGGGGCTCCGACGGCGAGCAGTTCGACCTGATCCGGCAGAAGGAGGACTGGCGCGATGTCGTCGGCACTCCCGCCGTCCCGGGCAGCGGCGTGATGCCGCACCTGGTGATGCAGGGCAACCCGGTGTTCCGCTGGGCGTCGTTCGCCATGGCCAAGATCGGCAAGCAGGCGCTCGACAAGGCCGGCATCACCGCCGACGAGCTCGACGTCTTCGTGCCCCACCAGGCCAACATGCGCATCATCGACGCGATGGCGCGCGCCATGAAGCTGCCCGAGCGGGTCAAGATCGCCCGTGACATCGCCGAGCAGGGCAACACCTCGGCCGCCTCGATCCCGCTCGCCCTCGACCGGATGCTGGCCGACGGCGAGGCCAAGAGCGGCGACACCGCGCTGCTGATCGCCTTCGGCGCCGGTTTGGCGTACGCCGCCCAGGTCGTCACCGTCCCCTGATTTCACGAACGCACAACCCAACCCTCCACGAAAGAGAAGGAAGCCAGATGGCCACCACCGAAGAGATCCGCGCCGACCTCGCCGACATCGTCAACGAGGTTGCCGGCATCGACGCCGACGACGTCCAGCTCGACAAGTCGTTCGTCGATGACCTCGACGTCGACTCGCTGTCCATGGTCGAGGTCGTCGTCGCAGCCGAGGAGAAGTTCGGCGTCTCCATCCCCGACGACGAGGTCAAGAACCTCAAGACCGTGGGCGACGCCGTCGCCTTCATCGAGCGCGCCCAGGGCTGACGCCCGGGCCGTCCCAGCACGTCGAAGCCCCCTAGCACCCGAGGAACCACATGTCTGCGAAGCGAGTCGTCATCACCGGTCTGGGCGCCACGTCCCCGGTCGGCGGAGACGTGGCCACCACCTGGTCCGCCCTGCTCGAAGGGCAGAGCGGTGTGTCCCTGCTGACCGAGGAGTGGGCCGAGCCACTCGCCGCCCGGATCGCCGGCCACGGTCGCGGTCGAGCCCTCCGAGGTGCTCGACCGGGTCAAGGCCCGGCGACTGGACCGGTCCGGCCAGTTCGCGCTGATCGCGGCCAACGAGGCGTGGGCGGACTCCGGCCTGGCCGACGCCGAGGTCGACGGCGAACGCCTCGGCGTCGCCATGGCGTCTGGCATCGGAGGCGTCCAGACGCTGCTCAGCAACTACGACACACTCCTCGCGAAGGGCCCACGCCGGGTCTCGCCGCTGGCGATCCCGATGCTCATGCCCAACTCCCCCGCCGCCAACGTCGGGCTCGCGATCGGCGCCAAGGCCGGGGTCCACACCCCGGTGTCGGCCTGCGCCTCCGGCAACGAGGCGATCGCGCTCGGCATCGACATGATCCGGCTCGGCCGGGCCGACGTCGTGGTCTGCGGTGGCACCGAGGCGGCCGTGCACGTGCTGCCCATGGCCGCGTTCGCGAACATGATGGCGCTGTCCAAGCGCAACGACGACCCCGAGGCCGCTTCCCGACCCTGGGACAAGGGCCGCGACGGGTTCGTCCTCGGGCGAGGGTGCGGCCGCCGTCGTCCTCGAGTCGGCCGAGCACGCCGAGGCCCGCGGCGCCCGGGTGTACGCCGAGGCCGCCGGCGCCGGCGTGACGGCGGACTCCCACGACATCGCCCAGCCCGACCCCTCCGGCCGAGGCGCCACACGGGCGATGAAGATCGCCCTGCGCGAGGCGGACCTGTCCGCCTCCGACATCCGGCACATCAACGCCCACGCCACGTCGACCCCGCAGGGTGACGTGGCCGAGGCCGGTGCGATCCGCGCCGCGCTCGGCGACGCCGCCTCCGGCGACGTCGTCGTCACCTCCACCAAGTCCATGACCGGCCACCTGCTCGGGGCCGCCGGTGCCCTGGAGTCGGTGGCGACGGTGCTGGCGCTCTACGAGCGGACCGTCCCGCCGACCATCAACCTCGACGACCCCGAGGACGTCGGGCTGGACCTGGCCGACAAGCGTCGCGACCTCCCGGCCGGCGACGTGGCCGCGCTCAACAACTCCTTCGGGTTCGGCGGCCACAACGTCGCGCTGGCCTTCAAGAGCGTCTGAGCGGCCACATCGCGGCGTAACCCGGGTCACATCTCCTCCGTTGGACCTAGACGGAGGAGATACGCCATGAAACGACTAGCGACCGTTCTCGCCGCCGTCGTCGCCCTGCTGGGCGCGGGCCTGACCGCACCTGCCGATGCCGGCAACGCCAACCTGGGCCGGCTGTGGGCCGGCGACAAGGTGCTGCGACAGGGCTGCCACAACTATCGCTATCAGTACAACGTCACCTCGGCGGCCGAGGAGTGGGCCCTGGAGGTCTTCCTCCGCGACCCAACTGGCGAGATCATCGCCAGCAACGCCAAGGACTCGATGGTCGACCCCAGGCGCGGACACGGGACGTTCCGGTTCTGCCGCTACAACACCCAGCCCGGCCGCTTCAAGATCCGGGGCAAGCTGACTCGCTACGACGGGTACGACCAGAAGGTCGGCTGGGTCAAGCCCGGCTTCTTCCGGATGCGCCGGCCCTGACTCGTCAGACGACCTGGTGCAGCCAGCGCACCGGCGCACCCTCGCCGGCGTGCCGGAAGGTCTCCAGCTCGTCGTCCCACGGCTTGCCGAGCAGCTTGTCGATCTCGAGCAGCAGCGTGGTGTCGCCGAGGGCTGCCTTGACCACGGCGGCCTTGAGCCGGTCCTCGGGGATCATGATGTCGCCGTGCAACCCGGTGACGGCGTGGAAGACGCCCAGCACCGGCGTGTAGGAGTAGCGGGCGCCCTCGGAGGACGCGGTCGGCTCCTCGGTGATCTCGAAGCGCAGGTGGTTCCAGCCGCGCAGAGCGGAGGCCACGGCCGCGGCGGAGCCGGCGTCGCCGGCCCACGAGAGCTCGGCGCGGTAGGCGCCCGGCTGGGCCGGCTGCGGGGTCCAGTCCAGGCTCACGGCAACGCCGAGCACACCGCCGACGGCCCACTCGATGTGTGGGCACAGCGCGGATGGCGCTGAGTGGACGTACAGGACGCCTCTCGTCGCGGTGCGGGTAGCAGTGCGTGCGGTCACCGTGGACCCCCTTCTTCTCCGGCGTTGAGATACGCCTTCCCCGGCGGCCTCGTCGGAGTGAAAGAGTGAACTTGAGTGACACGTGTGTAGTTGTGGATCCATTGTGGCAAATGGGGCCGCTGAATACCAGTGATACGGCGTTTCTCAGGGAACGCGCCGCGGGGCACCCGCGGGGTCAGGACCGCCGGACGTACGCCGGGTCGACGATGTTCTCGAAGTTGAAGACCGCGCCGAGCAGCCGTCCGTCACCCACGACCTGGGGGCCGTCAACGACATCGAGGACGACGGCCGTGATGTTGTCGTGGCCTCCGGCCTCCAGCGCGGCCTGTGTGAGCACGGCGGCCGCCGAGTGCGGGTCCTTGAGCCGGAGCACCTCGGCGATCCGGTCGTCGGCGACCAGGTCGGTGAGCCCGTCGCTGCACAGCAGCAGCCGGTCCCCCGGCCGGGTGTCGACCTCGAGGACGTCGACGTCGGTGAGCTCGTCCTCGGGCGACGCCTGGAGCGACCGGAGCACGACGTTGCGCCACGGGTGGAACGCCATCTCGTCACGGCTGACCAGTCCGGAGTCGACCAGGGTCTGCACGTAGGTGTGGTCGCGCGAGATCTGGTCGAGCCGGCCGTCGCGGTAGAGGTAGGCCCGGGAGTCGCCGACGTGGCCGAGCAGCACCCGGTCTCCGTCGCCGACCACGACGGTCAGCGTGGTCGCCATGCCGTCGCGGCTCGGGTCGTCGCGCACACCGTGGCGGAGGTTGATCCGCGCCGCGGCCACCGCGTCCCGGATCAGCGACTCCGGGTCGTCACCGAACCGGGAGAGGGCCACGGCGGACACGACATAGGCGGCGGTCGCCGAGGCGACCTCACCCGCGGCCGCTCCCCCGACGCCGTCGGCCACCAGGGCGACGTACGGCGCGACGAACGCCGAGTCCTCGTTGTGGTCGCGCACCAACCCGACGTCACTCACCCCTGCGCCCGAGAAACGCAACATGAGCCAGTCCCTCCTCACGGATGGAGGAAGTAGAACCGGCCACGAGGCCGAACGGTCAAGACCCCGGTCGCTCCGGACCCGGCGCCCCGAGGGGTCAGTCGAGCTTCTTCTCCAGCGCGTCGGCGCGCTCGGCGGCGTCGGTCAGCTGGTCGCTGTCGATCGCGTGCGTGCGGTGGAACCACGCGAGCGCGTCGGTCTCGCGGCCGGCGGCCTCGAGGGTGTCGGCGTACGCGTAGCGCAGCCGGACCACCCACGACGCGCGGCTCTTGGAGGTCAGCGGGGCGAGCTCGAGCGTGCGGAGGGCGGCGTCCAGCTGACCCATGTCGCGCCGGGCGCCGGCCTCGACGAGCGTCATCTCGGCCTTCGGCCTCGGGGGCGAAGTTCGCCACGGACGGGCTCTTCGCCAGCTTCAGCGCCTGCTCGGGCTGGCCGAGGGCGCGGTGGCAGTCGGCCATCATCGGGAGGTACGCCGTGACGCCGTTCATCCGCTTGGCGGCGCGCAGCTCCGCAGAGCGCCTCGGCGTAGTGGCCGGCGGCGTACGCCGCCTCGCCGGTCGCCTCGCGGACCACGGCCAGCCGGGACGCACGCGCCCGCGCCGCGAGCGTGTGCTGGTAGGCCGTCTCGGGGTCCTCGTCGACGAGCATGCCGGCCGCGGCCAGGTGGCGGGCCACGCGCGCGGCCAGCTTCTCGGGCAGGCCCTTCAGCTGGGCCGTGACCGAGCGGTCCAGCTCGCGACCGGTGATCTCCTCGGGCAGGTCGGGGCCGTCGTACCGCGCCTGCTCGGCGCTCCGGGCCTGGTCGCTCATCGGCCGCTTCCAGTCGCCCTGACGGGCGGGACGGGATCCCGACCGCTGCGGCTTGCCGCCGCGCGCGGGCTTTCCGTGGGACGTGCCGCCAGACGGCTTCCCGCCGCCCTGGGGCTTGCCGCCGCTGCGCCCGACCAGCGCCGGCGGGCGTCCTCGCCACGCGCGGGGCGCTGACTGCGACGATCCTCGGCCACGACTTCACTGCTCCTCGAAGGTTCTGCCAAATGGCGTAGAGGCCACCCGCAACGGGTGGCCTCTACGGAGTGTATGTCCGGCGGCGTCCTACTCTCCCACAGCCTCTCGGTTGCAGTACCATCGGCGCTGAAAGGCTTAACTTCCGGGTTCGGGATGGGACCGGGTGTTTCCCTTTCGCTATGGCCGCCGTAACTCTAGGTGAAAACACGCGCCGCAGCCGGTTGTGCGTGGTGGGGTGTTTTCAAGCGTTCGGTGTGTTGTTTGTGTGTGTTCGTGGACGCGAACATGCGCGGTGTCTTTGTAGGCTTTGTTGAGTGGTTGTAAGACAAGCCCTCGGCCTATTAGTACCGGTCGGCTGGGCATTGCTGCTGTACACCTCCGGCCTATCAACCCAGTGTTCTGCTGGGGGCCTTACCCGATTGTCTCGGTGGGAAACCTCATCTTGAAACGTGCTTCCCGCTTAGATGCATTCAGCGGTTATCACTTCCGAACGTAGCCAACCAGCCGTGCCCCTGGCGGGACAACTGGCACACCAGAGGTTCGTCCATCCCGGTCCTCTCGTACTAGGGACAGCCTTTCTCAAGTTTCCTGCGCGCGCGGCGGATAGGGACCGAACTGTCTCACGACGTTCTAAACCCAGCTCGCGTGCCGCTTTAATGGGCGAACAGCCCAACCCTTGGGACCTACTCCAGCCCCAGGATGCGACGAGCCGACATCGAGGTGCCAAACCATCCCGTCGATATGGACTCTTGGGGAAGATCAGCCTGTTATCCCCGGGGTACCTTTTATCCGTTGAGCGACGCACGCTTCCACATGCCGTGGCCGGATCACTAGTTCCGACTTTCGTCCCTGCTCGACATGTCTGTCTCACAGTCAAGCTCCCTTGTGCACTTACACTCGCCACCTGATTGCCAACCAGGCTGAGGGAACCTTTGAGCGCCTCCGTTACATTTTAGGAGGCAACCGCCCCAGTTAAACTACCCATCAGGCACTGTCCCTGATCCGGATTACGGACCTAGGTTAGACATCTAGTACGACCAGAGTGGTATTTCAACGTTGACTCCACAACCACTGGCGTGGCCGCTTCACAGTCTCCCACCTATCCTACACAAGCCGAACCAAACACCAATACCAAACTGTAGTAAAGGTCCCGGGGTCTTTCCGTCCTGCCGCGCGTAACGAGCATCTTTACTCGTAGTGCAATTTCGCCGAGTCCATGGTTGAGACAGCGCCCAAGTCGTTACTCCATTCGTGCAGGTCGGAACTTACCCGACAAGGAATTTCGCTACCTTAGGATGGTTATAGTTACCACCGCCGTTTACTGGGGCTTAAATTCTCCGCTTCGACTTGCGTCTAACAGGTCCTCTTAACCTTCCAGCACCGGGCAGGAGTCAGTCCGTATACATCGTCTTACAACTTCGCACGGACCTGTGTTTTTAGTAAACAGTCGCTTGGGCCTGGTCTCTGCGGCCCTTCACGCTTCCCCAGCTAGTGGGTACACGCTCCGGGCCCCCCTTCTCCCGAAGTTACGGGGGCATTTTGCCGAGTTCCTTAACCATGGTTTGCTCGATCGCCTTGGTATTCTCTACCTGATCACCTGAGTCGGTTTGGGGTACGGGCGGCGCGTAGCTCGCTAGAGGTTTTTCTCGACAGCATAGGATCACCCACTTCGCCCATACGGGCTCCCCATCACATCTCGGAGTCCACATCCAAGTGAGAGACCCGGATTTGCCTATGGTGCTCCTCCTACCTGCTTGGCCACGGACAACCATCGCCGTGGTTGGGCTACCTTCCTGCGTCACCCCATCGCTTGACTACTACCAGCTCGGGTCCCACGCTCCGCGCACCCGCCTCACCCCGAAGGGATCGGTCGAATGCGTTTCGGGTGGTTAGCATCACCGGGTTCGTCATGGGCGCTACTTTGCCGGTACGGGAATATCAACCCGTTGTCCATCGACTACGCCTGTCGGCCTCGCCTTAGGTCCCGACTTACCCAGGGCAGATTAGCTTGACCCTGGAACCCTTGATCATTCGGCGGAGGAGTTTCTCACTCCTCATTCGCTACTCATGCCTGCATTCTCACTCGTGTCGCGTCCACCACTGGGTCACCCCGCAGCTTCACTCGCGACACGACGCTCCCCTACCCATCCACACACCTGAACCACACCCGACAAGGCGGCGGCTAGGTTAACGCGTGAATGCCATAGCTTCGGCGGATGACTTGAGCCCCGCTACATTGTCGGCGCGGAATCACTTGACCAGTGAGCTATTACGCACTCTTTCAAGGGTGGCTGCTTCCAAGCCAACCTCCTGGTTGTCACTGCGACTCCACATCCTTTTCCACTTAGTCACCGCTTAGGGGCCTTAGCTGATGGTCTGGGCTGTTTCCCTCTCGACTACGGAGCTTATCCCCCGCAGTCTCACTGCTGCGCTCTCACTTACCGGCATTCGGAGTTTGGCTAACGTCAGTAACCTGGTCGGGCCCATCGGCTATCCAGTGCTCTACCTCCGGCAAGAAACACGCAACGCTGCACCTAAATGCATTTCGGGGAGAACCAGCTATCACGGAGTTTGATTGGCCTTTCACCCCTATCCACAGGTCATCCCCTCAGTTTTCAACCTAAGTGGGTTCGGTCCTCCACGCGGTCTTACCCGCGCTTCAACCTGCCCATGGATAGATCACTCCGCTTCGGGTCTTGATCGTGCTACTCAAACGCCCTATTAGGACTCGCTTTCGCTACGGCTACCCCACACGGGTTAACCTCGCAACACAACGCAAACTCGCAGGCTCATTCTTCAAAAGGCACGCCGTCACAAGAGAACAAGTCTCTCGCTCCGACGGATTGTAGGCACACGGTTTCAGGTACTATTTCACTCCCCGCCAGGGGTACTTTTCACCTTTCCCTCACGGTACTTGTCCGCTATCGGTCATCAAGGAGTATTTAGGCTTAACGGGTGGTCCCGCCAGATTCACACGGAATTTCAGGGGTTCCGTGTTACTTGGGAAAACACAACACAGCTCACGACTTACACTTACGGGGCTATCACCCTCTACGGCGCCACTTTCCAATGGACTTCAACTTCACACATGAGTTTCTTACTGCGTGCGGAGCCGGCAGACCCCACCATGTGCTCCCACAACCCCACACCTGCAACCCCTGCCGGGTATCACACAGGCATGGTTTGGCCTCCTCCGATTTCGCTCGCCACTACTCTCGGAATCACTCTTGTTTTCTCTTCCTGTGGGTACTGAGATGTTTCACTTCCCCACGTTCCCTCCACACACCCTATATATTCAGGCGCGGGTAACTGGACATGACTCCAGCTGGGTTTCCCCATTCGGACACCCCCGGATCACAGCTCGGTTGCCAACTCCCCAGGGCTTATCGCAGGCTCCTACGTCCTTCATCGGCTCTTGATGCCAAGGCATCCACCATGTGCCCTTCATAGCTTGTCTCACAAACACTCAACAAAAACTACAAAGACTAACTAGACAACCCCCAGAACAATCCGGGGTCGTCACAAATGCGACAGACCCATGGTGCTCGGGTCTGCCGCAAGATGCTCGCGTCCACTATTCACATCACAAAAACCAAGCCCACCAACCCCCCACACCACCCCAACGGGCCATGCAGGACAAAGGAGGCACAAGAAACCAGCCAGCCCCCACGGACACTCACCAGCGGGTCCGGGCCTGATTTCTCAGGGCCCAACAGTGTGCCAGGACCAGCCCCCACGCTCCGCCACCCCAGGTTCCACACCACACCCGGACCCCTCGACGAGGGACCCAGCCGGGCAGTACTGAGAGGTCATGGCCCGCAGGCAGCGGGTCGTTCATCGACGATTCCACTAGTGAACACCACCAGTGCCCACCACACGAATGGCGGTGGCGCGGGGTGTGTGCTCCTTAGAAAGGAGGTGATCCAGCCGCACCTTCCGGTACGGCTACCTTGTTACGACTTCGTCCCAATCGCCAGCCCCACCTTCGACGGCTCCCTCCACAAGGGTTAGGCCACCGGCTTCGGGTGTTGCCGACTTTCGTGACGTGACGGGCGGTGTGTACAAGGCCCGGGAACGTATTCACCGCAGCGTTGCTGATCTGCGATTACTAGCGACTCCGACTTCATGGGGTCGAGTTGCAGACCCCAATCCGAACTGAGACCGGCTTTTTGGGATTCGCTCCGCCTTGCGGCATCGCAGCCCTTTGTACCGGCCATTGTAGCATGCGTGAAGCCCTGGACATAAGGGGCATGATGACTTGACGTCATCCCCACCTTCCTCCGAGTTGACCCCGGCAGTCTCCTATGAGTCCCCACCATCCCGAAGGACGTGCTGGCAACATAGGACGAGGGTTGCGCTCGTTGCGGGACTTAACCCAACATCTCACGACACGAGCTGACGACAGCCATGCACCACCTGTATACCGACTAAAAGGGCACCCATCTCTAGGTGTTTCCGGCATATGTCAAACCCAGGTAAGGTTCTTCGCGTTGCATCGAATTAATCCGCATGCTCCGCCGCTTGTGCGGGCCCCCGTCAATTCCTTTGAGTTTTAGCCTTGCGGCCGTACTCCCCAGGCGGGGCGCTTAATGCGTTAGCTGCGGCACGGAACCCATGGAATAGGCCCCACACCTAGCGCCCAACGTTTACGGTGTGGACTACCAGGGTATCTAATCCTGTTCGCTCCCCACACTTTCGCTCCTCAGCGTCAGGTAATGCCCAGAGAACCGCCTTCGCCACCGGTGTTCCTCCTGATATCTGCGCATTTCACCGCTACACCAGGAATTCCGTTCTCCCCTGCATACCTCTAGTCTGCCCGTATCGAAAGCAAGCACCGAGTTAAGCCCGGTGTTTTCACTCCCGACGCGACAAACCGCCTACGAGCCCTTTACGCCCAATAATTCCGGACAACGCTCGCACCCTACGTATTACCGCGGCTGCTGGCACGTAGTTGGCCGGTGCTTCTTCTCCTGCTACCGTCACTCACGCTTCGTCACAGGTGAAAGAGGTTTACAACCCGAAGGCCGTCATCCCTCACGCGGCGTTGCTGGATCAGGCTTCCGCCCATTGTCCAATATTCCCCACTGCTGCCTCCCGTAGGAGTCTGGGCCGTGTCTCAGTCCCAGTGTGGCCGGTCACCCTCTCAGGCCGGCTACCCGTCGAAGCCTTGGTAGGCCATTACCCCACCAACAAGCTGATAGGCCGCGAGCACATCCCCCACCGAAAAACTTTCCACCACCACCTCATGCGATGGAGTGGTCGTATCGGGTATTAGCCACCGTTTCCGGAGGTTATCCCCAAGTGAAGGGCAGATTACTCACGTGTTACTCACCCGTTCGCCGCTCGAGTACCCCCGAAAGGGCCTTTCCGCTCGACTTGCATGTGTTAAGCACGCCGCCAGCGTTCGTCCTGAGCCAGGATCAAACTCTCCGTAGAAAAACAAACCCACACCCAACCCAAAAGGCCGAATGCACGGAAATCTACAAAGCCAAATCCAGGCAAAAAACAACACTGACAAAAATGTCAGAATCATTGTCTTACCAAAGAAACCATCCCCCACAACCCAAAAAACAGGCCGCAAGAGGGACAGGGCATAACAAACTAATTCGTCGACTATGACACACTGTTGAGTTCTCAAAAATCAGACGCACACCATGCCGTGACCGATTCCTCGGTCCGTGCTCTGGGGCGGTTCGTACTTTAGCGGGTGGATATCGGCTCCGCAATTCGGGGCTTTCGTCCTCGCTCACCTCGGCACAGCACTGCCCCGACGGAATTTCGAGGCCGCTCGTGGCGTGCGCTCGTCCACCCGTTGAGGTGTGAGTTGTGAGGTGGCCGCCTCGGGGCCGGAAGCCCGATCTCGCGATCTTGCTCCCCGCCGCTCCCTGGCGACCCGGAGAACATTAGGGGACGGCGCGCGGATGTCCAAATCGCTTGATCGTGATGCGGACCACATCGACGTTTCCGCAGGTCAGAGCGCATTTGGGGGGTCTTGGACGGCGAGTCCGCGCGTGTCGGCGAGGTCGCGGCAGCCGGCCAGCCGGAGCGCCTCGACGACCTCCACCCGCAGCTCCTCGAGCATCTTGGTGACGCCGGGCTGTCCCTCGACCAGCGAGAGCAGCGGTGACCGGCCCAGGAACGCAGCGTCGGCGCCGAGGGACAGCGCCGCGAGCACGTCGAGGCCGGAGCGGATCCCGCCGTCGACGTACACCTGCGCGGCTCCCGCGACCGCGGCGACGACGCCGGGCAGGGACGACGCGGTGGTGGCCGCACGGTCGAGCTGACGCCCGCCGTGGTTGGACACCCACACGGCAGCCGCACCCGCGTCCACACACCTGCGTGCGTCGTCGGGACGCAGCACGCCCTTGACCACGACGGGGAGGCCGGTGGTCTCGGCCAGCCACGCCAGGTCCGCCTCGCCCAGGTCCATGGCCTTGTCGGCGCCCTCGGCGTCGGCGTACCCGGGTTCGAAGTTCACCCGGAGAGACTCTGGTGTGACGACGTCCCAGATGATCCGGCCGCCGGTGGCGTACTTGGTGCCGACGACGGGCGTGTCCACGGTGAGGACCATCGCCTCCGCTCCCCCGTCGACCGCCCGCTCGAGGACGGGGGCGGCGTGCTTCCGGTCCTGCGGGAGGTACGCCTGGAGCCACCAGCGCACGCCGGTCGCACCGATGTCGCCGAAGGGGGTGCCGGCGTTGCTGGACACCACCATCACGCTTCCGGCATCGCGGACCGCTGCGGCCATGGCGAGCTCGCCGTCCGGGTGGACCGCGCGCTGCAGGGTGGTCGGCGAGACCGCGAACGGCACCGCCGCCCTCCGGCCGAGCAGCATGCAGGAGGTGTCGACCTCGGTCACGTCACGGAGTACCCGCGGGCGGAAACGCACCGACGACCAGGCCGCCGTCGCCTCGGCGACGCTGACGCCCTCACGCGCTCCCTGGACGACGTACTCGAGCACCTCGGGAGCGAGGACGGATGCCGCCCGCTCCTCCAGGGAGTCCAGCCAGCGCCCGTCCATGGCGGGTCAGGCGACCTCGACGCCGGCGAAGTTCTTCTTGCCGCGGCGCAGCACCAGCCAGGTCCCGCCGATCAGGTCGTCCGCTCCCGGCACCAGGTCGGGGTCCTCGACCCGCACGTTGTTGAGGTAGGCGCCGCCCTCGCCGATGGTCCGCCGCGCCTCGCCCTTGCTCTTGGCCAGCCCGGTCTCCACGAGCAGGTCGACGACGCTGGGCAGGCCGTCGGCACGGTCGACCCGGGCCGCACCCGCCTCGCGCAGGGCGGCGCCGAGGGTGTCGGGGCTCAGGCCGACGAGCTCGCCGCCGCCGAACAGGGCAGCCGAGGCCGCCTTGATCCGCTCGGTCTCCTCCGCGCCGTGCACGAGGGTGGTGACGTGCTCGGCGAGCGCCTTCTGGCCGGCCCGGAGGAACGGCTTCTCGGCGGTCTGTCGGCTCGAGCGCCTCGATCTCGTCGCGGGAGAGGAACGTGAAGATCCGCAGCAGCTCGCCGACCTTCTCGTCCTCGACGTTGAGCCAGAACTGGTAGAAGGCGTACGGCGCCATCATCTCCGGGTCGAGCCAGAGGGCGCCGGCCTCGGTCTTGCCGTACTTCGTGCCGTCGGCCTTCGTCGACCAGCGGGGTGGCGAACGCGTGCGCCCGGCCGCCGTCGGCTCGCCGGATCAGCTCGACGCCGCCGGTGAGGTTGCCCCACTGGTCCGACCCGCCGAACTGCAGCGTCACGCCGTGCCGGCGGAACAGCTCGAGGTAGTCCATCGACTGGAGCAGGACGTAGCTGAACTCGGTGTAGCTGATGCCGTCGTCGAGCCGGCTGCGCACGACGTCGCGGGCGAGCATCCGGTTGACCGGGAAGTGCTTGCCGATGTCGCGCAGGAAGTCGATGGTCGAGAGGTTCTCGGTCCAGTCGTAGTTGTTGACCATGGTGGCGGCGTTGTCGCCCTCGAGCGACACGAACGGCTCGACCTGGCGGCGTACCCGCTCGGTCCAGTCCTTGACGGTCTCGACGGAGTTGAGCGTGCGCTCGCCGGAGTCCTTCGGGTCGCCGATCATGCCGGTGGCGCCGCCGACGAGGACGTACGGCGTGTGGCCGGCGTTCTGGAGCCGCCGCGCGGTGACCAGCTGGACCAGGTTGCCCATGTGCAGGCTGGGCGCGGTCGGGTCGAACCCCACATAGAACCGCACGCTCCCCCCGGCCAGCGCCTCGCGCAGGGCGTCGAGGTCCGTCGAGTGGGCGATCAGGCCGCGCCACTCGAGGTCGTCGAGGAGAGTCGGGTCGATGGACACGCGTGTGCCTTCCGGAGTCGGGTACGTCGGGTCAAGCCTGCCGTATCGACCGGGCGGTCGCCCACCCGGTTTGCCTCGGCGGGCTGCTTCGTCGACAGTCGATACGATTCCGCGGCACAGAGAGGACCCCACTTGATCGCAGGCAGGTACACACTCGACCGGGAGATCGGGCGCGGTGGCATGGGTGCCGTCTGGCTGGCCCGCGACGAGGTCCTCGGCCGCGACGTCGCGATCAAGCGGATCGGGATGATGCCCGGCGGCGGCAGCCCCGACCTCGAGCGGGCCGAGCGCGAGGGCCGCCTGGCGGCACGGCTCAACCACCCCCACGTCGTGGCGGTCTTCGACCTCGTGCACGAGGGCGACGAGCGGTGGCTGGTCATGGAGTACGTCCCCGGGGTGACCTTGGGCGAGCTGGTCCGGCGCGACGGCGCACTGACACCCGACCAGGCTGCACCGCTGCTGCGGCAGGCGGCCGACGCGCTGGCCGCCGCGCACGGGGCCGGGATCGTGCACCGCGACGTGAAGCCGTCGAACATCCTCGTGACCGGGGACGGCCAGGTGAAGCTGTCGGACTTCGGGATCGCCCGCGCCGAGGCTGACGCCTCGCTGACCCAGACCGGTCTGGTCACCGGCTCCCCCGCGTACCTGGCGCCCGAGGTCGCGTCGGGCAGCTCGGCCACGGATGCCAGCGACGTCTGGTCGCTGGGCGCGACGCTGTTCCACGCCCTCGCCGGGCGCCCGCCGTACGACGTGGGCGACAACCTGATGGGCGCGCTCTACCGGATCGTCAACGAGGACCCGCCCCGGCTGGCGAACGCCGGGTGGCTGGCGCCGCTGCTGGAGTCGACGATGACGCGCGCGCCCGCCGACCGCTGGTCGATGGCGCAGGTGCGCGACTTCCTGGCCGCGGGCCCGTCCGCCGGAATCCGGCCGGTCCCGGTCGCTGCCCCGCCCCCGGCGCTCGCTCCCGACCCGACCCGGACGGACGTCCTGGCTCCGCCGGTTCCGCCCGCGGAGCCCCGATCCCGCCGGCGCCGCTCCAGGACCGGCCCGATCGTGGTCGCGCTCGTCGTCCTGATCCTGCTCGGGGTCATCGCCTGGGCGTTGCTCTCCGACCAGGACCCCGAGGCGGCGTCGCCGAACGCCGACAACGACAGGACCGCGAGCTCGCCCTCCTCCCCCAAGACGAGCAAGGAGCCGTCTCCCGACGCCGACGCGATGGAGGACTTCATCTCGCAGTACCTCGCCACGGCGCCATCCGACCCGGAGTCGACGTTCCAGATGCTGACGCCGGAGTTCCAGCGGGAGAGCGGAGGGATCGAGGGGTACCGCGGCTTCTGGGACACAGGTCGAGTCGGCGAACCTGCTCGACATCCAGGCGGACGCGGAGGCGCTCACGGTCGCCTACACGGTCCAGTACACGATGGACAGCCGTGGCCCGGGGCCCGGCGAACAGTCGACCGACGAGGTGAACCTGAGTCTCGTGTTCGAGGACGGCAACTACTTGATCGCCGGCGAGAGCTGAGCTTGCCGGGAGCCCATGGCCTCGAGCCATAGAGTTGAGGCCGGAGGTGGGCATGGAGCTCGATGGGCTGTACCGCGACATCGTCGTCGGCTCGACGGACGGCTTCTGGGTGCTCGACCTGGAGGGCAACACCGTCTACGCCAACCCGGCGCTGTTGGCGATGTTCGGCTACAGCGAGGACGAGTTCAGTCGGCTCACCGCGTTCGACCTGCTCGACGACCCGGGACGCGTCCAGTTCGCCATCCACCTCGACGAGGCGGGTCGCGGGGAGCGGCACGGTCAGGACGTCGAGTGCATGTACCTGCGAGCCGACGGCTCACCGCTGTGGGTGCTGGTGAGTGAGAGCCCGCTCCGCGCGCCCGACGGCTCGCTCGTCGCGCTGCTGCACCGGGTCAGCGACTACAGCGACCGACGGCGGATCCTCGACGAGCTGACCGAGAGCCGCCGTCAGCTGGCCGAGGGGCAGCGGATCGCCCGGATCGGTACGTGGGAGTGGGACGTCGCCCGGGACCAGGTCACGGGCTCCGAGGGTCTGCGGCTGCTCTACGGCATCCGCGACGACTTCTTCCCCGCCACCTACGCGGAGGTGCTGGCGAGTGTCCACGAGGACGACCGCGCCGCCATGGACGCCGAGGTGCAGCGCGCGCTCGCGGGCGCCGACGAGTTCACGTTCGAGGCCCGGATCGAGGGCGAGGACGACGGCGACTGGATCTGGACTCGCGGCCGCGGCGTCGTGCACCGCGACCAGGCCGGCGAGGCGCTGGCGGTCACCGGCACGCACCAGGACATCACCGAGGCCAAGCTCGCCGAGATCGCCCTCGAGGACCAGGTCATCCAGAACACCCTGATGCAGGCGATCGCCAGCGCCGCCAACGAGGCGCACACCCTCGAGGACGTGCTGGTGCAGGCCCGGTTGCTGGTGCTGCTCCACGACGACTGGGAGCGGGCTCGCGCCTTCGTGCTCACCGGCGACGGCGGCGGGGTGGCCCCGCTCTACGTCCGCCCCGAGGACCGCTCCGCCGACGACGCGACGCCGGTCGCAACGGCGATGGAGCTCGAACTCGCCAACCGCACCTTCCAGGCCAACGAGTCGGTGTGGGACGACCAGCGCCTCACCATCGGCTTCCCGATCCGGCACGACGGCGCGGTGTTCGCGGTCATCACGATCACCTCGGCGCCCCCGCTCTACCGGCACGAGCTGATCCAGCAGATGGCCGAGCAGGTGGCCGTCCAGCTCGGCCGGGTCGTGGAGCGGGAGATCGCCCAGCGCGAGCTGGCCGACGCCCGCGACGGCGCGATGGAGGCCTCCCGCCAGAAGTCGGAGTTCCTGGCGACGATGAGTCACGAGATCCGTACGCCGCTCAACGGCGTGATCGGGCTCAACGACCTGCTCCTGCGCACCCGCCTCGACGCCGACCAGCAACGGCTCGCGTCCGGCGTACAGGGGGCGAGCCGGGCGCTGCTCGGGCTGATCACCGACATCCTCGACTTCTCCAAGATCGAGGCCGGCAAGCTCGAGCTGGAGCGGGTGGACTTCGAGGTCCGCGCGGTCTTCGACCAGGTGGCGAACGTGCTCGGCGAGACGGCCCGGGTGAAGGGCCTGGAGCTGTTGGTGTCCTGCGACCGGTCCGTCCCCGAGGTACTGGCCGGAGACCCGACCCGCCTCGCCCAGGTGGTCACCAACCTCGGTTCCAACGCCGTGAAGTTCACCGCATCCGGCGACGTACAGGTCCGTGCGACTGCGGACGTGGCCGACGGCATGGCCACCCTCCGGGTCGAGGTGACCGACACCGGCATCGGGATCGACCCGTCCCGCGCCGAAGGTCTCTTCGACAGCTTCACCCAGGCCGACGCGTCCACGACCCGGGTCCACGGCGGCACCGGCCTCGGGCTCGCCATCTCGCGAGAGATCGTGCACGCGCTCGGCGGCGAGATCGGGGTGGACAGCGTGGTCGGGCAGGGCAGCGTCTTCTGGTTCACCGCCGTCTTCGACCACCCGATCGCGGCCGAGAGCGCCGACGACGCGTATGCCCGGACCTGGCTCGCCGGACGCCGGGTGCTCGTGATCGACGGACCCGAGCGCACCCGGCGGATGATGGGCGAGCAGCTCGACTGGTGGCGGGTGCGCTGGCACGGCGTCGCCTCCGCCGACGAGGCCGAGCTGGCCCTGGAGGAGGCGATCGTCGAGGGCGACCCGTTCGAAGCGGTGCTGATCGACCGGACGCTCTCACTCCCCCGCCGCAGCGGGCTGATCCTGGCCCGGACGCTGCGCGGACAGCGGGCGTACGACGGCGTACCGCTGCTGTTGACGACATCGACCACCGACCTCGACTTCGCCGCGGTCCGCGCGGGAGGGATCGCCGAGACGCTGACCAAGCCGGTCTCCACCCAGGCGCTCCGCTCCGCGCTGCTCCAGCACCTGGCCGGCGTCGAGCCCCACGTCACGCTCCCGCCGCCAGCCGCTAGGGAGACGGGACCGCGCCGCCGGGTCCTTGTCGTCGAGGACAACCCGGTGAACCAGATGGTGGCGGTCGGGCTGCTCGACGCGCTCGGGTACGACGCCGAGACCGCGGACGACGGGGTGGAGGCGGTCGAGATCTTCGACCCGGAACGCTTCGACTGCGTGCTCATGGACGTGCAGATGCCCCGGCTCGACGGGTACGCCGCCACCCGGGCGATCCGGGAGCGAGGCGACGTACGACGGGTGCCGGTCCTGGCCATGACCGCCGCCGCGATCGAAGGGGAACGCGAGCGCTGTCTCGCGGCAGGGATGGACGACTTCCTCACCAAACCCGTCGATCCCGAAGCGCTGGGAGCGGCGCTCGCGTCCTGGCTGAGCGAGGAGCCCGCGGGCCGGCCCGCCTGAGGTTTGACCTTCACGCCTGGATTCATCGGCTGCTTTTCTGGGTAATGGCCTCCGTGGACGTGCCGCCCGGCGCGCCAAGGGAGGACACCATGAAGGGTCTGCTCGGCCTGATCATCGTCATCTGGCTCGTGATCGGAGCGGTGGCGGCGTGGCAGCGCGGCTACTTCGGTGACGACGAGGACGTGGACTGCAAGAGGGCGGGCGACACGACCCTCACGATCCTGGCGGGACCGCTGAACTACGTCGGCGCGAACCCGGAGATCGAGTGCGACATCCCCGATCCCTCAACCTGATCAGTCCTGGTTGTCGTCGAGGCCGCCGAGGTTCCCGACGAACACGGCCACCGGCGGGATGACGGCCGCCACCACGCTCATCACCACGGCCGCGGTCGTCGACCACAGGCGTACGACGTTCCACGCCAGGATGATGAGCACCAGGCAGGTGCCCATCAGCGTGAAGTAGACCCGCTTGCGCGTCGTACGGCGCATGGCTCGAACCTACGTCTTGTCGCTGCTGGCAGAGTGGCGTTCATGGCCGACGAGAACACCCGCGCCCGAGGCGCCGAGCTGCTTCGCCTGCACCAGGCACCCGAGCTGTTGACGGTGGTGAACGTCTGGGACGTGATCACCGCGAAGGTGGTCGCCGGCATCCCGGGCACGACCGCCCTGGCAACGGCGAGCCACTCGATCGCCGCGTCGTACGGCTATCCGGACGGGGAGCAGATCCCCGTCGACCTGATGCTGGAGGCCGTCGGCCGGATCGTCGCGTCGACCCAGCTCCCCGTGACCGCCGACCTCGAGGCGGGGTACGGCAACCCGGTCGAGACGGTGCGCAGGGCCATCGGCCTCGGCGTCGTCGGCGCCAACATCGAGGACCAGATGAGGCCGCTGGCCGAGGCGGCCGCCAACGTCGAGGCGATCATGAAGGCGGCCGAGGACGAGGGCGTCGACTTCGTCCTGAACGCCCGTACCGACGCGTTCGCCCTCGGGCGCGACCGCGACAAGGGCGAGGTGCTGGCCGACGCCAAGGAGCGTGGGCGGGCCTTCCTCGAGGCCGGCGCCCCGGTGGTGTTCGTACCGGCGCGACTGGGCGAGGAGCAGGTGACCGAGCTCGTGGACGCCTTCGGACCGCAGAAGCTGACCGTGATCGGGATCCCGGGCATGCCGTCGCTGGCGCGGCTGGAGGAGTTGGGCGTGGCTCGAGTGTCCTACGGACCGATGTCACAGGCCGTCGCCCTCACCGCCCTGGCAGAGCTGGTCGAGGACGTGCACCGCGGTGGCGGCGTGCCTGCCACCATGCGAATGCTGAACTGACGCTCGCACGCCCCGCACACCTGCCTCCTCGCTCAATAGATCACCCGATGTGGTCATGGTGATCCGACGCGAACGGCGGGACACTGGGTAGGTCAGGTGGCCCGGTCCTTGCCATTCGATTCGAGCAGGTCATCGCGGGTGGAGTATGAGCCCACACGGGGCGAGCGCGAGCGCGTCAGCCATTCAGGGCGACGTCAGGTCAGGGAAGCGCGAGAAATCGGCGCCAGGTGTTGGCGTGCGCCTGTACCGGTCCGGTCGCTGGGTTGTGGTCGAGGTCGAAGGCGAGATGGACATCCAGGTGATCCCACTCGTCCCCTTGACCTTCGGAGACGTGGAATCCTTCGTCGTGTTCGAGCTGGGTGGGGTCACCTTCATGGACGCCGGCGGCCTGGGCGTGATCGCGGCGACGTGCCGGCAGGCGAACGAAGACGGCGGCTGCGTCCGCCTGGCTGCGCCGTCCCGGCAGGCGCTCAGGCTCCTGGAGCTCACGGGAACCGATGGAGCGTTCGTGACCTTCGACGCCCTGGCCGACGCGGTGTCGACGCCGCTCTACTCAGCATCGAGTGCCGATAGCTGATCCGGCTCTGCCGTGAGTCCCGCGGCTCGCCCTTGTCGGTGGCGGGGTGCAGGCTGGCCCCATGGCGTACGACGAGGAGCTCGCCGGGCGGATCCGTGAGGCGCTGGCCGAGCGGACCGACTTCGACGAGAAGAAGATGTTCGGCGGGCTCGCCTTCATGGTCAACACGCACCTCGCGTGCGGCGTGATCCACGACGACCTGCTGGTCCGCGTCGGCAAGGAGAACTACGAGGACGCGCTGGGTCGTGGCGGGCAGGTGATGGACTTCACCGGCCGCCCGATGCGCAGCATCGTGATGGTGCCGGGCGACAGCCTCGGCGCGGGCACCACCCTCGTCGACTGGGTCGACGAGGCCGTCGCATTCGCGAAGGCTGCCCCGCCGAAGCCGCCGAAGCCGGCGAGCTGAGGACGACCCGAACGGGGCGTTTCGGCCACGCCAGAGCGGCGCATGGACATAGGGTCGCCGTCGGCGGTCGCTCGGAGCGCCGGTCACGGGTACGGCGGCTGAGTGCGCGCGTCCGCAAGGGCTGACCGCCGCGCCTGACTCGGTAGGGAGGGTGGGGCTCGAACCCACGACCCAAGGATTATGAGTCCTCTGCTCTAACCGACTGAGCTACCTCCCCTTGCGGCCGCGAGCCTATCCGGCCGGTCAGGCGTCCTTGCGCTGCACCTCGTGCAGCCGTTCGGCGACGGTGAAGCCGAACCCGAGGTTGGTGCGGTACATCGCGTGGTTGTCGGGGTCGGTCCAGGTGTGCACCTTCTCCCGCTCGGGGTGGTCGCGCTGGAGGACGTCGAGGTTGGCCAGCTTGAGGATCGTGCCGAGGCGGTGGCCGCGGTGCTCGGGCATCACCAGCGTGTCGTCCTGGATCACGTCCGTCTCGCCGTGCGCCAGGAACAGCTGGGTGTAGCCGCCGAAGGTGCCATCCGCGCGGCGGGCCGCAGCGAGCATCTGGTGGTACGAGCGGGCGGTCCGGGTCTCCGAGGTGCGGAGGCGGGACTCGTCGTACACGATCGGCTCGTAGTCGAGCTCACCGACGGGGACGTCGTTGCTCATCTGGGTCTGCATCGCGCAGTACGCCGCGGCGTACTCGTCGGGACAGCGGTCGCCCCAGGTCACGACGTCGTACGCCGTGGCTCGGTCGGCGACCGACGCGCGCAGGGCATCGAGGTGGGCTTCGTCGACGGGCAGCCGGAGCACGAGGTGGTGCTCGAGGTGCACGCTCTCGAAGCCGAGCGCCGTCGCGAAGGCGTACGCCGCGGAGTCGCCGTCGGCGACCGCGCCGGTGACGTGTACCTCACCGCACACCGTGTACCGCCCGTCGGCCCGGGAGCGGCGGACCCCCTCGTCGTGCAGGAGACGTCCGATGCCCTGGCGCCGGCGGTCCGGCAGAGACCGTGACCTCGAGGTCGGCTACCCGCTCGTTGTCACCGATCGAGCCACCGACGTCGGCGGTGCCGACCACCCGGTCGCCGTCGAGCGCGACGAGCAGCGTCCGCCGGTAGTAGGGGCTGGGCTGCTGCGCGGTGAAGCGTAGAGCCTCCCAGGTGCGGAGCATCGCGTCCGGCCGGTCGGCCCGCATCGCGGCCTGCTCGGTCTCGAAGTACGCGCGGAGGATGCTCTCGTCCTGCGGGTCGACCTCGATGATCCGCGTCATGACGGCCAGCGTGCCGGGGCAAGGTCGCCGCGGCAAACGGATTACGCCCCGACCTGCGCGGTGCCATGCTCGACCCATGGAACCCGAACCGTTCAAGCCACTGCCCGAGGAGTGGGAGCGCGCGCTCGCGATCGTCGCGCACCCCGACGACATGGAGTTCGGCGCGGCCGCGGCGGTGGCCCGCTGGACCGGGCAGGGCAAGAGCGTCGCCTACTGCATGGTGACCAGCGGCGAGGCCGGCATCGACGGCATGCCCCCGGACGAGTGCCGGGCGGTCCGCGAGGCGGAGCAGATCGCGTCGGCGAACGTGGTCGGCGTCTACCAGGTCGACTTCCTCGGATTCCAGGACGGCATCGTCGAGTACGGCGTGCCGCTGCGCCGCGCGCTCGCGCAGGTGGTTCGTGGCTACCGACCCGACATCGTGATCACCGGCAACTTCCGCGACACCTGGGGCGGCACCAACCTCAACCAGGCCGACCACATCGCCGTCGGGCGGGCCGTCGTCGACGCGGTCCGTGACGCTGGCAACCGCTGGATCTTCAACGAACAGCTCACCGGCGACCTCCAGCCGTGGGGCGGCGTGAAGGCGGTCTGGGCGTTCGGCTCCCCCGCCGCCACGCACGCCGTCGACATCACCGACACCTTCGACGCCGGCGTCGAGTCGCTCACGGCGCATGCGGCGTACATCGAGGGCCTGGGCTGGGAGAACTTCGACCCACGCGAGTTCCTCGAGGGGTTCGCCCGGCAGGGCGGGCAGCGGCTCGGCGTACCGTTCGCGGCGCCGTTCGAGGTGTTCCCGATGGGCTGGGGCGAGTAGCCCCTGCTGGATCCATGTCCCGCAGCCGGGGTCCCGCACGGTGTCGACGTCTGGTCGGCCTCGGGATCGTCGCCGTCCTGGTCCTGACCGGCTGCACCGGCGAGACGACCGACCAACCCCACGTCTCGACCACGCCCATGCCGGCCGGCCTGACCACGATGGCCGACCAGACACCCGCGGTCATCGAGCTGGTACGGCACCGCGAGTGGGGCGCCGCAGCCGCGATCGTGCAGCGGATCGAGAGCGCGTGGACGACCGTCCACGACTGGGACCAGCAACCCCGGGTCGGTCGGACGCTCAGCCGTCTCGATCTCGCCATCGGACGGCGCGACGTCGAGGGGGCAAGCCGGGCGGCTCTCGAAGCACAGCAGTGGATCCTGGACCTCGAGCCGAGGTACCGCCCGGTCGCCGAGGTCGACACCGAACGGTTCCGGCTCTGGGCGTCACGGCTCGAGCTCGACGTGGAGGCAGCCGACCTGGACGCGGTGCGCGACGACGTCGCCACCCTCTCCGGCCTGCGAGACCGGATCAAGGAGGCACTCCCCGAGGAGCGGCTGATCCTGGTCGACCAGACGATCGGGGTCCTGCAGGAAGCCGTGGTCGACGGCGAGCTCGGGCGGATCCGCCGGGCCAGCCAACGGCTCACCGCGAACTGGTAGTGAAATGCAGGACGGGCGCACCCGGAAGTGCGCCCGTGCTGTGCCTTGCTCCCCCGGTTGGACTCGAACCAACAACCCTCCGGTTAACAGCCGAATGCTCTGCCAGTTGAGCTACAGGGGATCGTGCGACGGAAACCTTAGCAAGGGGGCTCTGGCGCATGAAATTCACGCCCCAGGGCTGAGCTCGCGAAGCCCTGACGAGGGCGGGAGATTGAGGAGGGCTCGGCGTCGGCCCGAGCCTGCGAGGGTCGGCGCGACCCGTCTCGAAGTACGCGTCACCCGAGGCCGACCTCGTCGCGGACGGTGGCCAGGGCCGCGGTGGCGACCTGGCGGACCTCCGGATCGTCCGGGTCGACGCCCTCGTCGTACTCGTAGAACCACGCCAGCGGCTGGTCGCCGCGCGGGGCGCGGCGGGCGATCACCCGCAGGCCGCGGCGGCCGGTGACCGGGAAGTGTCGCTGCAGCACGACGCTGGCGGTGACCCGCTCGCGGATCAGCTCCAGGACCCGGCCGGGCTCGTCGATCGAGAGGGTGTGCTCCACCCGCTGCTCGCCCCACGAGCCGACCTCGCTGATCCGGAGCACCGAGGTGTCGCGGTCCCAGTCGGCGGCCTCGACCTGCTCCCAGGGGATCGGCGGGTCTCGCCGGGCTCGACCGACGAGAGATACAGCGCGTCACGCGAGCCGGCGACGACCTCGCCCGACTCGGCGGTCGTCCAGGCCAGCACCTTCTCCCCCGGGCCGACGGCGACCGGAGGCTTGGTACGCCGCCTCACGAGGCGCCGACCGCCATCTCGCGGAGGTTGCGGCGGTGTGCCTCGAGTGCGGTGAGCTCGCCGAACATCCGGTTGTAGTCGGTGGGGTGCTCGACCGGGTTGGTGCGCTGGAGCCGTGACTTGAGGTCGGCGATCCGGCGCATCGCGGTCAGCTCGAGCAGGCGGTAGACGTGGGCGACGACGTACGTGTGGTCGGGCTCCTTCGCCGTGAGCAGCGGCTCGACGCCGAGGGCGCTGATCGCGGACGAGACGGCCGGGTCGGAGGCGGTGTCGCGCAGTCGGTTGGCCCAGCCGTCGTCGCCGGCGCCGGTCACCGGACCACCCTGCGCGACGACCAGCTCCCACAGGGCGCGGTAGGTCGGGTGGTGGAAGTCGTTGGCGCCGAGATCTGCCGCTGATCGACCGACCACGGAGGGGTACTGAACGACGAGCTTGAGGGTCTCCCGCTCGAGCGAGAAGCGCGGGTCACGCAGGTCGGGCAGCTGCTGCCGGGGTGGCCCGGCCGGCGGCTCCGACCCGGCGACGGGCGCCCGGCGCTGCTCGGGGCGGGCAGCGGGCCGGTTGCCGGCGCGGCGGACCTCGGCCCGGGCCTGCTCGATGTCGACCCCGACCATGCCCGCGAGCTCGCGCGAGAACGCGTCGACCTTGGACTTGTCGCGGATGCTCGACACCAGCCGGGCGGCGTCGCGGACGGCGTCGACCCGGCCGTCGGCGCGGTCGAGGTCGTACTTGCCGACGACGTTGGCGAGCACGAAGCGATAGAGCGGCACCCTTCGGGCGACCAGCTCGCGTACGGCGGGGTCGCCCTTCTGGATCCGCAGGTCGCACGGGTCGAGGCCGTCGGGCTCGACGGCGACGTACGTCTGCGAGACGAAGTTCTGGTCGCCGTCGAACGCGCGAAGCGCGGCCTTCTGACCGGCGGCGTCGCCGTCGAAGGTGAAGATCACCTCGCCGCGGAACTCCTCGTGGTCGTGGAGGAACCGCCGCAGCACCTTCGCGTGCTCGTCGCCGAAGGCGGTGCCGCAGGTCGCCACAGCCGTCCCCACGCCGGCGAGGTGGCAGGCCATCACGTCGGTGTAGCCCTCGACCACGACGGCCTGCGAGGACCGGGCCATGTCGCGGCGGGCCAGGTCGATGCCGTAGAGCACCTGGCTCTTCTTGTAGATCTTGGTCTCGGGGGTGTTGAGGTACTTCGCCTCGATCTTGTCGTCGTCGAAGATCCGGCGGGCACCGAACCCGATCGTGTCGCCGCTGGCGTCGCGGATCGGCCACAGCAGCCGCCCGCGGAAGCGGTCGTACGCCGACCGGCCGATCGCGACCAGGCCGGCCTCGACCGTCTCCTCCTGGCTGAAGCCCTTCTGGCGCAGGTGCTTGAAGACCGCCTCGCCGTCGCGGGGCGCGAACCCGACCCCGAACGTGTCGGCGGCGGTCTGGTCGAAGCCGCGCTCGTGCAGGAACTGCCGCGCCACCAGGGCGTCCGCCGTGGCCAGCTGCTCGGCGTAGTAGGCCTGCGCGACCCGGTTCACCTCGATCAGCCGGCTGCGCTGGGGGCCCTTCGGCCGCTCGTCGCGGGCGTCGCCCTCCTCGCGCCGCAGCTGCACGCCGTACTTCTCCGCGAGCCGCTCGACGGCCTCGACGAAGCTCAGCCCGTCGATCTTCATCAGGAAGTTGAAGACGTCGCCGCCTTCTCCGCAGCCGAAGCAGTGCCAAAAACTTCGCGTGGGGTTGACGTTGAAGGACGGCGACTTCTCGTCGTGGAAGGGGCAGAGGCCCTTCTGGGAGCCGCCGCCGGCGTTGCGCAGGGTGACGTACTGCGACACCACCTCGTCGATCCGAGCCTTGTCGCGCACCTCGGCGATGTCGTCATCGCGTATCCGGCCGGCCACGTCGCGGAGTCTACGTTCCGGTGGGGACGGCTCCTTCAGTAGTCGCCGGTCATCACGTTGGCAAGCGGCTCCCCCGCGGCGAACCGGTGGAGCTGGTCGCGCACGAGCCGGTGGGCGCGCGGCCACATCGCGCTGCTGGCGCCGCCGACGTGCGGCGAGATCAGCAGGTTGGGGGCCGTCCAGAGGGGGCTGTCGGCGGGCAGCGGTTCGCGGTCTGCGACGTCGGTCGCGGCGCTGATCCGGCCGGTCCCGAGCTCGGCGACCAGGTCGTCGACGACGACCACGGCGCCGCGCGAGACGTTGACCAGCAGGGCGTCGTCCTTCATCCGGGACAGGAAACCGGCGTCGACCAGGCCGCGAGTGGCGTCGGTCAGCGGCACGAGGAGTACGACGACGTCGGCGGTCGGCAGCAGGTCGGGCAGCTCGTCGATGGCGTGGACACCGTCGCGGGCGGAGCGGGCCACCCGCACGACCTCGACCTCGAACGGCTCGAGTCGCGCCTCGACGGCCTGCCCGATCGCGCCGTACCCGACGAGCAGGACCCGGCGGTCGGCGAGAGCGGGCCGCCACTCGAACCGCCAGTCGTGCCGGTCGTGGGCGCGCACGAAGCCGGGGATCCCGCGCAGCGAGGAAAGGATCAGGGTGAGCGCCAGCTCGGCGGTGGAGGTGTCGTGGATACCGCGCCCGTTGCAGAGAGTGACCCCCTCGGGCACGCTCCCCCGGATGTTGTCGACGCCCGCGGACAGTGTCTGGACGACCTGGAGGTTCGTCATCCGGGGCAGTACGTCGGCGACGGCCGGGGCGACGGCGTACGGCGTGACGTAGAACGCCACCTCGGTGACCGAGTCCGGCACTTCCCGGGTCGGGTCGACGGTCTCGTAGCGCAGGCCGTCCGGCGGGTCGCCGAGGCTGGACGGGTCGAATGGCAGCCAGACCAGTGGCTGGTGGTTTCGAGACGGTCGCTGCGCGACCTCCTCAACCACCGGAGATCCCTCCTGTGAGCAGGGCGTGGCGGTCCACCGCGCTGGCGTCGGTCAGCGACGCGACCTGGTCGATCACGACCCGACGCCGGGCCGCGTCGTCGCCGGCGGCGTGCCAGTCGTCGGCGAACGGCCGGTCGAGCGCATCGGCACCGCGCTTGTCGATCTCCTCGACCAGCTCGGTCATCAGCTCGCGCTGGTGGAGCATCGCGGCCACGCGGTCGTCGGCACGCATGACGTAGTGGGCGGCGATGCCCTTGAGCACCGCCATCTCCATCCGTGACGACTCGGGCACGACCAGCTCGGCGCGGTACCGCACGAACGGCCCCTCGGAGGCGGCGAAGGTGGCGGCCTGCACGGCTCCGCAGAACCGCCCGATCAGGTCGCTGGTGAGGTTCTTGAGGGCGGCCAGGCTCCGCCTGCTCCGGTCGTACGGCGCTCCCGGCCAGCTGCCCACCTGCATCAGGTCGAGCAGGGTCTCGTCGAGCCGGTCGTCGTCGGCGTCGGGGAGGTACCAGTCGCGGACCGTGGCCCACACTGCCGGCCGATCGACCACGGTCAGGTCGATCCGCCCGGCGACGATGCCGTCCTCGACGTCGTGGACGGAGTAGGCGACGTCGTCGGCGAGGTCCATCACCTGGGCCTCGAAGCACTTCCGACGCCCCTCGACTCCGTCGCGCAGCCAGGTGAACACCGACAGGTCGTCCTCGTAGACCCCGAACTTGCGGATCAGCCGCGGCGACCCGTCGGCGTGCACGCCCTGCGGGTCCTCGGCGTCGGCCAGGGACCAGGGGTACTTGGTGCAGGCGTCGAGGGTGGCCCGGGTGAGGTTCAGCCCGGCCGAGCGTCCGTGCGCATCGAACGTCTTGGCCTCGAGCCGGGTCAGCAGCCGCAGGGTCTGGGCGTTGCCCTCGAAGCCGCCGCAGCCCTCGCTGAGCTCGGCGAGCACCCGCTCACCGTTGTGGCCGAACGGCGGGTGGCCGAGGTCGTGGGCGAGCGCCGCCGTCTCCGTGATGTCGGGGTGGCAGCCCAGCGCCCGGGCGAGGTCGCGCGCGACCTGCGCGACCTCGAGGCTGTGGGTGAGCCGGTTGCGGACGAAGTCGTCGGTGCGGGGCCCGACCACCTGGGTCTTCGCGGCCAGCCGCCGGAAGGAGGCGGCGTGCACGACCCGGGCGCGGTCCCGCTCGAAGGGAGTGCGCACGGGAGCGTCGACCCGCTTCGGCGGCTCGTCGACGACCCGCTCGCGTGCCGCGGCGTCGTACTGCTCGCGTGACTCCATCGGGGCGACCTTACTGGGCGCCGGGGACGGTTTCGAGACGGCCGCTGGCGCAACCTCCCAGCCACCCGATGCCGACGACGTCGGATGTTCGGTCGCACGACAACCGTCCGCGGTTCCCACCTCGTTGTCCATCGAGGAGGTCATGGATGGGTGAGGCTGTGGTCATGCAGGCGCCGCCGACGTTCGAGGAGTACGTCGCCGTTCGCGGACGCGCTCTGTGGCGCAGCGCATGGCTGCTGACCGGGGACGCCCAGCGGGCCGAGGACCTGGTGCAGACCGCACTCGTGAAGTGTTGGCGGCGCTGGGACCAGATCGCGGCGGACGGCTCCGTCGATGGATACGTGCGTCGGGCGCTGATCACGACCTACACCGACTGGCGCAGGCGCAAGTGGAACGGAGAAGCGCCGACCGCCGTCCTTCCCGACGACTGGACTGCGGGCGCCGACCTGGCCGCTCGTCACGACGTCCTGTCCGCGCTGGCGCAGCTGCCGCGCGGGCAACGGGCAGTGATCGTGCTCCGTTTCTACGACGACCTGACCGAGGCTCAGACCGCGGCCGCGCTCAGCGTCAGCGTCGGGACCGTCAAGAGCCAGACCGCTCGGGCACTCAAGACGCTGCGGTCGTCGAAACTGCTGGAGGACTCATGAGCGAGCAGCGGCTACGAGACCTGTTGCGGCAGGCTGTCCCCGAAGCGCCGGAACCGGACCCGGCGGCGATCGGGCGCCGGGCTGTGAGACAGCGTCGAAACAGGGCCTCGGTGGCGACCGGGGGCGTGGCGGCGCTGGCCATCGCGGCCGGAACACTGGCGGTCGCAGGGCTCGCCGGAAACGACGACCCACGTCCGTCGCGCAGCGACGTCGCGACCCAGCCCCCTGCCACCGACAAGACGGACGGGCCGCGGTCGCCGTACGACGTGCCACCGTGCCCGGCGCAGCTGCCGGATCCCGAGACGGCGAACCACGCCGTGACCGAACTGAGCCGTGTCGTGGCCGTGCGCCTGTGCCCGGACCTGAACCCGAGAGCAGAGGAGACGTGGCAGCCGACTCCCGATCAGCTCGCGGAGCTCGAGGACGCCGATGCACTGGTCCGTGACCTTGCCGACTTCGCTGCCGAACTGCGCGGCCTTCCCGCCGGGCTCCCCGAGTACTGCGCTACCGACGAAGGGCCCTACATGGGTCAGTCGTTCGTGTTCTACAGGGCCGACGGAACGCGGGTACTGGTGGCGGCTCCCGGCTGTGAGCTGGTCACGATCGAGGGGCGTCGTGTCGACAGCGGGGCAATTCGGGAGCTCTACATCGCCGCGCTGGATCGGCAGCGCGACGGCCTCGCGTACACCCGGCCGTTCGACGACGAGCTCTCCTGCCACTCCCAAGAACGCGGAGGCCCGATCCGTCCGGGGCGCGAACGGCTGGTCGCCGCTGTGGCGTGCGACCTACCGTCCCGGGCCGAGTCCATCCCCATGGATCTGCAGCCGATCCAGTTCGACCCCGCCCAACTCGCCGAGCTCGACCGAGCATGGGCCCGGCCGGGCGACCCGATCGTCCGCGGCCCAAGCGGGGAACACAGGTGCGTTGATCCGGAGGAACCACCTTCGTACATTTTGGCGGCGACCGATCGCAGTGATGTCGTCCAGCTGATCGACAGCCCCTGCGGCTTCCTGGTGTGGCACGGTTGGGAGAACAGCCAGGGAGCAACCATCCCGACCACTCTGGGCGCACTTGGCATCGAGTAGCGGCTCCCGCTCAAGAAGCGCCCTGTCACGCAGAGGTGGCCTCCGTGCGATATCAGTAGGTGCTGACGTGCACGTGGTCGTAGTGGTTGGCCGTCGCGGACCCGCGGTCCTCCATCGACCGCCAGCCCTCGCCGCCGCGCTCCTGCGTGTAGATGCGCTGCGCGTAGATGACGTCGTAGAGGTTGAGCTCCGCTGCGTGTGCCTGCAGGAACTCCGCAATCGCGTTGCCCACCTCCGAGTCGGAGGTCATGATGTCGATCGCTCGGCCCGATGAGTGCTCGCCGTGGCCGTCCCAGCCGCCGTACGACGTGATCATCGGGAAGGCGTGGCAGACCGAGCGGTAGACGTAGACGGCAGCCGACGTCAGTCCGCTCTCCACGCTCGAGTCGGGGCAGGGCTCCATCGAGAGGCCAGCAGCCGCGGCGACGGGCTTCTCCTCCGAGATGTAGCCGACGGTCACCCAGCGGGCCTCGCCGTCGACGACGACCTCGACGCGCTCGGCCGCCTTGCGGCCGGTGATCAGGACCTTCTTGCCCTCCTCGATGACGCCGACCTGCTTGGCGTCTTCACCGGGGGTGGTCCAGAGGTTCAGCTCGACGGTGGTCCACATGGTCGTATCCGCGTTGCGGACCGCCTTGGCCACGGCCACGGGCGTCATGTCGACGGCGTACTCGCGGACCAGGTGGACGGAGTCGACGCGGGAAGCGGACCGGGAGATGGTGATCGTGTTCTCGCGCCGGTCGGCGGGGGGTTTGGAGATGTTGGCCGTGCTGCTGGCGACCAGGGTCTCGCGGACCTCGGGGCTCGTCGCGAGGACTCCGAGACCGACAGTAGAAGCGGTCGCCAGGATGGCGATGGGTCCGGCCACGATGTGGGCCTTGGGCAAACGGCGGGCATTGGTTTCCCGCTTGTGGCGATGATCTGCCACAGCGCTGATCCTTTGCTGTTGCTGACGGGGGGACGCCAAGTCGCTTGTGGCGAACGGGGCGCGACCAACGACTAAAGCACAAGCAAACTAGCCAGTCGCAATCGGGGGAAGGTTTTTGCGTGGTGTTTCCGGTCACCCGAGCGAGATCTTTGCGAGACCGGGCCGTTATCCGCCCGTGACCTCGGTCGTCTCCTCCTGGACGTGGGAGCCGCTTCCGTCGGTGTCGTCGAGCCACCCTTCGGGCAGCACCACGCGGTTGCGTGGGGAGCCCTGACGGCCGCGCGGGGAGCCCAGCTCCTGCACCGGGAACGGCTCGTCGGGGTCCAGCTCGGCGAGCAGTACGTCGAGCGCGGCGAGCGAGTCGACCAGGGCCAGCGAGTGCCGCAGCCGGCCGCCGGCGGCGAAGCCCTTGAGGTACCAGGAGACGTGCTTGCGGAACTCCTTGCAGCCCCGCTCCTCCCCCATGTGCTCGCTGAGCAGCTCGGCATGCCGGCGCATCATCGCGCCCACCTCGCCCAGCGTGGGGAGGGTGCTCACTGCGTCACCGGCGAAGGCGGCCGCCAGGTCGCGGAACAGCCAGGGCCGTCCGAGGCAGCCACGGCCGACGACGACGCCGGCCACGCCGGTCTGCTCGACCATGCGCACCGCGTCGGAGGCCTCCCAGATGTCGCCGTTGCCGAGGACCGGGATGTCGACATGGTCGACCAGGGCCGCGATGGCGTCCCAGTCGGCCTCTCCGGAGTAGGCCTGCGCGACCGTCCGGCCGTGCAGCGCGATCGCTGCGGCGCCGGACTCCTGGGCGATCCGCCCGGCGTCGAGGTAGGTCAGGTGGTCGTCGTCGAGGCCCTTGCGCGTCTTCATCGTGACCGGGACGTCGTACGGCGCCGCGGCCGCGACGGCGGCGACCAGGATCTCCGCGAGCAGCCCGCGCTTCCAGGGCAGCGCCCCGCCTCCGCCCTTGCGGGTCACCTTGGGGACCGGGCAGCCGAAGTTGAGGTCGATGTGGCGGACGCCGTACTCCGCGCAGAGGATCTCCGTGGCCTTGGCGACGTAGCTCGGGTCGGTGCCGTAGAGCTGGACCGAGCGGACCGACTCGAGGTCGTCGAAGACCAGCATCTTGCGGGTGGTCTCGTCGCCCTCGACCAGCCCGCGCGAGGTGATCATCTCGCAGACGTAGAGGCCGGCTCCCTGCTCGGCGCAGAGCCGGCGGTAGGCGGCGTTGGTGATGCCCGCCATCGGCGCGAGCACCACCGGGGTGTCGACGCGCAGCGACCCGAGGGTCAGCGACGTGGGCAGGGCGGGCATGCGCCCATTGTCCCGATGGGGGCGACTGGGGCCCAATCGAGCCGCGGAGGTGGTTTCGAGACGGTTGCTGCGCAACCTCCTCAACCACCGAACGCACTCGCTGGTGAGGAAGGCGCGCTAGAGCCTGTGACGAACGCGCCCGGGACGCAGGACGCGCTTCGAACCCGGTCAAGCTGGCCACCAACCTGCCGTTGCGCAGGGAGGTCCAAGATCGGTTGAAGCAGAATCACAGTCCCGAGCAGATCTCCCGGCGTCTGCGTGCGGACTTCCCCGAGGATCTGGAGCTGCAGGTGTCACACGAAACGATCTACCAGGCGCTCTACATCCAGGGCCGCGGCGCGCTCAAACGAGAGCTGACCAAGCACCTGCGCACCGGACGGAGCATGCGCAAACCGCAACGCCAGGCCGCGACGCGCACAGCTCGCCGCGGCGGGCACCCGATCACGGACATGGTCAACATCTCCGAGCGCCCACCCGAGGCAGCCGACCGCGCCGTCCCCGGTCACTGGGAAGGCGACCTGATCACCGGCGCCGAGAACAGGACCGCGATCGGCACCGTCGTCGAGCGCACCACCGGATTCGTGATCCTCCTCCATCTGCCCCAGAACCATGGCGCGCTCGCGGTCCAAGACGCGATCACCACCGCCATGACAGGCCTGCCCGAGATGCTGCGCAAGACCCTGACCTGGGACCAGGGAGGCGAGATGACCAACCACGCCCAGATCGCCGACGCGACCGGCCTGAAGGTCTACTTCTGCGACCCCCACTCACCGTGGCAACGCGGCACCAACGAGAACACCAACGGCCTTCTGCGTCAGTACTTCCCCAAGGGCAGCGATCTCTCCATCCACGGGCCGGGAATCCTCGACCGAGTCGCGATCGAGATCAACAACCGACCCCGCAAACGCCTCGCCTGGCGCACCCCAGCAGAGGCCCTCGACAAACTACTGTCCGAGCACCACAACACACACGGTGTTGCAGACGCCGGTTGAATCCACCCGCAACCTCCTCAACCACCGAACTGCGCTCGCTGGTTGAGGAAGGCGCGCCAGCGCCTGTGACGGTTGCTGCGCAACCTCCTCAACCACCGAACTTCACTCGCTGGTTGAGGAAGGCGCGCTAGCGCCTGTCTCGAAACCAGCGTCAGTTCTGGTTGCCCTGGCCGTTCTTCTTGTTCTTCTTCTTGTTCTTGTCGCCCTTCTTGTCGCCGGTGCCCTTCGGCGGCTCGGGTGTGGTGAGCTCACCCACCCAGACGATCGGGTCGAAGGCCTCGGTCGGGCGGAAGCTGACGGCGGCGAGCTCACCCTTGTCCGGCGCGAGGTAGACCAGGCACGACGAGACGGTGTCCCCGGTCTTGAAGCTCTTGGGGAACGACGCGCTCGGGCACGGCTTGAAGGTGCTGGCGAAGGTCGACGACTCGATCAGCTTGTTGTCGCCGTCGACGGCGTACAGCGGCGGGCGACGGCCGCCCAGGTCGGTCGCGCCCACGTTGCGGAACTTCGCGTGCACGAAGTACGGCTGGGTCGACTTGGTCTTCGCGTCCAGCTTCCAGCCGGTGAACATGCTGAAGGACGCCTTGTCCATCCGGGTGACGGTGATGTCGAGCGCGGCGACCTCGCCCTGCCGCGGCTCGTAGGCGACCGTGGCCGACTCGTCGAGCCCGAGCTCGGTGCCCTGTGTGGTCAGCTCGACGCCGTCGGGGACGGGGAGGTACGGCTTCACGCCGCCGCCGTCGGCCGAGGGGCTCTCGCCGCTCTCGGCCTCGTCGGCGCCACCGTCGTCGGAGCAGCCCGAGAGCAGGAGCGCGGCGGCGAGCACGACCCCGAGAAGGGCGCGGCAACCACGTCGAAGGGCATGGGATGGCATGCCGTCATTGTGCATGAGGGTGCTCACTCAGCAGCCGACGAAACGCTCGGCGAAGTAGGACGTGATCGAGTCGAGTCCGATCCGCTCCTGCTTCATGGTGTCGCGCTCGCGCACGGTCACGGCCTGGTCGTCGAGGGTGTCGAAGTCCACGGTGACGCAGTACGGCGTACCGATCTCGTCCTGGCGGCGGTAGCGCCGGCCGATCGCGCCCGAGTCGTCGAAGTCGACGTTCCAGTTGCGGCGCAGCTCGGCGGCCAGGTCGCGGGCCTTCGGCGACAGGTCGGCGTTGCGCGACAGCGGCAGCACGGCAACCTTCACCGGCGCCAGCCGCGGGTCGAGCCGGAGCACGGTCCGCTTGTCGACGCCGCCCTTCGTGTTCGGCGCCTCGTCCTCGGTCCAGGCGTCGATCAGGAACGCCATCAGGCTGCGGGTCAGGCCGGCCGCCGGCTCGATGACGTACGGGACGTACCGCTCGTCGGCCGCCTGGTCGAAGTACGACAGGTCGTGGCCGGAGAACTTGCTGTGCTGGGTCAGGTCGTAGTCGGTCCGGTTGGCGATGCCCTCGAGCTCCTCGAAGTCGCGGCCGGAGAAGCCGAAGCGGTACTCGATGTCGACGGTCCGCTTGGCGTAGTGGCTGAGCTTCTCCGCCGGGTGCTCGTAGTGGCGCAGGTTGTCGGGGTTGATGCCGAGGTCGATGTACCAGCGGGTGCGCTCGTCGATCCAGTACTGGTGCCACTCCTCGTCCTCACCCGGCTTGACGAAGAACTCCATCTCCATCTGCTCGAACTCGCGGGTACGGAAGATGAAGTTGCCGGGGGTGATCTCGTTGCGGAAGCTCTTGCCCTGCTGGGCGATGCCGAACGGCGGCTTCTTGCGGCTGGTGGTCACCACGTTGGCGAAGTTGAGGAAGATGCCCTGCGCGGTCTCGGGCCGCAGGTAGTGGAGACCGGACTCGTCCTCGACGACGCCGAGGTAGGTCTTGAGCATCATGTTGAACTGGCGGGGCTCGGTCCAGGCGCTGCGGGTGCCGCAGTTGGGGCACGGCACGGACTCGTTGATGTTGACGGTGTCCGGATCGGCGATGCCCTTCTTGGACGCGTAGTCCTCCTGCAGGTGGTCCTCGCGGAACCGCTTGTGGCAGGACTGGCACTCGGTCAGCGGGTCGCTGAACGTGCTCAGGTGGCCGCTCGCCTCCCACGTCTTCGTCGGCAGGATGACGCTGGAGTCGAGGCCGACGACGTCCTCGCGCCCGGTCACCATCGCCTTCCACCACTGGCGCTTGATGTTCTCCTTGAGCTCCACGCCCAGCGGGCCGTAGTCCCAGGCCGAGCGGGTACCGCCGTAGATCTCGCCGCACGGGTAGACGAAACCCCGGCGCTTGCAGAGGGAGACGACGTTGTCGAGGGTCGATGCGGGGGGCTTGGCCACTGGGAACTCCTAGGGACTGGCCGGCTGGCTGCCGGTCGGGTCGTGGGTGAGGGATCAGCCTAACGACCGGGTCGAGGCGACATTGAGGTCGGCTCCGGGCTCGACCATCTCGTAGGCGCTGGGCTCGTCGAGGGCCCGGCTCAGCAGCGGCACGGCGTGCAGCTTCACGTCGTACGCCGACAGGGCGCGCCGGTAGGCGCCGACGTGCTCCCACGTGGTCACCAGCGTCCACAGGGTCGGGTCGTCGACGTTGCGGCCGATGTGCCCGGCGACGTACCCGGGCCGCTCGGCAAGGGTCGCGTGCGCACGCTCGAGCCCGACGCGGAACTCCGCCGCCTCGGCCTCCTCCACCCGGAACCTGCTCACCACCAGCACCCGTCGAGCCTACGGGTGGTTTCGAGACAGGCGCTGCGCGCCTTCCTCAACCACCGAAACGCAGCAGGCGCTGCGCGCCTTCCTCAACCACCGAACCATCGTTGGTTGAGGAGGTTGCGCAGCAACCGTCTCGAAACCATCGATCCGCGATGAGTTGACAACCATTCTCATCTTGGTGAGAATCGTTCTCATGAAGTCGCTCGCCACCCGCCTTCCCCTCCTTGTCGGATGTCTGACTGGGACCGTGCTACTGGCCGGTTGCGCCGCGTTCTCGGACGTCTCCGCCTCCGACAACGGCCGCCCGCAGGTGGCCACGGCGTTCTACCCGCTGCAGTACGTCACGCAGCGGGTGGCGGGCGACCTCGTCACGGTCGAGAACCTCACGCAGCCGGGCGCGGAGCCGCACGACCTCGAGCTCACGATCTCGCAGAGCGCAGAGGTGGCCGGGGCCGACCTCGTCATCTACGAGCACGGCTTCCAGCCAGCCGTGGACGACGCCGTCGAGCAGAACGCCACCGGTGACGTCATCGACGCCGCCGAGGTGGTGGACCTCGAGCACCTCGATCACGACGGCCTCGACCACGGGGCCGAGGGAGAGGATGACCACGGCCACGGCGACCTCGACCCACACTTCTGGCAGGACCCGTTGCGGATGGCGGACCTCGGTGACGCGGTTGCCGCCCGGCTTGCCGAGATCGACCCCGACAACCACGACAAGTACGCCGCCAACGCCAAGAAGCTCCGCGCGGACCTCGAGGCCCTCGACGCGTCGTACACCGACGGCCTCGCCGACTGCGAGCGCACCACCGTCGTCGTCTCCCACGACGCGTTCGGCTACCTCACGAAGTACGGTCTGACGATGGAGCCGATCGCCGGACTGTCGCCGGAGGCCGAGCCGACCCCGCGCGACCTGGCGAGGCTGCATTCGCTGATCGAGAGCGACGGGATCACCACGGTGTTCTCCGAACGGCTGGCCCCTCCCGAGCTGAGCCAGACTCTGGCCGACGACGCGGGCGTCCGCACTGCGGTCCTGGACCCGATCGAGGGCCTCAGCGACGAGACCGCCGACGAGGACTACCTCTCGCTCATGGAGGACAATCTCTCCGCCCTGCGGCAGGCCGACGGCTGCGCATGACACCCGTGCAGCTCGTCGACGGGGCGGTCGCCATCGGCGGCCGTCCCATCCTGCGGAGCGTCGACCTGCGCGTGGCGCCGGGCGAGTTCGTCGCGCTGATGGGTGCGAACGGCTCGGGCAAGTCCACGCTGGTCCGCGCCCTCACCGGTCTCCTTCCCCTGACCTCCGGGATCCTGACCCTGTTCGACACCCCGTTCGCGGACTTCCGGGCCTGGGAGCGGATCGGCTTCGTGCCCCAGCGCACCGGGGCCGCGTCGGGCGTCCCTGCCTCGGTCTGGGAGGTCGTGGCCGCAGGCCGGCTCACCCGCCGGCGCCTGCTTCGGCCGATGTCGCGTGCGGACCGTTCGGCAATCGACGAGGCGCTCGAGGTGGTCGGTCTCGCCGACCGATCCCGTGACGGCGTCGCGCATCTCTCCGGCGGGCAGCAGCAGCGCGTGCTCATCGCGCGTGCTCTCGCCGGCCAGCCCGAGCTGTTCTTCCTCGACGAGCCCACTGCCGGGGTCGACCTGCCCAACCAGCACGCCCTGACCGCGGCCCTCGGTGAGCTCAAGGCCCGGGGCGCGACGGTCGTCCTGGTGGCGCACGAACTGGGCCCGCTGTCGGCCCTGGTGGACCGGGCGATCGTCATGCGCGACGGCCGGGTCGCCTACGACGGCGCCCCGCTCGAGGACCACCAGGTGCACGAGCCACGGTTCGGGGAGCCACACACGCACCACCACCACGCCGAGCGGCAGGGCCAGTCCGGCGGTCACGACCACGCGCCCCATGTCGCGGCTCCGTTGGAGGGAGACCGATGAGCGGGCTCGAGCTCTTCGCGCTCCCCTTCATGCAGCGCGCGCTCCTCGCAGCGCTGTTCACCGGGCTGGCCGCGCCAGCCGTCGGGACCTACCTCGTGCAGCGTCGGCTGGCGTTGATGGGCGACGGCATCGGCCACGTCGCTGTCACCGGGGTAGCGCTCGGTCTCCTGACCGGAACCTCCCCCATCTGGACCGCGGTCGTCGTGGCGGTGCTCGGCGCGGTTCTGATCGAGCTGATCCGCGAGCGGGGTCACACCAACGGCGATGTCGCGCTCGCACTGCTCTTCTACGGCGGCCTCGCCGGCGGCGTCCTGCTCACTGGGCTCGGCGACCAGAGCGCGGCTCGGCTCCAGCAGTACCTCTTCGGCTCCATCACCACGATCTCCGTCACCGACGTGCTGATCACCATGGGGCTGGCGGCCGTCGTGATCGTGTTCTGCGTGGGACTGGCCCCCCAGCTCTTCGCCGTCTCCCAGGACCAGGAGTTCGCCCGGGTCGCGGGTCTCAACGTGCGCGCCTACAACCTCCTGGTGGCGGTGCTTGCTGCGGTCAGCGTCACGGTCGCGATGCGCACCGTCGGGCTGCTGCTCGTCTCGGCGCTGATGGTGGTACCGGTCGCGACGACGCAGCAGCTGACTCGTTCCTTCCGGACGACGCTGGGCGCGGCGATGGTGCTCGGCACCCTGGCGTCCGTCGGCGGCCTCGTGGTCGCCGCCTCCGTCGAACGGGTCGCGCCCGGGCCGACGATCGTGCTGCTGGCGCTGGTCGGGTTCGCGGTCACCTGGCCGGTGGGCGCCGTACTCCGGTCGCGGCGGCGGGTCCTGCGCGCCGTTCCCCGAACTGGAGCCCGCGTCCCACGAGATCACCGACGTGCACCCCCACGAGCACGGACCCGACTGCGGGCACGTGGCGCGTCCCGCACGGCGACCACGTCGACTACGTCCACGACGGCCACCGGCACGCCGTACACGGGAAGCACTATGACGAACACTGAACCGACTCCGCCGTCACTGAGCGGGGCCCGGCCGACCCGGCAGCGCAAGGCGGTCGCCGAGGTGCTGGCGTCGTTCACCGACTTCCGGTCCGCGCAGGAGATCCACGACCTGCTCGGGAAGCGCGGCGAGCAGGTCGGCCTGGCCACGGTCTACCGGACCCTGCAGCGGCTCGCCGACGCCGGCGAGGTCGACATGCTGCGGACCGAGGACGGCGAGGCGATCTACCGGCGCTGCTCCGACACCCATCACCACCACCTGGTGTGCCGCGAGTGCGGCGCCACGGTCGAGGTCGAGGGACCGGCGGTCGAGCGGTGGACGCGGGCGATCGCGACCGACCACGGGTACGACGACGTCAGCCACACGCTGGAGATCTTCGGGACCTGCCCGGCCTGCCGCTGAGCTCAGCGTCGTTCGACGCCGCCCAGGCCCAGGATGAGGATCGACCCGACCAGCAGGTGCAGGCCCGTGAGCACGGCCAGGCCGGCATCGCTGGTCGCCGCCATCGGACCGGTCAGCGACAGCACGAGGACCGAGCCCGCCACGGTCCGCCAGATCAGCCGGGGTCGTCGGGTCCACCGCTCGAGCAGCTCCAGCAGCAGCCATGCCGCCAGGCCGACGCCGAGGCTGGTGAGCGTCACCGCCAGCGGCCCGACGTCGGTGGTATCGGAGCCGCGCTGCGACGGTGAGGTCGACGCCGGCCTGGACCGCGATCGCCCAGCAGGCGTTCGCGGCCGACATGGCGCCGAGCACGGTGAGCCACCGGCGGCGGCGTACCCGGGCCATCGGCGGGCAGCAGGTGATTGCGGGAGGAGAGGTGGTTGTCGAGGTCATGCCCCGACCCTCGCCGGACGGCCCCTCCGACGGATCGGCCGCCTGGCTACTTCGGCTCCCCGATCGGCTCCCCCGGCTACTACTTTCGGCCGTGTCCGGGCACGGCCACCTCCTCTAGCCTGACCCGGTGCCCGAGCCCATCCGCGACCAGCAGCGACCGCGACCCGCTGTGGTCGTCGTACGTCGTCATCGCCATCGGCGCGCTGGTGGCCCTCCAGGTCATCGCCGTGGCGACTTCGGACACGTCGCGAGCGATCCTCGCCCTCGACGTCGTGGTTGGCGTCGTCAGCCTGGCTCTGCTGCCGCTGCTCTGGTCCCGTCCCGTCGCCACGGCGGTCGTCCTCGGGCTGTTGGCGGCGCTCTCCCCCGCCGCGACGCCGCCGGCCACGATGGCCGTGTTCCACCTGGCCCGGTGGGGCCGGTTCCCGACCGCTGTCTGGGTCGCGGTCGTCGGCGCCTCGGCACACCTGGTGCTGGGCGCCTGGCGCCCGATCGACGGCCTGCCCTACGGCTGGTACGCCCTCCTGGTCGTGATCGCCTACGCCACCCTGGTGGGCTGGGGGGCGTACTCGCAGGCGAGGCGGGAGCTGCTGTGGTCGTTGGCCGCGCGTGCGCGCCGGGCCGAGGAGGAACAGGCCGACCGGGTGGCCGAGGCGCGCCAGCTCGAGCGAGCCCGCATCGCTCGCGAGATGCACGACGTGCTGGCCCACCGGATGTCGCTCCTGGCGACGTACGCCGGGGCACTGGAGTACCGGCCCGACTCCTCGCCCGAGCGGATCGCGCAGGCGGCGGGAGTGATCCGCGGCGGAATCCGCGAGGCACTCGCGGAGCTGCGGGACGTGATCACCCTGCTGCGCGAGGACGACGGCCCGCACGGCCCGGCGTCGCTGCGGCCGTTGCCGACCCTGGTGGACCTGCCGAGACTGGTCGCCGAGTGCGAGGAGGCGGGCATGGTGATCGCCGTCGATGCCGCGGCCGACGCGGCGGTGGACGTTCCTGTCCAGATCGGGCGTGCCGCCTACCGGGTCGTCCAGGAAGGCCTGACCAACGCCCGCCGCCACGCACCGGGACAGCCCGTCAGCGTGGCGGTACGTCGGGGCGCAGCGCATCGAGCTCCACGTCGAGGTCCGCAACCCGATGTCGGCCTCCGCGAGCACCGCCGAGCCGGGTTTCGGCCTGACCGGTCTCGCCGAACGCGTCGAGCTGGTGGGCGGCAGTCTCGAGGCCGGGGTCGATGGCGGGGAGTTCCGACTGGACGCGGAGTTCGGGTGGGCGTCGTGAACCCCGAGACGCCGCCGACCCGGGAGGTCAAGGTGCTGATCGTCGACGACGACCCGATGGTCCGGGCCGGGCTGACGATGATGCTGGACGGCGCAGCGTCGCTCCGGGTGGTCGGCGAGGCCGGCGACGGGAGCGAGGTCCCGACGGCCGTGGCGACGTACCACCCCGATGTCGTCCTGATGGACCTCCGCATGCCCCGCGTCGACGGGGTCGCCGCCACCCGCCGACTGCGCCGCGGTGCGGGAGCGCCGGTGGTCATCGTGCTCACGACGTTCGACGCCGACGAGAACGTGGTGGCCGCCCTGCGGGCCGGCGCCAGCGGGTTCCTGCTGAAGGACACGCCCCCCGACCAGATCGTGCACGCGATCCATCGCGCGGCCGCGGGCGAACCGATCCTCTCGCCCACCATCCTCCAGCGGCTGATGGACCAGAAGGTCGAGTCCGCGGAGAGCAGACGAGAGGCACTCGCCTCGCTCGCCGTCCTGTCGGAGCGCGAGTCGGAGGTCGCCGTGGCGGTCGCGCGCGGACGCACGAACGCGGAGATCGCCACCGACCTGCACCTCAGCCAGGCCACCGTGAAGGCGCACGTGTCGAACATCCTGGCCAAGCTCGGCATGGACAACCGGACGCAGCTGGCCGTGCTGGCCCACGACGCCGGACTGGTCTGACGGCTAATTGACGGTCAGCTGGCGCGCGCGATCGCGGCCTGGTGCACGTCGAGCGGGAGCCGGACCCGGAACACGCTGCCCCGGCCCACGTCGCTGTCGACCTCGATCCGGCCGCCGTGGCTCTCGACGATCGACTTGGTGATGCTCAGGCCGAGGCCGACGCCCTGGATCGAGCGCTCCTCGGCCGGACGGGCCCGGAAGAAGCGGGTGAACAGCCTGGTCAGGTCGGGCGGGGAGATGCCGATGCCGGTGTCGCTGACCGCGAGCTCGACCCGGTCACCGTCGACGTCGAGCGCCACCCGGACCCGCCCGCCCTCGGGGGTGTACTTGATGGCGTTGGAGACCAGGTTGTCGACCACCTGGGACATCCGCTGGGCGTCGACGAGCACCGGCAGCGAGTCGGGCACGTCCACCTCGACCGTGATCCCCGCGGCCTTCGCGCCGGGCGCGGCGGTCAGCACCGACTGGTGCACGATCGAGCTGAAGTCGGCTTCGGTCCGGACGACTTCCATCGGCCCGTCGTCGATCTGGGCGCTGTGCAGCAGGTCCGCGACCAGCCGCCGCAGCCGGTCGCTGTTGCGGGACACCACCTGGAGGTGGGCGGCCTGCTCGGGCACCAGGTCGGACCGCTCGAGCAGCAGGTCGACGTACCCCATGATCGAGGTGAGCGGGGTGCGCAGCTCGTGGGACACCGACGCGACGAACTCGTCCTTGACCTGGAGCGCGCGCATGAAATCGGTGACGTCCTTGTACGCCAGCGCGGCGCCGGCGAAGGTGCCGTCCTTGGCGCGCACGGAGCGGGCCGAGACGGAGAGCGCACGTCGTGAGCGCGGGTCGTCGCCGACCCAGATCCGGCAGTCGTCGAACTCCTCGCCGTGGGAGGCGCGGTACGTCGGCATCTCCTCGCGGGTCAGCTCGCGGGTGCCGTCGGGCGCATACACGTGCCCGAGCTGTCCTGCCCTGCCGTCGTGCCCGTCGGGGTAGGCCCACCGCATGAAGTCGACGTGCCGCTTGTTGATGGTCCGGTAGGCACCGGTGTGGTCGAGCAGCACGAGGCCGACGTCGACGGTGTCCAGGATCGCCTCCGCGAACCGGCGCTGCTCGTCGATGGTGTGCATGGCCAGGGCGAGCTCGGCGCGCTTCTGGGCGGCGTCGGCGTACCCGGCCTCGATCTTCTCGATGCCGCTGGCGAGTGCGAGCGCCACCCACGAGGCGACGAACGGCACCATCAACGAGCGCGAGAGGTTGACCCCGCCGGTGCCGAGGTAGAGCACGGAAGGGATGCCGATGAGCACCAGGCCGGCGACGCACACCACCAGCGCGCCGCGCTTGCCGTACTGCCGCCCCATCCAGAGGGCCGGGATGATGATCAGCGCGGCGGCGGCGCTGCCCCGGTCGTCCAGGCGCGCCAGGCTCAGCGCCGCGATGTCGAGCACCGGGACGATGCCGATGGCCGACGCGGGACAGCCGGTGCCACGGCACCAGCGAAGGTCGCGATCGTCAGCGCGACCGCGAGCGCGTAGCCCAGTGCCGGCCACGAGCGGAGTTCGATCGGGGTGCCGTCCACCGAGCGCAGCAGGTAGTCGAGGCTCAGCAGCGCGAAGAAGACGCCCTGGAGAACGCGCGGATCCGGGTCGTCGGCGAAAAGCAGCCGTCGACCGACCTCGGTCGCGTGCACGCGCACGCGTCTCAGCCCGCATGAAGTGTCTCCCCCACATGGAGTCCATCCGCGCTCAGGATGGCACGCGACGTACCGAAATGTGGGTAAATCGCACGTCCGGAGGCCGGACCATCGCCCGCGGCCCGGCACCCGTATCCTGCACGCGTGAAGCGATCCGTGCGCCCGCCGACGCCACACCCCTCCGGCGCCCGGCCGCCGCAGGTCCCGCGGGAGCTCGTCCCGCGGCACGTCGCCATCGTGATGGACGGCAACGGCCGCTGGGCGAAGGAGCGCGGGCTGCCCCGCACGGCCGGCCACGAGCAGGGCGAGCACTCCCTCTTCGACGTGGTGGAGGGCGCGATCGAGATCGGCGTCAAGGCGATCTCGGCGTACGCCTTCTCGACCGAGAACTGGGCCCGCTCCGCGGACGAGGTGAAGTTCCTGATGGGCTTCAACCGCGACGTGATCCGTCGCCGGCGCGACGAGATGCACGAGCTCGGGGTCCGGGTGCGCTGGGCCGGCCGCTCGCCGCGGCTGTGGAAGTCGGTGATCAAGGAACTGCAGGTGGCCGAGGAGCTCACCCGCGACAACGACGTACTGACCCTCACGATGTGCGTCAACTACGGCGGCCGCGCCGAGCTGGCGGACACGGCCCGCTCGATCGCCCGCGAGGTCGCCGCCGGCCGCCTGAACGCCGAGAAGGTCGACGAGAAGACGTTCGCGAAGCACCTCTACGTGCCCGAGGTCTCCGACGCCGACCTGGTCTGGCGCACGTCCGGCGAGCAGCGGCTGTCGAACTTCATGCTGTGGCAGGCGGCGTACTCCGAGCTGGTCTTCTCCGACGTCCTCTGGCCCGACGTCGACCGTCGGCACCTGTGGGCCGCGATCGAGACCTACGCGAGCCGTGACCGGAGGTACGGGTCGGCCTAGCGGCACCTCCGGCGGGGCAAGGCGGATAGTCCGAGACGTTTCGGTTGGTTCTGGGCGCGAAAAGCAACCGAAACGTCTCGGACTATCGCGATTTCAGCGTTCGAGGTAGGCGAAGGAGCGCAGGCCGCGTTCGAGGTGCCAGGCGAGGTACGCCGCCACGACGCCGCTGGCTTCCTTGAGGTGGCGGGGGTCGGCGGCCTCGACGGCCGGCCAGTCGCCGGCGAGCAGCGCGCCCAGGACGGCGATCGTCTCGGGCGCCGGGTTGGCCGAGCCGGGGACCCGGCAGGTCACGCACAGCACGCCGCCGGAGGCGGGGCTGAACCACCGGTGCGGACCCTCCTCGCCGCAGCGTGCGCAGTGGTCGAAGGACGGCGCGTAGCCGGACACGGCCAGCGACCGGAGCAGGAAGGAGTCGAGCACCTGGTTGGGACCGCGTTCCCCCGACGCCATCGCCCGCAGCCCGCCGACCAGCAGCAGGAACTGCTGGAGCGACGGCTGCCGCTCCTCGACGACCAGCCGGTCGGCGGTCTCGAGCATCACGGTGCCGGCGGTGTACCTCTCGTAGTCGAGCCCGATCTCACCGGAGAACGGGGTGAGCATCTCGGCCTGGGTGATCGTGTCGAGGTTGCGCCCCTCGGCCAGCTGCAGGTCGACATGGGTGAACGGCTCGAGCCGGGAGCCCCACCGGGAGGTGGTCCGGCGTACGCCCTTCGCGACCGCACGCACCCGCCCGTGGTTGCGGGTCAGCAGGGTGATGATGCGGTCGGCCTCGCCAAGCTTGTGGGTGCGCAGCACGATCGCCTCGTCGCGGTAGAGAGGCACCGTCCCATTCTGCCCCGTGACCGGGCGTCAGCTGCTCGTACGCCGACGGCGGCGCGGCGTTTTCCAGCAGGCGAGGCCGAACTCCGCCGCGGCCCGGTTGAGCCGGCCAGGAGTGGCCCGCCACTCGAAGATGCTCCGGGCGCGCACGAACGTCGCGTTGGGCATCTCCTCGGCGAGCATCGCGGCGTCCGCCGCCGGGTGGATCGGGTCCGCGGGGTGGCCCACGACCAGCGCGGGCGCGGTGATCGCCCGGCGCTCCCGCGACGACGGTGCGACCCGGCCGAAGAACATCCCGTGGACGATGGCGGCGACGGAGTCGGGCCGCTGGTCGAGGGTGTCGAGGACGATCCCGGCCCAGAACGGCACCAGGCCGCGCGGGACCGGACGGGTGAGCAGCCGCAGCCCGGTCACGGTGAACGGCAGGAACCGGGCCGCGAACATCAACGGCCCGAACGCCAGGATCCCGGCCTCGACCGCGTTGTTCAGCACCGGCATCTCGATGATCAGTCCGCGCACCCGCTCGGGCGCCAGCACGGCCACCTCGAGCGACACGTTGGCGCCCAGCGACGTACCGCCGACCACCGCCTGCGGGGCACCGAGGTGGTCGAGCAGGGCGACGACCTGCTCCGCGAACGCCTGCATGGAGTACGCGTGCGGGTCCGCCGGCCGGTCGGACCGGCCGTGGCCGAGCAGATCCAGCGTGACGACGTGCAGCCCCTCGGCCGCCAGCGCCCGGGCGAGGGGCTGGTGCATCCGGCGCGGCATCAGCTGTCCGTGCAGCAGCACGACCCAGGCGTCGCCGCTGCCGTACTCGGTGTACTCCAGGCGGTCGTGGGCGCCCTCATCGTCGAGGAAGAACTGCCCGATCCGCTCCGAGACCAACATGGCGGCAATGTAGCCCGTCCGGATCGGGTGGCCGGATACCGGACGCTTTTGTGCGCCCGCGACAGATCCGCGGGGGCTACGAACTGGAAACGGTCACATTCGCGCCTTCTTTACTCAACAATGTCCTCCATGACCGTCTCGGGCCGATGGGGCAAGCTCGCTGCGCTTGCAGCCCTCGTGGCCATCTATGTCGCCGGCGCCGGCGCGGTCATGTTCGCACCCGCTCACGGGTCCGTCGCCTCGTGGTGGCCCGCCGCGGGTCTGGCGGTCTCGCTGATCGCGCTCGCCCCCCGGTCCTGGTGCCCGCTCCTCGCGCTCGGCATCGTGGTGGTCAGCGCTGCCGCGAACCTCACCGGCGGGCGCGACCTCGACGTCGCGCTCTTCTTCGGGATGTCCAACGCGGCCGAGGCGGCGATCGCCGGTCTGCTCCTCAAGAGCCCGCCGGACGACCGGCCACGACTCGAGTCGCTCGACGACTTCCTGCGCCTGCTCCGGGCGGCACTCGCGGGCGGGCTCGCGATCGCGACGGGCGCGGCGCTGACCGTGGCCGTCCTCGACGGCGGCGAGTTCCTCACCGCGTGGCCGCGGGTGTTCGCCTCGCACGCGGCGTCCACCCTGGTGATCGTGCCGGTGGCGATGTCGTTGCGCGGAGGTACGGCGCGGCGTCGGCCCCTGGAGCTGCTCGCCCAGACGATCGCCCTGTTCGCGGTCACGGTCCTGGTCTTCGCGCCCGACCAGAGCGTGCCGCTCGCCTTCGCGCCGTTGCCGCTGCTGGTCTGGGCGGCGCTGCGTCACGACGTACGCGTGGTGGCCTGGCAGCTGCTGGGCATCAGCGTGATGTGCACGATCCTCACCGCCGAGGGGCTCGGACCGTTCGGGGCGTCGGTCACGAACGGAACCACGTCCGAGGCGACCGCCGGGACGATGGTGCAGATCTGGCTGCTGAGCGCTGCCCTGATGTCGCTGCCGCTCACGGTTGCCGTCGAGCAGCGACGGCAGCTGCTCGCCACCGTCAGCGCGCGCGAGGAGCTGTTCCGTCGGAACTTCACGGAGTCGCTGACCGGCATGCTGCTGCTGCACCCGCGCGGCGACCGGCTCGAGATCCGGGACTCCAACGACGCCGCCATCCGCCTGCTCGGGGAGGCCCACGGCCCGCTGATCGGCCGCTACCTCGACCGGGTGCTCGAGAACCCGACCGCGGTGCGGTCGAGCATCGCACAGATCCTGGCCGGGGAGCTGGACGGCTGGCACACGGAGACCGGGCTCGCCGTCCGGCCGGGCAGGCGTGTGAACATCTCCGTGGCGATGCTGAGCGGTGGCCCACATCCGGTGTTCGCGGCGCAGCTGCTCGACGTGACCGCCGAGCACAACGCCCGCACCCGGATCGAGGCCGCGGAGAAGCTCACCAGCGCCACGCTGGACACCACCCCGTGCATCATCCTCGTCAGCGACCTCGCGGGCACGATCATCCGGGTCAACGCGGCCGCGACGCGACTGACCGGCTTCACCGAGGACGAGCTGGTCGGTCAGCCCGCCTGGACCCACCTGGTGCTGCCGGAGCGCATGCACCTGGTCCCCGACCTGATCCGTGAAGGGGCCCTCCTGGCGGAGAACTCATGGGAGATCGACGTCCGCACGAAGCACGGCGACCCGCTCCGCATGGTCTGGAACAGCAAGAGCGTGCCCGACGACGACGGCAACCCGGCGTACCTCGTCCTGACGGGCGTCGACGTCACCGCAGAGCGCAACGCGTCCGGGCTGGTCACCCACCTGGTGCAGGCGGCGATCACCACCGCCCTGATCGGGATCGACGGCCGCGGCCGGATCACGCTGTTCAACTCCGGCGCCCAGCGCCTGCTCGGGCACAACCCCAGCGCCGTGATCGGCGCTCCGTTCGTCGACCTCTTCGACCCCGAGGAGCTCGCCGCCCGCACGGCGCGGGACCGCCGAGCCCAACAGCTTCGCCGCGCTCGTCGCGGACATCGGCTCGCACGGCGAGAGCCTGCCGCGCGACTGGACCTGGCTCGGGACCGACGGCAGCCAGGCACACCGTCTCGATGACGCTGAGCATCGCCGCCGAGTCGCAGTCCGCACACCGAGGCTTCCTGTGCGTCGGCCGCGACGTGACCGAGCAGCGGCACAGCCAGGAGATGCTGATGTCCGCCCTCGAGACGGAGCGCACCGCGGTCGAGCGGCTGCGACGTCTGGACGCCGCCAAGAACGAGTTCGTGTCCACCGTCAGCCACGAGCTGCGCACGCCGGTGTCGAGCATCGTCGGCTACACCGAGATGCTGAAGGACGGCTCGATCGTCGAGCCGCTCGAGCACCAGCTCCCGATGCTCGAGAAGATCGCCCGCAACGGCCAGCGGCTGATCACGATCTGCAACGACCTGCTCATCCTCGGCAACCTGGACACCGGCGCCACCCAGCTGGACCGCGAGCAGGTCGACCTGGCCTCGATGCTCGATCACGTCGAGGACTCCATGCGGTCACTGCTGAACGGGCGTCGTCTCGACGTGGAGTTCCAGCGCCCGGCGGGGCCGGTCGAGGTCGTGGGCGACCGGATCCAGCTCGAGCGGGCGCTGACCAACCTGCTCAGCAACGCGGTCAAGTTCACCGAGGACGGCGGCCTCGTCCGCTGCCGGCTGGAACGCCATCACGAGGAGGCCCTGGTGGTCGTCCACGACACCGGCATCGGGATCCCCGTCGACGAGCAGTCCAGCCTGTTCGAGAAGTTCTTCCGCTCCTCGACCGCCCAGGAGCGTGCCATCCAGGGCACCGGTCTCGGCCTGTCGATCGTGGCCGGGATCGTCGCCTCGCACGGCGGCCGGATCGGGGTCGAGTCGGCGCACCTCGCGGGCACCACCTTCACCGTGCGGCTCCCGCTCAAGGCCTCCTGAGGCCCTGCCCACGGTTACGGGGTTTCGAGGCTCGCTGCGCTCGCACCTCAACCAACGGTGACCTCAGGCGCGGTTCACCGCCGAGATGACCGCCTTGAGGGATGCGGTCACGATGTTCGGGTCGAGCCCGACTCCCCAGAGGATCTGGTCGCCGACCGCGCACTCGACGTACGCCGCGGCGATGGCGTCGCCGCCCGAGGACAGGGCGTGCTCGTGGTAGTCGAGGACCCGGACGTCCCAGCCGCTCTGCTGGGCCTGCGGCAGCTCGTTGATCGCGTTCACGAACGCCGCGATCGGGCCGTTGCCCTCGCCGGTGAGGTTCTCGAGCTCGCCGTCGACGTACACGTTGACGCTGAGCTGGTCCTTCTCCCCCGCCGCCGACGACGTGTGCACGGAGTTCAGCCGTCAGCGGCGTGGTCCGGTCGAGGTACTCCGAGGAGAACACCGACCAGATCTCGTCGGCGGTCATCTCGCCGCCCTCGGTGTCGGTGCGCTCCTGGACGACCCGGCTGAACTCGATCTGGGCGCGGCGCGGCAGGTCGAGCTTGTGCTCGGCCTTGAGGATGTAGGCGACGCCGCCCTTGCCGGACTGGCTGTTGACCCGGATCACGGCCTCGTAGGTGCGGCCGACGTCCTTCGGGTCGATCGGCAGGTACGGCGCCTCCCAGGCCAGCTCGCCGACCGGCACGCCCTGCTCGGAGGCCTGGCGCTCGAGGTCCTCGAGCCCCTTCTTGATGGCGTCCTGGTGGCTGCCGGAGAACGCCGTGTAGACCAGGTCGCCGGCGTACGGGTGCCGCGGGTGGACCGGCAGCTGGGTGCAGTACTCGACCGTGCGGCGGATCTCGTCGATGTCGCTGAAGTCGATCTGCGGGTCGATGCCCTGGCTGAACAGGTTCATGCCCAGGGTGACCAGGCAGACGTTGCCGGTGCGCTCGCCGTGCCCGAACAGGCAGCCCTCGACCCGGTCCGCGCCGGCCATCATCGCCAGCTCGGTCGCGGCCACGGCGGTGCCGCGGTCGTTGTGCGGGTGCAGGCTGATCGTCGTGTGCTCGCGCCGCGTGAGCTGGCGGGAGAACCACTCGATCTGGTCGGCGTACACGTTGGGCGTGGCCATCTCGACGGTCGCCGGCAGGTTCAGGATGATCTCCCGGCCGTCGTCGGGCTGCCACACGTCGGAGACCGCCTCGCACACCTCGACCGAGAACGGCAGCTCGGTGCCGGTGAAGATCTCCGGGCTGTACTCGTAGCCGATGACCGTCTTGTCGAGGTAGTTCTCGGAGTGCTTCATCACCAGCTGGGTGCCGCGGACCGCGATGTCCTTGATCTCGTCCTTGCCGGCGTGGAAGACCACGCGCCGGAACAGCGGAGCCAGCGCGTTGTAGAGGTGGATGTTGGCATGGTGCACGCCGACCAGGCTCTGCACGGTCCGCTCGATCAGGTCCTCGCGGGCCTGGGTCAGCACCGAGATGGTGACGTCCTCGGGCACCCGTTCCTGCTCGATCAGCTGGCGGACGAAGTTGAAGTCGGTCTCGCTGGCCGAAGGGAAGCCGACCTCGATCTCCTTGTAGCCCATCCGGACCAGGAGCTCGAACATCTTCATCTTGCGGGCCGGCGTCATCGGGTCGATCAGCGCCTGGTTGCCGTCGCGCAGGTCGGTCGACAGCCAGCGCGGCGGCTGGGTGATCCGGTTGGTCGGCCAGGTGCGGTCGGGCAGGTCGATCGGCGGGAACGCGCGGTAGCGGTGGATGGGCATGCCCATGCTGCGCTGGCTGTTCTTGAATCGACTTGTCGTGAAACCTGGGGTGTTCTTTTCCTGGAGAGTCATGAGGTCCTCGCTGAAGAGCTGTTCCTATTTTGGGAGGGGCGCCGGTCGCGCACGCACTCCGCAGCGAGGGGGTCCGGCTTTCAGACCTCGCTGCGGCGGCGAAGGAGGAGTCGACGCGTCATGACACCGCCACGATAACGCAGTTCGGCCCTACGGTGAGGTCCGTGTCCACGCCCCTGCCGCCGGCCCGGTTCACCGGTCCGCTGGGGATCGCGCTCCTCGTGCTGGCCTGGGGATCGACCTTCACCGCGATCAAGGTGGGGCTGGAGGACGCTCCGCCGCTGGTGTTCGGCGGCATCCGCTCGGTGATCGGCGGCGTCGTCGTCGGCGTCATCGCCTGGGCCCGTTCGGGGCCGCCCGACCTGCGCCGGACCTGGCCGGTCCACACCGTGCTGGGCTTCTGGAACGTCGTGGCGTTCTTCGCCCTGCAGACGCTGGCGATCCTGACCCTGCCCTCCGGGCTGGCGTCGGTTCTGATCTACCTCCAGCCACTGCTGGTCGCGGTCCTGGCCTGGCGGCTGCTCGACGAGTCGATGGGTGCGGCGAAGGTGGTCGGCCTCGTCGTCGGGTTCGCCGGCATCGTGCTGGTCAGCACCGGCGCGCTGGGCGGCCACATCAGTGCGAAGGGCGTGACGTACGCCGTGCTGGCTGCCGTGGTCTGGGCGATCGGGACGATCGCGTTCAAGCGCAACCAGGACAAGGTCGACCACCTGTGGGCGGTGGCGGTCCCGTTCGTGGTCGGCGGGACGGTGCTGACCGTGATCGGGGCGGTCACCGAGGGCGTCGACATCGCCTGGACCGCGCGGTTCGTGGTGGCGCTGATCTACGCGTCCCTGGTCGGGACCGCGCTCGCCTGGGGGCTGTGGCTCGGCCTGGTCGCGACCGGCGAGGCCAGCCGCGCCTCGGCGTACATCTTCATGGTGCCGGTGGTCGCCGTACTGCTGGGGGTGCTGCTCCTCGACGAGACGTTCCACCTGGTCCAGGCGGCCGGCAGCGTGCTGGTCGTCGTGGGCATCTACCTGGTCAACCGGAGGCCCCGGGGAGTTCTACCCTGAGGCCATGGAGATCAGCCGGGTCGACCCGATGGACGTCGACCTCGATCTCGCCGACCGGCTCGCGGCGCTGGACGTCGTCTCGCACGCCCGCGACGGGCTCGAGATCCGCCTGCCGACCGGGCCGGGGCGGCTCACCTACTTCCAGCACGGCAACGACGGACAGCCCGTCGACGCCCTGTGGGTGGCCAGCGAGGGCGGCGAGGAGATCGGCTGGATGCTCGCCGAGATGCCGACGCGGGAGAACCTGACGATGGTCTGGGTGCGTGGGCTCGTCCACCCGGACCACCGCCGGCGCGGCGTGGGCGGTCGGCTGCTCGCCGACGCACTCGCCTTCAGCGCCGAGCGTGGCCGGACCTTCATCAACTCGGGTGCGTTCCTCGGGACCGACGGCGTCCCGTTCCTCGAGGGCCACGGGTTCACCAGTGCGGGCAAGGGCGTGTACGCCGTCCGCCGGCTCGACCTGCACGCCGACAGCACACGCTGGGACCGGCTGCACGACGAGGCCGCCGCCGCGTCCGCCGACTACGACCTGCTGCACGTCGTCGGACCCACCCCCGACGACCTGATGGACGGAATGGTCGCTCTGCACGACGCGATCAACGACGCACCCACCGACGAGGGCAAGGAGCGCCACGTGTGGGACGCCGCGCGGCTGCGCGCGTACGACGAGGGCATGACCCGACGCCGGCAGACGACGTACCGCGTCCTCGCGCGGCACGTGCCCTCCGGCGAGCTCGCGGGGATGAGCCTGCTGTGCGTGGACGAGTTCTCGCCCGGCATCGCCGACCAGGAGGACACCAGTGTGGTCCGCGCCCACCGCGGGCACCGGCTCGGGCTGCTGATGAAGGTCGACATGGTGCGCTGGATCGCGGACGTCCGGCCGGAGGTGGCCGCGACGGAGACCTGGAACGCGACCGACAACCACCACATGATCGCCGTCAACGAGCGGATCGGAAGCCGGGTGACGGCGCAGCAGGTGGGTTTCCGCCGGACGCTCTGAGCCCGTTTCACCAGTGACGGTAGGGGTAACGGAACACATGAGCACCAACCGCCGCGTTGTCGCGGCCACCCCCGACCACGTGTGGGAAGTCCTGTCCGACGGCTGGCTCTACCCCGTCTGGGTTGTCGGCGCCTCCCGGATGCGCGAGGTCGACGACACGTGGCCAACCCTGGGCGCCCGACTTCACCACTCCGTCGGGTCGTGGCCGCTGCTGGTGGACGACACCACGGAGGTCGTCGAGTGCCAGCCCGGCTCGATGTTGACCTTGCACGCACGGGCCTGGCCGGCGGGCCGGGCCGCGGTCACCATCCGCCTCTCGCCGGTCGCGACGGACACCGAGGTGACCATCGAGGAGCAAGCGGTCTCCGGGCCGGCCGCGCTCGTGCCGGGGCCGGTGCAGGACCCGCCGCTGGCGTGGCGCAACGTCGAGTGCCTGCGACGGCTGGCGTACCTCGCCGAGCGACGAGCGTGACTCACGACGCGGGCGTCGTCCGCGCCGGCCCGAAAGGGTGAGTCCGGACCGGCCGCCGCATGACTTCGGCTTCCGGGGGCACCTCAGGAACATGACCCAGACCTCCGATGCCAGGCGCGAGGGACCGTACGTCGACCCCGACGACGAAGCCCTGGTCGATTCTCCGACCGACCTCGACAGCCCGTCTCGCCGCTACGTGCTGCGCAAGACGATCCGCGAGTTCAGCACGGACCAGTGCACCGACCTGGCCGCCGCGCTGACCTATTACGCCGTGCTCGCGCTCTTCCCTGCCGCGCTCGCCCTGACCTCGATCCTCGGGCTGGTCGGACAGGGAACCGAGGCGGTCGACGAGCTGCTCAAGGTGGTGGACGACCTGGGCGGCTCCTCGGTCGTCGACACCATCCGACCCACACTCGAGGAGCTGGCCGCGTCCCAGACGGCGGGGCTGGCTTTCGTGCTCGGGCTCGGCGGCGCCCTGTGGTCTGCCAGCGGGTACGTCGGCGCTTTCGGTCGGGCGATGAACAGGATCTACGAGATCGATGAAGGTCGGCCGATCTGGAAGCTGCGGCCTACGATGCTGGTGCTCACCGTGGTTCTCGTCGTCCTCGCCGCACTCGCCCTGCTGGCCCTGGTGCTCACCGGACCGGTCGCCAAGGCGGTCGGCGACGCCGTGGGCCTCGGCTCGACAGCCGTGCTGGTCTGGGACATCGCGAAGTGGCCGCTCCTGCTCGCCGTCGTGCTCGTGATCGTGGCGCTGCTCTACTACGCGACGCCGAACGTCAAGCAGCCGAAGTTCCGCTGGGTCAGCCTCGGCGCCTTCCTTGCCATCGTCGTGTGGGCCGTGCTCTCGGTCGCCTTCGGGCTGTACGTCGCGAACTTCTCCTCCTACGACAAGACGTACGGCGCCCTCGGTGGTGTGATCGTCTTCCTGCTCTGGCTGTGGCTGACGAACCTCGCGCTGCTGTTCGGCGCCGAGCTCGACTCCGAGCTGGAGCGGGGTCGCGAGCTCCAGTCCGGCGTCGACGCGGAGGAGACCCTGCGCCTGCCGCCGCGCGACACCCGCAAGATCGAGAAGGCCGAGGCCAAGGAGGCCGAGGACGTCCGTCGGGGCCGCGCCCTGCGACAGGGCCGACGGCGGCACCGCAAGGCCGACAGGAAATCTTGAGATGACCCTCGCGTCCGTGTGGCAAGACCGCCACCCCCGGACCTCACCGAGTGCCACGCCCGCCGTGTCGGGCGAGTGGGACGTCGTCGTGGTCGGCGCCGGCCTCACCGGGCTCAGCACCGCACTGCTGCTCGGCCGCGCCGGCAGATCGGTCCTGCTCCTCGAGGCCAAGCACGTCGGCGTCGGAACCACTGGTCGCAGCACCGCCAAGCTCAGCCTGCTCCAGGGCACCCAGCTCACCAGGATCGTGCGCCGCCACTCCCCCGAGGTCGTGCGGCGCTACGTCGAGGCGAACGCCGAGGCACAGGCCTGGGTCCGCCGCTTCTGCGTCGACCACGGCGTCGCGGTGCAGGACCGGGCGGCGTACACGTTCGGTACGACGTCCCGCGGTGCCAAGGCCGCGCGCAAGGAGTGCGACGTGGCCCGGAGGGCCGGCCTCCCGGTCACCTGGGTGGACCGTCTCGACCTGCCGTTCGAGACCCAAGGTGGCGTGCGGTTGGCCGACCAATTCCAGCTCGACCCCCTCGCCTTGCTCGACGAGCTGTCGCTCCAGGCCGCCAGACACCAGGTGACCCTGGTCGAGGGCGCACGGGTGCGCCGCGTGACCGGAGGCGACCCGGTGAGGATCCTGACCGACGGCGGGTCGGCGACGGCCGGCACCGTCGTTCTCGCTACGAACACGCCGATCCTCGACCGTGGCGGCTTCTTCGCGCGGATGGAACCGGCCCGCTCCTACGGCCTGGCGCTCCAGACGCCGGAGTCGGCGGTGGACGGGATGTACCTGTCGGCCGAGCGACCCAGCCGGTCGCTGCGCGACGCCCCCGACCCGGACGGCAACCTGCTGCTCGTCGGCGGCAACGGCCACACCACTGGCCGCGGCGGCTCCGAAACCGCACGTCTCGACGACCTGCGGTCGTGGACCGCCGCCCACTTCCCGACCGCCGAGGAGACGCACGCCTGGTCTGCCCAGGACTACGTCCCCCAGCACGCCCTGCCGTTCGCGGGCCCGATCCTGCCGGGCGCCGAGGAGATCCTGGTCGCCGGCGGCTACTCGAAGTGGGGCATGACCAACGGCGTGGCCGCCGCGCTGGCACTGACCGGGCGGATCCTCGGAGGGCACCTCGACTGGGCCGAGGTCTTCGAGCCCTGGAGTCCACGCGAGCTACGCGGGCTCGTCGACGGCGCCCGGATCAACGCGGAGGTCGGCGTGGAGATGGCCGCGGGGTGGATTCGCCCGGTGTTCAGTCCGGGCGTCGGAACAACGCCCCCCGAGGGGGCCGGTCGCGTCCGGCTGGACCATCCGGGAACGCCCATCGCGATCGCGCGCACCGAGGGTGTGGAGCGCCGCGTGTCGGCAGTGTGCAGCCACCTGGGCGGTGTCGTGCGGTGGAACGACGCCGAACGGAGCTGGGACTGCCCGCTGCACGGCAGTCGATTCGATCCGGACGGGGAGGTCCTGGAGGGTCCTGCCACCTGCGGCCTGGCCCGCCGCTGACCGGGCATTGCCCCGACACCGGCCACCGACACGCCGACACAAGATCTGGTCCCACAAATGCCGACGACCCCCACATATGGTGGTCGACGCAGCTGGTTCGGTGCGTCACTCCAGGCGGATCGAGGCAAGAGGGAACCCGGTGAGATTCCGGGACTGCCCCGCAGCGGTGAGTGGGAACGAACGCCGTCAACAGCACTGAGCAGACCTTCAGGGAGCTCGGGAAGCGACGGCCAGTAGGGGTCGAGCAGCACCGAAGGTGCCGGACGACGCGCCCACGAGTCCGAAGACCTGCCAGCGCACCTCGCCCGCCGGGCGTGGTGGTCCGAGGCCTCGTGGGACGGCCGACGGCTCGTACGCCAATTGGTCTCGACAGGCTCGACCGACGAGACGCCCGGCGTACCTCCGTCACCCCCCGCGAGTCCGGACCTCAGGACCGATCTCGCGAGGAGAGAGAAGTGACGGTCACCGAAACACCCACCAGGCGCGCCTCCATGAGCGTGCGCAAGCGCAACGGCGACACCGAACCCGTCGACGTGAACAAGATCGTCCGGGCGGTCGACCGGGTCGCCGGCGACCTGGACGACGTGGACCCGATGCGGGTCGCCACCCGCACCATCAGCGGCCTGTACGACGGCGCCACCACAGCGGAGCTGGACCGGCTGTCGATCCAGACCGCCGCCGAGATGATCGGCGAGGAGCCGCAGTACTCCCGGCTCGCAGCCCGGCTGCTGGCCGGGTACATCGACAAGGAGGTCCGCAACCAGGGGGTCGCCTCCTTCAGCCAGTCGGTCTCGCTCGGTCACGCCGAGGGCCTGATCGGGGACGAGACCGCGGCGTTCGTCAAGGACAACGCCCGCAAGCTCGACTTCGCGATCGACGGGGAAGCTGATCGCCGGTTCGAGTACTTCGGGCTGCGCACGGTCTACGACCGCTACCTGCTGCGGCACCCGACGACGCGCCAGGTCGTCGAGACGCCGCAGTACTTCCTGCTCCGCGTCGCCTGCGGGCTGGCCCAGAGCCCGGGCGAGGCGATCCGGTTCTACCGGCTGATGTCGTCGCTGGCCTACCTGCCCAGCAGCCCGACCCTGTTCAACTCCGGCACCCGGCACACCCAGATGTCGTCGTGCTACCTGATCGACAGCCCGCGCGACGACCTCGACTCGATCTACTCCCGCTATGGCCAGGTCGCCAAGCTGTCGAAGTTCGCCGGCGGGATCGGGATCGCGTTCTCGCGGGTCCGCTCCCGGGGTGCGCTGATCCGCGGCACGAACGGCCAGTCCAACGGCATCGTGCCGTTCCTTCGCACCCTCGACGCCTCGGTGGCTGCCGTGAACCAGGGCGGCCGCCGCAAGGGCGCGGCCTGCGTCTACCTCGAGCCGTGGCACCCCGACGTCGAGGAGTTCCTCGAGCTGCGCGAGAACACCGGCGAGGACGCGCGGCGCACCCACAACCTCAACCTGGCCAACTGGATCCCGGACGAGTTCATGCGCCGCGTCGAGGCCGACGCGGACTGGTCGCTGATCGACCCGGACCAGGCCCCGGAGCTGCCGGACCTCTGGGGCGACGCGTTCGACGCGGCATACCGGCAGGCCGAGGAGGAGGGCCGCTACGTCCGGCAGGTCAAGGCCCGCGAGCTCTTCGGGAAGATGATGCGGACCCTGGCGCAGACCGGGAACGGCTGGATGACGTTCAAGGACGCCGCCAACCGGACCTGCAACCAGACCAGCGACCCGGTCGCCGGCTCTCCGGGCGGGCCGGTCGTGCACCTGTCGAACCTGTGCACCGAGATCATCGAGGTCTCCTCCGACGGCGAGACCGCCGTGTGCAACCTCGGCTCGATCAACCTCGCCCAGCACCTTGACGATCGACGGCGTCGACTGGGAGAAGCTGCGCGAGACGGTGCGTACGGCGGTGCCGCTGCTCGACCGGGTGATCGACGTCAACTACTACCCCAGCCAGGAGTCGGCCGCGTCCAACCCCCGGTGGCGACCGGTCGGGCTGGGCCTGATGGGCCTGCAGGACGTGTTCTTCGCGTTGCGCCTGCCGTTCGACTCCGAGCGAGGCCCGCGAGCTGTCGACACGAGTGCAGGAGGAGATCTACCTGACCGCGCTCGAGGTCTCCTGCGACTTGGCCCGCCGACACGGACCACACCCGTCGTACGACGAGACCCGCGCGGCCGGCGGGAACCTCCAGCCCGACCTGTGGGGTGTCACGCCAACCCAGACCGAACGCTGGGCGGTGCTGCGCTCGGACATCGCCGAGCACGGCCTGCGCAACTCGCTGCTGATCGCGATCGCCCCCACCGCGACGATCGCCTCGATCGCCGGGTGCTACGAGTGCATCGAGCCGCAGGTGTCCAACCTGTTCAAGCGCGAGACGCTGTCCGGCGAGTTCCTCCAGGTCAACGCGGCCCTCACCCGCGAGCTGAAGGCGCGGGGCCTGTGGACCCCGGAGGTCCGCGAGGCGATCAAGCGGGCCGAGGGTTCGGTCCAGGGAGTGACCGAGCTGCCAGAGGATGTCCGGACGCTGTTCCGAACGGCGTGGGAGCTGCCCCAGCGTGGGCTGATCGACATGGCGGCCGACCGCTCGCCGTACATCGACCAGAGCCAGTCTCTGAACCTGTTCATCGCCGGGCCGTCCATCGGGAAGCTCTCCTCGATGTACCTGCACGCCTGGAAGTCCGGCCTGAAGACGACGTACTACCTGCGGTCACGTCCTGCCACCCGGATCCAGCAGACGACGACGAGCGTCAACGCCCCCGTCGTCGACACGACCCTCACCCTGACCCCCTCGGTCGAGGAGGCACTCGCCTGCTCGCTCGAGAACCCCGAGAACTGCGAGGCCTGCCAGTGACCACCACGCCCACCCTGAACAACTCCGAGAACAAGATGCTGCTCGACCCCGGGATGAACCTCACCCTGCGGCCGATGCGCTATCCGCACTTCTACGACCGCTATCGCGACGCCATCAAGAACACCTGGACCGTCGAGGAGGTCGACCTGCACACCGACCTCAAGGACCTGGAGCGGCTCAGCGACGCCGAGCGACACCTGGTGTCACGGCTGGTCGCGTTCTTCGCCACCGGCGACACGATCGTGGCGAACAACCTGGTGCTGAACCTCTACCAGCACATCAACAGCCCCGAGGGACGGCTGTACCTCTCCCGCCAGCTCTTCGAGGAGGCGGTCCACGTGCAGTTCTACCTGACCCTGCTCGACACCTACGTCACCGACGAGGAGGAGCGGCACGAGGCGTTCGCCGCGGTCGACAACATCCCCTCCATCAAGGCCAAGGCCGACTTCTGCTTCCGGTGGATCGACTCGGTCTTCGACCTCGACGCCCTGGAGACCCAGGAGCACCGGCGGAAGTTCCTGCTCAACCTGATCTGCTTCGCGGCGGTGATCGAGGGGCTGTTCTTCTACGGAGCGTTCGCGTACGTCTACTTCCTGCGCTCGCGCGGCTTCCTCAACGGCCTTGCGTCGGGCACCAACTGGGTGTTCCGTGACGAGTCGATGCACATGGCGTTCGCGTTCGACGTGGTCGACACCGTGCGAGAGGAGGAGCCCGAGCTGTTCGACGACGAGATGGCGGCCAAGGTCCGGCAGATGCTGATCGACGGCGTGGACGCCGAGGCGCAGTTCGCCGAGGACCTGCTCGGCGGCGGCGTTGCCGGCCTGTCCACCGCCGACATGCGGTCCTACCTCGAGTACGTCGCCGACCGGCGCATGGAGCGACTCGGGCTCGAGCCGATCTACGGGTCGAGGAACCCGCTGGCGTTCATGGAACTGCAGGACGTCCAGGAACTGTCGAACTTCTTCGAGCGGAAGGTGTCGGCCTACCAGGTCGGCGTCTCCGGCTCGGTCTCGTTCGACGACGACTTCTAGTCCGAACGCCTACCCCTTCATCCCCGAGGAGCGAAACCATGAGTGACAGCAACAAACTGACCGAACGCCTCGACGCAGGTCCCGTGATCTGCGCCGAGGGCTTCCTGTTCGAGCTCGAGCGACGGGGCTACCTCAGCGCCGGAGAGTTCGTGCCCGAGGTGGCGCTGGAGTACCCCGAGGCGCTCAGGGCGCTGCACGTCGACTACCAGCGCGCGGGCTCCGACATCGTCGAGGCGTTCACCTACAACGGGCACCGCGAGAAGATGCGGGTGATCGGCAAGGAAGACCTGCTGGAGCCGCTGAACCGAGCGGCCCTGCAGATCGCCCGCGAGGTCGCCGACGCGCGACCCGGTGACCTGATGGCGGGCAACATCTCGAACACGAACATCTGGGATCCGGCGGACACAGGATCGTCAGGCCGAGGTCCGGGGGATGTTCGAGGAGATGGTGGGGTGGGCCGTCGACGGCGGCGCCGACCTGATCATCGGCGAGACGTTCTACTACGCCGGCGAGGCCCTCGCCGCACTCGAGGTGGCCAGGTCGACCGGGCTGCCCGTCGTGCTGACCATTGCACCGATGGCACTGAACGAGATGGCCGACGGCGTCGGGATCGTGGAGACCTGCCAGCAGCTGGAACAGGGTGGTGCCGACGTCGTGGGCATGAACTGCTTCCGCGGGCCCGAGACCATGTTGCCGTGGCTGCGCGAGATCCGGGCGGCGGTGTCGTGCCACGTCGGCGCCCTGCCGATCCCCTATCGGACGACCACCGCCGAGCCGACGTTCTTCAACCTGAGCGACGATCGTGCGCAGCGTGCCGTCGCCGCACGGCCGGACGTTCCCGACCGCGCTCGACCCGTTGTACGCGAACCGCTACGAGGTCGGCGCCTTCGCGAGCGAGGCAGCGGACCTCGGCGTCAACTACCTGGGTGTGTGCTGCGGTGCGTCGCCGATGCTGATCCGCCAGGTGGCCGAGGCGGTCGGGCTCACCACCGAGGCCAGCAGGTTCTCGGAGCGGATGCAGAACCACTTCATGTACGGCGACAACGAGCGGCTCCCCGAGCACATCGTGTCGCTCGGCGAACAAGCCTGATCCGGGCGCGGCGGGCCATCCCGAACAGGATGGCCCGCTGTCCGTCGGGCTCAGCTCAGCGCCTCGTCGAGCACCTCGACGATCGGCCACGCGCCGTCCGACCAGTTCGAGATCACTGTGTACGTCGATGCCCGATGACGGGTCGTGCTGGCTGAGGATCGACACGCCCGCGTCGTACCCCTCGAGCCAGACTCGGTCGTCGGCCGCGCCGAGGTGGAACCCGAGGCCGTAGCGCTTCGACTCCTCGGGCCAGTCGCTGCGGGGGCGCGATCATCTCGGCCACCCGCTCCGGCGGCACGATCCGCCCGGCGAAGAGCGCGTCCCAGAAGGCGCTGAGGTCGGCCGCAGTCGTGTAGGCGCCGCCGTCGCCGGTGCCGAGGACGGGCAGGTGAAAGACGTTGGTGCGCAGGCCGTCGGCGGTGAGGTAGCCCAGCGCCGCCCGGCCCGGGAGCTCGTCGGAGCGCAGGAACCCGGTGTCGACCATGCCCGCGGGCTCGCAGACGAGGGTGCGCACCAGGTCGTGGTAGTCGACCCCGCTGGCGCGCTCGGCGATCAGCGCGAGCACGACGTAGCCGCCGTTGTTGTAGGCGAACCGCTCGCCCGCGGGGAACACGGTCTCGTGCCCGCCGAGGACCGCGCAGGAACTGCTCGGTCGTCGCCAGCTCGTGCACCGGGACCGGCATCACGTAGTCGGCGATGTCCTCGATGGCGTCCTCGTCGAGGTAGTCGCCGATGCCGGATCGATGGGCCAGCAGGTGCTCGACCGTCACGTCGTCGGCGATCAGCGGGCAGGTCCTTGCCGAGCACCGACCGGGCGGTGGTGCGTGAGGTCGAGAGTGCCGTTCTCGACCAGGCTCATCACGGCCAGCGCGGTGAAGCCCTTCGTCCCGCTCGCCGTCGCGAACAGGGTGTCGACCGTGTTCGGGATCTCGTGGGCCCGGTCGGCGAACCCGTAGGCCAGCTCGAACTCCGTGCCCGCGGCACGGTCGACGCGGACGACACCGGAGAAGCCGGAGCCGTTCGGCCGCGGTCGTCGACGGCGTCCTGCAAGGAGCCCATCTTCCGACCGTAGCGCCCGACGGCACGGCGAGCACCCGGATAATCGGCCGCATGCCGCGCCTGCTGATCGTCCACCACTCCCCCACGGACCTGGTCCGGTCGATCACCGAGCGGGTCGTGGCGGGTGCCAACGACGACGCGATCGAGGGCGTCGAGGTCGTGGTGAAGGAGGCGCTCGAGGCGCAAGGCCGACGACGTGCTGGGCGCGGACGGCTACCTGCTCGGGACGACCGCGAACTTCGGCTACATGAGCGGCGCGCTGAAGCACTTCTTCGACTCGATCTTCCTCGAGGCCGGTGGCGCCCTGTCCGACGACGGGTCGGCGGGCGCGAGCGGTGGCGGCAAGAAGCCGTACGGCCTCTACGTGCACGGCCGCTACGACACCACCGGCGCGGTCCGGTCCGTGCAGTCGATCGTCGGGGCGCTCCCGTGGCGCCAGTCGGCCGAGGTGCTCGAGCTGCTCGGCGACGTCGGCGACGACGAGTACGCCGCGGCGTACGAGCTCGGCGGGACGCTCGCCGCGCTCACCGCGCCGTGAGCATCGCGTTCGTTGTGACGCCGTTCTGAGGTGCCCTTGCGAACCTCCCGGAGTCGCCAACACCGGCGACCACTACAAGGAGGAACACCATGCGCAACCGCACTCGCACCAACGGCCCCCGCGCCGCGCTGCTCGCGGCGGCGACGACCGGCCTGGTCGGAGCCGGCCTCGCCGTCACCGTCGCACCCGGCGCACGCCGTCGACGGTCTGCCACGTGCACGTCGACAGCGTCACGGCGTGGGACCTGAACGACAACGACGGCAAGGACGAGATGAAGATCAAGCTCGGCGACAGCGGGTCGTACCACGGCCCCTGGGACATGTGGGACGACTGGATGCGGAACGACTCGCTCGGCAGCCGTGCACAAGGACTTCACCGGCAACGATCGACGTGGGGCTGTACGAGCAGGACGTCGCGCGGCAGACCATCGACGTCGACAACATCAGCTGCAGCACGCTCGGCGAGCGCACCCTGGAGCTGGACGGCAACGGCGCCATCTACCGGATGGTCGTCAACGTCAGCCGTGCGCTGAAGGGGCCGCCCGGGCGTTGGTCGAACGTTCGTCCAACGAGACAGGCGCTAGCGCGCCTTCCTCAACCACCGAGCCTCGGTGGTTGAGGAGGTTGCGCAGCAACCGTGTCCTCGGTGGTTGAGGAGGTTGCGCAGCAACCGTCTCGAAACCACCGTCGACAGAGGTCGGTCAGTCCGCCAACCGCACCAGCGGTACGTCGAGCCGCTCGGCGAGCTCGTCGAACGAGATCCCGAACGTCTCCCCCACCGCGACCCCGTCGGGGGTGAGGTGGAAGGTCGCGACGTCGGTGTAGACCCGGTCGACGCAGCGCACGCCGGTCAGCGGGTAGGTGCACTCGGGCACCAGCTTCGGCGACCCGTCCTTCGCGAACAGCGTCATCATCACCAGCACCTGCTTGGCGCCGATGGCGAGGTCCATCGCGCCGCCGACGGCGGGGATCGCGTCGGGCGCGCCGGTGTGCCAGTTGGCCAGGTCGCCGCGCGGCGGAGACCTGGAAGGCGCCGAGCACGCAGACGTCGAGGTGGCCGCCGCGCATCATCGCGAACGAGTCGGCGTGGTGGAAGTACGACGCCCCGGGCAGCTCGGTGACCGGGATCTTGCCGGCGTTGGTGAGGTCCGGTGTCGATCTCGTCGCCCTCGGCCGCCGGGCCCATGCCGAGCATGCCGTTCTCGGTGTGCAGGACCACGCCGGAGTCCGGGCTCGAGGTAGTCGGCGACCGTGGTGGGCTGGCCGATGCCGAGGTTGACGTAGGAGCCGGCCGGGATGTCGCGTGCGACGAGGGCCGCCATCTCGTCCTTGCGAGGGCCGCGACAGGCTCATGCCGCCACCACCCGGTCGACGTAGATGCCCGGGGTGACCACGACCTCGGGGTCGATCTCCCCGACCTCGACGACGCGGGACACCTGCGCGATCACGGTGTCGGCCGCGGTGGCCATGACCGGGCCGAAGTTGCGGGCGGTCTTGCGGTAGATCAGGTTGCCCATCCGGTCGGCGACGTGGGCGCCGATCAGGGCGACGTCGCCCTTGATCGGGTGCTCCAGGACGTAGGTCCGGCCGTCGATCTCCCGGGTCTCCTTGCCCTCGGCGAGCGGCGTGCCGACCCCGGTCGGGCCGAAGAACGCGCCGATCCCGGCACCGGCCGCGCGCATCCGCTCGGCCAGGTTGCCCTGCGGCACCACCTCGAGCTCGATCTTGCCCTCGCGGTAGAGGCCGTCGAAGACGTAGGAGTCGGACTGCCGCGGGAACGAGCAGATCATCTTCCGCACCCGGCCCTTCGCGAGCAGCGCGGCCAGGCCGGTGTCGCCGTTGCCGGCGTTGTTCGACACGACGGTCAGGTCGGTGGCGCCCTGCCGGATCAGCGCGTCGATCAGCTCGACCGGCATCCCGGCCATCCCGAACCCGCCGATCAGGACGGTCGAGCCGTCCGCGATCCCGGCGACGGCCTCGTCGGTGGTGTCGGCGACGCAGCAGGCGTCATCCGACGTTCTCCAGCACGACGGCCAGCGCCTGGCCGACGCCGATGCAGATCGCGGCCACGCCCCAGCGGTCGCCGGACTCGCGCAGCCGGTGCGCGAGGGTGCCGAGGATGCGGGTGCCGGACGCGCCGAGCGGGTGACCGATCGCGATCGCGCCGCCCTTGGTGTTCACGATCTCGGGGTCGATGCCCCAGGCGTCGACGCAGGCCAGCGACTGCACGGCGAACGCCTCGTTCAGCTCGACGGCCGACACGTCCGACCAGGCGATGCCGGCCCGGGCCAGCGCCCGGTCGGCGGCCTCGATCGGGGCGATGCCGAACAGCTGCGGCTCCAGCGCGGCCGCGCCGCGGCCGGCGACCCGGGCCAGCGGCGCCAGCCCGATCCGGTCGGCGGCGGCCTCCGAGCCGAGGAGTACGGCGGAGGCGCCGTCGTTCAGCGGCGAGGCGTTGGCCGGGGTGATCGTGCCGTCCTTGCGGAACGACGGCTTCAGCCCGGCCAGCTTCTCGGCGGTCGATGCCCGGCCGGATCCCCTCGTCGCGGGTCAGGTCCGTGTGCGGGCACCGGGACCACGAGGTCGTCGTAGAACCCGGCGCCCCAGGCCGCGTCGGCGAGGTTGTGCGAGCGCGCGGCGAACTCGTCCTGCCGCTCGCGGGAGATCGAGAACTTGTCGGCGAGCTGCTCGTTGGCCTCGCCCAGCGAGACCGTCCACTCCGCCGGCATCCGCTCGTTGACCAGCCGCCAGCCCAGCGTCGTCGACACGGCGGTCACGTTGCCGGCCGGGAACGCCTTCGACGGCTTGGGCAGCACCCACGGCGCCCGGGTCATCGACTCGACGCCGCCGGCGACGACGACCTCGGCGTCACCGGTCTCGATCGTGCGGGAGGCGATCATCGCGGCGTCCAGGCTGGAGCCGCAGAGCCGGTTGACCGTCGTCGCGGTCACCGACACCGGCAGCCCGGCGAGCAGCACGGCCATCCGGCCGACGTTGCGGTTGTCCTCGCCGGCGCCGTTGGCGTTGCCCCAGACGACCTCACCGATCTCGGCCCGGTCCAGCTCCGGGGCCCGGTCCAGCACGCCGGTCAGCGCGACCGCGGCCAGGTCGTCGGGGCGGACCTCGGCCAGCGCGCCGCCGAACCTGCCGAACGGCGTGCGCGCCGCGGCGTACACGAATGCTGAGCTCATTCCTCGTCCTTCGTTTCACGGTCCATGTCGTCGAGCACCTGCTGGGCGATCCGGAACGCCGTGTTGGCGTCGGGCACCCCGCAGTAGATGGCGGTCTGCAGCAGCAGCTCCTTGATCTCGTCCACGGTCAGCCCGTTGTTCCGCGCGGCCCGCACGTGCAGCGCGAGCTCCTCGTGGTGGCCGCGGGCGACCAGCGCGGTCAGCGTGATCAGCGACCGGCTGCGCCGGTCGAGGCCGGGGCGGGTCCAGATGGAGCCCCAGGCGTACTGGGTGATCAGCTCCTGGAAGTCACGGGTGAAGTCGGTGGTGGCCGCGGTCGCGCGGTCGACGTGCGCGTCGCCGAGCACCTCGCGGCGGACGGCCATGCCGGCGTCGTACACCTCGCGCACGGTGCGCCCGTCATCGGCGCGTCGGCCGGCGCCTCGCCGAGCAGGTGCTCGCGGATCAGCCGCGCGACCTCTCGGGCGCCTCGGCGGGCGCCAGGTGCGCGACGCCGTCGAGCTCGACCAGCCGGCCGTGCTTCACGCCGTCCGCGATCTCGCGCAGCTTGTCGGTGGGCGTCGCGACGTCCTCGGCGCCCGCGACGGCCAGCACCGGTACGCCGATCTCGGCGAGCCGGTCGCGCACGTCGAAGTCCGCGAGGGCGCGGCAGACCTGGATGTAGCCCGTCGTCGTCGGCGTCCTGCAGCGCGTGCAGCAGCGCCGACGCGCGGTCCGGCTCGCGCTCGAGGAAGCCGGGGGCGAACCAGCGCTCGGCGGAGGCCGAGACCAGGACCGGGGTGCCCGAGACGCTGCACCTGGCCCATCCGGCCGGTCCACATCTCGGGAGTCGCCGATCTGCGCGCCGGTGCAGAGCAGCACCGCGCCGACGACCCGGTCGGGCGACGTCGAGCAGGAGCTGCAGGCCGACCGCACCGCCGACCGAGTCACCGGCGTAGGAGAAGCTGCCGCCGAGGTCGTCGCGCTCGGCGAGCAGCGTGTCGACGACCTCGAGGACGCCGGCGGCCAGCTCGGCCATCGTGAACGGCTCCTCGGGCACGGCGCGGTTGTGGCCGTGACCCGGCAGGTCCCACGCGACCACGTCGAAGGCGTCGGTGAGGCCGGCGGCGCAGGCGGCCCAGAGCGTGGTGGCCGAGGTGCCGATCGACGGACCGAGCACCAGCAGCGGCAGCTCGGCCCGGTTGCGGGCGCCGGTCAGGCGGACGGCGGTGATGCTCGGCTGGTCATCGGGGCTCCTCTGCGAGTACGCCGGCGGCTCGGGCCAGCGGCGCCTCGAGGAAGGCGTCCGTGGCGCCGAGGTAGTCACCGTCCGCGGAGGTCCCGGCCAGCGTCGGCCATGCTCCGCTGCTCTGCTCGTACGTCGTCGCGCGCGGCGGCCAGGCGGGTCGCCATCCGGTCGGCGTGCACCTTGAGCCCGGCCAGCAGCTCGCTGGTCTGGGACGCCGCGACGACGCGTCCGGCGGAGCAGCGTCCGCAGCGTCGCCCACTCGGCGTGCCAGGCACCGTCGGCGCGCTCGTCGAGCGACTCGGCGGCGGCCAGGTGCAGCGTGGCCGCGAGCTGCGGCGCCGCCAGCGCGGCGCGGCGTACCTGCACGGAGAGCACCGGGTTCGCCTTGTGCGGCATCGTCGAGGACCCGCCGCCGGCGCCCTCGGACAGCTCGCCGATCTCGGGGCGGCTCAGGGTCAGCACGTCGTTGGCGAGGCGGCCCCAGGCGTCGGTGCACCGGACGGCGGTGTCGCCGAGGCGGGTGATCGTGGTGCGGGTGGTGTGCCACGGGGTCGACGGGGTGAGCCCGAGCCGGGCGGCGAGGTCGACGGTGAGGTCGGTGACGACCGGGACCGGGTCGGTCGAGGTCGCCGGCCAGCTCGACGGCGGCGGCCATGGTGCCGGCCGCTCCCCCGACCTGGACCGGGAAGACCAGGGCCGTTCAGGTCGTCGTACGCGTCGAGGACGCCGGTCAGCCACTGGGCGGCCTTCAGCCCGAACGTGGTCGGGACGGCGTGCTGGGTCAGCGTGCGGGCCGCCATCGGGGTCTGCCGGTGCACCTCGACCAGGTCGGCGAGGGCCCGGATCTGCGCCGCGCAGCTCGGCGCGGACGGCACCGACCGCGTCCCGCGCCCCGATCATCAGCGCGGTGTCGACCACGTCCTGGCTGGTCAGCCCGCGGTGCAGCCAGCGGGCGGCGTCCGTCGAGCCGCCGAGCAGCTCGCGCAGGAGGGCGACCAGCGGGACCACCGGGTTGCCGGAGCGCCTCGGCGCGACAGCGCGATGTCCGCCGCGTCCTCGTCGGACACCAGGCCGGCCAGGTCGGCGAGCTCGTCGCCCGCGGAGGCCGGCGCGACGCCCGCCGCGACGAGCGCCTCGAGCCACGCGGTCTCGACCGCGACCATCGCGCGCAGGTACGTCGGCGTCGGTGAGGTGCTCGCCGGCGCGTTCGTCGCCCGGCCAGAGGAGGTCCGTCATGGGATCAGTCTGCGTGCCGCGGGTAGGTGAGGAACACCGTCTCACCCGGACCCTGCAGCCGGATGTCGAAGACGTAGCCGCTGCTCGTCCGGGCCGCGCGACCAGCGTCTGCGCGGCGTTCCGGGTCGAGCGAGCGACAGCAACGGGTCGTCGTTCAGGGCGGTCTCGTCGTCGGGCAGGTAGGCGCGGGTGAACAGCCGGTTGAGCAGGCCGCGGGCGAAGACGGTGACCGCGAAGAACGGCGCGGCGCCCGGCACGGACGCGCCCGGCGCCACCGTGGAGAAGACGTAGCGGCCGTCGTTGTCGGTGGCGGCCCGGCCCCAGCCGGTGAACGTGAAGCCGTCGCGGCGCAGCGACCCGGTCTCGCGGGAGACCACGCCGTCGGCGTCGACCTGCCACAGCTCGAGCAGCGCGTCGGGGACCGGCTGGCCGGCGCCGTCGAGCACCCGCCCGTGCAGGCGGATCGCGCCGGGGCTGCCGGGCGGCACCAGCTCCGAGCCGGCGTCGTACGGCAGCGCGTAGCCGAAGAACGGCCCGATCGTCTGGCCGGGGTGCGGGGTCACGGGTCCCCGTCGAAGCGGAGCGAAGCGAGCTTCGAATGGGGTGATCATGCGTCCTCCGTGCCGGCTTCCATCAGCGTGCGGTGGCTGCCGGTGAGCACGATGTCCCAGCGGTAGCCGGTGCACCACTCGTGCTGCGTGACGTCGTGGTCGTACGTCGCGACCAGCCGCTCGCGGGCGCGCGGGTCGGTGATCGACTGGTAGATCGGGTCCAGCGCGAACAGCGGGTCGCCCGGGAAGTACATCTGGGTGATCATCCGCTGGGTGAAGTCGGTGCCGAACAGCGAGAAGTGGATGTGCGCCGGCCGCCAGGCGTTGCGGTGGTTCTTCCACGGGTAGGGGCCGGGCTTGATCGTGGTGAAGCGAGTACGTGCCGTCGGCGTCGGTGAGGCAGCGCCCGACGCCGGTGAAGTTGGGGTCGATCGCGGCCGGGTGCTGGTCGCGCTTGTGGATGTAGCGGCCGCCGGCGTTGGCCTGCCAGATCTCGACCAGCTGGTGCCGGACCGGCCGGCCGTCGCCGTCGAGCACCCGGCCGGTGACGACCATCCGCTCGCCGACGGGCTCGCCGCGGTGCTGGATGGTGAGGTCGGCCTCGAGCGGGTCGACGTCGCGGTGCCCGAACACCGGCGCCCACAGCTCGATCCCCTCGGGGTCGGCGTGGTGCAGGTCCTTGGTGGGGTGCCGGAGCACGCTGCTGCGGTACGGCGCGTAGTCCAGGCGGGGCTGCGTCTCGCCGCTGCCCGCGGCGGCCGGGGACTCGGCGTACTCGCGAGCGATGCGGTCGATCTCCGCGCTCACCTCGGCCTGGGTCGAGGCCGCGGCGTCGGAGGAGGTGACGGCAGCGGGTGCGTCTTCGAGGATGTCGGTCACGAGGACGACGGTAGTGGGGGCGGTGTGACGCCCGGCGTGCCGTCCTTCCGCTGAGTGAAACCGATGGGTGGAGCGCCGGCTTCCGGTGGGTGGAAGACTGGCCCCATGGCCGGCAACACCTCCTCCCCCGGCGCCTCGGTCACCAGCCGGGCGCTCGCGCTGCTGGGCGCGTTCGACGAGGACCACCGCCGGCTCTCGCTGACCGAGCTCGCCGAGCGCGCCGAGCTGCCGCTGCCGACGGCGCACCGGCTGGTGGCCGAGCTGGTCGACTGGGGCGCCCTGGCCCGCGGCGCGTCCGGGCAGTACGTCGTCGGCCGGCGGCTCTGGGACCTCGGCCTGCTGGCCCCGCTGCAGGCCGGCCTGGTCGAGACCGCGTCGCCGTACCTCCACGACCTGTACGGCGCCACCCTGGCCACCGTGCACCTCGCCGTCCGCGACGGCCAGGAGGTGCTCTACCTCGACCGGCTCCGCGGGCACACGTCGGTGCCGATCGTCAGCACCGTCGGGTCGCGGCTGCCGATGCACGCGACCGGCGTCGGCAAGGTGCTGCTGGCGCACGCCCCGGCCGAGGTCCAGCAGCAGGTGCTCGCCGAGCTGCCCCGGATCACGCCGTACACGATCACCCAGCCGGGCCGGCTGCGGCCGCCAGCTGCGGCAGGTGCTGCGCGACGACTACGCCACCACGGTCGAGGAGATGAGCCTCGGCGCCTGCTCGGTCGGCGTACCGATCCGGCGCCGCGGTGACGTCGTGGCCGCGCTCGGCATCGTGGTGCCGAGCCTGAAGCGGGACAAGCCGAAGCTCGTCGCCGCGCTCCAGGTGGCCGCCCGCGGCATCGGCCGGGCGCTCGCCCCGATTCCGACCAGCGGAAGCGACGCGTAGCCCGGCCCGGCTGCGACCCCGTTGACTGACACCATGGCCAACCCCGACCTTCGGACCCAGGTGGCGATCGTCGGGGCCGGCCCCGCCGGGATGCTGCTCTCCCACCTGCTCGCCGCCGACGGCGTCGAGTCCGTGGTCGTCGAGACCCGCTCGGAGGAGTACGTCGCCTCCCGGATCCGCGCCGGCATCCTCGAGCAGTCGACGGTCGACCTGCTCCGCTCCACCGGGCTCGGCGACCGGCTGTCCCGGGAGGGCGACCAGCACCGGGGCATCTACCTGCAGTGGCCGGACGAGCGGCACCACCTCGACTTCGTCGACCTGACCGGCCGGTCGGTCTGGGTCTACGGCCAGACCGAGGTGCAGAAGGACCTGATCGCCGCGCGCACGGCGGCCGGCCAGGAGATCCACTACGAGATCACCGACACCGCGCTGCACGACCTCGAGACCGACCGGCCGTCGGTGACGTTCACCGACGTCGACGGTGCGGCCCGGCGACTGGTGGCCGACGTCGTGGTCGGGTGCGACGGGTCGTTCGGCCCGAGCCGCGGCATGGTGCCGGACGACGTACGCCGGCAGTGGGAGAAGGTCTACCCGTACTCGTGGTTCGGCATCCTCGCCGACGTCGCACCGTCCACCGACGAGCTGATCTACGCCTGGCACACCGACGGCTTCGCGCTGCACTCGATGCGGTCGTCCAGCGGTGTCCCGCTTCTACCTGCAGGTGCCGAACGGCACGTCGGTCGACGACTGGTCGGACGACCGGATCTGGGAGTCGCTCGCGACCCGGCTCGGGCACGGCCAGGACGGCTGGGAGCTGACCTCGGGGCCGATCACCGACAAGAGCGTGCTGCCGATGCGCTCCTTCGTGCAGACGCCGATGCGGCACGGTCGGCTGTTCCTGGCCGGCGACGCCGCGCACATCGTCCCGCCCACCGGCGCCAAGGGGCTCAACCTGGCGGTCGCCGACGTCGCGCTGCTCGCGCCCGCGCTGGTCGACCTGGTCCGCAAGGACGACCACCGCCTGGTCGACGCCTACTCCGACACCGCGCTGCGGCGGGTCTGGCGGTGCACGCACTTCTCGTGGTGGATGACCACGATGCTGCACCACAGCGACGACCCGTTCGACGAGCAGCTCCAGCTGTCGCAGCTGCGCTGGGTCACCTCGAGCGAGGCCGGCGCGACCGGGCTCGCGGAGAACTACGCCGGGCTACCGATCGGGTTCTGAGTCCCGCACACCGGCCGGCACTGCCGCGAAGTGCTGGTAGTCGGGCGCCGACCACGAGCCGCCCCATTCCCAGCCGATGGATGCGAACGCTCGGACCACGACGTCGTCGGCGCGGATGGCGCCTCGCCGCGCCGGCGCGCCCGCGGAGCGATCGATGAGGGCGAACCGTCGCCCGGCTGGGGGCGCGATCGAGCCGCTGGTCAGGTACGGGTTCTCCACTGGATTGACGTCGATGGCGGCACCATAGGCGTGCGCGGACCATCTGGTGCTTTCGTCCACGCGGCGGCAGTTGTACGCCGAGGTGTTGTCGGCCGCCATGGACCTCGCGTCAGCCCCGCCGTACGCGTCGACCAGGCGCATCCGGCGGATCGGCCAGCGGGCGTCGTACAACCGCTCGAACACGCTGACGACGTCGTCGGCGTAGCGCGCTGCCACGACCATCTCGCCGACGTGGCGCCGCCCGTCGAAACCGACGTAGCTCATCCGTAGGTGACGGAGACCCTTCAGGTCCAGCGGGCAGCGATCGTCGTGGCTGGCGCTCATCCGGGCCGCCAGCGCCGGGCCGATCGGCCGCACGGAAGCGGTGTAGCCGCTGGCCGGAGCCGACCCGGTCGCCGCGGACGAGCTGGGCCGTTGGGCGAGGCCGGTGCAGGCGCGCAACCGGCGCCAGTCGGCAACCGCCTGCACGCGGTCACGGCCGGCCAGCGGCACTGGGCGGCCCCACCGTTGAATACGTGCCGGCACCCAGTCGTCGGACACCACGCGCCCGTCCTCGACGCGCAGTTGGAGGACTCCGGTGTCGGGCTCACGGTTGTGGTACCAGGCGAAGTTCCCCAGTCCGTAGCCGACGTAGGTCTCGCCACTCCAACCTGCTCCCAGCAGGACGTGAGCATGGCTGCCCACGACCACGTCGGCTCCCGCCCCGGCCAGCGCCTCAGCGGTTCGGCGCTGAAGTGCAGTGGGACAATCCCGGTACTCGCGACCCCAGTGCATGTAGACCACGACCACCTCGTCTCGCCGGCTGGCCGCGCGTACCGCGGCAAGCAGGGCGCGCGGCCTCGCAGTGCGCGCGGCCGCGATGCCCGGGCTGGTGGGTCCGGCGGCCCAGGTGGCGCTGCCGCCCTCGCGCGGGGAGCCGTCGGCGGCGAAGAAGGCGATGTCGGTGCCGCGGACGGTCGTCCGGTACGGCGTGAAGGCCGCGCGCCGATCTGTCCCGACCCCGACCACGGCGATCGGAGCATCGCGGACCGCGCGCAGGGTGTCCCCCAGGCCGACGCTCCCGTAGTCGGCAGCGTGGTTGTTGGCCATGGTGACCACGTCCACCCCGGCCGCTTCGAGGAGCGTCAGCGCGGCGGGCGAGGTGCGGTACCAGTAGCGCTTGCCGGGAACCTCCCGCTCCTTCGGGTCCGGCGTGCCGCGCTCGGTGACGGCGCTCTCGAGGTTGACCATCGTGACGTCGGCGGCCGACAGGGCCTGGTCGATCGGGCCAAGTCCGCCCGCCGGATGCTTCAGGAGTCGGGCCAGATGGAGCTGGAAGTGGACGTCGCCCGCGAAAGCGAGCGTGACGACCGAGGTCGGAGCGGATTCGCGACCGACGGACCCGCCCGATGCAGGGTCGGCTGGCGTCTCCCGCTCGGGCGCGACCGTGCCCTGGCAGGCGGTGAGCGCAACGGCGACGACGATCGCCAAAGCCACGCATCGGCTTGGTGCTGGTTTCATCTCGTCGCCTCGTTGCCGGTCAGCTGGACCAGTAGATCCGATCCTCCACCCCCTGAGACGCATCGAGTACCCCGGAGGGTTGCGAACCGCTGCATCGACCCGTGTTCGCTGACGGGCGCCGTACCCCGACTGGCGTATGTCCCGCCGATCTCTCCGTCGACGTCCGGCCCCCGCTCGTACGGTCGAGTCGATCGAAGGGGGCTCCGATGATCTACGGGTGGACTCACGCACGAGCTGCGGTCTCGTTGCTGCTGGCGGCGTCGGGAATTGCCTCGTTGGCCGCTGCCCGGGAGCGCTGGTGGCCGGCCTGCCCGTGGGGCGACCTCGACACGTCCGCCTGTCTGCGGATGCAGGGCCATGCCTACGACAACCCAACCGCCCATGGCGCCGTACTGCAGACGTTGGCCCTCGTCCTGATGGCCCTTGCCATCTCGTGCCTGCCGCTGCTGTGGTCGCGGCGCCCCGTGGCAGTGATCGCCCTGGCGACCGGTGCGCTGACCCTTGCGTTCGTCGTCGTCGCGATCGCGACGTACGTCTCGGCGCTCGTCGACTGGTCGATCCGCGTCCCGGGGTCAGGCGTCGCCGCCGTCATCGTTGCGCTCGGGTGGCCGCTGTACCTGATCATGGCCATGGCCGTCGCCCTGGCCGGTCCCTACACCGGGATCTGGCATCCGGGCACCGGATGGAGGCTGTCGTTCCTCCTGTTGCTGCTTGCCAGCACACCCTTGGCCCAGGTGGTCGTGGTCCCCATGGTCATGGGCTACCCGTCCTACGACACCTCGCCCTGGACCGACGGCATCAGCGCTGCGCTCCTGCTGTGTGCCGCCCTGGTTGTGTGGCCGGCGGCCGCTCCTCGGGCCGCACCCCGCGTTGTGATGACCGAAAGGGCCCCAGCCTCCACACTGTGGTGAGACTCGTGACGTGCCGAGTCGCCACGTGAAGGAGCCGCTGCCATGGAGCCCAGGACCGAGTCCGTTGCTGCGGCGCCCACGACGCGACCGCGGATGTGGATGTACGTGTGGTGGCTTTTGGTCGGTGCGCTCCTCGGGCTGGGGATGATGGCCCTGATGACCATCGGGCTGCTCTTCCTGCTGGCCGCCGTTCTCCTCTCCGGCCTCGGGGTCGGCGTCTCTGGGCTGCGCAACAGATCTGCCGTGGCCGTCCCGGCCGGCATCGGGCTGTCGGTGCTGTACCTGGCGTGGCTGAATCGCGAGGGGCCCGGCAGGGTCTGCCACATCACAAGTGCCGTGACGGAGTGCACGGACCAGTGGAGCCCGTGGCCCTTCGTCGCGGTGGCGCTGGTTCTCGTTGCGTCGTCGTTCGCCCTGGCTCGGCTGGTGCGCCAACAGGCACCACCCGCTGGCGACGATTGGTCGAGACCCGCAGAGAGATGAGCCCGAGAACCTGCGGTCTGTGACCATGAGCTGGCCGGGATGGCCTCCCCGAAAGTGACCGGATCCGCCGCGTGTCAGCTTGTGATGTCGTGCACTTTCGCCGCCAGCCAGGCGTGGAGAGCGTGTTTGACGAGGTCCTCGAGTTGCGAGAGGGACGCAGGACGCGTCAACAGATCAGCGGGTCCGGCCAGCGACCTGCCGGGCGGCTGCGATGAGGGGACCCAGTAGGGGGTTGTCGATATCCACCGCGAGCATCGCGGCGGCTTCGGGGTCTCCCTGGTCCCCCAGGGCTGCGTTGTGCAGCATTGCTCGAACGGTCAGCTCTCGCATCCCGGTCCGGGAGGCTGCGTCGCGCATCTCGTGGACCCACCGGCGGGTTTGGGTGTGGCCGTGGAGAAGGCCCAGCTCGCACAGCGCGTCGAGGATGTGCACGTCGAGCCACCGGTAGGAATCCGCCAGACGGTTGGACCGTGAACGGGCGTCGAGCAGGACGGTGAACGCATGGTCGACGTCGCCCGAGGCTTCGGTGAGCAGTGCCAGCCCTCGGGCGGCGATGCCTTCCCAGCACGGGTCGCCGATCTGGCAGGCTCGGGCGAACGCCTGCTCCAGGCTGTCCGAGGCGGCGGCGAGATCGCCCTGGGACAGCAGAACCTGGCCGAGCAGCGCCTGTGGCCAGGGGATGAAGGACAGCCAGTGGTCGCGCTCGGCCAGGGCGACAGCGGCGCGCAAGTGGTCGGCAGCAGCGCCGAGGTCGCCGCGGAGCAGGCTGATCCGCCCCAGCATCGACAGGCCGAACGCCTCGCGGCGTGGTTCGAGCGCGATGCGGGAGAGCTGGGTCGCCTGCTGCAAGGTCGAGATCGCTCGCGGGTACTCCGCGCGGTCGCTGGCCACCGAACCCAGGTAGGTCATCGCCTTGGCCAAGGTGGAAGGTGACTCGGACCCCCGCGCCACCTGGTCGAACCTGCGTTCGGCGCGGTCGTAGCGCGCCCGCAGAAAGTCGACGTACCCGAGCTCGGCGCGCGCCTGGGCCGCGGATTCGTGATCCCCGTTTGCGAGCGCGATGCGTTCGGCTTCGGACAACGTTGCCAGCCCCTCCTCGTCGAGGCCGCCCCAGCTGTGGATGAGCGCTTCCGCAAGCACCAGGCGCGTGTGCACCCGGAGGCTTTCGGCACCGGCGTGGTCGGCCAGGCGGACGGCTGTCTCGAACGACTCGACCCCCGCCATGACGGCCCCCGCGGATACGGCGGCTGCACCCGCCTCGGTGATCGCATGGATCGAGGGCGTGTCGACCACCGGTGCTGAGCGTCGCCGTTCCCGCATTGCCAGCAGCACGGCGGCGCCGGGTGAGGCACCGAGTTCCCGCTCTGCCGTGGTCGACCAGGCCGCGAACTGGCGTTCGGCGGCATCGTCCTCGCCGGCGAGTCGGTACAGACGGATGAGCAGGGCCTGATGATTCTCGTCCAGGGGGCTCGTCACGGCCGCACGAACCGCCAGGGCGATGGCGCCGTCGACGTCGTCGCGCGAGAGGTGGCCCAGCGCGGCCTCGTGCAGGATCGCCTCGGCCGCCGCTGCCAGGCGCCGTCGCTGCGAGAGTAGCCACGATTCGAAGGGCCCGGCGTGCTGCACGGTGATGCCGTCCAGCAACTCCTCGCCGAGTCCCGGCAGGTCGACTGCCTCCTGCCAGTGACCATGGAGGAGTACGTCGACGTCCACGATGGCGCCGGCGGGCAGCGTGAGCTGCACCGGATCACCGTCCAGCTGGGCGCCCGGGCCCAGTCCCTTGCGGATCTCGGCCAAACACCAGCGCAGCGCACGCAGCGGGTCGTCGGCATCGGCGAACAGCAACGAGGCGAGCTGGCTGCGCGTCGGTGGACGCTCACCCAGCAGCAGGATCGCGAGAACGGCCCAGCTCTTCTGGCTGCGGTAGCGGTACCCACGCTCACCGTCGGTCTGGAGCCGGGCCCGCCCCAGCAGCTGGATGACCAGCCCGGTCGGGGACACCTGCTCCTGGGGCCGCTGGCGGCTCACGAGGACCCGCCCTGTTCTGCTCGCCGCTTGTGCATTGTTCGCTTCCGGGGTGCTTGGTTCCAGGGTTCGCGGACGCTCGGTACCGAACGCACTCGCGGGACCGGGAAACGGGGACCGGGCGTCTGCGGCGCTACTCGCGCTCAGCGTCGCACAGACAGCATTGGTCCGACGTGGGGTATCAGGCCGCTTCTCCGCGGCCCTCATCGACAGAGCCCTCGGTTCGTCGGGCCGAGTCGACACAGGCGGGCTCGTCCGCGGTGACAGTGTGGGCCTCGCATTGCGCCGTGCCCGTGAGCTGGGCGACAAGTCGAGAGCGGTCTCGGGCACCCAGGTCCCGGAGGACGACGCCGTGCACGATGCCGAAGGCACGCAGTCGGGCGGGCTCCGAACCGTCCCAGTCCACCAGCGCTGCCGCGGCCCCTGGGGAAAGGTGACCGGTGGCGGCCGACATCGCGCAGAGGGTCGCCGCCTCGGTCCGCGTCCCACACTCGACGATCCGCTCAACAGTCCGGTCGAGGATGGTCTCCAGGCGGATCCGCCCGAGCCCGGTGGTCGTCACCGGCGATGACGTGTCGCCGTCGGGTCGGCGTGGGAGCCACCGTCCGCACCATCGGCTGGGGACAACCCGTCGTTCGGCTCGGCGAGCCTCGCGGCGATCGTTCCTGACCTGGCGCGCCAACTGCCGTTGCCGTGCCGAGGCAACGCGCGCTTCGACCACTGAACGAGCCATATCTTCGTGCATCGAGCTCATCATCTGTACCTGTCTTTCGGTGTGGTCCGTCCGCTCGAGGAGCGGTGACTGGCTGGGGAAGATGGCGGATCAGGCGTCCCCGATGGCAGCGGCGCGATGGCATGTCGCACCGCTGCCGGGTGACCCTGGACCGGTCCGGGGAGGGAGCCGCGCTCACTCCTGGAGCGCGTCGCAGAGCGTCAGGCGCCCTCGGAGACCTGGTAGATCTCGTCGGCGACGAGCCCGTGGGCCTTGCGGTGAACGGTGGTGGCTGTCTCCGCATCAGGCGCCTCGACGAGGCAGAAGATCTTGCCGGCCGCCTCGTCCACCCAGTACCGCTCGTAGCTCACGCCGTAGTCCCCTTGGGTGGCCAGATCGGCCTGGTGCGCCGCCGCTACGTCGCTCGCCGACACTCCGCCCTCGAGCGTGTGTGCGTCCATGAACAGTGCCATGTCGGTTCCTCCTGGTTGCTCGGCCCAGCGCGGTTCGTCGGGCCAACTGCGTCCATGGCATCCCGCCCGCGTGTGATGGACGGTGTGACGACCGGCGGCCGGTCTAGATCGGCCCGCGTCGCGGTCTGTGACCCAATCAGCTGGCCGGGATGGCGTCGCCTAAAGCGACCGGACCTGTGCGGTGACCCGACTACGGGCGCGGCGCGACGATCGGGGTCCGAGAAAGGATCCGGAAGTTCATGCGCCCGTGAATGTCGAGAACGCTCGGGCGGCTCCGTCCCAGGGGTACGAACGGCCGAACGGGCCTCGACGACGACGAAGGAGCGACCACCATGCAACCGAACGAGATCACCGCGATCCTGAACCTCCCGATCAGCCAGGAGCTCCTGGCTCGCGACCTGCTCCGCATGGCCTACGTCGCCAAGGACGGCACCCCCCGCAACATCCCGATCGCATTCACCTGGAATGGCTCGGAGATCGTCGTCTGCACGACGAAGAACGCCCCGAAGCTGCCCTCACTGCGGCACAACCCCGCGGTCGCGCTGACGATCGACACCGAGGTGCACCCGCCGAAAATCCTGCTCATCCGCGGTCGAGCGGAGCTCGACGTGGTGGACGGCATTCCGGAGGAGTACCTGCAGATGAACGGCAGCTACGAGATGGCCCCCGAGCAGCGCGTCGAGTGGGAGGCCGAGGTCCGCTCGCTCTACGAGGGCATGGTCCGGATCGTCATCACCCCTACGTGGGTCAAACTCATCGACTTCGAAACGACCCTCCCGAGTGCGGTCGAGGAGCTGATCCAGCAGCGGGCCGAGCGTCAGCGCGCCTGAACCCTCTCATGGCAACCGCGATCCGTTCACGTCTGGAGGCTCCGGCGCGTCTCCATGCGTACGATTGACGCGGAGGCGGTTTCGATGGCCGACGGCGTGATCATCCTGATGGGCTTTCTCGCGCTCACGTGCATGATTGGCCTCGCTGGCCTTCTCTGCGACCGGCGGCACCATCGGCCCGCGACGCCATTGCATTGGTCTGATGCCGAGCGTCAGCACGCCCTGATCATGAGTCGCTACTACGCCAACTATGGGCCAACGCAGTAGGCGAACGGGTTACATCGGGCACCGTGGAAGTTCGCCCTGGCCTTGTCGCGCTCGCAGTCGGAGCATCCGTGGCCCACATCACCTGCGCTCCGCAGCGTCGCGGGCCGCGTCTCAGGCCTCGATGCGCTCGCCGTCGAGGGTGCCCGAGCCGGTGCCCACCTCGTTGCCGGCCGGGTCCGTCAGGCGGAACGTGAACGAACCGCTGAGCTGGCCGTGGCGGACGTTGCCCAACAGCTTCACCTCGATGACGGGCCCCGGTGAGTCCGGGCCGTCACCGGGAAAGCCGGTCAGCACGGTGGCCCGGAACGAGCCATGGCGACCGGAACGCCATGTCCCCGTGAACGGCGGACCGGCGGGACTGATGTCGTGGACGACGCAGACCTGACCAGCCGCGAAGCTGAGGATGGAGACCGTCTCGTCACCATCGTCGTTGTGGACGTTGACGCGCCAACTGCCTGACAGGCGCCCGTCACCGTGCGATTCTCCGGCGGAAGCCGGCGAGGCCAGGGCCACGCCGCTCAGTGCGACGCCCCCCGCCGCCACTCCCGCACCACGCAAGACGTTGCGCCGTCCTACCGAGTCCTCAACCATCGGATTCTCCTTATCGGCTGGCCCCCAATCGATGGTGCGCCTGCGCGGCTGGTCCCGGCAAGGTCTCGAAGCATCCGCGGCTCGAGCCTCGGCCCCGCCTGGCAACACACTTAACGCTGTCACCGGGCGCAACGACTGCACCGTCATCGACCAGACGCCCCGGGTGCGGGGCGGTCGTGCGTTCATCCCTACGCCCCGGGCCGGTCGTCGCCCGGGTCAGTCGGCCGCGGTCCAGGCCTGCTTGAGCGTCACCCGGCCCTGCGTCTGGAGCAGCGCCCGGCGATAGATCCGCTCGGCGAAGACCACGGTCGCGCCCATCGCGGCGACCAGGATCGCGAGCGCTGCGATCGGCTCCCACACCGCCGCGTCACCGTTGAGCACCCGGATCGGCATCAGCACGATGGAGAACGGTGGCACGTACGACGCGACCGTCTGCACCGTCCCTTCGAAGAGGAACGCTCCGAAGAACACCGCCCATCATCAGGAAGTTGAGCGGGGTGGCCGTCGTCTGCAGGTCTTCGGCGCGGCTGGCGAGCGCTCCGGCCACGGCCCACCAGCAGGCGATGAAGGTGAAGCCGACGAGGAAGAAGACGGCGAACCATCCGACGCCTTCGGAGATCCCTGACAGGAACGACGAGTACTCCGTGAAGGAGATGCCGACCAGTCCCACGGCGACGATGAGGGCGGTCTGTCCGATCGCCAGCAGGGTGTTGCCCGCGATCTTGCCGATCAGCAGCTGCCGCACCGGGATCTTGGTCGTGATGATCTCGACGATCCGGTTCGCCTTCTCCTCCACGATGCTGCCCGACAGCGTGTAGCCGAAGCCGAGCGCGGCGAAGTAGAAGAGGAAGGCCAGGAGGAACCCCATCCCCTGCGCGAAGTCCTGTCGCTCGGCGTCGCCCTCGAGCAGGAGGGTGTCGACCGAGCTGCCCCGCTGGAGCTCCTCCAATGAGACGCCCGGCTCGCTCGGCGTTGGCGGCGAGCGCGGCGCCGCGGACGACGGTCTCGGTAGCCACGCTGAGGTCGTCCGACACCTCCTCCTTGCCGACCAGCGTCCAGCCGTCGTCGGCGGGCCGCAGCAGCACGTCGGCCTCGCCCTCCTCGAGCGCGGCCACGCCGTCGTCGTCCGAGGCGACCTCGTGCACCTCGATCTCGATGCCGTCGTCGACCTCCGGCACGCCCTGCGCCAGCAGCTCGGCGGTGGCCGCACCCTCGGTCGTGGTGGCGACGGTGTAGGTCTCGGAGCGCTCCTCCGACCAGGCCGTCCAGCCGAGGAAGCCGATGAGGACCACCAGCGTGATCAGCGTGCCGATCAGGAAGGACTTGTCGGTGAGCCGCGTGATGACCTCGCGGCGCGCGACGAGCAGCCAGGCGCGCTCGGTCGGCTGGCTCCCGGTCGTGGTCTTCTGGGTCGGGTCTTCTCGGTCGGGGTCTTCTCGGTCGTGCTCATGCGGTGACCTCCCGGTAGATCTCGGAGAGCGGGGTGCGGACGGTCGCGAGCTCGCGGACCTCGCCGCGGTCGAGGCCGACGGTCAGGATGGCGCGGCGGACGGCGTCCGCGGCTCCCTCGTCCAGGTCGGTGATCTCGATCAGTGCCGCGGGGCCGTCGACGTCGACGACGTGGAGGCCGGCGATGTCGCGGACCCAGCCGGCGTCGCGGTCGGTGACCAGACGCAGGCGTTCGGGCCCGCGGGCGCGCAGCTCCTCGACGGTGCCCTGCGCGACGACCTTGCCGGCGTGGAGCACGACGAGCCGGTCGCAGAGCCGCTCGACGAGGTCGAGCTGGTGGCTGGAGAAGAGGACGGGGACGCCGCGGGCGGTGTCCTCACGCAGCAGGTCGACCATCGAGTCGACCGCGGTCGGGTCGAGGCCCGAGAAGGGTTCGTCGAGGATGAGGGCCTGCGGTTGGTTGAGCAGCGCGGCGATGATCTGGACGCGCTGCTGGTTGCCGAGGCTGAGCTTCTCGACCCGGTCGCCGCTGCGGTCGGCGAGGCCGAACCGCTCGAGGCTCGCCGAGGCCGACTCGCGCGCCTGCGCGGCCGGCAGCCCCGAGAGCTCGCCGAGGTACACGAGCTGGTCGAGGATCTTCTGCTTGGGATAGAGGCCACGCTCCTCGGGCATGTAGCCGAAGCGGCGGCGGTCGGCGGCGGTGATCGGACGCTGCTGCCAGAGCACCTCACCGCCGGAGAGCCCGAGCAGGCCCATGATCATCCGCATCGTGGTGGTCTTGCCGGCGCCGTTGCCACCGACGAAGCCGGTCAGCAGTCCGGCCCGGACGTCGAACGAGACGTCGTCGACCACCGTCCTCTCGCCGAACCGGCGGGTCAGTCCTCGTGTCTCGATCATGGTGTCCACGCTAGGGACGACGGCGTCCGTGGTGATCCGCCGCAGGGATGGACTCGACCTCCCCCTCAGGACGGAGATCAGCCGGCGAGGCCGACCTTGTGCGCGAGCACCACCGCCTGCACCCGGTCGCGCAGGTGCAGCTTGGAGAGGCAGTTCGAGACGTGCGTCTTCACGGTGGCCTCACCCAGCACCAGCCGTCCGGCGATCTCGGCGTTGGACAACCCCTCGCCCAGCAGCTGCAGCACCTCTCGCTCGCGCTCGGTGAGCCGGGCGAGCAGCGCGGCGTCCTCCGGGGCAGGCTCGACGGTAGACGCCTTCGCGGCGGTCATCTCGGCGATCACGCGGCGGGTGACCTCAGGGGAGAGGAGCGCATGGCCGCGGCCGACGGCGCGCACCGCCTCGACGAGCTGCTCGGCCTCGCAGTTCTTGAGCAGGAAGCCGCTGGCGCCGGCGCGGAGGCCGTCGAAGAGGTAGTCGTCGCGGTCGAAGGTGGTCAGGATGACGACCCGGCCGAGCTCCTCGGCGACGAGCTCCGCGGTAGCGGCGATGCCGTCGACGCGCGGCATCTGCACGTCCATGAGGACGACGTCGGGGCGCAGCTCGCGGGCCAGCTCGACGGCCTCGGCGCCGTCCCCGGCCTCGCCGACGACCTCGATGTCGGGCTCGACGGACAGGATCAACCGGAACCCGGAGCGGACCAGCGCCTGGTCGTCGACCAGGAGGACTCTCAACGATTCAGTCACGGGTGCTCCCCAGCGGCAGCCGTACCCGCACCCGGTAGCCGCGAGTCGCCCGCGGGCCGATCTCGACCTCGCCTCGGTGGGAGGCGGCGCGCTCGCGGATGCCGAGCTGGCCGAGGCCCGAGCCGGAGGTGCCGTTGCGCAGTCGGCCGTCGTCCAGCACCTCGATCTCGGCGAACGGCCGTGCGCCGACTTCGGTGACCCGCAGCGTGACCGAGGCGCTGGACGCCGTGGAGTGGCGCACCACGTTGGCCAGCGCCTCCTGCGCCGTGCGGTAGAGCGCGAGCCCGACGGTCCCCGGGAGCCGGCCGGCGGCGCCGGGCCGGTCCTCGACGACGTCGTACGACGTGCGCAGCGCGTCGGTCGCGCGGCCGGTGACGAGCTCTTCGAGGTCGGTGATGCCGGGGCCGCTGGTGCGGGCGATCTGGCCGCGGGTCGCCGGTCGCCTGCGCTTCGATGTCGCGCAGCGTGCCGAGCAGCGAGCGCATCTGGGCGACGGCCTCGCGGGAGCTCTCCTCGATCACGCCGAGGGCGCTGGCCGCGGCGGGTGGGTCGCGGTCGAGCACGCGGCGGGCGCCGGCGGCCTGGACGCCGATGACCGAGACGTGGTGGCCGACGACGTCGTGCAGCTCGCGGGCGATCCGCAGCCGCTCGTCGACGACGGCGCGCTGCTGGAGCGTGGCGGTCTGCCGGGCGATGGTGTGCGCCTGCTCGGCGAGCGCCTCGCGCTGCCGGGCGCCGCGCCAGGCGACCTGGCCGCCGACGATGGCGCCGAGGAAGTAGACGACGTTGACGATGAAGGTGAGCAGGATGATGCGCGGGGATGGGCGGCAGGAAGCCGTAGCGCTCGTCCCTGCCTGCGTCGTCCAGCCAGCTCTGCGCGCTCTGGCCGACGGCGAACTGCCAGGCGACCCAGCAGAGCATGAACACCAGGATGGTGCTGGTGACCAGCAGCGCCGAGCGGCGGCTGCGGCCCCAGGCCATCGCCGAGAACAGGCCCATGAAGTAGCAGATCTGCAGCGCCACCTGCCCCATCACCTCGGGCATGGTGACCCCGATGACGAACATGTGGGCCGAGAGGTAGACCGCGACCGCGAGCGGGTAGCGGCGGCGCAGCACGAGCGCGAGCGCGGCGGTCGACATGACGAGGTAGATCACCCACCAGGGCGCGTCGACGCTGTCGAAAGCCCCCGCGCTGCGCGCCATCTCGAGCGTGACGATGCCGACGGACTCGAACACGACGCCGGTGACGATGTCGCGCCGGGCGACGGCGGGGTTACCGGGTGCCCACTCGTCGTCGAGCGCGAAGAACTCGCTGACGCGGGCGCGAACGGAGGGGCGGTCGGACGGCATGGCCACGAGCCTATTGAGGGTTCTCCAGCCCGGGCCTCCGTCGTACGATGGAGATCGGACGCAACGACGCCAAGGAGCGAGAGCCTGGGAGCACCACGATGCTCCTCGTGGCAGGCTGGGCGCATGGATGCCTGCGCCGTCATGACTCGTCTGTGTGCTGTCATCGACGAACACAGGTGGGCCGACCTCGGGGCACTGCTTCATGACGACTTCGTCTGCCGATACGTGCATACAGGTGAGACGTTTGATGGCGAGTCGTGGGTGCGTCTCAATGCCGAGTACCCCGGTTTCGACCACCTGGTCCTTGAGGACCTGGTCGGTTCGGAGGACCGAGCGGCTGCCCGCTGCCACGTGACCGCTTACGAGGACGGCCAGCTGCTGCACTTCGAGGTCGCCACCTTCATCGCTGTCCGTGACGGGCGGATCTCAGAGATGACCGAGGTCTGGACAGACGTGGCGCAGACGCCCCCAGACGGCACGCGACCGAGCTGAGTCGCGGGTCGCGCGGACCGACCCCCCAATTGGCATTTTTTGCAGTACGCGATTGCTCGCCGAGGACCCGATCAGGGACGCCAGGCCGGGAGGAGGTCGTGAGCGTTGTCGTCGGTCAGCAGGGTCACCTCGAGCGTCTCGAGGTCCACCGTCGCCACCTCACCGGAGGCGGGGACGCCGTCGGCGCTGTAGACGAGCCGGCGGGCGTCCGGCGACCAGGACGGGGGCCAGTGGTCGTTGCCGGGCGTGGTGGTCACCCGACGCGGGTTGCTCCCGTCGGAATCCATGACGTAGACCTCCTCGTTCCAGTCCTCGGGATCCTCGGCGTCGGGGTCACCGGTCGCGACGACGAAGGCGATCCGGCTGCCGTCGGGCGACCAGGTCGCCTCCGAGGCAGACGCGAACCCCGGCGGGGTCACGTCCCGCGGCCGCGTGCCGTCCGGCTCGCTCACCCACAGCCGCTGGACGTACCACGGCTGTCCGGGGGCCGGCGCCGTGTAGAGCAGCCGTCCGTCCGGCCCGACGTCGGGCCAGGCGCCCGCCGCGACCAGCTCGCGCTCCTGCCCGCCGTCGAGACCAGTCGCGAAGATGCCTTCAGCTTCCTCCTCGCAGTTGCCGCTGACGTACACCAGCTCCTCGCCGTCCGGCGTCCAGCTCGGCGCGGACTCGCATCGGTCCGGCGTGCTCGTGACCTGCTGAGCCTCACCGTCGTCGAGGTCCAGCACGAACAAGTCGCTCGGGCTGTCCTGGGTCGCGCCAGCGGCGTACGCCAGCCGGTCACCGTCGGGCGACCACGCGGCCATGAACTCGAGCCCGGGGTCGTCGGTCAGCCGGACCGGGTCCGTGCCGTCGGCCTTCACCAGCCACAGGTCGGCGTCCTCATCCCCGGCCAAGCTGGTGTAGACGACCTCATGCTCGGAGAGGTCCACGCCGGCCAGGTCGGCGACCGCGGCGTTCGAACTCGAGCCCGGCCTGGAGACGCCGGCCTCACCGCCGTCACCGTCGCCGGGCGTGCAGGCGGCGAGAAGCAGGAGCAACAGGGCTGTCGGTCCGACGACTCCGATCGGTCCCGGGTGGACCCGAACCCTGCGAATCCCCTCCGCAATGGCCACCGCAGCTCTGGTCGCTTGCGCCTTGGCCATGCTTATCTCCCTTCCAGAGCGGTGGGCTTGAAGGCACCTCCGCCTCGCCGCGCAAGGCCTCACCACCGAGTCGAGCAACATCAACAGCGGATTCATCTGCACACTGCCTTGTTCCCTCGAGTCGACCCATCGGTTCGCTGACCACCAAGACGCCCCACCCGTCGACCCGTCGGTAGGCCGTGACCGACGCCGGAGCGGGTTCACCGGAAGGTCGGGACCGGTGTGCCCAGCCCGCTCCGGCGCCAGAGCATCCCCCGGTCAGGGGAGGTAGGGGCCGGGGGCGTCGAATCCTGCAGGCAACAGCATGACGACCTCCGCGAGTCAGGGCAGCGCGCTAGTGCGCGGGACGCGGTTGATCGGCACCGGTGGTCGCCCGGGTGTGCCGGATGTGGGAGAACATCGCAGTCCACGCGGTGCGGATGCGTGAGCCGGGGCTGCGACGCGGGGTTGTGAACTGTGCGGCGAGCCGGGACTGCTCGGCGGTAAGGATCTGCTCGGCGCGGTAGGCCTTGGCGAACTGGACGGTGTGGCTGCTCATCGGTGCGAACTGGCTGTGCATGACGGCCTCCTGTGGCGTCAGACCGGTGGTGCTTGATGCCCTCGAGGTTGTCCGTAAGACGTAGGTGTCGGCGTCAGCAGAACCTCCTATCTTCGGTCCGCACATCGGTACGACGCGGCGGCCGAGCGTGGCCGGCGGTGGCGGGGCGAGCCGGCCGAAGATAGGAGTTTCTCCGGACGCCTCAGGACTGCTCTTACGGCGAACCTGCCGGGGATGGCACAAGCCGTCACCGACCCCAGGAGGCATCCCATGAGCGTGCACACCGACCCCGAGACGTCCCCCGCCCAGGCATCGACCGGCGGAGGGAACGCAGATGAGCTCACCCCACCCAGCACGCGACCCCCGACCCCGGGGCTCGGCCTGCGACTGGCTGGCCTGACCGGCGCTGGTTCCCTGGTGGCCGCGTTCTTCGGCCTGTCCATCTCCGAGACCGACACCCTCGGTCTGGACCCTCACTCATCCGCGGGAGTTCTGGTCGATGCTTATGGCGGGCACACCGCCGAGCTCCGCACCGGAGCGATCCTGTGCACCCTTGCGGCCGTACTGGCCCTGGTCTTCGCCGGACCACTCTGGATGCGGCTCAAGTCGTCCGGTGAGTGGCAGGCGATGGTTGCGGTCGCCGGCGCGGTGACGATGGGCCTGGCCTGGATGGCCGTCGCCCTCGAGCAGGTGGCCTTCATGACCTTCGTCGAGTACTCCAACGGTGAGGCCGCACGAATGCTGCTGGTCACCACGTGGGGGAACTGGGGCTACCTGACGTTCCCGTTCCTGATCATCGCGATCGCCGGGGCCCTGGCGTCGCTGCCGACCTGGTTCCGCTGCCTCAGTGTGGTCGTCGCCGTGATCGAGGCGTACGCCGTGCTTCCCCAGTCCGACCCGTGGTTGCCGGCAATGATCGGGTTTGCGTATGGCATCACCGTCTCGTTGTTCGTCGTGCTCTCCCCCGGTACGCGCGCCGCGGCTCGGTGAGCAGACGTCTATCGCGTCGCGCCCCGACGACGATCATCTAGACCACCTCGTGCGGGGCGACCCGCACTTCCTTCCCTTTTCGTGTGACGAGAACCGGACACCCGACTCGGTGGCACAGACAAGTCATCAAAGCTTTCATCGGGACTCACCACACGAGGAGACTCGCCATGCAGTTCATCTACGACCGGTTGCCTGTCCCCCGCGGACAAGTCCGCGACGACCGGGGCAGCCGAGACCACTCGCGCACTCCGCAGGAGCCGCACCCTCAACCCACCACACGCCACCGCAGCGGCCGCGCCCCGGCCACCACCCACAGTGGCTGTCGCACATGACCACCGGGAGGGCCGGCCCGTGCCGCCGGGCCGGCCCGCCGTCCGGGTCGCGCGCGACGAGAGAAGGCGGCACGCTGGAGTCATGGCCCCCGCCCGGGGTCGCTTCGTCGGCCGGGACGACGACCTTGCCTTGTTCGGTGAGGCCGTGCAGAGAGCCCGGAGCGGCGTCCGGGTCACCCTGCTTCTCGAAGGGGAGGCAGGGATCGGGAAGAGCCGGCTGGTGGCCGAGGCGGTGGAGAAGTACCGGGCCGATGATGACGCACTGTCGGTCGGGCATGGCGTCGAGCTCGCCGGCGGGGAACTGCCGTACGGCCTGGTCTCCGACAGCCTGCGCTGCCTGACCCGCGACGTCGGCGCCGAGGCGGTACGAGAGGCCGCCGACGCGGTGGTCCCCGATCTCGCGGCCGTCTGCCCCGCTCTGGGACCGCACGACGGGACCCTCGACCGGGACCGCCTTCTCCAGGCGTACGTCGCGACGATGGAGGCGTTGGCCGGGAACAGGCTGCTGTGGCTGGTCATCGAGGACCTGCACTGGGCGGACGTCTCCAGCCGGGACCTGGTCAACTACCTGATCCGGGTCGCCGGCCCGTGCCAACTGCTGACCATCGTCACCATCCGTAGCGAGGACCCCGAGACCGACCCCGCCGTCCCCGAACTGGTTGCGACCTGGTCGGTCCTGGACGGCGTCCAACACCACACGCTGCAGCCCCTGGACGACGACGACGTGACTGAACTGGTCTCCGACCTCACAGGCGCTCAGGCAGCACCCGCGACAGGTGCGTCGTCTCATCTCCCAGGGACAAGGGAGCCCGCTGCTGACCGAGCAGCTGGTCGCTGCCGGTCTGGACACCGCGCCCACGCTGCCCGACGCGCTGATCTCCCCCACGCTTGCCCGGCTCCGCCAGCTCGACCCCGACGCGCGACGGCTGCTGCAGCTGGCGTCCCTGGCCGACGGTCACCTTGCCCACCGCCTCCTGGTCCAGGTGTTCAGTGCGGACGGCCACCCCGACGACACCGCGTTCGACATCGCAGTCGCCGGTGCTCTCGACGCGCGGTTCCTGCGCTACGACGCGGCCGAGCGCAGTTACTCGTTCAGCCACGCACTTCTGCGGCACGCCGTCGAGACGACGCTGCGGCCGGGCGACCGTCTGCGGGCACACCGGCGGTGGGCCGAACTTCTCTCCCGACCACACGTCCATCGTGGGGACGCGCGGCTCCGGGTGGCCGCGGCGCACCACTGGGCCGAGACCGACGCCGACGTCGAGGCGTTCGAGGCGGCACTCGAGGCCGCAGAAGTAACCGGGAGGCTGTTCGGGTGGGCAGAGACCTCGGTCCTTCTGGGCCGGGCGTTGGCGCTGTGGGACCGGGTCCCCGATCCGGAGGCTCGCGCTGGTCGGACACGTGCCCAGCTCGTGGGCCAGATGCTGTTCGCGTGCGGTGACGCCGGCCGGTGGGCCATGGCCCGTGACATCGTGGACGCCGAGCTGCAACGACCCCAGACCGCACAGCTGGCCCCGATGGACATGCTCGGCCTGCGCGTCGCCCGATCCGGCATCTCGGGGTACCTCGCCGAGACCCGTGACTGGGCGCCGTACGACGAAGCACTCGGCCGTGTCGACGAGATCCTCGCCATGGACTCCGCTCCGTCGCCGTACCTGATCAACTTGCTGTGGTCGACCGGGTGGCGGCTCCGGTACACCGACCCCGAGCGGTCGCTCCGGCTGCACGAGAGGTCCGTGACCGCGGCCCGCCAGCTGAACTCGCCCCGCCACCTGGTCGGCTCACTTGGCAACGTCGCAACGCAACTGTGCCTGCGGGGGCGAACCGGCGATGCGCTCGCGCTGCTCGAAAGGGAGGCCTCAGCCATCAACGACCCCCAGACTCGTCGCTGGATCCTGGAGTGCCGAGAGGAGGCCTTGTTCCAGGCCGGCGACTTCCGGTCGGCCCTCACCCTGGTCGAGACCGATCTCGGACGACTCTCCCCGGACCTGAACCCGGCCGCCTGGCTGGTCACCACGCTCACTCTGTGCCAGTCGCTGGTCGCTCTCGGCGAGTGGGACCGGGCGACAACCGCCTGCGAACGAGTCCAATCGCTTGACGTCGACCGCACAGACGATCTGCTGCAGCTGGCATCGCTGGCAGGACTGCTCGCACATGACCGCGGCGACGTCCAGACCGCCCGACAGCACGCCGAGCACGCCCGTTCCCTGCTGCCTCCGCAGGCCCCCACCACCGACGCAGTCGCCGGACTCGCGGAAGACGGGTTCACGTTGGACCACCAGGCCGCCGTGCGACACCTCGAGGCGGAGCTCGCTGCCGCGCGCGGCGACCTCACCCGAGTGCGATCCCTCCTGCTGCCGCTGCTCTCAGTGCCGGGACTCGAGACGTTCGCCGACATGTGGCCGGTAGCGCTCACCGCAGTACGGGCCGAAGCCGACCTGTCCGCCGACCATCCCGCTGTTGGCACGGCGCTACCCGTCATCGAGTCCGCCGTCGAGCGACTTCCGCGGAGCGGAGCGTTCAACACCGCCCGCCACCTGCACGCGTACGCCGACCTGGCCCGCGCCCGCGAACGCGACGACGTCGAGGCGTGGCGTCGTGCAGCCGACGCTTGGCGTCGCATCGAGCACCAGCCCCAACTCGGTTGGGCCGACCTGCACCTGGCGGCCCGCCTGGTCCGGGACGGCCAGCGGGATGCGGCACAACCCCCGCTCGAGGAGGCGGGCACCATCGCGGAGACCCTCGGCGCCACCCGGTTGCGGGAGAGGGTGGTCGACCTCGCTCGTCGCGGCAGGATCGCGACCAGCCTCGCTGCCGGCACCGCGGACCTGCGCTCGGGTCGGCTGGCTCGGCTGACGGCACGCGAGCTGGAGGTCCTCGAGCACGTGGCGGCCGGCAAGTCGAACGACGAGCTCGCGACAGCGCTGTACATCTCCCCGAAGACCGCGAGCGTGCACGTCTCCCGGATCCTGTCCAAGCTCGATGTGCCCACCCGCGCCAAGGCCGCCGTGATCGCGTACGAGGAAGGCTTGGTCGTGGCATCGCCCGGACACGATTGACACGTACTTGGTCTAGACAGGTGGGCCCGTTGGCCAAGGAACCTGCGCCTGACTGCGCCTGAAACCAGGCTCCGGGAGCACGCTGGTAGGAGTGCCGTGAACCGGTCCGGCCCCTCGATGGAACAAACAGATGTGACAGTCGACCAGCCCACACCTAGCGACCGTCAACTGCTGGCGGAGATCGCGGATGGTGACCGCGAGGCCTTGAAGGTGCTGTTCACCCGGCACCAGCCCTGGCTCGCAGCCCGGGTGCGGCACCGGTGCAGCGACCCGGAGGTCGTCGCTGAGGTCGTGAACGACACGTTCCTGGCCGTGTGGCAGAAGCCCGGCAGATACAACGGCAACGGCGAGGTCGCCGCATGGCTGTGGGGCATCGCGATCCGCACGCTGCTACACCGCCTGCGCCCGCGGAAGTCGGTCTTTGAGCGACTGGTCCAGCTGCGACCCGAGCAGGTGCCCTCGGCCGAGGAGGCCGTGCTGCTGGGTGTCGAGCACGGCGACGTCGGGCAGGCACTGCAACGCCTGTCGCCAGAGCTGCTGGCCGTGGTGCAGGCGACCGTCCTGGACGGCCTGTCGACCCGGGAAGCCGCCGCGCTGCTGGGGATTCCCAGCGGCACCGTCAAGAGCCGCATGAGCCGGGCCCGGCTCGAGCTGAGAGAGGCACTGCTGTGATCACCGAACGTCCTGAGTGGCACGCAGAGGAGGCTGAACTCGCCGGGTACGTCGAGGGGCGGGCATCCCGCGCCTCCGCCGCGTCCATCGAGTCCCACCTCCTCGGATGCGCAGCCTGCCGCGACCTGCTGGGCCAGATCGTCGGCGAGACCGAACGCGAGCAGGCCTGGGATCGTCTCGCCACCGACATCGACCAGCCGGCCACGACAAGGTTCGATGTGCTGCGCGGTGGGCACGCCCTCGCTGTCTCGACCATCGCCACTCCCGCCATGCTGCAGGCCGCGGTGGTCGCGATCCTGCTCGTGGGCGTGGTTCCGTTGATCACCTCGATGGCGGCCGGGAAGGCGGGGCTGCTGACCCTGCTGATGCTTGCCCCATTGGCGCCCATGGCCGCGGTGGCGCTGGCCTATCGAGAGTGGGTGGACCCGGCCGGTGAGATCAGCCTGGCGACGCCGTCGGCCGGGCTCACCCTGGTGGCCATGCGCGCGCTGATGATCTCCGCGGTCGCTCTCCCGTTGGCCTTGGTGGCTCTGCTCGTCGTCGAACAGTCCGTCGGTGACGTCGCCATCCGCTTGGCCGTCGCCTGGTGCCTACCCGGCCTCGCCCTGGCCGGTGTCGTCCTCGTTGTCGGGACGACCCGCTTCGATCCGCTCGCTGTGGCACTCGGGCTGGCAGCCGGCTGGCTGGTCGCCGTGCTGACGCTGGTCACGGTTCGCCGCACCCTGCGCCCAGAGATCTTCCTCGACGTCGTCGCAGACCCGACGCTCCAGGCCTCGGCATTCGGGATTGCGTGCGTCGCCCTGCTCCTCACCGTGCTCCGCCGGGACGCGGTCACCTACCGGAGGATCACATGACCGCGACCAAGGACACGATGAACTGCTCGATCCAGGTGGCGGAGCTGGTCAAGCTGTTCGGCCGCACCCGCGCGGTCGACAAGGTGTCGCTGACCGAGCAGGGAGGGGTCATCGGCCTGCTGGGACCCAACGGAGCCGGTAAGACCACGCTCCTGCGGATGGTGGCCACCATCCTGGCCCCGGACGCCGGGAGCCTGCGGGTGCTCGGGCTCAACCCCGCCGTCACGCGGGACCGGATCGCGATCCGTCGCCGGCTCGGCTATCTGCCGCAGTCGCCGGCGCTGTACCCGGGGTTCACGCCGTACGCCCTGGTCGATTACGTCGCGATCCTCAAGGAGCACACCGACCCGGCGTGGCGCCGCACCGAGGTGATACGTGTCCTCGAGGAGGTGGGTCTGGAGTCGGTGATGCGCAAGCAGATTCGCCGGCTCTCGGGCGGCATGCGGCAGCGGGTGGCGCTCGCGGCCGCGATGATCGGCAGCCCCGACCTGATGGTGCTCGACGAACCCGCGAACGGTCTGGACCCCGAGCAGCGGCTCCAGCTGCGCTCCCACCTGTCACAAGCCCGAACGGTGCTGATGTCGACGCACAACACCGGCGAGGCCGCCGCCTTGTGCCAGACGGTCTACGTCCTGTTCGACGGTCGGATTCGGTTCGCGGGGACCCCGGCCGAGCTCGCCGCTCTTGCGTCCGGGCGGGTCTGGGAGGACGACCGCGCGGACCATCCGAAGGCGATTCGCAGTTGGGTGACCGCGACCGGCGCCCATCGCCACCTCGGCGAGCCCCCGGCCTCGGCGCTGGTGGTGGATCCAACACTTGACGACGGGTATCTGTTGCTGGCCCGACGGGAGCGGAAGTGACGACCGCATGGTTGGCCCCCACGGCACGGGCCACGAGCTGGCGACCGCTGGCAGCGGTTGCGACCGGCCTTGCGCTCACGTCCGTGGCCGCGCTCGCCATCGACGAGTGGCCACCACACCTGTCTGTGCTTGCCGCGGCCGCGGTCGCCGCAGGCGTCGTGTCGGGGTTGCAGGACGTCGCCGCCGCCCTGCTCTCCGCGGTCCCCACCTCACCTGCGCTGCGGCGAGCGCGACGGCTGGCCCTGCTTGTCCCTGCCGGACTCGCCGTCTGGCTGGCATACGCGCTGCTGGCCCGGCAGCTGGTGCCCGGCGCCGGCTGGTACCTGGGCCCCGTCGCCGCGCTCACGATGACTGGACTGGCAGTCGCGGTGTGGGCTCCGACGGGGAACGCGGTTGCCGTGGGCGCCGTCGTGCCGCTGGCGTGGGTGGGAGTCGCGCTGCTGTCCGGCATCGGCGGCCCCGCTGCGGACGCGCTCTTCCTCTGGCGCGACCATCCGTGGCCCGTGGTTCTGGTGGCCGTGATCGCCCTTCTGGGGAGGAGAGAACTGTGACGAACGTATCTGTGGCGCATCCCCGACGAGGGTCCACGCCACACCAGTCGATGCTGCAGCTGGCCCGGATCGAAGGGCATCGGATGCTGCGCCATCCGGGCCCGTGGATCGGGCTCGCGTTCACGATCCTGTTCGGGTACTCGGGCTTCAACGACCTGCCGTACGGGTCCGCGCAGTGGGAGAACATGGCATGCGTCGCTCCGTTGCTCCTGGGCATCTCGATGGCCGTCGCCTCCGCGTTCTCCCGGGAGCACATCGCATTGTGCGAGGACGCGTCCCTGGAACGACACCGCGTGGCGGCTGCCCGGCTGCTGGGCGGACTGGGGCTCGTGGCGCTCATGGCCGGACTCGTGGTCAGCGCCACGATCCTGATGACGAACCTAGGTGGCATCTATCTGGGAGAGCCGCCGGGGGTCCTGGTGGGCGTCTGGTACAGCGTGCCGGAGCTGATGCAGCCCGTGGTGCTCGCCGGGTTCGCCGTGGCCCTTGGCGCGGTGATCGGACTCGGGTTGCGTCCGCGGCTGCTGGCGTCGGTCTTTCTGTTCGTGTACTGGCTGCTCGTGGGCACCTACTGGCTGTGGGCCGGGCCTGGGTTGCGGTACCTGACACCCCTGCAGACCCAGCCCGTCTCGGTCGAGGTGGGGTCCGCGAACGCAAACCCCTCCAGCTTCCCGTCCAATTGGGCGCTGTCCGCGCCCAACGAGTGGCAGTCGGGTTGGCACCGTCTGATCGTTTCCCCGGAACTTGCTGCCTGGCATGACGTGTACGTCGTCGGGTTGACGATGGTTCTCGTGGCAGTTGCGTTGGGTGCGCCGCGGGTCAGCCGAACCTTGGCCGCGATCGGGGCACTGGCCATCGTGGGCGGAGTGACCATGCAGGCGATCGTCGGTCCTTGATCCGAGGGTCCCCGACGCTGTCCAGCAGGTCAGAAAGAGACGGGCCCGTGGCGCTCACCGCGCCACGGGCCCGTCACTGCTTTCCTGGTCAGTCGATCACCCCGCACGCGGCGCGGGAACCGGCATCACCGGTTGCCAGCGTGGTTGCGTCCGGGCCCATCACACCACCGGCGGAGTACCGCTCCTTCGGGATGTTCGCGAAGTTGTCGCGACCCTCGTGCACCATCACCGCCGAACCGTTGACGTCACGCAGGTCCGTGAGCGTGAACCGGTCGGTGATGAACTGCGCGGACGCCCGCCCCGCCTTGGTGACCAGGAGCGATGGCATGTCGCCGGCATGGTCGCCGTGCGTATGACCCTCACCGCCGGTGACGTGCCCACCGGCCGTGGCGAACGGTCCTGCCGATGCGTCGGCCTCACACAGCCCGACCTCGTGGATGTGAAAGCCGTGGAACCCCGGCGTCAGACCCCGGGTCCAGCCCGAGACCACGACCACAGCGCCGGTCTGGCGCAGTGCCACCCGGCCGACCTTGCGACCGTCGGTGCCGCGCAGGACGACCTTCTCCAGCCTGGCGTGCATTGCCGCGTGCTGATGGTCCGCGTGGCTGTGCCCGGCCCGAGCGTGGCCGGCCTGCGGGCTGTCCGCTCCGACGGCGGTTGCTGCCGTCGCGGCGACGGCCACGAGCACTAGAGCGGCGCCTCCGCCGAGGGCTCTTCGTGAGTGTTGCGTCTCCATCTTGATCATCACCTTTCTGTCGTGAACCTTCGATGTCCCCCATGTCCTGGCGTGCAGGTCGGTGCCGCCGAGATGTGCTGCCCGCGGCGCAGTGGGCACGATGGGTGGCGCAACTGGCGTCACCGAGCACCGGTGCCTCGCGACCTGCGGGGCCGTCCTGACCTGCCGCGTCAGCGGCTGCCGGCGCCGCAGGCCGGGTAGTCGGCCGGGTTCGTGTACCGGGCGACGTAGCATCCGTGCTCGTCGCCCGCCTCGGCCTCCGGTCCGACGAGCAGCGCGAAGCAACCGAGTGTCATGGCGCCGGCCACGATCGCACCCAGGTGTCGCCATGACGGACCCCCACGCTGCGATCCGTGCGTGGCCTTGCGCTGCGCAGCCTCGTTCTCGGGCTGCTCTTCCAACGCCGAGAGATCCAGCTCGACGGTGTCGTCGCTCAGTGTGTTGGTAGTGGTGTCCATGGTGTGTCCCTCCTCAGGTGGTGGTCGACGTCACCTCGAGGGTCCGCGTAAGACACCGGTTCCGCGTCCGGAGGAGTGCGTATTCCTCCCGCCTCCAGCGGCCACTCAGCGCGCAGGCCGCCGAGACCATCCCGGCCCGCCTGTTGCGGGTGATGCCGGGTGGGCCGGCAGCGGGAAGAAGGGACTGGGCTGAGCGTCGATCAAGAACGTGAACGCGGAGCTCGACCTGATCGAGGGGATCACCGTGGCCTCCGCGTCCGCGGACGAGCTGGCTGCGAGGCCGGCATCATCCCCGCGGTCCTGGGCGGCGAGTCGCAGGTGCTCGACCTCGGTCGGGAGTGCCGGTTCCACACCAAGGCACAGCGGATCTCACTCGGCCTTCAGCAGGGCGGCTGCACCGCCGACGGCTGCGACTGGCCGCCTGCTCTGCCCGCGCCACGCCCGGATCCACGACCCGGCGTACGAAACGCGACGGTTGCCCAACGGCACGGTCAGCTTCCACCGCCGGACGTAGGCCGCCAGCAGTCTCACCAGTTGATTTCGATCTCCAGCTCGCCTCCGCTGTCCCCTACCTCTACCTCCATCGTCAGGTCGACCTCGTCGGGGACCCGCACGGTGATCCGACGACCGTCGCGCTCGAACTCGATCGAGTTGTTTCGAGCAAGTGCGTCGGCCAGTGCCCGGAGCCGCGCCGCAGCCTCCTCGCGACGAAGATGCCGAGTCTCGTCGACCTCGAACAAGCCCATGTTGTCTCCTCGTGTCGTCGTGCCATCAGTGGCCTCGCACGAACCGTACTGGCAGGTCGTGCGTCGCCGAGGGGCAGTCAGAACTCGTCGCGCTTGCGCAGCGGTCCCGGTCGGCCGTCGGGGTCGTGCAGTGTGAGGTACGCCGGCAGGGCGAGAGCGCGCTGCAGCGGGCCGAGCGCGGGCGGCGGGATCCGGCGCAGCCGCCCGGGCGGTCGCGGCCCGACCCGGCCACCGTCGTGCCAGGCGTCGAGCCCGTCCGCGCACTCGGCGTACGCCGCGAACATCGCCGCCGCGTCGACGCAGTCGTCCGCGGGACGGTCCAGGTGCTCGGAGGCGAGCGTGAGCCGCAGCCGCCGGGCGTAGCAGTCGTCGTCCTCGGCGGTGTCGAGCACGACCGCCGAGAGCTCCGAGTCGTGCGTCCAGGACCGGCGGTTGAAGTTGTCCGAGCCGATCGAGGCCCAGGTGTCGTCGATGACGCAGACCTTGGCGTGCACGTAGACCGGCGTGCCGGCGACGTTCTCGATGCCGTAGACCGCGACCCGGTCCGGGGCCGTGCTGCATCATCTCCTGGATCGCCCGGCGCCGTCCGAGCAGCTGCGGCAGCCGGCCCAGCGCCCCGGTCAGGTCGGGGCAGAGCGGGATCACGGCGATGACGTGCAGGTCCGGGTGGTCGCGGAGGGCCTCGGTGAAGATCTCGCCGACGTGGTGCCCCCAGAGGAACTGGTCCTCGACGTAGATCAGCCGCCGCGCCCTCTTCACGGCCTTCGTGTAGCCGCGGGCGACGCTGCGTTCGCCGCCGCGGGCGAACGGATAGTCGCGACCGTGCCGCAGGTTCGGGTAGGTGCGCAGCAGCTGGACGATGTGGGTGCCTCCGTCGACCGGCGGAGGAGGCGGCGCCTGCTCCGGCATCGGGTCGGGAGTGGTGTCCATCCGCCGGACCCGGTCCTTGACCACCAGCCAGGGGTTGCGGGTCAGCGGGGTGGGATCCTCCCAGCGCTCCCGGAAGACGGTCTCGACGTCGTACACCGCCGGCCCGCTGATGGCGGCCTGGATGTCGTGCCAGGGCGGGGTCTCGCCGTACTCCTCCGCGAGGTTCTGCTGCGCCTGCGGGATCGCCGCATGATGGTCGGCGTCGTCGCGCCGCGAGTGGCACAGGTCGATCCCGCCGACGTAGGCGATGTCGCGGGTCGGGTCGTCGCGGTGCCGGATCACGACCATCTTCTGGTGGTGCGAGCCGCCCAGCCGGACCCGCATGTCGAGGAGCGCCTCGGCGCCACGCTGCTGGAGCTCCCGGCCGAGTCGCTTGTTCTCGCGTGCGGTGAAGCCGAACGCGTCCTGGTGCGAGCGCCACACCAGGCCGCGTACGTCGACACCGCGCTCGTCGGCCCGGCCCGAGGACCTCGGCGACCTCGCTGCCCGGCTCGCCGGTGAGCCGCTCGTCGGCGTCGCCCTGCCAGTCGGTGAAGAAGACCAGGTCGCCCGGCCGCGTGGCCTCGATCCGTTCGTACAGCTCGGCGAAGTACGTCGACCCGTGGATCAGCGGCCGGACCAGGTTGCCCTCCGACCAGGCCTGCTGGTCGGGGTGCGCTTCGTCGACGCGGGTCAGGGGGTTGCCGCGCTCCTCCTTGGTGAGCAGCCAGTCGGAGAGGGCATCGGTCTGGGGTGCGGACACGCGCCCACCTTGCCCGACGTCGCGCGGATTGTCGCCAGACGCTCCAGACGACGCTCAGCTCGTCGCGCTGTCCGACCGTTCGAGGTGGTCCTTGACCACCTGCGCGAAGTGGGCCACATCGCCGTCCAGTCCGTCGGCGGACCCGGGCTGTCCCATCCGACGGGTCGCGTGGAGCAGCCCCTTCTGGGGGCTGGCTGCAAGAGACATTGCCTGCAGCCGGGGCGACGCCTGGGCGCTGGCCGGGCAGACCGGGCAGCTCTCGGCGGGCACGCTTGCTGATGGGAGGTCCCCACAAGTTCCGAACAAGGAGAATCCGATGAACGACTCGATCCAGACCAACGACCAACGCGAGGAGCTGGACAGCCGCAGCGGATTCGGTCTCGTGGTCCGCCTCCTCTGGTGCCGCCGGACCAACCGGCTGAGCGTCGAGGTCACGGACAAGGGCCTGGGTGACACCTTCGAGGTCGAGGTCCAGCCCGGCACCAACCCGCGCGACGTCTTCCTCCACCCGTACGCCCACGCCGCCCGGATGGCTTCCCAGGGCGCCGAGCGGCTCGTGGTCTCCTAGGGTGCGTCTCTCAATTCGGCGCCGTCGCGAGCGGGGTTTCGCGCCGTATCTGGCAAGGCGGAGGTGCGAAGGCGGGACGGAGTCCCGTCGAGTCGCCGACAACGCCGCCAGATCGGATGCGAAGACCCGCGCAGCAGGCGCCCCGAATTGAGAGACGTGCCCTTGCTGCAGGTGGCCCGTCTCGTCAGGGTCACCCGTCCACGCCGGCTCCGCCGACCTCGGCGGAGAGCAGGAGCAGCCGGTTGAGCAGGTCCGCCGCCCGGGCGACCTCGTCGCGCTCGCCGCTGACGAGCAGGTCGAGGAGCAGCCCTCGGGCGGCGCCGAGCGCGAGTCGTGCATGGGTCTCGGCCTGCGCCTCGGGGATCCCGATCGCCTGGCAGAGGGTCGGTGACGGACGGCAGCCAGGCCGCGATCAGCTCGTCGCGGAGGGCCGCGGCGTGCTCCTTGCCCTGCATGGCGTGCGCCGCGAGCTCGAAGAACAACGGCCCGTAGCGCAGCGTCGCCTCGACCGTCTCCTCCCAGTACTTCGCGGCCGCCTCGAGCGGTGGCAGGTCGGAGTCGTACGTCGCGGTCATCACCGCGCGCTGCCGCGCCTCCACCTCACGCGTCACCTCGGCGAGCAGTCCCTCGCGCGACCCGAAGTGGTAGATCAGCATCCGGTGGCTGGTGCCCACCGCATCGGCGATCCCGCGCAGGCTCGTGTCGCCGATGCCGTTGCGGCCGAAGTGGTCGATCGCGGCGTCGAGAAGCTTCTCGCGCGGCGTCACGCGGCGGACGCGCCGGTGACCCGCTTGTCCAGGCTCTCGGCCTCGAGCTCGATGTAGCGCTGCGTGAGTCGACGCCACACCAGGGCCGCCACCGCGCCCATCGGGCCGGTCTGCTCGATGCTGAGCGTGACCGTGGAGCCCGTGGCGTCGGGAACGACCTCGTGCCGGGCGATCGTCTTCATGCCCGGCCCTCGGGCCTCCCAGGTGAAGTTCCGACCGTCCACGACCTCGGTCACCTCCCACGACGCCTGCGGAAGCTTCGGCTGGCGGACCTTGGCCCGCGAGCCGACCTCGAACGGTCCGTCGTCGAGGCGCTCGACGCTGTCGATCGTCGGGGTCCACTCGGGCCAACGAGCGACGTCGAAGAGCACGTCCCAGACCTGCTGGGGCGGCGCGTCGATGTGTCTGGTGGTCTCGAAGAACCTGTTCATGTACCAAATGGTACACCGCGGGCGTGCGACCAGCGCGTCGGACGGCGGGCTCAGTCAGGAGCGGACCGGCACGAGATGGGGCAGGGGGACGGGGCCGAGCAGGCCTTCCTTGCGTCCGACGACCACCGCGGCGGCGATCGTCGCGGCCGCGGCGAGCGCGTTGAGCGAGACCGCGGAGATGCTCTGGACCAGGACGTAGGTCTCCAGCGACTGCGAGTAGAGCAGCCACAGGGTCATCGTCGCCTTGCCCAGGCAGAGGGCCGCCCAGGCGGCGGTCAGGTGGAAGAAGAGCCGCTGGATCCGCGGCCGCATCGAGAGCTCGTGGTCCATCGGGTAGAAGTCGCCGGCCAGGCGGGCCACGATCGGCCGGGCGGTGGCGAGCGACAGCAGGAAGCCGGTCGCGACCACGCCGTCACTGATGATCGGCTGGAGGAAGTACAGGAAGGTGCTGTCGGCAACGGCCGCGACCACGGTCCGGCCGGTGAGTACGGCGGCGGTCAGGATCAGCAGGCCGGAGGTACGCCGCCCGGTGAGCGCCCGGAAGGCGATCGCGCCGTAGGACCAGACCAGCGCCGCGATCATCGCGGTCCACACGTCGGTGACGATCAGGGCTCCGTAGAAGACGGCGGCCGGGATCGCGCAGGCGATCAGCAGGCTCGAGGCCACCCGGCGGATCACGCTCCGCAGCCGAGGGCGCTCGGTATGCGTGGGCGTGGCGCTGGAGGCGGCGTGCGTGAGGGCAGGCGCGTGCAAGGACATCCAGTTACCACCTACCCGTCACAGGGCCCCGGGAAACGGGGCAGGTCCAAGGGGTGGACATGACCTGTGACACCCCGACAGCTAGTCCCATCGGCAGGGCGACGCAGGATCTGAGGGTGGAGCATGATGTCGCCATGGCCGACCAGCGCGCGGGGCAGCCCGCGGAACCCCGGGACCTGATCGACGTCGCCCACCTCGTCACGGCGTACTACACCGGCGTGCCCGATCCCGACGACGTCGACCAGCAGGTCGCGTTCGGGACCAGCGGCCACCGCGGCACGTCGCTGAAGACGTCGTTCAACGAGACGCACATCCTGGCCACGACGCAGGCGATCTGCGACTACCGGCGCGAGCAGGGGTACGACGGGCCGCTGTTCATCGGCCGCGACACCCACGGCCTGTCCGAGCCCGCGTGGGCGACGGCGCTCGAGGTGCTGGCCGCCAACGACGTGACCGTGCTCGTCGACGACCGCGACCGGTACACGCCGACGCCCGGCGCTCTCGCACGCGATCCTGACGGCCAACCTCGGCAAGACCTCGGGGCTGGCCGACGGCATCGTGGTCACGCCCGTCGCACAACCCGCCCGCGGACGGCGGCTTCAAGTACAACCCGCCGCACGGCGGCCCGGCCGACACCGACGCCACCGTCGGTCATCGCGAAGCGGGCCAACGAGCTGATCGCCGGCGGGCTGCGCGACGTGCTGCGGATCCCGTTCACCCGGGCCCGGGCCGCGGCGTCGGCGTACGACTTCCTGGGCACGCTACGTCGACGACCTCCCGAACGTGGTCGACATGGCCGCGATCCGCGACGCCGGCGTCCGGATCGGCGCCGACCCGCTCGGCGGCGCGAGCGTCGACTACTGGGGCGAGATCGCCGACCGGCACCGGCTCGAGATGACCGTGGTGAACCCGCTCGTCGACCCGACCTGGCGGTTCATGACGCTCGACTGGGACGGCAAGATCCGGATGGACTGCTCCTCCCCCAACGCGATGGCGTCGCTGATCCAGCGCAAGGACTCCTACGACATCGCGACCGGCAACGACGCGGACGCCGACCGGCACGGCATCGTCACGCCGGACGGCGGGCTGATGAACCCCAACCACTTCCTGGCCGTCGCGATCGGCTACCTCTTCGGCGGCGCCCGCCCCGGCTGGCCGGAGACCGCGCGGATCGGCAAGACGCTGGTGTCGTCGTCGATGATCGACCGGGTCGCGGCCGCGCTGGGCAAGCCGATGGTCGAGGTGCCGGTCGGCTTCAAGTGGTTCGTGCCCGGCCTGATCGACGGCTCGTTCGGCTTCGGCGGCGAGGAGTCCGCGGGCGCGTCGTTCCTGCGGACCGACGGCTCGACCTGGACCACCGACAAGGACGGCATCATCCTCTGCCTGCTGGCCTCCGAGATCCTGGCGACGACCGGGAAGACGCCGAGCGCAGCACTACGCCGAGCTGGTCGCCCAGCACGGCGACCCGGCGTACGCGCGGATCGACGCACCGGCCGACCGGGCCCAGAAGGCCAAGCTCGCCGCCCTCTCCCCCGACGACGTGACGGCGACCTCGCTGGCCGGCGAGGAGATCACCGCCCGGCTCACCGAGGCGCCCGGCAACGGCGCGAAGATCGGCGGGCTCAAGGTCACCACCGAGTCGGCCTGGTTCGCGGCCCGTCCGTCCGGCACCGAGGACGTCTACAAGATCTACGCCGAGTCGTTCCAGGGCCCCGAGCACCTCGCCCGGTGCAGGACGAGGCGCGCGAGGTGGTCTCCGCGGCGCTGGGGTCGGCGTGACCCCACGGGAGCCGGTTGGTCGGACGTCCGTCCGACGACTGCCCGAGAAGCAGGTCGACGACCGGGCCGTCCTGCACGCGATCCTGGACGCGGCGTACGCCGCGCAGGTCGGCATCCAGACCGACGGGCAGCCGTTCGTGCTGCCGATGGCGTGCGCCCGCGACGGCGAGCAGCCTGCTGCTGCACGGCTCGACCGCGAGCCGGCTGATGCGGACGCTGGCGGACGGGGCGCCGGTGTGCGTGAACGTCATGCACCTGGACGGGCTGGTCTACGCGCGGTCGGCGTTCGAGTCGAGCATGAACTACCGCAGCGCGACCGTGCTCGGGGTCGCCGAGCCGGTGCCGGACGACGAGAAGCTGGCCGCCCTCGAGCGGCTGACCGAGCACCTCTTCCCGGGCCGGTGGGCCGAGCTGCGGCGCGCCGAAGAAGAAGGAGCTCGCCGCCACCCTGATCCTGCGCCTCCCCTTGGAGGAGTGGTCGGTCAAGGTCAGCGAGGGGTACGGCGAGGACGACCCCGACGACCTCGAGGAGACCGTGTGGGCCGGGGTCGTCCCGCTCCGGATGGTGGCCGGCGAGCCGGAGGACGCCCCCGACCTGGCGGCGTCGACGCCCGTGCCGGGCCACGTCCTGAGGAACGGCCCGGGCAGCGCCGGATGAGGGGTCTCGACTCCGGAGCGCGGCCCCGCGAGAGGTAGCATCGCGGGGCATTGCCGGAGTGACCGAGGAGGACCGCGTTGCCGCACGCCGTACGCGGTCCTCGGCCTGCCCGAGCCCTGGGCCGCGCCGCGCTGTTCGCGGTTGCTCGCCGTGCGTGGCCTTCGCCGGGTGCGGCACGGAGGACCAGGGCGACAACGTCGACCCCGACCAGGTCGACGCCGTCGAGGCGCCCGAGCTGGGGGCGTGCCGGGTGCTGACGCCCGACGACGTGAAGCTGCCGAGCAACGCGACGAAGACGCGTCGACTGCTCCGAGCCGCACACCGCCGAGACGTTCGCGGTCGGGCAGATGCCGGCGTCGCTCGACGACGCCGACTACGACGACCGCGAGGTCGGCACGTTCGCGTACGACACCTGCACGCAAGAAGTTCATGGCCTTCCTCGGCGCCGACGAGAGCCTCGTGATGCGCACCGTCGTGAGCTGGGCGTGGTTCCGGCCGTCCGAGAAGGCGTGGGACGACGGTGCCCGGTGGTACCGCTGCGACATCGTCGGCGGCGGCGACGAGAGCGAGTCGTACGTCGACCTCCCGAAGACCGCCAAGGGCGCTGCTGCTCAAGCAGGACGACCACTGGATGGTGTGCGGCAACGGCGCGACCGTCTCCAGCTCGGTCAAGATCCCGTGCACCGAGGAGCACAACTGGCGAGCGGTCACCACGATCAAGCTGGGTGAGCCCGGGGACGAGTACCCCGGCGACCGGCTGGTCGAGGTCAAGTCGCGCGACTTCTGCTCCGACTCCGTCGGCGCGTGGCTGAACTACCCGATCGACTACGACTTCGGCTGGACCTACTTCCACGAGGCCGAGTGGGAGGCCGGCAACCGCCGGTCGGTCTGCTGGGCGAAGACCGACCGATGACCCGTCTCGCCGCTCTCGCCTCGCTCGTCGTGGCCGTGGCTGCTCGCCGGGCTGCTGGCGGGATGCACCGGCTCCGACGACCCCCGCGGAACCGGCGTACGCCCAGCGGGTCCGCGTCGTCGCCGACCGCCACCCCGACCCCGGCCAGGGCAGTTCCCCGCCCGGAGAACGGGGCCTGCTACCGGCTCGACGTACGACGAGGCGGTGGCGCCGACCAGCAAGCGCAAGCCGCGTGGCCTGCGACCGGGAGCACACCGCCACCACGTTCCACGTCGGCACCCTCGACGCCCTCGCCGACGGGCACCTGCTCGCCGTCGACTCCCGGCAGGTCCAGGACCGGGTGGCCACCGAGTGCCCGCACCGCTTCGACGACTTCGTGGGCGGCACCGTCGAGGCGCGCCGGCTGAGCATGCTGCGCGCGGTCTGGTTCACGCCGACCGTCCGGCAGTCCGACCGCGGCGCCGACTGGTACCGCTGCGACCTGATCGCGCTGGCCCGCAACGAGACGCTGGCCCCGCTCACGGTCAAGCTCGGCGGCGTACTCGGCACGCCCGAGGGCGCAGGCCCGCTACGGCATGTGCGGCACCGCCGAGCCCGACGCCGCCGACTTCGAACGCGTCATCTGCTCCGGCCCGCACTCCTGGCGCGCGATCTCGACCTTCACCTTCGACGGCGAGAAGTACCCCGGCGAGCAGAAGGTCCGCAGGACGCCGGCGAGACCGCCTGCGAGGAGGCCGGCCGCGGCGCCGCCGAGGACGCCCTCAACTTCCAGTGGGGCTACGAGTGGCCGACCGAGAAGCAGTGGGACGCCGGCCAGACCTACGGCCTCTGCTGGGCGCCGGACTGAGCAGGTGTCTGCGAGGAACGAGCAGGCGCCGTCGCGAACGAAGGTCGAGCAAGCCCGCGACCGAGGCACGAGGTCGCGCTAGGCGCGTCGAGACCCGGTGAGCCGAGCGCAGACGACGACCACCGCCCTGCGCCCGTGCGGGGGTTTCGAGACGGCGCAGAGCGCCTTCCCACCACCGAACTTTCGGTGGTTGAGGAGGTCGCGCAGCGACCGTCGCAGAGCGCCTTCCTCAATCACCGAACTTTCGGTGGTTGAGGAGGTCGCGCAGCGATCGTCTCGAAACCACCTGGCGTGGAGTCAGAAGCCGAGCTTGCGGAGCTGCTTGGGGTCGCGCTGCCAGTCCTTGGCGATCTTGACGTGGAGGTCGAGGTAGACGGGGGTGCCGAGGAGCGCCTCGATCTGCTTGCGGGCGGCGGTGCCGACCTCGCGCAGGCGGGCTCCCTTGTGGCCGATCACGATCCCCTTCTGGGAGTCGCGCTCGACGTACAGGTTGGCGTGGATGTCGAGCAGCGGCTTGTCGTCCGGCCGGTCCTCGCGCAGCCCCATCTCGTCGACCACGACGGCGATCGAGTGCGGGAGCTCGTCGCGGACGCCCTCGAGCGCGGCCTCGCGGATCAGCTCCGCGACGATCGCCTCCTCCGGGGCGTCGCTGAGGTCGCCGTCGGGGTAGAGCTGCGGTCCCTCGGGCAGCAGGCCGACCAGCAGGTCCTCGAGCAGCTTCACCTGGTCGCCGCTCTTCGCCGACACCGGGACGATCTCGGCCCAGTCGGTGCCGGTCTCGACGCCGAGCGCCTGGATGTCCAGCAGGTGCTTGCCGATCTGCTCGGACGTCGCGAGGTCGGTCTTGGTGGCGATCGCGACCTTGATCGTGCGCTTCACCTTCGCCATCTCGTTGACGATGAACCGGTCGCCGGGCCCGATCTTCTCGTTCGCGGGGAAGCAGACCGCGACCACGTCGACCTCGGCCAGCGTCGTCTTGACCAGGTCGTTGAGCCGCTCGCCGAGCAGCGTGCGCGGCCGGTGCAGGCCGGGGGTGTCGACCAGGATCAGCTGGGCGTCGGGCCGGTGCACGATGCCGCGGACGACGGTGCGCGTGGTCTGCGGCTTGGAGCTGGTGATCACGACCTTGCTGCCGACCAGCGCGTTGGTCAGCGTCGACTTGCCCGCGTTCGGGCGGCCGACGAACGACGCGAAGCCGCTGCGGTGTTCCGGGTGGTCGGTCGTCTGCTCATGACTCCCTCGCGGCGTCGTAGTCCGCCCAGATCTGCTCGTCGGACTTGCCCGCGGCCTTGCCCGCCTGCCAGATCGGCCCGGGGTCGACCGCTCGCGGCTGTCGCTGGGTGACGCCGCGCCAGTAGCCCATCACGTCGTACGCCGTGGCGGGCAGCCGGCGCTCGCGCATCAGGTGCTTGCGGATCGCCCGCATCTGCGCGGACTCCCCCGCCATCCAGAAGTAGCCGTCACCCGGCGGCCAGTCGATCCCCTCGACCACCGTCGGCCAGCGCGCTGGCGCCGTCGCCGGGCGGTTCGAGCCAGGTCACGTCGGCGCCGGCCGGCAGGTAGCCGGGCAGGTCGTCGGGCACCTCGGCCCAGATCCGGACCGGGACGTCGGTCACGGTCTCGGCGATCCGGGCCATCGCCGGCATCGCGGTCAGGTCGCCGACCAGCAGCAGCCACGCGGACGCCGGCGGGCATCGCGAACGAGCCCTTCGGCTCGGTGATCGTGACCGTGTCGCCGACGCAGTCGCGCGCGGCCCACTCGGTGACCAGCCCGACCTCGTGCACGACGACGTCGACGACCAGCTCGCCGCCGGACCAGCTGCGGACGGTGTAGTAGCGGCTCTGGAACTGCCCCGGCACCACCAGCCCGACCCACTCGTCGGGGATGCCGGTGCTGGCGAACCCGGCGAGCCCGGGTCCGCCCAGGGTCAGCCGCACCAGGTGCGGCGAGAGCTGCTCACGACGCAGCACCAGCGCGTCGTACTGCAGGGCCCTCGTGCTCACCGACCAACCCTATCGAGGTGGTTTCGAGACGGTCGCAGAGCGACCTCCTCAACCACCGATGACGTCACCACGTCGGGCGCAGCGGGAACCCGTCCTCCCCGTCGTCGGTGGTGCTGGCGGCGAGCACGTGGTGCAGCTGGATCTCGTTGCGCTCGAAGGCGAGCCGCGAGCCGGCCATGTAGAGGCCCCAGACCCGCGCGGTGCCCTCGCCGACCTCGCGCGACGCACGCGTCCCAGTTCTCCTGCAGGTTGCGGCACCAGCCGGCGAGCGTGAGCGCGTAGTGCTTGCGGAAGTTCTCCTCGTGCATCACCTCGAGGCCGGCGTTCTGCGCCTCGGTGATGATCCGCCCGGAGCCGATCAGCTCGCCGTCCGGGAAGACGTAGCGGTCGAGGAACGCGCCGATCTCCTGCCGGTGGTTGTGCGGGCCGGGTGATGCAGTGGTTGAGCAGCCGCCCCTCGGGGCGCAGCCGGTCGCGCAGGAACGAGAAGTACGCCGGGTAGTTGCGCACGCCGATGTGCTCGGTCAGGCCGATCGAGCTGACCGCGTCGAAGCCCGACTCGACCACGTCGCGGTAGTCGCGGTGCCGCACCTCGGCGAGGTCGCCGAGCCCGTCGCGGTCGATCGCCTCCTTGGCCCACTGGGCCTGCTGCCGCGACAGCGTGACGCCGAGCGCCTGGACGCCGTACTCGCGGGCGGCGTGCCGGACCATGCCGCCCCAGCCGCAGCCGACGTCGAGCAGCCGCTGGCCGGGCTGGAGGTCGAGCTTGCGGCAGATCAGGTCGTACTTCGCGAACTGCGCCTCCTCGAGCGTCGCGTCGGGCGACTCGTAGACCGCGCAGGTGTAGGTCATCGACGGGCCGAGGACGTACTCGTAGAACGTGTTGGACACGTCGTAGTGGTGGGCGATCACCTCGGCGTCGCGCGACATCGAGTGCCGCAGCCCCTCCACCGCCCGCCGCCACCGGGGCAGGTGCTCCTGCGGCGGCGGCGCCGGCGGACGCAGGTTGGAGATGCCGAGCCCGCGCACCAGCGCGATCGCCTCGGCCGGCGACGGCTTGCGGAAGTCCAGGTGCTTCTGGAGCAGGACCAGGGCGTCGTACGGGTCGCCCGGGTGCACGCCGTGCAGATCCAGGTCGCCGGCGACGTAGGCGCGGGCCATGCCGAGGTCGCCCGGGTGCGGTCAGCAGGTAGGACAGGCCGCGCTGGTTGTGCAGCTCCAGCGTGATGTCGGCGTCCGGCGGGCCGGCCGTGCTGCCGTCGTACGCCTTGAACCGCACGGGCATCCCGTCGCGCAGCAGGGAGCTGATCGCGTCGCCGATCTTGAGGCCGGTCTGGGTCTGGGGCCGGGTCTCGGTCTGGGTCATCCTCGTCGCACCGCCTTGTCGTAGAGGCTCGTGAGCCGGTCGTCGGGGTCGTACTGCGCCTTCACCCGGGCGAGGTGGGCGCCGTCGTAGAGCTGGTCGAAGGTGTCGCGGTCGTAGAACGCCTCGGAGTAGAGGGACTTGTGCCCGCCCAGCGACTGCACCTTCGCCTCGATCGCGCGGTTGCGCGGGGCGTCGGCCGCCTCGGGCCCGACGTGGACGGTGCCCCAGAAGCCGAGGTTGACGTAGGTGACGTCGGGGTCGAGCGGGTAGATCGGCCAGGCCCGCTTGGCCCGCACCGGGCACAGCCAGACCGGCCGCATCCCGATCTCCTCGTCGAACCAGTCGAGGAACTCGGCCAGCCGGTCGACCGGCACCTCGACGTCCTGGATCACGCGCTCGCGCTCGGGGCGCCCGGCGCGGCGGTCGAGCCGGTCGGCGATCGAGAACCGGCGGTCCAGCCCGACCAGCTTGTGGTAGACGTCGGAGCGGCGCCAGCGCCGCGGCCACAGCCGCCGGACGAGCGGGTTCTGGACGCCGAACGCCGCCGAGCACCAGAACCAGTCGGTGTCCCACCGCCACAGGTAGTCGTACGTCGTGAGCAGGTCGGTCTCGCGCTGCTGGAGCGACTGGTAGTAGATCTCCTGGCCCGTGTAGTCGCTCGTGGGCTCGGCCCGCCGGCGCGTCCCCGTCGTCCCAGGTCGCGAAGGTCAGGTAGTACTCCCCCGGCGCGAACGCGACGCCGTCGAGCCCGTCGACCCGCTGGCCGTCGTACTCGCCGGAGTCGACGACCGCGGCGATGGTCTTGGCGAGCAGTCCGGGGTCGTCGAACGCGCACGTGCCGCAGCCGGACCCGGTCGGGCACCGGCTCGAGCGCGATCCGCAGCCGGGTGGCGTAGCCGAGCGACCCGTAGGAGTTGGGGAAGGTGTCGAAGAGGTCCTCGCCCGGCCGGGTCGTGACCACCTCGCCCGCGCCGGTGAAGATGTCCATCTCCAGCACGGACTCGTGCGGGAAGCCGTTGCGGAAGCTGGTCGACTCGATGCCCAGCCCGGACACCGCGCCGCCGAGGGTGATCGTGCGCAGCTGGGGCACGACGTACGGCATCAGGCCGTGCGGGAGGGTCGCGTCGACGAGGTGCTCGTAGGTGCACATGCCCTGCACCTCGGCGGTCCGTTCGACCGGGTCGACCTCGATCACGCCGGTCGAGCCCGGAGACGTCGAGACCCCGCGCCGAGGTGGGGGTACGGGGCCGGAAGAGGTTGGACGTGTGCTTGGCCAGCCGGACCGGTTCGCCACGGTCGATGGCGGCGTACGACGACCGCAGCCGGTCAACGGCGGCGGCGTGTTCGAGCCAGCCTCCATGGAGAGCCACCGGAACAACCTACTCCTCATCCCGATATCCGGAAGCAGGAGCGGCCACGACGTACCCAATCCGGACCTGATCGCGAGGCGGTGGCGGCAGACGGATCAGAAGTACGCCGAGAGCTCGGCCAGCGTCGACACCTCTCCCGCACCGCCGACGCGGTCGATCAGCACCGCGCGGATTCCCAGGGCAGCGGCCGCGTCGCAGAACGCCGGCTGGTCGTCCACGAACAGCGTGTCCGCGGCGGCGACGCCGAGCCGGTCGAGCGCGATCTCGAAGATCCTGGGATCCGGCTTCGCCACGCCCACCTCGCACGAGAGCACCAGCTCGTCGACCAGCGAGTCCAACCCGAGCCACTCGAGCAGCGGACGGGTGTTGTCGGCACAGTTGCTGACGAAGGCCGTCCGCACGCCCTTGTCGCTCGCAGCGACTCCAGGAACGGGACGGTGTCCTCGTGGAGCACCGCCTGCTCTCGCACGAGCGTCGCGGTCCGCTGCCACGCAGCCGGTCCACCAGGCCGTCGTCGGTCGGCGACGCCCAGGTCGACCAGGGTCTCCTCGAACGCCTGACGCGACCGTCAGCCGGCCGTCGGTCACCGAGTCCGCCGTGCTGCGAGACGGCCACGGCGAACGCTCCGCGGGTCGACTCCGGCCGTCGCCGCCAGCGCCACGCCCCACTGCGGGATGTCGACGCTGAGCGCGGTCTCGTAGACGTCGACGAGACAGGCGGTGTAGGTCGTCACGAGAGCCTCACGTCGAGATGGTCTGCTGGACGGTGCCGCGCGGGTCGCCGCGGTGGACGACGACGCCGGTGCCCGGAGAAGTCGCGCAGCACGCGCCAGGTCGGCGGTCGGACCTCGTCGGCCTCGGTGAGCAGCACGGCGGCCTCGAGCGAGCGCGAGCCGGACGCCACGGCCATCGCGACGCAGACCTGCAGCGCCGACAGCTTCAGCGAGGGCAGGTCGACGGAGGCGGCGGCGTAGGTGCGCCCGTCGCCGTCGCGTACGGCGCCGCCCTCGGCCGCCCCGACCCGGGCGCGGGTGGCGCGGGCCAGCGTGACCAGCTTGGCGTCCTCGGCGGAGAGGTCACTCATCGCGTTGCTCCTTCGGCGTGGGCGGCCTCGCGGCTCGGCGCTCGACCCGGGTGATCAGGACGGTGCCGATCTTGTTGCGCCGCCCGGAGGCGCCCTCGGCCTCGAACCGCAGCCCGTGCGCCTCGACGTGGGAGCCGGGGATCGGGACCCGGCCGAGGTGCTTGGCCATCAGGCCGCCGACGCTGTCGACGTCCTCCTCCTCGACGTCGAAGCCGAACAGCTCGTCGAGGTCGTCGATCGGGTAGCGCGACGAGACCCGGACCGGCGCCGCCTCGGGAGCACCTCGACCTCGACCTCCTCGGCGTCGTACTCGTCGGTGATCTCGCCGACGATCTCCTCGAGGAGGTCCTCGATGGTGATCAGGCCGGCGGTGCCGCCGTACTCGTCGACGACGACGGCGATGTGCTGGCGGTTCGCCTGCATCTCCGACAGCAGCGCGTCGACCGGCTTGGAGTCGGGCACGAAGTGGGCCGGCCGCATGACCTCCTCGACCCGCTGGGTGAACTCGACGTCGGGCGCCTCGAAGTCGCGGCGCACGACGTCCTTGAGGTAGGCGAACCCGCGGATGTCGTCGAGGTTCTCGCCGATCACCGGGACCCGCGAGAAGCCGCTGCGCAGGAACAGCGACATCGTCTGGCGGAGGTTCTTGTAGCGCTCGATGTAGACCACGTCGGTGCGCGGGACCATCACCTCGCGGGCGATCGTGTCGCCGAACTCGAAGACGGAGTGGATCATCTTCCGCTCGCCGGACTCGATCACCGCCGACGCCTCGGCGAAGTCGACCAGCTCGCGCAGCTCGGTCTCGGTGGCGAACGGGCCCTCGCGGAAGCCGCGGCCGGGGGTGATCGCGTTACCGATCAGGATCAGCAGCTGCGGCAGCGGGCCGAGCACGCGTGGTCACCACCGTCAGCGGCGTCGCGGAGACCAGCGCGACCCGCTCGCGGGTGCTGGCGGCCGAGGGTGCGCGGCGCGACGCCGATCACCACGAACGAGACGACCAGCATGATCCCGATCGAGGTGAGCGCCGCCATCCAGAACTCGGCGCTGTCCCAGGCGGTGCGGACGAGCTGGGTGACGATCACGATCGCCGCGATCTCGCACAGCAGCCGCAGGAACAGCGCGGTGTTGAGGTAGCGGGTGCGGTCCTCGAGCAGCACGGTGAGCCGCTTCGCGCCCGGGCGGCGCTCGGCGAGCGAGCTCCTCGGCGCGGGCGCGGGAGAACGTCGAGAGGGCGGCGTCGGCGCCGGAGAACAGGCCCGCGAGCAGCACGAGCGCGGCGGCCAGGGCGACCAGCCACAGGTCGGCGGAGGTCATCACGCGTCCAGGATGGTTCGCCACGCGGCGAGGAGCTCGTCCTGGAGGCCGAACATCTCCTTGTGCTCCTCGGGCTCGGCGTGGTCGTAGCCGAGCAGGTGCAGGATGCCGTGCACGGTCAGCAGCTCGATCTCCGCGTCGGTGCCGTGGCCGGCGGTCTCGCCCTGCCGCTCCGCGATCGCCGGGCAGAGCACCAGGTCGCCGAGCACGCCCTCCTCGGGGTCCTCGTTGACCAGGCCGGGCCGCAGCTCGTCCATCGGGAAGGCGAGCACGTCGGTCGGCCCGTCCTTCTCCATCCACTGGGCGTTGAGCTCGGCGATGGTCTCCTCGTCGACCGCCTTGATGCACAGCTCGGCCAGCGGGTGCACGCGCATCCGGTCCATCACGAACCGGCTGAGCGCGGCCAGCTGCTTGACGTCGAGCTCGCGGCCGGACTCGTTGAGGACCTCGATGCTCACGTGACGTCCTGGCTTCTGGGCGCCGAACCCGCCGCTGCGCGTCGAACTCGTCGTACGCCGCCACGATCTTGCCGACCAGCCGGTGGCGGACGACGTCGTGGCTGGTGAGCCGGTTGAAGCACGACGTCCTCGACGCCGTCGAGGATCCCCTCGACGACCTGCAGGCCGCGACTTGGCCGCCGCTCGGCAGGTCGACCTGGGTGACGTCGCCGGTGACCACGATCTTGGAGCCGAAGCCGAGCCGGGTGAGGAACATCTTCATCTGCTCGGGCGTGGTGTTCTGCGCCTCGTCGAGGATGATGAACGCGTCGTTGAGCGTCCGGCCGCGCATGTAGGCCAGCGGCGCGACCTCGATGGTCCCGGCCGCCAGCAGCTTGGGGATCGACTCGGGGTCGATCATGTCGTGCAGGGCGTCGTAGAGCGGCCGCAGGTAGGGGTCGATCTTCTCGCTGAGCGTGCCGGGCAGGAAGCCGAGCCGCTCGCCCGCCTCGACGGCCGGGCGGGTCAGGATGATCCGGTTGACGTTCTTGGACTGCAGCGCCTGCACGGCCTTGGCCATCGCGAGGTAGGTCTTGCCGGTGCCGGCGGGGCCGATGCCGAAGGTGATCGTGTGCTTGTCGATCGAGTCGACGTAGCGCTTCTGGTTCAGCGTCTTCGGCCGGATCGAGCGACCGCGGTTGGACAGGATGTTCAGCGACAGCACGTCGGCCGGGCGCTCGGTCGTCTCGGCGCGCAGCATGTGCAGGACGCGCTCGACGGTCTCGGCGGTGACGCCCTGGCCGGTGCGGATGATCGTCACCAGCTCGTCGAGCAGCCGCTCGGCGAGCGCGACCTCGCCGGGCTCGCCGTGGAGGGTGATCTGGTTGCCGCGGACGTGGATGTCGGCGTCGAAGGCCTGCTCGATCAGCGCGAGGTGCTCGTCGCCGGGGCCGAGCAGGCTCACCATGTTGATGCTGTTGGGGACCACGACGGTGTGGCGGGTGCTGGGTCGCGATCCGCGTGCGGTTGCTGGTGTCAGTCATGGATGCCCGTGGCGGGCGGCCCTTCCGGTCGGCTGTGTGAGCCCCTCCATGCTACGGGTTGGCCGCCGTGGCCCACCGCGTTGCCGTGACTCGGCTGCGCTCAGGGCTGGGTGACCAGCAGGATGCCCAGGCACATCTCGTCGGTGGTGCCCTCGCCCCACACGACGTACCGCTCCGTCCTGGCCCTCGAAGGACGGGCAGCTGGTCGCGCAGCGCACTGCGCGTGCCGGCAGGTCACCTTGACGGTGTCGCCGGTGTCCAGGTGCACCGGCTTGATCGGCTTGGCGCCCTGGTTGTCGAAGTCCCAGACCGGGATGTCGAGGACGGTCTGCGCGCCGGTCGGTGCCGGGGTTGACCTCGATCTTGATCGAGCGGCCGAGCAGGTGCATGTGCCCGGCGACGCCCATGGATCGTCATCGGCTCGCGGATCGTGCGGGTGCAGGACTGGACGTCGCCGGCTCGCGGCTTGCCGCCGCACAGGAAGTAGAGCAGGTCGGCGGTCGAGCCCGGCGCCGTCGCCGAAGCGCTTCTTGACGTCCGCCACCGCGGCGTCGCGGTCGCACAGCGGGCCGTCGTCGTGCCCGGGCCGGCAGGGCAGCTCGACCGGCGCCGGGCAGCAGCATGGTGCCGAGGTTGGTGAGGTCGGCGTCCGCGGGCGCCAGCCGCAGCTGGGTGGCGGAGACGTCCGGGCTCGTCGCCGGCGAGCAGGTTGTAGTGCACCTGCATCACGATCTGCGAGCCCTTGCTCGAGCTCGACGCCGAAGCCCGCGCCGTAGCACCGACTCGCTGCCGCCGGGCGCCCAGGCGCCCAGCCACGGGGCGTCGTCGATGCCCTGGAACGCGCCGAGGCCGGTGCCGCCGAAGCAGGTCCAGCCCTCGCCCGGCGTCGCCGCGTCCTTCTGCTCGGCCTGCGCGACCAGGTCGCGGCGGGACCCGGAACAGGATGACGTGGTGCACGACGTCGGGGTTGCCGGGCAGCACGTTGATGCCGGTGATCCAGCGCGTCCTCGTCCAGCTTCGGGTCGAGCAGGAAGCAGCGGTAGTCGTCGGTGCCGACGCCGGTCGGCGCCGACGGCGTGTAGGGCTCCGGCATCTCCAGCGTGAGCCGGCGCTCGCCCTCGCGGAGCGGCCGGGCCTTGCACCGGTTCGGCGGACGTGCCGTGCGAGCCGTGGCTGTCGCCGGCGGAGGTCGAGCGTGTCGGTCGTCCGGCTCGGCCGACGTGTGCCCGTCGTCGCCCGCCGCGACCGCATCCGGTCGCGGCAGGATCGCCGCCGCAGCGACGATCACCCGGAGGCGGCCCGACCTCATGTCGCCATGCTGACACGCAAACGGCCACCGCCGCCGTACTCTCGGACTATTCAGGTACGACGAGGGGGTGGCATGGACCAGAACCGGACCGACCCGTACGGCGAGCAGCCGCCGGTGCAGCCGTGGGAGCCGCCCCTGATGCCGGGCGACAGCAAGCGGATCGGACTCGACCGCAGCGTCCGCCGAGGGTGCCTGGCTCGAGTTCGCGTCGATGCTCGACCGGCGCAAGAAGTCCCATGTCGCGGTCGCGCTGCTGCTCCTCGCCGTGTTCCTGCTGCCGGTGCTCACGCACGTTGAGGTACCTGCTCTGGTCGCTCTGATCAGCCCGGCGGCCAGGTCATCGGGCGGCCGCCGAGCAGGTGCAGGTGCGTGTGGAACACGGTCTGCCCGACGCCCTGCGCCGGTGTTGAAGACCAGCCGGTAGTCCTCGACCCCGTCCTCCGCGGCGACCCCGGCGGCGACGTCGACGAGGTGGGCGACGGTGTCCGGCTCGGCGGCGGCCAGCTCGGCGGCGTTCGCGTGGTGGCTGCGCGGGATCACCAGGACGTGCGTGGGCGCCTGCGGGTTGATGTCGCGGAACGCCACGGCGCGGTCGGTGGACTGCACCACGTCCGCGGGGATGTCGCCGGCCACGATCTTGCAGAACAGGCAGTCATCGCTCATGTCGTCATGCTGGCACGGCGTCAGACGAACAAGTGGCGCGCCGGGGTAAACCCCGGGCCGGGCCTGCGCGTGCCACTAGCGTGATGACCCATGCGATATCGGTGGTCCGGACGGGTGCGGTGACGCCGCACGAGACCGCCCGCTGGGACGCCGACACCGCGCTCGAGCAGCTGTACGCCGCCCACTGGCGGCAGCTCGTCCGGCTCTCGGTGCTCCTGGTGCGCGACGTCGCGACGGCCGAGGAGGTCGTCCAGGACGCCTTCGTCGCCGTACACGCGCGCTGGCCGAAGCTGCGCGACCACGACAAGGCGCTGGCCTACCTGCGGCAGACGGTCGTCAACCGGTCCCGGTCGGCGCTGCGGCACCGGGGCGTCGTGACCCGGCACGCCGCCCGCGAGGCGGTCCCGAACCACGCGCCCGGCGCGGACGACTCCGCCCTCGCGACCGACCGGCGCGGCGCCGTGCTCGACGCGATGCGGGAGCTGCCCGACCGCCAGCGCGAGGTGCTCGCGCTGCGCTACTACCTCGACCTGTCCGAGGCCGAGATCGCCGAGACCCTCGGCATCAGCCGTGGCGCGGTGAAGAGCCACGCCTCGCGTGGTTCCGCCACCCTGCGGACCCTCCTCAGCGACTACCTGGAGGACCGGTCATGACCCGTCCCGGTGACCAGCCCCACGACGAGCGCGACCCCCGCCTCGCAGACCTCCTGTCCGACGCCGTGTCGGACGTCGAGCCCGCCAACAGGCTCGACGCCATCCGCAACGAAACGAAGGTGACCTCCATGAGCTCTCGACGCCCCTGGCTCTACGCCGTCGGCGGCGCCGTCGTCGCCACGGCCGCCGTCATCACCGCCATCGCCGCCGCCGGAGGGACGCTGCCCGGTCAGGGAGACGACGATCCGCCCCCGCCAGCCAGTCGGACCCCGCGACGAATGAGCCGACGCCCTCGAACGACGCGTCCGAGCCGACGCCGTCCGAGACGACGTCTCCCGCCGTCGGCCTCGGTGGTGCCGGTCTACTTCGTGGGCGACACTCCCAGCGGGCCCCGGCTCTACCGCGAGTTCCTTCGGAACACCGACGGCGCGGACCCCCTGGTGTACGCCGCCGCCACGTCGGTCGCCGGCAGCGCCGACGACCCGGACTACGGCACCCTGTGGCCGTCCGGCGTGTCCGTCACCGAGGTGACCTCCGACGGCGCGGACATCCTCACGGTCGAGCGTCGCCGGCGCGCCGCACGACCTGCCCCTCGGGCATGACGCAGGAGGAGGCGCAGCTCGCGCTGCAACAGGTCGTCTACAGCGTGCAGGCCGCGAACGGCCAGGGCCGGGTCGGCGTCCAGTTCCTCCTCGACGGCGGCCGTTCCGACCAGGTCCTCGGGCAGCCGACGTCCGAGCCGCTGGCCAACGCTCCGATCCTCAAGACGCTCTCGCTCGTCTCGCTGTCCTCGCCCTCCGAGGGCGAGACGGTCAGCGGCGACAGCCTCGACGGTCGAGGGCGTGGCCAACTCCTTCGAGGCGAACGTGATCGTGCGGCTGCAGCGCTGGGAGGGCACGGAGGTGCTGGCCGAGGAGCCGTTCACGGCCGACGGCTGGATGGGCGACAAGCTGTTCCCGTTCTCCGGGACCATCGACATCTCCGACGTCCCGCCCGGCGACTACGCCGTGATCGCGATGACCGACGACCCGTCCGGCGGCACGGAGGGCTCCGGGTGCCTTCAGCGACTCACGGCGGATCACGATCGAGTAGGCCGTAGGTTGGCGGCGTGCGCCTGACCCGCCGCCGGCTCAACCGGACGCTGCTGCACCGCCAGCACCTGCTCGAACGCACGCGCGCCGAGCCGCACGAGATGGTCGACCACCTCGTCGGGCTGCAGGCGCAGGAGAACCTCCCGCCGTACCTCTCGCTCGCCGCGCGGCTCGACGAGTTCGACCCGTACGTCGTGACCCGCGGCCTCGAGGAGCGGTCGCTGGTCCGGCTGACCGTGATGCGCGGGACGATCCACCTGCTGACCGTCGACGACGCGCTGTCGCTGCGGCAGTGGACGCAGCCGGTCCAGGACCGCGAGCGCAAGGTCAGCCAGAACACCCGGCCCGCGTTCCATCTCGACACCGACGAGGTGAACGCCGCTGTCTCCGACGTCCTCCGCGACGGGCCGCTGCCGATGAAGGCGCTCGGCGAGGCACTCGGCGACCGGTTCCCGGGCGTCCCGCCCAATGCGCTCGCACACCTGGCGCGCACCAACCAGCCGCTGGCCCAGCTGCCGCCGCGGGGCGCGTGGAAGCAGTCGGGCGGCGTGGTCTACCAGTACGTCGACCGCTGGCTGGAGCAGCCGCTGGTCGACCCCGATCCCGAGGAGATCGTGCGCCGCTACCTCCGCGCGTTCGGTCCCGCCTCGGCCACGGACGTCGGCGCGTGGTCCGGGCTGACCCGGTTGGCCCCGCTGCTCAAGGGGATGGACGACCTGGTGCGGCACGAGGACGAGAACGGCAAGGCGCTGTTCGACGTCCCGGACGGCGAGTTCGCCGACGAGGACGCGCCCGGCGCCGGTGCGGCTGCTCGGCGCCTACGACAACGTCTGGCTCTCCCACGCCGCCCGCGACCGCGTCACCGACGCCGAGAAGCGCGGCAACTGGATGGGCCTCAACGGTGGCGTCGCCATGACCGTCTTCGTCGACGGCTGGATGGAGGGCCTGTGGCGGATGGAGGACGGCCGGCCCACCGTCGTGTCGATGCTCCGCAAGCTCACCAAGGCCGAGCAGTCCGACCTCGACGACGAGCTCGACCGCGTCGCCGACCTCTGTCGAGTGCCCCTAGCACACGCCGGTGAGCCTGTCGAGATCGCGCCGACGCAGCTGTAACGCCTGACGCTGTCGGTGCAGCCCCCGGGTACGGAAGCACACGGCGTTACAGCGGTCTAGCGCCAGCGGGGGGTCCGGGCGAGCAGGGCGGAGACGGCGGCGACGCCGGCGGTCGACGTACGCAGCACCTCGGCGCCGAGCCGTACGGACGTGCGCTCCGGCGGCGGTGAACGCGGCGACCTCGTCGTCGGTCAGGCCGCCCTCGGGGCCGACCACGACGACGACCCGACCGGAGGCCGGCACGGCGAGCGACGCGAGCGGCGCGGACGCCTCCTCGTGCAGGACGACGGCCAGGTCGGCCTCGGCGACCAGCCCGACCACGTCGGCCGTCGAGGCCATCTCAGGCACCGTCGGGGAACCACGACCGGCGCGCCTGCTTGCGCGGCCTCGCGGGCGGTGGATCGCCAGCGGGACAGGGACTTCGCGGCCCGCTCGCCCTTCCAGACGGCCACGCTGCGGGCGGCCGCCCACGGCACGATCTCGGCCACGCCGATCTCGGTCAGCACCTCGACGGCGAGCTCGCCGCGGTCGCCCTTCGGGATCGCCTGGACGACCACGAACGCCGGCTCCGGCGCGGGGTCGCGCGACACCGACGGCCACGGTCACCTCGAACACCCGCTTGCCGGTCGAGGCCACCTCGCCGGTGACCGAGGTGCCGAGCCCGTCGGTGAGCACGACCGACTCCCCCACCCGCAGCCGGCGTACGGCGACGGCGTGGTGCGCCTCGTCCCCCTCGACGGTCACGGACGAGCCGACGCCGACCCCGTCCAGCGACGGGACGAGGTGGACGGGCGAGGCGACATCAGGGGACATCAGTGCTGGTTGAACGCGTCGCGGATCCGGCCGAACACCGACTTGCTGCCGGGCCGGACCTGGCCGGACGGCTGCTCCTCGCCCCGGATCGCGGCCAGCTCGGTCAGCAGCTCCTCCTGGCGCGGGTCGAGCCGGGTCGGGGTCTCCACGACGATGGTGACGACCAGGTCGCCGCGACCGCCGCGCAGGCCGGGCACGCCGCGCCCGCGCAGCACCTGCTCGGTGCCGGACTGGGTGCCGGGCCGGATCTCCAGCTCGAACTCGCGTCTCCACGCCGGAGCCGCCGCCGTCCTCGACGTCGGCCTCGAGCGTGGGCAGGGTCAGCGTGGTGCCGAGCGCCGCCGCGGTCATCGGCACGGTGACCGTGCAGTGCAGGTCGTTGTCGTGGCGGGTGAACGTGTCGTGCTCCGCGACCCGGATCTCGACGTACAGGTCGCCGGCCGGGCCGCCGCCCGGACCGACCTCGCCCTGCTCGGTGAGCTGGACGCGGGTGCCGGTGTCGACGCCGGCGGGGATCTTGACCGTGAGGGTACGGCGGGAGCGGACCCGGCCGTCGCCGGAGCACTCGCGGCACGGCTCGGGGATGATCGAGCCGAAGCCACGGCAGGCCGCGCACGGGCGCAGCGTCCGGATCTCGCCGAGGAACGACCGCTGCACGTGGGCGACCTCGCCCGGCACCGCGGCAGGTCTCGCAGGTGATCGGCTCGCTGCCGGGCGCGGCGCCGTTGCCGTGGCAGGTGGTGCACAGCACGGCGGTGTCGACCTTGAGCTCGCGGGAGACGCCGAACGCCGCCTCGGCCAGCTCGATCTCGACCCGGATCAGCGCGTCCTGGCCACGGCGTACCCGCGGTCGCGGACCGCGACCCCCGGCGGCCGCCGCGCCCGGAGCACCGCCGCCGAAGAACGCGTCCATGATGTCGGTGAACGAGAAGCCCGCACCCTGGCCGAAGCCGCCGGCGCCCGCCGAACGGGTCGCCGCCGCGGTCGTACGCCGCCCGCTTCTGCGGGTCGGACAGCACCTCGTAGGCGCGCGAGACCTCCTTGAACCGCTCCTGGGTCGCGGGGTCGGGGTTGACGTCCGGGTGCAGCTGCCGGGCCAGGCGCCGGTAGGCCTTCTTGATGGCGTCGGCGTCGGCGTCCCGGGCCACACCCAAGAGGTCGTAGAGGTCCTGACTCACTGTCGTTCCTTCGTCGTCGTCCGGAGGCCTCAGGCCTCGTCGAGGATGCGGGAGACGTAGCGGGCCACCGCGCGCACGGCCGCCATCGATCCCGGGTAGTCCATGCGGGTCGGACCCACGATGCCGAGCGTCGCCAGCGCCTCGTCGCCGGGGCCGTAGCCGGTGGCGACGACGCTGGTCGACGCCAGCTCCTGGTAGGGCCCCTCGTGGCCGATCCGCACCGTGATCGCGCCGCCGGTGCTGCGCCTCGCCGATCAGCTTGAGCAGCACGACGTGCTCCTCGAGCGCCTCCAGCAGCGGGCCGCACGGCGGTGTCGAAGCTCTCGCCGAACCGGGCCAGGTTGGCCGCGCCGCCGACCGCGATCCGCTCGTCGGAGCGGTGGTCGGACATCGCCTCCACCAGCGTGTCGACCACGGCGGCGATCACGTGGGCGTCGCGCTCGGGGACGAGTGCCGCGCAGGCGCGGTCGCCGCCTCGGCGATCGCGGAGCCGACCGCCGCGTGGTTGACCCGCGAGCGCAGGTCGGCGAGCTCGTCCTCGGTCAGCTCGGCGTCCAGCTCGAGCAGCCGCTGCTCGACCCGGCCGGTGCTGAGGATCAGCACGACGAGCAGCCGGCTCGGCGAGAGCGCCACCAGCTCGATGTGCCGCACCGTCGAGCGGGACAGCGTGGGGTACTGCACGACGGCGACCTGCCGGGTCAGCTGGGCGAGCAGCCGCACCGACCGGTGGACCACGTCGTCGAGGTCGACGGCGCCGTCGAGGATGGTGGCGATGGCGCGCTTCTCGGCGGCGCTCATCGGCTTGAGCGTGGTGAGCCGGTCGACGAACAGCCGGTAGCCCTTGTCGGTCGGCACCCGGCCGGCGCTGGTGTGGGGCTGGGTGATGAACCCCTCCTCCTCGAGCGCCGCCATGTCGTTGCGGACCGTCGCCGGCGAGACGCCGAGGCCGTGCCGCTCGACGAGCGCCTTGGAGCCGACCGGCTCCTCGGTGGCGACGTAGTCCTCGACGATGGCGCGGAGGACGGCGAGCTTGCGGTCCTCGTGCACGTCCTCCACCTCCTCGCTTGCTGGCACTCGACTCAACTGAGTGCCAAGGGTACTAGGCGGCTCGGCCGATCGACGGGTCCGGACGTCCTAGGCTGCACGTGTGGGAACGACGGGAACGAGCTTCGCCGAGGTGGCCGACCGCGTGTGGGTCGCGCGCTACGAGTGGTTCGACCTCAACGTCACCCTGGTCGGCGGCGACCGCGGACTGCTCGTCGTCGACACGCACGCCTCCTCCCGCGCGGCCCGCGCGGTGATCGAGGACGTACGCCGGCTGGGTGCGGGCGAGGTGGTCGGCGTCGTCAACACCCACGAGCACTTCGACCACACCTTCGGCAACGGCGCGTTCCGCACGGCGTACGGCGCGATACCGATCCACGCACACGAGGCGGCCGCGGCGATGACCGTGCCGTCGGGCGAGCGGATCAAGGGCCTGTACGACGCCGAGCCCGACGACCCGCACGCCGACGAGGTCCGCGAGACCGAGGTCGTGCCGGCCGACCACACCTTCTCGTCGGCGGTGGCGCTCGACCTCGGCGACCGTGCCGTCGAGCTGGTGCACCCCGGCCGCGGTCACACCGGCGGCGACCTGGTGGTCCGCGTGCCCGATGTCGACGTGGTGCTGGCCGGCGACCTGGTCGAGGAGTCGGCGGTGCGCGGGCACGTCCCCGGCTTCGGCGCAGACTGCTACCCGCTCGAGTGGCCGCACAGCCTGGACATCGTGCTCGACCTGCTGACCGTGGCGACCGTGGTCGTCCCGGGTCACGGCGCTCCCGTCGACCGCGAGTTCGTCGAGGAGCAGCGCAACGACATCGGCATCGTCGCCCAGACGATCCGCGACCTGGCCGCGCGCGGCGTACCCCTCGAGCAGGCGCTGGACGCGGCCGACTGGCCCTACGACAAGGCCCACCTCGCCAAGGCCGTCGCCGCTGGCTACGAGCAGCTCCCCCGCGGCCAGCGCCAGCTGCCGCTCGTCTGAGGTTGCGGGGTACACGCGATGGGTACCGTCCCCACATGACCAACTCCGAGTCCGAGAAGACCGACGAGCAGACCGAGGGCATCAGCGACGACCAGCTGCCCGAGGACCTCCAGCCGGGCGAGGACAACCCCCTCGCCGAGCCGCTCTCCGAGGACGACGCCCCCGACGACCTGGACGACCTCGAGATGGACGGCGGCAAGACCCCGGCCGAGTGGGACGACGAGCAGCTCGAGGACTGACGCCTCTCGGCGCGGCATGACCGGAGTTCGGGGTGGGCGGCGCCTAGCGTTGCCCGGGTGACCTCGCGCGACCGCTACGGCTCCGACATCCTCGCCACCGACTGGCGGGTTCCGAAGCGCGGGCGCGCCGTCGAGGCCCCGGCGGAGCTCGGGCGCGGTCGTCGAGGAGGTCACCACGGACTGGTGCGGCGAGATCGTCGCCGTCGACCGCGATCTGCACACCGTGACGCTCGAGGACCGCCGCGGCAAGCGGCGTACCTTCCCGCTCGGGCCGGGGTTCCTGCTCGAGGGACGCCCGGTGATCCTCACCGCGCCGGTGCGCGCGAAGGCACCCGCGAAGCCCACGCGCACCGCGTCCGGTTCGGTCGCCGTCCACGACGCCAAGGCGCGGGTGGCCCGGCAGAGCCGGATCTACGTCGAGGGTCGGCACGACGCGGAGCTGGTCGAGAAGGTGTGGGGCGACGACCTGCGGATCGAGGGCGTCGTCGTGGAGTACCTCGGCGGCGTCGACGACCTCGCCGAGCACCTGCGCGACTTCCGGCCCGGCCCCGAGCGCCGGGTCGGCGTTCTCGTCGACCACCTGGTCCCGGGCTCCAAGGAGAGCCGGATCGCCCAGGGCATCGCGAAGTCACCGATCGGGCAGCACGTCCTGATCGTCGGCCACCCGTTCATCGACGTCTGGGCCGCCGTCAAGCCGGAACGGCTCGGGATGGAGCGCTGGCCGGACGTCCCGCGCAGCATCGAGTGGAAGAAGGGCGTGTGCCAGCAGCTCGGCTGGCCGCACCGCGACCAGGCCGACATCGCGCGGGCGTGGCGGCACATCCTGTCGAAGGTGGCGTCGTACAGCGACCTCGACCCGGCCCTGCTCGGGCGGGTCGAGGAGCTGATCGACTTCGTCACCGCGCCCTGAGGCGGCCGGGGGTCGGAGCGCCGGCACCTCGGCCAGCGGGGCATCGCGCCACGGTGACCGGGGACTGCCACGCCCGAGACTCCGAGATGGCCGTGCTCAGGTGCGCCTCGATGACGGCGGGATCACGGGCTCGCCGATGGAGCCTGCGTCAGCGTAGGCGCGTCTCGGGCTCCGTTCCGTCGGTTTGCCGACACACGCGCCGTAGTCTGTTGGTCGCCGACCCGTATCCGCCCGACCCGCCTGGAGGCGTCGTGACCGACCCGAACAGCCCGTCGCCCTCCGACCCCGACGACGAGCAGCCTCCCGGCGACGAGCAGCCTCCCGGCGAGCAGTACGGCCAGCAGCCCTACCCGTACGGCCAGCAGCCGTACGCCGGCGTGCCGTACTCCCAGCAGCGCGGCCCGGACGGGCTCACCGCCGACGAGCGGACCTGGGGTGGCGCCGCGCACTGGAGCGCCCTGATCGCCGCGTTCGTCGCGATGGCGTTCCTCGGCCCGCTCCTGGTCTTCCTGATCAAGGGCAACGACTCGCCGTACATCCGCCAGCAGTCGGCCGAGTCCCTCAACTTCCAGCTGTCGATGATCATCTACGCCGTGGCCGGCACGGTCCTGAGCCTGGTCATCGCGCTCGTGACGTTCGGCCTGGGCCTGATCCTGCTGATCCCGCTGTTCGCGGCGTTCGCCATCTGGTGGCTGGTCTACACGATCATCGGGTCGGTCAAGGCCGCGAACGGCGAGATGTACCGCTACCCGCTCACCATCCGCATGGTCACGCTGAAACAGGCTCACGGCAGCAGGTCGCGCACCACCGCGTCGGCGAGCAGCCGGCCACGCTGGGTCAGCACCACCCAGCCGGCATCGGCAGCGCCTGCGTCGAGCAGTCCGCGGTCGACCAGCCCGTGCACCGCGGCCGTTCCGGCGTCGTCGAGCACGTCGCCGGGCAGCCCCTCGCGCAGCCGGACCTCGAGCAGCACCCGCTCCACCCGCCGGGTCTCCTCGTCGAGGATCTCGCGCGCCTGCGCCGGGCTCGCCCGTCGGCGAGCCGTGCGGCGTACGCCGCCGGGTGCTTGACGTTCCACCAGCGCACGCCGCCGACGTGGGAGTGCGCGCCGGGTCCGACTCCCCACCAGTCGGCGCCGGTCCAGTAGAGGACGTTGTGCCGGCAGCGGCTCGCCTCGTCGCGGGCCCAGTTCGAGACCTCGTACCACCCGAGCCCGGCGGCGGCGAGGCGGTCGTCGGCCAGCGAGGTACTTGTCGGCGAGGTCGTCGTCGTCCGGCATCGGCAGCTCGCCGCGCTTGATCTGCCGGGCGAGGGCGGTGCCCTCCTCGACGATCAGCGCGTACGCCGAGACGTGGTCCGGGCGCGCAGGCGAGCGCGGCGTCGAGCGAGGTCTCCCAGTCGGCCAGCGACTCCCCCGGCGTGCCGTAGATCAGGTCGAGGCTGACCTGCTCGAAGCCGGCCGCCCGCGCCCACTCCACGACCGCGGGCACGCGCAGCGGGTCGTGCGTGCGGTCGAGGGTCGCCAGCACGTGCGGCACGGCCGACTGCATCCCGAACGAGATCCGGGTGAAGCCCGCCTCGCGCAGCCGGGCCAGGTCGTCCGCGGTGACGCTGTCGGGGTTGGACTCGGTGGTCACCTCGGCGCCCTGGGCCAGCCCGAACTCGGCGTCGACGGCCGCGAGCACCGCCGCCAGGTCGCCGGGCGGCAGCAGGGTCGGCGTACCACCGCCGAAGAAGACCGTGGAGACCGGGCACGTCCCGGTCGCCGAGCACCCGGCGGGCCAGCCGCAGCTCGGCGATCGCCGCCTCGGCGTACGTCGCCCGGGAGGCGCCGGGCGCGTCCCCGAGCTCCGTCGGCGGTGTAGGTGTTGAAGTCGCAGTAGCCGCAGCGCACCGTGCAGAACGGCACGTGCACGTAGACCCCGAAGGGCCGCTCCCCCAGCTCCGCCAGCGCCGTGCTCCGGCAGCGACCCGTCCGGCGGGGCCGGGTCACCGGCAGGCAGGGCGGACGGCACCCGTCAATCCCACCCACACCGGTCGTCCGCCGACGGCGGCGATCAGCACTCGGGACGACCGTTCGCAGGGACGTTCAGGACGCGACGTAGCCCTCGTCGACGGAGCCGGTCACGGTGGCGAGCTGGAGCGAGTAGCCGTCGGAGAAGACCCCGTCGGTGTCGAGGCGACGTCTGGGCCAGGTTGGTGACGCTCTGCTCGTAGCCCTCGGTCGCGTAGACCTCGTTGCAGGCGTCCTCGGGGAACGCGAGCTGCGAGGTGCGCAGCTTGTTCGTCGGCGCTGGTGGCCTCGTCCAGGCTCGGGTAGACCTCGAAGTGGATGTGCGGCCAGCGCCCGGAGTACGCCGCCGGGAAGATGCGTCGTGAACTCCACCCGCCCGTCCGCGTCGGCCTCCTGGACGCCGCGCAGGTAGTTCTCGTCGGCGATCTCGTCGTCGTACATCGAGTAGCGGCCCTCGCGGTCGCAGTGCCAGAGGTAGACCGCCGCCCCGGCGAGCGCCGTCGCGTCCTCGCCGGCCAGGTCGTAGACCTTGAGCCTGCACGGTCAGCGGCACGCCCTCGGCGACCCCGGACGCCGAGCCGAAGCTGGAGGTGATGTCGCTGCGGACGATGCCGGACTCGGTGAGCACGTTGGGCCCGTTGGAGCCGTCGCCCGGGTAGGGGCCGGCGGTCTCCTCGGGGATCTCGCCGTCGGCGACCTCGACGTCGGACTCGCCGGGCATGGCCCGCCGGGCCTCCCCACCGGGACCGCCCGGAGGCGCGCTCTGCCCGCTCGCCGTGTCGCTGCTGGACGACGAGCCGTCGTCGCCGCAGCGCGCAGCCGGCGACGGTGGCCACCCCGAGACCGCCGACGATGCCGAGCATGCCGCGCCGGCCCAGGCCCGCGTCGACCAGCTTCGGCAGGTCGTGGGACAGGCCCCGGTCGTGGTCCTCGAGCTCGTCGTGCTCGGTGGTCGTGGGTCATGGAAGTCCTGCGGGCTGAATTCGAACGGGTGCCGGCGGTTCTCCCGCCGACACCCATCCGACCCGCGTGACGCCTGTGCGTCTCCTGTGCGGAGCGCGGTGCGTCAGGCGTAGAACGCGTCGATCTTGTCCTTGTAGTTGTCCTCGACGACGTTGCGCTTGACCTTCATCGACGGGGTGAGCTCGCCGGACTCGACGGTGAGGTCGTGGTCGAGCAGCTCCCACTTCTTGATGGTCTCCCAGCGGTTGAGCCGGGTGTTGAGCTCGTCGACGTACCCGCCGACCATCTCCTGGACCTTGTCGGAGCGCGACGATCGTCGGTGTACGACGCGCCCGCCATGCCGTTCTCCTCGGCCCAGCCGGCCATCGCGTCCGGGTCGAGGGTGACCAGCGCGACGCAGTAGTTGCGCTCGTTGCCGAAGACCATGAACTGGCTGGCGTACGGGCAGATCGCCTTGAACTTCGACTCGATCGCCGGCGGGGCGATGTACTTGCCGCCGGAGGTCTTGAAGAGCTCCTTGATCCGGCCGGTGATGGTGAGGAAGCCCTCGGCGTCGAGGCTGCCCTTGTCGCCGGTGTGCAGCCAGCCGTCGTCGGTCAGCGTCTTCTCGGTCTCCTCGGGCAGGTTGTGGTAGCCGTCCATGACGCCGGGGCCCTTGATCAGGATCTCGTCGTTCTCGCCCAGCTTGACCTCGCTGCCGGGGAAGACCGGGCCGACGGTGCCGAACTTGTACTCGTCGGGGTGGTTCACGAACGAGCCGGCCGAGGACTCGGTCAGGCCGTAGCCCTCGAGGATCAGGATGCCCGCGGCGTGGAACCACTCGGCGATGTCCTGGTTGAGCGCGGCCGCGCCGGAGATGAAGAAGCGCACCCGGCCACCGAAGCGGTCGCGGATCTTGCTGAACACCAGCTTGTCGAACACGCGCGTGCTGGACCTTGAGCGGCAGCGGGACCGACTTGCCCTCGCGCTTGAGCCGGTCGACCTCGAGGCCGACCTTGAACGCCTGGTTGAAGATCTTCTCCTTGGCGCCGCCCTCGGCCTGCTGCATGGTGACGATCCGGCCGTGCGCCTTCTCGAAGATGCGCGGCGCCGCGCCCATGAACGTCGGCTTCACGATGCCGAGGTTCTCGACGATCTTGTCGACCCGGCCGTCGATCGCGGTGGCGAAGCCGCAGGCCAGCTGGGTGGAGAGCAGCACCTTGCCGAACGAGTGGGCCATCGGCAGCCACAGGAACTGCAGGTCCGTCTCGCTCGAGGATGTCCTGCGCATGGATCGCCGCGCCCTCGTAGACCCACGACCGGTGCCGCAGCCGGACGCCCTTGGGGCGGCCGGTGGTGCCGGAGGTGTAGATCAGGGTGGCGAGCTGGTCCGGCTTGATCGCCTCGGCCGTCTCCGCGATCACGTCGGGGTGGTCGGCGAGGTAGGCGTCGCCGAGCTTCGCGAGGTCCTCGAGCCCGATCACCCAGTCGCCGTCGGACTTGCCGTGAAGGTGACGACCTTGAGCAGGTGGGGCAGCTCGGCCTTGCGCTCGGTGAGCTTCGCGATCTGCTCGTCGTCCTCGGCGAAGACGACCCGGCACTCGGAGTCGCTGAGGATGTACGCCGTGTCCTCGGCGTTGGTGGACGGGTAGACGGTGGTCGTCGCCGCGCCGGCGCACATGATGGCGAGGTCGGCGAGGATCCACTCGTAGCGGGTGCTGGAGGCGATGCCGACCCGCTGCTCCGATCTCGATGCCGAGCGCGAGCAGTCCGGCCGCCAGCCGGGCCACCTCGTCGCCGGCCTGCTTCCAGGTGACCGAGGTCCAGGAGTCACCCTCGGGGTAGCGGTAGGCCTCGGTGTGCGGCGACTTCTCCACCCGGTCGTGGAACTGGATCGCCACGTTGGCGACCATGGTGTCGACGAAGCTCGGGTCCGTGATGACTGGCATGACACTCCTGCGCTCGCGGTGGGGGCGGTCCGTGCGGCCCCCAGGCCGCACGTCTTGGCGAGTAACCTAGATCAACAGGTTACGTACCGGTAGCCGAACGCCCGTCTGGCGGGAATCGTGCGCCCGGATCAGGCGCGCGCGACGTACTTCTCGGCACGCAGCCGGGCCTCGTCGACCAGGCCGTCGACGCGCAGCAGCTCCGGCAGCAGCTGGCGCCGCGTGGTGAGCGCCGCGAACATCGTGCTGACCGTGACGCCGTGCCCGGGCCGGTGCACGACCTGGATCTCGTCGCCCGCCTGCGAGCGACGCCCTCGTCGACGACGCGCAGGTAGGGTCCCGGCCGGCCCTCGGCCGCGAACCGCTTGACCCACGCGGTGTCGTCGTAGCCGCTGTGGCCCATCCAGTTCTTGAAGTCGTTGCACGGGATCCGGACCGAGGCGACCTCGAGCACCGCGGTGCCGATCCGCCAGCGCTCGCCGACCTCGGCCTCGTTGACGTCGATGCCCGGCGGTGGTGAGGTTCTCACCGAACTGGCCGTCGCGGATCGGCCGGCCGAGCCACTCGGCCCACGCGGTCGAGGTCCTCGCGCGCGAACGCGTAGACCGCCTGGTCGACGCCGCCGTGGTGCTCGGTGTCGGAGACCTGGTCGCCCTCGAGCCCGAGCGGCGCGCACCGCGACCGGCCCGGCCACCGCGTGCTTCTCGATCGAGGTGCGGCCGATGCCGGCCCAGTCCCGGACTTTCGGCCGGCCGACGTTGACGGAGAGAAGGGTCGCGGTCACGGACCGCATTCTCTCAGTCCTGCACCGCCTTCGCGATCGCAATACACAGCGTGATCCAGTCCCGCTCCTCCGCCGAGAGTGCCCGGTCGGTGCGCTCGGCGTCCTCGACCGACCAGTGGGCGTTGAGGACCATCCGGACGACCACCCAGTCGCGGGCCCGGTCCTCGTCCAGGCCGGCGGCGTCGACGAGGGTGTGGAAGCGGCGGCGCAGGCCGTTGCGCACGTCGCCGGCCAGCTCCTCCATCCGGTTCCACAGCATCGGCGCCGGCTCGTAGTGCGGGTCGCCGGACATCGGCTTGGGGTCGATCACCAGCCACGGCTCCCGGTCGCCGGCCAGCACGTTCTCGTAGTGCAGGTCGCCGTGCACGATCACGCCGGTGCTGGCCGGGTCCGCGACCAGGTCGCGTCCGAGGGACGAGCGTCTGCTCGACCAGCCGTCGCGGGATCGGCGCGTTGCGGGGCATGTCGGCCAGCGCGGCGAGCCAGCGGTCGACGTACGACGTGACGGTGCGCAGCTGCGGGAGCGCCGGGACGTGCAGCCGGGGGTAGAGCCCGGCGACGATCTCGCACGCCTCGAGGTCCCAGAGGCCGGTCAGGTCCTCGCGGTGCAGCCGCTCCAGCAGCAGCGCGTTCCGGTGCGGGTCGGCGCGGAGCAGGCGAACGGTGCCGTCGCCCTGCCAGCGCTGCAGCGCCAGCGCCTCGAACTCCGACTCGTCGTCGCCGTCGAAGCGGAGCTTCAGGGCCGCCGGCGTGCCGTCCTCGGTGATCACCGGAGCCACGAGCGAGCAGAACCCGTGCCAGAGCGGTCCGTCGAAGCGTCAGCGACCACTCGTCGGAGACCTCGGCTGCGAGGACGGGCAGCCGGTCCAGCCAGTCGCCCCAGTCGGGTCCCAGGTGGCGCTGCTCGTCCAGTCCCGCGGGGACCGGTCCAGGGAGACGCGGCATGGAGGACGTGCTACTTCTTGCCCTTGTCGATCGAGCTGCCGGCGCCGTCGTTGGACAGCGCGGCGATGAAGGCTTCCTGGGGGACCTCGACCCGGCCCACCATCTTCATCCGCTTCTTGCCCTCCTTCTGCTTCTCCAGCAGCTTGCGCTTGCGGGTGATGTCACCGCCGTAGCACTTGGCCAGCACGTCCTTGCGGATCGCGCGGATGTTCTCGCGGGCGATCACCCGGGCGCCGATGGCGGCCTGGATCGGCACCTCGAACTGCTGCCGCGGGATCAGGTCCTTGAGCTTGCCGGCGAGCATCACGCCGTAGGAGTACGCCGCGTCCCGGTGCACGATCGCGCGAGAACGCGTCGACCGGCTCGCCCTGGAGCAGGATGTCGACCTTGACCAGGTCGGCCGCCTGCTCGCCGGAGCGTTCGTAGTCGAGCGAGGCGTAGCCCTTGGTGCGCGACTTCAGCTGGTCGAAGAAGTCGAAGACGATCTCGCCCATCGGCAGCGTGTAGCGCATCTCCACGCGGTCCTCGGAGAGGTAGTCCATGCCCTGGAGGCTGCCGCGCTTGGCCTGGCAGAGCTCCATGATCGTGCCGATGTAGTCGGACGGCGACAGGATCGTGGCGCGGACCACCGGCTCGCGCACCTCGGCGATCTTGCCCTCGGGGTACTCGCTCGGGTTGGTCACCTCGATGACGTTCCCGTCCTCCATCGCGACCTGGTAGACCACGTTGGGGGCGGTCGAGATCAGGTCGAGGTTGAACTCCCGCTCCAGCCGCTCGCGGACGATCTCCATGTGCAGCAGGCCGAGGAAGCCGCAGCGGAAGCCGAAGCCGAGCGCGCCGGAGGTCTCGGGCTCGTAGGCCAGCGCCGCGTCGTTGAGCTGGAGCCGCTCCAGCGCGTCGCGCAGCGTCGGGTAGTCGTCGCCGTCGATCGGGTAGAGCCCGGAGTAGACCATCGGGTTCGGGTGCTTGTAGCCGCCGAGCGCCTCGGTGGCGCCGTGGTGCTGGCTGGTGACCGTGTCACCCACCCGCGACTGGCGGACGTCCTTCACGCCGGTGATCAGGTAGCCGACCTCGCCGACGCCGATCTCGGCGCCCTTGACCGGCTCGGGGCTGATCACGCCGACCTCGAGCATCTCGTGCACGGCGCCGGTGGACATCATCTTGATCCGGTCGCGGTGGCTGAGCTTGCCGTCGACGACGCGGACGTAGGTGACCACGCCGCGGTAGGTGTCGTAGACGGAGTCGAAGATCAGCGCCCGCGCCGGAGCGTCCGCGTCACCCACCGGCGCCGGTGTCTGCTTCACGATCTCGTTGAGCAGCGCCTCGACGCCCAGGCCGGTCTTCGCGGACGTCTGGAGCACGTCGGACGGGTCGCAGCCGATGATGCCGGCGAGCTCCGCGGCGTACTTCTCGGGCTGGGCCGAGGGCAGGTCGATCTTGTTCAGCACCGGGATGATGTGCAGGTCCGCGCCGAGCGCGAGGTAGAGGTTGGCCAGCGTCTGGGCCTCGATGCCCTGCGCGGCGTCGACCAGCAGGACGGCGGCCTCGCAGGCCTCGAGCGAGCGGGACACCTCGTAGGTGAAGTCGACGTGGCCCGGCGTGTCGATCATGTTCAGGACGTAGGAGCCGGGCTCGGCACCCTGCTCGTTGTCGGCCGGGACCGTCCACGGCATCCGGACGGCCTGGCTCTTGATGGTGATGCCGCGCTCGCGCTCGATGTCCATCCGGTCGAGGTACTGCGCCCGGGCCGCCCGCTCGTCGACGACACCGGTCAGCTGCAGCATCCGGTCGGCCAGCGTCGACTTGCCGTGGTCGATGTGCGCGATGATGCAGAAGTTGCGGATGATCGCAGGATCGGTGTGGCCGGGCGCGGGCGCGGTCTTCTGGGACACGGACGACTTTCGTTGGCTTGCGAGGGACGGCCCATCTTCCCACACGGGTGGTGCTCGAACCGCTTCCCCGGGCCCTCTGCCAGACGTGCACGACGGGGTCGTCGAGCACCAGCAGGAGCAGCGGCCCACCTGGGGCGCCGGCTCGGCGTTTCGGGTCGCCCCGAGCGTGCCGGGTGGGACAGGATGCCGCGCATGACGACGTACCCCGTCCCGTCCGGCAAGACCGCCCGCCGGCTGGAGTGGCAGTTCCTGCCGCCCAACCTCCGCGCGTACATCGAGCGGAAGTGCGGGAGCCCGGTCGTCGAGGCGGAGTCGCAGGGCGCGGGCTTCACGCCCGGCTTCGCGTCGGTGCTCACCTGCGAGGACGGGTCGCGGCACTTCGTGAAGGCGGCGTCGGTCAAGGCGCAGCGGATCTTCGCCGAGTCCTACCGCGAGGAGGCGAGGAAGCTCGCCGCGCTGCCCGAGTCGGTGGCCTCGCCCGCGGCTGCTGTGGCACCTCGACGACGACTGGGTGGTGCTCGGCCTGGAGTACGTCGACGGCAGCAACCCCGAGCCGCCCGTGGCGCCAGCAGGACCTCGACGCCTGCCTGGACGCCGTCGAGACGATGGCGGCCGACCTCACCCCCGCGCCCGACGGGCTCGACCTGGACACGTTCGAGGAGGAGTTCGGCGGGCTGGTCGCCCACTGGGACCACGTCCGGACCACCCAGCCCGACCTGCCGCACCTCGAGGACGCCGCCGAGCTGGCCGCCGGGTTCGCCGCGGTGACCGCCGGCCGGACGCTGGTGCACACCGACCTGCGCGACGACAACTTCCTGATCGGGCGCGACGGCAAGGTCTGGATGTGCGACTGGAACTGGCCGGTCGTCGGCGCCGACTGGCTGGACTCCCTGTTCCTGCTGATCGGGCCGCGCGGCGACGGCCTGGACGTCGAGCAGGTGATCGCCGACCGGCCGCTCCTGCGCGACGTACCCGCCGAGCACGTCGACCGGGTGCTGGCGCTGCTGGTCGGCTACTTCTTCCGCCAGCGGGACGAGCCGGTGCCGCCGACCTCGCCGTACCTCCGCCAGCACCAGTCGTGGCAGGGTGACGTCTGCTGGGCGTGGCTCTGCGAGCGCCGGGGCTGGGTCTGCGGTCGGCTCGAATTTGGGGCGGTCCGCTGCCCGCTGCTAGTCTTGCTCGTCGGTCTGGCGCCCCTCTGCGCCGACCACCAGAACTTCAGCAACACAGCCCGAACACACCACACCTACGACGAAGGCGCAGTAGTGGCGAACATCAAGTCCCAGATCAAGCGCAACCGGCAGAACGAGCGTCGGCACGAGCGCAACAAGGCCGTCAAGACCGGCCTGAAGTCCGCGGTGCGCAAGTTCCGCGAGGCCGCCGAGGCCGGTGACAAGGACGTCGCGCTCGTCGCCGGCCGCGACGCCGCCCGCAAGCTCGACAAGGCCGCCTCGAAGGGTGTCATCCACAAGAACCAGGCAGCCAACCGCAAGTCGGCCATCGCCAAGAAGGCCTCGTCTCTCTGAGACCACCCGCTGCACGCTGACCCGTCCGTTAACTTAACGACGGGTCAGCGTCATTTCAGCGCTGGATGCGGAGGCCGGTGATCGGTGAGCACCAGCCGCTCGAGGGTGTACGACGCGTCGCTGGCGGCGCCCTTGATGTCGGCGTCGGCCTGGGCGATGGCCCGGATCGCGCGGGCGATGCCGGCGTCGGACCAGCCGCGGGACTGGTCGCGGACGGTGCGCAGCTTCCACGGCGGCACGCCGACCTCGCGGGCCAGGTCGGCCTCCTTCATCGCCCGCGGCGCGCCCTTGTAGCGGGCCAGCCCGCGGGCCCCGCCGGCGAAGGCACTGGTCACCAGCACCGGCGGCGTGCCGGCGTCGAGCGCCCAGCGCAGCTCCTCGAGCGCGGCCTCGCGGCGCCCGGCGAACGACGCGTCGGCCACCGCGAACGACTTGGCCTCGGCCCGGCCGCCGAAGTACTGCTTCACCTTGTCGGCGGTCAGCGTCTCGCCCGGGAAGTCGCTGGTCAGCTGGTGGGCCGCCGCGGACAGCGAGCGGAGGTCCTGGCCGACCGCCTGGACCAGGACGCTGGCGGCCTCCTGGTCGATGCTCGCGCCGTGCCGGCGGCCTCGGCGGCCACGAAGGACGGGAACTCCGACGGCCTTGAGCTCCGCGGACTTCGACTCGGTGACGCCGGCCTGCTTGCGCAGCTTGTTCAGGACGCCGGAGCCCTTCTGCCCGCCGCCGTGCACCAGCACCAGCGCGACGTCCTCGACGGGCGACGCCGGCGTAGCCGAGCAGGCCCTCGACCGACTCCTCCGGGCAGGTCCTCCAGCCCGCGGACCACGACGCAGCGGGTGCTCGAGAACAGCGACGGCGCGGCCAGCTCGCCCAGCGTCGCCGAGCGACAGGTCGGTGCCCCGGGTCTCGGAGAACTCGGCCTCGCCGTCGTGGCGGCGTACGGCGTCGCGCACGGCCTGGACGGTGCGCTCGTTGAGGAACTCCTCCTTGCCGGTCACCAGGGTGACTCGACCGAGGACGTCTGCGGGAGAGGGACCGGCCATGGTGCGCCCAGCCTGCCACAGCGCACGGACACGATCCCGGCGGCCCGGTCACGCCTCTGGCGTGGTCGCCAGCCGCTCGCCGAGCGCGCGTTCGTCGCCCGTCAGGTCACGGGCGCCGGACTCCTCGACCGCCCAGCGCGGGTCGCCGTTCAGCGCGGCGTCGACCAGGCTGCGCACCTCGGCCTCCTCGGCGGGCGGAGCCACGAACACGGTGCGGAACTCCGCCGGACCTCCGGTCGCCCGGATGTCGTTGTTGTGCGGCCACCGGCACGGCCCGTCGTGCCCCCAGTGCCCGCAGAGCGCGGTGGTGACCGCGGCGCCGACCTCGGCCGGCTCGACGTCGCCGAGCCGCAGCCTCGCCCGGTGCGCGTAGGCGGTGCGCGCTTCCGTGGACTCCACCCGCCCACTATCGACCCGCCTCCCCGGTGACCGCCAGCAGCTCGCCGTCGCGTCGACCACGACCAGGTCGCCGTCGAGGTCGGTGCGGAGCACCTCGGCGCCGGTGCCGGTGAGCGCGGCCAGCGTCTCCGGCGCCGGGTGGCCGTAGTCGTTGTCCTCCCCCACGCTCACCAGCGCCAGCCGTGCGCCGAGCCCGGCCAGGAACGCCAGGTCCTGGTAGCGGGAGCCGTGGTGCGGCACCTTCAGCACGTCGACGCGGAGCCCCGGCCAGGCCCGGGCCAGCGCCTCCTGGGCGTCGGGCTCGATGTCGCCGGTGAGCAGGATGCGCACGCCCGCGACCTCGACCAGCAGGACCACGCTGGCGTCGTTGGCGGTGCTGCCGTCGCCCGGCCCGCGGGTGGGCGAGCCGGGCAGCGGCCAGAGCACCTGCAGCGTGACGTCCCCGACCCGCCGCGCCTGGGCGTACGGCGCCCCCGCGGGCTCCAGCCCGTCCGCGTGCGCGATGGACGTCGACCAGCCGGACCCCCTCGGGCGGGTCGGCCAGCGGGGACACCTCCACCGCGCCGACCGCCCGGTCGTCGAGCACCCCGGCCAGTCCGTCGACGTGGTCGGCGTGGAAGTGGGTCAGCACGAGCAGCGGCACCCGGGTGATGTCGAGCCGGTCCAGGCACGCGTCCACGGCGGCCGGGTCGGGGCCGGCGTCGACCACGACCCCGGACCCCGGGCCGGCCCGCACGACCAGCGCGTCGCCCTGCCCGACGTCACAGGCCGCGAGGACCCAGCCGTCGGGTGGCCAGCCGGGCGTCGGCGGGCCGGACCAGCATCGTCGACGACGAGCAGGCAGCAGCACCCGATGCCGCCCGCCGGCCGGTGCAGCAGGCGCGGGCCGGCGAGCGCGACGCCGAGGGCGAGCGCGGTCAGCAGCGCCAGCGCGCCGACGCCGGTGCCCCAGTCGACCGCGGCTGTCGGCAGGTCGGCGCCGCGACGGGCGACCTCGACGATCCAGGCCACGCACAGGGAGGCGAGCGGCCGAGCTGGCGGCCGGCCCACGGCCACACCAGACCGACCAGCCCGCCGGCCAGTCCGAGGACCGTCGCCGGCCCGACGGCGGCCGCGACGGCCAGGTTGGCGACCACGGCGACCAGGCTGACCTGACCGGAGATGGCCGCGACCAGCGGCGTGCAGGCCAGCTGGGCCGTGGCCGGCACCGCGATCGCCTCGGCCAGCCAGCGAGGCAGCCAACGGGCCAGGGCGTCGCGCCACCCGGGAGCGAGCAGGAGGATGCCGGCGGTCGCCACCACCGAGAGCGCGAACCCGACGCTCGTCGCCAGGCCCGGGTCGACGAGCAGCAGCGCCACGACGGCGGCGCCCAGCGCACGGGCGCCGCGTTCTCGTCCGTCGGTGCCCATCGCGAGCAGCGCGACCGTGCCCATCGCGGCCGCCCGGACCACGCTCGGCTCGGTGCGCGCGAGCAGGACGAAGCCGACGATCCCCGCCGCCCCGACGGCGTACAGCCAGCGGCCGCGCACCCCGCACCACCTCGCCAGGACCAGCAGGAACCCGACCACGAGGGTCAGGTTGGTCCCGGAGACGGCCAGCAGGTGGGTGAGCCCGGTGGTGCGGAAGTCGTCGGCCAGGCCGGGGTCGACACCCGCGTCGTCGCCGTCGACCAGCGCCGGGACGATCGCCCGTTGGCTCGGCGGGCGGTCGGCGACCGACGCCCGGATCGAGCCGCGCACCGCCTCGGCGCCCCGCCACCAGGCGTCCGGACCCGCCAGCAGCTCGGGGCTGCCCCGGGCGGAGACCACCGCCGCCAGCCCCGGCTCGTCTGCCGGCGACAGCAGGGCCGGTCGTGCGCAGCGTGCTGCCCAGCCGGGCATCCAGCCAGTCGTGGTCGGCGAGCACGAGCACCGGCGTCGCCAGCTCGTGGGTGGCGCCCCGACCGGTGACCCGGAGCGCCAGGCCGCGCAGCAGCACCCGGTCGGCGTACTGGCCCGGCCACCTCCCGCGGGTCGGAGACGACCCGGATGTCGAGCGTCGCCACCGCCCGCTCCCGGGCCAGGGCCGCGACCGGGTTGGCGGCGACCTGCTCCTGGCGCAGGACCGCGCCGGCCAGGACGCCGGCGAAGACCAGCAGCACGCCCAGGCACGTGAGCAGCCGCCCGACGAGCCGGCGGCGCAGCGCGACCAGGGCCAGGAGCGCCACGAGCACGCAGCCGGCCCCGACCTCCCACGCCACCCAGCGCCCGGACAGACCACCGGCCCAGGCCGCGAGCCCCAGCAGCGGCAGCCGCAGGTCGGGCAGCTCACGAGGCACCGGCGCTCAGACCGTGACGTGCGGCGCGATCGTGGCCAGCGTCGCGTCACCGATGCCGTCCACCTCCAGCAGCTCGTCGACCGAGGTGAAGCCGCCGTGCTCGGTGCGCCACGCCAGGATCGCCTCGGCGGTGACCGGACCCACGTCGGGAAGCGACTCGAGCTCGGTCTGGCCCGCGGTGTTCAGGTTGACGAGCGGTCCGTCCGCCGGGGCCGTCGGCACGGCCGCCGCCGGGAGGCCGACCGCGGCGGGCACGCCGACCAGGATCTGCTCGCCGTCGACCAGCAGCCGGGCCAGGTTGAGCCCCCTGAGGTCGACGCCCGGCCGGGCTCCCCCGGCGGCCTTCAGGGCGTCCACCACGCGCGCACCGGAGTCGAGCACGACGATGCCGGGTCGACGTACCTTGCCCTCGACGTCGACGGTCACCGAGCCGGCCGGCGGCGACGACGCCGCGGAGACGGGGACGGGATCACCGGCACCCGTGCGCGGGTGAGGCCAGCCCGGCCACCGGCTCCGGCGTCGTCGGGGCCGCGACCGTCCGCGGGTCGCCCCGGATCACCCACCAGCAGGTCACCGCCAGACCCGACCGCGACCAGGACGGCCACCAGTGCGAGCTGGGCCGGCCCGAGGGCGAACCGGCCCCGGACCGTGTCCGGGAGCGCGTCGGCCAGGCCCCGCCCGAACCTGCGCGACGCATGCCGGCCCGGGCGCGGCACCACGGGGAGGATCGTCCGCCCGATCGTCGAGGTCGGCCGTGGCTGGCTCGTCCGGCACGACCCGTCGCAGCGGCGCGGACACCCGCGTGTGCGTCAGCGGCATCGCGTAGTCGGGCTCCGGCTGGACGTCCGAGGCAGGAGGGTCCTCACGGACCCCCGCCAGCTCGGCGCTCAGCAGGGCCAGGCGGCGGGCGACGGCCTCCTGGTGCTCGGGACTCGGGCGACGGGTGCGCATGACGGAGACCGTAGGAAGCGATCCGGGCTCGCAACAGCCCGTCGCCGGCGCCTGTGGAGAACCACCCGATTCAGGCGCGGAACCCTGCCTTCCGCAGCTGCGGCTTCCGGTCAGGGGCCGGTCACGGTCTGGGCGAGACGCAGACCGCGAGCATGCCCGGGCCGACGTGTGCGCCCAGGACGGCACCCAGCTCGGCGCACCAGACCTCGCGCCCGTCGAGGTTGTCCGCGAGCCGCGTCGAGAGGTTCGCGGCCAGCTGCCCGGCCCGGTCCGGGCTGGCCAGGTGGGCGACGCACAGGTCCACGTCGGCCTCCCCCGCGGCCTCGACCGCGAGCTCCTCGAGCCGGCTCAGCGCCCGCGCCGCGGTCCGGACCTTCTCCAGGGTGGCGACCCTGCCGTCCGCGATCTGCAGCAGCGGCTTGACCGACAGGGCGCCGCCGAACAGGGCGGCCGCGGCGCCGATCCGCCCGCCGCGACGGAGGTACTCCAGCGTGTCGACGTAGAACAGCGACCGCGACGCCTCGGCCCGGGCGCGGGCCGCCTTCACCGCCTCCTCGGGCGTGCCGCCCGCGTCCAGTACGTCGGCCGCCGTCAGCGCCGCGAACCCGGTGGCGACACCCACCTGCCGGCTGTCCACGGCGTACACCGGGATCGACGCGTCCTCGGCCGCGAGCTGGGCCGACTCGAACGTGCCGCTCATCTCCCCCGACAGGTGGATCGACACCACCGCGGTCGCACCCTCCCGGGCGGCGGCCTCGTAGACCTCGAGCATGTGCGCCGGCGCCGGGCGCGACGTACTCACCGGCCTGAACTCCCGGAGCGCCTTCGCCACCGTCTCCGGCGTCGCGCCGTCGGCACCCTCGTCGAACACCTCCGCGCCGATCACCACCTGCAGCGGCACGACGACGATCCCGCGCTCGGCGGCCAGCTCCGGCGGGAGCGTGGCGGTCGAGTCGGTGACCACCCGGACGGACGACATGGCGGAAGGCTAACGGCCGGACCTCGACCGTCCGCACGCACTCGCCAGGCGGTCCAGCCCTCCGCTGGGACCGGCGTGGCCCTAGGCTGCGCCCAAGCCAGACGGAGGAGGCCACGAGATGGCGTACGGCTCGTACATCCACGTCGAGACGGAGGCGGGTACGCCGGACGACCAGCGTCCCGAGCTGTCCGACCTCGGCAGGTACGGCCGGATGCTCGTCCGCGGCTTCGTCCGCAAGGCCCGGGCCGCCGAGCAGCCGACCTTCCGGTCGATCATCGCCGACCACCTCGGTGTGGCCGTCGACGAGCTGCAGGTCGTCGAGGAGCACTGGCCGGCGTACGAGCACGTCAACGTCCAGGCGGCGCTGGATGCCTGGCTCTCCGAGCCGGATCGCTCCCATCGCCTGGTCGGGCTGTCCGACTACCGGCACCGGGGACCGTTCGGCCTGGCGGACCTGCTCGGCCAGGACCGCGCGATCCGGCACGGTGGGCCGTGGCCGGGGAACGTCACCCGCACCGGCCTGCCGAGCGGACCGTCGGGCGAGACCCGCGAGTGCCTGCAGGCGGCGCTCGTCCTGGTGGGAGACGGGCCGGACCGCATCGCGATCCTGTTCCGTGGTGCGGATCCCGAGAGCGACCAACGGGGCGTGTCGGTCGAGGTCGTCGCGAACGTCGAGGGAGCGCCGCGCAACTCACCGCGAGGCTGCGCGAGCTGGCGCTCGAGCTCAACGTCTACCGCGGACACGTCGTCTCCTTCGGCCGCAGCATGTTCGGCGAACGAGGGTCACTGCTGCGCTTCCACGAGCGCCCCCGGATGACCGAGGACGACCTCATCCTCCCCGCGGACACGTTCGCCGACGTACGCCGCCAGGTCGTCGGGGTCGCCCGCAACAGCGAGCGGCTGCGCGCCGTCGGGCCAGCACCTCAAGCGGGGACTGCTGCTCTACGGGCCGCCGGGCGTGGGCAAGACGCACACCGTGCGGTTCCTGGTGAGTGAGCTCGTCGGCACCACGATCGTGGAGCTCACCGGCGAGACGCTCGGCGCCATCCGCGACGCGTGCTCGATCGCGCGCAGCCTCCAGCCGTCGATGATCGTGGTCGAGGACGTCGACCTCATCGCCCAGGAGCGCGACCACTACGGCGGCGAGACGCCGTTGCTGTTCACGCTCCTCAACGAGATGGACGGCCTGGCCGAGGACGCCGACGTCGTCTTCCTGCTGACGACCAACCGGGCCGACCTGCTCGAGCCCGCGCTCGCGTCGCGGCCCGGGCGGGTCGACCAGGCCGTCCACATCGACGTACCGGATCGCGCATCGCGGCTGCCGCCTGGTGCAGCTCTACCGGGGCTCGCTGGACCTCGACCTGACCCGCATCGACGAGGTGCTCGACCGCACCGACGGAGTCACGGCGTCGTTCCTCAAGGAGCTGCTGCGCCGGGCCGCCGTCGTGGCCGCCGACCGCGACTCCGGCACGGAGGCCGCGGCCCCGCTGTCCGTGACGGCCGACGACCTCGACACCGCGCTCGAGGAGCTGCTCGACACCCGCAACCAGATGACCCGTGCCGTCCTCGGCTACCGGGACACCGGCCCGGGCCTGCCCACCCCCGGCCTGGCACCCGGCACCAGCTGATCGCCTCGGTGTCGGCCCGAGGGTCTCGACAAGCTCGACCGGCGTGGGTCGCCACGACCGGCGTCAGCCGCCGGTCTCCTCCCGGATCGTGTCCTCGATGATCTGCTGGTCGCTCGGTAGCGCGCGCCGGGCCGCCGAGCGGGCGGGAAGCGGGTTGTCCGCGGTCTGCTGCAGCCCGCGCACCCGGTCCTCGATCACGAACGACGCCCGCGTGAAGACCTCGGCGTCCGGCACGGTCACGGCCGGAACGCAGCGGAAGTCGGCGGTCAGCTCGTCCCGCGTGATCGTGGTGCGCACGTAACCGCGCAGGTTCGTCCAGAACCGCAGGTTGGGGTTCCACTCCGCCCAGGGGTGCTGCCCGGTGGCCGAGTCGTAGCCGTCCCCGCCGGACGAGATGGAGCTGGTGACCAGCTCCGAGCCGAGCACGTCCGACGAGCCGTCGGTCCAGTCCGCCAGCACGTCGGACGCCCAGTGCGCGTGGACGTCGCCGGTGAGCACGACCGGGTTCCGCACGTGCGCGTCGACCCAGCCGCGCACCACCCTCTCCCGGGAGGCGGGATAGCCGTCCCACGCGTCCATGGACACCGTGTTGGCCGCGCCCGGGTCGTTGTCCCGGCGGCCGAGGAACACCTGCTGGCCGAGGATGTCCCAGCGCGCATGCGAGTGCCGGAACCCGTCCGTCAACCACCTCTCCTGGTCCATGCCCGGCAGGGACCGGGCGGGATCCGCGGCATCCGGGCAGTCGTCGTACCCGTCCCCGCAGGCCTGGTCGGACCGGTACTGCCGGGTGTCGAGCATGTGGAAGGTGGCCAGGTTCCCCCACGACACCCGCCGGAACAGCTGCAGGTCCGGACCCTTCGGCATCGACGTGCGCCGCAGCGGCAGGTTCTCGTAGTAGGCGCGGTACGCCGCGGCGCGGCGCTCGCGGAACCCGGCCGCGTCCTCGGGCCTCTCGGGGATCTCGTCCGCGTAGTTGTTCTCGACCTCGTGGTCGTCCCACACCACCAGCCACGGAGCCGCCGCGTGTGCGAGCTGCAGGTCGGGGTCCGTCTTGTACTGGGCCTGACGCTGCCGGTAGTTGGCCAGCGTCCGCGTCTCCGGGCCCAGGTGCCCGCGACCGAGCGGGTTCGCCCCGGCCCCGCCTTCGTACTGGTAGTCACCCAGGTGCAGCACCAGGTCCGGACGCTCGTCCGCCAGGTGCCGGTACGCCGTGAAGTAGCCGGCCGGGTAGTTCGAGCAGGACGCGAACGCCATCGTCATGGACTGGACCGCGCCGGGACCGGGAGTGGTGAGCGAGCGCCCCGCGGGTGAGAGCCACCGACCGAGACGGAACCGGTAGTAGTACTCCCGACCTGGCTTCAGTCCGCCCACTTCCACGTGGACGGCGTGGGCGCTCTCGGGGCCGGCGGACACCGACCCAGCGCGCACCACGTGCCGGAAGCTGTCGTCGCGCGCGACCTGCCACTCGACCCGATAGCGGCGCGTGGGCATCCCGCCCAGGCCGTCGTCGTCCAGAGGGGAGGGCGCGAGCCGGGTCCAGATCACGAAGCCGTCCGACGACGGATCGCCGGACGCGACCCCGAGGGTGAACGGGTCGACCGAGAGCTCCGGGGTGGCGGCGCTGGCACGGGTGTCGGGTAGGGAGATGGTGCCGGTGAAGGCGGCGGCGGACCCGGTGACGAGTCCGGCGGACAGGATGGACCTCCGAGATGTCTGCATGCGTGGGAGCAAACTCCCGGTACCGGGCCACAGGGTGGCCGCAAAGTAAAGAAAACGTGGCGGGTAGCCGTCAGACGACGACGTTCACCAGCTTCGGCGCGCGCACGATCACCTTCCGCACCGGACGCCCGTCGATCGCCTTCACGACGGCGGGGTCGGCCAGGGCCAGTGCCTCCAGGTCGGCCTCGGTGATGTCCGGCGACACCTCCAGCCGCGCGCGTACCTTGCCCTGGATCTGCACGACGGCCGTCACGGCGTCGTCGACCAGCAGCGCCGCGTCGACCTCCGGCCAGCCCGCGCGGGCGACGGTCGGCTCGTGGCCCAGCCGCGACCACATCTCCTCGGCGGTGTACGGCGCCACCAGCGACAGCAGGATCGCCACCGCCTCGACGGCCTCGCGCACCGCCGGGTCCTCCGGGCCGCAGCCGGAGTCGATCGCCTTGCGGGTGACGTTCACCAGCTCCATCACCCGTGCGACCATCACGTTGAACCGGTGCGACTCGATCAGCTGCTCGGCCTCGTGCACGGTCTTGTGCGTCGCCTTGCGCAGGGCGACGTCGCCACCCTCGGGCGAGACACCGACGGCCGACGTCACGTCACCGGACAGCCGCCAGGCGCGCTGCAGGAACCGCAGCGAGCCACCGGGCGACATGTCGGCCCAGTCGATGTCGTCCTCGGGCGGGCCGGCGAACACCATCGTCAGCCGGACCGCGTCGACTCCGAACTCCGTCGAGTCTGCTCGCCCAGGTTGACGCCGTTGCCCAGCGACTTGCTCATCGCCTTGCCCTGGTTGATGACCTCGCCCTGGTTCAGCAGCGCGGTGAACGGCTCGACGAAGTCGAGCATCCCCATGTCGTGCAGGACCTTGGTGAAGAAGCGCGCGTACAGCAGGTGCAGGATCGCGTGCTCGACGCCGCCGACGTACTGTGCGGCCGGCATCCACGCGCGGACCGCCTCCTCGTCGAACGGGCCGTCGGTGTAGTGCGGCGAGCAGTAGCGCAGGAAGTACCACGACGAGTCGACGAACGTGTCCATCGTGTCGGTGTCCCGCTTCGCCGGGCCGCCGCACGTTCGGGCACTCGACGTTGACCCAGTCCTCGGCCGCCGCCAGCGGCGAGACGCCCTTCGGCTTCAGGTCGGCGCCGCGCAGCGTCGGGCAGCTCGCACCGGCAGCTGGTCGTACGGCACGGCGACCTCGCCGCACTTCTCGCAGTGGATGATCGGGATCGGCGCGCCCCAGAAGCGCTGGCGGCGACAGCAGCCAGTCGCGCAGCCGGAAGTTGACGGTGCCCGTGCCCGGCCCTTCGCCCTCCAGCCAGGCGATGATCGCGGCCTTCGCCTCGTCGACCTCCAGGCCGTCCAGCGAGACCTCGTCGTTGGCGCGAGTTGATCGCCGGCCCGTCGCCGGTGTACGCCTCGCCCTCGAAGTCGTCGGGCGGCTGCGACGGTGCGGACGATCGGCAGGTCGAACTTCTTGGCGAACTCCCAGTCGCGCTGGTCCTGGCCCGGCACCGCCATGATCGCGCCGGTGCCGTAGTCGGCCAGCACGTAGTCGGCGGCCCAGACCGGGATCCGCTCGCCGTTGACCGGGTTGTCGCGGTGACGCCCAGGACGACGCCCGGTCTTCGGGCGCTCGGTGGACAGCCGCTCGATGTCGGACTCCTTGCGGACCTCGTCCAGGTAGTCCTCGAACGCCTGCCGCTGCTCGTCGGCGACCAGCTCGTCGGCCAGCGTCGCGTCGGCCGCGACCACCATGAACGTCGCGCCGAACAGCGTGTCCGGACGGGTCGTGAAGACGGTGACCGGCTCGTGCCCCTCGACCGCGAAGTCGACGTGCGCGCCCTCGGAGCGGCCGATCCAGTTGCGCTGCATGGCGAGCACGCGGTCCGGCCAGGTCGTCGTCCAGCGGCTCCATGTCGTCCAGCAGCGCGCTGGGCGTAGTCGGTGATCTTGAAGTACCACTGGGTCAGCTCGCGCTTGGTGACCTCGGCACCGCAGCGCTCGCAGCGGCCGTCGACGACCTGCTCGTTGGCCAGCACGGTCTGGTCGTTCGGGCACCAGTTGACCGGGCTGTTCTTGCGGTAGGCCAGCCCGCGCTCGCGGAACTTCAGGAACAGCCACTGGGTCCAGCGGTAGTACTCCGGGTCGGAGGTGTGCAGCCGGCGCGACCAGTCGAAGCGAGACGCGCGTAGCGGCGTGAACGACTCGGCCTGCGTCTCGATGTTCGCGTAGGTGTACGTCGCCGGGTGCTCGTCGTTGCGGATCGCGGCGTTCTCGGCGGGCAGGCCGAAGGAGTCCCAGCCCATCGGGTTCAGGACGTCGTAGCCCTTCTGCCACCAGTAGCGCGCGATCACGTCGTGCAGCGCCATCACCTCGGCGTGACCCATGTGCAGGTCGCCGCTGGGGTACGGGAACATCGTCAGCGCGTAGCGCTTCTCGCGCGGGCCGTCGTCGTCGGCGCGGAACGGGTCGAGCTCGTCCCAGACCCGCGCCACTTGTCCTGGGTGGCCTGCGACGTCGTACGTCGCCGGCTCGTTCCCTGCTGCACTGGCTGCTCGCTCATCTCGTCTCTCTCACGTGTGCTGGCGGTGGCTCTGCTGCTGACTCTGCTGCTGATCGGGGCACAAAAAAGCCCCTCTGGGCGAGGGGCAGCCGCGTCGAGTGTGCGCATCGACGCGGCTAGGTAAGGAGCAGGATCCTCCGCATGGGCCCATGGTACCGCGAGCGCACGGGCGGGCGCTCACGCAGGGACGGCCGCGCCCTGCAGCATCAGCGGCATCAGGCCGTGCACCTGGGCGACCAGGTCGTCGAGGGCGGTCGGCGCTGCCGGTGAGGTGACCGAGCAGCGCCTGCTGGAACACCCCGTCGAGCAGGCCGTACGCCGCGGCCGGCGTCAGCCGGGGCGCCCGGCCGCTCAGCTCGGCGTAGCGGCTGACCACGCGCCAGATCATCTCCTCGAGCGTCCGGTCGATCATAGAGCACCGCCTCGCGGAGCTGCTCCTCGAACATGCTCTGGGTGCGCAGGTCGTACCAGAGGCGGTGCATCGGCGCCTCGTCGCGCAGCGTCTCGACCAGCTTGGCCGCGAACGCGTCGAGCAGCTCGTCGGCCGTGGTCGAGTCGGTGACCACGGCGTCGTACCGGGTCACGCACTGCTTCTTGTAGTAGCGCACGCAGTAGACGATCAGCTCGAGCTTGTCCTGGAAGTAGTAGTGCACGACCCCGTGGCTGAACTCCGAGTTGTTCGCGATCTCGCGCAGGCTGGAGCGGGCGTAGCCGAGCTCGCCGAGGGTCTGCAGGGCCGACTCGGCGAGCTGGTTGCGGCGCTCGTCGTACTTGTCGGCCGGCGCGTCGCGGCGCCTGCGGCGCCTTGGTGGCGGTGGTCGGTGCTGGGCATGCGGCACACCCTAGTGGAGAGCGGGTCCCGGATCCGGGACATCTTGACAGTTGACCGAACATTTCTTGACAAATGTCCAGCAGAGTCTTGACAACTGTCAAGACCGAGCGGCACGTTGTGACCGCCACCACTCGCCGAGCAGAGGAGCTCACCCATGACCGACCTCGACCTGACCGGACGCACCGCCCTCGTGACCGGGGGCGCCCAGGGACTCGGGGAGGGCATGGCCCAGGCGCTGGCCGCCAACGGCGCCCGCGTCGTCATCGCCGACCTGCAGGACGACGCTCGGCGAGAAGGTCGCCGACTCGCTCAAGGGCGACGGGCACGGCTTCGTGCACCTCGACGTGACCGACGAGGCCAGCTGGGAGAACGCCACCACGGCGGCCGCCTCCGACTTCGGCGGGCTCGACATCCTGGTCAACAACGCCGGCGTCGAGATCACCAGCCTGATCACCGACGTCGACCCGAAGGACATCCGCACCATGCTCGAGGTGAACATCCTCGGCACCGCGCTCGGCCTCAAGTGGGGCCTGCGCACGATGCGGCCCGACGGCCTCGGCGGCAAGGGCGGCAGCATCATCAACATCTCCTCGGTCGCGGCGACGATCGCCTTCCCCGGCATCCCGATCTACTCGGCCACCAAGTCGGCGGTCGACCGGCTCACCCGGGTCGCGGCGATGGAGTCCGGCAAGCTCGGCTACGGCGTACGCGTCAACTGCATCTACCCCGGCCTGGTCCCCACGGCCATGGGCCAGGGACTCGCCGCCGACATGGCGACGCTCGGCCTGTTCGGCTCCCCGGAGGAGGCGGTCGGCGCGGTCATCGAGCTCACCCCGTCCGGCCGCCTCGGCGAGGTCGCCGACATGGCCGACGCCGTGGTCTTCCTCGCCTCCGACGCCTCCCGCTTCGTCAACGGCGTCGGCCTGCCCGGTCGACGGCGGAATGGGGATGTGACCATGACCGACCAAGCCCGTCGTCGTCTACGGCGCCTCCGGCTACACCGGCCGGCTGATCTGCGAGTACCTCCGCGAGTACCACGTCCCGTTCGTCGCCGCCGGCCGCGACGGCGGCAAGCTCAAGACCTCGATGGAGTCGCACGTCGCCGGCATCGAGACCGCCGACTACGAGGTCGCCGAGGTCAGCCACGACGTCGACTCGCTGACCGAGCTGTTCCGCGGCGCCTCGCGTGGTCTGCAACACCGTCGGCCCGTTCAGCCGGTTCGGGCCCGAGGTCGTCGAGGCCTGCCTGGCCGCCGGCGTCCACTACCTCGACACCACCGGCGAGCAGGACTGGGTGATCACCTGCGACGAGCAGTACGGCGCCGACTTCGCCGCCGCCGGCCTGCTGCTCTCCCCCGGCGTCGCGCAGATGTACACGACCGGCGAGATCGCGGCCGAGCTCTGCCTGGAGAAGCCCGGGCTCGACACCCTCGACATCGCGGTGTTCTGGGGCGGCAGCCCGACCATCGCCTCGACCCAGACGATCCTGTTCAACGCCGCCCTGTCCGGCGCCCACTACCTCGAGCAGAACGCCTACGTGCCGTTCGACCCCGAGGCCGGCCACTACTCAGCTGGTCATCCCGGGGCAGCACGAGCTCGGGCTCGCGCTGCCCTGGGGCGGCACCTCGCACCCGGTCTGGTACCGCCGCGACCCGCGGGTCGCCAACGTCAAGGCGCTCGGCGGGGTCTTCAACCGGGCGCTGATGCTCGGCGTGCCCGCAGATCGTCGGCCGCGGCGATCGAGGCGACCGACGGACATGGAGGACGAGGAGAAGTACGCCGCCCTCGAGGCCACCGCCGCCCAGGTGATGAACGTGATGCCGCCGCGCGAGAACCCGCGCCTGAACAAGTCGCTCGACTCGGTGCACGCGTCCGGTCCGCTCGGACGCGCGCACTGCGTCATCCACGGCAACCAGAACTACAAGCAGACCGGGCTGATGCAGGCCTGCGCGGCGTACTCCCTGCTCCAGCAGCCGCCGAAGCGGGTCGGCTTCGCCTCGGGCTGCCAGGCGTTCGGGCACCGCGAGCTGCTCGGCGTGCTGCGCAGCTTCGGGCTGGTCTCCGAGCCGGTCCTCACCGTCGAGAGCTGAACAGGTGCGACTGGTCGACTACCTCGACAAGGGCGCGTCGCTCGGACCCGACGCGCCCTGTCTGACCACGGACGGCGAGTCCCGGTCGTACGCCGAGGTGCAGGACCTGAGCTCGCCGCGATCGCCGCGGCGCTGGTGCGGCACGGCGTCGCGCCCGGCGACAAGGTGGCGATCCTGTCGGCCAACGACCCGGTCGCGTTCACGTGCGTGTTCGGGATCAGCCGGGCCGGCGCGGTGTGGTGCCCGGTCAACCCGCGCAACGAGGCGGCGGAGAACCGCGAGCTGCTCGACCTGTTCGACTGCTCGGTGCTGATCTTCCAGGCTCAGTTCGCGCCGCTCGTCGAGAAGATCCGGCACGAGCTCCCGAAGCTGACGACCCTGGTCTGCCTCGACGGCGAGGTCGACGGCGCCCTGACCTGGGACGCGTTCCTCGGCGACACCGTCGGCGCGATGCGGTCGACGCGGCCGCGGTCGACGACCTCGCCATGATCGTCGGCACCGGCGGCACCACCGGCCGACCGAAGGGCGTGATGCTCACCGGCACCAACCTCGAGACGATGACCGCGATCACCCTGATGAGCTACCCGTTCGAGGGGCGGCCGGTCTACCTCGCGCTGGCGCCGCTCACCCACGCGGCCGGCGTGCTCTGCTTCCCGGTGCTGGCGCTCGGCGGCGAGATCGTGGTGATGCGCACCCCCGACGTCGGGGCCTTCCTCGGCCTGGTCGCGGAGCACCACGTCACGCACACGTTCCTGCCGCCGACCCTCGATCTACATGGTGCTCGAGCACCCGGCGCCTCGACGCCACGGACCTGTCGTCGCTGCAGTGCTTCTGGTACGGCGCCGCCCCGATGTCCGCGACCCGGCTCGAGGAGGCGCTGACCCGGATCGGACCGGTGATGGCGCAGCTCTTCGGGCAGACCGAGGCGCCGATGATGATCTCGACGATGGCGCCGCGCGACCACTTCCTGCCGGACGGCTCGGTGGCCCGCGAACGGCTGTCATCGGCGGGGCGTCCGACGCCGCTGGTGACGGTCGCCATCATGGGCCCGGACGGCACGCTGCTCCCCACCGGCGAGCGCGGCGAGATCGTGGTCCGCGGCTCGCTGGTGATGGCGCGGCTACTACCGCAACCCGGAGGCGACGGCCGAGGCGTCGGCGTACGGCTGGCACCACACCGGCGACATCGGCTACCTCGACGACGACGGCTACCTCTTCATCGTCGACCGGGCCAAGGACATGGTGATCACCGGCGGCTTCAACGTGTACTCCACCGAGGTCGAGCAGGCGCTGATGGCGCACCCCGCCGTCCAGGACTGCGCGGTGGTCGGGCTGCCCGACGAGAAGTGGGGCGAGCGGGTGACCGCCGTGGTCCAGCTGCGCGCCGGACAGCAGGTCGAGCCGGCCGAGCTGATGGCCTTCGTCAAGGAGCGGATCGGCAGCGTCAAGGCGCCCAAGCAGGTCGAGGTCTGGGCCGACCTGCCGCGCTCCAAGGTCGGCAAGGTGCTCAAGACCGACATCCGGCAGGCGCTGCTGGGGCCCGACTGCCGTCGACTAGCGGTCGGCGCGCATGACTGTCACCGACATGTTCCGACTGGACGGCAAGGTCGCCATCGTCACCGGCGCCTCGAGCGGTCTCGGGGTCGCGTTCGCCCAGGGCCTCGCGGAGGCCGGCGCCGACCTCGCTCTCGGCGCCCGGCGCGTCGACCGGCTGGCCGACACGGCGAAGCTGGTCGAGCAGGCCGGCACGGCGCGCCCTCACCGTCGCCACCGACGTGTCCGACCCCGAGTCGTGCACGAACCTGGTCGCGCTGGCGATGGAGGAGTTCGGCCGGGTCGACATCCTGGTCAACAACGCCGGCATCGGCACCGCCGTACCCGCCACCCACGAGACGCCCGAGCAGTTCCGGCAGGTCATCGACGTCAACCTCAACGGCTGCTACTGGATGGCGCAGGCGTGCGGCCGGGTGATGCAGCCCGGCTCGAGCATCATCAACATCTCGCTCGGTACTCGGCCTGACCACCGCGGGCCTCCCGCAGGCGGCGTACGCCGCGTCGAAGGCCGGGCTGATCGGACTCACCCGCGACCTGGCCCAGCAGTGGACCGGCCGCAAGGGGATCCGCGTCAACGCGATCGCGCCGGGGTTCTTCGAGTCCGAGATGACCGACCAGTACCCGCCCGGCTACCTCGAGTCGCAGGGCCCGCGGATCCCGGTCGGCCGCAAGGGCGACCCCGCCGAGCTCGCGGCCAGCCGTCGTCTTCCTGGCGTCCGACGCCGCCGGCTACATCACCGGCCAGACCCTGCCGGTCGACGGCGGCATGACGATCACCTGACCGCGCGCGCAGGTCTAGCGCACGGCCCGGATGGTCGGGCTGGTGGCGCCGCTGCAGCCGGCCTGCGCCTTGACCTTCGCGTAGAAGCGGCCAGCGGTGCCGGTGTTGCCGGTGGACCACGTCCACGTGCCGTTCTGCCTGCCGGTGGTGTCCGTGGCGAAGCGAAGGTCGTCGCCACCACCGCGGGTGCCCTTCTGCTTGAAGACGATCACGTTGCGGTTCGCCGCGCACTTCCTCGGCCTGGGGCTGCGCACCTCGCCCGAAAGATCCGTCCCTTGGGCCTTGATGGTGACGGTGACCTTGGCGGGCGCCAAGGCCGGTGCGACCGCGAGCGAGGAGCTCGCCGTCGCGGCGAGCAGCAGGGCCGGCGCGAGCGCCAGCGCCGAGATCGCGGTGAGTGTGCGTGGCATGGGATGCCTTCCTGGGAGGGTCAGTGCCCTCGGAGCGTAGGGCCCCACCTCAGATTCGGGACAGGACCCGAACGGGCCATTGACATCGCAGCTCACGCAGAAGGTCCGAACGTGAGTGTGCCGGGCCCGACGGCAGCGCGGGCCCGGCACACACCACTCCCTCAGCAGGTTCGCTCGGGAGGACGCATCGAGCTCGGACTCGAGCTCGGGCGGGTACAGCCAGTGACCAGAACCTCCCCGGCGGACCTCGCGAGCAAACCGACTCGACTCGCGTGCGACCCGGATCACTCCGAGAAGGCGGAGCAGCACGAAGGGCCAGGGCATCCTCGCCCTGACCCCGATCCACTCGTGGAGCTGAGGGGACTCGAACCCCTGACCCCCTGCATGCCATGCAGGTGCGCTACCAGCTGCGCCACAGCCCCAACGTCATCGGCTCCGGTGACCGGTGCAGACAACTCGCGGAATACTAGCCAACACTGTCAGGCGAAGCGAAATCGGGATCGCCCTCGGCCCGTCGGTTGTAGGCCGAGAGGCGAAGCCCGCCGTCGACGCCCGAGTCGCGCAGCTCGGCCCAGCAGCAGTTGTGCAGCGCCTCCAGCGTGGCGGCCAGCTCGTCGGGCCAGCCCAGGATCGCGAGCAGCGACACCTTGAGGGCGGCGCCGTGACCGACCAGCACGCCACACTCCCCGGGCTCCAGCGCGCTCATGGCCTCGCGCACGCAGTCGCCGACGCGGGCCACCACCTGGTCGGTCGTCTCGCCCCCGGGCACGACGTCGTAGCGGCCGGACCGGTAGGCGCGGTACTCGTCGGGGTGCGCCGCGGCGTACTCGTCCATGGTGATGCCGGTGCGCTCGCCCAGGTGGTACTCGCGGAGCCGGTCGTCGAGGGTCAGCTCGAGGCCGGCGGCCGCGGCGACGCGGGCACCCGTCTCGCGCGCCCGGGCCAGGTCCGATGACCAGACGAAGCGCGGCCGCATCGCCGCGACGTACGGCGCGACGGCGGCGGCCTGCGCGCGCCCGGTGTCGTCGAGCTCGACGTCGGCGTGTCCCTGCGCGCGGCGCTCGGCGTTCCAGGCGGTCTGGCCGTGGCGGAGCAGGACGAGGCGTCGGGAGCCCGGGCCGTCAGCCACCGGAGACGACATCGGCGGGCAGCTCGATGACCGGGCAGTCGCGCCACAGGCGCTCGAGGGCGTAGAACTGCCGCTCCTCCTCGTGCTGGACGTGCACGACGATCTCGCCGTAGTCGATCAGCACCCAGCGACCGTCGCGCTCCCCCTCGCGGCGGATCGGCTTGGCACCGATCTCGCGGAGCTTGTCCTCGACCTCGTCGACGATCGCCTTGACCTGGCGGTCGTTGGTGGCCGAGGCGATGACGAACGCGTCGGTGATCGCGAGCTGCTCGCTCACGTCGAAGGCGATGATCTGCTGGCCGAGCTTGTCGGACGCAGCGTGGGCGGCGGCTCGGACGAGCTCGAGGGCGTGTTCGGTGGCGGTCATGTGGTGATCATTCGTCTCCGGGATAGAGGTGGTGCTTGGCGATGTACTGGACGACGCCGTCGGGCACGAGGTACCAGACGGGCTCACCGCGTCGCTTGCGCTCGCGGCAGTCGGACGAGGAGATGGCGAGGGCCGGGATCTCGACCAGGGCGACCCGGTCGGCCGGGATCGACTCGATGACCCGGGCGTCCATCTCGTAGCCGGGGCGGGTGCACCCGACGAAGTTGGCCAGCGCGAAGAGCTCGTCCGCGTCGCGCCAGGTGAAGATGTCGGCGAGCGCGTCGGCACCGGTGATGAAGTAGAGCTCGGCGTCGGGCAGCTCGGCGCGCAGGTCGCGCAGGGTGTCGATGGTGTACGTCGGCCCGTGGCGGTCGATGTCGACCCGCGACACCCGGAAGCGCGGGTTGGCGGCGGTGGCGATCACGGTCATCAGGTAGCGGTGCTCGGCCGGCGACACCAGCCGGTCGGACTTCTGCCACGGGTCGCCGGTGGGGACGAAGACGACCTCGTCGAGGTCGTACCACGCCTGGACCTCCGACGCGGCCACCAGGTGGCCGTGGTGGATGGGATCGAAGGTGCCGCCCATGACCCCGATCCGACGGTGTCCGGTGGTGGTGATGGGCCGCTCGGGCCTGGCTGGCGTGCTCAGCTGTGCTCGCGTCCCCCGCCGAAGACGACCAGGGCGAGCATCAGCAGCAGCAGGATGCCGAGGGCGGTACCCCCGACGATCCAGTTGAGGGTCTCGTTGACTTCTTCGTGGGCCTCGGCGGCGACAGCGGCGAGCAACATGGGCGACAGCCTACCGGGCTCCCGGGCCGGCCTATCGGATGTGACCGTCTCCGGTGACGACGTACTTGGTCGAGGTCATCTCGGGCAGGCCCATCGGCCCGCGGGCGTGCAGCTTCTGGGTGCTGATGCCGATCTCGGCGCCGAACCCGAACTCGCCGCCGTCGGTGAAGCGGGTCGACGCGTTGACCAGCACCGCGGCCGAGTCGACGGCGGCGGTGAAGCGCCGGGCCGCGGCCTGGTCCTCGGTCACGATCGCGTCGGTGTGCTGGCTGGAGAAGCGACGGATGTGCTCGACCGCCTCGTCGAGGTCGGACACCACCCGGGCCGAGATGTCGAGGCTGAGGTACTCCGCGGCGTGGTCCTCGTCGGTCGCCGCGACCACCCCGTCGTACGCCGTGAACGCCTCGTCGCCGTGGATGGTCACGCCGGCGTCCTGCAGGGCGGCGACCACCCGCGGCAGGAAGGCGTCGGCGACGTCCGCGTGCACGAGCAGCGACTCGGCGGCGTTGCAGACGCTGGTCCGGTGGGTCTTGGCGTTGACCACGATCGCCAGCGCCTTGTCCAGGTCGGCGGCGCGGTCGACGTAGACGTGGCAGTTGCCGACGCCGGTCTCGATCACCGGCACCGTGGACTCCTCCACCACGCTGCGGATCAGGCCGGCACCACCGCGCGGGATCAGCACGTCGACCATCCCGCGTGCCCGCATCAGCTCCTTGACGCTCTCGTGGGAGTCGCCCGGCACCAGCTGGATCACGTCGGCGTCCAGCCCGGCGGAGGCCGCGGCGTCGCGCAGCACGTCGACGATCGCGGCGTTGCTCGAGCGGGCGCTGGAGCTGCCGCGCAGCAGCACGGCGTTCCCGGACTTCAGGCAGATGCCGGCGGCGTCGGCGGTGACGTTGGGCCGGGCCTCGTAGATGATGCCGACCACCCCGAACGGCACGCGCACCTGGCGCAGCTCGAGCCCGTTGGCCAGCGTGCTGCCGCGGACCACCTCGCCGACCGGGTCGGGCAGGCCGGCCACGTCGCGCAGCCCCTGCGCCATCGCCTCGAGCCGCTCGGGCGTGAGCCGCAGCCGGTCGACGATGTTGGCCGGGGTCCCGTTGCCCTCCGCGCGCTCGATGTCCTCGGCGTTGGCGGCGAGGATCGTCTCGGATCCGGCGAGCAGGGCGTCGGCCATCGCGTGCAGCGCGCGGTCCTTCTGCTCCCGGGTGGCCAGCGCGAGACCGTGGCTCGCGACTCGTGCGCGCTCGGCTGCCCGAAGTACCGGCGAGGACGCGCTCATGGTGCGAGAGTAGCCCGCGTCCACCGGGGGATCTCGGGCAAGTCCCGAGAAGCAGGCAACCTTTCGCCTCGTCGTCGCGTCGGACATTCAGGGGGACGGAAGTGACCGTCCCGGGGGAAGGGACACTGCCGTGCTTCGTCGACACACCCGCCTGTCCAGCGTGCTCGCCATGGGCGCACTGGCACTCGGCACCACCACCATCGCGGCGACCAGTCAGGGCGGCGCGTCAGCGGCTCCGGTCGACTCGCCGATCAGCATCTGGACCCCCAAGAAGGTCGTCGTGTACTCGTACGGCGGCCGCGTCTACACCGACTTCGGCGTCAAGGTGGTGGCACCGGTCGGCAAGGCGTTCGAGGTCCGGTCCGTGCGCCCGACGTACCGCGACGAGATCGTCACGACGTGGACCTCCGGCAGCGACAGCGGCACCCTCCCGGTGGGTACGGTCACCCACTTCGGCGCCGGCCTCCCGAGCTTCTCGAAGGTGGTCGTGCGCGACCGCACGGGCAAGGTCGTCAAGCGGAGCAGGCAGGACGCCTGCCTCGGCGGGTACTCCCAGCGGGTGGTCCCCGACGCGCCGGCCACCTCGCCGTACCCGTACTACTGCCCGTACAACCCGTACACCCTCGGGTCGGTGATGGGCGTCCAGGCCGGGCACGCCGCCTCGGTCTCCGGCGAGGACTACTACGGGCGCGCCGTGCGCCTCGCGCCCGGCCGCTACGACGTGACGGCCAGGATCGCGCCGGCGTACGCCCGGGCGATCGGGATCTCCGGCGCGGACGCCGTGCGCACCATGCGGCTCGTGGTGAGGAAGGGCCGCGGCGAGGAGTTCCGCGCAGGCCGCCAAGCGCCAGCCGGCCTCCGTCGCGCGGCCCGGCGGCGCACCGCCCGACCGGGCCCTCGATCGCTCCTCCGGCGGGGCCCCGCCCCCGACCTGCGGTCGCTGCCCGCCTGGGGCATCGGCCTCAACCGCAGCGGCACGGCGCTGCGGTTCGCCGCCACGGTCTGGAACGGCGGCACCAGCCCGCTGGTGGTGGACGGCTTCCGCGACGAGGCACGACCCCGACCACATGGACGCCTACCAGTACTTCTACGACACGGACGGCAACGAGACCGGCCACGATGCCGGTCGGCGAGATGCACTGGCACGCCCAGAACCACCAGCACTGGCACTTCGAGGACTTCGCGCGGTACCGCCTGCTCAACGCGGACAAGACCAAGGCGGTGCGGTCGACCAAGCAGTCCTTCTGCCTGGCCAACACCGACGCCGTCGACTACACGGTGCCGGGCGCCGACTGGCGGCCGGAGAACACCGACCTGTCCACCGCCTGCGGCGGTCAGGACGCGGTGTCGATCCGCGAGGTGCTCTCGGCCGGCTCGGGTGACACCTACCTGCAGTACCGCTACGGGCAGGCGTTCCGGATCAAGAACCTCCCCAACGGCGTCTACTGCGTCGCGGTCGAGGCCAACCCGCTGGGCAACCTGGCCGAGCTCGACGAGACCAACAACGACTCGCTGCGCAAGATCCGGCTGGCCGGCCACGGCAAGCACCGCCGGGTGAAGGTGACCCAGGTCGGCATCATCGACGAGAGCGACTTCGGGTTCTTCTTCCGCCACTGAGCATGAAATGACGCTGACCCGCCCGATAGTTACCGGCGGGTCAGCGTCATTTTCGGCGTGGGTTCAGCCCTTGCGCTTGTTGATCTCCTCGGTGGCGGCGGGGAGGACCTTGTGCAGGTCGCCGACGACGCCGAAGTCGACGAGCTCGAAGAGCGGCGCCTCCTCGTCCTTGTTGACGGCCACGATGGTCTTCGAGGTCTGCATGCCGGCGCGGTGCTGGATCGCACCGGAGATGCCGGCCGCGACGTAGAGCTGCGGCGAGACGGTCTTGCCGGTCTGGCCGACCTGGTAGCTGTGCGGCATCCAGCCGGAGTCGACCACGGCGCGCGAGGCGCCGACGGCCGCGCCCAGGGCGTCGGCGAAGTTCTCGATCGGCTCGAAGTTGCCACCGGTACCGCGACCACCGGAGACCACGATCGCGGCCTCGGTCAGCTCGGGACGGCCGGTGGCCTTCCGCGGCTGGGAGGCGACGATCTGCGCCTTCTTCGCGGCGTCGGACACGGTGGCTGCGAACTCCTCCACCGCGGCGGCGCCCTCGGACTCCTCGGGAGCGGCGGCGTTCGGCTTGACCGTGATGATCGGGGTGCCGTGGGTGACCTTCGAGGTCACCGTGAAGTTGCCCGCGAACACCGATCTGCGTGGCCACCGAGGCTCCGTCGTCATTGGCCTGCACGTCCACGGCGTCGGTGATCAGGCCGGACTCGAGCTTGATCGCCAGCCGGGCCGCGATCTCCTTGCCCTCGAACGAGGACGGAGATCAGGATCGCGTCCGGGCTGGTCTTCTCGGCCAGCTGCTGGAGCGCCTCGGCCTTCGGGGCCACCAGGTAGCCCTTGATCTCGGCGTCGTCGACGACGTAGACCTTCTCCGCGCCGTACTTCTTCACCTTCTCGGCCACGTCGGCGGACTTGCCGGAGTCGCCGATGAACACCGCCGACGGCTCGCCGAGCCGCTTGGCGATGGTGAGGAGCTCGTAGGTGGGCTTCTTGACCTCGCCGTCGACGTGGTCGATCAGAACCAGAATCTCAGACATAGCTCAGTGCTCCTCAGATGAACTTCTTGGACGCGAGGAACTCGGCCAGCGCCTTGGCGCCCGAGCCGTCCTCGTCGGTCACGATCTCGCCGGCGGTACGCGGCGGCCGCTCGGTGGTCTCCTCCACCTGCGTCCACGCGGCGTCCAGGCCGACCTGGCCCGCCTCGACACCGAGGTCGGACAGCGAGTAGGTCTCCAGCGGCTTCTTCTTCGCCGCCATGATCCCCTTGAACGACGGGTAGCGGGCCTCGCCGGACTGGTCGGTCACCGACAGCACCAGCGGCATCGTCGCCGCCGATCACCTCGGTCGCGGCGTCGCCGTCGCGCTTGACCCGGACCTGGTCGCCCTGGGTCTCGACCACCGACGCCAGCGTCACCTGCGGGAGGTCGAGCCGCTCGGCCAGCATCGCCGGCACCACGCTCATCTCACCGTCGGTCGACGCCATGCCGCACACCACCAGGTCAACGGCGCCGCCTTCGCCCACCTTCTCGATGGCCTTCGCCAGCACCAGGGAGGTCGCGATCGCGTCCGAACCGGCGATCGCGTCGTCGAGGACGTGCACGCCCTGGTCGGCACCCATCTGGAGGGCCTTGCGGACCGCGTCCACGGCCTTCTCCGGCCCGATCGTCACGGCGGTCACCGTGACGTCCTCGGGGCTCTCGGACTTCTCCTTGATCTGGAGCGCCTGCTCGACGCCGTACTCGTCGAGCTCGGACAGCAGCCCGTCGACACCGACCCGGTCAACCGTGTTGTCCGACTCGAACTGCCGATCGGCAGTCGCGTCGGGCACGTACTTCACACAGACAACAATGTTCATGGTGTGTGGCCGTTACGGCCCCTCCTGTGCATCTCGATGTGGTCGTGAGGTTACTAGCGGGAAACCTGGCGTGGAACACGTCTCGCGGTGGGGTCCCTCACAGGGAGTGCTGGGTCACACGCGCATCGTCCCACCTGGGTTCAGGGCCGGATCACCCGCTCCAGGATCCGGCCGACGATCAGCCAGACGATCGCACCGATGCCCCAGTTGAACAGGGCGTTCTTGGTCTCGGCGTTGCTGCCGGTGAACTGCTTGATGCCGTCTTCGCGCGAGAACACGCCGAGGTCGACGGCGTCGGCACCGTCGAGCACGAACTGCACCAGCGCGTTGTCCTGGTTGAAGTCCAGGGCGACGCAGAGTGCGCCCAGCGCGAGGAAGAGTGCGGCCACCACGCACACCAGCCAGACGACCTGCGCGATGCGGGTGCGCACCGTTGACGCGCTTCACGACAGCTTCCCCCTTGCGCTTGCTCACCGACCGACGAACCGGGCCTTGCCCGGTCCGTTCTCGACGAAGGATTCCATACCGATCGCGCGGTCCTCGGTGGCGAACAGTGCCGCGAACTGCTGGCGCTCGATCTCCAGTCCGGTCTCGAGGTCGACCTCGCTCCCGCGGTCGATGCACTCCTTGGCCGCACGCAGGGCGTACGCCGCGGCGCCGGCGAACTGCGCGGCCCAGGCCACCGCCTCGTCGTACACCGCCTCGGGCGCGACCACCCGGTCGACCATGCCGATGGCGAGCGCCTCGTCGGCCTTGACGAAACGGCCGGTGAAGATCAGGTCCTTGGCCCTGCTCGGGCCGACCAGACGGGTGAGCCGCTGGGTGCCGCCGGCGCCCGGGATGATGCCGAGCAGGATCTCCGGCTGGCCGAGCACGGCGTCCTCGGCGGCGAACCGGACGTCCGCGCACAGCGCGAGCTCGCAGCCGCCGCCGAGGGCGTAGCCGTTGATCGCGGCCACGACCGGCTTCGGGATCTTCGCGACCGCCGTGAACGCCGACTGGAGCCCGCCGGAGCGCGCACCATGTCCGTGTAGGACATGTCGTTCATCTCCTTGATGTCGGCGCCGGCGGCGAAGACCCGCTCCCCGCCCCAGACCACGACCGCCCGGACGTCGTCGCGCTCGCGAGGCCTCGGTGGCGGCGGCCCGGATCTCCTCCTGGACCTGCTTGTTCAGGGCGTTCATCTTCGGCCGGTCCAGCCGGATGGTGCCCACGCCGTCGCTGACCTCGAGGCGGCAGAACTCGCCCATGGGTGATCCTCCTGATGTGGTCGGTCGCGCCCGGTGCGCTGAGCGGAGCCTAACGAGGGACATACCTTCGCCCATCCCACCGCCCCTACGACAGAATGCGCGCGGGTGAGCCCCAACACATGGCGATGGCACCACCGCGACGAGATCGCCCCGGTCTGGCCCGGGCACCACCAGCAGCTCGGGGCCACCTGGTCGCCCACCGCCACGAACTTCGCCCTGCTGTCGCCCGAGGCGACCGCGTGCTGGGTGTGCCTGTTCGACGACGCGGCAACGAGACCCGCCACCAGCTCACCGAGCGCACCCTCGGCGTCTGGCACGGCCAGCTCCCCGACGTCCCGGTCGGCCAGCTCTACGGGTTCCGGACCGACGGCCCGTGGGACCCGACGCACGGCCGCCGGTTCAACCCGGCGAAGCTGCTGCTCGACCCGTACGCCCGCGCCATCACCGGCGAGGCAGTCGCCGGCCCGGCCACGCTCTCCTTCGACGAGGACGACCCGCTGGAGCGCAGCGAGCTCGACTCGGCCGCCGCGATGCCGCGCTCGGTGGTCGTCCACGACGAGTTCGACTGGGAGGGCGACGACCACCTGCTCACCCGGTGGCGGGACACCGTCATCTACGAGCTGCACGTCAAGGGCTACACCCAGCTGCACAACGAGATCCCCGAGCACCAGCGCGGCACGTACGCCGGCCTCGGCAGCGAGACCGTCATCCGCTACCTCAAGGACCTCGGCGTCAGCGCGGTCGAGCTGCTGCCGGTCCACCACTTCCTCACCGAGCCGTCGGTCGCCGAGCGCGGGATGGCGAACTACTGGGGCTACAACTCCATCGGCTTCTTCGCACCGCACGCGGCGTACTCGTCGTCCGGGTCGCGCGGCCAGCAGGTCACGGAGTTCAAGCAGATGGTGAAGAACTTCCACCGGGCCGGGATCGAGGTGATCCTCGACGTGGTCTACAACCACACGGCCGAGGGCGGCACCGACGGGCCGACGTACTCCTTCCGCGGCGCTGGACGACCTCGGCTTCTACAAGCGCTCCGGCACCGGCCACGACTCCTACTGGGACGTCACCGGGTGCGGCAACACGGTGGACAGCACCAACCGCGGCGCGCTGCGGATGATCCTCGACTCGCTGCGCTACTGGGCCACCGAGATGCACGTCGACGGGTTCCGCTTCGACCTGACGTCCGCGCTGGCCCGGACCGGGCACGAGATCGACATGCGCGGTGCGTTCATGACCGCCATCCAGCACGACCCGGTGCTGCGCTACGTGAAGCTGATCGCCGAGCCGTGGGACGCGTCGATGGACGGCTACCAGGTCGGGTCGTTCCCGCCGCCGTGGGTGGAGTGGAACGACCGGTACCGCGACACGGTCCGCGACTTCTGGCGCGAAGGCACGGGCGGCATCCGCGAGATCTCGTCCCGGCTGGCCGGCTCGTCGGACCTGTACGCCGACGACGGGCGGTCGCCGTACTCCTCGGTCAACTTCATCACCGCGCACGACGGCTTCACGCTGCGCGACCTGGTGTCGTACAACGAGAAGCACAACGAGGCCAACGGCGAGCGCAACCGCGACGGCAGCGACAACAACCGGTCCTGGAACTGCGGCGTCGAGGGCGAGACCGACGACGAGGAGATCATCGCGCTGCGGCACCGGCAGGCCGCGAACCTGATGGTGACCCTCTGCCTGTCCAGCGGCGCCCCGATGCTGACGGCCGGCGACGAGCGCGGCCGCACCCAGCGCGGCAACAACAACGCCTACGTGCAGGACAACGAGGTCTCGTGGATCGACTGGCGGCCCGACGACGCGTGGCTCGACCTCTACGAGGTCACCAAGGCGGCGCTCCGGCTGCGCCGCGAGCACCCGGCCCTGCGGCAGCGGCACCACTTCGACGGCACCCCCACCATCGAGGGCGGACCCAAGGACCTGACCTGGCTGCACCCGTCGGGTCGGGAGATGATCGCGGAAGGACTGGGACGACGACGAGCTGCACGTCGTCGGGATGTTCCTGTCCGGCGACCCGCTCCGCTCCCCCGGCCCACGCGGCGAGCAGCAGCGCGACTCGTCGTTCATGATCTGGCTCAACGGCGAGGCCGAGGCGATCGACGTGACCCTGCCGGAGAACGAGTGGGTGCACTCCGGCGAGGTGGTGCTCTCCACCGACCCCGACCTGAAGGCCGGCACACCGGTCCACGACGGCGACACCCTCACCCTCTCCGCCCGGACCCTGGTGGTGCTGCGCCAGACGTGAGCCGATCGGCCGGCGAGGGGCGTCGATTGGTCACAAACCGCACGAAATCTGTGGACGGACTTGCGGTTGGGGACCAAACCGCAACCACCGACCGTCACGCAGGCAGAGCGACGAGACCCAGCTCCACCGGACCCACGATTGGTCACAAACCGCACGAAATCTGTGGACGGACTTGCGGTTGGGGACCAAACCGCAACCACCGACCGTCACGCAGGGAGGGCCACCACACCGAGCTCGGCGGGCGAGGCCAGCAGGTCGTTCTTCGGGACCACCCGGACGGTGTAGCCGAACGAGCCGGAGTGGTCGAGCTCGACGGTGCCGTCGAACCGGTGCCGGCCGCCCTCGTAGCCCTCGGCCACCTCGAGCGGCTCGACCGAGGTCTGGACGAGGTCGTCCTCGCTGTTGATCACGCCGTGCACCAGCTGGACCGCGACGTCGTCGGGCGACAGCTCACCGAGCGACACGAACGCCCGCACGGTCAGGCTGCTGCCGACCTCGGGTGCGTCGCCGACGCCGAGGCTCTCGACGTGCTCGACGCGGACGCCGGTCCAGCCGTCGCGGACCCGCTCCTTCCAGGCGGCGAGCTCGCTGGCTCCCTGGTAGTCGGAGTTGAGGCGACGACCGGTCTGGGCGGCCGGGGCGTAGAGCTTGCGGACGTAGTCGCGGACCATCCGGGTGGCGAGCACCTTGGGGCCGAGCGACTTCAGGGTGTGGCGGACCATCTCGAGCCAGCGGGTGGGTACGCCGTCCTCGTCGACGTCGTAGAACCGCGGCGCGACCTCGTTCTCGATCAGGTCGTAGAGCGCCGTGGCCTCGATGTCGTCGCGGCGGTCGGGGTCGTCGACGCCGTCGGCGGACGGGATCGCCCAGCCGTTGTTGCCGTCGTACCACTCGTCCCACCAGCCGTCGAGGATCGACAGGTTGAGGCCGCCGTTCAGCGCGGCCTTCATGCCGGAGGTGCCGCAGGCCTCGTACGGGCGCAGCGGGTTGTTCAGCCACACGTCGCAGCCGGGGTAGAGCGGCAGCGCCATCGCGATGTCGTAGTTGGGCAGGAAGACGATCCGGTGCCGCACCTCGGGGTCGTCGGCGAACTTCACGAGCTCCTGGATCAGCTTCTTGCCGCCGTCGTCGGCCGGGTGCGACTTGCCGGCGATGATCAGCTGGACCGGTCGCTCGGGGTGGAGCAGCAGGCGCTTGAGCCGCTCGGGGTCGCGCAGCATCAGCGTGAGCCGCTTGTACGACGGCACCCGGCGCGCGAACCCGATCGTCAGCACGTCGGGGTCGAGGGCGGAGTCGATCCAGGACAGCTCGGCCGGGGCGGAGCCGCGCTTGGCCCACGACTTGCGCGAGCCGGCGGCGGGCGTCCTCGACCAGCCGCTGGCGCAGCACCCGCTTGGTCGCCCAGATGTCGGCGCCGGAGATCTTGTCGACGGCCGTCGAAGAACGCGTCGGCGTCGTCGGAGTCGGGGTCGGCACCCTGGACCTCGGCCAGCTCGAAGACCTCGCGGCCCGACCCAGGTGGGGGCGTGCACGCCGTTGGTGATCGAGGTGATCGGCACCTCGTGCTCGTCGAAGGCCGGCCACAGGCCGTTGAACATGCCGCGGCTGACGTTGCCGTGCAGCTGCGAGACGCCGTTGGCGCGCTGGGCGAGGCGGAAGCCCATCACGGCCATGTTGAAGACGCCGGCGTCGCCGCCGTCGTAGTCCTCGCGCGCCGAGGGCCGAGGATCCGGTCGACGGGTACGCCGGGGGTCGGGCTGGCGCCGCCGAAGTACTGCTCGACGAGCTCGCGCGGGAACCGGTCGATGCCGGCCGGCACCGGGGTGTGCGTGGTGAACACGGTCGACGCGCGGGAGACCTCGAGGGCGGTGTCGAAGTCGAGACCGGGGCCGTTGCCGGCGACGGTGAGCTCGCGGATCCGCTCGAGGCCGAGGAACCCGGCGTGGCCCTCGTTGGTGTGGAACACCTCGGGGTCCGGCGCACCGGTGATCCGGGAGTAGGCGCGCAGCGCGCGCACGCCGCCGACGCCGAGCAGCAGCTCCTGGCGCAGGCGGTGCTCGCTGTTGCCGCCGTACAGCCGGTCGGTCACCTCGCGGAAGTGGTCGGGGTTCTCCTCGATGTCGGAGTCGAGGAGCAGCAGCGGCACCCGGCCGACGCTGGCCACCCAGATCCGGGCGGACAGCTCGGCGCCGCCGGGCATGTTGATCGTGACGATCGCACGCGAGCCGTCGGGCTCGTGCAGCAGCGACAGCGGCAGCTCGTCGGGGTCGAGGACCGGGTAGGTCTCCTGCTGCCAGCCCTCGCGGGAGAGCGACTGCTTGAAGTAGCCGTGCTGGTACATCAGGCCGACGCCGACCAGCGGGACGCCGAGGTCGCTCGCGGCCTTCAGGTGGTCGCCGGCGAGGATGCCGAGGCCGCCGGAGTACTGCGGGAGCACGGCGGTGATGCCGTACTCCGGGGAGAAGTACGCGATCGCGCGGGGGGCGTCGGCGCCGGCCTTGCGGTGGTACCAGCGGTCACCGGAGAGGTAGCCGTCGAGGTCGCGCCTTGGCCACGCGGAGCATCTCGAGGAAGCCCGTCGTCGGCGCCGAGCTCCTCGAGCCGGGCCCGGCCGACGGCGCCCAGGAGCCGGACCGGGTCATGTCCGGTGGACTCCCACAGGCCGGCGTCCACGGCCCGGAAGACGTCCTGCGTCTCCGGGTGCCAGGACCACCTGCAGGTTGCCGGCCAGGTCGCCCAGGGCAGCCAGGGAGTCGGGCAGGACGGGACGGACGGTGAATCGTCGGATGGCTCGCACCCGAAGACGGTAGCGCCCATCTCTGGAACGATCCAACAATTCGCGGTGTGACGGTCACGACGCCGACCGCAGTACGAACCCGACCACCCCACCGTTGTTGCGGGCAAGACCGCGTTGGTTGAGGTGCGAAGGCGCGCTGAGCGCCTGAGCCTCGAAACCGGTGCGATGCGCAGGGCGGCGACCTCCGTGGTCGCCGCCCTGCCTCACTTCCGAGGCTTCGAGGCTCGGCCGTGAACGGCCTCGCACCTCAACCAACGGACACGGGGCTTACCCGCTGGGATCGATATCATTCGGTTTCGAAAGACGACTGTGAGAGACGAGACCCCGGCTTGCGCGCTCTCTGACCGTTCCGCAAGTGTGGGGGAATGGTCGGACGCATCCCCGTCATGAACGTCAGCCCGTCGTCGACCTCGGTCGACAGCCGGCGAAGGCGACGCCGCGGCGAGCCCTTTCCCGTGTCGGCGACGGTGTTCCGCGAGGGCCACGACCAGCTCGGCGCGGACGTCGTCCTGACCGGCCCCGACGGCGTACGCCGGCCACCGGTGCGGATGGTCAAGCACGCCAGCACACCCGACCAGTACGACGCCTGGGTCACGCCCGACGCCGAGGGCGCGTGGACGTTCGAGGTGCACGCCTGGTCGCGCGCCGATCGCCACCTGGCAGCACGACGCACCCATCAAGATCGCGCGCCGGCGTCGACGTCGAGCTGATGTTCACCGAGGGCCGGCTGCTGCTCGAGCGGGTCGCAGCAGGCGCTCGACAAGGCCGACAAGCGCGGCCACGAGGTGCTCGCCGGCGCGATCGCGGCGGCCGCCGACACCGGCCGGCCGGCCGAGGCCCGCCTGGCAGCCCTGCAGGACCCCGAGCTGGACCGGCTGCTCGACCAGCAACCCGATCCGCGACTTCGTCACCGTCGAGGGGCCGTACCCGCTCTACGCCGACCGGCCGCTCGCGCTCTACGGCAGCTGGTACGAGTTCTTCCCGCGCTCCGAGGGCGCCACCCGTGACGAGAAGACCGGCAAGGTCACCAGCGGCAACTTCCGCACCGCCGCGAAGCGCCTGGACGCGGTCGCCGAGATGGGCTTCGACATCATCTACCTGCCGCCGATCCACCCGATCGGCGAGGTCAACCGCAAGGGGCCGAACAACACGCTGACCCCCGGGCCGGACGACACCGGCTCGCCGTGGGCGATCGGGAGCAAGGACGGCGGCCACGACGCCATCCACCCCGACCTCGGCACCTTCGAGGACTTCGACGCGTTCGTGGCCCGGGCCGGCGAGCTCGGCCTCGAGGTCGCCCTCGACCTCGCCCTCCAGGCGGCGCCCGACCACCCGTGGGTGAAGACCCACCCGGAGTGGTTCACCACCCGCGCCGACGGCACCATCGCCTACGCCGAGAACCCGCCGAAGAAGTACCAGGACATCTACCCGGTCAACTTCGACAACGACCCGACCGGGATCTGCCGCGAGGTGCTCCGCATCGTGCGGCACTGGATGGCCCACGGCGTCCGGGTCTTCCGCGTCGACAACCCGCACACCAAGCCGGTGGCGTTCTGGGAGTGGCTGCTCAAGGAGGTGCGCCGCACCGACCCCGACGTGATCTTCCTGTCCGAGGCCTTCACCCGGCCGGCGATGATGCGCGCGCCTCGGGTCGATCGGCTTCCACCAGTCCTACACGTACTTCACCTGGCGCACCGCGCGCTGGGAGATCGAGGAGTACCTCCAGGAGCTGTCGCACGAGACCGACCACCTGATGCGGCCGAACTTCTTCGTGAACACCCCCGACATCCTCCACGCCTTCCTGCAGTACGGCGGCCCGGCGGCGTTCAAGATCCGCGCGGCGCTGGCGGCGACTGTCCGTCCCGAGCTGGGGCGTGTACGCCGGCTACGAGCTGTTCGAGCACGTCGCGGTCAAGCCCGGGAGCGAGGAGTACCTCGACTCGGAGAAGTACCAGATCCGGATCCGCGACTGGGACGCCGCGGCCGCCGAGGGCCGCACCCTCGCGCCGTACCTCACCCGGCTCAACGAGATCCGCCGCGCGCACCCCGCGCTGCAGCGGCTGCGCAACGTCCACATCCACGGCGCGGACGACGAGAACATCCTGGTCTTCTCCAAGACGACCCGGCTCCCGACGGCGGCCGGCGAGGACCCGGACGAGGACACCGTGATCGTCGTGATCAACCTCGACCCGCACGCGACCCGGGAGACCACGGTCCACCTCGACCTGCCCGCGCTCGGGCTTCGACTGGCACGACACGTTCGTGGTCCACGACGAGATCACCGAGCGAGAGCTGGACCTGGGGCGAGCACAACTACGTGCGCCTCGACCCGCACCACGAACCCGCCCACGTGCTGAGCGTCAGGAGGCCCAGGTGACCGAGGCGACCTCCGCGGAGCCGTTCCCGGACCATCCCGAGACCCCCGGTCCGGACGTGATCGGCGAGAGCCCCGACTGGTTCAAGACGGCGGTGTTCTACGAGGTCCTGGTGCGCTCGTTCCGGGACTCCAACGCCGACGGCACCGGCGACTTCCGCGGTCTCACCGAGAAGCTCGACTACCTGCAGTGGCTGGGCGTCGACTGCCTGTGGGTCCCGCCGTTCTTCACCTCGCCGCTGCGCGACGGCGGCTACGACGTGGCCGACTACACCAACATCCTCCCGGAGTGCGGCACGGTCGAGGACTTCCACCACTTCCTCGACGAGGCGCACAAGCGCGGCATCCGCGTGATCATCGACTTCGTCATGAACCACACGAGTGACGCCCACCCGTGGTTCCAGGCCAGCCGCTCCGACCCCGACGGCCCGTACGGCGACTTCTACGTCTGGTCCGACACCGACGAGCTCTACCAGGAGGCGCGGATCATCTTCGTCGACACCGAGCCGTCGAACTGGACCTGGGACCCGGTGCGCCAGCAGTACTACTGGCACCGCTTCTTCTCCCACCAGCCGGACCTGAACTTCGACAACCCGAAGGTCCACGAGGCGATGCTGGAGGCGATGTCCTTCTGGCTCGACATGGGCCTCGACGGGTTCCGCCTCGACGCGGTGCCGTACCTCTACGAGCGTCCGGGCACCAACGGCGAGAACCTCCCGGAGACCCACGAGTTCCTGAAGATGTGCCGCAAGTTCGTCGACGACAACTACCCCGGCCGGGTGCTGCTGTGCGAGGCCAACCAGTGGCCGGCCGACGTCGTCGAGTACTTCGGCGACCCCTCGGTCGGCGGCGACGAGTGCCACATGGCGTTCCACTTCCCGGTGATGCCGCGCATCTTCATGGCGGTCCGGCGCGAGTCGCGGTTCCCGATCTCGGAGATCCTCGAGCAGACGCCGCCGATCCCGGACGGCTGCCAGTGGGGCATCTTCCTGCGCAACCACGACGAGCTCACCCTCGAGATGGTCACCGACGAGGACCGCGACTACATGTGGGACGAGTACGCCAAGGACCCCCGCATGAAGGCCAACATCGGGATCCGCCGGCGGCTCGCTCCGCTGCTGGACAACGACATCAACCGGATGGAGCTGTTCACCGCGCTGCTGCTGTCGCTCCCCGGGTCGCCGGTCCTCTACTACGGCGACGAGATCGGGATGGGCGACAACATCTGGCTCGGTGACCGCGACGGCGTACGCACGCCGATGCAGTGGACCAGCGACCGCAACGCCGGCTTCTCCGTCGGCGACGCCGGGCAAGCTGCACCTGCCGCTGATCCAGGACCCGGTCACCGGCTACCAGAGCGTGAACGTCGAGGCCCAGCTGGAGAACTCCTCGTCGCTGCTGCACTGGACGCGCCGGATGATCCACGCCCGCCGCGGCCACCCGGCGTTCGGGCTCGGGTCGTTCACCGACCTCGGCGGCTCCAACCCGAGCATCCTGTCCTACGCGCGCGAGCACGTCGGCGAGGACGGCGAGGAGGACGTGATCGTCTGCGTCAACAACCTGTCCCGCTTCGCGCAGCCGGTCGAGCTCGACCTGCGCCGCTGGGAGGGGATGACCCCGATCGAGCTGGTGGGCGGCGTGCCGTTCCCGCGGATCGGCGAGCTCCCGTATCTCCTGACGCTGGGTGGGTACGGCTTCTACTGGTTCCGGCTGACCAAGCCGGACGTCGAGGAGGGGAGCCCGGCATGAGCGACCCCGCCACCGACACCCGCGAGCGCCTGGCGCTCGTTCGTCGAGGGCGCCCGCTGGTTCGGCGGCAAGGGCCGGCCGTTCAGCCTCACCCGGATCGACCGGCTCGGCGAGGTGCCCGGCGCGCGTCGCCGAGCGGACCGCGGGTCGCCATCGACCTGGTCACGCTCGAGTACGAGGACGGCGACGTCGAGTACTACCAGCTCCCGCTCGCGTTCTACCCCGACGAGCAGGGCCATCTCGACCACGCCCTGGTGGGCGTCTGGCACGACGAGGACTTCGGCACCGCCACGTCTACGACGCCCTGCACGACCGCGCCGCCATGGCCTACTGGCTGCGCTCGTTCGACGCCCAGCCGGAGGGCCCGCTCGAGTTCCGACGGCTGCCGGGCCACGACCTCGACCTCGAGACGCACTCGACCCTGTTCAGCGGCGAGCAGTCCAACTCCTCGGTGGCGTTCGGCGAGGACTCGCTGATGAAGGTGTTCCGGAAGATCACCCCGGGCACCAACCCCGACATCGCCGTCCACGAGGTGCTCACCCGCGCCGGCTCCGACCACGTCGCCGCGCTCTACGGCTGGCTCGAGACGACGGCACCCGACGACGTCGCCGGCGAGGAGGACCACCTGCACCTCGCGATGCTCCAGCAGTTCCTGCGCACGGCCAGCGACGGCTGGGACCTCGCCCTGGTCAGCGTCCGCAACCTCTTCACCGAGGCCGACCTGCACGCCGACGAGGTGGGCGGCGACTTCGCCGGCGAGGCCGCCCGGCTGGGCATCGCGCTCGCCGAGACCCACGAGACGCTGCGCCGAGCACTTCCCCACCGGCCGTGCTGCACGCCCGACGCGGTGACCGAGCTGGTCGACGGCATGCACCGGCGGCTCGACGACGCGCTGGAGGTCGTGCCCGGCCTCGAGGAGCACGCCGACCGGCTCCGGACGACGTTCGACCACGTGCGCCGGATGCGCGACGTACCCGGTCCAGCAGATCCACGGCGACCTGCACCTCGGCCAGACGCTGCGCACCGTGCGGGGCTGGAAGATCGTCGACTTCGAGGGCGAGCCGGCCAAGCCGCTGGCCGAGCGGCAGCGGCCCGACTCCCGCTGGCGCGACGTCGCCGGGATGCTCCGCTCGTTCGACTACGCGCCCCGGGTCGTCGAGCGCACCGCGTCCGAGCACGACACCGTCGGGCGACGAGCAGCGCCAGTACCGCGCGACCGAGTGGTCGACGCGCAACCGCGACGCCTTCCTCGAGGCGTACGCCGGCGAGCCGCTCTCGGTCGACGAGGAGGCGCTGCTGGCGGCGTACGTCGCCGACAAGGCCGTCTACGAGGCCGTCTACGAGACCCGCAACCGCCCGTCGTGGGTGTCCATCCCGATGGCCGCCATCGCCCGGATCGATCAGATGTCTAGGGATCGAGGAACCGTGACCACCACCGTCAAGCCGGTCGACCGCCACGAGCTCGAGCTGCTCATCCGCGGCGAGCACGGCCACCCGCACTCCGTCCTCGGCCCGCACCCGCACGAGGGCGGCGTCACCGTCCGCGTGCTCAAGCCGCTCGCGTCCAGCGTCGTCGTGGCGTACGGCGACACCACGGCCCGGCTCGAGCACGAGTTCGAGGGCATCTGGGCCGGCGTCGTCGCCGACTCCGAGGACGTCCCGGACTACCGGATCGAGGTCAGCTACGACGCCGGCCCGATCACCCTCGACGACCCCTACCGGTTCCTGCCGACGCTCGGCGAGATCGACCTGCACCTGATCAACGAGGGCCGCCACGAGAACCTCTGGGAGGTCCTCGGCGCCCGGGTGCACCGCTACGACACCCCGTTCGGCGAGACCATCACCGGCACCGCGTTCGCGGTCTGGGCGCCGTCCGCCCGCGGCGTCCGGCTGAAGGGGACGTTCAACAGCTGGGACGGCCGCGAGCACCCGATGCGCCAGCTCGGCCAGCTCCGGCGTCTGGGAGCTGTTCGTGCCCGACGTCGGCACCGGCACCGGCTACAAGTTCACGATCCTCGGCGCCGACGGGCAGTGGCGCGAGAAGGCCGACCCGATGGCGTTCCACACCGAGGTCCCGCCGGCCACGTCGTCGGTGGTCTTCGAGTCGACGTACACCTGGGGCGACGACGACGTGGATGGACCGGCGCGGCGTCGAGCGCGCCGGTCCGCGAGCCGATGTCGGTCTACGAGGTGCACCTCGGCTCGTGGCGCAAGCACCTCGACGGCGAGGCCTACACGTACGCCGAGCTCGCCGACCACCTCGTCCCCTACCTGACCGACCTCGGCTTCACCCACGTCGAGTTCCTGCCGGTGATGGAGCACCCGTTCGGCGGCTCGTGGGGCTACCAGGTCACGTCGTACTTCGCCCCGACCGCGCGCTTCGGCGACCCCGACGGCTTCCGGCTGCTGGTCGACCGGCTGCACCAGGCCGGCATCGGCGTGATCGTCGACTGGGTGCCCGGCGCACTTCCCGAAGGACGAGTTCGCGCTCTCCCGCTTCGACGGGACGCCGCTCTACGAGGACCCCAACCCGTCGCGCGGCGAGCACCCCGACTGGGGCACCTACGTCTTCAACTTCGGCCGCCGCGAGGTCCGCAACTTCCTGGTCGCCAACGCGCTGTACTGGCTGGAGGAGTACCACATCGACGGCCTCCGGGTCGACGCCGTCGCGTCGATGCTCTACCTCGACTACTCGCGCGAGCCCGGCGAGTGGGCGCCCAACGTCCACGGCGGCCGCGAGAACCTCGAGGCGGTGCAGTTCCTCCAGGAGATGAACGGCACCGTCGGCAAGCGGGTGCCCGGCGCGATCACCATCGCCGAGGAGTCGACGTCGTGGCCGGGCGTCACCAAGGCCACCTCCGAGGGCGGCCTCGGCTTCGGCTTCAAGTGGAACATGGGCTGGATGCACGACTCGCTCGGCTACGTCCAGCACGACCCGGTGCACCGCGCCTACCACCACAGCGAGCTGACGTTCTCGATCGTCTACGCCTGGTCGGAGAACTACGTGCTGCCGATCAGCCACGACGAGGTCGTGCACGGCAAGGGCTCGCTGCTGCGCAAGATGCCCGGCGACCGGTGGCAGCAGCTGGCCAACCTGCGCGCGTACCTCGCCTTCATGTGGGCGCACCCCGGCAAGCAGCTGCTGTTCATGGGCGCCGAGTTCGGCCAGGAGTCCGAGTGGGCCGAGGCCCGCGAGCTCGACTGGTGGCTGCTCGAGCACCCGGAGCACGCCGGCGTGCACGCGCTGGTGCGCGACCTGAACCGGGTGTACGCCGAGTCCCCGGCGCTGTGGTCGCGCGACGACGACCCGGGCCCTTCGAGTGGATCGACGCCGAACGACGCGCAGCGCAACGTCTTCTCGTTCGTCCGGCGCGGCGCCGCGGGCGACGGACGCCGCCTCCGGCGACGTCGTCTGCGTCGCCAACTTCGCCGCGGTCCCGCACGGCAACTACCGGCTCGGCCTCCCCGCCTCGGGGACCTGGGAGGAGGTCGTCAACACCGACGCCAGCGGCTACACCGGCTCCGGTGTCGGCAACCTCGGCACCGTCACGGCCGTCGACGGCGACTGGTCCGGCCAGCCGGCGTACGCCGACATCACGGTCCCGCCCCTCGCCACCGTCTGGCTCCGCCACGTCCCCGCCTGACCCTGCCCTCCGACTGCATGCCTCCTGACCCTGCCCTGGCTGTCTGCGTAGGGTGTCTGCGTGGAGCGAACAGCCGACCGTGCGCACCGTCGCCGACGGGGTCGCGCGGATCTCGTGGGACTTCGCGGTGCACCGCGACGGCCTCTGGGATGCGGTCGACGTGGTACGCCGCGAGGTCGAGGCCGCACTCGCCGGCCACGGCCGGGTCGAGGCGCTGATCCGCGCCGACGACGAGACCGGGCAGCGGGTCGCCACCTGGGCCGGGATGCGGCGCGAGGGCGTGATGCGCGGCATCGACGGCGACCGGATCGTCTACGCCCGGCTCGAGACCGACGTACCCGTCAGCGAGCCGGAGGGCTTCCGGGCGCTGCTCAACTCGTTCCTCCCGCGCAAGCGGGCGATCAGCCAGATGCTGATCCGCGACCCCGACGACCGGGTGCTGCTGTGCCGGCTGACCTACAAGCAGGACTGGGACCTGCCCGGGCGGCGTCGTCGAGGTGGGCGAGTCACCGCAGCTGGCGGTGAGCCGCGAGGTCTCGGAGGAGCTCGGCCTCGACATCAAGGCCGGCCCCCTCGTGCTGACCGACTGGCTGCCGCCCTGGGGTGGCTGGGACGACGCGATCTGCCTGGTCTTCGACGGCGGCGTCGCACCCGCCCGCGCTCGATCGAGGACATCGTCCGCCAGGAGCGCGAGATCCGGGCCGCCGAGTTCTGCACCCTCGACCAGGTCCGCGAGCGGGCCGCCGACTTCACCGCCCGCCGGGTCGAGGCCGCCGTCGCCAACCTGGGCTCCGGCACGCCGACGTACACCGAGTCGGGTCGCTAGCGCTAGCGAGCCGGGACAGAGCTACAACGATGAGTCCACGTGGACTCATCGTTGCAGTCCTGCCGGACCGCGTCGGCCGGCCGCTCACCTTCTACGCTCGCTTGATGGTGGGGATAGGAACGACCTGTCTAAACAATCTGTCTAAACAATCTGTCTAAACGATCTGTCTAAACGCGTGCCGGACCACGACTAGGCAGCTGGTCAGGCCGCCGAGCTAGACCTCGTCGGCCGCGATCCGCAGGATCGCCTCGATCGACCGGTCCACGTCGTCCGGGGTGGTCGACCAGTTCGAGACCGCGATCCGCATCAGGCGGCGGCCGTGCCAGGTGGTGCCGCCCATCCAGCAGGTGCCGTCGCGCTGGATCGCGGCGATGACCCGGTCGGTGCGCGCGTCGTCGCCGAATCCCACCAGCACCTGGTTCAGCACCACGTCGTTGACGATCTCGAGACCGCCGGCCGCCAGCCCGTCCGCGAACCGCCTGGCCAGCGAGCAGCACCGGTCGACGAGGTCGGCGACGCCGGACCGGCCGAGCTCCTGGAGGGCCGCCCAGATCGTGAACCCGCGCGCCCGGCGCGACGAGCCGAGCACCAGGTCACCCAGCTCCGGGTCGCCGGTCGAGGTCATCAGGTACGGCGCGGTGTACGACGTCGCGGCCGAGTGCACGTCGGGGCGGGACACGATCGCGAACGCCGAGTCGTACGGGACGTTCAGCCACTTGTGCGCGTCGGTGCTCCACGAGTCCGCCAGCTCGATGCCGTCGTTGAGGTGCCGATACTCGGGGCTGGCGGAGGCCCAGAGCCCGAACGCGCCGTCCACGTGCGCCCACCCGCCCACCTCGTGCACCGCGTCGCAGGCGGACGCGGAGGTCGTCGCAGGCGCCGGTGTTCACGTTCCCGGACTGCAGGCAGACGATGACCGGGCCGTCCGGTCCGTCGGCGAGGACCCGGCGCAGCGCAGCCACGTCGATCGCCCCGTTGTCGTCGGTGTCCACGAGCTCGAGGTGCGCGTCGCCGAACCCGAGCAGGCGCAGCGACCGGTCGATGGTCGCGTGCCGTTCGGCGTTCGCGACGACCCGGACCCGCGGTGCGCCGTTCAGGCCGTCGCGCGCCACGTCCCACCCGGCGGCGGCGAGCACGTGGTGCCGGCCCGCGGCCAGCCCGATCGTGTTGGCCTCCTGGGTGCCGGTGACGAAGCCGCACGACGCGGTCGCCGGGATGCCGAGCAGCTCCTTGACCCACGCGCCGGCCGCGGCCTCGGCCGCGCGGGCCGCCGGAGACAGCACGCCGGTGAACCCGTTCTGGTCCCAGCCCGACGTGAGTACGTCGGCCGCCGTCGACGCGGGCGAGGACCCGCCGATCACGAAGCCGAAGTAGCGCGGGCCGGTCGTGCGCGACCAGGCCCGGCTCCGCCGCGGCCACCAGCCGCTCGACCACGGCCTCCGGCGCGGACGGGCCCGTCGGGGAGCGGCCCGCCGAACCGCGACGCGAGCAGGCTCCTCGTCGACCGGACCCGCGACCGGGCTGCTCGGCGACGGCGGAGCGGTAGTGCGCGGCACGGCCCGCGGCATCCGACAGCAACCCTGCTGAACTCGTCCATCTCGCGAAACTAGTGACCGAAGAGGTGGCCCGACAATGCGGCTGGCAGTGCTTGAATCGAGCATGGGCACCTTCGTCTTCGACTTCGCTGAGGGAAACAAGGACCAGAAGGACCTGCTGGGTGGCAAGGGCGCCAACCTCGCCGAGATGACCAACCTCGGCCTGCCGGTCCCGCCCGGGTTCACGATCACCACCGAGGCCTGCCGGGCCTATCTCGCCGAGGGCAGCGAGCCGGACAAGCTCGCCGCCGAGGTCACCGAGCACCTCGAGGCGCTCGAGAAGAAGATGGGCCGCCGGCTCGGCGACCCCGACGACCCGCTGCTGGTCAGCGTCCGATCCGGGGCCAAGTTCTCGATGCCCGGGATGATGGAGACGGTCCTCAACGTCGGGCTCAACGACGAGTCCGTCGCCGGGCTGGCCCGGCAGAGCGACGACGAGCGGTTCGCCCAGGACTCCTACCGGCGGCTGCTGCAGATGTTCGGCGGCACCGTGCTCGGCCTCGACCACGAGCTCTTCTCCGACGAGCTCGACGCGCCTGAAGAAGCGCCGCGGCAGCGAGGCGCGACCTCGACCTCACGCCAGACGACCTCAAGGAGCTCGTCGAGACCTTCAAGGGCCTGATCCGCGAGCACGCCGGCCGCGACTTCCCGCAGGACCCGCGCGAGCAGCTCGACCTCGCCACGCGGGCGGTCTTCGACTCCTGGAACACCGAGCGCGCCCGGCTGTACCGGCGCCAGGAGCAGATCCCCGAGGACCTCGGCACCGCGGTCAACGTGCAGGCGATGGTCTTCGGCAACCGCGGCATGGACTCCGGCTCCGGCGTCTGCTTCACCCGCGACCCCGCCAGCGGCGCCCAGGGCGTGTACGGCGACTACCTCCAGAACGCGCAGGGCGAGGACGTCGTCGCCGGCATCCGCAACACCGTCTCGCTGGCCGACCTCGCGGAGATCGACAAGAAGTCGCACGACGAGCTGCTCGAGATCATGAGCACCCTCGAGAAGCACTACACGCGACATGTGCGACATCGAGTTCACCATCGAGAGCGGCAAGCTCTGGATGCTGCAGACCCGGGTCGGCAAGCGCACCCCCGGGGCGGCGTACCGGATCGCCGTGCACATGGTCGACGAGGGGCTGATCGACCTCGACGAGGCGCTGCGCCGCGTCAACGGCGCCCAGCTCGCCCAGCTGATGTTCCCGCGCTTCGACGAGAAGGCCGAGCGCACGCTGCTGGCCAAGGGCATGAACGCCTCGCCGGGTGCGGCCGTCGGCAAGGCGGTGTTCGACTGGGCCACCGCCGTCGAGTGGGCCGAGAACGGCGAGGACGTCATCCTGGTCCGCAAGGAGACCAGCCCGGAGGACCTGCACGGCATGGTCGTCGCCAAGGGGATCCTCACCAGCCGCGGCGGCAAGACCTCGCACGCCGCCGTCGTGGCTCGCGGCATGGGCCGCACCTGCGTCTGCGGCGCCGAGGCGCTCGACGTCGACACCCGCGAGGGGCGGTTCAAGGTGCGCGGCGGCAAGACCGTCGAGGAGGGCGACGTCATCTCCATCGACGGCACCACCGGCGAGGTCTTCGACGGCGCCGTCCCGGTCGTGGACTCCCTGGTGGTGCGCCACTTCGAGGGCGACGACGTCGACGACCCGCTGGTCGCGGCGGTCGCCCGGCTGATGGAGCACGCCGACTCCGGACGCCGGCTGCAGGTGCGGGCGAACGCCGACACCGCCGAGGACGCCGCCCGCGCGCGGCGGTTCGGCGCCCAGGGCATCGGCCTGTGCCGCACCGAGCACATGTTCCTCGGCGACCGGCGCGAGCTGGTCGAGCACCTCATCATCGCCGACGACGAGAAGGGCCAGCAGAAGGCCCTCGACGCGCTGCTCCCCCTGCAGCGCGAGGACTTCACCAAGATCCTCGAGGCGATGGACGGGCTGCCGGTGACGATCCGGCTGATCGACCCGCCGCTGCACGAGTTCCTGCCCGACATCACCGAGCTCTCGGTCGCGATGGCCGTGGCGGACGCCCGCGGCCACCGGAAGAAGCGGCAGCGCAAGCTGCTCGCGGCGGTCAAGCGGCTGCACGAGGAGAACCCGATGCTCGGGCTGCGCGGCGTACGCCTCGGCATCGTCATCCCCGGCCTGTTCACGATGCAGGCCCGGGCGATCCTCGAGGCCGCGGTCGCCCGCAAGCAGGCCGGCGGCGACCCGCGGCCGGAGATCATGATCCCGCTGGTGGCCACGGTCCGGGAGCTCGACATCGTGCGCGCCAAGATCGAGAAGGTCGCCGCCGAGGTGCAGGAGGAGCCGGGCGTCGAGGTCGACTACAAGATCGGCACCATGATCGAGCTGCCTCGGGCGGCACTCACCGCCGGACGCGATCGCGGAGTCGGCGGAGTTCTTCTCGTTCGGCACCAACGACCTGACCCAGATGACGTGGGGCTTCTCGCGTGACGACGTCGAGGCGTCGTTCTTCAGCACCTACCTCGAGCACGGGATCTTCCCCGTGTCGCCGTTCGAGTCACTCGACATCGAGGGCGTCGGCGCGCTGGTGCGCGACCGCGGCCGAGTCGGGTCGCGCCGCCAACCCCGACCTGCACCTCGGGGTCTGCGGTGAGCACGGCGGCGACCCGGCGTCGATCCACTTCTTCGACGAGCGTCGGCCTCGACTACGTGTCCTGCTCGCCGTTCCGGGTGCCCGTCGCCCGGCTCGAGGCGGGGCGGTCCGCCGTCGGGGACGGCGACTGACACCGGGCCGGCAGGGCCACCAGCACACCGACGATCAGCAGCAGGCCGCCGACGGTCTCGGCGGCGTTCGGCGCCTGGCCGAGCAGCAGCCACGCCGACGCCATCGCGACGACCGGCGCGAGCAGCACCCACGGGACGACGTACGCCGAGGCGTTGCGCGAGAGCAGCGAGTTGAAGATCCCGTAGCCGACGAGCGAGGCCAGGCCCGCGGTGTACAGCGTCGACACCACCGCCTGCCAGGAGAACCCGGCGACGGCCGTCGCCACCGCGCCCGGACCGTCGAGGAGCAGGGACAGCGCGAGCAGCGGAACGGGTACGACGACCGCCGACCACACGGTCAGCGACAGCCCGCCCGTCACGCCCGAGGCGCGGGAGACCACGTTGCCGATGCCCCACGAGAGCGCGGCGAGCAGGCAGAGCGCCAGCGCGGCGGCGGTGACGTGGCCGCCCCGCCCGGCCCCGACCACGACCAGCCCGACGGTGCCCAGCGCGACGCCGACGACCTGGGCGGCGGTCGGCCGCTCCCGCAGCACTCCGGCGGCGATCACGACCGTGAAGATGACCTGCGCCTGCAGCACGAGCGCCGCGAGCCCGGGCGGCATGCCGGCGGCCATCGAGACGTAGAGGAAGCCGAACTGGCCGAGCGACATGAACGCACCGACCGCGACCAGCACCCGCCACGGGGCGTTCGGGCGGGGCACGAGCAGCACCGCCGGGAAGACGACGGCGGCGAACCGGATCGCGGCGAACAGCAGCGGCGGCACGTCGTGCATGCCCCAGTCGATGACCACGAAGTTGAAGCCCCAGATCGTGGCCACCAGCGGCCGCCAGGAGCGAGTCGCGTCGGTTCATGCTCCCAGCCTCCCGGACGCAACCATGAAGCACCAGCGAATGATCATGCACCTGTTCATGTAGCATCGCTTCATGATTGATCTGCCCGCGCTGGCCTCGCTCCGAGCGGTCGACACCCACGGCTCCGTGGTCGCCGCCGCCGACGCGCTCGGGCTTCACGCCCAGCGCCGTCTCCCAGCAGGTCAAGCGGCTCGAGCGGCAGACCGGCGTGCCGCTGCTCGAGCGGGTGGGTCGCGGAGTGATGCTCACCGCGCCACGGACGCCATCTCGTCGACGAGGGGTCAGCGGCTGCTGACCGACCTCGAGCAGGTCGAGGCCGGCCTGCACCGACAGGCCGGGACCGTCGCCGGACACCTGCGGGTCACCGCGTTCGCGACCGCCATGCGCGGCCTGGTCGCACCCGCCCTGCGCGACCTCCGCGGAGGCCCACCCCGACCTGACCCTGACCCTCACCGAGCGCGAGCCGTGGGACACCGTCGACCTGGTCGCCTCCGGGCCAGAGCGACCTCGGCGTGGTGCACAGCTGGGGCGACGTACCGCTGGCCATCCCGGAGCACCTCGCCACCACGTCCCTCGCCCGCGACGTGGCCGACGTGGTGGTGCACGCCGGACCACCGCCTCGCCGGGACGGTCGCGGGTCAGCCCCGCGCGACCTGGTCGACGAGGACTGGATCGCCACCCCCGACGGCACCATCTGCCGCGAGTGGCTGACCCGGATGTACGACGGCACCGGCCGCCTGCCCCGGATCGCCCACCAGTCGATGGAGTTCGGCTCCCACCTCGCCCTGGTCGAGGCCGGTCTCGGCATCGCCCTGGTCCCGCGACTCGGCCGGCAGCCGCTCGCCGACGAGCTGGTCGCGCTTCTGGCGCACGACCCGGTGCCGACCCGCGAGATCGTCGCCGTCCACCGGCGCAGCATGACCGACTCCCCCGCCGTGGCCGCCGTACTCCAGGCCCTCGCTGGCTGAGACCGTCAGAACAGCGCGGAGGCCAGGCCCTGCCGCCCGCGCAGCACGCGGGGGTCGTCGTTGCCGACGGCACCGAAGAGGCCGAGGAGGTGCTCGCGCGCCTGGTTCCGCTCGTCGCCGGCGGACCGCCGGACGAGCTCGATCAGCCGGTTGAACGCGTCGTCGACGTGCCCGCCGAGCATGTCGAGGTCGGCGACCAGGGTCTGCGCGTCGACGTCGTCGGGGTTCGGCCGCGGCCGCCTCGCGTGCGGTCGTCAGGTCCACGCCCTGGGTCCGCTGCAGGACCTTCGCCATCGCCAGGCCCGCCGCGGCCTCGGCGTCGGCCGGGTTGGCGTCGACGAGCTTCTGGTACTCCGCGACCGCGCCGTCGATGTCGCCCTCGCCGAGCGCGTCCTGGGCGGCGGCGTAGCGCGGGTCGACGGGCGGCCTCGTCGTCGGCGTCCTCGTCGGGCGCCGGGGCAGCGGCGCCGGTGAGCGGCGCGTGCCGGCCGGTCACGCCCTGCGCGGTGAACTGCTGCAGGACCTGGGTGAGCGCGGTGCGCAGCTCGTCGATCGGGACGACGTCCTGGAGCAGCGGCATCGGCCGGCCGTCGAGGATCACGACCACCAGCGGGATGGACGGGATCTGCATCGCCTGCGCGATCTGCGGCGCGGCGTCGATGTCGACCAGACCGGCCAGGAACCGGCCCTCGAACTCGCCGGCCAGCGTCGCCAGGTCGTCGGCGAGGTCGCCGCTCTCGGGCATCCGGGTGCGGGAGTAGAACACCAGCAGGACCGGTGCGGTGCGCGACGACTCGATCGTCTGCTGGAAGTTCTGCTCGTCGATGGAGACGGCGTACGCCGATCCGTTGCCCGCTCCCCCGGCGGGAGCACCACCCGGGCCGGCCGGGCGGCGCCACCGCCCTGAGGAGCGGTGCGCTTCAGGGCGGACAGGTCGATCGCGCCCGGGCGGGAGAACGGCTGCTGCGTCATGCCGGCAATCCTAGAGAGCGCCGGGTCGGACCGGTCAGTGCGGGGGCTTGCGGCTCGAGCTTGTAGTGCAGACGCACGACCGGGGCGGACCACAGGCGCAGCTCGTGATCGGTGCGGAGCACGCCCTCGTCGTCGACGTACACGTGGAAGTCCTCGTGGACCGGGGCCCGCGCGGCGTACGTCGACCCGCCGTCGCGGACCACGACGTACGCACCGTTGCCGCCGAACCGCTCTCCGGGCGAACGCAGCCACAGGGAGCCGTCGGCGCCGAGCTCCGGCCGCAGGAAGACCTGGACGTTCCCGTTCTCGAGCGGGAACGCGACGTGCACGCTCGGGCGGTCGGCGCCGGGCAGCACCCGGTGCGAGTAGCAGCCGCTGTAGACGTACTCCCCGGTCGCGCGCAGCGTCCTCAGCCAGCCCGCGGCGACCTGGGTCCCGTCGCCGTCGGTGATCAGCGAGACCCGGCTGTCCATGCCGCGGGCGACGTCGAGCGGGCGGGTGGGAAGCGCCAGCTGCTCGACGCGGCGGCCGAACAGCCGCGAGATCAGCTCGCCACCGGGCTGGAAGACGGCCGTCCAGCCGGTCCACACCTCCATCCGCCAGTCGGCGGTGTGCTCGTAGAAGTCCCGCACCGCGGGCGACAGCACCGCGGAGTCGAAGCCCGGTCCGTCGAGCGAGGCGAAGTCCGCGATCAGTCCCGCGCCCGGCACCTCCTCGTGCACCTCGCCACCGACCCGGGCGGCGGCATCGGCCAGCCATGAGTCGCGGACCACGGACCCGGAGGACATCGGGGCGTCCAGCCAGGCGTGCTCTCCGGTCAGGTCGACGGGACGCCCGACCGACGCGCCACCACTTGCGGGTGAGCAGGTCGAGGGACGGGAGCACCCGCCCACCCTAGAGATCGTCAGAAGCGCGCGGGCTCGCGGTACTCGCCCCACTCGACGCGCAGCGCGTCGCAGATCTCGCCCAGGGTGGCCTCGGCGCGGCAGGCCTCGAGCATCGCCTCGATCATGTTCTCGTCGGTGCGGGACACGTCGACCATCTTCTGTACGGCGGCGCGCGCGGCGTCGTCGTCGCGGGACTGCCGGCGCGTCGGCGAGCTCGCGGTTCTGCTCGATCTCGACCTCGTGGCTGACCCGGAGGATCTCGAGCTCGTGGGTCACGGAGTCCTCGTGGCAGTTGACGCCGACGATCCGCTTCTCGCCCTTCTCGAGGGCGACCTGGTACTGGAACGCGGCCTCGGCGATCTCGGACATGAACCAGCCGTCCTCGATGCCGCGCAGGAGGCCGCGGGTCATCGGCCACTCGGCGGCGTCCGCCTCACCGGTCGAGGCGCGCATCTTCTCGGCGAGCTTCTCGGTGTCGGCGTGGGTCAGCGTCGAGCCGCCCATGGCCAGGATCTTGTCGAAGATCGCGTTCGCCTCGGCCTCGATCCGGTCGGTGAGCGCCTCGACGTACCACGAGCCGCCGAGCGGGTCGGCGACGTTGACGACGCCGGTCTCCTCCATGATCACCTGCTGGGTGCGCAGCGCGATCTCGGCGGCCTGCTCCGACGGCAGCGCGAGCGTCTCGTCGAGGGCGTTGGTGTGCAGCGAGTTGGTGCCGCCGAGCACGGCCGAGAGCGCCTCGATGCCGGTGCGGACCACGTTGTTGTAGGGCTGCTGGGCGGTCAGCGAGACGCCGGCGGTCTGGGTGTGGAAGCGCAGCCACTGCGCCTTCTCGGTCTTCGCGCCGTAGACGTCGCGCAGCCAGCGCGCCCAGATCCGGCGGGCGGCGCGGAACTTCGCGATCTCCTCGAAGAAGTCGACGTGCGCGTCGAAGAAGAAGGACAGGCCGGGCGCGAACACGTCGACGTCGAGGCCGCGGGAGAGCCCGAGCTCGACGTACCCGAAGCCGTCGGCCAGCGTGTAGGCGAGCTCCTGCGCGGCGGTCGAGCCGGCCTCGCGGATGTGGTAGCCGGAGACCGAGAGCGGCTTGTAGGCCGGGATCTCCTCGACGCAGTACTCCATCAGGTCGCCGATCAGGCGCAGGTGCGGCTCGGCGCCGAAGATCCACTCCTTCTGGGCGATGTACTCCTTGAAGATGTCGGTCTGCAGCGTGCCGTTGAGCTTGCCGGTGTCGACCCCGGCCCGCTCGGCGGCGACGATCATCATGCAGAAGATCGGGACGGCCGGGCCGCTGATCGTCATCGAGGTGGTGACCTCGCCGAGGTCGATGCCGTCGAAGAGCGTCTCCATGTCGGCGGCGCTGTCGATGGCCACGCCGCAGTGGCCGACCTCGCCGAGCGACATCGGGTCGTCGGAGTCGCGACCCATCAGGGTCGGCATGTCGAAGGCGACCGAGAGCCCGCCGCCACCGCGGCCGAGGATCATCTTGTAGCGCTCGTTGGTCTGCTGGGCGTTGCCGAAGCCGGCGAACTGGCGGATGGTCCAGGTCCGCCCGCGGTAGCCGGTCGGGTAGAGACCACGGGTGAACGGGAACTCGCCCGGCCACTCCGAGTCGTCGGTGCCGTACGCCGGCTCGAGCTCGACCCCGCTCAGCGTCGTGAAGTCGGCCTCGCGGACGCGCGACTTCTCGTAGCGGGACTGCCAGCGGGAGCGTGCGGTGTCGGCCATGTCCAAAATAGTAGGACGTCCTACTAAATTCGCCAATCTCGCGCCACCGTCAGCGCACCCACCGGTAGACCTGGCCGTCCCGGATCTCGACCTCGCGCGGCGGCTTCGGGCGTCGGGTGGGCCTGGAGGTGCTCGAGCACGTTGCTCCGGCCGCGCAGCGCGACGTCGCCGTCGGTCCAGTGCAGGTAGGGATGCAGCAGCGGCCGCAGCTCGCCCCACTCCCCCGCGTCCATCGCCGCCCAGGCCGCCGCGGTCGGCTCCGGCTGCTCCGGGAGCTCGTGCAGCATCTGCGGCGTGCACATCCGCCAGGCGTCGATGACCAGCTCGCGCATCTCCTCCTGGTCGAGCCGGTCGAGGTGGGCGCACACCCACTGGTAGCGCAGGTCGGAGGTCGGCGGCAGGAAGAACGTCTCGGGGTCGGAGGCGATCAGGCCGTCGCGCTCGGCCTTCGGGAAGCCGAAGCCCATGTCGCAGCTCGTCGCGCGAGAACGCGACGTACACGATCTGCTTGACCCTGAACTTCCAGCGGCCGCGGACCTGCACCTCGTAGCTGCGCGGCAGCGCCAGCCCCACGCGGCGTACGTCGTCGGAGGTGACCATCTGCGACTCGCGCTCAGAAGTCGCCGGCGGCGTGCCGGACCGGGGCCAGCAGCTCGGAGACCGCCTGCGAGCTGGTCGTCGGAGAGGGCACCGAGGCGCGAAGTCGGACGTCGACCAGGTCCTTCGTGGCCGCCTCGACCACGGCCCGGCCCTCGTCGGTGATCTCGGCGAGCACGGCGCGGCCGTCCTCCGGGTGCGGACGGCGTACGACGAGGCCCGCGGCGTCGAGCCGCTGCACGATCGAGGTGACCGACGTGGGGTGCACCTGCAGCCGCTCCCCCATCTTGCCGAGCGGCAGCGAGCCGCGGGAGGAGAAGACGAGCAGCACCAGCGCCTCGTAGCGGGCGAAGGTGAGCCCGTGCGGCTTGAGGATCGCGTCGAGCCGGCCGATGACCAGCTGCTGCACCCGCATCAGCGAGGTGACGGCGTGCATCGCGGGGACGCCGGACCAGCGCTGCCCCCACTGGCGCGCCGCCTCGTCGATCGGGTCGAACGGCAACCGCGCACCCGTGGACATGCGGGCACCTTACTGAGTGGCAGCCCCAGTCGGCGGCCCGCCGGGTAGTTTCGAGGCACCACCGACGGGAGGACCGAGCGTGATCGAGCTGAGCAAGGGCCAGGAGATGCTGCTGGCCACCGAGGACGGTCGGCCGCTGTCCCGTCTGCAGCTGGGAGTGGGCTGGGACAAGGAACGGACCGGCGGGCGCCATCGGCACCGGCGCGCCCGACATCGACCTCGACGCGTCGGCCGTGCAGTTCGCGGGCGACCAGCTCTTCGACTTCGCGTTCTACAACAACCTGCAGACCCGCGACGGATCGCGTGGTGCACCTCGGCGACAACCTGACCGGCCGGGGCGAGGGCGACGACGAGGTCCTCGACGCGTCGACCTGAGGCAAGGTGTACGCGCGGGTCGACACGATCGTCCTGATGGTGAGCAGCTACCAGGGCCACACCCTGGAGTGGATCAACAACGCCTACTGCCGGCTGGTCGACGACCAGGACGTCGAGCTGGCGCGGTTCACGCTGACCGGCGGGGTACCGGAGACCGGCATGGCCCTGGCGAAGATCTTCCGCGACGGCGAGCAGTGGAAGCTCCGGGCGATCGGCGAGGGGATCGCGGTCAAGATCCCGACCGAGTCGGTCGAGGCGCTGCGGCCCTACCTCTGAACACCAGGGACCGGACTCAGTTGACCACCCGCGGCCCGCGCAGGCCGGAGCGCTGGACGACCCGCTGGATGGTCAGGTCGCGCTCGTCGGGGCGCCCGACGTACCGGATGTCGCGCAGCCCCTGCTCCTGGGCCGCCGACTCGAAGACGAAGTGGCCGAAGCCGAGGATCCGCCCGTGCAGCGGCTTCACCACGGTGATGTCGAGGATCCGGCTGAGCGGCATGGTGGCGAGGTGGCTGGAGAGCACGCCGTGCACGCGGAACACCCGCATGTTGGTGATCACGAACCGGTCCCGCTTCTCGCGCAGCCACGCACCAGGCGGCGTGGCGCCAGCAGCGCGAACGCGATGATCAGCGGCACCGACGCGAGGTCGACGGAGAGGAACGGCGTGATCACGAGCAGCGCGAGCGCGAGGACGCGCCTCGATCGCCGGCCGGATGTAGGCGACCCAGTGGTGCAGGACCTCGTCGACGATGACCTCGCCCTCGTCGCGCAGGAGGTGCTTGGCGATGTTCGGGTCGGTGATCGACCCGATCAGGCCCATGCCGGCCGCGCGCTCAGGTCAGGGCGCCGACGAAGTCGATGACCGCGCTGAACAGCTGCTCGGCGAGGCTCCACGTCTGGGCGGCGGCGTCCTGCGCCGCGTCGGCCAGGCCCTTGGGGTCGGTGAACATCCAGAAGCCGAGGAACACCACCACGAGCACGAGAGTGCCTTCTTGGCGTTCATTGGTAACCACTCCGTCCTTGAGCACCCCCGGAGACACAGATCCAGCACTTGTCTAACAGATCCCACCGGGCGTCGGTCGGAGGCACGCCTGAGGACGAGGCAAAGCCACGGACTACGGCCGCCCGAGCGCCCGGTAGGTCCACCCGGCGGACTCGCCAGGCGCGTCGCGTCCAGCGCGTGCCGGGCGTCCACGACCGTCCGGGTCGGCCACCAGCCGGCCGAGCCAGCGCGGGTCGAGCGCCTTGAAGTGGTCCCACTCGGTCAGCAGCGCCACGACCTGCGCGCACCTGTCGCCGCCTCGAGCACGCTGCCGGCGTACCGCGAGCTCGGGGTGGGTACGCCGCGCGTTCTCGATCGCCTGCGGGTCGAAGACCACCACGTCGGCGCCCTCGTCGTGGAGCATCCGGGCCACGTCGAGGGCCGGCGCGTCGCGGACGTCGTCCGAGCAGGGCTTGAACGCCGCGCCCAGCACGCACACGCGTACGCCGGCCAGGTCGCCGCCCGCCTGCTCGCGGACCAGGGCGACGGTCCGCTCGCGCCGGCGCCGGTTGATCGCGTCGACGTCGTGCAGGAAGGACACCGACTCGCCGCAGCCGAGCTCCTCGGCCCGGTGCGCGAACGCCCGGATGTCCTTGGGCAGGCAGCCGCCGCCGAAGCCCAGGCCGGGCTTGAGGAAACGGCCGCCGATCCGGTCGTCGTGGGCCAGCGCCGTGGCGAGGTCCTGACACGTCGGCGCCGGTCGCCTCGCAGACCTCGGCCATCGCGTTGATGAAGGAGATCTTGGTGGCCAGGAACGAGTTGGCGGCCACCTTGACCAGCTCGGACGTCGCCAGGTCGGTCACGACGACCGGCACGCCGGCCTCGACGATCGGCCGGAACGCCGCGCGCAGCATCTCCTCGGCCCACGCTGACGCGACGCCGAAGACCATCCGGGACGGCTGGAGCGTGTCCTCGATGGCGTGCCCCTCGCGCAGGAACTCCGGGTTCCACGCCAGCTCGGCCCCGGCTCCGACCGGGGCGAGCGTCCTGGAGCAGCCGGGTCAGCCGCTCGGCGGTGCCGACCGGGACGGTGGACTTGCCGACGACGCAGGCAGCGGCCGGGTCAGGTACGGCGCCAGGCCGGTCACCACGGCCTCGACCTGGCTCAGGTCCGCGCCGTTCGACCCCGGCAGCTGCGGGGTGCCGGTGCAGAGGAAGTGGACGTCGCCGAACTCGGCCGCCTCGGCCAGGTCGGTGGTGAACCGGAGCCGGCGCGAGTCGAGGGCCTTGCGCAGGAGCTCGGGCAGGCCGGGCTCGTGGAACGGCACCCGGCCGGACGCGAGCGCCTCGACCTTGCGCCCGGTCGCTGTCGAGGGCCAGCACCTCGTAGCCGAGGACGGCCATGCAGATGGCGTGGGTGGCACCGAGATAGCCGGTGCCGAGGACGGTGAGTCGCGGCGGCTGAGCGGTCATCGTGGTCTCCTCAGTCGTCGGACTTCCGGCACCACCGTGAGCGGGCCGACCGACTCGTTCGCCGCTCCGGACTGAAGGTCGCGTGAACGCAGCCCGAACGCCGCACCACCCAGTCCGCCTGCTGTTGCCGTGCCGTTCACGCGCTGGTGTCCGTGCACTCGCCGACCCGACCTACGTTCGCGACGTGACCCTCCGCGCCGGGCATCGCTGGCGTCCAGCGGAGTGGTGGGCGCCGTCCTCGTCCTGCTCGGCGGCACTGGTCACCTCGGCCGTGCCCGCAGTCGTCCTGGGCCATCGCGTTCCCGCTGCGCGACTCGATGCACGGGCGGATGCTCGGGCTCGCCGTCGTGGTCGCCGGGCTCGGCCTGCTGGCGCACTCGTGGATCCGGCTGCTGGCGCGCCGCCGAACGCGGCCGCGCCCGGCGTCGCCGACGTACGCCGGATCACCGCGGTGTGGTGCCTCCCGCTGATGGTGGCGCCGCCGCTGTTCAGCCGGGACGGCTGGAGCTACGCCGCGCAGGGCGAGCTGACCCGGCTGGGAATCTCGCCGTACGTCTGGGGCCCGGGCATCCTCGACGGGCCGATCGTCGAGGCGGTCGACCCTCGCTGGATGCTCACGCCCGCGCCGTACGGTCCGCTGCCGCTGCTCGGCGGCGGGTTCGCCGCCGAGGTGCTCGACAACCCCTGGCTGCTCGTGATCGCGCACCGGCTGATGGCCGTCGCTCGGGCTGCTTGCCCTCGCCTGGGCGCTGCCCCGCCTGGCCGCGCTGGGCCGGGCAGCGACCCGGCCGTCGTGTCCGCGCTGGTGCTGGCGAGCCCGCTGATGCTCGCGCACGGGGTCGGCGGCCTCCACAACGACCTGCTCATGGTCGGGTCTGGCCGCGGTCGCCCTCGTGGCCGCGCGCAACCACGGCTGGGCGGCGGGCGCGGTCGTCGGCGGGCTCGCCGCGGCGGTGAAGGTCCCCGGAGGCCTCGTCTGCATCGGCGTCGTGCTGCTCTCGCTGCCGGCCACCGCCACGCTGCCCGACCGGTTCCGCCGGCTGGTCCAGGTCGGCGCCGTCAGCGTGGCGGTGCTGCTGGCCGTGGGCTGGCTCGGCCGGCGTCGGCCAGGGCTGGATCGACTCGCTCGACGTGCCGGCGTCGATCGACACCCCGCTGTCCGTCACCAGCTGGCTGAGCCCGGTCGTGCCCGGCGTCAAGACCGTCGGCGGCCTGGCCGCGCTCGGCATCGCCGCCGCCGTCGCGCTGCGCGTGGCCGACGGGCTCGCCCGGCGGCGCGGTGCGGGCCACTGCCCTGGTGCTCTGCACCACGGTGCTGCTCAGCCCGGTCGTGCACGCGTGGTACGCCCTGTGGGCGCTGCCGATCGTCGCCGCCTGCCACCTCGGACCGCGCGGGCTCGCGGTGTGATGTGGCTGTCGGTCGCGCTCGGGCATCTCCGCGCCGCTCGACTCCTCGCTCGAGGGCCAGCCGGTCGCCATCGCGCTCACCACGATCCTGGTGATCGGGACCGTGGCGTCGCTGACCTGGGCGGTCAGGCCGTCTGCTCGCCCAGTCCTCCCAGCAGGTCGAGGTACGCACCTGCATCGCTAGTCGACCGCTCGGCGTGCAGCGCGACCATGTCGCGCACGGTGCTGCTCCAGCAGAACTGCTCCGCCCGCGCCCGAGCCGCCTCGCGGGCACTCCTCGGCGGGCCGCGACGGCCAGCTCCAGCACCGCGTCGCCCGAGGCTCTCCGGGTCGGGCTCGCCCCAGGCGCCGCACCGGTCGTCGACCAGCTCGCGCGCGCCGCCGTACGCCGCGGTCACGACCGGGGTGCCGCAGGCAAGCGCCTCGAGCACGGCCAGCCCGAAGGTCTCACCGGGGCAGACCGACAGGGCGATGTCGGCCTCGCCGATCCGGTCTGCCAGCTCCTCGCGGCCGGCGACGTGCCCGTGGAAGACCACCGGGGCGCCCTCGGCGATCTCCTCGAGCTCGTCGCGGTGCGGGCCGGTGCCGTACACGTCCAGCCGCACGGGTACGCCGCGCCGGTGCAGGTCGACGGCGGTCGCCACGGCCAGGTGCGGACTCTTCTCGCGGGACAGCCGGCCCACGTGGACCAGGCGCAGGACGTCGTCGCGCACGTGGCGCTCCTCGGGTGGACGGAAGGTGGTCAGGTCGACGCCGAGGGGGATCCGGTGCACGGCGGTGCCGGCCGCGGCGGCGACCTGGCGGAACTCGCGCATCGCGAACCGCGACGTCACCACGACGCGGTCGAACTGCCGGACCAGGATCCGGTTCAGCACCCCGACCGACGGCGCGATGCCGCGCTCCCGGCCGGTGCGCAGCGAGAGCATCGCGTCCAGCCGCTCGTGGGAGAACAGGATGGTGGCGACGCCGTTGCGCCGCGCCCAGCGGGCCACCGGCAGCAGGGTCGACTTGTCGGAGATCTCCAGCGACGTCGGCGCGAACTGCTCGAGCACGTCGATCACCCGCCACGGCTCGACGATCAGCCGGTAGCCGCCGCCGACCTGCGGGGCGCGGACCTGGACGACGTCTCCGTAGCTCGGTCTCGATGCGCTCGTCACGGGGGCCCGGGCACGACCAGGAGCCGCTGGGCCCCGGACTCGACGTAGCCGCGTCCGAGCCGTTCGACCGCCGTCTTCATGCCACCGGAGGCCGGCCCGATGAAGTTGGCGAGCTGGGCGATCCGGCACGTCATGCAGGCCGCCGGGTGGTCGCTCGGTGTCGCGACGAGGGGCCGGTAGTGGTCGTCGACGAGCTCCTGCACGACGTGCGCCCAGGTGCGGTCGGCGACCCGGTCGAGCGCGGTGCGCGGCGACCCGGTCGCGCAGGCGCTGGTCGGCGGCGAAGGTGGCGACGGCGTCGAGCAGGGACGCGGGGTCGTGCGGGTCGTAGCAGCAGTCCGGTCTCCCCCGGGTCGACCAGGTCGAGCGGGCCGCCGGCGGCGGCGGCGACGACGGGGACGCCGCTGGCCTGGGCCTCCTGGACGGTCTGGCAGAAGGTCTCGGACGCGCCCGGGGTGCACGAACACGTCGAGCGACGCGAAGGCCGCGCGCGAGCTCCGCGCCGCCGAGCATGCCGGTGAACGTGGCGTCGCGGCAGCTGCCGCTCGAGCCAGCCGCGCTCGGGTCCGTCGCCGATCACCACGAGCCGGATCCCGGAGATACCGGCGCAGGTCGACCAGGCGGCGTACCTGCTTCTCGGGCGCGAGCCGGCCGACGTACCCCACGACCACGTCCCGACCGCCCCGGACCACGTCCGCGTGCAGCGCGCGGTCGCGGCGCTGCGGGCCGAACAGGTCGAGCGAGACGCCGCGTCGCCACAGGTGCAGGTTCGGGACGCCCATCGCCTCGAGCTGGGCGTACGACGTGGTCGACGGCACCAGGGTGCGCGAGCAACGCCGGTGCAGACGACCGACCCAGCGGTCGACGACCAGGTCGGCGCGCAGCCCGTAGTGGCGGGCGAAGCCGGCGATGTCGGTCTGGTAGACCGCGACCGTCGGGATCCCCCAGCGCCGCGCGGCGCGCAGGCCGATCGCGCCGAGCACGATCGGCGACGCGAGGTGGACCACGTCGGGCCGGAAGTGGGCGATGGCCCGCTCCACCGCGGAGTCCGGGCAGCCCGAGCGGGAAGGACTTGTAGCCGGGCAGTCCCAGCGAACGCACCCGGACAACGGGGACGCCGTCGTGGTGCGCCGGCCCCGGGCCGGGCGCGATCACGAGCGGCTCGTGGCCCGAGCCGGACCAGGTGGTGCGCGACGTGCCGCACGGTGTTGCTCACGCCGTTCACCTGGGGCAGGAACGACTCGCTGACGATGGCCACACGCATGGCCAGAGCGTGACCACCGGGGTCTGAACGGACGGTGACCTGCAGGTTGGTGGCGTCCGACGCGCTGGAGTCACTTGCGAGCCGCCGTGTGTGGCGCACGCGTTCCCGGTGTTGCATGACCGATGGCCCTGACGTCACCGCCAGGGCCATCAGGTCCACAGGTCAACCGTCCTGTATGGCGTACTACCCCACTGAGCGCGCGGCCCGAAGAATGATGCCCAGCGTGGCCTTGGGCTGGGACATCATCGGGACGTGCGAGGCCGTCACCGAGGCGATGTGGGCGCCGGCCCGGTGGGCCATGAACCGCTGGGTCTTCGGCGGGATGGCGTGGTCGTTGGTGGCGACCAGGTACCACGACGGGATCGTCTTCCACGCCGGCTCGCCGGAGGGTTCGGTGAACGCGGCGACCGAGAACGGACGCTGGGTGGCCTGCATCAGGTTGGTGGTCTTGCGGGGCAGGTCGCCGGCGAACGCCTCGCGGAAGACCTCGGCCTTGATGTACAGGTCGATGCCGGTGCGCGCCGTCGGGCAGCGGGTAGGGCCGCGCGTCCAGCGCGTCGGGGGTGATCTGGGTGCCCGGGTTCATGGTCACCAGCTGCTCCAGGGACTCGCCCGGTGTCGGGCGCGAACGCCGGCGATGTAGACCAGCGCCTCGACGTTGTCCACGCCGCGGGCGGCGTTGCTGATGACCGCGCCGCCGTAGGAGTGGCCGACCAGCACGATCGGGCCGGGGATGGTCTGCAGGACGCTGCGGATGTAGTCGGCGTCCGAGGTCAGCCCGCGCAGCGGGTTGGCCGGCGCGATGACCGGGTAGCCCTTCTTCTGCAGGGCGGCGATCTCGGCGTTCCAGCCGGACGAGTCGGCCCAGCCGCCGTGGACGAACACCACGGTCGGCTTCGCGGACTTGGCTGGCGTGGCGTGGATGCGGCCGTGGCGGCCGCGGTGCCGTGGTCGCGCGCGTCGGCGCTGGCGGCAGTGTTGGTGGCGAGCGCTGCGCCGGTCAGTGCGGCGAGGGCGGCGGCGACGGCGAGGAGCCGGCGTCCGCGGCGCGAGATGGATGGAGCGGGACATGGTGGTCCTCCTTCGTGGACGGGTGCAGGCGTCGGAGCTCAGCTCGAGGGACTCGACGGCGGTGTGGATGAGGTCGGCGACCGCCTGGGGCTGGGACACGTAGACCGAGTGGCTGCCGGGGACCTCGCGGACCGAGGCGCCGGCCCGCTCGGCCATGGCCCGCTGGGCCGGCGGCGGGATCATCCGGTCGTCGCTGGCGACCAGGTACCAGCTCGGCTTGAGCCGCCAGCCGGGCTCGGTGACCGTGCCGCCGAGCGCGTCGACGCCCCACGGGACCTGCGAGTCGGCCATGAACGCCGCCTCGTCGGCGGGCAGGTCGCCGGCGAACGAGTCGTGGAACTTGTCGCGGTCCAGGAACAGGTAGCCGTCCCGGGGCGGCAGGATCGGCGGAACCGGCGCTCCCGGCGGCGGGTCGGCGATCAGGGTGTTCACGGACTCGCCCTTGTCGGGGGCGAACGCCGCGATGTAGACGAGTCCGGCGACACGGGGGTCGCTGCCGGCCTCGGTGACGACGACGCCGCCGTACGAGTGGCCCACGAGGACCGCCGGGCCGTCGAGGTCGTCGAGGACCTGCTTGGTGGCGGCCACGTCGCCCTCGAGCGACACGGTCGGGTTCTGCACGACCGCGACCCGGTGACCCTGGGCGCGCAGCCGGTCGTAGACGCCTCGCCATCCGGAGCCGTCGACGAACCCGCCGTGGATGAGTACCACTGCCGGTCGTGTGGTTGCGTTCATTGCGTTCCTCCTTGGGTTGGTGGGAGATGGTCGTGACGCTAGGAGAGGGGCGGCGCTCGAGGCATCGGGGAAACCCCTCGGTCGAGCGCGCGCCGGGACCCTCGATTCGGGCACGCGAGTTGGAGGAGGATGCCCCATGGAGGAGGTGATCGGCGGCCGCGTTCGGGTTGTTCGGCCGCGAGGACGACCTGCGAGTCCTCGAGCGACGTCCTGGACGGCGGCGGAAGCGCCGTCGCCATCGGCGATCCCGGTGTCGGGAAGAGCAGCCTGCTGAAGGTCGCCGACCAGCTGGCCCAGCGCCGGGGGCGACGGGTGCTGTCGGTCACTCCGACGCAGTTCGACCGGGGACTGCCCTTCGCGGGGCTGGCCGAGCTGATCGGCCAGGTGTCCGGAGGGAGCGGACCGAGCGCTTCCGGACCCGCAACGACGCGGCGCTCGCGGTCGCCCTGCAGCGCGCCGAACCCGACGGCGCGCGAGGTCGACGCCCTGGCCGTACCGCTGGCCGTCCGAGGACTGTTGACGCACCTGTGCGAGTCGGAGCCGGTCGCGCTCATCATCGACGACCTGCAGTGGCTGGACCAGGCAAGCGTCGGCAGCCTCGGCTTCGCGCTCCGCCGCATCTCCGTCGAACCTCACCGGTTGAGCGTCCTGGTCGGCACGCAGACCGGAGGGCGCCGGCATCGACCTGATCCGGAGCCTGGCCGAGCCGCGACACGAGTTCACGCTGCGGCCCGTTGGAGGACTGGGCGATCGGCCAACTGCTGCGCAAGCGCCTGGGTCCGCGATGGACTCCGCCCGATGAGCGCCGGGGTGGCGCGGGCCAGCAGCGGGAACCCGTTCCTGGCACTGATGATCGCGCAGGCGATGCAGTCCGACCTGTCCAAGTGGTGCTGGAGCGACCAGGACGGCCACGATCCCGTCTTCCCCGTGCCTCCGAGCCTGGCCGGACTTCTCGGTGAGAAGGTCACGCTGCTGCCGCAGGACTCGCGCGACGTCCTCCTGCTGGTGTCCGCGGCGGGGCGACTCACCGTCGCGCAGCTGCAGGGGATCGTCGAGGAGGCCCGAGCTCCGGTCGGCCCTGGAAGCCGCCGCGGACTGCGGACGTGGCGAGCGTCGGCGCCGGGTCGGTGGTCACGTTCACGCACCCGCTGCTGGCGTCGGCCATCTACGACGCCGCCACACCGGCCGAACGTCGTCGCGCGCACCGCGTTCTCGCCGAGAAGCTCGACGACCCGGTGGAGCGTGCTCGCCACCGCTCGCGGACGATCACCGCCCCCGACGAGGCGGTCGCCGTCGAGCTGGAGCAGGCAGCCGACATCTCCCGGGGCCGTGGTGCGCAGGCATCTGGCTGGCGACCTGTTGGAGGGAGCCGCTCTGGCCACCCCGTCCGGTGCGGACACCGCCGACGAGCTTCGGCCGCTGGCTCCGCGCGGTGGACGCGTACATCGACGCCGGCGATGACGTGGCGGCGCAAGCGGCCCTGGACAAGGCATCGACCCTGGTCGGCGACCCGGAGCAGCAGCGCCCAGGTGCTGGTCCGGCGGGTCAGGCTGGCTCCGATGACTACTCACGGGATCCGGTCCCTCGCCGAGCAGGCGTTCCGGCTGGCACCGCCGGGCAGCGAGGTCCGCGCCGAGATCCTGCAGATCCTCGGGGACCATCCATCGCCTGCAGGGTCACGGCAGGCTTGCCTGGCGGCTGTCCCAGATGGCGGTCACCGAGGCCGCCGCGACTCGAGCGTTTCGACATCCAGCTCGCGGCGCTGAACGAGCGAACCGCTGTCGAGCGGCATCTGGGGGTTGGGCGGGTCCGAGCAGACGTTGCGCGACATCGAGCAGCTGGTCGAGACTCGGTGCTGGACCTGCCGCCCGCCGAATGGGCCTGGACCGCAGAGCTTCTTCGCGGCCTGGAACGACGAGACGGCCGAGGAGCACGTGCGGGACGCCATCACGGTCGGCCGTCGATGCCGGCCGGTACGGCGACCTGTCCGAGCCTCTACATCTGCCTGGTCCTTGTCCTCATCCGCGCCTCGAGGGTGCGTGATGCTCAGGCCGCTCTGGAGGAGGCGGACCGTTCGGGTGCGTGGACGACGGCCGATGGTCGCCAGGAGGACATGGCCCGCATCCTGGTCAACGAGTATGCGGGCGACCTGGACGATGGCACGCGACGTGGCTCAGCGCGCGTTGACGCGGCCGCGGAACAGCGGGTCGACGTACTGGCGGGGTGGTTTCCTGGCGCAGCTCGGATTCATCGAGACCTCTGCTCGGAACTGGCAGGCCGCGCTCGAGCCCCTCCGCGAGCTCGCCGAGATCTTCGCAAGCACCGAGCATGGTCGACCTGGAACAGCTCTTGTGGGGCGTCGACTACGCCGACGCCGCCTTGCAGGTCGGCTCCATGGAAGACGTCGAGGCGGCCATCTCTGTGCTGCGACACCAAGGCTCTGCCGGCCGGCCGGAAGCAACGGTCGCCGCGAACCGCTGCCAGGCGCTGTTGACGGCCGCGCGTGGAGACGTCGACGACGCGCTGCACGAGCTCGTCAAGGTCGTCGACCACCAGGGATCCGAGTGTCCGTTCGAGGCGGCTCGGTCCCGACTGGCCCTGGGGCAGGTCTACCGTCGGGCCGGCTACAAGGGCATGGCCAGCGAGACACTGACCGCGGCGGCGGATACCTTCGACGAGCTGGGGATGCCGCGCTGGGCAGAACGAGCCCGGGACGAAGCCGGCCGGGTGGGGTTGCACGGCACCACCAACACGCTCACGGAGACCGAATGCCGAGTCGCCGAGCTCGTCGGATCGGGCCACTCGAACCAGGAGACCGCGGCGGAGCTCTTCATCTCCGTCAAGACCGTGGAAGCGAACCTGACCCGGATCTACCGCAAGCTTTCGGTGCGGTCGAGGACGGAGCTGGCGAACAGCCTGAACAAGCTCGACTCCGCATCGCACCGCGACTAGGCCAGGCCGCAGGCCGCGGAAGCCGCAGGGTTCCGGCAGGGTCAGCTGGCCTGCTTCGGCCCGTGGAACGTGGATGCGTAGTACGTCTGCACGTCGACGCTTCCCACGGTCACCTCAGCCATCCGCGTGATGACGCGCTCGATGCCGGCGCCCAGCTCCAACACGGTGTCGTTGTGCGCACAGATGTCCCACGCGCACACCGCGCGCTCCGCCACCAGGCGCTGCACGATCTTCGCGACCGTTGCGCTGAACACGCCGCCCTGGTGCAGTCCCGGGTGGACCAGGGTGAACCCCAGGTAGAACACCGCGCCGCGGGCGAAGTGGTCGGGGTAGTGGTGGGCGTAGTAGGCCGGCTCGATCCACGGAACTGTCGCCAGGTCGTTGGTGAACGTGGTCAGTGCGACGGCCCGTTCGCCTCGCCGTCCGTCGCTGTCCCACACGACGTACTTGTCGACGCGCGGGTCGACCATCTCCTTGGCGAACTCGTCGAGGGTGAGCACCTGCCGCGCCGCAGCACGCGTGCGCAGCGGCCCGAACGCCGCCACGTACAGGTCGTAGAAGGAGGTGACCAGGTACGCCGGGATGGTGGGCTCGATCGTGACCCTCATCGGGTGCCCCATGGGGCAGTCTCGTACGCCGCGACGACGAACGCGCACACCGGCTTGTCGACGCAGGTGACACCGTTCGTGAACATCTGCGGTTCGCCGAACTCTTCCGGGCGTCCGGCGGCGAGATCGGCCAGGCTCGACTGGATCGCAGTGGTCAGGAATGCCTCGGTCGAGCCCTCGTGCTCCACGAACAGGCCACCCTGGCCGTCGAGGCGCTGGACCCATCCGATGCCGGCCCACGCCTCCACGCCGGGGAGGTCGGCGTGCTGCTCGGCGTACACGCAGTACAAACGGTCGCCCCAGCCGCCGTTGGGCATCGGAGCCTGACCGGTCGTGTCCACCTGGGTGTTGGGAGGGATGACGCTGGAGAGGCGGACCAGGTTGAAGTTCGCGACGCCCGAGTCACGCAGCGCAGCGTCGAAGGCGGAGAGCGACGTGGACCCGGTGCCGGTGCCGGCGACGACGGGGATGGCTGAGAACACGACAGACGTGGACACGCTGAGGGCTCCTGGGGGTGGGCGAGGGGCGGGCCTCGTCGACCGTCGGTCCCGAGTGCCCGGATGCTGGCTCACGCATTCCAGCGCACCGCAGAGCCCTGAGGTAAAGGCTGCGCGGCCACGTCCCCAAGGTTGGGGAAGGACCCCAGGCCCAGCAGAACTACCCGCCTCGCTCGGATCAGGAGATCAGATCTCGTCGAGAATGCGGTGCCGTTCTACAGATGGTCAGGCACGGTCAGCGCATCCGGATCGCTGCGCGGCGGCACGTGGCTGAGCGCCGACTGGACCAGCGCGGTGCGCCCCTGGACGATGACCGCTCGGCGGAGCTTGCCCGGGCCGTCGCTGACCAGGGCTTCGACGGCTTCGCGCACCTCACGGTCCGTGTACGTCGGGCGCGTGCCGGGGGCGACCTCGACGTCCGGCAGTGCGACCAGGACGGGCAGGATCTGAGCACCGAGCTGATCGAGAAGCTGGAACCGTTGGTAGCGGTCCATCTCGTCCCAGACCGTGTCGATGTCAGCCCGGCCCTTGCGAACGTCCTTGCGCTGGGCCGCCAGGACCACCTTGGCGGCTCCCGTGAGCGCCGCGGTCATCTCATGCTCGGTGAATCGCATGGGACCAGCATGTCGGATGCTGCCGCGACCCCAGGCCCAGGGAGCCGCCCTTCCTTCCCGAGGACTCAGACCCGGGCGGCTGCGTCACCGGTGGTCCGAACCGACCTGGCGGAGTGCTGGACAACCGGGCGGAGGGTCACGAGGCTGGGGACATGGGACATCGGGGTCCACTGATCAGTTTCCTGTCCATCTCGCTGGCCACGGTCGGCGCGGCCCTCGTGGGCTCGCCGCCAGGAGGCGCCGTACCCGCCCCGGAGGCGGTGGCTCCTGGAGCGCCGGGGTCGCTGTCGCACTTCGGCTTGGCCCGCAAGGACTGTCTCGGCACGGCCCGGAACACCGGGTCGAAGGTCTGGTACACCGTGGCAGGGGGCGTGCTGTCCGACGTCTACAGCCCGACGATCGACACCACGAACGTCGAGACCCTGCAGTACGTCGTCACGGACGGCCGGACTTTCACCGACCTGCAGAGCCGGGACATGACATACACGGTGCGGTCCACCGACCCCAGCGGAATGGCCTGTCGTGTGGTGAGCACCCCGAGCAGCGGCGCGTACCGGCTGGTCAGCGACTTCGTCACGGACCCGGACCGCGACGCCGTGGTCGTCTCGACGCGGCTGGAGCCTGCGGGGCACCGGTCTGCGGCGACGACCCGTGACCTGAAGGTCTACGTCCGGTACGACGCGTCGGTCAACGGCAACGGTGGCGGCGGGCCGAGCAACGGCGGGGCCGACGACGCCGTCGTGGACGCGGCCACCACCGCACTCGTCAGCTCGGACCCGAACACCGTGACGAACGCGGCGAACCGCGACTACGCGGTCCCGCTCTACGCCGCGCTGCGCGCCGACCGGCCCTTCCTGGCCGCCAGCAGCGGCTACGCCGGCACCGCCAGCGACGGCCTGTCCCAGCTGGACGCCGACCGGACGCTGACCACGTCGTACGACCAGGCGCCGGACGGCAACGTCGTGCAGACCGGGCAGGTGGACGTCGGCCGCGACGGGCGGTTCACGCTGGCCCTGGGCTTCGGGCAGTCCGCGCAGACGGCGATCGGAGTCGCCGGCGCGTCCGCCCAGGGACCGTTCGAGCGAACCGCCGGCCGCTACGTGCAGACCTGGCGGGAGTACGACCAGCGGCTGCGGCCGCCGCCGTCGAAGTTCCCAGGACTGTCGCACGCGGAGGCGAACCGGCTCCGCTCGGCGTACTGGCTGTCGGCGAACGTGCTCAAGGCCAGCGAGGACAAGACGTTCCCCGGCGCCGTGGTCGCGTCGCTCGCGAGCCCCTGGGGGCAGGCAGTCAGCGCGGGCGACTCCCCCGGTGGCAACCCGGTCTACTTCGGCTCCTACCGCGAGGTCTTCGCGCGGGACCTCTACGAGTCGTTCACCGGGCTCCTGGCCAGCGGCGACCTCGCCACCGCCCGGGCCACGGTGCGGTTCCTGTTCGAGCGGCAGCAGCTGGCCGACGGCCGGTTCCCCCGCAACTCGCTCGTCAACGGCAAGCCGGCGCCCGACACCGGCGGCGACCAGCTGGACGAGTCTGCGTACCCGATCCTGATGGCCTACCAGGCGGGCCTCCAGGGCGACCACGCGCTGTGGACCGACCATGTGCGGAAGGCGGCGGACTTCGTCGTCTCACACGGCCCGTCCTTCGGGTCCGAGCGGTGGGAGGAGCAGGGCGGCTACTCGCCGTCCACCATCGCCGCCGAGATCGCCGGGCTGGTCGCCGCCGCCCGGATCGCCGACGTGAACGGCGACCACGCGGAGGCACGCGTGTACCGCGCCACCGCCGACCACTTCCAGCGCAGCATCAAGGGCTGGACGGTCACCACCACCGGCCCCTACGGGACGGGCCGCTACTTCATCCGCCTGTCGAAGAACGGCGACCCCGACGAGGCGGTCTCCTACGGGCTCGGCAACGGCGGCCCGACCGCCGACCAGCGCGCCGTCGTCGACGCCGGCTTCCTCGAGCTCACCCGGCTCGGGATCCTCCCCGCGACCGACCCCGACGTACGCCGCTCGCTGCCGGTCGTGGACGCGACCATCCGCCGCGACACCCCGAGCGGGCCGGGCTTCTACCGGTACGGCACGGCCACCGACCCGACCACGGCGGCCGGCACCGAGGACGGGTACGGCGACTGCTACGAGCCGGACGCCACCGATTGCTCACCCTCCGGGAAGCCGTGGCCGACGGGCAACTCTGGCTCCGGCCACCTGTGGCCGGTGCTGAGCGGCGAGCGCGCCGAGCAACTGCTGCAGACCGGCGACCGCACGGCGGCGTCCCGGCTCCTGCTCGGGATGCAGCGGTTCGCCTCCGGGATCGGGCTGGTGCCCGAGCAGGCCTGGGAGAACCCGGACCTGGCCGCCGCGCCGTACGGCGCCGACCCGGCCACCGCGTCGATCGGCTTCGTCGACGGCGGCCCCGCGGGCTCGGCGTCGCCGCTGACCTGGGCGCAGGCGCAGCAGGTGCGGCTGACCCAGAGCCTGGGCGGCGGCTCGCGGCCGGTGGAGCAGCCAGCGATCGTGCGACAGCGGTACCAGCCGCGACCGCCGGCCGCCGCGCGTGGTCGACGTCACGGCGCCCGCCGACGGCGCCCAGGTGACGTCCGCGACCGTCGACGTCGCCGGCCGCGCCAGCCCCGGTGCCACGGTGGACGTCGCCTCCACCGCCACCGACACCGGGGGCGCCACCTCGGTGGTGACGGTGACGGCAGGCCCTGACGGCGCGTTCGCGGCCACCGTGCCCAGTCCCTTCGGCACCTCGGTGATCACGGTCGCGGTGACCACCAGGGGCGGCGCCACCGGCTACGCGCGGCGCACGGTGGTGTCCGACTTCATCACGGGCACGACCGTCCTCGACGTGACCGACCCGTCCGGCGACGACAACGGGCCCGGCACCTTCGCCTACCCGACCTCGGTCGACTTCCACCCCGGCGCCTACGACATCGAGCGGTTCCAGGTGATCGTCTCCGGGGACGACGCGGTGCTGCGCGTGCGGACCCGCGACCTGTCGCCGACGTTCGGCTCACCCCTCGGGGCGCAGCTGCTCGACGTCTACGTGCACACCCCGGACGCGACCACGACCTCAACCGCGCCGCCGTTCGCGAGCCGCAACTACACGATTGCCGACTCCTCGGCCTGGAGCCGTCGGATCGAGGTGCAGGGCTTCGCCAGTCCGGTGTTCGTGGACGCCGCCGGCCAGTCGCTGGGCCCCGTATCGGTGCAGGCCAGCCAGACCTCCCGCTACATCACGATGTTCGTGCCGCTCGCGGCGCTCGGAACGCCGGGCCCCGGCTGGTCGTTCACCGTGGTGCTGCACGGGCAGGACGGGTTCAGCCCCGATCAGGCCCGCGGGTTCCAGCCGCTGCCGCAGGCCTTCCAGTTCGGCCTGTGCGCCTCGGGCGTGGTCAGCCCGATCTGCAGCACAGACCCGGCCGCAGCGCCGAAGGCGATCGACGTGATCACCCCGACCGGCGTCGACCAGTCCGTCGAGCTCGACCCGACGCGCGGGCCGGTGCGGATCGCTGGGGTGCCGGTGGACTGACCGCCGCCCCATCACGCGTCGCCTGCGCTTTCACCTGCGCGCGGTTCGGATCTCGGCAGGTCCGTACGCCAAGGGTCGCCCGTGGCGTTGGGTATGGGGACGTCTTGAGCCGGGTGATCAGGTGGCGTCGTAGGCCGCCTGAAGCTCGGCGACGTCGATCTTGCCCATCTTGAGCATCGCCTGGCAGACGCGCTGGTTGGCCGCGGTCGTGTAGTCGCCGGACAGTTCCTCGAGCTCGCGGGGGATGACCTGCCAGGAGACGCCGAACTTGTCCTTGCACCAGCCACAAGCGCCGGGCTCGCCGCCGTCGGCGGTGAGGATCTCCCAATAGTGGTCGACTTCGTCCTGCCCGTCGACCCGCAGATAGAAGGAGAACGCCTCGTTCAGGTGAAACTCTGGTCCTGCATTGAGCCCGATCACCTCGTGTCCGGCGACGGTGAACTCCACGACCTCAGCGACGGGGCTACTGGGATCGGTGCGGGCCGTGAACACCCTCGTGACGGCCGAGTTCGGGACATGCTCGGCGTAGAAGTTCGCCGCCTCGACTGCCTCGTTGTTCCCGAACCACAGGTGTGTGCGTACGGATGTCATTGCAGCTCCCTCCTGTCCGAGGACCCCGAACGGTGCGCTCGTCAGGACCGACCGTGCGGCCGCTGCAAACTCATCGGTGCGACGCCGCAAGCTGAAGGGCGGTTGGAAACGCCGGGTCCTCCGGCACGCGGCGGTAGGACGCATGTTGCTCATTCGTGGAGTCTGTCGTCAGGGCACCACTAGGTCGATCTGGGGGCAGGTGCCGTCGGGGGGTTGGTGTCACGATTGCGTCATGGCGGCCTTGGCCCATCGGATCCTTGAGGCGATCCGATACCCACCGTTGGACGGTGACGGGCGGCCCGCCGGACAGCTGTGACACCGACCCCTGGACGAAGGAGAACGACAATGCACGCACGCACACTCGGCACGCAACGCCTTCAGGTGTCCCCCCTCGGCCTCGGCTGCATGGGCATGAGCCAGGCCTTCGGGCCACGACCACCACGAGACGAGATGATCACCTTCCTCCGTGCCGCGGTGGACCACGGCGTCACCCTGTTCGACACCGCGGAGGTCTACGGCCCCTTCCACAACGAGGAGTTGGTGGGCGAGGCACTGCAACCGGTCCGCGAGGACGTCATCATCGCCACCAAGTTCGGGTTCGCGCTCGACGAGAACGGCAACGCAGGTCGGCGTCACCAGCAGACCGGACCACATCCGCACCGCCGTCGAGGGCTCCCTCCGTCGACTGCGGACCGACACCATCGACCTGCTCTACCAGCACCGCGTCGACCCCGACGTCCCCATCGAGGACGTCGCCGGCACCGTCAAGGAACTCATCGAGGCCGGCAAGGTCCACCATTTCGGAATGTCCGAGGCCGGCGTCGCAACGATCCGCCGCGCCCACGCCGTGCAGCCCGTCACGGCGCTGCAGAGCGAGTACTCCCTGTTCTGGCGCGAGCCCGAGGACGAGATCCTGCCCGCCCTGGAGGAACTCGGCATCGGCTTCGTGCCGTTCAGCCCGCTCGGTCGCGGGTTCCTGACCGGTCAGGTCACCGCCGCGACGCAGTTCGGCGAGGGAGACATCCGCGCCTCGCTTCCCCGCTTCGAGCGCGAGGCACTGGAGGCAAACCTCGCCCTCGTCGACCTCGTCACCAAGGTCGCCGAGCGCAAGAACGCCACCGTCGGCCAGGTGGCACTCGCCTGGCTGCTTGCGCAGAAGCCGTGGATCGTGCCGATCCCCGGGACCAGACGGCTCGAGCGCCTCGACGAGAACCTGGGATCGGCGGATCTGGACCTCACCTCCGAGGACCTGGCAGAACTCGACAACGCATCGGCCAGCGTGCAGGTCCAGGGCGATCGATATCCAGAAGCCATGCAGAAGATGATCGACCGCTGACGCTCACCCGGGCACCGGTGTCGGTCACTGGAACAGCCGGACCACCGAGTGAGCGGGGACGTTGAGCTGCCCGGTGCTGGTCCCGACGGCGACGTTGAGCGAGGCCGGGCCGGTGACGCGCGTCGTGAGCGACGGCGCCGACGTCCGTGCCCAGCTGAACGCACCACTGAACAGGCTCGACACGCCAAGGGTCACGGCAGTACGAGCCAGGTTCACGACCACGACCTGGTGCCGAGCGCCTCCGGTGAACTCCAGCCCCACAAGGCCGGGTGCACCGCCCGAGAGCGTCGGCCCGCCGGGGAAGGCGAGTGATTGCCCGGTGGTAGCGCCCAGGCCGGCCTGCAGCACGACGCCGTACGACGCTCCCTTCGCCGTGCGTGCCAGGAACTGGGTGACCGGAGTCGGCGTGCGGAACCCGTTGGTCGAGTCGAAGAGCACACCGGAGAGGGCGTCGCCGACCACGTTGTGCAGGTCGATCAGCCCGACGGTCGGGACCTGGGCGAGCATCACCGCGTAGGCGGCGATGAACAGGCCGTGCGTCCACGTACCCGCGAAGGCGAGGTCGGGTGTCGCGTCCACCATGTTGAACTCGGTGACCCAGGCGCTGAGGCCGCGGGAGGCGATGGTCGCGAACTCGTTCGCCGCCAGGTTCTGGATGCGGCGGTAGGGCAGGGCCAGAAGGGACTGCGGTGTGGCGGAGGCGTTGGTGACCCGGATGAACGGGTGCAGCGTCAGCGCGTCGACGCCGGCGAGGGTGGCCAGCACGCCGGCGTTCCAGCCCTCGCGGCGTGGCGCGTTGTTGCCTGTGGCGTCTGCCCCGACGGCCGCGATCCGAAGATTGGGGAACGTCGACCGTAGGGCGGTCACCCAGGCGTTCGCCTGCTGGGCGTATGAAGCCGCGTTCGGGAATCGCCGGGAGTAGTCGCTGCCGTTGGCCCCTGGCGCGTGGCCGGAGAGGTAGAACTCGTTCCCGAGCTCGACTCGGTCGACCACGATGCCGCTCGACACCGCGGACTGCAGGAACTGGACCTGGTCCTGGATCATGGCGGAGTTGTCCGCCGAGGTGCCCAGCCGCCCGTCGATGGTGAGCAGGTTGAGCATGAACAGGGCCTTCGCGCCGGTGCGCTGCAACGCCGTCTTGTAGACCGGCAGCGAGTTGTCGAACGGCGCGATCACTTCGCCCGTCCGCCCGTGGGTCTGCCCCGGCCAGGGCCCGTTGGCCTGGAACCAGCCAGTGCTCCAGTTCCAGTAGTTGCCGATCGTGCCGCCCGGGTAGCGGAGCAGCCCCGGGCCCAGGCTGGTCAGGGCGGCGCCGAGGTCGTCGCGATCCCACCGGAGCCGCTCCTGGACATTGTTGCCGTTCAGGCCGAAGAAGCCGGCCGGGATCGGGCGGGGCGCACCGGACCGCTGCGCCCCGATCGTGGCCGCCTCCGCGGCGGAGGGCCGAAGCACGACGCCAGCCGATCCAGCCAGGCCCAGGGTGGTCGCCTTGAGAAGGGCCCGTCGGTCAAGCTGCGTCCCCATCCCCGCTCCCTCCCTCCCGGCTCCGGGAGGGAACCGTCAGGCTCGCTGCAGATGCGCTTCCTCAGGCCTACTTCATCGGCGCTGCCCAGCGCCATGGCCCATCCGGGTCAGATGAGCGGGCTGATCTCGTCGGTGTGTGCGTACGGCGTAAACCGACCGATGGTCAGGCGCAGTCGCCACAGAGGTCGGCGGCCGGTGAGGAACGTCGAGATTCGTGCTGAACGAGGAAACAGGTTGTGCAGGTGAACTCGTCGGCCTGCTTCGGCGTGACCTCGATGGAGAGGATTTCGTGGGAGAGATCCGCGCCGGGAAGCTCATACGACTCGGCTAGCTCGGTCTCGTCCTCGTCTACCTTCCCCGAGGTCTTGTCCTGCTCGCCCGAGGTGAGGCGGCGGGCCTCCAGGCTCTCTTCCTTCTGCTCGTCTTCGGTCTTGCGGGAGGCGTCGTAGTCGGTGGCCATGTGGAGGTCCTCTCGGGGCGGAGCGCGAATGCTAACCCCGGATGCTGCCGCGGCCTGCAATGGCGCCGCTCCACGGCGGTCGTCCGGGGCGCCACGGCTGTCGGCGGCCATCCGCCAGGCGGCGGAATGACCCGAGTGCCGCAGCGCGGGTCATGCGGCAGGCTCGGGCGAGTTCCGCCGAAATCCTGAACACGCAACCGATGCCCTATCGTGGGTCTTGTTGAAGGGATGGCTCTCCAAGCCGTCCTGGCCGCACACGATGTCGCGGCTCGTATCTCGTACCCCCCTGGTTTTCGGTTCGCTGGACATCAGCAGAGGTGGATGTCTTCAGCGGCTCGAGGGGCACAATGCCCCCGACACGTAACAAGGGAAAAGATCATGGCTCAGGGAACCGTCAAGTGGTTCAACGCCGACAAGGGTTTCGGCTTCATCGCGCAGGATGGCGGCGGCGAGGACGTATTCGTCCACTTCTCCGCTATTCAGTCCGGCGGCTACAAGTCGCTCGACGAGAACCAGAAGGTCGAGTTCGACCTCGCCCAGGGCCCCAAGGGGCCGCAGGCCGAGAACGTCCGCGTCTCCTGATTTCACCCCGAAGAGCCCCGACCCGCGTGTGCGGTCGGGGCTCTTCGTGCGTGCGGGGCGCAGTGCCTCGACTTGTGGCACGTGGGACGGCGTTCCCGCAGCCTCGCAGATGGGTGCGGGTGTTCGGGTGTGCTAGCCCGGGCTGGTGCCGCGACGCTGGCGCAGCGGTGCGCTGACGGTGTGCAGGTGCCGCAGCGCGATGCGGTAGGACGCCACCAGCCCTGCCTCCTCGTAGTCGACTCCTCGCTCGGCGCAGAAGTTGCGCACGATCGGCTGCGCGCGTTGGAGGTTGGCGCACGGCATGCTCGGAAACAGATGGTGCTCGATCTGGTAGTTCAAACCGCCCAGCGCGGCGTCGATCACCGGCCCGCCGCGCACGTTGCGCGAGGTCAGCACCTGCTTGCGCAAGAAGTCTGGCTGCGGTTGGCCGGTACGCGTCGGCATGCCTTTGTGGTTGGGGGCGAAGGCGCAGCCAAGGTAGACGCCGAACAGCGCCTGGTGCACCCCGACCACCATCATCGCCTGCCCGACCGGCAGCACGGCGAGCACCAGGCTGAGGTAGCCGAGCACGTGGGCGGCCAGCAGCGCGGCCTCGAGTCGGCGCTCGCGCAGACCGGGCTGGAGCAGAGCGCGGATGCTGGAGACGCGCAGGTTCAACGCCTCGAGGGTGAGCAACGGGAAGAACAGGAATCCCTGGTACGCCGCGACCAGGCGGGCGAGCCCGGGTGCGTCTTGAGCGCGTCCCTCGGCCTGCTCCCGCGACCACACCAGTAGGTCGGGGGCAACGTCCGGGTCGAGGTCCTCGTGGTTGGGGTTGGCGTGGTGACGAGTGTGCTTTTCTTGCCACCAGCCGTAGCTCATCCCGACCCCCAGGTTGCCGATCAGGCGCCCGGTCAGCTCGGCTGACCGACGAGTGCGGAACACCTGCCGGTGCGCGACGTCGTGCGCCAACAGGGCCAGCTGCCCGGAGACCGCCGCCATCGCGACGGCCACCAACAGGGCTCGGACGGTCGAGTCGGCATGGAACAGGGCCACCCAGCTGAGCACCAGTGCGGCACCCACCGCGGCGAACCGCATCGTGTAGTAGCCGGGTCGGCGGCGTAACAGGCCGGCTGCCTCGATGCGGCGCCGCAGCTCGGCGAAATCGGAGCCGCTCGTGGTGTGGCGTCTGGGGTCCGCGGTCGTCTCAAGCGTCATGCCGCCAGTCTTCGGCGACGCTGCTGGTCGTACGAGGGTGCTACTACCCGGATCGGGGTAGGACTAGAACCCCTCCGAAGACGCACATAGAACAGTTCGGAGCGCGGCATGTGTGGATCCCCAGAAGGGCCAGTCGCCAACATGGCGGCAAGCGGTGTCAGCATTGGCGGATGGACGACGCTCGCGAGCTGCTTGAGGCGGAACGACAACAGGCGCACCGGCGCCTCGCGGCCCTGACCGGAGACTTCGATGCGGTGGTGGCGGCCTCGTATGACAGCAACGCCGATGACGAGCACGATCCAGAGGGTGCGACGATCGCCTTTGAGAGGTCGCAAGTTGCAGCGCTCGTGCTGCAGGTCCGGGGTCACTTGGCAGAGGTCGAGGCGGCAATCCAGCGGCTGGGGGGCGGCACGTACGGGCTCTGTGAACGGTGTGGGCAGCCGATCGCGGAGGCCCGGCTCGAGGCGAGGCCGGCGGCGCGCGCATGCATCAGCTGCGCGTCTGCAGCATGCTGAGCCGCCGCGGATGGCATGTTCGGATGCCCAACTCCCGCATCTCGTATCGGGATCATCGCCTGTGTGGGGCTCTCGCGACCGTCGTGTCAGCGGCGGATGTTGCTTTGGCCGGCACGAGCTGAACGGTCCCCTGCGTGGCGCTGTGGTGAGCATCCAAAGGGACAGGCCGGGTTCTTTCAGCCGCGGCGGATACGAGCGGTCCAAACGTTGATCCGCATGCGGTTGTTGTGCGGGTTGTCGACCAGGAATTGTCGACCGCCTTCGAACAGCGACACCAGGGTCACCTGTACCCAGCGTGGATTGTTCACGCAGGAACGGGGGATGCGCACGGCCATGACGTCGGCGGCGTAGTTGATGTTGTGGGCAGTACGACAGTCCACGGCCGTGCGGCGCCCATTCATGCTGACCTGCCCGCGCCACCCCACGCGTCGGCTGGCTTGGAGCTGCACCTCTCGGTAGGTGCCGTCGTTGGTGCGAATGCGCATCGCCATGCCGAGCCCGGCACCCTCCCGGAGCAGCCGGAGCAACTTGGTGCGGACCACGAGAGCTCGGTCGGTGTGCTGGATGCGGGTATGCAGGATGTCGGCCCGGCGCTCGCCCTCGACCAACGTGAATCCTCCGCCGGTGTCTCGGTGCACGTCGCCGCGCTCGTCTACGAGCTTGAGCGTGGCCGCCTGAGCGGTCATCGGCGCAACGAGGGTCAGCGTCATGGCGGCGAGGATGGGCACGACGAGTCTGCTGAGCATGGAGATACCTCCCGAGTCAGGCCCAGCCAGCACTGAGCCTGCTGAGGCTAAGACGAGGAAGGGGGTCGTGACCAGGCTTTACAGCAGGTGGGCACAAGTTAGGCAGCCAGCGCAGAGGCTTCGCCAGCCAAGACGCGCCACCAGCCGACGCACCCCAGCCAGCGGGCCGGCGGTCGGCGATGCGATGGAGCCGCTTCGGCCGCGCGTTCTGGGACAGGCGCCGGCTGACCGCGGCTTGAGCAGATCGCCGAGTCGGTCCGCGCTCGGTCTGCGGTCTGGTTCGCAACACGACGGTGTTGAGTAGGTGGGATCGGGCGCCGATGAGAAATGGCGCCGACAGTAGTCCGAGTACGGTCCGGTGAAAACGCGCTGCGCGCATCAAGGGAGAGCAACGAGATGAGACCGCTTCGATACTCGATCAACGTCACACTCGACGGCTGCTGCCATCACGAGGCAGGACTCCCTCCCGACGAGGAGTCGATGCGCTACTGGACCGCTGAGATGGAACGAGCCGATGCCCTGCTATTCGGCCGGGTGACCTACGAGATGATGGAGTCGGCGTGGCGGCAGCCGGCCACGGGCACGTGGCCTGACTGGATCGATGAGTGGGAGATCCCGTTCGCCGAGACCATCGACCGGACGAAGAAGTACGTCGTGTCGAGCACGCTGAGCGGGGTCGATTGGAATGCCGAGCTGGTGCGAGGCGACTTGGGGCAAGCGGTTCAGCGGCTCAAGCAGGAGCCAGGCGAGGGCCTGTTCGTGGGTGGCGTGACGCTCCCCCTGGCGTTGGCAGATCTGGGACTGATCGACGAGTACGTGTTCCTTGTGCAGCCGGTCCTTGCCGGACACGGGCCGACGTTGCTCGCCGGTCTGCGCGAGCGCATCCAGCTCGAGCTCGTGGATCGCCATGAGTTCCGGTCGGGGGCGGTCGCCCTGCGATACCGGCCCACGCGAGCTACGGCTTGACGTGATTTGTCCTGGCACGTTGGCCGCTGCCTCGCGACGGAACGACGGTTCTCGCGCCTGATGCGAGGGTTCGGGCCGTCCAAACGTGCGGACAGAACGGCGCAACCTGCATCCCCGAGGTGCCGGTAGATGACGGTTCGGGCGGGGTGTGTCGAGCTACTCAGCATGGGCGGACGTCGGCTGCTCTGGGTCCGGACTGGAGCCACCCAGCAGAACGCTCACCGGACCGAGCTGTGGATCATGCGGGCCAACGGCGTTGGCAAGCACAGGGTGCGCAACGACCTCAACCGCGGCCAGAGCGCGGACTGGAGTCCCGACGGCCGACTCATTGTGTACCGATCCGGGGGTGCCCTCAGCATCGTCCGCGCCGACGGGACCCTCCAGCGGCGGTAGCCAAGCGTGGGAACGACCCCGTGTGGTCGCCGAACGGACGGTGGATCGCCTACCGCACCGGTTCGCGCAACGAGCTCGTTTCCAGGGACGGCAGCACCACCCGCTCCGTGACGCCCTTTTGGGGCGCACGGCCGCCTCGTGAGTTCGCCTGGCAGGCACTTCCGCAGTAGGCACCGACCTGAACCCCACGCGAAGCCCGGCCCGCCGGGCGTCCAAGCCACGCACGATCCGCGCAGAACCACGCAACTTGAGCGATGGCGGGATCTAATGCAACTCGCGGAATTCGCTCGAGGACAGCATGCGCTTGAGCATCGACCGGGAAGCTGCGAGCGCTCGGTGAGTTTGTCGCGGCGCGCCGTAGCACCGGCCCGCTCATCGGCATGAGCGTGCACCGGGATCGCGGCTGATCAGTGAGCCCACGTGGAGATGGCTTGACCCACCGATCCTTGCGCCGGGGGCCACCCAGGTGGACCTTGAAACATGGCGCCTCGCACATGCCGCATTGCACTCGCAGTACTCCTAGGCATGCTCATCGTCGGCTGCGGAGGTGAGTCTGATCGAGCGACGAGCACGACGGGTGTGGCCACGACGGTTGCCCCTCCGGACCTCACGCAGTATCTCCTGCAAGCCGACGAGGTCCCGGGCCTGGAACCGATGTCGTCGCCGCAGACCGACTCGGGGCCGCCGTTCGACCCGCTGCCGGAGGGCGGCGCCGAGCGGCTCGAGCGCAGTGGCTATGTCTCGACGACCTACCAGCCCGCCGAAGGCGAGCGCATCGGCGGCGTGAGTAGCGTCCTGCTGTTCGAGGCCGAGGCCGGCGCGCGCGACTGGATGGCCTACGAGACGAGTGACGAGGCGCTCCGGCACCAGATGCCCAGCTCGAAGATCGAGCGGTTCCAGGTTTCCGACGTCCCTGGCGCCCACGGATGGACGGGACCCGACCTACACGGCAACGCGATCGGCCAGGTCTATTGGACCCAGGGCCGCTGCATGATGACCATCGCCATCGAGGTCGAGGGGCCGCGTGTCGAGCCTCTGTCGGCAGCCGCCAAGTCAATCTACGAGCGCACGGGCGGCACCTGCCCAGACTGATACTGCTACGGGGCAGCGTTCCAGCCCGTCGAACGCCTTCCTCACCCGAGCCAGGGCGTAGTCGCGCACGTCCTCATCTCGCCGGGGGTTGATGGGTTCCTACGGCGATGAGTTTCGCTGTGGTGCCTGGTCTGCCTTCCCACGCACCCGATCTCCCGATCTCGAGGAGAGCGTCATGACCGATCCGTACAGGAGGCAAGCGTGAAGCTTCTTCTCACGTCCGCTGGCGTCAAGAACACGAGCATCAAGAACGCGCTGGTCGACCTGCTGGGCAAACCGATTGCCGAGTCCAGCGCCCTATGTATCCCCACCGCGGCGTATGGGCACCCCGACGTCGGTCCAGGAGAGGGCGTCTGGCGGTTCATCAGCGGACGAGAAGCCAGAACCCCGATGTGCGAATTGGGTTGGAAGTCCTTGGGAGTGCTGGAGCTCACCGCGCTGCCCAGCATCGACGAGGAACGATGGATCCCCCTGGTCCGGGACACAGACGTCCTGCTGGCGGCGGGCGGCGATGCCCTGTACCTGTGCCACTGGATGCGGGAGTCAGGGCTGGTGGATCTCCTGCCTTCCCTGAGCGAGACGGTTTGGGTCGGGCTGAGCGGCGGGAGCATGGTGATGACCCCCCGTATCGGGGAGGACTTCGTCGGGTGGAAGCCACCCAGCGGCGACGACAGCACGCTGGGGATTGTGGACTTTTCGATCTGTCCGCATCTGGCTCAGGAGGGCATGCCGGGCAACTCCATGGCCGAGGCAGAACAATGGGTGGCCGGCATTGCAGGTCCGGCGTACGCCATCGACGACGAGACCGCTATCAGAGTGGTCGACGGCACCGTCGACGTCATCTCCGAGGGGCAATGGAAGCTGTTTTCCTCCTAGCACCATGAGGTTCCCACCGCCAGACAATTCGGCTGGCGGGCGACCGCCCGCTCATGCCGCGACCGGGCGCTCATGCGGCGCAGAAGCGTGCCCGCGGAACCGCGGTTGGCTCAGTCCACCCAGTGCGCCGTACCGGATGCGAGGTCGACCTCGAGCGTTCGGTCGGAGTCCCCAGGCGCTGACGACGGAGCACCAGGTCGAACAAGGATGACCCGGGCCAGCGTCACAGTGAGCCGTTTCGTCTCCTCCGGAAGAACGAACGGTCCGAACGCACCTGCCGTTTCGGCGCCTCCTGCTCTCGCCTCGCGTTCGCCACCCATCCTCAACGGGAAACCCCACTCGTCCGGATCGGCCGGCGGATCGAGAACCACCGATGCGTCGACGTCAAGGTAGCCGTCGTCCTCATCCGACAGCCCTGGGATCAGCGCGTAGGTCAGCGACACCACGCGGTGCACCGGCTTCCCCTCGTGGTGGAGCATGTAGTCGGCGTTGAGGCCGTCGTTGTCTGCTTCGTGACCTCTACCCGGAGCAGCTCGTAGCCGGGTCCACCCGGTCCACCAACGGCAGACGAGGGGCGTGCGCCGCGGAACGTGGGCGGTGCCTAGCGATGGGCGTGCTGCCATGAGCGAGGTGCGAGGATGACGCCATGAGCGTCGACGGGGGAGTCGAGCGGCCGCGGGCCACGCCGCCGCTGCCGGGGTCGATCTGGGTGGTCGCTTGGGCGTCGCTGGCGGGGCAGGCGGTGCTGCTGGTCCAGCAGGGTGTCCGGTTCGACGACGAGGTCTCGCTTGTCGGGTCCGTCGTCCTCGGCGCGCTGCTTGTGGGCTACATCTCCGCCGGCGTCGTCCGGGCCCGCACCGTCCGGCTCGTGCTCGCCTGGGTCGTGCTGGTGCTGAGCGTGATCGCTGGGCTCGTCGGCCTGGTCTCGGTCGACAACCCGGGCGAGGCCGTCCTCGACGTGCTCTCGCTCGCGACCACGGCGGTGGCGGTGGCCGGGCTGGCGGCGTTCCGCCGCACCGACTGGTACGCCTGGCAGCGGACGAAGCCGTCGGCCCGCGAAGGCGCCCCGATCGGCCAGCTGGTCGCGATCGGTGTGTTCGTCGGCGTGCTGGGCGGGGTCATCGGACCCTTCGACGACGGGCTCGACCTACACATCAGCGTCGCCGACCGCTGACCGCGTCACAGCCATGGTCTTGCGTGCCGTCGACCTGTCAGCCGAACTCCGGGCAGGGCAGGTGTGTCTCGTCGGGGTGCGGACCCCGTGCGGTTGCAGCTGGACCCGACGCCACCGAGAATGAAATGAGGTTGCCAGCACGCTGATCGGCAGATCCGCACACCAATCGCGGCATGACCGCGCGCCGTCTGCGTCCGCTGAGCGCGGCGCTGCAGGTTCCCAGTGACAGCCGGCTCACTTCATGGCGGCCAGTTCGTTTGTGTGGTCAATCCGCTGCCGCAGGACCCGGACGCGGCTTACCCTCCGGGGATGGGAAACGGGGGCTGGCGGGCACGACGCCGCCTGGTCGCGGCTGGTGTTGGCGTCGTACTCCTCATCGTGGGCGGGCTGGTGTGGACCACCGTCGACGCTCACTGGGACGGTCCGAGCGGGAACCTGACGCGAGGCAACGCGCGGTTCTTCAATCTGCCGGACGGTGGCCAGGTCGCGACCTACATCAACCACGGCATTGCAGTGCGCTGGCGCGACGCCGAGGGGAACTGGACGGATCCCGAGGCGGTCTACGAAGACAAGGATGTCCTCCCCGTCTTCCAGCGCATCCACGTCGCGGGCCCAACCCTGGCCATGTTCGCCACGTTCACGCCGGAGGACACCGCCTTCGACGAGGACTCCGAGGAGAACCTCGCTGCGGACGACTTCACCGTGTTCGTCGTCTGTCGGGACGGGTCGTGCACGGCGAGCCGCAAGTACGTCGGGGCGCTCGACGACCCGCCCCAGGTGACACCGGACGGCAAACACGCGCTCCTGGCCTACCGGAACGGCGCCCTGATCACCTGGCACGGCGAGGGAATTTTGGAGCAGCACCCGACGGGGCTACTGGACGGCGATTATGGCGAGCATCAGCCGCTGCTCGCGTCGGACGGTTCGCTGCGTGCGCTCCACGGACGCCCCACCTCCCGCGGTTGCTCCTACAAACTGCTGACGACCGCCACCGGAGAGGCAGACTTCACGCAGGCGGCGCAGCACATCGACCCCGGCGACCACCGCGGCCGGTGCACGACCTCGCTGGAGACTTTCTCGTCCGACTACGTCGTGGTCAGCCGCAGCAAGTACGACGTCTGGTTCCTGGCTCGTACTGCTCGGACCGGAAACATGTGGTCGGTGGTCACCGGGGATCCGAGCGGGCAGGTGCGCTTCTCGCGCACCGGCACGCCGAAGCTGGCCGGCGCCTACGAACGCAGCGGCTACTGGCACTGGCGCGAGGTCGTCGCATCGTCCCCGAACGGCCGCAAGCTCGTCGTCCAGGTGCACTTCCCGGGAGACGAGAGGTGGGGACCGCCCCGCGCCGTCGGCCACGCCCCAGTCGGGTCGCAATGCACCGAGATCGTGCCGATGCCGACCTACACCCACGGCGAGGAGGACCCGTTCTACGTCAGCCTCAGCTGCCGGTCCCGCCCATCACCCGATGCTGCCTGGGAGTACAGCTACCCGACCGCGGTCACTGACGACGGTCGACACTGGCACACCTTCCTGGCCACGGCCCAGGGCGTCCGCGTGGACCGTGACATGTTCTTCGCGGGGAGGCCGAGCTACCGCTGGACCCCGGAGGCTGGACTGCGACGGGTCGACCTGCCGGTCCCCGAAGGCTCGGCCCTCACCCTCCTGAGCGACGGGACCTACGCTTTGAGCAGCCTCGTCCAGTCGCGCGACGGCTGCGCGGTCAAGGTCCAGCTCTCGGAAGCCAGCGAGACCGGGTGGGCCGACCCGGTCCCAAGCACAGCCGACCCGCTTCCGTCCCAGCTGTGCTCCTTCGAGTACGTCCAGGGCGAACGGAAGAATATCTACCACTACTTTGGGCGCCCGCCGGGCGACTACCGGATGATCCGCCTAGCCTGGCGAGACCGCGAGCCAGTGCTGGAGAACGGGCCGTCCTAGCGCGGTGGGCGAAACCCAACGCGCTGCGAGACTCCGCTGAGTCCCGCCCACGACGAGCGCGGCCTGCTGGCGATCGAATGTCCACCTTGCCGAAGACGGGTTCGCCACAACCACAGCCGCGATCTGACTCGGTGACCCGGAGACCACCAGTCGCAAGGTCATACCCAGATCCGAGCGGTTCGCGGCAGATCAGGGCGTTGACGAGCGGTTGATCCTTCCATCGAGGGGTCTCGTTCGGCAGCATCTGTGTCATGCGCGTGATGAGACTGATTCATGTTCTCGATGCTCCCGACCTGCATGCAGAGAGTGCCTTCTGGGCCGGGATGCTCGACGGCATCGTTGACGCCGAGGACGAATGGCACAGCGTCATCGTGGACGGTGAGTGGCGTCTGGGAATCCAACTCGCGCCCAATCACGTCGCTCCGGCGTGGCCGCAAGGTCAACAGCAGCAGCAGATCCATCTGGACGTGTGGATTGACGACTTGGCGGAAGCGCACGTCAGGGCGATGTCCCTCGGCGCGACGCTGCTCCAGACCGCCAACGACCCGGCGACGGACGGCGAAGTGTTCCAGGTGTACGCAGATCCTGCTGGGCATCCGTTCTGCTTGTGCCGGGGTCCATTGCCTGAGTAGGCACCAAGCAACCGGACCCCGGCGACGGCTCGACCGCTCATCGGCATGTGAGTGCGTACGGTGCGGCCGGTCAGGGGATGTGCGGCAGTGGCCAGGTTTGCCCGGTGGCACTGTCGACCAGCGCGGCCCGGTCGACGCGAAGGGTCAGCGGCAGGGCGTCTGCGATCGCCTTCACGACGGTGGCCAGCTTGGCGCCCCTGGCGCGCGTGGCCACCGAGACGTGCGGCACCCAACGGCCCGCCTCGTAGTTGCGGTGCAGCTGCGCACCGGTGGCCTCGAGGGCGGTGACGATGCGCCACTGGCGCAGCGCCACGTCTGCGGTGATCGCCGGCGCGAGCGCGGCCCGGCCGCGCGGGAACGCGAGCGTGCCGTGGAACGACATCGTGAAGGGCTCGGCCGCCGGAAGCGCGGCGAGGACCTCCTGCGCCTGCGCCAGGTCCCAGCTACGGAGCACGGCGTACGACAGGTGCGGGTAGTGGCGCCGATGCGTGTGCGTCGCCAGGGTGGAGACTCCCGCTTCCTCCAGTCGCCACCACAGCTCCCGCATCAGGACATCGGACCGGGAGTCGAAGAGCAGACAGACTGCGAGCGCCACTCACCCAGCATCGTCCGCGCACGGCGTCTGGTTCCAGGGGTCAAGCCGGGCACGTCAAGGACCCGCCGTCCGGCCACGGTGTCGCCTTGGTGTCCCGGCCCTGCTGCCGCGACCCTTCTCCACATCGAAACCACCCGTTCGTCGGGTGACTTGCGCGAGCCAAAGCAAACTCACCGCGCTGCTGACCTCGGCGCGGGAGCGCTGAGGTCGAGACAGCTACCGCTCCCGGACTACGTAGGTCAGGTGCGTCACCCTTGGGGAGGGCTCCGCGCGGACCGGCTCCAGGGCCACGCGGTCCGCGTCCACGCCCTCGAACAGGCGGATTCCGGAGCCGAACAGCACGGGTGACAGCGCGATCGAGAACTCGCCGATCAGGCCGGCGTTCACGTACTCCATGATCGTCGCGCCGCCGCCCGCGATGCGGACGTCCCGGTCGCCAGCGGCCGCGCGGGCCTGGTCGAGCGCGGTCTCGATGCCGTCGTTGACGAAGTGGAAGGTGGTCCCGCCCGGCCGCTCCCAGATGTCACGCTTCTCGTGCGTCACGACGAACACCGGCGTGTGGAACGGCGCCTCCTCCGGCCACGCCTGCTCGCCGGCGTCGAACATGCGCTTGCCCATCACGCTCGCGCCGGTGCGCTCGAACGTCTCCCGCACGATGTCGTTGTCGCGCCCTTCCTCGCCGCCCTCGCCAAGCTTCAGGTTCTCCCGGAGGAACCGCTGCGGAAACATCCACTGCTGCAGCTCCATCCACTGGTGCCCCATCAAGTCCTCGAGGGACTCGGGCGCGATGAAACCGTCCAGCGACATCGACACGCTGAAGAACACGGTTCCGGCCATCAGCCCTCCGCTCCCAACCGAGCGATCTCGGTGACGTAGGCAGCCAGGTTGCTCAGGGTCTGCCGGCCGCCCTCGACCGCGTGGTACTTCTCGACCGCCTCGTCACGCAGCTCCTTGGTGGGAAACACAGTGCGCATCTCGATCCGGGTCGCCGCGCCGTCGGGCGCGAACGTGAGGACCGACTCGAAGGCGTTCGGGTCGCCGCGGGACTCACCGTGCATTAACGCGATCCGCTCCGGCGGGGCGATCTCGGTCCAGGAGATCCACTCCTGGTAGTCCGTCCCGTCCGGTCCGTGCATCACGAATTCCCACTCCCCGCCGACGCGGAACTCGAACGCCCGCGTGGTGGTGGCGAACCCCTCCGGTCCCCACCACCGCGACAGATGCCGCACCTCGGTGAACGCCTCGAACACCAGCTCCCGTGCGGCACCGATGACCCGGGAGATCACGATCTCGCGGTCGGCCGTCGCGGACTGCGCCGGCGCTCCTCGTCCCGTCGCGCTCATCAGCTACTCCTCCTGCCTTGCCTGCTTGAGGTCCTGCACGTACTCGTCCAGCCGGTCGAAGCTCTCGTTCCAGAACCGCTCGAACCCTCCGGTCCACTCGTGAACCGGTCGCAGCCCGCGGGCATCAAGGCCGTACAGGCGCTGCTTGCCCGCCTTCCGGTCCCGCACCAGTCCGACCTCCCGGAGCACCCGCAGGTGTTTGGACGCCCCCGGCTGGGTCATCCCCAGCTCCTGGGCCAACTCCGTCACCGGCCGCTCACCCGCACCCAGCAGCACCAAGATCTCCCGGCGCTGCGGCTCGGCGATCGCGTTGAAGACGTCCGACGTCGTCGCTGCTCGTGCCATGGCAGCCATCATATGCCCATATCGGCATGCGTCAAACGGAGAGAATCAAGCGGGTCTTGTCGGATGACGACTGGCCACATGATCAGGGGCACGTATCCAAGGACAACGACTCTGTCGAGGAGTGCCTGCGGACGCCTCCTGGAGTACCGCCCATCGCCAAGCCACTCAATCCATTCCCGCCAGCCCGCGGGAGTCCCTCACAACTGCGGCCAACCAAGCCCTGGGCACGGCCATCGCACCCCTATTCTCTTCCCAGCCAATCGGCGGTCCTGGCCGCCCCCCGGGCTCAGGAGTCGAGCGAGTGTGTCCAGCGCGCCAGCAGCTCTGCCTCACGGGAAGTGGTGAGCCCGACACCGTCCACGAGGCGGTCGTCGGTGGCCCAGGCGGCGGTGTCCCGGACGGTCTCGGACAGCGGTCGGTGCCGCAGTCCCGCCACCTCAGCCCGCGCCGGGGACATCGCGGATTCCCAGTCCACGACGCCCTCGCTCCACAGCGGAAGGTCCGCACCGGTCACGCCCTGCTCGGTGAGCCACTCCGCGTCCACCCACGTGAGGGTGGTGCCGGCCGGGGCGATCGCTGCGGTGGCCCCGAGCAGCTCGGACCACGGCAGGGTGGGCCGGACGGCGTTGAACACCCCGGCGATCTGTCCGGTCGCCAGGCCGAGCTGGAAGTCGGCCAGATCGCGGACGTCGACGACCTGGGCCGGGTCGTCCGGTGCGCCGGGGGCCAGTACCTCGCCTCCGCGGGCCATGCGCCGGACCCACCAGGGATACCTGCCCGTGTGGTCGTTCGGGCCCACCACGTAGGTCGGGCGGACGATGGCCAATCGATCGCCGTAGGCCGCCGTCGCGGCGCGCTCGCACGCCACCTTGAGCGGCCCGTACGTCGTGTCGGTGACCTCGTCGACGTCGTCCCCCGCGACCGGCAGCAATGCGCTGTCCTCGTCGCCGCCCGGCCCGGGCAGGTCCGCGTACACCGAGACACTCGAGACGAGCACGTGATGGCCACCGCGGTCGCCCAGGGCCGCGGCCAAGGAGCGCACCTGCGCCGGCAGGTACGCACACACGTCCACGGTCGCGTGCCACTCGCCGTCGGCCAGCGCTGACAGGTCGTCGTTCCGGTCGACGAGCACGTGTCGCGCCGACGGGAACAGGGTCGTGGCCGAGCGGTGCACCAGGGTCACGTCATGGCCCGCCGCCAGCGCCGCCTCGACCAAGTGCCTGCCGACGAAACGAGTGCCGCCGATGACCAGGAGTCGCATCCCGCCATCCAAGCACCGTGGCCCTGACTTCGAGGGGTCGCGCAGCCTCCCGAGGCACCAGTACCGTCCGCCCCCGCGGCCCGTCAGCCACCTGCTTGGCGGCGAAATGACGCCAACGTGCTGACGAGGGGATCGCAGGCAGATCCGATCGTCTACTCTGCGCAGCAGTCCGAGCTCGGCGCAGGGTCAGTCGGTGCCACCACGGTGCCCTGGTGGTAGAGCACGTGCCACCCGCGGTCGACGTCGTGGCGCCAGATCGTGGCCCGGCGAGTGACCCGGCCTTGGCCACGGAGCACGTAGGTCAGCAAGTAGGTGTCCGGGCCGACCTCGCGGATCTGGTGGTCCTCGGTTTGCCAGGCCTCCACCACCGTGTCGTCGACCTTGGCGTCCGCTAGCCGCCGCAGGATGGTGTCCTTCACGACATCTCGGTCGTAGACCCGGCCGGAGGCGCCTACCTCCCAGAAGTCGTCGGCGACCTCGAGATCAAACGTCTCCGCCGAGTGCACGAGCTCCCGGTGATGGAACAGCGGTTCTCGCGCCGCAAGCAGTTCCAGGACGGCGTCCAGCTCGCGGGGCATGGTGGCGACTCTGCCCCAGACGAGCCACCCTGTCACCGGCGACGTCGCGCACTCCGAGCGGCAGATCCGTGGGTGCGATGGGTCTCTCGTTGCCAGCTCGCGTGGGGAGGGAGTCCCCGATGGGATCGGCCTGTGGCCACGCCGGCTTGTGGCCGCCAGCGAGTGGACGCTTGGTGTGATGCTTCAGTGAGCCCTGAACCTTGCAGCCCAGTCGGCATTGATGTGATCGGCCTGTCGACGGTGCCCGATCACCAATTGCCGGTCCGGCGGAAGGTGAAGGCCGAGAAAGTCGAGCACTCTTTGTGCAGCGCGTGGCGGGTCTGCGGCCAACTCCTCATACACAACTTGACAGGGCACGATGCTGTGGGCGGCGAACCAGAGGTTCCAGTCCGCCTCGAACTTCTCTAGTGCGGCGACCAGCCGGCCGATCAGTTCTTCGTCAAAGTGAGGATGCTGACCTCCGGGTTTGACGGCTTCACCTGGGTGCCAATCGTGGGTTTGCAGCGCCTTCGCCCACGACACCGCCTGGGCCACGACATCACGTCGTCGCAGGTGAACGAATCTGAGCCGACCAAACTGAGCGCTCAACAGCTCAACATCGGACACCACGGATCCAGGATCGGCGGCGGCAAGGTCACCGAGCAGTTCCGGCAGCGTCTCGGCCATGATTCTTCCGCCAAAGACACCATTCGGTGTCTTGCCCGCAGCCAGCGCCGCCCGAACGTACGCCTGGTCGATCCGTCCGTCACGAGGCCGAGCTATCCGCCAATCGTCGGCATAGTCATGCAGACCCCGACGGTTGAAGTAGGAGGCTGGGCGGCCAGCGACCCCGGACGACTCCAGCAGACCGCACAGCAGGGTACTTCCAGAGCGTGGCGTCGCGCAGATCAGGTACGAATCAAAGCCTCGATCGGTCACAGTGGCCGAAGGTAACCAAGCGCCAAGCCGCGCTCCAACCGAATTCGCAGGACGGTTGTCCAGCGAGGCGTAGGCAGTGCTATGAGGACGCTCTTAGCCGTTGTCCGCCACCCGCGTGTAGACGATGTTCTCCGTCGCGTCGGGCGGACCACCTTCGGGATAGTGCCAGGTGCCGATGTACTGAGAGTTGTCCTCGTTGAGGGTGGCTTGGAAATAGGTGTTTGAGTCCTTCTCGCCAAGGCTGACGCGGATTTTCCGGTCCTCCAACACCCACGTGTACGTGGCCTCGTCGCCCATGGTGTCCATGTACCGAGCTAGCAGGGTGCCACGCTCTTGGTGGTGAGTGATGTGCTGGATGACCCTCATTCTTGAGTCGCCCACACTGAAATCGACGTAGGCGACCAGCAGGCGACCTCCATGCTTGGACTGGTACTCAGCCTGGCCCCTGATGTCTGGTCCATCCACTCGCCACGTGCCGACCAAGAGCTCACTCAGCTCAACGAGTTTGGGGTTTGGTTCATCTGCTGCGTTCACGCTGTGCGTGTCAGGATGCGTCTGCCACGAAAGCTCCGTCTCTTCTTGCAGAAACCTGGGATGCGCGCTGTCTTCAGTAACCGTCAACCTGACACATCGCCTGGTCTCGAGAAAGCCGTTCGTGAGCGACCGGCTCATCGGCGGAGGAGGGCGGCGGTTGCGTCCGCGCGCCACGCGGCGAGGGGACACGCTGGATCTCGGCGGCCCGGCGCGGAAGAGGGCGGGACGACGGTGGCCAGCGGCCAGCCCGCAGCCACCTACTTCGATCCGGTGGCCTCGAGCCTTGTGGAAATGGGCTCGAGCAGAGCGACCAGCTGGTCGAGCTCGAGCGGCTCCAGCCCGTCGTACGGAGCTACCGCGAGGGCGTCGGTCAGTGACTCGATCCGGCCCTTCGTCGCACGCCCGGCGTCGGTGAAGCGACCGGAGGCATCGAGGAGGCCGCGGTCGCGCAGACCGTCCATGACTTCGACCAGGCGGGCCTCGGGGAGGTGGTGGATCCGGCCGAACGACTCCGCCGGGTAGATGCCGCTGGCGAGGGCGCTGAGCACGTGGGCCTCGGTCCCGCCGATCCGCTCCGAGAGCAGGGCAGCGATGTGGCCGTCCCCGCGGTGCTCGCGAAGCATGTTGGCCGCGTGCCAGAGCCGGGCCACCGGCTCGTCGGGCATCGGGACCGTGCGGAGCGCGGCGTACATGACCCGTCCCTCCGTCGGGGCGCTGGTCGAGGCCTTGGCGAGGAGCTCGGCGGCGCGCGCGAGCCCCGGAGTCTCGACGAGGTCGCCGAGGATACGCCGCAGCGCCGCCACGCAGCCCTGCTCACGCGCGGCGTGCGCCGCCTCGGGTGTGGTCGTGTCCCAGACCTTGGGGATGTGGCGGGCCACCTCACCGTCGGCGAAGCTGTAGAAGGCAGCGTGCACCACCTCGGCCGGGACCCGGCCGAGCGGCGCAGAACGTCCCGCGAAGTAGCCGTCCCAGTAGTTGTGGAAACCGAGCGCCGCCATCGAGTCGTTGGGCTCCGGGGAGAAGAAGTTCACCAGCGAGATCGGCTCGGTGAGCCCGAAGAGACGGCGGGCGACAGGCTCCGGATGCTGCATCTGTGTCATCTCCTGTGGTCGTGGCGGCGCCCTCATGGGCGGCCCGTCACCAGTGCTACGTACAGGTCGACCGCCATACGACAACATCGCAGCGATCTTCCTTTACCCGATCACACGGTCGAGCCGCTACTGTCCCCCGGACCGTAGAGGCATCCTCCAGCGAAGCGTCAGAATGTGCGCTCGATCCAGGACACGACCGCGGATCTCGGTCGTTGTCCCAGCAGCCACCGCACACGTCGGCCGACGTACCCCACGGCACACCTTTCGCGGTCCGTCCTAAAGTTGTCCGATGCCCGACAGCTGGCTGTCCGATACGCGCACCTCCTACGACACCGACGCCTCCGGCTACGCCGAGAAGGTGCGTGGCCTGCTGGACGGGAGTCCCTACCTGCGCGCGAGCCTGGCGTTGTTCGCAGAGTTGGTGCGCGATGCTGGGGGCGGGCCCGTCGCCGACGTCGGCTGCGGTCCGGGCTACGTCACCCGCCACCTCCATGACCTCGGCGTGGACGCGTTCGGCATCGACCTCTCGCCCGAGATGATCGCCATCGCGAGACGCGACTACCCCGACCTCCGGTTCGAGGTGGGGACGATGACCGACCTCGACCTGGCGGACGACTCAGTCACCGGCGTACTCGCCTTCTGGTCCGTGATCCACGTGCCCGATCACGCTGTGCCCGGGGTGTTCGGGCAGTTCCGTCGAGTGCTGCGCCCGGGAGGTCCGCTGCTGGTTGGCTTTCATGTCGGTGACGAGACACGCCATACGTCTGAGGGCTACTCGGGTCGTTTGATCGACGTCGACAGCTACCGGCGCCGGCCGGACCAGGTTGCCCGCTGGCTGCGGGAGGCAGGGTTCACGATCGAGGCCGAACTGGTCATGCGACCGGATGAGGAGGTCCCGGGCGCGATTATCCTCGCGCGAGGTCACTCGCCAACAGCTTGACCAGGCAGCGATGGGGAACTGGTCGGGCTCGAATACCCTGGCCAGCGCTGGGCCTTCGGTTTTCCCACCGCTCAGCGTCGGTCCGCGTGCCCATCCGCTCGCGGCGATCCCTTCACCTCCGCCGTGGCGGTGACTGGCGAGTGGTCCCCAAGCCGATCAAGCGGCGGCGTATCGGGCGATTACGTCGACGCAGCGCCGGAGCTGGGCCGGTGGAGCGGGGTTCTTCCATCCGAGCATGCGCCTGCGCCATGAGGTGCGCCTCGTCGGTGAACCACGGCACAGACTGGCGCGCGATACGGGCGATCACGGCCACGTCGCCCGAGAGCTCGACGCGGTACGTCGCGTTCATCCCGCCACCCGTGAGGGGAACGATCCGCTCGACGGCTCGGCCGCATACCGACTGCACCACGGAGTCGATGATCGGGCGAGGCGTCGTCACCATCACCCAATCCTCTCGCTCAACGATCCCGCACCGGCACGCTCCGCGTGACCGGCCTCAGCGGAGCGCCTCTGCCCGACTATCGGGTTCGCGGTCAGCTCTGTTCAGCTCCTCGGCGAGCATCACGATGATGCCGCTGGGGCCGCGGACATAGGTGAGCTTGTAGACGTCTCCATAGGTCGCGACGCCGCGCAGCGGGTGGCAGCCGTGTCTAGCGGCGATCTCGAGGGCCTCGTCGATGTCGTCGACCGAGAAGGCGACGCGGTGCATGCCGATCTCGTTGGGCCGGGTGGGCTCCGTCTCGATCGCGTCGGGGTGGATGTACTCGAAGAGCTCGAGACGACCGTTGCCGTCTGGCGTCTGGAGCATGGCGATGTTGGCGTGGTTGCCGTCGAGGCCGACGGCGGTGTCGGTCCACTCTCCACTGACCGTGTCCCGGCCCAGGACGGTCAGCCCGAGGTCGGTGAAGAAGGCGATCGTCGCTTCAAGGTCGCGGACAGCGATTCCGACGTTCTCGAACTTGATGGGCATGCGCTGCACGTTACCGAGTCGCGGCGATCTGCTCAGGCCGACGCTTCCCAAGTCCCGGAAGCCGTCCCGGAACGCGGGGGCATACGGACAGATGTCGAACAACACGCAGGGCGCGTCCCGGAAAACGAGTGGTCCCAATTGCGCGGGCAACTCGACGCCTCGGCCCACGGACTTCCAGTGCGGTTGACCTTGCTCCTGCGGCAGGCCGACATCAACGGCCTGATCGAATCGGCGAGCAGCGAAGCATGTCCGCATTCGTCTTAGGTGTTGATCCGGTGTGGACGCGCGGCTAGCGTTCGCAGAACCTATCTCGGAGGTGGTTGGAGTGGCAGCAGCCAGGCATGTGCGGATGACGTTGCTTGTGGCCTTGCCGGCCCTGACAGTGCCGTGCGTTGTGGCGCAACCGGCGATGGCGGGGTTGTCAGTCCCGCCGTCCCCGATCGAGTCGTACGTGGGGGATCCTGGCCGCCAGGGCGATCCGGCGAGTTGGCGTACCTCTGAATTCCTGCGCGACAACGGCATGGTGTCGATCGGAGCGGAGTTCGCGTACGCCGCCGGGTATTCCGGCGCCGGGATGAACATCGGCATGGTCGACTCGGGCACCTTCGCCGGGCACGTGCGCGAGCACGGCAGTCTCGATACCAACTACGCGGTCGGGGACCGGTTCTTCTCGGTGGTGGCCCAAGGCGGCGAGACGGGTCCGACGTCAGGGTTCTTCGACCCGGCGTTCAACGACACCCATGGCACCCACGTCAGTGGAACCATCGCCGCGAGCCGCGACGGTGTTGGCGAAACCCAGCCCGACGGTCCCGCAGCCAACATGCACGGTGTCGCGTTCAACGCCAACCTGTATTCCGGCAACACCCACAAGACCGACGGCGTCTTCTATGGTCTTCTGCCGTCCGACGCGACTACTGCGCAGACGCCCGACAATGCCTATCTCGCCAACGTCTATCAGGCCGTGAACAGGGCGAAGACTGCGAACCGCAAGCCCATCAGGATCATCACGAGCAGTTGGGGGAGCGCACCCCCCACGGAGAACTACGACACGTACGATCCGCCACCTGGCGGCCCGGAGACCTTCGGCTTGAACCCGGCCTGGCGGTACCTGTCGACTCCCGATGGCGTCGCCGATGCGAATGGCAACACCGCGCACTGGTTGAACGGCGCCATCAAGGTAGCCCGTACCGGCACGATCATTCAGCTCACCGCCGGTAACGCTGGCGTCTCGAACCCGACTGCACGGGCGGCCGCGCCGTACTTCCTGCCCGACCTGGAGGGTCAGTGGTACACGACGTCAGGGATCAATCCCAACATCGGACGCACGTTCAACCCTGACGGTTCGGTGCTCGTCCCGGGCCAGCAGGAGTTCAACCGGTGCGGTCTCGCGAAGTGGACCTGCCTCACCGCACCGAGCAGGACGATCAACAGCACGACTGTGCAGGTCGTCGACGGGGTGCCGCAGCCCCGCTATCAGGCCTTCTCGGGAACATCGATGGCCGGCCCGCACTCGGCGGCCGCGCTGTCGTTGATCATGCAGCGCTTTCCGTACATGACCAACGAGCAGGCGCTCTACACGATGCTCACCACCGGTCGGCAGAACGCCACGATCAACGACGCACAGGGCAACGCGATTCCGAATCCCACCGCGGGCCAGATCGTGCAGGTTCCCGACCAACGCAACGGCTGGCACACGGTCAGCCTGCGCGAAGCCATGCGGGGTCCGGGACAGCTTCTGGGGCCGGTCGACATCGACACGAAGGGATATGGCGACGTCTGGTCGAACGACATCTCTGACGTCGCGATCCGCGCGCGTCTGCAGGAGGACACCGCCGAAGCGGCCGCCTGGGAGGCGACCAAGGTCGCCAAGGGATGGACAAACGGCCTGCCGCCCGGCGCGAGCGACATCGACAAGTCGGACTTCGCCATCGGTACACGACGCGAACAGGCACGCGACGAGCGTGTGTACGAGGGCAGCCTGACGAAGCGGGGCAAAGGCACCCTGTTCCTCGCCGGCACGAACACCTGGCACGGGATGAGCACGGTCCGCGAGGGCAAGCTTTCGGTCGTTGGCTCGCACGCGAGCCCAATCGAGGTGCGAGGCGGGACGTTGGGCGGCGGCGGCAGCGTGGCCGACAGCGTCAACATCTCGGGTGGCGCACTGCAGCCCGGCCTCACGCCTGCGGAAGCGGCACAGATCACGGACGTGCCCGTGGCTCCCGACAACTCCCTGGACATCGGCGGGGATCTGCGCATCGGCAAGAAGGGCCGCTTCGTGGCAACCATCGACTCCGACAGCGACTACACGAGTGTCCTGGCTGCAGGTGATCTGGTGTTGGACGGTCGCCTGGCCTTGGATGTGCAAGGGGATCTGACCCAGGGGACCGTGTTGACGATCATGGAAGGTAGCGCGATCGAGGGAAGGTTCCGCGGGCTTGCCGAAGGGGCTGTCCTGAACGCGGACGGCTACCGGTTCAGGGTGTCGTACGAGAACGGCCGCGTAACGTTGACCGTCGTCCGCGCGCCACGCCACTAGCGTCCTGTCTGGCCCGGGTTCGCGGCTGCGGAGGTTGTTTGACTCGCAACTGCGTCCTGTCATAGCCGATGAGCGAACCGGTCCGTTTGGGCTGGTGCCGCCTCACGACGCCGTCGGTAGTCTCGAGTTGTGACAGGCGAGCCATTGGGGATGTTCGAGGCGATCTACACGGGGGCGGAGGCCGGCGCTGCCAAGCCGCCGTGGGACTACGGGGCTCCTCGTCCACAAGTCGTGGCGTGGGCAGAGACGCAGGACCTAGCGGGAGGTGGACGCGAGGCGCTGGTGGTCGGGTGCGGCTACGGGGCCGATGCCGAATTCCTTGCGTCGCTGGGATTTCGCACGACGGGGTTTGACTTCGCGCCGACGGCGATTGCCGGGGCGCGGCGGAAGCATCCGGTCACCGAGGTGACTTACCTCGTAGCCGACGTCCTGGACCTGCCTCGTGAGTGGCAGGGCCGGTTCGACCTGGTTGTAGAGAGTCTTACCGTGCAATCGATGCCGCCCGAGCAGCACACTGTCGCGGCCCGGAACATCGCCGCGCTAGTAGCTCCCCAAGGCACACTGCTGGTCCTGGCGACCACCCGAGAAGAGGACTCTGAGGTGACGGGACCACCGTGGCCGCTGACCCGTTCTGAGGTTGAGGAGTTTGCGAACGGCCACCTCGTCCTGCGCCGACTCGAGCGGATCGAGAACGGCGCCTGGTGGCGAGCCGAACTGACTCGCGGAGCAGAGGAGTCGACCAAGCTCTCGCGCTAGTCGGCTCCCCCTGCCCAGGGTCGCCTGGGAGTGACGCTGCCGCTTGGCGGTGGAATGACGCGGTTGATGTGCGCGCGGATCGCTGGTGTGCGGACACCTCACGCCTGTCGCTCGCAGCGGCAATCCACAAGGATGCGTCCATGGCCGTTCTTGTGCAGCTCACAGTCACACCTGCCACCCACCAGCAATTCAATGAACTCGACGCCGCCGTAGGGCAGTCCATGACGGATGCAGGTGGCCCTCCTGATGGACTCATGTCCCACGTTGTGTACCCCGAAGGTGACGGGTTCGTCGTCGCCGAAGTCTGGCGTACCGAGTCAGATGGGCAGCACTACGTGGACGACGTCCTGCGCCCGCTGGTCGGCGAGCCTAAGCCTGACGGCGAAGGACGCTCATGTGCGACCCGTCTGGTCCTTCGCCCGGCCGTGAGGCAGAAGAGCCGCATGTCTGACGCCCGCTCATCGGAATGACAGCGCGCTCAACGCGGCATAGCGGGCGCTTGAGGTCGACGTCGCCGCCCTACGAACGCTTGGAAGGCGACGGCTCAGGGCCGGGTCGGCGGAGCAGTCGAGTCGTTCGGCCTCCCCGGCTCCCCCCGCCCGCTGGCCGCAGTCCTCAGCCCGGTGGGATGGCTTGTCCGCTCGGGGGTTGGAAGGCGTTGGTGGGGTCGTAGCGGGCCTTGATCGTGCGGAGGCGTGGCAGGTTGCTGCCGTGGTACGCCTCGGCGGGCTCGGGGAGGTCTCGGTCGGGGAAGGCGGGGAAGACCCCGCCCGATCCCCACGGGTGCACGGTCTCCCACGAACGCCGCACGAACGCGTGGGCGGCGTCCTTGGCCTGCGCGGGCGCGTCGGGGTGGACGGTTGCCGAGTGCTTGAGCTGGAAGATCTCGTTTCGGTGGACGAAGGCGGTCTTGTCGGCGGCGACCCGGTTGTAGGCCCCGCCCCAGGGCATGAAGTCGAGCTCGCGCTCCTCCCCGGCGACCCGGTCCCGGGTGAGGACCTCGAGCACCGCCGCCACCGTGGTGGTCGGGAGGGGTCGGCGGAAGAACTCGGACCGGGCGATGAGCCAGGGGTGGGTCTCGGCGGGGGTGTCGAGGTCGTGGAACGTCGTCCCGGGAGGAGGCAGCTGTGCCCAGAGCTGCCGGGTTCGGGCGAAGGGCAGGACCTCGGTCCAGCGCCAGGCCGGTTCGGTCCCGACCCGGTGGCGGAGGTCGTCGATGAGGTCGAGACCCGTCGCTGTCGCCGACCTGGAGGACGCCGTAGATGTTGACGGTGGGTGGTTGGGCCGGGTCGCCGGTCGCGATCAGCTTGAGGCTGGCGGCGAGCTCGTCGGGCCCCGACGGCGCCCAGGTCTGCCAGGCCTCGACGACGTCGAGGGCCTGGTCGAAGTCCCAGGCGAGGTGGAAATCGAGGGCGTGCGGCGCGGGAACAGTGCGGAAGACGAACGACGTCACCACGCCGAAGCTGGCGGCGCCGGCACCACGCAGCGCCCAGAACAGGTCCGCCTCGTGGCTCTCGTCGCAGGTGACGACGCTGCCGTCGGCCAGCACGACCTGGGCCGAGACCATCCGGTCGGACGTGAGTCCGTAGCGACGACCGAGCACGCCGAGGCCCCCGCCCAGCGCCAGCCCGGCGATCCCGACGGTGGGGCAGGTCCCGGCGGGAAGGGCACGGCCGTCCGGCTGGAGGCGGTCGTAGACGGCACCCAGGCGGGCGCCGGCACCGACCGTGACCAGGTCGCCGTCCGGCAGGACGTGGTCCATCGGGGTGACGTCGAGCACGACGCCGGGGCTCGACGAGTGGCCGGCGAAGCAGTGGCCACCGCTGCGTACGGCGAACGGCAGGTCGTGCTGGCGCAGGAACGACAGTGTCGCCGCCACGTCCGCCGGCGACGTGCACTGGACCGCCGCCCGGGGACGGACGTCGTGGAACCGGGCGTTGAACGTGGTCGGCTCGGGGTCGGGGACGACGCGGCCGTCGATGGCCGCCTGTAGCCGGCGCCAACCGGGACTCAGCATCACCACGGTTGGAAGGTACCGGGACTCTTTGGCGACAACCACCACCAAGCGATCCGCAGGTCTACGGTCCCCACGATCGCGCCGACGCTACCGTGGACTTCATTGCCACGTCGGCCAGCAGATGATCGACCGCGACCTCATCGTGGAGCGTTGGAACGTGATCCCTCCTGACTGAAGACGCACACCCTGAAGGATCCAACGCCCTTTACCGCGCCCAGGTGCCGATCAACATTGGGACCGTGCGGGTCCCAGATGAGGAAAACGCGTCTGGGGGGCGTCGCGCGGGTGGCGCTCGCAGGAACGCAACTCGGCCGGAGCAGCGAGCAGGCGGGTTACGGTGTCGGATGTGGACGTCACCGTCGTCGGTTCTGGCAACGGTGGTCTCGCGACCGCCCTCGACTTCGCGGCCCACGGTCACACCGTGCGGCTCTTCGACAGTCCTCATTTTCCCGACCACGTGGCAGAGGTCGCGGCCGCCGGCGGGATCCACGCCACTGGTGAGATCGAGGGCTTTGTTGAGATCGCCTACGCCGGTCACGACATCGAGGATGCTCTCGAGGGGGCCGAGCTGGTCGTGCTCGTCGGCCCCGCGTACAGCACCGAGCACCAGGCCGCCGTCGTCGCGCCGCACCTCGTGCCCGGGCAATCGGTGTTGATCTGCCCGGCCTCGTGCGCGGGTGCGATCACGTTCAAGCGCACCGCCGGGCTGGCGCTGGATGACGAGACGATCACGGTGGGCGAGACCAGCACGCTGCCGTACGCGGTTCGCATCGTCGCGCCGGGACGGATCAATGTCTTCCACAAGCTGGGCGGCGGTGTGTTCGTCGCCGGCCTCCCCCGTTCGGGCACAGACCGACTGCTGTCGATGATCCAGGACGTCTGGCCCGGGACGGAGGCCGCCGACAGCGTCTTCCAGACGACTCTGCAGAACGGCAACCCGGTGATCCACCCCGCAGTGACACTCCTCAACACCGGTCTCATCGAGCGGACCGCAGGCGCGTTCTTGTTCTATGAGGAGGGGGTCACCCAGGCCGTCGGCAGGGCGATCGAGGCGGTCGACCGCGAGCGGCTGGCGATCGCCGAGGCGCTCGGGGTGCGAGTGCTCTCGGAACCTGACCTCGGGGTCTTGCAGGGATACATGCGTGAGGCCAACTACTCGACCGGCTACTCCACCGCCCCAGGTTTCCTCGGGATCGGTGCTCAGAGCCGGCTCGACAACCGCTACCTGACCGAGGACGTCGGCTACTCCCTGGTCTTCTTGACCGACCTGGCCGGCCGAGTCGGCGTCGAGACGCCGACGATGGAGGCGCTGATCACCATGGCGTCGGTCGTTCTGGCTCGGGACTTCCGCGCCGAGGGAGCGCGCACCCTGGCGACCCTGGGCCTCGACGGCATGAGCGCCGGTGACCTCGCCGCCCTGTGACCGGCGGATGCATCCTGCTCGCGCGACGTACGTCTGATCCGCTTTCCTGATGCCGAGATCATCGGCGCCTGGGCTCACCCCGCTCCCACCGGTCGGCCGGTGCACGGTCACCAATCACGCGTGCGGTGAACTCGACGTCGGGAAGGTTGCAGAACTTCCAGAGCTCTTTCGCGGCGCGGCTGTACTGGAGGATGACCTGGTCGGTGTCGAAGGCGTCGTCTTCGCCGGCGCGAAAGCGGTCAATGGCATCGCCCACACGCTGGACAAGTTCGGCCAACCGCGCCTCGTGATACGCCGCAACCGTCGCACGTGCGGCCCGCCGCTCCGACTTGCTCGACATGCCAGCGACGCTACTCGGGCTTGGTGGGAGTCAGGACCAACTGAGCCGGCGACGGCAGGACGCCGCCTCGATCAAACAGCGGCATAGCGTGCGTTCAGTGCGCCTTGCGCCGACTGAGCAGCCAGACCACGAGCGCGACCAGAGCGGCCAAAGATCGAGAGCTCCGGAATGCCGACACCAAACATGGCCACAGCCTACGGATGGCTTCATCCCCACATGGGCGGGCCCGCCATCGAGTCATGGGAACGTGCTCTCGCCAACGACTCGGACGAGTACAACCGGAAGAGCAAGGCGAGCGCCGAGGGGCAAGCGACTCCCCTCCGACACATCGCGAGGGTTCCGCAGCCACATTCCACGCGAGTCCGAGCCACCCACCCGGTCGAGGACGGGGCGCTGGACGCAGTGTTGGTCGCTGACGCATGGCATTGGTTTGACCCCGAGCCCACGATCACGGAGGTGCGTCGCGTCCTCTCGGCGGCGGCACCGGCTCGCGTCGCAGACGTCGGTGCAGGAACCGGGAAGCTCACAGAGCTACCGCAGCCGGGATACGGCAGTAGGCGTGCGTCAGTCGGTGTACGTCGCGAGCAGGTCGTCGGCGGCGGCGTAGGGGTCGGTGTCGCCGGACGACGACGGCGGCGGCGAGGTCGTCGAGCTCGGAGCGGCCGTGCACGTCGCCCCAGCGCTCGCGGAGCGCGGTGACGGCGATCGCCTCGATCTCGTCGCGGGCGCGGCGGGTGCGGCGCTTGGCGAGCTCGCCCGGAGGACGCGAGCCAGTCGCGGTGCTTGTCGATCTCCGCGACCACCTCGTCGAGGCCCTCGGCCTTGGAGGCGATGGTCTTCACGATCGGTGGCCTCCAGGCGCCCTCGGGGCGCTCGGCGAGGGCGAGCATCGAGCGCAGGTCGCGGCGGACCTGGTCGGCGCCGTCGCGGTCGGCCTTGTTGACGACGTACAGGTCGCCGATCTCGAGGATGCCGGCCTTCGCGGCCTGGATGCCGTCGCCCATGCCCGGCGCCATCAGCACCAGCGTGGTGTCGGCGAGCGACGGCGATCTCGACCTCGCTCTGGCCGACGCCGACGGTCTCGATCAGGATCACGTCGCAGCCGGCCGCGTCGAGCACCCGCAGCGCCTGCGGCGTCGTCCAGGCCAGGCCGCCGAGGTGGCCGCGCGAGGCCATCGACCGGATGTAGACGTCGCGGTCCGTCGCGTGGTCCTGCATCCGGACCCGGTCGCCGAGCAGGGCGCCGCCGGAGAACGGCGACGACGGGTCGACGGCGAGTACGCCGACCCGCTTGCCGGCGCGCCGCAGCTCGGTCACCAGCGCCGAGGTCGACGTGGACTTGCCGACGCCGGGCGACCCGGTGATGCCGACGATCTGCGCGTTGCCGGTGTGCGGCGCGAGCGCCGCCATCACCTCGCGCAGCAGCGGCGACGCGTCCTCGACCAGCGAGATCAGCCGGGCCACCGCCCGGGCGTCACCGTCGCGGGCGCGCGAGACCAGGTCGGGGACGGACGCAGTGCTCCGTCGCCGACCGCCGCGAACCCCGCCGGTCGAGCCTGTCGAGGTCAACCTAGTTGGCGGGCACGCGGACGATCAGGGCGTCGCCCTGGCCGCCACCGCCGCACAGCGCGGCCGCGCCGACGCCGCCTCCGCGGCGCTTGAGCTCGAGCGCGAGGTGGAGCACGACGCGGGTGCCGGACATGCCGACCGGGTGGCCGAGCGCGATCGCGCCGCCGTTGACGTTGACCTTGTCCTCGGAGAGGCCGAGGCTGCGGGCGGACTCGATGCCGACCGCGGCGAACGCCTCGTTGAACTCGACCAGGTCGAGGTCGGCGGGCGTGATGCCCTCCTTCTCGCAGGCCTTGTTGGTGGCGTTGGCGGGCTGCATCTGGAGGGTGGAGTCGGGGCCGGCGACCATGCCGTGCGCGCCGATCTCGGCGAGCCACTCCAGCCCGAGCTCCTCGGCCTTGGCCTTGCTCATCACGACCACCGCGGCGGCGCCGTCGGAGATCTGCGAGGCGGAGCCGGCGGTGATGGTGCCTTCCTTGCTGAACGCGGGGCGCAGCTTGGAGAGCGACTCGACGGTGGTGTCGCCGCGGACGCCCTCGTCCTGCGTGACGACGACCGGGTCGCCCTTGCGCTGCGGGATCTCGACCGGCACGACCTCGTCGTCGAAGACGCCGTTCTTCCAGGCCTCGGCGGCGCGCTGGTGGGAGCGGGCCGCGAACTCGTCCTGCTCCTCGCGGGTCAGGTTGACGCCCTCGGCGTTGCACTGCTCGGTCAGGCCGCCCATGGCCTGCTGGGTGACCTGGTCGTAGAGCGCGTCGTACGCCATCGAGTCGACCAGCGTGGTGTCGCCGTACTTGAAGCCCTCGCGCGACTTCGGCAGCAGGTGGGGCGCGTTGGTCATCGACTCCATGCCGCCGGCGACCACGATCTCGACCTCGCCGGCGCGGATCAGCTGGTCGGCCATGGCGATGGCGTTGAGGCCGGAGAGGCACACCTTGTTGATCGTGATCGACGGCATGTTCATCGGCAGCCCCGCGGCGATGCCGGCCGTGCGGGCGGGGTTCTGGCCGGCGCCGGCCAGGATGACCTGGCCCATGATCAGGTAGTCGACCTGGTCGGGCGAGACGCCCGGCCTTCTCGAGCGCACCCTTGATGGCGACACCGCCGAGCTCCGCGGCGGACAGGGTCTTCAGGCCCCCGAGCAGGCGTCCGATCGGGGTGCGAGCCCCGGCGACGATCACGGATCCGGACATGGTGCCTCCATCAGAGTGCGTTGCTGCCGACACCCGCGACGATACCCACCACCGGGTCGCCGGAGGCAGTGGGTCACGGGCATCGCGTGAGGAAAACCTCACACCCCCTCGCCCGGGACCCCGCGCCGTACGACGATGTGCGGCATGAGCCCGGACCTCCCCACGCACCTGTTCACCGCCATCGACCACGTCGGCATCGCCGTGCCCGACCTGGACGAGGCGATCGCGTACTACCGGGACACGTTCGGCATGCAGGTGGTCCACGAGGAGACCAACGAGGAGCAGGGCGTCCGCGAGGCGATGATCGCCGTCGGCGACTCCGGCTCCTGCATCCAGCTGCTCGCGCCGCTCTCCCCCGAGTCGACGATCGCGAAGTTCCTCGACCGCTCCGGCCCGGGCGTCCAGCAGATGGCCTACCGGGTCACCGACGTCGACGCAGGTCTCGGCGATCCTGCGCGAGCGCGGCGTCCGCCTGCTGTACGACGAGCCCCGCCGCGGCACGTCGAACTCGCGGATCAACTTCATCCACCCCAAGGACGCCGGCGGGGTGCTGGTCGAGCTGGTCGGAACCGCGAGCGCCACGAATAGGTCACACACGGTCGCCACCCGTGTTACCCATCGGTAATCTCTGGACCGCCACTCCCCCGATTCCCAGGAGCTGACGTTGCAGAACATCCTCGACGCGATCCTCGCCGGTGACACGGCGAAGGAGGACTTCGCGAACCTCGACCTCCCCGAGTCCTACCGCGCGGTGACCGTGCACAAGGACGAGGTGGACATGTTCGAGGGCCTCGAGAGCAGCGACAAGGACCCCCGCAAGTCGCTGCACGTCGAGGACGTGCCGCTCCCCGAGCTCGGCCCCGGCGAGGCGTACGTCGCCGTGATGGCCTCGGCGATCAACTACAACACCGTCTGGACCTCGATCTTCGAGCCGGTGTCGACGTTCGGCTTCCTCGAGCGCTACGGCAAGCTCTCGCCGCTGTCGCAAGCGGCACGACCTGCCCTACCACGTCGTCGGCTCCGACCTGTCCGGCGTCGTCCTCAAGACCGGCGCCGGGGTCCACTCCTGGCAGCCCGGCGACGAGGTCGTCGCCCACTGCCTCTCGGTCGAGCTGGAGCAGCCCGACGGCCACAACGACACGATGCTCGACCCGGAGCAGCGGATCTGGGGCTTCGAGACGAACTTCGGCGGGCTCGCCCACATCGCCCTGGTCAAGTCCAACCAGCTGATGCCCAAGGCCAAGCACCTGACCTGGGAGGAGGCCGCCTCCCCCGGCCTGGTGAACTCCACGGCGTACCGCCAGCTGGTCAGCCGCAACGGCGCCGGCATGAAGCAGGGCGACAACGTCCTGATCTGGGGCGCCTCCGGCGGCCTCGGCGGCTTCGCGACGCAGTACGCCCTCAACGGCGGCGCCACCCCGGTCTGCGTGGTCTCCAACGAGGAGAAGGCCGAGATCTGCCGCAAGATGGGCGCCGAGCTGATCATCAACCGCTCGGAGGAGAACTGGAAGTTCTGGAAGGACGAGCACACCCAGGACCCGAAGGAGTGGCGCCGGCTCGGCAAGACGATCCGCGAGCTCACCGGCGGTGAGGACGTCGACATCGTCTTCGAGCACCCCGGCCGGGAGACCTTCGGCGCGTCGGTCTTCGCCGCGCGCAAGGGCGGCACCATCGTCACCTGCGCGTCGACCACCGGCTACATGCACCAGTACGACAACCGCTACCTCTGGATGAACCTCAAGCGGATCATCGGCTCCCACTTCGCGAACTACCGCGAGTCGTGGGAGGCCAACCGGCTGATCGCCAAGGGCATGATCCACCCGACCCTGTCCCAGACCTACCCGCTCGACGACGTCGGCCAGGCCGCGCTCGACGTCCACCACAACGCCCACCAGGGCAAGGTCGGCGTGCTCTGCCTGGCCCCGGAGGAGGGTCTGGGCGTCCGCGACGCCGAGATGCGCGACCGCCACCTCGACGCGATCAACAGGTTCCGCGGGGTCTGACCTGCGGACGAGACCTTTCCCACCCCGGAATCGGCGATCAAATGTGCGATCCGGGGTGGGCTGTCTCCACCTGATCAGACAGACTGGACCCCGTCGTGCCAACGAACCGGAAGAGGAAGCGCCAACCATGAGCGATCAGCAGGGTCTGTCCATCTTCGACGAGGAGCCCGAGGAGGCTCCCGAGCAGGAGACCGACCAGGCCGACGACGAGAAGACCCAGGTCATCCCTCGGCTCAAGCGCGACGATCCCGCTCCCCCGCCTGCCACCCAGGAGCCGCCGCCAAGGAGGCTCCCGCCGAGCGCACCCAGCAGGTGCCGGTGACCCCGGCCAAGCCGGTGATCCCGGTCGCCGCGCAGCCCGCTCCGGCCCAGTCCGCTCCAGCCGCCCGGCCGCAGGCCCAGCCCGCTCCGGCCGCCCGCCCCGCCGCTCCGGCAGCGCCGGCGGCCTCCAGCAGCTTCCCGGTCGTCCGGCGCGGCGGCTACGACCGCGACGCCGTCGACGCCCGCTTCCGCCAGCTCGCCGGCGAGAAGTCCGGCCTCAGCACCAGCCTGTCCGACTCCGAGAAGCGCGTGGTCGAGCTCGAGGCCCAGCTCGACGAGGCCCGCAAGCAGCTCTCCGAGAACCAGACCCCGTCGTACGCCGGGCTCGGCGGCCGCGCCAGCGCGATGCTGCGGCTCGCCGAGGAGGAGGCCGCCGACGTCCGCGCCGTCGCCGAGCGCGACGCCGACGAGATCCGCGAGCAGGCCACCCGCGACGCCAAGGCGCTGCGGTCCGAGGCGGCCCGCGAGGCCGAGGACATGCGGCTGGTCCAGCTCCAGGAGCTCGACGAGACCCGCACCCGCACGCTCGCCGACGCCGAGCAGGTGCGCACCATGGCCCAGTCCGAGGCCGACGACCTGATGGCGTCCGCGAAGCGCGAGGCCGACCAGCTGCGGCTGGCCGCCCAGCAGGAGGTCAACGAGATCCGGACCGGCGCCAAGCGCGACGCCGAGCAGGCGCGCGCCAGCGCGGACCGCGAGGTGCAGGAGGCCCGCCGGACGCTCGCGGTGGAGAAGGAGCGCCTCGCCAAGGAGGCCTCCGAGCACCACAACAACGCCACCGCGGAGACCAAGCGACTGGTCGAGGAGGCCGAGGAGCGCGCGACGGCCGCGGAGACGCGGGCGCGCGAAGCGGTCGCCCAGGCGACCAGCCAGCGCCAGCAGGCGCAGAAGGAGGCGGAGTCGCTGCTGACCCGGGCCCGCCGCGAGGCGGAGCAGATCGTGGCGTCGGCGCGCAGCCAGGCCGACTCGATCACCTCGGCCGGGAACGCCGAGAAGGAGCGCCAGCTGGCCGCCCTCAAGGCCGAGGTGGACCGGATGAGCAAGCGCCGCGACGCCATCGGCGCCCAGCTCGCCTCGCTGCGTGACGTCGTCGCCGGCTTCGGCGAGGACGACGAGAGTTGAGCAACGACCCGGCTCCGCCGGGAGACGACGTCGACGAGGCGGACGAGTCCTCCGAGGAGGCCGCGCTCGCGCCCGAGGAGCCGGGGACGACGACCTCGGCGAGCCGGGTAGGCCCTTCTCGCGGCACTCGCCGTTCTACGTCGGGTTCTACGGCGGCCTCGGCGCGCTGCTCGCCTTCTGGCTGGGGAGCCAGCTGCTGGCGATCAGCTCGGTACTGATCCTGATCGTGGTCGCCATGTTCCTCGCGGCCGGGCTCAACCCGGTGGTCGAGTTCTTCATGCGGCGCGGGCTCAAGCGCTCGTACGCCGTGCTGTCGGTCATCGTGCTGGTGCTGGCCGGGCTCACCCTGTTCGTGCTCGCGATCGTCCCCGTCATCAGCGACCAGGTCGCCGCCCTCACCGAGAACGCCCCCGGCTACTTCGACGACCTCCAGCGCAACCGGACCATCCAGGACCTCGACGATCGCTTCGACCTGATCGACAAGGCCCGCGACTACATCGCGGCCGGCGACTACGCCTCCAGCGTGTTCGGCGGCGTGGTCGGGGCCGGGCTGGCGGTGCTGTCGGCCGTGGCGAACGCCTTCATCGTCACCGTGCTGACGCTCTACTTCCTGTCGTCGCTGGAGATCACGAAGCACGCGCTCTACCGGCTGGCCCCGGCCTCGCGCCGCGAGCGGGTCACCTTGCTCGGCGACCGGGTGCTCGACGGCGTCGGTGGCTACGTCTCCGGCGCGTTCGTGGTCGCGACGTGCGCCGGGATCAGCTCGCTGATCTTCCTGTTCATCGTCGGCCTGGGCGAGTACGCCGTGGCGCTGGCGTTCGTGGTCGCGCTGCTCGACGTGATCCCGTTGATCGGCGCCACCATCGGCGCGGTGATCGTCACGGCGATCGGCTTCGCCACCGACCCGAAGATCGGCCTCGCCTGCCTGATCTTCTACCTCATCTACCAGCAGGTCGAGAACTACGTGATCTACCCGCGGGTGATGTCGCGGTCCGTGGACATCCCCGGCGCGGTCACCGTCATCGCCGCCCTGGTCGGCGCGGCGCTGCTCGGCGTCGTCGGCGCGCTGCTGGCGATCCCGACGGCCGCGGCGATCCTGATGCTGACCCGCGAGGTGCTTCGTCAAGAACCAGGACGAGCGCTGACTCACCCCAGGGGGCCGATGAAGCTGTCGAGCATGGCGCCCTTGCCACCGGTCGGGCCGTAGACCACCGCGGGGATCCCCCCGACCGCCCACGGGCGGGCCATCTCAGGCGTCAGCCTGACCAGGCTGGAAGCCCTGCAACGTGGAGGCGTGGACGTCGACCCCCGCGACGCAGGCGAGGTGGACGACGTCGCGCCGGAGGGTCCGGCCGCCGGCGTCGTTCAGCTCCAGCACGACCCACTCGAACTGGTCGTAGTTCGCCGTCGGGCACAGGTCGCGTCCCGGCTCGCCCAGGGCCATCGCCTCGAGGTACTCGCGGGCAGCGTCCTGGTCCACCGTCGTGGCGTAGGTCAGGTCGGCCGTCTGGCCGGCCGACACGTCCTCGCCCTCCTCCGCCCGGTACGCGCAGACGGTCATGCCGGCGACATCGTCGGGGTTGCCGATCACGTAGCGGGGGAAGGCATCCGACTCCGCCTGGGTGTCGACGTCGGACATGCAGGTCTCGCCCCCGCCGGCGGATGCGAGGATCCGCTCGCGCAGCGGCTGTGTCGTCGGTGGCCACGGTCAGCCGTGCTGCCATTGACCTCGACCGTCTCCTGCACCCAGCCGTCGCCCAGGTCCTCGGTGCCCGGCTCGACGGCCGCCCCGAGCCAGACGTACGGCGCGTCCGGGGGGCCGGCGTCCGGCCCGATGAACGGGTACTTCTGACAGACATCGGTCAGTGCGATCGGCCTCCCGACGTACGGCATCGTCGGGTCGTCGCGCTTCAGCCGCTGCCCGTCGGCGGTGACCATCGCCGTGGCGTAGCAGGCGACGGTGTCTCCCCCACCGAAGTCCATCGGCGCCCCGCCGTACCCCCAGTCGGCGGGTACGTCGACCTGCATGTCGTGCCAGTACTCCGTGCGCCAGTCGGTCGGCATCGGCCCGGGCTCCCCGACCTGGCTCGGAACCGCCCTCGTCCGGGTCGTTCCCGGCGAGGACCACGCCGGTGGCGACCACCGCCACCACCGACGCCGCGGCCAGCACGATCACGGCCCGGCCACCGCGACGGCGCCGACGGGCGGCACGCGCCCGGTCGACCACGGGCGCCGACGTGTCCACGTCCTCGGCCCGCCGCTGCAGCCCCTCGCGCATCATCTGCTCGAGCTCGCGCTCATCCATCGCCGTCCTCCTGGCTGGTCAGCTCCGCCCGCAACGAGGTGAGGGCCCGGTGGACGTAGGTCCGGGCGGACACCGGCGAGATCCCCAGCAGGGCCGCGATCTCGTCGTAGTCGAGGTCCTCGTAGAACCGCAGCACCACCACCGCCCGCTGCTGCGCGGGCAGCCCCGAGCAGACCCGCCACACCGCGTCCGCCTCGACCACGCGGTCCACCGGGTCCGCGTGGGTCGTCTCGCGGACCTCGGCGACCGGGGACTCTCGGCGTCCGGCCTTGCCGCCATCCCGACACGTGCGCGTTGACGACCATCCGGCGCACGTAGGCGTCCGGGTCGTCGGCCTGCCGGACCCGCGACCACTTCTCGCAGGCCCGGGTCAGCGCCGACTGGACCGCGTCCTCGGCGGCGTGCTGGGAGCCGGTGACCAGGTAGCCGAAGCGCAGCAGCGCGGCCACCCGCGCCTCGGCCCAGTCGTCGAACGACAGGCCGCTCGCGTCGGGCCGGGACTCGGTCACCCCCACATCCATGCACAACTGACGTGCGAGGACCGGGAGATGTTGCACTCGGCCGCGAAAGTCGTGTCCGGCCTAGGCGGGCGTCGGTCTCCATGCTGGCCACGCTGCGCTCCCCGAGCTTGACCGCCACCACGCCGGCGAGGATCAGCAGGCCACCGAGCAGCTGGACCGGGCGCGGCAGCTCGTCCAGCAGCACCCACGCCCAGGCCACTCCGGCCAGCACCTCGGTCAGGGCGACGAAGGACGCGACGCCGCGACCCGAGGCGGCGGATGGCGGCGATGCCGGTGGTGTACGCGACGCCGGCGGTGACCAGCGCCGAGCAGGATCATCGGGACCCACCAGGCGACGGTGGTGCCGGCGTACTCGACCGAGGAGGTGTCCGCCCTCATCGGCAGCAGGCCGACCAGGCCGAGGATGCCGAGGGCCGCGGTGCCGGCCACCAGCCCGCCGGCGGCCAGCGTGAGCGGGGGCAGCCCGTTGGACTCGTCGGCGGAGATCAGGAAGTACGACGCGGCGCCGACCATCGCGGCCAGCGCCCAGAGCACGCCGGGCAGGCTGAGGTCGGCACCGGACAGCAGGTCGAGGACGAGGACCAGGCCGAGCGCCGCCAGACCCGCGCCGACCAGGGTGACCGGCCCGGGCCGCTGGCCGTGACGCAGCCACAGCCAGACGACGACCGCGGCCGGGGCGGTGTACTCGATGAGCAGGGCCGGGCCGACCTGCATGTGGCCGACGGCAGAGAAGTAGCAGAACTGCGCACCGGCGACGGCGAGCAGGCCGTAGCCGGCGATCAGGCCGGCGTTGCGGCGGAGGAGGTGCCACTGTCCGCGCAGCGCGCGGAGTCCGAACGGGGTGACGACGAGGGCAGCCAGGCCGACCCGGATCAGCACCACGGAACCGGCGCTCCAGCCGGCGTCCATGAGCGGTCGGGCGAGGGCGCCGGAGAGGCCGAACGTGATGGCCGACGTCAGCGCGAAGGCGAGGCCGCTCGCCGTGCGGGCGCGGACCACCATCGTCCCTGTGTCATCAGTCATTGTCGTCATGACTAATGACAATAGTCTTCCGTCGTGTAATCTGTCAATGTGATCTTTCGCTCATGACACGGAGTTGTCGCTGCTGGCCGCCGTCGCCCTCGTCAACTCCGCGGCGGAGCCGGACACGCTCACCACGCAGGAGGAGCTGGACGCGTTCTACGACGCGCACACCTTCACCGGCTCGCGCACCCGGACCCGCGCCGAGCTGGACGAGGTCCGAGCAATCCGCGAACCCTTGCGCCGGCTGCTGACCGCCGACCGGGACGACGCCGTCGAAATCGTGAACGCGATGCTGGCCGAGCACCGGGCGGTCCCCCAGCTCGTGCGGCACGGAGACCAGGACTGGCACATCCACGGCATCGGCCGGGACGCGCCGTTCGCCGCCCGGATCGCGGTGGAGACCGCGCTCGCCATGGTCGACGTGATCCGCGCCGACGAGATGTCGCGGATCGGCGATCTGCGCCGACGACGACTGCCGCGGGCATCGTCCTCGACCTCTCCCGCAACCGCTCTCGCCGCTTCTGCAGCACCACCTGCGGCAACCGGAACGCGGTCGCGGCCTACCGGGCCAGGCAGGCGCAGGCCGACGGCTGACGGGTCAGGTGCGCGTGTTGCATCATGGCCGGGTGCCGGACCGCTTCGCGTGCCCCTGCTGCGGCCACCGCACCCTGCCCGAGCTGGGTGCCTACGAGATCTGCCCCGTCTGTTTCTGGGAGGACGACGGAGCCCCGCCCTGGCAGGTCGACGGACCGAACGGAGTCAGCCTGGTCGAGGCTCAGCAGCGGTTCCTCTCCAGCGGCGTTGTGCATGAGACAGATCGTGGAAAGACCCGCGCCCCCCGGCCCGACGAGGCCCGCCACGACACCTGGCAGCCGCTCGCGCACGACGACCTGATCGACCGGCACGTGGACGAAATGATCGCCGAGTACAAAGCAGCGCGTGCCGCGCTCAGCCTGGCAGCACCAGCGCTGCCCTGCGCCGAGGTGAGGGAGCGCTTCCGCGCGCTGGGCAGGGAGCACGGGCTCGCGTTCCCCGAGCCGGAGCTGCAGTTGCTCGCCCATCTGCTGAAGGACAAGCACTGGCGCTCTCGGCACCCCGTCCAGGCGGTCGGCTGGGCGTTGCGGCATCGTCGTACGGCCTCGCTTCGCACGCGACTGCGCCAGCTGTGGACAGGCAAGGTGCGGTTCGCGGGCTGAGCCGTCAGTCGCAGAAGGCGTCGTCAAGGAACGCGTCGACGACGTCGTCGAGGTCGGTGCTGAAGTCGGGCGTGAGCGCGACCGTGACCTGGTGGCGTCGGTCCTCCGTGGAGAACGACCAGGACTGGTAGGCCAGGGCATCGCCGTCGTTGCCGTACACACGGACCCCGCACCTGGTGTCCCGCCACGCCAGCCCGAGCCCGTACCTGCCGCCCTCGACACCCGGCGTCTTCATGGCGTCGAGCAGATGCCCGCGTAGCAGGCGCCCGCCGAGCAGTGCGGCGAAGAACCGGTTGAGATCCCTGGTGGTGGAGATCATCTCGCCACTGGCGCCCATCACCGAGGGATTCATCTCCGTGTAGTCGAGCAGGTTCTCGCCGTCCGGCCCTGTCGGCACGTAGCCGTGCGGATGCGGCCCGCGGATCCACGGCGACGACCCTGGGACCGAGGTGCCACGCAGCCGCAACGGTCGGATGATCTGCCGCTCGATCACGTCGCCGTAGGACCGTCCGGTCACCTCCTCGACGATCTGCCCGAGCAGCAGGTAGTTGGTGTTCGAGTACTCGAAAGCCGATCCCGGCGGTTCGAACGTCGGTGGGTTGGCCAGCGCACGCTGAACCAGCTCGGTGGCAGTCCAGGTCCGCCACCGGTTGTCCAGGAACTCCTGCCCCGGGGGCATCGGCAGCGTGTACAGGACGTCGTACAACCCGCTGGTGTGGTTCAGCAGGTGACGCACGGTGATGTGCTGACCGTCCGGGACCACTCGGGGCAACCACTTCTCGACCGGGTCGTCCAGCCGCAACCGGCCCTGGCCGACGAGCTGCAGGACAACGGTGGCGACGAACGTCTTCGTGATGCTGCCCGCCCGGAATCGACCGTGGACCGGGACCGCGCGCGTCCTGCCCAGCTCGGCGACACCGCTGGTGCCTCGCCACACGCGATGACCGTCACGTACCTCCGCCAGCGCGCCCACCGCGCCGGCTGCCACGACGCCGTCCAACCGTCTCTGCAGTCCCGCGCGATCCGCTTCGCCCGGCGCGGCTGCGGCAGCGGCCGGTGCCGCCATCACCGCCAACGCCGTCGTCGCAGTCACCAGCACGCGTTGTACTCGCTTCATCCAGACCTCCCGTGAGTCATTCGCCAAGAAGGCGAGCCTGACGTTGTCGGGACGGCGGACATATCCGGGAACGCCCTGGTTCTCGCCCCGAGCGCGAGCGCAGGGTGATTCCGGGGACTGCACGGCGCGTGCCGGGCTCACTAGTCTCGGAGCGACCAGTCGTCGCGACGGCGGGAGACACCATGTCCGTACAACGTGCTGCACGACGGGCACGGCCACCTCGACCTGGCCGCCTACGACGCCTATCTGTCCGGCGGGGCCGTCCCGGCCAGCTGAATGGTCACAAACCGCAGGTTCTCGGCTCATTTCTCTGCGGTTTCCGACCAATCGTCGCCAGCGGATGGTGCCTGTCAGCACTCGTTCATCGGCTTCCATGAGCGCGGATCGCGGCATAGGAAGGCGGACGGTCAGCGCCCCGCTTGTCCAACTGGCGCGAGGGCGACCAGCGCCGTTCTGACACGCTCTAGGACGAAGCTCTCGGTTCGTCCCGACATACGAACGACTGCCCCATCGGGACCGTCGAACAAGGCGACGTCAAGGCGGATGCTCTCGCGAACCAAGAGAAAGACCAGGCCGACCGGGAACAGCAGGAACACGGGGATGATCGCCCAAACGGGAATGCGTCGAAGCACGACCGCGTGTCGCCCCGGGGCAACTCCCAGGTACTGAGTCCCCTCGACTGACGACAAGGCGGCGACCAATGCGGGCTCAAGGGCCTGCGCTGCACCGCCGACCACAAGGTCCTCCGAGATCGTGACGCGCTTTGTCGTACGCATTCGCCGCACCAGCACGACGAGGAGCCCGACCAGCAGCACCAGGATGAGCATTGCGATAGCTGTCGCCATGCGGCACAGGGTAGAAGTCGTTCGGACCGAAGTCTGGCGATTGCGCGAACTCATGGCTCCCCAGCAGGTCGCGCCACTGCGACAGCGTCCTCACATCGGCATGACCGAGCGGAATGCCCTGCGAGGGCTCGCGGTCCGTCAGGCGCGTGGCACGCGCCTCGCTCGCGTAGGCGAATGAGCCCCTGCGGCTGGCTGCGATCTACCCGACTTGGAAGTCGCCTGGTTGTGGCGGGCGGGCGATCGGGGCGAAGAGGTCGCGGTCGGGCTTTGGCTTCAGGTCGAGGAGGGGGGTGCCGTCCAGGCAGTCGAGGCCGCGGACGAAGAGGATCGAGCCGTCGACGCGTTCAAGGGTCGCGATTGACGTCGCGATCGGATTGGGCCGCCCCAGGTGATCTTCGGACCGCCCTGCGGCGACTGGATCGCGACCATGCCTGCTCCGACCTGCGACAGAGCTATCGGGGGGTCAACACACAGAACTCATTGCCATCGGGATCGGCCATCACGACCCAGCTGACGTCGCCCTGGCCGATGTCGATGCGACTGGCCCCGAGGCTGACGAGCCGCTCGACCTCCGCTGCTTGATCAGCGTCGGCAGGAGGGGCGAGATCGAAGTGCAGCCGGTTCTTCCCCGTCTTCGCCCTCTCCGACGGGCCGCCCCAGGTGATCTTCGGACCGCCCTGCGGCGACTGGATCGCGGTCTCCTCGTCCTGGTCCCAGACCAACGGCCAGCCCAGCGCTTCGCTCCAGAAGTACCCGACGTCCCGCGAGCCGTCGCACGAAAGCGCTCCGATGAATCCGCAGTCAGCAAGGAAGTTGTTGCCCGGCTCGATGACGCAGAACTCGTTGCCCTCGGGGTCGGCGAGCACCACGTGGTCCGCGTCCGGGCCCTGCCCGATATCGAGGTGCCGGCCGCCGAGCTCGAGCGCCCGCGCCACCGTCGCCTGCTGGTCCTCGAGGGACGTGCTGGTCAGGTCGAAGTGCATCTGGTTCGGGCCGGTCTTCGGCTCCTGGGTCGGGAAGAACTCGATCCGGAACCCGGTGTCATCGTTCGGCAGGAGCGCGATGCCGCCGTCGGGGTCATCGACCATCTCCCGGCCCAGGACGCCGGCCCAGAAAGGTGCGAGTCGGACCGGGTCGTTCGCATCGAAGCACAGGGCCATGAGGTGAGAAGTCATCCCGCTCCATATCTCCGATCTGCTGACTCACAGCCGCGCAGGGCAGGTGCTCCCCGCCCACCAGGAACGCAACGCTAGGCGCCCTGAGACTGCCCCGCAACGCAGTATTGGCCAGAGCCCGGCGCGCGGCGGCCCGAGTCAGGTCATGGCGTGAGGATGACGAGCTGCTGGGTCGCTCGGGTCATCGCGACGTAGCGGTCGACTGCTCCTTCGATGCCCTGGCCGAACGCGTCTGGATCGATGAGGACGACCAGGTCGAACTCGAGTCCCTTCGACAGTTCCGGGGTCAGCGACCGGACGCGCGACGTCGCCCGGAACGTGCCGCCCTGCCTGCCATGGGCGCCGATGACGCAGGCGATCCCGTCGGAATGCGCGGCGAGCCACGGGTCGAGGATGGAGCCCAGGTCCGAGGTGGATGCGTGTACGACGGGGACGTCGGTACGGCGGATGCTGGTCGGCACGTTGGCGTCCGGGAGCACGGCCCGGATGACCGGCTCGGCCTCCGCCATGATCTCCTCCGGCGTCCGGTAGTTGATGCTGAGGGACGCCAGCTTGATCCGGTCGAGCCCGATCCGCTCGAGCCGTTCCTGCCACGACTCCGTGAACCCGTGCCTGGCCTGGGCCCGGTCCCCCACGATGGTCAGGCTCCGGGACGGGCAGCGGAGCAGCAGCATCTGCCACTCCGCGTCGGTCAGCTCCTGGGCCTCATCCACCACGATGTGGGCGAACGGTCCGGCGAGCAGGTCCGGGTCGGAGTACGTCAGTGCGTCCTCGTCGATGATCACGCTCTGCGCGTCGGAGACGCGCAGCATCGACATCACCTGCATCTCGGAGTCGTCGGTCTCGATCAGGTGGTCGACGACCCTGGCCATCTCCTCCCGTTCGTGAGCGATGGCTGCGTCGCGGCGGCGGCGGTGTCGGGACGCATCCGGGTCGCCGAGTCGCTGCCGCGCCGCGTCGAGCAGCGGCAGGTCGGACACCGTCCACGCCTGCGGTTCCGCGCGCTGCAGCAGCTTCACCTCGTCGGGTTCGAGCCACGGGGCACACCTGCGCAGGTAGGCGGGGACCTCCCACAGGTCTCCGACCAGGTCGGAGGGTTCGATGAGCGGCCAGGCCCGGTTGAACGTCGTGACCAGCTCGTCGTTCTGCAGGAGCGCCTTGCGGAGCTGGTCCGCCAGGACCTCGTCGTTGTCGATCTTGTCGACGAGGATCGTGACGATCTCCTCCCAGACCTGGTCGCGCGCCTCGTTGTGCGGTGCACCGGGGCCCGGTGACTCGAAGGCCTCTGCCCAGTCGTAGGGGCTCAACCAGAGGTCTGCCCACGGGGTCTCGACCACCATCCCCTCGGTGGGCGGTTCCTCGTACAGCCGCACCGCCGGCTCGATCGCCTTCACCATCTCCGCGGACGCTTTCAGGCGGGCCACGTCGGGGTCGGTCTCGATCGCCGCACCTGCCCCCTCGGGGACGAGGTCTCGCAGGGTGCAGGTCTGCACACCCTCCTCCCCGAGGCTGGGAAGTACGTCGGCGACGTACGCGAGGTAGGGCTGGTGCGGACCGACGAACAGCACCCCACCGCGGCGGTGACCGAGGCGTGGGTCGGAGTAGAGGAGGTACGCCGTCCGGTGCAGGGCGACGACCGTCTTCCCCGTGCCCGGCCCGCCGTCGACCACGAGCGCGCCGCGGGAGCCGGCGCGGATGATCGCGTCCTGGTCTGCCTGGATCGTGCCGAGCACGTCCCGCATCCGGGGCGAGCGGCTGCTGCCCAGGCTGGCGATGAAGGCGGACTGGTCGTCGAGGGCGGCGGCGTGTCCGTCGAAGCCGTCCGCAGTGAACACCTCGTCCCAGTAGTCGCTGATCCGGCCACGGGTCCAGCGGTACCTGCGGCGGCTTGTCAGTCCCATCGGGTTGGCGTGGGTCGCCCCGAAGAACGGCTCAGCCGCAGGAGAGCGCCAGTCGACGAGGAGTCGGCGACCCGTGCTGTCGGTGAGGCCGAGCCGTCCGACGTACACGGCCTCCGCCCCGTCGGCAAGGACCATGTGCCCGAGACACAGGTCCAGGCCGAACCGACGCAGGGTCCGCAGGCGGGCGGTCAACCGGTGGACCTCCTGATCGCGGTCCATCGCCTCCTGGCCCGTGCCCCCGGGTGCCCGACGCGCCGCATCGAGACGGTCGGACAGGTCGGCGATCGACTGCTCGAGGCTCTGCGCGATGGCCGCGAAGTGCTGCTCGTCGCCGGCGATCAGCGTGTGGTCGGCCTTGGGCGCCAGCTGGGCGGGCAGTGTCGAAGGCGCTGGTGCTCAGACGGCTCATGTCATCGGCTCCCATTCAGCAGCAGGGTCGCGGCCACCGCCGCCCCGTCGGTGCGGATCCAGCCGGCCACGGCGGCCGCTTGCGCGCGGATCTCGGGGTCCAGGGTGGCCTTGAGCCCGGCCGACAGTGACTCGGTGGTCGGGGCAGGACCGTCGTGAGCCACGCCGATGCCCAGCTCGGCCACCCGTCCGGCCCAGTACGGCTGGTCACCGCCCGCCTGGGGCACGACGACCTGAGGAGCCCCGGACCCGGCCGCCGTCGTCGTCGTACCCGCGCCGCCGTGGTGCACGACGGCGGCCACCCTGCCGAACAGCGCCTGCTGGTTGACCTCGCCGACGACGAAGCAGTCGTCCCGGTCGTCGACCAGGGCAAGGTCGGCCCAACCATGTCCGACGAGGACGCGGCGGCCCAGCGCGCGGATCGCCTCGATGGACACCCGGGCGATGTCGTCCGGGACGCCCCGCATGCTGCCGAAGCCCACGTACACCGGGCGCGTGCCGGCGTCCAGGAACGCCACCAGCTCGGCCGGGAGCGGGCGACCGTCGGTCAGGGTCCACGCGCCGGTCTGGACGACGGCGGAGTCCGACCCGTCCCACGGGCCGAGGGTCGGGTCCGCGGCCAGCCACGGCTGGTCGGTGAGCATGAACTCGCGGACGTCCTCCACCGGTGGCAGGTCGATCGACGCCCGGTGGGCGTTGATCGACGGGCCGAACAGCGCGTTCCAGTTCTGGGTGTCCGAGTCGGTCAGCACGCTCGGTGCGAAGATCACGTACCGGTGGGGGATGCCCACCTTCTCGGCCACGGACTGTGCGACGAAGTGCGACATGCCGGTCGCCAGGAGCACGTCACATCCCTCGGCCGCCGCGGCGACCGTGTCGTACTGCGCGGCGATGAACTCGGCCACGCGTCGGGTCCGCTCCTCCGGCGTGGACGGCCGCACCCACGAACGCCACGGCCGGCCGAACGGCACCAGCGGCACGCCGACACCAGCCAGCAGCTCCACGAATTCCTGGTCGGGTGGCGCGCACATGCGCACCTCCGCGCCGAGTGCCCGCAGCTGTACCGCCAGCGCCACCATCGGCTCGACATCCCCGCGCGACCCGTACGTCGACAACAACACACGCATTCGTGACTCCCCCGTTTCCGTATCTGCCCGGAGATTCTGGGCCACGGACGGGGTCTTGCCACAAGCCCCTGGGTGGGTTATAAGTTGAGAGTGGAAGGGAGCGCGGCTCCTTTCCTTTTTTGTTGCCTGAGGTCCCGACAAGGACCTCGTCACGGAGAGGCTCAGGCGTAGCGGTGGCTCTTCGCCGCGTGTCCGTGCTCGCGGGTGCAGGTGCGGCCACTGATCGCCCGATGGCCGCACAGCTGCTCCGCCGGAGAGCTCCGGTTCGGCTGCCGCTGGCTGGGCATCGGCGGGGCGGGGGGCCACGGGCTGTCTCGCCCTCGGCGCAGTCGCGGACTGGGGCTTGGCGGACCGAGCCTCGTAGCGGGCTTCGCGCATGGCACGCAGGGCATCCATCTTGCTCATCGTCGCTTCACCTGACCGACCCTAGGGCCCGCCACCGACAGTTCCCGGGAGGCGCCCCCGGGCGACGGCCCATACTCGGACCGTGAGCCTGCCCACGACAGTCGACGGCGTCGTTGCCCGGATGCGGGAGATCGACGCGGAGCTTCCCGACAACGACGGGGTCGCGGTGTTCAACCGCATGTATCTCACCGTCACCGAGCGCATCGCCGCGATCATCGCCGAACCCGGAGCCGCCTCGACGCCGTTCCGGGACGCGGAGACGATGGCCGACCTCGACGTCCGCTTCGCCTGCCTCTGGCTGAAGGCGTACGACGCGGACGCCGCGCGGCGCTCCGTCCCGCACGCGTGGCGGCCGCTGTTCGAGGCGCGCTCGGGCGGGCGGGTGCGGATCCAGTTCGCCATCGCCGGGATGAACAGCCACATCGAGCACGACCTGCCGCTCGCCGTGGTCGACACCTGCAAGGCCCAGAAGCCTCGAGCCCGACGACGTCCACGAGGACTACGAGGCGGTCAACGCCGTCCTCGCCCAGGTCGAGGCGCCGATCCGACGGTCCTTCCTGGACGAGGTCGGGCGCGACGTCGACGACCATCTCGGCCCGGTCGTCCACCTGGTCAGCGCCTGGAACATCGACAAGGCGCGGGACCTCTCGTGGGTCACGGTGGAGACGCTGTGGGCGCTGCGCCGGACGAGCTTCCTGCGCGGCCGCTTCGTCGACGGCCTGGGCCACACCGTCGGCATGGCCTCGCGGACTCTGCTCACCCCCACCTTCTGACCGGGCTAGGGTCGGCCCGTGGTCGAGACCAAAGCCGCGAAGCCGTCGTTCGTCCTGCACGACCACAGGAAGCCGAGCCCGCACTTCGACCTGCGCCTCGAGGAGAACGGCGTGCTCCGCTCCTGGGCCGTGCCCCGCGGGATGCCGACGTCCAGCCGCGGCAACCGGCTGGCCATCGCCGTACCCGACCACGGCCTCGACCACCTCGACTACACCGACGAGGACAAGTCGATCGCGGACACCGGCTGGTGGGAGGAGCACGACCGCACCGACCGGCGCATCCTGTTCACCCTGCACGGCCGCACCGGCGCCCGCCGCTACGCGCTGATCCGGACCGACAGCGACTGGTTGCTGCACCTGACGAAGGAGCAGCCCGCCGGCTGAGGTCAGGGCAGGAACCGGCGCAGCACCTCGAGGAACACCTGCGGCTGCTCGGAGTGGACCCAGTGGCCCGCCCCCTTGACCGTCACCCGGCGGTTGCGGGGGAACCACCGGTCCATCGCCGCGACGTACTCGGCGACTGACGTAGCCCGAGTTCTCGCCGCCGACCCACAGCACCGGGCCGTCGTACGGCGCGGTGTCGGCGAGCGCCTCCTCCGGCCAGCCGCCGATCGCGTCGAGGTCGCGACCCAGGAGCGTCGAGGTTGGGCTGCCAGGACCACTCGTCCCCGTGGTGGCGAAGGTTCTGCAGGAGGAAGCTGCGAACGACCGGGTTGGGCACCGCCTCGACCAGGCCCTCGTCGGCCTGCGCTGCGACGCTCGAGCGCGGAGAGGTCGAGTGCCTGCATGGCACTGATGTAGCCGGCGAACTCGCTGGCGTGGCTGGTAGGCGACCGGGCGACACGTCGACCACGCAGAGTCGCTCGACGAGCTCGGGGTGCCGGAGCGCCACCAGCATCGCGATCTTGCCGCCCATGGAGTGGCCCGACGAGCGCCACCGGGTCGTCGGCGGACAGCAGGCCGGCGACCTGGTCGGCGGCCTCGAGGTAGTCGAACCGCTCGGTCCACGCGGACCGTCCGTGGTTGGGCATGTCCACGAGCAGGACCCGGTGGTCGCTCGGCCAGCCGCTTGGCGATGGTGGTCCAGTTCTTGCCCTGCCCGAACAGCCCGTGGCAGAAGACGACCCGCGGAGCCGGACTCACCGAGGGACGTCGTGTGCAGGCCGGGGGCGCGGGCCGGGGCGGACATGCCCCGAGGCTACTTCCGTCGGCGCTCGGTCGGTCAGCCGCGGTAGCGCAGCACGCTCAGCACCAGCGGCGGACGCCGTGCCTGCTCAGCGCCACGTCGCGGCGTACGACGGCGATCTCGTCGCCCCAGCGTCGGCAGGCGTTCCGGAAGTCGCGGGGCGCGGTACTCCACGGCCAGGACGTGGCTGCCGTAGTGGTCGACGTAGTCGCCGCACTCGTGCCATCGCGCGCACTCCTCGGCGATCGCGAAGTCGAACCCGACCGCGGTGCCGTCCCACTGGGCGCGGTTCTTCTGTGCGGCGGCGAGGCCGGCAGCGTGGGCGCGCCGCACCAGCCTGCGCGCGAAGTTCGTGCTGTCGGCGCGGTCGACCAGGCCGTGGCTGCGCACGAACGAGTCGAGGTTGTCGAACTCGACCCCGGCGTACCCGTCGGCCGCGCACCCGTCGATCCAGCGGCCGACGATCCTGGTCAGCTTCGTGCGCTTCGGCGCGGTCCGGATGTCCAGCAGCCACTCGCCCCAGGCCTCGTCGACGACCGGGTCGCCGTGCCTCTTGAGCACCAGGTTCCAGTGACGGCGCCAGAAGCGCCGCTCGTTCGGCTGGGTCTGGAAGCCGTTGACGTAGCAGATGTTGTAGCGACCGGCCGCCGGCGCGGCCTCGCGGTCACGGACCACGATCCCGACGTGGTCGGGCAGCGACCGGTTGCCGCCGAGCTGGTAGTCGAAGTCGGTCCCGCTCGGCGGCAGCGCCGGCCTCCCGGCGTACGCCGGACCGGCGAGCGCCGTCGCCAGCAGCAGGACCAGCGTGACCAGGGACCCCCGTCGCAGCATGCGGCCATCCTCGCATCGGGCGCGCGGTCACGGCGGTCTCCAGACCCACCTGCGCGCTGACCCGCCGTTAATCAACGACGGGTCAGCGTTCTCAGAAGTCGAAGCCGCCGAACATGTCGCCGATGCCGTCACCGATGTCGCCGATGCCGTCACCGATGCCGTCACCGATCCCGCCGAGCATGTCGAAGCCGCCGAAGCCGCTGAACAGCAGGCCGGCGAACATCCAGTCCATCGGCGTGAAGGCGCCGAAGTAGCCGGCGGCGTACGGCTGGTAGGCCCGGCCGCCCGCGTAGTAGGGCACCCGCTGCGAGCCGACCATCACCATCCGGGTGTCGGGCTCGGCACCGGCGTGGACCCGCTCGGCGTCCAGCGCACACGCGGGTACGTCGCGCGTCGGCACCGCCCGGCGGGGTCCAGGGGACGTCGGTCACGGACAGGCCGTGCCGCGGGTCGAAGAAGCAGGGCGGACGACGCTGCGGGAGCGGCTCCCCCGCCACCCGGGCGCGGACGCACGCGATGGCGTACTTGCCGTCCTCGAGGATCTCGGTGACGTGCCGGATGTGCTCGGGCTCGGTGATCGTGTCGCCGGCGGTCTTGGCGGACTCGTAGGCGTCCAGCGCGCGCTGGTAGTCGGCCCGCTGCCCCGAGTCGAGCTCGCGGCCCGACAGGTCGAAGTCGAGCTCCTGCAGCTCCACGCCGAGGGCGGTGATGTCCTCGAAGGCGAGCTTCTTCACCGGCTCCAGCTCGGCGGCCTTCTTCTCCAGCGCGCGACGCTCACTGTTCCTCTTGGCAACGACAATGGCGCCGACGATGGCGGCGACCACCACGAGGAAGACGACGAAACCCATGCCGACAGCCTACGTGCGTCCCGGAAACGCCTCTCCCGACCGCGGAGGTCAGGGCGCGACGTACTCCGGGTCCCGCTGGCCCATCTCGTCCTGGGCGCTGGTCCGGCCGTGCTGCCCGCGCGGCTCGGAGCCGAGCGCGGCGCCGAGCCCGTGCTCGGGCATGTTGCCGTAGAGCGACTCGATGTTGGCCGCGGGGACGAGGTAGGTCTCGTGCCAGATCCCGACGTCGCCGGTGGCCGCGCCGGCCCGGTTGAAGGCCGCCCACGCGGGCTGGTGCAGCATCTCCGGGTCTCGGGCGAAGCGGCCCAGGTGCTCGGCGCTGCGCCAGTACTGGACGGTGATCAGGTTCCGTCCGGCCCAGTAGCTGCTCGCCCCGAGCAGCCCGACCTCCGGACGCCCTGCCAGCTCGCGCAGCATGCTCGGCATCCCCACGAACACCGGCCACCAGGTGCGCAGCCTTGCGCCACCGGTTGATCCGCATGCCGATCAGGAACACCACGACGGAGCCGTCGTCCCCGTCGACACCCTCGGGCGATCTTGCCGTGAACGACCCGCCCTGCACACCCTTCGGCGCGGCCCGGTCCGCCCCGACGTACGGCCGCGGCACCTTGGTCGAGCATCGCCACGACACACCTCCTAGATAGTGGTACTTTCTAGTATTGGAGAGTGGCACTATCTTCCGCAGGAGTCAACGGCCTTTCGAGGAGTGGTCCATGCAGGTGTCCGAGCTGGTCCGCGCCACGTCCGTCCCCCTCGCCACGGTGAAGTACTACCTGCGCGAGGGGCTCCTCCCCGCGGCGCGCAAGCTCACCGCCCGCTCCAGCGAGTACGGCGAGGAGCACGTCCGCCGGTTGACCCTCCTGCGCATGCTGCGCGAGGTCGGCGCGATCCCGGTCGGCCGGCTGCGCGAGCTGGTCGACGCGGTCGACAACCCGCGCCTGTCCGAGCACGAGGTGTTCGCACGCGCCAGCGACGCCATCGCCTCGCGGCGATCCGCTCCCGAGCAGGCCGACGCCGAGTCGCGCGCGCTCGTCGACGAGGTGCTGGATGCCATCGGCTGGACCGGCGTACGCCGCGACGCGCGTGGACGTCGACAACCTGGCCCGGGTGGTCGCCCAGATCCGGCGGACCGGCCTGTTCGTCGTGACGGCCGAGTCACTCGCCGTACTACGCGACCGCCGCCGACGCGATCGGGCGGACCGAGATCGCCCGGCTGCCCGACACGCGACGACCGGGCCGTGCGACTGGAGCGGATGGTGGTCGGCACGGTCGCCTACGGCCGAGGTGCTGACGATCCTGCGCCGGCTGTCCGAGGAGCACCACCACCACTCGGTGGCCGAGGGTCAGCGGGTGCTGTAGTCGCGGAACCCGCGCTTGGTCTTGCGACCGAGGTAGCCCGCGGTGACCAGGTGCTCGAGCAGCGGCGCCGGCGCGAAGCCCGGCTCGCGGAACTCCAGGTACAGCTCGCGCTGGATCGCCAGCGACACGTCGTTGCCGACCACGTCCAGCAGCTCGAACGGCCCCATCGGGAGCGCGCAGCCCTGCTTCATGGCGACGTCGATGTCGTCGGCCGTGGCGTAGTGCGCCTCGAGCATCTTCACCGCGTCGTTGAGGTAGGGGAACAGCAGCGCGTTGACGATGAAGCCGGCCCGGTCGCCGCACGAGACCGCGACCTTGCCGACCTGATCTCGCACAGCGCGCGGGTGGTCTCGGTGACCTGCTCGTCCGTGGTCACCGTCGAGACCACCTCGACCAGCTTCATGATCGTGGCCGGGTTGAAGAAGTGCATGCCGATGACGTCCTGCGGACGCTTGGTCACCCTGCGCCATCTCGATGATCGGAAGGCTGGAGGTGGTCGTCGCGAGGATCGCCCCGGGCTTGCAGATCTCGTCGAGGTTCTCGAAGAGCGTGGTCTTGATGCTGAGGTCCTCGGCGATGGCCTCGACGACGATGTCGACGTCCTTCAGGTCGTCGAGCGAGGTGGTGCCCCGGACCAGGGCCAGCACCTCGGCCTTGGCCTCCTCGGTGGCCTTGCCGCGCTGGATCTGCTTGTCGAAGTTCTTGGTGATCGTGGCGACAACGCCCGGCGATCCTGTCCTGGCTGCGGCCGACGTACAGCACGTCGTACCCGGCCTTCGCGAAGACCTCGACGATGCCGCTGGCCATGGTGCCGGTGCCGACGACACCGACCCGCTTGATGTCGTGGCGCAGCTGCGGCTTGTCGTCGGCGCTCGGGGTCACCGCGTCGTCGACGACGATCGGGCTGTCCGGGCCCTCGTAGGTGTAGAAGCCGCGCCCGGACTTGCGGCCGAGCAGGCCCGCGGTGACGTACTGCTTGAGCAGCGGCGCCGGCGCGTGCAGGCGGTCCCGGCCCTGCTTGTACATCGTGTCCAGGATCTCGTACGCCGTGTCGAGGCCGATCAGGTCGAGCAGCGCCAGCGGGCCCATCGGGTAGCCGCAGCCGAACCGCATGGCGGCGTCGATGTCCTCGCGGCTGGCGTAGCGGTGCTCGTACATCGACACCGCGTGGTTGAGGTAGCCGAACAGCAGCGTGTTCGCGATGAAGCCGGCCTTGTCGCCGCAGACGACGGGGTTCTTGCCGAGCGTGTGGACCAGCGCCTCCACGTCGTGCAGCACCTGCTCCTCGGTGACCACGGTGCGGACGATCTCGACCAGGTTCTGCACCGGCGCCGGGTTGAAGAAGTGGACGCCGATCACGCGACCGGGATGCGTGTTGGCGGTGGAGATCTCGGTGACCGAGAGCGAGGAGGTGTTGGTCGCGAGGATCGCGTCCGGCGCCACGATCTCCTCGAGCTGGCGGAAGATGTCCTTCTTGATCTCCAGCGACTCCACGACCGCCTCGACCACGAAGTCGGCGTCGGTGAGGTCCTTGAGCGAGGTCGAGAACGAGATCTGGCCCAGCAGCTCGGCCTGCTCGTCCTCGGTCATCTTGCCGCGCTTCACCGCGCGCCCCGTGGAGTGCTCGAGGTGCTCCCGCCCACGCTGGACGGCCTCGTCGTTGACCTCGACGCCCATGACCGAGAAGCCGTTGCGCGCGAACACCTCCGCGATGCCCGCCCCCATCGTGCCGAGGCCGATGACGCCGATGGTGCCGAAAGTGCGCGCGGAATCGCTGGAGGTGCTGGTCATGGCCGCATCATGGCACGCGCCGTACCGGCACTGCCGTGAGGTAGTTCACTGGCGAGTAACTTACGGGCGCCGATCCGATAGTCCGCCGTGAAAAGCACGCCGCCCGGCCGGTGGGCGGTGCTTCCGCACCGTGTCGAGACCCGACCCGACGGCCGGGTAGATTGCCCACCCGTGAGACTCGTCGTTGCCCGCTGCCAGGTCGACTACGCCGGGCGGCTGACCGCCCACCTGCCGATGGCGACCCGGGTGCTGATGATCAAGGCCGACGGGTCGGTGCTGGTGCACAGCGACGGCGGGTCGTACAAGCCGCTCAACTGGATGTCCCCGCCGTGCACCCTCCGCGAGGGCACGACCGAGGACGGCGCCGTCGAGTGGACGGTCACCTCCAAGACCGACGACACCCTCCGGATCCTGATCGAGGAGGTCCTGCACGACTCCTCCGCACGACCTCGGCATCGACCCCGGCCTCCAGAAGGACGGCGTCGAGAAGCACCTGCAGGAGCTGCTCGCCGAGCACCCCGCCACCCTCGCCGACGGGCTGAGCCTGGTACGCCGCGAGTTCCCCACCGCGATCGGCCCGGTCGACCTGATGTGCCGCGACGCCGAGGGCCTGAGCGTGGCCGTCGAGATCAAGCGCCGCGGCGAGATCGACGGCGTCGAGCAGCTGACCCGCTACCTCGAGCTGCTCAACCGCGACCCGCTCCTCGCGCCGGTCCGCGGCATCTTCGCCGCCCAGGAGATCAAGCCGCAGGCCCGCGTCCTCGCCACCGACCGCGGCATCGCCTGCGCCGTCGTCGACTACGACGCGCTGCGCGGACTCGACGACCCGAGCCACCGGCTCTTCTGATGCGCCGGTGAGGATCTTCCACATCGCCCTCCGCTCGGAGTGGGACGCGGCGCGCCGGGACGGCAGCTACACGACCTCCACTCGCGGCCGCACCCTCGCCGACGAAGGATTCATCCACGCCAGCCGCGGCGACCAGTGGCAGGGCGTGCACCGGGCGTTCTACGCCGACGTCGACGAGCCGCTGGTGCTGCTCGTGATCGACACCGATCGCCTGACCTCCCCGGTCGTCGAGGAGCTGCCCGCCGACGGAGCGACGGAGACGTTCCCGCACATCTACGGGCCGCTCAACGCGGACGCCGTCACCCAGGCCGTGCCGCTCGACGAGCACGGCAACGCCCCGAGCGAGTCGTTCTCCTCGGTCTTCCTCGGCGAGATGTTCCGCAACGTCCTGCTCGGCTCGATGCTGCTCGGGATGGTCGTGATCGGGGCGGTCGTCGGCCGCGAGCTCGGGCCGGACTGGGGCGCCGTGGCCGGTGCCGCGGTCGGGCTGCTGGTCGGCGTCCCGCTCGTGGTCGCCCTGCACCGCCGGGTCAGCCGCTGAGCGCGACCACCTCGTCGGCCACGCCCCAGCTGAGGGTGACCCCCGCACCGCCGTGCCCGTAGCAGTGGATGACCGCGCCGTCGCGCTCCAGCCGTACGGCGGGGCGCACCGGGCGCAGCCCGACCTTGTGCCGGACCACCTTCGCACCACGGAGCTCGGGCACGAGCACCTCCGCGCGACGCAGGATCGCGACCGCCGTCTCGGGCGATGGCGTCCGGCTCCACTCGCCCTCGTCGTCGGTGCCGCCGACGACGATGTCCTTGCTCCGGGGGAAGACGTACGTCGGCGCCTCGGGCTCGACCAACCAGCGCTTCAGCCCGGTCTGCTCGACGCACACCACCTGACCGCGCACCGGCACCACCGACCGGTCGGCCGCGAGCAGCCGGGCGCCCAGCCCGGAGCAGTTCACGACCAGGTCGGGCGCCGGTGGGCAGGGCCTTCAGGTTCATCCGGGTGATCGTCCCGCCGAGGTCCTCGACCCGGCCGGCGAGCCACGGGAGGTAGACCGGCATCTCGATGATGGGCGACACGAACGTCCAGCCGTCGACGTACCCGTGCGGCAGCGAGGTCTGCCGATCCAGCGACGGGACCGCCGAGATCCACCACGGGTCGGGCTCGCGCTGCTTGAAGATCTCGGTCCCCTCGACCATCGCCACCCCGGACTCCGGGTCGGTGTCGGCCAGGGCGTCGAAGACGGCGTACGACGTCTTCGACCAGGCGGTGACCTTGTCCTGCGGGAGCGCGCGGTAGGGGTACCAGAACGCCGCCGACACGGCGGACGTCGTCTCGAGCGGGAGGTCCCGCGCGACCACGTCGACCCGGTGTCCGGCCTCGAGCAGCCGGACGGCAGAGGTCAGGCCGATCACGCCCGCGCCCACGACCAGGACCCTGCTCACGGGACGAGTCTGGCGTACGGACACCTGACTTGCCTCCGATACGGGTCGAGGCGATGAGCCGGGCTCGGCTCAGGCGCCGGCCTCGCGCGGGGCGGTCGGGTCGTCCTCGGCGCCGCCCTGCTCGCGCGCGACGTACTCCTCGATGTCCTCGATGTCGTCGGCGTTGCGGGTCACCACGGCCAGCAGGTCGCTCATGGTGGCGACCTCCTCGACCTGCTCCTTGATGAACCACTGCATGAACTGCTCGGAGGCGAAGTCGGACTCCTCGCGGGCGATCCGGAGCAGGGTGTTGATCTGCTCGGTGACCCGCTTCTCCTGGGCCAGGGCAAGCGTGACCGGCGCGACCACGTCGTCGAAGGTCGAGGTCGGCGCCTCGACGCCGGGGATGATCACGTCGGCGTCGGTGTCGAGGAGGTACTGGACCATCATCATCGCGTGGCCGCGCTCCTCGAGCGCCTGCTGGTAGAAGAAGGCCGCCATCTGCGGCATCGTCAGCGCGTCGTAGTACACCGCGCAGGCGAGGTACTGGTTGTGCGCTGCGAGCTCGTTGCCGATCTGGGTGTTGAGCTGCTCGACGAAGCGGGCTGCGGGCACGTTCACTCCTTCATCGTCCGTGTTGCTGTCCGGTCGATCATGTCAGGAGTGGTCGCGGCGCTTCACCCAAGGGCAGGCTGGCCTCAGGCCGCCTTGGCCAGCTTCTTCTTGGTGACCTTCTTGCCGTTCGACGGTCACCAGCTGGCGCTTCTTGACGGTGAGCCCGTCGGGGAGGGTGCCTTCCTTGAGCATCCGGATCGGGCAGCGCTTGCACCGGCTCTTGGACACGCAGCACTTCGACTTGGGCAGCTTGCCCTTCGCCTTCTTCTTCCCGTGCTTCGACACGAGCGGGACTTTAGCAGGGATAAGGCATGCCTTACCTAATCGTCTACGGCGGAGTCCGTCACATCGGTGTCGACCCACCGGACCGCGCGCCAGCCGCCGCCATCGCCTTCGTCGTCGTGCTCGAGCTCGACCACACCGCAGTTGGGGACGCGGGTGGTCCTTGGGGAAGTCCTGCTCGAGGTTGCCGGCGAGCGCGGGCAGCCCGACGCCCATCGAACCGCCGTGACTGAGCACCAGCACCGTGCCACCCGGATGGGCCGCCGCGACCTCATTGAGCACCGCCGCCACCCGGGCCGCAATCTCGGTTCCGGACTCGCCGCCCTCGATCCGGGCGTCGAGGTCGCCGTCCAGCCACTTCAGGAACGTCGGCCCGAGGGGGTCGGGCGTCAGCGGCTGGCCGACGTGCGCCCCGACCCCGAACTCGCGGAGCCCCTCGCGCACGGTCACGCCGCAGACCAGGGCGGTCGCGGCCAGCTCGGCGGTCTGCACGGCCCGCGCCAGCGGGCTCGTCCACACGTGGACGATCCCCTCGCCCTCGAGGTTGTCCCCCAGCTCCATCGCCTGCGCTCGACCGGCCACGGTGAGGCTTCCGCCGTCGTCGGTGAGCAGGTCGTTCTCGTACTCCGCCGCGGCGTGCCGGGCGACCAGGACGCGGGTGACAGCCATTCCCGAAGGCTAGCGGGCCGGACGGCACGTCGCTTGCAACGCCGCGTTACTGGCTCGTACCCGGGTGCTGCAACGCCCGGGTAGAGCAAGTAGCACGGCGTTACATGGGCAGCCGGCTCAGCCGTCGAGCCCGTTGGCCGTCCGGATCACGTCGACGATCCCGGACATGATCTCGGTGAGCCCGAAGTCCTTCGGCGTGTAGACCGCGGCGACGCCCAGCTCGATCAGCTTGCGGCCGTCGGAGTCGGGGATGATCCCGCCGACGATCGACCGGCACGTCCTCGAGCCCGGCCTCGCGCAGGCCGTCGAGGATGTCCGGCACCAGCTCCATGTGCGAGCCGGACAGGATCGAGATGCCGACGCAGTGGACGTCCTCGGCGACCGCCGCGGCCACGATCTGCTCCGGCGTCAGCCGGATGCCCTGGTAGATCACCTCGAAGCCGGCGTCGCGGGCGCGGACGGCGACCTGCTCGGCGCCGTTGGAGTGTCCGTCGAGTCCGGGCTTGCCGACGAGCAGCCGCAGCCGCCCGCCGAGCTCCTCGCCGGTCTGCCTCACCTTCTCCCGGACAGCCGTCAGCTCGGCACCGGCCTCGGCGACGCCGACCGCGCCGCTGACGCCGGTCGGCGCGCGGAACTCGCCGAACACCTCGCGCAGGGTCCCGGCCCACTCCCCCGTCGTCGCGCCGGCGCGGGCCGCGACCAGGGTGGCGGCCATCAGGTTGGTGTCGGTCTTCGCGGTCTCGGCCAGCTTCGCCAGCGCGTCGGCGACCTCGGCCTCGTCGCGCTCGGCCTTCCACTCCTCGACGCGAGGTCAGCGCAGACTTCTCCGCGCCCGGGTCGGCGGCCATGATCGCGGCGTCGAGGTCGGCGGTCAGCGGCGACGGCTCGGTGGTCTCGTAGACGTTGACCCCGACGATCTTCTCCTCGCCCGACTCGATCCGGGCCCGGCGCGCGGCGTGGGAGGAGACCAGTGCCTGCTTCATGTAGCCGGACTCGACGGCCGCGATCGCGCCGCCCAGCGCCTGGACCCGGTCGATCTCGGCCCTGGCGCCGGCGACCAGCTCGGCCACCTTCGCCTCGATCACGGTCGAGCCGTCGAAGATGTCGTCGTACTCGAGCAGGTCGGACTCGAAGGCCAGCACCTGCTGCAGCCGCAGCGACCACTGCTGGTCCCACGGCCGGGGCAGGCCGAGCGCCTCGTTCCACGCCGGCAGCTGTACGGCGCGGGCGCGGGCGTTCTTGGAGAGGGTCACGCCGAGCATCTCGAGCACGATCCGCTGGACGTTGTTCTCGGGCTGGGCCTCGGTGAGGCCGAGCGAGTTGACCTGCACGCCGTACCGGAAGCGGCGCATCTTCGGGTCCTGGACGCCGTACCGCTCGCGGGTGATCTCGTCCCACAGCTCGACGAAGGCGCGCATCTTGCACGTCTCCTCGACGAACCGGACGCCGGCGTTGACGAAGAACGAGATCCGGCCGACGACCTTCTCGAAGTCGTCCTCGGAGACCTGGCCCGAGCTCGCGCACCTGGTCGAGCACGGCGATCGCGGTGGAGAGCGCGTACGCGAGCTCCTGCGTGGGCGTCGCCCCGGCCTCCTGCAGGTGGTAGCTGCAGATGTTGATCGGGTTCCACTGCGGGATCTGGTGGACCGTGTAGGCGATCAGGTCGCTGATCAGGCGCAGGGAGTGCTCGGGCGGGAACACGTAGGTCCCGCGGGAGAGGTACTCCTTGATGATGTCGTTCTGGGTGGTGCCGGCGAGCTGGGCGGCGACCTCTTCCGGCGCGAGGTCAGGGTTCTGCTCCTCGGCCACCACCTGGTACATCGCGAGCAGCCACATCGCGGTGGCGTTGATGGTCATCGAGGTGTTCATCCCGGTCAGCGGGATGTCGTCGAACAGCTTGCGCATCTCGCCGAGGTGCGGCACCGGGACGCCGACCTTGCCGACCTCGCCGCGCGAGAGCGGGGAGTCGGGGTCGTAGCCGGTCTGGGTCGGCAGGTCGAAGGCGACGGACAGACCGGTCTGGCCCTTGGCGAGGTTGTTGCGGTACAGCGCGTTCGACGCGGCCGCGGTGCTGTGGCCGGCGTACGTCCGCATCACCCAGGGACGGTCCTTCTCGGTCATGGGTCGAGCGTAGGACGTGGACTACCGAGAAGTAACCGGTCTCGGATGTGGGTAATTCAACAGCAGCGGACGGCCACCAGGTCAGGCGACCTGGCGCTCGAGCTCCACGACCCGGATCAGGCGGGACATGTGCAGCAGGCGGCGTACGGCGGGGCCGGCGCCGCGCAGAACGAGGTGGTGGCCGGCACGGCTGGCCTCGACCGTGGCCACGGCCAGCACCCTGAGCGCGGTGATGTCCACGCTGGCGACGTCGGTCAGGTCGACGACGACGACTTCGTCGTTGCCCCCGAGGAGCTCGTAGATCGCGGTGCGTACCTCCATCGTGCTGCGCACGTCGAAGTCGCCGCTCAGCACGAGCGTCGGACCGTCGGTGAGGATCTCCATCCCTGCCCCCGTTCCCCCGGGACGATGGGGCGCCCCAGAGCTCGACTGGAAGTCGTGGCGTTGTACCCACTATGACGCGCGTCACCCAGAAAGGGTTGCCTTGTCCGGGCGGTTTCTGCCGTGTCGCCCGGAATCACCCGTGCGGGTGAGGTGGCCTAACCTGCACCCATGGTCAACCTCACCCGCATCTACACCCGCACCGGCGACGGCGGCGAGACCCGGCTCGGCGACATGAGCACGACGTCCAAGAACGACCCACGGCTGCAGGCGTACGCCGACGTCGACGAGGCCAACGCCAACCTCGGCGTCGCGCTGGCCGGCGGCGGGCTCGAGGACGACGTGGTGCGCGGTGCTGACCCACGTCCAGAACGACCTGTTCGACGTGGGCGCCGACTTCTGCACGCCGGTCGTCGCGGACCCGGAGTTCCCGCCGCTGCGGATCGAGCAGGAGTACGTCGACCGGCTCGAGGCGTGGTGCGACCAGTACAACGAGGACCTGCCCAAGCTGCGCTCGTTCATCCTCAACGGCGGCACCCCCGGCGCGGCCCACCTGCACGTCGCCCGCACGGTCGTCCGCCGGGCCGAGCGCTCCGCTTGGGCGGCGTACGCCGAGCACGGCGACTCCATGAACGTGCTCGCGATCAAGTACCTCAACCGGCTCTCGGACCTGCTGTTCATCCTGGCCCGCTACGCCAACCGCGAGCAGGGTGACGTCCTCTGGGTTCCCGGCGGCGAGCGCTAGCCGCCCGAGGGACGCAGGGGGGCGACCACGGCCGTCAGCGCCCTGCCTACAGTTCCGGGGTTTCGAGGCTCGCTTCGCTCGCACCTCAACCAACGGTGCCTCCGTGCGCGGCGCTACACCTTGACGGCCGGCGGCCGCACCGCGAACACGGTGAGGGCGGCAGGTCCCATCAGGACCGCGATCGCCAGCAGCGCGTCCAGGGTGCCGACCCGGTCGGCGAGCTGGCCGAGCAGCGGCGGGCCGGCCAGGAACGCGGAGTAGCCGAGAGTGGAGACCACGCTGACCCGTGCGGCGGCGCGGGCCGGGTCGTCGGCAGCGGCGCTCATCCCGACCGGGAAACCCAGGGACGCGCCGAGCCCCCACACGACGATGCCGAGCCCGATCACAGACCAGTGCGCGCCGAGTACGACGAGGAGGATGCCGCCTGCCGCGGCGGCGGTCGTGACCCAGAGCACCGGCGCGCGGCCGTACCGGTCCAGCAGCGGCGGCCCGGCCATCCGGCCGGTGGTCATCGCGGTGACGAAGACGGCGTAGCCGAGGACACCCACCCAGTGCTCCACGTCGTGGCCGTCGATCAGGGCCAGCGTGAGCCAGTCGTTCGCCGAACCCTCGGCGGCCGCGAACGCGAGCACCATCAGGCCGATGGCCAGGGTGCGCGGCTCCCGCCAGGCGGAGCGTCCCGCTGCACGGGTCTCCGGCTCCGGCTCGGCCGGGAGGAACGCCGGGACGCCGATCGTGAGCACCAGCACCAGCCCGAGAGCACCGACCACCGCGAGGTGTGCGAGCACCGGCACGGCAAGGGCGGTGACCAGCACGCCGATTCCGGCGCCGGTGATGGTGCCGATGCTCCAACCGGCGTGGAACCGCGGCATGATCGTGCGCCCCAGCCGCTGCTCGACCGCCGCACCCTCGACGTTCATGGCGACGTCCCAGACGCTGGTGCCGACGCCGTACGTGAACAGACCCGTCGCCGGCGACCACCACCGAGCCGGCGACACTGGCGCCGAACCGCACCGATCACCAGGCCGGTCAGAACCAGCACGGCACCCAGCCGGACCACGGCGGCGGCACTCGAGCGCTGGATCAGCCAGCCGCTCGACGGGAGGGCGATCACCGAGCCGGCGGCGATGGCGAGCAGGAGCAGGCCGAACGCCCCGTTGTCGAGATCGAGGTCTCCGCGCACGTCCGGGAACCGGGCGACGAGGCCCGCGAAGCAGAACCCGTTGAGCGCGAAGACCACCGAGACCGCGCGCTTGGCGCGTTCGGCCGTGGCTCGGTCCGCGGCGGCGGCCGGGGTGGTCACAGCTGCTGAGCGGGGCCGGGCGGACCGGACTCGAGCCAGGCCTGGAAGCCGGTCAGCGAGGGGTGTCCCATCGCGAGCTCGAGGGGGCCCTGCGGCGTGGTGCAGCTGACCACGACATGGTCGGGGTAGAGCGACATCTGCTCCACCCCGATCGGATCACGACGCCCGCCGTACGTCAGGTCGGGTCGGCGCCAGACCCGCTTGGGACGGGGCGAGAGCGAGAAGATCCGGAACCACTCGAGCGAGTCACCCGAGTAGCGGCCGAGCCCGAGAAGCCAACCGCGTCCGGCCTTTTCGGGCCGGACGCGGTAGCTGAGTTCGAAGGTTCCGCCGTTGCGCGAGAGCACGCGACGGCGGATGACGAGGGCGACGCCGTAGAGCAGCACCATGCCGATCAGGACACCGGCTGCATCGAGCAGCCACTGCCAGATCGGCATCCGTCTCCTCCATCCGACCCGCGCGACAGCACGCGGAGCCCTGCGGGATTTCGCTCACCCTAGCGGGCGCCCGCGGCGGACGGATTGACGGGTGTCCTCCGTCGGTCAGCGGGCCCTCTCGAACGCCTGGATGCGCGCCTGGGCGGCGCGGGCACGGGCCTGCGCCTCCTGGTCGGCCGGGTCGCCCTCCGCCTCCTCGAGCTGGGCTCGGGCGGCGTCGAGGTCGATCTCGTGGGACAGGGCGGCGTGCTGGGACAGGATCGAGACCCGGTCGTGCGCGACCGACAGGAAGCCCGTCGTCGACGGCGACGAAGTGCTGCTCGCCCTCCGGCTCGGTGATCTCCACGACGCAGGTCATCAGCACCGAGAGGATCGGCGTGTGGCCGCGCAGGACGCCGACGTCGCCCTCGGCGGTCCGCGCGATCACCATCTGTCGCCGGGCCGGACCAGACGACCCGGTCCGCTGCGACGAGCTCGACCTGAAGGTTGTCTGCCATCAGAGGCTCTTCTGGATCTCGTCCCAGCGCCGCTCGACGTCGTCGAGCCCGCCGCACATGAAGAACGCCTGCTCGGCCACGTGGTCGTACTCACCGTCGGCGATCTTGTTGAACGCCTCGATGGTGTCGGACACGGGAACGGTCGAGCCCTCGATGCCGGTGAACTGCTTGGCGACGTAGGTGTTCTGCGACAGGAAGCGCTGGATCCGGCGCGCCCGGGACACGATGATCTTGTCCTCTTCGGAGAGCTCGTCGACACCGAGGATCGCGATGATGTCCTGGAGCTCCTTGTTGCGCTGCAGGATCTGCTTGATCCGGATCGCGCAGTCGTAGTGGTCCTGGCCGATGTACTGGGCGTCCAGGATCCGCGAGGTCGAGGTCAGCGGGTCCACCGCGGGGTAGATACCGAGCGACGCGATCTCGCGCGACAGCTCGGTGGTCGCGTCGAGGTGGGCGAACGTGGTCGCCGGAGCCGGGTCGGTGTAGTCGTCCGCGGGCACGTAGATCGCCTGCATCGAGGTGATCGAGTGGCCGCGGGTCGAGGTGATCCGCTCCTGGAGCGTGCCCATCTCGTCGGCGAGGTTCGGCTGGTAGCCCACCGCGGAGGGCATCCGGCCGAGCAGCGTCGACACCTCGGAACCGGCCTGGGTGAACCGGAAGATGTTGTCGATGAACAGCAGCACGTCCTGGCCCTGGACGTCGCGGAAGTACTCCGCCATCGTCAGCGCGGACAGGGCGACCCGCAGGCGGGTGCCCGGCGGCTCGTCCATCTGGCCGAAGACCAGGGCGGTCTGGCCGATGACGCCGGCCTCCTCCATCTCGACGATGAGGTCGTTGCCCTCACGGGTGCGCTCGCCGACACCGGCGAACACCGACACACCACCGTGGTCCTTGGCGACGCGCGCGATCATCTCCTGGATGAGCACGGTCTTGCCGACGCCGGCGCCACCGAACAGGCCGATCTTGCCGCCCTGCACGTAGGGGGTGAGCAGGTCGATGACCTTGATGCCGGTCTCGAACATCTGGGTCTTGGACTCCAGCTGGTCGAAGGCCGGGGCCTTGCGGTGGATGCCCCACCGCTCCTTGACGTCGAGCTTCTCGCCCTCCTCGAGGTTGAGGCACTCGCCGAGGGTGTTGAACACGTGACCCAGGGTCACGTCACCGACGGGGACCGTGATCGGGCCTCCGGTGTCGGTCACCTGCGCGCCGCGGACCAGGCCGTCGGTCGGCTGCAGCGAGATGGCGCGGACCATGCCGTCACCGATGTGCTGCGCGACCTCGAGCGAGAGGATCTTCTTCTCGCCGCTGAGCTCCAGCTCGGTCTCGAGCTTGTTGTACATCTCGGGCATCGAGTCCACGGGGAACTCGATGTCGACGACCGGCCCGATGACCCGGGCGATCCGGCCGACTCCAGCCGAGCCGGTGTCCTTGGTCTCTTCAACAGTGGCAGTCATGTCTCTCACTCACTCCCGGCGTTGGCGTCGGCCAGCGCGTTGACGCCACCGACGATCTCGCTGATTTCCTGGGTAATACCGGCCTGGCGGGCCTGGTTGGCGATTCGGGTGTACTTCTTGATCAGCTCGTCGGCGTTGTCCGTCGCGGACTTCATCGCCTTCTGGCGGGCGGCCAGCTCGGAGGCGGCCGCCTGCAGCAGGGCGAAGAAGATCCGGCTCTGGACGTAACGCGGGAGCAGCCCGTCCAGGACGGCCTCGGCCGACGGCTCGAACTCGTAGAGCGGCAGCACCTCGTCGGCGTCGGGCTTCTCCTCGCCCTCCACGACCTCGAGCGGCAGCAGGCGCACGGCGGTCGGCTCCTGGATCAGCATCGACCGGAAGCGCGTGTAGACCACGTGCACCTCGTCGACGGCGCCGTCCTCGCCCTCCTCCTCGAGGAAGGCGCCGATCAGCGCCTCACCGATCTCGTGGGCGACGTCGTACGACGGCTGGTCGGAGAAGCCGGTCCAGGACTGGACGACCTTCCGGTCGCGGAACCGGAAGTAGGCCTCGCCCTTGCGTCCGCAGATGTAGGCGTCGACCTCCTTGCCCTCGCCGCGCAGCTTCTCGACCAGGCGCTCGTACTCCTTGAGCACGCTCGAGGAGTAGGCGCCGGCCAGACCCCGGTCGCTGGTGACGATGAGGACGGCGGCCCGCTTGGGGTCCTCCGGCTCCCTCGTCATCGGGTGGTCGACGTTGGAGTACGTCGCCACCGCGGAGACCGCCCGGGTCAGCTCGCGGGCGTAGGGCGCGGCGGACTGGGCCCGCTGCTGCGCCTTGATGATGCGGGACGCGGCGATGAGCTCCATGGCGCGCGTGATCTTCTTCATCGACTCCGTCGACTTGATCCGCGCACGGTACTCGCGCACCGACAGGGCCATGTGCGTCAGCCCCGCTTCTGCTTGACGATCTGCTCCTGGTCCTCGTCCTCCAGCGCCTCGGCCTGGGGCTCGTGGCCGACCTTGATCGACCCGCCCTCCGAGGTCTCGAACTGGTCGAGGAAGGAGTCGTAGGCGTCCTCGAGCGACTTCTCGGTGTCGTCCTCGAACTTCAGCGTCTCGCGGATCGTCGAGAGGATGCCGTCGTGCGAGCGGCGGAGGAAGTCGAGGAACTCGTTCTCGAAGCGCAGCACGTCCTCGGTCGGGACCCTGTCGAGGCGACCGGTGGTGCCGGTCCACAGCGACACGGTCATCTCCTCGAGCGGGTACGGGGAGTACTGCGGCTGCTTGAGCAGCGCCATCAGGCGCGAGCCCCGGTCCAGCTGCTGGCGGGACGCGGCGTCGAGGTCGGAGGCGAACATCGCGAAGGCCTCCATCGCGCGGAACTGCGCGAGGTCGACCTTGAGCGAGCCGGTCACGGCCTTCATCGCCTTCGTCATCGCGGAACCACCCACGCGCGACACCGAGACACCGACGTCGATCGCCGGGCGCTGGTTGGACGCGAACAGGTCGGACTGCAGGAAGATCTGGCCGTCGGTGATCGAGATGACGTTGGTCGGGATGTACGCCGACACGTCGTTGGCCTTGGTCTCGACGATCGGCAGACCGGTCATCGAGCCGGCGCCCATGTCGTCGGAGAGCTTCGCGCAACGCTCGAGCAGGCGGCTGTGCAGGTAGAACACGTCGCCCGGGTAGGCCTCGCGGCCCGGCGGACGGCGCAGCAGCAGCGACACGGCGCGGTAGGCCTCGGCCTGCTTGGTCAGGTCGTCGAAGATGATCAGGACGTGCTTGCCGTCGTACATCCAGTGCTGACCGATGGCCGAACCGGTGTAGGGGGCGAGGTACTTGAAGCCCGCGCTGTCGGACGCCGGGGAGGCGACGATGGTGGTGTACTCCAGGGCGCCGGCCTCCTCGAGCGCGCCACGCACCGAGGCGATGGTCGAGCCCTTCTGGCCGATGGCGACGTAGATGCAGCGAACCTGCTTCTCCGGGTCGCCGGTCTCCCAGTTCTGCTTCTGGTTGATGATCGTGTCGATCGCGATGGTGGTCTTGCCCGTCGAGCGGTCACCGATGATCAGCTGGCGCTGGCCGCGGCCGATCGGGGTCAGCGAGTCGATCGCCTTGATGCCGGTGGCGAGCGGCTCGTGGACCGACTTGCGGGCCATCACGCCGGGCGCCTGGATCTCCAGCGCGCGGCCGCTCGGACGACTCGATCTCGCCGAGGCCGTCGATCGGGGTGCCGAGCGGGTCGATGACGCGGCCCATGAAGTTGTCGCCGACGGGGACCGACAGGATCTCGCCGGTACGGCGGACCGACTGGCCCTCTTCGATCTTGTCGAAGTCACCGAGGACGACGACGCCGATCTCGCGGGTGTCGAGGTTCAGGGCGATGCCGAGCGTTCCGTCCTCGAACTCCAGCAGCTCGTTGGCCATGGCCGAGGGGAGACCGGTGACCCGGGCGATGCCGTCGGCGCACTCGGAGACCGAGCCGACCTCTTCCTTGCTGGCCGCCGCGGGCTTGTAGTCCGCGACGTACTTCTGGAGCGCGTCGCGGATCTCGTCCGGACGGATCGTGAGCTCCGTCATTTCGTCCCTACTCTCTTCTGTCTTCGGTCTGTGGCTGGTGTGCCGTGGTCCTGGGGTCAGCCCACGAGACGCCGGCGGGCGTCGTCGAGGCGACTGGAGATCGTGCCGTCGATGACCTGGTCACCGATCTCGACGCGGACGCCGCCGATCAGGGACGGGTCGACCACGACGTTGAGGTGCACCGGGCGGTCGTACTGGCGGGCCAGGACGTCGCCGATGCGCTTCACCTCGGCATCGGTGAGCGGGCGCGCCGACCGCACCAGGGCGCCCAGGCGGCTGCGGGTCTCGGCCGCGATCCGGGCGTACTCCTCGACCGCACGGCGCACCGTGAGGTGGACACCGGACACCGAGCGCTCGGCGAGCCGGACGGCGCCGTCGCCTGCCTTGCCCTCGAGGAGCGTCCGGACCAGCGCCTGCTTGTCCTCGGTCGACCGCGCGGGGTCGGAGAGGGCGTCCCGCAGGTCGGGGTTCTCGCTGACGATCTGCCCGAACCGGAACAGCTCGTCCTCGAGGCGGTCACCCTCGCCCGCAGCGTCGGCGGCCTTGACCACCGCGACCACGCCCAGCCGCTCGAGTGCCCGGGCGAGGTCGCCGCTCTTCGCCCAGCGACAGCGCGGCCGCCTGCACGACCAGGTCGGTGGCGGCCTCGTCGAGGTGCGGGCCGAACACGCCCTCGGCCAGCGCCGCCTTCGCCTCCGCCGGCGACGACGGGTCGGTCGACGCGCGGCGGAGCGCCGCGCTTCCGCGGAGCGTGTCGGCCGCGGCGAACAGGCTGCGTCCCACGGTGGCGCCGTCGGCGCCGCCGTCGAGGCATCGACCCGAGCTCCTCGGTCAGCTTGGCGAGGGAGTCACCCGACGAACCCTGCATCAGTTGGCCCCACTCTTGGCCGCGCCGTTCTGCTGGGCGTCGAGGTCCTCGAGGAAGCGGTCGACGACCCGGCTCTGCCGAGCCTCGTCGTCGAGCGACTCCCCGACGATGCGACCGGCGAGCGTGGTGGCGAGGGTGCCCACCTCGGCCCGCAGCGACGCGACCGCAGCCTTGCGGTCGGCCTCGATCTGGGTGTGCGCGTGCTCGACGATCCGGGACGCCTCGGCCTGGGCCTGCTCGCGCATCTCGGCGATGATCGCCGCTCCCTGCTCGCGGGCCTCCTCGCGGATCCTGGCTGCTTCGTGCCGTGCGTCCGCGATCTGGGCCTTGAACTCGGCCTCCGCCTGGTGTGCCTCGTCCTTGGCCTGGTCGAGGTCGGCGAACTGCTGCCGGATCGCGTCCTGGCGCGAGGTCATCGCCCGGTTGATCGGCGGGATGACGAACTTGGCCAGGAGCCAGAACAGCAGCAGGAACGCGGCCAGCTCGACGAAGAACGTCGCGTTCGGTACGAGGAAGTTGCTCTCCATCGGGACGAGAAGGCTGGTAACGCTTGCCATCATTCGGATCCTTTGCTTGTGCCAGTGACGTCAGTGCAGCGCGTCGGGATCAGGCAGCGCCGAGAACGAAGACGAACAGCGCCATGAACGCGAGGTTGATGAAGAACATCGCCTCGACCAGACCGACCGTCAGGAAGAAGATCGTCTGGAGGCGGCCCTGAGCCTCGGGCTGGCGAGCCACACCCTGGATGTACGACGAACCAGCCAGACCGTCACCGACACCGGCACCGATGGCGCCGCCGGCGAGGGCCAGGCCGCCGCCGATGAAGGCGCCAGCGAGCTTGATGGCGTCCGCGGTTTCTGTTGCAGCCATGTCTCTCCTTGGTTACGCACCGGGTTCGGTGCCGTGGTGTCTCTTATCTTGTGTAGCGGTCGTGCTGTCTTGCCTGTCCGGCGGGGGGCCGGTCAGTGCGCAAGTGCGGGGGTCTTCTCGGACTCGTGCTCGTCGGCGTCGTGCTCGTCGCTGCTCGTCGTGCGCTCCTCGTGGTCGTCATGACCGGCACCGGCCATCGCGAAGTAGAGGACCGCCAGCAGCGCGAAGATGAAGGCCTGGATGAGACCGATCACAGCGTCGAAGCTCTTCCAGAGGATGTTGGGGATCCACAACGCCGCAATCGGGATCAGCCCGATCAGCGCGAGCATGATGCCGCCGGCGAAGATGTTGCCGAAGAGTCGGAGGGCGAGCGTGATCGGCTTGACCAGCTCCTCGAGGATGTTGAGCGGGAGCAGCACCGGGAACGGCTCGAGGAAGTGCTTGAAGTAGCCCTTCACGCCCTTCTGCCGGATGCCGTAGACCCAGACGCTCACCATCGTCACGGCGGCGAGCGCGTAGGTGAGGTTGGTGTCGGCGGTCGGGGCCGGCAGCAGGTGGAGGTCGTGGTTGAGCTCGGTGGGCAGCAGCTCGAGCCAGTTGCAGATCAGGATGAAGAAGAACAGCGAGATCGCCAGCGGCGCGACGTACGGGTGGATCCTGCCGAGGTTGTCCTCGACCTGCTTGTTGACCTCGCCGACGACGCGCCTCCCAGATGAGCTGCAGCTTGGTCGGCACGTGGTCCTCGGTCTCGCGGGTCGGCCGCGCGGCGTACCAGGAAGCCCATCAGGAGCACGATCGCGCCGGCCACGAGCGTCGAGATGATCGTGTCGATGTTGAAGGTCATGCCGATCCACTCGCGCGTGACGTGGTGACCGATCTCGATCGTGGATTCCTCGGACATGGGAAGCAGGGAGATCACGGCTTCTTCAGCTCCTTCAGCAACGGGATCCCGGTCATCAGCAGCGCGATGAGCCGGAAGAGGGCCAGACCGAGCAGGAGGCCGATGCCGTCCGGCCAGAACGCCACGGCGATGCCGATGGCGACGACGGTCAGCACGATCAGGCGCGCCATGGTCGATGCGATCATCTGGTTGCGCGTCGGCTGCTCACCCGAGGTGATGATCTTGAGCAGCCAGTACTCGGTGGCCAGGTGGTTGACCAGGCCGAGCCCGATGCCACCGGCGATGCAGGCGGCGATGCGCCACTCGCCGAGCTGGCCGGCGATCCAGAAGGCCGCTGCAGCGAGCGCGGCCGCCAGGATGATCGTCTTGCGCTGGTCGCGCAGGACCTTGAGCACGGACGGGCGGCCGGTCGGGTCGACGTCGGGAGGAGTCATCGGCGGGGTCACCTGATCGGTCATGGGCGGCCCTCACTCACGGAGCGCGGCGCGCACCTTGAGCCAGAAGCCGATCCCGCCGGAGACGATCCCGAGCCCGACGCCGATGAGCGTGAAGGTCGGGGAGGTGCCTGCCTGGTTGTCGATGACGAGACCGAGAACCGTGCCGCGCGACGACGGCACCTGCCAGAAGCCCCCCGAGACTCGCGAGGTCGGCCCCTCGCAATGAGTTGTCGGAGCGGTCATCGGCCATTCACCCGGATCGCTTTCGTTGGCAGGCGTGATTACGTCGGCGCTGCAGCCACTCGGGGAAGTCCACCGCGCGAAGTCCGACGACGGCGCGAAACTACCACAGCGGCTCGGGCCTACGAACGCGGGGATCGAGGCGATCGCGGCGTGCCCGGAGGTGGGCCTGCGGAGCGCGGTCGTCATGTCGGCGGCCGTCCTGTCGTGGGCTCTTTGGTGGGTGCTTGTGAAAACTAGCACAAAGTCCGGAGGCGTTGGAAACCGGGTTTCCGGGAGCCCGGTTCAGGACTCCTCGGTGCAACCGGAGCTGGGGCTTGTGGACGATCGGCAGGACGAACGTGAGGGTGATCGTGACCAGGGTCATCGCGGCCAGCGAGATCCACATCCAGCGGCCCGTGTAGAGGCTGGCGAGCACGGTCCCGAACGCCACCAGGCCGGCCCACATCCACATGATGAAGACGGCCCGTCGCTGCGAGTGACCGATCTCGAGCAGCCGGTGGTGGAGGTGCTGCTTGTCCGGCGCCATGGGCGACCGGCCGGCCGCGGGTACGGCGTACGACCGCGAGCAGCAGGTCGACCATCGGGACGATCAGGATCGAGACCGGGAGCAGCACCGGCAGCAGCGTCGGGAGCAGGCTGGCCTGGGAACCGCCCGCGCCCTGGCTGATCTCGCTCCCGGAGAACTGGCCGGACAGGGTGACCGCGCTGGCCGAGAGCACCAGCCCGATCAGCATCGAGCCGCTGTCGCCCATGAACAGCCGCGCGGGATGGAAGTTGTGCGGCAGGAAGCCGGCGCAGGTGCCGGCGAGGGCGGCGCTGAGCAGGGCTCCCGGTGGTCGCCAGCGTGACGCCGTTGAGGTTGGAGAGCTGGTAGCAGAACAGGAAGAAGGCCGTGGCGCCGATGCCGACCACTCCGGCCGCCAGGCCGTCGAGACCGTCGACGAAGTTCACGGCGTTGACGGTGGCGACGACGATCAGCACGGTCAGCAGCGCGCCCTGGGCCTCGTCGAGGGCGAACTGGGTCGCCGTCGGGGGTCGGGAAGAAGGTGTACTGGATCCCGGAGAAGATCAGGAAGCCGGCCGCGAGCACCTGGCCGCCGAGCTTGGTGAGGGCGTCGAGCTCGAACAGGTCGTCCAGGACGCCGACCGCGCAGATCATGGCGCCGGCGATGATCACGATGCCGGCGTCGCGGAACACGAACGGCGGGCTGCTGCCCGAGAGGAAGGGCAGCTCGCGGGCCACGAGGTACGCCGCCACCAGGCCGCCGAGCATCGCGAGCCCGCCGAGGTACGGGATCGGCTCGGCGTGCACGTCGCGGTCGCGGACCGCGGCGACCGCGCCGGTCCGGAGCGCGATCTCCCGCGCGACCACGGTCAGGAGATAGGTGACGGCGGCGGCGACGAGGAAGACCAGGGCGTACTCGCGCACAGGGGCGGTCTCCCTACTCTTCGTCCGTCAGGGTGGCGCCGAGCGGCTCGAGCACGGCGTTCAGCTCCTCGAGAGTCAGGGCCCCGCGGCGCAGCACCCGCCCCTGCGACCCGGTCACGTCGATGATCGTCGAGGCCTCCTTGCCGGGCGCCTCCCCCGCGTCCACGATCACCTCGACCCGGTCGCCGAGCATCTCCTCGGCCTCGTCGGCGTTGGTGGCGGCCGGTCGGCCGGTGAGGTTGGCGGAGCTGACGGCCATCGGCCCGGTCCGCTCGAGCAGCTCGAGCGCGACCTCGTGGTCGGGCATCCGAACGGCGACCGTGCCGCGGGTGTCCCCGAGGTCCCACTGGAGCGAGGCCTGCTGGGTGCACACCAGCGTCAGCGGCCCCGGCCAGAACGCGTCCACCAGGGCGCGCGCATAGCCGGGCACACCGGTCGCGATCGCGTCCAGGGTCGTGGCGGCACTGATCAGGACCGGCGGCGGCATCTCCCGGCCCCGGCCCTTGGCATCCAGCAGCGCCCGCACGGCCTCCGGGTCGAACGCATCGGCGCCGATCCCGTAGACGGTGTCGGTCGGGAGCACGACCAGGCGTCCCTGCTGGACCGCTCGGCTCGGCGGCCTTGACGGCCTCCTCGCGTTCGTCGGGCGTGGAGGTCGGGTAGCGCTCACTCACGGAGGTCATCGTGCCAGTCGCAGAGTCACGCCGCGCGGATGCCCACCTTGGTTGCGGGTGCGGGAGCACCAGCGGTCACCCACTCACCGCCCTGCCTCTGGTTTCGGGGTTCCGGTGCCCTCGGTGGTCGAGGAGGTTGCCCTGGCAACCGTCTCGAAACCCCCGCACCCTGTGTAGCGAGCGGCGGCCCACGCCGGTCGAGCCTGTCGAGACCCCACTCGACCGCCCTGCGCATCAGTTCCGGGGTTTCGAGACGGTTGCTGCGCAACCTCCTCAACCGGCGGTGGCTCCAGGCCCTCGGTGGTTGAGGAGGTTGCCCTGGCAACCGTCTCGAAACCACCGCAGCCGTCCAGAACAGCGACCCACGCCGGTCGAGCCTTCCTCAACCGGCGGTGGTTGCGGTACGTCGCGCGGTCACGAAGCGCGGACGCCCGGCCAGGTCCTGGTGGTCGCGCACCTCGCTCCACCGTCCGGACGCGGTGAACACGGCCGGCGCGGACTCTCCCTGCTGGTCGGCGTGCTCGGCACCGACCGCTCCCCCGGGCTTCAGCAGCAGGGCCGCCCGGCGCTCCAGGATCCGCATCGCATCCAGGCCGTCGGCCCCGGACCAGAGCGCGAGCTGCGGGTCGTGGTCCCGCACCTCGGGGGCGACCGACTCCCAGGCGTCGAGGGGGATGTACGGCGGGTTGCAGGTGATCACGTCGACGGTTCCGGCGAGGTCGTCGAAGGCCTCCGCCATGTCGCCGCGCCGGAGGTCGACACCGGTGCCCTCGAGGTTCCGCTCCGCCCAGGCGTGCGCGTCGGGGTCGAGCTCGACGGCGTGCACGCGAGCCCCGGGCACCTCGTCGGCGATCGCCTTCGCGACGGCCCCCGAGCCGGTGCAGAGGTCGACCACGACCGGGTGCTCGACCCGGCCGGCGAGCTCGACCGCCCAGCCCGCCAGCAGCTCGGTCTCGGGTCGCGGGACGAACACGCCGGGACCGACCAGCAGCTCCACGTTGCGGAAGTACGCCGTGCCGGTCAGGTGCTGCAGCGGCTCGCGGGCAGCCCGCCGGGCGACCAGGTCGTCGTACCGCTGGACGACCTCGGCCGGCACCGAGTCGACCAGGGGCAGCCTGCTGCGGCTGGTTCCGAGGACATGGGCGAGCAGCTCCGCCGCGTCGAACTCCGGGCTGGCCACACCCGACTCGGCCAGCCGGGTCACCGCATCCGAGACCACGCCGCGCCGGTCCCGGGCGTCCGTGCCCATCAGCTCTCGAGGGCGGCCAGGCGGGCGGTGAGGTCGGCCTGCACGCAGGAGTCGAGCACCGGCTGGAGGTCGCCGTCCAGCACCTGGTCGAGGTTGTAGGACTTGTAGCCGGTCCGGTGGTCGGAGATCCGGTTCTCGGGGTAGTTGTAGGTCCGGATCCGCTCGGAGCGGTCGACGGTGCGGACCTGGCTGCGCCGGGCCTCGCTCGCCTCCGCGTCGGCCGTCTCCTGCGCGGCGGCGAGCAGCCGGGCGCGCAGGATCCGGAGCGCCTGCTCCTTGTTCTGCAGCTGGCTCTTCTCGTTCTGGCAGCTCACGACGATCCCGGTGGGCACGTGCGTGATCCGGACGGCGGAGTCGGTGGTGTTCACGCTCTGTCCGCCCGGGCCGCTGCTGCGGAAGACGTCGATCCGCAGGTCGTTCTCGTCGAGGCTGACGTCGACCTGCTCGGCCTCCGGCAGGACCAGGACGCCCGCGGCACTGGTGTGGACCCGGCCCTGTGACTCGGTCACCGGCACCCGCTGCACCCGGTGCACACCGCCCTCGAACTTCAGCAGTGCGTACGGCGCCTCGCCGGGGTCGGGCGTGCCCTTGGCCTTGACCGCGATCGTGACCGACTTGTAGCCACCGAGATCGGACTCGGTCGCGTCGAGGATCTCGACCTTCCAGCCGCGCGCCTCGGCGTACCGGGTGTACATGCGGAGCAGGTCAGCCGGCGAACAGCGCCGACTCCTCGCCGCCCTCCCCCGACTTCACCTCGAGGATCGCGTCCTTGGCGTCCGTGGGGTCGCGCGGGATCAGCAGATGGCGGAGCCGCTCCTCGGCGACGGCCCGACGCTCGCCCAGCGCCTCGGCCTCGACGCCGAACGAGGCGTCCTCGGCGGCCAGCTCGCGCGCGGCCTCGGCGTCCTCGCCGAGCCGCTTCCAGTCCCGCCAGGCGCCGATGATCGACGACAGCTCGGCGTACCGCTGGTTGAGCCGCTTCGCCAGCCGGGCGTCGGCGTGGGTCTCCGGCGCGCCGAGCTGTTTCTCGAGCTCGGCGTGCTCGGCGACGAGACCTTCGACTGCCTCGAACATCTGGACCTCTTGCTGCGACGGGACGGATCTGGACAAATCACAGGCGCCGGTCGTCCGCACGTGCGGGCGACCGGCGCCTGGAAGTAGCTACTTCTTGGCGCAGCCTTCTTGGCGTAGCGGGCCTCGAAGCGGGCGACGCGGCCGCCGGTGTCGAGGATCTTCTGCTTGCCGGTGTAGAACGGGTGGCACTGCGAGCACACGTCGGCGTGGATGACGCCGGACGTCGCGGTGCTGCGGGTGCGTGAACTTCGCGCCACAGGTACAGGTGACCTCGGTGGCGACGTAGTCGGGGTGGATGTCCTTCTTCATGGTGTCCTCTCAGTCGCCGGGTCGCTCGCCGCGACCTGCGACAAAGCGTGAACCGGAACCAGCCCTGAAGTATTCCACCCCGGATGGCTCAACCGGTAATCAGGATGCGCTCACTGAGAGCGCGAAAGAAGCGCCTGAACCCTCGTGGCCAGCTCCCGAGGACTGAACGGCTTGGTGATGTAGTCGTCGGCACCGGAGTCGAAGCCGGTCTCGACGTCGGACTCCTGGGCACGAGCGGTCAGCAGGATCACCGGGAGGTCGGCGAGCGTCGGGTCGGACCGGATGACGCGGATCGCGTCGAGGCCGGAGACGCCCGGCATCATCACGTCGAGGACGGCCAGGTCGGGACGCTGTGCCTTGCAGGCGTCGATCGCCGCGGCACCGTCGGAGACGGCGACGATCTCGTGACCGAGCGTCGACAGCTTGAACTCGACGAGCTCGCGGATGTCGACGTCATCGTCGGCGACGAGGATCCTTGCCACGTCTTCCCCTTCCGGCTGGTCCAGATACTGGAGCGCAGCCTATCCGTGATCGCGCCCCGTGAGGTGAAACCGGCAAGGCCCGTGAGCGACCGGGCCTCACGGCGGTCCTGCTCAGTCGCTGTGACCGGGCGCCGTCGGCGTGGTCTTCTGGACCTGCATCAGGAACTCGATGTTGCTCTGCGACTTCTTGAGCCGCTCGAGCAGCAGCTCCAGCGCCTGCTGGCCGTCGAGCCCCGAGAGCACCCGGCGCAGCTTCCAGACGATCGCCAGCTCGTCCTTGGACATCAGCAGCTCCTCGCGGCGGGTGCCGGACTGGACGGCGTCGATGGCCGGGAAGAGCCGCTTGTCGGCGAAGTCGCGGCGCAGCCGGATCTCCATGTTGCCGGTGCCCTTGAACTCCTCGAAGATCACCTCGTCCATCTTCGAGCCGCTCTCGATGAGCGCGGTCGCGAGGATGGTCAGCGAGCCGCCGTTCTCGATGTTGCGGGCGGCGCCGAAGAAGCGCTTCGGCGGGTAGAGCGCCGCGGAGTCGACACCACCGGACAGGATCCGGCCGCTGGCGGGGGCCGCCAGGTTGTAGGCACGGCCGAGCCGGGTGATGCCGTCGAGCAGGACGACGACGTCGTGGCCGAGCTCGACGAGCCGCTTGGCCCGCTCGATCGCGAGCTCGGCGACCGTGGTGTGGTCGCTCGGCCGGCCGGTCGAAGGTCGAGGAGATGACCTCGCCCTTGACCGAGCGCTCGAAGTCGGTGACCTCCTCGGGACGCTCGTCGACGAGCACGACCATCAGGTGGCACTCGGGGTTGTTCGTCGTGATCGAGTTGGCGATCGACTGCATGATCATCGTCTTGCCGGCCTTGGACGGCGAGACGATCAGGCCGCGCTGGCCCTTGCCGATCGGCGCGGCGATGTCGATGACGCGGCCGATCAGGTTGGTCGGCTCGGTCTCGAGGCGCAGCCGCTCGCTCGGGTAGAGCGGGGTGAGCTTGGAGAACTCGACGCGCGTCTTGGACGCCTCGGGGTCGGCCCCGTTGACGCTGTCGATGCGCACCATCGGGTTGAACTTCTCCTTGCGCTCGCCCTCGCGGGGCTGGCGCACCTGGCCGACGATCGCGTCGCCGCGGCGCAGGCCGAACTTGCGCACCATCGACAGGGAGACGTAGACGTCCTCGGACCCCGGCAGGTAGCCGCTGGTCCGGACGAACGCGTAGTTGTCGAGTACGTCGAGGATGCCGGCGGCGGGCACCAGGACGTCGTCCTCGAGGATCGTCGTGTCGGGCTCGTTGCGCTGGCTGGGCCACGGTTGGCGGCGGGGCCCCGGTCGCGGTCCGGTCGCGGTCGCGGTCGCGGTCACGACCTCGGCGGCGCCGGTTGCGGCTGCTGCGGCTGCCGTCGTCGTCGGCACGGTTGGCGCGCCCTGGTTCTGGTTCTGGTTGCGGCCGCCCTGCTCATCGCGGTTCTGCTCGCCGCGGTTCTGCTCGCTGCGGTTGCCGCTCTGCTCGCCGCGGTTCTGCTCGCCACGGTTGCCGCTCTGGTTGTCCCGGTTGCGGTTCTCGCGACCGTCGCGGCTCTCGCGGTTCTGCTCGCCGCGGTTGTCGCGGCCCTGGTCACCGTGGTCGCGGTCGCCGCCCTGGTGGTCCCGGTTGCGGTCCTCGCGGCGGCCGCCGCGCTCACGGTCCTCGCGCTGCTCGCGCTGCTCGCCGGTGTCCTGCCGGCCCGAGTCGGACGAGCGCTGCTCGGGCGCCGCGGCGCCGTCGCTCTTCTCGGCCTTCACGCTCGTCTCGGCCGGCTCGGCCTGCTCGGCCTTCTGAGTCTTCTGGGTCTTCTGGGTCTTCGGGTTCTTGTTGCTCTTGTCGCTCGCGGGGCGCTGGCCGCTCTGGGCCGCCTTGATCGCCTCGACGAGCTGCGCCTTCTTCATGGAGCCGACGCCGCTGATGCCCATGCCGCCGGCCATCGCCTTGAGGTCGGCGAGCAGCATGGAGTTGAGTCCGCCACCGCGCTTCTTCGCCGGGGCGGCGGACGCCTCGGGCGCAGCAGTGGTGGATTCGATGGTTTCCGTCACGTGAGGTCCTTCCCACGTATCAGTGCCGAACCGGCCTGTGCCGTCGGCCTTCTGGTATGGCTTCCTCGGTGCTCGGGCTCCCTCGCAGGAGTACGGCGAGCGGATGCGCGGGTAACCCGCGCGGAATTGAGGAAGAGTGGGCACCGGGAGACTGAGTCGTCTGCTGGTGCCACGCCGAGATCAACGACGCATCGTCAGGTTATCACCCGGACGGAGAAAATGTCGGAAGGGGCACTCGACAGGAGAAGGGCTCCAGACCGGCAGGTCAGAGCACGCGCGCGCCGTCCGTGTCGACCTCGAGGTGGTGCGCCTGCCAGGCCTCCGGGCAGCGCTCCGCGAGCGCCTGCGCCGGCCGCCCCGGCTCGGTGAACGCGAGGACGGTCGGCCCGGCTCCGGACACGATGGCGGGCACGCCGTCGGCCCGCAGGGCGTCGACGAGGTCCAGCGACGCCGGCATCGCCGGGCGGCGGTACTCCTGGTGCAGGAAGTCGCGGGTCGCGCGGTAGCAGGTGCTCGGGCTTCCCGCCGAGGGCGGCGACGAGGAGCGCCGTACGGCCGGCGTCGGCCGCGGCGTCGGCGTGCGGAACCTCGTCCGGCAGCAGCCCGCGCGCGAGCTCGGTCGACAGCGGGTCGGGCGGCACGAACACGACGACGCTGATCCGGGGGTCGACGGCGGAGGACACGGCGTAGAAGCCGTCGTCGTCGCGTCCGGAGATCACGAAGCCGCCGAAGAAGGCCGGCGCCACGTTGTCCGGGTGGCCCTCGATCTCGGCGGCGAGCTGGAACACGGCCTGGTCGTCGAGCAGAAGCCGACCACCGGCGACCAGACCCCGGGCCAGGCGTCAGCCCGGCCACGATCGCGGCCGACGACGAGCCGAGGCCGCGGGCGTGGGGTACGACGTTCGTGCACGCCGAGGCGCAGGCCGGGGGGCTCCGCGTCCATCGCAGCGAACGCGGCCCGCATCGACCGGACGACGAGGTGCGACTCGTCGAGCGGCACGCTGTCGGATCCGGCCCCGTCGACCTCCACGACCAGTCCGGAGCCGATCACCTCGGCCTCGAGCTCGTCGCGCAGCGACAACGCCAGCCCGAGGGAGTCGAACCCGGGCCCGAGGTTGGCGGAGGTGGCGGGGACGGATGCCCGGACCGGTCCGTCGACGAAGGTGACCACCGGCTACAGCTGCCTCAGGCGAGACCGGCGGCGCGGGCCGCGGCGGTCACGTCGGCGTCGACCACGTTGTCGACGATCTGGCCATACCCCTCGAGGGCGGTGACGGTGTCCTTGAGGCCGTGACCGGTCACGGTGATCACGACCGTGCGGCCGGCGTACGACTCCCCCGACGCGACGTCCTGGAGCAGCCCGGCGACGCCGGCCGCGGAGGCCGGCTCGACGAAGACGCCGTCGTGGCGACGCGAGGTCGCGCTGGGCGGTCAGGATCTGGTCGTCGCTGACCGCGGTGAACCGGCCACCGGACTCGTTGCGCGCGGCCTCGGCGAGCTTCCACGAGGCCGGGTTGCCGATCCGGATCGCGGTCGCCTTGGTCTCCGGGTCGGGGAACGGCTCGCCCGTGACCAGCGGCGCGGCGCCGTCGGCCTGGAAGCCACGGATGACCGGCTTCTTCGTGGCCCGGCCGAGGTCGAAGTACTGCGTCCAGCCGATCCAGTACGCCGAGATGTTGCCGGCGTTGCCGACCGGCAGCAGGTGGTAGTCGGGAGCGTCGCCGAGGAAGTCGACGATCTCGAACGCCGCGGTCTTCTGGCCCTGGAGCCGCACCGGGTTGACCGAGTTGACCAGCGCCACCGGGTAGTCCCACGACAGGCCCTTGGCCATCTGCAGGCAGTGGTCGAAGTTGCCGCGCACCATGATGATCTGGGCGCCGTGCAGGATCGCCTGCGCCATCTTGCCGGCTGCGATCTTGCCCTCGGGCACCAGCACGAGGGGCTTGAGGCCGGCGCGAGCGGCGTACGCCGCCATGGAGGCCGAGGTGTTGCCGGTCGACGCGCAGACCACGGCCTTCGCGCCGTCGTGCGGCGGCCACCGAGATGGCGGTGGTCATGCCGCGGTCCTTGAACGAGCCGGTCGGGTTGTCGCCCTCGACCTTGAGCCAGACCTCGCCGCCGGTGAGCCCGGACAGCCAGCCGGACTGCACGAGCGGCGTGCCGCCCTCGCAGAGGGTGACGGCCGGGACGTCCTGCGGGATGTCGAGGCAGATCGCGGTACTCCTCGATCACACCGCGCCACTGGCCGGTGGTCATTCCGACTCTCCCTCGACCCGCATCACCGAGGTCACCTCGCGCACGAACTCCATGCTGCGCAGGAGCCGACCGTCGCGCGAGCTGCCTGTCGGTGGCCTGGTGGGAGACGACGACCAGCTGGGCGTCCTCGTCGCGACCTTCCTGGCGCACGGTCTGGATCGACACGTCGTGCTCGGCGAACGCCAGGGCCACCTTGGCGAGCACGCCGGCGCGGTCGTCGACGTCGATCGCCACGTGGTAGCGGGTGAGGGTGTCCCCCATCGGCAACACCGCCCGGTCGGCGTACGCCGACTCGCCGACGCCGCGGGTGTCCGCGAGCCGGTTGCGAGCGACCGTGACCAGGTCGCCGAGCACGGCGCGACGCGGTCGGCGATCCGCCCGCGCCGGGGCCGTAGAACATCAGCTGGCCAGCGGCCTCGGACTCCACGAAGACGGCGTTGTAGGCCTCGCGCACGGACGCCAGCGGGTGGGACCGCGGGATCATCGCGGGGTGCACCCGCACGGCGACGGCGTCGTCGCCCCCGGACGTCGGACGCAGCTCGCAGATCGCGAGCAGCTTGACCACGCTGCCCATCTCGCGGGCGGACTCCACGTCGGCCGCGGTGACCTCGGAGATCCCCTCGCGGTAGACGTCGGCCGCGGTCACGCGGGAGTGGAACGCAAGCGAGGCCAGGATCGCGGCCTTCGCGGCGGCGTCGAAGCCCTCGACGTCGGCGGTCGGGTCGGCCTCGGCGTACCCGAGCTCCTGCGCCTCCTCGAGCGCCTCGGAGAACCCGGCGCCGGACGTGTCCATCTTGTCGAGGATGAAGTTGGTGGTGCCGTTGACGATGCCGAGCACGCGGGTGACCTTGTCGCCCGCCAGCGACTCGCGCAGCGGGCGCACGATCGGGATCGCGCCGGCGACGGCGGCCTCGTAGTAGAGGTCGCGGCCGGCCTTGTCGGCCGCCTCGAAGAGGGTCGGGCCGTCCTCGGCCAGCAGCGCCTTGTTGGCGGTGACCACCGAGGCGCCGTTCTCCAGCGCGGCCAGGATCAGCGACCGGGCCGGCTCGATGCCGCCGATCACCTCGACGACCAGGTCGACGTCGTCGCGCCGGACCAGCCCCTCGGCGTCGGTGGTGAGCAGGCCGTCGGGGACGTCGACGTCGCGCGGCGCGTCCAGCCGGCGTACGGCGACGCCGACCAGCTCGACCGGCGCGCCGACGCGGGCCGCCAGGTCACCGGACTGCTGGTCGAGCAGCCGCACCACCTGCGAGCCGACCGAGCCGCAGCCGAGCACCGCGACCCGGAGCCGCTTGCCGTTGTTCACGAAGCCTCACCCACGTCTGTTGCCAACAGGTCGTTCTCAGTCTCACGCCGGACGACGACGCGCGCGACACCGTCCCGCACCGCGACCACCGGCGGCCGCAGGCGCGTGGTTGTAGGTGGAGGCCATCGAGCGACAGTAGGCACCCGTGCCCGGGACCGCCAGCAGGTCGCCCGGCGCGACGTCGCCGGGCAGGAACTCGTCCTTGACCACGATGTCGCCGGCCTCGCAGTGCTTGCCGACCACCCGCGACAGCACCGGCGGCGCGCTCGACGCCCGCGAGGCGAGGGTGCAGGAGTAGTCGGCGTCGTAGAGGGCGGTACGGATGTTGTCGCTCATCCCGCCGTCGACGGACGACATAGACGCGCACGTCGCCGCCGTCCAGCTCGACCGCCTTGACCGTGCCGACCTCGTAGACCGTGCACATCGCCGGGCCGACGATCGCACGGCCCGGCTCGATCGACAGCCGCGGCTCGGGGATGCCGAGGGCACGGCACTCGTGCTCGACGATCTTGCTCATCTCCGTCGCCAGCTGCGCCGGGTCGGACGGGTCGTCCTGGGTCGTGTAGGCGATGCCGAAGCCGCCGCCGAGGTCCATCTCCGGCAGGGCCACGCCGAGCTCGTCGGAGATCCGGGCCTGGAGGGCCAGCACCCGGCGGGCGGCCACCTCGAACCCGGACGAGTCGAAGATCTGCGACCCGATGTGCGAGTGCAGGCCCAGCAGCTCGAGCCCCGGGGCGGCCCGGATCCGGCGTACCGCCTCGAAGGCGTCGCCGGAGGTGATCGAGAACCCGAACTTCTGGTCCTCGTGGGCGGTCGCGATGTACTCGTGGGTGTGTGCCTCGACCCCGGCGGTCACTCGCACCATGACGCGGGTGGAGCGGCCGAGCTCGGTGGCGACGGCGGCCAGCCGCTCGATCTCGATGAAGGAGTCGACGACGATCCGGCCGACGCCGATCTCGACCGCGCGCTCGAGCTCCGCCACGGTCTTGTTGTTGCCGTGGAAGCCGATCCGCGCCGGGTCGAAGCCCGCCCGCTCGGCGACCGTGAGCTCACCGCCCGAGCAGACGTCGAGGCACAGACCTTCCTCGGCCACCCACCTCGCGGTCGTGGTGCAGAGGAACGCCTTGCCGGCGTAGAACACGTCGTACGCCGCGAACGCGTCGCGGAACGCCCGGGCCCGGGCCCGGAAGTCGGCCTCGTCGAGGACATACGTCGGTGAGCCGTGCTCGGCGACCAGGTCGGTGAGGGCCACCCCGCCGACAGTCAGCCGGCCGTCGACCTTCTGCGCCGTGGTCGACCAGAGGTGACGGACGAGCTCGTTGGGGTCGGCAGGCTGGCGCAGCCAGGCCGGGCCTTTGAGGGCGCCCGGTGCGTGCGCCCAGCCGGCTTCGTGGGACACGCCGTCACATCCGCTCGGGCGCGGAGACGCCGAGCAGGTCGAGGCCGTTGGCGAGCACGGTCCGGGTCGCCTCGACGAGCAGCAACCGCGCGCGGTGCAGGTCGTTGGGCTCCTCGTCGCCCATCGGCAGCACCCGGCAGGTGTCGTAGAAGCGGTGGAAGGTCGCCGCGGTCTCCTCGAGGTAGCGGGCCACCCGGTGCGGCTCGCGGAGCTCGGCCGCGCTCGCGACCACGCGCGGGAACTCGGCGAGGGCGCGCAGCAGCTCGCCCTCCTTCTCGTGCGAGAGCAGCGCCGGGTCGAAGTCGTCGCCCGCGGGCGCGAGACCCAGGCCGTCGGCGTTGCGCAGGATCGACGCGACCCGGGCGTGGGCGTACTGGACGTAGAAGACGGGGTTGTCGTTCGACGCCTTCGTCCAGAGGTCGAGGTCGATGTCGATGGTCGAGTCGGAGCTGTAGCGCGCCAGCGCGTAGCGGGACGCGTCGACGCCGATCGCGTCGACGAGGTCGTCGATCGTGACGACGGTGCCGGCCCGCTTGGACATCCGCAGCGGCTCGCCGTCGCGGACCAGGTTGACCATCTGCCCGATCAGGATCTCGAGGTTGACGTGCGGGGTGTCGCCGAAGGCCGGCGCACATCGCCATCATCCGGCCGACGTAACCGTGGTGGTCGGCGCCGAGCATGATGAAGCAGCGGTCGAAGCCGCGCTCCCGCTTGTCGAGGTAGTAGGCCAGGTCACCGGACAGGTAGGCAGCCCTGGCCGTTCGACCTGATGATCACCCGGTCCTTGTCGTCGCCGTACTGCTCGGTGGCGAGCCAGAGCGCGCCGTCCTTCTCGTAGGTGTTGCCCAGCTCGGTGAGCCGCTCGACGGCACGCTCGACCGCACCGCTCTTGTGCAGGTCGTCCTCGTGGAAGTAGACGTCGAAGTCGACCCCGAAGTCGTGCAGGCTCTGCTTGATCTCGGCGAACATCAGCTCGACACCCTCGGCGCGGAACACCTCCTGCGCCTCGTCGTCGGGGAGGTCGAGCACGTCGGGCCGCTTCGCGATGACGTCCTTGGCGATCTCCTCGATGTACTGCGCCGCCGTAGCCGTCCTCGGGCACCGGCTGGCCCTTGGCCGCGGCCAGCAGCGAGCGTGCTGAACCGGTCGATCTGGGCGCCGTGGTCGTTGAAGTAGTACTCGCGGGTGACCTCGGCGCCGGTCATGCTGAAGATCCGGCCGAGCGCGTCGCCGACCGCGGCCCAGCGGACGCCACCGATGTGGAGCGGCCCGGTCGGGTTGGCGGAGACGAACTCGAGGTTGATCTTCTCGCCGGCGAACGCGTCGGAGGCGCCGTACGCCGCACCCGCGGCGACGACCTCCGCCGCGACGATGCCCTGGGCGCCGGCGTCGACGGTGATGTTGAGGAAGCCCGGCCCGGCCACCTCGACGGCGGCCACGCCGTCGGCGGCCTCGAGCCGGGCCCGGACCAGCTCGGCGAAGGCGCGCGGGTTGGTGCCGGCCTTCTTCGCCAGCTGCATCGCCACGTTGGTCGCGTAGTCGCCGTGACCCTTCTGTCGCGGTCGCTCCACCGTCACCGTCGCGGGCACCCCGTCGGGCAGGGTGATCGCACCCTCGTCGTTGAGGCTCGTCAGGACGTCGACGATCGTGGCGGAGAGCTGCTCGGGAGTCACCGGCCCAGCCTATCGGCGGGGTGGGTCTGGCCCCGAACCGATATCGACCACCGATTTCGCCGCCCGCGTCGGCCGGTTGTAGGGTCATCCCCGCACCCCACGAGCCCCCGTAGCTCAGGGGATAGAGCACCGCCCTCCGGAGGCGGGAGCGAAGGTTCGAATCCTTCCGGGGGCGCGCAGAGGAGACTGGCCCGGCGTGATCTCCGCCGGGCCGCTGTCATTTCGGCGCTATCGAGGGTCGAGTGATGCACGTCACCGACGGGCGGAATCCGACATGGATCGATTTCCTAGGCAATTTCGGGCAAGTTCACCTACTCTTCAGCCGCCAACATCACCGGCCGCGAGGCCATGTCACGACAGGCAGAACTGATGCGTCGCGTCCTCTTGGGGGTCCTGGCCCTGACCCTTCTCAGCACCGTCCTGGCCAGTGCCACGTCGACCGCCACGGCCACAGCCGGGGAGTCCGCCGACCGGAGCTCAGCGACGCCTGGCCTGGTCGTTCGCTACCGGTACTGGGGACCTCTGAAGCTCGGCATGAACCACCGCGAGGCCTGGCGTACCGGCATGGTGTCCCACCAGGGGGATCGCTGCGCACCCGGCTACCAGATGAAGGAGCGCTACCGCGACCGCGGGTTCGTGGTGTGGCGGGGCGAGCTCCCCCGGATGCGGGTCGGAATGATCGTCGTCCGCGGCGAGGGCGACAAGACGCTTGCAGGCGCGCACGCGGGTTCGACCCTGCACAAGCTGCGCGAGCTCTACGGCGAGCGGCTGCGCCTGCGCCGCGGCTCGGCGCTGGACGGGCGCGCCGACACCGGCCCGGATCTCTGGGTGGCGACGGTCCGCAAGCGCCACGCCAACCTGAACTTCCACTTCGCCTATGGGCGTCGACCGGGCCCGCGCTCGACGGTCCAGTACATCGTGATCGCGAGGAAGCCCAGCGTCTACTGGGGTTGCTGACAGCATCGGTTCGCTTCCCCCAGACTCCCGCGCGTCAGCAGCGCTTGATCGTGGCGTCCCTGCGTGCGTCGTCGCCCAGCCGTCGGGCCTGGCTGACCGACGGGATCACCACGCTCGCCCCGCCGATGTTCCCGATCCCGCCCTGCACGACGCAGGTGGAGATCTTCGACGGGTCGACCTGGGCCACGACCTGGGCCAGCCGGAACAGCTCCGAGGGCGGGAGGTTGGTGCGCATGTGCGCCATCGCCGACATCACGCCCTTCTCGATGAAGCCCGGCTTGTCGGCCTCGACCGGATCTTCGCCTGGATGCCGCGCAGCACCCGCTGCTGGTTCGCTGAGCGGTCGAAGTCGCCCCGGATCAGGTTGTGCCGGATCCGCGCGAACGCCATCGCGGTGTAGCCGCCGAGGTGGATCTTGCCCCGCTCGAAGCCCGACGGCTTGAGGAACTCGTCGCTGAAGGCGACCGGGTTGTGCACCTCGATGCCGCCGATCGAGTCGACCATGTCGATGAAGAAGGGGAAGCGGGTGACGAAGACGTAGTCCGGCTGCACGCCGACCAGGTTCCCGACCGTCTTCCCGAGCAGCTCCGGCCCGCCGAAGTAGAGCGACGAGTTGATCTTGTCGTTGCCGTGACCGGGGATGCTCACCCAGGAGTCGCGCGGGATGCCGATCGCCGAGGCCGCACCGGTCTTCGTGTTCAGTCCGATCAGCTGGAGGGCGTCACCGCGGCTGCGGGTCATGTCCTGTCCCGGCGGCGTCGGACCCACCGCCAGGATCCAGATCACTTCGCGTCCGGCGTCGACCCCGTCGGCCGTGTGCAGCTTGACCAGCTCGACGTCCGACGGCTTCACCGCGGAGTTGGGCACGACGAGCGCGCCGTCGCCAGCACCACGCCAGGACGACGCCGCGCAGCAGCCTGTGGCGCCAAGTTCTGCACGTTGCTCGGTGTTCATGCCATCCCCCTCATGCCTGGCTCGACTTGGCGACGTGGTAGCCGAAGATCTTCCATCCCGATCCGGCTGCCGCGTCAACAGCAGCCGGCCCTGGACCGTGACGTCGCGGACCAGGTCACCCTCGGTGCGGAAACCGAGACGGAACCGCGGTCACCGCGACGGCCCGCTTCTTCGGCGACAACACGTCGATCCTCACCCGGCTCCGGGTCGGGGTGACGCCATTGATCCTCGAACCGATCGTCTTGTTGGTCATCAGGATCTTGTCCCGGTCCGCGTCGGCCCGGGCCCGGTGGTGAAGCCCGGGAAGGCGTCATCGAAGTTCGATCGCGGGTAGTCGCCGGCGACGTACGCCGCGTTGAACCACCGCTGCGCGACCTTGGCGACGCTCCGGCGAGCCGCTTGCGGTCGGACCTGCTGAGCCGGCCGGCGACGTGTTCGACGGTCGTCTTGGTCTCGATCTCGAACGACGAGCCTGCGGCCGTCGACTGGGCCGGCGCCGGCGAGTCGGAGTCGGGCGAGTCGTCGCCGCTGCAGGAGGTCGTCGCGAGCGCCAGGACCAGGGCCGCGGCAACGCCCGCGCGCGCCGGTCGCGCATGCAATTTCATCGTGTGGGAACTCCCTGTTGTGTCGCTCTGGTTACACCCTGCCCGAATGCCACCCCGCCGCTGCGCATTTGGTTGCGTGTGGGACTTAGCCTTGACGTCTGACTCCGACCGCGCGCGTATCCGGAAGAGGCGAACCTACCCGTGCCGCAGTCCTCAGGCCCCCAGTCTCGAATCCGACTCTCCCGACTTCGGCTGCCAACGAATGGCTCGTCGACGAGATGTTCGAGCAGTACCAAAAGGATCCCGACAGCGTGAGCGCCCGAGTGGAAGACGTACTTCCAGGCCAACGGATCGGCAGGCAGCAACGGTACGCCGGATGCCTCGTCCGGCCAGCAGGCCCCCTCGGCCACCGCGACGCAAGCAGGCGCCGGCCAAGCCCGTCGAGAAGCAGCCCGAGAAGCAGCCCGCGAAGCCCGCAGACAAGCCGGCC
>CAWBGN010000009.1:0-561177 GCA_963788445.1 uncultured Actinomycetota bacterium
CAATCTTCAATGCGCAGGATTCTCCACGTAGACATGGATGCGTTCTATGCATCCGTCGAGCAGCGCGACGACCCGGCGCTGCGGGGACGGCCGGTGGTGGTGGGCGGACCGGCCACGGCCAGCCGGGGCGTCGTCGCGGCGGCCAGTTACGAAGCCCGCAAATTCGGCGTCCGGTCGGCCATGCCGATGGCGCATGCCGTCCGGCTGTGTCCACACCTGGTCATCGTCTCTCCCGAGTTCAGGAAATACCGCGCGGTGTCGTTGCAGGTCTTCGCAATCCATGCGCGAGGTGACGCCGCTGGTCGAGCCGCTCTCGCTCGACGAGGCGTACCTGGACGTCACCGACAACGCCTGGGGGTTGCCGCTGGGCGCGCACGGTCGCCGAGCGGTTGAAAGCCCGCATCCGCGAGGAGACTGGCCTTACGGCCTCGGCGGGCGTGGCGCCCAACAAGTTCCTCGCCAAGATTGCCTCCGGCTGGCAAAAGCCTGACGGGCTGACCGTCATCGCGCCCGAACGCGTCGAGCGCTTTCTCCAGGGCCTTCCGATCGACGCGCTATGGGGTGTCGGCCCGGTGACGGCTGCGAGGCTGCGCTCGCACGGCATCGAGAAGCTGGTGGACGTGCGGGCGATTGCGGTCGACGATCTGCGCGCGATCGTCGGCAGCCTCGCGCCATGGCTGCATCAGCTGGCGCGCGGCGAAGACGAGCGTCCCGTCGAGCCCAACCGCGAAGCCAAGTCGGCGAGCAGCGAGAACACGTTCAACCACGACCTCACGGACGTCGACGAGATCCGGTCGGCCGTCGACGAGATGGCACGCGATGTCGCAGCCTGGCTCGTCCGCAAGCAGAAGCGTGCCCGCACGGTGACCCTGAAAGTCCGCTACGAGGACTTCACCACCATCACGCGTTCGGTCACGGTGATGCCGCCAACCGACGAGCCTGCGATCGTCGCCGCGCGCGCGGTCGCGCTTCTCGACCGTACCGAGGCCGGCACGCGCCCTGTCCGGTTGCTGGGTGTCGGCGTCCACAACCTGTCGGGGCTCGACGACGAGCCACCGGCCCACGCGCCGCTCCGGAATTCCGCGGTTGCCTTTCGACGAGCGGGACGAAATTCAGTGACCGCGTCGCGCAATTCGCAATCTGCAATCTGCAATCTGCGCTCCGGCCAATGCGATACAATTTGCGGTCATGCTACGAGGCTCGCGCGAAGTCATTCTGCGCAAGGTGCAGCCCATCAGCGTGCACGGTCAGATTTCGTGGGACGTGTACTTCACCGATCCCGACGATCCGGACCACGTGTCGGTGGCCCGCGTCGGTCCCGAGACGGTGAATCACAAGCTCGAACCAGGCGACCGGCTTCGACTCGACTACACGATGGGGTCCGTCGTGGCCGTCCATCGACTCGCACCGGGCGCGTGACCCCCTCGCCTTTCCAGCGCGGCTTCGCCATGCCGGCAGAGTGGCACCCGCATGTCGCCACCTGGATGGCCTGGCCGCACGACGACGAGCAATGGGTCGGCATGCTCGAGCCGGTGCGGCGTGAGTTCACGGCGTTTGTCGAGGCCATCGCGACCCGCGAACCCGTCGAACTCCTCGCTGGCCGACGAGGACTCGGAGCAGGACGCCCGACGCCGCCTTGGCCGCGGCACGGTGCGGTTTCACCGCGTCGCGCATCAGGACCTGTGGCTGCGCGACAGCGGGCCGACCTTCGTCACGCGCGCCGACGAGGTCGCGCTGGTCGACTGGGAGTTCAACGGCTGGGGCGACAAGTACCCTGCCGATCTCGACAACCAGATCCCGACGCACGTCGCGCGGATCCTCGGCGACGTCCCCTTGTACAAGCCCGGCATCGTGATGGAGGGCGGATCCATCGAGGTCGACGGCCGCGGCACGGTGCTCACCACGCGCCAGTGCCTGCTGTCGGCGCAGCGCAATCCGGGGCTGGGCGAGGCGGAGCTGGAAGCGCACCTGCGCGAGGCAATCGGCGCGACGCAGGTGGTGTGGCTCGACGAAGGGCTCGAAGGCGACCACACCGACGGGCACATCGACACGATCACCCGGTTTGCCACGGCGGACACGATCGTCACCGCGACCTGTGACGACCGCGACGACCCGAACCACGCGGTGTTGTCGGCCAACCTCGACCGCCTGCGGACGGTGCACGCCGCCGATGAGAGGCCGTTCGACATCGTCGAGCTGCCGATTCCCAGCCGGAGCGCGCACTTCGAGGGCGAGCGCCTGCCGCTGACCTACGCCAACTTCTACATCGTCAACGGCGCGGTGCTGGTGCCTGTCTACGGCGACGAGCACGATGAACGCGCGGTGGAGATTCTGCGGCCGCTGTTTCCGGGGCGTGCGATCGTGCCGCTGATGGCGCGGGCGCTGATCACCGGCGGGGGCGCATTCCACTGCGTCACGCAACAGCAGCCGACGGGACGGCTGTGGAGGCCCGAATGAGCGTCGCGCTCGGCGTGGTGCAGATGGCGATGAGCGACGTGCTCGAGGACAACGTCGCCAAGGCCATCGGGTTGGTGCGCGAGGCCGCTTCGCGGGGCGCGACGGTCGTGTTGCTGCCGGAGCTGTTCGAGGGCTACTACTGGCCGCAGGCGCAACGCGAGCGGTTCTTCGAGCGCGCGCACCCGGTGGACGGGCACCCGTTCATCGGCCGCTTCCAGGCGCTGGCAAGCGAGCTGGGCGTGGTCCTGCCGTTGTCGTTCTTCGAAAAGGCCGGGCACGCGCACTACAACAGCCTGGTCATGATCGACGCGACCGGCGAGCAGGTTGGGCCTGTACCGCAAGTCGCACATCCCGGATGGCCCCGGCTACATGGAGAAGTACTACTTCACGCCCGGCGACACCGGCTTCAAGGCCTTTGCCACGCAGATCGGGGACGCTTGGGCGCCGCCATCTGCTGGGACCAGTGGTACCCGGAGACCGCGCGTGCGATGGCGCTGCAGGGCGCCGAAGTGCTGCTGTATCCAACCGCGATCGGCACCGAGCCGGAGGCCGCCGGACCGATGGACACCAGCCGCATGTGGCGTCGCGTGATGCTTGGCCACGCTGTCGCCAACGCGTGCTATCTCGGCGCCGCCAATCGTGTGGGCCGTGAGGTCGTGGAAGGGGCCGAGCAGAGCTTCTACGGCACCAGCTTCATCTGCGACTACGCGGGCGAGATCCTCGCCGAGGCAGGCCGGACCGAGGAGACTGTCCTGGTGGCGCCGCTCAATCTCGACGAGGCGCGGGCGTTCCGGGCAGGGATGGGATTTTTCAGGGACCGCCGGCCGGACCTGTATGGGCCGTTGCTGACAAGGGACGGGAAGACGCGTCCGTAATTCAATTCACGTCGCCACAATCACGAAGGCGCGAAGGCACGAAGGCGCGATGGGTCCAATGGGTCACCCGACATCGATCTTCGCGCCTCGCGCCTTCGCGCCATCGCGATTGTGGTCACAGCGCGCGGTTGGTCGTCGGCGTCGGAATGGCTTCCTTCACCGGCTCCGGCGTGAAGTCCTCGCCCGGATTGATGAACCGATCCTGCTCGAAGTTGTACTGCTTGTCGTAGAGCTGCCGGTAGCGTCCGCCGAGCGCGAGCAGCTGGCTCGTGCGTGCCGCGCTCGACGATCTCGCCGTGCTCGAGCACGAGGATCTGATCGGCGCTGCGGATCGTCGACAGGCGGTGCGCGATGACGAAGGTCGTGCGGCCGCTGCCGCAGCGCTCGCAGGCCGTCCTGGATCAGCGCCTCGCTCTCGCTGTCGAGGCTCGACGTCGCCTCGTCGAGGATCAGGATCCGCGGATCGGCCAGGATCGCGCGCGCGATCGCGACGCGCTGGCGCTGGCCGCCCGACAGCTTCACGCCGCGCTCGCCGACGACCGTGTCGTAGCCCTTCTCGAAGCCGTCGACGAACTCGTCGCAGTGCGCGATGCGGCCGGCGGCTTCGATCTCGCGCGCGCGTCGCGCCGGGCTTGCGAGAAGCCGATGTTGTCGGCGATCGTGCCGTCGAAGAGGAAGTTGTCCTGCAGCACGACGCCGAGCTGGCGGCGGTAGTCGCGCAGCTGGAGCCGCGACAGGTCGCGCCCGTCGACGCGGATCGCGGCCGGACTGCGGCCGGTTGAACGCCATCACCAGGCTGATGAGCGTGCTCTTGCCCGACCCGCTCGAGCCGACCAGCGCCGTCGTCGTGCCCGCCGGCGCGTGGAACGACACGCCCTTGAGCACCGTCGACGCCCTCGTCGTACTCGAAGCGCACGTCCTCGAACTCGACGTCGCCACGCGACCGTCGCCGATCGGCTCGCGCGCGGCGTCTTCCTGCGTCCTCGGTCGCCATCTGCGCGCATTTCGCGGATGCGATCGAGGCCGGCGAAGGCCTCGGTGATCTGCGTGCCGATCGACGCGATCTGACACGACCGGCGCCGCCACGAGGCCGGTGAAGAAGATGTACATCACGAAGTCGCCGAGCGTCATCTGCCCGTCGAGGATCGCGCGGCCGCCGACGACGATCATGAGCACGCCGATGACGCCGACGATGACCGTGCGAGACCGCCGTGACGGCCGAGACGCCGGTCATCGAGCTGGCGACGTTGCGGAACAGGCGGTGCACGCCGCGCGCGAAGACCAGCGCCTCGCGCTGCTCGGCCGTGTAGGCCTTGACGATGCGGATGCCGCCCAGCGACTCGGCGAGCCGGCCGGTGACCTCGGCGTTGATCTTGCCGCGCTCGCGGAAGAGTCGGCCGCAGGCGCGTGAACGCCAGCGCCATGACGCCGCCGAACGCCGCCAGCACCACGAGCGTGACCGTCGTCAGCCGCCAGTTGAGCCAGAACAGCACGCCCAGCGCGATCGACGGCGGTGACGAGGCTGCCGACGAGCTGCACCAGCCCGGTGCCGACCAGGTTCCGGATGCCCTCGGCGTCGTTCATGATGCGCGAGATGAGCACGCCGGTCTGCGTCGAGTCGAAGTAGCGGACCGGCAGCCGCGTGACGTGTTGCCTGCACCGACGCGCCGCATCTCGGTGATCGCGCGTCTGCGCGGCGACGCCCAGCACCTGCGAGAGCGCGAACCCGGTCACGGCCTGCACGAGCGTCGCCGCGCCGGCCGCCAGCGCCAGCGGCCACAGCAGGTCGCCGCGCGACTTGCCGATGACGTCGTCGATCAGGACCTTCGAGGTCGCCGGCAGCACGAGGCCCGCCAGCCGGCTGACCGCCATCAGGGCCATGCCGACGCCCAGCCGCGCGCGGCGCGCCCAGATGAGATCGCGGGCCTCGCGCCAGACGACGCCGAGGGTGGGTTTCTTTTTCGCGGGTGCGTCTGGCAATGTGGCCTACTTCTGGTCCTTTTCCAGTCTCACGCGAATCAGGTCCACTCGTTCGACCGGCGTCTCGCCGATCGACCCGCTTGGCCTCGATCGTCTGGACGACCCCCATCCCGCTGACGACCCGGCCAAAGACCGTGTAGGCGTTGTCGAGCGAGGGCGCAGGCGCCGTGCAGATGAAAAACGAGGTCGACGCGCTGGCCGGATCGGACGGTGCGGGCCATCGAGACGATGCCTGCCACGTGCAGGGTGTCGTTGAACTCGGGCTGCAACGTCGGTCACGTAGCTGAGCTGCCTCTGCGTCAACGGCTTTTCACGCGTCGGACCAGGCCGGTCTGGATGACGAAGCCCTTGACGATCCGATGGAAGCTGGTGCCGTCGTAGACCCCTGCCGAGGCCAGCCGCAGGAAGTTGCGGACGTGCTCGGGGCGCTTTCACCGGGTCGAACGTGATCGTGATCGCGCCCTCCGTGGTCTCGATCACCGCGCGGTACTTGCGCCAGCTCCTCCACGGTCTCGGTCGACAAACGGCACCGGTTCCGGCGGCGGCGCGTCGCGGATGGTCGACGGAGAGGATCTCGATCCGCTCGGTGACCCTTCCCTTCTCGTCGACTGGCGCCTCGGAGATCGCCTGCACGACCTCGAGGCCCTCGACAACGCGTCCAAACACCGTGACGGTCCCGTTGAGCGCGACCTGGTCGGTGACGGCGACGAAGAACTGGCTGCCGGCGCTGTCGGGCTTGCCCGGCTGCAGCACGGCCGCGACCGCGCCGCGCGTCACCGGCTCGCTGTTGAACTCCTGCGCCAGCATACCGAGGCCGCCGGTGCCATACATCGCCCGTTTGGCCGGGTCCTTCGAGAGCGGGTCGCCGCCCTGGATGATGCCCCATTCGCAAGGCGCTGTGGAAGGTCGTCTTGTCGTAACGCGCCCTGCCGGGCCTGTGCGATGAAGTAGCCGACGTGATTCGGCGCGACCTCCGGCAGCAGCTGGATGACGAAGGTGCCGCGAGCGGTCTCGACGACGGCCTGCTTGCCCTTCATGTCGGCCAGCGTCAGGGGTGTGGTGAACAGCGCCGCCGGCTTTGCCGGAGCCGCGGGACGGCGAGGACGGGTTTGTGCGTCTGAAAGTGCCGGGGCCAGAGACGACCATGAGCAAGAACGCCACCGATCGCATCGCTCGATATTAACCTGACCCAACCTCGACCCACCGACGCATTCGCCGACCCAACCCGACCAACCTGTTAATCTCACCGCACCATGGACGCCGTGACCGCCGCTCTGAGCGGGCTCATCGACTATGCGGGCCTGTTCCCACCCGCCGGGTTGCCGCTTGAAGTCGTCGCCGACCAGTACGGACGCTATCGGGCGTCGCGCCACGCGTGGATGCTCGGCCGCCTGGTCGTGCCGGCCGACCGGCTCGCCGACGCCGAGGCCGCGGCCCATCGCGCGCGGCGCCTCGGTCGACGAGCCGTGGCGTGTGAGCGCGCTGGTCGGCACCGCCAGCCAGAGCGACGCGGTCGCCGCATCAATCGTCGACGGCCATCGTCGCCCGCGGAGCGTGCAGGTCGAAGCCGTGGAAGCCGTCGCCGGGTCGGCCGACGACATCGCGCGTCTTGCGACGATTGGCCGGCCGAGTTCGAGCGGTACGTCGAGATTCCCGCCGACGCCGATCCGGCGCCGCTGATGTCGGCCCTGTCTGCGGCCGGCCTCTTCGCGAAGATCCGTGCTGGCGGCATCACGCCCGACCGGTTCCCCACTCCCGCGCAGCTGGCTCGCTTCCTCGTGCGCGCGCGCGACGCGGGCGTGCCGATGAAGGCCACGGCGGGGCTGCATCACGCGCTGCGCGGCGACTACCGCCTTACCTACGAGCCCGAGAGCTCGAAGGCGTGCATGCACGGGTTCGTGAACCTGGTGCTGGCGGCCACGCTGCTCTCGCCGGCAAGATAGACGAGGAACTGGCCGAGGCCTGCCTCGACGACGACCGCCCGGAGGCGTTCAAGTTGTCGGGCCGCGCGGGCTCCTGGCTGAACGGCGTGGTCACCTACAGCGAGTTGTCGCACGCGCGGCGATCGCTGCTGCGCTCGGTCGGATCGTGCTCGTTTGACGAGCCGGTCGCCGAGATCGACGCGCTGGACTTCGGCCTGAAGGGCGTCGACGGGGTGTGACGAGGATGCTGCGGTGCGTGAAGATCGCTATGCGAACTTCGCGCCGTTCTCGATGAGCAGCTGCCGCAGGATCGAGCGGTGGCAGCGGCTCTCGTCCTCGCAGTAACAGCCCACGGAGAAGTTCGTCGTGTGCGAGAGCGCGGCCAGCAGCGCCAGGGCGTGCCTGGCTTCTGGCGCGTCCATCTCGGCCTTGTACTTCTTCGCGAAGGCGGCCCATTGGACAGGCGAGGCTGCATCCTGCCCACGCTTCATCGTCTCCAGGCTTGGCGCGAGGTTCGGGAACCAGACGTCGTACCAGTTCTGGGACGAGAACAGGGCTTTCGGCACGCCGCGCGGAGGGCGGCGAACGGTGCCGATCCGTGTTCCCTCGTCGGCGGCGCGCGCGGTACCGAGGTGTACAACTCGCACGGGCATGTCAGACTCCGGGCGCCTGCTGAAGGTACCGTTCGCGCAGGATTCTCGTGTGGTGGGTGACGTGCCCCGCTGACACGTAGGCGAGAGCACGGACCGTGAACGGATTTCCGCTGGCGATGCCGCGCCGGGTCCACGCGTCGGCCGGAAGGTCACGGAAGAACGCCAGCGTCGCGGCGCGGACGGCACTGAACTCGTCCACAAGGCTGCGCCAGGATCGCTCGTCCGCAGCCGCCGTAGACATCGCGACGTTCTGATCGAAGCTCGGCAGCGGGCTGTCGAACCCTCGCGCAAACCACAACGCGCGAAAGACGAACAGGCGCTCCGTGTCGTTCAAATGGCTGACAACCTGACGAATGGTCCACTTATCCGGGGCGTAACGGGTGAGCGATTGCTCGTCCGGGATGTCGCGCAGGAGCGCGAGCGTCTCGACCAGCTGGGCTTCGAGCAGCGCGCAAATATCGCCGGCTGGGACCTGGTCGATGTAGGTGAAGTCGTACTCCGCGGCCTCGCTGCGATCCGGAACGGTGGTGGTGCTCATACAGACTCCCTGGCAGACGTCGCGCTCTTGCTGCGCAGCCACTTGACCAGTTCGTCGGCGCCAGCGCGCCGGGCCGCGTCGAGCGCAGTCAGCCCATCCCATGGCGAGATCCAGTTCAACTGGGCGCCTTTGTCGAGAAGGTACTCCGCGGTCTCCCGTTGTCCGCCGTGGCACGCGCACCAGAAGGCCACAGTGACCGCGTCTGGAGTGGCGCCGGTGCTCTTTCCCCACGGGTAGCGCGCTTGAGTCGTATGTCCGGAAACGTTCGCCTCGACGTCTTCCAGCATGCCGAGGGCCGCCGAATGCCACAATGCCGTTCGCGCGCCCCGCGCCACCAGCCTCCGGGCGGCGTTCCATTGCCCGAACGCCACCGCATCGTCAAGGGCGGTGCCGCCAGCGATGCACGCCCCGGACGCCTCGATGTCGGCCCCTTCGTCGAGCAAGGCGTCGAGCACCGCGACGTCGTCACTGCTCGCCGCCCAATGCAGCGGCGTTTCGGCAGGCTTGGTCGCGTCCGTCGTCAGCACCCGCGCGTTGACGTCGGCACCAGCATTGGCAAGCACCTCGACGGTGGCCGCGCCGTTTGGAAAATGCCCTGGCCAGTCTGTCACCACGTGCAGCAGCGTCCGCGCGACTCCGCCGGTGTCGACGATCCTGGCCAGCGCCAGACCCGCTGTCGCAGACAGCAACCGCTTCAACCCGTCGATGTCGCCCGTACGGATCGCCTGCCCGACCGTGACCGCCAGCGGATCGTTGAGAGGAATGATCAACGTGGTCGCGCACACGAAACGCCTTCAATCAGCATCGAGCCACGGTCGCACCATCACCAGCCACATCAGCGTCACGACGCCGCCGACGGCACTGAAGAGCGCGGCCACCATGATGTTGGCGGCCAACCCCTGGTCCCCGTGGCCGAGGTACCCGAGTTGCACGATGGCGCAACCCAGCATCCCACAAGCGGCGACGTGGATTCGGTGATTGATAGCCAGCGGTCCCGGCACGACGCGCCAGTGACAGAAGGATGCCGAAGGCGACGCCAGAGAACAATCCCATCGGCCCGAATATCACGAAGAACATCGCGCCCTCGCCCGGGTCGATGCTGTCGGGATCGACGCTCGCGATGATTCCGCCGAGAATCGTCCAGAAGGCCAGCCACACGATGGCCCACGAGAGGCCGATGCCCAACACCCGTTTCGGAGCTGCGGATTACGTTGTCCACAGCGACTTCCCTTGCGGTGGCAAGAACCCGAGCTACTTCATCCGGTTGTACTTCCTCAACGCCGCGACGACGCGATCGCCGGGCAACCCGAAAGCGCGGATACCGTCGGCACCAGTCATCGTCTGCGCCGCGAGCATGGCATTGACGACAGCTTCCTCGGTGGCGTCGATGGTCGCCCGGAACAGCGGGTCGATGCGATCGTTGGGCAGCATCGTCAGCGACGGCGTGCCGTCCGGGCGTGCGGCGCCGGCGTTGGCGGTGGAGAACGCGAGGAAGAGGTCGCCTGACGAGTTGCCGGCCCAGCTACCCAGCCGTCCAAGCCCCATGCCCACTCGGCGAACGATGCGCTCGAGCTGGTGCGGCAGCAGCGGCGCGTCGGTCGCGACGATGACGATGATGGAGCCGCGGCCCTCGTGCTGGCTGGCCGCCGGGTCGGCGGCGGCCGCGCCGGAGGTCGGCGGACAAGGCGGGATCCGCGCGTCCACGGCCGGGACAACGGTTGCGGCAGCACTGTGCACGTGCCCAGGTCGGCAATTTCCGGGCGGACGGAACGCCAAGGATCTGAAGGTCGCCGCCGTAGTTGCACTGCACCAGCACGCCGATCGTGTAGCCGCCTTGCTCGTTGGAGAGCACGCGCGACGACGTGCCGATACCGCCCTTGAAGCCGTTGCAGCCCATTCCCGTGCCGCCCCCGACTGCGCCTTCCTCGACCGGCCCGGGTTTGGCGCGATCGAGGGCCTGGAGGGCATGCGCCGGCTTCACGTGTTCGCCGTTGGCGTCGTTCAGGAAATCAAACGTCTCGGCGACGATCGGGTAGGTGAACACGAACTCGCGGCCGCTCTTCAGTTGCCACTGGATGGCCGCGTCGCGAACGGTGCCCACGCTGTGGGTGCCCGTCAGGAGGATCGGCCCCGCGCGGCCCCGGCGCGCCGCAGGATCGACGCCCGCGGCCACGAGACGTCCTCGGTCTGCTCGCGCAGCGGGTCGAACAACGGCCGGATGCTGGTGGTCGCGACATCGCGGTGCACGGCGAACTGCGCGGTCGCGGTCTGCAGCACCCGCTCGGCCTCGGCCCGGGGCAGGCCGATCTCGCGGGCCATGTCGGTCATGCTGACGCTGGCCAGCTGGGTCAGCAGCAGCGCCTTGCGCTGGGTGACCGGGCAGCTTGCCGAGCGCCTCGAGCGTGGCGCGTCGCCTCCTGGTCGAGGCTCCGGTCGCGGTGCCAGATCCGGGCGGTGTGGCGGCGCTGCGCCTGCGACCACGCGTGCGGCCGCGCCCAGCCCTCGGGGTCGGGCAGGCGGGAGATCTTGGGCCAGAGGTGCCAGGCGACGACGAACGTGTCGCGGACGGCGCTGCGCGAGGCGGGGAGGTCGCCGGTCAGGGCGTAGGTCTGCAGCAGCAGCCGGGACCGCGTCTCCTTGTAGAAGGCGTCGAAGTCGTCGGTCTGTTCATGACCAGTCCACGGTAGGCGAGGCCCCAAGCCAGACGCACACCGGCGTGGGAGCGCTCTTCGCCACATTCCCGGCGCGATGATGGCCGGGCCATGACTTCGTTGCTCGCCCGCCCGACCGCGTCGTCACCGACGACGACGCCGATCCCCGGCACCGACGACCGCTCGTCGTGCTGTCGGCGCTCGGCGGGGTCGCTGGCCGCCGGGTCGACCCTGATCGTGTGTCTGGCGCTCGGTGTCGTCGGGCTGGTTCCTCACCGACGCCGGCGCCCACGGCGAGCCGCGCGACGGGCTCGAGGTCGGGGCGCTCGCGCTGGCTGATGGGCCACGGGTCCGGCGTCGCGGTCGACGGCGTCCGCCGTCACCGTCGTACCCCTCCTGCTGACGCTGGTCGCCGCCTGGGCGACCTGGCGGATCGGGCACCGGGTCGGCGACTCGATCTCCGGCCACGGCCCCGACTCCGACGCGATCTCCGACGGCGAGCGCGACTGGACCGTGCCGGTCGCCGCTCGCCTGCTTCACCGCCGGGTACGTCGCTGGTCACCGTGCTCACCGTCGCGCTGGCCGCGACGCCCGAGACCGCCCCCGACACCGGCCGGGCGGTGCTCTGGTCGGTGCTGCTCTCGGTCGCTGTCGGCGGCCCCGCCCTGGCCGTCGGCTCCGGCCGGGCGGCGATCTGGGCCGCGTTCCTCCCGGTCTCGGTGCGGGCCGCGGCGACCACGTGCCGCGCGATCCTCGTCTGGTACGCTCGCGCGTCGCTGCGCTCGCGCTGCTGGTCGCGCTCGCGGTCGACTTCGGGACCGCCGTCAACGTGCTCTCCGCAGCTCCACCTCGACGCCGGCGAGTCGACGCTCTTCCTGGTCGCGACCGCTGCTGGTGCTGCCCAACGCCGTCGCTCTTCTCCGGCTCCTACCTGCTCGGTCCCGGCTTCGCGGTCGGCGCCGACACGCTGGTCTCGCCCGACCGTGGTCGCACTCGGTGCGCTGCCGATGTTCCCGCTGCTCGCCGCGCTGCCCGACAACGGCCCGGCGCCGGCTGGACCGCGGCGCTGATGGTCGTCCCGCCGCTGGTCGCGGCGGTCGGCCGCCGCCCGGGCGCAGCGCCGGCACCCGACCGTCCGCTGGGAGGAGGGCGCGCTGCGCGGCTGCACCGGCGGCGTCCTCGCCGGCGCCGTGCTCGGCCTGCTCGCGACGCGTCGCCGGCGGCGCCGTCGGGCCGGGCCGGATGCGCACGTCGACCCGTTCGCCTTCGACGTCCTCGTCCACGCGATCACCGCGTTCGGCATCGGCGGCCTCTTCGGCGGGCTGGCCATGACCTGGTGGCACCGGCGGTCGCTGCGCCGCACGCGCGGCCTGACCGCCGTCCCGCTGACTAGACTGCGCGCGTGCCGTCTCCTCGCCCGCCCGCCTCGTCGTCCTCGTCTCCGGCTCCGGCACCAACCTCCAGGCCCTGCTCGACGCCTGCGCCGACCCGGCGTACGGCGCCCGGGTGGTCGCCGTCGGCGCCGACCGTGACGGCATCGAGGGGCTGGCCCGCGCCGAGCGGGCCGGCGTCCCGACGTTCGTGCGCAGGCTCGGCGACTTCACCGACCGCGACAACTGGGACCGCGCGCTGGCCGACACCGTGGCCGGCTTCGAGCCCGACCTGGTCGTGCTCGGCGGGCTTCATGAAGCTGGTCAGCGACGACTTCCTCGGCCGCTTCGACGGCCGGGTGGTCAACACCCACCCGGCGCTGTCCCCGTCGTTCCCGGGGATGCACGGCCCGGCCGACGCGCTCGCGTACGGCGTCAAGGTCACCGGCTGCGACCCTGTTCGTCGTCGACGGCGGCGTCGACACCGGCCCGATCGTGGCCCAGGACGCGGTGCCGGTGCGAGGACGACGACGACGTCGAGTCGCTGCACGAGCGGATCAAGGTCGCCGAGCGGGCGATGCTGGTCGCGGCCGTCGGCCGGATGGCCCGCGAGGGCTGGTCGGTCGAGGGCGGCGGGTCAGTTCGGCGGCTAGGCTGACTAGTCTGGGGCCACACGACTGGCGCAGGTGGGCAACCACCAGGGAGTGACGCCGGGAGCATCGACCGCCTGGGTGCTCCTCCACCCGAGCAGGAGTGTCATCAGTGTCAGAGCAACCGCATCCCGATCAGGCGCGCCCTGGTCTCCGTCTACGACAAGACCGGCCTCGAGGACCTCGCCCGCGGGCTGCACGACGGCCGGCGTCGAGCTGGTCTCCACCGGCGGCTCGGCCGCGCTGATCGAGGGGCTCGGGCTGCCGGTCACCAAGGTCGAGGACCTCACCGGGTTCCCCGAGTGCCTCGACGGCCGGGTCAAGACGCTGCACCCGCGCGTGCACGCCGGCATCCTGGCCGACCGCCGCCTCGAGTCCCACGTCGCGCAGCTCGCCGACCTCGGGATCGAGCCGTTCGACCTGGTCGTCTCCAACCTCTACCCGTTCCGCAGACCGTCGCGTCCGGGCGCGACGCCCGACGAGTGCGTCGAGCAGATCGACATCGGCGGGCCGTCGATGGTCCGCGCCGCCGCCAAGAACCACCCGTCGGTCGCGATCGTCACCTCGCCGCGACCGGTACGCCGACGTGCTCGCGCGCCGTCGCCGCCGGCGGCTTCACGCTCGACCGAGCGCAAGCGGCTGGCCGCCGAGGCGTTCGCCCACACCGCGGCGTACGACGTGGCGGTGGCGAACTGGTTCGCGCCGGGCTACGTCGAGGCCGACGGACGGCTGGCCGGACTTCGCCGGCGAGACGCTGGGACGAAGTCGGCCGTGCTGCGGTACGGCGAGAACCCGCACCAGCGGCGCCGCGCTCTACGCCGACGGCAGCGGCGGGCTGGCCGGCGCCGAGCAGCTGCACGGCAAGGAGATGTCCTACAACAACTACGTCGACACCGACGCCGCCCGCCGGGCGGCGTACGACCTTCGACGAGCCGGCCGTGGCGATCATCAAGCACGCCAACCCGTGCGGCATCGCGGTCGGCGCCGACGTCGCCGAGGCGCACCGGCGGGCCCACGAGTGCGACCCGGTGTCGGCGTTCGGCGGCGTGATCGCCGTCAACCGGCCGGTCTCGGTCGAGATGGCCGAGCAGGTGGCCGAGGTGTTCACCGAGGTGATCGTCGCGCCGGCGTACGACGACGGCGCGGTCGAGGTGCTCCAGGGCAAGAAGAACATCCGGATCCTGCGCTGCGACGACCCGGCCGGCGAGCCGGCCGGCGCGAGTTGCGGCAGATCAGCGGCGGCGTCCTGGTGCAGATGCGCGACCACGTCGACGCGCCGCGGCGACGACCCGGCGACGCTGGACGCTGGCCACCGGCGAGCCGGCCTCGGCCGACGTGCTCGCCGACCTCGCGTTCGCCTGGAAGGCCTGCCGGTCGGTGAAGTCCAACGCGATCCTGCTCGCCTCCGACGGCGCCTCCGTCGGCGTCGGCATGGGCCAGGTCAACCGCGTCGACTCCTGCCGGCTCGCCGTCGAGCGGGCCGGGGAGCGGGCGCAAGGGTCGCGTCGCGGCCTCCGACGCGTTCTTCCCGTTCGAGGACGGGCCGCAGATCCTGATCGACGCCGGGGTGACCGCGATCGTGCAGCCCGGCGGCTCGGTGCGCGACGAGCTGACCATCGAGGCGGCGAAGGCGGCCGGCGTCACGATGTACTTCACCGGCACCCGCCACTTCGCCCACTGACCCAGCGACCGTCGCCTGACAGGATGACGACGCCATGACCGCACAGAAGCTCGACGGCACCGCCACCCTGCGGCGATCAAGGCCGAGCTCACCGAGCGGGTGGCCGACGCTGCGCGAGCGCGGCGTCGTCCCCGGACTCGGCACGGTGCTGGTCGGCGACGACCCCGGCTCGCCACTGGTACGTCGGCGCCAAGCACAAGGACTGCGCCGAGATCGGCATCGACTCGATCCGGCGCGGACCTGCCCGCCGACGGCCACCCAGGCCGAGGTCGAGGCGGTCGATCGACGAGCTCAACGCCGACCCGGCCTGCACCGGCTTCCTGGTCCAGCAGCCCGACCGGGCCTCGACGAGTATCGCGCTGCTCTCGCGGGTCGACCCCGACAAGGACGTCGACGGCCTGCACCCGACCAACCTCGGCAAGCTGGTGCTCGGCGAGGCGGCGCCGCTGCCGTGCACCCCGGTCGGCGTGATCGAGCTGCTGCGCCGCCACGACGTCCCGATCGCCGGCGCCGAGGTCGTCGTCGTCGGTCGCGGCATCACCGTCGGCCGGCCGCTCGGCCTGCTGCTGACCCGGCGCTCCGAGAACGCCACGGTCACCCTGTGCCACACCGGCACCCGCGACCTGGCCGCGCACGTCCGCAACGCCGACATCGTGGTCGCGGCGGCCGGCGTACCCGGCATCATCACCGGCGACATGGTCAAGCCCGGCGCGGCCGTGCTCGACGTCGGCGTCTCGCGGGTCGACGGCAAGATCGCCGGCGACGTGGCCGCCGACGTCTGGGACGTCGCCGGCTGGGTGTCGCCCAACCCCGGCGGCGTCGGCCCGATGACGCGCGCGATGCTGCTGTCGAACATCGTCGACATGGCCGAGAAGGCGCTGGGGTGACCGGTGCCGCAGGCAGCCGCACGTGAGCGAGTCCCGGCCCCGAGGAGCCGCTGCCCGACGAGTCCCGCCCGAGGCCGAGCCCCGCGCCGCTACCCGTCGACGATCGGCGGCGCTGTTCTACCTCGTCGTGCTGCGTCGCGCGCCGGCCTCGGCTCTGGATCGCGCTGGAGCGGCGACTGGCGGCTCGGGATCAAGTGGGTCGGCGCTGCGCTGATCTTCGCCGGGCTGGCCGGCTGGTGCTCCGCCAGCGCGACGCCGGCATGCTCGCCGTACGCCAGCCGCTGGATCGACGTACTGCATGCTCGTCGGGCTCGGCGTCGGCCTGATCTTCCTCACCGAGTCGATCCCCAACCAGCCCCTCTGAGCCACAAATCGACGCTGACCCGTCAGAAACTTCTGACGGGTCAGCGCTCAGCTTCGTGACGGGTCAGATCAGGCCGAGCTCCTTGACCGCGTCGCGCTCGTCGTCGAGCTCGGCGGCGGAGGCGTCGATCCGGCCGCGCGAGAAGTCGTCGATGTCGAGGCCCTGGACGATCTCCCAGTCGCCGTCCTTGGTGGTGACGGGGAACGAGGAGATCAGGCCCTCGGGGACGCCGTAGGAGCCGTCGGAGACGACCGCCATCGAGACCCAGTCGCCCTCGGCGCTGCCGAGCAGCCAGTCGCGGGCGGCGTCGATGGTGGCGGAGGCGGCGGAGGCGGCCGAGGAGGAGCCGCGGGCCTCGATGATCGCGGCGCCGCGCTTGGCGACGGTCGGGATGAAGTCGTTCTCGATCCAGGCCTGGTCGTCGACGACCTCGGCGGCGTTCTTGCCGGCGATCTCGGCGTGGAAGAGGTCGGGGTACTGGGTCGCGGAGTGGTTGCCCCAGATCGTCATCTTCTTGATGTCGGTGACCGGGGCGCCGGTCTTGGCGGCCAGCTGCGAGATCGCCCGGTTGTGGTCGAGGCGGGTCAGCGCGGAGAACCGCTCCTGCGGGATGTCGGGGGCGTTGGTCATCGCGATCAGGGCGTTGGTGTTGGCCGGGTTGCCGGTCACGCCGATGCGTACGTCGTCGGCCGCCACCGCGTTGAGCGCCTTGCCCTGCGCGGTGAAGATCGCGCCGTTGGCCGAGAGCAGGTCGCCGCGCTCCATGCCCGGGCCGCGCGGGCGGGCGCCGACCAGCAGCGCGAGGTTGACGCCGTCGAAGATCGTGTTCGGCGTCGTCGCCGATCTCGACGCCGGCGAGGGTCGGGAACGCGCAGTCGTCGAGCTCCATGACGACGCCCTCGAGCGCCTTCAGCGCCGGCGTGATCTCCAGCAGCCGCAGCTCGATCGGGCGGTCGGCGCCGAGCAGCGAGCCGCTCGCGAGACGGAAGAGCAGGCTGTAGCCGATCTGGCCGGCGGCGCCGGTGACGGCGACCTTGAGGGGAGAGCTCACGACGACTCCTAGGACGATGCGTTCGAGGCGGGGATGGTCCGGATCGACGCTAGCAGCGCCGGAGCGCCGCGGCGACGGAGGGTTCAGCGTGCCGTTCAGCGGCCGTGCGCCATGCTTGGCCGCATGACTCGACCGGGACCGGCCTCGCTCGCCGCTGGCGCCGTGCTCGGCTGCCTGCTCGGCGGCTGCGTCGCGGGCCGAGCCGGTCGACGATCGGCCCGTCGGGCGTCGACGGCCTGGAGATCCCCACCCCGTCCGCCGACCCCGACGACTTCGTCGACGGCATCGACAACCCGTGGCTGCCGCTCGCGCCCGGGCAGCGAGTGGGTCTACGAGTCCACGGCTCCGAGCGCGAGACGACCACGGTGACGGTCACCGACGAGACCCGCGAGGTCCAGGGCGTCACCACGACCGTCGTCCACGACGTGGTCACCGACGCCGACGGCGAGGTCGTCGAGGACACGTCCGACTGGTACGCCCAGGACGCCGCCGGCAACGTCTGGTACTTCGGCGAGGACACCACGGAGTACGACGAGCGCGGCCGCCCGGACACGGCCGGGTCGTGGGAGGCCGGCGTCGACGGGGCCGCAGGCCGGGCATCGCGATGCTCGGCCACGCCGCGGGTCGGCGACGGCTACCGGCAGGAGTTCTCCGCGGGCGTGGCCGAGGACCGCGCGACCGTGCTCTCGCTCGACGAGTCGGTCAACGTCGACGTCCGGGTCGTTCGCCGACGTGCTCCAGACCGAGGACACCACGCCGCTCGAGCCGGGCGTGGTCGAGCGCAAGTACTACGCCCGCGGCATCGGACTGGTCTTCGAGGAGACGTCTCCGGCGGCTTCGACCGGCGTCGAGCTGGTCGAGTTCACCCAGTCTGACGCTGACCCGTCGCTAGTTACGACGGGTCAGCGTCGGTCACTGCCGGGTGGGCGGATCTGGGTGCGCTCGGGCCGTCGTCGCGCGGGCCAGGCCTGCTGCGGCGGCGGACCGGCGGCGGCTCGGGGGCGGCGTGCCTGCTGGGCCGGGTGCGCCTGCTGGGCCGGAGCTGCGGCCGGTGTCGACTGCGCGGGTAGGCTGCGCCTGCTGGCTGGCCGGACGTCCTGCGGCACTGCTGGAGCCACTGCTGGTCGCGCGCCTGCGGCGTCGCTCCTGGTTCCACTGCTGCTGGTACTGGTCGGGGCGCCGTAGCCGGGCACCGCCGCCGGCGCCGCCGGCCGAACCGTCAGCCCGGACCCCTCGACCGGCGCGGCGCCGTGGCCGAACAGGAGCGGGTAGATGAGGCCGGCCAGCGCTCCGCCCAGGGTCGGCGCCAGGATGAACAGCCAGAGCTGGACGATCGCGTCGGTGCCGGCGAACAGCCCGACCCCGATCGAGCGGGCCGGGTTCACCGACGTGCCGGTCGCGGCGATCGACGCGTAGTGGATCATCGTCAGCGCCAGGCCGATCGCCAGCGGCGCCAGCGCGGGGTGCTCGTTGCGGACGTCGGTGACCGCGAGGATCACCAGCACGAAGATCATCGTCATCAGGGCCTCGAGCAGGAACGCCGCCCACCAGGCGTAGCCGCTGCCGCTGCGTCGCCGAAGGAGTTCTGGCCCATGTTGCCCTCGGCGTCGAAGCCCTCGAAGCCGTGGAGCAGGATGAACAGCGACAGGCCGGCGGCGATCGCGCCGGCCAGCTGGGCGCCGATGTAGATCGGGACCTGCGAGCCAGGCGAGCCGGCCGCCGATGGCGGCGCCGATCGGTCACGGCGGGGTTGAAGTGGCCGCCGGAGATCCGGCCGACGGCGTACGCCATCACCAGCACGGTGAGGCCGAACGCGAGGCCGGTGGCGACGTAGTCGCCGCCGCTCATGACGGCCGGTGCCGCAGCCGAAGAAGACGAGGACGAAGGTGCCGAGGACCTCGGCCGCGACCTTCTGGATGGTCGGTGGGTTCGTCAGACATGTCGATGTCCCTCCGCGAGGAGGCTCCGCGCGGCCGGGGCCGGATTTACCTTAGACCCTGTCTCACCCCCATTCGCCTGCCTGTCGGGCGCGCGCACTAGCGTCCGAAGCGTGACCGACTCCAAGATCATCTACACCCACACCGACGAGGCGCCGCTGCTGGCGACCTACTCGTTCCTGCCGATCATCGCGGCGTACGCCGGTCGGGCCGGCGTGGCCGTCGAGACCCGCGACATCTCGCTGGCGGGCCGGATCATCGCCCAGTTCCCCGAGCGGCTCACCGACGAGCAGCGCGTCGACGACGCGCTGGCCGAGCTGGGCGAGCTGGCCAAGACGCCCGAGGCCAACATCATCAAGCTGCCCAACATCAGCGCCTCGATCCCGCAGCTGAAGGCGGCGATCAAGGAGCTCCAGGAGCAGGGCTACGACCTGCCGGACTACCCCGACGAGCCGAAGACCGACGAGGAGCGCGACGGCCGCGCCCGCTACGACAAGGTCAAGGGCAGCGCGGTCAACCCGGTGCTGCGCGAGGGCAACTCCGACCGCCGCGCGCCGGCGTCGGTGAAGAGCTACGCCCGCAAGCACCCGCACTCGATGGGTGAGTGGATCGTCGGACTCGAAGACCAACGTCGCGCACATGACCGCCGACGACTTCCGCTCCAACGAGAAGTCGGCGGTCGTCGCGGCCGACGGCTCGCTGCGGATCGAGCTGGTCGGCGACAACGGCGAGACGACGGTGCTCAAGGAGTCGGTGCCGGTCACTCGCCGGCGAGGTCGTCGACGGCACCGCCATGCGGGTCGCGGCCCTGCGCGAGTTCCTGACCGCGCAGATCGCCCGCGCCAAGGCCGACGGACGTGCTGTTCTCGGTCCACCTCAAGGCCACGATGATGAAGGTCTCCGACCCGATCATCTTCGGCCACGTCGTGCGCGCCTTCTTCCCCGAGGTCTTCGCCCAGTACGGCGACGTGCTGGCCAAGGCGGGCCTCTCGCCGAACGACGGGCTCGGCGGCATCCTCGCCGGCATCGAGTCGCTGCCCGAGGGCGACGCGAGATCAAGAAGGCCATCGAGCAGGGCCTCGCCGACGGGCCGGCGCTGGCGATGGTCGACTCCGACCGGGGCATCACCAACCTGCACGTGCCGTCCGACGTGATCGTCGACGCCTCGATGCCGGCGATGATCCGCACCTCCGGCCACATGTGGGGCCCCGACGGCAACGAGGCCGACACCCTGGCCGTCATCCCCGACTCGTCCTACGCCGGCATCTACCAGGTCGTGATCGACGACTGCCGCGCCAACGGCGCCTTCGACCCCGTCGACGATGGGCTCGGTGCCCAACGTCGGGCTGATGGCCCAGGCGGCCGAGGAGTACGGCTCCCACGACAAGACGTTCGAGATCCCGACGACCGGCACCGTGCGCGTCGTCGACGGGGCGGGCGACGTACTCCTGGAGCACGTGGTGTCCGAGGGCGACATCTGGCGGATGTGCCAGACCAAGGACGTCCCGATCCGCGACTGGGTCAAGCTGGCCGTCACCCGGGCCCGGGCCACCGGCGCCCCCGCGGTGTTCTGGCTCGACGAGGACCGCGCCCACGACGCGAACCTGATCGCCAAGGTGCAGGAGTACCTCCCCGAGCACGACACCGACGGGCTGCAGATCGAGATCATGAAGCCCGGTCGACGCGATCGCGTTCTCGCTCGAGCGGATCCGCAAGGGCGAGGACACCATCTCGGTCACCGGCAACGTGCTGCGCGACTACCTCACCGACCTGTTCCCGATCCTCGAGCTCGGCACCAGCGCCAAGATGCTCTCGGTCGTGCCGCTGATCAACGGCGGCGGGCTGTTCGAGACCGGCGCCGGCGGCTCGGCGCCCAAGCACGTGCAGCAGCTGGTCAAGGAGAACTACCTGCGCTGGGACAGCCTCGGCGAGTTCCTCGCGCTGGCCGCGAGCTTCGAGCACTTCGCGCAGGTCGACCGGCAACAGCCAGGCGCAGGTGCTGGCCGACACCCTCGACCGGGCGACCGGCACGCTTCCTCGAGGAGAACAAGTCGCCGGCGCGCCGGGTCGGCTCGATCGACAACCGCGGCTCGCACTTCTACCTCGCGCTGTTCTGGGCCGAGGAGCTCGCCGCGCAGACCGACGACGCCGAGCTGGCCTCGGCGTTCGCCGACCTCGCGAAGACGCTGCGCGAGAACGAGCAGACCATCACCGAGGAGCTGCTCGCCGTCCAGGGCTCGCCGGCCGACATCGGCGGCTACTACCGCCCCGACGACGAGAAGGCGTCCGCGGTGATGCGGCCCTCGACGACGTTCAACGAGGCGCTCGCGAGCCTCTGAGGCTCGTTGGCGGGATAGTCCCTAACGAAACTGGCGACCCGTACGGCGTGTCGGCGACCGTTTCGGTAGGGACTATCCCGACGCACGCCCTCACTCCTTCACCGCGCCGGCGCTGGCGTTCATGATCCGCTTCTGGAAGATGAAGAACACGATCGCGACCGGGATCGTCATGACCGCGGCGGCGGCCAGCTTCACGGGGTACTGCGTGCCCTGGCTCAGCGCGCCGGACGCCAGCTGAGCGACGCCCTTGGTCAGCGTGAACAGCTCGGGGTCTGAGCTGGCGACGATGAAGTGGTTGAGCTCGTTCCAGGAGCCCTGGAAGGACAGGATCGACGATCGTCATCACCGCCGGCCGGGCCATCGGCAGCACGATCGACCAGAAGATCCGCAGCGTGCCGGCGCCGTCGATCCGGGCCTGCTCCTCGACGCTGACCGGGATCGACTCGAAGAAGTTCTTCATGATGAAGATGCCGGCCGCGTCGGCGAGCAGCGGGACGATCATGCCGCTGTAGGAGTCGTACATCCCGAGCTGGTTGATGACCAGGAACTTCGGGATCAGCAGCACGACGTTCGGCACCGCCATCACCGCGATCAGCAGCGCGAAGATCACGCCGCGCCCGCGGAACGGGATCCGCGCCAGCGCGTAGCCGGCGAGCGAGTCGAAGCAGCACCCGCCCGAGCGGTGACGGCCAGCGGTGACGACGACCGAGTTCGCGAACCACAGCGGGAAGTCGTAGGTGAGGAACAGCGTCCGGTACGCCTCGGTCGTGGCCGTCCGCGGGATCAGCCGAGAGCGGGTTCTCGGCGGCCTCCGCCTCGGTCTTGAACGACGTCGAGACGTCGATCAGGAACGGCAGGATGTAGACGCACCGCGAGCAGCGACCAGCACGCCGTACAGGCGCGAACGGCATGGCGGCGCGGTGCAGTCGGCCGGGCGCTCACGTGCGGCTCCTCAGCGAGCGGCCCGCTGGAGCAGCGTGAGCACGACGATGATCGCGAACAGGATGAACGCGATCGCCGCGCCCTGGCCCCAGTTCTGGTTGTTGAAGGCGGTGTTGAACGACAGGTACGCCGGCGTCAGCGTCGTCTTCGCCGGCCCGCCCTGGGTGCCGGTGTAGATCTGGTCGAACACCTGCCAGGTGCCGATCAGGCCGAGCGTGAGCACCGTGAACATGGTCGGCCGCAGCATCGGCAGGGTGAGGTGGCGGAACCGCTGCCAGGCGTTGGCGCCGTCCATCATGCCGGCCTCGTCGATCTCCTCGCCGATGTTGTTGCAGCGCGGCGATGAACAGCAGCATGAACGTGCCCGGACGTCGTGAACGACCGCCATCAGCACGAAGCGCCGACATCGCGACCGACGGGCCGGACAGCCAGTCCCACCAGCTGACGCCGAGGAAGTCGTGGCTCGGCCAGCGCGGCTGGCGCGTCGTCGACGCCGAGCGCCGCCGAGCAGCGAGGTGGAAGATGCCGCGCGGGTCCTGGAACCAGTTCGGCCCGTTGATCCCGACCCAGCCCAGCACCTCGTTCACGGCGCCGGTGGTGCTGAACAGGAACAGCCACAGCACCGTGATCGCCACCGAGCTGGTCACCGACGGGAAGTAGAACGCGGTCCGGAAGAAGCCGCGGCCGCGCAGCATCCGCGTGTGCACCAGGACCGCGAGCGCACAGCGCCAGCGCCGTCTGCAGCGGCACCACGAGCAGCACGTAGTAGAAGTTGTTGCGCAGCGCGGTGCCGAAGTCGCGCTGGGCGAGCGTGCCGCCGGTCAGGATCGACCGGTAGTTGTCGAGCGCCGACGAACCCGACGTCCGACGACAGCGGGCTGCCGCTGCCGCGCCAGTCCGACACGCTCACCCACGCCGCCATCAGCACCGGCAGCGCCAGGAACAGGCCGAGCACCACGATCGCCGGGCTGATGAACAGCCATCCGTCGCGGGTGCGGCCCCGGTTGATCGCGGAGCCTCGGCGGGTCACTGCTGCCTGGTCCGCCTCGAGCGACCGCCTGCAGCGTCGTCCTGGACCGACGCCAGGATCGCCGCCGGGTCGCCGTTCTTCAGGCCCTCGAGCTGGGCGTTGAAGTCGGCGATCACGTCGGCCGCGCCCTGCTGGGACGGCGGGTTCTGCGCGTAGTCGGCGCCGGCGACGAACGGCGGCGTAGTCGGGGTGGTCCTGCTGGTACTGCGTCGGCCGCCGACTCGACCGACGGGATCACGCCGAACGCGTCGGCGAACGCCAGCTGCTGGTCCTCGCTGGTCAGGTACTCGACGAGGTCGACGGCGTCCTCCTTGTCGCCGCTGGCCTCCGCGATGCCCCAGCAGTTGGTGAACGCGAGGGTGCCCGGCCCGGCCGGGACCCTGCGGCAGCTCGGCCACGGTGTAGTCGACGTCCGGGAAGTCGGCGGTCATCGCGCCGCCGATCCAGTTGCCCTCGATGGTCATCGCCGAGAGCTGCTTGCCGAACGCCTCGCCGCCCCAGCCGGCGCCGAGGTCGGAGGAGTACGCCGCGACGCCGTCGTCCATCAGTCCTCTGGACGTAGTCGAGCGCCTCGACGTTCTCCGGGCTGTCGACGGTCGCCTCGGTGCCGTCGTCGTTGGTCATCGCGCCGCCGGCCTGCGGGAAGAACGCGCCGACCCGGGCGTACTCGGGGCTGAAGCGCCAGGCCGACCGGCGTCGCCCTTGGTCAGCTTGCCCGCGACGTCGGCGAGCTCGTCCCAGGTGGTCGGGACGTCGTCGTCGGTCAGGCCGGCGTCCTTCCAGAGCTTCTGGTTGATGACCAGGCCGAGGGTCGAGAAGTCCTTGGGTGCGCAGTAGAACTTGTCGTCGACGGTGAACGCGTCGACCAGGGTCGGCAGGAAGTCGTCGGCGTTGGACAGGTCGTCGCCGTACGCGTAGAGCGAGCCGTTGCCGACGTAGCCGGCGAGCTGGTCGGTCGACACGTAGAACACGTCCGGCGGGTTGTTGCTGGCGAAGCCCTGGCTGAGCTGCTGGGCGAGGTCGGAGGCGACGATCACCTCGGCCTTCACGCCGCTCTCCTCCGACCAGGCCGCCACGGCGTCCTGCACCGCCTTGGTCTCGGCGTCGCCGGACGAGCCGATCAGGATGGACAGCTCCCCGGAGGACTCGACGACGATTCGTCGTCGCCCTCGAAGCCGGAGCCGCAGGCGGTCAGGGCGAGTGCGCCGGTGGCGACGAGGCAGAGGGCGGGCAGGATGCGGCGGTTCCCGAGACGGTTCTTCATGTTCCTACTCCTGGCTGGGTGTGCGGGTGGTGCGGGACGGTTCGGTGCGGCTCGAGTCGCGGACGACCAGCTCGGGCAGGAGCAGGGTCTGGCGACGGGTGGGGGTGCCGGCGAGCATCTGCTCGACGGCGGCGACCAGGTCGTGGGCGACCTGCTCGAGGGGCTGGCGCAGGCTGGTCAGCCCGGGCGTGGTGAGGGCGGCGGCGGGGGAGTTGTCGAAGCCGGTGACCGCGACGTCGGGCCCGGCCCGCAGGCCACGGTCGCTCAGCGCGCGGAGGACGCCGAGGGCGAGGGTGTCGGACGAGCAGACGATCGCGGTGGCCGGGTCGGGCGCGTCGAGCAGCCGGTGGGCGGCGGCGCGGCCGGCGTCGAAGTCGTCGGGCTCCTCGGCGTGCAGGTCGGGCTCGAGGCCGCGGGCGGCGAGCGCCTCGAGCCAGCCCTGGCGCCGGTCGCGGCCGGTCTCGGAGTCGAGCGGCCAGCCGACGTGCGCGATCCGGCGGTGGCCCTGCGCCGGCGACGTGCTCGGTGGCCGCGCGGATGCCGGCGCGGCCGTCGACGTCGACCCAGGCGAGGTCCTCGTCGCCGTCCCAGGACCGGCCGAACGTCGCGAACGGGACGTCCAGCTCGCGCAGGGCGGCGACCCGGGCGTCGTCGGTGTGGGTGCTGGCGAGCACGAACGCGTCCACCGCGGTGGTCGCGAGCAGGTCGCGGTAGGCCGCGATCTCGCCGGCCTCGTCGTCGGCGTGGCACAGGATCAGGTGGCAGCCGGCCGCGCCGGCGGACTCGGCGAGCGCGTGCAGGAACTGGTCGAGCAGCAGCGCGGCCCGGTCGTCGCGGGACGCCTCCACCTTGACCCCGATCAGCCGCGAGCGCTGGTTGCGCAGGGCGCGGGCGGACCGGTTGGGGCGGTAGCCGAGCTCGTGCACGGCGGCCAGGATCCGGTCGCGGGTGGCCGGGGCGACCCGGTCCGGGCTGTTCAGCGCGTTCGACACCGACTGCGCCGAGACGCCGACGTGCCGGGCGACGTCGCCGAGGGTGACGTGCCCGTGGGGAGTCGGACCGCTCTTGCGGTCGGACCCGTGTTTAGCGTTAAAATCTCGCACCGTGACGGAGGTTACCCAGCATCGATCAGTCCGAGACAACCCCCCGGCTGCAGCCGCTGCTGCACGACCTGGCCTCGTGCGTCGCCGCCCCGGGCCTGCTGCTCGCGGCCGCGGACGGGCAGGTCCGACCCGGCGGCGTGAGCGGCTGGTACGTCGGCGACGTCCGCCTCCTCGACACCCTCGAGCTGGCCGTCGAGGGCTCGGGTCTCGACCTGGTCCGGTCGGCGACGATCGGTGCCGACCGGCAGGAGTTCTCGTACGTCGCCCGCAGCCTCGGCGACCGGCTTCCCGACCCGACGGTCCGGATCGACCGGTGCCGCACGCTCGCGAGCGACGGACTCGACGGAGACGATCGTGGTCGAGTCGGTCGCGCAGGACCCCGTGGACGTCGTGCTGCACCTGTCCGCCGGCAGCGACCTCCTGCCGATGGCGGCGGTCAAGCAGGGCGCCGCCGGCGATCCGGCGGTCCGCGCAGCCGACCGCCGGCCGGCCTCCGGTGGGCCGACGGCGACGTCGAGATCGCAGCCGACCCGGCGCCCGAGGTCGACGCCGCCACCGGCCGGCTCACCTGGCGGTTCCGGCTGGCCCGCGGCGAGCGCCGGGAGGTCTCGGTCCGAGCCACCAGCGGCACCATCGGCTCGTTCGGCCCCGGCCGGCCGGCTCCCTGGTCGGCCACCGTCGAGTCCGCCGACATCCGGCTGCGGCGTACCGCCGAGCAGAGCCTGGCCGACCTCGGCGGGCTGCTGCTCGCCGACGGCGACGACCGGTTCCTGGCCGCCGGCAGCCCGTGGTTCCTCACCCTCTTCGGGCGCGACTCGTTGTGGGCGGCGCGGATGCTGGTGCCGTTCGACACCGGGCTCGCGCTCTCGACGCTGCGCGTGCTGGCGCGCCGGCAGGGGACCCGGGACGACCCGGCGACCGAGGAGCAGCCCGGCAAGATCCTGCACGAGGTGCGGACGCGAGCAGGCGGCCGGCGCGAACTCCCTCCCGCCGCTCTACTACGGCACCGTCGACGCCACCCCGCTGTTCGTCGGCACCCTCGCCGACGCCCACGCCTGGGGCGCCGACCCGGCCCAGGTGCGCGACCTGCTGCCCGCCGTGCGCGGCTGCCTGGTCTGGCTGATGGCGCAGTCCGCCGAGACCGGCTGGCTGCGGTACGTCGACCAGATCGGGCACCGGCCTGTCCAACCAGGGCTGGAAGGACAGCCACGACTCCGTGCAGTTCGCCGACGGCCGGCTGGCCGAGCCGCCGATCGCGCTCTGCGAGGTGCAGGCCTACGCCTACGACGCGGCGGTCCGTGGCGCGGCCCTGCTCGAGGCGTTCGGCGAGGACCCGGTGCCCGGCGCTGGTCGAGTGGGCCGCGGACCTGCGCGCGCGGTTCCGCGACGAGTTCTGGGTCGGGGGCGCGGCCGACGGCCACGTCGCGATCGCGCTCGACCGCGACGGCCACCCGGTCGACTCGGTGACCTCCAACATGGGCCACCTGCTCGGCACCGGCCTGCTCGACTCCGACCGCGACGGCGCGGGTCGCCGACCTGCTGGCCGACCCGCGTCTCGACTCCGGGTTCGGCCTGCGCACCCTCGCCTCGGACTCGCCGCGCTTCTCCCGGCTCTCCTACCACGGCGGCACGGTCTGGCCGCACGACACCGCCATCGCCGTCCGCGGTCTCGCCGCCGACGGGCACGCCGACGCGGCTGCCCGACTGGCCCGCGGCCTGTTCGTCGCCGCCGAGGACGTCGACTACCGCCTCCCCGAGCTGTACGGCGGCGACGCGGCCGCCGACGTACCCTTCCCGTCCGCCTACCCCGCCGCCTGCCGCCCGCAGGCCTGGTCGGCCGCGGCACCGCTGGCCGCCCTGGTCGCGGTCACCGGCCTGGTGGTCGACGCCCCGGCCGGCGTCGTCACCCACCCCGTCCGCACCAGCACCACCCTCGGCGCCTTCTCGCTCCGCGGGCTGAGGGTCGGCGCGGAGCGGCTCGACGTCCACGTCGGCGCCGACGGAACGGTGCGGGTCGAGCCTGAGCCGGGCAGCCGGCTGGCCGTCGCGGATACGCGTGGTGGCCACAAACACATCTGAGGTAGCGGTCGAGGAATAGGCGGTTCGCGGGCCCGCCCGTTGGAGCATGGCGTGACGATGACCGCGACCGCCAGACAGCCGAGCCCCGGCCCGCCACCGCCCGGCACTTCACCCTGGCGGTGCTCGCGCTCGCCATGGGCGGGTTCGCGATCGGCACCACCGAGTTCGTCACGATGGGGCTGCTCCCGCAGATCGCGGAGGGCGTCGACGTCTCGATCCCGACCGCCGGCCACATCATCTCGGCGTACGCCGTGGGCGTGGTCGTGGGCGCCCCGCTGCTGGCGTTCTTCGGCGCGAAGTGGCCGCGGCGCGGCGCTGCTGATCGCGCTGATGGCGGCGTACGCCGTGTTCAACGCCGCGAGCGCGCTGGCCGGGAACTACGAGCTGCTGATGGTGTCCCGCTTCCTCGACGGCCTGCCGCACGGCGCGCTACTTCGGCGTCGCGTCCCTCGTCGCGGCCGAGCATGGCGCCCGCCGGCCGCAAGGGCCGCGCGGTCGCCATGGTGATGCTCGGCCTGTCGGTCGCCAACGTGATCGGCGTGCCCGCCGCCACCTGGCTCGGCCAGAGCCTCGGCTGGCGCGCGGCCTACTGGGCCGTCGCCGGCCTCGCGCTGGTCACCGTGGCCCTGGTGATGGCGTTCGTCCCGGCCTGCCCGGGCGACTCCGCCGCGACCGGTCGACGCGAGCTGCGCGCGTTCGCCAAGCCGCAGGTGTGGCTGACCCTGCTGGCCGGAGCGATCGGCTTCGGCGGCATGTTCGCCGTCTACTCCTACATCGCGCCGACCGTCACCGAGGTCGGCGGGCTCCCCGAGTCCGCGGTCCCGGTCTTCCTGCTCGCGTTCGGTCTCGGGCATGGTGGCCGGCACCTGGGTGGCCGGCCTGCTCGCGGACTGGTCGATCCTCCGGTCGCTGCTCCTGTCCTCGATCGGGATCGGCGTCGTGCTGCTCGTGTTCGCCGTGCTGGCGCCGTACGGCTGGTGGGCGATCGTGCCGGCGTTCCTGATCACGATGATCGGGTCGGTCCTGGTCGTGAACCTCCAGCTGCGGCTGATGGACGTCGCCGGCGACGCGCAGACCCTGGGCGCGGCGATGAACCACGCCTCGCTCAACATCGCGAACGCCCTCGGTGCCTGGATCGGCGGCATCGTCATCGCCGCGGGGTACGGCTACCGCTCGACCGCCGTCGTCGGGGCGGCGCTCTCGGTCCTCGGGTTCCTGGTCGTCGTGGCCTCGGCCTCGGTCCACGTGCGGTCGTCGAAGGCCGTCGCCGCCCGGGCGGACCGCTAACCTCCTCGCCCGGGCAGGCCGGGAGTGCTCTCCCATGGCCGGTTTCGGGGGCGTGCCGCCGTCCTGACAGAATGCGCGACATGTCCGCACCGACCACCGCGCCCGAGGTGGCCGCATCGGTCGCCGGTTCCAGCACGGCCCGGCCGCGCGTGCTCTCGGGGATCCAGCCGACCGCCGACTCGTTCCACTTCGGCAACTACCTCGGCGCGCTGCGGCAGTGGGTGGACCTCCAGGAGGACTACCAGCCGTTCTTCTTCATCGCCGACCTGCACGCCATCACCGTCGAGCAGGACCCCAAGCTGCTCCGCGAGCGCTGTCTCCGGGCGGCCGCACAGCTGATCGCGATGGGCATCGACCCCGACCGGTCCGCGATCTTCATCCAGAGCCAGGTGCCCGCGCACGCCCAGCTCGGCTGGGTGCTCCAGTGCCTCACCGGCTTCGGCGAGGCGCGGCGGATGACCCAGTTCAAGGACAAGTCGGCCAAGGGTGGCGAGGGCGCGGCGAGCGTCGGCCTGTTCACCTACCCGGTGCTGCAGGCGGCCGACATCCTGCTCTACCGCCCGCACTTCGTCCCGGTCGGCGAGGACCAGCGCCAGCACCTCGAGCTCACCCGCGACCTCGCGCAGCGGTTCAACCACCGCTACAAGAAGACGTTCCGCCTGCCCGAGCCCTACATCCTCAAGGCGACCGCGAAGATCACCGACCTGCAGGAGCCGACGGCGAAGATGTCGAAGTCGGCGTCCTCTCCGGGCGGCATCATCGAGATGCTCGACGACCCCACGGTCAGCGCCAAGAAGATCCGCTCCGCCGTCACCGACTCGGGCTCGGAGATCCGGTTCGACCCCGAGGAGAAGCCGGGCGTGAGCAACCTGCTCACGATCTACTCCTCGCTCACCGCGCGGTCGATCTCCTCCCTCGAGGAGGAGTACGAGGGCCGTGGGTACGGCGCCCTGAAGAAGGACCTGGCCGAGGTGGTGGTCGAGTTCGTGACTCCCTTCCGGGAGCAGACCCTCGAGCTGCTCGACGACCAGACCCACCTGACCGACGTGCTCAAGCGCGGTGTCGAGCAGGCCCGCGGCGTGGCCGAGGCGACCCTGCGCGACGTCTACCAGCGCGTCGGCTTCGTCGCGGCGGGACAATAGCCGTCATGCCGACCATCGGTGTCGCCCTCGCCATCCCGGAGCCCTGGGCCTCCCAGCTCCAGGACTACCGCACGTCCGTCGGCGACACGACGGCGACGATGATCCCTACCCACATCACGCTGGTGCCGCCGACGGAGGTCGACGAGGCCGACCTGCCCGGCGTCGAGGCCCACCTCTCGGACGTGGCGGCTCGGCTGCGCGGTTTCGCCATCCACCTGCGGGGTACCGGCACGTTCCGGCCGGTCTCGCCGGTCGTCTTCGTGACGGTCGTCGAGGGCATCTCCCAGTGCGAGCAGCTCGCTGCCGCCGTACGTCAGGGGCCTCTTCGCGTGGACCTCCAGTTCCCGTACCACCCGCACGTGACCATCGCGCACCACCTGCCCGACGAGACGCTGGACCGCGCGTTCTACGAGCTGGCGACGTTCGACAGCGTCTTCGACGCCAAGGAGTTCCACCTCTACGTGCACGACGAGGAGACGGGCTGGAAGCCGACGCGGGACTTCCCGCTCCTGCCGATGCCGGCGGTGAGCTGATTGCCCTCCGTCAAGGAGCGCGTCACCTCGGCACTCGCCCGGCTGCGCGAGCGGCGCCCGATCGTCGACCACGCGGTGCGGACCCAGGAGCACTACGGCGCCGTCGGGCGCCTCGCAGCAGGCCGGGGCCGTGACGTACTTCGCGTTCCTCTCGATCTTCCCGATCCTGGCCATCGCGTTCTTCGTGGTCGGGCAGATCGCGAAGGTCTACCCCGACGCGCAGGAAGACCTCGTCGACGGCCGTCAACGCGGTGATCCCCAACCTCGTCGGCGACGACGGCCAGATCGCCGTCAGTGACATCGAGAACGCCGCCAACACGGTCGGTCTGATCGGTCTGGTCGGCCTGCTGTACGCCGGCCTCGGCTGGCTGTCCGCCATGCGCAGCGCCCTCGCCGTGGTGTTCGAGCAGCCGGCCAAGGAGCACCCGAACTTCGTGATCGGCAAGCGTCCGGGACCTGGTCTCGCTGGTCGTCGATCGGCGTGGTGCTGCTGTCTCAGCGTCGCCCTGGCCGGCCTCGTCACCGGGTTCTCGGACCAGCGTGCTGGACTGGATCGGGCTCGACGCCGAGCTCGACTGGCTGGTCGAGCTGATCGGCCGGGCGATCGGGTTCGGCGCCAACCTCGTGCTGTTCTTCACTCTCTTCAAGCTGCTCGCGCGCCCGCACGTGCCGAACCGCTCGCTGTGGTCCGGCGCCCTGCTCGGCGCGGTCGCCTTCGAGCTGCTCAAGGCGGCCTCGTTCCTGCTGCTGTCCGGCACCGAGGGGCAGCCCGCTTTCCAGGTCTTCGGGGTCGCGCTGATCCTGCTGGTCTGGATCAACTACACCTCCCGCGGCACGCTGTACGCCGCGGCCTGGGCGCAGACGTCGCGCCCCGGCGCGTGCGCTGCAGGAGCAAGCGGCCCTCGAACGGGCCCGCATGGAGCAGCTGACCCGGGTGGACCTGCACGAGGCGGCCGAGCCGGAGCCGACCGCCGCCCGCGGCCGGTCCGCCCGCTCGTTCGCCGCCGGGGGAGCGACCGCGCTCGCCCTGGTCGCCGTACTCCGGAGGAAGAAGGAAGAGAACCCGTGAAGTTCGAGCGCAAGCACGCGATCCTGCTGCTGGCCGTGGCGGTCTGGAACGTCGTGACCTTCGGCAACTTCGCCCGGAACCTGCTCGACGCCTACCAGTCTGGCGAGGACCGGGCCACCGGCTACTGGGTGGCCCACACGGTCCTGATCGTCGGCAACTTCGTGATCGCCGGCGCTGCTCGGCGCCCTCGGCATCAAGGCCCTGCGCGCCGATTCTTCCGCAGTAGCCGCCCGACTGTTCACCCTTCCGGGTGATTCGCCGCCGTGGGGCGGGGTCACGCTGGAGACGTGACCGGCACATCCGTCCCCCCTGTGTCGGTCCCGGCGCCCGCCCTTGTCCCCCGTGAGGGCGGGCGTTCCGTGCCGTCATGCCACGCCGTACCCAACCTTGGGTGAACGTGGCGGCAGCCACTCGCGCCGCAGCGACTGCGTCGTACGGTTTCTGTGCCGCCCTGCTCGGGGCGGTGCACGGCGCCCGCCGCTCTGACGGCGAACTCAAGGCTGGCGGGCGCCGCTCGGGACCCGTGCCCGGGATGCCGGCGGTCACCGGACGATTAGGGCGCTCGCAGCCGGAGGGAAGCTGCGAACCGGTGCCGCCGGCATCCCCTTGGTCTTAGTGGCCGTGCCGGATGGCGGCGTGCAGGTCCCAGTTGAGGCGGGAGATCACGTCGAGCGGGATCTCCTTCGGGCAGGCGGCCGTGCACTCGCCGATGTTGGTGCAGCCGCCGAAGCCCTCGTGGTCGTGCTGGCCGACCATGTTGACCACGCGGCTGTCGCGCTCGGCCTGGCCCTGCGGCAGCTCGCCGAGGTGGGTGACCTTGGCACCGACGAACAGCGACGCGGAGCCGTTGGGGCAGGCGGCGACGCAGGCGCCGCAGCCGATGCAGGTGGCGACGTCGAAGGCCCGGTCCGCCTTGTCCTTCGGCACCGGCGTGGCGTGCGCGTCCGGGGCGGCGCCGGTGTTCACCGAGATGTAGCCGCCGGACTGGATGATCCGGTCGAACGCGCCCCGGTCCACGCAGAGGTCCTTGACCACCGGGAACGCGTCGGCCCGCCACGGCTCGATGGTGATCGTGTCGCCGTCCTTGAACGACCGCATGTGCAGCTGGCAGGTGGTGGTGACCTCGGGGCCGTGCGCCTCGCCGTTGATCATCAGGCCGCACATGCCGCAGATGCCCTCGCGACAGTCGGAGTCGAACGCGATCGGCTCCTCGCCCTCGCTGTTCAGCCGCTCGTTGAGCACGTCGAGCATCTCGAGGAAGGACATGTCCGCCGACACGTCGTCGACCTCGTAGGTGTGCATGCTGGCCGTCCGCGGCAGCATTCGGCTGGCGCCAGATCTTCAGCGTGACTCTCACTTGTAGCTCCGCTGCTTCATCTCGACGAACTCGTAGATCAGGTTCTTCCTTGTGCAGGACGGGTTTCTCGCCCTCGCCCGGCCACTCCCAGGCCGCGACGTACGCGTAGTGGTCGTCGTGGCGCAGCGCCTCGCCGTCCTCGGTCTGCGACTCCGCGCGGAAGTGGCCGCCGCAGGACTCGCGCCGGTTCAGCGCGTCGATGCACATCAGCTCGCCGAGCTCGAAGAAGTCGGCCACCCGGCCGGCCTTCTCCAGCGACTGGTTCAGGCTGTCGGCGGTGCCGAGCACCTTCACGTTGCGCCAGAAGTCGTCCTTGAGGGTGCGGATCAGGTCGATCGCCTTCTTCAGGCCGTCCTCGGACCGCTCCATGCCGCAGAACTCCCACATGATGTTGCCGAGCTCGCGGTGGTAGGAGTCGACGCTGCGGGTGCCGTTGTTGTTCATGAAGTGGTCGATCCGGCTCTGCACCGACTGCTGGGCCTCCACGACGGCCGGGTGGTCCTCGGGGATCTTGTCGAACGGTCCCTCGGCGAGGTAGTCGCGGATGGTGTTCGGGAGCACGAAGTAGCCGTCGGCGAGACCCTGCATCAGGGCCGAGGCGCCGAGCCGGTTGGCGCCGTGGTCGGAGAAGTTGGCCTCACCGGTGACGAACAGGCCGGGGATCGTCGACTGCAGGTCGTAGTCGACCCACAGGCCGCCCATCACGTAGTGCACGGCGGGGTAGATCCGCATCGGCACGGTGTAGGGGTCCTCGCCCGTGATCCGGGCGTACATGTCGAAGAGGTTGCCGTACTTGTCCTCGATCGTCGTCCTTGCCGAGCCGCTCGGTCGCGTCGGCGAAGTCGAGGTAGACGCCACGGCGTACGCCGTCGACCTCGGGCCCGACGCCGCGACCCTCGTCGCACATGTTCTTCGCCTGGCGGGACGCGATGTCGCGGGGGACCAGGTTGCCGAACGCCGGGTAGATCCGCTCGAGGTAGTAGTCGCGGTCCTCCTCGGGGATGTCCCGCGGGTTCTTGTCGCAGTCCGCCTTGTTCTTCGGCACCCAGATCCGGCCGTCGTTGCGCAGCGACTCGCTCATCAGGGTCAGCTTCGACTGGTGTGCGCCGGAGACGGGGATGCAGGTCGGGTGGATCTGCGTGTAGCAGGGGTTGGCCATGTAGGCGCCCTTGCGGTGCGCCCGCCAGGTGGCGGTGACGTTGCAGCCCATCGCGTTGGTGGACAGGAAGAAGACGTTGCCGTAGCCACCGGTGGCGAGCACCACGACGTCGGCGAAGTAGGTCTCGATCTCGCCGGTGACCATGTCGCGCACGATGATGCCGCGGGCCCGGCCGTCGACGATGATCAGCTCGACCATCTCGTGCCGGGTGTAGCACTTCACGGTGCCGGCGGCGACCTGGCGCTCCAGCGCCTGGTAGGCGCCGATCAGCAGCTGCTGGCCGGTCTGGCCGCGCGCGTAGAACGTGCGGGACACCTGCACGCCGCCGAAGGAGCGGTTGTCGAGCAGGCCGCCGTACTCGCGGGCGAACGGGACGCCCTGCGCGACGCACTGGTCGATGATGTTCACGCTCACCTGGGCCAGGCGGTAGACGTTCGACTCGCGCGAGCGGTAGTCGCCGCCCTTGATGGTGTCGTAGAAGAGCCGGTAGACGGAGTCGCCGTCGCCCTTGTAGTTCTTGGCCGCGTTGATGCCGCCCTGGGCGGCGATCGAGTGGGCGCGGCGCGGGGAGTCCTGGTAGCAGAAGGACTTCACGACGTAGCCGGCCTCGCCGAGCGTGGCGGCCGCGGAGGCGCCGGCCAGGCCGGTGCCGACGACGATCACGGAGAGGCGACGACGGTTGGCCGGGTTGGCGATCCGGGCCTCGAACTGGCGGGTGCCCCACTTCTCCTCGAGCGGGCCGCCGGGTGCCTTGGTGTCCGCGATCGGGTCGCCGTCGACGTAGTAGCCGGCCGCGTCGTCGTACTGCGTCGTCGCCGAGGTCCGCGTGTGGGACGGGTCGAAGGCGTTGGTGGTGTCGGGCATGTCGGTCATGTCGGCTGCCTTACTACGAGATGACGCCGGCGAGGACGAAGATCGGGACGAGGGAGAAGCCGCCGGCGATGACGACGGCCACGATCACCCCGAGCCCCTTGGCATTGCGGCGGGCACGGGCGTTGTTGGTCAGGCCGAGGGTCTGCGCGGAGCTCCAGACCCCGTGGTGCAGGTGCAGCCCGAGGGCGACCATGGCGAGCAGGTAGATCAGGGTCAGCCACCACGTCTCGAACGAGTCGACCAGCAGGTTGTACGGGTCGTTGGTCGGGCCGCCGGTCACGTTGACCTTGCCGATGGTGAAGTTCAGCAGGTGCCAGACGAGGAAGAGGAGGATGGCCACGCCGCCCCAGCGCATCATCCGCGACGAGAACGTCGACGCGAGGTTCTTCTTCACCTCGTACTTCACGGTGCGGGCGCGGGCGGCCCGTCGCCACAGGGCCACCGCGCAGTAGACGTGCACGACGAGCGCGACGATCAGGCCGACGCGGATGATCCAGAGCAGGCCCTCGCGCGGCAGCATCGGCTCGCCGATCTCGCGAAGGTGCTCGGCGTACTCGTTGTAGGCGTCGTGGCCGGCGAACGCCTGGAGGTTGCCGTACATGTGGACCAGCACGAACAGGATGAAGATGATGCCGCTGACTGCCATCAGCAGCTTGAGCGCGATGGTGGAGCGCGCGCCGCGCGCTCCCTTCACCAGTGTCGGTCGAGGGGACGTCGTTGCCACGGATAGCACGCTACCGCTCCGATTTGGTGCACCCGACCACAGGGAGTGTGACTTTTCCCCGGTTACCCGGGGGTCACCGAGGCGGTCAGGCCGCGTGCGGGGTCCGGCCCGTCCGCCCGGTCAGCGCGCCGTAGTGGAGGTCGACCAGCTCGTCGACCGCGGTGCGCCAGTCGCGTACGGCGAGCTCGCGGCCGCGTGCGCCGAGCAGGGCACGATGCCGGTCGCCGGCCACCATCGCGACCGCCCGCGCGAAGCCGTTGTGGTCGGCGGGCTCGTAGAGCAGGCCGGACTCGAGCGGCCGGACGACGTCCGGTGCACCACCGGAGCGCGGAGCCACGACCGGTACGCCGCTGGCCGCTGCCTCGCGCAGGGCGTGGCAGCAGGTCTCCTCGGTCCCGGGGTGCACGAGCACGTCGAGCGCCGCGATCGCCCGGGTCAGGTCGCCGGTCTCGAGGGCGCCGGTGAACTTGGCGTCGGGCAGCCGGGCCGCCAGCCAGGGACGTTGCGGGCCGTCGCCGATCAGCACCGGGCGGATCCCGGGCACCTGCGCCAGGTCCGCGAGCCGGCGCACGCCGTGCCGGCGGTGCAGGCTGCCGACGTACCCGACCACGACCCGCGGCCCACCGGTCGAGCTGGCCCTGGCCCAGTTGGCGTGCAGCCACTGGTCGCGCAGCTGCGGCCCGAACGCCGCCGTGTCGACGCCCGGCGCCCAGAGGCCGGCCTCGACCCCGAGGTCGCCGAGTCGCTCGCGCATCCAGGTGGCGGTGACGAGGACCCGGTCGGACCGGTCGGCGACCTTGGCCCGCCAGCGCTCGGCGGCCAGGTGGGACACAGGGGTCTGCTGCACGGTGAGGGTGCGGAGGCCGAGCCGGCCGGCGTGCTTGAGCGCCTTGCGGCCGACCGTCTCCGGGGAGGTGACGTGCACCAGGTCGGGCGCGAACGCCTCGAGCTCGGCGCGCACCTGCGCACCGATCGGCTCGCGCGGCTGGATGCGTGCGACCCGGCAGCCGCGGTAGGACGTGAGGCCCGGGCGCGAGCGCGATGACGAGCACCTCGTGGCCGCGGTCCACGAGCCGGTCGACCACGGCCTTGACCGTCGTCGTGGTGCCGTCGACCGCCGGGAAGAACGACTCGGCAACGAGAGCTGTCCGCATGCACCCAGCCTGTCTCCGGCGCGCCAACGGGGTGCCGCAGCGTGGTGACAGCCGGATGAACGTCGGTCAGCGGGGGAGCTGGACCCGGAGCACTGTCTCGCCGGGTAGTACGTCGATGTCGATGGTGCCCCCGTGGCGGTCCACGACGATCCGGCGGGCGATGTCCAGCCCGAGTCCGGTCCCCTTGCCGACGTCCTTGGTGGTGTAGAACGCGTCGAACGCGCGGGCGACCACGTCGGGCGCCATCCCGCCGCCCGTGTCCCCGACCTCGACCACGATCGCGTCCGCGTCCGCGCGGGTGGTGAGACGCAACGTGCCGTCGCCGTCCATCGCGTCGACCGCGTTGTCGACGAGGTTGGTCCACACCTGGTTCAGCTCGCCGGGGTACGCCTCGATGCGCGGGAGCTCCGCGTCGTACTCGCGGACCACCTGTACGCCGTCGCGGAGCTTGTGGCCGAGCATCACGAGCGTGCTCTCCAGGCCCTCCACGACGTCGACCGACTGCATCGAGGCGCGGTCCATCTGCGTGTAGGAGCGCACGGCCCCCACGAGCTCCGAGACCCGTCCGGTCGCCTCTCGCACCTCGACCAGCAGCGTCAGAGCCGACAACGTTCCGGCAACCCACTCCAGGCCGACCTGCAGCGAGCGGACCCTCGAGCACCTCGGCCACCCGCTCGCACCAGGCGACGTCGACGCCGGCTGCGGCGAACGTGGCCGCCAGGTCCCAGCCGTGCTCCACCCCGTGGGCGGCGAGCCAGTCGGCGATCTCCTCCTCCAGGTCCGCGACCGCCAGCGGATCCCGGCCGTCGGGCGCCGGCCCGATCTCGCGGCGCAGCGCCTCGAGACGCAGGAACTGCTCGTTGGACACGTCGCGCTCGGCCAGCCGGCCGAGGGACTCCAGCAGCATCCGGCACGCGTGGTCGAGGAGGTCGACCGATCGGCTGGCCGCGGCCGCGGGGTTGTTGAGCTCGTGCGCCAGCCCGGCCGCGAGCGTGCCGAGCGTGACCAGGGACTCGCGCTGGCGGGCGGTCGACTCGATGCTCCGGGCCGTGCCGTAGAGGCCCTGGATGAGGTGCACGCCCATCGGGAACCACGACGTCATCCGTTCCCGCAGCAGCGTCGACGGGACGCTGAGCAGCCGGCCCTCGCGTACGCCGCGTCCGGTGGCGAGGTAGACGCCATTCTCGTCCCACGCCCGGAATCCGCCGGCCCAGCGTCCCGGCTGGTCCATCCGGCCGACGACCGTGTCCTCGCGGCCGACGTGTCGGACCAGCTCGAGGGCTCCGTCAACGAGCACCCACCAATGGTCGGCGCGCTCGCCCTCGCGGAAGATGTCGACGCCCGGCTCGATCGCCACCTCGCTGCTGCCGTCGAGCAGCTCGTGCAGCTGGTCGTCGGTGAGGCCGTCGAACAGGCCGAGGGGGCGGAGATCGGCGACGCGCATCAGATCGTGGCCAGGTAGCGGTGGACCAGGTAGACCGCCATCGCACCCTCGCCGACGGCGGACGCGACCCGCTTCATCGAGTCGAGCCGCACGTCGCCGGCGGCGAACACGCCGGGCACGCTCGTCTCCAGCGCGTACGGCGACCGCGCCAGCGGCCAGCCCGACCGCTCACGCCGGAGCAGGTCCTGGCCGGTGATCACGAAACCCTTGTCGTTGCGCACGACCTCCTCGCCGAGCCAGTCGGTCCGCGGCGAGGCACCGATGAACACGAACAACCAGCTGGCGTCGACCTCGTCCCGGACGCCGGTGTCGCGGTCGACCAGGGTGAGCGACTCGAGGTGGCCGTCGCCCCGGGCCGCGGCGACCTCGGTGCGGTAGCGCACCTCGATCGCCGGCGACGCGGTGATCCGCTCGACGAGGTACTGCGACATGGTGTCGGTCAGGGTCCCGGCCCGCACCACCATCACCACCCGCTTGGCGTGCCGGGACAGGTTGAGCGCGGCCTGGCCGGCGGAGTTGGCCGCCCCGACGACGTACACGTCCTCGCCCTCGACCTGCGGGGCGTCGGTCGCGTTGGCGCCGTAGTAGACGCCGCGGCCGGTCAGGTCGTCGAGCCCGTCGGCCTCCAGTCGGCGGTAGGCCACGCCGGACGCCACGATCACCGCCCGCGCCTCGATCTCGCCCGACCCGGCCAGGACCACCGCCCGCACCGGACCCCGGGTCTCGAAGCCGACGACGTCCCGCGCCAGCACCATCTCGGCGCCGAACCGGGACACCTGGGCGATCGCGCGCTGGGTCAGGTCCGACCCGCTGAGCCCCTTCGGGAAGCCCAGGTAGTTCTCGATCGCGGCGCTCTGGCCGGCCTGGCCGCCGGGCGCCTCGCGCTCCACGACGATCGTGCTCAGGCCCTCCGACGCGGCGTACACGGCCGCGGCGAGACCGGCCGGGCCGCCGCCGACGATGCAGACGTCGTAGAGCGGCTGCTCCGGGCGGGTCCGCAGGCCGAGTCGCTCTGCCAGGTCAAGCGTCGTGGGTGCGCGGAGAGTCTCGGCGTCCGGGACCAGCACGAGTGGGAGGTCGGTCGGGCCGGCGTGCGCGAGCGCCACCAACCGGCTGCCCTCGTCGTCGCGCTCGACGTCGAGCCAGCGGTAGGGCACGTGGTTGCGGGCGAGGAAGTTCTTCACCTCGTGGCTGCGGTCCGACCAGCGGTGCCCGACGACGCGGACGTCGCTGGTGTGGTCGGGGTGCTCGTGCCGCCAGTCGTCCAGCAGGTCGTCGACCACCGGGTACAGCCGCTGTTCCGGGGGGTCCCACGGCTTGAGCAGGTAGTAGTCGAGCCCGATGTCGTTGATCGCCCGGATGGCCACGTCGGTGTCGGCGTACGCCGTCAGGAGAAGGAACTTGGCGTCCGGAGCGTGCACGCGGGCCTGCTCCAGCATCTCGATCCCGGTCATCCGCGGCATCCGCTGGTCGGCAGCGATCAGGGCGACCGGGCGGTCCTTGAGGACCAGCTCAGCGAGCACGCCCAGCGCGTCGGGGCCGGAGGTCGTCCGCACGATGCGGAACTCGGCGCCGTACCTGGCCCGTAGGTCGCGGGTGATCGCCTCGGACACGAGTGGATCGTCGTCGACGGTGACGATCGTGGGTTTGCTCATGGACAGCCTCTGCGGCGGAACGGTCCGAGACGGTCGTGTGGTCTGGCCGACCATACTGCCGGATCGGGTCACGATCCGGACGGGTGGGCGCGTCCCCTTCCGCAACGGGGTGGTTTTGTAGAGACTGCAACCCGTTGCACCCAGCCCACCTGGAAGGCGAGCGATGACAACAGGCGTGACCGGGCCCACCCGAGCCCGCATCGATGCGAAGACGTTGCGGACCGACAGGTGGTGGCTGGCCCCGCTGACGACGTTCGTGGTCTTCAGCTCGTTCGTCGTCTACGCGACCGTTCGTGCGTTCTCGGGGACCAACTACTTCTCCGAGCCGTACCTCTCGCCGTTCTACTCGCCCTGCCTGGGCGACTGCGTCGAGGGCTCGTCCGACTTCGGCCAGCCGTTCGCGGGGTTCCCGCTGTCGGCGGCGCTGATCATCCTGATCTTCCCGCTGGGCTTCCGGATGACCTGCTACTACTACCGCAAGGCGTACTACCGCGCGTTCTGGCTGTCGCCGCCGGCCTGCGCCGTCGCCGAGCCGCACGGCAAGTACTCCGGCGAGACCCGGCTGCCGCTGATCCTGCAGAACATCCACCGCTACTTCTGGTACGCCGCGGTGGTGGTCGCGCTGATCCTCAGCTACGACGTGATCCTGGCGTTCCGCCCGGCCGAGGGGGAGTCCGACGGCATCCACATGGGCCTCGGCACCGTCCTGATGATCATCAACGTCTACTACATCTGGATGTACACGCTGTCCTGCCACTCGTGCCGGCACGCGGTCGGCGGCCGGCTGCGGCACTTCTCGAAGCACCCCGTCCGCTACCGGCTCTGGACCTGGGTCTCGAAGCTCAACGTCAACCACGCCCGCTACGCGTGGGTGTCCCTGTTCTCCGTCGCCCTCGTCGACCTCTACATCGCCCTGCTCGCCGCCAACGTCTTCGACGACCCGAGGTTCTTCTGATCCACGAAGTGCTCGCTCCTTCCGCTTCGCTCCGCCACACGCGGGGCCCGGAAACTGATGATGTCCGACCCGGCATCCGATGACCGGCAACGAGATGTCCGGCAGCGGCAGTGGAGGAGCGGCACACCTACGACGTCGTCGTGATCGGCGCCGGTGGTGCCGGTCTGCGGGCCGCGATCGCCGCCCACGACGCCGGCGCGAAGACCGCGATCGTCTGCAAGTCGCTGCTCGGCAAGGCGCACACCGTGATGGCCGAGGGCGGCATCGCCGCGGCCATGGGCAACCGCTGGCCCGAGGACAACTGGGAGGTGCACTTCCGCGACACCATGCGTGGCGGGAAGATGCTCAACAACTGGCGGATGGCGCAGCTGCACGCGCAGGAGGCGCCCGAGCGGGTCCAGGAGCTCGAGGACTGGGGCGCCCTGTTCGACCGCACCGACGACGGCCTGATCTCCCAGCGCGACTTCGGCGGCCACCGCTACGCCCGGCTCGCCCACGTCGGCGACCGGACCGGCCTCGAGATGATCCGCACCCTCCAGCAGCGTGCGGTCGCCCTCGGCATCGACGTGTTCATGGAGTTCACGGTCACCGACCTGCTCAAGGACGGCGGACAAGATCTCGGGCGCGTTCGGCTACTGGCGGGAGACCGGCCGGTTCGTCGTGTTCGAGGCGCCGAGCGTGATCCTCGCGACCGGCGGCATCGGCAAGTCGTTCAAGGTCACCTCGAACTCCTGGGAGTACACCGGCGACGGCCACGCGCTCGCCCTGCGCGCCGGCGCGAGTCTGATCAACATGGAGTTCGTGCAGTTCCACCCGACCGGCATGGTCTGGCCGCCGTCGGTGAAGGGGCTGCTGGTCACGGAGTCGGTCCGCGGCGACGGCGGCATCCTGCGGAACTCCGAGGGCAAGCGGTTCATGTTCGACTACATCCCGGAGTTCTTCAAGGCGGAGACCGCCGACAACGAGGAGGAGGCCGACCGGTGGTACGACGACAAGAAGAACAACCGCCGGCCCCCCGAGCTGCTGCCGCGTGACGAGGTCGCGCGGGCGATCAACTCCGAGATCAAGGCCGGGCGCGGGTCACCGCACGGCGGCATCTTCCTCGACATCGCGTCGCGGCGTTCGCCCGAGTTCATCCGCAAGCGGCTGCCGTCGATGTACCACCAGTTCAAGGAGCTGGCCGACGTCGACATCACCGCCGAGCCGATGGAGATCGGTCCGACCTGCCACTACGTCATGGGTGGCGTGGAGGTCGACGCCGACAGCCAGGAGAGCGCGGTCACGGGGCTGTACGCCGTGGGCGAGTGCTCGGGCGGCATGCACGGCTCGAACCGGCTCGGCGGCAACTCGCTCGGCGACCTGCTGGTGTTCGGGAAGCTCGCCGGCGAGGCCGCCTCGGCGTACGCCCACGGTCTCGGCGAGACCCGTCCCGCGGTCGACGAGGCCGACGTGAAGGCCGCCGCGGCCAGCGCGCTGGCGCCGTTCGAGGTCGAGGGCGGCGAGAACCCGTACACGATCCAGCAGGACCTCCAGCAGTCGATGAACGACCTGGTCGGCATCATCCGGACCGGCGAGGAGCTCCAACGGTCGCTGGACGAGATCGAGGCGTTCAAGGAGCGCGCGAAGGCGATGGTGGTCGAGGGGCACCGGCAGTACAACCCCGGCTGGCACCTCGCCATCGACCTGCGCAACATGCTGATCGTCTCGGAGTCGATCGCGAAGGCGGCGCTCGCCCGCGAGGAGTCCCGCGGCGGTCACACCCGCGACGACTTCCCGACGGCCGACAACGAGGTGTGGGGCAAGAAGAACCTCGTCGTCGCCCTCGACGACAGCGGCGACGGCGTGGTGCTGAGCGAGAAGCCACTGCCGGAGATGCCGGACGAGCTCAAGAAGTACTTCGAGGAGAGCTGACCTGCCATGGGCTACGACCTGAAGATGCGGATCTGGCGCGGGCGACCGCGACGGCGGCGACCTCGGCGACTACACGGTCGAGGTGTCCGAGGGCGAGGTCGTGCTCGACGCCCTCCACCGGGTCCAGGCCACCCAGGCCGGCGACCTCGCCATCCGGTGGAACTGCAAGGCCGGCAAGTGCGGCTCGTGCAGCGCCGAGATCAACGGCAAGCCGCGGCTGCTCTGCATGACCCGGCTGTCGGACTTCGAGGAGACCGAGACGATCACGGTGACGCCGATGCGGAGCTTCCCGGTGATCCGCGACCTCGTCACCGACGTCTCGTACAACTACGAGAAGGCCAAGGAGCTCCCGTCCTTCGCGCCGCCGCCGCGCGACGCGGACGGCAAGCGCCGGATGGCGCAGATCGACGTCGAGCGCGGCCAGGAGTTCCGCAAGTGCATCGAGTGCTTCCTGTGCCAGAACACCTGCCACGTCGTCCGTGACCACGAGGACAACAAGCCGGCCTTCGCCGGCCCGCGCTTCTTCCTCCGGTACGCCGAGCTCGACATGCACCCGCTCGACACCCACGACCGGCGCGAGCTGGCCCAGGGCGCCGCCGGCATCGGGATGTGCAACATCACCAAGTGCTGCACCGAGGTCTGTCCCGAGGGCATCAAGATCACCGACAACGCGATCATCCCGATGAAGGAACGCGTGGTGGACAGGAAGTTCGACCCGCTGGTGTGGCTCGGCAACAAGATCGGCGTCCGCAACAAGGACTACGACAACCGCACCAGCTGACCATCGCTGCTGTCGCACGGTCGGAAACATCACACTGGGTGGCCCTGCTCCGGTCGCCCTCGTAACGTTCGCACCATGACACCCGTCTGCGGATCGAGCGCGCGATGACCGAGGTCGACGGCGGCCTCGACGAGCCGACCGAGCTCGAGCCCGAGCAGGGCTCACTCCGGCTGGCCGCGTCGGAGGACGACCACGGGCGCGCCGACTGGGAGAAGGCGGCGGCCGCGGTGCTCCGCAAGGCCGGCCGGCTGTCCGACGACGACCCGGACGACGCCGCGTGGGGGAAGCTCGGCCGGACGACGCTCGACGGAGTCGTCGTCCCGCCCCTCGGCACCGCCGACCTGATCGACGACCTGGTCACCGCCGGCCGCCCGTCGCGGGCTTCGGACTGGGACATCCGTGCCCACCTCGACATCGCCGAGGCCAAGGTCGCCAACGAGGCGGCTCTGGTCGACCTCACCAACGGCGTCACCTCGCTGTGGCTCGAGGTCGAGCCGGATGCCGACTTCGACACGCTGCTCGACGGCGTTCTCCTGGACCTCGCGCCGGTCGTGCTCGACGTGCCGGCCGACCCGCTGGCCGCCGCGCAGGGCTTCGTCACCTACGCCGGCGACACCGACCTCGCCGATGGCACCAACCTCGGCGCCGATCCTTTCGGTGCGGCGTTGCGCGGTGGTTTCGAGACAGGCGCTAGCGCGCCTTCCTCAACCACCGAAGAGGTGGTGGTCCAGGTGGCCGAGCTGGCGCGGGACGCCGGGACTCTCGCGATCGTCGTCGACGCCACGGCGGTGCACGACCTGGGTGCGTCCGACGCGCAGGAGCTCGGCTACTCGATGGCCGCGGGTGCGGCGTACCTCCGGATCCTCACCGACGCCGGCATCCCGCTGGACGACGCGGCCGGCCTGATCGAGTTCCGGTACGCCGCCACCGACGAGCAGTTCCCGACCATCGCCAAGCTCCGCGCCGCCCGCCGGCTCTGGGCCCGCGTGCTGGAGCTGAGCGAGGCCGGCCACCACGAGCAGCGGCAGCACGCCGTCACCAGCCGGCCGATGATGAGCAAGTACGACCCCTGGGTGAACATGCTCCGCACCACCGTCGCCGCCTTCGCCGCGGGCGTCGGGGGAGCGGACGCCGTCACCGTGCTGCCGTTCGACACCGCGCTCGGCGTCCCCGACGCGTTCGGCCGTCGGATCGCCCGCAACACCTCGTCGCTGCTGATCTCCGAGTCCCACCTCGCGCGAGTCGCCGACCCGGCCGGCGGCTCGTACGCCGTCGAGAAGCTCACCGACGACCTGGCCGAGGCCGGGTGGGCCGAGCTGGGCCGGATCGAGGAGTCGGGCGGCGTCGCCGCGGCCCTCGACGACGGCTCCTTGCGCGGCCGGATCGACGAGGTCGCCGCCAAGCGTGCCGCGGAGATCGCCCGGCGCAAGCGCCCGCTCACCGGTGTCACCGAGTTCCCGAACCTCGGCGAGACCCTGCCCGAGCGGTCCCCACACCCGCACGAACGAGTGCGTCGGTACGGCGCCGCGTTCGAAGCGCTCCGCGACGAGCCCGCGACAGCTTCTGTCTTCCTCGCAACGATGGGGACCGTCGCCGCCCACACCGCCCGCGCGACGTTCGCCACCAACCTCTTTGCGGCTGGAGGTGTCGCCGTCGACCTCGCCGGCCCGACCGACGGGGTCGAGCAGGTGCTCGCGGCGTACGACGGCCAGTCGGTCGCCTGCCTCGCCGGCACCGACCCGACGTACGCCGAGTGGGGCGGCGACCTGGTCACGGCCCTTCGCGAGGCGGGGGCGCGGTGGGTGATCGTGGCCGGGAAACCGGGCGACCTCGGCGTCGACGACTCCTGCGCGATGGGTGTCGATGCGCTCGACTTCCTGACCCGGACGAGGGAGAAGCTGGCATGAGCGTCCCGAAGAGTTTTGCCGGCCTGCCGTTGTCCACAGGGGCACCGATTGGTCACGAACCGCACGAAAACGGTGGACAGGCTTGCGGTTGGGGACCAAACCGCAACCCCTGGCCGAGTCCCGAGGGCATCGACATCCTCCCGATCTACGGCCCCGAGCACGTCGAGGGCCTGGACGCGCTCGACACCTGGCCGGGGTTGAGCCCGTTCCTGCGCGGCCCGTACCCGACGATGTACACCACCCAGCCGTGGACGATCCGCCAGTACGCCGGGTTCTCGACCGCCGAGGAGTCCAACGCGTTCTACCGGCGCAACCTCGCGGCCGGACAGAAGGGCCTGTCGGTCGCGTTCGACCTGGCCACCCACCGCGGCTACGACTCCGACCACCCGAGGGTCCGCGGCGACGTCGGCATGGCCGGCGTGGCGATCGACTCGATCTACGACGCGCGCACGCTGTTCGACGGCATCCCGCTCGACCAGATGAGCGTCAGCATGACCATGAACGGCGCGGTGCTGCCGGTGCTCGCGCTCTACATCGTCGCGGCCGAGGAGCAGGGGGTGAAGCCGGAGCAGCTCACGGGGACCATCCAGAACGACATCCTCAAGGAGTTCATGGTCCGCAACACCTACATCTACCCGCCCACGCCGAGCATGCGGATCATCTCCGACATCTTCGCCTACACCGCCGAGCGGATGCCGCGCTTCAACTCGATCTCGATCTCCGGCTACCACATCCAGGAGGCCGGGGCGACGGCCGACCTGGAGCTGGCGTACACGCTGGCCGACGGCGTCGAGTACATCCGCGCCGGCATGGAGGCGGGCCTGGACATCGACAGGTTCGCCCCCCGGCTGTCGTTCTTCTGGGCGATCGGCATGAACTTCTTCATGGAGGTCGCGAAGATGCGCGCGGCCCGGGCGCTGTGGGCGCGGCTGGTCCGCCAGTTCGACCCGCAGAACCCCAAGTCCCTCAGCCTGCGCACGCACTGCCAGACCAGCGGCTGGTCGCTCACCGCGCAGGACGTGTTCAACAACGTGCAACGCACCTGCATCGAGGCGATGGCCGCGACCCAGGGCCACACGCAGTCCCTGCACACCAACGCCCTCGACGAGGCGATCGCGCTGCCGACCGACTTCTCCGCCAGGATCGCCCGCAACACCCAGCTGCTGCTCCAGCAGGAGAGCGGGACCACCGGCACGATCGACCCGTGGGGCGGCTCGTACTACGTCGAGCGGCTCACCCACGACCTCGCCGAGCGGGCGTGGGCGCACATCCTCGAGGCCGAGCGGGCCGGCGGCATGGCCAAGGCGATCGAGCAGGGCATCCCGAAGATGCGGATCGAGGAGGCGGCGGCCCGCACTCAGGCCCGGATCGACTCCGGCAAGCAGAAGGTGATCGGCGTCAACACCTACCGGCTCGCCGACGAGGACCCGCTCGACGTACGCAAGGTGGACAACAGCGAGGTCTATCGCCAGCAGATCGCCAAGCTCGAGCGGCTGCGGGCCGAGCGGGACGACGACGATGTGCGGCGGACGCTCGACGCGCTCACGAAGTCGGCCGGCGACGGCCACGTCCACGGCTCCTCCCTCGACCAGAACCTGCTCACCCTCGCCGTCGACGCGGCCCGTGCCAAGGCCACGGTCGGCGAGATCTCGGACGCCCTGGAGAAGGTGTACGGGCGGCACCAGGCCGTGATCCGTACGATCAGCGGCGTGTTCAGGGACGAGTCGGGCTCCGCGGGCGACAAGCTGGTCCAGCAGGTCATCGACGCCGCCGACAGGTTCGAGGACGACGAGGGCCGCCGTCCCCGCATCCTGGTCGCGAAGATGGGCCAGGACGGCCACGACCGCGGCCAGAAGGTCGTCGTCAGCGCCTTCGCCGACATGGGCTTCGACGTCGACGTCGGGCCGCTGTTCTCCACGCCGGACGAGGTCGCCCAGCAGGCGATCGACGCCGACGTCCACATCGTCGGGGTCTCCTCGCTGGCCGCAGGCCACCTCACCCTGCTCCCCGAGCTGCGTACGGCGCTCGCCGAGCGCGGCCGGCCGGACATCATGGTCGTGATCGGCGGCGTGATCCCGCCCGACGACGTGCCCACGCTCAAGGAGATGGGTGCCGCCGCGGTCTTCCTGCCCGGCACCGTCATCGCCGAGTCCGCGCTCGACCTTCTGGGCAAGCTGTCGGAGCAGCTCGGCCACTGATGGCGGACGTCGCCGAGCTGGCAGCGGGCATCCGCGACCGCAACCGGGCCACCGTGTCGCGGGCGATCACGCTCGTCGAGTCCTCCAAGCCCGCGCACCGGGCGGCGGCCCGCGAGCTGCTCGGGGAGCTGGCCGTCGGGCCGGACTCCCCGGCGGTCCGGGTCGGCATCTCCGGCGTCCCCGGAGTCGGCAAGTCCACCTTCATCGAGGCGCTCGGCACCCGGCTGACGGGGGAGGGACACCGGGTCGGGGTGCTCGCCGTCGACCCGTCCAGCATCCGCACCGGCGGCTCGGTCCTCGGCGACAAGACCCGGATGGCGCGGCTGGCCAACGACCCGGACGCCTACATCCGGCCGTCCCCGGCCGCCGGCACGCTCGGTGGCGTCGCCCGCGCGACCAGCCAGGCGATGTCGGTCCTCGAGGCGGCGTCGTACGACGTGGTGCTGGTCGAGACGGTCGGCGTCGGGCAGTCGGAGGTCACCGTCGCCGGCATGGTCGACACGTTCCTGTTCCTGACCCTGGCCCGCACCGGCGACCAGCTCCAGGGCATCAAGAAGGGGATCCTGGAGATCGCCGACGTGATCGCGGTGAACAAGGCCGACGGCGATCGCGAGCAGGAGGCCCGCTCGGCGGCCCGCGAGCTCGCCGGCGCGCTGCGCCTGGTGCACGGCAAGGGCGCCTGGGCGCCACCGGTGGTGACCTGCTCCGGACTGACCGACGTGGGCGTGGACGACGTGTGGAAGCGGGTGCTCGGCCATCGCGAGCACCTCGGGGAGGACGGTCTCGCCGGCAAGCGGGCCCGTCAGCAGCTCGACTTCACCTGGGCGCTGGTCCGCGACGAGCTCGCCGACCGGCTGCGGCGCTCGCCCGCGGTCGCCTCGATCCGCGACCAGGTCCGGGCCGCGGTGCTGGCCGGGGAGCTGCCCGCCACCACGGCCGCCGACCAGATCCTGGCGGCGTACGACCGGCGCGACTGAGGGGCGCGACTGCGGGGAATGTGCTGCTCCGCACAGCGGTCGCAATGCCCCTGCCTACGCGCGCGTGAACTAACCTCTACGATGCGATGTCCAACGAACCCACCGACGCCTCGAGCATCATCGAGGCCGTCCTCGAGAAGTACGCCGACGACCTGATCGACCTCCGTCGCGACCTCCACGCCCACCCCGAGCTGTCCTGGTCCGAGAAGCGGACCACCGCCGTGGTGGCCGACCGGCTCACCGAGGCGGGTCTCGACGTCAGGCTCACCAACGGCACGGGGCTGATCGCCGATCTCGGCGACCGGGGCCCGGTCATCGCCCTCCGCGCCGACCTGGATGCGCTGCCCGTCGACGACACCACGGGCGAGGTGTGGGCCAGCCGCACACCCGGCGTCGCGCACGCCTGCGGACACGACGTGCACACCACCGGCCTGGTCGGCGCCGCCCTCGCGCTCGCCGAGGTCCACACCCGCGGACTGTTGCCCGGCCGGGTCCGCTTCCTGTTCCAGCCGGCCGAGGAGGTCATGCCCGGCGGTGCGCTCCAGCTGATGGAGCATGGCGCGCTCGACGAGGTGGTCCGGATCTTCATGCTGCACTGCGACCCGACCGTCGACGTGGGCCAGATCGGGCTCCGCGAGGGTCCGCTCACCGGTGCAGCAGACGCCCTCGACGTCCGGTTGACGGGACGCGGCGGCCACACCTCTCGCCCGCACCTGACCGAGGACCTCACCTTCGCCCTCGGCAAGGTGCTCACCGAGCTGCCCGCGATCCTGTCCCGGCGGCTCGACCCGCGCGCCGGCGTGAGCGTGGTGTGGGGCTCGGTGCGCGCCGGCTCGGCGCACAACGTGATCCCCGGGGCCGGCCAGGTCTCCGGCACCGTCCGGATGCTCGACGCCGTCGCCTGGGCGGAGGCAGAGATCCTGGTCCGCCGCCTGATCGACCAGATCGTCGCGCCGTACGGCGTGACCGCCGTGGTCGACTACAAGCGCGGCGTGCCGCCGGTGGTCAACGAGAGCGAGTCCACCCGGATCATCGGCACCGCCATCGAGCGGGTTCTCGGCCGCCCCGGACTGGTCTCGACCGCCCAGAGCCTCGGCGGCGAGGACTTCGGCTGGTACCTCGACCGGGTTCCCGGCGCGATGGCCCGGCTCGGCACCCGCACGCCCGGAGGGCCGACGTACGACCTGCACCAGGGCAACCTGCGGATCGACGAGCGCGCGACGGGCATCGGGTCCCGGGTGCTGGCCGAGGCGGCCATCACCGCCCTCGGCTCGGTTGGAGGATAGGGCGCTAGCCCTTTCGGTACGGGATGCCGTCCGCCGCGGGAGGTCGTGACTTACCGACCAGACCGGCCACGGCGAAGATGGTGACGACGTACGGCAGCATCAGCATGAACTGGCTCGGGACCGGGGAGCCGATCACCGACAGCACACCCTGGAGGTTCGACGCGAACCCGAACAGGAGGGCAGCCAGCGTGGCCCGGATCGGGTCCCACTTGCCGAAGATCACCGCGGCCAGGGCGATGTAGCCCGCGCCGCCCGTCATCTCCCGGTTGAACTGGGGCACCGAGACCAGGGTGTAGAAGGCGCCACCCATGCCGGCGATGGCGCCTGCGATGAGGATGGTGCGGTAGCGGGTGCGGTTGACCTTGATACCGACCGTGTCGGCGGCCTTCGGATGCTCACCGACCGCGCGCACGCGCAGCCCCCACTTCGTGCGGTAGAGCGCCCAGGTCACGACCGCCACGACGACGTAGAGGATGTAGACGATGACCGTCTGCCGGAAGAAGATCGGGCCGATGAGCGGGATGTCCCCGAGGAGCGGGATCGATATCGCGTCGAACCTCGGGGGCGAGTTCAGGTCCGCGGAGTTGGGGGCCAGCACCTGGCTGAACATGAAGCTGGTCAGGCCGATCACCAGCACGTTGAGCACGACACCGACGATCACCTGGTCCACGAAGTAGCTGATCGCGAACAGGCCGAGCATCAGCGCGACGAGGGTGCCCGCCACCATCGAGGCGATCAACCCGACCCAGGTCGAGTCCAGCAGCGACGCGAAGAGGGCGGCGGCGAAGGCCCCGGCGAGGAGCTGGCCGTCGATGGCGATGTTGACGACGCCCGCTCGTTCGCCGAGCACGCCGCCCAGCGCGCCGAACACCAGCGGCACGGCGAGCGCCAACGACCCGGCGAGGAGCCCCACGACGGGGATGGTGGCGCCAGTGGCGGCCCAGGTCAGGAATCCGACCATCCAGGCGAAAGCGAACACGACCACGAGCCACAGGGGACTGTTGCGGCGCTGGAGGTACAGGCGGACCGCCGCGGCCGTGCACAGTGCACAGACGACGACGAGGATCCACGCCGTGGCCGTCGACGGCACGGTGATCTCCGGCAGCTGCACGAAGTCCGCGCCGGTGGCCAGTCGGAAGGTGGTGTCACCGGACTCGGGCACCAGGGCCACGATGAGCAGGAGCACCAGCGTGAGTGCGCCGAACAGGATGGGTGCCTTGCGGTCGACGACGGTGGTCACCCCGGCCAGGGGGGTCTCCTCGAGCGGGATGCTCGCTGCGCCTGCTTGGGTGCTCACTTCGCCTCCTTGGCGGGCAGCCGGAAGATGGCCTTGATCAGCGGTGGCGCCGCGATGAACAACACGATCAGGGACTGCACGACCAGGACGATGTCGACCGGGATGTTCTGGGACGCCTGCATGGCGAAGCCACCCGCCTTGAACGCCCCGAAGAGGAGCCCGGCCGCCAGGATGCCCAGGGGCTTTGACCTGCCGAGCAACGCGACGGTGATCGCGTCGAACCCGATGCCTGCGTCGAGGTCGACCGTCACGCCGCTGGTCACCGTGCCGAGGACCTGGTTGGCTCCCGCCAGCCCGACCAGCGCGCCGGCGATGAGCATGACGACCGTGTAGGTCCGTCCGACGTCGATTCCCGAGGCGCGCGCGGCAGCGGGGTTGAGCCCGACGGCGCGGATCCGGAAGCCGAGCGCCGACCTGCTCAACAGCCACCACGTGAACGCGACGGCGACCAGGGCCAGCAGGAAGCCCAGGTGCAGGTTGAACTGGTCGCCCAGGAGCTTGGGCATCGTCGCCGACTCCTTCATCGGCAGCGACTTCGGGTTGAACGACCCCGGCGCCTGCAGCAGGCTCTGCTCCGAGAGTGCGAAGAAGACCAGGTAGAACGCGACGTAGTTGAGCATGATCGTGACGATCACCTCGTGCGCGCCGGTGCGCGCCTTGAGGACTCCGGCCAGGCCGGCCCACAGCGCGCCTGCGAGCATGCCGGCGGCGATCGCCAGCGTCAGGTGGAACACCCACGGCAGCTCGAACTGGTAGCCGACCCATCCGGCGGCGGCACCGGCGAGGAGCATCTGTCCGCGACCACCGATGTTGAACAACCCTGCCCGGAACGCGAGCCCCACGCCGAGACCGGCCGCGATGAGCGGGGCGGCGAACTTGGCGGTCTCGGTCAGCGGCCGGATGCCGAGCTCGAACGTCTCCGCCCGGGTGTTGTAGATGGAGCCCCGGAACAGCGCCGTGTAGGCACCCCACACGGCATCCCAGGACGCCTGGAAGAAGTCCTGGGGCCGGGCGGTGATGTAGCCCGCGGTCTCCCGGACCCGTTCGTCGGTGAAGGCGATCAGCAGGGAACCGACCACGACGGCGAGGAAGACGGAGAGTACGGCGACCATCGCGCTGCTGGCGGTGATGTCGCGCATGACCTCACGCCAGCGACTGGTCTCGGGCGCCTCCTCGGGCTCTGCGGGGGGCTTCTGCTCAGTCCCGGCTGCGCTGCTGCTCATGCGATCGCCCCTTCCGGACGCTCACCGGTCATCATCAGGCCGAGCACCTCGCGCGGGGTGTCGCCGGGGACGATGCCGACGATCCGGCCCCGGTAGAGCACCATGATCCGGTCAGCAAGCGAGACGACCTCGTCGAGCTCGGTGGAGACGACGAGGACCGGCACCCCGGCGTCCCGGCCGGCCACGATCTGCTTGTGGATGAACTCGATGGAGCCGACGTCGACCCCGCGGGTCGGCTGGGCGGCGACGAGGAGCTTCAGGTCGCGGGACAGCTCGCGGGCGACGACCACCTTCTGCTGGTTGCCGCCGGAGAGCTGCCCGGCCAGGGTGGAGATGCCGGGCGCGCGGACGTCGTACTCCTTGAGCTTGTCCTTGGCGAAGGTGTCGAGCCGGTCCAGCTGCAGGGACCCGCGGCGGACGAACGGCTCGCCGTAGCTGCGGTTCAGCATCAGGTTCTCGGCGACGGTGAAGTCGCCCACCAGCCCGTCGACCTGACGGTCCTCGGGGACGAACCCGACACCGGCGGCGAGGATCTGGCGCACGGACCGGCCGACGAGCTCCGACCCGCCGAGACGGATCGACCCGCGGACGTGATCCTGCAACCCGAGCACGGCCTCGGTCAGCTCGGTCTGTCCGTTGCCCTGCACACCGGCGACCGCGAGGATCTCACCGGTCTTGATGGAGAAGCTCACGTTGTCGACGTGCACGCGACCGAGCTCGTCGATGACGGTCAGGCCTTCCACGACCAGCGCGTCGTCGCCCAGCTCGGGCGGGTCCTTGTGGACCGTCAGCTCCACGGGGCGGCCGACCATCAGTGCGGCCAGCTCGGCGTTGCTGGCCGTCGGGCTGGCCTCGCCCACGACCTTGCCGAGCCGGATCACCGTGATCCGGTCCGCCACCTCACGGACCTCGCGCAGCTTGTGGGTGATGAACACGATCGCCTTGCCCGCGGCCTTGAGCTGGCGCATGATCTCCATCAGCTCGTCGGTCTCCTGCGGCGTCAGCACCGCCGTGGGCTCGTCGAGCACGAGCACCTGTGCGTCGCGCGAGAGCGCCTTGATGATCTCGACGCGCTGCTGCACGCCGACGGGGAGGTCCTCCACGATCGCGTCGGGATTCACGTGGAAGCCGAACTGCTTGGAGATCTCCTTCACCCGTTCCCGCGCGGCGTCGACGTCGAGCGAACCGGCGAACCCGGTGGCCTCGTCGCCGAGCATGACGTTCTCGGCGACGGTGAACACCGGGATGAGCATGAAGTGCTGGTGCACCATTCCGATGCCCGCGGCGATCGCATCACCGGGGCCGGAGAAGTTCTGGACGACGTCGTCGAGCTCGATCTCGCCCTCGTCGGCCTGGTAGAGGCCGTAGAGGACGTTCATCAGCGTGGACTTCCCGGCGCCGTTCTCTCCGAGGAGGCAGTGGACCTCGCCGGGTTCGACCGTGAGGGAGATCCGGTCGTTCGCCACGAGTGTTCCGAAGCGCTTGGTGATGTCACGGAGGACGAGCTTCATGGCACCGCATCCTAGTGTCGATCGCTGGTGGCCCTGAGCATGCCAGAGGGGAGGCCGGCCAGAGCCGAACCTCCCCCCAACGGCGTACTGAACTTACGGGTTCAGGTACGAGGTGACGGTGATGGAGCCGTCGATGATTCCGGCCTTGATCTCTTCGAGCTCGGCCGGCAGCGTGTCGGAGACCTTGTCCTCGAAGTTGTGGAACGGCGCGAGGCCGACCCCGTCGTTCTCGAGAATGCCGACGTACGGCGTGAAGTCGAGCTCGTTGTTGCCGGCATCCACGATCGCCTCGTCGGTCGAGATCTTCATGTTCTTCAGGATCGACGTGAGCACGACGTCTTGCGTGTTCGGGTCGGTCTCGAAGAAGTCGGCGTCCACACCGATCAGTGCGATGTCCTTGCCGGACGCGTCGATCGCGGTGAGCGCGCCCTGGTAGATCGGTCCGCCGACCGGGAGGAGGACGTCGGCGTCCTGGTCGATGAGCTGGCGGGCAGTGTTGGTGGCCGTCTCGTTGGCCTCGAAGCCACCGGTGAAGCTGCCGTTCTTGCCGTCCCAGCCGACGACCTTGACGTCGGTGCCCTTCTGCTCGTTGTAGTAGTCGACGCCCTGCTTGAAGCCGTCCATGAAGATGGTGACGGTCGGGAAGGGCTGGCCGCCGTACGTGCCGACAACGCCGGTCTTGCTGTAGTCGGCCGCGGCGTAGCCGGCCATGAAGGCGGCCTGGGCGGTGTCGTAGAGCAGCGGCTTGATGTTCGGGACGTCGGCCTTGCCGTCGAAGGTCGCGCCGTCGTCGCCGCCGTCCGCCGAGTCGTCGATGAGGACGTACTCGATGTCGGGGTTCGCGGCGGCGGACTCCTTGGTCGCCGCAGCGAGCGCGAAGCCGACGGTCACGATGGCGTCACAGCCCTCCGCGACCAGGCTCTCCAGGTTGGGGGCGTAGTCGTTCTCGCTGTTGGACTCGACGTCCTTGAAGTCCGTGCCGAGCTCGTCGGCTGCCTGCTCGACACCTTCGAAGCTGAGCTGGTTGAACGACTTGTCGTCGAACCCGCCGGCGTCGGAGACGATGCACGGCAGGAAGTCCGAGGCCGAGCTGCCGGTGTCATCGTCGGACTCGTCCGGAGCGTCCCCACACGCAGTCAGCATCGAGGCCGCAACAAGCGCAGCCAAGCCGCCGGCGGCGGCCTTCCTCAAGTTCTTCACAGTTGCCTCCAGGTCTTCGCCCCGCCGTGTACGGGAGCGACCAGCGGTCACCGTACCGAATGGTGCCGCCAGTGTCGGTGATTCGGAAGGGATGGTTGTCCAACGGTTACCATGTTGCGATGTGCGGTCAAGCCCACCGGGGTCCCCGGATGTCCCTCACTTGAGCGCGGACACTGCCGACTGGGAGGCGCTCCGCGAGGCGGCGGAAGACGCCATGGGCCACGCATACGCGCCGTACTCCCGCTTTCGCGTCGGCGCGGCGGCGTTCGTCGACGACGGGCGGGTGGTCATCGGCTGCAACGTCGAGAACGCGGCGTACGGCGTGACGCTGTGCGCGGAGTGCGGTCTGGTCTCGCAGCTCCACGTCACCGGTGGTGGCCGGTTGACCCACTTCGTGTGCGTCAACGGCGAACGCGAGGTGATCATGCCGTGCGGCCGGTGTCGCCAGCTGCTGTACGAGAACGGGCGGCCGGACCTCCAGCTGCTCACCCCGCTCGGCGTGCGCACCATCGACGAGGTGCTGCCCCAGGCCTTCGGGCCGGCCGACCTCGAGGCCTGACCACCACACGTACGCCGGTCGACGCAAGGGAGACGAATGACGAAGCACGACGCTGTCGAGGTGATCATCGCGAAGCGCGACGGCGCCGAGCTGTCGGACAGCCAGATCGACTGGGTGATCGCGGCGTACACCGCCGGCGAGGTCGCCGACGAGCAGATGTCGGCGCTCGCGATGGCGATCCTGCTGAACGGCATGAACCGCCGCGAGATCGCCCGCTGGACCAACGCGATGATCGCGTCCGGCGAGCGGATGGACTTCTCCACGCTGTCGCGGCCGACGGCCGACAAGCACTCGACCGGCGGCGTGGGCGACAAGATCACGCTCCCGCTGGCGCCGCTGGTGGCGGCGTGCGGGGTCGCCGTACCCCAGCTGTCCGGGCGCGGGCTCGGCCACACCGGCGGCACCCTCGACAAGCTGGAGTCGATCCCGGGCTGGCGGGCGCTGCTGTCCAACGAGGAGATGTTCGACCAGCTCGAGTCCGTCGGAGCGGTCATCTGCGCGGCCGGTGACGGCCTGGCGCCGGCCGACAAGAAGCTCTACGCGCTGCGCGACGTCACCGGCACGGTCGAGGCGATCCCGCTGATCGCGTCGTCGATCATGAGCAAGAAGATCGCGGAGGGCACGGGCTCGCTGGTGCTCGACGTCAAGGTCGGGAGCGGCGCCTTCATGAAGGACGTCGACCGGGCGCGCGAGCTGGCCGCGACCATGGTCGCTCTCGGCAAGGACGCCGGCGTGCACACGGTCGCGCTGCTGACCGACATGTCGACGCCGCTCGGCTACACCGCCGGCAACGCGATCGAGGTCGCGGAGTCCGTGGAGGTGCTCGCCGGCGGGGGACCGTCCGACGTCGTCGAGCTGACCCTGGCCCTGGCCCGCGAGATGCTCGCCGGTGCCGGCGTGACCGACGTCGATCCGGCCGACAGGCTCGCGGACGGGTCGGCGATGGACGCCTGGAAGGCGATGATCCGCGCCCAGGAGGGCGACCCCGACGCCCCCATGCGCGAGGCAAAGGAGTCGCACGTCGTGACCGCGCCGTCGTCCGGGATCCTCACCCGCCTCGACGCGATGGCGGTCGGCCTGGCCGCCTGGCGGCTGGGCGCGGGCCGGGCCAAGCAGGGCGACGCGGTCCAGGACGGCGCCGGCGTGATCTGGCACGCCCGCCCGGGTGACGAGGTCACCGAGGGCTCGCCCGCTCTTCACCCTGCTCACCGACGACACCGACCGCTTCGACCGCGCCCTCGCCTCGCTCGAGGGTGGCTACGACATCGCGCCCGCCGGCACGGCGTACGAACCCTCACCGCTGGTCATCGACCGCGTCGGTTGAGTTGCGCCTACGGCAGGAGGAGTACGACGCTCTCGGCGACGCAGGCGGGCTTGGTCTCGCCCTCGATCTCGATGACGTGCTTGAGGGTGAGCTGCTTGCCGGCGGGGAGGTCGGCGACGTCGCCGACGGTGACGGTGTTGCGGATGCGGGAGCCGACCCGGACCGGGTTGGGGAAGCGGACCTTGTTCACGCCGTAGTTGAGCTTGGCGCCCGGGGTCTCCAGGGAGAAGACCTGGCCGCCGAGCCACGGGACGAGCGAGAGGGTGAGGTAGCCGTGGGCGATGGTTCCGCCGAACGGCCCCTCCTTGGCCCGCTCCACGTCGACGTGGATCCACTGGTGGTCGCCGGTGGCGTCGGCGAACTGGTCCACCCGGTCCTGGTCGATGGTGAGCCAGTCGCTGGTGCCGAGCTCCTCGCCGGTCGCGGCGGCGACCTCGTCGAGCGTGGTGAAGGTGCGCATGATGGAAGGATAGGAGGGTGACGACTCCGACCCGTGACCAGGTGCTGCGCGCCCCCAAGGTGCTTCTGCACGACCACCTCGACGGCGGGCTCCGCCCGCAGACGATCATCGACCTCGCCGCGGAGGTACGCCACGAGCTGCCGGCCACCGAGGCCGGGGCCCTCGGCGACTGGTTCGCGGAGGCCGCCGACTCCGGTTCGCTGGAGCGGTACCTCGAGACCTTCGACCACACGGTCGCGGTCATGCAGACCGGACCCGGCGCTGACCCGGGTCGCCCGCGAGTGCGTCGAGGACCTCGCCGCGGACGGCGTGGTGTACGCCGAGGTGCGCTACGCGCCGGAGCAGCACGTCTCCGCGGGCCTGACCCTGGACGAGGTCGTGGCCGCCGTCCAGCAGGGGTTCGACGAGGCGGCCGCTGCCGCCGGCGGCCGGATCGTGGTCCGCCAGCTGCTGACCGCGATGCGGCACCAGGCGCGGTCCATGGAGATCGCCCAGCTCGCCGTCGCCTGGCGGGACCGGGGCGTGGCCGGGTTCGACATCGCCGGCGCGGAGGCGGGCTACCCGCCCACCCGCCACCTGGACGCGTTCGAGTACCTCCAGCGGGAGAACTTCCACTTCACCATCCACGCCGGCGAGGCGTTCGGGCTGCCGTCGATCTGGCAGGCCATCCAGTGGTGCGGGGCGGACCGGCTCGGCCACGGGGTGCGGATCATCGACGACATCACCGTCGCCGAGGACGGTTCGGTCGAGCTCGGCCTGCTCGCGGCGTACGTGCGCGACAAGCGGATCCCGCTGGAGATGTGCCCGAGGTCCAACGTGCAGACCGGCGCGGCTGACGTCCATCGACGACCACCCGATCGGCCTGCTCACCAGGCTCCGGTTCCGGGTGACGGTGAACACCGACAACCGGTTGATGAGCCAGACGTCGATGACCGAGGAGATGTGGGGGCTGGTCGAGGCATTCGGCTACTACGCTCGACGACCTGCGCTGGTTCACGATCAACGCGATGAAGTCGTCGTTCCTCCCGTTCGACGAGCGGCTCGCGCTCATCGACGAGGTGGTCAAGCCCGGCTACGCCGCCCTTTCCGGGTGACCCCCCGGGCCCGGAACCCGCCGTAACCTGCGCGTGGAGCCGGGTCGCCCCCGATCGGGCCCGAACGAAAGGGATCGTCTGTGGACAGCTTCTGGGACTTCTTCTGGTTCATCATCTCGTTCTTCCTGCTCATGGCCTACCTCATGGTCCTGTTCCAGATCGTGATCGACCTGTTCCGCGACCGGACGGTCAGCGGCGGCATGAAGGCGCTGTGGGTCGTCGGGCTGATCTTCCTGCCCGTGCTCACAGCGGTGATCTACCTGATCGCTCGCGGCGGCGGGATGGCGGAGCGCTCCATGGCTGCGGCGCAGGGCGCGCAGCAGGACGCCGACGCGTACATCCGCTCGGTCGCGACGTCCTCTTCTCCGGCTGACGAGATCGCGCGGGCCAAGAGCCTCCTGGACTCGGGCGCCATCACCGCGGACGAGTTCGAGAAGCTGAAGGCCAAGGCGCTCACCTGAGCGGGTCCGGGTGGGTCAGTCCGGCACCACGATGAACCACGGACGGTCCCACCCGGCCAGTCCCAGCTTCGCCTCGGCGAAGTCGGCCCGCGAGACGTCGACCAGCCGCCCGTGGGCTGGTTCGTAGAAGCGCAGCGACCCGTCGACCACGCCGAGAGCGAGGACGACGTGGCGCGGCAGCCAGGTGCTGCCGACGAACACAGGCACCGGGCGCCCGGAGACGGTTGCGTCCACGATCCGGTCGAACGCGCGCTCGAGCCGGGTCCTGGCCCACTTCTGGTCGTACGACGCCTCGGTGATCGCCGCCATCTGCCGGGCCGCCGCCCACGGCGGCGTGCCGAACATGGCCGGCCAGGGCAGCTGGAGACGCCCCCGCGAGTCGTGCGCCGACGTCACCCGGCGGTGCAGGTCGAGCACCTCCGTGCGGAACGTGTCCGGGTCGGTCGCGCGGCCGGCGTACTCCTCGTCGAGGACGATGTGCGCCACGACCAGGCTGGTCGGGCCGCACGTGGTCGTGTCGGGCTGGGCCAGCCTCCGTCGGAAGACGGGGGCCGCCCACTCCGGCACCAGGTCGTCAGCCATCCGCGTGCGCGTGCTCCACGAGGCGGCGGATGTCGGCGTACGCCTCGTCCGGCGTGACCGGCCGGCATCCCTTGGCGACCGCGTCGTCGACCACCCGGCGCTGGTCTCGCATCAGCGCCCAACCGCGGCGGACCAGCACGAGCGGAGGCTTGCGACGCTCGCGCAGGTCGCGGGTCAGCCGCCGCCAGAACGTGACGGCGGCATGCTGCCGGACGCAGTACGCCGCGGCGAGCAGGCCGGCGTCCGCGCACCGGGGCACCACGTCCTGGGCGAACAGGCCCTCCGCGACGAACAGCCGGCTGTCACCGAGGTCGAGCAGGCGCGAGCCGGTGCGGCCGTCGTGCGCGATGTCGTAGATCGGGACCTCGGCCCGGCCCTCGCGGCACAGCGCGGCGACCGCGGCCAGCGCGTCGTCGGGCAGCCACGAGTCGGGGTGGTCCCAGTCGGTCAGGCCCGCGTTGGCGCCGTGGGTGATGACGGGCAGCGTGGGGTCGCCGCCGTTCTTGTAGAAGTCGTCGAGCCGCAGCACCGGCAGCCCGAGCCGTTCGGCGAGCCGCGACTTGCCGGCCCCGGACGGGCCGGCCAGGACGATCACCCGGGCGCGCACGCCGTCATTCTCCACCCGAGAGTCGTCAGACGCCGATCGGGTGCCAGACGGTCTTGGTCTCCAGGAACGTCGTCATCGCGCGGAGGTCAGGCTCCAGCGACCAGTCCGGTTCGGCGGCCGGGGCGCGGCGTACCCGCTTGAGGTTCTCCGCGGCCGACACCTCGAGCGAGGTGGCGAGCTCGGCGTCGCCGGCGACACCGGTCAGGTCGATGGCGTTGACGTCCATGTGCGCGGCCAGCCACGGCGCCACCGTCGCGGCGGAGCCGGTCAGGATGTTGACCACGCCGCCCGGCACGTCGGACGTCGCGAGCACCTCGGAGAACGTGACGGCCGGCAGCGGACGGTCGTACGACGACACCACGACGACGGTGTTGCCGGTGACGATCGCCGGGGCGACGACGCTGATCAGGCCGAGCAGCGACGACTCCTGCGGCGCGAGCACGGCCACGACGCCGGTCGGCTCGGGCGTCGAGATGTTGAAGAACGGCCCGGCGACCGGGTTGGCGCCGCCGACCACCTGGGTGATCTTGTCGGCCCAGCCGGCGTACCAGACGAGCCGGTCGATCGCCTCGTCGACGACCTTGGCCGCACGGGCCGCGGTCAGTCCCTCGGACTGGCGGACGGCCTCCACGAACTGCGGGCGGCGATCCTCCATGATCTCCGCGACGCGGTAGAGGATCTGCGCGCGGTTGTAGGCGGTCCTGCCGCTCCAGCCACCGAAGGCCTTGCGGGCGGCGATGACGGCATCGCGGGCGTCCTTGCGCGACGCCAGGGCGGCGTTGGCCACGAACGTCCCCTTCGAGTCGTTGACGACGTAGGAATGGCCCGACTCGGAGCGGGGGAACGCGCCACCGATGTAGAGCTTGTAGGTCTTGCGGACGTCGATCCTTGTCATTGGGTGATCTTCTTTCGGCTATCGGGGTCCCCGCGGAAGTGTGCGCGCGTCGCGCGAAGCGCGCTCACCGCGCAGTTCCGTGGGGTGATAGGTACCCCTCTAGGCCGTGGCGGCCGCCCTCGCGGCCGTAGCCCGACTCCTTGTAGCCGCCGAAGGGGCTGGTCGGGTCGAACTTGTTGAACGTGTTGGCCCAGACCACGCCGGCGCGCAGCTCGTTGGCCATCTTGAGGATCAGCGAGCCCTTCTCGGTCCACACGCCCGCGGACAGGCCGTACGGCGTGTTGTTGGCCTTCTCGACCGCCTCCGACGGGGTGCGGAAGGTCAGCACCGACAGGACCGGGCCGAAGATCTCCTCGCGGGCGATCCGGTGGGCCTGGGAGACGCCGGTGAACAGCGTCGGCGGGAACCAGAAGCCGTTCTTGGGCAGGTCGCAGGCCGGCGACCAGCGGCCGGCGCCTTCGGCCTCGCCGATGTCGGAGAGCTCGCGGATCCGGGCCAGCTGCTCGGCGGAGTTGATGGCACCGATGTCGGTGTTCTTGTCGAGCGGGTCGCCGACCCGCAGCGTCGACATCCGCCGCTTGAGGCTCGAGAGCAGCTCGTCCGCGATCGACTCCTGGACCAGCAGTCGGGAGCCGGCGCAGCAGACGTGACCCTGGTTGAAGAAGATGCCGTTGACGATGCCCTCGACCGCCTGGTCGATCGCCGCGTCGTCGAACACGATGTTGGCGGCCTTGCCGCCGAGCTCGAGGGTGGCCTTCTTGTCGGAGCCGGCGATGGACTTCGCGATCGCCCGGCCGACGTCGGTGGAGCCGGTGAACGCGACCTTGTCGATGTCGGGGTGGGAGACCAGCGCCCGGCCGGTCTCGCCGGCGCCGGTGACGATGTTGACGACACCCGGCGGCAGGTCGGCCTGCTGGCAGATCTCGGCGAACAGCAGCGCGGTCAGCGGCGTCGTCTCGGCCGGCTTGAGCACGACGGTGTTGCCGCACGCCAGCGCCGGTGCGATCTTCCAGGCCAGCATCAGCAGCGGGAAGTTCCACGGGATGATCTGGCCGGCGACGCCGAGCGGCTGGGTGCCGAAGCCGGCGTACTCGAGCTTGTCGGCCCAGCCGGCGTAGTAGAAGAAGTGGGCGGCGACGGTGGGGACGTCGACGTCGCGGGACTCCTTGATCGGCTTGCCGTTGTCGATCGACTCGAGGACGGCGAGCTCGCGGCCGCGCTCCTGGATGATCCGGGCGATCCGGTAGAGGTACTTGGCCCGCTCGCGGCCCGACATCCTCGACCAGACCCGGGTGTAGGCGCGGCGGGCGGCCTTCACGGCGGCGTCGATGTCGGCCTCGTCGGCCTCGGCGACCTCGGCCAGCACCTCCTCGGTGGAGGGGCTGATCGTCTTGAACGCCTTGCCGTTGCCGTCGACGAACTCACCGTTGATGAACAGGCCGTACGACGGCTTGATGTCGACGATGCTCCGCGACTCGGGAGCGGGGGCGTACTCGAAGATGTTGCTCGAGCTTGGGTTGGTCATCGCGATCAGTCCAGAGTGAAGTAGTCGGGGCCGGAGTAGCGGCCGGTCCTCATCTTGGTGCGCTGCATCAGCAGGTCGTTGAGCAGCGTGGAGGCGCCGAAGCGGAACCAGTCCGGGTCGAGCCAGTCCGGGCCGGCCACCTCGTTGACCATGACGAGGTACTTGATGGCGTCCTTGCTGGTGCGGATGCCGCCGGCCGGCTTCACGCCGACCATCTGCCCGGTGGCCTCGCGGAAGTCGCGCACCGCCTCGAGCATGATCAGGGTGACCGGCAGGGTCGCGGCCGGCTGGATCTTGCCGGTCGACGTCTTGATGAAGTGGCCGCCGGCCATCATCGACAGCCAGCTCGCGCGGCGGACGTTGTCGTAGGTCTGCAGCTCGCCGGTCTCCATGATCACCTTGAGGTGCGCGTCGCCCGAGGCCTCCTTGATCGCCGCGATCTCCTCGAACACCTGCAGGTAGCGGCCGGACAGGAACGCGCCCCGGTCGATCACCATGTCGATCTCGTCGGCGCCCGCCTCGACGGCGTCCTTGGTGTCCGCGATCTTGATGTCCATCGCGGCCCGGCCGCTCGGGAACGCGGTGGCGACGGCCGCGATGTTCACGCCGCTGTCGCCGAGCACCTCCTTGGCGGTGCCGACCATGTCGGGGTAGACGCAGATGGCCGCCGTCGACGGACACGTCGGGTCGGCCGGGTCGGGGTGCATCGCCTTGGCGGCGAGCGCGCGGACCTTGCCGTGTGTGTCCTGGCCCTCCAGCGTGGTCAGGTCGACCATCCGGATGGCCAGGTCGATCGCGAACTCCTTGGCCGTGGTCTTGATCGACCGCGTGCCGAGAGCCGCGGCGCGGGCCTCGGCGCCGACCTGGTCGACGCCCGGGAGGCCGTGGAGGAACCGGCGGAGCGAGGCATCAGAGCGAGTGATCTCCGAGAAGTCCCAGATGGAGGTGCTCGATGCCCCGGCTGCCGGAGGAGCAGCAGTGGGGGAACTCACGCTGCCAGCATAGGGTGGCCCCTCCGATGGACCGCAAACGAAGGAGGAGCCGCGGGGTGGCCGACGAAGTGGTCGAGCGGTTTCGTCCGACAAGCGGACGGGTCATGGGCTCAGCGGCCGTCTCGTTGGTGGTCGTCGTGGTGGTGATCGGGCTGTTGCCGGGCGACCAGGGGATCGCGCCGTACGTCGCGTGGGGCGCCCTCTTCGCGGGCGTGCTGGCATGGGCGGCGATGCTGCGGCCGCGGCTGTGGGCGACCACGTCCCACCTCGTCATGCGCAACATGCTCAGCACGATCTCGATCCCGCTGGCCGCCATCGAGCAGGTCGCGGTGCGGCAGGTGTGCGCGGTGCGCGCGGGCGACCGTCGCTTCGTGTCTCCCGCGGTCGGCAGGTCGATTCGCGAGCTCCGGCGCGACCGCGACCGCCGGGCAAGACGCCGCCGCTGCCCGACATCGCGTACGCCGACTTCGTGGAGGACCGGATCCGGATCCTGGCCGAGGAGGCGCGGCAGCAGGCCGGGGTCGGCCTGATGTCGGACGAGCAGATGGCGCTCGCGGCCGGCGTACGCAAGGACTGGGCGTGGCTGGAGATCGCGGCGCTGGTCGTCACGCTGGTCGGGTTCGTGGTCACCCTCGTCCTGTCCCTCTGACGCTCCCTCTCGGGCGGGCTGCCGGATGTCGGTGGCGTGGTCCAGACTCACTCCCATGCATGCGGCCGACGTCGTCGAGCTGGCGCAACAGCTGCCCGAGCTCGTGCTGAAGGACTACAGCGACTGGACGTCCATCACCTTCCGCGGGCGCGGCTTCGCCTGGGTCAACCACGCGGCCAACACCGCGATGATCAAGTCGACCCACCTCGATCGTGAGGCGATGCTCGGCAGCGATCCCGAGACCTTCTCGGCGGGCTGGGCCTCCCAGTCGACGGCGTGGGTGTCGGTCGCCCTCGAGCGCGCCGACCCCGAGGAGGTCTTCGAGATCCTCGCGGACGCGTGGCGGATGACCGCGACCAAGAAGGCGATCGCCGCGTTCGACGCAGGCGATGGGCTTCTAGAGCGTTCAGATCCCGGCGGCCTTCCGGATGTCGCTGCCCAGCGCGTCGAGCCGGCCGGCGGCGGCGATCCGGGCCGCCTCGACGCCGTCGTCGGGGTGCACCGGCACGACCACCTCGAGGTAGCACTTGATCTTCGGCTCGGTGCCGCTCGGGCGGACGATGACCCGGCCGCCCTCGGCGAGGTGGTAGCGCAGGCCCTCGGTCGGCGGCAGGTCGCCGGAGCCCTCGCTGAGGTCGTCGACCCGCTGCACCGCGAGGCCGCCCAGCGACTCCGGCGGGCTGCTGCGCAGCCGCTCCATCGCGCGCCCGATCTCGGACAGGTCGGTCACCCGGACCGCCACCTGGTCGGTGGCGTGCAGGCCGTGCTCGGTGGCGATGTCGTCGAGCAGGTCGTCGAGGGTGCGCCCTTCCGCCTTGGCCTCCGCCGCGAGCTCGCACAGCAGGAGCAGCGCGGAGACGCCGTCCTTGTCCTTCACGTGCTCGGGGTCGACGCAGTAGCCCAGCGCCTCCTCGTACCCGAACGCCAGGCCCTCGACCCGGCCGATCCACTTGAAGCCGGTGAGCGTCTCGGCGTACGGCTGGCCGGCCTTCTCGGCCATCCGCCCCAGCAGCGAGGAGGAGACGATCGAGGTTGCGTAGACGCCCTGCTTGCCCCGCTTCAGCAGGTGCGAGGCGAGCAGCGCGCCCACCTCGTCGCCGCGGAGCATCCGCCACCCGTGCGCCCCGGTGACAGCCGCGGCGCAGCGGTCCGCATCCGGGTCGTTGGCGACGACGATGTCGGCGTGGCTCTTGTCGGCGAGCGCCATCGCGAGGTCCATCGCGCCCGGCTCCTCGGGGTTCGGGAAGGACACCGTCGGGAAGGTGCCGTCGGGCTCCTCCTGCTCGGCCACGATCCGCGGCGGCGAGAAACCGGCCGTCTCGAGCACCTGGACGACCGACGTGCCGCCGACGCCGTGCAGCGGCGTGTAGACGATGTTCAGGTCGCGTGGCCCGTCCTCGGCGAGCTCGGCGACGGTGTCGAGGTAGCGGTCGATGATGGTCTCTTCGAGCAGGGTGCCGGCGTCGCCGCGGGGGACGTCCTCCAGCCGGCCGACCGCCGCGATCCGGTCCGCGATGCCGGCGTCGGCCGGGGGCACGATCTGGCTGCCGTCGCCGAGGTACACCTTGTAGCCGTTGTCCTGGGGCGGGTTGTGGCTGGCAGTCACCATCACGCCCGCGACGCACCCGAACTCGCGGATCGCGAACGCCAGCAGCGGGGTCGGCAGCGGCCGTGGAAGGACCAGCGCCTTGAGTCCGGCACCGGTCATCACCTCGGCGGTGTCGCGGGCGAAGACGTCGGAGTTGCGGCGGGCGTCGTACCCGATCACGACCGAGCTGCCCTTGGTCGCACCCTGGTCGAGGAGGTACGCCGCCAGCCCGGCCGCGGCGCGCAGCACCACGACCCGGTTCATCCGGTTCGGGCCGGCACCGAGCGCCCCGCGCAGCCCGGCGGTGCCGAACTCGAGCGTCCCGTCGAACCGGTCGGCCAGGTCCGTCGGGTCGCCGCCGTCCGCCACGTCGGCGACGATCGCGTCCAGCTCGGCCCGGGTCTCCTCGTCGGGGTCCTCGGCGGCCCACACCCGGGCGCGTTCGAGCAGGGCGGCAACGTCCGGGGTCGTCATGGGGTCACCGTAGCGTCTGCCAAATTCACTGGTTAACCAGTGAATTTGGCTCTTCCCACGGAGAGTTATCCGTGGGAAGAGCAGGTTTCCCGTGGTCAGTGCTGGGGCGCGGCCCGGCATGATGGCGCCGTGACCGCCCTGCCCCCGCCTCGCGACCTCGGGCCCACGTGGGGGAGCTGGTCGTCGAGCTGGCAGAGCACCTTGGGGAGCCGGCCGTCGTGTCCCTGTGCGTCGAGCTGCTCGAGGGCGCGGACGCCCACGAGCACCTCCCGGAGGTCGTCTACCTCACCGGGATCGCCTTCGGAACGGGGCAAGGTGACCGCCACCTCGCGGACTGGGCGGACTACTGGCCGCGCAGCTGGGGTGCGCGGGGGCTGCTCTACGTGTGGGACGACTCCGCGACCGACGCGGTCGTCGCCGGCCTCGACGACGAGCACTGGCGGCCCGCGGAGATGTGCCTCAAGGTCGCCACCCGTCACGAGGTCGGAGGTGCCGGCGATGGCGCGGCCGCGCTCAGCACGCACGAGCTGCCGCGGGTCCGGGCCCAGGCGCTGCGCGCGCTCGCGGTCACCGGCGACACCGAGCACGTCGACGCGGTGCGCGCGCGCCTGGACGACGAGCACGAGGACGTACGCCGCCAGGCCGCCCGGGCGCTGATCCGGATGTCGCGCCGACTCGACCTGCGTCGGACCAGCCGAATGAGCCCGGCTTACTCCTTCCGCGGCACCTGGTCGGTGCCTGCTCCCGTCGAGCTGGTGCAGCCGGTGCTGCGTCGACCTCGAGCGCTACCCGGAGTGGTGGCCGCAGGTGCGGGCGGTCGCCAAGATCAGCGACGACGACGCGCGGGTGCTGTGCCGGTCGGTGCTGCCGTACACACTCGACCTGCTGCTGCACGCCGAGCGTCGCGAGCCGACCGTCCTCGAGACCAGCCTGGCCGGCGACCTCCAGGGCGTGGTCCGGTGGCGGCTCTCACCGGAGGCCGGTGGCACCCGGATGGACTTCGAGCAGGACGTGCACGTCACCGGCCGGCTGCTGCGCGCCGCGTCGTACGCCGCCCGGCCGCTGCTGCACTGGAACCACGACCGGATGATGGCCGGCTGCATCGCCGGCCTCCGGGCCAGGCTGGCGGTCTGACGCGCGCTCGCAGGTTTCGAGACAGGCGCTAGCGCGCCTTCCTCAACCAGCGAGCCTGAACCAGCGAGCCTGAACCAGCTCGAGGCGTGGTCAGTCCTTGGCCACGTCCGGCATGTTGTCGCCGGTGTTGTCGACCTCGGCGTTCTCGGGGCGGTTCTCGGGGGCGAGGCGGCGTTCCCGCTCGGCCTCGATCTCCGTTGACCTCGTCATCGGACGGAGGGTTCTCGCGGAACACCTCGGACGGGTCGGCGCTGCCGGCGGCGCCTTCCTGGTCCTCGCCCTCGTTCACGCGGGCGAACTCCTCGACCGTCGGCAGGGTCGCGTCGGTGTTGTCGACCTCGACGTTCTCGGGGCGGTTGTCCGGATCCAGCCGGCGTTCGCGCTCGGCCTCGATCTCGTCGATCCGCTCCTGCGGCGGCTTCTCCTCGAACGCGTCGCTGGTCACCGTGGCCTCCTCGTCGGGTTGCGTCACGTGCCCACTACCCGACGAGGGGCCCAATGATGCGGTCCGGGATGCGGGTCAGGCGTTGACGGTGCTCATGTCGCCGTACCGGTCGCCGGCCACGGCCTCGCGCGGGACCGCGGTCTCGAGGGCCTTGAGCTCGTCGTCGGACAGGGTCACGTCCAGGGCCCCGACGTTCTCCTCGAGGTACTTCACCCGCTTCGTGCCCGGGATCGGGGCGACGTCCGTGCCCTGCGCGAGCACCCACGCCAGCGCGAGCTGGCCGGGCGTGCAGCCCTTCTCGTCGGCCAGCTCGCGGATCTTCTCCACGAGGGCGAGGTTGGCGTCGAAGGCATCACCGGTGAAGCGCGGGAAGCGGCCGGACCGGCGGGAGTCGGCCTCGGGCAGCGAGTCGGTCGGAGGTGATCGCGCCGGTCAGGATGCCGCGGCCCAGCGGCGAGTAGGGGACCAGTCCGACGCCGAGCTCGCGGATCGTCGGCAGGATGTCGTCCTCGAGGTCGCGGGTGAACAGCGAGTACTCCGACTGCAGGGCCGTGATCGGGTGGGTGGCGTGCGCGCGGCGGATCGTGTCGGACGCCGCCTCGGAGAGGCCGAGGTGGCGGACCTTGCCGGCCTCGACCAGCTCGGCCATGGCGCCGACGGTCTCCTCGATCGGGACGGTCTTGTCGACGCGGTGCTGGTAGTAGAGGTCGATGTGGTCGACGCCGAGCCGCTGCAGCGAGGCGTCACAGGCGCTGCGGACGTAGTCCGGGCGTGCCGTTGATGCCGGACCCAGCTGCCGTCGGGATTCCGCTCGTTGCCGAACTTGGTGGCGAGCTGCACCTCGTCGCGGCGGTCCTTGATCGCCTTGCCGACGAGCTGCTCGTTGGTGAACGGGCCGTACATGTCCGCGGTGTCGAGGAAGGTGACACCGAGGTCCAGGGCGCGGTGGATGGTGTCGATCGCGGTCGACTCGTCGGCCGTCCCGTAGAACTCCGACATGCCCATGCAGCCGAGGCCGAGGGCGGAGACGGTCAGGGGTGAGGTCTGTCCGAGGGTGCGCTGCTGAGTGGTCATGACAACCACTCAACGCCCTGGAGCGCACTCCAGGTCAAGCCCCGATCTCGGCTCCCAGGATGTCGATCTTGTCGGTGTAGATGCCGATCTTGCGGTCGATCGCGCCCAGGTGCTCGGTGACCTCGGCCAGCTGGGCCAGCACGTGCTCCCGGTGGGCGCGCAGGAGCGCCAGGCGCTCGAGCTCGTTGCCGTCGCCGGCCCGCACCAGCTCGGCGTACTGCCGGACCTCGCGGATCGGCATGCCGGTCCCTCGGAGGCAGTTGAGCAGGTCGATCCAGCGAAGGTCGGACTCGGTGTAGCGCCGGTGCCCGGTGGCGGAGCGGTCGACTCGGCGCAGCATCAGCCCGTCCCGCTCGTAGTAGCGCAGGGTGTCGGGGGAGAGGCCGCTTCGCTCGGCCGCCTCGGCGATGGTCAGGCTCATGCGATCAGTGTCATGCCTGGAGTGCACTCCAGGTCAAGACCGTTCGAGCGCCGGGCGGTGGAACTGCTCGAGCGCCCACGACCCGCCGACGTACGCCGCCTCGGCGTCGTCCCCGGCCAGCGGCTCGATCGCGGCAGCGAACTCCTCGGCGTCGTCCTGCGGCTCGTAGCCCAGCCGCCGGCCGGGCTCGAGGTCCCACCAGGCGCGGGTGTTGGCGGAGATCCCGTAGAGGACGGCGTACCCCGGCGCGGTGGCGGTCAGCGCCGCGTCGACCATCCGCACGCAGTCGTCGTGGGAGAGCCAGGTGGCCAGGTTGCGGACGCGTCTCCGGCTGGGCGCGGAACGACCCGATCCGGCAGGCGATGGCGTCGATGCCGTAGCGGTCGGCGTACAGGCTCAGCATCGCCTCGGCGGCGACCTTGCCGACGCCGTAGAACGTGTCCGGGCGCGGCCGGACGTCGTCGGAGACCAGGTCGCGGCGCGGGGTGCGACCCACGGCGTGGTTGGACGAGGCGTACACGATCCGGGTGACGTCGTGCTCGACCATCGCGTCGAGCAGTGCGGCCGTGGTGACCACGTGGGACGTGAACGAGGCGGGCAGGTCGGCCTCCTCGGGGATGCCGGCCAGGTGTACGACGGCGTCGAGCGCCGACTCGGCGAAGACCGCCGCCACGGCGTCGGGATCGGCGCAGTCGACGCTGTGCCACGCGCCGTCGAAGCCCTCGGGCTCCGGAACCAGGTCGAGGCCGACGACCTCGTGTCCGCGGTCGGTGAGCCCCACGGTCACCACCCGGCCGATGCTGCCGGCCGCGCCTGTCACGAGCACTCTCATGTGCAGCTCCTTCTCGAGGTCCGGCCGCAGGCTACCGGCGGACCCGTCAGCAGTCGGGCCCGACCTCGAGCCGGTCGTGCCAGCGGCTCACGCCCGGCTCGCCATCGTCCCAGGTGACCTGCCCCTTCGGCTTGGTCATGACCGACTGGTCGAGGATCTCGACGCCAACGCTGTCGACCAGCTTCACGCCGGCGAGCTCGATCCCGAGCCTGCGCCGCACGCGCGGTCAGATCCCCGGGACGATCCGGCCGAGCAGGTCACCCATCCGGGTCGCCGCGGCCTTGCCGGCCTCGAGCACCTCTTCGTGGTTGAGCGGCTCGCCGCTGATGCCGGCGGCCAGGTTGGTGACCAGGCTGATGCCGAGGATCTCCATGCCCGGCCTCGCGGGCGGCGATCGCCTCGAGGGTGGTGCTCATGCCGGCCAGGTGCCCGCCGATCGCCCGCACCATGCCGATCTCGGCCGGGGTCTCGTAGTGCGGGCCGGGGAACTGCACGTAGACGCCCTCGTCGAGCGACGGGTCCACCTCGCGGCACATCGCCCGCAGCCGGCTGGAGTAGAGGTCGGTCAGGTCGACGAAGTTGGCGCCCTCGATCGGCGACCTGCCGGTCAGGTTGATGTGGTCGCTGATCAGCACGGGGGTGCCGGGGGTCCAGTGCTCCTTGAGACCGCCGCAGCCGTTGGTCAGCACGATCGCGCGGCAGCCGGCGGCGGCCGCCGTACGCACGCCGTGCACGACCGCGGCGACGCCCTTGCCCTCGTAGTAGTGGGTGCGGCTGAGGAAGACCAGCAGGTTGCGGTCGCCGCTGCGGATCGAGCGGATCTTGCCGGAGTGCCCCGCGACCGCGGCGGCGGAGAAGCCGGGCAGGTCGGTGGTGCTGATCTCCGCCGTGGCCTCGCCGAGCGCGTCCACGGCGGGCAGCCAGCCCGAGCCCAGGACGAGGGCGATGTCGTGGCTGCTCGACGCCGGTGAGCTCGCGGAGCTTGTGGGCGGCCTGGTCGGCCAGTTGGTACGGGGTCTGCTGATCGTTCACAGGTTGACCCTAGTGGTGTCGGTCGCGTGCGGCAGGATCGGCACATGATCGATCACCTGGGCATCAACTGCTCCGACCTGCCGACGTCGGCGGCGTTCTACGACAAGGTCCTCGGCACCCTCGGCTACTCGCGGATCCTGGACTTCGAGGTGGCGCTCGGCTACGGCAAGGACAAGCCCGACTTCTGGATCGGGAAGCAGCCCGACGAGGGCCCGGCTTCCGGCCCGAACCGCGAGATCCACGTCGCGTTCGAGGCCGCCGACGCGGACGCCGTACGCGCCTTCTTCTTGGCGGCGACCTCGCTGGGCGCCGAGGTGCTGCACGAGCCCCGGCACTGGCCTGAGTACCACGACCACTACTACGGCGCGTTCGTCCGCGACCCGGACGGCAACAACGTCGAGGCGGTCTGCCACACCGTGCCGCCGGGGAGCGAGGGCGGCTGAGTCAGAGGCCGGTCGAGCGGCAGGGCCGGCGACGCAGCTCGGCCACGTAGTCATCCGGGGCGTCCGCGGCCTCGGCGGCGTTCGCGAGGACGCCGAGGTACGACGCCGAGGGGAGCCCGCCCTCGTAGGCGTCGAGCACGTAGGTCCACACCACGAGCTCGCCGTTCATGGTCGAGACCCGGACCCGGGTCTTGCGGTAGAGCCCGAGGTCGGCGGCCTCCCAGCCGTCCATGACCGCCTCGTCCTCGCGGGTCACGTCGTAGACCGCCACGAAGACCTGTTCGAACGCGTCCTGCACGATCGTGGACAGCGCGCCGTCCCAGCCGTGCTCCTCGCCGCCGAAGGTCAGCCGCCACCCCTCGAGCCAGCCGGTGGTGTGCAGGGGGGAGTGCGGCGCCCGCTCGCTCATGCGGGCGGGGTCGAGGTTGGTCCCGTAGGCGGCGTACAGGGTCACGCTCAGGAGGTTAGTCGCTCCGGTGGGTCCGGCTCGGCAGGCGGTCCGTGGTCGGTGCACCACACTTTGGGGCGGACCCCGGGCCGGGCCTAGGCTTGCCCCCGTGACCCACTTCGATGTTCTCGTCCTTGGTGCCGGCCCCGGTGGATACGTCGCGGCGATCCGCGCAGCTCAGCTCGGCAAGTCCGTGGCCGTGGTCGAGGACAAGTACTGGGGCGGAGTCTGCCTCAACGTCGGCTGCATCCCGTCCAAGGCGCTGCTGAAGAACGCCGAGCTCGCCCACGTCCTGGCCCACGAGAAGGACAAGTTCGGGATCGAGGGCGAGGTCAGCATGGCCTACGGCCCGACCCACAAGCGCAGCCGCCAGGTCTCCGCGGGCATCGTCAAGGGTGTCCACTTCCTGATGAAGAAGAACAAGATCACCGAGATCGACGGCTGGGGCACGCTCACCGGCCCGAAGGCCGTCGACGTGAAGGACAAGGACGGCGGCACCACGTCGTACACCTTCGACAACCTGATCATCGCCACCGGCGCGAAGACCCGCCTGGTGCCGGGCACGTCGCTGAGCGAGCGGGTCGTCACCTACGAGGAGCAGATCCTCGACGAGAACCTCCCCGGCAGCGTCGTCATCGCCGGGTCCGGCGCGATCGGCGTCGAGTTCGCGTACGTCATGACGAACTTCGGCGTCGACGTGACGATCGTGGAGTTCCTCGACCGGATGGTGCCCACCGAGGACGCCGACGTGTCCAAGGAGCTGCTCAAGCACTACAAGAAGCTCGGCGTGAAGGTGCTGCTCTCCACCAAGGTCGAGTCCATCGAGGACTCCGGCGACAAGGTCAAGGTCACGGTCAGCAAGGACGGCAACCAGGAGGTCATCGAGACCGACAAGGTGCTGCAGGCGATCGGCTTCGCCCCGCGGGTCGAGGGCTACGGCCTGGACGCGGCCGGAGTCGAGCTCACCGAGCGCGGCGCGATCGCGATCGACGGCCGGGGCCGGACCAACGTCGAGGGCGTCTACGCGATCGGCGACGTCACCGGGAAGATGATGCTCGCGCACGCCGCCGAGGCGATGGGCATCGTCGCCGCCGAGACGATCGCCGGGGCCGAGACCCAGGAGATCAACTTCGACATGATCCCGCGGGCGACGTACTGCCAGCCGCAGATCGGATCCTTCGGCTACTCCGAGGAGCAGGCGAAGGAGAAGGGGTACGACGTGAAGACCGCGACGTTCCCGTTCTCGGCGAACGGCAAGGCCCAGGGCCTCGGTGACGCGGTCGGCTTCGTGAAGATCGTCGCGGACGCGCAGTACAACGAGATCCTCGGCGCCCACATGATCGGACCCGACGTCACCGAGCAGCTGCCGGTGCTGACCCTCGCCCAGCAGTGGGACCTGACCGCCGACGAGGTCGCCCGCAACGTGTTCGCGCACCCGACCCTGTCCGAGGCCGTCAAGGAGGCCGTCCACGGCATCGCCGGCCACATGATCAACTTCTGATGTCACGCGTCGTCATCGTCGGCGGGGGACCCGGCGGGTACGAGTCCGCCCACGTGGCCGCGCAGCTCGGCGCCGAGGTCACGATCGTCGACACCGACGGCGTCGGCGGGTCGGCGGTGCTCACCGACTGCGTGCCCAGCAAGACCCTGATCGCCACGGCCGAGGTGATGACCGAGGTCGCCGAAGCCGCGGAGCTGGGGATCGACCTCGGCGACCACGAGGGCGACGCGGCCACGACCATCAGCGTCGACCTGGCCCGGGTGAACAAGCGGGTCAAGCAGCTGGCCACCGACCAGTCCGAGGACATCGCCCGCCGGCTCACCCGCGACGGCGTCAGCATCGTGCGCGGCCGGGGCCGCCTGGACGGACCGGACCGGGTCGTCGCCTCCCTCGCCGACGGCGGGGAGCAGATCTTCGACGCCGACGCGATCCTGATCGCCACCGGTGCCGCCCCGCGCGTCCTGCCGTCGGCCCAGCCGGACGGCGAGCGGATCCTCACCTGGGAGCAGGTCTACGACCTGACCGAGGTGCCGTCCGAGCCTGATCGTGGTCGGCTCGGGCGTGACCGGCGCCGAGTTCGCGAGCGCCTACCTGGCGCTCGGCATCCCGGTGACCCTGGTGTCGTCGCGTGACCGGGTGCTGCCGGGCGAGGACGCCGACGCGGCCGCTGTGCTGGAAGAGGTACTGACCCGGCGCGGCATGAACGTCCTCTCCAGGTCGCGGATGGAGTCGGTCACCCGTGACGGCGACGTCGTGAACGTGAAGCTGACCGACGGCCGCGAGGTCCAGGGCTCGCACTGCATCCTGGCGCTGGGATCGGTCCCCAACACCGGCGACCTCGGCCTCGAGGAGTCCGGCGTGATCCTCACGGGCGACGGGTTCGTCGAGGTCGACCGGGTCAGCCGTACGTCGGCCCGCGGCGTCTACTCGGCGGGCGACTGCACCGGCGTACTCATGCTCGCCTCCGTCGCCGCGATGCAGGGCCGGATCGCGATGTGGCACTTCCTCGGCGACGCGGTCACCCCGCTGGACCTGAAGAAGGTCTCCTCCAACGTCTTCACCGCACCCGAGATCGCGACGGTCGGCTGGTCGCAGAACGCCGTCGACGGCGGCGAGATCCTGGCCGAGGTCGCGATGCTCCCGCTCTCCGGCAACCCCCGGGCCAAGATGCAGGGTGTCCGCGACGGCTTCGTGAAGCTCTTCTGCCGCCCCGGCACCGGCATCGTCGTCGGCGGCGTGGTCGTCGCCCCCCGCGCCAGCGAGCTGATCCACTCCGTGTCGATCGCGGTCGCGGAATCGTTGACTGCCGACCAGCTCGCCCACGCGTTCACGGTCTACCCGTCCATGAGCGGCTCGATCGCCGAGGCCGCCAGGCGCCTCCACCGCGTCTGACCTCGTCCCTCGCGGTGGTTGAGGTGAGCTGGGCAGCGGCGCGTGAGGAACGAACGCGTCGCGTGGGCCCAGCCAGGTTGAGCAAGCGACGCGACTGAGGAACGAAGTCGCGCGAGCGCGTCGAAACCCGGTGACCGGGGGCAGGGCGGCGAGGTACGCCGGCCGAGCCTGTCGGGGCCCGGTCACGGCAGGTGGGTGGTCAAAGGATCTTTGGGTTACGTGGTCACCCGCCGCGGTGGTCCAGGCGGCCACTCCCGGCTGCTTCCAGGGTCGCGGTCGCCCAGCTCGACCGTTGTGGTTGCGGTTCCAAGATTTCTTCGAATCGTTGTCCACATCCCTGTCAAACAAGGGGTTCTCGGCCTTCGAGTGTCGGTGGTCGATGCTTGAGTTGACCCATGACCAAGTACGCCGAGGAGCTCGACACCGCGAGTGCGGTGCTGGCTGCCGCGCGTGCGGATCGGGCGATCGCGGACGCCGCCGAGGCCCGGTTGCTGCAGCACGCGGTGGCGTGGGCGGCGATGCACTCGATCGACTCGATCGACGACGCCGCGATGATCGCCGACAGGTATGGCGACACCGGGATGCCGGTGGCGGGTGAGGGTGCGCCGTTGGTGGCGGAGTTCGCGATCACCGAGTTCGCCGCCGCGATCGGGGTCTCCACCGACCCGGGGAAGCGGTACGTCGGGCACGCCCTCGAACTGCGCCACCGCCTCCCGCGGGTGTGGCGGCGGGTCGTGACCGGGGACCTGCGGCCGTATCTGGCCCGTCGGGTCGCCGACCAGACCCTCCTCGCTGTCACCCGACGCGGCGTCGTTCGTGGACCGGCACGTGGCGCCTGTGGCGCACAAGATCGGACCCGTCCAGCTCGAACGCCTCGTGGACGAGGCGATCGCCACGCACATGCCGGAGCTGGCCGAGGAACGGCGGCTGGCGAAGGCCGACGGCCGGTACTTCACCGTCGAGGCCCAGCAGGTCTCCTACGACGGCACCGCGGCGGTGCACGGGGAGCTGGACCTGGCCGACGCCCTCGACCTGGAGCAGGCGGTCGCCGGGCTCGCCGCCCAGTTGAAGGACCTGGGTTCGACGGACTCGCTGGACGTGCGCCGTGCGGCCGCGGTCGGCGAGCTCGCCCGCACCCAGCTCGCCCTCCGACACCGACACCTCGGTGGTTGAGGAGGGCGCTCCGCGCCCGTCTCGAAACCACCACCGGTCAAGGCGGCAGGTGATGCTCTACGTCCACCTCTCCAGAGCCGCCGTCGAAGGCATCGGCACCGCCCGGTTCGAGCAGGGCAACCAGCTGGTCACCGCCGGCCAGGTCCGCGACTGGTGCCACACCGCCGGCAGCGTGGTCGTGAAGCCGGTGATCGACCTCGAGGCCCACGACCCCGTCGACACCCGACGTCGTGCCCGGAGCGGCACGCCGAGACTCACCACCGTCCGGGACAGGACCTGCGTGTTCCCCTGGTGCACCCGCCCCGCCCGCCGCTGCGACACCGACCACACCATCCCGCACAGCCGTGGCGGACCGACGTGCCCGTGCAACCTGGCCCCGTTGTGCCGGCGACATCACCGGATCAAGACCCACGGCGGCTGGTCCTACACCACCCTCGAACCCGGCCACTACCTGTGGACCTCGAAGCACGGCTACCAGTACCTCCGCGACCCCGACGGCACCCTCGACGTCTCCCACGACCGCCACCGGCCACCCGCCACCCGACCCGACCTGATGCTACCCCGCCCCGGACCCCGCCCCTGCGCGGGGCCATCGGCACGCCCTGCCTCGCTCACAGGGTTTCGAGACGGTTGCTGCGCAACCTCCTCAACCACCGACACCCCTTCGGTGGTTGAGGAAGGCGCGCAGCGCCTGTCTCGAAACCCCGCCGCCTGTGCAGGGCGGTGAGCCAACGCCGGTCGGGCCGGTCGAGACCCCACCGCCATGCCCACAGTTCCGGGGTTTCGAGACGGTTGCTGCGCAACCTCCTCAACCGGCGGGCGGCTTGGGACTCGACAGGGGCGGCCGGCGTGGCTCGCCGCGCTGCCTCGCTCGGGTATCGAGACGGTTGCTGCGCAACCTCCTCAACCGGCGGGGTTTGGGTCTCGACGGGCTCGACCGCCATAGGGTCGCCGCGCTGCCTCGCTCGGGTTTCGAGACGGTTGCTGCGCAACCTCCTCAACCGGCGGGCGGCTTGGGTCTCTACGGGCTCAACCGGCTTGGCGAGGCGCTCGGCGTCCGCCCGGCACGCGGGAACACGACGTTCGGCACCATCGATCGCGGTCCACGTCACGTCGGTGGTGGACGGTCCGTGCTGAGGGTTGAAGGTGCACTCGGGCAGCCTGGCGGGTAGCGACTGCCGTCTTGGCGCCAGGACGCAGGCCAGGTGGGAGCGACCCTCGGGTCAGTGCACTCGCTCGCTCGTAATCCTCGCCCAGGGACGGGTCGAGTTTGCCTAGCTGCCGTGCGGCTCGGAATGACCCGGGGGCGATTCGGTCGTCCTTGGCCGCCGTGTAAGGATCGGGCCCATGTCTCGCATCACCCGACTCCTTGCCCTGTCCGTCACCGCCGCGCTGGCGGTGTCGCTCCCGGCGTACGCCGGAGCCGCCGACTCCCGCGACGCCCGGGGGAGTGAGCAGCGTGCGGTGACCGTGAAGCTCGAGGGTCGGGGCTACGGGCACGGGCGCGGGATGTCGCAGTGGGGCGCCCACGATGCGGCCGAGAAGGGCCTGAGCTACAGGCAGATCCTGAGGTTCTACTACCCGCGCACGAAGCTCGGCCGCATGGGCGGGAAGCTGCGGGTACGAATCACCGACGACACCACCCGCGACGTGGTCGTCCTCGACCAGCCCGGGCTGACCGTGAAGGCGCTGTCCTCGGGGCGGACCTGGAAGCCACGGGTGGCCGCGAAGCGCTGGCGGATCCAGCCGATCTCGGGCGACAGCGTGGTGTCGTACCACTCCGGCGGCGCCTGGCACGAGTGGAAGAACTTCGCCGGTCGCGGTGAGTTCTCGTCCGGCAGGATGCCGCTGACCCTGGTCCTGCCGGGCGACAGGGTCGCCTACCGCGGCAAGCTCCGCTCGGCCAGCGCCGTGGTCGAGGGCGTGACCCGCGACGTGACCGTCAACGTGGTCTCGCTCGACGACTACGTCAAGGGCGTCGTCCCGCAGGAGGTGCCGGCGGAGTGGCCGGTCCACTCGGTCCGCGCCCAGGCGGTGGCGGCCCGCACGTACGCCGCGTTCCTGCGCAAGGACGGCGCGCAGCCGATCTGCGACACCACCGCCTGCCAGGTGTACGGCGGGTTCAGCGCCGAGCACCCGGCGTCCAACGCCGCGGTGAGGGCGACCCGCCGCACGGTGTTGCTGTTCCGCGGCAGCCCCGCGTTCACGGAGTTCTCCGCGAGCAACGGCGGGTGGACGGCCCAGGGCCAGGTCCACGGCAAGAACGTGCGCTACCTCGCGCCCAAGAAGGACCCCTACGACCACGTGTACCGGGGCTGGACCGAGCGGCTCAGCGCGGCACAGGTCCGGCGCGCCTGGCCCGTCATCGGGAGACTCGAGGCGGTCAGGGTGACCCGGCGCGACGGCAACGGCACCTGGAACGGTCGAGCGATCACGGTCAAGCTCCTCGGCTCGAACGGCGACCACTCGGTCAGCGGCGCCGAGTTCATGGCGCGGATGGGCCTGATGTCGACCTGGTTCAGGAAGCCCGTCGTCACGGGCTGAGCGCGTCCGTGCGAACTACAGATCTGTAGTTCGACCAGTTCGATTGCGCGGGTCCGGCAACCGTGTTGCGATTTCCCTTTGGCCACACCTGTACCTGTCGTCACACCGCCACCGGGAGCCCCGCATGCGCCACGTTCGGACGCTGTTGGGTGCCGTCGCGGGCGCCGTCGTGGTGTCGATGCTCGCGTCTCCGGCGCAGGCCGCCGACAGCTGGGCGGTGCCGCGCAAGGCGGTGATCACGATCAAGGGCCACGGCTACGGGCACGGCCACGGGATGTCGCAGTACGGCGCCGAGGGCGCGGCCCGGGAGGGTCTCGGCTTCCGCGAGATCGCGGAGTTCTACTACCCGCGGACCAGGTGGGGCGTTGCCAAGGGGCGGATCCAGGTGCAGATCTCGGCCGACACCACCGACGACCTCGTCGTCCGGGCGCGGTCGGGCCTGTCCCTGCGCGACGCCGACGCCGGCACGAGCACCACCCTCCCCGACAACGGGGCGACCCGCTGGCGGATCACACTGAACCGGAGCGGCCGGGACACGGTCGCCTTCTTCACCACGCGCTGGCGTCGGTACCGGGTGCTCGGGAGTCAGGGCGCGTTCGACGCGGCCGGTGGCCCGGTCACGCTGGTCACGCCGTCCGGGGACCGGCCCTACCGTGGCCGGCTCTGGTCGTCCGCGCGCTCCCCGGGGTCTCGCGCCCGGGACACGATCAACGTGCTCACCCTCGAGGACTACCTGAAGGGCGTCGTGCCCCTGGAGATGCCCGCGTCGTGGAGCCCGGCCGCGTTGCAGGCGCAGGCCGTCGCGGCGCGCACCTACGCGGCGTACGAGCGCGCGCACCGCACCGGGCCGATGTGCGACACCACCTCGTGCCAGGTGTACGGCGGCTACACGGCCGAGAAGGCCACCTCCAACAAGGCGGTCGACGCGACCCGCAGGCAGGCGCTGCTGTACGACGGGGAGCCGGCCTTCACGCAGTTCGCCTCCAGCAGCGGTGGCTGGACGTCCGCGGGCTCGGTGCCGTACCTCCGCGCCCAGGCGGACCCCTACGACGGCTGGACCGGCAACCCCGTCCACTCCTGGTCGCTGCGCCTCCAGGACGGCGACCTCGAGCGCGCGTGGCCGGGCATCGGCAACCTGCGCCGGATCGTCGTCCTCGACCGCGACGGCAACGGCCAGTGGGGAGGGCGGGTCTCCTCGATCCGGATCGTGGGCGGAGCGGGCAGGGTCACGGTCAGCGGAGACACGCTGCGCAGTTCCCTGGGACTGCGCTCGACCTGGGTTAACTTCAGGGTGAAGCCGCGCACGTCCTGACGGCCGACTGATCCGGCCGTTTCGTGCGACCACCCACGACGAGCCCCCTCGGGGAGCCTGTTCCGGAGGATCACCACAGTGCGTGCCTTGCGACTCGCCGCGACAGCCGTACTCCTGGCCGCGCTCCTGCCCGTCGGCCCGCCGGCCTCGGCCGCGACTCCGCTGTGTCACGGCGAGAAGGCGACGATCGTCGGCACCAAGCGCGCCGACAAGCTGGTCGGCACGGTCGGCCCCGACGTCATCGTCGGCCTCAGCGGTGACGACACCATCGCCGGGCGCGCCGGGAGCGACCTGATCTGCGGCAGTCTCGGCGCCGACGTGCTCGCGGGCGACGCGGGCGACGACCGCGTGTACGGCGGCGGCGACGCGAAGGGCGACGACGTCGGCGGCAGCTTCCTCGTCGGCGACTTCCTGCGAGGCGGGTCCGGCGCGGACGTCCTCGTCGGCGGCTGGGACGTGCGCAAGGTCGATGCCCGCCGGATCCCAGACACCATCTCCTGGAGCGACTCGCCCGGCGGGGTGCACGTCGACCTCTCCGGCAGCACCGGCGTGGCCACCGGGTTCGGCCGCGACCAGATCCTGCTGGAGCCGAGGATGGGAGTGACGGGTTCGACGTACGCCGACATCATCGTCGGCTCGGACAACGCCGACCGCATCTCCGGGCTGGACGGTGGCGACCGGATCAGCGGCCTCGGCGGGAACGACTACCTCTACGCCGAGCCCCGGGACGGAAGCGGCCGCGACACCGTCGACGGCGGCCACGGCTCCGACCTGATCGGCAGCTACTCCGGAACGGACGACATCCGCGGCGGCCCCGGCCCCGACTTCATCGAGGCGTACGGCGACGAGCCGGCCACCGTGCGCGGCGACCTCGGGGCCGACCGGGTGCTGCAGTCGATCTCACGCAGGCCCGGCCTGGGCAGCACCGGCGGGCCCGGTCACGACGTCGTCTCGCTCTACGGCGGCCAGTTGCAGGGCAACTCACCCCGGACCCAGTTCTCGATCGACCTCCGCGACGGCACCACCACGGCCAACCTGCCGAGGCCGCCCCGGGGGACGATCGGCAGCTACGAGGAGTACCGCCTGATCGGCAACCTGCGCTGGAGCTTCCACGGGTCGGCGGTGGCCGACCGGGTGTGGACGATCACCGGCGGCGGGCTGCAGGCCTGGACCTACGGCGGCAACGACTGGGTGAGCGCGTCGGACCGCGCCGACAGGGTCAACGCCGGCGGCGGCACCGACACGGTGCAGGGCGGCAAGGGCAACGACGTCTGCTGGAGCGCCGAGCGCGGCACCTGCTGACCCAACCCCTCCCCGGCGCGGCTCAGGAACCGAGCACCAGCACCAGGTCGCCGCCGTCGACGGCCTGCGTCCCCGACAGCGTGATCCGCTCGACCGTCCCGTCGACGGGTGCGGTGATCGAGGCCTCCATCTTCATCGCCTCGATGGTCGCGACCGTGTCGCCGGCCGACACCTGGTCGCCCTCCTCGACCGCGATGGTCACCACGCCCTGGAAGGGCGCCGCCACGTGGCCCTTCTGGTTCGGGTCCGCCTTCTCGGCGGCCGCGACCTCGGCGGCCACGGACTCGTCGCGGATGCTGATCGGGCGCAGCTGGCCGTTCAGGGTGGCCATCACGATCCGGTAGCCGCGCTCGTCCGGCTCGCCGATCGCCTGGAGCCCCATGATCAGGGTCAGCCCCTCGGCCAGCCGGACCTCGTGCTCCTCACCCTGGCGGAGCCCGTAGAGGTAGTCGCGGGTCGGCAGCACCGACACGTCGCCGTACGTCTCGCGCACCTCCGTGAACTCGCGGGTGGGTCCGGGGAACAGCAGCTCGTTGAGCGTCTTCCGGCGCTGGGTGCGCAGGGCCTCGGCCTGCTCGTCGGTGACGTGCCCGGCCGGCTCCTTCCAGGTGCGTCCCTCGAGCGCCTTGGTCCGGAACGGCTCGGGCCAGCCACCCGGCGGGTCCCCGAGCTCGCCGTTGAGGAAGCCGATCACGGAGTCCGGGATGTCGAACTTGCCGGGGTTCTCCGCGAACTCATCCGGGTCCGCGCCGACCGCCACGAGGTGCAGCGCGAGGTCGCCGACCACCTTCGACGACGGCGTCACCTTCACCACGTTGCCGAGGATGTCGTTGGCCGCGGCGTACATGTCCTCGATCTGCTCGAACTTCTCGCCGAGGCCGAGCGCGATCGCCTGCTGGCGCAGGTTGGAGAGCTGCCCGCCCGGGATCTCGTGCCGGTAGACGCGGCCGGTCGGCGACGGCAGGCCGGACTCGAACGGCGCGTACACCCGCCGAGTCGCCTCCCAGTAGGGCTCCAGCGCGTTCACCGCCGTCAGGGACAGGCCGGTCTCGCGGTCGGAGTGGTCGGTCGCGGAGACCAGTGCCGACAGTGGCGGCTGAGAGGTGGTGCCGGCCATCGAGGCGGTGGCGGCGTCGACGGCGTCGACCCCGGCGTCGATCGCGGCGAGCAGGGTGCCGAGCTGGCCGCCCGCGGTGTCGTGGGTGTGCAGGTGAACCGGCAGGTCGAACCGCTCGCGCAGAGCGCCCACGAGGGTGCGGGCGGCGGGCGCGCGCAGCAGCCCGGCCATGTCCTTGATCGCCAGCACGTGGGCCCCGGCGTCGACGATCCGCTCGGCCAGGCCGAGGTAGTAGTCGAGGGTGTAGAGCTTCTCGTCCGGGTCGGACAGGTCACCGGTGTAGCAGAGGCAGACCTCGGCGACGGCGGTCTCCGTCGCGCGTACGGCGTCGATGGCGGGACGCATCTGCTCGACGTCGTTGAGCGCGTCGAAGATCCGGAACACGTCGATCCCGGTCTCGGCGGCCTCCTCGACGAAGGCGTCGGTGACCTCGGTGGGGTACGGCGTGTAGCCCACGGTGTTGCGGCCGCGCAGCAGCATCTGGAGGCAGATGTTCGGCACGGCCTGGCGCAGGGAGGCCAGCCGCTCCCACGGGTCCTCGGACAGGAAGCGCAGCGCCACGTCGTACGTCGCCCCGCCCCAGGCCTCGAGCGACCACAGCTCCGGCGTGGTCCGCGCGACGTGCGGCGCGACCGAGAGCAGGTCGCGGGTCCGGACCCGGGTCGCCAGCAGCGACTGGTGCGCGTCGCGGAACGTGGTGTCGGTGACCGCCACCTGGTTCTGCTCGCGCAGCCGGCGGGCGAACTCCTCCGGGCCGACGCTCAGCAGCAGCTGACGCGTGCCGTCGGGGGCGGGGACGTCGAGGTTGGTGGGCGGCAGCTTGGTGACCGGGTCGATGCTGACCGGCGCCGGCCCGTGCGGCTGGTTCACGGTCACCCCGGCCAGGAAGGTGAGCAGCTTGCTGCCCCGGTCGCCGCTGCCGCGCGCCTGCAGCAGCTGCGGGTGGGTGTCGATGAACGAGGTGGTGATGTTGCCGGCGACGAAGTCGGGGTCGTCCAGCACCGCCTGCAGGAACGCGATGTTCGTGGACACGCCGCGGATCCGGAACTCCGCGACCGCACGCCGGGCCTTCTCGACGGCGTTCTCGAAGGTGCGGCCGCGGCAGGTGAGCTTCGCCAGCATCGAGTCGAAGTGGGCCGAGACCTCGGCACCGGTGTACGTCGTACCGCCGTCGAGGCGGATGCCGCCGCCACCGGGGGAGCGGTAGGTCGTGATCTTGCCGGTGTCCGGCCGGAAGTTGTTGGCCGGGTCCTCGGTGGTGATCCGGCACTGGAGGGCCGAGCCGCGCAGCACGATGTCGTCCTGGCCGAGCCCGAGGTCCGCGAGCGTCTCGCCGGAGGCGATCCGGAGCTGGGACTGGACCAGGTCGACGTCGGTGACCTCCTCGGTCACCGTGTGCTCGACCTGGATCCGCGGGTTCATCTCGATGAAGACGTAGTTGCCGTCGGGGTCGAGCAGGAACTCGACGGTGCCGGCGTTGACGTAGCCGATCTCGGTGGCGAACCGGACGGCGTCGGCGCACATCCGGTCGCGCAGGTCGGGGTCGAGGTGCGGGGCCGGCGCGATCTCGACGACCTTCTGGTGCCGGCGCTGGACCGAGCAGTCCCGCTCGAAGAGGTGGATCACGTTGCCGTCGCCGTCGGCGAGGATCTGCACCTCGATGTGCCGGGGCTCGACGACCGCCTGCTCGATGAAGACGGTCGGGTCGCCGAACGCACCCTCGCCCTCGCGCATGCAGGTCTCGACGGCCTCGCGCAGGTCCTTCGGGTCGTCGACCCGCCGCATGCCGCGGCCGCCACCGCCCGCGACCGCCTTCACGAAGAGCGGGTACGGCAGCGCCGAGGCCGACTCCACCAGCGCGTCCACGTCGGTCGACGGCTCGACCGACGCCAGGGTCGGTACGCCGGCCGCCTTGGCCGCGGCGATCGCGCGGGCCTTGTTGCCGGTCAGGGTGAGCACGTCGGCCGACGGGCCGACGAAGGTGATGCCGGCGTTGGCGCAGGCCTCGGCCAGCGCGGGGTTCTCCGACAGGAAGCCGTAGCCGGGGTAGACCGCGTCGGCGCCGGCCCGCACCGCCGTCGCGACGATCGCGTCGGGGTCGAGGTAGGCGCGCACCGGGTGGCCGCGCTCGCCGATCTCGTAGGACTCGTCGGCCTTCAGCCGGTGCTCGGACCACCGGTCCTCGTGCGGGAACACCGCGACCGTGCGCGCGCCCAGCTCGTAGGCGGCCCGGAACGCGCGGATCGCGATCTCGCCGCGGTTGGCCACCAGCACCTTCGAGAACATGCGAGAACGCTACTCAGGTCGGGTGACCCCGGTGACCGCGTTCCAGCCAGCGGGAGCATCTCGGTCTCAGACGAGGAACTGCTCGACCAGCCCGGGTACCGCGGCGGTGGCGACCTCCAGCGCGTCGCCCTCCGGTACGTCGATCGCGGTGACCGCCTGGCTGCCACCGGCGGTCGTGGCGACCAGCATGGTCAGCCCGGCCCGTCGCTGGAACCAGGTGGAGCGGAGGTTCCAGCCGATCACCGCGCTGGTCTCCAGGGCCTGGCGCTGGCGGTAGAGGCTGCCCGAGCGGACGACGAAGTGCCTCCCGACCAGCGCATGGCCCGAGGGACCGGATCCGGTCGGCGGCGAGTGCGGCCGCGCCGGCCAGCAGCAGGACTCCCGGCACCAGCGACCCACGGGCTCCAGCCGCCGAGGACCACCCCCGCCACGAGGAGCACCGTCACGGCCAGGGGTGTCATCAAGGCCCGGGTCCACCGGCGGGTTCGCGCCCGGGGGCCGTGCGTCCGCAGCGGTTCGGTCACCGGGGCACGGGTGCCGAGCACCTCGCCGGCCACGCCCTCGACGACCTCGCGCGGGGCGGGCGGGACCAGCACCGAGCTGCCCTGCTGCTTGCGGTCCAGCCCGGTGACGATCGCGGACAGGCGACCGCCGCCGGTCAGCCGCAGGCCCAGCGGCTCGCCGATCGACACCCCGCTCACGCGCTCGTCGTCGAGGCTCGTCTCCCGGGTCGTCGTGAGCCCGCGGCGCAGGTGCCAGGAGTGGTCGGCGGCGGCGTGGGTGAGGGTGAAGTTCCAGTTGGTCATCAGGTAGCCGGCCACCGCCAGGGCGGAGACGACGACCGCGACGCCGACCAGCAGCAGGGGTGCCACCAGCAGCCAGGCGCGCGACGGGTCGTCGAGCGCGTCGACGTTGAGCTGGTCCCAGGCCCCGAGTCCGTCCAGGATCTGGCTGCCGACACCGATCACACCGGCGGCGAGAACGACTCCCGCGCTGGTGAGCGGCGCGAACCGCGCCCAGCGCGGGTCCAGGAGGAGCACCAGCCGGACCGGAGGGGGCATCGCGGCCTCCGGCTGGTCGCCGGCGACGACCGGCACCGAGGCCCGGAGCAGCGCCTCCCGCAGCGCCCGGGCCCGCGGCGCCGGGAGCCCGTCGAGGTCGATGGCGTCCTCGTCCTTGGTGGACGCGGTCCCGGTGCCGATCCGCACCGTGGTCAGCCCGAGCACGCGATGGAACGGCGACGCGGTCAGCTCGACCGTCCGGACCCGTTCGACGCGGGTGGAGAGCAGGTGCCGGTCGATCAGACCGCGCTTCAGCTCCACGCGTCCTTCGGTGATCCGGAAGCTCGTGGTGGCGTAGCGGAGCAGACCCGTCGCCACCGGGATCGCGATGCCGAGCAGCTGCCAGCGCACGTCCATCCCGCCGGACGCGGAACCGGCGATGACCAGGCCGATCAGCACCGGCAGGAAGCGGAGCAGGTCGCGCAGCGGGTAGACCAGGAGCATCCGCGGATCGAGGCGCTGCCACTCGGCGTCCCGGACCAGCTCGGTCGTCTCGGCCATCAGGTGGCGTCCCCGGGCACGGTGTCGGCCTTGAGCGTCAGCTCCTCCGCGAGTCGGCGGGCCAGCTGCTTGTCGAGGGCGGCGATCCGCAGGGCGCCGGCCGCGGAGGCGGTCGTCACGGTCACGGTGGCCAGGTCGAACACGCGCTCCAGCGCGCCTTCGGAGTAGTCGACGGTCTGGATCCGGGACAGGGGCGCGATCCGCCGCTCGCGGGTCCACCAGCCGGTCTGGGTGTAGACGGCGGTGTCGGTGACCTCCCAGCGGTGCACGGCGTACTTCCAGGGCGGGATGATCACGACGTACGCCACCAGGAGCAGGCCGAACAGGACAGGCACCCACCACGGCACGTCGAACGGCGCCCAGGCGTACCCGACGACCAGCAGCACGCCGAACGTGACGACTCCCTCCAGCGCGGCGCCCACGAGCCACATCAGGCGGGCGCGAGGGCTCACGCGTTGGCTGGGTTCGCGCAGTGTCAGGTCCGGCACGCGGTCGAGCCTAGGCTGTCGTGAAAGGTCAGCGCGGGGCACGGGCCAGCGCGCGCCCCGCGGCCCGCCCGGAGAAGATGCAGCCGCCGAGGAAGGTGCCCTCGAGCGCGTTGTAGCCGTGGACGCCGCCGCCGCCGAAACCGGCGACCTCGCCGGCGGCGTACAGGCCCGGGAACGGCGTACCGTCGGCGCGCATCACCTGCGAGTCCAGGTTGGTCTCCAGCCCGCCGAGCGTCTTGCGGGTCAGGATGTTGAGGCGTACGGCGATGAGCGGGCCATGGTCCGGGTCGAGGATCGCGGTGCGGCTTGGCCACCCGGACCAGCCGGTCGGTGCGCGAGCGGCGGGCGTTGGCGATCGCCATCAGCTGGAGGTCCTTGGAGAAGCTGTTGTCGAGCTCCCGGTCGCGGGCCACGATCTGCCGCTCGATCTCGGCCAGGTCGAGCCGCGGTCCGCGGGACAGACGGTTCATCCCGGCGACGAGCTCGGCCAGGTTGTCGGCGACGACGAAGTCCTCGCCGTGCTCCTTGAACGCCTCCACCGGGCCGGGCGCGCCCTTGGCGAGCCGGCTCTTCACCAGGAAGCCGAGGTCCTTGCCGGTGATGTCGGGGTTCTGCTCGGAGCCCGAGAGCGCGAACTCCTTCTCGATGATCGTCTGGGTGAGCACGAACCAGGAGTAGTCGTGGCCGGCCGCGAGGATCTCGCGCAGGGTCCCGAGGCTGTCGAAGCCGGGGAAGTTCGGCGCCGCCAACCGCTTGCCGGTCGCGTCGAACCACATCGAGGACGGTCCGGGGATGATCCGGATGGCGTGGTCGGGCCAGATCGGGGCCCAGTTGTGGATGCCCTCGGTGTAGTGCCACATCCGGTCGCGGTTGACGATCCGACCGCCGGCGTCCTCGGTGATCCCGAGCATCCGGCCGTCCACGTGCGCGGGCACGCCGGAGATCATGTGGGCCGGCGCCGGACCGAGCCGGTCGACCGGCCAGTTCTCCCGGATCAGGTCGTGGTTGTGGCCGATGCCGCCGCTGGTGACGACGACGGCGGGGGCGCGCAGCTCGAACTCGCCCACCACCTCGCGCGACGAGCTGACGCCGCGCTCGCGTCGTCGCTGGGCTCCAGGACGGTCCCGCGTACGCCGACCACCGCGCCGTCCTCGACCACGAGGTCGTCGACGCGGTGCCGGAAGGCGAACTCGACCAGCCCGCGCTCCTCGCCGGCCAGGACCGGCTCGGCGAAGACCCGGACCACCTCCGGCCCGGTGCCCCAGGTGAGGTGGAACCGCGGCACCGAGTTGCCGTGGCCGGTGGCGCTGCCGCTGCCGCGCTCGGCCCAGCCGACGATCGGCAGCACGCGCAGGCCGAGCTCGCGGAGGTAGTCGCGCTTCTCGGTGGCCGCGAACTCGACGTACGCCTCGGCCCACTGCCGCGGCCACACGTCCTCGTCGTCGGGCCGGTCGAAGCCGGCCGAGCCCAGCCAGTCCTGGAGCGCCAGCTCCTTCGAGTCGTTGATCCCCATCCGCCGCTGCTCGGGGGAGTCGACGAAGAACAGCCCGCCGAGCGACCAGAACGCCTGGCCGCCGAGGTTGTTGCGGTTCTCCTGGTCGAGGACCAGCACCCGGCGACCGGCCTTGACCAGCTCGTGGGTGGCGACGAGGCCGGCGAGGCCGGCGCCGACGACGATGACGTCGGGCTGAGGCTGGTCGTTCATGCGGGGGTGATCAGTCCTTGATCTCGCAGATGACGGCGCCGTTGGTGACGGTGGCGCCGACCTCGGCCTGGAGGCCGGTGACGGTGCCGGACTTGTGCGCCTTGAGCGGCTGCTCCATCTTCATCGCCTCGATCACGACGACGGTGTCGCCCTCGGCGACCTCCTGGCCCTCCTCGACGACGACCTTGACGATGGTGCCCTGCATCGGGCTGGTGACGGCGTCGCCGCTCGCGGCGGCACCGGCCTTCTTGCCCTTGCTGCGCTTGGGCTTCTTCGCGCCGCGCCGCCCGCCGCCGGCTGCCGGCCAGCCCGCCCGGCAGCACGACCTCGAGCCGCTTGCCGCCGACCTCGACGACGACCGTCTGCCGCTCGCCGTCCTCGCTCGGCCTCGGCGACGTCACCGGAGTAGGGCTCGATCTGGTTGTCGAAGTCGGTCTCGATCCAGGTCGTGTAGACGTCGAACTTCTCCGGGCTGTCGACCGGGGCACCGATGAACGCCGGGTCGTCGACCACGACGCGGTGGAACGGGATCACCGTAGGCATCCCGTCGACCACGAACTCGTCGAGCGCGCGACGGGACCGCTCGAGCGCCTGGGTGCGGTCGCGGCCGGTGACGATCAGCTTCGCGACGAGGGAGTCGAACGAGCCCGGGACGGTCTCGCCCTGGTCGTAGCCGCCGTCGAGGCGGACGCCGGGTCCCGACGGCGGGTGCCACGCGGGACAGGGTGCCGGGGGCCGGCATGAAGTTGCGCGCCGCCGTCCTCGGCGTTGATCCGGAACTCGATCGAGTGGCCGCGGACCTCGGGGTCGTCGTACCCGAGCTCCTCGCCGGCGGCGATCCGGAACATCTCGCGCACGAGGTCGAGGCCGGTGACCTCCTCGGACACGGGGTGCTCGACCTGGAGGCGGGTGTTGACCTCGAGGAAGGAGATGGTGCCGTCCCTGGCGACGAGGAACTCGCAGGTGCCGGCGCCGACGTACCCCGCCTCGCGCAGGATCGCCTTCGACGACTCGTAGAGCTTCGCGACCTGGTCGTCGGTGAGGAACGGCGCCGGCGCCTCTTCGACCAGCTTCTGGTGGCGGCGCTGCAGCGAGCAGTCGCGGGTCGAGACGACGACGACGTTGCCGTGCTGGTCGGCCAGGCACTGGGTCTCGACGTGCCGGGGCTTGTCGAGGAACTTCTCGACGAAGCACTCGCCGCGACCGAAGGCGCTGACCGCCTCGCGGACCGCGGAGTCGAACGCGTCGGCGACCTCCTCCATCTTCGCGGGCCACCTTGAGCCCGCGGCCGCCGCCGCCGAACGCGGCCTTGATCGCGATCGGCAGGCCGTGCTCCTCGGCGAACGCCACCGCCTCGTCGGCGTTCGCGAGCGGGTCCTTGGTGCCGGGGGCCAGCGGGGCGCCGACCTTCTCGGCGATGTGGCGGGCCTTCACCTTGTCGCCGAGGTTCTCGATCGCGGAGGGCGGCGGGCCGATCCAGACCAGGCCCGGCGTCGAGCACGGCCTGGGCGAACTCGGCGTTCTCGGCGAGGAAGCCGTAGCCGGGGTGCACGGAGTCGGCACCGGTCTTCTCGGCGACGTCGATGATCTTCTTGATGTCCAGGTAGGAGTCGGCCGGGGTGGCGCCGCCCAGCGAGTGGGCCTCGTCGGCGAGCCGGACGAACAGCGCGTCCCGGTCGGGGTCGGCGTACACCGCGACGCTGCCGATGCCGGCGTCCTTGCAGGCGCGGATCGACGCGGACCGCGATCTCGCCGCGGTTGGCGACGAGAACCTTCTGCAGCGGCTTGCTCTCCGGCACTGTCACTCTCCTGATCTCTTGGCCTGGTCTCGCTGAAACCTGCCCAGCGCAGACTAACCGCTGGTCACCGCGCCCTCGTGTGAGGTCTCACACGCCTGCGCATCACCACGCGGGTAGGGGAGCGCTCCTCCAGCTCGGCCCAGGTCGGGTGGGTGAGCGGCTTGGCTACGAAGGGCACGTCGCGATCCTCGTCCGTCGTGACGGCCGATGGAAGGACGTTTGCGTTCCGTTGGGTCTCCCGAACCGTCAATGCGACGTCATCCCTTCCGGACCTCGTCGTCGTGCGCCAGCATGAGTAGGTGATCCAGTACGTCGTCACGTCTCCGTTGTCGCTGGCGCGGCTGCTGTGGTGGTACGGCGAGGACGACCTGTGGTCGCGCGCCCTCGTGCTCGCACCGGAGACGGTGGCGCTGCTGTCCGAGGACTTCGCGGCGCTGCTCGCGCATCCCGAGGAGGTGGCGCGGCTGTGGCCCTCGCCGCCGCCCGACGCCTACCTCCTGATCCCGACCATCGGCGCGCTCGAGGGCGAACCGCGCCCCGCGGCGCGCCGGCAGCGTCGTCGGTCGGCGATGCCGCTCGCCCTCGACGTGGAGGAGGAGAAGCGCTGGCGGGACCCGCAGCTCGAAACCATCGCCTGGCTCGTCGACCGGATGTCCGGTGCGCCCGAGAGCCACGTCGAACCCTCGGAGCGGCCCCGGCTCCAGGGCCGTTGGGCGGCCTGGTGATCGGCGCCGACTACACGTAGATGTTGTCGTGCTCCTCGAAGAACCCCTGCAGCTCCTCCTCGCTCGGCTTCCAGCGTCCCTCGGCCATCTCGACCAGGCCCTCGAAGTACGCCTCCCGTGGCGCGCCCGGAGCGAACAGGATCAGCATTGACGCCGGCTCGCCGGACTCGTTGCGGAAGCCGTGCAGCCCGCCCTCCGGTACGAAGGTGAAGTCGCCGGGCCTGCCGTCGACCCACTCCTTGCCGTCGAAGAGCTGGACGGTCCCGGACAGCACGAAGAACGACTCGGTGATAGTCCGGTGGAAGTGCGCACCGGCACCGCCCGGTCCGGGGCCCATGTCCCAGCGGTAGAGCCCGAACTTCCCACCTGTCTGGGCTCCGGTGGCGAGGTAGCGGGTCGCGCCGCCTCCGGGGCGCGGCAGCTCGGGCGGCGTGGAGGCGGGGCGGAACCAGGCGCTGACGTCGCCGGTGCTGCCGAGGTAGCGCGGGTCGGGGTAGGACATGGCCCGACGCTATTGCCGATCCCAGTGGGGCGCTACAGGTCCGGGTCCTCCCCGACGCGGCCGGGCCATACTGCTGACATGGACATCGCAGTGCTCGGCACCGGCAGTGCCGGCCGTACGATCGCCGCCCGGCTCAACGAGCTGGGACACCACGTCGTCGTCGGCACCCGTGACCCTGGCGCCACCGCTGGCCGGGAGGAGTACGCCGCGTGGGCCGCCGCCGAGCCCGGGATCGAGCTCGCCAGCTACGAGGACGCCGCTGCCGGTGCCGAGCTGGTGTTCGTCGTCACCAGCGGCCTGGCCGCGCTCGACGTGCTGGACCAGGCCGGCAGCGAGAACCTCGCGGGCAAGGTGCTGGTCGACGTCAGCAACCCGCTGGACTTCTCCCAGGGTTTCCCGCCGTCGCTCTTCGTCAAGGACACCGACTCGCTCGCGGAGCAGCTCCAGCGCGCCCACCCGCAGGCCCGCGTGGTCAAGGCGCTGAACACCATGAACGCGTCGGTGATGGTCCGCCCGGACAGCCTCGGCGAGCCCAGCAGTGTCTTCGTCTCGGGCGACGACACGGAGGCCAAGGCCATCGTCACCGGGCTGCTGGAGAGCTTCGGCCACACCGACGTGATCGACCTCGGCGACCTGACCACGGCGCGCGGCGCCGAGATGTACCTGCCGCTGTGGCTGCGGCTGATGGGCTCCCTCGGCACGGCGAGCTTCAACATCAAGGTCGTGCGGTGACCGGTCCCCGCAACGCGCGGCCGAGGCGGCGTACGACGGGCCGCATCGCCCACCAGTAGGCGATCCCGACCGCGAACGACGCCAGGGTCGCGAGCACTGGGTGGTCCATCTCCAGGTGGGGATAGACCTGCCAGTGGGTGAGGTAGACCCACAGCGACGCGCTCGCGAGCACGCCGAGGGCGGACGCCGCCGGCCGGGGGAGCCGGATTGCAGGGACCCAGGTGAGCGCGGCCACGCCGGCCAGGATCAGCAGCTCGCGCTCGAGGTCGCCGAAGAAGCCGACCACGCCCAGAGCCGCACCGAGGACGACGCCGACCTTCTGCAGCGGGGTCCGGGCACGCGAGGCGAGCCACCCCAGCACGAAGCACCAGGCCACCACGCCGACGGTGTACCGCTCGGTCGGCCCGGCCTCGAGCCCGACCCACAGGAACCGGACCGCCAGCGCCACCGCCAGCAGGCCGGCGGCGAAGGCGTACGGCGCCTTCCGCTCCAGCCGGTCGGCCGCCGGCAGCGCCATCAGTGCCACGGCCGCCAGGGACGTCCACACGATCGCCTCGAGGAACCAGAACTGCCACTGGTCGGTCCACCCGTCGCTGCCGAGCAGGCCGTTGAGGAAGAAGGCCGTCGCCGGATCGTAGAACCCCGTCGTCACGGCCAGCGCGCCGATGAACAGCGTGCTCGGCACCGCGACCTGGGCGACGGCCACCAGCCCGTTGCGCACCCGGGTGGCGCGGGGGACGTCCGCGAGCTGGAAGCGGGCGAAGTTGAAGCCCGCGACGGCGAGCAGCAGGTGGGCGCCGCCGATGATGGTGAGCAGGTTGGCGTGGGTGCCGACGATGGTGACGATCGCGAGCGCCCGGAGCAGCACGGTCGAGTCGACGGTGGCGCCGCGCCGGCGTCGGCCACCCGACGAAGCCAGGTCGGTGACGGTCCTCGTGTGCCAGTCGGCGGGGAGGTCTCCGAGCCGATGCCCGAGGCGCGTGGCCAGCTCGACGTACGACAGCGAGTCGCCGCCCAGGCCGACGAACGTGCTGTGGACGTCCGCGTCGGGGCGCCCGAGCACGACCGCGTAGTCGTCGCGCACGGACTCGGCGGTGACCGGCCGCACCGCCCCGGCCCGCTGCTCCGAACGTGACCGGTCGTGCAGCAGCCGCGCCTGGCGCTCGAGCGCGGCATGGTCCGGCTTGCCGGTGGAGCTCATCGGCAGCTCCGACAGGACCGTCACCTGGACCGCGATCGGAGGCAGGCCGCACAGCTGGGCGATCTCGTCGTGCATCGGCCCGGTCGCCCGGGGGCGGGTGGTGAACGCGTGCAGCACGTCGTCCACCACGACGCAACGCACGGGTCCCAGGTGGGTGGCGCGTTGCTCGACCCGGTCCAGGTCGAGCCGCAGGCCGTACAGCTTGGCGTGCCGGTTGCGTCGCCCGACGATCTCGTAGAGGCCGTCGGAGCAGCGGGCGAGGTCGCCGGTGTAGAGCTCGCGCAGCGTCGCGCCGCTGGCCAGGTCGGCCGGTGCCTCGGCGTACCCCATCATCACGTTCGGACCGGTGTAGACGAGCTCGCCCGTGTCGGGCTCCGGGCACTCGGGAGCCGGCTCCAGGCGGAATGACCCGCCCGGGATCGGGACGCCGATCGCCTCCGGCCGGCTGGTGGCGAGGGTCGGCGGCAGGTACGCCATCCGTGCGGTCGCCTCGGTCTGGCCGTACATCACGACCAGGTCCCAGCCGTCCCGGCGGCCGAGCTCGGCGTACCGGCGTACCCGCTCCGGAGCCAGCCGCCCGCCTGCCTGCGTGACGTAGCGCAGGGTCGGGAGGTGGCGGTCCTCGAAGCCGGACCGGTCCAGCAGGTCGAAGGTGTAGGGCACCCCTGCGAAGGACGTCGCACCGGCGTCCGCGAACAGGTCCCAGAAGCACTCGTCGACCACCGACAGGTCGGTCAGGACGAGACCGGCGCCGGTGAGCGAGGTGGCTGTTCACCACCGAGAGGCCGTAGCAGTAGTGCACCGGCAGCGAGGTCGCGGCGCGGTCGGCGGCGGTGAGCCGGAGGTACGACGCGATGCTGCGCGCGTTGCTGCGCACGTTGTCGCGGGACAGGCGGACCAGCTTCGGCGAGCCGGTCGAGCCGGACGTGCTCAGGAGGAGGGCCAGGTCCGGGTGCAGCGCGTGCGCGCTGCCCTCGCGCCGCTGGATGGCCTCCCAGCCGCGGTCGCCGGCGCGGAGCACGACGTCGGGGTCGTACGCGTCGACCAGCTCCCGCGCCTGCGCCGCTCGGCCGTCGGGGACCAGCAGCGCGACGTGGCCGTGCTGGAGGGCGGCGAGGTACGCGATCACGGCGTCGGGGTGGTTGGCGCCCTCGATGAGCACCAGGCGGCGGGTCGGCCCCAGGGCGTCCCGGGCAAGGTCGCCTGCGCGGTCGGCGAGCTCGGCATAGCTGATCTCTCCGCCGGTGGTGTGGATCGCAGTGCGTGAACCGTGGGCGGAGAGGTCGAAGACGGGCCGCGGCGGGGCGAGCCGGGGCGACAGGAGGGTGGTCACCGGAACGCCACCACCCGTCCGGAGACGCCGACAGCCACCGTGCGGCCCACTTCCGGAGCGTCGAGACCGGGGATCCGGGCGACCAGGAGCGGGCCGTCGGGCAGAAGCGTCAGCCGGACGGCCGCGTCGTGGCCGTAGAAGCTGACCTCCTCCACGCGCGCCTTGGCCGTGCCCGGCTGGGACGGGTCGTCGACACGGACCTGCTCGGGCCGGACCAGCACCTCGACGTCTCCGTCGGGGCAGCCGTCGCCGACGTCGAGGTCGCCGAGCGCGCACGTGGCCACCCCGGCGCGGACCGTCGGCCGGCAGGATCGCGGCGCCGCCGACGAACCGCGCCACGTCGGGGTCGGCGGGGGAGCGGTAGAGGTCGTAGGGGCTGGCCGCCTGCACCACCCGGCCGGCCCGCATCACCGCGACCTGGTCGGCCAGGGACAGCGCCTCGTCCTGGTCGTGGGTGACCAGCACCGCCGTGGCCTCGGCCAGATGAAGCGCCCGCACCACGGCCCGGCCGGTGCTGGCGCGCAGCGACGCGTCCAGCGACGAGAACGGCTCGTCGAGCAGGACCACTGTCGGGTTCGGGTGCCAGCGCCCGGGCCAGCGCGACCCGCTGCTGCTGGCCGCCGGAGAGCTCGTGCGGGTGCCGTCGGGCGTACGACGCCGGAAGCTCGACCAGGTCCAGCATCGCGTCGATCCGCGCCGACCGGCGCTGCGCGCGGGGCAGGCCGAACCCGATGTTGGCCGCGACGTCGAGGTGGGGGAACAGGGCGCCCTCCTGCGGGACGTAGCCGACCCGGCGGTGCTGCGGCGGGCACCGTCCGGCCCGCGCCCGCGACGACCCGGTCGCCGAAGCTGATCGTGCCGGCGTCGGGCTCGAGGAAGCCGGCGATCAGCCGCAGCAGGGTGGTCTTGCCGCAGCCCGACGGCCCGAGCACGGCGGTGATCGAGCGCTCGGGGACGGTCAGGCCGGACGTCGTCCACGGCTACGGTCGTGCCGAACGACTTCCGGACGCCCTCGAGGTACAGGCTGCTCACCGTGCGGTCCTCTCGGGAGCGTTGGACACGGTGGCCTGCCGGCCCAGCAGGATCGTGGCCGGGACGGAGATCAGCACCATCAGCAGGGCGTACGGCGCGGCGGCGCCGTACGCGACCGATGACGAGGCCGACCAGAACTTCGTGGCCAGCGTGGCCGTGTCGATCGGGGCCAGCATCAGGGTCGCGGTCAGCTCGGTGGAGACGGCCAGGAAGACCAGCGCCGCGCCGGCGCCGAGCCCGGGCGCGATGATCGGCAGGGTGACCCGTCGGGCGGTCGACAGCGGCCCCGCACCGAGGCTGTGCGCGACGTCGTCGAGCACGACTGGCGCCTGCTCCAGCGCCGTCCGCACGCTGACCACCGCGCGCGGCAGGAACATGATCGCGTAGGCCACGAGGAGCAGCGCGTAGGTCTGGTACGCCGGCTGCACCACCCGGATCGAGACCGTCACCAGGGCCAGCGCGACCACGATGCCGGGCAGCGCGTTGGCGATGTAGGTGCTGCGCTCGACCGCCGTGCTCGCGGCGTTCCGGTAGCGCACCGCCAGCCAGGCGACCGGGATCGCGAGCAGCACGGTCAGCACCGCCCCGCCCGCGCCGAGGGCCAGCGACGTCCCGGCTGCCGAGGCCAGCTCGCCGACCGGGAACTCGGTCGAGGAACCGACCAGCAGCCAGTGGACCAGGCTGTACGTCGGGATCCCCACGGCCAGCGCCACGACGCCACCCACCAGCGCCGCCACCGGCCAGCGCAGCCGGCCCAGCCGCTGCCGCTCGGCCGGACGTGCGGCGCCGTGGGCCACCCGCGCGTAGCGGCGGTGGCCGCGCAGCCGCAGCTCCGCCGTCAGCAGCAGGACGCAGCACAGCACGAGGACGCCGGCGATCATGTTCGCGGCCGGCCCGTTGAAGGTGGAGCGGTACTGGTCGTAGATCGCTGTGGTGAAGGTCGGGAACCGCAGCATCTGCAGGGCGCCGAACTCCGCGAGCAGGTGCAGGCCCACCAGCAGGGAGCCGCCCAGCATCGCCGGCCGCAGCTGGGGCAGCACCACCCGGGCGAACGCCCGCGCCCGGCCGTGGTCGAGGGAGTACGCCGTCTCCTCCAGCGCCGGGTCGAGCCCGCGCAGCGACGCCACGACGGGCAGGTAGACCAGCGGGTAGTAGGACAGCGTCACGATCAGCACGGCGCCGGCGTACCCCTGGACGTCGTGGGTGAGCGACACCCAGCCGTAGCTGTTGACGAAGGCGGGCACCGCCAGCGGTGCGACGAGCAGGCCGTGGAACAGCTTGCGGAACGGCAGGTCGGTGCGCTCGACGACCCAGGCACAGCCGACGCCGAGGACCAGGCTCAGCGCGATGCCGCCGATCACCAGCCGGACCGTGTTCCACAGCAGCCGGCCGATCCGGGGGCGGACCAGCAGGTCCCAGGCCTCGGCCGGGCCGATGATCACCGTGTAGGCGATCACGAAGCCGAGCGGGACCAGCGCCAGCAGGGCGACCAGCACACCCGCGAGCAGCAGGAGGGGTGGCGTCCTCCGGGTCGGTCGGTCCGGCCGGCCCGGTGGTTCCTCGAGGCCCGGCCCGAAAGTGGGCTCGAGGATCGGCGTGCTCGTGCTCAGAGGAGGCTCGCCTCCTGCATCAGCTCGATCACCGTCTCGCTGTTGAGCGTGGACACGTCGATCTTCGGCGGGTCCAGCTCGTCGAACGGCTTGACCGGCGGGTCGAGCGACACGTTCGGGTTGAGGGGGTACTCGAGCGCGTAGGAGTCGGCGATCGCCTGCTGGCCCTCGTCGCCGGCGAGGAACTTGACGAACTGCTGGGCGTCGTCCTGCTTGTCGCTCGACGCGAGCACGCCCGCGCCGGAGACGCTGACGAAGGCGCCCGGGTCCTGGTTGCCGAAGAAGTAGAGCTCCGAGCTGTCGCTGTTCTCGCCGGACTCCGCCTGGTCGCGGTACCAGTAGTAGTGGTAGATGATCCCGGCCTCGACCTCGCCCGCGTTGACCGACTCCATGACGACGTTGTTGCCGTCGTACACGGTGCCGTTGTCGGCGAGACCCTGGAGCCAGTCGCGGGTGGCGTCCTCGCCCTCGAGCTCGAGGACGGCGCTGACGATCGCCTGGAAGTCGGCGCCGGTCGGCGAGAACGAGATCCGGCCGGCCCACTCCGGGTCCGCGAAGTCCATGATCGAGTCCGGGAGCTCGTCCGGGGACAGCTGGTCGGTGTTGTAGACGACCACCGTCGACCGGGCGATGAAGCCCAGCCAGTTCTTGTCGCTGGGCACGTAGTCGGCGGGGATCAGGTCCAGGGACTCCTGGTCGATCGGCGCGAACAGGCCGGCCTGGTCGACCAGCGACATGGCCGGCGAGTTCTCCGTCAGGAAGACGTCGGCGGGCGACGCGTCACCCTCCTGCACGAGCTGGTTGGCCAGCTCGAGGTCACTGCCGCTGCGCAGCTTGACCTCGATCCCGGTCTCCTCCTCGAAGAGCGGCGCCACCTCCTCGAGCAGCTCCTCGTGCTGGGCGTTGTAGACGGTGATGAACGGACCGTCGTCCTCGCTGCAGGCGGTGAGGAGGGAGGCGGTCAGGGCCGCGGTGGCCAGGGCCGCGAGGGCTCGCTTCGTCACGGTCAACGTCCTTCGGAGGGCTTAGGGTTGCCTTACCTTAACGGACGCCCGGTCCGGTCGGACAGGGGGTCGAGGCGTGCCCTTCCCGGCGTGCGCGCGAGGTTAACAAACGCTAACCGTTCGGGTTAGCATGGCCGCCATGAGCTTCGAGTTGTCTCCCGAGCACGAGCAGTTCCGGCGTACCGTCCGCGACTTCGCCGAGAAGGAGATCGCACCCCGCGCGGCCCAGTGGGACCGCGAGCACCACTTCCCGATCGACGTCGTGCAGAAGATGGGCCAGCTCGGCCTGTTCGGGCTCACCGCGCCCGAGGAGTACGGCGGCGCGGACGGGGACTTCACCAGCGTGTGCGTCGCGATCGAGGAGATCGGCCGGGTCGACCAGTCGATGGGGATCACCCTCGAGGCGGCCGTCGGGCTCGGCATCAACCCGATCCTGACCTTCGGCACCGAGGAGCAGAAGCAGACCTGGCTGCCGGACCTGGTCTCCGGCGAGAAGCTCGCCGGCTTCGGCCTGACCGAGCCCGGCGCCGGCTCCGACGCGGGCGCCACCAAGACCAAGGCCGAGCTCGTCAACGGCGAGTGGGTGGTCAACGGCTCCAAGCAGTTCATCACCAACTCCGGCTCCGAGCTCACCAGCCTGGTGACGGTCACCGCCAGGACCGGCCAGACCGAGGCAGGGAAGCCCGAGATCTCCGCCATCATCGTCCCCGCGGACACGCCCGGCTTCACCGCGGAGAAGGCCTACGACAAGCTCGGCTGGCACGCCTCCGACACCCACCCGCTCAGCTTCGCCGACGCGCACGTGCCCGAGGGCAACCTGCTCGGCGAGCGCGGTCGCGGCTTCGCGCAGTTCCTCGCGACGCTCGACGACGGCCGGGTCGCGATCGCCGCGCTGGCCGTCGGCTGCATCCAGGCCTGCCTCGACATGAGCCTCCAGTACGCAGGCGAGCGGCAGACCTTCGGCGTACCCATCGGGCGCAAGCAGGGCCTGGCGTTCCAGATCTCCGACCTCGAGGTGATGCTGCAGGCGTCGCGGCTGCTGGTCTACAAGGCGGCCGCGATGAAGGACTCCATGGAGGATGGCCGAGGCGCGCGGGCGAAGGACTTCAAGCAGGCAGCCTCGGTCGCCAAGCTCTACGCCACCGAGTCGGCCGTGACCGCCACCCGGATCGCCACCCAGGTGTTCGGCGGCTACGGCTTCATGGAGGAGTACCCCGTCGTGCGGTTCTACCGCGACGCCAAGGTCCTCGAGATCGGTGAGGGCACGTCCGAGGTCCAGCGGATGCTCATCGCGAGGGGGCTCGGCCTCCCCGTCGAGTGAATCCACGCGCAATCGCGTGGGTCGGCCGGATAACCTCGGGGCCATGGGAGAAGGCAGGCAGCGGTTTGCTGCCGAGGTGACGCGCTTTCTCGCCGTAGGACTCCTGGCAACGAGCATCGCGCTGGTGCTGTTCAACCTCCTGGTCCACGGCTTCAACACCGGTAGCTTCGCGCCGCTCAACGACCAGCCGGAGCTGGCCTACGCGATCGCCAACGCGGCTGGCATGCTGATCAGCTATCGCGGCACCAAGAACTGGGCGTTCCGCGACCGTCAGGCGCGGCACGCGGACGGCGGCGTGGTCGCGTTCGTCGTGATCAACATGGTCACCTGGACCATCCCGATCGCGTGCCTCTGGATCAGCCGCAACGGCCTCGGCCTCGACGACCCGATCTCGGACAACGTGTCCGCGAACCTGATCGGGCTGCTCCTGGCGAACATCGCCCGGTTCCTTCTCTTCCGGACCTATGTGTTCCAGAAGAAGCCGCTGCCCTTTCATCTCCACCTCACGCACCAGGAAGTGGAGGAGGAGCTCACCTCCAGAGATCGGTCCACGAGTGACCGAGTTCCGCCATCAGGTCCCTGACCAGCGGCAGGCTGATACCGACCACGTTGTGGTGGTCGCCCTCGATGCTGGTGACGAACGCGCCGCCGAGGCCGTCCACCGTGAACGCGCCCGCGACGTGCAGTGGCTCCCCGGTGCCGACGTACGCCGCGATCTCGTCGTCGGTGACGTCGGCGAAGTGGACCGTCGTCGAGGCTGTTGCCGCGGCGACGTTGCCCGTCCCGGCGTCGCGCAGGCAGTGACCGGTGTGCAGGACGCCGGAGCGGCCGCGCATCGCCTGCCACCGCCGGGTCGCCTCGTCGGGGTCGTGCGGCTTGCCGAGCGCCTCGCCGTCGAGCTCGAGCACCGAGTCGCAGCCGAGGACGACCGCATCCTCCGGCAGGTCGTCCCGCTCCGACACCGCCGCGCACTTGAGCTCGGCGAGCTGGAGCGCCAGCTCGGCGGGCGGCAGGTCGGCGACCTGGTCCTCGTCGACGCCGGACACGATCACGACCGGCTCGACGCCCGCGCTGCGCAGGGTCGCGAGGCGGGCGGGCGAGGCGGAGGCGAGGACGAGGACCACAGCCCGGGACCCTAGTCGACGGTCAGCTCGGCGACCTTGGCCAGGCGCGGACGCTCGTGCTCGCCGTTCTCGACCTTGCCGGTGGCCCACCACATGCGGAGCCCGTCGTCGGTGACCTCGAGGGTGGCCAGGTTGTTGTCGAACCAGGGGCCCTCCAGCAGCTTCCAGCGCAGCGGGGCCTCCGGGACCTTGGCCGAGCGCGCCACCAGGTGACCGATCGGCCCGGCGACGCCGTACGCCAGGACGGCGACGAGGAATCGCAGCCGGCGCGGCATCGGGTTGCGGATCGGGGAGCAGACGGCCTGGATGATCCGGCTCTGGACACGCGGCTTGCCTCGGGCCTGGCGGCGGGACGGTCGGGCCTCGGAGACATAGCTGTGGTGGACGTCGCCGGAGAGGAAGGTGACCGTCTTCGGTGCGCGGCCGCGTTCGCCCCGGGCCACCTCCAGCGTCATCTGGGCGACCTTCTGGAAGGCGTCCTGGAAGGCCGCCCAGTGCTCGAGGTCGAGGGCCTTGCGCAGCTTCTCGCCGACCCTGCTGCCGCGCTCGCCCCACGCGCCGCCGGACAGCGCCTCGTCCCATGCCTCGACGTAGTGCAGGCCGGGGGAGAGGAGGAACGGGAGCGAGGTGCCGACGAGCAGATGGTCCACGTCGCCGCGCAGCTGCTCGTCCAGCCAGGCCATCTCGGTGTCGTTGACGATCGAGCGGTCGCCGTCCTCCAGGACCCGCGCTGCGCGTGAGTCGATGACGACCAGGCGCGCGTCCGGACCGAGCTCGCGTGCGTAGCTCCACCGGTAGGACTCGGGCTTCTGGTCGGCCCGCTCGGCGAACGTGTCGAGCAGCTCGGTGGCGTCGTACTCGTCCGCGTCGTCGGCGTGCTCGGCGATCCGCCGCCAGATCTCGTCGTCGGCGCGCTCGGCGGGCGTCATGTTCCCGAGGTGCTGGTGGACCCAGTAGGAGCCGAGGCCGGCGACGATCCGGTCGTGCCACCAGTCGGTGGCCTCCATCTCGTCGCGCCACGACTGCGAGGTGTTCCAGTCGTCGCGGATGTCGTGGTCGTCGAAGATCATCGCGCTCGGGAGGGTCGAGAGCAGCCAGCGGTTGGCCGGGTCGGACCAGGCCAGCTTGTAGAGGTGGGCGTACTCCTCCCAGTCCTTGAGCTCGGTCCAGGGCGGCTCCTCGATGCTGCGCCGGGACTCGATGAACTGCTTCATCTCCTCGGTGGTCTCGTCGGCGTACACCTGGTCGCCGAGGAAGACGACCAGGTCAGGCCAGCGGACCTGGTTGCCGGGATCCGGGTCGTCGTCGTGGGAGCCGTCGGTGATGCCGGCCATGCGCAGGGCGTACGCGCGCATGCGCGTCGACGCCGTGCAGCTTGTTGCCGGCCTTGTCGTGGGTGACCGAGGTGCGGCACGAACCGAACGCGAGGCGGATCCTCTTGTCGGGGCCGATCGTGGCGATCTGCGGGTCCGGAAAGCTCGAGCCTTCTTCCGGCCAGACCTGGTGTCCGTCGATCTCGACGGTGTACGCCGTTCGCGACCCGGGCTCGAGGCCCTCCACGCAGACCAGCGCGTAGTGGTGCTCGTGGACGCGGAAGGTGGGTGCCTCGGCGTGGTGCTCGCCCGCCTTCAGGGAGACCGTGGCGGCGTCCTCGGTCTCGACCCAGATGCAGGCGCTGGTGGCGTCGACGTGGCGGAGGAGGGGGCCGAGCACCAGTCCGGTCATGGCGCTCACCCAATCACAGGGCTCGTGCGCGATCATGGAAAGCGAGGAAGGGCGGCACGACATGAGCAACAACGGCAGTGCAGCCGCTGGTGGCGGTGCCATCTACGGGATCGGCATCTTCGGCGCGTGGGTGTACTTCTGGCAGCAGGCGGACGGCTTCTGGGAGCACGTGCTCTCGATCCTCGAGGGCCTGGTGTGGCCGGCGTTCATGGTCTTCGAGGCGTTCTCCGCGCTCGACTGAGCTCGACTGAGTTCGATCTGAACTCGTCTCTGAGGGCCGCTGAGGGGCCCGGAGTCGTGCACAGGCGGGGCTGCTCGTCCTGCTGTCCACAGGTGGTGCGCCTGCGGTCCCGGTCCTGGCGGTGGCGCGACCTAGCGTCTCCGCCATGAGTCAGGCCACCGTCCCGTTCCGGCACCCGCTGCTGCGGTGCCTCGACGAGGTCACGGCTGCCCTGGACTCGGTGGCGGACGCCGATCCTGCCTACCTGTCGACGGACGCGAAGCGTGAGCTGATGCTCGGCCTGAGCGGCGAGATCACCCGGCTCGAGGGACACCGACTGGCGGTGGTGGCAGTCGCCGGCGACGTCGCGGAGGAGGTCGGGGCGCGGTCGGCCGGTGCGTGGCTGGCGCACGAGACGCGACTCGACGGCGCGGCCGGCCGGCGGCTCCAGCGGTTGGCGGACGCCGTCACCCACCGGCATCCCCGGGTCGGTGCGGCGATCCGTTCCGGCAAGGTCGACGTGTTCCGCGCCCGCGAGATCGTGCGTTCGCTGGACGACCTGCCGAGCGACCTCGCCCCCGACATCGTGCACCGGGCCGAGCGCAGGCTGGTGCAGCTCGCCGTCGACTTCGAGCCCCGCCGGTTGCGGGTGCTAGGCCGGCGGATCCTGGAGGTGGTCGCCCCCGAGGTCGCCGACGAGCACGAGTGCCGCCTGCTCGAGCGGGAGGAGCAGTACGCCCGCAGCCGGATGCAGATCACCACTCACGACCTCGGCCACGGGCTGTCGCGGGCGATCGTCGACCTCCCGAACGCGACCATGGACCTCTGGATGACCCAGCTGCAGTCCTACATCGCCCCGCGGCGCGCCCACCTGGCGACGAGCGCGGCGCGAATCGCGCGGGTGGACCCGGACACGGGGGAGCGGATTCGCTTTCCCCGGCTGCTGGCGCAGGCGTTCGCGGCCATGCTGGAGCAAGGACCGGGTGGTGGCCTGCCACGGCAGGGCGGCGACACGACCGCGGTGCTGGTGACCATCGACCACGACCGCCTCGTCGACGAGCTCGGTTCGGCCGGGCTGTCCACGGGCGGCCGGATCAGCGCCGGCGAGGCCCGCCGGCTGGCCTGCAACTCCGGCATCCTGCCCGTCGTGCTCGGCGGGGAGTCCCAGCCGCTCGACCTCGGCCGAGCCCGCCGGCTGTTCAGCCCGGCCCAGCGCAAGGCGATGGCGATCCGCGACGGCGTGTGCCGCACCGATGGCTGTGACATCCCGGCCGCGTGGTGCGAGGCGCACCATCGCCATCCCTGGTCCGCCGGAGGCAAGACCGACCTGGCCGACGGCCTTCTGCTCTGCCCGTTCCACCACCACCGCGCCCATGACCGGCGCTACGACCTGCGGAGCCTTCCCAACGGGGACGTGCGGTTCCACCGACGTAGATAGGGGATTGTCTGGTCGGAGCCACGCCACGTCCGCTGATATGCGTGCACAGGACCGGCGAAGCAGGCAGCCTCCGCCGAGTCCCGTCCCTGCGGGAAAGACTCGGATCCATCATTGCCGGGCGCATGAGTCGCGAGGAGGGTGATGTCTGTGGGGGACGAGGTTTCGGAACCGACAAAAGTGAGGCGCGGTCATGAGCGATTCAGATGCTCACGGTGCGGTGAAATGGCAGATCCTCGACAACTACAACAGAAGGCAAGAATTCGAGCACGAGTTGATCGACCGCAAGATCAGATGGATGTTGACTTCGCAGACCATCCTGTTCACCGCGTACGGCCTGACGTTGTCGAGCAAAATCCCCCAAGCTGATGCCGACCGCCTTCAGGGAGTGGCCATCCTGGTCGGGTCTTCATCGAGTCTCCTGACCCTGATCGGCGTGCTCATGGCGTTGTTGGCAAAGGTCTACTCCTGGCGGCAGTACCAGGCGTTCTTCGGGGACCACCCGCCCGAGCCCTACAGGAACATGCGGCTTCCCTGGGGTGCGAATACCCGGATCGCTACGGTGTCGATGGTTGCTGAGCTGTTGATGCCATGCGTGTTCGTTGGCGCTTGGTTGTGGCTCTGGCTCGGGTAGCGGGACGCGTCGATCAGCGTTAGCGGAGGGTCGGGCCTCAGCCGAACGCCGACGGGAACGCGTCCCGGTAGCTCCGCAGCCCGTGGGTCGACTCGGCGGCGAGGACCGCGCGGGCAACGGCGCGGGTGACGCAGTCGCCGGCGGCGACCAAGAGCGCGTGGAAGTACTCGGGGTCGGGGTTCGCCTCACGGGCACAGGTCGCCAGCGTGAAGACGGTGTCGCCGTCGAACATCGTGTGCACCGGGTTGATCGCCCGGGCCATGCCGTCGTGCCCAATGCCGCTCACCTTCTGGCACTGCGCCTTGGTCAGCGTGGCGTCGGTGGCCAGCGCGACCAGGGTGGTCGCCAGCGGGGGGCGCCGGAGCTCCGGCACGTCCTCCGCGGCCGCCTTGGCAGCCGCTAGCTCGGCGGGGTCTGGCCGACGCAGGGGCGGCAGGTCGCCGGGCTGGCAGTGCCGGGCGGCGTACAGCTCTCCGGTCGCGACGTCGACGGTCGACCCGGCCGCGTTGACGACGGCCAGCGCACCGATGGTGGTGCCGTCCGGCAGCGTCGAGCTCACGGTGCCGACGCCGCCCTTGAGGCCGCCGGCGCGGGCACCGGCGCCGGCGCCGTGGTTGCCCTCGCGTACGTCGCCGGATGCCGCGTCGTATGCCGCCGCGCCCAGCTCGGGCCCGGGGATGCTGCGGAACGCGCCACCCCGACCGAGGTCGAAGATCACCGCGGCAGGCACGACCGGGACCACCTCGCCCGAGCCTGGTTCGCCCACCTCGAACCCTACGGACCCGTCGAGGAGGCGTTGCACGACCCCGTCCACCGCGGCCAGGCCGAGCGCGGAGCCGCCGGTCAACACCAGGGCGTGGATCCGGTCGACCAGGTTCCGCGGGTCGAGCAGGTCGGTCTCGCGGGTGCCGGGTCCGCCCCCGCGCACGTCGACGCCGGCCACCGCGCCCTCCGGCGGCGGCAGCGACGACGGTCACGCCGCTCAGCCAGCCGTCGCCGACCCGCTCGGCCTGGCCGACCCGGATGCCCGGGACGTCGGTGATCGACGTTCGCGCCCATCACAGCTTCGCGAGTGCCGTGCGCAGCGGGTCCAGGCCGATCGAGCCCAGGTCGAGCGCGGCCCGGTGGAAGGCGCGCAGGTCGAAGTCGTCGCCGTGCCGGGCCTGCGCGTCAGCGCGGGCCTCGAGCCAGACCCGCTCGCCGACCTTGTACGACGGGGCCTGGCCCGGCCAGCCGAGGTAGCGCAGCACCTCGAAGTCGAGCATCGCGTCGTCCATGCGCGAGTGGATCCGCATGAACTCAGCGACCAGGTCCGGAGTCCACCGCTCGCCCGGACGCCAGCCGAACGGGTTGTCCCGCGGGACCTCGAGCTCGAGGTGGACGCCGATGTCGACGATCACGCGCGCCGCCCGGAGCGCCTGCATGTCGAGCATCCCGAGCCGGTCGCCGGGGTCCTCGAGGTGGCCGAGCTCGTCCATCAGCCGCTCGCTGTAGAGCGCCCAGCCCTCGCCGTGCCCGCTGACCCAGCACAGCAACCGCTGCCACCGGTTGAGGAGGTCGGACCGGAGCACCGTCTGCGCGACCTGTAGGTGATGCCCGGGGACGCCCTCGTGGTAGACCGTCGTCACCTCGCGCCAGGTGGTGAGCGCCTCCACGCTGTCGGGCAGCGACCACCACATCCGCCCCGGGCGGGCGAAGTCCTCGGACGGCCCCGTGTAGTAGACGCCGCCGTCGTTGGTCGGCGCCAGGCAGCACTCGATCCGGCGGATCGGCTCGGGGATGTCGAAGTGGACGTCGGCCAGGTCGGCGATGGTGCGGTCCGCCAGGGCCTGCATCCAGTCGCGGAACTCCTCGCGGCTGCCGAGCCGGCGCGCGGGATCGACTGTCGAGCGCAGCCACCGCGTCGGTCACGCTGCCGCCCGGCACGATCCGGTTGCTGGTCGCGACCATGTCGTCCGTGAGTCGCTTGAGCTCTTCCCAGCCCCAGAGGTAGGTCTCCTCGAGGTCGACCGCGGCACCGAGGAACTCGCGCGAGGCGAGCGCGTAGCGCTCGCGCCCGACCGCCTCCTTGTCCCGACCGCGTGGTGCCAGCTCGGTCCGCAGCCAGTGACCGAGCTCGGCGTACGCCGCGCGTGGCGGCGCGCGCGTGACCGCGTCAGCTCGTCGCGGCGTGCGGCGGGTGCATCGGCCACGAGGTTAGCGAAGAAGTCCCCGCTGGTTCCCTCCTGGCCGGTCCAGCGGTTGAACTGGCCGGCGACCTCGGCGTACTGCCGCTTCGCGACCACGCGTCCGCGGTCGGCCTCGTCGGCCAGCGTGGTCCGGTAGTCGGCGAGGGCGGCCGGGATGCCGGCCAGCCGAGCCGCGATGTCGTCCCAGGCCTGCTCGGTGTCGGTGGGCATCAGGTCGAACGCCTCGCGGACGCGTGCGCCCAGCTGTGGATCACCGACAGCTCGGCGCGTGCGTAGCCGGCGTCGGCGGTTTCGACCTCGAGCCCCATCCGTTCCAGGAACGCGTCCCGCGCCACCGCCTCCCGCTCGTCCACCGGCACGGTGTCCTGCATCCGGGCACGGGCGCGTCGCGCCGCCTCCTCGCGAGCGTCGAAGCCGTCTGGAGACAGGTCGGGCAGCGCGTGGTCGTGGCCGACGATGCCGGCGTCGGTGGCGGTGGTCGGATCGAGGGCGGCGTACTCCTCGACGAAGCCGTCGGCCAGGAGGTCGACCGCGCGTGATGTGGTCACGCCGCCACCCTAGAAGGTCGGCGGCCGCGTTCGGGTCAGCGCGGCAGTCCGCTGGAGCGCCAGCCGCCGGGACCGTGCGGGTACGTCGCGCGCACCTTGCGGTGGTTGGCCTGCCACTCGGGCGTACGCCGCGGCGCGGTCGCCTCGCCCGACCCGAGCGAGGCGAACACGGCCACCAGGGCCGCGATCTCCTCCGGGGTGGCGTCGGCGTTGACGACCTGCAGCAGCGGTGGTTGCGGTGCCTCGACAGGCTCGACCGGAACGTTCTCGTCGCCGCTCACAGCGGGATGTTCCCGTGCTTCTTGGCGGGCAGGATCTCGCGCTTCGACCGCAGCAGCCGCAGCGCGCGGACGACCTCGACGCGGGTCTCGTGCGGGCTGATCACCGCGTCGACGTAGCCGCGCTCGGCGGCGATGTAGGGGTTGGCGAGGGTGTCCTCGTACTCCGTGATCAGCTCCGCCCGCTTGGCCTCCGGGTCCTTCGCGTCCTTGAGCTCCTTGCGGTAGAGGATGTTCACCGCGCCCTGCGCGCCCATGACCGCGATCTGCGCGGTCGGCCAGGCCAGGTTGATGTCGGCGCCGAGGTGCTTGGAGCCCATCACGTCGTAGGCGCCGCCGTAGGCCTTGCGGGTGATGATCGTGACCAGCGGGACGGTCGCCTCGGCGTAGGCGTAGATCAGCTTCGCGCCGCGGCGGATGATGCCGTTCCACTCCTGGTCGGTGCCGGGCAGGAAGCCGGGCACGTCGACGAAGGTCAGCACCGGGATGTTGAACGCGTCGCAGGTGCGCACGAAGCGGGCGGCCTTCTCCGACGCGTCGATGTCGAGGGTGCCGGCGAACTGCATCGGCTGGTTGGCGACCACGCCGACCGGCCGGCCCTCGACCCGGCCGAAGCCGATCGACGATGTTCGGCGCGAACATCGGCTGCACCTCGAGGAAGTCCTCGTCGTCGAGGACCGCCTCGATGACGGTGTGCATGTCGTAGGGCTGGTTCGGGCTGTCCGGGATCAGCGCGTCGAGGGTCCGGTCGAGGTCGGTGAACTCGAGGTCGGCCTCCTCGTCGTACGACGACGGCTCGTCGAGGTTGTTCTGGGGCAGGAACGACAGCAGCGCCTTGACGTACTCGATCGCGTCGTCCTCGTCGGAGCCCATGTAGTGGGCGTTGCCGGACTTGGTGTTGTGGGTCCGGGCGCCGCCGAGCTCCTCCATCGTGACGTCCTCGCCGGTGACCGTCTTGATGACGTCGGGGCCGGTGATGAACATGTTCGAGGTGCCGTCGACCATGATCGTGAAGTCGGTGACCGCGGGGGAGTAGACGTGCCCGCCGGCGCAGGAGCCCATGATCAGCGAGATCTGCGGGATCACGCCGGACGCGTGCACGTTGCGGCGGAAGATCTCGCCGTACAGGCCGAGCGAGACCACGCCCTCCTGGATCCGGGCGCCGGCGCCCTCGTTGATGCCGATGATCGGGCAGCCGGTCTTGATGGCGAGGTCCATCACCTTGGTGATCTTCTCGCCGTACACCTCGCCCAGCGAGCCGCCGAAGACCGTGAAGTCCTGGGAGAACACGCACACCTGGCGGCCGTCGATGGTGCCGTAGCCGGTGACGACGCCGTCGCCGTACGGGCGCTTCTTCTCCAGCCCGAACGCCGTCGACCGGTGCCGGGCCAGCTCGTCGAGCTCGACGAACGAGCCCTCGTCGAAGAGCAGCTCGATCCGCTCGCGGGCGGTCTTGCGGCCCTTGGCGTGCTGCTTCTCGACCGCCTTCGCGGAGCCGGCGTGCACCGCCTCGTCGAGGCGCCGGTCGAGGTCCGGCAGCTTGCCCGCCGTGGTGTGGATGTCGATGTCCTCGGGGACGTCGGTGCCCTCGCCGGGTCGTGCCTGCTCTGCGCTCACGCGTACTGGCCTCCTGTGGTGGTTCGTCGGCCAATGTAGTGCCCGTGACCGATACCCCGCCGCCGCGCCCACCTCTCGACCGCGACCGCCTGGCGCGCCGCGCTCGACCGGCTCGTACGCCGTCGAGGTCCTCGACAGCGCCCCGAGCACCAACGCCGTCGTCGCCGACCGCGCCCGGCAGGACGACGCGCCCGCGGGCCTGGTCGTCGTCGCCGAGCACCAGACCGCCGGCCGCGGCCGCCTCGACCGCGACCTGGGAGACGCCGGCCCGCTCGGCGCTCACCGTGTCCGGTGCTGCTCCGCCCGGACGCCGGCCCGACCGCTGGCCGTGGCTGCCGCTGCTGACCGGGCTCGCCGTCCGGCGACGCCGCTGCCCGAGGCGACGCCGACCCTGAAGTGGCCCAACGACGTGCTGCTCGGCGACCGCAAGGTCGGCCGGGATCCTGGTCGAGCGGGTGGAGACCCCGGCCGGCCCGGCCGCCGTGCTCGGCATCGGCATCAACGTCACCACGACCGCCGACGAGCTGCCGGTCCCGACGGCGACCTCGCTCGCGCTCGAGGGACACGACGTCGACCGCACCGACCTGCTGCTCGCGTTCCTCGGCGCAGCTCGAGCGGCACGTCGACGGCCTGGTCGGCCGGGCGGATCGCGGACGCGGGGCTGCGGGCGGCGTACGTCGAGGGCTGCTCGACGCTCGGCCGCGACGTCCGGGTCGACCTGCCCGTCGGCGAGACCGTCGACCGGCCGGCGCCGTCGACATCGACGAGGGCGGCCGGCTCGTGGTCGAGACCGGCGACGGCAACACGGCGGTCGGGGCGGGCGACGTCGTGCACGTTCGCCCGGCCGGGTGACATGATCGGGCCGTGGCCATCTCCGAGCAAGCTCCTGAACGAGGGCGAGCACGTCGTCGTCTCGACCCGCACGCACCCGAAGGTGCTGCTGCTCCCGCTGCTGGTCCTGGTGCTGGCGCTGGCCGTGGCCGCGTTCCGTCAGCCGGCTGGGCGAGGGCGACGCCGCCGACATCGGCGCACATCGTCGTGTGGATCGTGGCCGCGCTGGTGATCTTCTGGTGGGTGGTGCGGCCGTTCATCGCCTGGGCCACCACGTGCGTACACCTTCACCAACCGCCGCTTCATCAAGCGCTCCGGCCTGATCGCCAAGGAGGGCCGCACCATCCCGCTCAACCGGATCAGCGGCGTCGACTTCGAGATCGGCGTCATCGACCGGATCTTCGGCTGCGGCACGCTCGTGGTCTCCGACGCCAGCGAGCAGGGGCGGGTCGAGCTCGCACGACATCCCGCGGGTCGAGCAGGTGCAGCTGAAGGTCGCCGACGAGCTGCACCACCTGGCCGACCGCCAGCACCGCGCGGACGATGGCACCTGAGGGCTCTGAGCGCCACGCGACGAGCTCGAGCGCGCCATCCTCGGCGAGGAGCGGCGTCTTCACCGCGCTCGAGGTGGCCGAGGAGACCGGCGTCACCATCGACGAGCTGCGCCGGCTCTGGCGGGCGCTCGGCTTCCCCGAGCACGGCCTCGAGGTGGCCTTCACCAAGCGCCGACGTCGGCGCGGTCTCGACCCTGACCGGCATCGTCGAGAGCGACGTCATCGACTTCGACCTCGCGGTCAACCTCACCCGCGCGGTCGGGCAGACGATGGCCCGGCTGGCCGACTGGGAGGTGGCCACGCTGGTGCACCGGGTCGAGGAGCTCGAGCAGGGCGACGCCGCCACCGGCAGCCGCACCGGCTCGGCGATGCGCATGGTCGAGCAGATGAACCCGCCGTTCGAGGAGCTGCTCATCTACGCCTGGCGCCGGCACCTCGCCGCGGCCGTGTCGCGGATCGAGGCCCTCGGCGCCAACGAGGAGGACCTGCACACCACCCAGGTGACGGTCGGCTTCGCCGACATCGTCAGCTTCACCGCGCTGTCCAACGAGATCGAGGAGGACCGGATCGGCGACCTGGTCGAGGTCTTCGAGTCCCGCTGCGCCGACGTCGTCGCCGGCCGAGCGCGGCCGGGTGATCAAGAGCATCGGCGACTCGGTGCTGTTCGTGAACACCGACCCGATCCGCGCCTACGACATCGCCGAGGGGATCATCAACGTGATCGGCCGCGACTCCCGGATGCCCGACGTCCGGGTCGGTCTGGCCAGCGGCTCGGTCGTGATGCGGATGGGCGACGTCTTCGGCCCGCCGGTCAACCTGGCCGCCCGGCTGACCGCGGTGGCCCGCCGCAACCGGGTCATCATCGACGCGGCGACCGCCGAGCTGCTGCCCCCGGACCAGTTCGAGACCCGCCGGCTGCCGGCCCGGCCGGTGCGCGGGTTCGGCCTGGTCGAGCCGGTCGCCGTACGTCGCCACTAGCGCAAAGTCACCGATCCGCAAGCGTTTTCAACATAAACGGGTAGGTTTCGCGATTTTCTCACCAGTCACCGGAAGTCGTTCTTACCGTTTCGATGTGCTCAAGGTGCAGGACGTCGAAGTCGATCCCGAGACCCGCCGAGCGTGGCGAGGTGGTCGGGAGATCGTGCTGTCCCGCAAGGAGTTCGACCTGGTCCACGCGCTGATCTCTCGGGCCGGCGACATCGTGACCCGCGACGAGCTGATGCGGGACGTGTGGAACACCTCCTTCTGGACGTCGTCGAAGACGATCGACGTCCACCTGGGTGGGTCCGCCGCAAGCTCGGCGACGACAGCCGTCGTCCGACAGCTGATCACCACCATCCGTGGCAAGGGCCTCCGGTTCGAGATCGGGGACCGCAACAACAACCACGTGAGCCACTCCCGGCTAACCTCTACCGCGTGTCCGCAGCCCGCCCCCACCCTCGCCGTGATCGGTGGCGGGCAGCTGGCCCGGATGATGGCCCAGCCCGCGATCGCGCTCGGGCTGCCGCTGCGGCTGCTCGCCGAGGCCGAGGGCGTCTCCGCCGCCCAGGTCATCCCCGACCACCTGGTCGGCGACTACCGCGACCTCGACACCCTGGTGAAGGTGACCGACGGCTGCGCGGTCGTCACGTTCGACCACGAGCACGTGCCGACCGAGCACCTGCACGCCCTCGAGGACGCCGGGCTCGCGGTCCGGCCCGGCCCGGAGGCGCTCGTGCACGCCCAGGACAAGGGCGTGATGCGGGCCCGGCTCGCCGAGCTCGACGTCCCGTGCCCGCGGAACGCGCTGGTCGCCTCGCTCGCCGACGTCGAGGCGTTCGGGTTCCCGTGCGTGCTCAAGACGACCCGGGGCGGGTACGACGGCAAGGGCGTCTGGTTCGTGTCGTCGGCCGAGGAGTGCGCCGAGCCGTTCCGCGTCGCCGGGGAGAGCGGCGTACGCCTGCTCGCCGAGGAGCGGGTCGACTTCCGGCGCGAGCTGTCGGCCCTGGTGGTGCGCTCGCCCGAGCGGCCAGGCCGCGGCGTACCCGGTCGTCGCGTCGACCCAGCGCGACGGCATCTGCCACGAGGTGATCGCCCCGGCCCCCGACCTGGCCCCGGACCTGGCCGGGCAGGCCCAGGAGATCGCGCTGCGGATCGCGGGTGCCCTCGACGTGACCGGCGTGCTCGCGGTCGAGCTGTTCGAGACGACCGACGGCCGGGTGCTCGTCAACGAGCTGGCGATGCGGCCGCACAACACCGGGCACTGGACCCAGGACGGTGCGGTCACCTCGCAGTTCGAGAACCACCTGCGCGCGGTGCATGGACCTGCCGCTCGGGTCGCCGGCGCCCGCGGGCCCGGTGGACGGTGATGGTCAACATCCTCGGCGGCCCGGACGACACCGGCCGCCTGTACGACGGCTACCCGCACGCGCTCGCCCGCGACCCGCACCTGCGGGTGCACCTCTACGGCAAGGAGCTGCGTCCCGGCCGCAAGGTCGGGCACGTCAACGCGTACGGCGACGACCTGGACGACTGCCTGGAGCGTGCGCGGCACGCCGCCGCGTGGTTCCGAGGAGATCTGGGAGACGAGAGTGAGTGAGCCGACCGCCCGCGTGGGCATCGTGATGGGATCCGACTCCGACTGGCCGGTGATGAAGGAGGCCGCGACCGCGCTCGGCGAGTTCGACATCGCGTACGAGGCCGACGTGGTCTCCGCGCACCGGATGCCCGAGGAGATGCTGGCCTACGGCAAGGAGGCCGCCGGCCGCGGGCTGCAGGTGATCATCGCCGGCGCCGGCGGCGCCGCCCACCTGCCCGGCATGCTCGCCGCCGGTCACGCCGCTGCCGGTGATCGGCGTACCCGTGCCGCTGAAGCACCTCGACGGCATGGACTCGCTGCTCTCGATCGTGCAGATGCCCGCCGGCGTCCCGGTCGGCGACGGTCGCGGTCGGCAACGCCCGCAACGCCGGCCTGCTCGCCGTACGCATCCTCGCCGCCACCGACCCCGAGCTGCAGCAGAAGATGGTCGACTTCCAGGCGGAGCTGCAAGACGTCCGCCGAGGACAAGGGCAAGGCGGTCCGCGACGCCGGCGGCGCCGGGTCCCGCAGGTCGGTTTCTGAGCCGGGAGCTCGCCTCCCGAGCGCCTCGTCGGCCTCGACGTGGCGCGCTGCCTCGCGCTGCTCGGCATGGTCGCCACCCACGTCCTCGACGAGCGCGACCCGGACGGGACGCTCAGCTTCGCGCAGGCCCTGGCCGGTGGCCGCTCCGCGGCGCTGTTCGCGGTGCTCGCCGGCGTGAGCCTGGCCCTGATGACCGGGCGCCGGGAGCCGGTGCGCGGCCGGGAGCGGCTGGCCCGCTCCGCTGGGGATCGCGGTCCGCGCGCTGCTGATCGCCGCTGCTCGGACTCTTCCTCGGCGGGCTCGGCAGCGGGCTGGCGATCATCCTGACCTACTACGGCGTGCTGTTCCTGCTCGGGCTGCCGTTCGTCGGGCTGCGCGCGCCGGCCCTGCTCGGCCTGGCCGCGGCGTGGGTGGTCGCCGCGCCGGTGCTGTCGCAGGTGGTGCGGCCGCGACCTGCCGGCCCGCGGCTACGCCAGCCCGTACTTCGACCAGCTCGACCAGCCCGGCGCAGTTCCTCAGCGAGCTGCACGTTCACCGGCTACTACCCGGTCGTGCCCTGGCTGGCCTACCTGCTCGTCGGGCATGGCGCTCGGCCGGATGGACCTGCTCGCAGCGACGGGTCCAGGTCTGGCTCGCCGCGGGCGGCGCCGTGCTCGCCGTGGTGGCGACGGTGGTCTCGCGCTACCTGACCTCGCGCCCGTCCGTCGTCGACGCGCTGCTCGACGGCGGCGGGCCGCCGGCCACCTCCGGCCCGGAGCTGATCAACGCGATCTCCGGCGGGATGTTCGGCAACACCCCGACCGGCGGGCCCTGGCAGTGGCTGCTGGTGGTCGCGCCGCACAGCACCACGCCGTTCGACCTCGCCCAGACGATCGGCAGCGCGCTGGCTGGTGATCGGCGCTCTGCCTGCTCCTGGTCGGGGTCGCTGGACGCCAGCGGCGTGCGCACGATGGCGATCGTCTTCGGCGCCGGCACGATGACCCTCACGCTGTACTCGCTGCACGTGATCATGCGGACCGAGTACGTCCTGCCCGAGGAGACGCCCTCCTCGTTCCCCTGGCACGTCGTCGCGTTGCTGGGGATCGGCGCGCTCTACGTGTACGGCCGGCCGGCGCGGCCCGCTCGAGTGGTCGCGCGCTCTCGGCGAGCTGGTCCGGTGCCGGGTCGACGCGATCCGGAGTCCGACGGGTCGCCCGCTCAGACGCGACACGGTCAGTCGCCGCGCACCCGGCCGCGCAGCGCCTTGGTCTGGCCGCGCTGCTTCTTGGCGTCGAGCCGGCGCTGCTTGGCGCCGCGGCGTCGGCTTCGTCGGCCGGCGCGTCGGGGGAGGGGGCGCGAGGGCGGTGCGGAGCAGGTCGGCCAGCCGCTCGCGGGCGGCCACCCGGTTGCGGTGCTGCGAGCGGTGCTCGGAGGCGTCGACGACGACCCGGCCGTCGGTCAGCCGGGTGCCCAGGTTGCGCAGCGCCCGGGCGCGCTGCGCGTCGGTGAGCGCCGTCGACGACGCGACGTCGTACTCGAGCTCGACCCGGCTGTCGGCGGTGTTGACCGACTGGCCGCCGGGCCCGGACGACCGGGAGAACCGTTCGACCAGCTCGCCGGCCGGGATCGACGAGCCCGTCCGGCAGGCCGGGCCCGGACGGCACCGCGAGGTCGCGGCCGGGTGCGCTCACCCGCGCCGCCGGGCCACTCGATCGCCGGGCAGGTGTCCATCACCATCGGGACGCCGGCCGCGCGGGTGCGCTCGAACGCCGTCCTCGTCGATCACGCCGAGCTGGAACCACACGCCCTGGCGCCGACCGCGACGGCCTGGTCGGCGAACTCGCCGGCCGCCTCCGAGCGACGGAACACGTCGACCACGTCGATGCGGGAACGGCACGTCGGCGAGCGTCGCGTAGCCCTGCTCGCCGAGCACGGTCGGCGCGTCCGGGTGGATCGGGACGATCCGCTTGCCGCGCTCCTGGAGCAGCCGGGCGATGCGGTACGCCGTCCGGTCGGGGTTGCCGGAGAGGCCGACGACCGCCCAGGTCTCGCAGTCGTCGAGCAGCATCCGGATCGTCTCCGGGTCGTGCCAGTCGGCCATGCGTCCATCGTGCCCCATGGGCCCACCCGGAAACGGCGCGGTTACCCGGAAGTACGATCCGGGCATGAGCTCCGACTTCCCGATGTACGCCCTCTCGGAGGAGCACCAGGCGATCCGCGAGGCGGTGCGCGCGGTCTGCGACGCGAAGGTGGCGCCGTACGCCGCCGACGTCGACGAGAACGCCCGCTACCCGCGGGAGGCGGCCGAGGCGCTGCTGGCCGCGGACTTCCACGCCCCGCACGTCCCGGAGGAGTACGGCGGCGCCGGCGCCGACGCGCTGGCCACGGTGATCGTGATCGAGGAGGTCGCCCGGGCCTGCGTGAGCAGCAGCCTGATCCCGGCGGTCAACAAGCTCGGCTCGCTGCCGGTGCAGATCGCGGGCTCGGAGGAGCTGAAGAAGAAGTACCTCGGCAAGCTCGCGGCCGGCGAGGGCGGCTTCTCCTACTGCCTCTCCGAGCCGGACGCCGGCTCCGACGCGGTCGGCGATGAAGACCAAGGCCGGTCCGCGACGGCGACGACTGGGTGCTCAACGGCGTCAAGCGGTGGATCACCAACGCCGGCGAGTCGGAGTTCTACACCGTCATGGCCGTCACCGACCCCGAGAAGCGCGCGCCGGGGCATCTCGGCGTTCGTGGTCGAGAAGTCCGACGAGGGTGTCTCCTTCGGTGCCCCGGAGAAGAAGCTCGGCATCAAGGGCACCCCGACCCGGGAGGTCTACCTCGACAACGTGCGGATCCCCGCCGACCGGATGATCGGCGCGGAGGGCACCGGCTTCGAGACCGCGATGAAGACCCTCGACCACACCCGGGTCACGATCGCCGCCCAGGCGGTCGGCGTCGCCCAGGGTGCGCTGGACTACGCGCTGGGCTACGCCCGGGAGCGCAAGCAGTTCGGCAAGCCGATCGCCGACTTCCAGGGCCTGCAGTTCCTGCTCGCCGACATGGGCATGAAGGTCGAGGCCGCCCGCCAGATGACGTACGCCGCCGCCGGCCGCTCCGAGCGCGGCGACAAGGACCTCACCTTCTTCGGCGCCGCCGCCAAGTGCTTCGCCTCCGACGTCGCGATGGAGGTCACCACCAACGCCGTGCAGGTGCTCGGCGGCTACGGCTACACCCGCGAGTACCCGGTCGAGCGGATGATGCGCGACGCCAAGATCACCCAGATCTACGAGGGCACCAACCAGGTGCAGCGGATCGTGATCGCCCGCCAGCTGCTCGCCGGGATCCAGTCCGAGCTCTGACCTGCCGCCGGGTCACCCGGCGACTGCGGCCCGCCTCTGGCGTGCCGCGGAGGCATAGATCGAGTAGCCGCCGGCGAGCAGGACCGCCGCCAGGGCGAGGACCTGACCGGCGAACGGAACCTGGCGGGCGGGGTCGAGGGCGTCGTAGACGTGCAGGTCGCCCGCGACGTACCAGACGAGGTACGCCGTGGGGGCCACCAACCAGCTCAGCGGGTGCCACCAGCGGATCCGGTGCTGGTTGTCGCCCACGAGGAGGAAGTCGGCCAGGACCAGAGCAGGTGTGACCAGGTGCTCGAGGACCGACCAGGGCTCGGCGAGGTTGCCGTTGGCCATCGGCACGTAGGCCAGCGAGACCAGCAGCATCGTGCTCACCAGCGAACCCCGCAGCCAGGGGGACCGCGGCTCCCGGAAGGCCATCGCCAGGAAGGCGATGGCGACGGCGCCGTTGGCCAGCTGGCTCAGCGCCGTCCACCACACGTCGTACTCGCGCGCCGCCAGGGCGACCCCTGCCGCTGCGCACGCGGCGACGAGGAGTCGCCAGACGAGGACCGGGGCCGTGTTCACCCGACGAGGGTGCCACGTTCAGGTTTCGTTCACGTACGTTCCGATGGGCCAAGGAGGGGTCTAGCCTCCGAGGGTGACGTCCGAGGAGCTGGCCCTCCAGGCCTCCGGCACCATCACGGTCTGCCTGGTGGTGGCCGTCCTCGCGGTGATCCTCTCGGACGTGGCCGCGCGCTGGGTGCCGGTGCCCACGGTCGTGCTCGAGATCCTGGGCGGGATCCTGGTCGGCCCCGCGGTGCTGGGGTTCGCGCACGACAACGTCATCGTGTCGGCGTTCTCGCAGCTGGGGCTGACGGTCCTGATGTTCCTGGCCGGCTACGAGATCCAGATGTCCCGGGTGTCGGGGGCACCCCTTCGTTCGGCCTGCGTGGGATGGGTCGGTTCCCTGGTGATCGGCCTCGGTGCCGGCATCGTGCTGGTCACGGTGGCGCGCCCCGAGGAGGGCGTGTCCGCGGGCGTGCTGGTCGGCCTGATCTTCACGACGACCGCACTGGGCACGGTGCTGCCTATCCTTCGCGACACCGGCGACCTGGACTCGCGGTTCGGCACGTTCGTCCTCGCCGCGGGTGCCGTCGGGGAGTTCGGGCCGATCCTGGCCGTCGCCGTCCTCCTGTCCGGCCAGAGCGCGGTGCACACCATCGTGGTCCTCGTGCTCTTCGTCGGCGTTGCCTCGGCAGTCCTCGCCGTCGCATCGCGACCTGCCTCCCCACGCATGGCTCGCCTGTTGCAGAACACTTTGACGACCAGCGGGCAGCTCGGAGTCCGGATCGCGATGCTGCTGGTGATCTTCCTGGCCTGGGTCGCCGGGCACCTGGGGCTCGACGTGCTCCTGGGCGCCTTCACCGCCGGCCTGGTGGCACGGCTCTTCCTGTCGGGGCAGGACGAGGAGACCCACGAGGCGACGATGGTGCGACTCGAGGGCGTCGGCTTCGGGTTCCTGGTCCCGATCTTCTTCGTCGTCAGCGGCATCCGCTTCGACCTCGACTCGCTGCTCGTCCGACCCCTCGGTCCTGATCCTGGTCCCGGTCGCCCTGCTGCTCTTCCTCCTGATCCGCGGTGTCCCGACGTACCTCTCGCTCCACGGCTCCCTCGCGGGCCGCGACCGGGTCGGCGCCGGCATCTACGCGGCAACGGCGTTGCCCCTGATCGTCGTGATCACCTCCCTGGGTGTGCAGGACGGCCGGCTCACCGAGGCCACGGCGGCCGCCCTCGTCGGCGGCGGGATGCTGTCGGTGCTGCTGTTCCCGCTGACCGCCACCCGCGTGCGCGGCATCGGCCGCCCGGCCGCCGGGGCGCGATGGTCCGACGACTCCGACGCGCTCTGACCGGCCCGCCCGCCCGCTCAGATCGGCGGGTCCGCGAGACGCGGCTGATCGAGCCGCCGGTGCACGTGCCAGCCCGCCCAGGCGAGGGCGCCGAGCGGGATCGGCAGCCAGTACGACGCCAGCCGGTAGAGCAGGGTGCCGACCACCGCCTGGTCCGCGCTCGACGCCGGAGAGCAGGAGCCAGGTGGTGAGGCCGGCCTCGACGACACCGAGCCCGCCGGGGGTGATCGGGATCATCCCGAGGCCCATGGCGATGACGTACGCCAGCAGGACGCGGGCCGGCCGGATCTCGGCGCCGACGGCGTACAGGGCCGCGACCAGGCAGGCGTAGTCGAACATCCGGCTGGCGGCCGCGGCGCCGACGGCCCGCGTCCAGCGGCCCGCGAACGCCGCCGCCACCTGGTCGCGCTCGGCGTGCAGCGTGCGCTCGACGCTGTCGACCGTGGTCCGCCGGCGGACGAGGTGGATCACGTGGCCGGCGCCGCGGCCGACCCAGGTGACGAACCGGTCCCACTTCAGCATCGCCGTGCCGAGCCCCATGACGACCACCGCGAGGACGAACGACACGAACAACCCGTACTCGAGCTTGCGGGCCGGCGGTGGACCGATGAGCAGCGCGGGCACGGTGAGCAGGGGCAACGAGAGCAGCACGCCGGTGGTCAGCAGTCCGATGGCGCTGAGCGCCGTCGTGACCGCACCGCCCGGCCGGCCGGCCGACACCAGCATCCGGCCCTGCATCACCCCGCCGGCGGCGGCGCCGCCCGGCACCACCTTGCTGATCGCGTTCCCGACCGCCTGCGATGCCGCGATGTCCCGCCAGCGTGCGGCCGGCAGTGCGATCCGGAGCAGCAGCCACAGCGCCGCGAAGCTCGCCACCTGCAGCGCCGCCAGCACAGCGAACCACCACGGCCGGACCCGCTCCAGGTCCGGCCACGCACCGAACAGCGTGATCACGCTCGGCGCCACGACGTACAGCCCGATCCCGGTCACCGCGATGCCGACGGCGCGCCAGCCCCAGCGCTGCACGGCCCTCCGCAGCCATCGCACGGCATCGCTCCCTCGTCGGTCCGGGAGAGCGTCATGCTGTCCCGTCGCCGATGCCTGCTGGCTCACCCGCGACGGGTGATTGCCGTCCCGTACGCCGCGGGCGGCCGTGGGAAGGGTGTCCGGGGCCCAGGCCGGGGACGTGTTGTCCTACGCCCTCGTGTCGCACCGGGAGCGACTTGGGTCGGCCTGAGAAGGTTCACCCATGACACGGCTCAGCGGGGCGGCCAAGCGGCTGGTGCTGGAGACGCTCGGCTGGATCCTGGTGGTCGGGGGGATCGCTGCGCTCGTGCTGCCGGGGCCCGGCCTGCTCGGGTTGTTCGCCGGCCTGGCGTTGCTCTCGCAGCAGTACGAATGGGCCGAGCGCCGCGTCGAGCCGATCAAGGAGCGGGCCCTGAAGGCGGCCGAGGAGGGTGTCGAGACGAGGCTGCGGATCACCCTGTCCGTCCTCGCCGCGCTGATCCTGATGGCCTGCGGCGTCCTCTGGATCTGGAGCCCGCCGGCTCCCGGCTGGTGGCCTATGGACGAGGCGTGGTGGCTGCTGGGCGGGATCGGCACCGGCATCACCCAGATCGCGTCCGGGCTGATCGCGATCGCGATGATCGGCTACAGCTACAAGCGGTTCCGGCTGACGACCGCCTGACCGACCCGAGGTGGTCCGGCTGCCCCCGCCAGGCGGGGTGGTGGCGGTTTGTCGGTCGTGGACCCGGGTACCGGCCGAGCATCCTGATGCGAGGAGGTCGTGATGCCGCAGAAGGCATGGAGCAAGAAGCGCGAACGCCAGTACGAGCACATCAAGGAGGGCCTCGAGGACCAGGGCCGCGAGCGAGGACACGGCCGAGGAGATCGCCGCCCGGACGGTCAACAAGGAGCGGGCCCGCGCCGGTGAGGCCGAGCAGTCGAGCCGGACGTCGACCGAGGACATCTCGTCGGGCCGGCGGGGCGGACTGCGCTCCCACCGGGGCCCGGGTGGCCGCACCCGCGACCAGCTCTACGAAGAGGCGAAGCGAAGAACATCAAGGGCCGCTCGAAGATGAGCAAGGCGGAGCTCGAGAAGGCGGTCGGTCGCTAGCCTGCCGCTGTGTGCGGGACGAGCAGCGGAACGGACGCGCATGACGCACAACGGGTCGCCGAGCGCAGCGCGGCAGGCCATGTGGGCCGACGACCGTGCCAGCCAGGCGCTCGGCATGGCGATCGACGAGGTCGGCCCGGGCCGCGCCACGCTGCGGATGACCGTCCGCGAGGACATGGTCAACGGGCACGACATCGGCCACGGCGGGCTGACGTTCACGCTGGCCGACTCCGCGTTCGCGTTCGCGTGCAACTCCTACAACCGGCGTACCGTCGCGGCCGGCGCGGAGATCAGGTTCCGGGCGCCGACCCGGCTCGGCGACGTCCTGGTCGCCGACCGCGCGGGAGCGCAGCGCGCGAGGGCCGCGACGGCGTGTACGACGTGACCGTGACCGTCGGGCGAGACGGTGGTCGCGACGTTCGTCGGCCGGTCGAAGGAGATCGGCGGCGCGTTCTGGGAGGACCGGCTGGGGTCTGAGAGGCTGGGTGACGTGCCCGGCGAGATCCCGACCCTGACCCGCGCCGAGCTCGAGGCAGCTCCAGCTCGAACGGCTGCGCGACAGCCTGCGCCGCGCGTTCGAGCACGTGCCGCACTACCGACGGGCGTTCACCGACGCCGGCGTGACGCCCGGACGACCTGCGACACGCTGGCCGACCTGGCCCGCTTCCCGTTCACCGCGAAGGCCGACCTGCGCGCCAACTACCCGTTCGGGATGTTCGCGGTGCCGCGCGAGCAGGTGGCGCGGGTGCACGCCAGCAGCGGCACGACCGGCAAGCCGACCGTCGTCGGCTACACCCGCGAGGACATCGACACCTGGGCGGAGGTGATGGCGCGGTCGATCCGGGCGGCCGGTGGGCGCGCCGGGCGACATCGTGCACGTGGCCTACGGCTACGGGCTGTTCACCGGCGGGCTCGGCGCGCACTACGGCGCCGAGCGGCTCGGCTGCACGGTGGTCCCGGTCAGCGGCGGCATGACCGAGCGCCAGGTCCAGCTGATCCTCGACTTCGAGCCGCGGATCATCATGGTCACCCCGTCGTACTTCCTGGCGATCCTCGACGAGATGGAGGCGCAGGGCGTCGACCCGCGGCACGACCAGCCTCGAGATCGGCATCTTCGGCGCCGAGCCGTGGACCGACGAGATGCGGCGCGCGGTCCAGGAGCGGTCCGGGATCCGCGCCGTCGACATCTACGGGCTGTCCGAGGTGATGGGCCCGGGCGTCTCGCAGGAGGCGGGGGAGACCCAGGACGGCCTGCACGTCTGGGAGGACCACTTCCTGCCCGAGATCATCGACCCGGTCACGCACGAGGTGCTGCCCGACGGCGAGGAGGGCGAGCTGGTCTTCACGTCGCTGACCAAGCAGGCGATGCCGGTGGTCCGCTACCGCACCCGCGACCTGACCCGGCTGCTGCCCGGTACGGCGTACCCCGCGTTCCGGCGGATGGCCAAGGTCACCGGCCGCACCGACGACATGATGATCGTGCGCGGGGTGAACGTGTTCCCGACCCAGGTCGAGGAGCAGATCCTCGCCGATCGAGGGACTCGCCCCGCACTACCTGTGCGTGCTCACCCGGCCCGGGCAACCTCGACGAGCTGACCGTCCGGGTCGAGGCCGCGACCGAGCCGGACGCCGACGCGGGCGGGCGAGCTGGCCGGCCGCCTCGCGGACCGGATCAAGCAGCGGATCGGGGTGACCGCCCGGGTCGAGGTGCTGGCGCCGCACGCGCTCGAGCGGTCGCTCGGCAAGGCGAAGCGGATCAGCGACCAGCGGACCGGGTAGCGGTCAGCCGGTGACGCTCTTCGGGAGGCCGGTCGGCGTGCACAGGCTCTTCGGGATGCTCGTCGGTGTCGTCGTCGATGATGTGGTCGAACATCTGCTCGCAGCGCTGCTCGTCCCAGTGCACGGCGAGGTCCGCGATCGGGACCCCGCAGGTCAGGCCGTCCTCGCCGTTGACGCTGGTCATCGCCGAGGCCCACATCGCGCGCAGCGCAAGGGACCGGTGCCCTCGCTCGAACGCGAAGGACTCGGGCACCGCCATGTTGATGTTCCAGTAGCGGACCGGGTTGATCACGCGTCCACGGCGAGATCACCTCGTTGCCGACCGCCGAGACCACCTCGCGCTGCTGCCGGGCCCGGTCGACGTCGCCGATGCTCGACGTGTGCCGGGAGCGGGCGTAGCCGAGGGCGGTCGCGCCGTCGACCTCCTGGCAGCCCTTCTCGATGTCGAGGTTGGCCAGCTTGTCCTTCATGTTCTGGGTCGGGCAGATCTCGATGCCGCCGACCGCGTCGACGATGTCGACCACGCCGCCGAACCCGATCTCGACGTAGTCGTCGACCCGGATGCCGGTCTCGTTCTCGATGGTCTTCACCAGCAGCTTGGGGCCGCCGTACGCGTAGGCGGCGTTGATCTTGGTGGTGCCGTGCCCGGGCATCTCGACCAGGGAGTCGCGGGGGATCGACATCAGCAGGTTGGGGCCGTCGCCGGTGTGCAGCAGCATGATCGTGTCGGTGCGCTGCCCGGCGGCGTTGCCGGTGCCGAGCTCCTTGCGCTCCTCCTTGCTGCAGGCCGGCGCGCGAGTCGCTGCCGACCAGCAGGTACGTCGTGCCCGGCTGGTCGTCGGGCCGGTCGCCGCTCGGGCTCGAACGCGACCTTCTCGACCTTGGTCCAGGCGTAGAGCGGGACGGCGACCAGGTAGACGACCCACAGCAGGAGCAGCAACCAGATCCAGCGGAGCCGGAAGCCGGGGAACGCGGGAGCCGCGGCCCTTGCCGCCGCTGGTGCCCGGCGGCGGGGCGATCGGGGGTGGCGTCGGCCTGCTGGTGCGGCCCGGGGGCGGGGTGGTCGGCCTCCGTCGGCCGAGGCCGGCATCACCCGGGTCTCGTCGGGGCGCGGCTGCTGGGGCACGGCGCGGGTCGCGTCCGGCCCTCCGGCGAGGAGCGCGCCCTTGTTGCCGTAGAGCCAGTTGTACTCGGGCGTCCCCTCTTCGGGACCGCCGTTTCCCCGGGGACGATCAGCCATGGCGGTGACGCTACCGTGCGGCATGAGCGCAGACCGCATCGCCGTGCTCCACCATCTGAGGGGAGTTCGCCGATCGCGCCGCGGGCGGGCGATGGCTGGGTCTAGCCTCTGCGGATGGCCATGGACTCGATGAACAAGGTGATCCACGCCGCGGTGCGGCGAGACCTGGCCCGGCTCGGCGGCGCGCTGGACGAGGTCACCGACGGCGACCGACGACGCGCGACCGACCTCGGCCGCGCCTGGCGCAACCTGCGCGACCAGCTCCGGCACCACCACGAGCAGGAGGACACGATCCTGTTCCCGGTCGCGGTCCACCTCGGGATCGACCCGGCGCTGGTCGACGCGCTCGAGACCGAGCACCAGGCGATGAGCCGGGCGCTCGACGAGATCGACACGGCGATGGGCTCCTACGCCACCAGCGCCTCCGCAGCCGACGCCGCCGACGCGGCGGACGCCGTACGCCGTGGGCACGGCCGTCGTCGACCAGCACCTGGCGCACGAGGAGGGGGAGCTCGAGCCGCTGCTGCGCGACCACCTCGAGCTCGCCGGAGTGGAAGGCCGCGATGCGCCAGCTGCGCACGCCAGCCGCCACGGCAGGCGGGCTGGTTCTTCGCGTGGCTCGAGGACGGCGCGTCCGCCGGAGGCCCGGGCCTTCATCGGCGTCCGAGGTCCCGACCCCGGTCCGGGTGCGTCCTCGGGCGGGTGTTCGGCCGCGGCTACCACCGGACCATCGCCCCGGTCTGGGCCTAGCGAGCCCTCGGCCCGCAACCGGGACCTCCGTCCCTGATCCGGGCCGTTCGGCGCGTCGTGCCGGGCTGTGACGCGTGTGACTGGTGATACTTGCGGTCAGCACACTGCTCACTTCCCCAGCAGGAGGCACTCGCATGTCTTCTGGGCCCCCGTCTCTTCCCCCGGGTTGCTCGACCGACCGACCAGGAGCGCCGGCGACCGCGCCGCACGCGTCCGCTTCCGGCGCGCCATCGCCCTGATGCTGATGACCCTGGTCCTCCCGGGCTCCGCCCAGCTGGTCGCCGGCAACCGCAAGGTCGGCCGGATCGCGATGCGGATCTGGTTCGTGCTGGTCGGCGGCACCCTGATCGCCGTCGCTGGTCGGGCTGCGTGTGGCACGGCTTCGCCTTCTGGCTCGGCACCAACACCCTCCTGCTCGGGCTGCTCCGCGCGGTGCTGATGCTGCTCGCCGTCGGCTGGGCCGCGCTGTTCATGGACGCCTGGCGGATCGGTCAGCCGCTGACCCTCGCCATGCAGCACCGGCGGGCCGTGGTCGGCGTCAACGGCCTGCTCAGCCTCACCGTCGCCGGCACCCTGCTCTTCGGCGCGCACCTGGTCGGCGTACAGCGCGACTTCATCATCACGATGTTCGGCGACGGCGCCGCGTCCAGCGCGCACGCACGGCCGCTACAACGTGCTGCTGCTCGGCGGCGACTCCGGCGCCGGCCGCTGGGGCCTGCGCCCGGACTCGATGACCGATCGCCAGCATCGACGAGGACACCGGCCGCACCGTGCTGATCGGCCTGCCCCGCAACATGGCGAACTTCCCGTTCGCCAAGGGCTCGGTGATGCACGAGCAGTTCCCGGACGGGTTCGACTGCGAGGGCTGCTACCTCAACGGCGTCAGCACCTGGGCGCGGCGACAACACCGAGCTGTTCGGCGAAGTCCAAGACCCCGGGCGTCGACGCCACCATCTCGGCGGTCGAGGGCATCACCGGCCTGAAGATCAACTACTGGGCGATGGTGAACCTCCAGGGCTTCAAGGACCTCGTCGACGCCGTCGGCGGCGTCACGCTCACCGTCCGGTCGCCGATCCCCGTCGGCGGCCTCGGCAGCGACGTCACCGGCTACATCGAGCCCGGCACCCGCAAGCTGGACGGCCACGACACGCTCTGGTTCGCCCGCGCCCGTGAGGGCTCCGACGACTACTCGCGGATGGCCCGCCAGAAGTGCGTGATGAGCGCGATGCTCGAGCAGATCAGCCCGCAGACCGCGCTGCGCAACTTCGAGAAGATCGCGCACGCCAGCTCCGAGATGATCTCCACCGACATCCCGCGCAGCGAGGTCGGCCGGTTCATCGACCTCGCCCTCAAGGCCCGGGACGAGAAGGTCTCCACGCTGTCGCTGGTGCCGCCGATGATCAACACCGGCGACCCGGACATCAGGCTGATCAAGGCCAAGGTCGCCGAGGCCATCGACCGCGCCGAGGGCGACGCCCCGCCGCCGAGCGAGAAGAAGAAGCACAAGCAGCAGGCCGTCACCGGCGGATCGCTCGGCAGCCTGGGTGAGGGATACGCCGCCAACGAGGCCGACGACCTCGAAAGCGCCTGCTGAACGCCGTGCTCGTAGGGTGGCCTGCGTGATCGACGGGCCCGAGCAGCGCATCGCCGCGGTCGTCGTCACCTTCAACCGGCTGTCCCTGCTGCAGCGACTGGTGCCCGCGGCTGCGCGAAGTCCCGGGACTGGCCGAGATCATCGTCGTCGACAACGCGTCGAGCGACGGCACGGGGGAGTGGCTGGCCGAGGCGGCGAACGCCGACGGGACCCCGCTGGTCGCGCACCCGCTCGACCGCAACCGCGGCGGCGCCGGCGGGTTCCACGAGGGCCTGCGGCTGGCCGTCGAGCGCGGGGCCGACCTGGTCTGGCTGATGGACGACGACGGCCTGCCCGAGCCGGACTGCCTCGAGGTCCTGCTCCGGTACGACGGCCTCGACTTCTGGGGACCGGTCGTCGTCGACGAGGCGGACCCGGACCGGCTGGTGTTCCCGATCCGGCTGCCCGGCGGCACCCGCGTGGTGCACCGGATGGCCGACGGTCGAGCGGCCGCGCAGGACGGCCTGATCCGCGACGTCGTGATCCCGTTCAACGGCGTCCTCGTCACCCGGGAGCTGGTCGAGCGGATCGGGCTGCCCCGCGAGGAGTTCTTCATCTGGGGCGACGACCACGAGTACCGCCTGCGCGCCGAGCGGGCCGGTGGCCGGGTCGCGACGGTCGTCGGCGCCGCGGTGCACCACCCGAGCGTCGGTGACCTCGGGACGCCGATGATGTTCGGCCGGACGACGTACAACCACAGCCCGAGCGACCTCAAGGCACTACTGCATGGCCCGCAACAACCTGGTCAACCTGCGCGAGTACCGCGGCTGGCCGCACGCGCTGGCGTTCGTCGCCAAGACGGTGTGGTTCTACACGTTCACCCGCCCCGACCTCGGCCGGCTGCGGCTGAGCCTCGGGGCGATGCGCGCCGGGCTCCGCGGCGACTTCACCGGCCACGAGAGGTTCCTCGCGATGAGCCGAGACCGTCGCGGTCGTCATCGTCACCTTCAACCGCGCCGACCTGCTCACCGGGATGCTCGACGGGCTGGCCGCGCCAGACCCGCACAGGCCGGACGCGGTCTTCGTCGTCGACAACGCCAGCACCGACCACACCCGCGAGGTGCTCGAGGCTCGCGCGAAGCTCGGCGACATCCCGCTGCACGCTCACGCACAGCGACGACAACCTCGGCGGCGCCGGCGGCTTCCAGCCTCGGCGTCCGGCTGGCGTACGACGCGGGCTACGACCGGATCTGGCTGGTCGACGACGACGTGGTCCCGGCGCCCGACTGCCTCGCGGTGCTGATGGCCGAGGACGAGGACTGCCTGGCGGCCGTCCGCGAGGACACTGAGCGGAGCCCTGGTCGAGAAGGCGGCCGTCGACTTCGACCTGCGGCACCCGCTCGCGATCCGCCCGAAGCGCGCCAGTGTCGAGGACAGGTACGCCGACCGGGCGAGCATGCCGCCGCGGGTGGAGATCCAGAACGTGTCGTTCGAGGGCTTCCTGTTCCGCCGCGGCGTGGTCGACCGGATCGGGCTGCCGGACGCGTCGTACTTCATCTTCTACGACGACGTCGACTTCGCCGTCCGCGCCCGCCGGGCGGGCTTCCGGATCTGGGCGGTCCGCGACGCGGTCCTGGTGCGCCAGCTCGACTTCGAGCCAGCAGCACGACCTCGACGCGCTGGAAGGGGTTCTACATGTACCGGAACCTCTTCGTCGTCCACTTCCGGTACGGCGAGAACGCGCTGGTCCGGCTCAAGCCGTGGGTGATCGCGGCCGGGGTCGTCGTCCTCAGCCCGGCGCGCGGCGGCCGGGCCGAGGCACGGAATGTGATCCGGGCCATTCGCGCCGCGCGGGGAATGCGGACCGTCCCCGCCTCGACCGTAGACTGACCCACTGCGTCCAATGTCAGGAGTTCAACCCTTGTCAGAATCCGCGTCCGCCAGCCCCGACCTCGTCGTCGTCGGCTCCGGCTTCTTCGGTCTCACCATCGCCGAGCGGTGCGCCAACGAGCTCGGCCTGAAGGTCCTCGTCCTCGAGCGCCGCCACCACATCGGCGGCAACGCCTACAGCGAGCCCGAGCCCGAGACCGGGATCGAGGTGCACGTCTACGGCGCCCACCTCTTCCACACGTCCAACGAGAAGGTGTGGGAGTACGTCAACCGGTTCACCGACTTCACGTCGTACCAGCACCGGGTCTTCGCGAAGTACCAGGGGCAGGTCTACTCGTTCCCGATGAACCTCGGCCTGATCAACCAGTTCTTCGGCAAGTCCCACACGCCCGACGAGGCGCGCGCGCTGATCGCCGAGCAGGCCAGCGAGATCAAGACCGAGGACGCCACCAACCTCGAGGAGAAGGCGATCAGCCTGATCGGGCGGCCGCTCTACGAGGCGTTCGTCAAGGGCTACACCGCCAAGCAGTGGCAGACCGACCCCACGGAGCTCTCGGCCGACATCATCACCCGGCTCCCGGTCCGCTACAACTTCGACAACCGCTACTTCAACGACAAGTACGAAGGCCTCCCGGTCGACGGCTACACCGCGTGGCTGACGCGGATGGCCGACCACCCCAACATCGAGGTCCGGCTCGAGACCGACTTCTTCGACGTCGCGCGACGAGTTCAAGGGCAAGGTCCCGATCGTCTACACCGGCCCGGTCGACGAGTACTTCGGCAACTCCGAGGGCCGGCTCTCCTGGCGCACCGTCGACCTCGAGGCCGAGGTCAAGCACGTCGACGACTTCCAGGGCACGTCGGTGATGAACTACAACGACCAGGAAGTGCCGTTCACCCGGATCCACGAGTTCAAGCACTTCCACCCCGAGCGCACCTACCTGCCGGGGAAGACCGTGATCGTGCACGAGTACAGCCGCGTTCGCCGAGGAGGGCGACGAGCCGTACTACCCGATCAACACCGCCGAGGACCGCGCGAAGCTGCTGAAGTACCGCGAGCTCGCGAAGAAGGAGCCGATGGTGCTCTTCGGCGGCCGCCTCGGCACCTACAAGTACCTCGACATGCACATGGCGATCGGCTCGGCGCTGTCCATGTACGAGAACAAGCTCAAGCCGCACTTCGCCGACGGCGAGGCGCTGACCAGCGGAGGAGTGGACGAGTAATGGCTCGACCCCGCGACCAGGCCGGCGGCCCCAGCGCCGACACGCCGACCAAGACGCGACTCCTGCAGCGGCAGATCCTGCCCGTCGACCGGGACACCGACGTGATCCGGCTGTACGTCGACCCGGAGGCGACCGTGCTCGACGCCGACAAGTACGAGGTCGGCTCCAACAAGAACGCCAAGGAGCTCAACGCCGTCGCGATGCGCCAGGCGGTCGGCACCGGCGCGCCAGATGCACCCCGACCAGATCGAGTCGCGCACGGCGATGCGGATCCCGATGGGCGAGAAGCTCTCGTTCGGCACCTACTTCAACGCGTTCCCGGCCAGCTACTGGCGGCGCTGGACCGTCGTCTCCGACGTCGAGCTCACCGTCCGCGTGAGCGGCCGGGGCGCCATCGTGACCGTCTACCGCTCGCTGGCCAACGGCCGCTCGCAGCGGGTCGACTCCGCGACCGTCGAGGGCGGCTCGGACGTGTTCAGCTTCGAGCTGCCGCTGACGCCGTTCGTCGACGGCGGCTGGTACTGGTACGACGTCACCGCCGGCCGACGAGGACGCGGTCGTCGAGTCCGCCGAGTGGACCGCGGAGGTGCCCGCCGACAAGGCCGACCACGGCTCGGTGACGATCGGCATCACCACGATGAACCGCCCGGACTTCTGCGCGAAGCTGCTCAGCGCAGATCGGCGACGACCAGCGGCTCCAGGAGTACCTCGACGAGGTGCTCGTGATGGAGCAGGGCAAGCAAGCTCGTGGTCGACTCCGAGTACTTCCCCGCAGGCCCAGGAGGCGCTCGGCGACAAGCTCCGGATCATCGAGCAGGGCAACATCGGCGGCTCCGGCGGCTTCGCCCGCGGCCCAGTACGAGACGGTCAAGGCCGCGCCGCTCGACGTACGCCCTGATGCTCGACGACGACGTCGAGTGCGAGACCGAGGGCATCATCCGCGCGATCACGTTCGGCGACCTGTGCCGCCGCCCGACCCTCGTCGGCGGCCACATGTTCAGCCTCTTCGCCAAGGCCCGCGATGCACAGCTTCGGCGAGATGGTCGAGCCCTACCGCTTCTGGTGGGGCGCCGCGCCGGGCGTCTTCCCCGACTGGGACCTCGCCGGCCGCAACCTGCGCTCCGCCCGCTGGCTGCACGCGCGGGTCGACGTGGACTTCAACGGCTGGTTCATGTGCCTGATCCCGACCCAGGTGATCGACGAGATCGGCCTCGGCCTCCCGATCTTCATCAAGTGGGACGACGCCGAGTACGGCCTGCGCGCCAAGAGCGCGGGCTACCCGACGGTGACCTTCCCCGGCGCCGCCGTCTGGCACGTGCCGTGGACCGACAAGAACGACGCGCTCGACTGGCAGTCCTACTTCCACCAGCGCAACCGGTTCATCGCCGCGCTGCTGCACTCGAAGTACCCCCACGGCGGCCGGATGGTCCGGGAGTCCTTCAACCACCAGGTCAAGCACCTCGTGTCGATGCAGTACTCCACCGTCGAGCTGCGCCACCAGGCACTGCTCGACGTGCTCGCCGGGCCGGGCCGGCTGCACGAGGACATCGGCACCAAGCTGCCCGAGATCCGTACGCTCGCCAAGCAGTTCACCGACGCCCGCGTCGAGCCCGACCGCGACGCCTTCCCCGAGATCAAGCGCACCAAGCCGCCCCGCAAGGGGCGCGAGGGCACCGGCGTGCCGAGCGGACGGGCCGTGACCTTCATGGCGCTCACGCAGCCGCTGCGGCAGCTCCGGAAGCCGCGCCAGCTCGCCGACGGAGTACCCCGAGGCGGAGATCTCGGCCCAGGACGCCAAGTGGTACCGCATCGCGCGCTACGACAGCGCGGTCGTGTCGATGCCCGACGGCACCTCGGCCGCGTTCTACAAGCGCGACCCGAAGTGGTTCCAGGACATGCTCAAGCGGACCGTGGACATCCACCTGCGCCTGCGCCGCGAGTGGGAGCAGCTGGCCGAGGAGTACCGCGCCGCGCTGCCGGAGATCACCTCGCCGGCGGCTTGGGAGGAGACGTTCCGACCGTGGCTGGACGAGCCCGGCGATGAGTGAGGCGACCGCAGCACGGCCTGACCCACCACGACCTCAGCAATGTCCCGCTGGCGCCTCCGTCGGCGACCACCGGACTGCTCGAGGTGTTCCGCCGTCGCTACCTGCTGCGCCTGCTGGTACGCCGGGAGATCTCCGCGCGCTACCAGGGCTCGGTGCTCGGCATGCTCTGGTCCTACGTCAACCCGCTCTCGCAGTTCCTCATCTACTACTTCGTCATGGGCGTCATCATGAACCTGCACAAGGATGTGGAGAACTTCGCGATCCACATCTTCTGCGGGCTGATCATCGTCCACTTCTTCAACGAGACGGTGAATGCCGGCACCCGCTCGATCGTGCGCAACAAGCAGCTGGTACAGAAGATGGCGGTGCCGCGGGAGATGTTCCCGGTGGCCTCGATGCTGGTCTCGGCGTTCCACATCGGCCCGCAGCTGGTGATCCTCACCGGGGCCTGCGTGTTCCTCGGCTGGACACCCGACCCGGTCGGAATGGCCGCGATGGTGTTCTCCCTCGTACTCACGATGACGATGGGAACGGCGGTGGCCCTGCTGCTCAGTGCCGCCAACGTCTTCATGCGCGACATCAGCAGCGCCGTCAACATCCTGACCAACCTGGTCCGCTTCGGCGTGCCGATGATCTACCCGTACACCCTGGTCCAGGAGCGGTTCGGCCCGGCGGCCGACTACTACCTGTGGAACCCGCTCGCGAACGCCGTGCTGCTGATGCAGCGCGCGTTCTGGGTGGGCACCACCGACCACCCGGACGTCGACCACCGCGACCGAGCTTCCCGCCAACCTGTGGACGATGAGCTGTCGCGACCTTCGGCTTTGCGTTGGTCCTGCTCGTCGTCGGCCAGCTCGTCTTCTCCAAGCTCGAGAACAAGATCCCGGAGCGTCTCTGAAGCATGACCGAGTCGATCGTCGCGCGTGACGTCTCCAAGCAGTTCACGCTGCGCTACCACCGCACCCTCAAGCAGATGGCCGTGGCGGCCGCGCGCCGCCAGGACATCAGCGACAGCTTCCTCGCCCTCGACGACGTGTCCTTCACCGTCGAGCAGGGCGAGTCGATCGGGCTGATGGGCCTGAACGGCTCGGGCAAGAGCACCCTGCTCAAGCTGATCAACGGGATCATGCGCCCCGACGGCGGCGAGATGCTCACCCGTGGCCGGATCGCGGGCCTGATCGCGACCGGCGCCGGCTTCCACCCGCAGCTGAGCGGCCGGGACAACATCTACCTCAACGCCGCGGTGCTCGGCATGAGCGAGGCCGAGACCAAGCGGAAGTTCGACGACATCGTGGAGTTCGCCGACGTCGGCAAGCACCTCGACAGCCAGGTCGGCCACTACAGCTCCGGCATGTTCGCCCGGCTCGGCTTCGCGGTGGCCATCCACGTCGACAGCGACATCTTCCTCGCCGACGAGGTGCTGGCCGTGGGGGACCGGCCGTTCAAGCGGAAGTGCCTGGCGCGAATGCAGGAGATCCGCGACAGCGGGCGCACGCTCGTCTACGTCAGCCACGCGGCCGGCTCGGTGCGCAGGATGTGCGACCGGGTGATCGTCCTCGAGCAGGGCAAGATCGGCTTCGACGGCGACGTCGACGCCGGGCATCAAGTACCTCCAGTACGACGACTCCGACGACTCCGATCCCGAGGACAGCGAGGACGAGGAGCTCGGCGCCGACATCTGACGGAGCCCGCGGACCCCGCTCGAAGGTCCCCGATCGGGCCCCGACACTTGACAAATCTCCGCCTCCACGGCGTGTCGACTGGAAATTACAGGTTTGTAGTTACTCAGAAACCCTGCCGTAACCAGTGTGACTGGTGTGAAACTTGCTACCCGTGTGAACCTTCCCCTTCACTGGAGTAGCCAACAATGCGCCCGAGCAGAACCCGTTACATCACCGCCTGTCAGCAGCTGCTGGCCCTCGGCGCGGTGCTCGCCGTGCTCACGCCGGCCGCGACCGTCATCAGCCTGGACGTCGTCCAGCGGACGCCGCACGGCTCCGAGCAGGCGTCGGGCGGACACCCCGTGGCGCACCTCTCGGCGTACACCCGCGAGGCGCAGCGGAGGACCCTCGTGCCCACGGCTCCGGTCGAGGCCGAGGTCGACGAGTACCCACTGACCGCGGCTCCGGGAGCCAAGGTCGCTCCCGGTGCGCTCAGCGCCCGCACCAAGATCGGCGCACTCGGCGGCAGACCAGGTGGTCAGCGCACCGGAGCCGGTCACGGGGTACGGCGCCGTGGGCGTGACCTGGGACGCACGGCGCCCGCGTCCCGGCCGACACCATGACCTTCCAGGTCCGCACGCTGACCGGCAGCACCTGGTCGGAGTGGCTCGAGCTGCCGTACGACGACGACCACGGCCCCGACCCGGACAGCGCCGAGGGCCAGCACGCCCGTCCCGGCACCGACGTGCTGCTCGTCGGCAAGGTCGACCAGGTGCAGGTCCGGTCGACCAGCACCGTCGGCCGCACAGCCCGCGGACATGAAGCTCGCCGTGATCGCTCCCGGGACGCCGAGCTCCACGCGCTCGCGAGCTGCCGGCCATCGAGACCGACGACGACGGCGTCGCCGCGCCGAGCTGCCGAGCCGAGCCCGAGCCCGTCGAGACGTCCGGCGAGGACGACGGACTGGCGCTCTCGGCCGCGACGTACACGCCGAAGCCGGTCATCTACTCGCGTGCCCAGTGGGGCGCGAACGAGAGGCTGCGCGACAAGGGCTCGCTGCACTACTTCGAGATCCACGCCGGGTTCGTGCACCACACGGTGAACGCGAACGACTACTCGCGGGCCGAGGTGCCCGGGATCCTGCGCAGCATCTACGCGTACCACACGCAGTCCCGCGGCTGGAGCGACGTCGGCTACAACTTCCTCGTCGACAAGTTCGGCCGGATCTGGGAGGGCCGCGCCGGTGGCGTCGACCGTCCGGTGGTCGGGGCGCACACGCTCGGCTACAACGACTACGCGTTCGCGATGTCGGCGATCGGCAACTTCGAGACCGCGCGCCCCTCGAACGGCGCTGCTCCAGGCCTACGGCAGCCTGTTCGCGTGGAAGCTGTCGCTGCACGGCATCGACGCCTCCTCCACCACGTCAGGTCGTCGGGCCCGACACCTTCCAGGCGATCAACGGCCACCGGGACGCGGGCTCGACCGCCTGCCCGGGCCGGTACCTCTACGCGAAGATCCCGCAGATCCGCCGGCTCGCGGCGGCGGCGCAGCGGGGCTGGGACGGACGGCAGCTCGAGTCCAACCTCGCGTCGACCGTCGCACCCCGACCTGATCGTCCGGCGCGCCAGCGACGGGCAGGGCTTCATCATCCCGACCGGTGGCCTCCTCGGCTTCGACGAGGCCGCGGACCACGGCCGGCGTCTGGACCGGGGCCGCGATCGTCCAGCCGAGCCCCGACCTGACCGGTGACGGCGTCGGCGACCTGCTGGTGCAGGCGTCCGACGGCACCGCGACCGTGCCGGCCGGGTAGCGGCCGGCGGGTTCGGCTGCGCCCATCAGGAAGACGAGCGTGTTCCAGGGCCGCGACCTGATCACGGCCGTCGGCGACCTGAACGGGGACGGCAAGAACGACCTGGTCGGCTCGCAACTCCGCGACGGGTCAGCTCAACGCCTACCTCGGCAAGGGAAACGGCGTCTTCCAGCGCGGGCGGATCTCCGGCGCGCCTGGTCCGGCTACAACAAGCTCGCCGCGACCGGCGACATCGACGGCGACGGCCACGTCGACCTCCTCGCTCGCGACGGCGGCGGCAACCTGTGGCGCCTTTCCGGCAACGGGACCCGCACCCTGGACGCGCCGGTGAAGGTGCTCGGCAGCATGGGCAGCTACGACACGATCACCGGATACGGCGACTTCAGCCGGGACGGCAAGCCGGACCTGGTGATCCGGGCCAACGGCGGGGACGGCTATCGTGCTGCCGGGTGACGGCCGCGGCGGCTTCGGCCGCCGGCTCGGGCCGATCAGCGGGCTCAAGGGCATCGGGAGTCCTCAGCGGCGGCGGCAACCTCCTCGGCAACGGGGCGCCCGACCTCGTGGTCGGCAGGGGCAGCGACCTCCTCGCGCTCGCGCACAACGGCCGGTTCAACACGGGTCGTCCGATCGCGACCGGCCTGAACCTGACGAACGGCCAACGCGCTGCTGAACGCCGGCGACTGGAACCGCGACGGGTTCGGCGACATCATCTACCGGCAGACCAGCGGCAGGCTGCTGCTCCGCCTCGGCGACGGCAAGGGTGGCTTCGCCAAGTCGGTCAAGCTGGCCGACGACGCCAGCGGCTGTGAGGCTGCTCGCGGCCGTCGGCGACATGACCGGCGACGGGTGCCCCGACCTGACGGGGCAGGCCAGGGGCGGGTCGATGCGGATCTACCCGGGCAACGGCGTGAAGGGTCTGAAGAAGAGCTACGTGGCCTACAGCGCGATCGACGCCCGCCGCCAGGTGGCAGTGGGTCGCTGGGACGGGGACGGTGCTCCGGACAGCCTGTTCCGCCAGCGTGCGAAGCTCACGCTGTTCCGCGGCAACGGGCCGGGCGGCTTCACCAAGCCGAAGGGGCTCGCGGTCAACCTGGCGCCGTACGACTGGGTGATCGGCGTCAGCGACGTGAGCACTGACCGGGCACCCGGACCTGATCGTCCGGCAGCGGTCGACCGGCGAGCTGTTCGTGATCCAGTCGACCGCGACCGGCTTCTCGCCGCCGACTGTTCCTCGCGGAGGGGATGAACCAGTACGACCTGGCGGGCTGACGCCCGCTCACGTTCAAGGGAAGCGGGCCGTGGCGCGCTCGCTGGCGTACGTCGCCTCGAGGCGTCCCGGGTCGGCGTGAGCGACCAGGACCAGCGAGCCGCCGCGTGCGAGCGGCTCGGTGAAGGAGGAGATCCCCGGTGGGGAAGCCGGGTTCTCCTCGGTGAGAACGCGGCCGCCGTCGGTGAGCACAGCTCCCGGCGGCGGCCGCGTCCCACAGCTCGCCGTGGGTGACCCCGTCGAGGGCGAGGTCGTCGGGACCCGGCGGGTCGAACGGCACGAACGCGTCCGGCTGCGACCACACCTCCGCGCCGTAGTCGTGGACGCCGGCCGGCAGCGGGTCCGCGAACCGCATGCCGAGCGGGTGCAGCGCCGAGGCCAGCACCGGGACGTCGGCGGCCCGGCCGCGCCCACCGGTCGACACCCTCCGGGCCGCAGACGAAGACGTCGGCCTCGTCGTCCTGCGTCGGCACCAGCCCGACCGTCCACGCGGCGCCCAGGAACACCGGACCCAGCCAGTGCGGTCGGCAGGTCGATCCGGATCGTCTGCCCGCGCTCGAGGTCGAGCTCCTCGGCCAGCAGGGACGCGGTCTTGGCCACCCAGTTGGCGTACGTCGTGAGCGACAGCTCGGTGCGCTCGCCGGAGGCGTGGTCGTAGAACGTGACGAGGGGCCGACCGGCCTCGCCCCGGAGCAGGCGGGCCATGGTCGTCGCGAAGGTGGTCATCGCAGGCCAGCGTAGGGGTGGCCCCCCACAGAGAGGCGCGCCCTACAGTGCCTCCATGCCGACCGAGCGCACCGGAGACGTCGAGGGCCTCTGGGCCGTGATCCCGGCCGGGGGCGCCGGCACCCGGCTGTGGCCGATGTCGCGTGCCGCGTCGCCCAAGTTCCTGCACGACCTCACCGGCAGCGGTCGGTCGCTGCTGCAGGGCACCGTCGACCGGCTGGCGCCGCTCGTCGGCGACCGGGTCGTGGTGGTCACCGGGGCCGCGCACCGGGAGGCGGTCGTCGCCCAGCTCGGCGCGCTGCCGGCCGACGCGGTGCTCGCGGAGCCGTCGCCGCGCGACTCGATGGCCGCGATCGGGCTGGCCGCCGCCGTGATCGAGCGGGCGGACCCGGAGGCGGTCATCGGCTCCTTCGCCGCCGACCACGTGATCGCCGACGAGGCCGCGTTCGCGGACGCCGTACGCCGGGCGGTCGCCGCCGCGCGCGACGACTGGCTGGTGACGCTCGGGATCGAGCCGACGCACGCGTCGACCGCGTTCGGCTACATCCACCTCGGGGAAGCCCTGCCCGGACACGACGGCGTGCACCGGGTCGTGGAGTTCGTCGAGAAGCCGGCCGCCGACGTGGCGGCCGGGTATCTCGAGACCGGGCGCTACCGCTGGAACGCCGGCATGTTCGTGGTCCGCCCCCGCGTGCTGCTCGACCTCCTCGAGGAGTCACACCCCGGCTTCGCCGGCGCGCTGCGGGAGATCGCGGCCGACCGGTCCCGGCTGGACGAGCGTGTGGGACGACCTGCCGCGGATCGCGATCGACCACGCCGTCGCCGAGCCGGCCGCCGCGGCCGGGCGGGTGGCCGTCGTACCCGGCCGCGATCGGCTGGGACGACATCGGTGACTACGACTCGCTGGCCACGCTGCTCGCCACCGACGGCGAACCGGTCACCGTCCTCGGGGACGCGTCGCTGGTCCGGGTCGTCGACAGCTTCGGGCTGGTCGTCCCGGGCTCGGGCCGCGTGGTCGCGGTCGTGGGACTGGACGACGTGGTCGTCGTGGACACGCCGGACGCCCTGCTGGTGACGACCCGGGCCCGCGCCCAGGACGTCAAGCGGGTGGTCACCGCCCTGCAGGAGGACGGACAGTCCGGCCTGACCTGAGCCCGGCTCACGTCACCGGGCGTCGGGCTCCGGCGAGTCGAGGTACGGGTAGTCGAGCATGAAGTCGTTGAGGGCCTCGCCGGACACCGCGGAGCAGTACTGCCAGACGCCGAGCTGACCCGGCTCCTTCTCGTCCTCACCCAGCGACCAGTGGGACAGCGCGACGTGCTGGCCGTCGGGGAACGTCTTGCCACCCTCGTCCTCGGACGTCCACGGCGCGGCGATGAACTTCAGGCGCTGGTTGTCGGTGCCGGCCAGCTTGTCGGCGATGGCGCGCAGCTGCAGCATCTGGTCGTTGTCGTCGGCGATGGTCTCGTCGTACCAGAGGATCGTGTAGCCGTGCTCGAGGTTGTGGACGAGCGACTCGAGCGCGGGGCGGTCGTCCTCGTTGTAGAGCTTGCGCTCCATCGGGAGCCGGTGCGACGCCGGGCTCGTTCCAGTGCGGCCCGAACGCCGGCGGTGCGTCCTCGTAGGGGACCGGCTGGTCGGTCGGCACGTGCTCGGAGCTGCCGTTGGCCTTCTTGGTCGTGACGTCCTGGCACACCGACGCGGCGGCCCCGACGTCGGACAGATCCGTGTTGTTGAACTGGCGCAGCTCCCACCACTCCGAGAGCGGCTTGAACGCCGCGGCGCCCACGATGAGCAGCGCGATGACACCGCAGACACCGACGATCATGAAGCCGCGCCGCTTCTCGGCGCTCTTCTGCTTGGTGCGGATCTTGTCGATGACCTGCTGGCGGTCAGTCTTGGCGGGCTTGGCCACGGGTCGGCTTCCTCAAGGTGCTCTGGGTCGGTGTCGAGGGCAGAGTCTACGGAGTGACCGGGCGGAACCCGACTTCGGCGGTGTCCCGCGACGGAACCGTTACCCAACCGTGGGCGAACGCGACCGCGACCACCGCCCGTCGGTCCGACGGCTCCGGCTGCGCAGCGGACGGTGTCGCCGTCGTACGCCGGCTGGACGGAGCCGCCGAAGACCCCGGCCAGCACCGCGACCAGCTCGTCGGCGGACACCGGGCTGCCGAACGGGGTGATGGCGCCGTCGTCGCCGCGCAGCGCCGCGACCACGGCCTCGCGGGACCCGTAGCCGAACATGTCGGCGCCGTCCGGCCGCACCAGGGCGGCGCGCTCCCGGCCCGTCCTCGCCCGGCGGCAGGACCAGGTCCGGCGCGGCCGCGGAGGACCGCGAACGGCCGGCCGCCGAGCTTGCCCTGGGCCAGCTCGGCGACGCCCGGCGATCTCGTCGGCCACCGCCGGGGCGGTGACGGCGAGCTCGTTGCCGTGCGCGTCGGTCCGACCGGCGTACTGCTCCAGGACCTGCAGGCCGGCGGCGCCGATCGCGATGTCGGTCTGGCCCTCGCGCCAGGCCCGGCCGGCGGTGTCGGTGACCACGACGCCGACGTTGCGGCCGGTCCGGTCCCGGACCGCGGCCCGGATCGCGCGGGCGGAGGCGTCGGGGTCCTCCGGGAGGAGCACGACGTGGCCCGGACTCGACGTTGGAGGCGTCGATCCCGGCCGCGGCCAGGGTCAGCCCGTGGTGGGTCCGCGCGATCGTGGTCGGCCCCCGACGGGCGACCACGCGGCTGGTCTCGGCGTCCAGCGCGTCCTCGCGTGTGCCGGGCCGGACCCGGCCCTCGGCCTTGCTGACGACCTTGCTGGTCACCGCCACCACGTCGCCGTCGGCGAGGTCCGCGACCGCGAGCAGCAGCGCGACCAGGTCGTCGCCGGCGACGCACGTCGGGGACGCCGTCGGGGGCGTGGACGTGGAGCTCGCTCACGTGGCCGCCACCAGGTCGATGGCGGCCGCGGCCATCGCGGCGGTGGCGTCGTGCGACGTCATCATCAGGGGTACGGCGCGGCACGCGAGCCCGCCGGCCTCGATCTCGGGCACCAGCCCCGCGTCCGACTCGTCGACCAGCCAGCCGTCCAGGACCCCGCCGTCGGTGCGCGGCGCCGTAGTGCAGCCCGACCCCGGCGGCGCTCACCTCGACGCCGATCGAGGTGAGCATCTGCTCGGCCATGCCGCGGACGTGGGTGCCGCCGACGATGGGGGACAGGCCGACCACCGGCGCCCGGGTCGCGACCAGGGCCTCGCGGACCCGCGGGACGCCGAGGATGGTGCCGACCGAGACGACCGGGTTCGACGGCGGGAGCACCACCAGGTCGGCGTCGGTGATCGCGTCGATCACCCCCGGCCCGGGCGTGGCCTCGTCGAGCCCGACGAAGATCACGGTCTCGGCGGGGACCTCGGCGCGCAGTCGCACCCAGTACTCCTGGAAGTGCACGACCCGGCGGCCGCTGGGGGAGTCGGGGTCGGCGATCGCGACGTGGGTCTCGACCCGGTCGTCGGTCATCGGGAGCAGCCGCACGCCGGGCTGCCAGCGCCGGCACAGCGCCTCGGTCACGTCGGAGAGCGGGTAGCCCGCGTCGAGCATCTGGGTGCGGACCAGGTGGGTGGCGACGTCGCGGTCGCCGAGGCCGAACCAGGTCGGCTCCACGCCGTACGCCGCGAGCTCGTCCTTGACGCTCCACGTCTCGTCGCGTCGGCCCCAGCCGCGCTCGAGGTCGATCCCGTCGCCCAGCGTGTACATGACGGTGTCGAGGTCGGGGCACACCTTGAGCCCGTGGATCCACAGGTCGTCGGCAGTGTTGGCGATGACGGTGACCTCGGCGTCGGCGGCGACACCGGGTAGCGTTCCGGACTTGATTCCGTGCAGGAGGCCCTGGAGGAACCTGCGCTCCGCCCATGCCTCCGCTGAGCACCGTGATCGCGCGCATGGCGATTACCTTGCACCACGCCGACCCGGACCTTGGACCCAATCCCGACATAGCCCACTTGGGTGGTTGTTGCCCAATACCAGATCTTGGCTTGACTTTGGGTGTACGACAGGCATGTAATTCCAACAGTGTGCTTCACACGGGCTGCGGGTCCAGCGGTCAGGGAAACCGCCGCTCACAGGGGATGGGTGTAGTACCGGGTCGAAAGGGCGATGTGCCGTGAGAGAACTACTTCTGCTCGACGCAGACGTCGAGGAAGCGGGCTGGCAGGAGCGCGCACTGTGCGCTCAGACCGACCCGGAGGCGTTCTTCCCGGAAAAGGGGGGATCCACGCGGGAGGCCAAGAAGGTCTGCCTGACGTGCGAGGTCCGAGACGACTGTCTCGAGTACGCGTTGATGAACGACGAGCGGTTCGGCATCTGGGGTGGATTGTCCGAGCGCGAGCGTCGCAAGCTGAAGAAGCGCGCAGTCTGAACCTGGACTGACACTGGACTGACACCGGGCCGACACTGGGCCGTCAGGCGACGTGGGCTGGAGCACACCTCCCGCCCACCGTTGACGGTGCTGCGGCGCTCGGACCGTTAGTGTCGCTGACCGTGAATTCCTCGGTCGCCGTGCTCCTCGTCAGCCATGACGGTGCCCGCTGGCTCCCCTCGGTCATCGACGGGATACGCAGCCAGCGGGTCCAGGCTGACCGGGTGGTGGCCGTCGACACCGGCAGCAGGGACGAGAGCGCCGACCTGCTGGCCGCCGCGTTCGGATCCGTCGTCAGCGCTCCGGGGTCCACGTCGTTCCCGGAAGCCGTCGCACTCGGCCTCGAGCACGTCGGCGACTGCGAGTGGGTCTGGATCCTGCACGACGACGCGAACCCCGACCCGGGCGCGCTCGAGGCGTTGCTGGCCGCGTCGATCGAGCACCCGCGCGCCGAGATCCTCGGCCCCAAGCTGCGGGAGTGGCCGTCGCTGCGGCGGCTGCTGGAGCTGGGCATCACCATCTCCGGCACCGGGCGACGCGAGACCGGCCTCGAGCGCGGCGAGTACGACCAGGGCCAGCACGACGACGTCCGCGAGGTCCTCGCCGTCAACACGGCCGGGATGCTGGTCCGCCGGACGGTCCTGAACCAGCTGGGCGGCTTCGACCGGCAGCTGCCGATCTTCGGCAACGACATCGACTTCGGCTGGCGCGCCGCGCAGGCCGGCCACCGCACGATCGTCGTCCCGCAGGCCGTGGTCTTCCACGCCGAGGCCGCGCACCGCGGCATCCGGCGTACGCCGATCACCGGGCGGCACACGCACTACCAGGAGCGCCGCGCCGCGCTGTACACGCTGCTGGCCAACTCGCTCCGGCCGGTCGCTGCCGTTCCAGGTCGTCCGGCTGGCGTTCGGCACCGTGCTCCGGATGATCGGGTTCCTGCTGACCCGCCAGGTCGGGCAGGGGCTCGACGAGCTGGCCGCGCTGGTGTCGGTCTACTCCAGCCCGCGCGAGCTGCTCGGCCGCGCGGCGTACCCGACGCGGCGACCAGGTCGTCGACCCGGCCGAGGTACGACGGCTGCTGGCGCCGCGGTGGCTGCCCTACCGGCACGGGCTCGACTTCGTCGGCGACCTGATCGCGGCGGCCACGAACCAGGCCGCCGACGTGGCCGAGCGCCGACGGGCCGCGAAGCTCGCGGAGTCCGGTGAGCCGCCCGCGCCGCGTGGTCGAGGACGAGGAGGACGGGTTCAGCCAGGACACCGGGCTCGTCGTCCGGTTCTTCACCAACCCGGTCGCCGTCTCGGTGACCCTGTTCGTGATCCTGGCCCTGATCGGCGCCCGCGACGCCTTCGGCTCGGTGTCCGGCGGCGCACTGTCCCCGGTCCCGGACGCCGCGAGCGACTGGTGGCGGCTGCACACCGAGTCCTGGCACGCGATCGGCCAGGGCACCCCGGTGCCCGGCACCGGCGTACGTGCTGCCGCTCGCGACCGCGGCGACCCTCCTCGGCGGTAGCCCCGGCACCGCCATCTCGGCGTTGCTGGTGCTCGCCGTGCCGTTCTCCCTGTGGGGCGCGTGGCGGTTCCTGCGTGTGGTCGGCCGGCTGGTCGACTCGCGCGGCTTCGCGAAGCCGCTGCTCGCGTGGGGCGCCGTCACCTACTCGCTGATCCCGGTCGTCAGCGGCGCCTGGGGCGAGGGCCGGTTCGGCGTCGTGGCCGTCACCGCCCTGCTGCCGTGGCTCGCCCACGCCGCGCTCGGCTTCGCCGACCCGGAGCCCGACCGTCGGTGGCGGGCGGCGTGGCGCTGCGCGCTCCTGCTCGCGCTCGGGGCGGCGTTCGCGCCGCTGCTGTTCTGGTTCGGCATCGTCCTCGCGCTGGTCGTCGTGGGCGCCGGGTTCGCGATCAGCCCACGCCTGATGCGCGACCGCTCGGTGTGGGGTCCGCCCGCCGTCGCGCTCGGGATGGTCCCCGTCCTGCTCGCCCCGTGGTGGCTGCCGGCGCTGATCCACGGAGCCGGCCCCGGCCTGCTGCTCGACGCCGGGCAGCTGCCGATGACCGAGGTCGGCTTCCGCGAGCTGGTCACCGGCCGGCTCGGCGACGCAGGGCGCGCCGTGGTGGCTCGGCATCCTGCTGGTCGTGCTCGCCGCGGTGGCGCTGGTGCCCGGCGCGCACCCGGATCCCGGTCCTGGTCTGCTGGATCGTCGCCTTCGTCTCCGCCCTGCTGTCCGCGGGCTTCGCGCTGCTGACGTTCAAGCTGCGCCGCCGTGGACACCGCGGCCGGTCTCGGCTTCCTCGTGGTGGTGCTGCAGGCGGCGTTCCTGGTCGCCGCCGTCCTCGGCGCACACGGACTCGTGGGCCGCGGGCTGCCGAAGGGCCGCCTGCGTCGGCCGGTCGCGCTCGTCGTCGCTGCCGTGGCCCTCGTCGTCCCCGCGGCCGGCCTGGTCTGGTTCGTGATCGGCGGGCACGGCTAGCTGCAGGACCACCCCGACGACGGCATCCCGGCGTACATGGTCCAGAGCGCGATGCTCGGGCCGGCGCACGGCATCCTCGTGGTGCGCGGCGACGTCGAGGACGGGCTCACCTACTCGGTCCTCCGGGACGACGGCATCACCCTCGGCGAGGACGAGGTGGCCGCGCTGTCCGCCGGAGGACCCCGCCCTGGACGACGCGGTGGCAGCCCTGGTGTCCGGCCCGGACCCCGAGGCCGCGGACGCGCTGGCGGACCAGGGCATCGAGTACGTCGTGCTCCCGTCGCCCGCCGACGGTGACGTCGCGCGGTGATCGACTCGACGGCCGGGCTCAGCCAGGCCAGCGCGGAGGATCGCGCCACCCGTGCCTGGCAGGTCGGACCCGAGCAGAACCCGGACGCCGTCGACGGCCCGCGCTCCTGGCTGCGGATCGGGCTGCTGGTGCTCCAGGCCCTCGCGATCGTGGTGGTCGCCGTGCTCTGCGCCCCCACCAGCCGGAGGAGGGCGTCATGACCGAGCCCGGACGGCGGTCCGCGACAGCGGCGTACCCGCCTCAACCCGACGGCGCTGATCGGCGTCGTGCTGGTCGCGGTGACCGTGGGCGCGCTGATGCTCGTGCGCCCGCCGAGCACGAGGACCGTTCCCAGCCGCCGGCCGAGACTGCCGCTCACGGACGCCACCGTCGGCCTGCCCGGCGGCGCTGGGGAACGCGCGGGCGGTCTCCGTCGCGAGCGCCGCAGGACTCGGCGTCCGGCGACGTCCAGGTCGTCGCGGGTGACCGGGAGCGAGACCGTGTCCTTGCGCGGAAACCAGGTCAGCCAGGTGCGCGACGTCGGCGACCCGGTGGTGATCTCCGCACGGGCGACGAGGCGCCGGGCCTGCTCGCGTCCCGCTTCGGCGGAGACCGCCTGGCGGCGCTGGACTGCCCGGCCCCCGCCGCCGAGAGGTGGTTCACCGGCGTCGGTGGCGGCGCCGGCCACACCTCGGTGATCGAGCTGGTCAACCCCGACGAGGGCCCCGCGGTCGTCGACATCACGGTGCTCGGCCGGCCCGGGCCGGTCGAGGCCGAGGACCTGCGCGGGATCAGCGTGCCCGGCCAGGACAGCGTCCGGCTGGACCTGGCCGAGGTGCTGCCGCGGCGCAGCGAGCTCGCCCTGCACGTGGTCGGTCTCCCGCGGCCGGGTCGCCGCCAGCGTGCTGGACGTGATCCCCGAGCTGGGCACGCAGCCGCAGACCGAGGACTGGCTGACCTCGATGCCCGAGCCGGCGCTCCGGACGACCCTGCTCGGCGTCCCCGCGGGCAAGGGCGAGGACGTGCTCGCCGTCGCCAACCCCGGGGAGGACGAGGCCCGGGTCAAGCTGCGGATCCTCACCGCGGACTCGGCGTTCGCTCCCGAGGGTGTCGAGGAGCTGCGCGTCCCGCCCGGGGCGGTCCGCTCGATCACGCTCACCAGCGCCCTGCGCGCGGCGGTCGAGGACGGCGCCCTCGGTGTCGACGTGACGGGCACCGTGCCGGTCACCGCCTCGCTGCGCTCCGTCATCGACGGCGACCTGTCCCACGCCGTACCCGTCACGCCGTCCGGCGAGGCGATGACCGCCCTCGTGCCCGAGGGGACCGGGTCCGTTCTGTTCGCGGACGCCGACGGGGTCGGCACCGTGACCGTCACGTCGTTCGACGCCGACGGGAAGCGGCTGGCCAGGAAGACCGTCGAGGTCCGGCCGGGAACCGGCGGGACGGTCGACCTCCCGAAGGGCGCCGCCCTGGTCCGCGTGGCGCCCGAACGCACCCTCGTGCCGGCGGCCGCGATGGTCACGCGGAAGGGTGCGGGTGCGGCGGTCGTGCCGTTCCGGGAGCTGGTGGACACGGCGCTGGTGCCGGACGTGCGGCCCGGCCTGCCGTAGGCCGCTCGGCAGCCAGCCTGGTCAGTCGGGTGAGCTGTACCTCGGGTCGACCAGCTCGGCGTCGATGCCGAGCAGCTCGGCGACCTGCTCGACCACGACGGTCAGGACCATCGCCTCGAGGTCGGCGCGGTTCTCGCAGCGGTGCTCGATCGGCCGGCGGAACAGCACCAGCCGGGTCGGCGTGGCGCCGGTGCCGCGGACGAGCGAGGAGAGCGGGACGGTGTCGGGGTGCCAGTCGTCGGGGATCTGCGGCGCGTCCTCGACGGCGTACTCGACGAGCCCGAGGCGGTCCTGCCAGCGCCGGTCGATGTCGGTGACGATGTCGAGGGCGAGGTCGTCGAAGCGCTCGCGGGAGGTGCGGCCCTCGGGCGCGCCGGGCCGGACGGGGAGGATGCCGGGGCCGCGCATGCCCCGTCCGCGACGGTCGCGACGGGTCCGTCGACGGGAAGCCTGGTCCACAGCAGCGAGCCTAATCGGCGGGCATCGGATCGGCGGGTACCGTCTGGCTCGTGAGTCCTGTCCGCCGCTGTTCGCGCACGGCGTGTGGCCGCAGCGCGGTCAGCACGCTGACGTACGTCTACGCCGACCAGACGGCGGTGCTGGGCCCGCTCGCCACCTTCGCCGAGCCGCACTCCTACGACCTGTGCGACGCGCACAGCGAGCGGCTCTCGGCGCCGCGCGGGTGGGAGGTGCTGCGACTGGCGCAGGACCCGGCCGCCGCCGGTCCGTCCAGCGACGACCTGCTCGCGCTGGCCGACGCCGTCCGCGAGGCCGCCCGGCCGGTGCCCGTCCAGGTGCCGACGCCGCTGCACGAGGCCGGCCGCGAGGGCACCCGCCGCGGGCATCTTCGCGTGCTCACGACCGACTGACGCTCCGGCCCCGTTAGGCTCCGGCCATGGCCCCCTCGCTGGACCCCGTCGTGCTCGACGGGATCTTCAAGGCGTACGACGTCCGCGGCATCGTGCCCGACCAGATCGACGACGACCTCGCCCGGCGCACCGGCGCCGCGTTCGTCCAGGTGACGCGGGCCTCGACCGTCGTCGTCGGCCACGACATGCGGCCCAGCTCGCCGGACCTCGCCGGCGCGTTCGCCGACGGCGCGACCACGGCCGGCGCCGACGTGATCCTGATCGGCCTGGCCTCCACCGACCAGCTCTACTTCGCCTCCGGCCACCTCGGCCACCCGGGCGCGATGTTCACCGCCAGCCACAATCCGGCGCAGTACAACGGCATCAAGCTCTGCCGGGCCAACGCCCTGCCGGTCGGGATGGAGACCGGGCTGGCCGAGATCCGCGACCTGGTGGCGTCGGGCGCGACGCCCAGCGGCCGCGGTGGCCGGGACGATCACCCAGCAGGACGTGCTCGCGGCGTACGCCGCCCACCTGCTGGCGCTGGCCCCGGTCGAGGGCCGGCGGCTGAAGGTGGTCGTCGACGCGGGCAACGGCATGGCGGGCTACACCGCGCCCGGCGGTCTTCGGCCGGCTCCCGGCCGGCCAGGTCGAGCTGGTGCCGATGTACTTCGAGCTCGACGGCACCTTCCCGAACCACGAGGCCAACCCGATCGAGCCGAGCAACCTCGTCGACCTCCAGCAGCGGGTGGTCGACGAGAAGCGCCGACATCGGCCTGGCCTTCGACGGCGACGCCGACCGCTGCTTCCTGGTCGACGAGCGCGGCCGGGCGGTCTCGCCCTCGGCGCTGACCGCGCTGATCGCCGCGCGGGAGCTGGCCAAGGAGCCGGGCAGCACCGTGATCCACAACCTGATCACCAGCCGGGCCGTCCCCGAGATCGTCGCCGAGCTGGGCGGCACGCCCGTCCGCACCCGCGTCGGGCACTCCTTCATCAAGGCGACCATGGCCGAGACCGACGCCGTCTTCGGCGGCGAGCACAGCGGGCACTTCTACTTCCGCGACTTCTGGCGGGCCGACTCCGGGATGCTCGCGGCGCTGCACGCCCTGGCCGCTCTCGCCGAGACCGACCGGCCGCTGTCCGAGCTGCTCGACGACTACGTGCGCTACTCGCCGAGCGGCGAGATCAACTCCACGGTCGCCGACCCGCAGGCCGTGCTCGACGAGATCGAGAAGGCGTACGCCGACCTCGGTCACGCCGTCGACCACCTCGACGGGCTCACCGTCACCCACGACGACTGGTGGTTCAACGTCCGGCCGTCGAACACCGAACCGCTGCTGCGGCTCAACGCCGAGGGCAAGGACCCGGAGACCATGGCCGGCGTCCGCGACGACGTCCTCGCCCTGATCAGGAGAACCAGATGAACCTCGACCCCGCCCTGCTCGACATCATCGTGTGCCCGAGCTGCCACGCATCGCTCTCGGTCGAGGGCGAGGAGCTGGTCTGCTCGGGCTGCGGCCTGGCCTACCCCGTCCGGGACGACATCCCGGTGCTGCTGATCGACGAGGCCCGGAAGCCGGCCTGACCGGTGGACCGGAGATGGTGACTTCCTCATGGTGACCCAGCATGGTGACGTGGTTCGACGAGTCCCGGCTGGACGACGAGACCGCCCTCGAGCGGGCCGACGGCCGGCTCCGGGCGCTCGCCGAGGCCGGGGCCCGGGTACGCCGCGAGGTCGCCAACGCCGCCGAGGCCACCGACGAGGCCGTCGCCCGGATGCTCGAGCAGCAGGCCAGGCCACGCGCGGTGATCGCCGCCGGCCCCGACTCGCGGCTGCTCCGCGCGGTGCTCGAGCCGTGGTGCCCGGTGCCGTTCGTGGCGTGGCCCGGCGCCGGCCTGCCGGGCTGGGCCGGCAGCCTCGACCTGGTCGTGGTGCTCGCGCCGGACGGCGCGGACACCGGCACCTCCGCCGCTCTCGCCGAGGCGGTACGCCGCGGCTGCCAGGTCGTGGTCGCCTGCCCCGCCAACTCGACTCGTCGCCGACCACGCCGCCGGGCGCTGGAGCCACATCCTCCCGACCTCGAGCCGCGACCAGCTCGCCACCGCCGTCGTCATGCTCGAGTTCCTCGAGCGGATCACGCTCGGCCCGCGGGTCGACGCCGAGCGGGTCGCCACCGCGCTGGACGAGGTGGCGATCTCCTGCTCGCCGCTCCGCGACCTGGCCGTCAACCCCGCCAAGATGCTGGCGATCGCGCTCGCCGACACCAACCCGATCGTGTGGGGCGGGTCGGTGCTCGCCGCCCGTGCCGCCCGCCGGATCGCCGAGTCGATCCGCCGCGCCAGTGGCCGGACCGCGCTCGCCGGTGACGCCGAGCACCTGCTGCCGGTGCTCGAGGCCACCCGCCAGCGCGACGTCTTCGACGACCCGTTCTCCGACGAGGTCGGCGAGCTCCGGCCGATGCTGCTGATCCTCGACGACGGGACCGAGGAGGCCCTGGTCCGCGAGAACCGCGGCCGGCTCCAGGCCGCGGCCGCCGCGCGCGGCGTACGGGTGGAGACGCTGACCACCGACGCCCCCACCGAGGTGGCCCGCTACGCCTCGCTCTTCCTCAGCGGCTCGTACGCCGCCGAATACCTCCGACTCGGTCTCGTGGAGGACTAACGGCAGCGGCTTTCTGGGTAAGCAGTCGTCCGTGGCCACGACGACCCAGGCACCTGTCCTGCCCGCAGCCCAAGGTGCGCGATCCCTGGCTCGACAACGCCAAGATGACGCTGGTCACACTCGTCGTGATCGGCCACATGTGGACACTGCTCCCGGAGACCGGCCTCAACCGGCACCTCTACGACTTCCTCTACTCCTGGCACATCCCGGCCTTCGTGCTCGTCACCGGCTACCTGTCGCGGTCCTTCACGTGGGAGCGGAAGCGGCTGTTCTCGCTGGTGACCACCGTCGTCGTCCCCTACGTGATCTTCGAGTCGCTGTTCGCGATCTTCCGGATCCGGGTCGGCGACGAGGAGCTGGAAGGGCTCTTCGCCGACCCGCACTGGCCGCTGTGGTACCTCTCGGCGCTGTTCTTCTGGCGGCTGATGACCCCGATCTTCCGGTGGCTTCCGGCCCCGGCGGCGATCGCCGCCGCGGTCGTGGTCAGCGTGCTGGCCGGCAACTTCGCGGGGGACACCCTCGACATGGCCCGGGTGCTCGGGCTGCTGCCGTTCTTCGTGCTCGGCGTCCAGGCGACACCGGAACGCCTCGAGCTGCTGCGCACGCCGGCCCGCACGGACGATCGGCGTCGCCGTGATGGTGGGGATGGTCGTGCTCACGTCGTACACCGACCGGTGGATCAACACCGAGTGGCTCTACTACCGCGCCCGCTACGACGAGCTCGCCGACGACGACCTGCGGAACGTGGTCACCCGGCTGGTCCTGCTCGCGCTGGGCACGGCGGCGGCGCTGGCGTTCCTCACCCTGGTGCCGCGGATCGGCGGCTGGTTCACCCGGATGGGCGCCTGGACGCTGGTCGTGTACCTCTACCACGGCTTCGTGGTGAAGAGCGCCAACTACCTGGGCTTCGACGACTGGGCCGACCGGCACGTCGCCACCTCGCTCGTCGTGGCGACCGTCGGTGCGACCCTGCTCGCGTTGCTCCTGGCCTGGGACCCGGTGGCCCGCAGGCTCAACGTCCTGGTGGATCCCTACCGGTACGTCTTGCGCCGCTCCCGCTAGCCGTTCCCGGCATGGCAGCGGATGGTGGCACCCGGGCAGTCGTCGCAGCACTCCTCGCGAACACCGGCATCGCGATCACGAAGTTCGCGGCGTTCTTCCTCTCCGGCATCTCCTCGATGCTGGCCGAGGCGATCCACTCGGTGGCCGACGCGGGCAACCAGGGCCTGCTGCTCCTGGGCGGCAAGCGCTCCCGACGGGAGGCCACCGAGGAGCACCCGTTCGGCTTCGGGCGCGAGCGCTACATCTACGCCTTCATCGTGGCGATCGTGCTGTTCAGCGTCGGTGGCCTGTTCGCGCTGTACGAGGCGTACCACAAGTACCACGAGATCCACTCGGGTCACTCCGAGCTGCAGACCGGCTGGAAGCTCTACGTCCCGCTCGTCGTGCTCGGCATCGCGATCGTGCTCGAGACGCCTGTCGTTCCGCACCGCGATCATCGAGACGAACAAGGTCCGCGGCAAGGCGTCGTTCGCGACGTTCATCCGCCGCGCCAAGCAGCCCGAGCTGCCGGTGATCCTGCTCGAGGACCTCGCGGCCCTGCTGGGTCTCGCCTTCGCGTTCATCGCGGTGACCGTCACGATCATCACCGAGAACCAGTACTACGACGTCGTCGGCACGGCCATGATCGGGATCCTGCTGGTGGTCGTCGCGATCACGCTGGCGATCGAGACCAAGAGCCTCCTGCTCGGTGAGTCCGCGAGCACCGAGGCGCAGAGCCGGATCCGTTCCGCGCTCGAGGGGACGGCCGGCGTCGAGCGGATCATCCACATGAAGACGCTGCACCTCGGTCCCGAGGAGCTGCTGGTGGCGGCCAAGGTCGGCGTGGCCCGCGGGGCCAGCGCGGAGGAGGTCGCCGGGGTGATCGACGCCGCCGAGGTCGCCGTACGCGATGTGGAGCCGACCGCGCAGGTGATCTACCTCGAGCCCGACATCTTCCGGGAGGGCTACGTCCCGGCGGAGCGCCCGGCACCGCCGGCTCCCGCCGGCCACTGACGGAGCGGGGCTTCTCCGGCTAGAATCCGGAGCATGGCTCGCGCACCCAGCTAAGTCCCAGAGCGTGGCTTCCGGCTGCGCATCCTGGCCTACTACTCCTCGCGGGACCTGGTCCCGCTGTACAGCGTCTACGCGCTGCTGTTCGCCGACCACGGGATGTCGGACGCGCAGATCTCCACGCTGTTCATCGTCTGGTCGGTCACGTCGTTCGTGCTCGAGGTGCCCTCGGGCGCCTGGGCGGACACCGTCGACCGCCGCCGGCTGCTGGTCCTCTCGGCCGTCATCTACGCCGCCGGCTTCGCCTCCTGGGTGGCGTTCCCCGGGTACGCCGGCTTCGCGCTCGGCTTCGTGCTGTGGGGCGTGTCCGGATCGATCATGAGCGGCACCTTCGAGTCGCTCCTCTACGACGAGCTGGTGGTCCGCGGCCGGGAGGACGACTACCCGGGCCTGATCGGCGTCGCGCACTCGTCCGCGCTCGTCGCCAACCTGCTGGCCGCCGGGATCGCCGTACCCCTCATGGCGCTGGGTGGGTACCAGCTCGTCGGCTGGGTGTCGGTGGCGCTCGCCGGCGTCCAGACCCTGCTCGCGGCGACCCTCCCGGTCTCGGCCGCGGCCCGACGGCCCGCGGGTGCGGACGTGGCGGAGCGGACCGAACGGGCCCTGGCCCGCTACCCGGCGATGCTGCGAGCGGGCGTCCGCGAGGCCACCGGGTCGGTCCCGGTCCGGCGGGCCGTCCTGATCGCCGCGGTGCTGGTGGGATTCACCGCCTACGACGAGTACTTCCCGCTCGTCGCCGCCGACCACGGGGTGCCGACCGAGCAGGTGCCGGTCCTGATCGCGTTGACCGTCGCAGCCCAGGCCGTCGGGACGGCGCTGGCCGGCCGGTCTGGCGGCTGGGGTCGCGGGCCATCGGCGGGATCGTGCTGCTCGGCGGCCTGCTCATCTCCGCGGGCGCCCTGATCACGCCGTACGCCGGGTTCGTGGCGATCGCCGTCGGCTACGGGCTGCTCGAACAACGCGATGGTGGTCGCCGAGGCACGTCTCCAGCAGGTGATCTCAGGCCCTGCCCGGGCCACGGTGACCTCGGTGTACGGGCTCGCGACCGAGATCGTGGCGCTAGCGGTCTACGGCTCGTTCGCCGTCGCGGCCGGGGTTCTGTCCGTCCCCAGCCTGGTGGCGCTGCTGGGGATTCCGATCGTCCTGGTCGCCTGGGGGGTGGCCCGGAGGCTCCCGGAGCCGCGGCGGAGGTGGCCTCGAGGATTCTTCGGACGGCGACCTCGCGGGTCTAGCCTCTGGGCATGGATTTCAAGGTTGCCGATCTGAGCCTGGCCGACTTCGGCCGCACCGAGATTTCGCTCGCCGAGCACGAGATGCCTGGCCTGATGGCCATGCGGGCCCGCTACGCCGACTCCCAGCCGCTCGCCGGCGCGCGGATCGCCGGCTCGCTGCACATGACGATCCAGACCGCCGTCCTCATCGAGACCCTCGTGGCACTCGGTGCGGAGGTGCGCTGGGCGTCCTGCAACATCTTCTCGACCCAGGACCACGCCGCCGCTGCGGTCGCGGTCGGCCCGAACGGCACGGTCGACGCCCCGCAGGGTGTCCCGGTCTTCGCCTGGAAGGGCGAGACGCTGGAGGAGTACTGGTGGTGCACCCAGCAGATCCTCAACTGGCCCGGTGACAAGTTCGCCAACATGATCCTCGACGACGGTGGCGACGCCACCATGCTCGTCCACCTCGGCGTCGACGCCGAGAAGACGGGCGAGGCGCCCGACCCGGCCACCGCCAAGAGCCACGAGCAGAAGATCGTCTTCGACGTCCTCAACGCCTCGCTCGCCGAGAGCACCGACCGCTACACCAAGATCGCCGCCGAGCTCATGGGTGTCACCGAGGAGACCACGACCGGTGTCCTGCGTCTCTACGACATGATGAAGGAAGGCTCGCTGCTCTTCCCGGCCATCAACGTCAACGACTCGGTCACCAAGTCCAAGTTCGACAACAAGTACGGCTGCCGCCACTCGCTCATCGACGGCATCAACCGCGCCACCGACGTCCTCATCGGCGGCAAGGTCGCGGTCGTCTGCGGCTACGGCGACGTCGGCAAGGGCTGCGCGGAGTCGCTGCGCGGCCAGGGCGCCCGGGTCATCGTCACCGAGATCGACCCGATCTGCGCGCTGCAGGCTGCGATGGACGGCTACCAGGTCGCCACGCTCGACGACGTCCTCGACGTCGCCGACATCATCATCACCTCGACCGGCAACAAGGACGTCGTGACCGTCGACCAGATGTCGCAGATGAAGCACCAGGCGATCCTGGGCAACATCGGCCACTTCGACAACGAGATCGACATGGCCGGCCTCGAGACCTACGACGGCATCGTCCGCAAGAACGTCAAGCCGCAGGTCGACGTGTGGACCTTCCCGCGGCGGCAACTCGATCATCGTGCTCTCCGAGGGTCGCCTGATGAACCTCGGCAACGCCACCGGCCACCCGTCGTTCGTGATGTCGAACTCCTTCACCAACCAGGTGCTGGCCCAGATCGAGCTGTTCACGAAGCCCGAGGAGTACCCCGTCGGTGTCTACGTGCTGCCGAAGCACCTCGACGAGGAGGTCGCGCGCCTGCACCTCGACGCGCTCGGCGTGAAGCTGACGACCCTCACCGACGAGCAGGCGTCGTACCTCGGGGTTTCCGTCGAGGGACCGTACAAGTCGGACCAGTACCGCTACTGACCGGGATCCGCCCTCCGGGGTGCCCCGATCGCCGCGCCGTGACAGCGGAGGGCATGCGTTGCACATGGGCTGTCACAATGACGATATGACGCAGTCTGCCGAGGTCTCCGGGAAGGGACGCGTGCTCGTCGTCGACGACGACGCCTCCCTCGCGGAGATGCTGACGATCGTCCTGCGCCAGGAGGGCTTCGACAGCCGCATGGTGGCCCGCGGCGACGAGGCGATGGACGTCGTTCCACGACTACCGCCCGGACCTCGTGCTGCTCGACCTGATGCTGCCCGGCAAGGACGGCATCGACGTGTGCAAGGAGATCCGCGCCGAGTCCGGCGTACCCATCGTGATGCTGACCGCGAAGGGCGACACGATCGACGTCGTGCTCGGCCTCGAGTCGGGTGCCGACGACTACGTCGTCAAGCCGTTCAAGCCCAAGGAGCTGGTCGCCCGGATCCGCGCCCGGGTACGCCGCTTCGACACCCCGGCGCACGAGACGCTCAACGTCGGCGACCTGACCATCGACGTGGCCGGGCACTCCGTGACCCGCGACTCGACGCCGATCAACCTCACGCCGCTCGAGTTCGACCTGCTGGTCTGCCTGGCGCGCAAGCCCTGGCAGGTGTTCACCCGCGAGGTGCTGCTCGAGCAGGTCTGGGGCTACCGCCACGCGGCCGACACCCGCCTGGTCAACGTGCACGTCCAGCGACTGCGCTCCAAGGTGGAGCACGACCCGGAGAACCCCGAGATCGTCGTCACCGTCCGAGGCGTCGGGTACAAAGCCGGAACGACCTAAGCCGCCCGGATGGCCAGTCGTCGCCTTCCCCACGCGTTGCGTCGTGGTCTCACCTTCTGGCGTCGCTCGATCCAGGCCCGGGTGGTCGCGAGCACCGTCCTGCTGTCCGCGGCCGTGGTCAGCGTCGTCGGCTGGTTCCTCCTCCAGCAGACCCGCGAGGGCCTCCTCGACCACCGCGTCGACGCCGTCGTGGCCGAGGCCAACAACGAGACCGCGGAGGCCCGGACCCGCCTGGAGGCGGCCTCGGCCACGGACACGGTCGGGGCCCAGAAGCGCGAGCTGCTCGAGCCGATCATCATCCGGGGCGAGGCGCGCGGGTTCAACGTCGTGCTCGCCGGGCCGGTGGGCGGCGCGGGTGGCCAGATCGGCGGACGGCGGGGCGATGTCCACCCCCGCCCTCGACACCGCCAGCGTCCCGGCGTCGCTGGAGGACCACTTCGACGAGCCCGCGGGCACCGCCTGGACCTACACGGAGATCGCGACCGAGAAGTCGGACGGTGCGGTCGAGTCCGAGCCGGGCATCGTCGTCGGCTCCCAGGTGGCGCTGCCGGCCGACAGCAGGACCTACACGCTCTACTACCTCTTCCCGCTGACCGAGGAGCAGGAGACGCTCGGCCTGGTGTCGCAGGCGCTGCTCACCGCGGCCGCGCTGCTGCTGGTGCTGGTCGCCGGCATGACCTGGCTGGTGACCCGGCAGGTGGTCACCCCGATCCGGCTGGCCCGCCGGGTGGCGGAGCGGCTGGCCGCCGGCCAGCTCCAGCAGCGGCTGCGGGTCTCCGGTGAGGACGACCTCGCCCGCCTCGCCACGTCGTTCAACCAGATGGCCACCAGCCTCCAGCGACAGATCCGCCAGCTGGAGGAGCTGAGCCGGGTGCAGCGCCGGTTCGTCTCCGACGTCTCGCACGAGCTGCGCACGCCGCTCACCACCGTGCGGATGGCCGGCGACGTGCTCCACGACGCGCGCGCCGACTTCGACCCGACCACCGCGCGGGCCGCCGAGCTGCTCCAGACCGAGCTCGACCGGTTCGAGACCCTGCTCGTCGACCTGCTCGAGATCAGCCGGTTCGACGCCGGTGCCGCCGTCCTCGACACCGACGACGTCAACCTGGTCGACGTCGCGCACCGGGTCGTCGACATGACCAAGGCCCTGGCCGACGCAGCGCTCCACCCGGGTCGTCGTCCAGGCGCCGCAGCACCCCTGCCTGGCCGAGGCCGACGTACGCCGGGTGGAGCGGATCGTGCGCAACCTCGTCACCAACGCGATCGACCACGCCGAGACCGGCGACATCGTGATCCACGTCGCCGGCGACGACCACGCCGCCGCGATCGCGGTCCGCGACTACGGCGTCGGGCTGGCGTCCGGCGAGTCCGCCATGGTGTTCAACCGCTTCTGGCGGGCCGACCCCGCGCGCGCCCGGACCAGCGGCGGCACCGGCCTCGGCCTGTCGATCTCGCTCGAGGACACCCACCTGCACGGAGGCTGGCTGCAGGCCTGGGGCCGTCCCGGCGAGGGCGCCCAGTTCCGGCTGACGCTCCCGCGACGGGCCGGCGGCGTGCTCCGCCAGAGCCCGCTCCCGCTCGTCCCCGTCGACGCCGGGGAGCCGGTCGGATGACGCACCTGCCGTCGTCCCGCGCCCGGCGTACCGCCGCCGCCCTCCTCACCTGCGTCACGGTGGTGGCGCTGGCCGGCTGCGTCGCGCCTGCCCGAGTCCGGCCCGGTGGTCGAGGCCGAGTCCGAGGGCAGCCTCGACGAGCCGCCCGCCATCTTCATCGACCCCAAGCCGCCGGAGCCGGGGGAGAGCCCCGACCAGATCGTCACCGACTTCCTCGAGGCGCAGACCGCCACCCCGCTCTCGACCAACGTGGCCCGGCAGTACCTCACCGGCGACGCCGACGCGGCGTGGGACCCGGAGGCCGAGACGATCACCTACGCCGACGCGTCGAGACCGCGCGGCACGGACACGGTGACGGTCCGGCTGGACGGCGCCGACCGGCTGGACGGCCGCGGCTCGTTCCGCGGCCCGCTGCCGGCGAACCGGCGGACGCTCGAGTTCCCGATGGAGCTCGAGGACGGCGAGTGGCGGATCGCGCAGCGCGCCCGACGCGCTGATCGTGCCGGAGTCGTGGTTCGAGCAGCGGTTCCGCCAGGTGTCGCTCTACTTCTTCGACCCGAGCGCGCAGGTGCTGGTGCCCGAACCGGTGTTCGTGCAGCGCGGCGAGCAGTCCACCACGGCGCTCACCGAGGCGCTGCTGCGCGGCCCCGGGCCGACCCTGGACAAGGTCTCGCGCAGCTTCATCCCGCCGGGCCTCGACTTCGACCTCTCCGTGCCCGTCTCCGAGGAGGGCGTCGCCGACCTCAGCCTGCGCGGCTACTCCGGCCAGCTGACGCCCGAGGCCAGCGAGCTGATGATCACCCAGCTCGCGTGGACGCTGAGGCAGGAGCCCGACGATCGAGGCGATCCGGGTCTCCATCGGTGGGCAGCAGGTCACCTCCGCGACCGGGCAGAGCCTGTTCAGCGTGGACGAGCGCTCGGTGTACGACCCGACCGGCCTGGACTCCAGCTCGCTCTTCTACGGGCTGCGCGACGGGCTGATGGTGTCCGGCCAGCCCGACGCGCTGGCGCCGGTCAACGGGCCGATGGGCACCGACGCAGATCGGCGTCCGCTCGCTGGCGGTCGACCTCGACGCCACCACCGTCGCCGGCGTCTCGGGCGCCGGCGACCAGGCGCTGGTGTCCTCGGTCGACGGCCCGCGGCGACGGGTCGAGCGAGGTCGTCAGCGACGCCGACAACCTGCTGCGGCCGGCCTGGGACCTCGCCGACCGGCTGTGGCTGGTGGACGCGACGATCCGGCGGCGCGGTGGTGACCTACGTCGAGGACGAGCAGCCTCGGGAGATCGACGTGTCGCGGGGTGAGCGGGCGGACAGGTGACCCAGTTCCTGGTCTCCCGCGACGGGTCGCGGCTGGTCGCCGTCGTGCGCGGGCCGCGAGGGCGACCAGCTCGTGGTGAGCCGGCTGCAGCGCAACGACCAGGGCGGGATCATCGGCGCCACGCCGGCCCGCCGGATCGGCTGGGAGGGCGAGAGCGGCCTGCGGATCCGCGACATCGCCTGGACCTCGCCCACGTCCCTCGCGGTCCTCCACCGCGTCGCCGGCCAGATCTACGAGGTGCGCACCATCTCCGTCGACGGTTCGCCGTCGGGTGCGGACGACCTGCTGACCCAGCTGTCCGGCCCGGTGCAGGCGCTCGCCGGGCTCGCCGGCGCCGCTCGAGAGCCTGTACGCCGTCACCGACGTCCAGCCTCGACGACCTGACCCGCGGCGACGCCGGCGACGTGGAGCTCGACCCGGCCGTCACGTTCATCGACTACGTCGGCTGAGCTCGTCCACAGGCCGACGGCGCCGGGGTTGAGCGGGCGGCCCGCCTCTGCTGCGATCGACGGGTGCGCGACGTGTTCACCGACCTGGTGCTGGGCGGCCGGTGCGTCGGCTGCGGCCGACCCGGGCCGGGCGCTGTGCCGCGGCGTGCTCGGCCGCGCTCCCGGCCCAGCCGCACCCGGCCTGGCCGACGCCGACCCCGGCCGGGCTGGCGTTCCCGTGGGCGGCGGCGGCGTACGCCGGCACGGTCCGCGTCGATGGTCATCGCCCACAAGGAGCGACGCGTCCTCGGTCTCCGCCGGCCGCTCGGCCTGCTGCTGGCCGGTGCGGCGGCGGCGCTGGCCGACGGACCGGTCGTGCTGGTCCCCGTCCCCTCGCGGCCGGGCACGGCCCGCGCCCGCGGCCACGACCCGACGTACGCCCTGACCGCGCAGCGCCGCCGGCGTCCTGCGCGGCCAGGGGTACGCCGCCACCGTCGACCCGGCTGCTCGTCTCCCGCGGCGGCGTCGTCGACCAGGCCGGCCTCGACGCCGCCGCCCGCGCGAGCAACCTCGCCGGCTCCATGTTCTGCCCGTCCGCGTCGCTGCGGAAGCTGGCCGGGCGCCGGCTGCGGGCGGTGGTCTGCGACGACGTGCTGACCACCGGCGCCACCGCCCGCGAGGCCCAGCGGGCGCTGGAGGCCGCGGGTCTCGAGGTCGCCGGGATCGCCACCGTGGCGGCCACCCTGCGACGGTCGCCCGGCCTGTCCATCCACAGGGATTCTTCAGGGCTACGGCTTTCTTCCCCCGTCCACAGCGACTAGCGTCTGTTCATGGAGTCCGTTCGGGTCCGTGGTTGCGTCGTCGAGACGCGCTGGATTCCCAGGGCATCCCGACGACAAGCCGATGCCAGTCGCAGGCGAAACGGTCCACGTAAGGCGCGCCCCGGACTCGTCCGGGGCCGCCGATCACGGTGCGGCTTAGATGTAAGTCCTGCCCCGACCCCACCGTCACATGCGGTGAAGGCGGGAGAAGGCCAGTAGTGGCAGAGAAGCTGCGAGAGCCTCAGCAGGCGATTGTGGGGACGAAGACCAGGTCGGCCGGACGGACTCCACCCATGCCTCGTCCACGCAGGGCCTTGAGCTGAAGAGCCGAGGGACGAGGGTCGCGAACCAAACGGAATAACGGGAGGTTCACATGGAAGTTGTGGTCACGGGTCGGCACTGCGAGCTGTCGGAGCGGTTTCGCAGCCACGTCACGGAGAAGCTCTCTCGCCTCGAGAAGCACGACCATCGCATCATCCGGGTCCAGGTCGAGGTCGAGAACGAACGGAACCCGCGACAACACGACCGAGCCGTGAAGGTGGAGCTGACCGCATTCTCCAAGGGCCCCGTGATCCGGGCCGAGGCCGCCGCCGAGGACAAGATGGCGGCGCTCGACCTCGCCGTCGACAAGATGGCGTCCCAGATGCGCCGCGCCGCCGACCGCCGTCGCGTGCACCACGGCCGGCACACCCCGGTCTCGGTGGGCCAGGCGCTCGCCGACACCGCCGCTCGAGGCGCAGCAGGGCGACGACGAGACGACGATCGACCGCCAGGTCGGGCCGATCACCGTGACCGGTGACGGGCCGCTCGTCGTCCGCGAGAAGTCCCACCTCGCCAGCCCGATGACGCTCGACCAGGCGCTCTACGAGATGGAGCTGGTCGGCCACGACTTCTACCTGTTCGTCGACAAGGAGAGCGAGCGCCCGTCGGTCGTCTACCGCCGCCGCGGCTACGACTACGGCGTGATCTCGCTCGACCTGGGGGCCGACCGGCTGACCCGCCGGCACCGACCGGGCACGTCGTTGGGGTGGCCCGTTCGGGCCACCCCAACGTGGGGTAACGCCACCCGTTCGTGCCCGAAAAGTGACCCTGACGTGTCATGATTCACGGGTGCTGGAACAGGAATCGGACGCTCGGGCCGAACCCATCCGAGTCCTGGTCGTCGACGACCAGGAACTCTTCCGCCGCGGACTGACGATGCTGCTCGCCGTCGAGCGCGGCATCGAGGTGGTCGGCGAGGCCGGCGACGGCGTCGAGGGCACCAACCTCGCGGCGACCGTCGCGCCCGACGTGGTCCTGCTCGACATCCGGATGCCCAAGCGCTCCGGCATCGAGGCCTGCCTCGCGATCAAGGAGGCCGTGCCGTCGGCGAAGATCATCATGCTGACCGTCTCCGACGAGGAGGCCGACCTCTACGAGGCCGTCAAGAGCGGCGCCTCCGGCTACCTCCTGAAGGACTCCTCCATCGAGGAGGTCGCCCAGGCCGTCCGCGTCGTCTCCGAGGGCCAGTCGCTGATCAGCCCGTCGATGGCGGTCAAGCTGATCGACGAGTTCAAGCAGATGTCGCGCCCCGAGCGCGACCACGTCCCCGGCCTGCGGCTGACCGAGCGCGAGCTCGAGGTGCTGCGCCTGGTCGCCAAGAGCATGAACAACCGCGAGATCGCCCGCGAGCTGTTCATCAGCGAGAACACCGTCAAGAACCACGTGCGCAACATCCTGGAGAAGCTCCAGCTGCACTCGCGCATGGAGGCCGTCATGTACGCCGTCCGCGAGAAGCTGCTCGACCTCCCCTGACCGCACTGACCCTGTCGGCGCGCGCCGTCGTAGCCTCCCTGCCTGCATGCAGTCGCTGAGCACCGCCCAGGCGCGGCGGATCGCCCTGGCCGCCCAGGGGTTCCTCGACAAGCGTCACGCCGTGCCCACGATGCGCACCTTCCAGCGCACGCTGGACCGCACCGGCGTCCTCCAGGTCGACTCGGTCAACGTGCTCCAGCGCGCGCACTACATGCCGCTGTACTCCCGGATGGGCCCCTACGACACGACGCTGCTGCACGCGCGCCGCCGAGAAGCAGCCGCGCCGGATCGTCGAGTACTGGGCACACGTGCAGGCGTTCATGCCGGTCGACCTGTGGCCGGTCATGCAGCACCGGATGGCGGACTACCGCGCCAAGCGCGGCAAGTGGGGCATCGTCGAGGAGGACCCGGCGCTCGAGAAGAGCCTGATCGACGAGGTGCGCGACCTCGGCCCCTCCACCGCCCGCCATCTCGACGACGGCCTGCCGCGCGCCAAGGAGAACTGGGGCTGGAACTGGTCGAACACCCGCCGGGTGCTCGACTACCTCTACACCGTCGGCGACCTCGCGATCGCCGGCCGGAACAGCCAGTTCGAGGTGCTGTACGACGTGCCGGAGCGGGTGATCCCGGCCGAGATGCTCGCCCGCGCGACACCCATCCCTCGCCGACGCGAACCGTGAGCTGGTCCGCCGGGCCGCCCGCTCGCACGGCGTCGCCACCGCCCAGTGCCTGCGCGACTACTACCGGATGCACACCAAGCACGTCGGCCCGGCGATCGCGGAGCTCGTCGAGGACGGGCGAGCTGGTCCCGGTCACCATCGACGGCTGGAACCGCCCGGCGTACCTCCACCGCGACGCCCGCCTGCCGCGCCGCGTGAACGCGCGCGCCCTGCTCAGCCCGTTCGACCCCGTGGTGTGGGAGCGGGAGCGCACCGAGCGGCTCTTCGACTTCCACTACCGGATCGAGATCTACACCCCGGCGCACAAGCGCGTGTACGGCTACTACGTGCTGCCGTTCCTGCTCGGCGACCGGATCGTCGCCCGGGTCGACCTGAAGGCCGACCGCGCGTCCGGTCGGCTCGTCGTGAAGGCGGCGTACGCCGAGCGCGGCGCACCCGACGAGACCGCGGAGGAGCTCGACGCCGAGCTCCGCGACCTCGCCGGGTGGCTCGGGCTGTCCGACGTCACGGTCGAGCAGCGGGGCGACCTGGCGCCGGCACTCCGTCCCTGACCACTGCCGGATCGCGGCCCGGGAATGAGGCGGGTCCTCCACCCGCTGGGTAGAGTGGCAGCCGCAGTCCGAACACCTCCAGGAGCCGACTCTCGTGCCAGCCATTCTTGACAAGATCCTCCGCATCGGCGAGGGCAAGATCCTCCGCCAGCTCGAGGCGGTGTCGCAGGCCGTGAACGCGATCGAGGACGACTTCGTCGCCATGAGCGACGCCGAGCTCCAGGGCATGACGGCCGAGTTCAAGGAGCGGCTCGCGAAGGGCGAGCCCCTCGACGACCTGATGCCGGAGGCGTTCGCGACGGTGCGCGAGGCGGCCAAGCGGGTGATCGGCCAGCGCCACTACGACGTGCAGATCCAGGGCGGCGCCGCGCTCCACCTCGGCAACATCGCCGAGATGAAGACCGGTGAGGGCAAGACCCTGGTCGCGACCCTGCCGGCGTACCTCAACGCGCTGACCGGCAAGGGCGTCCACATCGTCACGGTCAACGACTACCTGGCGAAGTACCACGCGGAGTGGATGGGCCGGATCCACCACTTCCTCGGCCTGACGACCGGCGTGATCCTGCCGCAGATGCGGCCCGACGAGCGGCGCGCGGCGTACGCCTGCGACATCACGTACGGCACCAACAACGAGCTCGGCTTCGACTACCTCCGCGACAACATGGCCGGCTCGATCGACGACTGCGTCCAGCGCAGCCACCCCTACGCCATCGTGGACGAGGTCGACTCGATCCTGATCGACGAGGCGCGCACCCCGCTCATCATCAGCGGCCCCACCCAGGACGAGGTCCGCTGGTACGGCGAGTTCGCCAAGCTCGCGCGCACCCTCGTCAGGGACACCGACTACGAGGTCGACGAGAAGAAGCGGACCATCTCCGTCCTCGAGCCCGGCATCACCAAGGTCGAGGACCACCTCGGCATCGAGAACCTCTACGAGTCCGCGAACACGCCGCTCATCTCGTTCCTGAACAACTCCATCAAGGCCAAGGAGCTGTTCCGCAACGACAAGGAGTACGTCGTCATGGAGGGCGAGGTGCTCATCGTCGACGAGCACACCGGCCGCATGCTGGCCGGCCGCCGCTACAACGACGGCCTGCACCAGGCGATCGAGGCCAAGGAGGGCGTCACGGTCCGCGAGGAGTACCAAACCCTCGCCACCGTCACCCTCCAGAACTACTTCCGCCTCTACGAGAAGCTGTCCGGCATGACCGGTACGGCCATGACCGAGGCGTCGGAGTTCGACAAGATCTACAAGCCTCGGCGTGGTCCCGATCCCGACCAACAAGCCGATGGCCCGCGACGACCAGGCCGACCTCGTCTACCGCACCGAGGAGGCCAAGTACGAAGCGGTGGTCGAGGACATCCGGGAGCGCAACGAGAAGGGCCAGCCGGTCCTGGTCGGCACCGTCTCGGTCGAGAAGTCCGAGCTGCTGTCCGGGATGATGAAGAAGCGCGGCATCCCGCACACCGTGCTGAACGCCAAGGTGCACGCCGACGAGGCGAAGATCGTCGCCATGGCCGGCCACAAGGGCGCAGTCACGGTCGCCACCAACATGGCCGGTCGAGGTACCGACATCATGCTCGGCGGCTCGGTCGAGTTCCTCGCCGACGCCGAGCTCCGCAAGCAGGGCCTCGACCCGGTCGAGAACTCCGAGGAGTACGAAGCCGCCTGGCCGGCGATGCTCGAGCGGATCAAGGCCCAGGTCGGCACCGAGCACGACGAGGTCCGCGACCTCGGCGGCCTCTACGTCATCGGCACCGAGCGACACGAGTCGCGCCGCATCGACAACCAGCTGCGTGGTCGATCCGGCCGTCAGGGCGACCCGGGCGAGTCCCGGTTCTACCTGTCGCTGCAGGACGAGCTGATGCGGCTGTTCAAGTCCGACTGGGTCGACCGGGTGCTCCAGGTGCTGAAGATCCCCGACGACGTCCCGATCGAGAACAAGCGGGTCACCAGCGCGATCGCGAACGCGCAGGGCCAGGTCGAGTCGCAGAACTTCGAGTCCCGCAAGAACGTCCTGAAGTACGACGACGTGATGGACCGGCAGCGCAAGGTGATCTACGCCGAGCGCCGCGAGGTGCTCGAGGGCGCCGACCTCGCAGGAGCAGGTTCGCACGTTCATCGACGACGTGATCGCCGGCTACGTCCGCGGTGCCACCGAGGGTCTCCCCGACGAGTGGGACCTCGACGGGCTCTGGGCGGCCGCTCGGCCAGATCTACCCGATGTCCGCTCGACCTCAAGCCGTCCTCGAGAAGGAGGCGGGGGACCGCGCCAACATCGAGCCCGACGAGCTGACCGAGCGGCTGAAGCAGGACGCCCACGAGGCGTACGACCGCCGCGAGGCCGAGGTCGGCGACGAGGTCATGCGCGAGCTCGAGCGCCGGGTGCTGCTGTCGGTGCTCGACCGCAAGTGGCGCGAGCACCTCTACGAGATGGACTACCTGCGCGAGGGCATCTACCTGCGCGCGTACAGCCAGCGCGACCCGCTCGTCGAGTACCAGCGCGAGGGCTTCGACATGTTCTCGGCGATGATGGACGTCATCAAGGCCGAGGCGGTCGGCTTCCTGTTCAACCTCGAGGTCCAGCTCGAGGAGGACGAGGAGGACGTCGTCGAGGAGGTCGAGGAAGAGGTCATCGAGCCGATGCGGCAGCCGGTCCCGGCGGCCGACGGCCACCGCGAGGCGCCGCACATCCGGGCCAAGGGCCTCGACCGGCCCAAGCAGCCCGAGCACCTGTCGTACTCCGCGCCGTCGGAGACCGGCGAGGTCGACGTGCGCGGCGAGACGGTCACGCAACGCCGACGACCCGTACGCCGGCGTGGGCCGCAACGCCGAGTGCCCCTGCGGCTCCGGCAAGAAGTTCAAGAAGTGCCACGGCGCCCCCGGTGGCCCGACCGGCCTCACCGCCCGCGTCAACGGCTAGCGAGTCGACAGTTCGCTGACCTCGTGGCGCGTTGAGTGACCTGCGACTGGCGGGTCGCGCCACGACGCTCGCTCCTTCTAGGCGAACTCGAGGGCCACGCAGAGCCATCGGTCGCCGCGGAGCTCGAAGCGGATGGCGAGCGCGCGGGATCGCTGGCCGTAGCGGACGTGGGCGCTGACCTCGGCGGCGTCGCCGGCCACGAAGCAGGTGTGGACGCGCAGCACCTGGGGCCGCACCGACTGGACGCGGTCCTGGCCGGGGCGTTGCCCGACGGCGCGCGCGACCAGCTGGGCGCGCCGGGCCAGGTCGTCGTAGACGTCCGGCGCCGTCCAGCGCAGCAGCTGGGTCACCGGCCGGTCCCCGCCGACGATCTCGACCGCCGCCTGGGCGTAGCGGTGCGACCACTGCTCGAGGCGGCCCCGGACGTGGCGGTCGATCGGCACCACGTCGGCGCCGGCGCGGCCGGCCGCCGGTGGTCGGCTCCGGCGGGTCGTGGCGCGGGTGCAGGTCGAGGGCGAGCGTGCCCTGGATGCTGCCGACCGGCACCGGCGCGCGCAACGGGACGACCTTCTCGTGGAACGGGGACATCTGCACTCCTCTCAGCGCCGGGGGAGGCGCAGTCGCTGGTCGGGCTGGATCAGGTCGGGGTCGGCGCCGATGACGGCGCGGTTGGCGCGGTAGATCCGGTGCCAGCGGTCGTTGACCGCGGACGTCGGGGGCGTCCGGGAGCGAGGGTGGCGTCGGCCAGCGCCCACAACGTGTCGCCGGGCCGGACCACGACGGTGCGCGGCGGCGGGTCCGCGGGGCCGGGCCGCCCGAGGGTCGCGCTGCGTCGGGCCACGAGGTGGCCGAGGTGCATGGTGGCGGTGGCCCGGTCCGGGAGGGGGAGGCCCTCGACGACGGCGGCGTCCGGGTCGGCGCGGTCGCCGGCCGCGACGCCGGGGCGGCGTACGACGGCGTGGCCAGGCCGCCGGCCAGCGCGGCGCCGCAGGCGACGCAGCACCAGGCGCCGGACCGGCGCCGGGATGCCGCGGCGGACGGGGCTCCGGCCGCGGGCGGCGTCGCGGGCGACCAGGCCGGTGACCAGCCACAGCCAGGCGCCGGCTGCCGAGCAGGGCGGCCTCGCAGACCCAGACCAGCACCACGTCGAACGGCCGGTCGTGCAGGCCGGCCGCGGCGACCGTCGCGCGGGCGGCCAGGAGGTCGGGGAGGAGCCAGCCGGTCGAGGGCGGCGAGCGCGGCGGAGCCGGCCAGCCAGACGAGCAGGCACCGCCCGAGCGGTGCCGGTCGAAGTTCCCGAGACATGGACCGATGCTTTCGTTTGCGTACGTTTGCATCAGTCAACGACGTTTTACCCGAGATGACAACCGTTTCTCCACAGTGGTGGTGCGGCGGACCCGCCGGTGTATCAGGGAGAGGCGGGCGCCCTCCTCGAACGCATGACCCGGACCCCCCACCTGGTTCTATTCGTTGCTGCCGCCGGCTTCGGCAAGTCCGCAGCCCTGGATGCCGCCCGTCCCCGCGACGGCGAGATCCGCTCGGCGCGCGCCGCGCTCGACGACGGCATCCCGAGCAGCGTCTGGGTCGGGATCGACGACCTGCACGAGCTGCGGTCCGACGAGCAGGTCCGGCTCGCGTCGGCGGTCTGCGCGCTGCCGCCGACGACGACGCGTCGTGCTCACGTCGCGCCAACCCCTCGCACCCGAGGTGCGGGCCGCGCTCCGCGGCCGGGTCAGCGAACGCGGACCCCAGGACCTCGCTCTCAGCCCGTACGCCGTGCACCGGGTGCTCGCGGACGAGTACGGCGTCACCGACCCCGAGGTGCCGGTCGAGGTCCACGCGCTCACGGCGGGCTGGCCCGCCCTGGTGCACTACGCCGCTGAGGCCGTGGCCAGGAACCCCGCCGTCGACCTCCTCGAGGCGCTGGCCGGCGAGGGTGCGCCTGCGGCGTACTGGCTGCGGGACGAGGTGCTCCCGGCCGTACAGCCGGACCAGCGTCGGGCGCTCGTCTGCCTGGCCGGCCTCGGGCCGGTCACCCGGACAGCGTGCGGGGACGCGGCCGGGCTCGTCGCCACGGGCATCCTCACCACGCTGCACGGCATCGGCCGGGAGGGACTCGTGCAGACGGTCCCGGTGCTCGCCGAGGTGCTGGGCACCGTCGAGCCCCGGCCGAGCGAGCCGAGCTGCGCGTCCTCGTCAAGACGCTCGAGCGGGCCGGCCTGCCGTTCGGCGCGGCTCGTGCGTGCGTGCAGCTCGGCGACTGGCCGGCCGCGCTGCGCCTGGTGGCCGAGCGTGGCGACGAGATGCTGCGTCGCGGCGAGGCCGCAGGAGTGGTCGAGATGATCGAGGCCGTCCCGGAAGACGCCCGGCCGGTCGGCGTACGCATGATCCTCGCCGAGGCGCTGTGGGTGTGCGGCGACCTGCCCGGCGCCACGCGCGCGCTCGCCGCCGCTCGTCGCCGAGACCGACCGCCGGCCGGTGGCCACCCGCGCTGTCCGGCCGGGTGGCCGCGGTGCACTACTCGAGCGGACGGTTCGAGCAGGCCCTCGAGGTGCTGGACCGAGCCGATGCCGGCACGCCCGACGCCGCGACCGTCGACTGGATGGCCACGCGGGTGCACGTCCTCTGCTCGCGTCGGGCGCTCCGAGGTGGCCGTCGCGGGTGGCCGCCGAGGCGCTCGCGCTGGCCGACTCGACGGGCGACCCGCGGGCGCTGACGTCGGCCCACCTGGCGATGGCGCGCGTCAGCTCGGGCGAGCGCAAGGAGGCGCACCACGAGCAGGCGCTGCGCGCGGCGACGGACGCCGGGGACGTGGTCGTCGCGGCCCGGATCCTCGTGAACCACTCCTTCCAGCTGCTCGCGACGGCCCGCTTCGAGCAGGCCGGCCGCGCCGCCCGGGACGCGCTGCGGGCAGCCGACGTCGGCGTCGCGACCGGCCGCCGCGCCGCCGCGTTGCACAACCTGGCCGAGGCGCTCATGTACCTGGGGGAGTACGACGAGGCCGCGCTGGCACCTCAACCGGGCCGTCGCGCTGTGTCGGGGCCTCGGCATCGGCCGCACGGCCCTCGGCCTGCTCGGCCTGGCCGAGATCGACCGCCAGCAGGGCCGCGACGACCGGGCCCGTGCCCGCTACCAGGAGGCCGTCGACCTGGCGCGGGGGTCGGGTGAGGCGCAGGTGCTGGTGCCGTCGCTGGCCGGCCTGGCCCGGGTGCATGCGTTCGGGCACGACGAGCCGGGCGGTGGGCTCGACCGGGCGCGAGCGGCCGCCGAGGAGGCGATGGCCCTGGCCATCGGGCGGCCTGCGGCCGTTCGCGCTGACCGCGGCGGGCTGGGTGGCGCTGTGCGGCGACGACCGGGCGCGAGGCTGTCGAGCTGGCGCGCTGCTCCGTCGCGGCCGCTCGTGAGATCGAGGCGTTCGACCTGCTGGCCGATGCGCTGGAGCTCGGTGCCGCGTGCAGCGACCACCCCGACGAGGCCCGGCAGCTGCTCGCCGAGGCGCTGGCGATCTGGCAGGCCGGGGGAGCCCGCCCGCCCGCGCTGCGGATCGAGCTCCAGCTCGGCCGCCTGCCGGGGGCCGACGCGACGGCACGGTCACGAGCGAGGGACGCGGCCCGCGAGCTCCAGCGGCTCGGGGTGCGGCACGTCAACGGTCACCCCGTCTCGGCCGCGGGCGCCGCCGTACCCGTGCAGGTCGAGGTGCTGGGTGGCTTCCGGGTGAGCGTCGAGGACGAGGAGGTGCCGGTGACCGCCTGGCGGTCCCGCCAGGCGCGGACGCTGGTCAAGATCCTGGCCGGACGCCGAGGCCGCCCGGTCACCCGGGCGTGGCTCTGCGAGACCCTCTGGCCCGACGACGACCCGGCGAAGACCGGACATCGGCTCTCGGTGCTGCTGGCGACCGTCCGCGGGGTGCTCGACCCCGAACGCCGCTGGCCCACGGACCGCTTCGTGGCCGCCGACCTCAGCGGGGTCTGGCTGGACCTGCGGCACGTCGCGCTCGACGCGGAGACGCTGATCCGGGACGCCGAGGTGGCCGCCGCGCTCATGGACGACGGTCAGGTCGACCGGGCCGGCGAGATCCTGGCCGACATCAACGCCCGCTACCGCGGCGATGCGTTCGAGGACGAGCCGGGGGAGGAGTGGGCCGACGGCGTCCGCGAGGAGGTACGGGCCGCCTGGCAGCGTTCGGTACGCCGACTGGCCGCGCTCGCCCGCCGGGCCGGGCGCGTAGGGGACGCGCAGACCCTGCTGGTCCGGCTGCTGGTGGCCGACCCCTACGACGAGAAGGTCCACGAGCTGCTCGTGAAGAGCCTGCTCGGCGCCGGCCGCCGCGGCGAGGCGCGCCGCGCCTTCGAGCGCTGGCGGACCGCCATGCGAGACATCGGCGCACCCGTGCCGGACCCCGCCTTCCTCGGCGGGCGGCCGGTTGTGACGCCGTACTGATACCCGAACGACACCCTTTCTCATCGATGCCGCACAGTGCGGCGTCGCGGCCCGACCACGGGTCACCTGTCCCAGGAGGAGCAGAACATGTCAGCACACACCCGAGTCCTCGCCGCGTTCGCGGCCTTCGCCGCCGCGTCCGTCGTCGGGCTCGCCGCAGCATCCGGAGCGCAGGCGGTCGGCGCCCCGGGCGACTGTGAGCCGGCGGGCAACGTGATCGAGGGCACCAGCGGCCGCGACGTCATCGACGGCACGGCGGGAGACGACGTCATCATCGCCAAGGGCGGCAACGACGTCATCGACGGCAAGGGCGGCAACGACGTCATCCTCGGGGCGGCCGGGAATGACGAGATCCAGGGCGGCAACGGCGCGGACTGCGTGGACGGCGGCGACGGCAGACGACCGGGTGCGCGGTGGGAACGGCGACGACACGGTCAAGGGCGGCGACGGCCGGGACTTCGTGTACGGCGACCAGGGCGCGGACGACATCGACGGGGGCGGTGGGGAGTACGACAGCCGCCCGGAGATCGACGACAGCGACTCGGTCGCGCGCGTGGAGCACTGACCGACCGGAGTGGGCCGGCCCCGGAGGTCTCCCGGGCCGGCCCACCGGCGCGTGCTGCCCGGTCAGTAGCGGTGACGCGCGCGGACCCATTCCGCCAGCCCGGGGACGGCGAACCGCAGGCCGCCCGGACCGGAGAAGATGGTCCCCTTGGTGACCAGACGCTCCCGCAGGTAGGAGACTTCCGCGGGCCGCTTCCCCAGCGCGCGCGCCACGTCCCCACCCGTGGCTGCGCCCTCGACGAGGAGTCCCGCGAGCGCGGCCAGGTACTCGCGCTCCTTCGGCGAGGCGTCGGCCCACCGGGAGGCGTAGAGGCCGTCCGCAAGGTCGCGCTCGGCGGCGTCGACGGCCGTCCGGGCGTGCCGAAGCTCGATGGCATCCGAGCGCGCCGAGGCGCGCCACGCGTGGTGCCCCATGACCTGGACGGCGTACGGGTACCCGCCCGAGCTCTCGGCCAGGAGCCGGGCTGCAGGTTCGGTCATCGGCCGGCCAGCGCTTCGGGCCGGTTCGGCGATCGCCCGCCGCGTGGCGGCCGGGTCGAGCAGGTCGAGCACGTGCCACTCACCACGCTCGAGGTAGGTGACCCGCCGGTGCTTGTCGCGGATGCCGGGCAGCCCGGCGACGATGACCACCAGTGGCCAGCTGTCGGGGACGTGCTCCTGGAGGACGGCGGCGAGGTCGGCCAGCTCGGCACGGTCGGCGGACTGCAGTTCGTCGAGGGTGAGGAGCAGGCCGGCGTCCTTGGTGACGGCGGCGTCCATCGCGTCGGACAGAGCGTCATCGAGGGGTGCCGCCGGCTCCGTCGGCCCGAGCGGCGTGCGGGTGAGGCTGAGTTCGCCGCCGACACCGAGGACGTGCGCACGGACCTTCGCTCCGGTGACCTGGACCCGCTTGCCCTTCGGTGTCTCGTGGTAGAGGTCGCGGACGACGGTCAGGCGTTCGACCAGCTGCGGGGTGAACGGACGGTTGGGCCGGATCTCGATCGGGACGGTGAGCCAGCTGCGCTGGTCGGCGGCGATGACCGCGGACTCGCTCAGCAGCACCGTCTTCCCCAGGCCTCGGCCACCGGTGAGGACGAGCGGCCGCGGCGTGCGCGCATCCAGCGCGGCCACGTCCAAGGCTTCCTGAACACCGGCGATGACCGGGTCCCGGCCGGCAAGCACGGCCGGGACCTGGTTGAACCCGGGGCGGTACGGGTTGGGAGTCCGCATGAGCACACTCTAGCGTCAAGAGCACGTTATAGCAGCAAGAGCAGAATGAGCAGAGGTGAGCAGGACCAGCCCAACGACGTTGGCGGTGGCGCGAGCTACCGCGCCAACCACGCGAAACTCCACATCGGTGTGGGAGGGTCGGCGCAAGGAGGTGCGCGGATGACCTGGGAGGAGCAGCTGTTCTCGCTGCTCGACGACCTCGAGCAGCAGGCCGAGGCGCTCTACGACAGCGAGCGCGACGTCGAGCTGGCCGATCGCAGCCGCGCCGAGTACGCCCAGGTCACGCTGGCCAGCCGGCTGATGGCCTCCGTCGACGACGAGGTCGGGCTGGAGGTCCGCGGCGTCGGGTTCGTGCACGGCGAGCTGCAGCGGGTGGCCGCCGACTGGTGCCTGGTCCGCGGCTCCGACCAGGACTGGGTGGTGCGGACCGCGGTGATCACGCTGGTGCGCGGCGCCTCCGAGCGCTCGGTCCCCGAGGTGGCGTGGTCACCCGTGGCCCGGCTCGGCCTGGGCTCGGCGCTGCGCCGGATCGCCGACACCCGCGACCCGTGCGTCGTGCACCGGGTCGACGGTCGGCGCCACGACGTCGTGCTCACCCGGGTCGGCGCGGACTTCGTCGAGGCAGTCGGCACCGACGCCAAGCTGCTGCTGTTCCCGTTCGCCACGCTGGCGGCGGTGCAGTCGCGCTAGCGCTTCGGCGAACTAGCGCTTCGCGCTAGGTCGCCTCGACGTCGTACGGCGGTGCATCTCCCGGCCGCCAGCGGGCGCGGAGCCCGCGACGCTTGGGCTTGGCGTCGACCTCCGGCTCCTCCATCGCCTCGACGATGTGCCGGCGGACGATGGTGCGGGGGTCGAGGTCGCGCAGCTCGAGGTCGGCGTACTCCGGGCCGAGCTCGTTGCGCAGCTCGTCGCGGGCGGAGTTGGCGAACTGGCGGGCCTTGCGCAGCATGGCGCCGGCCTGGCGGGCCAGCTCGGGCAGCTTGTCGGGGCCGAACACGATCACGGCGACCAGCGCGATCAGCGCCATCTCCGGCAGGCCGACCCCGAACATGCGCTCAGAACCTGCCGACGGGGGTCAGGCCGAGCTGCATGCCGGCGAGGCCGCGGCCGCGTCCGGACGAGCCGCTCCGCGACGCCCACCAGCTCGATCGCCGCGGGCGCGGTCGGGTCGGCGTCGACGATCGGCTTGCCGACGTCGCCGCCCTCCCGCAGCGCGAGGTCCAGCGGGATCCGGGCGAGCACGGGCACGTCGTACCCGAACCGCTCGGACAGGGTCGCCGCCACGCGGTCGCCGCCGCCGCTGCCGAACACCTCGAGCTGGTGCTCGGGGCCGCAGTGCGGGCAGGCGAGGTAGCTCATGTTCTCGACCACGCCGACGACGCGCTGGTGCATCATCGACGCCATCGTCCCGGCCCGCTCGGCCACCTCGGCGGCCGCCTCCTGGGGCGTGGTGACGACGACGACCTCGGCACCGGGCAGGTGCTGGCCGAGCGAGATCGCGACGTCGCCGGTGCCGGGCGGGAGGTCGAGCAGGAGGACGTCGAGGTCGCCCCAGTAGACGTCGGAGAGCATCTGGACCAGGGCCCGGTCGAGCATCGGGCCCACGCCAGGCGACGACCTGGTCGCGGCGCGGCTTGAGCATGCCGATGGAGATGACGGAGACCCCGCTCGCCGTCGGCACGGGCATGATCAGGTCCTCGACCTGGGTGGGCCGGGAGTCGGCGACGCCGAGCATGGCCGGGACGGAGTGGCCGTAGATGTCGGCGTCGACGATGCCGACCTTCAACCCCTGGTTGGCCATGGCCAGGGCGAGGTTCACCGTCACCGACGACTTGCCGACACCGCCCTTGCCGCTCGCGATGGCGAACACCTTGGTCAGGGAGCCGGGCTGGGCGAACGGGATCTCGCGCTGGGCCTGGCCGCCGCGCAGCGATCTCCTGGAGGCCGGCCCGCTGCTCGGAGGTCATCACGCCGAGGTCGAGCTCGCACGCCGGTCACGCCGTCGACGGCGGAGACGGCGCGCGGTCACGTCCCTGGTGATCGTGTCCTTGAGGGGGCACCCGGCCACGGTGAGCAGCACCCGCACCCGGACCGTGCCGTCGTCGTCGATCTCGACGGAGTCGACCATGCCGAGGTCGGTGATCGGGCGCTTGATCTCGGGGTCGTTGACGGTCGCCAGGGCGGCGTCGATCTGGTCGCGCGTGGGGGTGCTCATGATGTCCCAGCCTAGTTGGTGACCCCGTGTGGACCACGGGGGTGGGTGCCCTGCCGAGACCCGTGTGAGCGAAGTCTCGGTGGGACTACTCCAAGGGTTCGTCGAAGACCGGCACGCAGATTGGTTCGCCCTCGCCGCTGAGCGTGAACGTGCTGCGGACGGCGCGGTGGTCGGAGACCTGCGAGTAGAACACCTGCGAGTCTGCGGGGACCAGCGGGTCGGAGTACAGGACGTAGTCGATCCGTGCCCCGCGGGTGGGCGGCCGGGGCGGTGGCGCCCGAGCCCACGCCCGACCGGCAGTCCCACGGGTCGCGGAGGACGCTGCGAGCGGCCGCGAGGACGGGCGTGCGGGGCCCGGAGTTGAGGTCGCCGCCCATGATCTTCGGCAGCGGGTCGGCTGCGCAGGATGTCCGCGACGACGTCGCATCTGGCGGAGCCGGAGGTCGTCGTAGATGTGCTGCAGGTGGGTGTTGTAGACGCTGATCAGGGTGTCCCCGACCTTGATCTTCGTGTACAGGAGGCCGCGCTGCTGCGTCTTCGGGAGGCTCGGGTCGTTGGGCAGGTGCGTGTTCGAGGTCTCGACGATGGGGTACTTCGACAGGGTCGCGACGCCGTACTCGCCGTTGCCCTGGTGGTGACTGGTTGACGCCGAACGCCATGTGCATCCCGAGCCGTTGCGCGTAGAAGCCCGGCTGGTCGGTGCGCCTGCTGGAGGCGCGGTTCCGGTCGACCTCCTGGAGCAGCACGATGTCGGGGTCCCACGCCGCGATCTCGCGGGCGATCTGCTCCACGTCCAGGCCGTCGCGCCCGTGCGCCGAGTGGGTGTTGAAGCTGAGCACGCTCAGGCTGACGTCGGAGCTCTGGGGCACGCACGTGGTCTCTGGCTGGACCCGCCGCCTGGCCCGGAGCGCGGCACGTCGGGGCGACCGGCCCCGCGGGCCGCACGGTCTCCTGCGCGTCGGGTGCCTGGGTGTTCCCGTCCGACGGGACGACGGGCACCGGAGTCGACGGCGCGGAAGCGAGGATCGGAGGACCCGGCCCCGAGCAGTGGGCAGCTCGGGAGCGAACACGAAGACCAGCCCCGTGACGACCAGGACGGCGAGGAGTGCGGCCTGCCAGGGTCGGAACCGGAACTTGGGGTCGAGCTCCATGGATCAGCCGGACCGGACCGGACCCGCGAGGCCCAGCTCGGCTTCCAGCGGCCGCGCGAGCCACCGGGCGTAGTCGGGCGTCATGTGCTCGGAGTCACGCATGGTGATGTAGTTGCCGACCACCGAGGGGCACACGCCGTCGGAGCAGAACCACTTCAATGCGTCGACGACTCCCACGCCCGCTGCGCGCGCGGCGTCGAACGACGCCCGGGCCTCCTCCTGGGCCCGCGGGCCGGGCGCGAAGGCGCAGGCGCCCAGGTCCGGAGGTCGGGAGCTGAGGCAGACGCCCGTCTCCCGGGGCAGCTTGGGAGTGTTGCCCGACGACGTAGACCTCGTCCGGCACTGTCCCGGAGGTCCTCGAAGAGCGTCTGCCAGCCCTCCTGGAGCGACCTCGAGGTAGCGCCCGGTCTTGTCGCTGGAGCCGAAGGACGTCGCCGGTCTCCGGGTCGACGAACTTGCCCGGCGGCGGTGGACACGACGACCAGGTCGGGGTCCAGCTCGGAGATCGTGTCCTCGGCCCAGTCCTTGAAGTCCTCGCAGCCGTCCCAGGTCCGGCCGGTGGCCCGGTCGATCTGGACGGCGCTGTTGGCGGTGCAGCCGCTGTAGACGAGGACGTAGACGCGGTAGCCGAGCTCCTTGCCGATCTTCTCGACCGCCGGCGAGAGTGCCCGCGCGTGGGAGTCGCCGAACACCACGATGCTCCGATCGGCGTCCGGGGACGCCGATCGGGCACAGCTCGCGTGGTGCCGGTGCGGTAGTCGCAGTCACCCAGCGACGCGGTCTGCGTCGCGAAGGTCGATGAGGCCCGGCGTGAGGTCGCTCGGCACGGCCTGGCCCTGCTCGGCCGCGAGCACGGAGGCCCGGACGAGGGCGACGTACGGGTCCTTGCCGAGCTTCTTGCTCGTCGAAGTCCGCCGTCGAGATGGCCGGCTCGTTCGAGAACTCGCCCAGCTGGTAGCGCATGAACCTGCGTGGTCGCGAATGCGGTGACGACCACCATCGCGATGCTGACCGGGTAGATCAGCAGGGAGCGGGACGGACGACGCCAGGTTCGGCCCTTGCGGAACGGCGTCTCGATCCAGCGGTAGGTGGCCCAGCTGAGGGCGAAGACGAGCACGAGCGCGAGCGAGCTTGACCGGAACGGTGCCGAAGCGTTCCGGACCCAGGTAGCTGCGCAGCAGCACGATCACCGGCCAGTGCCACAGGTACAGCGAGTACGACCAGTCCCCGATGACCACCAAGGGGCGGATCGAGAGGACTCGGCCCACGGCGCGTGGTCGCGAGGCCCTCGCCCGCCGTCACCAGCGCAGCGGTGCCGAGGACCGGGAGCAGCGCGTAGGCGCTGGGGAAGGTCGTGCTCTCGGAGTAGAACAGCGCGGCCGCCCCGACCGCGGCCAGCCCCGCGACTGCGAGCGTGTGGCGGACGGCCGCCGGAAGGCCCGACCGGCGGGAGAGCAGGGCACAGGCCGCTCCCGCTCCCAGCTCCCAGGCCCGGGTGAGCGAGGAGAAGTACGCCGTGATCGGGGAGTGGTACGTCGCGTAGACCGACCAGACCAGGGAGACCGCGCTGATCGCGAGGATCAGCAGGCCCGGCGGTGCGCCGGAAGCCGTGGGCCGAGCGGTCGCCGCGCCGATGCAGCACCAGCAGACAGACGACGAGCAGGGCGGGCCAGACGAGGTAGAACTGCTCCTCGACCGAGAGCGACCAGTAGTGCCGCATGGGCGACGGCGGCTGCCCCTGGGCGAAGTAGTCGGTGCCGACCTGCGCCATCCGGATGTTCGCGGCGAAGAGCGTCGCCCACACTGCGTCGGAGATGATCGTCTGGACCCGCAGCAGCGGCAGCGTGAGCAGTGAGGCGACGACGGTCACGATCGTGACGACGGTGGCCGCAGGGATGATGCGCCTGGCCCGGCGTGCGTAGAAGCCCGCCAGCGAGATGCTCGACCGTCGCGTCGCCTCTCCGAGGAGCAGGGACGTGATGAGGTATCCCGACACCACGAAGAAGACGTCGACGCCGACGTAGCCGCCCGGGAGCAGACCGGGCGTGAGGTGGTTGACGATCACGAGCAGGACAGCCATCGCCCGGATGCCCTGGATGTCCGGACGGAACGAGAATGCCTGCTTCTGGGTGGGTGTGGTGTCAGCCGACATGTGCGGTCGCGCTGATGAAGTAGTGGTCACTGATCCGTCGCGACACCGTGCTGGTGTCGCGCCAGTAGCCGCTCCAGCTGACCCCGCCACCGCCGACGACCCAGTCGACCGCGATCGGGCTGGGCGGCGGGTTGGCAGCCGCTGCTGTAGCTGCCGCCGTTGGAGGCCACCAGTCCGGCCTGCGGCACCACGTTGCAGTAGAACTCCTCGCGGTCGTTCATGTCCCCGGTGACCAGGACCGGCAGTCCGGTCGCCTTGAGGTCGTTGACGACGTTGACCAGGGCCGCCTGGCCCTGCCGCCGCTCGACGAGGTAGCGGCCGTCGTGCGCCGACGGGTGGGTGTTGACGACGTAGAACTCGCGACCGGTGCTGCGCACCTGCAGCCGCAGGATCGGCTGCGGACGCGGCCGGCCCATGAACGGGATGGTGAACTGGCTGCCGCTGACGAACGTGAACCGGTCGTCGTCGTACAGGATCGAGTTGTCGGTCTCGTCGGACCCCCACGCGAGGCCGGGGTAGGCGGCGAAGCCGGTCCGGGACTGCATTGCGGCCAGCTGGTCGTTCTGGAGCTCCTGCATGCCGAGGATCTCGACGCCGTGGTTGGCGACCACGCCGGCCGCGTTGGCCGAGCGCGTTGACGCGGGCGGGAAGTTCCGCCGGTCGCCTCCCGGCGCGGTGTGCTGGCTGCCCAGGACGTTGAACGACCCGATCTTGACGTCGAACGGTGCCGTCCTGGCCGCCTCGGCCTTCTTCGCCGCCTTCTTCGCGGCCAGAGCGGCCTTCCGGGCCAGCGCCGCGGCCTTCCGCTGCTTCTCCAGCTTCGCCTGCTGGGCCCGCTCCTTCGCGAGCACGACCTGGCGAGCCGCGGACAGGGAGTCGGCCAGTGAGGTCGGTTCGGGGGACGTGGAGCTGCGCACGTCGGCAGCCGCCTGCCCAGAGAGGTCCTGCACGGTGGAGGACAGCTGCGGGTCCTCACTGCTCGTCACCCGGACCGCGACGACGACTGCGGTCACCAAGGCCACGACGAGCACCGCTCCGAGGATGCCCGGGACACGACGCCCGCCCTTCCGTTTGGCTCGGTGGGCATGCGGTGACACCACGGAACCGTAACATGATGGGCACCCGGATCAGGCTTCCCGAGACGGGCGTCACGGACCTCGTCGGTAGGCTGCCCGGCATGCTCTTCACGGCCTCCACTCTCAAGGATTCGCCCGAGAACGTGCGGTTCTTCGTGGCCGCGAACCTGGCCTCCGGGGTCGACCACATGTTCGTCTTCCTGGACGCGCCCCGGGAGCCCGAGCAGAAGGAAGTCGCGGCGCTGCTGGACGACCACCCGCACGTCACCTGCATCGCGACCACCAAGCGAGACCTGGTGGTCGGACGGACGCCCCGCCGGCCTGAACCTGCGACAGCGGATCAACGCCAACTGGACGCGCGCCCTGCTGGAGCCGTTCCCGTGGGCGGAGTGGCTCTTCCACGTCGACGGGGACGAGGTCGCCTGCCTCGACCACGAGGCGCTCGATGCCGTCCCGGCGGATCTCGACGCCGTCCGGCTCGTCCCGTGGGAGGCCGTCAGCCAGTGGAACCAGTCTGGGCGTCCCACCCGGTTCAAACGGCTCCTCGAGGATGGCGAGCTCAATCTCCTGCACGTCCTCGGCGCGATCCGCGAGCCGTCGAACCAGACCTACTTCCACGGCCACGTCATGGGCAAGTCCGGGGTGCGGCCGGCGTCCGGCCTCGCTCTGACCCTGCACGAAGCGGTCTCGGACGACGGAGAACCCCAGCCGCGCCACGAGGACCCTCGGCTGCGGGTCCTGCACTACGACGCACCCTCGGGCGAGGAGTTCGTACGCAAGTGGACAGCTCTCGCGACGGCCGGGCCCGCGCGGTACCGCGCGTCCCGCGCCCCGTCCGCCCGGGCCCTGCGGACGCTCGTGTCGAGCGACCTGCCGGAGGAGATCCGGGCGAAGTACCTCCGCAGGGTCTACGACCTGACCACCCGCGACGACGTCGAGCTCCTGGACGAGCTCGGCCTTCTCGTCCGGCACGACCCCGAGCAGTCCGGCACCACCCCGCGGCCGTTTCCGGAGGGTGCGACCGAACAGCTCGCGAGTCGGGTGGCCGAGCTCAGCGCGGCCCCGAAGGCCGGCTTCTTCATCGACGACGCGCCGCCGCTTGCCGGCCATCGTGGCCGCAACGAACGACTCAAGCGACTGGTTCGCAGGGGCTGACCGCGCTCAGGTCCGCCCGACGAGACGCCGCAACCGCCGCCGCCAGCGGGATGCCCCGCCAGCCCCGCCAGCAGGACGTTGCCGCAGCTGCCGCACGTCCCCGAGCATGGTCGCGACCAGGTCGACGGCCACGTCGGACACCTCCTCGTCGGTGACGGTGTGAGTGCTCCGGCGCGGCTCCAGCACCTCCGGCACGCGGAGATGCTCGAGGTCGCCCACGACGTTGATGGGAGTACGCCGCAGGTAGTCGACGGCCTGCTCGCCCCGACGACGGCACTCCTCGACCTGGTCCGCTTCGGGCCAGAACCGGGCGCCGCCGCGGGGGACCAGCCGCTCGTCAGCAAGGAACGTCCGGATGAAGACGCCCTTGTCGAAGGCGTTGCTGAAACCGTTGAGCCTGCCGTTGATCCGGCGCAGGGTCTCCGCCTCGGCGACCCCCATCGACGTGTTGGGGAACGACCCGGACAGGTCGATCCCCTCGGTCGGGAAGCCGACGATGCCGGCGAACCGCTGCCAGACGTCCTCCCGCGGAGCCGCCGGGATCGAGGACCACGACATGGACGCGCTCGGGCGGGACCGCGGTCGTCCAGCGCTCGAGCACCAGACGCAGGTCCAGGGTGCGCCAGTTCCAGATGTCCGCCGGCCTGGGTCGACACCCGTCGCGCGTACTCGGGCAGCGGCGTGGTCGAGCCGTTCTTCAGGCTCTCCTGCCAGCTGGCCGTGAACAGCCCCAGGGGCTCGCGCGCGGTCACCACGAGGTGGACCTCGGCCGGGCCGAGGGCCTCGACCATCGCCCGGGCCTGGTCCGCCGAGGCCGCTGCGAAGAACTCGTGGCTGATCAGTCCGTTGCCCTCCGCCATCGCGAGCTCCGCGCGGATCCGCGCCCACGCGGTGCGGTGGCGATCCGGCGCGCGTTCCAGGCTGCGCAGCTGGCGCACGGTCCGCGAGGCCCACAGGTGGTCGCGGCGCTCCGACCCCGGCACGACCACTCCGCGCTCGCGGAGCCGCTCGCGGTTGGACCAGACGATGGTCTGGAGGTACGACGTCGCAGTCTTCGGCAATCCGATGTGGACGAAGACGCTGTCGACCACTAGAGCGACTCCTGGAACCGCTCGATCGCCCTCTGGATCGCTTCTTCGTCGCGCGTGGCCATCGGCACGAGCAGCTCCTGGACGACGTCGGCGATCTCGGCGAGCCGGACGTTGTGGCGACGCAGCTCGGTCATGTCCAGCTCGAGGTCGGCGACCCGCTCCTCGAGCCGCCGGACGGCCGCCTTGCCCGAACCCGGTCGCAGGGACCTCAGCTCCACGTCACCACTCTCCCACCAGTCTCGCGGTCGGCCGGCCCTCTCGTCGCAGCGTGCTTCACGTGGACGCGGACGGCCCCGGCGTTCCGCAGCAGCGTAGTGAACGTGTCGAGGTTGGGTCGGCCCACCATCCAATCTGCGTCCACGCCGGTCTCGTCGCCCGTCGGAAGATGGAACTCGGCGAGCAGCCGACCGCCGTCCCGCAGAGCCATCGAACACAGCCGCGCCAGTGACTCCCGGCCGACCCCGGACGTGGCGTCGACGACGTTGCGCGCGATGACGACCCGCGGCCGCGGCCGATGCGCCAGACGAGCGCCTTCGGCGAACACCGAGCGCCATTCGGTGAGGTTGAGGTGGCGGACCTCGAGATCGAGCGACTCCTCCTCGGCGTAGGCCTGGGCGGGTGCGAGTGCCCGCGGCACGAAGTCGTAGGCCGTGACGGACAGGCCCTGACGCGCCAGCCACAGGCTGTCGCTGCCCCGCCCGGCGCCGATGTCCAGCACCTCGGCGCCGAGCTTCACTGCGAGCCTGAGCGCCCGCCGACCCAGCACCGTGGGGTTCTCCCGGAGCGGTTTGGGAGCCATCACGTAGGCGCGCTTCTCCCAGAACCGGTTGCCCGGCTGGGTGCCGCGGAACCAGTCGTCGAACGCGCGGATGGTGCGAGTCGGGGTGGAGAACTTGAAGGCGGGGTCGGGCTTCCGCCAGTTCGGGCCGTACATCGCCTCGAGGAGCTTTTCGGGCCGGGCCGGCACCGGCATCGGACGGCCGTCCAGCTGAGCGGTGCCCAGCGGATAGATCCAGTCGCGCTCGAAGTCGGTCCCGATCTCACCCATCAGGTAGAGGCGGCCGCCGTCGAGGAAACCGCCGAACACGTCGAGCCCGCGGGTGACGTCGGCCTCGGTGACGTGGAGCTTGAAGGAGGCGCCGCTGTAGCGCGAGATCCGCCATCCTGCCTGCGGTGAGCCGACGCTGGATCGCGAAGGACTCGCGGGCCACGTCCACCGGGCTCGAGTGCCTGCTGACGTAACCGAGGTCGGCGTCCGAGTCGTGACCCAGCACGGCGCCCTCGCGGACCGCGCCGAGGAGGGTGCCGTAGGCGATGAACGGCTCCACTCCGGCGGAACGCAGTGCATCGATCACCGCATCTGTCGCATCGAGCAACGCGGCGATGTCGCGATCGGACCGCCCCGCGAAGGTCGGCACCAGGCGGCCCGACTTGTCGATGCCGAGCTCCACCCCTCGCTGGTTCTGCACCCGGATCGGCCCCTGGCCGCTCCCGAGCCGCACGTCCCGGTCGAATGACACGGTCCCGGTCGCGGAGTCCCGCACGGTGATCCGGGCGTGACCGTCCAGATGCCGACGCAGTGGCTGCGGCCACGAGGCGTGCCGGACGGGCCACGGCCCCCGCCCGGCGGGCGAGCCGACGGGTGCTGTGTCTCGCCGGGTCCAGAACGTCCACACCCGCCGGCCGTCGACGCACACGTCGACCGGGCGGTCACCGAGCGTCACCAGGCCGAGGCCGCTGTCATCGACGCGTCGGACCCGGAGGTGGTGCGGCACCCGGTCAGTCCAGCTCGAAGTTCGCGTACGGATCGACTCCGGTCGGGGAATAGGGAGTGCCGCTCTCGTACACGGCGTCCTTGCCGGTGCCGAACACCAGCTGGTCAGGTGTGGGCGCGAAGGTCGTGGCCCGCGCGCTCGTGGAGGTCGACGGTCGGGACTCGGGGAAGTGGGTGTACCAGTAGTCGAGGTGCTTCTGGTACCGCTTGGTCAGCCCCTTGTTCCAGTAGATCCCGAGGTTCTCATCGCTGGTCCGCGCCAGGCTGGACCAGTTGGCGGACCCGTTGAGCAGGGCGTAGCCGGACCGGTCGCCTCCGACGTTGCCGACGATCGACATGGCCTTGAGGTGGAAGTAGTTGTCGAACTCCCCGTCGCCGTTGAAGTCCTGGACCAGATGCTTCATCGGCACCGGGCCACGCCCGCTGCGGTCGCGGAGCATCCGCCCGACCGTGACGCCGACGACGGTATAGCCGATGCGGATGTCGCACCCCTGGTTCCAGAGCCTGCGGACCTTCTTGGCGAGGTCCATGCCTCGGTTCTGCCGGATCACGTCAGGGGCGATGCGGATGCGGGTCCGGTGCGATGGAGTGTTCGTGGCGCCCCGGCACTTGACCTTGTCGAGCAGGTTCATGACCGGGTCGCGGGCCTTCTTCCCGGCGAGGGGGAACATCATCAGGCGGGTGGTGCCGACGGTCAACGACGCGAACGGCTGCCTGGCCTTCCTGTCCTGCGAGGCCTGCTTGAAGACCCGGAGGTAGAACCTCCAGATCTTCTTGTTGCGGGCGTGGGTGTAGATGTCGTTCCACTGGTTGTTGGTCGAGGCCAGGGTCAGGTTGGCCGAGCCCTGCATCACGACCCGAGGAACCCTTCCGGCCTTCGAGAACAGGAAGAACTTGGAGTGAGCCGAGCCTCTCGCACCCCGGCAGGAGCGCGTGCACACGCGCGCCCAGCTGTGGCGCTGCTTGCCCACGCGCTTGTTGCCGTGGTGCAGGCCCGCCTTCAGCCGGCGGAACGGCTGGTTGGCGATCTCGATGTTGTTGGTGTCGTCCATGAGCAGCCGCACCATCACGCCGCGCCTCTGTGCACGCAGGAGCGCGTCGGTGCCCTCGCGGGTCAGGAAGTTCCAGCTGAAGATCTTGATCTCGCCCCTCCGGGGCGTGGAGTTGATCGACCGGATGATCTTGTGGAAGATCGCGCGCTTGGTCGCCCTGTCGCCGATCGGGCTGTTGAACGTCGGGCCCTGACGCGGACTGAAGTGGTCGGGTGCCGCACTGGCCGGCGACCCGGTGGGAACCAGGAAGCAGGCGATGGCGACCACGAGGACAAGGAATCTGGCCACGCCGGAATCTCCCTTAAACAGTTGTCGGAGGTGCTGCGGGCGTCGAGGCGACAGGGTGTCGCGGGCCCCGGATCTGGTCAAGCGCGGCACCGCAGGACCGCTTGGCGGTACTCCCGGTCTCGATCGAGAGGCGCCTTCGCCTCGTGGACCGTGCCTCCGGCAACGCCGTAGAACTGGTCGTCGAAGCGGACGATGAACTGCCCGGAGGAGCACGGGAGAGAGTCCTGCTTGACGAACTGCTGGTCGCCGTCGGCGCAGCCGGCGTACCCCCGCGGGATGGTCGCGCCGTCCTGCCAGATCGTGGCGCAGTCGGGGGTGCCGGGCGGCACGGACTGCCCGGTCGACGCCGATGCGCTGTCGTTGACGATCGCATCGCTGGTGTCCGGCTCGTCGGAGCCGCAGGCCGTGAGGCAGAGCACGGCGAGCACCAGCACAGGCACCTGGGCGCGCAGAACTCGGGTCACGGACATGCGGAGAGTATAAGTGGACGTGATCGTTCACGCCGCATGCTGGTGCACGCGTCGTGTCCGATCCGCCGGTAGCGTGTGCCGACGTGAGCACCACCCCCGTTCGCGTCTACGTGGCCCGGCTGGTCGGGCTGCCGATCTTCGACCCTCAGGGCGACCAGGTGGGCAAGGTGCGCGACCTCGTGGCGGCGGTGCGGTCGGAGGTCACCCAGCCCCGGGTGCTCGGGATGGTCGCCGAGGTCTTCGGCCGGCGACGGATCTTCGTCCCCATGACCCGGGTGACCAACATCGACAGCGGGCAGGTCTACACGACCGGCCTGCTCAACATGCGCCGTTTCGAGCAGCGACCGACCGAGACCCTGGTCATCGGGCAGATGCTGGACCGGACGGTGCGGATCACGAGCTCCGGCATCTCCGGCACCGTGTACGACGTCGGCATGGAGCAGGCCCGCAACCGTGACTGGGTGCTCAGCCGGGTCGCCGTCCAGGAGCCCGCGAAGGGCCTGCGCCGGCGTGGGCAGACCCACGTGGTCGAGTGGCGCGACGTCGAGGGCGTCACCAGCCGTGAGGAGTCGCAGGGCGCGACCCACCTGATCGCCGCTCTGAACGAGATGCGGCCCCAGGACGCGGCGAACATGATCCACGACCTGCCCGTGGAGCGTCGGGCCGCCGTGGTCGCCGCACTCGACGACGAGCGCCTGGCCGACGTGCTCGAGGAGCTGCCCGAGGAGGACCAGGTCGAGATTCTCGAGCACCTCGACTCGGAGCGCGCGGCGGACGTCCTCGAGGAGATGTCGCCCGACGACGCCGCCGACCTGATCGCCGACCTGCCGCCGGAGACCGCGGCGGCCCTGCTCGCGCTGATGGAGCCCGAGGAGGCCGAGGACGTCCGGCGCCTGATGTCCTACGTCGAGAACACCGCCGGCGCGATGATGACGCCCGAGCCGGTGATCCTCGGCCCGGACGCGACCGTCGCCGACGCACTCGCGAACGTCCGCAACCCCGACCTGACGCCGGCCCTGGCTGCCCTGGTCTACGTGTGCCGCCAGCCCCTGGAGACGCCCACCGGCAGGTTCCTCGGCGTGGCGCACATCCAGCGGCTGCTGCGCGAGCCGCCGTCGACGCTCGTCGCGGGCGTCCTCGACGACTCGATGGATCCGCTGAAGCCGGAGGCGACCATCGACCAGGTGGCCGCCCACCTCGCGACGTACAACCTGGTCGCAGCTCCCGTGGTGGACGACAACGGGCGCCTGATCGGCGCGGTCAGCGTCGACGACCTGCTCGACCACATGCTCCCGGAGAACTGGCGCGACCAGGCGATCCGATCGACCGACCGGTCCCAGGGGGTGCACCGTGGCTGAGTCACGCACGGCGCGCGCCCGCCTGGACACGCCGAAGGAGGTCCGTCGCCCCCTGGTCCGGCGGCCGGCGTACGACTCCGACGCGTTCGGCGTCTTCGCCGAGCAGTTCGCGCGCTACATGGGCACCGCGAAGTTCCTGATGTGGATGACGGGCTTCGTCCTCGTCTGGGTTTCCTGGAACCTGCTCGCGCCCGATGACCTGCGGTGGGACACCTACCCGTTCATCTTCCTCACGCTGATACTCAGCCTGCAGGCGTCGTACGCCGCGCCGCTGATCCTCCTCGCGCAGAATCGTCAGGAGCAGCGCGACAAGGTGATCGCCGAGCAGGACCGGCAGGCCAACGCGCGGGCACACGCAGACATGGAGTTCCTCGCCCGTGAGGTGGCGTCGCTGCGAATGGCGGTCGGCGAGGTCGCGACGCGCGACTTCCTGCGCTCCGAGCTGCGTTCCCTGCTCGCCGAGATCGAGGAGCGGGCGTCCGCTTCGCCACGGTCCGCCGAGGAGTCGTGAGCATTCCGATTTCGGCCCGCGGACAGCCTGTCTAGACCTACGATGTGGGCTGCCCCGCCCACCACGATCGGCACGAGGTCCATGGAGTTCGACCCCCAGATCCGCATCCGGCCCTGGCAGACCGCACTCCTCGCGTCGGTCGTCCTCACGGGCCTGGTCTTCGTGTTCACGCCCGAGCTGCCGATGCTGGGTGCCGGCTCCGCTGCTCCTCCTCCGGCACCACCGACGCCGTCGACCGCTGTCCCGTCGCAGGGGAACACCCACGCGCCCGAAGATGCGCAGGTGGTCGTGCGCGCATCAGGGCCGATCGTGCGCGCTCCGTCGCCGTCCGCCCTGCCGACGGACGGGCAGCCGCTCTCGCCGATCGTGCTGGCGCAGCAGCGGGAGGCTGCGGCGTTGGCCCGGACGGCTGCTGAGGAGGCGGAGCAGGTTGCGGCGGCGACGTCTGCCCCGTTCGACGTCAGGATCGGTTCGTTCAACGTGCTGGGCAGCCAGCACACGGCTCCTGGTGGGGACCGGCAGAGCTTCCCTCCCGCGTCGACGCGCTCTGCCGACGCGGCCGGCGTGGTCGCCGACCACGGTGTCGAGATCCTCGGCATGCAGGAGCTCCAGGACGACCAGCTGGCTGCGTTGCAGTCCCGGACCGGCTTCGCCGCCTACCCCGGAATGGAGTGGGGCCGGGCGGAGACCGACAACTCGATCCTGTACGACGACAGCAGGTTCGCGTTCGTGAGCGGCAGCAAGTTCATCATCCCGTTCATGGGCCGGCCGCGTCCGCAGCCGATCCTGCGGCTGCAGGATCGCGCCACCGGCCGGGAGTTCTACGTGGTCAACACCCACCCCTCGGCGCACGACGGCCGCTACCTCACGGAGCGGCGACAGGGCCAGGAGACCCTGGTCGGCATCGTCAACCAGCTCAAGGCTTCGGGACTGCCTGTCCTGGTCACCGGGGACATGAACGACCGCGAGGAGTTCTACTGCAACGTGGTGCCGCAGGCCGGGCTGGTGGCGTCGAACGGCGGCAGCTACGGCGGCGGCTGCCAACCGCCGCCCAGCCCGATCGCGGTCGACTGGGTCGTGGGCAGCGGAGTCAGCTGGAGCGACTACTGGCGCGACACGACCCCGGTGACGCGACGGATCAGCGACCACTTCTTCATCAGCGCCACCGCACACGTCGGCTGACGCCTCGCCCCCTGAGTGCGGCCGTCGAACTACAGATTTGTAATTCGACCGAAAGCGTTGTGAGTGACGCATGGGGGTGATGTGATGCAAGTGACTTGGCCCTCGCGGGCCTTCGCCGTACCTCACAAGCCGTACCTCACAAGGAGCCTCGTCATGTCCAGACGTGCACTCGGGATCAGCACGCGGGTTCGCCCCACCTGGCGGCGAAGCCTGGCGAGTGGCGTCGCTGTCGCGGCGCTCGCAAGCGCAGCGACGGTGGTCGTGACGGGTCCTGCCCAGGCGGGCACGGGAGCCAGGGGCGGGGCGGCCACGAGCGACCTCACCCTGGTGCAGGCCAACATCTACACGGGCCTGACCACCGAGCGGTTCCAGGCCGACGTGCGCAAGGTGCTGGCGCTCGAGCCTGACTTCGTGACCTACAACGAGGTCCCGTTCCGCACCAACGCCGTCATGGCGCCCGGCAACTACGACATCTACCGCAACATGACGAACCGGTTCACCGCCGCCACGCCGGTTGCGTGGCGCGCCGACCGGTTCTCCGCGCTCGCGCAGGGGAGCTTCCGGATCTCCAACTGGCGCGGCAAGCCGCCCGGCCGCGAGGTCGAGCTCGGTCGGCGGTTCGCCAACTGGGTGACGTTGCAGGCGAACGACGGTCGGGTGCTCTCCGTGGTCTCCGTCCACGTGGCTCCGGTGGTCCGCGGCATGCCCGACCTGATCCGCCGCTCGACCAGCCGGCTCGGCGTGCTCGTCGACCGGCTGGCGCCGAGCGGTCCGGTGCTGGTGGGCGGCGACTTCAACGTGCACTACAAGAGCGGGCGGTACCCGCGGGACATCCTCAGCGACCACGGGCTGGTGCCGACGTACGACACCCTGGGTGCCTACTTTGCGACCGGTGACCACCACGGCGCCACGATCGACTACGTCTTCGACCGGGGTACCGACATCCTGACTCCCGACCGCCAGTACCCGGTCGAGCTCAGGTCCGACCATGACGCTGTCGTCGCCGGCCTGTCCTGGGCGACCGACCCACCGAGCGACACCCAGGTGGTCACCAACGAACCCCATGGTGACGCGGCCGGCCAGCGCGCGGTCCTCGCCAGTCTCGCCCGCGGTATCCGGTCGGCCCAGCCGGGCTCGCACGTCGCGCTGGCGACGTACGGCCTCGACCTCCCGACCGTGGTGCGGCAGATCAAGCGCGCTCTGAACCGGGGCGTCCACGTTCGTGTCGCCACGGCCGGGAAGCAGGTGACCGCCCGTGAGCGGAAGCTGGATCGGATCATGGCCAGGAACAGCGACCCGGGCAGCTGGCTGCACAGGTGCGGTGCTCCCTGCCGGGCGCGATGGAAGACCAACGGGATGTCCAGAACCTTCATGATGGTGAGCGACAAGGCGGGCTCGTGGCGGGTCAGGTTCGACTCGCACCGTGCGCTCTCGTCGGCGATCGTCGAGAAGGCCTCGCGCGTACGGATCAGCACCGGCCCGATCGCACTCCGGGAAGGACGGCGGCTGGTGCGGGTCATCCGCTGAGCCGAGTTGCGGGCCACGTCGCAGATGGCGTAGGAGTGAGCCCATGCCCGACGCCCGCAGGCTCTTCCTCCACGTCGGCCTCCAGAAGACGGGAACGTCGTACCTGCAGGCCGCCCTGCTGCGCAGCCACGAGAGCCTCGCGGACCAGGGTCTGGACCTGGTCCCGCCCACCAAGCGCGAGTGCTTCGAGCTGATGGTCGTGGTCCGGGATCGCTACCAGTCGCGTCGCGACCCCGTCTCGGACCGGCGCATCCTCGAGCGCTTCACCGAGCAGCTCGATGCCGCCCCGGGTCCGCGCGCCGTCTTCAGCCAGGAGTCGCTGGCGGCGGCCGGGCCTGCCCAGATCGAGCGGCTCCTCGCCGCGTGTGGCGATCGGGAGGTCCACGTGGTCCTCACCGTCCGGGACCTCGCCCGGCAGCTCCCGTCGTCCTGGCAGGAGTACGTCAAGGCCGGCGGCACCGCCGCCCTCGGCCCCTACCTGCGGCGGCTCCGGTCCCTCGAGCGGTCCGGGAAGGCACGCCATCCCTGGATCCACCTCGACCCGCCCCTGGTGCTGAAGCGCTGGGCGGACACGCTCTCCCCGGATCGCGTCCACGTCGTGACCGTGCCGCCCTCCGGCAGCCCGACGACGCTCCTGCTCGAGCGGTTCGCCCGGGTGCTCGAGGTCGACCCCGCGCGCTTCGAACCGGACGATCGACGGAGCAACTCGAGCCTCGGAATGGTGCAGGCGGAGGTGCTGCGACGGGTGAACGCCGAGCTGCCCGAAGAGGTACACCTCCGCTACGTCTACAGCGACGTGGTGAAGCGGTCCTTCGGCGCCCGCGTGCTGGGGCCCCAGCAAGGCCGCAAGATCCTGGTGCCGAGCCAGTTCCGATCCTGGTGCGAGGAGGTCGTCGAGCATCAGATCGCCGAGCTCGAGGGGGGCGGGTACCACGTCGAGGGCTCGCTCGAGGACCTGCGCAGTGCCGACTCCGGCTTCGCCGACGACTTCCGGAGGCCGACCGAGCGCGAGGTCGCGGCGGCCTCGGTGTCGGCCCTGGCCACGATGCTGGCGGCGCGGGGCCAGGCAACGGCCAGGCGCCGGAGCGGCCGGATCCGCGCCCGCCGGTACGGCGTGGTGGACCGCTCCTGGCGGCGGCTCCGGGCCCGCATGACGGGCTTCGTCCGCCGTACCGGTGAGAACGCCTGACCGTCCTCGACCAACGGCGTTCGGCGGCCGCCTGCCGTCCGCATCGGCCGGCAACGCCTGACACTAGGCTTGGCCGCGCGGACGACGATCCCGGCTGAGAGGAGTGGACGTGGCGCGGCGAGTGGTTCTGCACGTGGGGTCGATGAAGTCCGGTACGAGCTACCTCCAGGGCTTCATGATGGCCAACCGCTCGCTCCTCGCCGATCGCGGCCTGCTCCTGCCCGGCCGGAGATGGCGCGACCAGGTCCGTGGCGTGGCCCAGGTGCTGGACCACAATCGCGTGATCGTCCCCCCCGAGGAAGGCGCCTGGCAGTCCCTCGTCGACGAGATCGCGGCCTGGGACGGGACCGGGCTGATCTCGATGGAGTTCCTCGGAGCGGCCGGCCCCAAGAAGATCAACCGCGTGGTCACGTCCTTCCCCGCCGACTCCGTCGAGGTCGTGGTGACCGCCCGCGACCTGAACCGCACCATCCCCGCCATGTGGCAGGAGGCCCTCAAGAACGGGGCCTTCTTCACGTTCGACGAGTACGTCGCGGCGGTGCAGGCGAACGAGGGACCCGGTCGCGCGTTCTGGCGTCAGCAGACGATCGCTGCCATGTGCCGGCGTTGGGGCGAAGCGCTCGGTGTCGACCGGGTGACCGTGGTGACCGTGCCGCCACCCGGCGCGAGCCGCGAGCTCCTCTGGCGTCGCTTCGCGTCGGCGATCGACTTCGACGGAGACGGTCTGGAGGCGCACGTCGCGAGCAACGAGTCGCTCGGAGCTGCCTCGATGGAGGTCATGCGTCGCCTCAACCAGCGGCTCGCCGACCTGGAGTTCGCCGAGTACGCGCCCACGGTCAAGCACCGGCTCGCCAAGGGCAACCTCGCGGGTCGGCGCGAGATCGAGCCCGCGCTGGCTTTCCCCATCCCCGAGTGGCTGCCCGAGCTGTCCCAGCGGATGATCGGTCGGTTGCGCGACCTGGGAGTCCGGGTGATCGGTGACCTCGACGACCTCACCCCGGTCCCGGTCCCCGGCGTACCCCTGGCCAAGGTGTCCGCCGAGCAGCAGCTCGACGCCGCGGTGGCCGGCCTGGAGGCCATGGTTCGCCTGGCGATCCACACGGCCGAGCCGGGGAGCTAGTGGCGTGATCCGCAGGCTCAGCAAGACGTCCTCCCCCCAGCGCTCCTCGCTGCCCACGATCGCCGCCATCACGATGGCCCGCGACGAGGGTCCGATGCTGCGCCGCTGGGTAGACCACTACGGCCGCGAGCTCGGCGCGGACAACCTCGTCGTGATCGACGACAACAGCTCCGACGGCAGCGCCGACGGCCTGCCGTGCCCGGTGATCCGGATCCCCCCGATCGGGAAGCAGTCGTTCGAGCCGTCGCGGATGGGGCTGCTCAGCGGCCTCGCGGACTCCCTGCTCAACGTCTACGACGCCGTGCTGTTCTCGGACGCCGACGAGTTCGTCGTCGCGGACCCGGCCAAGTTCGAGAGCGTCCGGCACCTCGTCGCGGACCGCGCGGACCAGGACGTGCTCGGCGTGGTCGCGCTCAACCTGGTGCACGCGCCCAACGAGGGTGCGCTCGAACCGGCCCGGCCGCTGCTCGACCAGCGTCACTACGCCAAGTTCCTCCCCCTCATGTGCAAGCCGGCGATCAAGCGGGTTCCCGCGGCGTGGCGGTGGGCCTCCCACGGCATCATGGCGCCGTACGCCGTGGATCCCGACCTCTTCATGTTCCACATGAAGTACGGCGACCGCGACCAGCTCCGCGCCGTCAGCGCTGCGCGCCATGAAGCCTGGAAGGAGGACCACCGCGCCGACGGGACGTCCTGGACACTCGGGGCCGACGAGTCGGTCGAGATCCTGGACCGGCTCTGGGACGGTGTCGACCTGCAGGCGGTGAAGACGTTCCAGGTCCCGCTGGAGCGGCTCCCCGAGATCATCGCGCAGCGCAAGGACGGGTCCTTCCGGGCGGTCGGTCAGGGGCAGGTGAAGGCGATGCGGAAACGTCCGCTCGTGGCGGTCCCCGAGCGGTTCCGCGGTCTCGTCTAGGCGTGCCCTAGGGTCACGTCTGGGCCAGGGCCCGGCCAAGCAGAAGTGAAGGAAGCGGAGATGGCGGACAAGGTGGTGCTGCATGTCGGGCTGATGAAGTCCGGCACGACGTTCATCCAGCGGCAGCTGTTCGCCCACCAGGCGATCCTGCGCGACCGGGGCACGCTCGTGCCCGGCGCCAGGTGGGCCGACCAGGTCACGGCGGTCTCGGACGGCCTGCGTCGCGGCGGGAACCACGACGGTTCGTGGGAGACGCTCACCACGGAGATCGATGAGTGGAGCGGAACTGCCGTCGTGTCCATGGAGTTCCTCGGCCCGGCCGGGCCGAGGGTGATCAGGCGCCTCATCGGGTCGCTGGCACCGGCCCGGGTCGAGGTGGTCGTGACGGCCCGTGATCTCAACCGCAGCATCGCGGCCCTGTGGCAGGAGACCATCCAGAACGGTCGCAGCTGGACCTGGCCCGAGTACGTCGCGGGCGTACGCGCCGGCTGCCCGTGGCACGACCCGGCTGAGACCACCGAGGCGGGCCGGACCTTCTGGCGCCAGCAGGACCTGTCGCGGATCGCCGGCTCCTGGGGAAAGGCAGCCGACCGGCTGACGGTGGTGACCGTCCCGCACCCCGGGGCCGCGCGCGAGGAGCTGCTGGACCGGTTCACGACCGCGGCCGGCATCGCGCCGCTCGAGGTCGCGTCCGGCGGCGGCAACGAGTCCCTCGGTGTCGCCTCGACGCTCGCGTTGCGCCGGATGAACGAGCTGCTCTCGGAGGAGGGCATGGACTTCCCGATGGCATCGGACGTCCGCAAGGGGTTCCTCGCCAAGAGGGTGCTGGCCGCCCGCCGTCCGGACGAGCCCGGGGTCGGCCTGCCCGTGCAGGACTGGGTCGTCTCGATGTGCGAGGAGCTGGTGGCCAGGGTCCGGGAGCTCCCGGTCGAGGTCGTCGGCGACTGGGCCGACCTGGCGCCCGTCGACGTCCCCGGGATCGACCCGGGAGACGTGCCCGCGGACGCCGTGGCGGAGGCGGCGATAGCCGGGATGGCCGGGCTGATCAAGCGACGGGAGCGGAAGTGAGGAGGCCGGCGTGGACACCCGCGACGGATAGGTCACACCCCCGCCACCCCCGCGTGGCCAGCCGCCATACTGGTCCCCGCCCCGACAGCTGAACCGGAAGGACGTGCCCCCATGGGTCGCCTGTGCGAGACCGACGGACTGACCGAGGACCAGACCGAGATCCTGAAAGCGGTCCGGACCTTCGTGGAGGAGAAGATCCTCCCGGTCGCCACGGAGCTGGAGCACAAGGACGAGTACCCCACCGAGATCGTCGAGGGCCTCAAGGAGCTGGGCATCTTCGGGCTGATGATCCCCGAGGAGTACGACGGCCTGGGCGAGTCGCTGCTGACCTACGCGCTGTGCGTGGAGGAGATCGCCCGGGGCTGGATGAGCGTCTCCGGCATCATCAACACCCACTTCATCGTCGCCTACATGCTGCTCCAGCACGGCACCGAGGAGCAGAAGCAGAAGTACCTCCCGAAGATGGCGGCCGGCGAGATCCGCGGTGCGTTCTCGATGTCGGAGCCCGGCTGCGGCTCCGACGTGTCCGCGATCAAGACCAAGGCCGTCAAGGGTGACGACGGCGACTACACGATCACCGGCCAGAAGATGTGGCTGACCAACGGCGGCTCGGCCAACCTGGTCGCGGTGCTCGTGAAGACCGACGAGGGCGCCGAGTCGGTGTACAAGAACATGACGACCTTCCTCGTCGAGAAGGAGGTCGGCTTCGGGGAGACCGCCCAGGGGGTCACCATCCCGGGCAAGATCGAGAAGATGGGCTACAAGGGCGTCGACACCACCGAGATGATCCTCGAGGGCCACGAGATCGCGTGCCGACCAGATCCTGGGCGGCGAGCCGGGCAAGGGCTTCTACCAGATGATGGACGGCGTCGAGGTCGGCCGGGTCAACGTCGCCGCCCGCGGCTGCGGCGTCGCGAACCGGGCGTTCGAGCTCGGCGTCGCCTACGCCCAGCAGCGCGAGACGTTCGGCAAGAAGATCGCCGAGCACCAGGCGGTGCTGTTCCGGCTCGCGGAGATGGCGACCAAGATCGAGGCCGCGCACGCGATGATGGTCAAGGCGGCCCGGGTCAAGGACAAGGGCCAGCGCAACGACCTCGAGGCCGGGATGGCGAAGTACCTCGCCTCGGAGTACTGCTCGCAGGTCGTCGAGGACTCCTTCCGGATCCACGGCGGCTACGGCTTCTCCAAGGAGTACGAGATCGAGCGGCTCTACCGCGAGGCGCCGATGCTGCTCATCGGTGAGGGCACCGCGGACATCCAGCGGATGATCATCGGCCGCCGACTGCTCGAGGACTACCGGATCAAGGGCTGACGACCGACGGCTATTCCCCTCGACGTCGACGGGGGACGGGTGCGAAGGTGGAGCTCAGACCCGACCACCACTGGAGGAACGATGGCCGAGGCCAACAACGCCAACGACGACCTGAAGGCGAAGATGCGGGAGGCCCTCGAGCGCAAGCAGGCCCACGACCACCCGGACGACACCGCCGGCCACAAGGCCAAGGCACACGGTCCCGAGGTCGCCGGCGGCGCCGCTCCGAAGATGCATCGACGCAAGGCTGGAGGCGGGGGTTCGTAGTCACCAACGCCCGCGTGAGTTATCCCACCCGTTCCGTCCTCGCCGATCGGCAGGGCGGTTCGGCATGCTGGCGCCATGCAATTCGGGCGTAGCTATGAAGAGTTCGAGGTCGGCGCGACGTACAAGCACTGGCCGGGCAAGACGGTCACCGAGTACGACGACCACCTGTTCTGCCTGCTGACGATGAACCACCACCCGCTCCACCTGGACGCCAACTACGCGGAGGAGACCACCCAGTTCGGCAAGAACGTCGTGGTGGGCAACTACGTCTACTCGATCCTGCTCGGCATGTCCGTGCCGGACATCTCCGGCAAGGCGATCGCGAACCTCGAGGTCGAGTCGCTCCGGCACGTGGCGCCGACGTTCCACGGCGACACGCTGTACGGCGAGACCACGGTGCTCGACAAGTGGGAGTCGAAGTCGAAGGACGACCGCGGCGTGGTCCACGTCGAGACCATCGGCTACAACCAGGACGGCAAGGTCGTCTGCATCTTCCGGCGCAAGGTGATGGTGCCGAAGGACAGCTACCTCGAGGAGCGGGGCGGCGAGCAGCCCGGCCGCCCGGTGCCGCAGCCGGACAAGAACTGGCCGGGCCCCAGGCCGACTGATCCGGCGCTCAGGCTGGTGACGCGGGACGGCACGGGCGCGAACGCCCGCGCCAGCGGCAGCAGCAGCAGGATCAGCACCATCGGGACGGCGAAGCCGATCCGCAGGTTGCCCGGCGCCGACGACGCCGGTGAGCACGGCGCCGAACAGCGCGCCGACGTAGTTGAACTGGTTGAACCGCGCGATCACCGCGTCCACCCGGCGCTGCCGGGCGCCCGGGTCGAGCTCGTCGCCGCCCGCGATCCGGGCGGCGGCCGAGAAGCTGAGCGGCGCGATCACGGCGGTGCCCGCACCGAGCAGGGTGAAGCCCGGCGACGGCCACCGGCCAGGCCGGGCGCGAACACGACGACCGCGAGGGCGATGGCGGCGACGACGGCACCGATCCGCAGCACCCGCACCGCGCCGTACGTCGCGACCGCGCGGTCGCCGGCCAGCCGGACCAGCCCGCTGGCGACGAGGTAGGGGAACGTCGCCAGCGCGACCAGGCCCTCGGGCGTCGGGAAGGTGTCGTCGAGGTACGTCGGTCCCCAGGTCGCGGCCGCGGTGTCGACCATGTAGAAGAGCACGAGCGCGGCCCCGACCAGCAGGATCGGGCGCCACGGCACGGCGACCTCGCTGATCTCGGCGCGCGATGCCGTGGTCGCGGCGCAGGAACGGCGCGAACAGCACGACCAGCGGGAGCACGGCGAGGACCGCCGTCGCCTCGAGGGGGGCGTCCGGCGTCGCCAGGGTCACGGCGGCACCGACGATGCCGCCGAGGGTCCAGGCGCCGTGGAACGACGGCAGGATCGGCCGCTCGTAGCGGTGCTCGAGGGCCACCGCCTGCATGTTGGTGCTCGCGTCCACGACGCCCAGCCCGACGCCGTACACCGCCATCCCGGCGACGAAGAACGCCGGCCGCGGGTGCGGTCGCCAGCACCGGGACGGCGATCGTGATCAGCGCCGAGCCCGACGCGGAGCAGGGTGGCGCTGTCGCTGCGCTCGGCGAGCCGCTCGGCGAGCACCGAGCCGACGCCGGCGAGCAGCACCATCATCAGCAGCAGCCCCGACAGCTCGAGGTCCGAGAGGTGCCAGCGGTCGCGAGAAGTCCGGGAGCCGCGTGGTCAGGCTGATGAAGACGAAGCCCTGGGTCGCGAAGCCCGACGGCGATGGCGAGGCGGGCCCGGTTCGATGCCATGGACCGCATCGTGGCACGCCCGGCGCGCGATCGCTCGTCTGGTGGAAGACTCGCGGTGTGAGTACCCACGAGGTGTGGCTGGTCCGGCACGGCGAGACCGAGTGGAGCAAGGCCGGGCGGCACACGTCGGTCACCGACCTGCCGCTGACGCCGGTGGGCGAGGCGGTGGCGCCGCCAGGTGGGGGAGCGGCTGGCCGGCGAGGAGTTCGCGCTGGTGCTGACCAGCCCGCGGCTGCGCGCCCGGCGTACCGCCGAGCTGCTCGGGCACGACGAGGCGAGGTCGACGACGACCTCGTCGAGTGGGGGTACGGCGACTACGAGGGCATCACCAACGCCGCAGATCCGCAAGACCGTCCCGGGCTGGACCCTGTGGACGCACCCGGTCCCGGGCGGCGAGACCGCCGGACCAGGTGACCGAGCGGCTGGACCGGGCGATCGGCGCGGTGCCGCGCCGTCGACGGCCAGGTGCTGGTGATCTCCCACGGCCACGCGCTGCGGGCCTTCACGGCCCGCTGGCTGGGCCTGCCGGTGACCGAGGGACGGCTGTTCCGGCTGGACACGGCGACGGTGTCGGTGCTCGCCTACGAGCGCGGGCACTCCGGTCGTGCTGCGCTGGAACTCTTGACGGCGACCCCCGCTGGCCGAAACCCTCGTCCCTATGTCGCTGACGGCCTGGTGCCCGCGGTGCCGCGAGGCGCTCGAGCGGGACGACAGACGGGTCGAGTGCCCGGTGCACGGCGCCCTGCCGCCGCTGTGGCGACCCGACGAGGTGTCCTACGACGAGTTCGCCGAGCACCTGCGGCTCGCCGACGACTTCCCGACGTACCTGCCGTGGCCGATGAGCCCCGGCTGGTCGGTCACCGACTTCGGCGTGGTGACCGACGCGCGGGAGCGGCCGCGGGCCAGCGTCACCTGCTGCTCCGGGACCAGCGAGCTGGACGGACCGGTCGACGTGTTCTTCGTCGCCGAGGAGGCCGGCGTCGGGCTCGGCGCGCGGGTCGCGTCGCTGGTCGGCGACGACCCGGGCCACGAGATCGGCGACGGCCCGCCGATGGTGCGGGTGCGGATCGCCAGCCAGCAGGTGTCGCTGTGGTCGGTCTCGACGAGCGGCTCGGACAGCGAGTTCGACCGCTCGGTGTTCGCCGGCGAGGCCGCCGGCCGCTGGCTGTGGATCGTGCTCCGCCCGGCGTCGGCGATGCTGCTGCTCCGCGACGACTGGATCCTCCGCGACGTCTCCGGCGTCGGCCCGCCGCTGCTCGAGATGCCGTTCGGCGGCCAGCGGCCGGTCTGGTGAGCTGCCGGCCGAGCGTCGCGTGGCCGAGGTGCGAAGGCGCGCTGAGCGTCCTGAGCGCTCGAAACCCGGTGACGTACGCAGGGCGGCGACCGTGGTGGCCCCTAGGCTGCGGAGGTGCGCATCGACCTCCACACCCACTCGCGGGCCAGCGACGGGACGCAGAGCCCGGCGGAGCTGGTGCGGGCCGCGGTGGGGGCCGGGCTGGACGCGTTCGCGATCACCGACCACGACACCGCCGAGGGCTGGGACGAGGCGGCGGAGACGGCGGCGGACGTGGGCATCACGCTGGTCCGCGGCATGGAGGTGAGCACCCGGCACCAGCGACCGCGGCGTACACCTGCTGGCCTACCTGCCCGACCCCGACTACCCGCCGCTGGCCGCGCAGCTGGCCAGGATCATCGCCGGCCGCGACTCCCGGGTCCCGGCCATGGTCGAGCGGCTCAACGAGCTCGGCATCGACATCACCCTGGACGACGTCCGGGCCGCCTCCGGTGACGCGGCCGCCACCGGGCGACCGCACGTCGCCGACGCGCTGGTGACGCTCGGGCGTCGTGGCCGACCGGGACGAGGCCTTCGGGCTGTTCCTGAGCGCCGGCCGCCCGGCGTACGCCGACCGGTACGCCGCGCCGCTGCGCCGACATGGTCGACATCGTGACGGCCGCCGGCGGGGTCAGCGTGGTCGCGCACCCGTGGGGCCGGCACCAGCGCTCCTCGCTGGACGAGGCGTCGCTGGCCGAGCTGGCCGAGCGCGGGCTGGCCGGGATCGAGGTCGACCACCAGGACCACGACGCCGACGCCCGCGACGCGCTCCGCGCGGTGGCCCGCGACCTCGGGCTGGTCGCGACCGGCTCCAGCGACTACCACGGCGCTCGGCAAGTCCGACCACGAGCTCGGGCTGCAACACCACCGACCCCGAGGAGTTCGCCCGGCTGCTGGCCCTGGCCGACGCGGCCGCGGCGCGCTCCGGCCGGCGTACGCCGGAGGTGGTCAACCGATGAGCGAGCGTCGTCGACACCGTGCTGCTGGTCGAGGTCTTCGTGACCCTGTTCGTGATCATGGACCCGGTCGGCACGGTCCCGATCTTCCTGTCGCTGACCAGCGGCCGCTCGGCGTCCTCGGCGCGGAAGGCGGCCTGGCAGGCGGTCGCGGTGTCGTTCTTCGTGATCACCGTGTTCGCGTTCTTCGGCCAGCAGATCCTGGAGTACCTCCACATCTCGCTGCCCGCGCTCCAGGGCGCCGGAGGACTGCTCCTGCTGCTGGTCGCGCTCGAGCTGCTCACCGACAACGAGAAGGAGCCGACCGCCACCGCCGGCACGAACGTCGCGCTGGTGCCGCTCGGGACGCCGCTGCTGGCGGGCCCGGGCGCGATCGTCGCGACCATGCTGTTCGTGCGAGTCGGTGGACAGCGTGCCGCCTTCACCGCGGTCGCCCTCGGCGTGGTCCTGGTGCACGTCAGCCTCTGGGCGGCGATGCGCTACTCGCTGCCGATCCTGCGGCTGATCCGCCCGAGCGGCGTCCTGCTGGTCACCCGGATCGCCGGCCTGCTGCTGTCCGCGATCGCGGTGCAGCTGGTCGCCGACTCGGTGCGGGCTTTCATCACTGGGGAGGGCTGAGCTGACCCCGGACGGCCGAGGAACGAGGCCGGGCGGATCGTCAGCCAGGTAGAGCAAGCCTCGCGACCGAGCCTGCGAGGGCGCGACAGGCGCGTCGAAACCCGGTGCCATGCGCAGGGCGGTGACCTACTTCCTCCCGAGGGACTGGAACCGCTGGAGCACGCCACTCGGCACGGCGCGGGTGACCGCGGCGATGGTGCGGTACTGCGCGCCGGGGATCGAGAACGTCCGGCCCTTGTCGAAGTCCGACAGCGCCTTCTGGACGAGGAAGTCGGCGTCCAGCCAGAGGAAGCCGGTGCCCGCGCTTGACGCCCATCCGCTCGTGGAACTCGGTCTTGGTGAAGCCCGGGCAGAGCGTCGTCACGGTCACGCCGGCCGGGCCGTACTCGTTGTGCGCCCACTCGCCGAAGCTGTTCACCCACGCCTTCGCGGCGGCGTACGTGCCGCGGGGGAGGAAGGCGGCCACGCTGGAGACGTTGATGATGCCGCCGCGACCGCGCTCGGTCATGGCGCCGAGCGCCGCGTGGCAGAGCCGCATCGGGGCGGTCACCAGTACGTCGAGCATCGCCTGCTCGGAGTCGACGTCGTTGACCAGGAACCGGCCCTTGAGGCCGAAGCCGGCGTTGTTGACCAGCAGGTCGACCGGCCGCGAGGGGTCGGCGAGCCGGGCCTCGACGGTGGCGAGCTGGTCGCGGTCGACCAGGTCGGCGGGCAGCACCTCGACCTCCACGGCGTACTCGCTGCGGAGCTCCTTGGCCACGGACTCGAGGCGGGCGGCGTCGCGGGCGACCAGGACCAGGTCGTGGCCGCGGCGCGGCGAGCTGCTGGGCGAAGACGTGGCCGATGCCGGCGGTGGCGCCGGTCACGAGTGCGGTGCCGGTGCTGCCCGACGATGGAGGTGGGAGACGACATGCGTCCCAGCAAAGCAGGTGCCTGCGCGGAGTCTGGCACCCCGGTCGGGCAGAATGTGGCCCGATGACGACCACGCTCGCGATCGCCAACCAGAAGGGTGGCGTCGCCAAGACCACCTCCGTCGCCTCGATCGGCGCCGCCCTCGCCGAGCTCGGCCACAGGGTCCTGCTCGTCGACCTCGATCCCCAGGCCTGCCTGACGTTCTCGCTCGGCATCGACCCCGAGGACCTCGAGCTGTCGATCCACCACGTGCTCACCAAGGGGCTCGACGCGCACCGAGGTGATCATCGAGACCGAGGACGGCGTCGACCTGCTGCCGGCCACGATCGAGCTGGCCCGGGCCGAGGCCGACCTGCTCACCCGCACCGGCCGCGAGCACGTCATCAAGACCGCGCTCGAGGACCTGGCCGACAACGGCACCGACGTACGACTGGGTGCTGCTCGACTGCCCGCCCTCGCTCGGCGTGCTGACGGTCGCGGCGCTCACCGCCGCCGCAGGGCGTGCTGATCCCGCTGCAGTGCGAGACGCTCTCGCACCGCGGCGTCGGGCAGCTGCTCGACACCGTCCACGACGTACGCCGGTTCACCAACCGCAAGCTCGAGGTCTGGGGCGTGCTGCCGACGCTGTACGACGGTCGCACCAACCACTGCGCGCACGGTGCTCGAGACGATCTCGGACACCTACGACCTCGACGTGATCGAGCCGCCGATCCCGAAGACGATCAAGTTCGCCGAGGCGCCCGCCGCCGGCCGGTCGATCCTGGCGACCAGCCGGAGCAGCAAGGGCGCGAAGGCCTACCGCGAGGTGGCCGCCAACCTGGTCACCCGTGCTGCGACGCACGGGCAAGAGCGGCAGATGAGCCGTCACCGCCAGCAGCAGGTCCGGCCGCGGTACGGCCGGATCGGGGTGGCGACGACCTCGGTCACCGTCACGTTCGTCGCCGTGCTCGGCGGCGTCGGCGCCCTCCCGTCGGCGGCGGAGTCCTCCGGCGACGGCGCGATCACGACCCCGCGCCGAGGACGGTCGAGCCGCCAGCGCCGACCAGTCCACCGCAGGCCAGCACCGAGCAGCACCGGCCCACCGGACGAGCCGGCAGACGCCCGACACGACCGCCCGGTGGCCGCGAGCTGGACGACGTGGCGACCGAGACCGTGCTGCCGTCGGACTCGGGCGAGGGCCGCCGGGTCGTGTTCAGCGAGGGCCGGCAGCGGGTGTGGCTGGTCAACGGCCGCGGCGCCGTCGTCCGCACCTACCTCGTCTCCGGCAGCGTCTACGACAACCTCGACCCCGGCACCTACTCGGTCTACTCGCGCTCCGCAGCAGGCGTGGGGGATCGACGACTCCGGCACGATGCAGTACTTCGTCCGCTTCGCCCACGGCGACACCGCCGCCATCGGCTTCCACGACATCCCCGTCGACGAGGGCCGGCCGGTGCAGACGGTCGCCGACCTCGGCACGCCGCAGTCCCACGGCTGCATCCGCCAGAAGCGCGCGGACGCGATCGCGCTCTGGGAGTTCGCCCCCCTCGGCACCACCGTCGTCGTCACGGACTAACGCTGACCCGCCCGAAGTTTCCGAAAAAACAACGCTGACCCGCCAGAAGTTCTGGCGGGTCAGCGTGTTCGTGGATCAGGCGGACTCGGAGGAGGCGGGCAGCCGAGGACTGGCCGCCACCACCGGAGGAACGCCGGCGACGGCGTCGGTTGCGGTTGCCGGAGCCGGCGGGCTTGCCCTCGCCGGACTCGCCCTGGGCGGCCGGCTGGGCGTCGGTGCCCTCGCCGGCGACCGGCTTGCCGCCGCGGCTGCGGGTGCGGTCGCGGTCACGGCTGCTGCGGCCCGAACGGCCGTCACCGTCGCGCTTGGAGCGGTCGCGGTCGCGGTCCGAGCGCTCACGAGGAGCACGCTCCACCGGCGCCGGCTCGACGATCCGGCCCTTGGTGCCGGGCGCGATGCCCTGGTCGTGGAAGAGGTGCTCGGACGTGGAGTACGTCTCCTGCGGCTCGTCGAACGGCAGGTCGAGCGTCTTGTTGATCATCTTCCAGCGGTGCAGGTCCGCCCAGTCGACGAACGTGATCGCGATGCCCGAGGCGCCGGCGCGGCCGGTGCGGCCGATCCGGTGCACGTAGGTCTTGTCGTCCTCGGGGCAGGTGTAGTTGATGACGTGCGAGACGCCGACGACGTCGATGCCACGAGCGGCGACGTCGGTGGCGACGAGCACCCGCAGCTTGTCCTCGCGGAACTTCGTGAGCGCCTTCTCGCGGGCGATCTGCGCCATGTCGCCGTGCAGCGGGCTCGGCGGAGAAGCCGCGCTCGGCCAGGTCGTCGGCCACCCGCTGCGCCTGGCGCTTGGTGCGGGTGAAGACGATGATCTTGCCGGCGTCCTCGGCCTGCAGGATCCGGCCGATGATCTCGGGCTTGTCGAGGTCGTGGGCCTGGTAGATGAACTGCGCGGTCGCCGGGACCATGGTGGTGTCGTACGACGACTCGGCGCGGATGTTCATCGGGTGCCGCATGTGGGTGCGGGCCAGGGCGACGATCGCGGCCGGCATGGTCGCCGAGAACAGCATCGTCTGGCGGGTCTCCGGCGTCATCCGCAGGATCTTCTCGACGTCGGGCAGGAAGCCCAGGTCGAGCATCTCGTCGGCCTCGTCGAGGACCAGCGCGTGCACGTGGGAGATGTCCAGCGCGCGGCGGTTGCACAGGTCGATCAGCCGCCCGGGCGTGCCGACGACGATGTCGACGCCGGCCTCGAGCGTGTCCAGCTGCGTGTCGTAGCCGACGCCGCCGTACACGGTCAGCACGCGCAGGCCGCGGTCGGCGCTGGCGAGCGCGAGGTCGCCGGAGACCTGGAGCGCGAGCTCACGGGTCGGGGCGACGATCAGCGCCTGCGGCTTGCCCTGCGGGCATCTCGGAGTAGTCGGGGTCCTTCGGCGCGACGCTGCGCTGCAGCACCGGGATGCCGAACGCGAGGGTCTTGCCGGTGCCGGTGCGGGCCTGGCCGATCAGGTCGGTGCCCAGCAGCGCCACGGAGAGGGTCATCTCCTGGATGGCGAACGGCGTGGTGATGTTGGCGCGCTCGAGCGCGTCGCATATCTCGGGGAGAACCCCGAGCTCTCGGAACGTAGTCAGTTTTCTGTCGCTTTCGTGAGATCCAGGCGGCGGACTCGTCGCGCTAGGAACTCTCGACAGTGTCAGCCGCGCACATGCTCGGCGAATCAGATCTCGCCGGGTCGCGGGCCACCTCCGCCCCAACGGTTCGCGGGCGGATGGCGGCACTCGAACGGGTCAGTCTATCGGTAGGGTTCGAGCATGACTGAATCCCCGCGCGAGGAGTCGTCCCTGGCGCTCGAGGACCCGCACTACCGGGAAGCGGTCATCGACCTGCTGGGCGCGATCGCGTACGGCGAGATCTCGGCGTTCGAGCGGCTGGCGGAGGACGCCAAGCTCTCACCCACCCTCGAGGACAAGGTCGCCGTCGCGTCGATGGCCGCCACCGAGCTCGGCCACGTCACCATGCTGCGCGACCGGCTCGCCGAGCTCGGCGCCGACCCGTACGCCGCGATGGCGCCGTTCCGCGAGGCGATCGACCTCTTCCACACCCACACCGCGCCGTCGGACTGGTACGAAGGCCTGGTCAAGGCGTACGTCGGCGACGGGCTCGCCGCGGACTTCTACCGCGAGATCGCGGCCTACCTCGACGCCCGGACCCGCGACCTGATCATCGCGTCGCTGGCCGACTCCGGGCACTCCCAGTTCGTGATCGACCGGGTGCGGTCCGGCGATCGCGGCGGACCCGCGGCTCGGCGGCCGGCTGGCCCTGTGGGGTCGCCGGCTGATGGGCGAGGCGCTGACCCAGGCCCAGCGGGTGGCCGCCGAGCGGGACGCCCTGTCGGCGCTGCTGGCCGGTGGCGTCGACCGGCCCGGCCTCGACCTCGCGGCGATCGGCCGGATGTTCACGCGGATCACCGAGCTCCACGCGGCCCGGATGGACGAGCTCGGCCTGGACTCCTGACCCGCCGGGCGCGCCGGCGCGACGGCGAGCGACTCCACGGCCGCCACGAGGATGATCGACGGCCGCCACCTGCCAGACGTGGCGCCACCAGTCGACGCCCGGGATGGTCGGGCCGACGAACCGGCTGTAGAGGTACGTCCCGATCAGGACGCCCACGATGCCGCAGATGATGGTCAGCCAGAGCGGGATCTCGTCCCGCCCCGAGGGCGCGACCCACTTGCCGAGCAGACCGATGATGGTGCCACCGATCAGTGCTACCAGGAGGTCGCCAGTCTCCATGGCGGTCAGGGTAGTCCGGGTCCAGGTGATCAGTGCCGGAACCCGACCTGGCCGGAGACGCCGCCGCCGATCTCGACGTACGAGATCCGGGCCGCGGGCACCAGGATCCGGCGGTGCTTCGAGTCGGTCAGGGCCAGCACCCCGTCGGAGCTCACGGCCTCGGTGACGAGCTTCTCGACGTTCTCGATGGTCTCGTCGGTCTCGACGACGAGCTCTCGGGGGGCGTGCTGGACGCCGATCTTGACCTCCACGGCCTTCTCCTTCTTCTGCTGCTTCATCAGTGTTCGTCGGTGAGCGGGTAGCCCCGAACGCCCCGCCAGGCCAGGCCTGCCACCAGGGCGGCTGCGTCGGACTTCGCGATGCCGCCGGCCTCCGTCAGCCAGAACCGCGCGCTGACCTGGGCCATTCCCACCAGGGACACCGCCAGCAGCCGTGAGGCCTCGTCGGGGAGGCCGGTGTCGTCGTGGATGACGTGCGGCGATCATCGAGGCGCACTCGATGGTGACCCGGTCCACCTGCTCGCGCACGGCGGGCTCGTTGGTCAGGTCGGACTCGAACACCAGCCGGAACGCGCCGGTGTCGCCGGCGACGTACTCGTAGAACGCCTGCATGGTGGCCGCGACCCGCTGCTTGTTGTCGTGCGTCGACTCGAGGGCCGCGCGGCAGTTGTCGATCACCGTGTCGCAGGAGACGTCGAGGAGCGCGAGGTAGAGCTCGAGCTTGCCCGGGAAGTGTTGGTAGAGCACCGGCTTCGAGACGCCCGCGCGCTCGGCGATGTCGTCCATGGCCGCGGCGTGGTAGCCCTGCGCGACGAAGACCTCGAGCGCGGACTCGAGCAGCTGTGCACGCCGCTCGCGGCGCGGCATCCGGGCGCCACGGGGCCGGGGCCCGGTGTCGTACTGGCTTGCGCTCAAGGGCTCCTCCGTATGGCCGGTGCGGGTGTGACCCCGCGTTGCGGAGCCTACCGGGAGGTAGCCCCCGGCCCCATGCAGGTCTCGCCCTCAGGCTGCGTCCGGATGACGGGACGCGTCGGCAGGCGGCTGCGCCGGGGGAGGGAACATGACGGTGGTCGGAACTGTTGATCCGATACCGACCCGGAAAAGCATCAGAGGAGTACGACGTGTCCTTTCCCGCGCTCGTGGAGCCGGCCGACGAGCTGACCATCGACGAGGTACGCCGCTACAGCCGGCACCTGATCATCCCCGACGTGGGCATGACCGGGCAGAAGCGGCTGAAGAACGCGAAGGTGCTCGTCATCGGCGCCGGCGGCCTCGGCAGCCCCGCGCTGCTCTACCTGGCGGCGGCCGGCGTCGGCACGCTCGGCATCGCCGAGTTCGACGAGGTCGACGAGTCCAACCTGCAGCGGCAGATCATCCACGGCCAGTCCGACGTCGGGAAGTCGAAGGCCCAGTCGGCGAAGGAGTCGATCGCCGAGACCAACCCGCTCGTGAACGTCGTGCTGCACGAGGAGCGCCTCGACAACGACAACGTCCTCCAGGTCTTCGAGGGCTACGACCTGATCGTCGACGGCACCGACAACTTCGCGACCCGCTACATGGTCAACGACGCGGCGTACTTCCTGAAGATCCCCTACGTCTGGGGCTCGATCTACCGCTTCGACGGCCAGGCCTCGGTGTTCGCGCCCACCCTCGCCGACGACGCTCCCTGCTACCGCTGCCTCTACCCCGAGCCGCCGCCGCCGGGCATGGTCCCGAGCTGCGCCGAGGGCGGCGTGCTGGGCGTGCTGTGCGCCAGCATCGGCTCGATCCAGGTCAACGAGGCGATCAAGCTGCTGACCGGGATCGGCGACCCGCTGGTCGGCAAGCTGATGATCTACGACGCCCTCGAGATGGAGTACCGCAAGCTCAAGGTCCGCAAGGACCCCAACTGCGCGCTCTGCGGCGAGAACCCCACGGTCACCGAGCTGATCGACTACGAGGCCTTCTGCGGCGCGATCTCCGAGGAGGCCGCCGACGCGGCCGCCGGGTCGACGATCTCGGTCACCCAGCTCGAGCACATGCTCAAGGAGCGCGACGAGGGCACCCGCGACTTCGTCCTGGTCGACGTCCGCGAGCCCAACGAGTACGAGATCAACCAGATCCCCGGCTCGGTGCTGATCCCCAAGGGCGACTTCCTCAACGGCAGCGCCCTCGAGCAGCTGCCGTCGGACAAGCAGATCGTCATGCACTGCAAGACCGGCGTCCGCTCCGCCGAGACGCTGGCGATCGTCAAGGGCGCCGGGTACGCCGACGCCGTGCACGTCGGCGGCGGCGTCGTCGCCTGGGTCAACCAGATCGATCCCAGCCAGCCCGTCGTACTGACACGCACTACTCCGCTGACCCGTCGTTGATTAACGACGGGTCAGCGTCATTTCCGGTGGTCTAGACCAGTGGGCATAGTCTCGGCCATCCGACGTAACCCGATCGGGTCAGTCCTCGTTGCACCACCTGTCACCAGATGCCGACTGTCCCCGGTCGGCTCGTCAATGGGAGGGACCATCTCCATGAGCTTCACCTCGTCGCAGGGCACGCGCCGTACCGCGGCCGTGGTCTCGATTCTCGTCAGCGCCGTGCTCGCGGCCGCGCTGTTCACCGCTCAGCCGGCAGCGGCACTGAAGATCGGCAAGGTCAACACCGCGTGGGCCCCCGCGGCCACCGCCGCGATCCACCCGGGCGTGCAGGCCTACACCGAAGGCGCCCAGTGCACCGCGAACTTCGTCTTCACCGACGGCGCCGGCAACACCTACGTCGGCTACGCCGCCCACTGCGCCGGCACCGGCGAGGCCACCGACACCAACGGCTGTGACGCCGCCTCCCTGCCGCTCGGCACCAAGGTCGACTTCGCCGAGGGCGGCTCGCTCGTCTCCGAGGGCACCCGCGTCGGCGGCGGCACCCTGGCGTACTCCTCCTGGCTGACCATGCAGGCGAACGGTGAGAGCGACGAGAACACCTGCGCCTACAACGACCTCGCCCTGGTGAAGGTCGACGCGGCCGACGTCTCCAAGGTCAACCCGAGCATCCCGTTCTGGGGCGGCCCGGTCGGCATCAACACCGCCGGCACCGCCGCCGGTGACACCGTCTACTCGTTCGGCAACTCCAGCCTGCGCGGCGGCGTCACCGAGCTCTCCCCGAAGCAGGGCGTCAGCCTCGGCACCGAGGGCGAGGGCTGGAGCCACCCGGTCTACACCGTGACCCCGGGCGTCCCCGGCGACTCGGGCAGCGCCTTCCTCGACGCCGAGGGCAACGCGCTGGGCACCCTGTCCACGCTCGCCATCGCGCCGATCGCCGGCTCGAACGGCGTGGGCGACCTGAACAGCGAGCTCAACTACGCCAAGGCCAACAGCGGCATCGGCGGCCTGGCCCTGGTGCCCGGCACCGAGCCGTTCGCACCGATCCTCTGAGGCAACAGCAGCACCTGAGACGCCAGCACACCCAGATCGACCGCCCCGTCCGCGTAGCCGGACGGGGCGGTCGGTCGTTGTACCGGTATGCGCACCTCAACGACTCTCAGACTCCTGACCGTCCTGATCGCGCTCCTCACGGGGGCCGCACTCCTGCTGACGCCGACGTCGTCGCAGGCCGATGCCGAGCGATGGGCGCCGGCCGGCGACGCGCCAAGCTCCACCCGGGCGTTCAGGCCTACACCAAGGGCGCCCAGTGCACGACGAACTTCGTCTTCGCCGACCGCGCCGGCCGCGTCTACCTCGGGTACGCCGCGCACTGCGCCGGCAAGGGCGAGGCGACGGACACCAACGGCTGCTCGACCAGCTCGCACCCGCTCGGCACCCGGGTCCGCTTCGCCGAGGGCGGCAACGGTTGCCAACAGCGGCACCACCCTCGGGCACGGCCGGCTCGCCTACAGCTCCTGGCTCGCGATGCGCAAGAACGCCGCCGGCCGGCACGCCTGCGCCGCCAACGACCTCGCGCTGGTCCGGGTGAACGCCAAGGACGCCCGCAAGGTCAACCCGAGCGTGCCGCTCTGGGGTGGCCCGGTCGGACTGTCGACCAAGGGCGCCGCGCAGGGCACGCAGGTCTACTCCTACGGCCAGTCCAGCCTGCGCCCCACGACGCTGCTGTCCCCGAAGACCGGCGCGTCGCTCGGGTCGACCAACGGCGGCTGGGGCTGGGACGTCTACACCGTCACGCCCGGGCATCCCGGGTGACTCCGGCAGCGGCTTCCTCGACGCGGACGGACGCGCGGTCGGCACGCTGTCGACGGTCGCGATCGCCCCGCTCGCGGGTTCCAACGGCCTCGGGGACCTGCAGCGCGAGCTCCGGTACGCACAGCGGCACTCGGGCATCGCCGGGCTCCGCCTGGTCCCGGGAACGGAGCCGTTCTCACCGCTCCTGTGACCTTCCGGGTCGCCGTCGGAGTAGGTTCCTCCGCATGGGGGCGAGACGAGCGTCGGCTTCGGCCCTGGTGGCCGTGGTGGGTGGCGTCCTGCTCATCACCCTCCTGGTCGCCTGGGCGTCGGCGATCGGTCCCAGCGAGGTCCTCCGCGGAGAGGGCCCGAACGTCGAGCGCTCGGTTCCCACCGATGACCCCTCCCAGTCGGAGACAACCTCGCAGGAGGTGCTGGACGCGCTCGCGCGGGCGGAGAACCGAACGCCGGGACACAGTGACGTGCTCAGTGGTGTGGCCCTGGTACTCGAGGTGCTGCTCATCGCGCTGGCTCTTGTTCGCGATCTTCCGCATGGCCCGGTGGGCGCGGGGAACCTGGCGCGAGCGCAGCCGCCCGGCTCCGCCGCCGGAGGAGGTCGACTTCGACCTCCTGCCGTCGCCCGAGACACTCGCCCGGGAGATGGCCGGCGGAGCCGCCGCGCAGCGTGACCTGCTCCAGAGCGGTACGCCGCGCAACGCGATCGTCGAGGTGTGGAACCGGTTCGAGACCCTGGCCGGGAACGCGGGCGCGACCCGACGACCGTGGGAGACGTCGTCCGAGTTCACCCTGCGCGTGCTCGAGGCCGTCGACGCGGACTCGTCCGCGGTCTCCCGCCTGGGTGGGCTCTACCGCGAGGCACGCTTCTCGGACCACGAGCTGACCGAGGAGCACCGGGCCGCGGCCGTCGCGGCGCTCGAGGTCATCCATGCCGGGCTCACCGCCGGACGTCAGGCGGGGATCACGTGATCCGCCGCCGTTGGCGTGCGTTCTGGGCGGTCCTGGCCGCCGTCGTCCTGTACGTCGTGCTCCTGGTGCTCGACTTCGACCCGGACCCGCTGCGGCTGTCCTTGCTGGTGCTGGTCTGCCTCGCCGCGGCCGCGCTGTTCCTCGACGCCTTCGGCGGGGCCGATGAGGGCTGGGAGGTCGAGACCGGTCGTCTGGGCGTCGCAGCCCGGCCTGGACCACGGCTTCGCGTCGTACCTCCGCGTGCTGGAGGGTCACCTGACCGTGGACGTCCCGGACGGCATCCTCCGGGACCGGCTCGCGCGGCTCGCGAAGCTCCAGCTCGGCCAGCGACACGGGCTGACCCTCGCGCGACCCCCGTGCCGACGAGCTGCTGGGACCCGAACTGATCGCCGTGCTGACCGAGCCGCCGCGCCGGCTCAGCCGGGCCGAGATCGACCGTTACGTGCGAAGGATCGAGGAGCTGTGACCGAGTCAGCAAGCCCCAGTCAAGCCACCGAGCTCGGCAGTGCCGTGCTCGACGAGGTGGAGAAGGCCGTCGTCGGCAAGCGCGAGGCACTCACGCTGGTGCTGGCGGCGATCCTCGCCAAGGGCCACGTACTGCTCGAGGACTTCCCGGGCCTCGGCAAGACACTGGCCGCGCGATCGTTCGCGCAGGCCCTCGGCCTGGACTTCGCCCGCGCCCAGTTCACGCCCGACCTGCTCCCGGCCGACCTGACCGGCTCGTTCCTCTACAACCAGCGCGAGGGCAGCTTCGAGTTCCGCCGCGGGCCGCTGTTCACCGGACTGCTGCTGGCCGACGAGATCAACCGCACCCCGCCCAAGACGCAGTCCGCGCTGCTGGAGGCGATGCAGGAGCGACAGGTGACGGTCGAGGGCGAGACATTCCCGCTGCCGGAGCCGTTCCACGTGCTCGCGACTGCGAACCCGATCGAGTACGAAGGCACCTACCCGCTCCCCGAGGCGCAGCTGGACCGGTTCCTGCTCCGGGTGAGCTTCGGTTACCCCACGGCCGGGCAGGAGTACGACGTCCTGACGCGCCGGCTCGAGCGCAGGCGCGAGGAGGTGTCGCTGGACCGGATCACCGACGCGGCCGGGCTGCTGCGGGATGCAGGCGGCGGTCGAGACCGTCCGGGTGGACGAGAGCGTCGGCCCGCTACTGCGTCGACCTGGCGACCGCCACCCGCAGGCATCAGGACGTGCTCACCGGTTCGTCGCCGCGCGGCTCCCTCGGCCTGGTGCTCACGGCCCGGGCGTTCGCGGTGCTGCGCGGTCGCGACTACGTCATCCCCGAGGACGTCAAGGTCGTCGCGCGGTCGGTGCTGTCGCACCGGATCACGGTGAAGCCCGAGCTCTGGATGACCGAGGCCAGCGGCCGCGCCGTGGTGGACGCGGTACTGGGGGAGGTGCCCACGCCGGCCACGCTCGAGACCCCGAGATCACGATGAACACCTGGCGGCCCACGGCGTCGCTCGGCCGGTCCCTGCTGGTCGGCGCGATCGGGGTCGGGCTGGCCGTGCTGTTCGGTGACCCGGTCCTGGTCGTGCTCGTGGCTCCGATGCTGCTGCTCGCGGCGCTGGGGCTGCTGAACCGCCCGGCGTCCACGCCCAGGATCGAGGTGCGGCTCGACCACGTCAACCTGCACGAGGGCCAGGGCACCCGCTCCCGGTTGCTCATCGACGACACCACGGACGTCGAGTACGTCACCCGCGTCGCGGCTCACGCGCCGTACGTCGCGATGCACCCGGCCAGCGGCCACCTCGGTGTCCTGCTCCGCGAGGGTGAGGAGCCGCCGACGCTCGAGGTGAGCCCGCGGCGTTGGGGCGTCCGGATCCTGGGCGAGGAGAAGGTGGGGCTGACCGGGCCGTGGGCCGGCTACCGGTGGGGACCGGTGCTGCTACCGGGGCGGTCGATGTGGGTACTGCCGTCGACGACTCCGTTCGACTCGAAGGCCGAGGCGCCGCACCCGATCGGCCTGGTCGGACGCCACCGGTCGCGGCGACCGGGCGACGGCACCGAGTTCGCCTCGATCCGGCCGTTCCACGCCGGCGACCGGCTGCGCCGGATCAACTGGCGGGTGTCGCTGCGCTCCGACGTCGCTGCACGTGGTGACCACCCGGGCGGAGCAGGACACCGGCGTGCTGCTCGTGGTCGACGCCCTGGCCGACCACGGACGGTCGGACGGGATCGGCGGCGCGTCGAGCAGCCTGGACGTCACGGTCCGGGCAGCGACCGCCATCGCCGAGCACCACGTGCGCACGGGCGACCGGGTCTCGCTGCGCGTGATCGGCGCCGGCCAGGAAGTGCGTCGGCTACGGCTCCGGAGCCCGCCACCTGAGGCTGATCCAGGGACGGCTGACCCGGATCCGGGCGGGGGAGCCGCGCCGCCTGCAGCCCGAGCGGATGCAGTTCCGGGCCACCGCCGGGACCGTCGTCATGGTCCTGTCACCGATGCTGGCCGACGCCATCGGCACCGTCGTCGCGCTGCTCGCCAGCCGCGGACTCCCCGTCATGGTGATCGACACCCTGCCCCTGGACGTCGTCCCAGCCGTGGCCGAAGGGACCGACCCGGCCGTCGCGGACCTGGCCTGGCGGATGCGGCGGATCGAGCGCGAGCAGCAGCTCGCCCGCCTGGCCGGCCTGGGCTGCCCGGTCGTGGCCTGGCGCGGCCCCGGAACCCTCGACGACGTGCTGCGCCGGTTCGCCCGGCGCGCCCAGCTGCCGCAGGGAGGTGTGCGGTGATCCGTCGCTGGTCGCGCGGGCAGTGGCTGCTGCGCGGGACCGTCGTGGCCGGACCCCTGGTCGCGCTCCTGGCGATCATCCCCGCCGGGGGCACGCCGGCCTGGTGGCTGGTGCTGCTCGTGGCCGGCCTCGGCGGCCGTGTTCGCGGTCTACCCGGACTCCGACGGCCGGCACCGGCGTGCTCCTCCTGGTGGTCGCTTCGTGGGGGCTGGGTCTGCGCGACGGCCTGCACCCCGCCGCGCTGGTCGCCGCGGCCGGGCTGCTCGCCTCGCACCTCGCCGCGACGGTCGCGGCGTACGGACCCTCGACGGTGCAGCTCGACCCGGCCGCACTGCGCAGGTGGGCGGTCCGCGGGCTGCTGGTGCTGCCGGCCGCCGTGCTGGCCTGGGTGGTGGCCGAGGCGGCACAGGACCAGCCCGAGCCACCGGGCGTGTGGGCGGCCGGGCTGGCCGGGCTCCTGGTCGTGATCGTCGCTGCCAACTTGCTCTACGTGCGGAAGCCGACCTGATGCGGATCGACCCGGAGGAGTACGTCGAGCTGGTGCTGCGCTGCGTCGAACGGGTCCCGCGCGGGCGGGTCACGACGTACGGCGCGATCGCGGAGACCGTCGGCCAGGTGGCCGGTGGCGGCGGCCCGCGGCAGGTCGGCTCGATCATGGCGTCGTACGGCGGCCCGGTGCCGTGGTGGCGCGTGGTCCGTGCCGACGGATCGCTCCCGCCGAGCCACCAGGACGCACGCCAGGCCTATCTCGAGGAGGGCACCCCGCTGCGCCCGTCCGGCAGGGTCGACCTCGCGAAGGCGTTCTGGCACCCGGGCGAGCCGGCCTAGCGCAGCCGCCCGAGGTACGCCGCGGCCTCGCGCAGCTCGACCACCCGCCGCTCCCAGGTCACGCCGACCACCGTCAGCACGGTCCCGGCCATGCCGATCAGCACCCAGCGCGGCGTCGCCTCGGCGTACGGCGCGACCTCGCGGAGGACGAGCAGCCCACCGACGACGGCACCCACGACCAGCGGGGTGCTCCAGCTCAGCCGGCTTCCGACGAGCAGGAGCGCCAGGCACGCGGCCCCGAGGAGCACCGCACGCGGGGAGACCGGGTCGACCGCGATCACCCAGAGCAGGCTGGGAATCGTGGCCAGGGAGAGCCCCGGCAGCAGGGTGTCGGTCGAGGTGCTCGGGTCCCGCCAGATCCGGTGCAGGCCGACGCCGACCAGCACCAGTGCCGTCGGCAGGGTGTAGGCCTCGGGCGCGGTCGACGCCCAGGTCGAAGAGCCGGACCCAGGTGGCGGCCGCCAGCAGCAGGCCGCCCGGCCAGGCCAGCTGCCGGTGATCCGCGTGCACCAGGCTCGACAGCGTGACCAGCGGCACCGGCGACGGTGAGGTGGATCGCGAGCGAGGTCGGCAGGTCGGTCGCCAGCTGGACCGAGGTGACTGCGGCGACCGTCGCGACGACCGCCGCCGCCACCTCGGTCACACCGTTCGGTCGGGCGATCGCGAGCAGGCCCAGCGCCGCGAGCACCGGCAGCTGCCCGCCACTCCGGGTCCAGCCCGACCAGGTCCCCGACCATCCAGACAAGGACGCCGAGGGCGGCGGGCAGCAGCACGTCACCGACCTGGCGCGACTGCGCGGACCGTGCGTGGACGAGAAGGGCCGCCACCGCGACGGCCGCAGCCGCGCTGCCGGTGGTCAGCCGGTCGCTCGGCAGGGCCAGCCCGATCGAGGCCACGCCGAGGGCGCCGGCAGCGACCGAGAAGACGCCTCCGCCCGGGGACCTCAGGGCGGTCACAGCCAGCGCCAGCGCCAGGGCGGACAGGGACCCGGTGATCGCAGCCAGAGGCACGGCGTACGACGAGGAGGCCATCGTGGCGATCGCGGCCAGGGCGAGCACGGCGGAGCCGGCGAGCGGCCACAGCGCGCGGGCAGCCGACGCGAACAGTGCCGTGCCGGCGAGCAGCAGCGCGCCCACGAGGGGTACCAGGAGGCCGGGGTGGGCAGCGGTGTCGGACACCACGAGTCGCACGTCCGCGGATCGGGTGAAGGGGTCGCCGAGCTCGGCGATCCGGCCCAGCCCCTCGGCCACCAGCGCGCCGGACACGGCCACTGCGGGTACGCCGGCCAGGGCGATGTTGACCGCGGGCACGACGGCCCAGCTGGTCGGCAGCACCACCGCCGCGCCGGACCACACGAGCAGCGCGACCAGCGCGGTCAGGCCGACCGCGGTGCCGCCCTCGTCGAGTGCCGGCAGCGCGACCAGGAAGCTCAGGATCGCCGTCGCGACCGCAGTACCCCCACGCAGGACCGACGGGCGGTCCGGGACCACGACGCCCGTCAGCAGCACCAGGCCGGCACCGGCCGCGAGGGCGTACCCGTTGCCGTCGACCCACAGGCTGCGGACGGTGGGCTCGGCGATCGCCTCGACCAGACCCCAGCCGGCCAGCCAGGCCCACCAGCCAGCGGCTCCGAATGCCGCCGCGGCGGTCAGGGCGCGGGCGTGGAGCAGCCGTGCGGCGCAGGCCGACGCGCCGAACGCCAGGATCGCCGCGACGCCGACGAGGTGATCGTGGGTGGTGATGCCGGTCGCCGCCAGGAACGCCACCAGCAGGCCCAGGCAGGCGCCGAGCTGGGGCGCGACCAGGCGGACCGGCGCCACGACCAGCGCCCAGCCCACGGCGGCGACGCCGGCACCGGCCAGCATGACCAGGGCCTCGTCGCTGCGCGGACCGATCCAGCCGGCGGTGACCGCTCCGGCCAGGTCGAGGGCGACCAGTCCCAGGGAGACGGTCGTCAGTGACTCCGCCGCCACGCGCAGTCCCTTGCGGCCGAGCCAGAGGCCCGCGCCACCGGCCGCGGCGGTCAGCCCGGCGAGGACGGAGGTCCGGCCGCCGACGCCCATCCAGGTCCAGGCGAAGGCGAGGAAGGTGACCGCGGCGACCAGCAGGCACAGGGCGCCGAGGCCGAGCAGGATCGTGGGCACCGACGCCGTGCGCAGGCCGTGCCGGGCGCCGGTTGCGGGAGCCGGGTCGTGGGGGCGCGGGTACGCCGGCAGGTCGGCCGTGAGCGGGGTGGCGGGCCGCGCCAGGACGGGAGCTGCGGCGCGGAGGCGGACCACCAAGGTGTCGGCGTACTCGAGGGTGCGCAGCAGCTCGTGGCTGAGCGGATCGGCCAGGGGGAACGCGCAACTGGGGCACGTGTCAGGAGTCGGAGGCAGGTACGCGCGGCAGTCGGGGCACCGCGTCGGGTCCGCGTATCGGGTCATGTGCCCATTCACTCGGCTGGTGCTCGCGGCGCCCAGCGAGCGCCGACTCAGTGAGTGGTGAGTACCGCTACTCAGCTTCGGGCGCGGGCCCTCTCCGCCAGCGCGGCGAGCGCCTTCGGGAAGATCTCCGCCGGCGGGGTGACCAGCCCGGCGCCGACCTGTCCGACGCCCGCGACCTTGCCGGCCATGCCGGTGTTGATCTGCGGCAGGATGCCGGTCCGGCAGACCCGGGTCACGTCGATCCCGGACGGGACGCCCTGGAACTCCAGGATCGGCACCGACCAGCGGGGGTTCTCGCCGAGCGTGATCTCGTGCATCCGCCGGGTGGTGGCGAGCGCGTCGGGGACGGAGCCGCCGACGAAGCGGACGATGGCCGGAGCGGTCGCCATCGCGAAGCCGCCGATGCCGGCGGTCTCGGTGATCGCCGAGTCGCCGATGTCGGGGTTGGCGTCGTCCGGGCCGTAGTCGCCGAGGAACAGCCCGTCGGCCAGCTGGGCCGGGCCGGTGAACCACTCGTCGCCGGTGCCGGAGACCTGGATGCCGAAGTCGGTGCCGTTGCGGGCCATCGCGACGACCATCGTCGAGCCCTCGATGTCGCGGGCCGCGTCGAGCGCGAGCTTGCACGCGGGCATCGCGAGGTTGAGGAAGAAGTGGTCGTTGCCGCCGATGAACCGGAGCGCCTCCGCGACGTCGGCCGCGTCCATCCCGCTGGTCACCATGGCGGGGGACAGGTCGCGCAGCAGCATCAGCGTGCCGGCGCGGTTGCGGTTGTGGGCCTCGTCGCCCATCTGCAGCATCTGGGTGAGGATGCCGGTGACGTCGACCGGCCCGCTGTCGCGGACGGCCTTCTGCAGCAGCGGGCCGAGGACGTCGCCCATCCAGCGCAGCCGGGTCAGCACGTCGGGCGAGTACGCGCCGTACCGCAGCACCTTGCCGAGACCCTCGTTCAGCGAGCAGTAGGTGCGGTGGCCGGACTTCGGGATCCTCGAGCACGAACAGCCACATCGACGGCGTGACCACGCCCGCCATCGGGCCGACGGTGCTGCGGTGGTGGCACGGCTCGAGCGAGACGGAGGTGCCGGCCTCGAAGAGGGGTACGGCGTCCTCGGGGTCGTCGACCAGCCCCTCCAGGGCCGCGCCGCCCATCAGGGCGCCGCGGAGCGGGCCGGCGGTGCGATCCCACGCGATCGGCGGGCCGGCGTGCAGGAACTGCCCGCGTTCGAGCCCGAGCAGCTCGGACGCCGGCGCGACGTCGACCAGCATCGCCTGCACGCCGAGCATCCGGGCCAGCGCGTGCTCGTTGGCGGCCCTGCCGCAGCGGGTCGGCCGCGACCGTGGCCAGGTCGTCCTCGGTGCCGGGCATCGGCGGACGCCAGTCGACGCGGATCGATGTCGACGGCCTGGGCGGCGATGGCGTCCGCGAAGAGGTCGGCGCCGACACCGACGACCTGGGTGGGGGTGTTCATGCGCCGGCTCCCAGCAGCTCGACCGCGCGCCGGGTGGCCGCGGCGTTGGACAGGTGGACCTCGGCGCCGGCATCGGCCAGCGCCTGCACCTGGCGCTCCAGTCCCTGCGGGTCGTGGGCGGTGCCGACGACCGCGACCACGACCGGTTGCTCGATGCCGGCGATCGCGGGCGCGAGCGACGCGGCGGGGTCGGGCTCGGCGCCGTGCCCGAGGACGACGTCGAGCAGGATCACGCCGGTGTCCGGGTCGGCCGCGGCGCGGGCCAGGTGCTCGAGCCGCAGCGACGGGTCGATCATCGGGTGCGCCCGACCGCCGGTGTAGGCGTCGTCGCCGAAGTCGACGAACGTGTGCCCGCCGTCCGCGCCCAGGAGCTCGACGGCGATCAGCTTCGCCTCGCTCGCGAGGGTGCCGCCCACGAAGAGCCCGCGCAGGACGCGTCCCGGAGCCGGCCGGCTTGGCCTCCCCGGTCACCGGCCAGGACGGTACGTCGTGACCGAGGCGGCGCAGGACGCCCTCGGTGGCGACGGTGAGGTCCGGCTGCCCGGGACCGAGCAGCGCGAACTCGACCGGGGTCGCCAGGGACGCGGCGTACTCGCGGATCTCGGCGGCGACGTCGTCGGCGGGCGGCTTGGAGACCACGACGATCAGCTCGACCGAGGCGTCCTCGTCCAGTCGCCGCATCGCCTCGCGGGTGGAGAGGCCGCGCACCTCGGCGGACAGGTCGCGACCGCCGACGCCCAGCGCGGAGCCGACGCCGACGCCGGCATGGTCGAGCAGGGCGAGGAGCTGCTGGCAGCCGGTGCCGGAGGCGGCGACGATGCCGACCGGGCCGGGGGAGGTGGCGTTGGCGAACCCGAGGCCGAGGCCGCCGACGACGGCGGTGCCGCAGTCGGGACCCATGACCAGGAGGCCATGCGCGGTCGCGGTCGTCTTGAGCGCGACCTCCTGGTCGAGGGGCACGTTGTCGCTGAAGACCATGACGTCGTGGCCGGCGTCGACCGCGTCCATCGCCTCGACCAACGCGCTGGCACCCGGGACGGAGACGAGCACCAGGGCGTCGCCGCTGCCGCGCAGCGCGGCGGCGGTGGTTCGCGGCGGCGCGACCTCGGCGCTCCCGGTGTCGCGGCGGGTGGTCGCGGCCAGCGCGGTCTCGACGGCCGCGAGCCCGGCGTCGAGCGAGCCGCCGTCCTCGAGCCGCAGCGCGACGACGAGGTCGTTCGGTGTGGCCTCGGGCGGAACGGTGAACCCCATCTCGGTCAGCACCTCGACGTTGAGCGGGGTGGCCATGGCGACCTGGGCCGCGGCCACGCCCGGGGCGTCCTGCACGGTCCGGCTGACCTGGAGCAGGGTCACCGAGTCGGCGTACGCGCCGCTGCGCAGCTCGACGTGGGTGTTCGTGGACGTGGTCATGCGGCGAGGGCTCCTTCAGCTGAGCAGCTGGTCGAGGGCGAGCCGGGCGCCGGCCAGGAGCCCTGCGCCGGAGGTGGCACCGACCCTCAGCAGCTCGGTCGCACGGTCGTTCTCGGCGAGCGTGCCGAGGGCGGCGATCCAGGCGCCCAGCTCGGGCAGCACCTCACCGTGCAGGGCGCAGTCCAGCAGGGTCGCGGACAGCAGCGTGGTCCGGTCCCAGGTGGGCCCGGACCGCCCGGTCGACGTCGGGGGTGGGCACGCCCGCAGCGCGGTGCAGGGCGAGCCAGCCGCACAGGACGTCGTCGCCGAGCGGGGTGAGCCCGTCGCCGCGATCCGACCAGCCCGGGCCACGGCGTCCGCGTCGATGCCGGCGGTGCAGTGGTCGAGCCCGCCGTCTTGCCGAGGATCGCTCCGCGGGCCAGTCGCGGTGTGCGACGTCCACGGAACGGCCCACCGCCAGTGGCCTGCCGTCGATGTGGAGAACCCCGCCCGCGACGTACGCCGAGAGCAAAGGAAGTGATCCCCGAGGTCCGGGAGTCGCGACCGGAGCGCACACGGGACCTGGGCAGCCCCCGCGGCCACCAGCCCGACGCACCGGCCGCCCGACCTCGACGTACACCGCCAGCGGCCCGCGGTGGACGATCGGCACCGGCCCGTCGGGAGCGGACCGGAGCAGGTCGCGGACCCGCGGCGGGGCGCTCACCGGCAGCGGTTCCCCCGGTCGCGGGTGGGATGACGGCGCCCTCATGCTTTCCGACGCTAGTGGGGGCCGGTTAGGTTTGCCGATGTGAGGTTCTGCCAACGATCCGCCGAACGGGGCGCAAGTCTTGACTAGCCGGGGTCGCGAGGACGGCGCCACCGCGGCGCTGGCCCGGATCGACGCGCTGCACACCGCCCTGACCCAGATCGTGCTCGAGGGCGGGGACCTGGACCGGATCGCCGAGGAGGTGGCCCGGGTCCTCGACGTGGGGGTGCTGGTCACGTCGACGGACGGTCGCGAGCGCGCCTCCCACCTCGGCGACGAGCACCGGGAGCTGCTGCGCGAGCACGCGCTGGTGGACCCGACCGGCCGGCTGCGGATCGAGCGGGTGTCCGACACCGGCACCGCTGTCGGGGACGGCGAGATGCGGTCGCTGCGGGTCGCCGCCGGGGGCGCGGACCTGGCCCGCCTGGTGTCCTTCCGGGCCGGCTCGCCGATCTCGGCCGACGACGTGCACGCCCTCGAGCGGGCGGCAGCCGTGGCGGCGTTGCTGATCACCCGCGAGGAGGCGATCACCGCTGTCGAGAACAAGTACCAGGGCGACTTCCTGCGCGACCTCTTCCTGCGCCGGGCCGGCGACGAGCAGTACGTCGACGAGCACACGGCCGGCGTTCGGCTGGGACCTCCGCTGGCCGGTCGTGGTGCTCGCCGCCGAGATCGACGCACCGCCCGCGGGGTCGGAGCCCGTCTCGGGGGTGCAGCGGCGGCGCTGGCAGGAACGGTTCTCGGCCGCCTGGCGTCAGGTCACCGGGGCCCTCGACCCCGGCGTCCCGTGCGTGGACTTCTCGTCCGAGGTGGTCACCCTGCTCCCGGTCGCCGACGGCGACGACGAGCCGGTGGCCGGCCACCACGCCGTACGCCGCGTGGTCACCGCGGTGGCCGGCGACAAGGGCGGCGGCCGGCGGCCGTTCTCGGTCGGGGTGAGCCGGGTGGCCAACTCGCTCGACGAGCTGCCCGACGCCTACGGCCAGGCCCGACGGGCGGTGGAGGTCGGGCGGCGCGTGAACGGCGGCGGCTCGACGACGTTCTTCGACCAGCTCGGCGTGCACCGCCTGATCGCGCTGGTCCCGGAGACCAGCGAGCTGAGCGCGTTCACCCGCGACGTGCTCGGGCCGCTCGCGCTCTCGACCACCGAGGCCGCGGACCTGCGGGAGACCCTCCAGGTGCTGCTCGACACCAACTTCAACGTGGCCGAGGCGGCGCGGCTCCAGTTCTTCCACTACAACACGATGCGGTACCGGGTCAGCAAGCTCGAGCGGCTGCTCGGGCCGCTCTCCTCCGACCCGCACCTCCGGCTCGACGTGGCGGTCGCGCTGCGGGTCCTGGAGATCACCGGAACCCGCTGAGGACGCGCGTTTTCCCAAGCGCACGCGCCGTAAAGCATTGCCATGGGTTCCGGCGTTCCTTCGGCATTTCTCGCCGTCGAGGGTGTGTGATGGGGACCACTACCTTGTGGATTCTCGGGGCCATCCAGACCCACCAGGAGGACTGTCATGTCGATGTTCAAGTGGGAAGTAGTCGATCCAGGACCGGGTGAGGCCGTCGGGCCCCGTCAGCGGCTCCCGTGGGGCAAGACCGTCGGGCTCGGCGCCCAGCACGTCGTGGCCATGTTCGGCGCGACGTTCGTGTTCCCGATCGTGATGGGGCTGGACCCCAACCTCGCGATCATGTTCTCGGGTATCTGCACGATCCTGTTCCTGCTGATCTGCAACAACATGGTGCCCAGCTACCTCGGCACCAGTGCCTCGTTCGTGGCCGGTGTCGCCGCGATCCGGGCGGACGGCGGGGACTCGGCCGACGTCACCGGCGCGATCATGGTCGCCGGCATCGTGCTGCTGCTGGTGGGCGTGCTGGTCCACTTCTCCGGCTCCGGCATCGATCCACAAGGTGCTGCCCCCGGCGGTCACCGGCGCGGTCGTCATGCTGATCGGGTTCAACCTGGCGCCCGTCGTGGCCGGCATCTACTGGCCCCAGGACCAGTGGGTGGCGCTGCTGACGGCGGCCTTCATGGTGTGCGCAGCCGTGCTGTTCCCCGGCTTCTGGTCCCGGATCGCGGTGTTCCTCGCGCTGATCTTCGGCTACCTGATCTCCTGGCTGTTCGACGGACTGTTCGGCCAGATCACCTCGGTGCTCCCCACCGGTCCCGACGCGGTCGCGCACGACCGGGTCGACCTGGGCCGGGGTGGAGGCGGCCGACTGGGTCGGCTTCCCGAGCGGCCAGCTGGCTGACGGCGTCGACGTCGTCCACGGCCCCAGCTTCTCGCTGACGTTCATCCTGCTGGTGCTGCCGGGTGTGATCGCCCTGATCGCCGAGAACACCGGCCACGTCAAGGCCGTCGCCGAGATGACCGGCGACGACCTCGACCCCTACATGGGCCGTGCGATCGGGGCCGACGGTTTCGCCACCGCCCTGTCCAGCGCGTTCGGCGGATCGCCGACCACGACGTACGCCGAGAACATCGGCGTCATGGGCGCCACCCGGGTCTACTCCACCGCGGCCTACTACGTCGCGGCGGTGGTGGCGATCCTGCTCGGGCCTGTGCCCGAAGTTCGGCGCCGATCGTCAGCGCGACCCCGGGCGGCGTCCTCGGCGGGATCACGGTGGTGCTCTACGGCATGATCGGACTGGTGGGCGCGAAGATCTGGGTCGAGAACGACGTCGACTTCGGCGACCCGGTGAACCTGGTCGGCCTCGCCGCCGGCCTGATCGCCGGCATCGGCGGCGTGACGCTCGAGATCACCGACGACTTCGAGCTGGGCGGCATCGCCCTGGGCACCATCATGGTCATCGTGTTCTTCCACCTGGTCAACCGGGGGCATCCCGCCGGGACGCATCGCGGGGCCGATGAGGTGACCAAGGCCCTGTGAAGCCAGCACCGTTCGCGTACCTCCGGCCGGGGTCGCTCGCCGACGCGCTGGCGGCCCTGGCGGAGGCACCGGACGCCAAGGTGCTGGCCGGAGGGCAGAGCCTGGTGCCGCTGCTGTCGATGCGGCTGGCGGCACCGGGCACCCTCGTCGACATCAACGGACTGCCCGGGCTCGCCGACGTGACCGTCACCGACGACGGCGTCCGGATCGGTGCCCTGGCCCGGCACGCCGACGTGCTGGCCTCGGCCGACGTACGCCGGGTGCAGCCGCTGGTCGACGATGGCCCTGGCCAACGTCGCGCACCCGACGATCCGCAACCGCGGCACGACCGTCGGCTCGCTCGTGCACGCCGACGCCGCGGCCGAGATGCCGGTGGTGCTGCGGCTGCTCGGCGGCTCGATCGAGGTCGAGTCCGCGGCCCGGGGGCGCCGTACGATCCCGGCCGACGAGCTGTTCCTCGGCCCGCTCGAGTCCTCGGTCGAGCACGACGAGATCGCGACGGCTGCGTTCTTCCCGGCGCTGCCGGCCGGCGCCGGGGTGGCGTTCGAGGAGATCGCCCGCCGGCACGGCGACTACGCGCTGTGCGGCGTCGCCGCGCTGGTCGACGGCGAGACCGTGCGGGCGGGGTACCTCTCGGTCAGCGACGTGCCCGACCGTCGTCGACCTCAGCGGCGTGCCGGAGGAGCGGTGGGGCGACGTGGCCCTCGAGCAGCTCGACCCGGCCGACGACATCCATGCCACCGCCGACTACCGCGCCCACCTGGCGCGGATCCTGACCGCCCGGGTCGTCCGGGCGGCGTACGACGATGCGGAAGGCAGGGCATGAGCGAGGAGCTCCACTCGGTCCGGCTCACCGTGAACGGCACCGCCCACGACGTCACCGTGCCCGCCCGGCGGCTGCTGTCCGACGCGCTGCGCCACGACCTCGGCCTCACCGGCACCCACGTCGGCTGCGAGCACGGCGTCTGCGGCGCGTGCACCGTGCTGCGTGGACGGACGACCGATGCGGTCCTGCCTGATGTTCGCGGTCTCCGCGGTCGACGTCGAGATCACCACCGTCGAGGGGCTGACCAACCCCGACGGGTCGCTCGGGCCCGGTCCAGCAGGCGTTCAAGGAGTGCCACGGCCTGCAGTGCGGCTTCTGCACGCCCGGCTTCCTCACCACGATCACCGCCGGCCTGCGCGAGAACCCGCACCCCACCCACGACGAGGCCCGGGAGATGATCGGCGGCAACCTGTGCCGCTGCACCGGCTACCAGAACATCGTCAAGGCGGTCGAGCGCGCCGCCGAGATCGCGCGACTCGCTGGTTGAGGAGGTTGCGCAGCAACCGTCTCGAAACCAGCCGGAGGCGACGTCATGAGCGGCAAGCTGATGGGCGCCAAGGTCCAGCGCATCGAGGACGAGCGCTTCCTCCGCGGTCGGGGCGTGTACGTCGACGACGTCGCCCTCGGCTCCCTGCACGCCGCCGTGCTCCGGTCGCCGCACGCACACGCCCGGGTCACTCGAGATCGACGTCGAGGACGTGCTCGACGTCGAGGGCGTGCACCTGGTGTGGACCCACGAGGACCTCACCGGCTACATGGCCGAGCCGCTGCCGCTGCTGATCCCGCACCCCGCGCTGACCCACGGCCGCACGCAGTACGCCCTGGCGAAGGACGAGGTGAACTACGTCGGCGAGGCGGTCGCGTTCGTGGTCGCCGACGACCGCTACGTCGCCGAGGACGCGATCGGCCGGATCAAGGTCGACCTACGAGACGCTGCCGCCGGTGGTCGGGCTCGACGCCGCCCGGGCAGCGAACGCGCTGGTCCACGAGGACGTGCCCGGCAACGTCGGCGCCACGGATGGAGCAGGAGAACGGCGACGCCCGCGCCGCGATCGCGACCGCGCCGCACACGCTCACCCTCGACCTCACCATCGAGCGCAGCGCCTGCATGCCGATGGAGGGTCGCGGCGTGGTCGCCCGCTGGGATCCCGACGTCTCCCGGATGACCGTGTGGAGCTCGACCCAGACGTCGACCGGCGTGCGGGCCGCGGTCGCCGCCAAGCTCGGCCTCGACCTCGGGCAGGTCGACGTGATCACGCCCGACGTCGGCGGCGGCTTCGGCGTGAAGATCAACCACCCGTGGCCCGAGGAGCTGCTGGTGCCGATGGCGGCCACGCGCCCTCGGCCGGCCGGTGAAGTTCACCGAGGACCGCCGCGAGCACTTCATCTCCTCCGCGCACGAGCGCGGCCAGGTGCACCACATCGAGGTCGGGTTCGACGACGACGGCCGGCTGCTCGGGCTGGACGTCGAGTTCTGGCACGACCACGGCGCCTACTCGCCGTACGGCCTGATCGTCCCGATCATCACCTCGACCCAGCTGCTCGGCCCCTACAAGCCGCAGAACTACCGCGTCGTCTTCGAGTCGATGTTCACCAACACGGTCATGGTCACGCCGTACCGCGGGGCCGGCCGGCCGCAGGGCTGCTACGCCATGGAGCGCACGATGGACGCGATCGCGGCGTACCTCGGCAAGGACCGCGCCGACGTGCGGTCGGCGAACTTCATCCAGCCCGACGAGTTCCCCTACGACCAGGGCCTGATCTTCCAGGACGGCCGCGAGCTCGAGTACGACTCCGGCGACTACCCGGCGTCGCTGGACAAGCTGAAGAAGCTGGTCGGCTGGGACGAGTTCCCGGCGTTCCAGGAGGAGATGGCGGCGCAGGGACGACGGGTCGGCATCGGTCTCGCCTGCTACGTCGAGGGCACCGGCGTCGGGCCCTACGAAGGCGCCCACGTGCACATCGAGACGTCCGGCAAGGTCAAGGTCGCGACCGGCCTGACCACGCAGGGGCAGGGGCACGCCACGGTCTTCGCGCAGCTGGTCGCCGACGAGCTCGGCGTGAAGTTCGAGGACGTCGAGGTGGTCACCGGCGACACCCGCCGGATGCCGTACGCCGTCGGCACCTTCGCCTCCCGGGCGGCGGTGATGAGCGGGTCGGCGATCCACCTCGCGGCGAAGCGGGCCAAGGAGAAGGTGCTGCGGATCGCGGCCGAGGCGCTGGAGGCGGACGAGGCCGACCTCGAGATCGTCGACGGCGTGGTGTCGGTCAAGGGCTCGCCCGGCTCCTCGATCGACCTCGGCACCGTCTCGGTGCTGTCCAACCCGCTGCGCTACGCCTTCGACGAGGCGTCCAAGGCCGCCACCCAGTTCAGCGTCGGCGACCCGGGCAAGCCGCCGGTGGCCGAGGACGACGAGCCGGGCCTGGAGGGCAAGGACTTCTACTCGCCCGAGCGCGCGACGTTCGCGTCCGGGATGCACGCGGTGATCGTGGAGACCGACCCGGACACCGCCGAGATCAAGATCCTGAAGTACGCCGTCGTCCACGACTGCGGCCACCTGATCAACCCGATGATCGTCGAGGGCCAGATCCACGGCGGCGTCGCGCAGGGCGTCGGCGGGGCGCTCTACGAGCGGATGGCGTACGACGAGTCCGGGCAGCTGCTGAACGCGTCGTTCATGGACTTCCTGATGCCCTACGTCTCCGAGATCCCCGACGGCATCGACATCGACCACCTCGAGACGCCCGTCGCCGCTCAACCCGCTCGGGATCAAGGGCGCCGGCGAGGCCGGCGTGATCCCGTCGGCGGCCGTGTTCGCGGCCGCCATCGAGGACGCCGAGGGCATCCCGATCCGGGCGATGCCGATCTCGCCGTCCGAGCTGTTCCACCTCGTCGCCAGTCCGAAGGAGTCCTCATGAAGATCGCCGGTGCCAACACCGTCCCGTTCCCCGTCGACAAGGTCTGGGACGCCCTGCTCGACCCGCAGGTGCTGGTCGCGACCATCCCGGGCTGCGAGCGGCTGGAGACGACGGGCGAGCACACCTACGCGATGACGGTGACCGCCGGCGTCGCCGCGATCAAGGGCACGTACGCCGGCACCTGCGCGCTGTCGGACCTCAAGGAGCACGAGTCGCTGGTGATGAAGCTCCAGGGCGCGGGCGCGCCCGGGCACCGTCGACGCGACCGTGGACGTGCGCTTCGCGCCGGTCGACGACGGCGCCACCCGGATCGCCTACGAGGCCGACGCCACCGTCGGCGGCATGGTCGGCGGCGTCGGCCAGCGGATGCTCGGGTCGGTGTCGAAGCGGATGGCGGGGGAGTTCTTCGGCAACGTCGGCAAGTCGCTGAGCGGCGAGCGCCCGGCTGCTCCGTGCCGCCGCGGGTGGCCAGACGCCGGTCCGCAGTCTGCCGAGGCCCAGCCCGGCGTCTTCACCGCGCCCGCCGAAGGCCGGCGGCATCTCCTCCCAGGACGACTTCCTCAAGGGCATCGTCGTCGGCGCCGGCCTGGTGCTCGCCGGTGTGATCGTGGGCGGGATCTTCGGGCGGCGGCGGTGAGGTCGCGGTCCCGGATGACCGGGAACCAGCACGTCACGGTTGCAACGGAGAAGGGCAGACGCCGTGAGTGCGACGAGTGACCGACGCTGACCGTCGACTCCACCGCCCGCGACATGGCGCTGGCGATCCGTGCCAAGCACATCTCCGCCCGCGAGCTGCTCGACCTCCACCTCGCCCGGATCGCCGAGCGCAACCCCGAGCTGAACGCGATCGTCAGCCTCGACGAGGAGCGCGCCCGGCAGGGAGCGGCCGAGGCCGACGAGGCCACCGCCCGCGGCGACCGGGTCGGCGTCGCTGCACGGGCTGCCGCACGCGTTCAAGGACACCCACGACGTCGCGGGGTGGCGGACGACGTACGGCTCGCCGCTGTACGCCGACCACGTCCCCGACGCGGACGACCTCATCGTCGCCCGGATCCGCCAGGCCGGGGCGGTCACGATCGGCAAGACCAACGTGCCGGAGTTCGCGGCCGGGTCGCACACGTTCAACACGATCTTCGGGACCACCCTCAACCCCGTCGACCCCACCCGCTCGGCCGGCGGGTCGTCCGGGGGAGCGGCGTGCGCGCTGGCGGCCGGCATGGTCCCGCTCGCCGACGGCTCCGACATGGGCGGGTCGCTGCGCAACCCCGCCAGCTTCTGCGGCGTGGTCGGGCTGCGGCCCACGCATCGGCCGGGTGCCGGACTGGCCGACCGAGAACTACTGGAACAACCTCTCCACCGGCGGCCCGATGGCCCGCAACGTCGGGGACCTCGCGCTGCTGCTGTCGGTGATCGCCGGCCCCGACCGGCGTACGCCGTTCGCCCTGGCCGACCCGGGCCCCCGGTTCGGCCCGCCGGTGAGCGGCACGCTGGCCGGCCTGCGGGTCGCCCTGTCCGTCGACCTCGGCGGCGCCTTCGAGGTCGACGACGAGGTCGCCGCGGTGGTGTCCGCGTCCGCCACCACCTTCGCCGCCGCCGGCGCCACGGTGGAGGAGGCGGCCCCCGACCTGTCGCTCGCCGACGACGTCTTCCGCACCCTCCGCGCCTGGCAGTTCCAGGCGGCGTTCGGCGACCAGCTCGCCGAGCACCCCGACGCGTTCAAGGCCTCGCTCGCCGACAACATCCGCGCAGGCGTGGGCATCACCGGCGCCGACGTGGCCCGCGCGTTCGAACGGCGGACGACCGTGATGGGCGCGGCCCGCGAGTTCCTGTCGACGTACGACGTGCTGGTGCTGCCGGTCTCGCAGGTGCCGCCGTTCCCGGCCGACCAGGAGTACCCGCACGCGATCAACGGGCGGGCCCAGGAGACCTACCTCGACTGGATGCGCTCGGCGTACCTCGTCACGGTGACCGGCTGCCCCGCGATCTCGGTCCCGGCCGGCACCACCGCCGACGGCCTGCCGGTCGGGATCCAGATCGTCGCTCCGCACGGCGCCGACCGGGCGCTGCTGGAGGTCGCCGCGGCGTTCGAGGCGGCTGTCGGTGGGGGCATGTAGAAGGGAGCCATGGCTCTCCGTTGGTACACCACCGTCATCGACTGCCACGACCACGCCGCCCAGGGGAGGTGGTGGGCCGAGACCCTGGGCTGGCGGATCTTCTACGAGTCCGACAACGAGCTCGTGCTGCTCCCACCACACGCGACCATGGAGCTGATCGAGACCACGCCGTTCGAGCAGGTCCCGCCGGGGCTGGTGTTCGTGGGTGTCCCCGAGGACAAGACGATCAAGAACCGCCTCCATCTCGACCTCGCCCCCCACGTCTCCGACGACCGCGACGCCGAGATCGCGCGGCTCCTCGGGCGCGGGGCGACCCGGGCCGACGTCGGGCAGCCCGCGGATTCCGGCTTCACGGTCCTGGCCGACCCCGAGGGCAACGAGTTCTGCATCCTCTCCTCGCGCGAGAACTGAGCTGGATTTCACGGGCCGGATTTCCACAGGGCTTGTGCACAACCTGTGGACGCCTGTGGACGACAGGGACCTTCGCTGTGCAGAACCGCCGTGGTCCTGTGGGCGACACGCCGGAACCAGAAGAATGTTGGCGAAACCCCTTGCGGGGCTCGGCAATCACGGCATAGAACTTCTCTCACGCACTTCCTTCGGGGAGAGCGGGATCGCTCGGAGACGAGGGTTCGTACGACGGATCGCCAGCTTGCTGGTGGACTGCCGCGGTGGCTGGGTGACGAAGCCGCCGGAGCCGGAGTGGACGAGTGATCGACCGGGAGCGTCACCAGTACCGGTCAGCGAAGGGCCCTCGTGACTCATACTCACGAGGGCCCTTCTGCGTCTCCGGAGGTCCGCGTCCGCAAGCGCCCGGCCGGCACGACCCGGACCGCGCGCCGCCACCCAGAATCCACAGGTCTGGTCCGGACCTTGTGGACGATCCGGCGTGATCTGTGGAGGACCAGGGCTGTTCTGTGGACGACACGCCGTGCAGCGAGAATCCCTTGAAATAGTTGGCGAAAGTCCTTGCGCAGCCAGGTGAACAGGGCATAGAACTTCTCTCACGCACTTCCTTCGGGGAGAGCGGGATTGCTCGGAGACGAGGGTCTGCACGGACACGAACCGGCCTGCCGGGGAGTGACCGCGGTGGCTGGGTGACGAAGCCGCCGGGGCCGGAGGCGAAGAGCGATCGACCGGGAGCGTCACCGGTACCGGTCAACCGAAGGGCCCTTGTGACTCATACTCACGAGGGCCCTTCACCTATTTCACGCCGCCAGGGCTGAGCCTGCGAAGCCCTGGATGACGGCGGGAGATTGAGGAGGGCTCGGCGTCGGCCCGAGCTTGCGAGGTCCGGCGCGACCCGTCTCGAAATCCGCGAGTTTCCACAGACCCGGCCGACCTTCTGTGGATGAAGCGGCCCGTCGCTGTGGAGGACGGGCAGCGTTCTGTGGACGACACGCCGTGGAGCGAGAATCCCTTGAAATAGTTGGCGAAAGTCCTTGCGCGAGCCTGGTGAACAGGGCATAGAACTTCTCTCACGCACTTCCTTCGGGGAGAGCGGGATTGCTCGGAGACGAGGGTCTGTACGGCGGAAAGCCAGCTTGCTGGTGGACCGCCGAGGCGGCTGGGTGACGAAGCCGCTGGGGCCGGAGGCGAAGAGCGATCGACCGGGAGCGTCACCGGTACCGGTCAACCGAAGGGCCCTTGTGACTCATACTCACGAGGGCCCTTCACCTATTTCACGCCGCCAGGGGTGAGCCTGCGAAGCCCTGGGTGACGGCGGGAGATTGAGGAGGGCTCGGCGTCGGCCCGAGCCTGCGAGGTCCGGCGCGACCCGTCTCGAAATTCACGCCGCCAGAGGCTGAGCATGCGTTGCCCTGGATGACGGCGGGAGATTGAGGAGGGCGACCCGTCTCGAAATCTTCGCGCGAGGTCAGCGCTCGTCGACCATCAGGTCGATCGAGTAGTCCGACGCCCGGTAGCAGTGGTCGCCGTACTCCACCGCAAGACCGGCCGCGTCGAAGGCCATCCGCGTCATCGTGAGGACCGGCTGGCCACTGCCCTTGATCTCCAGGGCCCGGCGCTCCGCCGCGGTCGGCATCCGGGCGCCGATAGTCTGCTGCGCCACAACCGGCTTGACCCCGCGCTCGCGAAGCGCGGCGTACAGCCCGGTGGCCTCGAGCTCTTCCCGGCTCAGGTCGCCGATGGTCGGCGGCAGCCAGTTGTGCATGAGTGCCAAGGGAGTAGGGCCCGCACGCCGGACCCGCACCACGTGGAGCATGGGGACGTCGGCCGCCAGGTCGAGCGCTGCGGCAGCGTGCTCGTTGGTGACGATCTCGTGCTCCAGCACCTCGGTGCGGGGCTTGCGCCCGTCGCGCTCGAGGTCGTCGTACAGGCTCGACAGCGCGACCCTGCGATGCACCTTCTGGTTGGCGACCCGGGTGCCGAGGCCGCGCCGGCGCACGAGCAGACCCTGGTCGACGAGCTCCTGGATCGCCCGGCGCACCGTGGGGCGCGACAGCTGGAGCCGCTCGGCGACGGCGATCTCGTTCTCGAACGGGTCGCCGGGCTTGAGCCGTCCGTCCGCGATCGATGCACTGAGCTGCTCGGCCAGCTGGTGGTACAGCGGGACGGGCGACGAGCGGTCGATCTCGACCTGGACGCGATGCACAGTCATGGCGGAAGGGTAGCGGGGACGTGTTGCAACTTCTGACATGTGCACGTGAGGACAAAAGTGTCGATCAGCCGCGAGGCGTCAGCCCTACCTCCCGGTAGACCGTATCCACGAGCTCCAGGTTGGCGATCGCGTCGTCGACGTCGACCAGGAACGGCGCGCCGGTGCACAGGCTGTCCGCGATCGCCGCGAGCTGGTGCGTGTACGACGTACAGGCGTCCGGCTTCTCCTCGCGAGTGACGCCGGCGGCGTCAGTGATCAGCAGGCGCGGGTCGAGGTGCGGTACGCCGAAGGCGGGGGAGACCGCCGTGCCACGAGACCCGCGGACGGTCCACACCATCCGCCGATCGTCGGCGTCCATGTCCCACGCGACCCACCCGGTCGCGCCGCCGGGATAGGTCAGCCCGGCCGTGACGGCGCTGTCCACGTCGGGCGACCGGACCCGGGCCTCGACCCCGCCGAGACGCGGTGAACCGCCGATCCAGTGGCCGACGTGGCGCGCTGCGTTGAGGACGTAGCAGCCGAGGTCCATGGTGGCGCCGCCGTCGAGCTCCCGGGACCACCGCGGGTCGGTGGCCGGGGGCGCGGGGATCGCCAGCTCGATCTCGACTCGCTCGATGATGCCGAGCTCACCTGAGGTCACGAGCTCCCGCAGCCGCCGGTGCACCGGGTGGTGGAGGTAGTGGAAGCCCTCCACGATCCGGGCGCCGGAGCTCCGGGCCGCGTCGCGGACCGCGCGGGCCTGCGTGGCGTTGCTGGTCATCGGCTTCTCGCTGAGCACGTCCTTGCCGGCCTGCAGCGCAGCGATGTTCCAGCGTGCGTGCAGCGAGTTGACCAGCGCGTTGTAGACGACGTCGACGTCCGGGTCGTCGATCACGTCCTGGTAGGTGTCGTGGACGCGTTCGACGCCGTGATCCGCGGCGAACGCCTCGGCGCGCCCCCGGTCGCGCGCCGCCACGGCGACGATGCGGTGACCGAGCGTGCGTGCCGGGTCGACGATCCCGTCGGTCGCGATCCGCGCCGCGCCGAGGACGCCGATCCGCAGCCCGTCGGTGCTGGAGGGTTCGGTCACAGGGCGACTTCGACCGCGGACCCGGTCTCTGCCGAGCCCACTACGGCCTCCTCCACGACCAGGTTGCGCAGGCCTTCCGCGAACGTCGCCGGGCCCGGCAGCCGGGAGAGGCCGGCGATCTCGTCGAGGAACGCCCGTGCCTGGTAGGTGAAGAAGTCCTGCCCACCGTGGCCGACTCCGGCGAAGGGCATCGACTGCCCGGCGGCGACGTACGGGTGGTCGGGGCCGACCAGGACGCGGCGCCAGCCGTTCGTGGCCGGGTCCGGGCCGTTGTCGACGAAGCCGAACTCGGCGTTCGCGGACAGGTCGAAGGATGCGGCACCGTTCGTGCCGAAGACCTCGAAGCCGAGGGTGTTCGCGTGGCCCAGGGCCACCCGCGACACCGAGAACGTGCCGGCAGCGCCGTTCACGAACTCCACCACGAACGTGGCGATGTCCTCGTTGGTGACCGGCTCGCGTACGTCGCTCACTTTGGTGGCTGCGTGGCCGAGAGCCGCCCCGAGCGGTACCGGACGGTCCTTGATGACCGTGGGGAGCACGGCGCCTGTCACCCGGGCGATCGGACCGCAGAGCAGCTCGCTGGTGTCGATCAGGTGACTGCCGATGTCGGCGAGCGCACCGGAGCCGAGTGGGCCGGTGTAGCGCCAGCTCGTCGCCCCGTCGGGGTCGGCGCCGTAGTCGCACCAGTAGCGGCCGTTGAAACTGAGCACCTGACCGAGCCTGCCGCCGCGGATCTGTTCGGCAACGCCGGCGATGGCAGGTGCCCGTCGGTACGAGAAGCCGGTGGCAGCGACCAGACGGGGAGCCTGCTCGGCGGCCGCCACCATGGCCCGGGCGTCCTCGACGCTGGGAGCCAGGGGCTTCTCGCAGAGCACGTGCTTGCCGGAGGCGAGCAGGGCCTCGGCGATCTCGCGGTGCAGGTGGTTGGCGACCACGATGCTGACGGCATCGATGTCGTCGGCCTCGACGATCGCCTGCCAGCTGGTCTCGGCGCGCTCGAACCCGTAGCGCTCCGCAGTGAACCGGGCGAACTCCTCGTTGACGTCCGCGATCGCGGCGAGGCGGGCGGGCGGGGCTTCGGTGCCGAAGACGGTCTGGGCAGTGCGGTAGGCGTGGGCGTGCGAGCGGCCGGCCATGCCGGCGCCGATGACGGCGACGCTGATGGGGTCGGTGTGGGACATGGAGAGCTCCGGGTCTGTCGGGTGGTGGGGGCGGTTCGGTCAGATCTGGCTGGCGGCCTTGATCAGCGTCTCGGCGGCGGAGCGGAGGCCGCCGAGCTGGTCGAGCTCCTGGTCCTCGTGCTCGATGTTGACGGGCATGTCGGGGTCGATCTCGGCCAGCGCGGCGAGGAAGCCGGTCCACCAGTTGACGTCGTGACCGCGGCCGACGGCGACAAAGTCCCAGGACGGGTCCTTGGGCCAGCCGCCAAGGGTGTAGCGGCCGCCGAGGCTGAGCCCGCCGGGCTCGTCCACCGGCACCCACGAGAAGGCGTCGTCGAGGTTGCCGTTGACGCGGGAGAGCGGGTTGATCCGGGTGTCCTTCGCCGCCGCGTTGTAGACCAGCGAGCCGAGCGACTTCGTCGCCTCGGTGGGGTCGATGCCCTGCCAGAACAGGTGGCTGGGGTCCATCTCGGCGCCGACGTGCGTGGCGTTGGTCTCGGTCACCAGCCGCTCGAGCGTGCGCGGGTTGAACACCACGTTGCCCGGGTGCATCTCGATGCACACCTTGACGTCGGCGTCGGCGGCGACGTCCTGGACCTTCTTCCAGAACGGGATGGCCACCTCGTCCCACTGGTAGTCGCGGATCTCGAGGAAGGCGCTGTGCCAGGGCAGGACGTTCCAGACCGGCTTGGTCGACGAGGCCTCGGCGCCGGGGGCACCGGACATCGTGACCACTCGCTTCACGCCGAGCTTGGAGGCCAGCTCGATGGAGGTGAGCAGGTCGTTGGCCTGCTTGGCGCCCTCCAGGTCCGGGTCGAGCGGATTGCCGTTGCAGTTGAGGGCCGTGAGCTCGATCCCTGCCGCGGCGTACTCGCCGAGGTATTCCGAGCGGGCGTCGGCGCTCTCGAGGAGCTGGGGGATCGGCAGGTGCGGGGCCGGCAGGAACCCTCCGGAGTTCACCTCGGCGCTGGTCAGGCCCATGTCGGCCAGGATCTTGAGCGCCTCGGGGAGCGGCAGGTCGTGCAGGCAGGCGGTGTAGGCACCGAGCTTCATGGCGATTCCTCGGGTAGAGTCGTGAAAACTAGACCGGTCTAGGGGACGGCACGAGCATACGACGTGCCGGCGTGCATATGTCAAGACATATTCCCAAATCGAACGGAAACCGAATGCCCAAGCACGATGCAGCCGCCTCGGCTCCCACCATGCGTGACGTGGCCGAGGAGGCCGGGGTGTCCAAGGCGCTGGTGTCGATCGTGTTCCGGGGCGTGCCCGGCGCCAGTGATCAGACCCGCGCCCGCGTGTTCGCAGCCGCCGAACAGATCGGCTACCGCACCAACCGCACGGCGAGCATGCTTGCTTTGCGGCGAACCCGTCACCTCGGGGTCGCCATGCGCCTGCGCAACGCCTTCCACGCCGAGGTGGTCGAAGCCATCCAGGCGGCGACGGACCAGGCGGGCTACGAGATCGTGCTCAGCATCGTCACCGACCGGCACGACGAGGCACGCGCGGTGGAGACCCTGCTGGAGTTCCGGTGCGAGGCGGTGATCCTCCTCGGCTCGCAGCAGTCGCGCGAGGCCCTCGCGCGACTCGCGAGCGCAGTGCCGGTGATCCTGATCGGCCGCCAGGACGCGCCCGATGCCATCGACGTCGTTCGCAGCGCCGACGACCGCGGGCTCGGCATGCTGGTCGACCACCTCGTGGGTATGGGGCATCGGCGGATCGCCCACGTCGACGGCGGACGCGGCACCATCGCGGGCGACCGGCGTCGGGGATACCGCTCGGCGATGCGCCGGCACGGCTTGCTGGACGACGCGCTGGTGATCACCGGCGGGCCGACCGAGGAGGACGGGTGGCGCGCCGCCGAGCAGCTGCTCGGTGGCGAGGAGCTGCCGACGGCGGTGGTCGCTTTCAACGACAACTGCGCGTTCGGCGTGCTGGGGCGATTGGCGCGCGCCGGGATCGGCGTACCGGGGGAAGTGTCGGTCACCGGGTACGACGACGCGGCGATCGCCCGGTACGCCTCCGTCGACCTGACGACGGTCAGTCAGGAAGGGGAGACCCAGGCGACCTGGGCGGTGGAGGCGGCGATCGCGCGGCTCGAGGGAGAGCCGGACGAGGTGCGCCGGCTCGTGGTCGAGCCGGTGCTGGTGACCCGCGGCACCACCGGGGCGCCGCGGGTCACCGGCTAGTCGTCGGGCATCATCACGAGGACCGGCACCCGGGCCCCGAGGATGATCTTCTGCGTGGCGCTGCCCATCAGGGCCTTGCCGACAGGCGTACGCCGCCGGCCGCCGATGACGAGCAGCTCGGCCTCGGTCTTCTCGGTGAGCCGCAGGATCGTCTGCGCCACGTCCGAACCCCCCGCGGCCAGGTGCAGGGTCCACTTGAGGTCGCCCAGGCCGGCGGAGCCGAGCGCGCGTTCGATCTCATCGGAGATCCCCGCGCGGTAGGCCTCGGTGACGTCCTGGTCGATCGACTCGGCGACGTGGATCACGGCGAGATCCGTGTCCCTGAAGCCGGCCTCTCGGGCCGCCTCCCGGATGGCGGCGCGGCTGGTCTGGCGGACTTGGTGTGCTACTGCGACCGACACGATGATGACCTCCTCATCGCCCTGTCAACGCTTCAGCTCGTGGGAGAGCTCCGTCAGCTCGTCGCCGCCCGCCATCTGGCGGGTCAGCTCGTCGAGGGTGACCTCGTCGCGCTTCTTGTCCAGAACCGCCTTGCCCAGCTTCAGGATGATGAAGTGGTCGCCGACCAGGTTCGCGTGGTGCGGGTTGTGGGTGATGAAGACGACGCCCAGGCCGGCGTCGCGCGCGGCCGCGGTGTACTTCAGCACCACGCCCGACTGCTTGACACCCAGCGCCGCCGTGGGCTCGTCCAGGATCAGAACGCGCGCCCCGAAGTAGACGGCACGGGCGATCGCGACACACTGACGCTGGCCACCGGACAGCTCGCCGATGGGCTGGTCGATGTCCTTGACCACGATGCCCATCTTGCGCAGCTCCTCGTCGGCGATGCGCTTCATGTCCTTGATCCTCAGCGGAGCGAACGGGTACCTCCCGGAAATCATCTCCGAACCCAGGAAGAAGTTGCGCCACACCTCCATCAGGCTCACCACGGCCAGGTCCTGGTAGACCGTGGCTATGCCGTGGTCGAGGGCCTCGCGAGGGGAGGAGAAGGAGACCTGCTTGCCGTCGACCCGGAGCTCGCCCTCGTTGTGTGGGTGCAGTCCGGAGATGATCTTGATCAGCGTCGACTTGCCGGCGCCGTTGTCGCCGAGGACGCAGGTCACCTCACCGGCCCTGACCTTGAGGTTGATGCCGCGCAGGGCCCGGATGGCGCCGTATGCCTTGCCGACGTCCCTCATCTCGACCAGGGCTTCACCCCTGGTGAGCTCGGGATCCGCGTGTTCGCTGATGGTGTCGGTCATGACTAACCCACCTTCCGAGTCGTCGAGAGCTTCTTGACATAGAGGTTCACGATCACCGCCAGCAGCAGCATCACGCCGAGGAAGGCGCGGAACCAGTTGGGGTCCCAGCCGGCGTAGACGATGCAGAGGTTCGTCATGCCGAAGATGAACGAGCCGATGGCAACGCCGATCGCGTTGCCGTAACCGCCGGTGAGCAGGGTGCCACCAACGACCGCGGCGATGATGTAGAGGAACTCGTTGCCGATGCCGTTGCCTGCCTGCAACGTGTTGAACCGGTAGAGGGTGTGCATTCCCATGAACCAGGCCAGGAAGGAGACCGTCATGAACAGGCCGACCTTGACCCGCAGCACGGGCACACCGACCGCCCGGGCACTGGCCGAGTTGCCACCTACCGCCAGGACCCAGTTGCCGACCTTGGTCCGCTGCAACACCCACGTGGCAAGGGCCACGAACAGGAACCACCACAGCACGATGATGGAGATCCGCGTCGAGCCGATCTGGAACGACGACGCGAAGATGGCGTTGAGTGCGTCGTAGCCGTCCATCTGGTTGATGTTGCTCGTGGTCACCGACCCGGTCATCCGCTTCGTCACCCCGAGGTTCACGCCGATCAGCACGAAGAACGTGCCCAGTGTTATCAGGAAGCTGGCGATCCCGGTCTTCATCACCAGGTATCCGTTGAGGAAGCCGATCGCCAGGGCGAAGGCCAGTGAGAGCAGCGCTCCCACCCACAGGTTGACGCCGAACTCGTAGCAGAAGATGGCGTTGACCAGTCCCGCCGACGTGACCATGACGCCTGCGGAGAGGTCGAACTCACCGCCGACCATGAGCAGCCCCACGGCGACGGCCACGATGCCGATCGTCGCGCTCTGGTACAGCACCGTCGCCAGTGCGTCGGTGGAACGGAAGGGCGGGGCCACGATGAGGAAGAAGATGCCGATGACGACTGCTGCCACCAGCGCGCCGATCTCGGGGCGGGCGAGCACGCGGTTGAAGCCCGACAGCTGGACTCGGTTCGAGTCCTCCGAAGGAGCTGTGACCGGGGGCTTTTCAGATGTCTGACTCATGAGAACCTCCAAGGTTCAGGTCTTTGCACGGGAGCCGCCCGACCGGGTGAGACCAGTCGGGCGACCCCTGCGCTCCGCTAGCGGGTGCCCTTCTCCGCGAACGGGAGGATGGCGTCGATGTTGGACTCGTCGACGAAGGACGGACCGGTCAGGACCGGGCCACCGCCACCGATGTCGTTGCCGTTCAACAGGTTCAGGTACAACGACGTGACCGCCATGTAGCCCTGGACGTACGGCTGCTGATCGATCGAGAACTCGATGCTGCCGTCCTGGATGGCCTTGGCCGCGTCCGCGTTGAGGTCGAAGGTGATCAGCTTCGCGTCGCTGCCCGCCGCTTCCATCGCCTGGAGTGCGTCGAGAGCGATCGGCGCGCCGAGGGTGACGATGTAGTCGATCGAGTCGTCCTGGGAGAGCTTGGCCTGCAGCGAGGACACGACCGCGGAGTCGTCCGCGCCATTGACCTGAATGTTCTCGGTGTCCGGCGCCTTGGCCTTCACCCCGGCACACCGCGCCTCGAGCGCCACCGACCCCTCGTCCTGGATCACGCAGAGCGGGTGCTGCCCGCCGTCCTCGGTGATCCGCTGGCCTGCCGTCTCGCCCGCGAGGGTCTCATCGGAGCCGAAGTACATCATCGCGCCGAGGTCCTGGTACTGGTCGATTCCCTGGTTGAAGGCCACGACCGGGATACCGGCGTCCAGGGCGGTCGTGATCGAGTCGGCCTCCGCGTCGGGAGCGTCGAGCGTGGTGGCGATGCCGTCCACGTCGGAGTCGACGGCGTTCTGGATCAGCGTGGCGTGCTGGCCCGGGTCCGGGTCGTTGGAGTACTTCAGGTCGATGCCGTAGTTGTCCGCAGCCTGCTGTGCGCCGGACTTGATCTTGTCCCAGAAGGTGTCACCCGGCGTCTCGTGGGTGATCATCGCGACCACGTAGCCGGAGTTGTCGCCGCCGCCACCGCCCCCAGCGGTGTCGGTCTCCTCGGGCTTGCCGCCTTCGCTGCAGGCGGCCAGGGCGAGTGTTGCTGCGGCGACGATGCCCAGGGCGATCGCCTTGCGAGGTCGGGTGCGGATCATTGGGGGTTCCTTTCGGTGCGCTCGGACTCAGCGGCCCGTGGCCGGCTGGTCGGCGATCGGCGAATGCGTGGGGTGAGGACCAGGGTCTGACGATCGATGTGTCATCCGCGGGTTCACCGCCGACTCTCTCGGTAGGGCTACTTGCGACCCGAGATCCGATCCAGCACCCGACGAGATCGTCATCGGCGTCCTGTCGGCCCTCGGTGTCGGCCCTCGGCCGACGTGACCAGAGTCACGAAGTGCCGGTGCTTTGTCAATAGTTTGTCCTGACATTCTGACGTTCTGCCGAGATTTGGAGGGCGTCGGTTCAGCGCTCGTCCACCATCAGGTCGATGGTGTAGTCGGAGGCTCGGTAGCAGTGGTCGCCGAACTCGATGGCGTGCCCGGAGGCGTCGAACGCGGTCCGCAGCATGGTGAGGACCGGCTGCGAGCGAGGCATGTCGAGGTGGTTGCGCTCAGTGGTCGTGGGCATCCGGGCGCCGATGAGCTGCTGAGCGACCACGGGCCGGGCGCCGCGGGCACGCAGGGTGGCGTAGAGACCGTCGCGCTCGAGCTCTTCGCGCGTGAGACCGTGGTGCGCCGGTGGCAGCCAGTTCTGCATGAAGGCGAGCGGGATGCCGTCGGCGAGCCGCAGCCGGGTGACGTGCAGCAGCGGCGTGTCCGCGGGAAGGTCCAGGCCGCTGGCCGCACGGTCGTTCGTCTGCTGGGAGAGGTCGAGCACGATGGTCGACGGCTTCCTGCCGTCGCGCGCCAACTCGTCGTACAGGCTGCTGAGCTGGAACTTCCGGTGCACCTTGCGGTTGGCGACCGTGGTCCCCAGCCCGCGACGGCGCACGACGAGGCCCTGGTCCACCAGCTCCTGGATCGCGCGCCGCACCGTGGGGCGTGACAGCTGAAGTCGTTCGGCGACCGCCATCTCGTTCTCGAACGGGTCGCCCGGCTTGAGCCGTCCGTCCGCGATGGCTTGCCCGAGTTGCTCCGCCAGCTGGTGGTAGAGCGGAACGGGTGACGATCGATCGATCTCGACCGGCACGGCGAGTGCGGCCACGGGCGAGAGCGTACAACAGACATGCGTAGAATCTGAAGTAAGAATGTCAGAACAAACTGTTGACGTTGGTGCGCGCTGGCGGGCATCGTTGTCACGCAGGCCGGGGCGAACCCGGCCGGGGGCGAACATCTCTGACGAAAGACATGCGCATGCGAATCGGACTGGCCGGCACCGGACGGATCGGCACGTTCCACGCCGGAACCCTCGCCGCCCTCGAGCAGGTCGACCAGGTGGTCGTGACCGACGCCTTCCCCGAGGCCGCCGAGCGGCTCGCGGCCGGGGCGGGCTTCGAGTTCGCCGCAGACCTGGACGAGCTGCTCGATCGGGTGGACGGCCTGGTCATCACCACCTCCACCGACGCGCACGCGGCCACGCTGCGACGCGGCGTCGAAGCGGGTGTCACCACCTTCTGCGAGAAGCCGGTCGCCCGCACGCTCGACGAGACCGTCGAGCTCCTCGAGCTCGTCGAGAAGAGCGACGTCCGCGTCCACGTGGGCTTCCAGCGACGGTTCGACGAGGGGTACCGGCGGGCTCGCGAGGCGGTCCGCAGTGGCGCGCTGGGATTCCTGCACACGGTCCGCGCCAACACGCACGACCAGGCACCTCCACCCGCGGCGTACATCCCGACCAGTGGTGGGCTCTTCCGCGACTGCAGCATCCACGACTTCGACATCATCCGGTTCGTGACTGGACGCGAGGTCGCCAGCGTTTTCGGAGTCGGTGCCAACAAGGGTGACGACTTCTTCACCGAGGGCGGCGACGTCGACACCGCCGCGGCTGTGATGACCCTCGACGACGACACCCTGGTCTCGGTCACCGCCACCCGCTACAACGGCGGCGGCCACGACGTCCGCATGGAGCTCAACGGGTCGAAGGGCACGATCGGAGTCGGGTACGACGACTCGTTGGCGCTCCGGTCGGCGGAGGTCGGTGTGGACTACCCCAAGGGGCCCCAGAAGTGGTCCTACATGGAGCGGTTCCTGCCCGCCTACCGTGCCGAGCTGGCGGCGTTCACCGAGGTCGTCGCCGGCGCCGAGAGCCCGTGCACCGTGGCCGATGCACTGGAGGCCTTCCGAGTCGCGGAGGCCTGCGAGCTCTCTCGCACCAAGGGCCAGCCGGTCTCCCTGAGCGAGATCGGCGGCCGGTCATGACCGCCTACGACCTGGTCTCCGTGGGCCGTACGGGTGTCGACGTCTACCCGCTCGAGCATGGTGTCGGGCTGGAGGACGTCAAGACCTTCGAGAAGTTCCTCGGCGGTAGTGCCACCAACGTCGCGGTCGCCGCTGCGAGGTACGGCCGTTCGGTTGCCCTGGTCACCCGCACCGGGAACGACCCGTTCGGCCGCTACGTCCGCACGGAGGCGGAGCGACTGGGGGTCGACCCGGCGTACATCGGATCCGGCGACGGCCCGCCGACGCCTGTGACGTTCTGCGAGGTCTTCCCGCCGGACGACTTCCCGCTCTACTTCTACCGCTATCCCACGGCACCCGACCTGCAGCTCACGGCGGACGACATGCCGGCCGACGCGATCCGCGAGGCCAAGGTCTTCTGGCTCACCGTCACCGGCCTCTCCCAGGAGCCGTCCCGGTCCGCGCACTTCTCGGCGCTCGAGACCCGTGGCCGGGCTCGACACACCATCCTCGACCTCGACTACCGACCGATGTTCTGGCCGGACCCGTCGGAGGCGAGTGAGCAGGTGGCTGCGGCCCTGGCACGCGTCACGGTCGCCGTGGGCAACGGTGAGGAGTGCTCGGTCGCCGTGGGCGAGACCGACCCGCAGCGGGCCGCCGACGCCCTCCTCGAGCGCGGGCTGGAGTTGGCCGTCGTCAAACAGGGCCCCAAGGGCGTCCTTGCGGCCACCCGCGACGAGCGGGTGGAAGTGCCGCCCTTCCCGGTCGACGTGGTGAACGGGTTGGGAGCCGGTGACGCCTTCGGCGGTGCCCTCGTCCACGGGCTGTTGGCCGGCTGGGACCTGCGCCGCATCCTGGAGTTCGCCAACGTGGCCGGTGCCCTCGTCGCCGGGAAGCTCGAATGCTCCACCGCCATGCCTGACCAGACCGAGGTCGAGTCCGCCCTCGCCAGCCGCACCGCGCCCGCGAACCCGGCGCTCCAGTAGAAGGAGACGACCGTGGTCGACCTCACCGAGATCCGGGCCCGCGAACCGAGCCGCATCGCCGACGCCTGGGCCGCCCGGGCCCGCCGCCCCCTGCTGAAGGCGGACGGCCGGCTGCTGATCGTCGCCGCCGACCACCCCGCGCGCGGTGCGCTGGGCGTGCGCGACGACTCGATGGCCATGGCCAGCCGGTTCGAGTTGCTGGACCGGCTCGCCACGGCCGTGAGCCGCCCCGGCGTCGACGGGGTGCTCGGCACGTCCGACATCCTGGACGACCTGCTGCTGATGGGTGCCCTGGACGATCGCGTCGTGATCGGTTCGATGAACCGGGGTGGGCTCCAGGGAGCGTCCTTCGAGTTCGACGACCGGTTCACGAGCTACACCGCGGCCGAGATCCAGGCGCGCGGCCTCGACGGCGGCAAGATGTTGACCCGGGTGTGCCTGGGGGACCCGGGCACCGTCGCCACCCTCGAGGCGAGCGGACGCGCAGTCACCGAGCTGGCCCAGCGGCGCCTGATGGCGTTGGTGGAGCCGTTCCTGTCGGTGCGCAGCGGCGACCGCGTCCAGAACCTGCTCGACGCCGACAGCACCATCCGGTCGATCCACATCGCCGCCGGACTCGGCGCCAGCAGCGCCTACACCTGGATGAAGCTCCCGGTCGTGGACGACCTGGCGCGGGTGATGGAGGCGACCACCCTGCCCACGCTGTTGCTGGGCGGCGATCCGACCGGTGACCCGCAGGACACCTACGCCTCGTGGGGCAAGGCCCTCGACCTGCCCGTCGGTGCGCGGCCTGGTGGTCGGGCGCGCCCTGTTGTTCCCGCCCGACGGTGACGTCGCTGCCGCGGTCGACGTCGCGTCCGAGCTCGTGCACGGAGCCGGCTGACCATGACCGAGAACAAGTGGGTGCTGCCGTTCGGTGCCGCAGCCCGCGAGGGCTGCGACGTACTGGTCGACGGCACCACCCCGGACTGGAAGCACACGGGACTGCGTGTGGTGACGTTGGGAGCCGGCGAGAGCCGCGACGTGCCCGCAGGCCAGTGGGAGTACGTCGTGGTCCCGCTCGCCGGCTCGGCGCGGGTCGACGCACGGCTGGCCGACGGGACTGACCGGACGGCCGAGCTCGCCGGTCGTACGTCCGTGTTCGCCGGTCCTACCGACGTCGCCTACGCACCGGCCGGTTCCGCCCTCACCCTCACCGGCACCGCGGCCTCCTCCCGGATTGCGGTCTGTGCCGCCCTCGTGACGGGGCAGAGCCGCTCGCTGTTCCGACACGTCGAGGTCTCCGACGTTCCTGTCGAGCTGCGCGGCGCCGGGATCGCATCCCGTGAGGTCCGCAACTTCGGCATCCCCGGCGTGCTCGATGCTGACGCGGTGATCGCGTGCGAGGTCATCACGCCCGCCGGCAACTGGAGCTCCTACCCGCCGCACAAGCACGACGAGGAGCGGGACGGTGTGGAGACGGAGCTCGAGGAGATCTACTACTTCGAGACCCAGGTCGAGGGCGCGGCGCTCGGCGGCGACGTGCCCGAGGGCGCGGATCCCGTGGGCTACCAGCGCGTCTACGGCACGTCCGAGCGACCGATCGACGTGTTCGCCGAGGTGCGGACCGGCGACGTGGTGCTGGTGCCCCATGGCTGGCACGGGCCCGCGATGGCGGCACCCGGCTACGACCTCTACTACCTGAACGTGATGGCCGGGCCCGGCCCGGTCCGGGCCTGGCTGATCTGCGACGACCCCAGCCATGCCTGGGTCCGCGACACCTGGCGCGACCAGGAGATCGACCCGCGACTGCGAGCCCGAGAGGAAGCACGATGAGCGAGACCGTCCGGTTGACCGTCGCCCAGGCCACTGTCGAGTTCCTGGCCCACCAGTGGTCGGAGCGGGACGGCCAGCGGCAGAAGCTGTTCGCCGGCTGTTTCGGCATCTTCGGCCACGGCAACGTCGCGGGCGTCGGCCAGGCACTGCTCCAGCACGAGACCGCTGCGCTCGACGCCGGCCGTCCGCCGGAGCTGCCGTACGTGCTGGCCCGCAACGAGCAGGCCATGGTGCACACCGCCGTCGCCTACGCGCGCCAGAAGGACCGGCTCCAGACCTGGGTGTGCACCGCGTCGGTCGGCCCGGGCTCGTCCAACATGCTGACCGGCGCCGCGCTCGCCACCATCAACCGGTTGCCGGTGCTGCTTCTGCCGTCCGGCACCTTCGCCACCCGCCGCTCCGCGCCGGTGCTGCAGGAGCTCGAGACGCCGTACGCCGGCGACCTGACCGTGAACGACGCCTTCCGTCCGCTGTCGCGCTACTTCGACCGCGTGAACCGGGCCGAGCAGCTGCCCTCCGCCCTGCTGAGTGCGATGCGGGTGCTCACCGACCCCGCCGAGACCGGCGCCGTCACCGTGGCGTTGCCGCAGGACGTGCAGGCCGAGGCATACGACTGGCCGGTCGAGATGTTCGCCGACCGCACCTGGCACGTGGCCCGCCCGCCGGCAGAGGCCGCGCGGATCGCGGCCGCCGCCGAGGTGATCCGCTCCGCGCGCCGCCCCCTGATCGTGGCGGGCGGCGGCGTGCACTACTCGGGCGCGGAGGCGGCGCTGCAGGCGTTCTGCGAGGCCACCGGCATCCCGGTCGGGGAGTCCCAGGCCGGCAAGGGCTCGCTGCCGCACGGCCACCCGCAGGAGATGGGGGCCGTCGGCTCGACCGGCACCACCGCCGCCAACGCCCTGGCCCGTGACGCCGATGTGATCATCGGGATCGGCACCCGCTGGAGCGACTTCACCACCGCCTCGCGCACGGCCTTCCAGGCCTCGGGTGCGCGGTTCGTCAACTCAACATCGCCAACTTCGACGCCGGGAAGCACGCCGGTCTGTCCGTCGTCGCCGACGCCCGCGAGGCGCTCACCGCGTTGACCGAGACACTGGCCGGGTACGCCGTCGACGAGGCCTACCGCGCAGAGCAGGCCGACCTGTGGGCGGCCTGGGACGCGCAGGTCGATGCGGCGTACCACCCGCCGGCCTCGGTCACCGACGAGCTGGCCGAGGGCCTGCTCACCCAGGGTGCGGTGCTGGGCTGCGTGAACGAGCTGAGCGACCCGCGTGACGTCGTCCTGTGCGCCGCGGGCTCCATGCCCGGCGACCTGCACAAGCTGTGGCGGGTGCGCGACCGCAAGGGGTACCACGTCGAGTACGGCTACTCCTGCATGGGCTACGAGGTCCCGGCCTCCCTGGGTGTCCGGCTCGCGGACGAGACGCGGGACGTCTTCGCGATGGTCGGCGACGGCGGCTACCTGATGATGCCGACCGAGCTCGTCACCGCCGTCCAGGAGCGGATCAAGGTGATCGTCGTGCTGGTCCAGAACCACGGGTTCCACTCGATCGGGTCGCTCTCGGAGGAGCTCGGCTCGCAGCGGTTCGGCACCAGCTACCGCTTCCGGGGCGAGGGCGGACGGCTCGACGGTGCCCGGCTCCCGGTCGACCTCGCCGCCAACGCGCGCAGTCTCGGCGTCCACGTGATCGAGGTGTCCTCGCGCGACGAGCTCGAGAAGGCGATCCGCCAGGCCAAGGAAGCGCCGGGCGACGGCGGGCCGATCATGATCCACGTGCAGACCGACCCACTGGTGCATGCACCCGACAGCGAGTCCTGGTGGGACGTCCCCGTCAGCCAGGTCGCGGAGCTCGACTCCACGCGTGACGCCTACCGGCGCTACCTCGACCACCAGGCCGGCCAGCAGACCTACCTGGCGCCCACCCAGCCCCCGACCACCTCCGAAGGAGAGTCATGACCAAGCCCGCCCTCATCGGCAGCGCCCCCGACAGCTGGGGGGTCTGGTACGCCGATGACCCGGTCCAGGTCCCCTGGGAGCGGTTCCTGGACGAGGTGACCGCTGCCGGCTACACGCGGATCGAGCTCGGTCCCTACGGCTACCTGCCGACCGATCCCGGCCGGCTCGGTGAGGAGCTCGAGAAGCGCGGGCTGACCATGACGGCCGGCACGATCTTCGAGCACCTGCACCGCACCGACTCCTGGGACTCGTCCTGGGCCGGTGTCTCCGCGGCCGCGGAGCTCACCGCGGCCATGGGCGCCAAGCACCTCGTGGTGATCCCGGACTTCTGGCGCGACCCCGCCACCGGCCAGGTGCTCGAGCCCTCAGAGCTGACGGCCGAGGAGTGGCCCGCGTACGCCGCCCAGATCAACCGGATGGCGCGCGCGATCCGCGACGACTACGGCCTCCAGTTCCAGTTCCACCCGCACGCGGACAGCCACGTCGACACCCACGCCAACGTGGACCGCTTTCTCGCGGAGACCGACCCCGACCTGGTGACCCTGTGCCTCGACACCGGTCACATTGCCTACTGCGAGGGCGACAACCTCAAGCTGATCCAGGACTACCCGGAGCGGATCGGCTACGTGCACCTCAAGCAGGTCGACCCCCAGGTGATGGCGAAGGTCCGGGCCGAGCAGATCGGCTTCGGCGAGGCTGTGAAGCTGGGCGCGATGTGCGAGCCGCCGCAGGGCGAGCCCGAGATGGCCCCGATCCTCGACGCGCTGGCCGCACTCGACCACGTCGAGCTGTTCGCGATCGTCGAGCAGGACCTCTACCCGTGCGAGCCCGACGTACCGCTGCCGATCGCGCGACGCACCCTGGACTACCTGCAGGCCTGCGGCCCGCTCGCCTGACCCCCGAAAGGAACAAGCCATGTCTCAAACCATCTCCTCCGAGCCCGCCGGCTCGCTCCGCGTGGGCGTGGTCGGCGTCGGGATGATGGGCGCCGACCATGCCGAGCGGCTCGCCAACCGGGTCGCCAACGCCACCCTGGTGGCGGTCGCCGACCCGGACCGGGCGCGCGCCGAACAGCTGGCAGCCCGGTTCCCGGGTGTGCGGGTGTTCGACGACCCGCTCGACCTGATCGCCGACGACGGTGTCGATGCGGTACTCGTGGCCTCACCCGGTTTCGTGCACACCGAGCAGCTGCTCGCGTGCATCAAGGCCGGGAAGTACACCCTGTGCGAGAAGCCACTGACGATGGACGCCGAGTCGTCGATGCAGGTGCTCGAGGCGGAGCGTGCGGGCGGCCGCCCGCTGATCCAGGTCGGCTTCATGCGCCGCTTCGACCCCGAGTACGCCGCGATGAAGGACCTCCTGGACTCCGGTGAGCTCGGGAAGCTGCTGGTCCTGCACAACGTGCACCGCAACAAGGACGTCCCGGAGACGTTCCGGTCCGAGATGATCGTCCGCGACTCCCTCGTGCACGAGGTCGACGTGTGCCGCTGGCTGTTCGGTGAGGAGATCGTGGAGATCACGGTCCACTCGCCGCTCGCCACCAGCCGCGCGGCCGAGGGCGTGGCCGACCCGCAGATCGCCGTCTTCCGGATGGCCGGCGGTGGCATGGCCACGACCGAGGTCTTCGTGAAGTGCGCGGTCGGCTACGAGGTGCGCTGCGAGGCCACGGCCGAGCTCGGCAACGCGACCGTTGGTCTGGGCTCGGGTGTCTTCGTCCGGTCCAACAACCGTTGGGGCGGGGACGTGCCCGACGACTTCCGGGTGCGCTTCGGCGCGGCGTACGACCGGGAGGTGCAGGCCTGGGTCGACGCCAGCAGGCGCGGCGAGGTCACCGGCCCGACGACCTGGGACGGCCACGCCTCCACGGTGGTGTGCGAGGCGGGCATGGAGTCCCTCAAGACCGGCGAACCGGTGAAGGTGGCTGCTCTGATGAAGCTGGCACTCGACCCCTACATGTTCCGGGACGTCCCACTGATGGAGCTCCCCGGTCTCGTCGCCGAGCTCGGCTACGACTGGATCGAGCTCTCGCCGCGCGAGGACTTCACCCCGTTCTTCAACCACCCCCGCGTCGACGACGGCACCGTCCTGAAGTTCAAGAAGGCGCTCTCGTCGGCGGGGGTCGGCGTCTCGTCGATGCTGCCGCTGTACAAGTGGAGCGGGCCCGACGAGGAGGACCGCCAGGCCGCGGTCCGGTACTGGAAGCGGGCCATCCAGATCGCCTCCCAGCTGGGCGTGGACACGATGAACAGCGAGTTCAACGGCAACCCGCGGGAGGCCGCGGTGTGCGAGCGACAGTTCTGGCGCTCGATGGAGGAGCTGCTGCCGGTCTTCGAGGCCGAAGGGATCCGGCTGGTGCTCGAGCCGCACCCGGACGACTGGGAGGAGGACGGCAAGCGCGCCGTGGACCTGATCAAGGGCATCAACAGCCCGAACGTCTCGTTCCTCTATTGCGCGCCGCACACGTTCCACCAGGGCAACGACTGCGTCGGGATCATGGAGAAGGCCGGCGACCTGCTGACGATGGTGCACGTGGCCGACTCGTTCGACCACACAGGTTCCTCCGGCCTGCGCTACATCGTGAACCCTCCGGGCTCGCAGGTCACGATCCACCAACACCTCGACATCGGCCAGGGCGAGGTGGACTTCGACGAGTTCTTCCGCACCCTCGAGCAGGTGGGCTTCGACGGCATCGTCACCACCTGTGTCTTCGCCTGGGAGGAGCGGGCCCGGGAGTCCAGCACCTACATGCGAGAGACAATCGGGGAGTACCTCGCTCGGTGGCAGCCCGCACCGTCGATCGTCGCGCTGTGACCAGCTGGCCCGGTTGCAACCATTTGTGATAATGTCCTGACAAAGCCCTCGTTGTTCGGAGTTCCTCATGACCGCCACCCGCATCACCCACCTCGTCGCCGGCCAGCCCTGGGAGGGCACGGCCGAACGCACAAGCCCGGTCCACAACCCGGCCACCGGAGAACACACCGGTAACCTGGACCTCGCGTCCGCAGACCTTGTCGGCGAAGTGGTCGCCGGCGCCAAGAAGGCCTGGGCCGAGGAGTGGGGCAGCATCTCACTGGCCAAGCGCACCCAGGTCCTGTTCAAGTTCCGCGAGCTGCTGAACCGCGACAAGGAGCGGATCGCCGCGATCATCACGGCCGAGCACGGCAAGGTGCTGTCCGACGCCCTCGGCGAGGTGACTCGTGGACTCGAGGTCGTGGAGTTCGCCTGCGGGATCCCGCAGCTGCTCAAGGGCGGCTTCAGCGAGAACGCCTCGACCAAGGTCGACGTCTACTCCATGCGGCAGAGCCTCGGCGTGGTGGCCGTGATCTCGCCGTTCAACTTCCCGGCCATGGTGCCGCTCTGGTTCGTGCCGGTCGCGGTCGCATGCGGCAACGCCGTCGTCATCAAGCCCAGCGAGAAGGACCCCAGCGCGACCATCGCGATCGCCGAGCTGTGGCGCGAGGCCGGGCTGCCCGACGGAGTGGTCAATGTCGTCAACGGCGACAAGGAGGCCGTCGACGCGCTGCTGACCCACCCCGACGTGAAGGCCGTCTCCTTCGTCGGCTCCACCCCGATCGCGCGCTACGTCTACGAGACCGGCACCGCGAACGGCAAGCGGGTGCAGGCCCTCGGCGGCGCGAAGAACCACATGCTGGTGCTGCCCGACGCGGACCTCGACCTGGCCGCCGACGCCGCGATCAACGCCGGTTTCGGCTCTGCCGGAGAACGCTGCATGGCGATCTCCGCGCTCGTCGCAGTGGACTCGATCGCGGACGAGCTGGTCGAGAAGATCAAGGACCGGATGGGCAAGCTGCGGACCGGCGACGGCACCCGGGACAGTGACATGGGCCCGCTCGTGACCGGCGCGCACCGCGACAAGGTGACGTCCTACGTCGGCGCCGGCGAGGAGCAGGGCGCCCAGCTGGTCGTCGACGGCCGCAACGGCCAGTACAACGCCGACGGCGACGGCTACTTCCTGGCGCCTACCCTCTTCGACCACGTGACCACCGAGATGTCGATCTACACCGACGAGATCTTCGGTCCGGTGCTGTCCGTGGTCCGGGTGTCGACGTACGACGACGGGCTGGAGCTGATCAACTCCAACCAGTACGGCAACGGCACCGCGATCTTCACCAACGACGGCGGAGCGGCACGACGCTTCCAGAACGAGGTGGAGGTCGGGATGGTCGGCATCAACGTGCCGATCCCCGTGCCCGTGTCGTACTACTCCTTCGGTGGCTGGAAGAACAGCTTGTTCGGCGACAGCCACGCGCACGGCACCGAGGGCGTGCACTTCTTCACCCGCGGCAAGGTCGTCACCTCGCGCTGGCTCGACCCCAGCCACGGAGGCCTCAACCTCGGTTTCCCCCAGAACGACTGAGCTTCTGACGAGGGGGACACCCTGGACGACTACGCCGCCGGGGCCTGGCTGCTGCTGGGCGCGGCGGCGTTGCTCGTCGGCTTCGCGAAGACCGCGATCGGTGGCCTGGCGTCCGTGTCGGTGGCGATCTTCGCGATCGTGATGCCAGCGCGGGAGTCGACCGCCGCCCTGCTGCTCCTGCTGCTGGTCGGGGACCTGGTCGCTGTCTCCCACTACCGGCGCGATTGCGACTGGCGTCTGCTGCGGCACCTGATCCCGGCGGTGATCCCGGGCCTCCTGCTCGGCACGGTGCTGTTGGCCCGGGTGGACGATGCCACGCTGCGGCACCTGATCGGCGCGATCCTGCTCGTTCTGCTCGGCCTGCAGCTGGTGCTGCACCGGCGCCAGTCAGAGCCCACCGAGGTCCCTCCCACGGGCTGGTCGCGCCCGGCCGCCTCGGGCGTCGGGCTGACTGCGGGCTTCACGACGATGGTCGCGAACGCCGGCGGGCCGGTGATGACGCTCTACCTGGTCGCCCAGGGCGTCGACAAGCGGCGGTTCCTGGGGACCGTGTCCTGGTTCTTCCTGGGGGTCAACCTCTGCAAGCTCCCGTTCAGCGCGGGGCTCGGCCTGATCGACTCGGCGACCCTGGTGACGGCCGCCGTCCTCGCTCCGGCGGTGTTGCTGGGCGCCGCGGCGGGAGTCATCACCGTGCGTCGCCTCGGCCAGCGCACGTTCCAGACCGCGGTGCTCGCGGCGTCCGCCCTGAGCGCCGTACCGCTACTGGTGTCGTGACCCGAGGGTCACGCCTCCAACCCCGGTCTGCTCGGCATCGTGGCCCACGAGTCGGGCGCGCCGCCCATCCACTGACGGGATCCGCAAGACTGGCCCCGTGTCGGTGATGTACGGAGTCGTCCACTGGATGGTGGCGCCGGTGGCGAGGGCCGTGTGGCGACCCGACGTCACCGGCCTGGAGAACGTGCCGGCGACGGGCGGCGTGATCCTGGCCAGCAACCATCTCAGCTTCGCCGACAGCGTGGTGATCCCGGTGGTCGTGCCCCGCAAGGTGGCGTTCCTCGCGAAGTCCGACTACTTCACCGGCACCGGCGTCAAGGGGGCGCTGACCCGCGGCTGGTTCGAGGGGATCGGCATGCTGCCGGTCGACCGGGACGACCAGAAGGCGGCGATCGCCAGCCTCGACACGGCGCTCGAGGTGCTGGGCCGTGGTGAGGCGTTCGGCATCTACCCCGAGGGCACCCGCTCCCGCGACGGCCGGCTCTACCGCGGCCGCACCGGTGTCGCGCACCTCGCCCTCACCGCCGGCGTGCCGGTGGTCCCGGTCGGCCTGCATGGCACGGAGAAGCTCCAGCCGGTCGGCTCGAAGCTGCCGAAGCTGGCGAAGGTTTCGTTGAAGTTCGGCAAGCCGATCGAGGTCGCCGGCAGGTACGACGGGGTCCCGCTCGGCCGCGCCCGGCGCGAGGTCACCGACGAGATCATGACCGCGATCCAGGAGCTGTCCGGCCAGGAGCCGGCGGGCGTCTACAACGAACGGGCTCCCGACGCCTGACCCCGGTGGCCGCTGGCAGACCTTGCCGACGGATCGACGGCGTCGTCGGCACAATGTGCCGTGGCCGGTCGTCACCGCGCCCCGGTTGAATCGAGACGTGCCCACCCACGAGCTCGTCGTCGCGGACGCGACGCTCCGCGGCCGGTCCGGCCGCTGGCAGATCGGCATCGACGGCGGCGTGGTCGCGGCGATCGAGGAGTCACCGCTTTCCGGCCGCGACTGAGATCGACGCCGCGGGCGCCCTGGTCACCGAGAGCTTCGTCAACGGCCACATGCACCTGGACAAGGTCTACACGCTGGACCGGATCGGCGACGACGCCCTCACGGCGTACACCTCCGGGCGACATGGGCTCGGCGCTGCACTCCATCGAGCTCGCGTCGGCGGTGAAGGACGGCTACGACCGGCGCTGGATCGAGCCCAACGCCCGCAAGGCCGTGCTCGAGGCGGTGCGCCACGGCGTCCGCCACGTGCTGGCCTTCGCCGACGTCGACACCAAGGCGCGGCTCGAGGGCGTGATCCCGCTGCTCGCGCTGCGCGAGGAGTTCCGCGGCGTGGTCGACCTGCAGGTCGTGGCCTTCCCCCAGGACGGCCTGCTGCGCGACCCCGGCGCGGAGGACCTGGTGCGCGAGGCGGTCGACCTCGGCGCCGACGTCGTGGGCGGCATCCCGTGGATCGAGCACACCGACGCCGAGGCGCACGAGCACGTACGCCGGATGTGCACGCTCGCCGCGCAGCACGGACGCCGGGTCGCGATGCTGGTCGACGACGCGGGCGACGCGTCCCTGCACACCACCGAGATGCTCGCGACCGCGATGATCGAGCACGGCCTGGTCGGCCGCGGCGTCGCGAACCACGCCCGCGCGGTCGGCCTCTACCCGCGGCCGTCGCTGGAGCGTCTCGCCGGGCTGGTGAAGCGGGCCGGGCTCGGCTTCGTCAGCGACCCGCACACCGGCCCGCTGCACCTGCCGGTCCGCGAGCTGACCGCGATGGGCGTCCCGGTCGCGCTCGGCCAGGACGACATCGAGGACGCCTACTACCCGTTCGGCCGGCACAACCTGCTGGAGATCGCGTTCCTCGCCGCCCACGCGCTGGAGGCGGTCGACGCGCCGGGCATCGACCTCGTGTACGACGCCGTCACCACCACCGCCGCCCGGGTCCTCGGCGTCGACGGGCACCGCCTCGGCGTCGGCGGCAACGCCGACCTCGTCGTCCACCACCACGCGACGCTGCGCGAGGTGCTCGCCCACCACGCCGCGCCGGCCCACGTCATCGCCTCCGGCCGGCACGTCGCGTCGACGACGTCCGCCACCACGTTCCACATCGAGCAGGGAGTCCTCGCATGACCGACCCACCGCAGGATCCGGATCGGCATCGACACCGGTGGCACGTTCACCGACGTCGTCGCCTTCGACGAGGACTCCGGCGAGCTGGTCACCACCAAGACGCCCGTCGACGCCGAGCAACCCGGCCGACGGCTTCCTCGCCGGCATCGACAAGGTGCTCGGCCTGATCGGCGCCGACGGGTCGGCGATCGACGCCGTCAGCCACGGCACCACGGTCGCCACCAACCAGCTGCTGGAGGGCAAGGTCGACCGGCTCGGGTTCGTCACCACGGAGGGCTACGAGGCGATGCTCGAGATCGCTCGCCAGTCGGTGCCGGACGGCTACGGCAACTCCTACTTCTGGGTGAAGCCGGACCGGATCGTCCCGCGCGACCGGGTCAAGGGCGTCGGCGGCCGGCTCGACTTCACCGGCGCCGAGGTCCGGCCGTTCGACGAGGACGTCCGCGCGGACCGCGGCACGCTGGTTCCGCGCGCAGGGCGATCAACACCCTCGGCGTCTGCTTCCTGCACGCCTACGCCAACCCCGAGCACGAGGAGCGGATGCGCGCGATCCTCGACGAGGAGCACCCCGACGCGGTGGTGTCGCTGTCGAGCGAGGTGCTGCGCGAGTACCGCGAGTACGAACGCGCGATGACCACGCTCGTCGACGCGGCGGTCAAGCCGCGACTGTCGGCGTACGTCAACAACATCAAGTCGCGGCTGGCTGGCCAGTATCAGCGGAGCGACGACCGGACCATTCCTCTTCCGTTCTACGTGATGAAGTCCAACGGCGGGGTGCTGTCGGCCGACGAGGTCGTGCACCAGCCGATCACCACGGTGCTGTCCGGGCCGGCCGCCGGTGCGCTGGGTGCCGCGCTGATCGCCAAGGTCGCCGGGCTTCGACCGGGTGCTGACCTCCGACGGCGGAGGTACGTCGACCGACGTGTCCGTCGTGATCGACGGCGAGCCGACGCTGACCACCGAGGGCTCGGTCGGTGCGTTCCCGTCGAAGATCCCGATGATCGACGTCGTCACGGTCGGCGCCGGCGGCGGCTCGATCGCCTGGCTGTCGCCCGAGGGCACGCTCAAGGTCGGCCCGCAGTCGGCCGGCGCCGACCCCGGCCCGCTCTGCTACGGCAAGGGCGGCACCGACGTCACCATCACCGACGCGCACGTCTACCTCGGCCGGATCCCACCGCACCTGCTCGGCGGCGAGATCCCGCTCGACGTGCAGGCCGCGAAGGACGGCGTCGAGCAGCTCGCCTCCAAGCTCGGCCTGAGCCCGGAGGCCTGCGCCACCGGCATCCTGGAGATCTCGGCCTGGAACCAGGCCAACGCGCTGCGCCAGGTCACCGTCAAGCGCGGCCTCGACGTCCGCGACTTCACCCTCACCACGTTCGGCGGCTCGGGCTCGCTGCTGCTGTGCCGGCTGATGGACGTGCTCGGCATCCCGACCGTGCTGGTGCCCCCCAACCCCGGGAACGTGTCGGCGTTCGGCCTGCTCACCGTCGACGTGAAGAACGACTACGTGCAGACCCACGTCTCGCTCGCGGACAACCTCGACCCGACCGCGGTGACCGGCGTCTACGACGCGCTGACCGCCCAGGCCTCCGCCGCGCTGACCAAGGAGGGCTTCGCCGACGAGCAGCACTCCTTCGTGCGCACCGCCGACCTGCGCTACTTCGGCCAGGCGTTCGAGGTCCGGGTCCCCGTGTCCGAGGGGCCGGTCGACGCGGGGTGTGCTGGACGAGGTGGCTGGCCTGGTTCCATGCCGAGCACAGGGCGCTCTACGGCTACGACTTCTCCGGCGACGACTCGCAGCAGGTCGAGTGGGTGAACCTCCGGGTGTCCGGGATCGGCCCGATCCGGCGGCCGGAGATCCAGCGGGTGGAGCCTCCGGTGGTGGCTTCGAGACAGCCGCTGGCGCACCTTCCTCAACCATCGAGACCAAGTGGTTGAGGAGGTGCGCAGCAACCGTCTCGAAACCACCGACCTGTCTGCTACGAGGCGGCGGACGGGTACGTCGACACGCCTGTCCTCTGGCGGGCCGACCTCGCGCCCGGGGACGGTCGTGGCCGGTCCGGCGATCATCGAGGAGTTCGGCTCCACGGTGCCGTTGCACCCGGGCTTCACGGCCCGGGTCGACGAGTACCTCAACATCATCGTGACGAGGAGCGACGCATGATCGCGACAAGCCGATCGAGCAGGTCCGCAGGGCGCCCACGCAGTTCCCGTTCGGCGTCGCTGACCGCCGACGCCGGCGCGAGTGCCGACCCGGTGCTGGTCGAGATCGTGCAGGGCTCGCTGGCCTCGGTCGAGATGGAGGTCGAGACCGCCATCGGGCGCACCAGCCGGAGCCCGATGATCCGCGACGCGCACGACTTCCGCGCGGGCATCCACGACCGGCTGCTGCGCAAGCTGACCGGCCGGTCGTACTCCGCGCTCGTGCACCCGATCGCCCGCGACTTCCCGCTCGAGGAGATGCGCGAGGGCGACGTCTTCTTCCACAACGACGTCTACCGCTCCGAGGGCGGCATCGGTCACCTGCCCGACCTCTGCGTCACGGTCCCGGTCTTCAGCGGGGGAGACGGTGGTCGCGTTCGTCCAGGCGTTCGGGCACCACGACGACATCGGGGGCGCCGTACCCGGGTTCGATGCCGTCCAACGCGACCAGCGTGTTCGAGGAAGGCCTGATGGTGCCGCCGATCCGGCTCTGGGACGCCGGGGTCCCCAACCGGGCCGCGCTGAGCGATCATGACCCGCAACTCGCGGATGCCCGAGAGCCTCGCGGCCGACCTCGACGCCGAGTGCTCGGCCTGCCTGATGGGCGCGCGCCGGCTCGGCGAGCTGTTCGACAGGTACGGCCGGGACACCGTCGAGTCCTGCTTCGACGCGATCATCGACCGCACCACCACGACGTACCGTCGCGAGATCCTGTCCAAGATCCCGGTCGGCACCTGGGTGTGGGAGGACTACGCCGAGCACGACGGCGTCGACGAGCCGATGCTGCACACGCAGCGGATCACGCTCACCCGCACGCCCGCCGACGACCCCGACGGCGAGCGGCTGATCCTCGACTTCGGCGGCACGTCGCCGCAGGCGAAGGGGCCGATCAACCACTGCGGCGACTACAGCGACGGCGTCTTCCTCAAGAAGTGGCTGGCGCCGATCCTGCGCAACCTCGCCGACACCCCCGAGCGGATGGCCGAGCTCGACGTCAACGAGGGGATCGTGCCGCTGATCGAGATGCGGTTCCCGCCGCCGGGCACGCTGCTGACGCCGGTGTTCCCGGCGCCGACCAACGCCCGCACGTTCGTGATCCTGCGGCTGCTCGGCGTGCTCGCCGGCGTGGTCGCCAAGGCCGTCGACGGCCGGATGCCGGCCGACCAGGAGACGATCCGCTACACCGGCGTGTACGGCGACGACCTCGACGGCCGCCCGTACCTGATGCGCGAGGTGCTCGGCGGCGGCTCCGGCGGCCGCTACTACGCCGACGGCGAGGACACCATCCACGTGGTGCCGGACTCGCGGAACCTGCCGACCGAGTTCACCGAGGCGCGGTTCCCGTTCCGGGTCGAGGCGCTCGGCCTGGCGATGGACTCCGGCGGCGCCGGGCAGTTCCGCGGCGGGCTCGGCTACGAGAAGCACATCCGGATGCTCAAGGACGCCCACTTCATGTCCATCGCGGACCGGTCGATCCTGGCCTGCTGGGGCGTGAAGGGCGGTCTGGCCGGCAAGCCGTTCGAGGTCACCGTCGACCCCGGCGGACCGAACGAGCGCGAGGTCGACGCGCTCGCCGACGCCGAGCCGATCAAGGCCGGCGAGGTGATCCGGATCCGCACCACCGGTGGCGGTGGCTGGGGCGACCCGCTGCAGCGCGACCCGCGGCTCGTGGTCCGCGACGTGGTCTGGCGGAAGGTCTCGCCCGAGGCCGCGCTCGAGTCGTACGGCGTGGTGCTCACCGGCTCGCTCGACGACGACTCGCTCGGCTACGACGCCGCGGCGACCGATGCCGAACGTGCCGGCCGGCCGGCCGCGTCGGAGGCGTTCTTCGACCGCGGCCCGGGCTACGCGCGCCTGGCCGACGGTGCGGCGTACGCCGAGGTGGACCTGGTCTGACTGGGGTGCAGCCCGTCGCGGCGGATGCCGCTCACGCGACCCGGTAGGCGAGCCAGACGCTGCCGCTAGGCGTGGGGGTGGCGCTCAGCAGCTCCAGCCGGCGCGAGTCGTCGAGGCGCTCGAACACCCGTCGGCCCGTCGGGTCGAGGACCGGACCGACCGCCAGTTGCAGCTCGTCGACGAGTCCCGCAGCGAGGAGCGACTGCGCCAACTCGATACTGCCGTGGACGCCGATGTCGCGGCCCGGGCGAGCCTTGAGATCACGCACGACGTCGGCGATCGGACCGGACACCGCCTCTGCGTCACCCCACGCAGTCGTCAGCGGCGTCGATGTGACGACGTACTTCTTGACGCTGTTGATGAAGTCCGCGAACGGCTGTTCGTCCGACGTGGGCCAGTAGCCCGACCACTCGTCGTACATGCTGCGACCCAGCAACACCGCGTCCTGGTCCCCGATCAGCCGGGCCTCCATCTCGGTCATCACCGGGTCGAACACCGGGGCCCCCGGCACTGTCGGGTCGGTGGCCGGGAAGTAGCGACCCGGATGATCGACCGCTCCGTCGAGCGACGTCAGTGTGTAGAGGACAACCTTGCGCATGCCAGCCTCCTCGGCGGTGGATGTCGAGAGTCTGACCGTGTGACGCCCCGAAACTCATCGACGGAGAGCACGCCGTCTGGGACAGCCAGTGCAGGCCGAGCTTTTGGCCCAGCTCCGTTGACCTGCGCTGGTCACGCGACGAGCATGGATGGTTGGCCTATCAACCAATTCCAGGAGGAGCAATGAACAGACAGGCGCTGCGCGTCGTCCTCGCCGTGGCCGCGGCTGGCGCGCTGGCAGCAACAACGGTCGCCGCACAAGGCGACGCCGGCCGTGGACACGGCCCGAAGCACGTGAGTGCCTCTCTCACCGGCTACAGCGAGGTCCCGCTGGCGTTGTCCAGCCCGGGCAGCGGGTTCTTCCGGGCGACCATCGACCAGCGGCAGCAGCAGATCCGGTACGTACTGACGTACAACGGCCTGCCCACCACCGTTGACCAGGCGCACATTCACTTCGGCAGCAAGTCGCAAGCGGGCGGGATCAGTGCGTTCCTGTGCACGAACCTCGGTAACGGACCGGTGGGGACGCAGGCCTGCCCTGCCTCGGGCACGATCAGGGGCGTGCTGACGCCGGCCGATGTCATCGGCCCCGTCCCACAAGGCATCACTGCCGGCGAGTTCCTTGAGCTCGTTGATGCGATCAAGGCCAACACGGCCTACGTCAACGTCCACTCCGCCGAGTACCCCGCAGGGGAGATTCGCGGCCAGCTGCGCTGACCGTCGGATCCGTCGCCTGGAGCCGCTTCTCGACCGCTCGCGACCTGCACCCTCGATGCCCGGAACGCGACTGCTCCGAGCAGGGTGTTCTGTGCGCCCACGCACTGCAGACGACGGGGCTTGCCGGGCCGGCGTTCAGCCGTTGTTGCTGGGCTGCGGCAGCTTCGGGATCAGCCACTCCAGGAAGGCGTCCTGGCTGCGGGTCTGGAGGTAGACGCGGCCCGGCCCGGTGAGGTCGCAGACGAGGCCCTCACCGGAGACGAGCGTGGACTTCCGAGTTGCCGACCTTGCGCGACGTTGGAGCTGGACCGCGTGCGATCGGTCCAGGTGACCATGTGGCCGGTGCCGCCGAGCACCGCGCGCTTGAGCCCTGGGTCCCGTGCGGGATGCCACGAGGGCAGGGACTTTGCCAGACTCGGGCCATGCCTCTCTCCGACATCGACCTGACCCACCTGCGCCGCTGCGTGGAGCTGGCCCGCGAGGGACTCGACGACGGCGACGAGCCGTTCGGGTCCGTGCTGGTCGACGCCGAGGGCGTGGTCCGGTTCGAGGACCGGAACCGGGTGAAGGACGGCGACGAGACCCGGCACCCGGAGTTCGAGATCGCGCGCTGGTCGGCGAGCCACCTGACGGCCGAGGAGCGGGCGGCGTCCACGGTCTACACCTCCGGCGAGCACTGCCCGATGTGCTCGGCCGCGCACGGGTGGATGGGCCTCGGCCGGATCGTGTACGCCGTGTCGTCGGCGCAGCTCTCCGCGTGGCGGGCCGGCTGGGGTCTGGACGCCGGGGCCGGTCCGCGCACTCGCGATCCAGGAGGTGGCGCCCGGCGTACCCGTCGACGGTCCCGCGCCCGAGCTCGAGGACGAGATGCGTGCCCTGCACCGCCGGCACGTTCGAGTCCCGCCAGTCGTGACCGGGACGGTCGCCGTCGTCGGCGGGTCCGGCAAGACCGGGCGGGCCATCCGGGCGGCGCTGGAGAAAAGGAACGTTCCTTCGGTGTCGATCGGCCGCGCCGAGTGGCCCGACCTGGCCGGCGATCCTGGCCGAAACCGAACGAACGTACGTTTTGGCACCCAACATGCACCCTGACGAGCGAACGTTCGTTCTCGATGTCGTCGCGGCGGCCCGCGCGGCCGGCGTCGAGCGGCTGGTCTACCACTCGGTCGCCTCGCCGTACGTCCCGGCGATGCCGCACCACCTGGGCAAGGCCGAGGCCGAGGACGTCGTCCGGCGCTCCGGGCTGGCGTGGACGATCCTCCAGCCCGGCGCGTACCTGCAGAACTTCCCGCTGGACGGCTCGCCGCTCCGGATCGCCTACCGGGCCGACGCGCCGTTCGGGTTCTCGCACCTCGACGACGTGGCCGAGGTGGCGGCGACGGTGCTGCTCGACGACGGCCACGACGGAGCGACGTACGAGCTCGCGTCGCTCCGCTCCACGCCGGCCGAGATCGCCGCGGCGGCTCGGCGCCGACGCTCGAGGTCGTCACCCCCGAGGAGTGGGCGCGCACCGACGGCGCCGGCCTCGACGAACGCGTCCGGCAGTGGCTGCTCGCGATGTTCGCCTACTACGACGACCACGGACTGCCCGTCGGCACCCTCCCGATGACCGACGCTGCTCGGCGCGCGCCACCGACACACCGCTCACCCCTTGACGCCGTCGGGAGGATCGGACGCATGCACAGCAACGCCGCCTCGGTCGAGGAGTACCTGCAGTCCCTGCCGCCCGACCGCCGCGAGGCGATCGCCGCCGTGCGCGACGTCATCAACGACCAACCTCCCGGAGGGCTACGTCGAGCAGATGGAGTGGGGGATGGTGACCTGGGTGGTGCCGCTCGAGGACTACCCCGACACCTACAACAAGAAGCCGCTGTCCTACATCTCGCTGGCCTCGCAGAAGAACCACATGGCGGTCTACCTGATGGGTCTCTACAGCGAGGGGCCGGAGGAGTCGTGGTTCCGCCAGCAGTACGCCGACCGCGGGATGAAGCTCGACATGGGCAAGTCCTGCGTGCGGTTCAGGAGCCTCGACGAGGTGCCGCTGGACGTCCTCGGTGAGGTGGTCGCGAAGATCCCGGCGGGGGAGTTCATCGCCCGCTACGAGGCGTCCCGCCGGCGGCTGAGCCCAGGCCCTTGTGAACCCCTCGTCCGAGGCGCACGATGGAAGGTGGCCTCGTTCCGGGAGGTGAGGGCCATGGGCACGGTCGATGTCCTGAGCAGTACCGTCCAGCACACGCACGACAACCTCGCGGCCCGCTTCGCGAGCGCGAGCACGATGGTGTCCACGCCCGGCCAACCACGCAAGGCCTACGAGGGCATCGACACGTTCCTGGCCATCGCCAGCAAGCACCTCAACGCGGTCGACGCGACCCTGCTCCCGACGGCGAGGAAGCGGCTGCCGGACGGGCACCACGTGGTGCACGACTACCTGCACTCCGCCCGCCACCTCGAGGTGATGCTGGCGCACGTGAAGGCGCGGGCGTACGGCTCGGTGTTCGAGGCCGGCCACCACTGGAACGAGGTCTGGGCCGACGTCGCCGAGGCGCTCTCGTCCCACCGCCGGTGCGAGACCGACCTCGCGGACCAGCTGAGGGCGACGATGGACGGCGGCGAGCTCGACGAGCTCACCGAGAAGCTGCACCGCGCCGAGTCGTCGGCGCCGACGCGGCCGCACCCGTACGCGCCGCACACCGGCCTCCCCGGGCTGGTCGCCCGCAAGATCCTGCACGCGGTCGACTCGTTCTGGGACACCGCCGAGGGCCGGATGGACCCGACCCCGAACCGGCCGCAGAAGAAGAAGCCGGGCCTCCTCGGTCAGTACTTCCTGGCCGACCCGCGGTTCGACGAGGACGAGGCGACGGAGCGCAAGCCGACGGAGCCGAAGCCGACGGAGCCCAAGCCGACGAGGGCGACGACCCCACCGTCCTGATCGCCCGTTGGCAGCCGTCGCGGAGCACGGCTCCTCCTCGAGTGGACGGTTCGGCCCCGCCCACCTTGGCACGGTGCCATCATCGCGAGATGGCGACGTACCCACCTGAGCAGTTGTCAGTCGTCGCGGAGGCCGGCTGGCGTTGGGTGCTCGACCAGGTCCGCTGGGACGGCGATGGCCCGTCGATCCCGGGCGACGGCAGCCCGACCGGCATGCACAGCGGCGTCGGCGGACTGGCGCACGCGCTCGCCGAGATCGGCCAGGTCCGCCCGTGGACGACCGAGGAGCGCGAGCTGGCCGACGGGATCGAGTCCCGCGTGCTGGGCGGGATCGCGAGCAGCACGGAGCCGAACTACTTCGACGGCCTGTCCAGCGACATCGGGGTCCTCACCGCGACTCGGCGCGACAGCGCCTCCGCTGTCGCGCGGCTCGCCGAGCTGGCCGACGACGAAGGGTGGCCGTGCGCCTTCCTCAAGCCGCCGACCTACCTGCCCGGCGGCCGCGTCAACGACGCCACGCTCGGCACCGCGAGCGTGCTGCTCGGTGCCACCTGGGCGGCGCGGCACGCCGTGCCCGGTGCTCGCGAGCTCGCCGGCGACACGGCCGACGTGCTCCTCGCCGAGGCGGAGGAGGAGCCGACGGGGCTCAACTGGCGGTTCGTGCCGCTGCGGTTCCGCGACGCCGCGTCGTACGAGATGCCCAACTGGTCGCACGGCCTGGCCGGCATCGCGAACGTGCTGGCACTCGCCGGAACCGAGCTCGACCGACCGGACCTCGTCGACGCCGCCCGCCGCGGCGCCGAGCACCTGGTGACGCTCGGCGACACCGGTGACGACGGCTTCCGGGTGCCGACGCAGGTGCCCGAGGCCGCCGGACTCCGACACCGAGGAGTTCGCCTACGGCTGGTGCCACGGCGCGTCCGGCACCTCCCGACTCTTCCCCGCCCTGGCTCTGGCGGGCATCGACGAGGTGGCGGGGGTGGCGCCGGCGACCTGGGAGCGGCGCTGCCTGCACAGCGTGCGCACCTCCGGGTTGCCCGAGCGCCTGCGCCCCGGCTTCTGGGACAACGACGGCCGCTGCTGCGGCACGGTCGGCGTCGGCGACGTCTTCCTCGACGCCTTCCAGCGGTACGGCGACGCCGACGACCTCGCGTTCGCGCTGCGCCTCGCCGACACGCTCGTCGACCGTGCGTACCGTCGACGGACCGCACGCCTGGTGGCGGTTCGTCGAGCACCGCGAACCCCGAGCCGCTGCTGCCGCCCGGGCGTCGGGCTGGATGCAGGGAGCGGCCGGGATCGCGGCGTACCTGTTCCGCGCCGCCCGAGTCGCGCGCGACGGCCAGGGCGCCACCGCGTCGCACGGATGGACAACTGGTGGGCGCTCCCGGCGTGCTTGACTGGGACCGTGGACCGACCCCTCACCGTCATCACCGGCGGCACCCGCGGCATCGGCGCCGCGACCGCCCTCCGGCTCGCGGCCGACGGGCACGACCTCGTGCTCGGCTACGCCCGCGACGACCGCGCGGCCGAGGAGTGCCGGCTCGCCGTCGAGGACGCCGGGGCGCGGTGCCTGCTCGTGCGGAGCGACGTCAGCGAGGCCGCCGGTGTCGACGAGCTGTTCGCGAAGGCCGCCGAGCACGGCCAGGTCACCGGCGTCGTCAACAACGCCGGCGCCACGCTGCACCTCGGTCCGTTGGCGGAGACGCCCGTCGACGTGATCCGCCGGACCGTGGACCTCAACCTCACCGGCGCGGTGCTCTGCGCCCGGGCGGCGGTGCGCGCGCTCGGCACGTCGTACGGCGGGGTGGGCGGCGTGATCGTCAACGTCAGCTCGGGCGCCGCGACGCTCGGGGCGCCGGGGGAGTACGTCCAGTACGCCGCGGCGAAGGCCGGCGTCGACGCGCTCACGTTCGGACTGGCCCAGGAGGTCGCGCACGAGAGCATCCGGGTCGTCGGAGTAGCGCCGGGCATCGTCCGGACCCGGATCCATGCCGACGCGGGTGACGAGGGGCGGCTGGAGCGGGTGTCCGCGAAGGTCCCGCTCGGTCGTGCCGGGGAGCCCGGCGAGGTCGCCGACGCGATCGCGTGGCTGATGAGCGAGCAGGCGGCGTACGTCACCGGTACGACGCTCCGGGTGGCCGGCGGTCGCTGACGCGTTGGCAAGAAGTGCCAGCGAACGGCCGAGTCGTTGGCCGGAGTTGCTGGTGTCGGGCCCTGTCGCGGGTCACTAGGTTCGTCGCATGAGGGTCCTGCTCGCGCTCGGTGGCAACGCGATGACGAGCGACGACGGACGAGCCCGGGTCGAGGACCAGATCGCCGCGGCGCAGGTCGCGATGGCTGCGGTGGCGGACCTGCTCCAGCAGGACGTCGACGTGGTGCTCACCCACGGCAACGGCCCCCAGGTCGGCAACCTGCTGGTCAAGAACGAGCTGGCGGCCGCCGTCGTCCCGCCGGTCCCGCTCGACTGGTGCGGCGCGCAGACCCAGGCCACGCTCGGCTTCGTCCTGATGAACGCCCTCGAGGCCGCGCTCGCCGAACGCGGCATCGACCGGCGTACGGCGACCGTCGTCACCCGCACGCTGGTGTCGTCCAACGACGCCGGCTTCACGCCACCCGACCAAGCCGATCGGCCGCTTCCTGCCCGCCGACGACGCCGCGCTGCTCGTCGAGCACGGCGAGAAGTGGGAGGACCGCGGCGCGAAGGGCTGGCGCCGGGTGGTCGCGTCGCCCGATCCGCTGCAGATCCTCGACGCGCCCGCCGTGCAGGCGCTGGTGGAGGCCGGGTTCGTGGTCGTCGCCAACGGCGGCGGCGGGATCCCGGTCGTGCGCGAGGACGACGGTTCGCTGCGCGGGGTCGAGGCCGTCATCGACAAGGACCTCGGCGCGGCGCTGCTCGCGCGGACCGTCGAGGCCGACGTGCTCGTCATCGCGACCGACGTACCCCAGGCGGTGCTGCGCTTCGGCACCCCGCACGCCGAGCCGATCGGCACCGTCACCGTCGCCGAGCTGCGGTCCTACGCGCTCGACGGCCACTTCGCGAGCGGCTCGATGGGCCCGAAGGTGGACGCCGCCTGCCGGTTCGTGGAGCAGGGCGGCATCCGCGCCGTGATCACCAGTCTCGACCAGATCGCCGACGCGGTCGCCGGGAACGCCGGCACCGTCGTCGTACCAGACAAGTCCGGTGGTTGAGGAGGTCGCGCAGCGACCGTCTCGAAACGCCGGAAGACGAAAGGAAGCCCGCACCATGCCCAGCGCCATCGAAGTACGCAAGGTCCCGATCCACTCCGTCGCCGACGCCTCCGAGCTCGCGAAGCTCATCGACGACGGGGTGATGGAGGCCGGCCGGGTGATCGCGATCATCGGCAAGACCGAGGGCAACGGCGGGGTGAACGACTACACCCGGATCATCTCCGACCGGGCGTTCCGCGAGGTGCTCATCGACAAGGGCGCGCCCGCCGACCAGGTGAAGCAGATCCCGATCGTGTGGTCCGGCGGCACCGACGGCGTGATCAGCCCGCACGCGACGATCTTCGCGACGATCGACGCCGAGCCGACCGACGAGCCGCGGCTGACCGTCGGCTTCGCGATGAGCGAGGTGCTGATGCCCGAGGACATCGGGCGGGTCGCCATGGTGTCCAAGGTCGCCGACGCCGTGAAGGTCGCGATGGAGAAGGCCGGCATCACCGACCCGGCCGACGTCCACTACGTGCAGACCAAGACGCCGCTGCTCACCGTGCACACGATCCGCGACGCGAAGTCGCGCGGGAAGACCGTGTGGACCGAGCACACCCACGAGTCGATGGACCTCTCCAACGGGTGTACGGCGCTCGGCATCGCCGTCGCCCTCGGCGAGATCGAGATGCCGACGGATGCAGACGTCATGCACAACCGCGACCTGTACTCCGCGGTCGCCTCCTGCTCCTCGGGCGTCGAGCTCGACCAGGCCCAGGTCGTCGTCGTCGGCAACGCCCCGGGCGTGGGCGGTCGCTACCGCGTCGGCCACTCGGTGATGAAGGACGCCCTCGACCAGGACGGCATCTGGGACGCGATCCGCTCGGCCGGCCTCGACCTGCCGGAGCGACCGCGCACCTCCGACCTCGACGGCAAGCTGGTCAACGTGTTCCTCAAGTGCGAGGTGTCGCAGGACGGCCAGGTACGCGGTCGCCGCAACGCCATGCTCGACGACTCCGACGTCCACTGGCACCGCCAGATCAAGGCCGCCGTCGGCGGCGTCACCGCCGCGGTCACCGGCGACCCGGCGGTGTTCGTCTCCGTCTCCGCCGCCCATCAGGGCCCGGACGGTGGCGGCCCGGTCGCCGCGATCGTCGACCTCGGCTAGGTAGCAGCGGGATAGTCCACGACGGATCTGTCGCGATCAGGCCCGATCAACGACACATTCGTCGTGGACTATCGCTGTTGGCTAGCTCAGCGAGCGGCCGGCGAACGCCGCCAGCCGGTCGTACGCCGGGGCGTCGTCGGGGGCGGCGACCTCCTCGCCGAAGGCCTGGCCGCGGTTCTCCGGGGTCAGCGCGCCGGACATGAACGCCAGCCCACGCTCGGCGACGTCCGGGTCGAGGGGCGGGGTCTGTCCGGTGGCGCGGGCCAGGTCCCAGGTGTGGACGGCGATCTCGGCGGTCTGCCAGTCGATCTGCCCGGCGTTGGCGTCGTCGCCGGCCTGGTGCCAGAAGTGGATCAGGTCGTCGGCCGACGACCGGAAGTCCGCGGCCCAGGCGCCGGTGACCGGGTCCGGATCGTTCGACCAGTCCGGCTGGCCGCCCTGCGACATCTCCAGCAGCTTGCCGCGGATCGGCCACGATGTGGGCGATCAGCCGCCTGACGTCCCAGTCGCGGCACGGCGTCGGTTGCGAGAGCTGGTCCTCGTGGACGGCCGCCAGCACGTCGCCGAGCTGGTCGAGAGCCCGGGACAGCAGGATGATGGAGTCGTTCGGTGCGCTCATGGTTCCTCCTTCCCCCACCATAGACACCGCGCGGCGAGGTCTCCCGGCGGCTGTCGGACCGCGGATGATCGAATGGCCACATGACCGCGACGACGTACCGCCTCGTGCCGCACGCCGTCGCGCCCGCCGGCCCGACGCTCGACGCGCAGCAGCAGCGCGTCGTCGACCATCCCGGCGGCCCGCTGCTGGTGCTGGCCGGCCCCGGCACCGGCAAGACCACGACCCTGGTCGAGGCGATCGCCGACCGGATCGAGCACCGCGGCGCGCGCCCCGACCAGGTGCTCGCGCTGACCTTCTCCCGCAAGGCCGCCGAGCAGCTGCGCGACCGGGTCACCGCCCGGGTCGGGCGCACCATGTCGACCAGCATCAGCTCGACGTTCCACTCCTTCGCCTACGGCCTGGTCCGCCGCTACGCCCCCGCCGAGCTGTACGCCGCCCCGCTGCGGCTGCTGTCCGCCCCCGAGCAGGACGTCGTGCTCCAGGAGCTGCTCACCGACAACCCCGAGTCGGTCCGCTGGCCCGACGCGCTGCCGTGCCGCCGTCGGCACCCGCGGCTTCGCCCGCGAGGTGCACGCCGTGCTCGCCCGTGCCCGCGAGCGCGGCCTCGACCCGGCCGGACCTGCGGGCGCTCGGCCGCGACGAGGGCGTCCCCGAGTTCGAGGCGGCCGGCCTGTTCCTCGAGCAGTACCTCGACGTCCTCGGCGGCCAGGCCGCCATCGACTACCCCGACCTGATCGCGCGCGGGGTGATCGAGGCCGAGCGGCACCGCGACGAGCTGCGCGCACAGTTCCCGCACGTCTTCGTCGACGAGTACCAAGACACCGACCCGAGCCAGGTCGCGCTGCTCCGCGCGATCGCCGGCGACGGCCGCGACCTCACCGTGGTCGGCGACCCGGACCAGTCGATCTACGGCTTCCGCGGCGCCGACGTCCGCGGCATCCTCGAGTTCCCGACAGTGTTCCCGACCCGCGACGGCGCGACCCGGCGCCGGTGATCGCGCTCGGCACCACCCGCCGCTTCGGGTCACGGCTGCTGCGCGCCTCCCGCTGCGTCGCCTCCTCGATCGCGCATCACCGGCTCCATCCCGCGCGAGGCGTACGCCGCGTTCCGCGCACCCCGCGTCCGTCGACCACGAGCTCGGCCCCGGCTCGGTCGACGTGCTCACCTTCGACACCGCCCGCGCCGAGACCGAGCACGTCGCCGACCTGCTCCGCCGCGCCCACCTCGAGGACGGCATCGGCTGGTCCGACATGGCGGTGCTGGTCCGGTCCGGCCGCAACTCGATTCCCGGGCTGCGCCGCTCGCTGGCGGCCGCCGGCGTGCCGGTCGAGGTGGCCACCGACGAGACCCCGCTGGTGCGCGAGCCGGCCGTGCTGCCGCTGCTCGGCGCGCTCGGTCCGTGGTGCTCGACGCCGACGTCGACGACCCCACGTCCGACGACTACGTCGGCGCCGACCGGGCCGAGGCGCTGCTCACCTCGCCGCTGGGCGGGCTCGACGCCACCGACGTGCGCGCCCTCACCCGCGCGCTGCGCAAGCGCACGACCCGGAGGAGCCGGCCGCGCGAGCTGGTCCGCCGCGCGGTCCTCGACCCGACGGCCCTGGACGGCCTCGACGGCGAGCCGGCCCGGCGTGCGCGCCGGCTCGCCGAGCTGATCGCCCGCGACCCGCGCCCACCTGGCCGACGGCGGCACCGCCGAGGAGGTGCTCTGGACGCTCTGGGACGGCTCCGACTGGGGCCGGCGGCTGCGCCAGGCGACCTCCGGCCGGCGGCCAGGGCGCCCGGCTCGCCCACCGCGACCTCGACGCCCTGTGCGCGCTGTTCGAGGTGGCGGCGCGCGCCGAGGAGCAGCGCGGTCACACCAGCGTCCGCGAGTTCCTGGCCACCCTGCGGGCCCAGGAGATCCCGGCCGACACGCTCGCCGACCGCGGGGTCCGCGGCGACGCCGTACGCCTGCTCACCGCCCACCGCTCCAAGGGCCTCGAGTGGCGCCTGGTCGTCGTCGCGCACGTGCAGGAGGACGTCTGGCCCGACCTGCGACGTCGCGACTCGCTGCTCCAGGCCGACCGGATCGGCCCCGACGGGCTGCTCCCGCCGGTGACCCGGAGCGCCATGCTCGCCGAGGAGCGCCGGCTGTTCTACGTCGCGGCCACCCGCGCCCGGCAGCGGCTGGTCGTGACCGCGGTGCAGTCTCCCGACGACGACGGGGAGCAGCCGTCCCGGTTCGTGTTCGAGCTCGGGCACGACCCGGAGCACCGCGATCGGGCGGCCCCGCCGCCCGCTGTCGATGGCCGGCCTGGTCGCCGAGCTGCGCCGTACCCTCGCCGACCCCGACCAGCCCGAGCCGCTCCGCGCCGCCGCCGCGCGGCGGCTGCGGATGCTCGCCGCCGCCGACGTGCACGGCCGCCCGGTCGCGCTCGTCCGCCGACCCCGCGACCTGGTGGGGGCTCCGCGCGCCGAGCCGGTCCGTGCGCCCGGTCCGCCCCGACGACGAGCCGCTCACGATCTCGGCCAGCGCGCTCGACGGGCTGCTCGACCTGCCCGGCGCAGTGGTTCCTGCAGCGCGAGGCCGGGGGAGAGGTGGTCAGCTCGACCGGCCAGGGCTTCGGCAAGGTGGTGCACGCGATCGCGGAGCGGATCGCCAAGGGCGAGCTCGGCCGCCGACGCCGACCTGATGCCGCTGGTCGACGAGGTCTGGGGCCGGATGGAGTTCCGCACCCCCTGGTCCCGCGCCCGCGAGCGCGAGGCCGTCGCGGCGGCGCTGGCGCAGGTTCGTCGCCTGGCACCACCGCCCCGGCGCCCGGACCGTCGTCGCGATCGAGCCGAAGCTGCGCGCCGAGGTGACCCTGCCCGACGGCCAGGTCGTCCGCCTGCACGGGTACGCCGACCGGCTGGAGCTCGACGAGGACGGCCGGGTCGTGGTGGTCGACCTCAAGACCGGCAAGTACAAACCCACCGGGCCCGAGGTCGAGCGGCACTCCCAGCTCGGCCTCTACCAGCTCGCCGTCGACCACGGCGCCGCCGACGCCGCAGGCGGGCGGCCTCCGTGAGCAGCGGCGGCGCCGAGCTGGTCCAGCTCCGCCTCGGCGACGACCAGCCCGTCGTCCAGCACCAGTCGCCGCCCGGCGAGGGCACCGCGCCTCGTCGAGGAGCAGCTGATGCAGGCCGCTGCCCGGCTGCGCAGCGAGGAGTTCGTCGCCCGTCCCGGCACCCACTGCGAGCGGTGCTCGTTCCAGGCGATCTGCCCCGACAAGGCCTCGGGGACGGTGCTCTCATGACGTCGCGGACCATCGACACCCCCGAGCAGATGCGCGACCTGCTGGGGGTCGACTGGCTGTTCAGCGACGCAGCAGTGGGCCGCGATCACCGCGCCCCTCGAGCCCGCCGTCGTGATCGCCGGCGCCGGCTCCGGCAAGACCACCGTGATGGCCGCCCGCGTCGTCTGGCTGGTCGCCACCGGCCAGGTGTCGGCCGGCGAGATCCTCGGGCCTGACGTTCACGACCAAGGCCACCGCCGAGCTCCAGGCCCGGATCCGCGAGAGCCTGCGCCAGGCCGGCCTCCTGCCCGAGCGCGGGTCCCGACCCGTCGTCGGCCCGGACGGCGAGGCCGAGGAGGAGGTGGAGGAGCCCACCGTCGCGACGTACCACTCCTACGCCTCCGCGCTGCTGTCCGAGCACGGCCTGCGGATCGGCCACGAGCCCGACACCCGGCTGATCGCCGACGCCAGCCGCTACCAGCTCGCCGCCCGCGCCGTGCAGCGCTACACCACGCCCGTCGAGCAGCTGACCGACTCGCCCCGCCACGTCATCCAGTACCTCCTCGCCCTCGACGGCGCAGATGAGCGAGCACCTCGTCGCGCCCGCCGAGGTCCGCGCCTACGACGCCGCCGAGCGGCCGCGCTTCGTCGAGGGGATGGCCGACGAGGGCCGCAAGACCTACCGCGAGAAGAACGAGAAGGCGATCTCCGCCATCGACCGGCGGGCCGAGCTGCTCGGCACTGGTCGAGGCCTACCGCGACCTCAAGAGCCACCTCGGGCTGATGGACTTCTCCGACCAGATCGCGCTCGCGGCCCGGCTGGCCGACGAGTGCCCGGAGGTCGGCCAGAGCGAGCGGGAGAAGTACCGCATCGTGCTGCTCGACGAGTACCAAGACACCTCCGTCGCCCAGGCGCTGATGCTGAAGCGGCTGTTCTCCGGGCCCGCCCCCGACTCCGGGCTCGGCCACCCGGTCACCGCGGTCGGTGACCCCAACCAGGCCATCTACGGCTGGCGCGGCGCCTCGGTCTCCAACATCCTCGAGTTCGCACGCGACTTCCCGTCGCCGTCCGGCACCGACACGACGTACCCGCTCACGGTCAACCGCCGCTCCGACGAGCGGATCCTGGCCGTCGCCAACCACCTCGCCGCCGATCTCTACGCCGACGTGCCGACGTCCTGCCGCTCGAGGCGAAGCCGGGTGCGAAGCCCGGCGAGGTGCACGCGATCGTGCACGACACCTACGACGACGAGCTCGCCTGGCTCGCCGACCGGGTGCTCGAGGCACATGCCGCGCCTCGCCGCCGCCAGCGACCAGCCCGTGCTGGCGGCGAGATCGGCGTGCTGACCCGCGACAACTCGCACGCCGCAGCGGTCTTCGACGCGCTGAGCGACCGCGAGATCCCGGTCGAGATCGTCGGCCTCAAGGGCCTGCTCCGGCTGCCCGAGGTCACCGAGGTGGTCGCGACGCTCACCCTGGTCCAGGACGTCACCGCCAACGCCGCGCTGCTGACGCTGCTCGCCGGGCCGCGGTGGGCGATCGGCCCGCGCGACCTCGCGCTGCTGGGTCGGCGGGCCCGCGAGCTCGCCGGTTCCCAGGCGGGCGGTGCCGAGTTCGTGGACGTCCAGGCCCAGCTGCAGGCCGCCGTCGAGGGTGCCGACCCCACCGAGATCCCGTCCCTGTGCGACGCCCTGGAGGACCCGGGCGACTTCGACTACTCGGCCGAGGCGCGCGAGCGGTTCGCGATGCTGGCCGACGAGCTGCGCCGGCTGCGCACCGCCGTCGGCGAGCCGATCCTCGACCTGGTGCGCCGGATCCTCGACACGACCGGGATCGACGTCGAGCTCGCCTCGTCGGTCAGCCCGGCCGCCGCGGCCCGCCGCGAGAACCTCGACCTGTTCGTGCAGGCGGTGGCCGAGTTCCAGGCGGTCGACGGCCAGGTGACCCTGGCCGCGCTGCTGGCCTGGCTGGAGGCCGAGGACGAGTTCGGGCAGGGCCTCGACGTCGCGACCCCGTCCGAGGCCGACTCGGTCAAGCTGCTCACCGTCCACCGTGCCAAGGGCCTCGAGTGGGACGTCGTGTTCCTGGTCGGCGTCACCGAGCGCAAGTTCCCGACCAACCAGGGCCGCTCGAGCGCGCTCACCGTCCCGTCCGTGATGCCGGCCGCGCTGCGTGGCGACGCGCGCGACCTGCCGCAGCTGGCCGGGCACACGCCCGCGGACATCACCGCCCTCAAGGAGGCCTCCAAGCAGCACGAAGCCCGCGAGGAGCTCCGGCTCGCGTACGTCGCGTGGACCCGCGCCCGGCACCGGCTCTTCGTGTCCGCCTGGCGCTGGGCGGCCCACCTCAAGAGCGGTCTGGGCCCCTCCGACTACCTCCTCCGCACCCGCGACGCGATGGCCGCGTGGGGCGGCGACTCCCGACGCGTGGCGCGACCTCGTGCAGAAGGGCGAGGTCAGCCCGTACGCCGATCGGTCGCCCGACCTCCCCTGGCCGATCTCGCACCACACCGCCGAGGTCGAGCGGCGGCTCGATGCCGCCGGCCGGGTCCGCGCTGCCGACGTGTCCGCGCCCGACGAGCTCGAGGACGTCCTGCTGCTCGACCGGGTCCACCAGTGGGACGACGAGATCGCCCGGCTGCTCGAGGAGGCCCGGCGCGACCGGTCGCCCGACATCGTCGTACCCCTCCCGTCGAGCCTGTCGGCGACCTCGCTCGCCCGGCTCCGCGACGACCCCGACTCGTTCGCCCGCGACCTGGCCCGGCCGATGCCGCGGCCGCCGTCGTCCGCGGCCCGGTTCGGCACCCGCTTCCACGCCTGGGTGGAGGCGCGGTTCGGCCAGCAGCTCCTGCTCGACCCCGACGAGCTCCCGGGCCGCGGCGACGCCGACATCGACGACGACGCCGACCTCCAGGAGCTGGTCAAGCTGTTCGAGGACGGCCCGTTCGCCGAGCGGGCGCCGCACTCCATCGAGCCGTCGTTCGCGCTCGTCCTGGGCGGACAGGTCGTGCGCGGCCGGATCGACGCGGTCTACGCCGAGCAGGTCGACGGTGCCGACGGCTTCCTGGTCGTCGACTGGAAGACCAACCGGTCCGCCACCGCCGACCCGCTCCAGCTCGCGATCTACCGCGTCGCCTGGGCCGAGCTCACCGGCGTGCCGGTCGAGCGGGTGCGGGCCGCGTTCTACTACGTCCGGACCGGCCAAGTCGTCGAGCCGCCCGACCTGCTCGACCGTCAGGCGCTGGAGGCGCTCGTCGCCGGCTGATCCGCCGGGTGCGTCGCCAGCCACTGCGCGACGCCGCGGGCGGCAACCCGCCCGGCCCGGTTGGCGCCGATGGTGCTGGCCGACGGGCCGTAGCCGACGAGCTGCACCCGCGGGTCGGCCACCGCGGTGGTGCCGTCCAGCTGGATGCCGCCGCGGGGGCTGCGCAGATGCAGCGGTGCCAGGTGGCTCACCGCGGGCCGGAAGCCGGTCGCCCAGAGGATCACGTCGGCCGGCTCGAAGCTGCCGTCGGCGAAGCGCACGCCGTCGGGCTCGATCGAGCGGAACATCGGCCGCCGCTCGTAGGCGCCGAGCCGATCGGCCTCCCGTTCCTGCCCACGGAGCGCGAGACCCGTCACGCTCACGACGCTCGCGGGCGGAAGGCCCTGCCGGACCCGCTCCTCGACGAGAGCCACCGCCTCGCGGCCGCGGTCCGGGGTGAAGTCGTCGGTGCGCCACACCGGCTCGCGGCGGGTGACCCACAGGGTGTCGGTGACCGGCGCGAGCTCGCCCAGGAACTGGACCGCCGACGCGCCACCGCCCACGACGACGACACGTCGTCCGCGGAAGTGCTCCGCGCCGGGGTAGTCCACCGTGTGCAGCTGCTCGCCCCGGAACGTCTCCATGCCGGGGTAGTGCGGCACGAACGGGTGCCGCCAGGTCCCGGTGGCGTTGACCAGCGTCCGGGTGGTCCAGGTGCGGTTGCCCGCGTGCACCACCAGCAGCCCGCCAGCATCGGTGACCCGGTCCACCCGGACCGGTCGGACGACGGGGATCTCCTGCTCGCGTTCGTACGCCGCGAAGAACGCCGGCACCGCCTCGTTGGCGCGGAGGTCGGACTCGCCGGGCGGCGCGGAGTCCGGGAGGGCGGCGATCCCGTGCACGTCGTGCATCGTCAGCGAGTCCCAGCGGTGCTGCCAGGCGCCGCCGGGTGCGGGATCGGCGTCCAGCACGACGTACGAGAGCCCGCGCCGGCCCAGGTGGTGTGCCGTCGACAGTCCGGCCTGGCCGGCGCCGATCACCACCGCGTCGTAGATCTCCACGTCCCGTACAACACCGGGCCGGCGCCGGTTATTGCCGCGGGCTCAGCCCTGGCCGAGCCCGGCGTCGAGCGCGATCTCGACCATCCGGCCGAAGGTCTGCTCGCGCTCCTGCGAGGTGGTCTCCTCGCCGGTGACGATGTGGTCCGAGACGGTGCAGATCGCCAGTGCCTTGCGGCCGAACTGTGCGGCCAGGGTGTAGAGCGCGCTGGCCTCCATCTCGATGGCCAGCACGCCGTACTCCGCCATCCGCGCGGTCAGCTCCGGGCGCGGGCTGTAGAACGAGTCGCTGCTGAAGATCGGCCCGACGTGCACGCCGGCCTCACCGCCGCGGGTCGCGGAGTCGTACGCCGCCCGCAGCAGGCCGAAGTCCGCCACCGGCGCGTAGTCGAGGCCCTCGAAGCGGATCCGGTTCATCGACGAGTCGGTGCAGGCGCCCGACGCGATGACCAGGTCGCGCACGGCGACCTTCTCGGTCAGCGCGCCGCAGGAGCCGACCCGGATGATCGACTGCACGTCGTACTCGCGGAACAGCTCGTTGACGTAGATCGCCAGCGTCGGCTGCCCCATCCCGGAACCCTGGACGGACACCCGCTGGCCGCGCCAGGTGCCGGTGTAGCCGTGCATGCCGCGCACCTCGTTGTAGCACCGGGCGTCCTCGAGGAACGTCTCCGCGATCCACTTCGCGCGCAGCGGGTCGCCGGGCAGGAGGACGAGCGGCGCGATGTCGCCCGGCTGGGCGCCGATGTGGGTGCTCACATCGGGAAAGCCTAGGGCTAGCCTCACGGACGTGACCTTTCCGCATGTCGCCCTCTCCGCCAACCCGCACGACCGGACCGGCCTTCGGCGCGGCGACGACGCCTGGCTCGACGAGCGCTGGGCCGACCCGTCCAGCAAGGTCCTGGTCGTCTCCGGCACCCGGATCCGGCCCGTCGACGGCAAGGTCGAGTGGATGTCGACCGCCGACGCGCCGGACGGGATGCGGGTGCTGCTCGGGGAGCAGGACGGCGTCACCTGGTTCGCGGTGATCGTGGACCCGGCCGTGGCGTCGGGGAGAAGTCCGAGTGGTTCGGGCTGCGCGCGGCCTTCCCGCACCTGGCGAGCGGGGCGAGCGCGGAGGCGCCGCTGCTGTTCCACGCGATGGGGCTGGCGGAGTGGCACTACGCCACCCGGTTCTGTCCCCGCTGCGGCGGCGTCCTGGAGGTCCGCAAGGCCGGGCACGAGCTGGTCTGCACCCAGTGCGGCAAGCCGCAGTTCCCGCGCACCGACCCCGCCGTGATCATGGTCGTCGCGGCCGGCGAGCCCGGGTCCGCCGAGGAGCGGTGCCTGCTCGGGCGCCAGTCGGCGTGGCCGGAGGGGCGCTACTCGACGCTGGCCGGCTTCTGCGAGCCGGGCGAGACCCTGGAGGACGCCGTACGCCGCGAGGTCGCCGAGGAGGTCGGGATCCGGGTCGGTGCGGTGGAGTACTTCGGCAACCAGCCCTGGCCGCTCCCGGCCAGCCTGATGCTCGGGTTCATCGCCCGCGCCGAGACCACCGAGGTCGCGGTCGACGGCGAGGAGATCGAGGACGCGCGCTGGTTCACCCGCGCCGAGATGAAGGAGCAGGCCGAGGCCGGCACCCTCGTGCTGCCCGGCGGCATCTCGATCTCCCGCTCGCTGGTCGAGCACTGGTACGGCGGCCCGCTCCCCGGACACTGGTGACCCGCCCGAAACTTACGAAAATGACGGCTGACCCGTCAGAAGTTCTGGCGGGTCAGCGTTGATTTGGTTACCGGGCCAGCGTGAATCGACTGGGTACTCACGCCGACCCGGCGGTTCAGGAGGCGAGCGACTCGAGCTTCTGCTTCACCTGCATGATCGAGGGGTTCGTCTGGGCGGTTCCGTCGGAGTACACCAGGGTCGGGCACGGTCTGGTTTCCGTTGTTGGCCGACTCGACGATGCTGACCGCGTCGGGGGTCTGCTCGATGTCGACGACGTCGTAGTCGATCCCCTCGCGGTCGAGCTGGCCCTGGAGTCGGTGGCAGTAGCCACACCAGGGCGTGGTGTACATCGTGAACGTGGTCATGCGGGACTGTCGCCTCCGGCGTCTAGGGTTGTTGGCACTGTGAACTTCCATCAATATTCAACTTTCCTGACACTGGAGTTGTTCCCGGCTTGGCTGTGACACAAACCCCACGCGCCGACGCGCTGCTCGACGCGCTCGACCCCGAGCAGCGCCGGGTCGCCGAGACGCTCCGCGGGCCCGTCCGCGTGCTCGCCGGCGCCGGCACCGGCAAGACCCGGGCGATCACCCACCGGATCGCGTACGGCGTCGCCACCGGCGTCTACGAGCCCACCGAGATCCTCGCCGTCACCTTCACCACCCGGGCGGCGGGGGAGATGCGCGGACGCCTGCGCGCGCTGGGGGCGGCCGGGGTCCAGGCCCGGACGTTCCACTCCGCCGCGCTGCGCCAGCTGCGCTTCTTCTGGCCGCACGTCCACGGCACCGACCTGCCGGTCCTCACCGAGTCCAAGATCGGGCTCCTGGCGACCGCGGCCCGGCGGTCCCGGATCGCCTCCGACCAGGCCCTCCTGCGCGACCTCGCCTCCGAGATCGAGTGGGCCAAGGTCAGCAACGTCCACCCCGACGACTACGCCCGGCTGGCGCCCGCCCGCGGCCGGTCGGTGGCCAACCACGACCCCGAGACCGTGGCCCGGGTCTTCAGCACCTACGAGGACGTCAAGCGCACCCAGGGCCGGATGGACATGGAGGACGTCCTCCTCTTCACGGCCGGCCTGCTCGCCGACGACGAGCGGGTCGCCGCCCAGGTCCGCCGCCAGTACAAACGCTTCGTCGTCGACGAGTTCCAGGACGTCTCACCGATCCAGTCGGCGCTGCTCGACCTGTGGCTCGGCGGCCGCGACGAGCTCTGCGTGGTGGGCGACCCGGCCCAGACGATCTACTCGTTCGCCGGCGCCAACGCGTCGTACCTCCGCGACTTCCCGGCCAAGTTCCCCGACACCACCTCGATCGAGCTGGTCCGCAACTACCGCTCGACGCCCGAGGTCGTGGCCGCGGCCAACACCCTGCTCGCGGGGTCGTCCAGCCGCGGTGTCGAGCTCAGGGCCCAGCGGCCGTCCGGGCCGGCGGTCACCTACGACGCTGAGCCCGGACGAGGTCGCCGAGGCCGCGGCCGTCGCCGCGCGCATCTCCGGCCTGCGTGACGACGGCCGGCCGCCCGGCGAGATCGCCGTGCTGTTCCGGATCAACGCCCAGTCCGAGGCCTTCGAGGAGGCCCTGGCCAGCCGCGGCATCCCCTACGTCGTCCGCGGCGCCGCCCGCTTCTTCGACCGGCCCGAGGTGCGGCAGGCGGTCACCCTGCTCCGCGGCACCGCCCGCTCGGGGCAGGCGGCCGACGACGACCTGGTGCGAGACCGTGCGGGCGACCCTGTCCGGCATGGGCTGGAGCCCGGAGGCGCCGGCCGCCCGCGGCCAGACCCGCGACCGCTGGGAGTCGCTCCAGGCGCTGGTCGACCAGGCGGTCGAGTTCGCCCGGGCCGACGGCGCCGACCTCGGCGGGTTCGTCGACGAGCTCGACCGCCGGGCCAGCGAGCAGCACGCCCCGGTCGCCGACGGCGTCACGCTGGCGACCCTGCACGCCGCGAAGGGCCTCGAGTGGGACTCCGTCTTCCTCACCGGCCTCCAGGAGGGCACCCTCCCGTTCTCGTACGCCGAGTCCCCGAGCCGAGATCGAGGAGGAGCGGCGGCTGCTCTACGTCGGCATGACCCGGGCCCGGCTCGACCTCGCCCTGTCCTGGAGCCTGGCCCGCAACCCCGGCGGCCGTGCGTCCCGCAAGCCGTCCCGGTTCCTCGACCACCTGCTGCCGGAGGAGAAGCGCGCGCCCGTGAAGCCCGCGGCGCGCCGCGGCGTGGCCAACTGCCGCGAGTGCGGCAAGCCGCTGGCGACCGGCGCGGAGAAGAAGCGCGGCCGCTGCACCGACTGCCCCGCGTCGTACGACGAGGAGCTGTTCGAGCGCCTGCGCGAGTGGCGGAAGACCACCGCCGACGAGGAGAGCGTGCCCGCGTTCGTGATCTTCACCGACGCCACCCTGCAGCTCATCGCCGAGCACAAACCCCAGACGCCGCAGGCCCTGCTGAAGGTCAACGGGATCGGTCGGGCGAAGCTCGAACGCTACGGCGAGGCCGTCCTGACGCTCGTCGGATCGGGGCTCGGTCTAGACCTGACAGAAAATCGACGAGAAATGGTCATTAAATCGTTTGCCCATTACCGGCCCGACCCGGTAACTTTCTCGTCACCAACCCCGCGCACGCGACCCTGGCAAGGTCGGCGCCCGAAGAACCGAAGGAGGTGGCCCGGATGAACAGCAACAAGCTCTGGATGACGGCTCAGACCCCGTCGTGCATCGGCATGCCCATTTACGGCTCCGCCTTTGGCACGCACGGCCGCCTCCCGAGGCGGGCCTCGTCGCCGTCGCGACCGATGTGCGCGACCGCCACGTTGCCGGCGTTCCGAGCCTCGTCGAGGGCACCTTCCCGGGGACCTCTGCCTGGAGACCACCGAACTGTTGACACCAACAGCATCGGCAGCCTCCAGGCCGCGGACCCGAAACCCGGGATCCGCGGCCTTTTTGTATCCCAAGCCCTACCCAAGCGATCGGATCAGAGAAGGAGGTGAAACGAATGACCATCAGCGTTCTCGACCGAACTGATGGGACTGCCGATGCCAGCCTCGGGCAACTGCACGACACCGCGGGCAGCAGTCGACGAATCCCAGCTCCCGTGCAGGGTCAACGACCCGGAGCTGTGGTTCGCCGAATCTCCCGCCGACGTGGAGTTCGCCAAGACGCTGTGCGTGGACTGCCCCGTCCGCGAGCTCTGCCTCGACGGAGCTCTCGAACGGCGCGAGCCCTGGGGTGTCTGGGGCGGACAGCTCTTCCTTCAGGGAGTGGTGATCCCCCGCAAGCGGCCCCGCGGCCGTCCCCGCAAGGACGAGGCCGCCGCGTGACCGACTGGCACGCAGCAGCAGGCGCACCAACCGAAGCAACACCTCATGAACACTGACCAGAACCGGAGAACCGAGATGAACACGATGCACGGAACACTGGCCCGCGCGCAGATGAACGCGCGCCTGGGAGAGGCGAGGCAGATGCGGCTGGGTCACCAGATCACCCGCGCCCAGCGTGTGAGCCGCAAGGCCGAGCAGGCCGCGCGTCAGGCACGGATGTCCCTCGCCCACGCGCACTGAGCGCACGTACCAGAAAGCACGACAACCAACCATGAACATCACTTTCAAGAACCGGAGCACCGAGATGGAACTCATGCATGAAAACCTGGCACGCGCGCAAATGTCCGCGCGCCTGGGAGAGGCGCAGTCAGCTGCGGCGTGGCCACCAGCTGGCCAAGGCTCGCCGCTTGAGCCGTAAGGCCGAGCAGGCCGCGCAGCAGGCGCGTCTCGCCCTCGCCCACGCGCTCTGATCCGTGCTCGACCGCAGGTCGGTCGATCCGGTACCCGATCGCTTGGGACACAGAGAAGAGAGCCGGGTACGACGAGCAACCCTCGTCGTACCCGGCTCTCGCCGTGCTCCGGGAGTAACCTGCGGCAGCGTGATGACCTGCTCGTTCTGCGGCCGGCAGGAGCCCGACGAGGCCAAGACCCTGACCTGGACCACGGCCGTCGAGAACGGCCGGCGCACGCGCCTACTGCGACGAGTGCTCGCGGACCAACCTGCGTGCGATGGAGGGCAAGCTCGACAGCGAGTACTGGTGAGCCTCAGCCCGCCACCAGCGCGTCGCCCCAGCTGCAGCCGCACCGCGGGTGCCGCGTCCACTCCCGCCGCTCGACCGTCAGGTCCGGGTCGACGGTGACCGTCGCCGACCACGTCGCGGGCGGCTCGCCCTCGACGTAGGTCACCAGGTCGCGCACCGCCCAGGCCAGGCGCGAGGTGCATCAGCACCGGGTCGCACGGCTCGCCCGGCGCCGGGCGGGTGCTGCTCGACGATCATCGCGTGCCGCGGGTCGGCGTCGCAGTGGTGCGCGTCGACGCAGCGCAGGCAGGCGGTCAGGCCCGGCGCCGACGAACGGCCCGACCGTGACCCGGGCGCCGACGTTGCGTGACCAGCAGGTGGGGTGCTCCGGCCCGCATCAACGGGTCGAGCGTCGGCGCGGACCGGCTCGCCGCCGGCGCTCACGAGCAGCCGGGCGGCCGGTGTGTCCCGTGGACTCGCGGCGGTCAGCCCGGCCGACGGCGAGCCAGCCGCGAGCGCCACCGCCCGCCACGGCTCGTCGCCCACGATCGCGACCCGGGCGTGCCGCCGCGCCTCGAGCCGGGCCGGCGCCTCGGGACCGGCCTGGGCGAACGACGCCAGCACCGCGTCCCGGGGGACCGGCACCGGTCAGGCTGCGGTCGACGTCCGTGGCGTCCACGAGCAGGCCGCGCGCGGCGAGGGCGTGGCACCACCGCCGTACGTCGGTACGTCGACGGCCGGTCGCCGGCCGACCCGCAGGTCCTCCAGCAGGCCGTGCACCGCGGGCGACGTCCGGCAGCACCACCCGCTGGGCGGGGCAGAGCCCGACCTGGAGGTGGTCGTCGTCGCGGCGTACGACGCGGAGTCCGGGCCGCAGCACCGGGTCGCGCCGGGAGCCAGTGGTCGTCCATGAGGGACCACTGCCCGCGATCAGGAGGTGCGGAACCACGTCATCCACAGCGCGACTCTCGAGCCGCCGCTGCGCCGGGCCGGCCCGTCCCGGACACCATCGAATGGTCACAAACCGCACGATTGGGGCCGGTCGGGTTGCGGTTTGGTCCCCAACCGCAAGCAACTGCACAGGCGCCAGCAACCATCCACAGGCGACCAGACCAGCCCGCGAAATGCCGACGACGACGCGGACCCGCTCGGGCCCACGCCGCCGTATCAGCTTGGGGGGCTGCTACGCCTTGCCGAGGATGCGGTTCAGGTTGGTGCCGCACACGGGGCACACGGCCTTGGCCATCCGGGTCCCCTTGTCGTTGACCCTGACCTCGCCCTCGGCCTCGCGCTTCTCCTTGCACTTCACGCAGTAGAACTCGCCGCTCCAGGTCTCCGCCATGACGGCCTCCTTGCTTCTCGATGACTCGGTCGTCGCGACGGGGGTTGGGGGGAAGCCCGCCGGAGGTCCGCGAGCCGGAGCCCACGAACCGGTAACGACCCTACGACACGCGGGGGCGCAGGCGTGACAGGCGCACCGTAAGCGTGAATAAGCTGAAACGGCGTGAAAACGGTCACGGCGCGTCCGGGACGCCCGTCAGTAGCCTTCGGCCATGTCTGAGCTACCACGCCATCTGCGGCTCGAACGCCCCTCCGACGGCGTCGCCGTCCTGACCCTCGACAACCCCGACCAGCGCAACGCGATGTCGGACCAGATGACCGCGTCGTGGGTCGCCGCGATCGACGAGCTGGCGGGCGACCGCTCGGTCCGGGTGGTCGTGGTGACCGGCGAGGGCTCGGCGTTCTGCTCGGGCGGCAACACCTCCTGGATCGCCAGCGAGCCGGACGCGACGGTCGACGAGCTCCGCGAGCGGATGCTGCCGTTCTACCGGGCCTGGCTGTCGATCCGCCGGCTCGAGGTGCCCACCATCGCGGCCGTCAACGGGCCGGCGATCGGTGCCGGGCTCTGCCTGGCCCTGGCCTGCGACATCCGGTACGCCGCGGCGGGCGCGAAGCTGGGCGTCCCGTTCGTCAGGCTCGGCATGCACGCCGGCATGGCCGGCACCTACCTGCTGCCCGACGTCGTCGGGCGCCGGCCACGCCCGCGACCTGCTGCTCACCGGCCGCACCGTCGACGCCGACGAGGCGCTGCGGCTGGGCCTGGTGTCGCGGGTGATCGACCCGGCGCGAGTTCCGCGCGGAGGTGCTGGCCGACCGCCGAGGGGATCGCCGCCACCGCGCCGATCGCCAGCCGGCTGACCAAGCTCGCGCTCGCCGACGGCGGCCACGCCGACTTCGAGAGCGGCCTGCAGTGGGAGGCGATGGCGCAGCCGCTGACGCTGGCCACCGAGGACCTGCAGGAGGGGATCCGCGCCGCCCGCGAGAAGCGGCCGCCGCGGTTCACCGGCCGGTGATCAGCGGCCGCGGTGCGGGCAGGAGAAGAGGCCCCCGCCTCGATCCTCACCGACGCTTGCCTTCCCCTTGCGAACGTGCGGTCGGAGTCGGCCGGGGGCCTCGTCTCCGCGCAAACCTAGGAGGCGCGGGCAACCCGGGTCAACGCAGCGTCGACCCACCCCTGTGGACAAACCTGTGGACAAAGCTGTGGACGGGCCGGGAAACGCGGTGGAACACGGGTCCGCGAGGCGGTGGATCGGCCTGTGGAGGACACGCCCGGGCCGGGCCCGGACGCCGCGCTGACCAGCAAGAATGGCTGTCAACCGGGTGTGGACGAAAGAAAGTCGAGGCGGATTCGGGTGTCGGAACGCGTACGACGGCGGGCCGGTCGCCGCGCTGCGCCGGATCGCGTTCCTGCTCGAGCGCGGTCGCGAGGACACCTACAAGGTCAAGGCGTTCCGCGCCGCCGCGGCCGCGATCCTGCCGCTCCCGGCCGACGAGGTGGCCGAGCGCGTCGACGCCGGCACGCTCACCGACCTGCCGGGCGTCGGCGCCAGCACCGCCAAGGTGATCGCCGACGCGGTGCGCGGCGTCGTACCCGACCGGCTGGCGAAGCTCGAGAAGGAGCACGCCGGACCGCTGGTCGCCGGGCGGCCGCGAGCTCCGGTCGCAGCTGCGCGGCGACCTGCACTCCCACTCCGACTGGTCCGACGGCGGGTCGCCGATCGAGGAGATGGCGTTCACCGCGATCGAGCTCGGCCACGAGTACCTCGTGCTCACCGACCACTCGCCGCGGCTCACCGTGGCCCACGGCCTGAGCCCGGAGCGGCTGACCCGGCAGCTCGGGGTGGTGGAGGCCGTCAACGACCACCTCGCCGGCACCGGCTTCACCCTGCTCAAGGGGATCGAGGTCGACATCCTCGACGACGGCGCGCTGGACCAGACCGACGAGCTGCTGTCGCGGCTCGACCTCCGGGTCGCGAGCGTGCACTCCAAGCTGAAGATGGAGCCCGCGGCGATGACCCGGCGGATGACGGCGGCGATCGCCAACCCGCGGATGAACGTCCTCGGCCACTGCACCGGGCGCCTGGTCACCGGCAACCGCGGCACCCGACCCGGCAGCACCTTCGACGCCAAGGCGGTCTTCGAGGCGTGCGCTCGAGCACGACGTCGCGGTCGAGATCAACAGCCGCCCCGAGCGGCGCGACCCGCCCACCAAGCTGCTCGAGCTGGCCCGCGACATCGGCTGCCGGTTCTCGATCGACAGCGACGCGCACGCCCCCGGCCAGCTCGACTTCCTCGACCACGGCTGCGAGCGCGCCGAGGCGGCCGGGATCGACGCGGACCGGATCGTGAACACCTGGCCGCGCGACCGGCTGCTCGCGTGGGCCAACCCGCTTCATAGACCGGCTAATCTCCGATCATGACCGCAGGCCCCGAGGTGGAGGTACGTCGCTCCCGTCGACGTCGGCGCACCGTGTCCGCCTACCGCGAGGGCGACCGGATCATCGTGATGATCCCGGCCTCGCTGACCCGGGCGGAGGAGGCCGAGTGGATCAAGACCATGGTCGACCGGCTGGAGCGGTCCGAGAGGCGCCGCAAGCCGTCGGACACCGCCCTGCTGCAGCGGGCGCAGCGAGCTGAACGACCGCTACCTCGGCGGGCTGGCGACGCCCGAGTCGGTGCGCTGGGTCGACAACCAGAACTCCCGCTGGGGCTCCTGCACGCCGGGGGACCGGACGATCCGGCTCTCGGCGCGGCTCCAGGGCATGCCGCAGTGGGTGATCGACTACGTGCTCGTCCACGAGCTGGCGCACCTGCTCGAGTCGGGCCACGACGCGAAGTTCTGGGCGTGGGTCGACCGCTACCCGAAGGCCGAGCGGGCCAAGGGCTACCTGCTGGGCTGGTCGGCGGCGGCCCATCTCGAGTCGCCGCCGGGCTCGCGACGACGTCGACTGACCCGACGCCGACCCGGGCGCGCGCCAGCGCGACCAGCTCGACCAGGTCCGACTGCCGGGTCGGGCAGCTCGTCGGCCGGCCACCAGCGCACGTCGAGCGACTCGTCGCTGACCGCGTGCGTCGGCGTTCTCGTCGGCCACGGCCACGAACCGGACGTCGAGGTGGTGCACGCCGCCGCGCGGGTCGCAGAACGGTACGGCGTGCTCGCTCAGCTGGACCGGCACCGGGTCGAGCACCAGCCCGTCGATGCCGGACTCCTCGATCGCCTCACGCGCGGCCGCACCCGCCAGGGTCTCGTCGTCCGGCTCGCAGTGGCCGCCGAACTGGAACCACTGGCCGGCCTTGGCGTGCAGGGTCAGCAGCACCCGGTCCAGGTCGGCCGAGAGCACCAGCGTGCTGGCGGTCAGGTGGTCCGGGTAGCAGGACCGCGGGTCATCCCGTCGGCGTGCGCGGCGAGGTGGGCGACGTACCGGTCGCGGAGGGCAGCCTGCGCGGGCGTCGGCGGCTGCCACGCCGACAGCACGGCCAGCGCGTCGGCGTGGAGGGTCACTCCTGCTTGCCGTCGTCGCCGTCCGGAGTCGGTCACCCGCGGACCGCCGCCCTCGAGCAGGTCCTTCAGCGCGGCGTCGAAGTCCTCGTCGCTCAGCGAGTCGGGCGCGGCGGCGTCCTCGCGGAAGCCGAGCGGGTCGTCGAGGTCGGCCGCGGTCGGCAGCAGGTCGGGGTGCATCCACACGCCGTCGCGGGCCTCGGTGCCCTGGCGGGTGCGGAGCGAGCCCCAGAGCGTCGACGCGTCGCGCAGCCGCCGCGGCCGCAGCTCGAGGCCGACGAGGGAGGCGAAGGTCTGCTCGGCCGGACCGCCGGCCGCGCGCCGGCGGCGTACGGCCTCCTGGAGCTTGGCCGCCGCGGGCATCCGCTCCGCGGTGGCCTGGCCGACGACCTCGTCGACCCAGCCCTCGACCAGCGCGAGGGTGACCTCGAGCCGCTGGAGGGCGGCCTCCTGGGCGGGGGACTTGGGGATGTCGAACAGCCCGCCCTCGAGCAGCTCCTGGAGCGACTCGGGGTTGGTCGGGTCGATGCCGCGCATCTGCTCCTCGACCCGGTTCTGGATGTTCTCGGTGTTGATCTCGAGGCCGCGCGCGTAGTCGGTCACGGCGCCGATCAGGTGCTCGCGCAGCCACGGCACGTGCGCGAACAGCCGCTGGTGGGCGGCCTCGCGCAGCGCGAGGTAGAGGAGGACGTCGTCCTCGCTGACGTCGAGGCCCTTGGCGAAGGCGGCGACGTTGGCCGGGACCAGCGCGGCCCGGCCGGCGGGAGCCGAGCGGGAGCCCGATGTCGGAGGCGGTGAGCACCTCGCCGGCGAGCGCACCGACGCCGGAGCCGATCTGCGAGGCGAGCATGGCGCCGACGGCCTTGCCGAGGATGCCCATGATCGGGCCGGCCATCGCCTGCGCCTCCTCGGGCAGGGCGCCGCTCATGGAGTTGATGGAGCGCTCGGCGACCGGCTCGACGAGCACCTTCCACACGTCGGTGGTCCCGACGATCCACTCGGCCCGGCTCCACGCGGCGGTCGACGAGACGCCGGACGGGAACGCGGTGGCGTCGTCGAGCCAGTGGTCGGCGAGCCGGACGGCGTCCGCGACGGCGTCCTTCTGCTTCTGGGTCGGCGACGGGTCGGGGGACTGGGCCACCACCTTGCGGGCCAGATCGGTCGCGAAGTCCCAGTTGATCGGCCCGTCGTGCGGCTGCATCAGGGACTGGATCTGGCTGAAGAGCGCGCCCAGGTCGGGCGCGCCACTGCCGCCGAAGAACTGCTCGAACGGCGTGCCCTTGAAGGGGTTCTGGCCGCCTGGTCGTAGCCTTCGGGGTCCTCGCCCGGGTTGTTGCTCATGACGTAACCGTACGCGTGTCGCGCAAAGTAGGGTCGCACCGTGAACCCGTCCGTGATCCGCCTGGTCGACCTGCGCGAGGAGCCGCTCGACGTGGCCGAGGTCGTCGCCGCGCTCGACGACGACGCCTCCGGCGGGCTGACCCTCTTCGTCGGCCGGGTCCGCGACCACGACCAGCGGCAAGGGCGTGGTCGGGCTCGACTACTCCGCGCACCCGACGGCGCTCGACATCTTCCGCGACGTCTGCGAACGCGTCGCGGCCGAGTACGACGTGCTCGGGCTCGCCGCCGTGCACCGCACCGGCAGCCTCGACATCGGCGACATCGCCGTCGTCGTCGCGACCGCGTCCGCCCACCGCGGCACCTCCTTCGACGCCTCCCGCGCGCTGATCGACACCCTCAAGGCCGAGGTGCCGATCTGGAAGCACCAGCGATTCGCGGACGGCACGGAGGAGTGGGTGGGGACGCCCTGAGAGCTCTGCGAGCCTGCCGGGTAATCGCGCCTGCGCCGCCTACCCTCGTCCCGTGGAGATCCTGTACTGGCTGGTGCCGCCCGTCGTCGTCACGCTGCGTGGCGATGCTCTGGGTGAGCTGGCTGGGGCGGGAGGGCCGGGGCGAGGTCGACCGCGACGTCGCCGTACGCCGGCTGGCCGCGGCCATGCAGAAGGACCCGCTGCCGCACGCCACCCGCCGGCCCACGCCGATCCGCGACCGCAGCACCGGCATCGCCGTCCGTCCGTCGCGGGCGTCCCGGTCCGGGAAGACCCAGGCCGAGAAGCCGCAGCAGCCCCGCCGCTCCGCCTGATTTCCCCGGGGTGAGAGTCTTGGCCGCATGACGCAGCGCAACCTGGCCGCCGTGCTCGCGGCCCCGTTGCTGATCGGGCTGTGGGTGGTGGTCCTCACCCAACCGCTCCCGTACGTCACGTACAAGCCCGGCGTCACCGTCGACGTGCTCGGCGAGTCCGGACGGCGAGGAGATCATCCAGGTCAGCGGGCACAAGACCTTCCACGACGACGGCCAGCTGCGGATGACCACCGTCTTCGTGTCGCGGCCCAAGCCGGCCACGGTCAACCTGTTCCAGCTGATGCAGGCGTGGATGAGCCGCGACGACGCCGTCTACCCCTACGACGCCGTCTACTCCGAGGACGCGACCCAGAAGTCCAGCGAGGCCGAGGGCAGGGCCGAGATGGCGTCCTCCCAGGACCTGGCGGTGGCCGCGGCGCTCGAGGAGCTGGGCTACCAGGTCGAGATCGCGGTGGTCGCCAAGGTGATCGACGGGCAGCCGGCCGACGGCATCCTCGAGGCGGGCGACGAGATCGCGGCCGTCAACGGCGCGAAGATCGACGGCGCGTCCGCCGTCGGCGAGGCCGTCGCGGCCACCCCGGCGGGGCAGGACGTCGAGCTCGACATCGTCCGCAAGGGCGAGAAGCAGACGGTGACGCATCACGCCGGCCGAGCAGGACGGCAAGCCCTACCTCGGGATCGAGCTGACCTCCCGCTTCGAGTTCCCGTTCGACGTCTCGCTCAACATCGACCCCGACATCGGCGGCCCGAGCGCCGGACTGATGTTCTCGCTCGGCATCTACGACACGCTTGACGCCCGGCTCGCTGACCGACGGCAAGGTCATCGCCGGCACCGGCACCATCGACGCCGACGAGCGGGTGGGGCCGATCGGCGGCATCCAGCAGAAGATCGCGGGTGCCCGCGAGGCCGGCGCCGGGCTGTTCCTGGTCCCCCCGGACAACTGCGACGACGCCCTCGATGCCCAGAACGGCGACATGACCTTGGTGCGGGCTGACACCATGCATGACGCGGTGGCCGCCATCGAGTCGTGGGTCGACGACCCGGACGCCACCCTGCCGAGCTGCGAGAAGGAGGGCGTCGTGACGGACTTCGAGCTCGACCTCGACCCTGCCCTCGCCGCCGCGGTGCTCGAGATCGAGAACCACATCGCCGAGGGCGGCTGGGACCAGCCGGCCCGGCTGTACGCGCTCGTGGAGACCGCGCGGCTGGTGGAGCGCGAGCCAGCAGCTGGCCGCGGCGATGGGTCTCGACTCGTCGGCCGCGCAGGGGTCGCTGACCCCGGTCGAGCAGGACCAGCTGACGCCCGACCGCCCGCTCGAGGAGGTGCTCGAGTCGATCATCTGGCCCGAGGGCGTCTCCGGCTGCGCCGCCGTCGTCGAGCGACTGGTGCTCCCGCCGAAGGTCGACACCGAGATCCCCGACGACCCGGCCGGCGCCGAGGAGTTCGCCCGCGAGCACCCCGACCGGCAGGAGGTCCGGATCGTCGCGGGCGCCACGCGTGCGGGGGCGACGTACTGTGCATTGCGATTGCGTGCCCACGACGACGACCAGTCGGTCGTCGCCGGAAATGACCTGGTGCCGGCGCTGCTGCAGCTGCTGGCCGCCACGCTGGAGGACGACGAGTGAGCGAGCTGTTCGACGAGGAAGCCGGCGACGGGAAGAAGGCCCCGCCGCAGGCGCCACCGCGCCGTTCGCGCGCGCTCATCATCACGGCCGCGGTGCTGGTGGTCGGGTTCTTCTCGCTGACCACCTTCGCGTCCTTCTTCACCGACCGGATGTGGTACGACGCCATCGGCTACTCGGGCGTCTTCAGCACGCTGTTCTGGACCCGGGTCGGGCTGTTCCTCGTGTTCGCGGCGGCGATGGCGCTGGTCGTCGGCGCCAACATGTACGTCGCCTACCGGCTCCGCCCGATGTTCCGGCCGAGCTCGCCGGAGCAGACCGGCCTGGACCGCTACCGCGACGCCGTCACCCCGATCCGCATCTGGCTGCTGATCGGCGTCTCGGTCCTGCTGGGCCTGTTCGCCGGCACCTCCGCCAACGGCCAGTGGCGGCAGTACCTCCTGTGGCGCAACGGCGGCGACTTCGGCACCGAGGACGCCTACTTCAAGCGCGACATCGGCTTCTACGTCTTCGACCTGCCGTGGCTGCACTACCTGATCGACTCCGCGATGGCCTTCATCGTCGTCGCGCTGCTGATGTCCGCGCTCGTGCACTACCTGTACGGCGGCATCCGGCTGCAGACCAGCACACGACCGGTTGTCCGGTGCGGCGCAGGCGCAGCTGTCGGTGCTGCTCGGGCTGTTCGTGCTGGCGAAGGCCGGCGACTACTGGCTGGACCGCTTCGACCTGGTGCACCAGAGCGGCCGCCTGATCACCGGCATCACCTACACCGACGACCACGCCGTGCTGCCCGCCAAGGAGATCTTGATGGGCATCGCGATCATCTGCGCGGTGCTGTTCTTCCTCAACGTGTGGCGGCGCACCTGGATGCTGCCGTCGGTCGGGCTGGCCCTGCTCGCCCTGTCGGCGGTGCTGCTCGGCCTGATCTGGCCGGGCATCGTCCAGCAGTTCCAGGTCGACCCGACCGAGGCGGACAAGGAGGCGCCGTACATCGAGAAGAACATCGACGCCACCCGGGCGGCGTACGACCTGGAGGACGTGGAGGTCCAGTCGTTCACGAGCCAGGCGTCGCTGCCGGCCTCGGGGCTGCCGCAGCTGGAGAGCGAGACGTCGTCCGTGCCGCTGGTCGACCCGAAGCTGATCGCCCCGACGTTCGAGCAGCAGCAGCAGGTGCGGGCCTACTACTCCGTGGCGCCGACGTGCTCGACGTCGACCGCTACGGGATCGACAACGAGGACCGCGCGCTGGTGCTCGGCGTGCGCGAGCTCGACCAGAACGGCATCACCGCCTCGGACCGCAACTGGTCCAACCTGCACACCGTCTACACGCACGGCAACGGCGTGATCGCCGCCTACGCCAACCAGCGACCCGAGGACAACAGCTCCAACGCCACCACCGGGATCCAGTGGGCCGAGGGCCAGGAGGCCGGCCAGAAGGCGCTGTCCAACATGTTCCCCGACGGCTACGAGAGCCGCGTCTACTACGGCGAGCAGAGCCCCGACTACTCGATCGTCGGCAAGGCCGGCGACTCGCCGGACGTCGAGCTCGACCTCGGCAACGTCGGCGGGGAGGGCGAGGACGCCGACACCGCGCCAGACCACGACGTTCGACGGCGACGGCGGTGTCGAGGTCGGCAGCCTGTTGCGCCAGGTGCTGTACGCCGTCCGGTTCAGCGACCCGAACTTCGTGCTGTCCGAGCGGGTCAACGAGAACAGCAAGGTGCTCTACTACCGCAAGCCGCTCGAGCGGGTCGAGAAGCTCGCGCCGTGGCTGACGCTCGACAGCGACCCGTACCCCGCCGTCGTCGACGGGCGGATCGTGTGGATCGTCGACGGGTACACCACCACCGACCGCTACCCGCTCGCGCAGCGTGAGTCGTTCGACCGACATGATCGACGACTCGCTGGCCGACGACTCGGCGTTCGGGACGCTGCCGACCGACGAGATCAACTACATGCGCAACGCGGTGAAGGCGACGGTCGACGCCTACGACGGCACCGTCAACCTCTACGCGTGGGACGAGTCGGACCCGATCCTCAAGGCGTGGCGGAGCGCGTTCCCGGGCACGGTGCAGGACAAGGACGACATCCCCGACGAGGTGCTGCGAGCACCTGCGCTACCCCGAGGACATGTTCAAGGCGCAGCGCTACCAGTTCGCGCGCTACCACGTGACCGACGCGGGTGACTTCTACCAGGGCAACAACCGCTGGGAGGTCCCGCAGGATCCCGTAGTCGCCGGGCCACTACCAGCCGCCGTACCGCCTGTTCGTCAACGAGCCGGACGGGTCGGGAGAGTCCTTCGACCTGACGTCGGTGTACGTGCCGCGCGGCAAGAACAACCTGGCGTCGTTCGTGTCGGTGAACTCCGACGCGACCGATGAGGAGGGCTACGGCCAGATGAAGGTGCTCGCAGCTGCCCAACGAGCAGACGCCGGGTCCGGGGCAGGTCGCCAACGAGATGGCCACCAGCGAGAACGTCCGCGAGGCACTGCTGAAGTTCTCCGCCGGCAGCGACGCCAAACCGGTGTACGGCAACCTGCTGACGCTGCCGGTGACCGGCGGGCTGATGTACGTCCAGCCGGTCTACGCGACCCGCCAGCTCGGCGAGGCCAGCTTCCCCGAGCTCGCGTTCGTGATCGTGTCGTACGGCGACACAGGTCGGCATCGGCGACAGCCTGAACGAGGCGCTCGCTGACGTGCTCGACGTCGAACCCGGGACCACCCCGCCACCCGTCGACACCGGCGGCAACAACGGTGGCAACAACGGTGGGAACAACGGCGGCAACAACCCGCCGACCGGCACCATCAACGAGCAGATCCAGCAGAAGCTCGCCCAGGCCCAGGCCGCGTTCGACGCCGCGACCGCAGCGTCGGCACAGGGCGACACGGTCGAGTGGGCACGGCAGATCGAGCGGGCGCAGAGGCTTCATCAACGATGCGGTCGAACCTCTCCGAGGGTCGTCGCTCAACCCGCCCGCACGAGTGACCGACCACCCCGATTTGGTCGCGCTTGAAGCCGTCCCGTAAGGTTGTGTTCACCGACGCGGGGTGGAGCAGTTCGGTAGCTCGCTGGGCTCATAACCCAGAGGTCGCAGGTTCAAATCCTGCCCCCGCTACAAGTCAGACTTGCGATGCAAGTCTTCGGCCGCAGCCCCCCAGACTCATCTGGGGGGCTTTCGGCGTCTCTGGCAGCCCCGAGAACCTCGCAGCCGGGGCACGGGCCGAGCGGCGGGTGAACCGACCGTGGCTAGGCCCCGCACGCCGATCGGGACCTTCGGCGAGATCTACGTTCGAGACGACCCACGACGGTCGAGCGCGCGCGCTGACCCGGTTCCGGGACTACGACGGTCAGCTGCGCCGCGTCCAGGCGACGGCGGACACGCCCGAAGGCCGCCGAGCGCAGGCTCAAGGAGATGCTCGCCGAGCGCAACCGAGCAGAACGTCGGACAGGGCGAGCTCACCGTCGGCCAGCTCCTTCCGGCATCTCGTCGACGTGTGGCTCGCCGACCTGGATCTGGAGGACGCGCTCGCTCCCAGCACGCGAGCCCTCTACGAGCGCAACATGCGCCAGCTCGTTCTGCCGGCCTTCGAGCACTACGCGCTGCGCGAGATCAGCGTCCGCAAGGTCGACCAGTTCATCAAGACGCTCGCCAAGACCAAGAGCTACAGCATGGCCAAGCAGGCCCGCACGGTCCTGAGCCTCGCCTTCGGGCTCGCCGTCCGCTACGACGCGCATGCGCGAGAACCCGGTCCGCGACACCGCTCGCCTCCGCAAGCCGCCCGCGCAGGCGATGTCGCTGACCGTCGAGCAGGTCGAGCGAGATCCGGCGAGCCGTCCGCGGCTGGCGCCGCGGTGCCAGGTCTGCCCGGCCCGCCGCCGGACGGGCAGCTCGAGCAGATCATCGAGGTCATGCTCGGCACCTCGGCGCGGATCGGGGAGGTGCTCGCGATCCGCAAGTGCGACGTGGACGTCACCGACGACTCCGGCGACGGTGCGACTCTGCGGGACGATCGTGTCGCCGACGGGAAAGCCGACGCATCGGCAGCCCCATCCCAAGACGATGAAGTCGACCAGGACGGTGTCGGTGCCGTCGTTCACGGCCGAAGTGCTGCGGGCACGGCTGGTCGACGATCGCGTAAGAGGACGCCGGAGCACCTGATCTTCTTCAGCCGCAACGGCACGCCGCTGACGACGAACAACGTCCGCCGACGGCTACGCGCGGTCCTGGACGAAGCGGGCATCGAAGGCGTGACTCCGCACTCGTTCCGGCGCACGGTCGCGACCGTGCTGGACCGGGCCGGCGGAGCGGACCTGGCTGCCGAGATGCTCGGGCCACACCTCGTCGAAGATCACCAAGCAGCGCTCGCGAACGGGACGGACCAGATTTCCGTCGTCGCTAACAAGTCGTGGGACGGTCACGCGCTGGACGAATGCCCCGCGCTCGGCGCCGGCTTCGAGGACATCGGTGATGCGTTCGTCGATGCGGCGGAAGAGTGTTTGGAAGCCTCCGAGCATCCGCGGTTCGATCACGGTGGCGTACAGCAACGCCTTCATTCGGCTGAGTGCGTTCGCGGCCTCTGCTGTGGCGCCGGCGCCGTTGCCGAGGCTGCCCGCGACGTCGCGGAGCTCGCGCTGGATTCGTGAGTACGTCGCGGTGCGGGTTCGCCATTGTTCGGCCATTTCGGGGTCGACCCGCTCTGCGTGGGGAACGAGTTGCGAGGTGAGCAGCCGCTGGGAGTCGACAATCAGGCGCAGGTTCATGGCGTTCGGGAACGACTTCAGTCGGACCAGGAGGTTGTGCTCGGCTTGGAGCACTCCCAGGACTACCGGCTTGGCCGGTCCTCGGATCGGCTTGGTCCGCGGCCGCCAGCCGGTCTGGTCGACGCTGTAGTCGGGCTGCCCGAGGTTGACGTCGAGCGCCGTAGCGAGCGTCGCCCACCCGAGCCGTTCCCAGCCGGCAGGCAGGGCCGCTCGAGTCGACCACGGTCCTGCCCGCACCGGACCCCGGAGCTGCCGGTGCGCGCGATCATCGAGCTGCGCTGGCGGCATCGGCTCGGCCCGGTCCAGATCGGCAGTAAACCGGGACTGACCCCTCGACCGTCCACACTGTCCTGGTGGGGTGCCAGATCAACCGGCTCGTCGCACCTTCGACTCCGTCACCCGCCCGCCGTGACCAGGCCCGCCTCGTAGGCCACGACCACGAGCTGGGCGCGGTCGCGGGCGGCGAGCTTGGTGAGAATGCGGGAGACGTGGGTCTTCGCGGTCAGCGGGGAGAGCACGAGCCGCTCGGCGATCTCGTGGTTCGACAGCCCCACCCCCACGAGCGTCAGGATCTCGCGCTCGCGCGGGGTCAACTGGGCAAGGACGGCGTCGTCCACCGTCGGGACGGCGACGGCGGGTGGGGGCTCGGCGACGTATGCCTCGATGAGGCGGCGGGTGACCTGTGGCGCGAGTAGCGCCTGCCCCTCGCGCACCAGCCGGACAGCGTCGATGAGCGCCTGCGGCTCGATGTCCTTCAGCAGGAAGCCCGAGGCGCCGGCACGCAGCGCACCGAACACGTACTCGTCGAGCTCGAAGGTGGTGAGCACGACCACCTTGGTGGCGGACAGCGCCGGGTCGGCGGTGATCTCGGCGGTGGCTCGTAGCCCGTCGAGGCGCGGCATCTGCACGTCCATGAGGACGACGTCGGGCCGCGTGTCACGTGCCACCTGTACGGCCTGTGCTCCGTCGGCGGCCTCGCCGACGACGGTGGTGGCGGGATCGGAGTCCAGCAAGGCGCGAAAGCCGGCACGGAGCAGGGCCTGGTCGTCGGCGAGCACCACGCGCACGGGCTCGCTCACGGCGCGGGCACCCAGGCGCCGTCGCCCGCGAGTGCAGCCTGCCCCGGTTGCGCGGCGTCCACCGGCAGCGAAGCCCACACCCGCCAGCCACCCTCGGCTCGCGGTCCGGCCTCGAGCGAGCCGCCCAATGCAGTCAACCGCTCCCTCATGCCGCGCAGGCCCTGGCCGGCACCGGTCTGCGTCAACGGCGCCGGGGCGGTGCCGCCGTCGTCGAGCACCTCGACCACCACCCGGTCGTCGCCACGAGCGACCCGCACCTGCGCCGCCGTGGGCGCGGCGTGCTTGAGGGTGTTGGTGAGCGCCTCCTGCACGATTCGGAAGCAGGTGGCGTCGACCGACGCCGGCAGCGCCCGCGCCGCCGGGTCGACGTCGAGGGCGAGGTCGACGCCAGCGGCGAGCAGGCTCTCGCGCAGGTCGCCAAGGTCGGCCAGCCGCTGCACCGGCGGAGCTGGGTCGCCGGCGGCGTCCTCGCGCAGCAGCCCCAGCATCGCGCGCAGATCGGTGAGCGCGTCACCGCTGACCTGCTTGATGGTGCGTAGCGTGTCGTAGGCCCGGCCAGGATCGCGGCTGAGCAGGTGCGCGCCAACGCCGGCCTGCACGTTGATGCAGACCATCGCGTGGGCGACGACGTCATGGACGTCGCGGGCGATTCGCAGCCGTTCCTCATCCACCCGGTGCTGAGCCTCCTCTTCGCGGGTGCGCTCGGCCTCCTCAGCCCGCTCGATGAGCATGGTGGTGTAGGCGCGGCGGGTGTGGACGGCGACGCCGAGCGCGAGCGGCAGCTGCACAAGGGCCAGGTTCTGTGCGGTGCCCCAGTCGAGCAGGCCGTGCGGGCTGAACACCTGGAGGATCGTGAGCACCAGCGGCAGCGACAGCGCCCCGGTGACGATCGCCGCGCGCAGGCCGTGGCGCTCGGCGATGGCGTAGGCGCACAGCACGACCGGCGCGGGCATGGTGTTGTACGGCGGGTGGCCCGCCATCAACACGAACAGCCCGACGTACGCGACCACGTAAGCGAGCAACGGGGCGCTGCCGCGCAGCAGCACCGGCAATGACGCGACGACGATGCCGATGGTCGTGAGAACGCTGGCGTCCGCCTTCGCGTTCAGCGGGATCTCGGCGTGCATCAACGCGACGCACCCGAGCAGGAGCGCAACGTCGAGCGGGCGCGGGCGCACGCGGAGCCGGATCACCCCCCACACGGTAGTGGCGGGCAACCCGGCTCGGCGCTCGGTCACCGGATCAGACACGCGCCGGCAATGGACGGCTCGGACCCAGAGGGCGGGGTCTGATGCGGGATCTGGTCGCCCTCGCTCAGGCCCACGCGGTCGTGCACCCGGCGCAGCCAGATCGGCGACCACCAGTTCCACTTGCCCATCATCGCCATCAGCGAGGGCACGAGCAGCGAGCGTACGACGAACGCGTCGACCAGGACGCCGACCGCGGTGGCGATGCCGATCTGCTGCATAAAGGAGATCTCGCTAGTGCTGAACGCACCGATCGCGACGGCGAGCAGGATCGCCGCGGAGGTCACGATGCTGCCAGTCCGGCCGAGCCCGGTCGCGACGGCCTCACGCTCGGTGAGCCCCGCGTCGCGGGCCTCCTTGATCCGGCCCAGCAGAAAGACGCCGTAGTCGGTGGACAGCGCGAACACAAGGGCGGCGGTCACCAGGAAGTTGCTGGGCTCGACGCCACCGTTCGATGTGTAGCCGAGTAGTTCGGTGAATCGCCCCTCTTGGTAGACGAACACGATCGCGCCGAGCGAGACCCCAACGGTCAGCACGTTCATCACGACCGCCTTGATGGGCAGCACGATCGAGCCGGTCATCAGCCAGAGCACCAGTATCGTCAGCAGCACCAGCAGGCCGACGGCCAGCGGCAGGGTGTCGCCGATGGCCTGCTGCATGTCGACGAACTCGGCGGCAGGGCCGGTGACCTGCGCGTCGGTGCCGGTGTCGTCGGCGAGGTCGCGGACGCCGTCCACGACAGCGCGCGCGTCCCCAGCCGCCGCGTCGCCGGCCACCACTAGGTCGACCTGCCAGGTGTCTGCGCCGAGGTCGACCGGCTGGGCCGGCTCCTGCACCCCTGGTAGCGCCGAGGCGGCGCGAGCGAAGGCTTCCGGCGCCTCGGCTGCGCTGACGGCCACCGTCACCGGTGTGCTGCCATCGCCGCCGTACTCCGCGTCGAGAGTGTCGTTGACGGTGCGGGAGCTGAGGTCCTCGGGGATGACCGTTCCGTCCACCGGCGTCCACGTGGTCTGCAAAGCGGGTGCCGCCAGCACGACCATGAGGGCGGCGGTCGCGGCGGCGATCAGGCCAGGGCGGCGCATCACGGCGTGCGAGAACCGGTACCAGCGGCCCTCCGCGGCAGCGGCCGGGCGGCGCCGCTTGCGGGTCAGCTTGGCGCCCCACAGGCCGAACAGCGCGGGCGAGACCACGAGCGCAGAGGCGGCGGCCATCAGGGCGACAGTGGCGCCGGCCAGGCCCATCGACCGCAGGAAGCCGAGCGGGAACAGGGCGAGGGTGGCGAGTGCGACGGCCACGGTCACGGCGGAGTAGACGACGGTGCGGCCGGCGGTCGCCATCGTGGTGCGGATCGCAGCCGGCGTCGCGCCCTGCCGGTCAAGCTCCTCGCGGTAGCGGCTGACGAGGAAGAGCGTGTAGTCGATCGCGAGCCCCAGGCCGAGGCCGATGACGAGGTTCAGCGCGAAGACGCTTAGGCCGTAGACCTGGTTGATGCCCGCAAGAACCAAGAAGGTGCCGAGCACGGTGGTGATCCCCACCACGAGCGGCAGCAGCGCGGCACGCCGCCCGAAGATGAGGATCGAGAGCAAGACGAGGATCGGAAGCGCGAACAGCTCGGCCCGGCTGAGGTCGGACTCGACCTGCTCGCCGAGTTGCAGCCCGGTGACGGCGGGTCCGCCGACCGTGACGCCGGCGTCGTCATCGAACGCCTCGAGGACGTCGTGGGCGATCGCCTCGTCGTCGACGCCGGCCGTCACGGTGCCGGCCACGAGTGCCGAGGATCCGTCCTCGGCAGCGCCGGCGGGGATGACGTCGGCGACGCCCTCGATGTCGGCGAGCGTCGCGGCCACCACGTCGACGGTGGTGTCGCCGGGGGTGTCGACGAGGAGCAGAATTCCCGCGGTGGGCTGGCGGCCCGTGGCTGCCTCTATGCGCTCGACGGCGCGCGCGGAGTCCGAGTCGTCCGGGGCGAAGCCGCCGTCGGACACCAGGGCGCCCGCCACCGGGCCGCCGACCATGCCCGCGATGGCGACGAAAAGCAAGACGGCGGCGAGCGAGCGACGCGGGAAGGCAGCAAGTGCACTGACCAGGCGGGTCGCGAACGAGGGTCGGGTCTTGGGTTCGGTCTCATGGGTGATGTCCATGCCCCCACGCTCCCGCCGACAGCACCCCACCGCGTCCGCCCAAGGGAGTCACCCGTCGGCGGGCGTACTCCTGCAGGAGTACTCCCAAAGAGCAGGCCGACCTCGAGTCCGAAGAGGGTCCTGCTCGGCCGCGACCGTAGCCCGTCAGTCGGTTGGCTCGAAGGCCCGGATTATTCGTCCACGTCAGGATCCGCCCGCTCACCGGGACTTTCTTGGCCGATCTGCGGCGCTCTACGCGTGCGGGGTCAGCTGGCGCCGTCCGCGACTGACGCTCCGCCGACGCCGATCGAACGTTCGGGGCTCTTCTGGGTCAGGTTCTTCTCCGGCGCCGCTGGGTGGATCCACGCGGACGCAGCAGCGATCGTCGTCTTTTCGATGCCACCAGATCAGCCGCGATGGTCGGATTAGTGAGCATCACCCAGTTCGCTCCCCAACTTCTGCACACCCCCTGAAGCTGTGCGTGGGCAGACCGCGGACAAGCATGGGGGCAGGCGCCGAGCGGTCGCCTGGGGTGTGTTCGGCTCCGGAACGCCGGCGGTGTGGTCGCTGGTGGCGAACACGCAAGAAGCGCCAGGACGGCGCAATGGGCTACAAGGACGACCGGCTGGTCGCGTCGCGGCCAACCGACGGGGGAGCGGTCAACCTTGCGCTCGGTGTTGTTGAGACGCCGATCGGCCGGAGGCGTACACGCTCTTCTTGAATGCCTGACCGGAGAGAGGGTGTTGCCTAGTCCATGACCCGCGGTTGTCGGATCGTGCCCGGGGGAACGAGCCGCGGGGAGGGTTTCGGTCTCGGGTGGCTGAGTCCGTATCAGGACGGCCGATCATGAGAGGCGGGGGTGTCGCGGCGAGGTGGTCGGCGGCGCGGGACCCTGCTCCCGGCCAGAATTGAACCGCTGCCAGAAACTAGCCACTTACAGTCCGGCCGGGCCCACCGGACACCGATACACTCCGAGGTGGACCGCGAGGTCGCTCCGCGTCAATCCGAGAAGATCCGCGATCGTCCGAGCCGCTCCGTAGCGCTCGATCTCTACCAGAGGTCGCAGGTTCAAATCCTGCCCCCGCTACAAGTGAGACTTGCGATGCAAGTCTTCGGCCGCTAGCCCCCCAGACTCATCTGGGGGGCTTTCGGCGTCTCTGGCAGCCCCGAGAACCTCGCTGCCGACGCCCCTCGTGCAGACCCTCAAGGAGCAGCAAGAAGGTCATCGGCAACGCCGACCAAACGTTCCAAGCCAACCCGATACTCTGGTCGGGTCAGGACCGGTGGCGGTTGAGCGTTTCCGACGGGCTCTCGCCGAAGGCGTCTCGATAGGCGGCGGCGAAACGCCCCATGTGCATGAAGCCGAAGCTGGTGGCCACGGCGCGGACGGTGGTGGCATCGCGCATCGAGTTCCGGAGTGCTTCGTAGGCGCGACGCAGTCGCACCTGGCGCAGGTAGGCCATCGGCGGTGTGCCCACGTCTCGGCTGAAACCTTCCTGCAACGCCCGCACGCTCAGGTGCACCTCGGTGGCAAGGCGGACCGTTGACCAAGGCTCGCCGGGCCGTTCCTCGACGATCTCGACGGCACGCCGGATCGCGGCGCCCGGACCCCCTCGACCGGCCCGGGTGGCGGTGTCACTGTGGTTGTGGGGCTGGCCGAGCAGCAGTCCGTCGAGCACGAGGCCCTCGATGTGTCGGCCGACGACAGGGTTCGTGCCGAGGTCGGTCGGATGGTCGAGCTCGTCGATGACCAGGTCCAACACCGACTGCAGGCGCCGCCCCACCGGGCTCTGCAGCTCTGCCTGGAAGTCGAAGCTCAGTCGGCCCCCCAGTGTCCGGCCGAGCAGGTGCTCGAGCTCGGCCTCCAGGCAGGCACGCGGAATCATCAGGCAGAGCTGTTCACAGTCGGCCGACCACGAGATCTCGGCAGGGGCCCCAGGAGAGAAGATGAGGCCCTCGCCCGGACGCGTCGCCACCGGCTCGCCGGAACCGCTCCGCGAAGCCGCGCGACCCCGAACTGGCAGGTTCACGTGGAAGTTCTCCGCATCCGCGGTGCGGAGTCGTAGCCGGCGACCGTAGGACAGTCGTCCGGCCGTGAGCGCGCCCAGGCGAAGGCCGGACAGGTCCATCTCCAGGGGTGCCGAGCCGCGGGAGAGATCCAGGCGGTTGGGCAGGTAGAGCTCGGTGATCAGCTGCTCCGCCTCGTCGCGGTCGTCGGTCGTCCGCCGCGTGTACTGCTTCTCCTGCGGTGAAGCCCCGTGCCCGTCAGGCGCCGGTATCCGGCGTACGGCGGCATCGCCGTCCATCGTCGTTCTCCCTGCCATGTCCCGAGTCGCACAGCGGAGCGGATCGCACCCCGGTCAGCAGCTCGGCGATGGAACTACCGCCGTGCTCCAGGATGGTGAGCGGGCCCGGTTCCAACGGCCCATCGTAGGTGACAAGACCAAGCCCCAACGGTGGTCCCGTAGCCGCTGGACGCGGCCTCATGGCCGGAATGCGCGGGACGTCCGAAGGATCGCCGACAGGGCTGTCATTTGCGTCATCCTCGTGTCGAGGGCTCCGTTCCCGAGGCTCTCATCGGCGCCTTGCCCCGACTGCCCCCCAGGGGCAAGGCGCCGACGGACTTCACCAGAACCCGCGTCGAACAGGAGGGGACGAATGTCGGATAGGCAGACAGCCTCGGGTCCCACCGCCCGGACGGGGCCGATGACGGCGGGCGGTCGACCAGCGTCTGACGACGACCCGGCGCGTTCCCTCGCCGAGACGGTGAACCACCACCTGCGGACACCGTTGACGGCCATGCTCGCCCACGCCGAGCTCCTCGGCGAGGGTCGTCTCGACCTTCCCGACGAGGCACGTCAGTCGCTCGAGTCCCTGCAGCGAGCCGGGGGAAGACTCCAAGACGTCGTGCTCGCGATCTGTGAGCTGATTGACATCGCGTGCGCCGACAAGACGGCCAGGAGAAAGCTCGACATCTCGCAGTTGGTGAGCGACGTCGTTGCCGACTACCGGCCCAGTGCAGACCGGCGGGGGATCCGGGTGAAGGTGGAGACAGACGAGGTCCACGTCTGCCCCATCGACCGGCATCACGTGCGTCGCGCGCTGGGTGAACTGCTCGACAACGCGCTCGCCCACTCGCCCGACGGCTCAACCGTCGACGTCGCCGTAACCGGCAGCGAAGGAGCGGTCAGTGTCTGCATCCGCGATCGGGGACGCGGCATCAACCCCGCGAACCGGGAACGCCTCACGAGACCCTTCGAGCGGGAGGAAGGCTGTGGCCGACTCGTCGATGGTGGCCAGGGTCTCGGGCTGGCTGTGGCCGCCACGGTCGCCGGCTCGCACGGCGGCCGGTTGACCCTCGCCGACAGGCGCGGTGGTGGCCTGACGGCCTGCCTCGAGCTGTCGGTGGAGCCCACGCCTGGCCCGGCGCCGTGGCAGTCCGTCGCGACCGCGTGGTCGGCTGGCTTGTCCAAGGCGGGCGGTCACGAAGGCGAACGGCCGTGAACATGACTACCAAGGACAACTCGATGGAAGCTGCCCGAACCTCCACCGAGCGCCTCCGCGCCGCGGCTGTGGTCGGCGCCTACGCCATACGCAGCGGGCTGCCGATGCCGTTCGCCGTGCGAGTTGCGAGCAACTGCATCGAGTTCACTTTCGACACCTTGCCCGACCTGGCCGACTGGGCCCGCTGGCTCAACCAGCGCATCGACTCCCAGGTGAACACGTCCTGCCCCGAGGAGACCCTTCATACGGTGTCCGGGTACGTCCTCGGTCGGCGTGTCCAGCTCGGTCATGTCACGCGGTCGCTGCCGATCCGGCCGTGACGGCCGGCCCGCGGCGCGTTCGGCGTCCTAGAAGCCGGGCCGTCAGCGGGCGGATCGTCCAAGGTTCGGGTCGCCCGCGAGGCGCTCGCGCCGGTCCTCCTCGCGCTTGGAGTAGGCGGCGGCGCGGATCGCTTCGTCTGACTCCAGGCCGGAGCCGAGGCCACCGCCGACGGTTGCTGCAGACGCGACGAACCAGGCCAGCACAAACAGGTCGCCGTAGCCGAGCTGGGCGTTGAGGTAGCCGCCCATCACGATCGGGGTCGAGGACGAAGAACGCCCACGCCAGATTCACAACGTAGAGGGCGACGTAACAGATGAGCACGCCGGCCATCAAGGTCAGCAGGGTCGAGGCGTTGTACAGGCGCGACCTCTCCCGCGCCTGCGGGGAGTCGTCCTCGGGGCGGTCCCACAGTTCGCCGTCGATCACGAGCCAGGCGACGACGAGAGCGACCGAGGCGATCGTCGCGACCACCAGCCGCCACCACGACAACGAGTCCGCTAGCACCCAGACCGTCGAGTTGATCGTGGCCACGGCGCCGGTCGCCAGCGCCGCCACGAGCGCCGACTTCAGCCCGGGAACCAACAGCCACGGACGGTTGGCGAGCACCATGCCCATGAGCAGGCGCCAGCGGCCGTGCACACGCGGGAGGGCCACGCGGTGCCCCTCCTCCGTCGTCCGGGTCTGCCATGCCGCTGACCAGCGAGCGCACCGCCCGACGGGCACGGGAGTGCATCCGAAGTCCGCCCAGCGCAGGCAGTGACAAGCACCGCGGTCCGTTGCTCCGGATCGGTCTCGACCAGCAGGTGCCGGCCCTCGTGGTCGTGGAGTGGAAGTTCGGTCAGGCCGACGACAAGATCCCAGTCTTGTTCACGGGCCCGGTCTTGCAGCCGACCCACCGCAGTCCCGACGTCCTCGGAGCCGGTGGTGAACGGTTCACTCACCACGGTGATGTCCCACGCCTCGCCATGGTCGGGCGGATTCAGGTCAGCCATACGACGCGCGATCGCGGTCGGCGCGGCGGGATCAGCCACAAGTCCGACCCGAATCGGCTCCATATGGGTTCGGTACCCACCGCGGCCACGAAGACACCCGGGTCGAGGAACGCGGCCTGGGGACGTCCGGTCGTCCGCTGCCTCAACCTTGTCGAGCTGCGGACGCGGGGGCGTTCGGGTGCCCGCTTGCGAGCACGCTCCGCTGGTGCTGTCCACCTCCCGGAAGACAACCCGGGAACATCACGGCTACCTGTGCCGAATGCGCGTAGTGTCGATCGTGGAATCTCGGATTCGGTGAACGGTGTCCACCATGAACGGTCTGAGCCTCGGGATCCCCGGGGTCGGAGCTGTCAGCCCAGGAACGCACTTCTGCGCGCTCTACTCAGGCCCGGCCGAGCGCGACCGGCTGTTGTTCCCCTTCCTCGAGGAGGGGCTGCGGCACGGCGACAAGTGCCTGTGCCTGATCGACGATGTCGAGCCGGCGCTGGTCCGGGATCGGGCCGTGGGACAGCCCGGCCCGGAGTACTCCCGACGATCGGCACAGCTCGACGTCGAACGAGCATCGGACACCTACCTCCGCTCGGGGGAGTTCAGCGTCGAAGACATGATGAGCTTCCTCTCCGAGAGCGTGGACGCGGCGATCGGAGACGACTTCGACCTTCTCCGGGCCGCCGGTGAGATGTCGTGGGTGCTGCCCGGGCCCCCGGGCTGGGACGACCTGTTCCTCTACGAGTCGGCCGTCAACCACGCCGTCGAGCAGATGCCCGCCATCCTCATGTGCCTCTACGACCTGCAGAAGTTCGGGGCCGACATGCTCGTCGAGGTGCTCCGCACCCACCCCACGGTCCTGCTGGACCGCACGGTGATCGACAACCCCCACTACGTGCACCCGACGGAGTACCCGCCCGCTGCCAGTGTCACCGCGGCAACCCGGTATCCCATGGTCAAGGTAGGTGCGGACGGCGAGGAGGGAACGGACCACGGGTGGGCGTCGCTCACCGACGCCGAGCTGCGCGTCGTCTCCTGCGTGGCTCGGGGGATGACCAACCGCAGTATCGCCGAGGAGCTCTACCTCTCCCGCCACACCGTGGACGCCCATCTCAAGCACGTCTACCTCAAGCTCGACATCCACTCGCGAGTCGAGCTGACCGTGCTGGCCATGCAGCACCGCGTCCCCGCCGGCTAGCCCGAGGCTGATCCGGCCCGTCAAGAAGCACCCGTTCACGGGATGCAGGTGACCTGCGCGCCCGAGAAGCATGGCCGTGGACAAGTGCTTCCGGCGAATGGAGTGGTCATGGGCAGGGCAGTCGGCATCGACCTGGGAACGACGAACTCGGTGATCGCGGCGATGGAAGGTGGCCAGCCGCAGGTCATCCCCAACGCGGAGGGCAACCGGACGACGCCGTCCGTGGTCGCCTTCCTGGAGAACGGCGAGCGACTGGTCGGCCAGATGGCCCGACGCCAGGCGATCCTGAACCCGAAGGGGACGATCTATTCCGCGAAGCGCTTCATCGGCCGCAAGTACGACGAGGTCAGCAGCGAGCTGACGACCGTCTCGTTCGACGTGGTCGCCGGTCCCGACGGCGCGGCGCGCTTCCAGGTCAACGGCAAGCTCTACGCACCCGAGGAGATCTCGGCGCAGGTACTTCGGAAGCTGGTCGACGACGCCGGGAAGTTCCTCGGCGAGCGGGTCACCGAGGCGGTCATCACCGTCCCGGCGCACTTCAGCGACGCGCAGCGACAGGCCACCAAGGACGCCGGCAAGATCGCCGGGCTCGAAGTCCTCCGGATCATCAACGAGCCGACGGCTGCCGCCCTCGCCTACGGGATGGACAAGCTCGAGAACGAGACCGTGCTGGTCTTCGACCTCGGCGGCGGCACGTTCGACGTGAGCATCCTGACGGTCGGAGAGGGCGTGGTCGAGGTCCGGTCGACGGCCGGGGACACGCATCTGGGCGGCGACGACTTCGACCGACGCATCGTCGACTACCTGGCCGACGACTTCAAGAAGTCCAACGGCATCGACCTCCGTGACGACTCCCAGGCCCTGCAGCGTCTGTTCGAGGCTGCCGAGAAGGCCAAGGTGGAGCTTTCGGCGGTCACCCAGACCGCCGTCAACCTCCCCTTCGTCACCGCTGACGCCTCCGGGCCCAAGCACCTCAACGTCAACCTGATGAGGTCGACGTTCGAGCAGCTCACCGCCGACCTCGTCGAGCGCTGCCTCGGCCCGGTCAAGCAGGCCATGGAGGACGCCAAGGTCACCGCCGACGACATCGACGAGGTCATCCTCGTGGGCGGCTCGACGCGGATCCCGGCCGTGCAGGCATTGGTACGCCGCCTGACCGGTGGCAAGGAACCCAACATGACCGTCAACCCGGACGAGGTCGTCGCCATCGGCGCGGCCGTCCAGGCGGCGATCATCAAGGGCGATGTCAAGGACGTGCTGCTCCTCGACGTCACGCCCCTGTCGCTGGGGCTCGAGACGATGGGCGGGGTGATGACCAAGGTCATCGAGCGCAACACCACCATCCCGGCTCGGCGGACCGAGATCTTCAGCACCGCGGAGGACAACCAGTCCGCCGTCGACGTCGTCGTCCTCCAGGGCGAGCGGGAGAGAGCGGCCGACAACCGCGTGCTGGCCCGGTTCCGGCTGGAGAAGATCCGTCCCGCGCCCCGCGGGGTGCCCCAGATCGAGGTGACCTTCGACATCGACGCCAACGGCATCCTGCACGTCTCGGCGCGCGACAAGGACACCGGTGCCGAGCAGCAGGTGACCATCAGCGAGACCTCCACGCTCAGCCAGGAGGAGGTCGACCGGATGATCAAGGACGCCGAGACTCACCGCGGTGAGGACGCCGCCCTGCGCGAACGGGTCGACGCTCGCAACGAGCTCGACTCCGTGGCCTACCAGGTGCGCAAGGCCCTCGAGGAGGCCGGCGCGTCGGTGCCCCAGCACGACCGCGCCCGTGCCGAGATGCTGGTCGAGGAGGCCCGGCAGGCCGTCGAGGGCGACGAACCCGTCGACCGCCTCCGCGCTCTGACCGGGGAGCTCCACCAGATGAGCCAGGTGCTGAGCACCGCGACCCGGGGCGGCGGCGGATCTTCGGCCGGGTCGGCCAGCGCCTCCGATGAGATGTCTGACAGCGATGACGACGACGTCATCGACGCCGAGTTCACCTCTCACTGACGGCCATGTCCGACCACGAGGCACCGACGACCGAGGCCCCGACGAACGAGGACAGCCAGCGGACGAGGCTCCGGCGAACGAAACCCCGGAGCACGTCGACGACGCGCCCGAGCGCGTCGACCAGGCGCGCCAGATCGCGGAGCTGGAGGATGCGTGGCGGCGTACGGCTGCCGAGCTGGACAACTTCCGCAAGCGTTGCGCGCGCGACGTGGTCCGCGGCCGCGAGCAGGAACGGGCGGCCGTGGCAACCAGCTGGCTGCCCGTCCTGGACAACCTGGAGCGGGCGCTCGAGCACGCGTCGTCCGACCCCGACTCCGTGGTCGAGGGCGTCCGTGCCGTGCTGGCGCAGGCGGTCGGCGTCCTGGCCGACCTCGGCTACCCGCGTCGCGACGACAACGGCCGGGCCTTCGACCCGGCCGTGCACGAGGCGGTCAGCACCGTGTCCGGTGAGGGGCTGGTGCCCGGCACCGTGGCTCAGGTCGTGCGTCCCGGCTACGGGCCCGATGACAAGATCCTGCGGCCGGCCGCGGTCGTGGTGGCCACCAGGGCATCCTGATGGCCCAAGACTTCTACGAGGTCCTCGGAGTCTCCCGCGATGCCGACCCGGCCGACATCCAGCGGGCCTACCGCAGGCTGGCGCGCCAGAACCACCCTGACGTCAACAAGGACTCCGAGGCCGAGGAGCGGTTCAAGGAGATCGCCGAGGCCTACGACGTGCTGTCGGATCCCGAGCTGCGTCGCCGCTACGACGCCTTCGGCGAGGACTTCCGACGCGTCCCTCCCGACACGGATCCGGCCGCCTGGCGCCAAGCCCGGACGTACGCCGACGCCGGTGCAGGGGCGCGCGGCCGCTGGTCGTCGGGGGCGGGCCCGTCGGGAGGTTTCGGAGCAGGCGACTTCGGCGACGACGTCGACATCGAGGACCTGCTCGGGGGGATCTTCGGCGGCCGGGGGCGGGGCGGTCGGGGCCGGGCCGGCTGGGGACCAGGCCCGGTCCCGGGCTCCGACCACGAGGCCGAGGTGGAGGTGTCGGTCGAGGAGGCCTACCACGGCACCGAGCGCAGCTTCACGATCAGCGGCCCCGACGGCCCTCGCACGCTCGACGTCACCATCCCGGCGGGCGTGGTCGACGGTCAGCGGATCCGGCTGCGCGGCCAGGGCGGCCAGGGCAGCGGTTCGGCGGCAGCCGGAGACCTCTACCTGGTGGTCCGGATCGCCGACCACCCGCGCTACCGGGTCGAGGGTCGCGACCTGCACGCACTCCTGCCGATCGCTCCGTGGGAGGCCGCCCTGGGCGCTTCCGTCTCCGTCGACACTCCCGGAGGCGCCGCCACGGTGAAGGTCCCGGCCGGCTCGTCCAGCCACCGCCGGTTGCGGCTCAAGGGCCGCGGGCTTCCCAACAGGCGAGGCAAGCCGGGGAACTTCTACGCCGAGCTGCAGATCCGCGTGCCCAGGACCCTCACCGACGACGAGCAGCGGCTCTTCGAGGAGCTCGCGAAGGTGTCCAGCTTCGACGCGAGGAGCAGACGATGACCGCGGTCACGCACTTCGCCCTCGCTCGGCCCTACCGGCTCAGCCTCGACAGCTATGCGCAGGTCACCGGCGTACATCCCGAGCTGGTACGCCGCCTGGTTGCCCTCGGACTGCTGGAGGTCACCCGCGACGCGCAGGGGCGCTTGTGGTTCGACCCCTCCCAGGTGAGGGAGATGGCCAGGATCCAGCGGCTGCGGATGAGCCTGAACCTCGGCTACTCCGCCATCGGGCTGGTCGTCGAGCTGCTCGACCGGATCGCGGAGCTGGAGAAGACAGCAACGGCGAATGTCACGACGAGGAGGCGCTCCATGGACATGAACAGACTGACCCAGAAGTCGCAGGAGGCTCTGCACGACGCCCAGACCAAGGCGCTGCGCTTCGGCCACGTCGAGGTGGACGGGGAGCACCTGCTGCTGGCACTGCTCGACCAGGGGAGGGCTTGGTCGCGCCCCTGCTCGCCCGGGCGGGAGCCGATCCGGACCGGCTCCGCGAGGACCTGGAGGCCGAGCTCGGCCGCCGCCCGCGGGTCAGCGGGCCCGGCGTGACGCCCGGGCAGGTGCACATCACCCAGCGGCTCTCGCGGCTGCTCGACACGGCCGACCGCGAGGCCCGCAGGCTCAAGGACGAGTACGTCTCGGTCGAGCACCTCGTGATCGCCCTGGTGGAGGAGGGCTCGGGCTCGGCGGCCGGGCGGCTCCTCCACGCTCAGGGGCTGACCCGCGACAGCTTCCTGGCCGCACTGACCGAAGTGCGCGGTCACCAGCGGGTGACGTCGGCGACCCCCGAGGGGACCTACGAGGCGCTGGACAAGTACGGCCGCGACCTCGTCGCGGCAGCGGCGGCCGGCAAGCTCGAGCCGGTGATCGGCCGGGATTCGGAGATCCGCCGGACCATCCAGATCCTGTCGCGCAAGAGCAAGAACAACCCGGTACTGATCGGCGAGCCCGGGGTCGGGAAGACCGCGATCGTCGAGGGTCTGGCCCAGCGGATCGCCGACGGCGACGTGCCCGAGGGCCTGCGGGACAAGACCGTCTTCGCCTTGGACATGGGGGCCCTCATCGCCGGAGCGAAGTACCGCGGCGAGTTCGAGGAGCGGCTGAAGGCCGTGCTCAACGAGGTGCAGAGCGCCGAGGGCCACATCCTGCTGTTCGTCGACGAGCTGCACACCGTCGTCGGCGCCGGCGCCGCCGAGGGTGCGATGGACGCCGGCAACATGCTCAAGCCTCTGCTCGCCCGCGGCGAGCTGCACATGATCGGCGCGACCACCCTCGACGAGTACCGCACGCACATCGAGAAGGACGCAGCCCTCGAGCGACGGTTCCAGCCGGTCCTCGTCGACGAGCCCGACGAAGAGGACGCCCTCTCGATCCTGCGTGGGCTCCGCGAGCGGCTCGAGGTCTTCCACGGCGTGAAGATCCACGACGGCGCCCTGGTGGCGGCGGTGACGCTGAGCCACCGCTACATCTCCGACCGCTTCCTGCCCGACAAGGCCATCGACCTCGTCGACGAGGCCTGCGCGATGCTGCGCACCGAGATCGACTCGATGCCGGCCGAGCTCGACGAGCTCACCAGGCGCGTGACCCGGATGGAGATCGAGGAGGCGGCACTCTCGCAGGAGGAGGACGCCGCGAGCAAGGCCCGCCTCGAGGAGCTACGCAAGGAGCTGGCCGACGCGCGGGCCGAGGCCGATGCGCTGCGCGCGCAGTGGGAGTCCGAACGGTCGGCGCTGCGCGAGGTGCAGTCACTACGCCAGGAGCTGGAACAGGTACGGCTGGAGAGCGAGCGGGCCGAGCGCGAGTACGACCTCAACCGAGCGGCGTCCCTGCGACACGGCAAGCTGCCGGAGATCCACCGGCGACTGGAGGCGGCCGAGTCCCGGCTCGCCGGCAAGCAGGGCGGCCGTCGGCTGCTGCGCGAGGTCGTGACCGCCGACGAGATCGCCGACATCGTGTCGCGCTGGACCGGCATCCCGGTCACGCGGCTCCAGGAAGGGGAGCGCGACAAGCTGCTCCGCCTCGACGAGGTGCTCCACGAACGCGTCATCGGCCAGGACGAGGCGGTCCAGCTGGTGGCCGACGCCGTCGTTCGCGCCCGCTCAGGCATCAAGAACCCCCAGCGGCCCATCGGGTCGTTCATCTTCCTCGGCCCCACCGGCGTCGGCAAGACCGAACTGGCCAAGACGCTGGCCGCGGCCCTGTTCGACACCGCGGAGAACATGATCCGGATCGACATGAGCGAGTACCAGGAGCGGCACACCGTCAGCCGGCTGGTCGGGGCACCTCCCGGCTACGTCGGCTACGAGGAGGGCGGTCAGCTCACCGAGGCCGTGCGCCGCAAGCCCTACGCGGTGGTCCTGCTCGACGAGATCGAGAAGGCCCACGTCGACGTCTTCAACACACTGCTCCAGGTGCTCGACGACGGCCGCTTGACCGACTCCCACGGCCGCACCGTCGACTTCCGCAACACCGTGCTGATCATGACCTCCAACATCGGCTCGGAATACCTGCTCGAGGGGGTCACCGCGGGTGGCGAGGTCAAGGACGAGGCGCGCTCGATGGTGATGCGCACCTTGCAGTCGCACTTCCGCCCGGAGTTCCTCAACCGCGTCGACGAGATCGTGATGTTCAAGCCGCTGACGCTCGCCGAGATCGAGCGCATCGTCGACCTCCAGCTCGAAGAGCTGCGCGAGCGGCTGGCCGACATGCGGATCACCCTCGACGTCACGGCCGAGGCGCGCCGCTTCATCGCAGACCAGGGGTTCGACCCGGCGTACGGCGCGCGCCCGCTGCGGCGGTACATCTCCCGCGAGGTCGAAACCCAGGTCGGCCGGGCGCTGCTGCGCGGCGACGCGGCTGACGGGGGCACGATCTCGGTCGACGTCGTCGACGGGGAGATCACGATGACCGCGACCGGCAGCCCGTCAGAGGGGCGGGCAGTGGCATGACCGCGACCACGCAGAAGTCGACGAAGGTCGAGTGCGGCAACTGTGGAGCCAAGAACCGTGTTCCGGCGGTCGCCGAGGGCGTGCCCCGCTGCGGGAGGTGCAGCACTCCGCTGCGCTGGGTGGTGGACGCGAACGACGACGAGTTCCACGCCGTGGTCGACGAGTCGAGCCTGCCCGTGCTGGTCGACGTGTGGGCTCCGTGGTGCGGGCCGTGCCGGATGGTGAGCCCGGCCCTGGAGAAGCTGGCCGGGGAGCTGGCCGGCAAGTTCAAGCTGGTCAAGGTCAACGCCGACGACAACCCGGAGGTGAGCCGGCGGTTCGAGGTCCAGTCGATCCCGACGCTGGTCATCCTCGACCACGGCCAGGTGGTCGACAAGCAGATCGGCGCCCTGCCGGAGCACCAGCTGCGCTCGTGGCTCGAGTCCAAGCTCCCGACGAGGGCGTCATGACCACCACCCGACTCGCGTCGGCGCCGACCCGCACCTCGGGATCATCCGGCCCGTGCCGCCACCCGCCCGGCGCGCGTGCGCGGAGTGCGTGCAGCTCGCCACCCCATGGGTGCACCTGCGCCAGTGCTTGACCTGTGGCCAGGTCGGCTGCTGCGACTCCTCGCCGATGCGACATGCGCGCGCTCACGCCGCGACGACCGGGACACGTCATCGTGCGGTCGATCGAACCGGGGGAGAACTGGAGGTGGTGCTATGCCGACGAGCAGTTCGTCTGAAATCGAGCTCGTCGGACCTACCCGAGACTCCCGACACTACCGGCGCCTACCCCCGCCTCACCGACGAGCAGATCATGCTGCTCTCGCGGTACGGCGAGCGGAAGTCGCTGACCAAGGGCACCAAGCTGTTCTGCGAGGGGGACCGCGACTGCGGCCTGTTCGTCGTGCTGGACGGCAGGGTCCGGGTTGTCCAGGAGGACAGCCCCGAAGGAGAGTCGCGAGTGCTCGCCGTCCACGGGCGGGGTCGCTTCGTGGGTGATCTGTCGATCCTGACCGGCCACGCTGTCTACGTCACCGCCGTCGCCCAGACCGACGTGGAGGTCCTCGAAGTGGTCTACGACCGGCTCAAGGAGGCGGTCACCCAGGATCAGGCGCTCGGAGATCTGATCCTGCGGGCCTTCATCCTCCGACGCAACATCCACGCCGACCTCGGCGTCGGCCTTCGGATCATCGGCTCCCGCTACTCAGCCGACGCCCGCCGGCTGAGGGACTTCGCGAGCCGCAATCGCATCCCGTGCCGCTGGGAGGACGTGGAGGAGGATCCCGAGGCAGAGGTCACCCTGCGGGCGTTCGACATCCCACCCGACCAGACACCTGTCGTGATCTGGAAGGGACAGACGGTCCTGCGAAACCCCAGCACCACGGAGCTGGCCGAGCTCCTCGGCCTTCGAGCGGCGCCGAGCCGCGCGGCGTACGACCTGGTCGTGGTGGGCGCAGGCCCGGGTGGTCTGGCCGCGGCGGTCTACGCCGCTTCGGAGGGGCTCTCGACGGTCGTCCTGGACGCGTTCGCCACCGGCGGGCAGGCGGCCACGTCGTCCCAGATAGAGAACTACCTGGGGTTCCCGGCCGGTATCACCGGCGCCGAGCTGGCCGACCGCGCCGTGGTGCAGGCCCGCAAGTTCGGCGCCGCCTTCAGCATCCCCGGCGAGGCGACCTCTCTCACGCAGGCCGACGGCTATCACGTGGTGGGGCTGGCGGAGGGGGACGACCTGATCGCACACGCCGTGCTCGTCGCCACGGGTGTGCGCTACCGACGTCTCGACATCCCGGGGATGGACCGTCTCGAGGGCAGCAGCGTCTACTACGCCGCGACGGAGTTCGAGGCCCGGCTGTGCCGACAGGACCCCGTCACCGTCGTGGGCGGCGGCAACTCCGCAGGCCAGGCGGCCTGCTTCCTGGCCCGACAGTCGCCGGTGGTCAACCTGGTCATCCGGCACGACGACCTGGGGAGGGACATGTCCCGCTACCTGGCCGACCGCGTCGAGCAGTCACCACGCATCAAGGTCTGGCGCAACAACGAGGTGTGCGAGCTCATCGGGGACGAAGGGCTCGACGAGGTGCTGCTGCACGACCTCCAGACCGAGGAGAAGCAGCGCGTCGCGACGACAGCCCTGTTCGTGCTGATCGGTGCGGCCCCCCACACCAGCTGGCTCCAGGGGGAGATCCCGCTGGACGAGAAGGGCTTCGTGCTCACCGGACCCGCCGCCGACTGCCACGACGGCATGTTCGAGACCCGTCGCCAGGGCGTGTTCGCCGTGGGCGACGTCCGCAGTGGCTCGGTCAAGCGCGTCGCCTCCGCCGTCGGCGAGGGCTCGGTCGCGATCCGCCAGGTCCACGAGTTCCTGGAGGCCGCAGGGACGTCGGTGAGGGGCCGCCGCCCGCCAAGAAGGCACGAAACCAGGAGGAACACATGACCACCTACAAGGTCGGCTACTTCGTCGGAAGCCTGTCGTCGACGTCGATCAACCGCATCCTGTCCAAGGCCCTCATCCGGGTGGCCCCAGACGACCTGGAGTTCAGCGAGATTCCCATCGGCAACCTGCCGCTGTACAGCCCGGACTTCGACAACGACTACCCGCCTGAAGCCCGAGCGCTCAAGGCGTCGATCGCTGCCGTCGACGCGATACTCTTCGTCACCCCCGAGTACAACCGTTCCATCCCCGGAGCGTTGAAGAACGCGATCGACTGGGCGTCCCGACCATGGGGACAGAACTCCTTCGACCACATCCCAGCCGCGGTGATCGGAGCCTCCGTCGGCCAGATCGGCACCGCCATGGGTCAACAAAACCTGCGCGGTGTGCTCAGCTTCTGCAACGCCCGCCAGATGACCTCACCCGAGGCCTACATCCAGTACTCCCCCGATGTCTTCCAGGACGACGGCGAGGTCACCAACGACTCCACCCGAGAGTTCCTCCGCGCCTACATGGCCGAGTTCCGCACCTACATCGGCATGGTCCTGACAGTCCTGCCACGCCCACAAGAGCCGAGCGACGACGCGACAGGCGAGCCTTCTGGCAAAGATGGCGGCAGGTAGGAACGACGACCGGCGGATCGAGCTCACTCCCGGCTTGACCGCCCTCCGCTCTCTGCAAGGGGTGGGCTGTCTCCAGTTGTTTTCCGACGGCAGGGTAAGCGTGAGCCCGGTTGCGGGGTAGGCGTCGCCCGTGACATCCATCGGGCGACGGTGGAGACTGACGCCGATGCCGTACCAGCTACTCGTCGAGTCCGCAGCCCTGGAAGGAACAGCTCCGTGACGACAAAGAGCGACTTCTCCGAGGAGGAGTGGACCCGGATTCTGCGCGCACCGTTCGTCGCCGGCCTGGCTATCACGCTGGCCGACCCGGGCGGTCCCATCGAGGCCGCGAAGGAGACGATGGCGACCCTGAAGTCCGCCACGAATCCTCCGAGCCGCGAGCAACTGTTGGCGGAAGTGGCTCTCGAGATCCAGGGCATGGCCCAGGAGCGCCGTCACCCCATGAAGGGATACCGACCGACGGGTGGAGATCAGATACTTGCCGAGCTGCGATCGGTCCAGTCGCTCGTGGTCGCCAAGGCGGAGCCCGAGGAGGCGGAGGCGTACGGCAGGTGGCTGGTCGCCAGTGCCCAGGCAGCCGCCGAGGCGGCCAAGGAGGGCGGCTTCATGGGCTTCCGTGCCGAGCGGGTGAGCGCGGGCGAACAAGCCATGCTCGACCAGGTCCGCGAGGCAGTCACCGGCTGACCCAGCTCAGCCAGATCCCGCCGCCTGTGCGCGACAGCCAGGTAGACCCGTGTCGACGAGCTCGACGCGGCTGGCAGTGGCCATCAGTCCGGACTGGCGACGCGGGGTGACAGTTGACCCCAGATCGGCTTGGGCTCAGGCGGGATCAGGAGACGCGAGGGCCGCGTTCAACGCACCGGAGGGGTGGAACGTGCCGTCCCGGCGGGCGAAGACACCGGGTGTCACTCCGTGGGCACGGCGGAACGCGCGGTTGAATGCCGCCTCGGACTGGTAGCCGACCCGCTCCGCGACCCGGGCGAGGGGGAGGCGTTCCTCGCGCACCAGCCGGGCTGCGACGTCCATCCGCCACGTCGCCACGTAGGCCATCGGTGGCTCGCCGATCAGGTCGCTGAACCGGGCGGCGAAGGCGGACCGCGACATGCCCGCCTCGCGCGCCAGCGATGCGAGGCTCCACGGGGCACCCGGCTGATTGTGGAAGGCGGCGAGGGCCTGGCCGAGCAACGGGTCCCTCAGACCGGCAACCCAACCGCGGTCAGGGGTTCCGGACTCCAGCCAGTCGCGGACTGCCTGGACGACGAGGATGTCCGCGAGGCGTGCGGTGACGACGTCGCTGCCGGGGCGGGGGCTGCGTGACTCGGCGCCGATGAGGTCGAACGCGGCGCGTACCCAGGCGGCATCGGCTCCTCGACCGGAGGACAGCACGGAGGGCAGACCGCGGACCAGCCGGGCGACGCCGAGCCCGGCGAAGCTGACGGCTCCGCACACCAGCTCTGTGACTGGCCCGGGACCAGGCAACCGGACACGTTCGTGGCGCTCGCTCAGCTCTTCGCGAGGCAGGTCGAACAGTGGGGTGGTGGCGCTGCCAGGGGTGTCGAGGATGGCGTGCCCGGTGCCGTGCGGGACCAGCACAACGTCCCCGGCCGCCATGGGTGTGGTCTCCCCGTCGACTTCGAGGACGAGCTCGCCGCGGGTCACCAGGTGGAAGACGAGCGTGCCGGGCATCGGCGGCATCTCGATCCCCCAGGGAGCAGCGAGCTCAGAGATTGCGTAGAAGACCCCGGTCATCCCGAAGTCGTGAAGCGTCTCGGTGAGCACGTCGCGGTCCACCCGGCCAGTGTGCACCGGCGTGGACGATCGAGCAAGAACGGTGGTCATTCTGGCATTGAGCGTCCAGCCGTCGCGCCGCACGCTGGGAACACACCCGGAGCACATCCGGGCCCGGACCGAAGGAGGAGAAATGAAGGTTCTAGTGGTAGGTGCGAGCAGGGGAACGGGTGCCGCGGTTGTTGCCGAGCTGGCAGAGCGCGGCCACCTGGTGACGGCCTACGCCCGCAGCGCGCGCGGCGACGGCCACGGCAGCGACGAGGTTCGCCACGTCGCAGGTGACGTGCTGGACCGGGACGAGCTCGGCAAGGCGATGATCGGACAGGACGCTGTCGCGGTGACCCTCGGCATCTCGGACAACCCGTTCCGGGTCCGGCTGACCCGGCGCGCTTCGTCGCCGCTGGACATCCGCTCCAGTGGCACCCGCGCCGTCATCGACGCCATGCGTGAGCAAGGCGTCCAGCGGCTGGTCGTGCAGTCCACCTACGGCATCGGGGAGACCTACGCCCAGCTGCCGATCGGCCTCAAGCTGTTCTTCACGCTCGGGATCCGGCCGCAGGTCAAGGACCACGAGCGCCAGGAGCAGCTGGTTCGGGGGAGCGGTCTGGCCTGGACGATCATGCGTCCGGTGGTGCTGAACGACGAGCCGGCAACACACCCACCGCACATCGGGATGGACGACCGCGTCCCGACGATGGGAGTTTCTCGGCAGCAGGTGGCCGAGGTGACGGCCGACGCGCTCGAGAGCGGAGAGTTCGCGGAACGCGTGCTCAGCGTCTCGGCCGCTGCGGTGTCGTGACCCCAGCCCCCGCCGGTGTAAGCGTCGGAGCAGACGGCGACGCCGCGCACAGGCATTTCGCGCTGGTGCGTGGCCCGACACGAGGACGGTGCGTGGAGGTCGACCACGGCGGAAGACCAAGGGACCGGGGAGCAGACGGACGAGGGAGTCATCCACGTTCTGTGGGTGAACGGCGGCCTGGGCGGACCGCCGGACCCCCCTGCTCCCGGGGTGGAGGCAGAGGGGTCCGGTGGCTGAGCGCCGGAGAGCGAGCATCCATGCTCATGCTCTCGCCGGGGCGGTTGATCCCCCCGGGTCAGCGGCCCGGAGGCAGGTTTCCCCCGAACAGCCCACGCCGGGAATCCGCTGATCGACGGGTTCGGTTACCTAGTTTGTAAAACCCCGTACCGGCCGACGTTTCCCTATTGGACTGCGTGCTCGTCACGACATGGTTATCGACACGTCCGTCCCTCCCCATTGCGCGGGAAAGGAGGACCCCTCCGCGGCGTGGTGGCCGCGGAGGGGTCCCTTCTCGAATCTGACCGTGGGGCGTTCAGTTCCCGGTGGTGCAGGTCGGACCCCCTCTGCCGCGTGGGGAGGCAGAGGGGGCCCGGTCTGGGATTGGGTGACGAGACGCCCGGTGGCGGAGTTCGATGCGTACGCCGAGGCCGTTGCCTTCGACCCGCGGGCGAGCAGGGTCGCCACCGCCGGGATCTTCGGGACCGCAGAGGTCTGGGATCTGGACACCGAGAGCCGGGCCGCGACGCTGAGTGGCCACACCGGAGCTGTGAACGACGTCGCCTTCTCCCCGGACGGCTCGCGGATCGCCACTGCCAGCGCCGATGGCACCGTCCGCTTGCGGGACCCGGCGTCCGGTGACCAGCAGCTGATCCTGCGCGGGCACGAGGCCGGCGTCTGGGACCTGGCGTTCAGTCCAGATGGCTCGAGGCTCACCTCGTCCAGTCCTGACGGGACCGTCCGCATCTGGGCCCTCGATGTCGAAGACCTGATCGAGATCGCTCAGGCGAACGTGACCCGCGCCCTGACCGACGACGAGTGTCAGCAGTACCTTCACGAGCCCCGTCTGCCCGGCGCGCTGACTCACTGCTTCGTACTTGACGCACGCAGCTGGCATGGGCAGACGAGCTGATCGTCGGCAGACCGGAGCAGCGGGCTGCTTCGATCAACCTGAAGTGGGTTGCAGATGCCAGTGCATGGCCTGTTGGGAGCGTGGGATCGGGATGGCGAATCGCGAGGGCTCCGGTGGGCGGGACTTCCCACGAGACGAGCAGTGTGGTGTCACGGCGGTGGGCGTGCCGGCGGCAAGCACGCCAGGCCCAGCCAGGTGTGGCCAACCCACCCCCAGCAGTGTGGCTGCCAGACCTCACTGGCGGGTCTGCACGATCGCCTGCCCTAGTCCAGGCAAATAGCGTTCCTGGTACGTCGAAAGTCGACGGAGCCGGACCAGGAGCCAGTCACGCCGTCCGTTTCATCGCCCCTCCCGAACAGGAGTTCTGTCATGAACATGCACTACGACCTCGCCAAGGCCGACATCGCCGCCCGCCTGCACCATGCCGAGAACCGCCGGACTGCCAAGCTCGCCCGGACCTGGCACCGGCAGGGTGCCGCGCCGCGGTGGCAACGGCTCCGCTCCGCCTGACAGTTCGCCCGCCCGCTCCCATCAGGGGAGCCGGGTCCTGATCCGTTCACATGCAAGACGCGGATCCAAGACGCGTTTCTGAACGGCCCCGGGTTCGTCGTGCGGGCGCGTAGCTCGACGTAGCTTGGAGGAAGCCGGGAGCGCAGAGGGCTATCGCATTGAGCAAGTCACAGCGTCGGCGGGCCGAGCAGCGTGGACAGGTCGACGTTGACTGTGCCGTACGGCGCGAAGTCCACGACTGCGGTTGGGGTCTTGTCATCGAGGTGTCCAACGTGATGCCAGCCGCTCTCGTCGCTCTGGAACACGTCGATCGAGCGCCCTGCTGGGTCGATGAGCCAGTACTGGCCGACGCCGTGCAGCAGGTAGGCAGCGGACTTGATCACCGTGTCGTTCGCCCACGTGTCAGGTGAGAGCACCTCGGCGACCAGGAATGGTGTCCCGGTGATGTTTGGCCCGTCGAGCGGGCCGGTCGTGACAGTCACGTCTGGGATCGGCTCCATGTCGGGGGCCAGCTTGACGGCGACCGCGTGGCAGACGAGCAGCGCGGGGAGTGCCTGCTCGAGGAAGTTTGCTGTCCGTCGGGTTGCCTGCTGGTGGGCGACGGTCGGACGCGGCGCCGCGATGGCTTCGCCGTTGATCCATTCACCGCGCAGGCTCTCCGGAAGCGTCAGGTACTCGCCATCAGGCATGCGGTGCCTGCCGGATGCCTTCACGTGGTTGTTTCCTCTGCGCGTTGATGTGGCGACCAGTCTGCCCCGCCCCGCTCAGCGGTGACCGGATTTCGCCTCCCACGCCGGGCTGCTTCCCCAAGGTGGGTGACGCGCCGACATGCGGCCATGGCGGAGTTGCAGGCCAGTCCGTGGCGATCCAGGCCCTGATCGACGGCCTGGCATCGGTATGAGCGGACGCTCGTTGCCTCGACGAGGCGGCAGCCCCCGTGCCGCCGCAGACGTTCAACGACCGCGAGGTCGACCGGTGACCCTCGCACCCACCATGGGGTAGATCGGGCGCTCGGCACCCGCCTGAGGGGGCGGGGCGTGTTGACATCGCGGTATGTCCCGTCTGGTGACGAGAACCGCGACGTCGGTGCTTCTGGCTGGCGCCGGAGTGCTGTTCGTCGCCGCTGCCTGGCAGCGCTGGTGGCCCGCGTGTCGGAGGGGAGCCTTCGACACCGACTCCTGTGTGCCGCTGCAGAGCAACGAGTACGACTACCTGTATGTGGCGGCGCCGTGGACGCCTGTCGGGCACGCGGCGGAGTTGGGGGGCCTGGCGCTGCTCCTCCTGGCCGGCGCCGCCGCCCTGTTGCCCTTCGTGCTCCTGCCGGGGTGGAGGCTCCGGTTCCGGCTGCCGCTGGCGGCCGTGCCGGCGGCGAGCCTGGCGCTGCTCGGCGTCCAGGGGTTGGCTTCCGGTGTGACCGGGCGCGTCGTGTCGGTGCCGCTCACGTGGCCAGCGGTCCTGGTCTGGAGTTTCGCGGTGCCCGTCGTGCTCGTCCTGTGGGTGGCGGCGGTGCTTCAGAGCGATCCCGACCGGCGCACGGCGTGGGGACTGGCACTGGCTGTCGTGCTGGTCGCATCGACCCCGTTGCCCGTCCTGCTCGTCCTCGGGCCGATCGCCGTCGACTACGTCTCCCACGACACGACGCCGTGGTCGGAGGCCGTCATGGCTGCTCCGCTCGTCCTCGCTGCGCTGCTGGTCTGGCCGGCCACGGCGACCGCACGAGCCAGGTCCGTCGAGAACCGCGTTCCGGCCCGGACGGCGGGCGGTCGGACGGAATGAGCGTTGCCACAGCGCCCGGTTCGCGGCTAGATCCGGTCGCTCACAGCGTTGTTCGGGCACCCCTGCCTGGCGGAAGAGTGAGGAGCCCGGCAACCACGCAACGACTCAATCAGCGGCCGCGTTGCGCGAGTCGCTCTCGCGCGCAGTCAGCTTGCGCAGGCGCACTTCCTCTTTCAGCTTGAGGTAGGCGCAGGACAACGTGAAAGCCGCGAGCGCGAACCCGCCGGCCAGGACACTGAGCCCAGTGACGAGAACCCGCTCCGCTTCGCCGTACGCGTTCGGGTTGAGGATGCGGGACACGGCGAAGAAGTAGATCGCGAGCAGCCACAGCAGGCCGGTCAGAAAGCCGACGGCTCGTTTGCTCATCGCGTACTCCGAAGGTCGGTCGTCCGAGAATGTCTCAGCGGGCGTGGGTACGCCAGCATGCCCTACCCGCGCGCTCATCGGCATCAACGCCGGCAGATCCGTGCGATGCGTCGCCGAGGCCGTGCTTTGGCTATGGCGCTGAGCTGGTCTCGCGGGGCCTGTCGGCTCGTAGCTTGAGCAGGCTGGCGACGACGGCGACGACCATGGCGGCGACGATGACGCCGAGCGAGACCCAGGTGTTGATCTCCGGGGCCCAGCCGATGTGGTGCCCGTCGTTGATGAACGGCAGCTCGTTCTGGTGCAGGGCGTGGAAGAAGAGCTTCACGCCGATGAAGCCGAGGATGAAGGCGATGCCGAACTTGAGGTAGACGAGCTTCTCGACGAGGTCGCCGAGCAGGAAGTAGAGCTGCCGCAGACCCATCAGCGCGAAGACGTTCGCGGTGAAGACCAGGAACGGTTCCTGGGTGATGCCGAAGATGGCCGGGATCGAGTCGAGCGCGAAGACGAGGTCGGTCGTGCCCAGGGCGATGAAGACGATGAGCACTGGGGTGAACATGCGCTTGCCGTCGATGACGGTGCGCATCTTCGCGCCGTCGAACTCTTCGGTGATGGAGATGCGGCGTCGTAGGAAGGCGATGATCCGGTTCTCTGCCTCTTCTTCGTCGTCGTGGCTGGTGCGTGCCTGCTGCACCGCGGTGTAGAGGAGGAAGAGACCGAAGATGTAGAAGACCCAGCTGAAGCTCTCGATGAGCGCGGCGCCGAGCAGGATGAAGATCCCACGGAAGATCAACGCCAGGATGATCCCGACCATGAGGAGCTCCTGCTGGTACTTCCTGGGTACCGAGAACTTCGCCATGATGATGAGGAACACGAAGAGGTTGTCGACGGAGAGGCTGTATTCGGTGAGCCAGCCGGCGACGAACTGGCCGGCATGTTCGGCGTCGCCGATGGCCAGCATGAGCCCCGCGAAGATGAGTGCGAGCGCGACGTAGAAGGCGATCCACAGCGCGGACTCGCGCGTGGACGGCACGTGGGGGCGCCGGTAGGCGAGGAAGATGTCGATGGCGAGGATGAGCAGCAGCACGACGTAGGTGCCGATCTCGAACCAGGCGGGCAGGGTGAGTTCCATCAGGTTTCCGTTCGGGACGACGAGCACGACAAGAGCTCGAAAGTCTCTTCCGCACCCGGTCTCGGATGCCGCCTTGCCCGGAGCTGAACTCAGCTCGTACTGACGGACCTGGCGCGGTGGAATACTCCCCTTCGCTCCCTCATCCTAGCGGCCTGGGTGCAAGGGCCCGTAGGCGCCTGCGAGCTAGCTGACTAAGCGAGGATCTGCTCTACCCCCGATCAGCCGACTGACCCCAACCTGATGGCCGAGTACACCTGATATGGAATGACCTCCTGTCAAGTGGCAGGGTGAGGCGCCCGTCCCGAGCTGTCGGGGCGGGCGCCTCGTGCTTCGTCGTCGTGGTGGCTGGTGAGCGTGTCGTTGGCGACGCGCGGTCAGACTGATATGCGCGGGTTGGTTACCGCAGGACGGTGCTTTCGGCAGGAGCGGGACCGCGTGTCTAGTGACGAGCGTCGTGGACGAGATGTCCGTTGCTCATAGGTGTTTCGCGGGTCTCTCCTCGCGCTGCCACCAGCCCCCGCTGGGACGGCGGAGCAGGTCGTGGGCGGCTACTCCTCGAGCACGGCCAAGGACCAGCACCAGCCGGCCAGCTCCCGGGCGATTGCGACGTTGGCGATGGTGGGTTTCTTCTTGCGGTTGATGAACTTCACCCATCGCTGGTGCAGTCGCCGGTTGCCTTCGTCACCGCGGGCCCGGGCCGCTGCGGATGCCAGGTCCCAGCGGTCGCGCATGGTCTTGCCAACGACGTAGCGGGCGCGGTGGTGCCAAGCGGCTTCGACCAGCAGCCGGCGGACGTGGGTGTTTCCGGTCTTGGTGATCGATCCCTGCACCCGCGAGGTACCGGAGGAGTACTCGCTGGGAACCAGGCCGACGAAGGAGCCGATGGTGTTGCCAGTGAACCGGTGCCAGTCGCCGATCTCGACCGCGAGTGCAAACCCGGTCAGGGTGCGCACCCCTCGCAGGCATCCCAGCCGCCGAACGAGCGGGGTGAACTCTGAGTCGGCGGCCATCTCCTCGATCGCGGCGTCGAGCCGATCGCGGCGCGCTTTGGTCACCAGCACCGTGTCGTAATCAGAGTCGAACGCCAGCCGGGTCGCCCGATCGCTCAGATGTGGCAGGGCCTCGTGACGTAGCCAAGCGTCGTGCTTACCGGTCCACGCGTCACCGTCGTAGTAGACGATCCCGTGGCGCAGCAGCAGCTTGGAAAGTCGGTGCCGGGCCCGCATCAGGTCGCCCCGACAGTCCTCCCTGGCCCGGACAAGATCGCGGGCGGCTTCCTGGTCCGCCGAGGGGATCGCGACCGCGGTGATCTCGTCGAGTCGCAACAGGCGGGCCAGATGAACCGCGTCCCTGGCATCGGTCTTCACCCGATCCCCTGAGGGCTTCTGCAACTTCGACGGCGCCGCGACCAGACACCGAATGCCAGCCGCGGTCAGGTGTCGCTGCAGCCCGAACCCGGTCGGACCGGCCTCGTAGGTCACCGCCACCGGATCCGGCCGGTCTTCGATCCAGGACTGGATGTGCTCGTGTGAAGGGGTCAGCTTCGCTTGGATCAACTCGCCCGTGACGCCATCGATCGCTGCTGCCGCGACAGATCGTGCGTGCACGTCGAGCCCAACGCTCGTACGCTCGGTGAACACCGGGGCCTCCCACAACTGTTGGATAGGCCGAGCAGGCCAGCCCTACTCGGTAACCCACGACCATTTGCGAGTGGGGCCCCGGCCCGCAACCCTCAGCAGCCCTGAGCGGTCACTCCATACCGTCTAGCGCTGATCGCCCGTGGCGAACGACAGCACCTGTCGGCCGACGGGGGTGATCCGCCCGCCGACGGTGGTGAGCAGGTCCCAGCCGTGTCCGCTGCCGCCGTCGACGAAGTCGGCGCTCGTGCGCCGCGCAAGGGTGCGCGCGGAGGCGTACTCGGACGTCCCGTCGGTCCGGGTGAACACCACCAGGCCCGGACGGTCGACGGTCCCGGCCAGGTCGAGCAGCCGATCGCCGCTCCAGGCGCTGGGTCCCGACACGTCGACCCAGGCGTCCACCGGTGCGCCGCTGGCGACCGCTCGCACCGCCTGCGAACCTCCCATCGAGGCGCCGATGACGACGACACGGTCGACTCCCCACTGGTCGCGCGCGTGGCTGGCGGCGAGCCGCACTTGCAGCGCGGCGTCGTTGTCCATCTCGTCGGGGCAGGTCGAGTCCTCGAAGCCGCACATGTCGAAGGCAACCGAGGAAACCCCTTCGGCCGCGGCGGCGGTCGCGAAGTCACCCCAGCCGCAGAGTCCCCCGGAGATCTGGTGCAGCAGCACCAGGCCGACCCGGCTCTCCGGTGCCTCGAAGACCGCGGCCCGGAGCGTGACCTCGTGCGGGCCGGTGAGCTCTGCCTCCGCCAGCGGCGCCGCCGCGGGGATGCTCGAGGCGCACCGCTCCCTCAACGGCGTCGGCGCGGTCACGGTGGGCGCGCTCGTTGCCGGGCTCCGATCGGCCTCGCCTGCCTGCCCGGAGGCACACCCGGCGCCCAGCGCGAGAACCAGCGCGAGAACCAGCGCGAGCCCCGGCAGCCAGCGGGCGTCGACCCGGCTCACCGCCGCCTCGCCGTGAGTGCGGCCGTCGTCGAGACGATGGCCCGGTCCAGGTCTCCGAGCGCGGACCGCAGGACAACCACCGCGTCCGCGGACCCGATCGCGGCGTTCAGAGCGGTCACCGCCCGGCGCACCCGGAGCCGGCAGGAGTTTCGCTGCGCGGTGCCTTCGGGGGTGAGGGCGACGAGGGCGGAGCGGCCGTCGAGAGCGCTGCGGGTCCGGGTGAGATGGCCCCGGTCCTGCATCGTGGCCAGGTAGCCCGACAGGGTCGCCGGCCGTACGCCGAGCACGTCGGCGAGCTGCCCGGGTGTCCGGGCGCCGCGCCCGAGCTGGCTGTAGACGGCGTACTGCGCGGGCGTGACGCCGGTGCCGGCCAGGGCGACGTCGAGCATGGCGCCGAGATGCTGGTCGACGACGAAGAGATCCAGGGCCAGGTTGCCGCCGCGCTGGTCGAGCACCAGCCGTGGGCCGTCCGTGACTCCTGCTGTCGAGCTGGTCATGAGGACACTCTGCCAGCGTTGGGCCTTGCCGGATAGTTCGAGTTCGAAATATCCGGCAACGACCTGCCAGCTCCGACGGGCAAGTCGGGGATCTTCAACCCGCACCGGTCGAGTGGCTTGGCCGAGCGTGCCGTTGCCCTGCCTCGTGACAGGAGGTCACTCCATATCAGTTGTTGCGGTCGTGTGACGGGCGCGGTCCCCAGTCTGGGTAGCTGTCGTAGAGCTCGGTCCGGGTGACCGGGTGCTCTTGGGTCCCGTTCGCGCGCATCACGAAAACATCCGCGGCGTTCGCCTCGACGCCGCCTGTGGCCGGGCGCTTGCCGACCGTGATCCACCTGCCGTCGGGCGAGAAGGAGGAACCGAGGTAACGAGTGACGCCGTCGTCGACGAAGGTGAGCTGCTTGAGGTGGCTGCCGTTGGGCCGGATGGTGTACAGGTTCGCCGACTCGTCGGGACGGTTGAGGTTGTCGTGGAACAGGATCCGCTTCCCGTCCGGGGACCAGTCCGGGGTGTCTCCGGCCTGCAGCCCGTACGGCGTTATGCGGCGCTCGCGGCCGGTGCGCAGGTCCAGGATCCACAGTGCGACACCGTCTACGGGTCGGGCTGTGCGTACGTTGAAACGCTGGAACAACACCTTGGTGCCGTCCGGGGAGAACTGCGGTTCGAGGTCCTCGCCGGTGGCGCCGGTGGCCGGTGGGTTGAGCTGGGTGAGCTGCCGCACGCGGGTGCCGTCGGCGCGCATCACGAACAACGCGAAGGTCTCGACGAGATCGTCCACGACCGGCCCGAACGCGCGGCCGAACACGATCCGCTTCCCATTCGGTGACCAGGCGGGAGACACGTTGCACTCGCCGCTGTCGGCCAGGCAGTTGCCTTCAGGGAATGAGGTGCTGGTCAGCTGCCGCAGACCGGAACCGTCGCTGTTGACGACGAAGATGTCGTCCATGGTTTCGCCCTGGCGCTGGAACACGATCCGTCGGCCGTTGGGGGACACGTCGGGGTTGCGGTCGACCAGGCCGGCGGGCGGGTGCGTCACCTGGAACTCGTCGGTTCCGTCGGAGTCGACGGTGAAGATGGCTGACGTGGTCTGCTCGATGTCCAGGAACCGTCGGAACGCGATCCGCCCGTTCGCGTCCTCGAAAGTCGCCTCGGCGGGCACAATCGGCACTACCAGGCAGGTGGTGACCAGCAGCCCGATGGTGAAGAGTCGTTTCATGTCCTACTCCTGATCTCGCTGGCCGGCGGAGGACCGGCGACCGGGGACGGAGCCTGATGGCCGGCGCCGACGGCAACGCCTCGATCACGGCGCCGCCGCGTCCACGCGCGACTTCACACTCCTGCCTTGTCATCGCGTGGGGACGCCCGCGTGGTTTACACGAGTCGAGGATCCGTCGAACCTTCGCTGCGGGTGCCGACGGTCGGTGGGCTAGAACCGGCCTTGACGAACGGCGTCGCCGATCGCCGTCGAATCATCCCTTGGGCGGGGCGTGCCCTGCTGGCCACGAGGACTCAGTCATCGAGGCTGCCCATGGTCATGTTGATGGTGGTTCCGGTCATTCCGCTTGCCCTGTCGGACGCCATGAAGGCCGCAACGGCTGCCATCTCGGTGAGCGTCATGAGCCGTCGCGGGTGGGTCCTGCTCGCGAGCAGCTCTTGCCACTGTTGCCAGGTCATTCCCGTGGCCTTGGCGCGAGGCGCGAAGGCTTCCTTGATCGTGCGCGTCTCCGGCATGCCCTGTGGTCGCAGACCGACCACGCGAATGCCCTGAGGTGCGAGCTCGGCGGAGAGACTTCGCGTCAGCGACTCCTTGACCGCCTGCGCCGGACCGTAGCCTCCCACCAATGGGAGGCCCGTCCGCGAGTGGAGTGCGGTGACCGTCATGATCACCCCTGACCGGTTCGCGACCATCCGCCGCGCCGCCAGGCGTGCGGTCAGGAAGTACGACGTCGCGTAGGTCGTGATCGGCAGGGCGAACTGCTCGAGATCCAGCTCGACCAGAGGCACACCCACGATCTTCGTGTCCGGGATCCCGACCGCGTTGAATGAGATGTCGACGTGGCCCGCCCTGTCGATCACATGGCCAAGGTGATCGTCCACCGCTTGCTCGTCGAGAGCGTCGATCGTGGCCGCCTCGGCGGACCCGCCGGCGGAAATGATGTCCTCTGCGACCGCGTCAACCGGTGCCCGGTCGCGCCCCGTGAGAAAGACGCTCGCCCCCTCGCTGGCAAAGGCGCGTGCGACGGCACCGCCGATCCCGCCTCCCGCTCCGTAGATCACTGCAACCTTGTCCTTCAGCATCATCGCTGCTTCCCATCTCTCGGTTTGATGGAGCCGTGATGATGTAGACACCGCGAGGTCAGGAAGGTGGGCGTCCGCCGACCGCCCAGTTCGCCCCTCGGCCGGTGTCTGTACAGGGCGGAGGGGCGACATGCTGCGGCAGGAGGGTGACGCGACGGTGACAGCGGCGACAGAAGACCTGATGTCCAGGGCGCGGTCCGGTGACGGCAGCGCGTTCCGGGCGCTCACCGAGCCGTACCACCGAGAGCTGCAGGTGCATTGCTACCGGATGCTCGGCTCCTTCCAGGATGCCGAGGACGCCCTCCAAGAGACCCTGCTCGCCGCATGGCAAGGCCTTGGCGGGTTCGAAGGACGCGCGTCGCTGCGCACCTGGCTCTACCGGATCGCCACCAACCGGTGCCTCAACGCGCGTCGCTCGGCCAGCAGGCGCGAGGCAAAGGAGTGGGACGTGCCCCTCGTCGAACCGCCGGAGCCGACCCGGATGGGCGAAGTTGTCTGGCTGGAGCCGTTTCCCGATGCCCTGCTCGAGAGTGCGATCGACCTGCCGCTCGGCCCGGAGGCCCGCTACGAACAGACCGAAGCGATCTCCCTGGCCCTCGTGACCGCGCTCCAGACTCTGCCGCCTCGCCAGCTCGCCGTCCTCATCCTGCGCGACGTCCTCGGACTCCACGCCAACGAGGTGGCCGACATGCTGGACACGAGCGTCGACTCGGTCAACAGCGCCCTCAAACGGGCCCGCGCCAGCCTGCAGCGCCGACGGTCGACGGCCGGCCACCCCGACGCCCCGAGATCCGGTTCATCCTCCGAGGATGCGATCGTGGCGAAGTTCGTCCGCGCCTACGAGTCCGCCGATCTCGACGCCCTGGTCGCCCTTTTGACCGATGACGTCTTCGTCTCGATGCCGCCGATGCCGTTCGAGTACGAGGGCCGAGACGCCGTTGCCCGCTTCTGCGGCAGCATCTTCGGCTCGGGTCGCAGGTTCGACCTTGTTCCGACGCGAGCCAACGGCCAACCGGCCTTCGGGGCCTACCTGCGCACCGCCGACGGCATTGCGCACGGAGTCGGCCTCCTCGCGCTCACGCTCTCCGGTGACCGGATCTGCGCCATGACCCGCTTCGAGAACACCGTGCTTCCATGGTTCGGGCTACCCCGATCCCTCCCGGGCGGGCCAGGGAGGGCAACGAGGCAACGACTCTGACCCAGCGCGGCCGGCTCACATCCCCGCACCGGCTCTTCGGACAAGCCACGTCCCGGACCCGCACACCACGACGTAGAACCGCACTACCCGCTGCTTCTTGACACAGAGGGGCTGATGCCAGGGCGACTGGTCCAGCACCGCCTCACCCCGACCGGGTCGATGTCAGGCGGGTCGGGGGGTCGTGAGGTCCGGGAGGCTCGCGCGGTCGTCGATGACGGCCTGCGCGACCGCGCCAAGCCGCTGGTTGTGGCTGCGGGCGTAGGAGCGCAGCCGGTCGAACGCCTCGTCGGGGTTGATGGAGTGGATCTGCGCCAGCACGCCCTTGGCCTGTTCGATGACGACGCGACTGTTGAGGGCCGACTGGAGCTGCTCGGTGAGCACTTCTCCCTGATGGATGGTGCGTTCCTGGAGCAGGCCGATGGTGGCGATGTCGGCGAGGGCCTGGACAACCCGGAAATCGGCTGGAGCCATCCGCCCGACCTCGCTCCCGAAGAGGTTGAGGGCACCGATCACCGTCTGGCGCAGGCGCAGCGGGAAGGCGTGGACGGAGCGGAACCCGGCGGCGACGGCGCGCGGGGCGAAGAGCGGCCAGATTTCGTCCGCGGCGGCGAGGTCGGCGTCGATGACAGCCTTGCCCTGTCGGAAGCAGTCCTGGCACGGACCCTCGTTGGCCTGGAGCTGGTACAGCTCCAGCATCTCGGCGCGTTCGTCGGAGGCGGCCATCAGCTGGAGGCGGCCGTGATGGTCGGCGAGCAGCAACCCGGCCGACTCGGCCTGCACGAGCTCGGAGGTGTGTGCGGTGACCATGTGCAGGAACTCGATCAGGTCGAACTCGTCCACCAAGGTGTCGGCGACCTCGACAAGCACCTCGGCGAGCCTGTCGGCTGGAACCATCGTCATGCTGAACTTCCTTCACGGACGGGGGGGTCGGGGGCGTCGGCGTGTCACGATCGCCACCTCATGGTTCGTCCGCTTCGAGGACAAGTCTACGCGCGACGATGTCGCTGGCGACGTCGGTGAGTCGCCGGTCTTGCGCATACGCGTGGGCCCTGATGCGGGCCATGGCCTCGGCAAGGCTCACCCGCAGCTGCACCATCGCCATGCCTTGCGCCTGGAACAACACGTAGTGGTTGTCCACGGCATCGCGCAGGATCTCGTCCGTGTCTCCCGGCTCCAGCTGCGAGTCAAGCAGGCTGCTTGTCGCCACCTCCGCGAACGTGAAGCCCTGCGCGAGAGCCTCCTCGGACAGGCCCCCCACCTCGTCCCGGTACACGTCCATCGCGCCCATCCGGGCCGCGCCGACCTGGAGCGGGAAGGCGAAGACCGCGCGTACGCCGTGATCCTGCACCGCCTGCACATAGCCCGGCCAACGACCGCCCGCGGCCAAGAGGTCCGAGTTCAGCACCGGCCTCCGTGTCGCGTACGCGTCGAGGCACGGCCCCTCGCCCAGCGCGAACTGGAGCGCCTCGATCTGCTCGGTTGTTTCACCGGATGCGGCCACCGTCACCTGGGTACCGGTCTCGGCGATCAGGCTGATCCCGACCCCCGTGGCAGGCAGAGTACGAGCAGCGGCACGGCACAGCCGCTGCATCCGCCCGACCACGGCCGGCTTGTCGTCGACCGCACGGCTCTCGTCCTCGACCAACGCCCGCACTTGATCGAGCCGGCTCCCGGGCCCGTTCATCGGATGCCGGACGAGTCGCGGGGACGCGGAACGACGCCCACGACGGCCAGGAACGTCCAGCGACCGGACCGGTGCAGGCGAACGGTCACGGTCGGCCAATCATCCCGTGATGCACCCGGGGAGTCGATCAGCTCGGGCTGTCCGCGGCCGATCGCACTCATGCCAAACCCTCTGTGGTGACCTTGCAATGGGTGGCGGGGACTTGGCCGCTGACCCTCCACGCTACTCCGCCCGGGGCCGGGTACACGCCAGACCCGGCCCGATGGGTCAGGCAGCCGTCACCACCTGGGTGCCGGAGAGGCTGACCAGATGAGCCTGCCCCATCTGGGCCTGGGGGGCAACGACAATGTGCGATGACCTGCCCGAAGGGTCATCTTTGAGGGTTGCTTGCGGCCGTTCCCGACGGGGTCAGACCGCCTCGGCCTCGAAGTCGGGATAGTCGTCGCCGTCGCCGACGAGCTGCTGGTCGACCTGCTGGTGCCGCAGGTCTGCGGCGAGATCACGGCGCTCCGCGGCGCCAGCCGGCGCGGCCGGTACGGCGCGGACGGCCTGCCGGCCCTGCCACCAGTCGGCGAGCATGCCACCGGCGAGCATCCCGAGGACCCCGCCAATCGCGCCGTTGGTCGACAGCACGAACGACGACGGGTCGGGCGAGTGCCACAACGCGTAGCCCTGCCCCAGCAGGGCCCCGAGGGCAGCACCCGACCAGAACAACAGGCCCGCCCAACGTCGCCTGGCGAACTGCCCGACGCACAGCAGGAAGACAACCAGCGCCAGCGCGATGCCGACGTACGCCGGGTCGAGCCATCCGTTGCGAAGCACGGCACCAACAGCCACCAGGCCACTGACGTCAAGCGTCAGCAAAGACTCCCCCACTGAAAACCCCACACCCAACTGATCCCGTCGACCGAAGCGCCCCACGCGCTCCGCAGCGGTCCCGCCCCATCCTGCAGGCAGTTCTCCCCCGAATCGAGAAGCGAAAGGTAAAAGTGTGCGACCAGCTGGTAGAGATCTTGGCCTACGGCCCCACGTGACCCGACAGCGGGTAGCCCTCGCGGGTTGCTCGAGGCGTTGTCACGTCCGCGGGCCCAGGGGCTGACCCGGCGTAGCATCCGGCGACATGGGCGACCAGGCGACCGCGGCGGTGCCCCGGTGATGTCAGCGTGATGCCAGTTGGGTTCTTCCCCGCCGTCGAAGCAGACGCCCCGGTGCGCCCGCTGCTCGATCGGTTGCGGCCCGCGGTGGAGGCCGAGGTCGAGCTGTACGACGGGTCGGCGGTCACCGTCCACGCTGAGCTGCGAGCCGCCCGCGGGGCAGACGGTGACGTCGCCCTGAAGCGGTTCTACTGGTCCTCGCAGCACCCGGATCCGGCGTCGCCGCTGGGGTTCGGGGCACGCACGCTCTACTGCGCGGAGCAGCACTCGTCCCCACGGGTGCACGAGTTCCCCTCCGATCCCGCGCTGCCTTGGCTCGACGACGACGACGGCCCGCTGCGTCGGGACGGCCGGGCGGAGCGACGTCGACATCCTGCGCTACATCCCGCTGCGGAGGCTGACCTACCGGTTGCACGACGGCGCCGGACTTCCCGCCAGCGTCATCGTGAAGGCCAAGGGGACCGGAGGACTCAACCGCGCGGCGATCGCGTTCCTCGCGGTCAACAGGGCCGCCGCGCGCAGGGCCACCGCAGCGAGGGTTCCCCGGCTGCTGCGTCTCGAGCCGCCGCGGCATGCGCTCTACCTCGAGGAGCTGCCCGGCGAGTCCCTCAACCTCGCGATCGCCGGGCTGGACCTCACCGACGCGATGGAGCAGCTGGGCTCGCTGCATCGCGACCTGCAGGTGCTGGAGGTCAAGGGTCTCCCCGTGCGCCGTACCGCGGACTGGCTGCGGCAGTCGCGCGAGGCAGCCGAGGGGATCGGGCTGTTCGTGCCGTCGGTCGCCGGGCGGGCCCGCGCGGTCCACGCCGAGCTGGAGCGCACCGCACCCGAGGACGGGCGGATGCTGTTCTGCCAGGGGGACTTCCTCCCGGGACAGGTGCTGTGCCACCCGAGCGGGTGGTCGGTCATCGACTTCGACGACAGCCACTACGCCGACCCGCTGTCGGAGGTCGCGGCGATGTACGTCGCGATGCCCCGGGAGCTCGGCCTGGCGGCGCGCGAGGCAGAGCAGGCGCGGCGTACCTATCTGGAGGCGTACGCCGCCCGCGCCGGAGAACCGTTCGACCGGGACCGGTGGCAGTGGTTCGTCGCGCTGGTCGAGCTCACCCAGCTCGCCAAGCGGCTGAGGAAGGGACGCGTCGCTCCCGACGAGGCCGCAACGGTCCTCGACCGCCTCGGCTGAGCTCGCGGATGGTCGCCGCGGCACGCTCGGCGCCGTCGAGCCGGATGCCGGCCGCTTCGAGAGCGCCAGGCGGAAGGATGCGCGGCCGGGCGAGCAGCCAGGCCAGCTCTTCGGGCGACACGTCGCCGTCGACGACGTCGGCCACGTCCATCGCGGCCAGCCGGACGGCGCGGATCGCCTGCTCCCGGCGGGGCGCGAGGCGCGGTACCAGGATCGGCCGGATCCCGGCCGCCAGCGCCTCGAGCGTGGAGTTGTAGCCCGCCATCTGGATGACCGCGCCGGCCCGGGTCATCAGCGCCGCACAGTCGGACATGTTCCGCAGCACGCGCACCCGGTCGCCGGACTCGCTGTCGTCGGCGAGACGGTCGGCGAGCGCCGAGTCGGCGTACGGGCCGGCGACGAGCAGGGTCCGCAGCTGGGGGCGGGCCATGGTCACGTCGATCCCCAACCGGTACACATCGTCGCCGTCGCCCCCACCACCCCCGGTGACGACGAGCAGACTCCGGTCCCGCACCCCGGGTGCGGCGCGGTCGACCACCCAGCCGCAGTACCGAGGTGACACCGGCAGTCCGTACTCCGCCTCGTGGTCGCACAGCACACGCTCGCCGTAGGTCAGCACCTCGTCGTACAGGTCGGCGGCGCCTTCCCAGCCTGGTCCCGCCAGCTCACGACGCACCGTGGTCGCGTCATCGAGGATGTCGCGCAGCCCGAGCACCAGCGCGGTGCCGGCTCCGCACCGCGCGGTCCAGGCCCGGCCGGAGCTCGCCGGCCACGCCGTACGGGTGCCGGTCCACCACGACCACGTCGGGCGAGAAGTCGGCCACGACCTCCTCGAACGCCTGGCTGCGCCGTTCGACCGCCGCGGAGAACGTGGTCCCCGCGGTCCGGTAGCTGCCGGTGGAGTCCTTGAGCAGCGACGGGACGTGGACGATGTGCATCGAGCCCAGCCCGGCCCAGGTCGGCCGCACCGCCAGACCCGTCACGATCGTGATCTCCGCCTCCGGCTCGCTGGCCAGCAGCGCGCGGGCGACGAGCGTGTTCCGGCGCACGTGCCCGAGGCCGAAGCCGTCGTGGGAGAAGAAGAGATAGCGGGCCACCCTCGTGAGCATCGCAAGCGCGCGCCCGCCCGGCCAGATGGACGTTGGTGCCACGCCGCACTACGACCAGCGGGCAAGGCACGCGTCGAAGGTGCAATTGAGGAGCTCCACCAGGAGCTCCACCCTGAAGGAGACGGCAGCAGGCCGTCACGACGGGGAGGCGTCATGCGGGCAGTCATCACCGGCAGTGCGGGGTTCATCGGGAGCCGGCTCGCCGAGCGGCTGGTGGCCGAGGGCTGGTCCGTCGTGGGCGTCGACGCGTTCACGACCTACTACGACCCGGCCGACAAGTGGCGCAACCTCGCGCGGCCTCGCCGACGAGCCCCGCTTCGACCTGGTCACGGCGGACGTCGCCGACGAGCGGCTTCGACCGGCTGCTTCGACGACCGCCCGCGTGGTGTTCCACCTCGCCGCCCAGCCCGGCGTGCGGGCCAGCTTCGGCGCGGGCTTCGACCGCTACCTGCACGACAACGTCCTCGCCACCCAGCGCGTGTTCGAGGCCGCGCACCGCAGCCGGCTGCCCGCGTGTCGTGTACGCCTCGTCGTCGTCGGTGTACGGCGAGGCGCCGGCCACCCGGCGTTCCGCGAGGACACCACGCCGACCGCGCCGCGCTCGCCGTACGGCGTCACCAAGCGCGCGTGCGAGCGGCTCGCCGACGTGTACCGCCATCTCGGCCTCGAGGTGGTCGGGCTGCGCTACTTCACGGTCTACGGGCCCCGCCAGCGGCCCGACATGGCGATCCGCCGGCTCTGCGAGGCGGCGCTCGACGGCACGCCGTTCCCGCTCCACGGCGACGGGCGACAGTCCCGGGACTTCACCTACGTCGACGACGCCGTCGACGCCACGGTCCGGGCCATGTCGGCGACCGGCCCCGCGCCGGTGCTCAACGTCGGCGGCGGCGAGGAGTCGAGCCTGGCCGCGCTGATCGACACCGTGGGGAGCCTGGCCGGGCGGACCGTACGCGGTCACGCGGCACGACGCCGCTGCCGGCGACGTGACCCGCACCAGCGCCGACACCACCCGGGCGCGGCGCAGCCTGGGCTGGCGCCCGCGGGTCGGCCTGCGCCGACGGCCTGCGACGCGGAACTGGCCTGGGTGGGCAGCCTGCGCGCTGACCGCGCTGCGGCGCTGTCGGCGCTGACCGCCTGGCGGGGAGCGCGTGATGGACGGCCGACCACTCCGCGTCGTCGTCGTCGGCCAGGGGTACGTCGGCCTGCCGCTCGCCATGCGCGCGGTGGCGGTCGGCCACGACGTCGTCGGCTTCGACGTGTCGGTCGACCGCGTCAAGCGGCTCGCCGCAGGGGAGTCGTTCGTCGAGGACGTGTCGTCGGCGACGGTGCGAGGCCGCGCTGGCCAGCGGCCGCTACCGCGTCACCGACAACCCGCTCGACTGCGAGGGCTTCGACGTCGCGGTCATCACCGTCCCGACCCCGCTGCGACGAGGGCCGGCCCGGACCTGTCCTACGTCGAGTCAGCGGCGGCTGCCCTGGCGCCGTACGTGCAGCCGCGGCTGCCTCGTCGTGCTGGAGTCGACGACGCTACCCGGGCACGACCGAGTCGCTGCTGGTGCCCGTGCCTCGAGGCGGGGTCGGGCCTGCGCGCGGGCGCGACTTCTCGGTCGGCTACAGCCCGGAGCGGATCGACCCCGGCAACGCGCGAGTGGACGCTCGAGACCACGCCGAAGCTCGTCTCCGGCATCGACGACGTGCTCCCTGGACCGCACCGACGGCTTCTACCGCACCCTCGTCGACGAGACCGTGCGCGTCGGGTCCACCGGCGCCGCCGAGCTGGCCAAGCTGCTCGAGAACACGTTCCGCCACGTCAACATCGCGCTGGTCAACGAGCTGGCCATGTTCGCCGCCGACCTCGACATCGACGTCTGGGAGGCCATCGACGCGGCCGCCACGAAGCCGTTCGGCTTCATGCAGTTCACGCCCGGCCCGGGCGTCGGCGGGCACTGCCTGCCGATCGACCCGAGCTACCTGTCGTGGACCGTACGCCGCCGGCTCGGGCGGCCGTTCCGCTTCGTCGAGCTGGCCAACGACATCAACGACCACATGCCCGACTACGTGCACACCCGCCTGGTCCAGGCGCTGAACCGGCGGGGCCTGGCCATGTCCGGAGCCCGGGTGCTGGTGCTCGGGCTGGCCTACAAGCGCAACTCCTCGCGACGCCCGCGAGTCCCCGGCGGTCGCGCTGGTCGAGCACCTGCGTCGGCGCGGGCGCCGACGTCACCGTCGGCCGACCCGCACGTCGTCGAGGACGTCCTGCCCGGCGTCGACGTCCGCCGTGCCGGCTCGACGCCCGACGGAGCTGGCGGCGCCAGGACGCCGTGGTCCTGCGTGACCGACCACGACGCCTTCGACTACGACGCCGTGGTCCGCCACGCCCGCTACGTGCTCGACACCCGACACCGATTGGAGGGGCCCCGTGTCGAGCACCTGTGAGGTCCGGACCGGGCCGGCCACGCCCGCCCCCGGGCGCGGGTGGCCGTGGTCGTCTCGGGCTGGCCGCGGCTGTCGGAGACGTTCGCCCTCAACGAGCTGCTGGCCCTGCACCGCGCGGGGATGCTCGCCGGGGTCTTCGCCACCAAGCCCGGCGAGCCCGGGCCCCGCCACCCGGCGGTCGCCGACCTCGAGCCGTCGGTCGACCCACCTCGGCGCCGGCAGCCGCCGACGAGCCAGGCCGACGGAGCTCGCCGCGCACCTGGCCGGACGCGGCGTGTCGGTCGTGCACGGGTACTTCGCCCACCGCCCCGCCGCGGTCGCGGCAGGCGGCCGCGCGGCTGCTCGGCGTCCCGTACGGGTTCAGCGTCCACGCGCTCGACGCGCGGAAGGTCGCGCCGGCCGAGCTCGCGGCCCGCGCCGCGGGTGCCGCCGTCGTCGTCGCCTGCAACGCCGACGTGGCCGCGGCGGTCGCCGCGCACCGGCGTCCGGCCGCGGCTGCTCCCGCACGGCGTCGACCTCGACGCGCTTCCCGGCGACCGCGCCTCCGTCCACCGGCGACCCCGCAGCTGCTGGCCGTCGGGCGGTTCGTGGAGAAGAAGGGCTTCGACGACCCTGCTCGCGGCCGTCGCGACGGTCGACCGCGCCGTGCACCTGCGGCTCGTCGGCGACGGGCCGCTCCGGGGCGAGCTCGTCGGCAGACGTACGCCGGCTCGGGCTCGACGACCGGGTGAGCGATCGGCCGCGGCGCACCCACGACTCGCTCCCGGCCTGCTACGCCGCCGCCGACCTCGTCGTGGTGCCCTCGGTCGTCGACGCGAGCGGCGACCGGGACGGGCTGCCCAACGTCGTGCTCGAGGCGATGGCCAGCGGCCGGCCGGTGGTCGCGAGCGACGTCGGCGGCGATCGCGACCGGCGTCCGGGACGGCGTCACCGGCGCGCTGGTGCCACCCGGCGACGCGGACGCCCTGGCCGACGCGATCACCGAGCTCGTCGACCGGCCCGACCTGCGCCGGTCGCTCGGCGCCCGGGCCCGGGCCGTCGCGGAGACGCGAGTTCGCGCTCGCGGACTGCACGGCGGCGTTCTGCGCCACCCTGGAGGCGGTCTATGGCTGAGCGGACCGTCGCCTACGTGCTCAAGGGCTACCCCCGCCGCTCCGAGCTGTTCATCGCCAGCGAGATCTGGCGCCTCGAGCAGCTGGGCGTCCCGATCCGGCTGTTCGTGCTCAAGCCGCCGGACGAGACGGCGCACCACGACGTCGTCGACCGCATCCGCGCCGTACCCACGCTACCTGCCGGACGCCACGATCCGCTGTCCGGACGACCGCTGTGGCCGCTGGCTGCGCGAGAACCTCGGCGCCTTCCGCCCGGCGCTGCTCGTCGGTGGCGCGCCGGCACCCGGTCGGCCTGGCGCGGGCACGTCGCGGCGGCCGCCGCGCAGTCGTGGCGGGCCCGCAAGGGCTGGCGGCCGCGGAACATCTACGTCAAGGAGCTGCTCCAGGCGGTCGCCCTGTCCGCCGAGGTCGACCGGGCGGGCGACGTCGCGACCCTGCACGCCCACTTCGCCCACGGCACGACGACGGTGACCTGGCTGGCCGCCACGATCTGCGGCCTGCCGTTCTCCTTCACCGGGCACGCCAAGGACATCTACCGCGAGTCGCTCAACCCGGCCGGCCTGCTGGCCCGCAAGCTGCGGGCGGCGACGTTCGTCGTCACCTGCACCCGCGCCAACGTCGAGCACCTGCGCCGGCTCGCCGTCGACGACGCCCGTCCACCTCGTCTACCACGGGCTGAACCCCGACTTCGCCCGGCTGCTGGCGACCGCCCCGGACAGACCGGCAGCGTGGCGCACCCGCGCACGGCTGCGGGTCGTCAGCGTCGGGCGGCAGGTGCCCAAGAAGGGCTTCGACGTGCTGCTCGAGGCGGTCGCCGAGCTGCGCGACCGGGGCGTCGACCTCGAGGTCGTGCTCGCCGGGGAGCCGGGGAGGCCACCCTGGAGATCCGGCGACTGGTCCGGCGACCTCGGGCTCGGCGACATCGTCGAGCAGCGCGGCGCGTGCAGCCAGCCGGAGCTGCTGCGGCTCTACCGCGACGCCACGCTGTTCGCCCTCGCCTGCCGGGTCGCCGACGACGGCGACCGCGACGGCATCCCCAACGTGCTCGTCGAGGCGATGGCGGCGGGCCTGCCCGTGGTCGCCACCGCGATCTCCGGCATCCCCGAGCTGGTCCACGACGGCGAGAACGGCCTGCTCGTGCCGCCGGAGCGACCCCGCCGCCCTGGCCGACGCGATCGCCCGCCTGGGCAAGGACCCGGCGCTGCGCGACCGGCTCGCCCGGCGCGGGCCGGGTGACCGTCGCCGCGCGACTTCGACGCGCTGTCGAACGCGCGCCGGATGGCCGACACTGCTGGGGGTGGCGCCGCGATGACCGGCCACGTCTCCGACCTGTCCGCCGCGACCCTGACCGAGCCGCGCCCGTTCGTGTGCGTCATCGACGACCTCCACCGCGACCTCGTCCGTCGCCCGCGACGCCCGCGCCGGCGTCTTCACCCACGCCGGGCTGCGGCTGCGACTCGGCCGCACGCCCGACTGGCTCGGCGGCGGGACCGAGCCACGACGAGGAGTGGCGGATCGAGTGGGTCAAGCGCTACGAGGGCCTCGACCTCGCCCACGCGTACGCCGAGCACTGCGTGCCCCGACGAGCCTGGCGGCCTGGGAGGACCTCGTCGTCTCGTTCTGCGACCAGGTGCCGGTCGGCCACGACACCTCCGACGTGTCCGCGCGCCGCATCCAGAACTGGCTCTACGCCTGGCAGCGGTTCGCCGCGGCGCCGGCCTGGCCCGGGCTGCGGCCCGGTGCTCGCCGAGCGGCTCGGGCAGCGGCTGCTGGCCGACGGCGACCACCTGCGGCGACCACCTCACGGCCGCCCGCAACCACCGGACGCTCGAGCTCTACGCCCTCCTCGTCCTGGCCCTGGCGTTCGGTCGGGACGACGAGGCGGCCGCGACCGTGGCCGCGCTCGCGGAGAACGCGGCGACCGACGTCCTCCCGGACGGCGTGCACTGCGAGAGCAGCAGCGACTACCACATGATCGTGCTGCGGTCCTTCGTCGGCACCATCGCCAACGCGCGGCTGGCCGGGATCCGCGGTCCCGCCGGTGCTGGAGCAACGGACCCGCGCGATGTGCGACGTCGCGCTGCACCTGCAGCGGCCCGACGGCACGACCCCGGCGCTCTCCGACGGCGACCCGGGCGACTACCGGTCCCTGCTGCGCCGCGCGGGCCTCCTGCTCGACCGCCCCGACCTGCTCTGGGCGGCCAGCGGCGGCGCCGAGGGCACCCCGCCCGCGACCCGGTCGGCGAGCTTCCCCGTCGGCGGCTACTTCGTCCAGCGCAGCGGGTGGGGCGACGCCGGCCGCCGCTACGCCGACGAGCGGTGGAGCGTGCTCGACTGCGGACCGCTCGGCGACGGCGGGCACGGCCACTACGACCAGCTCTCGGTCGAGCTGATGGCGCGACGGTCGGCCGCTCGTGCGTCGACCCCGGCCGCTACACCTACGCCGAGGACGGCTCCGGCTGGCGGCGCGTGGTTCAAGGGGACCGCGGCACACAACACGGTGACGCGTCGACGGCCTCGACCAGACGCCGTACCGCCGCGGGAAGCCGAAGGGCCCGACGTCGACGGCACGGCTGCTCTGGCGGCACACCGAGCCCGGGCTCGACGTCCTGTGCGGGCGAGGTGGTGAGCCCGCGCTACGACGCCGTCCACACCCGGACCCTCGCGCTCGTCGACGACGACTACTGGGTCGTCCACGACCGGCTGCGCGCGGCGAGCGTCCACGACTACACCGCGCACTGGCACCTGGACCCCGAGGCCGAAGGCCGGGTGCGGGTGCGCCGGGACGACCGGCAGTCGGTCGTGACCACGCCGCACGCGACCTTCGTCGTCCCCGACGGCGTACGGCGACGTCGAGCTCGGCGACGGCTGGGTCTCGCCGTCGTACGGGGTCAAGCACTCCGCCCCGGTCGTGCACGTCGCCGCCGATGCGCGGTCGGACGCCGATCTGCTGACCGTCGTCACGCCCGGCAACGACGTACCGCGGGTCTCGGCCCGCACCGTGGGGAGCCGGCTCGAGGTGGAGGTCACGACGACCCGGCAGGCGCCGGTCCGCCTGCACCTCACGCCGACCGGGGCGGCTCTCGGACGCCGACGGGAGGCGTCGTCATGACCGACACCGCAACCCGCGACCTGGCCCCGCGCCTGGCCCCCGACCGGGAGCTCCCGGGCCGCGACGTGCTGCTGGACCCCCTGGCCGTGGCCGGACGGCTGCCAGGAGTCCTCGGTGCCGACGGAAGGGTCCAGATCGACTCCTGTCGCCTGGTCCGGGTCAAGTACCGCGTCGGCGAGAGCCTTCGCGTGGTCTACCGCCTCGAGCTCGATGGCCGGGAACACCTGGTCACCGCCCGCCTCTTCCGGTCCGGCCGCAGCGACCACGCCTACGAGCGGGCGATCGCCCAGGATCCACGACCGGGCTCGGGGCCGCTGCGGTCGGTCGGCCACGATCCCGATCTCGGTGCGGTCTGGTGGACCTTCCCCCGGGACCGGAAGCTGGGCGACCTCGGCTGGCTGGCCCGACCCGGGCTCCACCTGGGACGTGAGCTGGGGCTGCCCGGATGGCGGCGGACCGACGTGGTCCAGTACGTGCCCGAGCGCTCCGTCACCGCCCGGGCCCTCGACGAGCGAGGCGCCACCCTCGCCTACGCCAAGGCCTACGGCCCCGGCGCCGTACCGCCGTCCGTGGCGGCTGTGCGCCAGCGCCAGGTCGCGGAAGAGCTGCGCCGCACCGCTGACCCGGTCTGCGCTCCCTACCCCCTCGCGTGGTCGGACGCGCGTCGTCTGCTCCTCATGGAGGCGATCCCCGGTCGCCCGTGGACCGCGCTGTCCGGCGAGCCGCTGGCTCGGGCCATCGGAGGCCTCGGCCTGGCCGTGGCGCTGCTGCACGGCAGCACCCCGGCCGACGGACTCCCGGCCTTCGGCCGGCTCCGCCCGGACCGGGTGCAGCACTCGGCCGACATCGTCGCGCTGGCGCGACCCGACGTCGCCCGGCGCCTCGACCGCCTCGCCGCCCGGCTCCGCGCCACGATCCCGGAGCCCGAGGCGCCGGTCGTCCTGCACGGCGACTGCCATCCCGGCAACGCCCTCGTCGACGGCGAGTCGGTGGCCCTGATCGACCTCGACCAGATGGGGCACGGCCCAGCGGCCGCGGACCTGGGCAGCCTGCTCGCCCGGTTGCGCTACGCGGTCGTGGTCGACGATCTCGGCGCACCGGAGGCCGCCGAGCTCGAGGCCCGCTTCCTGTCCGGGTACGCCGAGCGGCGCCGACTCCCCGACCGCCGCGTCACTGGCCTGGCACACCGCCGCCGCGCTGCTCGCGGAGCGCGCCCTGCGCGCCGTCAACCGGGTCAACCGCGCCGGCCTGGCCGGCCTGGACGAGCTCGTCGCCGCCGCCGACACGGCCCTGGACCACGGAGTGCTGCCATGAGCCGACCACGCCTGCTGTTCTACTGCCAGCACTCGCTCGGCCTCGGCCATCTCGCCCGGTCGCTCGCGATCGCCGGCGCCCTCGCCGACACGTTCGACGTGACCCTGCTCAACGGCGGCCGCCTGCCGGCCGGGACGGTGCTTCCCGCCAGGCGTGCGGGTCGTGAACCTCCCGCCGCTGGGTCACGACGACGACTACCAGCTGGTCAGCCTCGACCCGGCCTGGAGCGTCGCGGGTGCGCGCCGAGAGCGCCGGCGCATGATCCTCGACGTCCTGGCGCAGGAGTCGCCCCAGGTGCTCCTGGTCGAGCTCTACCCGTTCGGCCGCAAGAAGTTCGAGTTCGAGCTGCTGCCGCTCCTGGAGACGGTGCGCGCCGCCGGCCCGCACCGGCCGGTGGTCCTGTGCAGCCTGCGGGACATCCTGGTCCGCGGGCGTCGCGACCAGGCCGGCCACGACGAACGTGCCACCCGGCGCGCGAACGCCTTCTTCGACGCGGTGCTCGTGCACTCGGACCCGGCCTTCGCCCGGCTGGAGGAGACCTTCACCCCGAGCACGCCGCTGCGGATCCCCGTCCACTACACCGGGTTCGTCGCGCCGCCAGCGGTCCCGCCCGTCCCCGCGGGGCAGCGGCTGCCGCGGCTCCTGGTCACCGCGGGTGGCGGGATGGTGGGGGAGCCGCTGTTCCGCGAGGCGGTGCGCGCTGCACCCGCAGCTCGCGGAACGGAGCGGGCTGGACACCACCGTCGTGGCCGGGCCGTTCCTCCCGGAAGCCGCCTGGGAGTGGCTCCGCGGCGAGGCCGCCCGCTCGCCGCGGCTGCACGCCGTACGCCGGGTCGACGACCTCTGCGGCGAGATGAGCCGCTCCGCGCTGTCGCTCAGCCAGGCCGGCTACAACACCACGATGGACATCCTGCGCGCCGGGACGCCGTCCGTCGTGGTGCCGTACGGCGACGGCCGCGAGGACGAGCAGGCGACCCGGGCCCGCCGGCTCGAGGAGCTCGGCGTGCTGCGGACGGTGTCGCCGCAGGACCTGGGCACCGATCGCCTCCTCGACGAGCTGGTCGCCCTGGCCGGCACCCGACCGAGCCGCGTGAACCTCGACCTCACCGGGTCGGCGACCACCGCCCGGCTGGTCGGCGAGCTGGCCGGCCTCGCGCCGGATCGGAACCCCACTGTCGTCAGCCACGGAGGTGCTCGATGAAGAGCGACACGATCGGCGTGATCGGTCTCGGGTACGTCGGGCTGGTCACGGCGGCCACCCTCGCCAGCCTCGGACACGACGTGGTCTGCGTCGACATCGACGCGGACAAGATCCGCCGCCTGCGTGCCGGTGACGTGCCCGTCGTCGAGCTCGGCCTGCCCGAGCTCCTCCGGCAGCACCGCGACCGGCTGACCTGGTCCGAGGACGCCGCCGATGTCTTCGGCCGGGCGCGGATCGTCTTCGTCACCGTGGACACCCCGGGCCTGCCGAGCGGTGACGCCGACCTGTCGCGGATCGAGTCCGTGATCGACCAGATCCCGCCGGATGTGCCGCCGTTCATCCTCGCCATGAAGTCGACTGTCCCGGTCGGCACCGGCGCGCGGGTGCGGCGCGAGCTGCGGGCCCGCGGCCTCGACCAGGTGGCCTACGTGTCCAACCCCGAGTTCCTCCGCGAGGGCACCGCGCTGCGAGACGTGATGCAGCCCGACCGGGTGGTCGTCGGCGCCGACGACGAGGTCGACGCGCACGAGGTCGCCCGGGTGTGGTCACCCCTCGGCGGCCAGCTCCGCTGCTGCGACCTGGCCTCCGCCGAGATGATCAAGCTCGCGGCCAACGCCTACCTCGCCACCAAGATCTCCTTCGTCAACGAGATCGCGAACGTCTGCGAGAACGTCGGCGCGGACGTCGCGGTCGTGGCCGAGGGCATGGGTCTGGACCGCCGGATCGGTGCGGACTTCCTCGAGGCCGGGCTCGGCTACGGCGGCTCCTGCTTCCCCAAGGACGTGGCCGCCCTGAAGCAGCTGGCGGGCAACAGCGGCTACCACTTCCAGCTGCTCTCGGCCGTGATCGAGGTCAACGAGCTCCAGAAGCGCCGGGTGGTCGCCGTCACTGGCGGCCCGGCTGGGCACGCTGGCCGGCGCCCGCGTCGCGCTCCTGGGGGTCGTCCTTCAAGCCCGGCACCGACGACGCACGCGAGTCGCCGACCCTGGTCCTGGCCGAGCGGCTCATCGCGGAGGGCGCGTCGGTCGTCGCCCACGACCCCGTCGTCGGCGCGGCCGCGGGCCGGATGCTGCCCGACGGCGTCGCGCTCACCCGCGACCTGGCGGCGGCCGTCGACGGAGCCGACGCGGCCGTGATCGTGACCGCCTGGCCGCAGTACCGCGGCCTGCTGGAGCCGGGTCTGTGCGCGTCGATGGCGCGGCCGCTGCTCATCGACGGCAGGAACATGCTGGACCCGTACGCCGCGGCGCGGGCCGGCTACGAGTGGGTGGGGATCGGGCGCCCCCAGTACGCCGCCGAGCCGGAGGCCGGCCTGCCCTACCCGATGGCGCGTGCCCAATGAGCTGGCTGGATCCCGTACGGCGCGCGCTCGACGAGCGCCCCGACCCCTGTGTCGTCTTCTTCCGCGACGACGACGCCGGCCGCGGCGACGACCGCCTCACGGCCCTGCTCGACAGGTTCGAGGAGCACGGGGTCGGTCTCGACGTCGCCGTGATCCCGGCGCTGGTCCACCGGCGGCTCGCGGCCGCCCTCCGCAACCGCATCGACGCCGGCGGCGTACGTGTGCACCAGCACGGCCTGGCCCACGTCAACCACGAGCCGACCGGCCGCAAGCACGAGTTCGGGCCCGCTCGCGACGTGGCGGGTCAGGCCGCGGACCTGGTGGCCGGGCGGCGGCTGATGCTCGACTGGTTCGGCGACGCCTCGGTCGAGCCGGTGTTCACGCCGCCCTGGAACCGATGCACGACCGACACCGGGGTGGCCCTGCTGCGCCACGGCCTTCGCGTGTTGTCGCGCGACAACACCGCCGTACCACTGTCGTTGCCCGGCCTGGTCGAGGTACCGGTGACCCTGGACTGGTTCGGCCACCGCAAGGGCGTGCGGTGGACTCCGGCCGAGCTCGCGGCACGGCTCGCCGATCAGGTGCGCGGGCGCGACCCGGTCGGGGTGATGCTGCACCACGCCGTCACGGACGACGAGGAGCTGGCCCGCGTCGACGAGGTGCTCGCGCTGGTGGGCGGGCACGCTCGCGTTCGCGTCTCGTCCATCTCCGAGCTGTCCGGCGTCGATGCCGATGACCGGACGGGGTGCCCGACATGAGAAGCGCCCACGAGCGCCACCGTCTCGCGCTGACCGCCCTGGCCGACGGGGCGCACCTGCCGCTGGTCGCCAAGGCCGCCCGGACGCTCGGCATCGAGGCCGGCCACGCCCCGGTCACGCTCCGGTCCGGCCTGGCCACCGGTCCGGGGCCCTACGCCGAGCTGGTCGTCGCGCTCGGCCCACGCCCCCAGGACGCGGTGTCGGTCGAGTGCTGGGTCTCCCGCCCCGACGCCGGGGAACCGCCGTACCTGACCCGCGGCGGCACGCTCGGCTGGGTCGCCGTCTCACCGGTCACCGACGACGCGGTGGCGGCGACCGCCGCCCGGCTGACCGGGTGGGAGACCACGCTGCTGCGCTACCACCCCGGGCGCCGGGCGACCGTCCGGGTGGTCGCCCCAGCAGGACTCCCGGAGTGCCCGGTGGCGTACGCCAAGGTCTTCAGCGACGACCGCGGTGCCGACCGGTACACCCTGTCCGAGCAGCTGTACGACGCGTCCGCGAACGGGCGCCTCGACCTGCGGGTCCCGCGGCCCGCCGGCTACGACCCCGACCGGTTCGTGCTCTGGCAGCGCGAGGTCACGGGCGTGCCGGCGACCGGCCTGCTCAGCGGGCCGACCAGCCCTCCGCTCGCCGTACGCCTCGGCACAGCCCTGGCGAGCCTGCACGCGTCGGCACTGACGCCGGCCCGGCACCTCACCGCGGCCGGCCTTCTCCTGCGGGCCGAGCGGTACGCCGCCGAGGCGAGCCGGCTGGTCCCCGAGCTCGGTGCGCGCATCATGCGGCTCCTCGACTCGGTGGGCGCCGAGTCCCTGCCGGAGGACGGGCCGGTCGTCCCGGTGCACGGGTCGCCGGACCCGGCGCAGTGGCTGGTGGACGGTGAGTCCGCACCCGGTCTCCTGGACTTCGACCGCTTCGGCTGGGGGCCGGCGGAGACGGACCTCGCGTGCTTCCTCGTAGAGGTGGAGGCACTCGGGCGCAGCCTGTTCTCGGCCGCGGTCACCGAGGGGTTCCTGAGCGGTTACCAGGCGGCGGTCGGTCCGGTCGACCAGATCTCGCTCCGGCGCCACTGCACCCTGCGGCGGCTCGGGAAGGTGGCGCGGGCGGCGCGGGCACTGCGTGCGGACGGCGACCGCAGGACGGGCCGGGTCCTGGCCGCGGCCGAACGGGCGGCGGCGCAGCCGATGAGTACGTCGGCGGCGGGGTCGTGACCATGCGGCCCCTCGACCTCGCGGACCCGGTCTGGCTCGCTGCCACCGTGCGTCGACATCACCGCGACCTCGGGCTGCCGGTCCCTCCCGAACGTGTCGACCTGCTGGACGTGCGCATCCGGCATCCGCACCGTCCCGACTCGGCGCGCTGCCGCGGCTGGGCCACGGTCCGCGTGTCCGACGAGCAGGTCTTCCTGTTCCGCTCCGACGACCGCGATGCCGGAGGTTCCGGCGGGATGCCCGTGCCCGGGCTGCCGCTCCGGGTCTGGCGGTTCCCCGACGACCCGGCCCTGCCGGCGCTGCCCGCGATGACCGACCCGGCGCGCGCCCGCCGCCTGCTGCCGGGAGGCCTGGCCGTCGACCACCACGTCGACGACGTCCGGGTGGTGAGGTGGCAGCCCGGGGAGAGCGCGACCGTTCGCTGCGCCCTCGCCGGACCCTGCGGGCACCGAGTCCTGTACGCCAAGCTCCTCGGCGCGAGGTGAGCTGCGCGCGGTCGACGCCCTCCAGCGGACGCTGTTCGCCGAGCCGCCGGACGGTCTGACTGTGGCCGAGCCGCTCGGGGCGGACCCGGCCAACGGGATCCTGTGGACCAGGGAGGTCGTCGGCCGGCCGCTACCCGGCGGTGCTCGGTCGCGGGACTCGAGCCGGTCGATCGCGTGGCCCGCTGGACTGGTCGGTGCCTGGCCGCGTTGCACGGCTCCGGCGTCTTGCCGCGCCGGCTCCGTCCTACCGGCCGACGTGTTGGCCGAGGCCGCCAAGAAGGCGCGCAAGATCGCGGTCGCAGGCCCGCAGCACGAACCGGCCGTCCGGCGGCTGGCGGAGCTGACGACGGCTCTGGCCGACGCCCCGCCGTACGAGACCGCGGCCGCTGCACGGCGACTTCCACGTCGACCAGATGTTGCTCACCGGACGAGGACTGGTGCTGCTCGACCTCGACGAGATGGTGACGGGCGACCCGGCGCTCGACCTCGCCGAGCTCGGCGTCGACCTCGGCCTGCGCCGTCTCCCGCCGGCGACGACGCGTCGCTTCCTGGGCATCGCGGGGGAGAGCTACGAGCGCGCCCGCGGCACGTTCCCGCGTCCGGAGGTCCTGCGCGGGTACGCCGCGGCGGAGCTGCTGAACCGGTGCTACCGGCACCTGCGCCGGCCCGTCCCGGGCTGGGCGGACGCGCTCGGCGCAGGACCTCGCAGTGGCCGGCTCGGTGCTGTCCGGGGTCGACCTGATGACGGACGGGGTGCGGACATGACGACCTTCGAGGCCGGACCGAGCCGGGACCACACCGGGACCCTGCGGCTGCTGCGGCCGTTCCTGCTCCGGCACTGGTGGTCCCTGGCCGGAGCCCTGCTCGGCACCCTGATGCATGACCGCAGCGAGCCTGGCCGCGCCGTGGCCGCTGAAGTTCGCGATCGACCGGATCGCCGAGCGGACCGGCGCCGGCGGCTTCGACCTGGACGCCGGACGACTGGTGGCTGCTGTCCGGCGCTGGCCGCTGTCGGTGCTGGTCATCGCCGCGGTGGGCGCGGTGTCGTCGTACTACGTGGACTACTGGCTGAACCGGGCGGGCGAGCGGATCGTGCACGCGCTGCGCGTGGCGACGTACGCCCAGCTCCAGCGGCTGTCGCTGGCGTTCCACGCCAAGCGGCACAAGGGCGACCTGGTCACCCGCGTCACCGGCGACGTCAACGCGGTCGGCAACCTGTTCGCCGACACCCTCGGGACGCTGGCGTCGGCCTTCCTCACGCTCGTCGGCATGTTCGTGGTCTGCATGGTGCTCGACCCGCTCCTGACCGTCGCTGTCTTCCTGCTCGCTCCGCCGCTGTACTTCGTGATCCGCCACTACCAGCGCGCGGTGAAGAAGGCCGCCCGCAGGCAGCGCGCCAAGGACGGCGAGATCGCCTCGCTGGCCACCGAGGCGCTGACCGCGATGCCGGTGGTCAAGGCGTTCGGCACCGAGCAGTTCGAGCACGACCGGGTCGAGCGCAGCAGCGAGGAGCGGCTCGAGGTGGGCGTCGAGGCGGTCCGGCTCGAGGCCAGGTTCGGCGGCCTCGTCGACATGATCGGCGCGGTCTCGACCGCGCTGATCCTCGCGCTCGGCGTGCGTCAGCGTCGCGGAGGGCCGGATCAGCGCCGGGACCCTCGTGGTCTTCGTCGCCTACAGCGGGAAGCTCTACAAGCCGCTGCGCGACATCGCCCGCCAGTCGACCCGGTGGGCCCGGACGATGGCGCGGCTGGAGCGGATCGGCGAGATCCTCCGCTGCGACGAGGTGCTCGAGGAACGCCGCGGCCGCCGCGACGAACGCCCGCGGGCGGGCGGCCGGCGACATCCGGCTCGAGGACGTCTCGTTCCGCTACGGCACGGATCGCTGGGCCGTCCGCGACGTCGACCTCCACATCCCGGCCGGGCAGACGGTCGCGGTGGTCGGTGCGTCGGGGGCGGGGAAGTCGACGATCGGTGCCCTGGTCGCCCGCTTCTACGACCCGACGTCGGGACGGGTCCGCTTCGACGACCGCGACGCGCGCGAGTGCCCGCTGGAGTGGCTGCGCGAGCAGGTCGGCGTACTCCAGCAGGACACGATCCTGTTCAGCGGCACGATCCGGGAGAACATCGCCTACGGCCGCGAGGTCCCCGCCTGGCGGATCGCGGAGTGCGCGGAGCTGGCCGGGCGCCACGGACTTCATCGCCGAGCTGCCCGAGGGGCTCGACACCCTGCTCGGCCCCGGCGGCACCGGCCTGTCGGGTGGCCAGCGCCAGCGGATCGGTATCGCCCGCGTGCTGCTGCGCGACCCGCCGGTGCTGGTGCTCGACGAGCCGACCACCGGCCTCGACGCCGAGAGCGAGCGACGCGTCCTGGACGGGGTGTTCTCGCTGATGAACGGACGCACCACCCTGGTCATCACCCACTCGCTGTCGCTGGCGCGGAGCGCGGACCTGGTGGTCGTGATGCAGGACGGTCGGGTCGTCGAGACGGGGCAGCCCGCGCGACCTGCTGTCCCGGACCTCCGCGTTCGGCACCCTGTGGTCGACGACGCAGGAGAGCGCGGTCGCCGCGCCGGCCCGCCCGTGACCGGCCGCGCGGCCGGGGGGCGTCAGCGGGCGGTGTCGAGGGCGTCGTCCAGCAGGCCCAGCAGGACGGCCGCCCGGTCGGGTCGGGCGCGGTACCAGTGCCGGACGGCGCCGACGGCCAGGTCGAGGACCACCCACCGAGTCGTCCGTTCGGTCGAGAGCGGTGCGCCGGCCCGGTAGCGGTCCAGGAAGACGCCAGCGGCGTCCGGCTACGCCTGCCAGCTCGGCCAGCCGGGACAGGAAGCGGCCCACGTCGAGGGCGCGCTCGCCCTGTCCGAAGCCGTCGAAGTCGAGGAAACCCTGGCCGCGGCCCGTCGAGCAGTACCTGCGCCGGCCGGAACGCGCCGTGGACGGGGACCGGCTCCGGCGTCTCGTCGCCCACGAAGCCATCGAGCTCTGCCAGGAGCGCTTGCGCATCGGCCAGGCTGCTCGGCGACAGCGAGGGGCCGACTCGCTCGAGGAGCCGCCGGGCAGACTCCAGCTCGGCCCGCGCCGTTCGCGGCGGACCGGTGACGACCCCGCAGCCGTGCAGCGCGACCAGCCCGTCGGCGGCGCCTTCCAACGCGGAGTCGAGCGACCGCCCGGAGGGGTCGGGGGCGCTGCCGGTGACCAGGTCGGCGAGCGTCCGGTCGCCGGGGAGCGCGGCCTGCAGGAGGGTGTGGTGCTCCGCGAGGTAGGCCAGCGGCTCGGCGAGGCGGGGGACTCCGGCGTGGCCGACCCCGCTCTCCCACAGCGCACGCATCCACGCGTACGTCGAGGCGCCGTCGTCGTCGCGATAGGTCTTGGCGACGATCTTCCGCGGCCAGCCGGCGTCCGCGTCCGCGACGTACATCAGCTCGTGGACGATCGTGGCGCGCTGCCCGGGCTTGTGACGTACGACGTGGGGCTGTGCCCCGCTCAGACGGAGGCCGGGCCGGCCGGACTCCCTCAGTGCCGACTCCAGCAGTGGCCGGGCCGTGACCGGGTCGGCGAGGATCCGGAGTGCCGGCAGGCCGGGGTCGCCCTCCACCGTGGCGACATACAGCCCCAGGTCGGGGAGCAGCAATGCGTCGTGCCGGGAGCCTGGTGCGCGACCTGGGGGAGGGCGTTCGGCGACGAGGGCGACCGTGCGGGTGCCGGCCGCGGTGACCACCTCCGCATCGAAGCGCAGCGCCCAGGAGCGCCTGGCCCGGGCGTCGCGCAACCGGACGTCGACCAGCCCGACCGCGCCGGGGACGAGCTGCCCGATCCGGTCGCCCAGCTCGGCAGCGCACCGCGTCGGGATCGAGGGCGTCGCGCAACCAGTCGGGCAGCTGCGGTGCTCCGGAGCGAGGCCGCGAGCGTCCGCAACGCGCTGACGTCGTCTCCCACTCGACGGTGCCGGCACATGACGAGCGTAGGCAGATGAGCGGGCCCACGGGGTGTCCCGCGCGTAGGATCCGCGCATGAAATGGCCCTGGGTGGGCCGGCGGGGGCGCACTGCGGGTGCGGCCAAGACGCTCGGAGCCGGCGATCTCCTCCTGCGCTTCACCGCCGCGGGCGTACTGGTGCTCGGCGCCCTGGCCGGCCTGATCGCGCTGCTCGCCCGGCAGACCGGGATCGAGCAGGCGGTGGACCGCGCCACCGAGGCGACGTACCTGATCTCCCAGACGGTCGTCGAGCCCAACCTCACCCCCGAGACCGTGGCGGGGGATCCGCAGGCACTCCAGGCCTTCGACGAGGCGCTGCGCGACTTCGCCCCGGAGGGGTCGTTGGTGCGGGTGAAGCTGTGGGACGCCGACGGCCGGGTCGTGTACTCCGACGAGCCGCGACTGATCGGCCAGCAGTTCGAGCTGAGCGACGACGAGCTGACCCTGCTGCAAGACCCTGGCGCCACCCAGTCCGAGATCAGCGAGCTCGACGAACCGGAGAACCGGTACGAGTCGGACTTCGGGAAGCTGCTGGAGGTCTACGTCGGCGTCGAGAGCACGGACGGCCAGCCGCTGCTGTTCGAGGCCTACTTCCTGTACGACGCGGTGGCCGACGCCGGACGAGAGACCTGGCAGCGTTTCGCTCCGCCCGCGCTCGGTGCACTCGTCGTGCTCGAGCTGGTGCAGATCCCGTTCGCGTGGTCCCTCGCCCGCCGCCTGAGCCGCCAGCAGGAGGAGCGGGAACGGCTGCTGCGCTACGCCGTGGAGTCCTCGGACGCCGAACGCCGCCGGATCGCAGGCGACCTGCACGACGGCGTGATCCAGGACCTGACCGGTCTCACCTTCGCGCTGGACGCGACCCGGATGGGCAACTCGACCGAGGAGGACCGGTCCCGGGTGATCGCGGAAGGCGCCACCCGGCTGCGCAGCAGCATCTCCGAGCTGCGGACCCTGATGGTCGACCTCTACCCGCCGAACCTGGACACGATGGGACTCGACGCGGCGCTGCGGGAGCTGGCCGCGAACCTCGAGCAGCACGGCATCGCGGTGGAGCTCGACGTACACCGGATCGACGGCCTGACCCCGGAGCTCACCGCGCTGCTGTTCCGGGCCGCCCAGGAGTCCATCCGCAACGTGATCGAGCACAGCGACGCCCGGACGGTCAGGGTCGCGGCCGGAACGGCGGACGGGTTCGCCGTCCTCGAGGTCGACGACGACGGGCGGGGCTTCAACGAGTCCACGCTGGACCGCCGCCGCGAGGGCGGGCACTTCGGCCTGCGCACGTTGGGCGACCTGATCAGGGACTCGCGTGGCAGTCTGACGGTGCGTTCCGCTCCGGGTGCGGGTACCCAGGTTCGCGTGGAGGTGCCACTGCGATGACGATCCCCCCGTCCGGCGAGCCGGATCCGCGTCCTGGTCGCCGACGACCACGCCATCGTGCGGTCGGGGCTGGCCCAGCTGGTCGGCACCGCCGAGGACCTGCACCTGGTCGGCGAGGCGCGCGACGGCGACGAGGCGATCGCGGAGGCGGCGCGGCTGCTGCCGGACGTGGTGCTGATGGACCTCTCGATGCCGGGCACCGACGGCATCGAGGCAACCCGGCGGATCGTCCGCGACCACCCCGAGGTGCAGGTGCTGATCCTGACCTCCTTCAGTGACCGCGCCCGGATCCTGGGCGCGATCGACGCCGGGGCGATCGGCTACCTGCTCAAGCATTCCGAGCCGGAGACGATCCTGGCCGGCATCCGGGACCTCGTGCACGGTGGTTCGCCACTCGACCCCACCGCGGCGCGCATCCTCCTCTCGCAACGCGGCCCCGCCGAGGCGGCTCCGGCCCAGCTCACCGGCCGGGAGCGGGAGGTGCTGCTCATGGTGCGCGACGGCCTGCCGAACAAGACCATCGCCCGTCGGCTCGGGATCAGCGAACGCACGGTGAAGGCGCACCTCACCCACATCTTCCAGCGGCTCGAGGTGACCGATCGCACCCAGGCCGCGATCTGGGCGGAGCGCAACCTGGACCCCTCGCCCGAGGACTAGCAACCCGAGGACTAGCAACCCGAGGACTAGCACCAAGGTGCACTGTCGCGCCGGGGCCATCGGCCGCAGAATGGAGGAATGCCGGGGTTCTCCGAGCACGAGCCGTCGCGCAGCGTGGTCTTCCAGGCCGCGCCTGCGGTTCGAACCGACGCTCCGCACCCGCTGTCGCGACTCACGGGTGCCGCGGTGTCGGTGATGTTCGCACTCACCGTCGCCGGTGTCCTGGTGCTGGGCGGTAGTGCCTTCTGGACTGTCTTCGAGCCGCCCGACCGCACTCCCACGCCGTTGTGGTTGGAGGCACCCCAGCCCGGCACCCAGGGCACCCATCTGGTCGAGGATCGATCGTCGACGCCACCCCGTCAGGAGCCCGTCGCCGGCACCACCATCCGCCACGAGGACGACTCCTCGGACGTCGGGTCAGGCGGTGGAGGCGATGCCTCGAGTGGCTCGGGGTCTGGCTGCCAGCAGCGGCTCGAGTGGGTCGAACTCGGGTCCGGGGTCTGGCTCTGACGTTGACTCGAGTGGGTCGAACTCGGGTCCGGGGTCTGGCTCTGACGTTGACTCGAGTGGGTCGAACTCGGGTCCGGGGTCTGGCTCTGACGTTGACTCGAGTGGGTCGAACTCGGGTCCGGGGTCTGGTTCGGGCGATGACTCGAGTGGGTCGAACTCGGGTCCGGGGTCTGGTTCCGGCGATGACTCGAGTGGGTCGAACTCCGGCTCGGGGTCCAGCGGCTCGAACTCTGGCTCCGGTTCCGGAGGTGGCGACTCGAGCGGCTCCGGCTCGGGAGACTAGCGCGACGGCGCCGCGTGCTTGTCAGTCAGCGCGTGATCCAGTGGGGAGAACCAGGCACCGGGATCCGGGCGATCCCGGTCGGGTCGACGTGCAGGCGGGTCACGCCGATGTCCTTGAGCATGGACCGCAGCGCCGGTTCGGCCATGCAGGCATGGTCGTGGCCGGCGCCCAGCGTGCCGCGCAACGCGCGCATCGAGGTGAATGCGATCCCGACCCGGGTGCCGTCGGGCTGTCGGACGGTGACGAGGGCAGCGCACGTGGAGCTCGTGCGCACCGGCACCAGCAGCCCCGGCCCGCGGCCTGACCAGGCGCACGGGAGGCCGCTCCGGCGGCCGCAGATCACGCGACACGGGCTGCGAACGAAGATGCTGACAGCACGGCCTGGATCAGGCACGAGCACGCCGTCGCGGCAGGTGTGCCGGCTCCCACCAGGCTTCTGCCCGGGCAGGCAGGGCCCACCAGTCGGTCCAGCGATTCGCGGAGCACCACACCCGCACGCAGGTAGTCGCCATCCATGGCGGGTCCGGACAGGTGCGCGAGGTGCCGTAGGCGCCGGCCGCCGGCGCCACCCAGCGTTTCCAGGTCCCGGGCGAGCGCGTCCAGCACGGGCCGCGGCGTACGGTCTGCAACCAGCTGGCGGGCGAACGCGTCGACCAGTTCTCCGACCCGCCCGAGCTCGGTGATCACCTGGAGCTCACACGCCGTGCGGCGAAGCGCTCCCGGTCGCGGCGGTTGCTGCGTAAGCATCCGCCGGACCGCGAGCTCCGCCTCGGTGCGGGCCTCCCGTCGTCGCCGCGAGCCGCGCAGCACCCGCCTGGCCGCGACCACATCGCCACTGCGCGCCGCATGTGCGACGTCCTCCAGGCCTTCGGCGGTGAGAAGGGCCAACTGCCCGGTTGTCGTGCAGGGGTGGTGGTGCGGGGACGTATGTTCGCCCTCCTCGCCGTCAGCGGCTGGGGTGTCCCCGGGGCTCCCGAGATTCGTCACACCAACCAGCCTGCCGCTGCGGTGGCGTGTGGCAAGGGAGCCCAACGCTTCCCTAACGCGACCGCACGGCTCATTAACGGTTCTCTGACGGCGCTCCGGGACCGGGCGTCAGGATTCCGTTAGGAGGCTCCATCGTGGCCCTGATGTGGACCAGAATCTCGGGGTCGGGAGTGGGTGATGATGCTGACGGCGAGCCGAAGGGAGAACGTCATGGAGGTGCGGCTGATCACGGAGGCCGGTGTCACCAAGTTCCCGACTGCGGCATTGCCTGACCTGCTGCAGCGCGACGACGGCCTGGTCTGGGTGGACATCCCGCAGCCCGACGAGGAAGCGGGCAGGGTCCTCGCGGACGTGTTCGGCTTCCACCAGCTGGCGGTGAAGGACTCCCTGGAACGCAACCGGGTTCCCAAGGCGCACGGGTACGCCGACCACGTCTTCTTCATCCTGCACAAGCCCGAGCGCGGCGAACGCGGACATGTGCACTACATCGAGCTGGATCAGTTCATCGGCCTCCGCTACCTGGTCACCGTCCACGGCCCGGTCAACCCGCAGGTCGACCCCTCGGTCGCGGTCCGGGAGACCAGTGCAGTGGCAACCCGACTCGAAGAGGGCCGGCTCAGACCCAAGACCCCCTTCGAGCTGTCCTACGCCATCGTCTCCTCGCTGACGCGCCACCAGGAGGAGTTCCTGGAGACCGTCACCGCCGACGTGTGGCGACTCGAGCAGCAGGTCACCAGCGGCCAGCTCGGAGATCCTGAGGAGTTCATCGAGGAGCTGTTCCAGGCACGACACGGCCTGCTCGCCGTCCGGACCATGGCAGCGCTGGCAAACGCGATCTGCGCCAGCATCATCTCGATGCCGAAGCTCTCCGAGGACGGCCGGGCGTGGATGACCGAGATGGCCGCTGACTTCGCCAAGGTCCGCAGCGTCGCCAACGGAGAACACGAGTACCTCCAGGGCGTCATCGACTTCTATCAGACCGTCCTCGCCCTGCGCTCGTCGTTGGCCACCCAGCAGCAGAACGAGGCGGCGCGGCGGCTCACGGAAGCCAGCTACACCCAGAACGAGGAGCTCAAGAAGATCTCCGCCTGGGCCGCCATCCTGTTCGCGCCCACCCTGGTCGGCACCATCTACGGGATGAACTTCGAGCACATGCCCGAGCTCGACTGGCTGTGGGGCTACCCACTCGCACTGGTTCTCATGGCCGGGACGTCGCTGCTGCTGCATCGGGTGTTCCACCGCAGCGGCTGGCTCTGATCGGTCTGCGGCGGGGGCGGCAGATGTAGACCCGCATGTTCCCCCGCTCCAAGATGGAGCGGCCCTCACAGTGACTGTGAGGGCCGCTCCTGTTGCGTCATCATCTCGCCCGGCTAGCCGCCGCCTTCGGACCTAGTCGCTCAGCGGCATGCGTACGGAACGCGGCAGATCCCGCGCTCAGCGGACGTTGACGAAGACCGGGTTGGAGTAGAACCACAGGTCCTCCCACGGTGCTCTCGAGCCCGTCGGCGGCGGCTCGATCTCGTCGGTGCTGGTGCCACGGACGCGGACGTAGCAGGTCGGCTCGACGTTACGCAGCGTGTGCTTGATGACGTAGTCGCTTACCTTGCCGGCGCCAGTCGCTGGTTCCGTAGCGGGCGACGACCTTGGTGGTGGGGTTGGTGTCGGTGTCGCCGGTCGGCGACTCGGGCCGGTGATCTCGCCGACGATCAGGTCGACGCGGCGGACCTCGGGCCGGTCGCCGTTGGCGTTCTTGCCCGTTGAGCGGCCTGAACCGGATCTCGATGTCGACGTCGTTGTCGCGCCTGTCGGCTGACGGTGAGGGTCTCGCCGACAGTGGCGGTCTGTCGGCCGTGGCTGCGGCGGTGACGTCGAGGCGCGGTGATCAGGTCGCCGGTGGTGACGAAGATGCGGCCGTTGCGCAGGCCGTCCATGACGTCGGCGTAGTCCTGGCGGGCGTTCACGTAGGTCTTGCTGTACTCGCCCGGCCAGAAGTCGGAGCCGCCGCGCGTCCAGTGCACGTGCGAGTCCGAGGTGGCGGTGATCCACCACTTGCCGGCCCTCGCCGAGCAGCGAGTCCCAGAGGCCGCCGACGCGGGCGGTCATCTGGTCGAAGCCGCCGTGGGTCGGGTAGTTGCCGTAGCCGCCACGGGCGCCGCCGTTGAGCGGGCCCGGCCTGGTGGCCCGGCGCGCCTTCGAAGCCGACGTAGACGTCCGGGGCGGCGTTGTTGCCGTTGCGGAACTCGCGCGGCGTGTCCTGGCCCGTAGACGCCGAGGCCGGGCGCCGAGCGGGCGGCGTGGTGTGCGATGACCAGCGGCTTGCCGCTGCATGTTCTTCGCGGCAGCTTGAGGAACTCGACCATCTTCGCCTCGGTGTCCCGGGCCGGGTCGTCGGGGAAGGCGTCGCGCTTGGCGAAGCGTCTCTCGAGGTCGAAGAGCAGCTGCGCCTCGTCCTCGTGCTGCGGGAATCATCAGCGTGTGGTGGTCCATGGCCGGGGCGTCGAACTCCATGCCCCAGAACTGCAGCACCTCGGGCACCAGGTGCGCGAGACGCAGCAGGTCGGGGTACGCCTGCTCGAGGTTGACCTTGGAGTGCGTCGGTCCGCCGTGGTCGGTGCACATCGCCCAGGACAGACCGAAGTTCTTGGCCATGATCGCGTTGGTGACGATCGGGTAGACGGCGTCGGCGCCCTTGAAGAACGTCGGCGGGTTCGTCGACGTGTCGAACTCGCCGCTGTACTCCGAGTGGATGTGGTGGTCACCCGAACGCCAAGCCCTGCCGCGGCTGCCGCCGTGCCGGCCGCGGTTGGCGGCGTGCTTCTCGGCGGCGAAGGCGGCACCGGGAACGGCGGAGGCGGCGGCCAGGGTCGCACCGACGCCGCCGACCTTCATCAGTTGGCGTCGCGACGTGCCGATGGCGGTCGGGTCGTCGGGCTCGGCGGCGGTGAATTCGGGACGCTCGTGCGTGTGGTCGTGGCTGTGGGTCATCGGGGACCTTGCTCCTGGATGTGAGAGACGTGGGGGCGCCCCTATCCGAGCGAAGTCGGCTGAACCCGACGTGAACGATCCCGACGCATTGCACGAACACGTCGTGGCTCCGACGTGCTCGCCATCGGGCGAACTCACGAGAGACGGCCCAGGCACGCCGACAACAGGCCATTGGTCCCGGCTACCTGGGGTCAGGCTCCCCTGGACGCTGGCCACGACGCGGCATCGGTGTCGACGTTTCCTGCGTCATGCCGAGCATCTATGCACTACCCGCAGGTCTCCTCGCGTCAGGAAAGGGCACCGAGCCGAGCATCGAGCGAACTACGCGCGGGTGGAGGTGGCGTACGACGTTCCAGTAGAGCCGCCCGAGCCGGTTGTTGATGTGCACGCTCGTCGTCACGTGAACCCGGCGCCCACGGACAGCAAGCCGGACCCGGAAGTCGAGGTGGCGATCGTCGAACCCCATCAGCAGCTCGTGGCCGTGGTCTGCGAGCACCGGGAAGCCCGTCTCCGGTCGCGCCCGGTCGGTGGCATCCAGGCCCAGCGGCCGGACTGCAGCGTCGCGGAGCCGAAGCAGGCAGCGGACCCAGCGGGGTGGTCGTCCGAGTGCCTGCTTCGCCCAGTCGCGTGCGTCGGTGGGGTCGCCGGGCAGGACGACGGTCGTGAAGCAGTCCGCGGCGTGGAGCTGGCCGAGGTCCGGCACGGAAAGCCGAAGACACTCGTCGCAGCTCGCGACCCCCCGCGATCGGAGGCTCCGCCCGAGCCACCGGGTCACAGGGCTGGTGGCTTGGCCGCGCCTGGCCGACCCGGTCAGCTCATGCTCGATATGGTCCAGGACGTCCTCGACGGTGGCGTCGTGCAGCGCGACCAGTAGCGGTCGCATCACCGTCAGGACCCCCTCGGTGCTGACCTTCAACTCGTGTCGCACGACGCATGTCTCGGCACTGACTGGGCGGATCTCGAACGAGTGCTGACCGCGCAGCCCGTGACCTGGTTCGAAGACCAGGTCCACGCGACGTCCTGGCTCGTGGTGGGTCACGGAGTAGCGCACCGTGCCGTGCCCGCCTCGCGAGCCGACCTCGAGTCCACGGTCGAGCCACGCCGGCTCCGCCGCGTCCGTCCGCCAGAACCTGTCGTCGGCCGAGCCCCAGGTCTCAAGCAGCTCGCCGACACTGTCGGCTGGTGCGGCGATACGCCGTTCGTGCACGTTCACGAGCATCGCCACGCCTCTCCGTACGCCACCGTATGGCTAACCGTACGCTAGCGTACGGACATGGCCCGTACCAACTCCCGGCTCACCGCAGACGCCTGGGCCAAGGCCGGCTTCATGGCGCTGTTGGAGGAGGGGCTCGATGGGGTCGCCGTCGAGCGGGTCGCATCCCGCCTCGGAGCGACGAAGGGCAGCTTCTACTGGCACTTCGCCAGCCGCGATGCGTTGGTGGCGGCCGTGCTGGACCTGTGGCGTGCCGAGACCGAGCAGGTCATAGCGACCGTCGAGACGACAGAGGACCCGCGGCAACGGATGCGCCACCTCTTCGCCTTGGTGGTGGCCGAGATCCCCACCGATTTCGCTGAGATCGACCTGCTCGGGCACACCGATCACCCCCTGGTGGAGCGCGCCGTTGGCGAGGTCAGCCAGCGACGCATCGCCTACATGACCAGCACCTTGCGCGAGGCGGGCCTGAGCCCGACGGCGGCGGCCGACAACGCCGTCCACACCTACGCCCTGTGGATCGGACTCCTGCAGCTGCAACGAGCCCTGCCCGGCACGGTGCCCACGGGACGCGCGCGAGACCGTTTCCTCCGCTCCACCGCCGCGCTGCTCGAGCACACCCTCAGGGTGGGTTGACGGTCGACTGCACCTGCCGCCGTCGCCCATACAGGTGCCTCAACGAGGCGACCAGCGCATAGGCCGACTCGCACCCCACGTCCCTGCTTGAGGAGTAGATCGAGATCGCGGCAGCCGCTGTTCAGGTCAGCCGCACCCGCGGGTCGAGGAACGCATAGCAGAGGTCGACCACGATGTTGGCCACCACGACAGCGGTCGAGGCCACCAGCACGATCCCGATGATCACTGGTAGGTCCTGCTGCGTGATGGCCGTGACTGCCGTCTTGCCCAGCCCGGGCATGCTGAAGATCTGCTCGGTGATCACGACGCCGCCGACCAGCTGGCCCAGGTCGATGCCGAACTGGGTCACCACCGGAGTGAGGGCGCTGCGCAGCGCGTGCCGGTAGGTCACCCGGTGGTCCGAGAGGCCCTTCGCCTCGGCGGTCCGGATGAAGTCCTCCCCGAGCACGTCGAGCATCGAGGCCCTGGTCAGCCGCGTGTACGTCGCGGCGGACACCAGGGCGACCGTCAACCAGGGCAGGACGAGGTGTTGCACCCAGGGCCCGACTCCCTGGCTCAGCGGCACGTAGCCGCCACCAGGGAACCAGGGATGGCCCGCCAGTGTGAGCCGGAAGAACAGGAAGTAGAGCGCGGCGAGGCCGAGCACGAACGAGGGCATCGAGTAGAACACCAACGAGGCCACCGTCAGCGAGCGATCCCGGAAGCTGCGTGGGTGGGTGGCCGACACGACGCCGTTGTAGACACCCAGGAGCAGCCAGATGATCGCGGCTCCGATCGCGATGGAGAGCGTGATCGGCAATGCCTGCTTGATGATCGTGGTCACCGGCTCCTGGTGGTAGTAGTCGTAGCCGAGGTTGCCGTGCAGCGCGTTGTCGACGAAGTCGACGTACTGCCGCCACAAGGGGCGGTCCAGGCCGAGCCGGTGGTTGATCAGCGCGATCGACTGAGGGGTGGCCTGGCGCCCGGCGAGCGTCCGGGCGACGTTGCTGGGGGCCACGAAGAAGAGCGCGAAGACGACCAGGGTGATCAGCCACAGCACGAACAGGCCGGTCAGGATGCGGAGGGCAAGAAACTTCAGCATGACGAGGCTTCCTCAGCGAGGCCGCAGCAGGCGGTCGATCCGCGGGTCGACGGCATCGCGGACGCCGTCCCCGAAGAGGTTGAACGCGATCGTCGTGATCAGCAGCGCGAGGCTGGGGAACGCCACGAACCACCAGGCGACGGTGTAGTAGTTCTGCGCCTCGCTGATCATGCCGCCCCAGTCCGCTGCCGGCGCCGGAAGCCCGAGGCCGAGGAAGGACAGGGTCGCCTGGACGACGATCACGACGGGGATCAGCAGCGTCGTGTAGACGATCACCGGCGCGAGGACGTTGGGCAGCACGTCCACGAACATGATGCGGAGATCGCTGGCGCCCAGCGACCTGGCCGCCTCGACGAACTCACGCTCCTTCAGGAACAGCACCTGACCGCGCACGATCCTGGCCATCGACGCCCAGCTGAACATGCCGATCACGAGGATGGTGATCTCCAGGCTCGGACCGGAGACCGACACCAGGGCGATGGCGACCAGGAGGAAGGGGATGGACAGGACCAGGTCGATCAGTCGGGCCAGGACCAGGTCCACCCAGCCGCCGAGGAAGCCCGCGAGCAGTCCGAGGGCCACGCCGACGACGACGGTGAACAGGGTGGCCAGCACGCCGACGCCGAGGGAGATCCGCGCGCCGTAGGCGATCCGCACAAGGATGTCCCGGCCGAGGTCGTCGGTGCCCAGCCAGAACGTGCTGCTCGGTGGTTTCGGCAACCCGTCCGGCGTCAGCCCGGCCTGGTGGTACTGCATGTTCGGCCCGTGTCCGGTGAGGTGGACGAACACCGGGGCGAAGACGGCGACCAGCACCATCAGCACGATCACCGCGAGCGAGCCCATCGCCACCTTGTCGGACCGCAGGCGGCGCCAGGCCAGCGACCACGGGCCGCGGCCCACGAACTCCCCGGTGGCCGGCGCGACCGCGGGCGCGGTCTCTTCGAGCAGTCGGGAGCTCATGTGCTCTCCTCGATCCGGGGCTGCAGTTCCTCACCGCGCCGCAATGGATGCAGACAAGCGGTGAGGTGGTCCGGGCCGTCGTCGTACGACGGGACGAGCCGCGGCACGTCGACGACGCAGTCGTCCTGCCGGCGTGGACACCGCGGGTGGAACGGGCAGCCGGACGGCGGGTTGAGGGCGGACGGCAGATCGCCGGAGAGCACGACCGGCTCCCGGCTGTCCGCGGCGTCCGGGTCGGCTGGTGGCACGGCGGACAGCAGCGCCCGGGTGTAGGGGTGCCTGCTGTTGGTGAACAGCTCCTCGACGGTGCCGGTCTCCACGATCTTGCCGAGGTACATCACCGCGATCCGGGTGCTGACATGACGCACCACCGACAGGTCGTGGGTGATGAAGAGGTACGTGAGCCCGAACTCGGCCTGGAGGTCGAGGAGCAGGTTGATCACCTGCGCCTGGATGGAGACGTCGAGGGCCGACACCGGCTCGTCGCAGACGATCAGCTTCGGGCGCAGGGCCAGCGCCCGGGCGACCCCGATGCGTTGCCGCTGGCCGCCGCTGAAGTCGGCGGGGAACCGGTTGTAGTGCTCGGGGTTGAGACCGACCACCTCCATCAGCTCGCGCACCTGGCGGCGTCGCTCCGTGCCGTCGGCCACGTGGTGGATGGCGAGCCCGTCGCCGATGATCGAGCCCACCCGGCGTCGCGGGTTGAGGGAGCCGTACGGGTCCTGGAAGATCACCTGCAGGTCGCGCCGGATCGGGCGCAGTCGACGGCCCGAGAGGGTGCTGATGTCGTGGCCGTCGTAGGTCACCCGTCCGCCGGTCAACGGGTACAGCCGGGTCAGGCAGCGCGCCAGCGTCGACTTGCCGCAGCCGGTCTCGCCCACCAGCCCCAGCGTCTCGCCGGGCTCGATCTCGAGCGAGACGTCGTCCACCGCCCGCACCCGCCCGGAGCCGGCCCCCCACAGGCCCCGCCGCGGCGAGAAGGTCTTCGAGACGTGCTCGGCGACGAGCAGCGGCGTGCTCATGGTCGTCCCGCGTGCGCCGCCAGGCGCAGCCGCTCTCGCAGTCCGGAGTCATGGGTGAGCCAGCAGGCCGAGACGTGCGAGGGGTCGCCGTCGACCGGGGTGAGGTCGGGTACGTCGCTCGTGCAGGCGGCGAACGCGTACCGGCAACGAGGGTGGAACGGGCACCCGGACGGCGGCCGGATCAGGCTCGGCGGTGTCCCGACGATGGGGGTGAGGCGACGACCGCCGTGGGTCGGGAGGGAGTCGAACAAACCCTCCGTGTAGGGATGGTGCGGGTGGTAGAACGCCTCACGCCGAGACGCTCGCTCCATCACCCGCCCGGCGTACATCACCACCACGTGGTCGGCCATCTCCGCCACGACCCCGAGGTCGTGGGTGATCAGGATGATGGCGGTCCCGAACTCGCGCTGAACCCGGCGCATGACCTGGAGCACCTGCGCCTGCACGGTGACGTCGAGGGCCGTGGTCGGCTCATCGGCGATCAGCAGGCTGGGGTTGAGGGCCATGGCCATCGCGATCATCACGCGTTGCCGCATGCCGCCCGAGAACTGGTGCGGGAAGTCGTCGACCCGCTCGGCCGGGTGCGGTATCCCGACCAGGCCCAACATCTCCACCGCCCGCCGCCGCGCCCGCTGGCGCGAGATGTCCTCGTGGGCGCGGATCATCTCGGCGATCTGCCAGCCGACTCGGTACGCCGGATGGAGGCTGGTCAGCGGGTCCTGGAAGATCATGCCGATTCGGGGACCCCGGATCTTCCGCAGCTCCTGCTTCGTGGCGGTCAACAGGTCGCTGCCGTCGAAGATCGCGGTGCCGTGCACCTCCGCCCCGCGGGTCAGCCCGGTGAGGGACTGCGTCGCGACGCTCTTGCCGCTGCCGGACTCGCCCACGAGCCCGAGGGTCTCGCCCCGGTCCAGCCGGAACGACACTCCCCGGACCGCCTGCACGACGCCGTCGTCCGTGGTGAAGGAGACCCGCAGGTCGTCCACCTCGAGGAGTGCCATCGCCGTCACACCCCCGCTCAGTCGCCGTTGGCGTCCGGCGAGAGCCAGACGTTGGCCGGGTCGTAGTTCTGGAAGGCAGGGACGTAGATGGCTCCGTGCACCTGGCTGGCGTGGTAGTTGGCCTGCTGCGGGTTGGTGATCGGGTAGATCGCCGCGTCCTGCATGACCTGCCTGTCGGCCTCGGCCCACAGGCTGTCGGACTCGCTGGACGTCGCGGCGTCGGAGGCCTGCTGGATCAGGCTGTTGGTCTTCGGGTCGTCGTAGAAGCCGTAGTTGCTGCCGAGCGGCGGGTACGACGGGGACCCGGAGAACAGCGGTGCGAAGAACGACAACGCGGCGTTGCCGTACCAGTCCGCGCCCCAGCCGGCCAGCGAGAGGTCCCAGACCCCGCTGCGCGCAGCGGACGGAACCTGGAGGTACTTCGTGTAGAAGTCGGCGTCGGGGGCGGGGATCCCCACCACCTTGATGCCGATGTCGGACAGCTCCTGCTGCGCCGTCTGGAAGACCTTGCTGCTGCCCTCACTGGAGTTGCGGTAGAGGAGCTTCAGGGTCAGTCCGTGCGGGTACCCCGCGTCGGTGAGCAGTTGCTTGGCCTTGGCCTGGTCGTAGGGGTACAGGTCGAAGGACGGCGAGCCCTGGATGTCCGACGGCAGGATGTGGGTCAGTGGCGGGTTCACCGTCGGACCGCCCAGCACCTGGACGAGGTCGTTCCGGTTCAGCGCGTACTCCAGCGCCTGGCGGACCTTGACGTTCTCCAGAGCACCGTTGTTGTTGGGCGACACGGTGTTGAAGACGACGTAGGGGTTGCTCGAGGCGGTCTCGCCGAGGTTGAGGTTCGGGTCCTTGCGCGAGATCAGCCCGGGCAGCTGGCTCGGCGGAGGGGCCTGGTCGAACTCCATGTCGGCGCTCGGAGTGCCGGTCTGGAGCTGCTGCTGGATCGAGTCCTGGCTGACGGTCTCGTTGACGACCACCTTGTCGACGTACGCCTTGCGGACCGGGTCAGTGCCGGAGTCCCAGGCCGCGTTGCGGGTGAAGACGATCTCCTTGGTGGGGTTCCAGGACTGCACCTGGTAGGGCCCGTCGGACACCTCGTGCTGGCCGAGTGTCTGGCTTCCCGGGAGGTACGTGAGCACCTCCTCCGGTGCGGGTGAGAACGCCGGCAGGGTCAGCATGTCGACGAAGTACGTCGCGGGGTGCGTGAGGTGGAAGACCACCGTCGTGTCGTTCTTGGCCACGACCCCGGGGAGCGGAGTGTTGTCGATGTAGTCGGCGATCGCCGCCGGGGTCTGCGCGACCTTGGCGAAGCCGCTGCAGAAGGACTGGTAGCCCTCGATCAGCGTCGCGAAGTCAGGCGTGCCGCCGAAGGGCTGCACCGGGTTGCAGGTGCGCTTCACACCGCGGACCTCGTCGGCCGCGGTCACCTGGCGTGCCGGGGTGGTGTTCCACATCGCCCCTGGCCGAATCGTGATCGTGTATGTCTTGCCATCGCTGCTGATGCCGCCGTTCGCGGCCGTGGGGATGTCGGTGGCCAGGTCGGGGACGGCCGTCGTGGTCTGGCCGTTCACGGCCGGGAACGTGAAGAGCTGACGGCTCCACAGCCGGAGTGCGAGGTAGCCGACCGAGTAGTAGGAGACGTTGGGATCCATGTAGTCGACATCGCCGGCCCCGAGCATGTTCAGCGTGCCGCCACGGACTGCGGTCTCTGTCGACGACGAGGAGCCTCCGCTCCCTCCCGTACTGGAGCAAGCGGCGGTCAGCAGGGCCAGCGCGCACACACCGGCGAGCCCCGCACGTCGGGTTACCAACGTCTTCATGGTGATCTCCTTCGCCACGGCAATGCGGCGGTCGCGGTTGGCCGTCGCGCTGCGAAACGTAGGCAGGAACTCACAGGGGCTCAACGCTGGACGGCCGCTCGCGCGGAGCTGTCACACGACCGCAATCACGCGGGATCGCAGATGACGGTGATGTGACGAAATGTCATCGACCGCGGTCCTCCGGAAGCGTGTGTTGGACCGAGCAATACTCGATGGTGTGAGCAGGTCTGTGCTGCTTGTCGAGGACGATCCGCGCGTACGCCGCGCGCTGTACCTCGCGCTCCGTGACGAGGGGTACGCCGTGTCCCTGGCGGGCACCGGACGCGAGGGCCTGGCCGCGCTCGACTCCGCGACCCCGGACGTCGTCCTGCTGGACCTGATGCTTCCCGACGTCGACGGGTTCACCGTCTGCCGGGAGATCCGACATGACAGCGACGTGCCCGTGATCATGGTGACCGCGCGCGCCGACTCCCACGACGTGGTGGCCGGGCTCGAGGCCGGCGCCGACGACTATGTCGTCAAGCCCCTGATCGCCAAGGAGCTCTCGGCGCGCATCCGTGCGCTGCTGCGCCGGGTCGAGCCCTCGCGCACTCCGCGCCGCATTCGCGCCGGAGACCTGGAGATCCGGGTCGACGAGGGCATCGTCCTCCGCGCGGGTGGCCAGGTCCACCTGACCCGCACGGAGTTCAAGCTCCTGGCCGAGCTCGCCCTCGCGGCGGGGGTGTGTTCGCGAGAGGAGCTGCTCGAACGCGTCTGGGGCTACGGCTACTTCGACGACAGCCGCCTCGTCGACGTGCACGTCCGTCGTCTGCGCACGAAGGTCGAACAGGACCCGGCCAACCCCCGCCTCGTGGTCACGGCTCGAGGGCTCGGCTATCGGCTCGTCCGGTGAACAGCCACTCTCGCCCGACCTGGTGGCCCCAGCTTCGGCTGCGGGACCGGGTAGCGCTCGGGTTCGGGTTGCTCGCCCTGGTGCTCTCGACGGTCATCGCGCTGGCGGTGTGGTCGCTCGCCTCGCACTACCTGAACCGCGACCAGGTGCTCTCCGGCCGGGCTGAGGCCGCAGACAACGCCCAGCTGATCGGTGCCGAGATCGCAGCAGGCGTCCAGCCGAGCGACGCCGTTCTCGACAGGCTGCAGTACCCGCCTGGAACCGCCGCCGTGCTCCTGGACGGCGGCCGGATCTACCGGAACCCTGCTGCCGCCTCCCTCGCGTTGCCGGCCTCCCTGGAGCAGGAGCTGGGCAACAACCCGAACGCGGCGAGGGACGTGACTCTCGAGGGCAGGCCGTACCTCGAGCTGATCACGCCGGTCCACCAACCCGATCAGGCTTACGTCGAGTTCCGGCCGTTGGGCGACCTCGAGCACACCCTCACCCGGACGTGGTTGCTGCTCGTGGCCGCCGCCCTCGTGACCACCCTGCTCGGCGCGGCCTTTGGGCTGGTCGCGAGCCGGCGCATGCTGCAACCGCTGTCGGACGTGACCCAGGCCGCCTCGGCGATCGCCCACGGCGACCTGTCCGCCCGCCTGGCCCACCGCGGTGACCCCGACCTCGACGACCTCGCACAGTCGTTCAACCGGACCGCCGACGAGCTCGAGCAGCGCGTCCTCGCCGATGCCCGCTTCGCCGGGGACGTCAGCCACGAGCTCCGCACCCCGCTCACCACGATGCTCAACTCCCTGGCTCTGCTGGAGAACCGGAGGGGCGCACTGCCGAGCGATGTGGGTGAGCCCATCGACCTGCTCAGCGAGGACCTGCACCGGTTCCGTGCCCTCGTGGTGGATCTGCTGGAGATCTCACGGGTCGACGAGGGCGACGGCGCCGAGGTGTCCGAGCGGGTGCTCATCGGCGAGCTGGTGGCCCGGGCCGCGGACTCGGCGGCCGGCCGGCCGGTCACGTCGGTCAGCCCGAGCGCGGACGGCATGGTCGTGCTCGCCGACAAGCGCCGGCTGGAGCGGGTGCTGGTCAACCTGGTCAACAACGCCGAGACGCACGGGGTCGCCTGCCGGGCGGTCACGGTGTCGGCCTCAGGCACCACAGTGCGGATCACCGTCGACGACGCAGGACCCGGCGTCCCAGCCCGAGCGGCGCAGCCGGATCTTCGAACGCTTCGCCCGGGGCTCGAGCGAGCACGGCGGCGCCGGCCTCGGGTTGGCGATCGCCTCGCGCCACGTCCGCCTGCACGGCGGCACGCTCACGATCTGCGAGGCTCCCGGCGGGGGTGCCCGTTTCGTCGTCGAGCTGCCCGTCGACGTACGCCGTGGCCGCCTGGACCAACCGGGGCACGAGGCGCCCGCCGCCGGTGAGCCCCAGCCGGCGTAGCACCTCGCACCCTAGTCGTCAGACGCGACATGCGAGACGCTGAACCACAACGCGGGGCCCCGGAAGCCCGGCGGGCGGGAGGCGGCATGGCTCGGACGGCAGCCGGGCAGGAACTCGGCCCACCAGCCCTGACCCGACGCCAGATCAACCTGGTCTTCGCAACCATCATGCTCGGCATGCTGCTGGCCGCACTCGACCAGACAATCGTGTCCACCGCGCTGCCGACCATCGTCGGCGACCTGGGCGGCGGAGGCCACGTCTCCTGGGTCGTCACTTCCTACCTGCTGACGGACACCATCGCGGTCGTGCTCGCCGGCAAGTTCGGTGACCTGTTCGGCCGAAAACTCGTCTTCCAGGTCAGCGCGGCCATCTTCGTCGTCGCCTCCGTCATGTGCGCCGCCGCCGGCTCGATGGCGTGGCTCGTCGCGTGGCGGGCGGTGCAGGGCATCGGCGCCGGCGGGCTCATGGTCACGGCGACGGCGCTGATTGCCGACATCGTGCCGTTGCGCGAACGAGGCAAGTACCAAGGCGCGCTGGGAGCCGTCTTCGGGGTCACCACCGTCATCGGGCCGCTGCTCGGCGGGCTGTTCACCGACCATCTCTCGTGGCACTGGTGCTTCCTGGTCAACGTGCCGCTCGGCATCCTCGTGATCGGCGTCGCCGCCAGGACCATGCCGAAGGTCAGGACGACCCGGCGGCCGACGATCGACTACGCGGGGATCGCTGCCATCTCCGTCGCAGCCGGTGGTCTGACCCTGGCCACCAGCCTCGGTGGCAGCGAGTTCGACTGGCTGTCGCCCACGATCGTCGGCCTGTTCGTCGCCGGGCTCCTCGGGATCGTTGCGTTCATCTACATCGAGCCTCGTGCCAAGGAGCCGATGCTCCCGCTGCGGCTCTTCTCGAGCAAGGTCTTCTCGGTGGCGTCCGTGGTCAGCTTCGTCGTCGGCTTCGCGATGCTCGGAGCGTTGACCTTCCTGCCGACGTACCTGCAGTACGTCCACGGCGTCTCGGCGACCTCCTCGGGCCTGCGGATGCTCCCGATGGTCCTCGGTCTGCTCGGCGCGTCGATCACCGCTGGTGTGGTCGTCGGCCGCACCGGTCACTACAAGACGTTCCCGATCGTGGGCTCGCTCCTGATGACCGTCGGCCTGCTCCTGATGTCGACGATGGACGCCGAGACCAGCTTCACCAGGATCTCGCTGTTCATGTTCGTGCTGGGGGTCGGCATCGGGCTGTGCATGCAGGTGCTGGTGATCATCGTCCAGAACACCAGTGACTACCGTGATCTCGGCGTCGCGACGTCCGGGGTCACGTTCTTCCGGACACTCGGCAGCTCGTTCGGTGCGGCCGCCTTCGGGGCGATCTACGCCGGCAAGCTCAAGGACGCACTCCCGGCCGCGTTCGCGCAGTCACCCGGTCTGTCGCCCGAGGACGCGGCAACACCAGCGCTCCTGCACAGTCATCCGGCCGACCTCATCGCTCCCGTCGTGAACGCGTACGCCGACGTGCTGCAGTCGGTCTTCCTGTACGCCGCGCCCGTCGGCATCGTCGCGTTCCTGCTCAGCCTGATGCTGCCCCAGGTGCCGCTACGTGACGCTGCCCGGGCGGGAGCCGGCGACATGGGGGACGGGTTCGCGATGGCCGAGGGCGGCGACCCCGACCGTGCACTGGAGAAGGTCGTCGGTCGCCTGATGAACCGCGACGGCCATCACAGCCTCCCCGCGATCCGCATCGCGTCCGGTACGTCGCTCGATGGAGCCGCGACCTGGTGCGTGGCCCAGGTTCTTCTGCGCGAACGACACGGCGTACCCACCGACCTGGACACGATCACGGCGGCGGTCGGCCGGGTTCCGGCCAGCGTTCTCCTGCCCGCCTTCGACCAGACCGCCCGATCCGGATACCTCACCGGCGACCCGTCGGGCTGGAGGACCACCGAGCTGGCACGTGAGCAGTGGGAGCTGTTCGTGACCGAGCTCAAGGGGTGGCTGCTTGCCCAGCTCAGTGCGGCCGGTGCCACTGACGAGGACTCGGAGCTGCTGGACGCAGCTCTCAAGAGGTTGACGAGCCAGGTGCTGGGCGAGGAGGCCACGGCAAACGCCGCGGCCCTCCGGGTTGGATGAGTCCGACCCCGCGCCAGCGCTCGTTGTCCCGGTCTGCCTGCGACAGCTGGAAGGAGCATCAACATGGAGACGATCATCCTCAAGAGCGGCGTCGAGATGCCCGCCCTCGGGCTCGGCGTCTTCCAGACACCGCCAGACGAGACGCGTGACGCCGTCGCGGCTGCCCTCGCCTGTGGCTACCGGCATGTCGACACCGCAGCTGCCTACGGCAACGAGCGCGAGGTCGGCGAAGCGGTCCACGCGGCGGACCTGGATCGATCCGAGGTGTTTCTCGAGACCAAGATCTGGATCAGCGACTACGGCTACGACCAGACGCTGCACGGTTTCGAGAAGAGCGCCGGAAAGTTGGGCGTCGAGCAGATCGACCTGCTGATCCTGCACCAGGCCCTGCCCTCGGCGTTCGACAAGACCCTCGCGGCGTACCGCGCCCTGGAGAGCCTCCTCGATGACGGCAGGGTTCGTGCGATCGGGGTCAGCAACTTCATGGTGGACCACCTCACGGCGCTGCTCGACAGCGCGAGCGTGATGCCCGCGGTCAACCAGATCGAGGTCCACCCGTACTTCGTCCAGCCCGAGGTGCAGGCCTTCGGTGCCGAGCACGGCATCGTCACCCAGGCCTGGTCGCCCATCGGCGGCATCACCTTCTACCGCGACCGCGGCCATACCAGCACCCTCGAGGACCCTGTCATCGGCGGTATCGCGGCCATCCACGGCAAGACACCCGCGCAGGTCATGCTGCGCTGGGGGCTGCAGCACGGCCGCTCGGTCATCCCGAAGTCCACCAAGGCCAGCCGGATCGCCGAGAACATCGACGTCTTCGACTTCGAGCTCACGGCCGAGCAGATGGTCGCCATCGACAAGCTGGACACTGGCCGACGAGGCGGACCGGAGCCCGCGGATGTCACGCTCGAGGCTTTCGGCCGCGAAATCCCCGAGGCCTGACGGTGCGGCCCGGAGCGTGAGGTCGGTCAGATCGGTTGAGAGCACTCACCTGTCGAGTCGGTCTTCGCACACGGCATCGATGGAGCGGATCAGCGAGAGTGCGATCGACCTGCCGAAGTCGCCGGCCCTGTCCAGGTGCGTCTCGTCGTACTCATCTCGCCACTTGATGACGAAGGGTCGATCGCCTGGCGTCCATCGGGTAGCGGCCTTGCAGTCTCGGACGATGATCCTGAGACCGACCGACTGGAATCGACGGGTCGGCGAGACTGTCACGGGCAGGTCAGGAGCACGGACTTCGAGACTGCTGTCGAGAGCGCCGATGTCGAAGACGGTGGACGTTGACCCACCGGACTGGAGGAGAGCGCCGTCGACCAGCAGCGGACTGATGTCGGATCGCCGCGCGCCTGGGTGCGTCAGGGGAGGTACGGCGTCGAAAAGCACGAGCTCGACGGCGTGTTCATCCGCACGAAGAGGGGGTGGCGCAGGTCGACCCTGCCACCAGAACACCGCACCTCCGCACGCGGCAACGCCGAGGACGAAGGCCAGGAAGGCGACGGCTGGTAGTTGCCACGTGGCAGGCACCTTCGCGAACAACGATGGTCGAGAGGGGCCGACCTGCAGGGTCTCTGCCGGCTGTTGCACTCCACCATCGTCGGGATCCTGCACCTACAGAGCGTATGCACGACCAGCCTCGCGTGACTGCCGACGCCGCGAAGCGGCCCTCACAGTGACTGTGAGGGCCGCTTCTGTTCAGTGGCGGGTGACCTGGACGACGGTGGGCCGGGGCCCCGCGAAGTCGCCCTTGGGCGCCGAGCCGCCTGGAGCCACGTAGTCGGGGAACCGCGACTGCGGAGCGTCCCAGGCCCCTTCCTCTCCGGGGTGCTGCACGGCGACGAACACCGACCCGTCCCGGTCGTGGATCACCGGACCGCAGGTCTCGGCTCCAGCCGGAACGGCGAGGAACTGCTGGACCCGCCCGCGCTCGGGCCCGGCGACCGGCACCTTGTAGAGCCCGTCACTGTGGGCGAGTGCGCTGGGCTGGCCGTCGGTGGAGATCCAGAGGTTGCCCCGGCTGTCGAAGGCCACGTTGTCCGGGCAGGAGATCGGGGACACCGGACCGGTGTAGCCGCCGAAGTAGGTGCCGGCGGTGGCGGGGTCGCCGCAGATCAGGATCAGGTTCCACGAGAACGTCGACGCCGTGTGGTCGCCCCGCGACGGGGCGATCTCCACCACGTGGCCGTCCTTGTTGGCAGGCCTCGGGTTGGGCTCGGTGGGCCCCTCCTTGTCGGGCTTGCCACGGTCGGTGTTGTTGGTGCACGCGACGTAGACCCGCCCGTTGTGCAGGTTGGGCTGGACGTCCTCGGGGCGGTCCATCTTCGTCGGCTGCACGACGTCCGCGGCCAGCCGGGTGAAGATCAGCACCTCGTCGAGGCTGAAGCCCGGCACCATCGACTTCCCGTTGCGGGTCAGCGGGATCCACTCGCCGGTCCCGTCGCTCACCCCGTCCTCGAGGCCGTCGCCGGTGAACTTGGCGACGGACAGGTCGCCCGCGCTCAGCAGGGACAGGTTGTGCTTGCGGTCGCGGGCACTGTGACCGCGGCGGTACTTGTCGCGCGAGACGAACCGGTACACGTAGTCGAACCGCTCGTCGTCGCCCATGTAGGCCACCACGTGGCCGTCGCGGTTGACCACGACCGTGGCGCCCTCGTGCTTGAACCGGCCCAGCGCGGTGTGCTTGACCGGCGTCGAGTCCTGGTCGTACGGGTCGACCTCGACGATCCAGCCGAACCTGTTGGGCTCGTTGGCGTAGTCGGGGTTCGTCGCGTCCCAGCGCGGGTCGACGGAGCGCCAGTTGCGGGTGTCCTGGGTGCCGCTCAGCCCGTACCGCGCTTCGCGCGGGTCGGTGCCGGTGGCGAGGAAGTACTGGTTGAAGTTCTCCTCGCCCGACAGCACGGTGCCCCACGGGGTGGTGCCGCCCGCGCAGTTGTTCATGGTGCCCCGGACGCGGCGACCGGTGCCGTCCGCGGCCGTCTTGAGCAGGTCGGATCCCGCCGCGGGGCCGTCCATGCGGAACACGGTGTCGAGTGTGATTCGGCGGTTGAGCCGGGCGCCCTTGACGTAGCGCCACGTGTCGCCCCGACGGCCGCGCTTCAGCTCCACCACCGACATTCCGTGGGCGGCCCAGGCGGTGCGGATCACGAGCTCGGGGTCGGTGCCCGGAGGGAACATGATGTTCTCGTTGGTGTACTCGTGGTTGCAGACGAGGAGCGCGCGGGTCCCCTGGCGGTTGGTCTCGATGATGTCGAGGTAGTCGTTGTTGTAGCCGAACTGCTTCGCCTGTGCCTCCGGAGACTGGTTGGCGCCGTCAAAGGTCGGAGCGCCCTTCAGGATCGGGTCGCCCCAACGGATGATCGGCTCCCACTCGTAGCCACGCGGCACGGTGAGGTCGTCCACGGTCACCGCGACCGGTTCGATCGGGCTGAACTGCAGGCTCTTGCCGTGTCCAGCACCGTGTCCGTGCTGGTGGCCCCGGGGGTCGGCGGCGGCGGGCGCGGCCGTACCGGCCAGGGTGCCCAACGCGGTCGCCGCGGTGCCGGCGCCGAGCACGGCGCGGCGGCTCAGGGCAGTGGCGGCCACGTCCCGGAAGTACGACGTCTGCGTGGTGTTCGGGGCGGTGACGAAGCAGGCGTCGCCGCAACGGAGGTGACAGGTGACCGCGCTCCGGTTGCCGTGTGTGTGACCTGCCATGGGGAGCAAGCGGGGGGTCTCGCGGTGGGTGGTGGTCTCGGTCATGCTGCCTCTCCTGCGCGTTGTTCGGGCTACTGCCTGTGACGCTGGCCCATCTCCGCAAGCAGCAGGCGGCGGCAGGGTGGACGGTAGGTGAACGAGGGCCAGCGGCTCACGTGTCGAGCGGCTCGTCGCCGGACGGCCCGATCCCGTTGAATGTCACCTGGACGATGACCGGACACGTGCCCGGATCGACAACGGTGAGGGGGTGAGGAGATGACCACCGCTGTCGTGGTCGGTAGCGGGCCCAACGGCCTGGCCGCTGCGATCCGCCTCGCCCAGGAGGGCATCGAGGTCACCGTGCTGGAGGCCGACGACCGGCCCGGCGGCGGGACCCGGACCTCGGAGCTCACCGTCCCCGGCGTGCTGCACGACGACTGCGCAGCGTTCCACCCCACCGGCGTCGTCTCGCCGTTCCTCAGCACGCTCGGGCTGGGGGAGTTCGGCCTGGAGTGGCTGTGGCCCGAGCTCGACCTGGTTCACCCGCTCGACGACGGCCGGGCGGGGGTGCTCTCCCGCCATCTCGGCCGCACCTACGACTCCCTCGGTGACGACGCGGAGGCGTGGCGGCGGACGTTCAGCCCCGCGGTCGAGCACTTCGACGAGCTGCTCGCCGAGATCCTCCGCCCGGTGATCCACGTGCCGCGGCACCCGGTCGTGCTCGGCCGGTTCGGGACGAAGGCGCTGCTGCCGGCGACCTGGACGGCGCGCCGGTGGCGTGACGAGCCGGCTCGGGCGCTGTTCATGGGCGCCTCCGCGCACGCCTTCGGGCGTCTTGACACTCCGCTCAGCGGCTCGGTCGGGCTGATGCTCGCCGCCGCGGGTCACCGGGCCGGCTGGCCGGTCGCGGCCGGCGGCACCCAGTCGATCTCGACCGCGATGATCGCGCTGCTCGAGAGGCTCGGCGGCAGGGTGGTGACCGGTGTCCGGGTCGGCCGCCTCGAGGAGCTCGGCTCGCCCGACGTGGTCATGCTGGACACGTCGCCGAAGGGCGTGCTGGAGATCGTCGGCGACCGCCTGCCCGGGCGGGTACGCCGCCAGCTCGGCCGGTACAAGTACGGGCCCGCGGTGCACAAGGTCGACTTCGCCGTCGACGGTGACGTTCCCTGGACCAACGAGGACGCTCGTCGTGCCGGCACGCTGCACCTGGGCGGCAGCGCTGCGGAGATCGTCGCAGCCGAAGCGGCCACGGTGCGGGGCGAGATGCCGGACCGCCCGTTCGTGCTCGTCGGTCAGCAGTACCTCGCGGACCCGTCCCGGTCGCAGGGCTCGATCAACCCGCTTTGGGCCTACGCGCACGTGCCGCACGGCTACACCGGCGACGCGACGGAGACGGTCATCGGCCAGATCGAGCGGTTCGCTCCGGGTTTCCGTGAGCGGATCGTGGCGACCGCCACCCGGAGCGCGACCCAGATGGAGACGTACAACGCCAACTACGTAGGTGGCGACATCAGCTCCGGCGCGAACACCGCGAGGCAGATCGCACTCCGACCGAGAATCGCGCTCAACCCCTACAAGGTCGGCGTCCAGGGGGTCTACCTGTGCTCGTCTGCGACCCCGCCCGGAGGCGGCGTGCACGGCATGTGCGGGTTCAACGCTGCGGAGACGGCGCTGCGGTCGCAGCCCTGACCGCCAAGAGTCGACGTCGGCGACTCGGGTGGATCACCGGGCGACGCGTCGCGCGCCCTATCGTGAGGGCGTGCATGAGCTGAAGCGTGGCGCGGACGTGCCCGGATGCGCTTGCGCCGTACCTCGTGGTCGACCGGTCCGCGCCGAGACACGAGTGCTGGGTGACGGGGCACATGGTCGCCGGGCTCGACGGCACGGCGGCCGTGGATGGTCGGGTCGGTTCCTTGTCCACCACTCCCGACATGGCGCTGTTCCGCAGGATGCGGCAGATCGCGGACGTCGTGCTGGTCGGTGCCGAGACGGTTCGGCGCGAGGGATACGGGCCCGTTCGGCTCACCGACGAGGCGCAGGCAGAACGCCGGCGGCAGGGACGGTCGTCGACGCCGCCACTCGCCGTGGTCAGCCGGTCGCTGGTGTTCGACTGGACAGCGCGGGCCTTCAGCGAGGCACCGGAGGACGCCCGCACCCACCTGATCACCTGCGCGGCGGCGGATCCGGAACGTCGGGCGGAGGCCGAACGAGTTCGCGACAGTCATCGTGGCGGGTGACGAACAGGTCGAGCCGGCTGCCGCGATGCGTGCGCTGGCCGAGCGCGGCCACCGGGTGGTGCTCTGCGAAGGCGGTCCGACGTGGCTCGGTGAGCTGGTCGCGGCGGACCGTCTCGACGAGCTGTGCCTCTCCATCTCTCCGCTCATGGGCGGTGACCCGCTCCCGGTGTCCGTGACCCCACCCGGCGCGGGGCTCGCCGCGTTCGAGCTGAAGGGCGCCATGGCTGAGGACGACACCCTCTTTCTGCGCTACGAAAGGCAGGCTCAGGCGGGTGACCGAGGTGAGTGATGACGCGTTCGACACGCTGATGGACTCGGCCGACCCGCCGCTGATCGTGCTCACCACCGCAGCAGAGGACGAACGGGCAGGTTGCCTGGTCGGCTTTCACGTGCAGTCGAGCATCACGCCCCAGCACTACTGCGTCTGGCTGTCCAAGGCCAACCACACCTACCTCGTGAGCCTGCGCGCCACACGCTTCGCCGTTCACTTCCTGACCGAGGAGGACTTCGCGCTCGCAGAGCGGTTCGGCACGCTCTCCGGTGAGGACACGGACAAGTTCGCGGGCATCGACGTCGACCTCGACCAGAACGGCGTACCGCTGCTCAGAGCGTGTCCGAACCGGCTGTTGCTCGAACGCATCGCCGTGCTCGACACCGGCGGCGACCATGTCTGCCTCACGACCCGGGTGTGCTCGGCCCACACCGGCGGAGACGTTCGTACCCCTGCGCGTCTCGAGTGCCATCCACCTCGTGCCAGGTCACGAGAGCGAGGAGCGGGCGATCCTGCAACAACGACGAGGCGCGGAGCCGGGGCGCCCATGAGGTTGGGTAGGCCCGAGACCGGCACGGTCTTCACCCGCAATCCACCGCCCTCCGGCATCGTGGACGCGGCGCTCGCGCCGGTGCGCGATGCCTGTTTCTGGCTGGAGGACGTCGCGGATGCTCCGGCGTACCCGACCCTCACGGGCACCGTCGACGCCGACCTCGTTGTCGTCGGCGGTGGTTACTGCGGCCTGTGGACCGCCGTGCTCGCGAAGCAGCGCGACCCCGCCGCCAGGGTCGTGCTGCTGGAGGGGGGCACAGTGGGCTGGGCCGCGTCCGGACGCAACGGTGGTTTCTGTGCCGCGAGCCTGACGCACGGCGAGGAGAACGGGCGCTCCCGCTGGCCCGACGAGTACGACGTGCTGGAGCGGATGGGTCGGGAGAACCTCGACGGCATCGAGAAGGCCGTCGGTGACCTCGGACTCGACTGCGACTACGAGCGGACCGGCGAGCTCGATGTCGCGACCGAGCCGCACCAGGTCCAGTGGCTCCGCGAGGGCACCGGCACCTTTCTCGACGCGGACGCGGTTCGCGCCCAGGTGAACAGCCCGACGTACCTCGCCGGGCTGGTGCGCGACGACGTCGCCCTGGTCCATCCGGCCAGGCTCGCCAAGGAACTGGCCCGTGCCGCGACGGAGCTCGGCGTCGAGATCTTCGAGCGCACCCCCGGCGTAGTCCTCCGGGCAGAGCGCCGCGCCCCGACGGTCACCGTGCGTACGCCGTCGGGACGAGTGCGTGCTCAGCGGGTTGCGCTTGCCACCAACGTCTTTCGCAGCCTCATCCCTCGCACCCGGTTGTTCACCGTTCCCGTCTACGACTACGCGCTGATGACCGAACCGCTGAGTGACGAGCAGCTCCGCTCGATCGGCTGGACGAGCAGGCAGGGCGTCGGCGACTCGGCCAACCTCTTCCACTACTACCGGCTGACAGCCGACAACCGCATCCTGTGGGGCGGATACGACGCCGTGTACCACTTCGGTCGTCGAGTGAAGGACACGTACGAGTCGCGGCCGCAGACCCACCGGCTCCTCGCGGAGCACTTCTTCACGACCTTCCCGCAGCTGGAAGGACTCCGGTTCAGCCACCAGTGGGCCGGAGCGATCGACACGTCCACGCGATTCTGTGCGTTCTACGGCCTGGCCAAGCAAGGACGAGTGGCGTACGCCGCCGGCTTCACCGGCCTCGGCGTCGGCGCCTCGCGGTTCGCGGCGGACGTCATGCTCGACCTGCTCTCCGGAGAGCCGACGCGACGCACCGAGCTGGGCATGGTGCGCGAGAAGCCGCTTCCCTTTCCACCGGAGCCGATCGCCTCGATCGGCATCCAGACGACGCGATGGGCTCTCGCGCGCGCCGACCAGCGGGAGGGGCGACGCAACGTGTGGCTCCGCGCCCTGGACGCCGCCGGGTTGGGTTTCGACTCGTGACCTTCACCCAGTCTCTGCCTTGCGCAGCACCGACTTGAACTGCTTCCCGATGGTGCGAGCCCCGACTATCGGGATCAACGCGCCGACCACCTTGGCGAGCACGGACTTGGGTACCCGGGTCAGCGTGACCTGCACGTCAGTGCCACCGCCGGCGGGGGTCAGCTGGTAGCGCCACCCGCTGCCCTGCCCCCACAGGTTCGAGTCGAGGGTGTCGATCGTGATGGTGCCGGCGTCGGCGTCCCACGAGTAGCGTTCGCGCTCCCAGCCCATCCGGTTGCCTTCGGTGACCTCGGCCCAGTCCGGGCCCTGGTCGTGCACCTTGAAGTGCGCCTCGTCGACGTTCGGCCAGCGGCTGGCGCGGTCGGGTCCGAAGTCGGTGAACAGCACCATGACAGCGCTCGGGGACAGGCTGGTGTGGACGGTGAACTGTGTTGACGACGACATGGTGCCTACCTCTGCATCCAGCGGGCGGGTGTTCGCGGTTCACGACCATGATCTGCCCTCCGGCACGCCTGCGGTAGCGGGTCCCGGCCACACCACGGAATACCTGCGCAGTCGCGTTGTTGAAGAACATGCGCAGTCATGTATCCAGCGGACGCGCTTCGAAGGGAGCAGGGCCATGCAGTTCGGAGTCTTCACCGTCGGCGACATCGCGCCGGACCCGACGACCAACTACACCCAGAGCGAGGCCGAGCGGATCGGCAACATGATCCGGGTCGCGCAGCGAGCCGATGAGGTGGGACTCGACGTCTTCGCGCTCGGCGAGCACCACAACCCGCCGTTCGTCCCCTCGTCTCCACCGACCCTGCTGGCCCACATCGCGGCGCTGACCCAGCGGATCATCCTGAGCACCTCGGTGACGCTGGTGACCACCAACGACCCGGTGAAGATCGCCGAGGACTACGCGATGCTGCAGCACGTCGCCCAGGGGCGACTCGATCTCATGGTCGGCCGCGGCAACACGGTGCCGGTCTACCCATGGTTCGGCAAGGACATCCGCCAGGGCGTCGCGCTGGCGCTCGAGAACTACAACCTGCTGCACCGGCTGTGGCGCGAGGACGTCGTCGACTGGGACGGCAGCTTCCGCACACCGCTCCAGGGCTTCACCTCGACGCCGCGTCCGCTCGACGACGTACCCCCCTTTGTCTGGCACGGCTCGATCCGGACTCCCGAGATCGCCGAGCAGGCCGCCTTCTACGGCAACGGATTCTTCGCCAACCACATCCTTGCGCCCAACTTCCACTTCAAGCCGATCGTCGACCTCTACCGACAGCGGTTCGAGCACTACGGCCACGGCACCGCCGACCAGGCGATCGTCGGACTGGGCGGCATGTCGTTCATCGCCAAGCGCTCGCAGGACGCAGTGAACGCGTTCCGGCCGTACTTCGAGAACTACCCGATCTTCCGTGGCACCCGGCTCGAGGACTACATGGCCGCCACGCCGCTCACCGTCGGCAGCCCGCAGCAGGTCATCGACAAGGTCCTGACCTTCCAGGAGGGATTCGGCGACTACCAGCGTCAGCTGTTCGCCGTCGACGGCCTGGCCCTGCCCGTCGAGATCGCTCTCGAGCAGGTCGAGCTGCTCGGCACCGAGGTGGTCCCGGTCCTGCGCAAGGAGCTCGAGTCGCGGCGTGCGCCCAACGTGCCGAGCGCTCCGACGCACGCCTCGCTGGTCGCGGCGAAGTACGGCGATGCGGAGCCCCGCCAGCCGCGTCCCAACCCGAACCGCGGCGACAACCTGTCCGGGACGTCGCCGTACCAGGACAGCGACCCCGATATCCAGGCTCGGTTCCCGCTGGCGGTGTCGTGATGGCCAACGACAGTCGGCTGGCCAACACCGCCTGGGAGTCGCTGTTTCGAGCCCAGGCCACCCTCAGTCGCGAGTTCATGCAGAACGGTGACTGGGGTGGCCTGCTGCCGCACGAGTACGGCGTTCTCTACGCCCTGTCCCAGGCCCCCGACGGGCTGCGGATCACCGCCCTCCTCGACGACGCGCTGCTGACCCAGGCCGGGATGTCCAGGCTGGTGAGCCGGCTGCGGAATCGAGGCCTCGTGGAGCGCCGCGACGACCCCGACGACGCACGCGCGTGCCGGATCTGTCTCACCGCCGAGGGCCGTGAGGTGCAGCGCCGCGTCGGCAGCGCCCACGCCCGACAGGTGACGACCGCGATGACCCGGGCGCTGAGCCCCGCGGAGCTCGGAACGCTGCGAGACCTCAGCCGAGCCCTGATCGATGCCAGTCCGCGTCTACCCACCCAGCCCCAGTGAACGCCCGAAGGGATCCTCACGTGAACGTCCTGCACCCCGTCGACGGAACCGCAGACACCACTCGCGATGACACGGTCACCGTGGCCGTGATCAACGCCGGTGTCAGCGACCCTTCCTCGTCCCGCCTGCTCGCCGACCGGATCGCCCAACGGACCATCGATGCGCTGCGCGAGTCGGGAACACAGGCGACCGTGAGCATGATCGACCTTGCGCCCCTCGCCGTGGACATCGCCCGGTCCCTCGTCTCCGGATTCCCCAACGAGAAGGTCCAGACGGCGATCGAACGGCTCGCCGCCGCCGACGCCGTCATCGCCAGCACCCCGGTGTACAAGGCCGGGATCAGCGGATTGTTCAAGTCCTTCGCCGACCTGATCGACAACGACCTGCTGATCGCCAAACCGGTCATCCTCGCCGCGACAGGCGGGACTGCCCGGCACGCGATGGTCGTCGACGAGCACCTGCGACCGCTCTTCGCCTTCCTGCGCGCCGTGCCCGTCCCGACATCGCTCTACGCCGCGCCGGAGGACTGGGGGTCGGCCGAGCTCGGCACGCGGATCACCCGGGCGGCGGCCGAGCTCGCCACGATGCTCCGCAGCGGCGCTCCCCGTGAGCTGGCCGACGGCAACTGGGCGAGCCACCAGCACCAGTTCGCCGGCAACGCGTCCCGCGCCGAGCGAACGGTCGAGGATGTCGACTTCACCAGCGACCTGATGCGACTCGCTGCGGGCGGTCGACCGGGCCGGTGAGCCCGGCGCCGTTCCGGCCGCCCGGCAGCGCCCGGTCGAGCCAGCCCGGCAGCCACCAGTTCGCCCTGCCCATCAGCTTCATGGTGGCCGGCACCAGGACCAGTCGGACGATGGTCGCGTCGATGGCGATCGCCGTCGCCAGGCCGAGGCCCATCATCTTCGCCAGCGGGTCCTCGCCGAAGGCGAAGCCGGCGAAGACCACCACCATGATCAACGCGGCGGACGTGATCGTGCGGGCGGTCCCGGCCAGTCCACGCAGGACCGCTTCGCCGTTGTCGCCGGTGCGCACGTACTCCTCCCGCACCCGCGAGAGCAGGAAGACCTCGTAGTCCATGGACAGTCCGAACAGGATGGCGAACATGAACAGCGGGATGAACGACAGGATCGGCACCGTGGACTCGAGCCCGATCAGGTCGGCGCCCCACCCCCACTGGAAGACCATGACCAGCACGCCGTACGCCGCGGTCACGCTGAGCAGGTTCATCACGGCCGCCTTCAGGGGCACCAGCAGCGAGCGGAACATCACCATCAGCAGCACGAAGGACAACAGAACGACGGCGCGCGATGAACAGGGGCAGCCGGTCCTGGACCCGGTGACCGAGGTCGGCGAACACCGCCACCTGACCGCCGACGTGCGCCCGGGCGGGGCTGCCGTCCAGCACGCTCGGGAACACCTCCGATCGCAGGCGGTCGATGGTGTCGCGCGTGGCCTCTGACTGCGGGGTCGTGGTGGGCTCGACGGCCAGCATGGCGACGTCGGCGTGTGCGTCGACAACCGCGTGGCGAGACGTCAGCGATGCCCGGGTCGGCGTCGATCGCGGCGGCCAGAGGGATAAGGACGGTCGGGTCACCCGCGACGTCCACCACGACGACCAGGGGGCCGTTGGCGCCCGGGCCGAACCCGTCGGCGATCAGGTCGTAGGCCCGGCGCTCGGTGCGCGACTGCGGCATCGTGCCCTCGTCCGGGAAGCCGAGCCGCAGCGCGGACACCGGTGCTGCGAGGGCGAGCAGCAGGACCGTGGCGCCGACGGCGTACGCCGTGGCGTGCCGGCCGACGTGCGCGCCCCATCGACGCCAGTGAGTGCCGGGCGTGGCCGTGCGGCCGGACCGGCGCCCGTTGACCCGGTGCCCGGCCAGCCCGAGCAGCGCGGGGAGCAGGGTGATCGAGGCGAGCACCATCACCAGCACGATCAGCGAGATCCCGATCCCACCGGCGGTGACGAACGGGATCCTGGCGACGGCCAGGCCGAGGATCGCGACGACCACGGTGCCGCCGGCGAAGACGACCGCGCGGCCGGCCGTGGCCAGCGACCGGCCGACCGCGTCGTCGACGTCGACGGCCGTCGGCCAGCTGCTCCCGGAACCGGGAGAGCACGAGGAGCGCGTAGTCGATGCCGACGCCCAGGCCGACCATCGCCCCGATCACCGTCGCCCAGGACGGGATGTCGACGACGTACGCCACCAGAGGACAGGGAGCCGGTGCCGACCGCGAGCCCGAGCAGTGCCGTGCCGATCGGCAGACCGGCATCGCGACAACGGACCCGAACGCCAGGAACAGGATCACGATCGCGACCAGCAGGCCGAGCGCCTCGCCGACACCGGCCGGGGGCTGCCTCGAACGCGAAGTACAGGTCACCGCCGGCCTCGATCCGCAGCGACGACGTCTCGCGGAGATCGTCGAGCAGGGTCTTGAGGTTCTCCAGGTCGCGCGGTGCCGAGGTCCTGGCGCTCGGGATACTGGACCCGGATCAGCGCGACCCGGCCGTCGGGCGAGACCACGCCCGACTCGACGGCGGCCGGCCGACCGGCCCGCAGGGCGCCGGCGGGATCGCTGGTGGCGAGGACCTCCGGCAGCGTCGCGACGGCGTTCTGGATCCGTGTCGACCTCCGCCTGCGCCGCGGGGGAGTCGAAGAAGGTCGCCTCGGGATCCTGAGGGGTGAGGACGACGTCGGCGCCGAGTCCCGCCTCGGCCGGGGCCGCCTTGGCCAGCAGCTCGGTGGCGCGGTGCGAGTCCAGCCCGGGTGCCTCGAAGGGTCCTCCAGCTCGCGTCCGAACGCGGCGGCGGACGTGATGACCAGGACGCTGACGATCACCCAGCTCCCGATGACCAGCCACGGGCGTCGGGCGGCGAAGCGGCCGAGCGTTTCGAGTGCGCGGGACATGGCGTCTCCTCGGTGATCGACCGGCCGCCCGGTGCGCCCGACCTGTGCTTCCACGGTGGTGGTGCCGGCTGTGCGACACATCGGGCATGAGGCTCGGAGGGGGCCGTGCCTACGGCCGAGGGCGAATCAGACTTTCGGCCGGTCTCCTGACGCGGTGCGTTCCCTACGCTGAGGTGGTGAGCAGCCCGCTGCGGTCCGTGCTGGACGAGCCCCGGCCTCCGTCCCCGCCGGTGCGGGTGTGGCGGGACTGGGCTCTGGTGGCCGTGGTGACCGTGGCCGGCGTGCTGGAGGCCGCACTGCGCGAGGACCTGCCGCTGCCGTGGCTGTCGGTGCTGCTGACGGTGGGGCTGGCGCCCACGTTGCTGTGGCGGCGTACCCATCCGTTCGCGGCGGTCGCGGTCGCCTTCGGGGTGGCCATCGTCGTCGACATCGGGCTGCTCGTCGCCGACGCCCCGGCGCTCGAGTCGTACACGATGATCTACTTCCTGCTGCTGCCGTACTCGCTGTTCCGGTGGGGCTCCGGTCGCGAGGCAGCGGCCGGCCTGGCGATCATCCTGGTGGCCGCCACGATCGGGATCTTCGTCAGCTGGACCGGTCTCGCGGACGCGATCGGCGGCATCGCCGTCCTGATGAGCGCCTTCGCGCTGGGCCTGACGGTGCGTACCCAGCACGGCGCCCGGGATCGCCGGCTCGAGCAGGTGAAGACCGAGGAGCGGGTGCAGCTGGCGCGCGAGCTGCACGACACGGTCGCCCACCACGTCTCGGCCATCGCCATCCAGGCCCAGGCCGGGCGCGCCCTCGCGGCGACCAACCCGTCCGCGTCGCTCGATGCACTGGAGGTGATCGAGGTCGAGGCGTCGCGCACGCTCGCCGAGATGCGGGCCATGGTGCGCGTGCTGCGCAACCAGGAGCCCGCCGACTACACCCCGCAGCCCGGGGTGGCCGACCTCGAGCGGCTGGCCGCGGCTCCGCCCACCGGGCCGCGGGTGGAGGTGGCGCTCTCCGGCGACCTGACCGGTCTCCCCGCAGCGGTCGACGCAGCGGTCTTCCGGATCGCGCAGGAGGGAGTCACCAATGCCCTGCGCCATGCCCGGAACGCCACGCGGGTCGACGTACGCGTCGAGGGTGACCGCGCGTCGGTCCACGTGCACGTCGACGACGACGGTGACCCGAGCCCCGCCCAGCTCGTCCCGCGGCTCGGGGTTCGGGCTGACCGGCATGATCGAGCGCGCCACGCTGCTCGGCGGCACGTGCCGGGTGGGTCCCTGCCCCGGGCGCGGCTGGGCGGTCGACGCCAGCCTGCCGCGGGAGGTGCCGGCATGACCATCCGGGTCCTCGTCGCCGACGACCAGGACCTGGTGCGGACCGGCCTGCGGCTGATCCTCGGCACCCTGGACGGCATCGAGGTCGTGGGCGAGGCGCGCGACGGGCAGGAGGCGGTGCGGCTGGCGCGCGAGCTGCGTCCCGACGTCTGCCTGATGGACATCCGGATGCCTGTGCTCGACGGCGTCGAGGCGACCCGGCAGCTGGCCGGCCCCGAAGTCGAGGACCGGATCGCAGTCGTCGTCATCACCACGTTCGACCTGGACGAGTACGTCCACGGCGCGCTGCGGGCCGGCGCCACCGGGTTCCTGTTGAAGGACGCGGGGCCCGCGCTGCTCGGAGAGGCGATCCGAGCGGCAGTCCGAGGCGACTCGCTCATCTCCCCGAGCATCACCCGTCGCCTCCTTGCCTCCTTCGCCGGCACCGGTCGTGCAGTACCACCCGTGCAGCCGGTCGACCCGCTCACCGACCGCGAGGAACAGGTGCTGCTCACGATGGCCCGCGGCCGCACCAACGCCGAGATCGCCGACGAGCTGCACATCAGTCTCAGCACGGTGAAGACCCACATCGCCAGCCTGATGGCCAAGCTCGGCGCCCGGAACCGGGTGGAGGTGGCGATGTGGGCCTATGAGACCGGCCGGGTCAACGACTGATCCGTGCGGAGTACGGTGCCGCCATGCGGTTCGGACTGGTCGGAACGGGACCCTGGGCGACGATCGCGCACGGCCCGGGACTGGTCGATGCCAGGGACGTCGACCTGGTGGGGGTGTGGGGTCGCAGCAGGGAGAAGACCGAGGCCCTGGCGACCACCCTCGGTGTCCCCGCGTACGACGACTATGACGCACTGCTCGCGGACGTGGAGGCGGTCGCGTTCGCGGTGCCGCCGGACGTGCAGGCCGAGCTGGCGCTGGTCGCCGCGCGGGCCGGGAGGCATCTGCTGCTCGACAAGCCGGTCGCGTTGACGGTCGAGGACGCGCGGGAGCTCCGGGATGCCGTCTCGGCGGCAGGGGTGGCCTCGGTGGTCTTCTTCACCGACCGCTTCATCGAGGAATCGCGGGCCTGGTTCCGCGAGGTGCGCGCCACGGAGGGCTGGCGTGGCGGCTGGCTCCGGTGGTTCAGCTCGTTGCAGCAGGCCGGCAATCCCTTCGGCGACTCGCCGTGGCGTCAGGAACGCGGTGCCCTGTGGGACACCGGGCCCCACGCGTTGTCGACCTTGGGTGCCGCCCTGGGACCGGTCGCGTCCCTGACCGCGGTCGGAGGCGAACGTGACCTGGTCACGCTCGTGCTCCGTCACGAGTCGGGCGCCACCAGCACCGTTTCCCTCACGCAGTTCGCGCCGCCGGCCGCGGCGGGGTTCGAGGCCGCGGTGTGGGGCGAGGCCGGGCAGCTGCTCATGCCTCTGCGACCCGAGGGCGCGCCTTCGTTCGCGACGGCCGCTGAGGAACTGGTCGCGTCCGCCGCGAGCGGTGAGCCACACGAGGTCGACGTCGTGTTCGGCACTCACGTCGTCGAGCTCCTCGCGGACGCCCAAGCCCAGCTGGACGCCCGCTGAGCGACGGGAAGGCCCGGTGACCGGACACATTTCTTCGGTTCCGGTCTTTACATCTCGCGGGAGCCGGGGTTGAGATGGATGAATGTTCGACAACTCTCGGGAAAATACGCACGCCAGCCGCCGGACCTTCTTGGCCGGCACCGCAGCCGGAACCAGCGCCACGCTGGTCGGCCTCCCCGCCGCCGCGTTCGCGAGCGGCGGGCCCGATTCGGAGGAGAGCTGGCCCGACGGCCCGGGTGGCCGGAACCGCCCGCAGTCGCCGGATGCCGAGCTCCGCTCGATCCTGCGGGGGATAGATCGGCACCGCATCGAGGCCAACGTCCGCAAGCTCGCCTCCTTCGGCACTCGCCACACGCTGTCGTCGCAGGACGACCCGAACCGTGGCATAGGGGCGGCCCGCGACTGGATCTTCGACACCCTGACGTCGTACGCCGCGGCGTCGGGCGGACGGATGACGGTCGAGAAGCAGTCCTACCTCCAGGAGCCCGACGGCGACCGCATCCCCACTCCCACGACGATCACCAACGTGCTCGCCACGCTGACCGGCAGCGCTGAGCCGAACCGCGTGTACGTCATCTCGGGCCACTACGACTCCCGCGTCAGCGACGTCATGAACTTCACCGACGACGCGCCCGGTGCCGACGACGACGCGTCCGGCGTGGCGGTCTCGATGGAGCTGGCGCGGGTGTTCGCGACGCATCGGCCCAGGGCGACCCTCGTGTTCGCCGCGGTCGCGGGCGAGGAGCAGGGGCTGTACGGGTCCGACCACATGGCGCAGGTCTTCCAGGACGCGGGCGCCGACGTGCAGGGCATGTTCACCAACGACATCGTCGGCAGCTCGACCGCCGACGACGGCAGCCGCGACCCGCACAGCATCCGGCTGTTCGCCGAGGGTGTGCCCACGGCGGAGACCGAGGACGAGGCGGACGTACGCCGCTCCGTCGGCGGCGAGAACGACTCACCCGCCCGGCAGCTGGCCCGGCTCGTCACGGAGGTCGCCGACAACCGGGAGACCGGCATGAACGTCCGCGTGATCTACCGTCGCGACCGCTACCTCCGGGGCGGGGACCAGATTCCCTTCCTGGAGCGGGGGTTCCCGGCCGCCCGGTTCACCGAACCCAACGAGGACTATGCGCACCAGCACCAGGACGTCCGTGTCGAGAACGGTGTGCAGTTCGGCGACCTCCCGCAGTTCTGCGACTTCCGGTTCATCGCCGGCGTGGCGCGAGTCAATGCGGCCACGCTCTGGTCGCTGGCGATGGCTCCCGGCACCCCCAAGAACGCGGCGATCGACACGTCTGCGCTGGACAACAACACGACCCTCACCTGGGACCTGGTAGCCGGAGCGGCTGGCTACGAGGTCGTGTGGAGGCCCACCGTCGAGCCGGAATGGACGCATGTCATCCGGGTCGCGGGCACGAGCACGAACAAAACGGTCGACCTGTCCAAGGACAACGTGTTCTTCGCTGTCCGCTCCGTCGACGCGAAGGGCCGGCGCAGCCCCGCCGCCTTCCCGACGCCCCAGTCCGGCTGACCCTGCCTGAACTAGCGCGATCGATCGCAACCTCGGCCCCCACCTCTGGTGGGGGCCGAGGTCATTTGGGCGACTCGCCGTCCCGAAGACGGGGTGCTTGGCGGGATGCTTCCCTCGGTATGCATAGTATAACTACTAACTAACTACAGATACCCGAGAGGAAGTCACCCTCTCCGCGGTCGGACTCGCCGCCAACTTCGGGCTCGTCAGCATCGAACGTCGCTCTGGCGCGTGACGCTCTAGAAAGGGATACACACACCATGGCTCGACAGCTGAACCTGAACGCCTTCCTGATGAGCACCGGCCACCACGAGGCCTCGTGGCGCCTGCCGGAGAGCGACCCGCTCGCCGCCGGGGAGGTGACCCACTTCCAGAACCTGGCGCGGATCGCCGAGCGCGGCAAGCTCGACTCGGTCTTCTTCGCCGACAGCCCCTCGCTGTTCAGCAACCCGGCGCGGCGTCCTCCCGTGAGCCTGGAGCCGACGCTGCTGCTGGCCGCGATGGCCGTGGTCACCGAGCGGATCGGTCTGGTCGCGACGGCCTCGACGACCTATGAGGAGCCCTACAACCTGGCGCGGAGCTTCGCCTCTCTCGACGCGATCAGCCACGGCCGGGCGGGGTGGAACGTCGTCACCACCGCTGCGCTCGACGCGGGCGCCAACTTCGGCTTCGAGGAGTCGCCCACCCACGCCGAGCGCTACGAGCGAGCCAACGAGTTCCTCGAGGTCGTGCTCGGGCTCTGGGACGGCTGGGAGGATGACGCCGCCGTGGTCGACAAGGCCGGCGGCGTCCACACCGACCCGGCCAAGGTGCACCGGCTGGACCACCGGGGCAAGCACTTCCGGGTGCGCGGCCCGCTCACCGTGGGACGCAGCGAGCAGGGCCACCCGGTCGTGGTGCAGGCGGGGTCGTCGGGTCCGGGCATCGCTCTCGCGGCGGCCTACGCCGAGGCGGTGTTCACGGCACAGCGCACGCTCGAGGAAGGCCAGTCGTTCTACCGCGAGCTCAAGGCGGCGACCGCCGCGGCCGGGCGCAACCCGGACCACGTGAAGATCCTGCCCGGCATCGTGCCGATCATCGGGAGCACCGAGGCGGAGGCCCGAGAGCTCGAGCGACAGCTCGACGAACTGCTCGTGCACGAGCACGCGCTGAAGCAGCTGGCCACCGACATCGGGATCCCGGCCGACCGGATCGACCTCGACGCCCCCCTGCCGGAGCACATCCGGCCGTCCGACGCGATCGAGGGCAACCGGACCCGCTACGAGCTCACGGTGTCCTTTGCGCGTCGCGACGGCCTCACGGTGCGCCAGATCCTGTCCCGCCTGGGTGGTGGGCGTGGACACCGCACGCTCGCCGGTACGCCGGAGCAGGTCGCGGACGACATCGAGCTGTGGTTCACCGAGGGCGCGGCCGACGGCTTCAACGTGATGCCGGCGGCGATGCCTTCCGGTCTGGAGGCGTTCGTCGACGGGGTCGTGCCGATCCTGCAGGAGCGCGGCCTGTTCCGTCGCGACTACGAGGGCACGACACTCCGCGACCACTACGGCCTCCCGGCGCCGGCGCGCGCCGCCCGGGTCCAGACGCTCGCGCACACCGGGTGAACGGCATCCCCCTCAGCACCAATCAGGATCTCGACCCGCAGCGGCTGCGGGAGGCGTTCGGGGTCTTCCCGAGCGGGGTGGTCGCGGTGGCAGCCGAGGTGCACGGAGAGCCCATCGGCCTGGCAGCCAGCTCCTTCACCTCCGTGAGCCTCGAACCGCCCCTGGTGTCCTTCTCGGTCGCCAACACCTCGAAGACCTGGCCGGCGCTGCGTCAGGCCGAGCGCCTCGGGGTCACCGTGCTCGCCGACCACCACGGGGAGGTCTGCCGCCAGCTGGCAGGCCCGGTGGACCACCGCTTCGACGGCCTGACCATCAGCGCCACCGGGGACGGTGCGGTCACCCTCGACGACGGGCTGGCGCGCTTCGAGTGCTCGATCCACGAGGAGGTCGAGGCGGGCGACCACACGCTGGTCCTCCTGCTGCTGCACGCGGTCGAGCACGCGGACACCTCACTGCCGCTGGTGTTCCACCGGAGCGCGTTCGGGAGGATGTCGGAATCCGCATAGTCTGCCGGCGGCGCGGTGCTCACCGCACGGTGAAGGGGGTCGACCCCACGCTGGTGTACTGATCGGTGAGCAGGTAGTGGGCGACGTACCGACCCGGTGGCAGGGGCCAGGGCCTGCCCTGGTGGTCGCGGCCGAGAACCAGCTCGCCCTCGGTGCTCGGTGGCAGTGCCCCGGCGTCGTGGCCGCCGGTGTAGCCCCAGACGAGGTAGTCGTCCTGCTCCGGGTCGGCGGCTCCGGCACGGTAGACACCGATCCAGTCCCACCGGTTGGCCGGTCCGTCGGTCCAGCGCACGGTGACCGGTTCCCCGACGGCGTACGTGGACGCGTCGGTGGTCAGGTCCACCCGCGCGTCAGAGGGACGCACGTAGAGCTCGTTGGTCGCGACGACGGCTTCGTCCCCGTCGACGAGGTCGACGCGGTAGGCGCCGGGAGCGAGCTGGTTGGTGTCCACCTGGACGGTGCCTGACGTGCCGCTCGCGTCGTACGACGCGGAGGACGGGCCGGTCAGGGTGACGCTGCCGCCGTTCACGCCGTCCGGCATCCGGTAGGTCACGGTCACGTCGTCGCCGACGGTGACCAGACGGCTCGACAGGGCGACGGTGGTCGGGATCGGGGCCGGGTCGACACTCAGCTGCGAGAGCACGGCGCGGTGGTCGGAGGTCCACCTCGGGTACCCGCGATCGACGCTCTCGCCGCCTCGTTCGCCGACGACCTCGCTGCTCTCGACGTCGACCGGGCCGCCGACGTACGCGTAGTCGATCCGCCGGGGGCTGCCGCCTTGCTGCCGGCGACTCCGCCCCAGGTGTTGCCCGGGTCGGCGACCGGGTCCGGGTGCGCCTCGCGGTAGGAGTCGCGGAGCCCGGCCCCGACCAGCGCCTCGCTGACTGGCCAGGCACCGGCCCGAGACCGCCGTGCTGGGACGTGGTCTCCGCCGTCCAGTCGAGGTGTGACGGCTCGTTGAGGTCGCCGGTGAACAGCACCGGCCAGCCGTCGGCGAGCAGTCGGGTCGCCGAGGGGAGAAGCTTCCGGATCGACGAGAGTCGGACCTCGTCCTCGGTGGCCAGCACGTCGGCGACCGGTACGCCGCGCTCCAGCCGGTTCGGCCCGTCCTGGACGTAGTCGAGGTGAGTGTTGACCAGCGCGACGGCCTCGCCCGGGCGGACCTCGATGTAGGAGTAGAGGCCGTCCGCGCCCGACGGCTCGAGGATCGGGTACTTCGACAGGATCTGCAGGCCGACGTCGTAGTACGGGTACCCGGCCGCGGCAGCGATCTCCGGCAGCCGGTTGTAGGACTCCAGGACTCCGACCACGTCCGCGTCGAGGTCGGCCATCACCGCGTCGGTGGCGCGGTTGCCGCCGTACTCCACGTTGAAGACCAGCAGCGACAGCGAGACCGGCCCCGTAGGGGCTGTCGCCGTGGGGGAGGAGGGGCTCGTCGACGGTTGCCCGTCGGGGGAGTCGGTGCAGCCCGCCAGGAGTGCCGCCCCGAGGACCGAGCACCAGGCCCACCAGAACCGACGACGCGCGCCGCATGCCGACCCCAATCTTCCCCGACTGAATGGTCGTACAGTCAGATCGACGATAGGGGAGACCCCGCCCCGTGTACAGGAGCCCGGAAGCCGCAGGTCTTCATCTTTCCGGCGGCTCGACACAACCTTCTCGCCGCGGCCGGCGTCAGGTCAGCAGAAGGGGGTGGTGGCGGATGATCTACACCGTGACGGGTAGCTCGGAGGCGCCGACGTTCGAGGAGTACGCCGGCTCCGCCTGGCCGTCGCTGTACCGCTACGCGTACCTGCTCGCAGGCAACCATGCGGACGCCGAGGACATCGCCCAACAGACCTTGATGAAGGCGTACAGCTCGTGGTCCCGCGTCAAGGACACGGACTCGCCGGCCGCCTACCTGCGCCGGATGCTCACCAACACCTACCTGTCCCAAGGACGTCCGAAGCGGCGACGTCTCGAGCTGCTCACCGACGCGCCTCCCGAGGCGGATCACACGCCCCCGGGCGGACCCGAGGAGCGGATGGCGCTCTGGCCGCACGTGAAGTCGCTGCCGCCGCGCCAGCGCGCGGTGATCGTGCTCCGCTACTACGAGGACCTGAGCGAACAGCAGATCGCGGACACGCTCGGCTGCTCGCGAGGCAACGTGAAGTCCACCGCACACCACGCCCTCAAGGCGCTGCGAGCCGCCCTCGGCTCGGAAGCCACGGAGGGGAGGGATGACTGACATGATCGACGTCGAAGAGACCCTGGGCCGCGAGCTGCGCGAGGTGGCCGACGGGCTGCACATCCCGGCGATGCCGTCCCTGCCGGAGGAGCCGGCTCGCCCGCGGCGGAGCGTGCGCCCGCTCCTGATGGCTGCCGCAGTGGTGTTGATCGTCGCCGTCGCGGTCGCCGTGACGGCGATGGTCAGGGGCGGCCAGGACCTGGAGCCCGCGCCGCCTTCGCCTTCGCCGTCGCCGTCGCCCACCCGGGCCGAGTCGGCCGAGCGGATCCCGAAGACCGCGCCGACCGTTCCGTACGTGCTCGACGATCGCCTGTACGTCGACGGCGAGCAGGTGCCCGGTCCCTTGTGGAGGGTGTGGTCGGGCGACGAGGGCTGGATCGCGATCAGCACCGACAACACCTGGTCGTGGGGCCGAGGGCCGGAGCCGCACGATCTCGCCGGGCCGCTCGACGTGTCACCCGTCATCTCACCCAACGGCAGGTACGTCGGAGAGGCCCTCGTCGAGAACGGCGAGGGGCTGGTGACCGGCTTCGACATCGCCCACGGCGAGGGGCTCGGCGGTGTGCCCGTCGACCTTGGCAGCAGCGAGGACGGGAGCACGGTCAGCGTCCGGGCCGTCACGAACGACGGGAAGGTGATCGCCCAGGGCACGAACACGAGCCTGTTGTGGCTTCCGCTTGCCGGGAACGGCACGGTCGACCTGGCCGTGACCGCCCCGGATCAGCAGTTCCTGGGCAGCACCGCGGCCGGCCTGGTCGTGACGGACGGCGAGGGCGGGCAGCCCTACCTGGCGGAGATCTCCGACACCGGTGAGGTGAACCGGATCGGCACGCTTCCGCCCCACGACGACCTCGTGGTCAGTCCCGGTGGTGAGTGGCTGGCCTGGGTCCCCGCCGGAATGCTGGGCGGTGAGGTGGCCGCCCTCCCCACGCTCGAGGTGCAGGCTGTCGACGGCACCGAGCGTGCCACGCTGACCGCCCCGGCGGGCTGGGCCTTCCATGTTCACCAGTGGGTCTGGGAGGACGATGACCACCTGGTCGCGGCGGTGGACGGCCCCGACGGCGAGCGAATGGCGCGATGCGCCACCACCGGCCGCTGCGTACTCATCCGGTCTTCCTGACGCGAATCTTTACTGATTCCAGAGAAAGGTCGATACTGCGGAGCGTGCCGAACCCGTCCGACTTCGACCGCATGTTGCGCGAAGCCGCACTCCGGGTGACGCGTCCTCGGGTGGCGGTGCTGTCCGCGGTGCACGACCATCCGCACGCCGACACGGACTCGATCATCCGTGCGGTGCGGGCGGACCTCGGCGACGTCTCCCACCAGGCTGTGTACGACGTGCTCCGGGCGTTGACGGCTGCCGGGCTGCTGCGGCGGCTCCAGCCGTCGGGCTCGGTGGCGCGTTACGAGTCCCGGGTGGGGGACAACCACCACCACGTGGTGTGCCGGTCCTGCGGCGTCATCGCCGACGTCGACTGCGCCGTCGGCGACGCTCCCTGCCTGACCGCGTCCGACCCACAGGGCTTCACGATCGACGAGGCCGAGGTGACCTACTGGGGCGTCTGCCCCGACTGCATGGCCGCACCAACCAACTGACCACCAACAAAGATCACGACAGGAGATACCCACGTGTCCGAGAGCGAGAACCCGGTCATCGACTCCCCGACTCCCGAGATGAGTCGGCCACGGAACAACAGCGACTGGTGGCCCAACCAGCTCGACCTGCAGGTTCTCCACCAGCACTCGCCGCGGGGCAACCCGCTGGGCGAGGACTTCGACTACGCGGAGGAGTTCAAGGCCCTCGACGTCGAGGCGCTGAAGCACGACGTCTTCGAGGTGATGACGACCTCGCAGGACTGGTGGCCGGCCGACTACGGCCACTACGGGCCGCTCTTCATCCGGCTGAGCTGGCATGCCGCCGGCACCTACCGCATCGAGGACGGTCGCGGCGGGGCCGGCGACGGCGCCCAGCGCTTCGCCCCGCTCAACAGCTGGCCCGACAACGCGAACCTCGACAAGGCCCGCCGCCTGCTGTGGCCGGTCAAGAAGAAGTACGGCCAGAAGGTCTCCTGGGCCGACCTGCTGGTCTTCGCCGGCAACTGCGCTCTGGAGTCGATGGGCTTCAAGATCTTCGGCTTCGGGTTCGGGCGCGAGGACGTCTGGGAGCCCGAGGAGATCTTCTGGGGACCGGAGGACACCTGGCTCGGGGACGAGCGCTACAGCGGTGACCGTGAGCTGTCCGGCCCGCTCGGCGCCGTACAGATGGGGCTGATCTACGTGAACCCGGAGGGCCCCAACGGCACGCCGGACCCGCTGGCCGCTGCGCGCGACATCCGCGAGACCTTCCGCCGGATGGCGATGAACGACGAGGAGACGGTCGCGCTCATCGCCGGCGGTCACACGTTCGGCAAGACCCACGGTGCCGGCCTCGGCCGACCTACGTCGGTCCCGAGCCGGAGGGCGCTCCCGCTCGAGAGCCAGGGGCTCGGCTGGAAGAACACGCTTCGGCAGCGGCACGGGCACGGACGCGATCACCAGCGGGCTCGAGGGCGCCTGGACGCCCACGCCGACCACCTGGGACAACAGCTTCTTCGAGACGCTGTTCGGCTACGAGTGGGAGCTGACCGAGAGCCCGGCCGGCGCGAAGCAGTGGAAGCCGAAGGACGGCGCCGGCGCGGACGTCGTGCCGGACGCCCACGACCCCTCGGTCAGGCACGCCCCGATGATGCTGACGACGGACCTCGCGCTGCGCGTGGACCCGGCGTACGAGCAGATCTCCCGGCGCTTCCTGGAGAACCCCGACCAGCTCGCGGACGCGTTCGCCAAGGCCTGGTACAAGCTCCTGCACCGCGACATGGGGCCGGTCTCGCGCTACCTCGGTCCGTGGGTCCCGGAGCCGCAGCTGTGGCAGGACCCCGTCCCGGCCGTCGACCACGACCTGATCGGGGACGACGACGTCGCCGCCCTCAAGGCGAAGCTGCTCGGGTCGGGACTGACCATCTCCCAGCTGGTCTCCACGGCGTGGGCGTCCGCGGCGAGCTTCCGCGGCACCGACAAGCGTGGCGGCGCGAACGGAGCGCGGATCCGCCTGGCGCCGCAGCGGGACTGGGAGGTCAACGACCCGGCCGAGCTGGGCAAGGTGCTGGAGACCCTCGAGAAGATCCAGCAGGACTTCAACGGCTCGCAGTCCGGCGGGATGAAGGTCTCGCTCGCCGACCTGATCGTCCTGGGTGGCTGCGCGGCCGTCGAGCAGGCGGCGAGGAACGCCGGTCACGACGTCACGGTCCCGTTCACGCCGGGACGCACCGACGCCGCCCAGGAGCAGACCGACGTCGAGTCGTTCGCGGTGCTCGAACCGACGCGCCGACGGGTTCCGCAACTACCTCCGGGCCGGGGAGAAGCTTCCGGCCGGAGACGCTGCTGCTCGACCGGGCCAACCTGCTGAGGCTGACCGCTCCGGAGATGACGGTGCTGGTCGGCGGCCTGCGGGCCCTGGACGCGAACGTCGGTGGGGCCCGGCACGGCGTCTTCACCGACCGGCCCGGGACGCTGACCAACGACTTCTTCGTGAACCTGCTCGACGAGGGCACGGAGTGGAAGGCGTCCGCGTCCGACGAGAACGTGTTCGAGGGCCGGGACCGCGGCACGGGTGAGGTCACGTGGACCGCCACCGCCGTCGACCTCGTCTTCGGCGCGAACTCCCAGCTCCGCGCGATCGCCGAGGTCTACGCGACCGACGACGCGCAGGAGAGGTTCGTCCGCGACTTCGTACGCGCGTGGGACAAGGTGATGAACCTCGATCGGTTCGACCTGGCCTGACCCGACTCCTCAGACGCAGCGGCCCTCACCCAGCGTGAGGGCCGCTGTGTGCTGAAGTCAGCCTGGCTCGGTGGGCGCCTGTCCGACTCCCCAGGAGAACAGGGGTTCGAGGGCCTCGACCAGTGCGCGGCCGCTCGGCGTGGGCGCGTAGGAGATCTGCACGGGCATGGAGGGCACGACCGTGCGCTCGATCAGGTCGCGCTCCTCGAGCTGGCGCAGCCGCAGGGTGAGCAGCCGGTCGGAGATGCCGACGGCGAACTGGCGGTACTCGGTGAAACGGCGGGCGCCGACGTACCCGGCGATGAGTACGACGCTCACTCAGCGTTGGCCGACGAACTCGATGACCTGCTGGGAAGCGCGCCGCGGATCAGGCGTACCACGGCGCCCGCTCTCGCCCTGGCTACCTCATCCGTCGTCGGCGGACAGCCGTCGCCAGTCGCTGGGCAGCAACCCGTACGCCGCTCGGAACCGCCGGGTGAAGTGGGTGGGGTCCTTGAAGCCCCAGGAGTACGCGACGGCCCCGATCGTCCTGCTGCGGCCGACGGGGCTGGCCAGGTCGCTCTTGGCGTTCTCGAGCCGCTTGCCGATGATGTACTGCTCGAGGCTGAAGTCAGCCTTGGTGCACGTCCGGTAGAGCTGTCGTCGTGAGACCGCGAGCGAGAAGGCCACGGAGTCCGCGCTCAGGGCAGGGTCTCGCAAGTGCTGGTCGACGTAGACCCGGACCTGCGTGAGCAGCGTCTGCTCCAGCACGTCCCGGCTCCCGTTGGCGTCGTCGACGGCACCGGAGAGCAGCGCCCGGATCAGCTGGTTGCTGGCCTCGCCCAAGGCGGCGGCGGTCGGAGCCGCGCTGAGTCGCTCGGCATCGCGGGTCAGCTCCACCAGGTAGCGGCTGACGATGCGGTACAACGGGCTGCTCTCCAGTCTGGTCGCAGCGCGTTGCACGGCCGCGACGGGCATGCCCAGCTCGCTGATCGGGACCTGCAGCGAGGTTGACGACCCCCAGCCGCTCCAGGAGAAGTCGAAGGGGCGGGTGACGTCGACGATCATGACGTCGCCGGTGCGCACCTGTCGCTGCCGGCCGTCCCTCTGGTGCCGGCCGGTCCCGGCTCCGTGCACCGCTATGGCCACCGCGTCCGGCGAGGCGCCGCGGGCGGTGCGCCGGTCCCGGCTCATCGCGATGCCGGAGCTCTGCGGCGGTGAAGATCCGCGACGGGCCCAGCGAGCAGAGCTCCATGCGGCCCACGACGCCCCGCAGGCGGCGTCTCCAGTTCGACGCGGGTGGCGCCGGACGCCTCAAGCATCGCGGAGCGGAAGACCTCGTGCCGGTCGGCCGCGGGGATCGCGCTGGTGTCGAGAAGGACAGCCATGCGCTCACCTGCCCGGGTAGACGACCTCCTGAGGAGCCTAGGACAGGTTTCGGGCGCGGCAAGAACCGGGCTAGCCCAGCGCCCGGTCACCGAGGGCCGAAAGCCCGGCACTCTGGGCCGTTTGAGTGACTCGTTGCCGTGTCAGTCTCGTCGCTGGACCTCACCCGGTGCGTTACCCGACATCGACCGCACCGGACGTGGACTCGGCGGACTCGGCCGCCCGGATCGCCAGCCGAGAGGACTCCGCCATGTTGACCTTCGACACCGCAACACTCGAACCACGGAACGGGCGGACGCCACGGTCTCGGTGATGAGCGAAGCCGCCATGGCCAGCCACATCGTGCACGAGAAGCCTGGCGAGGACGTGTACCTGCGGATGCACCAGTGGCAGTTCGGGGCCACGACGCTGGTCAAGATGGCGATCTCGGGAGTCACCGTGACGCGGACTCCCCGGCAGACCGCCCGCGACGACGGCCCCGTCATCTCGGTCGGCATCATGGACGCACGAGACGGGGTCCAGGTCCAAGACGGCGAAGCCACACCGGTCGGTCCGACGACCGTCTACGGCATGGAGGTCACGCGGCCCTACCAGCACGTGAGCAGGGGCCCACGCGGGCACTGACGGTGATGGTGCCCGCCGAAGATGTGGACCTCTCGCTGGAGAGGGTCGCCCGCGCTCGTGCGCAGGCTGAACTCCAGCCCGCTACGGGGACTGTTCCTCCACCACGTGCAGACCATGGCCGAACAGGCAGACCGACTGGTCGACCTGCCCCAAGCCGGGATGATCGAGTCCGCGACCCTCCAGCTGGCGAGGGCGCTGCTCTCCTCCGCGACGCAGGACGAGAGTCAGGTGGCCGGCGCGCTGGAGGACACCCTGTTCGAGAGGGTGCAGCTCCACATCCGTCGGCACGTGCGTAATCCCAACCTGAGCCCGGCGTCGATCGCGGCCGCTCATCACGTGTCGGTCCGACATCTCTACAAGGTGTGCGCCGACCATGAGCGGCGCCTCGAGCAGTGGATCATCAACGAGCGGCTGGCCGGAGCGCGGGCCGAGCTGGCCAAGCCCGCCAGCCGCAGGCGCACGATCGCAGCCATCGCGACCAGCTGGGGGTTCAGCAACGCCTCGCACTTCACCCACCGGTTCCGTGAGGCCTACGGACTGACACCCCGCGAGTGGCAGGACCGGGGTGACCCGCCGTCGCCTCGTTGAGGCGCCTGTGGTGGCAAACGTGCAGCGTGGCGCAACGGCCCGTGCAGGCACGGAACATCCGGGTGCCGCGAACGGCGGCATCGTCGGGGCCCTCATCAGCAGCCACCGGAGGTCCCCGATGTTCGTCTCCCAGCCTGAGCACTCCCGCCGCAGGGTCCTGAAGGCCGCCGCCCTCTCCGTCACCGCACTGGCCCTTGTCAGTTCAGGTGCCGTGGCCGCGGCACCCGCCGGCGGCCCGTCCGTAACGAGCGCGGCGGCCGCGCCGACCGCGTCGCGGAGCCTGGCGGCCAAGCCGACCGTGGTCCTGGTCCACGGCGCGTTCGCCGACGCCTCCGGCTGGAACGACGTGATCGCCGGGCTACAGAAGCGCGGCTACACCGTGCTCGCACCCCCCAACCCGTTGCGCGGCCTGACCGGGGACGCCGAGTACCTGGCGTCCTTCCTCTCCTCCATCGAGGGCCCCATCGTCCTGGTCGGACACTCCTACGGCGGGGCCGTCATCACCAACGCCGCCACCGGAAACCCGAACGTGCAGGCACTGGTGTACGTCGCGGCGTACGCCCTCGCCGAGGGGGAGAACGTCGCGGACGCCAACGAGCTCGGCGGCGGACACAGCACCCTGCTGGACCACATCGTGGTGCGACCCTTCCCGGGAGCAGCCGACGGGGACGCGGACGTCTACGTCGAGCCGTCCGCCTTCCGCGACATCTTCGCCCAGGACCTGCCCCGCGCCCAGACCGCCGTGATGGCGGCCGGACAGCGCCCCGGGGCCTTCGCGGCGCTGGTCACCCCGTCCGGTCCGCCGGCGTGGGAGGACATCCCCTCCTGGTACCTCGTCTCGGCCAAGGACCACCTGATCCCGCCGGTGGCGCAGCGAGAGATGGCCGAACGGGCCGACGCCCACACCTCCGAGGTCGCCAGCTCACACGTCTCGATGATGAGCCATCCCGGACGCGTCGTGAACCTCATCCTGACCGCGGACAAGCGCACCTGAGCGGCGAGGGGAGGCGACGATCATGAGCACCGTCATCACCGACGACGGCACCGAGATCTACTACAAGGACTGGGGCGAAGGCCCGCCGGTCGTGCTCGCCCACGGGTGGCCACTGAGCAGCGACAGCTGGGAAGCCCAGATGCTGTACCTGGCCGAGCACGGACTCCGGGTGATCGCCCACGACCGCCGCGGGCACGGCCGATCCACCCAGACCTGGCACGGCAACGAGATGGACACCTACGCCGACGACCTGGCCTGCCTGATCACCACCCTCGACCTGCGCGACCTGACCCTGGTCGGCTTCTCGACCGGGGGCGGCGAGGTCGCACGGTACATCGGCCGGCACGGCACCGAGCGGGTCGCGAAGGTGGCGCTCGTCTCGGCGGTGCCGCCCTACATGCTGCGGACCGACGACAACCCCGACGGAGTCCCGATCGAGGTCTTCGACGGCATCCGTGCCGGCTCCCGGACCGACCGGTCCCAGACCTACCGCGACCTGGCCGACGGGCCGTTCTTCGGCAACAACAGGAACGGCCACGACATCTCCCAAGGAACCCGCGACGCGTTCTGGCGCCAGGGAATGCAGGCCGGCCACCGCAACGCCTACGAGTGCATCGCCGCGTTCTCCGCCACCGACTTCCGCGCCGACCTCGACACCATCGACGTCCCGACCCTGGTGATCCACGGCGACGACGACCAGGTCGTGCCGTTCCAGGTCGGCGGACAGAAGTCGGCCGAGCGCATCACCGGCGCCCGGCTCCTGGTCTACCCCGGCGCACCGCACGGCATCACCGACACCCACAAGGACCGGCTCTCCGCCGACCTCCTGGAGTTCATCACCACCTGAGCCCACCGGCTCCCAACCCGAAGGACGACCATGAGCGCAGAACAGACCATCCCCGCCGGCGACGGTCCCGACACCGTCGTCCTGGTCCACGGCCTCTGGGTGACCCCGCGCAGCTGGGAGCACTGGGTGACCCACTACGAGGCCCGCGGGTTCAAGGTGCTCACTCCCGGCTACCCCGGCTTCGAGGTCGAGGTCGAGGCACTCCGCGCCGACCCGACGCCCATCGCCGAGTGCGACATCATGGAGACCATCGACCACCTCGTCGGCGGTGGTGAAGTCCGCCGACAACCCCCCGATCATCATGGGGCACTCGTTCGGCGGCGCGCTCACCCAGATGCTGCTCGCACGCGGCCTCGGGCGCGGCCGGCGTCGCCATCGACTCCGCCCCGACCGAGGGGGTCCGGGTCAACCCGGCCTCCCAGATCAAGAGCCTCTTCCCGGCGCTGAACAATCCCGCCAAGCGGCACCAGGCGGCCGGGTTCACCGCCAAGCAGTTCCACTACGCCTTCACCAACACCCTCGACGAGGAGGCCGCGCAGGCGGCGTACGACCGGTACGCGATCGCGGCACCGGGCCGCTGGGTCTGGGACTACGGGCTGATCGCGAACTTCAAGCCCGGCCACCAGGAGACCTGGGTCGACTACAAGAACGACGACCGGGCGCCGCTGCTGTTCATCGCCGGCTCGCGAGGACCACATCATGCCGCCGTCGGTGAACAAGTCGAACGTCAAGCACTACAAGAAGTCCGCCGCAGTGACCGAGTACGTCGAGTTCGAGGGTCGCGACCACTGGACCTGCGCCGCGCCCGGGCTGGGAGGCGGTCGCCGACAACGCCCTCGACTGGGCGCTCGAGCACGCCCGATCCGGTGGCGGAGCCGAATCCCGGTGAGCCAGCGGAGACGGCGAATACCCGTCAGCGGGAGGACCGTGCGCCTCACCCACGTGGGTGGTCCCACCGTCCTGATCGAGGTCGCCGGGTGGCGCTCCTCACCGACCCCACCTTCGATCCGCCCGGTCGTCGCTACGACTTCGGCTGGGGGACCCCTCGCCGGAAGACGGAGGGGCCAGCGCCCGGCGGGCGGAGGTCGGCCCGGTCGACGTGGTGCTGCTCAGCCACGACCACCACGCCGACAACCTCGACGACCTCGGTCGCGACGTCCTCGGGTGGTCAGCACTGTCGTGACGACCAGCGTCGGGTGCGCCGCCACCTGGCCCGGCGACCGGGTCCGTGGGCTACGCCCGTGGCAGAGCACGGTCCTCCGGGCGGCCGACCGCCCGACCCTCACGGTGACGGCCACGCCCTGCCGCCACGGTCCGCCGCTGAGCCGCCCCGTCGCGGGAGCGGTCGTCGGCTTCGTCATCGCCGTCGAAGGCAGCGAGGGTGCGATCTGGATGACCGGCGACACCGTGTTGTACCGGGGGCTACGGTCGGTCCCTCAGCGGCTGACGATCGACACCATGCTCGTGCACACGGGCCGGGTCAGGTTCCCGATCACGGGCCCGCTCACCTTCTCGATGGGGGGTGCTGAGGCGATCGAGCTCGCGCTGGCCGCCCAGCCGCGGGTGGTCGTCCCCGTCCACTTCGACGGCTGGAGCCACTTCAGCGAGCAGCGCGGCGAGCTGCGCGCCGCCCTCGCCCATGCACCCCCGTCCCTCGCCGAGCGGATCCTCTGGCTCACGCCCGGCCAGGCGACCACCGTCGCCGACCCGCCGGCCACGCCCCGCCCGACGCTCGATTCCGGGCAGTGACTTCACCCGGCGTTCGACGTCAGGACCCTGGCCGTCGCCGACACCGACAGCGACCTGGTCTGTCCGACAACGAGTGACCGCCGCGAGTCACCCCCGCTCCGGCGAGGTCGGGCTGGCAGGATGCGGTCGTGACGATCATTGCGGCGGCGGACGGCTCGGCACTCGGCAACCCCGGTCCGGCGGGGTGGGCGTGGTACGTCGACGACACCTGCTGGGCCGCCGGCGGCTGGGCACACGGCACGAACAACAAGGGCGAGCTGACGGCCGTCCTCGACCTGCTCCAGCAGACCGCGCACCTCGACGACGACCTGCTCGTCTACTGCGACAGCACCTACGTCATCAACTCGGTCACCAAGTGGATGCACGGCTGGAAGCGGCGCGGGTGGAAGAAGGGCGACGGCCAGCCCGTCGTCAACGTCGAGATCATGCAGGCCGTGGACCAGGCGATGGCGGGCCGCCGGGTCGAGTTCGTCTGGGTGAAGGGCCACTCCGGCCACGTTCTCAACGAAGCCGCGGACGGCCTGGCCAACGGCGCGGCCGTGTCGTGGAAGGACGGCGTCGCTCCGGCACCGGGGCCTGGCTTCGAGGGAGCAGTGACCTGTCACCCCGAGCCACAACCTCGTCCGGTCTACGACGACGCGGACCTGTTCAGCAGTCTCTGACCTCGGCGGCGTGCGGATCAGGCGTGGCTCGAGCCGTCACACCGGCAGGTGAGAAGCAGCCGCAGGCCCGTGTTGACCTGGTCGAGGTCGTCGATCGGACCGCCGGGGAACGCCAGCCGCACCCGGCGTACGCCGTCCGGGCCGATCGCGGCGAGCTCGACCCCGTAGCGGTCGAGCGCGCGGGGGACGACGGCCTGGGCGTCGTGCCCGTGGGCCTGCACGCAGGCGACCAGCTCCTCCGGGTGCGCCGTCTCCAGGTGGCGCAGCGCCGCGGGTGCGCGGTCGCGCAGCGGGTCGGGCTCGGCGGCACAGAACTCGCCGAGGGGGAGCGGCACGGTCGTTGCACCGACCAGCCGCACGGACAGCAGCGACATCCGGTAGGTGCGGGTGCCGTCGCGGTTCGGCCGGCACGGGTTCATCGGCCCGATCAGGTCCAGCGCGTGGAAGGGATCGGGGCCCGGGACGGACAGCGTGGCGACCGGACGCGTCGCGACCAGACGTGCGGTCGGTGAACCCTGTTCGAGACGGACGAGGGGACGGCCGTCCGGCTGGTCCTCGATCGAGACCAGGGTCAGGCTCGGCGGCGTCGGGCACCGGCCGGTCGCCAGGGTGCCGGCGGTCGCTCCTGCGAGCGCCGTACGCGCCAGTTCGGCCAGCGAGGGTCCCATCGCTACGCGACCTCGGCCTCCATCGCCGCGACGAAGTCGCGCTTGACCTGTCGCCAGGCCTCGTCCGTCATCTCCCGGCGCCAGTACGGCGAGCAGGACATGTCGGCGCGGGTCAGCCCGCGGTCGACGAGGAGGTGCCGGCGGATCTCGCGGATCTCGACCGCCTCGCCGTGGACGAACGCGTGCACCCGCCCGCGCGGGAACGCGAGCTCCTTGACCGCGTCCGGCAGGAGGTCGCCGTCCTCGGGGGAGCCGGAGCGGTGCAGCCACTCGATGTCGACGATCCCGGGGCCGGTCAGCTCGAGCTCGTGGTCGGGGCCGTCGCAGACGATCCTGACGACGGCCAGGGATCCCGCCGGCACCGCCTCGAGGGAGGCCGCGATCGCCGGCAGCGCGGACTCGTCGCCGATCATCAGGTGCCAGTCGGCCTCGGTGTCGGGGCGGTAGCCGCCACTCGGTCCTTCGAAGACCAGGACGTCGCCCGGCCGGACGGTCGCCGCCCAGGGGCCGGCGACCCCCGCGTCACCGTGCACGACGAAGTCGACCGTCAGCTCCCGTGCCGCCGGGTCCCACGCCCGGACCGTGTAGCGACGGCGCGCGGGCCAGGTGGCCTGGGGGTGCCGGTCGCGGACCTCTTTCGGGTCGAAGACCGGTCCGTACGGCGCGCCCGGGGGAGGGAACGCCACGTTCAGGTAGGCGTCCGTGGCGTCGGGCATCGCGAACCGGTCCAGGTCACCGCCACCGAGCACGACCCTGACCAGGCCCGGGGTCAGCTGCTGGGTTGCCGTCACTCGTGCGTACATCTCGTCCCATCGGTCGCGATTGTTTAGGCAAGCCTAACCTAATGGATCGGACGCGTCGACGTGGCCGGCGTCGTCACGGACCGGCGAGCTCGCGTTCGTCCGACGTCAGCCGCCCGCACTGCTCGTCGAGCCGCCCGTAGGCATCCCGGTACTCGGCCAGGAATGCCAGCCAGGTGGCCTGGTCGGTGAACCGGTCGACCGTGATGTAGCGCCCCGGGGTGCTGGCGGATGCGAACAGCTCGGTGCCGGCGTACCCGCTCGAGGACGAGAAGAGCTGCGCCCAGTCACCCTCCGCGCCGTAGACCCGCTCGAACTCCTCGCGCGACCCCTCCGGCACGTCGTACTCCCAGACTCGAACCAACATCTGGCCATTGTCGCGCGATCGGCGCGCTCGCCCGGGCCCGGCAAGCACGGCAGGATCGGGGCATGACGAACGTCTGCTTCGCCGGCGTGACCGGCTGGACCGCCCCGCCCATCCTGGAGGCCATCCACGCCTCCGACGATCTCGTGCTGGTGGCGGGTGTGTCGCGCTCGGCGGCCGGTCGGACGCTGGCCGAGGCCACCGGGGTGGAGGCGGACGGGCAGGTGCACGGCAGCGTCGCCGATGCGCTGGCGGCGACGCACGTCGACGTCCTGGTCGACTTCACCAGCGCGACCGCGGTTCGGGAGAACGCGTGCGCCGCCATCGACGCGGGCATCCACGTCGTGATCGGCAGCAGCGGGCTCACCGCGGACGACTACGCCGAGCTGGACGAACGTGCCCGGACCGCTGGTGTCGGTGTCATCGCCGCCGGCAACTTCTCGGTGATGGCCGCCATCCTCCGGCGGGCGGCCGCGATGGCCGCCGAGCACCTCGAGCACTGGGAGGTCATCGACTACGCCAGCGACACCAAGGCCGACGTGCCCAGCGGCACCGCCCGCGAGCTCGCCGAGACCCTCGCGCAGGTACGCCGGCCCGCACCCGGGCTGCTGGCAGACGAGGTCCACGGCCCGTTCGAGGCCCGTGGGGCCGACGTGGGCGGCACCCGCGTGCACTCCGTGCGGCTCCCGACGTTCGTGGTCACCACCGAGATCGTGTTCGCCGAGTCCGGCCAGCGCCTGGTCATGCGGCACGACCCGGGCCCGGACCCCGCGCCGTACGTCGACGGCACCCTGCTCGCCGTCCGCAGGGTTGCGGATCAGACCGGCCTGAGGCGGGGGATCGACACCCTGCTGTTCGGCTGACCGGTCACCGGTCCCGCGCTCTCGGGGCGGACCCTCCCGTGCGGGATGGCGGCGGCCCGGTACTATCGAACCAGCACCGACGATCTGCACCGCTGCTCGTCTGCGACGACCTCGGCTCGGCGGTCGGTGCCAGGCCATCACACGATGGCCGAAGGTTCCACGACGCGATCGGACTGACGGGGTCCGGCGCGTGGATCTGTCGCAGATCCGTGGGATCGAGTCGTGTCACGGAGTAGCCGCCCCGGTCACTCCGGCCGACGTGTCATCGTCCCGTCGACGGACCGGGTGCGGGTGCTTGCGCTCCGCTCGGGCGCCGTGCCGGGCAGTCTGAAGGAGAGGTCCTTTGGCTCGAGGAGGCCAACGCCAGTCGGGTGGTCGTCGTCCCGCGCCGCGAAACCGGCGGCGGGTCCGCGACGTCGACAACGAGGGCATCATCCCGGTGCTCGCCCGCGCCGTGCGCGAGGTCGAGGCGGCCGTCGAGCGCGGCTCGGCGCAGCGCTCGGTGCGGACGAAGTTCCAGGTCGTCGCCCTGCTGGTCCGCGAGGAGCGGGCCCGGGTCAAGGCCGACGACACCGGCGGCGAGGCCCACCGCACCGCGCAGCTCAAGCGCCTCGACGGCGTCGCCACGATCCTGGCGAAGACCGCCGCCCGCGACACCTCGCTGCTCGCCGCTGCTCGCCGAGGACGCCGTCGTCTCCGACGCGGCGAAGGCGCTCAAGCGCGAGATGCTGAGGGCGGCCGGGATCGAGCCGCCGCCCGAGGAGCCCGAGCCGACGGACCCCGACGCCGTCGCCCGCCGTCAACGAGCGCCGCGTCGTGCCGCAGTCGGTGGTCGCGCGACAGCTGGCCAACCCCTTCCTGACCCCCGACTTCTCCGCCGCCGCCGAGCAACGCCCGTCCGGCCCACGGCGGCTGGCCACCTGGGAGCTGCTCGGCCCGCTGTTCCGCTCGTTCGAGTACGGCCGGGCGGAGTCGTCGTGCATGGCAGCTGCCCGAGCCGACCTCGCTGCGGGCGCCGGGCGACCTCGAGCTGATGCCGCACCAGGCGCAGGTGGTCGCTGCCGCCGCCGCCGGCCACCGCACCTTCCTGCTCGCCGACGAGCCCGGCCTCGGCAAGACCGCGCAGGCGCTGCTGGCCGCGCAGGCCGCCGACGCGTTCCCGCTGCTCGTGGTCGTGCCGAACGTCGTCAAGACCAACTGGGCACGCGAGGCCGGCCTCTGGACGCCGAACCGCACGGGCACCGTCGATCCACGGCGACGGCGACACGATCGACGGCTTCGCCGACATCGTCGTCGTCAACTACGAGGTGCTCGACCGGCACGTCGGCTGGCTCGGCGAACACGGCTTCCGCGGCATGGTCGTCGACGAGGCGCACTTCATCAAGAACAAGTCGTCGCAGCGCTCGCAGCACGTGCTCGAGCTCTCCGAGCGGATCCGGGCCCGCGAGCGGCGCGTCCGCTGCTGATGGCGCTGACCGGCACGCCGCTGATCAACGACATCGAGGACTTCCGGGCGATCTGGCAGTTCCTCGGCTGGATCGACGACAAGAAGCCGCTCGCGCCGAGCTGATGAACGCCCTCGAGGAGACTCGGCCTGACGCCGGTCGACCCGGGCTTCTACCCGGCGGCGCGCAGCTGCGTGATCGACATGGGCATCGTCCGCCGCCGCAAGGTCGACGTGGCCGCCGACATCCCGGCCCGCCGGATCGCCGACCTGCCCGTCGAGCTCGACGACGAGGTCGGCCGCTCGATCCGGGAGGCCGAGCGCGAGCTCGCCCGCCGCCTGGTGTCGCGCTACGAGAGCGCCCTCGCCACCCGCACGTCCGGCTCGACCGTCGAGGGCATCGACCACGAGCTGGTACGCCGGGTCGCCACCTGGGAGCGCGAGGACACGACCACGACCAAGAACGGCGAGAACGTCTTCAGCATGATGCGCCGGATCGGGCAGGCGAAGGCCGGCCTCGCGGCCGACTACGCCGCCCAGCTCGCGCGCAGCGTCGGCAAGGTCGTCTTCTTCGCCAAGCACATCGACGTGATGGACGTCGCCGAGGAGATCTTCGCCAAGCGCGGGCTCCGCTACTCCTCGATCCGCGGCGACCAGACGACCGCAGGCCGCGGACCAAGCAGATCGACGCGTTCGTGAACGACCCCGACGTCGCGATCGTGGTCTGCTCGCTGACCGCCGCCGGTGTCGGCATCAACCTCCAGGTCGCCTCCAACGTCGTGCTCGCCGAGCTGTCGTGGACCGACGCGGAGCAGACCCAGGCCATCGACCGGGTGCACCGGATCGGCCAGGAGCGAGCCGGTCACCGCCTGGCGGATCATCGCCGCGCAGACCATCGACACCAAGATCGCCGAGCTGATCGACAGCAAGGCCGGGCTCGCCGCCCGCGCGCTCGACGGGTCCGACGAAGAGGTGTCGTCGTCGGCCGACGTACAGCTCGAGGCGCTGGTCGCGCTGCTGACCGAGGCGCTGTCCGAGCTCGCAGTAGCCGGCCGCCGATCAGGGACGACCGTTGACTGTGCACCCGGGGCGTGCACACGATGGGGTCGACAGCCGCGGGCCAGACTCGGCCGCAGGCCCGCCCCGGCCAGGAGCTCCTAGATGAGATTTCTCCGCCGTATCGGCATCTTCGCCCTGCTCGCCTGCTTCACTGCGCTCCCGGGCGCACCGGTCCAGGCCGGACCCGCCCATCCGCCCGACCGGATCGACCTCCCCGACGGGTGGCGACCGGAGGGGATCACGACCGACGGGAAGCACCTCTACGTCGGTTCGCTGGCCGACGGCTCGATCTGGCGCGCGAGTCCCCGAACCGGCGAGGGGGCCGTCCTCGCGACGGGCGAGACCGGTCGCGTGGCAGTCGGCGTCGACTACGACCGGCGCCGGGACCTGCTGTGGGTCGCCGGCGGCCCGACCGGTGTGATCCGTGCCCAGGACGCCGACACGGGTGAGGTCCTGAAGACCTACCCGTTGCCTCCTGCCAGCGCCCGCTTCGTCAACGACCTCGTGGTGACCCGCCGGGCAGTCTTCGCCACCGACTCCGAGCAGAAGGAGCTCGCCGTCGTACCCCTGCGGAAGCGGCACCACCACCGGGCGACGCACCTGCCACCGGCCTCTGCGATCAAGATGCTCCCGCTCACGGGTGACTTCGAGCTCCAGGACGGCTTCGACCTGAATGGCATCGTGCGGTGGGGCCGCCACCTGCTCGCGGTTCAGAACAACACCGGCCTGCTGTTCCGCATCAACGGCCGGACCGGTGTCACCCGCGCCGTCGACCTGGGCGGCGCCACTCTCGTCAACGGCGACGGGCTCGAGGTCGGCCGCGGCGTGCTGTACGTCGTGCAGAACCAGCTCAACCAGATCGCGGTGGTCGACCTGAACCGCCGGCTGACCCGCGGCACCGTTGAGCGCCTCATCACCGACCCCGGGTTCGACGTCCCGACCACGGTCGCCCTGGTGCGGCACTCGCTGTACGCGGCGAACGCCCGGTTCAGCACGCCACCGACCCCGGACACGACGTACTGGATCACCCGCGTAGACCGGTGAACGCCGCCCAGGAGGGCGAGAGGAGTTACTCGAACCGATTCCCGGAACGCAGCCAGTTCTCCTGGACCAGGAGCGTCACGCCCACGACGATCGCGATGACCTCGACCACCGCGGCCGTCCACACCTCCCAGCCGGTCCAGTGCTCGTGTACGCCGAAAAGCCCCGCCGTGGTGGCGATGAGGAACGCCCCGAACGTGGCCGCGCCGAAGCCTACGGTGAGCACCAACGGGATCCAGTGCCGCCACGTCACCAGCAGGACCGCGATGACGACCCCGGCGACCGCGTTCACCATGAACGCCGGGCCGACGACGTCGGTGTGCCGGAACACGTCGAACCACAACCTGAGGTGGATCGCGGCCGACACCAAGACGGCCGCCGCGGCCAGCACCCGCAGCAACATGGTGTTGTTCGTTGTTCGCTGGTCGTCCCGGGCGACATGGGCCTTGTCGACGCTTAGTTGCTCGCGAATCTTCATGACGATCCTCCGGCGGAGAGCTGAGGCAAATGGGGGACCTCCGCGCTCTCCGAGGAGGAGGCCTCCTCCCACAGTGCCTGCAGAGCGACACAAATCCCTTGGCGCCAACAGGAACCCACCCCCCTGGCTGGCCGGAATCCGGGATACCTGCTAGCCGGAAGAGCGCACGCCTCAGCAGCGCGGAGAGTGTGCCCTGCGACCATCCGCCCGCCCATGGGCCGTGCGAGAGTCCAGGGGTGATCGGAACCCTGAGCTGCCTAGTCATCGATTGCCCAGAGCCGCGGCGTCTCGCGTCCTTCTATGAGGAACTCTTGGGTCTCGCCCGCGTCGAGGACAGTGAAGAGTGGGTGACGCTCGGTGACGCCGAGCAGCCGCCCAGGGTTGCGTTTCAGCAGGTTGCGAGCTTCATGCGCCCCGACTGGGTGACCTCATCCGTTCCCCAACAGATGCACCTGGACGTGCTGGTCCAGGACCTGGACGTCGCCGAGCCGTCGGTGCTCAGCCTGGGAGCCACGCTTCTTGACGGGTCGGACAAGCCCATCGGCTTCCGGGTGTACGCCGACCCCGTCGGGCATCCGTTCTGCTTGGTGACGCCAGAGGGCCTTGCCTGAGTGCCTTCCAACGGTGCACCGGATCCTCCCCGATCACGGTGATCGTTCGATCATCGCCAGCCTCCGTAGGGGACCGTGAGGATCTCGAGGTTGTGGCCGTTCGGGTCGTTCCAGTAGAGCCCGCGCCCGCCGTCGTCGTGGTTGAGCTCGCCCGGCCTCCGGTGGAACGGGTCGGCCCACCACTCCAGGCCGCGCTCCCGGATCCGTGAGTGGATGGCGTCGAAGGCCTCGTCGGAGACGAGGAACGCGTAGTGCTGCGAGTGCGGCTCGCCGTGGTCGTCGGCGATGTCGAGGGAGACGTCGTTGTCGACCTGGACCACCACGAACGGTCCGTAGGTCGTCGGCTCCGGCAGGCCCAGGATCTCGACCAGGTGGCGAGCCGTCTCCTGCTTGTCGTGCGCATGGACGATGGTGTGGTTGAGCTGGACGGACATGTCAGTCCTCCTTCGGGTGTGCGATCGGCTTGGGCGTACGGATCATGACTACCGCGATCACTGCGGTCACGGCCAGGGCGATGGCGGCGCCTGACCCTGTCAATAGACCGGATTGACCATGGACCTCGGCAGCGGGTCCGAAACATGGTGGAAGATCCGAATCACGGGAGGAATGTCTGATGCCCACCGACGCCAACAACGGCCTGACCACCTTCTCGCTGCACGCCACCGAGGACACGTCCGGCACCATCGAGCAGCTTCGCCAGGAGAGCGCGGCGCACGCCGGACTGGCCGCCGACGACTCCGCCGGCCCGGCGTCCTTGAACCCCGAGACGGCGGCGCGTCGTTTCCTCAGCCAGGCGCTGGACAGCGCGGCGGTGCCGTCCCTGACCGCACCTGAGGCGGCGGGCACCACCAGCAGGTTCAAGGCGATCAGCACCGAGACGATCCCGTTGACCGGGACGCAGATGGTGAAGTTCCGTCAGACCCTGCACGACATCCCGGTCTATGGCTCGCTGGTGACGGTCGAGCTCGACGCGTCCAACGCGCTGGTCAGCCTGGAGAGCACCCTCGGGACGCCGGAGGGGGTCGACCCGGTCGCCTCGGTCTCGCCGGCTCAGGCGCGCACGGCCGCGGAGTCCGCCCCGGACGGCTACTCACCGATCTCGATGGACGTGGTTCCCAAGCTCCACTACTACTTCGACACCCGCAGCTCGGCATGGCGGCTGGTCTACATCCTCGAGGACGTGCCGGTCACGCTGGACCGCTCCGGGGAGGCCGAGGCCGACGGGCCGCGGCCGCTCGAGCCACCCCGGTTCGTCGACTACGTGGTCGACGCCCATGACGGAGGTGTGGTCGCGGTGCTGCCGCGCACACCGAGCGTCGCCGAGGCCGTGGAGCAGACGGCCGTGGACTCGTTCGGGGTGGAGCGGACCTTCCTCGCCTCCAAGGACGAGGACGGGAACCTGGTGCTCGTGGACCCGGTGCACAACGTGGAGACCTACGACTTCGGGTTCGAGGACCCCACCACCACGCCCGGCCTGCCGGGCGACAGCATCACCAACCCGCCGGAGTGGTCACCGGCGGCGGTCAGCGGCCACGAGAACGCGGCGGCGGTCTCGTCCTTCATGCACACGGTGTTGAAGCGCAACAACATCGACGACCAGGGCGGGGCCATGGTGTCCACCATCAACTGCGTTGTCGTCGACGCCGATGACGGACCCCAGGAGTGGCACAACGCGTTCTGGACCGGGCAGCTCAAGCAGATGGTCTACGGGCAGGTACGCCGCGGCGAGGAGCTCAGGTCGCTGGCGGCCAACATCGACGTCGTGGCGCACGAGATGTTCCACGGCGTGACCGACTCCACCGCACGGCTGGAGTACCACGTCCAGTCGGGTGCGATGAACGAGTCCTACTCCGACATCTTCGGCACCATCGTCGCCAACCGCGGGAACGACGACCCGCGCACCTGGGACTGGAACCTGGGCGAGGACCTGTTCGTCGGTGACGAGCCGCTGCGGGACCTCTCGAACCCTCCGCGGTTCGGCGACCCGGAGCACATGGACGACTTCGTGGTGAAGCCCGACGACCGGGGCGGCGACTGGGGTGGGGTCCACACCAACAGCGGAATCCACAACAAGGCTGGCGTACAACCTGCTCACAGCGGAGAACGAGGACGGCTCGCTGGCGCTCACGGCCGCCGAGAGCGCGGCGGTGTTCTACCTGGCCCTGACCCAGCGGCTCTCCCGGACGTCCCAGTTCATCGACAGCCGGCGCGCGGCGGTCACCAGTGCCCGCAGCCTGTTCCGCGACCTGCCGGCCGAGGAGCTCGAGCGCAAGGTCGCCGCGGTCGAGAACGCGTTCGAGGCCGTCGGGATCCGCTGACAGTTCGACGGGGCCGGGGGAGGCCGGCGTGGTCCGGCCTCGGGCATACTCGAGAGATGGACGACAGCGACATCCTGACGCGGATCACGGCCCTGGTCGACGAGGAGCGGGCGCTCGCGGGCGACGACGAGCTCCCGGACGAGCGGCGGCACCGGCGCCGCGAGCTCGAGGCGCAGCTCGACCAGTGCTGGGACCTGCTCCGGCAGCGACAGGCCAAGCGGGAGTTCGGCGAGGACCCGGAGGGCGCGCAGGCGCGGTCGACGGAGAACGTCGAGAAGTACCTTCAGTAGCGGAGATCCCGGGTCCTACATCTCCTCGTGGACGTCCGGATCGCCGCCGAAGAGCCGGCCGCCCGTCCGGCCCAGTGCGGTGATCGCCGCCATCTCGCCCTCCGTGAGCTCGAAGCCGAACACATCCAGGTTCTCGCGCTGGCGCTGCGGGTTCGCCGACTTCGGGATCGGGACCGAGCCGAGCTGGACCTGCCAGCGCAGGATCACCTGCCCCGGGGACACGGCGTACTTCTCGGCGGCGGTCGCCACCGGCGGTTCGGTGAACGGGGCCTGCCGCTTGCCCAGCGGGCTCCACGACTCGGTGCGGATGCCCAGGCCCTCGTTGACGGCGCGCATCTCGACCTGGGGGAAGTACGGGTGCAGCTCGATCTGGTTGACGACCGGGGTCACGCCGGTCTCGTCGATGATCCGCTCCAGGTGCTCGCCGGTGAAGTTGGAGACCCCGACCGACCGGACGGCCCCCTGCTCGCGCTGGTCGACCAGTGCCCGCCAGGCCTCGGCGTACCTGCCCACGCTTGGGTTCGGCCAGTGGATCAGGTGCAGGTCGATCCGGTCGAGTCCCATCACCTCCAGTGACCGCTGGATGCTCGCCACCGCGTCGTCGTAGCCGTGGTGGCGGCCGGGGATCTTGGTGGCCACGATGATCTCGTCCCGGGGAACCCCCGAGGTCCTGACCGCCTCGCCGACCTCCTTCTCGTTGCCGTAGTTCACGGCCGTGTCGAGAAGCCGGTATCCGGCCTCCAGCGCCCCGAGCACGGCCTCGACACACTCCTTGCCCTTCAGCGGATAGGTGCCGAAGCCGATCGCGGGCAGGGTGGTGCCGTCGTTCAGCTCGTAGACCGGGATCTGTTCGCTCACCCGGCCATCATCCCGCGCCTGGCCGGGGTGGCGGTCACCGTGTCGCCAGGTCGAGACGGGGCGCGTCGTAGAAGGTCGGGGTGCCGTCGGCCGCGAAGACGACGCCGAGGAAGGACTCTGTCGCCGTCAGCGAGTGCACGACGCGGATGGCGATCCCGTCCGGGTCCAGGAACTCGATCCAGGTGCCGTCGGCGTGTGTGCCCGACGTCGAGGGGATGCCGCGCTCGGTCGCCCGATCGCGGATCCGTTCGGCCGCCTCGGGGCTGTCCGCCTCGACGATCGACCGGGTGCTCGCCCCGCAGGTCGGCCTCGCCACCGGCCAGAGTGTCGCGTCGCCGCAGCGCGATCAGGTACGGCAGGTCGAAGTCGGCGAGCGCGCACCCCGTGACGGTCTCGCCGTCTCCGAACTCCCGGACGTACTCCAGGTCGAGCAGGTCGCGGTAGAACGCGGCGCTGCGGGCCAGGTCGGACACCGGAAGGTTGGCCTGGATGATGCCGCGGATGCCGGTGCGGGTGGAGGTCTGACTGGTCGGTCGCATGGTGCGCTCCTCGGATGTGGTGGTTACCCGTTGGACGCTACGAACTCCCGGGGGCATCCTCCATGTGTGAGCGTCCGCGCCTCTTCATCGTCCGTCCCGGATGCCGCTCGGTCTCCTGACGACCTGCTCAGCCAGGTGCTGCGCGAGCTCCGGCTGGACAGCGCGACGTACCGGTCGCTGCTGCTGCGCGGGGAGTGGCGACTGCGTTTCGACGGGCCGCTGCGCGGCGTGCACGTCGTGGTCTCGGGGCATCCGCACCTGGCCCTGGACGACGGGACGGCGCTGGCTCTCGGGCCGGGGGACCTGGTCGTCCTGCCGCAGGCGGACGCGCACACGATGAGCTCGGGCGCGGACGTACGGCGGCCGCCGTACTCCTCGCGCGAGCTGGCGGACCGGTCGCCGGAGGTCGAGGCGGTCTTCGGTGAGGTCGGTGAGGAGACCCGGATCGTCTGCGGCGTGTTCTTCTTCGCCGATGACGGCCATCCCGCCGTGGCCGGGTTCCCGTCGTGCATCCGGGTGCCTGCCGACGCCCAGCGAGCGCCGTGGCTCCGGGGTCTGACCGAGGCGCTGGTCGCGGAGGCGGTCGAGCGGGGACCGGGCAGCGACGTGGTGATGGCGCGGCTCTCGGACGCACTGGTCACCCGGGCGCTGCGCTACCACCTCGAGACGGCCGACGACCCCGGCTGGCTGCACGGCCTGCGTGACCCCGCGATCGCACGGGCGACTGACGTCGCTGCACCACGACCTCGGCCGGCCCTGGACCGTCGCCGGCCTGGCCCGGGAGGCGGGCCTGTCCCGGACGGCGTTCGCGGCACGGTTCAGCGACCTGGTCGGCCGGAGCCCGATGGAGTACGCCTTCGGGTGCCGGATGCGCCGTGCCGAGGCGCTGCTGCGTGGAAACCGGCTCACGATCGCGGCGATAGCGACCCAGGTGGGCTACGGCTCCGAATCAGCACTGTCGGCGGCGTTCGTCAGGTACTCCGGCACGACGCCCGGGGCGTATCGCCGCGGATCAGTCCAGTGAGCACGGGGCAACGGCAGGAGGAGTGATGGAGCGACGGTCCGGCCCGCGGTCGTTCGACCCGGTGCTCGTGGGCAACCGCGAGACCGACGCCTGGGCTGCGTACTACCGGCACGAGTGGCGCCCGTTCCTGGTCGCCGCCGCCGGGATGGTCCGCGAGGGCTTCGTACACGGCGCTGCGGGCTTCGGTCATCCGGCACTGAGCCGGCGCGGCGGGATGTTCTGGTTCAGCCGGAGCACGTTGTCCGGGTCCCAGCTCGGGTCATTCCTCGACGGCGGGCAGCGAGTGCCACGTGTCGAACGCGACCTCGGCAGCCTCGGCGACGTCCCCGGCGGCGCACAGCGTGATCAGGTCGTCGTGCAGGGCGATCGAGGTGCGCGCGGCCTGGGAGGAGAACCGCAGCCGCTCCGCCCGGCGCAACACCGGGGTGAACTGGCCGAGGACCGCGGTCAGCGCCCGGTTCGCAGCCACGGCGACAGGCACTCCGTGCAGGTCGTCGTCCGCGCGCAGTGCCGCGTCCACATCACCGTCCTTGATGGCGCTGCGGAACCTCTGGTTGGCCTCCCGCATGGCCTCGAGATCGGCCTGAGTCAGGCTGCCCACGGCCTCTCGTACGGCCACCTCGTGCATCGCCGCGACCACGTCTCGCGCGTCACGGACCTCGCGCATGTTCACCGAGCTCACCGTCGTGGAACGTCCGGGCTGGGCCACGACCAGTCCGGCCTCGGCCAGCCGCAGCAGCGCCTCGCGGACCGGGGTCCGGCTGACGCCCAGCCACGTGGCCAGCTCCAGGTCGCGCAGCTGTTCGCCGGGCGCGAAGGTGCCGTCGACGATGCCGTCGCGCAGGCGACCGTAGACGTCGTCGCGCAGCAGGCGACGATCCAGCGCTGGGACATCCTGGGGGATGGGCATGCAATATATTGGCTGGTTTCCCGCCGACTCGGCAACTCCAGAACAACTCGCATCGCGTCACCCTCTCCATCCGCCTGACCGGTGTTCACGCCTGGAGACGGAGCTGGCGGGGAACACCTGCGTCAAGCCGGGCGGCCGCCGTGAGTCGGACCTTGACGTCGACGAGCACCGTCCCTGCGGGCGTGCACATCACGGGGTTGAAGTCGAGCTCGGCCAGCTCGGGGGTGTCGACGGCGAGCTCGCCCAGCGCCACCAGCAGCCGCTCGAGGCTGTCGGTGTCGACGGGGTCGGCGCCCCGGTAGCCGTCCAGGAGCGGCCAGATGCGCAGCGACCTGATCGCCCGAGCGGCGTCCCTCCGACTGAAGGGCGGGAGCAGGAAGGCCCGGTCCTCGAGGATGCCGGTGGCGATCCCGCCCGCCGCGACCATGACGAGCGGACCGAACCCGGGGTCGCGAGCGACACCGAGCGCGATCTCGACGCCGTCGACGACGGGCTGGACCAGGACCGGCACGTCGTCGTGACCGAGCTCGACACCGAAGGCGTTCAGGGCAGCGGCGACTTCCGCCTCCGACCTAAGGCCCACCCGCACCAGGCCCCGGTCGGTCTTGTGCACGATGTTCTGATCGGCGACCTTCAGCGCGACCGGGAAGCCCAGCTTCTCGGCGGCTTGAATTGCGTCCAACCGATTGTCCGCACGCGTTCCGACCGGCATCAGCCCGTAGGGCTCCAGCAGCAGCTTCGCCTCGTCGGCGCCCACCCAGCCGGTTCCGGTGTCGTGCCGGGTCACGAACTCCCTCGCGACCGCCCGGGCGGCTTCAGCCCGGTCCGGGTCGTGCGGCTCCTGCTCGGCGCGCGGTGTACGCCGCCACTCGGCGTAGCGGACCGCATGCCCGATGGCCTCGATCGCATCATCGACGGCGTGGAAGACGGTGACACCCGGGACCTGCTCGCGCAGTCCTCCGAGGCCGACCAGGATGACGGGCTTGTCGGGGTGCAGGGCACGGACCCGCGCCGTGGCCTCGAGGAGCGGTTCTGCTGGCGCGACACTCAACGGCACCACGACGACGAGCAGGACGTCGGTCTCATCCGAGGCCAGCAGCGGTTCGAGTACGCCGGCAAGGTTCGTCGCGGATGCGCCCGCGCCGAGGTCGATGGGATTGCTGGTACCGGTGGTCCCGGCGACGTGCCCGTGGAGCTGGGAGCGTAGCTCCGCTGACAGCTCGGGGACGACAAGCCCTTCCGTGTCTGCTGCATCCGCCGCCAGGACGCCCAGGCCGCCGGCGTTGCTGACGATGGCTACCCGCCTGCCGGCGGGGAGGGGTTGCTCGGCCAGCAGCAGGGCGGCGCGGCCCATCGACTCCGCGCTGCGGCACGGGATGACCCCGGCCTGCGCGAACAGCGCGTCGATCCCCACGGCCGATGACGCCGCGGCCGCCGTGTGCGAGGCGCCCGCGCGCTGACCACCTGTCGATCTGCCCCCGACCACGGCCAGGAGCGGCTTGCGCTCGGCAAAGCGTCGGGCCAGTCGGGCGAACTTGGGTGCGTTGCCGAACGACTCCAGGTAGAAGGCCGCGGCGGTGACCTGGGGGTCGTCGATCCAGGCGTCCAGCAGGTCGTTGCCCGAGACGTCCGCCTTGTTGCCCAGCGAGATGAACGCGTGGACGCCCAGTCCGAGCTCGCGGGCCACGTCGAGCAGCGCGATCCCGACCCCTCCGGACTGCGAGGCGACGGCAAGGCCGCCCGGCGGCGGAACGGTGTCCGAGAAGGTGGCATTCAGGCGGATGGCGGGATCGTTGGTCATCACGCCGAGGCAGTTCGGGCCAACGAGGCGGATGTTGTTCTCACGTGCGACCCGGACCATCTCGCGTTGCATGTCGGCCCCCTCGGGACCGAGCTCCGCGAGCCCCGACGAGATGACCACGACCGCGGAGACGCCGGCGTCGGCGGCATCCTGCACGGTGGCGAGGACGCGGGCAGCAGGGACGGCGACGATCGCGAGGTCGACGTGCTCCGGCACGAAGGTGAGCCGGGGGAACGCGCGGACCCCGTCTATCGAGGAGACATCGGGGTGGACCACGGAGACGGCCCCTGCGAACTTGCCCTCGACGATCGACTTCAGGACCGCGTGTCCGAGTCCGGCGGAGTCACGACGGACGCCGACGACGGCGACACTCCTCGGGTACAACAGCGGCGCCAGGGACCGTGCCTCCGAAACACTCTCGCGCGCGTCGGCTGCGTCGATGGCGCCCGCCGAGGCCTCGGTGCTCATCTCCACGAACACCACGCCGGACGCACTTCGTCGGGACACTGTGAACCCGGCATCCCGGAACACCCCGATCATGGCGCCGTTCTCGGGCAGCACCTCGGCGACGAAGCGGCGTACGCCGTGGTCACGGCCGGCGGCGGCCAGGTGTTCCAGCAGCAGGCTGCCCAGGCCGTGCCCGTGCTCTCCCTCCGCGACGAGGAACGCCACCTCGGCTGCGTCGGTCTCCGTCCGCTCGGCGGTGGCGACAGCGACGATCCTGCCGAACGCCGTGGCGACCAGCGTCGCCACGCTGCTGTCGGCTCCCTGGATCAGCCGGTCAACGTAGCGGTGTGCTGCCTCCCGGTTCAGGGAGAAGAATCGAAGCCGCAGGCTGTCGTCCCCGGCCTCGTCGTGGAGCGCCAGCAACCCGTCTCGATCCTGGTCGACCACCGGCCTGATCGAGGCGATCCGTCCGTCTGCCAGCAGCACATCGGCCGCGCGTGTCACGAGCTCGTGGTCCATGCCCCCATCGTCACGCGGCGGTGACCGCGGAAGGCAGGGCCGTTGTGCCCGGGCCTTCGGACCAAGGGCCCGGTTCTGCATGGCGCGCCACGGTCGGGGTACGACGCCGACGACCACCATCACTCCGGACGAGGGGAGCGAGTCATGAAGGCAGTCACCTGGCACGGCCGACGCGACGTACGGGTGGAGGAGGTTCCCGATCCGATCCTCAAGGAGCCGAACGACGCGATCGTCCGGATCACCTCGAGCGGGCTCTGTGGCTCGGACCTGCACCTCTACGAGACCCTGGGGCCGTTCATGGGCGAGGGCGACATCCTCGGTCACGAGCCGATGGGCATCGTCGAGGAGGTCGGCCCCGAGACGGGCGACCTCGAGGTCGGCGACCGGGTCGTGATGCCGTTCCAGATCTGTTGCGGGCACTGCTGGATGTGCACTCAAGGACTGCATACGCAGTGCGAGACCACCCAGGTGCGCGACCAGGGGATGGGAGCCGCGCTGTTCGGGTTCAGCAAGCTGTACGGCGAGGTGCCGGGCGCCCAGGCGGAGTTCCTGCGGGTGCCGCAGGCCCAGTTCATGCCGATCAAGGTGCCGGAGGGCCCGCCGGACGAGCGCTTCCTGTTCCTCTCGGACGTCCTGCCCACGGCCTGGCAGTCGGTTGCCTACGCCGACGTGCCCGACGGCGGCACCCTGCTCGTGCTCGGTCTCGGCCCGATCGGCGACATGGCCTGCAGGATCGCCCTGCACCAGGGGCGCCGGGTGATCGGCGTCGACCGGGTGCCCGAGCGGCTGGCGCGCGTCCGTGCCCGTGGTGCCGAGGTGATCGACCTGTCCGCGGTCGACGACGTCGGCGAGGAGGTGCGATCGCGCACCGAGGGCCGCGGCGCCGACGCCGTGATGGACGCGGTCGGCATGGAGGCGCACGGTTCGCCGGTCGCAGAGCTGGGTCAGCGACTGTTCAACGTGCTGCCGAAGCGGCTGTCCGCCTCGATCATGAACAAGGCCGGGCTCGACCGGATGTCGGCGATCTACACGGCGATCGACGCCGTGCGACGCGGCGGCACGGTCTCCCTGATCGGGGTCTACGGAGGCCAGTCCGACCCGATGCCGATGCTCACGATGTTCGACAAGCAGCTCCAGTTCCGGATGGGGCAGGCAAACATCAAGCGGTGGGTCGACGACATCCTGCCGCTCCTGACCGACGATGCCGATCCGCTCGGGACCGAGGAGTTCGCCACGCACCAGGTGGCTCTCGACGACGCGCCGGCCGCCTACGAGAACTTCCAGAAGAAGCAGGACGGGACGATCAAGGTGGTCTTCAAGCCCAGCCCGGCGTGAGCTCGCAGCTCGTGGCGGTCCGTGCCGGTGGGCACGGACCGCCCGAACTGCCCCACGTGCAGGCCGGTCAGCCGAGCGGGATGCGCAACACCTCACCGCCACCGGCGCACGTCCCGCAGTTGCTGACGTACGCGCTGTGACCGCGGATGGTCAGGCCGCCCGGTGTGATCAGGCCGTCGGACATCACCTCGGTCTGGCTGCCGTCGCGCTTCACCCGGATCAACGCACCGGTCGGGTCGCCGGAGAGCAGGCCGTTCTTGAAGATCTCCAGGACGTAGAGCCGGCCGCGCTTGTCGAACGCGATGTCGATGATGTTGGTGAACCCGGTCGCGAAGACCGAGACGTTGCCGTGCTTGCCGACGCGGTAGACGTTGGCGGCACCCACCGGGAACGGGAAGCCCGTCAGCTGCCCGACATACAGCGCGCCGTCGGGGCCGCGCTGGACCGACGTCGGCACCTCGTCGAACGTGTCCGTGCCCACCGTCCGGTTCGGGAAGGTCGCGAGCACCTTGATCCGCCCGCTCCGCTTGACGAGGAGCAGGTCGTTGGCTCCGGCGTCGGAGACGATCATCCCTGTCTTGCCCGGGATGACGGAGTTCGGGTTGACGTTCTCCTCGTCACCGGTGGGGTTGAAGGCGTCCTCGAACTCAGCCAGGTCGGCCACCGTCACGATCTTCAGCGCCGTGTCCGTGCTTCTTCTTGCTGACCGCGAGGAGCTGGCCCATGTCCGCGAGCTCGGGGACGGTGTTGCTGAACTCCAGGTCGAGGCCGAGGCCCTCGGTCACGAACATCTTCTTGCCGGCGAACGAGACGTCGGACGGCCCGATGCCGAACTCGCCGGTGCCCTCGTTCGCGATCGAGCCGAGTCCCGTGACCACACGCCGCTGGCCGTGCTTCGTGACCTTGGTGACGCCGCCCGAGTCGCCGAAGCACACGGTCGGCCCCTCGGGTCCCGGGAAGCAGGGCCCGGCGCCACCGGTCCCGGCCTCGGCGACGAACAGGTTCCCCTTGCGGTCGAACGCGAGCCCGCGCGGGTTGTCCAGCCCGGAGGCGATCACTTCGGGACCCCCGCCGGGGCCACCACCTCCGCCTGCCGTAGCGGGCTGGACGCCCGTCACGGCCAGTCCGGCCGCGGCGAGCACGGCGACGAGTCCGAGTCGCTGAACGTGTGCCATGGAATTGCTCCCTCCCTTGCGCCCCCACGTCTTGGTCACAGCACCTTGGTGCCGTACATCTCTCCGAGCGGGTCCGCGATCAGCTCCAGCCGGGCGCCGTCGGGATCGCGGAAGTAGATCGAGGTGCCGCTCTCCGCTCTGGTACTCGACCCCGGCCCGCTCGAGGTTGCCCCTGAGCCGCTGCCACTGGTCGGGCTCGACCGAGATGGCGATGTGGTGCAGCCCGCCGAGAACCTCGGCGTACGGCCCGACATCCAGCCCCGGGAAGTCGAAGAACGCGATCAGGTTGTCGTTGCCGATGTCGAAGAAGAAGTGGTTGGAGCCCGGGTAGTCACGGTTCTCGAAGATCTCCGTCAACGGGAACTCCAGCACCTCCTGGTAGAAGCGGACCGTCTCCTCGACGTCCGAGCAGACCAGCGCGAAGTGGTGCAGCCCCCGGGCGGTCGAGGCCGGTCGTCGCTCCTCCGGCTTCAGGTACGTCGTGCGGATGCGGTCCCGTTCTGCTTCGATCGCGGTCAGGTCCAGCTCGGCCATGCGTCCTCCGTGGTCCTCAGATCCGGAAGAAGTGGTTGAGGTAGCGGTCCGCGACCGCCCGCTCACCGCGGATCGTGCCAGCGTTGCTCCGCCCGAACGCCGTCAGCACGAAGCTACCGGGGTCGAACTCGAGCGTCGTGATGTCGTCGACCACCCCGGCGGCGTACTGCAGGCCGTCCTTGCCGATCGTCACCCGGGTGTCGCCGGCGTTCGGACCGGACGTGATCCGGATGCCGACCTCGCACTCGTCGTCGGCATCGGCCGAGGTCGTCGCCTGCCAGAGCACGAACATGAAGGGCGTCAGCAGGTCGGCCGCGTCGCCGGACAGGCCGTGCGCCCGGCCGGTGCCCTGCCGGACGTCCCACGAGTGCACGCCGTAGTCCATGAGCTGGAACGCGGGGTAGAAGAACGCGGGCAGCGGCCCCATGTAGAAGTGAGGCACCAGCAGGTCGGTCCAGTCGTCCGCGTTCAGCGCCTCGAAGGTCTCCATCATCTTGTCGAAGTCGCCGCGGAGGCGCTCGACGAGCTCCTCGCGCGGGACGCTCCGGAGCGCCTGAGCCTGCGCGTCGACGCGCGCTGCCATCCCGGGGAGGCCGTACGCCGGGTCGACGTCGCTGTGGCTCCGGGCTGCGTCGAACGACGTGAAGTAGGCCTCGGTGGTGTCGACGATGTGGCCGACGATGTCGCGGACCTGCCAGTGGCCGGCGCCGGTGGGGGACTCCCAGGCGTCGTCGCTGTCGACCATGGAGAAGAACTGCTCGGCTTCGTTGCGCACGACCCGCAGGATCGTGTCCTTGCCGTCGGGGGACATGGCATTCCAGTCGCTCATGTCCGACCTCCCGTCTGGTGAGAGGCGAATCGGGTGAGCCGGCGTCAGCCGACCGTGGGCTGCGCCGACCTCCGGGCACACCGAAGGCAACGGCGAGTCTTGGTTGACGGCTAAATTAGCACTGCTCGGACGCCGATGGGGATGGACCGAACGGGTGGTTGTCGCCGGGCCCGCGTCAGAACGCTCCGCCGTCCCAGGTCTCGCGACGGGCCAACTCCGAGACGTCCACGCGGGACAGCCTGGTCGGCTGGTGCACCGGCTTGCCGAGGGGTACGACGCAGGCCACGGCGTACGACTCCGGGATGCCGAGCAGCTCCTTGAGCCGCGGCTCCTCGGCGACCGCCATCGTCGTGATGGTGCCGCCGAAGCCCTCGTTCCGTGCCGCGAGCAGGATGTTCCACGCGAGCGGGTAGACCGAGCCACCGCCGACGATCCCGATCCGGTCGAGGTCCTTGTCGAGCGCGGCCACGACCCGCAGGTCGACGCAGACGACGAGGACCACCGCCGCCTCCAGGAGCGGCCGCGTGAAGTCGTCGGGGACCCTCGTCGCCGCGACCTCGTCGTCGGTCACGCGGCTGGGATCCACCGGATTCCAGGGGTTCTCGCCCGCGATCCGCTGCGCCATGTAGCGGCGGACCGCCGGCTCGGTCAGCTCGACGAGGGCGCGGCGGGTGCTGTCGGCCCGGACGACCACGACCTGGCCGCCCTGCCGGTTGCCTCCGCTCGGGGCGAACCGGGCGTTGTCCAGGATCGTGCGCAGCACCTCGTCCGGCAGCGGGTCGTCGGTGAACCGGCGCACCGCCGACGTGGTTCGCATGACGTCGTACAGCTCCACAGAGGTCTCCCATCTCATCGGCGACGCAGCCTTCAGTCTGCTCGCTCCTCGAACACGGTGAGCTGCAGCCCGGCCGGGCCCTGGAGTCGGGCGTTCAGCGAGTCCCACGGGGTCCGGGTGGGCGGCGCCACCAGCTCTGCCCCGCCGTCGACGAGCTCCGCCGTGACCGCCTCGGCATCCGCCACCTCGAAGGCGATCCGCATCGGCGGACTGACCGGGCGACCGACCTCCACCCGGTCGATCATGGCCACCTGGGCGGGGTTCGAGAGCTCGAGGGTCGCCCGGCCGACATCGAGGATCGTGACCTTCTCGCCCTCGTCGCCGTGGATCTGGAGCTCCTCGGTCGCGCCGAGGACGTCGCGGTAGAACCGGACCGCCTCGTCGTAGTCGGCCGCCTCCACGACCAGGCGCATCTGCAGGACACGGGCGGGCTGGGGCCGGTCGGACATGGTTCTCCTCGTGTGGGTCAGCCGCCGAACAGCTCGGCGAGGGCGTCGCGGGAGCGGATGTCGAGCTTCAGGTAGACGTGGCGCAGGTGGTACTCCACGGTCTTCGGGCTGATGAACAACGCTGCCGCGGCCTCCCGGGTGGTCCGTCCGGACGCCAGCATCTGCGCGATCTGGCGCTCCTGCGGTGTCAGGTCGTCCATCGCGTTGGCCTCGCGCCGGCGTACGGTCTCGCCGGTCGCCTCGAGCTCGGCCGCCGCCTTGTCGGCCCACGGGGCCGCGCCGAGGCGCTCGAACGTCTCGAGCGCGGACCGGAGCAGGGGACGCGCCTCGACCCGCTTGCGGTCCCGGCGCAGCCGGGAGCCGAACGCGAGCTCGGTGCGGGCCGTCTCGAAGACGTCGGGGGTTCGCGCGTGCAGGTCGAGGGCCCGCCGGAAGTGGTCCTCGGCAGCGTCGTCCGGCGCGCAGATGCCGAGGGCGCGCGCGGAGCGGGCGAGGGACCAGGGCTGCCCCTTGGCCGCCGCCATGTCCGCGAACTCCGTGGCCAGCCGGGCCGCCTCGTCGGTCCGTCCGAGGTGGACGTAGGCCTCGACCAGCTCCGGCGCGCAGGACTGGTCCGGGTCCGCCAGGCCCGTCGAGGCGAGCGCGGCCTCGAGCGCCTCGTAGTGGCGTACGGCGGTCGCCGTGTCGCCGGCCCCGGCGGCGAGGTCGCCCTGCGCGAACTCCAGCCAGAAGGTCGCCAGCCGGATGTTGTTGCGTCTCGCGATGTCCGCGGCCGCTGCGACGTTCTCGCGGCACTCCCGGCCGCGACCCCGCCTCGCGTTGAGCACGGCGAGACCGGACAGGCAGACCGCGAAGTCGGTGCTCTGGCCGGTCTCGCCTGCCAGCCGGATCGCCTCGAGGTACGCCGCCTCGGCGTCCTCCCACCGGTCCGCGGTCGCGCTGTCGCGCGCGATGTACATCAGCACATAGGGCAGGGAGCCGAGCGCGGCGCGCTCCCGCATCCGGACGATCGCCTGGTTGAACTCGTCGCGCACCTGCCCGGTCTCGCGGAGCCAGAGCGCGCCCTGGAGGCGCACCGGGTGCCGGAACCGGTCGCCGTCGTCAGGGCCCACCAGTGAGGACACGGAGGCTCGCATTCGCTCGATCCCGCTCGCACCCGAGCCGGCGAGCACCAGGGCCATGCCGGAGGCCATGACGCCGAGGAGGCGCGCGTAGGGGTCGACCGAGGACTCCTCCAGCCGCTCGATGGCGGCGCACGCCCGCATGGCGGGCGCCGGCGCGCCGAGGTAGAAGCAGACGTGGATGGCGTCCGAGTAGAGCCGGATCGCCGTGTCGGGGTCGGACTCCTCGACCGCCAGCGCCGCGCCCATGAGGGTGGCCAGGGCGTCGTCCAGCGAGCCGCACCGGGTCTCGACGGCCCCGCGGACCTCCTGGATGTGTGCCCGGAGCCGCGGGTCGGGGGTCCGGGCCAGCGCCCGGCGGAGCAGGTCGAGGGCGCGTTCGGCCTGGCCGGCCAGCCACGCGGCGCTGCCGGCGGCGGCGAGTCGCTGGGTCCGCAGGGTCGGGATGCCGGTGAGGTCGGCGGCGCGCTCGAGCGCGTTGGCGGCGATGGCGTGCGCCCCGCGTGCGGTCGCCTGCCCGGCCACCTCCGCGAGGGTGCCGGCGGTCACCTCGTCGGGCGCGATCGCCCCCTCCGAGAGGTGCCACGCGAGCCGGTCGGTCTCGCCCTCGGGCACCACGCCGGCCAGCGCCCGGTGCACCGCGCGACGGGTCTCGGGGTCGGCGGCGCCGTACACGGCGGAGCGGACGAGCGGGTGCCGGAACTCGATCCGGTCGCCGAGGACGGCCACCAGCCCGGCGTCCTCGGCCTCGGCCAGCCCGGGGTTGCTGAGCCCGAGCGCGGCGCAGGCCTCGTAGACGGTGGCCGCGCTGGCGCTGTCCGTCGCGGCCACGAGGAGCGAGGTCCGGGCATCGTCTCCGAGGTCCTGGACCCGGCCGCTGAAGGCGCGGCTGACCTCCTCGGAGACGGTCACCGGCGACTCGGCCGGGACCGCCTCGATCCGTTCCAGCCGGTCACCGAGCTCCAACATGGCCAGCGGGTTCCCCCCGGTCGCGCGGTGCAGCCGGAGCAGCTGGGCGCGGCGTACCGGGCCGTTCGCACTGGTCACGAGCTCCCGGGCCGCCTCGACGTCCAGGCCGGACACCTCGATGGTCGGCAGGGTGGCCCAGACGGCCGCCCCGGGCTCGCCGGCGCGCACGGTGACCAGGAGCGCGACCGCGTCCGACAGCAGCCGACGGGCGGCGAACACGAGCGCCTCCGCCGAGGGGCCGTCGATCAGGTGCCCGTCGTCGACGAGTACGGCGAGGGGCCGGTCCTCCGCGGCCCGGCTCAGGAGGCTCAGGGTCGCCGCGCCCACCGCGAACCGGCTGGGCTCGGCCTCGGCGCCGGAGTCGAGCAGCAGCGCCGACGACAGCGCGATGGCCTGCGGCGCGGGGATCTGGTCGAGCAGCGGCAGCACCGGCCGGAGCAGCTGCAGGAGCCCAGCGAAGGGGACGAACTGCTCCGACTCCACCCCCTGCGAGCGCAGCACCTGCATCTCCTCGACCAGGCCCGCGGCCTCGGTGAGGAGTGACGTCTTGCCGATGCCGGGCTCGCCGCTCAGCACCAGTACGCGGCTGTCGCCCACGCGCGCTCCCGCGAGGAGCGTGGCGATGGTCCGCCGCTCAGAGTCGCGTCCGACCAGCACCCTTGGGACTCTAGGGGGATGGCTCTCCCGCGCAACAGGACCGAAATGACTAGACGGCTGGGTCGGGCTAGGTGGGGCACCTGATGCGGTACCCGCCGGCCGGGCCTACCGTCGGAGGAGCACGCGAGGAGGGCGCGATGACCCAACGCGATCAGATGCAGCGCGAGCAGACCAGGGCGAGGGAGCCCGACGTCACGGGTGTCGCCGAGCGCGACGGCGTGGCCCTCGCCTACGAGGTCTACGGCGAGGGCGACACGACCGTGCTGCTGATGCCGACCTGGAGCATCGTCCACTCGCGGGTCTGGAAGGCACAGGTGGGTTACCTGGCCCGGCACTACCGCGTGGTGACCTTCGACGGGCGGGGGTGCGGCAAGTCCGGCCGTCCCGTCGGGGCGGCGGCGTACACGAACGAGCAGTACGCCGCAGACACGATCGCGGTCATGGACGCCACCGGGACCGACGAAGCGGTGCTGGTCGCGCTGTCGTGCGGGGCGGCGTACTCGGTGCATGTCGCGGCCGAGCACCCCGACCGGGTGACCGGGATCTTCGCGATCGGGCCCTCCTGCGGGTTCACGGGCGCGCACTCGGATCGGGACGAGGCGCTGTGGGACGCCGTCTACGACACCCATCCGGGGTGGCGGAAGTACAACGAGGACTACTGGCTCAACGGCGACTACGACGACTTCGTCGACTTCTTCTTCGCGAAGATGTTCAACGAGCCGCACTCGACCAAGCAGATCGAGGACTGCGTCGGCTGGGGTCACGAGATCAGCCCCCAGACCCTGGTCGACACCACCGCCGGACGGATCGGCTGCAACGGCGCCGTCTGCCTGCCGCTGGAGCCGGTGTGCTCGCGGGTGCGGTGTCCGGTCCTGGTCGTCCACGGGACGAATGACGAGATCCGCCCGCACGACATCGCCGAGCGGCTGGCCGAGCTCACCGGTGGGTCGCTGGTCCTTCTCGAGGGGGTCGGCCACGGTCCGTTGGCCCGGCAGCCGGTGCTGATCAACCTGATGATCCGCGACTTCGTCGACCGGCTGCGCCCGCAGGTCGAGCGACGTACCTGGGTCGCGGCTCCCCGTCGCCCCCGCCGTGCGCTCTACCTGTCCTCGCCGATCGGGCTCGGCCACGCCCGGCGCGACGTCGCGATCGTCGAGGAGCTGCGGAAGCTCGAGCCCGACCTCGAGGTCGACTGGCTCGCCCAGCACCCCGTCACCCGGGTCCTCGAGGACGCCGGCGAGCGGGTCCACCCGGCGTCCGCCTGGCTGGCCAACGAGTCGGCGCACATCGAGCACGAGGCCGGCGAGCACGACCTGCATGCCTTCCAGGCGATCCGGCGGATGGACGAGATCCTGGTCAACAACTTCATGGTGTTCCAGGAGGTCGTCGAGCAGGAGCACTACGACCTGGTCATCGGCGACGAGGCCTGGGACGTCGACTACTTCCTGCACGAGAACCCCGAGCTCAAGCGGTTCGCGTTCGCGTGGATGACCGACTTCGTGGGCTGGATCCCGATGCCGGACGGCGGGGACCGCGAGGCCAGGCTGACCGCCGACTACAACGCGGAGATGATCGAGCAGCGGGCCCGCTTCGCCCGGGTCCGCGACCGCTCGGTGTTCGTCGGCAACCTCGAGGACGTCGTGCCCGAGAGCTTCGGGCCCGGCCTGCCGATGATCCGCGACTGGGTGCGCGACGAGTTCGACTTCGCCGGTTACGTCACCGGCTTCGACCCGGCGGACGTCGCCGACCGTGAGGGCCTCCGGTCCCGCCTCGGGATCCGCGAGGACGAGCAGCGCTGCGTGGTCACCGTGGGTGGCTCCGGGGTCGGGGCGCCGATGCTGAACCGGGTCCTGGACGCCGTGCCGCTCGCCCGCCGGCAGCGTCCGGACCTGCGGTTCCTGGTCGTGGCCGGGCCGCGGATCGACCCGAAGTCGCTGCCCCGCAGGCGCGGCGCCTCGGTCCGCGGGCACGTGCCGGACCTCTACCAGCACCTCGCCGCGTCCGACCTCGCCGTCGTGCAGGGCGGTCTCACCACGACCATGGAGCTGACGGCCACGCAGCGGCCGTTCGTGTACGTGCCGCTGCGGCACCACTTCGAGCAGAACTTCCACGTCCGGCACCGCCTCGAGCGGTACGGCGCCGGGCACTGCCTCGACTACGAGGAGGCCGTCGACCCGGACGCCCTCGCGGACGCGATCGTGCGCGAGGTCGGCCGGAAGGTCGCCTACAAGGCGGTCGAGTCCGACGGCGCCGCCAGGGCCGCCCGGATGCTGGCCGACCTGCTCTGACTCCATGCGCTCGTTGTGATCGCACGCTGATTCCTCCGTGGTGCCCTTCGAGGGTCACCAGATCGGTGGCAGCGAGATCGCGGATCTCGCGGATCAGAAGGAGGAGTCATGAAGATTCCGATCACACTCGCCGTCCTCGTCGGATCGGGCGCGGCAGTCAGTTGCCTGGCCCTGACCGGGGCACCGGCCTCGGCCTCGGCCGCGGCAGGACCGCCGCCGCCGTGTGACGCGCTCGGCAACCTGATCGTCGGCACGAACGGGCCCAACGTGCTCAACGGCACCCCGCGCGCCGACGTGATCCTCGGGCGCGGCGGCAACGACGTCATCAACGGTCGAGGCGGGAACGACCGGATCGTGGCCGGTGACGGGAACGACCTGGTCTTCGGCGGAGACTGCAACGACCACGTCCTGGCCGGCGACGGCAACGACCGGGTCAGCGGCAACGACGGGCGAGACCGCCTCGAGGGTGCGAGCGGTCGCGACCGTCTCGCGGGCAATGCGGGCAACGACGACCTCAACGGAGGTGCCGGGTTCGACTTCGGGAACGGCGGCCCGGGGTTCGACCTGTTCGCGCTGATCGAGGTCATCGTCCCCTGACGCCACCACTGGATCGGTGACGGCCACCCGGGCGGTCGTCACCGATCCAGTGGTGTCCGGTGCGTGCCGTCTCGGACCGCGAGTACCGTCGAAGACATGAGCGAAGACCAGTTGCAACCACAGGACACGCTCGACGACCGCGGCGTGGACGACATTCTCGACGAAGGCATCTCGGCGCCCGAGCACCTCCGTGGCTCCAACGCGAAGGGCGTCACCGCGCGGGAGGAGCTGGAGGGCGAGACCATCGACGAGCGGCTCCGCCAGGAGGAGCCGGAGGTCTGGGAGGAGGCCGAAGCGGAGTCCGAGGCCCAGATCCTCGACGATTCGGTCGGCGCCGAGGTGGGTGACGAACGCACCGGACGCCTGATGGCGTCCGACGACACCACCGACTCGTACGCCGAGGACGAAGGCATCGACGGGGCGGGCGCGAGCGCCGAAGAGGCCGCGATGCACACCTTCGAGGAGTAGTCGGCCGTCAGGCTGGCTCGCGCTCGCTGGCCCAGAGCCGGAACAGCAGGTAGGCCGCGACCGCGCACAGCAGGTGCCACGCGGCGTGCGCCTGCAGCAGGGACGCGGGGTCGCACAGCCCGTGCTGGCCGGCGTTCCAGATAGCGAACGCGACCACCATGACGGCCAGGGCGGCGACGCCGTACCGCATGTCGGTGCGGGTCGGGCCGCGCCGCCAGAGCAGCACCTCGACCACCACCGCCGCCACCAGCAGGACGCCGAACGCGACGTTGCCGGCGAACAGCACGACAGGAAGCTCTCGGTCGTACAGCCCCACCAGCTGGCAGGCCGCCACCAGCAGCAGGAAGAGCTGGGCGAAGGAGGCCACGCCCTGGTGCATCCACCGGACGATGGCGTAGGCGGCGAAGAACCCTGCGATGAGATACATGCTGAGCTGGTCGAGGTCGCCGCCGAGCTCGGCCTGGGTGGCGTGCATCGCCGCACTTCCGGGGCCGAGCAGCACCACGACGCACGCGTACGCCGTCGGCAGCCCCGGGTAGCGGGGAAGCACGTCGCCGAGGGCCGACCGCCGCCCCGCGCGGAACGCGATGACGAGGCCGGCCACCACGAACCCGAGGTTGGACAGGGAGTTGGCCGGCTGCACGAGGTGCCCGTTTCGGGCGGCTTCGCAGAAACCGTCGCCGCGCCCCACGTCCTCGCCCAGCCACCCCTGGCCGAGCGCGAGCGCCAGGAGGGCGACCGAGCCGACCGCGACCGCCGACGTGACTGCGAGCGGGCGGAGGGACCGGTCGGGCACGCGTCCACGCTAGCGTGCGGCCGGGTCGCCCCGACCGGTCAGTTGCGGAACGCGCGTGCCCGGTATGCGAACGTGCGGTTGTCGTCCCGCGGACGGCCCTGGCACGAGTAGGTGAGCTGCTGCTGCCAGCACGAGAAGTTGGTGGAGGCGTTCGCCAGGGTGAGGGTCACTCGCTTGACCGACGGAGAGCCGAACGGGACCAGGATCGCGCCGTCGCCGTCCCTGTCGAGGGAGACCGCCTTCCGCTTCACCTTCCCCGAGGCCTTGTGCACCAGCACGTACGCCGCGGCGCTGGTGCTCGACGGCCCGTCGATCCGGAGGCGAAGCTGCCACGGCCGCCCGCGAACGGTCCGGTCGTGCGTGACCAGCACGGTCCGCGAGGACATGTGGTCGATCCGGAACGAGCCGGTCGCTGCGGGGGCGCCGGCGCGCAGCGCGTGCCGCCGTGCCGCCTTCGCCCGTCGCCAGGCGCTGCCCTCGGAGTAGCTGTTGGCGGGCACGGTGTTCGCGGCGGCGTACGCGCCGAAGACGTCGCCGAAGGCGGCACCGTCGGGTAGCGAGCGCTTCACGGCGCGCGTGGAGTAGTTGCGCGGCCTGCCGGCGGCGTTCTCCCAGATGCGGCGGACGATGCCGGCGCCGTAGCGCTGCGAGAGGAACTCGAAGAACACCCAGTTGCCGTACTGGCTGAAGCCCTGCCGGTCGTAGAGGTCGAGCGCCTTGCCGGGCCTGCATGACCTGGCCGTAGGGGAGGTACTGGCGGTTGTCGTTGACGTCGTCGGCGATCCGCTCCTCGGCCCAGGTGGCCGTGGCCTCCATCATCCAGCCGTCCTCGGCGTAGTCGTACGCGAACTGGACGGCGTGGAAGAACTCGTGGGCCGCGGTGACCCGCAGGCTCTTGCCCGGCCGGGCGCCGAACTGCGACCGCGCGAAGTCGTCGTCCAGCACGCAGTAGCCCGACGCCACCCACGTGTGGCCCGGCTGGCGCCGCTCCGGCACGCAGTAGCCGTAGAAGCCCTCGTCGCCGACGTCCTTGAGGTACACGTCGAACTTGCCGTTCCCGCCGCGACGACGGTCGGTGACCGGCGCGCGGTAGCCGAGCCGTCCGACCTCGCCCGCCCAGACGTCCTTCATGACGTTCAGGCTCCTGGTGACCCACCGGCGGCTGGGCGGGGCGTCCTTGGTGCGGTCGACCCAGTGGATGCAGATCTTGCGGGCGCACGCGCGCTTCGCGGGGGCCCTGTAGCCGTCGTTGTTCGGGTCGCCCGCGCCATCGGTGGGCCGGGCCAGCAGACCCTGCGCCTGCCTGCGCTCGGACGGGTCCAGTCGCGGGAGCGAGACGAACAGGTCGCGGAGGGCCAGGGTGGCGGCTGCGTCGTCGGCAGTCGTCTCTGTCGTGGCCTCGCCGGACAGCACGTCGGTCGCGCGTTCGAGCGCGGCGTCCGCCACGGCCTCGGCGGCCCCGTCGGCCTCGGCCGGCTCGACGACCAGTCCGGCGTCGGAGTCGGGGTCCGTCGGGAGATCGCTCTGTGCCGAGGAGGCCGAGACGGTCAGGACGGACACGGCCATCGTCAGCGCCACCAGCGCGGCGGCATACGAGCGACGCATGGTTCTCCCTCGTTCGATCCGAGACGGAGGCGGGCGTCTTTTGCGCGCCGCCGGACAGGTTTCGCCTGCCTCCTACCCAGCCAGAGTAAGGGGCCGGTGGGTGCGGACGTGGAAGCGGCGTGTCACCCCGTGTTGGAGATCTTCTCGATCAGGGCGGTGGTGGAGATGGCGGGCGTGCGGGACAGGTAGACGACCTCGCAGACGTCCTCGAACTCGTCGAAGCGTCCCTTCCAGTCGTCCCCCATGACCAGTACGTCCGCGGCGTACTGCTCGATGTAGTCGCGCTTGAGCTCCAGGCTCTCCTCGACGAACACCTCGTCGACCATCCGCAGGGCGGCCACGATCTCCAGCCGCTCCGACTGGCTGAAGACGGGCTCCCGCCCCTTCTTCCGGAGGTTGAGCTCGTCGGCCGACACTCCGACGACCAGGCGGTCGCCCAGGGAGGCGGCGCGCTCGATCACTCGGAGGTGACCGACGTGGAACACGTCGAACGTGCCGAAGGTGATCACCGTGCGAGACATGGCCGAGATTCTGACACCCCACCGGGCGTAGGGAAGAATCGAAGCAATGACCGACACGCTCACGATGATCACCGGCAATCCGGCCGCCGACGCGGAGCGTCGTCGGGGTCTGCGGCGCATGCGCACGCTCGCGGTCGGCCTGCTCGGTTTCGCGGCGGTCGTGTACGCCGCGACGCTCGACCAGGACGGCTTTCTCGGGTTCGTGAACGCCGGCGCGGAGGCGTCGATGGTCGGCGCGATCGCGGACTGGTTCGCGGTGACGGCGCTGTTCAAGCACCCGCTGGGGCTGCCGATCCCGCACACGGCGCTGGTGCCGAAGCGCAAGGACGAGCTGGGCAAGGGGCTCGAGGAGTTCTTCGGGGAGAACTTCCTGCAGGAGGAGATCATCCGCGACCGGGTCGGCGCGGCCACGATCTCGCTGCGCCTGGGGGAGTGGCTGAGCCAGCCGCACAACGCCCGCCGCGTCGTCGACGAGATCGCCGACGTCGCGTCGATCGGGCTGGGCCGGGTCAAGGACGAGCACATCGCCGAGCTGGTCGAGGCGGTGCTGGTGCCGCGCTTCCGGGAGGAGCCGATCGCCCCGCTGCTGGGCACGTTCGTGGTCGAGGTGATCCGCGACGACCTGCACCACGGCGTGGTCGACCTGGCACTGGAGGAGCTGCACCGCTGGCTGGTGGAGAACCCCGAGACGTTCGCTCAGGTCCTCAGCGAACGGGCCCCGTGGTGGGCGCCGACGCGGCTGAACGACGCGGTCACCGGGCGGATCCACACCGAGGCCGTGCAGTGGCTCGAGGACATCCGCAACGACCCGCGGCACCACGCCCGTGAGGCGCTGGACTCGATGCTCGCCCAGCTGGGCCAGGACCTGCTCTTCGACACCGAGACCCAGGCCCGGGCCGAGGCTCTCAAGATGCGGCTGCTCGACCACCCACAGTTCTCGACGACCGGCATCTCGCTCTGGAACGCGCTGCGCCGGGCCCTGCTCCAGGCGCTCCGCGACCCGAGCGGCCCGCTGCGGGAGCGGCTCCAGACCGAGCTGGTCGCCTTCGCGGAGCGACTGACCACCGACGAGGTGATGCGGGCCAGGATGGACGGGCTCGCCGCCGACGCCGCGGTCTTCGCCGTCGACAGGTACGGCACCGAGCTCACCGCGGTCATCACCCACACCATCGAGCGGTGGGACGGCAAGGAGGCCGCTCGCCGGATCGAGCTCCACGTCGGCCGCGACCTGCAGTTCATCCGGATCAACGGCACCATCGTCGGTGGACTCGTCGGCGTGCTGATCCACACCGTGTCGGTGCTGATCGGATGAGCGAGCCGATGAACGTCCCGATCCGCGACGAGTCGATCCGGCTCGGCCAGTTCCTCAAGCTGGCCAACCTGGTGGAGACCGGCTCGGAGGCCAAGCCGGTCATCGCCGGCGGCGCCGTACTCGTCAACGGCGAGGTCGAGACCCGCCGCGGCCGCCAGCTGGTCAAGGGCGACGTCGTGACCCTGGGCGGACTCTCAGCCCGGGTCTCCGACGAGTCCGCCCCCGACAACCTCCCCTGGTGACGAGATCACGCTGACCCGCCCGAAACTTCGGGCGGGTCAGCGTTGTTTTGGGTCAGTTTCGGGCGGGTCAGCTGACGGCGAGCAGGTCCACCACGAAGATCAGGGTCTCGCCGGGCTTGATCGCGCCGCCGGCGCCGCGGTCGCCGTACCCCAGGTGGGGCGGGATCACGAGCTGACGGCGGCCGCCGACCTTCATCCCCTGGACGCCCTGGTCCCAGCCGGAGATGACCTGGCCGATGCCGAGGCGGAACTGCAGCGGCTCGCCTCGGTTGTACGACGCGTCGAACTCCTCGCCGGTCGAGTGGGCCACCCCGACGTAGTGCACCTGGACCGTGGAGCCCGAGGTGGCCTCGGGGCCGTCGCCCTCGGTGACGTCGGTGATGACCAGGTCGTCGGGGGTCTCGGGGCCGGGGAAGTCGATCTCGGGCTTGTCCATCGGGTCTCCGTCAGGTCTTGTGAAGGTAGTTGTCGAGCTGGTCGCGCTCGAACTCCAGCTGGTCGATGCGGTGCTTCACCACGTCGCCGATGCTGATGATGCCCGAGAGCTTCCCGTCGGTGACCACCGGGACGTGCCGGATCCGCCGCTCCGTCATCACCTTCATCAGGTCGTCGAGCAGAGTGTCCTTGTCGCAGGTCTCCACGACGGCGGTCATGATCGCGCCGACCGTGTTGTTGACCACTGTCCCGTCGTGGTGGAGATGGCGTACGACGTCGCGCTCGCTCACGATGCCGTCCACGGCCTCGCCGTCGCTGCTGACGATCAGCGCGCCGACGTTGTGCTCGGCCAGCTGCGCGATCAGCTCGCGCACGCCGGCGTCGGGCTTGATCGTGACGACCACCGAGCTCGCCTTCGCGTTGAGAATGTCGCCGATCCGCACGCTCCACCTCCGGGTGTGTCTGCTCCTCCGCCCACGCTAGCGGCGCTCACGACGGTTGGACAGGGTGCCGCACACCCGATGAGACGTGTCAGTCGCGGGGTGGTTCCACTTCCTCCGGCGAGTCGGCGCGGTGGGCCCGCAGCTCGTGCACCGAGCCCGGCCCGGACCGCTGCCAGTCGGGGTCCGTGTCGTCGTCGGGGATGGAGCCGAGGAACGACAGTCCGGCCTCGTGCAGGTGGCCGTTGGAGGCCAACGCGTTGCCTCCGAACGGGCCGTCGGTGCCGTCCAGCGAGCTGAACCTGCCCCCGGCCTCGCGGACGATGACGTCGAGGGCGGCCATGTCGTAGACGAACAGCTCCGGCTCGGCGACCAGGTCCACGGCCCCCTCGGCGAGCAGCATGTGGGACCAGAAGTCGCCGTACGCGCGGGTACGCCAGCAGCGACGCGCCAGCGACAGGAAGTCCTCGAGCCGGCCGCGCTCCTCCCAGCCGTGCAGGGAGGAGTAGGAGAACGACGCGTCCTCCAGGCGGCGTACGTCGGACACCTGGCAGCGGGTCGCCTTGAGCAGCGAGCGGCCGGTCCAGGCGCCGTTCCCGTTCGAGGCCCACCACCGGCGCTGGAGCTGCGGCGCCGACACGACGCCCAGCACCACCTCCTCGTCGACGACGAGCGCGATCAGCGTGGCCCAGACGGGGACGCCGCGGACGAAGTTCTTGGTGCCGTCGATCGGGTCGATCACCCACCGCCGCTGGCTGTGGCCGGTGGAACCCTGCTCCTCGCCGGTGACCGCGTCACGCGACCGCACGCGCGACAGCGTCCGGCGGATGCTCTCCTCGACCCCCTTGTCGGCGTCGGTGACCGGCGTCAGGTCCGGCTTGCTCATCACGTGCAGGTCGAGCGCCTTGAAACGCGCGCTCGTGAGCGAGTCGGCGTCGTCGGCGAGCACGTGCGCGAGGCGCAGGTCGTCGGTGTAGTCCCTGGAGGTCGGCACGGCGCCACCCTATTCACTTGAACGCTGTGGCGTCTTGACCCGTGTACTACTGCATGGAGATCAACGGACTCCCCCTGCACCCACTCGTCGTCCACGCCGCGGTGATCTTCGGACCACTCGCCGCGGTCGCGGCACTCATCTACGTGGTGGTGCCGTCGTGGCGCGACCGGATGCGGCTGCCCATGGTCGTGATGGCCCTGATCGCCGGCGGGGCGATCGTCGCGGCGTACATCACGGGGAACAACTTCCTGGACAGCAAGCCGGAGCTCAAGCAGCTGGACCCGGTCCAGACGCACGCGGACCGGGGCCGGATCACGCTGTGGGTCACCCTCGCCTTCGTCGCCGTCGCGCTGGTCGCGGGCTACTTCCACGAGCGCCGGGGTGCCGTCCGCGTCGGGGTCTCCACCCTGCTGGCCGTCGCCGCGGTGGCGACGCTGGTGATGGTGGTGCTCACCGGTGACGCGGGCGCCCGTGCGGTCTGGGGCTAGACCGGGTCCCTAGTACGCCGGTTCGCTGCGTGCGGCGAGCAGGCGCCGGAACGACTCGACCCGCTCCGGGTCGGCGTCGCCGGAGGCGATGGCCGCGTCGAGGCCGCACTCGGGCTCGTCGCTGCCGTGGGTGCAGCCGCGCGGGCAGTCCTCGGTCATCTCGTCGAGGTCGGGGAACGCCGCGATCAGGTCCTCGGGCTGCACGTGCGCGAGCCCGAACGACCGGATGCCGGGCGTGTCGACGATCCATCCCTCGCCGTCCGGCAGCGCCAGCATGTACGCCGAGGTGGAGGTGTGCCGGCCGCGGCCGGTGACGGCGTTGACGATCCCGACGTCCCGGAACGCGGTCGGGACCAGCGCGTTCACGAGGGTCGACTTCCCGACGCCGCTGGAGCCGATCAGCACGCTGATCCTGTCGCGGAGCCGCTCGCGAAGCTCGGTCAGGTCACCACCGCGCTGGGTCACCACCCACGGGACCCCGAGCGACCGGTACGTCGAGAGCAGCGTCTCCGGGTCGGCGAGGTCGGCCTTGGTCAGGCAGAGAAGCGGCTTCATGCCGGCGACGAAGGCCGCCACCAGTGCGCGGTCGATCAGCCGCGGCTGCGGTTCGGGGTCGGCCAGCGCGGTCACGATCACCAGCTGCTCCGCGTTCGCGACGATGACCCGCTCGACCGGGTCGTCGTCCTCGGCCGTACGCCGCAACGTGGTCACCCGCTCGGACACCTCGACGATCCGGGCCAGCGAGCCGTCGGCACCGGACGTGTCACCCACGACCCGGACCCGGTCGCCGACCACGACGCCCTTGCGGCCCAGCGGCCGGGCCTTCATCGCCATCACGGTGACGCCGTCGACGAGCAGCGTGAACCGGCCCCGGTCCACCGTGACGACCACACCGTCCACCGCGTCGTCGTACGTGGGTCGCTCCTTGGTGCGCGGACGTGTGTGGCGGCGGGGGCGCTCGTAGTGCTCCTGGTCCTGGTCGGTGTAGCGGCCCGTTGGCTTGCTCACGGATTGCTTCCGTTCGCTCGCAGGAGGCCTGCCCAGAAGTCCGCGAAGTCCGGGAACGTCTTCGACGTCGTGGCGACGTTCTCCACCTCGACGCCGTCCACCGCCGCGCCCACGATGACCCCGGCATGCGCCATCCGGTGGTCGGCGTAGGTGTGGAAGACGCCGCCGTGCAGGCGGGCCGGCCGGATCGACAGGCCGTCGGCGTGCTCGGTCACGTCCGCCCCGAGAGCACCGAGCTCGGTGGCCAGCGCGGCCAGCCGGTCGGTCTCGTGGCCGCGGATGTGGGCGATCCCGCGCAGGTGCGAGGGCGAGTCGGCCAAGGCGCACAGCGCGGCGACGGCCGGCGCCAGCTCGCCCACGGCGTGCAGGTCGAGATCCACTCCGCGGATCGAGTCTGCACCGCGTACCTGAAGTCCGTCGGCCACGAAGTCAACGGAAGATCCCATCGCCGCCAGGATCTCGCGCAGCGCGTCTCCGGGCTGCGTGGTCGACGCCGGCCAGCCACGGACGGTCACCGTGCCGCCGGACACCGCCGCCAACGCCAGGAAGGGCGCGGCGTTCGACAGGTCCGGCTCGATCACCCGGTCGAGCGCCAGGACCGGCCCGGGCGCGACCGCCCACCTGTTCGCGTCGGAGTCGTCGACGTCAACACCGTGCTCGCGCAGCATCGACACGGTCATCTCGATGTGGGGGAGCGAGGGGACCGGCTTGCCGTCGTGGCGTACGTCGACGCCCAGCTCGTAGCGCGCCCCGGCCAGCAGCAGCGCGGAGACGAACTGCGACGACGCCGACGCGTCGATGACGACCTGGCCGCCGCGCACCGAACCCGAGCCCCGCACCGCGAAAGGCAGGGCGCCCCTTCCGTCGTCGTCGATGACGACCCCGAGGGAGCGCAGCGCGGTGAGCACCTCGCCGATCGGTCGGGTACGCATGTGCGGGTCCCCGTCGAACGTGATCGTCCCGCTCGACAGCCCCGCCACCGGCGGCACGAACCGCATCACTGTCCCGGCCAGCCCGCAGTCGACGTCGGCGTCGCCGGCGAACGCGGCCGGGGTCACCGTCCAGTCGTCCCCGCTGGTGTCGACGGTCGCGCCGAGCGCCGTCAGGGCGTTCGCCATCAGCGTGCTGTCTCGCGAGCGGAGGGCGCGGCGCACGACCGAGGGGCCGTCGGCGATCGCGGCCAGGATCAGCGCGCGGTTGGTGAGCGACTTGCTGCCGGGCAGCGTGACCACGGCCTGCACCGGCGCGAGCGCGCGCGGCGCCGGCCAGGGCTCGGCGGTCCGGGTCGTCGTCACCCGGGAAAGGCTATCGGCTGGGCTCAGCCGATCTGGGCGGCCGCCAGCTTCGCCTCACGGCGCGCGGCACGGCCGAGGTGCTTGGCCTCGCGGCGTACGTCCTTCGCGGCCCGGCGGGCGCGCCAGGCGACGCCCGGCTTCCCCTCGGTGTCGACCGCGGCGAGCAGCAGCCCGCCGAGCGCGCCGAGGTTCTTGGAGAAGTGCAGCAGCTGATTCTTCCGCTGGGCGGGATCGCTCTCCTCCCAGAAGCGGTGGCCGGCGAACGTGGTCGGCACCAGCGAGACGGCGAGCGTGGCTGAGGCCAGCCGCGGCGCCTTGCCGGTCGCGAGCGCGGCCGCTGCGGCGAGCTGGATGCCCGCGTTGATCCGGACCAGGGTGACCGGGTCCTCGGGCACCGGCGCCGACGGCGCGAAGCGCTTGACCGCCGGGATCACTGCGTCGGTCACTCCCGACGCCTTGCCGGCGAGCTTGTCGGCGTTCTTGAGCGCGGAGACGCTGCCGACGAAGAACATCGAGGCGATCATCGGCCGGGCGATCAGTCTGGTGACGGTCATGCCTCTTTCCTACACGATGCCGAGGCGGATCAGGACCCGAGGACCACACGAGCACTGTTGTTGCCGGGGTCGGCGTCCGTCGCGTCCGGTGCCGCGACGGTGAACACCAGGGCGGAGCCGCCGTCCGGCGGGGCGATGGCGGTGAAGTCGTACGTCGTCGCGGTCCCCGTCACCCGGCAGGACCCCGACCCCACGGCTGGGGCCGCGCAGCGACCGTCGCCGGTGAGCGCGGCCGAGGGACCTTCGCCCTCGACCGTCAGGGTCGTGGCCTCGGAGGCCGCCCCGGAGACGACCACGACGACCTTGAACACGCCCGGCGCCTGCGCGGTCGCGAACGCCGTGACGCTCAGGTCCGCGGCGGGCTCGCTCGGCTCCGGGGAAGGAGGCTCCTCGGTCGGCGAGGTCGGATCCTCGGTGGGCTCGGGCTCCGGAGTCTCGACCGTCGGCGTCGGGGACGGTGTGGGTGTGTCGACGGGGGCCGCCACGTCACCCTCCTGTACCGGAGGCAGGGCGTCCTGGGCCTCCTGGCCCTCCGCGTCGTGGCCGCCGCCCCGCACCCGCAGCGGCGCGGCCAGCTTCGCGTCCACGGTGTCGGCAGGGACAACGGCGGCGTTTGCGTCCGTCGCCGGGCGGGACGGCGCGTGGTCGTCCATCGTCATGAACACCGCACCACCGACGACCACGGTCGCCGCCACTCCGGCCACGGCGCTGGCAGGTGCGTGGGCAGCGACCACGTCGCGCACGCGGTCCAGCAGGAACAGGACGCCGCCCTTGACCGCCACCCCGCCGGCCGCCGAGCCGACGTACGCCGCCGCCAGACCGCCGAGCAGGACCGGCGCGAGGATGCCGGCCAGGTTGGAGTTCACCTCGGTGAGCTCGAGGTAGATCGCCATGCACCGGCGGCAGTCGCGGAGGTGCTCGTCGATCTTGGCGGAGTCGCGGCGCGAGACGCCGTTGCGGATGTACGCGCCCAGGTTGCGGTGGGTCCAGCTGCACAGGTCGTTGTCGAGCTCTTGCACGTGCATGGTGAGGAACGCCTGTCGCAGCCCCTCGCGTGCCCGGTAGGCCAGCGCCGCGACGGAGTTGGCGGTCATGCCGAGCAGCAGCGCGACCTCGGCCGGCTTCTGCCCCTCGACCTCGGTGTGCCAGAGGACCATCTGCCAGCGTTCGGGCAGGGAGGCGAACGCGCGTGCGGCGGCGGCGCTCTCGAACCCCTCGACGGCGGTGTCGCGGAAGGGCACGCCGGGGTCGAACGGGGTGAGGTCGTCGGTGGTGTGCAGGCGCGACGTGGCCCGGATCCGGTCGACGTGCAGCCGGCGTACGGCGGTGAGCAGGTACGCGCGGAAGGCCAGGTCGGGACCGCCTCCACGCTGGAGGACCGACAGCACCTTGGCGAACGCCTCGGACACCAGGTCGTCGGCGTCGCCGGCGGAGACGAGCTGCCGCGCGAGCCGCCGGGCGGCGTCGACGTGGCGGCTGAACAGCTCCCCGTAGGCGTCGACGTCGCCGCCGCGGACGGCCGAGATGAGCTCGGCGTCCCCGGGCTCGTCGAGCCGTTGCAGGGTGGTGCTCACACCCGTCCAACGACGCGGAAGTAAAAAGATCACGCGAACCGCGTCATGGACTTTTCGGAGCCCCGTTTCCTCCGCGTACGACGGACCAGGGAGGAGTCGGCCGTGGGGATCTTCGCGTTGCGCGCAAGAACGGCTCCTCCCACCCATCCCGAGGCACGGGCGGAACTGTCCGAGGACCTGGTGGCGGGGCTGCCACTGCGGTTCGAGGCGGTAGGGGAGGCCCTTGCCTCGGGGATGGGTTCCGTCGATGCGTGCGCCGTCGCGGGCCGGGAGCTCGCCCTCGACGGTGTCCCGCTCGACGAGGCCCTCGACGGGCTGCTGGCCACCAGCAGCCTGGTCCGTGGGACCGAGCCCGGCTTCGGGGACGTGCGCGCGCTGTCGGAGGCGTGGAGCGAGGCGACGCTCGAGTACGTCCACCGGCTGACGTGCGAGGACCCGGTCACGGGGCTCTCCAGCCTGGCCCACCTGCAGAGCCGGGTCTCGGAGCTGTACCGGGGTCAGCTCCGGGAGCGACCCTCACCCCAGCACACGCACGCACTCGTCGTGATCGAGGTGACCCGCCCGGACCGGCTCCGGTCGACCAGGGGCGAGCCGTTCACGGCCGACCTGCGCACGGCCCGCTACGCCGAGACCGCACGCACGGTCTTCGCCGGCCCGGAGACGCTGGGTCAGCTCGGCCCGCACCGGATCGTGGTGGTCACCGATCGCGACGAGCGGCTCGCCCAGCGGGTGAACCTGGTCAGCCGGATGCTGGCCCGGCTCGAGGGCGGTGCCAGGGTCTGGATCGAGGGGCTCCCGCCGACCAGCTCCGGAGCAGCCGCGCTGCTCGGCGAGCTTGCGCACCCGTCCTAGTGCCGCTGGTCCTGTCGGCCGTCGGCGCGGCCACGTAGCCTGACCCCATGTGCGGTCGCTACGCCTCGAGCCGAAGCCCCGAGGACCTCGTCGAGGAGTTCGAGGTCGTCGACAACCGGATCCCCGGCCCCCTCGATGCCGACTACAACGTGGCGCCCACCAAGGAGGTGTACGCCGTCGTCGAGAGGCCCCCCTCGAAGGAGAGCGAGGAGCCTCCGCAGCGCCAGCTGCGCGTGCTCACGTGGGGGCTGATCCCGTCCTGGGCGAAGGACCCGTCGATCGGCAACCGGATGATCAACGCCCGGATGGAGACCGTCGCCGAGAAGCCGGCGTACAAGAAGGCGTTCGCGGTGCGCCGCTGCCTGCTGCCGGCTGACGGCTACTTCGAGTGGTACCCCACCTCCCAGAAGACCAAGGCCGGCAAGCCGCTGAAGCAGCCGTTCTTCATCCGGCCCAAGGACGGCGGCACCCTCGCGATGGCGGGGCTCTACGAGATCTGGCGCGACCCCACCCGCGACGACGACGACCCGGACCGATTCCGGTGGACGTGCACCGTCCTCACCACCGACGCCGAGGACTCCCTCGGCCACATCCACGACCGGATGCCGCTGATGGTCGGGAAGGACCGCTGGCACGCCTGGCTCGACCCCACCGTCTCGGCGAAGGACGACCTGCTGGCGCCTGCTGGAGCCGGCCGCTCCCGGGCGGCTCGAGGCGTTCCCCGTCGCGACCCTGGTCGGCAACGTCCGCAACAACGGCCCCGAGCTGGTCGAGCCGATCCCGCTGTCCGAGACGATCGAGTGAGCCCGCGATGACGAGCGAGTCGGTCGTCCCCACGGCGTACGGCGACGGTCGGCTGGTCACGCACCGCGCCCGGAACCCGTCGGCCACGCTGTTGCTGAGCCATGGAGCCGGTGGCGGCATCGCCGCCCGCGACCTCGATGCGCTCGCCGCCCACCTGCCTCGCAACGGGATCACCGTCGTGCTGTTCGAGCAACCGTGGAAGGTCGCCGGCCGGAAGGTCGCGACGCCGCCCGCGACCCTCGACGTCGGCCTGACCGCCGCCGCCGGACGGCTGCGCAGCAAGGCTCCGCTCGTCGTCGGCGGCCGCTCGGCGGGGGCCCGCTCCGCCGCCCGGTGCGCCGGCGACCTCGGCGCCGCCGGCTGCCTGGCGCTGGCCTTTCCGCTGCACCCACCCGGCCGCCCGGAGAAGACTCGCCTCCACGAGCTGCGCGGCGCCCGGCTGCCGACCCTGGTCATCCAGGGCGAGCGCGACACGATGGGCCGACCCGAGGCGTTCCCGGCCGACCTCGACCTCTGCGTCGTGCCCGGAGCCGACCACGGTTTCAAGGTGCCTGCCCGTGGCCCGGTCAGCCAGGGCGACGCGCTGGAGATCATCGTCGAGTCCACGCTCGAGTGGATCGTGCGCGAGGTGACGGGGAATCAGAAGCCTGCGTGAGGTGTTCAACACAACGTGCTGGCAGTGATGGAAAGGTCCCACCCCGTACTCTGGGAGACGATGACTGACTCCTTGACCCCTGACGTCGACCCCACGGAGATCGACGTCGCGACCGAGACCGAAGAAGCCCGGTCCGCGCGCTTCGAACGTGATGCGCTGCCGTTCCTCGACCAGCTCTACTCCGCCGCGATGCGGATGACCCGCAACCCCGCGGACGCCGAGGACCTGGTGCAGGAGACGTTCGCCAAGGCGTACTCCTCGTTCCACCAGTTCCGGCCCGGGACCAACCTGAAGGCCTGGCTGTACCGCATCCTCACCAACACCTTCATCAATACCTACCGCAAGAAGCAGCGCCAGCCGCAGCAGTCGATGTCCGAGGACGTCGAGGACTGGCAGCTCGCCCGGGCGGAGTCACACACGTCCAGCGGCCTGAAGTCCGCCGAGGCCGAGGCGCTCGAGCACCTCCCCGACTCGGAGGTGAAGGACGCCCTCCAGCGCTTGCCCGAGGAGTTCCGGCTTGCGGTGTACCTCGCCGATGTCGAGGGGTTCGCCTACAAGGAGATCGCAGAGATCATGGACACGCCGATCGGAACCGTGATGTCCCGCCTGCACCGCGGGCGGCGCCAGCTGCGCGACATGCTCTCGGACTACGTCCGCACCCACGACCTGACCACCGCCGGCCGCGAAGGAGGCGGATCGTGAGCCACGAGCACGGGTCCGCCGGCGACTGCGCCGACTTCCTGGACCAGATCGTCTACCTCATCGACAACGAGCTCGACGAGGCCGACATCACTGCCGTGAAGGTGCACCTCGAGGCGTGCAACCCGTGCCTGGAGAAGTACGACCTCCAGCGCACCGTGAAGGCCATCGTCGCCCGTTCCTGCTCGGAGTCGGCTCCACAGGACCTGCGCGAGCGGGTGCTGTTCCGGATCCGCGAGGTCCAGGTCCAGATCACCGAGTCCTGAGCGTCACCCAAACGCAGTCGTGCCCCTGAGCGTGCGCGTTGGCGCACGGTCAGGGGCACGACTGCGTTCTGGTGCGCTCAGGCGTTGGGGCGCTTGCCGTGGTTCGCTGCCTTCTTCTTGCGAGCGCGGCGCTTGCGGCCGGTCTTGCCCATGGTCTTCCTCCTGATCGAACGTCCTCGGCCCGTCGGGGCCAGCGGCCATCCTCTCAAATCGGACGAGAACGGCGAAATCGGACGTCCACTACAGCCGCGACAGGAACCGTTCGGCGTCGACCACCACGCGGGTGACCTCGCCGGTGCCGACGACCCTTCCGTTGCCCCCGACATGTCGGGCGGCGACGGTGAACCGGTGAAGGCGCCCGTCGATGTACGTCGAGGACGCGGTCACCTCCACCTCCTGGCCGACCGGGCTGGCCACCTGGTGATCCAGTGCGACCCGGGTGCCGACGCTCGCCCCTCCCACGGGGAGCGCGGGCTCGATGGCGGCGCAGGTGGCGGCCTCGCACCAGGCGAGCAGCCGCGGGGTACCGAGCACCGGCAGCGAGCCGGAGCCCACGGCCAGCGAGGTGTCGTCGTCGGTGACGGTGAACCGCAGGGTGGCGTCCATGTCAGTCCTCCAGGGTCGCGCGGAACGCGATCAGGTCGACGCCTTGATAGGGCTGCCAGTCCAGTTCGGGCGCGCGCTCGAAGCCGAGCCGCTCGTAGAGCCGGTGCGCCACCGTCATCTCCGCCAGCGTCGAGATCACGACCGAGCGGGCGCCGTCCGCTCGGAAGCGGTCCAGGCACAGCCTGACCAGCGCCTCTCCGATCCCGCGCCCGCGTGCGGACGGGGCGACGGCCAGCATCCGGAACTCGCCCTCGCCCTCGCCCGCCAGCTCCCGCCAGGGCGACCCGAGCGGGCAGATCGTGACCGTGCCGAGGACCAGGTCGTCGCGGTCGTCGGGGGTGGCGACCCAGAGCTCCGCCTCGAGGTCTCGGGTCGCGGCGTCCCGCAGGTGCGCGATGTAGGGGTCCTTGGGGCCGGTCGTGAACTCGGCGTACGCCTCGACGGTGAGCTCACCGGCGATCGCGTAGTCCCACGAGGTGGCGCGACGCAGCTTCATGGTCGTCTAGATCCCGAACGTGTTGCGCGGGTACGCCGCCTCGACGTCGGTGATCACGTTGACGAGGTACGGCACGTCGGCAGCGAACGCCCGGTCCAGCGCGGCACCGATCTGGCGTGGGTCGGTCACCGTCTCGCCGGCACCGCCGAGCGCCTTGACCACGTCGTCGTACGGCGTCTGCTGGGCCAGGTCGGCCACCACGTCGTAGCCGTAGAGCATCTGCATCGGGCCCTTCTCCAGGCCCCAGGCGGAGTTGTTGCCCATGACCATCACGACGGGCAGGTTGTGCCGGACCAGGGTGTCGACGTCCATCAGCGAGAAGCCGGCCGCGCCGTCCCCGAGGAGAAGCACCACCTGCGCTGACGGCCGGGCGAGCCGCGCGGCGATGGCCGAGCCGAGGCCGGCGCCGAGGCAGCCGTAGGGGCCCGGGTCGAGCCAGCCGCCCGGGCGCTTGGGCTCCACGAACTTGCCGGCGAAGCTGACGAAGTCGCCGCCGTCGCCGATCACGACGGCGTCCTCGGCGAGCCGCGGTACCAGCTCGCCGTAGACCCGGGCCGGGTGGATCGGGTCCGCCTCGGCGCCGAGCAGGGCCGCGTCGCGCTCGGTCGCGGTCTTGACCGTGGCCTGCAGGTCGTCGACCCAGGCAGTCCAGTCGGGGCGCCGGACGACCTGCTCGAGCGCGGTCAGCAGGCCGTCGAGTACCGAGGTGAGATCGCCGGAGACCGACGCAGCGAGGTCGGTGTGGCCGGAGACCTGGCCGGGCGAGTCCGCGACGTGCACCACCGGGGCCGGCGTGGCGCCGTCCTTGCCGCCGAAGACGCCGTACCCCAGCCGGAAGTCGAGCGGGGTGCCGACCACGACGACGAGGTCGCTGCCTCCGAGCGCCTGGCCGCGTGCCTTGGTCACCAGCAGCGGGTGCCCGCCGGGCACGACCCCGCGGCCCATGCCGTTGGTGATGGTGGGAATGCGCGCGGACTCGACGAAGCGCAGCGCGGCCTCCTCCGCGCCGTCCGCCCAGACGTCGGTGCCGAGGATCAGCACCGGACGCGAGGCCGACGCCAGCAGCTCTGCGACCTCGGCGACCGCGTCGCCGTCGGGCTCGCTCGCCGCGGACCCGGGCAACGGTGGGCGCGTCCCCGGATGCGGACTTGAAGAACTCGTCCATCGGAACGTCCACGAACACCGGGCCGCGGTGCGACGACCCGGCTGCGGTGAAGGCGTCGTGCAGGCCCTCGATCACGTCGCCGGCGGTGTGAAGGGTGCGGGCCGACTTGGCGATCGGCGCCACGATCGGCGGCTGGTCGAGCTCCTGGAGGCTGCCGCTGCCCCAGCGGTTGGCCGGTGCGCGACCGCCGACGACCACCATCGGGGAGCCGGCGAACTGCGCCTGGGCGATCGCGCTGATGCCGTTGGTGACGCCGGGGCCCGCGGTGAGCACGGCCAGACCGGGCACCCGGGTCAGCTTGCCGGTGGCCTCGGCGGCGAATGCCGCGGTCTGCTCGTGGCGTACGTCGAGGAGCCGCATCGGCGGGTCCGCCTTGACCGCCCCGTCGTACATCGGGAACACGTGCGCCCCGGACAGCGTGAACATCGTGTCGACCCCGTGCGCCCGGGCGACCGCGACCGCGAGCTCTCCGGCGTGGCCGCTGAGCTGGTCCGCGGAGTCGTCCGGGGCGTCGTCGTCGGGGCTGTCGTGGACGGCTGCTCCTTCGGTCATGGACGGAAGGTTACTCACAGGTATCTACGCGCCGACAGGGTCCCCTGGACCCGGGCACCCGGGGTCAGGACCGGGGTGCGGTGAGGTAGTACGGGTTCGTGCGCTTGAGCGCGTCGACCAGACCGAGCAGCAGGTCGGAGCGTACGTCGGGTGGTCGCGGCGCGATGGCCAGCTGCAGGTAGAGCGCCCTCAGGAAGGCCTCGGGGTTGCCCCGCACCAGGAACGGGTCGCGACCGCCGGCCCTCGCCCGGGCCGCCGCCGCGATCCGTGCGACCCAGGGCTCGATGACGCGCAGCGGCACGAGGTTGCGGCGCAGGATGGACATCGTGGCGAACGCGATCCGGTCCGGCTCGCCGGCGGTGAGGAGCGTGTCGACCGGGAGGGTGAGCCGGTCGCCGAGGACGTCCAGCAGCACGGTCAGCTCGTTGGTGCCCAGGTGCGGCGACTCCGCGAGCGCGGCGATCGCGTCCGCGCCGTGGGCGACGGCGTGCGCCCAGCCCTTGCCGGGGACGAAGCCGCGCAGGTCCTTCTCGCGGAGGTACCACGTCGCCACCCGGTCGCCCCACTCGAGGAGCTTCAGGGCGGGCAGCAGGCCGGCCTTGTTGTCGCGGGCGACGCACTCGCCGAGGATGAGCACCGAGAAGCTGCGGCGGAACACCGAGTCCGTGCCCTGCTCGCCCAGGCCGACGGCGAGCCCCGCCGCCATCCCGTCGCCGAGGCCGTTGAGCAGGTCGTCGTAGACGCCGCGGTCGGTCCAGGTGGCCAGCGCGGGGTAGGCGGTGCCGTCACGCAGCTGCGGGATCGGTCGAGCCGAGCATGCGGGTCAGCTCGGCGGTCAGGTCGTCGAGCGGGCGATCGGAAGGTACCTCGAAATCGTCCTCGACCACTTGCTTCCAGTACGACCCCGACATGAGGACCATCCTGCCAAACCCCCTTCCGCCCATGCAGGGCGGTCTCACCACCCTACGGGCACCACAAGCCACCCCACTGGGGGGCGACCGCCTACCCCCTACCCTGACGGACGTGCCGTCCCTCACCGAATTGGTGCGCAGCCATACCGACCTTGACGACGAGGACGTCTCCTGGCTGCAGCTGTTGCAGGCGGACTGGCAGATCATCGCCGATCTTTCATTCGCGGACCTCGTGCTCTGGCTGCCCGGACCGGGCCGGCCAGGGATTCTGGGCCGGCGCCCAGATGCGACCGACCACCGGCCCGACGGCGTACGTCGACGACATCGTCGGCACCTTCGTCCCGGTCGGCCGCCGGCCGCTGCTGGACGCGGCGTACAGCCAGGGCCGGCTGGTGCGCGAGGGCGACCCGGAGTGGCGCGACGACGTCCCGGTCCGGGTGGAGACCATCCCGGTCCGCCGCGCCGGCCGGGTGATCGCGGTGATCGCCCGCAACACCAACCTGCTCGGCGTGCGCACTCCCAGCACGGCTGGAGCTGTCCTACCTGCAGGCGGCCGCGGACCTGACCCAGATGATCGCCGGCGGCTACTTCCCGGCGCCGGGGCAGCGCAGTGACCATGCCGACTCGCCCCGCGTCGGCGACGGGTTCGTCCGGGTCGACGCCGCCGGGAGCGTGGTCTACGCGAGCCCGAACGCGCTGTCGGTCTACCGGCGGCTCGGGCTCAACGGCGACCTGGCCGGGCTCGGCCTCGCCGACGTGACCCGGCAGCTGGTGCCACCCCGCCGCCGGCCGGACGAGGAGACGCTGAGTGCGGTCCTGGGAGGGCGCGCGCACCTGGACACCGAGCTGGGCGGTGACGAGGCCTCGCTGATCGTCCGCTCGATCCCGCTGCGGCCGCAGGGCGACCACCTCGGTGCGCTGGTGCTGGTCCGGGACGTCACCGACCTGCGCCGCCGCGACCGGGAGCTGGTGACCAAGGACGCGACGATCCGCGAGATCCACCACCGGGTGAAGAACAACCTGCAGACCGTCGCCGCGCTGCTGCGGCTGCAGGCACGACGGATCGACTCGACGTCGGCAAAGTCGGCGCTGGAGGAGGCGGTACGTCGGGTCGGGTCGATCGCGATCGTGCACGAGACCCTGAGCCAGGCCGTCGAGGAGCACGTCGAGTTCGACGAGATCGCCGACCGGCTGGGTGCGATGGTGACCGAGGTGAGCGCGGTCGGCGACCGGGTGCGGGTACGCCGCGAGGGGTCGTTCGGGGTGCTCACCTCGGAGACTGCGACCGCGCTGGCGATGGTGCTGACCGAGGTGCTGCAGAACGCCGTCGAGCACGGGTACGCCGCGGAGGGCGACGGCGGGTCGATCGTGGTCGCGCCCCGGAAGCTGGTCGGCCGACTGCACCTCACGGTCGACGACGACGGGCGCGGGCTCCCAGAGGGGTTCGACCTGGACGGGTCGACGAACCTGGGGCTCTCGATCGTGCGGACGCTCGTGGAGTCGGAGCTCGGCGGTCAGCTCGAACTGGGCGGCGTACCGGAGGGTTCCGGCACCCGCGTCGTCGTGGACGTGCCGATCGAGTGACCGGCGGCTCAGGCGGTGGTGCGGACGCGCGCGCGGGCGTTGCGGCGCTTGAGCGCGCGGCGCTCGTCCTCGCTCAGGCCGCCCCACACGCCGTGGTCCTGCCCAGCCTCCAGCGCCCACGCGAGGCACTGCTCGCGCACCTCGCAGCGTCGGCACACCTGCTTGGCCTCCTCGATCTGGAGGATGGCCGGACCGGTGTTGCCGATCGGGAAGAACAGTTCCGGGTCCTCGTCGAGGCACGCGGAACGATGGCGCCAATCCATGGCTGAGGGATCCCCTCTTTCCTACGCTGGGCAAGATACGCTGGGCAATGTCAGTGGGCGGTCTCATGGGCGCGCCTAGTGAAGGCGTTCACGAGCGCAGCCTCCAGAGTGGCAAGAATTGGATCGTGAAACAACCCCCGGCGCTGGTCGCATTCGTCACAACTACGCTGTCCCGGTGAGCGCCTGACGGTCCGGGACAACCCTCCTCCCCTCGTGGTAGCGGCCTCGCTGGTCGCCGTCGAGGGCCTCGTGATGGTCCTGTTCGGCCTCGCTCGAGACGGCGAACCTGTCCTCCGACCGGGTCACCATGGGCGTCACCACCGCGCTCTTCTTCGCGGTGTACGGCGTCGCGCTGCTGTTCTTCGCCTGGCAGCTCGTGCGGCGGGCAGTCGTGGGCGCGCAGCCCGGTCGTGCTCGCGCAGCTGCTGCAGCTCGGTGTGGCCTGGAGCTTCCGTGGCGGGGACACCACCTGGGTGGCGATCTGCCTGGCCGTGGTCGCAGTGATCGTCCTGGCCGGCATCCTCCACCCGCAGAGCGTCGACGCGCTCAGCGACGAGCCTGACTAGCTAGCGGGCGTCCTGCAGGGACGCGCGGAGCTCCTCGAGGGTGCGGTTGAGCAACCGGGACACGTGCATCTGCGAGACCCCGATCTCCTCGGCGATCTGGGACTGGGTCATGTTCTTGAAGAACCGCAGCAGCAGGATCCTCTTCTCGCGGGGGTCCAGCCGGTCGAGCAGCGGCTTGATCGACTCGCGGATCTCGACGTGCTCGAGGCCCGCGTCGTCGACCCCGAGCGCGTCGAGCATGGTGGCCGTGCCGCCGTCGTCGGAGTCGTCGCTGGCGTCGAGACTGAGGGTGGAGTAGGCGTTGCTGGACTCGATCCCCTCGATGATCTCCTCCATCGTGCACCCGATGGCCTCGGCCAGCTCGCGTGGCGTGGGGGAGCGGCCGAGCGACTGGGTGAGCTCGGCGCTCGACGTACCGATCTGCATCCGCAGCTCCTGGAGCCGCCGCGGCACCCGGATCGCCCAGCCCTTGTCGCGGAAGTAGCGCTTGATCTCGCCGATGATCGTCGGTGTCGCGTACGTCGAGAACTCCACGCCGCGGTCGGAGTCGAAGCGGTCGATCGACTTGATCAGGCCGATCGTGCCGACCTGGACCAGGTCCTCGAACGGCTCGCCGCGGTTGCGGAACCGGCGTGCGCAGTGCTCGACCAGCGGCAGGTGCAGGTGCACCAGCGAGTCGCGGGCGGTCGTGCGGCTCGGCGCGGGGGCCTCCTCGTCGCGGAACTGCACGAAGAGTGCCGCGCTTCGGGCCCGGGTGATCTCGACCCCCGTAGGAGCCGCGTCCCCCGATCTGTCGTCCCGCATGATGTCGGGGCACACGTCAGAGCCCGGCTCCGACGGGTTGCATGGTCAGGCTGACCGAGAACCGGTCACCCGCGGACCGGGCCTCGGCGCTCGTGGCGAGGGTGCTGAGCACCTGCCAGGCGAAGCTGTCGTAGTCGGGGTCGACCGGGTGCGTGGACGTGACCGCCACCGTCACGGTGAGCTCGCCCGGACGTCAGGAAGAACAGGCAGAGCAGGTCCGAGCCTGCCTCGGCCTCGGGGAGCACCATCGCGCTCGCCTCGCCCACGGCGATCCGCAGGTCCTCGATGTCGTCGATCGGGAAGTCCAGTCGTGCGGCGAGGCCGGCGGTGGTGGTGCGGAGCACCGAGACATACGCGCTGTCGGCGGGCAGGCGCAGCTCGACATCTGCGCGGGGGCCCTCGTTCTCGGTGGCTGCCATCTGGCCTTTGCCCTTCGTCGGGGAGCGGTGCTGGTCTGACACTAGTGCTGACCGGCGTCGGGATGGAGTACCCCGGAGAACGGGTCCGGATGTGGGGTGGGCCAGTCGGAGTCCTACAACGTCGACCAGTCGGCGCCGTGACCTAGGTGGCGGGTCACTACGAACGATGAGTCCAGCTGGACTCATCGTTGTAGGACTCGTGAACGGGCCTGGGATGACGATGCCGCGGCCGAGCCCCACGGAGAGGATGGCAATGCCGCTCTCGTACGTGGTTGCCGCGAACGGTCACGCCTTCGCAAGCTCAGGCGTGCTTGAGACGAAGAAGGCTTGAGCTCCGCTCAAGCCTTCTTCGTCTCCCAGAAGATCTCCGCGATCTCGTCGATCTTGGCGAGCAGGTCGTCGGCAACGCCCGCGTCCATCGAGCCCTTGGTGCCGGTGGCGCCGGCGAGCTTGGTGGCCTCGTTCACGAGCGTGTGCAGCTGGGGGTACTTCTCGAAGTGCGGCGGCTTGAAGTAGTCGGTCCACAGCACCCACAGGTGGTGCTTGACCAGCTCGGACCGCTGCTCCTTGATGATGACCGCGCGGGTGCGGAAGTCGGGGTCGTCGTTGTCCGCCAGCTTGCCGATGATCGCCTTGATCGACTCGGCCTCGATCCGGGCCTGGGCTGGGTCGTAGACACCGCACGGCAGGTCGCAGTGGGCCGATACGTCGACGGTGGGAGCGAACAGTTTCGCGAACATCCGTGGGTCCTCTCGCGTGGGGAACGGGGTATCGGCTGCGACACTACTCCGCGTGCCGAGCCGGTCTGACGCGGGAGCCACGTACCCGAGACGGCGTGCCCCATTCGGGTTCGCCCGGGTCCGCGGCGACTCCATGCGACCCGTCCTGGCGCCGGGGGATCGGCTCCTCGTGCGGTACGCCGGCCAGGTGCGGCCGGGTGCACTCGTGCTGGCCCGGTTCGCGGACGGGACCTTGGCGGTGAAGCGTGCCGCCGAGCGGCGTACGACGCGGACCGGGCAGCCTGCCTGGTGGCTGCTCAGCGACAACCCCGACGAGGGCGTGGACTCACGGCACCGCGGTCCGGTCGCGGAGAGCGACGTGCTCGCCGTCGTGCTTGCCCGGGTGTGGCCGCGACCCCGCCGGCTGTGAGCGTCCTCACCTCGCGTCCGCGTGATCGGACGTGCGCTGGACGGGTCCGGCCGCTGTGGAAGACTCGTTGACCCGCGAGGGCCGCAGGGCCCGGACCAGACGGAGGGTGATGGTGGCTACCCCGCACGTCGACGACGCGGCTCACCCGCACGCCGGCGACCCGGTGTTCGACCTGCACGTCGGCGGCAAGATGGAGACCGTCTCGACCGTGTCGCTGAGTGGGCGGGACGAGCTCTCGATGGCCTACACGCCGGGCGTCGCCCGCGTGTGCATCGCCATCGCCGAGGACCCGTCACTGACGCAGCACTACACGTGGGTGCCCAACATCGTCGGCATCGTCACCGACGGCACCGCCGTCCTCGGGCTCGGCGACATCGGCCCCGCGGCGGCGATGCCGGTGATGGAGGGCAAGGCGGTCCTGTTCAAGCAGTTCGGCGGCGTCGACGCCGTACCCGATCTGCCTGGACACCACCGACGTCGAGGAGATCATCGAGACCGTCGTCCGGCTCGCGCCGAGCTTCGGCGGGATCAACCTCGAGGACATCTCGGCGCCGCGCTGCTTCGAGATCGAGGAGCGGCTCAAGGAGCGGCTCTCGATCCCGGTGTTCCACGACGACCAGCACGGCACCGCCGTGGTGGCACTCGCCGCTCTCAAGAACGCGTTGCTGCTCACCGGGCGCAACGGCCGAGTCGACCCGCGTCGTGATCTCCGGCGCCGGCGCGGCCGGCGTCGCCGTCGCGAAGATCCTGCTCGAGGCCGGCGTGAGGGACATCGCCGTGCTCGACCGCAAGGGCGTGCTCAACTCGCAGCGCTCGGACCTGACCGCGGTCAAGGAAGCCCTGGCCAAGCTGACGGCCGACAACTTCGGCCGGACCGGGAGCCTCGCCGACGTGATGCAGGGTGCTGACGTCTACATCGGCGTCTCCGGCGGCACCGTCCCCGAGGACGTTGTGGCGTCGATGGCCCCCGACTCGGTCATCTTCGGCCTGGCCAACCCCAACCCCGAGGTGCACCCCGACGTTGCGCACCGGCACGCCCGCGTGGTGGCGACCGGGCGCTCGGACTTCCCGAACCAGATCAACAACGTGCTCGCGTTCCCGGGGATCTTCCGGGGCGCGTTCGACGTGCACGCCACCGCGATCACCGAGGGCATGAAGCTCGCGGCCGCCGACGCGCTCGCCGGCCTGGTCGGTGACGACCTCGCCGAGGACCTGATCGTGCCCTCGCCGTTCGACCCCCGGGTCGGCCCGGCGGTCTCGTCCGCCGTGGCCGCAGGCCGCCCGGCGCGACGGCGTCGCCCGGCGCTGATCGCTGGTTGAGGAGGGCGCGCAGCGCCCGTCTCGAAACCATCGATACCGTGAGGCACATGTTCGCCGTCTACGCCGAGTCCTTCTCCTCCGACGACCCGCTGTCCGGCCTGGTGGTCGGCGAGCGGCCCGATCCCGAGGCCCCGGACGGCTGGGCAACGGTGACGGTCAAGGCCGCCTCGCTCAACCACCACGACCTGTGGTCGCTGCGGGGAGTGGGGCTCAAGGAGGAGCAGCTGCCGATGATCCTCGGCTGCGACGCGGCGGGGTACGACGAGGACGGCAACGAGGTCGTCGTGCACGCGGTGATCAGCGATCCGGGCTGGACCGGCGCCGACGAGACCCTCGACCCGAAGCGCTCGCTGCTCTCCGAACGGCACCAGGGCACGTTCGCCGACAAGGTCGTCGTGCCGCGCAGCAACGTGATCCCCAAGCCCGCCTCGCTGTCGTTCGAGGAGGCCGCCTGCCTGCCCACGGCGTGGCTGACGGCGTACCGGATGCTGTTCACGCAGGGCGGCCTCAAGGCCGGCGACACGGTCCTCGTGCAGGGCGCCGGCGGGGGAGTGGCGACCGCGCTGATCACGCTCGCGCGGGCCGGCGGGCTCAAGGTGCTCGCCACCAGCCGCGACGAGGGCAAGCGCAAGCGGGCGCTCGACATCGGCGCGCACGATGTCTTCGAGTCCGGCGAGCGGCTGCCGCTGAAGGTCGACGCGGTCATGGAGACCGTCGGCCGGGCCACCTGGTCCCACTCGATCCGTTCGCTGCGTCCCGGCGGCGCGATCGTGATCAGTGGTACGACGTCCGGCCCGAAGCTCGACGACGCCGAACTGACCCGGATCTTCTTCCTGCAGCTGCGCGTGATCGGCTCGACCATGGGCACTCGCGCCGAGCTGGCCGGCCTGGTCAACCTCCTCGACGCCTCGGGTGCGCGCCCGCTCATCGACCGCACGCTGCCGATGGAGGACGCCCGCGAGGGCCTCGCCGCCATGGCCGACGGCGACGTCTTCGGCAAGGTCGTCTTCACACGCTGATGCCCACCCACGTGATCACGGGCGCCGGCTCCGGCATCGGAGCGGCGCTCGCGCGCACCCTGCACGAGCGCGGCGACGACCTGCTCCTCGTCGCCCGCAGCGACGACAGAGCCGCCGACCTGCGGGTCGACTTCCCCGGCGCGGAGAGCCTGGTCGCCGACCTCGCGGACCCGGAGGGTCTGGAGCAGACGCTCGCCTCGACCGGGCTGCCGGACCGGATCGACTCGCTGGTCCACGCCGCCGGCCAGGTCGACCTGCAGCCGGTCGCGGACTTCGACCTCGGCGCCTGGCAGCGGCAGCTCGCCGTGAACCTGACCTCCGCCGCGCTCCTGGTCCGGGCCGCGCTCCCTGCGCTGCGCGCCGCGGGCGGGACGGTCGTCCTGGTCAACTCCGGCGCCGGCCTGGCCGCCCACCCGACGTGGTCGGCGTACGCCGCCTCGAAGTTCGGCCTGCGCGCGCTCGCCGACGCGCTGCGCGACGAGGAGGCCGAGCACGGCGTGCGCGTGACGTCAGTGTTCCCCGGCCGCACCGCCACGCCGATGCAGGCCAAGGTGCACGACCAGGAGGGCCGGGAGTACGACGCCGACGACTGGAGCGCGCCCGAGACCGTCGCGGGGACGATCCTGCAGGTGCTGGACCTGCCCGCGGACTCGGTGATCCCGGAAGTGATGCTCCGACCGCGCCCGCGCTAGCGGTCATGATCACCAGCCACGAATTCTCGCTGGACCCGCCGTCAATTGACGGCGGGTCAGCGTGCAGAGCGCCAGTTGAGGGCACCGACGAGGACCATTCGGAGCTGGGTGCGGGCGCGCTCGACGATCTGGGTCTCGGCCTCGGGCCGGGAGGCCAGGATCTGCTCGGCGGTGGCGACCACCTGGCAGACGATCAGGTTGGAGAGCACCTGGAGGTCCTCCGAGGACCACGGCTCGGTGCCGGGGAGGCGGGCCAGGTCCATGGCCAGCTCGCGCTCGAACAGCTCGATCTGGTGGGCGATGGCCTCGCGCACGACGAGCGGCCCCGCGGCGCGCTCGCGGGCGATGAACTGGAAGTGGTCGCGCTGCGCGTGCACGTGCTCGACCAGCACCCGCAGCGAGCTGTCGATGATGTCGTCGAACGCCGGCCCGTTGCGGCGTACGTCGCGGAGCATCGCGCGCAGCGAGACGAACGACTCGTCGACGAGCGCCAGGCCGAGCTCGTCGATCGACTCGAAGTGCCGGTAGAACGCGGTCGGCACGATCCCGACCTGCTTGGCCACCTGCCGCAGCGACAGCGCGGCGAGGGTGCCGTCGCGGGAGAGCTCGAGCGCGGCGTCCAGGATCGCCCGGCGGGTGCGCTCCTTGCGCACCCCGCGGCTCTCCGGGCGTAGTGCGACGGGCTCGGTCATGGCCCGATGTTATGTGCCGACCGGCAGCGCGGGTCCCACGATCCGGCCCCGGCGCGCGGCGCGGCACTGGCGCCCGGACCATGGTGCCCATGGACAAGGACCACCTCAGCAGGAACGAGATCCGCAAGGACGCCGTGCAGGGCGCTGTCGAGGCCGCGGCGAGCACCGTCGGCCAGGTGACGTCGATCGTCACCACCGCGGTCCGGGACATCGCCGGAGCCCTCGGCGGCCTCGCCACCGAGGTCTTCGAGATCCGCGACTCGGCCCGGAAGGCCTCTGCGGACCACCCGGCAGACACCGACCCAGACACCGACCCAGACGCCTGAACCCCACGCTGACCCGCCCGAAACTTCGGGCGGGTCAGCGATTGGCGCCGTCGTCAAGAGGTGGTCCAGACCAGTGGTTCGGGTCACGTGGCCCTGGGAAGGGACTCTGGCAGGGGGCAAGAGTTCAACTTCTGGCGACGACGATGAGGGCGTGCCATGGACGACAAGATCTTCCGTTCCCACTTCGATTCCGACAGCTGCACGCTTGAGCTGAGCGGCATCATCAACCGTGCTGCACTCCCGGTCATCCTCGATGACGTGGAGCGCGCCTTCCGGCGTACGGCGTGCCGGTTGACCATCGACCTGACCAGGGCCCACGGCTTGCCGCCGCACATCCTCGGCAAGCTGGTGCACTACTGCAACACCTGCTACCCCGGCACGTTCGTCCGGCCGCCGGCAGCCGAGCACCTCCAGGCGATTGCCTGACGGCTCAGCCGAACGACATCCGGAAGCCGGACATCCGGAACGACGCGAGCTGCCGCGCAACGGACAACCAGCCGAGCGGCCCGTCGGACGCGAACTCCCACCGGCCGCGGCAGGGCAGGGTCTTCGAGGAGCCGCGCAGTCCGGCCGTCCGCTCCTCGCCGCCGGTGTCGTCGATGCCGGGCTGCCAGGTGCCGCCCTTGAAGGGCAGCCGAGGCGCGGCCTTCGACAGGTCGGTGAACGAGGCGCTCGCGATCGGTCGCCGGTCCAGCGACGCCGACCAGTCGGTGCGCGAGAGCGGGCCGGTGTGGGTGCTCTCCAGCGTGAAGTCGCAGAGCTCCTTCGGGATCGCCCAGAGTTCGCGACCGCCCGCGACGGACGCGGGGGTGTCGACCCAGATGTCGGTGATGCTGACCCGACGTCCGTGCGCCTCGCTCCTCACCGACCGGGCCACGAGCAGCTCGGAGTAGGTCAGGTCGCTGCCCGGCCCGTAGCTGACGAACGCGGCGCCGTACACACCGGCGGGTCGCAGCTCGTCGACGCCGTCCCGCAGCCGGAACAGGCTCACCCAGAGGTGCCCCATCGCGGTCCACGGCGCGGCGGGGTACTCCCCGGGCAAGCGTGCTCAGTCCTCGGGATCGTCCAGCCGGGCGAGCCAGGTGGCCAGGCGCTCGACGGGGGTCTCGAACTCGGGGTTCAGGTCGGTGAACTCCTGCAGCCGCTCGGCCACCCAGGCCAAGGTGACCTCCTCGTCACCCCGGCGCTTCTCGAGCTCCTCGATGCCGCGGTCGGTGAAGTACATCAGTAGTCGTTGCCGCCGCGGTCCTCCACCGGCGCGAAGGCGCGGTCCAGCAGCGCCTTCTGCTCCTCCAGGTGGCGCTTGACCGTGCCGACGGACGGCGAGGACGACGGCCTGCCGGGTGACCGGCTCGACGTGCAGGTCCGAGGGCCGGCCACGCGTTGAGCGCGTAGTGCGGCCACGGGCCCATGTTGCGCGGCTCGTCCTGCACCCAGCGGACCGCCTTGAGGTTCGGGAACCGCTGGATGTACTCGTGGATCTCCTCGGTCGGCCGCGGGTAGAGCTGCTCGACGCGCGCGATCGCGAACCGGCTCGGCGTCCTCCCGCTTGCCGCGCTCGACCATCAGGTCCCAGGTCACCCGGCCCGAGCAGAGCAGCAGCGTGTCGATCGCGTCGTCGTCCTCCGGGTCCTCGGTGATCAGCGCCCGGAACTCGCCGCTGGTGAAGTCCTCCGGCTGCGACGCGGCCTCCTTGCGCTTGAGCATCGACTTCGGCGTGAACACGACCAGCGGCCGGTGCTCCTCGCCGAGCGAGTGCTGCCGCAGCAGGTGGAAGTACGACGCCGGCGACGACGGCTGCGCGACGACGAAGGCGTCCTCGGCCGCCATCTGCAGGAACCGCTCGATCCGGGCGGACGAGTGGTCCGGGCCCTGGCCCTCGTAGCCGTGCGGCAGCAGCATCACGACGCCGGACTGCTGGCGCCACTTGGTCTCGCCGGCGGTGATGAACTCGTCGATCACGGTCTGCGCGCCGTTGACGAAGTCGCCGAACTGGGCCTCCCAGAGCACCAGCGCGTCCGGGCGGGCCACGGAGTAGCCGTACTCGAAGCCGAGCGCGGCGTACTCCGAGAGCAGCGAGTCGTAGACGTAGAACTTCGCCTGGTCCTCGGTGAGCGAGGTCAGCGGCGTCCACTCGTCGGCGTTGGTGCGGTCGATGATCGTGGCGAACCGTGACACGAACGTGCCGCGACGGGTGTCCTGACCGGCCAGCCGGACCGGGCGACCGGCCATCAGCAGCGAGCCCAGCGCCAGGATCTCGCCGGTGCCCCAGTCGATCGGGCCGTCGGTGATCGCGGCCGCGCGGCGCTGCAGCTGCGGCATCACCTTCGGGTGCACGGTGAAGCCGTCGGGCGGGGTGACGTACGCGTCGGAGATCCGCTTGAGCACCTCGACCGGGACCGCGGTGTTGGCCGCGCCCACCGGCTTCTCGGGGTAGTCAGGGACGGTCGTCCACTCGCTCGGGGCCTCGCTGCTGGCCTCGCGGACCTCGGTGAAGACCCGCTCCAGCTGCTGCTGGTAGTCCTTCAGGACCTGCTCGGCCTCCTCGACCGTGATGTCGCCACGGCCGATGAGGGACTCGGTGTAGAGCTTGCGGACCGAGCGCTTCTGCTCGATCAGGTCGTACATCAGCGGCTGCGTGTACGACGGGTCGTCGCCCTCGTTGTGCCCGCGCCGGCGGTAGCAGACGAGGTCGATGACGACGTCCTTGTTGAACGCCTGGCGGTACTCGAACGCGAGCCGCGCCACCCGGATGCAGGCCTCGGGGTCGTCGCCGTTGACGTGGAAGATCGGCGCCTGCACCATCCGCGCGACGTCGGTGCAGTAGAGCGACGAGCGCGACGAGCCGGGAGAGGTGGTGAAACCGACCTGGTTGTTGACGACCAGGTGGACGGTGCCGCCGGTGCGGTAGCCGCGCAGCTGGGACAGGTTCAGCGTCTCGGCGACCACGCCCTGGCCGGCGAACGCGGCGTCGCCGTGCACCAGCAGCGGGAGGACGGGGTACTCGGCCCCTCGGTTGAGGACGTCCTGCTTGGCGCGCGCGATGCCCTCGAGGACCGGGTCGACGGCCTCGAGGTGGCTGGGGTTCGCGGCCACGGACACCTTGATCTTGTCGCCGGACCCGGCGATGAACTCGCCCTCGGCGCCGAGGTGGTACTTCACGTCACCGGAGCCCTGGACGGTGCGCGGGTCGATGTTGCCCTCGAACTCGCGGAAGATCTGGGAGTACTTCTTGCCGACGATGTTGGCCAGCACGTTGAGCCGGCCGCGGTGGGCCATGCCGATGGTGACCTCGTCGAGGCCCGACTCGGCGGCGGCCTCGCAGATCTCGTCGAGCACCGGGACCGTGGTCTCGCCGCCCTCGAGGCTGAACCGCTTCTGCCCGACGAACTTGGTCTGCAGGAACGTCTCGAACGCCTCGGCCTGGTTGAGCTTCAGCAGGATCCGCAGCTGCTCCTCGCGGGGCGGCTTGGTGTGCGGCTGCTCGACGCGCTCCTGGATCCACCGGCGCTGCTCGGGATCCATGATGTGCATGTACTCGATGCCGGTGGTGCGGCAGTACGAGTCGCGCAGGATGCCCAGGATGTGCCGCAGCTTCATGAACCGACGGCCCTCGCCGCCGAACGAGCCGGTGGCGAACTCGCGGTCGAGGTCCCACAGGGTGAGGCCGTGCGACTCCACCTCGAGGTCGGGGTGGCTGCGCTGGCGGTACTCGAGCGGGTCGGTGTCGGCCATCATGTGGCCGCGCACGCGGTAGGCGTGGATCAGCTCGAGGATCCGGGCCTGCTTGCTGATCTCGTCGTCGTGCGAGGTCGCGATGTCCTTGGCCCAGCGGATCGGCTCGTAGGGGATGCGCAGCGAGCGGAAGATCTCGTCGTAGAAGTCGTCCTCGCCCAGCAGCAGCCCGTGCACCCGGCGCAGGAAGTCGCCGGACTGGGCGCCCTGGATGACGCGGTGGTCGTACGTCGACGTCAGGGTCATGATCTTGCCGATGGCGTTGCGGGCGAGGGCGTCGTCGGACGCGCCCTGCCAGGCCGGCGGGAACTCCATGGCGCCGACGCCGATGATCGCGCCCTGGCCCTTCATCAGCCGCGGCACCGAGTGGTTGGTGCCGATCGTGCCGGGGTTGGTCAGCGAGATGGTGGTGCCCTGGAAGTCCTCGACGGTGAGCTTGTTGTCGCGGGCCTTGCGGACGATCTCCTCGTACGCCGTCCAGAACGCCGCGAAGTCCATCGTCTCGGCGGCCTTGATCGACGGCACCAGCAGCTGGCGGGTGCCGTCGGGCTTGGACATGTCGATGGCCAGGCCCAGGTTGATGTGCGCGGGGACGACCAGGCTGGGCTTGCCGTCGATGGTGTCGAAGCCGACGTTCATCTCCGGCATCGTCTTGAGCGCCTTGATCAGGGCGTAGCCGACCAGGTGGGTGAACGACACCTTGCCGCCGCGGGCGCGGGCGAGGTGGTTGTTGATGACGGTGCGGTTGTCCCAGAGCAGCTTGACCGGGACGGTCCGGACCGAGGTCGCGGTGGGGACGGTCAGCGAGGCGTCCATGTTCTGGACGGTGCGGGCGGGCGCGCCGCGGAGCACCTTGTAGGTCGGCTCGTCGCTGGCGGCGGCCGGCGCGGCCGGCTTCGCGTCCTTGGCGACCGGGCTGGTGGTGCCGGCGGCCGGCTCCGCGGCGGCCGAGGCCGGGCGCGGCTTGGCGACCGGCGTCGGCCCGGTCTGCTCCGACTTCTGCTCGTCGGGCTTCTGCTCGGCCGGCTGCTGCGGCCTTCGACTCGGCCGGCTTCGTCTGCGGGCTTCGCGGGCTGCTTCTCGGGCTGCCTTCTCGACGGGCTTGGCCGGCGCCTGCTTCGTAGCGGTGGCCGAGGGGGCCTGCTGGCCGGCCGAGGCGTCCGGCGTACCGTTGCTGCCTGCCGATCCGTTGGCCTGGAAGTACGTCTTCCACTCGGGCGCCACGCTGTCGGGATCCTTCTGGTACTGCTCGAACATCTCGTCGACGAGCCATTCGTTGGCTCCGAAGTCGGGAGAGTGGGATTCAGACTGGGGGCCTGAGGACTGCGGCACGGGTAGGTTCGCCTCTTCCGGATACGCGCGCGGTTGGAGTCAGACGATCAAGGCTAGTCCCACACGCAACCAAATGCGCAGCGGGAGGGTGGCTTTCGGGCAGGCTGTATCGACAGCGACACGACAGGGAGATCCCACACCATGAAACAGGCCGGTCGAGCGGCGCGCGCGGGCGTCGCCGTGCTGCTGTTCCTTGCCCTTGTGACCACGTCATGCAGCGGTGACGACGGGTCCGACTCCGAGTCGCCGGAGCCGGCCCAGTCGACTGCCTCGGGCTCAACCTTCGCCATCGAGACCGAGACGACCGTCGAACAGGTGGTCGGCCGGCTCAGCAGGCCCGACCGCAAGCGGCTCGCCCGGAGCGTCACCCAGGTCGCGCAGCGGTGGTTCAACGCGGCGTACGTCGCGGGCGACTACCCGCGATCGGACTTCGGTGACGCGTTCCCGGGGTTCACCCGCCGGGCCCGGGCCGACGCGGAGCGTGACAAGGTCCTGATGACCAACAAGCCGATCGGTTCGAGGATCGATGGCGTCACCCCGACCCGGAGCCGGGTGAGGATCGACGTGTTGTCGCCGAAGAAGCGGGCCGTCGCGGTGACCGCCCGGTTCCGTCTGGGTTTCCGCACCGAGGGTGATCTGGTCCGCGACGTCACGGTCCAGGGCCGGCTGCTGTTGACGCGGCAGCCCGGATCGGGATGGAAGATCTTCGGCTACCACGTCGCCAAGTCGAGCCAGGCATGAGGGGGATGGACATGAAGCACCCGAGCAACGTGCAGAACCGTGGCGCCCGCAGGCTGCTGCGCGGCGTCGTCCTGGCGGTGGTGCTGGCGACGGCTGCGCTCGTCGTGCCCAACTCCGCGGTGAAGCCGTCGGACGTCGAGCTGGTCAAGCTGCACACGGCCGACGGGGTCGACGCCGGACGCGAAGTGATCTGGATCCTGGCGGTGGGTTCCGACGCCCGCCCGGGACAGGACATGACCCGCAGCCGCGGTGACGCCCTCCAGCTGATCGGACTGAACACGAAGACCGGTGCGGCCTCGGCGATCGGCATCCCGCGCGACTCCTGGGTCAGCATCCCCGGTCACGGCAACGACAAGATCAACTCGTCGCTCTACTTCGGCGGGCCGGAGCTGCTCGGGAAGACGGTCGGGAACCTGGTCGGCGTGCAGCCGGACTACGTCTTCGTCAGCCGCTTCCCGTTCTTCATCGACATGGTCGACTCGATCGGCGGCATCGAGGTGCACAACCCGGTCGCCTTCAGCGACGAGTTCCTCAAGCCGTCGGGCTTCGAGCGGGGCAAGATCCACCTCGGCGGCTACACCGCGATGGCGTTCGCGCGGATCCGGCACAACCTGATCCGGGGCGACTTCGACCGCTCAGCGAACCAGCAGCGGGTGCTGCGCGGCATCCAGGCGAAGATCCGGTCGAAGGCCGACAAGCCGGGCTTCATCGAGAAGGGCGTGATGTCGGCGATGGCGCACATGCGCACCAACCTCCCGCCCTCGGAGCTGTTCCGGCTGGCCCAGGTCGTGGCCCAGGTCGACCCGTCGAAGATCTCCACCTGCGTCGTGCAGGGCGGGATCGGGAACATCGGCGGGGCGAGCGTGGTGATCCCGTCGGTCAGCCAGGCCCGACGGCTGGGCGACGACGCACGCAGGGACGCCACGATCAAGCGCTGCTGACGCGCGGGAGTCTGGGGGAAGCGAACCGATGCTGTCAGCAACCCCAGTAGACGCTGGGCTTCCTCGCGATCACGATGTACTGGACCGTCGAGCGCGGGCCCGGTCGACGTCCATAGGCGAAGTGGAAGTTCAGGTTGGCGTGGTGCTTGCGGACCGTCGCCACCCAGAGATCCGGGCCGGTGTCGGCGTGCCCGTCCAGCGCCGAGCCGCGGCGCAGGCTCAGCCGCTCGCCGTAGAGCTCGCGCAGCTTGTGCAGGGTCGAGCCCGCGTGCGCGCCTGCAAGCGTCTTGTCGCCCTCGCCGCGGACGACGATCATCCCGACCCGCATCCGGGGGAACTCGCCCCGCCACACCACGAACCCGCGGTCGCGGTAGCGCTCCTTCATCTGGTAGCCGTCCGCGCAGCGGTCCCCCTGGTGGGACACCATGCCGGTACGCCAGGCCTCGCGGTGGTTCATGCCGAGCTTCAGAGGTCCCCAGTACCGGTAGCGAACGACCAGGCCAGGCGTCGCTGAGCTCCGGTCGGCGGACTCCCCGGCTGTGGCCGTGGCGGTGGACGCGGCACTGGCCAGGACGGTGCTGAGAAGGGTCAGGGCCAGGACCCCCAAGAGGATGCGACGCATCAGTTCTGCCTGTCGTGACATGGCCTCGCGGCCGGTGATGTTGGCGGCTGAAGAGTAGGTGAACTTGCCCGAAATTGCCTAGGAAATCGATCCATGTCGGATTCCGCCCGTCGGTGACGTGCATCACTCGACCCTCGATGGCGCCGAAATGACAGCGGCCCGGCGGAGATCACGCCGGGCCAGCCTCGTCTGCGCGCCCCCGGAAGGATTCGAACCTTCGCTCCCGCCTCCGGAGGGCGGTGCTCTATCCCCTGAGCTACGGGGGCTCGTGGGGTGCGGGGATGACCATACAACCGGCCGACTCGGGCGGCGAATTCGGTGGTCGATATCGGTTCGGGGCCAGACCCACCCCGCCGATAGGCTGGGCCGGTGACTCCCGAGCAGCTCTCCGCCACGATCGTCGACGTCCTGACGAGCCTCAACGACGAGGGTGCGATCACCCTCCCCGACGGGGTGCCCGCGACGGTGACGGTGGAGCGACCCCGACAGAAGGGTCACGGCGACTACGCGACCAACGTGGCGATGCAGCTGGCGAAGAAGGCCGGCACCAACCCGCGGGCCTTCGCCGAGCTGGTCCGGGCCCGGCTCGAGGCCGCCGACGGGGTGGCCGCGGTCGAGGTGGCCGGGCCGGGCTTCCTCAACATCACCGTCGACGCGGGTGCCCAGGGCATCGTCGCGGCGGAGGTCGTGGCCGCGGGGGCGGCGTACGGCTCCTCGGACGCGTTCCGCGGCGAGAAGATCAACCTGGAGTTCGTCTCCGCCAACCCGACCGGGCCGCTCCACATCGGTGGCGTCCGCTGGGCCGCGGTCGGCGATGCGCTCGGCCGGATCTTCAGCATGACCGGCGCGGAGGTCACCCGCGAGTACTACTTCAACGACCACGGCGTCCAGCTCGACCGGTTCAGCAGCTCGCTGCTGGCCGCGGCCAAGGGCCAGCCGGTGCCCGAGGACGGCTACGGCGGGCAGTACATCCAGGAGATCGCCAAGGACGTCATCGCGAAGCGGCCCGACGTGCTCGACCTCCCCGACGACGAGGCGCAGGAGGTGTTCCGCGCCGAGGGTGTCGAGCTGATGTTCGCCGAGATCAAGCAGAGCCTGCACGACTTCGGGGTCGACTTCGACGTCTACTTCCACGAGGACGACCTGCACAAGAGCGGTGCTGTCGGGCGTGCCGTCGAGCGACTCACCGCGCTGGGCAACACCTACGAGAAGGACAGCGCGCTCTGGCTCGCCACCGAGCAGTACGGCGACGACAAGGACCGGGTGATCATCAAGTCGGACGGCCAGGGCTCCTACCTGTCCGGTGACCTGGCGTACTACCTCGACAAGCGGGAGCGCGGCTTCGACCGCTGCTTCATCATGCTCGGCGCCGACCACCACGGTTACGTCGGCCGGATGATGGCGATGTGTGCCGCCTTCGGCGACACCCCCCACGTCAACCTCGAGATCCTGATCGGGCAGATGGTCAACCTGGTCCGCAACGGCGAGCCGCTGCGGATGTCCAAGCGGGCCGGCACCGTCGTCACGATCGACGACCTGGTCGAGGCGATCGGCGTCGACGCGTCCCGCTACGCGCTAGCGCGCTACAGCTCCGACTCGACCATCGACATCGACCTCGACCTCTGGGCGAAGGCGTCGAACGACAACCCCGTCTTCTACGTCCAGTACGCCCACGCCCGGGTCGCGTCGATCCTGCGCAACGCCGACGGCCTGGGTCTCGCGCCCGCGGGCGACGAGTTCGACCCGTCGCTGCTCTCCCACGAGAAGGAGGGCGAGCTGCTGCGCGCCCTCGCCGAGTTCCCGCGCGTGGTCGCGAGCGCGGCCCAGCTCCGGGAGCCGCACCGGGTGGCCCGCTACCTCGAGGACACCGCGGCGACCTACCACCGCTTCTACGACACCTGCCGGGTCCTCCCGATGGGCGACGAGGAGCCCAACGACCTGCACCGCGCGCGGTTGCTGCTGGTCGCGGCGACTCGGACCGTGCTCGCCAACGGCCTCAACCTGCTCGGCGTCTCCGCGCCCGAGCGGATGTGACGGCGTGTCCCACGAAGCCGGCTGGGCGCACGCACCGGGCGCCCTCAAAGGCCCGGCCTGGCTGCGCCAGCCTGCTGACCCCAACGAGCTCGTCCGTCACCTCTGGTCGACCACGGCGCAGAAGGTCGACGGCCGGCTGACTGTCGGCGGGGTGGCCCTCACCGACCTGGTCGCGAAGCACGGCTCACCGACGTATGTCCTCGACGAGGACGACTTCCGGGCCCGGGCCCGGGCGTTCCGCGACGCGTTCGCGGCGTACGACGTGTTCTACGCCGGCAAGGCCTTCCTCTGCACCACGACCGCGAGGTGGGTGGCCGAGGAAGGTCTGTGCCTCGACGTCTGCTCGGGCGGTGAGCTCACGGTCGCCGAGCGGGCGGGCTTCGACCCCGCGCGGATCGGCTTCCACGGCAACAACAAGACCCTGGGGGAGCTCGAGCGCGCGGTGGAGATCGGCGTCGGCCGGATCGTCGTCGACTCCTTCATCGAGATCGAGCGGCTGGCCGCCGTCGCCACCGAGCTCGGCCGCTCCACCCGCGTCATGGTGCGAGTGACCGCCGGGGTCGAGGCACACACCCACGAGTACATCGCGACCGCCCACGAGGACCAGAAGTTCGGGTTCTCGATCACGTCCGGCGACGCCTTCGAGGCGGTACGCCGGATCCGGGCCGCCCCGGGGCTCGAGCTGCTGGGCCTGCACTCGCACATCGGGTCCCAGATCTTCGACTCGTCCGGGTTCGAGGTGGCCGCCCGCCGGGTGCTGGCCCTCCAGGCCCGGATCTCCGACGAGCTCGGCGTGGCCCTGCCGGAGATGGATCTCGGCGGGGGCTTCGGCATCGCGTACACGACGCAGGACGACCCGTCCGACCCCGCGCAGCTGGCGACGGAGATGAGCAAGATCGTCGAGCACGAGTGTCGTGCCCTCGGCATCCCCGAGCCGCGGCTGTCGATCGAGCCCGGCCGTGCGATCGTCGGCCCGGCCATGTGCACGGTCTACGAGGTCGGCACGGTCAAGGCGGTCGAGCTGGACGGCGGTGACGTGCGCACCTATGTGTCCGTGGACGGCGGGATGAGCGACAACATCCGTACTGCCCTCTACGACGCCGACTACTCCTGCACCCTCGCCTCGCGGGCGTCGAGTGCGCCGCCTGTGCTGTCCCGAGTGGTCGGCAAGCACTGCGAGGCCGGCGACATCGTGGTCAAGGACGAGTTCCTGCCCGGCGACGTCGCCCCCGGCGACCTGCTGGCGGTCCCCGGCACGGGTGCCTACTGTCGCTCGATGGCCTCCAACTACAACCACGCCCTGCGGCCGCCGGTGGTCGCGGTGCGGGACGGTGTCGCGCGCGTCGTCGTCCGGCGTGAGACTGAGAACGACTTGTTGGCAACAGACGTGGGTGAGGCTTCGTGAACAACGGCAAGCGGCTCCGGGTCGCGGTGCTCGGCTGCGGCTCGGTCGGCTCGCAGGTGGTGCGGCTGCTCGACCAGCAGTCCGGTGACCTGGCGGCCCGCGTGGGCGCGCCGGTGGAGCTGGTGGGCGTCGCCGTACGCCGGCTGGACGCGCCGCGCGACGTCGTCGTCCCCGACGGCCTGCTCACCACGGACGCCGAGGGGCTGGTCCGGCGCGACGACGTGGACCTGGTTGTCGAGGTGATCGGCGGCATCGAGCCAGCCCGGTCGCTGATCCTGGCCGCGCTGGAGCACGGCGCCTCCGTGGTCACCGCCAACAAGGCGCTGCTGGCCGAGGACGGCCCGACCCTCTTCGAGGCGGCCGACAAAGCCGGGCGCGACCTCTACTACGAGGCCGCCGTCGCCGGCGCGATCCCGATCGTGCGCCCGCTGCGCGAGTCGCTGGCGGGCGACAGGGTCACCCGCGTGCTCGGCATCGTCAACGGCACCACCAACTTCATCCTGGACAAGATGGACACGTCCGGCGCGGGGTTCTCCGAGGCACTCGAGGAGGCGCAGGAGCTCGGGTACGCCGAAGCCGACCCGACCGCCGACGTCGAGGGCTTCGACGCCGCCGCGAAGGCCGCGATCCTGGCCTCGCTTGCCTTCCACTCCCGCGTGACCGCGGCCGACGTCTACCGCGAGGGGATCTCCGAGGTCACCGCGGCCGACGTGGAGTCCGCACGCGAGATGGGCAGCGTGGTCAAGCTCCTGGCGATCTGCGAGCTGCGTCCGACGTCCGGGGGCGACGACGCCGTCGCCGTCCGGGTGCACCCCGCAATGATTCCGCGCTCCCACCCGCTGGCGTCCGTGCGCGAGGCCTACAACGCCGTCTTCGTGGAATCCGAGGCCGCTGGCCAGCTGATGTTCTACGGCCCCGGAGCGGGCGGATCCCCGACCGCTTCCGCCGTGCTCGGCGACCTGGTCACGGTCGCTCGCAACCGGCTCGCGGACACCCGCGGCGTCGGCGAGTCGGCGTACGCCGACCGGGCGCTGTTGCCGATGGGGGACACCCTGACCCGCTACCACGTGGCGATCGACGTCGACGACCGCGCCGGCGTGCTCGCCAAGGTGGCCCTGGCGTTCGCGGAGAACGACGTGTCCATCCAGACCGTGCGCCAGGAAGGTCGCGACGAGGACGCTCAGCTGGTCGTCGTGTCCCACCAGGCCACGGACAAGCAGCTCAGCGCGACGGTTCGGCTCCTCCGCAGCATGGAGTTCGTCCGCGAGGTGACCTCGGTGATGCGGGTCGAGGGAGAGTCGGAGTGACCACCGGCCAGTGGCGTGGTGTGATCGAGGAGTACCGCGATCTCCTCGACATCCCGCAGGACGTCCCGGCCGTGACCCTCCGCGAGGGCGGCACGCCGCTCGTGCCTTCCGGCTGGCTGTCCGGGCTCACCGGCGGCGAGGTCTGGCTCAAGGTCGAGGGCGACAACCCGACCGGCTCTTTCAAGGACCGCGGCATGACCACCGCCATCTCGGTGGCGGCCCACGACGGCGCGAAGGCAGTGGTCTGCGCGTCCACCGGAAACACGTCGGCCTCCATGGCGGCGTACGCCGCTCGCGCCGGCCTCAAGCCCCTCGTGCTGGTGCCCGAGGGCAAGATCGCAGCCGGGAAGATGGCGCAGGCGATCCTGCACGGCGCCCAGATCATCATGGTCCGCGGCAACTTCGACCACTGCCTGCAGATGGCCAAGGGCCTCTCGTGGGACTACCCGGTGGCGCTGGTCAACTCGGTCAACCCGGTGCGGCTCCAGGGCCAGAAGACCGCGGCCTTCGAGATCGTCGACTTCCTCGGCGACGCTCCCGACTACCACCTGCTGCCGGTGGGCAACGCGGGCAACATCTCGGCGTACTGGATCGGCTGGACGCAGTACTTCGACCTCGGCCGGGCCACCAAGAAGCCGGTCATCCGCGGCTTCCAGGCCGACGGCGCCGCCCCGCTGGTCACGGGGGAGCCGTTCCCCGACCCGGAGACCAAGGCGACCGCGATCCGGATCGGCAACCCGGCCTCGTGGAAGCTCGCCGAGGCCGCGCGCACCGAGTCCGGTGGCCGGTTCACCGCCGTCAGCGACGACCAGATCCTGACCGCCCAGCGCGACCTCGCGTCCCACGACGGCGTCTTCGTCGAGCCGGCCTCCGCGGCCGGCGTGGCCGGGCTGCTCCAGGACGTCGCGTCGGGGGAGTCCTACACCGGCCGCACGGTCGTGATCACGGTGACCGGTCACGGCCTCAAGGACACCGTCACCGCCCTCGAGGGGTATGGCCAGATCGTCGACAACGTGGTCGATGCCGACGTGACCGCCGCGGCCCGCGCCGCCGGTCTCGCCTGAGGCAGCTGGTAGCCGGTGGTCACCTTCGTCGACGGACCGGTCCGGGCATCCGTCCCCGCCACCTCCGCCAACCTCGGGCCCGGGTTCGACTCGCTGGGTCTGGCGTTGTCGCTGCGCGACGAGCTCGAGGCCGAGGTGATCGGCTCCGGACTGGTCGTGGAGGTCGACGGGGCCGGATCCGACAGCGTGCCCCTGGACGAGTCGCACCTCGTGGTCCGGTCGATGCGGGCCGCGTTCGCTGCGATGGACGCGGAGCCCCCCGGCCTGCGCCTCGAGTGCACGAACGTCGTACCCCACGCCCGCGGCCTCGGCTCGTCGTCGGCCGCGATCGTGGCCGGGCTGAGCCTGGCCCGGGGTCTGGTCGCCGGTGGTCGTCTTCTGCTCGACGACCAGGCCGTGTTCCAGCTCGCCGCCGAGATCGAGGGCCACCCCGACAACGTGGCGCCGGCCTTCTTCGGCGGCTTCGTGATCTCCGGACGCGACGACGCCGGCTTCTACGCCGTGTCCTCCGCCGTCGACCCCCGGATCAGCGTCGTCGTGTTCGTGCCGCCCGACCCGCTGTCGACCGAGCTCGCGCGCGGGCTGCTGCCGGAAAGGGTTGCGCATGCCGACGCCGCGGCCGACGCCGGCCGTACGGCGCTCCTCGTCGCCGCCCTCGGCGGGAAGCCCGAGCACCTGCACCGCGCGACCCGCGACTTCCTGCACCAGGAGTACCGCCGCCCGGCCATGCCGGCGTCGCTGGACCTCGTCGACGCCCTGCGGGCCGACGGCGTGCCCGCCATCGTGTCCGGAGCCGGGCCGACCGTCCTCGCGTTCACCGAGCCGGGGCGGCCGGCGCAGGCGCTCGCGGAGCGCTGCCCGGAGGCCTGGCAGGCGCACCACCTCGAGGTCGACACGGACGGCGCGCGCGTGCTCTGACCTGCCGGTCTGGAGCCCTTCTCCTGTCGAGTGCCCCTTCCGACATTTTCTCCGTCCGGGTGATAACCTGACGATGCGTCGTTGATCTCGGCGTGGCACCAGCAGACGACTCAGTCTCCCGGTGCCCACTCTTCCTCAATTCCGCGCGGGTTACCCGCGCATCCGCTCGCCGTACTCCTGCGAGGGAGCCCGAGCACCGAGGAAGCCATACCAGAAGGGCCGACGGCACAGGCCGGTTCGGCACTGATACGTGGGAAGGACCTCACGTGACGGAAACCATCGATTCCACCACTGCTGCGCCCGAGGCGTCCGCCGCCCCGGCGAAGAAGCGCGGTGGGGGACTCAACTCCATGCTGCTCGCCGACCTCAAGGCGATGGCCGGCGGCATGGGCATCAGCGGCGTCGGCTCCATGAAGAAGGCGCAGCTCGTCGAGGCGATCAAGGCGGCCCAGAGCGGCCAGCGCCCCGCGAGCGACAAGAGCAACAAGAACCCGAAGACCCAGAAGACCCAGAAGACTCAGAAGGCCCAGCAGGCCGAGCCGGCCGAGACGAGCGAGAAGGCCGAGAAGAGCGACGGCGCCGCGGCGCCCGAGCAGCGCTCGTCCGACTCGGGCCGGCAGGACACCGGCGAGCAGCGCGAGCAGCGCGAGGACCGTGAGCGCGGCGGCCGCCGCGAGGACCGCAACCGGGACCACCAGGGCGGCGACCGCGACCACGGTGACCAGGGCCGCGACAACCGCGGCGAGCAGAACCGCGAGAGCCGCGACGGTCGCGAGAACCGCAACCGGGACAACCAGAGCGGCAGCGGCGAGCAGAACCGGGGCGAGCAGAACCGCGGCGAGCAGAGCGGCGAGCAGAACCGCAGCGAGCAGAACCGCGGTGAGCAGAACCGCGGTGAGCAGGGCGGCCGCAGCCAGAACCAGAACCAGGGCGCTGCCAACCGTGCCGACGACGACGGCAGCCGCAGCAGCCGCAACCGGCGCCGCCGAGGTCGTGACCGTGACCGCGACCGTGACCGTGACCGCGACCGGGGCCCCGCCACCAACCGTGGCACCAGCCAGCGCAGCGAGCCCGACACGACGATCCTCGAGGACGACGTCCTCGTGCCCGCCGCGGGCATCCTCGACGTACTCGACAACTATGCGTTCGTCCGGACCAGCGGCTACCTGCCGGGGTCCGAGGACGTCTACGTCTCCCTGTCGATGGTGCGCAAGTTCGGCCTGCGCCGGGGTGACGCCATCGTTGGAGAGGTGCGCCAGCCCCGCGAGGGCGAGCGCAAGGAGAAGTTCAACCCGATGGTGCGCATCGACAGCGTCAACGGGGCCGACCCCGAGGCGTCCAAGTCGCGCGTCGAGTTCGCCAAGCTCACTCCGCTCTACCCGAGTGAGCGCCTGCGGCTCGAGACCGAGCCGACCAACTTGATCGGCCGCGTGATCGACATCGCCGCGCCGATCGGCAAGGGTCAGCGCGGCCTGATCGTCTCGCCGTCCAAGGCCGGCAAGACGATGATCATGCAGTCGATCGCCAACTCGATCACGACGAACAACCCCGAGTGCCACCTGATGGTCGTGCTCGTGGACGAGCGTCCCGAGGAGGTCACCGACTTCGAGCGCTCGGTCAAGGGCGAGGTCATCTCCTCGACCTTCGACCGTCCGGCGAGCGACCACACCACCGTCGCCGAGCTCGCGATCGAGCGGGCCAAGCGGCTCGTGGAGCTCGGCCACGACGTCGTGGTCCTGCTCGACGGCATCACCCGGCTGGGCCGTGCCTACAACCTGGCGGCCCCCGCCAGCGGCCGGATCCTCTCCGGTGGTGTCGACTCCGCGGCGCTCTACCCGCCCAAGCGCTTCTTCGGCGCCGCCCGCAACATCGAGAACGGCGGCTCGCTCACCATCCTCGCGACCGCGCTCATCGAGAGCGGCTCGAAGATGGACGAGGTGATCTTCGAGGAGTTCAAGGGCACCGGCAACATGGAGATCCGCCTGCGCCGCGACTTCGCCGACAAGCGCCTCTTCCCGGCCATCGACGCCGTCCAGTCCGGCACCCGCCGCGAAGAGCTGCTGATGTCCAAGGACGAGCTGGCGATCGTCTGGAAGCTGCGCCGCGTGCTCTCGGGGCTCGACGGTCAGCAGGCGCTGGAGCTCCTGCTCGAGCGGCTCAAGAAGTCGCAGAGCAACCTCGAGTTCCTGATGCAGGTGCAGAAGACCACTCCGACGGCGCCCGGTCACAGCGACTGAGCAGGACCGCGTGAGGCCCGGTCGCTCACGGGCCTTGCCGGTTTCACCTCACGGGGCGCGATCACGGATAGGCTGCGCTCCAGTATCTGGACCAGCCGGAAGGGGAAGACGTGGCAAGGATCCTCGTCGCTGACGATGACGTCGACATCCGCGAGCTCGTAGAGTTCAAGTTGTCGACTCTCGGTCACGTGATCGTCGCCGTCTCCGACGGCGCAGCGGCGATCGATGCCTGCAAGGCAGAGCGTCCCGACCTGGCCGTGCTGGACGTGATGATGCCGGGCGTTTCCGGCCTCGACGCCATCCGCATCATCCGGTCCGACCCGACGCTCGCCGACCTCCCCGTGATCCTCCTGACCGCTCGTGCCCAGGAGTCCGACGTCGAGACCGGCTTCGACTCCGGTGCCGACGACTACATCACCAAGCCGTTCAGTCCTCGGGAGCTGGCCACGAGGGTTCAGGCGCTTCTTTCGCGCTCTCAGTGAGCGCATCCTGATTACCGGTTGAGCCATCCGGGGTGGAATACTTCAGGGCTGGTTCCGGTTCACGCTTTGTCGCAGGTCGCGGCGAGCGACCCGGCGACTGAGAGGACACCATGAAGAAGGACATCCACCCCGACTACGTAGCCACCGAGGTCACCTGTACCTGTGGCGCGAAGTTCAGCACCCGCAGCACCGCGACGTCCGGCGTCATCCACGCCGACGTGTGCTCGCAGTGCCACCCGTTCTACACCGGCAAGCAGAAGATCCTCGACACCGGCGGCCGCGTCGCCCGCTTCGAGGCCCGCTACGCCAAGAAGGCTGCTGCCAAGAAGTAGCTACTTCCAGGCGCCGGTCGCCCGCACATGCGGACGACCGGCGCCTGTGATTTGTCCAGATCCGTCCCGTCGCAGCAAGAGGTCCAGATGTTCGAGGCAGTCGAAGGTCTCGTCGCCGAGCACGCCGAGCTCGAGAAACAGCTCGGCGCGCCGGAGACCCACGCCGACGCCCGGCTGGCGAAGCGGCTCAACCAGCGGTACGCCGAGCTGTCGTCGATCATCGGCGCCTGGCGGGACTGGAAGCGGCTCGGCGAGGACGCCGAGGCCGCGCGCGAGCTGGCCGCCGAGGACGCCTCGTTCGGCGTCGAGGCCGAGGCGCTGGGCGAGCGTCGGGCCGTCGCCGAGGAGCGACTCCGCCATCTGCTGATCCCGCGCGACGCCACGGACGCCAAGGACGCCATCCTCGAGGTGAAGTCGGGGGAGGGCGGCGAGGAGTCGGCGCTGTTCGCCGCTGACCTGCTCCGCATGTACACCCGGTACGCCGAGGCGCGCGGCTGGAAGGTCGAGATCCTCGACGCGAACGAGTCCGATCTCGGCGGCTACAAGTCGGTCACGATCGCGGTCAAGGCCAAGGGCACGCCCGACCCCGGCGAGGCGCCGTACGCACTGCTGAAGTTCGAGGGCGGTGTGCACCGGGTGCAGCGGGTGCCGGTGACCGAGTCACAGGGCCGGGTCCACACGAGTGCCGCGGGCGTCCTGGTCCTGCCGGAAGCCGAGCCGGTCGACGTCAGCCTCGACGAGAACGACCTGCGGATCGACGTCTTCCGCAGCAGCGGCCCGGGCGGACAGAGCGTGAACACCACCGACTCCGCCGTCCGGATCACGCACGTACCCACCGGGATCGTCGTGAGCTGCCAGAACGAGAAGAGCCAGCTGCAGAACAAGGAGCAGGCGCTCCGGATCCTGCGCGCCCGGCTGCTCGCCGCCGCGCAGGAGACGGCTGACGCGGAGGCGAGCGAGGCCCGGCGCAGCCAGGTCCGCACCGTCGACCGTTCCGAGCGGATCCGGACCTACAACTACCCCGAGAACCGGATCTCCGACCACCGGACCGGCTACAAGTCCTACAACCTCGACCAGGTGCTGGACGGCGACCTCCAGCCGGTGCTCGACTCCTGCGTGCAGGCCGACCTGACCGCCCGCCTGGCCGCCCTCGAGAGCTGATGGGCACGGACGCCCGGGACCGGCGCGGCGTGGTCTCGGATGCGGTGACCCGGCTGGCCGAGTCGGGTGTGGCCAGCCCGGAGTTCGACGCGGCGGAGCTGCTCGCCCATGTCCTCGGAACCAGCCGCAGCAGGCTGCCCCTGGTCGACTCGGTGCCGGCCGAGGTCGTCCAGCGGTACGACGACCTGGTCGCCCGGCGGGCTGCCCGCGAGCCGCTGCAGCACCTGACCGGCACGGCGTACTTCCGCAACGTGGAGCTGCTGGTCGGTCCCGGCGTGTTCGTCCCGCGACCCGAGACCGAGCTGCTGGCGGGATGGGCGGTCGAGCTCGCCGGCCGGGTCGAGCACCCGGTAGTGGTGGACCTCTGCACCGGCTCGGGGGCCGTCGCGAAGGCGATCGCCGACGAGGTGCCCGGGGCTCGCGTGCACGCCGTCGAGCTCGACCCCCACGCGCACGCCTGGGCGGAGCGGAACCTCGAGGGCACCGGTGTCGACCTCCGGCGCGGCGACATGGCGGAGGCTTTCGACGACCTCGCCGGAACCGTCGACGTGATCACCTGCAACCCGCCGTACATCCCCCTCGACGCCTGGGAGTCGGTCGCGCCCGAGGTGCGGGACCACGACCCGCAGCTCGCGCTCTGGTCCGGGGCCGACGGCCTGGATGCGTTGCGGATCCTGGAGCGCCGAGCGGCACTGCTGCTGAAGCCCGGTGGAGCGGTGGGTGCCGAGCACGCCGACCAGCAGGGAGAGTCCGCGCCCGCCGTGTTCACCACGTCCGGACGGTGGAGCGAAGTGCGCGACCACCAAGACCTGGCCGGGCGCCCGCGCTTCGTAACCGCACGACGTACCGCAACCACCGCCGGTTGAGGAAGGCTCGACCGGCGTGGGTCACCGTGCTGGACGGGTGCGGTGGTTTCGAGACGGTTGCCAGGGCAACCTCCTCAACCACCGAGGGCCTGGGACCACCGCCGGTTGAGGAGGTTGCGCAGCAACCGTCTCGAAACCCCGGAACTGATGGCAGGGCGGCGAGTGGGGTCTCGACAGGCTCGACCGGCGTGGGCCACCGCCCTACACAGGGTGCGGGGGTTTCGAGACGGTTGCCAGGGCAACCTCCTCAACCACCGAGGGCACCGGAACCCCGAAACCAGAGGCAGGGCGGTGAGTGGGTGACCGCTGGTGCTCCACGCACCCGCAACCAAGGGTGGGCGTCCGCGCGGCGTGACTCTGCGACTGGCACGATGACCTCCGTGAGTGAGCGCTACCCGACGTCCACGCCCGACGAACGCGAGGAGGCCGTCAAGGCCGCGAGCCGAGCGGTCCAGCAGGGACGCCTGGTCGTGCTCCCGACCGACACCGTCTACGGGATCGGCGCCGATGCGTTCGACCCGGAGGCCGTGCGGGCGCTGCTGGATGCCAAGGGCCGGGGCCGGGAGATGCCGCCGCCGGTCCTGATCAGTGCCGCCACGACCCTGGACGCGATCGCGACCGGTGTGCCCGGCTATGCGCGCGCCCTCGTGGACGCGTTCTGGCCGGGGCCGCTGTACGCTGGTGTGCACCCAGCAGGCGTCGCTCCAGTGGGACCTCGGGGACACCCGCGGCACGGTCGCCGTTCGGATGCCGGACCACGAGGTCGCGCTCGAGCTGCTCGAGCGGACCGGGCCGATGGCCGTCAGCTCCGCCAACCTCACCGGCCGACCGGCCGCAACCAACGCCGACGAGGCGGAGGAGATGCTCGGCGACCGGGTCGAGGTGATCGTGGACGCGGGGGAGGCCCCCGGCAAGGAGGCCTCGACGATCATCGACGTGACCGGGTCGCAGGGGCGGGTGCTGCGCCGCGGGGCCCTGACTCTCGAGGAGCTGAACGCCGTGCTCGAGCCGCTCGGCGCCTCCCTGACGGACGAAGAGTAGGGAGACCGCCCCTGTGCGCGAGTACGCCCTGGTCTTCCTCGTCGCCGCCGCCGTCACCTATCTCCTGACCGTGGTCGCGCGGGAGATCGCGCTCCGGACCGGCGCGGTCGCCGCGGTCCGCGACCGCGACGTGCACGCCGCGAGGACGTGGAGGAGGGCGACGACCCCGAGACCGGTGGTCGGGGAGATCGCCATCAAGGGCCCCAACATCATGAAGGGCTACTTCGGTCGCCCCGACGCGACCGCGGAGGCCATCGTCGACGGCTGGTTCCGCTCCGGCGACCTCGGCCGCAAGGACGCCGACGGGTGGTACTACATCGTCGACCGCTCCAAGGACATGATCATCCGCGGCGGCTTCAACGTCTACCCGCGTGAGATCGAGGAAGTGCTGCTCACCCACCCCGAGGTCTCGCTCGCGGCCGTCATCGGCATCCCGCACGAGAGCCACGGCGAGGAGATCAAGGCCGTCGTCATCCGCACCGACGGCGCCACGGTCACCGAGGACGAGCTGATCGCCTGGGGCAAGGAGCAGATGGCGGCCTACAAGTACCCCCGCATCGTCGAGTTCGTCGACGGGCTGCCGATGACAGCCACCGGCAAGATCCTCAAGCGGGAGGTGGCGCTGATGCGGGCGTTGTTCATCGCCCTGGGCGCGGTGATGATCCTGGTCGGGATCGTCTGGACGGCGCAGGGCCTGGGTTACGTCGAGGGCAGCTGCGATCGTCGACGAGACGCTGTGGGCGATCATCGGGCCGCTGGTCGCGGGGCTGGGCGTCGCGTTGCTGATCGTCGCTGCGCGCCGCAAGGAGTGACGTACGCCCCTGATCGCGTCCATGCAGGCGTCCCGGCCTCTGGCTGGGCGTGCAGCCTCATTAGACTCGGCCGCGTCCTCCTCCACCCGTACCCAGGAGCGCCCGTGGCCCGTTACGTGGTCGATGTCATGCCCAAGCCCGAGATCCTCGACCCGCAGGGCAAGGCCGTCCTCGGCGCGCTGCCGCGCCTCGGCTTCGCCGGCGTCGTCGACGTCCGCCAGGGCAAGCGGTTCGAGGTCGAGATCGAGGGCGACGCGACGGCCGAGTCGCTCGCCGAGGTCCAGCAGATGGCCGAGACGCTGCTCTCCAACCCGGTGATCGAGGACTTCGAGGTCGCGCGCCGCAGTGAAGGTCGGCGTCGTCACCTTCCCCGGCTCGCTCGACGACGTCGACGCGCGCCGCGCCGTCACGTTCGGCGGCCACGAGGCCGTCGCGCTGTGGCACGGCGACCACGACCTCAAGGGCGTCGACGCGGTCGTGCTGCCCGGTGGCTTCTCGTACGGCGACTACCTCCGCTGCGGCGCCATCTCGCGCTTCGCCCCGGTGATGACCGAGGTGATCGAGGCCGCCGGCAAGGGCATGCCCGTGCTCGGCATCTGCAACGGCTTCCAGATCCTCTGCGAGTCGCACCTGCTGCCCGGCGCGCTGATCCGCAACGACCACCGCAAGTTCAACTGCGTGGACCAGCGACTGCGGATCGAGAACACCTCGACGCCGCTGGACCAACGCCTACGCGCCCGGCGCCGAGGTCACGATCGTGCTCAAGAACGGTGAGGGCGGCTTCGTCGCCGACGAGGCCACGCTCGACCTGCTGGAGGGCGAGGGCCGGGTGCGTCGCGCGCTACCTCGGCGACAACCCCAACGGCTCGCTCCGCGACATCGCCGGCATCACCAACGAGCGCGGCAACGTGCGTCGGCCTGATGCCCCACCCCGAGCACGCCGTCGAGGACCTCTGCGGTCCCGGCACCGACGGGCTCGGCTTCTTCACCTCGCTGGCCGCGGCCGCCTTCGCATGACCACCCCATGAGCAACCTGACTCCACGCGGCCTCTTCCGATCGCTCGCGATCGCGCGAGGCGATCACCTGGGCACTGCTGCTGTTCGGGATGTTCCTGAAGTACGTCACCGAGACCACCGAGCTCGGCGTCCGCATCTTCGGCATGGTCCACGGCGTCGTGTTCATCGCCTACTGCCTGGTCACGGTGATCGTGGCGATCGACCAGCGCTGGTCGCTGCCGCCGCACCGTGCTCGGCCTGGCCGCAGCCGTGCCGCCGTTCGCCACCCTGCCCTTCGAGGCGTACGCCGATCGCCGCGGCCTGCTCGGACCCGACTGGCTCTCGCGTCGACGACAGCCCGACGGCCCTGCAACGCGCGGTGTGCTGGTTGCTGCGGCACTACCAGCTGGCCATCGGCCTGCTCGTCGTCGCGGTCGGCGGGCTCACCGGGTCGCGCTGACCGTCGGCCCGCCGGCCTGAGCCGTCCGGCTGGTACCGCCGACGGCCCTCGGATCCGATCATCGGCACCCGGCCGGCTCGGCCAGCCATTTGATACGGACTATCCCGAGACTCGGCTCAGAAACGACCCCTGGCCAGCATCTCCCAGGTGCGTGCGTCAGTCGTGCCACTGGGCGTGGCGCCGACCCGCGTCTGGTAGGCCATCAGTGCGGAGCGAGTGGCCTCGTCGAAGGTTCCGGTCACCTCGACCCGCTGCCGCGCGGCGGTGAGTGCTCGCTGGAGTCGTGAGACCGACGGGACCGGTGGCGCCGACGGCCAGCAACGGGCGGTCCTGGCCGGCGAGCAGTGCCACCCAGTTCTTGCGGCGCCAGGTGCGGGTCGGGGTGAAGCCTGCGCGAGGTCATCCACGCACGCGGCCGCGGCGGGTCGCGCGGTCGTAGTCGCCGTCGAGCGCGCCGGCGTAGCGCTTCTTCTCCTTGAGCAGGCACTGCAGCGCCGACCGGGTGCGGCTTGGCGGCGGTCGCGGCTTGAGGGTGGAGTAGGCCGGGAAGTCGACCGGGTGCCGCCGCAGTGGGTCTCGGGTGCCGGCGCTGGGAGCCGGCGCCGAGAGTCGCGGTAGTTGCTGTCGATGTTGATGGTGACGCCGCCCCACGTCTCGTTGTGGCCGCCGTGGTACTGCTTCATCCGGCCGCCCGGACGCCAGCCGTCCTCGGGGATGTAGGTCGTCGAGGTGTTGGCGACGCCGTCCCAGCGCGCGATCCAGATGCGGTCCGGCAGGGCGAACTGGCCGGGCCGGCTGATGCGCGCGTCGTCGAGCATCTTGATGCCGGAGCTCGCGCTGGAGTAGAAGCCCGGCGACGTAGCCGAGCTCCTTGATCCGGGTGACCCAGGCGCTGACGAACGCCAGGGCCGACTCGCGGCAGTGGGTGTCGGCGAGGTTGAAGCGACTCGAGGTCGTACCACAGCGTGCTGCCCGGCCCGATGCCCAGCGCCGCGGCGTCGGTGGCGTTCTTGTCGGCCTCGACCACGCCCTGGGCGCGGGCGGTCGCGTAGCTGTCGGCGGGCTTCGGGCTGATCTTGAAGTCGTCGTCGTAGCGCGGGAAGCGCGGCAGGCAGGAGGCCTGCGGGCCGAGGGCGATCGGCAGCAGTCGCCAGCCGCGCGCCACCTGGGTCGCGACCCAGGTCGGGCGAGAGGTTGGGCTGGACCCGGCAGGCGCGGGAGTCTCCGGAGATGTAGATGCCCGACCGCACGGAAGGGCGACGTCGGTGACACCAGGCGTCCATCGCGGCCTGGGTCGGTGCCACGCACTGGTCGAAGCCGTAGCCGGTGAAGTCGCCCGGGGTCGAGGCGGCGATCTGGCGCGGCGCTCGCCCTGGCGCTGGACAGCGCGGCGACCGCGCGCGCGAGTCGTTCGGGTGCGCTGACCGCAGGGCGGGGACGCCGAGGGCGAGGGCGAGGGCGAGCAGGGCCGTGCTCACGGCGATGGCCGGTCGGCGCATGGTCGTGACTCCAGGAGCTGGGGAAGGTCGGGTCGCGAAAGGGCCACCCTACGTCCCACCAGTCACTTTCGTCACACGATCGCAGCTCGATCGAGCTCGGACCGGTACGCCGCACGGCCGGACGCGGCAACCGGAGGCGCCGCGCGGCCTTAGTAGATTGGCGTCCGTGTCCGAGACCCAGCAGGCCCCCCGCACGAGCACCCTCGACACCGTCGCCGTCGCGTCCGGTGACCCCGAGCGCGAGCAGCCGTGGGCCGACCTCGGCCTGAAGGCCGACGAGTACGCCCGGATCCGCGAGATCCTCGGTCGGCGCCCGACCAGCAGCGAGCTCGCGATGTACTCGCGTGATGTGGAGCCGAGCACTGCTCCTACAAGTCGAGCAAGGTGCACCTCAAGCAGTTCGGCGAGATCCCGCAGGAGACGCCGGTCGGCAAGATGCTCGCCGGCATCGGCGAGAACGCCGGCGTCATCGACATCGGCCAGGGCTACGCGGTGACCTTCAAGGTCGAGTCGCACAACCACCCGTCCTACGTCGAGCCCTACCAGGGCGCGGCGACCGGCGTCGGCGGCATCGTCCGCGACATCCTCGCGATGGGCGCCCGCCCGGTCGCGGTGATGGACCCGCTGCGCTTCGGCCCGCTCGACGCCCCCGACACCCACCGGGTGCTGCCCGGGATCGTGGCCGGCGTCGGCGGCTACGGCAACTGCTCGGCCTGCCCAACATCGGCGGCGAGGCCGTCTTCGACGAGTACCTACCTCGGCAACCCGCTCGTCAACGCGCTCTGCGTCGGCGTGCTCCGCCACGAGGACCTGCACCTCGCCAAGGCGTCCGGCGTCGGCAACCAGGTCATCCTGTACGGCGCCCGCACCGGCGGCGACGGCATCGGCGGCGTCTCCGTGCTGGCGTCCGAGACCTTCGACGAGGCCGACGGAGGTGGCCCGGCCAAGCGCCCCAGCGTCCAGGTCGGCGACCCGTTCATGGAGAAGCTGCTCATCGAGTGCACGCTCGAGATCTTCGCCGCCGGCCTCGTCGCCGGCATCCAGGACCTCGGCGGCGCCGGTCTCTCGTGCGCCACCTCCGAGCTCGCCTCCGCCGGCGACGGCGGCATGCACGTCGAGCTCGACCGCGTGCCGCTGCGCGACTCGACGCTCGCTCCCGAGGAGATCCTGATGAGCGAGTCGCAGGAGCGGATGATGGCGGTCGTCGAGCCCGCCGACGTCGACGCGTTCATGGCGATCTGCGCGAAGTGGGACGTCGAGGCCGTCGTGGTCGGCGAGGTCACCGACACCGGCCGCCTGCACATCGACTGGCACGGCGAGCGCGTCGTCGACGTACCCCCGCGATCGGTCGCCCACGACGGCCCGACCTACCACCGACCCTTCGCCCGCCCCGACTGGCAGGACGCCCTGCAGGCCGACGGCGCGGAGGCGCTGCCCGGCCGACGACCGGCGACGAGCTCGCGCGACACCCTGCTCACCCTCGTCGCCAGCCCCAACCTGTGCGACAGGTCCTGGATCACCGACCAGTACGACCGCTACGTCCGGGCAACACCGTCCTGTCCCAGCCCTCCGACAGCGGCATGGTCCGCGTCGACGACGACACCAACCTCGGCGTCGCGGTCGCCACCGACTGCAACGGTCGCTTCGCCAAGCTCGACCCCTACGCCGGCGCCCAGCTCGCCCTGGCCGAGTCGCTACCGCAACGTCGCCACCGGCGGCGCGCGCCCGCTCGCCGATCTCCGACTGCCTCAACTTCGGCTCGCCCGAGGACCCCGACGTGATGTGGCAGTTCGCCGAGGCCTGCCGCGGGCTCAAGGACGGCTGTGCTCGAGCTCGGCATCCCGGTGACCGGCGGCAACGTCAGCCTCTACAACCAGACCGGCGAGACCGCGATCCTGCCGACGCCGGTGGTCGCCGTGCTCGGCGTGATCGACGACGTCACCGCGTCGTACGCCGACCGGGTTCGGCGCCGCCGGCGAGCGCGTCTTCCTCCTCGGCGAGACCCGCGAGGAGCTCTCCGGCTCGGAGTGGGCGCACGTCGTGCACGGTCACCTCGGCGGCCTGCCGCCGCGGGTCGACCTCGCCGCGGAGCAGGCGCTGGCCGCGCTGCTCGCCGACGCCGTCGCGCGATGCAGTTGTCACCAGCGCCCACGACCTGTCCGACGGTGGACTGGCCCAGGCCCTGGCGGAGGCCTCCTTCCGCAACGGGATCGGGGTCTCGGTGTCGGTGGACGCCGTGGCCGGCGGCGACGCCTTCGTCGCCCTCTTCGCCGAGTCCGCTGCACGAGCCATCGTGACGGTGACCACCGACAACGCCGATCGCACTCGTCGCGCTGGCCCAGCAGCACGGCGTACCCCTCACGCCCGCTCGGCCTGACCGGCGGCGAGACGATCAGCGTCGAGGGCCAGTTCGAGGTCGCCGTCGCCGAGGTCCACGCCGCCTGGCAGGCGACCCTCCCGGCGCCCTCAACGGCTGAGACTTGCGCTTGAGTCTGCCAGGAGACTCAAGCCGCGAGCGGACGCGCGCCTGGATGGGCAGGTGCGACGCGACGGGGCCTCAGTCGGCGCGGCGCATCGCCCGGACGCCGACCACCAGGCCGAGGGCGGCGACGACGAGCGCACCCGCGAGTCCCTGGGCCAGGTCGGTGATCGGGTAGGTGCCAGCGAAGAGCGCGCGGACGGCCTCGACGACGTAGGTCATCGGGTTCAGCGCGGACACGATCTCCAGCCAGCGCGGCGCGCCGTCCATCGGGAGCAGCACGCCGGCGGTGAGGAGGGCCGGGAAGAGCAGCGTCTGCTGGACGGTCCAGAACATCCAGTCCTCGCCCTTCGACGCGAGCGCCAGGGCGAACGACAGCGCGCCGACGCCGACGCTGAACAGGCAGAGCAGCGCGGCACCGAGCACGACCCCGCCGAGGTGCAGGTCGAACGCGAAGGGCGTCACGACCGCGACGATGATCGCGACCTGCATCAGCATCGGCACGACCTCCTTGAGGGCTCGCCCGACCAGCAACGAGGACCGGCGCAGCGGGGAGACGAGCTGGCGCTCGTGGGAGCCGCTCTGCATCTCCTCCATCAGGTTCGCTCCGGTGAAGGACGCGCCCATCAGGCAGGTCATGGCGACGATGCCGGGCACGAACCACTGGAGCGCCGACCCGGAGGCCATGTCCGGGAGCAGCGGCGCGAAGAGCCCGAGGAAGACCAGGGGCTGGATCATCGCGAAGATCACCGACATGGGCTCGCGCCACAGGGGCTTGAGCTCGCGGCTCATCACGTTGAGGGTGTCGGACCAGAAGCCCCCGCGGGGGGTGTCGGTGACGGTGATGGGCGGACGGGTCTGCGTCAGGGTGCTCATGCGGCAACCTCGCTCTCGGTGTCGGTCTCTGCATCGGTGGTGGGTGCCGCTTCTCGCAGGCTGCGGCCGGTCAGGTCGAGGAAGACGTCGTCGAGCGTGGGTCGGGAGGCCTCGACACGGATCGGGGCGACGCCGGCTCCGCCGAGGTCGGCGATCAGCGATCCGACGAGCGCGGTGCCGTCCGCGGCCCGGACGGTGACCGCGTCGTCCACGGTGTCCACCCGGGCGCCGGGCACCCGCCCCAGTCGTACGGCCGCAGCCGCAGCGTCTGCGGTGGACGCGAAGCCCAGCCGGACGAGGTCGCCGAGCCCGGACTTCAACCGCGCGGCGGAGTCGTCGGCGATGATCTGGCCGTGGTCGACCACGATCACCCGGCCGGCGAGGGCGTCGGCCTCCTCGAGGTAGTGCGTGGTGAGCACGACCGTGCTGCCGGTGTCCTCGTGCAGGCGGCGTACGAGGTCCTGCAGGTTGGCGCGGTTCTGCGGGTCGAGCCCGGTGGACGGCTCGTCGAGGAACAGCACGCGCGGCAGGTGGACCAGCCCCATCGCGATGTCGAGGCGCCGCCGCTGGCCGCCGGACAGCGAGGAGACCTTGCGGTCGGCGACCGCGCCGAGGTCGAGGTCGTCGATCAGCTCGCCGGCCCGGCGCCGGGCGTCGGCGCGGGACAGCCCGTGGGCACGACCCTGGCTGATCAGCTCGTCGCGGCCGAGCTGGCGGTGCCCGGCCCCGTTGCCCTGGCCGACGTAGCCGATCGCCCGGCGGACGTCGCGCTGGGCGGTGACGACGTCGTGGCCGGCGACCTGCGCGGTCCCCGAGGTCGGCTCGATCAGCGTGGTGAGCATGCGCAGGGTGGTCGACTTGCCGGCGCCGTTGGGGCCGAGGAAGGCGACGAGCTCGCCCTGGCCGATCTCGAGGTCGAGGCCGCGCACGGCCTCGACGGTCTGCTTGTGCGCGGTGAAGTGGCGGGTCAGTCCCCGGGTCACGATCGCTGGATGTGAGGTGGTGGTTGAGGTCATGCCACAAGGCTAGGAAGCAATCAGGTCAGTTCCTGACCGCATTGAAAGTATTCTGGATGCCATGAGCACGAGTGAGCGGATGCTGCGGCTGCTGTCGCTGCTGCAGACCCACCGCTACTGGCCCGGGCCGAGCTGTCCGAACGGCTGGAGGTGAGCGCGCGCACGCTGCGTCGCGACGTCGACCGGCTGCGCGAGCTGGGCTACACCGTGGATGCCGTACGCGGTGCCGCCGGCGGCTACCAGCTGCGCGCCGGCGGCTCGCTCCCGCCGCTGCTGCTCGAGGACGACGAGGCCGTCGCGGTCGCCGTCGGGCTGCGTACGGCGGCGACGAGCGCGGTGGCCGGCGCCGACGACCGGTCGGTCCAGGCGCTGGCCAAGGTGCTGGCCGCTGATGCCGCCGCGGCTGCGCCGGCAGATGGACGCGGTCTCCTCGCAGACCGAGACGCCCGGTCCGTGGGAGGGGGCGCCGACCGTCGATGCGACGGTCCTGACGACCCTGGCCCAGGCCTGCCGCGACGACGAGCTGGTCGAGTTCGACTACACCGCGCGCGAGGCCGCGACCACGCACCGCCGGGTCGAGCCGTTCCGCCTCGTCGCGCTCGGTCGCCGGTGGTACCTCGTCTCCTACGACCGCGATCGCCAGGACTGGCGCAGCTTCCGCCTCGACCGGATCAGCGGTCCCCGCCCCACCGGCCAGAAGTTCCGGCCACGCGACCTGCCGGCCGACGACGCGCTCACCTTCGTCCAGCAGGGCATCCGCCGGATGCCCCAGCAGTACGCCGTACGGGTGCGGGTGGCGGTCGCCGCCGAGGTGCTGGAACGTGAGGTCGGACGCTGGGGGAACGTCACCCCGGACGGCGAGGGGTGCGTGCTCGAGATGAACGTCGACTCCCTCGACTGGCCGGTGATGGTGCTGGCCTCGTCGGGCGCGGACTTCGTCGTGGAGTCGCCGCCGGAGCTGGCCGAGCGGATCGCCGAGGTCGGCGCGCGGTTCAACCGGGCAGACTCTGCCTCGTGAGACTGTCCCGCAGGGCGGCGCTCGCCGCCGCGGCGATGGTGCCGCTGGCTGCGTCGTGCGCCGAGCCCGACCCGCCCGCCCCCTCCGAGGAGAAGCACGTGGAACGTCTGACCTACGGCGACGACCCGAACCAGTGGGCCGAGCTCTACCGACCCGACCCCTCGGCGGCCGGCGGCCGTCCCGCGGCGTGGTCGTGGTGATCCACGGGGGCTTCTGGCGCGCGCAGTACGACGCCTCGCTGGGCACGCCGCTGGCCGAGGACCTGCACGCGCAGGGGTGGACGGTGCTCAACGTGGAGTACCGCCGTGTCGGCAACGGCGGCGGCTTCCCGGCCACCTTCGACGACGTCGCACGCAGCCATCGACCTGCTCGCCGACACCGACGTCGACACGTCCACCGTCGTCACCCTCGGCCACTCCGCCGGCGGACACCTCGCGACGTGGGCCGCAGCCCGGACCCGCTTCGACGAGTGGTCCGGCGGGGTCGAGGTCACCCACGTCATCTCGCAGGCCGGCGTCCTCGACCTGACGACCGCCCAGGAGCAGGGACTGGGCGGCGGCGCGGTCGACGCGCTGATGGGGGCGGACCCCAGCGACCCGTCGTACGACCTGGCCGACCCGACCCGGCACGTCCCGCTGGACGTGCCGGTCTGGGCGGTCCACGCCCCCGACGACGACGTCGTGCCCATCAGCCAGTCCGAGGGCTACGTCGCGGCCGCGACTGCCGCCGGCGCCGAGGCCACGCTCGTCGAGGTCACCGGCGGCCACTTCGGGGTGATCGACACCGGGAGCGACGCCTGGTCCGACATCGTGGGCGTCCTCGACACCATCGCCTGAGCCCGCCCGGCTAGCCTCACCTCGTGCCCGCCCGACTCAGGATCCTCACCGCCGAGCAGCTCGTCGGCGCCGACACCAGGACGCTGGTCAAGCACTACCTCGCCGTCCTCGCCGAGCGGGCCCCCGGCAACTCGGTCGAGGTGCGGATCCCGCCCTACGCCGCCGTGCAGGTCATCGCGGGCGTACGCCACACGCGCGGCACCCCGCCGGCGGTCATCGAGACCGACGGCGAGACGTGGCTCGCCCTCGCCACCGGTCGTACGTCCTGGCACCAGGCCGTGCACGACGGCGTGGTCGTCGCCAGCGGCGAGCGCACCGACCTCACGCCCTACCTCCCCCTGGTGGGGCCATGAAGGCGGCGCTCGCGACCTCCGAGCTCGCCGAGGCGGTCGGCCCGGTCGAGGGCGTCGAGATCGTCGTCTGGAACGGCGAGGGTCCCGCGCCCGAGGGTGACGTCGACCTGTGGGTGCCGCACTATGCGACGAGCGCCGACGTGATCGACCGCGGCCACGAGCTGCGCGGCCTGCGTGCCGTGCAGCTGCAGAGCGCGGGCTATGACGGGGTCGCCGACCGGCTGCCGGACGGCATCACCCTCTGCAACGCCGCCGGGGTCCACGACGACGCGACGGCCGAGCACGCGGTCGGGCTCATCCTGGCCAGCCTGCGCGGGATACCGGAGGCGGTGCGTGGGCACGGGCACTGGGGCCGGATGCCCGGCCGGCGCTCGCTGGCCGACTCACGGGTGCTGGTCCTGGGCTACGGCTCCATCGGCCGTGCCCTGGCCGAGCGGCTGCTGCCGATGAAGGCCGAGGTCACCGCGGTGGCGAGCCGGGAGCGCGACGACGACCTCGTGGGTCGCGTCCGCGCCACCGCCGACCTGCCGCAGCTGCTCCCCGACCAGGACGTCGTGGTGGTGCTGGTGCCGCTGACCGACGACACGCGGGGCATCGTCGACGACGACTTCCTGGGCCTCCTGCCCGACGGGGCCCTGGTCGTCAACGTCGCCCGCGGCCCGGTGGTCGACACCGCCGCCGTCCTGCGCCACGCCGGGCGGCTGCGCTTCGCCCTCGACGTCACCGACCCCGAGCCGCTGCCCGACGGGCACCCGCTGTGGGACGCCCCGGGTGTGCTCATCACGCCCCACGTCGCGGGCGGCACGACCGCGATGCTGCCCCGCATCGCGGCGCTCGTGCGGGCCCAGCTCGTACGCCTCGCGGCCGGCGAGCAGCTGGTCAACGTCGTACGGGGCTAACCTCCGCTCATGCACGTGACCTCCCTCGGCTTCCGGACCGACCTTGCCCTCCTGACCGCCGACCGGCAGCCTGGTCGAGGACCGCGGCACCCACCTGGTGATCCGCTCGCCGGAGAACCCGTCCTACTTCTGGGGCAACTTCATCCTGCTCGCGCAGCCGCCGGTGCCCGGCGGTGAGAAGGAGGTGTGGCCGCCTTCCACACCGAGTTCCCGCAGGCCGAGCACGTCAGCATCGGCATCGACTCCGGCGACCTCACCGACGATGCCCGGGCTGCCTTCGAGGCCGCCGGCATGACGGTCGACGACGCCACCGTCCTCACCGCCTCGCAGCCTGACGGTGCCCCGCGAGGTCGAGGCGGAGGTCCGCGCCCTGGACTCCGACGAGGACTGGGAGGCGCGCGCCCGGCTCAGCCAGCAGCTCTACCCGCAGACGTCGGAGGAGACCTTCATGACGTTCGCCCGCGCCAAGAACGTGCAGGAGAGGAAGCTCGTCGACGCCGGCCGTCGGCCAGCGCTTCGGTGCCTTCGTCGACGACGCCCTCGTCTCGCACGGCCGGCTGCTTCGTGACCGAGGACGGTGTCGCCCGCTTCCAGAGCGTCGAGACCCACCCCGACCACCGGCGCAAGGGACTGGCCGGGGCGGTCATCCACGCGGCCGGCCAGCACACCCTCGACCACCTCGGCGTCGAGCACCCTGGTCATCGTGGCCGACACCGACGGGGAGGCGATCCGGGTCTACCGCAGCCTCGGCTTCAGCCGACTCCGAACGCCAGCTGATGATGGAGCGCGGAGCGGCGAGTGGGCCTCGATGAACGAGTCCTAAGGTGTCTGGCATGACGATCGACATCACCGCCCGTCTCGCCGAGGTCATGCCCGGCATCCGCCGCGACCTCGAGGACCTCGTCCGCATCCAGTCCGTCAGCGCCGACCCGGCCCGCGCCGGCGAGGTCGAGCGCAGCGCCGAGGCCACCCGCGACCTCTTCGCCGCCGAGGGCTTCGAGACCGAGATCGTCCGCGCGTACGACGGCGCGCCGCCCGCCGTGATCGCGAAGAAGGCCGGCCCCGAGGGTGCGCCGACGGTGCTGCTCTACGCCCACCACGACGTCCAGCCCGAGAACGACCACGCCGACTGGGACTCCCCGCCGTGGGAGCCCACCGAGCGCGGCGACCGTCTCTACGGTCGCGGCGCCGCCGACGACAAGGCCGGCATCGCCGCCCACCTCGGCGCGGTCCGGATCTTCGGCGACGACCTGCCGGTCAACCTGGTGATGTTCATCGAGGGCGAGGAGGAGGTCGGCTCCGACACCCTCGTCGAGCTGCTCAACACCTACAAGGACCGCCTCGAGGCCGACGTCATCGTGATCGCCGACTCCGGCAACTGGGACATCGGCGAGCCCGCCCTGACCACCAGCCTGCGCGGCCTGGTCCGGATGGACGTCGAGGTCCGCACGCTGACCCACGCCGTGCACTGCGGCATGTGGGGCGGACTCGTGCCCGACTCGATCATGACCCTGAGCCGGCTGATCGCCAGCCTCAACGACGACGCCGGCAACGTCGCGATCGAGGGCCTGCTTCGCCGGCCCGGCCGCCGACGTCGACTACCCCGAGGCGCGGCTGCGCGCCGAGTCCGGCGCCGCCGAGGGCATCGAGTGGATCGGCGACGGCAGCGTCGTCGAGCGGCTGTGGACCAAGCCCGCCCTGTCGCATCACCGGCTTCGACGCCCCCAAGGTCGAGGGCGCCTCCAACACCCTCGTGCCCGCCGCGCGGTGCCGCATCAGCCTGCGCATCGCCCCCGGCGACACCACCGCCAACGCCGTCCAGCGCCTGCAGGCCCACCTCGAGAAGCACGTCGCCTGGGGCGCCACCCTCACCACGACCGTCGTCGACACCGGCGAGGCCACCCAGATCGACGCCACCGGACCGGCGTACGACGCAGCGCGCGCCGCCTTCGCGGAGGCGTGGGACGGCACCGCGCCCGTCGACATGGGCGTCGGCGGCTCGATCCCGTTCATCGCCGAGTTCCTCGAGGCGTTCCCGCAGGCCAGCGTGCTGGTGACCGGCGTCGAGGACCCCGACACGCGTGCCCACGGCGCCAACGAGGGCCTGCACCTCGCCGAGTTCGAGAAGGTCGTGCTCGCCGAGGCGCTGCTGCTCCGCAACCTCGGGTGCTCTCTGAGCGCGTCGGACGCCGTCCGCTCGCCGGGCGATCCGATGGGACCGCGGTCGCCCGACGGCCCTAGACTGACGCCCGTGCCCCACCCGGTCAGCAAGCGGACGGGCGGCGACGGCCGTCTGACCATGGCGATCGACCCCCACGACCAGGGCCCGCAGGACGCCTGCGGCGTCTTCGGCGTCTGGGCCCCCGGCGAGGACGTCGCCAAGCTGACCTACTTCGGGCTCTACGCCCTGCAGCACCGCGGCCAGGAGTCGGCGGGCATCGCGGTCAGCAACGGCCGCCAGATCCTCGTCTACAAGGACATGGGACTGGTCTCGCAGGTCTTCGACGAGTCGACGCTGGAGTCGCTGAAGGGCCACCTCGCGATCGGCCACTCGCGCTACTCCACGACCGGCGCCAGCACCTGGCACAACGCCCAGCCGACCTTCCGCCCGACCGCGACCGGCTCGATCGCGCTCGGCCACAACGGCAACCTGATCAACACCGCCGAGCTCCGCGCAGATGGTCATCGACCTCCCGACCCCGACGGTCGAGCTGCCCTGCAGACGCGCGACATCGAGACCTCGCACCAACGACACGGGGCTCGTCACCGCAGCTGCTCGCGCACCACCCCGACACGTCGCTGGAGGAGCGCGCCGTCGAGGTCCTGCCGCTGCTGCGCGGAGCCTTCTGCTTCGTCTGGATGAACGAGGACACGCTGTACGCCGCCCGCGACCCGCAGGGCATCCGCCCGCTGGTGCTCGGCCGGCTCGACCGCGGCTGGGTGGTCGCCGCGAGGACGCCGCCCTCGACGATCGTCGGCGCGAGCGTGCGTCCGCGAGATCGAGCCCGGCGAGCTGATCGTCATCGACGAGGACGGCCTGCGCTCGCAGCACGTTCGCCGAGCCGGCCCGCAAGGACTGCGTGTTCGAGTACGTCTACCTCGCCCGCCCGGACACCATCATCAGCGGCCGCACGTGCACGAGGTGCGGGTCGAGATCGGCCGTCGGCTGGCCCGGCGTTCCCGGCCGACGCCGACCTGGTCATCCCGGTCCCCGAGTCGGGCACGCCCGCCGCGATCGGCTACGCCGCGCGAGTCGGGCATCCCCTACGGCCAGGGCTTCGTCAAGAACGCCTACGTCGGGCGCACCTTCATCCAGCCCAGCCAGACGCTCCGCCAGCTCGGCATCCGGCTCAAGCTCAACGCGCTGCGCGCACGTGATCCGCGGGCAAGCGGCTCGTCGTGGTCGACGACTCGATCGTGCGCGGCAACACCCAGCGCGCGCAGGTGCGGATGCTGCGCGAGGCCGGCGCCCTCGAGGTGCACGTCCGCATCTCGAGCCCGCCGGTGAAGTGGCCGTGCTTCTACGGCATCGACTTCGCCACCCGCGCCGAGCTGATCGCCAACGGCCTCACCACCGAGGAGATCGCCGCCAGCGTCGACGCCGACACGCTCGGCTACATCTCGCTCGAGGACATGATCGAGGCCACGGTGCCCAGACGGCCGAGCGACCTGTGCCGGCCTGCTTCACCGGCGTCAGTACCCGATCGAGCTGCCCGACGCAGAGCCTCCTCGGCAAGCACCTGCTCGAGGCGACCCTGCAGTCACCGACGAGGGCCGGCGCTGCCGGTCCTCAACAACCCCTGACCTGCCCCCGTCGGCACCCGAGGAGAACGACGTGACCGAGCCCAGCCCGAGAGGCGCCTACGCCGCCGCCGGCGTCTCCATCGACGCGGCCGACCGCGCCATCGACCTGATGAAGGCCTACGTCGAGAAGGCCCGCCGCCCCGAGATGATCGGGGGACTCGGCGGCTTCGCCGGGCTCTTCGACGCGACCGCGCTGACGAAGTACACCCAGCCGCTGCTCGCCACCTCCACCGACGGCGTCGGCACCAAGGTCGCGATCGCGCAGCAGATGGACATCCACGACACGATCGGCTTCGACCTGGTCGGCATGGTCGTCGACGACCTCGTCGTCTGCGGCGCCGAGCCGCTCTTCATGACCGACTACATCGCCGCCGGTCGCGTCGTCCCCGAGCGGATCGCCGCGATCGTCAAGGGCATCGCCGAGGCCTGCGTGGTCGCCGGCTGCGCGCTGATCGGCGGCGAGACCGCCGAGCACCCCGGGCTGCTCGACCCCGACGAGTACGACGTGGCGGGGGCCACGACGGGCGTCGTCGAGGCCGAGCAAGCTGCTCGGCCCCGGCCGGGTACGCCCCGGCGACGTCGTCATCGCGATGGAGGCCAGCGGCCTGCACTCCAACGGCTACTCGCTGGTCCGCCACGTCCTGCTGCAGGAGGCGGGCTGGGCGCTCGACCGCGAGGTCGAGGAGCTCGGCCGCACCCTCGGCGAGGAGCTCCTCGAGCCGACCCGGATCTATGCCAAGGCCTGCCTCGACCTGGCCGACCGCACCGGGACGCACGCCATGTCCCACGTGACCGGCGGCGGGCTCGCCGCCAACCTCGAGCGCGTGCTCCCCGAGGAGCTCGCCGTCACCATCGACCGGTCCACCTGGACGCCGCCAGCCGGTCTTCGACGTCGTACGACGGGTGGGCGCGGTGTCGCAGGCCGACCTCGAGGCCACCCTCAACTGCGGGGTCGGCATGGTGTCGCTCACCCCGCCCGACGACGTCGACGCGGCCATCGGCGTACTGGCCACCCACGGCATCCGGGCCTGGGTCGCCGGCGAGGTGCGGGAGGACGCCGACAACGGCGGCCGGGTGACGTTGGTGGGCCAGCACCCCGGCTGGTGAGCGTGGAAAGTCGAACGTGACGCGAAATGCCGGGATCTGGTGTGCGGGAACAGCCAGCGACCGGGTAGCGTTACCCCCACGATATGTGACCGATCAGACCGGGCGCGTCGTGGTCATCCACCGACAGCCCCGGCCAAGTGTGCGAGGGGGTCGACCCTATGGGGCGCGGCCGAGCGAAGGCGAAGCAGACCAAGGTCGCACGCGACCTGAAGTACCGGACTCACGAGACGGACTTCGGCGCGTTGGCGAAGGAGCTGCACGGTGAAGAGACTCACCCACCGCAGGTGGTTGAGGTCGAGCCGGAAGAGGACGAGTGGGCTCGCTACGGCGATCCCAGTCGTCGCGACTGACTGAACGCACACGTCACGGGTCCGGCGACGTGCCGGGTCGGCGTACGACCGCGCCCGCACGCTGAGCGCGCCTGAGCGCTGGGCGCCCGTACGCCGCGACCGGGCACATATGTGCGCGTCAGCACGCCGACCGGGCGCGAATGTGCGCGAGAGCGCACCGACCGGGCACGAATGTGCAGGTGGACCCTGAACATTCGTGCCCGGTCAGCGGCTGGCGGGGAACATTCGTGCCCGGTCAGCGGCTGGCTGGGAACATTCGTGCCCGGTCAGCGGAGGTAGAGGCCGCGCAGGCGACCGACCTCGCGCATCCGGCGCTCGGCGAGCCGGTCGGCGGCGATCGCCGGCGGCAACGCCGTCGGCCTTGGCCAGCGCGAAGACCTGCCGGGTGGTGTCGAAGATGCCCGTCGCGCGGTGCTGGGCGCGCTCGAAGGAGAAGCCCTCGAGCTCGTCGGCGACCTGGATCAGGCCGCCGGAGTTCACGCAGTAGTCGGGGGCGTAGAGGATGCCGCGCTCCTCGAGCTGCTTCTCGATGCCGGGGTGGGCGAGCTGGTTGTTGGCCGCACCGCACACGATCTTCGCGCTGAGCACCTCGACGCACCTCGTCGCTGATCGCGCCGCCGAGGGCGCAGGGGGCGTAGACGTCGAGCTCGCTGGCGACCAGCTCGCCGGTCGAGGCGACGGCGGTGACCTGCGGGTACGCGGCGCGCAGCGACTCGACGGAGGGCGCGTACACGTCGGTCACGACCACGGACGCGCCGTCCTCGATGAGGTGGCGGACCAGGTGGCGACCGACCTTGCCGACGCCGGCGACGCCGACGGTGCGCCCGGCGAGGGTGGGCTCGCCCCAGACCTGCTCGGCCGCGGCACGCATGCCCTGGAAGACGCCGTACGCCGTGAGCACCGAGCTGTCGCCGGCGCCGCCGTGGGCGACGGTGCGGCCGGTGACGAAGTCGCACTCGCGGGCGATGTGGTCCATGTCCTCGGAGTAGGTCCCGACGTCGCAGGCGGTGAAGTAGCGACCGTTGAGCGACTGCACGAAGCGGCCGTAGGCCCGCAGCAGCGCCTCGGTCTTGAGCTGGGCCGGGTCGCCGATGATGACGGCCTTGCCGCCACCGAGGTCGAGCCCGGCGAGCGCGGCCTTGTAGGACATGCCGCGCGAGAGGTTGAGGACGTCGACGATCGCGTCGTCGGTGCTCGCGTAGGGATAGAACCGGGTGCCGCCGAGCGCCGGGCCGAGGGCGGTGGAGTGGATCGCGACGATGGCCCTGAGGCCGGTGGCGTGGTCGTTGCAGAAGACGACCTGCTCGTGCTCGGCGCCGAGCTCGAAGACGTCGACGCCGGAAGGGGTGGCTCCAGACATGCGGGTGCGTCCTTTTCTCGTGGGGCGAGCCGCGGGGTGTGCGGTCCTGGTCGACGACGGTCGGGGGTGGTGACCGCCGTCACGCTCAGCGTAGCCCGATCCGCTCACGTCGAACGCATCACCACGAGGTCGCCGTGGGTGCCGTAGCCCAGCAGCGTGCCGCCCCGCGGCCGCCCGTTGAAGGTGACCACCAGCCAGCCGTCGTCGACCCGCGCGAGGGTCGGCCAGGGGAGGTTCGTCGGGTACGGCGCGTCCAGCACGCCGACCTCGGTGAGGTCGGTGTCGAAGACCGGGAAGCGCGCCCGCTGGCCGCGTCGCCCGTCGCGCCCGTCGCTCGCCAGGACCACCAGCTCGCCGCCGACCTCGAGGAGCGTGGTGCCCTCGGTGGCCCGCCGGTCGGGCGCGGCACCGACCAGCGACAGGTCGTCCAGGGCCGGCCCCGACGCGAGCGCCGGGTGGAAGTCGAAGAACCTCTTCGCACTCACGAAGCCGACCAGCCACTGCGCCGTCGCGCCGCACCAGGTGGGGATCCCACGTGGCGATCGAGGTGAACCCGTCCGTCGGGAGCGGCAGCTCACGCGTGTCCAGGACATGGGTCCCCCGGAGCAGGTCGTCCCCGGACTCGGCCAGGGTGACCCGCGACCCCGATGCCGTACGACGACCAGCTCGGGTCGCGGGCTGCTCGAAGTCTCCCCACGTGCTGGTCGCCGACCAGCCACGCGTCGCCGTCCCGCACCAGGTGGGTCGCGTGGTCGCCGAAGACACCCGGCTCGGTCGGGACGGTGGAAGAACAGGTCGCCGGAGTGGGCGAGCTCGAGCGTCGACGGGTCGAGGCGCCACACGCTGGTGTGCGCGGTGTCGAAGAAGCCCGGCCCGGCAGAGGTCGCGGTCAGCCAGAGGTCACCGCCCTCGCGGATCGGCGTGCCGTCCGCGTCGGAGACGAACCGCACGTCGCGCAGCCCGAGCTGCCCGAAGCCACCCGCGTGCGTCGCAGCTCCGCGGGCCTCGACCGCCAGCCCGGCCAGGCAGCCGACTCGTCGCGCGGGTCGAGGTCGTCGACGAGGTCGTAGCGCGCCCGGGCGACCCACGAGCCGGACTCGTCGGCCCAGGCCGTGAGGTGCGTGCCGGTCAGGCTGATGCCCAGGCGTGACGGCGACTGGCTGCGGGCGAACCGGCGGCTGCGCACCGGCCGGTCACCGACGGACAGGGACACCGAGCCGTCCCGCCACACCGCCGCCAGGCGAAGTCCACCGAGGTGGAGCGGCGACCTCGCAGGCCGGACCGTCGATGTCGCTCACCGCCGCGACGTAGGGAGCGACCGCCGGCATCGGGTGCCGCCCGGCCGCGGACGTGCGCAGCCGCACGTCGCCCGGCGCCACGAGGTCGACCGGTCGCATGCGGCGCACGATCTCGAAGCGGGGGAGCACGCACACATCATCTCCGACCGGCCGACCCGGCTCCGCACAGGACAAGACGCCCGGTTCGGGACGTGAACCGGGCGTCTTGTCGTGCCTGTGGGCAGGGGCGGGGTCGAACCGCCGACCTATCACTTTTCAGGCGATCGCTCGTACCAACTGAGCTACCTGCCCAAGCGCCTCGAAGAATACAACAGGCCACGAGCGCCCACGGAATCGGCTCAGGCGGTCGGTGGGTGCGCGAGGCCGGCAGCTCCACCCAGAAGGTCGAGCCGACGCCGGGGGTGGACTCTCCGCGCACCGTCCCGCCGTCGCGCTCGGCGATGGTGCGGGACATGGGCAGGCCGAGCCCGCTGCCCAGGGTCCCGGGGAGGGCGAAGCGGACGAAGGGCTCGAACACGTGAAGGAGCTGCTCGGCGGTCAGGCCGGGGCCGTCGTCGCGCACGACGATCCGCACCATCTCGTGACCGCTCTCGCCGAGGAACGTGTCGGCCGAGAGGTGCACCGTGCCCCGGGCGTGGTGGTGCGAGATCGCGTTGGTGACCAGGTTGGTGAGGACCTGCCGCACCCCCGAGGGGTGTGCCCAGACCGTCGTGGCCGGGTCGATGACGACGACGAGGTCGACCTGCGCGGTGTGGGCCGGGGTGCGGTGCCAGTGCACGATGTCGGCGAGCGCGTCCGCGACGACGACCGCCTGCCGGGTGTCGCCGCTGGCCAGGGTGCGGCCGGTGCCGAGCAGGCTGTCCATGACCGAGACCAGCTGGTCGCAGGCGCGCAGGATGACGGGTCCGTCCTTGAGGAGCGTGGTGGCGACCGGCTCCGGGGGCAGCCTCCGCGGCCTCCTGCATGAGCATCTCGGTGTAGCCGACGATGGCCGCCAGGGGCGTACGCAGCTCGTGCCCGACGGAGGCGAAGAACTGCTGGTAGGAGAGCCGCGCCTCCGCGCCCGTGGCGAGCGCGTCCGCCAGCGCCCGCCGGGAGTGGTCGAGGTCGAGGCGCGAGGCGACGACGGCGTTGAGCAGCCGGAGGTCCTCGATGAGGGACGGGGGCCCAGGGCCCGGCCTCGCTGCTGGTCACGGAGAGGCTCCCGAGCATCTCGCCGCCCGGAGCGAGGGTGGACCCCAGCAGGCTGCGGACCCCCACCCGGGTCAGCTCCGCACGGTCCTGCTCGGCTTCGTCGGGAAGGAGGTCGCGGTCGACCAGGGCGACGATGCCGCGACGGGCGAACGCCGAGAGCCACGGCATGCTCAGCGCGGCCTCCGCTCCGGCGCCGGGCGGAGGGACGATCGCGATCGTCGATTCCGCGTCCGCCCACTCCCGCAGCCAGGCGCGGCCGCCCAGCTGCGTCCAGCCCGACTCGTCCTCGGGCGGGAACGTGGTGAGCGAGATGACCACGAGCCCGACCCGCGGGAGGGAGAGGAAGTGTGCTGCGGTCTCGGCGAGGACGACGTCGACGGAGATCTCGCCGGCGAGGATCCTGGTGGCCAGCGCGACAGCGCCGGCGGTGGCGGCGCCGCGCGGAGCCGTGTCCTGGAGCAGGGAGTGGACGGCGGTCACGCGGTCGACTCCCTTCGCGCGGCCACCGTGAACCGGCACGCTGCCGGTGCCAGCCCGCGGCTCTGGTCGATCCCGACGGCCTCGCTGAGCACGAGGTCCCGGGACGCTGCCCAGTCGGCCAGGTGGACGAGGAGGGACATGCCCAGGCTACGGCCCGGGCAGGCATGCGGCCCCGCCCCGAAGGGCAGCCACGCGCCGGGACGCCGGTCGGCGTCGCGCCAACGGTCCGGACGGAACTCGTCGCGGTCGGGGTCCTCGCCCGGAACGAGGGTCTCGAGCCGACCGAGCAGCAGGGGACTGACCAGGACCACGGAGCCAGCGGGGACCGGGTGTCCGTCGAGCTCGTACGTCCTCGGTCGCGAGCCGCGCCGTGATCCACGTCGGCGGGGTCAGCCTCAGCGTCTCCCAGGCCACGTGGACGGGGTCGGAGTCGTCCAGGGGGTGGCTCGCGGCCCACGAGAGCAGCCACGCCCCGGCGGCGATCGGGACCTGGACGCCGGCCGCCAGCATGACGGCGCACTGCTGCGGGGAGACGTCGAGGCCGGGGATGTCGGCGATGGCTTCCTCGGCCGCGTGCCGGGCAGCGCGTTCCGTCCGACGCGCACGGCTCCAGCGGCGCGGTGGCCGAGCCGCGGAGATCACCGGGGCGAGGGAGTCGATCCAGGCGAGGACCCGGTCCGCGACCAGGTCACGCTGGTCGATCGCAGCGTCGGGCATCACCGCGGCACACGTGGCGCGCGAGACCGGCCGCCGCAGCAGGACCATGCCGTCGTACGGCTCGGTCGGCGTGGCTCGGTCGTGCTCCTCGAGTACCGCCGCCCACTCCGCCGCGAAGGTGTCGAGGCCCTGGGCCAGCTGTTCGGGGGTGAGCGGCGCGAAGGTCACGTGCCCGGACCTGGTGTCACCCCGGCTCGCCGAGAGGTCGCCGCTGCGGCTGACGTTGTCGGGGAAGTCGAACCGAGCGTGGTCGGTCAGGACCTGTTTGGCGAGGGCCGGCGTGGTGGTCAGCCAGGCCCCCGGCCCCAGCGGCACCACCCCGGTCCGCGGTGCGGCGAGGACAGCGCCGAGCCGACCTCCCGCCGACTCGGCGCGGTCCATCACGTCACGTTTTCGGCCATCGTCAGCGGCTACCGGGTGCCGCGCGCCAGAAGTAGGCTCCCTGCAGGTGGGCGGCGGTCTGCTTGGCGACGCGACGGTTCTGGATGAGCTTGAGCATGGTGATTCCTTCACTGTTGATGAAAACTGCATGGTTGGGGCCACAGGCACAGGCGACACCGTCAGGAGGACGTGTCCGAACCGAGCCACGATCGGCGAGGTCAGGGATCCTCGGCTGAACAGTGTCTCGTCAATAAGAGTGGTCAGCTGCTGGAGACGCAGCGGCTTCTGCATCACTGTTTCGACACCGAGCTCCTGGAGCACGGCGCGATGTTCGCCCGCCCATGCGCTGATCACCACGATCCGGGTGTCCGGTGCCACGTCGGGGTTCTCGTGCAGGAAACGCGCCACCTGGATGCCGCTCATGCGAGGCATCGTCACGTCCAGGAGCATCACGTCGAACGTCTGGGACTGCAGAGCCTCGAGCGCCTCGACGCCGTCCGCGGCCACGGATGCGACGTGACCGGCACGCTCGATGAGTCGCGTGAAGACGTCGCGGACGTCCTCGTTGTCGTCGACGACCAGGAAGTTCAAGGTGCGCTCCTGGATGCTCACCCCACAAGGCTAGTCATGACTGGACCTACCCGTGACCAATCGAGGCAACTTTTGTCCAACGGCTGTCAAATACGTCGCCGGAGGTCGGGTTTTGGGAGCCCGAGAGGGACTGGCCCTATGCTGTACGACGCCTCCGCGAGCGCGCTCGTCGGTGGGCAGGCCCCCATCGTCTAGCGGCCTAGGACGTCGCCCTTTCACGGCGGTAGCACGGGTTCGAATCCCGTTGGGGGTGCGACCTGGGTGCGTGGCCCTCCCGATTGGGAGGAGCCGTTGAGCATGGGTTAGAGTTCCCTCCGCTTCACAAGTTCCACAACTTCACATTGGCCCTGTAGCGCAGTTGGTTAGCGCGCCGCCCTGTCACGGCGGAGGTCGCGAGTTCGAGTCTCGTCAGGGTCGCCATCACGCCGCCCCGGACCCTGGTCCGGGGCGGCGGTCATTTCCCGCGAGTCCCTAGGCTCTGGACATGCCCCTCGACATCGACCCCGTCGCATTCGACGCGATCGTCGGGCGCGCTCTCGACGACCTGCCCGAGCGAGCTCGCGGGGTTGGTCGACAACGTCGTGGTGCTGGTCGAGGACGAGGCGCCCGAGGACGACCCCGACCTGCTCGGTCTCTACGACGGGGTCGCCCTGACCGAGCGCGCGGCCAACCACGCGGGGATGCTGCCGGACCGGATCCTGCTGTTCCGCGACCGCTGCTCGACATGGCCGAGACGCTCGAGGAGCTCGAGGAGGAGGTGCGGATCACCGTCGTCCACGAGATCGCCCACCACTTCGGCATCGACGACGCCCGGCTGCACGACCTCGGCTGGGCTAGCCGGCCGCTCTGCTCAGAGCGCCGTGCCGAGCGCCAGCCCGAGGAGGCACGCGCCGACGGCCAGCACGACCGTCGCCAGCGACGTACGGCGCCGCATCGCGTGGCGGGCGGTCGACGGACTGCACGGCGAAGGCCGAGAACGTCGTGAACGCGCCGCAGAAGCCCGAGCCGAGCAGGGCCCAGCCCTCGTCGGACGAGCGACAGGGCCGCGAAGAGGCCGAACAGCCCCGAGCCGAGCGTGTTGACGAGCAGGGTGCCCGAGGGGCCATCGGTCGTCGAAGCGACACTGCGCCAGGCATAGCGCAGCGGCGCGCCGACCGCGGCGCCGAGGGCGACGAGCAGGGCGGTCATGCGAGCGGCACCCCGTGGCTCCGGCCGGTGCGACATCCTCCGGCCGAGGCCGGCGGCGCCCAGGCCGGCGGCCAGTGTCACCGCGAGGTAGACCCCGGCCAGCCCCACGTGCCCCGCATCAGCCAGCGCCCGCACGCCCCCTGCCCAGGCGGAGACCGTCGTGAAACCGCCGAGCACGCCCGGCCCGAGCGCGACCGCGACGCGTCGCGAGTGGCGTACGACGGCCAGCACCGGCAGCAGCCCCAGCAGGAACGCACCGACGACGTTGATGGCCAGCGTCGGCCAGGGGAAGAGCGAGTCCGGGGCGGCCGTGTCGATGCCGTGACGCGTCAGGGCGCCGACGGCCCCGCCCACAGCGACCAGGAGCAGGTCGGCGCTGCGCAGCCGGCTCGAGCTCACCCGACCTGGCTCGTCGATCCGAGGCCGCTGGCGTGGCCCGAGTCGTGCCAGGCGCGGGGCGCTGCGCCGTCGAGCTGTCGGATGAACTCGGTGAGCTACCACACGTGGAGGGCGCGCTGCTCGCGGGGTGCGCGCGAGGGAGAGCAGCCGCTCGGCCTTGCAGAAGGCATCGGCCAGGTCGAACATCTCGGTCATCGTCACGAAGATCGGCGCCGGCCTCGGGCACCATCGGGAAGACCACGTCGATCGGGGCAGGCCCCGGACTGGGCGGCGCTGATCTGCTCGGCGTAGGACTCGGGGAACTGGCGCTCGAAGTTGGAGAACATCGCGGAGAGGTCGCCGGCCAGGGGGTAGTCGTCCTGGTGGGCGACAGCGACAGCAGGCGCAGCTCGCGACGCAGCTCGTTGTACTGCCGGGTCAGGGAGGAGTAGAGGGGGACGTCGAGCCCGATCAGCTGGACCGGCGACTGCCTGCGTCGCTGGTGGGCTCGGGAGTCGCGCTCGACGGTGCGGTCGATCACCGGCTCGGCGGCCAGTCGTCCTCGTGCATCGTCGGGAGCCGGCTCGAACCACACCACCTTGCCCTGCGACTCGATGCTAGGCCCCCCACGCCATGGCGCACTGGGCGACCATGGACAGCCCGCGACCGAAGGTCAGCAGCAGCTCGAGGTCGTCGCCGTCCGCGGCGGAATCGGGGCCACGGGCGGGTTGGTGGACCCGTCCAGCACCTCGATCCGCGGGTGGCTCGCGGTGCCACGCACGCGCACGGTGTAGGGCGCGTTGCCGTGCAGGATCGCGTTGGCGACCAGCTCGGAGACGCCCAGCTCGGCGCACTCCACGAGGTCGTCGCCGATCGAGCTCGGCGACACATGTCGCGCACCCACCTGCGCGCGTCGGACGGCCGAACGCGGCGACGCCTCGAGGGTCAGCTCGAGCTCAGCGGCACCGGGACTCATTTCTCGACGGGGGTGATGACGGGTAGTCCAGTGGGCGAGGATTACCCACTCGTGGAGCGTCGCAAACGTGTGCGACAGACTTTACTTGTCCCGAAATGTTTCGACGCGATGTGAGCAACCGAACGGCCGTGGCGTTTCGTGCAGGGATCCGCGGAGCGGGAGGACAATGGTGACGGCGTACGGGCTCTCGACGACCCCAGGAGCGCTCCAGAGGATGACATGTCGACCGTCCAGCACCCACGCGCCCACAAGGTGGTCGTGATCGGGTCCGGATTCGGCGGGCTCTTCGGCACCAAGGCGCTGCGCCGTGCCGACGTCGAGGTCACCATGGTGGCCAAGACGACCCACCACCTCTTCCAGCCGCTGCTCTACCAGGTGGCGACCGGCATCCTCTCCCAGGGCGAGATCGCGCCGCCCACCCGCGAGGTGCTCGCCTCGCAGCAGAACGCCCAGGTCCTGCTCGGCGAGGTCACCGACATCGACCTCCAGGCCCGCACCGTCACCTGCGCGCGTCCTGGGCCGCGAGACCGTCTCGTCGTACGACTCGCTGATCGTCGCCGCCGGTGCGACCCAGTCCTACTTCGGCAACGACCACTTCGCCGAGCACGCGCCCGGCATGAAGAGCATCGACGACGCCCTCGAGCTGCGCGGCCGCATCTTCGGCGCCTTCGAGATGGCCGAGCTCGGCGCCAAGCGCGGCGACGACGTCGACCACCTGCTGACCTTCGTGGTGGTCGGTGCCGGCCCCACCGGGGTGGAGATGGCCGGCCAGATCGCCGAGCTCGCCCACCGCACGCTCAAGCGCGACTTCCGCTCGATCAACACCCGCTCGGCGCGCGTGATCCTCCTCGACGCCGCGCCCCAGGTGCTGCCGCCGTTCGGCCAGAAGCTCGGCGCCAAGGCCGAGGCCGAGCTGAAGGAGCTCGGCGTCGAGGTCATCCTCGGCGCGATGGTGACCGACGTCGACGAGCGCGGCATCGAGATGAAGTTCAAGGACGGGCGCGTCGAGCGCATCAACACCGTCACCAAGATCTGGGCCGCCGGTGTGCAGGCGAGCCCGCTCGCCAAGACCCTCGCCGAGCAGACCGGCGCTCCGCTCGACCGCGCCGGCCGGATCGGCGTCAACCCCGACCTCACCCTGCCCGGCCACCCCGAGGTCTTCGTCGTCGGCGACATGATCGCCCTCGACAACCTGCCCGGTGTCGCCCAGGTGGCCATCCAGGGTGCGAAGTACGCCGCCAAGGAGATCAACGGTCGCCTCGAGGGCAAGGCCCCGCAGGAGCCGTTCAAGTACTTCGACAAGGGCTCGATGGCCATCATCAGCCGCTTCAACGCGGTCGCGATGGTCGGCAAGCTGCGCCTCACCGGCGTCCTCGCCTGGCTGATGTGGCTCGCGGTCCACCTCGTCTACATCACCGGCTTCAAGAACCGCGTCACCGCGGTGCTGCACTGGTTCATCTCGTTCCTCGGCCGCGGTCGCTCCGAGCGCACCACGACCGAGCAGCAGATCTTCGCCCGGGCCGCGCTGGCCCGGTTGCGCGGCGGTGCCACCGACCTGGTCTCCGACCCCGGTGCGTACGACGCCGCGCGGGCGCTGCTCGAGACGACCCGGCAGGAGCTCGAGGCCCGGGCCGCCGAAGAGGCGCGCCTCACCGACAGCGGAGCGCGCGGCGTACGCGAGACCACCCGCTGATCATCTGACCAGCGGTGCCACCGTGGCCTCGACCCCGCTGCGGGCGAGCTCGTCGGCGACGAAGCCCGACGCCACCAGGTCCCGGACGAAGGCGCTGACGGTTGCCAGCGCCTGCGGGTCGATGCCGCGGGGGAGGCCCACGGCCTGGTTGATCTCCATGAAGGGCGGCTCCAGCATCCGCCGACCCGACGCAGCGACGTAGTCCTGCATCGGCTGCCGCACGCCTGCTGCGACGTCCAGCCCCTGCTCCTCGAAGACATCGGTCGCCTCGTCCGCCCGGACGATCTCGGCGTGCTCGAGCGTGCGGCTGAGGAACAGGTCGTACGCCGACCCGTCGCGCACGCCGATCCGGACGCCCTCGCGGTCGACCTCGAGCGACGTCCGGATCGGGCTGTCGGCCGTGGTGACGTAGACGCCTTCGATCACGACGTACGGCGGCGTGAACGCCACACCCTCTTCGCGGGACGGCTCGTTCGCCAGGAAGCAGAGGTCGACGTCTCCCGTGGTGATCGCTGCGTACGCCTCGCGGGCCGCCGGCACGCACGCGAGTGTCAGCGGAACCCCGAGCCAGCGCGCCACCTCGCGCGCGATGGCGACGGTGACTCCGCGCGGATCCTCGGGCGTGCCCTGCGCGAGCACCGGGTTGCCGAGGTTGATGACGGCGCGGAGCGTGCCCGACGGGGCCACCTCGCTGGTCGGGACGACGTCGGGCATCTGGTCTCCTCGTGGATGTTGCGGTCGCTGCTGCTACTGAGTTTGCCTGCGGGCGTCGTGCGCGCTTGGCCCTTCAGCCCAGCCAGTGCAGCACCTGCTTGCGTCGGGCCTTCCGCCAGGCCGTCTCGAACCGCACTTCGCTCTCGTCGGCTGCTTCTTGTTCGCGTGCGCGAAGAAGATCCAGCGTGAAGGTGTCGTGACCGCGCGCCGACGCGTCCGGTGGCGAGCTGCTGGAGCTCGTGGAGGCTGACGACCGCATCGTTCAGGTCGCCCAGCGATTCCTGGATCTCCTCGACAGCCGTGACGAAGCGATCGGCGTCGGGTCCGTAGCTCGGTACGAGTGGCTCCGCCGCGTACCGGGCGCGCTTTGCGGCCTTGCGGACCTCGTGAAGTCTGCGCTGCCGGGTCTCGACGTCGAGAACCTTCTCGGTCCTGGCGACCGCACGCGCGAGTCGTTTCCAGTCGTGCCGCACGTGTGTGCGGAGTGCGCCCGCGTCGAGGTCGACGTCGCCCGGAGCAAAGGGAGGATCAGTGGCGAGGTGCTCCAGGCCGTCCAGCAGCGCGGCGTACCTGGCGGACCCCAGTTCTCGCACCAGCCGGTCGTGGTTGTCACGGTATCGACGCGCCAACTCGTGGTGTGCCGAGGCGATGGTGCCTCGATCGAGGAGCCGTGGGTCCTCGCCTCCCGCCAGATCCCGAATCCGATCACGCAGGACCTCGGCGTCGCGTGCGTCGCCCAACAGGAGTCCCAACCACTGCAGCTCGGCCCGCAGCGGCTCGGTCCGATCGCGGTCGAACATCGGGCGAAACGTGGCGAGGGCGTTGCGGAGCCGCCGAACGGTGACCCGCATCTGGTGGACCGAGTCCTCGACGTCTCGTCTCACCAGCACGTCCCACCGCGACAGGCGGGCCACGAGGTCGCGGAGACGAGCCCACACGATCTCGCGGGCAAGCTCAGGAGTTCCGTCGTCCTCCCCGGCAGCGCCAGGACGGACCTCGACTTCCACCTGATCGCGCGCCATGTCTCGGTTGTACTCCATCAGGGCAATCTCAGCGTCGGCATCCGCTCCGGGGTCGGGGTCGGGGTCGTGACCCTTCACCGTTGGAGTGTCACCCATCAACCGAAGAAGCTGCCACCCATCACCCGAAGCAATACACAGGTTCAGGAGGCCTCCAGCGGCTATCGGGTACGGCGGCGGGTGTCGTTGGCCGGAGGCCGCGGCTGCGTAGACGGCCACGCCCATGAGCAGTGCGACGAGCCACGTGAGCAACATTCGAGCGGGACCGTCTTCGGTGAACTGGGCGACGAGCGCGACGACCAGTGGGATGAGGATCGCGCAGGTGGCGGAGAGGAGCAGGTGGTTCCGCAACCGGATCTGGCGGCGGTCTCGTGCCCTGCGTGCAGGCATCCCGGCTGCTCAGGTGCCGGCCTGCCCGTGCCGTCTGGGGATGAGCAGGCTTGCGGTGACTGAAGCTCGGTGCAGCGGCGTGCTGGACATGGGGTGTCTCCTTCGATGCCCCCGCGGGAGGGAAGGCCGGCCCCCACGCAAGGGCGGGGTCTGCTGCGAGGGCCGGCGGATTGAGGGGTCACCGCAGCGGGTCGAAAGCCAGGAGCTCGGGAGGGGTGGTACCGGAGGCGATGCGGTGCGCGAGGAGCTTCCCGGTGAGCGGGCCGAGGGCGATGCCCCACATGCCATGGCCGCCGGCGACGAACACCGCTGGGGCGTTGGTGCGCCCGATGAGGGGAAGACCATCGGCGGTGCACGGCCGGGAGCCGACCCATTCGTCGCGGCGCTCGTCGAGGTCGACTCCGCTCAGGAGGGGTCGGGTGGCGTTGACGATCGCGGCGATGCGCCGCCGGTCGAGGGCGGCGTCCGGGGCGCGGAACTCCATCATTCCGGCGACCCGCAGCCGCGGGCCGTCGGGCGACGAGATGGGCGTGCAGGCCACGCGCTGGGTCGGGAAGTAGACCGGCGTCTGCGGGAGCTGGTCGCCGGTGACGCTGAACGAGTAGCCGCGGCCGGCCTGGACCGGTTGGCGTACTCCGAACTCGCGTGCCAGTCCTGCCACCCAGGCGCCGTTGGCGAGGACCACGTAGTCGTACCCGCTCGGGCCGTCGAGCGACTCGAGGGTGGTGACGTACGCGCCGCGGCTGGTCTCGCTGACACGGTCGACGGTGGCGCCCTCGACGAGCTGTCCACCGCGCGCGACGAACGAGGCGGCGAGCGCGGCGAGGAACTCGGGCGGGTTGACGTAGCGCTGGTCGTGCAGGAGCACAGCTGAGCTGATGGTCTCCGACAAGGACGGCTCCACCGCGCGGGCCTCTGCCCCGGACAGAAGGTCGTACTTGACGTCCTGTCCGGCGTCTCGGATGTGCTCGAGCTCCTGGACGAGCGGTGCCCGGTCCTCGAGGGTGCGGAAGCCTGCGACGAACGGGTGGGCTTCGTGGGTGGCCGACTCGACACCGCCGGCGGTGAGCTCGTCGAACGCTGCCAGGGCGCGTCGGTTCATCGGCGCGTACGCGCGCATCCCGAGCCCCCACCGGCGGGCGGTGCTGTTGCGGGCGAACCCGGCGAGGAAGCGGAGCAGGCGTGGGTTGGGTCGCAACGGCAGGTAGACCGGTGACGAGGGGCGGCCGACTGCGCGGATGCCGTAGGTGAGGACCGCCGGTTCGGGCAGCGGTGCGGTCAGGGCAGGGGTGAGCCAGCCGGCGTTGCCCCAGGAGGATCCGGAGGCGACGTGGTGGCGCTCGTAGACGGTGACGTGGAAGCCGTGCTCCTGGAGGAACCAGGCGGTGGACAGGCCGACCATTCCGGCTCCGACGACGGCGACGCGCTGAGGCATGGGATCAACTTTCTGACTGGAGGGCAGCGTGCTCAGCGAGCACTGGGTTCGCAGGCCGGGCAGGCCAGCTGCCAGGGCTCGCGCTGGAGGACTCCGTGGTGGATGGGCGCGCTGCAGTGGGCGCAATGCCCGTAGGTGCCTTCGCGGACTCGGGCGCGCGCGGCCTGGACCTGCTCCAGGATCCGCGTCACGATGCGTCGGTGCGCTGCAGCGACGACGTTGCTCGGGGCAACGGGCAGAGCGTTCAGCTGGGCCTGGCGTGCTCGCTCGATGCGCGCCAAGTGGTCGTCCACGCCCGAGAGGGTCGGCGGCAGGCCGGAGTCGAGCTGTGGAAGGGCCACGAGCTGAGCGGTGGGGCCGACGGCTCGGGCTGCCCGAGGCGGGGCGGGCCGGATCTCGGTGGCGTGGGTCGACGCGGTGTGGGGTGCAGTGGTGAGCGATGCAGGGGTGTCGGTGGTCACGGTGCGGTCCTTGAGCAGCGCAACGCAGCCCGAGGTCGGGGTGCGTGAAGGAGCGGGCGCCGCTACGCGGTTCGCCCGGGGAGGGTCAGCTCAGCGGACGGGCGGGGCGCGGTCGACGCTGCGACGCAGGACGTCAAGACCACTGATGCCGCGGGCTTCCTCGCTCAGCTCGATCGCGAGCAGCGCGGCACCGGAGGGCACGTGGGAGGGAAGGTAGGAGCGGTCGGACGTCATCGCCGACTCGAGCTCCATGTTCGCCTCCATGGCTTCGACCCTAGCAACGTTCCTACGGAAAGCCAGTTGGCAGAAGCGGGGCTCGCACTGACCCATCAACCGAGGGTCGAACGTCACCCATCAGGCGAAGTACTACAACGAATTCAGTAGGCCTCCAGGGGCTCGAACCCTGAACCAACGGTTCAGGGGAGGCGCGTGTCGCGCCGACGCAGACGACGCAGCGGGACGCGCAGAGGCCGACAGGCCCACCACCTGTGGTGAGACATCACCCCGGGCGAGTGAACCTGCCGAAATGTGCAGCAGGGTTTGCCGGGCTCTGGGACGCAAATACTGCTTTGACCAGACCATAGGCGGATACGTGTTGCTTGCATAGGGACCTGGTGCGGCGGGCGTGTGCACGCTCATCGGCAGATCGCGCACCTCGCGGTAGGTGAGGGCATTTGAACGGCGATGCGCCTACCTAGATCACGTCGAGGAACCGGGCCGGCGCCGAGCTGCAGCGCAGACCGGCTGGGACGGCCCACCACTCGTCCGGTCGATCGACGACCGGGGCGTCCAGCCCGTCGTCGGTGACCCGCGCCAGGCGCAGCAGGAACGCTGCGATGCCCGCAGCACCCTGCATCCACGACGTGCCCGGCGGAAGCAGCGGCGGGTCCTGGCGGTGCTCGACGAACCGCCAGAACGCCCGGTCCTGGACCCGGATCGAGCGTTCCACCAGCGCGTCGCCCATCAACCGGGCCGCGGCCAGCAACTCGCCCGCCTCCGCGGCGTCCGGCGCGTCCTGCGCCCCGTCGAGGAGTACATCGCCGACACCGGCCGTGCCGCAGCACCGACCGTCGTTGTCCCAGAAGCCCGGGCGGAGCCGGTGCGGGACACCCGAGTCGAGGACGGACCGGAAGCACCGCCGACGCAGGTCGTTCACCTCGAGGCCGCCCACCTCGGAGACACCGGCGTGCGCGAGCGCCGCGAAGAGGTGGGACGTTCCTGTCGGCCCGTGGCACCAGGAATAGGTGATCGGCTCGACGTCCCGCGTGGACGCCGGGATGGTGTGCGGGACGACGAAACCTCCGTCGTCCAACGTCCCGACGGCGAGCAGGTGCTGCGCCCCCAGCACGGCCGCGTCCACCAGGTCGGGTCGCCCGTAGGTCGCACCCGCAACGGCCAGCGCACTTGCGATGCCTGCGGTGCCGTGCGAGTAGTTCGGTGCTCGTGAGGGCGCTCCTGGCCTCGACCCCCAGTCCAGCCCCGCCGCGGTGCGGTCCGCCGCCTTGAGCAACGCTTCGCATCCGGTGAGCGCGATGGACTCCGCCTCTTCGCCGCCCACCCAGGTCGCCGCCATCACCACCCCGGCGGTGCCCATGACCACGTCGGTCAAGCACTGTTCTGGGGCGTCTCCCACGAGCGTCGTCACCCAGCCGTCCGGGGTCATCAGCTCCGCCAACCGGTGCAGGACGACAGGGACGTGCGCCGGCGCAAGCATCCGCAGGGCCGTCGCGTCACCAGCCAGTCCGTCGTACAGCGACGCCTCGGTCCTCGTCGCCGCCATGGCCGAGAGCCGCTCGGTGATCCGCATGGCGAGTCGCGTCTCGGCGTCAGTCAGCCGGCGGGACTGGGCGATCTCGGCCAGCACCGGGGCAAGCCCGGCGATCCCGGCATACAGGCAGTCGCGGTCCCCCGCCGGCCCCGCATCCTCCCAACCGTCGGTCACAGACTCGGGCAGCCACGGCCCCTCGACCTCACGGACGTGGTCAAGGACCCACACCCAAGCAGCCTCGGCGACCTCTCGGTACGCGTCCGTCGTCACCACGCTCACGCTACTCGTGGGCCGCTTCGACCTACACGAGCCAGGCGAGTCCGCTCATCGGCAGTCCCGCGCACTATTCGCGACAGACCCGGGCGTTCAAGTTGATGGGAAGGTCTCGCCGCCGACAGGGTGCAGGAACTCGTTTCACAGCGCGGGGCGCGTGATGGTGCTTGCACCCGGGTCGTTTCACCCGCAGGGGTGACAGCCTCACGATCGCCTGACACGAACCGACGGATCACCCATCATTGCCACCGTGATGATGACCGTCGAGCATCTCAGCATCTGTGCGACGTGCCAACGTCGAACACTGCACCGACGAGTCATCACGCGTGACTCGACCGGGCACGTCCTGGGCGATAGTCGCGACTGCCTGGTCTGCGTCCACCGCGCTGCGGGCGTCCAAGGGCCCACGAGTCCCGTGCTGGCACAGAAGGAAGCTCGAGCCCGGAAGCGGAAAATGCGTGCGCAACCCGTCAAGAAGCGCAGGCCACACGCGGGTTAGGCCTGGGCTGCACCCGTCCGACGGTGATGATCCAGGTGGGGTTGCGACGGGAGCTCGACGATCACAACCCCTGCGTATCAATGACCCTTCGCCCCATGTCCTTCACGTAGAGGCGGGCACGGAAGTGTCCGGCGTGCGTAGGGTGTGGCCCGTGGCCGACAACGTCCTGTGGATCATCACGGACGACCAGATGCGCTCGACGCTGAGGTCGATGGACCGGACCTGGAGACGGCTGGTGCGCAAAGGGGTGCGCTTCCGGCGGGGGTACAGCGCGATGCCGTTGTGCGGGCCGGCACGCGCCTCGATCCTCACCAGTCGCTACCCCCACAACCACGGGTGCCACAGCAACATGACCCATCCGCCGTTCGTGGCACAAGGGCACGACCGGGACACGGCGGCGACCAGGATCAAGGAGGCGGGATACGACACCGGCTACTTCGGCAAGTACATGAACGGAGTTTCCCAGCAGCCGTCGTACGTCGCCCCCGGCTGGGACCGCTGGGTCACGTTGCTCGATGGCATGGTGGACAACCCCCGAGTCAACGTCGACGGCACCGTTCGTACGGTCGGCTCGCAGCAGGAGTTCGACCAGTTCGCCGCCCAGCGGATGCGTCGCTTCATCCGTCGCCACCGAGACACCGGGCCGTGGTTCGCGGTGTTCTCGCCGACAGCGCCTCACGGCCCCTATACGCCGAGCCCCGAGCACGCCGATGACTTCGACGGGGTTCCCTGGGACCCACCGGCGTTCAACGAAGCTGACATGAGCGACAAGCCCACGTGGATGCGAACCCTCGCGCCACAGGATCGTCGCCGGATGCGGCAGATCTACGAGGGCAAGCTGGAGGAGCTGCAGGACGTCGACGACCAGGTCGCGAGTGTGCTGAACGTCTTGTGGCGGACCGGCCAGCTCGGGAGGACGTGGATCTTCTTCATCTCCGACAACGGCTACCTGCTGGGCGAGCACAGGCTCCTCCACAAGTCGCAGCCCTATGAGGAGTCGGCGGGCATCCCGTTCGTCGTGCGCGGGCCCGGTATCGAGCCCAGCACCGTCGATGCGCTGGTCTCACAGGTCGACCTGATGCCCACCACACTCGACGTAGCCGGACTCGACCCGGACACCGGGCGCGACCTCGATGGCCGCTCGATGCTCGAGCCGCTGAGGTCCGGCGATTGGTCCGCCTGGCGCCGCCGCCTGATCATCGAGAACACGAATCTCGAGTGGGCGCTGCTCCGTGAGGGCTCTCATGCCTACATCGAGCACTACGGCGCCGGGGAGTGGGAGCTCTATGACCTTGCGAGCGACCCCCACCAGCTCGCGAGCCTGCGCGACGCCGATGTTTTCGAGTGGGGCAGGAAGACCGGCCAACTCTCGAGGTCGCAGGGCCTTGCCCTGCGTGCGCTCGAGCAGTAGCAGCGGGCGGACATCGCAACATCTATGGCGGGTGCCACTCGTTTGCCGCGCTCTCATAGCCTCTAAGAAGGTCGCGTCTGGCGCGCCCATCCCCCCAAGCTCGCCAGGCGCGATCGCTAGTCGTCTTCGTCGGCGTCCCGCGCCTCGGCCCACCACTCGGCGTCACGCGAGGACGTCCTGCAGGTCACGCCACGCGGTAGTCCCTCGTGGTCGTCTCGCGCTCTGGTGAGGGTTGGCTCATCGTTCAAGACTGCTTCGCTCCCGCAGCACACAACCACCCAGCGGGGTACTACCCAGACGTCTGCGCGTGGAGGTTATTCGGCCGGTGGGACTTACCTGTACTGCGCTCGTCAACCAGTTCCTGAGCCACGGCTCGCAATGTGATGTTGGTGTGATTCGATGCCTCGCGCGGCTTCGGCGATGGCTGGGCAAAGTCGGACGTGACGTCCATGAGCACTCTCTCGTGCGTTGAGGTGGTGACAGGTGAAGGGCGTCGCCACACGAGACGCTGCACACCCACAGACGGCAGGGGCCAGACCGTACGGAACTACTACGACGCTACAGGACCTCGACTTACGTCGTACGCGTTGTCCTCGGCAGATTGGGTACCGTCACCGCGCGAGCGCGACCGGGTGCACCTGGTCGCGCTCGCAGGTCCACAGGGTCCAATAGAGCGGCCCTGTGGACCGTCTGCGTCGGTCGTCCCGCGTAGCCTTCCAAACATGGCTGGCGGGATGACCTCACGGCGGCGCGAGACGCTCGCGCATCACCGTCGAGATGTGGGTCGACCCAGCGATGCTCCCCCCGCTTGACCTGATCTGCCGGCCTCACGAGCTCGATGTGACCGCGACGGAACCAGCGCCGGCCGTCGGGATCTCACTCGCAGCTTCCCGCGCCTTTCTCCAACGCGGACTGCCTCAGGACCTCGCCCATCTCGGCACCAGCCTCCTCAGCATCGAGCCAGGCGTGCCTGTCGTCGGGGGCGATAGCAGGACCACGCGTCGGGGCCGCGGTGCTTCTCCATCGGCTCGGTAGCGCCTGGGGCGTTGCGAGCGTGGCGTGAGGTCGCCGCGGCAGGTCACGCCAACTCCATTCGCGCAGCCCACGTCACGGCAGGACGAGCGCACGAGAGACGCAGCCCACACATTGACAGCGTATGTGCGCCGACAGGCGGGGTACTGGCAGGTATGCACCCCATGGTGCGTAGCGGCTCAAGCAACGGGACGCAGTCCACACCAAGCCGCAAGGAGACATCATGTCTACCCAGAACAACACCCACACCACCCAGGCCCATCACACCATCGGTCGCCGGGTCAGCACGGAGACCAAGGCCTCGTTCAAGACCACCGAGCTCATCGCCTACGTGGTTGCCGTCCTCGGCGTTCTGATCGCCTCCGCGATGACCGATACCAGCGACTTCGGCACCCAGGAGGCGTGGTTCTACGTCTCGCTCCTGACGATTGGCTACATGATCAGCCGCGGGCTCGCGAAGTCCGGCAGCCGTGACTTCTACGATGACGACACCGACGCGGACCGCCGCAACGACCGTTGAGTCCGATGTACATCCGTTCCATCGGTCAGGTCCTTGGAATGCTTACCGCTGCCACGGCACGCGTCACGCTGACCGCACTGCATGGACCACGTAGATCTGGCAGGTAGAACGCGCACACCGCCCCGGCCTTCAACAGGGCCGGGGCGTTCTGCGTCGTCAACCGGCATGGAACCGCACCATCAGCTTCAGATCCGGACGGACCATGTGGGCGTCGCGTAGTGCGCGTTGGCGTCATGAACCACAACAGATTCGGATGTGTTGCGGACACAGGGGAGGCTTCCCAGAAGACCGCGCCCGGCGTAGACAACGCCTTGCGGACAGGCTTGGGGCCTCCGCACTTGTGCGAGAGTGGCTCATGCTCATGAACCCCGGCAGCGACCGCCCCCAGGGCCCGTGGGATCCCGACAAGAAGCCGAAGTTCATCGACACGACTTACTTCTGGACCCTCCTGCTTCCGCTCCTGGGACTCATAGGCGCGAGCATCGCGCTCGTCTACTTCTTCGGCTCCTGAGCGAAACTGCGGCATCAGTCGGAGGCGAGGTGGCTGAAGGTCTCAGTCCTGCGTCGGCAGATCCGGATTGCCGAGAGGCGGCGGAGTGACTCACTTCCGCTTCGCCGAACGCGCTACATCGTCGGAGGCGGGTAGTCCCCAGGCGCTGGCGGCTGCGGGTGGCGCAGCGGGTCCCGATCAGGTGGCATTGGGTCGAGCGGAGCGCCTCGCTCCAACCTTGCCAGCTTGGCTTCGAGCTCTGTCACCCGCTGACGCAGCTGGTCCAGCTCACGGCGCACATCGTCATCCATGGTCATCACGCTAGATCGCCCCTGAGCGGAGCGCTCGTCGAGCAACTGAAACCGGAGCGATCGGCCCGACAATCCGGGCACGGTACCGAGCCGCGGACGTGCGGACGCGCCACCGGCTACTTTGAGCTTGTGACCAACAGCAGTGACCTCGTGGCCGTCATGGCCGAGCTTCACGCCGCGCTGGCGCCGGGCGACTTGGCGCAGACGCTGCGGCGAGTGACCGACGCCGCCGTGGAGCTGCCGCCGGATGTTGATGGAGCGACCATCACCATTGAGTACGCCGACGGCCGCTTCGAGACCGCAGCGGTGACCGGCTCTGCGGACCTCGGTCAAGAGTCGGCGGAAGGCGTGAGCGGGGCATCACCCGAACTGGCCGCGGAGACCGCGGCACGGCTTGACCGAATTCAGCGGTCCCTTGTCGAGGGACCGGCCGTGGACGTGACCGACTCTTCTGGATCGATCAGCGCGTTCGATGCCGGCGCTGAGGATCCCAGTGCACCCTCGGCGGGTGGGCACGCCGGACCCCAGTAGGCAGTTTCACGAGCCGATCGAGACGCTGCGCAACGATGCAATGGCGCGAGCCGACGCCGACCCCATCGGCGAGCCGGGTCAAGCGCGCGCCGTCACGACCTCAGACCTGTCCCGCGACGATCGCTACCCGGCCTATGGCGCCGTCGCGGTGAGGTCAGGAGTCCGCTCCCAGGTAGCTGTCGCGCTGTTCGACACTTCCCGGGCGCGTGGGGTGCTGAACCTGTACTCGCAACGGGCCGGCAGTTTCGACGACACGGCCGCGCTGACCGACGTGTTCGTACATCACTCCGCTACCGCGCTGGCCTACGCGGCTGAGTACCAGGACCGCGATAGTGCCGTGACTGATCGGCGTGCCGTGGGCCAAGCACTGGGCATCGTGATGGAGCGCTTCCAGTTGTCCGAGGCCAAAGCGTTCGCGTTGCTGCAGCGGACCGCAGAGCACCGCGCGGTCAGCGTGCGACTGGTCGCCCAAGAGCTCGTCGCCCGCGCGGAGGGGGCCAGTTCCCACGAATGATCGAGACCAGGTGCGGAACCGAGCGGTCCACAGGTGCGAGTGTCAGGTGGATCTGAACCGGCCGGGGTAGTGCCGGAGACGCCCGGGGCCGGGCGGTTCAACCGTCTGGGACAGCGGCTGCTCGGGGTGGGTGATGGGGCTCACGACGTGCATCACGCTCTCGCGGACCCCGGCCGCTTCCCCCCGTGGCGGTCGGGGGCCCCAGCCTGCGAGACCGTGCCACGCCCGGTGTCCCATGACAGGTGGCTCCGGCTAGTTCTGCCGACTCGGGTAGAAACGCGGCACGGCGGCCACCACGCAGCAAGGTAGGTGTCGAAATGAGGGACAACTGGACGGAACGGCGGCGCGCGTCGGCGGGCGCTGTGATGATGGCCGCATGAGCGGTGCCGGCGATTCTCGGGCCGAGTCGGGCACCCCACTCGACGCGGACACACCCTTCCTGGGTTGGACTACATCGGGGCGCGTGGATGCGACCCATCCTCCACTGCCCGACAGGTTGACCCGGCTGGCGCGCGTCACCAGCGAGCTGGTCGACTCCGACAGCATCGAGGCGGTCTCCAAGACCGTCGTTACGCACGGCGCCGAGGCTGTCGGCGCGACCGTGGCGTCCATGACGCTGCTGTGCGACGACCAGCAGACAGTTCGCCTGATCGCCCTCAGCGGTGGCCTCGTCGGGGACGAAGATACGTGGGGCACGTTTCCGCTCAGCGCGCGGACGCCGTCAGCAGAGACCATCCGGACCGGCACTCGACTGGTGATCAGTGGACACGACGTGATCGCACGTCGCTTCACCGACATGCCTGCCCGAGGCGCTCAGACCGTCGTCGCGCTGCCATTGAGCAGCGGCGCTCGGACTATCGGAGCGATCGGCCTGTCGTTTACCGAGCCACGCCAGCTGGAGGAAGCCGAGGTCGAGTTCCTCGACATCCTGGCCAACACCTGCGCGCAGACTCTGGACCGGATCACAGCGCAGCGCGACGCGGCACGGCAGGGTGCGAAGCTCGAGTTCCTGGCCGATGCGGCCACCGAGCTAGCCAGCAGCCTCGACTACCAGGTGACCCTGGCCAACGTGGCCCGGTTGGCGGTGCCGACCTTCGCCGACTGGTGCGCAATTGACGTCGTCGACGACGGGCGCCTACGCCGACTCGCGGTCGCCCACGTGGACCCGGCCAAAGTGCAACTGGCGCACGACCTTGCCGAGCGCTACCCCGCCGACCCGGACGCGCCACACGGGGCCTGGCAGGTCATGCGTACGGGCCGCAGCGAACTGATCGCAGAGATCACCGACAACATGCTGGTGGCTGGAGCGGTCGACGAAGAACACGCAGTCATCGCCCGGGCCCTTCACTTGCGCAGCGCATTGACGGTGCCGCTGGTCGCCCGCAACCGTGTCATCGGAGTGATTACGTGGGTGACCGCCGAATCGGAAAGGCACTTCACCACCGATGACCTCACTCTGGCCGAGGAGCTGGCCAAGCGAGCGGCGGTCTCGCTCGACAACTCCGAGCTGCACAGCCAAACCCTTGCCGCCGCGGTCCAGCTGCAGCGCGCCGTTCTCCCTGAAGAGCTTCACGTCTCCGACGGTTGGGAGCTGGGACACCACTACAGCCCCGCGGGTCGCACTGAGGTCGGCGGTGACTTCTACGACATCATCGAGCTCGACGACGGACGTCTGGTGATGTTCATCGGAGACGTGATGGGCCGAGGTGTTCGCGCCGCCGCCGCGATGGCACAGGTACGGGCCGCAGTCCGGGCCTACGCTGCCCTCGACCCGAGCCCTGAAGTTGTCTTGGGCCGTCTCGACCAGATGTATGACCAGTACGGGTCCGAGCAGCTCGTCACGCTCCTCTACCTGGTAGCCGATCCAGACCGAAACGAGATGTCCATCTGCAACGCCGGCCACCCTCCGGCAGTGCTGCTGAGACGCGACGGCACTCCCGTCCAGCTTCCACTTGCGGACGGCCCGCCACTAGGCGTCGGCCGCCAGGAACGCCGCACGAGCATTCAGAGATTTGAAGCCGGGGACACCGTTGTCGCCTTCACCGACGGCCTCATCGAACGACGCGGCGAGGACATCACCGACGGCCAAGAGCGCTTGGCTCACGCAGTGATATCTCTGCTCGGGCGAGACGTGGCAGACGCCATTCCCGACTTGGTCGAAGAGGTAGGCGAGCCCTCACGCGATGACGATGTCGCCGTGCTCGTAGCTCGTCGCCTCCAATGAGCCTGCACGACATGACCTGCGCACCTCTCGTCGCTGGAAGAGCACGCTCCAGGCCGTCGAGGACGTCGGCGTGGGTCCGGGAGGGCACTGCAGGGCGACTCAGGAATCCAGCGCGGTCGACCTCCCGCTGCTCATCGACACTTCGGACCAGCCACTTCCGAGGCATAAGCCGTCCGCGCATCGGCAGATCCGCCAGAGGGCATGCCGTCGCGGGCGACCGGCTCATCACTGATCCCGGCTCACGTTCAGCGCCCCGCCCGAGCGCTCACCAGTCGTGACTTGGCGTGCCGGCAGCCGTTCGTCGCCGCCGCAGGCCCAGCGACCGGCTGCCGCGAAGCATGGCCGGACACTGGGCGAGGCGTCAGACGTTGACGGCGTTCTTGAACGCGGCGGCGGGCTTGAAGGCCGGCGCCTTGCTAGCGGCGATCTCCAATGTCGCGCCGGTCTGCGGGTTGCGGCCGGTGCGGGCGGCACGCTCACGAGACTCGAACGTTCCGAAGCCCGGGACGGTGACCTTGTCGCCGCCAGCAACAGCTTGGGTGATGGAGGTGATGACGGCCTCGAGGGCCTTGTCGGCCTGGGCGTTGGTCAGGTCGGCATGCGACGCGATGGCGTCGCGCAGCTCGTTCTTGTTCACGTGTTGCTCCTGCTTCGTTGGGTAGGTACGTCTCCCCATTCAACACGGCCGTGATGCTTTCGCCCTGATAGTCACGCGGTCGTCGTGGCAGATGGGTGCATCTCAGAGTCGCGTAGAACACACGCGCCAACAGGCGGTAGCCCGATCAGCGGCCGCCTGGCCACGTGAGCACTGAGCTGTGTGTGGCGGCGTCATGGCGGGGCTGGTGCGGTGCGAACAAGACCAGCGTCGGTCGTCCTACGTCGTGAGGGCGGCGACCAGCGTCAGGAGAAAGAGGACCAACAGGATGAGCACGAGACCCGAGCCTTCGTTGGGCTGCGCATCGGACAGTGCTCGGGGGCTGGACTTCTCGACCGACATTGTTCGGCCTCCTTGATGTTGAGGATGGTTGCCCAGACGGGTGTCCACAACCGGTCTTCGGGTGAGCACTGGTACCCGGAACTGGGCTGAGTCAGCCCTCGAGCACGCCAAGGGGCATCCTTCGCACTGCTCGCGAGGCGCAGGCGAGGTGAGACGGAGCCCCTGGTCGCCTGTGTGGTCTATCCCGGTCGCGTGAGTCGGAGTCGCCCACGCCGACCTGCGGGCATGCTGGCCCCTGACGCACAACCAACTCAGTTGTCACGGCATCCCGCTAGAGCCCATCCATGAGTCCCGGACGAATGGCCCTCACGGCAGGGCGCCCTTGTCGACTCGGGACCCGGCCCCGCCTTGGAGGAATGATGTCCCGTCGGCTCCGTGCACAGATCCTGGCCACTGTTGCGTTGCTCGCGGGCGCGATGCTGGCTTCCAGCCCCACCACGGCATCCGATGCCCCACGTGCGAGCCGGACAGACGTCGTGCCGGCGATCGCGGCGGCTGAGACCGAACCCAGATTCATCTTCTTCCTCGCCGACGACCTCGCCACCTACCACCTCCCGCATATGCCCAACACGCGTCGGTACGTCTTTCGCGAGGGGCGCGCTTCACCAACTTCTACGCCAACGTCGGCCTGTGCTGTCCCTCACGCGTCTCGCTGCTGACGGGAAGTACGCCCACAACACCGGCGTCGGCGGCAACGCATTCCCCGACGGCTTCCACGGCTTCCACGTCGGTGACGAGCCGAACCGGACCGTCGCCGTCGCGTTGCGGCGGCGCGCCGGCTACACCACCGGCTTGCTGGGCAAGTACCTCAACGAGTACCCGTTCGTGGACTCGTCACCCCGCAACGCCGTGCCGCGCACCTTCGTCCCGCCGGGCTGGTCGGACTGGGCAGTCCCGATCCAGCGGCCAGTACTACGGCATGGACTACCTGCTCAACCGCAACGGCCGCATCCTGCGCAAGCGCGGCCCACGCGACTACCTCGGCGACCTGCTCACCCGACGTGCCATCCGCAAGATCGACCGCAACAGCGACCGGGCCGGGCTCACGCTGGTGTTCAGCTCCTACGGTCCGCACATGCCTGAGCCCGCGTCGCCCAGGAGAAGAACGACGCAGTACTGAACGCCCGGATCGCGCGGCTCGCGTTGCCGCGGACACCCGACTTCGACGAGGCAGACGTCAGCGACAAGCCGCGCCGCATCCGACGGCTCGCCCGGCTGTCTGGGCCACGCACGAGGCCGAGGTCGACCGGATCTACCGCCGCCAGCTGTTCTCGCTCGCGAGCATCGACCGCTACGTCGGCGAAGTGGTACAGGCTCTGCGCCGGACCAGGCAGCTCGCCAACACCTACCTCGTGTTCAGCAGCGACAACGGCTATCACATGGGCAACCACCGGCTGCCGATCGGCAAGAACATGCCGTACCTGACCGACGTCCGGGTGCCGATGGGGATCCGCGGACCCAGCATCGCGCCCGGCACGATCGTTCGCGACGTCACCGGCACCATCGACGTCGCGCCCACGTTCGCCGACATGGCGGGCGTCGAGCTGCCGTAGGTCCACGACGGCGAGTCGGTGCTGCCGATGGCGAAAGGCCGCAGACGCGAGGCTTGGCGTCGGTTCTTCCTGGTCCAGGCGGCGCATCGGCGACGTCCAGGGCGCGTCGCCGCCGAGCCGGCGCGCCTCGCAGAGCGGCGCGCCGCGAGATCATGAGGGGCAGGCGCGGCGTCGTCACCCAAAGGTGGCAGTACGTCCGCTATCGCAACGGTGACGAGGAGCTGTACGACGGCACCGTCGACCCTCACCAACTAGGCCACATCCTCGCCCGTACCCGCCGAGGACCAGACCCCGGAGCAGCGGCAGGCCCTCGAGGACCTGCAGGACGCACTGCGGCAGCTGAGCGAATGCGCGGGTCCAACGAGTTGTCGGGTGCGCTGAACCCCGCACAGTCACGGGTAGACCCGTCGGCGGCGGTGCGCACCCTCGCGTCACACTCGCGTCACACGAATCGTCAGGTGGCTCGCGTGGGAGGTGGCGGCCCTGTGCTGAGCGTTGAAATTTCGGATTCGGTAGGCCTCCAAGGGCTCGAACCCTGAACCAACGGATTAAAAGTCCGCTGCTCTACCCATTGAGCTAGAGGCCCGGGGGGTCAGGAGTTTTAGTTGGGAGAACCCTCGGGAAAACCCTCATGTAGTTCCACCTGAGCCCCGGGCATGACAGTACCGCTAGCACCAGCGGCACGAGTGGGAGCGCCTTTCCCACCGCCAGAGTTCATCACCGTGGGACTCAGCAGAAAGCGCAACTCACGTACGGCGCACGATCAGATCGTCCACCTCGGCACCGTGGCGCGAGCGTTCAGCACTGATGCGGGACGACCCACTCCGACCGGGATGACCCTTCTCCTCGATGGCGTACTCAACCCGGCCTCCTCGTTGGCGGCGTAGGAGGAGATCGTGCCTACCTCCGGCGGCTGATGGCGGGGGTCCTCCGAATGGCGCAGACGCTGGCGCGCGCGACCTCGTCGTAGAAGCCAACGACACCGGATACGCGCTCGGGATTCATCAGCGCCTCGTCGTGTTGATCCCCTCGACTTCCTTGTCCGGGCCGTGGTCGGCAATCCGGATCGTGTCGTGGTGCGACACCTTGAGCGGCCTGGGTCCTGGGCGGGCCGGTGAGGCGCATCACACCCCGGGGTTGCGGAGGCTTTCGTGTTCGGCTGCGGCGCTCGCTCCTGACGCCTAGCGTGTCGCTCCTCACCCTTGGAGTGTCTCAATGCGTCGTTTGGCAGGTAGCCGCCTCGGCGCCTTGGTTCCGCTGTCCCTCGTACTGGTCGTGGGTGCCGCTGCGGGCCCACCCGCGACCGCGGTCGAGCCGGCTGCCGGGGACCAGCGGAACGCCCGCTCAGCACCCGCGAAGGTCGCAGACGAGGCAGACGCGCCAGTTGCGAAGGTGCGTCGGGTGAGCCCTGCACGGGCGATCAAAGCCGCCCGCGTCGAGCTGCCGCGCCCCGTCCGCGGCGCCACCGCGGTCCGCCTGCTGGACGACCAGCTCGACGAGGCCGCAGCGCTCAACGACGTGACCGAGGCGAAGCTGGTCGAGCTGCTCCGCTCCGACTCGCACGGTCTGGCTCGACTCCGACGGTTTCGTGTTCTTCAAGGACGAGGTCGCCGTCGCTCCCGCCGTCGACCCGGTCAGCGCCCAGGCGCCCCTCGACCAGACGTTCCTGCTGCACAGCAAGCCCGGCTCGCACGCGCACGATCTACCTCGACTTCGACGGCGGTACGGCGAGCGGCACCGCCTGGCACGCGCAACTACCCCGCGACGCCCACTACCCAGCCCGCGTGGGACCCGTCCGGCAACGGAGCCGCGTTCGACAACGCCGAGCTGACCAAGATCCAGACCGTCTGGCAGTCGGTCGCCGAGGACTACGCGCCCTTCGACGTCGACGTGACGACCGCCGACCCCGGCGCCGCCGGGATCTTCCGCACCTCCGCCGCCGACAACGCCTTCGGCTCGCACGTCCTGATCACGCCCGAGCGTCGGCGCGCACGACGCGATCTGTGGTGGCTGCGGCGGGGTCGCCTACCTCAACGTCTTCGACACGGTCAACGGCAACGGCGGTGGCGCAGCGGGCGACGGCTACGGCTACATGCAGCCGGCCTGGGTGTTCCCGCACAAGCTCGGCGACTCGCCGAAGAACATCGCCGAGGCGGTCTCGCACGAGGTGGGCCACAACTTCGGCCTCAACCACGACGGCAACGCCACGCAGGGCTACGACACCGGCCACGGGGCGTGGGCGCCGATCATGGGCGTCGGCTACGACCACCCGATCAGCCAGTGGAGCAAGGGCGACTACGCCGGCGCGAACAACACCTCGCAGGACGACGTCGCCATCATCCGTGGCGTGACCGGCGCGCGCGCCGACGAGGCCGGCACCAGCATCGCTGCTGCCCCGGCCGTCCCGGCCGGCACGGCCTACGTCTCGAGCCGCACCGACGTGGACACCTACCTCCTCGGCACGTGCACCGGCTCGGTGACCGCCAACGCCACCGCCGACGCGTTCGCCAACCTCGACATCCAGGTGTCCATCCTCGACGCGTCCGGCCAGCTGGTCGCGACCGCCGACCCCGCGTCCGCCAGACCAACCCGAGCGTGGCCACCGGGATGAGCGCCTCGCTGACCCAGACCCTCGCGTCCGGCACCTACTACGCCTCCGTCGACGGGGTCGGCAACGGCCCGTGGAGCACCGGCTACGACGACTACGGCTCGCTCGGCGCCTACACGCTCGCCGTCACGGGCTGCAACGGCTCGGCCCCCACCGGCACCCCGTCGGCACCGACCAGCACCGCGGCGACGCCGCACGCCAGCGACCCCACCGCCACCGTCACCTGGGCCGCGCCCTCCAGCGCCGGCACGCAGTGCCCTGACCGGCTACATCCTGACCCGCAGCGGCAGCGACGTCCCGGTCCAGGTCGGGCCGACGACGACGAGCTACGTGTGGACCGGGCTGGAGTCCGGAACGGCGTACTCCTTCACCGTGACCGCCCTGAACGCGCAGGGTCCTGGTCCCTCGGTGACCGCGACCGCCACCACGACGGCCACCACCCCGAGCGTGCCGCAGAACGTCACCGGCAGCTGGGACAGCCTCGGCCAGCGCGCACTCTTCGGGTGGAGCGCCCCCGCGAACAGTGGCGGCACCGCCGTGAGCAGCTACGACATCTTCGTCGACGGCGTCCACACCTACATCGTGGCCGCAGCGGGCACCTACATCATCCCGATGACGCCGGGCACGCACGTCCTGGGAGTGGCGGCGGTCAACTCGCTCGGGCGCGGTCCCGTCGCCCAGACCTCGGTCGTGATGCCCGCACGGCCCGCCAACGACGCGTTCGCCCAGCGCACGACGCTGGCGGGTGTCAGCGGCACGATCGCCGGCGACAACCTCGAGTCGTCGGCGGAGGCCGGCGAGCCCGCCCCGACGGCCACTCGTGCCAACGCCGGGAACGCCTCGCTCTGGTACTCCTGGACCGCACCAGCGTCCGGGCCGGTCACGATGAGCACCAGCTCCACCGTCACCGACCGCGACACCACGCTGAACGTCTACACCGGCTCGCAGGTGTACCTCCTCACCGACGTCGCGGGCAACGACGAGCCGGGCGGCGCCTCCCACCTCGCCGCCGTGTCGTTCACCGCCACCGCCGGCACGACGTATGCGGTCGCGCGTCAACGGCTATCGCACCTTCGCCGCCGGCGTCGGCGCGTTCAGCCTGAGCTGGACCGGCACCGCGCCGCCTCCGGCGGCCGTCACCACGACCACCCTCGGCTCGGTCGTCACCGGTCGCTCCGCCACCCTGACCGCCAACGTCACGGCCCCCGCCGGCACCCCGGCCGGCACCGTGGAGTTCCGCGACGGCGGCGTCCTCGTCGGCACCCAGGCCGTCGCGTCCGGCACCGCCTCGGTCACGCTCTCCGACCTGGTCGCGGCGACCACCCGTACCGGGCGACCTTCGTCCCGACCAACAGCGCGCTCTTCACGACCTCGCAGTCGTCGATCGTCACCTCGACCATCGCCGCCACCTCGACCACGACCACGCTGACCGCCACCGGCGGCGTGAACACCGTCAACCTCGCCGCCGCCGTCACCGCCGTCGGCGGGTACGGCGACGGGCACGGTCCAGTTCATCGAGGGCGCGACCACCGTGGGCAGCGCAACCGTCTCCGGCGGCAACGCCTCGCTGGCCCTGACCGGAGTGAGCGCCGGCAACCACACCTACACCGCGACCTTCGTCCCGGCCGACCCGACGCGCTACGACGGCTCCACCTCTGCGCCCAAGACCGCGACGGTCGACGCACCGCCTCCCGCCAAGGTCACCACCACCAGCCTCACGGCCACGCCCACCGGGCGCTCGGTCAGCCTGACCGCCACCGTGACCGCCACCTCCGGCACCCCCGTCGGGCACGGTCCAGTTCAAGGACGGCGGCACCGTCGTCGCCACCGTGACACTCGCCTCCGGCACTGCCTCGACGACGGTGAACGACCTGCTCCGCGGCACGCACCACTTCACGGCGGAGTTCGTGCCGACCGACCCAGCGGCGTACGCCCCGTCCCAGTCGAGCGACCCGGTGGTGGAGATCGCCGCGACGCCGACCAGCACCTCGCTGACCACCTCGGTGAGCGGGCGCTCGGTCACCCTGCAGGCCTCCGTCAGCCCGACCGTGGCCGGCACGGTCCAGTTCCGCGAGGGCGCGACCCTCGTCGGCACGGTCGCCCTCGCCGCCGGTGCCGGCACAGCTGACGCTGTCCAACGTGCCTGCGGGAGACCACACCTACACCGCGTCGTTCGTCCCCGCCGACGACCTGCGCCACGCACCGTCGACCTCGTCGCCCAAGACCGCGACGGTGCTCGCGACCCCGACCTCGACCGTCCTGGGCTCGAGCGTCTCGATCCACCGGGTCACCCTGACCGCGACCGTGACCAGCGGCGTCGGGCAGCCCGGCGGGCTCGGTGGAGTTCCGGGAGGGCACCACCCTCGTCGGCACCTCGCCCGTCTCGGCCGGCACTGCGACGCTCGTCCTGGACGACGTCACCACCGGTGCCCACGCCTACACCGCGACGTTCGTGCCGAGCGCCCCGACCTCGTACGCCGGGTCGGTCTCGTCGGTCCACAACGTGACCGTCGTCGCGACCGCCACCACCACCGGCCTGACCGCCTCGGTCAGTGGTCGCACCGTCACGTCTGACCGCCACGCCCGCCACCGGCAACGGCACGCTCGCCGGCTCGGTCGAGTTCCGTGAAGGCGCCGCCGTCGTGGGCACCGTGCCCCTCGGCGCCGGCTCGACCGTCCTGACGCTGACCTCGGTCAGCCCGGGCAGCCACGGCTACACCGCCACCTTCGTTCCGAGCGGTACGTCGCACGCCGCATCGACCTCGCCGCTGCGCACGGTCACGGTGCAGGTCTCCTCGACGACCGGGCTCACCGCGAGCACCTCCGGTCGCGACGTGACCCTGGACGCGACTGTCGACCACCGACGGCGGCACTCCCGCCGGCTCGGTCGAGTTCCGCGACGGCAGCACGCTGCTCGGCACCAGGCCGGTCGCCGCCGGCGCCGCCTCGCTCACGCTGACCGACGTCGCCCCCGGCGACCACAGCTACACGGCGACGTTCGTGCCGACCGACCCCGCGAGCCTACACGGGTTCCGTCTCGCCGGCGCGCCCGGTGACCGTGGCGAAGGTCGCCACCACCACCGCGCTGACCGCCTCGGCCTCGGGCCAGACCGTGACGCTGACCGCGACGCCGACGGCAACGTCCGGCACGGTGACCGGGTCGGTCGACTTCTGGGAGGGCACGACGCTCGTCGGCTCCATCCCGCTCTCCGCCGGCACCGCCGTCCGCACGCTGAACGAACGTGGCTCCGGGTGACCACACCTACTCGGCGACGTTCGTCCCGACCGGGACGTTCCACTCCGGCTCGATGTCGCCGGACCGCACCGTCACCGTGGCGAAGATCGCGACCTCGACCGCGCTGACCGCCGTCGGTGACCGGCCGCGCCGTGACGCTGACCGCGACGCCCTCGACCAGCTCGGGCACGCTCACCGGGGCCGTCGAGTTCCGTGAGGGCACGACCCTGCTCGGCACCGTCACCCTGTCCGGCGCCACCGCCGTGCTCGAGCTGACCGGGGTCGACCCGGGCAGCCACGACTACCGGCGCGACCTTCGTGCCGACCGGCACCAGCCACGCCGGCTCGACGTCACCGATCGTCACCAGGCGACGGTGGCGAAGGTCGCGACCAGCACGGGTCTGACCGCCTCGGTCGCCGGTCGCACGGTCACCCTGACCGCGACGCCCGACCGCCGACGTCCGGCACCCTCACCGGCTCGGTCCAGTTCCACGACGGCCCCACGCTGCTCGAGCACCGTGCCGCTCGGCGCCGGGTCGACCGTCCTCGAGCTGACCCTCGGTCGACCCGGGCAGCCACGACTACACCGCCACGTTCGTGCCCACCGGCACGTTCCACACCGGGTCCACGTCGCCGCTCCGCGCCGCGTACGTCCAGGTGTCCTCGACGACGGCGCTGACCGCGAGCACCGCCGGTCGGAACGTCACCCTCGACGCGACAGCTCACGACCGACGGCGGCACTCCCGCCGGCACGGTCCAGTTCCGCGAGGAGCGGCACGCTGGTCGGCACCAGGCCGGTCGCCGCCGGCGCCGCCTCGCTCACCCTGACCGACGTGGCTCCCGGTGACCACAGCTACACGGCGACCTTCGTGCCGTCGGACACCGCGGCCTACACGGGCTCCACCTCGCCGGCGCGCACCGTGACCGTGGCGAAGATCGCCACCAGCACCGCGCTGACGGCTGATGTCGCCGGTCGCGCAGTGACGCTGACCGCGACGCCGATCGACCGCCTCGGGCACGCTCACCGGCGCCGTCGAGTTCCGCGAGGGCACGACCGCTGCTCGGCACCGTCACCTTGCCGGCGGCACCGCCGTGCTCGAGCTGACCGGCGTCGATCCCGGCGACCACGACTACCGGGCGACCTTCGTGCCGACCGGCACCAGCCACCTGGGATCCGATGTCGCGCGATCGTCACCGTCGTCGGTGGGGAAGATCGCCACCGACACCGCGCTGATCGCCTCCGTGTCGGGCCAGACCGTGACCCTGACCGCGACGCCGACGACCAGCTCCGGCACGCTGACCGGCTCCGTCGAGTTCCGCGAGGGCACGACGCTGCTCGACACGGTCGACCTGACCGGCGGCGACGCCGTCCTCACGCTGACCGACGTGGCGCCGGGTGACCACACCTACACGGCGACGTTCGTCCCGACCGGGACGACGCACGCCGGCTCGACCTCGCCGACGCGCACGGTCACCGTCGCGAAGATCGCCACCAACACCGCGCTGACGGCCGACGTCGACGGTCGCACGGTGACGCTGACCGCGACGCCGACGACGACCTCGGGGTCGCTCGCCGGGGCCGTCGAGTTCCGCGACGGCACGGCACGCTGCTCGACACCGTCGACCTGACCGGCGGCGACGCCGTCCTCGCGCTGACCGACGTCGCTCCGGGCGACCACACCTACACGGCGACGTTCGTCCCGACCGGGACGACGCACGCCGGCTCGACGTCGCCCGACGCGCACGTGACGGTGGCGAAGATCGCGACCAGCACCGAGCTCGACGGCCGACGTCGACGGTCGCACGGTGACGCTGACCGCGACGCCCACGGCCGCGTCCGGCACGCTCGACCGGCGCCGTCGAGTTCCGCGAGGGCACGACGCTGCTCGGCACCGTCGCCCTGGCCGACGGCACCGCCGTGCTCGAGCTGACCGGCGTCGACCCGGGCAACCACGACTACCGCGCGACCTTCGTGCCGACCGGCACCAGCCACCCGGGATCGACGTCGCCGATCGCCACCGCGTCGGTGGACCTGATCGAGACGACGACCGACCTGTCGGTCGACGTCGACTGGTCGCACCGTCACGCTGACCGCCACGCCGACCGCGACCTCGGGCACCATCGCCGGCCAGGTCGAGTTCCGGGCCGACGGCGACCTGATCGGGACCGTCGACCTCGTGTCGGGTACGGCGACGACGACCCTCGACGAACGTCCAGCCGGGGGAGCACACCTACGCCGCCCGCTTCGTGCCGACCGATCCCACCCGGTTCACCGACTCGTCGTCGGAGCAGACCGTCCAGGTGGGCCGGGTGGCGACGGACACCTCGCTCACGTCCAGCGTCGACGAGCGCACCGTCACGCTGACGGCCGCCGTCACGACGGCCGTCGGGCTCGCTCTCCGGTGAGGTGGAGTTCCGCGACGTGGACGGCTACCTGCTGGCCACCGTGCCGCTGAGCCGGCGGCAGTGCCGTCGCCACGCTCGAGCACGTGCTACCCCGGTGAGCACAGCTACACCGCCACGTTCGTCCCGACCGGTTCGTTCCACGCCGGGTCGACTTCCGCGGTCCGGACCGTCACGGTGTCGGACGCTGCCGTCACGACCACCACGGACCTCGAGGTCTCGGCGGTCGGCCGCACCGTCACGGTCAAGGCCACGGTGACCTCGCTGGAGGGCACACCGACGGGCTGATCGAGTTCCGTGACGGCGACACCCTGCTCGAGGGCATCGCGCTCTACATGACCGACGGACAGGTCGACTGGGAGTTCGAGCACGTCGCGGCCGGCACGCACCACTACACGGCGACCTTCGTCCCGGACCCCGGCGATGTTCGCGACCTCCTCGTCGCCGACCCGGACGCTCGACATCGCGCCGACCGGCACCACCACGACGCTCACTGCCTCGGCCGCCGGTGCCACGGTCACGCTGGCCGCGACCATCACCTCGGAGACCGGTTGGCCCGGCACCTACGGCACCCTCGAGTTCCGCGAGGGCGGCACGCTCATCGCAGGCCTACGGGGTCTGGGCGGCCGGTCAGCAGGTGGTCCACGAGGTCCCGAACGTCCTGGGCGGCTCGCACACCTACACCGCGACCTACGTCTCCGACAACGGCAACTTCGCGACGTCGAGCGGCAACGCCACTGTCGTGGTCGACAAGACCTCGACCAGCGTCGGCCTGACCGCGACCAAGGACGGCCGCCGCGTCACCCTGACGTCCACGGTCAGCTCGCCGATCGGCTCGCCGGCCGGCACGGTCAGCTTCCTGGACGGCGGCGTCGTCGTCGACACCAAGACCGTCGCGGGCGGCAGTGCCACCCTCGTCCTCAACGGGGTCGCCTCGGGCAGCCACGACTACACGGCCACGTTCGCACCGACCCAGGACACGCGCTACCTCGGCTCCACCTCGGTCGTCCGGAACGTCACCCTGACGCCCGAGCACCACGACGACGACGCTGGCGGCCACCGCCGGCGCCAGCACGGTCACCTTCGACGTGCGACGTCACCAGCCCGGACGGCACGCCGACCGGCACCGTCGATCATCAAGGAGGACGGCAGCCAGGTCGGCTTCGCCGACGTCGACCGACGGGCCGGGCGCACCTTCGTGCTCACCAACGTCCCGTCCGGCTCGCACACCTACACCGCCACCTACAGCTACACCGCCGCCGGCGGCCAGTTCGCGGCGTCCTCGTCGCAGCCGGTGACGGTGACGGTCAGCAACGTGGCGCCCGCCGCGACGACCAGCACCACCCTCACGGCGACGGCCACGCGCCGTACGGTCACGCTGCAGGCCGCCGTCTCGCTCGACCGGTGGCACCCCGACCGGGTCGGTCCAGTTCGCCCAGGACGGCATCGCCATCGACAGCGTGCCCCTGACCAACGGGGCCGCCACGCTCACCAGGAATGCCGTCGCCGCTGGTTCGCACAGCTACACGGCGACGTACGTGCCGGCGAACCCGGCGGCCTTCGCGTCCTCGGTCTCGCCGACCCAGGTCGCTGACGGTGCAGCGGACGGTCACGTCCACCAACCTCACCGGTTCGGTCAACGGCTCGACGGTGTCGCTCGACATCACGGTCGCCGGCACTGACGGCATCGTGCCCACGGGACAGGTGCGGGTCCTGTCCGGGTCGACCGAGGTCGGCACGGTCCAGCTCGCGGGAGGTACGGCGACGCTGGTGCTGTCCTCGGTCGGCGTCGGAACCCATCGGCTACCGCGCGGTCTTCGACGGCTCGGCCGACCTCACGGAGTCCACCTCGTCCACGGTCGAGCTGACGGTGGCGGCTCCGCCCACACCGCCGACGACACCGCCGCCGACGCCCGACACTCCGCCCACGACGACGCCGCCGGCCAGCACCGGTGGCGGCCAGCACCACGAAGGTGGTCGCGCCCAAGAAGGCGAAGCTGGGCAGCCGGCCGGTCATCAAGGTCTCCGTCGCGCGTGGTTCGGCGGCCGCCTCCGGGAAGGTCGTGGTCACCGTGGGCAAGAAGACGTCGACCCTGACCCTCAAGGCCGGGTGCGGCCACGCTGAAGCTGCCCAAGCTGAAGAAGGGCAAGCTGAAGATCACCGTCCGCTACCTCGGCGACGCGTGACGGCTGCGTCCTCGGCCACCTGGACGATCAAGGTCAGAGGCTGAGCGGCACACCTGCCGCCTACCGGCCTCAGGCCTTGACCGCGAGCACCGGACGGGGTGCGTCGAGGAGGATCTGCTGCTCGGTGCTGCCGAGGATGAGCTTGCCGACCTGGGTGCGGTGCCTGATCCCGAGGACCAGGAGCTCCACGTCGGAGGCCTGGGCGGCGGCGAGGAAGTCATCGGCCGGCGAGCCGCCGTCGGCGGCTGCGGTGACGGTCGTGAACGTCGACCCCGGCTCCGGCGGCGGCACCCGACGCCAGGGCCACCACCGTCTCCGCTTCGGCGGCGTCCGCAGGGACGTTGTGCACGACGAGCTCGGTGGCGTGGAACGAGGCCTGGAGGGCCGCGGCCCGGATGGCCTCGGCCCCTTCCGGGGTGGACTTGTAGAAGACGAGGACGCTCACGGGCATCTCCTGTTCGGGAGGGGGAGGCATGAACGTATCGGAGTGCGCGGAGGTGGACTGCGTCAGAGCAGCCGGCGCAGTCCAGGTCGCGACGTCCAAGGCATCCCCCCGCCCCGGGGGGTGGAATTGCCCTGGTGTTCACTCGCGCGTTTCCCTCGGTGATCGACGTCGACGGTTTTGTTGGTAGAGTTGCGATCGCAACAGGTGCAAGTTCCAGCAGGTCGACGCCCGCGGAGTTTGTGATCCAACGGCGTTTCTTCTTCGGGCCTCCCAGCTTGCAAGTCGGAGCGACGTGTCACCGCATCTGGTGCGGGGTCGTCGAAGTGACGGCCTCTCGTCCGATAACAGGAGTACAGAGCACATGGCTCAAGGCACCGTGAAGTGGTTCAACGCCGAGAAGGGTTTCGGCTTCATTGCGCAGGAGGACGGCGGCGACGACGTCTTCGTGCACTACTCGGCCATCCAGACCAACGGCTACAAGTCGCTGGACGAGAACCAGAAGGTCGAGTTCGACGTCACGCAGGGCCCCAAGGGTCCGCAGGCGGAGAACGTTCGTCCCGTCTGATCCGACTGCTGGACGCACCGTCCAGATCTGATCAACGTTGTGAGGCCCCATCCCGCTGGCGGGATGGGGCCTCATGCCGTTCCGGGCCAGAGTGACTCGAAAGGGTCATTGGCTCGTGCGTAAGAGTCGATGAACAATGGGTACAGAGATTGAACGGCAGTGGTCCAGACTTCAACCGTGAGGAGGTGAGCCCATGCACGACCAGTTCGACGTGACCCTCGAGGACGGCGACCTGCTCGGCGAGGTGGAGCTCACCACCACCCTCATCATCGCGGCGAGCGAGTCCGACGAGCACCTGTCGCAGGACGAGATCGATCGGCTGCTGGGCGTCGCCCCGCGGAAGCCCTCCGACTGATCAGCAGGTGGCGAAGAGCACCGGGCCGCTCGTGAGGTCCGAGAGCACGTACGTCCCCGTCGCCGGGATCGCAGGTCGAGGCTGATCACGCGCCCCTGTGCCGCGGCCCGGTCGACCGCGAAACGATCGGTGAAGCTCACCGCCCTGACCGGGTGCCGGGCCGTCGGCCAGCGCCGCGCGTGCGTCGGCGTCGCTCCGCGGCGTCGTCCTCGTCCTCGACCTGCCATGACCACCCGGATGTCGCCGTCGACCAGGCGCGCCATCGCGAACCCGGTCATCGGGTGTACGCCGCCGGCCTGCCGCCACGAGCTGGTCGGCCTCCGCCTGGGCGTCGTCGTCGGCCTGCGACATCGCCAGCTTCTCGCAGGCGTGGGCGCCGTCATAGATGGCGGCCGCCGTCGCGTCCCCGAGCGGCCTCGACGACGCTCGTCGAGGTCGTCGAGCTGCGTCGCTCGTCGCCCGGTCGCCACCTCGATCGCTCCTCGAGGTAGGGCCCTGGGTCGGAGGTGAGCACGACCCGGTGCTCGTCGGCGAGGAGCGCGACGTACTGGAGCTCGGGGGTCAGCCGGGCGCCGACGCCGGACGAGCACGTCGGGACCGCCGACCCACACCCCGTCGTCCTCGTCGGGGCGCGTGAAGCCCAGGGCCTCCAGGCGGTCGGCCACGCCGGCTCGAGGACGACGTCGTCGGAGAAGCCGCAGGATCTCGACGGCGCCGTCGGGGACTGGGCGAAGAGCTCCCACTCCAGGGTGGCCGGGGAGAAGCCGAACTCCTCGCTGCAGGATCGGGGCCGACTCGACCAGCGCCGACGATGTCGAGCGAGGTCGGCGGCTGAAGGCGTCGTCGAGGAAGGCGCGCACCTCCTCGGCCGACGAGTCGCGCGTCGAGGTCGGCGCCCAGCTCGAGCGGCGTACGGCGTCCCAGTCGGTCCACGAGACCCGGTCGGCGTCGGCCGGGGTCATCGACACAGCGCCTGGGCCAGGGGCGTCTCCGGCTCGCGTGCCACCGCCACGCCGACGAACGCCGCCGACGACGAGCGCGAGACCGACCAGGAGCGACGACCACGAGACGGCGGGACGACGGCATGGGGTACTCCTCGTCGGGTCGGGTGATGGTGTGAGACTAACGCCATGGAGCCCCGCGACGTGCGCGCTGCTGGCGCCGTGGTGACACGCAAGGGTGGCGATGTGCTGCTCGTGCACCGTCCCAAGTACGACGACTGGTCCTTCCCGAAGGGAAAGCTCGACCCCGGCGAGCACGTGATCGACCGCCGCGGTCCGCGAGGTGGCCGAGGAGACGGGCCTCGACGTCCGGCTCGGGCCCGCGCTGCCGCCGCAGCGCTACCGGATGTCCAACGGGCGGATGAAGGCCGTGGACTACTGGACCGCGCGGGTGCATCGGCGAGCGACGACGTGAGCTGGCTACCGCCCCAACGCCGAGATCGACAGGTCGAGTGGGTGCCGTGGCGCGCAGCCATGCAGCGGCTGACCTATCCCTACGACCGGGCGACGCTGACCGAGGCCCGCCCGCTGCGACGCAAGACGCGCGCCGTCGTCGTCCTGCGGCACGCGCAAGGCGAGATCGCGCCGGGGCTGGCGGCGCGACGACCGCCGAGCGACCGCTCGTCATGGCCGGGGCGGCGCAGGCCCAGCGACTCGTCCCGCTGCTCGCCGCGTTCGACGTCACCGCGGTCCACACCTCGTCGAGCGTGCGGTGCGTGGACACCGTGGCGCCGTACGTCGACACCACCGGCTGGCCGGTGCAAGACCTACGACGAGCTCACCGAGCAGGGCGCGTCGGTGAAGGCGGTCGTGCGACTGGTCGACTCGCTGGTCGACGCGCCGGCGAGAGCGCGGTGCTCTGCACGCACCGGCCGGTGCTGCCGACCGTCGTGGACGCGCTGGGCGTGCCCGACCCGACGCTGGAGCCGGGCGAGCATGCTGGTCGTGCACCACCGCAAGGGCAAGGTCGTGGCCACCGAGGTCCACGCCGAGCCCCTGATACGACCTGGCATCGCCCGTCGTCAAGGCTCCCGGCCGAGTTCATGTGATCGGTCGTCTCACGACTCGACTGGCGATGCCAACCGGTCCGGTCGAGTTCACCGCTCGTTCACCGAGGCCGACAGAGCAGGTCACTTCCGCTGCCTACCTTCCACGATGTCAGCACCACACACAGACTTCAGGAGTACCGAAGTGAACCGCACTTCCTTCCGCCGCGCGCTCGTCCCCGGCGCGGCCGCCCTCGTCCTCACCCTCTCCGCCTGCGGTGGCGGCGACGCCGGCGTCCGAGTCGCTCCGGCTCCGACGAGGCCTCCTCGGCGCAGCGGCAGCGTCTCCGTCGACGGTTCGTCCACCGTCTTCCCCATGAGCGTCGCCGCCGCAGGAGCTCCTCAGCGAGGAGAACCCCGACGTGCAGGTCACTGTCGCCGAGTCCGGCACCGGTGGCGGCTTCGAGGTCTTCTGTGGCGACCAGACCGACGTCTCCAACGCCTCGCGGCCGATCGAGGAGGACGAGGTCGCCGCGTGCGAGGAGGCCGGCATCGAGTACACCGAGCTCCAGGTCGCGACCGACGCCCTCACCGTCGTGGTGCACCCCGACCTCGCCGTGGACTGCCTGACCGTCGACCAGCTCGTCGAGCTGTGGGCCCCCGACTCCAAGGTCACCAACTGGAACGACCTCGACCCGAGCTTCCCCGACCAGGAGATCTCGCTGTTCGGTCCCGGCACCGACTCCGGCACCTACGACTACATGGCGAGCGAGGTCGTCGACCCCGACGCCGATGAGCCCGCCACCCGCGACGACTACGAGGCGTCCGAGGACGACAACGTGCTCGTCCAGGGCGTGGCCGGCACCGAGGGTGCCACCGGCTACTTCGGCTACACCTACTACGAGGAGAACTCGGACACCCTGAAGGCGCTCGAGATCGACAACGGCGACGGCTGCGTCGAGCCCCGTCCGCCGAGACCGCCCAGGCCGGCGAGTACACCCCGCTCGCCCGTCCGCTGTTCATCTACGTCAACAACGCGAAGTACGCCGACAACGAGGCCGTGGCCGCGTACGTCGACTTCTACGTCGAGAACCTCGCCGAGATCGCCGAGATCGGTCAGTTCATCCCGCTGAGCGACGAGCTCTACACGGAGACCCAGTCGGCCCTCGAGGGCATCGCTTCCTGAGCTCGAGCTGACAAGGAACACGCACTCACATGAGCAGCCACTCCAGCAGTGGGGCAGGCTCGTCCTTCGGGACGGGCCTGCCGCGCCGCTGTCGACCTGAGTCGCCAAGTCGCGACCGGGCGAGCGGTCATCAAGGCCGTGCTCGTCACGTCCGCGTTGATCTCGGTGGCCATCACGTTCGGCATCATCGCCGCCCTCATCGAGCCGGTCATCGACTTCTTCCGCGAGGTGCCCTTCGGCGACTTCTTCGCCTTCGAGGGCGAGTTCGCGGTCCTTCCGCTCGTGCACGGCGACGCTGATGGTCACCTTCATCGCCCTGCTCGTCGCCGTGCCCCTCGGCCTCGGCGCGGCGATGTACCTCTCGGAGTACGCCTCGCCGGCGGGCACGCAAGATCCTCAAGCCGACCGTCGAGCTGCTGGCAGGCGTGCCGTCCGTGGTGTACGGCTTCTTCGCGCTGACCTTCGTCACGCCCACCCTGCTGCAGGACATCCTCAACATCGGGGTCGGCTTCACCAACGCGCTGGCCGCCGGCCTCGTGCTGGGGGTCATGATCATCCCCACGATCGCGTCGCTGGCCGAGGACGCGTTCTCGGCGGTGCCCGCAGGCCCTGCGCCAGGGTTCACTGGCCATGGGCGCCAACCGGATGCAGACCACCCTGCGCGTCGTGCTTCCCGGCCGCCCTCTCGGGAGTGGCAGCCGCGGTCGTGCTCGGCATGTCCCGCGCCGATCGGCGAGACGATGATCGTCGCGCTGGCCGCCGGTGCACAGAAGAACTTCAGCCTCGACCCGCGCGAGGGCATGCAGACCATGACCGGCTTCATGGCCCAGACCGCGGGCGGCGAGAGCCCGGTCGGCTCGCTCGTCCTACAACAACCTCTTCGCCGTGGGCATGCTGCTCTTCCTCATCACGCTGGTCCTCAACCTGATCAGCATCAGGATCGTCCGACGATTCAGGCAGGTCTACTGATGAGTGTCGCCACGACCACCGCCGCCGCCACCGTCACGACGACGATCGCCACGGGCAAGAGCCGGGACCGCACACCGCCTGTCGTTGATCTTCCTGATCGGCGCTGTGGTTCTCGCTGTTCTTCGGCATCCTCGTGCTCGCTCGCGCTGATCGTCACCACGGCCATCGAGGGTGCGCCTCGCTTCGACACGGCGCTGCTCACCAACTACACCTCCGTCGTCGCGCCCCGAGACCGCCGGCTTCCGCGCCGGCATCCTCGGCAGCCTGTGGCTGATGGTCTTCACGGCGCTGTTCGCGGTCCCGCTCGGGATCGCCGCCGCGCTCTACCTCGAGGAGTTCGCCGACCTCGGAGCGGTGGTGGAACCGGTTCATCGAGGTCAACCTCCAGAACCTCGCCGCCGTGCCGGCCATCGTCTACGGCCTCCTGGCCGTCGCCGTCATGGCCCTGATGGGGTTCAGCGACTCGGGCACGGTGCTCGGCGGCGCCGTGGCGCTCGCGCTGCTGATCCTTGCCCGTCATCATCATCACGACGCGCGAGGCCGTGCGTGCCGTCCCGCGGGAGATCCGGGACGGCTCCCTGGCGCTGGGAGCCACCGTGTGGCAGACCACGTGGAAGCAGACCCTGCCCTCCGCGGTGCCGGGCATCGCCACCGGGACGATCCTGGGGCTCTCCCGGGCGATCGGCGAGGCGGCGCCGCTGATCGTCGTCGGCCTGGCCGGCTCGGTCCGCTTCGACCCCGAGGGAGTGATGAGCAAGATCACCGCGCTGCCGATGCAGATCTACTCGCTGACGTCCCAGTCCCAGGAGGAGCTGCGTCAGGCGGCCTCGGCTGCGATCATCGTCCTGCTGATCATGATCCTCGGGCTCAACGCGCTCGCCATCTTCATCCGCAACAAGTTCCAGCGATCCTGGTGAGGTAGAACCCACATGTCATCAACGCCCGCAACCGCCACTACGCGCGGTTCGAGCTCGCCAACATCGGCTCGATGGTCGGAGGTCCACTCGGACGCCGAGCGCGAGCTGCCCGGTCTACCCGACCAACCCGGTGATGGAGGCCCGGGACCTCAACGTCTTCTACGGCGACTTCCACGCCGTGCACGACGTCAACCTCGCCTACGGCACGCAACGAGATCACCGCGCATGATCGGCCCGTCGGGCTGCGGCAAGTCGACGGTCCTGCGGTGCCTCAACCGGATGAACGACCTCGTCACCGGCGCGCGCGTCGAGGGCGAGGTGCTCTACCACGACCAGGACATCTACGCGAAGGGCGTCGACCCGATCGCCGTCCGCACCCACATCGGCATGGTCTTCCAGAAGCCCAACCCGTTCCCGAAGTCGATCTACGACAACATCGCCTACGGGCCGCGGGTCACCGGCATGAAGGTCGACAACATGGACGACCTGGTCGAGGAGGCGCTGCGAGGGTGCCGCGCTGTGGGACGAGGTCAAGGACAAGCTCAAGCAGTCGGCGTACGGACTCTCCGGCGGTCAGCAGCAGCGCCTCTGCATCGCGCGGACGATCGCCACCAAGCCCGACGTGATCTTGATGGACGAGCCGTGCTCGGCGCTCGACCCGATCGCCACCGCGCGCGTCGAGGACCTGATGATCGACGCTGCGCGACGACTACACGATCATCGTCGTCACCCACAACATGCAGCAGGCTGCCCGCGTCTCGGACCGGACGGCGTTCTTCACCGCCCGCCCCGACGAGACCACCGGCAACCGCACCGGGCTCCTGGTGGAGTACGACCTCACCACGAAGATCTTCTCCAACCCCGGCGACCAGCGCACCGAGGACTACATCTCCGGTCGCTTCGGCTGAGCCGACCCTGCGGGTGGTCGGCAGGCAGTCGGGGTGGTGCGGGACGTCCTGGTCGCCGTACGGGGGTGTGGCGACCAGGACGTCCCGGACCACCCCGATGTCGTCGTGCCGCGTCCGGAGGTCTGCGGTCTCGCGGGAGACCTCCTGGCGCGGGCCGGCGTAGTTAGGGACGATCTGGTCGTCGAAACAGCGTGCCCAACGACCGAAGCGTCCCGAACTACCCGGCCCAGGTCGACGAGTGCGGCCAGCAATCGTCCACAGGTGCGGCTTCGCCGACGCATGCACCGAGCCTGTGGAGAAGGCGGAGCTGGCGTCGGTGGCCCTGTCGACGATGGCGGGATGTCATCTGGAGCGTGCGCCCCTGGTGCGTGGCCCGTGGGCGGCGGCCTCGGGCCACGCGAGGGTATGCCGGCGGGTCTCGTCTGGCCCGGGCGTCGTGGTGCGCCCGACGGGCCGTCGCCGTGGCAGACGCGCTCGGGTGAGTGGAGGCGGGTCGGTGGAGGTTGGTGGGTCCCCGCATCGGTCGAGCAGTCGACCGAGCAGCGCATCGTGGAGGCCGGTGCGCGCCTCCCGGCGTACGGCGCGGTCACAGGGTGGGCGGCGCTGAGATGGGCGGGCGGTCGATGGTTCAGCGGATCGGATCGCGGCACGCCGAAGCCTGTTGCACTGGCGCTCGGCGACCTCAACTCGGTGCGGCGACACCCACAGCTCGCGCTCTCGAGGGAGATCCTGCCTCCGGGCACGGTACGTCGGGTGCGAGGTCTCCGACTGACCGAGCCGCTCTGGAGCGTCGCCCACGAGATGCGCAAGGCGCCCACCGACATCGCCGCGGTGGTTGCCTTCGAGATGGCCGCCTACGAGGACTATGTCTCGATAGCGGAGCTCGCGGCCTTCGTGGACAGCGCTCTGTGGGTGCGGCAGGGAGTGCAGCGGATCCGCGACCTGCTGCCGTTGCTGGAGGAGAACAGCTGGTCGCCGATGGAGCCGGTCATGCGCCTGGCGTGGCAGGCCTCGGGTCAGGGCCGGCCGCGCGCCAATCGGCCCGTGTTCGACCTCAACGGCAGCTTCGTCGGCACTCCCGACGTGCTCGACCCGATGGCAGGGGTCTACGGGCAGTACGACGGGGCGCTGCACCTGGCGGGAGAAGTCCGTGGTCAGGACGTGGCCAAGGAGGCTGCCTACCGGGACCTCGGGCTGGAGGGGGTCACCATGATGGCCGGGGATCTCCGCGACAACAGCGCCTTCCTCGACCGACTGCAGAACGCTACGCTCGCGCAGCCCGGAAGCCGGCTGATGATCGGGGATGGCTCCTGGACGAGCCGGAGTGGTGGGTCCCCACGTGGACCGTCGAGATGCGCAGGCGGCTCTCGGCGTACGACCGCTCGCGGGTGCTCCGCTACCGGACCGCTGCGTGAGCTCGTCCTGCGGCCGGGGTAGTTAGGGACGGTCTGGAGCGATATCAGCCATGTGACCTACCAGTTCGTCCCTAACTACCCCGCGGGCAGCGAGGAAGCGGAACGGAGCCCGACCGGGGACGGAGGCGGGTCAGGGGAGGAAGATCCGCGCGACCCAGTAGCACAGGGCGGCGACGAGGGCAGCGGCGGGGAAGGTGAGCACCCACGCCGATCAGGATCGACTTCGCGACGCCCCAGCGCACGGCGGACAGGCGCTTGGTGGCGCCGACACCCATGACCGCGGAGGTGATGGTGTGGGTGGTGGAGATCGGCGCCTCGAAGACGTACGCCGTCGTGTAGAGGACCGACGCGGCCACCGACTCGGCGGCGAAGCCGCGGGCCGGGTCGAGGTGGATGATCCGGCGACCGAGGGTGCGCATGATGCGCCAGCCGCCGGACCAGGTGCCGAGGGAGATCGCCGTGGCCGCCGAGAAGATGACCCACAGCGGCAGGTCGTCGCCCGCGCTGACGTAGCCGCCGGTGAGCAGCGCCAGGAAGATCACGCCCATCGTCTTCTGCGCGTCCTGGAGGCCGTGGCCGAGCGCCATGGCCGCCGGCCGAGACGGTCTGCGCCATCTTGAAACCGCGGTTCGCGCGGCTCGGGTTGGCCCTGCGGAAGGCCCACATGATGCCGAGCATCACCGCGAAGCCGAGGCTGAAGGCCACGACGCGGCGAGACGAACATCGGGATGACGACCTTCTCGATCACGACGTCCCAGTTGGCGGTGGCACCGGCCGCCACGGCGGCGCCGACGAGCCCGCCGATCAGGGCGTGCGAGGAGGACGACGGGCAGGCCGTAGTACCACGTGATGAGGTTCCAGGAGATCGCGCCGAGCAGGCCGCACATCACGATGACGAGCCCGTGGCTCCCCGTCCCGGGGTCGATCACCTCGGAGACCGTCTGGGCGACCTTCTGGCCCAGGAAGGCGCCGACGAAGTTCATGATCGCCGCCATCGCCAGCGCGACGCGGGGCTTGAGGGCGCCGGTCGAGACGGACGTGGCGATCGCGTTGGCCGCGTCGTGGAAGCCGTTGGTGTAGTCGAAGATCAGGGCAACGACGACCACGGCGATGATGATGCGCGAGTTCCATCGCGGTCAGGACTCCTTGACGGCGATCTGCTCCACGATGTTGGCGACCTTCTCGAAGGCGTCGATCGCCCCCTCGAGGGCCTCCACGATGTCCTTGAGCTTGAGCACCTCCATGGCCTTGTACTCGCCACTGAAGAGGTTGGCCAGGATCCGCCGGAAGGACTTGTCGCCCATGTTCTCGAGGCGGTTGATCTCGATCCAGTACTCGTCGAGCGACTTCATCGACTCCAGCGACGGCATCGCCGCGGCCGTCAGCTCGGCGCAGCGCTGGAGCACCTCGACCTGCTGGGTGGTCTCGGCGGGGAGCGAGGTGACCTCGTAGAGCAGGACGAGGTCGACGGCCTCGTCCATCATGTCCATCACGTCGTCGAGCCCCGAGGCGAGGGAGTAGATGTCCTCGCGGTCGAACGGGGTCACGAAGGTGCTGTTGACCCGGCGCACGATCGAGTGGGTGGTCTCGTCGGCGGCGTGCTCGGCCTCGCGCATGCGCTGCGCGATCTCGGCGCGTGGAGCGCCGTCCGCGAGCATCTCGCTGAGGAGCTGGGCTCCGACGATGAGGTGGTTGGCGGCTTCGCTGAAGAGGTCGTAGAACGAGCTGTCAACGGGGCGAAACTTCAAACGCACGGTGAACTCCGAACGGGGGGGGGATGAACCGCGATCATGCTAGGGGGTCAGCCGCCAGAGCGCGCAACTTGCGGGCCTCCGCAGCCGCTCCGCGGGGTGTGATCTGGGGCGCAGTCAGCGACGGCGGGTGCGCTGACGGGCGATCAGCTCGTCCTGGAGGTGGCGTACGCCCGCGCTGCAGGCGCCACTCACCGTCCGCTCCCCAGGTCCCAGGCACTGGTCTGCGTCGTCGAGCGCGAGGTCGAGGAAACCCGCCACCTCGTCGATCACGTGCGGGTCGCGCAGGCGTACGAGCACCTCGACGCGGCGGTCCAGGTTGCGGTGCATCATGTCGGCCGAGCCGATCCAGACCGCCGGCTCGCCGGCGTTGTCGAACCAGAAGACCCGGCTGTGCTCGAGGAAGCGACCCAGCACGGAGCGGACCCGGATCGTCTCGGACAGGCCGGGTACGCCGGGTCGCAGTGCGCAGATGCCGCGGATCACCAGCTCGACCCGGACTCCCGCCTGCGAGGCGAGGTAGAGCGCGTCGATCACGGCCTCGTCGACCACCGAGTTCGCCTTGACCCGGATCCCGCGAGCCGCGGCCGGCCTGGTGGTGGGCGATCTCCTGGTGGATCTGCGCGATCAGTCCGTCGCGGACGCTGTCGGGCGCCACCAGCAGGTGGTCGTAGGTCTTGTTGCGGCTGATGCCGGACAGGTTGTTGAAGAGGAGCGCGACGTCCTCGCCGATCTCCGGGTCGGCCGTCAGCAGCCCGAGGTCCTCGTAGAGCCGGGCGGTCTTGGGGTTGTAGTTGCCGGTGCCGATGTGGATGTAGCGCCGGATGCCCTCGGTCTCGTCGCGCACGACCATCGACAGCTTGCAGTGGGTCTTGAGGCCGACCAGGCCGTAGACGACGTGGCAGCCGGCGTGCTCGAGCTTGCGGGCCCAGCGGATGTTGGCCTGCTCGTCGAAGCGCGCCTTGATCTCGACGATCACCAGCACCTGCTTGCCCGCCTGGGCGGCGTCGATCAGGGCCTCGATGATCGGGCTGTCACCCGAGGTGCGGTAGAGCGTCTGCTTGATCGCCAGCACGTGCGGGTCGGCGGCCGCCTGCTCGAGGAAGCGCTGCACCGAGGTGGCGAAGGAGTCGTAGGGGTGGTGCAGGAGCACGTCGTGGCGTGCGCACGGAGTCGAAGACGTCGACGGGCGAGGACGACTCGACCTCGGCCAGGCTCGGGTGCGTGGACGGGAGGAACGCGGCGTACTTCAGGTCGTCGCGGGGCAGGTCGGCGATCGAGTGCAGCCCGGTGAGGTCGAGCGGGCCGGGCAGCGAGACGACCTCGTCGCGGGCGACGCCGAGCTCGGAGACCAGCAGGTCGAGCACCTTGGGGTCGATGGACTCCTCCACCTCGAGGCGTACGGGCGCGCCGAAGCGACGGCGCAGCAGCTCCTTCTCCAGGGCCTTGAGGAGGTTCTCGGCGTCGTCCTCCTCGACCTCGAGGTCCTCGTTGCGGGTCACCCGGAAGGTGTGGGCGCCGAGGACCTCCATGCCGGGGAAGAGCTTCTTGAGGTGCTCGCTGATGACGTCCTCGAGCGGCACGAAGCGCTGGTTGCCCAACCAGACGAAGCGGCCGAAGGTCGGCGGCACCTTCACCCGGGCGAAGTGCTCCTCCAGGCTCTTGGGGTGGCGCACCACGACGGCGAGGTTGAGCGAGAGGCCGGAGATGTAGGGGAACGGGTGGGCCGGGTCGACGGCCAGCGGGGTGAGCACCGGGAAGATCCGCTCCTTGAAGAGCTTCTTGCAGATCTTCTGCTCCTCGCGGTCCAGCTCGGACCAGCGGACGATCTCGATGCCCTTGGGCGCCGAGGGCGGGCATGAGGTCGCTGCAGGGCCCGGGCGTGGCGCTCCATCAGCTCGCGCGAGCCCGCCCACACCTGCTCCAGCTGCTCGCGCGGCATCAGCCCGCTGGCAGCGCGTACGGCGACGCCGGCCGCGATCCGGCGCTTGAGACCGGCCACCCGGACCATGAAGAACTCGTCGAGGTTGCTGGCGAAGATCGCGAGGAACCGCGCTCGCTCCAGCAGCGGCAGGGTGGGGTCCTCGGCCAGCTCGAGGACGCGCTCGGTTGAAGTGCGAGCCAGGACACCTCCCGGTCGATGAACCGGTCGTCGTACTTCTCCACGGCCTCGAGCTCGGCGGCGTCGGGGACGTAGGGCGGCTCGACGTCGAAGGTGTCGCTCGGGTGCCCGAACGGCTCGGTGACCGGCCCCTCCTCCATGGACGGGGAGGCGGCGCTGGTCAGGGTGGCCGGGTCGGACATGGCCTCAGTGTGGCACCGGCGGATGAACGGCAGGTGCCCTCGAGGAGGGTCGTCTCAGTAGACGAGTGCCTGGACGCCGTCGCCCAGGACCTGCTCGGCGAAGACGGCAGCGCCCGCGATGGTGACGCCGTCGCGCAGGTCGCCCTCGACGATGCCGCGGCGGGCCGCGCACTGCGAGCAGACCGTGACCGAGCCCGCGGCCAGGACAGCGCCCATCAGCTGGTCGAGGGGAGTGGCGAGGTCGAGGCTGAAGTCCTCGGCCCGGCCCGGGATGGCGAACCACGCGGCCTCGCCGGTGAGCCACAGCGAGACGTCCGCACCGGCGGCTGCTGCTGCGGCGGAGACCGTGAAGGCCTGGTTGCAGCGCTCGGCGTCCTCGACCCCGCAGGTGACCTTGACGACCAGTGAACGAGCCATGGCCCCACACTAGAGTGACTGCATGCCCTTCGAGCTGCCGGACAACCTGCACCCCAACTGCGGCCCCGTCGCCTGGCTCCTCGGCACCTGGCGCGGCAACGGCCATGGGGCGTACCCGACGATCGAGTCGTTCCAGTTCGGCCAGGAGCTCATCTTCACCCACGACGGGCGGCCGTTCTTCCACTACATGGCGCGCGCCTGGATCGTCGACGACGAGGGCGAGTTCGTCCGCGACGCGGCCATGGAGTCGGGCTTCCTGCGCTGCCCCGAGCCGGGCAAGGTCGAGTTCCTGCTGTCGCACAACATCGGCTTCTCCGAGATCTGGTACGGCGCGGCCGACGCCGGCAAGGTCGAGATGCACACCGCCGGCGTCTCCTTCACCGAGACCGCCAAGGAAGTCACCCAGGGCTCGCGGATGTACGGCAACGTCGAGGGCGACCTGCTCTACGCCTACGACATGGCTGCGGTCGGCCAGGAGCTCCAGCCCCACCTCTGGGCCCGACTCCAACGGGCATGAGCGACGACCTCGCCGCGCGCCTGCGGGAGAGCGGACTGCGGCTCACCCCGCAGCGCCAGCTGATCCTGCGCGCGGTCGAGGAGCTGGGGCACGCCACCCCCGACGAGGTGCTCGCCCACGTACGGGGCTCGGCGAGCGCCGTGAACGCCTCCACGGTCTACCGCACGCTCGAGGTGCTCGAGGGGCTCGGCCTGGTGCGCCACGCCCACCTGAGCGACCGGGCACCCACCTACCACTCGACCCAGGAGCCGGAACACTTCCACCTCGTGTGCCGCCGCTGCGGCGTCGTACGCTCCGTCGACCCCGAGGTGGCGGCGCCCCTGCTGGGAAGCCTGGCCGAGGCCGAGGGCTTCCAGGCCGACCTGGGGCACCTGGCGATCTTCGGCGTGTGCGGGGACTGCGCTGGCGCTTGAGTCTCCCAGAGACTCAAGGGCTACTCCCGGGCGTGTCGCGCGCTCAAATGGGTTGCAAGACTTCTTTCGAAAGACTACCTTCGATCCATGACCGAGCCCCGCCGCCTCCGCGACCCCCGCGCCCTCACCGCGGTCGCCCACCCCGTCCGGATGGGCATCATCGAGCTGCTGACCATCGAGGGGGCCATGACGGCGACCGAGCTGGCCGACCGCCTCGACGAGTCGCCGGCCAACTGCTCGTGGCACCTGCGCAAGCTGGCCGAGCACGACTTCATCGAGGAGGCCCCGGGCGGGACGGGTCGGCAGCGGCCGTGGCAGATGCGCAGCGTGGGGATGAGCTGGGGCGCCGACGACGCCGGCCCCGAGGAGCGACGGGCGGGCGACGCCCTGAGCCGGGTGCTCCTCGAGCGCTGGGTGGACCGTTTCCTCACCTCGACCGAGCGGCTCGCCGCGACCGAGCCCGAGTGGCGGCGCGCCGCCGACCTCACCCAGACCATGGGGTGGCTGACGAGGGAGGAGCTGGTCGAGGTCAACCGGGCGGTGGCCGACAGGATCCGCGCCTTCGAGGGGCGGATCGCTGCTCCTGAGGAGCGCCCCGAGGGGTCGCGGCTGGTGGAGTTCGTCGCCTGGGGTGCACCTGTCGAGGTGGCCCGATGAAGGCCGCCTTCGGGCAGCCGGGCTTCCGTCGCCTCTTCGCCGGGCTCTCGACGTCGATGCTCGGCGACTCGATCATGCTGCTCGTCCTCAGCATCTGGGTGAAGACGCTGACCGGCTCCAGCGCGATGGCGGGCTTCACCTTCTTCTTCATGTGCATCCCCGCGATCTTCGCGCCGCTCGTGGGGGCGTGGCTCGACCGCGTACGTCGCAAGCCGCTGCTCGTCTGGGGCAACATCGCCTCGGCGGTCGCCGTCCTGCCGCTGCTGCTGGTGCGCGACGCCGGTGACGTCTGGATCATCTGGACGGTCGCCGCGCTCTACGGCGTGAGCTTCGTCGTCCTGCCGGCCGGTCTCAACGGGCTGCTCAAGGAGCTGATGCCCGAAGAGCTCCTGGTCGACGCCAACTCCAGCCTCCAGACCATCAAGGAGTCCTACCGGCTCTTCGGCCCGCTCCTCGGCGCCGCACTCTTCGCCTGGACCGGCGGCTGGGTCGTGGCCCTCGTCGACGCCGTCTCCTTCCTCGTCGCAGCGGCCGTGATCGCCACGATCCCGGTGGAGGAGACGGTCCCCGAGCCGGAGGAGGGCAGCTTCTGGACCCAGCTCACCGGCGGCGTACGCCATCTCATCGGCGACCGGATCCTGGGCCACGTGCTCGTCGGCTTCGGTCTCAGCATGCTGGTGCTGGGCTTCTGCGAGTCGGCGATCTTCGCCCTCACCGACCACTTCGAGAAGGACGCCACCTTCGTCAGCGTGCTGGTCTCGGTGCAGGGCATCGGCGCGGTCGTCGGCGGGCTGTCCTCGCCCCACGTCGTACGACGTCTCGGCGAGGTCGGCGCGAGCGTGCTCGGCCTCGTGCTGCTCGGCGGCAGCGCGCTGGCGATGGCGGCGTCACCGTCGGTGGGCTGGGTGCTCGCGAGCATCAGCATCTTCGGCGTCTCGCTGCCGCTCCTCGTCGTGTCCTACATGACTCTGCTCCAGCGCCGGACTCCGCAGCGGCTGATGGGGCGCGTGTCGGTGGCGGCCGAGGTGGTCATGTCGGTGCCGGGCGCCGCGTCGCTGGCCCTCGGTGCGCTGCTGGTGACCCTCGTCGACTGGCGGCTGATCTTCGTGGCGATCGGGGCGGTCACCCTGGCCGGCGCGGCGCACGTGGCCTGGTGGCTGCGTGACGTGATCGCCGGCCACGGGGTGACTGAGGTCGTCGACGTGCCCGCGGGATCCCCGGGTACCCGGGGAAACTGAAGCCTTACCCCCGAAGTTTCGGCCTGCAAGCTCCAGTTTCCCCGGGTAACCGGGGAAACTGCAGGCCGAGGAACCCCGGCCTAGACTCGACCACATGCCCAGCCCCCTCCTCGCACTTCCCGGAGCCGTCGCGGGCGACGGCATCGACGCGCCGGTCGCGGCCCACTACGGCTCCTTCAACACCGAGCAGCGCACGCTGGTCGGCGGGGACGGCTTCGTGGACCTGTCGCACCGCGACGTCCTGCGCATCGCCGGTCCGGACCGTCTCACGTGGCTGCACAACCTGACCACGCAGTACTTCCTCGACCTCGCTCCCGGCACCTGGACCCAGGCCCTCGTGCTGAGCCCGCAGGGCCACGTCGAGCACGAGTTCACCGGCGTCGACGACGGGGAGGCCTTCGTCGCGCACACCGAGCCGGGCGCGGGCGCTGCCCTGGTCGAGTGGCTGGAGCGGATGAAGTTCATGACGCGGGTCGACATCTCGCTCGTCGACGACGTCGCGGTCATGTGGCGTCCGGGCGACGGCTCCGGTCGCTACGACCTGGTGCCGCGTGACCGGCTCGAGGCGTACGCCGCCGCTGCCGGTCCCGCCGCCGGGCTCTGGGCCTTCGAGGCCCTGCGCATCGAGCGCGGCGAGCCCCGCATGGGCCTCGACACCGACCACCGCACGATCCCCAACGAGGTCGGCTGGATCGGCCCCGCGGTGCACCTCGACAAGGGCTGCTACCGCGGCCAGGAGACCGTCGCCCGGGTCCACACGCTCGGCCGGCCGCCGCGCCGCCTCGTGCTGCTGCACCTCGACGGCTCCGAGAACCGGCTCCCGAAGCCCGGGTCACCGGTCTCCCACGACGGCCGCGACATCGGCGTCGTCGGCACCTCGGCCCGCCACCACGAGCTCGGGCCGATCGCCCTGGCCCTGGTGAAGCGCAACGTCCCCGTCGACGCCGCCCTGGTCGTCGAGGGGATGCCGGCCGGCCAGGAGGTCATCGTCGACCCCGAGGTCGGGCTGCACGTACGCCCCAAGCTGCGCTAGCCGTCGGCCGGGCGGCGGGCGTACTGCACGTCGGTGTCGCTCGCGGCATGCGCGAAGCCGAGCCGTGAGTAGACCGTGACCGCGGGTGCGTTGTCCGACTCGACGTAGAGCAGCACCTCGTCCACGCCGAGCCCAGCGAGGTGGTGCAGTCCCGCCAGCGTGAGCGTCCGGCCCAGGCCGCGGCCCTGCGCGGCGGGATCGACCCCGACGACGTACACCTCGCCGTGGCTGGCGTCGTGCTGCTTGGTCCAGTGGAAGCCGAGCAGTCCGTGGTCGCCCTCCGCCACGAGCAGGCCGGCCGGGTCGAACCACGGCTCGGCCATCCGCCGGGCCAGGTTGGCCAGGTCCATCGCCCCCTGCTCGGGGTGGCGCGGCGAAGGCCGCCGCGTTGACGCGCACCACCTCGGCGGCGTCGGAGTCGACGTAGCCGCGGATCCGCACCCCCTCGGGAACCTCGAGCTCCGGCAGCGGCCAGTGACGTGGGTCGCCGCATCACCCAGAGCTCGCGCACCCGGTCCCAGCCCTGGGCCACAGCGAGCCGTACGGCGGCCGGGTGATCGCCGTGCGACCACGCCGTCAGCGGATCGTCGTACGACGTCGCGCGCCGCAGCAGGGCGGCTCCGAGGCCCCGGCGGCGGTGGTCGGGGTGCACGACCAGGCTGAGGTCGCCGTCGTGGAGCAGCGTGAAGCCGTGGGGCTCGAGGGTGACCTGGGCCGACCCGTCGGCGAGCGCCATCCGGGCGGCCTCGTCGAGGCCGCCGCGACCGTCCGTTGCCTCGGCCGCGGCGACGATCCGGCTGACCTCGGCGACCTCGTCCACGCGCCGACCCTAGCCCGTCGCCATCGCCCGATCAGTGGGGAAGGCCGTGCCCGCCGCCGGTTGGCGTAGTCCGTGACGAACGGACCCCGGATTCCCGGATCGGAGGGTCCGTTCGTCACGGACTACCGAGGCAGGGGGCAGAGTCGTCACGTGAGGAAGGCGCGCGATCCAGTGGCACACGGCACCGCCGAGACCGACCGCCACGTGGATCGGACCCTGGGGCGCGGCGTCCTTGCCCGGTTGGTGCAGCGCCGATCCGAGGTGCAGCGCCGATCCGAGGTGCAGCGCCGACCGGTGCAGCGCCGAGCGACCGGCGTACAGGATCGCGGCCCAGCTCCGCTGTGACCACGTCACGAGGACCTTCCTCGTCGCGCAGTGGGCGGGCTACGAGGAGGTGGAGCGGCTCCTGGCCGCCGCGTCATCGCTCTCCGGCTCGCGCGTCGGCACGACGAAGCGGTAGCCGACGTTGCGCACCGTGCCGATGTGGTGCTCGTGCTCGACGCCGAGCTTGGCGCGCAGGCGGCGTACGTGCACGTCCACGGTGCGGGTGCCGCCGAAGTAGTCGTAGCCCCAGACCTCCTGCAGCAGCTGCTCGCGGCTGAAGACGCGGCCGGGGTGCTGGGCGAGGTACTTCAGGAGCTCGAACTCCTTGTAGGTCAGGTCGAGCGGGCGCCCGCTGATCCGCGCGGTGTAGGTGGCGTCGTCGACGACCACCTCGCCGCGGTGGATGACGTGGGCCGCCGGGTCGTCGGACGCCGCTGCGGCCAGCCGCCCGATGGCCAGCCGGATCCGGGCGTCGAGCTCGGCGGGCCCGCAGGTGTGGAGCACGACGTCGTCCATGCCCCAGTCGGTGGCGACGACCGCCAGCCCGCCCTCGGTGACGACGAGCAGGACCGGGGCGTCCGACCCGGTCGTGCGGATGAGGCGGCACAGGTCGCGGGCTGCGGCGAGGTCCTGGCGCCCGTCGACGAGGGTCAGGTCGATCTCGGGAGCATCGAGCAGGGCGCTGCCCTGGGCGGGAAGGATCTTCACGCTGTGCGACAGCAGGGCGAGCCCGGGCAGGACCTCGGCCGAGGGCTGCAGGGCGCTGGTGAGTAAGAGCAGTGCACTCATGGCCTCGGCCTCCTCGGCTCTGAATCCGCTGTGGGGATGAGGAAGGATATCCCGCATGACGGCTCCCGATCCGCGTGATCGCACAGTTGAGACGGTCACCGTCCGCTACTGGGCAGGTGCCCGTGCCGCGGCGGGCACGGCGCAGGACGTCTTCGGTGTCGGGGAGACCACGACGCTCGCCGATGTCGTACGCCGTGTGCTGGAGGCCCACCCCGAGGCGCAGATGGCCAAGGTGGTGGCGGTCTGCTCGGTGCTGGTCGGTGACCGGCCCGTCGGCACGCTCGCCCCCGAGGACGTGCCGATCGCCGCCGGCGACGTCGTCGAGCTGCTGCCTCCCTTCGCCGGCGGCTGAGGAGCCGGCCGGAACATTTGCCGGGGACCGCAGGTTGGGCCCTGCGTGACCACCGGTGCCTGGATCGTGCTGACCGCGGTCGTGGTGGCCCTGGGCTTCGGTTCCTGGCGGCTCGCGACCGACGGCCGCTTCCGCGGCACGCACGCCGTACGCCGCCCAGCGGGGTCCGCGGTCGGCGCACCCGTCGGCGACGCCTCGCACCAGGAGCCGGCCGGTACGCCGCCCGGGGCCGAGCTGGTCTCGGCCGTCGGCGGGCGGCTGGGGGAGCGGGCCACCCTCCTGCAGTTCTCCAGCGCCTTCTGCGCGCCGTGCCGCGCCACCCGCCGCGTGCTGGGCGAGGTCACCGGGATCGTCGACGGAGTGGCCCACGTCGAGGTCGACGCCGAGCAGCACCTCGACGCCACGCGCGCCTTCAACATCCTGCGGACACCCACGACCCTCGTGCTCGACGGCACCGGCGTGGAAGTCACCCGCGCGACCGGTGCGCCCACCAAGGCGCAGGTCCTCGCGGCTGTGGGCCTCGTGTGATCTCACGATATGGATGCAAGGCTCACATCGTGAGACGGGCGGCATCGCGCCCGGATCGACCGCCTACTGTCGTCGTCATGTCCTCGACCATGCTCACCAAGCGCCGCGCAGTGGATCACTGCCGCACGCGCTCGGCGCTGTGTCGAATGCCCTGACGGGTCGACCGCTCCCTTTTCGCGACTAAGTCCACTGTCTTACTGGACTACGCTGGAGTGCGACCCGTGCGCTGCGCCCGTCCCAGCGCGCCCGGCCCGAGCCGAGCCGTCCATTCCCCAGGAGAGACATGTCCACCACTTCCACGCCGTCGGTCCGCAGCGAGGCGCCGACCGGCGCTCGCGCACCGGGTCAGCTCGACCCCCGCGGACCGCAGGTCGCGGCCGCCCTGACGTCGGTCGTCCTCGCCGCGGTGCTGCTGCTTCCGCAGCCGATCGGCATCGCCCTGCTGGCCGTGCAGGCGGGTCTCTTCGCGCTCGGCGCAGTCCGCGGCGTCCAGGCCACGCCGTACGCCTGGGTGTTCCGCACCCTCGTGCGGCCGCGCCTGGCCCCGCCGAGCGACTGGGAGGACCCGGAGCCGCCCCGCTTCGCCCAGGCGGTCGGCCTGGCCTTCGCCGTCGTCGGCCTGGTCGCCCTCCTGTCCGGGGCGACGCTCGTCGGCCAGGTCGCCGTCGGAGCCGCGCTCGTCGCGGCCCTGCTCAACGCCGTCTTCGCCTTCTGCCTGGGCTGCGAGGTCTACCTGCTCGGGTCTCGACTCCGCTCGACCACCACGTCATAGCAAGCGCTCCACCCACGTTTGACCAGCCATCACCCACCAGATTTCACACAGCAAGGAGCACACCATGAGCCGCGAGAACTCTCTCGTCACCGCCCAGTGGGTCGAGGACAACCTCGACACCGACGGCATCGTCCTCATCGAGGTCGACGAGGACACCACCGCCTACGACAAGGGCCACATCCGGGGGGCCATCAAGCTCGACTGGACCACCGACCTGCAGGACCAGGTCCGGCGCGACTTCGTCAGCAGGAAGCAGTTCGAGGCCCTGCTCTCCGAGCGCGGCGTCAGCAACGACGACACCGTGATCCTTTACGGCGGCAACAACAACTGGTTCGCGGCCTACGCCTACTGGTACTTCACGCTCTACGGCCACACCGACGTCAAGCTGCTCGACGGTGGCCGCAAGAAGTGGGAGCTCGACTCCCGCGAGCTGACCGACGAGAAGCCGACGCGCGCCACGACGTCGTACACCGCGACGGAGCAGGACACCTCGATCCGCGCCTTCCGCGACGAGGTCGTCGCCGCGATCGGCAGCCAGAACCTCGTCGACGTCCGCAGCCCCGACGAGTACGCCGGTCGGCTGCTCGCCCCGGCCCACCTCCCGCAGGAGCAGGCACAGCGCGCGGGCCACGTCCCGACGTCGGTCAACGTGCCGTGGAGCAAGAACGCCAACGACGACGGCACGTTCAAGTCCGAGGCCGACCTGCAGGCGCTCTACGCCGAGGTGGGCTTCGACGAGTCCAAGGACACCATCGCCCTGTGCCGCATCGGTGAGCGCTCCTCGCTGACCTGGTTCGTCCTGCAGGAGCTCCTCGGCAAGAAGAACGTGAAGAACTACGACGGCTCGTGGACCGAGTACGGCTCGCTGGTCGGCGTGCCGGTCGCCCTGGGCGACGAGCCCGGCCCCGCGGAAGGGACGCAGCGCTGATGTGCGGCGCGACTGAAGGCGGTCTGTCGCTCGACGGCGTCAACGTGGCCAAGGAGGCCGTGATCCAGGGCCAGGTCCTGCGCGGGCAGGAGCCGGTGTCGAACGCCTACGTGCGCCTCCTCGACCGCACCGGTGAGTTCACCGCGGAGGTCCCGACCTCGGCGACCGGGCACTTCCGGTTCTTCGCCGGCGACGGCGAGTGGACGTTGCGGACCCTGGCCCCCAAGGCCGAGCCGGTGGACACGCGCGTCGTGGCGGCCGTCGGCTCCGTGGCCGAGGTCCAGGTCGGCAGTCTGAGTAACCGTCGGCAGCCCCGGCAGACGTGGTCTGCCGGGGCTCCTGCGTCTGTGGACAACCGCCGCCGTCGTCGACACCGAGGCCGGAGGCCCGCCTCGCTCAGTTGATCCTGGTGAACTTGTAGTCCCGCTCCTCGGTATCGCCCTCGAGGGAGTAGTAGAAGCGGGCGGTTTCTAGGGCCAGGGCGGGATCGGCCCCGGTGAGGGTCGTCCAGAACATGAAGGCGCCGCCGCCTCCGGCGTCGGGGGCCGGGCCCTTGTCACTCGCAAGGGCGCGAGAGGTGAAGAAGGACGTCTTGGTCCGATACCGGAAGAGCCAGCTGTCGCCCAGATCGGTCACCGGGAAGATCTCCCACTGGCTGTGGAGCGCGGCAGGAACGGGACGCGTTCCGACCTTGGGGACGTTGATCACCAGGACGAGCCGGCCCACAACGCCCGCGAAGACGTTGCTGACGGCCATCCAGTCGGCTGCGAACCTGAGCGTCGTCGCCATTGGGGTGGTCGCCAACGTCGCTGTGGGAGTGGATCGCCCGTCGTAGATGTTCTTGTCGGTCGGCTTCAGGTAGCCGGCCACACCGGTCGAGGCGGCCTCCGAGGTGACCACACCGGACGTGACCATCGCCGCGAGGACGAACTGCGGACCGCTCCACCCTCGCCACGGCGAACTTCCGGTGCCTCCGAGGGTGAGCGCCGTGGTGAACTCTGGTGACGTGGACGTCACCGTGACCGTGCCGCCCGCGAGCGTGTTGACAGGCGCCCCGCTGGGGGCGGTCACGGTGTCGAACAGGCCCGCGGGGAAGACCAGGGCCATCTCATAGCTGCCACCGCTGAACCCCTGGACCGTGGCGGACACGTGGAGCGTCTCTGGCGCGCCGGTGGCGTACGACGCGGTGAAGCCGGTGATCGTCAGCTGACCGGAAGCCGCTGCGTAGGCCGGCGCGGCGACGACGACGGTCACCGCCGGGGCGGCCCACGTCGCCGCCAGCAGTGTTGCGCGTCGTGTCACACCTGGTGTCTGGGTGTGCTCAGGCTGCTCGCTCATCGTTCCCCTGTCCGATGTCATCCCGAGAGCCAGGAACCTAACACCGGCCCGGAAGCGGGATCGGGGCATCACGAAAGCGGGATCGAGCGGTCTAGACGGGGGCGCCGGGGCAGGCACGTGGGCGTCTGTTCTGACCGCAGAGTCCGTCAAGCCGCCCCCGGATGGAGACCGGGTTCCTACTCTTCGTGTTCGTGTTCGTGATCGTGATCGCGGGAAACGGGAGTGGGCCTGATGACGGTTGGTGCACGCACGCCGGTCGTGGACGAGCTGTGGCGGTTGACCATGGAGCACTCGCCGGTGGGGATGGTCGTCCTCTCACCGGAGGGCGACCTCCTCATGGCCAACGCCACCTTCTGCGACATGCTCGGCTACGACCCCGCGGCGATCACCTCGTTGACCGCCCGGGACATCACCCACCCCGACGACGTCGAGGCCGACCGCAAGCTCGCCACTGACGTCCTGGCCGGGGAGATCGACTCCTTCCGGGTGACCCGGCGCTACGTACGCGCCGACGGCACCGTCCTGGTGGGCGAGCTGTCGTTGGTCCTGGTGCGCGACGAGCTCGGTGTCCCCGTCTACTTCGTCTCCCAGGTCCTCGACCTGTCCGAACGCCGCGCCCTCGAGGCCCGGCTCGAGTCGGCCGAGGAGCAGATCGACGTCGAGCGGCGACGGGCCGAGGCGGTCTTCGACACGGTGGCGGTCGGTCTGCTGCTCCTCGACGCCGACGGCAACCACCGACTTCGCAACGCCCGCCACCGCGAGCTCCTCGACCTGGCGTTCCCGGCGGGGCATGGCGGGCAGGCCGGCCAGGACGGCTTCGTCTTCGACGCCGAGCAGACGCGTCGGCTCTCCTTCAACGGAGATGCCGGAGGTGCGGGCGGCGGCGGGCGAGGAGTTCCAGGACATGCTGATCTGGGTCGGCGACCAGCCGGCGACACGGCGCGCGCTGTCCGTCTCTGCCCGGTCCGTGCGCGACGGCAGCGGCGGCTTCGCCGGGGCCGCCATGGCCTGCCACGACGTGACCGACCTGATGCGCGCCATCGAGGTCAAGGACGACTTCCTCGCATCGGTCTCCCACGAGCTGCGTACGCCGCTCACGTCCGCCCTCGCCCACCTCGAGCTCCTCGAGGGTGACGAGCAGGTCACGCCCGACGTACGCAAGCAGGTCGCCGCGGTGCGCCGCAACGCGATGCGTCTGTCCCACCTGGTCGCCGACCTCCTCTTCACCGCCACCGCGACCTCCGGCGCACGGGTGATCGACCCCTTCCGGGTCGACCTGGCCAGGATCATGCGCGAGGCCGTCGAAGCCGCCAGGCCAGCTGCCGAGGACGGTGGCGTGGTGCTCGAGGTCGTCGTGCCCGAGACCGTCAGCGCCGTCGTCGACGGGATCAGGTTGCGCCAGGTGGCCGACAACCTGATCGCCAACGCCATCAAGTACACGATGCCCGACGGGCGCGTCCGGGTCGCACTCTGTGCCACCGGGAAGCAGGTGGAGATCGTCATCGCCGACTCCGGCGAGGGCATCGACGAGTCGGACCTCGCCGACATCTTCTCCACGTTCGTCCGCGGCCAGAACGCCCGCCGTCGCCTGGTCCCCGGCACCGGCCTGGGCCTCAGCATCGTGCGGACGATCGTCGAGGCGCACGGCGGTGAGGTGTCGCTGGAGAGCCAGGTGGGCGTCGGGACCACCGTGCGCCTTATGCTGCCGCGCTGAGGGCGACCGGGAAACGCAGGGACCCCCCGCACCGAGTGCGGGGGGTCCGGGCGCGTACCGGGTGGGGGCCGGTGCGTGTCTCGCGAGATGGGGGATCTCGGGAGACAGCCCCGAGGCTGCAAACACGCATTTGCCAACGGGACTTGCCCAAGTTTGCCAAACCTGCGAACAATCAGCACTAGTTTTGAGAAAGTTTGCATAAGCAATCTGCTCGGGACGGCTGCACACCCCACTCAGCACTAACCCCTGGAGTCATCATGAGCAAGGCCCCCCGCATCATCGTCGCGACCATCGCCCTCGCCAGCCTGGTGGGCATGTCGACGCCGGCCGAGGCAGCCAAGCCGGCGCAGCAGCGCAACGTGTGGTGCTGCTGACCGCTCCGATCGGGTCCTGCGTCAGCTGCGGGCGAACGTGACGGACGTCGCGCGCGCCCGCAGCCCGGTGGAGACCGCGGCACGTCGGTAGGCGTCCAGCGCGGCCTCGCTCAACCCGACGCCCTCGAGCAGGTCGGCGAGGTCGAACCACAGCTGCGCAGCGCTCTGGTCGGCGCCGATGGCTGAGAGTCGTAGCACGGCCTTCTGGTAGGAGAGGGCCGCCAGGTCCGGCGAACCGTCTGCCGCGAGCGTCCTGCCCTCCAGGGTGAGCGCCTCGGCCTCGACCAGAGGTGCGTGGCCACCGGTGGTGCTGTGCACCTGCCCGATCAGCTCGCGGCTCGTGGAGACGTCGCCGGAGAGGAACGCCACTCGGGCGAGCCCCAGCAGCGTCCAGGCGTGGTCCACGGGAGTGGCACTGCTCCACTCCATCTCCGCCGCCGCCTGCTGGAAGTTCTGCCGGGCCTCGTCGAGGTCCGGGGGGTCCAGCTCCAGCTGCAGTCGTCCGACCTCGGTGCGCAGGCGGGCGAGGTTGCGGGTGTCCTGGCCCTCGCCGAGCAGCGCCAGCGCCCGCTCCGCGAGCGGCACGGCAGCCGCGACGTCGCCGCGGTTGGCCTGCATGACGCTGGCGTTCCAGTAGGCCGAGGCTCGCGCACTTGCTGATCCGAGCGACTCGGCACGAGCGATGGCCTTGCGGCACAGGCGTACGGCGTGGGCGGTGTCGCCCCGCTCGAAGTGCGCCGCCGCCACGGTGACCGCGAGCTGGACGGCTTCGTCGCACGAGTCGAGCCCTGCCTCCTCGACACGGGTCATCACCCGCTCGCCACACTCGATGGCGCGGCCCAGGTCGCCGGTCTCGCGATAGATGCGACTCAGCGCGATGCCGGCCTTGATCTGGGTCACCCCGTCGGTCGACCGGTCGTCGATCAGGGACTCGAGCTCGAGGACGGCATCATCCTCCCGGTTGGTGGCTTCCAGTGCCCGGGCGTGGAGGAGTCGCGCGCGCTCGCGCAGGCTGTCCACGCGGGTGGTCGCCAAGCGCTCGAGAGCCGCCGTCAGATGTGCCTCGGCGTCCTCGGGCTGGCCGGACTCCAACGAGAGCTCGGCATAGTCGAGCGCCAGCCGGATCTCGTCGACGTCGCGGCGGTCGGGCTCCCCGAGCAGGGACTCCACCGTGACGTCGAGCCTCATCGCGAGGGCTTCCAGGGCCGGGGCGGTGGGCCGCCGGTGCCCGCCCTCGATGCGCGAGAGATAGGCGACGGACATGACGTCCTGTGCCACCTCGCCCTGGGTCAGGCCACGCGCCCGGCGTTCTGAGCGCAGCCGACGGCCCAGCTCTTCACGGTCGATCTGTGCCAGCAGCTCGGCTTGAGGCGCATTCATCCGCCCATTGTGGTCCACAAATTGACAGGCGGTGTCGATTTCGGGCAAGTGTGCTCCAGCGGCTGAGCCGTGGGGCTGACGTCTACTCCGTGCCGCTGGTCTTGCGTGCGCGGGCTCTCCGCATAGGCGTCGACGCCGTATCCGTAGTGGCCGTAGTTGCCCGCGCCGACGTTCTTCTTCGACACCCGGTTGAGGATGATGCCGAGAGGTCGAGCATTGACCGTACGCAGGTGGCCGAGGGCGCCGTCGAGCTCGGTGTCGAGGGTGCGACCGGCAGACACGACGACGAGCGCGCCGTCGGCCGCGTGAGCGACCACGGCGGCATCAGTGACCGGGAGCAGCGGTGGAGCGTCGATGATCACCATGCCCTCGGACGCGAGGTCCTTGATCAGGCTCCGCATCGCCTGGGAACCGAGGATCTCGCTGGGATTGGGCGGTCGGGTCCCCGAGGTCAGCACGGTGAGCCCGTCGATGACGGGATGTGGCTGCACTGCGTCGGTCAGCGACAGGCGCCCGGTGAGCACGTCGGTCAGGCCCACGGCGTCGTCGAGCTCCAGCACGGGGGCGATGTTGGGTCGCCGCAGGTCGGCGTCCACAAGAGTCACCGGCTGTCCCGACGCGGCGATGGCAGCTGCCAGGTTGGCGGCGACGGTGGACTTGCCGTCGCCCTGCTTGGGGCTGGTGACGACGATGGCGCGGGGCGGGTTGTCGACGTCCATGTAGGAGAGGTTCGTGCGCAGGCGGCGGATGCCCTCGGCGGCCAGGGCTGCTGTGCCGGTGGTGGTCCCGACGAAGACCCCGCTGACCTTGCCGACGTCGGGGACTGAGCCGACCACGGCCACGCCGGTGTCGCGCTCGACGTCCTCAGTCGAGCGGATGCGACGGTCGAGCAGGGAGCGGACCACGGCATAGCCCAGGCCGAGCAGTGCCCCCAGCACGGCGCCGAGCAGCACGTTGCGCTCCATCTGGGGTGACACCGGACTGGTCGGGAGCTGGGCGGACTCCGACACCTCGATCCGCATGCCTTGCCCGCCCGACTTGCCCGACTCGACGTCGTTCACCCTGTCGGCGAGAGCGCCGACCCAGGCGTCGGCGAGCTGTTGGGCGTCCTGCGGCGTGCTCGCGCGGGCGGTGATCGAGATGATCACGGTGTCGGGCGTCTGTGCTGCGTCGATGTTGCCGACCAGCGCCTCGGGGGTGGTCTCGAGGCCGAGGTCGTCGATGACGAGTGAGGCAGTCTCCCGGTCCTTGGCCAGCACGACGTACGACGCCGCCCGTGACTTGGACAGGACGTCGTTGAGGTTGTCCAGGCCGGCGTCTCCGCCCGAACCTGACGTCACGAAGCCGGACGAGCTGGCGGCGTACACCTTGGGTTGTGCGCTGCTCCAGCCAAAGGCCGCGACAGCTGCCAGCAGCACGAAGGCGGTGACGGCGATCCAGTGGTTGCGCAGGATGCGCAGGTAGTCCGCGAGTTCCATGATCGGGTGCTCTCCCATAAAGGCGGGTGTCGGCACCGCCGTCCAGAGTCTAGGCGTGGCCGGGGCGCCTCGGCGTGCAAATGCTGAGGTTCGCCCGAACCCCCGGTCGCCACGGAATCACGTGTGCAGAGCCATGCCACAACGGAAACACGCGAGACCCCGCGGTCTAGTCCGGTTTTCCTCGCACTCCCCACACCTTGTCGAGGAAACAGCAACTGGTGAGTAACAGAGATCGAGGGGCGTCTGCTGACGGGGGTCTACTTCTCTCGGTGAGCGCGCTCGGGTGCGTCGGTGGTGATGGGGCCATCGCAAGCCACGTCAGCTTCATCCACTCGTCCTTGGGGGGACATCCGTGAGTTCCAAGCCTGCCCAGATCCACTCGCTCGAGCGAGTCGCAACTCGTCGCAACGTCGTTCGTGGCGCCGCCTGGACCACCGCGGCTGTCACCGTCGTCGTGGCGACGCCCAACATTGCCGCCGCTTCTGGCGGCGCTACGGGCACCGCAGGAGCCACGTCGGCGATTCGGAAGGGAAACACGCTGGAGTTCACGGCGGGCTTGACGGCTGGGCCGGCCGCTCTGAGCAACGTGGTCGCGACGGTGACGTTGACGTTCGCAGTAAGTGGACCGACCGTGAATTCAGCCTCAATCGCGAGCAAGTCGGGGTGGAGTGCCACCGGCACGAGCGCTGTCACCGCTACGTTCAGCCTGGCGTCGCTTGCAGCCAACACGCCGATTGCTAGTGAGAACCGCGCAATGCGGAACAACGGACATGCCCTACCGCCCGTCCAGCCCAGTAACGGTCTGCTACGAGTTGATGGATCAAATTGCAAGCATGGTATCCCAACGCACGCCAGACAAGGAGTTCCAGCAAACAGTAATAGTCGGAGCGTTCGCGCGGGCTGTATTGCGCCCAAATGGCGCAGGCAATGTTTGATGTCCTGCAGATCCCGGTCTGGGGCCGCGAGGAAGACGCTGCCGACAACTCGCTGCGTTTCTTATGGTTCAATTCGGCGAAGATGTTGCCAATCAAACGATGCGTGGCACGGCCCAGCTGTTTCGGTGGTCCGATCAAAAATGGACTGGAAGCGACTTCTCGAGTACAGCCTCGCCCGATTATCAGCGTTTCTTCAACTTTGCTTGCATCGCAGTTGCCAGGGATTACCTCAACTTCGGCGGTTGGGTGGAGAAGGGATTGATTCCCAGCGCCGGGCCGAGCGCTGCGAAGAAGAATACCGGGAAATTCAAAAGGCGTTCAATCTTAGAATCATGCCCTATGTTGATCCGGACTTGCTCGTAGGTGTGCGCTTCAAGTCCGCGCTAAAGTGGGCGCCGAACACGCAAAACGATTAAGCGACGGGAACGCTGTCATGAAAGTCATCATGCTCTTTCCTTTTAACGGGAGTAGCTTGGACCGTTGCTTATGTCGCGCCGCTGTTAGCCGAAACATCATCAGAGTTCAGCAATGGCAAGGTTGTCATCGGCAGCTACGACCCACAACATACAAAGGAGAGCCCTGAGTAAGGATTTGGACGAAGTCAGACAGCGCATGATGCAGCGCCAAGTCTTGGAAGAATTTGCCGAATTCCTCTCCCTTTTGCGGTTGCCCTACACCCTCACGCTTTATGCTAGCGACTGTTCGACGGAAGAGCAGATTGGATGGAGTCGCCAACGCATTTTATACCGGCCCGCGCTGGCGCGCGCTCGTGATCTGTTACCCCTTATTTGCCTCTTTCGAAAAACAGGCCAAAGTATTGGTCGAGCTTCAGAAAACCCGGCAATTGTGGACGCCCGTATCACGCGAGCAATACGTTGCTGGGGTAGTGGCAGGCGTGATGCTGCATGAGGCCGGCCATGCCCTCTTCGATATCATGGACGTGCCGATGTCGGGCGCCAGGAGGATGCCGCCGATCAGATGGCCGGCTTCATCGCCTTGCAGTTTAACAAGGAGACTGCGCGCACGGTGATCAAGGGTTTCGCATATTTTTGGCAGCTTGAGGCCGAAGGCGGAGCCGATCCCCCAACTACGCTGCCTAATCCGAGCGATCCGAACTATCCTTCAGATCCGAAGCAGCAGTGTTTGCTGGACCCGCTATGCGCCTTTTCCGACGAGCATGGCACGGCTTCCCAACGCGTATATAATACACTGTGTATTGCCTATGGGGGCGACCAGGCAGGTTTTCAGGATTTCGTAATTCCGGATGGCTTCCGGAGCGACGCGCTAAGACCTGCGAAAGCGAATACCAACAGGCCAAATTCGCGTTCGAGAAGACAGTACTGCCAGCGATTGATCAAGCGCAGATGAAAAGGGTCCAGAATCAGCGCTGGTTCTATCCCCTGGAAGCGCCCGAAGGTTCAATTCGGTAAGAGCGGCTCTCGGACCTACGAGCGGCCGCGCTTCTCAGTGAATTGCCTCTCATCCCTTTTCTGATGGTGATGTCGCAATCCTAACGCAAAGCGATCCGAGTTACCGTGACATTGCCTCCCCTTAAGTTGAAGAGACTACAAACCAGATCCAGGCGGCAATTTCCTCCGTGGAGCATTTGACCCCGGTCATCGGAAGCGCCTCAACACGAACCTGAGTCTGATCCCGCGCCGGCCATAATGTCGCTTAGATAGGTACTTCTTTGCCTTGGCGCGAGGCTTTGGCCCCACCGTCGCCGACCGCGCCGCTTCATCAGGGACTTCGAAACGTTGCTCCCCAGGCTCGGTTGACGCGGCATCCTCGGTGCTTGGTGCCAAGGACGCGGAATCCAGCAAATCCAGCCAGTTTGCCCGCGATGGGGTCCACAATCTGCACCCAGTCAAATTCACGCGATGCCACCGCAGCCTCTGCACCCGGATGGGCAGTACCGATGATGTCGGAAGAACTGGATGGACCAGTCCGTATGCTGGTGGTCGTCGTCACTCTCACACGCTCCTCGCTAACCCCTGGCGTTGGCGTCTCCGCGGCAACTGGGGCAGCAGGGTCGACCTGGGCTGGCTCGACGATTGGGGGACCTTTCTTCTCTGATTCAATCGATGGCCTGGAACTGGTTACCCCTCCCAGTCCGGCTGTGCTATCCGGCTTCGCAAGCGTTTGGCCCACCTTGAGGCTGTGCCGTCTGCACCGCATATCCAACGTTCGGGTGCGGTGGGTGCGGCGATTGAGCCAAGGATAAGTCGGTTGGAGGCCTTTCAGCGGGTCTGGGTTGAAGCGCCGTCGAGGTCGCCTGATGCGAAGTGGTCTCAGGTGAAACAGGCTGCCTCCCTCCCCACGGACCCAGACTAATCGCGAGAACTAAAGTGCCGACAGCGTAAACGACACTGCCGGCGAGCCAGAAACGCTGTCCTATCGACCCTGCGCCGGCGGTCCCGCGGGATCCAACGTGGCACTGGTTTCCTTTGCTTTTCAAGGAATTTTTCGGAAGGGTCGATGATGTCACCGGGCTCAAACACGATGTGTAGTTCCGTGGGTAGGCCTCGACGAAAATATCAACGCATCCGAGATAAATTGGTTCGAGGCACCAGACTCTCGACCGTGAAGATCCATCGGCGAGAAAAATCATCTGCCTCGAAGCCCGGCGCTTTAGCCTGATGCTCAGCTGGTTGCCTAGGACCTCCCCACTCAGATGGCGGGTGGAAAGTCCAATGAAGCCTACGTCGCGAGGAGGATAGAGTGATGCACCAACTCTTACTTAGTCTAACCACGTTCGGGCTCCTGTTAGCGGCAGCCGATGAGATCATAATCGGAGAACGCGACGGCAAAGAAGTCGTCACGGTCCGGGTGACCGAGGCGATCCAGTCGAAGCAAGCGCTGCCGGTATTTCCAGGAATTTCAGCCAACACCGCTGGGACAAAGGGTCTGTCCTTATTGAAGGTCGTCATTCCGCCTGGTAGTTCGGCCAAGGCGCATGTGCGCAAAGGCTTTGAGTTCGCGGTCTATCTGCTGCAAGGCCGTGTCGAGACTCGCTACGGCGAGGGGTTAAAGAAGAGCGTTGTGAATGTCGCCGGAGATTTCATTTTCATCCCGCCGGACGTGCCGCACCACCCTTCAATCTTAGCGACACCGAGCCGGCGATCGCCATTGTCGCACGCAACGACCCGAACGAGCAGGAGCACGTAGTACTCTATCCAACGGGTCAGCAGAACTGAGATTGAGCACGGCGCTCGACACCATCTCTTTCGCATCAGCGATGTCTATTTTGGCGGCTTCGGTCAATGCATCTGGAACCGACGTAATTAGTCCTTCCTTTTCCTTGTCCATTGTTATCTCCGTCGGCGCGGCGGTCTAGAGTTGGTTTTCGTACGTTAACTCGCTCATAGGTCTGAGGACGAAACCCAATGCTGTGGCTCGGCTTGCGGTTCAGAAAATATTTCGAGCCTAGCCGACCGCAAGCTCGTCAAGCCGGCCGGCGAGTTGGTTTAACTCCCATTCGCGGGCGAGTGCGGCGGCCCTGTGCCAAGTTGGCGTCTGATTGCGAAGGCCCGGCAGCGGAGCTTTTCGGTTCATGGTGGCGATCGACCGATAAGTCTCAAGCTTTCGGCAATTGCGGGGAATCGCCCCGCGCTGAGCGCGGCTTCGAGGCTGCCATATCTTTGCAGCAGCGTCGCAGCACCAGTTGCGCCGACCCCAGGTGCGCGGGGACCTTGTCGGAGGGATCGCCGCGCAAGGCGATGAAATCTGGAACCTGCACCGGATCGACGCCATACCGCGCACGAACCTCGGCGGGACCGACACGCGCCAATTCGCCGGCACGGACGGGATAGAGAATAGTGGTGCGGTCGGAGGCAAGCTGAAATGTGTCCCGGTCGCCGCTCGCAACGAGAACGGTGCCCCCTCGCCTTTCTTCTTTGGCGGCAGCGACGGCGAGAAAATCATCCGCCTCGAAGCCTGGTGCGTTC
>CAWBGN010000010.1:0-525144 GCA_963788445.1 uncultured Actinomycetota bacterium
CGGGCTCGGCGGCTTCTCCGCACGTGCGGGGTTCTCAATGGGTCGGGGGGAGGGAAAGCATCTGCGTCGTCATGGCCCGCAGCTTCAGCCACCGGCTCAGCCGGCGGTCGTTGCCGCGTCCAGGTGCTTGTCGAGGGACTCTCCTTCGACGTCGAAGTTCGGGGTGATCGGCCCGAACCACTTCGGCGTCCACCAGATCCGCTCGCCGACGATCAACATGAGCGCGGGCAGGATGAGCATCCGGACGAGGAAGGCATCGGCGAGCACGCCGACCGTCAGTCCGAAGCCGATCGTCTTGATGATCACGTCGTCGCCCAGCGCGAAGCCGCCGAAAACGCCGATCATGATGACGGCGGCTGCCGTGACGACGCGTGCACTGTGCTGGAAACCCTCCAGGACGGCCTCGCGGGCCGGGCGGCCATGGACGTAGGCCTCGCGCATCCGGGTAACCAGGAAGACCTCGTAGTCCATCGCGAGCCCGAAGAGGATGCCGGTAAGCAGCAGCGGCAGCAGGAAGACGATCGGCGAGGTGGCGTCGAGGCCGAGGAGTTGGTTGAGCCAACCCCACTGGAACACCGCGACGGTGGCACCGAGCGAGACGCAGAGGGAGATCACGAAGCCCACGGCCGCCTTGATCGGTACCCACAGCGAGCGGAAAACGGCGATCAGCAGGAAGATCGCGAGACCGACGACCACGATCAGGTAGACGGGGAATGCGGCGAGGAGCTCCTGGGAGATGTCCACCCCGACCGCGGTCGAACCGGTGACGAGCGCGTGCGCCCCCGTCTCAGCCTCGACGGCGTCCGTCCGATCGCGGATGGTGTTGACGAGCTCCTTGGTGTCGGCGGCGGCTGGTCCGCTCTTCGGGATGACGGTGATGGTGGTGAACTGGACCGCGTCGAGCTGCTGCTGCAGCGTCGCGGCGTCGGGCCCGACGACCGAGGCGACGTCGGTCTTGAGGCTCTCGAGCTCGGCGGTGATCGACTCGACCGCTGCAACCGGGACGGCAGCATCCTTGGTGTCGACGACGACGATCAGCGGGCCGTTGGCACCGGCCCCGAAGGAGTCGCTGATCGTGTCGAAGGCAACCCGCTGGTCGCTGCCGGCGGGCGCGGTGCTGTTGTCGGGTAGCGCCAGCTCCATCTTCGTGACAGGAAAGGACATCACCGCGGCCACGAGGATGCCGCCGACGAGCATGGGGGCCTTGAAGCGGTCGACCAAGTTAATCCAGCGACGGCCCGCCGTGAGCTCAGTGCTCTCGGGGTCTCGCTGCTTGAGGAACTTCAGACGGCCCCCAGTCACCTTGGTGCCAGCAAAGCCGAGGATGGCGGGCAGCAGAGTCAGTGCAATGATCACGGCGATGACGACCGTCACGGCGCCGCCCAATCCCATTTGGGTGAGAAAGCTGATTCCGGTGACCGAGAGGCCCGCGAGGGCGATGACGACCGTGATCCCGGCGAACACCACGGCCGATCCCGCCGTACCAACAGCAACGCCGGCGGCCTCCTCAAGCGGGCCGCCCTTGCGTACCTCCTGTTGGTAGCGCGACATGATGAACAAGGCGTAGTCAATGCCAACGGCCAGACCGAGCATGGCACCGAGAATGGGGGTGACCGAACTCAGGTCGACGAAGCCGCTCAGCGTGGTAATTCCCATCAGGCCAATGCCGACGCCAAGAATCGCGGTGAGCAGCGGCATCCCGGCCGCCACGAGGGACCCGAGGGTGATGGCAAGAACGATGAGGGCAATGCCGATGCCAATCAGCTCCGCGGTCGGCAGGTGACCTTCTGGGGCGATTGCGTCGCCGCCGATCGCGACATCGAGGCCCGACCTCTCAGCCTGGTTCTTCACCGCCCTGAGCGCATCTATGTCGGTTGCGGTGAGCTCGACGGAAGGCTCGCTATAGGAAATGGTCGCGTAAGCGACACGACCATCGGGGGAGACCGTGCCCCCTGTGAACGGGTCCGCCACGGATGAGACGTGCTTGGTCTTCACTTCGGTCAGGGCCGCGGCGATGGCCTGTTTGTTGGCCAAAGTGTCGAGCCGCTGGCCGTCCTGCGACTCAAAGACCACTTGAGCGGTGGCGCCGTCGGTGCTCGCCCCGGGGCTGCGTTCCTTGATGAGATCGAAGGCCTGGGTGGACTCCACGCCGCTCAGCTCAAACTTGTCACTCGTCTCACCCGACAGAGTCGAGGCGCCCACACCCCCGAGCACCAAGAGGAACACCCAGATCGACGCCACGATCTTGCGGTGAACGAAGGACCAGCGTCCGAGCCGGAAAAGGTGCCAAGCCATGGTCGAGAGGGACCTCTCGTAGAAGTTGAGCTGCAAGTGAAGCGCAGCAAACGTACGGATGGGAGCGTAGCCCAATATGGAAGTCACTACCAACTCGGGACTGGCTGCTAGGATCCGAACGTGGGGCTAAGGGCACGTAACGCTGCAAGAACGCGTGAAGACATCTTGCAAGCCGCGCTCGACCTGTTCGTCGAGAGCGGCTTCGACGCGACGCCGATGGCGGAGATCGCGTCCAGGGCCGGGGTAGGAACTTCCACGTTGTACCGCTACTTCCCGACCAAGGACCTGCTCATCACCGAGCCATTGGCGCTGCGCGACCAGATGGCGGACGAGCTGGCGTCGCGGCCGGAAGACGAGCCGCTCGACCTCGCGCTAGGTCATGCGCTGACGGCGTGGTTGCTGGCGCCCCGACCCAACGCCGACCGCGTCCGCCAGATCCAAACGATCATGGAGTCAACCCCTCGACTGAGGCTGAAGCTGTACGCCGACTTCGCCATGGAGCGAGCGCTGCTCCAGCAGGCGATCGCTGAACGAACGGGTCGAGCGGTCGACGACGTCTATTGCCAAATGACGGCATACCTGACCACCTCGATCGTCGAGATGCTGTTCGCTCCCGGCAGCGCTGAGCCGGCCGCCGACACCGCGACCGTAGACAATGCGACCGCCGCCAAGCAGGCAGCGGAGACCGTGCACCGGATGCTTGCCCAACTCCACAAGGACCCGCCGACCCTCCCCAGAATCGGCTCCTCCCGCCAACTGTGCTGAGGCTCGTGGCCCAGAAGAAGGCGGACCTTGGCGATCGACAACAGCGTGTCATGTTCGCCTACATCACGACGTGTCTCGACGCCCGGGCAGAACCTCGGCGACCAGTGAGGCGTTCGAGGGGGAGATCAGCGTGTCCGCGTTGGCGATGATGATGAACAGGTCCGCGCCTGCTCGCGAGGACCGCGAGGTGTGAACGTGCCTGCGCGAGGGTCAGTGCGTGGGGGAGAAGCACCGTCCGCTCCTTTCGTTGGTCCGGACTCGACTGTGCTACGGCCGCCGGCTCGGGGCTGCCGATGCCGGGCCGTCTGTGGCTGGCCGGTCTTGTTTCGTGTGTATGGGCGCATTCGGATCACCCGATGAGCGCATCGCTGGCGAGCCAGGCGATCGGTGCCGAGGCGTTGGCGCTCTTGTGGTGGCAGCTCAACCAGTGAGTGTGAGCGGGCAGCTCCCAGACGAGCTCGTCGTGACGGTGCCAGTACGGCGGAAGGATCGAGGCCAGAGTCGTTGAAGAGGACCTTCGCCGGGTTATGGTCGCCGCAATAGGCGAGTCGCGCCTACTGGACCCCGGCCCGAAACACTGTGGTCGGCTGAGTGTCGTATCGACGTACGACGGTGCTGTGCATTTGCGGGTTCAGTCAGAGCGTGTCAGTTGGAAGAATGCTCTGGCGGTACGCAAGGTTGTGGTCTCTAGTAGCAGCTTGCAATGCAGCGCGCAGAGGGCCCGCCTGAAGGTCTGTGATAAAGCCAGGTGTACCGATGTGTTGCCGCCAGGATTCGTTGATGGGACCGGCATCAACGGGGTCGAATCCCAGCTCGTCGACCAGGGTCATAACCCGCTGCTTGGGCGCACGGTCGTCGCCGGCAACCGGAAGTGCGACTCGGCGCGGATCGCCCGCAGGTCGGGCGAGGTCGATGATGCGTTGAGCAATGATGGTGTTGAACACCTTGACGACTGGCGTTCCAATCTGAGTTCCGACCCATGCGCTGTCGGTAACGTCCTGGTCGTCGTCCCAGAGCTCCTCGATGCGGCCGTCGCGCGCCACGTCGTAGTTCGTGGTGTCGATGACGGGCGCGTCGGTCTCGCGGAGCGAGAACAGGTGCGGGTCGAGCGCTGGGACCTTGCCCAGCGGGATGGCCACGACAACGACGCCGGCGTTCCTGACGACGTCCGCCACCCCCGCGGGGCGGGCCCCGGTGCTGGCCGCCACCGCACCCAGCGACGCCGGCCCGCGCGAGTTGGCAATCCATACGTCGTGCCCAAGCGCACTGAGCTGTCCTGCGAGCGCGCCGCCAATGCGACCCGCGCCAAGTATTGCGATCTTCACCTTCGCCCCTTACCGAGCTTCGCTGGTCGACGCGTCGGTCCGGTGGGGTCGGTAAGGCTTCGCGCCCAGCTCGGTGAAACCAACCATCGCGTGGGTCTCAGTCGAGTCGCTGGTCCCCATCAGCTGATCGATCGAGTCTCGCAAAGCCTCCGGGGTCGTGATCCCGGAGATGTCCGGCGTGGCGGCGAAATAGTCGCGGTGAACGCTCCCCATTCCCGACGAGAGCATCTGACCGGTAACGGTGCAGCTCTGGTGCGCCAGGTAAGCGACGGTAGGCGCTACGAGATCGGGATCCAGCGTAAGCATGGTGCGTAGCGCGTCCGAGCCAGACTCCAGTGACGCATTCGACATGCGCGTCCCCGCGGCGGGTCCGATGATGTTGCACCTGATGTCACCCAGCGACTGCACCTCGACGGCGAGCGCCCGCGTGTAGCCGATGACCCCGGCCTTCGGTGCTGCGTACGACGTCAGTCGAGGCACTCCGAACGCTCCTCCGGATGTCGTGTTGACGATGCGGCCGTATTTCCGCGCGGTCAGGTGCGGGAGCGCGGCCCGGCACATCCAGACGACACCCATGAGGTTGATGTCGATGCTGAGGTCCATATCGGCATCGGTCATTTCCGCCGCCCCGGCGAAAACGCACGACCCGGCATTGTTCACGAGGATGTCGAGACGCCCAAAGTTGTCGATCGCCGTTTGAACCGCAGCTCTGGCGCTGTCGGGCTCGGCGACACTGTGGGTGTCGGCCACGGCTTCTCCACCCTCGGCGATGATCTCGGCCACCACCGCTTCAGCGAGTGCGTTGTCCGACACTCCTGGCAGGCCCGCTGTGGAGCCAATGTCGTTCACCACGACCCTCGCGCCGCGAGCAGCCAACAGGCGGGCATACGAACGCCCCAGCCCTGGATTGCCGCCGGCGCCGGTGACTAGGGCGACCTGGCCGTCGAAACGCATCTCGTTCAAGTTCTCGGACATGAATGGACCTTCGCGTTGGCATAGTAGATGCTATGCATCCTGCACAGGTCCGCTTGCCCCGTCAAGATGAAGGAAGCCTCCAACGCTTACATGGCACTCGGCGAAGACCGGCTCGAGGAGCGTGCCCGACCGCTTCGTGCTGCTCGAGCAGGACGGACCGGCTGCACCGCCCACGGTGCTCGCCGTGGGTGAGTCCAGGCCAACGCGTCGCGGGTGACCGTCCTCCAGCTGCCGGACGCCGCTCCCGGGGCGCGCTGGACCACGACGTCGTACGAGCACCGACCAGCTGAAGCCGGTCGGCGACGACCCCGACGTGCACGAGGCCAAGGTTGGTGTGGCGACGTACCCGTTCGGAAACGGCGACCTCCCGCGCCGCCCGTCCGCCGAGTACTACGTCTTCGAGGACGAGGTGCCACGCGCGGGCGTCCGGGTCAGCCAGTGCTACGAACGCACTCGTGGCCCCGACGGCTCTGTGCTCGTCTGGTACGGCGCTCGGAAGCAGACCGGGCGCGGGGAGGGTAGCAGCGGGCTGGGGTTCGATCGGATCGTGAATGCTCCGACCGACTGATCGGCGAATCTGACCTGCGTCCTACCGCGGCTATGGCCGCAGTCGACAGTGCTGATTCCGATGAGTCGGGCATCGTCCGCGCTTACTCCGCGGAATGGGCCCGAGGAACGCCGAGATCATCCGTGCCGCTCGGGTAAGGTCGGGGTCGGCAACGACACTGATGTCGGCTGTCGGCCCAGGTCAGGGCAGGTTTCGCCGAGTTTCTCCGAGATCCGGCGACACGTGGAGGCGACCTTCTCGCAATGAGAAGGTCAGGGGTTCGAATCCCCTCAGCTCCACCAAGAAGGCCCAGGTCGCTGACCTGGGCCTTTGTCGTGTCCGCGGGGCGTATCTCAACCGTGTGATGCGAGGCCATCTGCCGGTGGCGTACCCCCGGCGTACCCCCGGACTGCAACGGTTGACGCGGTCACCAGAGAGTGAGGTCTTCCGGGATGGGCTCGCGGGCGGACCGGCGGCTCACTCGCGGTCCGGGCTCGTTGAGCCGATCGAGGCCGGCCTTGTCTGCCGACGAGCCGAGGAAGTGCAGGTACCGGTTCGTCGTCGCGATCGATTCATGTCCCATCCAGGCCTGCACGGTCCCCGGGTCCACGCCACGGGCGAGCCACAGGCAGGCGGCGGTGTGCCGCAGGTCGTGCAGGCGGCGGCCCTGGCTCACCTCGGACCAGTGCAGGGTGCGGAGTATCGCGGATCGGTGCAGCCGGGCACCGCCAGCGGTGGTCACCAGAAGGTCGTTCGCGGCCTTGTCGTCGGCGAGGCCGTGCGCGATGGGCAGGACGCGGTTGGCGAGCGGAACCCGTCGCGATCGGCGCCCCTTGGTCGCCTTGGTGCCGACGCCTTCGGGCGCCGACCGACGAACCAACAGACCTGGTGTTGGCACCTCGACCAGGTCCTCGACCAGCAGCGCTCGGGCCTCGCCCCAGCGCAGGCCGGTCCACCCCAGCAGGAGCATGACGTCGGCGAGGTGAGGGTCTTCCTGCTGCCACTGCTGGTAGACGGCCTCCAGTTCGGCCTCGGTCCAGGGCCGCATCTCGACCTGTTCCTCCGAGGACCGCGGCACCGCTACGCCGGTGACTGGGTTGGACCCGATGATGCGTTCGCGCACGCACCATCCGAAGAAGCTGGACAGGCTGGCTCGGTAGCGGACCACGGATTGCTCCGCCAGTCCCGAGCCAAGCAGGAGGTCGAAGGAGCGGGCGACCTCGCGGCTGGTCACCGCGCCGACCTGGAGGGCCTGCATGGCTGTGGGCACGAGCCGCTGAAGCGCCTGGTCGGCCCGCAAGGTCTTGGTCGCGACCGTGGCCCTCCTGATCGTCAGCCAGTGCTCGAGCAGGGCTCCGACGCGTTGACGTCCGGCTCGCGGATCGACCCCGCCGGCCAGAGCAGCTCGTTCGCGGCCAAGCCACTCGGTGGCCTCACGCTTGGTGTCGAACGTCTTGCTCGCCACGAACTGGCGCCCGGTCTTGCGCTTGGCGGTGAAGCGCCCGCCGCGCGTCTTGACGATGGTCACGCGACACCCTTGTCCAGCCAGGTCTCGACGTCGTTCCGGCGGTAGCGCGGGCAGGTCGGAGTCAGCCAGGTGACGGGCGGTCCGACGTGTTGCTGTCGCCACCGGCACAACGTGGACTGCGAGACGCGGATCCAGGTCGCGACCTCGCTGCTGGTGAGGAGTTCAGTCATGGCAGTTCCCTCTTCCCTTCAAATGGCATGACGTCCCTTTCCGACGCGCCAGCCCCTCGTCCGGGCGAGAGGCGGGCAGCGTCATGGGATGCATGACGTGAAAGGCAACGAGTTGAGTGGGCGGCCGGACATAGGCCCCGATGGCACATTGGTGGCCAATTTGCGGGCACGCATGGCAGCAGATCCAGCAAGAACGCCATGGTCAAGTACAACTCGTCGTCAACGAACCAGGGTTCTGACGTCGAGGGACCTGTGGATAGCAAGCCGGTGCAAGCGCGCCTGTGGACGAGTGATGCCACTGCCACAGGACGGGAGGGAATCACCTCGGCCGGACGTGGCCCCAGCACAGCGGTCTCACCACGGCGCTCACCATCCGGCTCACCGGCGGCTGCTTGTCCGCAGTTCGCGCGAGGAGGCGAGTCTTTGCGCCCAGTTAGACGCATCCGGATCTAGGCGACCTGTGGCATGCGCAGTGCCTCCTCGTCGGGGACGCGCGGCGCGGGAGGCTCTCAACCGGTTTCATCCACGCAGTTGCGCAGACAAGAGTCGAGCGACCTAGGGTCAAAGGCAAGGAACTGGGTTGTCGACCACCGGAGCGCCCACATCAATGGAGTCGACCTTGGCCGCTGCGCGACAGTGGAGAATCCTCCTGCCGTCGCATCGCGGAGACTCTCACCGGCAGTGTTGCGGTGAGCGATACTGCCGTTCTTCGAGGTCGGTCGGACAACCCGTAGCGGAGGTACCAGCGCACCGCCAACAAGATCGCCTCGGGCGGGCATCGGGATCCAGTGAACCCGACGGCATCCTCACAGCGGGCGGGGGCGGCGAGTGCGCTTCATCGAGCCAGCCTCACCGCCAGGATGCGGTCCGTCAACGCAACAGGCCCGTTCTGATGCCTTGGCGCGCCGCCCACGCTGCACACGTGGTCGGTGGTCAGAGCCGGCGCGAGGTAGACAAGGGCCCGGGAATCGCGGAAACAGTCACCTTGAAATCGACGTCGGTTGATCAAGGTCGCGGTCTTCAGGAATTGATCACTAAGTAGGAGAGCTGGGTGAACAGTGGTTCTTGCCAATTGATAAAGACGAGTGCTACTACCCCGCCGTTATACGGCGCCACGTTGTGCACCAAGAACGGAGCCGACCCTACGAAGGGCTTCGGGACCGGATCCTGAGAGGATACGATCGGATCCAGCTCGCTAATCGAGACGAAGACGTTGGACCGGGCCTTGATCAAGGAGGTCGTCAGATTAAGCCGCCTCCATCCGACCTGGTCGCCCCAGACATGACGGTAGCTGAAATCGGGATATGTGAGACTTGCGCTCGTCCCAGACGCTTCCAGGGAAAGCAGCGTCATCGCGGTGGGATCAACTTCAGCAGACAGGTCAACGACCGCGCTATGGTCGAATTGCTTGCCATTGTCTGTTGTCACTGCAACCCCTTGAGAGAATCAACCTTCGTGACGATCCTCCTTGGCAGTTGCCGTGTCAATGTGTGGCCCGCGATAATGGACGATGAGCCTAGTCCGCGGTGGTGGTGGATTCTGGGCGTCCAACTGCAGCACCGTCACACCCGCCGCGGAGCGGGCGCGCACGTTTGCCTAGCCGACGACGGCTGCATGATCCCCTGATGGATTCACCATTGCCGCAGCACGGCGACCAAGGTGCGTCCGCTCATCAGCGATCCGCGCGCGCACTCCGCGATCGGCGGCGTTGGAGACGTGAGTCATTCCGCCGCGAAGGAAGCAGTTTCCTGTCTCGACACAGACACCCGCGCGAGCCCGGCGACATCTTGACCAATCACGCGAACGGGAGGTGTGACGGAAGCAGTATCCGCCAGGCGAATGGCAACCGCGGCAGCGGGTTCCCGGTCATGTCCCATGAAAAGATCGATACTTCGAGTTCATCCGCCTCACGGAAAACACCAGTGGCCTTCGGCTGGCTCCCTGCGGTGACATACGCAGGTTGGTCTGTCTGGGGCGTGGCAAGTACCCAGTTTGGTTCATCAGGAGCAAACCGAAAGCACAAGTAGTCGCTAATAACGAACCTGCTTGTGCCATTCACACCAGTGACACCGATGCCGGCGATATCTATTAGATTAGATGGACCGCAAGTCTGCGATGATCCTCCGGTTTTCACACTTGTATGCTTGATTGTTACGCTGCCCTCTTCCTGTATCGTTGCAGCCACAGCCCAGCTGGTCGCAATCTGATCCGTGGGGATGGGGACATCGACGTTGAGATCCATGAGATGTCTGGCAAACTCGTCTGAAAAGTCATTTGCCATAATCGCTTCTCCTTTCGGTCTCCCGCAAAGATCGTCGCATCCGGACGAACTGTCAACCCGATCACCCGCACGGGCTGTCCTCGTCACCGTGACCGGACGCACGCTTACCCGCGCGCAGGAACGGTCCACGCTCGTTAGCCGCGACCCGCGCCCCGCCGTCTCGTAGATATGCGAGTTGCGACCTAGACCCTGCAGCACGCAGTCCTTGGCCATGGCGGTCATGACGGCTTGGACTGAGGCGACGCCCGCGGACAAGGATCTGTTCGACCAGACTGTGGAGTCCGTGCTTCTGGAGTCGGGCGGCGGGCGCCAATCACGGCGAGACCCTCCAGCTGCCCGGGCAGGCTCTCGCGGATGGAGGGAGAACCCGCGGCTCGGCCGGTCATACCTGACCAATAGGGTCGGACCACACGCGCTCGTGGTTGGCCCACCAGTCGCTTCGGTCCGCCCCGGGTTTTGCGTTGTGCTGGCCGTCGCTGGCCCAGGCTGCTGCGCGCTCGGACGTCATGGCTCGGATTCTGTCCTTGGTTGCGGCCATACCGGGAGGCAGAGCCGGACATCCTTCGTACCGACCGCCTCTGCGCCCCGCGAACACCGGGCGGCAGTTGTGCGCGTCATACCGGCTCCCCTCTGTTGTCAACCGGCTGTGAGGGCGGTGGCCTTCCGGGTTCGTCGGGACGGTTGTAGCGTCGGTTCTGCGGGTCCGGGAAGTGGCTGATCCGAAGTGTCGATGTGCGGGGGCAGGTCGACCGCGCTGGATTCTTGAGTCGCCCCGCAGTGCCCTCCCGGGCCCGTTTCATCTGCCTCGGTGAGCTTCAGGTGTTGGGCTCGTTGGGCGTCGGCAACGAGTTGGCGGTAGACGGCGTCTGAGATCCGTCGCTTCAGGCAGCGCATGGCTTCCATCCGGGTCTTGCCGGCGGCGAGCTTGCGTCGGTAGTAGGCACGGCCTGGGGTGTCGAGCCGGACCTGGGTGGCCGCGGCGATGTGGAGCATGTGGTTCATCTTCCGGTTCCCGGCTCGGGACAGCCGGTGCCGGATCTGTTCGCCGGAGGAGGCGTCCAGGGGTGCGGTGCCGGTCCAGGACGCGAAGCGGTTCCGGTCGGCGAACCGGGCCACGTCGCCGACGTCGGCCAGGATCCGTGCCGCGACCACCGGTCCGACGCCGGGCAGGTCCATCAAGGTCGACCCACTCGCCAGCACCATCGTCTTCAGCTCTTTGGTGAGGGCCTTGATCTTCTTCTCGATCGCGACCAGCTCGGTGAGCTGCTCGGCCGCGAGCCGGCGTCGGGTCTTCCCGGCCAGGTCCCGAGGACGCACCGAGGCGAGGATCGCCTTGGCCTGACCGGTGGTGATGTCCTTCTTGGCCCGGCCCGGGGTCAGTTCCGACAGCAGCCGGTGCAGCCGGTTGACGGTCTGGACCCTGGCCCGGGTGAGTTCCTCGCGGCGGTCGGCGAGCATCCGCAGCGCCTCGAGCTCGACGTCGTAGGACAGCACCCGCAGGCCCTGGGTGCGGACCGCGACCACGGCGACTGCGTGCGCGTCGTGGGCGTCGGTCTTCCGGTTGTGCCCGGTGTCGAACAACCGCGCCCGGGCCGACAGCTTGGCCGGCACGTCGACCACGTGCTCGCCGTCGGCCAGCAGCCGCTGCGCCAGCGGACGCCCGGCACCGTTGCTGCCCTCGACCGCCCAGACCCGCTCCGACCATCCCGACACGGCCTTCCGCATCGCGGCGTACCCGGTCTTGTCGGTGCTGAACCGGCCGGTCGCCAGCACTGTCTCGTGTTCGTCGACGACCTCGATCGTCGCCGACAGCTTGTGGGGATCGACCCCGATGAACACCCTCGCCATGCCGCTCGCCCTTCATCGTGAACTGGTGGGGATCGCGAGGCGGGCATTGCTATTACGAGCTGGGCAGTCCCCTCTGGAGCCACGCCTCGGCACGGCGCCCGGCGGCACGCAAACCGATAGAGAGCCACACCCATCGCTGGGTGGGCAGCCGCGAGAAGAGCATCCCGCCGAACACCTGGACCGAGTCTGGCCGGACACCGGTCCTACCGGAATCGTCTAATAGCCGCCATTGACGCGCCGCGCACCGACCCCTCGTGGCCCGCTACTCGCGACCATCCGCCGTCACTCCAACCGTCCCAGCCATGCCCCAGACTCTGCTCAAATTCGACACCTCACCAGACCACACACCTCATGCATTGTCGGCCTGGTGATCCGTCCGTACGAAAGAGGTGAGAGCTCCCGCAACCTACCCAGTGGCGAGTGGCGGCCCTGCTTGTGACGGTCGCTGGCCGGCCCGTCCATACGTCCGTACGAAACGTTGCTTCTCGGTGCATGAGCGACCAGAACGAAACTCGACCCGGCCCAGCGGGGGAGTGCCCCAGATGCGGCGACGCCCTCCCGCAGCACGCCACCGGCCGGCCGCCGAAGTGGTGCTCCCAGAGATGCCGGCGGGCTGCGTATGAGGAGCGCCGGGCGGCTGCCAGGGGAGTGGTGGCGATCGAGCTCGTCCGGCCGGTGATGCCGGTGAAGGAGCACGACCTGTCGGAGTGTGTCTCGCGTGTCGTGGGATCGCCGACGGCATGCAGGCGGGTGCTCCGGGCGATGGCCAAGCTCGCTCGTGAAAGTGATCTGCTGACGGATCCGAAGTGGCGGTCGGCGATCGATGCGTTTGTCGGTTTGGCCGATGCGCTCTATCGGCGTCCGGTGCCTCGGTCGCAGTCTCGCTTCGAGCGCTGACTGGCCTCATCAGACCGCCGGAACGTTTCGTACGGACGGATCACCAGGCCGACAATGCAAGAGGTGTGTGGTCTGGTTGTGAGTGCTGCTGGCGACGATTCGAACGGGGGTCGGTGGTGTCGGCTGCGGCTCATCTTGGGCCGATCGACGGCAGACCGAAGTCGAGCGCGATTGGCCTGATGAAGGGTCGAGTTTGCCCACTGCTCAAGCGATGGCTGGCTTGGCAACCGCGCCCGCACGGTAGGCGGTTGCCGTGGCGCGCCTCGGCCCTAGGACCCGATGCCCTAGGTACCTTGGGCCCTGATGAGCGGCCGGCCCATCGCGGGAGGGTTGCGGTGTCGAAGCCACACAAAGAGATCCCATGAAGGTGCGCCGTTACTCCCGAGCGCGAGCGCGACCTCGCCCACGATCCGGCAAGGACGCCCGCCACATGAAGGCCCTCCGGTGAGTCCACGGCGCAATGTCACTGCGAGGGGACATCATGCGTTCATGCAGGAGGTCCGGATCGCACCACGACCACTCGAGAGGCTCGGGGCCGTGCTCTCGCCGGCGCGAGCGACCCTGCTCATCGAGACCGCCGCACAACTTCGGTCCAGCTTCGGTGATCGCATCGCCTGGCACGTGAGCTCCACCGCCTCCGGCGGAGGTGTGGCGGAGATGCTCCCGACACTGCTCGCCTACGGCAACGGCGCAGGGATCGAGAACCGCTGGCTGGTGCTCGATGCCGACCCGGACTTCTTCACAATCACCAAGCGCATCCACAACATGCTGCACGGGGATCCTGGGGATGGTGGGCCGCTGGGCGACGCGGAGGACGCCCACTACCGTTCGGTGCTCGCGAACAACCTCGACTCCTTGATCACGCGCGTGTCACCGGGCGACATCGTGATACTCCACGATCCCCAGACCGCTGGACTGGTCGCGGGGCTGCGTCGGGTCGGGGCCCAGGTCGTATGGCGCTGCCACGTGGGTCGCGACGAGCCGCATGCGCTGGCCGAGAAGGCCTGGGACTTCCTGCGCCCGTACGTCGAGGACGCCGACGCGTTCGTGTTCTCGCGCCGCAGATACGCGCCCGCCTGGGCCGACGACTCGCGGCTGATGGTGATTCCTCCATCGATCGATCCGTACTCGCCGAAGAACGTGGAGCTAGCACCTGAGGTCGTGGCCGCTGTGCTTGCCAGGGTCGGGCTGGTGGAGGGTGAGGACCCGGGGGGACACCTACGTTTCGAACGGCAGGCGGGGACCTCCGGATCAGTTCGGCCCCATCGTGAGGCCGGCGGGCTCATCGTCGACGGTCCTCCTCCGCCGATGGAGACGCCCCTGGTCGTCCAGGTCAGCCGATGGGATCGGCTGAAGGACATGACTGGGGTGCTGTCCGGGTTCGCCCGGATGGTCCTGGAGGCCCCGGGAGGCGACGCCCACCTGATGCTGGTCGGACCTGCTACAGACGGAGTCGCGGATGATCCGGAAGGGGACCAGGTCCTGGTGGCTTGTCGCCGGCAGTGGCATCACCTTCCCGACCCGGTGCGCGCCCGCGTGCACCTGGCCGCGATCCCGATGGACGATCTCGACGAGAACGCCGTGATCGTCAACGCCGTGCAGCGGCACGCGCATGTCGTAGTGCAGAAGAGCCTGGCCGAGGGGTTCGGGCTCACGGTCACGGAGGCCATGTGGAAGGGGAAGCCGGTGGTCGCCAGCAGGATCGGCGGGATCCAAGACCAGATCACGCACGGACTTGACGGTCTCCTGCTCGACGAGCCGCACGACCTGACGGCATTCGCGACCATGCTCAGCCTGGTTCTCGAGGACCACCAGCTCGCCGAGCGGCTGGGTCGCGCGGCGCACGCGCGCGTCCTCGACGAGTACGCCGGGGACCGTCACCTCGTGCGCTACGCCGACCTGTTCGAGCGCCTGGTTGCCGGATCACCGGGTCGAGAGCAGAGGCGGCCCTAGCCCGCGCTCAACTCCCGTTGTTCGAGGACTCGAGCTCGGCCGTCGAGACGGGTTCGTCTGTGACACCGGTGATGTCGTCGGCAGCGCCCGCCATCAGCTGGTGCGCCAGGTTGGCAAGTGCACGACCCGTCGCCAGCTCGTAGCCGATCTCGGGAACATCGCGCTCGCCCGGGTGGAGCCGGGCGGTTCCGGTCGCGGTGAGCGTGGTCCGGTCGTGGGTGTGCAGGTGAGCGGTGGCATGGCTGTGTCCTTCGGTCTCCCCGAGGAACACCTCGACCCACCACGTCGTCGCCGTGGGTGAATTCGTCTTCATCGCTCTCGTCTCCTTGTGAGTGTCGGTCAGCGCATCCACCTCCACCGTCCTGCGGCATCCGTCCGCGGAACAGGGTCGAAGGTCACCGTGGCCCGGACGAAGGATCAGCGCGGGCAGGGCGGTCCACACCCCTCAGCTGAACCGGACGCCGACCGCCGCGCGGACGGTGCCGGCGATGGTGCGGGCGACGTCACGCTCGTGGTCGTCGACCGGCCCTTCGATGGTCGCGACGCCGTCCTCGACTTCCACCAGCCAGTCCATGCCGAGCCCCTGCACGAGTGAGTCCAGCTCCGCCGCGATCACCGTGTCACTGCGGGCCAGCACCGCGACGATGTCGCGACGACTCACCACTCCCACGAGGACCCCGTCGTCGACCACCGGAACGCTCTTGACCGTCGTCGACGTCAACAGCTCGGCGGCCTCGGCGAGATCGGTCTCGCTGCGGACCGTCACGGGGTGGGCGTTCATGACGTCGGCAGCTCGGGTCAGGTATGGCCCCAAGCTCATCCGAGCCGGCCTCTCGTCTGCTCGGGAGTCGGATGGAAGGGCCTCGAGGACGACGTCGGCCTCGCTGATCACCCCAGTGACCCGATCGTGCTCGTCGAGGACGGGAAGTGCCGTGACGGAATGCTCGAGCAGGATCTGGGCGACCCGCTTCAGAGCGGTGTCCGGGTCCACGGTCAATGCCGGGCTCGTCATACGTCGCGTACGAGCATCGTGTGTCTCCTCCAGGTTCGGTCTGGCGTCCAGCCTCTGCTCGGGTCACGCTTCCTCCAAGGGCCCCACGTCCCATCGACCGCGGCCAACGGCCCTGCCGACGCCCTCGGGAGGAGCCGAGGATCGTCCGTAAGACCTCACGAAGGAGTCACGATGAACAACAACCTGCCGACCGGAGTCGTCGTCGGTGTCGATGGTTCCGCGGGGAGCGACAGCGCGGTGCGCTACGGCGCTCTCGAAGCCGCCCGCCTGGACACGGACCTGACCTTGGTCCACGTCGTACCGGACTACGTGCCACTGGCCCCCATGCCGCCGCTGGTCCCAGACGACCTCGTCGATGTCGGTCGCAGCCTCGTCACGGACGCGCGTGGGCTGGCCGCGCGGTACACCGAGGACGTCCCCGTGACGACCCTGGTGCGTAGCGGTTCTGCCACCGCGACGCTCGACACCCTCGCGATCGACGCCCGGCTGGTCGTCCTGGGACGCAACCTGCGATCCCCGCTCCACCATGTCCTCACCGGAGCCGTGACCTCGGGGGTTGCATCTCGCGCGTCGTGCCCAGTGATGTCGGTCCCGGACGGTTGGGACCCGACGGTCGCCACGGGCGTCGTGATCGTGGGGTTCAAGGATTCCGCCCACGGGAGTGGCGCACTGGAACAGGCCTTCGCGGCAGCTGGAGCCCGGGGAGATCGGCTGACGGTGATCCACGCGTGCGAGCTCCCGAGCGTCTACGACGACATCATCATGCGGCGCACCCACGACGAGGACTGGAACCTGCAGGCGCTGGACAGCATCGAGTCCCGCATCGCCGGCCTCCGTAAGGAGTACCCGGGAGTGTCGGTGGACTTCAGAATCGCGCACGCACAGCCGGCCCACTCCTTGATCGAGGCTGCCTCCAGGGCCGAGCTGCTCATCATCGAGCGGCGCGGCGGCCAGCTGCCGGCGGGCTTCCATCTGGGCGGCACCGCCCGGGCGGTGTTGCGCGAGGCAACCTGCCCGGTCGAGATCCTGCCCCCGCACGGGGTGCCGAGTGCGCTCGACGATCTCGAGCTGGAGAGCGCGGGAGTGCCGCTCAAGTGACCGCCCCCGGGTCCATGCGTGCCTGGCGTTCGCTGGGTGACGGACACGAGCAGCTCAAGCTGGACGAGATCCCGATCCCGACGCCCGGCCCCCAGGAGATCCTGGTGCGGGTGCGGGCCTGCGGTGTCTGCCGTACCGACCTGCACGTGACGGACGGCGATCTCCCACGGCACAGATCGCCGGTCGTTCCCGGTCACGAGATCGTGGGCGACGTGGTGAGTCTTGGTGCGGGCGTGTCCGGCCACAGGATCGGGGAGCGTGTCGGAATCGCCTGGCTCCGGGAGACGTGCGGAGCCTGCCGTTGGTGCCGGCGCGGCGCGGAGAACCTCTGCAGGGACTCGCGCTACACGGGTTGGGACGAGGACGGCGGGTACGCCGAGTACGCCGTCGCGCCCGCGGCGTACGCGTATCGCCTCTCGGAGGACGCGCCCGACCTCCAGGCAGCGCCGCTCCTGTGCGCGGGCATCATCGGGTACCGCGCGCTGCGCCGGGCCGCGGTGCCACAAGGCGGGCGGCTCGGCATCTACGGCTTCGGTGCGAGTGCGCACATCACCGCCCAGATCGCCCTGGCGCAGGGAGCGGAGGTGCACGTCCTCACCCGGGACCCGGCCGCGCGCCGGCTGGCTCTCGAGCTGGGCGCCTCGTCGGCAGGAGCCGCAGCCGACGATCCCCCTGTGCGGCTCGACTCCGCCATCGTGTTCGCACCCGCCGGCGAGCTCGTCCCGGTTGCGTTGGAGGCCCTCGACCAGAGCGGCACCCTGGCGGTGGCCGGCATCCACCTGAGCGACATCCCCGGTCTCGACTACCAGCGCCAGCTCTTCCGGGAGAAGACACTAACGAGCGTCACCTCGAACACCCGGGCGGACGGCGAGGAGCTGCTGCGGCTGGCCGGACGGCTCGGCGTCCGGGCGACCGTCAGTCCGTACCCCTTCGAACGTGCGGCCGATGCCCTCAGCGACCTCGCCCGACGACCGGGTTTCCGGTGCGGCCGTCCTGACGCTTGCTGCCGACTGAATACGTCTCAGGCCCATCGACCGGAGTCTCCGGGACCTCCTGCCCTGCATCCTCCGCCGCGGAGGCGCGACTCTCGAATCAGAAGCACGAGCAGGAGGCGATCATGTACGCAAGCGTCGGTGACCGACTGGTCATCAAGGGACGACACCTCGGCGAAGTCGTCCGCGACGGCGAGATCATCGGCGCTCGGCACGCTGACGGCTCACCTCCCTACGAGGTGCGCTGGGAGGACACCGGACACGAGTCGCTTGTGTACCCGGGGCCGGATGCCATGGTCCAGCACTTCACGCACGACTCGCCGCACGGCACCTAGGCAACACCGTGAGCGTCCACCGCGTCGTCTGGGCACTCGCCGTCGCGGCGACCACTCTGGTCGGCGCGCTGGCCACCATGGGCTCGATGTCTCAGGAACGGGCCGTCGCCACCACTCTCACCACGAGTGCGGTCGGGGCGACCCTGGGCTATGCCTTGTCCAAGGACCTACCAGGCAGACACCCCGTCCTGGCAGGGGCCGCGCTGTTCGGCTGGCCGACGCTAGTGATGCCGGGCCTTGTCCACCTCCTCGGTCCGTGGGCGTTGGCCGTGGCGGGTGTGCTGTTGGTGGCGTCGCCGTACGTCGTCGGGTTCATCGCTCGCGGCCTCCACCGGACAGCGCGCCAGCTCGAGTCATCGGACGTTGAGTGGGCAGCACTGGCGGACGAAGACGAACCACTCCGACGCCAGTGGCTGGCGTCGACCGCGCTGCTGGAAACCGTAACCACCGACGAGGACCGTCTCGTCGTAGTCCAAGCTCGCTCGCAGATCCTGGACGACCTCTCGGAGCGCTGGGGTGCGCAGCTGCCGGACTACGTCTGGGCATCGCTGCACGGGCGCGCCGACAACGGCGGGCAGAAGCCGGGAGCCGAGCAGGAGAGGTGAGTCCCTCGCTCAGGGGACCTTGGCCTCTGCAAGGCCACCGAGCACACTCAGGACGCTCGAGTTCGACGTCCTGAGGAGTCCCGTTGCCGACGAGAGAGGAAAGGGACCATGAGCGCACAGAGCTACCCGGTCCGGGTGGACGCCACGCTGGAAGATCGGTTGAGTCGTTGGCTGTGGCTGGTGAAATGGCTGCTGGTCATCCCGCACTATGTCGTGCTGGCGTTCTTGTGGGTCGCCTTCGTCGTCCTGAGCGCGGTCGCCCTGGTGGCCATCGTGTTCACCGGGTGATACCCGCATGCGATCTTCGACTTCAACGTCGGCGTGCTGCGCTGGACCTGGCGGGTCGCCTACTACGCATACGGCGCACTCGGCACCGACCACTACCCGCCGTTCAGCCTCCAGGAGCGGCCTGACTACCCAGCCCACCTCGCAGTGGAGTACCCAACCGAGCTGTCGCGCGGGCTCGTCCTGGTGAAGTGGTGGTTGCTCGCGATCCCGCACTACGTCGTCGTGGGGATCTTCATGGGCACCAGCTGGTACGTCGTCACCAACGGTGACAGTGCGGATGTCCGGAACGTGGGTGTTGGCCTGATCGGGCTCAACCGATGGGTCCTGCGAGTCGCCGCCTACGCGAGCCTGATGACCGACGCGTACCCACCGTTCCGGCTGGACATGGGCGGCGCGGACCCGGGCACAGGTGTCGTCACCCTTCCCCCGGTGTCTTCGGCAGGCTACACGAATTGAAGAAGTGCGCAACTGATACTGTGCGTAAAGTAGGCATCCTGCCGGCTCCGGCACGCCGAACCCGCAGAAGGTGACCAGGACATGGGCGTCCCGCTGTACCAAGCCAAGGCCGAGTTCTTCAAGACCCTCGGGCACCCGGCCCGGATCCGGATCCTCGAGCTGCTCTCCGAGCGCGACCACGCCGTCCACGAGCTGCTGGAGAAGATCGCGATCGAGCCCAGCAACCTGTCCCAGCAGCTCGCCGTCCTGCGCCGCACCCAACTCGTGGTCTCCCACCGCCACGGCGGGCAGGTCATCTACTCGGTCAGCGCGCCCGAGGTGCGCGACCTGCTGCTGACCGCACGCCGCATCCTGACCGACCTGATCAACCTCGACGTCGAAGTCGACACCCAAGCGTCGCCGACCGTCGGGGTGCGATGAGCCGACGGGCGCTGCCCGCCACCGGTACCGAGGGTCGCTGGCTCGGTCAGCGCCTGGCTGCGCACCGCGGCGCTGCTGCCGCGTCGCGCCGACTGGACCCAGGCTCGACCTGGCCGCGACCTGACGGCCGGGGTGATGGTCGGGCTGGTGGCCCTGCCGCTGGCCCTCGGGTTCGGCGTCAGCTCCGGCACTGGGTGCGGGCGCGGGGCTGGTCACCGCGATCGTGGCAGGGGCGCTGGCCGCGGTGTTCGGAGGCAGCCGAGTCCAGGTCAGCGGACCCACCGGCGCGATGACCGTGGTCCTGGTACCGATCGTCGCCACCCACGGCGCCGACGGGGTACTGGTCGGTCGGTCTGCTGGCCGGGCTCATCCTGATCGGGCTCGGCTACGCCGGCGCCGGCCGGTTCATCCGCTACGTCCCGGTCCCGGTCGTGGAGGGGTTCACCGTCGGCATCGCGGCGATCATCGGCCTGCAGCAGCTGCCCGCCGCGCTCGGCGTGACGGCGCACGCCGAGAAGGTGCTCGTCCTGGCCGGACGCGCCATCGGTGCCTGGGCGACGCAACCCGGTCTGGGTGCCGCCCTGGCATCGCCGCTCGCGTCGTCGGCGGTGATCCTCGCGCTGGCCCGGTTCCGACCTCGCTGGCCAGGCTCGCTGCTCGCGGTGGTCGCCGCCACCGTCGACGAACTCCGCCCTGGGCCTGGGTGCCGCGCCGATCGGCGACATCCCCACCGGGCTACCCGCCCCGCCACCTCCCCGGCGTCCCGCTGGCGCGACCTCGACGCGCTGCTGCTGCCCGCCATCGCGGTCGCGGCACTGGCCGCGCTGGAGAGCCTGCTGTCGGCCACGGTCGCCGACGCGATGAGCGTGGGCCAGCGGCACGACTCCGAACCGCGAACTGGTCGGCCAGGGCCTGGCCAACCTCGGCGCCCCGCTGTTCGGCGGCATCCCCGCCACCGCGGCGATCGCCCGCACCGCGGTCAACGTCCGCTCCGGCGCGACATCGCGGCTCGCGGCGCTCACCCACGCGGTCGTCCTGCTCGTCATCGTGCTCGTGGCCGCGCGCTGGGTCGGCCGAGATCCCGCTCGCCGCACTGGCCGGGGTGCTGATCGCCACCGCCATCCAGATGGTCCGGGTCTCCAGCCTGCTCGCGCTGCTGCGCGCTCGACCCGCGGCGACGCCGCCGTCCTGGCCATCACCGCCGCCGCCACCGTCGCCGTTCGACCTGGTCACCGCCGTCCTCGTCGGCCTCGTCGTCGCCGGGTTCTTCGCACTCCGACAGACCGCCAAGACGGCCCGCCTCGACGAGGTGCCGCTCGACGAGGGCGACCACACCGACGAGGAACACGCCCTGCTCGACGAGCACATCGTCGCCTACCGCATCGACGGCCCGCTGTTCTTCGCCGCCGCCCACGACTTCCTGCTCGAGCTCTCCGACGTCGGCCAACGTACGCGTGGTGATCCTGCGCATGTCGCGCGTCACCACCATCGACGCCACCGGCGCCCATGTCCTGGCCGCTGATCGGCTCCTCGATCGGCAACAACCTCGGCCTGGAGCGACAGTTCAACGACACGGACGCGTGGGGCGGTTGAGGAGGGCTCGGCGCGAACTGATTCTGTCGCGGACCTGCCGCGCCCGTCGCTGGGCTTGCCAGTGGAACGATGCGCAGCGCCATGTCATGCTGGCGGGAGATACCGGGCCAGGCGACGATGCTCGCCGTCACATAATGCTCCAGCCTTGATCAGCGGTTACCGGGATTGATCGCGGAAACCCTGGTCAAGAGCGGCGGCGACGCGGTCGCGCGCCGTTGTAGCAGCCCAGCGGTAGGATGGCATAGCTTGTCGATGCACCAGCGACACGCCGGATGGCATTCCAGGCTGTCACCATGGGGATGACGTCGAGAATGCTGGCGACCTCGTCGACATGGGTGGCAGTTACCATGGAAGGAATCGACGAGCGTCGAGATCATGACGCACCGATGCGCAGCGTGTGCGGCAGGAGCTGCGCAACGACTTCCTCTATCTGGACCTGTCCACGTGCACCCGGTGCCTCGGCACCGACCGGAGCCTGGAGAGCCGCGCTCGCCGCGGCCGGGGACGTGCTGACCGCGGCGGGGGTGGAGGTCGAGGTCCGCAAGGTGCACATCCGGTCCGAGGCCGAAGCCCGATCGTGGCGGTTCGTGTCGTCCCCGACGGTCCGGATCAACGGCATCGATATTGCCTTCGAACTGCGGGAAAGCTCCTGCGGCTCCGAGGCCTGCGTCGACGGCTGCGGCGACCAGATCGCCTGCCGCGTCTGGATGTTCGGCGGACGGGAATACACCGAGCCGCCGGTGGAGCTGATCGTCGACGCGATTCTGCACGACGTCTACGGCGCGCCCGCCGGCGCTGACCCGCTCCAGCAGTACGAGGTCCCCGAGAATCTGCGGCGCTTTTCTTCTCAGGCAAGTCGGCGCAGGCGCAGCTGCCGGGGCCGCGGAGCCGACCGTGTCAGTCGCGCCCGGGTGCTGTTCGGCGGCGGAGGAGGCGAGCTGCTGCGACGCCTCGGCGAAGTCGGACTCTCGCCGGCGCCACCGGCCAAGGCTGTGGCAGTCGGTGATGACCGACAGCCAGGCTGACCACCCGGACTGGCAGGGGTCTGGATGGAAATGCGCGCGCAGTTGCTGGCGTTCATCGTGCGCCGCGTGTCCGACCGGAATGTCGCCGAGGACATCCTGCAAGACGTCATACTGCGCATCGACCGTCACGCCGACGAACTGGCCCACGTGTCGACGGTCAGTGGGTGGGTCCACGAGATTGTCCGCAACGCGATCATCGATCACTACCGGCGGGCGGTGGTGCGGCGCGAGCGCCCAGTCGGCACTGGGACGGAGCTCGACCGGCCCACGCCGGCCTCGCCCGAAACCGGCCCGGCCGAACTGCGCGCCGAGCTGGCGATGTGTCTGGAACCCCTGTTGGCCCAGTTGCCCGCGATCTACCGCGACGCGATCCGGCTGACCGATCGGGACGGTCTCACCCAGGCCGACGCGGCAGCTCGGATCGGCTTGTCCACCTCTGGGATGAAGAGTCGGGTGCAGCGTGGCCGCGCGCAGCTCAGGTCACTGTTCGCCGGTTGCTGCGAGATCGAGTTCGACCGACGAGGCGGCGTCATCGACTACCAACCGCACCACGACAGCTGCGACTGCGAGCGACCGTTCGGCGCAGCCACTCCCTAACACGAGCACGCGGGAGGCGACGACCGCGGTGCCGGCCACTGTGCCGTGCCGGGGATGCAGGAGAGACGCCCACATCGAGGAGGTGGCTGCGATGGACAGCCAGATCGGAGACCGCGCGGTGGTGCTCGGCGCCAGCATGGCGGGACTGCTCGCCGCTCGAGTGCTCACCGAGGGCTACGGGCAGGTGACGGTGATCGACCGGGACGAGCTGCCCGAGACACCGACGCACCGGCGCGGCGTCCCCCACGGCCGCCACATCCATGCGCTGGCGGCGCGCGGGCAGCAGGTCCTGGAGGAGCTGTTCCCGGGGCTCACCGCGGAGCTGGTCGCCGACGGGGCACCGGCCGGGGACATGCTGACCGACGCGCGCTTCTACCTCAGCGGCCACCGGCTTCGGCAGGCGCGCACCGGTCTGATGCTGCTGTGCGCCAGCCGACCGTTCCTGGAAGGACACGTGCGAGCCCGGGTGCGGGCCCTGCCCAACGTGCGGTTCCTGGACGCGGTGCGACGTCGTCGGACTGGCCACCACCCCGGACGGCGGTCGAGTCACCGGGGCGCGGGTGCTGCGTGCGAGCCGACGGCAGCGCCGAGGAGCTGCTGGCTGCCGACCTGGTGGTCGACGCCAGCGGCCGCGGCTCGCGCACCCCGGCCTGGCTGGACGCGCTCGGCTACCCACGGCCGGAGCGGGAGCGAGGTGCAGATCGGGCTGGGCTACGCGACCCGGACCTACCGGCTGCCGCCCGATGCCCTCGACGGGAACCTGGCCATCCTGGACGCCGCGACACCCCAGACTGCCGCGGACCGGGGCCCTGCAAAGGCTCGAAGGCGATCGGTGGATGCTGACGCTGGCCGGCATCCTCGGAGACCACCCGCCCACCGACCCCGACGGCTTCCTCGACTTCGCCCGGTCGCTTCGGTTCCCCGACATCTACCAGGCGGTCCGCGACGCCGAGCCGCTGGATGACCCGGTCGGCTTCCGCTTCCCGGCCAGCGTCCGACACCGCTACGAACGGCTGGACCGCTTCCCGGCCGGCTTCCTCGCGATCGGTGACGCGGTGTGCAGCTTCAACCCGATCTACGGCCAGGGCATGAGCGTGGCCGCGCTGGAGGCGCTCACCCTGCGCCGCCACCTCGAGCGGGGCATCGAGCCGCAGCCCCGCCGACTGGTTTCGCGACCTCGCCCGCGTGGTCGACGTGCCGTGGGACATGTCGGCCGGCGGCGACCTGACCTTCCCCGGCGTCCCCGGACGCCGGACCCTCAAGATCCGGCTGCTCGGCGGCTACCTGACCCGGCTCCACGCCGCCGCCGCCGACGACGCCCACCTCGCCACCGCCTTCATCCGGGTCGCCGGGTTGGTCGCGCCACCCCAGTCGCTGCTGAGTCCCGGCATCGCCCTGCGCGTCCTGCGCGGAGGCCGGGCTCGGCGGAGGCCGCTTGCGGTGTAGCACACCAGGTTCGACGGTCCCCCCAAGCATGTCGAGCCGTCTGGTCGACACCGGCACCGAGAGACATTGGTCTGTCACTCTGAGCTTCGAGAGAGAGGGTCATGCAAGGCAATCGTGTGGTGCTGGCGATCCTGCGCTCCCGTGCTCACCGACTGCTGAGCGGCGTCGCCGTCGAGCTTCGCTATCAGGGTCGCAAGACTGGGCGCGAGTACTCACTTCCCGTGCAGTACGCCAGACAGGATGACCGCCTGGTGGTTCGGCCGCAGAACCCCGACCAATCCACGTGGTGGCGCAACTCTCGCGATCCCAGACCGGTCACGCTCCGGCTGGCCGGGCGGCCGCGTCGCGGGACAGCCAGGGTGGTCGAGCGGGGAACGCCGGATTGGGAGACGGCCCATCGGGCGTACACGGCTCGATGGCATGGACGGGCTGCGGCGTCGCGAGGCCCACTCGTCGTGATCGAATTCGACGACTGATCCCGACACCGCACGAAGTCCGCGACGGACCGCCTGGCTGCGGCCAGTGCTTTACTCCGCGCGCTCGTCCAGGAATCGATCGCGAACGCGGTGCGGCACAGCCCGCCACGCAACCCGCATCGACGTCCGGGTCGGCAAGCGAAGGCGACTACGTGCGTTTGAGGGTTCGCGACGACGGCGAATCCGGCTCGAGCGGTCAAGGCACCTGGGGCTTCGGGACTCACCCCTACGGGCTCGTCGGCATGACCGAACGAGCCACATTCCTCGGCGGGTGTCGGGCACGATCAAGACCGAGACCGGGAAGGGCACGTACAGGAAGCCCACCCCAAAGTCTGACGCCAGCCGGCGAACCGTTGTGGTGCCGCGGTTCGCGGCCGAGCTGCTCAGCCTGCGCCGTCAGTTCGCGACACCCAACGAGCACGATGCCGTCTTCGCCACCCGCAACGGCACGTGGCACCAGGTCGTCAACATCGAGCGGCGGTGGCGGCAGATCCGAAAGGACACCGGCTACGAGTGGGTGACCCCGCATACGTTCCGCAAGACGGTGGCAACCCTGATCTCCGAGGCCACGACTTCCGAGCTAGCTTCACGCCAGCTCGGTCACTCCTCGAGCCAGGTCACCCGCGACCATTACATCGCCAAGCCCCCGGTCTCGGCTGACCTTTCCACGCTCCTAGAGACGCTGGCACAGAAGGACGGGCCCGCCCCAGACTGGTAGTTGTCTGGATCGTTTACGACTAGTAAACGTCCAATCTGGCGTCCTACGTCAAAACTGAACCGGCTCTGACCTAGCGTTTCCGCAGGTCAGAGCCGGTTTTTTGGTCGGGCTGACAGGATTTGAACCTGCGACCCCTTGACCCCCAGTCAAGTGCGCTACCAAGCTGCGCCACAGCCCGAATGCCGCCGGTGTCGACCACCGAACGGCCGCGTGAACACTACCGCAGCCCAGGCGCCGATCCGGAATCGGGTCGTGTGCCTCAGAGAGCGCTATGACGCACGCTCAGGCACACGACCCTCATCGCACCTGGGCGCTGTCGTTGGACACCTTCAGGCGGGAGGTGTCGACGGCGACGAAGGCGCGGGCCGGGATCTTCTTGAGGTCCTCGATCAGCCGGTTCGGCCAGCGGGCGTTCTGCTCGCCCTGGAAGAACCACGGCGAGCCGTTGTCGGCGAGGACCAGGCCGTAGGTCTTCATCGCCCGGATCACCTCGCGGGCGTCGGCGCCGTACCCGCGCGTCGAGAAGCCCGCCTTCAGCCGGAACCGCGCACCCATCGGCGGGTAGGCCCTGGAGCGTCCGCGAGCCGGCGTCGTGCCGGGCCGGCCAGAGGTGGTGCATCGAGGTGATGTCGGTGGTGAACCGGATCGCGTGGTTGACCTGGCGGGCCCGCACCTCGTTCCAGCGCAGCAGGCCGGGCAGGATCGGCAGGCCGGCGGCGTCGGCGGAGGTCCAGCCGTTCGGGCGCAGGTCGTTGCTGCGCAGGCTCCACACGGCGCCGGACCCGGCGTGCCACCGCCCGTCGCCCGTGCCGGGTCGCGAAGGTCTCGTAGAGCTTGCAGTTCGACCGGTCCACGATGATCGCGTGCCGGTCGCCGTCGGAGCGGCGGCCGCCCTCGATCCGGGTGTCCCTGCCGAGCGGGTAGCGGACCTTGTCGCTCTCGCTGGCGTACCCGAACCTCACCCTCACCTTGCGGTGCCTGCCGCCGACGACGGTGATCGGGATGCCGTAGTTGGGGCCATCGCCGTACGACGGGCCGAAGTCGGGGTGCAGGTTGTTGCGGGTCGACATGTGCGAGAGCCACTGCCTGCTCCGCCGGTGCCGCGGCAGGTCGCTGACGTCCGCGCGCCACCAGTTGTCGGCCGGGAACGTCGCGCAGGTCGTGCCGGAGACCGGCTTCGCCCTCGAGCCGTCCGGCGTCCGGCCCCGGCGTGGCCGGGAGCGACGGCGACGAGGAGGGACGCGGTCAGGAGGGAGACGACACCCGAGACGAAGAGACGCATCCGCCCACGTTAACGCTTGCGCTTCTCCCGGGGTCGCTGCTGGATGACGATCGGGCTCCCGACGAAGCCGAACTCCTCGCGCAGCCGGCGCTCGATGAACCGTTCGTACCCCGCGTCCAGCTTGCCGCTGGTGAACAGGATGAACGTCGGCGGCGCCGTCGAGGGCTGGGTGCCGAACATGATCTTCGGCTGCTTGCCGCCGCGCACCGGGTGCGGGTGCTCGGCGACCAGGCGGCCGAGGAACGCGTTCAGCGCGCCGGTCGCCGATCCGGGTCTCCCACCCGTCCAGCGCCTTGTCGAGCGCCGGCACCAGCCGGTCGACGTGCCAGCCGGTGCGCGCGGTGATGTTGATCCGCGGCGCCCACTGGACCTGCACGAGCTCGCGCTCGATCTCGCGGTCGAGGTAGTAGCGGCGGTCCTCGTCGACCAGGTCCCACTTGTTGAACGCGATCACCAGCGCCCGGCCGGCCTCGCGGACGGTCTGGAGGATCCGGACGTCCTGCTCGGAGATCGACTGGCCGCCGTCGACGACCAGCACGGCCACCTCGGCCCGGTCGATCGCGGTCGAGGTGCGCAGGGACGCGTAGTACTCGTGCCCGGACGCCTCCTTGACCCGCTTGCGGATGCCGGCGGTGTCGATGAAGCGCCAGGTCCGGTCGCCGAGCTCGATCAGCTCGTCGACCGGGTCGACGGTGGTGCCGGCGACGTTGTCGACGACGGCGCGCTCCTCCTTCGCCAGCCTGTTCAGCAGCGAGGACTTGCCGACGTTCGGCTTGCCGACGATCGCGATCCGGCGCGGACCGCCGACCTCGCCGATCCGCTCGGGCGGTGGCTCGGGCAGCGCCGCGAGGATGGCGTCGAGCATGTCGCCGGACCCGCGGCCGTGCAGCGCAGAGACGGGGAACGGCTCGCCGAGGCCGAGGTTCCACAGGCCGTAGGACTCCGCCTCGGTGCGCTGGTCGTCGACCTTGTTCGCCGCCAGGATCACCGGCTTCTCGGACTTGCGCAGGATCTTCACGACCGCCTCGTCGGCGTCGGTGATCCCGACCGTGGCGTCGACCACGAACAGCACCGCGTCGGCCAGCCCGACCGCGATCTCGGCCTGGGCGGCGATCCGCTCGGCGAGGCCGCGGGCGTCCGGGTCCCAGCCGCCGGTGTCGACCACGGTGAACGCGCGGCCGTTCCAGTTGGCGTCGTACGACACCCGGTCGCGGGTCACGCCCGGCACGTCCTCGACGACCGCCTCGCGGCGGCCGATGATCCGGTTGACCAGCGTCGACTTGCCCACGTTGGGGCGGCCGACGACGGCCAGGACGGGGACGGGCCCGGTCACCTCGATGTCCTCGACGGACTCGGAGGTGGGCACGTCGTACCCCTCGTTCATGGTGCTCCTTGTTCGGTGACCCCGGTGGCCGGATCGCGTTCGACCTCGGCGGCGGGGACTGGTCCCGGCAACGCTCGGCCGGTGGTGGTGAGTGCATGGTCCAGATGGGCCTGCAGGTAATCCCTGATCAACACTGATGACTGCTCGACTTGTTCCCGGGTCCGGGGCCACGGCACCGCCGACAGGTGGTACGGCGCCCCGAACACGACGTCGACCGGCTTACCCCGCGGCGGCAGCGAGTTGTTGTGCCCACCGGGCTCCCGCGTCCCGAGGAAGACCACGGGCACGATCGGAGCCCCCGAGACCAGCGCGAGGTACGCCGCGCCGCGGTGGATGCGGGTCAGGTCTCCCCCGCCGCGACGGCCCTCGGGGAAGATGCCGACGGCCCGGCCGTCGCGCAGCACGCGCAGGCAGGTCTTCACGGCGCGCGGGTCGGAACGGAACCGGTCCAGCGGAATCTGCCCCGCCCCGCGGAGGAGCCGACCCAGCCAGCCCTTGAACATCTCGACCTTGGTGAGGACGTGCACGGGACGCGGCGCGAAGATCGCCAGCAGCGGCCCGTCCATGACGCCGATGTGGTTGGCGGCGAAGATCACCGGGCCGGTGTCCGGCACCTGCTCGGCGCCGTGCACCCGGACCCCGATCCAGCGGCGGACCAGCGAACCGGCGCGAGCGGGCGCAACGGCACGAGCATGAATCGGCTCGGCCGACGGATCCCGTCGCTGCGGGGCCGCTCCGTGTGGTGGGACGGTCGGGAGGTCACGCGGACTCCTCGACCGCCTCGGCCAGGGCGACCACCTGGTCGATCACCTCGTCCAGCGTGTGCGCGGTGGTGTCGATCCGGACGGCGCCGTCGGCCATCACCAGGGGCGCGGTCGCCCGGCTCGAGTCGATCTGGTCGCGGGCCAGCAGCGACTCCTGGGTCGCGTCGACGTCCGAGCCGCCCTCCTCGGCCGCGCGGCGGACGGCGCGGGCGCTCGGGTCGGCGGTGAGGTAGACCTTCACCTGGGCGTACGGCGCGACGACCGAGCCGATGTCGCGGCCCTCGACGACGATTCCGCCGGCGCCGATCGCGTCGCGCTGGAGCTCCAGGAGCCGGGCTCGGACCGCGGGAACGACGCTGACCGGCGACACCGCCGCGTTGACGGCGTCGGAGCGGATGGCGATGCCGACGTCGACGCTGTCGACCATGATCGACGGGCCGAGCGGGTCGGTGCCGGACAGGATCTCGGGCTCCATCACCCGGGCGGCGACCGCCTCGGGGTCGTGCACGTCGACACCCTGGCGGAGCATCCACCAGGTCATCGCGCGGAACATCGCCCCGGTGTCGAGGTAGCGCAGCCCCAGCCGCGCCGCGACGCCGCGCGACGTACTCGACTTGCCCGATCCGGACGTGCCGTCGATGGCGACGACGAGGTCCTCGGGGATGCCGCTCACGAGTGTCCTGCCTCCGGAGTCTGGGGTGGCCGCGCTGGTCCAACGGGCAGCCCGCAGCCTACCTGTGGGTCACCCAACCACGGGATTCCAGAGAGGCCAGGAGGTGCTCCGCACGCGGCCTCGTCGACCACCAGCTCCACGAGGCCGACGGGCCGGCCGGGGTCGTGGTCGATGTGGATGTCCTCGATGTTGACGTCGCTCGCGCCGGCGTCCGCGAACAGGCGGGCCAGCTCGCCGGGATGGTCGGGCACGGACACGAACACCGAGCGGGTCGGCCGGGCCGGGCCGCCGTGCTTGCCGGGGATGGCGCGGGTGCCGGCCAGCCCACGGTCCAGCAGGGCGCCGAGCTCGGTCGCGCGAGCCGTCGGAGACGGCGCCGATCATCGCGTCCAGCTCGGCCCGCACCTCCCCCAGCAGCGCACCCACCGCGGTGGCGTTCGCCCGGACGATCTGCTCCCACATCTCGGGGTCGCTGCCGGCGACCCGGGTGACGTCGCGGACGCCCTGGCCGGACAGCGCCAGGTGGTCGGGCGGGGCGTCGGCGAGCCGGCCGGCCATCAGCACGGCCAGCAGGTGCGGCAGGTGCGAGATCCGGGCCACGGCCCGGTCGTGCTCCTCGGGTCCCATCCGGACCAGCACGGCGCCGCAGACGACCACCAGCTCCTCGACCAGCGCGACGGCCTCGGCCGACGGACGTCTCGTGCGGGGTGACCGCCCAGGGGCGGCCGTCGAACAGGGCGTTGCTCGCGGCGAGCGGCCCGGAGCGCTCGCTGCCCGCCATCGGGTGGCCGCCGACGTACCGGGTCAGCGCCTCGGGAGACGTCGCCTCCGCGGCCGCGCGGCACGGGCCGGACTTGACGCTGCCGACGTCGGTGACCACCGCGTCGGAGGTCTCCAGGGCGGTGACGATCACCTCGGCCAGGTGGTCGGGGGGTACGGCGACGACGACCAGCTGCGGCCGGTCGTCGGGCGTGCGCGGCCGCCCGGCGCCCAGTCCGGACGCCGTGCGGACGTGCTCCGGAGCGACATCGCTGAGGAGTACGTCGAGCCCGGCCCGCCGGCAGGCGAGTGCCACCGAGGCGCCGAGGAGGCCGACGCCGATCACCTCGACCGGGCCGGTCAGGCGGCTACTCATCGTCGGGCACCGTTCCTCCTCGCCTCGCACGCCGGATGACCGCCCAAGGCTAGCGAGGAGGCAGGGCCGACCGGCGGCCCATCTCAGTCAGGCCGGTGCGTAGTCGCCGAACGACCACGCGTTGCCCTCCGGGTCGGCGACGCTGCCGCCGCGACCGCCGTAGTCCTGGTCGACCATCTCCCGGCGGACGGTGCCGCCGGCCTCGACGGCCGCGGTGAACGTCTTGTCCGGGTCGTCGGTGACGAGGTACGCCGCGGCGTGGCCGGGCGGGGACACCACGTCGTTGCCCTCGCGATGGCTGCCGAACATGATCCCGCCGCCGCCAGGCCACTTCATCTCGGCGTGCACGACGACGGAGGGGTCCTGCTCGTCGCGGTAGACGGCCTTGTCGGTGAAGCCGATCGCCTCGAGCCAGGCGATCATCGCGTCGGCGTCGCGGAAGGAGAGGGTGGGCCAGAGTCCGATGCCGGTCATGGTGCGTCCTTTCGTGGGTGTGGCCTCAGCCTGCCGCCCACTGGTCCGCCAGGTCTTGAAGGAATGGGAACTCCGTGCGCAGCCAGGTCGTGGGCGTGCACCCGGCCAGCGCCTGCCACTCGCGGGTGAGGTGCGCCTGGTCGGCGTACCCGCTGGTCGGCCGCCACCGACGCGAGCGAGACCCGGCCGCTCCCGGCGCGCTTCGGCGAGCCGCGCCCGGCTGCCGGAGAAGCGGGCGATCCGGTGGTACTCCTTCGGCGTGACCCCGCACTCCGCCCGGACGACGCTGCTCAGGTGGCGCCGGCTGTAGCCCACGTCGTCCGCGACCTCCTGCACCGTGGCGCCACGGGTGAGCCGGGCCAGCGCGCGCCCGACCTCGGCGCGCGGCTCGGGGGCGCCGTGCCGGGCCAGCGCGGCGACCAGCTCTCGCTCGACGACCCGCTGCCGGGCCGCCCAGGACCCGGCCTCGGCGAGCCGCTCGGGCAGGCTCGCGAGCCCCGGGGCGACGTCGTCGAGCTCGACGATCTCGCGGGAGAGCTCGGCGGCGGGCACGCCGAGCAGCGCCCGGGCGCCCGCGGTGGTGAGGTCGAGCTGGATCCCGGCCTGGTGGCCGTCGTGGTGGATCTCGGCGGGCTGGGTGTGCAGGCCGGAGACCGTCGACCAGCGGGCGGCCCGCGACGCCGGGTCGCCGGCCCAGCCGACCTCGAGCGGCTCCCCCACCGGCAGCACGAACGTCAGCCCGGTCGACGGCAGCCCGCGGTGGATGCCCGGCGCGCCGAGGTCGATGTCGTAGGCGACCGCACCCCGGACGTACGGCGCCAGCGCGCGCGGCAGCACCCAGTCGGGTCGTGCCGTCCGGTCGGCCATGGGTCCACGGTACGGCGCGCCGCCGACACCCGCGCGCCATGTCCGGTGGCAGCATCCTCTCCATGCTCCGGGTCAGTGCCGTCTTCCTCGTGGACCGTCGTGGCTGGCTGCTCCTCCAGGAGCGGGACGAGCACGCGCCCGTCGCGCCCAACCAGTGGGGCCTCGTCGGCGGCCAGGTCGAGGACGGCGAGGACTTCGAGGCCGCCGCCTACCGCGAGCTCGCCGAGGAGACCGGCCTCGTCTGGACCAACGGGCTACGCCTGTGGCGCGAGACGTTGTGGCGCTACCCGGGCCACTCCGGCCCGAACCACTACTCCGTGTGGGCCGCGGCCACCGACGTCACCGACGCGGACATCGTCGTCGGAGAAGGTCGGCAGATCACGTTCGTGGCACCCGAACAGGCGGTCGCGCTGGACCTGGGCGGTCCGGCGGCGACGTTCGTGCCGGAGTTCCTGGCGTCCCCGACGTATCGCCGGCTGTCCGCCCGCTAGAGCTTCGCGCTGTCGAGCAGGGTGCCGAGCTCGTCGAGCGTCAGGTCGCGCAGCTCGCCGCTGCCGAGCCGGCCGAGCTGCACCGGCCCGATGGCGGTGCGGGTGAGGCGGCGTACGGGGTGGCCGACGTGGTCGAGCAGCCGGCGCACGATCCGGTTGCGGCCCTCGTGGATCACGAGCTCGACGATGGTCTTGCCCTTGCCGTGGCTGACGATCTTCGCCTGCGAGACGGTCACCGGCGCCGTCGTCGAGCTCGACGCCCTCGAGCAGCCCCTTGAGCGTCGCCTTGGTGACCTCGCCCTCGACCTCGGCGACGTACGTCTTGTCCACCTCGTACGACGGGTGCGCCATCCGGTGCGCGAAGTCGCCGTCGTTGGTGAGCAGGATCAGGCCCGACGTGTCGGTGTCGAGCCGTCCGACGTGGAACAGCCGCTCCGGACGGTCGTCGACCAGGTCCTGGAGGGTGCGCCGGCCCTCGGGGTCGGACATGGTCGAGACGACGCCGCGCGGCTTGTTCAGGGCGAGGTAGACGTTCGGCGAGATCGGCGGCAGCCGCTTGCCGTCGACCCGGACCACGGCGGTGCGCGGGTCGATCTTGGTGCCGAGCCGGGTGACGACCTCGCCGTCGACCTCGACCAGCCCGGCGAGCATCAGCTCCTCGCACTTGCGGCGCGAGGCCACGCCGGACTGGGCGAGGTACTTCTGGAGCCGGACCAGGCCGTCCGGCTCGGGGCCGTCGTCGGGCTCGGTCACGCCTCGCCCTGCGTCGGGCGTCGGCCGACTCGCGACGGTCACCCACGTCGGTCGAGCCCGTCGAGACCTCCACCGCGACCACCTCGGCCTCGGACGGCCCGGCCATCTGCGCCAGCTCGTCCTCCATGTCGTCCATGTCGGGCAGGTAGGGCGCGAGCTCGGGCAGCTCGTCGAGCGAGGTGATCCCGATCCGCTCCAGGAAGTAGGCGCTGGTGCGGTAGAGGTGCGCGCCGGACGACTCGTCCTGGCCCGGCCTCCTCGACCAGCCCGCGGGTGAGCAGGGTCCGCATCACGCCGTCGACGTTCACGCCGCGGATCGCGGAGACCCGGGCCCGCGACACGGGCTGCTTGTAGGCGACCACGGCGAGCGTCTCGAGCGCGGCCTGGGTGAGCCGCGCCTGCTGGCCCTCGAGCACGAACCCCTCGACGACGGCGGCGTACTCCTCGCGGGTGTAGAACCGCCAGCCGCCGGCGACGTTGCGCAGCTCGAAGCCGCGGCCCTGGGCGGTGTACTCCGCGGCCAGCTCGTCCAGCGCGGCGGCGACGTCGTCGACGGGGTGGCCGACCGCGGCCGCCATCGTGCTCACGTCGAGCGGCTGGTCGGCCACCATCAGCAGCGCCTCCAGCGACGGCCGGAGCTCGCCCACCGCCACGGCCAGCATCTCCTCGGTCACGATCCTTCTCCTCGGTCCTCGTCGGTCTCGGCCGGCGGCTCGGTGTCGCTCGCGTCCTCGGCGGGCGCGGGCGCGGGCTCGGGCGGCGCGCCCTCGAACTCGTCGATCTCGAACTCTTCCTCGTCGTGGCCGGTCCACCGGACGCTCAGCTCGCCCAGCGGCGACATCTGGTCGAACGACACGGCCCCCTCGCGGAACAGCTCCAGCAGCGACAGGAACCGCGCGACCGTGGTCAGGCGTGTCCGGGGAGTCGCCGCACAGCGCCCGGAACGTCATCGTGCCGCTCCGCTTCAGCCGCTCGACCACCAGGGTGGCCTGCTCGCGGACGCTCACCCGGGCGGCGTGGATGTGCTGCAGGGACACCTCGAGCAGCGGCTTCGGCTCCATCGCCCTGGCCGCGAGGCCGGCGAACTGCTCCAGCCCGATCCCGATCAGCACCTCGGGCAGCAGGTTGGCGAACCGCTCCTCCAGCCCGACCGAGCGCGGGTGCCGCTTCGACTCGTCCGCCAGCCGGCCCTCGAGCACGGCCGCGACCTGCTTGAACGCGCGGTACTGCAGCAGCCGCGCGAAGAGCAGGTCGCGCGCCTCGAGCAGCGCGAGGTCCTCCTCGTCCTCGACGTCGCCCTGCGGCAGCAGCCGGGCGGCCTTCAGGTCGAGCAGGGTCGCGGCGACCAGCAGGAACGACGTCGTCTGCTCGAGGTCCCAGATCGGGTCCGGCGGCCTTCACGTGGGCGATGAACTCGTCGGTGACCCTCGACAGCGCCACCTCGGTGATGTCGAGCTTGTGCTTCGAGATCAGGCTCAGCAGCAGGTCGAACGGACCCTCGAAGTTGTCCAGGTGGAGCTCGAACCCGGGCTGCTCCGCCGGGGCGTCCGTCGTCCCCGGGCATGAGGGTGGTCATTCCTCGAACAGGCGCCGGACGAGCACGCTGTCGTTGCCGTTGGCCTCGTAGTCGGCCAGCACCAGCGCCACCGCCTCGCGCACCAGCCGGCCGCGGTCGACCGCCAGCCCCTGCGTACGCCGCAACGACAGCCGGGCGTGCTCGAGGTCGAGCAGCTCGTCGGAGGTGACGTAGACCGTCATCTTCTCGTCGTGCCGCACCCGGCCGCTGGGCTTCTTCGGACCGCGCCCCGACTCGTCCGACGACTCCTCGGGCTCGTCGGGGACCGCCCGGACCCGCGACGCCGCCTCGTCGTCGGTCTTGCGGAACAGGTCGTCGGCGGCGGGCAGGCTCACCCGTCGAGGCACCGTGCGAGCACCTCCTTGGCCAGCTGGCGGTAGTGGTCGGCACCCGTGGACGTGGAGGCGTACGCCGTGATCGGCTCGCCGGCCACGGTCGCGTCGGAGAACTTGACGGTGCGCCGGATGACGGTGTGGAACACCTTGTCGCCCCACGCCTGGACCAGGCGGTCCATGACCTCGCGGCTGTGGAGGGTGCGGCCGTCGAACATGGTGCCGAGGACACCGTCGATCTCCAGCTTGGGGTTCAGCCGCTCGCGGACCTTGTCGATCGTGGTCTTGAGCAGGGCGACGCCGCGCAGCGCGAAGTACTCGCACTCGAGCGGCACGATCACGCCGTCGGACGCGGTCAGCGCGTTGACGGTCAGCAGGCCGAGCGAGGGCTGGCAGTCGATCAGGATCACGTCGTAGTTCTCGATGGCCGGGCCGAGCACGCGCTGCAGGGTCTGCTCGCGGGCGACCTCGTGGACCAGCTGCACCTCGGCCGCCGACAGGTCGATGTTGGAGGGCAGGAGGTCCATGCCCTCCACGCCGGTCGGGACGATCACCTCGTCGATGGTGACGTCGCGCTGCATGAGCAGGTTGTAGATCGTCAGGTCCATCTCGTGCGGGTTCAGGCCGAGGCCGACCGACAGCGAGCCCTGCGGGTCGAAGTCGACCAGCAGCACCTTGCGGCCGTACTCCGCGAGCGCGGCGCCGAGGTTGATGGTGGTCGTGGTCTTGCCGACCCCACCCTTCTGGTTGCACATCGACATCACGCGGGCGTGGCCGTGCTGGGTGAGCGGACGCGGCTCGGGCAGCACGGGCATCGGTCGCCCGGTGGGTCCGAGGACGGGCTCGGCCGGCGCCGCCGTGGCGTGCCCGTTGGACGCGACCTGCTCGGTGGTCTCGGTCGTCGAGGCCGCGGCTTCCACCTGGCGCTCGAAGGGAATGGGCTCTCTCACGCGGTCTTGGTCTCCCGAGGAACTGGCAGGGGCGGGCGGTCGGGCGAGCGGAGGCATCTCTTCGGCGCTGCTGTCCTGTCGGCCAGACAGTCCGGAGAAGATCCCGCCACCGCTCATGTTCCGCACCTCGCTTTGTCGACTCGGCGACTTGTGTCCGAGCTCGCGGGCGACACTAGACCCGGGTTCCGACAGGAACAACACGAGGGCGGAAACCCCCAGCCCACAAGGGAAATCTGTTGATGGACTGTGCACCTCGCCTGCCTCCGACTGCACAGGGAGCGGTCCGCCTGTGCACTTGCCTGTGGAGAGGCGGGACGGTCCCGAGTGCGTCAGCCGACCGCGTCGAGGAGCCGCTTCCCGAGGTCGCGGACGGCGTCGCGGAGCTCCTTCGGACCGACGACGCGGAACGGCGCCCGGACCTCCGCGAGGTGCTCGGCGTACCAGTCCGGCTCGTCGGTGGTCCCGACCAGCCGGGTGTGGTCGTCGTCGATCACCTCGAGCCGGCCCAGGTTCCGGCGGACCCATCCGGCGACGGTCGCGAGCGGCGCGTCGATCACCACCTCGACGTCGTACTTCCAGCCTTCCGCCAAGTGCTCCTCGAGCGCCTGTACCGGGTCGAGCCCGTCGGGCAGGGTGAAAGTCGCCTCCAGGACGTCGACCGACGCGACCCGGTCCACCCGGAGCACCCGCTGGGCGTCCGCGGTGTGCGACCAGCACAGGAGGTACCACCGGCCGTGGCGTACGACGACCGCCCACGGGTCGACCTCCATCATCGGCTCGCGTCCGCGGCCGATCCGGTAACCGAGCCGTAGCCGTCGGCGGGCCGCGCTGTTCTGGACGAGCACCGCCGTGATCTCGGCGCTGGGTCGGGTGGCGTCCGGATCGGGGCCTCGCGCGCTCACCCTCCGGACCGCATCGACCGGGGCGGCGACCGGCTCGGGAAGGACCCGGATGATCTTGCCGAGCGCGCTTCCCACCGGGTCGGCCGGATCGGCGGCGGTGTGGTGTCCCTCCAGCACGGCCATCACCAACCCGAGCGCCTCGGACGTGGTGAACATCAGCGGTGGCACGCGCAGCCCGCGGCCGACGCGGTACCCGCCGTACGGCCCGCGGACCGACTGGATCGGGACCCCGGTCTCGCGCAGGATGCCGATGTACCTCCGGGCGGCGCGCTCCGAGACGCCGAGCCGCCCTGCCAGGCGGTCGGCGGTGATGCCGGGGCTGTTCTGGACCATCTCCAGGACCAGCAACGCCCGGGCGGTCGGACTCGTCTCGTGCGCCATGCCGCCATGCTCTCGCACATTGCGGACGCGGACTGTCCGGAACTACGACCCGGGCTGGTTCAGCGAGTGCACGTCCTCCGGCACCGGCATCCGGCGTACCCCGCCGAGCCGGCGATGAAAGCGGACGTGGTCGGCGTACGACTCGAGGGCCTGCCAGAGCGCCACGTGCGCGGCCCAGGGCAACGGCTCCGCGCCGTTCTGCCAGCGCGGCCCGAAACCGATCCACACCGGCGTCCACTGGGCTGCGCAGTCCCACTCGCCCCGGTGCTGCATCACGAGCCGGTTGCGGATCTGGAACGCCATCCGCTGCCCGTCGTCACAGATCGGGGCGCTGCTCACCGGCCAGACCGGCAGGTCCAGTGACATCAGCTCGAGCTCGAAGTCGGGCAGCACGCGAGGATCGACCAGGACGGTCGCGACGTTCTCGTGCGGGTCTCTCCTCACGAGCGGCACGCTAACCCCGCGAACGGATCCTCGCCAGCCCCACCCGCCCCGCTGACGTCACTGGACTGTTCGAGTTCCGGACGCGGAACGTCCGCAACCGGGCCTACGGTGGCGCCATGACTGACAACGACACCCCGTGGGAACCCCCGATAGCCGGTACCGAGGTCGAGCAGATCGTCGGCGCCCTGGACCGGCTGCGCGCCACCTTCCGCTGGAAGGCGGACGGCCTCGACGCGGCCGGGCTGAACACCGCCATCGGTGCGTCCACGCTGACTCTCGGCGGCCTGCTCAAGCACCTGGCGGCCTGCGAGGACTACTACTTCACCACCAAGCTGCGCGGTGAGCCGATCGGGGCGCCGTGGGACGCCACCGGCTGGGACGGCAGCAACGACTGGGAGTTCGCCTCCGCTGCCGACGACTCCCCCGACGAGCTCTACGCCCTGTGGGACGGCGCCGTGGAGCGCTCCCGCGCGCGCCTCGACAAGGCTCTCGGCGAGGGCGATCTCGACCAGTCCATCCACGCCGCGACGTCCGCGGGTGAGCACGCCAGCCTGCGCCGGCTGGTCTGCGACCTGATCGAGGAGTACGGCCGGCACACCGGGCACGCGGACCTGATCCGCGAGGCGGTTGACGGACTGGTCGGCGAGGACCCTCCGCCCGGTTGGCGTCCCTGACTGAGTAGCCGGCCTCATGTGCCGGGCGAGCGACCGGACGACAGTGGCCGCATGAGCAACCAGCCCCGGTACACCCGCGACGTCGAGGCCTACCCGCGCCAGCCCCACGAGGGCCGCCCCGAGCCCCGCCGCCGTACGGCCACCGTCAGGGTGGCGCTCACCTCGGCGGGAGTCCTGGTCGCGTGCGGTCTCGTCGTGGGCACTGGCATCGCCCTCCTCTACGGCTTCAACCCGATGGGCGACGAGTGGGTCTGCTCCGACGGCGAGGCCCCGGCCGGGACCGTCGGCCGCTACCACCAGTGCTACCCGGAGAACTCGGCCCTGCCCGCGGGCGTGGTCTGGGACCCGTTCGGCAACCGCCCGATGCCCTACAACTGCGACAAGGACGGCTGGGTGCCCATCGAGCGCGCGGTCAACCGCTCGAGGAGCTACCGACGTCGAGCAGGACTGCGTCCGCGAGGGGACCGAACTCCCCGGTCGGTGGCGCGTCAGGGAGTCAGAGAGCGAGTGATGTCCGCCGCCGGTCCGGTGCGCGCCTGTGCGTGACCGGTCCCGGACCACAGGTGCGCGACCTGCGGGTCGCCCGCCGCCACGGCGGCGGCCCGCAGCGGCGCGGTGAGGTGGTGGAGGTGGGGATAGCCCACGGGAGCGTCCGGGTGCTCGGCCATGAAGCGGTTGGCCAGGCCACGTGCCCAACGACCGGTGTACGCCCTCGTCGTGTCCGTCCGTGAGAAGGCCGGGTCCATCAGCGCAGCGCGATGGACCGGGTTGGTGCCCGCCTCGTCCGCGAGCAGGTACGCCGTACCCACCTGGGCCGCCACCGCGCCACGTCCGAGCACGGAGCTCACGCCGGCCGCGTCGGTCACCCCTCCTCCGGCCGTCACCGGCACCTCGACCGCGACGACGACCGCGGACAACAGGTCCAGGAGCGGCGTCGGGTCGGGAGCGGCCTCGAGGTCCCAGGTGCCGCGGTGGCCACCGGCATCCGGCCCCTGCAGGGCCAGCGAAGCAGCGCCCCGCGCTTCCGCCTCACGCGCCTCGGCGACCTTCGTCACCGTGACCGCAGCGTGGATGTTGCGCTCCGCAAGGGCCCGCAGCACGTCGGGTTCGGGACAGCCGAAGGTGAACGAGACCACGTCGGGCCGCACGTCCAGGACCAGGTCCAGCTTTGCCCGCCAATCGTCGTCGTCCCAGCGCGGGTCCCCGAGGTCGACGCCCAGCCGTGCGGCCTCCGGCTCCAGCGAACGGCGGTACGCGTCCACCGCCTCGGGGTCGGGCTCGAAGGGCGCGACCGCGAACAGGTTGATGCCGAACGGTTCCGAGGTGGCTGCGCGGACGGCTTCGACCTCGACCGCGACCTGGTGTGCGGTCTTGTAGCCGGCGGCCAGGAACCCGAGGCCTCCGGCCGCGGACACTGCGGCCGCCAGCGCCGGCGTCGAGGCACCGCCCGCCATGGGGGCGCCCACCACCGGAGCCACCAGATCGTGCAGGCTCAGCATGACGGTCAGGCTACGACGGAGAATCGAAGCAATCCCGAATAGGTTGGGCGTCGAACACTGCTTGAAGACCACGATCCGACCCGCCAGGAGCCGACGTGCCACGACCTGCCTTGCTCGTCGCGATCGCGGTCTCCGCAATCGCCGCGGCCGGCCTGGTCTCGACCGGGTCGGCCTCGGTCGCACCCGCGCCCGGTCCGCCGTCGATGGTTCTCCAGATGAACCTGTGCCTCTCCGGGGAGGCGGGATGCTACGGGCGCACGGCCTACCCATCCGTCGTGGAGGAGGCCACCGCTCAGGTAGAGGCGCGCGACCCGGCGGTCGTGACGCTCAACGAGGCGTGCAGCGCTGACGCCGCCGAGATCGCTCGGCGGACCGGTTACCAGATGCGATTCGCGGCCGTCGTCACCCGTGGAGCAGTGCTCCCGTGTGTCGACCCTGGTGGCCGCGGCGACTTCGGGCTCGCCGTCCTCACGAGGGACGAGATTCGGACGGCACGTGACGACGCGTTCGCGGCTCAGGCGGACGAGGAGGAGCGCCGGTGGCTCTGCGCCACGACCGTCCGCCAGGTCTCGGTGTGCACCGCCCACCTGAGCACACGAACATCGGCCGGGCTGCGCGCAGCCAACGATGCCCAGTGCCACGAGCTCCGCGGCATCCTCGGCCGGTACCAGGACGCCGGCACCACGGTGTTCGGCGGCGACATGAACCGACAGGATCCATGTGCGCCCGCCACGATGTGGGCCAGACAGGACGTCGCAGCCACTCAGGCAGCCGGGATCCAGCACATCTACGGCAGCCTGTCTCTCGATCCACCCGTCCCGGAAGTGGCCGCGGCGACGTACACCGACCATGACTTCCTCTACGCGGACGGAAGCCTGGGATCGCCTTCTTGATGCTCGCGCCGTTCGTGCAGGCGTTGCTGAGCAGCCGAGAGAAAGGCCAGGCAGGGCGCGTCGGCCTCTGGGTGCTTCTCGGTCAGGTGAAATATCCACCGGTCCATCGCCGCCATGAAGCCGTTGTCACCGCCGGGCCGATAGGCAGACCAATGGGTGTTGCCCCTGACGACGCACACGGAGCAGCTGATCTTGTAGACGAACTGCTGGCTCGCATCAACATCGATCCTCACCCTCGCCAGCGGGCCGGCCTCGACCGCGGCCTTCCGCTCACGAGCAGATCGGCTCGCCGTCATCTCGGCTCCGATGACGGTGCACGCGTGCCTGCGAATTTCAGCAGCCCTGCTGCGAGCCCGCGGACCGGGTGCGGGAGTCTCCAGATCACGAGCGTGATCGTCTCACGGGCGTCGGTCGCGCCGCCCGATCATGCGGAGGCGTGCGGCACACGCGCCAGGGCTCAGGTGTGCTGACGGACAATTGCCTCATGGTCGAAGTTGACTCCGAGCGATTCGAGGCGATGGTCGGCGAGGCGCTCGACGGGCTACCGGCGGAGCTCGGGGAGCTCATGAGCAACGTGGCCGTCACCGTGGAACACGGCGAGGGGCCGGCGGGCCTGCTGGGGCTCTACCAGGGAATCCCGTTGACCAGCCGCACGACGAGCTACGCGGGTGTCCTGCCCGACCGGATCACGATCTACCGCCGTGCCATCTGCGCAATCTCTCGCAGCGACCAGGAGGTCGTCGAGCAGGTACGCCGAACGGTGGTCCACGAGGTCGGCCACCACTTCGGCATCGGCGACGCGCGACTGCGCGAGCTGGGCTGGTGAACCGACCTCCTCACTGCGCGGTCGGCTGACCCGTCAGGCACGCAGCCAGGGCGTCGAGGATCAGGTCGAGCCCGAACGCGAACTCGTCGCCGTAGTCGTAGCCAGGCTGCAGGATCTGGACCGTGGCAAGCTCGAACAGGTGCGGGAAGTCGTCTCCTGGGAAGGAGTCCATGATGTCGCCGGTCACCTCGGCCAGGTCGGCGGGGTCGTTGATCGGCAGGTTGACCTCCTGGAGCACGAAGCCGTGGACGTAGCTGTCGACGAGTGAGATCGCGTGCCCGGCCATCGGGACCGAGAATCCGGCGCCGCGCAGGCATCCGATCCCGGCATCGAGGTGGCCCAGAGTCGCCGGCCCGGGCGCGGCGCGGGAGGCCATCAGGCTGACCGCCCACGGGTGCCGGCGAAGCACCGCCCGGACGTCATCCGAGCGTTGCCGCATCGCGGTTCTCCAGGGGACTCCTCCGGGCGGCGGGGCGATCTCGCTGGACACCAGCTCCACGAGCCCGTCGAGGATCTCTTCCTTGTTCCTGACGTGGTGGTAGAGCGAGGCCGCCTCGACCCCGAGCTCCTTGGCGAGCCGCCGCATGCTGAGCGACTCGATGCCGCCTGCGTCGGCGAGGCGGAGCGCGGTTTCCATGGCTCGCTGGCTGGTCAGTGGTGCGCGTTCCTTCACGTCGTCTCCTGCTCGCGATCCGATCAATTGACACGCCTAACACCGTTAGGCTACCTTCTCCAACACCGGCAACCTAACACCGTTAGGTGCATCTGCCGCCACTGACACTCCACTGGAGGCAGGACAATGATCAAGGTCGAATCCCTCACCATGAGGTACGGCGCCTTCGTCGCCGTCGACGACGTCTCGTTCACCGCCGAGCCGGGCCGGGTCACCGGGTTCCTCGGACCCAACGGCGCCGGGAAGTCGACGACGATGCGGATCATCGTCGGCCTGGCCGCTCCCACGCACGGCACCGCCGAAGTCTCCGGGCGCCGGTTCTCGCAGCTGCCCAACCCCGGTCTCGAGGTCGGCGTCCTGCTGGATGCCTCCGCGCAGCACGCCGGACGCACCGGTCGGGAGATCCTCACGCTGGCCCAGCGGACGATGGGTCTCCCCCGCCGCCGCGTCGACGAGCTGCTGGAGCTGGTCAGCCTCACCCCGGCGGAGGCGGGACGACGGGTCCGCGACTACTCCCTCGGCATGCGGCAGCGCCTGGGCATCGCCACCGCCCTGCTCGGGGAGCCCGGCGTACTCATCCTCGACGAGCCGTCCAACGGGCTCGACCCGGCCGGCATCCGCTGGATGCGTGACCTGCTGCGCGACTACGCGAACGACGGCGCGACCGTCCTGCTCTCGTCTCACCTGCTCCACGAGATCGAGGTCGTCGCCGACGACCTGGTGGTCATCGGCAACGGCCGGATCGTCGCGCAGGGCACCAAGACCGAGCTGCTCAGCGCCGCGGGCACCCTGGTTCGCACTGCCGACACCGGCGGTCTCGCCGACGCCCTCACCCGGTCCGGCGTGACGTTCTGCTCGAGCGCCGCGACCGGCGGCAGCAACACCCTGCGGGTCGAGGCCGAGCCCGAGCTCGTGGGCCGGCTGGCGCACCTCGCCGGCGTGCCCCTGATCGAGCTGCGCGCCGCCGAAGGAGCCGGACTCGAGGAGATGTTCCTCGAGCTCACCGCAGACACCCAACGAGAAGGAGCAGCAGCATGACCGCCGTCGCCCTACCCATCGCCACCCCCACCACCACACCTACCGGGGTGCAGAGCGGCCCGGTCGTCGTACGTCGCTCCGGCGCGACGCCGCCGGCCCGGATCCCGCTGTCGCGGATCGTCTCCGTCGAGCTGCGCAAGTCGTTCGACACCCGATCGGGATTCTGGCTGCTCGTCAGCGTCGCGGTCGCGTCGGTGCTGGCCACCGTCGCCGCCATCGCGTTCGCACCCGTCGAGCTCGCCTACAGCACGTTCATCCTGGCGATCGGGTTCCCGATGGGGATCCTGCTGCCGATGATCGCGATCTTGTCGGTCACCGGCGAGTGGAGCCAGCGCAACGGCCTGACGACCTTCACGCTGGTGCCCCACCGCGGCCGGGTCGTGCTGGCCAAGGGCATCGTGACCGTCTCGGTCGCCGTCGCCTCGATGCTGCTCGCCATCGTGGTCGGCGCGGTCGGCAACGTGATCGGATCGGCAGCCGCCGGGAGCGACACGGTCTGGGACCAGAGCCTGGCCACCCTCCTGCACGTGGTGCTCGCCAACGTGCTGGTGCTCCTGGTCGGGTTCATGCTCGGCGTGGTCATCCGCAACTCCGCCGGCGCGATCGTCGCCTACTTCCTCTACTCGTTCGTGATGCCGACGCTGACCGACCTGCTCGCCGGGAGCCAGCAGTGGTTCCAGGACCTGCAGCCGTGGGTCGACCCCAACGTCATCCAGCACGCGCTGTGGCACGGCTCCCTGACGGGCGAGCAGTGGTCCCAGCTCGCGGTGACCTCCACGATCTGGCTGGTCATCCCCCTGGCGCTCGGCCTCCGTGCGCTGTTGCGCTCAGAGATCAAGTGACACGACCGGCGCACGGTTGACCGTCCCATGTCTCCCGAGGAGTGTGGGCGGAAGCGGCGCACGTTGTGTTTCGGGAGGACCGATCGTGGGCGACTTCACCTTGGTTGAACTGGCGACCTTGTTCACCGGCGTTGCCTCCACGGTCACTGCCGTGGTCGCCTTGGTGCTGGCCAGGCGCACGGATCTGCGCTCCCGGGAGGCCCTGAAGGTGCAGACCTATCTGCAGCTGAGGTCCGAATTCCTCAAGATCTATCCGGATCTTGGGCAGCTCGACGACCCGGAGCCCAAGACGAACGAGCAAGGGCTCGCCCGGGCGGCATATTGGCACCACGCGTGGGACGAGTGGTACATCACCAAGAAGCTGGCCCCGAGTGAGTTCGGCGTGCTGTGGGACGACTTCTTCGTATCGGCGGCGAGGGGTGGGATTTCGCACGCCGCACTGCGGACAGCGTTCACGAAGCTCAAGAGCGACAAGGAGAGCGGCTTCAGGGTCTACGCCAGCGACCTGATCGAGGAAGTCCAAAGGCTGGAGCGCGAAGCGGCAGCGTCCGCCAGCTCCGACGGAGCTCAAGGTGCTTCACGAACCGGTCCCGAGGTCGGCCCCGGATCGGACGCCTAACCACCCAGGCGGTGGAAGGCAGTCGTGGTCAGCACCAGCTCCCCGACCTCGTCGGACGCGTCCAGGTCCACCACGGCGTCGATCACCCAGTCGTGGTGGCCCTCGGGGTCGTCGATGGTCTGCCGGACCCGCCAGAGCCGGGGTGACGTCTCCACACCGATCTCCAGCAGCCGGGGGCCGCGCGCGTCGGCGCCGAGGCCGATGGAGTCGTGCTCGGCGTAGTACTCCTCGAGCGCCTCGTCCCAGACGGAACGGGTCATCTCGACCTCGCGGGGCGGGTCGGTGCGGTCCGCGGCGAGCCGTTCCGTCCGCATCAGCCCGTCCACGTCGTCCCTGGCGGCCAGCTCGACCCGGCGGAACATCGCGTTCCGCACCATCACCTTGAAGGCCCGCTCCTGGGCGGTGATCGGGCGCGGCGGGGGCGGCGGCTCGTGGTGGGCGACGTCGGAGCGGACGTGCTCGGGGTCGGTCAGCGCCTCCCACTCGTCCAGCAGCGATGAGTCGGTCTGCCGGACGGTCTCCCCCAGCCACTCGATCAGGTCCTCGAGATCGGGCGTGCGGTGCTGCGTCGGGGACGGTCTGCCGCAGCGTGCGGTAGGCGTCGGTCAGGTACCGCAGCAGCAGCCCCTCCGACCGCGCGAGCTGGTAGCGCGAGATGAACTCGGTGAACGTCATCCCCTGCTCCCACAGCTCGCGCACGATCGACTTCGGCGACAGCGCGTCCTCGGGCAGCCACGGGTGGCTCTGCCGGTAGATCTCGTACGTCGCCTCCAGCAGCTCGGCCAGCGGCTGCGGCCAGGTGACCTCGTCGAGCAGCGCCATCCGCTCCTCGTACTCGATCCCGTCCGCCTTCATCTCCGCGACCGCCTCGCCGCGCGCGGTGTACTGCTGGGCCATCAGGATCTGCCGCGGCGCCTCCAGCACGCTCTCGATCACCGACACGATGTCGAGGGTGTACGTCGGCTCCTCGGGGTCGAGCACGTCCAGCGCGGCCAGCGCGAAGTGCGCCAGCGGCTGGTTGAGCGCGAAGTCGACGGGCAGGTCGACCGTCAGCACGTACCGGCGCCCGAACTCGTCCCGCTCCGGCAGCCGGGTCAGCGTCCCGGAGGCGGTGAGGCTGCGGGCGAGGCGCAGCGCGCGCCGGCTCAGCCGGAGCTGGTTGCGCCGCTCCTCGTGGTTGTCGGTGAGCAGCCGGCGCAGGACCGGGAACGCGTCCTCCTCGCGCGAGAGGACGTTGATCAGCATCGCGTTGTCGACCTTCATCCGCGACACCAGCGGCTCCGGCTCGCCCGCGACGAGCTTGTCGTAGGTCTGCTCGGTCCACACGACAGTGCCCTCGGGCGGCTTGCGGAGCTGGGGCTTGCTCTTCTTCTTCGGGTTGGCCAGCGTTCTTGGCCTCGGACTTCTTCTTCGCCCGCTCGTTCTCGATGATGTGCTCGGGCGCCTGGACGACGACGTACCCGGCCGTGTCGAAGCCCGCGCGGCCGGCGCGGCCGGCGATCTGCAGGAACTCGCGGGTGCGCAGGATCCGCTGCCGGTTCCCGTCGAACTTCGCCAGCCCGCTGAACAGCACGGTCCGGATCGGGACGTTGATGCCGACGCCGAGCGTGTCCGTCCCGCAGATCACCCGCATCAGCCCCGCCTGGGCGAGCTGCTCGACGAGCCGGCGGTACTTCGGCAGCATCCCCGCGTGGTGGACCCCGATCCCGCTGCGGATCAGCTTCGAGAGGGTCTTGCCGAAGCCCGCGCCGAAGCGGAACGCACCGATCCGGGCCGCGATCGCCTCCTTGTCGGCGCCCTTGCCGACCCACGGCGGCCGACAGCAGCGACGTCGCGTGCTCGACCGCGGCCGCCTGGGTGAAGTGCACGACGTACACCGGCGCCTGGTTGGTCGTGACCAGCTCCTCGAGGGTCTCGGGGAGCGGTGTCATCGCCCACGAGAAGTGCAGCGGCACCGGGCGTACGGCGTCCGCGACGACCGCGGTCGGCCGGCCGTTGCGCCGGGTCAGGTCGTCCACGAACCGGGTGACGTCGCCGAGCGTGGCCGACATCAGCAGGAACTGCGCCTGCGGCAGCTCCAGCAGCGGCACCTGCCACGCCCAGCCGCGGTCGGGCTCGGCGTAGAAGTGGAACTCGTCCATCACCACCAGCCCGACGTCCGCCGAGCTGCCCTCGCGCAGCGCGATGTTGGCCAGCACCTCGGCCGTGCAGCAGATGATCGGGGCGTCGGCGTTGACCGACGCGTCGCCGGTGAGCATCCCGACGTTGTCGGCGCCGAACACCTCGCACAGCGCGAAGAACTTCTCGCTCACCAGCGCCTTGATCGGCGCCGTGTAGAAGCTGACCCGGTCGGACGCCAGCGCGGCCGCGTGAGCGCCCACCGCGACCAGCGACTTCCCCGAGCCCGTGGGGGTCGCGAGGATGACGTTGGCGCCGCCCAGGATCTCGATGACGGCCTCGTCCTGGTGCGGGTAGAGCTCGAGGCCCTCCCCCGCCGCCCAGGTCGTGAACGCGTCGTAGACGGCGTCCGCGTCACCCCTGCGCGGCACCCAGCTCGCACCCGTCGGGGTGGTTTCGAGACAGGCGCTGCGCGCCTTCCTCAACCACCGATCCTGTCGCTGGTTGAGGAGGTTGCCCAGCAACCGTCTCGAAACCAGCCTCTTCCGTCAGCCACCGGACCGCGCCCTCGGGTGTGCGGCGGCGAAGACCTCGCGCAGGTTGTCGACGGTGACCAGCGTGTAGATCTGCGTGGTCGTCACCGAGGCGTGCCCGAGCAGCTCCTGCACCACCCGGACGTCCGCGCCGCCGTCGAGGAGATGGGTCGCGAACGAGTGCCGCAGGGTGTGCGGGGAGACGTCCTTGGTCACGCCGGCCCGTTCCGCGGTCTTGACCAGCACCGCCCACGCCGACTGTCGCGACAGCCGGCCGCCGCGGGCGTTGAGGAACAGCGCTCCGCCGTTGCCGGTCCCCGACGCGACCGTCGCGAGCTCCGGACGCCCGCGGACGAGGTACGCCGACACCGCCTCCTGCGCGTACGACCCCACCGGCACCAGCCGCTGCTTGCCGCCCTTGCCGCGCAGCAGCACGGTGCCGTCGACCGAGTCGAGGTCGTCGACGTCCAGGCCGACCGCCTCGGAGATCCGGGCACCGGTGCCGTACAGCACCTCGAGCAGCGCCCGGTCACGTAGGGCGAGCGTCGTCCCCGCCGCGCCGGCCGCCTCGAGGATCGCCTCGACGTCGGCCAGCGGCAGCGCCTTCGGCAGCCGCTTGGCGGGCGTCGGCGGCTTGACGGCGGCCGCGGGGTCGACCGTTGCGAGCCCGTCGCTGACCGCGAACTTGTGGAACCCGCGCACCGCCACCACCGTGCGCGCCGCCGACGTGGAGCTGAGCGGCGGGTGCTCGGCGTCGCCCTCGCGCAGCCGCACCAGGAACGACGTCACGGTGGCCTCCGTGACCTGGTCGAGCTCGTCGACGCCCTGCTCGGCGAGGTACTGCTGGTAGCGGCGCAGGTCGCGGCGGTACGACGTGAGCGTGTTCGCCGCGAGGCCGCGCTCCACCGACAGGTGGTCGAGATAGGTACGAACCGCCCGCGTCAGCCCACTCGTCTGGTTCAACTCACGTCAGCGCGGCATCCAGCGGGACTGCCTGGATGCCGACCGCCTCGCCCACGGGTGCGTTCGTCAGCTGGCCGGCGTGGGTGTTCAGGCCCAGCGCCAGGCTGTGGTCGGCCAGGCACGCCTGCTTCCAGCCCTTGCTCGCCAGCGCCACGGCGTACGGCATGGTCGCGTTGGTGAGGGCGTACGTCGAGGTGTTCGGGACCGCGCCGGGCATGTTCGCCACGCAGTAGAAGATCGAGTTGTGCACCGGGTACGTCGGGTCCGCGTGCGTGGTCGGGTGCGTGTCCTCGAAGCAGCCGCCCTGGTCGACGGCGATGTCGACGAGCACCGAGCCCGGCTTCATCTGCGAGACGAGCTGGTTGGTGACGAGCTTCGGCGCCTTGGCGCCGGGGATGAGGACGGCGCCGATGACCATGTCGGCCTCCCGCACCTGCTGCTCGATCGCGAGCTTGGACGACGCCAGGCCGTGCACCCGGTTGTTGTAGCGCCAGAACGACATCCGGAGCTTGTCCAGGTCGGTGTCGAGCAGGGTGACGTCGGCGCCCATGCCGAGAGCGATGTTCGCGGCGTTCTGGCCGGACACGCCGGCGCCGATGATGACGACCTTGGCGTTCGCGACGCCGCCGACGCCGCCCATCAGAACCCCGCCGCCGCCCTGGGCCTTGAGCATCGAGTAGGCGCCCACCTGGGGGGCGAGGCAGCCGGCGACCTCCGACATCGGGTAGAGCAGCGGCAGCCCGCCCGACGGGAGCTGCACCGTCTCGTAGGCGATCGCGGTCACCTTGCGGTCGATCAGCTCCTGGGTGAGCGGCTTGTCGGCCGCCAGGTGCAGGTAGGTGAAGAGAGTCTGTCCCTCGCGCATCCGGTGGTACTCCTCGGCCACCGGCTCCTTCACCTTGAGCACCATGTCGGCGATGCCCCAGACCTCGTCGGCGTCCGGCAGGATCTTCGCACCGGCGGCGACGTACTCGTCGTCGTCGATCCCAGACCCGACGCCGGCACCCTGCTGGATGAACACCTCGTGCCCGTGGGCCGCGAGCTCGTGCACGCCGATCGGCGTGATCGCGACGCGGTACTCGTGGTTCTTGACTTCCTTCGGAACGCCGACCTTCACCTGTGTCAACTCCCTAGTGTGATCGCCGCCACCTCAACGTGGACGACGGCGCGAGACTACCGCTCGACAGCTCCGGCCGTCGCCTTGCCCCGCGCGTGGGCCATCAGCACGGCGATGACGAGCGGGCCGTCCGACACCCGTCCTTCCTGGACCGCGGAGACGAGGTCCTCGAACGGCACCCAGAACGTCTCCATCTCCGCCTCCTCGTGCTGGGCGACGAAGTCACCACGGTCGACGTGCCGCAGCCCGCGGGCGAGGTAGAAGTGCTGGAGCTCCGCGGAGATGCCCGGAGAGGAGTACGTCGACGTCAGGTAGGTCCAGTGCCCCGCCTCGAGGCCGGCCTCCTCGCGCAGCTCCCGCTTGCGCCACGTCCTCGGGCCGCTCCCCCGGCTCGTCGAGCAGCCCGGCCGGCAGCTCGACGAACCTGCGACGGGCGGGGTGCCGGTACTGCCGCAGGCACAGGACCCGGCTCTCCTCGTCGAGCGCGAGGATGACCACCGCGCCGGGGTGCTCGAGCACCACCCTGTCGAACGGCTCGCCGTCGGGCTCGTCCGGGCGCCGGATCGTGTCCGACCGCAGGGCCACGACCCAGTCGCCGCGGAAGAGGTCGGTACTGGACTCGACCGGCCAGATCTCGGCGTGGTCGGCCAGTTCGGGAGTCGCCATGGACCCGACGCTACCGGCCCCCGATACGGTTCAGTCACCACTGCCGGAGGGATTCCACGTGACCGACATCGCCAGCCTGACCCGGGTCGAGGCCGAGGAGCGCGCCGCGCTGATCGACGTACGCCGCTACGACATCACCGTCGACATGCGAGGACTGTTCGAGGGTGACACCCTCGAGACGACGTCCACGATCGAGTTCGGCTGCCGCGAACCCGGCGCCGCCACCTTCGTCGACTGCGTCGCCGAGATCCGGAGCGCGACCCTGAACGGGCGGGCACTCGATCCGGCGACCGTCGAGCGCGGTCGACTGCCGCTCAGCGACCTGGCCGCGGACAACGTGCTGGTGGTGACCGCCACCCAGTCCGACACGTCGAGCGCGTCGGGAGTCATGCGCACCGTCGACGCCTCCGACAAGCTCGTCTACGTCTGGACGTCCTTCGAGCCGGACGCCGCCCGCCGGGTCTGGGCCTGCTTCGACCAGCCGGACCTGAAGGCACCGCACGGGTTCACCGTCTTCGCCCACGCGACCTGGACGGTCACCAGCAACGGCGCACCCGACGCGATCGAGGACGACCCCGACGGCGGCCGGCGGTGGACGTTCCCCGACACGCCGCCGCTGTCGACGTACGTCGTGGTGGTCAACGCCGGTCCGTTCCACGAGATCCGGGTCGAGCGGGGTGGGCACAGCCTCGGGCTGTACTGCCGGCAGTCGTTGCGGCCGTTCCTCGAGCGGGACGCCGAGGAGCTGTTCACGCTGGCCGCGCAGGGGCTGGAGTTCTTCGGCGAGCGCTTCGGCCGGCCGTTCCCGCAGGAGCGCTACGACCAGGTGTTCGTGCCGAACATGGGCGGCGCCATGGAGAACTGGGGCTGCGTCACCTGGAGCGACACCGCGATCCACCGCAGCGCCCCCACGCACGGCCAGCGCGCGTGGCGGGCCACCGTGCTGCTGCACGAGATGGCGCACATGTGGTTCGGCGACCTGGTGACCATGCGGTGGTGGGACGACCTGTGGCTGAACGAGGCGTTCGCGTCCTGGGCGGCGACCTGGGCCGCTGCTGCGGCAACCGAGTTCACCGAGGCCTGGGCGACGTACCTCGCCGGGCAGGAGATCGAGGGCTACCGCGCCGACATGAGTCCGGCCACCCACCCGATCCGGGCCGAGGTGCCGGACGTGGACGTGGCCATGGCCAACTTCGACGCGATCACCTACATGAAGGGCCAGAGCACGCTGCGGCAGCTCGTGGCGTACGTCGGCGAGGACGCTTTCGTCGAGGGGCTGCGCGCCTACTTCCGCGACCACGCCTGGGGCAACACGCGCCTGGACGACCTGATGTCGGCGATCGGCGTCGCGGCGGGCCGCGACCTGACCGCCTGGACGACGGCCTGGCTCGACCGGGCCGGCACCGACACGCTCACCCTGACCGAAGGCGCGGTCCTGGCGACCAGCGCCGTCGAGGGCGAGGCGCCTCGGCCGCATCGGCTCGACATCGGCTCGTACGTCGCCCGCGACGGCGCGCTCGAACGGGTCGGGCTGACCCCCGTCGAGGTCGCGGGCGTCCGCACCCCCGTGCCCGGCCTCCCGCAGGCGGACCTGCACCTTCCGAACGACGGCGATCTGACCTTTGCCGCGGTCCGCACCGACGAGCGCTCGCTGCGCACGTTGCTGGCGTCCGCCGGCGGGCTGCCCGACCCGCTCGGCCGGGCGCTGGCAGTGTCGACCGCCTGGGACATGCTGGCCAAGGGCGAGCTGAGCAGCGACGAGTTCCTCACCTGCGTGCTCGACGTGCTCGGGACGGAGCGGACGCCGGGCGTCGTCGAGCCGTTCCTGGCGCTGGCCCTGCGTGCCGCCGACCTGTGGACCCCCGCGGTCTCCGTGCCCGGCCAGCTCACCCGCCTCGCCGCAGGCGCCGCGGCCCTCGCCGTCCACCCCGACCTGAGCAGCCCCGGCGCTGCGCACGCTGGCGGCCTCCGCCCTCGACGAGGAGCACTTCCGGCTGCTCGACGACGCCGGCCTCCGACGACGTCGACCTCGCCTGGCGGGTGCTCGTCCGTCGCGCCGCCCTCGGCGATCAGGACGCGGCGGCTGTCGAGGCGCTCCTGGAGCGCGACCCCGACCCCGAGGCCTGGGTCCGCGGGCTGGCCGTCACCGCCGCGCGCGATGACGACGACGCCAAGGCCGAGGTCTGGAAGCACGTCTTCGAGAAGCGGTCGGTCCCGGCCGGTGCGCCGCTCGCCGTCGTCGCGCAGGCATTCTGGCGCCCGACCCAGCACGACGTACTGGTCCCGTGGGCGCACCGCTACCTCGACGAGCTCGCCGAGCTGCCGCCCGGCGGCCTGCTCGCCGCCGGCGGCCTGATCCGCGCGACCTTCCCGTCGGTGGGCGACCAGGAGTTCCTCGACCGGGCCCGCGCGATGGCGGCCGAGCCCGACCAGGACCCGACGGTCCGGACGACTCTGCTCAACGGCACCGACACCCTCGCCCGGATGCTCCGCGCCCGGAGCTGAGCCACAGCGTTGGTCGCTGCCCTGCACACCTCACCGGGTTTCGAGACAGGCGCTAGCGCGCCTTCCTCAACCGGCGAGGGGTTCGGGTCGGTTGAGGAGGTTGCGCAGCAACCGTCTCGAAACCCCAACTCTCGTCGGTTGAGGAGGTTGCGCAGCAACCGTCTCGAAACCCCGGAACCGTGGGCAGGGCAGCGAGTGGGGCCTCGACAGGCTCGACCGGCGTTGGTCGCTGCCCTGTACGGGCGGCGGGGGTGTTTCGAGGCCTCAACCAGCGAAAGGGTCAGTCGTCGGTGCCGCGGAGCCCGGACTCGTCGATCGGGAACCGCAGCTCCTTCTGACGCTCGATCGCGGCGCCGACCAGGCCCGCGAACAGCGGGTGCGGGCGGGTGGGGCGGGAGCGGAGCTCGGGGTGCGCCTGGGTGGCGACGTAGTACGGGTGCACGTCACGGGGCAGCTCGACGAACTCGACCAGGCCGAGCTCGGGGTTGGTGCCCGAGAAGACCATGCCAGCCGCCTCGAGCTGGTCGCGGTAGTGGTTGTTGACCTCGTAGCGGTGACGGTGCCGCTCCTGGATCACCTCCTGCCCGTACGCCGCACGGACGACGCTGCCGGCCTGGAGGGCGGCGGAGTAGAGCCCCAGCCGCATCGTGCCACCGAGGTCTCCGGCGCCGTCGACGAATGACTTCTGCTCCTCCATCGTGGCGATCACGGGCTCGGGACAGTCCGGGTCGAACTCGGTGGAGGCGGCCTTCTCGAGGCCGGCCACGCTCCGGGCGTACTCGATCACCATGCACTGCAGACCCAGGCACAGGCCGAGGGTGGGGATGCCGTTGGTGCGGGCGAAGGTGAGCGCGCCGAGCTTGCCCTCGATGCCGCGGATGCCGAAGCCGCCGGGGACGCAGATCGCGTCGACGTCGTTGAGGTGGCGGGCAGCGCCGGCCGGGCTCTCGCACTCGTCGGAGGCGATCCAGCGGATGTGCACCTTGGCCTCGTGCGCGAACCCGCCGGCGCGGAGCGCCTCGCCCACCGAGAGGTAGGCGTCGGGGAGGTCGATGTACTTGCCGACCAGCGCGATCGTGACCTCCTCCTTGGGGTGGTGGACACGCCGGAGCAGGTCGTCCCAGGTGGTCCAGTCGACGTCGCGGAACGGCAGGTCGAGCCGGCGTACGACGTACGCGTCGAGGCCCTCGCGGTGCAGCACCTTGGGGATGTCGTAGATCGACGGCGCGTCGGCCGCGGTCACCACGGCCTCCTCGTCGACGTCGCACATCAGCGAGATCTTCCGCTTGATGCTGTCGGGCAGCTCGCGGTCGGCGCGGCAGACGACGGCGTCCGGCTGGATACCGATCGAACGGAGGGCCGCGACCGAGTGCTGGGTGGGCTTGGTCTTCAGCTCGCCGGACGGACCGATGTAGGGCACCAGGGACACGTGCAGGAAGAAGCAGTTGTCGCGACCGATGTCGTGGCGGACCTGGCGGGCGGCCTCGAGGAACGGCAGCGACTCGATGTCGCCGACGGTGCCGCCGATCTCGGTGATCACCACGTCGACCTGGTCCGAGCCCATGGCCTGGATCCGGTCCTTGATCTCGTTGGTGATGTGCGGGATCACCTGGACGGTGTCACCGAGGTAGTCGCCACGACGCTCCTTGGCGATCACCGTGGAGTACACCTGGCCGGTGGTCACGTTGGCGATCTGGCCGAGATCGGTGTCGAGGAACCGCTCGTAGTGCCCGATGTCGAGATCGGTCTCGGCCCCGTCGTTGGTCACGAAGACCTCGCCGTGCTGGAACGGGTTCATCGTCCCGGGGTCGACGTTGAGGTAGGGATCCAGCTTCTGCATGGTCACGCGCAGTCCGCGCGACTTCAGGAGGTTCCCGAGACTGGAGGCCGTGAGGCCCTTGCCGAGCGAGGAGGCGACGCCTCCGGTGACGAATACATGCTTGGTTGGCGTCGCTTGCTTCACGGGGTTCCATCCTACCCGAGGGGTACCGCCCCGTCCGAACCCGACGCACCGAACGCGCCGCCATTCGTAGTCAACGAGCGGATCAGCGCCAGCACCGTGGAGACCTGGCCGAGCCCGTGCTCGGCGCCGTCGACGGTCGCGACCTCGGACGCCAGGGCCGAGGTCCGCAGCGCGGCCAGGTCGCCGGACTCGGCAGCGTCGGTGTCGCCGACCGCCACCACGCCGGCCGCGCGGCCGGCGAGGCCGGACAGCAGGCCGGACAGCACGTCGTCGTCGACGTCGTCGCCCAGGACCACGAGCACGAGCGGGGACCGCTTCGGGTCGCCCGCTCCCTTGGGGCCGGCTGCGAGCTCCGCGCCGGCCAGGGCCTGGCGGATGGCGGATGCCCCTTCTCCGGCGGGCGCGCCCTCGAGCGCGGTCGCGGCGATCGCGGCACCGAGCAGCTGGCCCATCCGGACGTACGTCGGCGCACCCTGGTCGGCGACGCCGGACCCGAGCTGGGTCATCAGCTGGCTGCCCAGGGTGTCGACGAGCGACTTGTCCTCGGGGTCAACCAGCGCCTGCTCGGCGGCGTACGTCGCCGCGACGCTGCCGCCGGCCTTCTCGACCTGGGCGGCGATCCCGGTGACCATTTTCTCGTCGGAACCGGGCAGGGTCAGCAGGGTCACTGGATGGCCCTCCAACCCCCCGGCGTAGAGCCGGGCGGCACTGGCCTCGGCGAACGTGTCTCCGAACGTCGCGACGTCGGCGGTCTTCTCCTGGGCCGGCGTGGTGGACGAGGCCACCGTGGTGCGCCCGACCTCCGAGAGCGGGCCACCGCCGAGCACCACGCCGACGGTGAGGGCGAGGAACACGGCGACGAGCGTCACGACGTGGTTGCGGAACGAGATCAACTGAACAGTCCTTGCAGGTCGTCGGTCAGGTCGGTGAGGACCCGGGTGAGCGGTTCGGCCCACTCCTGGCCCACGGGGGTGACGGCGATGGCCGCGGCGAGCGCGACCAGCCCGGCCAGCAGCACCAGCAGGAGGTGCCGGGGCCGGACCCGGCCGGCGTACACGGTCGGCAGGGCGCGCGCGTCCACGAGGAGGTGCCCGACCTTGAGCCGGGTCAAGTAGGTGCTGGCCAGACCGGAGCGTTGGCGGTCCAGGAACTCGTCGAGGGTGGCGTGCAGCCCGACGCCGACGATCACCGACGCGTGCCCGGCGTCGGCGAGGAGGAGCGCGGCGTCCTCGGTCGTGGCGGCCGTCTCCACGTGGACCGGGCGTACGCCCATCCGCTCGAGCTGGTCGGTGTGGGCGCGTCCGCCGCGTTCGACCCGGACCAGCACGTCGCGGGCGCCTCTCAGCGCCTTGGCCGAGGGCCGGTCGGAGTCCTCGACGGCGTCCGCCAGGACCACGATGTCCGGCCGGAAGCCGGCGTCCAGCAGCGCGTCGGCACCGCGGTCGACGCCGATCAGGACTGGGTTCTGCTCGCGGATGAACGCCTTGATCGAGGCCAGCTCGGCGCGGTGCTCGTGGCCGGGGACGACCACCACCACGGGGCGGCCCTCGATCCGGGTGGCCGGCGTCGGCAGTCCGAGGCCGTGCAGCAGGAGGCCCTGCTCGCGGCGCAGGAACTCGGTGCTGTTGTGCGTGAACGTCTCGAGCTGGGTCGCCAGACCGAGCCGGGCGTCGGCCATCTCCTGCTCGATGACGGCACCGTCGACCTCGCGGCCCATCGCGATCGGGGTCTCGCCGGCGTAGACGACCTCGTCGTGGACCCGGACCGCGGCGCCGTCCTCGATCGTGTCGGTGCCCTCGACCCGGTCGAGCACCGGGATGCCGGCGCCGGTCAGGACCTCGGGACCGAGGTTGGGATAGCGACCGGAGATCATCGGCGAGGCGTTCACGACGGCTGCCACCCCGGCGTCCACCAGGGCCTGGGCGGTGGCCCGGTCCATGTCGAGGTGGTCGAGGACGGCGATGTCGCCGGGTCGGAGCCGGGGCAGGAGGATGCGGGTACGCCGTTCGACGCGCGCGGTGCCGCTGACCCCCGGGAGGACGACGCGGTTCTTGGTGCGGACAGGTGACTTCATGACCGCTCAATCCTGTCAGCCGGTCACCGCCCGAATCGGCAACCTCCGGGGCCGGGCGCGTCGCCCCCGCCGACGGTCAGCCGAGCGCGCGGGCCGGCTGGGCGGCGTCCAGCAGTTCGCGGGCGTGCGCGAGCGCCGTGTCGGACTCGTCCATGCCGGCGAACATTCGGGACAGCTCCTTCTCGCGCTCGTCAGGACCGAGCACGCTCAGCCCGGACGTCGTGACCGAGCCGTCGCTGGACTTCTCCACGACGACGTGGCGGTCGGCGTACGCGGCGACCTGCGGCAGGTGCGTCACCACGAGCACCTGGGCGCTCTGGGCGAGCTGGGCGAGGCGGCGCCCGATCTCGACCGCGGCGCGGCCCCCGACACCGGCATCGACCTCGTCGAAGACGAACGTCGGGACCGGGCTGGTGCCGGCCAGGGACACCTCGAGCGCCAGCATCACCCGGGAGAGCTCGCCCCCGGAGGCGCCTTTGTACAGCGGCCGGGGGTCGGAGCCGCTGTTGGCGGCGAGCAGGAGCTCGACGTCGTCGACCCCGGTGGCGGTGAACCGCAGTCGGCGGCCGTCCACCACCAGTGGCTCGCGTGCGCCGTCCGCGTTGTCGGCGACCTCGCCCTGGTGGACCGTCACCTCGATCCGGGCGTCGGGCATGGCCAGCAGGGAGAGCTCGGCGGTGACCTCACTGGCGAGGCGGCCCGCGGCGGCGGTGCGGGCTGCGGAGAGGGCCGAGGCGGCGGCGGCGAGGTGCTCGCGCAGGTCGACCCGCTGGGCCCGCAGCTCCTCGATCCGCTCGTCGGTGTGGTCCAGCTCGGTGAGGCGGGCCGCCGACTGCTCGGCCCAGGCCAGCACCTCGTCGATGGTCTCGCCGTACTTCCGGGTCAGCGCGGTCAGCGCGGCCCGGCGCTCGGACACCACCGCCAGCCGCGCCGGGTCGGTCTCGAGCCGGGAGGCGTACGACGCCACGTCGGCCGCGACGTCGGAGAGCAGGTAGGAGATGTCGGCCAGCCTGTCGGCCAGCTCGCTCGCCTCGGTGTCGTGGTCGCGCACGCCGTCCAGGAAGCCGCGGGCCGCCGATGTGGTGGCCAGGGCGTCCGGCTGGTCCTGCTCGCTGGAGAGCGCCTCGCGGGCCTGCTCGGCGGCGTTGCGGAGCTCGTCGGCGTAGCCCAGGCGGGCCTCCTCGGCGGCGAGGGCGGTGTCCTCACCCGGCTCGGGGTCGACGGCCTCGACCTCGCCCAACCCGAACCGGAGCAGGTCGGCCTCGCGGGCGCGGTCGCGGGCCGTGGCCACCACCTCGGCCAGTTCCCGCTCGGTGGTCAGGAGCTGGTCGTGCAGTGCCTTGTAGTCGGCCAGCAGAGCGGCCAGGTCGGCGCCGCCGAAGCGGTCCAGCGCCTCGCGCTGGGCACGGGCCTGGAGCAGGCGGTGCTGGTCGGACTGCCCGTGCACCGCGACCAGTGACTCGGCGACCTCGGCGAGCACGGACACCGGGACCGACGCCCCGCCCACGAAGGCCCGGGAGCGACCCTCTGCGGAGACGTTGCGGGCCAGGACCACGCGGTCGTCCTCGACCACTCCCCCGGCGTCCTCGACGGCGGTGGCGAAGTCGGTGAGCTGGGCGGTGCTGACCACACCCTCGACACGCGCGGTCCGGGCACCCTTGCGGACGGCTCCGGTGTCGGCGCGGCCGCCGAGCAGCAGGCCGAGCGCGGTGACGATCATGGTCTTGCCGGCACCGGTCTCACCGGTGATCACCGTCAGGCCAGGGCCCAGCTCGAGGGTCGAGGAGTCGATCACCCCCAAGGAGCCGATCCGGATCTCCTCAAGCATCCGGGCGTCCGTTCTCACGCCGACGGCGGCGCTCGCTGGAGCCGCGCCAGCCCTCGACCGGCAGACCGAACTTGGCCACCAGGCGGTCGGTGAAGGGGGCCTCGTGCAGCCGGACCAGCCGCACCGCCGTCATGCCGCGGCGTACCTCGATCCGGGCACCCGGCGGCAGGTCGACGGTGCGCCGCCCGTCGCACCAGAGCACGCCCGCGCCCTCGGTCTGCGCGAGCACCTCGACCGCGATCACCGACGTGGGCGCGACCACCATCGGCCTCGCGAACAGGGCGTGCGCGCTGATCGGGACCACCATCAGCGCCTCGACGCCGGGCCAGACGATCGGGCCGCCGGCCGAGAAGTTGTACGCCGTGGAGCCGGTCGGGGTCGCGCAGACGACTCCGTCGCAGCCCCATCTGGACAGCGGCCGGCCATCGATCTCGACGACCACCTCGAGCATCCGCTGGCGGGCGGCCTTCTCGACGCTGGCCTCGTTGAGCGCGAACGAGCTCCACACCAGCTCGCCGTCGCGTTGCACGGAGACCTCGATGGTGGTGCGGTCCTCGGCGGTGTAGCGCTTGTTGACGATCGCGTCGATCGTCGACTCCACGTCGTCGTACTCCGCCTCCGCGAGGAACCCGACATGGCCCAGGTTGACGCCGAGCACGGGTGTGCCGCTGACGTGGGTGATCTCGGCGGCACGCAGGATGGTGCCGTCGCCGCCGATCACCAGGGCCAGCTCGCAGCCCTGGCCCGCGTCCGACTCGTCCTCGACGAACTCGATCGGCGGGTCGAACTGAAGCGCCTCGAGGTCGAGATCGGTGGCCTCGTCGGCGAGCAGGCGGACCACGATCCCGTGACCGGTCAGCGCCTTGCAGAACGCGCGCGCGACCTCACGCGCCTCCGCTCGCCCGGTGTGGGCGAGCATCAGCACGCGTCGCACGTCGCTGGTCTCGGTCACGGGTCAACCTTCTCACCCGGAACCCCCGCGCCGGTTCCGGCTCGCACGACGGCGTCGATCTCGGCTGCGCCGATCGTCGCCGGTCCGTGTCGAAGCCACAGGAAGAACTCGACGTTGCCGGACGGCCCGGGCAGCGGGCTGGTGGTCACCATCCGGGCCCCCCAGCCGCGGACCGCCGCGGCCTCGGCAACACCCGTGACGACCTCGGCCCGGAGCGCGGGATCCCGGACCACGCCGCCCTTGCCGACCCGGTCCTTGCCGACCTCGAACTGCGGCTTGACCATCAGCGCCAGGTCGCCGTCGGGCGCGGTCACCGACAGCAGCGCGTCCAGCACCAGCGACAGCGAGATGAACGACAGGTCACCGACCACGAGGTCGACCGGGCCGCCGATCAGGTCGAGCGTCAGGTCGCGGACGTTCGTGCGGTCGTGCACCACCACCCGCTCGTCCTGCCGGATCCGCCAGGCCAGCTGGCCGTAGCCCACGTCCACCGCCACCACCTGCGCAGCCCCGTGCCGCAGGAGTACGTCGGTGAAGCCGCCCGTCGACGCGCCCGCGTCGAGGCACCGGCGACCGGAGACGACCAGGCCTGCTGGCTCGAACGCCGCCAGCGCGCCCTCCAGCTTGTGGCCGCCCCGGGAGACGAAGTCGGGCCGGTCGGGGTCCTCGGCCACCACGATGGCCACGTCGGTGCTGACCCCGGTCGCCGGCTTGGTCGCCACCACGCCGGACACCTTCACCCGCTTCTCCCCGATCAGCTCGCTGGCGTGCTCCCGCGACCGGGCCAGTCCTCGACGGACGAGCTCGGCGTCCAGGCGGAGACGGCGAGGCGGCACGGCGTACCGACCGTCAGGAGTCGGGGCGGGCGTCGAGAGCGCTGCGCAGCCGGTCGTGGGCGTTCTCGAACACGGCGACGTGCTCGTCGACCGGCCTGCCCTCGAGATCGTCGACAGAGTCCAGGACCTCGTCGACCTCCTCGACGCCGGTCCGGACCGGCTCGCTGAACTCCTGGGCCGCCTCGGCGACCTCCTCGGCGTCCGGCTCTGGCGCGTACTCGCTCATGCTTTGAGGCTACCTTCCTGCTGCTCTCGCCCGGCGCCCGGCGCGGCCAGTCCGGCCAGGTCTGCTGCGTCTCCGGTGCGGTCCAGGTGCTCCCAGGCCGCACTCGCCGCGGCGCGCCACCAGTCGTCGGGTTCTCCCTCGCCGGACACCTCGAGCCGTCCGTCGGCCACCTGGGCTCGCCAGCCACCCGATGCCCAGACGTGGCCGTCCTGCTCGGGCGCCGCGTGCGGCTCGAAGAGCCCGGCCAGGTCGGCGGAAAGGTACGTCGGCCGCAGTCGAGGCCCGGCCTGCGCCAGGTCGGCCAACCCGGTCACCCCGGTCAGCACCAGCAGGGAGTCCACCTCGGCCTCGTGCGCGCCCTCGATGTCGGTGTCCAGTCGGTCGCCGATCATCAGCGGATGCTCCCCGCCGACGCGGCGAACCGTCTCGTCGAGCAGCGGGCGCTGCGGCTTGCCGGCCACGACCGCCTTCACGCCGCCGAACCGTTCGAGCAGGTCCACCATCACCCCGTGCCCGGGCGCCTCGCCGAACGGCGTCGGCAGGGACAGGTCGGCGTTGCTGGCGACCCACGGCAGGCCGCCGCGGACCAGGGCCGCCGCCCGCATCACGTCGCGCCAGACCACGTCCGGGCCGTACCCGGTCACCAGCGCCACCGCGCGGTCGTCGGTCACGGTCACCGGCTCGAGCCGCTGTGCACGCAGCGCCTCCTCCAGCCCGGTCGCACCCAGGACCGCCACGAACGCGCCGTCCCCGAAACGGTCGGAGAGCACCCGCGCCGCCGCCTGCGCCGAGGTCACGACGTCGGACACGGACGCCTGCACGCCGACGCCGGCCAGCTTCTCCACCACCGCTTCTGGCGGCCGGGACGCGTTGTTGGTGATGAAGGCGAGGTGCACCCCCAGCTCACGGGCCCGCGCGAGGTGGGCGGGCGCGCCGGGCACGGCGTCCTCGCCGATGTAGACGACGCCGTCCAGGTCGAACATCGCCAGGTCGTACGCGTCGACCAGGGGTTGCGGACACGATCCGAGCACCCACGCCTCCTTCATGTCTTCCTGCCGCGGCACCCTACGATGCTCCGATGGACGCACGCGCCCCGGTCGCCCCGCCGTACGTGGCAGGGCCGTTCCGGCTCGATCCCTTCCGGGGCATGATGCTCGCGCCCAGCCGGGTGGGTGATCCCTCGTCGGCCAGGGCCTTTGCCCGTCCCTTTCGGGAGGTCGCGGACCGTCTGACCCGGTGGCAGGCGCGAGGGTACGTGCACCGCGACGACCAGCCCGCGGTCTACCTGCACGAGTACACCGCGGCCGGGATGACCGTCCGCGGGCTTGTCGGTGCCCTGGACCTGTCCCGTCGCGCGGCGTCGCCCGAGCAGCGGGTGGTGCTCCCGCACGAGGGCATCCATCCCGACCAGGTGGCCGACCTCGCCGACCGGATGCTCCAGATGCAGGTCAACCCCGCCCCGATCCTGTTGGTGCACCGCGGACCCCAGGCGGCCCGCACCCTCGTCCACGGCCTGCTCGACACCAAGCCGGACCACGAGTTCACCGACCGCGCTGAGCAGCGGAACCGGATCTGGGCGATCCGCTCCCACGAACAGCTCTCCGGCCTCGCCGACGCCCTGGCCGGCTGCCGCGCCCTGATCGCCGACGGCCACCACCGCTACGCGGCGTACCTCCGCATGCAGGAGGACCACCCCGGTGGCGCGACCGACCGCGGACTCGCGATGCTCGTCGACCAGGACGACACCCCGTTGTTCCTCGGCGCCATCCACCGGGTGCTCCGCGGGACGAGCTTCGAGGACGTGCGCACGGCCGCCGCCGGGCTCGGCGACTTCCGCCCGGCCACCGAAGCCCGGGCCGTGGCCGCGCTCGCAGCCGACACGCTCGTGGTCACCGACGGCCAGCAGTGGGCCGCACTTCGCCTCTACCTCGGGGAAGGACGCGCCTCCGTCGAGGTGCTCCACGAGCAGCTCGTGCCCAAGCTCCCGCGGCCCCCGCGACGGATCGCCTACCACCACTCGGTCGAGGACACCCTGGGCGACCTTCCCGCGAGCAACGCGGTCGCGGTGCTGATGCCGGCTCCCGACTACGATCTGGTCCGGCGCGCGGTCACCGGCGAGCACCTGCTGCCGGAGAAGGCCACCTCCTTCCAGCCCAAGCCCAGCCTCGGCGTGCTCATGCGCTCGCTGCGCGACGAATGACCTTCGCCCCGACCACCTCCACCTCGACGCGAGACGCCGCGCCGCCGGACGTCCTGAAGAATCGGCGCCGGACGGCCCCCGTCACCTCGACCAGGTCGTCCGCGCTCCACGTGGCCACCGAGCGGCGCGCCCGGCCGGACCAGACGGCGCACTCGAGCGCATCGACCTGCTGTCGCGACCGGCTCGCGCCGGGTGGCCGTGGCACGACCAGCCGGAACGTCCACACCGAGTCACCGCTCGGGAGCACGCGCTCCTCCGGCTGCTGAGAGACCCGCCCGACCAGGCGGACCTCGTTGACCGCGTCGATCGCGGCCTCCTGTCTGTGCTGACATGTGCACATCACCTCCGGGCACCACACTCCCGGCCGGCACCGACGACGGGCACAGTTCCGGAGAGAGCCTGTGGACAACGCCCCCGAAATCGTCACCTGGGGACGGAAAGTGGCCCGCACAGACCCGGAAATGCAATCAGGGGCCACCCGCAATGGGTGGCCCCTGATCAAAAGAATGTCCGGCGGCGTCCTACTCTCCCACAGCCTCTCGGTTGCAGTACCATCGGCGCTGAAAGGCTTAACTTCCGGGTTCGGGATGGGACCGGGTGTTTCCCTTTCGCTATGGCCGCCGTAACTCTAGGTGAAAACACGCGCCCAACCGGTTGTGGTGGTGGGGTGTTTTCAGGTCTGGTGTGTTGTGTTCGTGGACGCGAACATGCGCGGTGTCTTTGTAGGCTTTGTTGAGTGGTTGTAAGACAAGCCCTCGGCCTATTAGTACCGGTCGGCTGGGCATTGCTGCTGTACACCTCCGGCCTATCAACCCAGTGTTCTGCTGGGGGCCTTACCCGATTGTCTCGGTGGGAAACCTCATCTTGAAACGTGCTTCCCGCTTAGATGCATTCAGCGGTTATCACTTCCGAACGTAGCCAACCAGCCGTGCCCCTGGCGGGACAACTGGCACACCAGAGGTTCGTCCATCCCGGTCCTCTCGTACTAGGGACAGCCTTTCTCAAGTTTCCTGCGCGCGCGGCGGATAGGGACCGAACTGTCTCACGACGTTCTAAACCCAGCTCGCGTGCCGCTTTAATGGGCGAACAGCCCAACCCTTGGGACCTACTCCAGCCCCAGGATGCGACGAGCCGACATCGAGGTGCCAAACCATCCCGTCGATATGGACTCTTGGGGAAGATCAGCCTGTTATCCCCGGGGTACCTTTTATCCGTTGAGCGACCACGCTTCCACATGCCGTGGCCGGATCACTAGTTCCGACTTTCGTCCCTGCTCGACATGTCTGTCTCACAGTCAAGCTCCCTTGTGCACTTACACTCGCCACCTGATTGCCAACCAGGCTGAGGGAACCTTTGAGCGCCTCCGTTACATTTTAGGAGGCAACCGCCCCAGTTAAACTACCCATCAGGCACTGTCCCTGATCCGGATTACGGACCTAGGTTAGACATCTAGTACGACCAGAGTGGTATTTCAACGTTGACTCCACAACCACTGGCGTGGCCGCTTCACAGTCTCCCACCTATCCTACACAAGCCGAACCAAACACCAATACCAAACTGTAGTAAAGGTCCCGGGGTCTTTCCGTCCTGCCGCGCGTAACGAGCATCTTTACTCGTAGTGCAATTTCGCCGAGTCCATGGTTGAGACAGCGCCCAAGTCGTTACTCCATTCGTGCAGGTCGGAACTTACCCGACAAGGAATTTCGCTACCTTAGGATGGTTATAGTTACCACCGCCGTTTACTGGGGCTTAAATTCTCCGCTTCGACTTGCGTCTAACAGGTCCTCTTAACCTTCCAGCACCGGGCAGGAGTCAGTCCGTATACATCGTCTTACAACTTCGCACGGACCTGTGTTTTTAGTAAACAGTCGCTTGGGCCTGGTCTCTGCGGCCCTTCACGCTTCCCCAGCTAGTGGGTACACGCTCCGGGCCCCCCTTCTCCCGAAGTTACGGGGGCATTTTGCCGAGTTCCTTAACCATGGTTTGCTCGATCGCCTTGGTATTCTCTACCTGATCACCTGAGTCGGTTTGGGGTACGGGCGGCGCGTAGCTCGCTAGAGGTTTTTCTCGACAGCATAGGATCACCCACTTCGCCCATACGGGCTCCCCATCACATCTCGGGACATGTGCACCACGGATTTGCCTATGGTGCTCCCTACCTGCTTGGCCACGGACAACCATCGCCGTGGTTGGGCTACCTTCCTGCGTCACCCCATCGCTTGACTACTACCAGCTCGGGTCCCACGCTCCGCGCACCCGCCTCGCCCCGAAGGGTCCGGTCGAATACGTTTCGGGTGGTTAGCATCACCGGGTTCGTCATGGGCGCTACTTTGCCGGTACGGGAATATCAACCCGTTGTCCATCGACTACGCCTGTCGGCCTCGCCTTAGGTCCCGACTTACCCAGGGCAGATTAGCTTGACCCTGGAACCCTTGATCATTCGGCGGAGGAGTTTCTCACTCCTCATTCGCTACTCATGCCTGCATTCTCACTCGTGTCGCGTCCACCACTGGGTCACCCCGCAGCTTCACTCGCGACACGACGCTCCCCTACCCATCCACACACCTGAACCAACCGGACAAGCCGGCGGCTGGGTTAACGCGTGAATGCCATAGCTTCGGCGGATGACTTGAGCCCCGCTACATTGTCGGCGCGGAATCACTTGACCAGTGAGCTATTACGCACTCTTTCAAGGGTGGCTGCTTCCAAGCCAACCTCCTGGTTGTCACTGCGACTCCACATCCTTTTCCACTTAGTCACCGCTTGGGGGCCTTAGCTGATGGTCTGGGCTGTTTCCCTCTCGACTACGGAGCTTATCCCCCGCAGTCTCACTGCTGCGCTCTCACTTACCGGCATTCGGAGTTTGGCTAACGTCAGTAACCTGGTCGGGCCCATCGGCTATCCAGTGCTCTACCTCCGGCAAGAAACACGCAACGCTGCACCTAAATGCATTTCGGGGAGAACCAGCTATCACGGAGTTTGATTGGCCTTTCACCCCTATCCACAGGTCATCCCCTCAGTTTTCAACCTAAGTGGGTTCGGTCCTCCACGCGGTCTTACCCGCGCTTCAACCTGCCCATGGATAGATCACTCCGCTTCGGGTCTTGATCGTGCTACTCAACCGCCCTGTTAGGACTCGCTTTCGCTACGGCTACCCCACACGGGTTAACCTCGCAACACAACGCAAACTCGCAGGCTCATTCTTCAAAAGGCACGCCGTCACAAGAGAACAAGTCTCTCGCTCCGACGGATTGTAGGCACACGGTTTCAGGTACTATTTCACTCCCCGCCAGGGGTACTTTTCACCTTTCCCTCACGGTACTTGTCCGCTATCGGTCATCAAGGAGTATTTAGGCTTAACGGGTGGTCCCGCCAGATTCACACGGAATTTCAGGGGTTCCGTGTTACTTGGGAAAACACAACACAGCTCACGACTTACACTTACGGGGCTATCACCCTCTACGGCGCCACTTTCCAATGGACTTCAACTTCACCATGAGTTTCTTACTGCGTGAGGAACCGGCAGACCCCTCCATGCGCTCCCACAACCCCACACCTGCAACCCCTGCCGGGTATCACACAGGCATGGTTTGGCCTCCTCCGATTTCGCTCGCCACTACTCTCGGAATCACTCTTGTTTTCTCTTCCTGTGGGTACTGAGATGTTTCACTTCCCCACGTTCCCTCCACACACCCTATATATTCAGGCGCGGGTAACTGGACATGACTCCAGCTGGGTTTCCCCATTCGGACACCCCCGGATCACAGCTCGGTTGCCAACTCCCCAGGGCTTATCGCAGGCTCCTACGTCCTTCATCGGCTCTTGATGCCAAGGCATCCACCATGTGCCCTTCATAGCTTGTCTCACAAACACTCAACAAAAACTACAAAGACTAACTAGACGACCCCAGTCCGGGGTCGTCACAAATGCGACAGACCAACGTGCTCGGTCTGCCGCAAGATGCTCGCGTCCACTATTCACAACACAAAAACCAAGCCCACCAACCCCCCACACCACCCCAACGGGCCATGCAGGGCAAAGGAGGCACAAGAACCAAGACTCCGCAGCCCCGACACGGGTCCTGGCCTGATTTCTCAGGGCCCAACAGTGTGCCAGGCCAGCCCCCACGCTCCACCACCCCAGGTTCCACACCACACCCGGACCCCTCGACGAGGGACCCAGACGGGCAGTACTGAGAGGTCATGGCCCGCGGGAAGCGGGCGTTCATCGACGATTCCACTAGTGAACACCACCAGTGCCCACCACACGAATGGCGGTGGCGCGGGGTGTGTGCTCCTTAGAAAGGAGGTGATCCAGCCGCACCTTCCGGTACGGCTACCTTGTTACGACTTCGTCCCAATCGCCAGCCCCACCTTCGACGGCTCCCTCCCTTACGGGTTAGGCCACCGGCTTCGGGTGTTGCCGACTTTCGTGACGTGACGGGCGGTGTGTACAAGGCCCGGGAACGTATTCACCGCAGCGTTGCTGATCTGCGATTACTAGCGACTCCGACTTCATGGGGTCGAGTTGCAGACCCCAATCCGAACTGAGACCGGCTTTTTGGGATTCGCTCCGCCTTGCGGCATCGCAGCCCTTTGTACCGGCCATTGTAGCATGCGTGAAGCCCTGGACATAAGGGGCATGATGACTTGACGTCATCCCCACCTTCCTCCGAGTTGACCCCGGCAGTCTCCTATGAGTCCCCACCATCCCGAAGGACGTGCTGGCAACATAGGACGAGGGTTGCGCTCGTTGCGGGACTTAACCCAACATCTCACGACACGAGCTGACGACAGCCATGCACCACCTGTATACCGACTAAAAGGGCACCCATCTCTAGGTGTTTCCGGCATATGTCAAACCCAGGTAAGGTTCTTCGCGTTGCATCGAATTAATCCGCATGCTCCGCCGCTTGTGCGGGCCCCCGTCAATTCCTTTGAGTTTTAGCCTTGCGGCCGTACTCCCCAGGCGGGGCGCTTAATGCGTTAGCTGCGGCACGGAACCCATGGAATAGGCCCCACACCTAGCGCCCAACGTTTACGGTGTGGACTACCAGGGTATCTAATCCTGTTCGCTCCCCACACTTTCGCTCCTCAGCGTCAGGTAATGCCCAGAGAACCGCCTTCGCCACCGGTGTTCCTCCTGATATCTGCGCATTTCACCGCTACACCAGGAATTCCGTTCTCCCCTGCATACCTCTAGTCTGCCCGTATCGAAAGCAAGCACCGAGTTAAGCCCGGTGTTTTCACTCCCGACGCGACAAACCGCCTACGAGCCCTTTACGCCCAATAATTCCGGACAACGCTCGCACCCTACGTATTACCGCGGCTGCTGGCACGTAGTTGGCCGGTGCTTCTTCTCCTGCTACCGTCACTCACGCTTCGTCACAGGTGAAAGAGGTTTACAACCCGAAGGCCGTCATCCCTCACGCGGCGTTGCTGGATCAGGCTTCCGCCCATTGTCCAATATTCCCCACTGCTGCCTCCCGTAGGAGTCTGGGCCGTGTCTCAGTCCCAGTGTGGCCGGTCACCCTCTCAGGCCGGCTACCCGTCGAAGCCTTGGTAGGCCATTACCCCACCAACAAGCTGATAGGCCGCGAGCACATCCCCCACCGAAAAACTTTCCACCACCACCTCATGCGAGGAGCAGTCGTATCGGGTATTAGCCACCGTTTCCGGAGGTTATCCCCAAGTGAAGGGCAGATTACTCACGTGTTACTCACCCGTTCGCCGCTCGAGTACCCCCGAAAGGGCCTTTCCGCTCGACTTGCATGTGTTAAGCACGCCGCCAGCGTTCGTCCTGAGCCAGGATCAAACTCTCCGTAGAAAAACAAACCCACACCCAACCAAAGGCCGAATGCAGAAATCCTACAAAGCCAAAATCCAGGCAAAAAACAACACCGACAAAAATGTCAGAATCATCGTCATTACCAAAGAAACCATCCCCCACAACCCAAAAAACAGGCCGCAAGAGGGACAGGGCATAACAAACTAATTCGTCGACTATGACACACTGTTGAGTTCTCAAAAATCAGACGCACACCGAGCCAACCCTGTCGGGGTCGGCGGCGGGGCAACCTGCAAAAACTTACCGGGTCTGCCGTACCCCGTCAACTTGGGGGCGACGCCTGACCGGGCCGGGCGCGCGACAACCCACGAAAGTTGACCTTTCGGTCCAGTTGTGGGGATCGCACGCTGCGACGTTGCCAACGTTAGCAGGGGTCCACCAGCCCGCTCAAATCGGGACGGGGCGCCGCTCACACCCGCTTGGCAGGGCGGTACGCCGACACCGTGGGGTCCCCGGTGAGCCAGTACCTCCAGGGGCGCTCCGGCGCACCCCGGAGCCCGACCCGGGGACCGGTGGAGACGTCGGTCGCGGCGCTCGAGGACGGCTGCAACGTCAGCCCTCCGGAGGTCAGGTCCGCCCCGTTCTCGTCCCGCCCGATCGCCAGCGCCTGGCAGAGCCGGGCCGGCCCACGCGCCAGGTCCCGGTCGCGGGCCCCGGAACGCCGGGACCGGGCCAGCTCCACGCCGTCGACGACCTCTCCCCCACGAAGCAGCACGGCACTCGGGGTGCCCTCGGGGCCGCAGACGACGTTGCAGCAGTAGTGCATGCCGTACGTGAAGTAGACGTACAGGTGACCGGGCGGCCCGAACATCACCGCGTTGCGCGGCGTCATTCCGTTGAACGCGTGCGAGCCGGGGTCGTTCGGGCCGTCGTACGCCTCGACCTCGGTGATCCGGACCGCCGATCTCGCCGTGTCGGAGCGTGGCTCCCAGCAACCTCGGCGCGACCTCCAGGACCGGGCCGGCCAGGAGCGCGCGGAGGCCGTCAGTCGAGGCGGCCACGATGCTGCGCGACGACGTCCGCGAGCTCGGCCAGCTGCTCGCGGACCCGCTCGGGTGCGGTGCCGCCGCGTCCGTCCCGGGACGCGACCGAGCCTTCGGCGGTCAGTACGTCGCGTACGGCCGGCGTGAGGTGCGGGGAGATCTCGGCGAACTGCTCGTCGGTGAGCTCGTCGAGCTCGATGCCCAGCTCCTCGCAGCGCCGGACGCAGGCCCCGGCGACCTCGTGCGCGACCCGGAACGCAACGCCTTCCCTCACCAGCCACTCGGCGATGTCGGTCGCGAGGGAGAACCCCTGCGGCGCCAGCTCGGCCATCCGGGCTCCGTTGAAGGTGAGCGTCGCGACCATGCCGGTGAAGGCGGGCAGCAGCACTTCGAGCGTGTCGACGGAGTCGAAGACCGGTTCCTTGTCCTCCTGGAGGTCGCGGTTGTACGCGAGCGGGAGCGCCTTCAGCGTCGTCATCAGCCCGCTCAGGTTGCCCACCAGCCGGCCCGCCTTGCCGCGAGCCAGCTCCGCGATGTCGGGGTTCTTCTTCTGCGGCATGATGCTCGACCCGGTCGACCAGGAGTCGTGCAGCCTCACGAAGCCGAACTCGCGCGTGGACCAGAGGATGACCTCCTCGGCCAGCCGGCTCACGTCGACGCCGATCATCGCGGTCACGAACGCGAACTCCGCCACGAAGTCGCGGGCGGCGGTGCCGTCGATCGAGTTGGCACTGGACCCGCTGAAGCCCAGCTCCGCGGCCACCGCCTCCGGGTCGAGGCCGAGGCTGGAGCCGGCCAGCGCCCCCGAGCCGTACGGCGAGTCCCCGGCGACGCGGGCGTCCCAGTCGCGCAGCCGCTCGACGTCCCGGACCAGCGGCCACGCGTGGGCGAGCAGGTGGTGGGCCAGCAGCACCGGCTGGGCGTGCTGGAGGTGGGTGCGCCCGGGCATGATCACGTCGAGGTGGTCACGAGCCTGACCGGTGAGCGCGTCGACCAGGTCGAGCACCTGGTCCGCCACGACCCGCGCGTGGTCGCGCAGGAACGCCTTGAACAGCGTGGCCACCTGGTCGTTGCGGCTGCGTCCGGCTCGCAGCCGGCCGCCCACCTCGGGGCCGACCGCCTCGAGCAGCAGCCGCTCGAGGGCACCGTGCACGTCCTCGTCGGACGGGTCCGGGAGCAGCGAACCGTCGGCATACCGCTCGTCGAGCGCGTCGAGCCCGCGCAGCAGCTCGGCCAGGTCGCCCTCGCTGAGCAGCCCGGCTGCGTGCAGCACCCGGGCGTGGGCCCGCGAGCCGGCCAGGTCGTAGGGCGTGAGCCGCCAGTCGAAGTGGGTGGACCGGGACAGCGCCTCCAGCTCGGGTGACGGACCGCCGGCGAAGCGGCCGCCCCAGAGCTTGCCTTCGTTGGTCGTCATTCGGGGTCCCCGTTCGAAGCGGAACGGAGTGAGCATTCGAATGGGGTGATCATCAGTCGGTGCCGAACTCCATCGCGGCATTGTCCAGGGCCACGTCGCTGGCGTCGCCCTCGGCGGCCGGGTTCTTCGCGATCCGGGCGTACGCCGCCGGGCTCGAGCTCGCCGTACAACGTGCCGTGCTCGACGAGCACCTGCCCCTGGTCGAGTGGCTGCGCGGCGTACGCCTCGAGCTTGTCACGCGAGTCGGCGATGTCGAGGTTGCGCATGGTGAGCTGGCCGATCCGGTCGATGGGACCGAAGGCGGCGTTGGCGGTGCGCTCCATGGACAGCTTGTCCGGGTGGTAGGAGAAGTGCTCGCCGGTCGTGCGCAGGATCGTGTAGTCCTCACCCCGGCGCAGCCGGAGGGTCACCTCGCCGGTCACCAGCGACGCGATCCAGCGCTGGATCGACTCCCGCACCATCAGGGCCTGCGGGTCCAGCCAGCGGCCCTGGTAGAGCAGGACCCCGAGGCGACGGCCCTCGGCGTGGTAGTTCGCGATGGTGTCCTCGTTGTGCACGGCGTTGAGCAGCCGCTCGTAGGCGAGCCAGAGCAGCGCCATGCCGGGTGCCTCGTAGATGCCGCGGGACTTGGCCTCGATGATCCGGTTCTCGATCTGGTCGGACATGCCCAGGCCGTGCCGGCCGCCGATGATGTTGACCTCGTGGACCAGGGTGACCGGGTCGCCGTAGCGGACGCCGTTGACGGCGACCGGACGCCCCTGCTCGAAGCGGATGGAGACGTCCTCGGGAGCGATCTCGACGGACTGGTCCCAGAACTTCACGCCCATGATCGGCTCGACGGTCTCCGAGCGAGACGTCGAGGTGCTCCAGGGTCTTCGCCTCATGGGTCGCACCCCAGATGTTGGCGTCGGTGGAGTAGGCCTTCTCGTGGCTGTCGCGATAGGGCAGGTCGCGCTCGGTGAGCCACTGGCTCATCTCCTGGCGACCGCCCAGCTCGTGGACGAAGTCGGCGTCGAGCCACGGCTTGTAGATCCGCAGCGCCGGGTTGGCGAGCAGGCCGTAGCGGTAGAACCGCTCGATGTCGTTGCCCTTGAAGGTCGAGCCGTCACCCCAGATGTCGACGCCGTCCTCGTGCATCGCGCGGACCAGCATGGTGCCGGTGACGGCACGGCCCAGGGGCGTGGTGTTGAAGTACGCGCGACCCGCGGAACGGATGTGGAAGGCGCCGCAGGCGACGGCGGCCAGGCCCTCCTCGACCAGCTGGGTACGGCAGTCGACGGCGCGGGCGATCTCGGCGCCGTACTGCAGGGCGCGGTCGGGTACGCGGTGGATCTCGGGCTCGTCGTACTGCCCGATGTCGGCGGTGTAGGTGCAGGGGACGGCGCCCTTGGCGCGCATCCAGGCGACCGCCACGGAGGTGTCGAGTCCCCCGGAGAAGGCGATGCCGACGCGCTCGCCGACGGGTAGCGAGGTGAGAACCTTGCTCACGGTGTGTGGTCCTTCTGGTCTGAGTGGGCTTCGGCGAGTGCCAGGAAGCGTCCGGCGAGGGCGTCCCCGCCGGCCGGGTCGCGTCCGATGACGAGCACCGTGTCGTCGCCGGCGATGGTGCCGAGGAGGTCCGGGAACTCGGTCTTGTCGAACGCGGAGGCCAGGAACTGGGCGGCACCGGGGGGCGTGCGGAGCACGACCAGGTTGGCGCTCGCCTCGGCACTCACGAGCAGCTCACCGAGCAGTCGGGCGAGCCGGTGGGTGGCGGCGGCGCTCTCCCCCGGCGCCGTCGGTCGTCGGTCGCCGCCCTCGCCGGGCACGGCGTACACGAGCGCGCCGGAGGCGCCGCGAACCTTCACGGCGTCGAGCTCGACCAGGTCGCGCGAGAGCGTCGCCTGGGTGACCTGGAGGCCGCTCTCGGCGAGCAGGTGAGCGAGCTCGCCCTGGGACCGCACCTCCTGGGTCGAGACCAGCTCGACGATGCAGCGGTGCCGGGCGTTCTTGGTGTGCGGGCGGATCGCGGTGTGGTTCATCGCAGGTCGTCCTCGAGGAGGAACGTGAGGATCGCCTTCTGGGCGTGGCGGCGGTTCTCCGCCTCGTCCCAGACGACGCTGCGCGGCCCGTCGATCACCTCGGCGTCGATCTCCTTGCCGCGGTACGCCGGGAGGCAGTGCATGGCGATCGCGTCCGGCCTGGCCAGGGCGAACAGCTCGGTGGTCACCGACCAGTCGCGGAAGGTCTCGATCCGGGCCGCCGCCTCGTCCTCCTTGCCCATGGAGATCCAGGTGTCGGTGACCACGACGTCGGCGTCGGCAACCGCTGCCCGGGGGTCGGGCTCGAGCAGGATCGAGCCGTCGGTGGCGTCGGCGATCCGGACCGCCTCGTCGACCATCTGGAGGTCGGGCATGAACCCCTCGGGGGCGCTGATCCGCACGTTCATGCCGGCGGTGGCTCCGGCCAGCAGCCAGGAGTTGCCCATGTTGCAGGCGCCGTCGCCGACGAAGGCGACGGTCAGGCCCGTCAGGTCGCCCTTGTGCTCGCGGATGGTGAGCAGGTCGGCGAGCAGCTGGCAGGGATGGAAGTCGTCGGTGAGCGCGTTGACGACCGGGACGCCGGCGTGGTCGGCCATCGCCTCGAGCCGGTCCTGGCCGTACGTGCGCCAGACGATGATCGAGGCCTGCCGTCCGAGCACGCGGGCGACGTCGGCGACCGACTCGCGGACGCCGATGCCGGCCATCGCACCGTCGACCAGCATCGGGTGGCCGCCGAGCTCGGCGATCCCTGCCGCGAACGATGCCTGGGTGCGCAGAGTCTGCTTGTCGAAGATCATCGCGACCGTCTGCGGCCCGGCCAGCGGCCAGGTGATCAGCGTCGTACGGCCTTTGTTTCCAGCGTCGCGGCAAGCGTGAGGACCCGGGACTGCTCGTCCGGGGTGAGGTCGTCGTCGCGGAGGAAGTGGCGGATCATGACTCGTCCCCCAGTGTCGATTCGGTCAGGCCGGCGTCGAGGATGCCGGGCCAGGCCGCGAGGAACGCGTCCGCGTCCTCGTGCGTGAGCACGAGCGGTGGCGCCAGGCGGATCGCGGTCGGGGTCGGGTTGTTGACGATGAAGCCGGCCTCCTGGGCCGCGGCGGCGACCTTCGCGGAATCGCCGGACACCAGGTCGAGCCCGATCAGCAGGCCCTCGCCACGGACCTCGGCAACTCGCGAGTCGGCGGCCAGGCCGTCGCGCAGCTGCTGGCCGAGCGTGGTGACGTGCTCCAGCAGGTCGTCGGCCTCGATCGTCCGGATCACGGCGAGCGAGGCCGCGCTGGCGACCGGGTTGCCGCCGAAGGTGGTGCCGTGGTTGCCGGGCTGGAACAGGTCGCCGGTCTCGCCGACGCCGATGCAGGCTCCGATCGGGATGCCGCCGCCGAGACCCTTGGCGACGGTGACGATGTCGGGGGTGACGTGGTTTCGAGACGGTTGCTGCGCAACCTCCTCAACCACCGATTTTGGTGCGCGAACCAGCGTCCGGTCCGCCCGATGCCGGTCTGCACCTCGTCGAGCCACAGCAGAGCGCCGTGGTCGGTGGCGATCTGCCGCGCGGCGGCGAGGTAGTCGTCGGGCGGGAGGATCACGCCGGCCTCGCCCTGGATCGGCTCGAGGAGGATCGCGGCGGTCTCGTCGGTGACGGCCTCCGCCAGGGCCGCGGCATCGCCGTACGGGACCCAGGTGACGTCGCCGGGGAGCGGCTCGAACGGTGTCCGGTAGGCCTCCTTGGCGGTCAGCGCGAGCGACCCCATCGTCCGGCCGTGGAAGGCGCCCTCCGCGGCGACGATGTGGGTGCGGCCGGTGCGACGGGTCAGCTTGAACGCCGCCTCGTTGGCCTCGGCGCCGGAGTTCGTGAAGAACACCTTGCCGGGCGCGCCGAGCAGGTCGAGCAGCTTCTCGGCGAGCTCGATCTGGGGCTCGCTGGCGAAGAAGTTGGAGATGTGGCCGAGCGTGCCCATCTGGTTCGTGACCGCCTCGACGAGCGCCGGGTGGGCATGGCCGAGCGCGTTCACGGCGATGCCGCCGAGCAGGTCGACGTACTCGTTGCCGTCGACGTCCCACACGTGCGCGCCCTTGCCGCGGGTCAGCACCAGCTTGGGCGGGCCGAACGTGTTCATCAGCGCGTCGGCGTACCGCTGCTTGAAGTCGGTCATGCCTGAGCGTCCCTCGCCTTCCGGGTCTTGGTCTCGACGCCGGGCAGCACCTGGGTGCCGACGCCTTCGTTGGTGAACAGCTCGAGGAGTACGGCGTGCGGCTCGCGGCCGTCGACCACGGTCGCCCGCGAGACGCCGTTCTGTCACGGCCTGGAGGCAGGCGGCCATCTTCGGGACCATGCCCGAGGCCAGCGTCGGCAGGATCTCCTCGAGCGCCTCGGGACTGATCTCGCCGATCACGTCCTCCGAGCTGGGCCAGTCGAGGAAGAGGCCCTCGACGTCGGTCAGCACCAGCAGCTTCTCGGCGCCGAGCGCGACCGCCAGGGCGGCGGCCGCCGAGTCGGCGTTCACGTTGTGCACGACGCCGTTCGCGTCGGGGGCGACGCTGGAGACGACCGGGATCCGGCCGGCGTCGATCAGGTCGATGACCGACTCGGGGCGGACGCGGCTGACCTCGCCGACGAGGCCGAGGTCGACCTCCTCGCCGTCGACGACGGTGTTGGTCGGCTTCGCGGTGAACAGGCCGGCGTCCTCGCCGGAGCAGCCGACGGCCAGCGGGCCGTGCTCGTTGATCAGGCCGACGAGCTCGCGCTGCACCTGCCCGACGAGGACCATCCGGACCACGTCCATCGCCTCGGGGGTGGTGACCCGGAGGCCGCCGCGGAACTCCGACTCGATGCCGAGCTTGTCCAGCATCGTCGAGATCTGCGGGCCGCCGCCGTGCACGACGACCGGCTTGAACCCGGCGAACCGGAGGAACGCGATGTCCTCGGCGAACGCCTGCTTCAGGGTGTCGTCGGTCATGGCGTTGCCGCCGTACTTCACCACGACGATCTTGCCGTGGTAGCGCTTCAGCCAGGGCAGCGCGGCGGCCAGCGTGCGGGCCTTGGCCGGGTCCGGCTTGCTGGGGTCGTGGTGGGTGTGTTCGATCTGGGAGGGCTTCGTGTTGCTCATATCCGGCTCATGAGGAGTAGGCGCTGTTCTCGTGGACGTAGGCGTGGGTGAGGTCGTTGGTCCAGACGGTGGCTCGTTCGGAGCCCGCCTTGAGGTCGATGGTGACGCTGACCTCGCGCGGCTTCAGGTCGACCGTGGCCGGGTCGGCGTGCGGGGTGGACTTCTTGCAGACCCAGACGCCGTTCATGGCCACGTCGAGGTCGGCCGGGTCGAAGGCGGCGTCGGTGGTGCCGATGCTCGGCGAGCACCCGGCCCCAGTTGGGGTCGTTGCCGAAGACCGCGGCCTTGAACAGGTTGCTGCGTGCGACGCTGCGGCCGACCTCGACGGCGTCGTCCTCGGTCGCGGCGTTGAGCACGGTGATCGCGATCTCGTGGTCGGCGCCCTCGGCGTCCTTGAGCAGCTGCATCGCCAGGTCGGTGCAGGCCTGGGTCAGGGCCGCGGTGAAGTCCTCGGGCGTCGGGGTGATCCCGCTCGCACCGCTGGCGAGCACGGTCACCGTGTCGTTGGTGGACATGCAGCCGTCGGAGTCGAGCCGGTCGAAGCTGACCCGGGTGGCGGCCCGGAGCGCGGTGTCGAGCTCGGCGGCGGGTACGACGGCGTCGGTGGTGAGCACGACCAGCATCGTGGCCAGCTGGGGCGCGAGCATGCCGGCGCCCTTGGCCATCCCGCCGACCGACCAGCCGGCTCCCTCGACGACGACCTGCTTGCTCACCGAGTCGGTGGTCATGATCGCCTCGGCGGCCTCGTGACCATGGGCGCCGAGACCGGCGTGCGCGGCGTCGACACCGTCGAGCAGCTGCTGGCGGTCGTTCGCGAGCCCGATCAGGCCGGTGGAGCAGACGACGACGTCGATCGCGCCGATGCCGAGCCGCTCGGCGACCCGTTCGGCCACGGCGTGGGTGGTCTGGAAGCCGTCGGCGCCGGTGTAGCAGTTGGCGCCGCCGGAGTTGAGGACGACGGCACGGACGACGCCGTCCTTGACGACCTCCTGGCTCCAGAGGATCGGGTTGGCCTTGCACCGGTTGGCGGTGAAGACGCTCGCGGAGTCGTACGCCGGCCCGTCGTTGACGACGAGCGCGATGTCCTTCGCGCCGGTGGACTTGAGGCCGGCGGCGACGCCGGAGGCCCGGAAGCCCTGCGGGGAGGTGATGCTCACGGGGCCACTCCCACGGTGGTGAGGCCGAGCCCTTCGTCGAGGCCGAGGGCGAGGTTCATGCACTGCACGGCCGCTCCCCCGGTGCCCTTGGCGAGGTTGTCGACGGCACCGACGGCGACCAGCCGGCCGGCGGCCTCGTCGACGGTCACCTGGAGGTGGACGGCGTTCGAGCCGTGCACGTGCTTGGTGTTCGGCCACTGGCCGGGCGGCAGCAGGTGCACGAACTGCTCGTCGGCGTAGGCCTTGGCGTACACGTCGTACGCCTCGTCGGCGGTGACGCCCCCGGTCAGCTTCGCCGAGCAGGTCGCGAGGATGCCGCGCGGCATCGGCACCAGAAGCGGAGTGAAGCTGACGGTGACCGTGCTCGTCGACCAGCGTGGAGAGGTTCTGGATGATCTCGGGCGTGTGCCGGTGCACCCCGCCGACGCCGTACGCACTGGCGTTGCCCATCACCTCGCTGCCCAGCAGGTGTGGCTTGGCGGCCTTGCCGGCGCCGCTGGTGCCGGAGGCGGCGACCACGACCACGTCGGGCTCGACGATGCCGGCACCGACGGCGGGCGCGATGGTCAGCGTGGAGATCGGTCGGGTAGCAGCCAGGCACGGCGATCCGGGTGGCCGTCGTCAGCTGCTCGCGCTGCCCCGGCAGCTCGGGGAGGCCGTAGGGCCACGAGCCGGCGTGGGTCCCGCCGTAGAACTGTTCCCAGGCCGCGGGGTCGGTGAGCCGGTAGTCGGCGCCGCAGTCGATGACCAGCACGTCGTCGCCGAGCTGGGCGGCGAGCTCGCCGGACTGGCCGTGCGGGAGGCCGAGGAAGACGACGTCGTGGCCGGCGAGGGTCTCCGCGTTGGTGGGCTCGAGCACCCGGTCGGCCAGCGGCACCAGGTGCGGCTGCAGGGTGCCCAGGGTCTCGCCGGCGTTGGAGCCGCCGGTCAGGGCGCCGATCTCGACGTCGGGGTGGCCGAGCAGCAGCCGGAGGACCTCGCCGCCGGCGTACCCGCTCGCACCTGCGACGGCGATCCGCTTCCTCGTCATGTGCATGACTATACAGACCTCCGTATGTTCATGTGCAACCGGGTCCGGTGCCGATTTAATGCCGGTGCGCCTGTCGGGGGGCACCACTAGGTTCGGCGCATGGTCTCTCTCGACTTCCCCGACTATCTCGAACACCTCCGGTCCGAGTCACGCCGCTTCCGTGAGGTGTTGGCCACCTGCGACCCCCAGGCCCGGGTCCCCGCGTGTCCCGACTGGGACGCCGCCGACCTGCTCTGGCACCTCGCCGAGGTGCAGTGGTTCTGGGGCAAGACGATCCGCACCCGCCCCGCGAGCGCCGACGAGGACGACCCGGGGCCGGACCGACCGGAGTCGTACGACGGCCTCCTCGCCGCCTTCGACGAGTACTCCGCGAGCCTGGTGACCGAGCTGGAGAACGCCGACCCGGCCGAGCCGGCCTGGTCGTGGTCCCAGGAGCAGACGGTGGGGTTCACCTTCCGCCGGCAGGCGCACGAGGCACTGATCCACCGGCTCGACGCCGAGCAGACCGCGGGCGACGTCACTCCCCTCGACAGCGCGCTGTCGGCCGACGGGGTGCTCGAGTGCCTCGACATCATGTACGGCGGGTGCCCGCCCTGGGGCGAGTTCCACGGTCTCCCCCACTACGTCCGGCTGGACTGCACCGACACCGGTGACCGCGTCTGGGTGCAGATCGGCCGCTTCACCGGCACCGACCCCGACGACGGCCAGACCTACGACGAGGACGACATCAGCGTGGTCGCCGACCCGGGCACCGATGCAGACGCCGTGATCGAGGGAGCGGCCGCGGCGCTCAACGCTTGGCTGTGGCGGCGCAGCGACGACGCCGACGTCACGGTCCACGGCGACCGCGCCATCTACGCCCTCTTCCGCGAGGCGGTCAAGCACCCGATCAACTGATCTCGCCCCGAGCGCCGTAACCGTCTGAAACCGACGTGAAGGTAGCGTGAAACCGGGCTCCCCCACGCTTGTCGGCATGACACAACTGCCTCACTCCTACCTGACCGACTCCGACCTGGCCGTCTCGTCCACCGGGCTGGTCAAGGCCTTCGGCTCCCAGCGAGCGGTCGACGAGGTCGACCTCGAGGTCCGCCGCGGCGAGGTCTTCGGCGTGCTCGGGCCCAACGGCGCCGGCAAGACCACGATGCTCCGGATGCTCGCCACCCTGCTTCCCATCGACGCGGGCGACGCCAGCATCTTCGGCGTCGACGTACGCCGCCAGCCGCACATGATCCGCCAGCTCGTCGGCGTGACCGGGCAGTACGCCTCGGTCGACGAGAACCTCACCGGCCGCGAGAACCTCTGGCTCTTCGGCCGCCTCCAGGGCCTCTCCTCGGCCCGCGCTCGCAAGACCGCGGTCGACCTGCTCGAGCGCTTCGGGCTCGCCGAGGCTGCCGACAAGCCGATCTCGCAGTTCTCCGGAGGCATGCGCCGCCGGCTCGACCTCGCCGCCAGCCTGATCACCCGGCCGCCGCTGATCTTCCTCGACGAGCCGACCACCGGCCTCGACCCTCGCACCCGCGGCCAGATGTGGGACACCATCCGCGACCTCGTCGCCGACGGACTGCACCGTCCTGCTGACCACGCAGTACCTCGACGAGGCCGACCAGCTGGCCGGGCGGATCGCGGTGATCGACCGCGGCCGCAAGGTCGCCCAGGGCACGCCCGACGAGCTCAAGAGCTCGGTCGGCACGTCGACCCTCCAGCTGCGGATGTCCGACGAGGCCCACACGCCGGACGCGGTCGACGTCGTACGCCGGGTGCTCGGCGAGGACCCGGTGCTCACCCCGGAGGCGGGCGGCATGAACGCTGCCCTTGCCGACGCCAACCAGGCCGCCGACGTGCTGATCGCGCTGCGTCAGTCGGGCCTCTCGATCGCCAGCGCGACCGTCCAGAAGCCGACCCTCGACGAGGTGTTCATGGCCATCACCGGCCACGGCGCCGAGGACGAGACCACCGACCGCACCCTGGAGGTGACCCGATGACCGCCACCCTCGTCGAGCCGCAGGCGACGACCACGACTGCCTCTGCTCAGCCCCCGACCCACGTTGCGCGACACGATCGACCAGACGCTCGCGATGGCCTGGCGGGCGACCAAGAAGATGCGCCGCAACCCCGAGCAGTGGTTCGACGTGACCATCCAGCCACTGCTGTTCACCGCGATGTTCGCCTATATCTTCGGCGGCGCGATCTCGGGAAGCGTGGCGGACTACCTGCCGGTCATCATTCCCGGCATCCTCGCCCAGACCGCACTCACCGCCTGCATGGCGACGGGCATCCAGCTCCGCGAGGACATGGACAAGGGAGTCTTCGACCGCTTCAAGTCGCTCCCGATCGCCCGGATCGCGCCGCTGGCCGGTCCCGCAGTGGCCGACCTGCTGCGCTACGCCACGGCGGCCACGCTCACCATCCTGGTCGGCGTGCTCATGGGCTACCGCCCCGGCGGCGGCGTTCCGGGCGTGCTCGGCGGCGTGGCGCTGACGATCATCGCGGGTTGGTCGCTGGCCTGGATCTTCACCTGGCTGGGCACCGTCGCCCGCAGCGCCCAGGCGGTCCAGGGGATCTCGATGATGATCATGTTCCCGCTGACGTTCCTGTCGAACGCGTTCGTCCCTGAGGACACCCTGCCCGGCTGGCTCCAGACCTTCGTCAAGATCAACCCCGTCTCACACGTGGTGTCTGCGCTGCGGGACCTGATCAACAACGGAGCGGTGACGGCTCAGGTCGGTTGGGCTCTCGTCGGGTGCCTCGCCGTGGCCGCGGTCTTTGCGCCGCTGGCCGTGCGGTCCTACTCACGCAAGATGTGAGCGGCTGACCCACCTTCAGAGCGGGAGCTCCGCGACGAGGCGTTGTGCCTCCTCGCGGAGCTCCGGCGCGATCCGACCGGAGTACTCCTGCCGGAACGTCTCGAGCAGGCCCGGCGACCGCTCCTCGGCGAGCTTCGCCGGCAGCGCCCAGCCCAGGCTGGGCAGGGTGCGGTTGTAGCCGAACACGTCGGCGAGGACCAGCAGGCGGATCGCCCGCTCCACCTCGTCCTCGTCCAGGTCGGCACGTGCGAGCTCCCACAGCGCGAGCGAGAAGATCACCGTCCCGGCGACCGGGTAGTCGAGGAAGCCGGACTCGCCGGCGAGCAGGTGCCGGAGCTTCTCCACGAGGTCTCCGAGCATCTCGGCCACGACGGCGGCGTGGCCATACCGGACATGGGCGGCGATGGTCGCCGCCTCGGGGTAGATCACCCATGGCGCGAACTCCACCGGCAGGTCGGCGCCACGGATCACGCGGTCGCGTAGGACCACGACGCCGGCGCGATAGCGGGCCAGGCCGTCCTCGATGTCCCCGCGGGCCAGGGCCAGCTCGGCACCGCCGCAGTACACGACCACGCCCCCACCGAACACGGACTGGTTGCGCTCGTCGCCTGCGATGGCGGCCATCAGTCGCTCGGCCTCGTCGAGCCGGCCGCCGTCCAGGGCGATCACCACCAGCAGGGCCCGGAGCTGAGTGAGGTCCTCGGTGGCCTGGAGCGCTTCCATGGTCGGCAGCGAGGCCTCGGCGTAGGTGCGCGCGGCCGGAAGGTCACCGACCTGGATGGCCAGGCCCGCGAGCTGCGCCTGGGCCAGAGCCCTCGCCCAGGGCCCGTCCGTGTCGTCGCACAGCGCGAGCGACTGCCGGGCGGCCGCGAACGCCTCCGGCAGCAGACCGCTGTTCTCCAGCGCCCCGGTGCTGAACTGCAGCGCCAGCCGGGCGGTCTCCGGCTCCGGGTCGGAACACAGCTCGTCCAGAGAGCCCGGTCGCGCGAAGCCCTCCAGTCCCACCTCGCTCACGGCGAGGAGCACCCGCGTGAGCGCCCTGACCCTCGGGTCGGGGCTGTCCGGTCCCAGTTGACGCAACCGCGCGAGCGCCCGCTCCGCGGGTGCTGCGGTGAAGATCAGGGTGTTCAGGGTGAGCATGGCGAGCACGGAGCGCAGGGCGTCCTCGAGCTCGGCCGGGACGTCGGCGTCCGCGATCACGTCCTCGACGCTGGACGCCACCGTGACCACCTTGAGGTGGTTGCCCTCGACCGTCCACATGCTCGAGAGCGCCGCCATCACGGGGATCACGGCCGCGGCGTCGCGCGCGGAAAGGGCGCGGTTGAGGACGTCGTGCAGGTTGCCCTCCTCGGCCCGGATCCGGCCCATCGTCGCGACCTGCGCGACGGTGAAGAGTCGGTCGTTGGCGTCGACGGCGAAGTCGACCGCCCAGGCCAGGAGGAGCCGCTCGGCCTCCTGCTCGTCGTGGGCCCGAGCCAGCTCGATCCTGCCGAACTCCCGCACGGTCTCGAGCAGTCGGTAGCGGAGCTCCCCGTCGGTCTCGTGGACGACGACGAGGGACTGGTCGACGAGCCGGGCCACCACGTCGAGCGGGTCGTCGCCAGTGACGACCACGGCGGCGGCACCCTCGAGGGAGAAGCCGTCGCGGAAGACCGCGAGCCGGCGCAGGGCGGACTGCTCCTCGGGGTCGAGCAGGTTCCAGCTCCAGTCGATCACCGCCAGCAGCGTCTGGTGTCGCTCCGGCGCCTCGCGGCTGCCGCCGCGCAGCAGCGCGAACCGGTCGTTCAGCCGGCGCTCGATCTCCTCTACGGACATGACGCGTACCCGGGCGGCGGCCAGCTCGACGGCCAGTGGCAGACCGTCGAGCCGGTCCACCAGCGCCTCAACCCGCTCGTCGTCCAGGAGTACGCCGGGGCGCGCGGCCGTGGCCCGCTCGCGGAACAGCTCCACCGCGTCGTCCCGGGCCAGCTGCGGCAGCGGGTAGACCCGCTCGGCCGCGAGGCCGAGGGGCGCGCGGGTGGTGGTCAGGACCCTGAGCGCGGGCGTGCGGGCGATCATCATCGCGACCAGGTCCGCCACCGCAGCCACGACGTGCTCGCAGTTGTCCAGGATCAGCAGCGTGGGCGTCCCGCCGATCTGCTCCACGATCCGCGCGTCCAGGTCGGCACGGGCAGCGACGCCGTGGAGCCGCCGGTTGGCGACCGAGTCCCGCACCCCGAGCGCCGACCCGACCTCGGCCGGGACCCCCTCCGGCGCGCGCACGCCGGCCAGCTCGACGAAGTGGACCACCGGCTGCTCGGCGAGCCGTCCCATGACGTGCGCGAGCCGGGTCTTGCCGAGACCGCCGGCGCCCACGATCGAGGTGACCCGCGAGGAGCGGATCGTCTCGGCGAGCGCCGCCACGTCGTGGTCGCGTCCGATCAGCCGCGAGGCGTCGTAGTGCAGGCCCTCGCGGACCGGGCTGTCGCGGACCAGCAGCTCTGAGTGCATCTGCTGCAGCGCGGGGCCGGGGTCGGTGCCGAGTCGGTCTCGGACCTGCTCGCGGTACCGCTCGTACCGGTCGAGCGCGGCCGGGGCGCCACGCACGGCGGCTTCGCTGCGCAGCACGGCCGCGAGCACGGCCTCGTCATCGGGGTCGCGGGCCAGCGCGGGCTCGAGCAGGTCGAGTGCCTCGGCGTGGCGGCCGAGGCCGGACAGGGCGCGCCCGAGGATCAGCCCGGCCTCGGCGACGTGGGCGCGTGCCTCGCGGCGTACCTCTTCGAGGGGACCTTCGGCGCCGCCACCCACCGTCGCCCCGACCACGACCGCGGCCTCGTCCCGGGCCCGCGACAGGTCACCGGCGGACTCGGCGGTGCGCGCCGCCACCACGTGCCCGCGCAGACACAGCGCGTCGACGGCGTCGTCGGGCAGGCCGAGCCGGTACCCGCGGTCGGTCCGGACCACGGCGTCCGCACCGGTCTGCGCCCGGGTGCGGGAGACCAGCACCTGGAGCGCCTTGGTCGGGTTGGCCGGCACGTCGTCCGGCCCCCAGACCTGGTCGACCAGCCCGGCCTGGCTGACCGGTCGCCCGGCGGACAGCGCGAGCGCGGCCAGGAGTGCGTGGCTGCGCTCCCCCGGAACCGGCCGACCCTGCCAGCGCACGTCGTCGAGCAACGTCAGCGCCGGCGTCACCGACTCAGCTCCGCTGGACGGCACCGGTCCGCTCGGCGGCGAGCGCGACGGCTGCGTCGCGGGCGGCGCTCGTCTCCTGCTCGGTCAGGGTCCGGTCGGGCGCGCGGAACCGCAGCGCGAACGCCAGTGACTTCTTCCCCTGTCCGACCTGGTCGCCGTGGTAGACGTCGAACAGCCGGATCGACTCCAGCAGGTCGCCCGCGCCCTCCCGGAGCGCGGCCTCCACCTCGGCGACCGGCACCGACTCGTCGACGACGAGAGCGACGTCCTCCTTCGCGAGCGGGTACGTCGAGAACTCCGGTGCCGGCGGCACGTCGACGGCCCGCTGCAGGAGCAGGTCGAGGTCGATCTCGACCGCGGCACTTCGGGGCGGCAGCCCGAACGCCTGGCAGACCCGCGGGTGCAGCTCTCCGGCGTAGCCGAGGTCCTGGCCGGCGACCAGCAACCGGGCGCAGCGGCCGGGGTGCCACGGCATCCTGGCGGCAGAGCGCCACCTCGACCTCGACGCCCAGCTCGTCTCCCAGTCGCCGGACCAGCGCGATCGCGTCGGACCAGCCGGCCTCGCGACCCGTGCCCCACCAGCCCGCGCGCTCGCGCTCGCCGGACAGGACGACCGCGAGATGCAGGGGCTGGTCGGGGATCGCCTCCTCGAGCTTCGCCAGCTCGTCGTCGGTGGGCCGCCATTCGACGCCGTAGATCGGCGCCGCGCCGCGGTCGGTCGGGAACGCGACGGTGCCGGTCTCGAACAGCGACACCCCCGGAGCGCCGCGGCCGATGTTGCGGGCGGCGGCCTTGATCAGGCCGGGCAGCAGGGTCGTGGTGTACGCCGGCTCCTCGTGCGAGAGCGGGTTCGCCAGCCGGACGGTGTGCCGGAGCACGTCGTCCCCGGCGAGCCCGAGCGCGTCGAATGCGGCGTCCCCGACGAACGGGAAGCTGATCACCTCGACGCAGCCGGCGCCGGCGAGGGTGCGGCCGACTCGGCGACGCAGCCGCTGCCCGCGGGTCAGGCCGCGGCCGGCAGGAGCGGTCGGCAGCACCGACGGCACCTCGGTGTAGCCGACGATCCGGGCGACTTCCTCGACCAGGTCGTAGGGGTCGGTGAGGTCGGGTCGCCACGGCGCGGGCGTCGCGGTCAGGCCGGTGTCGTCCTTGTCGAGCGTGCAGCCGACCGCCTCGAGGTTGGCCACGGTGGTGGCCGCGTCGATCGGCATCCCGGTGACGCGGGCCGGCAGGTCGTAGTCGATCCGGATCGTCGGCGACGCCGGCGGGGTACCGACCAGGGTGACGCCCGGCTCGATCGTGCCGCCGCCGTACGTCGTGAGCAGCTCGGCGACCCGGTCGGCCGCGCGGGCCGGGAGCAGCGGGTCCACGCCGCGCTCGTTGCGCTTGCCGGCCTCGGAGCTGAGCCGGTGCCGCTTGCCGGTGCGGAACATCGAGACCGGGTCCCAGTGCGCCGCCTCGATCATGACGCGGGTGGTGGTCTCGGACATCTCGGTGGTCTCGCCACCCATCACGCCGCCCAGGCCGATCGGGCCGGAGTCGTCGGTGACGACCAGGTCCTGGGCGGACAAGGTCCGCTTCGTGCCGTCGAGGGTCGTCAGCTGCTCGCCCTCGGTGGCCCGGCGGACCCGGATCGGGCCGGCCAGCTTGTCGGCGTCGTACCCGTGGATCGGCTGGCCGAGCTCGAGCATGACGTAGTTGGTGACGTCGACGGCCAGTGAGATCGGGCGCATCCCGGACAGCCGGACCCGGTGCGCCAGCCAGTCGGGGGTCGGGGCAGTCGGGTCGAAGCCGCTCACGACGCGGGCGGCGAACACCGGGCAGCCCGCCGGGTCGTCGATGACGATCGGGTAGCCGTCGCCGTTCGGCTCGGGGACCGCGCGGTCGGCCGGGTCGCGGTACGGCGCGTCGTACGCCAGGGCCGCCTCGCGGGCGACCCCGCGCAGCGAGAGCGCGTAGGCGCGGTCCGGGTTGATCTCGAACTCGATGACCTCCTCGCGGAGGCCGAGCAGGTCGAACACGTCCTCGCCCGGCTCGCCGGCGTCGGCGGGCAGCACGATGATCCCGTCGTGGTCGTCGCCGAGGCCGAGCTCCTTGGACGAGCAGATCATCCCTGCCGAGACGTGGCCGTAGGTCTTGCGGGCGGAGATCTCGAAGTTGCCGGGCAGCACCCCGCCCGGGAGCACGCACACGACGAGGTCGCCGGGCGCGAAGTTGTGCGCCCCGCAGACGATGCCCTGGGGCTCGCCCGTGCCGTTCGCGTCACCGACGTCGACGGTGCACCAGTTGATCGTCTTGCCGTTCTTCTGCGGCTCGGCGTCCATGGTGAGCACGCGGCCGATCACGAGCGGCCCGGTGATCTCGTCGCCGGGCTTCTCGATCGACTCGAGCTTGAGCCCGAGCGCGGTCAGCCGGGCAGCGAGGTCCTCGGTGGTGACGTCGGCCGGCAGGTCGACGAACTCGCGGATCCAGGAGACGGGGGTCCTCACGGGATCAGAGCTCCGTTCCGAAGGCCGTGGTGAACCGGACGTCGCCCTCGAACATCGAGCGCAGGTCCTCGAGTCCGTGCCGGAACATCAGGGTCCGGTCGATGCCCATGCCGAACGCGAAGCCGGAGTAACGCTCGGAGTCGATGCCGCAGGCGGTGAGCACCCGCGGGTTCACGACGCCGCAGCCGCCCCACTCGATCCAGCCCTCGCCGCGGCAGGTGCGGCAGGAGTCGCTATTCACTCCCCGGCAGACGAAGCAGACCATGTCGACCTCGGCGCTGGGCTCGGTGAAGGGGAAGTACGACGGGCGGAAGCGCGTGGTGATCCCCTCGCCGAACATGGCGGTGGCGAAGTGGTCGAGCGTTCCCTTGAGATGGGCCATGGTGATGCCCTCGTCGACGACGAGCCCCTCGACCTGGTGGAACATCGGGCTGTGCGTGGCGTCGTACTCGTCGGTGCGGAAGACGCGACCCGGGCACACGACGTAGATCGGCGGCTTGCTGGACAGCATGGTCCGCGCCTGCACCGGCGACGTGTGCGTGCGCAGCACCAGCCCGTTGTCGGACGGCTCGGTCCAGAACGTGTCCTGCATGGTGCGGGCGGGGTGGTCCGGTCCGAGGTTGAGAGCGTCGAAGTTGAGCCACTCGGCCTCGATGACGGGACCCTCGGCCACCTCCCAGCCCATCGCGACGAAGATGTCGGCGATCAGCTCCGACCCCGTGGTGACGGGGTGCCGGGCGCCCTCGGGCAACCGGTCGGTGGGCAGGGTGACGTCGACGGTCTCCTCGACCAGCATCCGTTGCTCGTGCTCGGCCTCGAGCTCGGCCTGCCGCTTCGCCACGGCCTGGTTGACCGCCCCGCGCGCCTGGCCGACCCGCTGACCGGCCTCCTTGCGGGCCTGCGGAGGCAGCGCACCGATCTCGCGGTTGGCCAGCGCCAGCGGGGACCGGTCGCCCGCGTGGTCGAGCCGCACCTGCTTCAGCTCGCCGAGGTCCCCGGCGGCGGCGATCGCGGCCAGCGCCGCGTCGCGCATCGCCTCGACCTCCTCCGCCTTCAGCGGAGTGACCTCGACGGGGTCGTAATCGGTGTTCGGTCCCGACATGTCTGCCTTCCGGGCGAGCGAGCGTGTGCGCGCCAGTCTAGGAAGCGGCCGCCGCCGAGGGCGACCGGGTTACGCGTGGAGACCCGGCCGCCCGTCCTCGGCGGGCCAGGTCAGCTCGATCCGGGCACCGCCGCCCTCGGCGTCGCCGATGACGATGGTGCCGCCGTGGGCCCGGACCAGCCCGTTGACGAGGTAGAGGCCCAACCCGGAGCCCCCGCGGACGCCGCTGGTCCAGAACTTGGTGAACACCCGCCTGCGCATCTCCTGCGCGATCCCCTCGCCCTCGTCCTCGACGACGATGCGTACGCCGGGGAAGTCGTCGTCCGCGGTCATGGCGGAGACGCTGACCCGCACGGTGCCCTCGCCGTGCCGGACGCCGTTCTCGACGAGGTTGGTGACCACCTGGGTGAACTTGTCGGGGTCGACGAAGATCTCGGTCAGCTCGTCCTCGGCGACGTACTCGATCTTGCGGGCGGTGCCGGCCTGGACGCTGTCCACGACCCGGCTCACCAGAAGCGTGGCGTCGGAGTGCCGCGGGAAGAGCGACAGCCGGCCGGTGTCGATCCGGGCGACGTCGAGCAGCTCGGCGATCAGCCGGCTCAGCCGCTCGGCGTCGGAGTGCACGGTGGTGAGCATCAGCTTCTTCTGCTCGTCGTTGAGCTTGTCCCAACGGTTGATCAGCGCCTGCACGAAGCCCTTGACGCCGGTCAGCGGGGAGCGCAGCTCGTGCGCGACGGTGGCGACCAGGTCGGAGCGCTCGCGGTCGAGCCGCTCGCGGCCGCGTCCGGAGCGCAGCCCGATCCCGACGCCGAGCAGCTGGCCGAGCGGCTCGCGGCGTACCAGCCGGGCCGTGACCAGGACCTCGCTGCCGTCGGGCAGCTTCCAGCTCTGCTCCGGAACCCCGGTGCGGATGTTGATCGACTCGAACGGCTGGTTGGCGTCGAGCCAGGTCCGGCCGTGGTTGTCCTGGAGCCTCAGCACCTCGGTCAGCGGACGGCCGATCGCGTCGGAGGTGGCCACCTGCAGCATCCGGGAGGCGGTGTCGTTGAGAATCGTCACGGTCCCGCTGCGGTCGGCGCCCAGGGCGCCGTCGGGGTAGGCGTTGGCGAAGAACTGCAGGTTGTTCGGCCGGGGCTCCGCCACCCCAGCAGGGTAGACCAGATGTCGACGGGCGCCGATCAGCCTCGCTGTGCCCGGGCGGAGGCGTAGAGGCAGATCGCGGCCGCGGTGGAGAGGTTCAGGCTCTCGGCCCGGCCGTGGATGGGGATCCGGACCCGGCGGTCGGCGACCGCGGACAGCTCCACGGGGAGACCGTGGGCCTCGTTGCCGAACAGCCAGGCCGTGGGACCGCCGAGCAGGGGGTCGGCCTCGAACAGGTCGACCTCGCCGTCGCCGTCCGCCGCCAGCACCGTCAGTCCCGCTGCGCGGGCGGCCGCGACGGCCGCGAACGGGTCGTCGGCCATGGCCAGGGGCAGGTGGAACAGGCTGCCGACCGTGGCCCGGACGGTCTTGGGGTTGTAGGCGTCGACCGAGCTGCCGGCGAGCACCACCGCGTCTGCACCGGCAGCGTCGGCGGTGCGGATGACGGTGCCGGCGTTGCCGGGGTCGCGGACGTCCGCACAGATGGCGACCAGGCGCGATCCCTCGAGCACGTGCTCGACCGGACGGTCGACGAAGCGGCAGACCCCGACCACGCCGGCCGGGGTCACGCTGTCACTCAGAGACGCGAGCGCCCGGTCCTCCAGCAGGGTCCAGGCGGGCGCCGACTCGGCTAGCGCGGCGTACTGGGTGGAGGCCGCCGCCGTGGCGAACACCTCGACCACGCAGCCTTCGACCGAGAGCGCCCCCTCGACGGCCTTCGGGCCGTCGGCAAGGAAAAGCCGCCGCTCGGCGCGAACCGAGCGGCGGCTGAGCTTCCGCGCTTCCTTGACCCGGGTGTTCCCCGTGGTCAGGCCGGCGGGCACACTTCCGGGGTTTCGAGACGGGCGCTGCGCGCCCTCCTCAACCACCGAAGGCCTCAGGCCGAGACCTTGGGGGCGTTGACGTCCTCGGGGAGGGCGGCCTTGGCGGTCTCGACGAGGACGTTGAACGCCGCGACGTCGTTGACGGCCAGGTCGGCCAGGATCTTGCGGTCCACCTCGACGCCGGCGAGGTTCAGGCCCTGGATGAACCGGTTGTAGGTCATGCCCTGGGCGCGAGCCGCAGCGTTGATCCGCTGGATCCACAGCTTGCGGAAGTTGCCCTTGTTCTTGCGCCGGTCGTTGTAGCTGTAGACCAGCGAGTGGGTGACCTGCTCCTTGGCCTTGCGGTAGAGGCGCGACCTCTGGCCGCGGTAACCGCTCGCCCGCTCGAGAACTACCCGGCGCTTCTTCTGGGCGTTCACTGCCCGCTTGACGCGTGCCACTGTCTTACTCCTTGGTGCTTGGTTCGAGGGATCGGGCGTCGAGTCCGGCGCTGTGCGCCCTTCTCACCAACGATCCGCTGGGTCTGGTTGGCGGGTCAGAGACCCAGCATCTTCTTCGCGCGCTTGACGTCGCTCTTGGCGATCTCGACGGTGCCGCTCATCCGGCGCGTCACCTTGGAGGGCTTCTTCTCCAGGTTGTGGCGCTTGCCCGCCTTCTCGCGAAGGATCTTGCCCGAGCCAGTCACCCGGAAGCGCTTGCTGGCACCCGAGTGCGTCTTGTTCTTCGGCATTTGTCTGCTCTCTCTCCTCCGGGCCGCGGCGGCGGCCCGGTCAGCTTGCGGGGTGGTTCAGGCCTCGATTTCGGGGTCGAGGTTCTCGGAGCGACCGCGCTCCTTCTTCTGAGCGGCCGGCCGCGAGGCGTTGCGCCGCGGTGCGCTCGGCGCGCTCCTCGGCTTCCTCGGCGGCACGCTCAGCAGCCCTGGACTCCTTCTCGGCCTTCATCTCGACCTTGGCGTCGGCCTTCTTCTTGTGCGGGCCGAGAACCATGATCATGTTGCGGCCGTCCTGCTTCGGCGCGGACTCCACGAAGCCGAGCTCCGTGACGTCCTCGGCCAGCTTCTGGAGCAGCCGGAAGCCCAGCTCGGGGCGGTGCTGCTCGCGGCCGCGGAACATGATGGTGATCTTGACCTTGTCGCCTGCCCGCAGGAACCGCACGACGTGACCCTTCTTGGTCTCGTAGTCGTGCTGGTCGATCTTGGGACGAAGCTTCATCTCCTTGATGATCACGTTCGTCTGGTTCCGCCGTGCCTCACGGGCCTTCTGGGCGTTCTCGTACTTGAACTTCCCGTAGTCCATGAGCTTGCAGACGGGCGGGCGGGCGGTCGGCGCGACCTCGACCAGGTCGAGGTCGGCCTCCTGGGCGAGCTTCAGTGCCTGATCGGTCGGCACGATCCCGACCGTCTCGCCGTTGGGGCCAACGAGCCGGACTTCCGGGACCCGGATCCGCTCGTTGATACGCAGCTCGGTGCTGATGTGTCCTCCAGTTTGTCTGTTGGCCGGAAGACTCCCCCGAAATGGAAGAAGGCTTCCGCTGTTCAAGCGGAAGCCAGTCGCGACACGTCTCCCTCGCGGGATTCGTCTCTCCGCGGAGATCGGCAGCCCGGGCACCACATGGCACCCTGCCGCGGCCGAAACCTGCGGGACCGGACCCGACGACCTGTGCCCGGAGGCGGCGGTCGGTGCGGGTGGGAGACGTGAAGCTGCTTGCCTCCGCTTGTAGATCGGCTCCCATGCGGGCACGGGAACTGATCGGTCAACGCCTGACACTACCGGATCATTCCTCCGGCGGCCGAATCCAGGCGCTGCGCTCCCCCATCCTGCCCAGCCGCCAGCCGGAGGCCAGCCCGGTGAGGTCGTCACCCTCGATGGCGAAGGTGGTCGGGCCGGCGACGTCGACGACCAGGGCGTCGGCGCCGTCCTGGATGGCCGACTGGGCGGCGACCCGGGCAGCGACCGGGACGGGACGCGCCTCCGGGTTCCAGGCCTCCAGCCGCTCGGTGCCCGTGAACGCCAGCAGCCCTGTCCGGCCGTCCCGGCCGGTCAGCATGACGGTCGCCATGTCGCTGGTCTTGTCGTGGGCCAGTCCCGCGGCGTCGTGCTCGACCTCGCCGAGCACGGCGACGACGGGCACCAGCAACCGCGCGTCCTGAAGCACGGCGAGCGCCTCGGCGTACTCGATCTGGCCGGAGGCGTACGCCGCCAGCGCGGCCGTGACCTCGGCCGGGGCCTCCCCCGTGTCCCCGGAGAAGGTCGCGCTCGGGATGGCGCGCGGGGCGGTGCTGTCGTCCGGTGCGGCGTTCACGCGGGCATTCTCCCCGACCGCTCACGCGCGTGAGACTCGCGCCGCCGCCCTGGCGTGAGCGGTCGCAGGTTTCGAGACGGTTGCCAGCGCAACCTCCTCAACCAGCGAGATCGAGTTTCGGCGAGATCGATGGTTGAGGAAGGCGCGCAGCGCCTGTCTCGAAACCATCCTCGAAGCTGATTGAGGCGTGTGGGACGCTTGAGACGTGGACGACGTCACCTGGGGAGCCCTCACGCTCACCCTCACGCTGCTCGGGGGACTGTGGACCTTCTACGCGTTCCGCCGTCGCGGGGTCGCATCGGGGCTGCGCGGAGCCGGTCTCACGCTGCTGCCCGCCGCCGCCTGGATGACCGGCACGCTGGAGATGTTCACCGACATCGGCGGGGCGGTGGCCGACTGGGCCACCCACCTGGTGTTCAGCCCCGTCGTGTGGGCGGGCATCGTGCTGGCCGGCATCTCGGTCCTCCTGATCGGCGCGGGCGGCGCGCTGCGCGAGCGCGGGCGCGGCGGCAAGCCCGGCGCAGCGCCGGCCGCTGAGGGGAAGCCGGAGAAGAAGGCGCTGCCGAAGGCCTCCGGCCAGGGCGCTCCCGCGATCGACGACGACATGGCCGACATCGAGGCCTTGCTGCGCAAGCGCGGCATCACCTGATGGCGCCCCCCGATCTGGCCCGCGACGCACTCTGGTCGCGGTTGAATCGGGCTGTCGCCGCACTCCCCGGCCCGCCTCGCCACGCCGCTGATGGTGGTCGACCTCGACGCGTTCGACGCCAACGCCGACGACCTCGTGCGCCGCGCCGCCGGCAAGCCGATCCGGGTCGCCTCGAAGTCGGTGCGGGTCCCGGAGCTGCTGCGGCGCGCGCTCGCTCGCGACGGCTTCCACGGGGTGCTGTCGTTCACGCTGCGCGAGGCCCTGTGGCTCTACGAGCAGTCGATCAGCGACGACCTGGTCGTGGCCTACCCGACCGTCGACCGCGAGGCCGTGCGCCAGCTGGTGGCCTCCCCCGCCGCGGCCAGCGCGATCACGCTGATGGTCGACGACGTCGCCCACCTCGACCTGGTCGACTCGGTGCGCTCCTCGCGCGCGGTGCAGGTGAGGGTGGCCGTGGACATCGACGCCGGGCTGCGGGTCGGCGGGCAGCACGTCGGGCCGAAGCGTTCGCCGCTGTACGACACCGACGCGATCATCGGCCTGGTCCGCGCCGTCGTCGACCGACCCGGCTTCCACCTGGCCGGGGTGATGACCTACGAGGGCCAGATCGCCGGCCTCCCCGACACCGTGCCCACGCAGAAGGCCAGGTCGCTGATCGTGCGCCGGCTCAAGCACGCCTCGGTCTCCCAGCTGGAGGTACGCCGCCGCGAGATCGCCGACGCGATCGCGGAGGTGGCCGAGCTGGAGTTCTGGAACGCCGGGGGCTCGGGTTCGGTGGACAGCACGACGCTGGATCCCGTGGTCACCGAGATCGCCGCGGGTTCCGGGTTGCTCGTCCCGGGCCTGTTCGACCACTACGAGTCGTTCCAGCCGCACCCCGCGGCGTACTTCGGCCTCCCCGTGGCCCGCCGCCCCAACGACGAGATGGTCACCGTGCACGGCGGTGGCCTGGTCGCCTCGGGCGCGGCCGGCAAGGACCGGCTGCCGATCCCGTGGGCGCCGTCCGGCCTGCACCTGACCTCGCTCGAGGGCGCAGGCGAGGTGCAGACGCCGCTGACCGGGCCCGGTGTCCCGCGGCTGCAAGATCGGCGACCTGGTGTGGTTCCGGCACGCCAAGGCCGGCGAGCTGTTCGAGCACACCAACACCGTCCGACTGCTGGAGGGCGACGCGTTCGTCGACGAGGTGCCGACGTACCGAGGGTGCGGGCTGGCGTTCTGATGGCAGGCGTGGTCCCGGTGGAGACGGTCGCCGCGGTCCTCGACCACGCGCTTGCGCAGCCGGCCCGGCTGGGCAGCGGGCGGCTGGTCTGCGTCGACGGCCCCGCGGGCTCGGGCAAGTCGACGCTGGCCCGCGCGGTGGCCGAGGCTGGCCAGCAACGGGTGCCGTCGGTGCACGTGATCCACACCGACGACCTGCTCGACGGCTGGCGCGGGCCTGCCCGGGCTCGGGCGGCAGCCTCCACGACTGCGTGGTCGAGCCGCTCGCGTCCGGCCGGCCGGCGCGGTACCGGCGCTACGACTGGGTCGCCGGAGCGTTCGCCGAGGAGCACGTCGTGGCCCCGATGGACCTGCTCGTCCTCGACGGCGTCGGCACCGGCCACCCGCTACTGGCACCGCACCGGGCCGCCCTGGTCTGGGTCGAGGCCGACGACGAGCTCCGCCTCTCCCGCGGGCTGGCCGAGACGGCGAGGCGATGCGGCCGGAGTGGGAGCAGTTCATGCTGGACGAGGCGGCGTACTTCGCCGAACACGCCGTGCGCGAACACGCGGACCTGAGACTCGACGAGGTCGGGCGGGTTCTTCTCTAGGGTGGGGGCCATGCTTCCTCCCACCGGCGAGCAGTTCGAGATCCGTGGCGGCGAGTACCGCGCCGTGGTGACCGAGTGCGGCGCCTCGCTCCGGGTGCTGGATCACGCGGGCCGGGCGCTGATCGACGGGTACGACGAGGACGCGATGCCTTGCGGGTGGCCGTGGGCAGCTGCTGATGCCGTGGCCGAACCGGATCGGCGACGGCGCCTACTCGTTCGGAGGCCGCGACCTCCAGCTCGCGCTCTCCGAGCCGGCTCGGGGCAACGCCTCGCACGGGCTGGTCCGGTGGGCGGCGTGGAGCATCGAGGAGCACACGCCGCACTCGGTCTCGCTGGGCTACCGGCTGATGGCGCAGACCGGCTACCCGTGGACCCTGGACCTGCACGTGCTCTACGACCTGTCCGCGGACGGCCTCACCGTCACCCAGACCGCCACCAACATGTCGGCGTCGGCGGCGCCGTACGCCCAGGGTGCGCATCCCTACCTGCGGGCGGAGTCCGACCCGGTCGACCGGCTCGAGCTGCTGGTACCGGCCGCTACCCGGCTGCTGGTGGACGACCGGATGCTGCCGACTGGTCGCGAACCGGTCGACGGCTCGGCGTACGACTTCCGGGTGTCCGCGGCCGATCCGGGCGACGGTCCTGGACGACGGGTTCACCGACCTCGCCCGGGACGACGACGGCGCGACCACCGTCGAGCTGCGCGATCCCGACACCGGCCGGGGCGTCGCGCTCTGGGTCGACGGGCAGCATCGCTGGCTGCAGGTGTTCAGCGCCGACGAGGCGCCGGGCACCGCCCGCCGGTCGCTGGCCGTGGAGCCGATGACGGCGCCACCCGACGCGTTCCGGTCCGGGGACGACCTGACCACCCTGGCGCCGTCGGGCGAGGACGGCGACGAGCTGTCGGCGTCGTGGGGCATCCGCGCCCTGGTCTGAGGCGCGTCCGGGCAGGGTCAGGCCGAGGACCGGGCGATCAGCGCCCGGAGCTCACGGACCGCGCGCCGTGCGCGGCCGCCGTCGGAGCCCTGGATCCCCATCGCCGGCGCACTGGTCCCGTCGGCCAGGTCGAGGACCGCCCACGGCGCCCCCGGCGGCAGGTGGACCGCGATCACCTCGGCCCATTCGTACTCGTGGCGGCGGTAGCCGTTGACCACGACCAGCCGTTCGGCCTCCGCGACCACCCGGGAGCGGACCAGGGCGAAGAACGCCGTGAAGCCGATCAGGCCGAACGCCACCAGCGTGACCCGCTGGAGCACCGTGAACCGGGCCCGGGTCTCGGCGTCGAAGGCGAGCCAGGCCGCGATGCAGACCACCAGGAGGGCACCCCCGAAGATCACGGCCGCCAGTCGTACGCCGAGGGGCCGCCAGGTGTGCGGCAGGGGCACGTCAGAGTCGGCAGGCATGGATGTCGGTGAGCAGGATGCCGCGGGCGCCGATGTCGAACAGCTCGTCCATCAGCCGCTGGGAGCCGAGCCGCGGCACCATGGCGCGGACGGCGACCCAGCCCTCGCGATGGAGGGGCAGCACGGTCGGGCTCTCGATGCCCGGGGTGAGCGCCACGGCTGCGTCCACGTTCTCGTCGGGGATGTCGTAGTCCATCATCACGTAGCTGCGGGCAACCAGGACGCCCTCGAGCCGCCGCTGGAACACCTCGAACCCGGCGGGGACCTCGTCACCACGGATCACCAGCACCGCCTCGGACTCGAGGATGCTCTCGCCGAACGTCTCCAGACCGGCCGCGCGCAGGGTGCTGCCGGTCTCGACCACGTCGGCGATCACGTCGGCGACCCCGAGCTGGATGCTGGTCTCGACGGCGCCGTCGAGCCGGGTCACGGTGGCCTCGATCCCCCGCTCCTCGAGGAACGCGCGGACCACGCCGACGTACGACGTGGCGATCCGCTGGCCGGCCAGGTCGCCGAGGTCGGCGTACCTGCCCCGGGGGCCGGCGAAGTGGAAGCGGCTGCGCCCGAACCCGAGCCCCAGCATCTCCTCGGCCTTGGCACCGGAGTCGAGCAGGAGGTCGCGGCCGGTGATGCCGACGTCGAGCGTCCCCTCGCCGACGTACAGGGCGATGTCGCGCGGCCGCAGGTAGAAGAACTCGACGGCGTTCTCGTCGTCGACGAGGCGGAGCTCCTTGGAGTCCTGGCGCTGGCGGTAGCCGGACTCGCGCAGGATCTCGGCGGCTGACTGCGACAGCGATCCCTTGTTGGGGACCGCCACCCGCAGCAGCTGGTCGGACTGGATCTGGGTCACGTGTGCCTTCTAGAGGTGGGTGTAGACGTCGTCGAGCGTGAGGCCGCGGGCCAGCATCAGGACCTGGGCGTGGTAGAGCAGCTGGCTGATCTCCTCGGCGGCACGAGCGGGCGACTCGTGCTCGGCGGCCATCCAGGACTCGGCGGCCTCCTCGACCAGCTTCTTGCCGATCGCATGGACGCCGGCGTCGAGCTGCTCGCACGGTGCCGGATCCCTCGGGTCGGGTCTGGGCCTTCTCGCTCAGCTCGGCCCAGAGCTCCTCGAACGTCTTCACGGTCATCCAGCCTAGAGCGTGGGTCCGGTCACCCCCGGCCCGGTCTCGACGCTGACCCGGCCGTCAATTGACGGCGGGTCAGCGTCAGGAGTCGTAGCCGCGCTTGATGGACTTGAGGGTCTGGGCGGTGACGAGGGCGGCCGAGGCGGCCTCGTAGCCCTTGTCCTCGCTGGAGCTGTCCAGGCCGGCGCGGTCGAGGGCCTGCTCCTCGGTGTCGCAGGTGAGGACCCCGAAGCCGATCGCGGTCTGGTGGTCGAGGGCGACCCGGCCGAGGCCGTCGGTGGCGGCGTTGCAGACGTAGTCGAAGTGCGGCGTGCCGCCGCGGATCACCACGCCGAGCGCGACCACGGCGTCGTACCCCTGGCCGGCCAGGGCGGCCGCCACGACGGGCAGCTCGAAGGTGCCGGGCACCCGGACCAGCACCGGCGCCTCGACGCGGTAGTCCTTGCAGGCGCGCTGGGCGCCGTCGACGAGGCCGTCCATGACGACCTCGTGCCAGCTCGCCGCCACGATGGCGACCCGCAGGTCGTGGCAGTCGACGGGCTTCTGGTCGGGGGCTCCGGGTCCGCTCATCACAGGTCTCCGTTCGCGGCGAGGTGGGGGAGGTCGTGGCCCATCCGGTCGCGCTTGGTGCGCAGGTAGGCCAGGTTGTGGTCGTTCGGGTGCGGGGTCAGCGGGACCCGCTCGGCCACCGGTACGCCGAAGTCCTCGAGGTTGTGGACCTTGTCGGGGTTGTTGGTGAGCAGCCGGACGCTCTCGACCTTCAGGTCGCGCAGCACCTGGGTGGCGGTGCCGTAGTGGCGGGCGTCGGCGGGTAGGCCGAGGTCGAGGTTGGCGTCCACGGTGTCCCGGCCGCCGTCCTGGAGCTGGTAGGCCTGCAGCTTGGCCACCAGGCCGATCCCGCGACCCTCGTGGCCGCGCAGGTAGACCACGACGCCCCGGCCCTCGCTGACGATCCGCTCCAGCGCCTCGTCGAGCTGCGGCCCGCAGTCGCACCGGTGGCTGCCGAACACGTCGCCGGTCAGGCACTCGGAGTGGACCCGGGTCAGCACCGGGTCGGGTCCGGTCACGTCGCCGTACACCAGCGCGATGTGCTCGGAGCCGTCGACGGTGATCCGGTAGCCGTACGCCGTGAAGTCGCCGTGCCGGGTCGGGAGCCGGGTCTCGGCGACCCGCTCGACGAGGTTCTCGGTGCGTCGGCGGTGCCGGACCATGTCCTCGATCGAGATCATCGCGAGGCCGTGCTCGTCGGCGAACTTGCGCAGCTCCGGGCGCTCGCTTCATGGTGCCGTCGTCGTTGACGATCTCGACCAGGACGCCGGCCGGGGTCAGCCCGGCCATCCGGGCCAGGTCGACGGCCGCCTCGGTGTGCCCGCGGCGTACCAGCACGCCGCCCTCGCGGTAGCGCAGCGGGAAGACGTGCCCGGGGCGGGTGATCTCCCACGGCTCGGTCGCGGAGTCGGCCAGCACCCGCACCGTGTGCGCCCGGTCGGCGGCGGAGATGCCGGTGCTGACGCCGTCACGGGCGTCGACCGAGATCGTGTACGCCGTGCGCAGCTTGTCCTTGTTGTGCGGCGTCATCAGCGGGATCTCGAGCCGGTCCAGCATGTCGGCCGGCATCGGCACGCAGATCACGCCGCTGGAGTAGCGGATCGTGAACGCCATCAGCTCGGGAGTCGCCTTGGCGGCCGCGAAGATGATGTCGCCCTCGTTCTCGCGGTCCACGTCGTCGACGACGACGACGGCCTTCCCGGCCGCGATGTCGGCGATCGCCCGCTCCACGGAGTCGAGGCGAACCTGCTCATTCACTACCGGGTCAGTCATGGGTGTTCTCCGATCGGTGTGCTGCAAGGAGCCGGTCGAGGTAGCCGCCGGTGAGCAGCTTCTCGACGTGCTTGGCGATGACGTCGGTCTCGAGGTTGACGCGGTCTCCCGGCTGTCGGGAACCGAGCGTGGTGCGGGAGAGGGTCTCGGGGATCAGGCTGACGGTGAAGGCGTCCTCGCCGGCCTCCACGACCGTGAGGCTGACCCCGTCGACGGTGATCGAGCCCTTGTCGACGAGGTAGCGCGCGAGCTCGGGCGGCATCGAGATCTCGACGACCTCCCAGTGCTCGCTAGGGGTACGCCGGACGACGGTGCCGACGCCGTCCACGTGACCCTGGACGATGTGGCCGCCGAGCCGCTTGTCCGCGGTGACGGCGCGCTCCAGGTTGACCCGGTCCCCCGGCTGCACGCCGTGCAGCGAGGTCTTGTCGAGGGTCTCCTGCATGACGTCGGCGGTCCAGGTGCCGTCCGTCCGCTCGGCCACCGTCAGGCAGCAGCCGTTGACCGAGATCGAGTCGCCGAGCCCGGCGTCCTCCAGGACGGTGGTGGCGCGCACGGTCAGGCGGATCGCGTCGCCCTGGTGCTCGACCGCCTCGACGGTGCCGAGCTCCTCGACGATTCCGGTGAACATCAGGTCTCCGTTCGTGGGGTGGGGGTCATGGTGAGGCGGACGTTGGGCTGCTCGCCGTCGTGGCCGGTCAGCACGGTCACGTCGGTGACCGTGGGACGCAACGCATCGGCGATCGTCCCGATTCCGAGGTCGCCGACGGCGCCGAGGCCCGAGCCGAGCAGCATCGGCGCGACGTAGGTGACGATCTCGTCGACCAGCCCGGCCCCCAGGAACGCGGCGGCCAGGGTCGGCCCGCCCTCGAGGAAGACGTGCTGGCGGTCGCGGGCGTACAGCTCGGCCAGCGCCTCGTGCGGGTCGCGGGTGCGGAGGTGGATCGTCTCCGCGCGGTCGTTGAGCACCCGCCGGCCGGGGTCGATGTCGCGCAGCCCCATCACCGCCCGCAGCGGCTGGCGGGCGAGCGGCTCGTCGACCTCGTCGCGGACGGTCAGCTCGGGGTCGTCCACCGCGACCGTGCCGGTGCCGATCAGCATGGTGTCGCACTCGGCGCGGAGCCGGTGGGTGTCCAGGCGGGCGGCCCTGCTGGAGACCCAGCGGCTGGTGCCGTCGGCGGCGGCGCTGCGGCCGTCGAGGGTGGTGGCGAACTTCCAGGTGACGAACGGGCGCCCGTGGTCCACGGCGAACGTCCAGGCCCGGTTCAGCGCCCGGGCCCGGTCGGCCAGCAGCCCGCCCTCGACCTCGACGCCGGCGTCGCGCAGCGCCTGCGCTCCCCCGGCGGCCACCGGGTTGGTGTCGGCCTGCGCGAACACCACGCGGCGTACGCCTGCGGCGATCAGCGCGCCCGCGCACGGGCCGGTGCGGCCGGTGTGGTTGCACGGCTCCAGCGTCACGACCGCGGTCGCCCCGCGCGCCGCTTCCCCCGCCTCGTGCAGGGCCGCCGCCTCGGCGTGCGGGGCACCCGCACCGCGGTGGAACCCCTCGGCGACCTCGTCGCCGTTGTCGTCGATGATCACGCAACCGACGCGCGGGTTCGGCCCCAGCGGAACGCCGGGGCTCGCGGCCAGGACCAGCGCGCGCTCCATCGCCCGACGCTCGACGGCGTCGCGCTCCGCGGCGGTGGTGGTCATCTCCCGCTCTCCTCGTCGTCCGGCCCGCGGGCGTCGAGGGTGCTGGGAGGCGTACGGCGAGGCCGACCGGGCGTCTCGAAGGACGACCGCGCTGCCAACGCCTGCGTGCGCTTCCCATCCGGACTTTGACCGTCGGTCCAGGAGTTCCACCTGGTCAACCGGTCACTGGTTGTGACCGGGTCGCGGACTTTCACCGCCGGCTCGGAATTTCACCGACCCCAGTGCACGCGAGCACTTGTTGTTCATCAGATTGTTCTTCAGAACTGTGGCTCTTGCGGGACCAAGCCTGCCACATCCGTGGAAACTCGGCGCCGTGAGGTCTCGCACAGCGGCCCCTGCGATGATGTCGCCCATGAGCGCCTCGCCGGGGACTTGGGCGCCGCTCAGCCCAGTCGAGGTAGCAGAGACCCTCACCGGCCTGCAGTCCCGGTGGTGGATCGCGGGCGGCTGGTCCATCGATCTACACCTCGGACGGCAGACCCGCGAGCACGCCGACGTGGATGTGCTCCTGCTCCGAGTCGACCAGCTGAAGGCTCAGCGTCACCTCGCCGGCTGGGACCTCCAGGTTGCGGACCCTCCGGGGTCGCTGCGCCCCTGGAGGGCAGGCGAGCTTCTCCCCGCGGGTGTCCACGATGTCTGGTGCCGTCGTGACGCGTCGGCACCGTGGTGCATGCAGCTCATGATCGACGACGAGCAGGGCGGCGAGTGGATCTACCGTCGAGATGCGAGGGTTCGTCGCCCAGTCGTGGACCTCGATGGCCCCGCCTCGAACTCGGATCGCCGAGTGCTCGCCCCCGAGATCCAGCTGCTCTACAAGAGCGCCCGGCCACGCGAGAAGGACGAAGCCGACTTCCAGGCCGCCCTCGAGGTGCTCGACGGCGCGCGGCGGGGCTGGCTGCGGGACTCCCTGTCCGTCGTCGCGCCCCTACATCAATGGCTCGCCCACCTCTAGGTCCCGGGGCCGACGAACCGCGCGAGCATGACTAGGGCCCGATGCGGGCGGTCGCGCCGCGTTGGTCGGACGTCCGACCAACGCGCGGGGCATGTCCTCTGCAGGGGGCACCGCCGCCTGTGGAGAGCCGGATGCGACCTGCGACGCCTCGTGATGGGGTTCCTTCATGCCACGACTCCTGGACGGCGAGACCCGCACCGACGAGATCATCCGCGGGATCGGTCGACTGATCATCACGGGCGGGCTCGAAGCGGTCACCCTTCGCAACATCGCGAAGGAGGTCGGCATCAGCTCCGGCACGTTGACTCACCACTACGAGTCGCGAGAGCGACTGATGCGAGTGGCGGCCTACTGGTTCGGGAAGGGCTTCGTCGCCGAGAACGAGGCACGAGTCAGGCACGATGGAGCCGTCGGGATTTCTCCCCGCGGGACCGGATGACCTGGCACGCACGCGGATCTGGCTGGCCTTCGGCGAACTTGGGCGCGCGTCGTCCGACCTCGCCCACCAGATCGGTGAGGCGCGGGCCCACGAGCGCTGGCTCCTCGCAGATTGCGCCACGCCCAGGCTCGACCCCGACGAGGCGGTCGCGGCGTACGCACTTCTCGAAGGCCTGCGGGTCGCTATCTGCGCACTCGAGGACGCGATCCCGCTCGAACTCGCGCAAGAACTGCTGAGGCGGTCCGTGGCCCGACCAGCCGCAGCCTGATCTAGAGCTGGGGCGCGGCCGCCTCAGCGGTGGCGCGCAGCTGGGCCACCATCCGGTCCGGGTCGTCGGCCGAGTAGACGGCAGACCCGGCGACGAAGACGTCGGCCCCGGCCTCGGCGCAGCGCTCGATCGTCTCCAGCGAGACGCCGCCGTCGATCTGGAGCCAGGCGTCGATGCCGTGCCGGTCGAGCATCGCGCGGGCACGGCGGATCTTGGGCAGGCAGATGTCGAGGAACGTCTGGCCTCCGAAGCCCGGCTCCACGGTCATGATCAGCAGCATGTCCAGCTCGGGCAGCAGGTCCTCGTAGGGCTCGATCGGCGTCGCCGGCTTCAGCGCCATCGATGCGCGGGCCCCGTGCGAGCGGATCTCGCGGGCCAGCCGGACCGGCGCCTTCGCCGCCTCGACGTGGAACGTCACGGACCCGCAGCCGGCCTCGACGTACGCCAGGGCGTTGCGGTCGGCGTCGTCGATCATCAGGTGCGCGTCCAGCGGGACGTCGGTGGCCTTGGTGAGCGCCTCCACCATGGCCGGTCCGAAGGTGAGGTTCGGGACGAAGTGGTTGTCCATCACGTCGACGTGGATCCAGTCCGCGCCGGGGATCCGGGCCACCTCGTCCCCGAGGTTCGCGAAGTCGGCGTTGAGGATGCTCGGCGTGATCTGGATTCCCACGAGAGGTGAGTCTAGGCAGAGAGCCGGTCAGTGCAGGGCCACGGTGAGCAGGAACGCCGCGTCAGTGTCGGCGAGCACCGAGTGTCGCTGCGGCGGGATGGGGATCAGCTGTCCGGCCTCGAGCGGCCACTCCCGCTCCCCTGCCTGCAGACGGATCCGACCGTGGACGACGAACAGGGTGGCGGCCGAAGGCGCGTCGTGCTCGGCGAGCTCGTGACCTTCCGCCAGCGCGATCAACGTGGCGCGCATGGACGTCCCGGTGACGATCGTTCGCGCCGAACGTCCCGCCTCGTGTCCGGGCAGGTCGGCGATCATGGTCGCCGCGAGCTCGGCCAGCACCACCATCTCCCCGTGACCCGGGGACCCTTTGTGCGTCATGGGTGCATCCTCCCTCAGGTTGCGTCAGTCCGGATCGGCGGGCGGCTCGGCACCCGCCCGCTCGTCGCGGTCCGCCCACTCGAGCAGCGGCGCGATGTCGAAGACGTGGCCGTCGATGTCGGCGTGCAGGTCGCCGAGCTCGGCGAACCGGTCGGGCACGGTGAAGATCGTGAAGTCGTGCGGGTCGACGTCGTCGACCTCGTCCCAGCGGATCGGCGTGGAGACACGGGCGTCGGGGAAGCCGCGGACGGAGTACGCCGCGGCGATCGTGTGGTCGCGCGCGTTCTGGTTGTAGTCGACGAAGAGGTGGTGCGGGTCGCGGTCCTTGCGCCACCAGGTGGTGGTCACGTCGTCGGGTGCCCGGCGTTCGACCTCGCGGGCGAAGGCGAGCGCCGCTCGGCGTACCTCCTTGAAGCCGTGGTCGGGCGGGATCCGGACGTAGATGTGCAGGCCGGAGCCGCCGCTGGTCTTGGGGAAGCCGGTCGCGCCCAGCTCGTCGAGCACCTCGTGGGCGACGTGCGCGACCCGCTGGACCTGCGCGAAGTCGGACAGCGGACCCGGGTCGAGGTCGATCCGCCACTCGTCGGGCTTCTCGGTGTCCTCGCGGCGGCTGTTCCACGGGTGGAACTCGACGGTCGACATCTGGACCGCCCAGATCACGCTGCCGAGCTCGGTGACGCACAGCTCGTCGGCGGTGCGGTTCCAGCGCGGGAAGTGCAGGCGGACGGTCTCGACCCACGGCGGCGCGCCGGCCGGGAGCCGCTTCTGGTGGACCTTGTCCCCGGCCAGCCCCTTGGGGAAGCGGTGCAGCATGCACGGCCGCTCGAACAGGGCGTTGACGATGCCGTCGCCCACGGCCAGGTAGTACTCGACCAGGTCGCGCTTGGTGGCACCGCTCTCCGGGAAGTAGACCCGGTCCGGGTTGCTCACCCGGACGACGCGGTTGTCGACCTCGATCTCGACGGCCGGCGAGGAGGACGGCGACATGTCAGGCCGCGGCGGGGTTCGGCTGTCCGGTCACGGCCCCAACCTAGCGCCGGCGGGCCGGGGCTCAGGGCGTGGCCGAGTCCGGCGCGTCGCTGGGCGGGTCGGACGGCGGCTCGGACGGCTGCTCGCTCGGGAGCTCGGTCGGCTCCTGGGTCGGCTCTTCAGACGCTTCTTCCGTGGGCTCGTCGCTGGGGTCGGCGCTCGGCTCGCCGCTGGACGAGGGCGTCGGCAGCGGCGGCACCTCGACGGTGTCGTCGCCCGCGACTTCGTCGCCCACAACTTCGCCGGGCGCGGTCGTCGGCTCGGCGCTTGGCGACTCGCCGGGCTCGGCGGGCGGCTCGGGCTCGTCGCCCTTGACGGTGACGGTGACCACATCCGACACGGCCTCGTCGGCGTACCCCATCGCCGGGAGGTACCAGCGGTAGGTCGTCGTCTTCTTGGGGTGGACCACCTTGCGGACGAGCCCGTCGTTCGACTCGGGGATCACCTTGCCGACCGCAACGAACTTGCCGGACTCGGCGGTCTTGGCCTGGAGCACCATCGACGCGCCGATCGGCACCCGGTGGCCGTCGACGGCGGCGCCGGTGATCGTCACGGGGTCACCCGCCGCCACCTCGGCCTCGGAGGGGTCCCTCATTTCCGCCCTCGCGGCGATGCCCTCGAGGTCGTAGGTGGTCACGTTGCCGCGGCCGCCGTAGCGCAGCCGGTCGATCGAGAACTCCTCACCGTCGCAGCCGAAGCCCGCGAGGAGGTAGCCGGGGCCGTCGCCGTGCTCGTCGGTGAAGTCGGCGATCGTGGACGTGCCGCCGTCACGGACGAGAGCACCGGTCGCGGCGGTGACGAGCCGCCAGGTGTACGACTCCGCGGTGGTGTCGACCGTCTCCCAGCTGGAGCCGAGGGTGAGGTCGGCGTGGCCGGCCCAGACCTGGCCCGGCAGGAGCCCGGGCGTGACGTACCAGACGTAGGCGACCCCCTCGCCGTCGCCGTATCGGGCGCGCGCCGAGAAGCTCGCGACGGTCGTGTCGGCCACCGAGCTCACGGCGTGGACCGGGCCCGACGCCGTGCCGGAGCCGGGCATGATGACCCCGAAGCTGCGGTTGCCGGCGGAAGGTGCGGACCCCCGGTCGATCCGGACCCGCGGCGGCTCGGTGTCGGCGTGATAGAGGTCCTCGCACCCGAAGTAGGTGAGGTAGGTGTCGTTGGACGGGAAGTCGAGCCCGGACACGGTGACGGTGCTGTCGGCCGACGCGGACGCGATCGGCGCCGACAGCGCGACAGCAAGAGCTGTCACCGTCAGTGCGCGTCGCATGCATGTCCTCCCGTGAGCAGGCAGGTCTCGTCCCCCTGCAAGCCAGCGTGGTCTATTCCATCATCCCGGCGCACCCGAGTCCATGCGTATCACCCAGATGGGGCATGGACTCGACGTAACAAAGTCATGAACATCGCGTCCGTTTGATGTCTATGGGGCCAGAGTTGCAGGGTGTTCGGAATCGGGCCGTCGGCGGATGGGACCTCGGGCAGCAGGGGCGCCACGTCCTCCAGGACCGCATCGTCGCGAGCCTCGAGAACCGCCGTCACCACCTCGGCGGTCTCGGCGAGGACCGGCGAGCAGGTCGCGTAGAGGACCACTCCCCCGGGCCGGACACTGTCCAGCGCCGACTCGAGCAGGGCGCGCTGCAGCGGGACCAGCTCGCGGAGGTCGTCGGGGGTGCGCCGCCAGCGGGACTCCGGGCGCCGGCGCAGGGCGCCCAGGCCGGAGCAGGGGGCGTCGACGAGCACCCGGTCGAAGCTGTCCGGCCGGCCAGGCCGGACGGGTGCCGTCCGCCACGACGACCCCGCGCACGCCGTCCGCGCCCGTGAGTGCTCGCTGGACGAGCAGGGCCCGGTGCTGCTGCCGCTCCGCCGCCACCAGCCGGCTCCCCTGCTGCGACGCCAGCGCGGCCAGCAGGGCCGCCTTGCCGCCCGGACCCGCGCAGAGGTCCAGCCAGTGCTCGTCCCGCCCCTCGACCGTCGCCCGGGCCAGCGCCAGGGCGACCAGCTGGGAGCCCTCGTCCTGGACACCCGCCCGCCTTCGGCGACGGCCGGGATCGCGCCGGGGTCCCCGCCCTCCAGCACCACGCCGTACGGCGAGAGCCGAGTGCGTGTGCCGGGCAGCTCGTCGGTCGTGGAGCGGCCGGGCCGGGCGACCAGGACCACCCGCGGTGGCTCGTTGTCGGCGGCGAGGAGGGCGTCGAGCTCGCTCCTCGCCGACGGCCCGGGACAGCTCCTCCACGATCCAGCGGGGATGGCTGTGAGCGACCGAGGCGAAGCCGACCGGGTCCGCGACCGGGTCGGGTGCGACGCGGCGTACCCACCCGGCGAGGTCGTTCTCGGAGACCCGGCGGAGGACGGCGTTGCCGAACCCGGCCGGGCCCTGTCCGACCCGGGCCCGGATCAGGTCGACGGTGGTGCTGATCGCAGCGTGGGCGGGCACCCGCATCGAGAGCAGCTGGTGGGCGCCGAGCCGCAGCGCGTCGAGCACCTTGGCCTCGACCTTCGCCAGCGGCCGGTCCACGCAGGCGGCGAGGACGGCGTCGTAGGTCCCCCGGCGGCGGAGGGTGCCGGAGACCAGCTCCGTGGTGAAGGCGGCGTCCCGGCCGGTCAGCTGGTGCTGCCGGAGGACCGACGGCAGCACCAGGTTGGTGTAGGCGTCGTCGACCCGGACCGCCTTGAGCACGTCGTACGCCGCCAGCCGGGCCGGGTCGGCGGCGGGACGCCGTTGCGGTGGCCGGCCGCCGGGGCGGCGGGCGCTCCGCGCGCGGGTCAGCCATCGCCCAGGTGCTCCCGGACGAGCCGCTTCGGTGCCCGGGTGGCCCAGGCGTCGGTGATGATCGCGGCCAGGTCGTCGCGCTCCAGCTCGCCCAGCCGGGACTGCTGGACGAGCACGGCGTTGAAGTTGCGGAAGTGGTCGATGGTGAAGAACGGCGACGAGGCGTCCTCGACCAGTGCCTGCTTCTCGACCTCGGTCGGCGTGATGATGACCAGCAGGTCGTCGTACATCTCGCCCGTCTCGGGGTCGATCGCGGTCTTGTGCGGGTGGCGGTAGAGCAGGAACCCCTTGCCCTTGTCGCCGGCCGGCACCTTCCAGGTCGGGACGTCGCCCCAGGAGGTGCCGAACTCGGTGTCGGGGAGGTCGCGACAGATCTCGTCGACGTCCTCGGGGGTGGCCGGCCGGGTCATGGGCGTCAAGATTCACCGAAGCGGGCGCCGCTCTCAACCCGTACGCCGCGGGCCCAGTCGGCCGCGGCCATCTGCTTGCGACCGTGGGCCTTGACCTCGCCGAGCCGGACGGCCTGCGTGCCGGTGCCGACGAGGACGGCGTTCTTGGTGACCTCGAGGGCGCCGGGCGCGAGCTCGGTGTCCGTCACGGTGACCGGACCGATCTTGATCCGCTCGGCCGCGTGGGTGCTCCAGGCGCCCGGCCCGGGCGTGCAGGCCCGGACCTGCCGGTCCACCGCCACGGCCGGGTCGGTCCAGTCGATCCGCGCGTCGTCGACCGTGATCTTGGGCGCGAAGCTGACCCCCTCGACCTGCTGCTCGCGCGCCTCGAGCGAACCGTCGGCGATGCCGTCCAGGGTCGCGACCAGCAGTCCGGCACCGCCCTCGGCCAGGCGGGCGAGCAGGTCGCCGGCCGTGTCGGTGGGCCGGATGGTCTCGGTCATCACGCCGAAGGTCGGGCCGGCGTCGAGCTCCTTGACGATCCGGAACGTGGTCGCGCCGGTCACCTCGTCGCCGGCCCAGATCGCGTGCTGCACCGGCGCCGCGCCCCGCCAGGCCGGGAGCACCGAGAAGTGCAGGTTGACCCAGCCGTGCTCGGGGATGTCGAGCGCCGACTGCGGGAGCAGGGCGCCGTACGCCACGACCGGGCAGCAGTCCGGGGCGAGCGCGCGGAGCTCGTCCTGGAAGTCGGGGTCGCGCGGGTGGTCCGGCTTGAGCACGGGTACGCCGAGCTCGTCGGCCCGCTGCGCGACCGGGCTGGCGACGAGCTTGCGGCCGCGCCCGGACGGCGCGTCGGGGCGGGTGACGACGCCGACCAGCTCGTGTGCCGAGTCGGCGACCGCGTCGAGGGCGGGGAGGGCGACCTCGGGGGTGCCGGCGAAGACGACCCGCATCAGAGCGCGAGGCCGTCGGTGGGGTGCGGGCTCAGCCGGACCGTGGGCTGCTCGGCGCCGAACCAGTCGGACTCGCGGATCTCCTTCATGGCGGCCTTGCGGGCGTCGGTGTCGAGCTTGTCGATGAACAGGATCCCGTCGAGGTGGTCGGTCTCGTGCTGGATCGCCCGGGCGAGCAGCTCGCTGCCGTCGATCGTCACCGGCTCGCCGTGCATGTCGAAGCCGTGGGCGACCACGGACATGGCCCGCTTGCACTCGTAGGTGAGCTCGGGCAGCGAGAGGCAGCCCTCGAGGCCGTCCTGGATCTCCTCGGAGAGCTCGAGCCGCGGGTTGACCAGGTGGCCGACCTCGCCCTCGACGTTCCAGGTGAAGACGCGCAGCCCGATCCCGATCTGCGGCGCGGCGAGGCCGGCGCCGGGCGCGTCGAGCATGGTGTCGGTGAGGTCGGTGACCAGGGTGCGGAGCTCCTTGTCGAAGTCGACGACCTCGATCGCCTTGCGGCGCAGGATCGGGTCGCCGAACAGGCGGATCGGGCGGATGGCCACGGGGCTCCTTCACGGGGGGTCGGGTGCCCGGCAAGCATAGGAGGGCGGGTCAGCCGGGCGCGGTGCGTCCCTCGACCAGGACGGCCACGCCGTCCAGCAGGCGGGTCAGCCCGAAGAGCATGAACTCCTCGCCGCCCATGTCGAAGGCGTCCATGTCGAGGGCGGCGACGTGACGGGAAGTCGCCGGACTGCATGGCCTTGGAGAGCACCGGCTCCTGGGCGGCCCAGAACTCCTCGTGGCTGACGCCCGTGACCTGCTCGGCCAGGGCCGCGCCGTTGTGGTTGCGGGCGGCGCTGACCACGAAGGACTCGATGGCGGAGATGACGGCGACCTGCTCCTTGCCGGTCAGTCCGGTGTCGTCGAGCGCGGCGACGGCGAGGTCCATGCCGCGCAGGGCGTTCGGGCCGAGCAGGGGCCGGGTCTGGTCGACCAGCGGCAGCCACGGGTGGGTGGTGTAGAGGTTCCAGAGCGACCGGCCGAGGGTCTCCATGGCGGTGCGCCAGTCGTCGCCGAGCTGCTCGTCCTCGCCGGGCGCGTTGACCCGCTCCAGCATCAGGTCGAGCAGCTCCTCCTTCCCCGGGACGTAGCGGTAGAGCGACATGGCGCCCACGCCGAGCTCCTGGCCGATCCGCCTCATCGACACGGCGTCGAGGCCCTCGGCGTCGGCGACCGCGACGGCCGCGTCGACGATCGCGTCGAGACTGAGCTTCGGCTTCGGGCCGCGGGTCTTGCGGCCGAGGTCGAACTCCCACATCAGGGCAAGGCTGCGATTGATGTCGCCGCCTCCGCTGTGCTCGTGCGCCATGGGCACACCCTTCCACTACCGGTTCCGGAAAGTGCTCGCCCAGTGTATTGCGTAGGGTGTACGCTTTTCTTGCGTACGGCGTACTCAGTTCACCTGCGGGAGGAATCATGCCGATGCCAGGTCTGGCGGTCGAGGCTCGGGAGCTGTCCAAGCGGTTCAAGGAGGTGACGGCGCTCGACCGGTTCGAGCTGGCCGTCCCCGACGGCACGGTGCACGGGCTGCTCGGCCCGAACGGCGCCGGCAAGACGACGGCGGTCCGGGTGCTCACCACGCTGCTCGAGGCCGACGGCGGGACGGCGTACGTCGGCGGGGTCGACGTACGCCGGGATCCGCAGGAGGTGCGGCGCCGGATCGGGCTTGCCGGCCAGTACGCGGCGGTCGACGAGATCCTGACCGGCCGGCAGAACCTCGAGCTGTTCGGGATGCTCTTCCACCTCGGCCGGCGCCGTGCCCGCCGGCGGGCGGTCGAGCTGCTGGCGCAGTTCGAGCTCAGCGACGCGGCCGACAAGGGCGTGAAGGCCTACAGCGGCGGCATGCGGCGGCGGCTCGACCTCGCGGCGAGCATGATCCTGGCGCCGCAGGTGCTGTTCCTGGACGAGCCGACCACCGGGCTCGACCCACGCGGGCGGAACGAGGTCTGGGGCGCGATCCGGGAGCTCGTCGCGGGCGGGACGACGGTGCTGCTGACGACCCAGTACCTCGAGGAGGCCGACCAGCTCTCCGACCGGATCACCGTCATCGACCGCGGGCCACACGGCGGCCACCGGCACTCCGGCCGAGCTGAAGAACGCCGTCGGCGGCGACCAGATCGAGGTCGTGGCAGCGCCGGGAGCCGACCTTGCGGTGGTGGCACGGGCGTTCGCCGGCGTGGCCAGCAGCGATCCGGAGGTCGACGCCGAGCAGCGCACCGTGACCGCCCCGGTCGCCGACCGGGTCGCGGCGCTGAGCACGATCACCAGCCGGCTCCAGGCGGAGCGGGTGCAGGTGGAGGACATCACCCTGCGCCGTCCGACCCTGGACGACGTGTTCCTGCGGCTGACCGGCCACCGCGCCGAGGACGCCGACCGCCGACGCCGACCAGCCGATGCAGGAGGCGGTCCGATGAGCGGCACGACCGACCTGACTCCGGTACGCCGCCCGGACATGTGGTGGGCGGTCTCCGACTGCGCCGCGATGGTGTGGCGCGGGCTGCTCTACTACCGGCGCGAGCCGACCATGATCCTGTGGCAGCTCGGGTTCCCGATCGTGTCGGTGCTGCTGTTCGTCTACGTCTTCGGCTCGGCGATGGAGGTCGGTGGCGGCACCGACTACAAGACCTTTGCGATGCCGGGGATGTTCGCGATGACGATGGCGTTCGGCTTCATGAACACGGCGTACATCATGGTCGTGGACAAGGAGAAGGGCGTCATGGACCGGTTCCGGTCGATGCCCATGTCCCGGTCGGCCGTCGTCAGCGGGCGCGGGGTCGGCGACCTGATCGGCGCCGCGGTCGACCTCGGGGTGCTGGCGCTGATCGCGCTCGCGGTCGGTTGGCGCTCCGACGGCAGCGCTGTCGACACGGCGTACGCGTTCTTCCTGTTGCTGCTGCTGCGGTTCTCGCTGATCTGGATCGGCGTCTACCTCGCCATGTTCGTGCCGGGCCAGGAGCAGGCGGGCAACCTGTTCGCGATCGCGTTCCCGTTCGGGATGCTGTCGAGCGTGTTCACGCCGCCGTCGCTGATGCCCGAGTGGCTGGGCTTCATCGCGATGTGGAACCCGGTGTCGTCGACGGCGAACGCGATCCGGGAGCTGTTCGGCAACCCGGTGCCGACCGGGGACAGCTGGATCGAGCAGCACGCCATGGAGATGGCGGTGGTCTGGCCGATCCTGATCACGGCGGCGTTCCTGCCGCTGGCGGTGCGGAAGTACCAGCGACTGTCGCACTGACGACGCGCGGTCAGCCGATGGTCGGCGGGTCGACCTGGATCCGGACCGCGTCCAGCTTGCGCGCGGAGCGGATCCGCTGGAGCTCGCCGAGCGCGAGCGAGAGGGCCGGGCCCTGGGCGCGCGGGACGCGGATCACCAGCCGGCACTCGCCGTCGTCGAGGTCGACCGGGCCGAGGACCTCGGCGGTGGGCGGGGCCGCGAGCAGGGTGAGCGCGTCGTCGACCGCACCTGGCTCGCCGGTGACCGTGGCCAGCCGGGACGCCGGCGGCAGGTGCGCCTCCTGCCGGTCGATCGTCTCCCGCTCGGCGAACCCGGCCGGGTCCCAGCGGACCAGCGCCTGGAGGGCCGGATGTCCGGGGTCGCCGACCGCGAGCACCCGCCCACCGGGACGGACCAGCGCCGCGGCGTTCAGCCAGCGGCGTACGGCCTCCTCGCCGGCGCGCAGGTCGATCCGGGTCAGCGTCAGCCAGGTGTCGAGCAGGACGACGGCGGCGTACCCGCGCTCCGCGACCGGCTCGGCGCCCGGGCGTCGCCACGACGATGTCGGGTCGGTCGGGGACGGTGGCCCGGACCCGGTCGCCGCTGGAGGTGCGGACCGTGGTCGACGGGAACGAGCGACCGAGCTCCTCGGCGGTGCGGGCGTCGCCGAGCACCGGTGCGCGCAGGCCGCGGTGGCCGCACTCGGCGCAGGCCCAGTCGTCGTGGACGGTCGCGCACCAGCGGCACGCGGGCGGGGTCGCCGGACCGGTGAGGGCGAGCGGCCCGGTGCACTCCCGGCAGCGGGCGGGCGTGCGGCAGCGCTCGCAGGCGAGGCTGTTGACGTAGCCCAGCCGCGGCGTCTGCACGAGCACCGGCCCCGACTCGAGGCCGTCGCGGATCGCCCTGGTCGCCTCCGCCGGCAGGCGCGCGGCGCGGGTGTTCGGGTCGCGGCGCAGCTCCTGCTCCGAGGCTCCCGCGACGCTGACCGACACCCGCTCCCGGACGACCGCGCGGGCGGGCGCGATCTCGCGGGCCCAGCCGGACCGCAGCAGGTACGTCGCCTCGACGGTGCGGCCGAACCCGCCGACCAGGGCGGCCGTGCCCTCCTGCTCGGCGCGAAGGAGCAGCGTCTCGCGGGTGTGGGGGTACGGCGCGCGCTGCTCGGCGTGCAGGTCGTCGCCGTCGTCCCAGATCGCGACCAGCCCGAGGTCGCGGACCGGGGCGAAGGAGGCCGCGCGGGTGCCGGCGACGATCCGACGGGCGCCGCGGCTGACGGCGAGGAAGTCGCGGTAGCGGGCGGAGGGACCGCTGTCGGCGGCGAGCGAGACGTGGTGACCCTCGCCGAGCACGGCCGTGAGCGCGGCGTCGAGCCGGTCGAGGTCCTTCTTGTCGGGCACGCACAGCAGGGCACCCCGGCCCGAGGAGTACGCCGCCGCGGCGGCGTGGGCGAGCAGCAGCGGCCAGTCGGTGGCGGGCGCGGCGGACCACACGGCCCGCGGCGCTCCCCCGTCGGCCAGGTGCTGGAGGAAGGCCGGGCCGGGCTCGTGGTCGGTCCAGGCGACTTTGCCGGCGGTCGGGTCGATGTTCGGGGCCGGCGCCGCGGGTGACGGCTCCTTCTCGGCGGTGGCGTGCCGGGGCGGCACCGCGAGCCGGAGCACGTCGGAGCGGGTGCCGGCGTACCGCTCGGCGATCGCGGCCGACAGCGCGGCGACCTCCGGGCTGAGGACGGGCTCGGCGCTGACGACACGGCGCAGCGGCGCCAGCCGGCCGGTGTGGTCGGAGTCGCTGCGCCGCTCGACCAGGAATCCGTCGACGTCCTGCCCGGCGAACCGGACCTTCACCCGGGCACCGGGCACCGCCGTCTCGGCCATGGCGGTGGGGACGAGGTAGTCGAACGGCTTGTCGAGGTGCGCCAGCGGCAGGTCGACCAGCACCCGGGCGACCGGGTCCTCCTCGGCCGGCTGGACCTCGGCCGCCTTCCGCCGACGGGTGGCCGCCGCCTTCGCCTTCGAGGCGTTGACGGCCTCGCGCATGCCGGGGAGGAGCTCCTCCTCGGGTGCGCGGTCGGTCATGGGCGGATGTCTACCAGCGGGTGGGGACGGGGCGGGCGTGCCCAATTCACTGGTTAACCAGTGAATTGGGCTCTTCCCACGGAAAGTTCTCCGTCGGAAGTGACAATTTCACTGGTTAACCAGTGAAATTGTCACCCCGCGTCGACAGCAGCCTTGAGCGCCTCGGCCCGGTCGGTGCGCTCCCAGGTGAACTCGGGGAGCTCCCGGCCGAAGTGGCCGTAGGCGGCGGTCTTGGCGTAGATCGGCCGGAGCAGGTCGAGGTCGCGGATGATCGCGGCCGGGCGCAGGTCGAAGACCTCGAGCACGGCTTCCTGGATCTGCTCGTCGGGGACCACGCCGGTGCCGAAGGTCTCGATGAAGACGCCGACCGGGCTGGCCTTGCCGATCGCGTAGGCCACCTGCACCTCGCAGCGACGGGCCAGGCCGGCGGCCACGACGTTCTTGGCCACCCAGCGCATGGCGTACGCCGCGGAGCGGTCGACCTTGGACGGGTCCTTGCCGGAGAAGGCGCCGCCGCCGTGGCGGGCCATGCCGCCGTAGGTGTCGATGATGATCTTGCGGCCGGTCAGGCCGGCGTCGCCCATCGGCCCGCCGACCACGAAGCGGCCGGTCGGGTTGACGAGCAGCCGGTAGCCCTCGGAGGGGATGTCGAAGGTGGCCAGCACCGGGTCGATGACGTGCTTGCTGATGTCGGGGATCGAGGGTGGTCTCGAGGTCGATCTCGCCGGCGTGCTGGGTCGAGAGCACGACGGTGTCGACGCGGACCGGCGCGGTTCTCGGCGTCGTACTCGATGGTGACCTGGGTCTTGCCGTCGGGGCGGAGGTACTCGAGCGTGCCGTCCTTGCGTACGTCGGTCAGCTGCTGCGCGAGGCGCTGGGCGATCATGATCGGCAGCGGCATCAGCTCGGGCGTGTCGTCGCACGCGTAGCCGAACATCAGCCCCTGGTCGCCGGCACCCTGCTTGTCGAGCGCGTCCACCGAGCCGGTCCGGCTCTCGTGGCCGGTGTCGACGCCCTGGGCGATGTCGAGCGACTGGCCGCCGATGGCGACCTGGACGCCGCAGCTGTGGCCGTCGAAGCCCTTGTCGGAGTGGTCGTAGCCGATCTCGAGGATCTTCTTGCGCACCAGCTCGGCCACGGGCGCGTAGGCGTGGTTGCCACCTCGCCGGCCACGACGACGAGGCCGGTGGTCAGCAGCGTCTCGACCGCGACGCGGCTGCCGGGGTCGTGCTCGATCAGGTAGTCGAGGACGGTGTCGCTGATCTGGTCAGCGATCTTGTCGGGGTGACCCTCGGTCACCGATTCCGACGTGAAAAGGCGTCCAGCCACAGTGGTACTCACTCCCAGGTGCGTTGGTTTGTGGCAAACGATAACCGGCCGTCCCGCGATCGCGGGACAGCCGTCTCAGGTGTCCAGGCGGGCAGCCACCTGGTCCCAGATGACATGGGCCAGGGCCGCCTTCGATCCGCGGGGTACGTCGACGGCCGAGCCGTCGGCGCCCAGGATCACGGCCTCGTTGTCGGGGCTGCCGAAGACCGCTCCCCCGCTGACGTCGTTGACCACCAGCAGGTCGCAGCCCTTGCGGGCCAGCTTGGCGCGGGCCAGGTCGAGCACGGAGCCGGTGTCGTCGCCGGTCTCGGCGGCGAATCCGACGATCACCGAGCCCTCGCGGGTCCGCTGGTGCGAGATCTCGCGGAGGATGTCGGGGTTCTGGGTCAGCTCGACGACCGGCGCGGAGCCGTCGTCGGACTTCTTGATCTTGCTGCCGCTGGTCGACGTGGGCCGGAAGTCGGCGGGGGCGGCGGCCATCACCACGGCGTCGGCAGAGGAGGCGGCGCCCGACGACCGCGTCGCGGAGCTGGCCGGTGGTCTCCACCCGGACCACCTTGACCCCGGCCGGGTCGGGGAGGCTGACGTTGGCGCTGATCAGGGTGACCTCGGCGCCGCGGGCGGCCGCGGCGCGGGCCAGGGCGTACCCCTGCAGGCCCGAGGACCGGTTGCCGAGGAACCGGACCGGGTCGAGGTACTCGCGGGTGCCGCCGGCGGAGACCACGACGTGGCGGCCGGCGAGGTCGGCCGGAGTCGCGCGACCCCGCGCTGCGAGCACCTCGAGCGCGAGCTCGAAGATCTCGGCGGGCTCGGGCAGCCGGCCCTTGCCGGTGTCCTTGCCGGTGAGCCGGCCCTCGGCGGGCTCGATCACGACCGCGCCGCGCTGGCGCAGGGTGGCGACGTTGGCCTGGGTGGCGGCGTGCTCCCACATCTCGGTGTGCATGGCCGGCGCGAACACGACCGGGCAGCGCGCGGTGAGCAGGGTGTTGGTGAGCAGGTCGTCGGCGAGCCCGTGGGCGGCCTTCGCGAGCACGTCGGCGGTGGCCGGGGCGACCACGACCAGGTCGGCCTCCTGGCCGATCCGCACGTGCGGCACCTCGTGGACGTCGTTCCAGACCTCGGCGGAGACCGGCTTGCCGGAGAGCGCGGCCCAGGTGGCGGCGCCGACGAAGTGCAGCGCAGCCGCGGTGGGTACGACGGTGACGTCGTGCCCGGACTCGGTGAAGCGGCGGGTCAGCTCGCAGGCCTTGTACGCCGCGATGCCGCCGGTGACCCCGAGGACGACACGGGGCCGCGCCCCGGACTGGGACACGGCCTCGTGGTGGTCGTTGGTGGTCATCCGACCGGTCGGATCACTCGCCCGAGTTGAACGACGCCTCGAGCGAGGCCAGCGCGGGCGGCCTCCTCCTCGGCGGCCAGCTCGGCCGGGTCGACGTCCTCACAGGTGAGGAGGTCTTCGTTGATCTCGCGCAGGGCGATCGAGAGCGGCTTCTCCTGCACGTGGGTGTCCACGAGCGGGCCGACGTACTCGAGCAGGCCCTCGCCGAGCTGGGAGTAGTAGGCGTTGATCTGGCGGGCGCGCTTGGCGCTGTAGAGGACCAGCTTGTACTTGCTGTCGGTCTTGGTGAGCAGGTCGTCGATCGAGGGGTTGGTGACGCCCTCGGCGGCGATGTTGGGCGAAGACACGCGTGAGCCTCACAAGTTGTCGGTTGGGGGGTGCTCGGTCGTGCACCATCAAGGTTACCAACTGGTTGGCTGCATCGTGAACTTCGCGGTTCACGATGGTCACGTCGAACTCCTTCTCGGCCGCCATTTCCTCGCGCGCGGTCTCGAGCCGACGGGTCGCGTTCCTCCTCGCTCTCGGTGCCCCGGCCGACCAGCCGGCGCACCAGCTCCTCCCACGACGGGGGCTTGAGGAAGACGAACAGCGCGTCCGGCATGGTCTCGCGCACCTGACGGGCGCCCTGCAGGTCGATCTCGAGCATCGCCGGCCGGCCGGCGGCCAGCGCCTCGTCGACCGGAGCCCGCGGGGTGCCGTAGCGCGCGGCCCGGTGCACCACCGCCCACTCCAGCAGCTCGCCGGCGCTCGACCATGGCGTCGAACTCCTCGTCGGAGACGAACCAGTAGTGGACGCCGTTGACCTCGCCCGGACGCGGCGGGCGGGTGGTGGCCGACACGGAGATCCAGATCTCCGGGTGGTCCTGCCGGATCGCGGCCGCGACGGTGCCCTTGCCCACCGCGGTCGGGCCGGCCAGCACGACCAGCCGGGAACGAGCCGGCCCGGTGACGGCGGGTTCAGTCACGCTGGGCGAACTCGCGCTCGAGCGCGGCCACCTGCTTCGCGCCCAGGCCGCGCACGCGACGGCTCTCGGCGATGCCCAGCCGCTCCATCAGCTGGCGGGCCCGCACCTTGCCCGAGACCCGGCATCGACTGCAGCAGCTCGATCACCCGCATCTTGCCGATCACCTCGTTGCGCTCCCCCTCGCGGAGGACGTCGACGATCGAGGCACCCGCGTGCTTGAGGCGGTTCTTGACCTCGGCCCGCTCCCGCCGGGAGGCGGCGGCCTTGTCGAGTGCCGCCTGTCGCTGTTCGGGAGTGAGTGGAGGCAGTGCCACGGGTCGGGGGTCCTTTGGTTCGGGCAGGTCGTGTCCGGCAGGTGCGGCCGGTGAGTCGTCACCGTAGTCAGAAGGCAAACCCTGCGGCAATCGGAACCTCAGAGGCTCAGCGGGGTCTGGCACACATCGAGCGCCTGCTGCTCCAGACCCTGCAGCGCGCGCTGGGTCTCCGGCGAGCCGACCCGGTCGGCGGCGTCGGCGATCGCGGCGACGTCGTCGTCGCCGAGGTCCTGCGGCGGGTTCTTCGGGTCGTACGTCGCCGGATCGACGCCCGCGTCGTCCAGGGCCTGCTCGAGGTCGCCCGAGGCTGCTCGACCACCTGCTGCCACTCGTCGGTGATGTCGGAGGGCGCCTGCGTCCTGGAGCTCGCGGTAGATCGGCAGCGCGTCGAGCAGGGCCGGCCTGGCCCGCCCTCGGCGGCGATCTCGGTCAGCTCGTCCTGGTGGTCCTTGACCGCGTCGCAGTAGTTCTCCTGGTCGGAGGCGCAGCCCGTCAGCAGCGGCGCCCACCAGCAGCGCGGGCACCGCCAGGCGGTCAGCCTCATCCGGTGAGCCCGGCGAGGTCGTCGTTGGCGCGTCGTACGCCGTCGCGCAGCGCGGCCGGGTCGGGTCCGAGCGCGAGCAGCTCGCGCGACGAGCTGGCCAGCACGGCGCCGGACGCGGCACCGAAGATCCGCCGGATGTCGGCCGGCGTGCCGCCCTGCGCGCCGTACCCGGGCGCGAGCAGCGGGTCCGTTGATGTCCAGCGTCTCCGTCGGTGTCGCCGATGGTCGCGCCGACCACGGCGCCGAACGAGCCGAGCGGGTCGGCGCCGTCGTTGAGGCGCGCGCAGCTCGTCGAGCACCCGGCCGGCGACGGTGCCGCCGTCGGCGCCGGTCGCGTGCTGCACCTCCGGGCCCTCCTTGTTGGAGGTCAGCGCGAGCACGAAGACGCCGGCGTCGTGCTTGCGGGCGGTGTCGAACATCGGGTCGAGCGAGCCGACGCCGAGGTACGGGCTGGCGGTGATCGCGTCGGCGGCCAGCGGCGAGGCCGGGTCGAGGTAGGCGTCGGCGTACGCCTGCGAGGTGGAGCCGATGTCGCCGCGCTTGACGTCGAGCAGCACCAGCGCGCCCGGCCTCGCGTGAGGTCGCGATCACGCGCTCCAGGACGGCCACGCCGCGGCTGCCGAACCGCTCGTAGAACGCCGACTGCGGCTTCACGACCGAGACGTACGGCGCCACCGCCTCGACCGCGGTGAGCGCGAACCGCTCCAGCCCGGCCACGTCGTCGTCGAGCCCCCAGGCGCGCAGCAGCGAGCCGTGCGGGTCGATGCCGGCGCAGAACGGGCCGCGCTCGCGGAGGGCGGCGTGGACGCGGGCACCGAACGGTCATCTGTCTTCTCCTAGCTCGGCCACCAGCCGGGTGGCGGTGGTGGGGTCGTGCAGCAGGGCGGTGCCGACCTGGACCGCGGTCGCGCCGGCGCCGAGGAACGCGCGCGGCGTCGTCGGCGTCGGCGATGCCCCCGGCAGCCGACGATCTGCGCGTCCGGCACCTCGGCGTGCACCTCGGCGACGCAGCGCAGCGCGAGCGGCCGGATCGCCGGACCGCTCAGGCCGCCGGGCCGCCCGTCGGGCATCGCGGCGGGCAGCGCGTTGCCGACGACGACGGCGTCGGCGCCGGCGTCGAGCACCGTGCGGGCGCTCTCGACGACCCGGACCACGTCGGAGCGGATCTTGGCGAGCATCGGCATGTCCGCGCGGCAGGTCGCGCTGCACCGCCGCGACGACGCTCGCGGCGTGGAACGGCTCGCGGACGTCGAAGACCTGGGTGCCGGGCGCGTCGGGCGCCGACAGGTTCACCTCGATCCCGGCCACGCCCGGGCGAGCGGCCGAGCCGCCGCGCCAGCTCGGCGTACTCCCCCAGCGACCGGCCGACGATCGACACGAACACGCGCGACCTCCGCTGCGCCAGCCAGGGCAGCTCGGTGGCCAGGAAGTGGTCGATGCCGGGGTTCTGCAGGCCGACCGCGTTGACCAGGCCGGACGGGGTCTCCACGATCCGCGGTGAGTCGCCGCCGGGCCGGGCGGTGACGGTGATCGACCGGGTCACGAAGCCGCCGAGCGCCGTCGAACGCGCCGAACGCCGTCCAGCTCGCGGCCGGTGCCGCCGCAGCCGGACGCGACCAGCACCGGGTTGGGCAGGGTGAGGCCGGCCAGCTCGACGGTCATGCGACGGGCTCGAGGTCGTCCCAGCGCACCCGGTCGCCGCGGAACACCGGCCCGTCGGTGCAGGCGCGCACCATCCGGCCGACGCCGTCCTCGCCGACGACGGGTACGGCGCAGCCCTGGCACAGCCCGGTCGCGCAGGTCATCGGCGCCTCGACGGCGGTCTGGCTCCAGGCGCCTGCCTGCTCGGCGGCGGCCGCGACGGCGTGCAGGGTGGCGGCCGGACCGGCGGCGTAGACGACCTCGGCGCGCGCCTGGTCGAGCACCTCGTTGATCACGTCCGGCCACGTGCTCCGTGGCGCCCGATCGAGCCGTCACCGGTGACGACGGTGACCGCGCGGGCCGAGCGCCGGGCCTCCAGGGCGGACAGCAGGTGGGCCTCGTCGGCGCCGGCGACGACGAGGGTCACCGCGCACTCGCGCTCGCGCAGCCGCTCGGCCAGCGGGAACAGCGGCGCGGCGGCGTACCCCTCGCCGACCAGGACGCAGCTGACCGCCTCCTTCGGCAGCGCGAACGGCCGTCCGAGCGGTCCGGTGACCTCGAGCCGGGCGCCGACCGGCAGGTCGGCCAGCCAGCCGGTGCCGGGGCCGACGCGGCTCGACGACCAGCTCGATGGTGGCGCCGTACCCGCCGGTGGGCTTGATCCGGTGGATCCACATCGCGCGCCGGGCGATCCGGCCGGGCCCGGTGGAGAGCGCGACGAAGGTGCCGGGCCGGAACCGTTCGGGGACGCCGGGGGCGACCAGGGTCAGGTGCTGGTAGGCACCGACGCGCTTGCTCGCCAGCACCTCGCCGGTGACGTGGACCGGACCTCGCGGGGCCTGGCGTCATGCCTGCCCGGACGAGCGCCGGTCGAGCTCGTCGAGACCACCAGGATGCGCCGCGGCCACAGCGGGCCCTCGTAGACGAACGCGGTGTAGCCCTGGAGCAGGGTCGCGCCGGCGTCGAGCCGGGCGCGGGCGTCGGCGACGGTGGTGATGCCGCCGACCGAGACCAGGGTGAGGTCGTCGCCGACCCGGCCCCTCAGCAGCCGGAGCACCTCCAGCGAGCGCTCGGTGAGCGGCCGCCCGGAGAGGCCGCCCGCACCGATCTCGCTCGACCGCGGAGCGGGTCGCTGGCGAGGCCGTCGCGGCTGATCGTGGTGTTGGTGGCGATGATCCCGTCGAGGCCGAGCGCGATCGCCAGGTCGGCCACGGCGAGCACGTCGTCGTCGTCGAGGTCGGGCGCGATCTTCACCAGCAGCGGCACCCGTCCGGCCCTCGGTCGCGTCGTCGGCGGTGGCGCGCACGGCGGCCAGCAGCGGCTCGAGCTTCTCGACGGCCTGGAGGTTGCGCAGGCCGGGGGTGTTCGGGGAGCTGACGTTGACGACGAGGTAGTCGGCGTACGGCGCCAGCAGCCGGGCGCTCTTCTCGTAGTCGCCGACGGCCTGGTCCTCCGGGCACCACCTTGGTCTTGCCGATGTTCACGCCGAGGATCGGCGACGGGTCTCGACGGCTCGACCGACGTTGCCGAGGCTCTGCCGCGCGTCGGGCAGGCGCCGCGCAACGACCTCGGCGCCGTCGTTGTTGAAGCCCATCCGGTTCACGACCGCGCGGTCCTCCGGCAGCCGGAACAGCCGCGGCTTCTCGTTGCCGGGCTGCGGCTCGCCGGTGACGGTGCCGATCTCGACGTGGCCGAAGCCGAGCGCGGCCAGCGCGTCGATGCCGACGGCGTTCTTGTCGAAGCCGGCGGCCAGCCCGAGCACGTTCGGGAAGGTGAGGCCCATCGCCGTCGACTGGTCTCGACAGGCTCGACCGACGTCGGTCTGGCAGGCTGGCCGCAGCCGCCCGGATCGCCCGGAACGCCGTGTGGTGGGCACGCTCGGGGTCGGTCCGGGTGAGGACCTTGTCGAACAGCAGGTGGTACGTGGTCAACGCTTGGCCCACTCCTGGAGGGACCGGACGCCGATGTCGCCGGCCCGCATCGCCTCGATGCCCTGCACGGCCGCGCCGAGCCCCTGGACGGTGGTGATGCACGGGATGTTGGCCATCACCGCGGCGGTGCGGATCTCGTAGCCGTCGACGCGCGCCGACCCGCCGCGGGTGGAGCCGTGCGGGGTGTTGATGACCAGGTCGATGTCGCCGGACAGGATCATCTGCACGGTGGTCGGCTCGCCGTTCGGGCCGGTGCCCTCGAAGTGCTTGCGGACGACGGTCGCCTGCACCCGGTTGCGGCGGAGCACCTCGGCGGTCCCCTGGGTGGCGAGGATCTCGAAGCCGTGGTCGGAGAGCACCTTGATCGGGAAGATCATGTGCCGCTTGTCGCGGTTCGCCATGCTGACGAACACCCGGCCGCTGGTCGGCAGCGACCCGAACGCCGCGGCCTGCGCCTTCGCGAACGCCGTACCGAAGTCGCTGTCGAGGCCCATCACCTCGCCGGTGGACTTCATCTCCGGGCCGAGCACGGTGTCGACCTGCTTGCCGTCGGGGGTGCGGAACCGGTTGAACGGCATCACCGCCTCCTTGACCGCGATCGGCTGGTCGGGCGGCAGGTTGCCGCCGTCGCCCTCGGCCGGCAGCACGCCCGGCCGCCCGCAGCGACGCGATCGACTCGCCGAGCATCACCCGGGCCGCGGCCTTGGCCAGCGGGGTCGCGGTCGCCTTCGACACGAACGGCACGGTGCGCGAGGCCCGCGGGTTGGCCTCGAGGACGTAGAGCACGTCGGAGCCGAGGGCGTACTGGATGTTCAGCAGGCCGCGGACGCCCACGCCGCGGGCGATCGCCTCGGTGGCCTCGCGGATCCGGTCGATCTCGGCGTCGCCGAGCGTGATCGGCGGCAGCGCGCACGACGAGTCGCCGGAGTGGATGCCGGCCTCCTCGATGTGCTCCATCACGCCGCCGAGGAAGAGCTCGTCGCCGTCGAAGATCGCGTCCACGTCGATCTCGACCGCGTCGTCGATGAACCGGTCGACCAGCACCGGGTGCTCCGGGCTGATCGCGGTCGCGCGGCCGATGTAGCCGCTCGAGCGCGTCGTCGTCGTAGACGATCTCCATGCCGCGGCCGCCGAGGACGTACGACGGGCGCACCAGCACCGGGTAGCCGATCTCGGCCGCGATCTCCTGCGCCTCGTCGAACGACGACGCCATGCCGTGCTTGGGCGCCGGCAGCCCGGCCTCGTGCAGCACCCGGCCGAACGCGCCCCGCTCCTCGGCGAGGTGGATCGCCTCCGGCGTGGTGCCGACGATCGGGACGCCCGCGTCGGCCAGCCCCTGGGCCAGGCCGAGCGGGGTCTGCCCGCCGAGCTGGCAGATCACGCCGGCGATCGGGCCGGCCTGGCGCTCGGCGTGCACGATCTCGAGGACGTCCTCGAGCGTGAGCGGCTCGAAGTACAGCCGGTCGGAGGTGTCGTAGTCGGTCGACACGGTCTCGGGGTTGCAGTTGACCATGATCGTCTCGTAGCCGACCTCGGACAGCGCCAGCGACGCGTGCACGCAGGAGTAGTCGAACTCGATGCCCTGCCCGATCCGGTTCGGCCCGGAGCCGAGGATGATCACCGCCTCCTTGTCGCGCGGCGCGACCTCGGTCTCCTCGTCGTACGACGAGTAGTGGTACGGCGTGGCCGCGGCGAACTCGGCGGCACAGGTGTCGACGGTCTTGTAGACCGGCCGGATGCCCAGCGCGTGCCGGACCCCGCGCACCACGTCGGCGCTCATGCCGCGGATCTTGCCGACCTGCTCGTCGGAGAAGCCGTGCCGCTTGGCCTTGCGCAGCAGCTCGGGCGTGAGCTCGTCGGCCGCGGACAGCTCGCCGGCGATCTCGTTGATCAGCATCAGCTGGTCGACGAACCACGGGTCGATCGCCGGTCGCGTCGAAGATCTCCTCGGGCGTGGCGCCGGCCCGGATCGCGTCCATGACCTTCTTCAGCCGGCCGTCGTGCGGGACCTTGATCTCCTCGAGCAGCGCGGCCTTGTCGAGGTCGATCCACTCCTTGCGCCAGTCGAAGACGGCGTCCTTGCTCTCCAGCGAGCGCAGCGCCTTCTGCAGCGCCTCGGTGAAGTTGCGGCCGATCGCCATCGCCTCGCCCACCGACTTCATGTGGGTGGTCAGGGTCGGGTCGGCGGCCGGGAACTTCTCGAACGCGAACCGCGGCACCTTCACCACGACGTAGTCGAGCGTCGGCTCGAAGCTGGCCGGTGTCTCGCGGGTGATGTCGTTGGGGATCTCGTCGAGGGTGTAGCCGATCGCCACCTTGGCGGCGATCTTCGCGATCGGGAAGCCGGTCGCCTTCGAGGCCAGCGCGCTGGAGCGGGACACCCGCGGGTTCATCTCGATCACGACCACCCGGCCGTCGTCGGGGTTCACCGCGAACTGGATGTTGCAGCCGCCGGTGTCCACGCCGACCGAGCGGATGATCCCGATCGAGAGGTCGCGCAGGTGTTGGTACTCGCGGTCGGTCAGCGTCATCGCCGGCGCGACCGTGATCGAGTCGCCGGTGTGGACGCCCATCGGGTCGAGGTTCTCGATCGAGCACACGATCACCACGTTGTCCTTGGTGTCGCGCATGACCTCGAGCTCGTACTCCTTCCAGCCGATGATCGACTCCTCGAGGAGCACCTCGGTGGTCGGGCTGGCGGCCAGGCCGGCGCCGGCGATCCGGCGCAGGTCGGCCTCGTCGTAGGCCATGCCGGAGCCGGTGCCGCCCATCGTGAAGCTGGGGCGCACCACCATCGGCCACCCCAGGTCGTGGGAGGCCTCGAAGCACTCGTCGAGCGTGTGGCAGACCGCTGAGCGCGCGACGCTGCCGCCGAGGTCCTCGACGATCTTCTTGAACGACTCGCGGTTCTCGCCGCGGTTGATCGCGTCGATGCTCGCGCCGATCAGCTCGACGCCGTACTTCTCGAGGACGCCGAGCCGGTCGAGATCCATCGCCGCGTTGAGCGCGGTCTGGCCACCCAGCGTCGCGAGCAGCGCGTCGGGGCGCTCCTTCTCGATCACCTTCTCGATGAACTCGGCGGTGATCGGCTCGACGTACGTCGCGTCCGCGAACTCGGGGTCGGTCATGATCGTGGCCGGGTTGGAGTTCACCAGGACCACGCGCAGGCCCTCGGCCTTGAGCACCCGGCAGGCCTGGGTGCCGGAGTAGTCGAACTCGCAGGCCTGGCCGATGATGATCGGCCCCGACCCGATGACCAGGACCGAGTGGATGTCGTCGCGCCTGGGCATCAGGCCTCGCCCCCCATGAGCTCCAGGAACCGGTCGAAGAGGTACGCCGCGTCGTGCGGGTCCGGCGGCCGCCTCGGGGTGGTACTGCACCGAGAACGCCTTCAGCGCACCGTCGTCGTCGCGCAGCTCGAGGCCCTCGACCACGTCGTCGTTGAGGCAGACGTGGCTGACCGTGGCGGTGCCGTACGGCGTCTCGGTCGGCGCGTCGAGCGGCGCGTCGACGGCGAACCCGTGGTTGTGCGCGGTGACCTCGACCTTGCCGGTGGTGCGGTCCATGACCGGCTGGTTGATGCCGCGGTGGCCGTACTTCAGCTTGAAGGTGCCGAACCCGAGGGCCCGGCCGAAGAGCTGGTTGCCGAAGCAGATCCCGAAGTACGGCACGCCTCTCCGCCAGCGCGCCCTTGCAGCAGCTCGACCTGGCCGACCGTGGCGGCCGGGTCGCCCGGGCCGTTGGAGAAGAACAGGCCGTCGGGCTCGACCGCGAGCACGTCGTCCAGCGACGCGGTCGCGGGCAGCACGTGCACCTCGCAGCCGCGCTCGGCCATCCGGGTCGGGGTCATCGACTTGATGCCGAGGTCGAGGGCGGCGACGGTGAACCGCTTCTCCCCCACCGCCGGTACGACGTACGCCTCGCCGGTCGAGACCTCCCCGGCCAGCTCGGCGCCCTTCATCTCGGCCGAGCCCAGCACCCGCTCGAGCAGCGCGTCGGGGTCGGTCTCGGTCGTGGAGATGCCGACCCGCATCGCGCCGCGCTCGCGCAGGTGCCGGGTCAGGGCGCGGGTGTCGATGCCGGAGATGCCGACCACGCCCTGGGTGCGCAGCTCGTCGTCGAGCGCACGCCGGGAACGCCAGTTGGACGGCACCCGGGCCGGGTCGCGGACGACGTACCCGGCCACCCAGATCTTCCGGGACTCGGAGTCCTCGTCGTTGACCCCGGTGTTGCCGATGTGCGGGCGCGGTCATCACCACGACCTGGCGGTGGTACGACGGGTCGGTCAGCGTCTCCTGGTAGCCGGTCATGCCGGTGTTGAAGACCGCCTCCCCGAACGTCTCGCCGTCGGCGCCGTACGCGTCACCGCGGAAGGTCCGCCCGTCCTCGAGGACCAGCAGCGCCATCAGGCGAGCTTTCCGTCCAGGACGGTCGCCTTGCCGCGCAGGAACGTCGCGACCACCCGGCCCGGCAGCTCCATCCCGGCGTACGGCGTGTTCCGCGACAGCGAGGCCGACTCCGACGCCTCGATCGTGCGTCGGGCGGCCGGGTCGTAGAGCACGACGTGGGCGGGGGCGTTCTCCGACCAGGCCCTGGCCGTGGTCGGACACCTTGCCGATCCGCGCCGGGGTGGCGGACATCCGCTCGGCGACGCCGGCCCAGTCGAGCAGGCCGGGGTCGACCATCGTCTCCTGCACGATCGACAGCGCGGTCTCGAGGCCGAGCATGCCGAACGCCGCGGCGGCCCACTCGCAGTCCTTGTCCTCGTGCGGGTGCGGGGCGTGGTCGGTGGCGACGATGTCGATGGTGCCGTCGGCCAGGCCGGCGCGGAGCGCCTCGACGTCCGCGCTGGAGCGCAGCGGCGGGTTCACCTTGTAGATCGGGTCGTACGTCGCGGCCAGGTCGTCGGTCAGCAGCAGGTGGTGCGGGCAGACCTCGGCGGTGACGTTCCAGCCCTTCTCCTTGGCCTGGCGCACGATCTCGACCGAGCCGGCCGTGGACACGTGGCAGACGTGCAGCCGCGAGCCGACGTGGGCGGCGAGCAGGCAGTCGCGGGCGATGATCGCCTCCTCCGCGACGGCCGGCCAGCCGGCCAGGCCGAGCCGGCCGGACAGCTCGCCCTCGTTCATCTGGGCGTCCTGGGTCAGCCGCGGCTCCTGGGCGTGCTGGGCGATGACGCCGTCGAACGCCTTGACGTACTCCAGCGCCCGGCGCATCAGCAGCGGGTCGCTGACGCACTTGCCGTCGTCGGAGAACACCCGCACCCGCGCCGCCGAGTCGGCCATCGCGCCGAGCTCGGCCAGCCGCTCGCCGGCGAGGCCGACGGTGACCGCGCCGATCGGGTAGACGTCGCAGTAGCCCGCCTCGCGGCCGAGCCGCCAGACCTGCTCGACGACGCCGGCGGTGTCGGCGACCGGGTCGGTGTTGGCCATCGCGTGCACGGCGGTGAACCCGCCCAGCGCGGCGGCGTGGGTGCCGGACTCGACGGTCTCGGCGTCCTCACGACCCGGCTCGCGCAGGTGGGTGTGCAGGTCGACCAGCCCGGGCAGGGCGACCAGGCCGGTCGCGTCGATGATCTCGCAGCCACCGTCGATCGAGCTGGTCGAGATCTCGCCGATCTGCTTGATCACGCCGTCCTCGAGCAGGAGGTCGGTGGGCTCGCCGCCGAGGACGGCGGCGTTCTTGATCAGGTAGGTGCTCACTCTTCTCCTCCGACGGCGGGCTCGGAGCCGCCCAGCAGCAGGTACAGGACGGCCATCCGCACGGCGACGCCGTTGGTGACCTGCTCGACGATCACCGAGCGGGCCGAGTCGGCCACGTCGGCCGTGATCTCCATGCCGCGGACCATCGGGCCCGGGGTGCATGACGATCGTGTGGTCCTGGAGCGTCGCCATCCGCTTGCCGTCGAGGCCGTAGCGGCGGGAGTACTCGCGCGGGGTCGGGAAGAACGAGTCGTGCATCCGCTCGCGCTGGACGCGGAGCATCATCACCACGTCCGCCTTCGGGATCACCGCGTCGAGGTCGTACGACGTCTCGACCGGCCAGCTGTCGACGCCGACCGGGAGCAGGGTCGGCGGCGCCACCAGCGTCACCTCGGCACCGAGCGTGCGCAGCAGCAGCGCGTTGGAGCGGGCGACCCGGCTGTGCAGGACGTCGCCGACGATGGCGACCCGGCGGCCGTCGAGGCCACCGCCGTCCTCCTGGGCGAGGTGCCGCCACATGGTGAACGCGTCGAGCAGCGCCTGGGTGGGGTGCTCGTGGGTGCCGTCGCCGGCGTTCACGACGCTGGAGCGGACCCAGCCGGAGTTGGCCAGCCGGTGCGGGGCACCGCTCGCGGAGTGGCGGACCACGACCGCGTCGGCGCCCATCGCCTCGAGGGTGAGCGCGGTGTCCTTGAGGCTCTCGCCCTTGGACAGCGACGAGCCCTTGGCGGCGAAGTTGATGACGTCGGCCGAGAGCCGCTTCGCGGCGGCCTCGAACGAGATCCGGGTGCGGGTGGAGTCCTCGAAGAAGAGGTTGACGACGGTGCGGCCGCGCAGGGCCGGCAGCTTCTTGATCGGCCGGTCGGCGAGGGACCGCATCTCCTCGGCCGTCCTGCAGCACGAGCTCGGCGTCGTCGCGGGTGAGGTCCCCGGCGCTCAGCAGGTGGCGCTTCATGCCCGTGCCCCTTCCATGGAGGTTCCTTCGATGGTGCCGAGGATGGTGACGGCGTCGATCGTCGTCGACACCCTCGAGGCTGACCCGCACCCGCTCGACGAGTGAGGTGGGGAGGTTCTTGCCGACGAAGTCGGCGCGGATCGGCAGCTCGCGGTGGCCACGGTCGATCAGGACCGCCAGGCGGACCGCCTGCGGCCGGCCGACGTCGCTGAGGGCGTCGAGCGCGGCCCGGATGGTGCGGCCGGAGAAGAGCACGTCGTCGACCAGGACGACGATCTTGCCGTCGACCCCGCCGGGCGGGATCTCGGTGGGCATCAGCGTCCGGGCCGGCTTCAGCCGCAGGTCGTCGCGGTACATCGTGATGTCGAGCGAGCCGACGGGCACGTCGTACCCCTCGACCGAGGAGATCTTCTCGGCGACCCGGCGGGCCAGCGGGACCCCGCGGCTCGGGATGCCGAGCAGCACCAGGTCGCGGGCGCCCTTGTTGCGCTCGAGGATCTCGTGGGAGATGCGGGTCAGAGCCCGGTTGATGTCGGAACCGTTGAGAACGACGCGGCCCGACGTCGGTGGTGACGGACTGGTTCGGGGTGCGGGCATATGCCGCAGGACCTCCTTCTCCGCCTCACGGGACGGTTCCTTAAAGGGAGTCGATCGGGGCGACCCTATCAGCCGGAGACGTCGATCAGTACCTTGCCGACCGCGCCGTTCTCGACCGCGTCGTGGGCCGCGGCGGTCTGCCCCAGCCGGAAGTGGTGCAGGGGTACGCCGGCCTCCTCGCCGACCCGGAGGGCGCCCGCCTCGACGGCCGTGCCGACGTCCTCGACCGCGGCCCGGAGGTACTTCTCGTCGAGCGTGTAGAGGATCAGGAACTGGAACCGGAGGTTCTTCCCGAATGCCGCGCGCAGCGGCATCCTCAGCTCGTCGCCGCCGTTGTTGGCGTAGATGGAGACCAGCCCGTGCACCCGGACGACCTCGAGGTCGATCCCGATGTTCTGCGCCGGCGCGACCTCGACCGCGATGTCCACGCCGTCCGGCGCCACTGCGAGGATCTCCTTGGCCGCGTCGGTCTCGCGGTAGTTCACGACGTGGTGGGCGCCGGCGGCCCGGGCCAGCGCAGCCTTCTCCTCGCTGCTCACGGTCGTGACGACCGTGGCGCCGGACCAGACGGCGAGCTGGATCGCGGCGTTGCCGACCGCTCCCGCTCCCCCGGCGACCAGCACCACCTTGCCCTCGAGGCGACCCGGACCCAGGCGGTCCGTGCTCTCGCCGGACGTGAGCGCGCGGTGCGCCGTGACGGCGGGCACGCCCAGGCTGGCGCCGAGGTCGAAGTCCGCGTTGTCGGGGAGCGGGAGCACCCACTCGGCGGGCTGGACGGTGTACTCGGCGGCCGAGCCGTAGGCCCGGCCGTGCTGGGCGAGGACCAGCCAGACCCGGTCGCCGACGGTCAGTGTGTCGACGCCCGGCCCGACGCGCGTCGACCACGCCGGAGCCGTCCTGGCCGGGTGTGACCTCGTCGTACCCGGACATCATGCCGGCCCGGAACTTCCAGTCGGTCGGGTTCACCCCTGCCCTGACGACCCGGACCCGGACCTCGCCCGGCCCGGGCTCGGGGAGGTCGCGCTCGACGACCTTCAGCACCGACGACGGACCGGTCTCGTTGTAGACGACAGCGCGCATGCGCCCGACGCTACCGGGCGTAGGTTGGGTCGGTGCCGACCCTCCCGTTCCCTGACCACGTCCGCGAGCTGCTGCTCAAGCCCAACCCGTCGGTGGTCACGACCCTGAGGTCCGACGGGCAGCCGGTGTCGGTGGCGACGTGGTACCTGCTCGAGGACGACGACCGGGTGCTGGTGAACATGGACATCACCCGCAAGCGGCTGCAGCACCTGCGCGACGACCCCAGGATCTCGCTCACCGTGCTCGACGAGCAGGGCTGGTACACCCACGTGTCGCTGGTCGGGACCGTCGTCGAGATGCGCGACGACGAGGGGTTGGTGGACATCGACCGGCTGAGCAACCAGTACCGCGGCCGCGACTACCCGAACCGGGAGAGCCCGCGGGTCAGCGCCTGGATCGCGGTGGACCGCTGGCACGGTTGGGGCGCGGCCGTCCGGACCTGACGCCCCTGGGAGGCGCCCGGCGCGCGGCCCGGCCCCATCCGGGCCGCGCGCCGGACAAGTCTCTAGAGCAGGCCGGACATCCCGGCGCAGGCCTTGAGCCAGGCCATCTGGGTGCCCTCGGACAGCTGGGCGTAGGGCACCACCGAGCCGGCGACGAGCACCGGGTCGTACGGCACCCGGTAGACGTGCTTGGTGCGCTGCTCGTACACCTGGGTCAGGTCGTGGGCGAGCTGCTGGTCGACGTGTTGGGACGGATCGGAGAGCACGGTGACCGTCTTGTGCTTGAGGTTCGCGTAGCCGGCGTCCTGCAGCGCGTCGAGCATCCACAGGCCGCTGTAGCCGGTGTCCTCGCGGATCGTGCTGGTGACCACGAGCAGGTCGGCCGCCTCGGCGGCCGCCAGCCAGTTCTCGGCACGCATGTTGTTGCCGGTGTCGATCAGGATCATCCGGTAGAACCGCTCGAGGAGCTGGTGGACGGCGGTGAAGTCCTGGGCCCGGATCATCCCGGTCACGTCGGGCCGCTCGTCGGAGGCAAGGACGTCGAAGTGCGCGTCGCCCTGCGAGCGGACGAACGCGCCCAGGTCGCCGATCCGGGCCTGGTAGACGTCGCTGAACTTCTCGAGGTCCTCCAGCAGCTCCCGGGTGGTGTTGCGGTGGGTGCTGCGGGTGCCCCGGATGCCGAGGGTGCCGCGGGTCTCGTTGTTGTCCCAGGCGACGACGCCACCGCCGCGGACGGTGCCGAACGTGTAGCCGGCCGCGAGCACGCCGGTCGTCTTGGCTGCTCCGCCCTTGGGGTTGAGGAACGCGATCGTGCGCGGGCCGTCGAAGTCACGCTGGATCGAGCGGCGGTCCATCTCGAAGGCGTGCTCGGCGGGCCCCATCTTCGGGGCGATCGCGCCGCCGGTCCACCTGCGCAGCTTGCCGCGCCAGCCCCACGTCGCGGGGCCGACCTCGATCTGCTCGGCGCGGCGGTCGAGGAAGTCGGTCGCGGTCATGAAGCGGCGTACGCCCTCGCCCTCGGCGTCGGTGTCTCCGGCGGGCTCGGTGGCTTCCTGCGTGGGCACGATCGGCCTCGGCGTGGTGATCGCCGGTCCGGGCATGGTGGCTGCGGGCGGCTGGTAGCTCTCCTGGGGCGGGTACTGACCGGCGTACGACTGGCGCACCCGGGTCGCGTCGCCCGGCATCGGGTCGGTCAGGGGGTCGCCCGCGGGCGCTTCCGGAAGGGGTTGTTCGGCCTGCCTCAGTCGGGCGTCGGAGTACGCCGTGAACTCCTCGCTGGTGTACAACCGCTCGCTCGTGTCCGGCTCGAACTCGTGCCACCCGTTGGCTGGTGGCGGCTGGCCATGGCCGTTCGGCGGCCCCTGGTCCGACCTGTGGGCCGGATGGCCGTGGGGCTGGTCTTGGGACATGGGGATCCTCCGTTGGGCAGGCGCGAGCTCCCGCGGCACGCGTCCTACAGTCACCTTCACCCGAAACGGCCCTCACTAAACCACCTCGGCAACAGCAGTCTCAGAGCGGGCAACCGCCGCGTGAGCGAGGCAGGGCGGCGACCCACGCCCGTCGAGCCTCGCGATCCGAGTCCCCCGCCGGTTGAGGAGGTTGCGCAGCAACCGTCTCGAAACCCGGTGAGGTGAGGCAGGCCGGCGAGGTACGCCGGTCGAGCCCGTCGAGACCCAACCCCCGCCGGTTGAGGAGGTTGCGCAGCAACCGTCTCGAAACCCCCAGTGAGGTGGGCAGAACGGCGGGGTACGCCGGTCGAGCCCGTCGAACAACCGGTGCGTTCGAGGCTCAAACCGCCGCTGCACAGGCGGCGGGGGTTTCGAGACAGGCGCTGCGCGCCTTCCTCAACCACCGAAGGGGTGTCGCTGGTTGAGGAGGTTGCCCAGCAACCGTCTCGAAACCCGGTGAGGTGAGGCAGGGCAGCGACCCACGCCGGTCGAGCCTGTCGGGACCCGCTGGTGGCGCGGGTGGGCGTGCCGATGGCCCCGCTCGCGGCGGGGTCCGGGGCTTGGGACATTCAGTCGGGCGCGCCGGCGGCCGGTCGCGGGAGACGTCGAGGGTGCCGTCGGGGTCGCGGAGGTACTGGTAGCCGTGCTCGGCTGGTCCAGAGATAGACCCCGGGTTCGAGGGTGGTGTAGGTCCAGTGGCCGTGGGTCTTGATCCGGTGATGTCGTCGGCACAACGGCGCGAGGTTGCACGGGCAGGTGGGTCCGCCCCGAGACGCGGGGATGGTGTGGTCGGTGTCGCAGCGGCGGGCGGGGCGGGTGCACCACGGGAACACACAGGTCCTGTCCCGCACCGTGGTGACCTCGGCGTGCCGGTCGGGTACGACGGCGTGAGTCGACGGGGTCGTGGGCCTCGAGGTCCATGCACCGGCTTCACGACCACGTTGCCGGCGGTGTGCGCACCAGTCGCGGACCTGGCCGGCGGTGATCAGCTGGTTGCCCTGCTCCAACCGGGCGGTGCCGATGCCTTCGACGGCTGCCCTGGAGAGGTGGACGTAGAGCATCACCTGCCGCTTCGGACTGGTGGTGGTTTCGAGACGGGCGCGGAGCGCCCTCCTCAACCACCGAGGATCGGTGTCGGTCAGGTCGAGGGCCAGCTGCGCGCGGGCGAGCTCGCCCGACCGCGGCCGCACGCCGGACGTTCAGGCGAGTCCTCCGAACCCAGGTCCTTCAGCTGGGCCGCCAGCCCGGCGACCGCCTGTTCGAGGTCGAGGGCGTCGGCCAGGTCGAGCTCGCCGTGCACCGCGGAGGTGCCGGCGTAGGAGATCTGCTGCTGCTCGACGGTGAAGTACCGGCCGTCGGCCTTCGCCAGCCGCCGTTCCTCGGCCAGCTCGGGCATGTGGGTGGCGATCGCCTCGTCGACGAGGCGTTCGAGCTGGACGGGTCCGATCTTGTGCGCCACATGGCGCCACGTGCCGGTCCACGAACGACGCCGCCTCCGGGGACAGGAGGAGGGTCTGGTCGGCGACCCGACGCGCCAGGTACGGCCGCAGGTCACCCGGGACCACGCGGCGCCACACCCGCGGGAGCCGGTGGGCGCAGCTCGAGGGCGTGACCGACGTAGCGGCGGCCGGCGTCGGTGGAGACCCCGATCGCGGCGGCGAACTCGGTGATCGCGAACTCCGCCACCAGCGGCGCACCCTCACCGGCGACCGGCATCCCGGTGTCGCCGTACCGTCCGACGATCGTGGCGGCGTCGTCGATCGAATCGACCGAGTGCATCGCCGCCCACGCCACCGCGGCCTGCAGGAGATCGGCCTTCGGCGGCATCGGCGATCGCCCGATCGCGCGCGCGCGACAGCCAACACCGCGGCTGCGGTGTCGAGCTCCTCGGCGTACTTGGTCATGGGTCAACTCAAGCACCCACCACCGACACTCGAAGCCCGAAAACCCCTTGTTTGACTGGGATGTGGACAACTATTTGAGAAGTTCTTGCGACCGGAACCACAACGGTCGAGCTAGGCGACCGCGACCGTGGAAGCAGCCGAGAGTGGCCGCCTCGACCACCGCGGCGGGCGACCACGTAACCCAAAGATCTTTTCGACCACCCACCCGCGGCAACCGGGCCTCGACAGGCTCGGCCGACGTACCGTCGTCGCCCTGCCCACCTCACCGGGTTTCGAGACGGTTGCTGCGCAACCTCCTCAACCAGCGGTGGGTGCGGGTCTCGACGGGCTCGACCGGCGTACCTCGCCGCCCTGCCTTCCGGCAGCGGGTTTCGAGACGGTTGCTGCGCAACCTCCTCAACCAGCGGCGGTGGGGTGGGTCTCGACAGGCTCGGCCGACGTACCCTCGTCGACCTGCCTTGCCTGCCTCCCTCAGCGGGAGAGGTGGCGGGCGCGGGCGAAGCAGAAGAGGCCGTAGCAGGCGATGCCGGCGGCCACGGCGGCGAGAAGGTACGGGCCGAACGGCTGCTGGAGCAGTTCTCCGAGGGCGGCGTCGAGGCCACCCGACTTCTTGGGGTCGTGGGTGACCGCGGCGTACAGGAACAGGACGCCGACGAGGCCGGCCGCGATTCCCTTCGCGCAGTAGCCGATCTTGCCGAACCAGATGTACGCCGTGCCGCTGTCGCCGCTCTTGCCCTCGGCGGTGAGGTTCTCGGCGAACTTCTCGGTCCAGGCCATCACGATCTGGCTCACGCCGTAGCCGATGATGACGAGTCCGACCAGTCCGACGATCCAGGTGCCGGCCGGGAGGTCCATCAGCTTCTGCGTCATCGAGTCCGAGCCGCTCTTGCCACCGGACCCGGAGCCCATCGCGATCTGGAGCGCAGTGACGCCTACAGCGCCGTAGATGACCGCCTTGCCCAGCGACACCAGCCGCTTCCCAAGCCGCTTGCCGCCGTCCTCGTCGCGATGGCCGAAGGCGGCCTCCAGGACTCGCCAGAGCGCGAGCACGAACATCCCGAGCGCGACCAGCCAGATCAGGACGTCACCGAACGGCTGGGAGGCGAGCTCCCTGAGGGCGCCCTGGCTGGACGCGTTCTCCGAGTGGTCGCTGAAGGCGAGCTGGAGAGCGACCCAGGCGATCAGCAGGTTGACGACGCCGTACGCCACCAATCCGAACCGGATCGCCTTGTCGAACCACTCACTCTGGTCTGCGTCCCGACCGGCGCGCTGCGCCTTGTCGGTGATCCCTCCCAAGTCACTCATGAGGGAGACGTACCCGGCGAGACCGGTTTTAGTCGGCGGAATCCGTCACAGTGATTTCGAGACGGGTCGCTCCGCCCCTCGCAGGCTCGGGCCGAAGCCGAGCCCTCCTCAATCTCCCGCTGTCCTCAGGACTTCGCAAGCTCAGTCCTGCAGCGTGACCTTGTTGCGGAGGATGTTGCCGAGAATGCCGTTCACGAACGCCGGCGACTCGTCGGTCGACAGGTCGCGGACCAGGGCCATCGCCTCGGAGACGGCGACTGCGTCGGGGACGTCCTCGGCGTACAGCAGCTCGTAGACGCCGAGCCGCAGCACGTTGCGGTCGACGGCGGGCATCCGGCCGAGCGTCCAGCCCTCGGAGTACTCCGACAGCAGCTCGTCGATCCGCGGTTGGTGGGCGGCGACGCCGCGGACCAGGACGGCGGTGTACTCGTTGGTCGGCCCCTCGCCCTCGGCGATCGCCGCGTCCAGCGCCTCGACCGGGCTCTCCCGGCGGACCTCGGAGGCGAACAGTACGTCGAGTGCCCGCTTGCGCGCCTTGGATCGCGCGCTCATCAGGACTTGACGCGACCGAGGTACGAGGAGTCGCGGGTGTCGACCTTGACCTTCTCGCCCTGGGTGATGAACAGCGGGACCTGGATCTCGTGGCCGGTCTCGAGCGTGGCCGGCTTGGTGCGGCCGGTGGCGCTGTCGCCGGCGAGGCCGGGCTCGGTGAAGGTGATCTCGAGCTCGACGGACGCGGGCATCTCGATGTAGAGGACGCGGCCGTCGTTGGTGGCGACGATCGCCTCCTGGTTCTCGAGGAGGAAGTTCTTCGCGTCGCCGACGAGCTCGGGGGTGATCTCGAGCTGGTCGTAGGTGCCGGTGTCCATGAAGACGTACGACGAGCCGTCGTTGTAGAGGTACTGCATGGTCCGCTTGTCGACGTTCGCCACCTCGACCTTCACGTCGGCGTTGAACGTCTTGTCGACGGTCTTGCCGGACTCGACGTTCCTCAGCTTGGAGCGCACCACGGCGCCGCCCTTGCCGGGCTTGTGATGCTGGAACCAGATGACCTGCCAGAGCTGGCCGTCGAGGTTGAGCACCATGCCGTTCTTGAGGTCGTTCGTCGTTGCCATGAGGGCGAGTTCAGCCTTACGTCGTCGAGTGCGGAGCGCCGCCCGACCGTGGTGGGCGACGGCCGCCGAGTCTATCGCCCGGTGCCGTGCCGCTCCTATTCGAACTCCCAGACCACCTCGATCCGGACCGTCAGGTCGTCCTTGCCGGCCCGGATGGGGAGCTTGAACGCCGCCATGTCCGCCGAGGTGTACGCCGCGCGGCTCAGGGTCTGCGACCACACGTCGCGGCGCGGCGGTGCGCCCACCTCGCGGATGCTCACGACGTCGCCGAGCGTCTGACCGGCCGCGGCGGCGTACTGCTTCGGCCTTGGCGGTCGCGCTGTCGACCGCGGCGTCACGGGCCTTCGCCAGGACCGCGTCGGGGTCGCCCACCTCGAGCCGGATGTCGCTGACCCGCACGCCGTTGCCTCCGGCCTCGACCGCCGAGGACACGGCGCCGCCACCGTTCGCGAGCTCACGGACGTGCACCTGGGCGCGCTGGGTGACGCGGTAGCCGGTCAGCACCGGCGGGCTGTAGGCCGGGTAGTCGTACTCGGGGTACATCGAGAGCCCGGTCGTCTGCACGTCGGACCGCTTGACGCCCTGGTCGGCGAGCACGGCGAGCACGCGGCGCATGGACGCGCTCGAGGCGGCCAGGGCGTCGTCGAGGTCGAGCCTCTTGGCCGTGACCGAGAGCGAGAACGACATCTCGTCCGGCACCGCCGTCGCCTCACCCGAGGCGGCCATCTTCATGGTCCGCGGAGCACCGGCCGCCGGCTCGCCCTCTGGTGCCGCGGAGGCAGGCGCAGTGACCACGTCGCCGTTGCCGCCCAGCAGGTACGCCGTCACCAGCCCCAGCAGGACCAGTCCCGCCAGCAGGATGCTCTTCACACTCACCGTCACGTTGCCGCCCATGGATCCGTCTCCCTGTCTGTGCCCGCGTCGTGGTCTCCCGGGTCGGACGACGGCGGCGGCGAGGAGGTTCCTCGGGGAGCGGCCCTCAGCCGGCGGCGATGCGCTCCAGCGCCATCCGGTAGCCCTCGATGCCGTGGCCGGCGATCACCTCGACGGCGTGCGGCGAGACGACGGAGGTGTGCCGGAACTCCTCGGGTCGCTGGCTCGGGTCGGAGATGTGCAGCTCGACCAGCGTCGCGGTCAGCTGGGCGCAGGCGTCGAAGATCGCCCACGAGTAGTGGGTCCAGGCGGCCGCGTTGAGGACCACCGGGGTGGCGTCGTCGGCGGCGGCGTTGAGCCAGTCGAGCAGGTCGCCCTCGTGGTTGGTCTGGCGGACCTCCACCTCCAGCCCGAGCGCACTCCCCCACTCCTGGCACAGGTCAGCGAGCTCGGCGTGGGTGGTCGAGCCGTAGATCTCGGGCTGCCGCTTCCCGAGCCGGCCCAGGTTGGGGCCGTTGAGGACCAGGACCTTCATCGGGCACCTCCGCTGATCAGGTCGTACGCCGCCCGCAGCTGCTCGTCGGCGGGGCCGGCCAGGATGGCCGGGTCGGCCAGGTCGCGGAGCACCACGAACCGCAGCTCGGACCCGCGCGCCTTCTTGTCCACCTTCATGGCGGCGTGGATGGTGTCGAAGTCGGCGCCGTCGTAGCCGGTGGGCAGCCCGACCCGCTCCAGCACGCTCCGGTGCCGTGCGACGAGCTCCGGCGACAGGCCGCCGGCCAGCCGGGCCAGCTCGGCGACGTACACGCAGCCGATGGCGACCGCCTCGCCGTGCCGGACGGAGTAGGACTCCGACCGCTCGATCGCGTGCGCCAGCGTGTGGCCGTAGTTGAGCACCTCGCGGCCGGGGTGCCCGTCGGCGCCACCGGTCTCCTTGAGGTCGCCGACCACGACGTCGATCTTGACCCGGATCGCCCGCTCGACGAGCTCGCGGAGCGACCGGCGAGTCGGCGGTGAGGGAGTCCGGGTCGGTGGCCTCGACCAGGTCGAGGATGGCCGGGTCGGCGATGAAGCCGCACTTGACCACCTCGCCCAGGCCGGCGACGAAGTCGGCGCGGGGCAGCGTGCGCAGGGTGTCGAGGTCGCAGACGACGCCGGCCGGCTCGTGGAAGGAGCCGACGAGGTTCTTGCCGGCGCCGGTGTTGACGCCGGTCTTGCCGCCGACCGCCGCGTCGACCATGCCCAGCAGCGAGGTCGGCACGTGCACGACCCGGACGCCGCGCAGCCAGGTCGCGGCCACGAAGCCGCCCAGGTCCGTGGTCGCGCCGCCGCCGACGGTGACGACGGCGTCGGACCGGGTGAAGCCGGCCTCCCCCAGCGCGTCCCAGCACTCGGCGGCGACGGCGGGAGTCTTGGCCTGCTCACCCGCGGGCACCGGCAGGCCGATCAGGTCGTACGCCGCACCGACGGCGTCGAGGACGGGTGCGGCAAGCTCGTCGAGGCCGCTGCGGGTGGACCACGGCCACCCGCTGGACCGTCGGGCCCGAGCAGCTCGACGACCTCGCCCGCGAGACCGTGCCCGACCACCACGTCGTACGGCGCGGCGCCGGTCGACCGGCAGCACGGTGCGGTCGCGTCATGCCGAGGGCCTCCTCGATCTCGCGCGCCACATCCTCCGGGCTCCGGCCGTCGGTGTCGACCGTCAGCGTCGCGACCGACTCGTAGACCGGGGTGCGCTCGTCGAGCAGGGTCTTGATCCGGCCGCGGACGTTGCCGAGCAGGAGCGGCCGGGCGGTGCCCAGGCCGACCCGCTTCACGGCGTCGGAGAGGCCGACCCGGAGGAAGACCACGCGGTGCCCGGCGAGCAGGTCACGGGTCGCCGGGTCGAGGATCGCTCCCCCGCCGAGGGCGAGCACGCCGGTGTGGGTGGCCAGCGCCGTACGCACGGCGGCGGCCTCCAGCTCCCGGAAGTGCGCCTCGCCGTCCTCGACGAAGATGTCGGCGATGCTGCGACCCTCGGCGGCGACCAGGTCGGCGTCGGTGTCGCGGGCCTCGACGCCCCAGCTGCGCGCGAGGAGGTTCGCGACCGTGGTCTTGCCGGCGCCCATCGGGCCGACGAGCACGGCCCGCGGTCCGGACCGAGTCATCTGAACCTCAGGGTGTCCAGGTAGCTCTCGGCGTTGCGCCGGGTCTCCTGGACCGCGTCGCCGCCGAACTTCTCGACGACCGCCTCCGCGAGCACCAGCGCCACCATCGCCTCGGCCACGATCCCCGCCGCGGGCACGGCGCACACGTCGGAGCGCTGGTGGTGGGCGACGGTCTCCTCGCCGGTGCTGACGTCGACGGTCCGGAGCGCCCGGGGCACGGTGGCGATCGGCTTCATGGCGGCGCGCACGCGCAGCACCTCGCCGGTGGTCATGCCGCCCTCGGTGCCGCCCGAGCGGCCGCTGGTGCGGCGCAGGCCCTCGTCGGTCGGGACGATCTCGTCGTGCGCCTGCGAGCCCGGGGTCGCGGCCAGCCGGAACCCGTCGCCGACCTCCACGCCCTTGATCGCCTGGATGCCCATCAGCGCCCCGGCGAGCCGGGCGTCGAGCCGGCGGTCCCAGTGGACGTGCGAGCCGAGGCCCGGCGGCAGGCCGTGCACGACCACCTCGACCACGCCGCCCAGGGTGTCGCCGTCCTTGTGGGCCTGGTCGATCGCGGCCACCATCGCCTTGCTCGCGTCGGGGTCGAGGCAGCGGACCGGGTCCTCGTCGAGGCGGGCGACGTCGTCCGGTCCGGGGACGCTGCCGTCGGGCGCGCGGACGCCGCCGAGCTCGACGACGTGGGCCACCAGCCGGGCGCCGACGGACTGCTCCAGGAAGTTGCTGGCGACCCGCCCGAGCGCCACCCGGGCCGCGGTCTCGCGGGCGGAGGCCCGCTCCAGGACCGGCCGGGCCTCGTCGAAGGCGTACTTCTGCATGCCGACCAGGTCGGCGTGCCCGGGCCGCGGGCCGGGTCAGGGCGGCGTTGCGGGCCAGGGCGTCGAGCTCGGCCGGGTCGACCGGGTCGGCCGACATCACCTTCTCCCACTTCGGCCACTCGGTGTTGCCGATCTGGATGGCCACCGGGCCGCCCTGGGTCTCGCCGTGGCGGACGCCGCCGATGATCGTGACCTCGTCCTGCTCGAACTTCATCCGGGCCCCGCGGCCGTAGCCGAGACGGCGGCGGGCCAGGGAGTCGGCGATGTCGGCGGTCGTCACCCGGACATGGGCCGGCAGGCCCTCCAGGATCGCGACCAGGGAAGGGCCGTGGGACTCGCCCGCGGTGAGCCAACGCAGCATGCGGTCAGTCTTTCACGACCCCGTTGGTGCGCTTTCAGGCTCACGTCCGCCACGAGATAGGCCCACAGGTCGGCGCCCCACGCGACGCCGACCAGCGCTCCGACGAGCATGAACGGACCGAACGGGAACGCCTTGCGGTCGACCAGCCGGCTCACCGCCAGCAGGCCGCCACCGACCCCGCCGAGCAGGAACCCGCCGTACACGCCGACCAGCAGCTCGCCCCAGCCGAGGTAGCCGAGCGCGATCCCGAGGACGCCCGAGAGCCGGACGTCGCCGTAGCCGAGGCCGCGCGGGTAGATCAGCCACAGCAGCAGGAAGACCCCGCCGGCCAGCAGCCAGCCCAAGCCGGCCCGCACCAGGTCGTCGGTGTCCCGCGTGGCCAGCCAGCAGACCAGCGACCAGGACGCACCAGCCCGGCGTACGTCGGCGCGATGATCCGGGTCGGCAGGTAGCGGGTCCGCCAGTCCACGACGGCCAGGGCCACGCCGACCGGCACGAGCGGGACCAGGTAGAGCAGCGGCCACTCCCAGCCGACCGACCAGCCGACCACGCCGCCGGCCAGCGCCGCCGCGATCGCGGCCTTCCAGGCCAGCCCCGGAGCGGCCGCGACCTCGGCGTACGGCACCTTCGGCTCTGCCTCGGGGGCCTCCGGGTCGGCGTCCTCCGGCGGGGGCTCGGGCTCGGGCTCGGGCACCGCCCGGATCAAGGCTGGGACGAGCAGCCCGGCGAGCCCGCAGATCGCCGCCGCGACCAGCGCCGCGGCCCAGTCCTCGCCGGTCATGTCCCGACCTGGCGCGCGGCGAGCGCGGTCTCCCCCGCCTCGCGCATCGCCGCGAGCGGGCGCCACCAGGCCGGTGAACTCACGGAACTGGAGCGCGGCCTGGTGCACGAGCAGGTCGAGCCCGGCTGACGAGGACCCGGTCCGCGGCCGAGGCCGCCAGCGGCGTCGGCCAGGGGTCGTAGAGGACCTCGAACACGACCGGTACGTCGCCGCACCGGGCGATCAGCTCCTCGTCCTGGGCCGCCGCCGGGATCGTCGAGACGACGACGTCGCCGGTCGACCGGGTCGTCGGCGAGCGAGCCGACCTCGACCCGCGGGCCGGACGGGTGCGCCCCGATCACCGCGGCGGTCTCCGCGGCACGCTCCGGCGACCGGACCAGGAGCCGGAACGAGCGGGCACCGAGCCCGGCCAGGGCCAGTCCGGTGGAGGCCGCGGTGGCGCCGCCGCCCAGCACGGTGACCGTCCCGATCGGGCCGTCGAAGCGCTCGCGCACGGCGGCCGCGGCACCGGGGACGTCGGTGTTGTCCGCGTGCACCCCGCCGTCGACCAGCACCAGCGTGTTCGCGGCGCGGGCGGCCCGAGCCGTCTCCGAGACCCGGTCCGCCAGCGCCATCGCCTCCCGCTTCAGCGGCATCGTCAGCGACAGGCCGCGCCACGACGCGTCGAGGCCGGCCAGGAACTCGCCGAGCCCACCGGACGCGACGCGCATCGCGTCGTACTCCCACGCCAGCCCGTGGGCGGCGTACCCGGCCCGATGCAGCACCGGCGACAGCGAGTGGGAGATCGGGTCCCCCAGGACGGCACACCTCATGGCTGGTCACGGCCTCAGCAGGCGCCTTCGGACTCGTTCTCGCAGTAGTCGCGCAGCTCCTGCTTGTACTGCAGGAACTCGTCGTAGCTCGAGGCGAACTTGGTCTCGCCGGTCGCGAGGTTGACGGTGACGTAGTAGTACCAGTCGCCGTCGGCCGGGTTGGCCGCCGCCGCGATCGCCGCGTCGCCGGGTGCCTCGATCGGGCCGGGCGGGAGGCCTTCGTTCTCGTAGGTGTTGTACGGCGACTCGAGCTTGCAGGTCCTCCTCGGTCGGGACCGCACCGAGCTCGTTGTTCGCGGCGTAGTTGACGGTGGCGTCGATCTCGCAGGTGCCCGGTCGTGCCGGCCGTCCCCGGGTTCTCGAGCCGGTTGTAGATGACCCGCGCGACCTTGGGCATGTCGTCGCCGCGGCCCTCGGCCTCGACCAGGCTCGCGACGGTCATCAGCTCGGCCGGCGTGTAGCCGAGCGCCTCGGCGCTGGCCTCGAGGTCGGCGTCGGCCGCTGCCTGCTCCCAGCGCTTGACCATGTCGGTCAGCATGTCGACCGGCTTCTCCTTCGGCCCGAACGCGTAGGTGGACGGGAACAGGTAGCCCTCGGGGTTGCCCTCGGCGTAGTCGGGCAGGCCGAGCTGCTCGGGCTCGTCCAGGACCTTCTGGAAGTCGGCCTTCGAGTAGTCCGTCTCCTTGGCCAGGATGTCGACCACGTCGACCACGCGCAGGCCCTCGGGGATGGTCACGTCGTCGGTGACGATGTTCTCCGGGTCGACCAGGAGTGCGATGACGTCGTCGGACGCCATCTCCTTCTTCACCTGGTAGAAGCCCGACCTGGATCGTCGGGGACTCGGGGTTGGCCTGCGCGGCACCGATGCAGGCGTCGACGGAGGCGACCACACCCTGGTTCTTCAGGTTGCGGCAGATCGCGGCGGAGCTGTCGCCCTCCTGCACCTCGACGGTCACCGAGCCAGTGCCGGGACCGGCGTAGTCCTCGGCCTCGCCGAACTGGTCGGAGACCCACGCGACACCCTTGGTGACACCGACGTAGAAGACGCCGACGACGACCGCCAGCGCCACGAGCACGGCCAGGCAGCCGGGCAGGCTGCGTCGGCGCTTGGCGCGGCGACGCCCACCCTCGGGTGGGTACTCGTCGTACTCGTCCGGCCCGTCAGTCATCGGTCTCCTCGAGGATCTCGCCAGGCGCAACCCCCGATGTGCGCTCAGTGTCCAGTGCGTGTTGCAGGATCAGCACGGCCGCGGCCTGGTCGACCACGGCGCGTCGTTTCGTGCCCTTCCGGCCACGGTCGCGCAGCATAGCCTCCGCGGAGACCGTGGTCAGCCGCTCATCACACAGCCTCACCGGCACCGGCGCAACTCGGCGGGCCAGCTGCGCGGCGAACTCGCGGGCCTTCACGGCCGCCGGTCCCTCGCCGACCGGAGAGCGACCGGGGCAGCCCGACGACGACCTCGACGGCCCCCTCCTCCTCGAGGATCCGCGGCGATCCGGGCGAGGTCGCCCTTGCCGCGGCGCACGGTCTCGACCGGGGTCGCGAGGAACCCGGACGGGTCGCTGCGGGCGACGCCGATCCGGGCGTCTCCGGGGTCGATCCCGAGGCGTACGCCGTGGCGCAAGCTCAGGCTCCGACCTGGCGGGCGACCTCGGTCGACACCAGCGCGATCGCCTCGTCGATGCGCGAGGCGTCGGAGCCGCCGCCCTGCGCGACGTCGTCCTTGCCGCCGCCCTTGCCGCCGACCAGCGGGCCGATGGCGCGGACCAGCTCGTTGGCGCTGACCCCGCGCGAGCGGGCGTCGTCGTTGACCGCGGCGACCACGGACACCTTGCCGTCCGCGGCACCGATGATCACGACCGCGCCGGGCTGGCCCGCGGGCAGGCGGCCGCGGACGTCCAGCGCGAGCGTGCGTACGTCGCCCCCGCCGGCGCCGTCGGCCCGGTGGGCGACGACGTTGACGCCGTGCACGTTGGCAGCGTCGGCCGCGAGCTGGCCGCCCGCGGCGAGCAGCTGGCCGACCCGGACCTTCTCGATCTCCTTCTCGGCGGCGCGCAGCTTCTCGACGATGTCGTTGACCCGCTCGGGCAGCTGCTCGGGGCGCACCTTGAGCGCCTCGGACAGCTGCGCGACCAGCACGTGCTCGCGGGCCAGGAACCGGTAGGCGTCGCCGCCGACCAGCGCCTCGACCCGGCGCACGCCGGAGCCGATCGAGGACTCGCCGAGCAGCTTGATCACGCCGAGCTGGCCGGAGTGGGCGGCGTGGGTGCCGCCGCAGAGCTCGCGCGCCCAGTCGCCGACCGAGATCACGCGCACCTCGTCGCCGTACTTCTCGCCGAACAGCGCCATCGCGCCGGACTTCACGGCCTCGTCCTGGGTCATCACCTCGGCGTGGACGGCGAGGTCGGCGAGGACCAGGTCGTTGACCCGCGCCTCGACGTCCTCCATCACCGAGGTCGGCACCGAGCCGGTCGCGGAGAAGTCGAACCGGAAGCGGCCCGGGGAGTTCTCCGAGCCCGCCTGGGTGGCGGTGTCGCCGAGCGCCTCGCGGAACGCCTTGTGCACCATGTGCGTGGCGGTGTGGGAGCGCGAGATCGACCGGCGCCGCTCGATGTCGACGAGCGACTGGGCGCCGACGCCCAGCGTGACCTCGCCGGAGAGCACCTTCGCCTGGTGCACGATCAGCCCGGTGATCGGCGACTGCACGTCGCGGACCTCGATCCGGGCGCCGTTCTCGAGCTCGATCACGCCCTGGTCGGCGAGCTGGCCGCCGCCCTCGGCGTAGAACGGGGTGCGGTCGAGCACCAGCTCGATCTCGTCGCCCTCGCGGGCGGACTCGACGACGCCTCCGGACGCGACGATGCCGCGCACCGAGCCCTCGGTGACGACCTCGCCGTAGCCGGTGAACTCCACCGGGCGGCCGATCGAGTCGGCGACCTCGCGGTAGGCGCGCGCGTCGACGTGCTGGCCCTTCTTGGCCTTCGCGTCGGCCTTCGCCCGGTCCCGCTGCTCGGTCATCAGGCGGCGGAAGCCCTCCTCGTCGACGGAGAGCCCCTGCTCGGACGCCATCTCGAGGGTCAGGTCGATCGGGAAGCCGTAGGTGTCGTGCAGCGCGAACGCCCGGGCGCCGGAGAGCTGCGATCCGCCGCCCTGCTTCACCTCGGTCGCGGCCAGGTCGAAGATCGCCGTGCCGGCCTTGAGGGTCTGCCGGAACGCCTCCTCCTCGGCGTAGGCCACGGTGGAGATCCGCTCCCAGTCGTGGTGCAGCGACGGTGTAGGTCTCCCCCATCTTGTCCCGGCTGACCGGCATCAGCTCGGGCAGCGCGCGGTCCTCGTAGCCGAGCAGGCGCATCGACCGGACCGCGCGGCGCAGCAGCCGCCGCAGGACGTAGCCGCGGGCCTCGTTGCCGGGCGTGACGCCGTCGCCGATCAGCATCATCGCGCTGCGGACGTGGTCGGCGACCACCCGGAACCGGACGTCGTCGCTCGTGGTCGGCGCCGTACCGGCGGCCGGTGAGCTCCTGGGCCCGCTCGATCACCGGGAACATGACGTCGATCTCGTACATGTTCTCCACGCCCTGCAGGAGGAACGCGACCCGCTCCAGGCCCATGCCGGTGTCGATGTTCTGCTTCGGCAGCGGCCCGACGATGTCGAAGTCCTCCTTGCTGCGGACCGCGGAGAGCTCCTCCTGCATGAACACGAGGTTCCAGAACTCGAGGTAGCGGTCCTCGGCGCCGAAGTCGCCGTCCGGGCCGTACGCCGGGCCGCGGTCGATCAGGATCTCCGAGCACGGACCACCGGGCCCGGGCACGCCCATCGACCAGTAGTTCTCCTTCTTGCCGAGCCGGACGATCCGGTCGTCGGGCAGCCCGGAGACCTTCCGCCAGAGCTCGACCGCCTCGGGGTCCTCGTCGTAGACGCTGGGGTAGAGCTTGTCCTCGGGCAGCCCGAACCCGCCGTCGTCGATCGGCCGGGTCACCAGCTCCCAGGCGAACTCGATGGCGCCTTCCTTGAAGTAGTCGCCGAAGGAGAAGTTGCCGCACATCTCGAAGAACGTGCCGTGGCGGGTGGTCTTGCCGACGTCCTCGATGTCCGGGGTGCGCACGCACTTCTGCACGCTCACGGCGCGGTCGTACGGCGGCGTCTCCTGGCCGAGGAAGTACGGCTTGAACGGGACCATGCCGGCGTTGACGAACAGCAGGTTCGGGTCGTCCAGCAGCAGCGACGCGGACGGCACGGCGTGGTGGCCGTGCCGCTCGAAGTGAGCGACGAACCGTCGGCGGATCTCCGCGGTGTCCATCAGTTGCTGCCTTCCCCTTCTCGGTCGGTGCCGTGGCGCGGCGATCGCCCGGTGGCGACCTGCCTCCAGCTCCGGAGTTCCATGAGGCACGAGGCCGTAGCGCTCCCGCAACTCGGTTTCCTTCTCCGCCTGGCCCTGCGCGACCTCGTCGCGCAGCATCCGGGCGCCCAGGCTGAGGCCGCTCCAGCGGTCCCGCAGCCCGTCGACGGTGAGGGCCTCGGCGACCCGGCGTCCACGCACCATCGCGTAGACCCCGGCACCGGCTCCGGCCACGAACCAGAAGCCTCTTCTCATGCGGCGTCCTCGTCGTCGGTCATGGCGGCGCGCTGCCGCGACTCCCAGTCGCGGCGGGCCTCCCGGAGGTCGGCCTTCCGCTGCTTGCGGGAGCGCCGGATCTCGCGCCGGACCTCGAACCGGATCCGGTTCCGGGTCTCCGGCGCCAGCGCACGGCGTACGCCGTGGGCGAGCGACGCCGCCCGGACCACCGTCTCGCGCAGCACCAGGTCGGCGAAGAGCGCCCGGTCGATGGCCGGGGCCGGCTCGTCGGTGTCGACCGAGGTCGGTGCCAAGACCAGTGATGGTGTACTCCTCCTCGCCAGCGCGGCCAGCGCGCTCGCGGACGGTGCGGCGCGGCCAGGCGACGCTCGATCTCGTCGATCTGCGCCTGCAGCCGGGCGGTCTCCGCGTGGGCAGCGTCCAGCTCGCGGCGGGTCCGGGACCGCATCCTGACCAGCGCGGAGGCGAGCACCAGCGCGAGCAGGGCGAGCACGCCCAGCCCCACCAGCACCATCGAGTCCTGCATCACAGTGACCGACCCTATCGCGGTGGTTTGTCACCCCGGACGATGCGTCGGACCCGTTCCCAGCGCTCCTTGACGGCGGCCTCGGCGCCCAGCGAGGTGGGCTCGTAGTAGCGGGCGTCGGCGACGACGTCGGGGGCGTACTGCTGCTCCGCGATGCCGAACGGCTCGTCGTGGCTGTAGGTGTAGGACTGCCCGTGGCCGAGCTTCTTCGCGCCGCCGTAGTGGGCGTCGCGCAGGTGGGGCGGGACCGGGCCGATCTTGCCGGCGCGGACGTCGGCGCTGGCGGCGTCGATCGCCTTGATCACGGCGTTCGACTTCGGCGCCACGGCCAGGGCGATCGTGGCCTGGGCGAGGTTGAGCCGTGCCTCGGGCATCCCGATCAGCTGCACCGCCTGCGCGGCCGCGACCGCTGTCGTCAGCGCGGTCGGGTCGGCCAGGCCGATGTCCTCGCTGGCCAGGATCACCAGCCGCCGGGCGATGAAGCGCGGGATCCTCACCCGCCTCGACCATCCGGGCCAGGTAGTGCAGGGCGGCGTCCGCATCCGACCCGCGGATCGACTTGATGAACGCGCTGGTCACGTCGTAGTGCTGGTCGCCCTGCCGGTCGTAGCGCACCGCGGCCTGGTCGACGGCGGTCTCGGTCGGTGGCGAGGTCGATCACGGTCGCGCCCTTGGACGTGGCCGCCCCTGCCGCGGCCTCGAGGTAGGTCAGCGACCGTCGGGCGTCGCCCCCGGCCAGCCGGACCAGGTGGTCGCGGGCGTCCTCGTCGAGCTCCAGCGGTGCCGCCCAGGCCGCGCTCGTCGGCGAGCGCCTGGGCCACGACGGCCCGGACGTCGTCGTCGGTCAGGGACTCCAGCCGGAGCAGCAGGCTGCGCGACAGCAGCGGCGAGATCACGCTGAAGAACGGGTTCTCCGTCGTGGCCGCCACGAGCGTCACCCAGCGGTTCTCGACCCCCGGCAGCAGGGCGTCCTGCTGGGCCTTGCTGAACCGATGCACCTCGTCGACGAAGAGCACCGTCTCCTTGCCGCCGGCGACCAGCTCGGCGCGTGCCGAGTCGATCGCGGCGCGCACCTCCTTCACCCCGGCCGACACCGCGGACACCTCGACGAAGCGACGGTCGGTCTGCTGGCTCAGGATCGCGGCGATCGTGGTCTTGCCGGTGCCGGGTGGTCCCCACAGCAGCAGGGACATCGACTGGTCGCCCTCGATCAGCCGGCGCAGCGGCGCACCCTCGGCGCGCAGCTGCTCCTGGCCGACCAGCTCGTCGAGCGTCCGCGGCCGCATCCGGACCGCGAGCGGTGCCGAGGCGTGGGTGTTGGCGGTCAGCGAGCCGCTGCCGGTCGGGCGACCGGCGACCGGTGCGTCGAAGAGCCCGTCCACAGACGTCACCGTAGGTGATCGGGCCGAGGGGTGTACCGTCAGCCCTTCACCATGGTCTGCGACTTCACGTCGAACCACTCGTTGTCGTACCCGGGGTGGAGCGGGACCTCGGTCGCGGATGGCGCCGGCCTGCGGCGAACCCTGGTGGTCGACACCGAGCAGCTCGGCGGTGACCGGCTGCTCGCGGATGCCGGCCGAGCTCGCCGGCGAAGTGACAGGCGACCTTGTGGCGGGGACCGATCTGCAGCAGCGGCGGCTCGACCTTCGCGCAGATCTCCTGGGCCAGCGAGCAGCGGGTCCGGAAGCGGCAGCCCGACGGCGGGTTGATCGGGCTCGGGACGTCGCCCTCGAGCCGGATCCGCTCGCGCCGGCCGCCGATCGCGGCCTGCTTGACGTCGGGCACCGCCGAGAGCAGGGCCTGCGTGTACGGGTGGTGGGCGTGGCCGTAGATCGTCTCGCGGTCCGCGATCTCGACGATCTTGCCGAGGTACATCACCGCGACCTCGGGGCAGAAGTGCCGGACCACGGCCAGGTCGTGCGCGATGAAGAGGAAGGCGATGCCGAACTCGTTCTGGAGGTCCTGGAGCAGGTTGATCACCTGAGCCTGGATGGACACGTCCAGGGCGGAGACCGGCTCGTCGGCCACCAGGAGCTTGGGGTTCAGGGTGAGCGCGCGGGCGATGCCGATCCGCTGCCGCTGACCGCCGGAGAACTCGTTGGGGTAGCGGTTGTAGTGCTCGGGGTTGAGCCCGACCACCTGGAGCAGCTCCTGGACCCGCGGGCAGGATCTGCTTCTTCGGCACCACGTTGTGCACCGACAGCGGCGCTGCCCACGATCGTGCCGACGGTGTGCCGCGGGTTCAGCGAGGTGTAGGGGTCCTGGAAGATCATCTGGACGTCGCGGCGCAGCGGCTTCATCTCGCCGCTGGAGAGCGTGGCGAGGTCCTGGCCCCGAACTGCATCGACCCGCCGGTCGGGTTGTAGAGACGGGTGATCAGGCGGCCGGTGGTCGACTTGCCGCAGCCGGACTCACCCACCAGACCCAGAGAGCCGCCCTCGGGGACCTGGAACGAGACGCCGTCGACGGCCTGCACGTGGCCGATCGTGCGCCGGATCAGTCCCGCGGACTTCACCGGGAAGTACATCTTGAGGTTGTCGACCTCGAGCACGGGAGCGGCGTTGGGGTCCAGCACCGTGGCGCGCGTGCGTCTGCTCGCAGCCAGCTCAGCGAAGGACGTGCGCTGCTGCGTCTGCCTCTGCGGCGGCCTCGACCTCCGCCGGCTCGTCTGGCGGAGTCGAGGTTCACGTCGGACATCAGTGTTCTCCTCGACCAGCTCGGGGGCGATCTCGGGCAGCACCTCGGCCGCGTAGATCGCGTCGGGGTTGGCCAGGTGGCACCGCTTGAGGTGGTCTGCTCCCGCGGTCACCCGGGATCAGCGGCGGCAGCTCGGTCGAGCACAGGCTCGCCGGGACCTTGTCGACGTGGGTGCACCGCGGGTGGAACGCACAGCCGGTGGGCGGGCTCAGCAGGCTGGGCGGGTTGCCCGGGATCGGGATCAGCTTGGCGTCGACGTCACCGGTGACGTCCGGGATGCTGGAGAGCAGGCCCCAGGTGTACGGCATCTCCGGGTGGGTCAGGATCTCCTTGCAGGTGCCGAACTCGACCGCGCGGCCGGCGTACATCACGAGCACGTCGTCGGCCATCTCCGCGATCACGCCGAGGTCGTGGGTGATGATGATGACTGCCGAGTTGAACTCGCGCTGGAGGTCCTGGAGCAGGTCCAGGATCTGCGCCTGCACCGTGACGTCGAGGGCCGTGGTCGGCTCGTCGGCGATCAGCAGGGCAGGGTCGTTGATCAGGCCCATCGCAATCATCGCGCGCTGCCGCATGCCGCCCGGAGAACTGGTGCGGGAAGTCCGAGAAGCGGCGGTCGGGCTGCGGGATCCCGACCCGGTCGAGCATCTCGATCGCACGCTTCTTCGCGTCCCGCTTCGAGGCCTTCGGGTGGTGCGCGAGGTAGGCCTCGGAGAGCTGGCCGCCGACGCGGTAGAAGGGGTGCAGCGCGGCCAGGGCGTCCTGGAAGATCATGGCGACCTTGTTGCCGCGGATGGAGCGCATCCGCTGCTCGGACAGCCCGATCACCTCGGTGCCGTCGACCCGGATCGAGCCCTCGATCCGCGACGACTTCCGGTCGTGCAGGCCGAGGACGGCCATGCTGGACACGGACTTGCCGGAGCCGGACTCGCCGACGATGCCGAGCGTCTTGCCGAGCTCGAGGGAGTAGGTCAGGTCGTTGACGGCCGTGACGAGACCGTCGGCCGTGGGGAACCGGACCGTGAGGTTCTCGACGACGAGATAGGGCTCACGGCCGGGGTCGGTCTGGGTCACGAAAGCCTCACACGGGGGTCGAGGACGCTGTAGAGCAGGTCGACGATGATGTTGGCCACGACGATGATCGTAGCCCCGAACAGGACGGTGGCCTGCACGACCGGGAAGTCCAGGTCGTAGGTGGCCTCGAGGCCCCACAGCCCGATCCCCTGGATGTCGAAGATCTGTTCGGTGATCAGCGTGCCGCCGAGCAGGAACGCGAAGTCCAGGCCGAAGATGGTGACGACCGGCACGAGTGCGGAGCGGAGGGCGTGCTTGTAGGTCGACCATCCGCTGCGTCAGGCCCTTGGCCTTGGCGGTCCGGATGTAGTCCTCGTTGAGCGAGTCGACCATCGCGCCGCGTGAGTATCGGGCGTACTGCGTGAGCCGTACGATGCCCAGCACGAGCCAGCGAAGTATCAGGTGGCCGAACCAGCCGCCTTCCCGGCCGTCGGCCACGGTTGGTAGCCGCGATCGAGGATGCCCCAGACGATGCACAGGTAGAGCAGCGCGAGCAGGGCCATCAGGTAGTAGGGGATGGAGCTCAGGAACAAGGTCGCCGACCGACCAGTCGCCTTGTCGGCGAGCGTCCCTCGTCTCCGAGCCGCGAAGACGCCCACGGTCACCCCGACCAAGAGGTAGAGAGAGGCCGCGCCGACGGCGATGCTGATCGTGGCGGGCAGACGGTCGGTGAGCTCGTCGTAGACGGGCTGGTGGGTCCGGTAGGAAAGGCCGAGGCAGGGGGCGGGGCAGTCGTATTCGGTCGGGCCGATCGTGATCGTGCGGCCCACGAACAGGCCCTTGACCCACTTGCCGTACTCCTCGGTGACGGGGTTGTTGTACCCGAGCCGCTCCTCGTACTCCTCGAGACGTCGCGGCGGAGCAGCCTCGATTACGTGTCGCGGCGGCACAGCGGCATCGCCGGGCTCTTCGGCGCCGAACCAGAAGAGTGCGAACACCATCATGGCGACGATCGTGACGACGATGAGGAACCGGCGATCAGGATCCGCTTGACGAGGAACGCGAACATGAGCTACCTGACCTTCGGCGCGGGGCCGTGCCGGGTGGGCCCTCCGGCCCACCCGACACGTGTGCTTCTAGAACGCTCGGATCACATCCGAGCCGTCAGTCACTGCTTGACGTAGATCTCCGGTAGGTTCGGGTGCACCCCGACGCGGTGTCGTTCTGGAAGCTCCGATGGACGTCACCGTGACGACAGGTTGGTAGTAACCGGTGTTGATCACGGGGTAGTACTCCGGCATCACCGTCTTGTCGAGCTCGCCCCAGGCGTCAGCCTGCTCCTCGACCGGCAGCGACGGGATCTCGGCGATCCGGTCGTCGACCGACTTCTCGCTGAAGTACCGGTGTTGTAGGCTCACCGGACTCGAAGATCACGGGGAGGAAGGTCGCAGCCGACGGCCAGTCCTGGCACCAGGCAATACCGAGGAGGTTGATCTTCTTGTAGATGTTGTTCTCCGGGTTGGTCCAGACGTCGTACAGCGAACCGCTCGGTGTACGGGTAGGGCTTGGTGACAGGAAGCCGGCCTCCTCGAAGCCGCGCTTCTTCTGCTCCATCGCCGTCCTTGCCCTCGTGGGTGCTGTCGTCGTACGCCGAACGAGATCTCGTAGGTGACCGGCTCGTACACCGGCCTTGGCGAGGTACTCCTTGGCCTTCTCCGGGTCGAACTCGATCTTCTCGCCGGGGATCGGCTCCAGGACTCGTCGTACCCGGCCATGCCCGGAGGCAGGATCGAAGCCCAGGTGGGGTCGGTTACCCATACACGAGTGGTGACGCCGAGGATCTCGCCACCAGCGGCCCAGATGTTCTCGTAGCGTAGGCGAAGGCCAGCGCCTGACGGATCTTGATGCTCGGTGATCTTGTGTAGTTCGGGTAGTGAAGCAGGTGCAGGTCTGCGGGCCACGAGGACCTGGTCGCTCCAGGCCGCAACCGCGTCAGCGCCTTGTTGTAGTCCTGCGACAGGATCGGGTCGACGACGTCTTGGACGCCCGTTGTTGCTGATCACAGTCTCGTTCGTGCGTCTCGGGGTCCTGGTCGAACTTCAAGATCCACTCGTCGACGAACTGGTGGCGAGCCGGGTCGGTGTCCGCGTCCCAGGTCGTGTTGCGACTCGAGGACCAGCTCCTGGTTCGGAGTGAAGGACTTGACCTTGTACGGGCCGGTGGCCATCGGGTGCAGACCGTAGTTCGGCGGCTGACCTGCCGTGCCGGACGGAACGGGACCGATGGCCGCGAAGGCGCCCCAGTAGTCCATGTCCGGGAACGGCTTGGCCATCTTGATGGTGATCTCGTTGCCGTCGACAACGACGCCGTCGTAGTTCTCACCGTCGGGGCCGTAGGGGCCCTCGTAGTCCTCGCCGCCGAGGAAGTAGCCCTTCGAGTACGACAGCACCCGGGCCTTCGCACCGACTCGGCGTCGAACGAGCGCTTGATGCCGAACGCGATGTCGTCAGCGGTGACGGGCGTGCCGTCCTCCCACTTGATCCCGTCCTTGATCGTGAACTTCCACTCGGTGTTGTCCTCGTTGGGGGTACCGAGGTCGGTCGCGAGGTCCGGGACCAGCTCCATACCACCGGTCTCCGGGTTACGGCGGAAGGTGGTGAGCGAGCGGATAGACGAGGTCCTGCAGCGATGCCGTTGTCGGTCACCGACCATCCGGAGGTCGGGTCGAGGCTGCTCGGGCCGTCGTCCGGGTCCGGGTGCAGGATGGTGATGGTGCCACCTTGCTCTGCGCCCTCGACCTCGGGAGCGGGGCCCTGGGCATCCGCGATCTTTACAACGGCGACTTCTTCGTTGGTGAACTTCTCCGCGTCCGGAGCTCTCGCTCGTCACCTCCGCCACCACATGCCGCGAGTGCGAACCAGTGCCGCGACTCCGACAGCAGCCATGGGCCTTGCTGCGTCTCATTCTGTCCAGCCTTTCTTTCGGTGTGTTCGTGACCGCGGGTTCGCCGCGGTCGACGATTGGTGGCGCCTATCGCCGGGTCTTCGGGTCCACGGCGTCGCGGATGCGCGTCGCCCAGGAGGTTCAGGGCCACGACCAGCAGCATGATGCCGATCACGGGCTCCCAGAGGTACTAGCGGGTAGATGTCGAAGTACGGCGTCGCGGCCTGGATGGTCTGGCCCCAGGAAGTCGCGTCCGAAGACACCGATGCCGAGGTAGGCCATGACGGCCTCGAACGCGACGAACAAGGGCAGTCCGAGCGAGATCGACACGACGATCGGGGAGACGAGGTTCGGAAGGATCTCCTTGAAGAGGATCCGACGGGTGGGCACGCCCGATCACCCGCGCGGCCAGCACGAACTCCCGCTCCCGCAGCGACAGCACCTCGCCGCGCACGAGGCGGGCGATCCGCATCCAGCCGAAGAACGACCAGGATGATCGATCACGAAGTAGAAGCGAGCGCGATGTAGAGATCTGGGTGGTCACCGAACCGTTCGGATAGGATCGGCGCGACGGCCAGCGCGGCCGAGCAGGAACGGGAGGGTCAGGAAGATGTCGGTGATGAACTGGATGACGCGGTCGAGGCGCCGCCCAGCGAAGCCGGCGAGCAGCCCGAGCGTCACGCCGATGATCGTCGAGACGACGGTGGCGACGGTCGCGATGATCAGCGACGTGCGGCAGCCGAACAGCCAGTACGGCCAGCGGTCGTTGCCGGACTTCGGCGCGACGCCGAACGGGTGCTCGGGGTCGAATCCGTCGTTCGGCGGGCCCTGCAGCGGGAGACCGGTCGCGAGGTCGATCCGGTCGCTCGCGCGCACCGTCTCGGTGGAGACACCGAACAGGTTGCACGATCGTCCCGGCGAAGATCGCGATCAGGACGAAGAAGACGACGATGATGAAGCAGGTGATGGCGATCTTGTCATGGCGGAGTCGGTCGAAGGCGATGCGCATCGGCGAGCGGCCGGCGATCTCCTTGTCGGGCCCGGCCTCGGGTCCGCTCGGGTCCTGTGAGGAGGAGGCCAACGACTCTTGCATCAAGCCAGCCATGCATGACCCTTCCGCCGTCGAGACTCTGTTGTCGCGGGACTCGGCGCGTCCAGTGACAGCGCGTAACATCCCGAGCGGACCCGACTCTAAGGGACCCGCAACGCAGGTTCGGACACCGTGAGGTAACGGTTTGGTACCAACGGATGCACCGGTTCGTGACCTTCGTACGCGCTCGGGCCCGAACGGTTCCGGACCTGCCCGACTCAGATGTCGGGGTCGGCCCGGACCGGCAGAGGCCTGGCGTCCACGCCGGCCTCCTTGCGCTGTTCGGGTGTGATCGGCGCGGGCGCGGCGGTCAGCGGGTCGAAGCCCCCGCCCGACTTCGGGAAGGCGATGACGTCGCGGATCGAGTCGGTTCCGGCGAGCAGCGCCACTATCCGGTCCCAGCCGAAGGCGATCCCGCCGTGCGGTGGCGCGCCGTACTTGAAGGCATCGAGGAGGAAGCCGAACTTCTCCTGCGACTCCTCCTCGTCGAGGCCCATGATCGCGAAGACACGCTTCTGGACGTCTTCGCGATTGATACGGATCGAGCCGCCGCCGATCTCGTTGCCGTTGCAGACGATGTCGTAGGCCCAGGCGAGCGCGTCACCGGGATCCTTGTCGAAGCCGTCGACGTCCTGGGGTGACGTGAAGGCATGGTGCACGGCCGTCCAGGCGCCGCTCCCGACGGCCACGTCGCCGGCGGCCGTCGCCTCGTCCGCGGGCTCGAAGAGCGGGGCGTCGACGACCCACAGGAAGCTCCAGGCGGTCTCGTCGATCAGTCCGCAACGCCGGCCGATCTCGAGCCGGGCCGCGCCGAGCAGCGCGCGGCTCGACTTCACCGGGCCGGCAGCGAAGAAGATGCAGTCCCCGGGCTGGGCGCCGACGTGGGCGGCGATGCCGGCCCTCTCCTGGTCGGACAGGTTCTTGGCGACCGGTCCGCCGAGCTCGCCGTCCTCCTGGACGAGGACGTAGGCGAGACCGCGTGCGCCACGCTGCTTGGCCCACTCCTGCCAGGCGTCGAGCTGCTTGCGGGGCTGGCTCGCTCCCCCGGGCATCACGACGGCGCCGACGTACGGCGCCTGGAACACGCGGAACGGCGTGTCCGTGAAGTAGTCGGTGCACTCGACCAGCTCCTGGCCCATCCGCAGGTCCGGCTTGTCCGAGCCGTAGCGGGCCATCGACTCGGCGTAGGTGATCCGCGGCAGCGGCGTCGCCACGTCGTACCCGATCAACCGCCAGAGGGCGACCAGGATCTCCTCCGCGACCGCGAGCACGTCGTCCTGCTCCACGAAGCTCATCTCGATGTCGAGCTGGGTGAACTCCGGCTGCCGATCGGCGCGGAAGTCCTCGTCGCGGTAGCAGCGCGCGATCTGGTAGTAGCGCTCCATGCCGGCCACCATCAGCAGCTGCTTGAAGAGCTGCGGGCTCTGCGGCAGGGCGTACCAGCTGCCGGGCTGGAGCCTGGCCGGGACGAGGAAGTCGCGGGCGCCCTCCGGGGTGGATCGGGTCAGGGTCGGCGTCTCGATCTCCACGAAACCGTGGCCGTCGAGGACGTCGCGAGCGGCCCGGTTGACCTTGCTGCGCAGGCGAAGGGCGTTGTTGGGGCCGGTCCGGCGCAGGTCGAGGTAGCGGTGCTTGAGCCGCGCCTCCTCGCCGACCGAGCCCTCCCCATGACCGGTCTCGTCGATCGGGAACGGCAGGGGCGCGCTGGCGCTGAGGACCTCGACCTCGCTGGCGATCACCTCGATCTCGCCGCTCGGGAGGTTCGGGTTGGCGTTGCCCTCCGGCCGCCTGCTCACTTCACCGGTGACCTTGATGCAGTACTCGCTCCGCAGGTGGTGCGCGACCTCCTCGTCGCGGACGACGACCTGGACGATCCCGCTCGCCTCACGCAGGTCGAGGAACGCGACGCCGCCGTGGTCCCGGCGACGGGCGACCCACCCGGCGAGGGTGACGGTCTGTCCGACGTTCTCGGCCCGCAGGGCTCCGGCGTCATGGGTGCGGATCACGTGTTCTCCTTGTTCAAGATCTGCGGTCGCAGGTCCTCGGTGGGTGGGGTCCAGGTCGCGGGGTCGGCCGGGACCTGCTCCCCCGAGCGGATGTCCTTCACCTCGTGCCCGTCGGCGGTGGTGAACCAGACGAAGGGGATGCCGCGGCGCTCGGCGTACCGGATCTGCTTCCCGAACTTCTGCGGGCTGGCCGCCACCTCGCACGGGATGCCCCGGGCGCGCAGGGCGTCGGCGATCGCGTCGCTGTCGGCGCGGGACTCCTCGTCGACCAGCGCGACGAGTACGGCGCTCGGCACCGCACGACTGCCGGCGAGTACGCCGTCGGCCAGCAGCGGCAGCAGCGTGCGCGAGACGCCGAACGACACGCCCACGCCGGGGTAGGTCGTACGCCCGTCGCTGGCCAGCGCGTCGTAGCGGCCACCGCCGCCGACCGACTTCAGCCGCTCGTAGCCGGACATGAAGATCTCGACCACGGTGCCGGTGTAGTAGTCCAGGCCGCGGGCGATGCGCAGGTTCGCCTCCACGGTCACGTGGCGCCGCTCCCCCGCCCCGCAGCCCTCGATGACCGCGGCCAGCTCGGCGAGACCCTCGTCGAGCAGCTCGTCCTTGACCCCGAGCTCGCGGACGCGTTCGACGAACGTGGTGTCGGCGACCCGGATCGTGGCGAGCTCCAGACACTGCTCGGCCTGTTCGGGCGTGGCACCGGCCTCGCTGACGAGCAGATCGGCGACGGTTTCGGCCGGGAGCTTGTCGAGCTTGTCGATCGTGCGGATCGCGGCCGTGACGTCGGGCAGGCCGAGGCCGCGGTAGAAGCCCTGGATGAGTTTGCGGTTGTTGAACTGGAAGCTCAGCGGCGGGATCGGTAGTGCGTCGAGCGCGTCCACCATCACCCGCATCACCTCGACGTCGTGGTGGAACGGAAGCTCGTCACGGCCGACGATGTCGACGTCGGCCTGGGTGAACTGCCGGTAACGGCCCTCCTGCGGCCGCTCGCCGCGCCAGGCCGGCTGGATCTGGTAGCGACGAAACGGGAACTCCAGGTGCCCGGCGTGCTCGAGGACGTAGCGGGCGAACGGGACCGTCAGGTCGAAGTGCATCCCCAGCGCGGCGTCGCCGGCGTCGCCGGCGCCCTGCCTGTCGGCCTGCAGCCGGCGCAGCACGTAGATCTCCTTGTCGATCTCCCCGCCCTTGGCGAGCCGGTCGAGTGGCTCGACGACGCGGGTCTCGATGTTGGCGAAGCCGTGCAGCTCGAACGTGCTCGCCAGCGAGTCGATGACGGCGCGTTCGACGGCACGCTCGGCCGGCAGCAGCTCCGGAAAGCCGCTGAGCGGTGTTGGTTTGCTCATGTCCTCGTTCTCTTACAGCCCTCGGGTGACCCGACCCACGGATCCCTCGCCCTGAAGGTCCAGCAGGAACGGGTTGGTCGCACGCTCGCGACCGATGGACGTCTGCTCGCCATGGCCGGGGAGCACGACGATGTCGTCGGCCAGGGGAAGCACCTTGTCGGTCAGGCTGCGCAGCATCGTGGCATGGTCGCCGCCGGGGAGGTCGGTGCGGCCGATCGAGCCCGCGAAGAGGAGGTCGCCCGAGAACATCACCTCGGAGATGTCCTGCTGGTCGTACGGCGCACGGAAGGTGACCGAGCCCTCGGTGTGACCGGGCGTGTGGTCGATGACGAACCGCAGCCCCGCGAGCTCGAGCTGCTGGAGATCGGCCAGCTCGCGTACGTCGTCCGGCTCGGCCCAGCTGTAGTTGCCTCCGAGAAGCATCTGGGTAGTTTCGTCCGACATCCCGGCCATCGGGTCGGTCAGCAGGTGCCGGTCGGCGGGGTGGATCCAGGCGGTGGCGTCGTACGAGCCGGCGACCGGGGCCACGCACCACATGTGGTCGACATGGCCGTGCGTCACCAGCACCGCGACCGGCTTCAGCTTGTGTTCGCGGACCACGTCGGCCACGCCCTCGGCGGCGTCCTTGCCGGGGTCGATGACGACGCACTCCGCGCCGGGCCCGGTGGCGGCGACGTAGCAGTTGGTGCCCCACGGCCCTGCGGGAAAACCAGCGATGAACACTCCCGCACCCTACCGAGCGGAAGGGCCCGATCCCGAACCGGCTGGCCCCGCATGGACGGGCAGGCGCCCGGGCTTTACTAGCATGGGATCGTGCTGCAGCACCGAACGAGTGAAGAGGAAGACCTGTGACGAGCCAAGAGTGGGGTCGGGTCGCCGAGGACGGGACGGTCTTCGTGAAGACGGTCGACGGCGAACGCTCGGTGGGCCAATATCCCGAGGGCACGCCAGATGAGGCACTGAAGTTCTTCACCGAGAGGTACGACGCCCTCGCGTTCGAGGTGAGCCTGCTGGAGCAACGGATCAACTCGGCGGTGCTCTCCCCGGAGGAGGCGGCCGAGTCGGTGAAGACGGTCCGCGACCAGGTCGTCGAGGCCAACGCGGTGGGCGACCTGCCGGCGCTCGCCGGCCGCCTCGACGCGCTCGGACCTGTGATCGCGACCCAGCGCGAGGCGCGCAAGGCCGAGCGGGCGCAGCGCGCCGCGGAGTCGCGCGTCCAGAAGGAAGCCATCGTCACCGAGGCCGAGAAGCTCGCCGACAGCAGCGACTGGCGCAACGGCGCCAACCGGCTGCGTGAGCTCCTCGACCAGTGGAAGGCGCTCCCCCGCATCGACCGGTCCTCGGACGACGCGCTCTGGCGCCGCTTCTCCACCGCCCGCACCGCCTACACCCGTCGGCGGAAGTCGCACTTCGCCGAGCAGCACGAGAAGCGGGACGCCGCCCGGGTGATCAAGGAGCGGCTGGCAACCGAGGCCGAGGGTCTGGCGGACTCGACCGAATGGGGTCCGACGGCCGGCCTGTTCCGCGACCTGATGAAGCAGTGGAAGGCCGCCGGTCCCGCCCCCCGCGACGTCGACGACGCGCTGTGGAAGCGGTTCCGCGGCGCCCAGGACACGTTCTTCGGGGCCCGCGACGCCGCCACCGCCGAGCAGGACAAGGAGTTCGCCGCCAACGCCGATGCCAAGGACAAGCTCCTGGTCGAGGCGGAGGCGCTGCTCCCGGTGGACGACCTCGAGGCCGCGAAGCGGGCGATGCGCGACATCGCCGACCGGTGGGAAGCCGCAGGCAAGGTCCCGCGGGACCGGATGAAGGAGCTCGAGGCACGGATCCGCAAGGTGGAGCAGTCGATCCGCGACGCCGAGAGCGAGCAGTGGAAGCGCACCGACCCCGAGAAGTCGGCCCGTGCCGACGACATGGTCTCCAAGCTCGAGTCCGCCCTCAGCAAGATCCAGTCCGACCTGGACAAGGCGAAGGCCTCCGGGAACGAGAAGCAGGTGAAGGAGCTCGAGGAGAACCTCGCCTCCCGCCAGCAGTTCCTCGACCTGGCCAGGAAAGCCAGCGCCGACTTCTCCGGCTGACCCCGCTCCGGACTCTTTGCCGATGCAGGACTTGACGTCCGCCCTCCCCGGGTGAAAGTTCGATTCTGCCTGTAGACCGACGCGCCCGTCGCCGGTCGCCGACGAGGGAGGGGCCAAGATGTCAGGAATCTCGTCGCGCCGGAGGATCTCCCACGCGATCACCATCGCCGTCACCGCACTGGGCCTGGGCCTGGTTGCACCCACCGGAGGCGCCGTGAGCACCAGCTCGGCGGCACCGGTCTGCCAGGACGCACCGTCGAACGCCCGGGTCAGGGCCGGGATGAACGGCGTCGACCCGAACAGCGTCAGCGCCGCCGAGGTCCGCTCCATGAACCGCCAGCTGAGGGCCACGACCCAGCGGCTCCAGGAGCGCGGCGTGGTGACCCAGCGCGGCGTGCCCCGCGGGCATGGGTACCCCCACCACAAGGTCATCCGCGTGAAGACCATCGTGCACGTCATCACCGCGAGCGACGGCACCGGTGCCGTCACCCGCCAGCAGGTGCGCGACCAGATCCGGGTCATCAACGACGGGTACCGCGGCCGGACCGGCCCGGACGCTGCCCCGACCAAGTTCCGGTTCCTGCTCAGGCGCCTGCACTACGTGGCCAACGACGATTGGTACAACTGGGAGCTCAACGCGGACGGCACCGAGACCAAGGCCGCGATCGAGGCCAAGACCGCGCTGCACCGAGGCGGCTGGCGGAAGCTCAACCTTTACATCACCGGCCTGGCCGGCGGACTCCTGGGCTACGCCACGTTCCCGCAGAACGGCATCCGGAAGCTCGATGGCGTGGTCGTGCTGAACGAAAGCCTTCCCGGCGGCGCCGCGGCGCCGTACAACGAGGGCGACACCGCGACCCACGAGATCGGCCACTGGCTCGGGCTGTTCCACACCTTCCAGAACGGCTGCACCGCCCCTGGCGACTCCGTGAGCGACACGGCGTACCAGGACAACGGCAACAACATCTTCTTCTGCAACGAGTCGCTGGACACCTGCACCCAGCCGGGCACCGACCCGGTGCACAACTTCATGAACTACGGCAACGACCGGTGCCTGGACCAGTTCACGCTCGGACAGAAGCACCGGATGCGCAAGACCTGGTTCGCGTTCCGGGCCTTCCGCTGACGGGCGGCGGGCCGGCTACTGGGTGACCCGGTAGGCGTCGAAGACGCCGGGGACCGAGCGGACGGCCCGCAGCACGTTGTCGAGGTGCTTGGACTCGGCCATCTCGAAGGTGAACCGACTCTTGGCCACGCGGTCGCGCGTGGTCGAGAGGTTGGCGCTCAGGATGTTCACGTGCGCGTCGGACAGGACCATGGTGATGTCGGAGAGCAGGCGGGCGCGGTCCAGCGCCTCGACCTGGATGTTGACCAGGAACGTCGACTGCCCGGTGGGTGCCCACTCGACCTCGAGCAGCTTCTCCGGCTGGGTGCGCAGGCTCTTGGCGTTGGTGCAGTCGGTGCGGTGCACCGACACTCCCCCGCCCTTGGTGACGAAGCCGAGGATCTCGTCGGGCGGCACCGGCGTGCAGCACTTCGCGAGCTTCACCCAGACGTCGGGCGCGCCCTTGACGATCACGCCCGAGTCGCCCGCCGGAGCGACCTTGGAGCTCTTGCGGCGCCCGGTGATCGTCACGCCCTCGGAGAGGTCCTCCTGGGCCCCCTCGTCGCCGCCGTGCAGGTCGATCACGCGACGGACGACGGCCTGGGCGCTGAGGTTGCCCTCGCCGACCGCGGCGTAGAGCGCCGAGACGTCGGCCAGCTTGAAGTGGACCGCGGCGAGCATCAGCGACTCGTGCGACAGCAGCCGCTTGAGGGGCAGACCCTCCTTCCGCATCAGCTTGGCGATCTGCTCCTTGCCCTGCTCGATCGCCTCCTCGCGCCGCTCCTTGGTGAACCACTGGCGGATCTTCGAGCGCGCACGGGGTGACTTCACGAAGCCCAGCCAGTCCCGCGACGGGCCGGCGCTCGGTGCCTTGGACGTGAAGACCTCGACCACGTCGCTGTTGTCGAGCGTCGACTCGAGCGGCACCAGGCGCCCGTTGACCCGGGCGCCGATCGTGCGGTGCCCGACCTCGGTGTGCACGGCGTACGCGAAGTCCACCGGGGTGGCGCCGGTCGGCAGTGCGATCACGTCGCCGCGCGGCGTGAACACGTAGACCTCTTGACGGTTGATCTCGAACCGCAAGGACTCCAGGAACTCACCCGGGTCCTCGACATCGCTCTGCCAGTCGAGCAGCTGGCGGACCCAGGTCATGTCGTCGAGGTCGCCGGCCTGGTCGGTGTCGATGCCGGCCCGGCCGTCCTCCTTGTACTTCCAGTGCGCGGCGACGCCGTACTCGGCGCGGCGGTGCATCGCGAAGGTCCGGATCTGCAGCTCGACCGGCTTGCCCTGCGGGCCGATGACGGTCGTGTGCAGCGACTGGTACATGTTGAACTTCGGCATCGCGACGTAGTCCTTGAACCGGCCCAGGACCGGGTTCCACCGCGAGTGGAGGACACCCAGGGCGGAGTAGCAGTCGCGGTCCTCCTCGACCAGGATGCGGATGCCGACCAGGTCATAGATGTCGGAGAACTCCCGGCCGCCGACGATCATCTTCTGGTAGATCGAGTAGTAGTGCTTCGGACGGCCGGTGACCTTCGCCTTGACCTTGGCGTCCTTGAGGTCCTGCTCGACCTGGGTGATCACCTGCGCCAGGAACTGCCCGCGCGACGGCGCCCGCTCGGCCACGAGCCGGACGATCTCGTCGTAGATCTTCGGGTGGAGGGTCGCGAACGCGAGGTCCTCGAGCTCCCACTTGAGGGTGTTCATGCCGAGCCGGTGCGCGAGCGGGGCGTAGATCTCCAGCGTCTCGCGGGCCACCCGATCCTGGGTCTCCTGCCGGACGTAGCGCAGGGTGCGCATGTTGTGGAGCCGGTCGGCCAGCTTGATCACCAGCACCCGGATGTCGCGCGACATCGCGACGATCATCTTGCGGATGGTCTCGGCCTGCGCGGAGTCGCCGTACTTGACCTTGTCGAGCTTGGTGACGCCGTCGACGAGCGCGGTCACCTCGTCGCCGAAGTCGGTGCGCAGCTGCTCGAGGGTGTACGACGTGTCCTCGACCGTGTCGTGCAGCAGCGCGGCGACCAGGGTCGGCTCGGTCATGCCGATGTCGGCGAGGATCGTGGTGACGGCGAGCGGGTGGGTGATGTAGGGGTCGCCGCTCTTGCGCATCTGGGTGCCGTGCAGCTTCTCGGCGATGACGTACGCACGCTCGAGGAGTGCCAGGTCGGCCTTCGGGTGGTTGGCCCGCACCGCGCGGAAGAGCGGCTCGAGCACCGGGTTGCCGGGCGAGCTGCGGGTGCCCATCCGGGCGAGCCGGGCGCGCATCCCGCGCGCAGACGTGACCGACTCCGGAGCCCGCTCGGCGGGCGCCTCGTCCTGGGGCTCTACCGCGGGCTCGTCCGCGGCGACCTGCCCGGTCACACCTTCCGTCACATAGCCAGTCTAGAGGGGTTCAGATGGTCGTCAGGCTGGCCACCGGCAGGTCGCCGACCGCCTCGCGCCCGGACAGGAATCCGAGCTCCATCAGCACGGCTGCCGCGACGACCGTGCCCCCGCACTTCTCCACCAGCTCGGCGGTCGCCTTGACGGTGCCTCCGGTGGCGAGCACGTCGTCGACCAGCAGCACCCGGTCGCCGGGCGCGATCGCGTCGCGGTGGAGCTCGAGGGTCGCCTCGCCGTACTCGAGCGCGTACGAGACGGCGTACGTCGCGCGGGGCAGCTTGCCCGCCTTGCGGACCGGGACGAAGCCGGCGCCGAGGCTCAGCGCGACGGGCGCGGCCAGGATGAACCCGCGCGCCTCCATGCCGACCACCTTGTCGACCACCACGGAGCCGGCCTCGTCCCGGCCGGACGCGGCCAGGCCGGCCACCACCGCAGCGAAGCCGGCGTGGTCGGCCAGCAGCGGCGTGATGTCCTTGAAGACGATGCCGGGTTCCGGGAAGTCCGCGACGTCCACGATCAGGCGTTCGAGCGCCTCGCGGGCGGCTGCGGTGGCCTCCGGCCCGGCAGCCGTCACTTCTTGCCGCGCTTGGACCGTGGCTGCCGCGTGGGCTGCTGGCGCCCGGCGGCGCCGCTCGGCTTGACCTCGCTCCGGCTGGGGGGCACGACCCGGCCCCGGCCCGACGCCTGGGGCGTGCTCGGCGGCCGGGTGGTCACGGGCTCGGCCTCGGTGCTGGCGGTGGGCGGAGCGGCACCGGGCTCGGGCTGGACCGGCAGGTCGGCGATGTCGCCCTTGACGGCCGGCACCATGGCGTACCGGTCGGCCTGGGCGCGACGCCGGGCCTTCTCGCGCTTCTCGGCCGCGACCACCTCGGACTCGCCGCTCTTGAGGTGCGCGAGCAGCGGGGTGGCGATGAACACCGAGGAGTAGACACCGGCAGCCATGCCGACGAACAGCGCCAGCGCGAGGTCCTTCATCGCGCCGGTGCCGAGTTGGACGGCGCCGACATAGAGGATGCAGCCGACCGGGATCAGTGCCACGATCGAGGTGTTGATCGATCGGACCAGGGTCTGGTTGACGGCGAGGTTCGCCGCCTCGGCGTACGTCTTGTGCGTCGCCCTGAGGTCCTTGGTGTTCTCGCGGACCTTGTCGAAGACGACGACGGTGTCGTAGAGCGAGAAGCCGAGGATGGTCAGGATGCCGGTGACGGTCGCCGGCGAGACCTCGAAGCCGGAGATGGCGTAGACACCGATGGTGATGACCACGTCGTGGGCGAGCGCCACGAGGGCGGCCGCGGACATCTTCCACTGCCGGAAGTACGCCCAGATGAACAGGACCACCAGCACCAGGAAGACCGCCAGGCCGAGCAGCGCGCGCTGCGCGACCTCCTGCCCCCAGCTCGCGCCGATCTCCGACTGCGAGATGTCACTTGCTTCGGCACCCGTGGTGTCGACGATCACGTCCTTGACCTGCTGGCTCTCCGCGACGGTGAGCGGTTCGGTCTGGATCAGGATGCCGTTGTCGCCGGTGGTCGTGACCACCGGTGAGGAGGCGTTGTCGATCCCGGTGTCCGCGACGGCCTGACGCAGGTCGTCGGCCGTCGACTGGGTGACCTGGCTGCTCTCCAGGGGGACCCTGTACTCGGCACCACCGGTGAACTCGATGCCCCAGTTCAGGCCCTTGAAGTAGAGCCCGCCGACGCACAGCAGGATGATCAGCAGCGAGCCGGAGTACCAGAGCCAGCGGCGGCCGACGAAGTCGACCGACTTCTTGCCGCTGTAGAGGTCGTTTCCGAGACGTGAGAACTTGCCCATCAGGCCCTCCCTCCCACGGGAAGTCGATCGATACCGAGGGCCTCGGCGTCCAGCCCGGAGAGCTTGTGGCCCTGGTTGAAGAACTTGAACCGGCCCAGCCACGACACCATCGGGTGGGTGAACCAGAAGAAGATCGCGAGGTCGATCAGGGTGGAGAGACCGAGGCCGAACGCGAAGCCCTTCACCACGCCGGCAGCGAAGATGTAGAGCACCACCGCGGCCAGCAGCGACACCGCGTCGGCCGCCAGACACGTGTTCCGGGCGCGGGCCCAGCCGCTCTCGGCGGCGATCCGCATCGACTTGCCGTCGCGCATCTCGTCACGAATCCGCTCGAAGTAGACGATGAACGAGTCGGCGGTGATGCCGACACCGACGATCAAGCCTGCGACGCCGGGCAATGAGAGCGTGAAGCCTGCGCTCTCACTGAGCAGCAGGACCAGGGCATACGTCGTGGCGCCGGCCACCAACAGGGAGGCGATCACCACCAGGCCGAGCCCGCGGTAGTAGAGCAGGCAGTAGAGCATCACCAGGAGGAGGCCGAAGGCACCGGCCATCAGGCCGGCGGACAGCTGGTTGCCAGCGAGCGACGGACCGACGACGTCGACCTGAGTGCTGTCGTCGTCGAACGAGATCGGCAGGGCACCGAACTTCAGGCTGGTGGCGAGGCTCTGCGCCTCTGCCTCACCGAACTGGCCGCTGATCTCTGCCACGCCGTCGGTGATCCGTCCGTTCATGGTCGGCGCCGAGATGACCTGACCGTCGAGGACGATCGCGAACTGCTTCTCGGTGCCGAACAGGGCGGCGGAGATCTCGGAGAAGGTGTCGACCGCGTCGCCACCGAACGCAAGCGTGACGACCCAGTCGACCCGGTCCTGGGGGAGCTGGGCGTCGGCGGACTTCAGGTCGGTGCCCTCGATCATGGCCACTGACAGGAGATACTTGATGCCGTCCTCGTCGCACGTGACCAGCGGCTTGTCCGGGTCGTCCTGGACCACGGCGCTCTCGCCTGCTGGCGGACACTGGTACTTGTTGAAGGCCGCGACCGACGCCGGGTCGGGGTTGTCCATCCACTTCAGCGGCTGGTCGACCAGCTTGCCGGTGGCCGGCGGCTGCTCGGGCTCTGCCGAGGGCGAACCCGAAGGCGAGCCCGAGTCCGAGGGGCTCGGCGACTCCGAAGTCTGGTCGGACGCCGCCTTCTTGGTGTCGCCGGCGAAGAAGGGGGCGCGGTTCTTCGAGCTGCCCTGGCTGGCGTCTCCGCTGGGCTCCGAGCCCGCGCTGGGCTGCGCAGGCAGGGTCACGCCCGACCCGGGCACGGACGGGGGCTCCTGCCCCGGAGCCTGCGGGGTGGTGGTGGGCGCGCCGCACTTGTTGTCGACGCTGGTGCAGGCCACCAGGCGGAACCGGAGCTGGGCCTGACGCCTCACGGTCTCCAGCAGGTCGGCACGGCTGTCGCCCGGGATCTCGACCACGATCAGGTTGTTGCCCTGCGTGGTCACCTCCGACTCGGACACACCCGAGCCGTTGACGCGCTGGTCGATGATGGACCGCGCTTCCTCGAGGCTGGCCGTGGAGACGTCGCTGTCGTCGGTCACCAGGGTGATGCGGGTACCGCCCTGGAGGTCCAGGCCGAGCTTGGGAGTCCACTGGCCGACGAGTGCGACCAGCCCGAAGGCGATCGCCAGACCCAGGAAGAAGATCCCGACCGTGCGCCCCGGGCGCATCGGCTTCCGTGCCATGTCAGTTCTCCTCAGGCTCGTCGGCGGCGAGCTCGTCAGCCGGCTCCTCCGCCGGCTCGTGGCGCACGACGGACGCGATCGCGCCCCGGGCGACCTTGATGGTCACCCCGTCGGCGATCGTGACGTTGAGGTTGTCGTCCTCGATGGACGTGAGGACAGCGAAGATGCCGGACGTGAGCATCACCTCGTCACCCACGTTCAACGAGCCCTGCATGCGGCTGAGTTCCTTCTGACGCCGAGATGCCGGCCGAATGATCAGGAGCCAGAACAGCAATGCAATACCGACGATGGGCAACAAGGAGACGAGCTCCGGCACGACAGAACCTCTCGAGCGAAAATTTTGGGGGTGCCGACCAGCACGGGGTCGACCGACGGTGAAGTGTAACCGCCGACACTCTCCGGACTGAATTAGTCCTCGAAGAGAGGGGTGTCGGACGAGGACTGCACCGGCGCGGCCAGCCCGAGGTGGTGCCAGGCCCCCGGCGTGGCCATCCGGCCGCGCGGCGTACGGGCCAGGAAGCCGCAGCGGACCAGGAACGGCTCGGCGACCTCCTCCACGGTCTCGCGCTCCTCGCCCACGGCCACCGCGAGCGTGGAGATGCCGACCGGTCCCCCGCCGAACCGGCGGCACAGGACGTCGAGGACGGCGCGGTCGAGCCGGTCGAGCCCGGACTCGTCGACTTCGTAGAGCTCCAGGGCGCGGCGGGCCACGTCGACGGTGACGATGCCGTCGGCGCGGACCTGGGCGAAGTCGCGGACTCGCCGCAGCAGCCGGTTGGCGATGCGGGGGGTGCCGCGGGAGCGGGAGGCGATCTCGGCGGACCCCTCCCCGGTGAGCTCGACGCCGAGGAGGCCGGCGGAGCGGTGCACGATCAGGTCGAGCTCGGCGGGCTCGTAGAACTCGAGGTGGGCGGTGAAGCCGAACCGGTCGCGCAGCGGCCCCGGCAGCAGGCCGGCGCGGGTGGTGGCGCCGACGAGGGTGAACGGCGGGATCTCGAGCGGGATGGCGGTGGCGCCGGGGCCCTTGCCGATGACGACGTCGACCCGGAAGTCCTCCATCGCCATGTAGAGCATCTCCTCGGCCGGCCGGGACATGCGGTGGATCTCGTCGACGAAGAGGACGTCGCCGTCGTTCATCCCCGAGAGGATCGCCGCGAGGTCGCCGGCGTGGGTGATCGCGGGTCCGCTGGTCAGTCGCAGCGGAGTGTTCATCTCGGCGCTGATGATCATGGCGAGGGTGGTCTTGCCGAGGCCGGGAGGCCCCGACAGCAGCACATGGTCGGGGGCCCGCCCACGACGCTTGGCTGCCTCGAGCACGAGCCCGAGCTGGTCACGGACCCGGTGCTGCCCGATCACCTCGTCGAGGGTGCGGGGACGGAGCGCCGCCTCGACGGCGCGCTCGTCACCCTCCGCCTCGGCGGCGGTCAGGGAGCGGAGGTGGGCGTCCTCGGCTGCGTCGAGGTGGTCCATCGTCATGCCTTGCTGAGGCTGCGGAGGGCCGAGCGGAGGAGGGCGCCGACATCGGGGGCGTCGCCGGCCTCCGGCGCCACTGCGTCGACCGCCTTGTCGGCGTCCCGGCCCGACCAGCCGAGGCCGACCAGCCCCTGGTGCACCTGGTCGCGCCACGGCGCCGCCGTCGTCGGGACGGACGCCGAGCGGCCGCCCACGGGGGTGCCGATCCGGTCCTTCAGCTCGAGGATGATCCGCTGGGCGCCCTTCTGCCCGATGCCGGGGACGCGGGTGAGGGTCTTGACGTCGTCGCCGGCCACCGCCATCCGCAGGTCGTCGGGGGTGAGTACGGCGACCATCGCCTGGGCCAGCTTCGGCCCGACCCCGGACGCCGTCTGCACGAGCTCGAACGTGGACTTCTCGTCGTCGTCGAGGAAACCGAACAGGGTCAGGGAGTCCTCCCGCACGACCATGCTGGTCGGCAGGGTGGCGGACTGGCCGGTGCGCAGGGTGGCGAGGGTGCCGGGAGTGCACATCAGCTCGAGGCCGACTCCCCCGACCTCGAGGACGGCGGAGGTGAGGGTGACGGCGGCGACCTCGCCGCGGACGAAGGCGATCAAGCCCGGCTCCTTCCGGCAGGGGCCGCGGCGGCCCGGAGGGCCTGGCGCTGGGCGGCGAGGGCCGCGTCGATCCGGGCCTGCGCGCCTCCGCGCCAGATGTGGGTGATGGCGAGTGCGAGCGCGTCGGCGGCGTCGGCCGGCTTCGGCGGGGCGTCGAGGCGCAGGATCCGGGTCACCATGGCGCCGACCTGGGCCTTGTCCGCGCGCCCGCTGCCGGACACGGCGGCCTTGACCTCGCTGGGGGTGTGCAGCGCGACGGGGATGCCCCGACGCGCGGCGGCGACCAGCGCGATGCCGCTCGCCTGGGCGGTGCCCATGATGGTGCTGGAGTCGGACCGGGCGAAGACCCGCTCGACGGCGACCGCGTCGGGGGTGTACTCGTCGAGCCAGGCGTCGATGCCCTTCTCGATCGTGACGAGCCGCTGCGCCACCGGCTCGTCGGCGCTGGTGCGGAGCACGTTCACGTCGACGAGCGTCAACGGCCGCCCCACCGACCCCTCGACCACGCCCAGGCCGCAGCGGGTCAGGCCGGGGTCGATCCCGAGCACGCGCATCTGGAGGCCTTCCGTCCGAACATCTGTTCGGAGAACACGCTAACCGGGACAGCGGACGGAACCGCGCACGACACGCGGCGGGCGCGGCGCTCGCCCCTTGTAACGCCGGGTTACTCCTTGTACCGACCATCCTGTAGCCCAGTGCGTACAAGGGGTAAACCGGCGTTACAAGCTCGATGCGCGCCGTACGACATCACCGTATGGGCCAGTTTCTCTCCACTGGCGCCCGACCCGGCGCGCTGCTCCACAGCCCGAGACGATGCGCCGGCACGGCACCGACCAGGCGTCGCACTCTGACCAGATGTTCTTCGCAGCGCGCGCCCTCGTCGATGCCCAGCACGGGCTCGTGACCTCGCTTCAGGCCAGGCAGAGCGGGCTCACGTTCGGGGACATCGAGCGACTGGTGGGGTCGGGCGTGTGGCTTCCCCTCAGGCGGGGCGTCTATGTCGAGGCAGACCACTGGCACTCACTCGACCCCTATCGCGAACAGCCGCTGATGAGAGTGCGTGCTTCCCGACTGACGCTGCGCAGCGAGTTCGTGTTCAGCCACGACTCCGCCGCGCTGGCGCACGATCTCGGGGTGCCCGACAGTGCAAGAGCCCTGGTGCACGTGACTCGTCCGAAGGTGCACGGCGACCGGGTTCGGGCCGGGGTCAAGCACCACCTCGCGCCGTACTCCGCCTCACAGGTGACCACTGCCGCCGACCTACCCGTGCTCGACGTGGCTCGCACCGCCGTCGATATGGCCCGCGAGCACGGCGAGATGGCCGGCGTCGCGGCGTGCGACCAGGCCCTGCAGCGGGGCGTCACTCGCACCGAGCTGCGGCAGGTCGTGACGGCGATGCGTTGCTGGCCACGCAGCCGCACCATGCGGACGTGCATCGACCTGGCCGATGCGGGCTCCGAGAGCTACCTCGAGTCCGAGGGACGCGTCGTGGTCCATGGCCTGGGCATCGGCCGACCGGAGACCCAGTTCGGTCTGCGCGACGGTGGTCGCACGGTGTGGTGCGACTTCCGAGTGGGCCGCCACGTGTTCGAGGTCGACGGCCGGTTGAAGTACGGCCTCGACAACCCGAGCGGGCTCGACCCGTCCAGGGTCCTGTGGGAGGAGAAGCAGCGCCAGGACTTCATCGCCAGCTTCAAGCTGGGCGTCTCCCGGATCACCTACCACGACTGCCACTCAGGACGTCGCGACGCCGAACGCCGACTCCTCCGCGAGTACCAGCAGACCTGCGACCGGTTCGGGACCAGCATCGACGACCTGGCGGGCTTCGTCGTACGCCGGTCCGGTGAAGGCTCGGGCGCTCAGGCCTCGAGCTCCTCCATGATCTCGTCGCTGACGTCGAAGTTCGCGAACACGTTCTGCACGTCGTCGAGGTCCTCGAGGGCGTCGATCAGGCGGAAGACCTTGGCGGCACCGTCCTTGTCGAGCTCGACCTGCAGGTCGGGCACGAACGACGCCTCGGCGGAGTCGTAGTCGACGCCGGCGGCCTGGAGGGCGGTGCGCACCGCGACCAGGTCGGTGGCCTCGGAGACCACCTCGAAGGACTCCCCCAGGTCGTTGACCGCGTCGGCGCCGGCATCGAGCGTCGCCTCGAGTACGTCGTCCTCGCTGACGGTCTTGTCCTCCTGGTCGACCGGGACGATCACCACGCCCTTGCGGTTGAAGAGGAAGGACACCGAGCCCGGGTCGGCGAGCGAGCCGCCGTTGCGGGTCATCGCGGTCCGGACCTCCATCGCGGCGCGGTTCCGGTTGTCGGTCAGGCACTCGATCAGCATCGCGACGCCGGAGGGGCCGTAGCCCTCGTACATGATCGTCTGGTAGTCGGCCCCGCCGGTCTCGGCGCCGGAGCCGCGCTTCACCGCGCGGTCGATGTTGTCGTTCGGGACCGAGGACTTCTTGGCCTTCTGGATCGCGTCGTACAACGTCGGGTTGCCGCCCACGTCACCGCCGCCCATGCGGGCCGCGACCTCGATGTTCTTGATCAGCTTGGCGAACATCTTCCCGCGCTTGGCGTCGATGACCGCCTTCTTGTGCTTGGTGGTCGCCCATTTCGAGTGGCCAGACATGCGTCCTCTTCTACGTTCTCGGTGGTCGGCTCCGGTCAGGCCGCGGCGACCAGCTCCACGAACAGCTCGTGGATCCGGGCGTCCCCACCCACCTCCGGGTGGAACGACGTCGCCATCAGCGGGCCCTGACGGACCGCGACGATCCTACCCGCGGCCGCTCCGTCCTCGACACGAGCGAGTACGTCGACGCCGTCACCGACCCGCTCCACCCAGGGAGCCCGGATGAAGATCGCGTGCACGGGGTCGGCGAGACCGGCGAAGTCGATGTCACCCTCGAACGAGTCCACCTGGCGTCCGAACGCGTTGCGCCGCACGGTGATGTCGAGGCCACCCAGCGTCTCCTGACCGACGATGCCGTCCTCGATCCGGTCGGCCAGCATGATCATCCCGGCGCAGGTGCCGAACGTGGGCATGCCCGACGAGATCCGCTTGCGCAGCGGCTCGAACAGGTCGAACGTGCGGGCCAGCTTGGCCATGGTCGTGGACTCCCCGCCGGGGATGATCAGCCCGTCGCAGGCGTCGAGCTCGGCCGGTCGGCGTACCGCCTGGGCGCGGACGCCGAGGTCCCCGAGCACCCGCAGGTGCTCGCGGACGTCGCCCTGGAGGGCGAAGACGCCGATCGTGGTCACGCCCGGATGCTAGTCCGGGACCCGCCCCGCGTCGTAACCCGCCTGCACCGCGTCCAACCGCGCCGTCCACGGATCCCGGACGGCCCGTGGCCCGGCCGCCGTGAGCTCCATCAGCCGCCGGCGCCGGTCGTACGCCGGCCAGGCCGGGGCGCCGTCGTCGCTGGGCCGGCCCGAGGTCGCGAACGCCACCCAGTAGTCGCTGATCGTGTCCGCGAGCGCCTCGACCCCCTCGACCGGGAAGCGCTGGGCGCTGCTGTCGTCGAAGACGTAGGGGATCTCGGAGGCGTGCGGCGCGCCACCGAGAACCCGCTTCAGGTCCGGGGTGGCGATCGAGAACCGGTAGGAGTACGTCGGGGCGTCGTCCGCGTGCAGCTCCGCGAGGTGGCGTGCGGGCTCGGTGAACAGCACGTCGGAGATGAGGTGGCTGTCGAACTCCTTCCGCCCGCCGTACGCCGCGACCGCGGCCGCCTCGTCGTCGCCGACGATCTGCTCACGAGCGGCATCGGGGTCCCGGCCGGTCTGCTGGACGATGAAGTCGGGCACCTCGAGGTCGGTGGTGCCGACCAGGAACGGCACCGGGGCCTCGTCGCCCGACTCGAACACCTCGGCCACCGGGGCGGGGAGCACGCTCCCGTCGACGATCGGCACGTCGCCCTCGAGCAGGTCCAGCGGCAGGCCCGATCACCTGCTCGGCCGGGAGGTCGCGCAGCTCGTCGGCGTCCGGGTCGTCCAGCCCGAGGCCGGCCACCAGCCGCTGCCCGTCCGCCCGCGCGTCGTCGAGGCCCTCCGAGGCCTCGCGGCCGAGGCCGGACTGGCTGATCGCCTTCGCGAACAGGCCGCGAGCCGCCGGGCTGGCCATCAGCGCGTTGACCGAGGCCCCGCCGGCCGACTCACCGAAGATCGTGACGTTGTCCGGGTCGCCCCCGAAGGCCGCGATGTCGTCGCGGACCCACTCGAGCGCCTTGACCTGGTCGAGCAGCCCGAAGTTGGCGACGTCGCCCTCCCTCGCCAGCGCGGGATGCGAGAAGAACCCGAACCGCCCCAGGCGGTAGTTGACCGTGACCAGGACGACCCCGCGGCTCGCGAGCGCCTCCGAGTTGTAGACCGGCTGGCTCCCGGACCCGTGCAGGAACGAGCCGCCGTGGATCCACACCATCACCGGCAGGTCCTCGCGCTCGTCGTCCGGGCGCGTGACGTTGAGGGTCAGGCAGTCCTCGCTGCCGCCCTCGATGTCGATCAGGCCGAGGCCCGACGACGGGCCCTGGAGGCAGGTGTCGCCGTACGCACGAGCGGGCCGGACGCCGGACCACGGCTCCGGGTCGGCGGGCGGGCGCCAGCGCAGGTCGCCCACGGGCGGGGCCGCGAACGGGATCCCGCGCCACCGGCGCACCTCGGCGGCCCGGAAACCCTCGAGCCGGCCACCGGAGGTCGTCACCACGAGCTCGTCCGCCGACTGGCCGGCCGACGGCTCGTCGTCGCACGCGGAGAGCGGCAGGAGCGCCAGCGCGACGGCCGCCAGGGCGATCCGCTGCCGGCGGAGCCTCCCCCGGCTCGTCACCAGCCGCGCTCGGCCAGCCGGTGCGGCTGCGGCAGCTCCTCGACGTTGATGCCGACCATGGCCTCGCCGAGCCCGCGGGAGACCTTGGCGACCACGTCGGGGTCGTCGAAGAACGTCGTCGCCTTGACGATCGCCTCGGCGCGCTGGGCGGGGTTGCCGGCCTTGAAGATGCCGGAGCCGACGAACACGCCCTCGGCGCCGAGCTGCATCATCATCGCCGCGTCGGCCGGGGTGGCGATGCCGCCCGCGGTGAACAGGACGACGGGGAGCTTGCCCTTCGCGGCGACCTCCTTGACGAGGTCGTACGGCGCCTGCAGCTCCTTCGCGGCGACGTACAGCTCGTCGGCCTCCATCCCCTGGAGCCGGCGCAGCTCGGCGCGGATGGTGCGCATGTGGGTGACCGCGTTGGAGACGTCGCCGGTGCCGGCCTCGCCCTTGGAGCGGATCATCGCCGCGCCCTCGGTGATCCGGCGCAGCGCCTCGCCGAGGTTGGTGGCACCGCACACGAACGGGACCCGGAACGCCCACTTGTCGATGTGGTTGGCGTAGTCGGCCGGGGTCAGCACCTCGGACTCGTCGATGTAGTCGACGCCGAGGCTCTGCAGCACCTGCGCCTCGGCGAAGTGCCCGATCCGGGCCTTGGCCATGACCGGGATCGAGACCGCCTCGATGATCCCGTCGATCATGTCGGGGTCGCTCATCCGGGAGACGCCGCCCTGGGCGCGGATGTCGGCCGGGACCCGCTCCAGCGCCATCACGGCCACGGCGCCGGCGTCCTCGGCGATCTTGGCCTGCTCGGCGGTGACGACGTCCATGATCACGCCGCCCTTCAGCATCTCGGCCATGCCGCGCTTCACGCGCGTGGTGCCGGTGCCGTCGGTGGGGTGCCCAGTGGCTTGATCGGAGGCGTCTTCGGTGGGAGATGCGGGGTTCTGCGACATGCGTCAATCGTACGGCGACCCGGTTCGCCCGACCGCATCCGGGGAGAGCGTCAGGAGGCGGCCTGCGCGAGCGCCTGCCGGCGGACCACCCAGATCCGTTGCACGACCGTGACGGTGCTGGCCGCGGCCAGCGCCCAGAGGGTGACCTCCATCAGGATCGGCAGGTCGAAGATCGCGCTGAACCCGGTCATCACCAGGATCGCGACCAGCCGGTCGGCGCGCTCGGCGATGCCGACCTTCGCCTGGAAGCCGAGCCCCTCGGCGCGCGCCCGCGCGTAGGACGTGACGCCACCCATGACCAGGCAGACGAGGGACAGCACGAGGTAGAGCCGGCTGTCGCCGGGCCCGGCGAAGTAGAGCGCGAGCCCGCCGAAGATCGCGCCGTCGCCGATCCGGTCGAGCGTGGAGTCGAGGAACGCCCCGAACGGCGAGGACTTGCCGGTCAGCCGGGCCATGTAGCCGTCGATCAGGTCGCTGAACACGAACGCGGTGATCACCAGGACGCCGGTCAGCAGCATGCCCTGCGGGAAGAACACGAGCGCGCCCGCGCACACGCCGAGCGTCCCGACCAGGGTGACGACGTCGGCGCTGACCCCGAGCTTGATGAGGAGGTGCGCGATCGGGGAGATGACCTTGGTCCAGAAGGCGCGGAATCGTTCCATCATGGTGGCGGCAGGGTACCCACAGGCGATGACAGCGGAAGTGCCGCGCACCCCATCATGGGCGGATGCGCAGGCGCCCCGCTCCCAGGAACCTCGCTCGGGCGCTGGTCGTCATCTGTGTCGCGACCGCCCTCACCGGGGTGGAGACCACGTCCGAAGCCGTCGGCCCGCGCGCCGCGACGTGCAGGTCGGCACGCTCACCCTCCAGCCGTGCAAGGTCGTCAGGCGAGCGCTGTGCGGCTCGATCCGGCGGGACTGGGACCCGGACGATCCCGGCGCCGGCAAGGTCAAGGTCGGCTTCGCGTTCGTGCCCGGCCCGGAACGGGCCCGCCGATCGGCACCCTGGTCCCGCACGAGGGCGGTCCCGGCTACGCCACGACCGACTCGGGCTCCTCCTACGTGCCGATGTACGGCGCCCTGATGGATCGCCGGAACCTCCTGCTGGTCGACCAGCGCGGCACCGGCCGCTCCGAACCGATCCGCTGCCCGCGGATGCAGAACATGACCCAGCCGTTCGACGTGGCCGCCGGTCGCTGCGGCAAGAGCCTCGGCGACCTCGCGGACGACTACTCGACGGAGCGCTCGGCCGACGACCTGGCCGCCGTCCTCGAGGCGCTCGAGCTCGACGACGTCGACGTGTACGGCGACTCCTACGGCACGTTCTTCGCCCAGGTCTTCGCCGGTCGGCACCCCGACCTGGTCCGCAGCGTCGCCCTCGACGCGGCGTACCCCACCTACGGCGAGAGCGGGCTGGTTCCCCACGTCCCCGCCGGCCGCCCGCCACTCCTTCCAGCTCGCGTGCCAGCGCTCCCCCGACTGCCGGCGCGGAGGCCGGCCGTTCAGCGGGGCGATCAGGCGGGTGCTCGCCCAGGTCCGGGACCAGCCGTGGCGCGGCCGGTCGCACGACGCGGACGGCCGGCCGATGCGGGTGCAGGTCACGCCGTCCACGCTCGTCGACATCGTGTTCTACGCGACGTACACGCCGGCGTTCTACCGCGAGCTGACCGCCGCCCTGCGGTCCGGCCTGCGCGGCGACCGGGCCCCGCTGCTGCGGCTGGTCGCCGAGGCCACCGGCGGCGGCACCAACTCCGGCCCGGCCAGGTTCTACAGCGGCGGGCTGGAGGCGGCGGTGTCGTGCCACGACTACCCGTACGTCTACGACATGACCAAGCCGCCCGGGACGGCCACGGGAGCGCGAGTACCAACGCGCGCTGCACCGGCGGACGCGGACCCATCCGCGCACGTTCGCACCCGTTCACGGTCCACGAGTACGCCGCGTCGAACTGGCAGGGGCTCGACTGGTGCACCCGGTGGCCGACCGCGCCGGCGAGCAACCCGGCCGGCCCGGTGCGTCCTCCGGGCGGCGTCTACCCGGACGTGCCCGTGCTCGTCCTGTCCGGCGAGCTCGACTCCGTGACCACGCCGGCCGAGGCGCCGCATGGTCCGTGCGCAGTTCCCCGACTCGCGGCTGGTGATCGTCCGCAACAGCTTCCACGTCACCGCGATCGGCGACACCGACGACTGCGCCGTCCGCATCCTGCGCGCGTTCGTGCGCTCGCCCGCCACCCAGCCGACGCGGGAACGCCGGCGCTGCGCCGGTGAGGTCGAGCCGATCCGGGCGCCCGGCGTCTTCCCCCGGACCCTGTCCGACGTGGAACCGGGTCGGGGTTCGGCGCCGCCACGAGCCCGCCGGGCCGGCGCGGTCGCGGCGGCCACGGTCGCGGACCTGCTGGACCGGTGGTGGAACAACTACTCGGGGCACGGCGTGGGGCTGCGCGGCGGCACCTGGACCTACACCGGTGACCGGACGGTGAAGTTCCGGCTGCACGGCGTGCGGCAGGTCGACGACCTGGCGGTGAGCGGACAGGCGGTCTGGGAGCCGGTACGCCGAGGTGGTCACCGTGGACCTGCGGGTCGCAGGCGCGGCGACCGGGCGCCTCAAGGGCCCTGGGACACCCGGAGGGTCGGCGCCCGAGCCGTCCTGACCGGACGGTTCGACGGGACCCGGGTCCGGGTGCGGCTGCCCGCGCCGTGAGGGGCGGCTTCCTGTTGCGCGTACTGTGGGTGAGCAGGGAGTCATTCCGGCTCCGACAGGAGCCACGATGAGCGACAAGTCGCCTCGGCAGAGCATGACCAAGAAGACCGGCAAGTCCATCAAGGAAAAGCGCGCCGACAAGCGCGCCAAGGGCAACGAGGAGTCCTGGGCCGGCAAGCTCGACACGAAGAAGAAGTGACTCTCCTCAGCCTCGGGGTGATCGGCACCTCGGCCAAGGAGAACGAGCACCGGCTGCCGCTCCACCCCGACCACATCGCGAACCTCGACCCGGACATCCGGGCCGTGATGACACTCGAGGACGGCTACGCCGAGCGCTTCGGCCGGTCCGACGCCGACCTCGCTCCCCTGGTGGCCGGCTTCGCCTCCCGCAAGGAGATCCTCGCGAGCTCCGACGTGGTGCTGCTGCCGAAGCCCCAGCACTCCGACGTGGCCGCGCTCGCGCCCGGCCAGGTCCTCTGGGGCTGGCCGCACTGCGTCCAGGACACCGAGCTGACCCAGCTCGCGATCGACCAGGGCCTGACCCTGATCGCCTTCGAGGCGATGAACCACTGGACCCGCGACGGGGCCGTCGGGCTGCACGTCTTCCACAAGAACAACGAGCTCGCCGGCTTCTGCTCGGTGCTGCAGGCGATGGAGCTGGCCGGAGTCTCCGGCATCTACGGTCGCCGCCTCAGCGCGGTCGTGATCGGCTTCGGCGCAACGGCGCGCGGTGCCGTCACCGCACTCAACGCGCACGGGGTGCACGACATCGCCGTGCTCACGAACCGCGGAGTGGCCGCGGTCGGCTCACCGATCCACTCGGTCCTGATCAGGCAGTTCGAGCACGACCCCGACGCGCCGGGCCTCAGTCACGTGATCACCGACCGGGGACGCGTGCCGCTGGCGCCGTACCTCGCCGAGAACGACATCATCGTCAACTGCACCCTCCAGGACACGTCGGCCCCGCTGACCTACCTGCAGACCGAGGACCTGGCCGCGTTCCGTCCCGGCAGCGTGATCGTGGACGTGTCGTGCGATCTCGGCATGGGCTTCAGCTGGGCTCGGCCGACGACGTTCGACGACCCGACGTTCGAGGTCGGCAACCACGTTCTCTACTACGGCGTCGACCACACCCCGTCGTACCTCTGGAACTCCGCGACCTGGGAGATCAGCTCGGCACTGATCCCGTTCCTGCGGCCGGTCCTGGAGGGTCGGTCCGCGTGGGCCGCCGACGAGACCCTCAGCCGCGCGATCGAGATCTGGGACGGCCGCGTGATGAACCCGGCGATCCTCGCCTTCCAGGGTCGCGCGGACGTCGCACCCGCACCTCGTGAGCTGAGCGGTCAACCCGCCCAGGCGTCGGCGAGCAGCCTCCGGGTGTCCGCGAGCAGCTCCGGCAGGGTCTTGGTGCGGCCGATGATCGGCAGGAAGTTCTGGTCGCCCGCCCAGCGCGGGACGATGTGCTGGTGCAGGTGCGCCGAGATGCCGGCGCCGGCGATCGCGCCCTGGTTCATGCCGATGTTGAAGCCGTGCGCGCCCGACACCGAGCGGACGACCGTCATCGCCTGCTTCGTGAGCAGCGCCGATCTCGTCGGCCTCCTCGTCCGTCGTCTCGGTGTAGTCGGCGATGTGCCGGTAGGGGCAGACCATCAGGTGCCCGGGCGCGTACGGGTAGAGGTTGAGCACGGCGTACGCCAGCTCGCCGCGGCGTACGACGAGTCCCTCGTCGTCGGCCTTCTTCGGGATCCGGCAGAACGGGCACTCCCCCGGCGTCGAGTCGACCGGCTTGTTCTCGCCCCGGATGTAGGCGATCCGGTGCGGCGTCCAGAGCCGGTCCAGCCCGTCGGGGTCGCCGACGCCGTCCTGCCGTGCGAGCTCGTCGGGGTCGTCCATGGGTGCCGATCCTAGGGCGCGTGTCGTCACTACAGTCGCGGCATGGGGACACCGAGCCTGCGGCCCGGCACTGCCGAGGACGCCGCAGCCGTCGCGGACATCTGGCACAGCGGGTGGCACGACGCCCACCCCGGTCACGTCCCGGACGGCCTGACCGCCCGACGCACGCTGGAGGCCTTCCACGACCGGGCGCCGCGCCGGGTCGCGGACACCACCGTCGCGACGGTCGACGACGAGGTCGCCGGCTTCATCATGGTCGTCGACGACGAGGTCGAGCAGGTGTACGTCGCCGACGCGCACCGCGGCAGCGGACTGGCCGGGCTGCTGCTGGACGAGGCCGAGCGCCAGGTGGCCGCCGGCGGCCACGGGTGCGCGTGGCTGGCCGTCGTGGTCGGCAACGAACGGGCCCGCGCGTTCTACGAGAAGCGGGGCTGGATCGACGGCGGCGACCTCCCCTACGAGGTCACCGCGCTCGGCCAGACGTATCTGTCGCCCTGCCGGCGCTACATCAAGCGGGTTGGCTGACCGCACCGGCCGTCAGTACTGCTGGAACCAGCGGCCGAGGTCGGCGCTGATGCCCGGGCAGGTGATGTTCTGGTCGCGCCCCTGCTCGACCCACTGGCCCAGCACCGCCCGGCCGCGCTGGATCGACCAGTCGCGGCCCGCACCGGTCGAGTCGCCTCCGCGCGCGAGGTCTGCCCCGCGGCCCGCCACTCGGGCAGGCCGAGCGCCAGGTCGCCCACGACCGTGCGACCAGAGCAGCGGCGTGGAGTAGACGCCGACCCGGTAGCCCGCGTCGGCGTACCCGCGGGCGGCGCCCTGGACGACCGCGGCGTTGGCGACGAGGTCGCCGCTCCACTCGAAGTCCGGGACCGGCTCGACGTCGACCCAGACCATCGGGGTGGTGAGCCCGGCCCGGCGCATCGTCGCGACGTTCGTCCAAGGCCTGCTGGTAGCCGGTGTTGGCCAGCGCCCCGAGCTCGGTGTCGCCGTCGTAGGGGCCGGTCGTCGCCGTGCTCGGCGACGGCGGCGTCGTCGGGACGGCTCGCCACGGCGTACGCCGCGGCCATCAGGTGCCGCTCGCGGACCCAGGCGACCTGCTCGGCCAGGCAGGGGTTGGCGGTGAAGCCGGGCCCGTTGGTGAGCCCGAGGACGACGTACTCCGCCTGCGGCAGCGGCATCGGCGCCCCGAGGGTCGGGCGTTCGGGGATGCCCATGCCCTTCGGGCACTGCGGCCAGCTGACGTCGGCGCCGAGCACCGGCCCACGTCTGCCGGCGCGGCGCGGTCACCTGCGGCGGCGGCAGCGCGGCGGCCGCCTGCTCGGCCAGCTGGGCGAGCGCCTGGAGCCGGGCGGTCTGCGGGTCCTCGGTCGGCGCCACCACCGAGGTCGGGCGCGGCGCGGACGGCGGTTCCGGTCGGCGACGCCTCCGGCTCCCCGTCACCGCCGGAGCACCCCGCGAGCAGTGCCAGCCACCAGCAGGAGCGCCGCGCCGCGCGCGTTCCACCGGGTCGGCTCAGACCTGCTCGCGCGTCTCGACCGCCTGCGGCCACCCGGGCGATCGCCTCGTCGATCGGGACGCCGTTCTCCTGGTGGCCGTCGCGGTAGCGGAAGGACACCGCGCCCGCCTCGAGGTCCTGGTCGCCGGCGATCACCATGAACGGCACCTTCTGCACCTGCGCGTTGCGGATCTTCTTCTGCATCCGGTCGTCGGAGTCGTCCACCTCGACCCGCAGGCCGGCCGCCTTCATCCGCTTCGCCACGTCGTACAGGTAGTCGTTGTGCCGCTCGGCGATCGGGATGCCCTGCACCTGGACCGGCGCCAGCCACGGCGGGAAGGCGCCGGCGTAGTGCTCGACGAGCACGCCGAAGAACCGCTCGATCGACCCGAACTTGGCGGAGTGGATCATCACCGGCTGCTGGCGGGTGCCGTCGGCGGCCTGGTACTCCAGCTCGAAGCCCCTTCGGCTGGTTGAAGTCGTACTGGATGGTCGACATCTGCCAGGTGCGGCCGATCGCGTCGCGGCACTGGACCGAGATCTTCGGGCCGTAGTACGCGGCGCCGCCGGGGTCGGGCACCAGGTCGAGGCCCGGACTCGGTGCCGACGTCCTCGAGCACCTTGGTCGCGACCGCCCAGTCCTCGTCGCTGCCGACGAACTTGTCCTTGTTCGCGTCGTCGCGGGTCGAGAGCTCGAGGTAGTAGTCGTCGAGCCCGAAGTCGCGGAACAGGCTGAGGCAGAAGTCCAGGAGGTGCTTGATCTCGGCCGGCGCCTGCTCGGGGGTGACGTAGGAGTGCGAGTCGTCCTGGGTCATCCCGCGGACCCGGGTCAGGCCGTGCACGACGCCGGACTTCTCGAAGCGGTAGACGCCGCCGAACTCGAAGAGCCGCAGCGGCAGCTCGCGGTAGGACCGCCCGCGCGACCTGAAGATCAGGTTGTGCATCGGGCAGTTCATGGCCTTGAGGTAGTAGTTCGCGCCCTCCATCTTCATCGGCGGGAACATGCCGTCGGCGTAGTACGGCAGGTGGCCGGACAGGTGGAAGGTCCCCTCCTTGGAGATGTGCGGGGTGCCGACGTACTCGAAGCCCTCCTCGATGTGCCGGCGGCGGACGTAGTCCTCCATCTCCCGCTTGATCACGCCGCCCTTGGGGTGGAACACCGCCAGGCCGGACCCGATCTCGTCGGGGAAGCTGAACAGGTCGAGCTCGCGGCCGAGCTTGCGGTGGTCGCGCCGCTCGGCCTCCTCGATCCGGTGCAGGTGCTCCTCGAGCGCCTCCTTGGACTCCCAGGCGGTGCCGTAGATCCGCTGCAGCTGCTTGTTCTTCTCGTCGCCGCGCCAGTACGCCGCGGCGCTGCGCATCAGCTTGAACGCCGGGATCCGCTTGGTGGTCGGCAGGTGCGGGCCGCGGCACAGGTCGCTCCAGGCGACGTCGCCGTTGCGGCGGATGTTGTCGTAGATGGTGAGCTCGCCGGCGCCGACCTCGACGCTCGCGCCCTCGGCCGCGTCGTCGGACTTGCCCGAGCCCTTGAGCCCGATCAGCTCGACCTTGTAGGGCTCGTCCTTCAGCTCGTTGAGCGCGTCGGCGTCGGTGGTGACCCGGCGGGAGAACTTCTGGCCCTCCTTGATGATCTTCCGCATCCGGGTCTCGATCTTCTCGAGGTCCTCGGGCACGAACGGGGTCTCGACGTCGAAGTCGTAGTAGAAGCCGTTCTCGATCGGCGGACCGATGCCGAGCCGGGCGTCCGGGAACAGCTCCTGCACGGCCTGCGCCAGCACGTGCGCGGTCGAGTGGCGCAGGATGTCGCGGCCGTCGGCGGAGTCGATGGCCACGCCCTCGACCTCGTCGCCGTCCTCGAGCTCGTGGGCGAGGTCCCGGAGGACCCCGCCGACGCGCGCGGCGATCACGTTCGCGTCGTCGGCGTACAGCTCCCAGGCCTTGGTGCCCGTCGTGACCGTCCGCTCCTCACGCGCGTCGGCGTGGACGAGGACGACCTTGATGTCGGACACGGGGTTGACTCCTTGGCTCGATGAGCGATCACGCGTACTTCTCGATCGTATCGAGCGGGAGCCACCCGTTTTCGGGGGAGGCGGGAGATCCGTCAGGCCAGGACCTTCGCCTTGGCCTTCTCGTAGTCGGCGTCCGACAGGGTCCCGGCCGAGTGCAGCTCCTTCAGCTTCGCCAGCTCATCGGCCATGCTCGTCGAGGACGAGCCGGCCACGTCACGCACGTAGGCTCCGCATCCGCTCCTCGTTCGCCTGCGCCTGCTCGGATCTGGCGCTCGTGCATCGACCCACCGCGGGCGATCAGGTAGATCAGGGCGCCCAGCCAGGGCAGGAAGATCAGGAACAGGACCCACAGGGCCTTGGCCCCGCCGCCCAGAGTGCGGTCACGGAAGATGTCGCCCAGGATCGAGATGAGCAGCCAGATCCAGGCGAACAACAGCATGAACCAGAACATCGACACGATGACGTCCCAGAGTCCGAAGTCGTCCATGGGGTGTGCTCCTTTTGGGTTGATCGCGCCGTGGCACGGCACTGTTCTCGGCACGGAGCCTGCCGACTCAAGCCACCCGGGGGATCACCCGGTGCGGGTGATCATGGAGGCCCGGAGGGCATCCCGATCGGGACTATCCAGCCTCGGCCCGCAGCTCGGCGGAGAAGAACTCCAGGGCGGTCCGTGTCTTGGTCGACTGCTCGGCGTCCAGGTCGACGCCCTTGCCGCCGAGGTACTCCCGGGCCTCCGCCGCGACCTGGAGGCCTTCCGCCGGCAGGCACTTCGTGGACAGCTCGAGGACCCGGGACCCGTCCGGGTAGAGCCACATCTCCGCGACCATCGGCCTGGTGAAGGAGTCGGGGACGGCCTTGAGCTTGAGCACGAAGATGGGCCCGAGGACCGACAGGTCGTCGAGGCTCAGCCCGTCGGGAGCGTGAGCGTCGAACAGCGCCCGCTGCTCCTTCGAGAAGAGCTTGTGCAGGGGCTTGTCGCCCGTCACCGACTTGAGGACCGCGTCGGCGGGGAGCTTGCCCTTCATCGAGGCCGAGCAGACGAAGCCACCCGGTGCGGCATCGACCTCGACCCCGAAGTTCGGCGACTTGCGCAGGGCCGGGTCGAGCTCCGACGGGACGACCGGCCGGAGCTTCACGACCGAGTCGCTGTCCTTGCCCTGGATCCGACGCGCCCGCACCACCAGGCCGGCCGCGTCGAGGGTCAGGTCCGGGGTGTCGAAGAAGAAGATCTGCCGGATCTGGGCGTTGAGGGCGTCGAAGCCGAGAGCCGTGGCCGCCGACCGGGCCGACACAGCGGGCATGGTCAGCTTCAGCTCGATGCTGTCGGCGTCCTTGACCAGGTCGAGCAGGCGGATCAGGTCGTCGCCCAGCATCCGGCTCACGACGGGTCACCGGCTCCCGCGACGGCCGGCAGCGGGATCCTGACGTCCGAACCGCCTTCACGCGTACGTCTGGTCCCCATCTGCACGAAAGTCGGGGCGGGGATGAACGTTCCTGCCATCAGACACTCTCCTTGTCGGAAGTACGGCGTCGCGTCGAGCATCTCGGATCGGACGTGGCGACCTCCAAGGCCGCCCGCCTTGCCGGCTGACGACTGGTCCTTCGAGAGCAGCTGCGCGCAGATCTGCCCTCCCTGCCGCGTGCTCAGCACCAAGAGGTCCCCCGGCACCCACGGGCTGTCGACCGGACCCTCCAGGTGGAACGTGCGCCCGTCGAGCGACAGGGCCCCGGCCACGAGGCCGGCTTCCGGGGGCGCAGACATTACGGAAGCGTGCCGCCGCAGGGCGGTGTCTGCGCTCACCCGATCCGGGTGAGGTCGGTTCACGCCCCGCCGAAGGTCTCCAGCAGGGTCTCGCGCTCGGCGTCCGTGAGGTTGGTGGTGATCAGGGTCTTGTCGGTCCCGCGGAAGCGCTCGCCGAGGCGGTCGAGGTTGCCTTCCTCGGTCACCACGAACAGGGCCGACGTGCCCTCGCCGATCTCGGTACGGATCCGGGCGAGGTCCTCCTTGGTGATGCCGGCGCCCTCGGTCGCCTTGGCCAGGGCGCCGATGCGATACACCCACGACACCGCCGACGACCGGGACCATGAAGAGGGCGCCGATGAGGACGCCCCAGAGGGCACCCCAGCCTGCGCCGCGCTTGGAGTCGTCGTGAGAGTGGTGGGTCTCGGGCTTGTCGGCTCCCTGCGGCCAGGTCATGACCGCGTGGTCGACGATCTTGACCAGGCCGTCGGCCTCGGCGCTCTGGAGTAGCGAGGCGGCGTGCTTCGCGCCGTCCGGGTCCTCGAACTTCCACACCGTGAAGGTCGTCATCATTCACTCCTCGTTGTCGACGGCAGGTCGCCCTCCCCCGAGCCCAAGCCTGTGCGGGGGGCGGGTGGGTCGACGCCACCCCGGGGCGGGTGGGGTGGTTCTCACGCTAGCAGCGCTCCGAGACCGAGGACGACGATGACGAGAGCCACCAGCATGGCCAGCAGCGGCCACACCCATCTCAGGTAGGTGCCGTAGGGGACGCGGGCGATGGCCAGGCCGCCCATCACGACTGCGGAGGTGGGGATGAACAGGTTCATCACGCCCGAGGCGCTCTGGAAGGCCGTGACGACCAGGTCCGCCTCGACGCCCACGAAGGCCGCCAGCGGAGCCATGATCGGCATCGAGACGGTGGCGAGGCCCGACGAGGACGGGATCAGGAACGACAGTGGCAGGAACAGCAGGAACATCACGATCACGAAGGCCACCGGACCGACGCCGTCGACCGCCTGCTCGGCCCAGTGCAGCACGGTGTCGGTGATCGCCGCCGTTGTTCATCACCACGGTGATGCCGCGGGCGATCCCGATGATCAGGGCGACTCCGAGCAGGTCGCGGGCGCCGTCGACGAACGAGTCGGTGAGGTCGTCCTCGCTCATCCGCCCGATCAGGCCGATGATCGACTGAGAACAGGATGAACGAGCGCGGTCATCTCGGGGAACCACCACCACAGCGTCGGGATCCCGATGCCCATGTCCTCCCAGGGGATGACGCCGTACATCATCACCCCGAAGGCCAGGCCGAACGATCGCCAGGATCGCCTTGTGCTGGCCGGTCATGACGACCTCGTCCGTCGTCGCCCTGCACGCTGAAGTGCGCCTCGTTCTCCTCCTTCATGTCGCACGACCACCGACCTGGCGGGGTCCTGCTTGACCCGGTCGGCGTACCGCATCACGAAGAAGATCCCGAGCACCGAGCCCGATCGACCAGGATGATCAGCCGGGACAGCAGGCCCTCGCTGATCGAGATGCCGGCGAAGCCCGAGGCGATGCCGGTCGCGAACGGGTTGATCGTCGAGCCGAGGGTGCCGATGCCGCAGCCGAGCAGGACCACCGCGGCCCCGGTCAGCGCGTCGTACCCGGCGGCGATCATGCACCGCGATGACCAGCGTGTAGAAGGCCAGGCTCTCCTCGGCCATGCCGTACGTCGTCCCGCCGAGCGCGAAGACCATCATCAGGATCGGGATCATCCACCGCTCCCGGCCGCGGCAGCCGGGCCACCAGCCGTGCCGATGCCGGTCTGGATCGCGCCGGTCCGCATCGTCACGCCGAGGAAGCCGCCGATCACGATGATGAACAGGGCGACGTCGATCGCGCCGAACAGGACGCCGGTGTTGTAGTAGTTGATGTTCCCCTTCGTCGTCCTCGATCCCGTAGAGCCCGTTGATCGGCGCGGTCAGCGAGTCGACCAGGATCCGCTGCGGGTCGCGCCTCGACCTCGTGGTAGGTCCCCGGGATCGGGCGCCCCTTCCTCGTCCAGCTCGTAGGCGCCGGCGGGGATGATCCAGGTGGCGAGCGCCATCAGCACGATCAGCGCGAACAGGATCGTGTACGCCGAGGGCAGCGTGAAGCCGTGCTTGCTCTCGGCCGGCGCCGTCGTGTCCGGGTCAGCCATGTGTCCGTCCTCCAGATGCGGGCGGCGCCGAGCGCGACGCCGCAGCGAGCCCGACGTCGTCGCCGCGGTGGTGCTCGTCGCCGCGCGCCCACACGAGCAGGCCCACGACGAGCACGACCGCCACGGCGGCGACGATCCAGCGAACCGCGTCGTTCATGGCCGTCAGCCGATCAGAGCGGGTCTCGCAGGAACGGGCAGGTCATGCAGTGTCCGCCACCGCGGCCCTTGCCGAGCTCGAAGCCCTCGATGGTGATCACCTCGATGCCGGCCTCGCGCATCTTCGCGATCGTGTAGGTGTTGCGCTCGTAGGCCACGACCACGCCGGGCTCGAGGGCGACGACGTTGTTGCCGTCGTCCCACTGCTCGCGCTCCTGCTGGTAGGCGTCGCCGCCGGTCTCGATCACCCGCAGGTCGGAGACGCCGAGGGCGTCGGCGACCGTCGACGAGGAAGCCCTTCTCCTCGGTGACGTGGAACTCGGCGCCGTTCACGCCGGGGCGCAGGCTGATCGCCCGCACCTTGTCCATCACGCGTGGGTAGACCGTCACCGCGTCGCGGTCGAGCATCGTGAACACGGTGTCGAGGTGCATGTGGGCGCGGTCCTTCGTCATCACCACCGCGACGACGCGCTCGGCCGCGCCCTTGGCGAACAGCGCCCGCGCGACCTGCTCGATCATCCGGGCCTGGGAGCGCTCGCTCATGCCGATCAGGACGGTCCCGTTGCCGATCGGCTGCACGTCGCCGCCCTCCAGCGAGGCCCGGCCGAAGTCGACGGCGTTGAAGCGCTCGTCGTCGCCGAGCTCGGGGTACCAGAACTCGAAGTCGGCCTCGGCGAACATCGGGTGGTAGCGGTAGATCGCGGCGACGTTGTACGCCTCGAGCCGGCGGGCCGGCCAGAACATCGGGTTGACCGACACCCCGCCGTAGATCCAGCACGACGAGTCGCGGGTGAACAGGGTGTTCGGCAGCGGCGGAAGCACGAACATGCTCTCGTCGTCGACCGCGGCCGCGATCACCGACTGCGAGCGCAGCCGCCCGAGGTCGAGGCCCGACTCCGCGACCGTCAGGCCGCCGATGAGGTGCCGGGCCAGCGTCTCCGGCGCCATCGCCCCCAGCACCGAACGCACCTCGTCGACCATCGAGATGCCCACGGTGAACTCCGAGGCCGCGAGCTCGATCAGCTTGCTGCCTGGCCTCGTCGCTCGCAGCGAGCGTCTCGCCCAGCAGGTCGCGGAGCAGGTAGACCTCGACGCCCGCGCTCACGCATCCTCGCGACGAACTGGTCGTGCTCGTACTGCGCACGCTCCACCCACAGGACGTCGTCGAACAGCAGGTCGTCGTGGTTCGACGGGGTCAGCCGCTGCAGGCTGAGCTCGGGCCGATGCACCATCACCTTGCGGAGCCGGCCCACCTCCGAGTGAACGCCGAACGTCGTCATCTCTCCTCCGTTCCGCAAGGTCGACGGCTCACGCGGCCACCACCTGGGTGCCCGCGTCGCCGTCGACGATCTGCTGGATCTGCGTCGAGCGCGCCGATCGCGGCCCGCCCTCCGGTCGCCTCGACGAAGCGGCACGCCGCCTCGACCTTCGGCCCCATCGAGCCGGCCGGGAAGTCCTGCTGGCGCAGCTCGCCGACGGTCACCCGGCCGAGCGCGCGCTGCTGCGGCGTCCCCCAGTCGGCGTAGACCGCGTCGACGTCGGTCGCCATCACGAACAGGTCGGCGTCGACCTCGCGGGCCAGCAGCTCGCTGGCGAGGTCCTTGTCGATGACGGCCTCGACCCCGGTCAGCGACGGCTTGCCCGCGACCTCGGTGACCATCGTCGGGATCCCGCCACCGCCGGCGCAGATGACGACGACGTCGAGGTCGAGCAGGGCCGCGGATCGGCTCGATCTCGAAGATGTGCTGCGGCATCGGGGACGGCACCACCCGGCGCCACGACTCGCCGTCCTTGCGGAACGGCCAGCCCTTCTCCGCGGCGAGCTGCTCCGCCTGTTCCTCGGGTAGACCGGGCCGACGAACTTCGTCGGGTGCTCGAAGGCCGGGTCATCCGGGTCGACCTCGACCATCGTCAGGATCGTCGCGAACGGCTCGCTCGGCGGGAAGTAGTTGCCCAGCTCCTGCTCCAGGACGTAGCCGATCATTCCCTCGGTCTGCGCACCGAGCACGTCGAGCGGGTACGGCTCGACGTCGGTGTACGCGGCGGCCTGCAGCGCGAGCAGCCCCACCTGCGGACCGTTGCCGTGGGAGAGGACCAGCTCGTGCTCGGCGGCGATGGCGGCCAGCGCCGGCGCCGCCGTGCGCACGTTCTCGCGCTGCACGTCGGCCGTCATCGGCTCGCCACGCTTGCAGCAGGGCATTGCCTCCCAGAGCCACGACGACTCGCATGCGGCGTCTCCTTCTCAGTCCCCGAGCGTGGCGACCATGACGGCCTTGATCGTGTGCAGGCGGTTCTCGGCCTGGTCGAAGACGATCGAGTGCTCCGACTCGAAGACCTCGTCGGTGACCTCGAGACCGTCCATCCCGAACTCCTCGAAGATGTCCTCGCCGACCTTCGTCTCGCGGTTGTGGAACGCCGGCAGGCAGTGCATGAACTTCACCTTCGGGTTTCCGGTGCGGGCCACGACGTCCTTGTTCACCTGGTACGGCGTGAGCAGCTTGATCCGCTCGCCCCAGACGCTCTTCTCCTCGCCCATCGAGACCCAGACGTCGGTGTAGAGGTAGTCGACGCCCGAGACCCCCTCGTCGACGTCCTCGGTCAGCGTGAGCCGGGCACCGGTCTCCTCGGCGATCCCGCGGCAGGTCTCGACGAGGTCGTCGTGCGGCCACAGGTCGCGGGGTGCGCACAGGCGCACGTCCATGCCGTACTTGCAGCCGCCGACCATCAGCGAGTTGCCCATGTTGTTGCGGGCGTCGCCGAGGTAGCAGAAGGCGATGTCGCGCAAGGTGCTTGTCGCTGTGCTCGGTCATGGTGAGCACGTCGGCGAGGATCTGGGTCGGGTGGAACTCGTCGGTCAGCCCGTTCCACACCGGCACGCCGGCGTACTTCGCCAGCGTCTCGACGTTCTCCTGGGTGGACCCGCGGTACTCGATCCCGTCGAAGGTGCGGCCGAGCACGCGCGCGGTGTCCTTCATCGACTCCTTGTGGCCGATCTGGGAGCCGCTGGGCTCGAGGTAGGTGACGTGCGCGCCCTGGTCCTTCGCGGCCACCTCGAACGCCGTCCGGGTCCGGGTGGAGGTCTTCTCGAAGATCAGCGCGATGTTCTTGCCGGCCAGCCGGGGCTGCTCGTAGCCGGCGTACTTGGCGGCCTTGAGATCGGCGGACAGCTTGAGCAGGAACTTCAGCTCCTCGGGGCTGAAGTCGAGCTCCTTGAGGAAGCTGCGGTGACGAAGGTTGAAGGACATCAGGACTCCTTGCTCAAGCGGTGACGGGGGACATGGACTGGGGTGGCGACGCCGATGCGGGCTCCGCCGACGCGCGGTGACGGATGACGAGCTTGATCAGCTCCTCCACGACGACGATCGACAGGGCGATGCCGATGCAGATGCACCACTGGTTGAAGGTCAGGCCGGTCGTGCCGAAGATCCGCTGCAGGAAGTCGAGCGAGGTGACGAGGACGATCGCGAGCAGCGCCACGCCGTAGCGCCGCAGCTGCATGACACCGGGCACGGCATCGCGGTCGAAGATCGTGTTCAGCTGGTCGCGGCACAGCAGCGCGCCGGCGACGTGGAACAGCGACAGCGTGGTGAGCAGCATCGTCGAGGCCACCACGGCACCGTCCGGGTCGTCGCCGATCTGGTACGCCGCCAGCGCACCGACGGTCATCACGGCGCCCTGGGCGCACAGCCGGAACCAGTTGTTGCGGGACAGGACCGGCGCTCCCACGGGACGCGGCGGGCGAGCCATCAGGCCCTTGGCGGGCTGGTCGAAGCCGAGCGCGATCGCCAGCGGGATGTCGACGACCATGTTCAGCCAGAGGATCTGCAGCGGGTTGAGGGGCGAGCCGTTGGCGATGCCGATGATCCCGGCACCGATGAAGATCGCGATGTAGGCGACCAGCGTGGACATCTGGAAGCGCAGGTACTTCAGCAGGTTGTCGTAGAGGGAGCGGCCGTAGGAGACGGCGCCGACGATGGTGGCGAAGTTGTCGTCGGTCAGGATCATCACCGCGGCCTCCTTGGAGACCTCGGTGCCGGTGATGCCCATGGCCACGCCGATGTCGGCGGTCTTCAGGGCCGGGGCGTCGTTGACGCCGTCGCCCGTCATCGCGACCACGTTGCCCTTCTCCTTGAGCAGGCGGACCAGGCGGACCTTGTCCTCGGGCGCCACCCGCGCGACGACCCCGATGTCGTCGAGGTCGCGCAGCAGCTCCTCGTCGCTCATCGCGGCGAACTGCTGGCCGGTGATCGCCCTGCCCGTCGATCCCCAGCTCCCCCGCGATGGCGGCGGCCGTGGTGGCGTGGTCGCCGGTGATCATCCGGACCCGGATCCCGGCGTCGTGGCACTCGGCGATCGCGACCCTGGCCTCGGGTCGCGGCGGGTCGACGATGCCCGACCATCGCCAGCAGCGTGAGCTCCTGCACCTGGTCGATGAGGTCGCCACCCGACGTGAGCACGCTCGGGTCGAGGTCCCGCTGCGCCACCACCATCACCCGCTCGCCGGCGTTGGCGATCTGGTCGTTGGCGGTCGGTGGCGAGGTGGCGGTTGTCGTCGGTGATCGGGACCAGGCTGCCGTCCGGGTTCCGGATCGTCGTGGCGCGCCCGATGAGGACGTCCGGCGCGCCCTTGACGTAGCAGCGCACGACCGGGCGGCCGTCGTCCGCGGTCATCTCGTGGAACGTCGCCATGAACTTGTAGTCGGAGTCGAACGGCACCTCGGCGACCCGGGGCAGTGCCGTGCGGGTCTCCTCGATGTCGAGCCCACCCTTCGCGCCCAGCACGATGAGGGCACCCTCGGTCGGGTCACCGATCAGGCTCTCGCCGTCGAGCACGGCGTCGGCGCACAGCACCATCGGCAGCAGGTAGGGGTCGAGGTCGTGCCGCTGGCCGCCGACATGGCTGATCTCTCCCTCGGTGCTGTAGCCCTCGCCGGAGACCGTGTAGCGGTTCTGGCCGGGGATGACCAGCTCCCGGGCGGTCATCTTGTTGAGGGTCAGGGTCCCGGTCTTGTCCGAGCAGATCGCAGAGGTCGAGCCCAGCGTCTCCACGGCCGGCAGCCGTTTGATGATGGCGCCGCGGCGGGCGATCTCACGGGTGCCCATCGACAGCAGCGCGGTCACCACGGCCGGCAGGCCGGTCGGGATCGCGGCCACGGCGAGGGCGACTCCGGTGACGAACAACGTGTCGAACGACTCGCCACGTGCCAGGCCCAGCAGCACGACCAGGACCAGCGCGACGCCGGCGATGGACGCGATGATCTTGGACAGCGCGTCGAGCTGCTTCTGCAGCGGTGTCTTGCTGGTCTCGGTGTTGGCGAGCATGTCGGCGATGTGACCGATCTCGGTGTCCATGCCGGTGGCGGTGACGATCAGCTCGCCGCGCCCACGCGTGACCGACGTGTTCATGTACGCCATGCAGGTCCGGTCACCGAGCGGGACGTCCTCCCCCGGGACCGGCTCGATCGACTTCCCGACCGGGAGGCTCTCGCCGGTCAGCGCCGCCTCCTCGATCTCGAGGGTCGCGGCGAGGCTGACCCGCGCGTCGGCGGGGACCAGGTTGCCCGCCTCGACGAGGACGACGTCTCCGGGAACCAGCTCCCCGGCGTCGATCTCGACCGCCTGGCCGTCGCGACGCACCCGGGCGATCGTCTTCATCATCTGCGAGAGCGCCTTGACGCTCTCCTCGGCCTTGGACTCCTGGCGCAGGCCGATCACGGCGTTGAACACGGTCAGGCCGGCCAGTACGACGGTCGTGCCGGTGTCGCCGGTGACGATCTGGTTGACCAGCGCCGCGGCCAGCAGGATGATCTGCATGAAGTCCTCGTACTGGCGCAGGAACGCCCGCCAGCCCGGCTCCTTCTTGCCGGCGGCCAGCCGGTTCGGGCCGTGCGACTCCAGCCGGGATCGTGCCTCCTGCGGCCGAGAGCCCACGCCCGGGATCGACCCCGAGCTCGCGCGCCACCTGGTCGACCCCGGCGGCGACGGGGTCGAGCGCGCTCCGGTCCACGACGGGACGTGAGATCCGGACCTGCCATCGAACGCCTCCACGCGTCGGTGTGTCTGACGTTCGATGGTGATCACGCGCTGGGTGGTCCCGCCTCACCCCCGACGGGGTGGGCCGAGGGGCCCACTGTGAGGGCCGCCTAACCACCCGATAGGGGTGAGGCCGTGCTCGCTCGTGGGTGAGATTCTCACCAATATCCGGACCTGGACCTCGTCTGTTCCGCTCCTTCGTGGCGCCGAGGGCCAGATCTACTCGGTGGCTGCGACGAAGGAGATTGGCAATGCTTCCTCGGGGACCTGATCCACAGGTGACGTGATGCCCGGTCACGCGGTTCGAGTACCCCTTCAACGCGGGCACTTCGACTCGCCGTTCTTCCGGTCCAAGTTCCGGGTGCCCACGGCACCGCAGCACTTCCTGCACCGGGCCCGGCTGACCGAGCTGCTGGACGACCTCGCGGCGTACCCGGTGACGGCGGTGGTCGCTCCGGCCGGGGCAGGCAAGACCGCGCTGGCTGCGGACTGGATCCGTCACGGCGGATGGCCGTCCGCCTGGCTGGCCATCGACGAGTCGGACCGCGACCCCGCGCAGTTCTGCGCCGCGGTCATCTCGGCCGTGGAGCCACTCGCCCCGGGCGTCGCGGAGCGAACGCTGGGAGTCGTGAGCGGCCCCGATGGACCCTTGGACGCGATCCGTGCGCTGAGCGACGACCTCGAGCTGGCCGAGGGCGACAACGCGGTGCTCGTCATCGACGATGTGCACCGCATCGACGACAGCGAGCCTGCCCGGTCCGCGCTGGTCGCCTTCGTCGAGCACAAGCCGGACTGGCTCCACCTCCTGCTGCTCAGCCGCCGGCGCCCCGCCCTGCCGGTCGACCGGCTGCGGGCCTCCGGCTTGCTGGTCGACATCAGCTTCGACGTCCTGAAGTTCTCCGAGCAGGAGGATCTCGAGATGTTGACCGGCCTCTGCCCGGACTCCGCGCCGCAGGACCTCACGTCCGCTGCCGAGTGGTCCGGCGGCTGGGCCGCTGCACTCCAGCTCGCCGCTCTCGCCGTGCGCTCGAGACGACCGGCACACCTCCCCGAGGGCGGTGCCGAGCTCGCCGGCCCGGCGGGTTCTGATCGTCTCGTCGACAGCTACCTGTGGCACGAGGTGCTGCGGGCCGAGCGGCCCGAGCTCGTCGACCTGTTGGTGTCCACCGCCGTGGTCGACCGCATGAACTACGGGCTGGCCGAGGCACTCAGCGGGCGCACCGATGCCGGCGACCTGTTGCAGGAGGCCGAGGAGCGGGGGCTGTTCGTCACCGGCTTCGACTCCGGCGGGTGGTTCGAGGTGCACAGCCTGGTCCGCGAGGTGCTGCTGGCCGAGCTCGAGCGTCGCTCTCCCGAGCGACTGCGCGAGCAGCACGCGCGCGCAGCCCGGTGGCTGGAGAGCATGGCCGACCACATGGCAGCGATCGAGCACTGGCTGGACGCCGGCGAGCCGCGCGAGGCACTCCGCCTGCTGGCGACGATCTCGCTGAGCCGCATCGACGCCGGCAGCGATCCCGACGCGATCCGCCGGATCCTCGAACGGATCCCGCCCGAGGTCTCGGGCGCCGACGCCGCCTCGCTGGTGCAGTACGCCTGGTGCCACCTACGCATCGACCGGGCCGGGTTCCTCGACGCCGTTGCGGCGGCCGAGGGAGCGCTCACCGACGGGAGCCACTCCCGAGGAGGTGGGTCGTCTCGGCATCCTGCGCTCGGCGTCCGCCTGGCTCGCCGGCGACTGGCGAGCCTGCATCGACCGACTGCCACTGGCCGGCCTCGAACTGCTCGGTGATGCAGCGCTGGTCGATCCCATCGGGCGGTTCGGCTGGAGCCTGGTGACCCACGGGGTCGCCCTCGATGAGCGCTGGAGCGACGGCGACGAGGTCGTCGGCGCCGGGCGGGCGGCCGTTGTCAACGACACCACGCGTCGGGCTCGCGCACGAGGGCGCGCGCGCCGTGGGTCTCGCCCTGGCCGGACAACCCCTCGATTCGTTGCGCATCGCCGCCGGAGTCCGCCGGGTGGCGGAGTCGGCGGAGATGCGGACGCTGCGCACCGAGCTCGACATCGCCGAGGCGATCGCCGCACGCGAGCTCGGTGACCGTGACGGCGCCGAACCCGCCCTGGAGCAGCTGGCCGGCCGGTCGGCGTACCCCTGCACCTACGTCCAGGTGCTCGCCGCCCTGGAGCTGGTCGAGATGCGGCTGGGCGACGGCGACGTCGCAGCCGCCCGATCCCTGTTCCACCACGCCGACGAGCTGACCAGGCGCGATCTCGACGGTCCTGAAGGTCGGGGCCGGCTCGCCCGGACTGGAGTGCTTGTCTCGCTGGCCGAGGACGACCTGGCCGCCGCCGAGCACTGGTCGGGTCAGATCGACGACGCGTTCTGGGGACCGATCTGCGAGGCCAGGTTCCACCTCGCCGCCGGGCGACAGCCTGAGGCCGACGAGGCAGTCCGCCGCGCGGAGCCGCGCTGCGAGCGGCACCTGGTCGTGCGAGAACTGATGCTGGCGCGCGCCGTCGCCGACGTCGACCACAAGGCGGCCCTCAAGTGCGTCGAAGCCGCGGTCGAGCGTGCCGCGGAGCACGGCATGCTCCAGACGGTCGCCACCGACGGTCGGGCGGTGCTCGACCTCGTGGAGCTCGCGGCCTGGCGGGCGCCGAGCGCGTGGATGGACCGCCTCCGCTGTGCGCTCGTGCCTGACCTGACCCGAGCCACGGCCGTCCCCGGCCTCGTCGAGGAGCTGACCAGCCGCGAGCGCGACGTGATGCGCCTGCTCCCGACCCGACTCACCCTTCGCGAGATCGCCTCCGAGCTGTTCGTCTCGCAGAACACGCTGAAGTTCCATCTGCGGGTGATCTACCGCAAGCTCGGGGTGAACTCGAGAGCGGAGGCGGTCGCGACCGCCCGCCGGCTGCGGCTCCTGGCCCGCGGCTAGCTGGTGGGCGGACGCCGGAAGACCTTCTCCTCCTGGCGCTCGAACTCGTCGGGCGACAGCACGCCCCGCTCGACGAGGTGCAGCAGCGCCCGCAGCTGGTCGACCCGGCGCACGGCGAGGACCGCGGGCGGGTCCACCGGGCTGTCGTCCAGCACCGGACGGCGTCGCAGCAGGTCGACGTGACGCCGACGGGAGGAGGCCACTCGCTTCACGACTGCTGTCCGCCCTCCGGCACCGTGCGGGATCGCCGGGACTGCTCGAGCCGGTGTCGCGGGATCCGCTCGCCGCCGATGATCCTCCCGCCGCCGTCCCGCGCGGCGTCCGCCAGCTGCTGGGCCCAGCGGTCCTCGACGACGACGACCAGCGCCGACGTGCCGGGGCTGAGGGCGCCGCTGGCGAGGGCGATGTCGTCCTCACTCAGCAGACCGCCCACTTCGCCGTCGACGTTGTCGAGGGCCGCCAGACCGGACACCAGCTCGGGCTCGACGGCCGTGAACCGCCCGTCCGGCACCGGTGTCCACGCCGACCAGGTCGAGGATCCGGATCTGCCTCGGACTCGACGAGTTGCTTGAGCGCCGCAGCGACACCGACGGCAGAGGACAGCTCGGGCACCGAGATCACGACGTACTCGACCAGATCCAGGTCCGGGGCCGTACCGTCGTCGTCCTCGTGCCCGTCCATGTGCCCTCCCAGCCGCCAGCGTGCCGAAGTCTCGCGTCAGGCCAGCAGCTTCGCCTTCGCCTGGCGGAACTCCTCGTCGGTGATCGCGCCCTGCTTCTGGAGCTGGGCCAGCCGCTCGATCTCTCCTGCGGTGCTGCTGCTGCCCGCGACCTCCTGCACGTAGCTGCGCATCTGGTCCTCGCGGCGCGACGCGTCCAGCACCGCGTGCTCGCCCATCCTCTTGCCGCGCGCGATCAGGTAGACGAACACGCCGAGGTAGGGCAGGACGATCACGAAGATCGTCCAGAGCGCCTTGCTCCAGCCGGAGAGGTCGTCGCTGCGGAAGATGTCGCCGAAGACCGAGATGAGCAGCCAGATCCAGATGAAGAACAGGAAGAACCAGAGCATGGTCCAGAACGCTTCCCAGACGGTGTACTCCCAGACGGTGGTCACGATGAACCTCCCACTTTGACGAGTCCGAGGTCACCGACGGCGCATCGACGGGTCGGACGGGTATGGCCCACATGGTCGGCAGACGGCGGGTAGGACCGCACCACCCCGACCGGGGTAGAACGTCGGCACGCGTGCACGGGGACGCTCACGCCTCGACGGTGCGCGCGTCTCGCGACCGCTTCCAGCCGAGGTCCAGCAGGATGCTCAGGAGCAGGATCGCGACGAGGGCGACAGCGGTTCCGGGCTCGTCCACCAGCGTGGTCACCGCGAAGGTGGCGAGCACGACCACCGTCGAGACGATCGCGACGACCAGGATCCAGGGGCGCGCCCCGGTCTCCTTGTGCACGCGCAGGTGGCCGCCGGTGACCAGGGTGAACACGATGAGCGCCACCGCGCTGCCGAGCGAGGCGATCGAGGTCAGGTCGAACCCCACCGACAGGACGATCGCGGCCAGGGCGGTGACCACGAGGCCGGCCGGTGCCCGGTCGCGGAACCGACGCCCCAGCAGCGGCGGGAACTGGCCCGTGCGACGCCATCTGCTCGCACAGGCCGGCCGCCGGGTAGAGACCCGCGTTCGTCGCGCCCGCCGTCGCGAACAACGCGGTCACGCTCATCAGCCAGTACCCGGCGTTCCCGAGGACCGGCTCGGCGGCCACGGCGAGGGCGGTGCCTCCGGAGTCGACCACCTCGTCGACCGTGAGGGTGCCGAAGACGCCCAGCGCCACCGCGACGTACACGACGGTCGCGATGCCGAGGGCCAGGAAGACGGCCCGAGGCAGCTCCCGGGCGGGCTGGGCGAGGTCCTTCGCCGTGAACGTGATGACGCCGAAGCCGAGGAACGCGAAGAAGGTCAGGGCGACACTGGAGACGATGTCGCGCAGGGACGGGTAGCCGGAGAACGCCAGCAGGTCGGGATCGATGTTCGCCAGGGTGGCGACGGCGAAGATGGTGAGGATGCCGATCACCACGATCACGATCGATCGTCTGGGCTCGGGCCACGACCTGCGAGCCGAGGATGTTGAGCATGGACATGACCACCACGACGAGCACGGCGAACGCCTTGGTCCAGTCGCCGTCGCCGTCCGCGAACGCCGAGTCGGCGTAGCTGCCGAACGAGACCGCCACCATGGCGGTGATGATCGCGTTGGCGGCGAGCAGCAGCCAGCCGACCACGCCCGTGACGTGACCGTTGCCGAAGCCGCGGACGACGTACTCCAGGAGGCCGGCGCCGGACGGGTAGCGGGCGCCGAACTTGGCGAACGAGTAGCCCTGCAGCGCCGCGATCGCGCCGGCGAGCAGGAAGGAGACCCAGACGGCGGCGCCGGCCACCTCCCCCGCCGCGCCCAGCAGCGCGAAGATCCCCGCCCCCACCATGGCCCCCACGCCGATGAACGCGGCCTGGCGGACCGACAGCGTGGTCGGAGCGGCGCCGTCGACGGTCATGGGTCTCCGTCCTCGAGGTCAGTTGCTCACGTCGACCATGGCCTCGCGGCGGGTGGCCACACCCCACCCCGGTTCGGGTGGTTGCGGGGCGCCCGGCCAGGAATAACTTGGTCTCGGACCACGCGCGGCGCAGGTGACGAGGCGGTGAACGGTGAGCGACAAGCGAGACGACGCGGCGGTCGACGCGTCCTCGGGCAACACCAGGCTCGCGATCCTGCTCGCGATGGCCATGTTCGTGCTCGTGGTGGACACGTCCCTGATGAACGTCTCGATCAGCTCCGTGGTCCGGGACCTGGACACGACCGTCAGCGGGGTGCAGTCGGCGATCGCGCTCGAGGCACTGGTCTCGGCGGCGTTCATCCTGATCGGGAGCAAGGTGGGCGACCTGATCGGCCGCAAGCGCGCCTACGTGCTCGGCCTCCTCGGGTACGCGACGGGTGCGGTCGCGATGACCCTGGCCCAGGACCTGAGGGCGATCATCGTGTTCTGGGCCGTCATCGGCGGCCTGGGTGCCTCCCTGCTGCTGCCGGCGATGCAGTCGCTGGTGCACGGGAACTTCGAGGGCGCCGCACAGCGCAAGGCCTACGCCCTCGTCGGGGCCGCCGCCGCGATCGCCGCAGCGGTCGGCCCGCTGCTCGGCGGCTTCATCACGACGTACCTCTCGTGGCGGGTGGCCTTCGGCATGGAGGTGGTGATCATCGCGGTCGTCCTCTCCGGGATCCGGATGGTCCACGACGCGCCGTACACCGGGCCGCGGACGGTCGACCCGGTCGGCGCCGTGCTCTCGGTCCTGGCGATGGGCGGGCTGGTCCTGAGCATCCTGGTGTGGCAGGAGGGCGGCGAGTTCGTGCTCCTGCTGATGGCGGTCGGCGCGGTCGCCCTCGGGTCGCTCGTCTGGTGGCTCGCGCGGCGCAAGCGGGCCGGCCGGCCGACCCTGGTCGACCCGGACCTGTTCGCGATCCCGACGTTCCGGCTGGGGATCTCCCAGCAGATGCTGCAGCAGATCGCCCTCGGCGGCGCGATGATCGCGCTGCCGATCTACCTCCAGATGGTCCTGGAGTACAACGCGATGGAGGCGGGCCTCTCGCTGGCCCCGCTGTCGCTGAGCATGTTCGCGGTCGCGGTCCTCGCCGGTCGCAAGGCCGGCGGCCGCCGCCCGAGCGGGATCATCCGCGTGGGGTTCCTCCTGCTGGCGGTCGGGATGGGCGCGCTGCTGCCGATCGTGCCGCGCGCCGACTCCGGGTGGGCCCTGGTCGTCCCGCTGATCGTGGCCGGCTGCGGACTCGGCCTGCTCGTCTCGCAGCTGAACAACTACACGCTGGGCCCGATCTCCGAGGAGCGGGTCAGCGAGGCCGCCGGCATCAACTCGGCCGCCGGGTCGTTCGGACTGTCCTTCGGGCTGGCGTTCGCCGGCGCCATCATGCTGGCCACACTGTCGGTGATCTTCACGGCCAGGGCCGACGACAGCTCGGTCCTGCCGCCCGGAGGACAAGGCCCAGGTCGCCGAGACGCTCGAGCGCGACGCCGAGCTGATGAGCAACACCGAGCTCGAGGCGCTGCTGGCCGATGAACCCGAGGAGATCCAGGACGAGGTCGTGCGGATCAACACCGAGGCCCGCCCGCGGGCACTGCAGGTCGCGCTGGCCGTCCCGATCCTCGCCGCGCTGATCGGCCTGGCCAACTCGTTCCGGATGGTCCGACTCCCCGAGCCCGAGTCGACGGGCAACGCGGAGGGGATGGCGTTCGGTTGAGCCACTCCGGCCCGTTCACCTGGCCTTGGCAGCGTGGCGTTGCCGGCGCACGCTCCTGCGAAGAGGAGGGAGGATCTGGAGCAGGCTCAGGAGCGCGAAGACCAGCGTGTTGAAGCCGACCCAGAGCGTCAGCGCCTGGTACCAGTCCGTGAACAGCACCGAGGTCGGCAGCACGATGCCGTACGTCGTGAGGAGGTACCCGCCGACGATCCACGTGGCCGCGCCGTGGACCGCTGGCCGAGGCACGTAGTTCCAGCCCGCCTTCCGGCCGGTCAGGATCTGGACCAGCGACGTCACGAAGCAGAACTGCAGGAACACCGCGTAGCCGAGCTCGATGAAGATCGGGGCCGCCAGTCCCCGGCCGCGCCAGCCCGCCGCCCACACGGTCACCAGCCGTTCTACCAGGAACACCAGGCCGATCGTGACCCAGAACGGCGACCACCGGATGCTCTCCGCGGCCAGCAGCGTCACCGTCATCAGCAGCAGGTAGGACTGCAGCGCGAATACGCCGTACGCGAGAGTCACCTGCTGACCCCAGTACATGGCCGTCGCCCTGGTGAGTCCGTACGCGCCGATGTTCTCCAGGGCGCCCCGGTGCCAGCGCAGCCGCTGCCGCCACAGGTCGTGCCAGCTCGTCATGATCTCGGTCGTGACCCGGCACTCCGGCGGGGATGTCATGCGGCCGCCCAGGGACTTCAGGGCCAGGGTGAGCTCGTTGTCCTCGGTCAGGGCGAGCGTGTCGTAGACCTTGTCCGGTGGACCCGGGATCAAGGATCCGCGAGCCTCGGCCACCGCCCGCAGGGCGAAGCCACGGATCACCGATGCGGTCCCGGTCAGCACGAACACCCTGTTCAGCCGCCGGGCCACGATCCGTTGGTACCGGGTGAACTCGTTGCGCTGCAGCTGCCCCACCAGGCCACCGCCGCCCTCGCCGTAGAACAGCCCCCCGACCGCGATCAGGTCCGGCTCGTCCTCGAGGAGCCCCAGAGCGACCTCGAGGAACTCCCGCGAGATCGTCGAGTCAGCATCCATCACCATGACGAGGTCTCGCACGTCGAGGTCGGGCAGCATCCGGGCCAGCTGCTGGTTGAGCGCACCAGCCTTCTTCTCGGTGTTGCCCACCGTCTCGACCACCTCGACGCCGCGGCTTCGGGCCACGTCCACCGTCGAGTCACTGCAGTTGTCCGCGATCACCACTATCCGGTCCGGAGCTCGACTCTGCCCGGCGAGCGAGTCCAGCGTGGCCCCGATGACGGCCTCCTCGTCGTGGGCGGGGATCAGCACGGCGCATCGCAGCCGAGTCCCGGGCGGCAGCTCCGACGGCTCCGGGACGGCGGAGAGCGGCCACTCGGGCAGGTGCTCGACGTCGAGGACCCGCACCGCCAGCGGCCCCAGTACCCAGCGGCGTACCTGCTGCAGATGCGGCGGGAGCGGCGCCGGAACATGGCGATCCCGGGCGAGAACCCGCATCGCTGTCGCCGTCTGCAGCCCCGCGATCCCCACGAACATGGCCGCGATCGCGATCAGCGCCGCGAGCAGAACCGCCAGGCCCGGGCGCCTGAACTCCACGTTGACCGGGAGGGTCACGGTCCCTGACGGGTTGTCCGCAGCGCCGCTCACGATCAGCCATACCGCCCCGGCCAACAGCAGCAGTGCCAGGACGAAGAGCGCGGCGGTGAGCCACCCGAGGCGCGCCGCCCGGCGTCGAAGGCTCGGGTCGCGCACCACCGTCACGGCCACGACCTCGCGCTCGTCCACGAAAGTGGAGTCTGCCCCGGGCAGGGCCGGTTCCAACTGACCCGAACCGGGTGATCTGGATCGCGCCAGGGGCACCGATGCTGAGGGACGCAGTTCGGCTGGCTCACGGTCGGATACGGGTACTGGCGGGATCCGGGCCTAGGCTCGACAAGCAGCCGGCCGGCGATGGAGGTGGTGGAGGGTGTCCGCAATCATCCCTCGCTGGGAGTGGCGGGCCTTCGGTGACGCCGTGGGGGAAGTCGAGTCGAGAGTCGGCGACGTCTCGCCCGAGAGGGTGCACGAGAGCGACGAGGTCTACCTGCTGTCGGTGGCTGGGACCGACGCCGTCAAGGTCCGCGACGACCTGATGGACGTCAAGCACCTCGTGGAGGTGGACGACGACGGGCTCGAGCAGTGGATCCCGGTGATGAAGGCTGGTTTCCCGCTGTCCGCTGCCGACGTCGGCGCGGTGCTCGGGGCTCTGCGCGTGGAGGCTCCGTCGGAGCTGGCCCGCACGACCTACACGTTCCGCGAACTCCTGGACGAGCTGGTGGACCCGAACCCGAACCTGCTGGCCGTCGAGGTTCACAAGAGACGGGAGCGGTACACGATTGGCGGCTGCATGGCAGAGCTGACCGATGTGCGCACGGCGGATGCCTCGACGCGCACGTTCGCGATCGAGTCCGAGGATGCGGCACGCGTGCTGGCGACGGTGCGTGAGCTCGGGCTGGCCCCGCGGCCGAACGTGAGCTTCGCGCGCGGCCTCAAGACGCTTGTTGGGTTCGGCACGGAGCGGTACGCCGTCATCGACGTCGGCACGAACTCGGTGAAGTTCCACATCGGCGAGCGCAGCGCCGACGGTCACTGGCACACGGTCGTCGACCGTGCCGAGATCACCCGCTTGGGCGACGGACTCCAGGAGTCCGGCCGTCTCAAGCCGGAGCCGATGGAGCGCACGATCCAGGCGATCGAGGGCATGGCCGACGGAGGCGCGGTCGAGAGGATGTCTCGGCGATCGCGGCGGTGGGGACAGCCGGGCTGCGTATCGCTGCCAACGGCGCGGAGCTTCGTCCGGGCCGTGCAGGTGCGTTGTGGCGTCGTTGTCCAGATCATCTCGGGCGAGGACGAGGCCCGGCTCGCGTACCTCGCGGCCGTCGCGGGGCTGGGGCACGCGCCGGGCGTCGAGCGTCGTGTTCGACACGGGTGGTGGCAGCTCTCAGTTCACCTTCGGGCACGGAGCCGAGGTCCTCGAACGGTTCAGCGTCGACGTCGGTGCGGTCCGGTTCACCGAGCGGTACGCCCTCGACGGCGCCGTGTCCCGTGACGTGTTGGCGCAGGCACTCGGCGCGATCGCCGCCGACCTCGATCGCCTCGACGGCCGACCCACACCCGCGGCGCTCGCAGGCATGGGCGGGGCCGTCACGAACCTCGCGGCAGTCAGACATGGGCTGGCGGAGTACGACCCGGAGGTCGTCCAGGGCACGGTCCTCGACCGGACCGAGCTCGACCGGCAGATCGAGCTCTACCGCACGCGGACCGCCGACGAGCGCCGCACCATCGTCGGTCTCCAGCCCCAGCGGGCCGACATCATCCTCGCGGGGGCATGCATCGTACGCACGGTGCTCGACAAGCTCGGAAAGGACTCGCTGGTGGTGAGCGACCGCGGTCTGCGCCACGGCGTACTGGCGGAGCGGTTCGGTCGGGACATGTCGACGGCCCGCTCAACGGGCTGACCTACTCGTGGCGTCCCTCCCGCGCACCCGAGGCAGGCGCGATCCGACCCCCATTGCTGCCCTACGACGACGAGCAGGGGCTCCTTGGCCGGCGAGCCCTCAGGGACCCGGCACTGGGATCACCAGGAGCGGTAACGCGTCTTGGAGTAGAGCCGCATGCCGGGCTCGTCGGCGGTGTAGTTGTCGAACCAGACCGTCAGTTCACCAGAGAAGCCGGGGCAAGGTGTGTAGGTGCGGTGCAGGTCGATCCAGTTGTTGGAGGCGGAGCCGTAGTCGTGGCGTCCCGCAGTGTCGAACAGGGCGTGCACGGCGGTCTTGGTCATGCCGGTACGGGCAGCCTTCCACTCGTTGGCGGTGACGCAGGGGCGGCGGTCGCCGCCTTCGTAGGCAGCGTTGGCCGGGGCAGCGACGAGCGCAATCGGCGCGGCGACGGCGGTGGTGGCCACGAGGCCGACGAGGATCTTGCGCATCAGAGATGGTGCCTTTCGATTGGTATGTGGAGAACATTGCGTCCGAGGCAGCACGTTGCTGCCGCGATCTGGGCTTGGAGGAGCCCGCGCCCCCGGGCCTCGACATCCCCATGTCCCAGCGACGCCTCAAGCGTCGTCGACAGGAGGGGTGAGGGACATCCGCCGACTTACGGGTTCGGTTACCCGTTTTCGCTCGCCTGCGCATGTGTGGGGCCGATCGTCACGCGAAGTCTCACTTGACAGCCTGAGTAGGCGGGTGATGAACCAGACCCGTCACCCAACAGCCCGCGCTTCCACATTGAATCCCGGCGCAGCGGCCAGGACGACAGTCATGTCTTCCTTGATGCGCTCAGCTGCGAACGTGATCAGCCGCCGCGTCTCGGGTTCCATGGTGCCCAGTGTGAGTCGCGCGCATGACGTCCCCCGACCCGCGGCATAGGTAGGCCATTTCAACCCGGACCGGGTGGCCGCCGAGTACACACGCAGGTTGATCCTGGGGCGGGGAGAGGTGGCCCAGGCGCAAGCGGTCCGCGGAGGTGGTGGACGCCCCGTTCAGCTCCCGGGTACTCGTGTGTTCGCCACCGCGTGGCGAGACCATCCCGACTACGAGGAAGGTTGGCTGAATCGTTAGGTGGTGGCGCCCTTGGGGCCACGATGCCGGCTGACGATTCCGCACATATCCTGCTGGCCTACCCGGACAGAGCAAATCCGCCTCTGACCTGCAACAACTCTGTGGGCGATACTGGGTTCGAACCAGTGACCTCTTCGGTGTGAACGAAGCGCGCTACCACTGCGCCAATCGCCCGGAGTGCACCCTTCGGTGCGGTGCGAAACCTTAGCGCATGGGTTCGGCCGACTCACATTCCGGGAGGCGGGCCCGGGAGTGCTACCGGCCGGTATGGCAAAGAGATTTGGAAATGCGTCATACGAGCCTCACTCTGGCGTCCTACTCTCAAGAGAGTGTTTCCGGGGGGCCAGGAGAGAAATGACGCAACCACCGATGTCGCGCGTGCTCGCGCAACCGATCACGATGCGCTGCGTCGACCCGCTGGGGATGACTCGGGAGCTGGAGACCAGCTTCGAGTACGACCCCACCGACCCGTACGCCGTCTGGGTGGCGTTCCCGGCCGGTGACAGCGTGATCCGCTGGGCGGTCTGCCGCACCCTCATCTCCCGTGGCCTCACCGACCCGGTCGGCGAGGGCGACGTCCAGCTCTGGCCGAGCACCGACGAGAACGGTCGCGGGGTCGTGATGCTGGAGTTCCGCTCCCCCAGCGGCCACCTGCTGGCCGAGGCGTCGACCCGGGAGCTCTACCGGTTCCTCACCCGCACGCTCGCCGTGGTGCCGTACGGCTCCGAGTCGACGCACCTGCGGATGGACGACCTGATCGCCGACCTGCTCGGGATCTCACAGCCCGAGTAGCTCGGGCTCCCGCTTCCGCCACATCTCCTGGGCATCGCGCGTGACCGGCCCCGGCGCCGGCAGCTCGCGGCCGTCCCAGTGCGACACCGCCTGCACGTCCCTGGTCGTCGAGACCAGGAACACCTCGCTGGCCCGCTCGACGACCTCGATCGGCTCGTCCACCTCGACGCCGCCGAACCAGTCGAGCACGAGCGCGCGGGTGACGCCGGCCAGGCAGCCGCTCGACAGGGTCGGCGTCCGCAGCTCGCCGTCGACGACGTAGAAGACGTTGGTGCCGGTCCCCTCGCAGAGGTGGCCGGCCAGGTTGGCGAAGATCGCCTCGCTCGCGCCACGCTCCTTCGCGGCCGCCAGCGCCACGACGTTCTCGGCGTACGACGTGGTCTTCAGGCCGGCGAGCGCCCCGCGCTCGTTGCGCGGCCACGGCACGGTCGCGACCTTGGCCGTCGCCGGCCACGCCATCATCGCGCCGGCCACGACCACCAGCGTCGGCGGCTCGTCCCCCCGGCCCGAGCCCATCGGCGCCGGGCCGCCCGTGTAGGTGATCCGGACCCTCCCGAGCGGCAGCTCCTGGCCCTCCAGGACCGCCGCCACCCCGCGCCGTACCTCCGCGTCGTCGGGTGCCGGGAGACCCAGCCCCTTGGCGCTTCGGGCCAGCCGCTCGAGGTGCAGGGTGAGCGCGAACGGGAGCCCGTCGACGACCTTCATCGCCTCGAAGACCCCGTCCCCCACGGTGAACCCGTGGTCACTGACGAGCACCGCCGGAGCACTCGGGTCCGCCACCAGCTGTCCGTTGATCCAGGCCCTCATGGGGCCACTCTAGGAGGGTGTCTCGCGGGCCGATGCACGGAAACACGCGTGGCCGGGGTGGATTTTGCGAGGGTTACGGCATCGGCTACTGTTTCGTCTCGCACCTGGCCCCCGGGCCGGGATCGCAAGCGGACGTAGCTCAGTTGGTAGAGCGCAACCTTGCCAAGGTTGAGGTCGCGAGTTCGAGCCTCGTCGTCCGCTCGGAGAGGTCTCTCCCTGGTTTGGCCTCCACGGTGGGTTGGCCGAGAGGCGAGGCAACGGACTGCAAATCCGTGTACACGGGTTCAAATCCCGTACCCACCTCCAAGCAGTCCCTCCCACAACTGAAGACCACACGGGCGATTGGCGCAGTGGTAGCGCGCTTCCTTGACACGGAAGAGGTCACTGGTTCAAACCCAGTATCGCCCACCAGCATAAAAGGGCCCTGACCTGCGGAAACGCTGGTCAGGGCTCACTCTATCTGGTCTCGCGTGGGCACTACGTGGGCAAAGGGTTCTCACGTCGGCCGGATCGACGTCACCGGGATCGGGCGGACGATGCCCTCGAGCTCGTCCCGGTCGACCTTCAGCAGCCTCGGACCCACGCGGTACGCGGGCAGCCGCCCGGCTGCCACCCACCTCCGCAGCGTCACGGGATGCACGTCGGCGTACGCGGCAGCCGCCGCGATCGTCATGAGCTTTCGCTGTCCGGTTTCCGAGGCCATCTGTTCCTCCTTGTGGCGATTCGTGGTTGGTAGAGGCGACAGGAACGCGCACGAGTCGGCCACGACTCACATGGACTCTCGCGCCGGCACCCCAAGCAACACGGTTTGTCCCTCCCGGTCCATGGCGGCCGACCCATTCGCTTGGGTTCGGGCACCGGCCGAGGCTCTCCGGGCCGGGACGGTTCGTGGGTTGCCCGGTGCACCTCCACAGGGCTTTCGTGGAGCCAACAGGTCCGAACGAATCTGACGACGACACCAGTAGCCAGGAGGGACACCGATGGCAGCCAAGCGAGACCTGCCCATCTACATCAGCCTCGAAGAAGCGGCCCAGATCACCGCCCTGTCCACCCGCACCATTCGACGCCGGATCAGCGACGGCACCATTCCCGCCTACCAGCTGGGCAAGCGTCCGATCCGCATCCGACTCGACGACCTCGAGAAGGCTCTGCGCCGCATCCCTTCGGCCAGGAGGACTCACGGCGCCTCGACGAGTTGGCCAGCTTGGGACACATCCAGCGTGATGACGGGGCGACGCCGCGAGACGAGCTGACTCGATGGTCGGTAGGGGGGTGTCCCTGCCGGGGGATGCGGGTCTACGTGCTGCGCCTCCAGGAGCTCGACAACCGGCAGCCACTCAAGGGCACCATGCGGGCGCGTCGCACCACCCTGCTGGTCTTGACCGCTATAGAGTTAAGTACTGCCTGATGGCGCCCAGGGCCCAGTCGCGCTGGCGGGGCGACCATGAGAGGCCTTCGATCCCCGACGACGCTGGTACGTCACTTCGGCTCCCACAATGACGCGCCTTGGACATCACCCCCTCGCCATAGCGTCACGAACGGTTGGCGGACAACGAGCGACGGGGGTTCAATCGTATGCACCTGGTGACATGGTCGAGATCGATGAATCCAGCCCTAACAAACAGGACATTGACGGCAAACTGCGGTCCCGGCCTTCGCAGCTCACAGCCACATCGAAGCTCACCGCTAACCATGCCGTGGTGGTTCCGGCTACCGAACTGCTCGAACACAGCGTCAGCGCTGAGCCGACGCGAGTGATTCCGTCGCTCCGGCTGAGCGCGCCATCCTCGAGACGAGCTGCGGACCCATCCCGATCCAAGTCGCGTCAAGTCCGCGCTATATATGTTCAGAAGTCGACCTTCCTCAGATCCGTGGACTGTGCGACTATCGAAAGTGCTTCACTGTGCCCACTGGTCCTGCGGCACCCCAGTCGGGAGGGACGATGTGTGCCGATGCACGAGGCGCAGGAGACCCGGGCGGACAACGTCCGCATTCGGCCCCGCGAAAGAAACGTTCGACTGCGCAACCAAACAAGCGATTGCGCCCAACTTCAAAACATTCACCACAAGCCGCCTCCACAGCCGCCGAGAGCAAGCCGGGACCTTCGCCGGCTCCGCGGGGCTTTACGTCAAGGCGAGGTACTCGCGATCGCCCGCAAGGTAGACGACTTGTAACCTGGATTGCAGCTGCGTTTGCCACGGCGACGATTGGGGCACTGGTGACCTTCTTCCTCCCACCAGTTCTCGAGAAGATGACAGCTTCACCAGATCCTCCCGGCCTCTCCGCGACGTTGCAGTTCGGCACGTCGTTCGAACCAGAGTCGGTCCTCGAGCCAATCTATATAGTGCCGCACGGCACTGCCGATCCAAGGGACGGCCAATCGAGTGCTGACGGACTTTACCAATTCGCAGCCAAGCAAGAGGGCGCGATACCGCACGTCCGACAAGTTGTCCGCGTGCTTCTCCGCGGTCCAAGCGATGAACCCGCAGTCATCACCGATATAAGACCTGTCGTTTTGAAGCACGAGTCGCCGCTTCAAGGATGGTTCCCAACGTGCTGTGAGGCGGGCGGAATCGTCAATGTTCGTTGGATAACCATCAACCTGGACTGTCCGCAATTGACCGCCCTCTTTACCAGTGAAACCGTAGAAGAAGGATTGATTTATGAGGGCGACTACACGTTGGAGGTGAGTAGGACCGATATCGAACTTCTGGAGATCAATGCGATATCTCATTTCGATCGGATTTCTTGGGGGCTAGACATACATTACGAATTCGAGGGAAAATCGAGCGTTCTGAAGATCCGCGACGACCGATTGCGCGTTTCCCCGCTGGCACTGGGACAGGAGGGCATTAGCCCCTTTGCCGGCGACCCCCCATCCCCGGTGACGAAAGAGGCGGTGGGTCGTCTCGCCGCCTCGGCGGATGAGGCGTGTCGGGCGAGTGATGCCCCTTCCGACGAACCTTCGATCCTGGAGTAATCGAATGACTGGGCAACTTCGAGTTGTCGTTGTACTGATAGGCATCTGGTGTTCTATAGCCCTCAGCGCCTGTCAAGGGGGGTCAGAAGGCGAGCGGACTCCACCGCAGGACCCTTCTGCGACAACTGAGGACCCTAGCTCGACGGGCAGCTCGTCGCCATCTGAATCCATGCGTCCGATCCGATTACCGAACTTGATCCGGAATGGAAACGTTTTCGCTCGCTCCATTTCAAATTACGGCAGCGTCCTATCTGTTGTCGGAAACGTTGTTTACGAATCCTTTCCTGGTTCGAACCCGCGCGTGTTTTGGCGGGGGCCAGGTTGGATGTCGATCACCGATATCATCCATTCGACTGGCGGCGATATGTTCGTATGGTGCGATGAATCCAACTTGATCTTCTCGGAAGCGCCGTCCGACTCCTACGAATTCTTCGAGTACACCGATTCAAATCCCGTCGCCCTCATCGTGCCAAGCTGCTTGGTAAGCAGTTCTGGAACGCTCTTGGGGATGGCTGGTACCGATGCAGCCATCTATTCAACCCGCTCGAAACGTTTGCTCAACTCCATCGAGCTTGCAAATTCGGGGCTCGCGGGATTGGCCGATCGGCATGTGATACTAGGCAATGGCTCTCAGGCGAAAGTAGTGGATCTCCGCAGCGGTCGCGTTATGTTTCGACTGCAATCCAATTGTGGCTACACAAGTGATGGAGATACGGTTGTCCTTTGCATGAGAGACGGGCTCGAATACTTTGATATAGAGGAGGGAGTCGTCCGCGAGCGTCTCACCGCGGCAGGACTGCCACCCGGTTCCATCGTCGATTTGGACTTGAACGCTCCCTCCGGCCTCACAGCGGTAGGCACAGACGCGGGACGGGTTGCAGTGTTCGAAACAGGTGGAGCGAAGGTTCGCGACGTGGACTTTGGACAGCCCATATTTTCTGTTGACGTGGCCGGCGAGGGATCGATATTGGTTGTTGTACGGGACTTCACTGCGTGGCTCGTCCCCGGCCCGTATGCGGAAGACTGATGATGTCGTTCAACGCGTCTAATAGGCTCCCCTCTGTTGTCAACCGGCTGTGAGGGCGGTGGCCTTCCGGGTTCGTCTGGACGGTTGTAGCGTCGGTTCTGCGGGTCCGGGAAGTGGCTGATCCGAAGTGTCGATGTGCGGGGGCAGGTCGACCGCGCTGGATTCTTGAGTCGCCCCGCAGTGCCCTCCCGGGCCCGTTTCATCTGCCTGTGTGCTTCAGGTGTTGGGCTCGTTGGGCGTCGGCAACGAGTTGGCGGTAGACGGCGTCTGAGATCCGGCGCTTCAGGCAGCGCATGGCTTCCATCCGGGTCTTGCCGGCGGCGAGCTTGCGTCGGTAGTAGGCGCGGCCGGGGGTGGCGAGCCGAACCTGGGTAGCGGCGGCGATGTGGAGCATGTGGCGCGAGCCGGCGTCGGGTCTTCCCGGCCAGGGCCCGCGGACGGACAGAAGCGAGGATCGCTTTGGCCTGACCGGTGGTGATGTCGCGCTTGGCCCGCCCCGGGGTCAGTTCCGACAGCAGCCGGTGCAGCCGGTTGACGGTCTGGACCCTGGCCCGGGTGAGTTCCTCGCGGCGGTCGGCGAGCATCCGCAGCGCCTCGAGCTCGACGTCGTAGGACAGCACCCGCAGGCCCTGGGTGCGGACCGCGACCACGGCGACTGCGTGCGCGTCATGGGCGTCGGTCTTCCGGTTGTGCCCGGTGTCTAACAACCGCGCCCGGGCCGACAGCTTGGCCGGCACGTCGACCACATGTTCGCCGTCGGCCAGCAGCCGCTGCGCCAGCGGACGCCCGGCACCGTTGCTGCCCTCGACCGCCCAGACCCGCTCCGACCATCCCGACAGGGCCTTCCGCATCGCGGCGTACCCGGTCTTGTCGGTGCTGAACCGGCCGGTCGCCAGCATTGTCTCGTGTTCGTCGACGACCGCGATGGTCGCCGACAGCTTGTGGGGATCGACTTCGATGAAGACCCTCGTCATGCCGCTCGCCCTTCATCGTGAACTAGTGGGGATCGCGAGGCGGGCATTGCTATTACGAGCTGGGCAGTCCGCTCTGAAGCCACGCCTCGGCACGGCGCCCGGCGGCACGCAACCGATAGAGAGCCACACCCATCGCTGGGTGGGCAGCCGCGAGGAGAGCATCCCGCCGAACGCCTGGACCGAGTCTGGCCGGACACCGGTCCTCCCGGAATCGTCTAATGGCCGCCAATATTGCCGATCTCGGGTTAGTTGGCTCAATCACAGCCAAGGAGGACGCCGCCGAGCGAGCAGGCTGGCAGATGGAGCATCATCAAGCCATGGGTGATTTTGGCTTCCTCGCGTTCGGCATCGTATCGCTGACTCTGGGTGTGGTCCTGGGAGCGTTGACCGAACGTGCTCGCGCGCGCTCAGGCTATCTGTCGAGGCAGTACCGCGAGCACCTATTGCTCTTCGTCGGGTTGTTGGACGCCTATGAGCGCGGCGACACCTCGAAGCAGGCTCGCCTGGAGAATGCGCTTAATGAGTCGAGGCAGGGTGTCGATACTGATGTACGGCTGTTCGGCAAGCGACACGTAAAACCGGAGCTAGACCGGGCGCACGTCTGCGCCTCCAGCGAATCGACGACAGCGGAGGAGCTGGCTGAAATCGTCTCGGAGCTTGCGGAAGTTTTTCGCGGCGGACGGTTCTCAAGGCTGTCCCCGCAGCGGGAATGGTTCGTCGGAGATGGAGGGACCGGTCCAAGCATGGTCTCGCGTCCAGAATCCAATCCGGGCAAGGAGTAGCAGCTTCGCGGACGCTCATTCCGCGTCAGGACGCGTCGCGTCGGGCCGGATCCGTCGGTCGGTGCTCTGATCTGCTGTCGCAGGGGCGCCCGTGCCCGCTTCGAGTACTCCATGATGCGCAAGCACAGGCCGGGCGAGCCAACTCTCCCCCCGGGTGCTAGCGCGTTCGCTAACGACCCGATCGGAGCTCGGCTAACGAAAGAGCGTGGTCGTTACGGGTTGATGTCTTCACCCTGTTCAACCGATTCTGCAACGTCACCGACTTGGACGACGCTGTCTGCCTGCCTGATCGGCTGGCCCTTCTTTGGATCTACGCGGAGGTCTCGATTTTAGTCACAATTCGGGCGGGCGGCGGCTGCAGGTCTCTGGCGAGAGGATTGAGACTTGGGTCAAGTCCGGTGAGGTGGTGTACGAGGTGATCCTTCGGTGGTCAGGCGGTGATGGCCTGCAGTGTCGGGCACCTCCTCGGTGTCGGTGGTGGGCTCGGTGGCGGTGCGGCAGCGGGTCAGGACGTCGAGTCCGAGGTAGCGGCGGCCTTCGGCCCATTCGTCGTGTTGCTCGGCCAGGACGGCGCCGACGAGGCGGATGATCGAGGGCCGGTCGGGGAAGATCCCGACGACGTCGGTGCGGCGGCGGATCTCGCGGTTGAGCCGTTCGTTGGGGTTGTTGGACCAGATCTGGCGCCAGATCTCCTTGGGGAACGCGGTGAAGGCGAGGATGTCGGCGCGGGCGGCCTCGAGGTGCTCGGCGACGGTGGGGAGCTTGTCGTCCAGGGCGTCGAGGATCCGGTCGAACTGGGCGTGCACCGACGTCGGCGTCGGGCTGGTCGTAGACCGAGTGCAGCAGCGCCTTGACCCAGCCCCAGCTGAGGTCTTCGGGGTCACCGCCATCAGGTTCGCGGCGTAGTGGGTGCGGCAGCGTTGCCAGGCGGCGCCGGGCAGGGTCGCGGCGATCGCGGCGACCAGCCCGGCGTGGGCGTCGCTGGTGACCAGCCGGACCCCGGTCAGGCCGCGGGCGGTCAGGTCGCGGAAGAACGCCGAGCCAGCCGGCGCCGTCCTCGCTGGTGGTGACCTGGACGCCGAGGATCTCGCGGTGCCCGTCGGCGTTGATCCCGGTCGCGACCAGCGCGTGCACCGGGCACCACCCGGCCGCCCTCGCGGACCTTGAGCACCAGCGCGTCGGCGGCCACGAACGTGAACGGCCCGGCCTCGGCCAGGGGTCGGGTGCGGAACTCCTCGACGTGGGCGTCGAGCTCCTTGGCCATCACCGAGACCTGCGACTTCGACAGCCCGGTGATGCCCAGGGACTGCACCAGCTTGTCCATCCGCCGGGTCGAGACCCCGAGCAGGTAGCAGGTCGCCACCACCGAGGTCAGCGCCTGCTCGGCGCGCTTGCGGCGCTCCAGGAGCCACTCGGGGAAGTAGGAGCCCGTGCCGCAGCTTGGGGATCGCGACGTCCAGGGTGCCGGCGCGGGTGTCGAAGTCGCGGTGCCGGTAGCCGTTGCGGCGGTTGACCCGCTCCGGGCTGAGACTGCGCCGTAGTCGGCGCCGCAGACCGCGTCGGCCTCGGCCGACAGCAGCGTGTTGATGAAGGTGCCGCAGCAGCTCACGCAGCAGATCAGGGCTCGCCTGGGCCAGCTGCTCCTCGAGCATCCGGGCAGGGTCGATACTGGGGTTGACGGTCATCGTGGTGTCCTTCTTCGAGTCGGTTGTGAGAGATCACTCGAAGGATCACGCGGTGGCCGTCGCCTACTTCGCAGCGACACGCTCACCGCGGAGCCGTACACCACTCTGCTGGACGTCACTTGAGACTTGCGCCGACGCGTCCATAAAATGCCCTACAACGGCTTCGCTGATGAGTACGGATCTGCGTCGTCCATCGGCATAGAGCACACGAATTGCAGGCCTCGCCGCGGATGGCCGCTCGGCCGAAAGTCATCGAACTAGACATGGTCTAGTTCGTGGGAGCCGACTCGATCGAGCTCGTTCACGCTCACAGAGATGCCGGCTCGAACGCCGTACCCCAGGGAGGCACAACTCAGAGCCTCCCAGACAGGGCCCGGCCGCCAACTACTTCGCCACATTTCGCGGGCCTTGTCTCAGAGGTTCAATTCTGGGAGGGCACAGTCAGTGCGCATTGCCGCAGGGAGGCGAAGTGACGGAGATCGGAATCTCATTTCAGGCGACTGACAACCGCGAGCTGCACATGATCGGCGGGACCGCCGATGTGGGTGCCGCGGTCGGCGAGGCACGACGCGGACTCGACCTTTCGGCGCGGATCACGCGTTCGTGTATCGCGGGCGCACGTTGGGCGAGGGAGAGGTTGTCGCGATTGTGCGGCGCAGGTAGGCCGCCGAATCGTCCGCTTGTGCCGGTGGCTGGTCGTCCGGTCACGCCGCACTGAGGGTGATGCAGTCGCCCGCATCTGTCCCACCGAGGGGGTGGCGTCCGGATCTGCCTGCGATCCGTGCGGCGTAGACGTGCGTCTAATAGCCGCCAATGCTGCGCGGTCACACCTCGATGACGTCCACGAGGCCCTCGAGCCCGGCGAAGTCCCGGACGTTCCGGGTGTACAACCGCGCGCCGTGCGCATGGGCCGTCGCGGCGATCAGCAGGTCCATGACGCGGCCTCTCGGCTGCCTGCCGGCGTCGACGACCGCAGCGGCGAGACGGCCGTAGCTGACCGACACCGCCTCATCGACTGGCAGCGCGTCGAAGCGTTGCTGCAGAAGGCTCAGACGCCTCAGCCGTTCCGCACGCACCTCGGTGGTCTTGGCGACGAGGACGCCGAAGTTCAGCTCGGCCAGGGTGATGGCACTGATGGCAAGGACGCCAGGGATCGGCGCAACCTGATCGGCGATGACCACGCTCGTGTCGAGGATGGCGCGCTCAGCCGGAGCGACGGACTCCGTCACCGCGCCGCCCAGGGGTCACGCACATCGGTATCGACCAGATCGCGGTCGTGCTCCCAGTCGGGATCGCGCGGTCCACGGAACAAGTCAGCGACCTCGTCCCAGGCTCGCCACTGGACCGGTCGGGCCGCGACCAGCCGTGCGCTGGGACGACCAGCCACGGTGATGGTGATCTCTTCACCTGCCTCGACCCGGCGCACCAGATCAGAGGCATCCTGACGAAGTTCGCGCAATCCGACGGTGCCCATACCAAGAGAGTAGCACTTGTGCTACGTGAGGTGTCCGGCTTTCCGCGGGCGTTCTCGCGGTCAGTCGTGCCGTAGGACGGGCGTGTAGCCCTCAGCGGCGAGCCAACTGCGGGCCCGTCCTCGTTGACGGTCTCCTGAGAAGGCGTGCCACCTCGTGATGAGCTCTGGCCGCTCCGACAGCCGGTCCTTGAACCGACGGAAGGCTCCGCGTCCGGCGATCGCCCGGGCCAGCCGATCAGCGAAGTCGGCGTCGTCGAGGTCCGCGATGAACCACTCCATGTCGCGATAGCCCGGGTGCGACCCCTCTGAGTCGACCCACAGTGATCGCACCGCTTGGGAGATCCCTAACCGGGCCCTGCGTCATTCCAGCCGCGGAAAGTTGTACTCCACGCCCTTCAAGGGCGCTGAAGAGTTCCAGCCTGAGTGCGACGACGTGAAGTCTTGGCCGCCGGACGAGGAGCCGCGCTGGCCACCGCATGGCAACGGGGTGACTGGTGCTACAGGGAGATCGCCTGTTCACCCTAGGGTCGACAAGCCATACCGAAACGTGACGAACGGCCTACTGCGTGCCCCGATGTACGCCTGGCTACTCGATGGCTGGGGTCCTCCGCCAGGAGAACGTATAAGCCGAGTTGGTCGAGGAGCTCGTCGGATCTTGGTCCAGGTGAAACGGTCGCAGGCTGTTGTTCCCGTCATCGATCCAGGCGGCGGGTCTGTTCAGGACAGAACCTATGGCGTTCAAGAGCACTCCTGAGCGTCTACCCGGGCTCCTCATAGGTGTACTTCGCCGCCGCACTGGTGGCCGAGGTGCCCGCCGACGTCTTGACCTGAACGTCCACTTCCCCTGGCGTCCCCGCCGGAGCAGTGATGCTCAACTGGGTCTCGGAGTCTCTGGTCACCGCCGTCGCCGGGTTCGGCCCGAAGAAGACCACCGCGCCCTCGGTGAACCCGGTCCCGGTGACCGTCACCGAGGTACCGCCCGCCGCTGGACCTCGCCCGGGCTCGACACCGGTCACCGCGGCGACCGCGGGGGCGGCCTCCTCATAGGTGTACTTCGCCGCCGCACTGGTGGCCGAGGTGCCCGCCGACGTCTTGACCTGAACGTCCACTTCCCCCTGGCGTCCCCGCCGGAGCAGTGATGCTCAACTGGGTCTCGGAGTCTCTGGTCACCGCCGTCGCCGGGTTCGGCCCGAAGAAGACCACCGCGCCCTCGGTGAACCCGGTCCCGGTGACCGTCACCGAGGTACCGCCCGCCGCTGGACCTCGCCCGGGCTCGACACCGGTACCGCGGCGACCACGGGGGCGGCCTCCTCATAGGTGTACTTCGCCGCCGCACTGGTGGCCGAGGTGCCCGCCGACGTCTTGACCTGAACGTCCACTTCCCCTGGCGTCCCCGCCGGAGCAGTGATGCTCAACTGGGTCTCGGAGTCTCTGGTCACCGCCGTCGCCGGGTTCGGCCCGAAGAAGACCACCGCGCCCTCGGTGAACCCGGTCCCGGTGACCGTCGCCGAGGTACCGCCCGCCGCTGGACCTCGCCCGGGCTCGACACCGGTCACCGCGGGGACCCCCGCCGGGCGCGCGGGGGCGGGCTCCGTGACGGTTCCCTGGGCGCGAGCGGCAGCGCTGTCGGCGGATGTCTGGGCTGTTCGGGAGCCGAAATCGAACCCGACGATTGTCGCAAACACGCTAAGAATGCCAGTGACTAGGGTGCTGCGTAGATTCCTAGCATCGGCCCGGCTTCCGACACTAGCGCCGCTGCCAAAGCCAAGAAGACCGCCAGGAGAATCGACAGCGCTAACAGACTCGGGTCAGCCCCGAAACGCCGCTTGCTGGTCGGCCGATCAGGGCCAGCACCTGACTTCCCTGTGACTCGGTCAACGGCTTCGGAAACAAGTCCCCGACCGCCTTCAACTGGTCGCGCTTTGCTTTGTTGGCGTAATACAGGTCGTACACGGTGGCGGCGACCAGTAGCGCAGCGAGGATCAGGGCCACAAGCCCCACGAACCACCAGTTCGTCAGGGACATCGAGGAAGGAACCTGCCCCCGCGTCCTCGCCAGAACCATTTTGATTCGTGGGGCTGTCGGTTGCCGGCGACGTCGGCGTGTCCGTTGGCGACCCGGTCGGCTCTGCCGCCCCACGGAGAGGGTCACTCACCAGAAGGTGGTTCGCCGTGACCCGCCAAAACGACAGGACGTCAATCGCAACATACTCGAACATGGCAACCCCCGAAGCAGTTCCATTCGTCGATTCCACCATCGCCCGCGAAACGCCGCAAACGCAATGGTCATTTATGACTACCGCGGAGCGATGTCCAGTCGCCGTCCACCTTTGTACCCCCTGGGCTCTCCCAGAAGGTGCTGATCTATCACGGGAGACTCACAGCACCGTCGGCGCCGAGGGAGTTCTGACCAGCGTTATGTGACCGGGCGGCGCGGATCCACTGCGACCGGCTTGCGAACCCGGGTGAGTCGAGGTGTGAGCGTACGCCGACACGTGGGCTCGCTACTCCACCTGAGTCAGGCCACGTTTGCGTAACCGGGTCGGGGAGCGGAACGCCGCCGACTCTACTCCTGCGCTGCCGTTGCCTACAGGGTTGCCAGGCCTGGTACTCGGGTGTGGCTCGGCCGAGTCAGCCGGCGGATGCTTCGCAGCCTTTCGACGTGCCGCAGCCTGTTCGAGGCCAGCTCGAAACGTTCGGCGAGATCGAGGCCGTCCACGTGACAACGCCTCATCACTGCCGCGGCGACGCGAGGCCACCACGCGACTCCTACGCGCTCGCCACGGCCGAGGGGGCCCGTCCGCGAGACATGCTTGCTACTACGACCAGCCGAAGAAGCGCGACGGAGCAGACGCCGCCGGTGATGTGGGCTGCGCATCGAGTCTCGGAATCCCGCTTCCTCGATATGTGGCCCGATCTAGACGGGATGGCTCGGCTCGCCAATGGTCAACCTATCCCCGCGCACCTCAAACGCTTGACCGATGAAGCGTGCGTATCGGGCCGAGGCCGCGCTGACGCTACCCAGTTGGCCCCCGTTGCCGAATTCGTGGACGCCCTGAAGGGTCAGGTTCTCCGGCGGAGTGGCGCCGAGAACGAAGATGGTCATGGTCAAGGTGCCGACGTTCTGACCGGGGGTCGCATCGTTGGTCATCCGTTTGATGCTCGAGTAGTTGCCGGTGTGCTGGCCCGTGGGATCAATCGCACGGCCACCCTCGTATTGATATCGGCCCGCGGAATCCTCCACGTGGGAGAGCCGCACTCGCTCGAGGTTGAATGTGAGACTACCGGGGGCTGGACCGCCCGACTCGGCCGGCGAGACGGTGAAGTAGACCGGCAGGCCGACCGGCTTTCTGCTGGAGACCAGGACCGCACGCAAGAACTGGCGCGGATCGTCGGCCACCTCGTACGAGAACGACGCAATGCCCTCCCCGTCCGGCGCGACCGTCTCGACTTCTTCCCAGTCCTCCCGGCGCAACTGCTCGAGGCGCACCTCCGGCTCGCCGACGCCACAGCGGTTGGCGACACCGGCGCGCAGCTCGACCTTCGCGTCCGACAGGAGCCTCGAGGCCGTCCCCGGACACGTGGTAGAGGCGCGGCAGCAGGCGCACGAGCCGGTCGATGGCCTCCTGCACCGTCTCGACGCCGTCCATCTCCGGGCACTCTCGGGCGGCGAGTACGCGGTGTCGCTCGCCAGGTTGAGATTGGCGACGAAGTGCGTCACGTCCGGCACGTGAAGCACACCGGGACCGGGCACGTCGGTCAGCGTCGCGCTGAGGTCCTGGGTCGGTGTCTCCGGATCAGGCGTCCAGCGACAGCTCGCGATGCCGTTCGCCGTCGTCGCCTCCACCTGATCGATCGTCCCGCTCCCGCGCTCACCGTTCTTGAAGTCAACGGTTGCACCGTCGACGGGACCGCACTCGCTCGCGACGAGAACCTTCACCTCGACCGACTCACCTGGGAGGACGTCCTCGCCGCTGCCGGAGAGCGGGAAGATGCGCGTGATCCTCGAGAGGGTCGTGATCGCGTCGTCGACCGAGTCGACCGTCGGCAAGCGTGTTGCAGTCGGTGCCGTCGTAGGCGACCCATTCCGCAGCGCACGAGCTGGGCGCTGAAGCGGATCACCTGCGGCGGGGACTGGCCGAGCGGGTCGCGGAAGCGGGCCTCGACGACCTGGGTTCGCGTCGCGCCGTCGAGCTGCCAGTCGCAGGTCGCGATCCGTCGGCATCGGTCACGACGGCCGCTTCGCTCGCGAGAGCCCGCCGTCGACGAGCAGGCCCGAGCCTCCCGCTTCTTCCCCGACCTTGAAGTCGACGATCGCGCCCTGCGACCGGCGTGCCGCCGTTGGCGATCGCCGACCTGCAGCGGCCGGTCGAGCGGGACGAGGTTGTCGGCCCGCGAGCGGCACCGGCGGCATCACCTCCTGGCCGTCGCCGCCGACGTAGTACATGTGCACGAGGTCGGTCAGCGGCGGGAACCGCTTGCGGCAGTCGCGCACGTCCGTACCAGACGCCGCTGGCGTCGACGCGTGACGATCGCCGAGCGGCGCCGTGTAGCGCCGCGGCCCGTGCGCGCTCCTCGAAGCGCGGCACGCCGCCGCTCCTGCGGCCACTCGACACGGCGCCGGTCAGCGTGCGCGCCGGGATCGTCCAGTAGTCGCCGGTGCGGAACGCGCCGTCGGCGCTCGGGCCGTCGGCGAACTCGACGAAGACGCCGTCCTCGAGCTCGACTCCACGGTGCCGCGGCTTCGACGTGCCGCGACCGTCCCAGCGGCGGACGATCGGGCGTGACGGGGAAGTCGGCCATGCGTCAGCGACACCGGATCGAGGTTCTCGAGAGCAGCAGCGTGTGCCCTCGATCTCGTCGATCTCGGCAGCACGCCCGGCTCGGCCGCGCAGCATGCGGCCCTCGTCGGTGATCTCGACGAGCTGTTCGGGGCCGAAGCCGAGCGTCGCGTCGCGCCCGATGTGCGAGACGGTCGACCGACGACGGTCGTGGTCGCGCCGCCGATCGGTCGGTCGATGCTCTCGAGGCGGGCGACCACGCTGCCGTTGTCGCGCGACCACTTGAACGTCGCTGCGCCGGTCGCCGCGCTCGTGGATCTCCACGCGGTAGAGCTGGTTCTCGAGCCGCCGGTAGCCGCCGGTCGGGCGGCACGATGCACTCGCTCGTGCTCACGGCCGCGGGACTCCGCCCGCGCGCGCAGCCGCCCGCGCGGACGCGTCCTGCCGGCACGGCCGCGGCGACGTCGCGCGCAGGTCGGGTCGTTCGCCGATCAGCGTGACGAGGCCCGCCTGCCAGACGGTCCGGGTGCGCGTCGCCGTGTCGGGGCCGCCGAGCGCGACCTCGCGCAGCTCCTCGCGCTCGACCGCGGTCAGGTGCTGCTCCTGCACGTGCAGGTACGACGCCGAACGTCCCCGGGCCGCCGGCGGTCGGGAACGCGGCGCGAGTCGAGCGGCGGTTCCGGCTGCGCGACCGAGCGAGACCGTGCGCTCGTTCTCGCAGCGGACGCCGTCGACGTAGATGTCGCCCGCCGAGAGCACGAGCGTGCGCCCGCTGCGCCGCCGCGCGCGTCCGTCGGGCAGCGCCGGCGCCGTGAGCCCACGCGCTCGCCCGGTCCGCGGGTCAGCGCGACGTCGTCGCCGACGGCGAGCACCGTCGCGCCCGTCGCGACGGTGCGCGCAGCGGCCGTCAGGTCGGCGTCGACGCCGATCGACGTCCACGTGCCACGCCGCCGTCGTCGACGTCAGCGATCGTGCCGCCGTCGCCGACGGCCGTGCCGTCGGTCGCGCTCGCGAACACGACGGCGCGCAGCGTGCGCGGTCGATCCGCGGCGCGACGGTGCTGGCGCGCCCAGGCCGTCGCCGTCGAAGAACAGGATCGTCCCCTGCTCGCCGACCGCCCAGCGCGTGCTGCGCGTCGGCGACGAAGACGCCGTGCAGGTCGCCGGTGCTCTCGGGCGGCGCGCTCTCGCACGCGTCCAGTCCTGCGCCGCGGTTCGCGGTCGCGAGGATCGTGCCGTCGTCGCCGACGGCGCACGCCGACGTCGCCGGCGAAGTGCACGCCGCGCAGCGTGGCCGTCGACGTCGAGCTCGTGCGCCTGGCGCGTCCACGTCGGTGCCGTTCCAGCCGAGCACCGTGCCCGCGGCGCCGACGGCCCACGCGTCGTCGCGTCGTCGACGAGCACGTCGTGGAGGTCGGCGGTGACGTCCGAGGGCGCGCGGCTCTGGACGTCCAGCCGGCACCGCCGAGCCGGTAGGATCGTCGCGCCGTCGCCGACCGCCCAGCCGGTCGCGTCGTCCGCGAGGTGGACGCGCGTTCAGCCGGCCCGCTCCCGGCCGGGCGCGCTCGAGCGTCCACTCGCTCGCGCCCGCCGGCCGACCGCAGCACGGTCCCGTCCTCGCCGACCGCCCAGCGCGTCGTCCGCGGCGCAGCGACGCCGCGCAGCATCGAGGCGACCGCCGATCGCGGAAGCCGCCACCCTCGATGCGGCGCGCCCGTCCGGCCGATCACGTCGCGCGTCGGTCTCGCGGTCGCGGTGCGCCTCGATGTCGACGTGCTCGTTGAACTCGGCGTCGAGCTGGACGCGGCCCTGCTGAAGGCGCACGCCGCTGTAGTGGTTCTCGGGCCGGAAGGTCAGGCGGCTGAAGTCGCCTCTCATCGCTCCTCCTCAGGTGACGAAGACGACTCCGGCCTCGAGGCCGAAGCGCAGGTACTCGTCCATGCGGGTGGTCAGGTTCGTCAGGCGCTGCGGCGTTCTTGAGGAAGTTGAAGGCGCCCAGCTCGCCCTCGTCCTCGGCGCCCTCGGCGATCTCGGGCGGACACGACGTGGCGAGCTGGCCGTACGCGCTGGGCGCCGTGCGCAGGTCGAGCGACGTGAAGGCGGGCGCGACCCGCCGCGCGGCGGCCTCGTCCGCGGGCTGGCAGCGGAAGCGCCGCGGGACGACCGAGCGCGAGCGGCAGGTAGCAGTAGCGCACGCAGCCCGTCTGGCGGTGCCGGACCGCGACGACGCTCGGTGAAGATCGAGTTGCCGGCCGTACAGCGTGCGCACGCGCGGTCTCGCCGACGATCGTCGCTCGCCTGGACGTCGGCGTCGGACTGGCGGCCGGCGATCGCCGCGCGCGCCGCCGGCGTCGACGATGCAGTCGCGCGACCCGCAGGCGCGGCACGGTCGTCGCCGAGCGTCAGCGGCCCGCAGATCGTGCGCTCGAGCTCGACCGGCAGCGCGCCGTTGCGCCGACGTCGACGCGTCGAGGTCCGCGGCTCCCGGCGCGAGCGTGCAGTGCGCGATCCGCAGCCGGCCCGAGGTCGCCCGCGCGCGACGGTCACCGGCTGCTCGAGCAGCAGGCCGTCGAGGCCAGCTCGCCCGGCTGCGACGTCCGGCGCGCCCGGCCGACGCCGCGGACGTCGATCTTCCCGCGCGACGTGCGGCCGGCGGCCGCGGGCCGGCAGGCGCCCGAAGCGGCGCCGGGCCGGCGCGAGCGCTCCGGCTCGGGGTCCTCGTCGAGCGGCCAGTCGGCCGCCACGATCAGCAGCCGGCTCCCGGCGCGGGACCGTCGATCGACGAGGTCCTCGTCGTACGTGCGGCTGTCCATCACGGCGATCACGCCGACCGCCGGCTCGGTCGATCGCGTTCCACGCGTCGACCGCCGCGGCGAGCGTCGGGTACGAGGTCGGTGTCGCCGGCCGCGCGACGCGGTGACGCCCATCTGCCAGCGCTGACCGTCCGCGTCCGGGAGCTCGGCCAGCAGCGCGCGCGCGACCGAGGCGCTGCGGTCGTACGGGCCCGCCGCCGAGGTCGCCCGGGAACCCGTAGGCGTAGCCGACCTCGACCGCGTCGTACGTCTCGCCGGCCGGGAGCGCGAGCCGCCCGAGCACCGGGTCGACGCCGACCTTGAGCGCCCTGCGCGGCGTCCGGCCGGCGCCAGCCCGTCGCGGGCGGGTCGCTCGGAGTCGCTCAGGTCGCAGATCGCGATCTCCTCGGGCTCGAGCACCTCGGCGCTGCGCCGCCGGCCGTCGCTGACGACGATCTCGAAGACCGGCTGGCTGTCGTCGAAGTAGACCTCGCGGAAGTCCGTGCGCTGCTCGGCGCGCGCCCGCCGCCGTTCGTCGAGCTCGTCGTGCAGCGGGCGCCGGCGCAGCGGCGCCGGCGACGTTCGCCTCGTCGGCGAGCTGCGTCGAGCTCCTCCTCGGCGCGCGGGACGTTGAACAGCGGCAGGTCGTAGCCCGAGCGGGCTGAACGTGTAGCGGCCGCGCGCTCGCGGCCGTGAGCTCGGCGCGACGCGGCGACCGGCGCGGTCGCCGCGCACCACGCTCGAGCGGATAGCTCTGCAGGCGCCAGAGGTGCAGGCCGACGTTCGGGATGTTGTACCGGCCGCGGCCGTTGTCGATGTGGCGCACGTCGGCGAGGTGCGCGGCGCGCTCGAACGGCGCGCCGGCGAGCGCGGCGGTCGTCGCGCGTCGCGCACGTCGACGAACGCCACGTCGCTGCGGCGGCGGTGGTTCATCGCGCGGGTCGTCGCCAGCCGGTCGAAGTACTCGACCGCCCGCGCGCCCCACCCGGTCACGTCGCGGGCGAGCTGCTCGAGCACCGCGGCGGTGCCCTTCGCCCGGCGGTAGGCGATCGTGTTGGCGACGAGGCCGCGCTGGCTGAACGGCGCGTCCTCGATCGGCAGCAGCCCGCGGACGCCGAGCAGGTCGCCGATGTACGGCACGACCCACTCCTGGCAGGTCTCGATGAACCAGTCGTCGTACAGGCGCTCGATGTCGGCCTCGAGCGAGCTCGCAGCTCCTCCTCGACGATCGCCAGCAGCGCGCGCAGCTGGTCGCCGCTCTCGTGCGCGTCGCGGACGCGGTGGACGGCGGGCAGCAGGTCGTAGAGGTCGTCGCGGGCGGTGCTCATGGCGTGCGCTCCGTGATCGCTCGACGCCGGCCGGGTTGACCAGGAGCAGCTCGCGCCGGCGCGACCTCGGCCGCCGACGACGCGCGCCGGCGCACGAACAGGACCTGCTCGAGTCGAGCCGGCGTCGGCGGCCTTCGCGATCGGCGACGTCGCTCGCTCGCAGCGCGATACAGCGCGTCGAGGTACGTCGGCCACGACGCCCGGGCACGCTCTGCGACGATCTCGACGACCTCGGCCGCCGTCACCGGCTGGCCGAACGCGCGGCGCTGCGAACGAGAAGCGTCGCCAGCAGCGCGTCGCGGACGCGCCGTCGAGCACGTCGCCGGACCAGGTAGGCCGGGTCGACGCGGACCGTCGCCTCGACGTCGAAGTAGCGCGCACGATACGAGCGCGACCTCGACCGCGACGCCCGGGATCGCGCGCCGCCTCGATCGCCGCGACCAGGTTGTCGAAGAGCGAGCGGTCGCCGGCGATCTCGTCGCCGTCGGCCGCCGCGACCGTCAGGTGCACCTGATGCGAGTCGCCGCGCCAGAGCGCGACCGCCTGCGCCTTGCCGATCCCGGCGAAGCCGCGCGCGAAGTCCTCGAAGTCGCGCAGCGAGACGATCCGCTCCATCGTGAGCACGGTCAGCGGCGCGTTCTCCGCGCGCGCCGTCGCGGTTCTCCGGCTCGGCGGCGCCGGACGCCGGCAGCGGGTTCGTGACCGACGCGATCCCGAGCGGGCGCTCGCGCAGCAGCGTCAGGCGCTCGGCGCCGACGAGCCCGGCGAGCCGATGCCCGGTGCGGTACGTGCGCCACGATGTTCTCGGTGCCGGTCGGCGGCCGCGCGCCCCGCTCGCCGTCGCCGAAGATCACGATCGAGGCCTCGCCGTCGTCGTCGCGGCGCACGACGTAGCGCCGGCTCGCGCGGGCCGAGCCCGTACGAGCACGGGCGCCTCGTCCCAGCAGCACGCCGTCGACGCGCACCTCGAGCGTGCTCTCGCGCCGCTCGGGGTCGGCGCCGAGACGTAGGTGAGCGGCGGGCTGCTTGAGCGTGAAGCGCTGGTTGGCCTGCGACGCCGTCGCCGCCGCCGAGGATCTCGCCGCGGACCGTCTCGCCGTGCGTGGCCGCGACGACGTTCGCGTTCAGCGTGACCGTCTTGCGGACGTAGCTGCGCTCGAGCCGCTCCTCGAGGACGAGGGTCGTGAAGCCGCCGGCGTGGACGACGTCCTCGAGCACGAGGATCTCGTCGCCGATCACGCCGGGAAGGTCGAGCAGCTCGCCGCGCAGCGCGACCGGCTGCCCCGGCTCGAGGCCGACGACCATCGTGGTCGAGCACGATCTCGGTGTCGCCCTCCTCGAGCGGCGTCGTCGATCGGCAGCTCGACGAGCACGCAGCGCGCTCGCTGCGCACGTGCGCGGTCGTCTCGCGGACGCGGAAGTCCGGCGGCGCGCCCGCGCCCTCGCTCGGCGACGTGCCGTCGTGCTGGGAGAGCACGCAGCCGCGACGACGCGACCGGAGATCCCGTAGTCGGCGACCGACTCGCCGACGACGTTGCGTGACGTAGTACGACGGCCGCGCCGGTCGCGGTCTCGAACACCACCCAGCTCTCCGGCTCGAGGTCCGGCACCTCGCGGTCGAGGTAGACCGGTGTCGCCGCCGAGCGACGAGCCCTGCGAGTCGACCCAGACCGAGCGCGGCGGGTCGTCCCAGCGAGAGCTCCCACGGGTCGCTCGTCGCGCTGGTGCCCTCGTCGGGCTTCGGGCAGCGACTCCCAGCGCGGCGCGTTGTGACCGAAGAAGCCGGTCTTGCTCGCGGAACCCGTAGACGGCCAGCTCCTCCGCGTCGGGGCACATCGGCGGCGCGGGCGACCGTCGTGAAGCTCCACTCCAGCGGGAGATCGGGTCTTGGCGCCGTCGCGTCGTCGTCGGTGATGCCCGCTCGTCAGCGTCACCGTGTAGCGCATCGACAGCGCGAGCGGCGCGTGCGGCGTCGAGCGTGACGTCTTGCCGTGTCGTCGGCTCGCGGTCGAGCAGCGACGCGCGTGTCCCGTGCCGTCGCGCAGGAAGAACGTGTCGGCGTCGACGTTCGTCGAGGTCCTCGGTGAACGTCGACGATCACCGTCGCGTCGACCGGCGACGTCGTCGCGCTCGACGGGCGCGCGGCAGTCGTCGGGCGTTGTGGTCGTCGGTGATGAGCTCGGCGCGGTGTTGTCGAGCGACCTGAACGTCGTCTCGAACTTCGCGGCCAGCGCGTTGGCGGTTCGCCATGTCCTTCGCGGCCTCGTCTCGACGACGATGACCGTAGGTCACGCTCGTCGGAGACGAGCGTCGCTGGTCGGGCTTGAGCGCGACCGGAGCCGGACGACCGCGTCGTATGCCTGTCACGGCCACGTCGTCGGTGCGCACGCGGGGCACGGCGTCGCCCTGCGTGCGAGAGCGTGACCGCAGCTGCTCTGCCGACGCCGCGTCCATCGGCTCGCTGAACGCGTACGACGACGACGGTGCTCGCCGGCGCGCCTCGGCCTTGTCCGGCGGGAAGACCGAGATCGACGGTCGGGCGCGTGACGTCCCGCGCCGGCACGATCTCCACCCACTCGAACACCGGGCCGAGGTCGAGGCCGATGCGCGGCCGGTTGATGAAGTCGATGACCGCCGACCGGGTTCCAGCCGAGGAGCGCGAGCTGCGCCAGCAGCCCGGCGTTGCTCCAGGCGAAGCGCGAGGATGCGCTCGCGCGATCTCCTCGGCGGTCAGCGGGCGCGGCACGAGCGATCATAGACCGGCGGCTCGAGCTCGGCCGGCGCCACCGGCGGGAGCGGCGGCGGGTCGGCGGGACGAACGGGGGGTCCGGCGTCGAGTCGATCGGTCGTCGGCGCGGGCGGCTGCGACGGCGGCGGGAACTTCGCGACGCACCACGAGGCCGAGCCGCGTGCGCGACCGAGCTCGGGCTCGGGCACGACGTCGGTGACCTCGAGCAGGCTCGGAGGCGCCTCGACCGCGCCTTGGGCGAGCTCTCTGTCCGTTCGCTGAGGCGGTCCGTCTCGCCAGCTTCCTGCTGTCGAGACGGCGGTCCGGCCGGGCGCGGTGATCAGCACGCGGTCGCCGCGCACGAAGCCCGTCGCGATGCCCTCGACGAAGAGCTCCGTCGAGCCGAGGCTCACCGGCTGCGGCACGGTGAGCCGCGGGCGCAGCTCGTTGCAGGTCGCTGCGCGCGACCAGGTCGGCGCCCGTCTCGAACGTCTGCGGCAGCTCGTCCTGCCCGGGCATGCTCTGCACCTTCGTGCCCGGCGGCGACGAGCACCTCGCGCGGCGGCGGCGGCATGTCCGGCGGCGTCTGGCCCTCGACGCGAAGCGGCGCTCGACCTCCCAGACGAGGTGGGTGCGCGGCCGCCACGCCCGGGTTGAGCTCGTAGCCGATCGCGCGCGCCAGCTCGAGGACCGAGCGGCGCTCGGTCGCCGTGCGCAGGAAGCCCTCGTTGGCGATCCGCTCCTGGTAGAAGGTCAGCACGTCGCCGACGACGGCCCAGGCGTCGAGCAGCGCGATCGCCGGGTCGTCGGGCGTCCGCGTCGTGAGCCGCGCGAGCGGGCGCTCGGTCTGGTCCTCCGGGCGGCGCCCAGCCGGCGATCCGCCGCAGCATCCGCCGCAGGAACGTCGCCGTGCGTCCCGATCCGGTAGTCGAGCGCGGGCAGCCCGGGCCGGTTGACGACCGCGGGCGCCGTGCCCTCGCGTGCGGCACGCAGCCGCAGGTGTCGAGCGCGTCGGCTCACAGGCCGCCCTTCAGCTCGATCTCGATCCGGCCGTTCTCGGGCCGGCTCGGGTCGTTGTCGAGCCGCGCGATCTCGAGCCGGCCGAAGCCGCAGCTCGCCGTCGCTCGAGCTCGGCCCGCGGCCGGCTCGCCGTAGCGCTGGAACGCGCGTGACCTCGACCCACTCGACGCCGGCGACGCCCATCGCGGCGGCGACGATCCGGCTGAGGTAGACCGGCTGGCCGAACGTGAAGTTGTCGGGATGGAAGAAGCCGCGCCGGCCGCCGCGCAGCGTCGCTCGAGAACGCCTCGAGCAGCGCCGCCTTGACGTTGCTGCGGACGTAGCCCGGCGCGACGCAGACCGACAGCTGCGAGCTCGAGCGGCGACGAAGTGCGGGCGCGTCGATCTCGAGGTCGTGGCCGGCGAGCCGGAACGGGTCGAGGAACGCGCGCAGCTCGTCCTCGAACGCGTCGTCGATCGGCGCGGCCGCCGCCGCGGTCGACGGTGACGAAGATCGTGTACCAGCTCCCGGTCCAGCGCCGCGTGGCGCCGGCCTTCTGCACCTCGGGGTGCCGCTCGGCGAACGCCGCGTAGTCGGCCACGGTGACCGCCCGCTTCTGCGTGCGGAACGCCTGCGGCGCGTACAGCCGGACCTGCTCGAGCGGCTCGGGGTCGGCGCCGCCCGTCGCCGGCAGCGGGTTCGCAGACCGCCGTCGACGGTCGAGCGTCGGTGACGACGCGGCGTGAGCGACGCCGGCGCCGACGTTGCCGGCCCGGCCCGTGCCGACCCGGTACGTCGCCGTGAACTCGGCGCCGGGCGTCGGCTGCGCGCCCGAGGACGCCGTCGCCGAAGCGCAGCGTCGGGCGACCCGTCCTCCTCGATCTCGACGACGAAGCTCGGCGGCGAAGCGGTCGCTGTTGAGCAGCTCGCGCACGGGCTCCCAGCGCTCGCCGTCGGCGAACAGCGGCCACGGCGGGCACGCGCGCGTCGCGGCGTCGACCGGCGCGGCGGCGGCCGCCGGGCAGCCGCCGGCGCCGCGCGGTCGTCGTACGGCTGCGCCTGCGTCACCGGCCGGCGCGGCGAGCGCGCGGCCGGAACACGCGGTCCGCCGCCGCGGCGCCGAGCGCCTCGCGCTCCACGTCCCCGGCGCCGTCAGCGTCGTCGCCGCCGTGGTCGGCGAGCACGACGTTGCCGCGCGCGACGCACGGCCGGCCGTCGCCGCGCATCGGTGCGCGAGGCACAGCGCGAACGGCAGCGCGTCGTCGGCGTGCCACTCGACCTCGACGCAGGTCGACGGGCGGCGTCGGGCGCCGTGTCGTCGACGCGCGCACGGGTCGGCGCGACCAGCCGGACGGCGTGGCGGTGCGCCGGGTCGGCGTCCTCGGGCCGCCCGAGTCCGGGATCGCGGACCTCCTCGAGGACGAGCACGTCGCCGGCGCGCAGCGCGAGCCGTCGCCGCGTCGCCGACGAGCGTCGCCCGCGTCGCGCCCGGCGGGCAGGCAGCAGCCGGTCGTCGCCCCAGGTGTAGAGCTGGATCGCGTTGCGGCCTCGCGCAGCAGCGGAGCGGCGTGCAGCGTCTCGAAGACGAGCGCGCCGCGCGAGAGCGCCTGCGCCGACGTCGCGCGGCCGCGATCACGCGGCGTCGGCGCCGACCTCGCCGGTCAGCACCATCGTCCCGCGCGGCAGCTCGGCGCCGTCGGCTGCCGTCGGCCTCGACGGCGACCCAGCACGCGCGCGCTCGCGCCGTCGTGCATCGGGTAGTCGACCAGCCGCGCGTGCCGCCGGACCGACGCGCGCCGGCGCGCGGTGCCGAGGTACGCCTCGGTCGCGACGGCGTCCTGGAAGTAGCTGAGCGGGTCGCCCGCGTAGGCGAGCAGCTCGACGAGCGTCACCAGCGACGTCGGCCGGGTTGCGCTCGCGCCAGTCCGGGCACGAGCACCGACGAGGCGGTCGAGCATCAGCCGCCGGAAGCTGGCGTAGTCCTTCGCGAGGTAGTCGATCTGCGGGCGCGGCCAGCTCGGGCTCCTCGCAGCGCGTCCTCGGGCGCGCAGTCGAACTCGCTCGGGCAGTCGACCTTGAACGAGAAGGCGACCGCGCGAGAGCAGCGGGTCGAAGCCCGGCGGCGGCTCGTCGGGCCGCGCCTGCGACTGCGACGAGCCGCAGCGTGTAGGTCGAGAAGTCGCCGGCGCTCGTCGGTGCGCACGACGAGCGCCGTCGTCGGGTCGTCGAGCTCGTCGACGCGCGCCTGCTCGTCCGCGCCGCAGCCGGCCCGGCCACGTCGTCGGCCGCGCAGCGCCCACTCGGCCTCGATCGCCGCGGACGCGCACGCCGCCCTCGATGACGCACGTTGCGCTGCGTCGAGCCCGTGCGACCGGCCGCGAAGCAGTGGACCAGCAGCGTCCGCTGCGACGGCGAGCACCTCGAGGAAGTCGATCGCCGTTGAGCGTGCGCTCGCGCGCACGAGCTCGCGCGGCGCGTGCCGTCGGGGCAGTAGAGCTGCGTCGCTCACGGCCGCTGCCCCTCGAAGCGCTCGACGCGGCGCTCCTGCGTGCGCACGAGCCGGTAGACGACCGTGACGCACGAGCGTCGCCGTCGCGCGACCTCGACGCGTCGCGTCCTCGACCTCGATCAGGTCGCCGAGCCACTGCTGCAGCGCGCCCTGGACGAGCAGCTGGGTCGCGGTCGCGAGCTCCTCGCGGTTCGGGTCGAACACGAGCTGCAGCAGCCCGCTGCCGAACGTCGGGCCGGTTGACGCGCTCGCCCGGCGCCGTGAACAGCACCTGCTCGATCAGGTCGCGGACGTGCGCCGCGTCGTCGGCGCGCGGCGGTGCGCCCGCGGCCGTCGACGTGGAACGGGAAGTCGACGTGCATCATGTCCCCATCACCCGCATCTGCGTCACGACGACCGACGGCGGGCCCCTGCGGGATCTGCTCGGCGCTCTGGCAGAGGCCGCTGCTCGTCTGCAGGATCACCGGCTGCCCGCCGACGCGGCACGCGCGTGGCGGGCACGAGCCACTGGACCTTCACGCACGGCTGCGGCTTGCTCGGCGGCACCGTGAACGGGCAGCCGGCGACCAGGATACGTGTCGCCCATCGTCGCCACCGGCTGGCCGCCGACCGTGACGCGCGGGCTGCCCGGCACCGTCGCTGACCTGGCCCGCCGTGCGGGCACATCGCCGTCGCGCCGACGTGGAACAGCGGCGAGCCCATCAGATCACCTCCAGCGCGCCGTTGTTGACCGAGACGCTGGCCGGCGTGAGCTTCACGCTCGGCCCGCCGTTGGTGAGCTCGATGCCCGACGCGTTCAGGACGAGCTTCAGCGGCGTCGGCACCGCCGGCGGCTCGACCTCGAGCGTGAGCCCGCCGCCGCCCGGGAGGTCGCTCAGCTCGAGCGTGACCGCGTCGGTCTTGAACACCTTCTTCTCGGCCACCGCCGGGCGACGCCGGGCACCTCGCCGGTGCCCCAGAAGCAGCCGCTCCAGATCGGGTAGTCGGGGTCGCCCGGCCTCGAACTCGACCCAGACGTTCGCGCCGACCGGCGGGACCGCGAAGAAGCCCGACCTGCGACCCGGCGTACGGCACGCACGGCATCGCCCAGCTCAGCCGGCCGTCGCCGAGCACGGCGGGGACGCTGACCTGGACGCGGCCCTGCTGCAGCGGGTCGACGTTGTTCTCGACCTTGCCGCGGTACTTGCCGTAGAACTCGCTCATACCGGCACCACCGGGGTGGTCGAGCCGAGGCCCTCGCGCGCGAGCTCGAAGCTGCTGCGTGTAGCTGCCCGAGCGCGATCTTGTGCGTGACCTGCTTGACGTAGTAGAAGCCGTCGTAGCTGAAGCCGGCGCCGCGCACGCCGACGAGGCCGCGCGCCTGCAGCACGCCGCCGTAGCTGCCGGCGTCGAGCTCGCCCTCGAGCTTGACGGCGTCCGTCGTCGCCTCCATCGCGCCCTGCGCCCGCGCCATCGCCTGGACGGCGTTGGCGCCGCTCTCGCGCAGCTGCTCGCTGCGGACGTTCGGCCATGTCGACCAGCCACGACGGCATCGACGCGAGCGGCGGCCGCAGGCTCGCCGAACGTCCGCACCGGCACCTTCTGGTTGGTCTGCGCGGTCCTGGACCTGGCCCTCGACCATCGCCGGCGCCGAGCGCCGTCCTTGCGCGGCCTCGTCGAGCTTGGCGTTCGTCTCCGGGCCCATGTTCACCGTGATCGCGCGCTGCGGCAGCGCCGACGCGGATCGGCGGGCCCCAGTAGGCGTAGTTGGTGAACGGCGCCGGGCCCGGCGTGACGTAGAAGACGTAGCCGTGGCGCTCGGCCAGCTTGCGCAGGTAGTCGAGGTCGGTGCCCTGCTGGACCGGGATGCGCTCGATCGGGATCGGGACGTCGATCGACGCCGGCGGGATGACGACCGGGATCAGCCCGTACTGCGCGTAGCTGAGCGATCAGCTTGCGCGGCGATCAGCATCTCGTCCTGCGCGGGGTGCTCGGCCGAGCGCTCCTCGCGGTCCATCATCACGCTCACGTCCTCGCCCTTGATCGTCAGCGTCGACGTGCCCGGCTCCTGTGCCCTGCGCGAGCTCCTGGCGGGTGATGATCCCGTCCATCAGCACGTGCGGCATCGCGTTGAACGTGACGATCACGATCACGCGGTTGAACGGCTTGCAGCAGCGGGTTGGCGAGCAGCGCGTAGTCGAGCAGCGCGGCCGGCCCGGCGCGGCCGACGCTGAACGTGATCGAGAAGCCCGACTGGCCGTCGTCGCTGTGCGTCACCTCGACCTCGCGCAGCGCCTCGATCAGCGGCGGCGGCGCCGGCACGGCGACGGTCGGGCCGATCAGGAGCGTGAGGCGGACGCCGAGCAGGCTCATGGCTGCGGGACCGGGACGCGGAGCGAGGCGGCCGGCGCTCGCTGCGAGCTCGGCCGGGGTCGAGGGCGTCGTTGGCGTCGCAGACGCGCCAGAACGCCTCGGGGTCGCCGAGCGTGCGGGCCGTGATCAGGTCGAGCCGGTCGCCCTGCGCCGACCGCGACCTCGACGAGCAGCGGCATGCGCCGCGCCCTGCGGGAGGAAGCGGCGGCGCATGTAGGCGATCGGCGCGCCCGTCGCGCGTCGCGCAGCGTCGCCGTCTCGACGGCGGCGTAGCGGCTCGCGGCGTCGAACATCAGCGGAGGTTCACCCCGCCTCCGCCGACGTCGGCGAGGCTTCCGGAGCCGCCGATCCGCGCCATCGCCTCCTTGGCCACCTGGTGGGCGAGGAACAGCGAGTAGCCGGGATGCGCGAGCGGCAGGTCGCTGTAGGTGAGCACGCGCAGGCCGAGCGAGACCTTCGCGCGGATCGGGTTCAGCTTCAGGTCGTGGGCCTCCTCGGTGATGCTGAACTCGGTCAGCTTCACCGGCAGCGCGCGCTTGGGCCCCCAGACGAACATCGTCAGCGGCGCGACCGGCGGCAGGATCTCGATCGTCCCGAGCGCGAGCAGCAGCGTGTTCGCGATGACCCGCTGCGCTCTTCGGGTAGACGAGCATCTCGAGCGCCGACGAGCTGCGGGTAGATGCCCATCTCGCGCGCCGTGCGGTCGTCGCGCTCGAGCTGGTCGGTCGCGTCGATCTCGATGTCGAGCTTGATCGTCTCGACCGGCGCGCCCTTGAGCCGCAGCGCCTCGGTGCGGTCGCCGCCCTCGGCGCCCATCTGCGGCTGCAGCGTGCGCGTGAGCGAGTCGGGGTTGTACTGGAAGATGATCACGCAGCGGCGGCGGATCGGTCGGGTCGATCCCGACGATCGCGCCGCTGATCACGCGCGGGTAGACGAGCGACGTCGCCGTTCACGGCTGTCCCCTCCGGAGCGCGAGCAGGCTCGCCGCGGCGGGCGGCAGCACCTGCCAGATGTAGGTGTCCCAGTCGCCGTAGCGTGATCGCGATAGCCCTCGGCCTTGCCGCGCGCGAAGTCGTCGAGCGTGCCGGTGACGACGCGTGCAGCCGTTCTGGTCGCACCACAGCGTGCGTCGGCGTCGTCCCAGGTGCTGACGCCGATCATCACCGAGTGGTAGGCCTCGGCCAGCGCGAGGCCGAAGAAGTAGAAGCCCGGGACCTTGCGTGTTGACGCGCGACGCGCACGATGCTCTCGAGCGTCGGCGTCCAGCGCTCTGCGCTTGCGGCTCCAGGCGGCGCGCTGCTTCGGGCCGGCGATCTTGTCGGCGTTCGCGGTGTCCATGACGGTGATGAACTGGTCGAGGTTCACCGGGCGCTTGCGCTTGAGGCCCGCCTCGGCCTTCTCGTCGACCTGGCGCTTGACCTCGTCGGACTGCTCGGGCGAGGTCAGCGCGCCCAGCCCGGCGTACGCCGCGCCCATGCAGTGCAGCCCGGCGACCTTGTTGCGGTACGTCTCCTCGAACGCCGCGCCCTTGGCCGGCGAGAAGACGCCCTTGAGCGACTCGAGGTCGGCTCGGTTGTCGCCCAGCTCGCGCCGTGCCTCGAGCGATCTCGGCCTTGACGTCCTCGCCCGCGGCGGCGCGCGCCTCGAGCTCGGCGATCCGGCGCTCCGAGCAGCGCGGCGTTGTCCGCCAGCGCGTCGGCGAGCTGGCGCTCGAGGCCGTGGATCTTCGTCCGCAGCGGCGGCCGCTCGGCCTCCTGGACGCTTGCGAGCTCGGCGACGCCGCGGCGGATCGAGTACGTCGTCGCCGCGATGCGGTCGCGCGCGAAGCTGAGCTGCTCCTCCTCGAACATCGCGCCGGATGGCGGCGACGTCGCGCACGCTCGTCGCCTCGCGCCGGCCTCGCGCGACGTCGCCCTCGCCCTCGGCCTGGCAGCGCGACCTGCGGCCCGGTGCGGACCGCCGGCGCGAACGACCGCCCGCTCGCGACGGCCCGCCCGGCGCGTCCGCCTCGGCCTCGGCCTGCGCCGGGTCGCCCTCGCCCGGCCCGCGCTGCTGGACGACGTGCGCCAGCTCGTGCGCGAGCAGCGCCCGCCCGGCCGGCGTGCCGGGCGCGAACTGCCGCGCGCCGAACACGACGTCGCTGCCCGACCGCGAACGCCCGCGCGCCCGAGCGCCCGCGCCTCGCCGCGGCGCTGCGCGTCGCTGTGCACCCGCACGTCGGCGAACGAGTGCCCGAGCCGCGCCTCCATCGCGCGCCGCACGCTCGGCGCGAGCGGCTTGCCCGCCGACGCGAGCGGGCTGCTGCCGGCGGCTGCGTCCAGGACCTGGTCGCGCACCTTCACCGATCATGTTCCCTTCTTCGGTCGACATCACGCATCTGAGCGCGCTTCAGCGCGTGATTGCCCTTCAGCACTCGGGGTACTTGTCGCCCCTTGAACTTGCGGATCCTGCAAGCTCCTTCCGAGCCTTCGAGAGCGCCCTGCGAGCTGAGATCCTTCGCCAACTTTGCGAGGGCAGCCGCGCAGCGCTTCGTGATTCGGTCCCCCTCACCGCCCCTCAGCCGGAACCGCCAGAGCTTGACGTCCAGCGACCGCGAGAAGTAGCCGACGATCCGTGGGTCTTGACCCGCTATTGATGAGCGTCCGGACCTGCGACTTCCGCGCATCCGACGCCGTCGGCCAGGGCTGGCTGGCGGTAGCCGAAGCCTCATAGCCGCGAGTTTGCGGCAGCGAGCCACCGTCCCACACCGACGTTCCAGGCGTCGTCCCAGCGTTCTTCTGGCCGCTCCGGTCACGCGTTCGAGCACGCTTGGCGTCGAGCTCGCGTGTACGGACGCGTGTAGCCGCCTGGTGCAGGGACGTTCGGGCAGCTCGAGCAGCACGTGCTCGGTGCGTTCCAGTCGATGCCCGCCGCGTCCCACCACGTCGCGAGTGCGTCCGGGTGCAGCATGTGATGGATCTGGTGGCGTTCCCGCAGGAAGCCCTGGAACTCGGCAGCGCGCGCGCTGGTAGCCTCGAGAATGTTCGGCCTCGCCCTCGTAGTCCTCGATCAGCTTCGAGCGTTTGCCGCGGGTTGACCTCGACGGTGAGCGTCGCGCTGCTCGGCCCGCTCGCGCAGGCTGATGCGCACGCGCCAGCGCACGCGCGCGTACTGCATCTGCAGCCCAGAGGATCGGCCGCGGCATCCCGCGGTCGAGCTGCCGGCCGAGGAAGTCGGTGGCGGCCTTCACGCGCCGCTCGGCCTTGGCGCGCTTGTCGGGCTTCGGCTTCTTGCTGCGGCTTGCCCTTGAGCTTCTTCGGCTTCTTGCGCTTGCCCGAAGAGCTTCTTGCCGAGGCCCTTGCCGGCCTTCGCGAGCTTCTTGCCGAGCTTCTTGGCGAGCGCCTTGAGCTTCTTGGCGATCTTGCCGGCGGGCTTGCGCAGCCGCTTGAGCAGCCAGTTGGCGACGAAGTCGATGACGGCGATCGCGGCGGCGGCGATCGCGTTCGCGAACTGCGGGCCGGCGCTTGCCCGTGCGGACGGCCTTGAGGAACGCGAAGAAGCGCTCGAACGCCTCGAGGACGCGCTGGATCGTGCCCCACGCCGCCTGCAGCGTCTCGATGATCAGCATCACGGCGGCGGCGGCCGGGATCAGGAGCGAGATCAGCTTCTCGATCAGGATCTGGATCAGCGTCGGCGGGATCGCGGTCTTGATCGCCTCCCACGCCATCGTCCCGATGCGCGCGAGCGAGATGCCGCCCTTCTTGAGCAGGTTCCAGATCGTGAGCCCGAGGCCGAGGACCTCTTCGACCTTCTCCCAGAACCACCGCTTGATCGCGACCTTGAACGCCTTCCAGAGGTGGTTCCGGACGCCGTCCTTGGCCGACGCCGCGAGGTTCGCGGAGCCACTGCTTCGGGTTGGCGGCGACGTGCTTGACCAGCACGGCGAACGCGGCGAACGCCTTGACGAGGCCGTCGGCCCACTTCAGCGCCCCAGCCACGACGGCCCGGTAGCCGTCGACCATCAGCAGCAGGCCCTTCTCCAGCAGGCCGAGGGCGGCGTCGAGCGCCGCGCCGAGGCCGTCGAGCGCCTTCTGGACGCCGTTCTTCAGCCCGTCGGCGAGCGCGTTGACCGCCGCCTGGGCCTTCGCGACCCGCTCCTCGATCGCGCGCCGGAAGCGGTCGCGGAGCCCGGGAAGCCGGCCAGGAGCTTGTCGCCGATCGCGATCAGCGCGTCGCCCGCCAGGCGGATCGCGGCGACGATCGCGTCGCGGGCGAGGTCGATCGCCGCGGCGGCGAGCTTCTTGGCCTGTCTCGATCGCGTCGCGGACCGCGGCGCGCGCGATCTCGAAGGCCTTGGTGATGCCCGGCCTTGATCTCGTCGAAGAGCGCGGTGGCCTTGTCGGCGAGCCAGCCGAGCGGGCCGCTGGACTTCTCCTCGCCGCGCTTGCGCTCCGCGGCGGCCTTCTTCTCGCCGTCGCGGCGCGCCGCGTCGGCGTCGCGCTCGCCGGTCTCGATGTGCGTCGCCGCCTTCTCGTCGGCGTCGGTCTTGAGGCGCGCGACCTCCTCGACGCCGGTCGCTGAGCTTCGCGTCGGCCTCGGTCAGCTTGCCCTCGGCGAGCTCGTGCTCTGCCGCGCTCCAGCGCTGGCGCTGGTCGTGGACCTCGCCGCGCGCGTCGGCGCGGCGCTCGGCCTGCTGGGCGGCGCTCTCGCGGACCAGCTGCGTGACCTGCTCCTGCGAGCGCCGGCGCTCCTCGGCGGCGGTGGCGGCCTGCTCGGCGCTGCTTGGTCCGCATGCCGGCGGCGGCGTCCTTGGCGGCCGCGCGCAGCTCGGCGCCGCGCTGCTCGCGGGCGATGATCGACGCGGCATCGGCGGCGAGCGTCGGCGGCGGCCGGCCGGTGGCGCCGCGCTGCGGCGGCGCGGGCGCGGTCGGGGCGGATCGCGGCCGCAGTCGCTCGGCCGTCACGTCCGGGACGAGGCGCTGCTCGCCGGCGGGCTGCACGATCTGCGCGCCGACCCGTCGGCGAGCGCCGCCGCGGGCGGCGGTCTCGAGCTTCGCGCGCTCGTCGTGCGCACGCTGCGGGTCGGCGGCGCCTTCGAGCGCGACCGCCGGGGCGGCGGCCGGCGCCGACGTCGAGCGCCGGGTCGTGCACCGGCAGCGCCTGAGCGAGGCCTGGAGCGCCTTGCGGCCGTCCTCGAGAGCTCGCCCTGCGGCGCCGCCCGCGATCTGCGGCGCCGGGCGCGGCCGGCGACCGGCGGCGGAGCGGGCGGCAGCGGCGCGACCGCGAGTGGCGGCGCCGGCGCCGGCGGCTCGGGCGCGCGCTGCGAGCGCGGCTCGGGCGCCTGCGAGCGGCTCGGTCGCGTCGTCGCTCTCGGCGGCGAGCTCCTCGGCGGTCGGCGCGCCGGTCGGGTCGGTCGAGCTCCGGCGGCTGCTCGGCGAGCGCCGCGCGCTGGGCGCCGACCGAGCGCGACGCCGCGGCGTCGACGCCGGTCAGCGCGGCCTCGGACTGGGCCGGCGGGAGCGTCGCCGGCGGCCTCCATCGCCGCGGCCGGGTCGGCCTCGGAGAGGTCGGGCGTCTCGGGCTCGGCCGGCTCCTCGATCGGCGCCGCCGCCGCCCTCGTCGCCGCCGACGTCGACCGGCGCCTCCTCGTCGGCGGTGGACTCCTCCTCGGCGAGCTGCGGGTCGGCCGGCTCCTCGTCTCGGCGGCTCTTCGGCTTCGGTCTCGACCTGCTCGGCCCCTTCGATCTCCGCCGGCGCGAGGCTCGGCCGGCGCCTCGTCCTCCTCCGCGCATCTCGGCGGCCGGCGGCTCGACGACGGTCTCCTCGTCGGACTCGGGCTCGGTCCTCGGGCTGCTCGGCGAGGCTCCGGCTCCTGTTCCGGGCTCGGCGGCTCGCCACCCGCCGTCGGCCAGCGCTCTCGTCGAGCGGCTCGCCGGCCTCCTCGCGGGCGGCGGAGCGCCTCGGCTGGGGCCGCCTCCGCGTCGGGAGTGTCGGCCTGGCCTCGCCTCGGCGCGGTGCCGCCGCCCGCAGTCGCGGCATCAGCAGATCCAGCCGTCCGGGGCGCGCTGTCCAGCGCCTCGTCAACGTCCTCGGCCTCGCCTCGTCGTGCGCCTCCGAGCGCCTCGGCCTCGGTCTCGTCGACGGGCGCGGCGTCGGCGGCGTCCTCCTCGGGTTCCGGCGCCTCGGCCGTCGCGGGCACGGCGCGGTCACTCGTCTCCGCGCCGGCCCTCGCCGTCTGCGGGCTCGACGGCCGCGCACCGCGGCGGCCTCCGGCTCGGCCGGCACCGACCTCGCCCTGCGAGCTCGGCTCCGCGACCGGCCCCTCGGGCTCGGCCGACCGGCTCTGGGATCGTCCGTCCGGCGCGGCGGTCTCGTCTCCGCCGGCGCGGGCGTCTCCACGGCCTCGACGCCGCTTCGGCGGCCCGCCGCGCGGACGCTCGGTCTCGACGGGCGCCGGTCGGCTCGGCCTCAGACTCGGCGGCGCGGTCGGTCGGAGCGGCCGCTGACGGGCGCGGCGGCGCCGGCGGGAGGAGCTCGGCAAGGATCTGCGCGGCAGCGTGGGCCGCGCTCTGGGCGGGGATGCGACCGCCGAGCTCGGTGCGCGACCGCCGCGCGGGTCGCCGGCGCGAGCCGCGCGAGACGGCGCTTGACGCGGCCGAACCCGTCGCCGGGGTCGAAGGCGAGCAGGCGCGCGATGTCGTCGGCGAGCGCGCGGACGGCCTCGGGCGAGTCGGGCACCTCGGCGGGCAGGCGCTCGAGCGCGGCGCGGGCCTGGCGGGCGATCCGGCCGCGCGCCGCCGGGGCGTGCGACCGTGACTGCGCTCCGGGCGGCAACGGTCTCACCGGCGGCGACGCGCGCCGGCGACGTCGGCCGCCTCGCGCTCGAGCGGGTCGGCGTCGGCGACCGCCGGCAGGCTGACCTGCAGCGCCGCGGCGGCGCCGCCGCGCCCTGCTGGAGCGTGTGGACGAGCTCGTGGGCGATCAGCCGCCGGCCGTCCTCGGCGCCCGGGCGGTAGCGGCCCGCGCCGAAGACGATGTCGGCGCCGCTGGTGAACGCGTCGGCGTCGAGCGGCCGCGCCGCGGCCGCCGCCTGCGCGTCGGCGTGCACGCGCACGTCGCCGAAGTCGTGCCCGAGCCGCCGCTCCATCTCGCCGCGGACGCGCGACGTCGAGCGGCTCGCCGGGCGCGGCGAGCGCCGCCTCGACGGCAGCGGGCAGCGTGCGCCGACCGGCGGACGCGTACGTCGCCGACGCGGCTGCGCGACGACGTTGCCGGCGGCGCGACCTTCATGGCGCTCAGCCGCCCGTAGATCGCGTCCGCGAGCCGCGCGCCGAGCGCCGCCGGCGACTCGCCCGCCCGCGCGTCGATCGAGACCGGGACGTCCGCCGGCTCGCAGCCGCCCGCGCGTCCGGCACCCCGCGCTCGCGGACGAGCCGGCGCCAGCTCGCGCTCGAGCGCCTCGCCGACCAGCGCGCGCGTCGGCCGGCCGCACGCCCTCGAGCACCAGGTGCTCGATCGCGCAGCTCGGTACGGCGCGGCGCTCATCGCCGCCCCTCGAGCTCGAGCTCGGACAGCGGCCGCTCGAGCTTCGCGTACTCGGACCGCGCCGCCGCGAGCGACGTGCTCCATCTCGACCGCGCTCGCCGGCGTCGGCGGCCAGGAACGCGGCGTTGACGGCGATGTTGCGGATGTTGCCGCCGGCCACGTCGAGGCGCGCGAGCGCGTCGACGTCGACCGCGCCGAGCGGCGTCGCGGCCGGGAACGCCCGCCGCCAGATCTCCCGCCGCTGCGCCGCGTCCGGGAACGGGAAGCGCACGACGAACCGCAGCCGGCGCAGGAACGCCTGGTCGAGCGCGCCCTCGAGGTTCGTGGTCAGGATCGCGAGGCCGCGGTAGGCCTCCATCCGCTGCAGCAGGTAGCTGACCTCGATGTTGGCGTAGCGGTCGTGGCTGTCGCGCACCTCGGTGCGCTTGCCGAACAGCGCGTCGGCCTCGTCGAACAGCAGGATCGCGCCGCTGCCCTCGGCGCCGTCGAACACGCGCCGGAGGTTCTTCTCGGTCTCGCCGATGTACTTGCTGACGACCGCGCTGAGGTCGATCCGGTAGAGGTCGAGCTCGCAGCTCGCCCGCGAGCACCTCGGCGGCCATCGTCTTGCCCGGTGCCCGCCGGCGCCGGCGAACAGCGCGGTGATGCCGAGCCCGCGCGCTCGAGCGCGCCGCGAAGCCCCAGCGCTCGTGGACGATCGTGCGCGCCCGCACCTGCGCGGCGATCTGCCGCAGGGTCGCGCGCTGCGGCTCGGGCAGCACGAGGTCGTCCCAGCCGGCGGCGGGCTCGATCCGCTGCGCGAGGTCGTCGAGCCGCGGCCGGGCCTGCACGCGGCACTCGTCCCAGAGCGCCGCGCCATGCACGTCGCCGTCCGCCGGCGCGGTCGGCGCGCCAGCGCCGCGTCCGGCGATCGTCGCCCGCCTCGAGGTCGAAGTGCGACGACGAGCCGCGTCGAGACCGCCGTCGAGCGCTGCGGCCCGCGGCCCGAGCGCGTCGCCCCACAGCGCTCGCTGCTCGGCGTGCGTCGGCGGCCGCGACGTCGATCCGCGGCCCGGGCCGCTCGAGCCCGGCGAGCGGCTCGCGCGCCGACGTCACGCACGACCGCGTCCAGCCGGTCGACGAAGCGCTCGACGCGCCGCGGCGCGCGGCGGGTCGCCGTCGCGCGTCGCGGCACTCGACCAGCAGCAGCGGCGCCGCTCAGCGCCGCCTCGCGCTCGCACAGCCGCGCGAGCGGCTCGCGTCTCGGCCGGCCGAGCGGCAGTCGGCGCCGCACGACGAGCAGCCCGAGGCCGAGCCGCCGCGGCGGCGGCGGCGGCGACCGCGCGCGCGGGCGGCCGGCGTCGGCGCCGCACAGCGCCACCCGCGCGGGCGGCTCGGCCGCGTCGCAGCCGCGTCGCGCGACGCGCGTCGGCGACGGCGGCCTGCGACGGCGCGAGCGGCGCGGCGCGCGGCCGGCTCGACGCAGGCCGTCGAGCCGCTCGTCGAGGTAGTCGACGCCCGGCCAGGTAGTGCAGGATCCGCTCGTCGATCCGCAGCGCGCCGCGCGGTCACCGAGCTCGCGGTCGGCGAGCTCGACGAGCTGCCAGCGGCGCAGCGGCGCCGCCGGCGCGAGCGCGCTCCAGTGCGCGCCGTCGAGGGCGGCGAGCGCGAGCCCGAACGTCGCGAAGCGGCGCGCCGGGTCGCCGTGCGCGTGCGCGCACAGGTCCGCGATCGACGCTGTCGAGCTCGACGCCCGCGCACAGCAGCAGCACGTCGCGCTCGAACGCCGAGAGCCCGAAGATCGCGGCCAGCGCGGCCGAGCGCCGTGTCGGCCGGCTCGGGCTCGCGCGGCCGGCGCCGGCTGCCCCTCGAGCGCGGCCCGCACGCGCGCGAGCTCGCCGACCAGCGCGTGCTGGTTGGCCTCCGCCCAGGCGGTCATGCGACGTTCACCTTCGGCCCGACGTACTGGTTGAACTGCGGATCGGACGCGTCGGTCTCGAGCTCGAGCGCGCTCTCGGCGCCGTCGACGCGCACCTGGATCAGCTGCAGGCCGGTCGGGTGGTCGGCCGGGATCCGGAACCGCAGCGTCGAGGCCGGGTCGGGAGCCGGCGCGGGCGGCGCCGGCCGCACGATCGTCTCCAGCGCGCGGCCGCCGAGCAGCAGGGCGACGCGCTGCGTGCGGCCCACGGCGGGCGCGACCGCGACGTCGAAGTCGTGCCCGCGCTGGATCTCGATCGGATCGCCGCTGGGCGTCCGTGAGCTTGGTCGTGATCTTCGGGATCAGCGAGAACAGGCCGGCGTTCGACTCGAAGCCGCGGTGCAGCGGCGGCTGCTGGCCCGGGCGCCGGCGGCTGCCCCATGCGCACGTCGTGGACGACGTACACGGCGTTCGGCCCGGCCCGCAGCCCGCCGGGCAGCTGCCTCGACGACGATCTCGCCCGCGCGCGATCTGCGTCGTCGCCGGGTCCGCGTCGCCGGACGCGAAGCGCACGCGCGCGTCCGGCGCGCGCAGGTTGCGGCCGGTGAGCAACGAGCTGGTCGTCGACGGTCACCGACGGCGGCGCGACCGCCTCGATCACCGGCCGCGACGAGCGTGCAGCGCGTAGACGCCCGCCGAGCGCACCGGCGGCGCCGCATCGCGCGGTGCGGCGACGCTCGATCAGGACGACCGACGCCTCGTAGGCGACCGACAGCCGGTACGACTGGTTCAGCGCCGACCAGAGCTTCGAGATGTCGTCGGGCGTCTGCGGCAGCGGGGTCAGCTTCACCAGCTCGACCTCGCGCGTCGAGGTCGGACGTCGCCAGCGCGGCCGTAGCGCGGATCGGCTGCCGGCGGAGTACGCCTGCATGGCGTCGCGCACGTGCGCGCGCGTGAGCATCGCGTTGTCGTGCACGTAGCTCATCGCGTGGGCGAGGACGTGCTGCGCCTCGAGCTGGTTCCCGCCGCTGCCCTTCGTTCCCTTGCCGTACGACGTGAGCGAGGTAGTGCAGGCGCGCAAGCGCCGACGCGTGCGCGGGTCGTCGGACCCGGAACGCCGGGTGCGGGTTGACGTCGAAGAGGAACAGGTTGAGGAGCGGGCCCGCTCGTCGTCCTGGAGCGGATCGGGCGCCTCGAGCCGGACGCCCGTGCCGGACAGGCCGGTCTCGGCGAGCGCGCGGGTCAGCAGCTGCGCGAACGCGGCGGTGACGGCCGTGATCGCGAGCGGGTTGCTCATCGCCGCGCCCCGGTCGCGCGCGGCGAGGTAGTCGTCGAGCGACAGCCGCGGCCGCGCCGAGCGGGACCGGCGCGCGCACGCGGCGCCGGCGGCGGGCGGCGGCCGCGCGCACCTCGATCCGCCCGATCGAGATGCGGACGACCTCCTCGGCGCGGCGGCGGCGGCGCCGCGAGGCGACGCGCGGCGGCGGCGCGGGCCGGCCGCGGGCCTCGCCGGCCGGGGCGCCGGCGCCGCGCGGGCGACCGCTCGCGCTCGGCATGCGGCCGGTCCGGGCGCGGCGCGGGCGGGTCGCGGCGCGGTCACCGAGACGGCGCGGCGTACGGCGAGCCGCGGCGACGGCCGCGGCGGGCGGCGCGCGCGGCGCCTGCGGCGGTGCCGCACGGCCGTCGCGGGCCGCGGCCGCGGGGCTGCGACGGCGCGACCGGGACGGCGCGGGCGCGGCGCGGGCGGACGCGGGCGTCGACGGGCGGCTCGCGGCGCGGCCGCGGACGGCGCGTCCGCGGGTCGACGCCTCGGCGGCTCGACGGCTCGGCCGGGCGGCGCGCTGCGCGCTCGGGGCGGCGCGCGGCGCGGCTCGACGTCGGCGACGGGCGGCGCGGAGCCGGCGGCGCGGACGTCGGCGGGCGGCGCCGCGGCATGCGTGGTCGACCGGCGGCGGCGCCTCGACCTCCTCCTCGATCTCGAGCACCGGCTCAGCACGGCACGCGACCGGCGCGCGGCGCGCCGCCGCGCGCTCTCGATCAGGCCGGCGAAGAAGTCGCATCATGCGCCGACCAGGTCGAGGTACAGGCGGCGGCGGTCGGCGGGCAGGCCGAGGATCTCGCCCTCGGTCCAGCCGAACGCGGCGGCGAGCGCGGCGACCTCGGCGACCAGCGAGCGCGCGCGGGCGTCGAGCCGCGCGCCACACGTGGTCGGCGACGTCGAACGGCGCCGTCCACGCGTGCCCGCACTCGGCGCACGCCAGCGCGAGCTCGACGTCGGCCTGCGGGTCGAGCTCGGCGACGCGCGCGGCGAGCGCCGCGACGGCGCTCTCCGGCAGCTCGCGCCGGCACGGCGTCGCGGCTCGCACGCAGACGCAGCGCTCGGCGAGCGCCCGCCGCGCCGCCGCGACGTCGTCGACGCGCGGCGACCGCGAGCAGGTCGGCGCTCGACGGCAGCCGGAAGGCGAGCCGCACGCCGCTCGCCGGGTCGACGAGCTCGTGCTCGGCGCCGCGTCGCCGCACGGGCTGCGCACGTCGTCGACGGCGCGAGCGACAGCTCGAGCGCCTCGCCGCACGCCGGGCAGTCGGTCACGAGCTCGATCGCGCCGCCGAACGCGGCGGCGTGGACGTCGAGCAGCAGCGCGTCGCGGCGCCCGACCGTCCACTCCGTCGACGCGCGCGTCCGCGGCGCCGCGCGCGCGGCGACCGCCACGGCGCGCTCCACCGGCGGCGCGCGCCCGGCCCGCCTCCCACGCGCTCGAGCAGGTCGGCGTCGGACAGGCGATGTCGCCGCCGCGGTCATGCCGGCAGCGTTCTCCGGCTCGGCCGGCTCGGTGACCGCCTCGTCGCGCTCCCAGCCCTCGTTCTCGAGCTTGAGCGTCTGGATCGCGATCGCGTTGGCGTTCGCGTCCAGGTCGGGCAGCGCCTGGTACTCCGAGACCCAGCAGCGGAAGACGTTGTAGGCGAGCACCTTCTGGCCGGCCTCGTTGTAGACCTCGATCTGGATGTCCTTGCGGAAGTCCTTGAGCGAGCTCTCGGCGCCGAGCCCGGCGCCGAGGTTCCAGACCCTTGGCCGCCCAGCGCTCGAACTCGGTGTCGTGCGTGACGCCGCGCTCGAGCGTGATCGCCTCGTACTCGGTCCGGCCGGGCGACTTGCGGCTGCTGCTCGGGTCGCCGCCGTGGCGGTGGCGCGACCACCTCGGTGGTCCGCTTCAGCGCGGTCATCTTGCTCACGCCCGGCGACGTACCGGCCGTCCCACTTGACCCGGAACTTGAAGTTCTTGTACGGGTCGAAGCGATGCGTGTTGACTGCGAACTCGGGCATCCGGTCGCTCCTCTAGGTCTCGATCTGGCCGGCCATCTGCTGGATCCGGATGACGACGAACTCGGCCGGCTTGAGCGGCGCGAACCCGACGAGGATGTTCACGATCCCGCGGTCGATGTCGCTCTGCGTCGTCGTCTCGGCGTCGCACTTGACGAAGTAGGCCTCGCGCGGCGTCGTGCCCTGGAACGCGCCCTGGCGGAAGAGGTCGTGCATGAACGCGCCGACGTTGAGGCGGATCTGCGCCCACAGCGGCTCGTCGTTGGGCTCGAACACCACCCACTTGAGCCCCTGGCTGAGGCTCTCCTCGATGAAGAGCGCGGTGCGGCGGACCGGGATGTACTTCCACTCGCTCGCCTGCTGGTCGGCGCCGTCGAGCGTCCGCGCGCCCCAGACGACGTTGCCGAAGATCGGGAACGTGCGCAGCACGTTGATCCCGAGCGGGTTGAACTGGCCGTTCTGCGAGGTCGGTGAGCTGCGACGGGCAGCGTCACGCCCGACCAGGCGCCCGTCGTCGGCGCCCGGCCGGCGCCTTCCAGACGCCGCGGTTGGCGTCCGTGCGCGCGTAGACGCCGGCCATCGTGCCGCTCGGCCCGACCGTCGCGCGGCCGGCCCTCGTTCAGCGGATCGGGGATCTCGACGCGCGGGAAGTAGAGCGCCGCGTTGCGGTGCCGGAGCGCGTCGCCGTGCGCTCGTGAGCCACGTCGTCGAGCTCGTCGAGCGTGTCGGTGTCCGTGGTGCGGATCGACGATCAGGAAGGCGCGCTCGTCGCGGCAGAACTTCGTCGCCGCGTCGACGACGCGGTCCATCGCGTCCTGCGCCGAGCTTCGACGCGGCCGGCAGGCAGAGGATGTTGAAGACGTTCGGCGCGATCGCCTTCGAGCGCGTCGAGCCCGGCGATCAGGGCGTCGGCGTCGGGAGCCGTCCCGTCGTCGACCGGCGTCGATCGTGCCGTCGTCGTTCTGCACGTCGCCGAGCGGCGGGAAGGCGCTGGACTCGGCGTCGGCGATCACCGTCGGGCGCCGTGACGTCCGCGACCCGTCGGCGCGGGCGGGCCGCCGGCGCCGACGCTCGACGATCCGGATCAGCTCGGAGTCGGCGGCGACGACGTCCTTCACGTAGCGGTCGCTGCGTCGGGTCCATGCTGACGTTGCGGTGCACCTCGGACGCCGACGACGCGGCGGCCGGCCGGCGTCGACCTCGCGCACGACGAGGTTGAACAGGCTCGGTCCGTCCGGCGCGCGTCTGGTGGTCGACCGCGACCTGCACGCGGTCCTTGGCCCACAGCCCGGGGCTCGCCGCCTCGACCGTCAGCTCGCCGCCCGCCGGCGAGCCGCCGGCAGCGAAGCGGTACTGCGCGGTGACGGCGTCGCCGCCGGCGACGCGCACGACCCAGGCGATCTGGCCGCCGTTCAGGAAGTACTGGTTGAGCGCGTAGCTCGCCTCGCTGTCGCGGTGCAGGCCGCCGAAGCGGCGCGTCGAAGTCCTCCATGCCGGTGACCCGGACGGCCTCGTTCATCGGCCCGCGCGCGAAGAAGTCGACGAACGCGGTGTCCGAGGTGCTGACACCGGCGATCGTGCGGACGCCGCTCGGGACCTCCTCGACGTAGACGCCCGGGTAGGTGTAGGCGCTTGGCATTCGTCCTCCTCTACGTGGCTTCCAGCGCAGTCCAGAGCGCGACGTGGCGCTGCGCGACGCGGTCCCAGCTGTGGTCGTGGCAGTACTCGCGGGCGGCGGCGCCGAGCTCGCGCCGGAGCTCGACGTCGTCGAGCAGGCCGCACGGCGTCCGTCGCCGACGTCGGCCGACTGGCAGGATCGCGCCCGTCGAGGTCGGCCAGCCGCGGATCGGCGGCAGCGACCACCGGGACGCCGGAGGCGAGCGCGGCGCCGAGGTCGAGGCGGCAGCGCGCGCGGCGTCGGCGAACACGACGACGTCGCAGTGCTCGCGCGAGCAGCCGCGCGAGCTCGGGCTGCGCGCGCTCGCCCGGCGCGAGCAGCACCACGCGGCCGCCGCGCTCGGCGCGGCGGCGCGCTCGGCGCCGGGCGCCTCGCCGACGATCGCGATCGCGTCGCGGCCGCGCGCGTCGGGGTCGTGCAGCGCCGGGCGGGCAGCCGTACGGGATCCACTCGACCCACTTGGCCGGCCAGCGGCGGCGCAGCGCCTCGCGCGTCGGCGTTCGTGGTCGCGACCAGCACGGTCGCGTCGCGCTCCCAGGCGCCGATGCGCGCGAGCACGGCAGTGCTCGGTGACGACGACCGGCACGCGCGCCGAGCGCGGCCTCGACGATCGCGCGCCGCGGCGCCGGCGCCGGCGTCCGGGTCGCCCGCGTGCTGGACGTGCAGCAGCCGCAGGCCCGCGATCTCGGGCGGCGGCGCGTGACCACGCGCACGTGGTCGAGCCCCGCGACGAGCGCGGCGACGTAGCGGCCGCAGCGACGCCGCGTCGGTCGGCCACAGCGGTCCGCAGTCCGGCGCAGCGGCCGGCCGCCAGGCGGCGCTCCATCACGTCGAGCACCGCCGGCGCCCATTGTCCCACACGTTGCGCTCGCGGTGCGCCCACGCCGACGCCTCGCGCCCCAGCGTCGCGCGCCTCGTCGCGGTGCGTGCGCCACCCAGCGCAGCCGCTCGGCCACCGCGTCGACGCCCGGGACGCCGCGCACGCCGGCCGGCCCGAAGTGCGTGTCGTCGCAGCGCTCCCAGCGCTGCGGGCGGCACGTCGAGCACCAGCGGGCCGGCGTCCGCGCAGACGTCGCCCTGTCCCTCGGAGCTGAGCGCGATCGACCGGCAGCCCGGTCGCCATGCCCTCGACGAGCGGGAGCCCGAAGCCCTCGTTGCCGAGCGCGAGCAGGACGTCGGCGCGCTGCGTACCAGTGCGCGATGCCCGCGCGTGCGGCTCGGTCTCGCTCGACGACCTCGATGCGCGGGTCGTCGGTCGGGAACGGCACGACCGAGCTTGCCCTTGAGGATCAGCCGCGCGCTGCGGGTCGCCGGCGAACGCGCGCTGCCACGCCGCGACCGCCTCGGCGATGTGCTTGCGCGCGCACGAGCAGGCCGACGAGCGAGCGTCGTGATCCCCTCGCGCTCGGGACGCTCGACGTACGGGTAGAGGTCCGGGATCGACGCCCTCCGGGACCACCTCGATCGGCGCGCTCACGCCCGCAGCGCCGGAACACGTCGGCGACGAAGCGGGTCGGCACGATGACGGCGCGGGCCTCGTTGAGCGCGCTCCGCCCAGCCCGGCGGGAGGCGGTCGCTCTCCCACATCGTGTTGATGAAGAGGTCGGCGCTGGCGCCGAGCGTCTGCGCGCGCGCTCTCGGGCGGCGCGAGCCACAGCGCCGGGCCCCCGGCGCCGGGCGCGACCCGGCGAGCAGCGCCCGGAGCTCGTCGCTCATGCCCTCGTGGTCGACGCCGAGCGGCACGAGGCCGACCGACGGCGCCCGCGCGCTGCATGCCGAGCGCGAGGTACTCGGCCATGAGGCCGTAGCCGTCCCAGGCCGGAAGAACGCCGCGAGCGTGACGTCGGCGGCCGCCGGCGCCGCCGCGCGGCGCGGCGCCGCGTGGCGTCCCGTTGCGCAGGCCGGCGTAGAAGGCGCGGTCGTGCCCGAGCCGGTCGCCGACCTCGTCGAACGGCCGCCGCGCCCAGCGGCCGTCGTCGAGGCTGCGGCCGGCGAGGTTGCGCGCCGTGGACGACGGCGACGTACCACGGCGCGGTCGACGGCGACGCAGACGCGCTCCGGCGCGAGCGCGCGCAGGAACGGCCGCTGCTCGCCGGTGTCGGCGCTCGCGAACGTCGCGGCCGCCGGCGACCGATCGCCGGTAGAGCAGCGTCCCGGCCGGCAGGTCCGGGGCCGCGGGCCAGCGCGGCGCGCAGCAGCCAGGCGTCGCCGGCGTCGAGCCGGTAGTGCAGCAGCTCGCGCGCGGCGCAGACGTCGGCGCCCGCTGCCGAGCAGCGCGGAGACCTGCGTCGAGAGACGGCGCGGGCCGATCCAGTCGTCGTCGTCCCAGTGCGCGACCAGCTCGCCGCGCGCGAGCTCGCAGCCGAGGTTGCGCTTGGCCGCCCACCGATGGTCCGGCTCGGGCAGCGCGACGTAGCGGATCCGCTCGTCGCCGCGCGCGAGGTCCTCGACGCGTCGTCACCGTCGTCGAGGACGATCAGCTCCTGCGGCGCGTAGTCCTGGCGCAGGAAGTACCAGATCGCCTGCCGCGCGAACCGCGCGCCGGTCGCGCGTCGGCATCACGCAGCTGACGAGCGGAGGGTCGGTCACGTCCGCCACACCCCCGCCTGTTTTGCGGGCGGCTGGAGGTGGACCGCGGTTGAACTCGCCGAGTTTGCCTGACGCTTCCCCACATGTTGACCCTTTAGCCAGGGCCGATGATCCGCAATGAGCCGGAGGGTTCAAAAGGGGCGTCGACGCGGATTCAGGAGCTCTGGATCCGAGTGGCCCACGGACGTAGATCTGCGAGCCCGGAGATCAACCGGGTGGGCGCATCGGACCGCCCGGTTGAGGGTCTCGCCTTCCCGACGTAACCACGCTGACGAGCTCCTGCGGCCGCACGTTCCCGAGCACCTCACACAGGGCGCCGCGATGCCCGTCGGATGAGATCGCCAACAGCCTGAGGCCGGGATGAGCCTCGAGAACGTCGAGCCAGGCCGGCGGGACGCGGAACTCAGCCTCGGAGACAATCACCAAGTCCGGGGCATGCCGCAGCAGTGCCGCGTCGAGAGGCTCGGCCGCGTCGAGCATGGCAACGATCTCGACATTCGTCTTCGCGTCCAGGAAGTCGCGGATGATGTCCGTGAGCATCCTTGGCAGCTTGAGTACTACTCGCGTCTCTTCCACACCTGACCTGTTCCCACGGCGCATCGGCCCGGTTGGATTGTGGCGGGCTCGCAACGGGCAGGGAAATGGACCGAGGGATCCAACATCGGCTCATGCCAGGGAATGGCTGAACGAGCGTGCAACGCTGGCGCGGCCTAGATCTGAGATCGATGGGTGGTGCGTAGCAGCAGGAGGCTTTGGCTCTCGTTGGCCCGCACCCAAGCCGCCGCCTCGGCCCGCCGGTCGAGCTGCAGCTTGTCAAGGATGCGATGGACGTGGTTCTTGACGGTCGGAACCGTGATGCACAGCCGGCGAGCAATTTCCTTGTTGGTCAGGCCACAGTCGATGAGATCGACGACCTCGAGCTCCCGTCTCGTCAGGCGCGCCTCAGCGTGCATCATTGGTGCACGCGCTGCCAGCACGCTGATGTGAGCGAGCAATCGCGCCGCGAGCATGGGCGGGCACGGGACCTCCCCACGAGCCACGCTCTCGATGACGGCAGCGAGGTGGTCGATGGTGGCCTCGCGGGTCACGTACCCGCCGACGCCAGCTTCCGCGAACGCGAGGACGTCCAGGTCGTCCTCCGAGATTCCTAGCGCGATGACCTTGGTCGCCCCCGCCGTCGCCACGATGGCTTGGACCACGGTGATGGCGTCCGGCATGGACGTGTCGACCAGAACCACGTCGGGCCGGAGGTCGCGTTCCCGCTGCAGACCCAGGACCGCGTCGGTGGCCAAGTCAACGACGTCGATGCGTGGCCGTCTCCCAAGGACCTCCGCCAGACCCTCACAGTAGAGGCGGACGCCGGCGATGATGAGCACACGCATGGCTCACACCCTCCCGTACCTCCGGGAGCGAGTCCTCCGTCCGCACCCGGATGCGGACATACTGATGGAACTCAGCCTTACCGGATTTCGACCGAGGACCGCAATGGTCCTTCTGGCAACTACGGAGAACTGGTCAACTGCCAGTCATGGACCGGGACGAACGTATCCAGCAATGCGACAGCTGGTCTGGTCCAGAGCACGGTTTCGGTACCTTCGTTCGGACCCGCGAGAGTGACGGACCCGGGCGACACATTCACAGTTGTCCGGCGGACTCTGGTATTGGGAGCCGCCACACGTCTTGGTCGGTGTGTACGAGGTCGACAAGCGAGTCGTCCAATTGTCTATTGAAGCGATCGGCACGCTCCAGGGCACACCCGATCTTCCCTTTTCGGGAGCAGTAGGAACCCGCGGCCACGAGCCAGGGCCGAGAAATGAGCCGTTGCAACGCACTTACGTGCAACCCAATCTGGATCGGCGCCACCGGCCAGTCCGCGAATCACGACAACGACGGCACGAACCGGGCCTAGTATCTGGCCGGTTGCCACAACTTGACACATCTCTGCTTGGGCCGACACGGTGGATTCGTTGTCGAAGCATGGGCCTGTGGCACGGTGCGCCGGCGTCGAGTGCGTACGACGTCTTGGGACGAGAAGCGAGAAGGCACGTCGTGCATCGCCGCCTAGGTCCATCGAAGGGCCGGTTGCCTCCAGCGAGGTGACGCGGCTCATGTGTATTCAGCAGTTGAGTTTCCACTCTTAACACTCATCCGGAGCCGCGACCTCGAAGGAGACCGGATGCGACCCCTACCGTGGCCACGCCCACCCACCCGCGCCGAGACCCGAGACTGGTCGGATCGACCAGCACAAGAGCGTCGACACGCCCTGCCGGTTGCCGGGGTGATCGTCATGCTGGTCCTGGCGGTCACCGCTTGCAGCGACCACGACGCATCCGGGGCCGACTCACCCACACCGGGCCCAACGGCTGCGCCCGCACCCCAGCCGACGACCGGCGGAGGCACCTTCAGCCGGGGACCCACCGGCGGCACGATAAGCCCCCAAGGTGAGCCCACGTCGCCGTACGGCTCCATCAGTCCTCCGGCTGGCCCCCCCTCGACGTCCGGCACACCCGGCCCAACCGGACCCGCGCCGAGCTTCTCCCCCAGCTCGAGCTCGCCCCCGTCCCCGAGTCCTTCGAGCAACCCAGGGCCGCGCTCGTTCGAGATCTCAGGCCCGACTTTGGAGTCTGACTACAACTCGGGGTGGGGCGTCGTCTACCGTCCCGGTCGATGGTGCGCACCGCACTATCCGTTGAGTACGGACTCGGACCTCCGGATCGTCTCGGTCACGATGTCACCCCCGTTCGAGGTCGGGGCCACTGGCCCGTGCACCAACGCCAGCGAACCAGCGCCCGGTCGACCGACGTGTGTCGGGTTCATGTTCCGCGCCGGTAGTGATCGCCGTTGCTATGTGGTGGTCGAGCTGCCTCAAGGGGTAAAGAAGGAGGACTACCCCAACCGCGCGATCGTGTTCGAGTACTTGACCCTGTGCACGTCGCGTGCCGGCACTGCTTGCGCGGCCCTTCCCGCAGACGCCAACCCGACGCCGTCTGATCCCGTGCGCGCCACCTGGTCGCAGTCGGTCCGGCTGCAAGCATGCCTCGCCAGTTCGCCTCCATCTGAGGGCCCGGACGCGGCGCTCAATTTCGACTGGGACTGCCAGCCGATACCTTGATCGGCGGTCAGGCATGGACGGTGAGGAGGCGGCCGAGCGTCCCGCTCGGGCTCAGCACAGCGACGACAGCGACGCGGTCCCGTGGCAGCGGTGGATCCAGCTCGCGCAGGTCCTCGCGCCCACGACGCTCGCGGCGGCGCTGGCCTTCTACTTCGGCTACGTCTCGCAGGCAGCGTTCTACGACTACTTCGGCCTCGACATCGACAGCCTCGGGCTGTCGACGACCGCCGTCATCCTGCGCAGCGCCGCCGTCGTCTACGTCCCGGCATTGGCGCTCTTGCTCATCGCTCTAGCGGGCTACCTCGGCTACCGTGCGCTGGGCCCCAGCATCGGGGACGCCTTCAGACAAAGGCCATGGCTCTTCGCCGAGCTGACGTGCCTCGGAGTGGCCCTGGCAGCCCGCGGCTTGTACGGCATCCTCGAGCCGTCGGTCGCACGGACTGAGTTCATCGCAGTGACGCCGACGTCACTCGCTCTCGGGATGGCTCTGATCGTGCTGGGTCTCAGCCCGGCGGCCCCGCCACAGGGCGAGCCTGCGGCCGCCAGCAGCCGGAAATGGGAGCTCGTCCTGCTGGTCGGCGTCTGGATCGTCTGCCTCTTCTGGGTGGCCAACAGCTTCGCCGCGGCGTACGGGCGCGGGCGAGCGGTAGTCGTTGCCGACGACCTCGGGTCGCGTCCGCAGATCTTGCTCGACGTCGCCGAGCCCCTGCACCTCGGAGAGGTCGAGAGGTACCCGCGTCCTCCCAGCGAGCCGATCGCATGGGTCGAGCACTTGTGTGACGCGCCGACGGCGGAACGGCCCACCTGTGACTTCCCGTACCGCTATCACGGCCTGGTCCTCCTCGCCCAGTCAGGCGATCGCCTTTTCATGGTGCCGCGGGACTGGACCTTCGAGGGACCGGTAATCGTGATCGACATGAACGACGAGGCCCGGATCCAGTTCCAGTGAATGGCCAAAACGTTGGCCGGGCGCGTCCGCGTATAAGCGCCTCAGTGGTCGCACGCTCACCTGCCGGAGAACGAAATGCCCGCTCGCCGTCCAAGCGATCCTCGTGGTGACGCGCCAGGTGCGCAAATCTCCGCCAGCCTCACTACCGCTGGCTGGTCAACCGGTCACCCCGGGCGGACTCAGCCGCGGCTCACGGACCACCCCTGTTCGACACCTACAAAGATGACCTTGAGATCGACTACCGCTTCCTCGTCGACGCGGCCCGCGATGCCGGCCGGTCGGGGACCAAGCACCCTTCGGCACCCGGCCGGATTGAGACCGCCTTGAGTATGGAGCCCGCGCCTTGGAACTCGCTCGCGATTCAAGCAGCGACGCCGGCGGGTCCAGCACGGAGATCGCCACGCCGAGCTTGAACGACCTTGTCGAGCACTGGCGCTTGGCGGCACGGGCCGCGGCACTCGCCGAGCACGACACTGCGCCCGACCTGGCCGTTCACCTCAGGGCAGCCCAGGCCCGAACCATCGCGGGCGACGTCGCGGCGATCAGCCAAGCACTGGTGGTGCTCGATCGTCGCTACCGGAACACACCCGACTGGGAGTCGCTCGCTGGCTGCGATCGACTCGGGTGGGCGGCACTCGCTACGGCGCTCGACGTCAGCCTCGGGCAGCCCGACTACAGCGTCGACCAGACCGGCTGGCGCCCGCGGACCAAGCCGATCCGTGGACCGGCCAAGCCGGGAGTCCTCGGCGTGCTCCAGACCGAGCACAACCTCCTGGTCCGACTCAAGTCGTTCCCGAACGCCATGAACCTGCGCCTGATCGTCGACTCTCAGCGCCTGCTCACCTCGCAACTCGTTCCGTACGCAGAGCGGGTCGATCCAGAGCTGGCCGAGCAATGGCGAACCCGCACCGCGACGTACTCGCGGATCCAGCGCGAGCTCCGCAACGTCGGGGGAAGACTCGGCAATGGCGCCGGCGCCACAGCAGAGGCCGCGAACGCGGTCAGCCGAATGAAGGCGTTGCCGTCCGACACCGTGATCGAGCCGCGGATGCTCGGTGGCTTCAACCCAGTATCGCCCTCCAGCATAAATGGGCCCTGACCTGCGGAAACGCTGATCAGGGCTCACTCTATCTGGTCTTCTTGGGCACTACGTGGGCAAAGGGTTCTCACGTCGGCCGGATCGACGTCACCGGGATCGGGCGGACGATGCCCTCTAGTTCATCCCGGTCGACCTTCAGCAGCCTCGAACCCACGCGGTAGGTGGGCAGCCGCCCAGCTCCCACCCACCTGCGCAGCGTCACGGGATGCGCATGGAACGGTCTCCTACCGATAGGCAGGGTGAAGGAACGAGCATCGGACATCCGCCGTGTAAGAGCCCGCGCCCGCTTTGACGTAGTGGCTCGGGTACTTGCTTTACAGGGCTTCGGTAGATCTTGTCGCCCAACCGACCGCACGTGCGTGCCAAGCACCCGCCTGTCCAGCGTCCGGGAACCATCGAGGTGGTTGAGATCGGCAGGAACGCGCACGCGGCCTGGCCAAAAGCATGGCTGGCGGCTTCCACTCAGGCGCGCTCAGGCGTCGTGTGTCTCGACGTCGTATCCCGGAGCTCAAGAGCTGTAGGAAGCACGGTTACCGTATGTCGTTCGCCCCCGTTCTCGAGTCGCTCCCGGACGGTCTTCGCCGCGATCTCGCCAGCCTCCGGCTCGCGGTTCCGATCCTCTGGGTCGTACTGGAGGAGCTCCCCGCTCGCGGGGGCGGGCACCCGTCGTCCGACACAAGGGACCATTAGACCTCTAGGAGGATGACTAGGTCCGGCCGGACACTGACCTGTGCACGTTCGGACTCCCTGATCGTCGAGGTCGTGGGCGCCTCTCCGCGAAGCGTCATGCCACCGACCTGGACCTCGACTTCGCGCTTGCTCCCCACGAACGACGACCGGTTGACAGTGCCGGACCACACGTTGTGCCGAGCGGTTGGCTCGTCGCCTACGCGAAGGTCCTCCGGTCGCACCAGGACCGTAAGCCGACTGCCTTCATCCGGAGTTGGCTGGTGATGCGCCAGTTGCGCCGTGATGCGCAAATCGGGGCTAACGGCCACCGTGACTGTCCGCTCTGAAACGCAATTTACAACTCCGGTCATGACGTTGGCTGCACCGACGAACTCCCCCGCAAACACGGACCGCGGGTGCCGGTACAAGGTCTGAGGAGCGTCGTGTTGCTCGATCCTTCCCTCGCGCATCAACACCACCGAATCTGACATGACCATCGCTTCGGATTGATCGTGGGTCACGTAGATCGCCGACTTGCCGATCCGTTTTTGCAACTCGACGATCTCGTAACGCATCCGCTCGCGCAGACCTGCGTCGAGGTTGCTGAGCGGTTCGTCGAATAAAAGGATGCGTGGCTCGGTGACGATGGCGCGTGCTAGCGCCACTCTCTGCTGCTGACCCCCGCTCAGCTCCGTTCCATAGCGAGCACCGTAGTCCTGCAGGCCGACCGTCGAAAGCGCTTCCTCCACACGTTCGGAAATCTCCGGCTTCGGCCGCTTGCGCACTCGCAGCCCATAAGCAACGTTGTCTGCGACTGTCATGTGTGGCCACACCGCGATAGGACTGGAACACCATGTTGATGTCTCGCCGCTCCGGTCGCACATGCTCATCCGCGGAGCTCACCACCCGGCCGTCGATCGAGATCGTTCCGCCTGACGCGGTCTCGAGACCGGCGATGCACCGCAATGTCGTGGTCTTTCCGCACCCGCTCGGACCGAGAAGGGTGACGAAATCACCCTCTTCGACCGTGAGGGAGACGCCATCGACTGCAACCGTGTTCCCGTATTTGACGACAAGGTCATTGATCTCCAGTACTGCCATGAAACGTCCTCCGAGCTTCGGCCTTTGTTGACGACATCAGGTCGCCGAGATGGCGACATGGAGCGATCCGGCGCGCGCGAGTAACCGCGCTTTCCTACCTCAACTGATCAGCTACGTCGTATACGACAATCGAGTCCCCTGCGGGCATGAAGGTCGTCCCGAACTCGCTGGACAACTCAGCGACTTCCGTGACGATCTCAGTCGCGCGGGGATCGTCAGCGAGCAGCAGCTCGACGCGATTTGATGGGTCCCGCGTACGCGACACGGGCCTGAAGCCGACCTTCGAGACTCGTCCGTCGATGACATCGCACTCGACGAGGAGGCCGTCACGATAGTCCTCGAGGAACCACCAGTCGAAGGCAAAGTTGCCCAGGCCGTAGAAGATGGGCGTCCCGTTGTACACCTCGACAGCTTGCGGCACGTGTGCGGACGCTCCGAACACGAGATCCGCCCGCATCAGCCAGTGCACGCCCGACGAGCGGCTGATACTCGGCGACGGCCGACCTCAGCGAGACCCCCATGTGGACATACGCGATGAGCACGTCCACTGCAGGGCGCAACTTCTCGATGTCCTCCACTGCCCTCGAAAGCTCGCCTGAGTCGGGCCACGACCGAACGATCGGGTCGACTCCCGGCATCTCGGGCGCCCGATGACTCGGCTCGTAGGCAGTTCGACACCGTATTGACGCCACGCCGGGTTCGGTGTCGGTCGCGACGTGTCCGCGCGTGTACGTCGGGCACGAGTACCCGAGCAACCCCACCCGCGTCCCGTCCGACGCCGTCACGACAACTGGCACCCGCGCAGCGTCGGCGTTCATCCCACTACCGGTGTGAGCGATACCGTTCGCATCAAGGACGGCCAGTGATCTCTCGATGCTCCCAGCGCCAAAAGTCACGTTGTTGGCGGTCGTCACTGCCGAGAAGCCGACGTCGACCAACGCCTTCACGACGTCAGGGTCAGACTGCTTCCACGGGGGTTTCCCCGTCACGGGGCTGCTTGACCGTGAGGACGTCATCAGCGCCCGAGAGGCACATCTCCATGTTCCCGAGAAGCATCGTGCCATCAGCGAGCAGATGCTCCTTCACAAGGTCGAAAGCGCTTTCGGGCTGTGCGCGGTCCTGGATGTTGATGTCTCCGCACACCGTAAGTCTGAAGCCGTTCGTTGGTGTCATCGTTCCTCCACGCCGATCAGGGCTCGCGCGTGGAGCTGATCGGCCGTCAATTGCTGGCTCATGCATTCATGTAGATTCCGAGAACAATCGGCGAGTGGTTCAGCCACCGGCCTCCCAAAGCGCGGGGCCTTGTTCCATGAATGGGATGAGTCCGCCGCACCTCAACATCTGCAGCAGGAACTCGTCAGGGGGGTTGGTCTGCAATGTCGATCCAGTTGTGCGGTTGACGACGGTGCCGGTCGGTATGTCCACCGACAATCGGTCGCCGGTCGAGGCGAAGCCCGTGACCCCGCGGCATTCTGCGATCGGGAGCCCGATATCGAAGCTGTTGCGTAAGAACGTTCGCGCGAAATCTTCTGCGACGATGCAGCCGATGCCGAGCGCTTTCAGCGCCTTCGGCGCACTCGCACGGCCCGACGACTGTCCAAAGTGATGTCCCGCGACGATGATGTCGCCATCTTGAACTTCCCGCGGAAATGCCGGGTCCAGTCCTTCAAGGACGTGTGCGAGTTGAACCTCCAACGGTTCGAGGATAAGTGCGCTCGGGACGATCTCATCGGTGGGCACGTTGTCACCGAAGACCCAGCAGCGCGCTTCGAATCTGAGCTCGTTGGAATCCATCAGCAGCATCTCCCGTGGGTCGGTGATTCGGCCGTGCACCGCGCTCGCGGCGACGGTTTGGGCAGACGCGATGAACATCATTGCGTCTCGACTTCCGTTCCGGCCTGGGAAGTTTCGGGATTGAGTCGAGATCATGTGGTCGCCAGCCGCCAGGGCCCCCATGTTGACGGTCTGGTTCGACCCGTCGCTCGCCGGGAACCAGTTGATTCCCTGCTGATGGAAACGGTCGACGATCCCGGCTTCGAGTGCTTCGCCATACACATCCCGGCTTGAGGGCACTGCGTTGAACCCCGCGCGGGGATGGGCAAGATCCCCGCTGCTGAGGATTGAGTCGGCAAGCACGAAATCCTCGAGCCGTCCGCCTCCGTGTCCACCTAGTTCTGCCCAGTCGATCTCGGTTCCAACGAGCTGCCGCACGGGCATGACGTTGCCGAGGTTGGGGGGTGCGGCAACCATGGGTTCAATTCCTGAGAGATATCGAAGCGCCACCTGGGGATCCCCGCAGGATCGGGATCGCTGCGCACCAGCCCGTCCAGGGGTGCTCCGAAGAAAGATGCAGCTCGTTCGGTTTCGCGGTCCGGCTCGATGTAGCCGATCTTCGCCCCCACATCGACGGCGACGAGCGGGAACAACCAACGATCCCAGAACGTCAGGCTTTCGATGTACTCACCTTCAAAGCGCAGCGCGAGGTAGTTGGCCTTGCCCTCTCCGATCTGAGCAACGAGCCACAAAGTCACGTCGCGTGGTGTGGTGCCGGCAGGGGGGTGCCCGACGAGCTCGATGATGACCGTCTCCGGCACGCGCAGCCAGGCCTTGCCGTATCGGAACACGCTTGCGGCATGCGAGTTGTTGCCGAGGGACACGCCGACGGCACCGAGAGCACCGTGGACAGGGGTGTGGCTGTCAGAACCGGCGACCAGGGCACCGGGGGAGATGTGACCCCGGCGGGTCGCGACATGGTGAAGGTTCCCGTTTCCACAGTCGTAGAGGTTGAACCCGTGAGCCTGGCAGAACTGACGATTCTGCCGGAGTATCTCCGCCTTGTCTGTGCTAGGCGGTGAGAACATGTGGTCGAAGACGACGATGACGTCCTCGGGCCGCGTGATCTGGCCACCGATCTCAGCGTCGAAGACCTTCCTGGTCGATCGGATCGACAGATCGTGGAACAGATTCGTGTCGACGCTGGCCGCGACGACGTCGCCAGGGGCCACCGAGGCACGACCGCTGGCACGGGCCAGCACCTTTTCGACGAGGTTCACTTTTCTCCTCCTGTTGAACGCGTGTGCGTGGGCTTGGAGGCGGGAAGCCAGGCTGATCAGCGAGGTTCCACGGCCAGTTGTCAGGCAGCGAGATGAGCGGTGCGAACTTGGTGACCAGGTCCTGCGCATGCACGGGGACGAGGTCCGCTGTGCTGATATGCCTCGTCGTCCCGTCGACCAGAGCAACGCGGATGTCCGAGCGCATCTCTCGGGGGTAGAGCGCGTTGCGGCCCGGTCCTCCGTAATGGTGACTTCTTCTGCAAGCCTGCGGACCTCCGGGTTCTCAGCTGCCTTCTCGAAAGTCGCTGGGCCGAGATGGCCGTAAACTAGGCCGGCGGCCAGGCAGATCCTGAGGGAATGGTCGGCACTCGCGGGATCAGGATGGCCGTCGTCTCGGACGGGTACGGGCCCTCCAACGGTGACAACGCACCGTTCGAAGGTGTCGACCGTGATCCCCCGGATTTGGTCCGGGCGAACGCCAGCATCGTTGGTGAGGACCCGAGTGGCGCGCAGCACATCCTGGACGAAGATCTGAGCCGGCTCCAGCTTGAGGTGAACGTCCAGACCCCGTGGGGGGCCGCCTGTGGGGAACTCCAACGGGCCTGTAACCCGCCCCTCGAGACCGTCGGGATCCGCGAACGCACTCGCGGGCGCAGTCAGGCCGTGGACCGCCATCTTTAGTGCTCGTAGGCCCTCCACAGCCGCGCGCGGAGAGGAGATCGCCTTCCAGTCGGACAGCATGCCCTTCCTCGCACACCGCAGTGCGGGCGAGGTCATGGCCGCGATTCGCAACGCCTCCACGCAGGTGGGGCCATCGACGTCGAGCAGGATCGACCCGCCGACGACCACGCCCAGACCGGTGAGGGTCGCGGCCTCCCACCCGTATGCCCCTCGAGCCGAGCTACTTCATTAGCCTGCAAATCGTTTCGTATGCCCCCCCGATGGCTGCCAATACCTCGCTGTAGCGCTTGTTGTTGGCCTCACCCAGTGCCACCAAGGCTGCGATCGAATCACTGGGATGGGCTATCCCGTTGGCGATGTGGGTGTCGTTCAGATCCAGTGCTCTGATCGCGACGCCGTTGAGCAGCGCCGCCGACGCCACATCAAGCCGTCGCCCTGAGGCCCAGTCGGTCGCATGCCCATCAGCAGCGATGGCCTCGACGTAGGACCGGGTGCGCCTTGCGGTCGGCGAATCGGCGGATTCGGCAGCGAGGGCGCACAACGCTGCATCAGCGAGGAGCGCCGTCAGCCTGTCTTCCATCTCGTCGACTGCGATCGACCACCGCCAGGACGCAAGCTGTTCGGCGAGGTCGCCGGTAGCCGCGAACGCACTCATCACGTCGCCATTCCTTCCACACACCGCGGTCGAGACGTCCCAGCCCGGCCGCTCACACGAGAGCAGCGCTCGCCGGGGGGCCGAGCTGTTCGGCGCGAGGCGCAGGCGATCAACCGGCTGGTCCAAGTGCGCCGACGACGCGTCCCACCCATCACCCGCGCGCCACCCTTGAGCCATCGCGCGACACGGTCCACTCGGTTGGGGTCTGCTCGACCAGGAAATCGCGCACTGCCTGGTCAAGGCGGTGGATAGCGTCGAGGAACCCCGACATCTCCTCGGTGGAAAGACCCATCCTCTGCACGAGCGCCTGTCCTGCCGCGCTGTGACAGCGTCCTCCTCGGCCGCCTTCAACGCTGCGCGGCCTTCCTCGGTCAGCTGGACGACGGAGCGCCGTCGGTCTCAGCTGTCAAGCGCTCGCTCCAACAGTCCACGACGGCACAGGGTGTCGACGGATTCCGACAATGTCGCCAGAGTTGTGCCACTCGCAACTTCCTGGATCTTCGAAGCCGAATCTCGACCATATCCCCAGAATCAGCAGGACGGTTTGCAATATGCCCACCACTGCGGCGGATGCGATCCGCCCGTCCTGCACGAAATCCCAGGTCATGATCGAGAGCACCCTGGATTGAGGCGCGTACAACACAATCACTGTGTTGATTTCACGAACGGTGAAGATGAAGATCATGATCCACGCAGAGGACACTGCGGGCTTCGCCAGCGGCCAGGTGATCCGACGAAGGGTCCCGAAATCGGTGGCGCCGTTGACCCTTGAAGCTTCCTCGAGGTTCCGGTCGATCTGCATTAGGCCATTCCCCACAAGTCGCACGCCCTGCGGGATGTAGGTCGCGACGTATGAGATCACAAGAATCGCCAATGTCCCGTACAAAGGGGTTCCAACGTAGATCCAGAGCATTCCCGTCCCCAAGACGATCCCCGGGATGGCGATCGGGAGCGTCGCCAGGTAGTCAAGAAGGCCGGACCCTGGGACCCGGATGCGGTTGATGGCGTAGCTAAAGCCAGACCCAGCAGCACCGTCAATGTCGGCGCAAGCACCGCCACGATTAAGGTGTTGAAAACAGTCTGAATGGCGTTCGGCGCAGTGAAGACCTCGCCGTAGTTTGACAGCGTCAGACGCAGGTCTGATAGGTCAGTAATCGAATAGGGCGAGAGAGAACCAATATCAGCGACGCATACGGCAGTACCACAGCGACGAGGCCGAAGAACACGCAAAACCAGAAGGCCACCCACCTGCTGCGACCCAGCGATATCAGGCGTGGCCGGAAGCCGCGGGCAGTCACGGTGACGTATCGATGTGACAGCCGGACAGATCGCCGGTAGAGCCAGATCCCGAGCAGGGTGAACCAGAACAGGATCGTCCCGATAGCCGAGGCGACCGCGAAATCTGCGGGATACCCGTCCACCGCGCGGTACAGGCGCACGGCCATAGGGACGAAGTCTGCTTGTGCTCCCAAAATACCCGGAACCGAGAAGATTCCGGTTGCCAGGACCGCGATGAAGAAGAACGCAGAGCCGACGGCTGGCCATGCGAGAGGAAGGGTCACCTTACGCAGCGTCCGGAGCACGCCGGCGCCATTGAGGCTCGACGCCTCCTCCAATGAGGGGTCCATGTTGCGAAGGACTGCTGATACAAACAGATATCCATATGGCGTGTAGTAGAGCGTCATGACCCAGATGACGCCCCACATATTCATCACGTCGATGACGGGTCCCCTGACCCCCAGCAGATCAGTCGCAAGAACGTTAAGCATGCCGGAGTTGGGGGCGCCAAGGGTGACCCAAGCCACCGCGCCGATGAACGGTGAGATGAACAGCGGGGCGATGATCACCATCTCGATGAGGCGCTTGAACGGGATGTCGGTCCGAGTCAGCAGCCAAGCGAACGCCGATCCAAGGATGGACGACAGGAACGCGACGGCGATTGCCATACCGAGTGTGCCGAACAGGGTTTTCAGGTAGGGCACCGTCGCATAGACCGTTTTCACTGCATCGAGCGTGAAGCTCCGTTCTGACGGCAACAGGGTTGTCTGGGTCGCTCCGTAGAACATTGCCACGATCGGAGCAGCGACGAGGACGGCCAAACAGAGGCCTAGCACCAAGGACACAACGGTGGCGCGACGAGAGGTGACCCTGCGCCGCCGGCGCGATGGCGGCGACATAGTGGTGCGCTCAAGTTCACGGACCGAAGTTCCCGTTGTCATGCGACCACCTCAATTTCCCACGCGTGATGGTGACCATCCGAGCGCCTCGAACGTTCCGAGCTCAGTCAACTGCTCAGTCCGAACGTGTCGGCGAAACGCTCGTAGTACTCGGGCGCCCGCTCGAGCAGGGCCGCATCGAAAGCCCAGTCCACGTAAACTTCACCGTCGAAGGGCTCGTACCAGGGTTCCTTGGTGATGGGTCGGTTATCAACCCAATCCTCATGTGCGGACACACCCTGGTTGACGTCGACGAGCGACTCTTGCCCCTCGAGGCTGAGAGCCCAGTTCGTGAACTCTGCGGCCTTATCGGAGTGCGGAGCATTAGCCGACACGCCGATCATGAACATGCCGGCAGAAGGATTGTCGCGATATACCCACTCGATAGGCGCACCCTTGAGCACCTGCGGCGCGAGGATCGTCTCCGGCAGCGTGAACGAAACAGCGCGCTCACCCGCCACGATCCGCTCCACCAGCGCGGTTGCGCTGTCATAAATGGTGGGGTCCAGGCTCGCGAGTTGCTCGAGGTACTCCCAGCCGTACTCGTCTGACTCTACGTCGACCAACTGCTGGTAGTTCGCGAGCTGGGTGCCCCCCGAACGCATGTCCGCGAGCGCAATGCGCTCGTCCCACCTGCTGTCGAGGAGTTCGTCCATACGGCCCGATCGAAGCTGCTCACTCTCGGCGTCGGTTACTTCCTTCGTGTTCCATCCAATGACATCGAGACCGAGATAGAGCGGGTAAGCCCGGTTGGGGACCGTGTAGGACTCGTCATATTTGTCCGCGTCATCGGGCGCGATCTCAGCAAGCCAGCCATGGTCGGCAGCCGCTGCCATCTCGCTGGGCAAACTGGAAATAATCACATCGGCCGTGTGCTGGCCAGCTTCGGTCTCCTGGCTCCAGCGTTGATGCAACTGGTTGGACGGGACCCTGAAGTAGTTGACCGTTGTGCCCGAGTCCTCCTCGAACTGCTGCACCCACTCTTGAATGACTTCTTCGCTGGTGGCGCCGTACACAACGACTTCGTCAGAACTGCCTGTGCACGCGGTCAAGGCACCCGTCACGAGTGCGGCCGTTAAGGCGAGCGCTATCCGAAGCGTTGCGAGACTACCCATGAGTCTGAACCTGCCTTGGTCGTTGAGCGGCTTCTGATTCACGCAAGTGACCTAACCATCAGGTGCCCTGAGTGTCAAGGGCCCTACGCACGCCCCGGCACGCGTCGCTCTTGGCTGCCTCTCGGAAGGGCCAACCTTGCGCCGAAGTGACAGTCCGAACCGCGCCCTCCGAAGGCACCTCACCAGACCACACACCTCATGCACTGTCGGCCTGGTGATCCGTCCGTACGAAACGTTCCGTTGATCTGGTGAGGCCCGTCAGCGCTCGAAGCGAGACTGCGACCGGAGCGCGGGAGGCCGATACAGCGCATCGGCCAACCCGGCGAACGCGTCGATCGCCGGGCGCCACTTCGGGTCCCTGAGCAGATCACTGCCGCGAGCGAGCCTCGCCATCGCCTGGAGCACCCGCCTACACGCCGTCGGCGACGCCACGACACGCGAGACACACTCCGACAGGTCGTGCTCCTTCACCGGCATGACCGGCCGAACGAACTCGATCGCCACCACTCCCCCGGCCGCCGCACGGCGCTCCTCATACGCAGCCCGCCGACATCTCTGCGAACACCACTTCGCCGGCCGTCCGGTCGAGTGCCTCGGCACGGCGCCACCGCACCTGGGGCACCCGCCCGCTGGGACCTGTCGGATGCTGCTCTCGTTATCGCCCATGCCGCGAGAAGCGACATTTCGTACGGATGTATGGAGTGACGTCCAGCAGAGTGGTGTACGAGCACGGGTGAGCGTGTCGCTGCCGATATAGGCGACGGCCACCTGGTGATCCTTCGAGTGAACCTCTCACAGCACTCTCGAATGGAGTCATCCTGATGACCGTCCCGCCCAGTATCGACCCTGCTCGCCTCCTCGAGGAACAGCTTGCTCAGGCCAGTCCGGACCTGCTGCGTGAGTTGATGCAGAGCTTCTTGAACACGTTGATGTCGACCCAGGCTGACGCGGTGTGTGGTGCCGGCTATGGCCAGGTGTCACCGGAGCGGGTCAACCAGCGCAACGGCTACCGGCACCGCGACTTCGACACCCGTGCCGGGACCCTGGACCTCGCGATCCCCAAGCTGCGCCACGACTCCTACTTCCCCGAGTGGCTCCTCGAACGTAGGACCCGAGCCGAGAAGGCCCTCACCTCGGTGGTCGCGACCTGCTACCTCCTCGGCGTCAGACGCGTCGGATGAACAAGCTGGTCCAGTCGCTGGGGATCACGGGGCTGTCGAAGAGCCAGGTCTCGGCGATGTCGGCCGAGCTCGACGCGCACGTCGAGGACTTCCGCACCAGGTCGCTGGCCGAGGCCGGCCCGTTCACCTTCGTGGCCGCCGACGCACTGGTGCTCAAGGTCCGCGAAGGCGGCCGGGTGGTCCCGGTGCACGCGTTGGTCGCGACCGGGATCAACGCCGACGGACACCGCGAGATCCTCGGCATCCAGGTCACCAGCAGCGAAGACGGAGCCGGCTGGCTCGGCTTCTTCCGCGACCTGGTCGCTCGCGGCCTGGCCGGGGTCCGCCTGGTCACCAGCGACGCGCACGCGGGCCTGGTCGCCGCGATCGCCGCGACTCTGCCGGGTGCCAGCTGGCAACGGTGTCGCACCCACTACGCCGCGAACCTGATGTCGGCGACACCGAAGAGCAGCTGGGGCTGGGTCAAAGCACTCCTGCACAGCGTCTACGACCAGCCCGACGCCGACGCGGTCCACGCCCAGTTCGACCGGATCCTCGACGCCCTGGACGGCAAGCTTCCCGCCGTCGCCGAGCACCTCGAGACCGCCAGAGCCGACATCCTCGCCTTCACCGGGTTCCCTCAAGAGCTCTGGCGACAGATCTGGTCCAACAACCCCAACGAACGGCTCAACCGCGAGATCCGCCGCCGCACCGACGTCGTCGGGATCTTCCCCGACCGAGGCTCGATCATCCGACTCGTCGGCGCCGTCCTCGCCGAACAACACGACGAATGGGCCGAAGGCCGCCGCTACCTCGGACTCGACCTGCTGACCCGCTGCCGAGCCACCACCGAGATCAACACCCACGAGGAGGTGCCCGACCTGCAGGCCATCACCGCCTGACCATCCGAAGGATCACCTCGTACACCACCTCAGCGGACTTGACCATGTATGGACGGGCGGGCTGATGACCGTCAGAACTAGGGGGTGCCACCCCTCCGCATGGGCAAGCCGCGAGCCTCCGACCCCTTTCGTACGGACGCATCACCAAGCCGACAGTGCATGAGGTGTGTGGTCTGGTGAGGTCGCGAATTTGGACACCTTCGCGGGCAGGATTGGGAAGGTTGGCGTGGCCTCGGGTGGTGGTGGCGAGGGGCCATGCGCGTCGATGGCGGCGGAAAGACTCGGCGCGCCCAGACTGACTGCCTTTGCGCCACCCGTTGGCAAGTCGGACCTCAACCAGGGCGTGATGTCCGTTTCAAGCACTGGGACGCGCCGAAGACTCAGTTCGAACGTGACCGCGCAAACCACTGTTTCCAGATCTCATCCCGGGCAGACTGTCCGCGTGACTTCTCATCTCGGAGGACCTGGCGCGACCCAGGCGCAGGAAGTTCCCCCGCCATCGGTCACCCTGGAATCGATGCTGCACGAACTGAGCGAAGCCACGGGCCACGAGTTCACAGGTGCCGAGAATTCGTTCCGCACCTTCATGACTGGGGTCGAATCAGGCGTTCAGGAGTCCGACTTGTTCGGGGCGCTCCTCGACATCCACACCAGCCTCGCGGACGAGCGAGTGGTGGGGAACATCCGAGGCGTCGAGGCATGGGCGGACGGCGAGCAAGAGTTTCGGATGGTGCCCAAATCCTGGGCATCGGTTGTCGACAAGCTCTATCGCATCAACATCGAGGAGAACAAGCAGTTCGGTTCACCGCCCTACGTCCGAACGATCCAGGAACAGGCGGCAAAGTCGGACTCGCCAAAACTGCAACGATGGATTACCCCAGATATTGCGCACGAGGTTGCCGACGACCTTATCCGAACAAAGTTCGTAGTGCCGTTCGCAGACGGAGTAGTCGACGTAAGCGACCGCATAACCCAAGCGACCGACAAATGCGGACTCCCGCGATACCGGCGATACCACGCCAAAGATTCTGGATACCACGCTCGGCATCGTTACGATCCTGGTCACGGTGCCGGGATACGACGGCGCCGATACGACCGTTGCCGTGGAGGTAAAGATCCTCACCAAGTTGCAGGACACCTTAGGCGAACTGACCCACATGTTGTACCAGCTGAAACGTACCGGCAGCATTCATCCTGAGGAGAAACGGAAGCTTGCATGGTTGTTTGACTCGCCGGATTTTTCCGCTTCCTACATAGGCCACACGGGCCACTTCGTTGAAGCCTCGATCGTCGAACTGAAGAAGCGACTCCAAACAATTGAGGATGCCGCACATGGATAACCCAGAGCCTCGGGCGCAGTACTTGAACGTAGTGCTGCGGCAGATCGCACGAACTGCGCTAAGGATTCCCAGATTCCAACGGCACTTTGTGTGGAGCGAGCGCGATGTCATTGAACTCTTGGGAAGTATTCATAAGGGCTATCCAATCGGCAGTATCCTGACGTGGCGGGTCGAGGCATCCGACGAATACTTCTCGGGCTTCCGGCATGATCCTTTCCCGCCCATCGACGGCATGCTCGGCACTTTCGAAGTGGTACTCGACGGGGCTCAAAGGCTTTCGAGCCTTTACGGTTGCCTACGCAACGCGGAAGCAGATCCCATCTACGGGATCCATTTTGATACCCGCGACGAGTCATTTCACCACCACGGCCTTGCAGCGATCGAGCCCTGGCAGATCCCGATGGACTCGCTGTTTGACAGGTCGCCGATTTCTTGAGGTGCAAGCGGAAATTTCTGCGCTACCTGACGCGGAGTCCCTGCTACCGCGGGCCCTGGATCTGTATTCGACATTTCAGGATTACCAAATTCCCATTATCGCAATTTCAAATGCAGTCCTGGAGGATGTTGTCGAGGTTTTCCGTCGCGTGAATAGCAGTGGCACACCGCTCTCGTCCGTCGACTTCGTACGTGCGTTGACGTGGCATTCGAACTTTGACCTTGAGGAGACTTTTGATGCCTTTACGGAGAGATTCCAAGCTTCTCCTCTCGAAGGTTTGACCGAAGACTTCCTGGTCCGCTGCATGTCAATTGCTGCCGGGTTGTCGCTTGACAGCCGCGACGTTGGCCAACTCAAGTCACTCTCAACGCGCGACGGCGGGCTCTCGGAAGAGTTGGAAGCGATGGAGGGGGCCCTTGAGCGTGTGGCACTCTTCTTGGGAAGATTGAACACACGAGGCATGCGTGAGGTCCCATACGAGGTCCAGCGCCTGCTGCTCTTCTCCTTCAAGTTGTACGACGTCGACGTTTCGGACGATGTCCTCGAAGATTGGTTCTGGCTGTCGACCTTCGCCGAAGAGCATCAGAGTAAGCCGGAGTCCTATGTAACGCGCTTGGTGCGAGCGCTCCGCGATGGCGATGTCCAACCAGCGCTGGAAGTTCGTAAGCCCGTGGACCCGGAACTGCTAGCAGTTCGAAGTAGACGGGCGGGTTCGGCAGTTGCTGTCGGTTTCGATCTCCTGCTCCGCCGAATGGGCGCTAGATCCCTTCTGTCAGGCGAAGCCATCGACGTCCAGGAGGGACTACACGGACCGTTGTTCACTCGGAACGACCTCGCCGACGCGCGCGATGACGGCCTGAGGGTCCCGTCGGGCGGCCCAGTTGCCAACCTGGTTCTGCTTAGCCAGACCGACGCGATTGAGTGGCGTTACCTGCGCAAGAACCACACGGTCATTGATCTGTTTGAGTTGTGCCAATCGCGTACTGGAAGGGCCGCCGAGATCTGGGCGTCGCAGGGGCTATCGGGCATCAGGGACAGGTCCACCGCCGAGATCCTTCGCGGCCGATCATTTGACCTACTCGGTCAGGTGATCCCAGCGGAGATCCTCCAACCTGACGGAGCGGTCGCCCGCTTCGAAGGCACGTCGCATTGGTCGCAGATTCAACGAGCCGTTCAGCGATTCATCGGCTTCGACCCATCTCAAGAGCCTGTCGGCGACCGGCTCACCGATTTGCGCATTGCGATGATCGCGTTGGTCGACGAACTGGGTGAGTGGGCCGGTCTCGACGACTGGTTGGAAAGCGAGCGAATGCTGGGGGCTACTTTGGGTCGGCAGGTTCTTGAGCAATCGCAGACGTCGGACTCGGTCGACCGCAAGCTGGAGATTCTTGGGCCGTATCAACTATGGGCGCAAGCCTTGAGCACCAACCTACGGGTGCTCCGCAGTCGTGGGTACGATCCGGAGGTCCTCTCGGATCTTCGGAACAACGCCGACCGTCAACGCCAAGAGCTTCAAGAATTCAACGGATGGTCGTCATCCACAGCTGAGTAGGGGCAGGACGGTTGTCGTCCGCCCCACTCTGGACGCTGTGCACCCGCGTCCTACTGGGCGACGAGACCGTGCTTCGAGGACGTGGGACCTGGACCATCATTATGTGAGCGTGAGCGACCTTGCCTGGCAGCCCGGATACCCGATTGATCTTCGCGGGGAGGCTGTCGCGCGTCGCGATGCTGATGGCCCGTACGGCGACTTCGAGTATCGCGCGGCTCGGGTCGTTGCTCGGGCGACCGGGGAACGAGTAATGCTTCAGGACGACAATCTCCGACCGCGGACCCCGGATCTGCGGATCGAGTACGCGCACGGCCAGCGTGGAGTCGTCGAGATCGTGACCGTCACGGACGGTCAGCGCGCCGCCGAGTCGGCAGCCTTCGCCGAAGGTGGGCTCGACCTCCAGATCGACGCTCTTCAGTGGCAGTGGTGGGTGACGGCGCCGGCCAGTGTGGATCGTAGACAGCTACAAGCGCCTCTGGCTGAGGTCCTCGCGCAGATGGAGGCCGCCGATGAGCGCCCTTCGATGCTCACGCCCATTGATCCAGCAACCGCGGGTCAGGGCGCGTTGAAGCTATTGAGTCTTGGTGTCACCGAGGTCGCCGCCAACAACGCGCCGGCGGGAGCGGCGCGGACAAGTTCATTGGCAGCCGGAAGGCATTGGGGGCGAGCTTGGTTTAGACCTGGTTAGCGTCGGGGAGTGGCTGCGTGACTTCCTTCGCGGGCCGCTAGCAGAGAAGAAGTTCGTGAAGCTGTTGGCCGTACCCGACGTCAGTGAACGGCATCTGTTTGTTGGAGTCTCCTGGAGCGTGCCCTGGGCCGTCATACGACTTCTCGAATTGGATGTGGAGGCGCTCCCTCCCCAGCCGCCAAGCCTTCCTACCGGGATCAGCCACCTCTGGATCTGGGGCTGCGAACTTCCCGATCGAGCTCTGGCATGGTGGCCCGACAGGGGCTGGTTCGACGTTGCGCGCCGGTGGGCAACCGAGTAGCGATCTCTCGGCAGCTCCGCGCGTCCTGGTCGCGGCGGGATGACTTACACGGTCTCTTGATAGCAGCGAACGACGTCGTGAGCGCAGGCCATGCGGCGTTCGGTCGGCGAGGCCGGACGTCATGCCAGCATGGGACCAGATGATTCAACGTCCTGAACGTGTCCGGCTGTGGCCTATCACTAACCGCCGCCAGCGGATGACAGACGTAGCAGACGCTCATTGCCGGAATCGCGCGAGTCCTCTACGACGAGCACACGGTCGAGGAGTCCGGGAGGGATATCGTTCGATGGACGCCTTGCCAAGAGGTTCCAGAACTACTTGTTCGTCAGTGTCTCGAGCCTCCTTTGAACCTTTGTCTTGAGAGCGCATTCACTCCTTCTGCGTTCGGGTAGTACTGAACAGCTCGAAGGCCGGTGAGGTCGAACGGAATGTCTTTGAGATCCTGACAAACCAAGATGACATCGCGACCGAGAGTATTCGCTATGCCGACCTCGTACAAGACGTTGGGGTTCCTGTCACTGAGGTCAGCAATAACGACGCGCGACCTCCAGATCAGGCTGACGACGTCAGCCATGATCGCGTGATTGTTCCAAATCTCATCGGCGCGCACGCATCGCAGCCCGGCTCCCACTGTAGCCTCCTTGAGGCCCTCGTACACGGCTGTGAATGCACCATCGAATGGCATCATGACTGCCACAAGGTCGTCCTCCTGAGGTTCCGAAGTTGGCAATTGGAACACCTGAGGAGTTGGGAGTGGCCGTGCAATCGAACGGATTACAGAATCCACATCGATGTCTTTGACCGCCCAATAGGTGCGGTGGAGTGCCCACTCGCCATGCACCCCGATCGAGGGGGCGTGGGCGATGATCGTCGCCGCTGGGATGGGTGCCACGTTCGGGTCAGGAGTGAAGTCAAACTCAACCGTCGCATTGCGCCCCGCCCCGGTCACGCGAATGCGACCAATCTGACCTCGCCGCGCGTGCCCAGTGGGCTCCTTGGGGCTGATCTCTGGCATCAATAGGGTCGGCAGATTCTGAAGGCGGCCAACATCCAGGACGCCGGAGGGTTCGATGTACTCCCTCAACTGTCTTTCGGTTGACTCTCCGACTCTCTCGAGCGGAACCGACGTGTCGTGAGCGGCGCCGACAATCAGGTTGAACACGTTTGAGTCCTCCTAGGAGAGAGCAGAGTGCCTGGTTTCGGCGGAGCCTGGCGGCAACAGCCCCCGCCCAGTCTTCGCCGATCATTCGACTTGTCTCCCGTGCAAGTGTCAGTTGAGCCTCCGGCGACGCAGGTTAGGCGAGGGCCACGCTAGTCGGTCTGAGTCGTGGCGCCGCGGGCTCGGCTCGTGGCGATATGACGCACATCGCCAAGCGGCATGGTTGGGCTCCACCCCCAGTGCGGCATGGTCGGCCGGCAGCTAGAAGCCCTTAGGTCACGTCTCGGTACCGGGCGAGATGGCTCGGTCGCGATTCTTCAGGAGGTCCAAGTGAGTGGGATGTCTCTACACGACCACCTTGAGCAGTGGGAACTCCGGAACGAACTACTCAGCGTGTCCGAGACACGAGTCTGCCGCGCCTGTGTCACGGATCCCGCCCTGTGGACGCGCGTCTCCGACGCCGCAGCAGACGGTGTTTGCACCTTCTGCGAGACCGCAACGCGCTGCGTGAGGTTCGAGGACCTTGCCGTTGTCGTCGAGGAGGTCCTCCACGAGTTCTACGAAACGTTGGAGGAGTCCGGCGCATATCGCGATGAAGGTGAGTGGAGCGAGACGGTTTGCTCTGTTGAGACAGTTGTTGGGTTGGAGCTTCTACACGACGCTGTCGACGAGCTCGTCCACGCGCCCCTGGTGGGCTATATCTCTGGGCGCGATCAGGGAACCGACTACGGCTTCGTACTTAGGCGCGATTTCGAGGCGAGCCTGCACGATTTCGAGGAGGGCGCCTGGCGGAACTTCATGCGTGACGCTCGCGACGGCAGAGTGAAGACTGGACCTGCTGCCGAAGAACTACTTACGCATGTGCGGCCAGAGGTTCTCGAACTACTAGGCCGCATCGAGCGATATGCGCAGTCGGAAGGCCTCTTCAAGTTCGGTCCACCGGCGCTGTGGCGCTGCCGACCCGGCGAGATCGTGAACAACTACGCGACAGGCAGTGCGATCGGCAGCGCGCCGTCGAGGTATGCCGCGGATGGGCGTCTGAATGCCGCCAACCAGTCCGTGTTCTACGGGTCAACCACACTGCATGGTGCAGTGATAGAAATGGTCAATCACCATGGAGAGGATGCGAGACTTTGGGCGGGGCACTTCGCCCCTACGCGAGCCCTTCACCACCTGGACCTGATGGACCTTCCGGGTTTGCCATCACCGTTCGCTCCAGGCGCTGCTGATGCCTACGATGCCATTCGCTTTCTGTCGCGGTTCGCAGAGACCCTGCGTGAGCGGAAGCCCGTGGTGCTGGGCCGTCACTACTTGCCGACCCAGATCTTCACCGCCTACTTACTTGCAGGACCTGAAGATCTCAGGCCAGATGCCATCAGGTTCGCAAGCAGCCTCGACCCAAGTTCGGAGAATTGGGTCGTCTTCGTTGACCACGAACATTGCGCGGATGCTGGCGGGAGCAACTTGCAGCCAGACGAGCTGTACATGTTGCTTGACCCGACGAGCGTAGCTTTCGTGTTCGCGGACCTGCTCTTGGAGGAGGCAGCACCCTAGTTCGCACGTCGTGACGGCCGTCTGCACGCCCGCCCGTCGCGGCGTGACCGGACGGTCTTCTTCACACTGGGGATGTAGCCCGTGGTCGCATCGGCGAATACCTCTTCATATGCGACCTCGTGCTCGACTTCCGTGGCGAGCAACTCGCGTCTAGGGGCTCTTGTTTGAGATGCCCTTAGCGTCATTGACGGCTTGAATCTTAGCTTCGATCTTGGCGTGGCCGGTGCCGTAGAGCGCTACGACCACGTGTTCAAGAATCTCCGCGTCGTCAATTACATCGGAAGTGCTCAAGACGTCCTGGTGGCTGCCCTCGTTGCCGATGTACTTCACCGCCATCAGTGCGTTCGCCATCGCTTGGTTCGTCGATGCGAAATGCTGGATGCGGCTATGCGCCGAACCAACCTTCGGGACGCCCTGATCGTGGAGTACTTCCTCAACCGCGTACCGCAGCCGATTGGCCGCCGAGCTCGGGCTGGCCCACATCACGGTCGATGCGGAGGCGATCGCCTTGACCACGGGCTCGGGCGTTGCCTCGGGCGTCTCAACCAAGCGCAGCGGCGGCTCGACGAAGTGGACCATGAGGAAGGTCTGGTACCGATCCTCGGTTGGCTGCTCCCACTGCTCGTCGACGTAGGCACGGCCGGCCACGATCACGCCCTCCTGGCACGCGCTGTCGTCGCAACGCAGATGAGCCGTGAACCGTCCACCCCACTCAAGCTCTGCGAGCGGTGGGTACGGGGGTGCCGTCATCACGTGCGAGGCAGCTGTCGTGTGCAGATCCCCTTCAAGCTTGAGGTTGCCGATCTCGCACGTTGGACACGGCACGGTCGGCCAGTGCTTCTCCGTCAGGAGCCCTGTGAACTTGCTTAGATGCTTAACCACGATCACGAAGGTAGGAGACTGGTTCGTCTCTGCAAAGTTCCATGACTCTGCCGAAGTGACGTCGAGGCCACTGAGTCGTCGATCGCGAAGCGGTATGAGCGGACGGCCGCGCATCGGCTGCTTGTTTCCATTGAGCCAGGACGCTGGGCGGTATCAGTCGTGCTGCTGGATGATCGGGTCCAGCCACGTTCGGGGTGCGCATTCTCGGCCGGGTGTCGGTGGGCGGACCTATTCTCTGCTCATGGCATACACCGTGAATGAAGCAGACGGCCCCTTCGCCGAATTCCCAAACACCAACATCGACGTCGACGCGGACGCGTATCAGGAAGAGGGCAGTTTCACAGTCTTCTACAAGGGTGAGAAGCAGGTCTTCTCAATGAAGACTGGCGATGTGAAGACAATCCGGAACAAGTAGAACTCAGACACAAGGGCCACTCCCAGCGCGCTCGTTTGGTCCTTCTTCTGCGCTCGTACGTCCCAAGCCTGGCGCCGGTCGTTGCAGATCGCAGGTGCTGAGACGCTCAAAGAAGTTCTAGGACAGACGCCAAACCAGGTTCGCCCTCGGCGAACGTATGTCCGGGCGCGTCCGCAGTTACACACCCCGGCTAATACGGCAGAGTTCGATTGGCGATCGGACTGTCCGAAGGTCTGTCCGACTTCGCAAAGTGTCGGCACGTGGCGGCAGTACTTGGGAGGCGTCATGACCAGTCCCACCGGGACCTTCCACGGCTTGTTCATCGGCGTCAATCGCTACCAGTCGATCGATGTCCGGAACCTCGCGTCGGCGGTACGCGACGCCCAAGCGCTATATGCCCTCTTCACCGACAACCTCGGCGGCGACATCACGCTGGTCACCGACTCCGAGGCGACCTCGACCCGTCTCCGCGCGGAGCTGAAACGGCTAGCTCAGGAGAGCTCATCCGACGACGTGGTCGTGATCTCGTTCTCGGGCCACGGCAGCGACTCGCACGAACTGGTCACCTACGAAGCTGACCTGTACAACCTGACGGCGACGACGCTGCCGCTAGAGGAGTTCACCGATCTGGTCAGCGCCATCCCCGCGCGTCATCTCCTCGTGGTACTGGACTGCTGCTTCTCCGGTGGTGCCGGCGCCAAGGTGCTCAACTCGGTCGCCCACTCGCGCGGATCGGCGTCGGGCTGCCGCTGTCGACCGAGGCCCTCCTGAACCAGATGGTCGGGACTGGTCGTGTGCTCCTCACCGCCTCGACCGCCGAGCAGGAGGCGTGCGAGGACACGCGCCTGGGTCACGGCTACCTCACGTACTACCTGCTGCGGGCGCTGATGGGGGATGAAGGGCAGACACCGGCCGCCACGTCCACCTCCTCGAGGTGCTTCAGTACGTGACACGACAGGTCAAGGCCAGCGTCTCGGGCACGTTCGCCGCCCGTCAGGAACCGACCGTCCGAGGGCAGTGGGACGGAGAGGTGGTCTGGCCGGGGTTCGTGCGCGGCGCTCTCTACGACGCATTGTTTCCGCCGACGAGCCCGCCGCCGGTCACCCCGGACCTGCGCAGCCTCTCGGCCACCGGCTGCCCGACGAGGTCATCGAAGCCTGGCGCGCCGGCATCGGCGCGCTCAACCAGCTCCAGCAGGACGCGATCAACACCACTGGGCTGTTCACGGGCGGCAACGTGCTGGTCACGGCGCCCACGTCGTCAGGCAAGACCATGATCGGCGAGCTGGCTGCGCTGAGGGCGACCCAGTCAGGCGGGCGCTCGGTCTTCTCACTGCCGACCAAGGCACTCGTCAACGAACAGTACGAACGGTTCCATCGCACCTACGGCGGCTGCGGTGTCCGGGTCGTCCGTGCGACCGGGGACTACCGCGACGACGTCGATGCGCTGCTGCGCGGCCAGTTCGACCTGGCCCTGTTTACCTACGAGAAGTTCAGCGGCCTCGCCCTGGCCCACCCACACCTGCTCCAGATGCTCTCGGTGGTCGTCGTCGACGAAGTCCAGACGATCGTCGACCCCGGCCGCGGTCGAGACCTCGAGCTCCTCCTGACCTTGATGAAGAGCAGGAAGGACGAGGGAGTCGAGCCGCAGCTGGTCACGCTGTCCGCAGTGCTCGGCGACCTCAACGGTCTCGACACCTGGCTCGAGGCGGATCTGCTCCGCACCGATGTCAGGCCGGTCGACCTCGACGAAGGTGTGCTCACCCTCGACGGCACGTACCGGTACCTCGACGCAGACCGCGCCGAGCAAACCGTCCAGCTGATCCCGCCGGCGTACGGCGATCCCCGAGCCAGGACGCTCCTCGTCCCGCTCGTGGACCAGCTCGTCGCGGAAGGTCAGCAGGTCATCGTGGTCCGGGGCATCCGAGGCGAGGCCCGCGGCGCCGCGGAGTACCTCGCCAACGCCCTGAGCCTCAGCCCCGCCTCCCGCGTCCTCGAGGCGTTGCCAAATGGCGACCGACGCAGTCCTCGACCTCACTGCGGCAGATGCCTTGAGCGAGGAGTGGCCTTCCACATCTCCGACCTCGCGGCCGAAGAGCGCCGGATCATCGAGGAGGAGTTCCGTCGCCCCGAGAGCCAGATCCGGGTGGTGGTGGCGACCACCACGCTCGCGCAGGGCGTCAACCTGCCCGCCGAGACCGTCATCATGCCGGAGCTGTCCCGGTTCCTGGCCGCGACGCAGTCGAGTCTGGTACACGGTGGCCGACTACAAGAACATCGCCGGTCGCGCCGGTCGGCTCGGGCTGACTGACAAGGGCCGAGCCATCGTGCTCTCCCACGACGGCGCCTCCTACCGCACCATCTGGAACCACTACATCAACGGGTCACCCGAAGACGTGACCTCACAGCTGCTCGACCCCAACGTCGACCTCTACACCGTCGTGCTGCGGGTCACAGCGCTGGCCGCCCAGAGGTCCACCGCCGGCTCGGTGGCTGTGGACGACGTCATCGACATCCTGGCCAACAGTCTGGGGGCCCACCAGGCACGCCTCGATGGGGCCGGCGACCCATTCGACGCGGCCACACTCGGCAACGTCGTGAAGGAGCTCCAAGACGTCGGATTCCTCGAGGCCACCACGCCCGACCAGACCAGGCTCACCTCGCTGGGTGAACTCGTCGCGGCCAGCATGCTCACCGTAGGCTCAGCGGTCCGTGTCGCCAACGCCCTGCGGCAGGTCCCGAGCTCACAGCTCAACCTTCCGACCCTGCTCGCGCTGGCGCAGATCTCTGAGGAACTCGACGAGACCCGGCTCGCGGTCAACACCAAGGGCGTGAACAAGGAGCTGTCGACGTTCCTAAACGGGCTTAGGTCGCGCGGGGTCGCCGAGAGCGCCCTCGACGCGTTCTCCCTCGGTGCAGCGAACCGCGTCGCGGTCGCCGCCCGCGCGAAGAAGTCCATGGCCGCGCTTCTGTGGGTAAGCGGAGTTCGGGTGAGCCAGATCGAGACCTACGTGATGCAGCACCATCGCGACCGCAACGCCAGTGGACCGATCGCCCAGGTGGCCGCACGCACCCGCGACGTCATCGAGACCGTCCTCGATATGGCCACCGAGCTCCACCCGACCCTGGTTATCGACGCCGAACGCACCAACCTGCCGCTGCGCCTCGAGCTCGGCATCCCGCATAGCTGCGTTGCCCTGGCGCGTGCTGGAGCGGACCTTCGCCGAGACGACTACCGAGCCCTCGATGACGCCGGATTGCTCAACGAGGGAGCCGCGCCGCTGAGCGATGTGAGCGACGCCGAGCTGCTTGGACTCCTCGAAGGCGACCTGGACCGTCTCGCCACGCTGCGGCGGGCCAGCGCCGACATCGCTGCAGAAACCGAGGTCCCTGACCTCGACGAGCTGCTGCCGCCGCCGACCAAGTAGGTCGAGGGTCTCGCGGTGGGCACAGCCATCCCACTGTCGCTGAACGCCATAGACATCGCCTGGAGGAAGAACAGCGACTGGACCAGCATCATTGGCTCGTCCTGCACGGAAGCCTCATCGACGACGTCGAGTGCCGGTACGCCCATGACGTCGTCTCCAAGGAGGCCAGATACCAGACGACGCTGAACGAGTCCGACTTCAGGCTCGCCATCCGGGTACTCCTGCAGGAGACCTAGGCGGAGTTCGACGACGCCGTCGCGTGCCGGAACCGCACCTCCGAGCTGGGACTGCCGTTCGGCGACCCCGGCGATGCCCTCACCGGCATCGACTTCAGGGGGCTGAACAGCGAGGACAGGAGCCCTGCATCTGGGCCCTCATGATGTTCGTCCTGGACCTGAGAGCTGTTAGGCCCATTGACGCATTCGAGCTTGGGCATAGCCCGATCTCGGCTGCCCGTCGGGAGGAACGTTGCCACGCCATTCTGGGTGGAAAGGGGAACGATTGCAGGTTTGGCAGCTGGCAAGGCAGTTACCTTCCGGAAGAGACGACTATGGTCCTGTCCGGGCCTTAGGCGGAGATGAGCGACGCGCCATGCGCACAGGGTCAACGGGCGTCAGGGGACTGGTGAGGGCGGTGGTGAGGCCGGTGGTGAGGTCAGCCGAGGCCCCCGGTGATCGCGCACCCACAGCCGCCGGCTCGGGTGCGTCAGCCAGCGAGGATGCCTGGCAACACGGAGCTAGTTGGTCACCACGGTCTGTCGCTGTCGCACTTCGATCGTCGTTGGTGCTCCGGCAAGAGCCGAGAGCTCGCCGAGATCGCCGGAGGGGCTTAGGCACGCGCCCGAACAAGTCCAGGTGACGCCGTACACGATTTGAGCCGATACCTCGTGGAGGTCGCCGGTCGGGTTCTCGATCGACTCGTACGCGTAGGAGCACGTTGTCTTGGCGGCGTCGGTCATGCCCTTGACCCAGGCGCGGCCGGCGTCGTAGCAGGACACCGTCTCGGTGCCCATGTCCCATTCGACGCGGATCGGTTCAGCGGTCGCGGTGACCGAGGTTGGGCCGGCGCTGACCGTGACGTGAAGGTTGTGCCATTGGTCGACGGGCACCCACATCCAGTTCTCGATGTGAACATAGGTGTGGAAGGCCGGTGAGGGAGCGATCTGGGCGTTCGCTCGCTCCAGCCGCATCTGTCCGACCGCCCGTTGGGCCAGCACGGCAGGGTCAGCCAACGGCGCTGCGCCGTCCGGGACGAAGAACGTGTTCCCCGGAACCGCCAACGAGTAGTCACATCCCCACACGCTGCCCTCTGACGGGTCGTGTCCCTCCCAACGCGGATCACCCGCCGGGGGCTGCGGGTCCAGTTGGTAGGCGTAGCAGTTGTGCGTCGAGTTCCAGGTGCCGCCGTAGCCGTCGCTGCACGGGATCACCTCACCGTCCCGTTGGCACGTGGTCGTGCCGCCGCCTCCGGGATCGTCCTCAGGTCCGTCGCCGTGGCCGGGGATACCCGGAACGGTGACAACCACGCAGACGTGGCCGAGTCCGCCTTGGACGGGAGTCTCTGTCTGTCCAGGCCCACAGTGGTCGGCGTAGGCCGGCGGCACGCCCAGGAAGTAGCGAGAGTGCCGCGGCGACGACTGCGACGACAAGGCCGAACCTCAGGGGACGCATCGCGGCGGCCTGTTCTCGCTGGTTGAGTCGTGCAGGCCGAAGACGAGCCAGTCGTAGTCCTTCGGCTTCGGACAGCGAGATGGTCTGCAGCCGCGGAACGTTGGCCCACGGCTCCCGCTCGATGGGCTTCGCCATTCTGAGACCCTGCGATTGCGGTGTAGTCGACGCATTGCTCGATCACCACGCTCCGACGCGTTCTTGGAGATGCTCTTGGGCTTGGACCAGAACACCTCCGCCCGCCCCTCGAGCGTGATGCCCGCGTCCTCGTAGGCCTGGAGCTGGCGGTACTGGTCGCGCCAGGTCGGCGATGGGAAGTACATCTTGAAGAAGTCCTCTGCGGCTTGCGTTGCCTGCCGCGCGACCAGATCGGCTCGGACCGGGCCTCGTACGTCCTCCCACCGGTCGAGCGCGGCTTCATATGCGTCGAGTTGCTCACCCGTGTACTTCTGCTCCCACGGCGGGCGGGGTCGTGGTGGTGGGTTCCGTGGACTCGGTGAGACTCTGCGGAGCTGCTCGGGTTGGCGGTAGGGCCGGGCTCGTCGTCTCCGCCGCATGCCGCGGCTCCCCCAGCACCGCCGCGAGGTTACCGCAGCCGTATGGTGCGACTGAGCAACATCAGCAGCCTCCCGGGATATCTACAGGCGTGATGACCCCAGCCTAAGACGCTTCGTCGGCGTGAGTGCCGGTGAGAACTCGTGCCCCTCGACAGCCCGCCCTCCGTCCTCTGACCAGACAGGCAGCGCGACGCCGTGACCGTCACTACCGCGAGTCGGTGGTTCCATACCAGGCTTCCCCCACCGTTGAAGGCCAACAAGCTCATCGGCTCCACCGCTTCCGACTCCCCCGAACACGCCGGCACGCCATCAGTCGGACGACAACGGGAGACAGGATGCACCCGGGCGCGCATCAGGTCGCGAGTTATCCACAGGCAGGCAATGGTCGGCTAAATTATCCACAGACGCCGCCCGGTATCAGGCCCTCAGCAATGAAGTCCCGGCTGAAGCCGTTACACCCGGTCCTTGCCACCGAACGAGCACGCCCAATGCAGCGGCTTATGGTTCCTATCAGCGCCCCACGAGAGGCTTGATCGACGAGGCGACTGATCGGACTACCTATCCGATTCTTCTGAGGTCACGCGACGGTGACGTCGGGCAGGGCGTGGTCGCGGACCTGACCGAGGATGGCGACCAGGTCGTCGACCTGGTCCTCGGTGAAGATCATGTCCGGCCCCTGCGGCGCGTTGTCGGTGAACGGCGACTCGTAGAGCCGGGCCACCTCCATCACGCCGTTGGCGGTCAGGTGCTCGACGATCAGCTTGATGAACCGGATCTGGTTGGCCGAGAACGTGGTGTCGGACAGGTAGCGGTCGAAGGCCGCCGTGGCGGCCTCACGGTCCAGCCCGACCAGGGAGCGGACGAACAGGCCGAGGCCGTGGGACTCCTCGCGGGCGCGTGGCGATGTCGGCCTCGGTGCCGGCGCCGGACTCGAGCAGCATCGCCTCCAAGCGAGTCGAGGTCCTCGGGGGTGAGCTGGAGGTTGCGGCGCAGACGCTGCAGGGCGAGGTGGTCCTCGTGGTCGCGCAGGTAGGCGCGGGCCTTGGCGCGGAACCGTTCCCAGTTGGTGCCGGGCGTGACGCCGGGGAGCTCGACGATGGTGCCGTCGCCGAGCTCGTCGTCGAAGTCGGAGTAGACGATGGCGCGCTTGGTCTTGCTCCACGAACCGCACCAGGCGCCCGGACCCGGCGGCGAGCCAGCTCGAGCATCGGCAGGGTGACGTCGACCCACCACTCGTCGCCGGCCAGCTCGTCGAGCAGCTGCTCCTGGGCCTTGACCGACGGGATGGCGGTCTGGCCGAGCAGGGCCGAGGCGATGTCCTGGACCTGCTTGCGCAGCCGCTCGAACAGCAGCGGCGTCGCTCGTCGAGGCGGGCGAGTTGGAGACGCAGCAGGATCAGGTCGAACCGTTTGGCGTCCTCGTCGTCGTCGCGCGCGTGCGAGGGCAGCCCGGCCAGGTGGCGGGCGATGTCGCCGGCCTTCTCCGGCGTCAGGTGCTGCCAGGCGTGCCACTCGGCGTAGGTCTCGACCCACTGCCGGGCGGGGCGGACCAGGAAGTTGTCGACGTTCATGCCGGCCACGACCTCGTGGAGAGACCAGGCGATGTCGACGCGCAGCCCGCGCTCGGACTTCTCGCCCTCACCCGACCGTCGGGATCGTCGCCGTCGCGTCGCCGGCAGGGCCTGGTCGAGGGCGGCGACCAGGCCGAGGCGGGCCTCGAAGAGCCGCTCGGCCAGGGACTTCTGCACCGAGCCTTCGGATGCCGGGCAGGTCCTGGCTGAAGTACTCGAGGTTCTGGCAGAAGTCGAAGACGTAGAAGTTCTTCTTGTCCTCACCGGGCCCGTACAGGTCGGGGCACAGGCGGGTGCCGCGACCGATCATCTGCCAGAACTTGCTCTTGGACCGGACGAGCTTGAAGAAGACCAGGTTGACGACCTCGGGGACGTCGATGCCGGTGTCGAGCATGTCGACGGAGATCGCGATGTGCGGCGCCTTGTCCTTGATCGAGAAGTCGTCGATCAGGGACTGGGCGTAGGTGACGCTGTGGGTGATGACGCGGGCGAAGTGACCGGCGTACTCGGGGTAGTTGAGGTCGAAGCGCTGCTCGATGAACTCGGCGTGCTTCTGGTTCTTGGCGAAGATGATGGTCTTGCCGAGCCGGTCGCCGCCGGCGACCTTGTGGCCGTCGCGTCATCAGGGTCGCCAGGACCTTGTCGACGGTGTCGGCGTTGAACAGGAACTTGTTGAGCTCTTCGGCTGCGACCGCGTCGGGGATCTCGCCGTCCTCGTTCCACTCGAGGGAGTCCCAGTCGTCCTTCTCCTCCTCGGACAGGTCGTCGTAGCGGATGCCCTCGCGCAGGAACTTCGTCGGCACCGACACCGCCACCGGGGGGACGAGGTAGCCCTCGGCGACGGCCTCGTCGAGGCTGTAGGCGTCGGTGGGGACGCCGTCCTCGAGGTTGAACAAGCGTGTAGGTGTTGCGGTCGACCTCGTCCTTGGGGGTGGCGGTCAGGCCGACGAGCAGGGAGTCGAACCAGCCGAAGATCGCGCCGGTACTTCTGGTAGACCGACCGGTGGGCCTCGTCGATCACGACCAGGTCGAAGTAGCCCGGGTCCGAACAGCCGCTCGCCGCCGTCGGTCTCGTTGATGAGGTTCATCATCGTCGGGTACGTCGAGACGTAGACCCGGCCGTCGGCGTTCTTCTCGGTGACCAGGTTGACGGTGGTGACGTTCGGCAGATGGGTCTTGAACGCGTTCGGCGGCCTGGTTCACCAGGGCGGTGCGGTCGGCCAGGAACAGCACCCGCTTGACCCAGCCGGCCCGCATCAGCTGGTCGACCAGCGCGATCACGGTGCGGGTCTTGCCGGACCCGGTGGCCATCACCAGCAGCGCGTCGCGCTGCTTGGCGGTGAACGCGTCGCCGATCGGCGCGGATGGCGCGGTGCTGGTAGTGCCGCTCGACGATCGTCTTGTCGATCGACCGCGTCGGCCAGCGGGCAGCCGGCTGGTGCGGCGCTGCGACCATCAGCTCGAGCTCGTCGGCGGTGAAGAAGCCCTCGACCTTGCGCGGCGGGTAGCCGGCCGCGTCGTCCCACAGCCAGGTCTGGTAGCCGTTGGTGTAGAAGATCACCGGCCGGCGGCCGGTCATCTGCTCCAGGCAGTCGGCGTACAGCTTGGCCTGCTGCTGCCCGATCGCCGGCTCCACCGTGGTCTTCTTCGCCTCGACCACCGCCAGCGGCAGCCCGTCGGCGCCCCACAGGACGTAGTCGACGTAGCCCGTGCCCTTGGCGTTGGGCATGCCGGTGACCTCGAACTCGCGGTCGCGGGCCTCGGTGAGCAGCCAGCCGGCCTCGCGGAGCAGCTCGTCGATGATCAGGTCGCGGGTCTGGGCCTCGGAGTAGTCGTGGGTGTCCGGCAGCGGTGTTCGCAGCCTGGGCGGCCTTGATCTGCTGCGCGCAGCTGCTCGATCTCGGCGTCCTTGGCCGCCGCGAGCTCGTCGCGCTCCGCCAGCGCCCTGGCGTGGGCCTCGTCCTGCGCGCGGAACTTCTCCGCGAGCTTGACGACGTCGGCCCGGCTCAGCGGCGCGTTGCTGCCCGCCACCGCCGGGTCGAACACCGCACCGGTCGGCACGGCACCGGGGTCGGTGGAGTAGCGGAACGCCGTCCACACCACGACGTGGTGCAGCTCGCGCAGCACGTCCACCGCCGCCCTCGGCGGAATCGGCTGGGTGTCGTGGACGGCGCGGTTGCCGAGCTTGCGGATCAGGTTCAGCTTCTGCCCGATCCCGACACCGACCCGGTTGCGGAACGCCGGCTCGTTGATCCGCGCCGACAGGTCGTCCTTGTACGGCATCGGCGAGCGCGTCGACGTCGTAGATCAGGCCGACCAGCTGCTCGGCCGCGCGGCGCGCGTAGATGCACGCGGTACCGCGGGTCCGAGGCCAGGTAGCCCTCCGCGCGCACGCAGTCAGCGTGGATCTGCGGCCACTCGGCCTTGATGAAGTCGAAGTTGCTCATGCCGTTACTGGCTCCTTCGCCGACGACGCGATCTGAGTCTGCCGGCACAAGACCCATGCGAAAACAAATGACCCGATCCCCAGCGTGAACAGGAACGACAGGATGCCGACTGTCAGGAAGATCGGACTGACGACGGTCCCCGCCAGGCGCCCGAGCACTGGGCCGTGGGGACGGGACCTTCCACAGGAACCACAGCGATCGGCGGGAGGCTCACGACGGTTGGCATCGTGACGATCAAGTGATCTGCACCACGCCGGAGAATCGTTCGGTTCATTGAGGTAGGCAACCGAGATCGGGAGCGAGCCGAACCACGCGAGGAGCATCGCCACGACGGTCCACCAGCCGATGGTCCGTTGCGTCGTAGTACTGACGCGCTGGATCTCTGGGCCGACCGACGATCGCGACAGTGGAGGCCCTCCCACGATCGCTGGTCAGGCGTGCCGCGCGTACGGCTTTGCGAGACGCCCGCTCGGCTCGCCGCGCAGCACGCCGCTCACTGACTAGCGCAACCCTGCGAGCCCTTGCTTCCGCCTTCCTCTGTGCGCGCTCGAAGGCCATCCTGGCCTGTTGTGCTGCATGACCGTCGAACCGAAACCCTGCCATGCAGGGGTGCTTCGGCCACGGGATGCCGATGGAGTCGAAGTAGGCACACCCCCCTCGTTTGTTGCGGAAGAACCAGACCCTCGCGCCGCACACCGGACAGTTCGAATTCGGCTCTGATGGGACTCGGCGCCACAACACCGGAGGTGGGAGCCTCGGAGTGCTGAGTACGAGGCGGTCTCCGGGCACGAGTGGCACGCCGTACGCGCCCCGACGAACCGTTGCGGGTCACAGCATGCGTACGAGACCCAGTGCAGCTGCCCGTCCCTACCTCGGCGCCAGTGGCCGCGACGTTGGTAGGTCGACACCTCAGGATGTCGCCTTCGGAGCGGAAGCCGACGGCTGTCCGTCGACGGCGACCTGAACATGACGGCGTCGACGGTGCTCACTCGAAGAAGTCCTCGTCCAGCTCGACGATCTGGACTGTCCTCTTCACCTGCACGCCGACGCCGTAGCGGATCATGACCTGGTCAGCTTCTCGCCGTCGATGAGCACGATGCGCGTCGGCACCTGGTCGGCGTAGGCCTGTGCCTCACCGCTGAACCGGCTGGTCGTGATGAAGACCCCTTGGTTGGCCTGGTTACCGGCCAAGGCACCGACGAAGGCCTGGATCGCTGGCCGTCCGATGGCGTTGTCCTCGGCGTACCGCTTCGCCTGGACGTAGATCCGGCTGACCCGAGCGCGTCCTGATCGACGATCCCGTCGATGCCGCCGTCGCTGGACAGTTGGGTGCGGGTCGCGGACCCCTCCGCACCGCCGTAGCCCATGGCGATCAGCAGATCGAGCACGGCCTGCTCGAAGAAGACCGGCTCCTGCGCCAGGATGCGGGTCAGCAGCTGGTCGGCGACATCAGCGTTGATTCGAGCGCACTCCGGATCGATCTGCTCCTCGGGATCAAGCTTGGAAGCTTCCTCCACCGCAGCGGGCGCCGACACCTGCACGGCGAGGGGAACGCCTTGAAGGTGTGCGGGGCGTTCTCATCGCCGGAAAGCGCACGCAGGTGCTTCTCGGTGATGCCGTCCGGGTGCTCCGACAGGAGCTTCCGACCGATGTCGGTGATCCGGTAGCGGCCCCGGCTCGGACGCTCAGCCGCGCCCGACGGGCCAAGTAGGACAGCGCCCAGTTGCCGCGGTTCACCAACTGCTCCTGCCCTGAGGGGATCAGGATCTCGCGCGCTCTTGCGTCACTCCCAGGAGGTCCGCAGCCGCCTCCACGATCGGGCGTGTGCGGTGCACCTCCCCGTCGGACAACACGCGCAAGCAGGGCGCCATGTACTGATCCCACGTCGGAACAGTGGCCATTACAGCTCTCCTCGGAAGGCGCGCGACTGGAGAGACAAGAAGAGTTCGTGCGCATTGAGTACCGCCTCCTGACAGCTGTGCCAGAGGCCATCGACTTGAGCAATTCGCGCAGAAGACACCCTGCGAGCTCTACAGGCGGCACTGGCACCGGAAGTTCGCGCAAGCGTCCAGGGTGATCTCCCTGAATGTCCACCTTTGACCTGCGCCTGATCCAGCGCGTGGCCGCTCCGAACGGAGACAGGCAAGCAAGTACGGCGACCAACTGTGGGACTGGAGCGATTCTCGCAGTGCCTGCGTCAAGCTCGCGCCATCAAGGATCTCCGCGCACCATTGCTGTCGTCCCGACAGTGGCGCGAATAATCATCACGATGTCACCGGCGCGCACGGTCGACCTTGCGAACTTTGCTGCAATCTCGGGATTGGTTCGACGAAGACCCTCCGACACGATCCGCCCGTCGACAATGTCTCCGGTGCGCACGTACGGCACGCCGTCCTCCACATCAGGACCCGCCTGGACTATCCCGTAGGTGACGAGAGTGCCGTCCTTCGCAACATCGGCAAGCGGCCGCTCGAGCCACGAAGGGCCTACGAACATTTCATGGAAGATAGAACTGGTGAGGTCCTGGAGGTGAGCGAGGGCCTGGCGGCGCTTGACGCGGAGGGCGTCGGCCTGGTCCAGGATCGCGGCGATACGGCGCTGCTCGCTGAGGGGTGGGAGAGGAACCTCAAACGTTGCAAGGACCGTTGGACTCGAGCCGCGGCAGATTCGCTCCCGAAGTCCTAGACGCCGCGAAAGCGACCATCTGCGGCTGAGCCAAGTAGTGGTGGAGGTATGCGCGGTCCAGATGCACGCCCGGCCGAATCGGAAGTATGTCTGTACTACAGACGCCCCGGAACGCCGGCCGCGCAACCTTTCCTAGATTGGGACGCAACTTGCCGAAGAGGACGTGCCCCTCGTCGAACGAAAACTTGGCGCCAGCCAATTGGGCTTCACCAATGGTCTGGAACCCGAGAATCCTGCCGCCGCGCTCGATGTGCTCGAGCCCCAAATACGGAAGGTCATCCGGCAACCCTCGCGGGTCTACACCGGAGCGTTCGATGGTCGCGATCTCCCCGAGGGCTTCGTCGGCCACGTCACGAGAGCATGCGCCTTCAGGTCGGCAAGTCCCTGCTGGATCTCGGTCTCGAGCTGCTCGAGGTCGGCGATGATTTCGAGCGGCGCCCGGTGCTCGATCTCGTCGTGGACGACCTCTCTGTACCGGTTCAGGGAGAGGTCGTAGCCCTGGGCGGCGATGTCGGCCTTTGGCACACAGAAGCTCTGCTCGGTCCGGGCGCGTTCCTGCTCGTCACCGTCGCGCTCGCACCAGCGGGTCAGAACGTCGGGGAGGTCGTTGGCGCCGGTCGGGGTGCGCTTGTCGTCGAGGCTGAAGCCGTCGGCCTGGACGTCGTAGAACCAGACGTGGTCGGTGCCGCCGGAGTTGGTCTTCGTGAAGAACAGGATCGCGGTGGAGACCCCGGCGTAGGGCCTGAAGACCCCGGAGGGGAGCTTGACGACGGCGTCGAGCTTCTGGTCCTCGACCAGGATCTTGCGAAGCGTCCTTGTGCGCCGTCGAGGACCCGAAGAGCACGCCGTCCGGGACGATGACGGCTGCCCGACCGCCGGGCTTGAGCAACCGCAGGAAGAGCGCGAGGAACAGCAGCTCGGTCTTCTTGGTCTTGACGACCCGCTGCAGGTCCTTGGAGGTGGACTCGTAGTCGAGGCTGCCGGCGAAGGGCGGGTTTGCCAGGATCAGGGAGTAGCGTCCCTTCCTCACCTGACGCGCCCTCGGAGAGGGAGTCGCGGTAGCGGATGTCGGGCTGCTCGACTCCGTGGAGCAGCATGTTCATGCTGCCGATGCGGAGCATGGTGGAGTCGAAGTCGTAGCCGTGGAACATGCTGTGGTGGAAGTGCTGACGCTGGTGCGGCGTCGGTCATCACGGATGGGTGGTGCTCGCGGACGTACTCGAGCCGCCGAGACCAGGAACCCCGACGTGCCGGCGGCTGGGTCGCAGATCTCGTCGGTGGGCTGTGGGCGCGGTCATCGCGACCATGAGCTCGATGATGTGGCGCGGCGTCCGGAACTGGCCGTTCGTGCCAGCGGTCGCGATCTTGCCGAGCATGTACTCGTACAGGTCACCGCTGGTGTCGCGGTCGTTCATCGGGATCGTCGTCGAGCAGGTCGACGACCTTCGACAGCAGGGCCGGTGTCGGGATGGTGTAGCGGGCGTCCTTCATGTGGGCGGAGTAGGTCGAGCCGTCACCGCCGAGCGTGGCGCAGGAACGGGAAGACGCCTTCTCCGACGACCTGGTGCATGACCCCGGGCTCGAGGTCCTTGAACTTCGACCACCGGAGGTCGGCCTGACCGGGCTGGAAGAGCGGGTTCTCGATCGGCTGGCCGGTCCGGTTGGCCTTCTTCTCGGCCAGCGTCTGAAGGTCGTCGAGGCGACGGATGAAGAGTAGGTAGGTGATCTGCTCGATCACCTCGAGGGGGTTCGCGATGCCACCTGACCAGAACGCGTTCCAGATGTTGTCGATCTTGCTCTTGAGCTCCCCGGTGATCACACCCGAACTCTAGGCGGCGCCTCCGACGCTCGCAGACAGAGCACGAAAGCCGCCCCGACGGGTGTCGGGGCGGCTCTCGTTCAAGAGGGCTGGCTCTCGGTGGTGCGACCCACCGGGACCGGCAATTCTGCGAAGATCTCCGCGTTATTCTGCGAAGACCTCCGACTGGGTCTGAGGGGAATCGAACACGGGTCCCTACAGGTCTTGCGGGTCGGTGTGCGCCCGCTCACGGCCTTGGCCAGCGATCGGTCTCGTCATCCGATCACGCGGCACAAGTTCGACGGCGGTCTTGCCCGCGGCGTTTCGTCATGTACCAAGTCGTCCCTGCCTGCGAAGCCTTCGCGCCCGGTGGCTGGGGGATCAGCCACCCGATGACTGCCCCAACTAATTCTCTCGGAAGCGCTCGTACATCGTGGAAAGCCGACGGGCTATTTCAGCGTCGCGACCTTGTGCGGCGTGCTGGTACCTGAGCGCGGCCCCAGGCGTCGTGTGCCCCAGTCGCCCCATCAGCTCGGCCAGTGTCGCCCCGGTCTGGGCGGCCAAGACGGCTCCTGTGTGCCGGAGGTCGTGCCAACGAAGATCCGGTCGACCGGCGGCGCGTCGGGCCGGGTACCAGACCTTGTAGAGCGACGCTGGCGCCATGTGCTCTCCATGACGAGCGGGAAACAGCAGAGCCTCCCTCCCTGACTTGGTGTGCTGCCGGAGGTGCTGGCGGACCATCGGCATCAGGTGGGGCGGGATGGCGACATCTCGGGTGCCCGCGTCGGTCTTGGGAGTGCCGACGATGAACTCGCCGTTCACCCGGACGACGGCGCGACGAATCTTGACGACGCCGTTGGTGAGGTCGATGTCCTTGCGCCGCAGCTCTGTCAGCTCGCCGTAGCGCATGGCGCACCAGGCCGCCAGCAGGAGCATGAGGCGGTAGCGGGGAGGCAAGGCCTCGGTCATGATCTCGAGCTCGGACAGCGTCGCCGGCTCGACCTTGTGGACCCGCTGGACGTTGCCGGCGCCGCGGATGTGGCACGGGTTGGAGGGCAGCAGGCCGTCGTGAACCGCGGTGCCGAGGATGGTGCGGAGCAGCGAGTAGGCGTGGGATCTCGATGTCGGCTTCACCGTGCCGTACCGCGCGTACCACGTGCGGACCGACTCCGACGTGATGGCCTTCAGCGGGATCTCGCCGAACACCGGAAGGAGATCCCGATCAAGGACGTACCGATACTCCGCTCGCGTCGTGGGCTTGAGGGTGCGTTCCTCCCACCAGGTCTCTGCGTACTCGCCAAAGCACATCTCGGTCAAAGTCTTCGTCTGCCGACGGTGGCTCGGCGGCAGCCACTCCCCTGACTGGATCAGCCGGCGTTCATCGACGAGCCAGGCCTCCGCGTCGAGCTTGCTGTCGAAGGTGAACGGTGCAGAATGTCTCTTGAGATCTGGTCCGGTGTAGCGGGGTCGGTACTGGCCGCTGGCGAGTCTTCTCGACGGTCCCGAAGCCGCGCCGGCTAGCCATGGTCCACCCGGTTTCGTGGGCACCGCGTGGGCAAAGGGGGTCGATTTGTGCTCATTTGCGCTCACTCCTGCAACATCCTCGAAAGATGCGTTTCCGCAGGTAGAAGCCACAATTCGCTGGTCAGACGGACACTTCGACGGCCCTGTCCGGCCACTTTCAAACCCAGTATCGCGTCGGGTGACCGGCATCGGCAGCCGGCTCCGTGGCCATGACCTCGTCCCGGTTGTCGTACGTCGCGGCGATCCGGCCGAGCGGTCCGAGGAGCGGCCAGCCGATGCCGACGAACATCGTCCCGAAGATGGCCAGGGCCATCGCGACCTCGGCGGCGACGGAGTCGCCGACCTCGGTCACCAGACCCACGACGGTGAGGGCGACCGCCATCGTGAACCAGGCCAGCTGACGCCGACGGGCGCCGCGGTAGCGGACCCACCGGGTCACGAACGCCGCCAGACCCGTCAGGAGGCCGAAGGCCAGGAGCGCCAGGCCCGCCACCTCGAGCGCGTCCGTGAGACCGCCCAGGGAGTCGAGGCCGAGCGGGTTGTCGCCCCACGCGGGGTTGTCCTCGTCGACCGGCCCGGGCGCCAGCAGCACCGAGAGCACCGCGGCTGCGCAGCCGAAGGCGACGGCGGCAGCGGGCCAACGCCACCGGCGCGAGGGCAGCCGGCCGGTGGGGAACAGCAGCATCGGCGCGGCGATGAACAGGAAGAACGTGCAGATGAAGAGCCCATCGGCGACGAGTGTGCACACCTGGGCGACGGCGGGCGGGTCTGGTTCACCGTTCGCGATCGCCTGTGCGACCCCGGAGAGCAGGTAGTTGGCCGCGGACAGTGCCGCCAGCAGCACGAGCGCGAGTCCGAGGCCCTCCGCGACGCGGCGACGGACCAGCGCGGCCCCGAGGAAGCCGAAGCCGAGCATGGCCACGGCGTCGACGACGTCCTCCAGGGTCATCTGCTCGGCGCCCGGCATCTCGGGCGCGATCAGGGTCAGGGCGAGCCCGACGCTCGCACTGACGAGGGCGAAGATCATCCAGCCGAGCACCGCACGTTGGCGGCCGCTGGTGGTGTGGTCGAGCATCTCGGTCTCCTTCGCAACGTGGATCAGGGAGCCGCACGCTAGAGCGTTCGGAGCTGCACACTCGTCCGGCTCGACGCTCGGTTGGGTACGTCGCCGCGATGACCGCGACCGGCGACAAGTCAGCCTTCGCGCTGATGCCGGGCGCGGGCCTGGCGCCGTACCGTAGGCAGATGGTGGAGCGCGCGAGGGCCATGGTGCAGCGCCTGGGTCAGCAGGACCTCGTGGACGCGGCGCTGGCCCTGCTCATGGCACTGGTCGCCACGGTCGAGACGGCTTCCGGCAACTTCGACGGCCCGAGTCTCGCCCAGGCGCTGCTCTGGGACTGGCTGCTGATCCTCCCGCTCGCCGTGCGCCGACGCGCCCCTGTCGCGGTCTGGGCGACGGTGCTGATCCTGATCACCGCGCAGGCCACGATCGCGAGCACCATCGACAGCGTGGGTGTCTTCTTCGGCCTCCTCGTGGGCTGCTACACCGTGGCGGCCTACCGGCCGCGGCGGACCGCCATCGCATGCCTCGTCGCGTTGGTCCCCGTCGTGGCGTACAGCAACTGGCGCGCGACCGGAAACCCGTTCGAGGACCTCATGTTCCTGGTCGTGCTGGTGGGTGGCTTCTGGGTCGCCGGCCGCGTCGTCTGGTCGCGCGAGCAGCTGGTCCGCCAGCTCGCCGCCCAGGCCGAGGAGCTGCAGCGCGGACGCGACGCCGAGGCCCGTGCGTTGGTGGCCGAACAGCAGGCCCGGATCGCGCGCGACGTGCACGACGTGGTCGCCCACAGCGTGAGCATCATGGTCGTCCAGGCCGAGGCGGGCGAGGCCCAGCTGTCGCCGGACGAACCGTCCGCGGAGTGCCTGCGCGCGATCCAGCGGGTCGGTCGCTCGACGCTGACCGAGTTGAGGGACGTGCTGTCGACCCTGGGCGCCGAGCCCGACCCGGCTGACGTCGGGGCGCTCGCTCCCACCCCGCGGCTCCGCGACGCCGGGCGCCTGGTGTCTGAGCTCGAGGCGGCCGGCCTCGACATCGACTTCCGGGTGACCGGTGACCCCGACGCGCTGCCGATCGGCGTGGACCTGGCGGCGTACCGCGTCCTCCAGGAGGCGCTCACCAACGCGCTGCGGCACGCGGCGGGAGCTCCGGTCACGGCGCGCGTGGACGTCGACGAGGACGACGTCGTGGTCGACGTGAGCGACTCAGGGGACGGACACCCGGGCAGCGTCAACGGGACCGGACGGGGCCTGCTCGGCATGCGCGAGCGGGTGCGGCTGTACGGCGGCGAGGTGTCGGCAGGACCCGACGGGGCCGGCTTCCGGGTCCGGGCGCGGATCCCGGTCCCGACCGGCTCGGCGGTACCACGATGACGATCCGGCTGCTCGTGGCCGACGACCAGGAGCTGGTCCGGGCCGGCTTCGCGGCAGTCCTCTCCACGCAGCACGACTTCGAGGTGGTGGGCGAAGCGGCCGACGGGCGCGAGGCCGTCGACGGAGCGCGACGGCACCGGCCCGACGTCGTCCTCATGGACGTCCGGATGCCCAACCTCGACGGAATCGCGGCAACCGCCGAGATCTGTGCCGACCGGCGGGTCGCGACGCGGGTGCTGATCCTCACCACGTTCGACCTCGACGAGTACGTCATGGCCGCACTGCGCGCGGGCGCCAGCGGCTTCCTGCTCAAGGACGCCCCGCGGGACTCCTTGTACGCCGCCGTGCGCACGGTTGCGGCCGGAGACGCACTGCTGGCGCCCAGTGTCACCAAACGCCTGATCGAGCAGCAGCTGCGCACGACCGAGCCGCCCCCGGCGCTGCGTCGACACCTCGACACCATGACCGATCGGGAGCGCGAGGTCCTCGCCCTCATCGCGCGGGGCCTCTCCAACGTCGACATCGCGGCGCAGCTGCACCTCGGCGAACCGACGGTGCGCACCCACGTCGGCCGGATCTACGGGAAGGCGGGCGCGCGAGATCGCGCGCAGGCCGTCGTCTTCGCGTACGAGTCCGGGCTGGTCCGCGCCGGCCACACCAGCGACTGACCTCAGCTGGCGACGACCTCCCCGTGGGGGTTGTGCCTGTTACGGGACCGGCCCGAACTGTCGACGACAGTCCACGCCCGAGCATTCGCCCAAGAGCGTCGTGCGCTCTGCGAGCTCCTCACGGACCTGCCGGTAGGAAGGTCGGTTGGCCAGGTTGTGGACCTGGGCAGGGTCGCTCTGACGGTCGTAGAGCTCGATGAAGGCCGGGTCGTAGTACTGCGCATAGGTGTACCTGCTGGTTCGCACGCCCCGGAAGGCCCATCCGTCGTCGACCTGGCTCTCGTTGTACGGGCCCGCCTGGATCAGCACGGTGTCGTAGCCGCGGACGGTGGGATCCTCGGCAAGCGGGAGGATGCTGCGGCCGTCGACGGTGAGGCCCGGCTGCACGGCTGCCGCGTCGAGGATGGTGGGTGCCAGATCGACCATCGTCACGGGCTGGGTGCGCTTCACCCCCTTGGGCAGGCCCGGGCCGCGCATCAGCAGCGGGACTTCCAGTGCTGGTTCGTACGGCACGTTCTTGCTCCGGAAGCGGTGCTCGCCCGTCAGCAGGCCGTTGTCGCTGGTGAACAGGATGAGCGTCCGCTCCAGCTCGCCCGCCTTCTTCAGCTCGCCGACAGCACTCGCCACGGCCTGGTCCACCGCCTGAAGCGAGCGGATGCGCGCCCGGAACACTCTGTTCACCCGCGCCTCCGACACCTTCTGCAGGTTGGCGATGAACGGCGGCTTGTCACTCACGTTGTCCTCGTTGAAGGCCCGGTCCCGCAGCACCGGGGAGGTGGCCCTCGGGAACAGCTTCCGGTGTCGTTTCGCCGGCACGGGAGAGCGGGCGCAGGTCTCGCCGCAGGCGGCGTGGGGTGCAACGTGGGACGCCCACAAGAAGAACGGCTCGTCCCGGGCGCTCAGCTGCCGGATGTACCCGCGGGTCTTGCTACCCACCAGGTCGGAGAAGTTGACGTCTTCATACGTCCGGGGCTTCCCGTTCTCATGCATCGTGAACCCGTAGTAGCTGTAGACGCGCTGGACCACGGGGTTCCACCCGTCCCAGCCTGGAGGACGGTCCTGGCCCTGGCCGTGGTAGCCGTTGAGGTACTTGCCCACGAACACCGTGCGGTAGCCCGCGTCATGCAGCCAGGTCGCGAGCGTGGAGCTGCTGTCGAGCCGCAGATGGCCACCGAGCAGACCGGCCAGGTTGCTCCTGACTCCGTTGTTCTGCGCGTACTGGCCGGTGAGGATCTCGGCACGGGCCGGGCAGCAGAGTGGGTGCGGGGACAGCATGTTCCGGAAGGTCACGCCGGACTGACCGAGCAGCTGCCGGGTCAGTGGCAGGTACCGCATGTCCGATTCGTTCTGGTCGTCGGTGGTGATCAGCAGGATGTTCGGCCGCTCGTCAGGTGCCAACGCGCTGGGCGCAGTGGACGCCGCGGATGCCGACGACAGCGCCGGGTCCGGCCGCGCCACGTCGAGGTGAGCAAGAGACAGCACGAGGAGTCCGGCGACCACGATCACGCGCGGGTGCCGTGCGGAGAACGCCATGCAGGCCAACCCTAGAGCCTGGTGACGGTCTGACGGGGAGACCCGTCGGCGGGTCGGGGACCTGCTGCTCGGTCCGGCGGCCTCCGGGGACGGGGTCTGCGTAAGGCCCTGCTGGAGGCCGCCGGAACGCGAGATTCAACCCGAGCCGCCAGAAAGTTAAGCACTGTGGTACGGATACGGCGAGTGTTGATTCGTCAACCGCTCTAGACCGGAGCGGCGAAATCGCTTGCGCTGGACGAGGTGGAGCGTGCTGGCAGGATGAAGAGGTGAAGACGAACCTGGAGAAGCCGCAGAAGAAGCATCCGATCCGCCGTTTCTGGACATTCGTCAGCTTCGGGCTGCTGGCGGCCGCGGTGGTCACGGAGCTTCGGAAGCCGAAGGACGACCGCAGCTGGCAGGGCGAGCTGGGCGGTTTCGTTCCCTACGACCTGCGGCCGCCGACACCTGCTCGGATCAAGGCGAGCCTGTGGGCGCCCGACGACACGCGCCTCTTCCTGCCGCGCGCCGCGGGCGTGGGCTGGTCCCCGAACGTGGGCCGGCTGGTTCGGCTCGCCACCGACCGCTGACTCGGTCAGCCCAGGGTTCCCTCGGGCAGGCCCAGCTCCCGTTCGGCGTACGCCGTCGACCACGCGACCACGGCGTCCCGGTCGACCTCGACCCGGTGCGCGACGGTCTGCAGCGCCAGCCCGTCCATGAGCGAGAGGATCCGCCACGCCGACCCCGACGGGTCGGGGCAGTCGAACGACCCGTCCGCGACGCCGGCATCGATCACCTCGGCGAGCAGCTGCTGCCACGCCACGTTGAGCCGCTGCGAGGTCTCCTGCAGCACGGGTGAGCGAGCGGCCGCGGCCCACGCGTCGAGCCAGAGCTGGAACGCCCAGTCCTGCTCGGCCCGGGTGTAGGTGCCGAAGAACGAGCGCAGCCGCGCGACCGGGTCGGACTCCCCCGCGAGAGCCGCCCTGGTCTCCGCGAGGTCCTGGCCGGCCGCCTGGTCGAACGCGGCCGCGAGCAGGTCGTCCATCGAGCCGAAGTAGTGGTGCACCAGCCCGGGCGACGTGCCCATCTCGGCCGCCACGTCGCGCACCGTCGTGGCGGCGATGCCCTTGCGGATCATCACCGCGAGGCAGGCGTCGACGATCCGGGTACGCCGCTCCTCCGGGTCCATGCGCAAGCTCACGCAGCCCAGTGAAGCCTATTGATCACGTGTCCAACAAGGGCCTAGTCTGGCCGATGTGATCACCACGACACCGTTCCACCCTCGCCTCAGCGAGCTGAACAAGACGGGGCTCTACGGCCACTGGTCGAGCCAGCTGTCCGCGTTGCGCTACAGCGACGCACCGAAGCATGAGTACTTCGCGGTCCGCAACGGCGTCGGGCTCTTCGACACCTCTCCCCTGTACAAGTACTGGATCCGGGGCCGCGACGCCGAGGCCCTGCTCGCCGGGGTGTTCGCCCGCGACATCCGCACCTGCCGCCCGGGCCGCGCCCAGTACACGATCTGGTGCGACGACCGCGGGTTCATCATGGAGGACGGCGTGGTCTTCCGGCACTCCGACAACGAGTTCTTCATGACCGCGGCCCGCCCCAACCTCGGCTACCTGTCCGACCTGATCGGCCGGCTCCAGGTCGAGATCGAGGACGTGTCCGACGACTACGGCATCCTCGCCATCCAGGGCCCGCGGTCGCGCGAGCTCCTCTCCGACCTGACCGGCGACATCGCCGGCCTGCGCTACTTCCAGCACACCGAGACCAAGGTGGCGGGAGCCCCGGTGACGGTCAGCCGCACCGGTTACACGGGAGACCTGGGCTTCGAGGTCACCGTGCCGCGGGACCAGGCGCTCGGCGTGCTCGACGCGATCCTCGAGTCGGGGGCGGCGTACGGCCTGCGCCCGTTCGGCGAGGACGCCCTGATGATGTTGCGGATCGAGGCCGGTCTCCCCCTGATCGACGTCGACTTCCACAACAGCCGGCTCGTCTACACCGACCACGACCGGGTCACCCCGCAGGAGCTCGGTCTCGGCTGGATGCTGAAGGGCGTCGACGGCGACCGTGCGTTCATCGGCCGCGACGCCATCGTCGCCGAGCTGCGCGACGGCACCTCGCGCTGGTCGACCGTCGGTCTCGTCGTCGACTGGCAGGACTGGGACCGGCTCTACCGCGAGGCCGGCCTGCTGCCGGAGAAGAACGAGCAACCCCTCGACTGGGAGTCGATGCTGTACGACGACAAGGGCGACCACATCGGGTACGCCACGGCGTTCATGTACTCCCCCGTGCTCCAGCGGCACATCGGCATGGCCCGCGTCCGACCGGAGCACGCGGCGGTCGGCAGCGAGGTCCACGTCGAGACGACCATCAACCACCACAACACCACCGTGCTGGCGCGGACCGCCAGGATGCCCCTGTTCAACCCCGAGCGGAAGACGTCCACCCCATGAGCAACAGCAACCAGTACGACGCGATCGTCGTCGGCGGCGGCCACAACGGCCTGGTCAACGGCGCCTACCTCGCCAAGTCCGGCCTGCGCACCCTGATCCTCGAGCGGCGCAGCTTCGTCGGCGGCGCCGCCATCACCGAGGAGCTCGTCCCGGGCTTCCAGTTCACGACGTTCTCCTACGCCCTGAGCCTGCTCCGGCCCGCGATCGTCCACGAGCTGGAGCTGGTCAAGCACGGGTTCATGCCGCTGATGATGCCCGTGGGCTTCCACCCCACCGAGGACGGCGACTACATCCTGGTCGGCGACGACAACGACGAGAACATCGCCGAGATCCGGCGGCACTCCCCCCACGACGCCGACGCCTACGAGCGCTACCACCACGACATGGACCGCGTGGTGCAGGCCGTCCAGCCGCTGTTCGACAACCCGCCGCCGAACATCTTCGGCAAGGACCCCGAGGACCAGGCCGACATCAAGTGGCTGCTCGACCACCTCGGCGGTGTCGAGAAGAAGGTCATGCACGACACCGTCCGCCTGCTGACCGGCAGCGTGTCCGACTGGCTCGACGACTACTTCGAGAACGACGCGGTCAAGGGCTACGAGTGCTCCTCCGGGATCATCGGCACCAAGGTCGGGCCGATGTCGCAGGGCTCGGGCCTGGTGCTCCTGTTCCACAGCATGGGCGAGCACGACGGCCGGGTCGGCGCCTGGTCGTTCCACAAGCGCGGCAACGGCGGCTTCACGCAGGTGCTGGCCCGGGCCGCCGAGTCCTTCGGCGCCGAGATCCGCCTCGACTCCGCGGTGACGGCCGTGACGACGCACGAGGGTCGCGTCACCGGCGTGGCCCTCGAGGACGGCACCGAGTTCCACGCGCCGGTGGTGGTCTCGGCCCTCGACCCGCGGCGTACCTTCCTCGAACTGGTCTCTCCCCGCGAGCTTCCGTCCGAGCTGGTCGACACCATCGAGCGGTTCCGGTTCCAGGGCACCTCCGCGAAGGTCAACTTCGCCCTGGACGGGCTGCCGGAGTACCCCGCGCTGAAGGGTCGCTCGGACCAGTTCGGCGGCTTCACCAACATCGGCCCCACGATGGAGTACGTCGAGCGGGCGTTCGACGACGCGAAGTACGGCTGGTACAGCAAGAAGCCGTTCATCGACGGCGCGATCCAGTCCGTCGTCGACCCCGACATGGCTCCTCCGGGCAAGCACGTGATGTCGTGCTTCATCCAGTACGCGCCGTACCACCTGAAGAACGGCGACTGGGACACCGAGCGCGAGCCGTTCGGCGACACGGTGCAGGCGGTGCTCGAGTCGCACTTCCCGGGCTTCGGCGACCTGGTCCTGCACCGCGAGGTGGTGACCCCGCTCGACATCGAGCGGAAGACCGGCCTCAGTGAGGGCAACATCTTCGCTGGCGAGTTCCTGGCTCCGCAGATGTACTTCTTCCGGCCGGCGCCGGGCTGGAGCCAGTACAACACCCCGATCGACGGCTACTACCAGTGCGGTTCAGGCACCCACCCCGGCGGCTGCGTGATGGGCGCTCCCGGCAAGATGGCCAGCCAGCGGATCCTGAGGGACCTGGCTCGCTAGCTGCCCGGGACACAGACGCGCCCGCCCTCCCAAGGGGACATATGGGAGAGCGGGCGCGAGGGTCGACCCTGCCGCGGGGGACGTGGGCGGGCTGACATGAAAAACGGTAGGGCGCAAGCGTTTGCTCCCGGTGAAACATCCGCGGCGCGTCACCGAGAATGGGTACGGCGCCCGTCAGAACGTCAGGTAGAGCCCCACCAGAGCCGGCACGATGCCCAACGCCAGCCACGGGCTGAGGATCTTCTTCTGGTGGATCCCCCGGGCCGCGGCCACCGCACCGACCGCGATCAGGCCGGCGATCAGGTTGAGGCCGATCCGGCCGTCGACGCGGGAGTCGTCGAGGAAGATCGCGGCGATGATCAGGCCACCCGACAGGTGCAGGATCGTCGTGACCGCCAGCGCCGACAGCACCCACTTCTGCACCTGGGTGATGCTCATCGACTTGCTCGACGATCGCCGCTGCGGGTTGTTCGGGTCGATCAGGTGGCGGCGTACGCGCGGTTGGCCGCTGGGCGTGCTCATCAGGCGTGTCCCTGGGTGGGAGTGGGTGGGTGAGCTCAGCCTAGGCGGAGGGCAGCGTGAACTCGAAGACGGTGCCGCCGGCCGGGTTGTCCCTGGCGACGATCGTCCCGCCGTGACGGGTGACGATGCGTCGAGCGATCGCCAGGCCCAGGCCGGTGCCCTCGTAGCCCGTCGGGTGGACGCGGTGGAACTCGGTGAAGACCGACTCGTGCTGCCCCTCGGGCAGCCCGATCCCGTTGTCGGTGACGGTCACCCGGACCATCCCCTGGCTGTCGAGGCAACCGCGGACGTCCACCTCGGGCCGGACGCCCGCAGTGACGTACTTGAGGGCGTTGCCGATCAGGTTCTCGAGGACCTGGTCGATCAGGACCCGGTCGCCCTGGGCGGGCGGGATCGCGCCGACCGTCACGAAGTCGGCGGCGTCCCGGCCGGCGGCGATCCGCTGTGCAGCCTCGGTCAGGTCGAGCCGGGTCAGGCTGAGGTTGCGGTTCCTGCTGGTGGCGTGGGCGAGCAGGTGCAGGATCAGCCCGTGCATCCGGGTCGAGGACGCGCGGACCCGCCCGAGGAACTCCCGCACCATCTCGGGCGCCAGCTCGCCGTCGGCCACCGCGTCGTCGAGCAGCTCGGTCCAGCCGTCGATCGCCGCGAGCGGGTTGCGCAGGTCGTGGGCGACCACACCCGCGAACGCCGCCAGCTCCTCGCGCTGGGCGTGCTCGGTGGTCGCGTCGCGGATGAGGAGGACCGCGCGGGCGGCGTGGTTGTCGGGGTCGTGCGGGAGCGGCGCCGCCGAGATCGACAGCACCCGCTGCTCCCCCGGCGTACGCACCTCGACCTTGACGTCGTGGAGCACCTCGCCGTTCAGCGCGCGGCGGCTCGGGCGCTGGGTGTCGCCGAGCGGGTGGCCGTCGATGAAGAGGTTGTCCAGCCCGTCCACCGTGGTCGGCACCGCTGCGTCGGCGTAGCCGAGCGCCTTGGCGCCCGCCGGGTTGAGCATCAGGATCTCGCCGCTGTCATCGATCACGGCGACGCCCTCGGCCATCGAGTGGATGACGGTGTCGAGCAGTCGGGCCTGGTAGACCGCCTCCTCGCGGGCCTTGGCGAGATCGGCGGCGAGCTGCTCCCGCTCGTCGCGGCCGGTGGCCAGGAGCAGCCCGCAGATCAGGAGCATGGCCAGGAAGAACTGCGCCAGCAGGATCCCGACCTCCTCGTTCTCCAGCTGCGCGAACGGTCCGTAGCCGGCCAGGGTCAGCACGATTGTGACCGTGCCGACCGCGAACGAGTGGAGCACGCTGAGCAGGGTCGCGAACCGGACCCCCACCCACACGGTCGCCACCAGCAGCGGGAACGCCATCGGGACGCTCTCGATGGCGAAGGCGAGGGTGTACGTCGCCACCGTCAGGGCGGTCGCCGCGAGGATCTCGACCCACTCCGCCCGGCCACCCGTGACCAGCGGCCGCCGGTTCTTCGACGCGATCCGCTGTCCGACGAGCAGTCCCAGCGTGGTCACGGCGACCGCCCCGCAGAAGTTGCGGTCGAACCACAGCACGTACCGCGTGGCGGTCAGCTCGTTCTGCACGATGAAGGTCCCGACGGTGCCCACCGCCACGCCGGCGACCATGCCGGTCGCGAGCGCCGCGACGTAGCGGACCGTGGTCCGTGGCGAGTCGAGCGCGCGCGTCCCGCCACAGCCCCAGAGCTCGCCGCACCAGCGCCGCAGCAGCACCACAGCGACCCAGGTCTGGATCAGGTTGGTGCAGGCCAGGACCACGCTCTGCCCGAGCGAGACTCCGGTGGCGGCGTTCGTGACGAACGCGCACCCGGCCAGGACCACGGCGTCCACGCTGGCGAGCCCGACGCCTCGGATGAGGAACCACAGCACGGCCACACCGGCGGCCGGCCAGACCAGCGCGAACGGCGTCCCCTCGAAGGTCGTCAGGCGACCCACGAACGCGGCTGCGACGTACGCCGCGGCGAAGCCGGCCAGCGTCAGCAGCGGTCGTCGGCCATCGGGACGCGCCACCTCGTCGCTCGGCAGTCCGTCCGCCTCGGTCATGCTGAGGCTCCCCGAGGAGCCCCGGATGACATCAATACCCATCTGACGACCCGATCAGCTTTCGTCCGTGGCGAAGTCCTCGTCGTGCGTGCCCGGCCGCGGAGCCCAGGGCAGCTCCTTGGCGGGTCGGACGACGATCAGTCTGTCGCCGCGGGCCAGCTGGGTCACCACCGGGTCGAAGTAGCGGTACACCTTCTCGTCGCGCACGACCGCGATCACCTGGTCCGGCAGCGACTGCGGCGGCTGTCCGACCTCGGACACCAGCAGGTCTCGCTCGGCGACCTCGAGCCCCTCGCCGTACGTCAGCAGGTCCTCCATCACCGAGCCCAGGGTCGGCGACAGGCTCGAGAGCCCGAGCAACCGGCCGACGGCGTCGGAGGAGGTGATCACGGAGTTCGCGCCCGACTGCTTCATCAGCGGAGCGTTCTCCTGCTCGCGGACCGCCGAGACGATCCAGGCCTCGGGGTTGAGCTGTCGGACGGTGAGCGTCGCGAGCACGTTGGAGTCGTCGCGGTCGGTGGTGATGATGACCTGGCTGGCCTTGGAGACGCCGGCGCGGCGCAGCACCTCGCGGCGGGTGGCGTCGCCGGTGACGACCGCGAGGCCGTCGGCGTGCGCGTCCTGCAGCGCAGTTGCACCGGTGTCCACGACCACGATCCCGTCAGGGTCCTGGCCGTTGTTGATCAGCGTCTCGACGGCGCTGCGCCCCTTGGTGCCGTAGCCGACGACGACGACGTGCTCACCCATCTTCTTCCTCCACCTGGCAACCCGGAACATCTCGCGACCCTGCGAGGCGAGCACCTCGAGGGTGGTACCGATCAGCAGCACCAGGAAGGCGATGCGGAGCGGGGTGATGACGAATGCGTTGATCAACCGCGCGTGCGGCTCGACCGGCGCGATGTCGCCGTACCCGGTCGTGCTCAGCGTGACGGTCGTGTAGTAGATCGAGTCGACGAGGTTCACGCCCTTCGACGGATCGTTGTTGTCGACGTACGCGTGGCGGTCGAGGTAGACCAGCATGACCGTGCCGAACAGGATCCCGAACGCCACCAGCAGGCGCCGGCCGAGCTCCCACCACGGAGAGCGGACCTTCTCCGGCAGCGAGACCTTGCCGCGGGATCGCCCGTCTGACGGGTTCGTCGCGTCGTCGGCCACGGTCCGAACCTACTCGACCCCGTTGTCGCGGGTGGACATCCGCTGCCGGAGTCGCTGGACGAGTTCGAGGCGCGCGTGGGTGGTGGCCTTCTGCGGGAAGACGGTGTCGAACGCCGCGTTGACGGCCGCGCCGATGAGGACGGCGATCGCGAGCAGGTACAGCCACAGCAGGATCGCGATCGGCGCGGCCAGTGGTCCGTAGATCGACTTGGAGTCCGCGGCGGTGACCGTGAGGACCCAGCGGAGCAGGGCCGAGCCGGCCACCCAGGCGACCAGCGCGAACGTCGCGCCGGGGAGGTTGAAGCTCCAGTTGGTCCGGACCGGGACCGACACGTGGTAGAGCGTCGCGAGGAAGCAGATGCAGAGCACGATCACGGCAGGCCAGTAGAACGTCATCACGAAGTCGGCCCGCTCGGGCAGCAGGTTGCGGACGAGCGTCGGGCCGGCGACCACCAACGGGATCGCGAACATGCCGGTGATCATCGCGAGGATGTAGAGGAGGAACGACAGCGCGCGCGTCTTGATGATCCCGCGGTGCCCGCCGAGCCCGTGCATGATCGTGATGGTGTCGACGAAGACGTTGAGTGCCCGGGAGCCCGACCACAGCGCGAGCACGAAGCCGAGCGAGATCACGTCGAAGCGGCCGCCCTCGAGGACGTCGTCGATAGTGGGCTCGATGATCCGGTTCACGGCACTGTCCGTGAGCGCCCGGGACGACAGGTCGATCACCGCCTGGCGCACGTCGGCGACCTGCGCCGGGGTGAACGAGTCGCTGACGTAGCCGATGGCGCCGGCCATCGCGAAGATCAGCGGCGGCACCGACACGACGGCGAAGAACGCCGCCTCGGCGGCCAGCCCGGTCACGCGGTGCCGCATGCACGAGGCGACCGTCGTGACGATCAGCCGCCAGACCACATCGCGCAGCTGGTGAGCCCATGCCGCCAGCCGGTCGGCGCCCGGATGCGGCTGGCTCTCCGACGGCGGCATGGGCCTACGGTATCCACATGAGCAGCGACATCCGGGAAGCCACCAACCAGGCTCCGCCACTCGTCGGACACAACGTCGTCACCTCCGACCGCGCCCTGGTCGAGGCGGTCACCCGGCACGCCGCTCCCGAGGTGGTCGACGATCTCGTGGCGCTCGGCGCCGAGGCCGGCACCGCGGAGGCCCGCGAGCACGGTCAGCTCGCCAACGAGAACCACCCGAAGCTCACGGCGTACGACCGCTACGGCAACCGGATCGACGAGGTCGCGTTCCACCCGTCCTGGCACTGGCTGATGGAGCGGGCGGTCGGGCACGGCCTGGCCGCTGCGCCGTGGGAGTCCGAGTCGCCGCACGCGCACGTACGCCGCGCCGCCGGCTTCATGGCCTGGTCGCACACCGAGCCCGGTCACGGCTGCCCGATCTCGATGACGTACGCCGCGGTCCCGGCGCTGCGGGCCGACGACGCGATCGCCAAGGAGTGGACGCCGCTGCTGGCGTCGACGACGTACGACCCGGGGCTGCGGCCGGTCTCGCAGAAGCGCGGCGCGCTGGCCGGCATGGGCATGACCGAGAAGCAGGGCGGCTCGGACGTCCGGGCGAACGTGACCGAGGCGCGGCCGACGTCGGTGGACGGCGAGTACACCCTGCACGGGCACAAGTGGTTCACCTCGGCCCCGATGAACGACATGTTCCTGGTGCTGGCCCAGGCCCCCGGCGGCGTGACCTGCTTCGTCGTGCCCCGCGTGCTGGCCGACGGCACCCGCAACCGGCTCGACGTCGTACGACTCAAGGACAAGCTCGGCAACCGGTCGAACGCGTCGTCGGAGCTCGAGTTCGACGGGCACCCTCGCGTACCGCCTCGGTGACGAGGGCCGCGGCGTGCGCACGATCATCGAGATGGTCGCCGCCACCCGGCTCGACTGCGTGCTCGGCTCGACGTCGCTGATGCGCCGGTCGCTCAACGAGGCCTCGTGGCATGTCGCGCACCGGTCGGCGTTCGGGTCGCTGCTGGCCGACAAGCCGCTGATGCAGAACGTCATCGCCGACCTCGCCGTGGAGACCGAGGCCGCCACGGCGCTGGCGGTCCGGCTGGCCGCGGCCGTCGACGACATCTCCGACCCGCACGAGGCGGCGCTGCGCAGGATCGCGCTGCCGCTGGCGAAGTTCTGGGTGTGCAAGCGGACGCCGTTCATGGTGGCCGAGGCGCTGGAGTGCCTCGGCGGCAACGGGTACGTCGAGGAGTCGGTGCTGCCGCTGCTCTACCGCGAGGCGCCGCTGAACTCGGTCTGGGAGGGCTCGGGCAACGTCAACGCGCTCGACGTCCTGCGTGCGCTCTCCCGCGAGCCGGAGGTGCTCGAGGCCTGGATCACCGAGGTCGGCCTGGCCCGCGGCGACGACCCGCGACTGGACCGCGCGATCGACGACGCGCTCTCGCTGCTCGGGGACGCCTCCACGCTCGAGGTGTCCGCCCGCCGGCTCGCCGGCCAGATGGCCGCCTGCCTCCAGGGCTCGCTGCTCGTCCGGTTCGCTCCCGCCCGAGGTCGCCGACGCGTTCTGCGCCTCCCGCCTCGGCACGTCGTACGACGGCACGTTCGGCACCCTCCCCGGCGGCGACCTGCGCGCCATCGTCGAGCGGACGACTCCGAGCGTCGCCTGAGCACCCCAGGTGTAGGAGGGACGAGACGTGGGTACGGTCACGTGATCCAACCCACCTAACCGTCCATCGGTCTCATCTCGGAGGTTTCGATGACGACAGCCCGCGAGGGGTCCCAGCGCACCGACGTCGACAAGGCGTTCCTCGACAACGCGACGTACCGCAGTCTCGGGGAGCAGGAGCTCTCCGAACGTGAGGAACGGTTCGAGAAGGCGCGGCGCACGTCCGGCCTGGTGATCGCACCCCTCGTCACCGTGGTGATGCTGCTGCTGCCGACCGGCCTCGACCAGGCGCAGCACCGGCTGGCCGCGGTGCTGCTGGGCGTGGTGGTGCTGTGGATCACCGAGGCGGTGCCGATCCCGATCGGCGGCTTCATCGGAATCGCCACCATCGTCCTGATCGGCGTGGTGCCGGTCGACGACGCGCTCGCGCCGTTCGGGTCCTCGACGGTCTTCACCTTCATCGGGGCGTTCATCCTCGCCCAGGCGATGCTCAAGCACGGTCTCGCGAAGCGGTTCGCGATGTTCGTCATGGGCTTCCGGGGCGTCGGCAAGTCGACGACCAGGGTGATCATCGCCTTCGGCCTCATCACCTGCTTGCTCTCGGCGTTCGTGTCCAACACCGCGACGGTCGCCATGCTCCTGCCCACGGCGATCGGCCTGCTGACGGTGATCGCGAAGCTGATGCAGAACAAGGAGGTCGTGCCGGGCGACTTCGACCCGCTGCGGCTGCGGGTGGGCGTCGCCATCATGCTGATGCTCGCGTACGGCGCCAGCGTCGGCGGCCTGCTGACCCCCGTCGGCTCTCCGCCCAACCTGATCGGTCGCGGCCTGATCGAGGAGGCGACCGGCGAGACCATCGCCTTCCTGGACTGGATGCTGCTGGCGCTGCCGATCTGCGCCCTGATGTTCGTCGCCCTCGCCATCGTCGTGCTGCTGCTCAACAAGCCCGAGCTCCGCAAGCTCGAGGGCGTCGAGGAGTGGGTCGCGGCCGAGAAGGCCGAGCTCGGCCGCTTCTCCGTCGCCGAGCGGAACACGCTGATCGCCTTCGGCATCACCGTCTCCCTGTGGATCTTGCCCGGCATCGTCGCCCTGGTCGCCGGCGCCGAGTCGAGCACCTACGAGACGGTCAGCGGCCGGCTCGACGAGGGCATCGTCGCGGTCCTGGGCGCCTCGCTCCTGTTCCTGCTGCCCACCGACTGGCCCAAGCGCGAGTTCACGCTGCGCTGGGCCGACGCCGCGAAGATCGACTGGGGCACGGTCGTCCTCTTCGGGACCGGCATCGTGTTCGGCTCGCTGCTGGAGTCGACCGGCCTGGCCGAGACGATCGGCAACGGCGCGTTCGAGAAGCTGGGGCTCGGCAGCACCTTCGCCATCACGGCGTTCGCCATCGTGCTCGCCATCGTCGTGTCCGAGACGACCAGCAACACCGCCTCGGCGGCAGTCGTCGTACCGATCATCATCCCGATCGCGATGGCCGCCGGCATCAACCCGTTCACGCCCGCCCTCGCGGCGACGTTCGCTGCCAGCTTCGGCTTCATGCTGCCGGTCTCGACACCGCAGAACGCCATCGTCTACGGGTCGGGCGTCGTACCGATCACGAAGATGATCCGCACCGGCGCTTCGTTCGACGTGATCGGCGCGATCCTGATCCTGATCTTCCTGCCGATCATGGTCAGCGTGCTCGGGCTCGGCGGCTGAGCGTGACGGCTGCGCATTCGATCGCCGTCATCGGCGGCGACGGGATCGGCCCGGAGGTGGTCGGCGCGACCCGCACCGTGCTCGACGCCGTGAGCGACGGTGCACGGCCTCGACCTGTCGTACGTCGAGCACGACTGGTCGTGCCGCACGTACGCCGAGACCGGCACGATGATGCCCGACGACGGCCTCGAGACCCTCGGCCAGCACGACGCGATCCTGCTGGGCGCGGTGGGCTGGCCGGGCGTGCCCGACCACGTCTCGCTGTGGGGTCTGCTGATCCCGATCCGCCGACACTTCCGGCAGTACGTCAACGAACGCCCGATCGCGCTCTTCGAAGGGATGGAGAGCCCGCTCCGCAAGGTCGAGCCCGGCGGTCTCGACCTGGTCGTGGTCCGCGAGAACGTCGAGGGCGAGTACAGCGAGATCGGCGGTCGCCTGAACCGCGGGTTCCCCGACGAGATGGCGGTGCAGGAGTCCGTGTTCACCCGGCCCGGCGTCAGCCGGATCGTCGACCACGCCTTCGAGCTCGCGCGCACCCGTCGCGGCTACGTCACCTCGGCGACCAAGAGCAACGGCATCGTGCACACCATGCCGTTCTGGGACGAGGTGGTCCGCGAGCGTGCGGCCGAGTTCCCCGACGTCCGCTGGGACCAGGAGCTGATCGACGCCCTGGCCGCCAAGGTGGTGCTCGAGCCGGGTCGGTTCGACGTGATCGTCGCGTCCAACCTGTTCGGCGACATCCTCAGCGACCTGACGGCGGCGGTGGCCGGCAGCATCGGGATCGCGCCCTCGGCCAACCTCGACCCGACCGCGGGCCGGCCCGTCGATGTTCGAGCCGGTGCACGGCTCGGCGCCCGACATCGCCGGCCAGGGCGTCGCCAACCCGATCGGCACCGTCTGGTCGGCCGTGATGATGCTCGACCACCTCGGTCACGCCGAGGCCGCCGCCCATCTGATGGATGCGGTCCGGCACAGCCTCAAGGACCCCACCACACGCACCCGCGACCTCGGCGGCGCCGCTGGCACCGCCGAGGTCGTCGAGTCGCTCGTGGGGTTCGTGCGCGGCTAGGCGCCCGACCAGCTCCCGTCTCGCGGTCGGGCTCGAGCTCGCCGGTCGCCTCGTCGCCGTCGAGCATCGTGGTCTCGTCGAACGGCTCGTCGCCGGCCAGCACCCGGTCGAGGCGCGGCGCGGTCGAGGCCGCCGGTCCAGTGACCGATCAGCACCGTCGCGACCGAGTTGCCGGCGAAGTTGGTGACCGCGCGCGCCTCGGACATGAACCGGTCGATGCCGACGATCAGACCGACACCGTCCACGAGCTCCGGGCGGTGCGAGCTGAGCCCGCCGGCGAGGGTGGCCATGCCGGCGCCGGTGACGCCGGCGGCGCCCTTCGAGGCGATCATCATGAACAGCAGCAGCGAGATCTGCTCGCCGATGCTCAGCGGGTCACCCAGTGCCTCGGCGATGAACAGCGACGCCATCGTCAGGTAGATCGCGGTGCCGTCCAGGTTGAACGAGTAGCCGGTCGGGACGACGACACCGACGGTCGCCTTGTCCACGCCGGCGTGCTCCATCTTCGCGATCAGCCGCGGCAGCGCCGACTCCGAGGACGACGTCGAGACGATCAGCAGGAACTCGCGGGCCAGGTAGCGGAACAGCGAGAAGATGTTCACGCCGGTGGTCAGCTGGAGCAGCGTCCCGAGCACCAGCGACCACGAACAGCGAAGCAGGTCACGTAGAAGCCGAACATCAGCACGGCCAGGCTCTTGAGCGCGTCGACGCCGGTCTCGCCGACCACGGCCGCGATCGCGCCGAACGCGCCGACCGGTGCCGCCCACATGATCATCGACAGCACCCGGAACACCACCCGCTGCAGGTGGCCGACCCGCGCAGCACCGGCTCGCCGGCGCGCCCCATCTGCTGGAGCGCGAAGCCGACCAGGAGGGCGACCAGAAGGGTCTGCAGCACCTCGCCGGACGTGAGCGAGGAGAACATGGAGATGGGGATGATGCCGAGCAGGAACTCCGTCGTGCTGCCGTGTCCGGCGGCGGCCTGCTCCTGACCCGCACCCGACGAGCTCATCGGTGAGCTGGAGCCCGTCACCCGGGTGGAGGAGGTTGCCGACGAGCAGGCCGATCGCCAGCGCGAACGTCGACATCGTCACGAAGTAGACGAGCGCGAGGCCGCCGACCTTGCCGACTCGCGCGGCACTCGCGACCGAGCCCGACGCCCAGCACGATCGTGCAGAAGATGACCGGCTGGATCATCATCTTGATCAGCGCGACGAATGCCTGCCCGAGCGGCTTGAGCTCGACGGCGAACGATGGCGCGATCAGTCCGACGGCGATGCCGAGACCGACCGCGACGATGACGGCGACGTACAGGTAGTGGGTCCGGTTGCGCGGCGCAGCCGGCCGCGGTGCCGGAGTGGTTCTGGTAAGGTGCTCATCGGTCCTCCTGGGTCTGCCCGGGTGGCGACCCGGCTCTGACGACCCACTGTCGGCGGCCCTGTGACCGGCGTCACCGTTGTGGTCGTTGTGGTCCCGGTCACCTGCGGCACAATGCGCGCATGAGCGGCAGCCGGCTCCGCGGAGCCTCGGTGGCACGACAGGTGCTGGCGCTCCAGGTCGGCGTCGTCCTCGTGCTCGTCGCGGCCTCGCTCGGCCTCGCCGCGTACGACGCCCGGCGGGACGCCCGCGCCGACGCGACCGAGCGCGTCCTCGCGGTCGCCCAGGCCGTCGCCGACTCACCGACCGTCCTGAGCGCGGTGCGACTCGCCCGATCCGACGGCCATGCTCCAGCCGTACGCCGAGCAGGTCCGGCTCGACACCGACGTCGACTTCGTGGTGGTGATGGACCTCGACCGCACCCGCTTCACCCACCCGAACCCCGACAACATCGGCAAGCCGTTCGTCGGCGACCTCGGCACGGCTCCCGAGGGAGAGCCGTTCACCCAGCAGTTCACCGGCACCCTCGGTCCCTCGATGCGCTCGGTGGTGCCGGTGCGGGACGGCGACGAGGTGGTGGCCCTGGTCTCGGTCGGCATCACCATCGCCGCGATCGACCGCCAGCTGCGCGACGAGTTGGTCCTGATCCTGTTGTCGGCGCTGGCGGTGCTCGCTGGTCGGACTGGTCGGGGCGTGGCTGGTCGGGCGCCGGCTGCGGCGGCAGACGCACGGGCTCGGGGAGGCCGAGATCACCCGGATGTACGAGTACTACACGGCCGTCCTGCACGCCGTACGCGAGGGACTGCTGCTGCTCGACCGCCAGGGCAGGGTGCAGCTCGCCAACGACGAGGCGCGCCGCCTGCTCGAGCTCCCGGACGACGTGGTGGGTCGACCCCTCGACGACCTCGGCCTAGCGCCGGGGCTGGTCGCCGCGGCCCGGGGGCGAACGGCCTCCCCCGACGACATCTACCTCGCAGGCGACCGGGCGCTCGTCGTGAGCTCGGCCCCCGCGACGTGGCAGGGGCGGGAGGTCGGTGCCGTCGTCACGCTCCGGGACCACACGGAGCTGCGTTCGGTCACGGGCGAGCTCGACGTCGTACGCGGCCTGACCGAGACCCTGCGGTCCCAGAACCACGAGGCGGCCAACCGGCTGCACACGGTCGTCTCCCTCATCGAGATGGGACGGCCGGAGGAGGCCGTGGAGTTCGCAACCGAGGAGCTGCAGCTCGCCCAGCTCCTCACGGACCGGGTCATCGCCGCCGTGGGTGACCCGGTGGTGGCCGCACTGCTCCTCGGCAAGTCCGCCGAGGCCGCGGAACGCGGGATCGAGCTCGAGGTCGACGGGGAGCTCGGACAGGTGGGCGACCTCCCGGCGCGCGACCTCGTCACCGTGCTCGGGAACCTCGTCGACAACGCCTTCGACGCCGTGGCCGGCCGTCCCGAGCGTCGCGTGCAGGTGCACCTGTCCGGAGCGGACGGCCAGGCGCGAGTGGTGGTCGGCGACAGCGGCGAGGGACTCAGCGACGAGGACTCGCAGAAGGCGCTCGACCCGCGGCTGGACGACCAAGGCGTCGGGCACCGCGGGCCGCGGCGTCGGGCTGGCCCTGGTGGCCCAGGTCGCGCGTCGCCGCGGTGGCGGGGTCACGGTTGGCAGCTCACCGCTGGGCGGCGCGGAGTTCACGGTGACATTCGGTGGAGGCACGCCGTGAGCGTGCGGGTCCTCGTCGTCGAGGACGAGCAGCTCGCCGCGGAGGCCCACGTGGCGTACGTCGAGCGGGTGCCGGGCTTCGACGTGGCGGGCGTCGCCCGGTCCGCCGGCGAGGCCGCCCGGTTCCTGGCCTCGCACGAGGTCGACCTCGTCCTGCTCGACCTCAACCTCCCCGACGGCCACGGACTGGCGCTGGTCCAGCGGCTCCGCGCGGGCGGTCACCTGGTCGACGTCATCGCCGTCACCGCCGCCCGCGACGCCGACGTCGTCCGCCACGCGGTCGCCCAGGGCGTGGTGCTCTACCTGTTGAAGCCGTTCACGTTCGCCGCCTTCCGCGCCAAGCTCGAGCAGTACGCCGCGTACCGCGCCGAGCTCGAGCAGGCACCGACGGAGTTCGTCCAGGACGAGGTCGACCGCATGCTCGGGTCGCTGCGCGCCGGCAGCGGTGCCCTCCCGAAGGGGATGAGCCCGGAGACCATGCGGGACGTCACCGGAGCGGTGCGGGACGCCGGGACCGGGCTGTCCGCGTCCGAGGTTGCGGAGAAGGTGGGCGCCTCCCGCGTCACCGTCCGCCGCTACCTCGAGCACCTCGCCGACGGCGGCAGCGTCGAGCGACGGCCTAGGTACGGCGGCGGGGGTCGGCCCGAGGTGGAGTACCGCTGGCGCTGACCCTCAGTCGCGCATCGCGAGCTCTTCAAGCACTCGCCGGAAGGTGCGGTAGCGACGCTCGCCGACGATGTCGGCCCACTCGCCCTCGATCTCCAGGATCCGGGCGGTCACGGCGGCGATCGTGCGATTCCCCTTGGGTGTCCGGTGCACGCGGCGTACCCGCCGGTCCTCGGGGTCCGCGTCGGTCCGCAGGTGTCCGCTGGCCTCGAGCTGGGTGACGAACTGCCCGCAACCCTGCTTCGTCATGCCGAGCCGCTCCGCCAGCTCGGTGACGCTGATCCCGCCCTCCGGCACGCCGGAGATCACCCGGAAGTGGGACTGTCGCAGCCCCTTCCAGTCCTCGGCAGCGAACGTCTCGCTGACCTCACGGAAGAGCCGCCCCATCAGCAGCGGGACCTGCCACTCTTCCTCGGGAATCTCCTTGACATGAGTCATAAAGCCACTTTACCTTCGTGTGACTGGTAAATCTACTTTCCTGAACCGAGACCGCCATGGACGACCGCACTCTGTTGGGACCCGCCGACGTCACCGACGACGAGCTGACGCGGATGGTCGGCACCCTCCTCCACGACGACCCTGCCTCCGTGGAGCTGGTGAGCTCCACCGCCGAGGTGGTCGCCTACGACCTGCCGGCAATCACCACCGCGGGCCGCTACTGGGTGTCCGGGCACCGTCCGCGGCGCCGGCGGGGTCGAGCCGTTCCGGATGTTCGTCAAGCACGTCCAGTCGTGGGCCCGCTCCCCGTTCTTCGCGGAGGTCCCGGAGGACCTGCGCGAGATGGCCGAGGCGGGCGTCCCGTGGCGCACCGAACCGCTGGCCTATCGCTCCGACCTCCGCGACCGTCTGCCCGACGGGCTCCACATGCCGCGTGCGCTCGGGGTGTTCGACCTGGACGAGAAGTCCGCGGCGGTCTGGCTCGAGGACCTGTCAGCGCCCGCAGCCGCCTGGGACGCCGAGCGCTACGCCCGGGCCGCCCATCTCCTCGGTCGCCTGGCCGCGAGCCCGCGGGTCGCCGAGCGGGCGGGCGTCGGCGAGCACGGGTGGAGCGTCTACTCGTACCTGCACGGTCGCCTCCTGAACCAGGTTCTCCCCCTGCTCGCGGACCCGGGCATCTGGCAGCACCCCGTGGTGGCAGCCGGCTTCGACGACGAGCTGCGTGGGCGCCTGGACAAGGCCGCGGCCCGAGCCACGGAGTACGTCGACGAGCTGGCCGGGATGCCCCCGGCCACCGCGCACGGTGACGCCAGCCCCAACAACCTGCTGCCCGGACCGACGCCGGAGTCGTTCGTGCTCATCGACTTCGGCTTCTGGGTCCCGCGCGATGGTCGGGTTCGATCTCGCCCAGCTCGTGGTCGGAGACGTCCAGATCGGGCGCCGCCCGGCCGTCCCTGCTGGACGAGACCGAGGACGCCTGCCTGCCGGCGTACGTCGACGGGCTGCGGGCCGAGGGCCTGGACCTGACGCCCGACGTCGTCCGTCGCGCGCACGCGCTCCAGCTGCTGATCTTCACCGGCCTGTCGACGCTGCCGTTCGAGCATCTCGGGGAACCGCCCACGCCGGAGCTGCACGCGATGGCGATGGAACGCGCCGCCATCGCCCGGTTCAGCCTCGATCTGGTCGAGACCACGGGGGGCTGAAGCGTCCATTTCCAGCCGCTTGGCGGCGGTTCCATGGATCGATCATGGATCATGGACCCGTGACCGACGACGCGTATCTGCGCGACCTGTTGGCGGCACTCTCTCGGTCCGGTGCCGTCGAGCCTGCAGACGGCCTGCCCGTCACCGTCACTGGTGTCCGGGTCTCGCAGGGCGGCGGGAGGCAGGAGCTGGTCATCGAGTTCTCGATGCCCGGCATGCCACCGGGCGAGTGCCTCCAGCCGTACGACGAGGAGTGGCGCCGCAGGTTCCGTCCCGCCGATCCCGCGACGTACGCGGCGCAGCTCGCCGACGAGATCCAGGCCTGCGCGATCGGGCACGTCCGGAAGTTCCGTCCTCCGGAACCGCTCGACCGGGAGCGCGTGCGCGAGGAGCTGCCCCCGAGGGACGAGCTGTGGGAGTCGCTGAAGGCGGAGTTCGCGGACGTGACGCCGGAGCCCGGCCAAGGCTTCCGGGGCAGGAGCCGGTTCGGTTCCGCCCTGACCATCGCGGTCACGCCGGAGCAGTGGCAGGACTACGTGGTCAGCTGTGAGATCCGCTGCCGGATGGACTACGGGGTGGACGCCGACGGCGAGGGCGACGGGCTCCTGGTCGCGATCGACGACCTCGACGAGACGATGGCGACGATGGACCCCGACGAACACTTCGTGGTCCTCGACGGTGGTCGGCTGACCGGTTCGACCCGCGCCGAGCTCCCGCCCGTGCCCGGCGCAGGAAGCGAACGCGAGCACGAGAAGACGATGCGCCGGATCGCCAAGTCACGCGGGAAGAACGACGGTGACGACCGGTTCGGGTGGTTCAGCTGAGCTCGAGCCCTGGGTAGAGCGGGTGCTTGTCGAGCATCTCCGCCGACGCACCCTTCACCTTCTCGGCCACGCCCTCGGCCAGCGAGTACGACGCCTTCGACGGGCGTGCCCGCCTTGGTCGTGCCGGGCTGGGTGTTCGACAGGACGTGCACGATCAGCTCGGCCACGTTGTCGAACTCGTCGTGCCCGAACCCGCGCGTCGTGAGCGCCGGCGTACCGAGCCGGATGCCGGAGGTGTACCACGCGCCGTTCGGGTCGGACGGGACGGAGTTGCGGTTGGTGACGACGCCCGCGTCGAGGAGGGCCGTCTCGGCCTGGCGGCCGGTGAGCCCGAACGACGAGACGTCGAGCAGCACGATGTGGTTGTCGGTGCCGCCGGTGACCAGGTTGGCGCCGCGGGTCAGGAAGCCCTCGGCCAGCGACTTGGCGTTGTCGGCGATGTTCTGCGCGTACGTGCGGAACTCGTCGGTCCGGGCCTCGGCCAGCGCGACCGCCTTCGCCGCCATCATGTGCGAGAGCGGCCCGCCCAGGACCATCGGGCAGCCGCGGTCGACGTCGCCCGCGAACTCCTCCTGGGCCAGCACCATGCCGCCGCGCGGGCCGCGCAGCGACTTGTGGGTGGTCGTGGTGGTGATGTGCGCGAACGGCACCGGGTCCTCGTCGCCGGTGAACACCTTGCCGGCGACCAGCCCGGCGAAGTGCGCCATGTCGACCATCAGCGTGGCGCCGACCTCGTCGGCGATCTCGCGCATCTTCGCGAAGTTCACCCGGCGCGGGTACGCCGAGTAGCCCGCGACCAGCACCAGCGGCTTGAACTCGCGGGCCTTGGCCGCGACCTTGTCGTAGTCGAGCAGCCCGGTCTCGGGGTCGGTGCCGTACTGCTGCTGGTGGAACATCTTGCCGCTGATGTTCGGCCGGAACCCGTGCGTGAGGTGGCCGCCGGCGTCGAGCGACATGCCGAGCAGCCGCTGGTTGCCGAGCTCGTGCCGCAGCGACTCCCAGTCGTCGTCGGTGAGCTCGTTGACGTTCTTCGCACCGAGCTTCTCGAGGGCCGGGCGTCTCCACGCGGTGGGCGAGGATCGACCAGTAGCCGACCAGGTTGGCGTCGATGCCGGAGTGCGGCTGCACATAGGCGTACGGCGCCCCGAACAGCTCGCGCGCGTGCTCGGCGGCGATCGACTCGACGGTGTCGACGTTCTGGCAGCCGGCGTAGAAGCGGTGGCCGATCGTGCCCTCGGCGTACTTGTCGCTGAACCAGGTGCCCATCGTGAGCAGCACCGCCGGCGAGGCGTAGTTCTCGCTGGCGATCAGCTTGAGGGACCCGCGCTGGTCGGCCAGCTCCTGGCGGGTGGCGTCGGCGATCCGGGGTTCGACCGAGGCGATCACCTCGAGGGCCTGGCTGTACGCGCTGCTGATCAAGGCATCCGTCATGCCCGACAGCCTAGAGCGTGCTCCGCGGGTCCTCCGCGAGGCTTCTCCTCCCTCGGATGCCGCCCGACGTACAGCCGGTGCCAGACCAGCATCACCGCGGTCGAGACGACGTAGAAGCTGTGCAGGAACCAGATCGGCCCGGGCGGCAGGCTGAACACGTAGATCGAGTGCACGCCGTTGCCCACGTTGGCGATCAGCAGGTTGCTCAGGCTGTAGGACTCCAGGTCGCGGGTCCGGAACGCCTTGACCAGCATCGGCAGGTAGCTGACCACGAACAGGAGCGTGGACACGGTGCCCGCCATCACCGGGAAGTCGTGTCAGGTTCATGGTCCACCTCCTCAGACGTCGTGACGCCGCGGTCGGCGTCGCGACAGGAGTAGGCGGCAGGCCGGACATGGGGAGCCCGCCTCAGATCCGAGGTAGTTGAAACTCAGGAACAAGTCAGTTGACGTCGGCGGGACTCACGCCGAGCCGGTGCGCGACCCGGGCGGCCTCCTGCCGGCCCGGCACGTCCAGCTTGCGCAGGATGTTGGAGACGTGCACCGACGCGGTCTTCACGCTGATGAACAGCGTGTCGGCGATCTCCTTGTTGGTGTGCCCGGCGGCCAGCGCGGCCAGCACCTCCCGCTCGCGGGCGGTGAGGGCGTACGCCTCGAGCGCCTCGGAGTCGGCGTCCGCGTCGACGGTCTCCTTGACCTCGGGCAGCAGGTCGACGCGGTACCACCGGGCCAGGGTCTCGATCTCCTCGACCAGCCGGACGGCGCCGAGCAGCTGGGCGGCGGTGTGGACCGACCGCAGCGCCCCGATCGACTCGGCGTCGACCCGCGACGGACAGCAGCGCCTCCGCCTCCCGCCAGCGCGCGTACGCCGCGGGCAGCGGCCGGTCGAGCGCCGTCCAGGCCGCCGCCGTGTCCGCGCCAGAGCGCGACGGCCGTGGCGGTGTGGTCCAGCCGCGCCTGCTCGGCCGCGCACAGCAGGTCGAGGGCGGCCGACTCGGGCAGGTCGTCCGCGGCCGGGGACCGCCCGGATGCCGTCCAGCGTCGCCAGCAGCTCCTCGCGGACGCCCGCGCGCCGGCTCCGGGACCGGTGGTCGCGCTGCGACACCGCCTCGTCCGCGAGCGCCCGCAGGCCCGAGCGCGACCAGCGCGCTGCCGAACACGGCCTCGTCGGTCTCGGCGATCGCCGCGAGGCCGTCGGCGACCAGCTCGCGGGCCGCCTCGGGGCGTCCGGCCCACAGCTCGACCTCGGCCGCGGTCTCGGTGATCTCGCGCAGCCAGCCGAGCGGGCGCGCCCTCGGCCTCGATCACCAGCCGGGCCTGCTCGCAGCGCTCCCAGGCGCACGGTCAGGTCGCCCTGGGCGACCGCGAGCCGGGCCGCGCAGCAGCAGCACCGGCGCCGCCATCACCCCGCGCGGGTGCCGGCTGAGCGCCTCGTCGATCAGCTCCTCCGCCTCGGCCAGCCGCCCCGCCTTGATCAGCGCGTCGCTGGTGTTGCACAGCAGCAGGCAGCCGAACTGCCGGTCCTGGCCGAACCGGCTCAGCTCGCGCGATCCCCTCGTGGCACAGCGCGACGCCGTCGTCGAGGCGACCGGCGAGCCCGAGGACGTGGCTGAGGTTCACGTAGGCCAGCCCGACGTCGTGCGGGTTCTGCGACCTCGCGGGCGATCGTCGAGCGCCTCGCGGAGCAGGGCGATCCCCTGGTCCAGGTCGCCCCGGGTCGCCGGCCACGATGCCCAGGGCGTTGAGGGCGACGTCCCTCCTCGCGCCGGGCGCCGACCAGCCGGGAGATCCGCAGCGCGCGGGTGCCGGCCACGTCGGCGTCGTCGAGCCAGGACCAGGCGGCGGCGAGCAGCGCGAACCCGGCGTACACGCGGGCGGCGAGCCGGCTCTCGTCGTCGTCGGGCAGCAGCTCCATCGCCGCCCGGAACGCCGTCCCGGGACGCCTCGGCGTCGCCCGGCCACGAAGTGCACCGACCCGAGCCGCTCCAGCAGCCGGCGCGGGTCGGGGTCTCGTCGGTCGTGGGCGAGGGCGTCCTCGAGGAGCCGGACGGCGGCCGCGCTGTCGCCCACGCGCGCTCGCGGACGAGGCCGCGCGCTTGGCGAGGTCGACCCGGTCCACGGAGGACGGCACCCGGTCCAGCAGCTCGAGGGCCAGGCCGAAGCTCGCGTAGGCGTCGGCGAACGCGTACATCTGCTCGTAGGCGCAGCCCGCGGCCACCGACGCCTCCAGGGCGCGTTCCAGGTCGCCCGCCAGGTGCCAGTGCCGGGCCACCTCGCCCGGCGACCTCGGGCGGCGGGTCCGTCTCCAGGGTCAGCGCCTCGGCGGCGGCCCGGTGCAGCCGCGCCGCGCTCCCCCGGCAGCAGCTCGGCGTACACGACCTCCTGGAAGGCGGGGTGGTGGAAGCCGACGCTGTCGTCGTCCCGGATCTCGGCCACGTGCGCGTCGATGGCCACGCGGAGCCGGTCCTCGACGTCCTCCTCGGTGCGCGCCGACGGTGCGGGCGAGCAGCGGCACCGACGCGACCCGGCCGATCACGGCGGCCGCGCGCAGCACGCCGGCGGGTCTCGCGGGGCAGCTGCTCGACGCGGGCGCGCAGCAGCTCGTGCAGCGTCGACGGGCAGCGGCCCCGGACCGTCGCCGGCGAGGACGAGCTGCTCGACGAACAGCGGGTTCCCGGCCGAGCGGTCGAGCGTCTCCTCGAGCCGCTCCGGCGGCAGCGACTGGCCGGCCAGCTCGGTCACCAGCCGTACGGCGTCGGCCCGGTCGAGCCGCGGGCATCTGGATCCGGTGCGCGGTCAACCGGCCCAGCTCCGCCAGCCACGGGCCGAGGGTCCGCGACTCGTCGCGCGCGTCCTCGCGGTAGGTCAGCAGGAGCAGCACCCGCTCGTCGGTCAGGTTCGTGGCCAGGAAGGACAGCAGGTCCAGGGTCGACCGGTCCGCCCAGTGCACGTCCTCGACGACGTGCACCACCGGCCCCTGCGCGCTCATCCGGCCGAGCAGGCCGAGCACCGCCTGGAACAGGCGCAGCCGCGAGGACTCGCCCGAGCCGGGGCTGGGGTCCGGGCCCGGCTGGTCGTTCCCCAGTCCCTGCGGCAGCAGCCGCGCCAGCTCCGGCGACCGCTGCGCCTCCTGCCGGACCACGCCGGACCCGCCGGTACGCCGCAGCGCCTGGGTGAGCGCGGCGTACGGCAGCGGCTCACCGGCGACCGGCACGCAGGCTCCCGCCAGAGTCGTGGCGTCTGCGCGCGCCATGAACTCGGTGACCAGACGGGTCTTGCCGACGCCGGTCTCGCCCGAGACGACGACCACGGTGGGATTCCCGGCGGCAGCGTGCCCGAACGCGTCGGACAGCTGCCGCAGGATGCCCTCGCGTCCGACCAGCTCGCCGGTGGTGCGCGGGTGCATCTCGCCATTCTGCGCCCGGGCCGCGCTCGCGTCATCGCCATTTGGCGTCTGAGGCGGTCGATCGCGGATCTGAGGTGCCTTCCCGATGCGCCTAGGCCCCCGCGATTCCTAACGTCGTTGCCATCGCAACTCCGAACCGAAGGGACCAGCGATGACTCACACCAACTCGCGACGCACCGAGCGTCGTTCCACGCGCCGTACCAAGCGCATCGCAGCAGCCGCCCTGGCCGCCGGAGCGCTCGTCGCCGGCACGGCCGCGGCCTCGACCGGCCTGGTCGCCCCGGGCACGCCCGCCAAGGACGTCACCGTCGGTGGCGACAACGACAACGCGGACAACCCGTTCATCCAGCCGCCCGGCGTGACCGCCAAGCAGCACATGGACAACACCGACGTGCTCTTCGGCCGCGCCAACGACGACCTGCTCATCGGCAAGCTCGGCGGCGACACCCTGCTCGGCGGCGAGGACAGCGACATCCTGATCGGCGGTCCGGAGAAGGGCGCGGCGCCGAACAGCGACGTCCTGGTCGGCGAGGAGGGCAACGACATCAACATCTGGGCCCCGGGCGACGGCAGCGACGCGTTCGCCGGCAACGAGGGCTACGACACGATGATCTTCGCGCCGTTCGTGGAGAAGGCGAACGGCGACCTGCTGCTGACCCGGGAGAACGGCCGCAGGATCCCGCACGTCGACATCGACGACCAGGCCGGCCTTCAGCTGCACGATCGTCGAGGTGCCCGCGTCGGAGAAGCTCGGCTTCCAGTTCCTGGTGCGCTTCAACGTCAACGGCACGCCGGTCGTGACGGTGCGCCAGAAGGACGTCGAGAAGGTCTTCTGCCCGAGCCCCGACGAGGGCAAGGTCAAGGTCGCCCGGCTGACCGCCAACCACCCGACCTTCCGCAACATCTGGCTGAGCCGGGTCCACGGGACCGTCGGCTCGATCATGGCGCCGGTGGCGTGATCCCGATGGCGAGCACGAACCAGCACGCTGTCGTGATCGGCGCGAGCATCGCCGGCGTGCTCGCCGCTCAGGTCCTCGCGGGGCACTTCGAGCGGGTCACCCTGGTCGACCGCGACGAGATGCCCCGCGAGCCCGAACCGCGTGGCGGCGTACCGCAGGGCCGCCACGTGCACGGCCTGCTGTCCCGCGGGCGTGAGGTCATCGAGCGGATGTTCCCCGGCACGACCGAGGACCTGGTCGCCCGCGGCGGCGTCCTCGGCGACGCGCAGGCCGACGGCCGCTACTTCTTCGGCCCGCGTCCGCTCGCCGCCGGTACGGCGGGCCTCCCGATCCTCGCCGTCAGCCGGCCGCTGCTCGAGTGGTACCTCCGGCACCGGCTGCTCCACGACTCCCGGGTCGAGCGTCCTCGAGCACACGTCCGTGCTCGACCTCGCGTTCTCCGCGGACGGCGCCCGGGTCAAGGGCGTGATCGTCACCGACCGGGACGCCGGCCCGCCCCGGATGGTCGCCGCCGACCTGGTCGTCGACGCCTCCGGGCGGACCTCCCGCACGCCGGAGTGGCTCGAGCGGCGGGCGTACGCCGCGCCGCCGGAGGAGGTCCGGCGGGTCGACAAGCAGTACGCGACGCGGATGTTCCGGCGTACGCCGGAGCCCGGCCAGCCGCTCGTCCGGGCGTCGTCGTCGGGCCCGGGTCATCCCGCGCGGCGGCATCATGCTGGCCCGCGAGGGTGACGTCTGGATGGTGTCGCTCGCCGGCCGGAACGGCGAGCAGCCACCGCTGGAGCTCGAGGAGTACCGCGCCTGGGCCCGGACCCTCGCGACCCCGGAGCTCGCCGACGCCATCGACGCGCTCGTGCCGCTCGACGACGGGGTGCGGTACCGCTTCCCGGCCAACCGGCGCCGCCGCTACGAGCGGCTCCGCGACTTCCCGGTCGGACTGGTCGTGACCGGCGACGCCCTGTGCGCGTTCGACCCGGTCTACGGCCAGGGGATGACGGTGGCGGCCGTCGAGGCCGAGGAGCTCGGCCGATGCCTCGACCAGGGCGGCCTCCGCGACCTGGCGCACCGGTTCCACCGCCGCGCGGCGGCGCACATCGACACGCCCTGGACGATCGCCGCCGGCGCTCCGACCGACGGCCGGGTGCCGATCCGCCGGCGGCTGGTCGACGCCTACCTCGCTCGCCTGATCCGGGCCGCGGCCGACGACCCGATGCTGGCCGCCGCGTTCCTGCGGGTGAATCACCTGGTCGATCGCCCGCAGGACCTGATGCGCCCCGCCCTGGCACGGCGGGTGCTGCGTCACTCACTCCCCCGGTCGGGCCGTTGGGTTGCGGCCCGCCGGGGGCACACCCACCGGGGGGACGGGCTCGTGGGGGCCCCCGGGGTGTGACGTGGGTCGCACCGGCCGTCCCGCGACGTCGGGGCGGCCGGTGCTCCGTCTCACATCATGGACGCACAGTCTCACATCATGGGATTTCGGCTTGTGGTGAGGACGTCCGCCCCCTGAGACTCCTTGACATGATCAGTGCTGCGACGTCCGCGCACCTCGTGGTTCGACGCCACGTGGACCTCGGGCGTACCCGCAGCATGATGTGTTGGCCTCGCTGAATCTCGCCGCAGCAGATTCCCTCCCTCCGCGCCCAACGACGCGCGCGGCCCTCAGCGATCAAGGACCACCCCGTGCCTGACCTTCGTTTCCAGTCCCAGCCGCCTCGCCCACCGAGATCCCGCGCCCCAAGCGCGCCGAGGGTCAGTGGTCGCTCGGGCTACACCGAGCCGCTGAACAAGAACGAGCAGTCCAAGAAGGACGACGACCCGCTCAACGTCCGCGCCCGGATCCTGCACATCTACTCCAAGCGCGGCTTCGACTCGATCGACCCCGCCGACCTGCGCGGCCGCTTCCGCTGGATGGGGCTGTACACCCAGCGCGCCCCGGGCTTCGACGGCGGCAAGACCGCGATGCTCGAGGAGGAGGAGCTCGACGACCGCTACTTCATGATGCGGGTCCGCTCCGACGGCGCACTGCTGCCCGCGAGGACCGTCCGGGCGCTCGGCACCGTCGGCCAGGACTTCGCCCGCGACACCGCTGACGTCACCGACCGGGAGAACATCCAGTTCCACTGGATCCGGATCGAGGACGTGCCCGAGATCTGGCGCCGGCTCGACGCGGCCGGACTGGACACCACGGAGGCCTGCGGCGACTCGCCGCGCCCGTTCCTCGGCTCCCCCGTGGCCGGCGTCGCCGCCGACGAGATCATCGACGGCACCTCCGCGCTCGAGGAGATCAAGCGCCGCTACATCGGCGACCCTGCGTTCTCCAACCTGCCGCGGAAGTTCAAGACCGCGCTGACCGGCCACCCGAGCCACGACGTCTCCCCCGAGACCAACGACGTCTCCTTCGTCGGCACGGTGCACCCCGAGCACGGCCCCGGGTTCGACCTCTGGGTCGGCGGCGGTCTCTCCACCAACCCGATGCTCGCGAAGAAGCTCGGCGTGTGGATCCCCCTGGACGAGGTTCCCGACGCCTGGGCCGGCGTGACCTCGGTCTTCCGCGACTACGGCTACCGCCGGCTCCGCTCCAAGGCCCGCCTGAAGTTCCTGGTCGCCGACTGGGGCGTCGAGAAGTTCCGCGAGGTGCTCGAGAAGGAGTACCTCGGCCGGGAGCTGGTCTCGAACCCCTCACCGGCGTCCCCGGACGGGTTCCGCGACCACATCGGCGTGCACCGGCAGAAGGACGGCCGGTTCTACGTCGGCATCGCGCCGACGGCCGGTCGGGTGTCGGGCACGCTGCTGGTGCAGCTCGCCGACCTGATGGACGAGTACGACGTCCAGGGTGCCCGCCTCACGCCGTACCAGAAGATCGTGCTGGTCGGCGTCGAGGGCGACCGGATCGACCCGTTGCTCGTTCGGCTCGACGAGATCGGCCTGTCCGCTCGTCCCTCGAACTGGCGGCAGAACACGATGGCCTGCACCGGCATCGAGTTCTGCAAGCTGGCGATCGTGGACACCAAGAACCGCGCCCGCGACCTGGTCGCGGAGCTGGAGCGCCGGTTCCCCGACCTCGAGGTCCCGATCACGGTCAACGTCAACGGCTGCCCGAACGCCTGCGCCCGGACCCAGGTGGCCGACATCGGCCTCAAGGGCCAGCTCGTGATGGACGCCGACGGCAACCAGGTCGAGGGCTTCCAGGTGCACCTCGGCGGCGCCACCGGCCTGAACGCCAACTTCGGCCGCAAGCTGCGCGCCCACAAGGTCACCAGTGCCGGCCTGGACGACTACATCACCAACGTGGTGAACGCGTTCCTGGCCGAGCGTGAGCCGGGCGAGTCGTTCGCGACCTGGGTCCTGCGTGCCGACGAGCCTGCGTTGCGGGGCGAGAAGCCGTTCCAGGCGCCGGCCCGACAGCTCGCGGGAGTCGGTCAGAAATGAGCGAGCGCGCCGTTCCCTTCCACTGCCCCTACTGCGGGGACGAGAACCTCTGGCCGCACGAGGGTGACACGCCCGCGACCGCGGGGTGGGAATGCCGGTCCTGCCTGCGGGCTTTCACCGTCAAGATGCTCGGCCTCATCCGACCCTCGGGAGTCCAGTCATGACTGCAGCCACCACCCGCCAGGCCAGCGAGGCCCGCGGCACCCACACCGAGGGGCGCTCCCCCGAGGAGCTGCGCGAGCTGGTGTCGCACGTCGGCGCCGAGCTCGAGCTCGCGCCCGCTGAGGACATCATCGAGTGGGCCGTCGCGACCTTCGGCGACCGGTTCTGCGTCACCTCCTCCATGGGCGACGCGGTGCTCGCCCACCTGGCCTCGAAGGTCGCTCCCGGGCTCGACGTGGTGTTCCTGGACACCGGCTACCACTTCGTCGAGACGATCGGGACCCGCGACGCCGTCGAGGCGACCCTGCCGGTCAACCTGATCACGATCGAGCCGAAGCAGACCGTGGCCGAGCAGGACGCGGCGTACGGCAAGGACCTCTACAAGACCGACCCCGACCTGTGCTGCAAGCTGCGCAAGGTCCAGCCGCTCGCGGACTCACTCGCCAACTACGACGCCTGGGCTACCGGCCTGCGCCGCGCGGAGACGCACAACCGCGTGATCGCGCCGGTCGTCGGCTGGGACGCCCGCAAGGCCAAGGTCAAGGTCTCCCCTCTGGCCCGGTGGTCCGACGAGCAGGTCGAGAGGTACATCGAGGAGAACGGCGTCCTCGTGAACCCGCTCGTCTACGACGGCTACCCCTCGATCGGCTGCTGGCCGTGCACCCGCCGGGTCGCGCCGGGCGACGACCCGCGCAGCGGCCGCTGGGCCGGCACCAACAAGACCGAATGCGGGATCCACTCGTGAACCCCGCCAAGCAACCCCCTGATCGACAACGGCGTCGGTCGTCGCACACCCCGCAATGAGAGGAGGCCGCGCTGATGGCTGCTCCTGCACTGGTAGCCCTGGCTCACGGAAGCCGGGACCCGCGGTCCGCCCAGACGATCACCGCCCTGGTCGACGAGGTCCGGGCGATGCGCCCCGACCTGCGTGTCGAGCAGGCGTTCCTCGAGCTGTCGAAGCCGTCCTTCACGACGGTCGTCAACAAGCTCGTGCGCGCCGGGTACGACGAGATCGTGGTCGTACCCCTGCTCCTGACCGAGGCGTACCACGCGAAGGTCGACGTGCCGAGCGCCGTCGCCGAGGCGATGGCCAAGCACGAAGGACTGAGGATCCGGACCACGTCGATCCTCGGCCTCGAGGCCAGCTTCCTCGAGGTGCTCGACGTACGCATGCGCGAGGCACTCAAGGCGTCACGGGTCCGCGAGCTCGACGCGCTCGTGCTCGCCGCGGCCGGCTCGTCCGACCCGCTCGCCAACCAGGCCGTGGCCCGGCTGGCCCGGGTCTGGGGTACCCGCCACAAGCTGCCGGTGACCGCGGCGTACGCCTCGGCTGCCCCGCCCGCCACCGGTGAGGCCGTCCGGGCGTTCCGCGGCGAGGGCCGCCGGCACATCGCTGTCGCGTCGCTGTTCCTGGCCCCGGGCTTCCTGCCGGACCGGGCCGCCGAGCTCGCGCTCGAGGCCGGCGCCGTCGCCGTGTCCGACCCGCTCGGAGCCCACCCCGAGCTGGCCCGCACCATCCTGGCCCGCTACGCCGTCGGCGCCGTCGAGCTCGTGCCCGTCTGATCGACCCGCCCGAAACTGCTGAAAAACCACGCTGACCCGCCAGAACTTCTGGCGGGTCAGCGTGCATTTTCGCAAACTTCGGGCGGGTCAGCCGACGAGGGTGGTGAGCAGGTGGTCGAGCTGGCGGGCCGGGTCGGTGGTGACGCCGCCGTGGACGGGTCCGGGTTGGAGGACGGTGCTCTTGGGGGCCCGCAGGAAGCCGAAGCGGGTGCCGATCGGCTTGTCCGACGCCGCTCCCCCGCGCTTGTCGCCGGCGCAGACGCCCTCGACGAAGGACAGCGCCTCGCCCAGGTGGTCCACGTCGATCCGCGGGTCGAGCGCCCGGAGCCGGTCGGCGTCCACGTTCCATGCCACCTGGAGGAAGTCGGTGGTCTGGCAGTAGAGCACGACCCCCACGTTGACGAACTCCTCCCGGTCCACGCGTGGCACGCAGCGCAGGACGACGTACTGGTAGGCGAGCTTGGTCATGCCGCGCCTCCCGCCTGCTCGGCGGTGGGCAGCCACTGCCGGGTGCCGAGCCGGGCCACGAGGAAGTCGACGTACGCCGATCGCAGCTCGTCGGCGGTCTCCGCGCCCGGGACCGGCTCGAACCACTCGTCGGGCACATCGGCCAGCACCTCGGCGAACACGTCGGCTCCGAGCTGGTCGCCGAGCTCGGCATCCACCGCGGGCAGCCCGTCGGCGTACCCGAGGAACACGTGGTCGGCCGGGTTCCACGGCTGCCGGGCGAACCGGTCGGGGTCGGTGACGCCTCCGCTCCAGCCGTGGTGGAAGTACAGCGCGGCCCCGTGGTCGATCACCCAGAGGTCGCCGTGCCAGAACAGCAGGTTGGGGTTGCGCCAGGTCCGGTCCACGTTCGCGCAGAAGGCGTCGAGCCACAGCACCTTCGCGGCCAGTCCGGGGCCGGTGGGCAGTTCACCGTCGAAGCCGAACGAACCGGGCAGGAAGTCAACGCCCAGATTGAGGCCGGGGCTTGAGTTGAGCAGGTCCTGGACCTCCTCGTCGGCCTCGTACCGCGCGATCTCCGGGTCCAGGTCGAGCCCGACCAGGCGCGGGGTGGACAGCCCGATCCGGCGGGCCAGCTCACCGACCACGACCTCGGCGACCAGTACCCGCAGGCCCTGGCCGGCGCCCCGGAACTTGCAGACGTAGATGCCGAGGTCGTCCGCCTCGACGATGCCGGGCAGGCTGCCGCCCTCGCGCAGCGGTGTGACGTAGCGGGTGACACCAACGGTGGGGATCATCCGATCGGGTCCTCCTCGAGCAGCCGGGCCCGTTGCTCCTCGAGGTCGACGTCGGCAGCTGGCCAGCGCAGGTCCAGCCCGCGCAGGACGCCCAGCAGCAGCTGGCCGACCGCCAGGTTCCGGAACCACTTCTTGTCGCTGGGGATGACGTACCACGGCGCGATGTCGGTGTTGGTGCGTTCCAGAGCGATCGCGTAGGCCTCCTGGTACGCCGGCCACAGCTCGCGCTCGTCGATGTCGCCAGGATGGAACTTCCAGTGCTTGGTGGGGTCGTCGAGCCGGGCCAGCAGCCGTTTCTTCTGCTCATCGGCCGAGATGTGCAGCATGCACTTGACGACGGTTGTCCCGGCGTGGGCGATCCCCTCCTCGAAGAGGTTGATCGCGTCGTACCGGCGCTCGATCTCGTCGGGATCGGCAAGCTCGCGGACCCGTGCGATCAGGACGTCCTCATAGTGCGACCGGTCGAAGACGCCGATGTACCCGGGCTCGGGAAGTGCCCTGCGGATCCGCCACAGGAAGTCGTGCTCGCGCTCTTCCTCGGAAGGCGCCTTGAACGACTTGATCCGGACGCCCTGGGGATCGACCAAGCCGACCGTGTGCCTGAGCACGCCCCCCTTGCCGGAGGTGTCCATGCCCTGGAGGACCAGCAGGACACGCTTCGTCGAGCCCCGGGTCCCCATGGCCCACAACCGCTCCTGAAGATCGGCCAGCTCGGGACCGAGCTCGGCCAGCGCCGCCTTGCCGTCGGACTTGCCGCCATCGAAGCCGGGAGCAGCATCCGTCGGGATCCGGGTCAGGTCGACGGGCCCGGTCGGCAGGCGCAGCGGGTGCTCGGTCATGGGGCCATCATGTCGGACCCCGGCCGGCCCTCGGCGGAGCCGGTCAGCCGATGACGACCGAGACGTCGAGCGAGCAGCCGACGCAGGTGTCGACCGAGCCGTCGGCCTGCGGCTCGTCGAACCAGGTGCCGCTGGTGAACCCGACCTTCTCGAGGATCCGCAGCGAGGCGGCGTTGCGGTGGTCGGGCGAGGAGAAGTACGCCGTGACGTCGGGGTAGCGCCGGCGGGCACTGGCCAGCCACGCCCACATCATCCGGGTCCCGATCCCCCGTCCTACGAATCGTTCGTCGCCGATGGCGTAGTCGACCGCGACCGCGTTCGGCTCCGGCGCGACGACGGCGTACCCGGGGTAGTCGCGGACGCGGTAGTCCTGGCAGAACCCGACCGAGCGTCCGTTGGCCTCGACGACCCACATCCGGGTGGGTGACATGCCGTCGATGCGCGGCCCGTACTTCTCGGTCACCGCCGCCAGGTCGGGCTCGCCCTCGGCGGCGAACCACTTCCGGACGTGGTCGGACGCCCGCCATCGGGCGACGTCGGGCAGGTCCCCGCGGGTCATCGCCCGGAGCCCCACCCGCAGGTCGTGGTCGATGTGGAAGCGCTTGACCTCGCCGGAGAGGTCCAGCGGCACCGGTTCGCCGGTCAGGCTCGCGGCGGTACGCCGGGCGGCGGCCGCCCAGGACTCCCCGGGCCGCACGACGCCCTCGAGCTCGTGACCGCGGTCGACCACGGTCAGATGCGTGACGTCCTCCACGAGGGGCAGGCTAATGTCGACTCGGGCGTCCCGAACACCCATCCGGGGCCGTTTGGAAGGCGCCCGATCGGGCACTGCGGGACCAGCCGCACCACCCACCGAGGAGCAATCGTGATCATCGACGGACCGGGCATCTCCTTCGACACGGCCGTGCTCGACCTTGACGGCACCCTGGTGGATTCGGTCTACCAGCACGTCGTCTGCTGGCGATCGGCCTTCCTGGCCGTCGGCATGGACGTCCCCTCGGCACGGATCCACCGGGCGATCGGCATGGGCGGCGACCGTCTGATCACCGAGGTGGCCGGCCGCTCCGCGGAGACGGCCGTGGGCGACGAGGTGCGCGCGATCCACGGTGAGCGCTTCGAGTCGCTGCTGCCACAGGTGTCAGCGACCGAGGGCGCGTTCGAGCTGCTCGAGGCGCTGCGCCGGGCCGACCTCAACGTCGTCGTGGCCAGCTCGGGGGACGAGGACCTCACCGACAAGCTGCTGACCCTGGTCGACGCCGGGGAGATGCTGCACGCCTGGGTGGCGGGCTCGGAGGCCGGGGAGTCCAAGCCGGCCGCGGACCTGCTGGACATGGCCCTGGAGAAGGTCGAGGGTGACCGGGCGTTCGTGGTCGGGGACGCGGTCTGGGACGTGCAGACGGCGCACGAGCGCAAGTTCCCCTGCATCGGGCTGCTCACCGGCGGCATCTCCGAGGCAGAGCTCCGGGACGCCGGCGCCTCGGCGGTCTACGGCACTCCGGCGGAGCTGGCCGAGGACCTCGATGCGGCCCTGGCCGCGCTCGACGGTCGCTAGCTCGACCCGTCCAGCTCGACAGGGTCGGCACCCAGCTCGTCGCGGACGACGGCGAACGCCAGGCCGGCGGGGTAGCCCTTGCGGGCGAGCATCCCCACCAGGCGTCGGGTGGCCGTGGCCTGGTCGACGCGGCTGAGAGTGCGCAGCTTCTTGCGGACCAGCGCCCGCGCCGCGGCCTCCTCGTCGGCCGGGTCGATCTCGTCAAGCGCGCCCCGGGCCACGTCGTCGTCGACGCCCTTGCGCCGCAGCTCGTGTGCCAGCGCCCGCCGGGCGAGGCCTTTCCCTCCCCCAGATCCAACAGAGCGTCTGCTGGCGATCCATGACCGGGCGAACGCCTCGTCGTCGACCAGCCCCACCTCCTCGAACCGGTCGAGCAGCTGAGCGGCGACGTCGTCGGGGACGTTCTTAGCGGCCAGCTTGTCGGCGAGCTCGCGGCGGCTGCGGGCCTGGCCGGTCAGCTGGTCGAGCAGGATCTTGCGGGCCACCGACTCGGGGTCCGCCTCGGGCCCCTCGGCGACGGGGTCGGCCGGTGGCGGCGTGGATCCCGTCCACGCCGCCACTCCGGCGGCGACATCGCCGCGCCAGCCCTCAGAAGTCGTCGACACCGACCGGGTCCGCCACGACGGCCTCGGCGTCCACGGTGGGGCCGACGCCGAGCTTCTCGAGGATCTTCTTCTCGATCTCGTTCGCGAGGTCGGGGTTGTCCTTGAGGAAGGCGCGGGCGTTCTCCTTGCCCTGGCCGAGCTGGTCGCCCTCGTAGGTGTACCAGGCACCGGCCTTGCGGACGAGGCCCGCCTCGACACCGACGTCGATCAGGCCGCCCTCGCGGGAGATGCCCTTGCCGTACATGATGTCGAACTCGGCCTGCTTGAACGGCGGAGCCACCTTGTTCTTGACGACCTTGACGCGGGTCCGGTTGCCGACCATGTCGGTGCCGTCCTTGAGCGTCTCGATCCGGCGCACGTCGAGACGGACCGAGGAGTAGAACTTCAGCGCCCGACCACCGGTGGTGGTCTCCGGTGAGCCGAACATGACGCCGATCTTCTCGCGCAGCTGGTTGATGAAGATCGCGGTCGTCTGGGAGTTGTTGAGCGCACCGGTCATCTTGCGCAGCGCCTGGCTCATCAGGCGGGCCTGGAGGCCGACGTGGCTGTCGCCCATCTCGCCCTCGATCTCGGCGCGAGGCACCAGCGCGGCGACGGAGTCGATCACGATCAGGGACAGCGCCCCGGAGCGGATCAGCATGTCGGCGATCTCGAGCGCCTGCTCGCCGGAGTCGGGCTGGGAGACCAGCAGGGCGTCGGTGTCGACGCCGAGGTTCTTGGCGTAGTCGGGGTCGAGGGCGTGCTCGGCGTCGATGAACGCGACGATGCCGCCGAGGCGCTGGGCACTGGCCACCGAGTGCAGGGCGACGGTCGTCTTGCCGGAGGACTCCGGACCGTAGATCTCCACCACCCGGCCGCGCGGGAGGCCACCGAGGCCGAGCGCGACGTCGAGCGCGATCGACCCGGTCGGGATCACCTCGAGGGGGGCACGCGTCTCGTCGCCCAGTCGCATGACCGAGCCCTTGCCGAACTGTCGCTCGATGTTGGCGAGCGCGGCATCCAGGGCCTTCTCGCGGTCTCCACCAGCCATGGGGTGTGTCCTTGTCTCTCGTCGGGTGTCAGGTACGTCGGCGACGCTAGGACGAGCCACCGACATCGCCTGATCAGCGCTGTCGACGCCTGTGGACAACCTCGGCCCGCGTCGTACCTGTGGAGAAAAACTAGCCCGAACACGTGTTCGATCCACGCACCTTTCGCGGCGTGTCGGATCAGGGGATCTCGTAGGTCAGGTCCATCCCGTCGGCCCAGGTCTCGCACGCGCAGCCGTCCGGATCCGGGAGCGCGCCGATGGTGTCGGTGAGCAGGCCGCGCAGCCGGTCGAGGTTCTGCGCGAACAGCGCGAACACCTCCTCCTGGCCGACGCCAGCACCGGTCTCGACGCCGGCGTCCATGTCGGTGACCAGCGCGATCGCGGCGTAGCACTGGCGCAGCTCGCGCGCGAGCACCGCCTCGGGCTGCCCCGTCATGTTGACCAGCGACCAGCCCTGCGCGGCGTAGTGCACGGACTCCGCCCGCGTCGAGAACCGCGGACCCGGGACGACGACCATCGTCCCGCCCCGCTTCACGCCGGGGTCGGCGGCCGCGACGGCGGCGGACAGGCGGGCGCAGTAGGGGTCGGCGAACGGCACGTGGCAGGCGCCGGTCTCGACGTAGCTCTGGGCCCGACCCCAGGTCCGGTCGACCAGCTGGTCCGGCACCACGATGTCGCCGGGCGCGACTTCGGGCCGCAGCCCGCCGACGGCACACGGGGCCAGCACCTGGCGTACGCCGAGCGACCGGAGCGCCCAGAGGTTCGCCCGGTAGTTGATCAGGTGCGGCGGGAACTCGTGGCTCGCCCCGTGCCTCGGCAGGAACGCCACGCTCCGGCCGGCAACAGTGCCCACGGACAGCGGCGCCGAGGGGTCGCCGTACGGCGTCTCGACGGGATGCTGCACGGGGTCGTCGAGGAACGAGTAGAAGCCGCTGCCGCCGATCACGGCGACGTCGGCAACGGGCGAGCTCATGCGTCCACCCTGACATCGGGGCGGTGCCGGCCACCGACGTACGCCGCGAACACGACCACCCCGGCCAGCGTCATCGCCAGGAGCGCGAGCGCGTGGTAGCCCCAGCTCCCGACCACGACCCCGGCCACGCCGCCCGCCGCCGCGGCGGTGAGTCCCATGATCAGGTCGGCTGCGCCCTGGACGTCGGTGCGCGCGTCCAGGGGTGAGTCGTCGGTGATCATCGTGGACGCGGCCACGGTCGCGAACGACCAGCCGAGGCCGAGCAGGAACAGTCCGGCGAAGATCTGCCACGAGCTGCCCTCCGGTGCGCCGTGGCACAAGAAGAGCGACACGATCAGCAGCAGTCCTCCGGACGCCAGCACCGGCGGCCTCCCGGCCCGGTCGGCGAGCAGGCCCACCAGCGGCGAGAACGCGAACATGCCGAGCACGTGCACGCTGATCACGACGCCGATGATGCGGAGCTCGGCGCCGCCGTGCTCCATGTGCAGCGGGGTCATCACCATCACCGCGACCATGGCGGCGTGGGCGCCGGCGAGCCCGGCGATCGCCGCGGCGAGGGCCGGCCGGTCGCGGACCGCCTCGGCGACTCGGCCCCACGACGTGCTGCTCGTCGTCGCGGGTGGGTCGTCGGCGAGCTCGCGGGCCAGCAGCAGCGGATCCGGGCGCAGGAAGACGCCCACGACCAGTGCGGCACCGAGCATCCCGACGCTCCCCAGGGCGAACGGACCGGTCAGCTCGGGGATGCCGAGCCGATCGGCGACCGCGGCGGAGAGCCCGGTCAGGTTGGGGCCGGCGACGGCGCCGATGGTGGTCGCCCAGACCACCGTCGACAGGGCCCGGGCCCGGCGCTCGGGCGGGGCCAGGTCGGTGGCGGCGTACCGCGCGCCGCTGTTGGCCGCCGTCGTCGAGCCGAGCAGGACGGCGCCCACCAGCAGCAGCGCCATCGAGTCCACGACGCCGGCGACGACCGCCAGCACGGAGCCGACCGCGCCGAGGAGGTAGCCGGTCATCAGGCCGATCCGGCGACCGCGCAGCGACATCAGCCGGGCCAGCAGGAACGACGCGACCGCCGCTCCGAGCACCTGGAAGGTCTGCGCCAGACCCGCCTGCGACTCCGAGCCGGAGATGTCCCGGGCCAGCAGGGAGGCGGTCGCGATCCCGATCGTGATCCCGATCGCGCCGACCGCCTGCGCGACGACCAGCGTGCCGATGGTGCGCCGCTGGGCCGCGACCGGGTCGAGACCTGCGGTCGTCATCGATCGACCGGGGGCAGCTCCAGGGCCGCCCAGACCGCGCGCCACACGTCCTTGGGCGGGAACCCGGCGTCGAGCGCCTCCCGCGCGGTGCGGTCCCCGAGCTCGGACATCACGAACTGGTCGGCCCAGGGCCGGGCGTACGCCGGTCCGAGTGCCGCCTCCATCCGCTCCCAGAACTCGGTGTGCCTCATCGGCGCCTCGCGAGCACGTCGAGCCACTCCTCGCCACGCGGGCTGGTCGCGCGGCCGACCTCGAAGACCTCCCAGCCGGCCTCGTCGAGCACGGCGCGCAGCTCGCGGCTCGCGCCAGAAGGTGAAGTGCCGGGGTGCGCCGACGTTGCCCGTGCGTCGAGAAGCGGGCGCCGTCGCCCTCCTTCACCGACAGGTGGAACACCCCGCCGGTCCGGGTCGCGCCGGCCAGGTTCGCGCAACACCCTGCGGGAGATCCTCGCGACGCACGTGCAGCAGCGAGGCCGCGGCCCACACGCCGTCGTACGGCGCGTCCGCGCCCGGGTCGGCCAGGTCGTCGGTGAGCGGGTCGACCACGTCGGCGTCGAAGCCGTCGGCGCGCAGCAGGGCGACGAAGCCGGGGGTGATGTCGGTACGGCGCACGGACAGCCCGGCCTGCTCGAGCGCCCGGGCGTCGCGCCCGGGGCCGGTGCCGATCTCGAGGACCCGGGCACCCTCCGGAAGCTCTGCGACGAAGCGGTCCATCGCGGCCTGGACCACGTCGGGCATCTGCTGGGTGCCCTCGCGGTACTCCTCGGCGTGCGCGTCGTAGGACGCGACAGTGACCCGCTTGGTGATGTGGGAGACGTCGTGCGCATGGTGCACCAGGTCGTGCAGGTGGTAGCGGGCGAAGGTGTCGACGGTGAACCGGTCACCGTTGCTGCGGGTGCCGCTGCGCTGCCACTGGTCGCCGGCCACGGCGGCGTACTCCTCGCGCGACGGCGTCGGCGGCCTCGACGACCTCGCGCGCCACCACCGCCGGGTCCTGCGAGCCGTAGTCGTCCTCGACCGCGGCCGCGTCCTGGTCCCAGTTGGCGAACCGCGCGTCGTCCTCGTCGAGCATCTGGCGCAGCCGCGTGCGGAAGAGGCGGTTCACGTCGCGGACGTGGCAGGCGTACTCCAGCGGCGACCAGACGTGCGGCGACGGGCGTACTGCGGCGTCGTCGGTGCCGAGCACCACCTCCCACAGGGTCGCGTTGTCGCGGATCGCCTGCGGGACGCGGTCCAGCGACAGCCCGGGGGCGTCGAAGCCGCAGTCGTCGCAGCGGGCGTTGAGGACCCAGGTCCAGTCCTTGGTGTCGGGCTCGATCGACATGGGGCACATCCTGACACCAGCGTGGTCGGCCCCGGCTGGCAGACTCGCCGCATGCTGATCCGGCCGGCCACCGCATCCGACCTGCCGGCCGTCGCCGCGATCTACGAGCACGAGGTCCGCACCGGCATCGCGACCTTCGACCTCGAGCCGCGGCCGCTCGAGGTGTGGGAGTCCCGACTGGCCAGCACCGAGCCGGGCGACCACCTGCTCGTGGCCGAGGCCGACGGCGAGGTCCGCGGCTACGCCTACTCCTCGGCGTACCGACCCAAGGCGGGCTACCGGCACACCCGCGAGACCACGATCTACCTCGCCGACGGCGCGCAGGGCCAGGGTCTCGGGCCGGCGGATGTACGGCGACCTGCTCGACCGGCTCGTCGCCGACGGGATCCACCTGGCCGTCGCCGGCATCGCCCTGCCCAACCCCGCCAGCGTCGCCCTGCACCGCGCGTTCGGGTTCGAGGACGTCGGGGTGATGCGTGAGGTCGGTCGGAAGTTCGACCGCTGGCTCGACGTGCTCTGGCTGCAGAAGGCGTTCAGCCCAGCCTGACCGAGGGCGTCTCTCACACGGGTTTAGACTTGGTCCTCTCAGATGCGATCGCTCGGCCGCCCCTCTGACGGTGAGCGAGCATCATCGAGGCGGATCGATGACTGATACCGAGCCCACGGCGACGAGCGTTGACAGGAACGAGTCGAGCAAGAGCGAGGCACGACTCGTTGCGGGGGTGTGTGTGCCCGACACCAAGCTGGCAGCCGAGGCGACCGAGCTCGTACGGGACACCACGAGCGAGCTCATCTACCGGCACTCCCGGCGAGTGTTCTTCTTCGGCAGCCTGCAGGGCCGAAACCGCGGACTCAGCTTCGATCCTGAGCTCCTGTACATCGGCGCCATGTTCCACGACCTGGGACTGACCAAGCAGTTCCACGACAGCGGCAGGCGCTTCGAGGTCGACAGCGCCGACGAGGCGCGTCGGTTCCTCCAGGCACGAGGAGTGCCGGAGGACAGCGTCCGTCGGGTGTGGACCTCGATCGCGCTGCACACCACGCCGGGGATTCCGGAGTTCATGGAACCGGAGGTCGCGCTGGTGACGGCCGGGGTGGAGTACGACGTGCTCGGCATCGGCTACCACGACATCGAGGACGGCGCTCGAGTGGAGATCACCGCTCTGCACCCGCGCCCGGACTTCAAGCGCCAGATCCTGCAGGCATTCACCGACGGCATGGCCGGCAAGCCGGAGACGACCTTCGGAACAGTGAACGCCGATGTCCTGGAGCACTTCGTCCCCGGGTTCCGACACATCGACTTCGTGGACACCATCGAGAGGTCCGCCTGGCCCGAGTAGACCCCATCGGGTCGCCCGGGCCCTGTCCCTGAGGAGACATGAGCATGACCAGTACAGATCCCGTCCCGACGACGACGGATGCCGGAATTCCGGTCGAGAGCGACGAACACTCCCTGACGGTCGGGCCCGACGGCCCGATCCTGCTGCACGATCACTACGTCATCGAGCAGATGGCGCAGTGGAACCGCGAGCGGGTTCCTGAGCGCCAGCCGCACGCCAAGGGCAGCGGGGCCTTCGGCCGGTTCGAGGTCACCGGCGACGTCAGCGCCTACACCAGGGCCGCGGTGTTCCAGCCGGGCACGAGGACCGAGCTGGTGGCCCGGTTCTCCACGGTGGCCGGGGAGCGAGGGAGTCCGGATACGTGGCGTGATCCGCGGGGGTTCGCGGTGAAGTTCTACACCAGCGAGGGCAACTACGACATGGTCGGCAACAACACGCCGGTGTTCTTCATCCGGGATCCGCTGAAGTTTCAGCACTTCATCCGGTCGCAGAAGCGGCGGGCGGACAACAACCTGCGCGACCACGACATGCAGTGGGACTTCTGGACGCTGTCTCCGGAGTCGGCGCACCAGGTGACCTATCTGATGGGGGATCGGGGGGTGCCGCGCAGCTGGCGGCACATGAACGGCTACAGCTCGCACACCTACATGTGGGTCAACGCGCACGGCGAGAGGTTCTGGGTGAAGTACCACTTCATCTCCGATCAGGGGGTGGAGTGTCTGACCCAGGGTGAGGCGGACGCGTTGGCCGCGGCGGACGGCGACTACCACACCCGGGACCTGTTCGAGGCGATCGGTCGGGGCGATCACCCGAGCTGGACGTTGAAGGTGCAGATCATGGGGTTCGAGGACGCCGGGAGCTACCGGTTCAACCCGTTCGACCTGACCAAGGTGTGGCCGCACGCGGACTACCCGCTGGTCGAGGTCGGCACGATGAGGCTGGACCGCAACCCGACCGACCACCACTGCCGAGATCGAGCAGCTCGCGGTCGAGCCGAGCAACCTCGTCCCTGGCATCGGTCCGAGCCCGGACAAGATGCTGCTGGGCCGGATGTTCTCCTACCCCGATGCGCACCGCTACCGGATCGGCGCGAACTACAACCAGCTGCCGGTCAACGCGCCCAGGTCGCCGGTGCACAGCTACAGCAAGGACGGGGCGATGCGCTACGCCAAGGTCTCCGACCCGGTCTACGCGCCGAACTCCAAGGGCGGGCCGCGGGCCGACACTGAACGGTACGGCGAGCCGGCCGGCTGGCACACCGACGGGGACCTGGTCCGCACCGCGTACAGCCTCCACGCCGAGGACGACGACTGGGGCCAGGCCGGCACCCTGGTCCGCGAGGTGATGGACGACGCCGAACGCGACCGGCTGGTCACCAACATCGTCGGACACCTCCTCGACGGAGTCACCGAACCCGTCCTCGAACGCGCCTTCGAGTACTGGCGCAACGTCGACACCGACCTCGGACAACGAGTCGAGAAAGGCGTCCGCGCCGGACAGCCCTGAGGGTGGTGCAGGCTCACGTCAGCAGCAGCTTGTCGAGCCGGCGGCGCACGACCAGCAGGCCGATCAGGCCCATGGCGACGAGGTAGACGACCGAGACGGCAGAGGCCCAGCTGAGCGCGCCGGTGGTGAGCTCGCGGCAGAGCACGACGCCGCGATAGAGCGGCGTGGCCTCGACCACCCAGCGCACGCCGTCGCCGTACGCCGTGACCGGGAAGAACGTGGCCGAGAACAGGAACAGCGGGAGCTGCACCAGCGTGATCTTGTCGAAGTCCTGCCAGCTCTTCATGTAGGTCGTCAGCGCCATGCACACCGCGCTGAACGCGAAGCCGATCAGCAGGGCGGCCGGCAGCGCGAGCACGGCCCACCACGAGTGGACGAGGCCCATCGCCACCATGACCAGGAGGAACATCGCGGCGTACGCGGACCCGCGCAGCTGGCCCCACGCGATCTCGCCGCGGGCGACGTCGCCGGTCGACAGCGGTGTCGCGAGCATCTGGTCGTAGAGCTTGATGTAGCGGATCTTGAAGAACACGTTGAACGTGCTGTCCATCAACGCGCCGTTGAACGCCGAGGCAGCGAGCATCCCGGGGGCGACGAAGTCGGCGTACGGGATCTGCTGGCCGTTGAACTCGAACGACGTGATCAGCTGGCCGACGCCGATCCCGATCGAGAGGAGATAGAACACCGGCTCGAAGAAGCCGCTGAGGAACAGCTTCCAGTTGCGGCGGTAGACGATGTAGTTGCGCAGCACGAGCAGCCGCAACGCCTGGAACGGCGACAGCGGCCGCAGACCGCGGACGCCCAGCCGGTCGAGGTCGATGGTCGCCATCAGCTGACCAGCCGCTTGGTCAGGCCCGAGATCGACAATGCCCAGCCCACCGCCGTGAGCGCGAGCAGCACCGCGACGTTGACCGCCGCGACCGCCCAGTCGACGTTGTCGAGGCAGAACATCCGTGACAGGTTCACGCCCTGCCACAGCGGGGTGCACCTCGCGACCCAGGCGCCGACGGCACCGAGGTTGTCGATCGGGAAGAACGCGCCGGAGAACAGGAAGAGGGGGAACACGACGAGCCGGAACAGCACGCCGAAGCCCTCCTCGGAGGTCAGCCGGGTCGTGAAGGCATAGATCAGCGACGCGAACGCCATGCCCACGAGGATCTGCGAGAGATAGGCGAGGATCGGCCCCCACCACGACTCGAACACACCGAACGGCACCAGCACCACCATGAACACTCCGCAGTTCGTGGCGACCCGGACCCCGACGAAGAGCAGGTGGGCGGCGACCAGGTCGCGGACGGCCAGTGGCGTGGCGAGCATGGAGTCATAGATCTTCTGCCACTTCATCATCGCCATCACGGGGTACGTCGTCTCGCCGACGGCGGTCTGCATGGCGTGGGCGGCGACCAGCCCCGGCACGACGAACGCGAGGTAGGACGTCGCGCCCTCGAGCTCCGCCGGGTCGCCCTCGATGAAGCCGCCGAGCAGCACGCCCATCGCGACGACGTAGAAGATCGGCGAGACGAAGGAGGAGATCACGGAGCCGCGCCAGGTGCGTTTGTAGCCCGTCCACCAGTAGTCGACCTGGCGGCCGATGCCCTCCCCGATCGGTAGGCCGACCGGGCGCGCGGGGGTCTCGACGGTCGCCATCTCAGTCGACCAGCGTCCGGCCGGTGAGGTGCAGGAAGACGTCCTCCAGGGTGGAGCGGCGTACGAGCACCGCGACCGGCTGGAGCCCGCGCTCGTGGACCCTGGCCACGACCGCCTCGCCGTCGTCGGTGTAGACGAGCAGTCGGTCGGGCAGCACCTCGACCCGGTCGCCGAGGTCGGCGACCTTCTCGGCGAGCGCGTCGTGGCTCTGTCCTTCGGGAGCGACGCCGAAGCGGAGCTCGGCGACCTCGCGGGTGGAGTGCTCGCGGATCAGCGCCAGCGGCGACCCTTCGGCGACGATCAGGCCCTTGTCCATGACGACCAGGCGATCGCACAGCTGCTCGGCCTCATCCATGTAGTGAGTGGTGATGACGAGCGTGACGCCGGACTGCTTGAGCCGGAACAGCTTGTCCCACAGGACGTGCCGGGCCTGTGGGTCGAGGCCGGTGGTCGGCTCGTCGAGCAACAGCAGGTCGGGCCGGTTGATCAGTGACCGGGCGATGGTGAGGCGCCGCTTCATGCCGCCGGAGAGGTCCTCGACCCGGGATCCGGCCTTCTCGGTCAGCTGCACGAAGTCCAGCAGCTCGTCGGTGCGCTCGTGGACCTCGGCCTTGGGGATCCCGAAGTAGCGGCCGTAGATGTAGAGGTTGTCGCGGACCGTGAGCTCGATGTCGAGGGTGTCCTCCTGCGGGCACACCCCGAGCCGGGCCCGGATGGCGGAGCCCTGGGTCGCCGGGTCCATGCCGAGGATGCGCAGCTCGCCACCGGTGACCGGCGAGACCGCCGCGATCATCCGCATGGTCGAGGACTTGCCCGCGCCGTTGGGGCCGAGGAACCCGAAGGCCTCGCCCCGGTGCACGTCGACGTCGATGCCCCGGACGGCCTCGAAGTCGCCGAACGACTTGCGCAGGCCCTGCGCCAGGATCATGGACTCGGTCACGGGACGACCCTACAAACCGGCACCGACAGGCTCATCCCGTTTGGGGCGTGGCGGTATCTGCGCGATGTGGACGGTCATCCGCATGAGCAGGAACCCCACAAAGGAGCCCATCATGCACAGCTCGTACACCACCGAGAAGATCACCCAGCAGCGCATGGCCGAGACCGCCCAGCGCGCCCGCATCCACGCGGACCGGAACTGGCCGCGCCGAGAGCGCCGTACGTTCGCCTTCCCGCGCATCGCGTGGCGCCGTCAGGCGATCCGAACCGCCTGACCGGCCCCGACTTCGGCGGGTGTTGCACTAGCCTCACCCGGCATGAGCGGCACCGGGCCATCCGCACGCACCGTCGTGATCGTCGAGGGGGCGAGCGACCAGGCCGCCGTCCTCGCCGTCGCGGCGCGGCTCGGCCGCAACCTCTCGGGCGAGGGCATCCTGGTGGCGGCCACCGGCGGCGCCACGAACATCGCCCGCCACCTCGAGAAGCTGGGCCCGCACGGGCTCGACGTACGCGTGGCCGGGCTGTACGACGCCGCCGAGGAGCGCTTCGTGCAGGGCGGCCTGCGCCGGGCCGGGCTCGGCGAGCCCTCGACCCGCGCCGAACTGGAGAGGCTCCGCTTCTTCGCCTGCGTCGACGACCTGGAGGAGGAGCTGATCCGCGCGCTCGGCGTCGACGCGGTGCTCGCGGTCATCGAGCGGCGCGGGGACCTCCCCGCCTTCCACATCCTCCAGCGCCAACCCGCACACCGCGACCGGACCGACGCCCAGCGGTTGCGCCGATTCCTCGGCACCACCAGCGGCCGCAAGGTCGAGTACGCCGACCTGCTCGCCGCGCAGCTGGACGTCACCGCGCTCCCGCGGCCGCTCGATCGGTTGTTCGCGGTGTTGTGAACGACCCTGCCGACACCCGAAAGTGGCCGGGGCGGATCTGTGGACAGACTCGCCTCACGTGCCTTCTCGACCACCTACCCTCACCCCATGACGCGCACACACGCCGCTTCCGGGTCGCCGTACGAGCAGACCATCGGCTTCAGCCGCGCGGTCCGCGCCGGCACGACCATCGCGGTCAGCGGCACGGCCCCGGTGTGGCCCGACGGCAGGGTCGACTCCGACGTCACCGCGCAGACCCGCCGCTGCTGGGAGATCGCCCTCCAGGCGCTCGAGGAGCTCGGCGGGCGGCCGGAGGACGTCGTCCGCACCCGGCAGTACGTCGTGGACGCGGCCGACGCCGAGGCGGTCGGCGCGGTCCATGGCGAGATCTTCCGCGAGATCCGACCGGCCAGCACCATGGTCGTGGTCGCGGGCCTGCTCGACCCGCGGTGGCTGGTCGAGGTGGAGGTCGACGCCCTCGTCGAGGGTTGACCGAACAGGTGGGAAAACAGCCCTTGACCTTGACGCGACGTCAACGTTGCAACCTTGGCGCATGCGCACCACGAAACTCACCCTCCCCCTCTACCTCGGCGGCGCCGGGCTCTCCCTCTTCGGCAACGCGGCGATCGCGATCGTCCTGCCCTGGCTGGTCATCAGCCGCACCGGCGACCCGTCCGCCGCGGCCATCGTCGCCGCCGCGGCCGGCATCGCGGCCGTGCCCGCGACGCTCTTCAGCGGGCGGCTGACCGACCGGTTCGGCCACCGCAACGTCGCGGTGGCGGCGGACGTCGGCAGCGCCCTGTCGGTGGCCGCGATCGCGGTCGTCGACGCGACGTTCGGGCTGTCGCTGTCGTGGTTCGTCGCCCTCGGCGTCGCGGGCGCGATCTTCGACGTCCCCGGGATGACCGCCCGGCAGGCGCTGCTGGCCGACGTGTCGACGACCTCGGGCGTCCAGGTCGACAAGGTCGCAGGCGGATTCCAGACCATGTTCGGCGTCGCCTTCCTCGCGGGGCCCGGCATCGCCGGCTTCCTGATGACGGTGCTCGAGCCGATCGACGTGGTCTGGCTGACCGCAGCCTGCTCGGCGGCCGCAGCCCTCGCCACACTCTGCATGCGACTCACCGACGGGGTCCCCGCCTCCCATGACGAGGAGGAGCTCCTCGGCGGCTGGGCGACGATCCGGGGCAGTCGCGCGCTCAAGTCGATGCTGGTGCTGGCCTTCGCCTCGTCGTTCGTGACGCCGCCGCTGATCAGCGTGCTGCTCCCCGGCCACTTCAACGCGACCGGCCACGCCGGGCAACTGGGCCTGACCCTCTCGGCCTTCGCGGTCGGGTCCCTCCTCGGCTCGGTCCTCTACCCGGCCATGGCGGCGAGGTCGCGGCGTACCGCCTTCGTCTCCGGCATCCTCGCGATGACCCTCGGCATGTCGCTGTTCGCCGCACTGGCCGGCTTCTGGCTCGTCGCGGCCGGCACCCTGGCCATGGGCATCGGCTCCGGCCTCTTCGGCCCGGTCTGGAACGTGTACGTCGCCGAGCAGGTCCCGGCCCGCGTGCGCGGCCAGGTCCTGGGCCTCACCAACGCGATCGGGCTGACCGCGGGGCCGCTCGGACTCGGCGCGCTGTCGCTGCTACTCATGCGCTGGGAGCTCGTCGTCGGCGCGGTGGTGATGGCGGCGGTGTGGGCGGTCGCGGCCGTCTACGCGCTGGTCAGCCGGGGCATGAAGGAGCTGTCGGCAGACCCCGTGCCCGCGGAAGCCGCTCCCGACGCGGAGCCGGTGCCGGCCGAGGCGCCTTGACGGGTTGGCAGGATGGAACCCGTGCTCACGATCAGCCAGCTCGCGCAGTACGTCGGCGTCAGCACCCGCACCGTCCGCTACTACCACCAGCGCGGGCTCCTGCCCGAGCCGGGGCGCACGTCGGGTGGCTACCGCACGTACGACGCCGACGCGGTCATCCGGCTCACGAAGATCACGACCCTGGCCCGATCCGGCGTACCCCTCGCGCGGATCGAGGAGCTCCTCGCCGCCGATCCGGAGACCTTCCGGGAAGGCGTCGCCGACATCGACCGCGACCTCCAGCACCGCATCCGCGAGCTGAGCCTCGACCGCGAGCGTCTCGGCCACCTGCAGTCCGGCGAGCGCCTCTGCCTGCCCGCCCTCGTGTGCGACTACCTGGACGACCTGCGCGAGGCCGGCGTCCCCGAGCCGGTGATGATCGCCTACCGCGACTCGTGGCTCGTCGCGTGTGCGGTGTACCGCGACCAGGTGGACGGGTGGATCGCGGAGTCCGGCTACACGATCGCCCACCCGGAGTACGTCGCACTGCAGGCCCGCACCCTGAAACTGCATGACCTGCCGCCGGACGATCCCGCCGTCGACAGCGTCGCCGAAGCCTGGGTCGAGTACGCGGCCGCGCACTGGGCGGAGAACGCGGCAGGCTTGGACACCCAGATAAGTGACCCACTCGCCAACTCGATCGTCGCCTCGCGCTGGGTGAGCACCGCCGCCTGGGACCGGATGGGGGAGCTGATCGCGGCGGGCCTCCACGCCCGGGGCCTCGACCATCCGGCCCTCGCCGACCACCTCTGAGGTCCCTGCTTGTCGGTGCCGTCGGGCAGGATGGTCGGGTGGCCGCGCTCGACAGGTTCAGCGAACCGACCCGCACCTGGTTCGGTGCGGCGTTCGCGGAGCCGACGACCGCCCAGGTCGGCGCGTGGGAGGCGATCGGCGCCGGCCGGCACGCCCTGGTCGTGGCGCCCACGGGATCCGGCAAGACGCTGTCGGCGTTCCTGTGGTCGCTCGACCGGTTGCTGACCACGCCGCCGCCCGAGAAGGCGAAGCGCTGCCGGGTCCTCTACGTCTCCCCGCTGAAGGCACTCGCGGTCGACGTCGAGCGCAACCTCCGCGCCCCGCTCACCGGCATCCGCCACACCGCCGAGCGGCTCGGGGTCGACGTGCCCGACGTACGCGTGGGCGTCCGCTCCGGCGACACCTCGCCCGCCGACCGCCGCAGGCTCACCACCTCTCCCCCAGACATCATGATCACCACCCCGGAGTCGCTGTTCCTGATGCTCACCTCCCAGGCCCGCGAGTCCCTCCGCGGCGTCGAGACGGTCATCGTCGACGAGGTGCACGCCGTGGCCGGCACCAAGCGGGGCGCCCACCTCGCCGTCTCGCTCGAGCGCCTCGACGCGCTGCTCGACCGCCCCGCACAACGGATCGGCCTGTCCGCCACGGTCCGCCCGCTCGAGGAGGTGGCCCGCTTCCTCGGCGGCACCGCGCCCGTCGACATCGTCGCGCCGCGTTCGGAGAAGCGCTGGGACCTCAAGGTGGTCGTGCCGGTCGAGGACATGACCGCTCCCGAGGAGTACGACGAGGAGTCCGGCGACCCGCAGCGCAGCAACTCCATCTGGCCCCATGTCGAGGAACGCGTCGCCGACCTGATCGGCGAGCACCGCTCGACCATCGTCTTCGCCAACTCGCGCCGGCTGGCCGAGCGGCTGACCGCGAGGCTCAACGAGATCGCCGCCGACCGGGCGGGCGTCGAGACGCCCGACGGCCCCCCGCCAGCCCAGGTCATGGCCCAGTCGGGGCAGTCCCACGGCGCGGCGCCGGTGATCGCGAAGGCCCACCACGGCTCGGTCTCCAAGGAGCAGCGCGCCCTGATCGAGGACGACCTCAAGCGCGGCCGGCTCCCCTGCGTGGTCGCCACCAGCAGCCTCGAGCTCGGCATCGACATGGGCGCGGTCGACCTGGTGATCCAGATCGAGTCCCCGCCGAGCGTCGCCAGCGCCCTGCAGCGGGTCGGCCGGGCCGGCCACCAGGTCGGCGAGGTGTCCCGGGGCGTGCTCTTCCCCAAGCACCGCGGCGACCTCGCGCAGACCGCGGTCGCGGTCGAGCGGATGCGTTCCGGCGCGATCGAGTCGCTGCGGGTGCCGACCAACCCGCTCGACGTGCTCGCCCAGCAGGTGGTGGCCGCCACCGCGCTCGACGCCTGGGCGGTCGACGACCTCTTCGAGCTGTTCCGGCGTGCCGCGTCGTTCACCGGGCTGCCGCGCAGCGCCTTCGAGGCGACGCTCGACCTGCTCGCCGGCCGTTACCCGTCCGACGAGTTCGCCGAGCTGCGGCCCCGCATCGTCTGGGACCGCGTCACCGGCACCCTCACCGGCCGCCCCGGCGCCCAGCGGCTCGCGGTCACCAGCGGCGGCACCATCCCGGACCGCGGCCTGTTCGGGGTCTTCCTCGTCGGAGGCGAGGGGCCCGGTCGCCGCGTCGGCGAGCTCGACGAGGAGATGGTCTACGAGTCCCGGGTCGGCGACGTCTTCGCGCTCGGCGCCACCAGCTGGCGGATCGAGGACATCACCCACGACCGGGTTCTGGTGACGCCGGCGCCGGGCGTGCCTGGCCGGCTGCCGTTCTGGAAGGGCGACACCCTCGGCCGCCCGGCCGAGCTCGGAGCCGCGATCGGCGGGTTCACGCGCGAGCTCGCCGCGCTCCCGGAGGCCAAGGCCACCGCCCGGGCCCGCGAGAACGGCCTCGACGAGTGGGCGGCCGCCAACCTGGTCGGCTACCTCGCCGAGCAGGTCGAGGCCACCAACGTGCTGCCGAGCGACCGCACACTGCTCGTCGAGCGGTTCCGTGACGAGCTCGGCGACTGGCGGCTGGTCGTGCACTCGCCCTACGGCACTCCCGTCCACGCGCCCTGGGCGCTGGCCATCAACGCCCGGCTCCGCGAGCGGTTCGGCATCGACGGCCAGGCGATCGCCTCCGACGACGGCATCGTGATCCGGATCCCCGAGACCGACGCCGAGCCGCCCACCGGCGAGATCGTGGTCTTCGAGGCCGACGAGATCGACGACCTGGTCACCAGTGAGGTCGGCGGCTCGGCACTGTTCTCGGCTCGCTTCCGGGAATGCGCGGCCCGTGCCCTGCTGCTCCCCCGTCGGGACCCCGGCCGGCGGTCTCCCTTGTGGCAGCAGCGCCAGCGGTCGGCCGCGCTGCTGGAGGTGGCGGCGAAGTACCCCTCCTTCCCGATCGTTCTCGAGGCGATCCGCGAGTGCCTCCAGGACGTCTACGACCTGCCGGCCCTGGTCGGCCTGATGCGGCAGGTCGACCGCCGCGAGGTGCAGGTCGTCGATGTCGCGACCACGCAGCCGTCGCCGTACGCCCGCAGCCTGCTCTTCGGGTACGTCGCGCAGTTCGTCTACGAGGGCGACTCCCCCATCGCCGAGCGTCGGGCCGCGGCACTCTCACTCGACCAGGGGCTGCTGGCCGAGCTGCTCGGTCGGGCCGAGCTGCGCGAGCTGCTCGACCCCGAGGTGCTGGCCGAGGTCGAGGCCGAGCTCCAGCGACTCGCACCCGACCGCCGCGTCCACGACGCCGAGGGCGTGGCCGACCTGCTGCGCCTCCTCGGGCCGCTCACCACCGACGACGTCCGGACCCGGTCCACCGACGACACCCAGGTCGACGGCTGGCTGACCGTGCTGGCCGACCAGCGCCGGATCGTCGAGGTTCGGGTTGCCGGCGAGGAGCGGTGGTCCGCCGTCGAGGACGTCGGCCGGCTGCGCGACGGTCTCGGCGTCCCCATCCCGCCCGGCACCCCCGACGTCTTCGGCGAGCCGGTCGCCGACCCCTTGGCCGACCTGGTCGCCCGCCACGCCCGCACCCACGGCCCGTTCACCACCGACGAGGTTGCCCGCAGGCTGGGTCTGGGCGCGGCCGTCGTCCGCCACACGCTGGAGCGCCTGGCCGCGCAGGGGCGGGTGCTCGACGGGGAGTTCCGCCCGGCCGGGTCGGGCTCGGAGTGGTGCGACGCCGAGGTGCTGCGCAAGCTCCGGCGCCGGTCACTGGCCCGGCTGCGCAAGGAGGTCGAGCCGGTCGAGCCCGAGTCGCTCGCCCGCTTCCTGGGCGCCTGGCAACACATCACCACCACGCGTGGCGGCCCGCGCGGGGTCGACGGTGTGCTCACCGTGGTCGACCAGCTGGCCGGCTGCGCGGTGCCGGCGTCCGCGCTCGAGTCGCTGGTGCTGCCGTCCCGCGTGCGTGACTACGAGCCCGCCTTCCTCGACGAGCTGACCAGCTCCGGCGAGGTGCTGTGGGCCGGGCACGCGGCGCTGCCCGGCTCGGACGGCTGGGTGTCGCTCCACCTGGCCGACCAGGCGCCACTGACCCTGCCCGAGCACGAACCCTTCGAGCACTCGGAGCTCCACCAGGCCGTCCTCGACGCGCTCGCCCCCGGAGGCGCGTGGTTCTTCCGTCAGCTGTCGGACGCGGTCGGCTCCACCAACGACGGCGGCCTGTCCGCCGCCCTCTGGGACCTCGTCTGGGCGGGCCGGGTCGGCAACGACACCCTCGCTCCGCTCCGCTCCCTCACACGCTCCGGAACCACCGCCCACCGCAGCCGTCGGCCACCACCCCGGGTCCGCGCCGCAGGCCGGATGCCGGCCCGCACCGGCCCGCCCGAGACGGCCGGCCGATGGGCACTGCTGCCGGCGGTCGACACCGACCCCACCCGCCGCGGCCACGCCGCCGTCGAGCACCTCCTCGACCGGCACGGCGTGGTGATCCGCGGCGCCGTTGTCAGCGAGCGGCTGCCCGGTGGCTTCGCTGCGGCGTACAAGGTGCTCTCCGCGTTCGAGGACTCCGGACGCTGCCGCCGGGGCTACTTCGTCGCCGGCCTCGGGGCGGCCCAGTTCGGGAGCGCCGGCGCGATCGACCGGCTGCGCACGTTCGCCGAGATCGACCCCGACGCGAAGCCGACCGCCGTCGCGCTGGCCGCGACCGACCCGGCCAACCCGTACGGCGCCGCGCTGCCCTGGCCCGACCGCGTCGTGGCCGAGGGTGGCGAGCGCAGCGGGCACCGCCCCGGCCGCAAGGCCGGAGCACTGGTCGTGCTGGTCGACGGGCACCTCACGCTGTACGTCGAGCGGGGCGGCCGCACCCTCCTCACCTGGGCAGACGACCCGGCGCTGCTCACCCCGGCGGCCGAGTCCCTGGCCGAGGCCGCGCGCCGCGGCAGCCTCGGCCGGCTGACCGTCGAGAGGGCGGACGGCGAGCAGCTGCTCGGCTCCGGCCTGACCCCGCTCCGGGCCGCACTTCAGGACGCCGGGTTCCTCTCGACGCCGAAGGGCCTGCGACTCCGTGCCTGAGGGTGACACCGTCTGGCGCGCCGCTCGGTCCCTCGACCGGGCCCTCGCCGGACAGGTGCTCACCGGCAGCGACTTCCGCGTCCCGCAGCTCGCGACCGCCGACCTCACCGGCGGCACCGTGCGCCAGACCCTCTCCCGCGGGAAGCACCTGCTGACCCACATCGACACCGACCAGTCGTGGACCCTGCACACCCACCTGAAGATGGAGGGCACCTGGCAGATCTACCAGCACTTCCAGCGGTGGCGCCGGCCCGCGCACCAGGCGCGGGTCGTGCTCGCCACGGCGGAGCGGGTCGCGGTCGGGTTCTCCCTCGGCATCGTCGAGCTGATTCCGCGCCACCGGGAGCACGAGGCGGTCGACCACCTCGGCCCGGACCTGCTCGGGTCGGACTGGGACGAGGACGAGGCTGTGCGTCGGCTGCTGGCCGCGCCCGACCGCGGCACCCACGAGGCGTTGCTGGACCAGTCGTGCCTCGCCGGTATCGGGAACATGTACGCCGCCGAGCTCTGCTTCACCAGCGGCGTCCACCCGCTCAGCCCGATCGGGCAGGTCGCCGACCCCCTGCGGCTGGTCAGACGGGCGCACCAGATGCTGATGCAGAACAAGGACCGCGCGGTCCAGTCGACCACCGGAGACCTGCGCGAACGGGAGAGGTTCTGGGTCTACCGCCGCGACGACCAGGAGTGCCGGCGCTGTGGCACACAGGTCCGGGTGACCATGGTGGGCCCGGACGGCCGGGAGCGCGCGTCGTACTGGTGCCCGGGGTGCCAGCCAGAGTCCGCGGGATTTCGAGACGGGTCGCGCCGTCCCTCGCAAGCTCGGGCCGACTCCGAGCCCTCCTCAATCTCCCGCCGTCACCAAGGCTTCGCAAGCTCAGCCTTGCGGCGTGATCAGGCGGCGGAGGCTACGACCTCGCCACCGCGACGGCGCGAGGTGACGGTGATCGGCGTGGCGGCCGCGATGGTCGCGGCTTCCTCGACGGCTACGGCGTCGGAGACCTCGCGCAGCACGGCCGACAGCGGGACCTCGAGCGCGGTGCACAAGGAGGAGAGCAGCTCGGAGGACGCTTCCTTCTGGCCACGCTCGATCTCGGAGATGTAGCCCAGGCTGACCCGGGCCTCCGCAGAGACCTCGCGCAGGGTCATGCCGCGCTGCATCCGCCGATCGCGGAGCACGTCGCCGAGGAGTCGACGAAACAGCACCATGCGCCTGTCCTTCCGTGGGTCTTGGGGGCAACGCTACCCGAGACCCGTTTCTTCCCCGGTGAGGATCGCGGAAACCACTGACAACGCCTCGTCGCAGGTGCGGTCCTGGATCGTGCCCCGGTCCCCCACCAGCTCCAGCGCGAGCGCGGTCACCGACTCCGGTCCGGCGACCGCCACATAGACGGTGCCCGCGGGCACGCCGTCCTGCGGACCGGGCCCGGCGACACCGGTCGTGCTCACGGCGTACGTCGCCCCCGTGACCCGGCGCGCCCCGGTGGCCATCGCGCGAGCGCACTCGGCCGAGACCACCCCGTGCCGGGCGATCAGCTCCGGAGGGACACCCAGCAGGTCCGTCTTCAGCGACGTCGCGTAGGACACCACCCCGCCGACGTACGTCTCGGACGAGCCGGGCACCGCCGTCAGCAACGCCGCCAGCCGGCCGCCCGTGAGCGACTCGGCCGTGGCGATCGTGGCCCCGCGCTCCCTCAGGTGGGCGTGTACCGAGGCCGCGGAGGGAGTCATGCGGGGATGCTAGGGCACGTCTAGCCGCCGTCCTCCTGGTCGCCCTCGATCACGACCACCGCGAAGTTCTCGTCCAGGCGGACGTCGACGGTGTCGCCGTCGGTCTTGGTGACCTCGACCTCGTAGGTCGCGCCGTTCTCCGAGTCGCTCTCGACGCTGTTGACGGTGCCTCCGCCCGTCGCCTTCAGCGCCGCGTCCCTGGCCTGGTCGGCCTGCTCCTGGGTGTACTGGTGGCTGGCCGGCCCGTCGTCCCCGTTGCCGGCGACGGCCACGCCACCGGCCACGACGGCGGCGGCCGCCGCGACCCCTGCCGCGCCCACGACCACACGCTTCCTCATCTGCTGCTCCTCTCGTCCTGCTGGTGCTCCCACCGTGCAGGACCGCCGCTGAAGGCACCCTGAACAGCCGAGAACGCCTTCAGCGGCGGTTCAGCGGGCATTCAGCGGAGCCGTGCCACGCTGGCCGCATGCGGATCCTGGTCGTCGAGGACGACAAGCACCTGGCGGGCGCGCTCAAGCGCGGGCTCGAGGGTGAGGGGTACGCCGTGGACGTGGCCCTGGACGGGCGCGAGGGCGAGTGGCTGGCGACCGAGAACGCCTATGACGCGCTCGTGCTGGACGTCATGGTCCCCGAGCTCGCCGGCGACGAGCTGTGCTCGCGGCGCCGGGAGGCCGGGGACTGGACACCGATCCTGATGCTGACGGCGCGGTCCGGCCCCGAGCAGGAGGCCCGCGCGCTGGACTCCGGCGCCGACGACTTCCTGGCCAAGCCGTTCTCCTACATGGTCCTGCTGGCGCGACTCCGGGCGCTGCTCCGCCGGGGTCGCCAGGAGCGGCCGGCGGTGTTGTCGGCCGGTGACCTGCGGCTGGACCCGGCGACCCACCAGGCATGGCGGGGCGAGACGTCCGTGGCGCTGACCCCGCGCCAGTTCTCCATGCTGGAGTTTCTGATGCGCCGCGCCGGGGACGTCGTCTCGAAGGCCACGATCCTCGAGCACGTGTGGGACTTCAGCTTCGACGGCGACCCCAACATCGTCGAGGTGTACATGCGCCAGCTCCGCACCCGGATCGACGAGCCGTTCGGGCGCAATGCGTTGCAGACGGTGCGGCTCGTGGGATACCGGCTCGACCCGGGCGGCGGCTGAGATGCGCGGCGTGACGCTCCGGACCCGGGCCACCGTCCTCGCCACGGTCATCACCGGGCTCACGCTGCTCGCGGCTTCGGTGGCCCTGGTGCTCACGCTGGACTCACGACTCACGGCCGGTGCCGACGACCTGTCCCGCTCGCGGGTCAACGACCTGCTCGACCTCGCCGCCTCCGGTGACCTGCCGGCCACCCTCACCAACGTCAACGACGACGGCGTCGCCCAGGTCGTCAGCGCCGATGGCCGGGTGCTGGCCGCCTCCCCCAACATCGAGGGCCGGCCGCGGATCACGCCCTTCGATCCCGGCGCGGAGCTCGCCGTACGCACCGTCGACGGGCCCGACGACCAGGAGATCGAGCGCTACCGGCTGTGGGCGGGAACCGGCGACAGCCCTGCCGGTCCGGTCACGGTGTACGTCGGCAGCAGCCTCGAGTCGGTCCACGAGGCGTCCGCCACGCTGCGCCGGTCCCTGTACGTCGGTGGCCCACTGGTCCTCCTGCTGCTGGCCGTCGGCACCTGGCTGGTGCTCGGCGGGGCGCTGCGCCGGGTCGACCGGATCCGGACCGAGGTCGACGCGATCACCGAGGACCGCCTGGACCGGCGGGTGCCCGAGTCGGACGTGGACGACGAGGTGGGAAGGCTCGCGGCCACGATGAACCGGATGCTCGGCCGGCTCGAGACCGCCCGCACGCGCCAGCACGAGTTCGTCGCCGACGTGTCCCACGACCTCCAGAGCCCGCTGGCTGCCCAGCGGACAGAGCTGGAGGTGGCCCGCGCGCACCCCGAGTCCACCGACCTCGACCAGCTGACTGCCGACCTGTTGGCCACCAACGCAGAGATGGAGCACCTGGTCCGGGACCTGCTGTTCCTCGCGGCTGCGGACTCGGGCGCTCCGCCATCGCCTCCGGCGGCGCTCGACCTCGAGGACGTGGTCCTCGAGGAGGCCGAGCGGGCCCGGGCGGGTGATCGGGTGCGGCTGGACACGACCGCTGTCTCCGCCGCGCCGGCGTACGCCAACCGGGCGGAGGTCCAACGGATCGTGCGCAACCTGCTCGACAACGCGCTCGCCCACGCCGACTCCGTGGTCGAGCTGCGCGTGAACACCGGGGCGGGGGAAGCCTGCCTCGACGTCCTCGATGACGGCGCCGGTGTTGCGGCCGCGGAACGGGACCGGATCTTCGACCGGTTCCATCGCGGGGACACCGCCAGGTCACGGCACACGTCCGGCAGCGGCCTGGGGCTGGCCATCGCCCGGACCCTCGCCGAACGCAACGGCGGCGGCCTCGAGCTGGCCGACAGCGGCTCCGGCGCGCACTTCGTCCTTCGGTTGCCGGGGGTGGCTGGCTAGGGTCGCCGCATGGCCCTACCCATCGAGGACTACGCGCTGATCGGCGACCGACACACGGCAGCCCTGGTGGGTCGCGACGGCTCCGTCGACTGGCTGTGCCTGCCGCGGTTCGACTCCCCCGCCTGCTTCGCCGCTCTGTTGGGCACCGAGGAGCACGGCCGATGGCAGTTGTGCCCGGCCGGCGAGTACACCTCGACCCGGCGCTACCTCGACCAGTCAACGGTGCTGGAGACGACGTTCCGCACCGACACCGGGTCGGTCACGCTGGTCGACCTGATGCCCACGGGCGACTGGCGGAACGACCTGGTCCGTCGCGTCACCGGCATCACCGGCACGGTCAGGATGCGGCACGAGTGGATCGTCCGGACCGACTACGGCGAGGTGCGTCCCTGGGTCCGCCGACGAGTCATGTCCGGCGAGCAGGTCATCACCGCCACAGCCGGACCGGACACGCTCGTGCTCCGGGGCCCGCGACTCCCGTCTGCGGACGACGGCCGTCACGTGGACGAGTTCGACGTGAGCGAGGGCCACGAGCTGACATTCGCGACCACCTGGATCCCGTCGTACGTCGACGAGCCGGACCTGGACCTGATCGACGACCAGATCGAGGAGACCCTCCAGGACGAGGCCCAGTGGATCTCCGGCGCGCGCACGGACATCCCGCACGCCGACGTCGTGCACCGGTCCCTGCTCACCCTGCGACTGCTCACCCACGAGCAGACCGGCGGCATCATCGCCGCGCCGACGACCTCACTGCCGGAGGACTTCGGCGGCGAGCGCAACTGGGACTACCGCTACTGCTGGCTGCGCGACGCCGCGCTCACGCTCCAGGCCCTGCTTGCCGCCGGCTACACCGACGAGGTGAAGCTCTGGCGCGACTGGCTGCTCCGGGCCGTGGCGGGCGACCCCGAGGACCTCCAGATCATGTACGCCGTCGACGGCGCCCGGCGGCTGACGGAACGCACGCTCGACCACCTTCCCGGGTACGCCGGGTCACGGCCGGTCCGGATCGGCAACGGTGCCGCGGGGCAGCGCCAGACCGACATCCTCGGCGAGGTGCTGATCGCGCTCTCCCGGGCCAGGGCAGCCGACGTCCAGAACGACGACAACACATGGGCCCTGATGACCGTGCTGCTCGACGACCTGGCCGACTCGTGGCAGGAACCCGACCACGGCCTCTGGGAGATCCGCGGCGAGCCGCGCCGGTTCACCCACTCCCGGGCGATGGCGTGGGCGGCGTTCGACCGGGCGGTGCACGCCATCGAGAAGTACGACCGCCCCGGCTCAACCGACAAGTGGCGGCGGGTCCGTGACGCGATCCATGCAGAGGTGGTCGAGCACGGCTTCGACGCGGAGCGGAACACGTTCACCCAGCACTACGACACCACCGAGGTGGATGCGTCACTGCTCGTGCTGTCGCAGATCGGATTCGTCGACGGCAAGGACCCGCGGATGCTCGGGACGATCGACGCGATCGAGCGCGACCTGATGCGCGACGGCCTGCTCCTCCGCTACCGCACCCGGAGCGGCGTCGACGGCCTGTCCGGCGACGAGCACCCGTTCCTCGCCTGCTCGTTCTGGCTCGTCTCGGCGTACGTCGCCGCCGGCCGAACCGACGACGCGCACGCCCTGTTCGACCGGCTGGTCGGCCTCGTCAACGACGTTGGCCTGCTGTCGGAGGAGTACGACCCGGCGTACGACGGTGGGCGGGGCCGGATGGTCGGCAACTTCCCGCAGGCGTTCAGCCACCTGGCACTGGTCCAGGCGGCCTTCGCGCTCGCCGACGACTGACCCGGATGGCAACGGGGAGCCGACCCGTAGGTCGGCTCCCCGTCCCGTCAACGCGTCAGGTCGTCAGGGTCAGCGACGCCTGACTCTGATGGTGACCTTTTTCGTGACGCCCTCGACGTGGGCGTTGCCCGCGTAGACGACGGACACGACGAACGAGCCGTTCCTCTTGAACTTCGGCAGCCTGAGAGCCAGCTTCCCGCTCCGGAGGTTGCCCTTGTCGAGCAGCTTCCTCCCGAGCTTGGCCGTGACCTTGCCCGTCGGGGTCAGCCCGGCGGCTCGGACGACGACGGCGATCTTGGCCTTGGTCTTCCTCATCACCACCTTCCGAGGCGACTTCTTGGCCGACATGGTGGGCCTGGCCTTGCCGACCCGGACGTTGACCTCGGTCTCCGAGCCGTCGAAAGTGGAATCACCGCCGTACCGGATCTCGACCGCCTTGGTCCCCGCGGTGGTGAACGGACCCACCTGCAGCCTGGCCGAACCGCCGGCCAGCGGCGCCGAGTCGAGCCACGTGGTGCCGACGAAGGCGCGCACCGTCCCGGTCGGAGTACCGCCGGCACCGTTCACGTCGACGTCGATCGTCGCCCTGCTGGACCCGGCCCGAACGGTGCCGGGGGCAACCGTGGCTGACGTCTCGGACGCGACCCGGCCGGACGCGTCCGGCAGGTCGAGGCCCACGATCTCCGGGTTGTGGTCGGAGGCCGCGAACGGCAGCCCTCCGTCGAAGAAGTCCGTGACGTTGTAGTTGAACCGGCTGTACTGGTAGGCCACCGACTCCGACGCGTTGATGTCCCAGATGTCCGCTCGCGTGACCATGTCCATCGCCTCCACGTTGCCGAGCACGTGGTCCAAGGAGCCGGACAGCCCGCTGAACGAGTACGTCTCCTCGCCGGCGGTGTCGGACTCCACAGCTGCGTAGCCCTCGCCGTACAGGACCTGCATCGGGTCCTCCATCGTGTAGGCGTTGAAGTCACCCGCGAGGAACACCGGGAAATCGGGTCCCAGGCCGTCGGCGAATTCCGACGCGAAGGCGGCGAGTGCGGCTGCCTGACCCATACGGTCCGCGTTGGCGAGGCCCTGCCCGGTGCCGTCGTCGTCACCCGAGCTCTTGGACTTGAAGTGGTTCACGACCACGGCGAAGGCCTGCGTGTCCACGCCGCCCGCCGGCTTGAACGCCTGCGCCAACGGCTCCCGGGCGTTGTCGAAGTTGACCTCGTCCTGCAGGATCTGCGACCCACCCACCAGCTCGACGTCCGCCGGCTTGTAGATGAAGCCGGTCCGGATCACGTCCTCGTCCGCCGGATCGGGTCGGTCGGCCGGGGCGGGCGACGGGGCGTACGCCCAGGTGTCGGCGCCGGCGTCCAGGTTCAGGCCGTCGACCAGCTGGTCGATGGCGAAGTCGCGGTCCTTGGCGAACTTGACTGAGTTCTCCAGCTCCTCGAGGCTCACGATGCTGGCGTCCAAGCCGTTGATCGCGGTAACGATCTTGTCCTGCTGCCGAGCCAGGCTGTCGGCGGTGGCCGCACCTCGCGGGCCGTCAGGGGTGCACGAATTGTTCGTGATCGGATTGCTCGCGCGATCCAGGAAGTACGTGCAGAGGTTGCCCGGGGCAGCCGCCACGAACTCCTGCCCTGTGGTCGGGAAGTAGTTCAGCACGTTGAACGTCGCCAGCCGGATGTCGCCTCCGACGTTCTCCGGGGCCAGGTTGTCTGGCCGGCTGTCCGTGAAGGTCGCGACGGACGCCCCGGCGCCGGTGACGCGGGCCTTGGGCTGGAGCTTCCAGAGGTTGTTGCGGTAGTCCAGAACCAGGTCGTCATTCAGGGACGCCGCGTCACCGACCCGGACCGCGTCCCCGCGCGTCAGCCACGGCAACGCCTGGCTCTGGCTCCCCGGGTTGGGGGTGTTGGGCGAGAAGTCGGTGCTCGCGCCGTCGTCGAGGGTGATCGCGCGCGCGGCGTTCTGGGCCGCGACTCCGGCGACGTCGCCGGTCTGGGCGTCCTCGACCTCGGTCGGCTGGATCAGGGGCGTGGTGCCCTGGGCCAGGCCGATTTCGGCGAACCTGTTGGTGTTGAACACGTTGGTGACCGTAAACGCGCCCTGAGGTGCCACCAGCTCCCCCTCGTGCTCCTCCTTCTCGTCGGCACTGTCGAGCGCGCTCCACGGCACGTCGAACGCCGCGACCGCCGGGAGGGCGGTCACGTCGACAACGTCCGCGGCCAGGGCCACGTTGATCTGAGTAGAGCCACCGAACTCGGTGACCTGACCGGTCACCTCGACGGACTCACCTGCCGCGGGGTAAGCGCTGTTGACGACGTTGCCCATGGACACGAAGACCGCGTCCGAGGCGCCGGGAGTGTCCGGCGCTCCGCCGGTCTGGAGGTAGAAGCCGTTGAAGCCACCCGCGGGGTAGACCGCGGTGACGACGCCCTCGGCGGTGACAGTGTCGTAGAGGTGGGGCGAGGTGCCGGTGTCGTCACCCTGGATCTCGGCGATGGTCGCGTCGACGTCGTCGGGAACCTGCGCACACCCGCACGCCTCCGGCACGGGCGGCGACGACAGGCCGAGGTCGGGGCCGTTGTTGTCGGTGTCGGCGCCGTCAGCAGCCCGCGCGACACCGGTCAGGAAACCCGTGCCCGGCCCAGGCACGCTGCCCTCGAAGCTGGTCGCGGTGTTGCCCCACCCGACGAAGTCGAGCACCTGCGCCGAGAAGCTGTTGCCGGCGGATCCTGGGCTGGCGTTCGGGTCGATCGGGTCGGTGGTGCCGGCGAGGAAGACCTGCCCGTTGTTGTTGGCAAGGCTGAGAGTGGAGGTCGCGTCGGGAGTGGGCAGCGGGGCACCGTTGGTCGTGCCTCCGGCACCGGCCACGAGGAACTTGCCGCCTGCCGGGACCTCGACGTCGGGCAGCGGGAACACGTTGGCCGTGGTGGGGATGCCGGTGCCCGTCACGGCGCGGGCCTGCAGGCTCTTGCCCAGCAACGAGATCGGGGACGCTGTCGTGTTGTGCAGCTCGACGAAGTCGTTCTGGAACACTGACGTGGCGCCGCTGCTACCGGCGCCGTACACCTCGCTGATGACGAGCCCAGGGCCAAGCGCCTGCGCGGGCTGTGGCAGGAGGATCACGGCACTGCTCACCAGGCCGAGGCCGGTCACCAAGGTCAGGAATCGAGGAAATTTCGGCATCGGAACGCCTCCGGGACGGCGGTAGGAGGGGCGAGTCCGATTCGTCGACTTGATGCCCGGAAACAGTCGTTGGCATGACCGATCGCGAGCAGCTCGAGAGCAAGCCCCAGAGGCGGACCCAGTGGCCGTGTGGCCGAGGCCACGGTCCCGCCGCCAGGTGGCGCGCGCGCCAAGAGCCGGCTGCGATCCCCCAAATTGGGGAGGCCGCCCGCACAGACGCAGGTCGGCCCCGACACCCATGCGGGCGTCGGGGCCGACCAACGGGCGATCAGGTCACTTCTTGCTGACCCGGATCTCGATCCCCTCGGCAACCGGCTCGGCGGTCTGGCTGCCCGTGTAGGTGACCCAGACGTCGTACTCGCCGGCCTTCTTGAACCGGCCCAGGTCGAACTCGACCTGTCCGTCGCGCAGCTGACGCAGCTGGTCGTCACCGTTGTAGTGCACCCAGACCCAGCCCGTGACGGTCTGGCCGGGCGCCGTCAGCGTCACTGTCAGGTCGACGGGCGTCTTCGTGGTGACCCGGTTCGGGTCCACGTCGATGTCCATCGTCGGCTCGGCCTTGACCACCGTCACCGCCACGGTCCCGGTCGACGGCTGGTTGGCCGCGTCACCGGAGTAGGCCACCGTCAGCTGGTGCGTGCCGACCGGCAGCGACCGGGGCGGCAGGGTCACGGTCGCCGTGCCGTCCTCGGCAACGGTGGCGGTGCCCAGCACCTGGCTGCCGTTCCGGACCTCCACGGTGCCGGACAGCGGACGCTCCGAATCGACGTCCACCTCGACCTCGCCGGCGGTGCCGTACGGGACGTCGTCGGCGGTCGCCGACACAGTCGTCTCAGCAGGCTCCGACGCCTCGACGTCGATCGGGACCGTGGTGCTTGTCCCCGTCGTCGCACCCGTGAGGGTCAGGACGGCCGTTCCCGCCGGCGTGTCGGCGGGCAGGATCACGTCGACCGGCGCTGTCCCAACCTCGTCGTTGCTGCTGGCGTTGCCTGGAGTGCTCAACGCCGTGGCGACCGGGAAGGTGCCCAGAGACTCGCCGCCCAGGCTGACCTCCAGCTCGGTGTCCCGCAGGTCGGTCGGGCCGGTCATCGACCACGAAGACACGCCGAACAGGACGTGCTCACCCGGCAGGTACGACGCCGGAGCATCGCTCGGGAAGTTGGCCCCGACCGCCTGCTGGCCGTAGTCGACCGGCAGCGGGTCGTCACCCTCCTCCGGGTTGGCGAACTCGGACATGTAGTCGACCATCGCCTGCAGGTCCACCTTGCCGGTGTCGCGCTTCTGGGTGCCGTTGTTGAAGGCCCGGAAGTTGTCGCCACCGGTCGCCAAGAACGAGTTCACGGTCACCGAGTAGTTCTGGCTCATCACGATCGGGTCACCGTCCAGCCACATCCCGGTGATCCGGTCATCCGCGGGACGGTCCGGGTCGTAGGTGTAGGTGAAGCCCTTCGACGAACCCAACCGCAGGAACGGCCGGGACGGCGCCGTGCCGCCCGGGTTGGTCTGCCACTGCTGCTCGAGCGCCATCTTGATGTTGGCGCCAGTGAGCTGCATGTTGACCAGCGTGTTGGCGAACGGCTGGACGTCGGCCGCCTGCTTGAACGTCAGCGTCTCCGGGTAACCGTCCGCGGTAGTGCCCCGCATGTCGGTCCGCAGACCACCCGGGTTCATGAAGGCGATCTCGGCGGAGCCCGCCTCGGGCGTCTCCGTGGCCCACCGCTGGACCTCGGCGACCAGGTTCCCCAGGGTGGACTCGCCGCCCCTGTTCTCGGAGTTGTCCGAGAACCGCGCCCGGTCGAACGCACCGGCGAGCTCACCCAGCGGCTGTGCGCCCAGCACCGCGGCGTCTGCCACGGCTGCGTCCACGATGTCCTGCGTCGGCTTGTCGACGGGGTAGAGCGCGGGCGGGACACCGGGGCCGGATCCGTCCGGGTCGGGACCCTTCAGAGCGAGGATGCTCTGCTCCTTGGCCGCCACCTGGCCGGACTCCCGGTCGTAGGTGAACACCAGCTGGTTCAGGTTCGAACCGTACTGGCCGGCCGAGACCACCGGGCGCTCGGTGACCGGACGGCCGGACCAGCCGGCGACCGGGAACGAGCAGCTGTAGGCCAGGTGAGTGTGTCCCGAGACGATCGCGTCGACGTTGTCGTTCACTCCGGCGATGATCTTGCCGAAGTCCGACGTCGGGTCGTCGTCCATCGTGGTGCAGTTGGTGGTGCCGGATCCTTCGTGCACCAGCAGGACCACGATGTCCGCACCGTCGGCCTTCAGGTCGTCGGCCGCCTGGTTGGTGGCCGCGACGATCGGGTCGACAGTGACGCCTGCGATCCCGCCGGGCGAGACCAGCTCTGGCAGGTGCTCGGTGACCGCACCCACGAAGCCGACCTCCACGCCACTGAACGACTCGGTCCAGGTGTCGGGGATCAGGTCAGCGTCACCCGGCTCGTCGACGTTCGCCGCGAGGTACTGCCAAGCCGCTCCGCCGTCCGGGTTCGACGGCGACTCGGGCGCCATCACGCGGTTCACCAGGTCGTCGTACCCCTGGTCGAACTCGTGGTTGCCGACCGAGGAAACGTCGAGACCGGCGGAGTTCAGCGCGTCGATGGTCGGCTTGTCGTTGGCGATGAACGACTCGAAGGTCGAGGCACCGATCAGGTCACCCGCCGCGGCGAACACGGTGTTCGGGTTGTCCGCCCGCAGCTGGTTGACCGCACCCGCCATCACACCGGCACCGGCAGCGGAGCTCGCCGGGTCGTTCGCGATCCGGCCGTGGAAGTCGTTCGTGGCCAGGATCTGGATGTCGACCGGGTCGGCCGCAACCGAGTTCAGCCCGACGATCTCCGGGTCGTGGTCGGAAGCGGCGAACGGCACCGAGCCGTCGAAGAACTGCGTGACGTTGTAGTTGTAACGGCTGTACTGGAAGGCCACCGACTCGGGTGAGTTGATGTTCCAGACGTCCGCTCCGGCCACCATGTCCATCGCGGCGGCATTGCCGAGGACGTGGTCGAGTGATCCGGAAAGGCCGCTGAAGGAGTAGGTCTCCTCACCTTCGGTGTCGGACTCGATCGCGTCGAAGCCTGCGCCGTAGAAGACCTGCATCGGGTCTTCCTGCGAGTAGGAGTTGAAGTCACCCGCGAGGAAGACCGCGTCCGTGCCCCGGTCGGAGGCGAAGGCGGTGGCGAAGCCCAGCAGCGCGTTGGCCTGGCCGATCCGGTCCTGGTTGGCCAGCCCCTGCCCGGTGCCGTCGTCGGCGCCGGATCCCTTGGACTTGAAGTGGTTCACGATGACCGAGAAGGCGTCGGTGTCCGCGCCACCGGCCGGCTTGAAGGCCTGGGCGAGGGGCTCACGGGCGTTGTCGAAGTTCTCCTCGTCCTGGAGGATCCGCGAGTCGCCCACGAGCGCGACGTCGGCGGGCTTGTAGATGAAGCCGGTCCGGATGACGTCCTCGTTGGCGACCGGCGGGCGGTCCGCTGCGGGCGGAGTGGGCGCGAAGTCCCACGTGCCAGCTCCGGCCTGCGCGTTGAGCGCGGTGACCAGCTGGGTGATGGCGAAGTCGCGATCCTTGTTGAACTTGGCGGAGTTCTCCAGCTCCTCGAGCGAGACGATGCTGGCGTCGAGGCGGTTGATCGCGGTGACGATCTTGGCCTGCTGCCGCTCGAGGTTGACCTGGTTCGCCGCACCTCGGGGACCGTTCGGGTTGCAGGTGTTGTTCGCGATGTTGTTGCCGTCGCGGTCGGTGAAGTAGCTGCAGGTACCGAGGCCGCTCGCGACGAACTCCTCACCCGTGGTCGGGAAGTAGTTCAGCACGTTGAACGTCGCCAGCCTGATGTCGCCGCCCACGTCCGCAGGGTTGTTGTTCGCCGGGCGGGTGTTCTCGAAATGTCGCCACCGAGGCGCCGTCACCGGTGACCCGCGTGGTCGGCTGGAACTTCCAGACATTGTTGCGCCAGTCGAGGACGACCGGGGCGTGCAGAGTGGCCGTGGCGCCCACGCGGACCGGGTTGCTCGACGAGAGCCACGGCAGCGGGATGTCCTGGTTGTCACCGCTCAGGTAGTTGGTGCTCGACCCGTCGTCCAGGGCCACGCCGCGGGCCGCGTTGTCGGCGGTGACGCCGGCGATGTCGCCGGTCTGGGCGTCCTCGACCTCGGTCGGCACGATCAGCGGCGAGTCGCCGGTGGCCAGGCCGATCTCGGCGAAGTTGTTCATGTTGAACGTGTTGGTCACCGTGAACTGGTTGGTCGGCGCGAACAGCTCGCCCTCGTGCGACTCGCGGTCGGCCGTCGTCTGCGGGTACGCCGCGGCCAGCGGGGTGACCGGATCGAACGGCCCCGCGGCATCGGTGACCCCGGTGTTGTCGACCGTGACCTCGGTCAGGGTGTTGGGGGCGGTGCCGAACTCGCTCACGGGCCCGGTGACCTCGACGAAGTCACCGACCTCGGGGTACGTCGTCAAGGAGGTGCCGCCGAAGACGAAGAGGCCGTCCGAGGCACCGGGGGTGGCGTCGGTGGCTCCGCCCGTGCCCTCGGCCTGGATGTAGAAGCCATTGAAGCCGCCGTTGGGGTACGACGCGGTCACGACGCCCTGGGTCGTCACGGTGTCGCCCACGTGCGGAGACGTCCCGGTGTCGGTGCCCTGGATCTCGTCGATGGTGGCGTCAACCGCTACGGGCGGCGGGTCGTCGTCGCAGTCGCAGTTCGTCGGCGTCTGGGCGCCGGCAGTGAACTCGGCGGCGTTGTTGTCACCGTCGGTGCCCTCGTTGGTGCGGCGGGCGGACGTCGTCGTCGACAGGGTCGGCGTGGCCGCGGTCTCGAAGGTGTTGCTCGTCCCGAAGCCGACCAGGTCGATCACGCTCGGGTTGGTCGTGACGGAACCCGTGGCGAGGGTCAGCCCGGTGGTCACGTTGGCCAGCCACACCGTGCCGCTGCCGGCTGCCATGTTGACCGCGGTGGTGGTGGCGTCCGGCGTGGGGAGAGCGCTGCCGTTCGCGCCGGCAGTGCTGGTCTGCACGAGGAAGTGCTCGCCCGCCGGGACCGATCCGGAGAGGCCGGCGACCCCGTTGGCAGCGCCGGTGCCGGTCGCGGACCGGTACTGCAGCGACTTGCCGTCGAGGCTGATGTCGGAGGCCGTGGGGTTGTACAGCTCGACGAAGTCGGCGTTGAGGTTGGCGCCGACGTTGCCGCCACCGCCGTACACCTCGGTGATGACCAGGCCGGTGCTCGCGGCCGAGGCGGACAGGGGGGCGATCAGCAGGGCGCTGCTCACGAGGCCCAGGCCGGCGGCCAGGGCGACGAACTTGCGGGGGGCAGGCATCAGGAAGCGTCTCCAGATCGAGAGGGGGAGGAGAACCGGGGGGAGGACGAGCGCGCCCGCGAGCAGCCGTCAGGGGGACGGGTACCGAGACGTTCCGAGAGCAAGTCGAGCCTTCCGGAGGGATGAAAGGGTCGTGCGACCGGCGAAACCCTAACCCGCCTCCGGCCCTGGGCAGACGCAAGGGTTGATGAAGTTCAGGTCAACAGATTGTGATCAGTTGCCACGCAGCGCGTGCCGCTGCCGCCAGACGTCCCGGAAGAACTCGTACCCGGACCACACGGTCATCACGACCGCGCCGGCGAGCGCCACCTGGCTGACGTAGAAGAGCACCTCGCCCACGGTCCCGAACTGGTCGAAGTTCCCGTCGTGGGAGTTGTCGCCGTGCGGGAGCGGCAGCAGCAGGCCGGACAGCGCGACCGCCTGGAGGGTCGTCTTGAGCTTGCCGCTGTTCGAGGCGGCGATCACGACCTGCTTGAGCACCGACAGGCGCAGCAGGGTCACACTCCACTCGCGGACCAGCACGACGATGGTCACCCACCACCAGATGTCGCCCACGATGGACAGGCCGATGAAGGCCATGCCGGTGATCGCCTTGTCGGCGATCGGGTCGGCGATCTTGCCGAAGTTGGTGACCAGGTTGCGCGACCGGGCGATGTCGCCGTCGATCTTGTCGGTGATCATCGCGGCAACGAACAGCCCGAACGCCACGAAGCGCCACATGATGGAGTCGCCGCCGTCCATCAGCAGCGCCCACCCGAAGAAGGGGACCATCACGATCCGCAGCGTGGTCAGGGCGTTGGGCAGGTTCCAGTTGCTGGGCGGGGACTCGACCTGGGTCATCACAGCTCCCTCGCGAACAGATCGACACCCTCGGAGTCGATGACAACCGCGCGCACGAGGTCGCCGATCCGCGGCCCGGGACGGACCAGGTAGGTGGTGCCATCGACCTCGGGACCCTGGTGGGCGGCGCGACCCGCGACGTCTCCGTCGTCGAGGCTCTCCACCAGCACCTCGACCTCCTCGCCGATCCGGTCCTCGGCTCGCTGGGCGGTCAGCTCCTCGACCAGTCCGGTGACGTGCTCGACGCGGGCCCGCACTTCGTCCTCGTCGAGCTTGCCGTCGTACGTCGCGGCCTCGGTGCCGTCCTCGTCGGAGTAGCCGAACACGCCGGTGACGTCCATCCGCGCGGCCACCAGGAAGTCGCAGAGCGTCTCGAGGTCGTCCTCGGTCTCGCCCGGGAATCCGACGATCACGTTGGACCGGACTCCGGCTTCCGGTGCCAGGCCACGGATCCGTTCGAGCAGCCCGAGGAAGCTCTCCGGATCGCCGAACCGGCGCATCCGGCGCAGCACGGGGGCGCTGGCGTGCTGGAACGACAGGTCGTAGTACGCCGCGACACCGGGCGTGGACGCGATCGCCTCGATCAGCCCGGGCCGGGTCTCGGCCGGCTGGAGGTAGGAGACACGGACCCGGTCGATGCCGTCGATCGCGGCCAGCTCGGGCAGCAGGGTCTCGAGCAGGCGAAGGTCGCCGAGGTCCTTGCCGTACGACGTGGAGTTCTCGCTGACCAGGAAGACCTCGCGCACGCCCTCCGCCGCAAGCCACCGGGCCTCGGCGAGCACGTCGGACGGGCGGCGGCTGACGAACGAGCCGCGGAAGCTCGGGATCGCGCAGAACGAGCAGCGCCGGTCGCAGCCGCTGGCCAGCTTGAGCGGCGCCATCGGGCCACCGTCGAGCCGGCGGCGTACGGCGCGCGGGCCGGATGCGGGGCCACCGGCACCGACGTCGGTCGAGCTGGTCGAGACCCCGTGGCCGGGCACGGCGAGCGTGGTCGCGGCTCGGTCGACCGGAGAGATCGGCAGCAGCCGGCGCCGGTCCTGCGGCGTGTGCGCCTGATGTGTGTCGCCGGCGACGATCGAGCGCAGCCGGGCGGCGATGTCGGGATAGTCGTCGAAGCCGAGGACCGCGTCGGCCTCGGGCAGCGAGTCCGCGAGGTCCTTGCCGTACCGCTCGGCCAGGCATCCGACAGCGACAACGGCCCGAGTGCGTCCGGTCTCCTTGAGGTCGGCAGCCTGGAGCAGCGTGTCCACGGAGTCCTTCTTGGCCGCCTCGACGAAGCCACAGGTGTTCACCAGCACGGTGTCGGCATCCGCCGCGTCGTCGACCAGCAGGAACCCGTCGGCCTCGAGTCGCCCGGCGAGTTCCTCGGAGTCGACCTCGTTGCGAGCGCAGCCGAGGGTCACGAGAGCAACGGACAGAGGTCCGGCAGAGTCGGGATGGGTTCGAGTCGTCATGGGTTCCCTCGAGTATGACCGGCCGGGGTGCCCGCGAGCGAACTGAGGCCGACCGGCCCTCACGTGACGGTCAGTCGACGGTGAGTGTGTCCTGCGCCGGCTGCCCGGTCTTGCCGAGCGCACCCCGGGACTGGCCGTCGACAGTGGTCTCCAGCGAGCCGTCGGAGGACTGCACCCGCACCGGCGGCGAGACCTTCAGGGTCTTGGTGGCCCCGAAGGCCAGGTTGCCGTTGAAGACGACCGTCCCGTCGCCGTCCCGGACGACGACGTGCGCGCCTCCACCGGCTGCGTTCAGCACCACCGGGACGGGCGGAGCTGCCTTCTGGGCGTGGTGGCCCACACCGGCCGAGCCGTTGAGGATCGGGGCGGCGCCACGCAGCTCGACCGGGCTGTCCATGATCAGCCGGGCGATCGACCAGGCGAGCACCAGCGCCATCACGGCCGCGATCAGGACCGACCAGTTCGGGCCGCCGCGGGTGCCGCGGATGGACCCGTTGGCACCGGTGGCCAGCTCGGCCTCGAACACCCGTCGCGGGTTGATCGGGGCATCGGCGTACCGCTGGTCGTACGACGTGAGCAGCGGCCCGACGTCGATGCCCAGCACGCGGGCGAGCGTGCGCAGGTGACCCCGGGCGTAGAAGTCGCCGCCGCAGGGCGCGAAGTCGTCGACCTCGATCGACTCGATCACGTGCGGCCGGATGCGGGTCCGCTCGGCGAGCTGGTCGACGGTGAGCCCGAGCCGGGTCCGGGCGGCGACGAGCTCCGGCCCGACGACCGGGTCCTCGGCCGGCTCCACCGCGAACTCGTCGATGAGCAGGGGCTCGACGGCGCTGCCGGCGGTGGCGATCGGGCGGACCCGGTCGCCCCAGACCTGGGTCTCCTCGATCAGGTTCACGCTGCCCGTACGCCGCAGCTCGCGGCCCTCGGGCAGGTGGGTGCTGGTCTCCGACTCGTCGGTGGCGATCGCGGCCGCGCCCGCGATCAGGTCGCGTCGCACCTCGGAGCGCTGGGCGGTGACGGGGTCACGCAGCGGGCTCGGGGTGGCGCTGGCGACCAGTGGCAGCGGACCGGCGGGCTCGGCCGGCAGCTCGTCGTCGCGGTCGCGGCTGGTGCGCTGGAGGCGGGTGGCGACGGCGCCGATGCCGCGGGCGAGGACCGGTCGCGGGTCGTGCCAACGCGGACCGGGCTCAGCGACCTCGGCCACCGGCGGCAGCTCCGTCTCGGTCTCCTCCTCGGCCTCGGGCTCGTCCTCGGGCTCCGTCACGACGGGGTCGATCTCGACCACGACGGAAGGGTCGGCCGCGAGCCGGGCCAGGGCACCGGTCAGGTCGTCGCCCGCGCCACTCACGCGGGTGGACAGGGCGAGCGGCACGGCGAACGGGGCGCCGTACATCTTGCGGGCGATCCGCGACTGTCGTCGACCGGACCGATCGAGCTCCTCGATCAGGCGCTCGGGGTTGTACACGACGAGAACCAGTCGGCCGTCCCGGAGGATGCCGCGGCGCGGCAGGTGCTGGACCTGACGGAGGGCACCCCACGGCAGCCCGCGCCAGGTGCGCCCGAGCCGGATCCGGACGCCCTGCGTGTCCGCCACCAGCAGCGGAGTGCGGGCGTCGACCAGGGCGACGAGGTGGCCGATGCCGAGCAGCCCCATGGCCGCGGCGAGCACCCAGTCCAGGGCGGCGCCGGTGCTCGAGGCCCGGGCCAGGTAGGCGATCGCGACCGCGGAGGCCACCGCACCCACCAGGGCTGCCACGCCGCTGTTGCGGCGCACCTCCACCGGCTCGGGCGCGAGGCCGAGCGGCTCGGATGCCGGGGTCTCCTCGTCCTCGTCGTGCAGGTCGTGGTCGAAGTGTTCTGCTGCGTTCCCGTTGCTCATAGCTCCCCCTGGTTCCCTCGCAGTTCGACCGCAAAGTTGCGGTTGGCGGTCGGCTGCAGGCCGACGCGGTCTCTCGCTTCGGTCACAGCTCCCCCTGGTTACCTCGCAGTTCGACCGCAAAGTTGCGGTTGGCGGTCGGCTGCAGGCCGACGCGGTCTCTCGCTTCGGTCACAGCTCCCCCTGCAACGTTGCGATCACACCGTCGATCTCGTCGGGCTTCACGAGCACGTCGCGCGCCTTCGAGCCCTCACTCGGCCCCACCACGCCTCGGCTCTCGAGAATGTCCATCAGTCGTCCGGCCTTCGCGAAGCCGACCCGGAGCTTGCGCTGGAGCATCGACGTCGAGCCGAACTGGGTCGACACCACCAGCTCGATCGCCTGGATGACGAGATCCATGTCGTCGCCGATGTCGTCGTCGAGCTCGCGCTTGGCGGCAGCCGGCGCGGTGACGTCCTCGCGGTACGACGGCGCGAGCTGCTCCTTGCAGTGCTTGACGACCTGGTGGACCTCGGCCTCGGTCACCCACGAGCCCTGGACGCGCACCGCCTTCGAGGCGCCCATCGGCAGGAACAGACCGTCACCCTGGCCGACCAGCTTCTCGGCGCCCGGCTGGTCGAGGATCACCCGGCTGTCGGCGAGCGAGCTGGTGGCGAACGCCAGCCTCGACGGGACGTTGGCCTTGATCAGGCCGGTCACCACGTCGACCGACGGCCGCTGCGTGGCCAGCACCAGGTGGATGCCGGCGGCGCGTGCCAGCTGGGTGATCCTGACGATCGCGTCCTCGACGTCGCGTGGGGCCACCATCATCAGGTCGGCGAGCTCGTCGACGATCACCAGCAGGTAGGGGTACGGCGTGAGCTCGCGCTCGGAGCCCGGCGGCACCTCGACCTTCCCGGAGCGGACCGCCTTGTTGAAGTCGTCGATGTGCCGGAACCCGAAGTTCGCCAGGTCGTCGTAGCGCATGTCCATCTCGCGCACGACCCAGGCCAGCGCCTCGGCGGCCTTCTTGGGGCTGGTGATGATCGGGGTGATCAGGTGCGGGACGCCTTCGTAGGCGTTCAGCTCGACCCGCTTGGGGTCGACCATGATCATCCGCACCTCGTCCGGTGTCGAACGCATCAGGATCGAGGTGATCATCGAGTTGATGAAGGACGACTTGCCGGAGCCGGTGGCACCGGCGACGAGCAGGTGCGGCATCTTCGCCAGGTTGGCGACCACGAAGCCGCCCTCGACGTCCTTGCCCAGCCCGGCCACCATCGGGTGGTGGTCGGCCCGGGCGTTGTTCGACCGGAGGACGTCGCCGAGCGAGACGATCTCCTTGTCGACGTTGGGGATCTCGATGCCGATCGCGGACTTGCCGGGGATCGGGCTGAGGATCCGCACGTCGGCCGAGGCCACGGCGTACGCGATGTTCTTGGAGAGCGCGGTGACCTTCTCCACCTTGACCGCGGGGCCGAGCTCGACCTCGTAGCGGGTCACGGTCGGGCCCCGGGTGTAGCCGGTGACCTGCGCGTCGATGCCGAACTCCTCCATCACCTGGGTGAGCCGGTCGACGACCGCGTCGCTGGCCTTCGAGCGGGCCTTGTGCACGGAGCCGGGCTTGAGCACCTCGTTGGCCGGCAGGGAGTAGGCGATGTCGCCGGACAGCGCGAGCTGCTCGACCCGTGGCGGCAGCGGGGTGTGAGGCGGCGGCTCGAGGTCGCCCTTGGGCTCGGGCACGTCGAAGCCGGGCACGGCGGCCAAGTTGTCGGTCTCCGCTTCGGAACCAGCCTCGGGGTCGGTCTTCTTCCGGCGCTTCCTGACCTCGCGGTCCTCCAGCACCGGCGAGTCGTACGGCAGGTCTCCCATGTCGGGGTCGATGTCGTCGCGGCCACGCCCGCGGGTCCGGATCGGCTGGGTGGGCTCGCCCTCGTCCTCGGGGTCGGCGGGCTTGCGGCCGAGCAGCCGGTCGCGCACCTCCCTGAGCCGGGTGGGCACCTGGTAGACCGGCGTCGCGGTGATCACGAGCACGCCGAAGAGCGCGAGCAGGACCAGCAGCGGCACCACGACGTACGGCGTGCGCATCAGGTCGAGCAGCAGGCTGGACACGACGAAGCCGACGGCGCCGCCGGCGGACTCGAGCGGGTCGGTGTCGCCGAGTGCCGGCTGCGGGTTGCCGTTGGCGATGTGCACGATCCCGAGCACCCCGAACGCGAACGCGGTCCAGCCGACGACCTGGCGTCCGGCCGGCCCGTTGTGGAGCGGGTCGCGCATGTTGCGCCAGCCGATGAGCACCAGCACCAGGGGCAGGAACCAGCCGACCTTGCCGATCGAGCCGGCGGCGATCGTCCGGATGACCTCCATGACGCCGCCGGGGAGCTGCCACCAGACGGCGGCCGCGGTGACGACGGCGAGGCCGAACAGGACCAGCCCGACACCGTCGCGACGGTGCTCGGGCTCGAGGTCGCGCGCGGTGCGGCCGATGCTGCGCGCCGCCGCACCGAGACCGTGGGCGACCGCCATCCACACGGCAACGACACCGTGACCCAGCGCGCCGAAGGCGCGGGACACCGGGCCCGGGCCGTTGCGGACGGCGCGCGGAGCCGGCCGCCGGCTGCTGGTGGGCGCAGGGCGGCGCTTGGTGCCCTTGCGGGTACTCCGGGATCGGGTGCCCGAGCCACCCCGCCCGGCCGAGCTCTTGGACCGGCTGGAACCGGACCTGCTGCGGCTGGACGAGGACGTGCTCTTGCTCCGCGACCCCGGCGGGGAAGACGTACGGGTCGCCATGGTGATGAATCTAGGCCAAAGTCCCACCAGTCACTTGCACCACAGGTGCGTGTCGCCGGAGTGGATCCCATGGCGCTGCGCGCGCGTCGTAGCAGGATGGAGAACGTGCGACGCGCCAGGCGACGAGCAGCCGGATTGGCGCTCGTCGTAGGGCTCGCGGTCGCGGCAGCCGGCTGTCAGGAGGAGGGAGAGACGGTGAGTGAGCAGAACAGCGAGAACCCCAGCGTGCCCGCGCCCACGAGGCCGAGCGCTCCTCCGTCCGGGCCGACCGACAGCTTTGCCAAGGTGCGGGTGGTCGGCACCGTCGTCGCCGCCGGTGAGAACGGCTGCGTCGACGTCAAGGACGCGAACGGTGTCCTCTGGTCCCTGGTCGGTCCCGGGACCGAGGGCCTTGCCGAGGGCGACCAGGTGAGCGCCACCGGGCAGGCGCTGCCGGAGTCCGGCGCGTGCGCCGGCGCGGCGGTCCGCGTCCAGAAGGTCACCAGACAGAACTGAGGGCCGGGAGCGTGCGGCTCCCGGCCCTCAGTGAAGGTGCTGTCGAACCGTGACTACCGGATCCGGATCGTCATGTTGGCGCCGTTCTGCTTGAGCACCTCGATCTTCAGGCCGAAGCCGGCGACCTTGACGCCCACCCGCGGCAGTCCAGCCTCCGCGAACGGGGTGAAGTACCGGTTGGGGTCGCTGTCGTCGAAGACCGCGTTCGCGGCCTGCCCGCGGACGTAGCTGGCCTTGCCATTCACGTGGAGCGTGAACGAGTCGGCCTTCTGCAGCCCGAACGGTGCGTCGTAGTTCTGGATCCGACCACGCCAGGCCTGGCCTTCCAGGTTGTAGTGGGCACGCGGGTGAGAGTCGATCGGCAGGACCTCGCCACTACCCGGATGTGCACTGGTGTTGTTGTCGCTGTACGACGTGTCCCAGTAGTTGACCAGCAGGCCGTCCTGGTACGGGAAGTGCTCCACGAAGTCCGGCCGGTCCGGCCACCCGAAGTTGTACGGGCCGGTCTCGAGGTACTTGTCGTAGCTCACGTAGGACCGGTTGCTGCCCAGGTAGAAGTTGTCGTACATCGTGGTGAAGCTGGCCTCCACCGACTCGAACCCGTCGCCCTTGTTCTGCTGGAAAGTCCAGCCGTTCGGCGGGTTCTCGGCGCCGTCCGCGAAGACGGTCGTCCCCCCGGAGGTGACCTGGATGTCGTCGATGAAGAGACCGGACCAACCCAGGCTCGGGTCCTGGCCCATCACGCCACCGTCGGTGATGTAGCGGGCCCGGAGACCAATGGTCTGCCCGGCGTACGGCGTGAGGTCGAAGGACGCCGGCACGTAGCCGTCGCTGACCCCGTCGATCCCGTTCTCGTCCACTTCGTCGCCGGCGTCGGGGTCGACGGCCGTCGTCGGGAGCTGGACCCAGTTGTCGCTGCCGGCTGGGGACTCGACCTCGAGGTACGCGTAGTCGAAGTCCTCCTCGATGTTGTAGTTCAGCTGCAGGTCGAGCTTCGCGCCCGCGGCGGGAACGGCGATGTCGGCACGAGACATCTCGGCGGTGTAGCCGTCACCCTGGCCGCTCCACCACTGCCGCTCACCCTCGGCCGGCGTGGGCAGGACGGTCTCGACCTCCTTGTCGGGAAGCACCACCGCGACGCCCTGTGCCTTCTCGCTGTTGTACTCGTGCGGGCCGAGCTCGAGCGTGCGCTTCTGCCCTGCCACGACCGTCTCGTAGTCGAGCCAGCCGAGCTGCAGCTTGTCCCAGACGCCGAGGTCCGCGGCGCGGGTGCCGATGCCCTGGTCGCCCGGGGCGGAGACCCGGCTCTGCGCCATCAGCGTCCACCAGCTGACCGGGTTGTCACCCGAGGCAGCCGTGTCGTAGTGGTCGGGCAGGCCGAGGTCGTGGCCGTACTCGTGGGCGATCGTCGACAGCCCGCCGTTCTCGGCCTGGATGGTGTAGTCGCCGACCCAGAGCCCCGTGGTGCCGATCTGGGTGCCCCCGGCCTTGTTGAACACAGGGCCGGTCACGCCGGTCGACGCCTGGTCGACGTACCAGCGGTGGCTCCAGATGGCGTCCTCGCCCTGGAACGGGTCACCGTCGGCCTGGTCGCCGCCGGCGTGCACGATCTGGAAGCGGTCGAGATAGCCGTCGGGCTCGTCGAACACGCCGTCACCGTCGTAGTCGTTGCGGTCGAGGACGTCGAACGTCGCGAGGTGGGCCTTGATCTGCTCGTCGGTCTGACCGGCGGCCTTCTGATCGGCGACCCACTGCGTCATGCCGTCGCGGACCACGTCCCAGGTGTTGTTGCAGACGTTGCCGGCGCACGGGAAGCCGTCGCTCCGGCCGTAGCGAGCCTCGTTGTAGCGAACCGTCGTGACCTCGCTGACCTCGCCGTCGACGGTGTAGCGACCGGAGGACTGCTTCTCGTAGTACGTCTTGAGGGACTCGACGTCGGCGCCCTCACCGAAGTACAGGTTCTCGTAGTACTCCTTGTTGAAGTCGGGTTCCCAGCCCGTCGAGTTGTCGTTCGGACCGGGCTCGGGGATCTCGTTGAACCCCGGGCCGTCGAACCTGCTCGGACCCGGCGTCGCCGGGTCGGTGTCCTGGTCGGGGTAGCTCGGGTGTCGTTCGTCGCCGAAGTCGACAAGGAAGACGAACACCCGGTCCGTGCGCTCGTTCTCGAGCTCGACGTACTGGGGCTGCGTCGCGTTGGCCTTGCGACCCTTGCTCGAGGCGGCCGGCTCGCGGCCCACCTTCAGCACGCTGTTGCCGTTGACGGTCTGCGGCTTCGCCTCGCCGCTGAGGACGTCCGCGATGGCTTCCTCACGAAGCGCGATCTGCTTCTCGGCGGCGGGGTTGGGGAGGGCGTCTGAAGGTGTGGCCAGACGCGGTTCGTTGATCTTGTCCGCCTGGGGTGCGGCGGAGGCTGAGGTCTGGGTGAGAGTGCCGAGACCGGCCATGAGTGCCAGGCTCAAAAGCCCGGCTGCCGTGGTGCGCACGAGGTTCCTTTCGTCCCGAGAGAGTCGACCTCGGGCGCGGTGGAACCCATTCCCGAGATCTTGCTGCGACTGGACACTAGGCGCCCCAACGGCGGCTTGACCAGACCCCTGGAGCCGGAGATTCTTCGGGTCGACACTCCCGCCTTTGTGGCGGAAGGACACAACTTCGGAAGGATTCCGTCACACATCTAGACCCGGCGCCCATCCGTACCTAGGGTGCATCTCGGCCGGTGGCACATCTCACACCCGCCGCCCTCATCATGATCCGATCGGAGTAAGTCACGTGAAAGTTCTTGGGCAGGGGATAACCCTGGCTCTCGTGGCGGCGGGACTCGCCGCCGTTCCCGCACTGGCAGCGCAGGCTGCCACATCCTCCGCCGCTCCCGCCCCGAAGCCGACGGTCGTCCAGAAGATGAAGGACGGAGCGCGCGGTTCGGTCGCGACCAGCCGTGACGCCGCCACCGGCAAGGTCGACTTCGTCCGTGCCGGGCTCAACGGCGACCTGATGCCGGCGGCATCCGGGAGCACCCGGACCGCGGCAGCGGCCAAGGCCGACAAGTACCTCACCGAGTTCGGTTCCGCGTTCGGTGCCGCGCGCGGCGAGCTCCAGCGCGAGTCGATCCAGGCGAACGACCTCGGCTGGACCGTCAACTACACCCAGTCCTACGAGGGTGTCCCGGTCTTCGGCTCGCTGTTGCGGGCCCACGTCGACCAGGACGGCAGCCTGACCTCGGTCAACGGCTACGCCGCCCCGGACATCGCCCTCGAGACCGAGGCGGCCCGCAGCCCGCAGTCCGCGGCCGCTCGCGCCATCGCCTTCGTGAAGTCCTCCCCGAGCGACGCCGCCAGCGGCAGCACTGCCAAGGCCCGCGCACTCAAGGCCACCTCGAACGACCTCGTCGTCTACCGCACGGGTGCGATCAAGGGCGACGACGGCGAGAACGTCCTGGCCTACGTGGTCGAGGTCTCCGACGGTGCGGCCGTTCGCGAGAAGGTGTTCGTCGACGCCAACACCGGCAAGGTCCTGAACCGCTACTCGATGGTCGACAACGCGCTCGACCGTGAGCTGCGCGAGGCGTTCGTCCAGAACGGCGCCGTGGCCTTCGAGACGGTGTGGGAAGAGGGCGACCCGTTCCCGGGCGGCCTCAACCAGGACCAGCAGAACCTCGTGACCTCCTCCGGTGAGTCCTACTGGTTCTTCAAGAACGCGTTCAACCGCGACTCCTACGACGGCGACGGCGCGAAGCGGATCACGGTCAACAACGACCCCCGCATCTCCTGCCCGAACGCCAACTGGAACGGCCTGACCACCAACTACTGCGACGGCGTCACCTCTGACGACGTGGTCGCGCACGAGTGGGGCCACGCCTACACCGAGTACACCTGGGGTGGCATCTACCAGTGGCAGCCCGGCGCCCTCAACGAGGCCTACTCCGACATCTGGGGCGAGACTCTCGACCTGATCAACCGACGCGAGGACGAGGGCGAGGGCGACATCAACGCCAAGCGTCCCGTCGGGCTGTGCTCGTCGCACTCGCCGACCCTGCCGCTGCTGACGATCAACTCCCCTGCGCCGATCGCGAAGGACTGCCTCACGGGCGGCGCCGCCTTCGGTGAGCAGCTGGACGAGACCGGCATCACCGGTGACGTCGCGATCGCGGCCGACCCCATCGAGCCGCCACTTCCCGGTACGACGACCCCCGGTACGACGACCGACGGTTGCTCCGACTACACGAACGAGGCCGACGTGGTCGGCAAGATCGTGATGGTCGACCGGGGTTTCTGCACCTTCGAGGAGAAGGCCATCAAGGCCACCGAGATGGGCGCGGCCGCACTCATCATCGGCAACCGTGACGAGTCGGTCATCAGCATGTCGGGCACCAACCCCGATGTCGTTGCGACCGTCTCCATCGGCCTCACCGACCGGGAGTCCATCCGGACCGCCATCACCGGCGGCTCGACGGTGAACGTCACGATGAAGGACGCCGGTGGCGTTCGTCACGACTCCTTCCGGTGGCTGATCGGTGAGAAGTCCGAGGCGTTCGGTGGGGCCATCCGCGACATGTGGAACCCCACCTGCTACGGCGACCCGGGCAAGGTCACCGACGTCGAGTACAAGTGCTCGACCGACGACCAGGGTGGCGTGCACGGCAACTCCGGTGTGCCGAACCACGGCTACGCCCTGCTGGTCGACGGCGGCACCTACAACGGCCAGACGGTGGAGGGCATCGGTCTCACCAAGGCCGCGGCGATCTACTACAAGGCGATGAACGAGTACATGACGCCGGTCAGTGACTTCACCGACCACGCCGATGCACTCGAATCATCGTGTGTCGACCTGACGGGCAAGCAGCTCCGCAAGCTCAGCGTGGAGCCGAACGACTCGGGTGCCTACGACAAGAAGATCACCTCGGCCGACTGTGCCCAGGTGGCCGCGATGGCGCTGGCGGTCGAGCTCCGCACGGAGCCGGTCCAGTGTGACTTCGGGCCGCAGCTCGACCCGAACACTCCCGCTCTCTGCGGGGACGGCACCGAGTCCGAGACGGTCTTCTCCGACGACTTCGAGGAGGGCATCGCCGACTGGACCCTGGACGGCGAGAGCGTGTTCGGTGGCGAGACGATGGACTGGGAGACCAGCACCGACCTGCCCGAGGGCAACGCGCCCGTGGGCAGCGAGACCGCTGCCTTCGGTCCGGCGCCGGACAACGGCACCTGCACCGGCGACGAGGCCGACTTCTCCAGCGTCAACACGATGACCAGCGATGACATCGTGGTCGGCGAGGAGGGCGGCTTCAGCCCGCGCCTCTCGTTCGACCACAACATCCAGACCGAGCTGGGCTTCGACGGTGGCAACCTGCAGGTCAGCGTGAACGGTGGTGACTTCGAGCCGGTTCCGGCCGAGGCCTACACCTTCAACGGCCCGACGGTGCTGGCCACCGAGGACGCCGGGAACACCAACCCGCTCGCCGGACAGCCCGGTTTCACCGGCACTGACGGCGGCGAGATCGTGTCCGACTGGGGCACCTCCCAGGTCGACCTGGAGGCCATGGGCGTCCAGGCCGGGGACACGATCCAGCTCCAGTTCGCCATCGGCCGCGACGGCTGCGGCGGCGTCCAGGGTTGGTGGGTCGACAACGTGCAGGTCGTCCTGTGCGAGGCGGTCACCGACCTCGCCATCACGGCGACCCACGAGCCCGAGCCGTCGACGTACGGCGTGGCCTCCGACCTCGAGGTGACGGTCGACGGACCGGACGGCGAAGCCGCTCCGACCGGCGACGTCACCGCGAGCATCCAGGGCACCGAGGTCGGTGACGCCACGCTTGCGGGCGACCCGGCGGCGGCGACCATCGAGCTCCCGGCGAATCTGCCTGCGGGTTCGTACCAGGTGTTCGTCCGCTACGAGGGCGACGGCACCTACGACGCCCTCACCCGGTCGTTCCCGATCACGGTCGGGGCCGCGGCCACGACCGTGACAGCGGTCCGGACCCCGGCGAGCACCCAGTACCGGCAGCCGTCCAGGCTCGCCGTCACGGTGACTCCGCCGGTTGGTCTCGACGAGGCGCCCACGGGTGCGGTCGAGGTCACCGATGCCGATGACGACGTCATCGCCACCGGCGTGCTCGATGAGGACGGCGAGGCGACGGTGAACCTGCCGGCCGCCCTGCCGGCTGGTGGGAACCCACTCACGGTCACCTATGTCGGCGAGGGCAACTTCGCCGAGGGCTCGACGAACGTGTCGGCCCCGGTGACCAAGGCGACGACCAGGACCACTGCGACGGGCCGGCCGAACCCGGTCAAGCTCAACGCAACCATCACGGCACGCGTCGTGGTCGACCAGGACTTCGGCACGTCCACGGGCGTGGTGGAGATCTGGTTCAGTGGGGACCGAGTCGGCCGCGGCACACTGTCGAACGGAGTGGTGAACATCCAGATCACCAAGAACATCGCAGTGGGCCGGCGCACCTTCACAGCGAGGTTCCTCGGCACGGACAACATCAAGCCGAGCTCCGACCAGTTCACGGTGCGGATCGTGAACGCGAAGAAGCCGGTCAGGCACTAACGCAGATCACGAAGGGCCCCGCCGGACACGTCCGGCGGGGCCCTTCGCCGTGCGGCGCCCGATCGGCCTCGGCGCGGTGACCACCAGCCCCGCGGGCACCAGCATCACGGCGGGGGTCGACAGGAAAGGCGACGTCGCCAGGGCCAACAGGCCCGCCACGACGACGGCGTAGGCGAACCAGCCGACCTGCCAGCGCTCCACGCCCTGGGCCCGGCGGAAGCGCAGCACGAGCGACACCAGCGAGACCAGCACCAGGCCGCCCAGCAGCGACGGACAGGGCGCGCCAGAGCGGCTCGGCCACGTCGTGCAGCCCGGACCAGCCGATCGGGTTGTCCAGCGCCGTGAACGTGCCCAGCGGGCCCGGTTCGGTGGCGTGGTCGAGCACGCCCAGGACCAGGCAGCCCGCGGCGACCCACAGCGGCACCCGCCAGCGCGGCGACAACGGCCGACCGTGCGGCAGCACCTGCGGGTAGACCGCCGCCAGCAGCACCGAGGTCGGGAACCAGGCCCAGCTGCTCAGCCAGGCCGCGGCGAGGGCCAGGTCGGCGCCCGGGGGCAGCGTCGCGCCCGAGTCGCCCGCCAGCTCGTACGCGGCGTACGACGTGGCGATGCCGTAGACGCCGGCCACCGAGCTGACCGCGATCAGCAACCACCCCATCGGGTACGCGTCCGCGCGCCCCACGAGCACGGCGCCCACGACCCCGAAGGACAGCGCCACCGCGATCTCGGGGGTGTTCGAGCAGGTCGTCGAGGTAGTGGTAGCCCCCGACGAGAGGGAGCACGACCGCGACGACGGCGAGCACCACGGCGCAGGCCGCGACGACCCGCGCCACCCGGGCACCGGTCCGGCTCACCTCGCGATGCCGCGTCACGTGCCAACGGTAGAAGCGCGACCGCGCCAGAGCCCGGCATTGCAGTCCGCGTCGGCGCTGCGCACCTGCCATGCTCAGCGCGTGCGCGAGGAGCTGGTCTGGGTGCTACCGGGCGCGGCTGCGCTCGTCGACTGGTACGCCGTGGCGCGCGACGACCGGCGTACCGAGACGTTCGCGAAGCCCCTCGTGCTGGTGTCGCTGATCGTCGCGGCCGTGGTGCTCGGTGCCTTCGACAGCACCGCCGGGGGTTGGCTGCTGGTCGCGCTGTTCTTCGGGCTGGTCGGCGACGTCGCGCTGCTCGGCGACTCGCTCCCCCGGTTCCAGGCGGGGCTGGCGGCCTTCCTCGTCGGCCACCTGGCGTTCCTGGTCTGCTTCGCCCAGCTGGGGCTGCCCGCGCCGTGGTGGTCGGCCGTTCGGGCTGGCCGCGCTGTCCGTCGCCCTGGTGGCCACCAGACGGGTGCTGCCGGTGACGCACCGGCTGGGCGGCCGGGCCCTGTCGGTGCCGGTCGGCGTCTACATGGCGGTGATCGGCGCGATGCTGGTCCTCGCCTGGTGCACCGGGGAGCCGCTGGTGGCCCTGGGCGCCACGGTCTTCGTCGCCAGCGACGCGATCCTCTCCGTCAACCGGTTCGTCCGGCCGGTCCCCCACGGCCGGCTGCTGCTGATGGTCGCCTACCACGTCGGGCAGGCGCTCATCGTCGCCGGCGTACTCGGTGGTTGAGGAGGGCGCGCAGCGCCCGTCTCGAAACCACTAGGCCTCGATCACGACCGGGATGATCATCGGCCGACGGCGGTGGGCCTGGTTGACCCAGCGGCCCACGACCCGGCGCACGGTCTGCTGGAGCTGGTAGGAGTCGGAGACCCCCTCGCGCACCGCGCGGTCGAGGGCGTCGATGATCGGCTGCTTGATCTCGTCGAACGTCGAGTCGTCGCCGGCGAAGCCGCGCGCGTGGATCTCCGGGCCGCCGGCGACCTTGCCGCTGACCGAGTCGATCACCACGATCACCGAGATGAAGCCTTCCTCGCCGAGGACCCGGCGGTCCTTCAGCGAGCTCTCCGTGACGTCGCCGACCGAGGAGCCGTCGACGAAGACGTAGCCGCAGTCGACCTTGCCGGCGATCGTGGCCTGGCCGTCGATCAGGTCCACCACGACACCGTCCTCGGCGATGACGACGTTGTCGGTCGGCACGCCGGTCGCCCGCGCCAGCTCGGCGTTGGCCCGCATGTGCCGGATCTCGCCGTGGATCGGGAGCACGTTGCGCGGCTTGACGATGTTGTAGCAGTAGAGGAGCTCGCCGGCGCTGGCGTGGCCGCTGACGTGGACCAGGGCGTTGCCCTTGTGCACGACGTTGGCGCCCCAGCGGGACAGCCCGTTGATGACGCGGTAGACGGCGTTCTCGTTGCCGGGGATCAGGCTCGACGCGAGGACGACGGTGTCGCCCTCCTCGATGTGCACGAAGTTGTGGTTGCGCTGGGCGATCCGGCTCAGCGCACTCAGCGGCTCACCCTGCGACCCGGTCGAGACCAGCACCTGCTTCTCGGGCGGCAGGTCGGCCAGGTCCTTGGCGTCGATGAGGACGTCGGGCGGGACGTTGAGGTAGCCGAGGTCGCGGGCGATGGCCATGTTGCGGACCATCGAGCGGCCGACGTACGCGACCTTGCGCTTGTGCGTGACGGCCGCGTCGAGCACCTGCTGGACGCGGTGCACGTGGGAGGCGAAGCAGGCCACGATGATCCGCTGGTCGCTCTGGTAGAAGACCCGGTCGAGGACCGGACCGATGTTCCGCTCGGAGGTGGTGAAGCCGGGGACCTCGGCGTTGGTCGAGTCGGTCATGAACAGGTCCACGCCCTCCTCGCCGAGCCGGGCGAAGGCGCGCAGGTCGGTGATCCGGTAGTCGAGCGGGAGCTGGTCCATCTTGAAGTCGCCGGTGTGCAGGACCAGGCCGGCGCCGGTGCGGATCGCGACCGCGAGCGCGTCGGGGATGGAGTGGTTGACGGCCACGAACTCCAGGTCGAACGGGCCGAAGCGAGATCCGGTCGCCCTCCTTGACGACGTGGTGGATCGTCTCCCTGAGCCGGTGCTCGCGCAGCTTGCTGCCGAGCAGGGCCAGGGTCAGCTCCGAGCCGACGAGCGGGATGTCCCCGCGCTCGCGGAGGAGGTACGGCGTGGCGCCGATGTGGTCCTCGTGGCCGTGGGTGAGGACCAGCGCCTCGACCTTGTCCAGCTTGTCGCGGATCGGGTCGAAGTCGGGGAGGATCAGGTCGACGCCGGGGTGGTGGTCCTCGGGGAAGAGGACCCCGCAGTCGACGATCAGCAGGCGGTCGTCGTACTCGAAGACGGTCATGTTGCGACCGACCTCGCCGAGCCCGCCGAGCGGGATGATCCGGAGTCCCCCCTTCGGCAGTTCGGCCGGTGCGGAGAGCTCGGGATGCGGATGGCTCATGTAGTTATGGGTTCCTTTACAGAAGGCCGGCGGTGGTGAGTCCCACGCGGAGAGCGGCCACGTCGTCGTCGTCCAGAGGCACGAGTGGTGCCCGGACGTTTCGGTTGTCGAGGACGCCGAGGAGCTGGAGTGCTGCCTTGGCGGTGGTGGCTCCGTAGTTGGCGACGCCCATCACGGCGTCGATCGCGGGGAGCAGCCGCGTGAAGATCTGGAGGGCCTGGGCGTGGTCGCCGGCGAAGAACGCGTCGGCCATCGCGCGGAGCTGGTCGCCGGCGACATGGCCGACCACGGACACGAAGCCGCTGCCGCCGTGCGCGAGCCAGCCGAGGTTGGCGACGTCGTCGCCGGAGTAGACGGCGTACCCCATCTCGGTGAGCCGGACGCCGCGCGCGAAGTCGCCGACCGCGTCCTTGACCGCGACGACCTGCTCGAGCTGGATCGTCGCCTGGTAGGTCTCCAGCGAGATGGTGGTGCCGGTGCGGCCGGGCACGTCGTAGAGCATCACCGGCACGTCGCTGGCCTCGGCGACCGTCCGGAAGTGGTGGAGGACGCCGGCCTGGCCGGGCTTGTTGTAGTACGGCGTCACCAGGAGCAGGCCGTCGGCGCCGATCTTCTCCGCCTGCTGGGCCAGCTCGACCGAGTGGGCAGTGGCGTTGGTGCCGACGCCGGCGACGACCTTGGCGCGGTCGCCGACGGCGTCCTTGACGGCGGCCAGGATCTGGCCGTCCTCGGCGACGCTGGTGGTGGGCGACTCCCCCGTCGTGCCCGACACGACGACGCCGTCGTGACCGTGCTCGACGAGGTGCTGAGCGATCCGGGCGGTGCCCTCGAGGTCGACCGAACCGTCGTCGTGGAACGCGGTGGCCATGGCCGTGAGTACGCGGCCGAAAGGCGCTGCGGGCGCGGTGGTCATTCCCACAGGCTATACGTGTGGTGCCACTTCCTCGGCCACCAGTCGCAGGTGGTCGAGGTCGGACAGGTCGAGCACCTGGAGGTACGCGCGCTGGCTGCCGAGGGCGGCGTACCGGCCGAGCTTGTCGACCACCTCGGCAGGGGTGCCGGCCGAGGGCGTTCTCGCGGAGGTCGGCGACGTCCTCGCCGATCGCCTCGGCCCGGCGGGCGAGCTCCGCCTCGTCGGCGCCGACACACAGCGTGAGCGCGTTGGACCAGATCAGGTCGTCGGGGTCGCGGTCGGCGTCGTCGCAGGCCGCGCGGACCCGGTCGAACTGGGTGCGGGCCTCGCTCCTCGTCGACGAACGGGAGGTTGAACTCGTCGGCGTACTTCGCGGCGAGCTCGGGCGTACGCCGCTTGCCCATGCCGCCGATGATCACCGGCGGACCGCCGTCCTGCAACGGCTTGGGCAGCGCCGGCGAGTCCGTGAGCTGGTAGTGCTGCCCGTCGTGGCTGAACCGCTCCCCCTCCGGTGTCCGCCACAGGCCGGTGAGGATCGCGAGCTGCTCCTCGTACCGGTCGAACCGCTCCTTGGTGTCCGGGAACGGGATGCCGTACGCCGTGTGCTCTGCCCCGAACCAGCCGGCCCCGAACCCGAAGTCCACCCGCCCACCGCTCATCTGGTCGACCTGGGCGACCGCGATCGCCAGCGGCCCCGGCAGCCGGAACGTCGCACAGGTCATCAGGGTGCCGAGCCGGATCGTGCTGGTGTCACGGGCCAGTCCGGCGAGGGTCACCCAGGCGTCGGTCGGCCCGGGCAGCCCGTCGGTGTCCATGGCGAGGTAGTGGTCGGACCGGATGAAGGCCCCGAAGCCGAGCTCCTCGGCGGTCCGCGCGACGGCCAGCAGGTCGTCGTAGGTCGCACCCTGCTGGGGTTCGGTCATGATCCGGAGCTCCATGGCGTCAGCGTGCCACGGTCCACCAGACCCGGTCGAAGCCCTCGTGGTGCTCGCGGCGGGTCTCGCGCCACTCGTTCCTGTCGAACGCGGGGTAGAACGTGTCGCCGTCGGGGCTCTGGTGGATCTCGGTGAGGACCTGCTCGTCCGCGATCGGCAGCGCGGCGGCGTACACCTGGGAGCCGCCGGCGATCATCACGTCACCGGGGAGGTCCTCCGCGAGCTCGAGGGCGGCGTCGAGGTCGTGGGCGACGAGCACGCCATCCGCGGACCAGTCCGGGTCGCGGGTGAGCACGATGGTGGTGCGACCCGGGAGCGGCCGGCCGATCGAGTCGTACGTCGCGCGGCCCATGACGAGCGTGTGCCCGAGCGTGGTGGCCTTGAAGTGCTTGAAGTCCTCGGGCAGGTGCCAGGGGATCCCGCCGGCGGCGCCGATGACTCCGTTCTCGGCCACCGCGGCGACCAGGACGATCCGCTTAGACCGCAATCGGTGCCTTGATGCCCGGGTGCGGGTCGTAGCCCGCGATCTCGATGTGCTCGAGGTCGAACGCGTCGAGCTCCATGACCGTCGGGTCGAGCTTCAGCGTGGGCAGCGGCCGCGGGTCGCGGGTCAGCTGCAGCCGGGCCTGCTCGAGGTGGTTGGAGTAGAGGTGGGCGTCACCGAGCGTGTGCACGAAGTCGCCGACCTCGAGACCGGTGACCTGGGCGACCATGTGCGTGAGCAGGGCGTAGGACGCGATGTTGAACGGCACGCCGAGGAACACGTCGGCGCTGCGTTGGTAGAGCTGGCAGGACAGCCGGCCCTGCCCTGAATCCGACGGGGCGACGTAGAACTGGAACATCGTGTGGCAGGGCGGCAGCGCCATCTGCGGGATGTCGGCGACGTTCCACGCGCTCACGATGTGGCGGCGGCTGTCGGGGTTGTTCTTGATCTGCTCGACGACCTGCGCGATCTGGTCGATGTGCCGGCCGTCGGGGGTCGGCCACGAGCGCCATTGGTAGCCGTAGATCGGCCCGAGGTCGCCGTTGTCGTCGGCCCACTCGTCCCAGATCGTGACGCCGCGGTCCTGGAGCCACTTCACGTTGGTGTCGCCACGGAGGAACCACAGCAGCTCGGCGAAGACGGAGCGGGTGTGGATCTTCTTCGTGGTGACCAACGGGAAGCCCTCGCCCAGGTCGAACCGCATCTGGTGCCCGAAGACGCTGCGGGTGCCGGTGCCGGTGCGGTCGCTCTTCTCCGCGCCGGTGTCGAGGATCAGCTGGAGGAGGTCGAGATACTGCCGCACGCTGGCGAGACTACTCGTTGGAGCCGACCATTCTTCACAGGCTCACCCGGCCAGTCACGGTGGTCAGTGCGTCGCCACCGACCCAGAGCGTGTCGCCCTCGAGGTCGACGTGCACGCGGCCCCGCCGGCCGATCGCCGTACCCTGCGCCGCGACGTACGACGACGGGAGGCGGCTGCCGGCCAGCCACTGCCCGATCGAGGCGTTGAGGCTGCCGGTGACCGGGTCCTCGCCGATGCCCATCTCGGGGCAGAACGCGCGCACCTCGATGTCCGCCTCCCCGCCCTCCGCGTGGGGCCCGATCACCCCGATGTCGAGGTCGCCCATCGCCACGAAGTCGGGCTGCAGGGCGAGCACCCGCTCCGCGCTCTCCATCAGCACGGCCACCCAGCCGGGCCCGTTGTCGGCCCAGGCCATGTCGACGACCTCGTCGTCGCGGATCCCGAGCGACCCGACGATCCGCGCCCGGTCCTCGTCGCCGACCGGACCCTCCCTGACCAGGGGCGGCGCGGCGAACGCCAGCCGCTCCCCTCTCCGGAGCCGGACCAGCCCGGCCGCGCACTCCTGGACGACCTCGTGCTCGCTCTTCGGCTCGCCACCCGCCTCGAGCCAGGCGTGCGCGCTGCCGAGCGTCGGGTGCCCCGCGAACGGCAGCTCCGTGCCAGGCGTGAAGATCCGAAGCCGGTAGTCGGCCCGCTCGTCGATGGGCGCCAGCAGGAACGTCGTCTCCGACAGGTTCGTCCACCGCGCGAACCGCGCCATCTCGTCATCCGCGATCCCGTCCGCACCGTGCACCACGGCCACCGGGTTCCCGAGCAGCGGCTCGGAGGAGAAGACATCGACCTGGCTGAAGCTCCGCATGCCCCGAGCGTAGATCCCCGGCAGAATCCAAGGCAGCGCGGCGATCAGGCCCCCGCTGGTTGAGGAGGTTGCGCAGCAACCGTCTCGAAACCCGGTGAGCGAGGCAGGGCGGTGAGTGGGATCTCAACCGGCCCGACCGGCGTTGGCTCACCGCCCCGTACAGGCGGCGGGGGTTTCGAGACAGGCGCTGCGCGCCTTCCTCAACCACCGAAGGGGGTGTCGCTGGTTGAGGAGGTTGCGCAGCAACCGTCTCGAAACCCGGTGAGCGAGGCAGGGCGGCGAGTGGGATCTCGACCGGCCCCACCGGCGTTGGCCCACCGCCCTGCACAGGCGGCGGGGGTTTCGAGACAGGCGCTGCGCGCCTTCCTCAACCACCGAAGGGGTGTCGGTGGTTGAGGAGGTTCCCCAGCAACCGTCTCGAAACCCGGTGAAGGGAGGAAGGGCGCCGAGGTACGCCGGTCGAGCCTGTCGAGACCCGCTGGTGGCGCGGGTGGGGCGTGCCGATGGCCCCGCTCGCGGCGGGGTTCGGGGCGGGGAAGTCAGTCGGGTGGCCGGTGGCGGTCGCGGGAGACGTCGAGGGTGCCGTCGGGGTCGCGGAGGTACTGGTAGCCGTGCTTGGAGGTCCAGAGGTAGTGGCCGGGTTCGAGGGTCGTGTAGGTCCAGCCGCCGTGGGTCTTGATCCGGTGATGTCGCCGACACAGCGGCGCGAGATTGCACGGGCAGGTGGGTCCGCCGCGGCTGTGCGGGATGGTGTGGTCGGTGTCGCAGCGGCGGGCGGGGCGGGTGCACCAGGGGAACACGCAGGTCCTGTCGCGGACCGTGGTGACCTCGGCGTGCCGGTCGGGGACGACGGCGTGAGTCGACGGGGTCGTGGGCCTCGAGGTCCAGGACCGGCTTCACGGTGATCTGGCTGGCCGTGTGCGCACCAGTCGCGGACCTGGCCGGCGGTGATCAGCTGGTTGCCCTGCTCGAGCCCCGCGGTGCCGGCGGCGCCGGTCGACCGCGGCCTGGGAGAGGTGGACGTAGAGCATCACCTGTCGCTTCGGACGGTGGTGGTGGTTTCGAGACGGGCGCGGAGCGCCCTCCTCAACCACCGATAGAGGCGAGGGCGAGCTGGTGGCGGGCGAGCTCGCCGACCGCGGCCGCACGGCGGACGTCCAGGGAGTCCTCGGAGCCCAGGTCCTTCAGCTGGGCGGCCACCCCGGCGACGGCCTGCTCGAGGTCGAGGGCGTCGGCCAGGTCGATCTCGCCGTGCACGGCCGCGGTGCCGGCGTAGGAGAACTGCTGCTGCTCGATCGTGAAGTACCGGCCGTCGGCCTTCGCCAACCGGCGTTCCTCCGCGAGGTCGGGCATGTACGTGGCGATCGCCTCGTCGACCAGGCGTTCGAGCTGGACGGGGCCGATCTTGTGCGCCACCTGCGCCACGTGGCGGTCCACGAACGACGCCGCCTCGGGTGACAGCGAGCAGGGTCTGGTCGGCGACCCGGCGCGCCAGGCACGGCCGCAGGTCACCCTTGACGACCCGGCGCCACACCCGCGGGAGCCGGTGGGCCAGTTCCAGGGCGTGCCCGACGTACCGCTTCCCGGCGTCGGTGGAGACCCCGATCGCGGCGGCGAACTCGGTGATCGCGAACTCCGCCACCAACGGCGCACCCTCACCCGCCACCGGCATCCCGGTGTCGCCGTACCGATCCGAGATCGTCGCGGCGTCGTCGATCGAGTCGACCGAGTGCATCGCCGCCCACTGAACCGCGGCCTGCAGCAGATCGGCCTCCGCACGGTCGGCATCCGCCCGACGGGTGCGCGCGAAGCCGAGCACCGCACCTGCGGTGTCGAGCTCCTCGGCGTACTTGGTCATGGGTCAACTCAAGCACCGACCACCGACACTCCAGAGCGCCGAGAACCCCTTGTTTGACAGGGATGTGGAGAACTATTTCGAGAAACTTCTTGCGACCGGAACCACAACGGTCGAGCTAGGCGACCGCGAGCCAGGAAGCAGCCGAGAGTGGCCGCCGTGACCACCGCGGCGGGCGACCACGTAACCCAAAAGTCTTTTGACCACGCACCCGCCGTGACCGGGCCTCGACAGGCTCGACCGACGTACCTCGCCGCCCTGCCTTCTCTCACCGGGTTTCGAGACGGTTGCTGCGCAACCTCCTCAACCAGCGGTGGGGGGGTTTCGAGGCTCGGCCGTGAACGGCCTCGCACCTCAACCAGCGGTGGGTCGGCGTCAGTTGTTCGGCAGCACAGGCAGGCCGTGGTCGTTTCCGAACTGGGTGATCGTCGAGCAGGTCCCGGTCGGCAACGAGCAGGTCCGGAGTTCGAACGGGCGCGACTCGGAGAGGCGGAGGAGCTCGTCGCCGTCGGTGCCGTGGTCGCGGGTGGTGACGACGTAGGTGACGGTGTGATCGGGGCCGAAAGCGGCGGCGAGGGCCAGCTCGTCGTCCTCGATGCCGGTCTCGATCAGGTCGCCGTTCTCGTCGTAGATCCGGACGACCCCGGGCAGGGCGAGGTCGAGGCGGGTGAGGACGTACTCGCCGTCGGGTGAGAGGACGGCCTGCGATCCCGGGACGAAGACCCGGGTGGCCAGCACCGGTTGCCGGATCTGCATGGTGCCGGGCTCGGCCCGCTGGACCCGGACGGCCGCGGCGACGTCGTACAGGTCCGCATTGGGCACGATCGCCGGATCGATGTCGGGCAGCTGCCACGACCAGGACTCCCCGTGCTCGTGGAAGTAGAGCCGGTCCTGGTCGATCGCGATCGGGCGGGTGCCCTGGTTCACGGGTCGCCGCGCGAGCTCGTGGCGGGTGACGGTGTCGTGGACGACCAGGTCCGGGAGAGTCCCGGGCTCGAGCCAGGCCGACCCACCCGCGTTCGGCGGAGGCGACGATGCGGCGTGCCGGGCTCGCTGTTCCCGATGGAGGTCAGGGTGCCCTCGACGTCGACGAGTACGACGCGGCCGGCGCGGTCGGCGAACACGATCCCGTCCGGCACCTGGACCATCGCGGTGACCTGCGGGATGCTCGACGGTCACCCGGGGCAGGTGCAGCACGCCGTTGGCGTACCACTCGATGTTCGCCGGGTTCGACTCCGAGCGCACGATCACGTCCGGGAGCTCGTCGTCCGGCGGTCGGGTGCCGATCCAGGTGCCGATGCCCAGCGCCGCGACGGTCGCGCGACCACGCCGGCGCCCCACGTCAGCCGTCGGCGCCGACGGTCGCGAGCCAGCGCCAGGACGTCGTCGACGGGTGGTTGACCGACCGGGACGCCCTCGCCGGCCTCCCGGAAGATCTCGCCCGCGAGGTACTCGCTCACCGGACCTCCCGCAGCGCCGTCGAGGTCGAGCCGCGACAGCCCGGCGGCCTGCCGCTCCTGCACCTCGACGACCGGTAGGTCGAGCACGTCGGCCACCTGGACCTGGGACAGCTCGGCCACGAACCGCAGGACCAGCACGGTCCGCTCCTCGGCCGACATCTGGGCCAGACCGACCTCGAGAGCGCGGCGCAGCGCGAGCCGCTGCGCCGGGTCGGCCTGCGTCGGGTCGAGCAGCAGCGGCGGCTCGGCCTCGTCCGGACGTTGGTCGTCGGCGCTCGCGCTTCCGCAGCCGCTCCAGCCGTTCCAGCACGACGCGGTAGACGTGCACGTCGATGTCGTCGGACTCGCGGTCCTTCGCCCACGAGTCGTGGCAGCGGGCGAGTCCGTCACGCGCGACCCGCTCCGCCTCGGCGTAGCGGCAGCCGAGCAGCACGAGGGAGCGGATCAGCCCGGGCCAGCGGGCGACCAGGTACGACGAGAAGTCACGGTCGCCGTCCACGCTCCACCTCCCCGGCCTCGGGTCCCATCATCGTCCAGATGTTCGCGCCGGACCGTTCGACGGGTGTGAGAGCCTCAGGCGTGCAGCGACATCGGGCCGTAGACCTGCCGGTCGCCCTCGAACAGGGTCACGGCGTCGACGCCCTCGGAGGCCAGCTCGGACCAGATCTCGCCGACCCACGACTCGGCATCGGCCTGGCTGGCGAACCGCTGCGCCGGCGTACTCGTCGTCGACCTCGACCTCGGCGCCGGTGGCGTTCTCCAGCCGCCAGCGCCAGGGGCGCTCGGCGGGCGTGGGTGCCCGGAAGGTCGGGGGCTGGTCGGGAACGTTCGCCACGTCAGGACTCTCGCACGGACGGGTCCACGAACGGCGGAGCGACGAGCTGGAAGATCTCGCGTCGCCCGCGGACGTCGACGCCCACCTCGGCGTCCGCGTCGACCATGCGTCGGCACCAGCGCCAGCCCGATGCCCTTGCGGAGCGTGGGCGAGAAGGTGCCGGAGGTGATCTCGCAGAGGGGTACGTCGGGGGTCAGGGAGACGCTCATGCCCGGGCGCGGGATGCCGCGACCGACCGCGACCAGGCCGCGGAGCAGGCGCTTCACGCCGGCCTCCTTCTCCGCGAGCAGCGCCGTCGCGGCCCCAGAACGCGTCCTTCTTCCAGCCGACCGCCCAGCCGAGCCGGGCCTGGTTGGGCGTGACGTCGAGGGTGATGTCCTGGCCGTGCAGCGGGTAGCCCATCTCGGTGCGCAGCGTGTCGCGCGCGCCGAGCCCGCAGGCGAGCATCCCGAACTCCTCGCCGGCCGCCAGCAGCGCGTCCCACAGCTCGACGGCCACGTCGTTGCTGGCGATCAGCTCGTAGCCGCGCTCGCCGGTGTAGCCGGTGCGGCACACCACCACCCCGGCGTCGCGGAACTCGCCCTCGACGAAGGACATGTAGTCGTGCCCGGTGGGCAGGCCCACCCGGTCGAGCACCTCGTCGGACTTCGTGCCCTGGACGGCGAGCACGGCGTAGTCGAGGTGGTGGTCGGTGATGTGGACGTCGTCCGGCGCGGCGGCCTCGAGGCGGCGTACGACCTCGGCGGTGTTGGCGGCGTTCGGGACGAGCAGCACGTGCTCGTCGTCGTGGTAGTAGACGATCAGGTCGTCGACGATGCCGCCGGTCTCGTCGTCGCAGCAGAGGGTGTACTGCGCCTTGCCGGGCTGGATCTTCCCGAGGTCGTTGCTCAGCGTGCGGTTGACGTACGCCGCCGCGCCGGCTCCGCGGACCATCGCCTTGCCGAGGTGGCTGACGTCGAAGATGCCGACCGACTCGCGCACCGCGGTGTGCTCCTTGACCACGCCGGAGGTGTACTCCAGCGGCATCGACCAGCCCCCGAACTCGGCGAACTTCGCGCCGAGGGCCTGGTGGCGCTCGTGCAACGGCGAGGTGCGGAGTCCGGCGTGGTCGCTCATGGCACGGAACCTACCGCAGCGTGGCCCGGCTAACGGGCTGGCTTATCCTGCGTCGGTGACGACCTACAACCTCCGGACCGCCAGCCCCGCCAAGACCCGCGCCGACGCGGTCGTCGTGGGCATCCTGCAGCACGACAAGGGGCCGCGGATCGCGCCGGGCGGGGAGGACGTCGCCAAGGCCTACGGACGCAAGTTCCAGCCACTCCTGGCCACGCTGGGCTTCACCGGCAAGGCCGGCGAGATCGCGAAGGTCCCGACGAGCGGGACCATCAACTCGCCGCTGCTCGTGCTGGCCGGCCTCGGCGAGGAGGCCGACGCCGCCACCACCCGCCGCGCGGCCGGTGCCGCCGCCCGGGCGGCCACGAACGCCGCGTCGGTCGCGGTCGCGCTGCCCGGCGGACACGCCCGAGCTGGTCCGGGCGGTGACCGAGGGCTACGCGCTCGGCGGCGTACACGTTCACGACGTACAAGAAGGAGACGAAGTCGGAGGCGGCCGGCACCGTCACCGTGCTCAGCTCGTCCGCGCGCAAGCAGGAGACCGTCACCGCGTTCGAGGAGGCGCAGGTCGTCGCCACCGCCATCGCCGCCACCCGCGACTGGGTCAACATCCCGCCGGGCGACCTCGACGCCCGCCGCTGTTCGCGGACGCCGTCGACGAGGCCGTGAAGCAGCTCGGCAAGGGCCGCGGCGCCCCGAAGGTCAAGATCGTCGTGCACGACGAGGTGAAGCTCGCCGAGCTCGGCTGCGGCGGGATCCTCGGCGTCGGCGCCGGCTCGAGCGCGCCGCCGCGGCTGGTCGAGCTGACCTACGCACCCAAGGACGCCAAGGCCCACATCGCCCTGGTCGGCAAGGGCATCACGTTCGACTCCGGCGGCCTGTCGATCAAGCCGGCGCAGGGCATGGGCACGATGAAGTGCGACATGGCCGGCGCCGCCGCGGTGATCCAGGCGACGTTCGCGATCGCCGCCCTCGGGCTGCCGATCAAGGTCACGACGTTCGCGCCGATGGCCGAGAACATGGTCTCGGGGAGCGCGACCCGGCCCGGCGACGTGCTGACGATGTACGGCGGCACGACCGTCGAGGTGCTCAACACCGACGCCGAGGGCCGGCTGGTCCTCGCCGACGCCCTGGTCCGCGCGATCGGAGCAGAAGCCCGACGTGATCCTCGACGTCGCGACCCTGACCGGGCACATGGTGCTCGCGCTCGGCGAGCGGGTCGGCGGCGTGCTCGGCTCGGAGGACGTCGTCGACGACGTGCTCGCGGCCGGCAAGACCGCGGGCGAGGCGCAGTGGCCGATGCCGATCCCGGAGTCGATGACCGAGCGGATCCGGAGCAGCAAGATCGCCGACCTGGCCCAGCACGACTGGGTCCGCTGGGGCGGCGGCCTGTTCGCCGGCGCGTTCCTGCGCGAGTTCACCGACGGGCTCCCGTGGGCACACCTCGACATCGCCGGGCCGGCGTTCAACACCGGCAGTGCCTACGGCCACGTGACCGCCGGCGGCACCGGCTTCGCGGTCGGCACGCTGGTCGACTACGCGCAGGTCCCTCGCCGCCACGTCGTAGCGTTCGCAGGCCTAGAGACCCTGCTGCTTCTTGCGCCGGTTGTAGTCGCGCATCCGCTGCGGGACGCCGACGACCGCGGCGTCGTACGACGGCACCTGGTGCTTGTTGCAGAAGCTGTGCGCCCACTCGACCGACGGCACCCGGCGGCGGGTCCACTCGCCGTCGTGGGCGACCAGCAGCAGGGTCACGTCACTGACGGCGGTCCGTGGCTCGACGAACCCCTCGACGCCGCGGCGCGCGGTGACGAAGTTCAGCAGGTGCTCCTCGTCGGCTCGGTCGGAGGCGCGGACCGCCGTCGACCCGGTGCGCGCGGTGTCGCGAGCAGGTCGGCGCATCCGCGTGCGCGGCTGGCGGCGGAAGCGGTCGAACAAACCCATGGGGCCAAGTGTGCCAACCCACCCGACAGATCGGGTGCAGAACGCCGTGGCAGGGTGTGTGTCGGGCGCGGAATGGCTGTGAGTTGGGGTGCCCCCGGGCCGGTGTGGACAGGTTCGCAAAGAGTGCAAAGATGGGGCGACAAGTCCAGGAGGGAAGGATCGACGTGGCCGACGCCGACTTCGACGTACTCATTCTCGGGGCGGGCTCAGGCGGATATGCCTGTGCGCTCCGGGCGGCCCAGCTGGGGCTGAAGGTCGGGCTGGTCGAGAAGGGCAACCTGGGCGGCACCTGCCTCCACGTCGGCTGCATCCCCACCAAGGCCCTGCTGCACGCGGCCGAGGTCGCCGACCAGACCCGCGAGTCCGAGCAGTTCGGCATCAACGCCACCCTCGACGGCATCGACATGGTCGGCGTCAACTCCTACAAGGACGGCGTCGTCTCCCGTCTGTTCAAGGGCCTGACCGGCCTGATCAAGGGTCGCGGCATCACCGTGATCGAGGGCTGCCGGCCGGCTGACCGGTCCGCGCGAGGTCACCGTCGACGGCAAGGCCTACACCGGCACCAACGTCGTCCTCGGCCTCGGGCTCCTACGCCAGGTCGCTGCCCGGCCTCGACGTCGACGGCGAGCGGGTGATCACCTCCGAGCATGCGCTGCGCCTCGAGCGGGTACCCGCCTCCGTGATCGTTCTGGGCGGCGGCGTCATCGGCTGCGAGTTCGCCAGCGTCTGGAAGTCCTTCGGCGCCGACGTCACCATCATCGAGGCCCTCCCCCGGCTCCTCGCCGCCGAGGACGAGGCGTCGTCCAAGGCGCTCGAGCGCGCCTTCCGGAAGCGCAAGATCGACTTCCGCACCGGCACCCCCTTCCAGAGCGTCAAGGTCACCGACGAGGGCGTCGCCGTCACCGTCGAGGGCGGTGACGTGATCGAGGCCGAGCTGCTGCTGGTCGCGGTCGGCCGCGGGCCGACCACCGACGGCCTCGGGTACGACGAGCAGGGCGTCGCGATGGACCGCGGCTTCGTGCTCGCCGACGAGCGCTGCCGGACCAACCTCGACGGCGTGTACGCCGTCGGCGACATCGTCCCCGGCCTCCAGCTGGCGCACCGCGGCTTCCAGCAGGGCATCTTCGTCGCCGAGGAGATCGCCGGGCTCGACCCGCAGCCGATCGACGAGGCCGGCATCCCGCGGGTGACCTACTCCCACCCCGAGGTCGCCTCGGTCGGGCTCGACGAGGCCGCGGCCGCCGAGACGTACGGCGCCGACGGGATCGACACCCTGACCTACGACCTCGGCGGCAACGGCAAGAGCCAGATCCTCAAGACCCAGGGCTTCGTGAAGCTGATCCGCCGCAAGGACGGTCCCGTCGTCGGCGTCCACCTGGTCGGCGACCGGGTCGGCGAGCTGATCGGCGAGGCCCAGCTGATCTACAACTGGGAGGCGTACGCCGACGACGTCGCGCCCCTCGTCCACGCCCACCCGACCCAGAACGAAGCCCTCGGCGAGGCCCACCTCGCGCTGGCCGGCAAGCCCCTCCACGCCCACTCCTGATCCCCCGAACATCGACGCGAGCGAAGGAACTCCATGGCCACCGAAGTCAACCTCCCGGCACTCGGCGAGTCCGTCACCGAAGGCACCGTCACCCGCTGGCTGAAGCAGGTCGGCGACGACGTCGCGGTCGACGAACCGCTGCTCGAGGTCTCCACCGACAAGGTCGACACCGAGATCCCGTCCCCCGTGGCCGGCAAGCTCCTCGAGATCAAGGCGAACGAGGACGACACCGTCGAGGTCGGCGGGGTGCTCGCGGTGATCGGTGACGAGGGCGAGTCGTCCGGCGACTCCGGCGGCGAGGAGTCGTCCGACTCCGGCGAGGAGCAGGCCGAGCCCGAGCAGGCCGAGGCGGAGCCCGAGCCGGAGCCCGAGCCCGAGCCGGAGCAGGCGGAGGAGCCGCAGCAGGAGGAAGCGCCCGCCGAGGAGAAGCCCGCGGCGAAGTCCGACGGCGGCTCGAGCGGCGGCGGCTCCAGCACGCCGGTGACCCTGCCCGCGCTCGGCGAGTCCGTCACCGAGGGCACCGTCACCCGCTGGCTGAAGCAGGTCGGCGACGACGTCGCGGTCGACGAGCCGCTGCTCGAGGTCTCCACCGACAAGGTCGACACCGAGATCCCCTCGCCGGTCGCCGGCACCCTGCTCGAGATCAAGGTCGAGGAGGACGAGACGGTCGAGGTCGGCGCGGAGCTCGCGCTGATCGGCTCCGGCGACGCCGGATCGTCCGACTCCGGCGGGTCGCAGGAGGAGCCCCCGGCCGAGGAGAAGGCGGAGGAGAAGGCCGAGGAGCCGAAGCAGGCAGAGCCCGAGCCGGAGCCCGAGCCGGAGCCCGAGCCCGAGCCCGAGCCCGAGCCGAAGGCCGAGGAGAAGGCGCCCGAGCCGAAGCAGGAGGAGGCCCCCAAGCACGACGCCGGCGACGGCGGCTCCGACCGCAGCGAGCCGAGCACCTACGTCACGCCCCTGGTCCGCAAGATGGCAGCCCAGCACGACATCGACCTGTCGACCGTGACCGGCACCGGCGTCGGTGGCCGGATCCGCAAGCAGGACGTCCTCGACGCCGCCGAGGCGAAGAAGGCGAAGACGGAAGAGAAGGAAGAGGCGCCCGCCGCCCCGGCTGCGCCCGCCGCCTCGAGCGCGCCGTCGGCCCCGGCCGTCACGCCGTCGCCGCTGCGTGGCAAGACCGAGCCGCTCTCGCGGCTGCGCAAGGTGATCGCGAAGCGGATGGTCGAGTCGCTCCAGGTGAGCGCCCAGCTGACCACCGTGGTCGAGGTCGACGTGACCGCGATCGCGCGGCTGCGGAGCTCGGTGAAGGACGACTTCGCCGCCCGCGAGGGCGTGAAGCTGTCGTTCATGCCGTTCTTCGCGAAGGCCGCGATCGACGCGCTCAAGCAGCACCCGTCGCTGAACGCCGCGATCGACACCGAGAAGGGCGAGGTCACCTACTTCGACAAGGAGAACCTCGCGATCGCGGTCGACACCGAGAAGGGTCTGCTGACCCCGGTGATCAAGGAGGCGGGCGACCTGTCGATCGCCGGCCTGGCCCGCAAGATCGCCGACGTCGCCGAGCGCACCCGCACCAACAAGATCAGGCCCGACGACCTGTCCGGCGGCACCTTCACGCTGACCAACACCGGTAGCCGCGGGGCGCTGTTCGACACCCCGATCATCAACCAGCCGCAGGTCGCGATCCTCGGCACCGGCTCGATCGTCAAGCGCCCGGTCGTGATCGACGACAAGAACCTCGGCGAGACGATCGCGGTCCGGTCGATGGTCTACCTCGCCCTGACCTACGACCACCGCCTGGTCGACGGCGCGGACGCCGCCCGCTACCTCACCGAGGTCAAGCAGCGCCTCGAAGCCGGCCAGTTCGAGGTCTGAGCAGCGACTGACGCTACCCGCGACGTCGGCGGGTCAGCGTGATCTCGCGGTGTGACAGGGTGCGGCATGCCGTTGAACGTGGTCGCGGCGCCTCGGGGTTCCTGGGCAGCCACCTCTCCGAGGAGATGCGGCGCGGGCACACCGTCACGGCGCTCGTACGCCGACCCGCGTCCGGCTCCGCACGAGTCCACCTGGGACCCGTACGCCGGCACCGTCGACCGCGACGTGATCGAGGCGGCCGACGTGGTGGTCAACCTGGCCGCGACCCCGACGGTCGGCAACCCGCACTCGAGCAAGCGGATCACCGCGATGCGCGAGAGCCGGGTGACCACGACCAGGGTCCTGGCCGAGGCGATCGCGGGCCGCGACGAGCAAGCCGGCGTACCTCGCCGGGAACGCCGTCGGCTACTACGGCGACCACGGCGACGAGGTGATCACCGAGGAGTCCGACAGCCGCGGCGACAGCGCACTGACCCGCGATGTCACGCGACTGGGAGGCGGCGTCCGAGCCGGCCCGCGAGGCGGGCGCGCGCGTGTGCCGGCTGCGCACCGCGCCGGTCATGGACCGGACCAGCCCGCCGCTCAAGCAGCTGCGGCTGGCGTTCAAGGCCGGGCTCGGGGCGCGGATCGGCGACGGCCGCCAGTACTTCCCGATCGTGTCGCTGCGGGACTGGCTCGCGGCAGCGGCGTTCCTGGCCGAGCACGACACGGCGGCCGGCCCGTTCAACATCTGCTGCCCCAGCACGCCGACGAACGCGGAGTTCACCGACGCGCTGGCCCGAGCGGTGCACCGCAAGGCGTTCCTGGTCGCGCCGGCAGCGGTCCTGAAGGTGGCCGCCGGCGCGATGGCGCCCGAGCTGCTGGGCTCGATGAACATCCAGCCGGTCGCGATCGAGGAGCTCGGCTACCGGTTCGTGGACCGCCACGTGGACGCGGTCCTCGTGGCCGCGCGCGCCTGAACCTCCGCCACCCGCCACTCCCCCGCGGCCCGCACGAAGGTCACCAGTCCGCGTCGACACCCGGTCCGACGGCAGCGGCACCCGGACGCCGACGCCCGACGGCCACACCAGCCGGCCAGCCGGTCGGTCACGACCAGCACCAGCCGGCGCGACGACCAGGACCGGACATCAACGGCGAGCACCTGCATCCGCAGGCCGCGCACGCGCAGCCCGCGATCGGCGTACGCCTCGAGCAGGGCGCGGTCGTGCCGCCCGGAGCGGGAGCCCGCGGTGTAGAGCCGGCCCAGCCCGACGACGTCGCGACGCCGCCCACGCGCGGGCCCGGCGGTCGTCCCAGGCACGGAGCACCGCCAGCGCCTCGGCCCCGTCCTCGACGCGCTCCGGGCAGCGGTTCCGCGGCCTTCGCCACCGGCGGCCGGTCGAGCCGCCACGCGAGCGGCGGCGAGGATGAGCGTGGCGAGCAGCAGGCAGGACAGGGCGAGGGCGAGACGACGCGGGTTCACGACCGTCTCCTACCCCGTTCGGCAGGCCCCGGCCGGCGTTTTCCACAGGGGTAGGCTGCGCGACGTGGCTCTCGACTACCGGATCGCCGGTCTCGGCGACGACGCCGTGGAGTACGTCGCCGCGTGGGACGTCCAGCGCGAGGTGCACGCCGCCGTGGTGGCCGGCGACTCACCCGACACCGTGCTGCTGCTCGAGCACCCACCCGTGTTCACGGCCGGCAAGCGCACCGACCCGCACGAACGCCCTGCCGACCCGGGCGGCGCGCCCGTCATCGACGTGGACCGCGGCGGGAAGATCACGTTCCACGGCCCCGGCCAGCTCGTCGGGTACCCGATCGTCACCCTCCCCGACCACGTCCGCGTGGTCGACTACGTACGCCGGGTCGAGGAGGCGCTGATCGCCGTCTGCGCCGACTTCGGCGTGACGCACCGCGCGCGTCCCCGGCCGAAGCGGCGTCTGGCTGCGTGCCGACGACCGCGGGCCGGAGCGCAAGGTCGCCGCGCTCGGGATCCGGGTCAGCCGCGGGGTGACGATGCACGGCTTCGCGCTCAACTGCGACGTCGACCTCGGGTGGTACGACCGGTTCGTCCCGTGCGGCATCGCGGACGCCGGCGTGACCTCGCTCAGCCGGGAGCTCGGCCGCGACGTCACCGTGTCCGACGTGATCCCGAGCGTCGAGCGTCACCTGGACGAGCTCCTCGCGTGGGCGCCGTACACCCCGACGCCGGACTACGAGCCGCGGCCGGAACCCGCCCGCGCGCCACGCATCCAACTCGTCACTCCGTAGCGCTCCATGGTGCAGGATCCTCCCCATGGGGGATCTGGTCATCGAGACGTCCGGCCTTCGCAAGGAGTTCCGGACCCGGCGGGGCGGGCTGCGGGTCGCCGTCCAGAACCTCGACCTCGCGGTCCCGGCAGGCGGTGTGCACGGCTTCCTCGGCCCCAACGGGTCGGGCAAGACCACGACCATCCGGATGCTGCTCGGCCTGGCCCGCCCGACCAAGGGCACGATGCGGCTGTTCGGTGAGCCGGTCCCGCAGCGCCTCCCGACGGTGATCGACCGGGTCGGCGCCGTCGTCGAGTCGCCGAAGTTCTCGCCGAACTTCACGCGGCCGCCAGAACCTCCGCCTGCTGGCCGCCACCATCGGCGCGCCGCGGAGCGCGGTCGACTCCGCCCTCGAGATCGGTGAGCCTCACCGGGCGGGACAAGGACCGCTACAAGTCCTACTCGCTCGGCATGAAGCAGCGGCTCGCGATCGCGGCCACGCTGCTCAAGGACCCCGACCTGCTGATCCTGGACGAGCCGACCAACGGGCTCGACCCGGCCGGCATCCGCGAGATCCGCGACACCATCCGCGACCTCGGCGACGCCGGCGTCACGGTGCTGCTCAGCTCGCACATCCTGGCGGAGGTCCAGCAGGTGTGCACCTCGGCGACGATCATCGGGAACGGCCGTCTGCTGGCCAGCGGCAAGGTCGACGACCTGCTCGGGGCCAGTACGGCGTACCGCGTCGTGGTGCCCGACCCAGCGGCCGCCCGTCGAGTGCTCGAGGCGGCCGGGCTGTCGGCGAGGACGAGCCCGGTCGACGGGGCCCTCGTCGTCGAGTCCGACGAGCCGGCCTGGATCACCGAGCTGCTCGCCGCGCAGGGGATCTGGCTGACCGAGCTGACCCCGCTCCGCGCCGACCTCGAGACGTTCTTCCTGCAGCTCACGGCCGCCGACACCCTCGGCGGACCGGTGGAAGGCACCCGATGACCCGGCTCCTGAGGGTCGAGCTGACCCGCCTGCGCTGGCGCCGCGCGGTCCTCCTGCTGCTGGCCGCGTCGGTGGTGATCCCGGTCGTCATCGGCATCGGGACGGCGTGGGACACCAGGCCACCCGTCCGCGGACGAGCGGGCGCGCGTGGACGCGATGGTCGCCGAGGAGAGCCAGCAGCCGTACATCAAGAAGCAGCTCGAGGCGGTGCCTCAAGAAGCCGCACCAGTACGGCGTCGACCCGCAGACCGGCCGACCTGCAGGTCCAGTGCGAGGAGATCGTGCTCCCCCGTGCGGAGTGGTTCGCGGACTACCGCGAGCTGAACCTGGTGGAGGAGCGGGAGCAGGGCTCCGGGCTGGCCGTCGTCGTGGTGGTCAGCCTGCTGCTGGTCCTGGCGGGCACGACCTTCGTCGGCGCACGACTGGAACAGCGGCTCCATGAGCAACCAGCTGCTCTTCGAGCCGCGCGGGTCCCGGGTGTGGGTCGCCAAGGGTGGAGTGGTCCTCGGCGTCGCGTTCGCCGCTCTGCCTGGTCGTGATCACCGCCTACTGGCTCGCCCTCTTCGCGCTGGCGCCGGTCCCGCGACCTGCCGGCGGGCAACGGCCTGCTCGTCGACTGTCTGCAGATGGGGCTGCGCGGTGCCGTCGTCGCCGGCCTGTCGGCGCTCGGTGGCTTCGCCCTCACGATGCTGTTCCGCAGCACGGTCGCGACCCTCGGCGTGCTCTTCGCGGTGACCATCGCCGGCGGCCTGCTGATCGCGGCGCTGGGCATCAGCGAGCGGTGGTATCCCCAGATCAACCTGGTGGCGGTGGTGACCGACGGCGCGACGTACTACGTGGAGGTGCCGGACGAGTGCTTCGGGAGCCGCCCACCCGAGGGGGTCGACTGCGACAGCGAACGCGAGCTGTCCGCCGCGCAGGGCGCCGCCTACCTCGGGCCCCTGCTCCTCGCCGGCGGCGCGGCGTCGCTGCTGTCCTTCCGGCGCCGGGACGTTCCGTAGGAGCTAGGCGCGGTAGTGCTCCTGCATCGCCGGGTAGTAGTCGCGGTCGCAGTCGATCGCGGCGACGTCTCCCCCGGTCTGCGGCGGCGACCAGCCGGTCGAGGTAGTACTCCCAGCCCGGCCCGACGCTCTCCGCCGCCTGGGGGTCGATCTCGGGCTGCGAGAACGTCAGCGTCGTGACGCCGTCGGCCTCGGTCAGGTCCAGCTCCAGGAGCCAGGACTCCTCGCCCACGTGGGAGGTCAGCGCCAGCCGGCGGGGTGGCTCGCACTCGCGGATCGTCATCTGCTCGGCGGGGCGTTCTCATCCTCGGCGGTCATCCGGAACATCACCTCGCCCGACGCCGGATCGCCGGCGTACGTGCCGATCCAGCGCTCGAGCCGCTCGGGCTCGGTCACCGACGCCCAGACGTCCTCGATCGGGGCGTGGAAGGTGCGGGTGATGACCAGGGTGTGCCGGTCGCCCTCGCGATCGATCCGGCCGGTGGGGGTGACGCTCATGCTGTTTCCTCTCGAGTCGTGCGGGCGGTGCGGGGCCGTACGCCGGTCGCGCGCGGCGCGGCGTACCTCCGTGTCCAGGGCGTCGAGCGCGTTGGCCGACAGCCGCCCGGCGGCCACGCCGGTGAGCCGACCGACCAGGGCCGCCACCGGTGCCAGTGCGCCGGGTGACAGGGCGTAGTGGCGTTCACGGCCGACGTCGGTGGCGGTGACCAGCCCGGCCTCGGACAGCAGCCGCAGGTGTCGGCTGATCGCCGGTCGCGTGATCGGGTGGCGGGACGCGAGGTCGACCACCCGAGCCGGCCCGGCGGCGAGCTCCTCGAGCAGCGCCCGGCGGACCGGGTCGGCGAGTGCTCCGAACGCGTCCACGCCCGAAATGGTAACCGTTTGCTTACCATTCCACCAGCGCCCGGGCGATTCGGGCGGACTGGGGCTGCGGCGTAGAGTTTGCCGACGTGACTCAAGCTCCCGCTCCTGAAGGCCGCAAGCTTCTCCGGCTCGAGGTCCGCAACGCCGAGACCCCGATCGAGCGCAAGCCCGAGTGGATCAAGACGCGGGCGAAGATGGGCCCGGAGTACAAACACCTGCAGAACCTCGTGAAGTCCGAGGGCCTGCACACCGTGTGCCAGGAAGCCGGCTGCCCCAACATCTTCGAGTGCTGGGAGGACCGCGAGGCGACGTTCCTCATCGGCGGCGACCAGTGCACCCGGCGCTGCGACTTCTGCCAGATCGACACCGGCAAGCCCGAGCCGCTCGACCGCGACGAGCCGCGCCGGGTCGCGGAGTCCGTGCAGACGATGGGCCTGCGCTACGCCACCATCACCGGCGTCGCCCGCGACGACCTCCCCGACGGCGGCGCCTGGCTGTACGCCGAGACCGTGCGCGCGATCCACGAGCTCAACCCCGAGCACCGGCGTCGAGAACCTCATCCCCGACTTCAACGGCAAGCCCGAGCTGCTGCGCGAGGTGTTCGAGTCGCGACCCGAGGTGCTCGCGCACAACGTCGAGACCGTGCCGCGGATCTTCAAGCGGATCCGCCCGGCGTTCCGCTACGACCGCTCGCTGGACGTGCTCACCCAGGCCCGCGACTTCGGCCTGGTCACCAAGTCCAACCTGATCCTCGGCATGGGCGAGACCCGCGAGGAGGTCAGCCAGGCGCTGCGCGACCTGCACGACGCCGGCTGCGAGCTGGTCACCATCACCCAGTACCTCCGACCCTCGGTCCGGCACCACCCCGTCGAGCGGTGGGTCAAGCCGGAGGAGTTCGTCGAGCTCAAGGACGAGGCCGACCAGATCGGCTTCTCCGGAGTCATGTCCGGTCCCCTGGTCCGCTCGTCCTACCGTGCCGGACGGTTGTACCGTCAGGCCATGGAGGCCCGCGCGGTCTCGCCCGTCTGATCCGACCTCGTAGAAAGCAAGGCCGCACACCCATGCCCAAGGACAAGGCCAAGGACAAGGCCAAGGACGTCGATCCGGAGAAGATGAGCCGGCCGAAGCAGTTCGTCGCCACCTACCGGATGGCGAAGAAGACCGACACCCGCATCGGCCTGTGGCTGCTCGGCTCGTTCCTCCTGGCCGGCGGCGCCGGGTTCGCCCTGTTCTGGGTGCTCCCGCCGCAGGGTGGGCTCTTCGACTGGGCGATGGCGATCATCGGCGGACTCATGCTCGGCCTGCTGGCCACGCTCGTGCTCTTCGGCCGCCGCGCCCAGCGGGCGGCGTACGGCCAGATGGAGGGCCAGCCGGGTGCCGCCGCCAGCGCGCTGCAGATGCTGCGACGCGGGTGGAAGACCTACCCGGTGATCGCGTTCAACAAGCAACAGGACGTCGTGCACCGCGTGGTCGGTCCGCCGGGCATCATCCTGGTCGGCGAGGGCAACTCCAACCGGCTGCGGCCGCTGTTGACCAGCGAGCGCCGCAAGCACGAGCGCGTGGCCGCCGAGATCCCCATCCACGAGATCATCTGCGGACGCAACGAGGGCGAGGTGCCGCTGCCCAAGCTGGTCCGTCACATCCAGAAGCTCGGCCGGGCGGTGAAGCCGGGTGAGCTCACGGACGTGCTCAACCGGATCAAGGCGCTGGACGCGAACCGCTCCAACATCCCGCTGCCCAAGGGGCCGGTGCCGACCAGCATGAAGGGCATGCGCGGCAACATGCGCGGCCGCTGACGGTCAGCTGAAGGTGTGCCGCCCGACGGCGACGTCGCTCGCGGGCGGCGCCTGGATGTCGACCGGCTTGCCCCAGTCGAAGAACGTGGCCTTCAGCTGCACCGGAGTGCCGACGTCGAGCTCGGTCCGCAGCTGCCGGATCAGGGAGTCGCTGTCCAGCCACACGTCGACGGAGACCTCGTCCGGCAGCTTCGCCGAGTCCGGAGCCTTCTGCATCGCGGGGATGCTGGTGAGGTCGAGCACCAGCACGTAGTGCCGTGTCGCGGTGCCGTCGATCTGCTCGTCACCCACGTCGGTCACCGACGTCAGCACCGACCCCAGGCGCTTGACCACGGCCAGGGAGTCCAGCTCGTCCATGAACCCCTTCAGCTCATCGGGCAGTGCCCGCCCGTGCGCGAGGTCGTACTTGACGAACTTGTCGTTGGTCAGTGGCCCCAGGTTCGCGTAGGCGACCCCGTCGACGAGACGCACGTCCACCCCGTTGGCCATCGGCGGCAGCTCGGCGGACATCGCGAAGCTCACCGGGTCGCTGGTGAGGTCAACCTGGCCGTCCGCGTGCAGCGGGTCGCCGCCGCCGCGAGTGACGTCCACGGAGAGGCGCGCCGTCGTGGCGCTCTCGAGGCCCGCCATGACCTTGCCGACGAACTCGGCGGTGTCGACCTTCCGGCCGGTCACGGACTGGCTGGAGTCCTCCGCGGAGGCGGAGCCGTCCCCGGTGTCGTTCCCGCAGCCTGCCAGCGCGGCGACGAGGAGCAGGGACGCCACGGCGGCGGTCCCGGTCCGGCGCAGATGGGTACGAAGCATGGTTCCCCCTGGTATCGATGCGGGTTCCCGCCAGCGTACGTCGGGTCCCCGAACCCTCACGTCTGAGTGAGGAGCCCGCGCTCCCGAGCCCGGTTCGCGGCCTCGGTCCGGTTGGCGACGCCCAGCTTCATCAGCAGGTTCGACACGTGCACGCTCGCGGTCTTCGGGCTGATGAACAACGCCTCGCCGATCTCCCGGTTGGTTCGCCCCTCGGCCAGCAGGGCCAGCACCTCGAGCTCGCGGGCGGTCAGCCCCGATGCCGGGTCGGCGGCGCTGGCGGCAACGCCCGGTAGCGAGATCCGGGCCCGGCTCGCGAGGCTCTCCAGCTCCGCGACCAGCCCCGCAGCCCCCAGGACGGTCACGTCGCGGTGGGCCGCCGCCAGCTCGTCGCGGGCGGCGTCGCGGTCGCCGGCCAGGACCAGCGCCTCGACCAGGCGCACCCGGGCGCGTGCCTGCAGCACCACCTCGGTCCGCCGTTCGGACAGCCTGATCGCGACCCGCCATGCTTCCGGATCGGGTACGTCGGCGGTGCGGGTCAGCTCGGCTCGGATCAGAGCCAGGGTCGCGTCGAAGCGGGCCGCGAGCGGTCCACCGCGCTGACCCTCGGCCCAGCCGGCCATGTCCTCCGCGATCGTCGCGAGCCGCCCCGCCGCGTCCGGGTCGCCCGCCAGGTGGGCCTCGGCCTCCGCGATCGCGCGCACGAGGTGCAGGAACAGGAGGTCGAGGTTCTCGGGCTCGGCCGGTGCGTGGGCGACCTGGGCACGGGCGTCGGTGTAGCGCCCCTCGCCGAGCAGCAGGAGCGCGCTACAGGCCAGGAGCGGTGCCTCGATCTGGGGGTCGCCGACCGTCGCGAGCTCGTGGGCCGTCTCGATGTGCGCCCAGGCCTCGGCGGGGCGCCCCTGCCACGTGCGCAGCTGGGCGGCGAGGGAGTTGCGGTGGACGTGGAGGGGTCCGTTGGCCGCGGTGGTGCGGACGCCCGCGACGATGCTCTCGACCTCGGCCCAGCGACCGGACCACAGCAGCGCCTCGGCGTACGTCAGTCGGAACCAGTCGGTGCCGCGGTTGGCCACCCCGCGGTGCTCGATCCGGGCGAGACCGGCGGCCGCCGCCTCCTCGGCGGCCCCCGCGTCGCCGGTCACGCACAGCAGCGTGGTGACGAAGTTGTTGTAGGCGCGGACCAGCTCCATCAGGTCGTCGTCGGCGTCCGAGACCGCGATCGACTCGCGCAGGTAGTCGGCCCAGTCCGGGTCGGTGCCAGACGCGCCGAGGGAGGTGCCCGTCGAGTTGAGGGCGCGGGCGAGGAGTACGGCGAGCACCCACCTGGCGGGCCAGGGCGACGGCCTCCTTGCCGACGGCGACGGACTCGAGGTGGCGGCCGAGCAGGAGCATCAGACGGGCGTGGTTGTCGAACGCCTCCGCCCGGGCCAGCGGCCCGGCCTTCCGGGTCAGCTCGATCGCGAGCTCGGAGACCGACACGGCCTCGCTGGAGCTGCCGCGGAACCACAGCGCCCGGCTGAGCAGGGCGTGCAGGCTGCCGGCCCGGTCGGGGTCGGCAGCGGAGTCCACCATCGCGACCGCTTGCTGGGCGTAGCGCACCGCCCCCCGGCCGTCACCGGCCTGCATCGCGATCTCGGCGACCTCCGCGAGCAGGTCGACGAGGTCGGGGACGTCGGACACGTCGACACCTCCGTCGATCCGCGCCCGCAGGTCGATGGCCAGCTCGAGCTGGCGCTGCGCCTCGGTGAAGGCGTACAGGCGAGTCGCCCGCCGTGCCGCCCGCAGCAGCGCCGGGAGGGCCCGGACGGGCTCCTCGGAGCCGAGCAGGTGGTGGGCCAGCTCGGCATCGACGCCCTCCACGCCGGCGGCCGCGAGGGACGGGTCGGCCTCGAGGGCCTCGGCGACCGCACGGTGCAGCCGCAGCCGCTCGCTCGGGAGCAGGTCGGCGTACACGGCTTCCTGCAGCAACGCGTGCCGGAAGCGGTAGCCGTTGCCGTCGGTGACCAGCGCCTGGTGCTCGACGGCGGCGCGTAGGCCGGCGGCGCGCTCGGCCGACGGCATCGGCGACACCCGCTCGAGCAGGCGGTCGTCGACCTGGCGGCCGACGAGGGCGGACGCGCGCAGCACCTCCTGCGCCTCGACCGGCAGGCGGTCGACCCGGACGGCGAAGATGTCGCGCAGGGTGGCGGGCACCGACCCCGACTCGGACACGGCGACCAGCTCCTCCACGAAGAACGGGTTGCCCTCCGCCCGCAGGACGAGCTGGTCGACCAGGCCGCTGTCGAGGCCGTGGCCGCCGATGGCGCTCACCAGGTCGCCGACCGCGACGTCGTCGAGGGGCTCCAGGTCGAGCCGGGTGACGTGTGGGAGCCGGCTCAGCTCGGCGAGCACCGGCCGGATCGGGTGTGCACGGCGCAGCTCGTCGGAGCGGTAGGTCACCACCATGGTCACCGCCTGCGCGTCGAGGAAGCGCGCGAGGTAGGTGACGAGGTTGAGCGTGGAGCGGTCGGCCCAGTGCAGGTCTTCGATCACGAGGACGAACGGACGCTCGCTGGCCAGCTCGGTCACCAACGCGGTGACCTCCTCGAACAGCAGGGCCTGGCCCCAGCTGTCCTCAGGCGGCCGGTCGGAATGGCCGGGCAGGAAGCGGACCAGCTCGGAGCCGAAGCGGCGCCCGGTCTCGTCGGGCCCGAGCTGACGGGCGAGGTCGCGCAGGAGCCCCACCAGTGGCGCCAGCGGCAGCACCGACTCGGCGAGCTCGAGACAGCTGCCCTGGATGGCGAGCGTCGTGGGCTCCGACTCCAGCACCCGGGCGACGTACTCGGACAGCAGCCGCGTCTTGCCCACCCCCGCCTCGCCGCCGAGCAGGACGACGGAGAGCGCGGGTCGCTCCAGCGACGGCCGCTGGACCCAGAGCTGGGCGAGGTCGCGTTCGCGCCCGATCATCGTGGTGGTGCCGATCGTGGCGGGCATGCGGACACGTTAGTCCGCGCCACCCCCACGGACCGGCGGTTCGATCAGGCTCAGGTCTGGGCGGTCTGGAGCGGCACGGTCGCCGAGCCCGCCACCATGTCGTGCAGGCCACGACCGTCGGGCCGGAACACCAGCGGCGGGATGACCAGGCAGATCAGCACGACGCGGATCAGGGACCGGAGGAGGTCGATCGGCTGCCCGCTGCCGTCGGCGCGCACCACCCGGAGCCGGGTGGCGAGCTTGCCGAACGAGCCGCCGACCAGGGCGGTGAAGACCGTCGACTCCAGGATGAACAGCGCCATCGTGTAGAGCGCGAACGGGTTGTTCTCGACGATCCCGACCGCGATGCCCAGCTGCACCACCAGGGTGCACGCGAGCCAGTCGATGACGAGGGCCAGCACCCGCCGGGCCCAGGAGGCGGTCTCGATCACGCGGCTCAGGCTAGCCAGCCGACCCCAGCGCTCCGATCACCGGTCGGGACCTGTTACATGCACGAAACAAACCGGATACGGTCAAGAAACTGCCCCCACCTAGGTTGCGAGGAACCCTGCCGGTGCAGCGTCGCACCGGAGGCTCCGCTCGCACAGACTTTTGTCGGCCGCCCCAGGATCTGGTCGCGGCCAAGGAGGACGAATGTTCGCAAACAGCGACGAACTGTTGAAGTACATCAAGGACGAGGGCGTCGAGATGGTCGACGTTCGCTTCTGCGACCTGCCCGGCATCATGCAGCACTTCACGGTCCCCATCTCGTCGTTCACCCAGGACGTCTTCGACGACGGCCTCAACTTCGACGGTTCCTCGGTCCGAGGCTTCCAGGCGATCCACGAGTCCGACATGTCGCTGTTCCCGGACCCGACGACGGCGTACCTCGACCCGTTCCGGGCCGCCAAGACCCTGGTCGTGAACTTCTTCATCCACGACCCGCTCACCGGCGAGGCGTACTCCCGCGACCCGCGCAACATCGCGCGCAAGGCGCAGGCCTACCTCGCCAGCACCGGCATCGGTGACACGGCGTACTTCGCGCCCGAGGCCGAGTTCTACGTGTTCGACTCGGTCCGCTTCGAGACCAAGCAGAACGCCAGCTACTACCACATCGACTCCGAGGCCGGCGCCTGGAACACCGGCTCCGAGGACAACAACCGCGGCTACAAGGTGAAGTACAAGGGCGGCTACTTCCCCGTGGCGCCGTACGACCACTTCGGTGACCTGCGCGACGAGATCGTCATCGAGATGGAGAAGACCGGCATGCTCGTCGAGCGTGCCCACCACGAGGTCGGCACCGCCGGCCAGGCCGAGATCAACTGGCGGTTCGACGAGCTCCTCAAGAGCGCGGACGACGTCATGAAGTTCAAGTACCTCGTGAAGAACGTCGCCTGGCGCAACGGCAAGACCGCGACGTTCATGCCGAAGCCGATCTTCGGCGACAACGGCTCGGGCATGCACTGCCACCAGTCGATCTGGAACAACGGCGAGCCGCTGTTCTACGACGAGACCGGGTACGCCGGCCTGTCCGACATGGCCCGCTACTACATCGGCGGCATCCTCAAGCACGCGCCGTCGCTGCTGGCGTTCACCAACCCGACGGTGAACTCCTACCACCGCCTGGTCCCCGGCTTCGAGGCTCCGGTCAACCTGGTCTACAGCCAGCGCAACCGGTCGGCCTGCGTCCGGATCCCGATCACGGGCTCGAACCCGAAGGCCAAGCGCATCGAGTTCCGCTGCCCCGACCCGTCGTCGAACCCGTACCTCGCGTTCTCCGCGATGCTGCTCGCCGGCATCGACGGCATCAAGAACAAGATCGAGCCGCACGAGCCCGTCGACAAGGACCTCTACGAGCTCCCGCCGGACGAGCACGCCAACATCCCGACCGTGCCCGGCTCCCTCGACGCGGTGCTCAACTCGCTCGAGGCCGACCACGACTTCCTGCTCGAGGGTGGCGTCTTCACCCCCGACCTGATCGAGACGTGGATCGACTTCAAGCGGACCGCCGAGATCCAGCCGGTCGCCCTCCGCCCGCACCCGCACGAGTTCGAGCTGTACTTCGACATATAGCACTTGTGCAATTAGAGCTCGAACTCAGCGTTCGACACCGAGGGCCCCGTCTAGCCGGGGCCCTCGGTGCTTCTCCGTGAACAACGTCCGCCGCCCTGCGACACGATCTGCTGTCGCTCCCCCGGGACACATTCGTTCGTGCCTGAGCAGCCCGAACTGTCACACTTCCCCTGCTGAAACAGGCGGTTGGTCGCACACTGGTTCGCCACTTACTTTGCGGTGGGCCCTTGGGACCGCACAGTCGTTCGACTCGCCCGCCCTGGGTGCGGCTCGGCTCAGCTCCAGTCGTGCACCGTGCGCAAGTGCGTCAGGACGGCGAGCACCCGACGGTTGCCCACATCGCTTTCGTTGATGTCCAGCTTCAGCAGCACGTGCCGCACGTGCGCCTCGACGGTGCGCTCACTAAGCACCAGTCGCTGCGCGATGCCGGTGTTGGTCAGGCCCTCGGCCATCAGCTCGAGCACGCGTCGTTCGCGCTCGGAAAGCCGGCCCAGAGGACCGCCGGAGGTGGCGCGCACCAGGGTTCCGACGACCGCCGGATCAAGTGCCGACCCGCCGGCGGCGACCCGGCTTGCGCTGGCGAGGAACTCATCGACTTCGAGCACCCGGTCCTTGAGCAGGTAGCCGAAGCCCGGCCGGTCGACGAGATCGACTGCGTGGGTGGTCTCGATGTGCTGCGACAGCAGCGAGTACGCCGACGCCGGGCTGCCCGTCCTTGATCGCCCGGGCCGCCCGCGCGCCCTCGTCGGTGTACGTCGGTGGCATCCGGACGTCGACCACGACCAGGTCGGGCACCTCCAGGCCCACGACCTCGACCAATGCGTCGCCGTCGCCGACGGTGGCGACCACCTCGTGGCCGCCGTCGACGAACAGCCGCGCGAGGCCCTCGCGTAAGAGCACCTGGTCCTCGGCGATCACGACACGCATGGCAGCTCCGCACTCAGTGTGGTCCCGCGGCCGCGAACGCTGCTCGATCAGCGAGTCGCCCGCCACGTGCGGCGACGCGGTCGGACAGCCCGGTCAGCCCGGACCCACTTTCCGCGGCGGCGCCGCCCACACCGTCGTCGGCGACACTCACGACCAGGGTCGAGTCCCGGCGTGCGCACCTCGAGCCGCACCTCGCGCGCCCGAGCGTGCTTGACGGCGTTGGTGAGACCCTCGCAAGCGACGAAGTACGCCGCGGTCTCCACGTCGGAGGGGAACCGATCACTGGTCGCGGACACGACGACCGGCACCGGCGACCGGCTGGCTAGCTCTCGCAGGGCCGGACCGAGACCTGCCTGCAACAACGGCGGGCGCAACCCGTGTGCCAGGGCACGGAGCTCCTCGATCGCGGCGCTGACCTCGACGACGGCGCCGTCCAGGGTCCGGCGCGCCTCTCGGGACGTCCACTGAGTTCGTGCTGGGCGTGCCGGAGCGCTAGCCCGATCGAGACCAGCCGCTGCTGGGCGCCGTCGTGCAGGTCGCGTTCTAGGCGCCGGCGCTCGTCGTCGGCGACAGCCGCGATGCGTGCGCGGGATGCGTCGACCTCGACCAGGCGCTGCCGCAGCTCCACCCGCAGCCGGGCCATCTCGATCGCGATCGAGGCCGCCTCGAGCACCGACGGCAGGAGCACCCGGTCCGCGTCACTGCTCGGGGACCAGACGACCTCACCAAGCATCATCCCGCCGCGTCGGACCGGGACACGCTCACGCTCCGCATCGGCCTCTCCGACCGGACGGCCTCGTTCGTCGACGTGCGGCCCGTCGGGCGGCAGGACGAACCACAGCTCGAGGCCGGGGTCGCGCATCGCCGCACGAAGGGCGTCCACGACCTGCTCCGGCTCGGCACGGTCGTGTCGCAGGTCCTCGACGAACCCGGTCACCACGTCCAGCGCGTCGTAACGCTGCCGACGGAACTCGCCGGTCGACCACGTCCTGCACGCTCCGGTGGGCGAGCCTGAACACTGCGGCGGCGAGCAGCGTCGCCCCGGCGGTTACCCACGCCGAGTCGCGACCGACGACCGCGCCGAGGACAACCACGGCCCCGGCGTAGACGGCGGCGAGCAGGACCGTCAGCGTCGCGTAGGTGAATGTTCGGCTGATGACGAGGTCGACGTCATAGAGCCGGTAGCGCAGGATCGCCACACAGATAGCGATCGGCCAGATGGTGACCACCAGCGCAGGGACAACGTGCACGATGGGCGTGACCCACCACAGCGCGCCGCCGAGCGACAGCCCGACCGCCAGGGCGGCGCTCGCGAGAGCGAACCACTTCAGCTGTAGTCGCTCGAGCTCGCTGGCGGCGCGGAACCGGATCACGACCGCGACGAGACCCGCGAGCAGCGACACCGCCACGATCGCGAACCCCGCAACGAAGAGTTCCTGGTCGGGAGCCAGTCCACGGCGTACGGGTTGCGGCCGGCGACGTGAGACCTCGCCGGCGTTCGGGTTGAGGACCCAGCCGGGCTCGGCCAGCACGACCCCGATGACGCTCAGCGCGAGCACCCCAGACCATCGCGGTGAGAGCAGGTGCCCGGTTGGAAGAGGAGCAGCACGGCGACCCCGAGCGGCGCCGTCGGTAGCCAGCTCGCGGACGCGACGAACTCGGCCGGCTCGCCGAGGGGCCAGCCCTGGGCCGCAGCGCGCAGCCCCCAGCCCTGGGCGAGATCGCCGCTCAGCGCGGCCACGAGACCCTGCGCGACCAGCAGCCAGCCGATCGCATGGCGGGGATGGCGGCTCAGGATCAGCGCGCCAGCCGCGGTCGTCACCGGCGACGAGACCGCGAGCAGCACTGTGTCCCACGCCGGCTCCAGGCCCCAGGACAGCGGCACCGCGGCGAGCTCGGCCAGCACGCTCAATGCGAGCAGAGAGCCGGGAACGGCCCGGAGCCTCGGGAAGACCACGTACGAATCCTCCTCTTGCCGAGAGCACCCCCGCAAGGTATGAGCACTGCCTTCCGAATGAGTGCTGACGCTGATGCTGGGCAGCTCGCCGCGCTTCGACGGTCGACCAGTCCGACCCGCTTCGACGACAGGATTCCGCGATGACCCAGCTCACCGACCCGGCGTACACCGCCACGCCCCTCCAGCAGCGTAGGAATCTCGCCCGCATCACCGGGGCGGCCGGCCTGGCGACCCTGGTCGTCGTCCTGGGGACCTCGCTCGCCAACGACTACCAGAGCGCCGCGTTCGACAGTGACGCAAACGAGACCGTCGCGTTCTTCCGGTCCCTCGACGACGCCTTCGGAGCCATCAGCTCGTTCGCCACCGCGGTCGGGCTGATCGCCATGCTCTGGTTCACCCTCGGCCTCGCCCTGCTGCTGCGACGCTACGAGGGCGAGCTGCCGTGGCGCTCGGCCTTCCTCGCCGGCGCCGGTGTTGTCAGCCGTCGTCTCGGGGCAGATCGCGAGCTGGGACGCCGCGGCATACCGCTCCGACGACATCGACCCACAGGTCGCTCGCTACGCCTTCGACCTCGGCAACCTGTCGTTCGCGAACGGCTGGGTCGCCGCCGGCGCCGTCGGGATCTGCGCCGGGCTCATCGTGCTCGGCACCCGCGAACTCCCGCACTGGCTCGGCTGGTGGGCCCTGGCAGCCGGCGTCGGCTCGGTGCTGGCGCGAGCAGTCTGGACCGAGGACTTCGCGTTCATCCCGTTCACCGCCTTCTGGATCTGGGTGGTGGTCCTGTCAGTGGCGCTGCTGACGGGTCGGTTCGCGGTCGCCGGAACCGAGCAATGACCACAACGCGGGCGACCGGCCATCGCGCCCGATCGCCCAGGCCCACACTCGGGCTGGTCACCGTCCTCCGCTCAGCCACCGCGATCACGAACATCGCGTGGACGAACAACCTGAACGAGCGACACCACAACTACCCCTTCGACGTCACCTCGCGCACCGGAAGTGCAGACCTGGTTCGTGGTCTAGGGCCTCGGCCTGTTCGCCGGATTGTTCGGCCTGACGCGCCTCACCTGGTCCGACCCGTGCGAGACGAATGCCGGGGTCGTGCTCGTTCTCGGCGGCGACGCCTCCTTCCCGCTGATCCCCGCCTCTCCGCCAGCGCTGCCCCGGCCCGCCATCATCGCGATCACCAGCTGGATGCTGTTCTTCGCCGTGTCCTGCTACGGGATGACCAGAATGGAGGCGGCGATGACTCGAGATCGCCGTGACCCGTCGTGCCTCCCTCGAGCGGAGGATCGGCCTGGCCGGGATCGCCGGCATGGTGCTGCTGTTCGCCGCCACCATCGCCTATGCCACGGGCGAGCCTCAGCTCAACGCCAGCACCGCGGAGGCGGCGGAATTCATCAAGGGCCTGGACGCGTCATGGACCACGCCGGTCGAGGCAATGGCCGACATCGGGATGATGGTCCTGCTGTGGTTCCTAGTGGGCCTGCCGCTGCTCCTCCGCCGACACGAGGGCGACGTGCCCGTACGGTCGACCGTAGCGATGCTGTCCGGTGTGCTGGTCGCCGCGTTCGTCGTGCTCGAGTCGGCCTATCAGGCCGGTGCGCACCGGTCCTCCGAGCTCGACGACGCAGAGCTGGCGCTCGCCTACGATCTCAGCCAGATCGGCTTCACGAACATCTGGCTGCCGATGGGCAGCTTCGCGTTCGCCTGCGGCTGGCTCATGGTCTCGACCGCGTCCATGCCGCACTGGCTCGGCTGGTGGGGCATTGTCGTCGGCATCGCCCTGGGGCTCGCGCAGCTTTCCGGGTTGAGCGGGCCGGGCTGGGTGCCCTACCTCGCGTACTGGGTCTGGCTCCTGACCACCTGCGTTGTGCTCGTCCGAACGCCAGCCGCCCTGGACCACCGAACTGACCTTGGGGGCATGTCGTGAACCTCCTGCAGGAGGCGGCTGGCCCAAGGCTCCGAACGACAACGGCAGTTGCTTCGAGTCGAGGTGTTGGTCGGTTGCCGGCTTCTCCACCGACCCAAGTAGGGCCGCGCGCCTGGGCTGCTGAGAACTAGCAACGTGCACGCCGCTTCTCGGCTGCACTCGGCCCCCGGGATAGCCGGCCCTCTCCCGTCGCCAGACGACGCGCGACGACCGATGGTCACTATCGCCGCGAGTGATGCACCCAGCCGCTACCGAATGACCTAGAGATTGGCCGATTTCTAGACCAATCTAGGCGGACTGCTTAGCTCCAGCACGAACAGAGGACGGTCAGCAGTCCGTCGGTGAGTCGGTGCTGGCGCCCGAGACCTCAGGACTGGACGCGTTCAGCGGGTCTCGCAGATCCATGGGGCTGCGTGGATGGGCACCAGCAACGAGCCGATGTCCCAGTTCGGTGAGTCCGTGGCGCACCTCCCGTCCGAGTCGCCGGGTTGTCACCAGACCTGATGAGCGCAGGACCGCGGCGTGTCTGGACGCCGAAGGCACACTGATGCCGACCCCGGAGGCCAGGCCGCTCGTGGTGTGTTCGCCCATCGCCAGACGCCGCAACACCCGGGAGCGCGTGCTGCCAACCAGGCCGTCGAGCCGGTCCGGCTCCTGGCCGCCCTGGGCGGTCACATCATCGGTGCCAGCGGCGACCGGGTAGGTCAATGACGGCTGCTCCCATTCCAGGGCGAACACCGGCCGCGTCCACACCGCCGAGGGAACCAGTCGAAGTTCGCGCCCCCCAAGATCGACGTCGGCGGTGACTGGCGAGTCGACCTCCAGGATGCCGTCGCGCCACCGAATGGTGGGGTGCAGCGTGTTCAGCGTGGCTTCGGCGCCTCGGGTGCTCAGCTGCCAGGCCCGCTGACCGAGCTCGGTCGCGACGGCGAGCTGCAAGCTCGGCCAGTGCGGCGCGAGCACGTGGTCGTGCCAGCACCGCAGCGCCCCACCGAGATCTTTGACCGCGTAAGCCTCCCCCGCGGCCAGGTCGCGTGCCCATGAGCTCCGCGGCACGCCGGCGTTCACCTCCCTCAGCTCCCTGGCGATGCGACGTGCGGGGGTCCCTGCACGACGTCGAGGAGCTCGTCGAGCTGACCAGCACGTTCGGGCGCCAGGAACTCGGGAACCCCTGCGTATGCGGGCACGACACCGAGCAGCGACCGCGCTCGCTCGGGCAGGCGGGTGTTCGAGCTCCGGCACCGCTGGCGGAACCGGCTCGCCGGACGCTGAACAGCCTCGATGCTGCCAGCTACCTCGCAGAGCAAGAAGGGTGGGGCGAACGTCGTCCGTGCAAGGTCGTTCACCTCGAACCGCAGCCGCAGCATGGGCACCTCTTTCGGGTTTCCGTCCATGACCATCATCGGAAGGGAGACGGTGAGCCACAACCAGTGCTGACCACCTTTTCGCCAAGGCGCAAAGGGTTGCGGGCCTGCCAAACGAAGGAATCAATGGCATGGGAAGCCAGGCCGAACCTCATCCAAAGGAGTCGACGTGCCTCGATCCATGATCCTCATTGCCATGACCGCCAGTGCGCTCGTCGCGTTCGTGCCCGTCGCAGCCGCCGACCCGCCGGCCAACCCCAGCTGCTTCGGTGTTGTCTCATCTCAACGTGCCGTCGCACACCACGACATCGGCGAACATGCCTCATCTCAGGAGGAACCTCGCCTAGGTCTCGGCAACGTGACCCGCGAGATCCTCGGCGAGGACGCACACATCAGCGAATTCGGGACGCTGCTTGGCGTCATCGACGGCGACGATGCAACAAGTTGCGGTTGACCTACCGTTGTGCCGGAGATCGGCATGAGCCGCGCCATCGGCGCTGGTGCCGTTCGCAGTCTGGCTGCTGGTGGCGATCATCCGCCGGACTCGTCGGCCGATGATGGACTTCTTGGTCCTTGGCGTCCTGTACGGGCTCTCGCTCCCGCTGGTCCACCAACTGCTGTGGGAGGTGGGGCCCGGGCTCGGCGAGCACCCGCCGCAGGCCGCCGTCGACTTCGCCAACCAGTTCAGCGGCGTCTGGCACGATCTTGCCCTGCGCGGCTACACCAGCGTGATCGCCCTGGTGATCCGGGTCGGCACCGGACTGGTCATCGCCCTGGTCGCGGTGGGCGCCCACCAGTGGCACGTGCGTCGTGCCTCGAATGCGTGACCGGGAGGAGATGAGACGACGACGCAGAACTTGCCTGAGGTCGTGTCACGCGAGGAGTGGCTTGCTCGGCGAAGGGAGCTGCTGGATCAGGAGAAGGAGCTCATGCGGGCCCGGGATCGGGTCAACGCCGCCCGCCGGCGGCTTCCGATGGTTCGAGTGGCCAAGCCGTACGTCTTCGAGGGACCAGACGGCACGGTGGGCCTGCTCGACCTGTTCGAGGGACGTCCACAGCTGGTGATGCACCACTTCATGTTCGGCCGCGACTGGGAGGAGGGCTGCTCTAGCTGCTCATCGGCGGCGGACGGGATCGGCCGGTTGCGGCAGCTGCACGTCCGCAACACGGCCCTGGTGGCCGTTTTCCCGCGCGCCGTACCCGAAGCTCGCCGCCTACCGCGAGCGCATGGGCTGGACCTTCCCGTGGTTCTCCTCATACGACAGCGACTTCAACTACGACTTCAGCGCCACCCTTGACGATCGGGTTGCACCGCTGCTGCTCCACTTCCGGACCGAGGCAGAGCTCGCCAAGTGGATGGGCGAACCGTGGACCGAGGACAAGCGTGGAACCGAGATCCCGGGCATCAGTTCGTTCCTGCGGGTCGACGACCAGGTCTTCCACGCCTACTCGACCTTCGCCCGCGGGATCGACGAGTTCCACAACGGCTACCCCTACCTGGACCTCACGGCGCTCGGCCGCCAGGAGGAGTGGGAGCAGCCAGCGGGTCGTGCCGTCCCGCTCGGGCTGCAGGTCGGTGGTCCGGCGATGCGGGTACCCGACCAGTACGACGTCTGATGGCAGGATCGGATGGCCGCGACTCCCATGACCGAGGAGCTCGACCTTGACACCGGCATCGTCGGCCGACTCGTCGGAGCCCAGTTCCCGCAATGGTCGCACCTGATCGTGCGGGAGGTTTCCCAGACGGGAACCGATCACGCCATCTTCCGTCTCGGCGAGCACCTCGCGGTCCGCCTATCCCGGGGAGCTGGAGCCTCCCGGACAGGCACTGGAGCGACTGCGGGCACAGTCGGAGGCTGCTCGTGACCTGGCCGCGGTCTCCGCGGTTCCCACTCCGCTACCGCTCGCCCTGGGCGAACCCGGTCCCGAGTACCCGATGCCGTGGAGCGTCCAGACCTCGGTACCAGGGCGTACCGCCGTCGACGAGGACCCGGCCGGGTCGAGTGGATTTGCCGAGGACCTGGCGTCTTGGTCTCCCGGCTACGGACCGCCGACACCCGAGGCCGCCGCTTCCAAGGAGGCGGCCGCGGAGGCCACCTGCCCGATCACGACGCCTGGATGGAGACGTGCTTCCGGGAGAGCGTCGGACTGCTCGACATTCCTCGGGCGCGTGCCGTCTGGGCCGAGCTCCGGACCCTGCCGGCGCCCGACGCGGATCGCATGTGCCACACCGATCTGATCCCGCAGAACGTCTTGGTCAGGGGCGGTCGTCTGGCCGGGGTCCTCGACGGTGGCGGGTTCGGGGCCGCCGACCCCGCTCTGGACCTGGTCGGCGGGTGGCACCTGCTGGACGACGTCCGACGTCAGATCCTGCGGTCGGCGCTCGATTGCGGTGAGGTCCAGTGGCACCGGGGCATGGCCCGGGCGTTCCAGCAGTCGAAGGGACTGGTCTGGTGCTACGTCCGGTCGAATCCGTCCTTGAGCCGCGTCGGCAGCCGCACCCTGGGTCGCATCCTCGCTCACGCCACTCTCTGACCATCAACCCTGACTCGAGAGACAGACCGCTGCCTTCTTCGCCCAGGGCGACCAGGACCTGACGGTCGCGGAGGCTGCCGAGATCCGGGAAGTAGTAAACGGCGGGCGAGGCCAACCGGAGCACATTTCGTGCGTACCCGTTGCACCCCACCGTCATCAAACGCCGGCGTTTGCGCAGGTCAGCGGCCCAGGAGCTTCACTACTTCGACATCTGATGGTCATCGCTGGGTGAAGAGGGTCGCGCTGCGACCGTCTCGAAAGCCAGCACCGCTTTCACAGTGCGCCTGGCTCCGCGGGGGTCACACCTGGGAGCTGGAGGGATAGCCCGGCACCTGCCGGCGCTGCGTCCACCCTCCGCCCCAGTGAGCGAGGTCGAACATTCCGGCCAGCACCACCCAGAACCAGTCCCACCCGGACAGGCCGCCGACCTGCCACAAGATCACGTAGATCAGGGTCGCGAACGGAAGGAAGATGATCCCCAGCAGGGGCCAGAACCAGCCATCGAAAGACGCATCCACTTGCGCGGGTCGTGCCACCCAGACGATGAACAGGGCGAACCGGGGGAAGAAGCCGGCCATCAAAGCGAACAGGCAGCCCATGTCGTTCCTCTCGTGTGGTCTCGGCCGAACACTCCCGCAGCCGCGGAGCGCCCGGCATCCCCCAACGCGGGTGACGTGTGGCTGCTCCTCGTGGGCCCACACTCGCCTGAGCGCGTTGCGCTGGCCTACGAGCCTCTGACCTGCGGAAATGCGAGCTGGATACCGCCGTCATGTGGGGTGTGAGGGGATCGCGGCTCGGGGCCGGTCGCGGGACGTTTCACTTGTTCCGGGTGACGACCACGACCCCGTGGACCCTCGACGATGGCGTGGTCGAGAGGAGACGCCACCATGACCGACCCCGAGCCCGACGCGCGCAACCACGAGGAGCCAGCCCTTCCCATCGAGGGTCCACCCGTGGCATCTCCATCCCGCGGTCGGTCGGTCGCGGCGGTCATCTGCCTGGTGCTGGCCGCCCTGCTGACCACGCCGGCCGCGGTGGCGTACTGGGGGCAGCGCACCCTGAACGACGCCACCCGATACGTTGACACGGTCGGCCCCCTGGTCGACTCCCCCGAGGTCCAGGACGTCCTCGCGACCAAGGTCACGACGGCGATCCAGCAGCAGGTCGACGTCGAGGCGATCCTCAACCAGGTGTTCGCGGGCGTCATCACCGACAGGCCGCGCCTGGAGCTGCTGGTGGGCCCGTTGACGGCAGCCATCAACGGCCTGGTGGAGCGCGAGGTTCGAGACTTCATCGCGTCCCCCGAGTTCGCGGATCTGTGGGTCCGGATCAACGCCAGGGCCCAACAGGCCCTCCAGCGGATCCTGACCGGCGACCAGTCCGGCGCCGTGTCGCTCCAAGGCGACGAGATCGTGCTCGACGTCGATGAGGTGATCGCCCAGGTCAAGGAGCGACTCGTCGCGAGGGGGCTGACCATCGTCGAGAACGTGCCCATCCCCGAGACCGACCGGCAGATCGTGCTGGTGGAGGCCCCCCGGGTCCGGCAGATGCGCACGATCTACGCGTTCAGCAACCCGGTGGCCAAGTGGGCCCTGCCGTTCGTCGGCGTCCTGTTCGCGGCAGCGCTCCTGCTGGCCCGTCGGCGCGCCCGGATGGCCGTGTGGATCGGTGCGGTCGTGGCCGCCAACGCCCTCCTGCTCGCCTTTGTGCTCTCCGTCGGACGACAGTTGTTCGTCGACGCGCTCGCCGGTACGACGTTCGGCCCCGCAAGCCGGGTCTTCTACAACACCCTCCTCAGCTACCTCGATCGCGGCCAGGAAGTCGTGCTGTGGCTCGGTCTCATCATCGTCGTCGCCGGGCTGTTCGCCGGCGCGAACCGAGTGGGCTCCGCGGTCCGGACAACCGTCTCCGGCGGTCTGGAGGAAATCGGCAGCAAGCTCGCCGACACCGGACTCGACGCGATCAGCGGAGTCGGCCGCTGGGTGGCGCCGAATGCAGGATGGCTGCGTGTGGTCGTCGTCGCCCTCGGTGCAGTCGTCCTGCTCTGGGGCAACAACGTCACCACGGACCGGCTGTGGTGGTCGTTGGCGCTGGTGCTGGTCCTCCTGGCCCTTGTCCAGGTCTTCGTCGGGGCTGGCCGGGACAAGGACCGTCCCGGACGCCTGGATCCTGATCTGGCGACGACGTAGCGGTTGTGCTCAGGATGGTGCGTGGTCTGGACCTCGGCATCGGTCACGTCGTCCCGGGTGTGACACCGTCACGACTTCGTCATCTTCGCGCCCCGGATGGACCGTCAGACTTGCGGACATGAGACGAGTGGTCGTGGTCCTCTGCCTTGTGGCGGTCGGCTGCTCCTCCCCCGACGCGACCGACTCAGCGGATGACGCGTCGCCCAGCGACCGCTCCACGCAGTCGTCGCCGGCCAGCCCGTCACCAGCCAGCCCGTCGCCGACCCGACAGCCGTCCCGATCGGGCATCGAGATCATCACCGCCACCAGTGAGTACGGCCCCATGCTCTTCGACGCGAGCGGTCAGCCGATCTACCTGTTCACCGCCGAGACCGGAGTCCAGCCCAACTGCTACGCGGAGTGCGCCGACGCTTGGCCACCGGTTCTCACGCGAGGCGCTCCCCAGGCGGGCAAACAGGTGCGCGGCGGTCTTCTCGGCACCGCCCGCCGGACGGACGGGAGCACCCAGGTCACGTACGCCGGCCATCCGCTGTACTTCTACGCCCACGAGGGGAAGTACGAGGTGCTCTGCCACAACGTCGAGGAGTTCGGAGGCACCTGGCTTGTCGTTCGCCCGGACGGCCACGCCGTCACCGATTCGTAAGCCCTGTCGTGGCAGCCATGGAGCGGGAGGTCCTAGCGTGAACGCGTGGCCCGGATCCTCGTTGTCGACGACGACCACACCGTGCGCGAGGTGGTGGTCTCCTACCTGCGCGCGGGCGGGCACACGGTCACCGACGTCGAGGACGGCGAGCAGGCCCTCAAGGCGATGCGCGAGGAGCCCGCAGATTTGGTCGTGCTCGACCTGATGCTGCCCGGCATCGACGGGCTCGAGGTGTGCCGACGGCTGCGGGAGTCGGCTGACGTCCCGATCATCATGCTGACCGCTCTGGGCGGCGAGACGGACCGCGTGGTGGGGCTGGAGCGCGGGGCCGACGACTACGTCACCAAGCCGTTCAGCCCGCGCGAGCTGGTGCTGCGCGTCGACTCCGTGCTGCGCCGCGCCGGCGAGCATGAGGAGCCGCCCGACGACCCGGTCATCGACGGCGACCTCGTGGTCGACCCGGTCCGGCACGTTGCCACCCTGGACGGGAAGCTGCTGGCGCTGACCGGTCGGGAGTTCGACCTGCTGCGCTTCCTGGTCGCCCACCCCGGCATCGCCTACTCGCGCGACCAGCTGCTGGAAGAGGTGTGGGGATGGTCGTTCGGCGACCAGTCGACGGTGACCGTGCACGTGCGTCGGCTCCGGGAGAAGGTGGAGCCGGACTCGACGCGTCCCACCCGGCTGGTGACTGTCTGGGGCGTCGGCTACCGATGGGAGGCGTCCGGTGACGCGTGACCAGGTCGACATCGTCCTCATCGCCGCGGGCTGGGCGGCAGCCGCCGGAGTGCTCGGACTCCTGGTCGGCTACCGCACCCGGCGCTGGTCGTTCCGCTGGGCGATCACCCTGGTCGCGATGGTCGCCGTCGTCGCGGTCGTGGCAGGAGTCATCGGCACGGCGCGGGCGATGTTCCTCTCCGACCACGACTTCGGCGTTGTCCTCCTGGTCTGCCTCGTCGCCGGCGTCGTCGCCGTCGTGTTCGCACTCGTCGTCGGTGCCGCCGTCGTGCGCTGGTCTCAGGCTCTTCAGGAGAGTGCCCGCCGGTTCGGCGAGAGCGGCGAGTACGTCGAACCCGGCGGCGGCCCCGCGGAGCTCAACGAGCTCTCGGCCGAGCTCGCGAGGACCAGCGAACGCCTGCGCGAGTCCCGCGAGCGCGAGCAGCGGATCGAGGAGTCACGCCGACAGCTGGTCGCCTGGGTCTCGCACGACCTGCGCAGCCCGCTGGCCGGCCTCCGGGCGATGACCGAGTCCCTCGAGGATGGACTCGCCGACGATCCCGCGCGGTACTACCAGCAGATGCGGTCCGAGGTCGACCGGATGGTGCGCATGGTCGACGACCTCTTCGAGCTGTCCCGCATCCACGCCGGCGTCCTCCAGCTGTCGCTGGAGAGTGTCGCCCTCGAGGACCTCGTCTCGGAGGCCATCACCGGCGCCGACCCGGTGGCCCGCGCCGCGCGGGTCCAGCTCGGTGGGTCGGTCGATCAGGGGGTGATGGTGCGTGCCGACCCCGCGGGTCTCTCGCGCGTGGTGGCGAACCTGGTCATGAACGCGATCCGGCACACACCTGCCGACGGCGTCGTCTCGATCACCGGCCGCAGTGGTCGACGGGGGCGTCGAGCTGTCGGTCTCCGACGGATGCGGAGGCATCCCCGAGGACGACCTGCCGCGTGTCTTCGACGTCGCCTGGCGGGGAGGCCACGCCCGCACGCCCGAGGTGAACCAGGCACATGGCACGGGCGCCGGCCTCGGTCTGGCCATCGTCAAAGGGATCGTCGAAGCGCACGACGGGATGGTCAAGGTCGTGAACGTCGCCCCCGGCTGCCGCTTCCAGATCCGGCTGCCCGCATGAGGGTCCTGGTCACCGGATCCGCCGGCTTCATCGGCGGCGCGGTCTGCAGCGCCCTGGAGGCGGCCGGTCACGAGGTCGTCCGGGTCGACATCATGCTGCCGCTCGCTCACGGCATCATCGACCCACCGCCGGGCACGCACCGGCTCGACGTCCGCGACGCCGACGCCTGGCGGCACCTGCTGCACGGGGTCGACGTCGTGAACCACCAGGCCGCCGTCGTCGGTGCCGGAGTCAGGGTCGGGGACCTTCCGCTGTACGCCGCCCACAACGACCTCGGCACGGCCACGCTGCTGTCGGCCATGTACGACGCCGGGCTGCGCCGGTTGGTGCTCGCCTCCTCGATGGTGGTGTACGGCGAGGGCCGCTACAGCTGCCCGGACCACGGCGACCAGGTCCCTCCCTCGCGCACCGTGGCGGCGCTCGAGGTCGGCGACTTCGACAACCACTGCGGCGTCTGCTCGGCCTCCCTCGCCTGGGCGCTGGTCGACGAGCAGGCCCGGCTCGACCCGCGCAGCGGGTACGCCGCCAGCAAGGTGGCGCAGGAGCACTACACCTCAGCCTGGGTGCGGCAGGCCGACGCGGCCGCGGTGGCGCTCCGCTACCACAACGTCTACGGGCCCGGGATGCCTCGGGACACGCCGTACTCCGGTGTGGCGGCGATGTTCCGGTCCTCCCTCGAGCGCGGCGAGCGGCCGACGGTCTACGAGGACGGCGGTCAGATGCGCGACTTCGTGCACGTCTCCGACGTCGCCGCGGCCAACCTCGCGGCCGTGCAGGCCGTCGATCGCGGATACCGCACCTACAACGTGGCGTCCGGGGAGCCGATCTCGATCCGGGCTGTTGCCGAGTTGGTTGCCGACGGCACCGGGTCGGACCTGTCCCCCGAGGTCACCGGTGGGTTCCGGCTCGGGGATGTGCGGCACGTCGTCGCCTCCGCGGAGCGGGCCCGGGCGGAGCTCGGCTTCGTGGCCGAGGTGGCGCCTTCGGACGGCCTGGTCGCTTTCGCGCACGCACCGCTGCGTTGAGCTACCACGTCGTGTAGAGCAGCGTCTCCACGATCAGTGCCGTGGCCAGCTGGAGTGCCAGCCCCCATCGACGCCACGCCTCCGGCAGGAGGGCCGTGGAGAGCAGCAGCCAGGGCACGAAGGGCAGCCAGATCCGCTCGACCTCGGCCTTGCTCATGCGGGAGAGGTCGGCCACGACGACGGACGCCGCCGCGGCCGTCACCAGCAGGACGACGACCCGGTCGGCTCGACGCTTGGCGGTGGCCAGGGACGCGAGCCCGGCACCGAGCAGCGGGCCCGCGCTCAAGACGAGGGCGGCGAGGTTCGCCCACATCCAGTACGTCGCCGGGCGGTGGGCGGCGAGGCCGTGCCAGTAGCGGTCCTTCAGCACCGGGTAGGCGTCCCACCAGGAGAAGCCGGCGACGGCGAAGGCGATCACGACCAGGGCCGCGCTGAACGCGACCACCGGGAGCGGGCGCCAGGTGCGTGCGGCGGCCAGGACCGCGAGGGCCAGGAGTGCCAGCAGCGGGAGTCCGTAGGAGAGCAGCAGACAGCTGCCCAGGAGCAGACCGGCCAGCACCGCCCAGCCGGTGGCTCGGCCTCTGCGGTCGGCGGTGGCGGCCAGGGCCAGTGCGGCCAGCCCCCACGCCGCCACCACGGTGAACACCGCGTCCGCCGAGACCGCCATGAACAGGGCGGCCGGACCGAGGACGAGGAAGGGCGCCGCTCGCCGGGCCGCGGCTTCGGCGCGCAGTGCACGTACGGCCGTCAGCACCGCGGGTGCGGTGCTCGCTGCCAGCACGGTCACCACCATCCCGGCGGCGAAGTCGCCGCCGAGCCCGACCCGCACCAGTCCCACGAAGAACAGCAACGCACCCGGCGGATGGCCGGCCACGTGCGTGGCCCAGTTGTCCGCGTGGGAGGAAGGGATGCGGTCCACGAATCCCGTGAGCAGGGCGTGCACGTCGGACACGGCGCGCGCGGTCCGGAGGTACTCGTCGTCGTTGCCGAGCACCCGCGAGATGCCGTGGGTGCCGTCCATGAAAGCGAGCGCGAGCAGCCAGGCCAGCCCCACGACGTACGCGACCACCAGCAGGCGTCGCCAGGGCAGCCGGGCGGACAGGTCGGCGGCGTACCTCCACCCGAGCACGGCCAGGACGAGGGCAGGGACGGTGCCCGGTCCGATCAGTCGCGGGTCCCACTTGCCGTGCAGAGGCGGCACCGAGAGGTGCGGGTTCTGGCGGGCGTGCACCTGCCAGCCGGTGGCGACCGGGACGACGAAGGCTGCTGCTACGAGCAGGACGGCAACGCCGAGACCGGCCCACGGCGCGGCCCGCACCACCGCGGGATGGCGGGTCTGCAGCGTCGTCGCCATGGTCGCGAGCCTAGGTCTGGTCGACCGCTCTGCGGACGGCTCCGGCCATGACGTCACGGGTTCGTAAGAGTTCGCGGCCCCGGGGAGAAGCCGGGGATCCGATCGTTGAGACATGGAACCCGTGTGCGACCTGATCCTCCCGTGCCGGGACGAGGCAGCGGCCCTGCGCGGCCTCCTCCCTGCGGTGCCGGACGCGTTCGCCGTCACGGTCGTGGACAACGGGTCGAGCGACGGGACCGGCGAGGTGGCGCGCGGGCTCGGCACGCGAGTGGTCGACGAGCCAGTCCCAGGGTACGGCGCCGCCGTGCATGCCGGGCTGGTCGCAGCCACCCGGGAGTACGTCGCGTTCATGGACGGCGACGGTTCCTTCGACCCGCGCGCCCTGGTGCCGATGCTGGCCGACGTCCGGTCCGGTCGCGCCGATCTCGCCGTAGGACGGCGCCGTCCAGCCGCTCGTGGGGTGTGGCCGTGGCACGCGCGCCTGGGCAACCGTCTGGTCGTCGAGCTTCTCCGCTGGCGGGGGTTCCCCGCCAACGACATCGCACCCATCCGGGTCTGCCGCCGGTCCGACCTGCTGGCCCTGGGCGTCGAGGACCGGAGGTTCGGGTATCCCGTTGAGCTGATGCAGAAGGCCACCCGGGCCGGCTGGCGGATCGCCGAGCGTGATGTCACCTACCACCCCCGGGCCGCAGGGACCCACTCCAAGGTGTCCGGGAGCGTCCTGGGCACGATCCGGACGGCACACGACTTCTGGCGGGTGCTCGCGTGAGCCGGGTCCAGTGTCTGGTCGTCGCCAAGGCACCCGTGCCCGGACTTGCGAAGACCAGACTCGGAGCCGAGATCGGGATGGCGGCCGCCGCCGACCTCGCCGCAGCCGCCCTGCTCGACACACTCGAGGCCTGCGAGCGCGCGTTCGCACCCGGCCGCCGCCACATGGCGATCACCGGAGCACTGGCTGATGCGGCGCGGGGCCCGGAGATCGCCGGGCAACTGCGCGGCTGGTCGGTCTTCGAGCAGGTCGGGCACGGGTTCGCCATGCGGCTGGCCGCGGCACACGCCGAGGTGGGTCGGCGTACCGGAGGGGCGACGATGCAGATCGGGATGGACACCCCGCAGGTGACGGGGGACCTGCTGCGTGAGGTCGTGGCCGGACTGGACGACCACGACGCCGTGCTGGGTACGGCGCCCGACGGCGGATGGTGGGCACTCGCGCTGCGCGAACCGCGGGATGCGGCGGCGCTGGCCGGCGTACCCACGTCGACGGCAGACACCGCCGACAGAACACGAGCCGCGCTGCTCGATCGTGGACTGGAGGTTGGCGAGGCACCAGGCCTGCGCGACGTCGACACCGTCGAGGACGCCCGGGCGGTTGCCGCCGAGGCGCCGCACCGTCGCTTCGCCGCTGCCTGGGCGCGATGGGGACAGGTGTCGGCATGACCGCCGCCGCCACGTCGGAGCTGCCGTTCGCCCGGGTCTTCACCGAGGCGCTCCGCGGCCACGACTGCCACGTGATCGGGCTCGACGGGGTGTCTGTGCCGTTGCCCGTGGACCAGTGGCGACGGCAGGCGGACGTCACCGACCGGGCCCTGCTCGCATGCTGCGTCGGGCACACGCTGGACGTCGGCTGTGGGCCGGGACGGATGAGCGCCCACCTGATGGGGCAGGGCCACAGCGTCCTCGCCATCGACGTCGTCGAGGAGGCGGTCCGGCAGGCCCGGGAGCGGGGCGTCGCGGCCCTTCACCGCGACGTCTTCGCTCCCCTGCCGGGCGAGGGTCGTTGGGACACGGTGCTGCTGGCGGACGGCAACATCGGCATCGGCGGGAACCCGCCCGCACTGCTGGCTCGCGCCGTGGAGCTGGTCGCACCCGGCGGCCGGGTGGTCGTCGACCTCGCGCCACCCGGGTTCGGGATCCGCACCCGCACACTCGCAATCCGCACCCCGGTCGGCACCACGCGACCGTTCCGGTGGACGGTCGTCGCGGCCGACGCGATCGGACCGATCGCGGCCACGGTCGGCCTGCCGGTCTGCCACGGCCACGAGGTCGCCGGCCGCTGTTTCGCGGTGCTGGAGCGGCGATGACTCGGCTTCGAGCGCCCGACGAGTCGGACTTCGGCTCCCGGCTGCGGAGCGCGGCCGTGACCGCCAGGGTCGGGGTGTGGCTCGGCATCTGCTTCGGGATCTGCTTCGTGACCGGGCTGGTCAGCCACTGGAGCCAGCTCGCCCAGCCGCCCGTCCCCGTGCCGACGTCGCCTGCATGGGGCTACCGCCTCACCCAGGGCCTGCACGTCGTCACCGGCACCGCGGCAATCCCACTGCTCCTGGTCAAGCTGTGGTCGGTCTACCCGAAGCTGTTCACCCGTCCCCCGGTCGGGTCCGTGCGCCGACTGGCCGTCCACGGTGCCGAACGGCTGTCCATCGGGATGCTGGTGGCTGCCGCGATCTTCCAGCTCGCGACCGGGCTGGCGAACGCATCGCAGTGGTACCCCTGGTCGTTCTCGTTCCGCAGCACCCACTACGCCGTGGCCTGGGTGGCGATCGGCGCTCTCGTGGTCCACGTCGCGGTCAAGCTGCCGGTGATCAGGCAGGCGCTGGGCGCCGACGTCGAGGACGGTGGCCTCGATCGTCCTTCCGTCGTTGCGTCGACGCGGGGTCTGTCCCGACGCGGGTTGTTGCTCGCCACGTGGACTGCGGCCGGAGTCGCCGTCCTGGCCACGGCCGGAAACACCGTCGGTTGGCTCCGGGACGTGTCGGTACTGGCGGTCCGCTCCGGCGAGGGCCCGCAGGGCGTCCCGATCAACAAGTCGGCGCTCGCCGCCCGTGTGACCGACACGGCCCTGGACCCGACGTACCGGCTCACGATCGCGTACGGCGGCCGGGAGGTCAGCCTGTCGCGCGACGAGCTGGCCGGCATGGAGCAGGTCACCGAGGAGCTTCCGATCGCGTGTGTCGAGGGGTGGAGTGCGAGCGGGTCGTGGAGGGGAATCAGGGTCCGCGACCTGCTCGCGCTCGTCGAGGCGCCGGGCGACAGCGACGTCGAGGTGACGTCCCTCCAGCCGAGCGGCCCGTACCGCGTGACGACACTGCCCGCGAACTTCGCGTCAGACCCGCGATCCCTCCTCGCCCTGCAGTTGGGCGGAGAGCCCCTTGCGATCGATCACGGCTTCCCGTGCCGGATCATCGCGCCCAACCGACCGGGGGTGTTGCAGACCAAGTGGGTCAGCCGGCTCGAGGTGTTCTCGTGACCCGGGTACTGCTCGGGCTCGCCGGCGTGGCCACAGCGGTGTACGGCTGGCTGCTGCTGCTCGACAACGGGTTCGGCGACCTAGTCGACGTCGCCACCTGGCTCGTGTCGGGCGTGGTGCTGCACGACCTGGTCCTGGCGCCGCTCGTGATCGTGCTGGTGGTCGTGACCTCCCGGGTACTTCCGGATGCCTGGCGGGCGCCCGCTGCCGCAGCTCTCGTGGTGCTTGGGTCGGTGACCCTGCTGGCCATCCCGGTGCTCGGCCGGTTCGGGGCACGCGTCGACAACCCGACCCTGCTGGACCGGTCGTACTGGGCCGGCTGGGCCCTGATCGCGGCTCTGGTCTTGCTCGCGACCGCTGCGATGATCCTGGGCCGGGTACGTCGGGCCGCGAGGAGCAGCCCGCGTCGGCGCGGGCGGCCGGTCGCCTAGACAACCGAGCTGCGTCACTGATCCGTAAGGGTCGGGACGGCCTCGCGGTTCTACCTTGGAACTGACCCAGCAAGGGTCATACCCGATCAGGAGGTACCAGCCATGTCCGCCGTGGAGTCGCAGAGCATCGAGAACCCTCACGAGACCAGGCCGTTCCAGGCCCACGGCCACATGGACGTCGTCACGTTGGGTGACTTCACCCTCGGCAAGGGAACGTTCGAGCCGGGCTGGCGCTGGTCCAACGACGTGAAACCGATCGCAGGCACCGACACCTGTCAGGTGCTCCACACCGGTCTGTGCCTGTCCGGAAGCATGACCATCCGCATGAACGACGGCACCGAGACCACCATCTCGTCGGGAGATGTCGTACGCATCGACCCTGGCCACGACGCCTGGGTCGACGGCGATGAGCCCTGCATCCTCCTCGACACCGGCGTGGCCGGCTACGCAAAGCCCACGGACTGACGTTCCGCGCAGCGCTCTGGGAGCACTCACTCGGACTCTTCGAGGAAGGAGATGAGGGCCGCCGCGACGCCTTCGGGATCGGCCTTGATGTGCGCGGGCATCTGCCCGCGCCGACCATCAGCAGGACGGGGATGGTGATGCGCGCGGCCCAGACGGGGTCGAACGTGGAACTCTCTCAGCGCAGCACGGAGTCAACGATGGTCGGGCGGCGCGCACCGAGGAAGAAGATCCCGGGCAGGCCTCGGGTCTCGAAGCCCCGACTCGGATTGTGCACGAGCCGTGAGCGGCGGATCCGCATCGTGCCAGTCCGGTCGTTGCTCACGAAGAAGACCGCGCCGCCGCCCTCGTTGGCCAGGTTGTTGCGCATGGTCGTCCGGATGAGTGACAGCGTGAACTTGTTGCCGTCCAGATAGATCGCGCCGCCACTGCCACCGCCTCGGGTGCCGGGACGGGCGGGGTTGGCACCGCGCCCGACTGCGCGGTTGCCGACGAAGGTGCTGTTCTGGACGCGCCAGGACACGCCGATGCTGCTGATCGCGCCGCCGTTGCTGCACCGTCCGTTCGTGAAGGTGCTGCCGACGACGGACACGGCTCGGTCGCGGTACTGGTCGAGCACGCGGACCGCCGCCCCGCCCAGATCGGGCCCGCGCCGGTCGCAGCGGTTGCCGACGAAGGTCGAGTTGACGATCTTCAGCCGCCCGCCGCGGGCGAAGACCGCGCCACCACCGCCGCCGTCGTACCGCTGGCCGGTGGCGTTGCCACGAGCGAATGTCAGGTTGCGGATGATGAGTCGCGGGTGGGCCTGGTCGTTGCAGTGAGACGTGGTCCAGATCTGGTTCGGGTCGCACGTGTTCTGGTAGAGGATCCGGCGCTTGCCCATCCCGCTCAGGGTCACCCGTCCGCCACCGTCGACCACCACGCGACGGGAGGTGTTGATCACCTTCGCGGTCTGCCGCATCTGGATGGTCACCGGTCGTGGGCCGCAGGCGAACCGGATCACGCCACCGCGGCGGACGGCTCGCACCACCGCGGCGGAAGTGCAGCTGGCCCTCGACCCGTCACCCACCATCTGCAGCTCGGACTCGGCGACACCACTCTGCGGCTCGCCGTACCGCGAAGCCGCCGGCGACCACGTCGGCGCAGCGCCGACCGCGGCCAGAGCGGTGAGGACTGCTATCGAGAAGCGAAGCACTCAGCGATGGTAGGGCAGCCGTCGCGCCAACGGCACCGCCGCAGAGGAGCGACGCGGGTTCGGCGTAGGGTCGCGACGTGGATGCGGGTCCGGTAGCCCTTCGGGCGAGCGTGGAGGAATGCCTGTGGCCTCTGGTCGAGACCTTGTTCGCTTCGCACGACGTGGCGGGCCTGGCCGTTGCGGTGGTGCGCGAGGAAGAGGTCGTCTCGCGTGGCTTCGGCGTTCGTGACGTCGGCACCGGTGCGTCGGTCACCCCCGAGACGATGTTCCACCTGGCATCGGTGTCGAAGCCGTTCGTCGCAACCGCGATCGTGTCCCGGGCGATCGCTCGTGATGCCGACGAGCCGATGCTCGACCTGGATGCTCCGATCAGCGCATGGGTGCCCGAGTTCACGCTGGCCGACGGTCGGGCAGGGGAGGTGACGGCCCGAGGTCTCTTGAGCCATTCGAGTGGTCTCCCGGACGTCTCGGAGTACGGCTGGCACGACCCGCAGCTGGGCGACGACGCGCTCGGCGAGTTCGCTCGCAGCCTGTCGGGCTGGCGGCTGAAAACAGAGCCCGGCTCGGCGTTCTCCTACTCCAATGCCGGGTTCGAGCTGCTCGGGCTGCTGCTGTCCAGGGTGACCGGCACGACTTTCGAGGATGCCATCCGACAGCAGGTCCTGGCCCCGCTCGGGATGCGGGACAGCACCTTCCTCCGCAGCGAGGTGCCCGCGCACCTGGCTGCGTCACCCCACGTAGGTGTGCCGCTGTCGGTCCCCGAGGGCGTCTATCCCTACACCAGGCGCCACGCTCCCAGCTCGAGCCTGCATTCCAACCTGGTCGAGATGTGTCGCTGGATAGTCGCCCACTTCGAACCTGCCGAGGTGACCGCTGGGGGTTCCGACGAGCAGTGGGCGCGGCTCGATCCCGGACTGCTCGACCTGTTGTGGCAGCCGATGGTGCCGGTGGGTGACCCCCCGTGGGACGAGGCGATGGGGCTCGGCTGGGCAGTGGGCAGTTATCGCGGGCACCGAACGCTCAGCCACAGCGGTGCGGACCCTGGGTTCGGTTCGGGGCTCGTGCTGGTGCCCGAGCGGCGGACCGGCGTCGTCGTCCTGGCCAACTCCAACACCGTGCCCACCTGGGGCATCGTCGCGGCAGCGCTCGACGTCGCCCTTGCCGAGCCCGCTCCGTCGACGATCTCCGGTATGACGCCTGAGGATCTCGGCGATGGGGTGGCCGCCATGCGCGCGTTGCTGCCTCCGGTCGTCGTACCCGTCGCCGAGACGTTGGCAAGGTCGGGTCCGGACGCCGCAGCGGCGGCCTTCCACCAACTGGCCGCGGCCGAGCCGGCCGAGTACGACCTCAACGACGAGGAGTTCGAGAACGCCGTGTGGGGAGCGATCGAGCTGCACCGCACGAGCCTGGTCTGGCCGGTCCTGCGCCTGTGGACCGCGTTGCGTCCGAACTCCTCCGCTGCCTGGACGATGACCGGCTGGGCCCATCAAGTAGACGGGGAGCTCGACCTGGCGAAGGGCCTCCTGCGACGCGCTCTCGACCTCGACCCCGAGAACAACGACGCTGCGCTGATCCTGAGCAACCTCCCGTCGGCATGACCACGGGCCCCGGGTGGGGACTCATCGCAATGTCGAAGAGACGACTGCCGAGAGGCTCTTGGATGGTGGTGATTAGCATCGCGACATGACCGACAACGCTCCCCGGCTTCCCGACCACACCGCCACGCTCACCGAGGGTGCCCGGATTCCGCTCCTCGGGTTCGGCACCTGGCAGATCAAGGGCCAAGACGCAGTGCGCGCGACCTCGGCCGCGCTCGAGGCCGGCTACCGTCACCTCGACACAGCAACTGTCTACGGCAACGAGGGCGAGGTCGGCCGCGCGCTGGCCGACAGCGGGGTGCCGCGCGACGAGGTCTTCCTCACGACCAAGTGCCCGCCCAACCGAGCCGGCCGGGAGCTCGACATTCTTCGAGAGAGTCTCGAGCTGCTGCAGACCGACCACGTCGACCTCTGGCTCATCCACTGGCCTGGAGAGGGTTCGGCCAACGCGGACATGTGGCGCGCGTTCGTCGAAGCCCGCGAGGCGGGTCTTGCCCGGGAGATCGGTGTGAGCAACTTCGACGTGTCGCTCATCGACGACGTCACCAAGGCGACCGGCGCGGCGCCCGCGGTCAACCAGATCGAGTGGAGCCCGCTGCTCTTCGACGCCGAAACGCTGGCCGAGCACCGTGCTCGCGACATCGCGCTCGAGGGCTACAGCGCACTTCGGGGTGGCACGCTCGAGCATCCGGCGATCCTGCAGATCGCGGAGCGGACCGGGAGTACGCCGGCCCAGGTGATCATTCGCTGGCACCTGCAGCACGACGTGATCGTCATCCCGAAGTCGGTCCACGCCGACCGCATCCGATCCAATGCCGACGTCGGTGGGCTCAGCCTGTCCGACGAGGACATGGCGACCCTCGACTCCCTCGGCAGAGGCTGACCGTTGATCCCTGCCCCAGCGTCACCTCTAGCGCAGACGCTCTTGGAGGCACGCCACGTCGCTTGATCGAGTCAGGACAACGGCAGGAGGACGTGACAGGCCTCGATGTTGTGGAGCTGGATGTCGTTTCTGCGTCGCCGTTCCCAGTTGTCTCTCGTGAGTCGCCACCGGTTGAGCAGGGCTGGCTCGCCTTGCCGCGTCGCCCAGTCGGACCCGTTGGGCTCGTATCCGAGGCCTCGCGAGATCGCGTTGGAGCCGTGGTTGTCCACGAACGCGTCGCTGGCTGCCTCCTTCGCACCGAGGCCGTCGAACGCCAGGTGCAGGATCGCAGCCCGCATCTCGTGCCCGAGCCCACGTCCGCGGTCATCGGCAGACAGCCACGAGAAGGTGGCGACGGTTCGGAGGGTGGAGAAGTTCACTCCGGTCAGCGTCTGCTCCCCGACGGGCCGGCCGTTGACCATGACCACGAAGTAGAGCCGCCAGGCATCAGGCTCGACGTTGCCGCGTCGCCGCCAGATCGCCCGGAGCCACTTGGCAACCCGCAGGTCAGGATCGGGCTCGTAGAACGACATCGGGTCGTCGTACGGTGCGGGGTTGGCGTGGGTCTTGCCCGCGCGCACGACCTCCGCGAGCTGATCCAACAGCTCGTCCGTGGCGCCGCGCAACTCGAGCGTCGGCGTGGTGACGCGCATACCGAGCAGGGGATAATTCTTCATAGGGTCGCCGCTCTGCTTCCACCGTTGAGGCGGAGGCGATCGGATTGCAGGAGTGATTGCACAACGGGCGCATCCTCGCAACAGAGCAGCCGAGGTCGCCATCGATATTCCACGTCCCGCTCAGGGCCGCGTCAGGCGAAGTTTGCGCGAGCCCATCCGATGAGGGCGCTCAACGCCGGCCCACCGCCGTACTCGTTGTCACCTGTCGTCGTGCCGCTAGGTGTCTGGACGGCCGTGCTGCCGATCGTGCTGCCGACCCCGACGACGCGCGGCCACGGCTCGTCGCCCCACCAGCCCCACGTGATGCCGCCCGATTGTCCCGGGGTGAACTCGTTGAAGTGCCCCATGACGTAGCCGGTCTGTCCGCTCGTGCTGTGGTCGCCCACCGACGAGACCACACCGTCACCTTGGAAAGCCGGCCGTTCACCGCTGGCCAACTCTCCGGGATAGCCGATGTACTGCCAGTACGGATCGCCGTTCCAGCGTTCGTCGTACGTGCGGTAGCCGGGGTAGCCGACCACGTCGCCGATCCGATCGCTCATGACCAGGACGACGTAGTCGAAAGCGGTCTGCTCGTCCGAAAGTGTGCCCGGGGCTTGGATCCAGTAGATGACGTGCGTCGCGGCGATCTCGCCCCACGGTCCGCTGCCGTCGAAGTAGCCGGGGGTAAAGGTCACCCACGAGACGCCGCCCTCGTCGCCTCCGGTCCAGTTGATGACGTGGCTGGCAGTCAGCACCAGCCGAGGACCGATGGTCGTTCCTGAGCCCCACTGGCCCTCGGTGCGCACCTTGCCGGTGGTCCGCCACGGGAACGAGGTGTCGTCGAAGAGGTACCTATCGTCAGTATCGAAGATCGTGCCACCGCGGTCGACATCCGTGCCCTTTCCATCGGGTAGCCGGTGCGTCGGCCGAGCCTTGCTCGGGACGAACGAGGTCGGGACCCCGGCCGGCACCGCCCCCTCCAGCTCCTTCTCACCGACCTCGACCACATCCCGCTCAGTCAACCGGGTAGCCGGGATCAAACCGTCGGCTCGGCGGCGGCCGAGGCCGCGAACACCCACGTCTCCGACGACCCTCAGGCGTCCGCCCTCCATGGACATCGACACCTCGGTCAGACCCTTCAGTGGTACGTCGAGAAGGGGGACCCTCGCTGCCGTAGCGGGGGACGAAGGCTTGACCCGGCGACGTTTCGCGACCTCGGCGTGAAGGGCAGGGGGAGAGACGCGACGCTTAGCCATGAGCGGCTCCTTCGGCGGGTGAAGGCGACGCTACTCGCTCCGGCACTCAGGGACGAGAAGTCTGCTCATCTCACCGTGGGCTCCCCACCCAGTCGCTGTAGAAGATCCCGAGCGCAGCCGCGGCACAGATTCCCGCGATGATCCAGAAGCGGATCACCACCGTCACCTGCTCCCAACCGAGCAGCTCGAAGTGATGCTGGAGCGGCGCCATCCGGAAGATCCTCTTGCCCACCCCGGTGGTGCGCCTGGTCAGCTTGAACCACGACACCTGGAGCATCACCGACCCGGTGACGGCGACGTACAAGCCTCCGAGCACGATCAACAGCAGCTCGGTCCGTGTCAGCAGCGCGAACCCGGCCATGGCTGCCCCCAGGGCGAGAGAGCCTGTGTCCCCCAGGATGATCTTGGCCGGAGATGCGTTCCACCACAGGAACCCGAAGCAGGCGCCGGTGAGGGCGGCTGCGACAGTAGCCAGGTCCAGCGCGGAGGCCACCTGGTAGCACAGGCCGTTCGCCTCGGTGGCGGATCCGCACGAGTGATTGTTCTGCCAGATGCCGATGATGGTGTACGCGCCGAAGACCATCGTTGCACTGCCTGTGAGCAGCCCGTCGAGTCCGTCGATGAGATTCGTGGCGTTGCTGGTCCCGTTCACCATGAGCCAGATGAGCGCCATGACGATCACCCAGGGCAACGCCGGGCCGAAGTCGCGCACGAGGGACAGTCGGTGAGAGACAACGGCAGCCCCGTCTCCCAGGGCAGGATGAAGCGCCAGGATTCCGAACGTGAGGCTGACAACGGTCTGACCCAACAGCTTGGCCTTGCTCCGGAGACCGAGGCTGCGCTGCCTCCTGACCTTGATGAAGTCGTCGAGGAACCCCACCCCGGCCATGCCCACCAGGAGAAAGAGCACCAGGAGCGCGGACCGCGAAGGCAGGTCCCACGTCACCAGCTTGGCGGAGGCATAGCCGATCACCACCGAGACCACGATGACGGAACCGCCCATCGTGGGGGTGCCCCTCTTCACGTGGTGCGTCCTGGGGCCGTCTTCGCGGATCAACTGCCCAAGGCCCCAGGAGGCGAACTGCGCGATCGCCCAGCGAGTAATGAACAACGACGCCATGAGCGCGCACGTGCCGCTCAGCAGGATGGCCTTCAACCCGAGTCCGTACCTATCGTGGGTGGGCGTTCCATCAAGACCGTCATGGTCCCGGCGGCTCGCCTTGGGCAGAACCACAAAGACCACCACACTCACAGGTGTGCATCAAACCCATCGACGCGTGTCGGCGCAGCTTCGTTCGCGTCCGCTCGGCATTAACCGTCTATGGCCGGGAATGCACCGTCACTGTGGTCCGAGGGCACCCCAGTCCATCTCGGGTGTGTCAAGCCGTCTCGTGGTGAACAGGGTGGTCCCGTAGACCCCGTCCACTTCCTTCCGCTCGGTCTCAGTGAACCCGACCTTCGCCAGCACCCGGCGAGAAGCGGTGTTCCACTCCCAGACCGTGGCCCACAGACGTTCGAAACCGGACGATCTCGCCCAGTCCAGAACCGCCAACGACGCCTCGGTCGCATATCCCTGACCCCAGACCCGGCGTAGCAGCTCGAACGCCAGTTCCGGTTCCCCTTCCGACCCTCGTCCGCTATCGATCAGCCCGCAGTAGCCGATGACGTCACCAGCGGCCTTCCGCTCGACCGCCAGCAACCCGATCGACGATGGCTGGGTGGTGCGGATCGACTCCTCGAGGTCTGCGACCGTGGGGTGTCCATCCGCGTCGATTCGGCGGTGCGGCGGCACTCGAGGATCACGTTCGGTCCACAGCTCACGCTGGACGACAGCCTCGGCCACCCGCCAAGGTCTGAGCAGCAGGCGACCCGTCTCGAGCACAGCCCCGCTGCCCGGACTCGCTCCACCCGCCATGACAGCAACCCTTTCACGGGCGAATGTGTCCATGACGACGATCCTCGAACAGGACGTCGCGTCATGCCTCGAGGGTGTGGCTGCGGGTGTCAGTGTGCGCGGCGGCTTGCGCCGGGTCGGTGAACACTCTCCGACAGCCCTGACATTGCCAGCGCGGCGACTGCCACGGTGACCATGTGGGCAGCGCCCTCAGCCGGGTGTGGTCGATCGCCTTATGTGCCATGCTCCACGATGCGCGCCCCGGGGGTCGCCGGACATCGCTGCCAGCGGTCCACCGAGGGCCCTGCTAGCCCCCAGACCGACCGGCGCGGGCGAGCGGCCGGGACGCCGAGCGTGCTGGTCACTGCTGCATCCTCGGATCGTGCGTAGGGTCGGCATACGTGGGGGCGCAACCGTGATCGACGGCTTCGGGGCGCAGCTCGTAGTGCCAGGGCTCGTTGCTGTAGATCTGGCACAGCCCGTACTCGGCGCCATGCTCGGACAGCCACGCCGCGGCGTCGGAGTGGCCGATGTCGACCCCGTCCCCCGACACGTGAGCAGACGTGTGGGGGGTGGCGACCCATCGGGCAGCTTCCTCTCTCGAGCCGTACTCCGAGACCGCCTCATCGAGTAGTTGTTCCTGGTACTCCGGGGAACGCCAACCGCTGTTGACGAAGAACTCGACCCCGTCGCCCGCAGCATCCGTTGCGGCCTGGCGGAGAGCACCGACGAGAGCTGGATCAAGGTTGGCCACGGCCGGATACTCGTCATCGAAGACCGACGCGCCGTCGGGGACGACACCGTCATCCTCGCCAAGCGCACCGAGGTGGTCGCCGCGAAGATCGTCGACGAACGAGGTACCCGACGACGACACTGACGGATAGCCGAGCGTTCCGACGATCGCCGCGATGACGACTGCCAGGCCGCCGAGAACGAGCCTGGAAGCCCGGCGGCGGGCTGCTGTTCGTGCTGGTGCGGTGTGGTTCATGCCTTCAGTGAAGGCAGCGCGGTGTTGCCAGCGCGTATGGGGTTTTCGATATGCCGACGAAATGACCCGGCTCGTAGCATCGAAGGATGCGTGTGTTGATCGTCGAGGACGAGCCCTACATGGCGGAAGCCATCCGCGACGGCCTACGCCTGGAAGCGATCGCGGCTGACATCGCCGGTGACGGTGACACCGCTCTTGAACTGCTGAGCATCAACGGCTACGACATCGCCGTCCTCGACCGCGACATCCCCGGCCCTTCCGGCGACGAGATCGCCGAACGCATCGTCGCAGCCGGCACCGGTATGCCGATCCTGATGCTCACCGCTGCCGACCGGCTCGACGACAAGGCCTCCGGGTTCGAGCTCGGCGCCGACGACTACCTCACGAAGCCGTTCGAACTCCGAGAACTCGTGCTCAGGCTCAGAGCGCTCGACCGCAGGCGCGCCCACCACAGGCCACCCGTGCGGGAGATCGCAGGTCTGCGTCTGGATCCGTTCCGCCGCGAGGTCTACCGCGACGGCCGCTACGTCGCGCTGACCCGGAAGCAGTTCGCGGTGCTCGAAGTTCTCGTCGCTGCCGAAGGCGGTGTGGTCAGCGCCGAAGAACTACTGGACCGGGCGTGGGATGAGAACGCCGACCCGTTCACCAACGCCGTACGCATCACGGTCTCCGCCCTGCGCAAACGCCTCGGCGAACCGTGGATCATCGCCACGGTGGCCGGCGTCGGGTACCGCATCGATACAGCACCCGGCACCGGACATGAAGGCGGTGACCGTGGATAGGGCGCCCGGTATGAGCGTTCGCCTCAAACTCGCCCTCAGCTACGCGGGGTTCCTCATGCTTGCAGGTACCTTGCTACTCGCCGTGGTGTGGGTGTTCCTGCTGCGTTACGTACCCGACGTGATCTACACCCCCGGGATGTTCGTACCCAACCGCTCCGACCTCCTGCGCGCCTTCGCCCCGAAGGCAGCCGCGGCGCTGGCCTTCCTGCTGGTATTCGGTCTCCTGGGAGGGTGGCTTCTCGCCGGCCGGATGCTCGCGCCCCTGACTCGCATCACCAATGCCACACGCCTGGCCGCGGACGGGTCGCTCTCCCACCGGATCCAGTTGGAAGGCCGCAGGGATGAGTTCCGCGAACTCGCCGACGCCTTCGACACCATGCTCGCGCGGCTCGAAGCACACGTCGCCGAACAGCAGAGATTCGCTGCCAACGCCTCGCACGAACTGCGCACCCCACTGGCGATCACGCAGACACTTCTCGACGTGGCCCGCAACGATCCGAACCGCGACGCCGGCGAGCTCGTCGAACGCCTCCACTTCGTCAACACCCGAGCGATCGACCTCACCGAAGCTTTGCTTCTGCTCAGCCGCGCCGACCGGCGATCCTTCACCCGAGAACACGTCGACCTGTCCCTCATCGCGGAAGAGGCCACCGAGACGCTTCTCCCCCTCGCAGAAGAGCGCGGCCTCACCATCGAGACCTCCGGCGACCTGACCCCCACCATCGGCTCACACGCGCTCCTGCAGCAGATGACGACGAACCTCGTGCACAACGCGATCGTCCACAACCTGCCTGAGCAGGGCGCCGTGTGGGTCACTACCAGCGTGCACCCCAAGACTGTGGAACTCACGGTCGAGAACACCGGCGAGAAGCTCACCCCACAGTTGGTCTCCACGATTGTCGAGCCGTTCCAGCGCGGCACTGGACGGATACGCGACGGCCACGCAGGTGTCGGCCTCGGCCTGGCAATCGTCAAGAGCATCACCCAAGCACACGACGGCACCCTCACCCTCGCCTCCCGGGCCGCTGGTGGCCTCTGCGTCAGGGTGCAACTGCCTGGCCGCGGAGGAACCCCCGGACTCCCTGACGGGGCCCGCCGTTTGTGACCGTCCGGAACGGGTACTGCGGCAGCGGGAGGGCGAGCGACCGCGTCGCGCGCAGTTTCTGCTCGGGGATGAACCGTGGGGGTACTCCCGGGGGAACGCGACCGATGTTCGTACGGATCGGGTGACGACCCCACTCGCTCGGTGACGAACACTGACACCTGTGGGAAGTCCCGCGGCCGCTCCCTCTCAAGAAGGGACGCCACTGTCATGTCGAACCGGAAGTCGCGTGTCGACCCAACGGCCCCGACGCTCACCGTCTGGATCTACGACACGGCGCTGGGCGCCGCAGCCGGTGAGGTCCGGCTGAGGAACCTCAGGGAGCGACACGCGCTCGAGGTCCATGACGCCATCACGGTCTCGTGGATGCCCGGGTCCCATCTACCGCGGATCGGGCACCTGCGGCACGAGACGTCGGCGGCAGCCACCCGCGGCTCGGTACTCGGTGGGTTGGTCGGCCTGATCTTCCTCGCCCCAGCTCCCGGGGTCGCAGCCGGTGACGGGATAGCCGCCCTGGCCCAGCGACTCCACGGCACAGGGATCGACCAGATGTTCCTGGAGGAGATGAAGGCGCAGCTGCATCCCGAGAGCTCGGCACTGCTGGTGCTGTCGGGTGATGCCGACCTGGACCAGGTCCGCCCCGTCATCGAGCGCGGCCTGGCACGTGGCGACGTCGTCCTCATGCACGCTCAGCTGCCCCAAGACGCTCCCGACATGCTCCGAGACGCCGTACATGAACTCCAGGAGCACAGTGACGACGGCACGTAGCTACGGATCCGCCACCGCCGGGACGTCGCCCGAAGCGGGTGATCCGATGCCCTCCGGGTGGGTGCGATCCTCACGAGATGCCGGCCCGACCGGGCTTCGCGGAACAACGAAGGAGCCAACAATGTCAGACAACCCGACCCCCGCCACGTCCGATGACGACGTGGTCGCCGGCGTGACCGACGGGGCGTACGCGCTCGTCGTTGCAGACTTCGCGGACACCGAATCAGCGTGGGCCGCCTACGAGGACCTGAAGGCCGTCGAGGACGGCCGCACCGTCGAGATCGAGGGTGTCGTCGTGGTCAAGCGAGATGCCGACGGAAAGCTGGACATCCAGAAGGCCACCGACCACAGCACGCGGTCCGGGCTCAGGTGGGGTGTCGTTGGTGGCATCGCCCTCGGCGTCATCTTCCCGCCCTCCATCCTGGGCAGCGCAGCGGCCCTCGGCGCGGCCGGCGCCGCCACCGGCAAGGTGCGCCAGCTGCACCACCGCAGCGAGCTGGCCGACGACCTCGAGGACGCCATCGCACCAGGCCATTCGGGAATCATTGCGTTGGTGTCTGACCCCGGCGCAGTGAAGATCCGTGAGGCCCTGGCGAAGGCGGACGCCGTCGTCAACCGGGCCATCGACGACGTGGCCGCCGCGGACATCAAGGCCGCGGCCAAGGAAGCCTCCGCCGAGGACAAGTAGCCGACCGGCGCCAGCGATACGGTCCGAGCTTCTCTCTGCGGGCCGCGGGCGGCGAGTCTGACGAACGCGATGGATTGCGCATCGACGCTCGGCGCCTCGCCGCCCGAACGGCGGTTGGCTACGGCTGCTGGTTACCTGGTGATGTCGCGTCCGTGGGCAGTCAGCGCCCAGATGACGAAGATGTCGACCGCGATGATTGTCATGGACCAGAACGGGTAGTACGGGATGAAGGCGAAGTTGGCCAGTGCGCTGAGCACCGCCAGGATCACGCCGACGACCCTGCCCCAGGTCTGGCCAGACAGCACGGCGAAGCCGGCGAAGAGCACCAGCAGCCCGAGCAGCAGGTGGATCCATCCCCAGGCCGTGGCGTCGAACTCCAGAAGGTAGTTGGGGGTGTTGACGTAGAACTCGTCCTCGAAGAGTGCGACCACGCCGGCGAGGGCCTGGAATCCGCCGGCCACGATCATCATCACCCCGGCGAAGACGATGAACCCGGTTGCCACACCGCTGGGCTCGTCCTCTCGTCCTGCGGGCCGGTAGTTCTGCGTGGGCTGCTCGGTCATGGCAATCCCTTCCTTGAGTTGCATGGGGCGGGCTAGTCCGAGGACCGCCGGCCAGGGGCGCTTGTGCACACACAATGAAACCGGGGAAACTTCGCGACCGAATCATCCTCCGTGCGTGATCCGGGACGCAAGAGATGTCAGTGCAGTGCGGTGTCACTGCAGCATCAACAACAGCCACGCCAGGCGCGTGTGCTCTCATCCAAGGCGACCTCGTCCGTTCTGGAGGGTGCGGACCGCAAGTGATCAGACCTACGCTGCCGTGACCAGCAAGCCACGGAAGGTACGACCATGGGCAGACTGCGCGACCGGGGAAACGACGACGACGTACGGCGCTTCCAGATGAGGGAGAAGCTGGCGTCAATCGGCGACGACTTCTGGATCGAGGACGACCAGGGAAACCGCGCCTACCGTGTGAACGGAAAGGCGCTCCGTGCCCGCAGCACGTTCGTGCTCGAGGACTCGGCCGGTCAGGAGGTGGCGAAGATCCAGGAACGGAAGCTCAGCGTGCGCGACAAGATCGCGATCGAGCGTGACGGGCGCACAGTAGCCACCGTCCACAAGGCCCTCGTGGGCATCCGCGCACGGTTCGCGATCGACCTCGACGACGGGGCAGACATGAAGGCGCACGGGAACATCGTCGACCACGAGTACGAGATCGAGCGCGACGGAGACACCGTGGCCCACATCTCGAAGAAGTGGTTCCGGGTCCGTGACAGCTACGGCGTCGAGATCGAGAAGGGCGAGGACGTGGCACTCGTGCTGGCGACCGTGGTCGCGTTGGAATCGCTGACGGACGACGAGTAGCGGGGATACGCCGGAATGGCCTGCCACGTCGCTCGCTGGGTTGCCTGCTGCGTGTTGGTCACGACAGCGCTCGTGGGCTGCGGCGGCGAAGGTGAAGGTGAAGGTGGTGACCGGCCCTCGGTCTCTCCGACAGCGTCACTCGACTTACCTTCTCCCACACGATCGCTGGCGCCATCGCCCGACGCCTCGTCGGACACGCCCGAGCCGCCCCCCGAGGAGGAGACCACGACCGATGCGCCGGTCGAGTCGCCTGAGCAGTCAGAGGTCCCCGAGTCATCCCCGACTCCGGAGCCAGGGGACGCGACGGAAGACGACACCGACAACGACGATGGCACGCCGCCGTGGGTGTGGTGGGTGATCGGGCTCGCAGTCGTAGCGCTCGGCGTTCTGGTGATCTGGCTGATATCGCGGTCGAGGAAGCGGAATGCGTGGCTGGCGGAGCTGAAGGAAGCGGAGGCCGAGATGGCCTGGTTCGCGCGCACCCTGCTACCCGGGCTGCGGCAGACCGGTTCGCTGGAGCAGGTGGTCGGGGGATGGCGTGTGGGCGCAACGCGCGTCGGGGCTGCCGAGGACCGGCTGACCGTGCTCGAGTCCTCTGCGCCGGATGACGAGGACCGCATCAGGGCGCGTGGGCTGAGGGACGCAGTTCGGCTGGCTAGCGGCCGCATGGACCAGCTGGCGACAACTGGTCCCCACGACTCGTGGGCTCTCGACCTCGATGACACGATCGCCGGCCTGGAGGCGGCGCTCGGTCCGCCCGAGCCCGCCACCACAGCCTGAGGCCGGACCGGGGTGCAGCCGTTAGGCAGACAGGGCGCTGGGGAACCGAGTCTCGAAGTCGAGGACTGCCGCCCAGGTCGGGGTGACCGCGACCCGCGCCATCGGCTGCCCGCGCAGCTGACCCAGCCAGGCCGCGCCTTGCTCGGGCCCGAAGTACCGTTCGGCGGCCTGGGCGTACTCCGGGACGATGTCGTCGAGGAGCTCAACGGTCGCGTTCCCGCGCACCAGTAACGCCTTGTATGGCCACGCTCCGGCGTCGTCGATGGTGACCGCGACGTCGCCGCGTTCCTGTAGCACCTTGAGCTTGGGGGCCTTCGGTGGTGTGCCGAACACGATCGTGTCCCCGGTCCAGGTGAACCAGATGGGGACGACCCGGGGTGTCCCGTCGGTCCAGGTGTAGGCCAGGTGTGCCGGTTGGCGTGACCCCAGGAGCTGCTGCGCGACGGGGTCTTCGAGCAGCCGCACGTCACCTTGGGCAATGGTCATGGCTGGTCTCCTCCCTCTCGTTTCGACCGTACGCCGGGCCGGCCGGCCCGGCGACCGCCTGTACGGGTGGTCTTGACAGGTCCGGTGTGGAGGTCGAGCGTCGTAGAGGGAGAACCCAAAGGCCAGGGCGGACACCGCTGGCGTCGCACAAGTCGACCTAGAGCGAGACGTCTGGCGCCCGCGCTGCACCGTTCCTGGTGACCAGCCTGCGGAGTGATCGACTGAGGAGGGACCATGCCCACTGTCGAGGAGTCCATCACGATCGAGCGCAGCACAGAGGAGGTGTGGGCGTTCCTGACCAAGACCGACAACATCCCGGCCTTCGAGAGCCAGATCACCCGCATCGAACAGGTCACCTCCGGCGAGGTCGGCTTGGGAACCCAGTGGAAGGGCAGCACAAACGTGTTGGGCCGCAACTTCGATTGGGTCAGCGAACTCGTGGAGTTCGAGCCGCCGCACCGGTCCCGGACCAAGTGCATCGAGGGCAAGCTCGACTTCGAGATCATGTACTCGCTGTCGCCCGAGGATGGCGGCACCCTCTTCACCTACCGGATAGACGCGGAGTCCGGGCTCGGCGGGATCTTCGGCAAGCTCGGTGACCCGCTTGTCGAGCGGGCCCAGACGCGCACCGTGCGGACGAACCTGGCGAACCTCAAGGAACTCCTCGAGGCCGACGTCTGAGGAGGGCGCATCTAATCGGGTGCCTTGACGCGGTAGTGCCGGAACAGCGCCTGGGCTGCACAGACCGGGCGGTCTGCCCCGTCTATCTCGATGAGCAGGTCCACGGTCAGCTGCTCGCCACCGCCCAGGTCGGTCACGTCCACGATGTCGGCGGTCATCCGGACGCGGGAGCCGACCGGGACCGGTACGGGGAACCGGACCCGGTTGTAGCCGTAGAACATGGCGTCCTCCCCCTCGGCGAACTCGAGCAGTGAGGCGAAGAGGTGCGGGACCAGGCCCAACGTCAAGTGGGCGTGGCCGATGGTGCCTCCGAACGGCCCGCGAGATGCCCGCTCGACGTCGTTGTGCGCCCAGTGCCAGTCGTCGACGGCCCGGGCGAACGCATCGACGCGGTCCTGCGTGACGGGAAGCCACCCGGACGGGCCCAGCGTGCGGCCCTTCAGCGCGAGGACGTCCGGCGTGTTGAGAACCTGCAGTCGATCGGTCTGCGTACTCATGAGGTACCTCCTGGGGCTCTTCGGCCACTGTGCTCGCGTACCGGCGGTGCTGGCACCCACCGTTGTGACCATCTTCAGCGGACCGGGCCCCAAGAAGGTCACTCGGCAGCCCGGCGCAACGTCAGGCCATGCCTGACACCCGTTCACCTTTCTGGGGTATGGACAGCGCCGTGGCCACCCGCAAGTCTGGCAGGACCGGCACGTCCGGTGCCGGCCCCACCAGGGAGGTCGGAATGAAACGGCTCATCGCACTCACGATCGCCATCGGACTAGCGACCGTCGGGTACACGACTCCCCCCGGAGCCTCAGCCCAAACCCCGCCAGCACCGGCACGGCACACCGGCCACCACAGCTACACGCCGCCCCCGATCGCGTGGGAGGACTGCGTCATCATCGAAGACCTCCCCTCCGAGTGCGGGATGCTCACCGTCCCCCTCGACTACGACCACCCGCGCGGCAAGAAGATCCAGCTCGCCGTCTCCCGCGTCGCCCACACCGTCCCCGACTCCGAGTACCAGGGCGCCATGCTCGTCAACCCCGGAGGCCCCGGCGGGTCCGGCACCTTCTGGGCCATCCTCGGCCAGTTCGTCCCCGACGGCGCAGGCGACGCCTACGACTGGATCGGGTTCGACCCCCGCGGCGTCGGCGCCAGCGTCCCGGCGCTGAGCTGCGACGGCGACTACACCGACTACGGCCGCCCCAAGTACGTGCCGTTCAAGCGGTCGACCGAGAAGGCGTGGCTCAAGCGCGCCCGCGGGTACGCCCACGACTGCGCGGCCGCCGGCGGGAAGCTGCTCGACCACCTCAAGACCACCGACAACGTCGCCGACATGGAGAGCCTCCGCAAGGCGCTCGGCGAACCGAAGATGAACTTCTATGGGTTCTCCTACGGCACCTACCTCGGCCAGGTCTACGCCACCCAGTACCCGCACAAGGTCCGACGGATGGTGCTCGACTCCAACGTCGACCCGCGCCGCGTCTGGTACGACGCCAACCTCGACCAGGACATCGCGTTCCAGAAGACGTTCGAGATCTACCTCGGATGGCTCGCCGACAACGACGCCGCCTACGGCCTCGGCGACACCAGGCGCGAAGTGAGGCGGCTGTACAAGAAGGTCCACCGCCAGCTCGATGCGCACCCGGCCGACGGCGTCTTCTCCGGCAACGAGCTCGACGACGTGTTCCTCGGCCCCGGCTACGGCGTGTTCGGCTGGGCCGACGTCGGCGCCGCGTTCTCCGCCTGGGTCAACGACGGCGACATCACCCCGTTGCGGGAGATGTGGGAGTCGGGCTACCCGACCGGACCCGGCACCGACAACGGGTACGCCATGTACCTCGCCACCGAATGCACCGACACCCGGTGGCCGCAGAGCTGGGAGGTGTGGCGCCGCGACAACTGGCGCACCTACGCGAAGGCGCCGTTCCTCACCTGGGCCAACGCCTGGTTCAACGCCCCCTGCCGCCACTGGGCCGGCGACGTCGGCACCCCGGTCCGGGTCACCGGCGCCCACGTCCGCGCCGGCGTCCTGCTCATCGGCGAGACCTTCGACGCCGCGACACCGTTCCAGGGCAACCTCGAGATCCGCAGCCGGTTCCCTCGCTCAGCACTCATCGAAGGAGTCGGCGGGACCACTCATGCCGGGTCGCTCTTCGGAGTGGCATGCGTAGACGACGCGGTCGCGGCGTACCTGACCGACGGGACACTTCCGGCCCGCAAGCCAGGACGCCGTTCCGACCTGAGGTGCGACCCGATTCCACCGCCTGAGCCCACGGCCGCGCTCCGCACCCCCGACCGCGGCGTCCTGGAGCAGCTGCGTCTGGAGCTGATGCGCGCCATCCGTTGAAACGTTCGTTGCGCCTTCGTCGTGGGAGGTCAGGCAGATGAGGAGATACGCGCTCGCCTACCGCTTGCGGTTCACCCCGTGGGAGCGCTACAGAACGGCCGCGGCGGAAACCATCGGGGCACTACTGGACCGGGAGCAGGCGGAGCGAGCGAGCCCGCTGGGTCGCGCGATCGACTTGGGCTGCGGCCTTGGGCACCACACCGCCGAGCTCGCGGGGCGGGGGTGGGAGGCCGTGGGCGTGGACAACGTCCCGCGCGCGATCGACGCGGCGAACCGCGACCACATTGCGGGCGCCACCTTCGTGGTGGGCGACGTCACGAACCTGGCGCCCGCCGGCCTCGGCACGTTCGACTTCTTCCTCGACATCGGCTGTTTCCAGGGGCTGAGTTCCGAGCAGCGTCTCGCCGAAGGCCGGGGTGTCTCCGCGCTTGCCAACCCTGGTGCGACGCTGCTGATGCTCGCCTTCGGTTCGACCCGTATCCGCTCCGTCATCGGTGGGGTGTCGCAGGCGGAGGTCGAGGTCGCCTTCCCGAGCTGGCAGACGCTCTCGGTCGAGCCCGCGGAAACGTCGGGGCTGGGTTGGCCGATGAACAAGACAGCACCGCAGTGGTACCGGCTCCGCCGATAGCCGGAGTTGGTGGGGCGACGACTGCGAGGGCGCGCCGGGGCAGTTCGTTGTTGGAGGAGAGGCCGGCGACGTCCTGAACTGCAGACCCAGACCCCCCGGTGGGTCTTCAGGCGCCACCCATTCTGGCGCACCTGTCGCCGGCCTCCCCGGCACTTGGCGGCGCCCGTCACCCACCGGGGAGGGGAACGGGCGCCTCGTCAACCGCTGAGCCGCGTAGGGCTCTCGTGGCCGACCATGGGACATGTTGAGCCGAGACCATGGCGCAACGGCTCACCCCTGTGGGTGACAGCGCTCGGTGAGCGGCGAACATGCCCTGCCGCGCGGTGGGTACGGACCGCACATGACGACCACACCCAATGAGCCCGTGACCGATCCCGAGGTCGTGCCGTCCGGCGACCCAGTGCCGATCGACCCCGGTAGTCCCGAGGAGCCGGAGACGCAGCCCGACCCCACGTAGGCCCTGACCCCACAGACGGGTGATCTGTCGGACCATGCCAGGTCCTCACCCGGCGGGGTGGATTGGCCCCTGAGACCCGGGGGTACGTCGCACCCATGTGGATTGAGGAAAGCCCGGTCGCGGGCAGCGGGTTCTTCGACTGCCGCGAGGAGTGGCACGACCTCGACGACGAGGATCGCGACTGATGCTGGTGCCGAAGCCCCGCGGCACGTTGAGCGGGGCGTTGTTCGAGTCGTTGCGACGGCCCGACGAAGCCCCGGTCCCGTCCGAAGGACCGGATCACGGCGAGGATGCCGCGATCGCTCTGTGGGCTCTGTACGAGCTGTCGTACGCCGGCTTCGACGATGTCGACGACACCCTGGAATGGGAACCGCAGGTGCTTGCCGTACGCCGGCGGCTCGAGCGGGACCTTGAGGCACGGGTGCGGGAGCGGTACCGACCGCCCCCGCGGACCGAGCCGTTCGCGGACGCGTTCTTCGCCTACGTCGCCGGCCACGACGGGCCGTCACTGGCGGCGTACGTCCAGAGGGACGCGACAGCCGAGCAGGTGCTGGACCTGCTGCGCCTGCGTTCGATCTACCACCTGAAGGAGGCCGACCCAGCCTCGTGGACGGTGCCACGGCTACCCGTGTCGTCCAAGGCGGGCCTGGTTGAGCTGCTGTTCGACGAGTACGGCGCCGGCGACCCGAACCGGCTGCACGCCCACCTCTTCGCGAAGGGTCTGGCCGCCGCGGGACTCCGACCGGAGTACGGCGCATACATCGACGAGGTACCGACCGAGGTGCTGGAGCAGAACAACGCGATGTCGCTGTTCGGCCTGCACCGGCGATGGCGCGGAGCGGCGATGGGGCATCTGGCCGCGTTCGAGGCGACGAGCTCACTGCCGTCGCGGCGGATGTCGCAGGGCTTGCGGCGGCTCGGGTTCGGCCCGGGGCTGGTTGCCTACTACGACGAGCACGTCGAGGCGGACGCGGTCCACGAGCAGCTCGCGGTGCGGACGATCTGCGGTGCTCTCGTGGAGGCAGAGCCGACGCTCATGGACGACGTCTTCCTCGGCGCGTTCACCTGCATGGACCTCGAGGACCGGGTCGCGCAACGACTCCTGGCCGAGTGGAGCGCGGCATGAGCGAGCCGCCGACGTACGACCACCCCGATGTGGTGATCTGCCCCGGCGGGCCGATGCTGCTCCGCGGCGAGCACCTCGTCGAGGCCGACGACGGGTCGGTGCACCGGACCACCCGGCCGGTCACCGCCGTCTGCCGGTGCGGGAAGTCCGCCCTGCACCCGTGGTGCGACGGGACGCACAAGCTGCTGCCGGAGAAGTCACGACCCTGAGATGCGGTCGAGCCGCAGCACCACGCCGCGTTCGTACGTCCTCAGCTCCCCGGGCACCAGACCCGCGGGGAGGTCTCGGGCCAGGTCTGCCGCCTGCTCGGGCGAGCCGAGCTGCACCAGAGCGGAGCAGCCGGGCAGGAGGTGACGAGCAGCAAGGGCGCAGCAACTGCGCGCCAGGTCGAGACCGTCCTCACCGCCGTCGATAGCGAGCCGCGGGTCGTCCGGATATCCCTGCACGGCCGATCGGGGAACCCAGGGCGGATCCGCGATGACCACCGCGAACCGCTCGCCATCACGCAACGCCTCGTCCATCGGCGCCGTGCGCACGTCGACCCGATGGGTCAGGCCGGCCGAGGCCGCGTTGTCCCTGATGAGCTCGGCGGCCGACGGGTCGATATCCACGCACACCAGTGGCCGGGTTTCCAGGGCGATCGTGAGCAGGCCGATCTGACCCGCGCCGGCGCACAGCTCGAGCACCGGCCCTGGCGGGCTCCGGCGTGCGAGCTCGGCGGCCCAGGTCGACTGGCCGGCCGTCCACGTCCGCGGCCGGAGGACCCGGTCGTCGAAACGGATGGTGAGGTGGCCGAACGCGATTTCTTCGGGAGTGCCGGTCACCATGACGGGGTGCGTACCCCCAGCGCTCGGCGTTACACCGGTGGAGTCTTGGGACGCGCGCATGGAAGCCCGGGGGTTGGGCACCTGAAGGCCGGCGTACCCGCGACCGGAGTACTGACGGGACCTCGAGAAGGAGACCACCCATGCGCATCGGCTACTTCCTGTCCTGCGAGGAGTACTCGCCCGAGCAGCTCGTCGACCAGGCCACTGCTGCGGAGGCGGCCGGCTTCGACGCGCTCTGGATCAGCGATCACTTCCACCCCTGGAACGACGAGCAGGGCCAGAGCCCGTTCGTTTGGTCGGTCATCGGCGCACTGTCCCAGGCCTGCTCCCTGCCGGTGACGACTGCCGTGACCTGTCCGACGGTCCGGACCCATCCTGCGATCATCGCGCAGGCGGCCGCGACGTCGGCCCGGCTGCTCGGCGGACGGTTCACGCTCGGCGTTGGCACCGGAGAGGCGCTCAACGAGCACGTTCTCGGCGGGCCGTGGCCCTCGCTCGACGTCCGGTTGGAGATGCTCGAAGAGGCCGTCGACCTGATCAGGGAGCTGTGGACCGGCGACGTCGTCACCCGGCAGGGCCGGCACTACCAGGTCGACACCGCCCGGATCTACACGCTGCCCGAGCATCCGCCACCGATCTACCTGTCGGCCTTCGGTCCCAAGGCGCTCGAGGTCGCCGGCCGGATCGCCGACGGGTTCATCTGCACCCAGGACGATGCGGACGTGGTGTCGTCCTTCAAGGAGAAGTCCGGCGGCAAGCCCGCGCAGGGCGGCTACAAGGTCGCCTGGGCGGACAACGAGGACGAGGGGATCGACCACGCGCACCGGCTGTGGGCCAACGCCGGGCTCCCCGGGGAGCTGGCGCAGGTATTGCCGTCACCGCGGCACTTCGAGCAGGCCTCCGAGCTCGTCACTCGCGAGTCCACGGCCGACAGCATCGTGGCGGGGTCCAAGGTCGACGCCCATGTCGAGCAGATGCAGTCGTTCGTGGCGGCGGGCTACGACGAGGTGTACGTCGCCAACATGGGCCCGCACTACCGGGAGATGATCGACGCCTACGGGCGCGACGTGCTGCCTGCCGTTCGTGACTCGGCCTGAGCACGCGGGTCGGCGGATGATCGCCCCATGACCGCCGACCTGGTGTACGTCGTGGCGGGCGTCAGCCTGCTGCTGGCGATCGTGCTGCCCGAGCTGCTCTCGCGCTGGGCCGTGTCGGCACCCATGGTGCTCGTCGGCGTGGGGATGCTGGTCGGTCTCACACCGCTGCCGGACGACCTGCCGCTGGACCCGCAGGCCAACCGGCTGGCGATCGAGCACGTCACCGAGCTGGTGGTGATCGTGGCCCTGATGGGCGTCGGGCTCGCGCTCGACCGGCCCCTCGAGCCCCGCAACCCCGCGAGCTGGCGCGCGTGGGCGCCGACGTGGCGGCTGCTCGCGATCGGGATGCCGCTCACGATCGCGGGCGTCGCGATGCTCGGCTGGGCGTTCGGTCTCGTGCCGGCGGCGGCGCTGCTGCTCGGCGCCGTGCTCGCGCCCACCGATCCGGTGCTGGCCTCGGACGTCCAGGTGGCCGGTCCGCAGACCGGTGACCACGAGGTGGACGAGACCGACGAGCTCCGGTTCACCCTCACCTCGGAGGCCGGACTCAACGACGGCCTGACCTTTCCCTTCGTGTACGCCGCGATCCTGCTCGCGACCGAGGGGGCGGTGTGGAACTGGGCCCTCGAATGGGTCGCGTTCTACGTGGTGGCCAAGGTGGTCATCGGTGTGACGGCCGGGATCGTGGTCGGGCGGGTGCTCGCGTACGTCGCGTTCCGGTCCAGCAGTCGGTCGCTACGGGTGGCCGAACGGGGCGAGTCGCTGCTCGCGCTGGCCGCTCTGATCGCGTCCTACGGCATCGGTGAGGTGCTCGGTGGCTACGGCTTCCTGTCGGTGTTCGTCTGCGCCCTGACCTTCCGGTCCGCCGAACGCTCGCACGACTACCACGCGGCGATGCACGAGGTGGCCGAGCGACTCGAGCGGCTGCTGACGCTGTTCGTCCTGCTGATGCTCGGCATCGCGCTGACCCGCGGCCTCCTGGAGGCCCTCGACTGGCGCGGCGTCGCCATCGGGCTCGCGTTGATCTTCGTGGTCCGGCCGCTCGCCGGGATCGTGGCCCTCGCGCCGCGCGCGCGACGGGAGCCGAGCACGGGCGGACTGACTCGGCCGCAGCAGTGGGCGGCCGCATTCTTCGGCGTACGCGGGATCGGATCCCTGTACTACCTCGCCTACGCCGCCGGTGAGGACACGGTCCTGGCTCAGGACTGGTTGTGGTCGACGGTCGCGTTCACGATCGTGGCGTCGGTGCTGGTGCACGGGATCCTGTCGACCCCCGTCATGAGCCGCCTCGACCCCGACCGCGAGCAGGAGCCTGACGCCGCATGACCTGGGTCCATGCCGTGATCGACGTCCCCGCCGGCCGCCAGGCAGGCGAGGACTCACCCCCACCGGATGAGGGCGGACCAGCAACCGATCAGTAGCGTGTTGCGCGAGGACACAGGGAGGACCGGGATGACCGCGCGCGCAGAGTCGGCGTCAGGGCAGGCAACGGCCGCTGCCGGGTTGGTCCTGATGACGCTGGCGTCAGCGCAGTTCCTGATGACGCTGGACAGCTCGGTGATGAACGTGTCCATCGCCCAGGTGGCCAAGGATGTCGGCACCACCGTCACGGGTGTCCAGACGGCCATCACCCTGTACACCCTGGTGATGGCGACGCTGATGATCACCGGCGGAAAGATCGGCAGCATGATCGGGAGGCGTCGTGCCTTCTCGATCGGCTGCATCATCTACGGCGCCGGGTCCTTCACCACCGCACTGGCCCCGAACCTGACCGTCCTCATCGTGGGCTGGTCGTTCCTCGAGGGCGTGGGTGCCGCGCTGATCATGCCGGCCATCGTTGCCCTGGTGGCGTCCAACTTCGCGGCGCCGCAACGTCCGCGCGCCTACGGACTGGTGGCGTCGGCAGGGGCGATCGCGGTGGCCGCCGGTCCCCTGATCGGCGGCGCGTGTACGACGTACCTGACCTGGCGGATCGTGTTCGCCGGCGAGGTGCTGATCGTCCTGGTCATCCTGGTGCTGAGCCGCAAGATCCGGGACACCGAGACCGACTCGCAGACCAGCCTGGACCTCGTGGGGGTCGTCCTCTCCGCCGCCGGCCTCGGACTCGCCGTCTTCGGCGTGCTTCGGTCGGGCGAGTGGGGCTGGGTGCTGGCGAAGGCGGACGCGCCGTCCCTGCTCGGCCTCTCGCCCACGGTGTGGCTGATCCTGGTCGGCCTCGTGATCATCCGGATCTTCGTCTGGTGGGAGCAGCGGATGACGGCGGCCGGACGGGAGCCGCTCGTCGACCTCTCGATGCTGCGCAACCCGAAGCTGGTCGGCGGGCTCACCATGTTCTTCTTCCAGTTCCTGATCCAGGCCGGCCTCTTCTTCACCGTCCCGCTCTTCCTCTCGGTCGCACTCGGTCTGAGCGCGGTGGAGACCGGCGCCCGATTGCTGCCGCTGTCGATCACCCTGCTGCTGGCGGCTGTGGGGGTTCCCAAGGTCTGGCCGCAGGCGTCCCCGCGAACGGTCGTGAACGTCGGGCTCGCCGCGCTGCTGGCTGGAATCGTCTCCCTGATCGCGGCCCTCGAGGCCGGGGCCGGTGCCGAGATCGTCACCGTGCCGCTGCTCCTGGCCGGGCTCGGCGTCGGAGCGCTCGCGTCCCAACTCGGAGCCGTCACGGTCTCGGCTGTCCCTGACGAGCTCAGCGGTGAGGTCGGGGGTCTCCAGAACACCGCCACGAACCTGGGCGCGTCACTCGGGACCGCGCTCGCCGGCTCGGTCCTGATCGGCGCCCTGGCCGCGTCCTTCATAGGCGGGATCCAGGACAACCCGGACGTACCGCCCGAAGTCGCTTCCGCGGCAGAGGTGGAGCTCGCCGGGGGTGTCCCCTTCGTGTCGGACGCCGATCTGGACGCAGCGCTCAGCGAAACGGGACTACCCGACGAGCAGGTCGAGGCCATCATCGACGAGAACGAGTCGGCACGCATCGCCGGTCTCCGACTGAGCCTGGCGGTGCTGGCCCTGCTCGCGGGCGTCGCACTGTTCTTCACGCGTCTGCTGCCGACCACGCCGGTCGGCAGCCCCACGGCGGGCGGACCCGATCCCGAAACCCCCACCTGACCAGCATCGAGGCCCCCGTAGGGTGGCCGCACCGCCATGCAGAATCCTGTACCCCTCCCCCGCGAGCCTCGGCTGCTGCTCGCCGTGGACGCGCCGTCGCTCCTCCACCGCAACCACCACGCCCGCGCCGAGTCCGCACTCCGCGACCAGGGCGGTCGCCCGGCCTGGGCCCTGCACGGGATGCTGCGCCAGATACTGGAAGTGATCGACCAGTTCGCCCCGGACGCGGTCGTCTTCGGGCTCGACGACCGGGCCTCGTCCGTGCGGACGGAGGCCTACCCGGCGTACAAGGCCGGGCGTCGCGAGAAGGACCCCGCGCTGGTCGACCAGATGGAGCGCGCCAGCGTCCTGCTCGACGCACTGGGCCTGCGCACCGTCACCCCGTCCGGCCTGGAGGCCGACGACGTCAGCGCGTCCGCCGCGACGTGGGCGGAGCACGCCGGATGGAACTGCGTGATCGTCACCTCCGACCGGGACGCGTTCGCCCACATCAGCGACCGGACCCGGGTGCTCCGTCTGATCGACGGCGGGATCTCCGGCTCACCGCTGCTCAATCCCTCGCGACTCCACACGCTGTACGGGATCGCGGCCGGTCACTACCTGGAGTACGCCGCCCTCCGCGGCGACGTCAGCGACAACCTGCCGGGCGTGCCCGGGATCGGCGAGAAGACCGCGCCAGTCCTGCTGTCCCAGATGGGCTCGATGCAGGCGGTCTGGGCCGACATCGAGCACTGCGACGGCACCAACCTCGTGGCCGCGCTCGACTCCTTCTGCGAGGAGGAGGGCCTGCGCCGCATCGGCGCCGGCCTGCTGAAGAGGCTTACCGCCGCGGGCGCCCGGGAGCGCTTCGAGTTCAATCTCTCGATCATGTCCGGGCGCATGGACGTCGACCTCGGCCTGACGCCCGACGTCTCGGGCACCCCCGGGCTGCTCCCGCTCGACGCTGACCGGGTCTCGCGGGTGGTCGGCTACTTCGGGGTCCCCTCGACCACGCAGCTGGCGCTGCGCGTCCTCACCGAGCCGCCTGCGTCCTGGTAGGCGGGGACAGGTACTTATCCGCGCCTCCCGGCTTCCGGTGGCCCGCGACCGTACGCTCCTCGGGTGGCGGTCAACAGAAGTCGCAAGGCGCGGGCGGCCCGCCGCCGAAAGCGCCGCATGGACGGGGTGGTCCACGACCTGACCCCCGAGCAGTGGGCGGCGCTCCAGGCGGCATGGGGCGGGTGCGCGTACTGCGGTGCGACCGACGATGCGCTGCAGCGCGACTGCGTGCTCGCCATCTCGCGCGGCGGGCGCTACACGCTCGACAACGTCGTTCCGGCCTGTCGATCGTGCAACACGAGCAAGTGCAACGACGAGGTCACCGGCTGGCTCCGGAGGAAGCGTCTCGACGAGCGAGCCTTCCTGCTGCGTCACCTCGAGCTCCGAACGCAGCTCGCCCCGAGCTCCCCGGACGCCACCCCCGCAACCGCTTCCTGACCCCTACAGTCGACCCGTGGAGATCAGCGGGTCCGTGGCGACGGCGTACTCGCGCGTCCGCGACGTGTTCGCTGAGGTCCTTGCCGAGCAGCCGGGCACCGGCGCCTCGTTCGCGGTCTGGCACGAGGGCGAGTGGGTGGTCGACGTCTGGGGCGGGTACGCCGACGCCGCCCACACCAGGCCCTGGCAGCGGGACACGCTGGTGATGCCCTACTCGGTGACCAAGCCGATCGCCGCCCTGTGCGTGCTCACGCTGGTCGACCGTGGCCTGGTCGGTCTCGACGATCCGATGCAGCGCTACTGGCCGGAGCTTCGCGCCACGGCCAGCGTCCGCGACGTCCTCGCCCACCGGGCCGGACTCGTCGTCCTGGACGAGGACGCGCCGGAGGAGGCGTTCTACGACTGGGACCTGATGTGCTCGTTGCTGGCCCGGCAGGAGCCGGCCTGGGTTCCCGGGTCCGCGCAGGGCGAGTCGGCGCTCTTCTACGGCCACCTGCTCGGCCAGGTGGTCCGCGCCGTCGACGGCCGCTCGTTGGGGCAGTTCCTGCGCGAGGAGATCTGCGCACCGCGCAACCTGGACTTCCACATCGGGCTCGAGGACGCGGAGCTGTCCAGGGTCGCCGACCTGACCGGGTTCGGCGACGACTTCACCGCCTCCCAGCAGGGCTATCCCGACCTGTACCCCCGCGCGATAGGGAACCCACCCGGCGGGCGTGACCCGCGCGTCGTCAACGGCGACCGCTGGCGCAGAGCCGAGATCCCGGCCGTCAACGGTCACGGCACCGCCCGCGCGGTGGCCGAGTTCTACGTCGATCTGGCACACGGACGCCTGGTCTCCCCCGCGCTCGTGGAAGAGCTGAAACAGAGACACGGCGAGGAGCCCGACCTGGTGGTCGGCGGCGACCGGGAATGGGGACTGGGCGTGGCCATGGACGCCGACGGCTACGGCATGGGCGGCACCGGCGGGAGCTTCGGCTGGTGGAGCGAACAGGGGCAGTACGCCGCGGCGTTCCTCACCGGCCACGTCGGCACCCACGACCGGGGCGAGCGGCTGGAGAACGCCGCGCGGCACGTGCTCGGCCGTCCACCGCTCTGAGGTTGGCCTGGGGTAGATCCTGGACGGCTTGACCGCCGCGTGACCCGTCAGCCGATCAACAGGTCGGGGTGGAGGTCGTGTACGCCATCCGGGGAGCCACGATGGACTTCACGTTGGGTCGCTTGAGGGTGTAGTAGCGCACCCAGTCCATCTGCATCCACGAAGCACGCATCGGCGTCTCCGTCACGGCCTCCATCACGAACTGGGGCCGGTACCTGACTCCGGCCAACGCCTCGGGCCGGCGCTCGGTGCGCATCACCTTGGTGTCCACGAACCACGAGATGTGGTCGGAGGTCACCTCGACGGCGTACGTGTGCCAGGCCCTCGAGCGCAGGTTCCGCTTGCGTGAGTACTCGAAGGCGTGGCCGGGCAGGGTCCGGACGGCGCCGGTGACGTTCTCATCGCCGGGGACGTACGTCGCGAGCACGATCGTGTTGGCCCCGCAGCTGTCGCCGCCGACCGGAACCAGCCGCCAGGTGAACCGGTAGGGCTCGCCCTCGTCGGACTTCTCGACGGCGCGGACCCGCGCCTCCCACCTTCCGTAGACCGCCGACTGGTCGTCGGGCCAGACCTTGACGGTCCCGGAGTCACTCTCGGCCTGGATGGTCAGCATGCCGTTCTGCTGCCCGATCGCCTCGGGGTGGTCGGACTGCCAGTGCGGGCTGAAGCGGCCCTTCTCGAACTCCTGGCGCCAGCTCTCGACCCCCCACTTGAACACCTTGGCGGCGTTCGTGGGGTGCTTGCAGTAGCCGATGCACGAGTTGGCGAAAACCGGCCGCGCGTCCAGGCTTGCGTCGGGCGCCGACACGCCCACGGCGACCAACGCCGCCCCCGCCAGCGTGAACCCGCTGAGCAGGGCCGAGAGGCGTCGGTAGGAAGCAATCACCGAGGAAGGTTAAGCCGGTTGGGTCGTGCCCGTACCCAAAACCTCGAAGTGCCCTCCCCCACTCAGCGCGGCACCTGGCGGAACCACGTGACGCGGTCGAGCGGGTCGATGCCCCGGCGGCGGCGGGACGGCGGCGGCTTCGCAGAGGCGGGTGCGTAGTGGTCGAGCCGCGTCACCAGCGCGCCCTCGCCGCTGGTCAGGTCCGGCAGCCGGGAAGCCACCGCCGGGACGGCCGCGGAGGGCAGGTGGCCGACGAGCCGGGTGTAGCCACCGGCGGCGCCCGTGTCCAGCGTCGATGCGCCGAGTCGGCCGAGGAGCGACGCCACCGAGCCGAACGTCTCGTCGGGCACCTCCAGCTCGAACCGTTCGATCGGCTGGCACACCTGGGTCCGAGCCTGGGCCAGAGCGGCCGCCACCACGACCGGGGCGAGGTTGCGGAAGTCCGCGGCCACGCTGGAGATCGACTTGTCGAACTTCTGGTGCGGCTTGCTCTGTCGGGGTGCGTACCCCGACTCCGTCATGGTGACCACGCAGTCGGTGACCGCCCAGCCGCAGAGGCCCTGGCGGAGCGCCGACCGCACGCCTTCCTCGGTGGCGGTGACGAAGGCCGAGGGCAGCCGACCTGGCTCGATGCCCGGCGAGAACTCGATGCCGTGCCCGACCGGCGCGGCCTCGACGCGCAGCCCGATGCCGGCCAGGTAGGGGTTGTCCCCCGCATCCATCCGGTCGACTGACGCGCCCGTCCCGAGGACCCGCTCGATGCAGACCACCGAGGTGTCCGAGAACCGCGTCCGCACGCCGTACCTCTCCTCCAGGAGGGCGGCGACCACTTCCTTCTGCACCTCGCCGTGGAGGCTGACAGCGGCCTCGCCGTCGGCCTCATCGAGGTGCAGGTCGATCAGCGGGTCCTCCTCGGCGAGCTCGGTCAGACCGGCGAACATCGCGGTGCGCTGGGTCGGGTCCTCCGGTTCGACCAGGGCCTGCAGGGTGGGCGGTGCGAAGTGGTGGGTACGCCGCCGTGGTGGGCGCCCGAAGGTGTCACCGATCCGGGCGGTCGGCCCGCGGACGACGGCGATCTGACCGGCGCGCGCGATCGGCCCGATCGTCAGTCCCCCGGATCCGCTCACCGCCACCTCGGTCACCCTCTGAGGCTCGCGGCGGTCGAGGGATACCCGGTCGCGCACCCGGACCTCGCCCGACCACATCCTGACCCAGGCGCGACGCCCCCGGTCGTCCCGGTCGACGGCGAAGACGGTGCCGGCCGGACGGTCTCCGCCCCGAGCGGCCCGCGGCAGGATCTGGGTCAGCAGGCGGTGCAGCTCGGGTACGCCGGCGCCGGTGATCGCCGACCCGCACACGACCGGGGTGAGGTCGCCGCGGCGTACTCCTTGCCGCAGCGCGCGCAGCACGTCCCGGCGGCGGACGGTCGTCCCGTCCACCCAGTTCGCCAGCAACGCGTCGTCGCCCTCGGCGACTGCCGCGACCACGGACTCTGCGGTGAACGGGACCGCGGTGACAGCGGCCTCCCGACGCCCCTCGTCAGTGGCCTGCGCCAGCACGACGACGGACGGTGTCAGTCGGACGGCGCACCTGGTCGAGGACCCGGCCGACGTCGGCGCCGGCCCGGTCGACCTTGTTGATGAACACCACCGTCGGAACGCCGATCCGCCGCAGCGCGCGCCAGATCACCACGGACTGCGGCTGGACCCCCTCGACCGAGGACAGCACCAGCACCGCGGCATCGAGGACGAGCAGCGAGCGCTCGACCTCGGCGATGAAGTCCGGGTGCCCCGGGGTGTCGACGAGGTTGACGTCGAGGTCCCCGAGGGCGAACGACGTCACCGCCGCGCGGATGGTGATCCCGCGCCTGCGCTCCAACGCCATCGAGTCGGTGCGGGTGGTTCCGGAGTCGACGCTTCCGGGGGCGTCGATCTCGCCCGCTTCGTAGAGCAGGCGCTCGGTCAGGCTGGTCTTGCCGGCGTCAACGTGCGCGACGATTCCGAGGTTGAGTGATGAGGACAAGGGGCAGCTCCACGGCCAGACGGATGGGGTTCCGGGGCGTGAGAGCTGCTCGCATCGTTCCTCCTGGGTGAGACCGAACCTGAACACGACGACAGTGCCACGGCTCGACGACCGCGGTCGAACGGTTTTCGCCGACACGGGTGGCCGTCACCTCCAATGGGTGATGTGTCGTCCATCTGAGGTGTCATGCTCACGTGGTGAGCTACCTGGCCGATCGCTGGCGCCGACTTACTGCGCTGGGCAAGGCCAAGGTGGTCGCGAGTGCTGTGGTGACGGTGCTGTGCGTGGTCGCAGCCGTGAACTTCATGAGGAACAGCGACGGTCTCTCGCTCATCGACCCGGCAGACCCCACGGCCTCGTACGTCGCGGTGTTCACGCTGATCTTCCTGGACGCCGTGATCCCGATCTTCCCGGGCGAGACGACCCTGAACGCCGCCGCGACCGCCGCCGCCAACGGAAAGCTCGACCTCCTGCCCATCATCGTCATGGGTGCGCTGGGAGCGATCCTCGGCGACTCGGCGCTCTTCTGGCTGGCCCGCAAGTTCTCACACAGGATCGAACCCCAGGTCGCCCGGGCCCGGGCCAACAAGCAGGTCCGGATGGCACTCGACATCATGAAGTCGAGTGCTCCGGTCCTGATCATCGGCGGCCGCTACGTGCCCGGCATGCGCTTCGTGGTGAACGCGACCATGGGACTCTCGGACATCCCCTACCGGCGCTTCCTGCTGTGGTCCGTCATCAGCGGCACGTTGTGGAGCATCTACACCACCGTTCTTGCCTACGAGATCGGCCTGGCCCTCGGCGACTACCCACTGGCGTCGTTCATCATCTCGGGATTGGTGACCACCGTCGCGATCACCATCATCTTCTTCACCATTCGACGTCGCCGGCGCCTCGCTGCGCAGGAGTCCGATAGCGCTTGACGCGCCCGCCGGGTCACCCGCCTGGGTGGTTAGCCTCGTCAACCGGCTCCACGGCGTGTGTCTGCGCATCCTGGAAGGCCCGCAGGGTCGACTCGCCGATGCGCGGTGACGCCTGGTAGAGCCGGACCCTGCCGGCGCGTTCGGCATAGCCGCCCGTTGTCCACCGAGTAGCGATGTCGGCGTCGAGCCCGGACAGGTACAGCCGTCCATTTCTCTCGCGCAGCTCGCGTGCGTAGCCGGCGATCACGGTGAAGAAGGTGGCACCCAGTGTGGTGCGCCCCCTCAGCCGCAGGACCACGACCGCACCTTCCGATGCGGCGGGGTCGGGCAGCCGCAGCTGGAGGGTGCGCGCCCCGGCGTAGAACAGCGACCCGTACACGTCGAGGATGACCACCTCGTGGTCCCCGAGCTTCGCGGGGACCGGCTCCTCGATGAACTGACCATGGTCGTCGGGGCGCAGCCGGACGACACGCAGGTCCATGCTCTCCTGGTTGAGCTGTAGGAGCAGGGAGATGGTCACGCCGATGCCGACCGCAACGGCCACCGGCAGGAGCAACGTTGCCAGGAAAGTGGCCGTCAACGCGATCAGCGGTGTGGGCCCGGTGCGCAGGATCGTGAGCACCTCGGCCGGCTTCAGGGATCCGACGCCGGCGTAGATGAGGACCGCCGCCAGGGTCGGCATGGCGACCTCGGCGACGAGCTTGGAGAACGCGGCCAGGATGACGAGCATCCAGACACCCGCGAAGATCGCACCCCACCGGCTCACGGCACCCGCGGTCATGTTCAGCGCGGTCTGGCCCACCGAGCCACCGACCGGCTGACCAGCGAATACCCCGGACGCGATGTTCGCCACGCCCTGCGCGGTGAAGTCCTGATTGGTGCTCGAGCGGGTCCCGTCCGGGTTGGGCGCGGCCTCGGCGACGCCGGCGCCCTGGACGAGCACGATCGCGGCCACCGACAGGGCTCCGGTGAGGAGGGTCGGGCTGAGCGTCGACAGGTCGGGAAGCTGCGGCAGGGGAATCCCTGACGGGATCGTGCCGACGTCACGGACTCGCGCGACGGTGTCGTTGTCGAGCAGCAGGAGCACCACGGTCGGCACGGCGAGCGCGATCAGCGAGCTGAACAGCCCGAGCCGGGTGCGACCCAGCAGGATGAGGATGGCGAGGGCGCCGGCTCCGGCGAGCAGTGAGGCCAGGTCGATCTCGCCTGGGTGGAGGACGACGTAGAGCGCCTTGGTGAGCGAGAAGTCGCCTTCGGCATCGACGCCGGCCAGGTCGGGAATTTGGCCGAGCACGATGTTGACGGCGATACCGGTGAGGAAGCCCAGCATCACCGACTGCGAGACGAACCGGATGTAACGCCCGACCCGCAGGAGCGCGGCGACGACCATGACCGCCCCGGCGACCAGGGTGAGCATCACGAGCGCCGCTTCGCGGTCGTCGCTGGGTACCCCCTGGATCGCGGAACCCGCTGCCAGAGCGGCGGCACTCGTGGTGGTGATGACCATGAGCTTGGTGCTGGAGGTCAGCCCGCCGGCGATCGGTCCGGCGAAGCTGGCGTACAGACCGTGGATGGGGTTGACGCCGGCCAGGACGCTGGCGGCCATCCCGTCCGGCACGCTGCTGATCGCGCCGGGCAGCCCGGCGAGCGCATCGGACTTCAGGTCGCGTCGTCGCGGGGCCACCGAACGTGCCCACGACCGGGCACGTCCTGCCAACGGTTTGCTCGTCACCGGCGTGTCCCCTACCGCTCGTCGGACGGGCCGCGAGACACGTGTGCTCGCGTCCGAGACACGGAAACCGTCTTGCTCTCGGGCATCGACGAATGATGGTGGTGGTGGGAGTCGTACCAGTCGGCGTAGAGGTTCGCGCCCGGCCAGGCAGTCGTGCCGTGCGCGAGCACTGACATCGCGACCGTGGCCGTCACCACGGTGAGCATCAACGGGGACTCGGCCAGCTCACTCCCCTCGACCAGAAGCAGCACGAACACGATGGAGGCGAGGCCGCGTGGACCGAACCAGCCGACGAAGATGACGGTGACCGGGCGCATGCCGGTGCCGAGCGCGGCGAGCGCGACCGGGAGCATCCTGACGACGGTCAGGCTGAGCAGGGCATAGACGAGGACTCGCCAGTCCAGGTCGCCGAGGGCGGGCCCCAGGAGTACTGCGCCGAAGAGGAGGAAGGTCAGGGCGTTGAGCATCTCGCCCGACTGCTCCGCCAGCGACGTGCTCGGCTCGGCCTGCGCGCAGTGCCACTGCCGCGAAGACGATGCCCGCGACGAACGCCGCGATGAAGCCGCTCCCACCGAGCGCCACCGCCCCGGTGTAGGCCAGGAGCGGGGTGGCGACTCCGGCGATCTGCTGCCAGGTCGCGGACATCCAGCCACGCGCCACGAAGGTCTTCAGGACCCACCCGCCGAGAACGCCGGCGGTCACGCCGGCCAGGACGCCGAACCCGATTTCCTCGGCAACCACGCGCAGGGGCTCGAGGTCCTCGACTCCTTCATCGGCCTCGGCGATGGTGAGGAAGATGATCAGCAGCGGCACGCAGATGCCGTCATTGAGCCCGCTCTCCACGTTGAGCCCCTGGCGGATCCGCGACGGCAGCCGCTTGTTGCTGACGACCGGCTGCCCCAACGCCGCGTCGGTGGGCGCCAGGATGGTGGCCAGCGCGGCCGCCGTCCAGATGCTCAGGTCGGGAAGGAGAAGCAGAGCCGCGACGGTGCCGGCGACGATGGTCAGAGGCAGGCCTACCCCCAGCAGCCGCACGGGCAGCTGGGCCTCCCGGCGCAGCCCGACGAGGTTGATCCGAACGGCATCGGTGAACAGCATCAGCGCGAGCGTGGCCTCGGCGAGATGGCGCAGGAACTGGTTCGCGACGTCGAGCTCGACGAACTCGAGGGCGTGGTTCCCGACCAGCAGACCGACGAGGACGAACACCATGGCCTGGCTGACACGGGAGGACTGCACCCGCAGCGACACCGCGGCGTACCCCACGAGGAGTACGGCGAGGGTCGGCAGTGCCCAATCGCCCATGCGGTCCTCCGCGGTCCGGTCCAGCCCGAGTTCAGTCCACCCTCCCGACCGCGAGTAGGCGGGACATCACCCGGTATGCATGAGCGGCCGCCTCAGGCGCCGATCAGGCTCAGCGCCCGAGCGCGCCTGACGGCCTCGTTGCGCCGCGACACGGCGAGCTTGCGCAGGATGCTCCGCACGTGGGTCCGCACGGTGTTCACCGAGATGAACATGGTGATTGCGATCTCCTCGGTGGTCAGCAGCTCGGACAGGTGCCCGAGGACCTCGTGCTCCTTCGCCGTGAGGGGCTCGATGATCTCGCCATGCGTCAAGGAGCCCGGCCCGATGCCCGTGCGTTCCATGACCCGTGCGGCGTTCGCGGGAGGCAGGGCGGAGGGCAGGTCGAGCCAGGGGTTCCGAGCGAGCAGCTCAGGCGTCCCGTCCAACAGGTGTCGCACCGAAGGGGGTGCCTCCCGGAACGGCCGGCGCAGGCCCTGGGTCGCCGCCCCGTGCAGGGCGCGGTCAAGCGCTGCCAACGCTCGCGCGTGCTGCGCGCGGTGCAGCTCGAGCGCTGCTTCCAGCACGCGCCCGTCGAGGGCTGCGGGCCGCGGGATGCGGATGTCGATCGCAGCCAGCGCGGTCACGACCTCCCTGACCCCTGCCCAGTCGTCGAGCGCGAGATGGGCACGGCCCAGGACGACGGTGGCGGCCGGCTGATCGGGCCGCGCCAGCCCACGGATGCGGTGCAAGGCGAGATCGGGCTCGCCCTGGGCGATCTGGGACAGGGCGGCCTCGATGTGCAGCAGGTCCGTCAACCAGGCAGCGGAGTCCGGGACCTGTTCGCCCACCTCCGCGATCAGTGCGACCGCACCAGCGGCATCTCCCCCGGCCCGGAGCAGGCGCGCCCCGACGACCGCGGCCAGCCCGCGTGCGATGGGGTCGATGTTCGTGAACCGCAGCGAAGCGTCGATGTGCTCGGCCGCGGCGGGCAGGTCGGAGCGCTCGGCGCTCACCCACCCGAGTGCGATCTCGGCAGCCGGAGGGCGGTTCTCCGGCGCCAGGCCGGTGTCCTCGGCTAGCGCCACCGCGCGGCTCGCCCAGTCATGGGCTCGCTGGAGCCGACCCTCGACGCAGGCGCAGAGCGCCAGGTGGGCCAGGGCGATGATCGGAAGTGGGCGGCATGCGGACGCCTCCGCGGCGTGCGCAGCGGCGGTGAGCGTGCGTGCCGCCTCGCCGAGCTCGCCACGCCGCAGGTGGGCCACCCCCTTGCTGGTCTGGATCAGCGTGGTCAGCTCCTGGTGCGCGGGCGACCCCCGGAGCGGGTGCTTGGCCAACCGCTTGGACATCTCCTCCACCAGGCCCAACGCGCGCGGGTCGTCGACCTGGCAGGCCCGCACGGAGTCGATCACCCCGACGGCGAGCTCGACGCCGGGATCCGCGTGCGTCGGTGAACCGTCGATGGACTCCCGCAGGTGGGACAGCTCCTGCGCGCACAGTTCCGGGTTGTTGTCGGCGAGTAGCAGCGCAGCCCGCACGACGGCCGCGGACGGACCTCCCGAGCCCCGCGGTGCCTTCCGGAGGGCCGAGACCAGTCCGGAGGCGTCGTCCCCCGCGATGAGCCGAGCCACTGCAAGTCCGTCGACGACGTACCCCGCAGCGTCGGCCCAGGCGGCGGACGCGACCGACAGGGCCACGGCCTCCTCGACATTGCCGCGCTGTGCGAACCAGGTCGCGGCTCGTCGGCGCAGGCTGTTGACCTGGCTGGGTGAGGCGTAGGCGAGCTCTGCGCGCAGCAGGTCGCGGAGGAACGGGTGGTACCGGTAGCAGCCGGGCTGCCCGGCCACCTCCTCGACCAGGATGTTGCGTCCCGCGAGGGCGGCGAGCCCCGGCCCGGCCGAGCATCCGCCGAGCACCTCGATCAGCCCCGGTCGGAGTACGTCGACCACGCAGGTCCGGAGCAGCAGGTCGCGTACTTCCGGCGCCTGGGTCTGCAGGATCTCCGTCGTGAGGTACTCGGCGATGTCGCCGGTGTCCCCGGCGAGCCGGCCGACGGCGGCATCCGGGTCCTCGGAGCCGGAGAGCGCCATGAGGGCAAAGCGCAGACCGGCTGCCCAGCCGCGGGTTCGACCGACCAGGGCGGCGACCGATGGGTCCCTCAGGACCACACCACACTGCTCGACCAGCCGCTCGGTCTCCTGCCGCGAGAAGGCCAGGTCGGCCATCCGCACCTCCGCGATCGTGTCAGCCAGCCGGAACCGGTGCAGGGGGAGCATCGGGTCCACCCGGGTGAGGATCACCAGCCGCAGGCGCCGACCGCAGTGGCCGAGGACGAACTCGATGTCCTTCGAGACATCCAGGTCCACGAGCTCATAGCCGTCGAGGACCAGAGTGAGAGGGTGCGCCAGGTTCGCCAGCGCGGTACTGAGGTCGACGAGCATCCGGCGATGCGTCGGAGGTGAGGAAGCCGAGCAGTCCGGGACAGTCACCCCGTGCCGGCGCAGGCAGTCGATCACCACGGGCCAGAACGAGCCGGGCAGGTCATCCCCCGCCTCGAAGGTGATCCAGGCAACGACCCCCAGCGGCCGACGCTGGGCGGCCCAGGCGGCGACCAGGGTTGTCTTCCCGGTTCCTGCGGGAGCGCTCACCAGGGTGAGCGGCTGATCCGCGCACCGGTCCAGACAGCTGAAGAGGCGAGGGCGTTCAACGTGCAGCTTCGGCGGGCTGGGGATCGTGAACCGCAGCGCTACGAGGGGATCGTCGGAAACGTCATGGAGCGGTGCGGAGCGGACTTCCTTCACCGTCATCGTCATGTCGACCACGATGGATCAGCGCTTCGACAGGTGCGTCACCCTCCGCGGGTACCCATCGCGGGGGATGGCGGCGGGCGCTCTAGTCCAGTTGCGTGATCCGGTCTACCACCACCCCCCGGCGATCGAGCGCCTGCAGCAGTGACACGAGAGCACCGATGTCATCCGAGTAGGTGACGATCACCGTGTGCCGAGGCTCCTCATGGACGTCGAGCGGTCCGAAGGAGTCCGCCAGGTGGCCGGACACACGTCCCTTGACCTTGATCCGGACAGCGGAGCCGTCCACCTCCGTCATTCCGGCGGGGCATCGAGGAGGCGTCGGACCTCGACCAACTCGAGCCCGAGAGCCGGTAGCCGGTTGAGGACGCCGTACAACGCGGCCTGGTCCGGGACGACTCCCGTGAGGACCGTCTCGGCAGGTACGACGTGCGCGCTGAGGTACTCGAAGTCCTCCAGGGCCTCTTCCGTGATCGTGCCTCGGACGTGGATCTCGAATGCCTTTGCCAACACGAGCGCCACCTCCGGATCCGCCTGAAGCTCCACGATCTCCCACACGCACACGTCCCACGTCATCCGGAGCGGATGAGACACATGCGTGAAGGGCCGGGGTCGGCCGGGCAAGGGCGGTACCGTCTTCGGCGGAGCATCCACGGACGACAGGCAGACGATGGCGACGGCACAGACGGAACGTAAGCCTCGCGGCTCCCGCGATGCCGATCTACGCCTGCACGCCACCAAGCTGGCGCGACCCCGAGTGCCGCCGGCGTACGTCTCGCGTCCGCGGGTCGACGACATGCTGGAAGTCGGCACGCGCGGCCCGCTGACCGTGGTGACCGCCGGCGCCGGGTGGGGCAAGACCCTGGCCGCCGCGCACTGGGCGGCCACCGATCCGCAGGTCGGTCCCGTGGCCTGGCTTTCGCTGGACGGTAGCGACAACGAACCGCGGCAGTTCTGGGCCTACTTCGTCGCGGCCCTGCGCGGCGCCTGCGCGCTGCCGCCCACCAACCCACTGGCCGAGCTGGTGCCCGGGCTCGGGAGCGAGGACGAGTTCCTGTCCCGGGTTCAGGCCGGCCTCGGCGACCTCCCCGAGCCGGTGGTCGTGGTCCTCGACGACTTCCACCTGATCCACAACTCCGCCGTTCTCGGTCGCCTGACCGAGCTACTCCGCCACGGTGTCGATCGGTTGCGGCTGGTCGTGCTCACCCGGGCCGACCCTGACCTGCCACTGCACCGACTGCGGATGAGTGGGGACCTCGAGGAGGTCCGACCACGCGACCTCGCTTTCGACGTCGCAGAGGCATCGGCGCTCTTCGACGCACACGAGGTGTCGGTCACCAAGGACGAGGTTCGCCTCCTCGTCGACCGAACGGAGGGATGGCCGGCGGGGCTGCGGCTTGCGGCGCTCTTCCTCGGCAACCCGGAGTCGGGGCGGCGGGCGAGCGACTTCGCCGGAGACGACCAGACCGTGGCCGGCTATCTGGCTGAGGAGGTGTTCGGGAGTCAGCCGCTCGACACGCAGCGGTTCCTCCTGCGGACCTCCGTCGTGGCGCGCGTCAGCAGCCAGCTCGCCGAAGAGCTCACGGGCGAGCCGCGCAGCCAACACCGTCTCGAAGACCTGGAACGCTCCAATGCGTTCGTCTTCGGCCTTGGTCCGGGTCGGGAGTGGTTTCGCTACCACGCCCTGCTCCGCGAGATGCTCCGCCATCGACTGCTGGTCGACTCGCCAGAGCTTGTTCCCGATCTCCACCGACGAGCCGCCCGGTGGTTCGCTGACCACGGACGTCCGATCGAGGCTCTCGGACATGCTGCCGACGCCGAGGACTGGTCGCTTCTCGGGCGCCTGCTCGTCACGCACGCCCTCCCCCAACTCGTCTCGGCGGACCGTGCGGCCCTCATTCGCGTGCTGGAACGCATCCCGAGTCAGCACCTGGCCGACGGGCCGGAACTGGCCGTCTGTGCGGCGGCGCAGCTCTTCCACGCCGCCCGATACGAAGAGATGCCGGCACACCTTGATCTGGCGCTGGCCCACCTGGACGCGGGATCACCGGACCCTCAAGGTGCCTCGAGAGCGGCGCTGCTACTGCTGGGCTCAGCCTTGACCCGCACTCGAGGCGACATCGCCGCACTCGTCGAGGCTGCGGGCGAGGCACTCGACATCGTCTCGAACAGGGGTCGGTTCCTTCCGGCCGCTCCGGCATACCGCGCCGTCGCGCTGGGAAATCTCGGCACGGGGCTGCTGTGGTCGGGTAAGAGCGGTGCAGCGCAGGAACGCCTGACGGAGGGCCTCGACGGCTGCCGAGGACAGCCAGGTCGAACTCGCCCTCGTCAACACACTCGCCCACCTGGCGCTCGCCCATGCCGAGCTGGGGCGACTGCGAGCAGGCTCCGCCTACGCGGTCCGGGCGATCGAGCTCGTCGAGTCCCGTGGGTGGGCACCACTCCCCCAGGCGGCGACTGCGTACCTCGCGCTGGCGACCATCGAGCTCCAGCGCAACAACATCACCCGATGTGAGGATCTCCTGACGCAAGGTCGCGCGGCGGCGCGCGAGCCGGCGCCACGGATGGCCCTCGACCTCGCCCGGGTTCGTCTCGACGCGTCGCTCGGACGGGTGGCGGCAGCGCGGGAACGGCTGCACCAGGTGCGGAACGGCCTTGCGGACTGGCAGCCGCCGATCCTCCTCGCCCGCTGGCTGGCCATCAGCGAGGCCGAGGTCGACCTCGCTGCCGGCGACCCGTCGGCAGCCATCGCGAGGATCGGACCTCCCCCCGATGAGGAGCCGCCGTTCGCCCACGAGCAGCTCTGTCTGGCCAGGGCGTTCCTCGAGCTCGGAGACGCGCAACGTGCTGACAAGCTGCTCGAGCCCCTCCGCGGCGCCACGGTCAGGGAAGGTCCACTCGTCGAGGCCTGGCTGCTGACGGCCCTGACCGCCGAGGCCCTGCGCGAGGACAACCGGGCGGTAGACGCGCTGCGTCACGCGCTCGAGCTGGCCGGTCCGGACGAGATCCGCAGACCTTTCGTCGAGCTCGGCGGCGACCGCCTCCCACGGCTGCGCACCCGTCTGGCCGAGGTCGACGCAGGGGCCGTATCGCGGGCGCAGGATCTCCTCGGGGCGTCGCCTCGAAATGGCTCACCGATGTCAGGCGTCCTGGCGGACCCCCTGACGGACCGGGAGGTGATGGTGCTGCGGTTCCTCCCGACGATGAAGACCAACGCCGAGATCGCCTCAGAGCTGTACCTGTCGGTCAACACCGTGAAGGCCCACCTCAAGCACATCTTCCGCAAGCTCGAAGTGGACACTCGGCGCGAGGCAGTGCACCGGGCACGTGAGCTCGGACTCCTGACCGGCTCGGGTGGGGACGTCGGATGATCCCGGTGGTCAGGTGCCGAGGATGCGGGCCTTCTGCTGCTCGAACTCGGCGCCGGTCAGCACACCCTGCTCCTTGAGCTGGGCAAGGTCCTTGAGCTGGGCCAGCTTGGCGTCCATGTCGTCGCCTGGCGGAGGCGGAGGCGGCGGTGGTGGCGCGGCGTACGCCTGCTCCTCCTGATAGGCCTGTTGGTCCTGTTGCGCCCAGCGGCCGGCCTGACGTCGGGAGACCCGGTTGGAGACCGCGGTTGCCGTACCCGCGATCGCCGCGGTCCGTGCAACTCCGCGCAGTAGTCCTGGCATTGCTTTACCTTCCTCTGCTGATCAGACTTCGGAGCCCGCCTCGGCTGCGTCGACCGCAGCCAGGAGGGCCTGGACCGGGATGCGACCGCTGGCGACCATCTGGGCGCCGCCTCGCCGCAAGGCGACCGCGAGCGGGGCGGCCCACGTGTTCTCGTAGACGAGGACGGCGGCCGAGTTCCCGGGCTCGAGCACTCCGCCCGCCTGGGCGATGTCCTCGTCGTCGAGCAGCCCCGAGGACGCCCCCTCGAACACGGCGAGGTCGAGCTGCACCGTCTCCGTCGAGGTCCGCGATCGCCAGTCCGTGAACGGCGCCGTCGGTCTCCTTCATGACGAAGACGAAGTCGAGGATCCGGATGATGCCCCGGTCCGCGAGGTCGACGAGGAGCGGCAGTCCCTCTCCCGTCATTTTGTTGCCGGGGAACTCGACGATCAGGTAGTCGACCGGGCCCATCTGGTCGAGCTCGCCGAGTTCCTGCTGAAGGTCGGTCATGGATTCCTCCTCGATTCCGGGGCTTGGCCCGATAGGAAACTACGGGCGTCCCCCGTCAGTCGCCTCATCCGTTCTGGGTGAGTCCCCGCCTCATCCCACGGGGATGAGGCAACCGGCAGCGCTCCCCGTCACGCTCGGCGTACTAGTTCACTAGAGAGAGACAACCATGAGCTTCTGGGACTTCGTCTGGTTCATCGTCATCAGCTACGTGTTCATCGCCTACCTGATGATGCTCTTCAACATCATCGGCGACATCTTCCGCGACCGGGAGCTCTCGGGCTTCGGCAAGGCAGCGTGGATGATCGCGCTGGTCTTCGTCCCGTTCCTGACCGCGATCGTCTATCTGATCAGCCGCGGCAGCGGGATGGCGGAGCGCCACTACCAGGCCGCCGAGCAGGCACGATCGCGGCAGGACGACTACATCCGGTCGGTCGCGAGCAGCAACGGCGCGGCCTCGGACATCGCCCAGGCCAAGTCCCTGTTGGACTCCGGCGCCATCACCCAGACCGAGTTCGACGCGCTCAAGCAGAAGGCGCTGGCCTGAAGACCGTGGCCCAGTCGTTCTTGATGCTGACCACGGTCCAGCCACTGGTGGCCGCACGGTCGAGGGCTCGTTCGGCGCCTGAGACGTAGTCGAACTCCCGGTCGGCGTCGTCGTGCAGCACCAGGAGTCGCAGGGATGGCTTGTCCTGGTGCTGGGTGAAGTCGAGCATCTCGATGTCGCCGTTGGAGTTGCCGGCGGCCAGCACGGGACGTCGTCCGGTGCGGGTCCAGATGTGCACGGGCTTCTCCGGGCCGTCGTCCAGGTAGTCGGCGGCCATCTGGCGGGTGATCGCACCGCCGCCCTGCTCGTCGGGGGTGTAGGCGAGGGCGACGGCGCTGCCGATCACGCCCTCCCGGGGAATGCCGTAGACCTCCTGGCTGATCGGTCGCATGAAGTCGCGGCCACCGCCCGAGGCGATGTAGTTCGCGAAGCCGTTGGCCCGCAGGTGGGCGAGGAGCTCGACCATGGGTGCGTACGCGCACTCGAGGTAGCCACGATTCAACGTTGGATGGCGAACGTTGCGCAGGAATGTGTCGGATTGCTCCTCGAACTGGTCGACGTCGATGTTCGCGAACGCCGCCACGATGCCGGCCCCCAGCGTCTTCACGTTCGTGTCGTCACCCGCGTAGTGCTCCACCATGACCTGGGCCAGCCAGGCGTAGTCGCGCTCGTGGGCGGCCTTCCACGGTTGCCGGTCGCGCAGGGACGGGTCGAGCTCGGCCATCTCGGCCAGTCGGCGCAGGATGAAGTCGAGCTGGATCGGCATCGGCTTCTCGCACCACAGCGTGCCGTCGTTGTCGAAGACCGCGACCCGTTCCTCGACCGGCACCCAGCCGGGCGAACCTTCCGCGCAGGTCTGCTCCACGTAGCCGAGGATGGCGTCCTTGACGGCACCGTCCTTCCAGGTGGACAACGGGTCGGTCATCTCACACGCTCCTTCATTCCTCGTGATCATCCTCGGCTGATGCAGCGGAACCCGAGGTGGGACGTCGACGTGTCGATGGGCTGTGCCATCCGGGCTGCGGGCCGATACCGCCGGCAGTAGTTCGGTGCGCACAGGTGGGAGCCGCCCTTCATCACCTTGCGCGGGATCTGGATGTCCGCGAGCTCCGGATCCTGGCTGCCCTCGCGCTCGGCCCCACGGGGGTTCTCGATGCTGCAGCAGGCATGGGCTGCTTGCTCGTGGGCGCCGTACCAGTCGCTCGTCCACTCCCAGACGTTGCCGGTCACGTCGAACAGGCCGTAGCCATTGGGCGGGTACGAACCGACGGGTGCGGTGCCCGCGTGCCCGTCCTCGCCGGTGTTGTGGAGGGGGAAGTCGCCCTGCCAGGTGTTCGCCATCCACCGGCCGCCAGGCGTGAACTCTTCGCCCCAGGCGTAGGTGGCACCGTCCAGGCCGCCGCGGGCGGCGTACTCCCACTCGGCCTCGGTCGGCAGCTCCTTGCCGGCCCACTCGGCGTACGCCGAAACGTCCTCCCAGGCGACATGGACCACGGGATGGTCCGGCAGCCGCTTCACCGAGCTGCCCGGTCCCTGCGGTTGGCGCCAGTTGGCTTCGGGCACGTAGGTCCACCAGTTGTAGGGGTTGTCCAAGGAGACCGGATGTGTCGGCTGCCGGAACACGACCGACGCGGCGACCAGCAGCTCCGGGGCGGCCCCCGGGTAGTCGGCGGGGTCCGGCGCTCGCTCGGCGGACGAGACGTGCCGGGTCTTCTTCACGAACCGGGCAAAGTCCGCATTGGTAACCGCGTGCGCGTCCATCCAGAAGCCGTCCACGCTCACCTTGTGCGCGGGTGCCTCCTCCGGATAGTGGTCCTCCGAGCCCATCTGGAAGCTGCCACCCGGGATCCAGACCATGCCTGGATGCGACATGTGCGGTGTCCTTCCTTGGCTGTCGTGCCGGGTGGACCCCCGGGCTGTCGCTACTGCCTCGCCATGGCGACCCGCAGACGTTCGTCGGGGTCGATGAAGTGGTCGTGGTCGTCCTTGCCGAGGTCGATCTGGACCCAGTGGATCTTGCCGGTGAACCGACTGGTGGCCGGCGTGTAGTCGGGGGTGACGGTGGTGCCGGTCTCGTGGCCGATGTCGGTGGTCTCGTCGGCCGAGAAGATCATCGGCTGGGTGGCCTCGCACCCGGCCGGTGCCGACGGCGTCGCCGTCGTGGAACAGGGTGACGTCGCCGCCCTTGGCCAGGCCGCCGCCGTCGTAGGCGAACTCGACGCGCACCTGGTGGTGGCCGGCCGGGACGGCGCACGTCGGCCTCGGTGGAGAACTCGTGGATGCCGAGCACGTTGTAGACGAACTTGGCCTTGCCGTCCTTGACGTAGAACGGCCCAGCCGCCGAACCGGCCGCCCTGGGCGATGATGACCCCCTCGGCTCCGTCCTCCGGGACGTCGACGTCGGCGGTCACCGAGAACGACTTGTTCTTGATGCTGACCACGCTGTTCTCCGACAGCCGGCCCATGCCGGAGAAGAAGAGCTGCGAGTCGCCGCGGATGAGGGTGGGTCGGCCCGCCAGCTCGGGGTTGAGCCGATCGCCGGTGCGGTCGTCGAGGGGGATCACGTTGTACTTCGTGGCCTCGATCAGCCACAGCCGTTGCAGCTCGCGAAGCTTGTCGGGGTTGTCGGCCGCGAGGTTGCGGGCCTGGCTGTAGTCGCTGTTGCCGTCGTAGAGCTCCCAGACGTCGTCGTCGAAGGCCGGGACCTCGCCGCCGACCATGATCCACGGCGTCTTGTGCTTGGTGACCGCGCTCCACCCCTTGTGGTAGATGCCGCGGTTGCCGAACATCTCGAAGTACTGCAGGTCGTGCCGCTCCGGGGCCGCCGGCTCGTTGAGGCTGTAGATCATGCTCGTGCCCTCCATGGGCGACTGGAGCACGCCGTTGACCATCGTCGGCTCGGGCAGGCCGGCCGCCTCGAGGATCGTCGGCGCCACGTCGATCACGTGGGAGAACTGCGAGCGCACGCCTCCGTGCTCCTCGATCCCGGCCGGCCAGTGCACGATCGTCCCGTTGCGGGTGCCGCCCCAGTGCGACGCCACCTGCTTGGTCCACTGGAGCGGGGAGTTCATCGCCCAGGCCCAGCCGACCGAGTAGTGGTTGTAGGAACTGGGGCCGCCGAACTCGTCCATCTTGCTGAGCATGAACTCGGGAGTCTCCAACCCGGCCATCCCGTTGAAGTTGGCCATCTCGTTGAAGGCGCCGTTCATGGTGCCCTCGGCGGAGGCTCCGTTGTCGCCGATGATGTAGTAGACGATCGTGTTGTCGAGGACCCCGAGGTCGTCGATGGCGTCGATCAGCCGGCCGACGTGGTGGTCGGTGTGCTCGAGGAACCCGGCGTACACCTCCATCTGGCGGGCCAGCACGGGCTTCAGCTCCTCCGGCATGTCGTCCCATGCGGTGATCTCGTCGTGCCGCTCAGGCAGCTCCGCGTCGGCGGGGATGATCCCCAGCTCCTTCTGCCGCGCGAACGTCCGCTCTCGCAGGGCGTCCCATCCGTCGGCGAACTGTCCCTCGTACTTGTCGACCCATTCCTTCGGGACGTGGTGCGGGGCGTGCGTTGCGCCGGGGGCGAAGTACATGAAGAACGGCCGGTCCGGCATCAGCGCCTTCTGCTGACGCACCCAGCTGCACGCGTGGTCGGTCAGGTCCTCGGTGAGGTGGTAGCCCTCCTCCGCGGTGGCCGGCGGCTCGATGGGGGTCGTCCCGTCGTAGAGCGCCGGGTCGTACTGGTTGTTCTCGCCGCCGATGAAGCCGTAGAACGTCTCGAACCCGCCGCCACCGGTGGGCCACGCGTCGAACGGCCCCATCGGCGAGGTCTGCCACACGGGGACCTCGTGGCACTTGCCGAACTGTGCGGTCGAGTAGCCGTTCAGCTTCAGCGTGGTCGCCAGCGGCGCCATGGTGTTCGGACGCAACGAGCTGTTGCCCGGCGCGGACGTCGCGGTCTCGGTGATGCTGCCCATCCCGACGGAGTGGTGGTTGCGGCCGGTCAGCAACGCCTGGCGCGTCGGCGCGCACAGGGCGGTGGTGTGGAACCGGTTGTAACGCAGGCCGCCTGCGGCGAGCCGCTCCGCTGTTGGCGTCTTGCAGGGTCCGCCGAAGGCGGTGAGGCACCGAACCCGACGTCGTCGAGAAGGACGATCAGCACGTTCGGTGCCCCCGCGGGTGGCAGCAACGGCTCGATCGGCGGGTACGACGTCTCCGGGTCCTTCGCGTCGTACGTCGTCAGACCCGGCGCCCGCCGGTCCGGGATCGGCAGCATGCTGCGGGCGTGACGGTCTGTGCTCATGTCGTTCCTCCGCGTCGGGGTCCGGGACATCCAGACAGAGATCCCTCGCGAACTAGTCCCGCTCCCCCGGGGTAGGCCTCCCCCGTATTGGATGAGGCGGCCCGTCGGGTAGCTGCCGGTCAGACCGCGAGGCTCACCGGGAACGTCGCGATCCAGCCGAGTGCGGCGAGGAGCACCGCAGCCCGGCAAGCGTCATGACCCAGCGCAGGCGCCGGTTGCTGAGCCGGGTGCTCATGCCGGCGAAGAACAGGACCACGGCGTACAACACGACGGTCAGCACGTAGTTGCTGGACCGCTGGATGTTCAGACGGACCTCGGCGGCCGACGCCTCGGCGGCGGTGTCGAGGCGCTCGGCGTCGTCACGGGCCGCGACGTGGTACTCGTCCATCGCGAACGGGGTCGGCGGCGCCTCGGAGTTGGTGAACGGCTTGGTCGCCAGCCACGCGTCGTACGCCGGCCGGAACTCGTCGCGGAAGCGCTCGACGAAGAAGTCGGCGACCTCGGCGTCCCCGCTGCGGTCCGCGTCGGCCCAGGCGATGAAGGTGGCGACGTCGACCTGCGTCTGGGCCTGGGACAGGCCCTGTGCCCGCGCCGCGTCGATCCGGATGGCGTTGGTGCGTCCGGCGGCAGCCGCCTGCTCGCCGTTCCAGCGGGTGGCCTGGTAGCTGCTCCACGACGTGCCGAGCGCGGCCACCACCAGCAGCACGGTCACCAGCAGCTCCTGCCAGGTACGGCCCTCGTCCCCGAGTCGTCAGTTGGCATTGCCGTCCTCGTCACACGGAGCGGTGACGTCGACACTCGCCGCATCGGCCTGCGTGTCGATCAGTCCGATGGTCCGCTCCATCGCAGTCGGCTCCAGCCTGCCCACGCCCCCACCATGGGGGTGGTTGAAGAAGACCAGCAGCAGCATGAGCAGCGCGATCACCACCGTGACACTGCCCATCAGCATGCCCTGCGTGACCGCACCCTCCGCGCTGTCGGCGAAGAACAGCATGTACGCGAAGATCACGCCGCAGATCACGAGGAGGACCAGCCACAAGGGCGCGGGAATGATGCCCTCCGCCCCGTGCACCCGGTCGACCCGCGCCTGCTCCCGGTCGGCGGTCTGGTCCATCCACCGGTCGTAGGCCGACTGCTCCGTCGCCGTCTGCGGGTCGACCTGGGAGATGGTGCGGTACATCTCCACGCCCCAGGGGTTGATCTGGTCACCGAGGGTCCCGGCATTCACGGCGTCCCACTCGACCCCGGCCACCGACCGGGCGTAGCAGGCCAGCTCGCCGGTGAGCTGCTCGGGCGCGTCGCCGGGCAGGAACTGTGCTGTCTGGACCTGCTGGGCGACGATGGTCGCCTCGGTCTCGGCGCCCGAACGCGACTCGTCGTACGACGAGAACGCCAGGAAGATGATGAAGCCGAGGAGCACCGAGAAGCCGGTGGCCAGCGACCCCGAAGACGCCAGACGCCCGGTCACCGTCGCTGAAGTAGCTGCCCTCCGGAGCACGCCGGCGCACCATCAGCATCGACGCGATGGTGAGGGTAGTGACGACGAGTACGAGGACGAGCCCAAGAACGACGTTCACGCGGGTGCTGCCCTCCTGGGCCGGCGGTGTGTGTACCCGCCAACGTGCAGGGCGCACGTCGACCGCGCCTCACCCTGCTCGGGTGAGGCCTACGCCCCAGACTGGGCAGTCCAGCCTCAGCAGCCGCCGGAGTAGGTGCCGCGCCGGAGCGCGTGACCCCGGGCGTCCGGCCGTCCGCGATCGAGCGACCATCCGCGCTGCCAGTCGGAGATGACAATGACGCGGTTCATCTCCCGCTGGCCGCTGCCCACGAGGCTCAGCCGCATCGTCAACGGCACGTCGGAGACCGCTGACCGGCTCCTGACCGTGGCGATCACCCTGCCGTTCAGGAACCACGAGATGTGGCGCCTGGTCACCTCGACCGCGAAGGCGACCGACCCGCCGCGCTTGAAAGCCGTGAGGCGTTTGGAGTAGGTCCACTGACGGTTCCCCGACTTGGCGCCCACCACCAGCCTCGAGCCGTGCGCGGTGACCTCGGCGATGGTGATGTTCTTGGCACCGCAGTGGTAAGCGGCAGGGTTGTCCGGGATCAGCTCGGCCCGGACGCGGTAGTCCCGCGCGTTGTTCTCAGCGGTCTTCATGCGCAGCTTGGTTTCCCAGCGGCCGTACTTCATGGGCTGGCCGCGCAGGGTCGCCGCGGTGGTGCCGCGGTCGCCCCAGCCCTCGACCCCCCGCTGGCTGTCCAGGCTCAGCCCGCCGTTGTGCTTGGCGGCACGCCCCGTGCCGTTGGACGAGTCGAGCCACTTGCCGACCCGGTCGGTGCCGCGATAGGGGCGGCTGGTCAGCGACTCGCCGAACTCCCAGGCGAAGTCCCAGAGCGAGGACCCCCACTTGTGGGTGCTGCTCGCAGTCGGCACGGCGCCGCCGCCTCGCGCGGACAAGCGCGACAGGCTGGCCGCGGCGGTCCGGCCGCTCGAGTCGGCGCTCGGCTCCGCGCGCGACGCGCCGGCCTGGCGTGGGGAGACCGCGTGGACATAGAGCGGGAACGACGGGAACCAGCCGATCGCGTTGCCGCCGGTGGTGACCGCCTCTTCCCGGACGCGGTAGACCTTCTGGCCGGTACTGCGCGGCGGTCCAGCGGAACCAGCCGTTGCCCTGGCTGTTGGTCTTGGTGGTCTTGAGTGTCGACCACCGGCTGCCGTCGACCCGCTGCTGGAGAGTGAGGGTGCGCCCGGGGAAGGCCGGCGGCGGGAGGTCGGGGCGGTGCGGCAGGCGCGGTGTGGTGTTGACCGCGATCGTGAACTGGTCATCGACGACGACCTGTCCCGGGCCGCCGGTGCCGGCGAGCCTCAGCACCAGATCCTGGGACCGCGAGTTGAACCGCACGGGCCGCGTCGCAAGGCGCCCGGAGACCACGCGCACCCGGATCCCGAACATGGACGGTGCGGGGTGGCTGAAGCGGAAGCTGCCGTTGGGGCGGGTGCGGGCCCGGAGCCTGGTGTCCAGGGTTCGCCCACCCGTCGCCGGGTCGGTTCATGTGGGTCTGCAGGCGGAGGCGCCGGACGCCCGGCCGCCCGATGTTGCCGGCGAACGTCACGCGCTGACCGCCGACGTACCGACGGGGCGAGACCCTGAGGGTGGCTCGTCTCCGCGCCGTCGTCCGCTCCGTCGACTCGGCTGTCTGTCGCTGCGTTGTCGACTGCTGACCCGTAGATTGCTTCCCCGTCGACTGCTGCCCGGACGCGGAGCCGGACGGCGCGAGCGTCACCAGCAGAAGCCCCACGAGGGGCAGGCAGAGTGCGGTGCGACCGCGGACTAACGGCTTCATCCCCATCACTCCCGAGGGTCGGAGGTGGTCGAGCCTACGTTGTTTGATGGTGGGTATGTACCCGAAACCGGGCCTCCCCAACCGTCAATTGGGTGACCGCGCGGCTCAGAGCAGGCCGATCCCGGTCGCGTGCCGGCGTACGGCGTCGCTGTCGGCGGCGAGCACGAACGGCACGTCCGGGGACCAGGCTTGCGACACCTTCTCGACGCGGCCGTCCCCCGGGTCGAGGCGTACCTCGCGGATGTAGACCGCGAGGATCCGCCCCGGGTGGGACCGGACGATGTCGGCGTAGATCTCGGGGTCCTTCTCCCCCGAGTCCCCGATCAGGACGAACGGCAGCCGCGGGTGCAGCTCGAGAATCTCCCGGATCCGGGCGGCCTTCTGCTCGCGGCCGGCGGACGTGCCGAGCAGGTCGCGCAGCAGCACCGGACCCAGGGGGAAGCCCCGGTGCCGCAGGAACCCCAGCATGAACGCGTGGAGGTTCCACGGGCTCGAGGAGACGTAGAAGAACGGGTTCGCCCCGGCGGCGAGGTCGCGGTACAGCTCCGGCGCCCCCGGGAAGGGTGTCCGGGTCAGGGCGGAGCCGGTGAACGTCTGGCGGATCATCCGTCCGACCCGCTGGACGCCGCTCTCGAGGATGGTGTCGTCGATGTCGGAGACGACGCCGAACCTCACGTCAGGTCCCGGCACCCGCACCTCGATCGGCACGCTGAACGGGTGGGTCAGGCCGCGGTACGAGCCGCCGAGCTCGACGGTTCCCTCGCTCCACGGGTCCGTGAGCTCGTCCGGGTCCGGCTGGAGGCGGGTCAGGAAGTAGCCCTCCTCGTCGGTGACGGTGTCGACGGTCGCGCCGGCGACGGTGATCCGCAGCGGGACTCCCGGCAGCTCGTGGGTCGCGAAGTGCCCCAGCGTGCGGCGTACGGCGGCACGGACGCGCTCGCCCTCGACCGCCTCCGACGGGGGTGGGTTGTCCAGGACGCGGCCGCGGACGACCACGCCGTCGGCGCTCCCGTGCGCGAGGTAGGGCTCGATCCGGAAGTCGGCAGGAGGCCGCGCCCCGGCCCTGCGCAGCCGGCGGGCGTCCCACGCACGCTCGAGGTCGACCATCCAGCGGCTCGCACTCATGGGATCACCGTATCCGCGCCATCGGTCGAGTCAGGGCCGTTCGCCGGTCGCGAACAACCGCGCGCTGACCACCTTCCGCGGCCTAGTCTCCAGTCATGGGAGAGGTGATCGCGTTCCCGCGGCCCGACCGACGGGAGCCCACGCGGCCGGAGCCGCTGTGGCGCGACGTGCTCGGGACCGCACTGCGGGAGGAACGCCACAGCGCCGGCCGGACCCTGGCCGATGTCGCCGAGCAGGCGGGCGTCTCCACGCAGTACCTCTCCGAGGTCGAGCGTGGCCGGAAGGAGCCCAGCTCCGAGGTGATCGGCGCAGTCGCCGGCGCCCTCGGGTTGCGTCTGGTCGATCTCACCAGCCGGGTCACCCGGACCATCGGGCGGATCAGCGGGCCCGTGTGCCTGGCGGCGTGACCCCGTTCTTCCGACTGTCCAGTACGGCGTCCGCGATGCCGTAGGCGACGGCCTCCGGCGCGGACAGGATCAGGTCCCGATCCGTGTCCTCGCGCAGCCGCTCCACGTCCTGGCCGGTGTGCCGGACCAGGATCTGCTCCATCTCGCTGCGCAGGCGGACGATCTCCTTGGCCTGCAGGGCCAGGTCCGGGAGAGTCCCCTGTCCCCCACCGGACGGCTGGTGCAGCACCACGCGCGCGTGCGGCAGGACCGTGCGCTGGCCCGGCTCCCCGCCAGCGAGAAGCACCGCGGCCGACGATCCCGCCTGCCCCACGCAGGTCGTGGCCACGGTGGACCGCAGGAACTGCATGGTGTCGTAGACAGCGAGCATCGCCGTGACCGAGCCGCCGGGAGAGTTGAGGTACAGGTTGATCGGCGAATCGGGGCTCTCCGACTCCAGGTGCAGCAGCTGCGCGATCACGACGTTGGCCACACCGTCGTCGATCTCGGTCCCGACGTAGACGATCCGGTCGCTGAGGAGCCGGCTGTAGATGTCGACCGCCCGCTCCCCGGTTCGCGTCTTCTCGACGACGCTGGGAATCGTGTAGGTGCTCACCGTCGCGCCTCCCGGTCCTGGAGCAGCCCGAAGCTGCCCGTCCCCCGCGCCGGTGTCACCGCCGCGACGTCGGTCAGGATCTGGTCGACGAACCCGTAGTCCTTCGCCTCCTCGGCGGTGAACCACCGGTCCCGCAGCGAGTCGCGCTCGACCTTGTCGAGCGGCTGGCCGGTGTGCTCGGCGATCAGGCCGAGCATCACGTTCTTGGTGTGCTCGAGGTTCTCCGCCTGGATCTCGATGTCGATGGCGGTGCCGCCGATGCCCGCCGAGCCCTGGTGCATGAGGACGCGCGAGTGCGGTAGGGCGTACCGCTTGCCGGGCGTCCCGGCCGACAGCAGGAACTGGCCCATGCTGGCCGCGAGCCCCATGGCGAGGGTGCTCACGTCGTTGGGGATCAGCCGCATCGTGTCGTAGATCGCGAGGCCGGCCGAGACGGAGCCGCCGGGTGAGTTGATGTACAGGCTGATGTCGCGGTGCGGGTCCTCCGCGGACAGGAGCAGCAACGCGGCACACAGCCGGTTGGCGATCGGATCGTCGACCTCCTGGCCGAGCACCAGGATGCGCTGGTGCATGAGACGGGCCGTGAGCTGGTCCTCGATGCTGCCGGTCGGACGTTCGGGTGCGGTCTGGGTCATGCTCCGAGCCTGCGTTGCCCGGAGGCTCGAACCCAGCGATTCAGCTGAGGGCGGTTCTGCCCTCAGCAGCGACGAGGATTTCAGGCGGACGGCCAACCGACGGTAAACTTGCTTGACTGGTTTCGAGCAGGGCGTTCACCCCTCGATCACCCCTTCTGCACGATCAACACAGAGAGCGACGACGGATGACCTCACCCTTCATGACCCGGCTGGAGCGCGTGCGCTCCTGGGCCCACCGCGGCCCGGTCCGCTCCCTGGTCATGAAGGTGGTCGCAACCGTGGTCGGCGGCGCCGTGATCCTCGCCGGTGTCGCGATGCTGGTGCTGCCCGGTCCCGGGCTGGTCGTGATGGGCATCGGCCTCGCGGTCCTGGCGACCGAGTGGGAATGGGCCAGGCGCGCGCTGCGGCTGGTGCGGGCCAAGCTGTCCGCGGCCCGCGACGCCGCGCTCCCGAAGGACGGGTCCGCCGGTCGGCGTGCCGCCGGGGCCGGCGTGGTGCTTGGCCTGGCCGTGCTCGGCTTCCTCGCCACCGCCGCGGCGACCGCCGCGCTCGGCGCGCTGACGGTGATGTAGGGCCGAACGGCTCAGCTCGACCCGGGGATCGCGAACCGCGCCTCGTAGGCAAGCACCACGAGTTGGGTGCGATCGCGGGCTTCCAGCTTCATCAGCAGGTGGCTGACGTGCGTCTTCACGGTGGACAGGCTCATGTGCAGCTCGGAGGCGATCTCCGAGTTGGACAGGCCCCGCGCGACCTCCGCCAGTACGTCGCGCTCGCGACCGGTGATCTCGGGGATGGGCACGCGCGGACCAGTCGATGTCGCAGGTCTCGACGTGAACTCCTCGATCAGCCGACGGGTCGCGCTCGGTGCCAACAGTGCCTCACCGCTGGCGATCACGCGGATCGCGTTGCGCAGCTCATCGGGCATCGCAGCCTTGAGCAGGAACCCGCTAGCGCCCACCCGCAACGCCTCGAAGACGTACTCGTCGAGGTCGAACGTCGTCAGCACCAGTACCCGTGTCGCGGCCGTCCGTGGATCGGTGGCCAGCCGGCGGGTCGCCTCGAGGCCGTCCAGCTCCGGCATCCGGATGTCCATCAGCACGACGTCGGGGAGCAGCGCGGCGACGACGTCCAGCGCCTCCTTCGCCGTTGCTGGCCTCCCCGACGACGGTGAGGTCGTCGGCGCTGTCCACGAGTGACACCAAGCCGCCTCGGAGCAGGGTCTCGTCGTCCACCACGACCACGCGGATCATGCCGACGACACGGGGTTCCGCAGGCGCGGCGCGCAGCCGGATCGAGGGGCGTCGAACGGCAGCTGGGCGAGCACGCCGAACCCGCCCTCGGGCCGTGGACCGGCCGCCACGACGCCGCCGAACAGACCGACCCGCTCCCGCATGCCCAGCAGTCCCTGTGCCCGGAGGCGTCCGTCCGCGGTCCGGCCCGAACAGGCCGGGCCGTGGCCGTCGTCGCGGATCTCGACGACGACGCCGTCCGGTCCGACCAAAGGACACTGACATCGGCCTGCGCCCCGGGTGCGTGCTTCGCCACGTTGGTCAGCGCCTCCTGCACGATCCGGTACGCACACAGGTCCACGCCGGGCGGCACCGCCTGCGGGCGAACGCCGTCGATCACGAGCGCGAGGTGGATGCCGGCGGCGGCGTACTCCTCGCACCAATGACCGGACGTGTCGCCAGACCCGGCGCCGGCACGAGGCTGGCCGAGCCGTCGTCGCCCTGCCGCAGCATCCCGAGCATCCGCCGCATCTCCGCCAGAGCGGTGCGGCTGCTGGTCTCGATGGTGGCCAGTGCTTGCTCCGCCGCGTCCGGGTCCTTCCTGCAGCCGGTCCAGGCCGACGCTGCGACTGGACCGCGATGGACGTCACCGAGTGCGCGACGACGTCGTGCAGCTCGCGGGCGATCCGCAACCGTTCCTCGTCGACGGCGCTCGCGAGCGGCGCGATGCCTTCTCGGACTCGAGCCGCGCGGCGCGCTCGACGTAGATCTCCGCGTAGGCGCGCCGCGTGCGGACCAGCTCCGCGATCGCGATCACCATCGCGAACGTGATCGCGTCGAAGAAGAGGTCGCTCATCGTCGTACCGGGGATCGTCAGGTTCGCGAGCACGATCAGGGCGTAGCCGACGACGACGGAGACGAGGCCCGCCCGGCGCGAGTCCTCAGCCAGGATCGTGTACGCCGCGAGCGCCACGCCGAAGCCAGTCGAGGCGGCGTCGAGGAGCAGGGCGACGGCGAAGCAGGCGGCCATCACCGCGAAGACGAACCGTGGCGCCCGGCGGCGTACGGCGAGCGGCGCGCTGGCGCCGATGGCGACGAGGTAGTCGACGGCTCGAGCAGCGTGAAGTCCGCCTGGTCCGTCACAAGCGGCTCGAGCCACAGCCCCACCAGGACTGCCGCGGCGACCACGTCCAGCGCCACCAGGTGCCGATGCGGCCACCGCGACGACCGGGTGACCCGCCGGGGTGGTCCCGCTCATGGCCGCAACGGTACTCCCGGCCGACCCCCCTCGAATCGGTCTCGAGAACGAGGCCGCGATGGTCGCAGGGACTAGCACCGCAGGGCCGACGCAGGTATGGGCTGCGGACCGAAGATCCCAGCGCGCGCAGCGTCGATGGTGAGTGGACAGCCCGGACCGACGGAGGTCCGGCAACTCCGAAAGGCACCACCATGACCGCTCAGCTGACCACCTCTCTCGACCGTCTCGTCCAGGAACCCGCCGTGCAGGTGGTGGACGTGTCCAAGACCTACGGCCGCGGCCAGAACGCCGTCCACGCCCTGCGCGGGGTGACGGCCGCCTTCAACCCCGGGACGTTCACGGCGGTGATGGGGCCGTCGGGCTCCGGCAAGAGCACCCTGCTGCACGTCGCCGCCGGCCTGGACCGCCCGGACACCGGCGACGTCCACATCGGCGGCTGCGGACCTCGGACGGAAGTCGGAGACGGCGCTGACGAGACTGCGACGCGACCGCGTCGGGTTCATCTTCCAGGCGTACAACCTGATGCCGTCACTGACGGTGGCCCAGAACATCGCGCTGCCCGCCCGCCTCGGCGGCAGCCGCGCCGACCGTGCCTGGCTGGCAGAGGTAGCCGAACGCGTCGGCCTCACCGAACGGCTCAGACACCGGCCTGCGCAGCTGTCCGGCGGCCAGCAGCAACGGGTGGCGATCGCTCGGGCCCTGGTGATGCGACCAGACGTCCTGTTCGCGGACGAACCGACCGGCGCGCTCGACTCGCGTACCGGCGCCGAGATCCTCGACCTGATGCGCGAGTGCACCGACCGGGACCGGCTGACGATCGTCATGGTCACGCACGACCCGCTCGCGGCGTCCCGCGCCGACGGGGTGTTGTTCCTGGCGGACGGTCGGATCGTGCACCACCTCGCCAGCACCCTCCGCCGACGCCATCGCCGACCGCATGACCCACCTGGAGGGCTGAGCCATGCTGTATCTCGCCATTCGCCACCCTGCGCGCCCGCTGGCCCAGCTTCGTCGGCGTGCTCGTGACCATCGCGGCGGCGGTCGCACTGATCACCGCCACCGGGGCACTGCTGGAGGCGGGCATCCGTGGCGATGTCCCGCCTGAACGCCTCGCTGGCGCCGACATCGTGGTCGCAGGCAACCAGTCGATCAGCGAGCGTCGCGGCAGCGGCGACGACGCCGAGACAATCAGCATGGGTGTCAGCGAGCGAGTCCCGCTGCCCGCCGGGACACGTTCGCGCGATCGACTCGGTGCCGGGTGTCGAGAACGTCGTCGCCGACGTCTCCTTCGGCGCCTCGATCCTCCGCCCCGACGGTTCTGTCGTTGCGGGCCCCTGGGTGGACCGTCGCTCGGGCACGGCTGGTCGGGCGCCGCCCTCACACCGTTCACCCTGCTCGAGGGACACGGTCCCTCGAACAGCGGGGAGATCGTCGTCGACACCGCGCTGGCGGAGCGCGGCCGCGTTGCACGTCGGCGACGACGTCTCGGCTGCTCGTCGCCGGAGAACAGCTCGATGCCCGCCTGGTCGGCCTGGCGCGATCGTCCGCAGGCGGACAGCTCCGGCAGCAGTCGGCGGTCTTCTTCGACGACGCGACCGCCATGGGCCACTACGGCCGTACCGACACCGTCGATCTCCTGGGCGTGACGGTGGCGCCCGGGCGCGGACGTCTCCGAGGTCGCCGACGCTGTACGGCGAGCCCTCGGCGACGACGTGTCCGTACTCACCGGCAACGACCGCGGCCGGGCCGAGTTCCTCGACTCGTCGGACGCCAGCATCCGGTTGATCGCCATCAGCGGCTCCCTGGGCGGCATCGGCATGTTCGTGGCCGTCCTCGTGATCGCGGGAATGCTGTCCCTGTTCGTGCGCCAGCGGCAGCGCGAGATCGCCCTACTGCGGGCGATGGGAGCGACGCCGCGGCAGGTGCGCAGGATGATCTCGACGGAGACGTTGATCGTCACCGCCCTCGGAGCGGCCGCAGGTGTCTGGCCCGGGTCTGGTCCTCGCGTCGTCACCTGGCCTCCGGAATGCAGGACCGCGGACTTCTGCCCGGGACGTTCCGCGCCGAGCCCGGCATCTGGCCGGTCGTGGCGGCGGTGGGCGCGGCGTTGGTGGTCGCGCTAGGCAGCATCGTTCGCCGCGGCCCGCCGCGCGGGAGGGTCCGACCATCGAGGCACTGACCGAGGCGCCGGGACCGACCCGGTCTGTCGGCTGGCTCAGGACGGTGACCGGTATGGCCGCGGCCGTCGGCTACCGGAGTGCTCGCGCAGGTCGCCGCGTCGGTGAGCGGGCCCGTGGCGCCCGCGGTGACCTTGGGCGTGTTCGCGACGGCGATCCTCGCGGTCGGGCTGCTCGCGCCCGTGCTCGTCCGGGTCGGCGTCTGGACTGCTGGGGCTCGTGATCGGTCGGTTGATGGGACCCGGTGGCTTCCTCGCGAACGCGAGCAGCCGGCACCAGGGCGCTCGGCTTGCGTCCGCGGTCACGCCCCTGGCACTGACGATCGGCATCGCCGGAATGACCCTGTTCCAGCAGACGACGCTGGATGCCGCCGCCGAAAAGCAGGGCGAGGAGCGTCTCGTCGCCGCAGCACGTGCTCGGCGGCCGACGGGCCGGGCCTTCCGGTGGAGGCGGTCGACGAGCTGGCGAGCTGCGACGCCGGGAGCGGCCATCGGCATGGAGCCGACCAGCGTGTACGCCGGCTATGAGTTGGATCCGTACGCGGCCCAGGCGGTCACGCCCGGGCGTCTGGACGAGGTCGTCGATCTCGACGTCACGGACGGGACGCTGCGACGACCTCGGGCCCGACCAGGTCGCGCTGTCGACGTACGCCGCGGGCAGCCTGGACGCGGAGGTCGGGAAGAAGGTGGCGCTGAGGCTCGGTGACGGTACCTCGGTGACACCGGTCGTCGCGGCCGTCTACGACCGGTCACTCGGCTTCGGCGACGTCGTCCTGCCGTGGCAGGCCGCCGGGGATCACCTCGGTGACCGGACTGTCTCGACGGTCCTGGTCGGCGACGGTGGCGACGGCGGCACCACCGCGGACGTGCTCGAGTCCGTTCCAGGACGAGCATCCCGGTGTCGACGGTCGGTGGCGCCGAGATCATCGCGGCAGCGCGCGGACGCCAACGCCGAGACGCAGGCGTGGGTGAACTACGTCCTGCTCGGCATGGTGATCCTGTTCGCCGCGTTCGCGCTGCTCAACACGCTGATGCTCGCAGTCGCTGGCCGGGTGCGTGAGTTCGGGCTGCTCCGGCTGGTCGGCGGCACCCGTCGCCAGGTGCTGGGCATGATGCGTCTGGAGGCCGCGACCGTGGTCCTGATCGGAACCACGCTCGGTGCGGTGGTGGCGGCAGCCACGGTGATGCCGTTCGCGAAGGCGGTGTCCGGGTCCTTCCGACCCGACATCGCGCTGGTGCCGGCTGCCTGCCTCGTGGGCGGAACCGCTCTGCTCGTGCTGGTCGGGAACCTGCTCCCGGCCCGGCTCGCGCTGCGGACCCGCCCCGTCGACGCGATCGGGATCCGCGAGTAAGGATCGAAGAAGCGGCGAAGGCCCCCGGATGACTCCGGGGGCCTTCGTCGTTTCGCACCCCGAGGGCAGCGAGCTCGTGCGCTCAGAAGGTGCCGTTCTTCGTGGCGTTGGCCGGGCAGACGATGTCCACGGACCCGATGTCACCGTTCCACTCGTTGAGGTAGGCCTGGGCACCGAACGTCCAGGTGGTGCTCTGCCCGTCGTTGGACTTCGAGCTGTTGAGCTTCTGGGTCTTCGTGCTCGAGGTCCCCGTGTCCTTGATCGTGCTGCCGAGCGCCAGCCCGTAGCCGTACGTCGAGGGGGTCGGGCCGGTGTAGGCGAAGTTGGTGATCGTGACCTCGAAGTACTCGGTGTTCCCGGACCTCGTGCACCTGTACGACCCGTCGAAGCTGGTCGGCGTCCCCATGGTGGCCGTGCCGACCTCGAGACCGGTCGCCTTGCTGGCGGTGAACTTGGCGGTGGCGACCGCAGGGACCACCAGAAGGCACAGAACGACCAGCAGGACCGAGGCCGCGCGGCGGCTGTGGTCGAACACGGTCATCGAGGGCTCCGGGGGTCGCAGGGTCGGGGTGCTTCGGTGACTACTGTGCCGTCCGAGGTTCAAGAGCCCCGCGGGCCAAACTCAAGAAAGCCGCAAGAACTGGCATCATGCGTCTCATGGACACCAGTTCGGGCGACGAGCGGCGGGCGGTCGTCGTCGAGGACGACGAGGACATCCGCGAGCTCCTCGAGTTCACCCTGACGACGCAGGGGTTCAAGGTCCTCGCCGTGGGCTCCGGACTGGCCGCCGTCGAGGCGGTCCGCGAACACCAACCGGATCTGGTCACCCTCGACCTCGGACTGCCCGGGATCGACGGCATCGAGGTCTGCCGCCGGATCCGCGACATCAGCGACGCGTACGTCGTGATGATCACCGCGCGCGACGAGGAGATCGACCGGCTGCTGGGCCTCGAGACCGGTGCCGACGACTTCATCGCCAAGCCGTTCTCCGCCCGCGAGCTGCGGGCCCGGGTCAACGCCATGTTCCGGCGGCCGCGCACCGGCCTCGGCGCGGCGCCGGTCGGCCGGCAGCGGCGCCACGGTCACCCCGGCTGCTGCGGACGACGACCACGAGGTGCTCGTGCACGGCGTGCTGCGGGTCGACGTGGACGGACGCCGGGTGTTCCGCACGACGAGGAGCTGGAGCTCACCCGCACCGAGTTCGACCTGCTCACCGAGCTGATGCGCTCCCCCGCCCGGGTCTGGAGCCGGGAGCAGCTGCTGCGCTCGGTCTGGGGCACGGAGTGGGCCTCGGACACGCACCTGGTGGAGGTGCACATCGGCAACCTCCGACGGAAGCTCGGCGAGGCCAGCGGCCGAGGCGCGCTACATCCGCACGGTGCGCGGTGTCGGGTACCGGATGGAGCTCGCCAGCTAGCGCCGACGTCGGGTTCAGCCGCCGAGGAAGGCGGTGAGAGCGCGGTGCGCGCGGCGCGCGGCGCATTCCAGCTCGTCGGCCACGAGGGCCGCACCGCTGAGGTCGAGCTGCCGCAGGTGGCGTTCGATCCGGGCGCCGAGCTCGAAGAGCTCCTGCGGTGCCGGCCGTGCCGGACGCGGCCTTGAGGCTGAGCACGGCGTCCATCGCCTCGTCGAGGTCCTGGTCGCGCAGCGCGCCGATGATCCGACGGACCCGCAACGGCAGCAGCTGGCGGTAGCGACTCACGAACACACGCGCGAACTCACGGTCGCCGGCGTGGCCGGTCAGGCTTCGAACGGCGCCGCAGTCGAAGACCGCAGGCGCAGGGTCGAGCACACTCATGATGACGTCCCCCCGTCCCCTTCGTCGCTGCTGCTCTTGCCCCAGATCAGGCTGAGGCCGAGCAGGAGCAGTCCCCCGAAGGCCACCCAGAAGATACCGTGCTGGATCGCGTCTGAGCGGAGGAATCGGATGACCGAGCCGAGCTTCGGGACAACGGTCTGGACCTCCCAGACGGTGTCGCCCTCGATGACTGCGGTCCACGGGTCGACGTTGGCGTTGTTGTCGCCCTTGGTCTGGATGGCGATCGAGCCGTCGTCCTTGTGGACCACCTTGACGACCCGGTGGGTCTCGACGCGGCGGTCCTCGACCGGGATGTGGTAGCTGATCACGTCGCCGGCCTTGACCTCGGAGGCGGGCTCCGGAGTGGTGACGACGACGTCGCCGGGCATGATGCCCGGCTCCATGCTCCCGGTGAGCATCGTGGCGGTGCGGTAGCCGAAGATGTGCGGGCCGACCGCGATCAGGAGGAAGACGGCCAGGCAGAGCAGCACCAGCCCGTTGGCAAGCCAGCCGAGCATCCGGCGCGGCAGCGAGCGACGTACGGCGGCGGGCGCCGGGGTGTCGGTGGCCACCAGCGGGGCGACGGGAGCGGACTTGGCGGCGGCGCGGTGCCGAGCGGTGACGGCGGTGGTGCTGCTCATGGTCTGTCTCCTCGCTGGTGTTGGTGGCTGTTGGGTGGAGCTGGGCTGGAAGCCCGTGTGGCCGTCGACGCCGTCGGCGGCCACACGGGGGTCTGGATCAGCGGGTCTCGGCGGTCCGCTGGGTGGCGTCGAAGGTGAAGTTCACGGTGTTCGTCAGGCCCTGGAAAGCGTTGTCGGCAGCGGTCGGCAGGGTCAGCGTGACCCGCAGGTTCGAGGTGGCGCCGACCGCGTTGAGGGTGGCGGTGGCCGCACCCAGGTCGAGGTTCGAGCCGATGACCGCACGCTGGGCGACCACGTTGGTCGTTGCGCCCGGGCAGGTCAGGTCGTTGCCGGCCGGCTTGACCCAGGCGACCGAGCACTGGTCGACCTTCAGCTGGAGGCCGTTGGTGGCGTCGCTGGTCAGAACGTTGTTGCTGGTGGCGGAGGTGGTGAGCTTGACCGAGCCGAAGGCGTCGGTGTCGTTGCTGCGGCTCAGGGTCACGCTGCGCTGCACGGTGTCACCGGGGACCAGGCCGGCGGCGTCGACCGACAGGCCACGGACACCGGCGGCCGAGTTCAGGACGACCTTGCCGGTGGAGACGTTCTCGCTGGCCGAGGTGGTGGAGGTGAACGAGCCGTAGGTGCCCATCGCGGCGACGGAGGCCGCGCCGCTGACGAGAACGACGGAAGCGAAGATCTTGACGGCAGTCTTGCGGGATCCAAAGCGCATGGTGTTTTCCTTTTGATGAGGGACCAGCGCTGTTGGCTTGGCTGGTCGTTCCTTGATGACCAGAACAATGCCGGGCCGAGTTCAAGGCACCATGCGGCAAACCCATGAGGAATCCTCAAGGGATCCTCAAGGGCGTTCCGCAAGCCCTACTTGAGGTAGAAAACGCCATCTGACCTGCGGAAACAGTGTGCTCGAGCCACGGATGTCGGTCCCGAACGGGGAGTCCAATCTCAAGCGAGGCGGCGAAAACCCGGGGTTTACGGGGGCGACGTTCGCGAAGCGTCACCACCTCGGTCTCTGGGGCTGCTGACCGGTGCCGTCGCGCCGGGCCCGGAGCAGGTGGACGATCATGGCCACCACCCCGAGCCCGGTCGACGCGACCAGCAGCGGACCCTTGACGTCGTCGTCGACGCCGACGACCAGGTCGAGTGCGGCAAGGACGACCCACGTGCCTGCGACCACGCTCAGGAAGCGGACCAGGGCGGCCACGATGGTGAGGATCTGACGGTCGCGTTCCTCGGCGGTACGCACGCCGCCATCATCGCCCCGATACCTGCGGTCAGCCAGCCACGAGCTCGGCCAGGCGCGCGGCCACCTTGGCCGGGTCGTGCTCGAGAGCCGCGACGGAGACCATCACCTCGGTCGTGATCCGGCCGGGCTCGAGCCCGGCCCGCCACAGCCCACTCACGTTGAGCCGCTCGCGTTCGAGGAACGCGACCACCCGCTCGTTGACCTCGTCGGCGTCACCCGCGGCATGGAGCAGGAACGTCGGCGTGTGCGGCTCGGTGGGGTTCGGCGTGATCCCGAGGGCCGCGACCTCCTGGGCCAGCGACCGCGCCCAGGCCAGGCACTCCGGCATCCTCGGCAGCAGGTCGCGCAGGCCGACCAGGCCGGCGATCGCCTCGGGCGTCAGGTGGTAGATCGTGCCGCCCATCCGCGAGCGCCACATGCGGGCCTCCGTGAGGAAGTCGGCCGGGCCGGCGAGCGCGGCCCCGGCCAGCCCGCCGAGCCCCTTGTAGAAGGAGACGTACACGCTGTCGAACAGTGCGACGACCTCGGCGAACGGCCGGTCCCAGTAGGGCTGGGCCTCCCAGATCCGGGCACCGTCGGCGTGCAGGGCGACGCCACGCTCCCGAGCGGCCGCGGACAGGGCGGTGAGCTCATCCCAGGACGGGAGCGCGCACCCGGCGTCGCGGAGCGGCAGCTCCACGAGTACGGCGCCCAGCCGGCCGGGGATCCGGGCGAGGTCGTCGGCGGTCGCGACGTGGGGACCGACGGTGAGGTGCTCGACCTCGAAGCCGTGCAGCCGGCGCGGGCCGTCCTGCTCGTGCACGAGCGGGTGCGCGATGTCCGGCATCGCGACCCGGCGGGTCCCGGCTCGGTCGCACCACACCCGGAGCGCCGCCTGCTGGGCCATGGTGCCGCTCGGGAAGAATCGCGGCGCCTTCGGTGCCGAGAAGCTGGGTCAGCTCCTCCTCGAGCCGGGCCACGGGGCCGCGTTCGGCGTAGACGTCCCAGTCGAGGTCCATCTCGTCGGCCGCGTCGGCGAGTGCCCGCAGCACTTCTCCCGGCGACCTCCGCCGGTGCCAGAACACGGTCGAGTCACACAGGCTGGCGGCGTCACGGTAGCGGTCCTTCATCTCGGGCACCGGGCCAGCCTCACCGCCCGGACGCCCGGACGCAACAGCGTTTTCGGCGACGGCACGCGTTAACCGCGCAGCTGCGCCGCCAGGGGACAGTCGAACGGGTCACGGGCCCGGAGACCGACGTTGTTGAGGTAGTCCACGACGATCGCGTAGGACTCGAACAACCCCACCTCGGTATAGCTGACGCCGTGTTCCAGGCAGTAGGCGCGCACGATCGGACGGGCCCGCTTGAGGTTGGGGCGCGGCATGCTCGGGAACAGGTGGTGCTCGATCTGGTAGTTCAGGCCACCCAGCGCGAAGTCGACCCAGAAGCCACCGCGGACGTTGCGGGACGTCAGCACCTGTCGGCGCAGGAAGTCGATCTTCATCGTGTGCGGGACGATCGCCATCCCCTTGTGGTTCGGGGCGAACGACCCACCCAGGCACAGCCCGAAGACCGCGGACTGCACCGCGAAGAACGCACTGGCCTTCCCGGGCGGGAGCAGCACCATCACCAGCACGACGTACGCAACGAGCCGGAGCAGGACCAGGGCGGACTCGATCCGCTGCTGGCGCGAGGCGTCGCGGCTGAACAGCGGCCGGACGCTGGCCACGTGGAGGTTGATCCCCTCGAACATGAGCAGCGGGAAGAACAGCCAGCCCTGCCGCTGGGTTGCCCAGCCCGCCAGACCGGTGCGCGACGCGACGACCGCGGGCGTGAAGGCCACGATGCCGGGCGAGATGTCGGGGTCGCGACCCTCCTGGTTGGGCGCCCCGTGGTGCCGGTTGTGCTTGCCTCGCCACCAGCCGTGGCTCAACCCGGCGAGGGTGGCCAGGACCCGCGACGTCCAGTCGTTCCAGGCCGCCGAGCGGAAGACCTGGCGGTGTGCCGCGTCGTGGCCGAGAAACCCGAACTGGGTCACCAGCACGCCGAGCGCGCCGGCCAGGATGAGCTGGAACCACGAGTCCCCGAGCAGGACGAACCCTGCCCAGAGACCAGCGAAGGCGCCTACGGCCATCGCCAGGCGGGTCCAGTACCACGCATAACGTCGGCGCATCAGCCCGCTCTCGCGGATCTCACTGGCCAGATCGGTGTAGAGGCTGCGCGCTACAGTGCGCGGTCGCGCACCCGTCAGCTGGATGCTGGACATTCCGACTCCTCGGTGTCGATGCGAGTTCGTCGGGGTCCTGGACGGCGTCGTAGGCCAAGTGTGGCACCTACGTGCACAACTATCAGCGTGTCGCGGACATCAGCTCACATCGAAGAACGTCTCCAGCCGCGGCACCCGACGCAGCACCAGCTGGTCGAGCAGCAGAACCAGCAACAGCGACGCCCCGAACAGTGGCAGCAGGACGCCGAGCACGACCAGGCCGACGACCAGCGCGGGTGTCGTCCGGAGCGGCATCCGGCCGCGGGGCGCGGCCATCGTCCCGGCCCTGGCCGGCCGGCGACGCCACCACATCAGCGGACCCGAGACGCACATGAAGATCACCGCCACGCACATCAATGCGGAACCCCAGAACGACCACAGGCCGAGGCTGCGGCCCTCGTGCAGGCCGATCCCCTGCGAGACCACCTTGGCCAGCACCGGGTAGTCGTCGAACCCGTACGTCGACACCACCTCGCCGCCGTACTGGCCGACGTGGACGGTGCGCTCGTCCGACGGCGCGTCGAAGGCGTAGCCGATCACGGAGTAGACGCCGTTCTCGTCGGCCGGCAGGGCGACGGTCATCGGGTGCCGGAGTCCCTCACCGTCGGCGACCACGACGGCGGTGTCGATGTTCGCGACGCTGCCGTCGTCGGTCGGCGCCGACTGCGGCACCTCCGACTCCCCCGCACCCCAGGGCACCTCGTGCCGATGGCCGTGCGGGAGCGACTCGTCGAGCGTGGACGTCGGGTCCGAGATCGCACCAGGGTCGGTGCTCCACAGCGACGAGTCCATGGTCGGTGGCGAGCTCCTGCACCTTCTCGCCCCAGAGGCCGGTCCACGGGAGGCCGGACACGAGCAGCAGCAACAGCCCCGCTCCGACGAAGGAGCCGACGAGGCCGTGCCGGTAGCGAAGCCGCGCTCCCGGCACCCTGGAGGCGCGCGCCCGCCGCCGGGCCCGCCAGCCGCGGAAGAACAGGTAGTAGCCGCTGATCGCCATGACCACGGCCCAGCAGGCGCCGAGCTCGATCACGTGGTCGCCCCAGGGGCCCGCCATCAGCTCGCCGTGCAGCCGGACGGCGTACCCGGAGAGCGTGCGGTCGGGGTTCGAGCGAGCCGAGCACCTCCGCGCCGTACGGGTTCACGTAGACGTCCTCGGACGCGCCGTCGGGAGCGACGGTCGCGAACATCGTGCTCCGGCCGGCCTCGGCCGGCTCGGTCATGGACACGATCGTGTTGTCAGGGAGCTCCCGCTCGACCGCCGCCTCCTGGGCGGCGTACGGCTGGACGATCTGGTTCGCGGGCTGGTCGACCTTCATCAGGTCGGCATGGAGCAAGGGTTCGATCTGGAAGCGGAACAGGTAGATCAGCCCGGTCGTCGCCAGCAGCAGCAGGACGGGGATCACCAGGAAGCTGGCGTAGAAGTGCCAGCGCCAGAAGGCGCGGAACAGGCCGGACCGCGGTCGCGGTGGCCGGGTCCGTTCGCGCACGGGCGCGCGCAGGATGGTCATGTCTCTCCTCAGAGGAATGGGGGCGTGCCTCCGGGCACGCACGGAAGGGCCTCCGGCGGTCGACGTTGTCGAGACCGCTCGGGGCCAGGGGTTGGGGTCAGGCGAGGAGAGCCGGTGGCCCGCGGCGGCAGAGGCAGCGGGCGAGCAGGACGAGCGACGGCCGGGCACGGAGAGCTGCGACGACAGGTGCGGGGCGCGACGGCGCGACGGCGGGCCGGTGCCAGGCCGCGGCCACCAGCAGCGGCCGGAGCACGACCGCGGCGGCCAGGGCGACGAGCGCCCACAGGCTGCGCTCCCCCACGGCCAGCCAGATGCCGACGAGCGCGGCGGCCGCCAGGTGGGCGACCATCATCGGCCCGTGGGAGGCGAGCTCGGCGAACAGCGAGCCGACGGGCAGGGTGGGCTGCACGTGGTCGCCGCCGCCGTGCCCCAGCGTGGCCTGGTAGCCGTCCAGCAGCGACCCGACCCGCTGCCCACCTTCGGTCGGCAGGACGAGGTCCCCCGAGCGGGCGCCGGTCGTCACCGGACGGGACTCACCCCGGTGGCCTGCGGTGACCGAGAGGGCGACGTGCACCGCGGTCTGGCCGGCCATCAGCATCAGGACGATCCGCCGCATCGAGGCCGGCTTGGTCAGCTGGGAGGCGCAGAAGGGCACGCCGAGTGCGAGCAACCCGATCAGGACCAACGGCGAGGGCAGCAGCCCGTCGGCGGAGACGTGGCCCACGACGCCGGCGAAGAAGGCCACGGACGCGAGCAGGGACGCACGGCCCCAGAGCAGGGCCCCCGTCGCTGTCCGGTCCATGGCCGAGGATTCTTCCACGGCTCGTCCAACGTCTCGGGGCGGCGTACGTCACGCGGCTGGGTTCAGCCCCAGAACACTCGGTCGACGACGGCGCGGGTACGCCGGGTGTGCCGCATGTAGTCGTTGACGAGCTCGGTCGAGGCGCCGGGCGGGTAGCCCATGATGCTCGCGACCGCCGCCTTCTCGCGGGCATCGCGAGGCAGGTGGTCGCCGGGCTTGCCGCGGACCAGGGTGACGGCGTTGCGGACCCGGCTCACCGTGCGCCAGCCGTGCGAGAGCCACTCGGCGTCCTTCTCGTCCATCACGCCCGCCTGCGGCCGCGGCCGCGAGGGCGTCGAGGGTCCGCGGCGTCCGCAACGACTCGTGCTCGCCCGCGTGCTGCAGCTGGAGCAGCTGGACCGTCCACTCGATGTCGGAGAGCCCACCGCGGCCGAGCTTGAGGTGCGTGTTCGGGTCGGCACCCCGCGGCAGCCGCTCCTCGTCGACCCGCGCCTTGATCCGGCGGATCTCGACGACGTCCTCCCGGCTGATCCCGCCGGCCGGGTAGCGGAGCGGGTCGATCATCTCGGTGAACCTGCGCCGGAGGTCCTCGTCGCCCACGACGGCATCGGCGCGCAGCAGCGCCTGCGCCTCCCAGACCTTGGACCACTTCGCGTAGTACTTGTCGTACGACTCGATCGTCCGCACGAGCGGGCCCTGCTTGCCCTCGGGGCGCAGGCCGGCGTCCACCTCCAGCGCCGGGTCGCCGCCGGGCAGCGAGAGCAGGCGGCGCAGCTCGTTCGCGACCGCGTGGGCGTACGTCGCCGCCTCGTGCCCGTCCGCGCCGTCCACCGGGTCGTGGACGAACATCACGTCCGCGTCGCTGCCGTAGGACAGCTCGAAGCCGCCGTACCGGCCCATCGCCACGACCGCCATCCGGCTCGGGGCCTCGGCGAGACCCTTCTGCTCGCGGACCGCGCGCCCGGCGACCTCGAGGGTGGCCTCGAGCGTCGCGTCGGTCAGCCGGGACAGGCCGGCGCCGACGTCGGCCACATCGACCTCGCCGAGCAGGTCACCCACCGAGATCCGGAAGAGCTCGCGGCGCCGGATCCCGCGCACGGCCCGCACCGCGTCCTCGGCGGCCGGCTGCCGCCCGCCGGTGGCGATCATCTCGCTGGTCAGCGCCTCGGCGGTGAGCGGCTTCAGCTCCTGGCCGAGCATCCGGACCCCCTGGGGCTCGCGCTCCAGGAGGTCGGTCGCGTAACGGGAGGTGGCGAGCAGCCGGGCCAGGCGCTGCGCGACCTGTCCCTCGTCACGCAGGGTGCTGAGGTACCAGGGGGTGTCGCCGAGCGCGTCGCTGATCCTCCGGAAGCCGAAGAGGCCGGCGTCCGGGTCGGGGGCGTCGGCGAACCACTCGAGCATCACCGGGAGCAGCGTTCGCTGGATCTGCGAGGTGCGCGAGACCCCGGAGGTGAGCGCCTCGAGGTGGCGCAGCGCGCCCTTCGGGTCCATGTACCCGAGCGCGGCGAGCCGCGCGCTCGCGGCCTCGGGCGTGAGCCGGGCCTCGCTGCTCGGCATCTTGGCGACCGCGGCCAGCAGCGGGCGGTAGAAGAGCTTCTCGTGCAGCCGACGCACCTCGCGCCGGTGGTGCTGCCAGACCTTCCCCAGCTCGACGACGGGTTCCTTGGTGAACCCCAGCGACCGGCCGAGCCGGCGCAGCGACTCCTCGTCCTCGGGCACCACGTGGGTACGCCGGAGCTGGTGCAGCTGGATCCGGTGCTCGAGCATCCGCAGGAACGAGTAGGCCTCGTGCAGCGCCTCTCCGTCGGGGCGGCCGACGTACCCACCGCGGGTCAGCTCGGCCAGGGCGCTCAGGGTCGCCGGCGCCCGCACCCGCTCGTCGGCGCGGCCGTGGACGAGCTGGAGCAGCTGGACGGCGAACTCCACGTCGCGCAGTCCGCCGGAGCCCAGCTTGAGCTGGCGCTCGGCCTCCTGGGCCGGGATGTGCTCGACCACGCGGCGGCGCATCGCCTGGACGTCCTCGACGAAGCCCTCACGCTCGGCCACCTGCCAGACCATCGGCTCGACGATCGCGACGTACTCGTGACCGAGCGCCAGGTCGCCCGCCACGGGGCGCGCCTTGAGCAGGGCCTGGAACTCCCAGGTCTTGGCCCACCGCTCGTAGTAGCCCCGGTGGCTGGCGAGCGTCCGCACCAGTGGGCCGGCCTTGCCCTCCGGGCGTAGAGCGGCGTCGACCGGCCAGATGGTCCCCTCCGCCGTGTGGTCGGAGCAGATCCGTATCAGGTGGCTGGCCAGCTGGGTCGCGACCTTGGCGGCGGCATTCTCCTCGGCCCCCTCCGCGGGCTCGAACACGAAGATCACGTCCACGTCGGAGACGTAGTTGAGCTCGTGGCCCCCGCACTTGCCCATCGCGATGACGCCCAGCCGTGCGGTGGACGCGGCATCGCCGACCCGGGCCCGGGCGACGGCGAGCGCGCCATCGAGGGTGGCGGCCGCGAGGTCGGACAGCTCTGCCGCGACGTCGTCCACGCCCTGGTGGTGGGCCAGGTCGCGGGCGGCGAGCCGCAGCAGCACCCGGCGGTACTCGACCCGGAGCACGTCGGCCGCCTGGTGGTCGGGCAACGTCGCCGTCGGGTGTACGTCGTCAGGGTCGGCGCCGACGGCACGCAGCAGGCCGGCGCGTACGGCGTACGCCGCCGGCCGGGTCGACCCGAGCATCGGGTCGGTGAGCTCGCGCCAGTGCTCGGGGTGCCGGACGAGGTGGTCGGACAGGGCGATGCTCATGCCCAGCACCGACAGCAGCCGCATCGCCGTGCCCTCGTCGTCGGTGAGCGCCGCGAGCAGGCCGGCCCGGTCGTCGCAGGCGTCGGCCAGCCGGACCAGCCCGGAGAGCGCCAGGTCGGGATCGGCGGTGCGACCGAGGATCGCCAGCAGCGGGTCGGCCGCGTCGCCGAGGTGCTGGAGGTTCCCGAGCGACCGCTCGGTGTCCGTGAAGCCCAGCCGGATCAGGCTTCCCTTGCTGGTGGTGGCCCGGGTCATCGCCGGTGTCCGGCGAGCTCGGCGAAGCGCGTGGCCAGCGGCCGCCAGGCCTCGTCGAGCTCGAGGCGTGCGGCGTCGATCTCGGCCAGCACCGCCTCCTGGTCGATGCCCTTCTCCAGGTGGTCGTCGCGGTCGCCGGCGGCCCACGAGACGAGGACGGCCCGGTCGACCTCGGGATGGAGCTGGACCCCCCATGCCGCGGGGCCGAACCGGGCAACCTGGTTCTCGCCGGCAGGGGTGCTCGCCAGCGAGGTTGCCCCCTCGGGCAGCACGGTGACGACGTCGGTGTTCCACTGCACGCCGCGCCGCGGGGAGGCGAGCGGGCTCATCAGCGGGTCGTCGGCCGCCTCGGCGGTCCAACCGATCTCGAACAGCCCGACCTGCTGGCCGGCGGCGTTCGGCTCGGAGCGGCCGCCCAGGGCGACGGCGACCAGCTGGTGGCCGAGGCAGACGCCCAACGTCGGGAGGTCGGCGGCGACGGCATCGCGGATCAGCACCTTGACGGGGGCGAGCCAGTGGCAGATCTCGTCGTCGTTGGCGCCCATCGATCCGCCGAGGACGAGCAACGCGTCGACGTCGTCGAGACCGGGGACGTCGTCCCCCGCCCAGGGCCGGCAGAGCCGCAGGTCGGCACCGGCCTCGGTCAGCCAGGTGCCGAGATGCGCGGGCGGGCAGGCGGGTTCGTGCTCCACGACGAGGACGACGGGACGGGCGGCCACGGGCGCCAACCTAGCGTTCCCCGTCGTCGCGTCGGAACGACAGCACCACCATCAGGACACCCAGAACGACGGGCACCACCCCGAACAGGGTCTGGACCACGACCAGCCCCAGGATCGCCAGGAGCGAGCCCGTCATCGCGCTGAGCACCTTGGACAGCTGATTGCGGCGGCGCAGCACCATCAGGGAGCCCACGGTGTAGCCGATCAGGACCAGCGTGGGCACGCCGATCGAGATCGCGTAGCCGACGTTTCCCAACCCGGCCTCGATCGCGGTGACCGCGACGAGGTAGGCGTCGACGACGAGCGACACGTACAGCACCTGCCGCAGCAGCCGGGCGCGTTCGACACTGAAGACCACGCGCCCCAACGGGCTGATGCTGCTGGTCATACGACGGGAAGCATCCGGTCCCGCTCGTGCGCGGACACCTGGACGCGGTAGTCGTCCCACTCGCTGCGCTTGTTGCGCAGGAAGAAGTCGAAGACGTGCTCGCCCAGGGTCTCGGCCAGCAGCTCGGAGTTCTCCGCGATCCCGATCGCGTCGTAGAGGCTCTTGGGCAGCGGCTCGATGCCGAGGCTCTTCCGCTCCCGCTCGGTGAGCGACCACATGTCGTCCTCGGCCTCGCGGGGCAGGTCGTAGCCCTCGTCGATGCCGCGCATGCCTGCCGCGAGCACCACGGCGTACGCGAGGTAGGGGTTGCAGGCGGCGTCGAGGGTGCGCAGCTCGACCCGGGTCGACTGGCCCTTGGTGGGCTTGTACATGGGCACCCGGATCATCGCCGAGCGGTTGTTGTGGCCCCAGCAGATGTACGGCGGGGCCTCGCTGCCGCCGAGCAGCCGCTTGTAGCTGTTCACCCACTGGTTGGTGACGACGCTGATCTCGCTGGCGTGCTTGAGGATGCCGGCGATGAACTGGCGCCCCGTCTTGGAGAGTTGGTACTCGGCGCCGGCCTCGAAGAAGGCGTTGCGGTCACCCTCGAACAGGGACACGTGCGTGTGCATCCCCGAGCCCGGGTGGGTGGTGAACGGCTTGGGCATGAACGACGCCCAGATGCCCTGGCTCAGCGCCACCTCACGGATCACCGTGCGGAAGGTCATGATGTTGTCGGCGGTGCTCAGTGCGTCGGCGTAGCGCAGGTCGATCTCCTGCTGGCCCGGGCCGCCCTCGTGGTGGCTGAACTCCACCGAGATCCCCATCGACTCCAGCATCGTGATCGCCTCACGACGGAAGTCCGCGCCCATCGACTGGGCGGTGTGGTCGAAGAACCCGCTCCGGTCCACCGGCACCGGCTCCACGCCCGGCTGAGGCGTGTCCTTGAAGAGGTAGAACTCGATCTCGGGGTGCGTGTAGAAGGTGAAGCCCTTGTCGGCCGCGGCACTCAGGGTGCGCTTGAGGACGTAGCGCGGGTCGGCGTACGACGGGGAGCCGTCCGGCATCACGATGTCGCAGAACATGCGCGCCGTTGACGGGCCCTCGCCCCGCCAGGGCAGGATCTGGAACGTCGCCGGGTCGGGCTTGGCCAGCATGTCGGCCTCGTAGACGCGGGCGAAGCCCTCGATCGCCGAGCCGTCGAACCCGATGCCCTCGGTGAACGCGCCCTCCAGCTCCGCCGGCGCGACCGCCACCGACTTCAGGAACCCGAGGACGTCGGTGAACCAGAGCCGGACGAACCGGACGTCACGCTCCTCGAGAGCGCGGAGAACGAAGTCTTCCTGCTTGCCCATACGGAACAGCGTAGGGCTATCCCACTCAGCGGCTGAGAAGCAGGCTTCGGCCTTGCGACGTCTCCCTAGAGGAGCGAGGCAGTGGAGAAGCTACAAGATGAACTGAGGAGCGTGCGCGAGCTGCCGTACCAGGTGGACCTGGTGCGGTCTGCATCAGGACGAGCGTTTCCGGGGAGCGGTGCGCCGGTTGGGTCCTGAGCCGAACGTGCGGAGGACGTGTTCCAGGGTCAGGGCGAGCAGCTCGTGTGTCGCCTCGCGGGTGGCCTCGGCGCGTAGCCAGCGACGGGTGGCGGCGCGGTTCAGACCGGTCCAGCACTCCAGCGCGTAGCGCAGGCGCGGCGAGTCCTCGGCGATGTCGGCGTGGAAGGTCGCGACCAGCGCAACCGCACGGCGCACCAGCTCGGCGACCGCGCGTCGCACGTCTGGGTCGGCGATGTCCTCACCGGGTGCGATCGTGCCGAGATAGATCGCTCGGTTCGCCTCGGCCCAGTCCAACCAGCGCGCCACCGAGTCCTCCACGCGCGCGCGACTGGAGCGACCGACGGGCGACCGCAGCGCTCCCTCGCGCCCGGCACCGAGTCGCTCCAGCAGCGCGAGGTAGACCTCCTTGCGACCTCCGAAGTAGTGGTGCACGAGTCCGCGCGCGACCCCTGCGGAGCGCGCGATGTCCTCGATCGAGACCTCGTCGTAGCCGCGCTCGGCGAACAGGGCGTTGGCGGCGTCGAGGATCTGGTCGCGCCGTGTGGCGGGGTCGAGGCGTTGGAATGTCCGCGGTGTGCTCACAGCGCCACCCTATCCGAAATTGGCAATGCGTCAACAAGGCTGTTAGCATTGTGCCAACAAGGCGCACAGCAGGACCAACTCAAGGAGAGAAGCAGGATGATCCCCGGCCACCCGGCACATCGATTCAGCATGACGAAGGGCATCGTCGCGTCGCTCGGGGTGACGGCGACCGTTCTGGCATGCCTGGCCGCCGGCACCCCGGCCGCGCAGGCGACGAGTGGCGCCCAGGAGCACGGCACGGACGCCGCGTTCGGCAAGTGGGACTGGTCCCACTTCACCGAGCGGCAGACTGACCCGAACCCGCCCGTCGACGCCGACGGTGAGACCGGCGAGAACAACCTCGCCAATGTCAGCCAGATCGGAGAGCCTTACGACGAGTGGGTGCCCGGCACCTCGGAGACCGAGTACAGCGCGTGGGTGACCGAGAAGCCCAAGGGTGAGCGCTGGGACACGTACGACGTCCGCACCGTCACCGACAAGAAGGCGTGGCACGAGCAGGTCCTCGTCACTCGGGCGGTCCCCGCTGTGCCGGGCAAGTGGACGAACTTCCGGCCGAACGACATCCACGCTCCGTTCGACGGCCCGCCGTCGTACCCGCTGGACCCACGTGGCTCGTGGAGCGACCCGAAGATCGAAGGTGGCCCGCAAGAGGACGCGTCTGGCGTGTACCAGAACGGCAACGGCCACGGCTCGTGGTTCTACCGCTCAAAGGGCACCCCAGCGATCCCGGCGGTCTACGAGACCGTCGAGCACGAGGCGGTGACGCATGAGGAGCTCATGTTCGTGCGCACGGTCACCAGCCCGGGTCACTACGAGTACTACTGGTCGGTCTACGCGCGGACCAACACGCCGGGCGAGACACCCGGGGACGGGTCAGGCGAGACGCCGGTGTCGAACGAGCCCGGCGGCCCGAACGAACCGTCGGTGTCCCGCGGGGGGAACGGGTCGACCGCGACGGCTGAGCTGAACTCGCCGAACCACCTGAACGTCACCGCGGAACCGAGCCGGGCGATCCGGCCGCACAGGTCGGGCGTCAACACTCCGGTCGTGCCGCTCTCGATCGACGCGGGGCTGTGAGATGAAGCGGCTCCTGATCGGCCTCCTCGCGGTGGTCTCCCTGACCGCCTGCGGCGGCGCTGTGACGGAACCGCTTTCGTCTACCGCCTCGACGCAGACCGTGGTCAAGTCCACCGCAGTCACGCCCGCACCTGCTCCCGCGGCTCCCACCACACCGACCCACCTGCGGCTGGACGGGATCGACTCCCCGGTCGTCCCGCTCACGCTGGACGGGTCCGCGCTGGTCCCACCCGCCGATCCCACCGTGCTGGGCTGGTGGGGCCGCAAGGCCGGTGCCGCCCATGGCGTCACCCTGCTTACCGGGCACACCGTGCACGACGGTGGCGGGGACCTCGACAACCTCGAAGACATCGCCGGTGGGAGCCACCGCGAACGTCAGCGGCCACCGCTACACGGTCGCCAGCGTGCGGGTCACCAGCAAGGCCGCACTGGCCGAGCAGGCCCCGCGCCTGTTCTCCCAGACCGGCCCGCACCGACTGGTCATCGTCACCTGCGAGGGCTACGACCCCGCCACAGGGCACTACGACTCCAACGTCGTCCTGACCGCAACCCGCACGAACTGACGGCGCCGCGCCGAGGCTGGGCAGGGCACCAAGCGATCGGGACGTCATACGAAATGGTCGCCAGAGCAACCAGTTCGTATGACGTTGTGGGCACCCGACCCCATCTTCAGGGAACGGTCAGGCGGCGGGAACGTTCGCCTCGATCTCCGCCAGCCACGCGACCGCACTGGCGTCGCTCGGCATCCGCCAGTCACCACGCGGCGACATGGTGCCGCCGGCGCTCACCTTGGGGCCGTTCGGCAGCGCGGAGCGCTTGAACTGGTTCGCGAAGAACCGCTTGGTGAACACGACCAGCCAGGACCGGATCTCGGGCAGGCCGTAGGCATTCCGCCGCGACTGCGGAAACCCGGGTGGCCACTCACCCTCGTCCGCGTCCCGCCACGCGTGCCACGCGAGGAAGGCGATCTTGCTCGGCCGGTGGCCCCGGCGGATGACGTGGAAGAGCGTGAAGTCCTGAAGGGAGTAGGGACCGACGGTCTGCTCGGTGGACTGGGGCAGGTGGTCCTCGCGGGTCGGGATGAGCTCGGGGGTGATCTCCTGCTCGACGATCTCGCGGAGCAGCTCGTTGGTCTCCCCCTCGAACTCCCCGTTGTCGCTGACCCAGCGGATGAGGTGCTGGATCAGGGTCTTCGGGACACCGGCGTTGACGTTGTAGTGGGACATCTGGTCGCCGACGCCGTACGTGCACCAGCCGAGCGCGAGCTCGGACAGGTCGCCGGTGCCGAGGACGATGCCGCCGCGATGGTTGGCGAGCCGGAAGAGATAGTCGGTGCGCAGGCCGGCCTGGACGTTCTCGAAGGTGACGTCGTAGACCTCCTCGCCGTCGGCGTACGGGTGCCCGAGGTCGGCCAGCAACTGGTTCGCCGCGGCGGTGATGTCGATCTCCTCGAACGTCACGCCGAGCGACTTCGAGAGGCGGGTGGCGTAGGACTTCGTCGTGTCACCGGTGGCGAAGCCGGGCAGCGTGAACGCGTGGATGTCGCTGCGTTCGCGGCCGAGCCGGTCCATCGCCTTGGCCGCGACGATCAGCGCGTGCGTGGAGTCGAGGCCGCCGCTGACACCGATCACGACCTTCGGCTGGCCGATCGCGTGCAGCCGCTGCTCGAGCCCGGACACCTGGATGTTGTAGGCCTCGTAGCAGTCGAGCGCGAGCCGCTCGACGTCGTCCGGTACGAACGGGAACCGGTCCACCTTGCGGCGCAGGCCGATGTCGCCGGTCGGCGGCGTCAGGTCGAAGGACACCGTTCGGAAGTCGTCAGTCCGGTCCCCCAGCGACCGGCGGTTGTCGTCGAACGTCCCCTGCCGGATCCGCTCCTGCCGGATCCGGTCCAGGTCCACGTCGACGACGGTGCGGCGTGCACTCGCGGGGAACCGCTCGCTCTCCCCCAGCAGGTCGCCGCACTCGTAGACCATCGTCTGTCCGTCCCAGCTCAGGTCCGTCGTGGACTCGCCCTGGCCGGCGGCGGCGAAGGCGTACGCCGCGGAGCAGCGCGCGCTCGCGCTCCTCACGAGCAGCCGACGGTCCTCCGCGCGGGCCACCGTGATCGGGCTGCCGGACAGGTTGGTCAGCACCGTCGCACCGGCCAGAGCCGCCTCGGCACTCGGTGGCACCGGCACCCACATGTCCTCGCAGATCTCCACGTGCAGTCTCAGCCCCGGCACGTCGGTCGCGTCGAAGATCAGGTCCGGCCCGAAGGGAACCTCGCGACCGGCGATCGTGATCGTGCTCCCCCGCCGGTCGTCGCCGGGCGCGAACCAGCGGCGCTCGTAGAACTCGCGGTAGGTCGGCAGGTAGGACTTGGGGGCCACGCCGAGGACCTGTCCGCGGTGGATCACCACCGCGCAGTTGAGGACGCGGGTGCCGTGCACCAGCGGCGCGCCGACCACGAGGACGGGGAGCAGGTCGGTGGAGCCTTCCACGACGCCCCGGATCGCTTCGTCCACCGCCTCCAGCAGGGTGTCCTGCATCAAGAGATCGTCGATGGAGTAGCCGCACAGCGTCAGCTCCGGGAACACCGCGACCGCGACGCCATCGTCATGGCACGCCCGCGCCTGCTCGAGCACGGCCCGCGCGTTCGCCGCCGGGTCGGCGATGGCGACGGGCAGCGTGCAGGCCGCGACCCGGGCGAAGCCCTGGTCGTACGCGGAGTAGAAGTCCACGCGGCCAGTCTAGGGATCTCCCACGGGTCGGCCGGGCAAGGGACGGCGATCGACCACGCGCAGCCCCACCCCGCGGACCGCCATGATCTGGAGCGGGCAGCCGAGGTCGCGGAGCTTGCGACGCAGGCGCTTGACCACCGACTGCACGTCGGAGCGGTCGCCGAGGTGCTCGTTCCCCCAGACATGGTTGTGCAGGTCCGCGAAGGCGAAGGTGTGGCCGATCTCCGCCAGCAGGCACGACAGGAGGTCGTGCTCGAGTGGCGACAGCGGCACCGATCGGCCGCCCCAGGTCGCGGTGCGCAGGTCGGAGTCGATCGCCAGCGGGAACGTCGGCGGTGGGCTCGGCGGCGCGGGCGCGGGCGCCCCGAAGATGGCGCCCCGCGGCGCCGGAGGCGGTTGCCCGCCGAGCAGCAGCGCGATGGCTTCCTCGCGCGTGCCGACCAGGACCACGGACGCGTGGTCCCCTACCAGTTGTGCAAGTCGAAGGCGTTCCTCGGCGTTGGGAGCGACTGCTATCACCAGCGCCGAACCGCCGACCGCGGTCGTCTTGGCTGCCCCCTGGAACGGTCCCTCTGCCCGAGCGAGAGACATGTCCATCCTTTCTCTGCAAAGTAAAACCTCCCGTCAGTCGCAGGAGAAGTCAAGAGCCACAGGAAACCCGGCTGTCACGGCTCGATCGCGGACGATTGCCGCCGATTCGCCCAGAACGGCCACGAACTGCCCGTTTCTTTACCTTCTCGGCACTACTCGTGAATCCCTAGCGTCACCTTCGGGTCGGTGACCCACCGGGGAGACCCCCTGGGAACTCACCCCCGAGGCCATGAGCCGTCGGGTCGAACTCTCGGAGGGGACGCACATGTCATTCACGCCATTACGGAAACGCCGCCATCGGGCGCGCTTCGCCGTACTGACCAGGCTGGTGGTCCTCGCGGTCGCCGCCGCGGCGCTCAGCGTGGTCGCACCGCCGGCGCAGGCAGCGCCCGAGACCAGCGCCGCCGACAAGATCAAGCCGCAGCTGGCTCAGCAGCTGGAGACCAAGGGCGCGGCGTCGTTCTGGGTGCGCTTTGCCCAGGCCGACCTGTCGTCGGCCAGCACCATCAAGGACTGGAACGAGCGCGGGCAGGCGGTCTACGACGCGCTGACCGCTGCCGCGGACTCGAGCCAGAAGGAGGCGATCGCGCTGCTCGAGGACGAGGGCGCGACGTACAAAGCCTTCTACGGGACGAACGCCATCCGGGTCAGCGGGGGTGACGAAGCGCTGGTCGACCAGCTGGCCGGGCTGAGCGCGGTCCAGTCCCTGTGGCCGACGCGTGAGTACTCCCTCGAGAAGCCGATCAAGGGCAAGGACCTCAAGGAGGTCAACGCCGTCGAATGGGGCATCGCGAACATCAACGCCGACGACGTGTGGGACCAGTTCGGTGCCACCGGTGAGGGCATCACAGTGGCCAGCATCGACACCGGCGTGCAGTTCGACCACCCGGCCCTTGTGAACCACTACCGCGGCAACAACGGCGACGGCACCTTCGACCACAACTACAACTGGTTCGACGCTGCCGGCTCCTGCGCCACGGCACCCTGCGACCTCAACGACCACGGCACGCACACGATGGGCACGATGGTCGGCGACGACGGCGGCGCCAACCAGATCGGGGTGGCGCCCGGTGCGAAGTGGATTGCCGCCAACGGCTGCTGCCCGACCGACGAGGCACTGATCTCCTCGGGCGAGTGGATGCTCGCGCCGACGGACCTCGAGGGTGAGAACCCCGACATCACCAAGCGCCCCAACATCGTCAACAACTCCTGGGGCAGCCAGGTTCCGAGCAACGACCCGTTCATGGAGGACATCCAGGAGGCCTGGGCCTCATCTGGGATCTTCGGGACCTGGTCCAACGGCAACAGCGGGCCGGCCTGCCAGACCAGTGGCTCGCCCGGAAGCCGGATCCTGAACTACTCGGTGGGCGCCTACGACGTCTCCAACGCCATCGCCGGGTTCTCGGGACGCGGCGCCGGTCAGGACGGTGAGCTGAAGCCGAACATCTCGGCACCCGGCGTCAACGTCCGGTCCAGCCTGCCGGGCAACACGTACGGCGCGTTCAACGGCACCTCGATGGCAGCACCGCACCTGGCGGGCACCGTCGCGCTGCTCTGGTCGGCGGCACCGTCACTTCTCGGTGAGATCGACGAGACCCGGGCGCTGCTCGACGGCACCGCGGTCGACTCCGACGCCACGACCTGTGGGGGCTCGGCCGACGACAACAACGTGTTCGGCGAGGGACGTCTCGACGCGCTTGCCCTCATCAACGCCGCGCCCGTCGGCGACACCGGCGAGATCGCCGGCACTGTCACCGAGGCGGCTTCCGGCGACCCGATCGAGGGCGCGGAGGTCGAGCTCGTGGGCGACACCAGCCGCACACTCACGACCGGTTCCGACGGCACGTACTCGGTGCGGGTGACCGCAGGCGACTACACGGTGACGGCATCGGCGTACGGGTTCGAGTCGCAGACGGCCTCGATCACACTCGCCGCCGGCGACAACGTCACCCAGGACTTCGCGCTCGCCGCCGCCGACATGGTGACGGTGACCGGGACGGTCGAGGACGGGTCCGGGCACGACTGGCCGATCTACGCCAAGGTGAGCGTGGACGGACCGGCGCCCGACACGTTCAGCGACCCGGCCACGGGGCAGTACTCCATCAGCCTGCCGGCTGGGACGACGTACTCGGTGCACGTGGATGCGCAGTACCCCGGCTACGTCCCCCAGACCCGGGACGTCACCGTCGGTGACGCTGGCCAGTCCGAGGACTTCGTCCTCGAGGTCGACAGCACGACCTGCACGGCCCCCGGCTACGCGTTCAACTCCAGCGGCGCCACCACCGAGGACTTCAACGCCGGCACCCTGCCGGACGGTTGGTCCATCGAGGACAACTTGGGCAACGGCCAGGTCTGGCGGTTCGACAACCCGGGGAACCGGGCGAACCTGACCGGTGGCGACGGGGCGTTCGCGATCATGGACTCGGACTTCTACGGCAGCGCCGGCTTGCAGGACACCTCGCTGATCAGCCCGGTGATCGACATGTCGTCGCTGACCGACCCGGTGCTCGGGTTCAAGCAGGACTACAACAACCTCGGTGACTTCGCCGATGTCGACGTCAGTGTCGACGGCGGGACCACCTGGACGACCCTGCTGCACCAGGCCACCAGCGTTCGCGGTCCGCGGGAGGATGTCCTCCCGCTGCCGATGGCGGCCGGCGAGCCCGACGTACGGGTCCGCTTCCACCAGTACGACGCCGACTTCGACTGGTGGTGGGAGGTCGACGACTTCTTCACCTCCAACCGGACCTGCGACCCGCTGCCCGGTGGACTCGTCGTCGGCAACGTCCGAGGTGCCACCGGTCCGGCCGGCATCAACGGCGCGATCGTGACCAGCCTGGACAGGCCGGCGGAGAAGGCCACCACGGCGGCCACCCCGGATGATGCCGGTCTCGGCGACGGTTTCTACTGGATGTTCTCGTCCCTGACCGGCCGCCACCCGTTCGAGGCCACGGCGAACCAGTACTCGTCGCAGCTCAGGCAGGTGACCGTCGCCGGTGACTCCACCACGACCGCGAACTTCCGGCTCGGTGCCGGACACCTCACGGTCACCCCGACCAGTCTCTCGACGACGTCGGTTCTCGGTGGGGCGGTCAAGTCCAAGACGTTCACGGTCACCAACGACGGGAACGTCCCGGTCGACGTCGAGTTCAGCGAGAGCCCAGGCGGCTTCGTGCTGCAGACGCCCGACGGAAGCCGGGTGAACGCCGACCGGATCGCCGACCAGAAGGGTGCACCGCTGCAGGAGATCAAGGCCGACGTGTCCTTCGCGAAGGCTCCGCAGGGTCGCGGGACGACCGGTTCGCCGGCCCCGTCCAACGTCCCCAACGAGGCTCCGTGGACCGACATCGCCGACTACCCGGCCACGGTCATGGACAACCGGGTCGTGTACCTCGACGGCGTCGCCTACTCGATCGCCGGCGGCAACGGCAGCGCCTCGAGCGCTGCGGTGTACGCCTACGACCCGGCCACCCTTGGCTGGACCGCGAAGGCGAGCATTCCGGACGCGCGCAACGCCATGTCGGTGGGCGCGGTGAACGGGCAGATCGTGGCCACGGGCGGCTGGGCCGCAGCAGGGCCGAGCCCGGACACCTGGGTCTACGACCCGTCTGGTGACTCGTGGACGGCCGCGGCCGACGCGCCGGTGTCGTTGTCTGCCTCCGGCCAGGCGGTAGTCGACGGCAAGCTCTACATCGTCGGTGGCTGCACGACCGCGGCTTGCACGCCGATGTCGAACGACGTGGCGGCGTACGATGCCGCTTCCGACAGCTGGGAGCAGCTCGCCGACTACCCCGCACCAGCGGCGTTCGCGTCCTGCGGCGGGATCGACGGGATGGTCTACTGCACCGGCGGCAACAACGGCGCGGCCGGGACGGCGGACAGCTACGTCTACGACCCGGGCGCTGACACGTGGACCGCGATCCCGGACGCCCCGGTGGACACCTGGGCGAGCGGGTACACCGTGGCCAACGGGACGCTCGTCGTCAACGGTGGCGTGCAGGGCGCGTTGATCACGAACCGCTCGTTCGCCTACGACCCCGCTGTCGGGGCCTGGTCCGACCTGCCCAACTCCAACACCGCCCGCTACCGGGGCGGCATGGCGTGCGGCGTCTACAAGATCGGCGGCTCGTCCGGTGGGTTCACCGCGACCGTCGACAGCGAGACGCTGCCCGGGTTCGAGGACTGCGGAACCTCGGCTGCGGACGTCGAGTGGATGACCATCAACCGGACGTCGGCCACATTGGCGCCCAACCAGTCGGTGACGGTCCGCGTGACCATGGACCCGAACGTCGCCCAGCCGGGCACGTACACCGCCTCGGTCGCCATCGCGGAGAACGCACCGGGATCGGTCGAGCCCGTCGAGGTGACGATGGTCGTCAATGCCCCTGCAACCTGGGGCAAGCTGGCCGGCACGGTCAGTGGCCAGGCCTGCAACGGAAACGTGGCGCCACTGTCGGCCGCGACCCTGCAGGCGGACTCGTGGGCGGGTTCGTGGACGTTCACGACGGAGTCTGACGGCACGTACGCCTACTGGTTCAACACCGGCGCCAATCCGTTGACGCTGATCGCGGCCAAGGACGGCTACGCACCGCAGACCCGCACTGTCCGGCTGTTCCGCGGCGAGGAGACACGGGCGAACTTCACGCTCAGAAAGGCAGGTTGCTAGGACATCGCTCCCAAGCGATGGGGAAGGCCCGCTCCGGCTTCGGTCGGGGCGGGCTTTCCGCCGTACTGAGGCATTCGACTCCTGGGGTTGGCACGACCTACCGATGAATTCGGCCGGGCACGCCAGTCGGAACGTTTGACGCCTACTGGAAGGAGCCACCATGGACTCGATCAGCCCGTGCCTCTGGTTCGACAACAACCTGGAGGAGGCGGCGAGGTTCTACACCGGCATCTTCCCGAACTCCTGGGTCGGCCACTTGACCCGCTACAGCGATGCCGGCCCCGGCGAACCCGGGACGGCCATGGCCGGCGACTTCACCCTCAATGGCCTGAAGTTCCGCGGCATCAACGGCGGGCCCGAGCACGCTCGCTTCAGCGAGGCGATCTCGTTCAGCATCGACTGCAAGGACCAGTCCGAGGTCGACTACTACTGGGACAGCCTGGTCGACGGCGGCGAGGAGTCGATGTGCGGCTGGCTCAAGGACAAGTTCGGCCTTTCCTGGCAGATCGTCCCGACCCGCCTCTACGAGCTGGTCTCCGACCCCGACCCCGCCCGCGCCCGCGCCGCCACCGAGGCGATGTTCACGATGCGGAAGATCGTGATCGCAGACATGGAAGCCGCCGCCGACTCGGTTTCCGCGTAACCCACCCCACCGCCGGTTGGGGTGAGCTGGGCAGCGGCGCGTGAGGAACGAACGCGTCGCGTGGGCCCAGCCAGGTTGAGCAAGCGACGCGACTGAGGAACGAAGTCGCGCGAGCGCGTCGAAACCCGGTGACTGTGGGCAGGGCGGCGACCACGTCGGTCGAGCCTGTCGAGGCCCACCACACCACCGCTGGTTGAGGAGGTTGCGCAGCAACCGTCTCGAAACCCACCCCACCGCTGGTTGAGGAGGTTGCGCAGCAACCGTCTCGAAACCCGGTGCGGGGAGGCAGGGCGACGACCTACGTCGGCCGAGCTTGTCGAGGCCCGGTTGCCGCGGGTGGGTGGTGAAAGGATTTTTGGGTTACGTGGTCGCCCGCCGCGGTGGTCCAGGCGGCCACTCTCGGCTGCTTCCACGGTCGCGGTCGCCTAGCTCGACCGTTGTGGTTGCGGTCGCAAGAACTTTCTCGAAATAGTTGTCCACATCCCTGTCAGGACAGGGGTTTTCGGCCTTCGAGTGTCGGTGGTGGGTGCTTGAGTTGACCCATGACCAGGTACGCCGAGGAGCTCGACACCGCGACCGCGGTGTTGGCTGCCGCGCGTGCGGATCGGGCGATCGCCGATGCCGCCGAGGCCCGGCTGCTGCAGCACGCGGTGGCGTGGGCGGCGATGCACTCGATCGACTCGATCGACGACGCCGCGACGATCGCCGACGGTACGGCGACACCGGGATGCCGGTCGCGGGTGAGGGTGCACCGTTGGTGGCGGAGTTCGCGATCACCGAGTTCGCCGCCGCGATCGGGGTCTCCACCGACGCCGGGAAGCGGTACGTCGGGCACGCCCTCGAGCTGCGCCACCGGCTCCCGCGGGTGTGGCGCCGCGTCGTGACCGGGGACCTCCGGCCGTATCTCGCGCGCCGGGTCGCCGACCAGACCCTCTCGCTGTCACCCGACGCGGCGTCGTTCGTGGACCGGCACGTCTCCCATGTGGCGCACAAGATCGGACCCGTCCAGCTCGAACGCCTCGTCGACGAGGCGATCGCCACGCACATGCCCGACCTGGCCGAGGAACGGCGGCTGGCGAAGGCCGAGAGCCGGTACTTCACCGTCGAGGCCCAGCAGGTCTCCTACGACGGCACGGCGGCGGTGCACGGGGAGCTCGACCTGGCCGACGCCCTCGACCTCGAACAGGCGGTGGCCGGGTTGGCCGCCCAGCTGAAGGACCTCGGCTCGGAGGACTCGCTGAACGTCCGCCGTGCGGCCGCGGTCGGCGAACTCGCCCGCAGCGCAGCTGACCCTCGACCTGACCGACACCTCGGTGGTTGAGGAGGGCGCCAATACCTCGGTGGTTGAGGAGGTTGCGCAGCAACCGTCTCGAAACCACCACCACCGTCCGAAGCGGCAGGTGATGCTCTACGTCCACCTCTCCCGAGCGGCCGTCGACGGCACCGGCACCGCCCGGCTCGAGCAGGGCAACCAGCTGATCACCGCCGGCCAGGTCCGCGACTGGTGCCACACCGCCGGCAGACGTGGTGGTCAAGCCGGTGCTCGACCTCGAGGCCCACGACCCCGTCGACTACCGACGTCGTCCCGGACCGGCACGCCGAGACCACCACGGTCCGGGACAGGACCTGCGTCTTCCCCTGGTGCACCCGCCCCGCCCGCCGCTGCGACACCGACCACACCATCCCCGCGTCTCGGGGTGGACCCACCTGCCCGTGCAACCTGGCCCCGTTGTGCCGCCGACACCACCGGATCAAGACCCACGGCCACTGGACCTACACCACCCTCGAACCCGGCGATGTACCTCTGGACCTCGAAGCACGGCTACCAGTACCTCCGCGACCCCGACGGCACCCTCGACGTCTCCCGCGACCGCCGCCGCGCGCCCGACTGAATGTCCCGCCCCGGACCCCGCCTGCGAGCGGGGCCATCGGCACGCCCTGCCTCGCTCACCGGGTTTCGAGACGGTTGCTGCGCAACCTCCTCAACCACCGACACCCCTTCGGTGGTTGAGGAAGGCGCGCAGCGCCTGTCTCGAAACCCCCGCCGCCTGTGCAGGGCGGTGACCAAACGCCGGTCGGGCCGGTCGAGATCCCACTCACCGCCCTGCCTCGCTCACCGGGTTTCGAGACGGTTGCTGCGCAACCTCCTCAACCACCGACACCCCCTTCGGTGGTTGAGGAAGGCGCGCAGCGCCTGTCTCGAAACCAGCGTGACGCGCGCAGGGCAGTGAGCCAAACGCCGGTCGAGCCCGTCGAGACCCCGCTCGCCGCCCTGCCTTCGCCGTCACCGGGTTTCGAGACGGTTGCTGCGCAACCTCCTCAACCACCGACACCCCCTTCGGTGGTTGAGGAAGGCGCGCAGCGCCTGTCTCGAAACCACGTGACGCGCGCAGGGCAGTGACCAAACGCCGGTCGAGCCTGTCGAGACCCCACCCGCCGCCCTGCCTCCCTCACCGGGTCTCGACACGCTTGCTGCGCAACCTCCTCAACCACCGACACCCCCTTCGGTGGTTGAGGAAGGCGCGCAGCGCCTGTCTCGAAACCACGTGACGCGCGCAGGGCAGTGACCAAAGGCCGGTCGAGCCTGTCGAGACCCCACCCGCCGCCCTGCCTCCCGCACCGGGTTTCGCGACGGTTGCTGCGCAACCTCCTCAACCGGCGGGCGGCTCGGGTCTCGCGCCAAAACACCGGCGGGGTGCCTGCTCCTGGTGGTAGACCGGGAGGGTGACGACGGACCCAGGCGAGGCATGAGGTGCGCGAGCCTCCCCCGCACCTCACGGACGAGGACGTGCTGGCCACGGTCAACGAGCACTGGCACGCGCGCGGCGACCGGATCGGACACCTGCCGGTCGGGTTCGGCGCGCACCACTGGCGGGTGAGCGGAGCCGACACGATCCTGTTCGTCACGTTCGACGGGCTGGGCGACCGGCACACGGCAGAGTCGCTCGAGGCGGCGTACGCCGGAGCCAGGTCCCTGTCAGGAGCCGGCCTCGAGTTCGTCCTGGCCCCGCTCGCCACCGATGGCGGTCGGGTCACGGTGCCGTTCGAGGACGGAGCGCTCAGCGTCACGCCGTGGCGGAACGGGAAGTCCGGCGACGGCTCGATGTCGCCCGCCCGCGCACGGGAGACCCGAGCAATGCTCGACCGGCTGCACGCCGCGACTCCCCCGGCCGACCTGCCCAAGTGGCAGCCACTCGTCGGCCCCGACCTCGCCGACGACCTGGCCGAGCGCACCGCACTGCGCTGGGACTCCGGCCCGTGCGGTGAGGACGCCCGTACGGCGATCCGCGAGCAGCTGCGCGACATCGCCACCTGGACCGCCGACTACCACCGCCTCGCCGAGGCCGCCGCAGAGCACACCTGGGTCCCCACGCACGGCGAGCCGCACACCCGCAACCAGCTGTCCACGCCCGACGTGGTCCTGCTCATCGACTGGGAGTCACTCAAGCTCGCACCAACAGAGCGCGACCTGCGCAGCCTCGAGGAGGCCGGTCACGCGCAGACGGGCGCCGACCAAGCCATGCTCGAGCTCTTCGACCTCGAGTGGCGGCTCGACGAGATCGCCCAGTACGCCACCTGGTTCGAGGCCTGGCACACCGGCACGGAGAGCGATGCCGTCGCGTTCGCCGGGCTCGGTCGGCGAGCTGGGGCGTGACGGGCGCCACACTCCCAACTGACCCGCCCCGGTCTAGCCTGAGAAACGGTCCGTGGACTCCATCAGGGAGCCGCGAGAACGCAGCAAGGAGCTCGATGATGAGCACGGAGGAGACCGCGCCCTACGGCAGCGGCCCGGCGGCAGCGGCCAGCCCCGCACCGGTCAAGAGGATCCGCACCCACCACCTGCGCGAGATGAAGGAACGCGGCGAGAAGTTCGCGATGCTCACCGCCTACGAGCAGTACGCCGCAGAGACCTTCGACGAGGCCGGCATCGAGGTGCTCCTCATCGGTGACAGCGCGAGCAACAACGTCTACGGCAACGAGACGTCCCTCCCGGTGACCGTCGACGAGCTGCTCCCCCTGACCCGCGCCGTCTCCAGGTCGGTACGCCGGGCGCTCGTCGTCGGCGACCTGCCGTTCGGCTCGTACCAAGCATCGCCGCAGCAGGCCTACGAGACCGCCGTCCGGTTCATGAAGGAGGGCGGCGCGCACGCCGTGAAGCTCGAGGGCGGCCGCGAGATGGCGCCCCAGATCGAGCTGCTGACCCGGGGTGGGGTCCCGGTGATGGCGCACATCGGCTTCACTCCGCAGAGCGAACACGCCCTCGGCGGCTACCGCGTCCAGGGCCGCGGGGAGACCGCGCAACGGATCCTCGACGACGCCAAGTCCATCGAGGCTGCGGGCGCGTTCGCGGTCGTCATGGAGATGGTTCCCGGCGACGTGGCCGGCCAGGTCACCGATGCCCTGTCGATCCCCACCATCGGCATCGGTGCCGGCCCGGACTGTGACGGGCAGGTGCTGGTCTGGCAGGACGCGTTCGGGCTGCGGACCGGCCGGATGGCCAGGTTCGTCAAGCAGTACGCCGACTTGCACGGCGTACTCCTCGACGCCGCGCGTGCCTACTCGGCCGACGTGAAGGGCGGAGCCTTTCCCGGGCCCGAACACACGTTCTGAGTCAAGACCCGCCGCGGATTCTCACGGTCTTCTTATTGACGAGCACTACGGTGACCCGCATGCGCGCACTACTCGGAGTCCTCGCCCTCGCCCTCATCGTCCCTGCCTCCTCCGCGGTGGCAGCAGCGGACCACGACTCGACCACCGCCGGCCACGCCGCTTCGTCGAAGACCGACCGAGCCCAGGCGGTCAGGGCGCCGATGCCCAGGATCCACGTCCGTCGACTGGTGCGCGACCTCTCGAACCCATGGGACGTCAAGCCGATCGGTGGTGGCCGGCTGCTGATCACGGAGCGGGACTCCGCCCATCTCCTGCTGTGGCGCCGCGGCGAGTCCCACCGGGTCCGGTTCCCGAGCGGCAAGATCTGGGTCTCGGGTGAGACCGGGCTGTTGTCGATGGAGATCGACCCGAACTTCGCGAGGAACGGCCGGTTCTACACCTGCTCCGGCTGGCAGAAGCGCGGCGGGAGGCACGACATCCGGGTCAACGCCTGGCGGCTGAACGACGCCGGCACCCGCGCCCGCCTGATCGAGAACGTGATCTCCGGCTTCCCCACCTCGTCCGGCAGGCACGGCGGCTGCCGACTGCTCCTCCTGCGCAACGGCGCCATGCTGGTCGGCACCGGCGACGCGGCCATCGGCACCAACCCGCGCAACCTGAGGTCGCTCGGCGGCAAGACGCTGCGCCTGGACCCGATGACCGGCAGGCCGTGGCCCGGCAACAAGTTCGTCCACGCCCGGAACAAGAACAAGCGCTACGTCCACACGTTCGGGCACCGCAACGTCCAGGGCCTGGCCCAGCGCAAGGACGGCAGCCTCTGGTCGATCGAGCACGGCTCGAGCCGCGACGACGAGGTCAACAAGCTGTTCAACGGCGGCGACTACGGCTGGCACCCCGTCCCCGGCTACAACGAGTCGGTGCCGATGACGGACCGGTCCCTGCCCGGCAGGCAGTTCAAGGCCCGGTGGCGTTCGGGCAGCCCCACCCTGGCGACGTCCGGGGGCGCCTGGGTGTACGGCAAGGAGTGGGGCCGGCTCAACGGCACCCTCGCCGTCGCTGCCCTCAAGGCCAGTCGCGTGGTGTTCATGAAGTTCAACAAGTCGGGCCACCTGAAGTGGACCAAGGCCCCCGCCAAGCTGCGGAGCTTCGGGCGGCTGCGGTCGGTCGAGCGCGCCCCCAACGGCGACCTGCTGATCACCAGCGACAACGACACGAACGACTTCGTGATCAGGGTGTCGGCCGGCCGGTAGGCCCAGTCGACAGACAGGGGTCAGGCGGTCCAGCCGAGCCACGCACCGCCGGCGTTCATCACCCCGAACCACAGGGCGACAGCGAACACCGGGATCCCCGGCACCCACGTCGGGTGCAATTTCCACCAGGCGGTGGCGAGGAAGAGCAGGAACGCCCAGACCGCCAGCAGCACGACGACCGCCCACCAGGGCGCGAGCAGCCCGCTGGCGGCGTACAGGAAGAAGACGCAGGCCATCCCGGCCATGCCGACGAACGGCCACGGCGAGACAGCGTTGGCGCCGCGATAGCGGCGAGCGGCCACGTCAGTCCTCGAGGTCGCCGTCGTTCCAGTTGGGATCGTTGTCCCACTCCTCGTTGCGTTCCTTCGCCTTTTCCAGCGCCCGCTGGGCCTCCTCCTGGGAGTCGTAGGGTCCGAGCCGGTCGATCGGCGGGCAGATGTCCTCGCCCTGCTCCACGCGGCCGTGCTTGACGCAGTACCAGAACTTGCTCATGACCCCGGAAACTACACTCGACGCCGTGACTCCCGTTCTCGCCGCGACGATCTCGCCCCGGCGCGAGGTCCCCGCCGACATCCCGCGCCCGGAGTACGTCGACAAGCCGGCGCCCGAGAGATTCGCCGGCAGCGAGGTCAAGGACGCCGAGACGATCGCGAGGATGCGGGTTGCCGGACGGCTGGCGGCGCAGGCGCGTGAGCTGGTCGGATCGCACGTGGAGCCGGGTGTCACGACCGACGAGCTGGACCGGATCGGCCACGAGTTCCTCTGCGACCACGGCGCCTACCCGTCCACGCTCGGCTACCGCGGCTTCCCCAAGTCGCTGTGCTCCAGCGTCAACGAGGTCATCTGCCACGGGATCCCGGACAGCCGCCGGGTCGAGGACGGCGACATCGTCAACATCGACATCACCGCGTTCCTCGACGGGGTGCACGGCGACACCAACGCGACGTTCCTCGCCGGCGACGTCGACGAGGAGTCGCGGCTCCTGGTCGAGCGGACCCGCGAGGCACTCGAGCGCGGCATCAAGGCCGTGAGACCAGGCCGCCGGACCAACGTGATCGGGCGGGTGATCGAGTCCTACGCGCGGCGGTTCGGGTACGGCGTGGTCCGCGACTTCACCGGCCACGGGATCGGCACCGCCTTCCACAGCGGGCTGATCATCCCCCACTACGACGACGCGATGTACGACGACCCGATCGAGGTCGGCATGACCTTCACGATCGAGCCGATGCTCAACCTCGGCAGCCCCGACTGGGAGATGTGGGACGACAACTGGACCGTCGTCACCCGCGACGGCCGGCGCAGCGCGCAGTTCGAGCACACCCTGCTGGTCACGCCGGACGGTGCCGAGGTGCTCACCCACCCCTGATTCCCCCGGAATCGGTGGCAGGGTCGCCGCTGGCCCTATCCTGTTCCTGCGGATGGGCTGGCCGGGCGACCGCGTGGACCCGCAAGGGTCCCCGAGGAAGGTCCGGGCTCCACAGGGCAAGGTGGTGGGTAACACCCACCCGGGGCAACCCGCGGGAAAGTGCCACAGAAAACAGACCGCCACGTCGGCTCCGGCCGGCGCGGTAAGGGTGAAACGGTGGTGCAAGAGACCACCAGCGTTCCGGGCGACCGGAACGGCTTGGTAAACCCCACCTGGAGCAAGGTCAAGAAGTCTCGCGCCTCCGGGCGCGGGGCGCGTGCACGTTCGAGGGCTGCTCGCCCGAGTGCGCGGGTAGACCGCTGGAGGCGGCCGGCAACGGTCGTCGTAGATGGATGGTCGCCCCCGACGGCCCCGCGAGGGGCCGGCGGGACAGAACCCGGCCTACAGGCCAGCTCATCCGCTTTATACGGTCTGACCTGCGGTTTTACTTTCAGCGGGTCTCTACTGTGCCCGTACTGTGCCCACAGCTCACTCACAGGTTCTCTCGACGACTGTCGCTGACCGTTGATGTCTGGTCGCTTGGAGGGAGTCGACAACCGTCCGGCTGAGGGTGTCCTCGTCGCCCATGACGTTGGCCGTAGGCGTCGGTTTGAACGATTTGATCGGACCCTGACGGACCCCCCCGATGAACCATCTTGAGCGCAACGCCCAGGTCGGCGCTGTGCCACGAGAGTGCGCTTCTGCGGAAGCTCGCATGAGAATAGGCGCTGGACTTCGGACGCTCCCGATGGGACGGCCAGAGCGGCATCGCGGCGCAGCACCTCGATGGTGCCATCCGGAGAGCCCTTCACCAGCGGCCGTCGCCGACCCCATGGGTAGCGCACCGGCGCCTTGAGGCATCGTCCCCGTCCGGCGCGGCGGCAGGGGTACTGCGGGTGGGCCCTGGCTCTGGGAGCCGACCTCGGCGGCAACGCCACGCGGGGCCATCTCCAGCACTGCTGAAGAGTCGCCCCGGGACCATCGCCGCAAGATTTGCGGTCGCCCGTCGATGGGGCCGCCTGATGCAAAATGCCGAGCTCACTGCCTGACGGATGATCCCGCCGAACGCCTTCTCGCAGTAGGCGCAGTAGGTACGTGCGTCATACCGCCTGTCGGACGCGACGCCACCGCCGCTTCTACCGGCGATGAGCGTGCGCAAGGGGCGAGGTCCGAATCGCGCTGGATTACGCTGCTCCGCGTGTCGAATCTCCTGACTTCTCTGAGCGCGTTGCAACGCGGTTTGCTGCAGGAGTGGCTTCCGGGACTCCGGATCGTCAGTGACCACAGTTGGGGGCTGGTCGAGAACGTCGTGATGCAGGTCGAGGCCGACGGTCAGCGGTTCATCGTGAAGGCCGAGGGAGAGTCGAACCACCACATCCATCGAGAGCTGGACGCCCACGAGCGGTGGTTGGCGCCCTGGGTGATCGCGGGCCGAGCGCCTCGGCTGGTAGCTGGCGACCGCAGGGCCAAGATCCTGGTCACCCAGTATCTTCCCGGACATCTCGTCCTCGGCTCGCAAGCACAGCAGATCCCCGGCACCTTCCGTCAGGCGGGGGAACTGCTGGCCAAGCTCCACGCCCAATCTGGAGGTGTCGACCCGAACTATGAGTCGAACGTGAACGCGAAGGTCCTGCGCAACCTGGACAAACCGCACCGCATTGAGCAGGAGGTGGAGACTCGGCTGCGCGAGATTGTCCGGTCATGGCCGGACGAGCCGGTGACGCTCGTACCTACACACGGCGACTGGCAGCCTCGGAACTGGCTCGTGCACGACGGTCGCATCAGCATCATCGACTTCGGACGAGCGTCGCTCCGCCCTGCGCTCTCCGACTGGCTCCGACTTGAAGCCCGGGACTTTCAGTACGACCCGGCTCGCGAAGCGGCCTTCGTGGAGGGCTACGGAACCGATCCACGCGAGTCGTCCCCATGGTTTAGGGAGCGGGTGCGAGAAGCGATCAACACCGCTGTGTGGGCCTACACGGTCGGCGACGAATCATTCGAGGCCGAAGGCCACGCGATGATCAAACGAGTGCTCGCCGTGCCCTAACACGCCCGGTCCGCTGTGGCCGGCAGGTCGACTGTGGTGCCGGACTGAAGTGCGCTGCGGCCATCCGGTCATGCCGCGATCCGCGCGGGCGGCAAGGTGCATCACATCGCCGCCAATGACTGTCAAGCGAAGAGTCGGCGCCCGCTGGTGCTCGGCGGTATCGACGGGCCGCTCCGGCACACCGAGGGTTCTCGCTGAACGCATGGAGGCCGTCGAGACACAGAGCAAGAGGTATCCCGACGTACAGGCTCACGGTCGCGGGCCGACCAACAGGGGACATGTGCATTTCCACGCTCAAACCGCGTGGGTAGGTAGCGCCCGCCAACATGCAATAGGGAGAGTGCAAGTTACTGGTTTGCCGAGACCGACCGGTGTGTCACCACCCTACGCAGACCGGTAGCCCAATATGACGCACCGTCCTGGGCGCCGCTTGGATGGCGACCGGGGCGGTGGGGCGGTCACGCCCGTCCGGGCAGCACCGGGCCGGACTCGATCCGCCGACGCGCCTCGTCGTAGGGCAGCCGGGGCGGGACGTATTCCTGCCACCAGTCGGCACCGGCGTCGGCAAGAGCAGCGACATAGCGGCGGTCGGCCGCTAGCACGTCGGGGTCTGTGGCGCGCTCGCGGCCGCCGACCATGATCACGAAGCCCCCGAGACCTCGCACCGCAGGGGTTCCGCCATTGGGGGAAAGAGCTGTGACCTCACCAGCTGGCCAGCGGCCACGACCGCCTCGCGTGGTTCGGAGTCAACGGCTGGCGCGCGTCGACGCGGCTCAGCTGGCTGCGCTCGTCGACTCCCAGTAGTCGTTGAGCGCCCGGTTGGTCTTGACGAACCAGACGATCGCGCCGACGAAAAAGAACCACCCAAGCAGCAGGTACCACAGACCGGTCTGGGCGGATACCGGCTTCGCCTGGCCCTGCCGCTCGTAGAGCTTGCCCACCTCGTTCGAGTTCAGGAACGGCATCACGATGCCGACGAAGATCGCCAGCAGCAGCGCGATGCCGCCGCCGAGGCCATCCCCTGAGTGTCGCTTCATCTCGTCGTGGGTCTTGTAGAACCAGTACAACGTGTAGATGCCGAGGGTGACGATCGTCAGCAGGACGCAGGTTCCGGTGCTGCGCACCTGTCCAACCGGCCCCAAGGCCATCGGGACGCCATACGCCGGCGCGGCACCGACGGGCGCGTACGGAGTCGGCGGGACCGGCTCGGGCTCGCGAGGCTCAGCGGATGGCACGGGCGCCTCGTCGGGCCGGGCCGGTTGGTCGTCGTGCTGGGCCGCCTTGTCGAACTCGCTCACGATGGGGCCCCCTGGGTCGATGCACGTGGATGTGTACCGCTGCCACACCGTACTAGGTTTCGGGGCCCGCACGTGTTGTGCGGACCCCGAACGGTGTCGTCGCCATGCCTGTTCACGTCAGGCCCCTCCACACTCGCGATTCTCCGAGGCTAGAAGCCCAGCCCTGAGCCGACCACGTGTGCGGCGACCTTGGCGACGGCCGCCAAACAGCCTTGTCGACCGCGTGAGCGCTCTGACCGCCATCCAAAAATCGGGTCGCTGCCCCCTAGCGGCGAAGTGTGACGGGCGCGGGACGTCACGCGGCACTGTTGCATTAAGGCGCCGGAAGAAGGCAGGACAGGAAGATCTGCTGTTAGCTCCCAACCTTGTCTGCCGCAAGGCTGGTGACACCTCCGCGAGGCCATCCCAGCCACTGTTGAAGGGTCTCCGCAAGACCATCGCCGCAATATTTGCGGTCGCCCGTCGATGGCGCCGCAACCAGTTACGAGGTCCACCACGAGCTCGCGCTGCGCCACCCCCAGCACCGCCACCACACCTTGGGTCAGCTGATCCGGTTCCTCCAGGCCCCTGCCGTCACGTGACGCCGGGGGCCCTCAGTTGGCGCCGGGAACGGGTGCGCACGACCTTTCGCGGGAACTGGTGGCCGCGCGGGGGCGGAGGTGTCCGGCTTCAGCGAGGTACCGGGTGACGTTCCGGGGTCAAGGGGCGGTCGTGTCGGTCTTCAGAGTTCGAGTGGTCGCCTCAAGCGGGCCGGGGAGTCTCGCTGACGTGTGCGAGCTGGCCGGAGAGGTTCGGCCGGTACGTGGTGGCGAGGTACCGCGGTCCGGAGGTGCGGGTGGTCGGGCCGGTGAAGGCGTAGTAGCCGTTGTTGGGATGACGGCGCCCGGTGTAGGTCCCTCGCTCTTCCTCGATGATGAAGTTCGACATGGCTCCTGCTCTCCTGCCCGTTGGGGCGGCTCCTGTTGCCGGATCGAGACGGTTGGCTGTTGGTGAGCGGGGCCGTCCTGATGACTGCAAGCTAGGAGCGGATGTGGTGAGTCGGCGTCACATCGGGTGGTGATCCGCAGGGTGATTCGTGCGGCGTCATCGTGGTCGGCTCGGCAGCCCACGCACCCGCAGGGGCCGGAGCGTCGGCTCGGTGGAGGCGCTGCTCGGCCAGCGGCCCGGGTGCTGGCTGACGCCCGGGCTCGCAGTCCAATCCTCCTCCAAGCACGCAGGACGAAAAATCGTGCTGGCGAGATCGCGTTCGGGAGATCGCGCCGCCCGGCGCACCGACGCCACCCGAAGGACGACCTCCTGGACGGTGGGGGGCCACGTCCTGCGCGCGCAGGTCGACGGCCGAACGGCTGGGAGCAGGAGCGAGAACGCCTGCTCCAAGAACCCATGGTCGGCGGAGGACGTTGCTTTGGCGCGCCGATCGTCACCGAGCACGGTTCCAGTCGCCGACGTCGAGCACGGCATTCGGTGCCCCGAAGCGGATCCCGGCCCCACCGCTCGTGACCAGCGGGACGCAGCGAACTGAGGGATAGTGCTGGAATGCCTACGACGGTGCTGGCCACCAAGCTGTTCGCGCCAGCCAGGCGCCCTCTGCTGGTCGCGCGGCCGCGGCTGATCGAGCGGCTGGACGCTGTCCTGGAGCCCGGCCGGAAACTGTCGCTCATCTCGGCGCCGGCCGGCTTCGGCAAGACCACACTCGTCTGCGAATGGATCTCCCAAAGCGTGCATCGGCAACCTGCCACGCGGGTCGCTTGGCTGTCGTTGGACGATGGCGACAACGATCTTCCGCGTCTGCTGACACACCTGGTTGCCGCACTGCAGGGCATCGACGCGGGCATCGGCTCCGATGCGTTGGAACTTCTGGACGTTGGGCCGGCCTTCCCGGTGGAGGCGGCGCTGACCGCGCTGATCAACGACGTGGCTCGCACGGCCGGGCCGATCCTGCTCGCGATCGATGACTACCACGTGATCGAGACGCGGCCCGTGCACGAGGCGATGACGTTCCTGCTCGACCACCTCCCACCGCCGTTGCGCCTGGTCCTCACCAGTCGCGCGGACCCACCGCTCCCGCTCGCCCGCCTGAGGACTCGCAACGAGCTGGTCGAGTTGCGCGCCACCGACCTGCGGTTCACCCCCGGCGAGGCGACGAGTTTTCTCAACCAGGTGATGGGTCTCGGCCTGTCCGCCCCTGACGTCGAGGCGCTCGAGTCACGTACCGAAGGGTGGATCGCAGGGCTGCAGCTGGTCGCCCTGTCACTACGGGGCCACGCCGACGTCTCCGGGTTCATCGGAGCGTTCACCGGCAGTCACCGCTTCGTCCTGGACTACCTGGTCGACGAGGTGTTGGCGCACCAGCCCGACCAGGTCCGCGAGTTCCTACTGCACACCGCCGTCCTCGACCGGCTCACCGGACCACTGTGTGACGCCGTCACCGGACGGGCAGACGGCTGCGCGATGCTGGAGAACCTCGAGCGCGCCAACCTGTTCGTCGTAGCCCTGGACGAGCACCAGGCGTGGTTCCGCTACCACCACCTGTTCGCTGATGTGCTCCGTGCTCGCCTGCTCAGCGAGGAACCCGACCTGGTTCCCGTGCTGCATCGGCGCGCGAGCGACTGGTACGAGCACCACGACCTTGTCGAGGACGCCGTGAGCCACGCCCTGGCCAGCCGGGACTTCGAACGCGCCGCCCATCTGATGGAACTTGCCCTGCCGGCCCTGCGGCGCAACCGGCAGGACGCAACACTCCTCGGCTGGCTCAACGCGCTCCCCGACGACGAGATCCGGCGCAGCGCCGTGCTCAGCGTCTTCTACGGATGGATGCTGATGGTCTCCGGCGACCTCGACGCCGTCGAAAACCGTCTGGACGACGCCGAAAGCGCGCTCGCCGCTGACCGGAGACCCGACGCCGACAACGAGGAGCTCCGGACCCTGCCGATGACCCTCGCCATCTACCGCGCCTCGCTCGCCCAAGCGCGCGGCGACGCAGAAGGGACCGCGCGCCACGCACAGCGCGCACTCGACATGTCAGGTCCGGGCGACCAACTCTCTCGCGGCGCTGCCGCCGGCTTCCTCGGCCTCGCAGCATGGGCCAACGGCGACATCGAGCCGGCCCTGCAGACGTTCTCCGAGGCTGTGCTGAGCCTGCGCCTGGCCGGGAACCGCGCTGACGCGTCGAGCAGCACGGTCGTGCTGGCGGACATGTGGCTCGCCGCAGGCAGACCCGATTCGGCCGCGCGCTCTATGCAGGTGCCCTGCAAGAGGCCATGGACCCCGATGGCGCCCAAGGCACCGTGGCGCCGCTGCCGACGGGTGACCTGCACGTCGGGCTGGGCGAGCTGGACTGCGAGCTGGGGGACCTCGACGGCGCGACCCAACACCTGGAGACCGCGCAGGCGCTCGGGGAGCGTGGGGCGACGGAGAACCGGCACCGGTGGTTCCTTGTCATGGCGCGGGTCCGGGCGGCTACGGGCGACCGGCAAGGAGCCATCGATCTGCTCGATCAGGCCGAGCGACGCTACCGGCGCGGCTTCTTCCCCGACGTACGGCCGATCGCGGCGATGAAGGCACGCATCCGGATCGAGCAGGGCAAGCTGTCGGAAGCTGCCGACTGGGCCCGCCAACGCGGCCTGTCCGCCGCGGACGACCTCCACTACCTGCTCGAGTTCGACCACCTCACCCTGGTGCGGCTGCTCATCGCGCAGCACCGTGACCACGGCGACCCGGCCGCCATCCGCGCGGCAGGAGACCTGCTGGACCGGCTGCTCGAGGCCGCCGGAGGATCCGCACGGACTGGAAGCCTCATCGAGATCCTGATGCTGCAAGCCCTCGCACACGAGGCCCAGGGACAGCGGCAGCCGGCCCTGGAGGCTTTGGAGCACGCCCTGACCGAAGCGCCCGAAACAGATGGCTACGTCCGACTCTTCCTCGACGAGGGCCCACCCATGGTGGCCTTGCTTGGTGCCCTCGAGGAGCCCGAGGTCGCGCGGGACCGGTCGCGTCGACTGCTCAGGCCCGGGGCCCACCCGATCGAAGCGCTGTTGCCTCTGGCGCGGTGGGAGCGGTGGCGTCGTTGTCTGAGCCGCTGAGTAAGCGGGAGCTGCAAGTGCTGCGGCTGCTGGACAGCGCACTGACAGGGCCGGAGATCGCCCGGGAGCTGTTCGTCTCGCACAACACCGTGCGCAGCCACACCAAGCACATATTCACCAAGCTCGGCGTCAACAACCGCCCCGCGGCCGTGAGCCGCGGCAAGGAGCACGGTCTGCTCTAGCCCGGTTCCGTGCGGGCGTTCTCACATCCCCAATCACATCGCGGGGGGATGCCCGCTCACCACCTCGCTTCCTACGTTCTGGCCATCGCGCGGCGCCTTCCGCGCACCAGAACCCAGGAGAAGCGGACATGTCCATCACCACCACCAGACTCACCCGTTGGGCCGGCCTGTCCGCCGTCATTGCGGGGCTGCTGTTCATCGGCGTCCAGATCAACCACCCACACCTGGACGCCTCCACCATCACCACCACCGAAGTGACGGTGCGCAGCACCGCGAAGCTGGCCATGGCCGTGCTG
>CAWBGN010000011.1:0-266554 GCA_963788445.1 uncultured Actinomycetota bacterium
CCGTCAGGATCCCAACCCGGACCAGTTCGTTGCGCCCGGCACCGAGATCAACTTTGTGGTGTCCCAGGGCAAGCCCGAGGTCGAGGTGCCGTTCGTGATCGGGCAGCAGCGCGAGGAGGCGCGGACGGTGCTGGTCAGCGCGGGCCTTCGGGTGAAGTTCGAGGAGCGCGAGTCCGACCAGCCGGCCGGCCAGGTCCTCGAGACGAAGCCGGCGCAGGGCCAGCAAGTTCCGGAGAACCTCCGTGGTCACCGTCGTCTACTCCGACGGTCCTGAGCGGATCCCGGACGTGGTCGGCATGCAGCAGCAGCAGGCCGAGAAGGCTCTCCGCGAGGCCGGCTACGTGCCGGACGTCGTCCCCTCCGACCAGACCACCGAGCCGAAGGGCACGGTCATCCAGCAGAGCCCGCCCGCGGGCGAGTCCGCCCAGGAGGGCGCGACGGTGACGATCGTGGTGTCGACGTTCGAGGAGCCGACGGAGCCGCCCTCACCGACCGAGTCGACGACCGAGTCGCCGTCGCTCCCGACGGAGACCCCCAGCGATGAACGTGCATTACCGCCCGGCCGCTCGCCCTGACCGCCACCCGGCCGAGGGTCAGCGGATCGGCTCGGCGTAGTTGACGTCGAGCAGTCCGTCGTACGCCGGCGCGGTGACCAGGTCCTCGGAGTCCAGCTGCCAGCCGACCGAGATGTCGGCCTGGTCGGCCTGCTCGCGGTAGATCTCGAGGTAGTCGTCGTTCTCGATGGCGTCGAGCAGCGCGGTCTGGTCGCCGAGGCCCGGATGACGTACGGCTGCGGGGTACGGGCGACCCCCTGGAGCAGGACGGTGTTGCCCTCGCACTTGATGCCGGTCGTCGAGACGATCCGGTGCCCCTGCATGGTGACCGCCTCGGCGCCGCCCGTCCACAGCGCGTTGACGACGGCCTGGATGTCCGGCGGTGCACGACCAGGAGGTGAGGTTCTCCTCGTGTCGTCGAGGAGGTCCTCGGGGGCGTCGTCCAGGGTGATGGCGACGCCCGGACCGCACGGCCGGGTCCGGCCGGCCTGGGCCTTATCGACTCGACCTTGCGTGGAGCGCTTGACGTTCGAGTCCTCGGCCGAGGAGTCAGCCCCGGTCACCTGTCGACGAGCTCGTGGACCCGGCCCCGAGGGCGCCGTCTGGTCCGACTCGGTCTGCACGAGCTCGGCCAGGTCGGTGTAGCGGCCCGGGCGGAGGTCGGTGCCCGCGGCTCTGGTCGCGCTTATGACGAACAGGCCACCGGCGAGCAGGAAGACCCGTTGGGGTGCCGTTCGCCACCGGCGCCACCGGCGTCCGTGCTCGGCTGGGGCCAATGGGCAGGTCGGCCGTCGCCTGGGATTGCGGTGAGGCTGACTACGCTATCCCCCGGCCCCTCCGGGGGGGCAATTGCGAGTCGCGCCGAGGAGTTCCCGGTGTCGACGTCCGGCCCAGCAGGAGTTCGTCGCGCCCACCAAGGGGAAGGTCGTCTCGCCCAGGTCGTGTCGCGGTCCCTCTCTTCGTCGTCGGCGTCGCCTGGGTGGCGTTCTACGACAGGCAGGTCGCGTGGACCCGACCGTGATCCCCGCGCCGAGGCCGGCAGCTCGAAGTGGATGGAGGACCTGGGCGACTGGAACTGGTTGATCGGGTTCGGCTGATCATGCTCGGGCTGATTGTCTCGGCCCACCCGAGCACCCCGCTGGGCCGCGGCCGCGGCGTCGTGGTCGGCATGCTCGCCTGCTTCCTGGTCGGCCTGCTGTGGATCTGCATGTTCTACGTGTTCAGCAACGACCCCGACTTCCCGGTCTTCAACGACCTCGGCCAGTACAACCTGGTCGTCGGCATCGCCCTGATGGCGATCGGCTTCGTCTTCGCCACCCGCTGGGAGTAGCGCCGGCGCGTGACCTCCGGCTCCGGCGTAGCGCGCGTGAAACGCCCGCTCCCTGACCGACGTGAGCCCTTTTTGCCCTGCTTCACCACAATTGGGTAGGAACTCCCCACAGGCTGTGGAGAGGCATGTGAATAACATGCGTGTAGTTCTCCACATGTGAGTCCACAGGTGTGGAAACAGGATCCGGCTCAGGTCAGGGCGGCCGTGCGGAGCGCGATCGACGCCAGCAGCCCGGCCGCGATCACGGACAGGCCGGCGACCTGCCAGGCGGTACGCCGGTGGCGCGGGGCGTAGACCAGCACGGCGGCGATCAGCACCCCGCCGAGGAAGCCGCCGAGGTGTCCCTGCCAGGAGATGGAGCCCCGCCACAGCACGGTGAACAGGAAGTTGATCCCGATCCACATCAGGATCTGCTGCACGTTGCCGCCGACCTTGAGCGCCACGACCAGCAGCGCCCCCATCAGGCCGAAGATCGCGCCGGACGCGCCGAGGGTCAAGGTGCCTGTGTCGCCCGCCCAGTAGACGAGGGCCGAGCCGGCCAACGCGGACAGGAAGTAGAGGGCAAGGAAGCGTGCCCGCCCGATCGCGAGCTCGAGCTGCGGGCCGAGCACCCACAGCGCCAGCATGTTGAAGCCGATGTGCCAGACCTCGACGTGCGTGAAGCGCGTTGGTGATCAGCTGCCAGTACGCCCCGTCGGACACCCCCGGGAACCACTGCCCGTCGCCGTTGGGCACCGTGTTGCAGACCTGCTCGGTCGTGACGGTCGGGTAGCGCGCGCCCGGGTTCGACTCGGACAGGCATCGACCCACGGGCAGCAGGGCCAGCCGGTCGACGACGGTGCTGTTGCGCCAGCCGGTCGCGATGATGACCAGCCACACTGCCGACGTTGATGCCGACCAGCGGCGATGGACGTGGCCGCCGGGTTCGTCGAGCGGCGGCCGCCGTACGCCGTGCGCCCACTGCGGGTGGTCTTGGCGCCCTCAGCGATGCAGTTCGGGCACTGGAAGCCGACGGCGGCGTCGCGCATGCAGTCCGGGCAGATCGGCCGGTCGCAGCGTTGGCAGCGGATGTACGTCTCGCGGCCGGGGTGCCGATAGCAGGTCGGCACCCCGGTTTCCGGAGTTTGTGGCTCGTTCATTTCGGGGTCCCTGTTCGAACCGGAGCGAAGCGAGGATTCGAATGGGGTGTTTTCAGCTGCGCACGACCTCGACCGACTCGATCACGATCGGCTCGACGGGACGGTCGCCACCGGCCGGTCGGGGACTGGCGATCGCGTCGACGACGTCGCGGCCGGCCTGGTCGGCGACCTCGCCGAAGATCGTGTGCTTGCGGTTCAGCCACGGAGTCGCGCCGACGGTGATGAAGAACTGCGAGCCGTTGGTGCCGGGGCCGGCGTTGGCCATCGCCAGCAGGTAGGGCTTGTCGAAGACGAGTTCCGGGTGCGGCTCGTCCTTGAACGTGTAGCCCGGGCCGCCGGTGCCGGTGCCGAGCGGGCAGCCGCCCTGGATCATGAAGCCCGTGGATGACGCGGTGGAAGCTGAGGCCGTCGTAGAACGGGCCGGTCCGGCCGTTGCCGGCGTCGTAGTCCTTGGTGCCCTCGGCGAGTCCGGTGAAGTTGGCGACCGTCTCGGGCGCGTGGTTCGGGAACAGGTTGAGCGTGATGTCGCCCTTGTTGGTCTTCAGGATGGCCTGTTGGTCAGCCATGACTACCTCTCGCGTCAGTGGGTACGTCGGTGGTGCATCGACTCTGGATGTGCGTCCCCGATCCTCGCACGGGCCACAAGGTGACCCGCGTCTGGTAGGGCTCCGAAAGCATGGTCGAATGGAAGAACCGACGAGAGGAAGAATCACGCCATGGGCCTACGCAAGAAGAAGTCCCTGATCGACCAGGCGGCCGACATCTTCGACGACGCCAAGGACAAGGCCGGACCCGCGCTCGCGGACGCCAAGGCCAAGGCGGGGCCGATGCTCGCGGACGCCAAGGAGAAGGCCGGATCGGCGCTCGCCGACGCCAAGGACAAGGCCGGACCCGCGCTCGCGGACGCCCGGCCAAGGCGGGCCCTGTCGCTCGCCGAGGGTGCCGCGCTCGCCGCCGACAAGGCCTCGATCGGCGCCAGCGTACGCCGCCGAGAAGGCGGCCGACGGTCGCGACCTCGCGGCCGCCAAGGTCGCCGAGATCAAGGGCGACCCGCCGAAGAAGAAGGGCGGGAAGCTGAAGAAGCTGCTGCTGTTCGGCGGCCTCGCGGCCGCTGCGGGCGCCATCTTCAAGAAGCTGCGCAGCGGGTCGACCAGCGACAACTGGCAGTCGTCGTACGTCCCGACGCCCGCTCCCACCCCGCCTGCGGCGAAGGAGCACGACCAGGGCGGATCCTCGCCCGACGAGGCGATCGCGGACGCAGCTGAGCAGCCGCACCCCGTGAGCACCCCCGACGAACCGGCCGAGACGGTCACGATCGACGAGGACGCCGCCAAGAAGTCCTGACAAGTCAGGTGGACCGGCCGGAGGAGACATCCACCGGCCGGTTCTCTGCTATCCAGGCGTCGATCCGCTCCCACCAGCCGAACAGCCAGTCGATCCGCTCCTCGCGGCCGGCGGGGATCTCCGCGCGCGGCACCTGCCACCAGCGCATGATGATCCGCTTGTCCATCGGCAGCTCGCGCCAGACGTCGCCGACGGTGAGCATGTGGTCGAGCCCGGTGTGCGCGACGAGCACGACGTCGGCGTCCGGGGCGGCGTCGAGCGCGGCGATGAAGCCGCCGGGCCGCGGCGCCAGCACGTTCGTCATCGCCTCGGCCCGGCGAGCCATCCGGTCCATTCCCAGCCTGTGCAGCTTGTCGATCGCCCGCTGCCGGCGCTTCGGCGTGAAGTTGCCGCCCTCGGGGAAGATCACGAACGCGTCGTTCTCGTCGAGGCCCGTGGCCAGCGCCGCGATCTGCGACTCGATGTCCTCGCCCGCCGCCGGGTTGGGCGTGATGAACCGGGCCGGGATCCGGTTCAGGATCACGTCGATCATCGGATCCCAGGCCAGGGTGTCCTTGAGGACCACCCGCGGCTCGCGCTGGTACCAGTGCATCAGCGCGTAGATCAGCGTGAACGAGTCGCCGGGTCCGGCGTGCCGGCAGCAGACGAGGATCGGCTTGCCGGGATGGGCGTCCGGGGTCGGCCCGTCGGTCTCGATGGTGAGGCGCAGCACCCGCTTCGCCTCCCGGAAGAACGCCCACATCACGCCCTGCACCAGGTCGTAGTGGATGCCCTCGAAGTACGGCGTCCGCATCCGCCAGCCGAAGCCCGACGCCACCCAGAGGCCGAACAGCACGACCAGCATCACGGCCTCGATGGTGAGGTAGAGCATCGCCACCCACAGCAGGCGCAACGCCCGCAGCCGGCCGGGCAGCGATCGGAGCGAGCGCGGCCGCCGCGATCAGCCACAGCGGCAGGGTCACCCAGGTCAGGGCGGTGAGCAGGATGACCGCGGGCGCCACGACGAGCCGTCGCAGCGCCCAGGTCACAGTGCCTCCAGGTAGTCCACCGAGGCCTGGTAGGTCGCATCGATCCGCTCCTGGATCCCGGAGAAGTCGCGGTGCGCGAACAGGGAGTCGTCGCGGCTGGAGGTGCCGCGGGCCGGCAGCACGTGCGCCTCGACGTCGGCCGGAAGCTCGCTCATCTCGCGCGCGAAGCGGTGCCGCCGGGCGATCTCGAAGGACACCCGGGCGACCTCCCACGGCCGCCGCGGCGGCTTGAGCGGCCGGTCGATCCGGCCGACCTGCAGCACGAAGATGCGGGTGGCGCCGAGCTGGACGGCCCGCCCGACCGGGATCGAGTTGACGATCCCGCCGTCCAGGAAGTGCTCGTCGCCGACCTTGGCAGGCGGCAGCAGGCCGGGTACGGCGGCGCTCGCGACGACGGCGTCCACGACCCGGCCCGAGTAGAACCAGTGCTCGGCGGCCCGTTCGATGCTGGCCGCGCACACCTGGAACCGGACCGGCAGCTCCTCGAACGTCAGGTCGTCGAACTCCTCCTCCAGTCGTTGCTGGAGCGGCCTGGCGGAGTAGATGTGGGTCCCGGTCGACATCGCGCGCCGCACGGTGCGCAGCCGACGGTCGCCGTACACCTCTCGGCCCTCGCTCGCGCCCTTCCAGAGCTCGGTCATCCGGTCGATCACCGACAGCGTCGGGTCACGGGCCACCATCGCGCCGTTCAGCGCGCCCACGCTGGTGCCGAGGACCAGGTCGGGCTTGATCTCGCGCTCGAGCAGCGCTCGGAGCATCCCGACCTCGACCGCGCCCAGGACCCCGCCCCCGCCGAGCACGAACGCGGTCGTCACCGGATCAGCCCGCGTCGGACGTGGCCAGCTCGGGGTGCTCGGCCCGGAACCGCTGGCTGACCCGGTGCTCGACCCAGAAGATGAGGAGCGGGATCAGGCCCGCGGCGAGCGCGAGGATCGTGAAGCCCGGCGTCCACTTCGCCTTGCGGGACAGGAGGAACGCGACCACGACGTACACCATGAAGACCCAGCCGTGGACCACCCACATGATGCTGGCCGACTCGCCGAACTGCTGGAGGTCGCTGCCGTCGGTCGCGAGGTACTTCAGCGGGAGGGCCACCAGGGAGCAGAACGCGAGCAGCACGCCCACGATGATGGCGAGCACGCGGTAGGCGTTGAACAGGTTCTTCACGGGGCCAACCTACTGGCCCTCGCCAGCCGCCCCGGCAGGCTCTCCCTCGCTGTCGGCCGCGGGTGTGGCCTGTGTCTCGGGCTCGGCCATCTCATCGCGCATCCAGCGCACCCACACGAACAACGCGAACGCCCCGAAGAACCACCACTCGAACGCGTAGAGCACGTTGCGCAGAGCGGTGAACCGCCCGACGTCGGGGAGTTGCGCGAGGGTCGCCTGCTCGAGCCCGTCGGTCCCGTCGTTGACACCGTCCCGGTCGGCGACGACGGCGTACGCGCCGTACAGGTCCTGGTCGACCCGCTGCACGAGGTCGGCCGTGCGGACCTGCGGGAGGATGTCGTCGTCGGGGTTCGGGTCGGCCTCGCCGGTGCCCTCGGTGGGCTGGAGCCAGCCGACCAGCTCGGTGGCCCCGGTCGGAGGCGCGGGTACGTCGTCCGGGCTCGCGGTCCAGCCGCGCACGACGGGCAGCGCCGGCCCGTCCGGCCGGGTCGTCGCGACCGGCGTGACGACCCAGTAGCCGTCCCGGCCGTCGAGCTCGCGGCCGGACACGAGGACCGTGGCGTCCGGGACCCAGGTGCCGTCGATGATCACCGGTTGCCCGACCTGGTCCCCCGGGAACGGGTCGTCCGGGCCGATCGCGTCGTCCAGCGGGATCGGCTCCAGCCGGGTCAGGTCGGCGGCCTCCGCCGCCCGCCGCTCCTGCCACGCGTCGTACTGCCAGACGCCCAACACCGCCGCCGTGACAATCGCCGCCACCGCCAGCAGGTGCACGCCCCAGTAGCGCGGAGCGAGGAGGCGAGGCACGTCGCAAGCCTACGGACACGCTCCCGTGGCAAATTCACTGGTTAACCAGTGAATTTGTCTCTTCCCACGGAGAACTTTCCGTGTGGAGTGCAGGTTTCACTGGTTAACCAGTGAAATTGACACTGGTCATACCACTTGACCACCGAACCACAGCCGGGTTACCTTCACCCGCATGCCACTGCAACCCGTCACCCGCCGGTCCGTCCCGGACGAGGTCTTCGACCAGGTGCTCGCCGAGGTCGTCGACGGCGAGATCGAGGCCGGTGAGACCCTGCCCAGCGAGCGCCGGCTCGCGGAGGTGCTCGGCGTCTCCCGGCCCGCCGTCCGCGAGGCCCTCCAGCGGATGACCCAGAGTCGGCTGGTCGAGGTCCGGCAGGGCGGCGCGACCATCGTCCGCGACTTCAAGCGCGCCGCGGGGCTGGACATGCTGCCGCGCCTGCTCGTCCGCCGCGGCAACCTCGACCTGGCCGTGGCCCGTAGCATCCTCGAGGCCCGGCTCGTGATCGGCCCGGGTGTCGCCGCGCTCGCCGCCGAGCGCGGTGGGCCGACCCTCGCGGCCACCCTCACCGACACCGTCGACGCTCTGGCCGCCACCGACGACGACGTCGAGCGCCAGCTCCACGCGCTGACGTTCTGGGACCAGGTGGTCGACGCCGCCGACTCACTGGCGTTCCGGCTGATGTTCAACAGCCTGCGCGCCGCCTACGAGCCCGCGCTCGAGGCCCTCGCGCCCGTGATGAGCGAGGAGGTCGGGCAGGTCGGCGCCTATCGCCTGCTCACCGCCGCCATCGGCGAGGGCGATCCCGACACCGCCCGGGCAGCCGCCGATCGCGTGCTGCGCCCGGCCACCGCCAGCCTGCTCACGGCTCTCGCCGCCCTCAAGGAGCCGACATGACGAAGGCAACGCCCGAGATCGAACAGCTCGCCGCGCAGCGGCTGGCTGCCGACGAGGAGCGGATCACCGGCTCCCGGCGAACCGACCTCTCCCTCGGCCGGGCCTGGCGGGCGTTCTGGCGGCACCCCTCGCCGTACCTGATCTCGACGTTCCTGGCCGGCTCGCTCGCCGCGCGGATCGGCGTCGGCGGCGGGTCCTGGTGGGAGCTGGCGACCCCGGCCGCCCTGTTCGCACTGTTCCCGGTCATCGAGTGGGTCATCCACGTCGGCATCCTGCACTGGCGTCCGCGCCGGGTCGGCGGCGTCCCGATCGACTCGCTGCTCGCCCGCAAGCACCGCGAGCACCACGCCGACCCGCGGGAAATGCCGCTCGTGTTCATCCCGTGGCAGGTCCTGACCTGGCTGCTGCCGGCGTACGTCGCTGTGTCGCTGCTCGCGATGCCGACCCCGGCGAGCGCGTTCTCCCTGCTGGTGTCGGTGTACGCGCTCAAGTTCGGCTACGAGTGGACCCACTACCTCGTGCACAGCGACTACCGGCCGCAGTCGCGGTGGTTCCGGTCGGTGTGGCGCAACCACCGGCTGCACCACTACAAGAACGAGCACTACTGGTTCACCGTGACCACGGCCGGCACCGCCGACCGCCTGTTCGGCACCTACCCCGAACCGGCCTCGGTCACGACCTCGCCGACGGTGAAGGCGCTGCACGCGAACGAGGCGTCTGACTAGAGGCCGGTCGGCTCCTCGAGCGGCGGCATCTCGTTGCAGACCGCGAACGGGAGCTCCTCGAGCAGCGTCAGGGATGCCGCCGCCGGCGGTCGCGGCAGGCTGTAGCCGATCCGACCGGTCGCGGGGTCGCCCACCGGCGTACGGAACGTCTGGGGGAAGTCCATGATCGGCCAGTCCCGGCCGATGTCGAGCCGGGTGAACAGGTCCTCCCGGTCCTCGTCCATCCGGACCGTGGCCAGGTGGTCACCGAACGCGACCGAGAACGCCGGAAGATCGCCCAGGACGTGCAGCGGATGGGTCGCGTCCACGGCCGCGAGGTGCTCGGCGTCGGCCGCCGACCCGAGTGCGTCGGCGACCGGGATGCAGCCCCGGTGCGCGTACGTCGAACCGGCCGGCTGGCCGACCAGCCCGTCCCAGATCGGCTCGTTGGCCCAGACCTGCTCACCCTCGGCCGCCGTACCCAGCACGACCAGGTGGTCCTCCGGGATGACGTGGGCACCGGCGAGCGGGCCCACTCCCGCCTTGACCGCCTGGGTCACGCCGGCCAGCGGCAGGTCGGGGCGGAACCGCATGACGAAGCCGTTCTCGTCGGGCCCGGCGAAGTGCGCCTCCCAGTCCACGTCGTCCTGCGTGAACCCATAATCGAGCATCAGCTCCGAGTTGGCCGCCCGCAGCATCCCGTCGGTCAGCAGGGCGGCCTCCTTGCCGGCCCGGTCCCAGAACTCCCAGCGCTCGGTCATCGAGTCGTCGCTGGTCAGGTCCGGCACCCCGAGCTGGACCCGGATCGTGTCGAAGTCGGTGACGGTCAGCGTGGTGGCGGTCGACGGGACCAGCGCCATGACCGCCTCGGCCGGTTCGAGCTTGCCGTCGAACGGCGGCGCGATCGTTGCGGTCGGCGACAGCTCCGCCTGCGGGGTCGGCGCGTCGAGCGGTGCGTCGTCTCCGCGAGCGCGCGAGGGAGCATGGCCGCGAGTCTGCCAAACCGCTCGGCGGCCGAGAAAGCGGCGATGGATTGAACGCCCCGCAAACGGGCACGGACTGCCGTGGCCATCCGCAAGATCGGTGTCGAGGAAGAGCTGATGCTCGTCGACCCCGCGACGGGTCGCCTGACCGGGATGGCCGAGCAGGCGGTGCGCGCCGGCGACGAGGAGGAGCCCGAGGTCGAGCGGGAACTGTTCCGGCAACAGATCGAGACCATGACCGAGCCGTGCGAGGGACTCGACGACCTGGCCTCACAGCTGGGGGCCGGACGCCGCGCGGTCACCGAGTCCGCGGCCGCGGCCGGCGCGGCCGCCGTCGCCGTCCCGACACCGGTGCTCGTGGACGAGGACGACTCGATCACCCCGAAGCCGCGGTACGAGCGGATCCGCCAGGAGTACGGCGAGCTCGCCCGCACCTCGCTGGCGTGTGCGATGCACGTCCACGTCGACGTCGACGACGAGGAGCAGGGCGTGCGCGTGCTGGACGGCCTCCGCCCCTGGCTGCCGGTGTTGCTCGCGGTGAGCGCCAACTCGCCGTACCTGCGCGGGCGGGATACCGGCCACGCCAGCTGGCGAGCGCAGATCTGGAGTCGCTGGCCCAGCCACGGCAGCCCGGAGGCGTTCGGCTCCGCCGCGACGTACCACGAGGTGCGCACGACGATGACCGAGTGGGGCGCCGCGCTCGACGACGGGATGGTCTACTTCGATGCCCGGCTGTCGGCGAAGTACCCCACCGTCGAGATCCGCGTCGCCGACGTCTGTACCGACCTCGACGACGCCGTGCTCGTCGCCGCCCTGGCCCGCGGTCTGGTGACGCTGCTCGCCGCCACCGAGCCTGACCCGGCCTGGCGCAGCGATCTGATCCGGGCCACGATGTGGCGGGCCTCTCGCTACGGCTTGGCCGGCCAGCTCGTCCATCCCGGCGAGCGCCGGCTCGCCCCGGCCCGCGAGGTGTTCGAGTCGCTGGTCGCGTTCGTGCGTCCCGCGCTCGACGACGCCGGCGACCTGGACCGGGTCGAGGACCTCGGGGAGCGCCTTCTCTCCGACGGCGGCGGGGCGACCCGCCAGCGCCGGGTCTTCGAGAAGACCGAGAGCCTCGAGGACGTCGTACGCGATCTCGTCACGCGCACCGAGGAGTCCGGCGCCGTCACCGGCTGACGAGCGGGGCGACCTCCTGCATGAAGCGCTCGAGCTGACGCTCGGGATCGACCACGGGCCAGAGGCACACCAGGTCGATGCCGGCCGCGGCGTACGCGCGGAGGATCTGTGCGCAGGCCTCTGGTGTTCCGATGGGGAGCCGCCCGGCGAGGTCCTGCGGTTGCCGCTTCAGCATGGCGGCGAGGCGCGCCAGAGTGTCCTCGCGCTCCCGGGGGTCGTCGGTCACGTGGGTCCACATCGTGGCCAGCACGCAGTCCAGTCGCTCGCCGGCTCGGTCGTACTTCAGCAGGGCCGCGGCCAGCTTCGCGCGCCCGGCGATGATCTGGTCGGGTGTCGTGTTGTACGCCGACGCGAGCCAGCCGTCACCGAGCCGAGCCACCCGGCGCAGCCCGGCGTCCGAGCCCCAACTCCCGATCCAGATCGGCGGGCCGTCGGGTCGCCCGGGGCGTGGCTCGAGGACCTGGGTCGCGCCGTCGTCGTCCCGCCCCAGGTGGCCGCGCAGCGAGCGGACCGCCGAGTCGAACTGCGGCCAGCGCTCCTCGAAGTCCACCCCCGCCAGCGCGTAGTCGGCCTTCGACGAACCCGGCCCCACACCCAGTGCCAGGCGGCCGCCGGACAGGAGGTCCAGGGCCGCGGCCGCCTTGGCCAACGCGGCCGGCCCGCGCACGACGGGGAGCGAGACCGTCGTGGCCAGGGTCAGGTCGCCGCTGGCCTCGACCACGCTCGCCAGCGCCACGACCCCGTCAAGCCACGGCCGCTGGAAGACCAGGTGGTCGTTCGCCGCGAGCGCCCGGAACCCCAGCTGGTGCGCGGCGCGTCCGTACGACGCGATCTCGCCCGCCTGCCAACCCCGCCCGTCGAAGTCGATCAGCGGCAGGTGCGCGCCGTACTCCATCTGGAGAACGTAACGGTTCCACAACCCATCCACGACCGCGACTACGCTTACCCGTCGGATAGTCCGCCGTGAAAAGCACGTCCCGACACTCCGGGGGCATGCTTTTCGCGGCGGACTACCCGGACTGAGCCGGCGGACCGACCTGCGGCTAACGAAGAGTGGTGGAGCCTAGGGGACTCGAACCCCTAACCCCCTGCTTGCAAAGCAGGTGCGCTACCAATTGCGCCAAGGCCCCCGATGACCGGAGGGCCCGGTCGTGGGTGAGAGCTCAGGCCTTGTCGACGTTGTCGGTGGCCTCGGCCCAGAGGGCCTGCTCGTTCTTGCTCTCGTCGAGCTTCTTCTTCGCGATCGCGATTCCGACGGCGGCCAGCAGGACGAGCAGGATCTTCTTCATCGGGTACTCCTCTTGTGCACGGAACGTCCGTGGGTGGGTGGGCCTAACAGGACTTGAACCTGTGACCTCTTCCTTATCAGGGAAGCGCTCTAACCGTCTGAGCTATAGGCCCGGAGCCGACAGATGTCAGCGGGTCGCCGCCGGGCGACCGGAGGGAGACTACCCCACCCGCGAGGACCCCCACAAAACGAGAGGAGGCCGCCGGACCGAGGGTCAGTTGTCCTCGGCGAGGGTGACCTCGATGCCGCCCAGGAGCGCGGCGGCCATGTTGTACAGGAAGGCCGCCAGGGTGGCGATCGCGGTCAGGAGTACGACGTCGATCACGGCCACCAGCATCGTGAACCCGAGCACCCGGGAGGTGCCGATGTAGTTCTTCACGTCGAAGTCGCCGGCGCTCTCGCCGCCCAGGATGTTCTGGACGGTCTGGTTGATCGAGTCCCAGACCCCAGCGGCACCGAGGACCGTCCAGACCATCAGCACCGACACCACGGTGACGACACCGAGCGCGATGGAGAGCAGGAACGCGGTCTTCATCACCGACCAGGGGTCGATCCGGGTCAGCCGGAGCCGGGCACGACGCGGCGGCCGCTTCCCGGCGGCCGGCTTCGGCGCCTGCTTGCCGACCGGACGCGACTCGGCCTGGGCGTTGGCCCGGTGCTCGTCGGCCGCGTTGGCCAGCTTCGCCTGGATCCGCTCCGTCAGAGGAGGGCGGGAAGCCGTGTCGTCGGGGCGGCTCGGCTTGGGGCGAGCTGCGGTCCGCTCAGCAGGGCGATCCGTCATCAACTCTCACTCTCCCCGGGAACGTCGGATTCGGCGGTTCCGTCGATTGTTGCATCCGAGTCCGCATCCGGCGATTCGACGGCGGGGCGCTCGGCGGGCTCGGTGGCGTCGGTCACACCGTCCTCGGGAGCGCCTTCGATGCCCTCGTCCTCCTCCTTGGCCTCGACCGACCGAGCCACGACGGCGACGGCGTCGCCGGCCTTCGGGGTCACGAACTTCACGCCCATGGTGGAGCGACCGGTGGCCCGGAACTCCTCGTTGATCGGGCTGCGCACCACCTGGCCGGCCTGGGTGATGCAGAGGATCTCGTCGCCCTCGACGACGATGAACGCGCCGACCAGGACGCCGCGGTCCTGGTTGGCCAGGGACATCGCCTTGATGCCGAGGCCACCGCGCGACTGGAGGCGGTACTCCGAGATCCGGGACCGCTTGGCGAAGCCGCCGTCGGTGATCGTGAAGACGTACTGCTCCTTCACGTCGGGCAGCTCGCCCGGCGCCGTGGACTCGCCGGCCGCCTCGGCCCTGGCCTCTGCGGCCTCCTCGGCCGCCACCTGCTCGGCCCGGATCACCGACATCGAGAGCAGCGAGTCGCCCGTCGCGGAACTTCATGCCCGAGACACCGGACGTCGCGCGACCCATCGGCCGCAGCTGGGTGTCGTCGGCACGGAACCGGATCGCCTGGCCCTTCCGCGACACGAGCAGGATGTCGTCGTCGGCGTTGACCAGCTCGGCGCCGATCAGCTCGTCGTCGTCCTCGCGGAAGTTGATCGCGATCACGCCGGCCTGGCGCGGGCTGTTGTAGTCGGCCAGACGGGTCTTCTTGGCCAGGCCGTTGCGGGTGGCGAGCACGAGGTACGGCGCCTGGTCGTAGTCGCGGATCGCCAGCACCTGCGCGATGTTCTCGTCGGGCTGGAAGCTGAGCAGCCCCGCCACGTGCCCGCCCTTCGCGTCGCGGGACGCCTCGGGCAGGTTGTAGGCCTTGGTCCGGTAGACCCGGCCGGCGGTGGTGAAGAACAGCAGCCAGTGGTGGTTGGACGTGGCGATGAAGTGCTCGACCACGTCGTCACCGCGCAGGGTCGCGCCGCGCACGCCCTTGCCGCCGCGCTTCTGGGTGCGGTACTGGTCGGCGCGGGTCCGCTTGGCGTAGCCGCCGCGGGTGATCGACACGACGAGGTCCTCGTCGGGGATCAGGTCCTCCATCGAGAGGTCGCCGTCGGCCGCGATGATCTGGGTACGGCGGTCGTCGCCGTACTTCTCGACGATCTCGGTCAGCTCGTCGGACGACGATCTGCCGCTGGCGCTCGACGTTGGCGAGGATGTCCTCGAGGTCGGCGATGATCCGCTCGAGACTCGGCCAGCCGGTCGATGATCTTCTGGCGCTCCAGGGCCGCCAGCCGGCGCAGCTGCAGGTCGAGGATCGCGGTGGCCTGGATCTCGTCGATGTCGAGCAGCTCGATCAGGCCGTCGCGAGCGTCGTCGACCTCGGGCGAGCGGCGGATCAGCGCGATCACCTCGTCGAGCTGCGTCGAGCGCCTTGACGTAGGCCGCGCAGGATGTGGGCGTCGCGCTCGGCCTCGGCGCAGGCGGAACCTGGTCCGCCGCTGGATGACCTCGATCTGGTGGGTGACCCAGTTGCTGATGAACTGGTCGATCGTCAGCGTGCGCGGGACGCCGTCGACCAGCGCCAGCATGTTGGCGCTGAAGTTGGTCTGCAGCTCGGTGTGCTTGAGCAGGTTGTTGAGCACGACGCGGGCGACCGCGTCGCGCTTCAGGACGACGACCAGCCGCTGGCCGGTGCGGCCGGACGAGTCGTCGCGGACGTCGGAGATGCCCTGGACCTTGCCGGAGTCGGCGAGCTCGGCGATCTTCAGCGCCAGGTTGTCGGGGTTCACCATGTAGGGCAGCTCGGTGATCGACAGGCAGGTGCGGCCCTTGGCGTCCTCGTCGATCTCGATCACCGCGCGCTGGGTGACCGAGCCGCGGCCGGTGCGGTAGGCCTGCTCGATGCCCTGGCGGCCCACGATCAGCGCGCCGTTCGGGAAGTCGGGGCCCTTGACCCGCTCGATCAGGGCGTCCTGGAGCTCCTCGCGGGAGGCGTCGGGGTGCTCGAGCGCCCACTTCGCACCCTCGGCGACCTCGCGCAGGTTGTGCGGCGGGATGCTGGTGGCCATGCCGACCGCGATGCCGGCCGAGCCGTTGACCAGGAGGTTCGGGTAGCGCGACGGCAGCACCGTCGGCTCCTGCGGACCGGCCGTCGTAGTTGGGCTGGAAGTCGACGGTGTCTTCCTGGATGTCGCGCACCATCTCCAGCGCGAGCGGGGCCATCCGGCACTCGGTGTACCGCATCGCGGCCGCCGAGTCGTTGCCCGGCGAGCCGAAGTTGCCCTGCCCGTGCACCAGCGGGGCCCGCATCACCCACGGCTGCGCGAGCCGGACCAGGGTGTCGTAGATCGCGGTGTCGCCGTGGGGGTGGTACTGACCCATGACGTCACCGACGACGCGCGAGCACTTGGAGAAACCGCGGTCGGGACGGTAGCCGCCGTCGTACATGGCGTAGAGCACCCGGCGGTGCACCGGCTTGAGCCCGTCGCGTACGTCGGGCAGCGCGCGGCCGACGATGACCGCCATGGCGTAGTCGATGTAGGAGCGCTGCATCGAGGTCTGCAGCTCGATCGGCTGGATCCGGCCGCCATCGTCGCCGCCACCGCTGCTGATCAGGTTCCCGGTCTGCTCGGTCAAGTCTCTTCGTCTCTCTGGTCGGTTCTACTGGAATCTAGTGATCTCGCTAGAGACCTAGATATCTCTGTAGGACTTTCTCGCCATCCTGCGGGACTCCTCGCTGCGCTCGTCGTTCCTCAGATGTCGAGGAATCGGACGTCCTTGGCATTCCTCTGGATGAACGAGCGGCGCTGCTCGACGTCCTCGCCCATCAGGATCGAGAAGATCTCGTCGGCCTGGGCGGCGTCGTCGAGCGTCACCTGGAGCATCAGCCGTTGCTCGGGGTTCATCGTGGTGTCCCACAGCTCCTCGGCGTTCATCTCACCGAGACCCTTGTAGCGCTGGACGGGGTTCTCCTTCGGGAGCTTCTTGCCCTGCTGCGAGACCGTCGCGGGTGAGCAGCTCGCGCTCCGCGTCGGAGTACACGAACTCGTGCTCGGCCGGCTTGTTCCACCGGATCCGGTAGAGCGGCGGCTGCGCCATGTAGACGAAGCCGTGCTCGATCAGCGGCCGCATGAACCGGAACAGCAGCGTCAGCAGCAGGGTGTTGATGTGGTGGCCGTCGACGTCGGCGTCGGCCATCAGCACGACCTTGTGGTAGCGCAGCTTGTCGAGGCTGAACTCCTCGTGGATGCCGGTGCCGAGCGCGGAGATGATCGCCTGCACCTCGGTGTTGGCCAGGACCTTGTCGATGCGGGCCTTCTCGACGTTCAGGATCTTGCCGCGGATCGGGAGGATCGCCTGGACCCGCGGGTCGCGGCCCTGACGGGCCGAGCCGCCGGCGGAGTCGCCCTCGACGATGAACACCTCGCACTCGGCGGGGTTGGTCGACTGGCAGTCGGACAGCTTGCCGGGCAGGCCGCCGCCACCCAGCAGGCCCTTGCGGCTGCGGGCCAGGTCGCGCGCCTTGCGGGCGGCGATCCGGGCCTGCGCCGCTGCCTGGGCCTTGCGGATGATGTCGCGGCCCTCGGCAGGGTTCTTCTCGAACCAGTCACCGAGCTGGTCGTTCATGATCCGCTGCACGAAGCCCTTGGCCTCGGTGTTGCCGAGCTTGGTCTTGGTCTGGCCCTCGAACTGCGGCTCGCCCATCTTGATCGAGATGATCGCGGTCAGGCCCTCGCGGATGTCGTCACCCGAGACGCGGTCCTCGGGCTTCTTCATCAGGCCCCAGTCCATGCCCCAGTTGTTGACCAGGCCGGTCAGCGCCGCGCGGAACCCCTCTTCGTGGGTGCCGCCCTCGTGGGTGTTGATGGTGTTCGCGAAGGTGTGCACCGACTCGGAGAACGTGGTGTTCCACTGCATCGCGACCTCGAGGCTCATGTGGTTCTCGACGCTGTCGGGCGTCTCGGCCTCGAACGAGATGATGGTCGGGTTGGCGACCTGCTTGCGCCGGTTGAGGTGCTCGACGTAGTCGACGAGGCCGCGCTCGTACTTGAACACCCGCTCCAGGCCACCGCCCTCGCCCTTGCGGATCGCGTCGGTGCCGGCCTGGTCGACGTCGCCGGAGACGGTGTCGTCGCCGACGGCCTCCAGGACCTCCTCGGCAGCCGGTCGCTCGTCGCGGACGACGATCTCGAGGCCCTTGTTGAGGAAGGCCATCTCCCGGAACCGGCTGGTGATCGTCTCCAGGGAGTAGTTGGTGGTCTCGAAGATCTCCTCGGAGGCCCAGTAGGTGACGGTGGTGCCGGTGCTCTCGCCCGGCTCCAGCGGGCGGACCTGCTCGAGCTCGCCCTCGGGGACGCCGATCCGGAAGGACTGGCGCCACAGGTGGCCGCGGTTCTTCACCTCGACGATCAGCAGGCTCGACAGGGCGTTGACGACCGAGACGCCGACGCCGTGCAGGCCACCGGAGACCTTGTAGCCGCCGCCGCCGAACTTGCCGCCGGCGTGCAGCATGGTCAGCGCCAGCGTGACGGCCGGGACGTCCTGGCCGGGTGCGGTGTCGGTGGGGATGCCGCGGCCGTTGTCCTCGACCCGGACGGCGCCGTCGGCCTGCAGGGTGACGACGATCCGGTCGCAGTGACCGGCCAGCGCCTCGTCGACGGAGTTGTCGACGATCTCCCAGATCAGGTGGTGCAGGCCGCGCTCACCGGTCGAGCCGATGTACATGCCGGGCCGCTTGCGGACCGCTTCCAGGCCCTCGAGGACCTGGATCGCCGAGGCGTCGTACGACGTGCCTTCGGGTGGTGCGGTGCCTCTCAGTGGTTGCTTCTCGTTGATCTCGACGGGAGTCTCGTCGGACACACGCACCTCTTCGCACCGGGCCTTCCGCCCCGGGGGACGGACTGCGCTGACATACAGAAGGTCCCAGCTGTCGTGAGCCGGTGACCCGATGTCCATGATACCGGCTAGAGCGCCGCATTCCACGTACCGGCCCCCGGCAGAGGGGGGATCTGTGGAGAAAATGTGCCTTCAGCGGGCGCGTGAGAGCATCCGAGGCGGCCGAGCAGGGGGCCGGATGGGTCCCCATACGTCCGAGCGGCCCGCCAGATCGGCACATCCGGCGTCTCGGGCAGTCGCCGACCACACCCACCGGCCTACCCGTAGGTGTCGCGCGGCCCGCGGCCGTCGCGCACCGAACGCGGGCCCTTCTTCCAGGTCGGACCGTGCGGTCCGAGCACCTCGATCAGGGTCACGGTGCCGTGCCCGAGCTCCTCGTTGAGCCGGCGTACGACGGTGGGTGCGAGCAGCCTGAGCTGGGTGGCCCAGGCGGTCGACCCGGCGCGAACGACGAGCCTGCCGTCGTCGAGGGTCTCGGGCGTGCAGTGGGCGGCGACCTCGTCGCCGACCAGCTCGGCCCAGCGGGCGAAGACCCCCTGGACCCGCAGGTCGAGGTCCCAGCCGTGGTCCGCGACGATCCGGCCGACCGTGGTGTCGAGGGTCTGCGGGTCGCGCTCGTCAGGGTGCGCGCCGGAGACGCGGCCGCGCGCGGTCCGCTTCGACGCGTCCGGACGCCTTTCGGGACCGCTTCTTCGGACCGACCCGCGACGACGCCCGGGTCAGCGCGCGGGCCAGGTCGAGGCCGTCGTCGCGGTGCTCGGTCTCGGGTGCCGGGTCCGGGGTCTCGGCAGGCTCGACCGGCGTGGGGTCGCGCTCGTCAGGCATCGTTCGTCCTCCGCACCTCGCCGTCGCCGACGACGTACCTGACCCCGGCCAGCGCGGCCGGCACGTCGGCAGCCACCGCGGCGGTGACCAGCACCTGCTCGGCTCCGGCCACCAGGGCGGCGAGCTGCCCGCGTCGCTCGGTGTCGAGCTCGGCGAACACGTCGTCCAGGATCAGGATCGGGTCGTCGCCGTCCGCGCGCAACAGGTCGTACGCCGCCAGCCGCAGCGCGAGCGCGAACGACCACGACTCCCCGTGCGACGCGTAGCCCTTCACCGGCAGGCGGGTCTCGCCGTTGCCGAGCGAGAGCACCAGGTCGTCGCGGTGCGGGCCGACCAGCGAGACGCCGCGGTCGAGCTCGTCGTTGCGGCGGCTCCTCGAGCTCGGCGAGCAGCAGCTCGGTGAGCTCGGTCCGGCCGGCCGCGCCGGCGATGTCGAAGGACGGCTTGTACTCGATCTCGGCGTCCTCGCGGCTGGCCCCGCGGGCGACCGTCTCGTAGGCCTTGCCGACGTACGGCCGCAGCGCGTCGACCAGGGCGAGCCGCTCGGCGAGCAGCTCGCCGCCGGTGCGGGCGAGGTGGGCGTCCCAGGCGCCGAGCGTGGACAGCGCCGACTCCTGCGACGTACGAGCCGCGGCGGGCGTTGCCGGCCGTCTTGAGCAGGGTGTTGCGCTGGCGCAGCACCCGGTCGTAGTCGGCGCGGACGCCGGCCAGCCGCGGGGCGCGCAGGACGAGCAGGTCGTCGAGGAAGCGGCGCCGGTCGGACGGATCGCCCTTGACCAGGGTCAGGTCCTCGGGGGAGAAGACGACGGTGCGGACCAGGCCGATCAGCTCGCGGGCCCGGGGGAGCGGCGACCGGTTGACCCGGGCCCGGTTGGAGCGGCCGGGGTTGAGCTCGACCTCGAGCGTGGCCGTTCGGCCGTCGCGGACGACCGCCGCCCGGATCAGCGCCTGGTCGGTGCCGGCCCGGACGAGCGGGGCGTCGGAGGCGACCCGGTGCGAGGTCAGCCGGGAGAGGTAGTCGATCGCCTCGACCAGGTTCGTCTTGCCCTGGCCGTTGCGGCCGATGAACGCGGTCACCCCGGGCTCGAGGGCGACGTCGACGTCGGCGTACGAGCGGAAGTCGTGCAGCAGCAGGTGCGAGACGTACAACGCGACGGCCTACTCGGGACCGGCGGGCTGGTCGCCGCCGGGCGGCGGCGCGGTGTGCACGGCGTGCCCGCCGAACTGGTTGCGCATCGCTGCGACCGCCTTCATGGCGGGGGAGTCGTCCTGCCGGGACACGAACCGGGCGTAGAGGGCGGCCGTGATCGCGGGGGTGGCGACGGCGTTGTCGATGCCGGCCTCGACGGTCCAGCGGCCCTCGCCGGAGTCCTCGGCGTAGCCGCGGATCCCGGACAGGTCCGGGTCGTCGTCGAGCGCGGCGACCAGCAGGTCGAGCAGCCAGGAGCGGATCACGGTGCCCTCGCGCCAGGAGCGGAAGACCTCGGTCACGTTGTCGACGAGGTCGACCTTGTCGAGCAGCTCCCAGCCCTCGGCGTACGCCTGCATCACGGCGTACTCGATGCCGTTGTGCACCATCTTCGAGAAGTGGCCGGCGCCGACCGCGCCGGCGTGCACGGCGCCGAACTCGCCCTCGGGCTTGAGCGCGTCGAAGACCGGCTGCACCTTGGCGACGTCCTCGGCGGAGCCGCCGTACATCAGGGCGTAGCCGTTCTCCAGGCCCCAGACCCCGCCGGAGACACCGCAGTCGACGAAGCCGACGCCCTTCTCGGCGAGCAGGTCGGCGTTGAGCTGGTCGTCGGTCCAGCGCGAGTTGCCGCCGTCGACGATCAGGTCGCCCTCGCCGAGCAGGTCGCCGAGGCTGCGGACCGTCTCGCGGGTGGGGTCGCCGGACGGCACCATCACCCAGACGACCTTGGGGGAGGGCAGCTGGTCGACCATCTCCTCGAGCGACCGCGACGTCGGAGACGTCGGGGTTGCGGTCGTAGCCGATGACCGTGTGCCCGGCGTTGCGCAGGCGGGTGCGCATGTTGCCGCCCATCTTGCCGAGTCCGACCAGGCCGATGTCCATGCCAGCTCCCAGGTGGTTGCGGTGAGGTCCGGATCCCAACGTACTCACGGCCGCTGGCCGTTGCGAGAGGTCAGGACAGCAGGCGTCGCGGCATCAGCAGGTAGCGGAAGCCGGGGTCCTCGGCGCCCTCGGCCGACCGAGCCGGAGATCACGACCGGCTTGGAGGCCTGGGTGAACGCGAGCTCGACGACCTCCTCGTCGATCGCGGTCAGGCCGTCGAGCAGGAACTGCGGGTTGAAGCCGGTGGTGATGTCCTCGCCGTCGATCTGGGCCTCGACCGACTCCGAGGCCTGCGCCTCGTCGCCGGAGCCGGCGTCGAGCGTGAGGACGCCGTCGCTGAACGCGAGCTGGACGGCGGTGTTGCGCTCGGCCACGAGGGCGACCCGCTTCACCGACTCGATCAGCGCGGCCTTGTCGACCCGGGCGATCGTCTGGTGCTCGTTCGGGAACAGGCTGCGGACCTTGGGGAACTCGCCGTCGAGCAGGCGGGTGGTGGTGCGGCGTACGCCGCCGGCGGCCGCGCCCTCGAAGCCGATGATGCCCTCGCCGGAGCCGGTGGCCGCGAGCGCGATCGTGACCTCGCTGCCCGCGGTGAGTGACTTGGCGGTGTCGCCGAGCACCTTCGCCGGGACCAGCGCGGCCATCGACTCGTCGGGGGTGCGCGGGCTCCAGCCGACCTCGCGCTGCGAGAGCCGGAACCGGTCGGTGGCGAGCAGCGAGATCAGGGACCCGTCGATCTCGATCCGGACGCCGGTGAGCACCGGGAGCATGTCGTCGCGGCCGGCGGCGGTCACGGCCTGGGCGACGGCGTGCGCGAAGACGTCGCTCTGCACGGTGCCGGTCGCGGTCGGCATGTCCGGCAGCGTCGGGTAGTCCTCGACCGGCATCGTCTGCAGGCTGAACCGCGCCGAGCCACAGGTCAGCGAGACCCGCGGGCCGTCGAGCACCATCTCGACCGGCTTGGCCGGCAGGCTGCGGCAGATGTCGGCGAGCAGGCGGCCGCTGACCAGGGCGCGTCCCTCGTCGGAGACCTCCGCCTGGAGAGTGGCCCGGGCGGACGTCTCGTAGTCGAAGGTCGAGAGCACCAGGCCCTCGTCGCTCGCATCGATGAGCAGCCCGGAGAGGACCGGAACACTCGGGCGGACCGGGAGGCTGCGGGCAGCCCAGGCGACGGCATCGGCGAGCACGTCGCGGTCGACGCGGAACTTCACGGTGTGGGGTCCTTCGAGTTCTGGGGGATGGGGCTACCGGAGTTCTGGACTGAGCATCCTGCCATGCGGCTCCCGCTGAGGGGAGGCTCGGTGCGGAAAGCGCAGAAGTTGTGATTCGCAGCACGGGGTGTGGCCGGGTGGTTGTCCCCAGGTCGGGGCCCGGAGAGATGTTGACCGAGGATCGATCCAGTTAGAGGTTCGTGGGAGTCATAGCAACGGTGGAAACTGTGGATAACTCGGATTCGTGCAGGTCAGGCCGGCGAATTTCGTCGACACAGCGGTTGTGGATGAACGAGGCGCTGATCGCGGTGGCATGTGAATGACAGGTGTCCGGCCCGCCAACACTCACCGCTCGTGCACAGGTTGTGCAGAGACTGGTCGGCGTGGCCCACACGTCGTCCACAGGAGACGGCGGACCAGGACTAGGCCTGGCGGGCCTGCATCTTGACCCGGTTGGTGAGCTCGCTGACCTGGTTGAAGACCGCGCGCCGCTCGGCGAGCAGCTGGTTGATCTTGCGGTCGGCGTACATCACCGTCGTGTGGTCGCGGTTGCCGAACTGGGCGCCGATCTTCGGCAGCGACAGGTCGGTGAGCTCGCGGCACAGGTACATCGCGATCTGCCGGGCCATGACCAGGTGCCGGCCGCGGCTCGGGCCGGTGAGCTCCTCGATCGAGAGCCCGAAGTACGCCGCGGTCTGGGCGATGATCAGCCCGGCGGTGATCTCGGGCTCGCCGCCCTCGGGGATCAGGTCCTTGAGCACGATCTCGGCCAGGGTCATGTCGACCTCCTGGCGGTTGAGGTTGGCGAAGGCGGTGACCCGGATCAGCGCGCCCTCGAGCTCGCGGATGTTGGTCTGGATCTTCGAGGCGATGAACTCGAGCACGTCCGGCGGCGCGGTGAGCCGGTCCATCGCCGCCTTCTTGCGCAGGATCGCGATCCGGGTCTCGAGGTCGGGCGGCTGGACGTCGGTGATCAGGCCCCACTCGAACCGGTTGCGGAGCCGGTCCTCGAGCGCCTCGAGCCGCTTGGGCGGGCGGTCGGAGGTGAGCACGATCTGCTTGTTCGCGTTGTGGAGGGTGTTGAAGGTGTGGAAGAACTCCTCCTGCGTCTGGGTCTTCCCCTCCAGGAACTGGATGTCGTCGATCAGCAGCACGTCGACGTCGCGGTAGCGGCGCTTGAACCGGTCCTGCCGGTCGTCGCGGATCGCGTTGATGAACTCGTTGGTGAACTCCTCGCTGGAGACGTAGCGCACCTTGGCCCCGCTGTAGAGGCTGCGGACGTAGTGGCCGATCGCGTGCAGCAGGTGGGTCTTGCCCAGGCCGGAGTCGCCGTAGACGAGGAGCGGGTTGTAGGCCTTGCCGGGCGCCTCGGCGACCGCGACCGCGGCGGCGTGCGGGAACCGGTTGGACGAGCCGATGACGAAGGTCTCGAAGGTGTACTTCGGGTTGAGCCGGGTCTCGAGCACGGTGGGCCGCTGGGCCTCGAGCATGTTGGTGGGCGCCTCGACGGGCGGCGGCGGGCAGCTGCTCCACGGGCCGCGGCGCGATTGTCGACATATCACTTTCTCGACTTGTCGACCTGTCGGCTTCTTCGTATCCGGTCGGCGCGGACGTCCTCGAGCGCCGGGTTGACGGTGACCGCGATCCGGATCTCGCGGCCGAAGGACACGGTGAGCGCGTCCTCGAGCTGCCCGCGCAGCCGGCCCTCGAGCTGGCTGCGGGTGAACTCGTTGGGGACGGCGATGATCGCCGTGCTCTCGTGGAGGGTGACCGGCTCGCTCGCCCGGAGCCACGCCCGCTGGTTGGGCTGGAGGTCGTCGACGACGCTGCGCCAGGCCGCGCCGAGGTCCGCCGTTGTCTGCTCCACGGTTCCCGCCTTCTTCGTCGCATTCGGTTCCGGCCTGCGGTCCGGTGTTCGGTCCACAGTTTTGTCCACAGGTTGTGAACCCGACCCCTGCCGTGCACAGAGACCTTCGCCGAGACGCACCGTGAAGGCCAACTGAACGACGTTTTCCCAGTTCAGGGGCCCTTTTGCCACAGCTGTGGCGTGGGTCACACGGGGGTCGTGATCCGGCTGGTCCGAAGGTGGCGGGGAACCTCGGTGGGCCCGAACGTAACAAGCGCCGGGCGCTGCCGGCAAGAGTTCATCCACAGGCTCGACGAGGGTCCCGGATCGCCGTGGTTTGACCCTGCCGGAGCGCAGCGCGTACCGTTGGCCGGTCACCTGGTGTCGACCGGTGCCGCATGTCCACGGAGGGTGCTGAACCGCCGTGGGTGGGCGGTGCCAGCCGAAAGGCGCACTGCTGATCCCACCGGTGTGGACGTCCCCTGAACACCACCGAAAGAGAAGCTCGTGAGCAAGCGTACGTACCAGCCGAACAACCGTCGCCGACACAAGGTGCACGGTTTCCGCCTGCGCATGCGCACCCGCGCCGGCCGGTCCATCCTGTCCTCGCGTCGCCGCAAGGGCCGCAAGAGCCTCGCCGTCTGACGGCCAGGCTCTCCCAGCCGGCCGCACCCGTGTTGCCCGCGGCGTATCGACTCACCGACAGTGAGTCCTTCCGCCGGGCCGTCCGGTCCGGACGTCGGGCCGGGTCGACCACGCTGGTCGTCCACCTCGAGCTCGAGTCGGCAGCGGACCAGCCCCCGCGTGGGGTTCGTGGTGAACAAGGCCGTCGGGAACTCCGTCATCCGCCACCGCGTGCAACGCCGTCTGCGACACCTCGTCCGGGAGCACCTCGCGTCGCTCCCGCCGCTCCGGTGTGCTCGTGGTCCGGGCCCTGCCGGCAGCGGCGACGGCGTCCTCCGGGGAACTCGCGGCGGACCTGGCCCGTTGCCTCCAGCGAGTGACCTCATGAAGTACCTCCTGATCGGCCTGCTCAAGGCCTACCGCGCTCTGATCAGCCCGCTGTACGGGCAGGTCTGCCGCTACCACCCGTCGTGCTCGGCGTACGCGCTGGAGGCGGTCACGCACCCACGGCAGCCTGCGCGGCACCTGGCTCGCGGTCCGCCGGCTGGGCCGCTGCCACCCGTGGGCCGCCGGCGGCTACGACCCCGTGCCACCCCGCGCGGGCACCACCCCCAGTCAAGGAGCCTGAACCTTGCTCGACTTCTTCGGTCAGATCTTCAGCTTCATCGGGACGCCGCTGTACTACGCGATCTCGTTCGTGATGGTCGCGTTCCACAAGTTCTTCAGCACGATCGGGCTGGACCCGGCGGGCGGCGCGGCCTGGGCGCTGTCGATCATCGGACTGACCCTGGTGATCCGCGCCGCGCTGATCCCGCTGTTCGTCAAGCAGATCAAGTCCAGCCGGAACATGCAGCTGATCCAGCCGAAGGTCAAGGAGCTGCAGAAGAAGTACGGCCACGACCGGGAGCGTCTCGCCCAGGAGACGATGAAGCTCTACAAGGAGAGCGGGACCAACCCGTTCTCCTCGTGCCTGCCGATCCTGCTGCAGATGCCGATCTTCTTCGCGCTGTTCCGGCTGCTCGACAACGCCGCGCACGGCAAGCCGCAAGGGCGTACTGACCGAGGAGCAGGCCGAGCAGTTCGGTAACGCCAAGCTGTTCGGGGTGGTGCCGCTCTCGGACACCTTCCTGAACGGCGAACGGCGACGTCGCGGTGATGGTCACCGCGGCGTTCCTGGTGCTCGCGATGACGGCGACCACGTTCCTCACCCAGCGCCAGCTGATGAGCAAGAACATGCCGGCGGACGCGCTGACCGGCCCGTACGCCCAGCAGCAGAAGATGCTGCTCTACGTGCTGCCGGTGGTGTTCGCCGTCGGCGGCATCGCGTTCCCGATCGGTGTCCTCCTCTACTGGACCACCTCGAACCTGTGGACCATGGGCCAGCAGTTCTACGTGATCCGGAACAACCCGGCGCCCGGAACTCCCGCCGCCACGGCGAAGGAGGAGCGCGACAAGGCCAAGGCCGCCAAGCACGGCGTGGTCGTCCCGAGCGAGGCGAGAGGCCGCGCCGCCGGAGCCGGAGCGCCGCCCCACACCAGCGCCAGCAGCCGAAGAAGCAGACGCGCGAGCAGCGCAGGAAATCCGGCGGGAAGCCCGCCCAACCCAAGCCCAAGCCGAAGCCGAAGCCCGAGGGAGACCAGGCACGACAGCCGAGAGACGATGACCGAGAGCCGAACGAGGAGCCGCAGGTCGCGGACGAGACCGACCCGGAGCAGCCGGACGACTCGGAGCAGGACGTCCGAGGGCAGGCGGAGTCGACCGCCGGCACGAGCCGGGTGGAGCAGCTCGAGAACGAGGGCGACATCGCCGCCGACTACCTCGAGGAGCTGCTCGACATCGCCGACCTCGACGGCGACCTGGACATGGACGTCGAGGGCGACCGGGCCGCGGTCTCGATCGTCGGCGCCGACCTCCAGCAGCTGGTCGGGCGCAACGGCGAGGTGCTCGAGGCGCTGCAGGAGCTGACCCGGCTGGCGGTCTACCGCGAGACCGGCGAGCGGTCGCGGCTGATGCTGGACGTGTCCGGCTTCCGCGCGCAGAAGCGCGACGAGCTGGTCGAGCTGGCCGAGAAGACCGATCGCGGAGGTGAAGGAGTCCGGCGAGCAGGTCTCCCTGGACCCGATGACGCCGTTCGAGCGGAAGGTCGTGCACGACGCGGTGGCCGCGGCCGGCCTGACCTCGGAGTCCGAGGGCGTCGAGCCGCGCCGCTTCGTGGTGATCCTCCCGAGCTGAGGTTCGCGATGAGCGATGTTTCACGTGAAACACCCCCCGCGCCGGAGTCGGCGCGGGGGGTGTTTCCTGTCGAGCGGCTGCCGCTGGCCGAGCGGTACGCCGAACTGCTCGCGACCGAGGGCGTGGTCCGCGGGCTGATCGGCCCGCGGGAGGCACCCCGGTTGTGGGACCGGCACCTGCTGAACTGCGCGGTGCTGGCCGAGCTGCTGCCCGAGGGCGCCAGCGTCTGCGACATCGGGTCGGGTGCCGGGCTGCCGGGCCTGGTCGTCGCGATCGCCCGCCCGGACCTCCGGGTCACGCTGGTCGAGCCGCTGCTGCGGCGGACCACCTTCCTCGACGAGGTGGTCGCCGAGCTGGACCTGGGAGGTTCGGTCGAGGTGGTCCGCGGCCGGGCCGAGGACCTGCACGGCGCCCGCACCTTCGACGTGGTGACCTCGCGGGCGGTGGCGCCGCTGGAGCGACTGCTGACCTGGTCGATGCCGCTGGTCGCGCCGACGGGCGCGCTGGTCGCGATGAAGGGATCCTCGATCCACGAGGAGATCGAGGCGGCGGCGGCGGTGCTCCGCAAGCTCGCCTGCGCGGCCCCGGAGGTGCTCACCCTGGGTGCCGGGGACGCTGTCGTCCACCACCACCGCGGTCCGGGTTTCGTGGGCCGATCCGGCGAGGGTAGGTTGGCGGCCCTCGACCACGTCGTCGAAGCGGGCGCGCCGCCGTCGTGGACGCTGATACGTCCGGCTGGACAACCTGGAGGCAACGGAGTTGAGTGACACGTCGACCGGGCCCCGGGCCTCCGCTCGGGCTGGCCGGGCGAGACGGCGCCCGCGGAGTTATCCACCGGTCTCGGGTGGCCCGCTGAGCGCAGTTATCCACAGGATGCTCCCCATTCATCCACAGGCCGGCTCCCCCGGAAGGCGAACCCGTGGTTTCACGTGAAACAACGCAGGCGGCACGCCCCAGCACCGTCCGGACCGCCGCCGATCTCGCGGACGTCCGGCCCGCCGTTCGACGACGACAGCACCCCACTCGCCCGGGCCGCCGAGCACATCGTGCTCGCCCGGCAGGGTGCGCGGATGCGGCCGGCGCTGGACCGGCCCGGACGCCACCCGGGTGGTGGTGGTCGCGAACCAGAAGGGTGGGGTCGGCAAGACCACGTCGACGGTCAACATCGCCGCCGCGCTCGCCCAGCTCGGTCAGCGGGTGCTGGTGATCGACCTGGACCCGCAGGGCAACGCCTCGACCGCGCTGGGGGTCGAGCACCGCCGCGGCGTGCCCGTCGACGTACGACGCGCTCGTCGAGGGCGTCCCGCTGGCCGACGTCGTGGCTGCCGTGCCCCGACGTCGACGGCCTGATGGCGGTGCCGGCGACCATCGACCTGGCCGGCGCCGAGATCGAGCTGGTCAGCGTGGTGGCGCGCGAGAGCCGGCTGCTCCGGGCGATCAGCGCGCACCCGCAGGTCGGGCACCGCGGCCGACGTCGGGGACGAGCGGTTCGACTACGTCTTCATCGACTGCCCGCCCTCGCTGGGCCTGCTCACGCTGAACGCGCTGGTCGCCGGCGCGGAGATGATGATCCCGATCCAGGCGGAGTACTACGCGCTCGAGGGGCTCGGCCAGCTGCTCGAGACCGTGGAGATGGTCAAGAAGCACCTCAACCAGCGCCTGGTGGTCTCGACGATCCTGGTCACGATGTACGACGGGCGCACCCGACTCGCCTCCGGGGTCGCCGAGGAGGTCCGCGAGCACTTCGCGCGACCAGGTCCTGAAGAGCACCATCCCGCGCTCGGTCCGGGTCTCCGAGGCGCCGTCGTACGGCCAGACCGTGATGACCTACGATCCCGGCTCGCCGGGGGCGCTGTGCTACCTCGAAGCCGCCCGCGAGATCGCCGTCAAGGGAGTCCCGCCGTGAACGCCCCGAGCAAGACCCCGCAGCGACGCGGCCTCGGCCGTGGCCTCGGGTCGCTGATCCCGACCGCCGCGCCGGCGGAGGACACGCCCGACGCCGACGTCCCGTCGCGAGCCGGGCGCGCCGTCCTACCGTGACGGGGACGGGCAGCGTCCGCCGGCGGGCGACGGCTGCGCCGGAGACGGTCGCCGGCGCCTACTTCGCCGAGATCCCGCTCGACCAGATCCGCCCGAACGCCGTCCAGCCGCGCCAGGTCTTCGACGAGGAGGCCATGGCGGAGCTGGTGCACTCGATCCGCGAGGTCGGGCTGCTCCAGCCGATCGTGGTCCGGCCGTGCGGCGACCGGGCGAGTTCGAGCTGGTCATGGGCGAGCGCCGCTGGCGGGCCGCCCAGGAGGCCGGGCTCGAGGCGATCCCGGCCATCGTCCGGGAGACCGGCGACAACGACATGCTCCGCGACGCGCTGCTGGAGAACCTGCACCGCTCGCAGCTGAACCCGCTGGAGGAGGCCGCGGCCTACGCCCAGATGCTGGAGGACTTCGGCTGCACCCACGACGAGCTGGCCTCGCGGATCGGTCGCTCCCGCCCGCAGATCAGCAACACGCTCCGGCTGCTCAAGCTGTCGCCCGCGGTCCAGCGCCGGGTCGCCGCCGGCGTGCTCTCCGCCGGGCACGCGCGGTCGCTGCTCGCCGTCGAGGACCCCGACCTGCAGGACCGGCTCGCCCAGCGGGTGGTCGCCGAGGGGATCAGCGTGCGCGGCCTCGAGGAGATCGTCGCCGTCGGCGACACCGGCCGGCCGCGAGCGGGTGACCCGCCGCAAGCCGGTCGCTCCCGGGCTGACCGACCTGGCCGAGCGGCTCTCGGACCGGCTGGAGACGCGGGTCAAGGTCGACCTCGGCCGGACCAAGGGCAAGATCACCGTCGAGTTCGCCTCGCATGGAGGACCTGCAGCGGATCGTCGACGTGATGGACCCGCGGAACCGGAACGACCGGCCGATCTGAGCGGCAGATCCATGCGCAGGTGCTGCTTTGTCGACAAAGCGATAAAGCGATAGACCAATAGGTCGGCCAAGCGACCAAGCGATCTACTTCTTTGCCTTCCTGGCGGCGGCGCGGCGGGCGGCGCGCTCGCGCTTCTCCTCGGCGTCGAGGCGGGCGGCCTCCTCGAGGGAGGGCGCGCTGCCGCCGTGCGACGCCGGGACCCACCAGGCGCCCGGGGGCTGCTCGTCGGCCGGGTAGTCCGCGATCGCCTTGCCGAGCAGCGTCGCTCATCACGGCGTGCAGCTCGGCGGTCTCGGCGACCGGGTCCTCGCCGGTGGGGTGGAGGGGCTCCCCGACCCGGATCAGGATCGTCTTGCCGCGCGAGAAGTCGCGCGGGTGGTCCTTGGTCATCATCCGCTGGGTCCCCCAGAGCACCACCGGGACCAGCGGCACCCCGGCGTCGGCGGCGAGCCGCACCGCGCCGGACTTGAACTCCTTGAGCTCCATCGCCCGGGAGATGGTGGCCTCGGGGAAGATGCCGACGGCCTCGCCGGCGCGGAGGTACTCCACGGCCGTCCGGTACGACGCCACCCCGGCGCCACGGTCGACCTCGATGTGGTGCATCGAGCGCATGACGCGGGCCGGTGATGCGGTGGTCGAAGATCTCCCGCTTGGCCATGAACCGCACCTTGCGCCCCGACGGGTTGGCCGCCAGCCCGCCGTAGACGAAGTCGACGTAGCTGACGTGGTTGACCGCCAGCATCACGCCGCCGGTGCGCGGGACGTGCTCGGTGCCCTGCATGTCGATCCGCTGGCCGAGCAGCCGGAACGCGGTCTTGCACGTGAGGATGATCGGCGGGTAGGTCAGGTCGCGCATCCCGGCTCCTCGATGCTGCGGGCGGCTCGCCCCGAGCCTAGGGCGCACCGTCGGCGACGGTCAGCGACGGGTGGCCAGGAACTCCGCGATCCGGCCGATCGCCTCCTCGAGCACCTCCACGTCCGGGCAGCGTCACCAGCCGGAAGTGGTCGGGGTTCGGCCAGTTGAAGCCGGTGCCGTGGGTGACCAGGATCTTCTTGGCCCGCAGCAGCTCGATGACGAACTTCTCGTCGTCGTCGACGGCGTACACCTCGGGGTCCAGCCGCGGGAAGCAGTAGAGCGCGCCCTGCGGCCGCACCGAGGAGACGCCGGGGATCTCGTTGAGCAGCCGGTGCGCCAGCATGCTCTGCTCGTAGAAGCGACCGCCGGGCACGATCAGCTCCTGCACCGACTGGTAGCCGCCGAGGGCGGTCTGGATCGCGTGCTGGGCCGGCACGTTGGCGCACATCCGCATGTTCGCGACCAGGGTGAGGCCCTCGAGGAAGTCGGTGGCGATCTCCTTGGGCCCCGAGATCATCACCCAGCCGGCGCGGTAGCCGCAGACGCGGTAGCTCTTCGACAGCCCGCTGAACGTCAGGCAGAGCACGTCGTGGCCGGCCGCCGTGGCCGCGTGGTGGTGCACGGCGCCGTCGAACAGGATCTTCTCGTAGATCTCGTCGGCGAAGACGACCAGCTCGTGCCGCCGGGCGATGTCGACCAGGCCCTTGACGATCTCCTCGGAGTAGACCGCGCCGGTCGGGTTGTTCGGGTTGATGATCACCAGCGCGTGGGTGTTCTCGGTGATCTTCGACTCGATGTCCGCGAGGTCGGGGTTCCAGTCGTTCTCCTCGTCGCACAGGTAGTGCACGGGCACGCCGCCGGCCAGGGTCACCGCGCCGGTCCACAGCGGGTAGTCCGGAGCGGGGACCAGGATCTCGTTGCCGTCGTCGACGAACGTCTGGAGCACCATCGAGATCAGCTCGGAGACGCCGTTGCCGATGAAGACGTCGTCCACGGACACGTCGCGCAGGCCGTGCTCCTGGTAGTAGTGCGCGACGGCGGTGCGGGCGGGGTAGATGCCCTGCGAGTCGCTGTAGCCCTGCGCCTCGGGCAGGTGGTGCACCATGTCGGCGACGATCGCCTCCGGCGCCTCGAACCCGAACGGCGCGGGGTTGCCGATGTTGAGCTTCAGGATCCGGTGTCCCTCGGCCTCCAGCCGGTGGGCCTCGACCAGGATCGGTCCGCGCACGTCGTAGCGGACGTGCTGGAGCTTCTTGCTCTGCGTGATGGGGCGCACGGGGTCATCCTGTCAGGCCGTGCCCGCTGCCTGAACGACGCGTCCGGCCTCCGTCCAGCCCGCCGACTAGCATGGTCGGACGGAGGAGCACCCATGTCGCGGAAGATCGTCCGGCTGACGCTGGACAACCTCGAGGCGCTGCCGGCGCCGTGCCGCTCCTGCCTGTTCTGGGAGCGGGATCCGGTACGCCGCAGCCGGGTCGAGGACCCGGCGGCCGAGAAGGACGCGTGGGTGTCCCACGTGCTGCGGGAGTGGGGCTCGTGCGGCCGGGTCGCGCTGGTCGACGACGAGCCGGTCGGCTACCTGATCTACGCGCCCGGAGGCGTTCGTGCCGGGCGCGGCGGGCTTCCCGACCGCGCCGATCTCGCCGGACGCGGTCCTGCTCACCACGGCGTACGTCGCCCCGGAGTACGCCGGCGGCGGGCTGGGGCGGATGCTGGTGCAGGGGATGGCCCGCGACCTGATCAAGCGGGACATCAAGGCGATCGAGGCGTTCGGGGACACCCGCGGCAAGGGGCAGATGTCGTGCGTGCTGCCGGTGGAGTTCCTCGGCAGCGTGGGCTTCAAGACCCAACGGGCGCACATCACCACGCCGCGGATGCGGATGGACCTCCGGACCGCCATCACCTGGCGGAGCGAGGTGGAGGCGGCGCTGGAGCGCCTCGTGGGTGCCGTGCGCCCGTCGCCGAAGACGACGCGCGCGCCGAAGGCCACCCGCGCCGGGCGGGTGGCCTCGCGACCATAGGTCAGGCGATGTAGTCGGCCAGCTCGTTGAGCAGCGTGGCCTTGGGGCGGGCGCCGACGATGGACTTCACGACCTCGCCGCCCTGGTAGACGTTGATCGTCGGGATGCCGGTGACCCGGTAGGACGACGGGGTGACGGGGTTCTCGTCGACGTTCATCTTCAGGAAGGTGATCTTGTCGCCGTGGGCGGTCGCAATCTCGTCGAGGATCGGCTGCACCTGGCGGCACGGGCCACACCACTCTGCCCAGAAGTCAACGAGGACCGGCTTGTCGGACTTGAGGACCTGCGCCTCGAACTCGGCGTCGGTCACGGCTGCGATGTTCGCCACGGATCTGAACCTTTCTTCTTGTTGAAGTCTGTGTGGTGATTCAACACCACCGTCGCCGACGGATGTTCCCGGCGCGCTGGAGGCCACCGTTCGAGACCTTTCGGCGGGTCAGGCGCCCGCGGTCTGCACGATCTCGACGATCGTCTCGGTCTGCGGCGCGGACCCGGCGGTGGATGCCTCGTGGTCGAGCGCCGCGATGTAGCGCTCGGCGTCGAGCGCGGCCGCGCAGCCGGTGCCGGCAGCGGTCACGGCCTGCCGGTAGTGGTGGTCGACGAGGTCGCCGGAGGCGAAGACGCCGGGGAGGTTGGTGCGGGTCGAGGGGTGGTCGACCAGCACGTAGCCGTTCTCGTCGAGGTCGACCTGGCCGGTGAGCAGCTCGGAGCGCGGGTCGTGGCCGATCGCGATGAACAGGCCGGTGACCGGCAGGTCGCGGGTCTCGCCGGTGACGGTGTCGCGCAGGACCACGCCCTCGAGCCGGTCGTCGCCCTTGATCTCGGCGATCTCGGAGTTCCAGACGATGTCGAGCTTGGGGTCGGCGAAGGCCCGCTCCTGCATGATCTTCGAGGCACGCAGGGAGTCGCGGCGGTGGATCAGCGACACCTTCGACCCGAAGCGGGTGAGGAAGGTGGCCTCCTCGATGGCGGAGTCGCCGCCACCGACCACCGCGATGTGCTGGTCGCGGAAGAAGAAGCCGTCACAGGTGGCGCACCACGAGACACCGCGGCCGGAGAGCTCCTCCTCACGGGGGAGGCCCAGCTTCCGGTAGCCGCGAGCCGTTGGCCAGGATGACGCTGCGGGCGGTGTAGGTGTCGGTGGCGGTCTTGACGACCTTGATGTCCCCGGTCAGGTCGACCTCGACGACGTCGTCGGGCACCAGCTCGGCGCCGAAGCGCTCGGCCTGGGCCTTCATCTCGTCCATCAGGGCCGGGCCCATGATGCCGTCGCGGAAGCCGGGGAAGTTCTCGACCTCGGTGGTGTTCATCAGGGCGCCACCGGCGGTCACGGACCCCTCGAAGACGAGCGGAGCGAGCGACGCGCGTGCGGCGTACACGGCCGCGGTGTACCCCGCCGGGCCGGAGCCGATGATGATGACGTTGCGCGGTGCGGACATGCGGTGCTGCTCCTCGATCGGTGGACGTCAGTTCAACCGATCGTAGGCGAGCGGCATTCCCGGTCGGCGGCCGACGCCCCCGGGAACCTGCGGTCTACGGCGCGGGCAGGGTCAGCGAGCGAACCGGGTCGGGGTTGCCGCACAGGTAGACCTCGGCGACCTGGACGTCGCCCAGAGGCCTGCGGAACACCACCACGCCCGGCTCGGAGCCGTACCGGACCGGCACGAACGCCCCCGAACCCCAGTCACCGGACCTGCACGCCCGGCTGACCTTCCGGTAGGCCCGGGTGGTCTCGGTGGGCGCGGCCGCCATGTCTCCGGCGTCGGCGTACGCCTGGACCCGGGTCAGGTCCGGTCCGAGAGCTCGTCGGGGCGAAGCCGGAACAGCTTCGCCGGACACGAAGCTCTGCTCGCCGAGCGTGTCGGCTCCTTGGTCGCGGTCGGGCGCGGCGTTCTCCGCGCCGTCGCCCGCGCCGCTCAGGGCCGTCGGGGGTTCCTCTTCGGACGCCGGCCCGGCGGCCGCCGGAGTCGGCGCCGGAGTCGGCGTCGTTGCCGGACGTGCCGACGACCTGGCCGATGCCGATCCCGACCACGACGACCGCGGCCGCGGCGACCAGCAGTGACGCCACCCGTCGCCGGCGGGCGGCGAGGTGGACGACTGGTGCCCGGCGGCTGGGTTCGTCGGCGAGGTCGTCGAGCACCCGGTCCATCCGGGCCGCGACGTCGGGCGGCATCGGCTCGGTGTGCCGGGCGTCGCCGAGGAGGCGGCGCACTGTCTGGTCCTGGTCGGGCGTGAGCGGGGTCTTCTGCTCGTCGGTCATGGTGGTGCACCTCCTCTCGATGGCATGGCTCGCTGGCCGTGGGAATGGTCAGGCCGGGGCGGGGGGTCCTCGGGGCCTGGTTGATCGGACGGGTGGCGTCGGGTCGGGGTTCCCCGGGTCGACGTGGTCCGGGTCACCGTCCGGCGCGAGTACGCCGAGCAGCAGCGCGAGCCGGGCGCGTCCGCGGGAGCAGCGCGACTTGATCGTGCCGACGGCGCAGTCGAGCATCTCCGCGACCTCGGCGACGGGGTATCCCTCCATGTCGACCAGCACCAGGGCGGCCCGCTGGTCGGCGGGCAGGGTGGCCGAGCGCCTCGAGCACCATCCGGCGCCGCTCCTCGGCGACCGAGCGGTCGGCGGGGTCCTCGGTCCGATCGGCGGCCGGTCGACGAGCGAGCCTCGGCCGACGTGCTCGTCGAGGTCGTCGGGCAGCGCCTCGACGCGGCGTACCTTCGCGGCGCGGATCCGGTCGAGACAGGCGTTGACGACGACCCGGTGCAGCCAGGTGGTGACGGCCGCCTCACCGCGGAACGAGCCGGCCCGCCGGTACGCCGCGACCAGGCCGTCCTGGAGCCCGTCGGCCGCGTCCTCCGGGTTGCCCATGGTCCGCAGCGCCACCGCCCACAGCCGGTCCCGGTGCCGGGCGAAGAGGGCACCGAAGGCGTCGGAGTCCCCGTGCACGTGGGCGGACAGCAGCTCGACGTCGGAGCGTTCGTCGCCGGCGGGGGGCGGCGCGGTGCGGTCAGCCACGGACGACGACCTCGGCGACCTCGCCCCGGAATCCGCCCTCCACGGTGGGGATCGACGTCAGCCACACGACCAGGAACCGGCCGGTGGCCGGGTTGGCCAGGGTGATCCGTCCCCGTGGGTCGTCGAGCGTCTCGGTCGCGACCGGGCTTGAGACCCGCGACGTCCGTGGGTGCCTTGTCGGACACGTAGATGCTCACGTCGGTCGGCGCCCCGACCAGGGTCAGGTCGACCGTCGCTCACCTGCTTCTCGCCACCGAGGTCCAGGGTCAGGCCGGCACCGGTCTTGAGGCCGCCCGGGCCGAAGTTCTGCAGGTAGGTCTCGGTCCGCCAGGACGTCGCCGGGTCGCCGTCGACGACCAGCGGGGCCAGGTCGGGGTTCTCCTCGGGCGGGTCGCCCTGCGGGTCGAGGTCGGTCGCGGTCAGCCCGGTGAGCGGCGCGGCCGCCTCGGACGACGTCGTGCCGCTCGGCGTGCTCTGCGACTGCTCCGCCTCCGGCAGGCTGCCCAGCGGTGACCGCCCGCGGCCCAGGTTGAAGGCGACGATGATCGCGAGCAGGAGCAGCGTGCAGGCGCCGACGACTCCGGCCAGCCGCAGCCAGCTGCGGCCGGGCACCCCGTCGTCCTCGTCGTCGTCCTCGGGGAGGGGGATGACGCCGCTGCCCGTCGTCACCCGGGAGCCGGTGCCGGTGCTGGCATCCCAGGGCCAGTAGTCGGGCGCCCCGCCGGCTGCGGCGCCGGGACGCGGCCGGCGCGCCGGCCGCCCGTCGACCGGGTCGGGAGCGAACAGCGGCCGCTCGGGCGGGCTCCTCGAACGGCGGCGGTGGTGGCGGCGTCTCGGCGCGCGCGGTCAGCCAGGAGACCTCGTCGGTCTCGTCGTCGAAGATCGGAAGCGCCGGCCTGGGTGGGCTGCTCCGTCGGGGTCGGCGGGCGTGGGCGTCTCGGGTTCTCCAGCCGCTGTCTGGGTCTCCGGCTCGGGCCGGGCTCGGCCGGGCCGGCGGCACCAGGGGGAGCAGCCGCGTCTCCGTGCCCGGCGAGCCGTTGCGCCGGCCGGCCGCGGCCTCGGCGGCCGCCATGCCGGACGCGTCGCCGACGAAGCTCCCGCAGCACGTCACAGATCCCGTGCGCGGTGTCGAGCCCGTCGGCGGCACCGGAAGTGTGGAAGTTGATGACCTGGTCGCACAGCGAGTCGAGCGGGCGCGGCACCCCGGCGCGCACCTGGCGCGGCCGGAGCACGCGGCCGCCCTCCAGCGGCGCGGGGGGTACGGCGGAGCGCGAGACACCCGGGCCACCGACCGGTGAGCAGGAAGTAGAGGAGGCCGGCCAGGTCGGTGACGTCGGACGACAGGCGACCCGGCGGGAGGCCCATGAGGGCGGCGTCCACCGAGAACCCGATCACGCGCACCGAGCCGCTCACGTCGATCAGCACGTTCTCCGGCACCAGGCGGCCGTGCGCCACCCCGGCGTCGTGGGCGACCGCGATCGACCCGGCGACCTCGGACACGATCCAGGCGGCCCGGCGGGCGCCGACCGGCCCCTCGTTGGCGACCAGGATGTCGAGGGAGGTGCCGGAGCCCCACTCGTTGACGACGTAGCAGACGTCGCCCTGCTCGTCGACGTCCAGCACCCGCAGGATCCGCCGGTCGAGCACGGTGGCCGACCGTCGGGCGGCGGCCATCATTCCCTCGGCCCGGTCGTCGTCGGCCGCGATGACGTGCACCGAGACGTGGCGGTCGAGCGTCCGGTCGTGCGCTCGCCAGAATCGCCCGTTGCCGCTCTCACTGAGCAGGTCTACCAGGAGGTAGCGGCCGGCCAGGACATCCCCCGGGCGGATCGAGTTCGGCACTGGGTGCCTGCCTCCTCCCGACGTGGCTCGCTGGACATCTGACGTTCGGGCGTCGGTCACGCCCCTACCCCGTCATCGTAGGACGCTTCATCCGCGTCGTGCGGAGGGCAGGCGCCGCGTCACCGTGTCCATGACGTCGGTCACCTCGCTGAGTCGCAGCAGGCGGGCAAGGACGACGAACACGACCACGTCGACGACCGTCACGAGCAGGGCACGGAGGGCGGCCACGCCGAGGCTCGGGTCGTCGCCGATCCGTTCCAGCAGCAGCGCGAGGCCGACCGCCACCGCGGTCGAGCCGGCGGCGGCGACCACCAGCCGGACCAGGAACCGCAGCAGTCGCGACGTGTCGAGTCCGCCGAGGACGCGACGCAACCAGAGGTACGACAGCAGCGCGCCCGCGGCGTACGACGCGGTGTAGGCGAGGACCAGCGCCGGCGCGGTGTCCTCGGCGTCGGTGACCCGGACCAGCACGACCGCGGCGGCGATGTTGACGACCGCGACGACGCACTGGATCCAGAACACGGTGCGGGTGCGCTCGAGGGAGTAGAAGCCGCGCAGGATCAGGTAGTGGAAGGTGAAGAAGACCAGGCCGAAGCCGAACAGGCCGAGCGTCGGAGCGAACAGCGGGTAGTCGGCCTGGCCGGCGCCCCAGCCCCAGATCACGTGGGCGAGGTCGCGCGAGATCACGGGCAGCAGCATCGCGAACGGGACCACGACGGCGAGCGCGCTGCGCATCGCCACGCCCAGGGTGCGGGCCAGGGCCGGGAAGTCGGTGTCGGCCGCGTGGGCGCTGAGCCGGGGCAGGATCGCGGTCGCCAGGGACACCGTGACCACGGAGTGCGGCACCATCACGATCAGGAAGGTCAGGGAGTAGATCGTGTAGCCGGTGCCGTCGGCGCCGGGCGGCGCGTCGGCGGTGCCGCTCGAGGCGAGCCGGACCACGACGGTGTACGCGAGCTGGTTGACCACCACGAACAGGACCGTCCAGACGCCGAGCCGCAGCGTGTGCCCGAGACCGGCGTCACGGAAGTCGAACCGCGGCCGGTAGTGGTAGCCGGCCGCCGCCAGGTAGGGCAGCAGGATCAACAGCTGAGCGATGATGCCGAGGGTGGAGCCGAGCCCGAGCAGGGCCTCCTGGCCCGAGGTGAACGCGCCGTCCGCCTCCGCGCCGGAGGCCGGCCCGAACACCACGAGGTAGGTGACGAGTACGCCGACCGAGATCACGTTGTTCGCGATCGGGGCCCACATCATCGGCCCGAACCGGCCCCGCGAGTTCAGGATCTGCCCGATCAGGACGAACATGCCGTAGAAGAAGACCTGCGGGAGGCAGAACCGGGCGAAGTCGATGACCGACTCACGTTGAGCGGCGAGCTCGGGGGTTCCGTAGTCGGAGTCGAGGAAGATGCTCATCACCCACGGCGCGGCCGCCACCAGCAGGATCGTCACGGCGCCGAGGAACACGATCGCCAGCGTCATGACCCGGTTCGTGTAGGCCTCGCCACCGTCGGCGTCGTTCCTCATCGCCCGCACCAGCTGCGGCACCAGCACGGCGTTGAAGATGCCGCCCGCCAGCAGGATGTAGAGCATGTTCGGGATCGTGTTCGCGATGTTGAACAGGTCGGCGTGCAGCCCGCCGCCGAGCGCCGCGACCAGCAGTGCAGAGCGGACGAACCCGCTCATCCGGGAGACGACGGTGCCGGCCGCCATCACCGCGGTGGACGACAGGATCCCGGCGGTCTCGCGGCTCGCGTCCGTGGGAACCGGCTCCGTCATGCGGCGTCACCGGAGGAGCTCGATGTGGCCCTGCGGACCCGCCGGAAGAGCCGGACGGCGATGGTGCCGAACAGCAGCGCGACACCGGTGCCGAGGATCAGCCAGATCACCTGGCTGACCTGGACCGACCGGATGGGCAACTGGTCGGACGAACCCAGCGGGGTCCCCGTCTCGTCGGTGACGAGGAGCTCGACGTTGTGCACGCCGAGCCGATCTGTGGCCGCCTCGAGGAGGACGGAGGTGCTGCTGTCCGCGGCCAGGTCGATCGTCTCCGGCGCGTCGATGGAGAGGGGCTCATCCGTCACGGCGGTGAGCTGCACGGTGACGGGGTGGTCGAGATCGTTCGTGATGGTCGTCGCGAACCGGCCGCTGCTGCTGGCCAGGGTGACCGCTCGCGGGGCGTCGACCTCGATCGAGCCGAGCTGGTCGGCGATCCACGCGTGGGATGCGTCGGCGTCCGCCCGGGCGGCGTTCGGGTTGGCGCGGCTCGCGTAGGACAGGGTCGTCAGCGACTCGTCCGCGACGGTGCCCGCGACCGTCTGGTTCCGGGTCAGCACGTTCTGGAGTGTCTCGCCGATGGCGGCCAGCGCCGAGGCCGAGTTGAAGTTGGCCGCGTCGAGCTCGCGGCGTACCTGGGTGGCGGGGTAGTCCAGCGAGTCCGCCTCGACTCCAATGCCCCGGCGCGAGGAGATCTCGTCGATGCCGGCGAGCCGCAGCCAGTCGACGTCGAGCCCACTGAAGAAGCCGAGGGTGGTGTCCGGGCGCCAGTTCCGCGGCAGCACCACGACCAGTGGTGGCCGGTCCGGGTCGAGCACGCGTACCGCGGCCTCGCTCAGGATCCGCTGCCGGAGGGCGACCGCCGACAGCGGGTCACCGGGGCTGGGGCCACCCTGCTCCGTCGACCACGACGTCACCGTGAGGCGTCGCCCGCCGATCCGCGCCACCGGCGGCGCCTCCTCGGTGAACATCCGGTCGGAGACCAGGATCGTCGAGTTCCGGTCGATGGTGCCGATGGCCGCGGGGTCGAGGTAGCCGCTCGGCGAGGCGACCGAGGGGGTGGTGGGGAAGCCCCACGGCTCGAGTGTGCTGCCGCTGCGCTGGCGGGCGAGCTGGTAGGCCTGCGGGTCCCGCTCGGCGGCCGCGGAGACGTCGACGTCGCCGTACGGAAGAGCCAGGACGTCGTCTCCCGCCATGGCGCCCTGCACCTTGCTCAGCCAGATCGAGCCGGGTTCGGTCGCGGGGTTGGGCGTCGGCTGCTCCTCGTCCGGATCGCCGCTCGCGGACTCGTTCGGCTCGGGCTCGCCCGAAGGACCCCCCGAGGGACTCTCGCCCCCGCCGGGGCTGTCCCGGCCCACCGTGTCGCCGAGCGAACGGGGCGGGTTGCCGGCGACGAGTGCGCGTACGGCGTCGGGCACCGCGGGGTCGACCAGCCAGCTCACCGGGCGGGTACCCGCGGACGCACCGAAGTCCACCAGAGACCGCAGGGCGCCGCCCGGCCCCAGGGACTCCGCCCAGTCGTCGGTGTCCGCGATGCTGCCGTCGCCGGCATGCCTGATCTGGTGCCGGAGGGGGATCACCAGGGCGGTGTCGACGGACTCCTGGGTCTGCGTCACGAGCGGGATGAAAGTACGGGCGCGGCCGTCGGCGGTCTCGTCGCGGGGGAGGGCCGAGTCGCCGAGGGCGTGTACCCCGAACCAGTAGACGCCGGGGGTGTTCGCGGCGACCCCGGGACTGGTCGCCGCGACCTCCGAACGGGGCACCTGCATCGAGTACCTCAAGGACTCACCGGGCGCGAGCTCGTCCACGTGGTCGAAGGTCCCCGGGGTCGTGATCCGGTCGCCGACGTACTGGTCGGGGTCCAGCTCGGCGCTCTCGGCGAGCTCGGCGCTGGTCGTGATCGGGGCCGCGGACACGAAGGCGTGCAGGTTGATCGCGGTGAAGGCGTCCTCGGTCCGGTTGGTGACCGAGCCGCTGATCAGGATCGGACCCTTCCTCGGGATGTACGACGGGGTGAGCGTGTCGATGGTCACCGCGAGCGGGTCCCTGCTCAGCGCGCGGGCGGGTACGGCGGTCCGGGCCGTGCTGCGGCTGGTGGCCTCCACCCGCTCCGGACCCGAGACGTGTTCCGAGCCGTCGTCGGCCATCGCGGACGGTGCCGCCATCACTGCCGCTGCTGAAATCACCGCCACGAGGGCAGGGAGCAGCGACAGCGGGCGAAGCATGGCCCGACTGTAGCCCGGACGCATCGTCTTCCAGACACGACGCAGCGGCGGCCGGCCGAGGCGCGGCCGATAGAGTTTCCTGTCGTGTCCGACGCCGCCCTTCCTCCCCTCCAGATCTCGGAGGTCCAGCGGTCGGTGGGCGCGGAGCTGGACCGGATCGCGCCGGTGATCGACGAGCTCGGCCGGCGGTTCCGCGAGGCGGGTCACGAGCTGGCCCTGGTGGGCGGGCCGGTCCGGGACGCGATGCTGGGCCGACAGCACAACGACCTCGACTTCGCGACGTCCGCGCGGCCCGAGCAGACCGAGGCGCTGCTGCGCGGCTGGGCGGACGCGATCTGGGACATGGGCCGGTCGTTCGGCACCATCGGCTGCCGCAAGGGCGACTGGCAGGTCGAGATCACGACGTACCGCTCGGACACCTACGACCCGTCGTCCCGCAAGCCCGACGTCGACTTCGGCGACAACCTCGCCGGCGACCTCGGCCGTCGCGACTTCACCGTCAACGCGATGGCGGTGATGGTGCCGGACCGGGAGTTCGAGGACCCGTACGGCGGCGTGGTCGACCTGGCGCACCGCGTGCTGCGCACCCCCGGGCGACCGGAGGACTCGTTCTCCGACGACCCGCTGCGGATGATGCGGGCCGCGCGGTTCGCGTCCCAGCTCGGTTTCGCCGTCGACCCGGCGGTGGTGGCGGCGATGACCGAGATGGCCGGCCGGATCGAGATCATCTCCGCCGAGCGGGTGCGCGACGAGCTGGTCAAGCTGATCTGCGGGCCGTACCCGCGGCTCGGGCTGACCCTGCTCGTGCGAGACCGGCCTCGCCGAGCACGTGCTGCCCGAGCTGCCCGCGCTCGCGCTGGAGCGCGACGAGCACCACCGGCACAAGGACGTCTACGAGCACACGCTGACGGTCCTCGAGCAGTCGATCGACCTCGAGCACCGGTTGGGCAAGGGTCCCGACTTCGTGTCCCGCTTCGCGGCGCTGATGCACGACGTCGGCAAGCCGCGCACCCGCCGCTTCCTCGACGACGGCACCGTGACCTTCCACCACCACGACGTGGTCGGCGCCAAGATCACCCGCAAGCGGATGAAGGCGCTGCGCTTCTCCAACGACGACATCGACGCGGTCGCGCACCTGGTCGAGCTGCACCTGCGCTTCCACGGGTACGGCGACGGCGAGTGGACCGACTCGGCGGTCCGGCGCTACGTCCGCGACGCCGGCGACCAGCTGGAGCGGCTGCACATCCTGACCCGGGCCGACTGCACCACCCGCAACAAGCGCAAGGCGGACCGGCTGCGGCGGACGTACGACGAGCTCGAGGAGCGGATCGCGCGGCTGTCCGAGGAGGAGGAGCTGGCCTCGATCCGGCCCGACCTGGACGGCAACGAGATCATGGAGATCCTCGGCATCGGTGCCGGCCCGGAGGTGGGGGCGGCGTACCGCTTCCTGCTGGACCAGCGCCTCGAGCACGGCCCCCAGGACCCCGAGGCGGCCCGCGCGGCGCTGCTCGACTGGTGGGCGACCCGCGGCTGATCGGCTCGCGTCGGCTGGATCTGCGCTAGGTGGCCTTTTCCGGGTGGACTTCGCACGCACGTGCACCCGCTCACCCTGGCGACCGAACAGGCTGAGCACCTCGGCCGGCTTGCCGCCGGCACTGCCGAACCAGTGCGGCTGCCGGGTGTCGAACTCGGCGGCCTCTCCCGCGCTGAGCACCAGGTCGTGGTCGCCGAGGACCAGCCGCATCCGGCCGGAGATCACGTACAGCCACTCGTAGCCCTCGTGGACCTTGGGCTGGGGCTCGGTCTGGCTCGCCGGGATGAGGATCTTCCAGGCCTGTACGCCGCCGGGCTGCTGGGTCAGGGGGAGCACGGTGCGGCCGTTCACCCGGCGCGGCTTCAGCCGCACGCGCGGGTCGCCGACCTCGGGCGCGCCGACCAGCTCGTCCAGCGGCACCCGGTAGGCCTGCGCCAGCGGCAGCAGCACCTCCAGGCTCGGCCGGCGCTGGCCGGTCTCCAGACCGGGACAGCGTGCTCTTGGAGATGCCGGTCGTCGCGGAGAGATCGGCCAGTGTCACTCCGCGCAGGGACCGCAGGCGCTTGAGCCGCGGACCGACCGCGTCGAGTGCGGCGTTGATCGTCGTCGAGTCGTCCACCCGCCGATTGGACCGCGCCTGTCCCGGAAATAGCAACAGAAGTTGCTGTTCGAATCGGCGGGCGCCCACTGTGGGGGCATGAACGAATACGACGTGGTGGTGGTCGGTGGCGGCGCAGCCGGCCTGAGTGCGGCACTGGTCCTGACCCGGGCCCGGCGCAGCGTCGCCGTGGTGGACGCCGGATCGCCGCGCAACGCGCCCGCCGCCCACATGCAGGGCTTCCTGTCCCGCGACGGCATGCCGCCGCGCGACCTGATCGCAGCCGGCCGGGCCGAGGTGGCGTCGTACGGCGGGACGCTGATCGACGACCAGGTGCTCGGCATCGACCCCGGCTTCCGGGTCCGGCTCGCCGGCGGCTCGTCGCTGACCGCCCGCCGAGTCCTGGTGGCCACCGGTCTGCGCGACGAGGTGCCGGACCTCCCCGGCGTACGAGAGCGGTGGGGTCAAGACCTGCTGCACTGCCCGTACTGCCACGGCTACGAGGTCCGCGACCAGCCGCTCGGCGTCCTCGGCGGCAGCGCCCGAGGCCGTTCGAGCACGCGCTGCTGCTGCGGCAGTGGTCCGCCGACGTCACCCTGTTCCCGCACACCGTCCGAGCTCACGCCGACCAGCTCGAGCTCCTGGCCGCCCGGGGCGTCCGCGTCGTCGACGGCACGGTCGCCCGGCTGGTCGTCGACGACGACCGGCTCCACGGCGTCGAGCTCGACGGCGGCGCCGTCGTCCCGCGTACGGCGGTGTTCGTCCGCCCGCGCATGGTGGCCAACTCCGCACTGCTCACCGGCCTGGGCTGCGAGCTGGACGAGAACGGCTGGGTGGTGCACGACCCGTCCGGGCGTACCACCGTCGCCGGCGTCTGGGTCGCGGGCAACGCGGCCGATCCACGCGCCCAGGTGATCACCGCTGCCGGTGAGGGATCGGCCGCAGCGATCGCCCTCAACGCAGACCTCGTCGACGAGGACGTCGACGCGACCTCGCCCCTACCGCTCATCCAACTGAGGAGAACCCATGACCGACCACGCCCTGACCACCCGCGCCTTGCCGCCACCCACCAAGCACCAGCTGGCGCTGATGATCTGGGTGGCCGTCTTCCCCACGCTCACGGTCCTGAACCTGCTGCTCGGTGACCTGCTCGAGGACACTCCGGTGGTGCTGCGCACCCTCGTGCTGGTGACGGTCGCGGTGCCGATCGTCATCTACGGCGCCATGCCCCGGCTGCACCGGGTCCGCGCCTCGCTGATCCGGGGCCGTTGGGGCTGATCGGCCCCCGGGTGCAGTTCCCGGGGACCGACCAGTGCCTCGCAAACGACGGCGGGGTCCGAGGTGGTTACGCAGGCAGCAACGGTGGTTTCGAGACGGTTGCTGCGCAACCTCCTCAACCACCGAGGGAACCGACACCGGTGGTTGAGGAGGTCGTTCTGCGACCGTCTCGAAACCACCCGACGACGAAGCAGGGCGGCGACCAACGTGGTCGCCGCCCTGCTTTCAGTCACCGGGTTTCGAGGCCGGCCGTGAACGGCCTCGCACCTCAACCAGCGATGGTCACTCCTCGTCGGCGATGAACGCCTCCACGCGGCGGCGACCCTCGTCGTCGGGCAGCTGCACCGGCGGCGACTTCATGAGGTACGACGAGGCGGAGATGATCGGACCGCCGATGCCGCGGTCCTTGGCGATCTTCGCGGCGCGGATGGCGTCGATGATGATGCCGGCCGAGTTCGGGGAGTCCCAGACCTCGAGCTTGTACTCCATGTTCAGCGGCACGTCACCGAACGCGCGGCCCTCGAGCCGGACGTAGGCCCACTTGCGGTCGTCGAGCCAGGCGACGTAGTCGGACGGCCCGATGTGCACGTTGCGGGCGGCGATGTCGTGCTTCATGTTCGACGTCACCGACTGCGTCTTCGAGATCTTCTTGGACTCCAGGCGCTCGCGCTCGAGCATGTTCTTGAAGTCCATGTTGCCGCCGACGTTGAGCTGGTAGGTGCGGTCCAGCTTCACGCCGCGGTCCTCGAACAGCTTGGCCAGCACCCGGTGGGTGATGGTCGCGCCGACCTGCGACTTGATGTCGTCGCCGATGATCGGGACGCCGGCGTCCTCGAACTTCTTGGCCCACACCGGGTCGGAGGCGATGAACACCGGCAGCGCGTTGACGAAGGCGACGCCCGCGTCGATGGCGCACTGGGCGTAGAACTTGTCGGCCACCTCGGAGCCCACCGGCAGGTAGGACACCAGCACGTCGGCCCGGGTGTCCTTGAGCACCTGCACGATGTCGACCGGTTCGGCGTCGGACTCGTCGATGGTCTCGCGGTAGTACTTGCCGAGGCCGTCGTGGGTGTGACCGCGCTGCACGGTCACGCCGAGCGGCGGGACGTCGGCGATCTTGATCGTGTTGTTCTCCGACGCGGTCGTGGCCTCGGAGAGGTCGAAGCCGACCTTCTTCGCGTCGACGTCGAACGCCGCCACGAACTCGACGTCCGAGACGTGGTAGTCACCGAAGGTGACGTGCATCAGGCCCGGGACCGTGCCGGCTGGGTCGGCGTCACGGTAGTACTGGACACCTTGGATGAGGGAGGTGGCGCAGTTGCCGACTCCCACGATTGCTACTCGTACCGAACCCATCGGGTTTCCTTCCTTCTTCACTTCAGTCGCGTCAGCTGAGGGGCTGAGGTTGTTCGTCGCCGGGGGCGACGGGAGGGGGTGGGGTGGCCGTCTGGCCGTGGTTGCGTTCGGCGTTGATCAGGTCCGAGAGCCAGCGCACCTCGCGCTCGACCGACTCGACCCCGTGCCGCTGGAGCTCGGCGGCGTACCGGTCGACTTCCTTCTGGGTGATCGACAGCTGGTTCTGGACTCGCTCCAGCCGCTCCTGGAGGCGGGTCCGGCGCCCTTCGAGCACCCGGAGCCGGATCTCCATGTCGGTGCGCCCGAAGAAGGCGAACCGGATGTCGAAGTTGTCGTCCTCCCACGCCGTCGGGCCCACCTCGGCCATCAGCCGCGAGAACTCGCGGTCGCCGGCCTCGGTGAGCTGGTAGACGATGCGCGGCCGGCGGGTGACCGGGGTCGCCGTGGTCGCGGCCTCCTCGATCAGCGCACCGCGCAGCATCTTCTTCAGGGTGGGGTAGAGCGACCCGTACGACAGCACCCGACCCCAACCGAGCATGAGGTTCAGGCGCTTGCGCAGCTCGTAGCCGTGCATGGGTCCCTCGTGCAGCAGTCCGAGGACTGCGAGCTCGATGGTTTCTCCACGACGTGCCACGCGACCTATCGTACCGATATATCCACGAGTTTCGAACGGGGGGTCATGTCCGGAGTGTGGTGAGGGTCGCGTTCGCGTCACTTAGCCCCCTTGTGAAGGGTTGCGTACCCTGTATCGGGCGCCCGCTCCAGCCGAGTGGTGGCGCCCTCACAGCATCTGCCGTCGACGACACCCGGAGTAGCCGACTTGCCTGGAAAGCGCCGCGCCGCCGGCCCGACCGTCAAGAAGAAGCCCACCACCGCCCCACCCCGCAGCGGGAAGCAGAAGGCGCTGCGGGTCGGGCAAGTGGGCTCTGATCGTCGGCCTCGTGTGCTCGGTGCTCGCGGTCGGCTCGTTCGTCTTCCTCTACCAGTCGATCGAGATCCCGGACCCGAACGAGGACTTCCAGACCCAGACGTCGTTCGTCTACTACACCGACGGCAAGACCGAGCTCGGCCGGTACGCCACCCAGAACCGCGAGTCCATCTCGCTCGAGGAGATGCCGCAGAACATCCAGGACGCCGTCGTCGCGGCTGAGAACCAGTCGTTCTGGACCGACAGGGGCATCGACCCGAAGGGCATCGTCCGGGCGGCCTTCAGCAACGCCCGCGGGAACGCGACGCAGGGTGCCTCGACGATCACCCAGCAGTACGTCAAGATCCTCTACCTCACCCAGGACCGCAGCCTGACCCGCAAGGTCAAGGAGGCGATCCTGTCGCTGAAGCTGCAGCGCCAGCAGTCCAAGAAGCAGATCCTCGAGGGCTACCTCAACACGATCTACTTCGGCCGCGGCGCGTACGGCATCCAGGCCGCCTCGAAGGCGTACTTCGACGTCGAGGCCAAGGACCTGACCCTCAAGCAGAGCGCCGTCCTGGCCAGCGTCCTGAACAACCCGACCGGCTACGACCCGGCCAACGGCAAGACCGCCAAGCAGAACCTGCACGAGCGCTACTCCTACGTGCTGGCGAGCATGGCGAAGACCGGCGCGATCGACGCCGAGCGAGGCCGACCAGGCCGAGAAGAAGCTGCCGAAGTTCCCGAAGATCGAGGCGGAGTCGACGTACGGCGGCCAGAAGGGCCACATGCTCAAGCTCGTCAAGGACGAGCTGCACCGGCTCGGCTTCAAGGACGAGGAGATCGACGGCCAGGGCCTGCGGGTCACGACGACCTTCACCCGGAAGGCCATGGACGCCGCCGAGAAGGGCGTCCTCGAGGCGCGGCCGGAGGGCTTCAAGGACAAGAAGCTGCACATCGCGGCGGCCTCGGTCGAGCCGGGCACGGGCGCCCTGCGCGGCTTCTACGGCGGCCAGGACTACCTCGACTCGCAGATCAACTGGGCGGTCTCCGGCGGGATGGTCGGCTCGACGTTCAAGCCGTTCACCCTCGCCACCGCCCTCAAGAACGGCTACTCGCTCAAGGACACCTTCGACGGCAACTCGCCCTACGAGTTCCCGGACGGCGGCGACTGTCAAGAACGAGGGGTTCGGCTCCGACGGGCTCGGCAACGACTACGGCTCGTCCGTGAACGCGACGTACGCCATGGAGCAGTCGATCAACACGGCCTACATCGACATGTCGAGCAGCATCCCCGACGGTCCGGAGAAGATCCTCAAGACCGCGAACCAGCTGGGCATCCCGCCCGCCGACCGCGACCCCGACTTCCCCGGCATCCCCGAGAGCAGCGGCGAGGACCTCGAGGCAGACTCGCGGATCACGCTGGGCAAGGCGCGGCTGAGCCCGATCAACATGGCGAACGCGTACGCGACCATCGCCGCCGAGGGACAGCGCTCCGACGTGCACGTCATCGAGAAGGTCAAGAACTCGGCCGGCGAGGTGCTCTACAACTTCAAGCAGCCGGACCGTCCGGGCATCTCCGCGGACGTCGCGGCCGACACGTCGTACGCCCTCCAGCAGGTCGTCGCAGAACGGCACCGGCGCGGCCGCGCTCGGCCTCGTGCCGACCGGCCGCCGGCAAGACCGGCACCGCCACCAACGACAAGGACCAGGTGTCCTCGGCGTGGTTCGTGGGCTACACCCCGCAGCTGTCGACCGCGGTGATGTACGTCCGCGGCGACGGCGACGACCAGCTCGACGGCTGGCTGCCGTCGTACTTCGGCGCCGACTACCCCGCCGACACCTGGACCGCGATCATGCGCCGCGACATGGAGGGTGTCGCCGGTCGAGGAGTTCCCGCCGCCGGCGAACCTCGACGGCGACGCGCCGGAGGACGGCCACGCGCCGTACACCCCACCGCCGCCGCCCCCGACCAAGAAGCCGTCGCCGACGAAGACGACCAAGACGCCGGAGCCGACTCCGACCCCGACCGAGCCGACCCCCGACGAGCCGACCGCCCGACCGAGCCGACATCCGAGCCGACGTGCAGCCTCATCGACTGCCCCGTGATCCGACGAGCCCGGACAGCCCGGATACTCCTCCGCCCGATGATCCCGGAGACGGCGGCGACGGCGGCGACCGCCCGGCAGGACAAGGCCATCCGGGAGCGGCACGGGTGACCACCCCGCGCGGTGGCGACGACCGGGTCCACCCGACCCTGGACGACCCGGTGGTCACCGCGCTCAGCGAAGGCGTCGGCGGACCCGTCGGCCCACGCGTCGGCCGGCACCGCTGGTGGACGCCGGTCCGCGTCGTCCTCGCGCTGACCGCGCATCTGCTTCGCGCTCGGCATGGTGCAGAAGGCGCTCCTGCTACGAGCAGACCTGGCAGGACGGCGACGCCGTCTACTCCCACCTGTGCTACTCCGACCTGCCGTACCTCTACACCGGCCGCGGCTTCGTGGAGCTGAACTGGCCCTTCACCGACGACGCGCAGGTGCGGGACCGGTACGACGTGATGGAGTACCCCGTCGTCATCTCCTACTACGCGTGGGGCGCGGCCTGGGTCACGCACTGGCTGAACGGGTCGCCGGACATCTCGCCCCGCTTCTCCCAGGGGGTGGGCGCGCTCTCGCTCGGACCCGGAGGTGTCGAAGGAGATCCGGCTCTTCGTCATCGTCAACACGATCGGCTTCGCCGCTGGCGGCCCTGCTGGCGGCGTGGCTGCTCAGCGGGGTGAATCCGAGGCGGCCGTGGGATGCGGCGCTCTTCGCCCTGTCACCGGCCCTGGCGCTGAGCGCCCTGGTCAACTGGGACATGCTCGCGGTGGTGCTCGTGGCCGGGGCGCTGTGGGCGTGGGCACGGGACCGGCCGGTGCTGACCGGCGTGCTCATCGGCCTCGGCACGGCGACCAAGCTGTTCCCGCTGTTCCTGCTCGGCGGAATCCTGGTGATCTGCCTGCGCGACCGGCGGGCGCGTGACTTCGCGCTGACGGTCGGCGCGGCCGTGGCCGCGTGGGTGCTGGTCAACCTGCCGGCGTACCTCACCGGGCGCGAGCAGTGGCGGGTGTTCTGGCAGCTTCAACGCCGACCGCGGCGCCGACCTCGGCTCGATCTGGCTGGTCGTGGCGCAGGCGAAGGACATCGCGATCCAGGCGCACACGATCAACGTCGTCTCGTGGGTGTTCTTCGCGACCTGGTGCCTCGGCGTCCTCGCGCTCGGGCATGCGGGCGCCCGAGACCCCGCGGCTGGCGCAGCTCGGCTTCCTGGTGGTCGTCGGCTTCCTGCTGGTGAACAAGGTCTACTCGCCCCAGTACGTCCTCTGGCTGCTGCCGCTCGCCGTGATCGCGCGCCCTCGCTGGCGCGACCAGCTGATCTGGCAGGGCGGCGAGGTCTTCTACTTCGTGATGGTGTGGTGGTACCTCGGCGGCGACGCTGGATCCCGCCGGCGGGCGGCGACGCCGGGTTCTACTGGCTGGCGATCGTGATCCGGATGCTGGCCGAGCTCTACCTCGTGGCGATCGTCGCCCGCGACGTCCTCCACCCGTGGCACGACCCGGTCGTGCAGGCCGCGCCGGTACGCCGCCGGGCGCACGCGCCTCAGCTGACCGGTCCGTCGCCGTGGGGCTGGTGGCGAACCTCGCTCGCGGGCGGCGCCGAACCGCACCAGCTCGTAGACCACCAGCGCCACGAGGACGGCCGCGACCAGGCCCAGCGCCGCGATCGCCGGGAGCCGCCAGGCGATCGGCAGCAGGAGCGAGCAGGACCGCGGCCGCGATCGTGCGGTGCGGGTTCCAGGAGCCGACGTTGCGGCGTCGGAACGCGACGTGGCCGAGCAGGTAGACCGCGACGCCGCCGTACAGCGCGACCAGCGGCGTACCGGTGAGCGGCGTCGCCGAGGTCGTGGTGATCGGTGTCGGCGACGTACTCGAGCACCTTCTTCAGGCCGAGCGCGATGAAGATGATCGAGACCACGATCGGGAAGTGCAGGTAGGTGTAGGAGTCGCGGGCGAGCCGGGTGCGTTCCTCGCCCTGGGTCGCGCGCCAGGGTCCGCTCGGCGACGTGCGCGACCACGTCGAAGTACAGCCACCACAGCGCGACCGCGATCGCGACGCCGAAGGCGGCCGCGAGCGACCACCGGCGCCGGACAGCGGCTGGTCGGAGACGCCGACGCCGATCGCGACGAGGGACTCCCCGAGCGCGACGATGACGATCAGCTCGTGCCGCTCGGCGAAGTGCCGCGGCGCTGTGCACCCGCCAGCCGGAGGTGCCGGCGAGGTAGATGCCGCTGTAGTCGACGAGCAGGGCGAGCGCCCAGAGCGAGCGTCTGCGTCCGGCGGTCCGAGTGCACCGCCGAGCACGAGCAGGCCGGCCGCGGGCACGACCGGGATGGCCGTGATCACGCAGCTGGCGCTGCAGTGCGGCGTCGTCGCCGGCCGCGAGGTAGTAGCAGACCAGGTGCGCCACCCGGACGACCGCGTAGCAGGCCGCCAGCACGAACGGCGCGAACAGCCCGCCGCGCAGGTCGCGAAGGCCTCGGGGATCGCCAGCGCCACCACGAACATGGCGCCCATCGCCACGATCACGGTCAGCCGGACGACTCCCTCGTCGGCGTGCGCCTGGTTGCCCAGCCAGGCGTAGGAGCACCAGGCCCACCAGAGCAGCGCCAGCAGCACCAGCCCGCGCAGCGCGCCGGTCGGGTGTGGGGTCGGCCGCCATCAGCGCCGTCACCTGGGTGAACGCGAACACGAACACCAGGTCGAAGAACAGCTCCAGCGTCGTGACCCGGTGCAGCTCGTCGGTCGGCCGGAACCGCATCCGGCCGCTGGTCGTCGCCACGTCGTCAGCCTAGGTGGCCGTGCCCACGTCCCTCGTCGGCTTGAACGGCACCCGCCGGGCGCGCGCCCCCTGCCGGACGGGGGCAGGATTGGTGACAGCCCATTCCGGGTACGCCCGTGACCGATCGAAGGGACACACCATGACCGAGGGTGTCGGCACGGCAGCGAGCTCCGAACCGGACCCGCAACCATCGGACCATGCCGCTGAGGACCGGCCACCGGACTCGTCCGAGCGGCAGGACCCGCTGCGCCGCTCACGGACCAGCAGCGCGTGGGTCTCGGTCGTCCTACTGGCTGTCGTCCTCGTCGTCCTGATCGTCTTCATCGCCCAGAACACCCAGCGGGTCGAAGTGTCGTTCCTCGGTTGGAACGGTCACACCCCGCTCGCCGTGGCGCTGATGATCGCGGCGGCGGGCGGCCTGATCCTCGCCGCGAGCGCCGCGACCCTGCGCATGTGGCAGATCCGTCGGAGGGTACGCCGCACCTGACAGGTAGTCCGCCGTGAAAAGCACCTCAAGGGCGGTCGTACGGGTGCCTATCGTGGCGGACTATCTCTTGTGCGCGGTCAGGTGACGACGACCCGGTCGAACGTGGTCGCGGTGTAGCGGACGCGCACGTCGATCTCGTCGCCGACCGCTGGGACGTCGGCTCCCTGGGGGAGGAGCAGCAGGGACGCCTGCATGTGGGGCGGCTCGGCGAACAGGCGCTGCTTGCCGTCGACGGTGAACGGTGAACGCGCGAAGCCGGCGGCGTCCAGGCCGCCGCGGGCCAGGGTCGCGGCCCGGGCGCGCAGCGGTGGACTCGCCGGTCGGCGACTCGAGCCCGATCCCGTGGGCGGTGCCGCCGCTGACGACCAGGAGGTGCCCGGCGCGGGGCGCCTTGCGGCCGCGGTAGCCGAACGCGTCACCCCGGTCGAGCTGGTGCACGTCGAGCACGGTCGCGGTGACGTGCAGCGCTGCTCGGTCGCCGAGCCAGAGCTGGGTGCCGATCCGTGGCCGGATCTCGAAGTCGGCGTACGACGTGCGGAGCTGGGCGAGCTCGTCGTCGGTGAGGTGGCTGACCCAGACCGTGGTGGGGCCGAGACCGGCGGCCACGACGTCGTTCATCAGCCGGTGCACCTCGTCGAGGTGGGAACCGTGCGCGAGCGGCAGGTGCAGGGCGACGCCCGCGAAACCGCCGCGGCCGCGGACCCGGTCGGCGGCGGTGCGGAGCTCGCGCGCGGAGAAGCCGTGCCGGCGCATGCTGGTCATCCGCTCGAGCACGAACCGGGCGTGGGGCTGGGCCTCGAGCAGGTCGTCGACGTCGGGCAGCCGGCCCAGGGTGTGCACCACGCGGCTCGCCAGCGTCGGGTCGACCTCGAGGGCGGCGCCGAACGGCCGCCAGGGCGTGAGCACCAGCAGGTCGCCGTCGAACCGGCTCGCCACCTCGGGGAGCTCGTCGTACGTGCCGACGGCGAGGGTGTCGACCCCGAGCCACTGGGCCTTGCGGGCCAGCCGGCCGAGGCCGAAGCCGTAGCCGTTGCCCTTGGCCACCGGGGTGAGCCCCGGGTTGGCCTCGGCGACGCTGCGCAGGTGCGTGCGCCAGCGGTCACCGTCGACGGTGAGGGTCAGGGTCACTGAACCCTCACCGACGCTTCATGTAGAGGTCGAAAGCCTTGTACAGCAGGGCATTGAGCGGCAGGTCCCACTCGCCGGCGTACTCGACCGCCTCACCGCCGGTGCCGACCTTGAACTGGATCAGTCCGACGTGCGGGTCGTCGGCGTCGAGGGTGTCGGTGATGCCGCGGAGGTCGTAGACGTCCGCGCCCGCGGCCAGGGCGTCGCGGATCATCTCCCACTGGATCGCGTTGGACCCGCGCACCTCGCGCTTCTCGGTGGACGAGGCGCCGTAGGAGTACCACGCGTGGCCGCCGACCCGGATCGCGATGGTCGCCGCGACCAGGTCGCCGTCGTGGCGGGCCAGCCAGAGCCGGATCCGGTCCGGGTCCTCGGCCGACAGGGCGTCGTACATGGTGCGGAAGTAGGCGAATCCGCGCGGCGTGAAGTGGTCGCGCTCGGCGGTGTGGACGTAGAGGTCGTGGAACAGCTTGAGGTCGTCCCCGTCGCCGACGGCGACCTCGACGCCCTCCTTGGCGGCCTTCTTGATGTTGCGCCGCCACAGCTGGTTCATCCCCTTGAGGACGTCGTCCTCGGTGCGGTCGGCGAGCGGGATCTGGAAGTTGTACTGCGGTTGGCCGGCGGCGAACCCGTTGTCGGTGGCCTGCGCCCGCCAGCCGAGCTCGTGCAGCTGCGACACGACCCGGGCACCGACGGCGCTCCGCTCGACGCGGGGGTACGTCGCCGAGCCGGCGTACGGCTGGGTCCGCGATGCCCTCCTTGACCTGGGCCGGCGCTCCACCGCCGGGTCACCACCGGCGGGCCCATCCGGACCCCGAACGCGCCCTGCTTCTTCAGGTGGGTGGTCATCGGGGCCAGCCAGGCCGCGAGGTCGCCGTTCTCCCAGTCGATGACCGGGCCTTCGGGCAGGTAGGCGAGATAGCGCTTGACCCGCGGCAGCTGGCGGTAGAGCACGAGGGCCACGCCGACCAGCTCGTCGCCCCGGAACCAGCCCAGCGACTCGCGCCGCCACTCCGACTTCACCTGGCCCCAGGCCGGGGTCTGGAGGAAGCTCGCCGAACGGCGGCCACGCACGAACCCGAGGTGCTCCGACTCCCCGATGGCGCGCACGGAGAGGTCGCGGGAAGGGGCTGGGGGAGTCACGGCCACGAGGCTACCGGGTGCGTTTGGGGCGCTCGCGGACGGCGACATGCGCCCGCGGATCGGACAATCCTTGTTGCGCGCGACCCCGATGGGAGGACTATGTATCAGGCGGGGGACCCGAAGCTCTTCGGGGTTGTGATCATGACGGAGAACCGATTGGGAGCAGATCGACGCATGACCAACACCGGTACCACCCGCCCCACCACCCCCCGAGAAGGCGGTCAGCGCCCCGGCGAGGTCTGGGGTGAGGCAACTTCCGCCTTCAACCGCTGGATGGAAGGCGACTCCGCGGGACTCGACGACCTCGTGGCGGTGATGACGCCGGTGCTGTGGCACGTCGTGCGCGCCTACCGGCTTCCGCAGGAGGCCGCGGAGGACGTGGTCCAGACCACCTGGCTCGCGCTCGTACGCCGGCGCGCGTCGATCGCGGACGCCGGCGGCCGTGGGTGGCTGGCTGACCACGACCGCTCGTCGCGAGGCCTGGCGGGTGTCGGGCGCGAGCTCGCGGACCATGCCGGTCGCGGACGAGGACCTGGCGCCCCGGCTGCCGGACCAGAAGTCCGCCGAGTCGATCGCCGTCGAGCACGACACCAAGCACCGCCTCTGGTCAGCCGTGGACGGGCTGCCCGAGCGCTGCCGCCGCCTGCTGCGGGTGGTGGCCTTCGAAAACCGTCCTGACTATGCACGACTCGCAACCGACCTGGACATGCCGGTCGGAAGCATCGGCCCCACTCGGGGGCGCTGTCTGGCCAAGCTTCGCGTGGCCCTGGCACAAGTGGGAGAGTTCTGATGAGCGAGATGAGCCGAGAGTCACTGCTGGAGGTCGTGCGCCGCGTCTACGAGGAGCAGGACCCGCCCGCCGAGGACCTGGTGCCGCGGATGCAGGCGGCCGCCGCCTTCGCCGACTCCGACCTGGACCTCGAGCTGATGCTCCTGGTCGAGCGGTCCACCGAGCTGGTCGGCGCCCGCGGCGGCACGGCGTACACCCTGCGCTTCGTGCACGGCAAGACCGACCTGCTGCTCCGCGTGGCCGTCGAGGGCGAGGTGTCCCGGGTGGACGGCTGGATCGTCCCGCCGGAGCCGATGACCGTGCGCGCCATCCCTGGCGAGGAGCCCCGCTCGCACGACACCATCGTCAGCGACGGCGGTCGGTTCGTCCTGACCGACCTCCCGGTGGGGCAGATCCAGCTCCGCCTGGAGCCCCACGACCTCGCGCGACCCGCCTTCGCCACCCCGACGTTCGAGCTCTGAGTACCCCCGGAAGGATCGGAATGCAGCAGTCTCCCGACGAGAAAGCACCCTCCCGGAAGCCCCTCGATCGGGACCCGACGCCGCCGTCCAAGGCCGCGATCGCGGCTGTCGAGGGGCGCGTGCTCGATCCCGGCGTTGCCACTGACGGTCAAGGGGGTCAGCCCGCGTCCGACGGTGTACGTCGGCCCGCGGTTGGTGATCTCGAAGTCGATCGATGTCGAGGGCGCACTGCGCGTCCTCCGCGCGGTCGCCGAACCGCTGGGCTGGAGGGTCGACCTTGAAGAGGAAGATCGCCGCACGGCGAACCTGAAGTTCGGCGTGCGGGGGGTGCGGGTGTCCGTGGCGTCGGAGCGCGCCACCGTCGCGCCGGACGGGTGGGTACTCCTCCAGCAGACGCGGGCCCAGTTCGGCGTGAAGTCCGTGCTCGGTGTCGGCCTCGATCACGTGATCTTCCCGCGGCCCTTTGACTGGAGCCACCCGTTCGACTGGAGCCACCCGTTCGATTGGAGCCACCCGTCCGACGGGGGCGGCAGCTCACCCGTTGGCACCTACTCCCGCGCCGGCAGCGGCGGCCGCCAGCCGATCGCGTACATCGGCCCGCGTCCCCCGCGCCGATCGGACAAGCAGATGTCCGGCAGGCGACCGGCCGTGGCGGTCCTGGACACCGGATGCGGCTCGCACCCCTGGCTCGACCCCGTGGTGCAGAAGGGGGTGCAGCTCGACGGTCTCGCGATCGGCTACGACGACCCAGTGACCGATCCCGAGGCACACGGCGACCTCACCGGAATGCTGGACGGGGTGATCGATCCCCTGTCCGGTCACGGCACGTTCATTGCGGGACTCATCCACCAGGCCTGCCCCGACGCGGACATCCTGTCCTGGCGGGTCGTTCCCTCGGCCGGCCCGATCGTCGAGTCCGACTGGGTCGCCGCCCTCGCCCAGGTCGCAGAGCTGGTACGCCGATTCCGGGCGGGCGAGCCGGGCGGGCGTGCCATCGATGTGCTGAGCATGTCGATGGGCTACTACCACGAGACTCCCGAGGACGCCCTGTTCGACCCGACGCTCTACGCGATCCTCGAGGACATCTCGCGGAACGGCACCCTGGTGGTGTGCTCGGCCGGTAACGACGCCACGAGCCGACCGGCGTTCCCGGCGGCGTTCGCGCCGTGGAGCGACGGTGCTGGACCCGTGCCGATCGACCCCGACTGCCCCCCGATCGTCTCGGTCGGCGCGCTCAACCCCAACGGGCGCACCGACGCGCTCTTCAGCAACACCGGTCCGTGGGTCCGCACCTACGTCGAGGGCGCTGCGGTGATGAGTACCTTCCCCAACAACTTCGAGGGCGGCCTCCAGGAGGTGGCGCGAACCAAGGCTTTCGGACGGGTCCGCGAGACCATCGACCCGGACGACTTCCGGGGCGGCTTCGGGGTGTGGAGCGGCACGTCGTTCTCCGCTCCTCTGGTTGCCGCCAGGTTGGCACGGGTCATCCAGGACGACCTCGACGGCGGTGACGACATCGCGGTCGCTGTGACCCGCGCTTGGACCGCGGCCAACACCGTCGGCATCGCCGGGCCATGATGGGTGCGTGCTCACTGCTGAGGAGCTCCACCGTCGTGGGGTCGAGGCCTCGAACCACGGACGGGTGCGCCTCGCCGGCCGCCTGCTGAACCGTGCCCACGAGCGCACGTCCAACCAAGAGCTGCTCTGCCGGATCGAGGCCAGCCAGGCGTACGTCGCCCTGGAGATCGGCGATCCCATCACTGCGCACAGCCTGTGCCAGAGGGCTCTCACTCGACCCGGCATCGGCCCGTCCCAAAGGGGGGTGCTGCTGAGCCAGCTGGCCATGGTGCAGATGCGGATGGGCGACCTTCGCGAGGCGCTGGAGTCTTTCACGGCCGGTATTGCCTTCCTGGACGCTCCCGCCGAGCTCGGCAAGGCCCTTGGCAACCGCGGCGACGTCCACCTGCACCAGGGGCGGGTGCGGGCGGCCATCGAGGACTTCGACGCGGCCGTCCGGCACTTCTCCGCAGCGGGGTTGGCCATCGACAAGGCCAAGGCGGAGCACAACCTCGGCTACGCCCGGCTCCTCGACGGTGACCTGGTCGGCGCGCTGCGGGCGATGGAGTCGGCGTACGGAGTGCTGTCTCCGGTGAGCCCGGTGCTGAAGGCGATCTGCGAGCAGGACCGGGCCGAAGTGCTGCTCGCAGCAGGACTGACCCGGGAAGGCGTCGACCTGTTGGCCCAGGCGGCTCGCGACTACGGCGCCCGCGGACTCCGCCAACGGCAGGGCGAGGCGGAGCTGACGTTGGCTCGAAACCTCCAGCTGACCGAGCCTCGCGAAGGCCGGGAGGCGGCGCGGCGGGCAAGTGGGCGGTTCCGTCGGCTCGGGGCACCGGCCTGGCAGGCCCGCGCCGATGCCGTGATGGTCGGGGCCGAGGTGGAGCTCGGCCACAAGGGGCCGTCGCTGCTGGCACGTAGCGAGGCGCTGGAGCAACAGTTGGCCGAGCAGGGGTTGCGCTGGGGCGCGGCCACCATGCGGCTGCATGGCAGCCGGGTGCTGGTCCGGCGCGGGGAGCTGGAGGCTGCGGGCGAGCGGCTCGCGGCGGTGCGCACCAACGGTCAGGCACCGCTGGCCGTACGGCTGCTCGCACGCGACGTCCGCGCGGAGCTGGCCGAGCGTCAGGGCCACAGGGGCCGCGCTCTGGGACACCTGCGGCGCCGGCCTGGCCGACCTTCACTCGTGGCAGAGCTCCTTCGGGAACCTCGACCTGCAGACCAATGTCGTCGGACAGGGGAACCGACTCGGCGTCCGCGCGCTGGCCCTCGCCACCGACTCACGGAATCCCCAGGTGCTCTTCGAGTGGTCCGAGCGCGCGCGGATGCTGGCGAGTCGGGTGCAGCCGGTACGGGCTCCGCAGGACGAGTCGATCGTGGCGGACCTCACCGAGCTAAGGCTGATGGCCAAGGCCCCCGAGGGAGCCCGCCGTACCTCCCCCGAGCGGGGGGCCGAGCTGCGCCAGCGGGTGCGCGAGCGGGCGTGGCAGCACAGCGGGTCCGGCGAGGTCGACGACCCGGTGTCCCTCGGTGAGCTGCAGGACGGGCTGGGGCGCGACGCCGCCCTGGTCGCGTACGTCGTGACCGGCAACCGCCTGGTCGCACTCGTGGTCACGGGCGCCGAGACGACCCAGCTCGACCTCGGCGAGCGGGCGCCGCTGGACGATCTGCTGGACGGACTCCGGCCCGACCTCGACATGGCGGCCTCGGAGCTGCCGGACTCGCTGGCCGGGGTGGTCCGCGCGCAGCTCGCCGAGCGGCTGGGCCGCCTGGCCGCTGTGTTGGTGACCCCGGTCCTGTCCGCCGTCGGCGACCGCCGCGTGGTGCTGACACCGTCGGGGGTGATGGCCGCGATCCCGTGGACGCTGCTGGACGGCTTCGTCGGCAGACCCGTGACCGTGGCCCAGTCGGCGACGTCGTGGCTGGCCCGGCAGTCCAGTGCGCTGCGGGCGGGGTCGGCCGGGCTGGTCGCCGGACCGCGCGTGGCCCGGGCCGAGGAGGAGGTCCTCGCCGCGGCCAAGCCCTGGCACCGGTCCGACGTCCTCATCGGCAGTTCGGCGAGCGCGGAAGCGGTCTCGAGCCTGGCCTCCTCGGTCGACGTGCTCCACGTCGCCGCGCATGGCCGGCACTCCGCTGAGAACCCGATGTTCTCCGGCCTGGAGCTGGTGGACGGGCCCTGGTACGGCTACGACATCGACCAGCTGCGGGCGGTGCCGGACGTCGTCGTGCTGTCGGCCTGCGAGGTGGGTGCCTCGACCGTGCGCTGGGGGGAGGAGCTGATCGGGATGGCGAGCGCCTGGCTCCACGCGGGGACCCGCCGGGTGGTCGCCTCCGCCGCGGCCGTCAACGACGTCGCGGCCTACGAGGCGCTGGTGGGCGTCCACGAGCAGCTCGCGGCCGGGGTCGATCCGGCCGTCGCGCTGGCGAACGCCGTACCCGCCGTGTCGGCCGATTCACCGCCGGTGCCGCTGGTCTGCTTCGGATAGCCCTTCGTTCGGGACGTCATACGAAGTGGCTGCCGTAGCGACCACTTCGTATGACGTTGTGGCCCGGCCGGCGCGGCTAGCACAACCCGCCGGAGGAAATCGAGGACTTTTTCTGGCCGTGGCGTATCAACCGGGTCGAAGCGGACTCCTGACAGTCAACTTCGCCTACGAGGGAGCAACATGAGCGGAAACTTCCAGCATCACGTTCTCACCGATCCGGAGTCGGGTCAGGTACTCGAGGTCGAGGCCGGCACTCGCCTCGAGCTGCATTTCCGCCGGCGCGGACTGGGCCCCAGCCGGTGGCACGTCGAGGACCGTCCGTCGAACCTCGTGCCGTTGCACGAGGACAGCCACGTGTTCCAGTTCCTGGTCTTCCGGGACGAGGACCGTGGCCCGGCCGCCTTGCGCCTCGTGCGCAGCCGAGGCGACGACAGTTCCGGACCTTTCGAGGTCCGGGATCTGACGGTGCTCGTCTCAGCTTGAGGCGAGTGTCCCCGCTGGGGGGCGGGGATGAGCAGGCCGGCCGGTTGGTGGGACATGGGGGACGTCCGCCGGCCGGTCTGCTCCCAATCCGTGACGGCGCTCAGGTCAGACGCGAGAGCGTAGCCAGGCGATGTCGTCGCTGTGCTCGGCCGCACCACCGGGGGTCTCCAGCATCACCGGGGCACCGGCGTCGCGGACCACGCGCGGCCAGCAGGTCGGGGTCGATCTGGCCGTTGCCGAGGTTGGCGTGCCGGTCGGCGCCGGAGTCGAAGTCGTCGCGGCTGTCGTTGCAGTGCACCAGGTCGATCCGGCCGGTGATCTTGCGGACGTCGTCGACCACGGTCTCGAGCGAGTTGCCGCCCGCGTGGGCGTGGCAGGTGTCGAGGCAGAACCCGACCTGGTCGGCGCCCTCCGCCGCCGCGATGGCGTCCCACACCCCGGCGATCCGCTCGAGGTAGCGGGTCATCGCGTTGTCGCCGCCGGCGGTGTTCTCGATCAGCAGCGGGCAGCTTGATGTCGGTCGCCTCGACCGCCTTGCGCCAGTTGTCGAACCCCTTGGCGGGGTCGTCGTCCTTGTTGACGTGGCCGCCGTGCACGATCAGGCCCTTGGCGCCGATCGCGGCCGCGGCGTCGACGTGCTGCTGGAGCAGCTTGCGGCGACGGGATCCGGATCCGGTTGTTCGTGGTGGCGACGTTCACGATGTACGGCGCGTGGACGTAGAGGTCGATCGCCCGCCGCCTCGGCGTCGGCCTTGCAGCCCCTCGGCCCCGCCGGCGTACCGGAACTCGGGACCCTTGTAGCCCTGCGGGTCGCCGAGGAAGAACTGCACAAGATTGGTATCGCGCGCCTTCGCCTCGGCGATGGGGTCGGTCTGGTCGACGTGGGCACCGATCTGCATGCCGCCAGACTAGGCCGGGCCACCGACACGAGTGACCCCAGCCCGGTCAGGCCGGGCGCTCCTGACCGCCTGGGCAGGGATTTCGGTGCGGGCCGCGGGCGCTGGTAGCCTGCACTGTCCTCGTGGACGACCCACCGACGGGTCCGCTCACGTCGACAGCCCACCACACGCCGTACGCCGCAAGGCCCGGCCGGTGGAAACGCACAGCCCTCCTGCCACGGAGAGACCGTGGCCGCCGAGTCCAGAGGAGGTGGAGACCGCTTTGCGTACCTATGAAGTGATGGTCATCCTCGACCCCAGCCTTGAAGAGCGCACCGTCGAGCCTTCGCTCGACAAGTACCTCAACGTCATCCGCAAGGATGGTGGCACCGTCGAGTCCGTGGACGTCTGGGGACGTCGCCGGCTCGCCTACGAGGTCAAGAAGAACGCCGAAGGCATCTACGCCGTCATCTCGCTGAACGCCGAGCCGGCCACGGTCAAGGAGTTCGACCGCCAGCTCACGCTCAACGAGTCGATCCTGCGCACGAAGGTGATCCGCCCGGACGCTCACTGAGTCGTCTCAGTGGACGCACTCTGTGGAACACCCCTTCCACCTGTCGGCGGCTCAGGCAATGATTCGCCCCGACGTACCGATGGACAGAACAAGGGAGACCTGACATGGCAGGCGAGACCGTCATCACCGTGGTCGGCAACCTGGTCGACGACCCGGAGCTGCGCTTCACCCCCTCGGGTGCGGCCGTGGCGAACTTCCGGATCGCGTCCACGCCGCGCACGTTCGACAAGCAGTCCAACGAGTGGAAGGACGGCGACTCGCTGTTCCTCTCCTGCGCGGTCTGGCGGCAGGCGGCGGAGAACGTCGCCGAGTCCCTCCAGAAGGGCATGCGCGTCGTCGTCACCGGTCGGCTGAAGTCCCGCCAGTACGAAACCCGCGAGGGCGAGAAGCGGACCGTCTTCGAGATCGACGTCGAAGAGGTCGGCCCGTCGCTCAAGTACGCCACGGCCAAGGTCACCCGCGCCTCCCGCTCCGGCGGTGGCGGCGGGTACTCCGCTCCCCAGGGCGGCGGCGGTCAGTCCGGCGGCCAGTCCGGCGCCGGCGGCGACGACCCGTGGGCCACGCCCGCTGCCGCAGGGTGGCGGCCAGCCCGCTCCCCAGGGCGGTGGCGGCGGCCAGGACCCGTGGGGCGCACCGGGCGTCGGCTCGGACGAGCCCCCGTTCTGATCCATCCCAACCGCACCACCATCGGTGGTTGAGGAAGGCGCGCAGCGCCTGTCTCGAAACCACCGGTGACCAACCGAATACACCTCAACCATTCCGGCATGAGCCGGGCTTCGGAAAGGAAGCACCACAATGGCCAAGGCAGTGATTCGCAAGCCTAAGAAGAAGGTTTGCCAGTTCTGCAAGGAGAAGGCGACCGGTGTCGACTACAAGGACACCACCCTGCTCCGGAAGTTCATCTCGGACCGCGGCAAGATCCGCGCCCGTCGGGTGACCGGCAACTGCGTCCAGCACCAGCGGGACGTGGCGATCGCGGTCAAGAACGCCCGTGAGGTCGCGCTGCTGCCCTACACCTCGACCGGTCGATAAGGAGCCAGGACATGAAGCTCATCCTGACCCAGGAAGTGACCGGCCTCGGGGCCCCCGGCGACGTCGTCGAGGTCAAGGACGGCTACGGCCGCAACTACCTCGTCCCGCGCGGCGTTGCCATCCGCTGGACCCGCGGCGCCGAGAAGACGGTGCGAGTCGATCAAGACCGCACGCACCTCGCGTGCCGTCCGCGACCACGACCACGCCGCGGAGATCAAGGCGAAGCTCGAGGCCGAGCCGGTCAGCGTCAAGGTCCGCGCCGGTGACGGTGGCCGCCTGTTCGGTGCCGTCACCGTCGGCGAGATCGCCGAGGCGCTCGCCGAGACCTCCGGCGAGCAGGTCGACAAGCGCACGATCGCGGTCGAGAACCCGATCAAGTCGCTCGGTCACCACGAGGTGTCGGTCAAGCTGCACGACGAGGTGTCCGCCACGGTGGCCCTCAACGTGATCCCCGCCTGACCGCTCCGCCACGCAGCCTGACGAGGGCCGTTCCTCCTCCGGGAGGGCGGCCCTCGTTGCCGACGTGTTCGGCCGGGCGCGCCTGTCATTCCGGCGCAATTGCGCCGGTTGGGCGCTCCTCGGCGGTCGCCCAGGCCCGTGACGACCACGAGAACAGCATCCAGATCAGGGCCAGCAGCACGAGCGTGGCGCCGACGTACGCCGGCACGGCCAGCGCACCGACGCCGACGCCCCAGACCAGGATCGGCAGCAGCGCGACCACCGCGAACCCGGTGACCGTGACCCGCAGCCAGGTCGCGGCGCTGGTGTCCTCGGCGTCGGCGGCCCGGCGGGCCAGAACGTGGGCGAGCAGGCCCCCGAAGCCGAGCTGCGGCAGGTTGACCGCCCAGAGCAGGGCCGGGTCCGTGTCGTAGAGGGCGTCGCTGACGTCCGGGATCCAGAGCGGGATGCTGACCGCCCCGGCGAGCGCGGCCAGGCCGACGAGAGTGCGTCGGGACTCGAGGTCGGCCGGGAGGCTGCGCACCCCGAGCAGGACCAGCAGCCAGCCGAGCGGGATCCGGCAGGGCGTCGAAGCCACCGAACTCCGCGCGCAGTGCGACGATCACCAGGCCCATCGCGATGGACTGGAGAGGCCGCATGCGCTCACTCTAGGAGGGCCCGATGGACGCGCCGGTCCGGAGCCAGGCCTCCCCGCGCTCGCGGTGGGTGAGCACGACCAGCCGGGCACCCATGAACACCGCGGAGAACGCGACCCACACCGCGACCACGCCGCCGCCGAGCGCCACCGCCGCGAGGGCGATCGGGGCGTAGGCGGCGAGGACGACCAGTCCGCCCTTCGCGAGGTAGGTGCCGTCGCCGGCACCGATCAGCACGCCGTCGAGGACGAACACGATGCCCGCCATCGGTTGGCCGAGCGCGGCCACCAGGAGGACGGGAACGAGCAGGTCTTGTACCGCCGCGTCGCCGGTGAAGAGGTGACCGAGGAACGGGCTGACGGCGGCCAGCAGCAGCCCGGTGACGATCCCGCTGACCAGTCCCCAGCGCACCATCCGTCTCGTCACCTGCGCGGGTGCCGGCGACGTCGCCGGCGCCGAGGTAGCGGCCGGTGATCGCCTGGGCGGCGATGGCGATCGCGTCGAGGGCGAAGGCCAGGAACACCCAGATGGTCATCGCGAGCTGGTGGGTGGCCAGGTCGACCGCCTGGTCGCGCCCGCCGTCGGCGCCGACGGTGACGGCGTACGTCGTGACCAGCAGGGCGGCGCGCAGGGTCAGGGTCCGGACGACGAGGGCGACGGCGGCGTGGGCGGCGGCGCGGATGCCGGGCAGGTCGGGCGCGAGCGAGGCGCCCTCGCGTCGCGCGGCCCGGACCACGACGGCGAGCAGGGCGGCGGCGCTGGCCACCTGCGCCAGCACCGAGCCCCAGGCCGACCCGGCGATGCCCATCGCCGGCGACCGGCCCGGCGCCGTACACGAGGAGCAGGTTGAGGGCGATGTTGAGCAGGTTGCCGACGACGGCGACCACCAGCGGGGTGCGGGTGTCCTGCAGGCCGCGGAGCACGCCGGTCGTGGCGAGCATGACCAGGAGCGGGGTGGTGCCGAGGAACGCGATCCGCAGGTACGTCGTCGCCGGGTCGGCGACGGTCGCGTCGGCGCCGAACGCGCGGACCAGGGGCTCGGTGAACACGATCCCCAGGACGGTCATGACCGTGCCGATCAGGACCGCCAGCCAGACGCCGTCGATCCCCTGGGCCAGTGCACCGCGCCGGTCGCCGGCGCCGAGTCGGCGGGCGACGCTCGCGGTGGTGCCGTAGGCGAGGAAGACGCACAGCCCGACGGCGGTCTGGAGGATCACCGCGGCGACCCCGAGACCGGCCAGCGGCGCGGTGCCGAGGTGGCCGACGATGGCAGCGTCGGCGAGCAGGAACATCGGCTCCGCGACCAGCGCCAGGAACGCGGGGACGGCGAGCCGAACGATCTCGCGGTCGTGCGCGTTCGCCATCCGGAAAGACTACGACATGTAATGGACAGACAACGTCAGTGACTATGACATGACTAGTCACCCGTGCCTGTGCATGAATGTGCAGATCCTGTGGGCAGAGCGGCCGCCCGGGCCGCCATGTCGACAAACCAACAGCCAAATCCCAGATGTCGGGAGGATGAACGAGAAACCTGGGCAGTAGTTTTCCGTCCACACCGGTGGAGGACCGTTTCCGCAGGTCAGAGGGCATTTTCCCGATGGTTGCCGGAGGTTGTCCACAGCCAAGTCCCCAACGTGTGCACACCTGACCGGGCTTCCTCCACCTGGTTAGCGGAGTTATCCCCAGCCCCCTGTGGACAGACCGCTTCCCACCGCGCCGACGGGGGGCGTACGTTTCCGCGAGTTGCCGGCCCTGGGTGTGCGGCGGGTGACCCGGATCGGGGCTGCCCGGCGCCGCCTGTCGGTGCCCATCCCTACCGTCGAACCAGCAGACCGACCCTCGTCCGGGCGTCGATCAGGAGGCCTTCGTGAGCATCACGGATCACGGTGCGCGAGGCCACGACGCACCTGGTCTGACGGACGCCTCGTTCGACAACTGGGGCGACGGCCCGTCCGCCTACGAGCCCGGCGAGTACACCTCCCGCCCGGGCGACCGGGTGCCGCCGCAGGACAACGCGGCCGAGCAGAGCGTCCTCGGGTCGATGCTGCTGTCGAAGGACGCCATCGCCGACGTCGCCGAGACGGTCCGGGGCGTCGACTTCTACCGGCCGGCGCACGAGGTCATCTACGACGCCATCATCGACCTCTACGGCCGGGGCGAGCCGGCCGACCCGGTGACGGTCGCGGCCGAGCTCCAGCGCCGCGGGGAGCTGCAGCGGATCGGCGGGGCGCCGTACCTCCACACGCTCTCGGCCAACGTGCCGATCGCCGCCAACGCCGGCTACTACGCCGAGATCGTGCGCGAGAAGGCGATCCTGCGGCGGCTGGTCGATGCCGGCACCAAGATCGTCCAGATCGGCTACGCCGGCGAGGGCCAGGTCGACGACGTGGTCGACCAGGCGCAGGCCGAGGTCTACAAGATCTCCGACAAGCGCTCGGGCGAGGACTACGCCCCGCTGTCCGACATCATGGACGGCGTCCTCGACGAGATCGAGGCGATCGGCAACCGCGAGGCCGGCCTGTACGGCGTCCCCACCGGCTTCGCCGACCTCGACGACCTGACCAACGGCCTCCACGCCGGCCAGATGATCATCGTCGCGGCGCGTCCGGCCATGGGCAAGGCACTCGCCCTCGACACCCCGCTCCCCACGCCGACGGGCTGGACGACGATGGGCGAGGTCGCCGTGGGCGACGAGCTGTACGACGCCACGGGTAGGCCGACGCGAGTCGTCGCCGCGACCGAGGTTATGCGCGACCGGCCCTGCTACGAAGTCGAGTTCTCCGACGGCTCCCGCATCGTCGCCGACGCCCAGCACCAGTGGCTGACGACGTCGATGATCGACGGCACGGAGATTTCGATGGTCGAGGAGGTTGCGCAGCAACCGTCTCGAAACCATCCCCGGATCCGCACCACCCAGGAGCTGTGCGACACCGTCGAGCGCCTCCACACGATCGGCATGCCTGACGGCACCATCGTCAAGGTCGAGGCAGTCCGCGAGGTCGAGTCCGTTCCCGTCCGGTGCGTGCAGGTCGACAACGACGACCACCTGTACCTCGCCGGTGAATCGATGATCCCGACCCACAACTCGACCTTGGCTCTCGACCTCTGCCGGGCGGCGTCGATCCACAACAACCTGACGAGCTGCTTCTTCAGCCTGGAGATGACGCGCTCGGAGATCACCATGCGGCTGCTGTCGGCGGAGGCGAAGGTCCCGCTCAACCACATCCGCAACGGCAACATGAACGACGACGACTGGGCCAAGCTGGCGCGGAAGATGGCCGAGGTGTCGTCGGCGCCGATGTTCATCGACGACTCGCCGAACATGACGATGATGGAGATCCGGGCCAAGGCGCGGCGGCTCCGCCAGCGCCACGACCTGCGGGTGATCGTCATCGACTACCTCCAGCTGATGACGTCGGGCAAGAAGGTCGAGTCCCGCCAGCTCGAGGTCTCGGAGTTCTCCCGGCAGATCAAGCTGCTGGCCAAGGAGCTCGAGGTCCCGATCATCGCGCTCTCCCAGCTCAACCGTGGCCCCGAGCAGCGCGGCGACAAGCGCCCGATGATGAGCGACCTGCGCGAGTCCGGCTCGATCGAGCAGGACGCCGACATGGTGATCCTGCTGCACCGCGACGACGTCTACGAGAAGGAGTCGACCCGCCCCGGCGAGGCCGACCTGATCGTCGCCAAGCACCGCAACGGCCCGACCCGCGACATCACCGTCGCCTTCCAGGGCCACTACTCCCGCTTCGTCGACATGGCGCACTGAGCCGCGGTCGCTGCTGACGCGCCCCGATCCTGCGTCGGCGGGCATGATTCTGCGTCGGGGCACAGAATGGCTGGGCTGTCCCTGCCAGAGATGGGCGGAACCTATGGGAGGCCAAGACGAAGTGACATTGGCGTTGTCACCTCATCTCCCGGGAACGCCGGAAGTGTGTGACTCCGGCGATGGGCTAGTTACCGCACCACTCGTACCAGGATCCAGCGGGACTCTCGACCTGTTGAAACGTTGACCGACGCACCGTCGGTGGTCTCGCTTACCTTGCCACCATCAACCCTAGGAGTTCTTGATGACCCTGCCCCGCGCTTTCCTTAGTTTCGACTTCGACCATGACTTGACGCCGAAAGTCTTGTTCGCGGGGCAGGCGAAGGACAAGTCGCCGACACCCTTCGCCGTGGAGGACTGGTCCTCCAAGACAGCCCTGCCGCAGGCGGAGTGGGAGAAGCTGATCAAGGCGAAGATCAATACCTGCCACATGCTGATTGTGCTTGTGGGAAAGAGCATGGGATCCGCTACGGGTGTCGCCAAGGAGATCGGAATGGCGGGGTCGCTCAACGTCCCCTGCTTCGGGGTCTACGTCAATGGTGCTGGAGCGACCTCGACCCTGCCGACGGGTCTGGCGCGGAACAACGTGGTCGCTTGGACGTGGCCATCGGTCGCAGAGATGGTTGACCAGTGCGCCAAGACCGGCAAGAACGCGCGTGTTGCCGGATGGGCGTGAGATGACGGGTCCTCCGCCGATGGACGTCGCGGACCCTAGGGTCCTCGATCTCTACAAATTGGCCGTCGAGATGGCTGACCGGGTCTCTGCCCGGCGAGGCGGAGCAAACTCGTTCTTCGTCAGCGTCCAGACCGCAATTGTCGCGGCCCTCGGTTTCCTGACCACTCGGAAGCCAGAACCGCCCACGCTCGTACTCATCGCACTGTGCGCCGTCGGATTGCTAAGCACCGGCGTCTGGTACCTGCTGCTGCGCAGTTACCGTGACCTGAACACCGCCAAGTTTGACGTGATTCTGGAGATTGAGAAGGGCCTTCCGGTCAAGGTGTTCACAGACGAATGGAAGACCCTGCAGCGGGACCCTGTGCCTCACTGGCGCAAGCGCTACTCGGAGTTGGGCAGCGTCGAGCGGCTCGCCCCGGCCCTGTTCGCTGGCATCAACATCATGATCGCTATCTACTTGGTGACGTCATGACTTACATGGACCCCCTGGCGCGACGCATCAAGGCCATCGCGTCCAACGACACGACGTTTCCCGAGCACACCGAACTCTTGTTTCGAATGTACGCGCTGCTGGCCCGCGCCAAGGGAACGGAAGTGTCCCTGCGAGACGTCCACGACGCGTGGGTTATCTGGATGCAGAACCATGACGAACGCCACCCCTCGATGGTCCCCTTCGACGAACTCGCCAAAGACACCCAAGACGAGGATCAGCCGTTCGTGGACGCGATCCACCAGGCCGCTCGTGAGCAGTTGGTCAACGAGTGAATCTGGTACTTGTGTCGGGCGACAACTCGAACTGCGGAGATGTTTCCATGTATGCGCCACGAGGTGAGTAGGCACCCGGTGTCTGAATCGCCCAATCCCGTCCCAGTCCCTGCTTCAGTCTGGGGTGGGCAACCTCAGGTGTCCATGCGCGGTGAAGGTTGCCGCTGACCACATGGGGGGCGTTCGTAAGGGCGAGAACAGGTTGCGCCATTGGTGGAGGTCGTGGGCGCCGACGGCGACGGTGATCGCCGAGCCGGTCGGCTGGACCGGGTCGATCACGTGGTTCCGCGACAACGTCCGGCGGCTACGACCAGACCATCGACCGATTGACCCCTCGGACCGGCTGACGTGGTTGCCTGGTGAAGCAGCGCAGTGCGATCTGTGGTTCCCGCCGAGGAAGATCCCGCTCGAGGACGGCACCAGGGCGCTGCTGCCCGTGCTGGTGATCACCGCGGCGCACTCCCGTTTCATGCTCGGCCGGATGATCCCCACCCGGCACACCCAAGACTTGGTAGTGGGGATGTGGGAGTTGCTGCAACAGCTCGGACGGGTCCCGCGCAGGTTGATCTGGAACAACGAGTCCGGCATCGGCCGCGGCACCAAAGCTCACGAGGGCCGCTTCCCATCCGGCAGCAACGTTTGTCGTGCCAGCGGCCGTCCGAAGCTTCGCAGCGTCGGCTGTCGAACTGGAGAAAGTCGGCGACGCCATGGTCGTTATGCCGGCAGATAGTAGGACGTCCTAGGATTGTGGTGTGGACATACCCGGCGCACAGAGGATCGTCGTCCCTGACGGCGCACGCACCCGGATCGAGCTGACCGTGTCGGAACGCCCCTGTGTTGGCGGGCCGGGGCAGTGATGGACCGGTCGGCCGTCGTCGTCGTCGGTGCAGGGATCGTCGGGCTCGCGGTGGCACGGGAGGTGCTGCACCGCCGCCCCGGCACCAGCATCACCGTCGTGGAGAAGGAGAGCGCGGTCGCGGCCCATCAGACCGGTCACAACTCTGGCGTGATCCACGGAGGCATCTACTACGAGCCTGGCTCGCTGAAGGCCAGGCTCTGCGTCGAGGGGGCCCGGCTCATGTACGAGTACGCGGCTGAGCACGGGATCCCCCACGAGCGGTGCGGCAAGCTCATCGTCGCGGTCCGCGAGGAGGAGCTGCCCATGCTCGACGAGCTCGAGCGGCGTGGCATTGCCAACGGCGTCCCCGGCCTCGCCCGCGTGTCCGCCGAAGGGATCCGCGAGATCGAGCCACGTGCCGCCGGCATCGCGGGCCTGCATGCTCCGAACACCGGCATCATCGACTACGTCGAGGTTACTCGGAGTATCCAGAAGGAGCTCGTCGACAAGGGCGTGACCTTCCTGTTCGGCACGGAGGTACGGCGCATCGTCGAGGGCGAGACGTGTCGCGTCGACGCGGGCACGTCGGTGCTGGAGGCAGACCAGGTCATCGTCTGCGCCGGACTCTGGGCCGACCGGCTGGCCGAACGGTCGGGCGCCGACCCGGATCCCCGGATCGTCCCGTTCCGCGGCAGCTACCTCCGGCTCGCGCCCGCAGACGAGCCGGCCGTCCGCGGGATGGTCTACCCGGTTCCGGACCCCACGCTCCCGTTCCTGGGCGTGCACGTCACCAAGCACATCGACGGCAGCATCATGCTCGGGCCCACGGCGATGATGGTGCCCTCACGCGACGGGTACCGCTTGCGCACCATCCGTCTGCGCGACGTGCGCGACACTCTCGCCTGGCCGGGCACGTGGAAGGTCGCCAAGCGGTTCTGGCGCACCGGCCTCACGGAGATCCGCATGGCCGTGAGCCGGCGTGCCTATGTGAGGGCCGCCGCGCAGTACGTCCCGTCCCTCACCGTCGCCGACCTTGACAACAGCTCCCACGCGGGGGTGCGTGCTCAGGCGGTGGGCGCCGACGGGTCGCTGGTCGATGACTTCAAGATCTCCCACGTCGGCCGGGTTGCTCACGTGCGCAACGCACCGTCACCGGCGGCCACGTCGGCCTTCGCTCTCGCGCGGGAGCTGATGGACCGCATCGACGGGCACTGACCCTGGGTGCTCGGCCGCTGGCAGCGTCAGCCCGCGGCGGCGTCGTCCTCGTCGATCCAGAACTTGATGACAGCGCGCACGTGCTCGCGAGCACACCGCTCGGCCTCGTCGGGATCGTGGTCGCGAATCGCGTTGAAGAGCCGTCGGTGCTCGCGCGCGGCGGCGACGAGCCGCTCCTGACGGTGGTCGAAACGGGGGTAGAGCACGCGCGTGCTCATCCGGATGGTGGTCTCGAGCGCGAGAATCGTGCGATTGCCCGACGCTCGCAGGAGACCGACGTGGAACTCGCTCACCGCGGCGACGTAGCGGCGCGGGTCGAAGGGCTCGCAGGTCGCCTCGAGCCTCAGGACCAGCTGTTCGAGCACCTCGATGTCAGACGGGCTGGCGCGCAGCGCGGCCATGCGCGCGGCGAACGCGTCGACGACCTCGCGCATCTCGTAGGTGTCGCGCGCGTCCTGCAGGGTCGGTGCGACCACGCTGAAGGTGCCGTTCTGGCGCTGCTCGACGAGGCCGTCCGTCTGTAGGACGCGCAGCGCTTCGCGCAGGGGCGTACGGCTGATCGACAGCTCCTCGGCGAGCTGGCGCTGGCGCAATCTGGTGCCCGGCGCCAGCTGCCCGAGGAGGATCCGGTCCGTTATCCGGTCGACAACTTGGTCCGTCAGCGGGGAACGCTGAATTGCTGGAAAGGGCGGGGGGTCCTCCGCCTGGCCGCGGTACTGACCCCCATCGTCTAATTCCTTCTCGCTCACCCGCAACATCCATGCGCCATGCCGGGCGTCGTTTGGATAGGCGATCTTGATCTGCTCGGGTCGGTACTGCCGCCGAGCGCCGTGCTGATCACCGTCGTCATGATCGGAGCCGGGGCGAGACAGTCCTCGCACGCACCGTCGCGCGCCTCGATCGAGACCGAGAGAGCATCCGGGGTCGCGTCCACGACGACAACCTCGTAGCTGTCCGCGCGCATGGCGTCGATGATGCCGGCGAGCGCCTCCGTGGCCTGCATGGTGTTCATCGTCAGATCTCCACAGTGACGGCCCAGCCGTCGCCGAAGCCGGGCAGGAAGACCGAGTGCGATCCGGCGGCGCCGCCGGCGACTGCGATGTTGATGTGGCGCCAGTCCTCGACGACCGGGATCGGCGTCTCCGGCCCGATGAGGGGTAGCTCCTCGCGACGCCAGTCCCGGATGCACCCGAGCACGCCCTCGGGGATCTTGCTCGCGGGCTTGCGGGCGTTCTGGTGCAAGAACCGCTTCACCTGGTCCTTGCTGATGTTCTCGCGCTCGAGGATGCCGACGTGCTCGGGGCTCATGACCACGAGCAGGTCGCCGCCGCCCACCTGCATGTTGTTGCTGTGGTTGGCCGACAGAAGGTCGGCGAGCATGAGCAGCAGCTGCTCCGAGACCTTGCTGCCGAAGTCGAGCATGCTCGCGACACTGCCCACCTGGAAGGCGGTCACGGTGCTCGAGCCGGGCGCGAAGCCGTGCTCGACGTGGAACGGGTCCCACGGGCTGGCCGCTTCGTTCTCGGCGAAGCAGAACCCGTACTTGCCGGGCTGGCCGTGCGTCGACATGTCGGTCTCGCCGGGAATTGCCCCGCCGATGTTGAGGAGGCAGAGGCGTACCGCCCGCCCGACGACGGCGTTCGCGCGCGAACCCGGGCCGAAGCAGTTGTGACCGCCGTTGAAGCCCAGCTCGCCGACAATCGGTCCGTTGATCATCAGGGCGGGCGTGACCGCCTGGGTCGTTGCCTGGACACCGTACAGGTTGAACCGCTCGTCCAGGAGCGCCTTGATGCCCGCGACCACGACCCGGAAGTGCTCCGGGGAGCAGCCGGCCATGACCGCGTTGACTGCGATCGCCTGGATCGTGGTGATGCCCTGGCCGGGGGGCATGATCCCGAGGACGTGCAGCGGGTCTTCGCTGACCGTGGCGACCATGGCCTCCACGCGTTCGGGCGTGGGGGTCACGACCGGCAGGCCGTCGCTCCAGCCCCGCTGGTACGCGTGGACGTGGAAGTCGACCTCGCTCTCGATCTTGAGAACGTCGTTCGGCCGGGGGTCGACACCCGGGGGCAGTGCGGTGATCATGCGTCCTCTTTCCTATGCGGTGAACGCTGCGATGACGTCATCGACGATGGCGCGACCCTTGGCGCGGACGATCTCCTCGTCCATGCCGGCGATCGGGCCTTCGAACACGACGCGGCGCAGGTCGGGGTACTCGAGGGCGATCGACTGGGCGGTCGCCATCGGCACGAATGGGTGGGCGACGAGCGCGAGGGCCGGCACGCCGCGCTTCTCGAGCTCGGCGGTGTCGTGGATCCCCCACGACGTGCACGAGCCGCAGTCGGCGCTGGCGAAGATCGCAACGTCGGCGTTCTTGGCGATCCGGTCGTAGACCTCGTCAGGCGCGGCGCTGCTCGGGATGGCCTTCGACTCCCGGATGACCTCGGCCGGGGACACGCGCTCGCTGAGGGCGTCGGCCACGGCATCGAGGAGGACCTGCGCGTTGGGCTTGCTGTTGCACAGCAGCGCGATCCTTGCTCCCTCGAGGGACTCGACCTTGTTGATGCCGCGGCTGACCACGAGCCGTGCCGCCTGCGGCGACAAGTACTCGATGGTGGTGGTGGCTTCTTCCGCGGTGATTGTCATCTCCTGGTTCCCTTCATCGACGTGCACGGTGGTGCTTGGAATATGGTATCCCAAGTTTGCCCTACTACATAGATAGCACATGTAATATAGTCGCGTCTATGCGAATCCTCCCCGACGAGATCACCGCGAGTCACGAGCAGCTGGGGCAGAGCCTGGGCGAAGCGATGGACCGCATGATGGCGCTGCTGCTGCGCGGTGTCCGCCGGGAGCTGAGCCGGACGGGGATGTCGACGCTCGCAACCCTGCGCGACCTCGGCCCCCAGCGCATCACCGACCTCGCGGCGCTCGAGCGCGTCACGCAGCCCTCGATGACCAACCTCATCAATCGCCTCGAGGAGCAGGATTATGTACGGCGCCAGCCCGATCCCGAGGACGGCCGCGCCGTCCGGGTGTGGATCACCGAGACTGGTCTCGATCTGCAGCGTCGGCTGCAGCAGGCCCGCGCCGCCAAGCTGATCGAGAGGCTCGGGGACTTCACCGACAGCGAGCGTGAGCAGCTCGAGGCTGCAGTGCCGCTGCTGGATCGGCTCGCGGGCGAGACTCCGCCAACGGCGCCGTGAGCCACCCCCGCAGTCGCGCACGACCCCGGAGAACGGTCTTCATCCTTGCCTGCGCGAGCCTCGCGTACGCCATCTCGCAAACGATGGTGATCCCGGCACTGCCGCAGATCCAGCAGGACTTCGATGCCACCGCCGCCGACGCGGGGTGGGTGATGAGCGCCTTCTTCATCTCCTCAGCGGTCTTCACCGGAATCGGTGGACGGCTCGGCGACATCTTCGGCAAGAAGCGCCTGCTGCTGTCGACCCTCGCTTTGTTCGCGGGCGGGGCGGCGGTCTGCGCTGTGGCCGGCTCCCTGGAGCTGCTGATCGTCGGCCGCGTCGTCATGGGCGTCGGCGGCGGGGTCGTGCCGCTCGCGTACTCCGTCGCCCGCGACGAGCTGCCGGACGACGGCCTCTCGGTGGCTCTCGGGAGCATCGCGATGACGATCGGTCTCGGGGCGGGCGTCGGCATGGTGCTGGGCGGCTTCCTGGCTGAGCACGGTGGCTTCCACTGGAGCTTCGTGGTGGCCGCATTGATCAGCGTCCTTGCGCTTGCTGCCGCCCACGCGTGGGTCCCCGACGCGGGAGTCCGCAGCCCTGCGCGGGTGGACTGGCTGGGTGCCGCGCTCCTCTCCACCGGGCTGGGCCTGCTGTTGTTCGCGATCAGCCGCGCCAGCTTCTGGGGCTGGCTCGCCCCCCGGACCCTGCTCGTCGGCGGACTCGGTCTCGTCGTCGTGGTGATCCTTTTCCGCGTCGAGCGTCGCCGCGCGCAGCCGCTGATCCACATCCCCACGCTTTCGCGGCGCCCCGTGCTGTTCAGCAACTTCGCCTCGCTGTCGATGGGCGCGGGGCAGATCGCCGCGTCGATCCTCGTCGTCCAGTACGCGCAGGTGCCGGTCGAGGGCGGCGGGCTCGGCGAGGGGGCGACCCAGGCCGGCATCTATCTCGTGCCCTACTCGCTGTTGATGGTGGCCGGCGCCCAGCTCGCCGGGAGGATCGCCTGGTACCTGGGCGCCAAGGTGATCCTCGTCCTGGGCGCTGCCATCGCGACGCTCGGCCTGGGGCTGCTTGCGTTCGTGCCGGCGGAGGCGACCTACCTCTACCTGCTGCCCGCGTTCGCCGGCCTCGGAATCAGCATGACGCTGGTAGCGGCCCCGCTGATCCTCGCCGAGACGGTGGACCTCGGCCGCACCGCCGAGGTGAACGGCGTCAACACGATCTCCCGCAACGTGGGCCAGAGCATCGGCGCCCAGCTGATGGCCTCGATCCTCGCAGCGCACGTGATCGCCGATAGCGCGAACCAGCCGAGCGCCGACGGCTTCGAGCTGGCCTTCGTGTTCAGCGCCAGCTTCTGCGCAGCGGCCACCCTCGCGGCCCTGGTGGTCCCGAACCGGGGCGACCGTTCAGTGGTAGTACCGCCCGGCGTCGACGCAAAGGGTCTGGCCAGTCGTGCTGTTGCTGCGGGCGAAGACGACAGCCTGATCGACGACGTCCTCAAGGCTCGTCGCTCGGCCGAGGGCAGCGGACTCGACACTTCTCCGGCGATGCTCGAGGGGAAGGTTCCCGCTCATGCGCGTGCCCGGCAGGTGTCCCGGGGCGATCCCGTTGACGAGGACGGCCGGCGCGAGCGCAACCGCTAGGCAGCGTGTCAGGTGGTTGAGTCCCGCCTTGGCGACCGCGTAGGCGATGCTGCTTCCCAGGGGTGCGAACCCGGCGATTGAGCTGACGTTGACGATGCGACCGCCACCGTCGCGGCCGAGGGCGGGAGCGAACGCCCGCGACACCAGGAACGGCGCCGACACGTCGTTGTCGAGGATCTCGCCCCAGATCTCGGGCGTCAGCGCGTCGAGATCCGTGAAGGGGACGAAGCGGTTGATGGCTGCGTTGTTGACGAGCACGTCGACGCGGCCGAACGCGTCGAGCACCTCCTCCTGCAGACGTGCCACCTCCGTCGGAAGCGTCAGGTCGGCGGCGAACACCTCGGTGCGAACGCCCGAGGCCCTGAGCTCGTCGGCGACGGCTCGCGTCTCCTCGACCGAGGTGCGGCACACGAGTGCCACGTCGCAGCCGGCCTTCGCGAACCCCTGTGCCAGCTGGCGGCCGAGCCCGCCGTTCGCTCCGGTCACCACGGCCACCGCTCCCCGCAGCTCCATCGCCTCAGCCCTCTTCACCCAAGGGCATCCATGCGGTGACCGCATGGGCGTCGACCGCGTCCAGGTCGAGCTCGAGGCCGCTACCGGGGCGGTCGGGAACCGCGACGGCCCCGTCCTCGACCCGCAGCGGCTCGGTGAGCAGGGCATCCCACCACGGGATGTACTCAATCCACTGCTCGGCCTGGTCGAGTGCCGCGCACAGCTGGATCGCGACCTGCGGGTACACATGGGGCGTGAGCACGGCCCCGTGGGTTCGTGCCGACTCGGCCACCGCCAGCCATTCGGTGACCCCACCGACCCGCTCGAGGTCGGCGAGGAGGTAGCGCGGGCCCGCGGCGAAGATCTGGTCGAAGCCGTCGCGCAGGTACTCGTTCTCGCCGGTCGCGATCGGGATCGGCGACGACTCGACCACCGCCGCGAGTCCGGCGTAGTCGCTGTGCACGAGCGGGTCCTCGAGCCAGATCGGACCGAGCTCGGCGAGCGGTCCAGCCGCGGCGATGGCCTGCTCAACGCTCCATGACTGCACGGCGTCGATCATCAAGGTGGCGCCGTCAGGCAGCCGGTCCGCCACGGCCGCGACGCGCTCGACGTCCTCACGCAACGAGGGCTTGCCGGTGCGGACCTTGAACGCGCGGAAGCCTTCGGCGAGTTTCGTGTCCACCTCGTCGAGCAGCTCGGGGAGGGTCTGGTTGGAGAAGAGACCGCTCCAGTAGACCGGTATCCGGTCGAGCCGGCGCCCCAGGGCCGAGCCCAGCGACACCCCAGCGCGGCGGCAGGCGAGGTCGTGCAGCGCCATGTCGAGCGCCGAGAGCGCGAAGACGCTCACGCCCTTGAAACCGAGGAAGTTGATCTCGCGACGCAGCGCGGCTGCGCTCTCCGAGATCGGGCCGGGTGTCGCACGGCAGGCGAACGGCGTCAGGTAGTCGAGCGCGGCGAGCAGCACCCGCGCCTGTGGCATGCCGAAGCACCAGAGCGTCGAGAAGCCCTCGACGCCGTCGGCGTCCCGCATCCGCACGACCACCAGCTCGATGGTCGGGATCGTGTAGTAGCGCGTGATGATCTTCGGGTCGAGCGCAACCGAGACGACGCGCGCCTCGACCTGCTCGACCCGTGCGGTCAAGGGAGGTGGCGTGCTCATGCCGACGCCGGACGTGCGTGGGCGAGCATCTCGGCGCAGGTGCCGCCGAGGATCCGACGTCGCTGCAGGTCGGTGAGGAACGTCGCGTCGGCGACGAACCGGAACGCGTCGTCGTAGTCGCACTTGTCGAGCACGACGGGGAAATTCGATCCCCAGATCAGTCGATCCGCGGTGAACCGCTCGACCGCGTCGGCGAGGAGATCCTGCACGTCCGCGAAGGGGTACGACTCGCTGCTCACCTCGACCACGCCGGAGACCTTCACGAGCACCTGGTCGAACGGCACGAACTCCTTCACCGCCGGGTGGCCGAGGAACGGGTCAGGGCAGTTCGGATACACGCCCAGCCCGAGGTGGTCGAGGATCAGACGGAGCGTCGGATGCCGCTCGACCGCCCGCACGATCTCCCACAGAGCGTCGGGCGCGAAGACGGCGACGCGCGTTCCCAGCTCGGCCGCCGCGGCCCAGAAGGGGTCGAGCGCGTCCGGCTCGTCGACCAGGCGCCGCAGGCCTTCTCCGTAGAACGTCAGCCGCACGCCCGCAGCAGCGTCATGGGCCATCCAGCGCGCCAGGCGCTCGTGGGGTTCCGGGGCAAAGGGGTCGATCCTGCCGAAGACGGCGATGCGCCCTTCGGTCGCGGCGGCCGCTTCGAGGCCGTAGGCGTTGTCGAACCCGTACATGATCGGCGTCACGTGCACGCCACGGCCGATGCGGTGGCGGTCGAGCACCGCCGCTATCTCTGCGACGGGAAACGGATCCGGCGTCCAGGGGAACGGCCGGTTCGGGAAGGACGCGTCCCACACGTGGAAATGGCCGTCGATCGGGCGATCTTCGTCGAAAGTGATTGGCACGTAGGATAACGTATACCAAAATCCATGACGCTGGACGTGGGCAGAGGAGAGAAGTGAAGACTGGACCGGAGAGTGCAGACGGCGGGTCGGGCCACAAGCTCTTCGCCGACCTCGACCGCTTCTTCGGCGCCCGCTCGGTTGCGGTGGTCGGAGCGTCGCGCGACGAGAACAAGATCGGCGGGCGCCCGCTGCGGTACCTCGCCGACAGCGGATACGGCGGCACGGTCCATCCGGTGAATCCCAGCTGCGACGAGATCCAGGGGCGCCGCGCCTGGCCCAGCGTGGCGGCCATCGACGAGCCGGTCGACCTCGCGCTCGTAGCCGTGCCGGCGGCCGCCGTAGACGCTGCCATCGAGGACTGCGCGAACGCGGAGGTCCCGTTCGCAGTCGTGTTCAGCTCCGGGTTCGCGGAAGTCGGGCCCGCGGGCCGCGCGCGCCAGGAGCGTCTGGTCGAGGCAGCCCGGTCACGAGGAGTGCGTCTGCTCGGGCCGAACAGCCTCGGCATCGCGAGCGCGTCCAACCACCTCGTCGGCAGCTTCGCCACGCTGTTCGATCGGCACCCGCAGCTGCTGCCGGGAAGAGTCGGCTTCATCTCCCAGAGCGGCGCGCTCGGCGTCTTCATCTACGCACTCGCCCAAGACCAGGGCCTCGGGTTCAGCCGCTTCGTGTCGATCGGCAACGAGTCTGACCTCGACGTGGCCGACATGCTGGCCTACCTCGCCAACGACCCGGAGACGCTGGCCATCGGGGGCTACCTCGAGAGCATCAGGGACGGCAAGCGTTTCCTCGATGCCGCCCGCCTCGCGCACGATGCCGGCAAGCCGATGTCCTTCCTCAAGGTCGGCCGCTCGGAGGCGGGCCGCCGGGCCGCGGAGTCCCACACCGGTTCGCTGGCCGGCACCGACGCCGTGTACGACGCCGCGCTGCGCCAGGGCGGGATTGTGCGTGCGAGCGATCCGCAGGGGCTCATCGACTTCCTCGGCCACCACGGCCGCGAAGGCTCCCGGCCCGCGCGGCCCGGCGTCGCGGTGCTGACGATCTCCGGCGGTGCCGGCGTCTGGACTGCTGACCGGCTCGCGGACTTCGACGTGGATCTGGTCGACCTCGCCCAGGAGACCTGCGCGCGACTGACCGACATCCTGCCGCCGTTCGCGTCGCCGAGGAACCCGGTCGACGCGACGGGCCAGATCCTCAACCAGCCCGAGATGTTCGGGGACTGCCTCGGAGCGCTGCTCGACGACCCGGGCGTCTCGACGCTGATCGTGCTGCTCGGGCTCCAGGAGATCGACGGCATGCGGCTCGCGGACCAGCTCGTCGAGATCGGGCGTGCCCGTCCGGACGCCACGATCGCGGTCGCGTGGCTCGCCGCGCCGGCCGCGGCGATCGCCCGGCTCGGCGAGGGCGGGATCCCGGTCTTCGAGGACCTGGCGCGCTGCGCGGCGGTCGTCGGCGGGTCGATCGCTGCCGGTCGTGCGCTCGATCGGCGCACTGCTGTGCCCTCGACGACCGACGTCCCGCGGCTCGCCCTCGGCGAGGGGCCGCTCACCGAGCACCGCTCGAAGCAGATTCTGGCCGACCACGGGGTCCCGCTGCCGAAGGGGAACTTGTGCACCGACCGCGACGAGGCGATCGCCGCTGCCACCGCCTTGGCCGGTGCAGTGGTCATGAAGGGCCAGGTGCGGGGCATGGCACACAAGACCGAGTACGGCCTCGTCCGCGTGGGCGTCGAAGGCGCCGCAGCGGTCGGCGCCGCCTATGACGAGCTCGTTGCCGCGATGGCGGCGGCCGCTCCCACCGAGGACGCGGAAGGCGTGCTAGTGGAGGAGATGGTAGCGCCCGGCTGCGAGGTGATCGTCGGCTGTGTCCACGACGACGTCTTCGGCTTCACCGTGATGTTCGGCCTCGGCGGCGTGCTCGTCGAGGCTGTCGAGGACGTCGCGTTCCGGGTCGCCCCGATCGACGTGGACGAGGCACTGGCGATGATCGACGAGACGCGTGGGTCGCTGCTCCTCGACGGATTCCGCGGTTCGCCACCGTGTGACAAGCGGGCTCTGGCCGAGGTCGTGGCCCGCATCTCCGAGGTCGCGGTCGCGAACAGCGACGTGATCGGCGAGATCGAGCTCAACCCGCTGCGCGTCTACCCGGACGGCGTGATCGCGCTGGACGCGTTGATCGTGCCCGCACGGACGGAGAACTGACGTGGCGCAACTTCCGGTCAGCAGGATCGTCGACGCCCACCTGCACGTGTGGCCGGAGCCCCGGCCCGAGCGCCCGTACCCCTGGACGCCCGACCCGCACCTGCTCGAGGACCTGTTGCCGGTGCTCGACCGGTACCGGGTCGACCGTGCGGTGCAGGTGACGCCCACGATCATGGACTACGACAACGGGTACGGGCTGGAGGTCGCGGAGCGCACCGACGACCGGATCGGGGTGTTCGGCCGCTTCGATCCCGCGAAGCCGGATGTCCACGGCCGGCTGGAGCGGTGGATGGGCAACCGAGGCGCCCTCGGCACTCGGCTGACGTTTTTCGGCAAGACTGCCGCGGAGACGGGGCAGCTGCTCGCGCTCGAGCCATTCTGGGCCGCTTCCGAAGCGCTCGACGCTCCGGTCGCCGTCCTCGCCCCCAACTCCCTGCGCGAGCTAGCAGAGGTCGCGAGCAGGCATTCGGGGCTTCGGCTCATTGTCGACCACCTCGGTCTCGGGGTGTATCCCGGCAGCACCGATCCGTACGCCGGCTGGCCGCACCTCGCGGAGCTGGCCGCACAGGACAACATCCGCGTGAAGATCTCCACCCTGGTCGAGACGAGCGCCGAGTCGTTCCCGTTCCGGGACGTGCACGACCGCCTGGCCGAGGCGGTGGCGCTGTTCGGCGCCGACCGCCTGATGTGGGCGTCGAACTACCCGGTGGTGCTGAGTCACTGCGGGTACTCGGAGTCGCTAGAGTTCCTCGGCGAGTGCGACTTCCTCACCGCGGACCAGCTCGAGTGGCTCACGCATCGGACCTTCGACACGCTCATCGACGGGCAGAAGTAGGCGCTCCGGCAGTGCGCGATCACGCCCGTGAGGGTGAAGAAGGAACGCCGCGCGACACGAGTTCTGACAAGGCCTTCTCTCCGGAAGGTTCTTGGGATAACGTATGCCAGAACCTAAAGTGACGGTCGCCACTTCATATGTTTGTTCCGCCTTCCGGGGATGCGGATGTGAGCAGGGCCGCGTGGGACCGAACATACGAGGAAGGGATGCCAAATGACGGCAGCTTGGCAACGGACGAAGCGGTCGAGCGCTGCGACGGCGAGAAGCCGGCGAGGCGCCTGTGTGGGGGTGCTGCTCGTCTTCGCACTGGGAGCGACCGCCTGCTCCAGCAGTAGCGCCGAGAACGAGAACGAGAACGGTAGCAGGGACAGGCTTGCTGCGTCGATCGGCTCCGAGCCGGGCAGCCTGGACCCCCTGTTGAAGTCGGACGGCCCTCGCGACACGTTCGGTCTCAGCGTCTACGAGGGCCTCACGTCGCGTGAGGGTGACTCGACGAACAGCGAGATCGTTCCGAAGATCGCGACCGAGTGGGAGTTGGACGGCACCGCCTGGATCTTCAAGCTTCGTGACGACGTGAAGTTCCACGACGGCTCTCCGCTCACGGCTGACGACGTGGTCGCGAGCTGGGACCGCATGCTGAGCGAGGGCAGTGAGCACCTGGGCAGCAAGGTCCTGGAGGACACCACGGTCACGGCGATCGACGACAAGACCGTCTCGATCTCTCGCCCTGTGGCCGACCCGACGACCCCGGCTCGCGCGGCCCTCGTGATGATCACGAAGGCGGACTGGGCCGATCTCAGTGACGACAGGCTCGCAACCGAGATGATGGGCACCGGCCCGTACAAGTTCGACGGCTGGGAGCGGGGCCAGGGGATCGAGCTCTCCGCCTACTCGGACTACTGGGGTGACCAGCCCTCGATCGCCAACATCGACATCAAGTTCGACGAGGAGGTCGCGGTCCGTCTCGCCTCGCTGGAGGCGGGTGAGATCCAGATGGCACTCAACATGTCGCCGGAGCTCGCCTCGGACAACTTCCAGGTCGCCGGCACGCCGGTCTCCGAGGTGTCGTTCATGCGTCTCAACAGCTTTACCGAGCCGTTCGACGACGTGCGGGTGCGTCAGGCCGCCGACATGGCGATTGATCGCGACGTGCTCATCGAGCAGATCTGGGGTGGCTACGCGCGCTCCAGCGGGCGGGCAGCAGGTCGCGTCGTACGTCTTCGGCTTCGACACCGACCTGGAGCCGACTGCCTACGACCCCGACAAGGCGCGAGGCGCTCCTGAAGGAGGCGGGCCGGGAAGGCGCACAGGTCGGAGGTCTGGGGGACGCGTGGTCACTGGACCAGCGACGCGCAGGTCGGAGAGGTCGTCACGGGCATGCTGGACGAGGTCGGGTTCGACGCCGAGCTGAGCCCCGCCGTTCGACAACTGGGTGGAGAAGGTGTTCGTCGCGGAGGACGGACGATGCGGCCGCGCCGCAGATCATGCTCTACAACCACAGCAACGAGCTGTTCGACGCGTCGCTCACGCTCGGCGCAGAACCTCACGTGCGACGGCGCGTCGTCGACGACGTGCATCCCGGCGGTCGACAAGCTCGCCGCCGAGGCGCTGTCGTCGGCCAGTGACGACGCCAAGCGTCAGGATCTGTACGACCAGGCGTGGCCAGCTGCTGAAGGACGACACGGCGTTCGTGTCGATCGCCGAGGTCCAGCAGCTGACGTTCATGGGCGACGATGTCAAGTGGACGCCGGCGCCAGACGGGTTCATGCGCTTCCAGAACGTCGAATATGACTCGAGGAACTCGGTACTCCGCGTCGCGTCTGGCGTTGCTTGAGGTGGACGACCTCCGCGTCCGGTTTCCTACCGCACGCGGGGTCGTGAACGCCGTCAACGACGTGTCGTTTAGCATCGCGCGCGGGGAGCGGGTCGCGGTGGTCGGCGAGTCCGGCTCGGGGAAGTCGGTCTCGGCGCGTTCGCTTATCGGGCTCACGCCGCCGCCCGGCCAGGCGACGGGTTCGGTGCGCTTCAAGGGCCGTGACCTGGTCGACTGCGGCGAGCGGACGCTGGCGGCGATCCGCGGGGGCGAGATCGGCCTGATCCTGCAGGACGCGAGCTGCCGCGCTCGACCCGTTGAGGACGATCGGCAGCCAGGTCATCGAGGCGCTGCGCCGTCACCGCGGCATGAGCCGGGGCGAGGCGCGGACGGCCGCATTGGAGCTGCTCGGGCAGGTGCGGATCAGCGATCCGGAGCTCCGCATCGGGCAGTACAGCACGAGTTGTCCGGCGGCATGAGCCAGCGCGCCGTCATCGCGTCGGTGATCGCTGCCCAACCGAAGCTGTTGATCGCCGACGAGCCGACGAGCGCGCTCGACGCCACGACGGCCGAGGGCATCCTCGAGCTCCTCACCGACCTCTCGGTCCGTCGAGAGATGGCGGTGCTGCTCATCACGCACGATCTCGGCGTGGTCGCCAGGTTCGCGGAACGGGTCGTCGTCATGTACGCCGGTCGCGTGGTCGAGGAGGCGTCGGTCGACGACCTCTTCTACCGCCCCCGGCATCCCTATACCCGTGCCCTGCTGGACTCGGTGCCCGGGGCCAGCGGTCGGCGGTCGTGGCGGCGCTGCCCGGCGGCGTCCCGGACCCGACGGCGCTGCCGAGCGGCTGCGCCCTCCGAACCCGATGCGGCACGCGCGACGCGTGCGCGGAACGCGTGCCCGAGGCCTGCTGCCCGGAGGGGGCGAGGGCCAGCGGTCGCGTGCGCCTGGGTTGCGCCGACGAGCTCGCCGCACCCCGTCGCTCGCGACCGGCGCGGTCGCGGCGGCCGAGGCCGAGCCCGAGGCTGCGCGACTGGCCCCGGCGAGTGACGTCGTGCTGACGTCGAGTCGCTCCGCAAGGACTTCGAGACGGGACAGGGGCTGCTTCGGCAAGGCGGCACCGTTCGAGCCGTGGAGGACGCGAGCTTCGCGGTCCGCCGCGGCGAGGTCCTGGCGATCGTCGGCGAGTCGGGCTCCGGGAAATCCACGACGGCACGGCTGCTGCTCGGCCTCGAGACCCCGTCGGCCGGGCAGATCACGTTCGCGGCGAGCCGGTCGGTGCCGTCTCGCGTCGCTCGCGCGACGTCCATCGGCGCCTGCAGGTCGTGTTCCAGAACCCCGACGCCTCGCTCGACCCGCGCATGACCGCCGAGGCCATCATCGCCGAGCCGCTCGAGGCGCACGGGATCGGCACCGCGAAGAGCAGCGGTCGCGGGTCGCCCAGGTGCTCGAGCAGGTCGGCCTGAGGCCGGAGTACGCCAGCCGCTATCCGCATGAGTTCTCCGGCGGCCAGCGTCAGCGGATCGCCATCGCGCGTGCGCTCGCTCCGCGTCCCGAGGTGATCGTCTGCGACGAGCCCGTGACGGCGCTCGACGTGTCGATCCAGGCGCAGATCCTCAAACTCCTGCAGGAGATCCAGCGCGAGGATGGCCTCGCCTACGTGTTCATCGCGCACGACCTGTCGGTGGTCCGCCAGCTGGCTGACCGGGTGGCCGTGATGTACAGCGGCAGCATCGTCGAGCTTGCCGACGCCGACGTGTTCTTCTCGCAGCCGCTCCACCCGTACTCGGCAGCGCTGCAGTCCGCGATGTCCCGTCCCGATCCACGCGCTGAGCGGGACCGCGACCGAATCGTGATCCCCGGCACGACCCCGAGTCCGCTCGCGCGACCGCCGGGGTGCCGCTTCCATCCGCGTTGCTGGAAGGCGGACGAGCTCTGCCGCGACGTCTTCCCGCCGCTCGAAGAGCTGCATCCCGGTCGCCTGGCGGCGTGCCACCATCCGCTCGAGCCTGCGGAACCGGGTCGCCAAGCGCCGCCCCAGCCGGCCGCGATGCGTGGAGGTCTCGGATGAATGAGGTTCGCTTCGTCGGCCGCAGGGTCGTGCGCGCGCTGATCGTGGTGCTCGGGTTGACCGTCGTCACCTTCTTCATGGCGCGGCTGATGGCCAACCCCGTCGACGTGATCCTCCCGCTCAGCGCGACGGCCGAGCAGCGAGAGGCGCTCGAGCACAGCCTCGGCCTCGACCAGTCGCTTCCCGTGCAGTTCCTGGACTACGCCGGCGACGCGCTCCGCGGTGACTTCGGCGACTCGGTCTGGAGCCGGCAGCCCGCGATCGACACGGTGCTGTCGCGGCTGCCGGCGAGCATCCTCCTGGCCACCGCGGCCTCTCTGGTCGCCGTCGTCCTCGGGCTGGGACTCGGTATCGCCGGAGGCATGCGGCCCGGATCGCTCGTGGACCGCCTCGCCAGCCTTCTGGCAGCCCTCAGCGTGGCGATACCCGACTTCTGGCTCGGCATCCTGCTCATCCTCGTCTTCGCCGTGCACCTCGACCTGCTGCCGACGGCGGGCACCGGTGGGCTGGAACATCTGATATTGCCAGCCGCCACGCTGTCGTTGCGGCCGGCCGGCCGGCTCGCCCGGGTCGCGCGTGAGGCGGTCATGGACGAGATGCGCAAGGACTACGTCGTCGCGGCACGAGCGCGCGGTCTCGGCGAGACGGCCATCCTGCACCAACACGTGCTCAAGAACATCGCCGTGCCGACGTCGGCGGTCTTCGGCTACGACTTCCTGATGATGTTCACGGGGACGCCGTAGGCGTCGAGGTGGTCTTCAACTGGCCCGGCGTGGGTCGCCTCGCGGTCGAGGCGACGAGGACCAGGACGTCGTCCTGGTCTCCGCCGCGGTGATCGTGCTCGGCGTGATCGTCGCTGTCGGGAACGTCGTGCTCGAGGTCGTCCACTCGCTCATCGATCGGCGGGTCGCGGCGTGACGACCACCGCCGCGTCGCTCGGAGCCCCGGCGCGGCTCGGACTCGTTCCGGCCGGGCTTGCCACCGTGGACTGGCTAGGCTGGATGGCCGCGGCGACCCTCGGCATGCTCGTGGTCGTGGCGTTCATCGGGCCGGCGATCGCGCCCTACGATTCCGACCAGCAGGATCTGCTCGCGAGGATCGTCCCGCCGGCTGGACCGCCGGGGGACCTGAGCCACGTCTTCGGCACCGACCAGCTGGGCCGGGACGTGCTCAGCCGGATGATCGTCTCGACCCGGCTCGACCTGCTGATCGGGTTCGTGACGCCGATCCGTCCGCGGCGATCGGGCTCACGCTCGGGATCATCGCGGGGTATCGCGGCGGCCGCGCCGACGCGTGATCATGCGGCTTGCGACATCCAGATGGGCTTCCCGGGAGCGATGTGATCATCTTCTTCCTGCTCCTCTTCGGGGCGAACCCGCTCACGCTGATCCTCGGACTCGGCCTCAACGGCTGGATGATCTACGCGCGCCTCGCGCGTTCTGAGGTCCGCGGGCTGCGCGGCCGCCCATTCGTCGAGGCGGCGGTCGTGAGCGGCGTCAAGTCGCCCGTGATCCTGCGCAGGCACATCATCCCGCACCTGCGGAACCGCGCGTTCGCGGTGTACCTGCTCGACGTTCCGCGGATCATCCTCGCGGGCGGGACGCTGAGCTTCCTCGGCCTGGGCATCCAGCCGCCTGACGTCTCGTGGGGTCTCTGATCGGCGAGTCCCGCACGCTGATCTCGGTGGCATGGTGGTCGGCGTGCTTCCCGGCCTGGCGATCGTGCTCACGGTCTCGAGCCTGTACGTCTTCGCCTCGTGGCTGGAGCCGCGGCTCGATCCCCTGCGCCGGCGTACGGCGCGGGACGGATGCGCATCGAGCCAACCCGGGCCCGCAGGGCGAGTGACCGGGTCGATGCACCCAACCGCGAGGGCCCACGTCCTCGACGACCACCAAGGAGCATGCACGTCCGAGGCACCTGACCGCGTTGACACCGCCGCGCTGACCGCGTGGATCGGTGCCGTTCTCGAGGACGCCGGGGTGAGCGCGGCGGACGCGGCGCTGATCGCCGGCTACCTCGTCGAGGCCGATGCGCGTGGCTTCCACAGCCACGGCAGCGACCAGCTGCCGTCGTACGTGCGCGGGTTCCGCGAGGGGCACCTGGACGCATCAGCCCGTCCCGAGGTCCTGCGGCGCACGGCAGCCTGGCGGTCGACGTGCACAACCACCTCGGGCACGTCGTGGCCGACCATGCGATGGACCTCGCGATCGAGCTGCGCAGGCAGACCGGCCTGGGGGTCGCGACCGTGGGAACAGCAACCACTTCGGGATGGCCGGCCACTGGCCGCTGAAGGCGGTGCGCCAGGGGCTCGTCGGGTTCGCGACGACGAACGGGCCGCCGGTCATGACGCCGTGGGGCGGCCGGGCCGGAGCGATCTGCAACAACCCGTTCTCGTGGGGCATCCCGGCGGGGGAGGAGCTTCCGATCCTGCTCGACATGGCGCTCACGGCCGGTGCGCGCGGGCGCGTGCGCCTGGCGGACCAGCAGGGCGAGACGATCCCCGAGGGCTGGGCGCTGGACGCCGAGGGGGCGCCGACGACGGACGCCGCCGCGGCGCTGGCCGGCGTGATGCTGCCGATGGGCGCCCACAAGGGCTCCGGCATCGCCGTGGTCAACGAGGTGCTCAGCTCGGCGCTGTCGGGGGCGCTGTTCCTGACGCAGATCACGTCGACGACGATGGCCTCGTCCGGCGTGCACGTGTCCTGGCGGGTCGGTCACTTCTTCCTCGTGCTCGATCCCGAGGCCTTCCGCCCGAGGGACGAGTTCCTGGCCGGCGGTCGACTGATCGTCCGGGCCGAAGGCGACGCCCACGGCGGCGAACTCAGACGGCGTGATCATGCCCGGCGAGCGCGGGTTCCGGCACGCGGCCGAGGCCGAGCGCCTCGGCGTGCCGCTGTCGCCTGGCTCGGCGGCGAGCTGCGCGCGGTCGGCGAGGCCGCCGGCGTGCCGTTCCCGCGAGTCGTCGCGCTCGTGGCGGGAGATCAGGCATGAAGATCCTCAACCAGATGGGCCCCCGGGTCTCCGCGCAGATCCTGCGCGCCGTGCCCGACGTCGAGATCGAGGACGTCCCACTGGAGGGGCCGCTCGATCCCGGCCTGAGCGGTGACGCCCTGCTGTCCTTCCGGCGCGCCTCCACGCTGCTGGAGGCGACGAAGGTCGTCCCATGGCTGCACGTCTGCGGCGCTGGCGTCGAGGGGATGGACCCCGAGTCTGTTCGGGGACGGGCGGGTCGTCACCTGCTCACGCGGAGCCCACGCCATCCCGATCGCGGAGTACTCGATGGCCGCGATCATCGCCTTCGAGAAGCGGCTGCCCGGCGATCTTGGTGAACGACGCGCCGGCGGGCAACTGGATGCCGCTGGACGGCTTGAGGCCAACATCGACGCGGGTGTCCTGCGGCCCGGTCCGGACCGGATCATCGACGTCCCGGCCCGGCTGGGGCTGGACGTGGATGGGGGAGCTGGCGGGCAAGACCGTGGGGATCGTCGGCCTCGGCGGCATCGGCGCCGCGATCGCGACCCGCGCACTGGCCTTCGACATGGACGTCGTCGCGACGCGGCGCACCGCCGCGCCGAGCCCCGTGCCGGGCGTGCGGGTCAGCCACGTCGCTCCACGACCTGCTGGTCCGCAGCGACGACGTCGCGGTCTGTGCGCTGGTCGACGAATACGTGATCGGGGCTTGCTGGACGACGAGGCGGTGGCCGCGATCAATCCTGCGCCCATGTCATCAACGTCGCTCGTGGCCAGCTGATGACGAGGACGCGCTGGTCGCGCTCGACGACGATCGGCTCGCTCGCCTTGCTCGACGCGCGCTGGGGAGCCGCTGCGTCCGCGTACCGCCTCCACCGCACCCGCGGATCCGGCAGAGCCGGACATCTCCTGGACCTCGCCGCCTGATCGGCAGGCACCGGCGCGGTCTTCATCTAGAACCTGGTGGTCAGGCGCGGGGCGAGCGTGAAGGGGGTGGTCAGGATGCCGCGCCAGCGCAAGGTCGCGGCCGGCGTCGGGTGCGGCCTGCAGACGTGGATGCGGAGCGCCGCACCGGCTGCGGCGCGCCGACCGACGGCGCGCCCGCAGCCCGCGCGCCGTCGACGCGACGCGCGGGCGTGGGCCTCACGGCGTGGCACGGCTGCCCGCCTACGTCCGCCTGATCGACCGCGGTTCATGGACCCGCGCGAGCCGCACCGGGGATCGCCGGAGCGGCGCGACCGCGTCATCGACGCGCCAGACGCTCGGGCAGCCGCCGGCGAGCTCGGCGTGGAGGCGGCGGTCAGGCTCGCCGCGGCGAGACGGCGTCGCGGTCGTCGTCCGTCGCAGCAACGACTTCGGACGGTCGGCGACTACGTCGCGCTGGGGCGGCGGAGCGGGCCACCGCGCTCGCCGCGACCAACTGGCGGTCGTCGCGCCGACGCGGGCGCGAGGGCAGTTCCTCGGCAGGACCCGATGCGCGTTCGGCGCGCCGGTGCAGGACGGCCACCAGTCGTGCTCGACATGTCGACGAGCGGGGTTGCGGGCGGGAAGCTGAGGTCGCGATGCGCGACGGGCGCGGCGATTCCCGCGGGCTGGGCGTTACCGCCGAGGCGTCGCCACCGACCGATCCGTAGAGCGTGCTCCGCCGGAGGGGCGTTGCTCCGCTCGGCGGGACGAGGAGGACAGCGGCTACAAGGGCTCGGCCTGGCGGCTGGTCGAGACGCTGACCGGTGTCTCGCCGACGGCGTGTTGCCGCGACGTCGGGCCGTACCAACTCCACGCCGCCCCGTCCCGCGGACGTCAGCCACTTCGCCGTCATCGTCGACCCGGCGCGCTTCGGCGGGCGGGCTTCCCCCAGCGCCTGCCGGCTGTCGCCGACGTGCCGCGCTTCCTCTGTCGACCTGGAGCTGCTGGTGCTGATCCCGGGCGACCCGGAGGAGCACGCCCGCGGGAGCGCACCAGCATGGCATCCCGCTCTCCGGTCGGTGGCGGCGTCGTGGCCGAGCTGGGCCGCCCGGACCGTGCGCCTCCTTCCGGAAGGCTGAGACCGATGCAGACCTTCTAGCGTTCATGCGGCTCGTCGCCGTGGCGCTCCGCCGCACGCTCGACCGAGCGCCCGGTGGTGCCGTCGCGGATGATCCACTTCTTCGACCCGGAAACGAGCGCATGGCGGCACGATGCTGGACGCTGGTGGGCGCCCGACATCTCCTCGGGAACCTCGAGGACGCGGTCGCGGTGGACCAGAAGGTCACTCGCCCGCGACGGGCTGGTCGGGATCGCCGTAAGGCCGATCTCGGGACGACAGCCGCGTCGGCGCGGGTGAACGCGCTGACAGCCCGTGGATCGATGAGGATCTTCTCGGGCTGGTCGGTCGAGCAGGGGACCGGATCGACGTGGTGATGGTCCGAAGGTCGAGGCGCGGCGACATCGACGACCCTCGACCGCCTGCTCGCCGAGCCGGAGGTGCAGCACGGGGGGGAGTGGCTGATCCTCGTGGACGCGATCTCGAAACTCGGCGTAGGGCGTCACGAACGTCGAGGAGATCGCGCGCCGCGAGCCGCGCATGAGGGACGGGGAGTTGGTCGGCCGACCTGGCGGCGTCGCGCGCATGAAGATGGTCGGGCGGGTGGTCGGTATCGGCGACCCGGCCCGGAGGATCCCGATCCCGCGCGGTCGGCCTCGCTGCGGACGAGCAGCGTCCAGGAACCCGTGGCAGCGACTCGATTGCCCGCATGGTCGACGCGTGCGCTGCGGCGGGGATCTTCCTTCGACGGGCTGTTCGGCGCATTTCGACGGCGGGGTGCGAGTTGCAGTTCCGCTCGGCGTACCAGTCGGGCCTGCGCTGAGCGTGGTCGTTGGATCCGACGCAGCTCAGATCGCGCGCAAGGTGTTCAGTCCGGCCGCCGAGGTCGCGTTCGCCCGGCGCGTGCGCCCGGTCATCCCCGACGGGGCGGCGTTCCACGTCGTCAGGGAAGATGCAGGACGACGCGACGTGGAAGTAGTGCCAGGCGACGGTCGCGTCGCGGAGATGCTCGCGGAGCGCGACGGAGTGGCCGAGATCTACGCGACGCGGCGGGTCTCACCCTCGCCGGAGCGGAGGTCGGATGATGCGACCGCCAGGAACGGACGCGAGGCGGTGAGGCAGGAGATCCGTCCTGGTTCGACCGCGCGATGCGGGAGCTGGGCGGCGACCGGGCTCCCGGCGACCGGATCAGCGAGGAGCAGGAGTTCGCCGACGGGACTACGCCGAGCCTGCTGTAGGCGACGGCTGGTCAGCCCGACCCGGACCGCGCGAGGCGGGCGCAGCCCGACCGCCAGGAGCAGCCGTGTTCGCGAGGAGAGCCGTCCGGGCGGCCGCGCCGACCCGGTCAGCCGGCTCGGCACCGACATCATCGGGCCGACGATCGCGGTGCTCGGGACGGAGGAGCAAAGGAGCGGTCCTCCCGCCGATCCTCGCCGCCGAGGAGGTGCTGCGCCAGGGCTTCTCCGAGCCGACGCCGGGTCGGACCTCGCCTTGCTCTGCACGGCGCGAGCGCAGGTCGAGACGGCTGCGACTCGAACGGCCAGAAGATCTGGACCACGCTCGGCCAGTACGCGGACCTTCTGTTCGTGCCGCCCGTACCGACCCGGACGTTCGGCTGCACAAGGGGATCAGCGCGTCGCGGTGGACATGCTTCATCGGCGGACCGTCCGTCCGATCGAGCAGATGACCGGCGGAAGCGGACTCCGCGAGGTTTCTTCGAGGGCGTTTCGTCCGCCGGCGGACCGACCTGGTCGGCGAGCGCGGGCGGCGGCTGGAAGATTCGCCATGACCGCGCTCGGGTTCGAGCGCAGCATCAACTTCATGGTCCGGCAGGTGCGCCTGTCCAAGCAGGTCGAGCGACGCTGATCTAGCTGGTGCGCCGCCACGCCGACTGGCCGTGCCGTCGCGCCTCAAGGACCGACTGGTCGACGCGTACGCCGGTCGGTCGAGCTGCGCGCGACGATCGACGACCACATCGAGGCGCTCGACTGCGGGAACGAGCCCGGGCCCGGAGAGCAGCGCCTCCAAGGTCTTCTGGAGCGAGACCTTCCAGGCGCTCGCCGATCTCGGCGCCGAGCTCGAGTCGACCGTTCCCGGCTTGCGCGACCCCGGGCGCACTGGCTGGACCGAGACCTACGTCCTCGCCCGCGCGGCCGACGATCTACGCGGGCACGAGCGAGATCCAACGCAACATCGTGGCCGAGCGCGGGCTCGGCCTCCCGAGGTGACACCGAATGCCGGCAACCCCCACCGACGACGAGCAGGCCATCCGCGACGTCGCCACAGCTTCTTCGCCGATCGTGCGCCACTCGGACCCAGCTCGACCGGGCCGGATCGTGGCGTCGCTGCACCGGGAGCTGGCCGGCCTCGACTTCTTCGATCAGTCGCTGCCCGAGGAGCGCGGGCGGGCTCGGCCTGTCGCCGCTCGAGGTCCTCGGGCCTGATCGCCGAGGCGGCGGGGTGCGAGCTGGTGCCCGGCCCGTGGCTGGACACGCTCATCGCGGTCCGGCATGGCCGAGGACGACGAGCGCTGCGCTCGGCGCCGTCAGCGGCGAGCAGGTCGGCGCGCGTGGTGTTCCTCGAGACCGACGTGCGCCTCGGGGCGACACGGTCGGGCGAGGTCGCGGTGTCGCGCTTCGGCGAGCAGGTCGACCTCTGGCTGCTGGCGCTGCCCGACGGCGTCGTGGCGATCGATCCGCCCGCGCGAGCGTCGGACTGGAGGCGCGGTCGATCGACCCGCTGTGGCGCTCGTGTCGGCGCGGCTGACGACGCGCCGGTCAGGGGCTCGCCCGCGCGAGACGGCGTCTGATGACCTGGCGTTCGCCGGCGGGTGGTCGCGGCGCTCTCGGTCGGCAGCGGCGGTCCGCGTGCTCGACGACGCGATCGCGTACGTGCAAGGACCGCCGAGCAGTTCGGCAAGCCGATCGGCTCGTTCCAGGCGATCAAGCACCGTGCGGCGAACGCGTACATCGTCGCTCCTGCACGCGCGCAGCCTCGTCTACTCGTCGCTGTCGGGACGACGCCGACGCGGCATGCGGTCGCCCGGTGCGGCCGACGGACCGCTTTCGAGCAGGCGACCGAGACCGCGCTGCAGCTGCACGGCGGCGTCGGCATGATCTCCGAGGCGTCTGTCCACCTGTTCCTGAAGAGCGCGACGCGCTCCGCGCGTGGCCGGAGCCCGTGGAGGCCGACCTGGAGCGGATGCGGGCCCGATCGGCCCTCGACGTCGCCTGGAGGTGGCGGCATGAGCGCGGAAAGCACGACGTGGAGCACTGCGATCGCGGAGGTGCAGGACGACGAGGTCATCGTCCGCGGCTACGCGCTGTCGGAGGTCGTCGGGCAAGGTGACCTACATCGACGCGGTCTTCCTCGTGCTGACCGGCGAGCTGCCGTCGGCCGAAGCGCGACATGCTCGACGCGATCTTCGTCACGCTGATCCAGCACGGGATTTCGCCGAGCACGATCATCACCCGCATGCTGGCCTCGTGCGGGACGCCGTCGCAGGCGGCGATCGCCGGCGGCGTGCTCAGCATCGCCGACTGGCACGGGGGGTCGGGCGAGCAGCTCGGCAGGTGCTCGCCGAGCTACGGCGGCCGGGACCGGCGAGCTGCGTGGACGAACGTGATGCGCGCCGGACGAGCGGCGGCGGGACGGTGTCCGGTGCGACGATCGGGCGCGCAAGCAGCGCTTCGAGGGGTTCGGCAACCGCAGCACAAGGACGGCGACCCGGCGCCGAGCTGCTGTTCGGGATCGCCGACGGCTCGGGGTCGCTGGCGCACACGTCGTCCTCGTGCGGATGCTCGACGAGGAGATCGCAGCGTCGCTCGGCCGGCGGCTGCCGGTGAACGTCACCGGGGCGCTCGCGGCGCTGCTGCTCGACCTCGGGTTCCCGTGGAAGGCGATCCGCGGGCTGGTGATCGCGCCGCGAACGGCCGGCCTCCTGCGCACGTCGTCGAGGAGCTGGACCAGGGCGGGAAGTGGCGCCACGCCCCCGCTGAGGAGGTCGAGTACACTGGTCCACCCATGCGTGGGTGCCGAAGAACCTGATGAGCTGATCGGTCGCTCGAAGGGCGGCCCGAACTGTCGTGCAGCGATCAACCTGGGCCGACCATGGGCGGATCGGTTCGACGAAAATTCCCATTGGTACCTGCTTCGACATACCGCAGCCGTCAGCCGACGATGGACGCCTCAATGGCCTGATCGACCAGAGGAAAGCTATGCCCTCCCCTGGATCCATCGATGCTTCGAGGTGGGCCCTGATGCCGAACTTCGCCGCCATGGCCTGACCAAGATCGAAATCGGCGCCTTGTTCCACGCCAGAGGCCTTCGGCAGTCGGCAGACGGCCTGTGGGTCGTAGCTCGATACCTGGTCCAGCTCATGGTCGATCCTTCGAATATCAGGCTCTTCCGGATGTGCGCCGACCGGCGCGAGAGTCCACCGCCGAAACATGACCACTGGCGAACAGCTCAAGCAATCCGTCGGCTTCGCTCGTTGTTGCACGCCAGGCACTTGCTCATGCTCATGATGAAGGCCGTCACCTCGATGGCAGAGCCGCGCAACGTCATCGTGATCGGCTCCGGGCCGTCCGCTACACCGCAGCCATCTATGCCGCGCGGCCAGCGCTGAACCCGCTGGTGTTCGAAGGCTCGGTGACTGCCGGCGGCGCCGATGAACACGACCGAGGTCGAGAACTTCCCGGGCTTCCCGCGACGGGGTCGATGGGCCCCGACCTGATGGACAACATGCGCAGCGCAGGCGGAGCGCTTCGGCGCCGAGCTCGTCGCCGACGACGTCAGTCGAGGTCGAGCTCGAGCGGTGACGTGAAGTCGGTAGGATCTGCACAGCGAGACCTAGCGCACACCTCGCGACGGTGATCCTCGCGATGGGCTCGGGCTACCGCGAGCTGGGCCTGCCGGATAGAAGCGCCGTCCGGGCATGGTGTCCTTGTGCGCGACGTGCGACGGTCTTCTTCCGCGGCCAGGACATCGCGGTCGTCGGCGGCGGCGACTCCGCCGTCGAGGAGGCGACCTTCCTGGCCGGTTCGGCAGCAAGGTGTCGGTCACATCGTCGCGACACGGTGCGCCCGTCGAAGATCATGCAGGAGCGGCGTTCGCCGACCCCAGGTGGGTTCACCTCGAACTCCGCCGTCGCGTCGATCAACGGCATCGAGGTCGCCGGAGTGTATCACGCTGCGCGACACCGTCACCGGCGCCATCCGGGAGCTTCGTCATGGGACTGTTCATCGCGATGGGCACGAGCCGCGCTCCGAGCTGGTCAAGGGGGAGGTCGACGTCGACGACAACGGCTACGTGCGGTCGGGCAGCCAGATGGTGACGAACTCCCCAGCGTCTTCGCCGCCGGCGACCTGGTCGACGACGCTGCGGCAGGCCATCACCGCCGCGGCACCGGCTCGCGGCCGCCCTCGACGCCGAGCGTTACCTCGCCATGCTCCGACGAGGGTGCCAGCAGCGAGCGCCAGGGGCTGGTCCTGCTGGTAGGCCAGCTCAACGATGGTCGCGATGAAGCCGTCGATCATCTGCGGGAGCTGCTGACGCGACCATCCTGCTGTCGACGGCCAGCCGAATGACCTTCGGCACCCTCGGCGACGAGACGGTTGGGGCCAGAAGACGTTCGGCGCAATTCGCCGGCGCGCGAAGGGGGCCGAAATCGTGTCGACGCCGGCGACCAACGACTGGTCCAACGCACCAGCCGGGGTTCATGGGCGGCAGGCCAGTATGTCGAGGCTGCGCTCGAAACCTATGACGCCGTCAGCCAGCGCCTGCCTTCAGGTAGTGTGACCTCGACGGGCAGGTGCGGAAACTGGATGCACCAGCGATTCGATGGACGGACGCGGCCGCGGAGCGCGTCGTCGGGCGTTGTACTACCTCACCCACCTCGATGCGCGAACACGGCTCTGCCTGCGCTCTGACCGCAGCACTACGTCGGCGACGTTGTGGGGCTCCTCGACGATTCCGAGAGGTCGACATGTTGCAGAAGGTGCTCTCAACGACGGCGGACGGTGCATTCTGGTCATGGCTGTCAATTTGGCAAGCGTGGCCGGGGGATACCAGGGCGTCGGCCTTGCCGTCGAGGGTGCGACCGAGAAGCAGGACGTCGGCCGTCCTGAAGCCGGTGCCGGCGATGAGCTTGAGCGAATCGGCATCCCTGCTTTCTATGCGTATCGGACGGACGCGAGCGCTCGACGCCGCTCGACGAGAATGACGCCGAGATCGGCAGGTGGTGTGCACGCCGCCGCTACCGCGAGGACCGTCTGTAACTGGCCGATCGCCGAGGGGCCTTCGAGCCGGCATGAGACGTGGAGCCTGTCGGAGCGATCGGGCTCCAATCGTCGGCGCCTTCGTCGGACGACGCCATCAGCTCGGACTGGATCCGGCGAGCAGCCGGCGCGCCGATTGACGACCGCTGGACCTGGTTGGTGCCTTCTCGTAGACCTGGGCGACCTGGGTCGCGCAGATCATCCGCTCGACGGTACTCGCGGGCGCCGAGCGACTGAGCACCTGAACGGCGTCGGTGGTGACCTCGATCGCTGAGACGTCGGAGGTGAAGCACCTGGCGGCGGCGCCGAAGAAGGTGAGGTTCTTCGTCCGCCCGCTGCGGAGCGGCCTGCGGCGGCGTACGTCATCTGGCGTGCGGCCTCGACCTTCATGCCCATGTCGGCGAGCAGGAACTGCAGGCCCTGGAAGTCGGCGATCGGCTGGCCGAACTGCTCGCGCTCACGGCGTAGCCCAGCGCGTAGTCCAGGGCACCCTGGTGACGCCGACCGCCTGGGCGGCGATCGTGACCCGGGTGTGGTCGAGGGTCTTCATCGCGGTCTCGAAGCCGGTGCCCTCCGCGCCGATCATCCGGTCTGCCGGGATCCGCACTTGTCGAGGTAGACCTCCGGTCGGGGCTGCCCTTGATGCCCAGCTTCTTCTCCGGGCGCCGAAGGAGACCCCTCGTCGGACTTCTCGACCACGAACGCGGAGATGCCCCGGGCGCGCTTCGAGATCGGTGACGGCCATGACGGTGTAGTACTCCGACTCGCCGGCGTTGGTGATCCACCGCTTCACGCCGTTGAGAATGTAATGGTCGCCGTCGCTGCCCCGATCCAACACGGCCTTCGTCTTCATCCCGACCGCGTCGGAACCGGCGTCCGGCTCGGACAGGCAGTAGGAGAAGCCGCCCTCGCCCGCCGCGAGCTTGCCGAGGTACTTCTTCTTCAGCTCCTCCGAGCCCGAGATCTGGACGGGCAGCGAGCCGAGCTTGTTGACCGCGGGGATCAGGCTGCTGCTCACACAGGCGCGCGCGACCTCCTCGATCACGATCACCGTGGCGAGCGCGTCGGCACCGGCGCCGCCGTACTCCTCGGGAACGTGCGGGGCGTGGAAGTCCGCGGCCAGCAGCGCCTCGGCCGCCTCCCGCGGGTAGCGAGCGTTCTCGTCGACATCGGCGGCGTACGGCGCCACCTTCGCGTCACACACCGCGCGCGACGGCCTCACGGATCGCCTGGTGCTCCTCCGAGAGCGCGTACATCGGGAAGTCGGAGCTCATCTGATTCCCTCTAGTAGGTGTAGAAGCCGCGGCCGGACTTGCGGCCGAGCAGGCCGGCGTCGACCATCCGCGCCAGCAGCGGCGGAGCGGCGTAGAGCGGCTCCTTGAACTCCTCGTACAGCGACTCGGCCACGGCCTTGGTGGTGTCCAGTCCGATCAGGTCGGCCAAGGCGCAGCGGGCCCTGTGGATGGGCCGCGCCCAGCACCAGGCCGCGGTCGATGTCCTCGGCGGTCGCGAAGCCGGACTCGAGCATCCGGATCGCGGAGAGCACGAACGGGATGAGGAGCGCGTTGACCACGAAACCGGCCCGGTCCTGGCAGTCGATCGCCTGCTTGCGAGAGATCCCTCGACGAAGGCTCGCGCCCGGTCGGTGGTGTCGGACGAGGTGAGGAGGCAGGGCACCAGCTCGACCAGCTGGAGGACCGGCACCGGGTTGAAGAAGTGGATGCCGATGACCTTCTCCGGCCGCGAGGTCACGACCCCGAGCTTCATGATCGGTATCGACGAGGTGTTCGATGCCAGGATCGCGTCCGGGTCGGCGACGATCCGGTCGAGCTCCGTGAAGAGGGGGACCTTCGCGGACTCGTCCTCGACGATCGCCTCCACGACCAGCTGCCGGTCTGCCAGCTCCTCGAAGATCGGCCACCACCTGGATGAGGGCGAGGATCCGCTGCAGCGGAGTCGATCCTGCCCTTCGACTCTGCTCGCTCGAGAGACCTGCGGAGCCGGTCCCGGCCGGTGGTGGCCGCGGCCTCGGTGGATTCGGCGACCACGACGTCCAGTCCGGCGCGCGCACACGACCTCTGCGATGCCGGCGCCCATCAGGCCACAGCCGACGACTCCTACATTGGTGATGCTCACGGGATTCTCCTCATGGCTTCGTCGGCGCACAGGGCGTGGGCCTCGATCAGCGACGGGCCGTACCAGGTGAGCAGCCGGCCGCTGACGAGCTCGGTCGGGGTCCGGGCTGAACGCCTCGGGGCCGTCGTCGGCGGTGAAGACGTAGGGCTCGTCGGGCAGCAGCACGACGTCGGCGCCGGCGCCGTCGAGGTCGGCGAGGTCGACGTGCGGGTAGCGGTCGGCGTGGTCGGCGAAGACGTTGCGCAGGCCGAGCCGTCGGAGCAGGTCGCCGGTGAAGGTGTCGCGGCCGACGACCATCCACGGGTCGCGCCAGATCGGGACGGCGACCCGTCGCGTCGCCGGTGGCAGCGGAGCCGCACCACAGCGTCGCGGCCTGCGCCGAGCCAGTCGGGTCGCGGCCAGCCGAGGGCCTCGTCGAAGAGCCGCTCCAGGGAGGCGATCGCCTGCGGCACGGTCTCGATGTCGGTGACCCAGACGCGGACGCCGGCGTCGCGCAGCCGGCGTACGTCGAGCTCGCGGTTCTCCTCCTTGTTGGCGATCACGAGGTCGGGCGCGAGCGCGACGATCGCCGCGAGGTCGGGGTTCTTGGTGCCCCGGACGCGGGTGACGTCGAGGTCGGCCGGGTGGGTGCACCAGTCGGTGGCGCCGACGAGCGGCCTCGGGTCGGACGGAGGCGAGCGCCTCGGTGAGCGAGGGGACCAGGGAGACCACGCGTCGAGCGGGTCCGAGCCGGTCGATGGGCGTGGCCGAGGTCGTCGGAGTCAGACGTTGCGGCGGTACTGGCCGCCGACCTCGAAGAACGCCTCGGTGACCTGCTGCAGCGAGCAGACCCGGGCGGCGTCCATCAGGACGGCGAAGACGTTGTCGCCGGTGACCGCGGCCTCCTTGAGCCGCGCGATCGCCGTCGGCGGCCTCGGTCGGTGCGGCGGCCTGGAAGTCGCGGACCCGCGCGAGCTGGGACTCCTTCTCGGCCTCGGTGGCCCGGGCCAGCTCGACGTGGTCGGGGGTGCCGTCGCCGGCGTCGGGCTTGCGGAAGGTGTTGACGCCGATGATCGGCAGCGAGCCGTCGTGCTTGCGGTGCTCGTAGAGCATCGACTCGTCCTGGATCCGGCCGCGCTGGTAGCCGGTCTCCATCGCGCCGAGCACGCCGCCGCGCTCGTTGATGCGGTCGAACTCGGCGAGCACGGCCGCCTCGACGAGGTCGGTGAGCTCGTCGATGATGAACGAGCCCTGGAGCGGGTTCTCGTTCATCGCCAGGCCCCACTCGCGGTTGATGATCAGCTGGATCGCGAGCGCGCGGCGTACCGACTCCTCGGTCGGGGTGGTGACGGCCTCGTCGTAGGCGTTGGTGTGCAGGGAGTTGGCGTTGTCGTAGATCGCGATCAGCGCCTGCAGCGTGGTGCGGATGTCGTTGAAGTCCATCTCCTGCGCGTGCAGCGACCGGCCGGAGGTCTGGACGTGGTACTTCAGCTTCTGCGAGCGCTCGTTGGCGCCGTACTTCTCCCTCATCGCGACCGCCCAGATCCGGCGGGCGACCCGGCCGATCACGGAGTACTCCGGGTCCATGCCGTTGGAGAAGAAGAACGACAGGTTCGGCGCGAAGTCGTCGATGTCCATGCCGCGGGCGAGGTACGCCTCGACGTAGGTGAACCCGTTGGCCAGGGTGAACGCGAGCTGGCTGATCGGGTTCGCCCCGGCCTCGGCGATGTGGTAGCCGGAGATCGAGACCGAGTAGAAGTTGCGCACCTGCTGCTCGATGAACCACTCCTGGATGTCGGCCATCATCCGCAGCGAGAACTCGGTGGAGAACAGGCAGGTGTTCTGGCCCTGGTCCTCCTTGAGGATGTCGGCCTGCACGGTGCCGCGCACGTTGGCCAGCGCGTACGCCGCGAGCTCGGCGCGCTCGTCCGCGTCGGCTCGCGGTCGTGCTCGGCGCGGAACTTGTCGACCTGCTGGTCGATGACGGTGTTGAGGAAGAACGCGAGGACGGTCGGCGCCGGGCCGTTGATCGTCATCGACACCGACGTGGTCGGGGCGAGACCAGGTCGAAGCCGTCGTACAGCGCCTTCATGTCGTCGAGCGTCGCGACCGAGACGCCGGAGGTGCCGACCTTGCCGTAGACGTCGGGGCGCGGGTCGGGGTCGCGGCCGTAGAGCGTCACCGAGTCGAACGCGGTCGACAGGCGGGTGGCGTCGCCGTCGGCGGAGAGCAGCTTGAAGCGGCGGTTGGTGCGGAACGGGTCGCCCTCGCCGGCGAACATCCGGGCCGGGTCCTCGCCGTCGCGCTTGAACGGGAAGACGCCCGCGGTGAACGGGAAGTAGCCGGGCAGGTTCTCGCGGCGCCAGAAGCGCACCAGCTCGCCGTGGTCGGTGAAGCGGGGCAGCGAGACGCGGGGGATCTTGTTGCCGGACAGCGACTCGCGGGTCAGCTTGGTGTGGATCTCCTTGTCGCGGACCAGCACGACCTGCTCGTCGCCGGAGTAGGACTCGACGACCGCCGGCCAGGCCTCGAGCTGCTCGGCGACCTCGTGCGGGCAGCGCCTTGCGGCGCCTTCTCGAGCAGCTCGGCGACGCCGTCGTCCGGTCGCCGGCGTCGGCCGAGCTCGCTCGGCGACCGCCTCGAGCCGCTGCACCCGGCGCGCGGCCTCGGCCAGCTCGCTCGGTCGCGCGTGGTAGCCGCGGACGGTCTCGGTGATCTCGGCGAGGTAGCGCACCCGGTCGGTCGGGCACGACCTGGCGGATGCCGCGTGGAGTGGCGTACGTCGACCGGCGGCAGCGTGCCCTCGTCGACGGCGCAGCCCGTGCCCGGCGAGCAGGTCGCGCAGGTGCTGGTAGAGCGCGGTGACGCCGTCGTCGTTGAAGGTCGCGGCGCGAGGTGCCGAAGACCGGCATGTCCGTCGGGCTGCTTGCCGAACGCCTCGCGGTTGCGGACCAGCTGGCGGCCGACGTCGCGCAGCGCGTCCTCGGCGCCGCGGCGCTCGAACTTGTTGATCGCGACGACGTCGGCGAAGTCGAGCATGTCGATCTTCTCCAGCTGGGAGGCGGCGCCGAACTCGGGCGTCATGACGTAGAGCGAGGTGTCGACGAACGGCACGATCGCCGCGTCGCCCTGGCCGATGCCCGGGGTCTCGACGATGACGAGGTCGAAGCCGGCCGCCTTGACGACGTCGATCGACGTCGCCGAGGCGCTCGGGCAGCTCGTGGGCTGCCGCGGGTGGCCAGGCTGCGGAAGAAGATCCGGTCGCCGTCGAGGGAGTTCATCCGGATCCGGTCGCCGAGCAGCGCGCCGCCGCCGCGGCGGCGGGTCGGGTCGACCGCGATGACGGCGATCCGGAGCTTGTCCTGCTGGTCGACGCGGAACCGGCGGACGAGCTCGTCGGTCAGCGACGACTTGCCGGAGCCGCCGGTGCCGGTGATGCCGAGCACCGGGCGTGCGCGGCCGCGCCGCGGCGCTCGCAGCGCGTCGAGCATCGTCGGCCGGGCAGCTGGCCCTGCTCGGCCCCGGTGATCGCGCGGGCGACCGCGAGCCGGTCGCCGGCGAGCACCGCGTCGGCGGTCGACCTGCCGCTGTCGCCCAGAGGTCGACGTCGCAGTCCGCGATGATCGAGTTGATCATCCCGACGAGGCCCAGCCGCTGGCCGTCCTCGGGGGAGAAGATCGTCACGCCCGACGCCTGCGCAGGCGCTCGATCTCGTCGCGGCACGATCACGCCGCCGCCGCCGCCGACGACCTTGACGTGGCCGGCGCCGCGCTCGCGCAGCGACTCGACGAGGTACTCGAAGTACTCGACGTGGCCGCCCTGGTACGACGAGACCGCGACGCCCTGCACGTCCTCCTCGAGCGCGGCGTCGACGACCTCCTGCACGGAGCGGTTGTGGCCGAGGTGGATCGACCTCGGCGCCCTGGCACTGCAGGATCCGCCGCATGATGTTGATCGAGGCGTCGTGGCCGTCGAACAGGCTGGAGGCGGTGACGAAACGCACCGGGTGGCTGCGGGTGGTGGAGGTCAGGCATGGAAACCCTCAGATCGAGATGGTTGGACATCCTAGTAATGCAGATACTAGGACGCCCAACTAATAGAGGAAAGTCCTACGACTCGGTAACCACGTCGCCGGCCGCCACCCGCATTCGCTCCAGCAAGCCGGTGAGCTCGATCGTCTCGGCCTGCCCGAGTCCGGGGCTGTCGAAGACGTCCCTGTTCAAGCCCTCGGTGGCGAGTTGCGCGACGTCGTGACCGGTGCTGGTGATCGAGGCGAGCACGACCCGCCGGTCCGCCTCGGGACGGGAGCGTTGGACGAAGCCCTGACGCTCCAGTCTGGCGACCGCGCTGGTCACGCTGGTGGGGTGCACCTGGAGCAGCGAGCCCAGGCGAGTCATCGGCATCGCCCCGGCCGAGGAGAAGGACAACAGCATCAGGACCTCGTACCTGGCAAAGGACAGGTCCAGCGGGCGCAGGACGACGTCGATGCGCTCCATGAGCAGCTGCTGGACGCGAAAGATCGAGGTCACCATGGCCATGCCGTCGGCGGCCTCACCCCAGCCGTGCTTGGCCCACTGACTCCGCGCCTCGCGGATCGGATCGCGCTCTCGGTCGCTCATGTGGACAGGGTAGTGAAAGTTACTTTGACATCCTAGTATCGGAGCCATGAGTGATGAGCGGATCGTCATCGTCGACGGGGCGCGAACCCCGATCGGCAGCTTCGGCGGCGTCTTCAAGGACGTGCCGGGCCACGAGCTCGGCGCGACCGCCGCCAAGGCCGCGCTGGCGCGCGCCGGGGTGCCCGGCGAGGACATCGACGAGGTCGTGATGGGCTGCATCGGCCAGGTCGGGCCGGATGCCTACAACGCCCGCCGCGTCGCGCTCGCCGCCGGCCTGCCCGAGAACGTCCCGGCGTACACCGTGAACCGGCTGTGCGGATCCGGGCTGCAGGCCATCTGGTCCGCCGCGATGCAGATGCGCTGGGGCGGGCTGGACATCGCGCTCGCCGGCGGCGACGAGTCGATGACCCGGATGCCGTTCTACGACTTCGGGGCCCGCAACGGCTACAAGCTCGGCGACCGCGACCTGGTCGACGGCACCGTCGTGATGCTGACCGACCCGTTCAACGACATCCACATGGGAGTCACCGCCGAGAACGTCGCCGCGCAAGTACGGCGTCAGTCGCGCAGAGCAGGACGAGTTCGCGGTCGAGTCCCAGCGCCGGGCCGCCACCGACGCGGCGCAGGGCCGCGTTCGCCGAGGAGATCGTGCCCGTCGAGGTCGGTGGCCGCCGCCCGTCACGGTGACCGAGGACGAGCACCCCAAGCCCGACACCACCCTGGAGACGCTCGCGACGCTGCGCCCCGCGTTCGAGGAGGGCGGCACCGTCACGGCCGGCAACGCCTCGGGCATCAACGACGGCGCCGCGGCGGTGGTCCTGGCCCGCGAGTCGGTCGCCGCCGAGCGCGGCCTCACCGGCCTGGTGACCCTCGAGGCCGTGACCACCGCAGCCATGGAACCCGAACTGATGGGATACGCCCCCGTCCTCGCGCTGCAGAAGCTGTTCGAGCAGACCGGCATGACGCCGGCCGACATCGACGTCGTCGAGCTGAACGAGGCGTTCGCTGCGCAGGCCGTCGCCGTGCATCCGCGACGCGAAGCTCGACCCGGAGAAGGTCAACCCGTACGGCGGCGCCATCGCGCTCGGCCACCCGGTCGGCGCCACCGGCGCGATCCTGACGCTGCGCGTGGCCAAGGACCTGGTCCGCCGCGACCTCGAGCTCGGCATCGTCACGATGTGCATCGGCGGCGGCCAGGCGCTCGCCGCGCTGTTCCGGAGGATCTGATGCCCGGTCTCGTGAGCTACCGGGTGGCCGACGGCGTCGGGCACCTCCGGATCGAGCGCCCCGAGGCGGCCAACGCCTTCGACCTCGACACCACCCGGGCCTTCGCCGCCGCGGTGGAGCAGGCCGCGGCGGAGGACGCAGTGCGTGCGGTCCTCGTGACCGGCGCGGGTCCCCGGTTCTGTGGAGGCGGAGACGTGGCGGCGTTCGCCGCCGCCGATGATCAGCCGGCGTACATCCACCAGCTCGCGACAGAGCTCGACGCGGCCTTTCGACGGCTCGCCGGCCTGGAGAAGCCGGTGGTCGCGGCAGTGCAGGGCGCCGGTCGCCGGAGCCGGCCTGTCCCTGATGCTCAGCCGCCGACGTGGTGGTCAGCGATCCCGCCACGAAGTTCGTCTTCGCCTACCCCGGCATCGGCTTCACGCCCGACTGCGGCCTCTCCTGGCTGCTGCCGCGGGCGATGGGCCAGCAGCGCGCCCTTCAGTTCGCGCTGGTCGGCAAGCCTGCGTCAGCGCAGCAGGCGCTCGAAGCGGGCCTGGTGACCGAGGTCGCCGAGGACGCCAAGGCCCGCGGCCGCGTGGTCGCCGCGACGCTCGCGGTGGGGGCCGCCACCGCCCTCGGCCAGGTGCGACGGCTGTTGCGCTCCGGCTGGGCGATGACACGAGAGGAGACCGGCGCCGAGGAGGCGCGCACCATCACCGAGATGGTCGCGGCCAGGAGGCCCAGGAGCTCATCGCGCAGTTCGTCAGGCCCTGACCCGCAGTCACCGACCCCACCGAACGCCAACCCACGCCGGACCAACACCGAGAGGGACCACATGCAGGTCAAGGGTACTGCGGCCATCGTCACGGGAGGGGCCTCCGGGCTGGGAGCCGCGACGGCCGCAGCCCTCGCCGACCAGAGGTGCCAGGGTCTTCGCCCTCGACCTCCCGACGGCCATCGAGGCCGCGGCACCGGTGGAGGGAGTGCACCACATCGCACTGGACGTGACCGACCCGGACCAGGTACAGACCGCCGTCGACGAGGCCGCCAGCTCGGCTCGGCCGCTCCGCACGGTCGTCAACGCGCGGCATCGGCCCGTCGATGCGCATCCTCGGCCGCAAGGGACCGCACGACCTCGCCTTCTTCGCCAAGGTCGTGCAGGTGAATCTCGTCGGCACGTTCAACGTGATGACGCTCGCGGCGGAGAAGATCGCCGAGACCGAGCCGGCTCGAGCACGGCGCCCGGGGAGTGGTGATCAACACGGCTTCGGTCGCGGCGTACGACGGACAGATCGGCCAGGCGGCGTACGCATCGTCCAAGAGCGGGGTGGTGGGCCTGACCCTGCCCTGCGGCGCGCGACCTGGCGCAACATGGCATACGGGTGCTCGACGATCGCCCCCGGGATCGTGGAGACGCCGATGCTGGCGACCGTGTCGGACGAGTTCCGTGCCGGCCTTGCGTCCGATATCCCGTTCCCGCAACGGCTGGCACGCCTGACGAGTACGCCCAGCTGCGCGCTGGATCTCGTCGCGCACGACTACCTCAACGGTGAGGTGATCAGGATGGACGGCGCTCTGCGGATGGCGCCGCGCTAGCTTCCACCGAATCGCAGAAGGTAGGCCGGCTAGCAGTCGTCGGCCTGCGAACTGATGGATAACTCCCTCCGCCTTCTGCGCCGGCAATCAAAAGTCGACTTCGGTCGCGGGCAGTCACGGCAGCTGGCGGCCGGCTGCACGAGTCCTCGTCCGGCGATTACCCGCGCGGCCGCGAGAGTGGTCATGCCGGGATCCTCATTGGGCAACCCCGGTGCACGTAAGTCGCCTGCGTCGCGAAGGGACCGCCCGGGAAGAACGGCTTTCAGCTGAGTGAGGAAAATCAGGACGCCGCGGTCACAGATCACCGAGCGAGGCCGCCGATCGTCTGGGCGCGGCAGTTGGGCAACTATGTGAGCCCGCAACCGCAGAGTCAGCAAGGCAAGCCGCCGCCACCACACAACCACCGGGGCGCCCGTCAACCAGAAGTCGGGTCGCCGGGTGGAGAACCGCTTCAGGTGTCGCTTAGCGGTCACTCGTGGGCCGAAAGGTGCGGAATCGTGCCTGGGTGGTGTCTCGGGTGACCGGTCGTGGCCACAGTGTCCGGCGAATCGACGTCAGGTCGGATGCGCGGACAGCACCTCCTGCCAGGACGAATTGTCAAACGCGCCGAGCTGGCGGACGGCGGTCACGCTCGTTGTCATGTCAATTCGTCTTGCTGCCCTCCCAGAGCCCTCGATCGCGTTTCACCTCCCCTGACAAGGTGGAAACGAACGCGCAACGGTGATCAGAGGAGGACCGATGGAGTACGCGCGGCTTGGTGACAGTGGACTTGAGGTCTCACGGATCGCCGTCGGTTGCATGAGCTGGGGCGACGGCGGGCAGGGCCGGCCCTGGACCAAGGATGAGGAGTTTGCCGAGGCGACGATCAAGGCTGCGCTGGACGCCGGGATCAACTTCTTCGACACCGCCAACGTCTACTCACACGGCACCAGCGAGGAGTACACCGGTCGGTCGCTGTGGAAGCACGCCGAGCGCGAGGATGTCGTGCTCGCAACCAAGGTGCACGGGCGGATGCGGCCTGGCCCCAACGGTGCCGGACTCTCCCGGAAGGCGATTCTGCGTGAGATCGACGCCAGCCTGGCCCGGCTCGGGACGGACTACGTCGACCTCTACCAGATCCACCGGTGGGACCCAGACGTCCCGATCGAGGAGACGATGGAGGCGCTGCACGACGTCGTTCGCGCGGGCAAGGTGCGCTACCTGGGGGCCTCGTCGATGTATGCCTGGCAGTTCGCCAAGGCGCAGCACATCGCGGAGAGGCACGGATGGACCAGGTTCGTCTCCATGCAGAACCACTACAACCTGATCTACCGCGAGGAGGAGCGGGAGATGATCCCGCTCTGCCGGGACCTTGGAGTCGGTGTCATTCCGTGGTCGCCTCTCGCGCGCGGCCGTCTCACACGGGCGTGGGATACCAAGACCGCGCGGTCTGACACCGACGAGTTCGGTCGGTCGCTCTACCGGGACGAGGATGTCACGGTGGTCGACAAGGTGCTGGCCGTCTCAGCACGGCGCGGCGTCACGCCCGCACAGGTCGCACTGGCATGGCTGCTTGCCCAGCCCGGGGTGGTCTCGCCCATCGTCGGCATCACCAAGCCCGCCCACCTGACGGATGCCGTCGCCGCGGTCGACCTGACACTGACAGACGGCGAGCTCGAGGAGCTTGGCGCGGGCTACGTGCCCCACCGCATTGCCGGACATCAGTGACGGCGGACGACCACCGCACTCGCCTGAGGACCGCGACGCAACCTCCTGCCGACTTCCGGAGTTCGGCCACGATCCGCCGGGTCCTGTCGTATGCGGAGGTTCCCGTTCGTAGAACGGTCAGGAACCACCACCACGAGAGGACACACCATGGCCACCATCGCAGTACACGAGTTCATCTCCCTCGACGGCGTCTTCGAGTCGCCGACCTGGACCTTCGAGTTCGGGTTCGACCCGAAGATGGGGGAGACCCTCGGCGCGATCACCGGACAGAGCGACACCATCCTGCTCGGCCGCACGACGTTCGAGATGTTCGCGCCGGCGTGGCGCGACCGCACCGTCGAGGACGACCCCGGCGCGCCGTTCTTCAACGAGACGGAGAAGTACGTCGTCGGCTCCGACGTCCCGGTCGCCGAGTGGGGCAACTCCATCTCTCTCGGCCCCTACGACCCGGACACGATCCGCCGGCTCAAGGAGGAGCGCGACGGCGTCATCTACATCTCCGGCAGCGGACGGCTGGTCCGCGGGCTACTGGCCGAGGGTCTGGTCGACGATCTGCACCTGTTCGTCTACCCGATCGCGCTCGGCGAAGGCGATCGGTTCTGGCGCGACGGCGAGCGGCACAAGCTCGCCCTCACCGCACACGACGTCTACGACAACGGCGTCGTCCACCTGGGCTACGGACCGGCGTAGCAGAGCACCTCGCCGTGGAGGATGGCGAACCACCCGTCCTCCTCCTCGCCCCAGGCGAGCCATGCCTCCGAGATCTCCCGAAGCCGACCCTCGGTAGCGAGCCCCTTCTCGAGCGCCTGGCGGGCGAAGTCGGACGCGAGCGTGCGCTCGGCCCAGCCGGCACCCCACCACCGGCGGTCCTCGGGGGTGGCGTAGAGCCAGACGCTGGCCGACGGGGTGACCTGGGCGAAACCGGCCCGGCGGGCCCAGGCGGTGAGTCGGCGGCCGGCGTCGGGCTGGGCGCGGTTGCCGAGGGCGACCTCGCGGTACAACGCCAGCCAGTCGGTCAGCCCGGGCGACTCGGGGTACCAGGTCATGGCGGCGTAGTCGGCGTCTCGAGCGGCGACCACCCCGCCCGGTCGGCAGACGCGACCCATCTCGCGCAGGGCGGCGACGGGGTCGGTGAGGTGCTGGAGGACCTGGTGGGCGTGGACGACGTCGAAGCTCGCGTCGGGGAAGTCGAGGGAGTACGCGTCGCCGAGCACGAACTCGATGTCGGTGACGCCCTGCTCGCTGGCAGCTGCCCGCGCCAGGGTCAGGGGTTGCTCGACGTTCTCGACCCCGACCACCCGGCCGGGTGCAACGAGCCGGTGCAGGCCCAGGGTGATGCTGCCCGGCCCGCAGCCCACGTCGAGGACGTCGACGCCGGGTGCAACCGGGGCAACAGGTACGCCGCGGAGTCGGCGACGGTACGCCGCGCGTGCGACGCCACGACGCTCGGATGGTGCCCGTGGGTGTAGGTCCCCGGCTGGTCGGTCACCGGTCGCTCCTCACTCGACGGTGATCTCGCCCATGGCTTCCCAGCCGTCGCCGTCGACCTGACGGCTGATGATCCGGGGAGTCGCCACCAGGGCCTGGCCCAGCTCGCCGGTCGCCTTCTTGAAGTGGTCGCTGTTCACGTGCGGCCCGGCGCCGTCGTCGGTGAACGCCTCGACGAGCACGAACTCGGCGGGGTTCTCGACGCTGCGCGACCACTCGAAGAACAGGTTGCCGGGCTCGGCGCGGGTGGCCTCGGTGAAGTCGGCCACGAGGTCCGGCCAGCGGTCGGTCCACTCGGGCTTGGTCTCGAACTTGACGACGATGAAGTACATGCTCGAAGCCTTGCACAGCAAGGGACTCCGATGAGTTCGCCGGTCGAGACCGGTCCATCCGTTGAACCGTCCGGAAGGGGATCGCATGACGGACCTGCCCAAGGTCGGAGCGCCGGCCACCCGTGCGCTGCAGGGAGCCGGCCACGACTCGCTGGAGTCGCTGGCTGGAGCGAGCCAGAAGGACCTGCTCGCCCTGCACGGCTTCGGACCACGAGCCGTGCGGATCATCAACGAGGCCCTGGCCGAGGCCGGGCTCCACCCGCTGGACGAGGGCTGAGGACCGATGCCCGACGACGAACGACCGGATCCGCGAGCTGGTCGAGACCTGGGTCGCGGCGGTCCACGCCGGCGACCTCGACACCGTCGTCCGCGACCACGCGGACGACATCGTGATGTTCGACGTACCCCCGCCCGACGACGGGCTCCGCGGCATCGACGCCTACCGCGAGGTCTGGCCGTCGTTCTTCGAGTGGCAGGCCAGCGGGGCGCAGTTCGAGCTGGTCGAGCTCGACGTCACCGCCGGTGAGGACGTCGCCTACGCGTTCGCGCTGCTCCGCTGTGCCGAGCCGGCGCAGCTCGCCGCCCAGCCCGGCCACCGGCTCAGGCTCACCCTGGGCCTGCGCAAGGAGGGCGACCGCTGGGTGGTCGCGCACGAGCACCACTCGTTCCCCGACCGGAGCGTCGGGGAGAGGCGTCGACATGAGCACCTGGCCGGGCGGCATCGCCGCGATCACCCTGTTCACCGAGGACCTGGCCGCGAGCCGGGAGTTCTACCAGCGGGTCTTCGGCCTGCCGGTCCACTACGAGGACGACGTGTCGGCGGTCTTCGAGTTCGGCAGCACGCTGATCAACCTGCTCAACGTGTCCGAGGCCGACGGCCTGATCGGGCCGGCACCGGTGGCGAGCCCGGACGCGGGCGCCCGGTTCCAGTTCACGCTGGCCGTGGACGACGTCGACGCGACCTGTGCCGACCTCCGGGAGCGCGGGGTGGAGCTGCTCAACGGCCCCGTCGACCGACCTTGGGGGATCCGCACCGCGAGCTTCCGTGACCCGGGCGGCCACATCTGGGAGATCGCGAAGTGGGAGGTCAGCCCTCGACCGGCGCCCCGCCGAACCCGATCCGGTTGCCGTCGGGGTCGACGTACGTCGTCTTGCGGACGCCGTTGTCGTACGTCTCCTCCGTGGCCGGCTCGAGCCCGCGCTCGGCGATGCCCGCCATCCACGCGTCGAAGTCCTCGAGGAACACCGTGACCTGGGAGTGGCCGGCGTGCTCGGGGCTCTGCTGGATGTAGAGGTACCGGTGCTCCGCGAGGTCCCAGACCGCCTCGACGTCGTTGGGGTAGAAGCTCGGCTCCGGCGCCGAGCAGCCGTTCGTACCAGGGGCGGACGGCGTCACGGTCGCGGACGTAGAGGCAGGCGAACAGGTCGAGCTCCATGCCCGGGACCTTAGTCCGGCGGCGTGAACTGGCTCGCCGTGAACACCGCGCCCTGCGGGTCGCGGACCAGTGCCTCGCGGGTCCACTCGGTGTCGGTACGGCGCAGCACCGTGCCGCCGAGCCGCTCGACGTCGGCGGCGGTCGCGTCCCGGTCGGCGACGGTGAACGACACGTGCCAGTGGGGCTGCTCGTCCGGCTGGACCGGCGAGAGCCAGCCGATCGCGTCCGCGAACCCGGGAGGTGCGGACACCCCGGCCTGACGTTCGTGGATGCCCGGGTCGATGGTCGCGGCGAGGTGGTCGCCGTACCCGGGCCGGCGGATCATCGACGCGAAGCCCGAGGTCGTCGACCGCCCACCCGAACACCGACCCGTAGAACGCCGTAGCAGCAGCCGGATCGACGGTGTGCAGGTCGCTGAAGTTCCAGGCGCCCGGCACGTTGGACGATCTGGGCGCCGGGCCGCGCGCCGGCCTGCCAGAGCCGGAACGGCACGCCGGCCGGGTCGGCGCAGGCGACGGACCGACCGGCCTCGCCGGCGGCGTCGGGCCGGCGACGACCTGGCCGCCGTGCGCGCGGACGCGGGCCGCCACCTCGTCGGCGTCGTCCACGGCCACGTAGGTGTTCCAGGCAGGTGCGTCGGCAGCTGCTCGCCGGGCGACCCCCGCGACGTCCTGGCCGTCCAGCTTCGCGATGACGTACCGCGGGTCCCGACCTGTCTCGAACGTCCAGCCGAACAGGCCGCCGTAGAACGCCTGCGCGGCCGTCAGGTCGGGCTGCCTCGACGTCGACCCACGAGGTCACGCCCTCGGGGTAGGTGCGCGGCTCAGGCATTCGGGTTCTCTCCGGACCCGCCCGCGCCGGCCGACCAGTCCGGGAGCTCCTGGAGCGCCCAGCCGTTGCCGTCGGGGTCGCTGAAGTAGACGAACCGGCCCCACGGCTGCTCGTCGACGTCGCTGACCTCGACTCCGCGGCCGGCCAGCTCGTCGCGGGTCGCGTCGGCGTTCGCGATCACGCACTGCAGGTTGTCGAGCGACCCGGGCGCCATCGTCGGTCAGCCCCTTGCCGAACGCGATCGAGCAGGCCGACCCCGGCGGCGTCATCTGCACGAACCGGATCTCATCGCTGACCGTGTGGTCGTGATCGGCGTTGAAGCCGACCTTGACGTAGAACTCCTTGGCCCGGTCGACGTCCGTCACGGGCACTGCCACCAGCTCCAGTTTCATGTCCATGGCTCCACCGTAGAACGTCCTCAGGCCAGTTCCTGACCGCAATGAAAGAAGGGCAATACTCGTCCTCGTGGACATCAACTCGCTCGGTGAGAAGCCGGGTGAGTGGAAGGCCATCTTCGCCGTCGGCCGCCGACTGGTTCGCCGACGTGGCGCCGTACGCCGTGGACCGGCTCGACCAACCAGGGCTGGGCGAGTGGACGGTGCGCGACCTGGTCGGCCACACGTGCGCGATCGCTGATCACCATCGAGGAGTACCTCACCGACGAGACCGCCGGCGACGTCGACCTGGACAACTGCGGTCGCGTACTACGCGGCGACCCGCAACGTCGACCACGCAGTGGTCGCCGAGCGAGGACGCGCCGCGAGCGCGGCCCTGGGAGACGACCCGGTCGGGTTCGTGACCGGACTGGTGGCTCGAGTGCCCGGCGCTGGTCGACGCGGCGCCGCCCGACGCCAGGCTGCACACGCCGTTCGGGTCGATCCTGCTCGCGGAGTACGCCGTCACCCGCAGCTTCGAGCTGACCGTCCACACCTGCGACCTGCTGCGGGCCCTCGGCCGCCCGGCCGACCCGCCGGTGGATGCCGCCCGCTCGGCGCTCCGCCTGGTTGCGGAGCTGACCGCGCGTGACGACCGGGCCGCCGACGTCCTGCTGGCGTTGACCGGACGCAGCGCACTGCCCGAGGGGTTCAGCGCCCTGTAGGGACGCCCGAACTCCGACGACTCGGGTACCGCCAGGACCCGTCCGGGCACGCCTACGCCGCGACCTTGCTGCGGAGCAGCACGACCGCGCATCCCGCGAACCCGATGGCCTGCAGGATCGCGCCGATCACCTGCGGGACCTCGTTGCCGAAGAACGCCAGGCCGATGACGTGCAACGGTGGCCAGGACATGATCGCCAGCGCCGCCCACGCGGGCACCCTCCGGCTGCGAAGCAGGCCAACGGCGAAGAGGATCGTGCCGATCAGGTTGCCGACGACGAAGACCAGGAACACCCAGAACCCCCATGCGTCGGCCTGGGTGTCCTCGATCACCGCCGCGAAGTCGGACCTGCTGGCCACGGGCCTGCGGAACAGCGCGATCGCCACTCGGCTCGAGCTGTCGCCCAAGACCGTTGCGAACCACCTGTCCGCGACCTTCGCCAAGCTGCAGGTCGCCGACCGGGCGGCGGCCATCGTCCGCGCCCGCGACGCCGGGCTCGGCGGTCCGGACAACTAGCGTCCAGCGAGGGTTGAGCAACACTGGAGGCATGGACATCGACCGGGCTCGTGAGTTCGTACGCCGCCACCACCACGCGGTGCTCGCCACGCGCACCCCCGACGGGATCCAGCAGAGTCCGGTCCTGGTCGCCGTGGACGACGAGGGCCGGTTCATCGTCAGCAGCCGGGAGACGGCGTACAAGACGAAGAACGTCCGGCGGGACCCGTGGGTGCAGGCCTGCTTGTTCACGGATCGGTTCTTCGGCACGTGGTACGTCGTCGAGGGCGAGGCGGACGTGCTGAGCCTGCCGGACGCGATGGAGCCGCTGGTCGACTACTACCGGCGGGCGGCCGGCGAGCACGACGACTGGGACGCCTACCGGGCCGACATGGAGCGTGAGCGCCGGGTGCTGATCCGGATCACCCCGACCAGGGCCGGCCCGGACCGCATGGGCTGACCCGGTCGCGATGACTCCTGCCGCCTCGTCCGGTCGGAACGTCCAGGAACTCGCGGAGGAGGCGAACATGCGCAAGGTCGTGCTCTACAGCCTGCTGTCCCTGGACGGGGTCGCCGAGGAACCGAGCGACTGGATGAGCGACTTCGACCAGCCGATCTTCGACAACCTGGCCCGGGTGATCGGCTCCCAGGACACCATCCTGTTCGGCCGCGGGACCTACGACTACTGGGTGGGGTTCTGGCCCGGCGACGGCCCGGAGCCGTTCCACTCGTTCGTCAACCAGACCCCGAAGCACGTCTTCACCTCGCGGCCACTGGATGCCGAGTGGGCGAACACCGTGGTCGTCGACGGCCCGGCCGCCGACCACGTCCGCTCGCTCAAGCAGCAGGAGGGCGGCGACATCGGGATCCACGGCAGCCTCGGGCTGGCCCGGTCGCTGGTGCGAGACGGCCTGGTCGACGAGTACCGCCTGGTCGTCTCGGCGACCGTCGCGGGTCGCGGGGAGCGCCTCTTCGGTGGCGACGACCCACTCCGGCGACTGGACCTGGTCGACCTGGAGCGGACACCGGCCGGCACGCTGCTGCTCGGCTACCGGTCGGCGGACCCGGACGCGTAGCCGTCAGCGGGTCCGGTCGCGCAGCCAGCTCGTCAGCGTCGACGCCAGGGCGACGGGCTGGTCGAGCTGGATCAGGTGACCGGCCTCCTCGACCAGTCGCAGCTCCGCGCCCGGGATCGCGGCGGCCAGCCGGTGTGCCCGGTCGACGGGGATCCAGGTGTCGTCGGTGCCCCACACGACCAGCACCGGCAGGTCGAGCCGCGGGTACAGCGGCTCCAACTCGTCGGTGTAGCGCTGGTCCGCCTGCGCGATCTGTCGGTAGAACGCCGCCTGGCCCGGACTCGCCGAGCCACGGCTCGACGAGTGCGTCCATCGCCGAGGGCGTGAGCCCGCCGTGGCTGGCCCCGGCGATGTAGGCCCGGAGCGCTCCCTCGTGGATCGCCGGCGGCAGCGACTCGAACACCTCGACGTTGTCCCGGACCAGCCGGAAGTAGTCCGAGCCCCAGGGCGCCAGGGCAACCACGTCGACGAGGGCGAGCGAGGCATAGTCGCGGCCGTGCAGCAGGTGCGCCCGGAGGGACACCGCGCCGCCGTAGTCGTGGGCCACGACGTGCGGGGACGCGAGGCCCCAGTGCTCGAGGAGGTCGGCGAACACCTCGCCCTGGACGTCGAGCGACACCCGGTGGTCGGGGTCCGTGGACGATTGCCCGTAGCCGGGCATGTCCCACAGGTGCACGGTGAACTCGGAGGCCAGCGCCTCGGCGTACGGTCGCCACAGCCAGGACGACCAGGGCGTGCCGTGGCAGAACACGAGGTCCGGGCCGGAGCCGGCGCGACCCCAGCGCACCGAACGGCCGCGCCACTCGAACTCCTCGCTCAGCTCCACCGGCGCCATGCTGCCAGAGCGGGTCAGGCCAAACCGATCAGGCCAGCGACTGCCCCAGCGCACCGGCGTACTCGCGCCGCCACTCGTCGTAGTCCCAGTCGACCAGGAAGTTCGCGGCCGCACGGAGACCGTTGTCGAACAGCCGGGCCTTGGTGTCGCGGTCGATCCCGAAGTCGGTCGAGCGGACCTCGTGGGTGTCGACGAAGATCGTGCGCGACGCGACCGACGGCTGGTCGACGTAGATCTGGTCGTGCGCGTTGGTCATCGTGCCCACGAGTGCGCGCACCATCGAGATCGGGTCGTCGGGGTCCATCCACGGGCGTGCGCCGGCCCGAGCCGGGCCGACAGCTTGACGCCGATGGTGGGCCGGACCGGGTCGTCGTCGAAGAGGTCGATCGGGTAGTTCGACAGCATGCCGCCGTCGGTGATCACGAGCTCCTTGCGGCCGTCGGCCAGGCGCGGGTCCACGGCAGTCGCCAGGGGCGGAAGAAGAACGGGATCGAGGCCGACGCGAGTACGGCGTCCGCCACGGGCATCCGGTCGGGGTCGACGCCGAGCAGCGCCTCGAAGTCCCACGGCAGCCTGAGCGTCCGGCCTCGGTAGACGTCGGAGACGATGACCACCAGGCCGTAGCGCTGCGCCACCGGGGTGCGGGGATTCCAGTCGATCCGCAGGTCGCCCCACGTGCGCACGCCGGCGTCCGCGAGCTCGCGCTCGATCCATCGGTGCAGGACCTCGCCGCGGTAGATCCCCTCGTGCAGCATCAGGTCGAGGCCGTTGCCCAGCCAGCCGAGCCAGCGCCCGCCGAGCCCGGCGTCGAGGAACTCGCCGAAGTCGGTGTCGATCATGATCTCCTCGAGCCGGCCGCCCAGGCCGCTGGCGACGAAGGCTGCAACGATCGCGCCGGCCGACGTGCCGGCGACGCGGTGCACGTCGTACTCCTCCATCACGCCCGCGACGGCGCCCGCGAGGCCGACGCCCTTCACGCCGCCGCCCTCCAGCACCAGATTCGTGGTCAGCACAGCTTTCCCTCCCGGAGTACGCCGACCGTCCTGAGGTCGGCTCGCCTTTACTCAAGGAGTGCGGCAGGCGGCCGCGGAGATACCCGTCAGTGCCGCGGGGCCGGCGGCCAGGTCCTCCTCGTCGGCCAGCGGTGCGGCGAACTGGGAGCGGTAGAGATCGGCGTACGCACCGTCCGCGGCGAGCAGCTGCTCGTGGTTGCCCTGCTCCACGATCCGGCCGTGCTCCATCACCAGGATCAGGTCGGCCTCGCGGATCGTGGACAGCCGGTGGGCGATCACGAAGGAGGTGCGGTCGGACCGCACCGCCGTCATCGCCTGCTGCAGCAGCAGCTCGGTGCGGGTGTCCACGGAGCTGGTCGCCTCGTCCAGGATCAGCAGCGCCGGGTCCGACAGGAAGGCGCGCGCAATGGTCACCAGCTGCTTCTCGCCGGCGCTGAGGTTGCTGCCGTCCTCGTCGATCCTGGTCTCGTAGCCCTCCGGCAGCGAGTGCACGAACCGGTCCACGAACGTCGCCCGGGCCGCCGCGAGGATCTCCTCCGTGGTCGCGTCCGGCCGGCCGTAGGCGATGTTCTCGGCGATGGTGCCCTCGAACAGCCAGGTGTCCTGCAGCACCATGCCGGTCTGCGACCGCAGCGCCGCCCGCGGCATCTTCGCGATGTCGACGCCGTCGAGGGTGATCCGTCCGCCGTGCGAGCTCGTAGAAGCGCATCACGAGGTTGACCAGCGTGGTCTTGCCGGCGCCGGTGGGGCCGACGATCGCGACCGTGCGGCCGGGGCGCGCGACCAGGGACAGGTCCTGGATCAGCGGCGAGGTCCGGGTCGTAGGAGAAGGACACGTGGTCGAAGACGACCTCGCCGTGCGCCGCTCCGAGCGGCGGCGGCAGGCAGGTCGCCGTCGGGCCGCTGCTCCTCGGCGTCGAGGAGCTCGAAGACCCGCTCGGCGGACGCGACGCCGGACTGGAGCAGGTTCATCATCGACGCGACCGTGGTCAGCGGCTGGGTGAACTGGCGGGTGTACTGGATGAACGCCTGGACCTCACCGAGGCTGAGCGATCCCGCTGGCCACCCGCAGGCCACCGACGACGGCGATCACGACGTAGTTGAGGTTCCCGATGAACATCATCGTCGGCATGATCAGCCCGGAGATGAACTGCGCGCGGAACGACGCGTCGTACAGCTGCTCGTTCTCCTCGGCGAAGATCCGCTCCATCTCCTGCTGGCGACCGAACACCTTGACCAGGTCGTGGCCGGAGAACGTCTCCTCGATGTGCGCGTTGAGCTTGCCGGTGCCGCGCCACTGCGCGATGAACTGGCCCTGCGAGCGCTTCATGATCTGGCCGGTCACGACCATCGAGATCGGCACCGAGATCAGCGCGATCAGCGCGAGCAGCGGGGAGATCCAGAACATCATCGACATCACCGCGACCACCGTCAGCAGCGAGGTGAGCAGCTGGCTCATCGTCTGCTGCAGGGTCTGGCTGATGTTGTCGATGTCGTTGGTGACCCGGCTCAGCAGCTCCCCGCGCGGCTGCTGGTCGAAGTACTCCAGCGGCAGCGCGTTGACCTTGTCCTCGACGTCGGAGCGCATCCGGCGCACGGTGTTCTGCACGACGTCGTTGAGCAGGTAGCCCTGGAGCCAGGCCAGGAGCGAGGCGCCGACGTAGATCGCGACGACCGTCATCAGGACCTGCGCGACCGCGGTGAAGTCCACGCCCTGCCCGGGGACCACGTCCATGCCGCTGACCAGGTTGGCGATCTCGCCGTCCTGCCGCGTGCGCGGAGCCCCTCGATCGCCTGTTCCTTGGTGACGCCCGCCGGCAGCCGTTGCCCGAACAGCCGGCGAAGATCAGGTCGGTGGCGTGGCCCAGGATGCGTGGGCCGAGTGCCATCAGGCTGGTGCTGCAGACGGCGAGCAGCGATCACGGCGATCGCGCGCCGGCGCTCCGGGGCCATCCGCCGGATCATGCCGCTTGGCCGAGGGGCCGAACGTCATCGCCTTCTGGCCGACCTGCCCGCCGCCCATCGGGCCGCGACCGGGTCCGGGGCCGGCGACGATCCGCTCGGTCTCCTTCATCCGGGTGGGCGTGGGGGCGCTCATGCTGCTGCCTCGTCCGCGCTGAGCTGGGACTCGACGATCTCCTGGTACGTCGGGTTGTCGGCGAGCAGCTCGTCGTGGCGTGCCGCGGCCGACCACGCGGCCGTCCTCGAGCACCACGATCAGGTCGGCGTCGCGGATGGTGGAGACCCGTTGGGCGACGATCAGCACTGTCGACGTCCCGGGTGACCGGCTTCAGCGCGGCGCGCAGCCGCGCGTCGGTGGCGAGGTCGAGGGCGGAGAACGAGTCGTCGAAGACGTAGAACTCCGGCTTGCGGATCAGGGCCCGCGCGATGGCGAGCCGCTGCCGCTGGCCGCCGGACACGTTGCCGCCACCCTGGGTGATGGCGGACTCGAGCCCGTCCGGCATCGCCTCGACGAAGTCACGGGCCTGCGCGATCTCCAGCGCCTCCCACATCTCTTCCTCCGACGCGTCCGGCTTGCCGTGCCGCAGGTTGTCGGCGACGGTCCCGGTGAACAGGAACGCCTTCTGCGGGACCAGTCCGAACCGTGACCAGAGCAGGTCCGGGTCCAGGCGGCGTACGTCGACTCCGTCCACGACGACCCGGCCGTCGGTGGCGTCGAACAGCCGCGGCAGCAGGTTCACCAGCGTGGTCTTGCCGGCACCGGTGGAGCCGATCACGGCGACCGTCTGACCGGGCCGGGCCGAGAAGCTGACGTCGCTGAGCACCGGCTGATCGGCGCCCGGGTAGGTGAACCCCACGCCCTCCAGGTCGAGGTGTCCGTGGCCGGTCAGCTCGGTGACCGGGTCGCTCGGGCGGCACCACTGTGCGTGTCGGTGTCGAGCACCTCGGACGATGCGGTCGGCGCACACCGACGCGCGCGGCACCATCATCAGCATGAAGGTGCCCATCATCACCGACATCAGGATCTGCATCAGGTAGGAGAGGAACGCGGTCAGCGAGCCGATCTGCATCTCGCCGCTGTCGACGCGGTGGCCCCCGAACCAGAGCACGGCAACGCTGGAGAGGTTCACGATCAGGATCACGACCGGGAACATCGTCGCCAGCCAGCGGCCGGCCTGGATGGACACGTCGGTGAGCTCGTCGTTGGTACGCCGGAACCGCTCGGTCTCCAGGGGCTCGCGGACGAAGGCCCGGACCACCCGGATGCCGGTGATCTGCTCGCGGAGCACCCGGTTCACCGAGTCGATCCGCTCCTGCACCAGCCGGAAGTTCGGGACCATCCGGCTGACGATGAAGCCGACCGAGATCAGCAGCGCAGGGACGACGATCGCGAGCAGCCACGAGAGCCCGAGGTCCTCGCGCATCGCCATCAGGATGCCGCCGACCATCATGATCGGCACGGTGACCGCCATCGTGCAGCTCGATCTGCACCAGCATCTGCACCTGCTGCACGTCGTTGGTGCCGCGGGTGATCAGCGACGGCGCCCCGAAGTGGGCCATCTCGCGGCCGGAGAACGACCCGACCCGGTGGAAGATGTCGGCGCGGAGGTCGCGTCCGGCGGCCATCGCGGTCCGGGAGCCGAACCAGACGGCGACCACCGAGCAGGGATCTGGGCGAGCGACACGGCGAGCATGACGCCGCCGGTGCGCAGGATGTAGCCGGTGTCCCCGCGGGACACGCCCTGGTCGATGATGTCGGCGTTCAGGCTCGGCAGGTACAGCATCGCCACGGTCGCGACGAACTGCAGGCACCACGATGATCGAGAGCCACTGCTGGTACGGCGCGAGGTAGGAACGGATGAGCCGCAGCAGCATCAGGTCTCCTTCCGCTGGATGCCGTCGAGGATCAGGTCGGCGATCTGGTCGGGGGTGAGCGACGGGACGTGGTCGAACTCGGGCCGGGACGAGCCGAAGATCAGCGCGCGCAGGGCGAGGGCCGCGGTCTCGGGCGGGACGGCGAGCTCGTCGGCGTGCGGCTCGAAGAGGTCCGTGAGCTGGCGGTGCAGGGCGGCCTGGGCCTCGATCACGAACTTCGGTGGGCCGTGGGGGGCGTCGCCCGCCTTGGCGCCGGCCAGCAGGTGTCCGCGCACCGCGAACATCACGGACATCACGAGGTGGATCCGGGTGATCACCCGGCCGGCCGCGATCCGGATCTTGGCCCGGAGGTCGTCCTCGCCGGCCAGCAGGAGCTCCCACTGCTCGTCGGCGTCGGCGGGGTTGATCGCCTCCTCGGCGGCGGCCAGGAGCAGCGCGGCCTTGTCGGGGAAGACCCGGAAGATGGTGCCCTCGGCGACACCGGCGGCCTCGGCGATCAGGCGGGTGCTGACGTCGCGGCCGTGCTCGGCGAGGAGCGGGACCACCGCCTGGAGGATGGCGCGGCGGCGCTCCTCGGGCGGGAGGGGTCGAGCTCGCGGGGTCACTCCTGAAGGGTAAATGAGTGAGCGCTCACTCACAAACGTTTTTCTCCGCGTCCGGCCCCGACGGGACTCGGGTCGTGTGCCCCACGGCGCGTCCGAGCGCGTCCTCAGGCACACGACCCATCCGTCAGGTCAGCGGACGTCGGCGAGTGCGTCCGGGCGGTCGACCCAACGGAAGTGGTCCCTCGGCCAGAGCACGACGAACACCTTGCCCACCACGAGGTCGACCGAGACGTACTCGTCGCCCGGCATCGCAGTCGTCGCGGTGCTCACCGCACAGGTGGAAGGACGAGTCCGCCGAGTTGCTGCGGTTGTCGCCCATCACGAAGATGTGGTCCTTCGGGACCGGGCCCGCGGACCAGTGGCAGTTGCCGGTCATCGGGCCGAAGCACTCGCCGCTGCCCATGCGCGCGTAGGCGGTCTCGTCGAGTGGCGTTCCGTTGACGGAGATCCGGCCCTCCTTGTCGCAACAGGTGATCACGTCGCCCTCGACGCCGATCACCCGCTTCACCAGGTGGCCACCCTCGGGGTAGAGCCCGACCTTCGCCATCGCCTTCGTGACCGGGTTCGTCGGCCCGGCGGCCTCCGCGGGGTTCAGCCAGTCACCCGGGTCCTCGAACACCACGACGTCGCCGCGTTGCGGAGACCCGCCGAACCAGTACGACCACTTCTCAACGACGATCCGGTCGTTCTTGACCAGACCGGGCTCCATCGACGGCGACGGGATGTAGAACGACTGCACGAAGAGCGACTTGATGACGACGGCGAGGACGGCGGCGACGACGAGCAGGAGCACGGTCTCCTGCCACACTGGCAGTCGTCGCTTCGGTTTCGCCGTCGGGGTCGTACGGGTGGTGTCGTCGTGCTCCGTGGGCGACTCGTCTCGCGCCTGGTCGGAGCCCTCGGTCACTACTCGTCGCCGGTCAGGTTGAAGGCGCGCAGCCGACGTCCGGTCAGCCAGGTGCCGCCCACGATGACGACGACGGTGGCCACGACGGCGTACACCGTGCTCAGGTCGCCGGCGAGGGTCACGTCGGCGATCGGCTCGACGATCGCCCGAGCCCACCGGGTGATGCTCAGCCAGCGGACGCCGTCGAGCAGGCCGCCGAGGAGCCCCTCCCAGACCAGCAGGTAGATCAGGCCGACCACCACGGCGTGCCGGGTCATCACCGAGAACAGCGAGAACAGCGGCGCAGTACGCCGTCCCGCCGACCAGCGAGCCGAGCGCGAACCCGAACGCGAACGCCGGATCGTCGAGCAGCAGGACGAGGCCCGCCAGCAGCATCGGGAACGGCGGCGAAGAGCAGCACGCAGCAGGTCGCGACGGCGAGCTTGCTGATCACGATCGTGTAGCGGGAGATCGGCTTGGCCAGCAGGTAGGAGATCGATCCGTCGTCGATCTCCGGGGCCAGCAGACCGGTGGTCGCCAGCAGCGCGACCAGCGGGACGATCACCGCCAGGCCGAGCCGGTCGAGGGTGCGCTCGGCGGCGCAGGTCGTCCGCACCCACGAGCACCCGCACGAGCACGGCCAGACCGATCAGCACCAGCGGCAGGATGAAGAGCAGGATGCCGCGGCGGCGGCCGAAGACGCTGCGCAGCCCGAGCCGGACGATGGTCGGCGCGAGACGGCGGTCGTCGTCATGCCGACACCAGGTAGGCGAAGACGCTCTCGAGCGACTCGTCGGTCGGGGTGACCTCGTGCAGGCGGATGCCGTGCTCGCGGGCCAGCCGGGGCAGGATCTCGCTGAACCGGCCGAAGTCGGAGGCCTCCAGCTCGATGCCGCCCTCGGAGCGCAGCCGGGCGCCACGCACCGACGGGTCGGCCAGGAGGACCGAGGCCATCTTGCGGTCGTCGGCGGTGCGGAGCACGAAGCGGTTGGGCCGGTCGGTCATCAGCCGGCGGATCGCGCCGAAGTCGCCGGAGGCCGCGTGCCGCCCGGAGACGACGACCTCGATCTGGCGGGCCACCTGCTCGACCTCCTCCAGGATGTGCGAGCTGAACAGCACGGTGCGGCCCTCGGCGCCCATGTTCCGCAGCAGGTCCATCAGGTGGATCCGCTGCCGCGGGTCCATGCCGTTGAAGGGCTCGTCGAGCAGCAGCACGGACGGGTTGGTGGACCAGGGACGACGCCATCTTGATCCGCTGCCGCATGCCCTTGGAGTACGTCGAGATGACGCGGTCCTGCGCGTCGCGTCATCTCGACCAGGGCGATCGAGGACTGGGCGGCCGCCCCCGGGTCCGGCAGGCCGTGCAGCTCGGCGTTGGCGACGACGAACTGACGACCGGTGAGGTAGTCGAACAACGCCTCACGCTCCGGGACCAGGCCGATCTTCCGGTAGACCTGCTCGTTGCGCCACAGCGGCTCCCCGTCGAGGGTGACCGTGCCGGTCGAGGGCGCGAGGAAGCCGGACATCATCGCGATCAGGGTGGTCTTGCCGGCACCGTTCGGCCCGAGCAGGCCGGTGACCCCGGGGCCGATGTTCATGGTGACGTCGTTGACCGCGACGACGTTGCGGTACCACCGCGACACGTGGTCGAGCTGCAGGGTGCTCATCGCGCCCTCACCCCGCGACCTTGCGGTAGCGGAGCAGCATCGCGCCGACCGCGCCCAGGATGATGACCGCGGTGGCGAGCCAGGTAGAACACGCCCATCGCGTCGCTGTCGGGCGGGGTCGGCGTGCGCCTCGGGCGAGTCGAACAGGAACACCTGCACCCCGTTGACCAGGGTGTACGGCGAGAAGATCCCGGCGACCTGGCCGACGGTCTCGTGGCCGGTCTCGAACGAGATCCCCTGGATCGTCGACACCACCGTGTAGCTGACCAGCAGCACCACGATCACCGCCGCCACCGCCAGCCCGCGCCGGATCGTCAGCGCGGAGACCAGCGCCGCGAGGCGTGGCCAGGCAGGCCGCGAGCAGCGCAGCGCCCCGACGATCGCCCCGAGGAACAGCTCGGTCTCCCGGCCGAGCGGCAGGTCGGCCAGCAGCCCACCGACGTACAGGAGGAGGAGCGGTGCCGCGATCAGCATGAACGTCGCCGACGGTCAGCGACGCCAGGCGCACCAGCACGTACGTCGTCCGGCGGGCGGGGCGGGCGAGGTAGAGCGTGATCGTCCGGAACCGGAGGTCGCGCGAGATCAGCGCCGGGGCCTGGGCGGCGACGAAGACCGAGATCAGCAGCTGCGTCGTGAGCGGGTAGATGGAGTACGGGACGATGTGCTCGGTCGAGGTCGAGGAGGTTCTTCGCCTGCACCAGGACGCCGACCAGGATCAGCGCGGGGAGCAGCATCAGGGCGAGCAGACCCATCGGCAGGATCTTGGAGCGGCCGGACCGACCGAGGCCGAAGCAGTTGCGCAGCCCGGTGACGAAGAACGCCCACGCGACCGCACGTTCGCCCAGCCGCGGTCCGGAGTACGGCCGGTAGCCGATGTCGTGGATGACGCCGGTGGGAGCCGGGGTTGCGTCGGGGGCTTCAGACGGGCTGGACACTGCCGGCACCTCCTTCCCGGAACACGTCCTCGATCCGGTGGTGCCGCTCCTGCATCCGGACCAGGCCCAGACCCAGGTCGACGACGATGTCGCGGACCACGTCGGGCGTGGTCTCGTCGACGACCTCGACCTCGACCATCTGCCCGACCGGCGAGGCGCGCAGCCCCGCGTCGACCAGGGCCTGGCCGAGGACGCGGTCGGCGTCGGAGCGGCCCTGCACCTCGACCAGGAGGTTGCCGGTGGCGTGCATGAAGTCCGTGGTCGCCGAGGACTGGAGCAGCTTCCCGCTGTCGAGGACGACGACGTGGTCGCTGATCCGCTCCAGCTCGCCGAGCAGGTGTGAGGTCACCAGGACCGCGATGCCGAACTCGGTGCCGATCCGGCGTACCAGCGCCAGCATGTCGTCGCGCGAGGACGGGTCGAGCCCGTTGGTCGGCTCGTCCAGCAGCACCAGCCGGGGGTCGTGCACCAGCGCCTGCGCGAGCTTGGCCCGCTGCTTCATGCCGGTGGAGTAGCCGCCGATCGGGCGGTACCGCTCCTCGGCCAGGCCGACGTGGCGGAGCACGTCGGAGGCGCGCTCGCGGGCGGCCGGGTAGGGCAGCCCGGACATCTGGCCCATGTGGACGACCAGGTCGCTGGCGGAGACGTCGGCCGGCAGGCAGTCGTGCTCGGGCATGTAGCCGACGAGCGAGCGGATCGTGCTGCCCGTCGGTGGTGACGTCGTGGCCGAGCACGTGGGCGGTGCCGCTGGTGGCGGGGGTGAGCCCGAGCAGGATCTTGATCAGCGTCGACTTGCCGGCGCCGTTCGCGCCGACCAGTCCGGTGACCCCCTCGCCGACCGCCACGTCGAGCTGGTCGAGCGCGGTGACGCGGGGGTACCGCTTCGTCAGCCCGACCGTTTCGATGACCCCCACGGCGTCCAACCTAGCGAACGCCTCGATAGTCCACGACGTTCCTGCTGTCCGCGGGCCGATGTCACGACAGCTTCGTCGTGGACTATCGGGCTCGGCGGCTGTTCACACGCGCGCCGCGAGGAACACGTACCGGTTCAGGCTGAAGAACCAGTCGGCCTCGAGCGCGCGCATCGACGCGACCCATCCGTCGACGGTCTCCCGGGTGAGGCCATGTGCGGTCGACCACGAAGCGGCGACCAGGCCGAGCAGGACGCCGCTGAAGCTCTCCTCGGCGTCCCCGACGTTCAGCAGCGGCAGCACCGTCGGGCGGGCCGGCCTCGAAGCCCGCGGCAGCCAGCGACCGACCGAGGGTGCGGGGCAGGTGCGGGTCGACCAGGTGCTCCTCCCACGCGGCGAGGACCTGGGTCATCAGCGCCCGGTCGGGCGCCTGCCAGACGAGTCGAGTCCCAGTCGGTGTCGAGAATCAGCGCCCGCCCGCCGGGCTTCAGCACCCGGTGGATCTCGGCCAGCGCGCGCGGTACGTCGGCGACGTACTCGAGGACCTGGGTGGTGACGACGACGTCGAACGACCCGTCGTCGTACGGGATCTCCTCGGCGCCACCCTGGCGAGCTCGATCGCCGCGGCGTCCGGCCCGCACTGACGCGTGGCCGCGACCGCCAGCATGTCGTCGCTGACGTCGATGCCGCAGACCCGGCCGCCGGCTCCGACCACCTCGGCCATCTCGACCGCCAGGAAGCCGGGGCCGACCCCGACGTCGAGCACGTGCTCGCCCGGCTGAAGCGCCAGCGTCGACATGACGCTCACTCGTTGGCCGACGATGTCGGGTGTCGTGTACGCCGCCTCGACCCGCCGCGCCGCGTCCTCGTCGAACTCGAGCGTCCCGCTCATGACATCCCCTTCCTGCGCTTCAGACCACGATGCTCCTGGCGCCGACGCAGGGAAAGACCCGTCCGGGTCAGGTCACCCACTGGCCGCGGTGCAGCACCCGCTGGACGTCGAGGTCGTCGTCGAGGACGACCAGGTCCGCGCGGAAGCCGGGCAGCAGGGCACCGACCCGGTCCAGGCGGAGCATCGTCGCCGGGCGAGGCGGTGGCCGCCCGGACCGCGTCCGCGATCGGCAGGCCGACCACCTGGACGGCGTACTTCACGGCCGCGGCCATGGTCAGGGTCGAGCCGGCGATGGCGCCGCCCTCCGCGAGCCGGGCGACACCGTCGCGGACCGACACGGTCAGCCGGCCCAGCTGGTAGTCGCCGTCGGCCGCGGCCGCGGCGGCCATCGCGTCGGTGACCAGGACGGTCAGGTGCGGCTTGTCGCCGGCGGCCAGCCGGAGCGCGGCGGGATGGACGTGGACGCCGTCGGCGATCAGCTCGACGTACGCGTCGGGGTGCTCGAGGAGCGCCGCGACCGGGCCCGGCTCGCGGTGGTGCAGGCCGCGCATCGCGTTGAACAGGTGGGTGCCCGACGGACGCGCCGGCGTCGAGCGCCGCCACGCGCGAGGTCGTACGTCGCGTCGGTGTGCCCGATCGCCGGCGACCACGCCGGCGGCGATGGAGCCGCCGGATCGCGTCCAGCCCGCCGGGCAGCTCGGGAGCGAGGGTGACCATGCGGAGGTGGCCGCGCCCGGCCTCGAGCAGCGCCTCGACCTGCGCCGGCTTGGGGTCGGTGAGCAGCGCCGGGTCGTGCGCGCCGGCATGCATCGGGCTGAGCCACGGGCCCTCGAGGTGGATGCCGGTGATCACCCCGTCGTCGGCCACGTCGGCCAGGTTCCGCACCGACACGGCCAGGCCCTCGACGCGGTCGGTGACCAGGCTCGCGGTCATCGACGTGGTGCCGTGGGCGAGGTGCGCCCGGACCACGCGCGGCGGCCGTCCTCGGGCGAACCGCCGTCGAACGACGCCCCGCCGCCGCCGTGCGCGTGCGCGTCGACGAACCCGGGGACCACGGTGGCCGCCGGCAGCTCCACGTCCGGCGGGCCGGGGCGGCGCACCGGCGCCGACGTCGGCGATCCGGTCCCCGTCGACGAGCACCCACCCCGGCGCGAAGACCCGCGCCGGGGTGACCACTCGACCTGCTGAGATCAGCAGTCAGACGCTCGTGTCCGCCTCGACGCTGAGCTCGGCGTCGTCGTCCTCGCGGCCCGGGGTCCGCAGGTTCCACTTCCGGATCACGAACCGGAACAGGAAGTAGTAGAGGACGGCGTACCCGAGCGCCGATCACGATCAGCCACAGTGGCTTGGTCGCGATGTTGTAGTTCAGCACGTAGTCGAACAGTCCCGCGGAGAACGCCGAACCCGTCCTTGATGCCGAGCGCGTTCACCAGGGCCAGCGAGGTGCCGGTGAGTACGGCGTGGATGACGTACAGCGGCCAGGCCACGAACATGAACGCGAACTCGAGCGGCTCGGTCACGCCGGTCAGGAACGAGCACAGCGCGGCGGAGAGCATGATGCCGCCGACGGCCTTCTTGTGCTTCAGCTTCGCCTCGTGCCAGATCGCCAGGGCGGCGGCCGGCAGCGCGAACATCATGATCGGGAAGAAGCCGGTCATGAAGGCGCCCGCGGTCGGGTCGCCCGCCAGGAAGCGCGGGATGTCGCCGTGCACCACACCGGCGGCGCCGTCGTAGGAGCCGAAGACGAACCACGGCCGGAGTTCAGGATGTGGTGCAGGCCGAGCGGGATCAGCAGCCGGTTGAGGGTGCCGTAGACGAAGCCGCCGGTGACGTCGTTGTTGGTGACCCATTCGCCGAGGTTGGTCAGGCCGGTGTTGAACGCCGGGTAGACCAGGCCCATCAGCACCGACGCGGCGATGGCCGCGAAGGAGGTGATGATCGGGACGAACCGGCGGCCGCCGAAGAAGGCGAGGTAGGGCGGGAGCTTGATCCGGTGGTAGCGCTGCCACAGGTACGCCGTCAGGAGGCCCATCACGATGCCGCCGAGGACGCCGTAGTTGATCAGCTCCTGCGTCCTCGCCTTCGGCCGGCGGGTCGAGGACGAACGGCGACATCGCGTCGCCCACGGCCTTGAAGACGAGGTAGCCGACGACCGCGGCGAGTGCGGTCGAGCCGTCCGCCTTCTTCGCCATGCCGATGGCGACGCCGACGGCGAACAGCAGCGCCAGGTTGGCGAAGAGCGCGTTGCCGGCGGCGCCGATGATCGGCTGCCACGCGGTCCCAGCCCGAGCCCGTCGGCACCCAGGAGGTCCGGCTGTCCCAGGCGCAGCAGCAGGGCTGCGACCGGAAGCGCAGCGATCGGGAGCATCAGGCTCCGGCCGAACTTCTGGAGCGGCGCGAGGTTGAACCTCTTGCGCTCGGTGGTGGCGCCCGAGGACGCGTCTGCTGTGCTCACTGCTGGTTCCCTTCGGTGGTGGAGCTAGGGCCGATGTCGTCACGGCCCAAGGACATGTGGATCTGGTAGCGGTCGCCGCGGTAGCGGGACACGACGTACTCGAGCGGTCGACCGGCGGCCTTCGACACGCGGCGGAAGACCAGGAGCGGGGTGTTGACCGGTGCGTCGAGGCGCGAGGCGACGACGCCGTCCGCGGCCTCGCCCCACAGCGTCTGCTCCGCGCTGTCGATGGTGAGGTCGAAGACGTCCGGAGAACAGCTCGTAGAGCGAGCCGCCGAGGTCGTGCCGGTCCAGCCCGGGCAGGAGTGCCTTGGGGTACCAGCCGTTCTCGAGCGCGATCGGCTGGTCGTCGGCGAGCCGGACCCGGTCCAGCTTCCAGGCCTGGGCGTCGGCGCCGAGCTCCAGCGCCGCGGCGACCTCGGCCGGCGGCCGGTCCAGCTCGACGTTGAGCAGCCGGGTCGACGGGGTGAGCCCGCGCCGGCGCATGTCCTGGCTGAAGGACGCGAGGTGCAGCCGGCTCTCCAGCCGCGGCCGGGCGACGAAGGTGCCGCGGCCGTGGATCCGCTGCAGCAGGCCGTCGGCGACCAGGCCGTCGATGGCCTTGCGCACCGTCGCCCGGGACACGTCGTACGTCGTCATCAGCTCGCGCTCGGACGGGATCGCGGTGTCCGGGGCCAGCTCCGTGGTCGCCAGCTCGGCCAGCGCGTCGCGCAGCTGGACGTGCTTGGGACGGGGGCCGCCACCGACGATCTGGGCCACGAAGAACCTCTCGACAAGTGTTCGTATCGACTGGTACGTTCTGGTACGTACCAGTGAATCTTGAGTGGTATGCCCCACACTTGTCAAGCACTCCGAGGAGCCGAGTTGAAGACATCGACGCCCACGCAGATGGCCCGGGAGGTCGCCGAGCAGCCGGCCGCCGCCCGCGCCACCCTGGACGCGCTGCTCCCCCTGCGGGAGGAGGTTCGCGCGCTGGCGGCCGGCCGCCGGCGGGTGCTGTTCGCGGCCCGCGGGTCGAGCGACAACGCCGCGATCTACGGCCGCTACCTGCTCGAGACGCATGCGGGCGTCCTGGGCGGACTGGTGTCGCCGAGCGTCGCCACCCACTACCGCAGCAGGCTGGACCTGTCGGACGCTGTGGTCGTGAGCGTGTCGCAGTCCGGTGCGACCGAGGAGATCGTGGCCACGCAGGCGTGGGCGCGGGAGTGCGGCGCGGCGACGATCGCGGTCGCCAACGTCGCGGACTCGGCCCTCGTCGGCTGCCGCCGACCTGGCCCTGGTCACCCAGGCCGGTCCGGAGCTCGCGGTCCCCGCGACCAAGACCTACCTGACCCAGCTGGTCGCGATGGCCACCCTCGGCACCGCGCTGGCCCCGGACCCGAGTGCGCTCGACGCCGAGCTGGACCGGGTCCCCGACGAGGTCGCGCGGGTCCTCGCGGACCCAGCGGGCGTCGACCAGGCGGTCTCGACCCTGCGGGACGCGTCGTACGCCGTCGTGTCGGGCCGCGGGCTGATGCTCGGCACCGCGCTGGAGACCGCGCTCAAGCTGGAGGAGACCTGCCTGCGTCCGGTGCGCGGCTACTCGTACGCCGACCTGCGGCACGGCCCGATCTCGGTCGTGACCGCGGGAATGACCGCGGTGCTCGTGGCGGCCGCGGACGGTCCGATGCTCGAGCCGATGACCGAGCTGGCCACCGACCTGGCCGCGCGCGGTGCGACCGTGGTCGGGCATCGGCGGAGACGCGGGCTTCGCGGCTGCCTGTGCGGTGCACGTCGCCGGTCCCGACCTCCCGGAGACACTGGCCCCGTTGGGTGCGATCGTCCCGGCCCAGCTCGTCGTCGAGGGCCTGGCCCGCGCCCTCGGCCTCGACCCGGACAACCCCCGCGGCCTGAACAAGGTCACCACCACCGATCCCCGGCAGTGAACCCACCCCATCAAGGAGAACAGCAGATGAGCAGCAAGGCAGAGCAGATCCTCGCCGGCCTCGGCGGCGCCGAGAACATCGTCGAGATCGAGGCGTGCATCACCCGGCTCCGGACCGAGGTCCAGGACGGGTCGAAGGTCGACGAGAAGGCGCTCAAGGCCGCGGGCGCGCACGGCGTGGTCGCGTCCGGCAACGTCGTCCAGGTGGTCGTCGGTCCGGAGGCGGACAACCTCGCCGAGGACATCGAGGACTTGATGTGACGGACGTTCTCGCGCCCTGCCCCGGTCGGGTGGTTCCCCTGTCGGAGACCCCCGACCCGGTCTTCGCCGGCGAGATGGTCGGACCCGGTGTCGCCATCGAACCCGACCCGGGCGAGACGACAGTGGTGTCGCCGATCGCCGGCAAGGTGGTCAAGGTCCATCCGCACGCGTTCGTCGTGCTCGGCGCCGACGGCGTCGGCGTCCTGGTCCACCTCGGCATCAACACCGTGCGCCTGGAGGGCAAGGGCTTCGAGGTCCTCGTCGAGCAGGGCTCGACCGTCGCGGCCGGTGACCCGATGGTGCGCTGGGACCCGGCCACCATCTCGGGCGACGACATCTCCACGATCGTGCCGGTCGTGGCGATGGACCGCCCGAAGGGTTCCGTCCCTGCGCCGGCAGCGGGCTCGGTCGCGGCGACGGGTGACCTGCTGTTCACCGTCATCCCGTGACGCCGGCGGCCCTGCTGCTCGACCTGGACGGCACGCTCGTCGACTCCGAGCCGGTGCACCGGGCGGCGTACCGCGCGTTCTTCGAGGCGCGAGGCTGGGACTCGCCGGACCTCTCGCTGTTCACCGGCAGGCGGGCGGAGGACGTCTTCGCGACCGAGCCCGGCCCCTGGGCCGGGCACGATCTCGAGGCACTCGCCGCCGAGGTGACCGCCCTCGTGGACGTCAGCGGCTCCCCGGACCCGGTGGCCGGCGCGACGGCGCTCATCGAGGCGGCCCACCGACTCGGCGTACCCGTCGCCGTCGTCACCTCCGCCGGCCCCGCCTGGACCCATCAGGCCATCGACGGACCGCTGGACTCCCGGGAACGGATCGACCTGGTCGTCACCGCGGACGACGTGGTCGACGGCAAGCCGGACCCCACCGGCTACCGACTCGCCTGCGAACGGCTCGGCGTCGACCCCGCGGCTGCGCTGGCGGTCGAGGACTCACCGGCCGGCGTCCGCGCGGCCGTCGCCGCCGGAGTCGGTGAAGTGGTCGGCATCTCCACCACCCACCCCGCCGCCGAGCTCACCGAGGCCGGCGCGATGATCAGTCGTCGAGGACCTCACGTCGCTCGCCACCCGCCTGGCCGCAACCCGATAGTCCACGACGATCCTGTCGCGATCCGCTTGTCCCCGCGACACAATCGTCGTGGACTATCGGGAGATCCTCACCGAAACGGTCCCCTGGGAGGAGTACGGCGTTGCGGTTGGAGCCGTTGTACAGGGTTCGATTCACCTATCCGGAGGGCTGGGCGGTCGGGCTCGAGGGCGGGTGGGAACAACACTTGTACCTGGCCGAGGGGCGCTGTGAGGGTTCCATCTCCGGCCGCTTCCGGGGCGCGAACTTTCCGCAACGGCGTACCCCCGAAGGGCCGTTCCGTCCCGAGCTCCGCGCGGTCATCGAGACCGACGACGGCGCCACCATCATGGTGGAGTTCCACGGCTACGGGCGCGCCCACCCGGAGGGACGTCGGCAGATCGTTGGCTCCGCCTTCCACCTCACCGACAGCGATCGCTACCGCCGTCTCAACGACGTCGTGTGCGCGTGCGTGGGCGAGGTGCGGTCGTCCGATGATCCGGACCAGGAGAGCCCCGACCTGGTGATCGACGTCGCTGAGCTCATCTGGGAACCCATCGTCGAGTAACCTCTCCCCGGCCGAAACGCGATAGTCCGAGACGTTTGGGTTGGCTTGCGCGTGAGAACCCAACCCAAACGTCTCGGACTATCCGGATCCGCGGTCGCTTAGGTCACGAGCCAGCCGCCGTCGATGTAGAGGTTGGTGGCGTTGACGCCGCGGTTCTCGAGCAGGAAGTTCACGCCGTCGACTATGTCGTCCATCGACGCGAGCCGGCGGGTCGGCGTACGCGAGACGTAGCCGTCCAGCACACCCTCGGGCTTGCCCGACCAGAACGGGCTGTCGCCGACGATCCCCGGATGCAGCGCGTTGACCCGGATCGGGGCCATTTCCAGGGCCAGCGCGGTGACCAGGCCGACGATGCCACCGTTGACCGTCGACACGGTGATCGACCCGGGGTAGGGCCGGTCCTTGGCGCGGCCGCCGAAGAGCACCACGGACGAGTCGTCGTTCATCCGCGGCAACAGCGTGTGGATCACCTCGGCGTACCCGACCAGCTTGAGCACGGCCAGCTTGGTCGCCCGGTCCACGTCGTAGTCGGCGATGGAGTTCTGGTCGCGCTCGATGGCGGCGACCACCAGCCGGTCGACCGTTCCGACACCGGCGAGTGCGTCGGCCAGGCCGTGCGTGTCGTTGAGGTCGACGGCCAGGCCGGCGACGTCACCCTCGACCGACTTCGCAACCTCGGCCGAACGCTCCCGGTCGCGACCGGTCAGCACCACCTCGTCGCCCCGCGCCGCGCGGGTGCGCGCGACCTCGAGCCCGATCCCGGACGTCCCACCGATCACCACGGTCCTCATCACGCATCTCCTCCGAGCTGCTGTCGTAGGTAGTCCCAGTCGCGGGCGAACCGGTACGAGTGCCGGCCGGGCGGCTGTGGCGCCTGGGTCTCCAGCCAGCGCACCGGGCCGTCGCCGACGTTGCGGAAGCTGTGCACCGCGCCGCACCCGGCCCAGGCGACGTCACCGGGTTCGAGCACGTACGACGACCCGTCCAACGTCGCCTCCACCGCACCTTCGAGGATCAGGTAGGTCTCCTCGAACGGGTGGTCGTGCGCGCCCGCCAGGCCGTTCGGCTCGTACTGCACCATGAACATGGTCGACAACACAGCCCCGAGGTCGGAGTCGACCATCATCTTCACGCTGATCCCGCTGTAGACGAGCAGCGCGCTGCGCATGCTCGCCGACACCGCCAGCTTGTCTTGCGTCTGCATCGCGGGATCCATGTTCTCCGGGGCGATGTGGCCGTAGCGCCGGGTCCGCGGGTCACGGACGTCGGCCGGCACCGGCGCGGTCTCCGGCAGCTCCGGGACCAGCTGGGTGTCGAGGTCGTGCGCGGGACGGGGCAACGGCGCCGACATCCGGGCGAACCGCGCCTCGGCATCGCCGTCGTTGCGCAGGGAGTGCGGGACCCCGACCGGGATCAACCCGTAGTCGCCGGGGCCGAGCCGCGCCGCCTCGCCCGGCGTCTGCACCACGACCTGCCCGGCGAGCACGAACAGGCTCTCCTCGTACGAGTGCACGTGAGCTGGTACGCCGCCGCCGGGCGCCAGCCGGCTCAGGCCGAAGCCGGTGTGCACCGACGCCGTGGTGGCGTCGACGACGGACCAGCCGTCCAGCCCGGGCGAGCCGGACAGTGGACCGGCCGGCGGCGCCCAGGCAAGGTCGGCGGCCCGAGCCACGAGGTGATCGGTCATCGGTCCCTCATGCCTGCTTCTCGGAGGCGGCCTTGGCCGCTGCCGCCACGAGGTGGTCGCGGGAGTCCTCGACCAGGCCCATCGCCCGGGGCACGTCGGCAAGCAGCTTGAAGTCCCGCTTGACGAAGCTGCCCGCGACGATCACGTGCTCGACGTTCGACACGTCCGCGCACAGGGTGACCGCGGCGGCCGGGTCGTGGATCGGGCCGACGTTGATTGCGCGGGCGTCGATGACGACGACGTCGGCCTGCTTGCCCGGCGTGAGCGAGCCGGTCCGGTCCTCGACGCCGGCGACGTGAGCGCCGTCCAGGGTGGCCATCTTCAGCATGTCCTTGGCGGTGAGCATGTCGTCGGGGATCGGGATGTCGAGGTCCCAGCAGACCGCGTTCACCCGCGCCCGCTCGGCGCCGAACGCCGCCCGGATCTGGGTGAACATGTCACCCGGCACCGTGGTCACGACGTCGATCGACAGGCTGGGCCGCATCCCGAACTTCCGCGCCTTGTTGACCGGGGGCCAGCCGTGGCCCATCTGCGTCTCCACCTGCGCGGCGATCGAGATCGTGCCGCCGGTGTCCGCGACCCGCTGCCACTCGTGGTCGCTGAAGTAGCAGCAGTGGACGTACGTCGTGTCCGGCCCGAGCAGGCCGAGCCGGTCGAGCTGCTCGACCATGCCGAACCGACCGGCCATCCGGCCCATGCCGACGTGCACGGTGAGCGGGATGCCGAGCTCGCGGGCCAGCTCCCACTCCGCGGTCACCACCTGGTCCTGGGTGAACCCGGGTCCACGCGTGGCCAGGCCCATCGTGATCAGCCCGTCGTCACCGGGGATGTGCGTCGAGCGCACCCGGCGTACGTCGTCACCTGGGATGACCTCGGCGCTGAAGAACCAGTACTTCTCCAGCGACGTGTTCGCGCTGCCGTAGGCGTACTGCGCGCGGATCCCGGTCTCCTTCAGCCCCTGAATCGCGGCGTCCGCGTGGTCCGGTGTGTTGTTGATGTGCGACCAGTCGACGAGCGTCGTGATGCCGGCGTTGAGGCACTCCAGCGTCCCGGCCAGGTTGCTGGAGTAGACGTCCTCGGGCCGGTAGAGCGGCGCGAAGGTGTCGAGGATCTCCACGAAGTAGTCGTCCAGCGTGGCGTTCGGCGCGCTGTTGCGGATCGCCGTCTCCCACGTGTGCCGGTGGGTGTCGACGAAGCCGGGGATCACGATCTTCCCGGTGCAGTCGACGACCTCCGCGTCGGCTTCGATGTTCGCGTCGACGGCGGAGATCTTGTCGTCCTCGATCAGGACGTCGCAGGTGCTCCGGTCCCCGATGTCCGGGTCGACCGACAGGACTGTGCCGCCCTTGAGGAGGATCTTTCCCATGGTGCTGACCCCTTTCTGATCGACCGGACGGTCCGGACGGTCGGTTTGCTACGACGTTGCGACGCCTCCGGTCACTCGCCCCTGCCCTTCGCGGTGTTCAGGTGCGACTGCGAGTCGCGCACCGTGGGCAGCGACCCGTCGACGGTCCAGTAGCGCTGGCCCGCGACCAGGAGGTCCTCGGCGGGGAACTTGGTGATCACCTCGCACCCGTCGGCGGTGACGACGACCTCTTCCTCGATCCGCGCGGCCGACCAGCCGTCGCCGGCGGGCCAGTAGGTCTCCAGCGCGAAGACCATGCCCTCCTCGAGCACCTCGGGGTGGTCGAGCGAGACCAGCCGGCTGAAGATCGGCTTCTCCCAGATCGACAGGCCGACACCGTGGCCGTACTGCAGGGCGAACGCCGCCTCCTCGTCCGGGAACCCGAACTCCTGGGCGGTCGGCCAGAGCCGCACCACGTCGGCGGTGGTGGTGCCGGGCTTCACGATCGCGATCGCGGCGTCCATGTACTCGCGGCAGCGGGTGTAGGCGTCGCGCATCGCCGGCGACGCCGAGCCGACGGCGAAGCAGCGGTAGTAGCAGGTGCGGTAGCCGAGGTGGCTGTGCAGGATGTCGAAGAACGCCGGGTCACCGGGCCGAACGATCCGGTCGCTGTAGACGTGCGGGTGCGGGGAGCAGCGTTCGCCGGAGATCGCGTTCACGCCCTCGACGTACTCGCTGCCGAGGTCGTAGAGCACCTTGCTGACCAGGCCGACGCACTCGTTCTCGCGGACGCCCGGCCGCAGGAACGAGTAGAGCTCGTCGTACGCCGCGTCGACCATCGAGCAGGCCTGGGTGAGCAGGCTGATCTCGTCCGGGGTCTTGATCCGGCGTGCCTCGAGGAACACCTGCTGGCCGTCGACGACGTCGATGCCCTCGGCCTTGAGCGCCGCGAGGATCGGCATCTCGACCAGGTCGACGCCGAGCGGCTCGTTCTCGAGGCCGTGCTCGCGGAGCACGGTCGCGACCTTGCGGGCGACCTCCTCGGCGATGCCCGGCTCCGGGTGGAAGGCGCCGCGCAGGGTGGAGATGCCGGCGCGGGCGCGCTCGGTGCCGTCGAGCCACGGGTTGAACAGCTGGTGGTGCTTCGCGGCCGAGCCGAAGTCCCAGAGGACGGGCTCGCCGCCGCGCGGCAGCACCGCGAACCGGATCAGCTTGTCCATCGCCCAGGTGCCGATGTGGGTGGCGGTGAGGTAGCGGATGTTGGAGAAGTCGAAGGTGAGCAGGCTGCCGAGGTCGGACGCCTCCAGGTGCGCCTTGATCCGGGCCAGCCGCTCGGTGCGCAGGCGGTCGAGGTCGACGCGCTGCTCCCAGTCCACGGCGTTGGGCCCGTAGGTGCGGATCCCCATCTGATCACCGGCTTTCTCGGAACCCTCCGAGTCAATGCCTGCCGCCATGACGTGTCAAGCATGACTTCACAGCCGGTCTGGAGCGGTTTCCACTGAGCGTGGATCTGGGTGGAGAGTGTGTAAAGTCCCATCGCACACGAGAGCGAGGTGCCCCATGGCCACCAGCGCGACGGGGACCACGCCGGTGCAGCTCGGGCAGGCGATCCGGGCGGCCCGCGAGGCTCGCGGGCTGTCGCTCCGCGAGCTGGCCCGCCGGGTGAACGTGTCGCCGAGCTTCGTCAGCCAGATCGAGCTGGGCAAGGCCAACCCGTCCGTCGGCACGCTGTACGCCGTGGTCTCGGTCTTGGGCACCACGCTCGACGACCTGATCGGCGAGCCGCCGGGCGAGGTCCGGCCTGGTGGTGGTCGACGCATCCCCGGCCGACGGTGCGTCCCCGGGCGGCTGGCCGCCGGTCGACGTCCTCTGCAGCACGGCGGACGGCCGCAAGCGGGTGGAGATGTCCGGCGTCGTCTGGGAGCGGCTCACGGCCGACCACGACCCGTACGTCGACTTCCTGCACGTGGAGTACGCGCCCGGCTCGTCGTCCTGCGCGCCCGAGCAGATGATGCGCCACGGCGGCCGCGAGTACGGCCACCTCCTCCACGGTCGGCTCGACGTCCAGGTCGGGTTCGAGACCTACTCGCTCGGCCCCGGTGACTCCATCCACTTCGACTCGATGACCCCGCACCGGTTGAGCAATCCGTACGACGAGCCGTGCACCGCCGCCCGGTTGGTGCTCTCCCGCCGGGATGACGACCGGATGAGTGGGGTGGAGTAGGGCGTGCGCAATTCCCTGGTTAACCAGAGAATATGCGCACCTGGCCACGGAAACTCCGGCTGTGGGAAGTCGCAAGCATTTCCCGTGGTCGAGTCGAGGGCCGTTGGTCACCGGCCGCCCGGTCGGGCTGCCGGGCGCGCCACTCATCGGCGAGCAGGGCGTAGGTGACCGAGTCGACCCATCCGCGCGACGGTGCAACGAGTCGCGTACGCCGTACTGCTCGCGGCGCATGCCCAGCCGCTCCATGAGCTTCCACGAGGGGACGTTGTCGGCGAAGGAGACGCGATGACGCGGCGCAGGCGGAGGCTTCGAAGCAGATCTGCAGCAGGGCGGAGCGGCCCCTTCGGTGGCGTAGCCCTGGCCGGCGTGGTCCGGGTCGATGATCCAGCCGATCTCCGCCTGCGTGGCCTTCGCCTGCTCGGCGACCTCGGCCTGGCCCCACGCGTCCCCGATCAGGAGCATCTGGTCGCCGACGACCTGGCCATCACGCTCCACGACCAAGACCTTGGCCATCCGTTCCGGGTCGTTGAAGCGCTGCTCGTACTCCGCCCGGTCGTCGTGGGCCTGGCCGAGCCACTTCGCCCACGCCGGGTTTCCCGCGGAACTCCCACGTGGCCTCGAGGTCGTCGGGCAGGCACGGCCGGATCGAAGGCGCTCGGTCGCACCGGCCATCGAGGCGCCCAGGTCCTGCGGCATCAGCCCGCGCCCGGCCGTCCGGCCCGCCACTCGTCGGCCAGGACCGCGTAGGTCATGCCGTCGAGCCAGCCGCGGGTCCGGTGCAGCGACTCGCGGACGGCGTACTCCTCGCGGCGCATCCCGAGCTTCTCCATCATCCGCCAGGACGCCAGGTTGTCCGCGAAGCAGAGCGCGACCACCCGCCGCAGCCCGAGGTCCTCGAAGCAGATCCGGAGCAGCTCGGCGGCGGCCTCGGTGCGTAGCCGCGCCCGGCGTGCTGGGGTGCGACGACCCAGCCGATCTCGGCCTGGGTGCCTTCGCCTGCTCCTCGACCTCCGCCTGCGCCCAGGCGTCCTTCATGTTGCAGGTACAGGTCGCCGATGATCTCGCCGTCGAGCTCGAGGGCCAGGGTCACCGCGAGCCGGTCGGGCTCGGCGAACTTCTCCGCCCACTCGGCCGGGTCGGCCGGCGGGCTCGGAGCCACTCGGCGACCTCCGGCCGGCGGCGGATGAAGACCATCGGGTCTGCGTCCTCGGGCACGCTCGGGCGGATGGCCAGCCGCTCGGTGCGCGACCGGCCAGTCGACGGCGCTCAGGTCCTGCGGCATCAGACCTCCTCGGTACAACGAGCTCGCCACTCGTCCTCGAGGATGGCGTAACGCAGGCTGTCAATTCCCACCCACGAGTCCGGTGCAGCGACTCGGCCACGGCGCGTTCCTCCCGGCGCATCCCGAGCCGCTCCATCAGCCGGTACGACGCCACATTGTCGGCGAAGCACTGCGCGAACGCCCGCCGCAGGCCGAGGTCCTCGAAGGAGATCCGGAGCAGCTGACGCGGCCTCGGTGGCGTAGCCCTGCCCGGTGCGCGCGGGGGCGATCACCCAGCCCAGCTCGGCCTGGGTCCGCTTCGCCTGCTCCTCGACCTCGGTCTGCGCCCATGCGTCCTCGACCGAGTACATCAGGTCGCCGACCACCTCGCCGTCCCGCTCGAGCACCAAGGTCTTGGCGAGCCGGTTCGGGGCCGAGGAACTGCTGGCATAGCCGTCCCGCGGTCGGTCGGAGCCGGGTCAGCCACTCCGCCACCTCCGGCAGTTGACGGAACGTCCACGTGGCGTCCAGGTACCGTCCTGAAGGCCGGCCGATCGAGAGCCGTGCGGTCCGCGCGGGCCAGTCCACGGCGCCGATGTCGTTGGCCATGGCCCCATCCTCGGGGATGGCCGGCCAGCGACCGGATTATCGCCTCAGGTACGCCAGGACGCGAGATGCGTCGCGCGCGATCGGCGGCACCCGCGCCGAGAGCTCGCGCAGCGAGGTCGACGCGTCGGACGAAGTCGATCTCGCCGCTCCTCGGTGGGCAACGAGCGCAGGGCAGCGACGATCACGTCGATCCGCAGCTGCGGCCTTCTGCATGAGCTGGAGACCGGGCTCGGTCGCCGAGACAGCACCTTGCGGGCACTCTCCGGGTGCTCCTCGCGGGCAGCCAGGCCGAAGCCCCACCATGCCGTCGACGATCCGGCTCATGGTCGGCGCGGCGACATCCTCGGTCGTGGCCCGCTCGCCGAGGGTGCACGGGCCGCCGAACACCAGCACGACAGGGCGGACAGCCTCGCCGGGGTCAGGCCCGGAGGCGCGGTCGGCGGCGCGCATCCCGCGCAGCAGGTGGATCGCCGCCGAGTTCAGGTCGCGCGCGGTCGTCCTGCAGGGAGCTCTTGCGACCGGGCACAGGAACATGTATAGCATCCCTAACAGTTAGGGATGCTAACCAGATCAGGAGCTATGTCATGAGGCTCGTCCAGATCGCGCAGCGCGCCGAGGACCTGTCGCGGGCGTCCGCGTTCTACGCCGACCTGCTGGGAGCCGCGCCGTCGGCGACGTACGACCCGCCGGGCCTGGTGTTCTTCGACCTCGGCGGGGTCCGGCTGCTGCTCGACGTCGGCGCGCCGTCCGCGCTCCACTACCTGGGCGTCGACGACATCGAGGCGACCGTGGCGCGGCTGCGCGCGGCCGGGGTCGCCGTCGAGAGCGAGCCCCACCTCATCTTCGGCCACGAGGACGACACCCTCGGCCCGGCCGGCACCGACGAGTGGCAGGCCTTCGTCCGCGACTCCGAGGGCAACCTCGTCGGACTCGTCGAGCAGCGTCCCGCGCGTGAGGTGCTCCGGCACGGCCCCAATGCCGTCATGCGGGATGAGGCCGCAGGTCGTCGCCCACCGGGGCGCCAGCGACGACCGCGCCGAGCACACGCTCGGCGCCTACCTCGAGGCGCTCGACGCCGGCGCCGACGGGCTCGAGTGCGACGTCCGGCTGACCGCCGACGGCCACCTGGTCTGCTTCCACGACCGCGACCTGCGTCGTACGGCGCACCACCCGCGGCCTGGTCTCCGACGATGGAGCTCGCCGAGCTCGACCAGCTCGACTTCGCCTCGTGGAAGAACCCGTGGGCCGACCTCGACGACGAGGCGCCCGACCGCGACGACGAGCTGGGCCGGGTGCTCACGCTGCGCAAGCTGCTCGAGACCGTGGCCGACTGCGACCGGCGGGTGGAGCTCGCGATCGAGACCAAGCACCCGACCCGGTACGGCGGGCTGGTCGAGCGGCGGCTGGTCGAGCTGCTACGCCACTTCGGGTGGCACCGGCGGCGACAGCCCGGTCCGGGTGATGAGCTTCTCGTACACCGCACTGCAGCGGGTGCAGCGGCTCGCGCCCGGACCTGCCGGTGGTGATGCTGATCGAGAAGGCGCGCCACTGGCCGATGCTCAGCCGGTGGTCGGAGCCGGGCTGGATCCTCGGGCCCGGCATCGAGGAGCTGACCGAGCACCCCGACCTTCGGCCGGCAGGCTGGCGCGCACCGGCCGCGACATCCACGTCTGGACCGTCAACACCGACGGCCGAGCTCGAGCTGTGCCTCGACCTGGGGGTCGAAGGCGGTCATCACCGACCGCCCGGCGTACCTGCTGGAGCGGCTCGGTCGGATAACCTCGCGGCGCATGGGAAAGAGCTCACGCACCAAGACCCGAGACCAGCCGCCGCGGGCCAGCCGAGGGCGAGGTCGGCCCGCGCCAGCCGTGCCCGTGCGGGTCCGGCCGCCGCTACAAGGCCTGCCACGGCGCCGCCGACGGCGCCGCCGCGGCGTTCGTCGGCCGCGCCGTTCGAGGGCCTGCCGTCCGAGTGCGACCTCGTCGCGCTGCGCGAGCTCGTGCCGGCCGCCACCGCGCCGCTGCCGCTGCGGGGACAGCGACCGCGAGGTGCAGCTGTGCTCGCTGCTGCCGATGGCGGCGCCGGCGATGGTGCGCGAGAACGGCGAGATCTGGCTCGGCCTGCAGGTCCAGCACGACTTCGGCGACCCGACCCGCGACCTCGGCGCGGTGCTGCGGCGGCGCTCGACGCCGAGCCCGGGCATGGTCGGCCTCACCGACGCCCCCGGGGAGGGGCCGCGGCTGCAGGACCTGGTCGCGGCCGAGCCGCTCGACGATCACCGTGCACGACGGGCTTCGACTTCTGGGTCGCCGACGTGGACGGACGCCGAGCCGATGGCCGCCGCGCTCGAGCAGGCCAACGACGCCGGCACCCCACCGACCGGCTGACCGTCGTCGACGCGGCGTACTGGACCGACGTCGGCACCAAGGAGCACCTGCGCTGGGTGATGCCCGAGCCCGAGGACCGCCTGCTCGACGCCCTCGCCCGGCTGCACGCCGCCGGGCGAGGACGTCTGGTGCCGAGGGCTCCCGCTTGGTCGGCATGTTCCGCGCCCACGGCCTGCTGACCCCGGTGTGGGACCTGCCCGTCGGCACCGGCGCCGAGGCCCTCGAGGAGCCGGCCGCCGGTTCGCCGCCGACCTCGCCGAGGCGCTGGCCGACGACTCCGACCTCACCTCGGAGGAGCGCTCGGCCCGCACCGGTCTGGCCAACCGGCAGGTGACCATCCGCTGACCCGACTACCGGGTGAGACCGACACGGGGTAGTTGTGCGCGCGGGTCAGGCGATGTAGGTTTTCATCGCCCGGTCGTTGTTGTATCCCCCGGCGCGCGGCGCAGAACACCAGCAGCGCGCCGCATGGCCATGGCGCCCAGGGGGTCGACCGAGATCGGTCGGACAGAGCTGGCGGGCGTGGTTCTGTTCCGCACGGGTGCGCAGCCACGCCGTACATTTGGGCCTGCCCGAGTCGATGTTGTCTCCCCCGTCAGCAACGGCCGGGTTACGCTCATCAGGCGCTGTAGATCTCCCAGCCACGGTGGACTTCCACGCGTCCGCGCCGTACAGCCAGAGGACGGGCCGCACCGGCTCAGCCCTCGGCGAGCGGGCGCGGGCGATCGGGCAGCTCATGCAGCGCGGCCCGCCGCGGCCCGAGCCCAGCTCGGAGCCGGCGATCGCGGATCACCTCGATGCCGGCCTCCTCGAGCCGGTCGTTGGTCTCGACGTTGCGCTCGTAGGCGACCGCCACCCGCGGGCGCGACGGCCAGGGTGTTGTTGCCGTCGTCCCACTGCTCGCGCTCGGCGGTGACCGGGTCGAGGCCGGTGTCGATCTGGTGGAGGGTGTCGATCTCCATCGCCTTGGCCGCGGCCACCAGGAACGGCTCGGCGTCGGCGACGTCGAGCAGAGGGTGCTCGTCCTCGTCCGGGTCGGCGACCGTGACGGCGTACGCCGTGAGGCGAGTCGGCGACGTTGGGGTACATCACGATCTTGTCGACGTCGACCATCGTGCACACGGTGTCGAGGTGCATCGTGGCCCGCTCCTGGGCGATCGGGACGGCGAGCACGGTGTGCGCGAGGTCGGCGTGGAAGACCTGGCGGGCCAGCCGCTCGACGCCGGCGGGCGTCGTACGCTCGCCGACGCCGACGGCGATCACGCCCGGCGCGAGCAGCAGCACGTCGCCGCCCTCGACGTGCTCGTGGTGCCAGCCGTGGATCTTGCGGGTGCCGGCGAAGCGCGGGTGCTCGGTGTAGATCAGCTCGGTCAGCTGGGTCTCGCGCGCGCGGGCCGGCATCGCCAGCGAGGTGATCGCGACCCGGTCGCGGATCCACACGCTCGAGTCGCGGGTGAACAGCAGGTTGGGCAGCGGGTCGATCAGGAAGTCGTCGCTGGCCAGCAGGCTGGTCACCAGGCCGAAGCCGCCGCGCACCTCGTCGTTGCGGAGGCCCGCGGTGAGGTACGCCGCGAGCTCCTCGGGCGAAGCGTCGTGCAGGCGCCGGCGAGGTAGGTCGCGCATCGTGTCGCCGAGGTGGAGGCCGGTCGAGCGCCGTCGGTGATCGCGTGGTCGCGGGCCTCGCTCCTGCGCGAGGGTCTCGGTCGAGCAGGTCGGTCAGGTAGAGCACCTCGACGTCGCGGTCGCGCAGCGCCTCGGCGAACGCGTCGTGCTCGTCCTGGGCCCGGCTCACCCACGGGATGCCGTCGAAGAGCAGCTTGTCGTTGTTGCGCGGGGTCAGCCGCTTCAGCTCGGCGCCGGGCCGGTGCAGCATCACGGTCCGGAGCCGGCCGACCTCGCTGTCGGCGCCGTGCTGGGTCGTCATGCGGGCGACTCTAGTGTTTCCGCGACTCCCACTCCGAGGCGAGCAGGGCGTACTCGTAGGTATCGGTCCACTCGCCCTTGGACCAGAAGTCAACGTGCCGGTGGCGACTCCGACGCATCCCGAGCCGTTCGCACAGGCGCATCGACGCGGTGTTGCGGGTATCGAGCTCGGCGAAGATCCGGTGGCAGGCGTAGTGGCCGAAGCCGAGGTCGAGCAACGCGGTGGTCGCCTCGGTCGCGTACCCCCCGGCCGGCTACGTCGGGGTGCACCACCCACGACAGCTCGGCCACGGTGGGGCTGCGGAAGACGAGGGAGACCTCGCCCACCACGCGGCCGTCGAGCACAGACCAGGCCGAAGCCGTCCTCGTCGGCGCTGGCGCGGTCGCCGAGCATCTCCTCGAGCTCCGCACGGCTCAGCGGCGGGTGGAGCAGGTACTCCGTCACGTCCGCCCGGCCGTAGATCGCGAACAGGTCATCGGTGTCGCCCGGAACCCGCGAGCGCAGCAGCAGCCGCTCGGTGCGGATCGGCAGCTCTGGCAGCGGCCGCTCGATGCTGGCGGCGACCGTCTGCGACCAGCCGCTCGCGCAGCACCGGATCGTCTGCCAGCAGCTCGTCCAGCGCCCGCACGGCCTCGTGCAGCGAGCCTCGGGCGACGTGGTCGCGTGGCTCCGCGGCGAGCCGCGCCAGCGCCGCCTCCGCCTGCTCGACGAGGCGAGTACGCCGATCCGGCGCGGTCACTCCGCAGCGCCGCGCTTGTCCGCGGGAGCCCGTACGGCCCAGGGCTCGAGGTGGCGATAGCCCTTGACCGACACCCGACGCAGCCGGCGGAACCTCAGGTCCCCCGTGCTCGGCGAAGGGGGAGAGGTCGATCTCGTCGGCGGCGCGGTCGATCAGCTTGGCCAGCGGAGTGCCGTCGGGCGCGGTGTCGGGAGGGGTGTCCTGGCCGGTGAGGACCTCGAACGCACCGCGGTCGACCAGGACGCTGCCCGGCCGGGCGACCGTGGTGAGCCGCGAGGCGATGTTGACGGTCGGGCCGAAGACGTCGCCCAGCCGACGGGTCACGGTGCCGTAGGAGATGCCCGCCCGCACCCGTGGGAACTCGTCGTCGTCGTCCTCTCCCGCTCGGTGGAGGGTGAGCGCGACCTCGGTCGCCGCGTGGACGTCGTCGACGACGAACAGCACCTCGTCGCCGATCGTCTTGATGACCCGCCCTCCGTGCTCGACGACCGAGCGGGTCATCTCGTCCTCGAAGTACTCCACCCAGTCGACCAGCTCGTGGTCGGTGAGCGTCTTGCTCTGCCCGGTGTAGCCGACGATGTCGACGAACACCACGGCCGTGCTGGAGGTGGCGCCGACGCCGCCGAGGCTGGCCTCGCCGAGCAGCCGGTTGGAGGCGCTGGCAAGGTGCCGGCGCCAGATGTAGGCCTGCAGCTTCTCGACGTTGGGCAGTACCACGTCCATCAGCTCCGCGAGCCGCTCCTCCGGGTCGTCCCCTTCGATCGCGCGCCCGGCGAGCAGGCCGACCTGCCACTCGGCGAGCCGCGCGAAGCTCCGGCCCCAGGTGCGGACCAGGGCCGCCTGCGAGTCGGGCGTCAGGATGCCGAGGGCGATGAGCTCCTTGGTGCGCTCCAGCGCCTCGAGGTCGGCGTCGGTGAACGCCACGTCGTCGGCCCCGGCGTGCGGGAAGCCGAGCTGCTGCCAGAGCTCCTCGGCGACCTGGAGGGGAACGCCGGCGCGGTCGGTGACCTCCTCGCGGGTGTACGTCGGGTCCGAGCCGAGCAGCGCCCGGTCGACGTCCTCGACCAGGTCGGCGGGCTCTTCGTCGGTCACTCGCCCGACGCGTCTGCCCCCAGGCGCTCCTGGGCGGTGCGGTCGAGCGCCTCCCGGAAGGCGGGGACCTCGTCGCTCAGCCTCCGGACGGCGTCACTGGTGAAGTGGAGCACCTCGAGCTTGCTCATGCTGACGATGGAGGCGTTGCGGAGGGAGTGGTTGACGATCGCCGCCTCGCCCATGATGTCGCCCGGGCCGAGCCGTGCGATCTCGCCGCCGTTGCGGCGTACCGACACCTCACCGGAGAGCAGGATGTAGGCCTTGTCGGCCGGGGTCTTCTCCCAGATCGGGGACCAGTCGGCGGGCAGGGTGACGAAGGTGCCGGCGTTCTTGATCCGGTCGACCTCTGCGTCGGTGAATCCATCGAAGATGGCCATGTCGACCTTCTCGCTGTGCTGTTCACCCTCCCGCGGCCGATCCTGCCGACGGTCACCGGGGTGTCCAGCGAGTGTGATCAGGCCAGCAGCTCGTAGAGCGTGATCGCGAACAGGAGCAGGCAGACTCCGCCGCCGAGGTAGTGCAGGGTGCGGAGCTTGATGTAGTTGAGCAGGACCCGGCCCAGGACGACCGCGAGGCCGCTCACCGCGAGCAGCGCAGCCAGTGCGCCGACGAAGACGCTGACCGGGTCGTCGTACTTGGCGACGAGGGACAGTGTCAGCAACTGCGAGAGGTCGCCCCACTCTGCGGCGAAGAGAATCAGGAAGCTGGCGGCGACCGCCTTGAGGCCCTGCTTCGGGTCGCCGGCCCGGGCGGCGTACTCGGTCTCCTGGTCGGCCTCCTCCTCGTCGGCCTTGCGGGCCTCGCGGAGCAGCACGATGGCGCCGATCAAGAAGATCACGGCGGAGACGGCGTGCACGAGGTCCGTCGGCAGGAACGACGCGGCCTTGCCGAGCGCCACGGCGACCATCGTCTGCACCGTGAACGCCAGGCCGACCCCGATCCAGACGAGGATCGGCCGGTACTTCGTGGCCAGCACCAGGGTCGCGATGAAGGTCTTGTCCGGGAGCTCGACCAAGAAGATGGCAGCGAACGTCAACCCGACGACGGCGAGATCCATCAGCGGTGTTCGTCCAGCAGACGGTGGGTGGCGGCGATCGCGGCCGCGAGGACATCTGAGACCGGACGGCGGAGCGCGGCGGCCGCGCGGGCCACGTCGTCGTACTCGGGCTGCGCGTTGACGACCGTACGCCGTCGTGGTGCGCGAGCTTGACCGCGATCCGCTGGCCGTCGACCTCGACCGCGTCCATCGTCCGCTCGAGGGCGTACTTGGCCAGCCTCTGCTCGCGCAGCCCGATCGTGGAGGTCTGACGGAAGATCGTGTCGCGAACGCCGACGGCACGGTCGGCGGCGACCAGGACGCTGAGGGTGTGCGCCGGGCGGCCCTTCTTCATCAGGATCGGGGTGAGCCAGGCGTCGCTCGCACCGGCGTCGAGCAGGGCGGCGATCACCTACGGCCAGACCCGCGGGTCGAGGTCGTCGACGTTGGTCTCGATGCAGCAGCGGGGTGCTGTCGGCCGCGGCGTCGCCGCTCGCCGGCCTCCGACGACCAGCCGCACCACGTTGGCGTGCCCTGGCGGGGTCGCGCCCGCCGGCGCCGATGCCGATCGCGGTGGTGGTCATCGCCGGCTGCGGGCCCCACGAGGTGGCGACGGTGGTGAGGAGCGCGGCGCCGGTGGGGGTGCACAGCTCCATGTCGGGGCACCGGGCGGCCGGCGTACGACGGGACGCCGCGGAGCAGCTCGGCGACCGCCGGAGGTGGGACCGGGAGCACGCCGTGCGCGCCGCGGACCGTGGCCGCGAGCCGACGGCGACGGGGCGAGACCACGACCTGGTGGCCCCGAGGTGGACGAAGCCGGCGCAGACGCCGACGATGTCGGCGATCGCGTCGAGCGCGCCGACCTCGTGGAAGTGGACGTCGGAGGGGTCCTTGCCGTGCACCCGCGCCTCGGCGGCGGCGAGGCGTTCGAAGACCGCAGCGCCAGGCGCGCGACCGGCCTCGTCGAGGTGCGCGTCCGCACAGCAGCGCCCGAGGTCGCGCCACGTGCGGTGCTGCACCGAGTCCGCGATCTCGACGTGGCAGCGGGTCGCGGCGAACCCGTTGCGCCGCACCGGCTCGACCCGCAGCTGACCGGCTCCGGCGCGATCGCGTCGACCGCCTCGCTGGAGCACGTCGACGGGCACGCCGGCGCCGACCAGGGCGCCGAGCAGCATGTCGCCGCTCGCGCCCGCGGAGGCGTCGACCCAGCGATGCGTCATGCCGCCGACCCGCCGAGCCACCCGGGCCGCGAACACGCCGGCGCCGTACCCGTTGTCGATGTTGACCACGGTCACGCCGGGCGCGCAGGAGTTGAGCATCGCCAGCAGCGCGGCCAGGCCGCCGAACGAGGCGCCGTACCCGACGCTGGTCGGCACCGCGACCATCGGGACGCCGACCAGGCCGCCGACCACCGAGGGCAGTGCGCCCTCCATCCCGGCGACCACGATCAGGCAGTCGGCGGCCGTCGAGCCGGTCGCGGACGCCGAGCAGCCGGTGCAGGCCGGCCACCCCGACGTCGTTGATCGTGTCGACGCCGGCGCCATGCACCCGCGCGGTCAGCGCGGCCTCGGCGGCGACCGGCGCGTCGGAGGTGCCGGCGCTGACGATCGCGACCGTGCCCCGGGCCATCGGCAGCGGGCCGAGGGTGGCGGCGCGGGCGACCAGGTCGACGGTCGCCCCGATCTCGGCGACCGCGTGGAGGGCCTCGTCGGACAGCCGGGTCGCGAGCACGGCGCGGTCCGGGTGCTTCGCGTGGAGCGCGGCCAGGATCGCGACCACCTGCTCCGGCGTCTTCCCCGCGCCGTACACGACCTCCGCGTCACCCGTGCGTACGGCGCGGTCGAGGTCCACCCGGGCAAAGCCCAGGTCCTCGGTGCGGGGGTCGTCGGTCACCTCCGGAATCTATCGCCCACCCCGCGAGGTGGCGGAAATGGTCCCGCGAAGTGGCAGCTTCAGTGGGGGGCGCGGAGCTCGAACGCGACAAGCGCGGCGCGCGCGTCGTCCGGCTCGGCGCCTTCGGCGACTGCCAGCAGCGCCGCCCGCCACGCAGCGGCCAGCACCCGGCCGAGGACCGGAGATGCCGGAGCCGTGCTGGCGGTCAGCAGCTGGGCCAACCGGTCGCGCACTGCACCCGCGGGCGGTTCACCCAGGATGCGCAGGAAGCCCTCGCGGACGGCGAAGTCGAACCCGACCAGCAGCGCGGCCGTCACGGCCGAGGACCGATCCGTATCCGGCGAGTGGGCCGCGAGGGCGCCCTCCATCCGGTCCAGCAGGCGCCGCTCCACGTCCTCCCGCACGAAGTCGTAGAGCCCGAGCTTGCTGCCGAAGTGGTGGTAGATCGCGCCGGTCGTGACCTCCGCCGTCGTCGCGAGCCCGCCGACGGTGACCTCGTCGAAGGGGCGTGCCCCGAACTCCCGGACCGCAGCGAGCGCGAGCCTCCCCTTGGGGGACGTCGACACCGGAATCCACTCGCGCACTCCTACATAATGCCGTTATGCTCTGAACTATTCCCGTTACGACACGGAAGGTGCGCCATGAAGCTCGAGTTCCTGCTCATCCCGACCTCCGACCTCAACGCCTCGCTCGCCCTCTACCGCGACAGCCTCGGTTTCACCGAGCTGTGGCGCGAGGGTGACGCGACCGTCGCGCTCGCCATACCGGGCAGCGACGTGCAGGTCATGCTGGACGCCAACGACCCGAAGGCCCCGGTCGGTCCGCTGTTCGTGGTCGACAGCGTCCAGGCCTTCCACTCCGAGCGGGCGGAGTCCTTGACCGTGGTCCAGGACGTCTCGGAGATCCCCGGAGGCTTCATGGCGACCTACCAGGAGCCGGGCGGCGCCACGCTCTACGTCATGGACCAGTCGACGGACTCCGCCACCGGGTAGGTCTCATCTGCGCCGCTCGGGGTCGGCGGGGTAGACGCCGAGGATCTTCACGTCGGTGGTGAAGAAGGCGAGCTCCTCCAGGGCGTTCTTGAGTCCGGTGTCCTCGGGGTGGCCGTCGACCTCGGCGAGGAACTGGGTGGCGGTGAACTCGCCGCCGACCATGTAGCTCTCGAGCTTGGTCATGTTCACGCCGTTGGTCGCGAAGCCGCCGAGGGCCTTGTAGAGCGCGGCCGGGAGGTTGCGGACGTTGAAGATGAAGCTCGTGACGACCGGACCGTCGGTGGCCGCGGCCTCGACGTACTCAGGGGAGAGGACGACGAAGCGGGTGGTGTTGTGGTCCTCGTCCTCGACGTCCTCGCGCAGGATCTGCAGCCCGTAGATCTCCGCGGCCAGCGGCGGCGCGATCGCGGCCTGCGTCGGGTCCTGGGCCTCGGCGATCTCCCGGGCGGCGCCGGCGGTATCGCCGGAGATGATCGGGGCCAGGCCGAGCTCGCGGATCACCTTGCGGCACTGGCCGAGCGCGTGCACGTGGCTGTGCACGGTCTTGATCGAATCGAGGGTGGCGCCCTCCGCGGCCATCAACGTGAACTGGATGCGCAGGAAGTGCTCGCCGATGATGTGCAGGTTGGAGGTCGGCAAGAAGTGGTGGATGTCCGCAACCCGGCCAGCGATCGAGTTGTCGATCGGGATCATGGCCAGGTCGGCGTCGCCGTTCTCGACCGCGGCGAAGACGTCCTCGAACGACGCGCACGCGATCGGCTCGGCGTCGGGGTAGTACTGCTTGCTGACCAGGTGGGAGTTGGCCCCCGGCTCTCCCTGGTAGGCAATACGTCGCGCGGTCACCCGGGCATTTTCACACGCTGCGCTCGCGCCGCCGCTGGTTGACCGCCTCGCGGGCATACGGTTTGCCCGTGGTTCTCGACGTCATCGCCCTCCTGATCGCCGCCGCCGCGTTCGTCTTCGCGGTGATCGCGCTCCGCCGGCTCGGGGCCAGCAAGCGCCGGACCGGTGCCGAGGCGCTGCCCGAGGACGTGCACGGCCTGCGCCAGGAGGTCGCGGCGCTGCGCGAGGAGGCTCGGGACGCGCTCCGACACCTCGCGGTCGTGCGGTACGACGCGTTCGGCGACATGGGCGGTCACCTCTCCTGGTCGCTGGCGCTGCTCGACGACGGCGGCCACGGCGTCGTACTCACCTCGATCCACGGCCGCAGCGAGGCCCGCACCTACGCCAAGAACATCGCCGGCTGGACCAGCGAGCAGCAGCTGTCGCCGGAAGAGGAAGAGGCCATCGCGCACGCGCGTCCCTGATGGCGCCCACTACGCTCCGGCCATGAACCCCGTGCGGTGGCTGGCGATCCGGATCGGCCGGCAGCCCTGGCTGCACAAGTACGCCAAGGTCATCGTCGGCACCGACGTCCTCATCCAGCGCCTGACCCGCGGCCGGTTCAACCTGCTCACCGTGGCCGGGCTGCCCGAGGTGACCCTCACGGTCCGCGGCCGCAAGAGCGGCGAACCGCGGTCGACGCCGCTGCTCTGCGTGCCCCACGACGGCGGCTGGCTGGTCGCCGGCACCAACGGGGCGGTCCGAAGATGCCGGGCTGGGTCCACAACCTCGGGGACGCCGACCGGGCCAGCGTCCTGTTCAAGGGGCGCACGTCCACGGTCACCCCACGCCGGGTCGCAGGAGCCGAACGCGACGAGAAGTGGCAAGTGATGCTGCGGACCTGGCCGAACTACGCGAAGTACGCCGAGCGCACCGACCGCGAGATCCCGGTCTTCTTCCTGGACCCACGCTGAACCCCCGTTGAGCCCCCCGTTGGCCCCCCGCTGTCAGGGATCCGTTAGGGATGCTGGCGGCCGTGTTAGAGGGGTGTTAGCGGGGATCCGATCGCCCGGGAACGGATTCCATGGGGTCGTGACATTCCCGACCACCAAGGCGATCTCCCATGGATGACGTGCTGTACCTCGCGCTGACCGCCGTCTTCTTCCTCGCGACCCTGCTGCTGGTCAAGGGGGTTGATCGACTGTGAGCACCGACAACCTGATCGGGCTGGTCGTGAGCGCACTCCTGCTCTGCTACCTGGTCGCGGCCCTTCTCTTCCCGGAGCGTTTCTGAATGTCCGACACGACTGCCGGTCTCCTCCAGATCGGCGCCCTCCTGGCCGCGCTCGCGGTCGTGCTACCGCCCCTGGGCGACTACATGGCCCGGGTGTTCACCTCCGAGCGGGACCTGCGGGTCGAGCGGGTGGTCTACCGCGCGGGCGGAGTCGACCCGCGCGCTGACCAGCGCTGGGGGGTGTACGCCCGGTCGCTGCTGGTGTTCTCGCTCGTCGGCGTCGTGGCCTGTACGGGCTGCTGCGGATCCAGTCCGAGCCTGCCGTGGTCGCTGGGCTTCCCGGGCGTGGACCCGGCGCTGGCGTTCAACACCGCGGTGTCGTTCGTGACGAACACGAACTGGCAGTGGTACTCCGGTGAGTCGACCATGGGCCACCTCGTGCAGATGGCCGGCCTGGCGGTGCAGAACTTCGTGTCCGCCGCCGTCGGCCTGGCCGTCGCGGTGGCGCTGATCCGCGGGCTTCACCCGTTCGCGCACCGACCGGATCGGCAACTTCTGGGTCGACCTGATCCGGGCGACCGTCCGGATCCTGCTTCCCCTGTCGGTGGTCGCCGCCGTCGGTCCTGATCGCGATGGGGTGGTGCAGAACCTCTCGTCCGGGACCGACGCCGTCACGCTGGCCGGTGGGGCGCAGACGATCACCGGCGGGCCGGTCGCCTGCCAGGAGGCGATCAAGGAGCTGGGCACCAACGGCGGCGGCTTCTACAACGCCAACTCCGCCCACCCGTTCGAGAACCCGAACGCGTTGATCAACCTGTTCGAGATCTTCCTGCTCCTGGTCATCCCGTTCAGCCTGCCCCGCACCTTCGGCCGGATGGTCGGCGACACCCGCCAGGGCTACGCGATGGTCGCCGCGATGGGCGTCCTGTGGGGCGTGCTCGTCGCCGCTGTCACCGCGCCTCGAGGTCACCACTCGGGCACCGCGCTGCGGCGGCCGGCGCCGCGATGGAGGGCAAGGAGATCCGGTTCGGGGAGGCGGCCTCGGCGCTGTTCGCCGTCTCCACCACGGGCACGTCGACCGGGTCGGTCAACTCGTTCGACTCGATGAACACGGGCGTCGGCGGCGGTCTGCTGATCTTCAACATGATGCTCGGCGAGGTCTCGCCCGGCGGCGTCGGCTCGGGCTGTACGGGATGCTCGTGCTGGCGATCCTCACGGTGTTCCTCGCCGGCCTGATGGTCGGGCGGACGCCGGAGTACCTGGGCAAGAAGATCGGCGGCGCGAGATCAAGCTGGTCGCCCTGTACATCCTCGCGATGCCCGCCCTCGTCCTGGTCGGCGCCGGCGATCGCCGAGTCACTTCGACTCAGTCGCGGGCCTCGGTGCTCAACCCGGGCCCGCACGGACTCTCGGAGGTCCTGTACGCGTACACCTCGGCCGCCAACAACAACGGCAGCGCGTTCGCCGGGTTCGGCGCGAACACCGACTACCAGAACATCGCCCTGGGGCTGGCGATGCTGCTCGGCCGGTTCGTCCCGATCGTCCTGGTGCTCGGCCTGGCCGGGTCGCTGGCCCGCCAGCGGCCGGTGCCCGCGACCGCCGGGACGCTGCCCACCACCGGCCCGCTGTTCGTCGGCCTGCTCGTCGGCGTCGTCGTCATCGTCGCCGGCCTGACCTTCTTGCCCGCCCTGGCTCTGTCCCCATCGCGGAGGGCCTGCAATGAGCACCCTGACCACCCCCGCGCACTCCCGACGCCGCGCCCCGGCACCCGGGTCGCGAGCGGCCTGCTCGACCCCAAGATGCAGCTGGCCTCGCTGCCCGAGGCGCTGCGCAAGCTCGACCCGCGCACCAGGTGCGCACCCCGGTGATGTTCGTGGTCGGGTCGGCGCCGGTCGCCACCGCTGCTGGCCATCGACGACCCGAGCGTGTTCGCGTGGCCGATCGCGGCGTGGCTGTGGCTGACGGTCGTGTTCGCCAACCTCGCCGAGGCCGTCGCCGAGGGCCGCGGCAAGGCCCAGGCCGCCGCCCTGCGCGCGGCCAGCACCGACACGATGGCCCGCCGGCTGCTCGCCCGGACGGCACCGAGGAGCGTCCCGGCCACGCAGCTGCAGGTCGGGCGACCTGGTCGTCGTCGAGGCCGGCCAGATCATCCCCGGCGACGGCGACGTCGTCGAGGGTGTGGCCAGCGTCGACGAGTCGGCGATCACCGGCGAGTCCGCGCCGGTGATCCGCGAGTCCGGCGGCGACCGGGCTCGGTGACCGGGGGCACCAAGGTGCTCTCCGACCGGATCGTCGTGCGGATCACGGCGAAGTTCGGGGAGAGCTTCCTCGACCGGATGATCGCCCTGGTCGAGGGCGCCGCCCGGCAGAAGACACCGAACGAGATCGCGCTGAACATCCTGCTGGCGAGCTGACCCTGGTCTTCCTGCTGGTCGTGGTCGTGACGCTGCAGCCGTTCGCCGATCTACTCCGGCGCCGAGCAGTCGATGATCGTCCTGATCGCGCTGCTGGTCTGCCTGATCCCGACGACGATCGGCGCGCTGCTGTCGGCGATCGGGATCGCCGGGATGGACCGGCTCGTGCAGCGCAACGTGCTGGCCATGTCCGGTCGGGCGGTCGAGGCCGCCGGCGACGTCGACGTGCTGCTGCTGGACAAGACCGGCACGATCACCCTGGGCAACCGGCAGGCGTCCGAGTTCGTCCCGGTCGCCGGCGTCGACCCCGAGCGCGCTGGCCGACGCCGCGCAGCTGTCCAGCCTCGCCGACGAGACCCCGGAGGGCCGCTCGATCGTCGTGCTCGCCAAGGAGCGGTACGGCCTGCGCGGCGCCGCGGGCGAGCTGCCGACGCGACCTTCGTGCCGTTCACGCGCGCAGACCCGGATGTCCGGCATCGACCTCGCCGAGGGCCGGCAGATCCGCAAGGGCGCGGCCGCCGCGGTCATGAAGTGGGTCCGCGACAACGGCGGCCACCCCACCGAGGACGTCGGCGACGCCGTCGACGCGATCTCGATCGGCGGCGGCACGCCGCTGGTCGTCGCCGAGCGGGTCGACGGGCAGCCCGGCCCGCGCCCTCGGCGTCGTGCACCTCAAGGACGTCGTCAAGGACGGGATGCGCGAGCGGTTCGACGAGCTGCGCGCGATGGGCATCCGCACGGTGATGATCACCGGCGACAACCCGCTGACCGCCCGGGCGATCGCCGACGAGGCCGGCGTCGACGACTTCCTGGCCGAGGCCAAGCCCGAGGACAAGATGGCCCTGATCCGCAAGGAGCAGGAGGGCGGCCACCTGGTCGCGATGACCGGCGACGGCACCAACGACGCCCCCGCGCTGGCGCAGGCCGACGTCGGCGTCGCGATGAACACCGGCACGTCGGCGGCCAAGGAGGCCGGCAACATGGTCGACCTCGACTCCAACCCGACCAAGCTCATCGAGATCGTCGGGATCGGCAAGCAGCTGCTCATCACCCGCGGCGCGCTGACCACGTTCTCGATCGCCAACGACGTCGCGAAGTACTTCGCGATCATCCCGGCGATGTTCGTCGTCGTCTACCCGCAGCTGGACCCGCTCAACGTCATGCGGCTGTCCTCCCCGGAGTCGGCGATCCTGTCGGCGGTCATCTTCAACGCGCTGATCATCGTCGCGCTGATCCCGCTGGCGCTGCGCGGGTGTCCGCTACCGGCCCGTCGAGCGCCGGCCGCGCTGCTCGCCCGCAACCTGGCCATCTACGGCCTCGGCGGCCTGGTCGTGCCGTTCCTGGGCATCAAGGCCATCGACCTGCTCGTCTCCCTCATCCCCGGAATCGGGTGAATCGCCATGTCGACCCTCTCCGACAGCTGCACGTCGGCCGCCGCTGCGCATCCTCGTCGTCATGACCGTGCTGCTCGGACTCGTCTACCCGCGGCGCTGCCGTCTTCGCCCGGTCGCCTTCCCGGCCGCACCGACGGCTCCCTCGTCGAGGTCGACGGCAAGGTCGTCGGCTCGTCGCTGCTGGCGCAGGGCTTCGACGCCGCCGAGTACTTCTGGCCCCGGCCCTCGGCGGGGGCGGCTACGACCCGCTCGCCACCGGTGGGTCCAACCTCGGCCCCAACAGCCCGGACTGATCCCGGCCATCGAGGAGCGCCGGGCGGCTGTGGCCGAGCCAACGGGGTGCCCCGCGACCAGGTCCCGCCGATGCGGTCACCGCCTCGGCTCCGGGCTCGACCCGCACATCTCCCCGGAGTACGCGGCCCTGCAGGTCGCCCGCGTGGCCCGGGCGCGGGGTGCCTGGGCGGCCGCAGGTGCGGGACGCTCGTCGCCGAGCACACCAGCGGACGAGGCGCTCGGGTTCCTCGGCGAGCCGGCGGTCAACGTCCTGGAGCGTCAACCTGGCGCTCGACGCTGAGCCGAGCGGACGAGCGGCAGACTGGCAGACCCTGTGGGGACCACCGGCGCGGGACCCTGCGCGTCTACATCGGCGCCGCGCCCCGGGGTGGGCAAGACCTACGACATGCTCGCCGAGGGCCACCGCCGCGCTCCACCGCGGGGCCGACGTGGTCGTCGGCTTCGTCGAGACCCACGGCCGGCCGCACACCGCCGCGATGGTCGAGGGCCTGGAGGTGGTCCCCCGGCGGTGATCGAGCACCGCGGGGCCACCTTCACCGAGATGGACCTCGCCGCGGTGCTGGCCCGACGCCCGCAGGTGGCCCTGGTCGATGAGCTGGCGCACACGAACGTGCCCGGGCCGCGGAACGCCGAAGCGCTGGCAGGACGTCCACGACCTGCTGGACGCGGGCATCGACGTGATCACCACGGTGAACATCCAGCACCTGGAGTCGCTGAACGACGTGGTCGAGTCGATCACCGGCATCCGCCAGCAGGAGACGGTCCCCGACGAGGTGGTCCGCGCCGCCGACCAGATCGAGCTGGTGGACATGAGCCCCCAGGCGCTGCGCCGCCGCCTGGCCCACGGCAACGTCTACGCGGCCGAGAAGATCGACGCCGCCCTGACGAACTTCTTCCGGGTCGGCAACCTCACCGCGCTGCGCGAGCTGGCCCTGCTCTGGGTCGCCGACCGGGTCGACGACGCCCTGGAGCGCTACCGCGCCGACACACGACATCACCGACACCTGGCCGGCCCGGGAACGGGTCGTCGTCGCGCTGACCGGCGGGCCCGAGGGCGAGACCCTGATCCGCCGCGGGGCCCGCATCGCCGCCCACTCACGGCGGCGAGCTGCTCGCCGTGCACGTCGCCGCGGCGACGGACTGGCCGGCGGCGAGCCCGGGTGCCCTGTCCGCCAGCGCCTGCTCGTCGAGAGCCTCGACGGCACGTTCCACCACGTGCTCGACGAGGACGTCGCCCGCGCGATCCTCGCGTTCGCGCGGGCCGTGAACGCCACCCAGCTCGTCCTCGGGGACAGCCGTCGACCCGCCTGGGCCAGGTTGTTCAGCCCGGGAACGGCCGCGCACACCGTGCGTTCGTCGGGTGACATCGACGTCCACATCGTCACGCACCACAACACCGGCCGGGGGCTGGCGCTGCCACAGGGACGAGGCAGCCTGAGCACCCGGCGGAAAGTGCGTGGCTACGCCCTCGCCGTCGTCCTGCCGCCGCTGCTGGCCCTGTCCCTGACGCCGTTCCGCGACGAGCTGAACCTCGTGAGCGACATGCTCCTGTTCCTCCTGATGACGGTCGTCGTGGCGCTCGTGGGCGGTCTGGCTCCGGCCCTGATCGCCGCGGTCGCCGGGTCCGTGCTCCTGAACTACTTCTTCACGCCCCCGCTCTACACGTTGGACATCGGCGAGACCAACAACTCCCTCGCGCTCCTCGTCTTCGTGCTGGTGGCTGCCCTGGTCAGCTCGACCGTCGACCTCGCGGCGCGGCGTACGCGGCAGGCGGCGCGGGCGGCCGCCGAGGCGCGCACCCTGGCGAACCTCGCCGGCACCGTGCTGGGCGGCGAGGAGGCGCTGGCCGAGATGCTCGAACGCGTCAGGGAGACCTTCGGCCTCACCTCGGTGACGCTCCTGGAGCGCGACGACGACGGGTGGGCGGCCGTCGCGAGCGCGGGCCCGGCCGTCGACGGGCCGGGTGACGCCGACACTGAAGTGCCGGCCGGGGACCGGCTGACGCTCGCCCTGCGCGGAGCGCTGCTGCAGGCCGAGGACCAGCGCCTGATCGGGGCGTTCGCGGCGCAGGCGGCCGTCGTGCTCGACCACATCCGGCTCAGCCGGGCGGCGGCGGAGGCGGCGCCACTGGCCGAGGCCAACAAGGTCCGGACCGCACTGCTGGCAGCCGTCGGGCATGACTTCCGTACGCCGCTGGCGGCGGCGAAGGCGTCCGTCTCCACCCTGCTCAGCCTCGACCTCGACCTGCCTGCCGACGACCGTCGCGAGCTGCTCCAGGCCGCGGACACGTCCCTGGACCGACTCGCCGGCCTCGTCGACAACCTCCTCGACATGAGCCGGCTGCAGGCGGGGGCCATGTCGATCGACGTCCAGCCGACCGCCGTTGACGAGGTGGTCGCGCGGGCGCTCGACGACCTCGGGCAGGAAGGGCGCGCCATCGTCATCGACGCCCCCGCGGAGCTCCCCTTCGTGCAGGCAGACCCCGGACTGCTGGAAACGGTCCTGGCCAACATCGGCGCGAACGCCCTGCGCTACTCGCCGGCCGACCGGCCACCCCACCTGACCTGCAGCACGCTCGGGGACCGGGTCGAGGTTCGCGTCATCGACCGGGGGCCGGGCATCCCGCCCGACGACTGGGACCGGATCTTCCTGCCGTTCCAGCGTCTGGGCGACACCGACAACACGACCGGCATCGGCCTCGGTCTTGCTCTCTCCCGGGGGCTGACCGAGGCCATGGGCGGATCGCTCGAGCCTGAAGAGACCCCTGGTGGTGGCCTCACCATGGTCGTGTCCCTGCCGGCGGTGACGGGCATGGCACCGGCTGCTCCCGGGCGCCGAGAGCGTGACGAGGCGACGCGATGACGCGGGTGCTCGTCGTCGATGACGAGCCCCAGCTGCTCCGGGCGCTGACCATCAACCTGCGCGCACGCAGCTACGAGGTCTGGGGCGCTGCCACGGGGACCGACGCGCTCGGCGCGGCTGCGGCACACCCACCGGACGTGGTCATCCTCGACCTCGGCCTTCCCGACATGGACGGGACCGAGGTGATCGCCGGGCTCCGGGGGTGGACCGACGTACCCATCCTGGTGCTGTCGGGCCGGTCCGACAGCGTCGACAAGGTCGAGGCCCTGGACGCCGGCGCGGACGACTACGTGACCAAGCCGTTCGGCATGGACGAGCTGCTGGCCCGCCTGCGCGCGATGACGCGCCGTACCGGCGACAAGGAGGAACAGCCGATCATCCAGGTCGGCGACGCCACCGTCGATCTCGCCGCGCGCCGGGTGACCATGGCCGGTGACGACGTACGCCTCACGCCGACCGAGTGGCACCTCCTCGAGGTGCTGGTCCGTCACCCGGGCAAGCTGCTGAGCCAGCGCCAGCTGCTGACCGAGGTCTGGGGACCGGGCTACGAGTCCGCCCAGGGGAACCTCCGTGTCTACATGGCCCAGTTGCGCCGCAAGCTCGAGCCCGACCCCTCCCGACCCCGCCACCTGCTCAACGAGCCGGGGATGGGCTACCGGTTCGAGCCCTGATCGCTGTTTCGGCGCAATTGCGCCGAAACGACAGGTTCGGGCCGCCGGAACATGTCACAACGGCGCAATTGCGCCGGAACGACGGTCAGCGAGGAACGCGGACCAGCAGGCGACCGTGGACGCAGTTCATCCGGAGCTCGCGGCCGGGGCCGATCGAGTCGCCGTCGAGCTGACGGGGGGTGGCGGTCGCCGCGCGGATGACGACGGTGGCGCCGGTCATCCGGTTCACGAGCTCGTCGGTGTGCTTGCGCTTGAGCAGCACCCGCCAGGCCAGGGGGATCCAGGAGAAGAAGTTCCGCGGGTGCAGGATCACGACGTCGAGCTGCCCGTCGTCGATCGCGGCGTCCGGCAGCAGCGGCATGCCCGCCTGGAGGAAGCCGACGTTGCCGACCACGACGGTGCGGGCGCGGTGCCGGGTGAACTCACCGCCGTCGACCGACACCTCGATCCGGACGGCGGGGAACATCAGCGACTTCAGCGCCGAGATGACATAGGCGAACCAGCCGATCCGCTTTTTGATGTCCTCGTTGACGCCCTCCATGATCGCGGCGTCGAAGCCCATGCCGGCCATCACCATGAAGTGGGTGTCCTCGATGTGGTCGCCGCCGACCTCGACCAGGTCGATCGCCCGGTCCTGGCCGTTCAGCGCCACGTCGATCGCGGACCGGATGTAGAGCGGGATGTCGAGGTTGCGGGCCAGCAGGTTGCCGGTGCCGGCCGGCACGATCCCGACCGGGATGCCGGTGCCGGCGAGCTCCGCACACACCTCGCGGACGGTGCCGTCCCCGCCGCAGACGAGGACCAGGTCGGCGCCCGCCACCGAGGCCGCCTCGGCCATGCCGGTGCCCGGGTCCTCGACCGTCGTGTAGTGCCACGCCGGGGTCGACCAGCCGGCCTCCTCCGCCATCGCGGACACGATCGCCCGGAACTGACCGATGTCCTCCACCTTGATCGGGTTGAGGATCACGGCCAGCTTGCGCTCGGACTGGAACACCTCAGGCAGCGGCTCGGCGCTCTCGGCGTGACTGCGTGGAAGAGGGTTGTAGACAGCGATCCCCAGCAGCACGAAGAACGCCCCGAGCAGTACGCCGCCGATCACGTCGCTGGGGTAGTGCCGGCCGAGGTACACCCGGTCGAGGCAGACCAGCACGACGACGAGTACGGCGATCACGTAGACCAGCCGCCGCACACCGGAGCGGCGTACCAGCATCGCGACCAGGACCATGACGATGCCGGCGAACGCGGTCGCCGACGAGGCGTGCCCGGACGGGTACGAGTGCGAGGTCAGGATGTCGATCTGGGACTGCCACGGCGGCCGGTCGCGGCCGACCAGCAGCTTGATGCCGGTCGTCGCGAGCGAGGTGCAGATCATCACGCCGGCGGTGAAGAACGCCGCCCGCCGGTGGCCCTTCACGAACATGAAGACCGTCAGGACCGTGGTCATGATGGTCATGCCGATCGTGTTGAACGTCAGCTCGATCCAACGCAACGGGCGGTGCACCCACTCCGTGTCGACCGCCCACGACTGCGCGCCGCTGCCACGGTCGTCGAAGTCGCGGATCACCGCCCACCCCTGGTCGACGGCCAGGCCCAGCAGGAGGAACAGGCCGAGGCAGACGGCGGCCCACGAGAGCAGGGCCACACGAGGACGGTCGAGCACTCGGCTCCCTTCGGGTCGGCGCCGGGACGGGCGACGCACAGTATGCCGCCCCGGAGCACGCTCACCGCATCTCGGATGAGAGCCGGCCTCGTACCCGGATGAATGGCACCCCACGCTGCCCCTGGCCTGCTACGCGCCGCCCCGCGGGCGCCTGGACTGCGTTGTCCTCAGTCGTCGTGGCTCCGCCACGCCTCCCTCGTCCGCCTTGCCAGGCACTCCGCGGAGCGACGCTCGCGACGGCCTTGGGCAGCGCGGGATGCCATAGCCTTGCCACATGATCGACCCCCGCGTGCTCCGAGACGACCCCGACCGCGTGCGTGCCGCCCAGGCCAAGCGCGGCCTCTCCGACGACGTCGTGGATCGGGCACTCTCGGCGGACTCCGCCCGCCGGGCCGCGATCGGCGACTTCGAGACCAAGCGGGCCGAGCAGAAGCAGCTCGGGAAGCTGATCCCCCAGGCGCAGGGCGACGAGAAGCAGGAGCTGCTCGCCCGGACCAAGACCCTCGCCGCCGAGGTCAAGGCGGCCGAGGCCGCGCAGGCGGTCGCCGAGGAGGAGTGGCAGACCGCGGTGATGAGCATCCCCAACATCGCGGCCGACGAGGCTCCCGCCGGGGGTGAGGACGACTTCGTCGTGCTGGAGACGGTCGGACAGATCCCGGAGTTCGACTTCGAGCCGCGTGACCACGTCGAGCTCGGCCGGATGCACGGCGCGATCGACATCGAGCGCGGCGCCAAGGTGTCCGGCTCGCGGTTCTACTTCCTCACCGGCATCGGCGCACAGCTGGAGTTCGCGCTGATCAACATGGCGATGGACCAGGCCCGCGCCAACGGCTTCATCCAGATGATCGCGCCCTCGCTCGTCAAGCCGCGCGCCATGGAGGGCACCGGCTTCCTCGGCCAGGCCGCCGACGACGTCTACCGGATCGAGGGTCAGGACCTCTACCTCGTCGGTACGTCGGAGGTGCCGCTCGCGGCGTACCACTCCGACGAGATCCTCGACGGCGACACCCTGCCCCGCCGGTACGCCGCGTTCAGCCCGTGCTTCCGCAAGGAGGCCGGCTCGCACGGCAAGGACACCCGCGGCATCTTCCGGGTGCACTGGTTCGACAAGGTCGAGATGTTCGTCTACACCACGGTCGAGGAGTCGTACGCCGAGCACCTCCGGCTGCTGGAGTGGGAGAAGGAGTTCCTCGACAAGCTCGAGCTGGCCTACCGCGTGATCGACGTGGCGGCCGGCGACCTCGGCACCTCCGCCCAGCGCAAGTTCGACTGCGAGGCGTGGATCGCCTCGCAGGGCCGCTACCGCGAGCTCACCTCGACGTCGAACTGCACCGACTTCCAGACCCGCAGGCTCGACACCCGGGGCCGCTTCGCCGGCCGGACGGGCAGAGCGAGATCAAGCCGATCGCCACCCTCAACGGGACGCTCTGCTCCACGAACCGGCCGATCATCGCGCTGCTGGAGACCCACCAGCAGGAGGACGGCTCGGTCCGGGTGCCGCAGGCCCTCCAGCCCTACCTGGGTGGCCTCGAGGTGCTGAAGCCGATCGCCGGATGAGCTGGCAGCCACGGCTGGTCGCCCTCGACATCGACGGCACGCTGCTGAAGTGGGTCGAGGGCGCCGGCGCGACGTACGAGCAGATCGCGCAGCCGGTCTACGACGCCGTGCACCGCGCGTTCGACGCGGGCGCGCACATCGTGCTGTCCAGCGGCCGCTCCCCGCACGGCATGACCAAGATCGCGGACCTGCTCGACCTGCACGCCGACGGGCCAGGACCGGCTCTGGGTGGTCGCCTCGAACGGCGCCGTGCTGTTCCGCTACCCGCCGCTCGAGGTGGTGCACGAGGAGACCTTCGACGCCCGGCCCGCCGTGGCGGCGGTCCTCGAGCAGCGACCGGGAGCGCTGGTCGCGGTCGAGGAGCGCGGCATCGGCTACCGCGTGAACGCGCCACTTCCCGACGGGTGAGCTGTCCGGAGACATGATCATCACCGAGGTCGACGAGCTGCGTCGCCGGGCCGGTGAGCCGGGTCATCATCCGCGACCCCACCGCGAGCGCCGACGACTTCGTGGAGCTCGCGGCCCGGCTCGGGCTGCACGGCACCGACTACGTCGTCGGCTGGACGGCCTGGCTCGACCTCAGCGCGGTCGGGGTCTCGAAGGCGTCCGGGCTGGCGATCGTGGCCGACAAGCTCGGCGGTCGACCAGGCCGACGTGCTGGCCATCGGCGACGGTCGCAACGACATCGAGATGCTCCAGTGGGCCGGCCGCGGCGTGGCCATGGGCCAGTCGATCGAGGAGGTCCGGGAGGCCGCCGACGCCGTCACCGACAGCGTGTACGACGACGGGGCCGCGACCGAGCTCTGCCGCTGGTTCCCCGAGACGTGAGCCTGCCCCGAGCTCGTCGCGACCGACCTCGACGGCACGCTCGTCCGCAGCGACGGCACCGTCTCGCAGTACACCCACGACGTGATCGCCGAGCTGGACGAGCGCGGCGTACCCGTCGTCTTCGTGACCGGCCGGCCGCTGCGCTGGGCCGAGGAGGTCTTCCAGTACGTCGGCGCGCACGGCCTGGCGGTCGTCTCCAACGGGGCGCTGGTCTGGGACGTGGCCCGCAACGAGGTCGACCTGGTCCGCGAGATCCCGGTCGACGTCGGGCTCGAGGTCTGCCGGCTGATCCGGGAGGCCGTGCCCGGGGCGACGTTCGCGGTCGAGACGCTGGCCGGGATCGCGCTCGAGAGCGTGTTCCTGGAACGGCACCCGATCCCCGAGGGCAGTCGCCGAGGCGACCTCGAGGACGTGTTCGACGCGCCGGCGCTCAAGATCCTGGCGCGGCACGAGGAGCTGCCCGCCCAGGAGTTCTGGGACCTCGCGCTGGCCGCGGTGGCCGACCGCGCGGTGATCACCTGGTCCTCGACGTCGGCGCTCCTGGAGATCAGCGCGGCCGGCGTGACGAAGGCCTCCACGCTCGCCCTGCTCTGCGACCGGCTGGGGGTCGGTGCCCGCCGACGTCGTCGCGTTCGGCGACATGCCGAACGACCTGCCGATGCTCGAGTGGGCGGGCCGGTCCTGGGCGATGGCCGACGCCCACCCGACGGTGCTCGCCGCGGCCGACCACGTGGCCCCCGGCCACGACGACGACGGCGTGGCGACGGTGCTGGCTGGCCTCTACGGCCTGTGATCTGTTGAGATAGCCGCGTGCTAGGACGCGTCCCCCGATCCCATGGCCTGCTGCGCGCCGCTCCACGGGCGCCTCGCGGCGTTGTCGTCGGTCGCCGGGACTCCGTCCCGCCTCCCTCCTCCGCCTTGCGAGCCATCGCGTGGATGCGACGCTCGCGACGGCCGAGGATCGGCGGCCACGTCCTCCGTCGACTCCTGATCGCCCTCCTGCTCGCCTGCCCGGCCGTCGTGCTGACGCAGATGTCGGCGCACGCCGCGTGCAGCTGCAAGCCGGGGAACGTCCAGCAGTCCGCCCAGCGCGGCCGACGCGGTCTTCAGCGGAGTCCTGCAGGGCCAGTCCACCGCCCCCGCGGGTGCCGACGGTGCCCGCGAGACGACGTACGACATCGAGGCGGAGACGGTCTACAAGGGCGACGTCCGGACCGCCGACGTCGTGGTCACCTCGCCGCAGGACGCCTGCAGACTGGGCAGGCTCGAGGCCGACCGGAGGTACGTCTTCTTCGTCACCATGGACGGCGCCGCGTTCACCACCGATCGCTGCGGCGGGACCGGCCTCGCGAACCGCCACGCTCGTCGGCAAGGTGGAGCAAGTTCCTCGGCACCGGCAGCCAGGTCGGCGGCACCCCGCAGCCGGAGGCGGAGGCCGCGGAGTTCACCAAGGTCGACGACGCCGAGCCGGACAGCCTGACCCGGCTGGCCGCCCCCGGTGCCGCGCTGGTGATCGTCGGCCTGCTCGGCCTGGTCTTCGTCCGGCTGCGGTCCCGCCGGAGCTGACCGTCCGCTAGAGGTACATCCCGCCCGACTCGCCGGGACGCGGTGTTGCGTCCTCGTCGCCGGGGGCGCTGCCGGGTCGGGCGCCGGGCATCGCCGTGCCGGGCGGCAGCGCCTTCCGCATCTGCTCGAACTGCGCCCGGGCGGCCATCTGCTGGGCGTAGATCGCGGTCTGGATGCCGTGGAACAGGCCCTCGAGCCAGCCCACCAGCTGGGCCTGGGCGATCCGCAGCTCGCTCTCGGACGGGACGCTGTCCTCGGTGAAGGGCAGCGAGAGCCGCTCCAGCTCCTCGACCAGCTCGGGCGCCAGCCCGGTCTCGAGCTCCTTGATCGAGGCCTGGTGGATCTCCTTGAGCCGGTTGCGGCTGGCCTCGTCGAGCGGGGCCGCCTTCACCTCTTCGAGCAGCTGCCGGATCATGCTGCCGATCCGCATCACCTTCGCGGGCTGCTCCACGAGGTCGGTGATGGCACGGTCGCCGTCCTCGTCCTCGCCGCCCTCGCCGGTCGCGGCGGCGGCCGCGGCCAGCACGCTGGCTGGGACCGACCCCATCGGCTGGCCGTCGGGACCGATCACCACGACTCGCTGCTCGTCGCCTTCGGCGTTCCCTGTGTCGTCAGCGGCCCTGTCGCTCATGCGCCCACCCTAGGACGTGGTCCAACCCGCGGGGTCGGGCGGATCAGGTGGTGAGGACGATCTTGCCGATGTTCTCGCTCGACTCCATCAGCGCGTGCGCGGCTGCGACCTCCTCGAGCGGCAGCGTCGTGTGCACGATCGGTCGGACCTTGCCCTCGGCCGACGAGCGGCCACACGTGCTCGACGACCGATCGGCAGATCGCTGCCTTCTCCCTCGACCGGCCGGGGGCGAAGGAGGGTCGCGATCACCGCGCCGCGCTTGGCCGCCAGGGCAGCCGATGTCGAGCTCGCCCTTGGTGCCTCCCTGCATCCCGATGATCACGAGTCGACCCTCGGTGGCGAGGGCGTCGACGTTGCGCGTGAGGTACTTGGCGCCCATGTTGTCGAGGATGACGTCGGCCCCGTGACCGTCGGTGGCCTCCTGGACCACCTCGACGAAGTCCTGCTCGCGGTAGTTGATCGTCACGTCGGCACCGAGGTCGGCGCAGATCGGCGAGCTTCTCGGCCGACCCGGCCGTCGTCAGCACCCGGGAGCCCAGCGCGGACGCGAGCTGGATCGCGAAGGTGCCGATCCCGCCCGCGCCACCGTGCACGAGGAAGGTCTCCCCCGGCTGGAGGCCCGCGATCATGAACACGTTGGACCAGACGGTGCAGGCCACCTCGGGCAGGGCGGCAGCGGTCACGAGGTCGATGCCCGAGGCACCGGCATCACCTGGCCGGCCGGTACGGCGACCTTCGTCGCGTAGCCACCGCCGGCCAGCAGGACGCACACCTCGTCGCCGACGGACAGGCCCTCGACGTCGGCGCCGACCGCAGCGACCGTGCCGCTGCACTCCATGCCCAGCGTCTCGGACGCACCCGGCGGTGGCGGGTAGACACCCCTGACGCTGCAGGAGGTCCGCCCGGTTGAGGGCGGTGGCGGCGACCTCGATCAGCACCTCGCCCGGACCCGGCTCGGGGTCGGGCACCTCGGACACGCTCAGGACTTCGGGGCCTCCGGGCTCGGAGACGACCACGGCTCGCATGGCACCACCCTAGGAGGCGTCCGTCCGCGACCTACGGCGCGGGCAGCCTCACTCGGCGTACACGTCGTTGCTGTGGTCGACGTAGCTGTCGTCGGGGATCTCGTCGGCGATGTCGTCCGGGTCCGGCGCGTTGGCCGGGCGGTCCCAGCCTTCGGCCAGCGCCTGGGCGCGGGCGGCAAGATTCTCGACCTGCTCCGGGTTGGCACGCCGAGCCGCAGCCGCGAACCCGAGCAGGTACGCCGTCACCGGCGCCGCCGGCCTCTCGACGTTGCTCGGCGCAGGCCCGAGCCAGGTCCAGGACCAGCGCCTCGTCGACCTCGGCCTCGACCTCGAGCACGTCACACAGCTCGTCGATCCAGTCGTGAAGGTTCACAGACCCCACATTTACCAACGAAAGGCCTCCCCGCAACCCTTTGAATGCCCCCGGATCAGACCGGTTGTGCTCGGGCGCTCGGGGAGGTCGCCCAGGTCGGTCCACGTGTCGACGTCGCGGGCCTCGTCGCCGGCGGCCGCGACCGCGGCCAGGTCAAACGTTTGCAAGCAGCCGGTGGAGCGGGAGCCCGTGCGGGTCGGGCGGACGGGCCCGGTCGAGCGCCGCCGGGTCCAGCACGCCCGCGAGCTGGCGCCGTCCGTCGGCGTCGACGAGGAATGCGCCGTCGTGCCCGTCCGCGGCCGTGACCAGCCGGCGGAACGTCGTCCGCGGTGACGAACGGCATGTCCACGGCGAGCACGAACAAGGCCCTCGGGAGCCCGCGCCAGCGCGGCAAAGCCGGCGAGCAGCCCGGCCGCCGGGCCTCCCTGTGGCGGGTCCTCACGGACGAACGTCACCGGCCGGCTGGTCGGCACCTGCTCCCCGACCACGACGACCTCGGCCGCGTCGGCCACGGCCCGCAGCGCGTGCTCCAGCAGCGTGTGGCCGGCGTACTCGACGCCGGCCTTGTCCACGCCGCCCATCCGGGCGGCGGTGCCGCCGGCCAGGATCACCGCGGCGTACGCCGTTGCCGGGTCCATCCCCGCAGTCTTCCGCATGGCGCGGAACGTGACAGGCTGGACCCGTGGTGCGCGTTGCTGTCGTCCAGAGGGCCGCCGGGCTCGAGCCCGCGGCGAACCGGTCCCTGCTCGCGGAGCTGACCCCCGACGACGACCGATCTCGTCGTCTTCCCCGAGGCCTTCGCCCGCGACTTCGGCGAGGCCGGATCCGACGTGAGCGAGTACGCCGAGTCCCTCGACGGGCCGTTCGTCACCGAGGTGGAGCGGGTGGCGAAGGAGCGCGGCACGACCGTGGTGGCCGGACTGTTCGAGACCAGCTCGGATCCCGGACGGCCCGTTCAACACCCTGGTCGCCCGCGGCGCGGCGACGGCGGAGTACCACAAGATCCACCTCTACGACTCGTTCGGCTACCGGGAGTCCGACCGGCTCAGCGCCGGGGAGCCCGCGACGGTCGGTGACCGAGATCGGCGGGCTCACCGTCGGCCTGATGACCTGCTACGACCTGCGGTTCCCGGAGATGTCGCGCGCCCTCGTCGACGCCGGCGCCGAGGTCCTCGTCGTCCCCGCCGCCTGGGTGGCCGGGCCGCGGAAGGTCGATCACTGGCGGACGCTGCTGCGGGCCCGCGCGATCGAGAACACGGTGTACGTCGTCGCCGCCGCCCAGCCGGCGCCGCGCTACACCGGCCACTCGATGGTCGTCGACCCCCTCGGCGACGTGCTCGCGGAGGCCGGCGACGGTGACGAGATGATCCGCGCGGTGCTGGACCGAGCGGTGCTCGACGACGCCCGGCGGACCAACCCGTCGCTGGCGAACCGTCGTCTGTAACCTTCTCGGTCGTGTCCTCGCCCGTTCCACGCCGACGTGCTGCCCCGAAGCCGTCGCGGCTGCGGAGGCTGGGATCGGGCATCTCCGGGCTCCGGTACACGAAGCGCGCCGGTGGTGCTGTGGGCGCTCATCGTGCTCGCCGGGCTGGCCGCGATCGGGCTGGCCACGGCCGGCTACGGCCCCGACCAGCTCTCGCGGTCCGGCGCGGTCGGCGATCGCCAGCGCCTACACGTGGGCGCTCGCCGCCCGGACCGGTGGTCGCCCGGTCATCTTCGGCGGGCTGGCGCTGCTCGTCGGCGTCGGCGTGATCGCTGCTCGACGAGGACCTGCTGACCACCGGCGCCGCGGTGATGACCTGCGTCGTGAGCGCCGTGTTCGCCGTGATGGTGACGGTCCCGGCGGTGCGCTCGTGGCAGGCCGCCCGGGAGGCGGTGATCGCGGTGCTGGTCGCCGCCGTGGGCGCGATCGCGACCGTCGGCTTCGAGCCGGTGATCTCGCTGGCGCGCTTCGAGTACACCACCCTCGCCCTGTCGCTGATCGGCGCGCTCGCCATGGTCTACCGGCTGGGTGCGGGCCTGCACGGGCTCGGCACCCGCGGCATCCTCACCGTCCTGATCGGCAGCCTGCCTGCTCGCGCTCACCCTGGCGTACGCCGAGCTGCTGCGGCGCTACGGCACCCCGGGCCTGGTCGAGTGGCTCTTCGACGGCGTCCGCTGGACCCGGGCCAACCTGGGCGCCTTCCCGCGCCCGATCGAGGCGCTGCTCGGCATCCCCGCCCTCACCTGGGGCTGCCACATGCGGGCCCGGCGGCGTCAGGGCTGGTGGGTGTGCGCCTTCGGCGTCGCCGCCACCGCACCGATCGCGAACAGCGCGCTCAACACCACGATCACCCGGACCGAGGCCTCCCTGGCCGTGGCGTACGCCCTGGTGGTCGGCATCCTGGTCGGCATGGTGCTGATCCGCGTCGACCTCTCGCTGACCGGGCCCCGCGGACGACGCGGCCGCCGGGCCGAGGAGGCCACGGCCGTCCGGCCGGAGCCGAAGCGCACCAGCCCGCTGTTCTGAGCGCGTCGTGCCTGAGCAGAGGGGGCGGGATTCGAACCCGCGGCTGACATCTCTGCCAGCGACCGCTTTCAAGGCGGTTCCGATCGGCCACTCCGGCACCCCTCCGGGCGTGCCACGCCAAGGCGGCACGCGGACGAGTGTAGGTGGTGGCGCTGCGGTGAGCCGCGGCCTACTCGGACCCGCCCAGCTCGAGCTCGACCTCGTCGTACGCCAGGTCGTGCAGCCGCTGGAAGTGGTGGGAGATGTCGGTGAGCAGCCGCTTCATGTCGATCCGGACCTGGTCCACCTCGGGGCTCTCCAGCACGGGGGCACCCATGGCCGTCAGCCGGCTGAGGAGGGCGTTGCGCTCGCGGACGGCGGCGCCGCCGCGGGCGACCAGCCAGCCGTCCACGGGGTGGTCGGTCTCGTCGATGAGTGCGTCGCGGACGCTCGCCATGCGTTGCCGCACGGTCCAGCGCCACTGTCCGAGAGATGCGCCTGGCTCGTGGGGGAGATCCAGGGCTTGCTGAAGACTGAGGAGTGCAGTCGACGTCGCGGGCATGGCGACCTCCGGATGGCCCATTGTCCGGTGTGACTTCCGAGTGTCACCCGGGAAGGCGGCCTGGGCAACCCCCAACGACCACCGGATTTCGGTGTCTTGTTCAATCACTCCCATGCCGTCCGACTATCGACTCTCCCCGGCTCTGGGCGCCCGCCTGGTGGGCCTGCTCATCGTGGGGCTCGCCGTCCTCGTCTTCCTCGCGACCGGCGTCGTGGCGGTGCTGAACCTGCACACCCTCGTCCTCGTGCCCGTGGCCCTGGTCGTGCTGGCCGTCGTCTTCGGCGTCGGGGCGCTGGTCCGCGGCGCCACCGTCGTGCACTTCGACGACGACGGCTACCGGGTCCGCCTGATCCGCGGAGCCGGGGTGAAGGCAGCCGGCTGGAAGGACGTCTCGGAAGCCGGTACGGCGACCCGGCGCGGTGTCCGCTGCGTGGTGCTCAACCTGCGGGACGGACGCACGACCACGATCCCGGTGGATGCCGTCGCCGCGGATCGGGAGGCGTTCGTGCGCGACCTTCAGGCCCATCTCCAGCGCGGGCACGGCCTCCGTCCGCTCGACGGGCCCTGATTCGGCGGTGGGCAGCGGTGCCTTGTAGCCTGTGCTGGCTGTCCGAGGGCCCGCGGCGAGACTGCGAGCCCTCGACATGTGGAGGAGGCGTCGCCTAGTCCGGTTTATGGCGCCCGCCTGCTAAGCGGGTTGAGGGTAATCCCCTCTCGCGGGTTCAAATCCCGCCGCCTCCGCGCAGCGACTTCGGCCCCTCCCCGCGCGTCGGGGAGGGGCCGTGGTGGGTACTGAAAGGCGCTTTTGAGCGCGTTTCGATTGCAGGAAAATGCAATGCAACTTTCTGAGCCAACGATTGACTGCCTACTTCTGCACCCGTGGCTCAGACTTGAGCAGCGGATCAAGCCCAGGATCCGCAAAACAAAATCAAAGGTGGAAGAAACAGCATGAAGATCATTGCCAAGGTCGGAATCGTGGCGGCAACCGTCATGATGAGCATCGGTCTTCTCGGGAGCCCCGCACAAGCCAAGGACACCAGCTGGGGATGCCCCGGCTGCATTGTCTCCAACCGCTAGAGCCTCACACCACCCCCGGTCGAGACGGGGACCACCCCCCACACCAAATTGGTCCCCAGCGCCACCCCCCGGCCCGTCTCGACCAACACGAGGGCAGTGACCATGTCACTGCCCTCGTGGCTATTTCAGGAGCGTGAGCGCGAGCTGCCGCCGTCGGGGCGTTCGTTGCCCGACACGCCCTGCTGGCCCATCACGTAGCCCAGCTGGAACCTGGTCTCCGCCTCGTACTCCGCCTTCAGGTCGGCGACGTAGCCGGCATACGTGCGCGGGCTGACGCCGAGCCGCTTGGCGCTGACCGGGTCGGCATGGCCCTCGATCAGCATCCGGATCGTCATCGCGCGCTGCTCGGCGGCGATGTCGCGCATCATCGAGGTCTCGCGGTTGGTGAACGGCCGGGCGCGTTCCCAGGTGCGTTCGAAGATGTCGACGAGGTACGCCACGAGGGATGCCTCGCGCACGGCCAGGGCCACCGCGAGGCCGGCCTGGCCGGGGATCACGGCGATCCGGCGGTCCACCACGATGATCCGGTTGAAGAACTCGTCGAGCGTGCGCACCTCGGCCCCGCGGGCGGTCACGGCGGCGACGTACTTGTGGGTGACGGCACTGCGCCGGGCGCTGTGCTGGTAGAGCGTGCGCATCTTGATCCCGCGCTCCAGGGCGGCGCCGTCGCGCTGCGCGGCGGCCGCCATGATCGCGCCGTCGCGGCCGGTCTGGGGCTGCGCGGTGAGCAGCTCCTCCTCGCAGTCCGCGACGACTCCGGCGATGTAGGACTGGATCGCGTCCGGGCCGTGGATCTCGGTGAACGGTCCGCGCGCGGACTCCGGAGAGCGTCGCCAGGCGTGGGAGAGCGTGCCGAAGGCCTTCGCCCACTCCGACGACTCCGTCAGCAGCTCGGCGCCACGCAGGCCGAGCGGGGCGACGATCCGGGACTGGATCGTGGAGGGGTCCACGGCGACGTACGTCGCGGTGGGGGCGTCGAGGTTGATCAGGTCGAGGTCGAGCAGCATGTCGAAGGCCGCCCTGGCCGACCCTGACCTCGCGGCGATCCGGGGGTCATCCTTCTTGATGCCTCCGTGCGCGACGATGTCTTCGTAGAGGGCGGTTGCCTCGGACTCGAAGAGGGCGCGCTCCTCGGGACCGTAGTTGCTCACCCGCACCCCTTTCGGCCACTCCCCGCCCGCAAATCATTCCACAGGGTGTCACGGGAGCCAGGTGAGCCCCGGCCCCGTGCGGGGACCGGGGCTCACCGGGAGAGCGGTGCGCCTATCCGCCGAGGCGGGACCGGAGGCCGTCGAGCTCGGTCCAGAGGACGGCGGGGAGCTCGTCGCCGAACTTCTCGAACCACTCCTGGATCTGCGGCAACTCGGCCTTCCACTCCTCCGGGTCGACCTTGAGCACGGCGACGAGCGCCTCGTCGGTGAGGTCGAGCCCGTCGGTGTCGAGGGCACCCGGGGCCGGCACATGGCCGATCGGGGTCTCGACCGCGGCGGCCTGGCCGTCGATGCGCTCCACGATCCACTTCAGGACACGGGAGTTCTCGCCGAAGCCCGGCCACAGGAAGTCGCCCTCGTCGTCACGGCGGAACCAGTTGACGTAGTAGATCCTCGGCAGCTTGGCGGCGTCGTTCTGCTTGCCGACGTTGATCCAGTGGCTGAAGTAGTCGCCGGCGTTGTAGCCGATGAACGGCAGCATCGCCATCGGGTCGCGACGCACCACGCCGACCTGGCCGACCGCGGCGGCGGTGGTCTCCGAGGAGAGGGTCGCGCCGAGGAAGGTGCCGTGGGTCCAGTCGCGGGCCTCGAACACCAGCGGGACGGTGGTCTTGCGCCGGCCACCGAACAGGATCGCGTCGATCGGGACGCCGCGCGGGTCGTCGTACTCGGCAGCGAGGATGTCGCACTGCTTGATCGGCGTGCAGTAGCGCGAGTTCGCGTGTGAGGAGAGCTCGCCCTTCTCACCAGCTGCGGGCGTCCAGGGCTCGCCCTTCCAGGACATGGCCTGCTCCGGGGTGTTCTCCAGGCCCTCCCACCAGATGTCACCGTCGTCGGTGAGTGCCACGTTGGTGAAGACCGAGTTGCCCTTGTTGATGGTCTTCATCGCGTTGGGGTTGGTGTGCTGGTTGGTGCCGGGCGCGACGCCGAAGAAGCCGTACTCCGGGTTGACGGCCCACAGGCGGCCGTCCTCGCCGACCTTCATCCAGGCGATGTCGTCACCGAGCGTCTCGACCTTCCAGCCCGGCACGGTCGGCTCGAGCATCGCCAGGTTGGTCTTGCCGCAGGCGCTCGGGAAGGCCGCCGCGATGTACTTGCGCACACCCGCGGGCGAGGTGAGCTTGAGGATCAGCATGTGCTCGGCGAGCCAGCCCTCGTCGCGCGCCATCACGCTGGCGATGCGCAGCGCGTAGCACTTCTTGCCCAGCAGCGAGTTGCCGCCGTACCCGGATCCGAAGGACCAGATCGCGCGCTCCTCGGGGAACTGCACGATGTACTTGGTGTCGTTGCACGGCCACGCGACGTCGGCCTGGCCGTCCTCGAGGGGCATGCCGACGGAGTGCAGGGCCGGCACGAACTCGGCGTTCAGCTCCTCCATCCTCTCGAGCACGTGGGTGCCCATGCGCGCCATCACCCGCATCGAGGCGGTGACGTAGGCGGAGTCGGTGATCTCCACGCCGAACATCGGCTTCTCGGCCTCGAGGTGGCCCATCACGAACGGGATGACATACATCGTCCGGCCCTTCATGCAGCCCGCGTAGAGCTTGCGCATGAGGTCCTTCATCTCGTTCGGGTCCATCCAGTTGTTGGTGGGCCCGGCGTCCTTCTCGTTCACGGAGCAGATGTACGTGCGGTTCTCGACCCGCGCGACATCAGTCGGGTCGGTGCGTGCGTGGAACGAGTTGGGCTTGATGCTCGGGTTCAGCCGGGTGAACGTGCCGGAGGCCACCAGTGCGTCGGTGAGCCCCGTCCACTCCTCGTCGGATCCGGTGCACCAGTGGATGCTGTCCGGCGTGGTCATTGCGGCGACTTCGTCGACGAAGTCGAGGATGCCCTGGTGAGTGGTGGGCGCCTGTGTCTGTGCGGTCATGCGGTGGAATTCCCTCTCGCGCATCGCGGCTTTCGCCTCGCCTTACGGCGATGGCCCAGCCGGCCGTCGAGCGTGTCGACGGAGGTGTCGTGGAGTTGTATGCGGTTCGCACGGCTTCTTTGTCGGCGACTGATTTGTTCCCCGGGGCGTCCGTTCTCGTGCTCCTCGCGCACCCGCGATGGAGCGAGGGTAACGCCCGTCAGGGGCGGCACCTATTGGATCGATCAAGGGTGTTTTGCCGCCCCGAACGCGCTCAACAGAGCCGCATTCGAGCGTTCGGAGCGTGCTCGTCGCCCCGAACCGGGCGACCGGGCCCGGTGGGAGTGACCCCGGCCACGCACTTCCGACTCCGGAATCCCTGATTTCAAGTACGCCGAGGGGGTCCGCTATTCTCGTCCAGTCGTTCGCCCGGGAGGGCGGAGACGGGCGCCCGTAGCTCAACGGATAGAGCATCTGACTACGGATCAGAAGGTTGGGGGTTCGAATCCCTCCGGGCGCGCAGATCCCGAAGCCGCAGGCCAGTTCCCAAGCCTGCGGCTTCCCCGTTTGTCGAACGCGGGATGAGCGGGATAGTTCTCGTTATGGGAACTCCAGTGATCCTCACCGACCTGGATGTCGTCGCCCTCCAGGAGAGTGCGGTCCAGGCAGCGGTGCGTGCCGCCTTCGTCCAGCTCGCCTCCGGCCGGGCCGTGCAGCCGCAGCAGGTCGTCACCGACCTGCCCGGCGGGGGAGACGTCATCGCCTACCAGGCCGTGCTGGCCGACTCCGAGGTCTACGCCGTCAAGGTCTCGCCCTACCTGCCCCAGTCGGCAGGCAAGGCGGTCGTCACCGCCTGGACCCTGCTCGTGTCCACCAGCACCGGGGAGCCGCTGGCGCTCATCGACGCCGGGACGTTGACGGTCGAGCGGACCGCGGCCACCACGGCGGTGGCCGTCGACCTGCTCGCTCGTGCTGGGGCGTCGAGCCTGGCCGTGATCGGCTGGGGACCGGTGGGGCGGGCGCACCTCCGGCACGCGCGGGCGGTCCGCGACTTCACCGACGTCCGGGTGTGGTCCCGCTCGATGACCGCCGGCGACGTCGTGGGCCCGGACGGGCCGGACGGTCTGCGGCCGGCCGCGTCGGCCGAGGAGGCCGCCGCCGGTGCCGACGTCGTCCTCCTCTGCACGTCCGCCGCCTCGCCGGTGGTCGACGTCCGCCAGCTGGCCGCCGGCACGCTGGTCACCTCGGTGTCGACCAACGCCCCGATGGCACACGAGATCGATCCCGCGGCACTGCACGAGCTCGACGTGTACGCCGACCACGCACCCGCCGCGCTCGCCGCGGCCGGTGAGATGCGGATCGCTGCCGCCGAGCACGGCTTCACCGCCGACCATCTGCGCGGCGACCTGGCCGGTCTGCTGACCGGGAGCTCGCCAGCCCCCACCGGCGAGAAGCCGGTGTTCTTCCGGTCGGTCGGCCTCGGCATCGAGGACGCCGCCATCGCCCTGGCCGCCCTTGCCGCCGTACGCCGCTAGCGTGCCCTAGGTTCGGCTGGTGCCCTGCCGGATCGCGGACTTCCTCGACCTGGTCCGCCAGCTCGAGGCCGTCACCCGGACCGACCACGACCGCTACTCGAAGTTCGAGGTCGGTCGGAGGACGCTGGGCTACCTGTGGGAGCCCACCCGCACGGTCGGTCTCAAGCAGACGATCGCCGAGCAGCTCGCCCTCGTCGCGGAGCGGCCCGACGTGTTCGAGGTGCAGTTCACCGCCGGCCGCTTCGGCTGGGTCGTGGTGTACCTCGACCGCATCGAACGCGACGAGCTGGCCGAGCTCACCTTCGAGGCGTGGCGGCTGTCCGCGCCCGCCGGCGTGGTAGCGGCCCGTGCGGACCGGCTGCCGCGCTGAGTCCACCAGAGACGGGAGAATCACAGTTCTCGGGCGACCGGGGAGCTACTTGGTGGAGGGAGCGCGGATGGACGCGAGCGACCTGCTCATCCTCGACGGCGGGATGTCGAACGTCCTCGAGGACCGCGGTCACGACCTGTCGTCGGACCTATGGACCGCGCGCCTGCTGCTGGACGATCCGGGCGAGATCGCGGCGGTGCATGCTGCCTACTACCGCGCGGGTGCGGACGTCGCGACGACCGCGAGCTACCAGGCGAGCGTCCCCGGCCTGATGGCCGCCGGGCTGGACCGCGACCAGGCCGAGGCCACGATCCGGGCGAGCGTCTCGGTGGCGCGCGAGGTCCGGGACCAGCTCACCGACGAGCTCGGACGGGAGCTGCTGGTGGCCGCGTCCGTCGGCCCGTACGGCGCCTACCTCGCGGACGGGTCGGAGTACCGCGGTCGGTACGGCGTCACCGCCGCCGAGCTGCGCGACTTCCACGCACCGCGGCTCGAGCTCCTCGCGGAGGCCGGGCCGGATCTGCTCGCCGTCGAGACCATCCCCGACTCGGACGAGGCCGAGGTCCTGGCCCCGCTGCTGGCCGACCTCGGCGTACCTGCCTGGTTCTCCTACGCGGTCACGGGCGCGACGACCCGCGCCGGCCAGCCGCTCGAGGACGCGTACGCCGTGGTGGCGGGCTGCGAGCCGCTCGTCGCCGTGGGGGTCAACTGCTCCGCGCCGCGCGACGTGGGCCACGCCCTGGCCGCCGCGACTGCGGTCACCGGGCAGCCCGGCGTCGCCTACCCCAACCTCGGGGAGCGGTGGGACAACGCCACCCACTCCTGGGTGGGCGACGGCGAGTTCGACGTCGACCTGGCGCCGGGCTGGGTGGCGACCGGGGCGCGTCTCGTCGGTGGTTGCTGCCGGGTCGGGCCGGGGCGGATCGCCGAGCTGCGGGCCGCGCTAGCCTCGGGCGCATGACTCCGGCCGAAGTCCTGATCGACGCCCTCACGCGGATCGCCGAAGGGGTCGAGGGACTCCTCGACGGCCTCTCGGACGACGACCTCGTCCACCGGCCGACCGCTGACGCCAACCCCATCGCCTGGCTGGTCTGGCACCTCGCGCGGGTCCAGGACGACCATGTCGCCGATGTCGCCGGGCTGGAGCAGGTCTACACCGCGCAGGGGTACGCCGACCGGTTCGGGCTGCCCTTCGACCACGGCGACATCGGGTACGGCCACACCTCCGACGAGGTGGCCGAGGTGCGAGCACCGGCCGACCTGCTGCTCGACTACGTGCGCGCCGTGCACGCGCAGACCGTCGGCTGGCTGGCGGGCGTCTCGGCGGACGACCTCGACCGGGTCGTCGACGAACGGTGGGACCCGCCGGTCACGCTCGGGGTCCGGCTCGTCAGTGTCGCCAACGACGATGCGCAGCACCTGGGCCAGGCGTCGTACGTGAAGGGCCTGCTCGGTCACTGAACCCCGTGGGTCGCTGGCCCGATGTCCGATAAGAGTCCTCTCACGGGCGCCTCACGCCCAGCACATCGAGACCCGCCAGAGTCCTGACTCCCACACCACCAACGAGGGAGCCTCACATGAAGACGTCCATCCGCATCGCCGCCATCGTCCTGGTCGCCAGCGGCATCCCCGCCCTCGGCGCCGGCGCCGCACACGCCCAGGGGGACAACGAGGTCCTCCGCAACGGATCGTGCTCCGGGAACACGAACTGGAAGATCAAGGCCAAGCCGGACGACGGACGGCTCGAGGTCGAGGCCGAGATCGACAGCAACCGCAGCGGTCAGACCTGGCACTGGAGGCTCAGGCACGACGGCCGGCTCGAGGACCGTGGCAGCAGGCTGACCGGCGGCCGCAGCGGCTCCTTCGAGGTCGAGCGCAAGGTCGCCAACCACCGCGGCACCGACTCGTTCAAGTTCCGCGCCGTGAACAGGCGCAGCGGCGAGGTCTGTGTCGCGCGCGTCAGCCTCTGATCGGGGGCGCGCAGATCCCATGTAACGGATCAGTCACGCTCTACGGATGGAGTTCCCCGACCAGTCAGACATGCAGTGCTGCCACGAGGTGATCTACCGCTCCCTGTACGTCCAGGGCCGCGGCGAGCTGCGCCGCGAGCTGGCCACCCACCTACGCACCAAACGCCAGACCCGCAAGCCCCAGCACCGCCCCGAGCGGCGCAAGGGACGCCTGGTCGACACCGTCCACATCAGCCAGCGCCCCGCCGAGGCCGCCGACCGGGCGGTGCCCGGCCACTGGGAGGGCGACCTGATCCTGGGCAAGGCCGGCGGCTCGGCGATCGGGACCCTGGTCGAGCGATCGAGCAGGTTCGTGATGCTGGTCCACCTGCCCAAACGCCGTACCGCCCCCGACTTCGCCGACGCCTTGATCCCGGTCCTGAAGACCCTGCCCGAGCAGCTGCGGCGGTCGCTGACCTGGGAACAGGGCAAGGAGATGGCACTGCACAAACAGATCGCCCTCGAGGCCGAGATCGACCTGTTCTTCTGCGACCCCCGCAGCCCCTGGCAGCGCGGCTCGAACGAGAACACCAACGGACTGCTCCGCCAGTACTTCCCCAAAACCGTCAGCCTGCGCCAGTTCACCCCCGACGACCTCGACGAGGTCACCCGCAAGCTCAACAGCCGCCCCCGCAAGACCCTCGACTGGCACACACCAGCCGAACGCCTCGAAGAGCTACTCTGCGGACACCCAATCAGCCGTGGTGCAACGACCGGCTGAAACCGCCCCGTGTTACTTCCTGTACCCAGGGGGTTGCAGCACCCCGGTTACAGCTAGTAACCCGGCGTTACAAGGGACGCGCCGAGCTCCACAGTCAAGCTCGAATGACCTAATGTCATGACAAACTCTTGACCGGCCGCACCGGACACTCATAGCCTGCTCCGGTGCGGCCGTTCGGTGCCGCTCGACCATGACACCAGGAGCGCGCCATGCCCAGCTGACCTCTTGCGCATCGGCCTGATCGGCGCGGGCCGGATCGGCTCGTCGCACGCCGAGGTCATCGCCCGTCGGGTGCCCGAGGCCAGGCTCGTCGCGGTCGCCGACCCACGCCCCGGTGTGGCCGAGGCGCTGGCGCAGCCGCTCGGCGCGGTCGGGTACGACGACCCGCAGGCGCTGATCGGCGCCGCGGACGTGGACGCCGTGGTCATCACCGCCTCGTCGGACGCCCACTGCGAGCTGATCGTGGCCGCTGCCCGTGCCGGCAAGCCGGTCTTCTGCGAGAAGCCGATGTCGATGACCCTGGCCGACGCGGACCGGGCGATCACCGCCGCCAAGGACGCGGGCGTCCCGCTCCAGGTCGGCTTCAACCGACGGTTCGCGGCCGACTTCGCCGCTGCCCACCGGACCATCGTCGACGGCGGGATCGGTACGCCGCAGCTGATGCGCTCGCTGACCCGCGACCCGGGGCTCGCCAACCCGGGCGGCGTTCCCCCGTGGACGGTCTTCATCCAGACCCTGATCCACGACTTCGACACCCTGCTCTGGCTCAACCCCGGCGCCGGCGCGGTCGAGGTCTACGCCACCGCGGACGCGCTGGTCGCGCCGGACTTCAAGGAGTCCGGCCTCCTGGACACCGCGGTCGTGGTCATCACCTTCGACAACGGCGCCCGCGCCGTCGCCGAGGCGAGCTTCTCCGCGAGCTACGGGTACGACGTACGCGGCGAGGTCTTCGGGTCGGCCGGCATGGTGCAGGCCGGAGACCAGGCGTTGAGCTCCTTCGTGCACCACTCGGCGTCGGGCCGGACCGTGCCCACGGTGCGTGGCGACGTCGAGCTCTTCCTGGACGCCTACACCGGCGAGTTCGTGGAGTTCGTCGCCGCCGTGCGGGAGGGTCGTCCGCCGGCCGTCACCGGCGAGGACGCCCGGCGGGCGCTCGCCATCGCCCTGGCCTGCATCGAGTCCGTCAAGACCAACTCCCCGGTGACGATCGCCGAGGAGGACCGGTGACCTTCACGCTGGCCGTGTCGGCCGAGATGTTGTTCCTCGACCTGCCTGTCGCGGAGCGGGTACGCCGGATCCACGAGGCCGGCTTCGCCGCCGAGATCTGGGACTGGACCAAGCACGACCTGGCCGAGCTCGCGGCCACCGGGGCCCGGTTCACGTCGATGACCGGCTACGTCTCCGGGGACCTGATCGACCCGGACGGCGCCGACACCCTGCTGGCCACGGCCCGCGAGTCCGTGGCCGCCTCGCGCGCCCTGGGTCGGCCGTCGCTCAACCTGCACGGCACCGGCCTCGACGGCCGCGGCCTGCCGGTGAAGCCGGTCGAGGTCGTCTCCGGCGAGATGTGGCTGGCGGCCGAGAGGACCCTGCGGCGGATCGCCGAGCTGGGCGACGCCGAGGACGTCGTGTTCACCCTCGAGAACCTCAACCTCCCGGTCGACCATCCCGGAACGCCGTTCGCCCGTGCCGCCGACACCCGTGCGCTCGTGCGAGCGGTGGGCAGCCCGCACCTCCGGATGAACCTGGACCTCTACCACGCCCAGATCGGCGAGGGGAACCTGATCGAGCTGATCCGCACCTGCCTGCCGTACGTCGGCGAGATCCAGGTCGCGGACGTGCCCGGCCGGTGCGAACCGGGCACTGGCGAGATCAACTACCCGGCCGTGGCCCGGGCGTTGGCGACCGCCGGGTACACCGGTGTGGTCGGACTCGAGGCGTGGGCGTCGGGCGACAGCGAGGCCGCGCTCGACGCCTTCCGGACCGCGTTCGCCTGACCCTGAGCCGCAGAGGCTGGACCGGCGACCTCGCGGGAGCGCGCCCGGGCTCCCTGGAGAGCGCTGCGTGAGGCCCTCACGAGGTCACCGGCCAGACACCAGTACCCAGTCTGCCCGAGCGCCAAATTCACCCGTCGGGGTGTCGTTCGTGCACCGCGCGCTGGGCCGCCGCCAGCTCCTCGTCGACGGCCGCTGCCTTGCGCTGCAGCGCCGCGCGTTCAACCTCCCCGGCCAGCTCGAGCTGGTCCGCCTCCGCGCGGTGGATCTCGGCGGCGAGCTCGTGAGCCACGCCGGCGTACTCGCGAGCGGCATCGGCGAGCTGGCCGGCCACCTGCGCGGCCAGCTCCACCCGCAGCGCGTCCTCCCCCTCGCCGGGCTCATCGGTGTCGCCGGCCTCCCCGCCCTCGAGCCGGTCCAGCCGGGCCGCGAGCGCCTGCACCAGCCCGTTGGCGGCCCGGGCGCGCACCGAGGCAGGCTGCGGCGGCCCGACCGACCGCTCCAGCATCACTGCGGCGGGTTTGCTGGACACGAGGTACTCGCAGCCCAGGAACTCCGCAAAGTCGCGACCGTCCCGCGCCGCGTCCACCTCGTCGACGTACGCATTGGGCAGGTCGGGCCCCCCCACGATCCTGTTCTTCCACCTGCCCGAGTCCTCGTGGAAGAAGGTCTCCACGACTCGCTTCCCCACGGCGCCGATCCTAGTGGTCTGAGCATGCAGATGGCGCCCACCCTCAGGGGGGAGGGTGGGCGCCGACACGCCCGAGGTGTCGGGGAAGTACCCGGGCGAACGTCGAGGGTAGGCACGCCGCGCCACGCTCCCGGGGAGGACACGCCCGCCCACGGGGAGGGCGACTCAGGGCGCGAGGACGACGCGTTCGCCCTGCTCGGCGAGCCACGCCTTCACCCCGAACCCGTCGCGGGCCATCGCCTTGACGAACTGCTCGCCCGGGGTGGTGAACAGGCGTCGGTGGTTCTCCCTGGCCAGCAGCCGGAGCCCACGGGGCCAGAAGGTTCCCCAGTGGACCGGAACGGCCCAGTTGGCACCCACCCGGGCGACGGCATCCGCGCCCGCCGCGGGGTGCATGTGGCCGTCGGCGAGGGTGGGCCCCCAGCCGCCGATCGGAACCAGGGCCAGGTCCACGCTTTCGATCCCGGTCATGTCGTCGCGCAGCTCGGTGTCGCCCGGGAACCAGAAGGAGCGCCCGCCGCGGGCCACCCGGAACCCCAGTGCCGGCGGGGCGAGCCGCGACCACGAGTGTCGGCGGCCGTCGTGGGTCGCGGGCAGGACAGCGATCCGGATCCCGCCCAGGTCGAGGTCGTCGCCCGGAGCAGCCGGGACCACGGACCGGGGGCCGAGCCGGGACAGGTACCGCTCCCCACCCCGCGGTACGACGATCGGGACGTCGGGCGGGAAGCCGCGAAGCGACGGGAGGTGGCAGTGGTCGTGGTGCAGGTGCGAGAGCAGCACCACGTCGGCGTCGTACGCGCGGCTGTCGGGGGTCTGGGCGTAGCGGCGCAGGTGGAACAGCCGGTCCGAGAGCAGCGGGTCCGTGGCCACCCGGACATCGCCCATCTCGACGGTCACCGAGGCATGCCCCCACCACGTGAACCCGAGCTCCGGGGCAGCGTTCGTCACCATGGCCACCTCATCTGCGCAACGGTACGGCGCCGGACGGGGACTCGGGTCCCCTGAATCGGGCGGCCCTCCGCGCAGCCCCGGCCGGTCACCGAGATGATGGGGCGCCATCGTCCGCGACCACGACCCGGAGGACCGCCATGGAGCTGCTCGAGGACCGCACCGCCGTCGTGACGGGAGGCGCCCAGGGGCTCGGCCGGGCGATCGCCGAACGCTTCGTGGCCGAGGGAGCGCGCGTCGTGATCGGCGACATCGACCTGGACGCCGCCACGGCCTGTGCCGACGAGCTCGGCGACGGCCGCGCGCTCGCCGTCCGCTGCGACGTCACGTCGGAGCAGGACATGGCTGCCCTGGTGCAGGCGGCCATGGACGAGTTCAACGGGCTCGACGTGATGGTCAACAACGCCGGCGTGCTGCGCGACGCCACGATGCGCAAGATGACGCTGGACGACTTCCGCATGGTCATCGACACCCACGTGCAGGGCACCTGGCTGGGCACCCGGGCCGCGGCGGCCGTGATGCGCGAGCAGGGCTCGGGGTCGATCGTGAACATGTCGTCGATCTCCGGCAAGGTCGGCAACCTCGGCCAGACCAACTACAGCGCAGCCAAGGCCGCGATCGTCGGGCTCACCAAGGCCGCCGCCAAGGAGGTCGCGCACCTCGGCGTACGCGTCAATGCGATCCAGCCCGGGCTGATCCGGACGCCGATGACGGAGTCGATGCGCCGGGACATCTGGGAGCAGCGGCTCACGGAGATCCCGATGCAGAGGTTCGGGGAACCGGCCGAGGTGGCAGCCGTGGCCTGCTTCCTGGCGTCGGACCTGTCGAGCTACATGACCGGAACCGTGATGGAGGTGACCGGCGGCCGGCACATGTGACGGGGGCGTCCCGCTTGATCGCGCCCGTCAGGACGTTGAAAACGGAGGGACGCACGGGGTCGACGCGTAGTGCCGGGCTTCGTGGAAGATGCGTCGCATGCTGGCATCGATCAAGCGCGGATCGGCGTCGAACCGCTGGAAGCGGGGTACGACGCTCGTCTCGAGCCAGCGCCAGCGGTCGTCGTAGCGGGTGATTCGCGGCCACGCGCGCGCACGCAGATCGTGCGCGATCCCTCGAGTGAGCGAGTAGCCGTAGAACGACGTGAAGTACGCAACTTCCTGCCGCAGTCCACGCACCTCGAAGCACGTGGCAGCGCCGATCGAGACGAGCCTGGCGAACCAGCATGAGAGGCGATCGAAGTTGGGTTGCACCAAGGCGCGCTGCTCGTGCTCGAGGAGAAGGAGGTTGCCGGCCCAGACGAGGTCACCGGCCGTCTGTCGAGCCGCCGCCGATGCGTCCGCGTCCTCCAGGACCCGACGCGCCTGGTCGATCGTCTCGAAGCCGGACAGGAGGGGCGCGTAGTGGCGTTCGGTCCGCAGGAGATCGCGAACGTGTCCGAGCCCGTCGTCGGCGATGACGTAGGCGAGGTGAACCCAGAAGATGTCGTCGAAGATGGCGTTGTTCGTCGCCCGGATCGTGTCCACGTCCGCCATCAGCAGGCGCTGGCGACCCAGGCTGCGCGGAATGTCCACGTAGCCCGTGCGATCGGTGTCCAGCCGGTACGGAAAGAGGGTCAGCCGGACATGATGTGACGCGACTGCGGCCATCGCAGCCCACTTGAAGCACGCAGGCTGGACCTTGTAGAGCCAGGCATAACGTGACGAGATCTCCACGTTGCGGTGGAAGGCGCAGCACGGGTCGCTCAGGAGGCCGTCGGCCAACGCCTTCCACCCACTGATCGTGTCCGGCGTCCCGTTCTCGGCGACGAGCTCGTGCGGGTCGGGGATGCGCTGCTGGGGAGCACTCGGCGTCATGGCGACCGGGTCTGCCTATCGAGGTGAGCCATCCGTCATTCTCCGCAGCTCCGACCCGAGCCGGCTTCGGGTGTGGACCCCAGTGATCGTAGCAACGCGGTCTCGCCTGCCGTGGATCATGCAGGTGCCCGGCAGGGAGCGGCTCAGGTCTCCCAGTGGAGGAGCTCGGCGACCTCGGTGGTCAGGGTCATCGGGTCGAACGGCTTGGGGATCACGCCCGCCACCGCGAGGTCGTCCCACACCTGGCGGTCGCCGACCTGCACCTTCGCGGTGAGCAGGATGACCGGGATGCCCCGTGTCGCCTCGTCGGCCTGGAGGTGGCGGAAGGTCGTCGGCCCGTCCATGTCCGGCATCATCACGTCGAGGAGCACGGCGTCCGGCTGGTGCTCGCGGGCCAGCTCCAGCGCCGCCGCGCCGCCGTTCGCGCTCACCACGGTCCAGCCGCCGACCATCTCCAGCGCGAGCTGGGTGATCTCGCGGATGGAGTCGTCGTCGTCGACGATCAGGATCGTGGGGGCGGTCACCGAGCACCTCCGATGGCTAGGACCAGCCCGATCGTAGCCGCCGACCGACCCCGCCCGGGGGCATTCCGGCGCGCTCGTCAGTCGACGGCCGGACCCCGGAACGTGCCCGCGTAGTAGGTCTGCCGGTCGATCGGTGCCACCGTGACGTCCGCCCGGCGGTAGAGCAGGCGCTCGATGTTGTCCTGCAGGCTCAGCGTCATGTCGTTGTGGGAGCAGATGTCCCACGCGCAGATGGCCCGCTCGGAGACGAGCAGCTCCACCACGCGCTCGATCATCGCCTGGAAGATCCGGGACTGCCGGCGGTGCGGGACCACCAGCGTGAACCCCAGGTAGTACACGGCGTTCCGGGCCGTGTGCTCCGGGAAGTGGTACGCGAAGTACTGCGGGCTGATCCAGGGCACGGTCTCGAGGTGGCGGGTCAGCGTCGAGAGGCCGATCGCCTCGCCGTCGTCGTCCCACGCGACGTACTTGTGCACCCGGGGGTCGCCATCTCGTCGAAGAACTCGTCCTCGTGCAGCAGCTGACGGGCCACCGCCTTCACCTGGAGCGCGCTGAACGTGTCGTGGTAGAGCTGGTAGTAGCGGGCTGCGGTCTCGGAGTCCACCTTGGTCTCCACCGTGACGGTCACCGGCCCTGGGGCTTCAGACATCGGCACCCCACGAGACCACCTGGAACGCCGCGATCGCCAGCGCGCACACCGGCTTGTCGACGCAGTGGGCGCCGATCACCGCCTGCCGGATGTCGTCGTAGCCGCCGCCGCGGTTGCGGGACATGTCCTCGAGGCTGAGCTGGATCTGCTCGGTCACCGACTGCTCGCTGCCGCCGGCGTGCTCGACGAACAGGCCGCCGCCGGTCGTGGCCTCGATCGCCCACCCCAGCCCGGCCGACACGAGCTCACCGGGGTGGTCGGCGTACCCGACGGACATCACGCAGTACAGCCGGTCGCCGTGGCCGCCGGCCAGGCGCTCGGTGACGCCTTCCCGGATGCTGCTGCCCGGCGGGATCACCGAGGAGAGGGTGATCAGGTTGAAGTTCGCGACCCCGGCGGCGAGCAGTGCGTCGTCGAAGGCAGCGAGCAGGGTGCGTCCGGAACCCGTGGCCGTCCGCACGGTGATGTCCGGCGCGGGACGGTCATGGTGCTGTTCAGCCAAGGTCATCTCCGGCATGTCGTCGCGTGATCACGTTCACGAGTTCGAGAACCCGGTCCTCGACCGACTCCGGGCCGGATCGGCCCTTGGTCAGGAACACGGTCTCCCCGAGCTCGAGGTCCCCTCGCCGTTCGTGATCGACGTCCGCCGCACTGTAGACGACGAGGGGGGTGTGGGCGAGCGACGGGGTACGTCGGAACTCCGCGACGACCTCGGAGCCGTCGCCGTCGGGCAGGTGCAGGTCCAGGACGATCACGTCCGGGCCGGTCTCCCGACCGAGACGTACGGCGTCGGCCGCGGTGAGCGCGTGCGACACCTTCAGCCCGTGTCCGCCGAGCAGGGTGGCGATCACGCCGGCGAGGTCCTCGTCGTCCTCGACGAGCAGCACGGAGCCGTGCGACTCGCGGCCCGCGAGCGCCGTGGCCACGGTCTCGACCAGCCGCTCCTCGGTCACCGGCTTGATCAGCCAGCCGTCGGTGTCCGGAGTCAGCAGCGGCTCGGACTCCGGGCTCAGGCCGGAGACGACGATCACCGGGATCTGCCGGGTCACGTCACCGCCCTTGAGCTCGGCCAGGACCTGGGCGCCGGTGGTGCCCGGCATCTTGAGGTCCAGCAGCAGGGCCGCGGGCTGCTCGGTGGTGGCGCGTCGTACGGCCTCGGCTCCGTCGGTGACGCCGACGGTCCGGTAGCCGTGCCGGCGCAGCATCGCGGAGAACAGGTCGACGGTCGCGGGGTCGTCGTCGCACACCAGCAGCAGCGGGGCGTCGGGAGCCTCGTCGCCGAGCTCGGTGTGGCTGCGGCGCGAGCGGGGGAGCGAGAACACGACGGTGGTGCCGACCCCCAGCTCGCTCTCGGCCCAGATCCGGCCGCCGTGCCGCTCGACGATGCCGCGGCTGATGGCGAGGCCGAGGCCGGTGCCGCCCTTCTGCCGGGCGTCCGAGGAGTCCACCTGCTCGAACCGCTCGAAGATCGGCCTCGAGCTTGTCCTCGGGGATGCCGCGGCCCTGGTCGCTGACCGTGAAGACGACCTCGGAGATCGCGTTCGGTGGTGTCGAGCCGCACGACGCCACCCTCGCTGGAGAACTTGATGGCGTTCCCGAGCAGGTTGGTCAGGGTCTGCACGATCCGGTCGCGGTCGGCCAGGACCCGGCCCGGGGCGTCCCCGATCTCGAGGCGCACGCCGCTGCCGTGGGCGAAGCCCTCCATCTCGGTCGCCGACGCGCGCAGCAGGTCGATCGCGTCGATCGCGCGCCAGCTCCATCGGGCGGGTGCCGGACTCGATCCGCTCGAGGTCGAGGATGTCGTTGATCAGCCGGGTGAGCCGCTCGGTGCTCTCGAGCGCGATGCTGGCCATGGACTGGGCCCGCGGGGTCAGGTCGCCGAGCGTGCCGCCGGCCAGCAGCCCGAGCGAGCCCCGGATCGAGGTCAGCGGAGTGCGCAGCTCGTGGCTGACGACCGAGAGGAACTCGTTCTTCATCCGGTCGACCTCGCGCCGCTGGGTGACGTCGCGGAAGACGACGACGGCGCCGCGGACGACGTCCTCGTCCATGATCGGGCTGGCCGTGATCTCGACGGGGAAGGTCTCGCCGTCGGTCCTGAGGTAGACGTCGGCCTCCGCGCTGGTCACCAGGCCGTGCCGGATGGCGTCGGTGACGTAGCAGCCTTCCCAGGGGTACGGCGCTCCGTCGGGCGTCGGGGCGTGGAACTCGCTCGTGGGCGTTCAGGCCGAGCAGCTGCTCCGGCTCGTAGCCGAGGATCCGTGCTCCCGACGGGTTGACGAAGGTGACCCGGCCCTCGTGGTCGACGCCGTAGATGCCGTCGCCGACGGAGGTGAGCAGCACCTCGTTCTGCCGGACCAGCCGCCGCAGATCGGCCGTCTGCTCGCGGACCCGGCGCTCGAGCCCGCGGCGCAGGGCGATGTTGTCGCGGGTCAGGAGGGTCTGCCGGGCGCCGGCCGCGCAGATCAGGACCAGCCACAGCACGGCCTGGGCGGTCTGCAGCCGCTCGGGTGTTCCGAACGCCACCTGCACGAACGCCGCGACCAGCAGCACCGCGAACACCAGCATCGTGTCCCGGGCCTCGGACACGCTCGCGGTGTGCGCGGATGGGGCGTCGGTCTCGACGGAGGGGTACCACGCCGCGAGGCCGATCAGCATGTAGCCGGCGATCCAGCCCAGGTCGAGCGGCGTGCCGAACTCGAACGTCTCCTGCGCCACCTGGACCGCGAAGGTGAGGTCCGCGACGGCGTACATGATGAAGCCGGCGGCGACCAGGGCCAGGGCCGGGCGGTCGGCGCCGCGGCTGCGGACGACGAGCAGCAGGGCCACCGTCGCCAGGACGACGTCCAGGAGCGGGAAGAGCAGGGCCGTGAACCGCGCGACCGGCTCGCCGGAGGGCGCGTCCAGCAGCTCGGAGTAGACCAGCACCGACGCGATGATCAGGACAGCGGCGCCCATGACCAGGCCGTCCAGCGACATCACGCAGGAGGTCGATGCCGCGGCGCCGGACGCTCGGGAAGTTGAGCAGCGCGACGATCGAGAGGATCAGCGCCACGGCGATGCTGGCGTCGCCGATCGCGCTCGGTGAGTCGACCGGGTCGGCCCCGATGATCGTGACCCAGACGTTGCCTGCCATCGCGATCACCGCGGCGATGACCAGCAGCTGCCAGGACCTGCGTCGGCGCCCGCTCGTCTGGAAGGCCCGGAGCTGGCAGCTGACGGCGGCGATGAGCCCACCGAGCAGGAGGCCGGCCCCGCTGACGGCCAACCGGAACGATTCGGAGAAGAGCGCGGGCTGGAGGAGCACGGCGAAGAGCACGCCGAGGGCCGCGGCGGCGGGGACGGCCACCGCGAACCGCCGTCGTTGGGCCGCTAACGACGGCGTGCTCATGGCGCGACGCTATCAGCAGCGCTGTCAGCGGAACGGCAGGAGACCCTCCAATCGACTCGCGTCGTGTCTCACCCGTTCGGGTGAAGTCGTGCATGAAGTCCCGAGAGGGGGTTACCGGGGGGTCACCCGACCGAAGGAGGACCCATGGGTCTCAAGGACAAGGCAGAGAACAGCGCCGAGAACCTCAAGGGCAAGGCGAAGGAGTCGACCGGTCGCCACACCGACGACCGGGACCTCGAGGCCGAGGGCAGGACCGACCAGTCGAAGGCCGACCTGAAGCAGGCCGGCGAGAAGGTCAAGGACGCGTTCAAGGGCTGATTCCCACTGCCAACAACGCTGACCCGCCGTTAGTTGACGGCGGGTCAGCGTCGTCTCAGGGTCGTACCCCGGGGACGGCTCAGGGACGCTCCCCGATGTGCCGAGGGTGGGTCTGCGAGCAGCCTTGAGGCCATGACTTCCATGCACTCCCGGGAGGTGCGGCCCGATGATCCGCGCCCACGCACTCACCAAGAAGTTCGGTGACCGCGTCGCGGTCGACGGCATCGACTTCGTCGTCGAGCCCGGCCGCGTCACCGGCTTCCTCGGCCCCAACGGCGCCGGCAAGTCCACCACCATGCGGATGACGCTGGGCCTGGACCGACCGACGTCCGGCACGGTCAGCGTCAACGGGCACCGGTACGCCGCGTCCCTGGCGCCGCTGCGCGAGATCGGCGCCCTGCTCGACGCGCACGCCATCCACCCCGGCCGTTCCGCGCGGGACCACCTGCGCTGGATGGCCGCCAGCAACGGCATCCCGACCACCCGGGTCGGCGAGGTGCTCGAGCTGGTCGGCCTCGACTCGGTCGCCGGCCAGCGTGCCGGACGCTTCTCGCTCGGCATGGGCCAGCGGCTCGGCATCGCCGCCGCCATGCTCGGCGACCCGCCCGTCGTCGTACTGGACGAGCCGGTCAACGGCCTCGACCCCGAAGGCATCCGCTGGGTGCGCACGTTCGCCCGGCAGCTGGCCGACGAGGGCCGCACGGTCTTCATCTCCAGCCACCTGATGTCGGAGATGGCGCTGATGGCCGACCACCTGATCGTGATCGGGCGCGGCCAGATCCTGGCCGACTGCTCGATGAACGACTTCATGGCCGACCACGCGACGTCGTACGTCCGGGTCAAGGCGCCCGCGCTCACCGACGCCGAGTCGCTGCTGGCGGGCCGCAACCTGGACGTCCAGCGGGTCGACGGCGAGCTGCGGGTCGTGGGCCTCGACGCCCCGGCCGTCGGCGAGCTGCTCGGCGGCGCCGGCCTGGTGCTGCACGAGCTGACCCTGGTCCGCGCCTCGCTCGAGGACGCCTTCATGACCCTGACCGCCGACAGCGTGGAGTACCACGCCAGCCACGGCCGCCGAGACCAACGCACTCGCAGGAGCAACCCGATGAGCACCACCACCGCACCCGAGAAGCGCGCCACCGAGCCGCGCCGAGCCGACGGACCTGCCGACGACCCGGCTTCCGGCACGCCCTGAACACCGAGTGGATCAAGCTCCGCACCGTCCGCTCGACCTGGTGGACCGTCACCGCGGCGTTCGTCCTCGGCGCCGGCCTGACCATCCTGATGTGCTGGGGCAACGCCGACTGGCTGGCCAGCGCGGACGCCGACGAGTCGCCCGGCTCGTTCATCACCTGGGGGATGATGATCGCCCAGATCGCTGCCGTCGTCCTCGGCGCACTCGTCGTCACGACGGAGTACGGCACCGGCATGATCCGCAGCACCTTCGCCGCCGTCCCCAGCCGCGGTCGGGTGCTCGCTGCCAAGGCCGTGGTCGTGACCGCCGTGCTGTTCGTGGTCGGCACCGTCACCGCCCTCGTCGGCTACTACGGCGGGAACTACTTCCTCGACCGCGAGGGCATCGGCATGGCCCTGGAGGGCGACGTGCTCCGCGCGATGTACGGCAGCGGGCTGTACCTCGCCGGGATCGGCCTGTTCACGGTCGCCGTCGGGTTCCTGCTGCGGCACACCGCCGGCACCATCTCGATCGTCCTGGCCCTGATGCTGATCCTCGGCAACATGGTGATGCTGGTCCCCGGCACGTTCGGCGACTGGCTGGAGAAGCTGATGCCGGGCAACGCCGGCGCGGTCGTCGCCACCCCGGTCTCGTTCAACCCGAACCTGCTCGGACCGTGGGAGGGGTACGGCGTGTTCCTGATCGAGACCGCCATCCTCCTCGGCCTCGCCTGGGCCCTGGTCCGGCGCCGGGACGCCTGACAGGGCGGTGGTTTCGAGACGGGCGCAGAACGCCCTCCTCAACCACCGAGGTTCGGTGGTTGAGGAGGTTGCGCAGCAACCGTCTCGAAACCACCCGTCGGCACCTGGTCGTAAGGTGCCGACGTGCCCCTCCGGATCCACCGCGCACCGCGCACCGACCAGCTCGCCGACGCCCTCGGCGAGCTGTTGTCGTCCCCGCTCGACGACCCGTTCGCCGAGGAGGTCGTGGTGGTGCCGGCCAAGGGCGTGGAGCGGTGGCTGACCCAGCGGCTGTCCCACCGGCTCGGCACGGGCGCGCGTGGCGGCGACGGCGTCTGCGCGGGCGTGCGGTTCCTCAGCCCGCGGTCGCTGGTCTCGATGCTGCTCGGCCGCGAGCGCGACGACGCGTGGGATCCCGACCGGCTCGTCTGGCCGCTGCTCGAGGTGATCGACGCCAGCCTCGACGAGCCGTGGTGCGCGACGCTCGCCACCCATCTCGGCCACGGGCTCGACGGCGACGAGGCCCTGCTCCGGCGCAACCGGCGCTACTCCGTCGCCCGCCGGCTGGCCGGCCTCTACTCGTCGTACGCCGTGCAGCGGCCGACGCTGGTCACCGACTGGCGCGAGGGCCGCGACACCGACGGCGCCGGTGCCGCGCTCGACGACGACCTGCTGTGGCAGGCCGAGCTGTGGCGGCGGCTGGTGGCGCGGGTCGCCGAGCCGGCGCCGGACGTCCGGCACACGCGAGACGCTCGCCCGGCTGCGGGCCGGCGGCGAGGGTCTCGAGCTCCCGTCCCGGCTGTCGCTGTTCGGCCACACCCGGCTCCCGGTCACCGAGGTCGAGCTGTTGCAGGCGCTGGGCGAGTCCCGCGACGTGCACGTCTGGCTGCCCCAGCCGTCGCCGCAGCTGTGGGACGACCTGGCCGGCATCGGCGGCGTGGTCCCGCGCGCCGACGACGACTCCGCCGACGCTGGTCCACCACCCGTTGCTCGCGTCGCTGGGCCGCGACAGCCGCGAGCTGCGCCGCACGCTGGACCCGGTGGTTGAGGTGCGAGGAGCGCCAGCGACGAGCCTCGAAGCCTCCGCACCGGAGCAGGGCCGTGACCAGACCCTCCTCGGCTGGCTCCAGGCCGACCTCCGCGCCAACGCCCACCCCGACGCCGACACCCGCGCCGCCCGCGTCCACGACGCCGACGACCGCTCCGTCCAGGTGCACGCCTGCCACGGCGCGGCCCGCCAGGTCGACGTGCTGCGCGAGGTGCTGGTCGGGCTGCTGCAGGACGACCCGACGCTCGAGCCGCGCGACATCCTCGTGATGTGCCCGGACATCGAGACGTTCGCGCCGCTGATCTCGGCCGGGTTCGGGCTGGCCGACGTCGTCGCCGAGGGCGGCCACCCTGCCCACCGGCTCCGGGTCCGGCTCGCCGACCGCGCCCTCACCAGCACCAACCCGCTGCTCGCGGTCGCCGCCACCCTGGTCGAGCTCGCCGGCGGCCGGGTCACCGCGTCCGAGGTGCTCGACCTCGCGGGCGCCGACGCGGTGCGGGCCCGGTTCCGGCTGACCGACGACGACCTGGCCCGGATCACCTCCTGGGTGACCGACGCCGGCATCCGCTGGGGCATCGACGCCGAGCAGCGCGGCGCGTTCTCCATGCAGAAGTTCGCGCACAACACCTGGCGCGCCGGTCTCGACCGGATCCTGCTCGGGGTCGCGATGAGCGGCGACGACCACCGCCACCTCGGCCGCGGGCTGCCGCTCGACGACGTCGGCAGCAACGACATCGAGCTCGCCGGCCGGCTGGCCGAGCTGATGCACCGGCTGGAGCGCTGCCTCGACGCCCTGGCCGCCGCCGCGGCCGTGGGCGAGTGGATGACCGCGCTCCGCGACGGCGTGCACGCGCTGACCGACGTACCCCTCGACGACGCCTGGCAGGTGCCGCAGTTCGAGCGCGAGCTGGCCCGGTGCCGTCGACTCCGCCGGCGCCGGCGACGACGTACCCCTCCGGCTCGCCGACGTCCGCGCGATGCTCGCGTCCCGGCTCGGCGGCCGCCCGACCCGCGCCAACTTCCGCACCGGCACGCTCACCGTCTGCACGATGGTCCCGATGCGCTCGGTCCCGCACCGCGTGGTCTGCCTGGTCGGGCTCGACGACGGCCTGTTCCCCCGCACCGGGCTCGATCGACGGTGACGACGCGCTCGCCCGCCGCCCGCTCACCGGCGAGCGCGACCCGCGCAGCGAGGACCGCCAGCTCCTCCTCGACGCCGTGCTCGCCGCCCGCGAGACCCTGGTCATCACCTACACCGGCGCCAACGAGCACTCCGGCGCCTCCCGTCCACCGGCGGTGCCGCTCGGCGAGATCCTCGACGCCCTCGACCGCACCACCTCGGCCCCGGTCCGCGAGCAGGTGCTGGTCCGGCACCCGCTCCAGCCGTACGACGCCCGCAACTTCGAGCGCGGCCGGCTGGCGGGGGTGCGGTCGTTCAGCTTCGACCGGGCCGCCCTCGCCGGCGCGAACGCCGCGGCCGGTCCGCGCAGCCCGCGCCCGCCGTTCCTGACCGGTCCGCTGAAGGAGCGCGACGTCGAGGACGTCTCGCTCGCCGACCTCAAGGCGTTCCTCGCCCACCCCGCCCGCGCGTTCCTGCGCCACCGGCTCGACGTCTCCACGCCGCTCGAGGCCGACGAGGTCGAGCGACGCGATCCCGATCGACCTCGACGCGCTCGAGCTGTGGGGCGTCGGCGACCGGCTGCTGCGCGAGGTGATGGCCGGCCAGGACCCGACCGCGGTGATGACCGCCGAGCAGCTGCGCGGCTCGCTGCCGCCCGGCGTGCCTCGGCACCCGCTCGCTCACGACCGTGACCGAGGAGTGCCAGAAGCTCTTCGCCCGCACCGCCGAGCTCCGCGACGGCACCCCACGCAGCCTCGACGTCGACGTCGACCTGGGCGACGGCCGCCGGCTCACCGGCACCGTGTCCGGCATCTACGGCACCCGCATCGTCACCCTCGGCTACTCCCGGCTCAAGGCCCGCCAGCGGCTGCTCTCGTGGGTCGACCTGCTCGCCCTCACCGCGGCCCACCCCGACGAGTCCTGGACCGCCCACGCCGTCGGCCGCGACCGGGCCGGGCCGAAGCGGGCGCTCGCCGGGCCGCTCGACCACCGGGCCGTCGACCGGCTCCGCGAGCTGGTCGAGCTGCGCGACCTCGGGCTGCGCCAGCCGCTGGCCGCGCCGCTGAACACCGCCTACGCCTGGGCCGAGGCGCACGCCCTCGAGCTGATCGGCAACGACCGGTCGCCGGCCCAGGCGGCCGAGCGGGAGTGGAAGACCGACCCCAACAACAGCTGGGGCATCCAGGGCGAGGACGCCGACCCCGTCCACGTCCGGGTGTGGGGCGACGGCGCCCCGCTGTCGGTGCTGGTCGACGCCGGCCTGCCGACGTACGCCTGGCGGATCTGGGAGCCGCTGCTGACCGGCGGGGAGAGGGTGGCGGCGCTGTGAGCGCACCCCAGGCCTTCGACATCCGCGACCCGCTGCCGACCGGCACCACCCTGCTCGAGGCCAGCGCCGGCACCGGCAAGACCTGGACCATCGGCGCCCTCGTCACCCGCTTCGTCGCCGAGGGCGTCTGCCCGCTCGAGCAGATGCTGGTCGTGACGTTCGGGCGCGCGGCCAGCCAGGAGCTCCGCGAGCGGGTCCGCGCCCAGCTGGTCGAGGCCGAGCGCGCGCTGGCTGCCGACCCCTCGCTGCCCTCCGTCGAGCAGTCCGACCTGATCGAGCTGCTCCTCGACTGCGACCCCGCCGAGCGGGCGCTCCGGCACCGCCGGGTCATCGACGCGCTGGCCGGCTTCGACGGCGCGACCATCGCCACCACCCACCAGTTCTGCTCGATGGTGCTCGGGTCGCTCGGCGTCGCCGGCGACACCGACAGCCGGGCCCGGCTGGTCGAGGACCTCGACGAGCTGCTGCGCGAGGTCGTCGACGACCTCTACCTCCGCGCCTTCGCGTACGCCGACCGCGACCCGGTGTTCACCTACTCCGAGGCGCTGTCCATCGCGCGCACCGCCGTCAACGACCCGCAGGCCCGGCTCGAGCCCGCCGCCGAGGACAAGGACACCCCGGCCGGCCGCCGGGTCAGCTTCGCCAACGCGGTCCGCGACGAGATGGACAACCGCAAGCGCCGGCTCGGGATCCTCTCGTACGACGACCTGCTCAGCCAGCTCGCCGACGCGCTCGAGCACCCGGCCGCGCCCGCCCGCGCCCGGATGCGGCAGCGCTGGAAGATCGTGCTGGTCGACGAGTTCCAGGACACCGACCCGGTGCAGTGGCAGGTCCTCGACCGGGCGTTCACCGGGCACGCCACGATGGTGCTGATCGGCGACCCGAAGCAGGCCATCTACGCCTTCCGCGGCGGCGACGTCACGACGTACCTCCAGGCCGCGGAGACCGCGACCACCAAGAAGACGCTGCCGGTCAACTGGCGCAGCGACGAGTCGCTGCTCGGCTCCTTCCAGACGATGCTCGCCGGCGCCGAGCTCGGCGACCCGCGGATCGTCGTGCACGACGTCAGCGCCCACCACGACGGCTCGCGGCTCACCGGCGCACCCAGTGGCGCGCCGTTCCGGCTGCGGGTGCTGCGCCGCGACCAGTTCGGGCGCCGAGGCACGCAACCCGCTGCTGATCGGCCAGGTCCGGGAGCACATCGCCCGCGACCTGGCCCTCGACGTCCGCGCGCTGCTCGCGTCGGGCGCACAGTTCGAGGGTCGCCCGCTCGAGCCGCGCGACGTGGCCGTGATCGCCTACCGCCACAAGGACCTCTCCGACGCGCGCGCGGCGCTGCACGCCGTGGGCGTCCCGGCCGTGATCGCGGGCGGCGGCAGTGTGTTCGCGACGCCGGCGGCGGTCGAGTGGCTGGAGCTGCTCGAGGCGCTCGAGCAGCCGCACCGCAGTCCGCGGGTCCGGGCGGCCGCGCTCACCTGCTTCCTCGGCCACACCGCCGAGGACCTCGACGTCGGCGGCGACCGGCTCACCGACGAGGTCGCGGACACCCTGCGGTCCTGGGCCGAGGTGTTCGCGCAACGCGGGATCGCCGCGGTTCTCGAGGCGGCGAACGTCGGCGGGCTGCCGGAGCGGGTGCTGTCCCGGGTGTCCGGCGAGCGGCAGCTCACCGACCTGCGCCACATCGGCGAGGCGCTGCACGAGGTCGCGCTGACCGAGCGGCTCGGGCTGGTCGCCCTGCTGACCTGGCTGCGCGGCCAGGTCGCGGAGGCTCGCGACGGCCGCGGCACCGAGCGCACCCGCCGCCTCGACACCGACGCCGCCGCCGTCCAGCTGGTGACGATCCACGCCAGCAAGGGCCTCGAGTACCCCGTCGTCTACCTGCCCGCGCTCGCCGACCGCAACGTCCCGAAGCCGTCCACGCCGCTCTTCCACGACGCCGACGGGCTGCGCTGCGTCGCGGTCGGGGGGCCCGGCGGCGCCGGCTGGGGCGACCACGTCCAGCGGTGGGCGGACGAGGAGTCCGGCGAGTGGCTGCGCCTGCTGTACGTCGCGATCACCCGCGCCAAGTCGCAGGTCGTGGCCTGGTGGGCGCCCACCCGCAACACCCCGGCCTCGCCGCTGCAGCGGATGCTGGTCGGCCGCCGGCCCGGCCTGGCCGAGGTGCCGGCCGAGTTCGCCAACCGCACCGACGACGAGGTCGCCGAGTTCCTCGAGCGCTGGCGCGCGGCCGGTGGCCCGACCCCCGAGCCGGCCGTCCACGCCGATCCCGGGGCCGACCCGCCCCGACCGGCCGTTCCCGCGCTCGCTGCCCGCGACTTCACCCGGACCGTCGACGTCACCTGGCGGCGTACCTCCTACTCCTCGCTCACCAACGTCGAGGTCGCCAGCACGGTCGGCGGCGTCGCCAGCGAGCCGGAGACGGTCGCCAAGGACGACGAGGAGGTGACCGCGGTCGTTGGTTTGGAAGGGGTCTCGACAGGCTCGACCGACGTGGGTCGACCTGCTGCCTCCGTGCTGTCACCCATGGCCGACCTCCCGGTCGGCGCCACCTTCGGCTCCCTCGTGCACGCCGTCCTCGAGCACACCGACCCCGACGCCCCCGACCTCAAGCAGGAGCTGCTCGCCCACATCGACGAGCAGCTGGTCCGCTGGCCGGTCGACCTCGACCGCGAGGCGCTCGCCGACGCGCTGGTCGCCGTCTGCGACTCCCCGATGGGCAGCCTCGCGCCGACCACGCTGCGCGAGATCCCGCTGCGCGACCGGCTGCGCGAGATGGAGTTCGAGCTGCCGCTGGCCGGCGGCGACCTCGTGCGCGGTGCCGACGTACGCCTCGGCGACCTGACGCCGATCCTGCGCCGCCACCTCCCCGACGGCGACCCGGTGCGGGCGTACGCCGACGCGCTCGACCACCCGGCGCTCGGCGACCAGAGCCTGCGCGGCTACCTCACCGGCTCCGTCGACGTCGTGCTCCGGCTCCGCTGGGCCGCGCTACGTCATCGTCGACTACAAGACCAACTGGCTGGGCGGGTACGACGCGCCGCTCACCGCCGACGCCTACCGGCCCGAGGCGCTGGACGCCGCGATGGGCCACTCCGACTACCCGCTGCAGGCGCTGCTCTACGCGACCGTGCTGCACCGGTTCCTGCGCTGGCGGCAGCCCGGCTACGACCCCGCGACCCACCTCGGCGGGGTGCTCTACCTCTACCTGCGCGGGATGTGCGGGCCGGACACCCCGCTCGTCGACGGCGAGCCGTGCGGCATCTTCTCGTGGCGGCCGCCCGTGGCGCTGGTCGAGGAGCTGTCCGACCTGCTCGACGGCGTCGTCCCGGCCGGAGGTGCCCGATGACGACCACGCTGTTCGAGCCGGTCGGCGAGCACGACTGGCGGCTGGTCGCCGGGGCCGAGGGCCTGCTCGGCGAGCTCAACGCGGCCGGCGTGCTCGAGGCCTCCGACGTGCACGTCGCGCTCCGGCTCGGCGACCTGGCCGGCGAGGACGACGAGCGGGTGCTGGCCGCGGTGGCGCTGGCGGTGCGCGCGGTCCGGCACGGCTCGGTCTGCGTCGACCTCGCGACCGTTCCCGCGCTCGCACCCGACCTGCCCTGGCCGGACGCCGATGAGTGGTCCTCGGCGGTCGGCGCCTCGCCGCTGCTCGCGGCCGGCGCGGTCCGGCTCGAGCACGGCCTGCTCTACCTCGACCGCTACCACCGGCTCGAGCGCCAGGTCTGCGACGACCTGCTCGCCCGGACGGCCCAGCCGGCCCCGGAGGTCGACCACGTGGCGCTCGACGCTGCCGTCGAGCGGATCAACGTCGGCCACATCAGCAGCGAGCAGCTGGGCGCCGCGGTGCGCGCCGTACGCCAGTGGACGACGGTCATCACCGGCGGCCCCGGCACCGGCAAGACCACCACCGTCGCGCGGCTGCTCGCGCTGCTGGCCGACCAGGCCGCCCACCGCGGCGGGCGTCTGTCGATCGCGCTCAGCGCCCCGACCGGCAAGGCCGCAGCCCGGCTCCAGGAGGCGGTCGAGACCGAGCTGCGTTTCCTCGCCCCCGAGGACCGCGATCGGGTCGGCCGGGTGGAGGCGATGACCCTGCACCGGCTGCTCGGCTGGCGGCCCGACAACGCCACCCGGTTCCGTCACGACCGCCGCAACCGGCTCAAGTACGACCTGGTCGTGGTCGACGAGTCCTCGATGGTCGAGCTGACGATGATGGCCCGGCTGATGGAGGCGGTGCGGCCGCACGCGCGGCTGGTCCTGGTCGGCGACCCGCGCCAGCTCACCTCGGTCGGCGCGGGCGCGGTGCTGTCCGACCTGGTCTCCGGCTACGACGGCGACCCCTCGTCCCCGGTCGTCTCCCTCACCGAGAACTTCCGGTCCACCGAGGACATCAAGGCGCTGGCCGAGGCCCTGCGCATCGGCGACGCCGACGCGGTGCTGGACGCGCTCCGGGCGAGCACGTCCGAGGTCCAGTTCCTCGAGACCGACGAGCCCGAGACCGCGCTGCGCGCGGACACCGTCGCCTCCGCGCTCGCCGTACGCCGGGCGGCCGAGGTGGGAGACGCGGAGGCGGCGGTCGCGGCGCTCGACGAGCACCGCCTGCTCTGCGCGCACCGCGAGGGACCCCACGGCGTACGCCACTGGAACCGGCAGGTCGAGCGCTGGCTCGGCGAGGAGATCGGGCAGGAGATCTGGGGCGAGTGGTACGTCGGCCGGCCGCTGCTGGTGACCACCAACGACTACGCGCTCCAGATCTACAACGGCGAGACCGGTGCCGTGGTGCTCGGCGACGACGGCCGCCTGCGCGCCTGGATCTCCGGCTCGGGTGGGCTGCACGACTTCGCCACCGGACGCCTCGACGCGGTCGACACCATGCATGCGATGACGATCCACAAGAGCCAGGGCAGCCAGGCGAAGCGGATCACCGTGCTGCTTCCCGAGGCCGGGTCGCGGCTGCTGACCCGCGAGCTGTTCTACACCGCGGTCACCCGCGCGCAGGAGCAGGTGCGCGTCGTGGGGTCCGAGGAGGCCGTCCGTGCCGCCGTGGCCACCCACGCCCAGCGCGCGACCGGCCTGCGCCAACGATTGTTGGGAGCCCGCCTCCCGGCCGCCCGCACCCCCTGACCGACTGCTGGGAACCGAAACGTCCCGGCAACGTCCGACGGTTACCGTGGTGACCATCGAAAGGGAGTGGAGATGCCTTTCCTCTTGCGTGTGGAGTTGCCTGACGTGCCCGGTTCGCTGGGCCGCTTGGCGAGCGCCATCGGTGAGGCGGGCGGTGACATCGACGCGATCGAGATCGTCGAGAAGGGTCATGCGGGGACCGCCGTCGACGACGTCCTCCTCGAGACCGCGCCCGGCGCTATGCCCGACTCGATCGTGTCCGCCTGCAACGCCCTCGACGGGGTGCGGGTGCTCTGGATCAGCCGGTACGCCGCCGGCGGCAACGTCTTCCTCGACCTCGAGGCGATCGAGGACCTCACCGGGCACCCGATGGAGGCGCGCAACCGGCTGGTCGACCTGCTGCCGGCCGTCTTCCGCTCCGACTGGGGCGCCCGCGTCGGTCAGGACGCCGGGGTGCTGCACTCGACCGGCGGCGCACCCGAGCACGTCCCCTGGGCCAAGATCGACGGCGCCGGCCGGCTCGAGGTTGAGGACGACGTCAACCTCCTCGCCGCTGCCCGCCTCGACGACGACGAGGTCATCGTGATCGGCCGCCGCGGCGGCCCGGAGTACCTCGACTCCGAGCTGGCCCGGCTCAGCCACCTGGCGAACCTCGCCATGTCGATCTCCCGTTCGGCGGCGGCCGCCGGCTGACCCGCGAGGTAGTGGTTTCGAGACTGTCTCGAAACCCCTTCAGGCCACCGAGCGGATCCGGGTGACGAACACCGACCCGAGGATGCTCGCCCCGAACGCGACGGCGTACACCGCGAAGTAGCCGACCGAGAACCCGTCCCCGCCGGTCTCCACGGTGCCGCCGGAGCGCTCCACGACCTGCAGGATCACGTTGGCCAGGATCGGCGCGAACACCTGCGGCAGCGCGTTCGCGATGTTGATCACGCCGAGGTCCTTGGCCCGGTCCACCGCGCCCGGCAGCACCTGCGTGATCAGCGCGAAGTCGACCGACGTGTAGATGCCGAAGCCACAGCCCATCACCGCCGCGGCCACCGCCGCTGTCGACCACGTCTGGCCGGTGCCGAGCAGCAGTGCTGACGAGCCGGCGACGATGCCCGACCAGATCACGAAGACCTTGCGCCGTCCGCTGCGGTCGCTCCAGATCCCGAAGACGACGGTGGTCAGCACCAGCGTCGCGGCGTAGATCGCGGTCAGCACGAACACCCGGTCCGCCGCCTCGTCGGAGCTGAAGCCGACGACATCCTGCATGAAGTAGAGGAGGTAGAGCAGTCCGACCGCGTTGCCGAGATTGACCAGGAACCGGGTCAGCCAGGCCCACGCGAAGTCGGGGTGCTCCCGCGGCGAGATCCAGAACGAGGTCGCGAACCGGCGTACGTCGAACGGCTCGCGAAGCTCGCGGGGCAGCGCGTGGTCGCGGGAGTCGAAGCAGTAGGGGAGGGTCAGCAGGACCAGCACGGCGGCGGTCGCGAGGTAGCCGGCGGCGATGCTGCCGGTCGCCGACGCGATGCCGGTGCCGCCGACGACGCCGAGGGTCTGCGCGATCGCGAGGATGCCGCCGACCCGGCCGCGCCGGCCGACCGGCACCTGGTCGGGGATCGTGGCCGTGACCGCGGCGAGCATCGCGTTCAGCGACGCCTGGACGCCGCACCAGCCGAGCGCCATCACCACGGCGCTGTCCGCGATGGACAGCACCCCGAGCGACAGCACTCCGCCGGCCGCACCGCCCATGACCCAGGGCAGTCGCCGGCCCATTCGCAGCGTGGTCCGGTCGGAGAACGCGCCGAACAACGGGTTGCAGATCACCGAGGTGAACGCACCCAACCCGAGGACGAAGGAGAGGATCTCCTTCTTGTTGACCGCGTCGATCGCCTCGGCCTGCTGCGCGAGCAGCACCTGGATCGGTCCGAAGAACCCCGCCCAGAGGCCGATGCTGGCCAGGGTCAGGAACGCCACCCAGCGGGCCGGCGGGCTGATCAGCGGCTCCGCCAAGGCCGAAGGTACGTCGACCGGCTCCGGCGGCAGCGTGCTCACCGGGTCATTGTGGTGGTGCGGGGTCGCCACCGGGGTGGTTTCGAGACAGGCGCTGGCGCGCCTTCCTCAACCACCGAGGTGAACCGCTAGAGGAGGTTGCGAGCTAACAATCGTCTCGAAACCAGCAGACGCGAACGGGCGGTCAGGCGTCGACGCGCTCGAGGAGAAACACCGGGATCTCCCGGTCCGTCTTCTCCTGGTACTCCGCGTACGGCGCGTACTGCGCGACCGCGCGCTCCCACCACTCGGCCCGCTCCTCGCCCTCGGCGACGCGGGCGCGGTACGTGTGCGGCTCGGGGCCGTCCTGGAGGTCGACCTCGGGGTGTGCGAGGAAGTTGTAGTACCAGGTCGGCTGCTCGGGGTGCCGCCCTTCGAGGCGACCGCGGCGTACACGCCGTCCTTCTCGACCCGCATCACCGGGTTCTTGCGCAGCTTGCCCGACTTCGCTCCGAGCGAGGTGATCACGACGATCGGCCAGGCCGGGTTGCCCCGGAGCATGTTGGCCTCCTTGCCGTTGGTCGCTTCGTACTTCTCGACCTGGTCCCGCACCCACTGGGCCGGGCTGGGCTCATACTCTCCGGTCAGCGTCATGATTTCGTGTAACAACGGATTCCGGCGAGGTGTTCCACGCGTGCGGCCGCCGCGGCGATTACCGTTCCGCTCATGGGTCAACGTGAAGAGTTCCTCGCGGCCGTGCAGCAGGCCACCGCCGGCACGCCGTACGCTCGTCAGCCCGACCGAGCGCGGCTTCGACGTCGCCCTGAACATCGTCGACGCCCAGTGGTACGGCCTGCTCAACAAGGCCGGCCTGTCCAAGGCGTACACCCACCACGTGTCGGTGCCCGAGGACGGTACGTACTCGATCACCGACGACGCGCGCGAGGTCGACTGGGTGGCCGGGGTGCCGCGCCTGAGCGCGACCGCCAGCCGCCAGGTGGGACGCGTCAAGGAGGTCGGCTTCCAGAAGGTGTGGGCCTTCGACGAGAACGGGCAGTTCGGCAAGGTCGTCGACTACCGCTTCAACTCCGAGGAGGGCCGCGACCTCATCACGCTGATCGGGGACAACCTCGGGCTGAAGCAGGAGCGCGGCGCGGCGGAGAAGATCGGGCTGTACGTCGGGCTGGGCACCATCGCCGCGCTGATCGTGTGCGGAATCGTCATCGGGATCCTGGCCCTCACCGGCGCCATCTGACTCCCGGCCTCAGCGCCTGTCGTCAGCCCCGCCGTCGGGCACCACGCGTACCGAGGCCATGAAGGTCTGGAACTCGCGGCCGGCCCGCTCCAGCTGGTCCGCGGTGCACGACAGTGTGTAGATCACCACGATCCGTCGGGTCGGGTCGTCGACGTCCAGGTAGCCGGCGACCGACCTGCACCTGGCGCAGGTCGTAGTCGACGCCTTCGATGGTCGCGCGCGCCGAGATCAGCTGGGTGACGGCGGGCGCTTCGTCGCTGCCCACCGAGGTCCGCTGGACGAGCCGCGCGTTGCCGGCCTCCTGCTGCACCTTCACCACCGACTCGTCGGCGATCTGGTCGATGGTCGCGTCGTCGGTGCGCCAGTCGCCGCTGATCGTCAGCGTCGGTCGGTACGGCGTCGACCCGAACGGCTCGCGCACGGCGAGGAACGCGGCGTTCTGGACGCCGACGGACTCGGGCTGCGTGGGGTGCCAGGCCGGGCCCGGCAGCTCGAACTGGATGGGCACAGGGAGTGTCTTGGTCACAGTAGGCCTCCGATCGCATCCACGATGTCACCACCGGTCTCGATCACCTTCGGGATGTCGATGGTGACCTCACCCCCGAGCTTGCCGCCGAGGAGGACAGCGGCACCTCCGTGCGCACCGATGGTGATCTTGCCGTCCTTGTAGCCGAGTTCTGCGTCGCCCTCGACGCCGATGCCCGCCCAGCCCTCGGCCGTGCCCTCGCCGCCGATGCCGCCGACGTCGCCCTCGACAGTGCCGGAGATCTTGCCTCCGGCAAACAGCTCGCCGCCCGCGTGCGCACCGGTCTTGCCGAACTCGAGGTGGCCCTCGCCCCTCGCCCCGATCAGGGCCTCGCCCTTCAGGCCGCCCTCGGCGATGCCGTACTCGCCGTGGATCCCGCCCTCGGCCTTGGCGATGCTGACGGTGCCGTCGGCGTTGATCTTCACGCCGTCCTTGTTGATCGTGGCCTCGGCCGAACCGTCGGCTCCGAGCAGCGTGACGGAGCCGTCGGCGTTGACGTGGAGGTCGCCGTAGTAGTCCTCCCACTTGCCCTCGGCCTTGTAGACCTGGGCCTCGCCCTCCAGCGCTGCCGAGGCTGATCTCGAAGGGGCTTTCCTTCTCACCGGGCTCCTCGTTGCCGAAGGTGTCCTCCCAGAACTTCCAGCTGAACTTCGGGCCGTGCGCCTCACCGCTCGCGCCGAACCAGTCGTCGCTGCCCTCCGTCTTGCCACCCTCCAGCCCGCCGAGCGCCTCGATCGCCGCCGTACCGGCCTCGTCGAGCGCCTTCCGGGCGTCCTCCAGGATCTGCTCGGCCTCGTCCCGCTGGGCCTGGCCGGGGTCGTGGAAGGGACCGGGCGGTCCCGGGCGGAGCTGCGGCTGCCCGAACGGCGAGGATGGCGCCGCGGAGGCCGCGTTGTACCGCTTGACCGCGTCGTTGTACGCCGTCACCGCGGCGTCCGTCGCTCGCTCGCCCGCCTCCCACTTGTCGATCGCGTCCTGCGCGCGGGACTGGGCGCTCGACAGCGCCCCGGCGTACGTGGCCAGCGCCGAGCTGGCCGCCTCCAGCAGGTCCTCGAACGCGCTCCACTTCTTCAGCTCGGCTCCGCGCTTGTTCTCGTACGCCGCGAGGGCCAGCCCTCCGGACCAGCCGGGCGTCGAGATGCCGCCGAACGACTGGTGCATGCCGGTGATCTTGGAGTTCTCGTCGTCGAGCTCGGTGACATTCCCCCGGACGTGCCCGACCTCGCCCGGGATCAGCTTCTTGGGGTCCTTGGTCTCCCCGAGCTGCATCGAGGACGGCGCGGTCACGGCGTGGCCCCGAAGACGTTGCCGGAGAGCGGAGTCTGGAACACGTCGGCAACCCCGTCGTCGGTCTTCTCGTAGGTGTCGGCGGCGTACTCGAGCTGTCCGGCGAGCGCCTCCGCACCGCTGCGCAGGGCCTTGCCCGCCTTGTCGCACTGGTCGGCGACGGCCTCGAACCATGCGGCCAGCTCGACGTGGCCGAACGACTCGCCAGTGACATTGGTGCTGTGGAAGTCGTAACCGGACAGCGGCTGCGTGGTGCTGCGCATCTGCCCAGCCGCGTGCCGCAGGTTCTCCACCAGGACGTCGTAGCTCATGTTTGCCTTCCCCCGTACCGGATCGTGCTGGAGGGACACCTACCCCGGAAGTCGGGAAACCAATCCAGCCAATCTGGTCCGGCTGTCCGGCGCTCCCACGGATAGCCTGCGCGCATGAGTGCCATCGACGGGGTGTCCGAGATCTTCGACGCGCGGGCCTGGCAGGAGGTTGCCGGTTTCGAGGACCTGACCGACCTCACCTACCACCGAGCCCGGGAGCACGGCACGGTCCGGGTCGCGTTCGACCGGCCGGACGTCCTCAATGCCTTCCGCCCGCACACCGTCGACGAGCTGCTCCGGGTGCTCGAGCACGCCCGCACCTCCAGTGACGTCGGCTGCGTGCTGCTCACCGGCAACGGCCCGAGCGCGAAGAACGACAAGTGGGCGTTCTGCACCGGCGGCGACCAGCGGATCCGGGGCCGGGCCGGGTATCAGTACGCCGAGGGAGAGACCGCGGAGACCGTGGACAAGGCCAGGCTGGGCCGGCTGCACATCCTGGAGTGCCAGCGGCTGATCCGGTTCATGCCGAAGGTGGTCGTCTGCCTGGTCAACGGCTGGGCGGCGGGCGGGGGCCACTCGCTGCACGTGGTCTCCGACCTGACGCTGGCCAGCCGCGAGCATGCGCGGTTCAAGCAGACCGATGCCGACGTCGGCTCGTTCGACGGCGGGTTCGGGTCGGCGTACCTCGCCCGGCAGGTGGGCCAGAAGTTCGCCCGCGAGATCTTCTTCCTCGGTGACGTGTACGACGCCGAGGACGCGCACCGGATGGGCATGGTGAACAAGGTGGTCCCACATGCCGACCTGGAGGCCGAGGCCCTGGACTGGGGCCGGAAGATCAACGGGAAGTCGCCGACCGCGCAGCGGATGCTGAAGTACTCCTTCAACCTGATCGACGACGGCCTGGTCGGCCAGCAGCTGTTCGCCGGCGAGGCGACCCGGCTCGCGTACATGACCGATGAGGCCGTCGAGGGCCGCGACCAGTTCCTCGAGAAGCGCGACCCGGACTGGTCGCAGTTCCCCTGGTACTACTAGGTGGCCAGGACCGCCTAGGCTCCAGTCGTTCGCGCCCCAGCGTGGTACGACTGAGTTCCGTACCGCAACCAATCGTGCAGGAAGGCATTCTCTTGCCAGGCTTCTTCGACTTTCTCGCGCAGCTGGAAGGTACGGGCGTCAACTATGGGCCCAAGGCCGCCAACCGAATGAACTGGCGCTACAACCACATCGTCGAGCCGATCAAGGACGAGTTGGCCGGTGCCACCGTTCTGGATCTGGGCAGCCACGACGGGCGCTGGCCATACGCCTTGGCAACAGCGGGCGCTACCGTCACCGGCATCGAGGGTCGCGGTGACCTGATCGCGCAGCTCTCGCGCTATCCCGACGCCGAAGCGAAGAGCCGAGTCGCGCTCACGCAAGGCGACTTCATCACGGAGATGGATCGGCTCCTGGATGAGGGAACGCGGTTCGATGTGGTGACCTGCCTCGGGGTCTTCTACCACACGATCCAGCACTACCGGATCCTGATGCAGATGGCCGCGTTTCGACCCAAGGTCATTGTTGTCGACAGCGTCTTCCACCTCTCGAAGCGGGCCGTGATCACGGTCAAGAAGGAGGACACCGATGACAGTCGCAACACCATCGCGCAGCAAGAAGGTCAAGCTTCGGCACCCATCGGCCGGATCAGCCGGCCCGCGCTCGAACTGATGGCGGAGACCCTCGACCTCGCCGTCGAGTGGAACGAGTGGGACGTGCCAGAGGAAGAGCGAGAGCCGGTGATGGACTACTTCGAGCGGCCGAACGACAACCTCCAGCGCTTCACCTGCTTCCTGCGCCCCGCCTGAGCGCCGTCCCCGCGTGCAACGTCTCTGGTCGGAGTGGACATGAACAAGCTCGCCCTCGTTGCCGCCCTGGCGACCCTCGTCCTCACCGGCTGCTCGGTCAGCGCCGGGACCGACTCGGACGAGCCCGAGCCGACAACCGAGCCGACGACCGAGCAGATGGCGCTCGCCGATCTGGAGGATCTCGTCGCCGGCAGTGTCACGCCCGACGACAAGGGCGCCGAGGTGTCTGCGGGCTGCGCCGGCGGCCTCGACATCGAGGTCGGCGCCGCCCAGGACTGCCACCTGTTGGTGGGCGAGGAGACCGCCGACGTGCACTTCGTGGTGACCGAGGTCCAGGACGGCGAGGTCACGGACGCCGACATCACGCCGTACCTCCCGGGCGATCGCGTCGCGGAGACGATCAAGGCGTCACTCGAGAAGCAGGGCGCCACGGTCGACGCGGTCGAGTGCGAAGGCGAGCTGGCGGGCGAGAAGGGCGCGACGATGAGCTGCACCGCGACGGCGGGCAGGGACACCGGCGAGATCGCTGTCGAGGTGACCGAGGTCGACGGCCTGTTCATCAACTTCCACTTCGAGGTCAAGTGACCCCGGCCCGTCGCTAGCCTGACCCCGTGAAGGTGGTCGTGCTGACGGGTGCCGGCATCTCCGCCGAGAGCGGGGTGCCGACCTTCCGCGACGCCGACGGCCTGTGGGAGGGACACCGGGTCGAGGACGTCGCCACTCCCGAGGCCTACGACTTCCAGCCGAGTGTCGTGCACCGCTTCTACGACGCGCGCCGGAAGGCGCTGGGCCGGGTCTCGCCCAACCCCGCACACCTCGCGCTGGCCCGGCTCGAGGAGGCGATCGGCGACGAGCTGCTGGTGATCACCCAGAACATCGACGATCTCCACGAGCGCGCCGGCTCGACCCGGGTCCTGCACATGCACGGCGAGCTGCGGTCCGCGCTCTGCCGCGCCTGCGCCGCCCGTACGCCGTGGACCGCCGACCTCGGCGACTTCCCGCCGTGCCCGCGCTGCGGTGTCACCGAGCTGCGGCCGGACGTCGTGTGGTTCGGCGAGGTGCCCTACGGCATGGACCGGATCTTCGCGGCCCTCGACCAGGCCGAGCTGTTCGTGGCCATCGGGACGTCCGGCGCGGTCTACCCCGCCGCCGGCTTCGTCCAGTTCGCGTCCGGCACCGGCGCCAGCACCCTCGAGCTCAACCTCGCATCGAGCGAGGTGACCGAGCTCTTCCACGAGGCCAGGCAGGGGCCCGCCGGCGAGCTGGTGCCGCGCTGGGTCGACGAGCTGCTCGATCCCGAGCCCGGCGGCCGGGCGTCCTAGGGTTTTCGAGGCGGTGGGACGCTGGAGCCGTGACTTCACCTCGCCGCTATCGGTCCGAGGAAGAGGACAGCGACCGTTGGCGCCGGTTCCCGTTCCGCGAGGGTGACGTGGTCGTGAGCACGCGCTCCAAGAGTGGGACGACCTGGGTGCAGCAGATCTGTCTCTCGTTCGTGCACGGCTCGCCCGCACTGCCGGCGCCTCTGGGCGAGCTGTCGCCGTGGGTGGACTGGCTGGTCGAGCCGGAGGAGGAGCTGTTCGCGCGCTTGGACGCCCAGCCGGGACGGCGGGTGGTCAAGACCCACACCCCGCTCGACGGCGTGGTCATCGACCCCCGGGCGACGTACGTGGTGGTGGTGCGCGACCCGTTGGACATGGCGGTCTCGCTGTACCACCAGGGCGACAATCTTGATCGCGAGCGCGTCGCAGAACTGACGGGACGGCCCGCCCCGGCTGCCTCGCCCCGCCCGCCACTTTCCGAGTGGCTCGTCCGCTGGACCACGAGCGAGGCTGATCCCATGGCGTCCATGGACTCGCTGGCAGGAGTCGTCCACCACGCCGCCGACGCGTGGGCGCGACGCGACGACGAACAGGTCCTGGTGGTGCGGTACGAGGATCTCGTCGCCGACCTCGAGGGCCGGATGCGCTGGCTCGCCGACCGGCTTCACATCGTGCTGGATCCGCAGGCTTGGCCGTCGCTCGTCGCCGGAGCGACCTTCGCCACCATGCGGGCCGAAGCCGCCGAGAGGACGCCGGACCAACGCGGCGTGCTCAAGGACCCTGCCGCCTTCTTCCGGCGCGGCACCCCTGGGGCCGGGCGCGAGGTCTTGGGCGAGCGAGACGTGGCCGCCTACGAGCGGAAGGTGCGCGACCTGCTCGCCGCCGAGGAGGTCGACGACCCGGCAGGCGTGCTGAGGCTGCTCAACCTCGGCTGAACTCCTCGGCCAGGATCTCGTCGAGCCGGTCGGCCTCGCCGGCCATGCCCAGCTGCGGGATCCACTCCCGGATCATCGAGCGGAACACCGCGCCACTCTCGATGATCCGCGGGTCCATGTGGCCGAACACCTCGAGCGTGACCACGCCGTACAGCGCAGCCCAGGCCCGTATGAACACCCACAGCAGCCCGCGGTGGCCGTCGGGGATCAGCTTCATGTCGATCGGGAAGATCGGGTCGTCGAGCGTCGCGGCGACCTCGGGTTCGAGCTCGTCGACGGCGGGGTGCGGAAAGTCGTACTTCTGCCAGACCTCGATGAGCAACGCGTGGAAGAAGAGGCCGGACGTGGCCGCGGTCAGCAGCTCGCGGCGGACGCAGACCCCGGCCGCGATCGGGTTGGCGAAGACGAGGGAGAACTCGCGTGGGCTCGCATGCGCCCAGCGCCGGAATGCCACCGACGCTGCGACCAGCTGGCCGGCGACGTCGTCGGGGTAGCGCGACGCGGCCTCGCGGAACCCGGCGGTCGCGGCCTTGTCGATCTCGAACGCGACCAGGTCGACGAGGTCCTGGTAGTTGGCGACGTAGCGGTAGAGCGCGGGGGCGGTCAGTCCCATCCGCCCGGCCACGGCCCGCAGCGACAGTTCGGCACCGTCGGCCAACAGGTCCCGGGAGACGGTCACGATCTCCTCGAACGTCGCCTCGCGCTGGCGCTCACGTCTCGTCGAAACCTGGGTCACCCGAGTCCTCCTATTTGCTTGACAGCGGCAGTTTACACCGTTTACGGTTAACGGCATTCACTATTCTGACACACGTTCACAAGGACACGTCCTAAGGAGTCGGCATGTTGGAGCGATGGGGTGCATTCGTGGCCCGCCGGGCGCTGTGGGTGCTGCTCACCGGCGTCGCCCTGGTCCTGGCGGCAGGCGCGTACGGCAGCGGGGTCTTCGACTCGCTCTCGCAGGGCGGCTTCGACGACCCGGACAGCGAGGCGTCGCGCGAGCTGGCGCTGGAGCGCGACACCTTCGGCAACCGGGGCCTGGACGCCGTCGCCATCTACTCGAGCGACGACCTGACGGCCGACTCGCCGGAGTTCCGGTCCGCCGTCGAGGACGTGGTCGCCGGGATCCCCGAGGGCACGACCTCCTCGGTGGTGACCTACTACGACACCCAGAGCCCCGACATGGTCAGCGAGGACGGCCACTCCGTCCAGGTGCAGATCTCCCTGGAAGGCACCAGCCAGGACGCTCTGCTCGACAACTGGGACGTCGTCGAGCCGACCCTCGAGGCCGACGGGCTCGAGACCGACGTGGCCGGCGCGTTCGCCGTGTACGGCGACGTCAACGAGATCACGTCCGAGGACCTCGCCCGCGCCGAGAAGATCTCGCTGCCGATCGTCCTGCTGCTGGCGCTCCTCATCTTCGGCAGCCTCGTGGCCGCCGCGATGCCGGCCCTCGTCGGTGCGCTGGCCGTGGTCGGGTCCCTCGCGGTCGTGCGGGTGATCACCGGCTTCACCGAGGTCTCGATCTTCTCCGTCAACGTGATCACCCTGCTCGGGATGGGTCTCGCGATCGACTACGCCCTGTTCATGATCAGCAGGTTCCGCGAGGAGCTCGCGAAATACCCCGACGACGACCCGGACGCGTCCGCGAAGGCCATCACGGCGACCATGAACACCGCCGGCCGCACCGTCCTGTTCTCCGGGCTCACCGTCGCTGCCGCCATGTCGTCGCTGCTGGTCTTCCCCCAGGCCTTCCTCAAGAGCATGGGGTACGGCGGGATGTCGGCCGTCGTGATCGCGATGCTGGCCGCGCTGACCCTGCTCCCGGCCACGCTGCGCCTGCTCGGCCGCAAGATCGACGCCGGACGGCTGCCCTGGCGCCGGCACCGCCCGGTCGCCGTCGAGGACGACCACGGCTGGTGGGCCCGGCTCGCGCACGGCGTGATGCGCCGTCCGGTCGCGATCATCGTCGTGATCACTTTCGTCCTGCTCGCGGTCGCCTCCCCGTTCCTCGGGGTCAAGTGGGGCAGCGTCGACTACCGGGTGCTGCCGGCCGACGCCTCCGCCCACGTCGCCGCGGACAAGCTCAACGAGGACTTCGGCGCCGAGCGCTCCAGCGCCAGCCTCATGATCACGGGCGCCGACGAGCAGGCCGTCGCGGCGTACCAGCAGGAGGTCGAGTCGGTCGACGGCGTCATCGCCGTCCAGCCGGTGGCGTCCGAGGGCGACAGCACCCTGCTCCGCGCGTTCTGGGACGGCAACAGCCAGACCGAGGCGTCCCAGGATGTCGTCCGCGACCTGCGCGCGATCGACCCACCGGAAGGTGAGGCGCTGGTCGGCGGGACCACGGCCGACACCGTCGACCTGACCGCGTCGGTGGGCAGCCACCTGCTGTGGATGGCCCTGATCGTGGTCGGCGTGATGCTGGTGCTGCTGTTCCTGGCCTTCGGCTCCGTGGTGCTGCCGTTCAAGGCGATCCTGATGAACGCCGTCTCCATCACCGCGTCGTTCGGGATCGTGACCTGGATCTTCCAGGAGGGCCACCTCTCCGGCCTGCTCGGCTTCGAGCCACAGGGCTACCTCGACGCGACCAACCCGATCCTGATGCTGGCCATCCTGTTCGGGTTGTCGATGGACTACGAGGTCTTCCTGCTCTCCCGGGTCCGCGAGCAGTGGGACCGGACCCACGACAACGACCTGGCCGTCGCCACCGGCGTCCAGAAGACCGGACGCATCATCACCAGCGCCGCGCTGCTGCTGGCCGTCGTCATCGGCGCCTTCGGCCTCTCGGGCATCGTCTTCATGAAGATGATCGGGATCGGCATGCTGGTCGCGCTGCTCATCGACGCGACCGTGGTCCGGGCTCTCCTGGTCCCCGCGACCATGAAGCTGCTCGGCGACTGGAACTGGTGGGCACCCGGCCCGATGCGCCGCTGGTGGGAGAAGCACGGCTGGCGGGAGACCGCCGAGGCACCCGCGCCTCCCGTCGAGCGGGACCTGGTCGAGGCCCGATAGAGCGTGTGATCTGATGCTCCCATCGACGGGGAAAGGGAGTCACCGTGCGGAGTCTGAAGTTGATCGCTGGTGGGGCGGGCGCCCTGGTCCTGCTCAGCGGGTGCGGGGGTGACTTCGCGGAGGGCTCGCTCGAGGACATCACCAAGGCCAGCTCCAAGGACATGAAGGAGCTGAAGTCGCTCCGCCTCGAGGGCGACGTCACCACCGACGGCCAGCAAGTCTCGATGGACATGCAGATGACCACCGACGGTGACTGTCAGGGCACGGTCGGCCTGATGGGCGGAGAGGCCGAGTTCCTCAGCGTCGGTGGCGACACGTGGTTCAGGCCCGATGAGGAGTTCTGGCGGGCCACGGCGGCCGACCGGGCCGACCAGATCATCGCGCTCGTCGGTGACAAGTGGGTCGTCCTGCCGCCCGGCGAGGCCGACGTCTCGTCCTTCTGCGATCTCGACGAGCTGCTCGACGAGTTCGACGACGAGGACCCCGACGACGACACCACGAAGGGCGACACCGACGAGGTGCACGGCGAGGAGGCCATCATCATCGAGGGCGAGTCCGACGAGGGCGACCCGATGAAGGCCTGGATCGCCGTGGACGGCAAGCACTACATCCTCAAGCTCGAGGTCAGCCAGGGCGACGAGCCCGGGATCATCGAGCTCTCGGACTTCGACGAGGACCTCGACCTCGAGCCCCCGCCGGACGACGAGGTCGTCGACTTCAACCAGGCTGCTAGCTAGGGCACGTCTCTCAATTCGGAGCGCCTGCTGCGCGGGACTTCGCATCCGATCTGGCGGCGTTGTCGGCGACTCGACGGGACTCCGTCCCGCCTTCGCACCTCCGCCTTGCCAGATACGGCGCGAAACCCCGCTCGCGACGGCGCCGAATTGAGAGACGCACCCTGATCGTCAGCCGCGCAGCAGCACGCCTGCGTGCGGGGGCAGGCTGAGCCCCACGGGGCTGGTCCCGAGCTCGTCACTGGTGGTGAACAGCAGCTCACCGGACGTCTCGATGTCCTGTGTCTCGTCGCCGAAGTTGACCACGATCTCGACCGCGCCGCGCCGCAGCCGGAACACCCGGGTCTCCTGGTCGGCGGTGCAGGCCACCGACCCGAGTGACGGGTCGGTGAGGTCGGGGAGGGTACGCCGCAGCTCGGCCAGCCGCTGGTAGGTCTCGAGCATCCGGGAGTGCCGGAAGTCCTCGAGCTCCGACCAGTCCAGGCGGGAGCGCTCGAACGTTGCGGGGTCCTGCGGGTCGGGGACCACGGCGGCGTCCCAGCCCATCCGCTCGAACTCCTTGATCCGACCCTCCGCGGTGACCTTGCCCAGCTCCGGCTCGGGGTGCGAAGTGAAGAACTGGAACGGCGTGGACGCCGCCCACTCCTCTCCCTGGAAGAGCATCGGCGTGAACGGCCCGGCCATCGTGAGCAGGGCCGCGCAGGCGAGCTGGTCTTCGTCGAGGGTCGCCGTGAGCCGGTCACCCGCGGCACGGTTGCCGATCTGGTCGTGGTTCTGGCTGGACACCACGAGCCGCCAGCCCGGCATCGTGCCGGTGTCGATCGGGAAGCCGTGGTCGCCGCCGCGGAACGAGGAGTACGTCCCGTCGTGGAAGAAGCCCCGCTCGCAGACCTTGGCCAGCGCCGAGAGCGGGGCGAAGTCGGCGTAGTAGCCGTTGGTCTCGCCCGTCAGCGCGACGTGCAGGGCATGGTGGAAGTCGTCGCTCCACTGGGCGTGCAGCCCGTAGCCGCCCGCCTCGCGCGGGGTCACCAGCAACGGGTCGTTGAGGTCGGACTCGGCGATCAGGGTCAGCGGGCGGCGCTGGTGGGCCGACAGGGCAGCCACCTCGAGCGCCATCTCCTGCAGGAGGTGGAGCTCCGACTCGTCGTCGAGCCCGTGCACCGCGTCGAGCCGGAGCCCGTCGACGTGGTAGTCCTCGAGCCACATCCGGACGTTGTCGAGGATCAGCCGACGCACCTCGGACGAGCCCTCACCGTCGAGGTTGACCAGGTCCCCCCAGGTGTTCCGGCCGGTCTTGAGGTACGGGCCGAACTCGGGCAGGTAGTTCCCGGACGGGCCGAGGTGGTTGTAGACGACGTCCTGGATCACGGCCAGGCCGGCCGCGTGGCAGCCGTCGACGAAGCGCTGGTACGCCGCGGGACCGCCGTACGGCTCGTGCACCGCCGACCACAGCACGCCGTCGTACCCCCAGTTGTGGGTGCCGTTGAAGGCATTGACCGGCATCAGCTCGACGAAGTCGACGCCGATCGAACGGAGGTGGTCGAGCTTCCCGAGGGCGGCGTCGAGCGTGCCCTCCGGGGTGAACGTGCCGACGTGCAGCTCGTAGATGACCGAGCCGGCGAGCTGTCGGCCGGTCCAGCAGGTGTCCTGCCACTCGTACGCCGTGTGGTTGAACGTCCGCGACCGCTCGTGCACGCCGCCGGGCTGGCGCCGCGAGCGCGGGTCCGGCAGCGGTCGGGAGCCGTCGTCGAGGACGAAGCCGTAGTCGATGTCGCCGTCCGACACGTCCGGCACGTTGCCGCCGGGCGACCACCAGCCGTCGCCGGTCCGGGTCATCTCGACGAGTGCCTCGCCGAGCGACAGACGCACCCGCCGGGCACGTGGTGCCCAGACGTCGAACGGCCCCCGAGTCATGCTTCCTCCCTCACCAGAAGTGCCACGTGATGGTGGGCCAGCAACGTCTCGACGTCAAGCCCCCGGTCGGAACGGAGGGTGCGGTCGGACAGCACGTCGCGCCAGGTGCCGTCGGCGAGGTCGAGCCGGGTGCCCTCCCAGCCGCCACGCGCGGCCAGTCCGACCGGCAGCCTGGTGACGACGGTGACCGCGCCGCCGCGGTCGAACGCGAGCACGTGGTCGGACGCCGGCCCGGCCGACGTGAGGCCGGCGTACGTCGTGAACAGCTCGGGTCGGTCCCGTCGCAGGCGGAGGGCACGGTGCGTGACCAGCAGCTTGCGGTGACCGGGATCGTCGACCGCGTCCGTGAGCGGGACGTCGGACGCGTCCCGGACGTCGGTCAGGAGCCGGGCTCGAAGGTCGAAGTCGACGAACCGGCGGTTGTCGGGGTCGACCAGGCTCTGCTCCCAGAGCTCGCTGCCCTGGTAGACGTCGGGCACGCCGGGCATCGTGAGCGACAGCAGCTTCGCGGCGAGGGCGTTCACCCACCCGGGACCCGTGACCTGCTCGAGGAGGCCGTCCAGCACCTCGCGCACGTCCGGGTGGTCGAAGGCCGCGTCCACGGCGGCGTGCACCGTTTCCTCGTACGCCAGGTCGGGGGCGGTCCAGCTGGTCCGGTCGCCGGCCTCGCGCATCGCCTTCTCGGCGTACCCGTGCAGGCGCTCGCGGGAGGCGGGCCACGCGCCCACGACGGCTTGCCAGAGCAGTGACCCGAAGCCGGGATCCGGCAGCGGCGACAGCTCGAGCAGGCGCTCCAGCGCCACCTCCCACACGGACGGCAGCTCGGCCAGGGCGGTGATCCGGGCGCGAACGTCCTCGCCACGCTTGGTGTCGTGCGTGGAGAGCGTCGTCATCGCGTGCGGGTGCTCTGCCTGCCGGGCGGTCATCAGGGTGTGGAAGTCGGCGCCCAGGAGGGCGAGCTCGCTGGGGTCCCCGCCGACCTCGTTGAGCGAGGTGAGCCGGGAGTAGCGGTAGAACGCGCAGTCCTCGACCCCCTTGGCCATCACCATGCCGCTGGTCTGCTGGAACCGCAGCGCGGGGGCGGAGCCGGCGTCGCTCAGGATCGGTGCCAGGACGTCGAGGACGGCGGCGAGGTCCGGCCGGTACGACCGGGCCAGCGCGAGCGCGCGGTCGAGGTACGTGCGGCCCTCGGGCAGGTAGGAGCGGTAGACCGGGAAGCAGGCCAGCAGCTCGGCCACCGCATCGGCGATCTTCTCTGCCGGCCATGTCCTCACGCCGGTCGACCCTGTCGAGACCCCTGTCGCCTGGACCTCACGCGTGATCCGGTTGACCTCGGAACGCAGGATCCCGTCGGCGACCGCCCGCTTGGTGTGGTGGATCAGCTGCGGCCAGTCGACGCGCTCGCCGCGCAGCCCGGCCTCGAGCGCGTCGAGGGCCGAGAGGCCCTGGGGATCGGTCAGCACGCGGTCGATCAGGCCCAGGGCGTCGTACCCGGTGGTCCCGGCCGTGGCCCAGGACGGCGACAGGCGTTCGCCGGGCTCGAGGATCTTCTCGACCAGGACATAGGCACCGCCGGTGATCCCGGCCAGGTCGTCGAGGTAGCCACGGGGGTCGCGCAGGCCGTCGGGATGGTCGACCCGCAACCCGTCGACCAGGCCCTCGTCGAACCACCGGCGGATCTCCACGTGCGAGTCGGCGAGCACCTGCGGATCCTCGACCCGGACGCCGGCCAGGGTGTTCACGGCGAAGAAGCGTCGGTAGTTGAGGCCGTCGTCGGCGACCTTCCAGTGCACGAGCTCGTAGTGCTGGCGGCTGTGGACCGTGTTCGGGTCCGCGCCGTCGTCGGCCGATCCGGGCGCCAACGGGAACCGGTGGTCGTGGTAGCGGAGCTCGCCGTCGGTCACCTCGAGGTGAGCGATGTCGCCGGTGTCGGAGCCCCGGTCGGCGTCGCCGACGACGGGGATCCGGACCCGGCCACCCCCGGCCTCCCAGTCGACGTCGAAGGCGGCCGCGTGGGCGGAGTCGCGCCCATGTCGGAGCAGGTCCCACCACCAGGCGTTGTCATGCGGCGTGGCGACGCCGACGTGGTTCGGGACGATGTCGACCAACACGCCCATCCCGAGCCGCCGGGCCTCGGCCGAGACCGCCGCGAGGCCCTTCTCACCGCCGCGGGCCGGGTCGATCCGGTCGTGCGCCACCACGTCGTACCCGTGGGTGCTTCCGGCCTCGGCCTGAAGCAGTGGTGAGAGGTAGACCCAGTCCGCGCCCAGCTCGTGCAGGTAGGGCAGTCGCCGGGCGACCTCGAACAGGTCGAACTCCTCGGTGACCTGCAGCCGGTAGGTGCTGACCGGCACCCGGGTCACGCCTTCTGCTTCCTCGACGACTGCGCGGCGACCGAGGCGGCCGCCGAGACGTCGGGCTCGAGCTCGGGGGCGGTGTACTGCTTGAGCACCACGACGCTCCGGGTCTCCATGTTGAACGTCGAACCCGCCGCGCGAGGCGCGTCGTCCTCGGCCGAGGCGCCGGTGTCGATGACGACCTCCCACGCGTCGGCGTACTCGTCCGGCGGGAGGGTCACCTGGGCGGGACCGTCGGCGTTGAAGTAGAGCAGGAAGTGCTCGTCGACGATCTTCTGGCCGCGCTGGTCGAGGCCGGCGATCCCGTGCCCGTTGAGGTACATCCCGATCGCCTGAGTGTTGCCCTGCCAGTCGGTCTGCTCCATCGGGCGTCCGCCGAGGTGCAGCCAGACGATGTCGTTGAGCCGGTCGCCGTCGGCGCCGGCCTCCACGCGCACCGAGCCGCCGGTGAAGAAGCGCTTGCGGCGGAACGTCGGGTGCTCCTTGCGGAGCCGGGCCACCGCCGCGGTGAACTCGACCAGGGGCTGGTCCACGTCGTCCCAGTGCACCCAGCTGATCTCGGAGTCCTGGGCGTAGGTGTTGTTGTTGCCGAGCTGGGTCCGGCTCATCTCGTCGCCGTGGAGCAGCATCGGGACGCCCTGGCTGAGCAGCAGGGTCGCGATGAAGTTGCGCTGCTCGCGGGCTCGCGCCGCGAGGATCTCCGGGTCGTCGGTCGGTCCCTCGACGCCGTGGTTCCAGGACCGGTTGTGGCTCTCGCCGTCCTTGTTGCCCTCGCCGTTCGCCTCGTTGTGCTTCTCGTTGTAGGACACCAGGTCGCGCAGCGTGAAGCCGTCGTGCGCGGTGACGAAGTTGATGCTGGCGAACGGTCGCCGGCCGGACTGCTCGTACAGGTCGGACGACCCGGCGATCCGGCTCGCGAACTCGCCGAGCGACGGCTCGCCGCGCCAGAAGTCGCGGACGGTGTCGCGGTAGGCGCCGTTCCACTCGGTCCACTGGGGCGGGAAGCCGCCGACCTGGTAGCCGCCCGGGCCGATGTCCCAGGGCTCGGCGATCAGCTTCACCTGGCTGACGACCGGGTCCTGCTGCACGAGCTCGAAGAACGTGGAGAGCCGGTCGACGTCGTAGAACTCGCGGGCGAGGGTCGACGCGAGGTCGAAGCGGAAGCCGTCGACGTGCATCTCGGTGACCCAGTAGCGCAACGAGTCCATCAACAGCTGGAGCGAGTGCGGGTGCCGGACGTTGAGGCTGTTGCCGGTGCCGGTGTAGTCCATGTAGTACCGCTGGTCGTCCTCGACGACCCGGTAGTAGGCCTTGTTGTCGATGCCCTTGAAGCTGAGCGTCGGCCCGAGGTGGTTCCCCTCCGCGGTGTGGTTGTAGACGACGTCCAGGATCACCTCGATGCCGGCCGCGTGCATCGCCTTGACCATCGACTTGAACTCCTGCACCTGCTGACCGAGCTCGCCGGTGGCGGCGTAGTCGGCGTGCGGGGCGAAGAACGCGAGCGTGTTGTAGCCCCAGTAGTTGCGCAGCCCCTTGTCGAGCAGCGTGCTGTCCTGGATGAACTGGTGCACGGGCATCAGCTCGATCGCCGTGACACCCAGCTTCTGCAGGTGGGCCGTGATCGCGGGGTGAGCGAGGCCGGCATACGTGCCGCGCATGTCCTCGGAGACGTCGGGATGCAGCTGCGTCAGCCCCTTGACGTGGGCCTCGTAGATGAAGCTCTCGTTGTAGGGCACGTCGAGGCGGCGGTCGCCCTCCCAGTCGAAGAACGGGTTGATCACCACGCTGTGCGTCATGTGCTGGGCGGAGTCGTCGTCGTTGCGAGAGTCCTCGTCGCCGAAGTTGTAGCCGAAGAGAGACTGGTCCCAGTCGATCGCGCCGCTGGTGGCCTTGGCGTAGGGGTCGAGCAGGAGCTTGTTCGGGTTGCAGCGCAGCCCGTTCGCGGGGTCCCACGGCCCGTGGACGCGGTAGCCGTAGCGCTGTCCGGGCTGCACGGTCGGCAGGTAGCAGTGCCAGACGTGGGCGTCGACCTCGGTGACCTCGACCCGGGTCTCCTTGACCCTGCCGCCGCGACCCACCTCGAACAGGCAGAGCTCAACCTTCTCCGCGACCTCGCTGAACAGCGCGAAGTTGGTGCCGCTGCCGTCGAAGGTGGCACCGAGCGGGTAGGCCTGCCCCGGCCAGATCTCCACCACGATGCCTCCTGCAGTTGTCGTCGAACTTGTCGACGGCCACCTTCGCACTGGTTGGAGAGGCGAGCCGCTTGGAACGATCCAAGAGTACCCGTGGCATCTCTCGCCAATCCCTGATTCGGAAGTGACGGGAGTCTCAGGTGCCGTTCTGACTGAAGTGCTGGTAGTCCTTCAGGCTCTGCCAGTCGCCGCCCCACTCCCAGCCGATGGCGGCGAACGCGCGCACCACCTCGTCGCCGGGTTCGATCATGCCGGGCCGTACGTTGTCGCGGTCGAGGTAGGAGCTCGCCAGCTCCGGAAGCACGAGATCGCCCTTGACGTAGGGGTTCTGGAAGCTGTCCACGTCGATGGCGAGGCCGTAGGCGTGCTGGGAGTACGACGTGCCGCCGGTCGTGGGTCGGCAGTTGAAGACCTCGGTGGCGTTGCCGTCCCCGGTCGGAGGCGCGTCCTGGTCGGCACGGGTGCTGATCGTCATCTCCTCGATGGGGAACCGGGCGGTGTAGAGCCGCCGGAAGACCGACACCAGGTCGTCGGCCACGGACGCGTTGGCGAGCAGCTCGCCGGTGTGCCGCTGGTCGTCGAACCCCCAGAACGTCAGCCGGATCCAGGTCAGGTCGTCGACCCCGACGGGACAACCCGCCCGCCAGGTCGAGCGGGCGATCACGTCGGCCGGTGGCGGGCTGGCCACGCGCGAGGCGAAGGCGCGCCCGGGCAGTTCGGGCAGCTGGTCGGGCAGGGTGAACCGGCGGTCCCGGAGCGCCGGCGGGGTGGGGCGGATCTCGCCGAAGCCGTCCGGTCCCTCCGGCAGCACACGTGTGCCGAGCCAGGGCGGCGGGACGGTGCCGAGCGGCGGCGGCTCGGGGGTCGGCGTCGTCGACGACGGGGCCGGCGACGTCGGCGATGTGGAGGTGGCGGGCGGTGCGGGCGGCCGCGAGGCCGTGGGTTCCTGGACCGCGATCGGCTCCGGCTCACTGCAGGCGGCCAGCAGCCCGCGGCCAGCAGCCCGGCGGCCAGGCAGGCCGCCGCGAGCGCCGACGTACTCCTTCGCATGCTCACAACATAGGCACGCCGTGGGTGGCTGCGGGGTTGGCGTTACTGGTCAGTAGGAATCCGTCTACGATGGATCGATCCCGAGCTCGCTGGAGGAACCATGAAGCGCACGATCTACGACGAGGACCACGAGGCGTTCCGCGCCAGCGTCAAGGAGTTCCTGGACCGCCAGGTGGTGCCGAACCTCGAGCAGCACGCGGCCGAGAAGGCGATCCCGCGCGAGTTCTGGATCGAGGCCGGCAAGCAGGGCTTCCTCGGCCTCGAGATCCCGGAGGAGTACGGCGGCCAGCTCGAGGATGCGGGGCGGGGGACTACCGCTTCAACGCGGTCCTCACCGAGGAGCTCGCGAAGGTGAACATGGCGCTGCCCTCGTGCGTGGGCATCCACGCCGACATCGTGGCGCCGTACCTCGTGCACCTGACCACCGACGAGCAGAAGCAGCGGTGGCTGCCGGGCTTCTGCTCCGGCGAGATCCTCACCGCGATCGGCATGACCGAGCCGTCGGGCGGGTCCGACCTCGCCGCCCTGAAGACCACCGCGGTCCAGGACGGCGACGACTGGGTCCTCAACGGGTCCAAGACGTTCATCACCAACGGCTACTCCGCCGACCTGGTGATCGTGGCGGCGCGCACGTCGCCGGAGAAGAAGGCCAAGGGCATCACGCTGTTCGGGGTCGACACGTCGAGCGACGGCTACAGCCGCGGCCGCAAGCTGGACAAGGTCGGCCAGGACGAGTCGGACACCGCCGAGCTTTCCTTCTCGGACCTGCGGGTCCCCCACGACGACATCATCGGCGAGCTCGACAACGGCTTCATCCACATGATGACGTTCCTGCCGCAGGAGCGGCTCGGCTCGGCGATCACGAACCTGGCCCACGCCGCGCAGATCCTGGACGAGACGCTGCAGTACGCCAAGGACCGCAAGGCTTTCGGGCAGTCGATCGGCCAGTTCCAGCACAACAAGTTCCTGCTCGCGGACCTCTACACCCGGGTCGAGGTCACCCAGCACTACGTGGACCAGTGCGTGGTCGCGCACACGAAGGGCGAGCTGACCCCGATCGACGCGGCCAAGGCCAAGTGGTGGACCGCACAGGTGCAGAACGACGTGCTCGACCACTGCGTGCAGCTGCACGGCGGCTACGGCTATATGAACGAGTACCGCGTCGCCCGCGCCTGGCGGGACGCCCGCGTCACCAAGATCTGGGCCGGCTCGAACGAGATCATGAAGGAGCTCATCGGGCGGGACCTGGGGCTGTAGGCGTGACAATTTCACTGGTTAACCAGTGAAATTGTCTCTTCCCACGGGGAACTTCCCGTGGGAAGAGCAAGAAACCCGTGGGAAGTCCGTCCGCCGCACAGCGGCGATAGCGCAGCCTGTCCTTGCTTGCGGGACGGGTACGTCGGTCGAAGGATGAGCCCATGACCACCGACGCCGGATCGCTCGGCGTCCCCGTCGGTCCGCACGAGGGCGAGCCGCACGAGGAGGGCCTCAACCGCCGCCTCAACTGGCTGCGGGCAGGTGTGCTCGGCGCCAACGACGGCATCGTCTCGACGGCGGGCATCGTGATGGGCGCCGCCGGTGCGACCAGCGACCGCACCACCATCCTCGTCGCCGGTGTCGCCGGACTGGTCGCCGGAGCGCTGAGCATGGCCGCGGGCGAGTACGTATCGGTCAGCACGCAGCGCGACTCCGAGAAGGCGCTGCTGGACAAGGAACGCCGCGAGCTCGAGGACGACCCGCAGGACGAGCTCGCCGAGCTCGCCGGCATCTACGTCGAGAAAGGGCTCTCCGAGGAGCTCGCCCTCGAGGTCGCCGAGCAGCTGACCGCCCACGACGCGCTCGGCGCGCACGCGGAGGCCGAGCTCGGGATCGACCCCGACGACCTCACCAGCCCCTGGGCTGCGGCCTGGGCGTCGATGCTGTCGTTCACGCTGGGCGCGTTGCTCCCGCTGCTGACGATCACGCTCGTCGTCGCCGACCTCCGGATCGCGGTCACCGTGGCCGCCGTTGCCATCGCCCTCGCCATCACCGGCTGGGTCAGCGCCCGCCTCGGGGGCGGCCCGCCCGGACGCGCCGTCGTCCGGAACGTCGCGGGTGGGCTGTTCGCGATGGCGGTCACGTACGCCGTCGGCTCCGCGCTCGGCACCCAGATCGGCTGACGTACCTTCGCCACATGCGGATGTTCGTGGCGCTGGTTCCACCGGAGGGTGCGGTCGAGGACCTCGAGGAGTTCCTGGCCCCGCGGCGGGAGTCGGGGTCGTTCCGGTGGGCGCGGCCCGAGCAGTTCCACGTCACGCTCGCCTTCCTGGCCGAGGTGGCCGACCGGCAGCTCGACGACCTGCTGGAGCGGCTGGCGCGGGCGGGCAAGCGGCGTACGGCGTTCCCGACCCGGATCGCCGGCGGCGGCGCCTTTCCGAACGCCGGCCGCGCCCGCGTCCTCTGGGCCGGCCTGGACCTCGACGAGTCCGGCCGGACCGAGCTGACCCGGCTCGCCACCGGCGCGCGGGCGGCCGCGTCGAAGGCCGGGATCACGGTGGACGGCCAGCGGTTCAAGCCGCACGTCACGCTGGCCAGGCTCGGCCGTCCGGCGGAGGTGTCGAAGTGGGTCCGGCTGTTCGACGCCTATCGCGGACCCGCCTGGACGGCCGACCGGATCGCCCTGATCGCGTCGTACCTGGGCGAGGGTCCCGGCGGCCGCCCCCGCTACGAGACCGTCGCAGAAGTGGAGCTCCTCACCACGCCGAGAACGTGAGATGCCTGTTACACAAGCACGAATCTGCCCTAGGTTGCAGCGGGTGAAGATCGCAGTGGCCAGGGAGACGAGAGACGATGAGTCACGGGTCGCGATGGTGCCCGAGCTGGTCGGGAAGCTGACCGAGCTGGGCTGGACCGTGGCCGTCGAGCCGGGTGCGGGCAACCACGCGCTGATCGCCGACGAGGAGTACGCCGAGGCAGGCGCGGTCGTCGACGAGGACGCCCTCGAGGGCGCGGACCTGATCGTGTCGGTCCAGCCGCTGCCCAGCGACGTGGTGCGCCGACTGCCGCGCGGGACCTCGACGATCTCGTTCCTGCCGACCAACCAGGAGCAGGCGCTCGTCGCCGACCTGCGCGACTGCGGGATCACCTCGTGGGCGATGGAGCTGGTGCCCCGGATCTCGCGGGCGCAGTCGATGGACGCGCTCTCCTCGCAGGCCCTGGTCTCCGGCTACCGCTGCGCGATCGTCGCCGCCGGCATGCTGCGCCGGTTCTTCCCCCTGAACATGACCGCGGCCGGCACCGTCCAGCCGGCCGACGATCGTGGTGCTCGGCGCTGGTGTCGCCGGGCTCCAGGCGATCGCGACCGCCAAGCGGCTCGGCGCCGTCGTCAAGGCGTACGACGTCCGGGCGGCCGCCGCCGAGGAGATCCGGTCCGTGGGTGCCCAGGCGATCGAGCTCGACCTGGAGACGCTCGAGGGTGCGGGCGGCTACGCCCGCGAGATGACCGAGGACCGGGCCGCCCGGCAGCGCGACCTGCTCGCGCCGTACATCGCCGACGCGGACGGCCTGATCACCACCGCCGCCGTGCCCGGGCGCCAGGCGCCGATGCTGGTGACCGGCGAGATGGTCGAGCGGATGAAGCCCGGCTCGGTCGTGGTCGACCTGGCCGCCGAGAGCGGCGGCAACGTCGAGGGCTCGGTCCCGGGCGAGGTGGTCCGGATCGGCAACGCCCAGGTGTGGGGCGGCCGCAACGTGCCGTCCCAGATGCCCGGGCCGGCGTCCAGGCTGTACGCCCAGAACGTGGTCAACCTCGTCACCCTGATGACGCAGCAGGAGGGTGAGGCCGACGAAGGTGGCTCGTTCGCCCCCGACTTCGAGGACGAGATCGTGATCGGCGCCTGCGTGACGCGGGACGGCGCGATCGTGCACGAGCCGACCCGCGAGGCGATCGAGGGACCCGCGACCGGAGAAGGTGAGCAGGCATGAGTGAGGCCGTCGTCTGGCTGACGATCTTCGTGCTGAGCGTCTTCGTCGGCATCGAGGTGATCTCGAAGGTGTCCTCGACGCTGCACACGCCGCTGATGTCCGGCGCCAACGCGATCCACGGAATCATCCTGCTCGGCGCGATCATCGTCACCGGGACCACCGACAACGACGTGGCGCTGGTCGGTCGGGCCTGGTCGCGATCGTGCTCGCCGCCGTCAACATGGTCGGCGGGTTCGTGGTCACCGACCGGATGCTGCAGATGTTCGTCCGGAAGAAGCCGAAGAAGCCAGCCGCCGACGCCGGCAGTGCGGGTTCCGGGGCCGGGGGTGCTGCGTGACTCCCACCTGGGTCCAGCTGGTCTACCTGGCCTGCGCCGTCTGCTTCATCCTCGCGCTCAAGGGCCTGTCCGGGCCGAAGACCGCCCGGAACGGCAACCTCCTCGGCGCGGCCGCCGCGGTCGTGGCCGTGCGCGGTGCCGTTCTTCTACCTCGACCTCGACCACGTCCCGCTGATCCTGCTGGCGATCGCTGGTCGGCACCGATCGGCGGCGTCTACGGCGCGCGCACGGTCCAGATGACACAGATGCCGCAGATGGTGGCGCTGTTCAACGGTGTCGGCGGCGGCGCGGCCGCCCTGGTCGCGCTGCTCGAGCTGCGAGGAGATCGCGCCGATCGGCGACGACGTCGGCTGGTTCGTGCTGGCCGCGACCGCGTTCACGATCGTGGTCGGCTCGGTCTCGTTCGCCGGCTCGATCGTCACCTTCGCCAAGCTGCAGGAGCTGATGACGTCGCGGCCGGTGGTCTTCCCCGGACTGCCGATCGTCTTCGCTGCTCGCGCTGCTCGCCACGGTCGCACTGTCGGTGGTCGACGGTGACCGGCCCCGAGGTCTGGATCGGGGTCGTGCTCGCCCTGGTCGGGCTGCTCGTCGGCGTACTCCTGGTGCTGCCGGTCGGCGGCGCCGACGTACCGATCGTGATCTCGCTGCTCAACGCGTTCACCGGCCTGACGGTCGCAGCGGGCGGCTACGTCCTCTCCAACACCGTGCTGCTGGTGGCCGGCACCCTGGTCGGTGCGTCCGGTACCTTCCTCACCCTGCTGATGGCCAACGCGATGGGCCGCTCGGTCACGAACATCCTGTTCGGCGCCCTCAAGGGCGGCTCCACGCTCGGCGCCGGCGAGGCGTCCGACCGTCCGGTGAGGTCGGCCGGCCCGGCAGACGTCGCCATCCTGCTCGGGTACGCCGACCGGGTGATCATCGTGCCCGGCTACGGCCTCGCGGTGGCCCAGGCGCAGCACACCCTGCGGGAGCTGGTCGACGTACTCGGGCGAGCGTGGCACCAAGGTCGACTACGCCATCCACCCGGTCGCCGGCCGGATGCCCGGCCACATGAACGTGCTGCTGGCCGAGGCGCAGGTGCCCTACGAGCAGCTCAAGGAGATGGACGGAGATCAACGGCGAGTTCAAGGAGGCCGACGTGGTGCTGATCGTCGGCGCGAACGACGTGGTCAACCCGGCCGCGAAGACCACGCCCGGCGCCCCGATCTACGGCATGCCGATCCTCAACGCCGACGAGGGCAAGCAGATCGTCTTCATGAAGCGGTCGATGCGCCCCGGCTTCGCCGGCATCGAGAACGAGCTGCTCTTCGACGAGAAGACCACCCTGCTCTTCGGCGACGCCAAGGACACCATGTGCAAGCTGCTGAATGCCGTGAAGGCGTTGTAGGCCAATCCGGGACTTTCCGGGCACTGCTGCGTTGAACCACCGACAGCAGCCGGCTTCCGGGAAGGGCAAGGACATGGCCGACGAGGACGACGAGCGCCTGGGGCGCCCGGACGGACACCGCTACGACGCCCCCGAGTCGGACGAGACGCGGATCGGCAAGGAGTGGTCGTACGCCGTGCTCGGGATCCTGGTCCTGGTGATCCTGGTGCTGATCGCGACCGGGACCGTCCAGATCTTCCCGGGCTGACCTTCCCGCGACCGAGGATCAGCCGCGCGACGCCGTACAGCCGGTCGCCGGCGTCGCCGAGCCCCGGCACGATGTAGCCCTTCTCGTTGAGCTTCTCGTCCATCGCCGCGGTCACGACCGTCACCGGCACGTCGATGCCGGCGAGGTCCTTCTCCAGCCGCTCGCAGCCCTCGGGAGCGGCCAGCAGGCAGATCGCGGTGATGTCGTCGGCCCCGCGCGCGGTGAGGAAGTGGATCGCGGCGGCGAGGGTGCCGCCGGTGGCCAGCATCGGGTCGAGCACGTAGCACTGACGGCCGGACAGGTCCTCCGGCAGCCGCTCGGCGTACGTCGACGCCTCCAGCGTCTCCTCGTTGCGGACCATCCCGAGGAAGCCGACCTCTGCCGTCGGCAGCAGCCGCATCATCCCGTCGAGCATGCCCAGCCCGGCGCGCAGGATCGGCACCACGAGCGGCTTCGGGCGAGCCAGCTTCACCCCGGTCGTCGGCGCCACCGGGGTCACGATGTCCTTGGCCGAGACCCGGACGTCGCGCGTCGCCTCGTAGGCGAGCAGCGTCACCAGCTCGTCGGCGAGCCGCCGGAAGGTCGGCGAGTCGGTCTTCTCGTCGCGCAGGGCGGTGAGCTTGTGGGCGACGAGAGGGTGGTCGACGACGTGGGTGCGCATGGGCGAAACCCTAGTGCAGCAAGGCGGCGCCACCGGATCCGGCAGCGAGACTAACGGTTGGCCGCAGGCCCTCCAGTCTGTCACTCTGGTGGCGTTCCGATGGGGCTTCACCGATTGAACGGAGGGTGTCATGGCCGACCAGCAGGACGGAGTCGACTTCGCCCTCGCCGCGTACCGCGAGGAAGGCGTCTGGCAGGTCCAGGAGCTCGCCCACGACGTGCTCGAGGACGTCGACAGCGCTCTCGCACGCCCTGCGCCGCTTCCCGGGTGACGGCGGCGCCGTCGGGATGATCGCCATCGACGAGGACTTCTTCGTCATCGTCCGGGTCGCCGGGCCGATGACCCGGGTGCTGCTCTCCGACGTCACCGCCGCCGACGAGTGGGAGCTGGCCAGCTCCGCGGTCGACTTCCTCGGGCTGCCGATGCCGGAGGACGAGGACGACCAGGTCCCGGCCGGCGACCTCGACCTCCTCGGCGACCTCGGGATGCACGCCATGGACATGGGCGTGCTGCTCGACGACTTCGAGCTCTACCCCGACGAGATGCTCTCCGACGTCGCCCGCCGGCTCGGCTTCGGCTCGCTGTTCGACGAGGCCGTCGGCCTCGCCTCGGCGTAAGGCCCAGGTGCCCCCGTCGTACGACGCGGCGATGCGCGCCGCCCTCGACCGAGGCGCGGGCAGCCCTCTCCACCGGTGACGTCCCGATCGGCGCCGTGGTCGTCGACGCAGGCCGGCGCCGTGGTCGGCCGCGGCCGCAACGTCCGCGAGGCCGACGCCGACCCGACCGGGCACGCCGAGGTGGTCGCGCTGCGGGAGGCGGCCCGGGCCCGCGGCGAGTGGCGGCTGTCCGGTTGCACCCTGGTCGTCACCCTCGAGCCGTGCACCATGTGCGCGGGCGCCGCCGTGCTCGCCCGGGTCGACCGGCTCGTCTTCGGGGCGTACGACGAGAAGGCCGGTGCCGTCGGCAGCCTCTGGGACGTGGTACGCGACCGCCGGCTCAACCACCGGCCCGAGGTCGTCGCCGGGTGTGCTCGCCGACGAGTCGACCGCGTTGCTGGACGAGTTCTTCCGGGGCCAGCGCGGCTGACGAGGAGGCGGCGTGTCCTCAGGCCCAGGCGTCGAGGTCGCGGGCGACCAGCTCGGGCGTGAACGTCACCTGCTGGTGCGCGTGCCGGGAGTTGGTCGCCTCGTCGATGACCAGGTCGGCGGCGGTCCGGCCGAGCTGCTGACGCGGCTGCCGCACCGAGGTCAGCGGGACCGCGGCCGCCGCGGCGAACTCGATGTCGTCGTACCCCACGATCGCCAGGTCGTCGGGCACGGTCAGGCCGGTGCTGATCGACTGCTGCAGCAGGCCGAGCGCCACCAGGTCGTTGGCGCAGAAGGCGGCGGTCGGGCGTCGCTTCCGCGGCATCCCGGACAGCCGCTCGCCGGCCGACCTGCCCTCCGAGACGGTGAGCGCCGCGCAGGGGATCGCGACCAGATCCTCGTCGGGGAGCCCGGCCTCGGCCCAGGCCTCGCGCGCGCCCTGGAGCCGGTCGCGGACCTGCCCGATGGACTGCGGCCCGCCGACGAACGCGACCCGGGTGTGTCCCCGGTCGATCAGGTGGCCCACGGCCAGCCGGCCGCCGAGCACGTCGTCGACGGCCACCGAGCAGAAGCTGTCGTCCTGACGGATCCGGTCCACGATCACCACGGGAGTGCCGTGCTTCGCGATGGCGTCGAGCGTCGGTGCCTCGGGATCGACCGGCGTGATCAGGATTCCCTGCACGCGCTGCTGCTGGAGGTGGGCGAGGTGGGTCTCCTCCCGCGCCGCCCGGTTGTCGCTGTTGCAGATGAACAGCGAGAGCTCGGCGGACTCCGCGGCCAGCTCGATGCCCTGCGCGACGTCGGTGAAGAACGGGTTGCCGGCATCGAGCATCACGTACGCGAGGGCACTGGTCCGGCCCACCCGCAGGGCCCGGGCCGACTCGTTGCGGACGAACCCGAGGTCGGCCATGGCGCGTTCCACCCGCTCCCGGGTCGCGCCGCTGACCCGGTCGGGTCGGTTCAGGACGTTCGAGACCGTGCCGAGCGAGACCCCGGCCCGGGCCGCGACGTCCTTGACCGACGCGCCTCGCCGGCCGAACGAAGACGTCGGAACCTCGTCCTCCAAGACGTCCTCCCCGAAGCTCGTGGTCTGTAACCTTTCAATGCCCGACGTCAGTGTGCCGTCTCGCGCCCGGTCAGGGTGCATCCCGCAGCCGGTGGCGTACGTCGCCCAGGCCGCGCGCGACGATCAGCTCGCCGCCGTCGAGGGTCTGCCACGACGCGGTCGCGGTGTCCCACGTCCGCCACATCCGCTCGTCGCAGGCGACGTCCACGGTGACCGACTGGCCGGCCCCGACCTCGGCGCTGGCCCAGCCGACCAGGCGCACGGGCTGCCCGTCGCGCTGCGGGTCGAGGTACACCTGGACGACCTCCCGTGAGTCGACGGCCGAGACGTTGCCGATCTCGACGGACACCGTGTGGCCCGAGACCGAGGCCGCGCCGTACGACCAGTCGCCGTAGCCCAGCCCGTGGCCGAACCAGTACGCCGGCTCCGGCGCCAGCCCCGCCGCGTGACCGCGGTAGCCGATGAACGTGCCTTCCTCGTAGGCGAGGGCACCGTCGGTGGGCACGACCTCCCACGCCGGCGTGGCCGGTCGGCCACGGGGAAGGACGTGACGAGACGCCCGGCCGGCTCGATCTCGTTGAGCAGGGCCGCGGCGACCGCGTGTCCACCCTCCTGGCCCGGGAGACCGGCCCACAGGATGGCTTCCACCTCGTCGCGCCACGGCATCAGCACCGGCGTGGCCGCGTTCAGCACGACCACGGTCCGCTGGGCGACCGCCGCAACGGCCGAGACCAGCTCGTCCTGCCGGCCGGGAAGGGCGAGCGTCGCCTTGTCGAGCGCCTCGGTCTCCTGCTCCTCGGTGAGGCCCACCACCACGACCGCAACCTGGGCCTCGGCAGCCGCGGCGACCGCGGCAGCGATGGCGTCGTCGTCCGCCGGCGGGGTCGGCTCGACGACCAGCCCGAGCATGCCGTGGGCCATCCCGATCACGTTCAGGTCGACCTCGGCAACCACCTCGGTTGGCTTCTCGAGGACGACGTCCGTCTCCCATCCCGGCGGCCGCAGCACGGCTTCGGCCAGGTCTTCGGTCCTCATCCGCGGTGACGCCGAGCCCGAGAAGTCGCCGGCCCGCACCGTCCAGTCGCCGACTCCCAGGACGCCGATCCGCAGGGCGCCCGCGGGCACGATCGCCGAGAGCCGGGCCCGGGCCGGTCGGGCCGCGAAATCCGGGTCGAGGAGCACGTCGGCGTAGCCCTCGGCGGCGACGTCGTCACGCATCAGGGTTCCCGACTCGTCGTAGATCCTGATCCTGATGCCGCCCGCGCCCGTCACCGGATCGGTGATGAGGCCTCGGCGCGCCGACCGCGGTCGGGTGCGTACGGCGACCCCGTCGACGATGGTGACCGCGGCACCCAGCCGTGACATGAGCCCCTCGGCCACGCTGACCTGGTGGGGCGCACGCACCTGCGCCGAGCCGCCGCCCATGCACGTCGTGTCCAGCGCGAGGCGGCCGATCAGCGCGACGGTCGTGCCGGTGGCCAGCGGGAGGGTGCCGTCGTTGGTCAGGACGGTCATGCCCGAGGCGGCGAGCCGCAGCAGCTGCTCGCGTCGTACCTCGTCGTCGGGTTCCGGTCGGTCGTCGGGCCAGCTCCGGGGTTCGCCGAGGGCGCCGACCCGCTCGGCGAGGAGCAGCAGCCGGCGCACGTGGTCGTCGAGGACCGCGATCGGCACGGCGCCGCTCTCGACGGCCCCGACCAACGCTTTGCCCCACGGCCCACCCGGCCCCGGCATCACCAGGTCGAGCCCGCCGTTGGCCGCCGGAGCGGCGGACTTCGTGGCGAACCAGTCGGACATCAGCAGACCGCTCCACCCCCACTCGTCCTTGAGGATCCCGTTGTTGATGTCGTCCTGCTCGGTAGCCGGCACACCGTTGACGTCGTTGTAGGCCGCCATCACCGACCACGGGTCGGCGTCCTGGACGGCGATCTCGAACGGCAGCAGGTAGAGCTCCCGCAGCGTGCGGTCGTCGACGACGCTGTTCACCGTGTGGCGATCGGTCTCGGCCTCGTTCGCGACCAGGTGCTTCAGGCAGGCGCCGATCCCGCGTTCCTGCAGACCCTGGACGTACGCCGCGGCAAGCCGGCCGGTGAGCAGCGGGTCCTCGGAGTAGGACTCGAAGAGCCGACCGCCCAGCGGGGACCGGTGCAGGTTGATGGTGGGGCCCAGCACCACGTGGATGTGCTGCCGCTCGGCCTCCTCGGCCAGCAGCGCGCCGACCTCGTGGGCCACCTCCTCGCTCCACGCCGACGCCAGCAGGGTCGCGTTCGGCAGCAGGCTGGCGCGCGGTCCGTCGGTGAACTCCACGCCGCGGACGCCGGTCGGCCCGTCGGAGAACGCCATCGCCGTCAGCTCGACGGCCGGTTCCTCGTGCAGGGTGAAGAAGGTGGCACCGGTCAGCAACCGGACCTTGGCCTCGAGGTCGAGCTTGCCCAGCAGGGTGTCCAGGTTCATGCGGTCTCCACGGTGTGGGGGCGTTCCTTCGACCAGTCCACCACGACCCGCCGAACCGAAGAATTGAAACGGTCCACTCCGGTCGGCTGCGTGGCGCTCGATCCCACGCTAGGGCACGATTCCGCATAATTCCGCACGACAGGGTTGACGGAAGTGAGCGCGGTCACCTACGGTCGTCGGCGTAGGAATTGAAACCTTTCAATCGGGAGTCAATCGATGCCAGGACCGGCCACCGCTGCCCTCGAGCTGCGTGACGTCGCCAAGTCCTTCGGCGCCGTCCAGGCCCTCCGCTCGGGGAGTCTCGTCGTCGACAGCGGCTCGATCCACGCGCTGGTCGGGGAGAACGGCGCCGGCAAGTCGACGCTGGTCAAGATCGTCGCCGGCGTCCACCAGCGCGACGCCGGGATCTTCCGGTTCCACGGCGAGGACGTCGACTTCGGCTCGACCGCCGAGTCGAAGTCCGCCGGGATCGCGGTGATCTACCAGGAGCCGACGCTCTTCCCCGACCTGTCGGTCACCGAGAACATCTTCATGGGCCGCCAGCCGCTGGCCGCGCCCGCCGGATCGACCGGGCCGCGATGTACGCCGAGGCGACCGAGCTCTTCACGCGGCTCGGCGTCGCCATCGACCCACGCCGTCCGGCCCGCGGCCTCTCCATCGCCGACCAGCAGATCATCGAGATCGCGAAGGCGATCTCGCTCGACGCCAGCCTCCTGGTGATGGACGAGCCGACCGCCGCCCTCAGCGGGGTCGAGGTCGACCGGCTGTTCGCGGTCGCCCGCAGCCTGCGCGACGAGGGCCGCGCCCTGGTGTTCATCTCCCACCGCTTCGACGAGGTGTTCGCCCTCTGCGACACCGTCACCGTGATGCGCGACGGCGACTACGTCTCCACCGATGCCGTCGCCGAGACCTCCGTCGACGAGATCGTCGCCCGCATGGTCGGCCGCGAGGTCGGTGACCTGTTCCCCAAGACCGACGCCGAGGTCGGCGACGTGGTGCTCGAGGTCGACGGCCTGTCCAGCGCTCGGCACCTTCCACGACATCTCCTTCTCCGTCCGCGCCGGCGAGATCGTCGGCCTGGCCGGCCTGGTCGGCGCCGGCCGCAGCGAGATCGCGCGCGCCGTCTTCGGGGTCGACAAGTACGACTCGGGCACTGTCCGGCTGGCCGGTCGCGACGTGCCCCGTCACAACCCGCGGGCCGCGGTCCGCGCCGGGATCGCGTTCGTGCCCGAGGACCGCCGCAAGCAGGGCCTGGTCACCGAGAGCTCCGTGGCCCGCAACGTCGCCGGCGTGATCCGCCGGCGGCTCACCCACGCCGGCCTGCTGACGAACGCGCGACGAGAACCGCGCAGCCGGCCCCTGGGCCGGCCGCCTCGAGGTCAAGACCAGCGCGCTCGACATGCACGCGACCACCATGAGCGGCGGCAACCAGCAGAAGGTCGGTGCTGGCCAAGTGGCTGGCCACCGAGCCGAAGCTGCTGATCATCGACGAGCCCACGCGCGGCATCGACGTCGGCACCAAGGCCGAGGTGCACCGGTTGCTGTCCGACCTGGCCGGCCGAGGGCATGGCGATCCTGATGATCTCCTCCGAGCTCCCCGAGGTCCTCGGCATGTCCGACCGGGTCCTGGTCGTCTGCGAGGGCCGGATCACCGCCGAGCTGGGCCGCGACGACGCCACACCGGAGGCGGTCATGCACGCCGCGACCGCGTCCGTCACCCACTCGGCCGACCTGGTCGACACCGACCGCGAGGAGGTCACGGCATGAGCGACACCCTGCTCGTCGCAGCCGAGCCGGATCTCGCCCACCCGCCGCGCCCTCGGCGTGGTGCTCCGCTCCCGCGAGATCGCGGTCGCCGCGGTGCTGGTCGCCGTCATCGTGCTGACCACGCTCAAGAGCGGCGAGCTTCCTCTTCAGCGACAACGGCTGGCGCAACCTGCTGCTCACCCCGTCGATCCTGCTCCTGCTGGCGGTCGGCCAGACGGTCGTCATCATCACCCGCAACGTCGACCTGTCGGTCGGCTCGATCCTCGGCCTCACGGCGTACCTCACCGGCACGCTGTTCGCCGACCACCCGGGCATGCCCGATCGTCGTGGTCTTCCTCGCCGGGATGCTGTTCGGCGCCGCGCTCGGCCTGGTCAACGGCGTGCTGGTGGCCTTCGGCAAGGTGCCGGCGCTGGTGATCACGCTCGGCACGCTCTACATCTACCGCGGCATCGTTCCTGAGCTGGGCCGGCAGCGACCGGATCAACCCGTCGGACATGCCCGACGCCTTCCTCGACCTCGGGACGAAGTCGATCCTCTCCATCCCGATCCTCACGATCATCGGCGCTCGTCGTGCTGGGAGCGGTCGGCTACTACCTCTACTCCGCGCGCAGCGGACGCGAGCTCTACGCGATCGGCTCCGACCCCGACGCCGCCGTCCTCTACGGCCTGAACGTACGCCGTCGCGTGCTCGCGCGCGTTCGTCCTCTGCGGTGCACTGGCCGGCCTGGCCGGCGTCTTCTACACCGCCCGCTACGGCACCGTCAGCTCCGGCGCCGGCTACGGCATGGAGCTCCAGGCCGTCGGCGCCGCCGTCATCGGTGGCGTCGCGATCTTCGGTGGCAGCGGCACGGTCTGGGGAGCCGCGATCGGCGCCTTCCTCCTGGTCACGATCAACCGGGCACTGCCGGTCGTCGGCATCTCCGACTTCTGGCAGCGCGCCGTGGTCGGTGCCCTGATCATCGCCGCGATCGTGCTCGACCGGGTGCTGTCGGCTGCGTCAGGAACGCCGGCTCGTGGCCGCCCGTGACGAGATGAGGAACCAGACATGAGCACCTCCGTCCTGTCCCGCCCGGAGAAGGGCGCGGCGCGCACCTACCCGGCGTACTCCCGTCCGCTGTGGCGACGGGTGCTGCTCACCCGCGAGTTCGCGGTGATCGCGTCTGCTCGTCGCGGTCTTCTTCTACGCCAACGGCAACGTCGACGAACTTCGACGGCCCGCTGACGCTCTACTACCTGTTCCTCGACATGGCGCCGATCCTGCTGATCGCGCTGCCGATGACGCTGATCATCATCACCGGCGAGATCGACCTGTCGGTCGCGAGCGTGGTCGGGCCTGAGCAGCGTGCTGGTCGGCCTGCTCCACCAGGACGCCGGGCATGTCGATCCCGGTCGCCGCCGTGGTCGCGATCCTGGTCGGCGCGGTGTGCGGCGCCTTCAACGGCTTCCTCGTCGCGTACGTCGGGCTCCCGTCGCTCGCGGTCACGATCGGCACGCTCGCGCTCTACCGCGGCATCGCCGTCGGCCTGCTCGGCACCAAGGCGGTCACCGACTTCCCCGAGAAGTGGACCGACCTGGCGAAGGAGCGGATCGTCGAGGACTCCAGCTACCCGATGGTCCTGATCCCGTTCGTGGTGCTCGCGGTCGTCTTCGTGCTGCTGCTGCACTTCTCGTCGTTCGGCCGCGGGATCTTCGAGATCGGCCTGAACGACGAGGCCGCGCACTTCTCCGGCGTCAACGTGGCGCGCACCAAGTTCCTGCTGTTCGTGATGGCCGGCGCGGTCGTCCGCGTTCGCCGGCATCTACTACACGCTGCGCTTCGGCAGCGCCCGCGGCGACAACGCCACCGGCCTCGAGCTGCAGGTGATCGCGGCCGTGCTGCTCGGCGGGGTCTCGATCTTCGGCGGCCGCGGCGCCCTGCACGGCGTGATCGCCGGCGTCCTCCTGATCGGCGTCATCTCCAGCGCGATGCGGCTGGAGGGCTACACGGTCAACGTCATCAACATCGTCATCGGAGCGCTCCTGGTGCTCTCGGTGATCTCCACGAGCTTCCTCGCCTGGGTCTCGGCCCTGGTCTCGGGCGGAGGAGGGGACCGGCTCTCAGGCCTGGTCCCGCAGCAGGCGCCGACGGACGGCTGCCGGCAGTAGCACCAACGAAAGGTGAGCACCATGAAGTTCCAGAACCGGCGACTGACCGCCCTGGCCGCGGTGACCCTGGTGGCCAGCCTCGGCCTGACCGCGTGCGGCAGCGACGACGACAGCGGCGACGACAGCGGCGGCGGCGGTGGTGGCGGCGACGTCGCGATCACGATGCTGCCCAAGAACCTCGGCAACCCCTACTTCGACACCAGCACCGCCGGTGCCGAGAAGGCCGCCGAGCGAGATCGGCGGCCACGGTCGAGGAGGTCGGCCCCGACGCCGCCTCGCCCCGACGCGCAGGTCCCGTTCATCAACACCGCCGCCCAGCAGGGCGTCGGCGCGCTCGATCGTGTCGGCCAACGACCCCGCGGCGCTCTGCGACGCGCTCGACGAGGCCCGCGACGCCGACGTCAAGGTCGTGACGTTCGACTCCGACACCGACCCCGAGTGCCGCGACCTGTTCATCAACCAGGCCACGGCCGAGGGCATCGCCAAGGTGCAGGTCGACCTGATCGCCGAGCAGATCGGCGACGCGGGCGAGATCGCGATCCTCTCGGCGGCGGCCAACGCCACCAACCAGAACGCCTGGATCGAGATGATGGAGACGGAGCTCGACGGCGAACCACCCCGACATCGAGCTCGTCGACACGGTCTACGGCGACGACGACGACCAGACGTCGTTCGACAAGACCGAGGCGCTGCTGTCGTCCCACCCGGACCTCAAGGGCATCATCTCGCCGACCACGGTCGGCATCGCGGCCGCCGCCCGCTACCTGTCGACCTCGGACGCGAAGGGCAAGGTCGCGCTGACCGGCCTCGGCACCCCGAACCAGATGCGCGAGTTCGTCGAGGACGGCACCGTCACCGCGTTCGCGCTGTGGAACCCGGGCGACCTCGGCTACCTCGCGACGTACGCCGCGAACGCCCTGGCCAACGGCGACATCACGGGCGAGCCCGGCGACACCTTCGAGGCCGGCGACCTCGGCGAGTTCACCGTCGAGGACGACGGCACCGTGCTCCTCGGCGACCCGTTCGTGTTCAACGCCGACAACATCGACGACTTCGACTTCTGAGTCGAGGCGACGACCACACTGCCGGCCGGTCCGGCGCCTGCCTCGCGGGCCGGCCGGCAGCACCCCACCGCCACCCACCGACGGAAGGCTCGGTCGATGCCACGCGTCTGCTTCCAGCTCCAGGTCCGGCCCGACCGGATCGACGGAGTACCGCGACGCGCCACGCCGCGGTCTGGCCGGACATGCTCCGCGCGCTGCACGAGACCGGGTGGCACAACTACTCGCTGTTCCTGCGCGAGGACGGGCTGCTGATCGGGTACTTCGAGACACCCGACCTCGCCGGCCGCCCAGGCAGGGATGCAGGCCACCGAGGTCAACGCCCGGTGGCAGGCCGAGATGGCCGAGTTCTTCGCGGAGCTCGACGGTCGCGCCCCGGACGAGGGCTTCCTCGTCCTCGACGAGGTCTTCCACCTGGAGGACCAGCTGGCCACGCACGAACGCACCGACAGCCAGAAACAAGGCACCCGAGAAGTGATGTGAGATGACGACGTTCAGCGAGATCGCGCCCGCTCCTGGAGGGCCAGGCGATCGAGGTCCCCTCGTGGGCCTACGGCAACTCCGGCACCCGGTTCAAGGTCTTCGGCAGCCCCGGGCACCCCGCGCACGGTCGAGGAGAAGATCGCGGACGCCGCGACGGTGCACCGGTTCACCGGGCTCGCGCCGACGCGTGTCGCTGCACATCCCGTGGGACCTGGTCGACGACTACGCCGCGCTGCGCTCGTACGCCGAGGACCTCGGCGTCGCGCTCGGCACGATCAACTCCAACACGTTCCAGGACGACGACTACAAGCTCGGCGCCCTGACCCACACCGACCCGAAGATCCGGCAGAAGGCGATCGACCACCACTTCGAGTGCATCGACGTCATGAACGCGACCGGGTCGCGCGACCTGAAGATCTGGCTGGCCGAGGGCACCAACTACCCGGGCCAGGGCGACATGCGCGGCCGGCAGGACCGGCTCGCGGAGTCGCCTCGCGACGATCTACGAGCGGATCGGCGACGACCAGCGGCTGGTGCTCGAGTACAAGTTCTTCGAGCCGGCGTTCTACCACACCGACGTCCCGGACTGGGGCACGTCGTACGCCCACGTGGCCGCCCTCGGCGACCGGGCCTTCGTCTGCCTCGACACCGGCCACCACGCGCCGGGCACCAACATCGAGTTCATCGTCGCCCAGCTGCTGCGGCTCGGGAAGCTCGGCTCGTTCGACTTCAACAGCCGCTTCTACGCCGACGACGACCTGATCGTCGGGGCGGCCGACCCGTTCCAGCTGTTCCGGATCCTGTTCGAGTGCATGCGCGGCGGCGGCTTCGGCCCCGACAGCGACGTGGCCTACATGCTCGACCAGTGCCACAACATCGAGAAGAAGATCCCCGGCCAGATCCGGTCGGTGCTCAACGTCCAGGAGATGACGGCGCGCGCGCTGCTCGTCGACACGCGACGCGCTGACCGCGGCGCAGGAGGCCGGCGACGTGCTGCGGCGCGAACGAGATCTTCATGGACGCCTTCTACACCGACGTACGAGCCGACCTCGCCGCGTGGCGCGAGGAGCGGGGCCTGCCGGCGAACCCGATGCGGGCCTACGCCGAGAGCGGCTACCAGGAACAGATCGAAGCGGACCGCGTCGGCGGCACGCAGGCAGGATGGAACTGAACCGATGAGCACCACCCGCAGCCGCCGAGCTGATCGCCCGGTCCAACCGGCTCGGCGCCGACCCGAAGAACACCAACTACGCCGGGCGGCAACACCTCGGCCAAGGGCACGGAGACCGACCCGGTCACCGGCCAGGACGTCGAGCTGCTCTGGGTGAAGGGCTCCGGCGGCGACCTCGGCACCCTGACCGAGTCCGGCCTGGCCGTGCTCCGCCTCGACCGGATGCGCGCGCTCGTCGACGTCTACCCGGGCGTCGAGCGCGAGGACGAGATGGTCGCGGCGTTCGACTACTGCCTGCACGGCAAGGGCGGCGCCGCTCCGTCGATCGACACCGCGATGCACGGCCTGGTCGACGCCGCGCACGTCGACCACCTGCACCCCGACTCCGGCATCGCGATCGCGACCGCCGCCGACGGCGAGAAGCTGACCAAGGAGATCTTCGGCGAGAAGGTCGTGTGGGTGCCGTGGCGCCGGCCCGGCTTCCAGCTCGGCCTCGACATCGCCGCGATCAAGGAGCAGAACCCGCAGGCGATCGGCTGCATCCTCGGCGGCCACGGCATCACCGCGTGGGGCGACACCAGCGACAAGTGCCGAGAAGAACTCGCTGTGGATCATCGACACCGCCGAGACGTACATCAAGGCGAACTCGAAGAAGAACCCGTTCGGGCCCGCGTGAAGAAGTGGGAGCCGCTCTGCCCGCGGCCAAGCGCCGGGCCGCGCCGCCGAGCTCGGCGCCACGCTCCGCGGCGTCGCGTCGCAGGACCGGCCGATGGTCGGCCACTTCACCGACGACGAGGTCGTGCTCGACTTCCTGGCCAGCCGCAACCACCCGCGCCTGGCCGAGCTCGGCACGTCGTGCCCCGACCACTTCCTGCGCACCAAGGTCAAGCCGATGGTCGCTCGACCTCCCGGCCGACGCGCCGTCGGAGAAGGTCAAGGCCCGCGTCGCCGAGCTGCACGAGGCCTACCGCGCCGACTACGCCGGCTACTACGACCGCAACACGGTCACGGGACTCGCCCGCGATGCGCGGCGCCGACCCGCTGATCGTGCTGGTGCCGGGCGTCGGCATGTTCAGCTACGGCAAGGACAAGCAGACCGCCCGCGTCGCCGGTGAGTTCTACGTCAACGCGATCAACGTGATGCGCGGCGCCGAGGGGCTCTCGACGTACGCCCCGATCGACGAGTCGGAGAAGTTCCGGATCGAGTACTGGGCGCTCGAGGAGGCCAAGCTCCAGCGGATGCCGAAGCCGAAGCCGCTCGCCACCCGGATCGCGCTGGTCACCGGCGCCGCCGGCGGCATCGGCAAGGCCACCGCCAAGCGGCTCGCCGCCGAGGGCGCCTGCGTCGTGATCGCCGACCTCGACGCTCGGAGAAGGCCGAGGCCGCGGCCGCCGAGATCGGCGGCACCGACGTCGCCGATCGGCGTCGCCGCCGACGTGTCGCGACGAGGACGCCGTGCAGGCGATGGTCGACGCGGCCGTGCTGGCGTTCGGCGGGCTCGACCTGGTCGTCAACAACGCCGGCCTGTCGCTGTCGAAGTCGCTGCTCGAGACCACCGCGGCCGACTGGGACCTCCAGCACAACGTGATGGCCAAGGGCTCGTTCCTGGTCTCGAAGGCCGCGGCCCGGGTGCTGATCGACCAGGAGCTGGGCGGCGACATCGTCTACATCTCCGTCGAAGAACTCGATCTTCGCCGGCCCCAACAACATCGCGTACTCCGCCGACCAAGGCCGACCAGGCCCACCAGGTGCGGCTGCTCGCGGCCGAGCTCGGCGAGCACGGCGTCAAGGTCAACGGCGTCAACCCCGACGGCGTCGTCCAGGGCTCCGGCATCTTCGCCGGCGGCTGGGGCGCCAACCGCGCCGCGGTCTACGGCGTCGAGGAGGAGGACCTCGGCAAGTTCTACGCGCAGCGCACGATCCTCAAGCGCGAGGTGCTGCCCGAGAACATCGCCAACGCGGTCTTCGTCCTCTGCAGCCCCGACCTGTCCCACACCACCGGCCTGCACATCCCGGTCGACGCGGGCGTGGCGGCGGCCTTCCTGCGATGACCACCGACGCCCGTCCGGGTCGTCGCCGTCGACCTCGGGGCCACCTCCGGCCGGGTGATGGTCGGCCGAGGTCGGCGCCCGACACGCTGCACCTCGAGGAGGTGCACCGCTTCCCGAACGGCCCGGTGCGACGTGCGGCGGCTCGCTGCACTGGGACGTGCTCGGCCTCCACCGCGAGGTGCTCGCCGGGCTCCGGCTGGCCGCCGCGACCGGCCCGGTCGACGGCATCGGCATCGACTCGTGGGCGATCGACTACGGCCTGCTCGACGCGGGCGAGCGAGCTGCTCGGCAACCCGTTCGCCTACCGCGACAGCCGCGACCGACGGCGTCGCGGCGCAGGTGCTGCAACAAGGTCGACGCGCGCGAGCTGTACGACCGGACCGGCGTGCAGCAGCTGCCGTTCAACACGATCTACCAGCTGGTCGCCGCGGCCGGGACGCCCGCGCTCGAGGAGGCGGCCGACGCATGCTGCTGCTGCCCGACCTGCTCGGCTACTGGCTCACCGGCGAGGTCGGTGCCGAGCGCACGAACGCCTCGACCACCGGCCTGTACGACGTGCGGTCGCGCGAGTGGGCCACCGATCTGGCCGACCGGGTCGGCATCCCGTCGGGGATCCTGCCGCCGCTGCGCTCCGCCGGGCGACCGGGTCGGGCCGCTGCTGCCGGACGTGGCCGACGGCGGTCGGCCTGCCCGCCGACGTCCCGGTCATCGCGGTCGGCTCGCACGACACCGCCTCCGCGGTGGTGGCCGTGCCCGCCGGCGACGAGCCCTCGGCGTACATCTCCTCGGGCACCTGGTCGCTGGTCGGCCTCGAGCTCGACGAGCCGGTGCTGACCGAGGACGCGCGCGCTGGCCGACTTCACCAACGAGGGCGGCGTCGACGGCACGATCCGGTTCCTGAAGAACGTGATGGGTCTCTGGGTGCTCTCGGAGTCGCTGCGCACCTGGGCGCGACCGCGGACCTGCCGGACCTCCTGCCGAGCAGCGCCGGCGCGCCGAGGCTCGGCTGCGCACCGTGGTCGACATCAACGACCCGCGCCTGCTGCCACCCGGCGACATGCCGACCCGGATGGCCGGACCTGGCCCGCGAGGCCGGCGAGCCGGTCCCGACGCACGCCGGTCGAGGTCACGCGCTGCATCCTCGACAGCCTGGCGCTGGCCTACCGGCGCCACGTCCGTCAGGCCGCCGAGCTGGCCGGTCGCGAGGTCGACGTGGTGCACGTGGTCGGCGGCGGCTCGCACAACGACCTGCTGTGCCAGCTCACCGCCGACGCGCTGCGGCTGCCGGTGCTCGCCGGGCCGACCGAGGCGTCGGCGCTGGGCAACGTGCTGGTGCAGGCGCGCGCCCTCGGCGTCGACCTGCCCGACCTGGCAGCGATGCGCTCGCTGGTGCGCCGTACGCACGAGGTGCGACGGTTCGAGCCGCGCGACGACCTGGACTGGGCGGCCGCGGAGTCGCGCCTGCCCTATGAACCTGACGCGCGACGTGATGGAGTTTCGGGATGAAGCGGCAACTGCCGAAGCGCCACGACCTGGCGCCCCTGCTCAAGTTCAAGAAGCCGACGATGTCGCCCAAGCAGCGGCGGCTCGCCTCGGCGCTCGACCATCGAGGACCTGCGCCGGATCGCCAAGCGGCGTACGCCCAAGGCGGCGTTCGACTACACCGACGGCGCCGCCGACGGCGAGGTCTCGCTGGCGCGGGCGCGTGAGGCGTTCGGCGACGTGCAGTTCAACCCGGCGATCCTGCGCGACGTCTCGACGGTCGACACCTCGCGCGAGGTGCTCGGGCAGCGGGTGGCGCTGCCGTTCGGGATCGCGCCGACCGGCTTCACCCGGATGATGCAGGCCGAGGGCGAGATCGCGGGCGCGACCGCGGCCGGCGCGGCCGGCATCCCGTTCTCGCTGTCCACGATGGGGACCACGTCGATCGAGGACGTCGCGGCCGCGAACCCGCGACGGCCGCAACTGGTTCCAGCTCTACATGTGGAAGGACCGCGACCGGTCGATGGCGCTGGTCGACCGGGCGGCGAAGGCCGGCTACGACACGCTGCTCGTCACCGTCGACGTGCCGGTGGCCGGCGCCCGGCTGCGCGACGTACGCAACGGGATGACGATCCCGCCCACCCTGTCGCCGCGGACGGTCGCCAACGCGATCCCGCGCCCGGCCTGGTGGATCAACTTCCTGACCACCGAGCCGCTGGCGTTCGCCTCGCTCGACTCGTGGTCGGGCACGGTCGCCGACCTGCTGGACACGATGTTCGACCCGACGGTGACGTACGACGACCTCGCGTGGATCCGCGACCAGTGGCCGGGGAAGGTCGTGGTCAAGGGCGTGCAGACCGTCGACGACTCGCGGCGCCTGGCCGATGCCGGGGTGGACGCGATCCTGCTGTCCAACCACGGCGGCCGCCAGCTGGACCGCGCGCCGATCCCGTTCCACCTGCTGCCCGACGTCGTGGCGGCGGTCGGCAACGACGTCGAGGTGCACCTCGACACCGGGATCATGTCCGGCCAGGACATCGTCGCCGCGGTCGCGCACGGCGCGCGACTTCACCCTGGTCGGCCGCGCCTACCTCTACGGGCTGATGGCCGGTGGCCGCGAGGGCGTCGACCGGACGATCGAGATCCTGACCGGGCAGATCGAGCGGACCATGCGCCTGCTCGGCGTACGCACCCTCGACGAGCTCGAGCCCGGGCACGTCACCCAGCTGGTCCGGCTGGAGCCGCGCCCGCGCAACTGACACGCCCGGGCCGATGATTCCCGGCGGCCGGCCCGGTCGCAGCCTGCATGGACACTCTTGATTTCGGACCAGCAACGTCCGCCGTCGCCAGGCTCGTCGCGGGTGTCCGCGACGACCAGCTGGGCGACCCGACGCCCTGCACCGACTACACCGTCGCCGACCTGTTCGACCACATCGGCGGCTTCCCGGTCGCCTTCATCGCGGCAGCGCGCAAGGAACGGCTCGAGGACGCGGCACCCCGTCGCCGACGGTAGCCAGCTCGAGGACGGCTTCCGCGACCGGATCGCCCGTGACCTCGGCGTGCTCGCCGAGGCCTGGCGCGACCCCGCGGCGTACACGGGGATGACCCAGGCCGGACCCGTCGACCTGCCGGGGGAGGTGGCCGCCCTGGTCGCCCTCGACGAGGTGGTCGTGCACGGCTGGGACCTGGCCCGCGCCACCGGTCAGGACTACGACCCGGGCGAGGCCGCGATCCTCGCCTGCCTGCGGCTTCGCGCAGTCCTTCGAGCCGCCGGCGGACGGCGGTGTCGACGGCGGCCTGTTCGGCCCTCCGGTAGCCGTCCCGGACGACGCCCCGGCCCTGGACCGCCTCGCCGGCGCCACCGGCCGCGACCCGCACTGGACCCCGCCCGCCGCCTGACGTTTCGCCGGTCCGGGAAGGGGTCGTGTGCCTGAGAGAGCGCTCGAGCGCACCCTCAGGCACACGACCCGACCGGCCCGGTCGATTTCGTCGCCCCCGAGCGCCTCCGGTAACCTTCCCCGCGGTGGCGTGTCCGAGCGGCCTAAGGAGAACGCCTCGAAAGCGTTTGTGGGTGCAAGCCCACCGAGGGTTCAAATCCCTCCGCCACCGCCAGCCAGAGAAGGCGCTCCGAGTCGGGACGCCTTTCTGCCGTTTCGAGGCGACTCGTTGGCTCTGGGGGCGTGCTGCTTCATGACCGCAGCTACGAGGTCAGCCATTGCGCCTCCGTGTAGCGCCTAGCAGGACGTCTCCGCATGATGCGCACCGGCGCGACCGAAGAAGCAGTTCGCGCCCGAACCTCGTTGACTTCGATCTTCCAGCCCGGCCGAGCGGGTTAGCCACATCACGCGCCACCGCCGCGAAGGCCAAGTGGTGGCTGACCGAGCAGCAGGTCACCACGGTCGACCGAAGGGCGGCCGGCCTCACGCGGGAGCAGTTGGCGAGCAGCCCGGCGTTGCTCGCCCGCGTCCGGGATTGTCTGGACACCGGTCGCAGCGGCCCGGCCAGCGCCGACATAATCGGAGATCCGTTCCCACGCTGACGGGCGTGGGTCGTAATGCCGGACACGGGCGGCGAGTGGGTCGTGCAGCTGCCGATCTTCATCCTCGTTGCGTACCCAGGTGCCGGGGTACGTGGACGGCATGACCGATGCCGAGCAGGAACGCGTGCTGGTCTACGAGCTGGCCCTGCAGTCGGCCAAGGTCGAGACCTGGCTGGAACGCGACGTCGTCGTGTTCGGCCAGCCGGACGAGTTGTCAGTGGCGAACCCGGAGCCGGGCGGCCAGTGATGCCGCGCCGGGGTCGTCGACATCGACAACCCCGAGCAGCAACGCCTGTTCCTCGTCCGCCTCGAGCAACATCAGCCCCTCCACCTTGATGATCGCGTCATCGAACAGGGGCAACGGAGCGATGTCCCTGACGAGATCGTCCTCGATCCGCGCCAGGCCCGACCCAAGCACTGGCCCGTCGTCGCGCGGGTTGGGGCTGTCCTCGGCCGCGACACTCGCGAGAAGAGCCCCGCCGGGAATCACGACGGCGTCGGTGACCGCCAGACCGACTGCCCCCACGATGCCGCAGTCGTAGGTACGGGGACGGGTCACCTCAACAGCTCCGGGGTCGACCTGCCCCAATGCCGCAGCCAAGGCAGTCGCCAGGTCCAGGTCGACGCTTCCGGACGGTAGCCCGGCGGCCGGAAGCCCGCGGTGGCACCAGCGAAGCGCTTCTCCGACGACGCAGGCTCCCTCCAGGTTGAGGTCGTCTGGCGCCACGGACAGGGCGGCGGCCACTGTGGCGTACAGGGGCGTCATGTCGGCTACTTCGGCGCGCGGTTCGTCTCGATCGAGCCGCAGGAGCGACCACCGCATCCTTGCCGGGGACGATCCCGACCCCAGGACCAACGCCGCCGGCGAGTCCTCCACTGTGACTTGGCAGGCGGCCTCGAAGTCGGGCTTCAGGTGCTTGGTCCCCGTCGCATGGGTGAAGAGCTCGAGCCCGGAGACCGGCGGGAGCAGCCGCACGGCCGTCACAGAGTCGTCGCGGAACCAGGCCGCGTGCGTAGCGTCGTCCGGCACGACGAGAAACCCGTCACCGAAGGGGACCACGGCCGACGCCGAGGTCACGGGTACGCCGTCGGCGAAGTGCAGCCGCTCGAAGCTCAGGACCTCGATGTCCACGAACTCAGCCTTCCGTGTTTGGTCCGTAAGTCAACTGCCGTCAGCGCGGGCAGGTCCTCACGTCGGGGCGGTGAGCAAGCTTGCACCTTGCACACGTGCTGGTGTGTGCAAGGTGTCGCTTCCAGTGCGTGCAAGCCCTGCGAGATGAGAACGAGCAATCTCGCGGTTGACCTGCACAAACATTGAAGGTGTCGTTCGCTCTACCTCGCGTGCCGCGCGGCCACCGGAACCCTGTGGCCCGTGCCGCCGTCGAACCAGCATGAGAAGACGCCTGACCCCGACCCTCGCCGCGGTCGCCTTGGTGGCCGGCTGCGGCACGGTCGACGCGCACGTCGCGACGGACCCAGACGGCGTCCCGGAACCCGCACGCAGCGACCCGACTTCGCATCCGACAGCGGCGCCGTGGCCGGCGTACCAGCCCGACGACTACACCTTCACACTGCGCGTGACCTGCTACTGCCCCGACGCAGGAGTCCCGGTCACGGTCACCGTCGCCGACGGGAAGGTCACCGACGCCGTCTTCGCCCGTAAGGGCTGGGGACACCCGGCCGGCGTTCCCGCCCCCGAGTGGATGCGGGTCACGATCAACGACGCCATCGACGCCGCGAACAACAAGAGGGCGGACACCGTGACGGTGCGCTGGCCGGACGGCCAGGACTACCCCAACTCGGTGTGGGTGGACCTCGACAAGAAGATGGCCGACGAGGAGCGGGGGTACACCATCCGGAACGTGGAACCCTCCACTGTCTAACACTCGCCGCCGCTGGACCCTCGGGCTGACCCCGCGCGGTCGCCGGCCGACCAAGCCACCAGCTTCTGCCACGGTGTGCCTCCTGCGCCTTGTCCCGTGGATCCGAGCCCGAGCAACGCTGCGGCATCCGTTCTGGATTCGCAGCGGGCAAGGGTCTCCTCCTTGGCGGTTGGACCCGATAATGCTGACGTGGTCCCGAATCCACGGTCGCCCTTGATCGGGCGCGACGAGGGGTTGGCCGAGCTCAGCGCTGCTGTCGATGCGGCACGCCAGGGCCACCCGGCCATGGCTCTCGTCAGCGGTGAGGCCGGTATCGGCAAGACCCGCCTTGTGTCAGAGGCGTGGGGCCAGCTGCAGGGCGACGACCTGCTGGTGAGGGGGAACGCCGTCGACCTCGCAGGCGGTGAGGTCCCCTTCGGGATCCTCAGCAGCTCTCTCCGCGGTCTCGTCCAGCGCCATGGCCTCGATGCAGTTCGGAGCTGGGCCGGAGGGGACGTCTCGAGATTGGCAGTCCTCGCCCGCGAGCTGGCTCCGGAGTCAACCATCGTCCACGAGCCGATCGACGTCATCGACGCGTTCCGAGGGTTGCTGGCGAGGCTGAGCCGAGACCGGCTCGTCTGGTGGGCGGTGGAGGACCTGCACTGGGCGGACGCGTCCAGCCGGGACGCGGTGCGGTTTGTGGTCCAGCTGATGCAACCGCCCGAGCGGTGGCTCGTCACCTGCACCCTGCGCACCCGCGATCGACCGCCGTCGGCCGAGATGAGCGTGTTCCTGTCCGAGCTGGTGCGCTTGCCTGCGACGCGGCAGATCCGGCTTGAGCCCTTGGATCTCGAACAGGTGAAGGTTCAGCTCTCCGCGCTCTGCGGAGAGAACGTGAGTGAGCCACTGGTCGAGCGTGTGATGGCCCTCTCGGAGGGCGTGCCGTTCCTGACCGAGGAGTTGGTCGCGGGCGGGCTGAGGGAGTCTGGTCCACTTCCGACCTCTGCCGCCGAGCTGATGCTGTCGAGGCTGGCATCTCTGGACCCGAGGGCACAAGTTGTCGTTCGCGCAGCATCCGTGGCGCAGAACTACATTCACGACCGTTGGCTCGGGCCCGTGACAGGGATGAAGGCGGGGGATCTCGAGGAGGCACTCAGGGTATTGGTCCACGAGAGCGTTCTGGACCTCGACGACTCTTCCGAGGGGTATCGGTTCCATCATGAGTTGATGCGCGAGGCTGTCACCGTGGGCATGCTCGCCGCGGAGCGGTCCCGGTGGCACCGATGTTGGGCGGACGCGCTGGCCCAACTCCGCGAGAACGAGCGGGACTTGTCCACCAGCCTGGAGATCGCCCGTCACTGGACGCAGTCGGGCGCGGCGGACCGGGCCTTCACGTCCTCCGTCGCGGCGGCACGCTCGGCGGAGTTAGTGGGTGCCCAGGCGGACCGCGCCCTCATGCTCTGCACTGCCGTGCGACTGTGGCCCCAGGTCGAGGAGGCCACGCGCTCGGGTCTTGACCTCGATGACCTCGTCGAGGAGACGCTCTGGGCCTGCACACTTGGCAGCAGAGCCGAGCTTGGGCTCGACATGCTCGCTCGTCGGATGGAGATGCCGGATGAGGGCGAGGAGGCGGAACTTCGTAGGCTCCGCCTCACCCTTGCGCGGACGCGTTTCGAGGGCGTCTTGGGACGGGAGGGACGCCGTGCCGATCGCACGTCGACCGATGACCAGATCGCTGTCTTGCGTCGGTCTTCCCGAACAGTCTTGTTCGGGCGCGCGGTGGCCGAACTGGTTGCGATGTGTTGGGACGTCGAGACCGCCAGAGCGCTCGAGGATCTGCTGACGGACGCGCTTGCGACCGTCACACCCGAGCGCTCGTTCTTCGATCATGTCGACCTCCAGGACTCACGCACGCACCTTCTCAAGGTCCTCGGTCGCTACGGTGAAGCAGCCGACCTGAGCCTCGAGCTGCTCAAGCGCGCCAGAGGTCGCCTCCCGCTCTCGGACGTGGTGCGCCTCGAATCGAATGCCGTGGCCCATCTCTTCGATGTCGGACGGTTCCAGGAGGCCGCGGAGGTCGGACGCCGAAGCCTGGACCGGTTCTCGGACCCTCGGTTGTCGCCTCATCTGTGGTCCGTGCTCGCGGGCAACCTCGCGGCGACACTCATCGAGACAGGCGATTGGGCTGAGGCGGATCGCTACCTGTCCCAGGCGCAGGATCTCGTGTTGCTGCGGCCGATCAGTCTCGTCTGCCTGCTCGATGCGGCTGTGCTGCATGGTCGTCGCGGTGACCTGGCCGCGGCCGCGCGGGACGTCGACGGCGCCGATCAATTTGACCCCGCGATCGCGACCCGACCGGCCATGGTCGCCATCCGCGAGCTGGTTTCGGCCGGGCTTGCCCTGGCCGCCGGCGAACCTGTTGCCGCGTGGAACCTGCTCACTCCGCTGCGAACCGCCCGAGACGGGCAGGATCTCGCCTTGACCAGGGATGCGATTCTCCTGGCGGCCCGAGCGCTGGCCGCCGCAGTGCACGAGCACGGCCAGGCTTGGGATGGGTCAGCGGAGGACCATGTCCGTGACCTACGGCGGGAAGCTGCGAACCTTCCCTCCCTCGGTGACCTCGATCCAGCTTGGCGAGATCGTTTCGAGGTTGAACTCGCGCGGTGTCTCGGTGAGGACACTCAGGAGCAGTGGCGTGCAGCAATAGCCGCGAGCGAGCGGTTTGGGCAGCCCTACGAACAGGTGTGGGCGCTGTTGGGGCTGGCGCGCCGCGCGCTGGATAACCGCCGGACCGATGAAGCGGCACCCGCCCTCGAGAAGGCTCTCGCCATCGGGGAACGCATCGGGGCACAGCTACTCGTCGACGCGGTCCGCGAGATAGCCGGCCGAGGACGGATCCGGCTGACCGATGGCGAGGAGATGAGCCGGACTCGAGATCGAGCACACGGCTTGACCAAGCGCGAACTGGAGGTCCTCCGCCTTCTCGCCGACGGATACCGAAACGAGGAGATCGGCCAAGCGCTCTTCATCTCTCCCCGGACCGCCAGCGTGCATGTGTCCCGGATCCTCGCCAAGCTCGGAGTCGACAGCCGCTCCAAGGCTGCGGCGGTGGCGCACCGGGAAGGACTTGTCAAACCCGAGGGGTCCTGACCGACGGCCCCGCCGACCCCAACCCGGCGACACGCGGGGGCCCAGGTCCCGCCAGAGGCTCCGAAGTAGGTCCGGCTTGCGAAGGCACTCTCGGCCACGACAGAAGTACGCATTCTGACGAATGTGCTCAGGCGCTCTTACGCGGAACGTGGTGGTCACCACGCAGCACGAGAGCCAAGGAGCACAGCATGTCTCGCACCAGCATCTCCACTATCGCCACCCGCACCATCGCGCGGACCAGCATCGCTGTCCTCGCATCCACAGCGTTCCTCGCCACCCCAGCCAGTGCCGCGCCGACGAGCCACGGCTACCCCGGCGAGGAGCCCTTCTCCCGCCAATGCTTCATGCTCCAGTCGAACTGGAACGACGCGTTGGACGGACCGCAGCCCCAGTGCCCCGGACCCGAGTCTGAGCACAGCGGCGACCCGGACCCCCTCCAGGGCGCTGAGAAGCTTCGCCACCCGCATGGGTGAGCACGTCCGAGACTCCGCTCCGGGCCGGCGTCAGTCGACGGGTTGGTTCCCGCGACTGGGCACCACCTCGACGACAAGGTGCTTGGTCAGGGGCTGCTCGCTCTGCGTGCTGACGTCGGCGATCCCGCAGAGGACGTTGAGCTCCGGCATGTAGCCGGCCGCGCAGGAGGGTGGGATCTCGTAGCGGACGGCCCGGTAGCCGTACACCGTCCGCTGCGTCCCGTCTCTCGAGAAGCTCGTGACGTCGACCAGGTCGAACTCCTCGAGGCTGCGGTCGGCCATGTCGTCCTCGTTCATGAAGATGACGGTGCGCAGACCCTTCAGGCCGCGGTAGCGGTCGTCGTTCGAATAGATCGTGGTGTTGAACTGGTCGTGCGACCGGACCGTCGTCAGGGTCAGGCGGCCCTCCCCCGGATCGACATCGTCCGGAAGCGGTGCCGGCAAGAACTCGGCGCGACCAGAGGGAGTCTGGAAGACACGCTCGCGGGCCGGCTGATGGATACGGAAGCCGTGCGGGTGACGGGCGCGGACGTTGAAGTCCTCGAACCCGGGCAGCAACTGCGCCACCGTGTCGCGGATGCGGTCGTAGTCGTCGGCGTACCCCTGCCAGGGCGTCCTGCTCTCCGGCAGCGTGGCCTGGGCCATGCCGGCGAGAATCGCGCACTCGGAGCGGAGCTGTGGCGAGTCGGGCTCCTTCATCCCGTAGGAGATGTGCACCATCGACATCGAGTCCTCGACGGTGATCCCCTGCTCGCCAGCCGCCTGGACGTCCTTGTCCGTGCGGCCCAGACAGGGAAGGATCAGCGCCCGCTTGCCGTGCACGATGTGGCTGCGGTTGAGCTTCGTGCTCACCTGCACGGTCAGCTCGCAGTTCCGCAGCGCCTCGAACGTGTACGGCTGATCGGGGGCGGCGAGCGCGAAGTTGCCACCCAGGGCGACGAACACCTTCACGTCGCCGCTCCGCATCGCATCGATCGTCTCGACGGTGCCCAGCCCGGGTTCGCGCGGCGGGTCGATCCCACAGACCTGGGCGAGCCGATCGAGAAACGCTTTGTCCGGACGGTGGTTGACACCCTGGGTGCGGTTGCCCTGGACGTTGCTGTGCCCGCGGACCGGACAGGGTCCCGCGCCCTCGCGTCCGATGTGGCCGCGCAGGAGCAGCAGGTTGACGAGCTCGCGCACCGTGTCGACGCCGTGCTCGTGTTGTGTGAGGCCGAGGCACCAGGCGATGATCAGCCGCTTCGAGGCCAGGTACGAGTCGGCGAGCCTGCGGATTCCGGGCTCGTCCACGCCGGCATCGCGGACCAGGTCGGCCCAGGGAGTCGCCTCGACCAGTGCGCGGTACTCGTCGAAGCCGTGCGTGAAGTTCTCGATGAACTCCCGGTCGAGAACGTCCGGATCCTTCGCGGCCGCCTCGAAGACTGCCTTGGCGACCCCCCGCAGCAACGCCAGGTCGCCGCCGATCCGCACCTGCACGTTCATCGTGCCGGTCCTGGTCGTGTGGAAGGTCGCCATGTTGGCGAGCTCGTGCGGGACGATCGTCCGCCTCGAGGCCGCTTCGATCAACGGATTGATGTGGACCAGCTGCGCGCCGCGCCGGTCGGCCTCCGCCAGCCAGGTGAGCATCCGCGGCGCATTCGTCGCCGCGTTCTCGGCCATCAGCCAGATCGCGTCCGCCGCCTCCCAGTCGTGCAGGTCGACGGTGCCCTTGCCGCTCCCGATCGCCGCCGTCAGCGCCCGGCCGCTGGCCTCATGGCACATGTTCGAGCAGTCGGGGAGGTTGTTCGTCCCGAACTCGCGCACCCAGAGCTGGTAGAGGAACGTCGCCTCATTGCTGAGCCGCCCCGACGTGTAGAACGAAGCCTGATCTGGACCCTCCAGCTCGCGCAGGCTGCTGCCGACCAACGCGAACGCGTCCTCCCAGGAGATCGGCTCGTACTTGTCGCTCCCCGAGTCGTAGCTCATCGGCTCCGCAAGCCGTCCCACGGCCTCGAGGTCATAGTCGCTCCACTCGGCCAGCTCGCCGACGGTGTGGCTGGCGAAGAACTCACGGTCGGCCTTCGCGGGGGCGAGCTCCCAGGTGGCGTGCTTGACGCCGTTCTCGCAGATGTCGAGGCGGAGCCCGCTCGGATCATCCGGCCAGGCACAACCAGGACAGTCGAAGCCGCCGTCCTCGTGGTTCATCACGAAGAGCGAGCGAAAGCCGTGCAGGGGCTCCCCCGCCCCCTCGAGCACCTTGCCGACGCTGCGCGCCGCACCCCATCCCGCGGCAGCATGGTGGTACTCGTGGCGGGAGTATTTACCCTCCGGTGCCGGGCCTCGTCCCAGCGCGGGTACGCCGGGTACCGCGCCGAGCATCCGCCGCTCCGCGTCTTGCCCCTCGGGAGGTGGCGATGTCATTGCTCGCTCCATCCGAATGACCCGAGTCCGGCCGGCAAGGGCAGCGATTGCACAGGTGGGCGGCATCCGCGACACGCCGGCCTACTCGGCTTCGTGCTCGCCACCTTGCGGAGCTCTCGGGTGCTCGTCATCGTCATGGGCCGGCGTCGACGACGTCCACTGAAAGCGTAGCCCCGGTCGCCCGAGGGAAGGAACCCGCAGAGGCGCGGTACGCCGGCCCCGGCTCCAGCACCCGCGCGCTCAGCTGGAGGGTGCAGGTAGCGGGGGACGGTGCATGCCTGCAGACCGGAGGCGGAGACGGGCGCCAGCCATGAAGACACCCGGGCGCCCGGGAAGCCACGCTGTTATTACCACGGGCAATCGGTAGTCGATCCGCCCGAGCAGTCGAGCCAGGCAGGTGAAACCCGTGACTCCAGATCAGGTTGCGCTGACCTTTCCACCGTCGGCGTTCGTCCCGGTGGTACTCGGCTTCTTCGGGCTGGGAACCGGCTATCTCATCTACGGTCCGCAGGAGCTGCTCGGCTTCCCCAGGCGAGATCCCCGGGTGGATCGAGCAAACGGCGTGTGGGGCCTCTGGATGCCCGGCTTCTGCCAGTTCCTCGTTGGTGTCTACCTGTTCGTCGGCCTGACCTGGTTCCAGGTCTTCACCGACGACAAGGCCCTGTACATGGCCGCGCTGGCGTTCAGCGCCTACGGCATCCACTGGTTCGCGATGGGCTGGAACCGGTACCAAGGCTCTGACGCCCGGCCCAACGGATTCATGTCGATCCCGTTCGTGGTCATCTCGGTGCTCGGGCTGACGGTGTTCTTCCGCGCCGGTGCCTGGCCGGTGGGACTCCTGTTCGCCGGGCTGACCCTGGTGTACATCGCGGAGTTCTTCGCCAGCTTCAAGATCGGTGCGAAGCCAGAAGCCGCGGGGCAGGAGTCGAGCAACCCCGGCGAGAAGGTCCTCGGCCTGGTCCACATCGTTGTCGGACTCTGGCTGATGTACCTGACAGTCGCCACGACCCTCAACATCGCCTCGGGCTTCCACCTGCCCGGCGGCTGAGAACTCGCGAGGTCGCAGAGAAGGGGATTGACCCATGTCAGAGCAGGAATCCGTGCACGCCGGAGCGGCGGGCACGATCGACGTCGGCGGCGACCGGACGGTCAACCGCCTCGGCTACGGCGCCATGCGCATCACCGGGGACGGCATCTGGGGCCAGCCCCCCGATCGCGACGAGGCGAAGGCGGTGTTGCGCCGCGCGACCGAGCTCGGCGTCAACTTCATCGACACCGCCGACTCCTACGGCCCGCAGGTCAGCGAGGAGCTGATCCGCGAGGCGCTCTACCCCTACCCGGACGATCTCGTGATCGCCACCAAGGGTGGCCTCGAGCGGACCGGTCCGGGACAGTGGCCGGTCAATGGGCATCCGGAGCACCTGGTCGCGGCCTGTGAAGGAAGCCTGCAGCGGCTGAAGCTCGACCAGATTCCGCTCTACCAGTTCCACCGCCCGGACCCCGAGGTGCCGTTCGAGGACTCGATCGGTGCCCTCGTCGCCCTCAAGGAACAGGGCAAGATCCGACACATCGGGCTGTCCAACGTCACCGAGGAACAGCTGCGGCGCGCCCAGCGACTCACCCCGATCGTGTCGATCCAGAACCGCTACAACGTCGACGACCGCCGATCGGAGTCGATGGTCGACCTCTGCGAGAAGGAGCAGATGGTGTTCCTCCCGTGGGCGCCGATCCAGGATCTGGACCGCAACCGGCCCGTGCACGAGCTGGCGCAGCGGTACGGCGTGGAGCCGCGGCAGATGGTGCTCGCCTGGTTGCTGGCCCGGTCGCCATCGATCATGCCGATCCCGGGCACCGGGTCGGTGTCACACGTGGAGGACAACGTCGCCGCCGCGGCGATCAAGCTGACCCCGGCCGAGGTCGCCTCGGTGACCGGCAACGCCGGCTGAGCCACGGAGGTCCGGCTCGTGACCCAGCAATTGGAGGTGGCGGCCGACCCACATCGATCCAGGCTGAGCGAGCACCGCTGGTCCCCCGTGGAGCGGGCGATCGTGATCGCCGTGCTGGCGATCCTGATGGGCTCGCTCTTCGTCACGTCGTACTCGATCGCGCTCGGGGACCCCGTGCCGCACCGCATCGACGCTGCGCTGATCGGCGACCCGAAAACGCACGCAGGCACGGTGTCCTCGGTGCAGAGCGTCGCCGACGACAGCCTCGACTTCGGTCGGTACACCTCGGTCCCGGCGGCGCTGCGCGCGATGGACCAGCAGCGCGTCTACGCAGCCCTCGACCTGACGTCTCCGCGGCCGACCCTGTACGTCGCGAGCGCAGCGGGAGCATCCGTCGCGCGGGTGCTGGAGCGGATCTCGGCCGCCGATCCGAGGGTGCGCGTGATCGACACCCATCCGCTCGACACGTCCGACCCGAACGGCCTCGAGGCCTTCTACCTGATGCTCATCGCGACGATCATCGGCTTCTTCACGGTCTTCCAGGCGCGTCAGAACGCCGGCGGCCTGTCGCTGCGCCGGTGGGCGGCGTTCATCGTCGGGCTGGCGGTCACGGCGTCGTTCGCCTTCACGCTCGTCGTTGGCCAGGTGCTGCACCTGCTCGCGCTGCCGGTGCTGGAGAGCTCGGGCATCCTCGCGCTCCAGGTCGTCGCGGCCGCGTCGTTCACCTCGCTCATGGTCGTGCTGATCGGCCGCTGGGCGGTCCTGCCCACCTGGTTGTTCTTCGTCATCCTCGGCAACAGCGCATCCGGCGGTGCCGTCGCACCACCGCTGCTTCCGCGCCCGTTGGCGTTCGTCTCTCAGTGGCTTCCGTCAGGGGCCACCGTGACATCGCTTCGCGAGGCGGTCTACTTCCCGACCGATCAGCACACCCAACCGATCGTGGTCCTCGCAACCTGGGCAACGATCCTGTTCATCGCGATGCTCGTGGTCTCGCACCGGCTCCGCAGGAGCCCGGGAGTTCCCTGAGGTCGGCCGAGTCGCCGAGCGGCGTCAGCCTGACGACGGTGACGCCCGTTCCTCGGGGCCCGGACCCGGAACCGGCAGCACGTAGGTGAGCACGAAGGCCACCACCACCGCGACCACGACCTGTGGTGTGACTGTGATGCCGTCGGCGCCGAGCAGCAGGGTCGCCAGCAGGGTCGAGGTCAGTGGCAGCCGAAGCATCGCGGTACACATGGCTCCGATGCCCATGCCGATCGCCGGTGCCAGACTCATGCCGGGCAAGTTGCCGGCGGCGATGCCCATCACGGCACCGATGAACATCGCGGGGAAGACCGGTCCGCCCCGGAAGGCGCTGAGCGAGAGCCCGTAGACGAACGTCTTGCATACGACGAGCAGGATCAGGACGCCGACCGAGTAGTCGGCGGCGTCCTCGACCACCGCGGGGAGGGCCTCCTGGCCCGAGAACAACACCTCGGTGAAGCTGTTGTCGGAGATGAGCTGGTACGCCATCGCGGTGAGCCCGATGATCAGGCCGAGGCCGGCGCTCACCACGACCCGGTTCAGGTGGACGACCGGGCGCAGCGAGAGTCCCATCCAGCGGATCACCCATCCCAGCAGCGCTCCGGCCGCACCCATGGCCACCGCCCAGGCCATCGTGGCCACCGTCGGATGCACGGCTGGCGGCACGGACGTGAGGGCCAGCGAGAAGCTGCCGAGGCCCGTCCAGCTGTCCAGGCCGACGAACACCAGCGCGCCGATGCCGGAGGCCAACAGCCCCGGGAGGGCCACCAGGCTCAGCGTGGCGCCTCCGATGCCGGCCGCCTCCATGATCAGGAACGCGCCGAGCACCGGGGAGCCGAGAAGCGTGCTGATCGCAGCGAAACTGCCGGCCGACGCCATGATCGTCAGGGCCATGGGTGGCGCGTCCTGCCGCACCAGGTGCACCGTCAGCGCCCCAAGCCCGCCGCCGATGGCGATCAGAGGGGCCTCGGGGCCGAGAACAGCGCCCAGGCTGAGCGTCGTCAGCGCGGCGAGAATGATGCCGGGGAGCTCCCTGTCAGGGGGCAGGCCCCCGCCAGTCGTGAACCCGAACGCCGGTGAGTGTCCCCCGTTTCCGGGCAGGTACCGGATGGTCAAGCCGGTCAACAGTCCACACAGGACCAACCACGGCACCGGCCACCACGCAGGCACGTCCCCTGTGATGAGGTTCTGCGGAAGATCGTCGAACAGGAACTCCTGGATCGCGGCGACCAGGGCCAGGAATCCATAGGCGACAGCCGAGATCGGAATGCCCAGGACGGCGGCGAGCAGGAGCGCCGAAAGGTACGACTTGGAACGGATGACCGTCACCGGGTCCATCGCCCCACCCGCGGCCGGAGCCGGTGCCGCAGGCCGATCCGTCGCCCCTGACCCGGCACCGGGGTCGTGCGAGTCCGTCATCTGACGTCCCTCCTGACCGGAACAACCGACGTTTGTGCGGCTCGTGGACAACGCGATGCTAGTCCTGGACGGGACTGCGGGGCTCGGGGCCGATCCGACGGCGGCGCAGCGATGCGGCCTTGGTTTGCGATACCACCCGATGCGGGTGAATCGGCGCTGGTGCAGCGGGCCTAACATCCGCGCCATGCTGGGAGCGAACGACGCGATCGCGACGGGCAAGGAATGAGCGGTGCTGACTGACACGTTGGCAACCGTGGTTCTGGCTGTCGATCCGGTGCCGTGGGCGCGGTCGCAGATGGCCTTCACCCTCGGGTTCCACATCATCCTGGTGCCGCTCGGGGTGTCGTGGTCCGCGATGACCCTGATCGCCAACTATCGGGGGATCAAGCACGATGACCGGGATGCGATGCTGCTGGCACAGCGCTGGTCGAAGTACATGGCTGTCACCTTCGCCGTCGGGGCCGTGACCGGCACGGTCCTCTCCTTCGAGTTCGGGTTGTTGTGGCCGAAGTTCATGGGTCAGTGGGGCGCAGCCTTCGGCGTCCCGTTCGCGTTCGAGGCACTGTTCTTCTTCACCGAAGCGGTCTTCATCTCCATCTACATCTTCGGCTGGCGCCGTCTGAGGCCCTGGGCCCATTTCTGGACCGGGGTGCCGATCGCTGTCGCGGGCATCTTCGGCAGCGTCTCGGTCGTGGCGGCCAACGCCTGGATGAACGCTCCCGAGGGGGTCACGCTCGACTCGTCTGGCAAGGTGACCGACGTCGACCCTGTCGGCGTGATCTTCAACAGCGCGATGCCGCTCATGTCCGCCCACATGGTCGTCGCGGCGTACCTGGTCGGCGGCTTCATGGTCGCCTCCGTCTACGCGGTCGGGATGCTCCGCGGACGCCGGGACAGATACCACCGGATGGGCTTCATCATCGGGTTCACCGTCGCGGCGATCGCGACGCCGGTCCAGATGGGCGTCGGCGACGCGCTGGCGCGCTGGGTCTACGACAACCAGCCGACGAAGTTCGCCGCCATCGAGATGGTCCCCAAGACCAGCAGTGACGTGCCGGAGGTGCTGTTCGGCCATCTCAACTCCGAGGGCAAGGTGGTCGGAGGAATCCCCATCCCCGGCCTGGCCTCGATCCTGTCCGACCCCGGCAAGGGCACGTCCACGGTCATCAAGGGTCTCGACGAGACGCCCGCCGCGGATCGACCGACCAACCGACAGGTCAACGTCACTCATCTGGCGTGGGACCTGATGGTCGGCCTCGGCACGTTGCTGTTCCTGCTCACCCTGTGGTGGTGGGCGTCGTGGATCTTCCGCCGAGACATGCCGAAGAGCAAGTGGTTCCTCCGGGCGTCCGCCACGTCGGGAGTGCTCGCGGTGATCACCCTCGAGGCGGGATGGACCGTGAGCGAGGTCGGTCGTCAGCCCTGGATCGTCTACGAGAAGATGAAGGTGGAGGACGCCGCCACCGCGAACACGGGTATCTGGATCACGTTCATCGGTGTGGTGCTCCTCTACATCGGACTCGGTGTGACGACGGTCCTGGTCCTGCGCCGCATGAGTCGCAGGTTCCGTGACGGTGACCGGCTCGGGGAGGCCGACGTGCCCTACGGACCGAGCGAGCCGGGCATCGCGACCGACTCGGCTGACGATCTGAAAGCGCCTCTCGGATGAGCACCACGGCAGCGGTGATCCTGTTCGCGGGCATCGTGATGTACGCGATCTTCGGCGGGGCCGACTTCGGTGCCGGCTTCTGGGACCTCGTGGCCGGTGGGACGAAGCGAGGCGAGGAGCCTCGCGAGGTCATCGACCACTCGATCGCCCCCGTCTGGGAGGCGAACCATGTGTGGCTGATCTTCGTTTTCGTGCTGCTGTGGACCTGCTTCCCCGAGGCGTACGCGTCGATCACCCTGACCATGTTCGTCCCGTTGACCCTGGCCGCCCTGGGGATCGTGCTCCGCGGAGCGAGCTTCGCGTTCCGCAAGGCGGTGTTCCGCACGCGCGACCGGCGCAACTTCGGGGCGGCCTTCGCCATCTCGTCCGTCCTCGTGCCCTACTGCCTGGGCGCCGTGGTCGGCGGCATCGCGTCGGGGCGTGTCCCGTCGGGGGGCAAGGCAGGTGATCCGTGGACCAGTTGGGTCAACCCGACCTCCATTCTCGGGGGCGTGCTCGCCGTGTGTGTGACCGCGTACCTCGCCGCGTTCTTCCTCGTCCGGGACGCCGACCGCCTGTCGGACGAGGCGATGGTGAACTATTTCCGGCGTCGGGCCCTCGCTGCCGCGGTGGCAGCCGGTCTGGTGTCGCTGGGTGGAATCGTGGTGCTGTCGAACGACGCGGACTACCTCTTCGACGGGCTCACCTCGCGTGCCCTGCCCTTGGTGGTCCTCTCGGCTGTGTCCGGCCTGGCCGCACTCGTGATGCTCAGCCGACGAACGCGGCGCGGAGCACGGCTGGCGGCGGTGGGTGCGGTCGGCAGTCTCATCCTGGCGTGGGGGGTGGCGCAGTGGGACTACCTGCTGCCTCAGACGTTGACGGTCTCGGCGGCCGCGGCGCCCTCCGGCAGCATCGTGGGGGTGCTGGTGGCCAGCGGCCTGGCGGTGATGCTCGTCGGGCCCGGCTTCGTGCTGCTGTACGTCCTCGACCAGCGGTCGCTCCTGCCCGAGGAGGGCATGCCCCACCCAGGCATCGTCCCCCCTTCCCGGCCCGAGGGTGCGGCCTGACTCGAGTGATCTCCGACCGCACCTCGGCTCCACGGGCGGGACGGCTGTGGGCCATGAGCAGGTCCAGCCTCACCCGGTGAAGGTGAGGCGCTTCGGACGAGCGCTCGATTGCATGGCAGGTGAACGGCTCCGTGAGAGGGAGGACCCCGTGACCACAACAGCTCCGGCCAACGCACCGTCCGACACCAGCCCCTGGAGGGAGGCCGCGGACGTCCTGGTGATCTTCGGCATCACCGGCGACCTGGCCCGGGTGATGACCTTCCGCTCGCTCTACCGCCTCGAGGCGCGGGGACTGCTCGACTGCCCGATCGTGGGCGTGGCCGTCGACGACTGGTCGCTGGAGCGCCTGGTGCAGCGGGCACGCGACTCGATCGAGGCCACCGGTGAGCAGCTCGACGAGGAGGTGTTCGCGAGGTTCGCCGGGCGCCTGGCCTACGTGCCGGGCGACTTCGGCGACGAGGGCACCTACCAGCGGGTCGGCGAGGCCATCGCCGGCGCCGCACACCCGGTGTTCTACCTGGAGATCCCGCCCTTCCTGTTCGCCACCGTGGTCAAGGGCCTCGCCGAGGCCAAGTTGAGCCAGTCCGCCCGGATCGTGGTGGAGAAACCCTTCGGCCACGACCTCGAGTCCGCGCGTGCCTTGGCGGCCGAGCTCCACCAGTACGTCGAGGAGGCGCAGCTGTACCGGATCGACCACTACCTGGGCAAGATGGGGTACGAGGAGATCCTCTACCTCCGCTTCGCGAACACCGTTCTGGAGCCGCTCTGGAACCGCAGCTATGTCGAGTGCGTCGAGATCACCATGGCCGAGGACTTCGGCGTGGAGGACCGTGGACACTTCTACGACCCCGTGGGTGCGTTGAGGGACGTGGTGGTGAACCACCTGATGCAGGTGGTGGCCGCGGCAGCGATGGAGGCGCCCTCCGGCCACGGCCACGAGGCCCTGCGCGACGCCCAGGTGGCGCTCTTCGCGTCGGTGAAGCAGGCCGATCCGGCGCTCTGCGTGCGCGGACAGTACGACGGGTACCAGGACATCGCGGGGGTGGCCACGGGCTCCACGACGGAGACATACGTCGCCCTGCGGCTGGAGATCGACAACTGGCGCTGGGCGGGCGTCCCGTTCTACATCCGGACCGGCAAGCGGTTGCCGGTCACCCAGACCGAGCTGCGCGTGGTCTTCCGGGAGCCGCCCCGGGTTCACCTCGGGCTCAGTGCGGGTGACGACCGGCGGCCGGTGCGCGACGAGTTCGTGGTGAGGCTTGACCCGTCCACCGGCGCCAGGCTCGTCCTCGACGCTCATCGCGCCGACGGTCAGGGGCCGCAGGCCGTCACCCTGGACGTGGAGTTCGCCGACGAGGGCGGAGAGGGAGCCACGCCGTACGAGGTGCTGTTGCATGCCGCGCTCGTGGGCGACTCGAGTCGGTTCAAGCGACAGGACGTGGTGGAGGAGTGCTGGCGCGTCATGCAGCCACTGATCGACGAACCGCCGCCGGTCCACCCGTACACAGCCGGCACCTGGGGTCCGGCGATCGCGTCAACGCTCGTCGCAGATCACGGCGGGTGGCAAGGACCGTGGGTCGTGGAGCCAGCGGACTGACGGACGTTCGGCTCACACGCAACGGGTGATGCGGCCCGGGGCACGCACGCTCGATGGTGAGAAGCACCGACCCCCGCCAACGGAAGAGGTACGGCAGTGAGTCCCTCGATGTCTCCATTTCCTCCCATCGCCGACTACGCGTTCCTGTCGAACTGCCACACCGGTGCGTTGGTCGCACCGGACGGCTCGGTCGACTGGCTGTGCGTGCCCGGCTTCGACTCGGCCAGCACGTTCGGGAACCTCCTCGACCGCGGCGCGGGGTCCTTCCGGTTCGGGCCGTACGGGATCAACGTGCCCACCCAGCGGTCGTACGTTCCGGGGACCAATGTGCTCACCACGACCTGGCACACGCCCGGTGGCTGGCTGCTGGTGCACGATGCCCTGACGATGGGGCCGCGCCACGGAGCGGATCTCGTTACTCCGCACACCCGGCCGCCGGCAGACGACGACGCCGAGCACGTCCTGGTGCGCCTGGTCGAGTGCCTCGAGGGCTCGGTCGAGGTCGAGATGGTCTGCGAACCGGCGTTCGACTACGGCCGGGAACCCGCGAAGTGGACGCTGGCCGACGAGGACGGACATGCCGCAGACGCGACCGGTAGCGGGCAGACGTTCCGGCTGAGCAGCGACCTCTCGATCGGCATCGAGGGCAGCTCGGCGCGCGCCCGGCACGCGCTGTCCAAGGGCGAGCTCGCCTTTTGTGCGATGTCGTGGGCTGAGGGGCTGGAGTCCCCCATGGACGTCGAGGATGCCGCCGCGCGCATCGAGGCGACGGTGCTGTTCTGGCGGGGTTGGCTGGCCCGGGCCCGCATCCCGGACCATGCGCTGCGCCATCCCCTGGAGCGGTCCGCGCTCACCATCAAGGGACTGACCTACATGCCGACCGGGGCGACGGTGGCAGCCCTGACCACCTCGCTGCCGGAAACGCCAGGAGGCGAGCGCAACTGGGACTATCGCTACACGTGGATGCGCGACACCACCTTCACCCTGCAGGCGCTGCACTACCTCAACCTCGACTGGGAGGCCGACGAGTTCATCCAGTTCGTGGCGGATCTCGAGCCGAATCCGGACGGTGGGCTGCAGATCATGTACGGCATCGACGGGCGACGCGACCTTACCGAGTCGACCCGGGACGAACTGTCCGGATATGAAGGCGCTCGTCCGGTGCGGATCGGCAACGGCGCGTTCGACCAGCGCCAGAACGACGTGTACGGCGCGGTCCTGGACTCGCTCCTGCTCCACACCCGCCGAAGCAAGCGGCTGCCGGGCCGACTGTGGCCGCTCGTGCAGTCGCAGGCGGAAGGTGCGCTGGCCTCGTGGCGGGAGCCCGACCAGGGGATCTGGGAGGCTCGCGGAGCCCCGCAGCACTACGTGTCGTCGAAGCTGATGGGGTGGGTCGCGCTGGACCGCGCGGCCAAGCTGGCGGCGATCCGCGACGCCGAGGACCTGGAGAAGAAGTGGGCCGAGGCCGCGGACGAGATCCGCGCCGACATCCTCGCCCACGGGGTGAGTGACCGCGGGGTGCTGCGTCAGCACTACGACACCGACGCGCTCGACGCCTCGACGCTGCTGGCCTCCATCTTCGGATTCCTGCCGGGCAGCGACGAGCGGATGCGCAACACCGTCGACGCGATCTCGTCGGAGCTGACCGAGAACGGCTTCGTGCTGCGCTACGTCACCGGTGAGACCGACGACGGCCTGTCCGGCAAGGAAGGGACCTTCCTGATCTGCTCGTTCTGGCTGGTCTCCGCGCTGGCCATCGTCGGGAAGATGCAGGCAGGCCAGCGACCTCATGGAGCGGTTGCTGCGGATCGCCTCGCCGCTGGGCCTGTACGCGGAGGAGTTCGAGGTGGATCGGGCCCGTCACCTCGGCAACTTCCCGCAGGCCTTCTCGCACCTGGCCCTGATCGAGGCCGCCGCGCGCATCATCCTGGCCGACCGGATCGAGGAGATGTCGCTGTGAACGGACGGATCCCGGACGGGGAAGACCGCGATGGCTGACCACGTCCTGGTGCTCGGCGGCGGTCTCGCCGGTGTGGCATGTGCGCGACACCTCGGCGACGAGGGGGTCCGGGTGACGCTCGTCGACCGGAACGACTACCACCAGTTCCAGCCGCTGCTGTACCAGGTGGCCAGCGCCCAGCTTCCCGGCGGAGGACATCGCCCGTCCCCACCGGGCCATCTTCAAGGACCACTCCTCGGTCGACGTCGTGACCGCGCAGGTGACCGACGCGGACCTGGCCGCGCGCAGCCTCACGCTCGCCGACGGGCGGACGCTGCACGGTTCGCACCTGGTGATGGCCGCCGGTGCTCGGCCGAACTACTTCGGCGTCCCCGGTGCCGCCGAGCACGCGTTTCCCCTCTACTCGGTGGCCGACGCCGAGCGTCTCCGACTGCACCTCCAGGGCCTGCTGCGTGAGGCCTCGGACGACTCGGCGTCCCCGGAGGCGCGTCAGATCGACGTGGTCGTCGTCGGCGGTGGGCCGACGGGCGTCGAGACGACGGGCGCGCTGGCCGAGCTGCTGCAGGCGCTCCACGCGGTCGGACGGCTGGGGACCCCGGGCCGGATCACTCTGGTCGATCGTGGCGGAGCCCTCCTCGGTCAGTTCTCGTCCAAGGCGCACGACTACGCCCACGAACGACTGACGACGGCCGGCGCCGAGGTGCGGCTCGGCCTCGGGGTCACCGCGGTCCACCCCGACCGGGTCGAGTTCGACGACGGCAGCGCGATCGCGACCCGGACCGTTGTCTGGGGTGGAGGAGAGTCGGCCTCGGCGGTCGCGGAAGGTGCCGGCCCGGCTCCCGGCCGCGGTGGACGGATCGACGTCGCGCCGGACCTGTCCGTGCCCGGTTACCCACGGACGTACGCCGTGGGAGACGTGGCCAACATCCCGGGTGGCGAGGCCGCTCCGACGTTGCCCCAGCTGGGGTCCGTGGCCCAGCAGTCGGGCAGGTGGGTGGGACGCAACATCGTTCGGGAGCTGAACGGGCAGCCCGCCGAATCCTTCGTCTACAAGGACAAGGGGATCATGGCGATGATCGGCCGCAATGCTGCCGTCGCCGAGGTCGGCAGGCACCACCACCAGGTGGAGGGGCCGATCGCGTTCGCGGCGTGGCTGGGCGTCCACGCGATGCTGCTGAGCGGCGTGCACAGCAGGACCGACGCCTTCCTGACCTGGGCCTGGGACTACTTCGATCGCGATCACGCCGCCACCCTCGAGGTGTCGTCGGCCCCCGGTCGCGTGGCCTGGGCGGACGAGGGCGAGGACGTCCCGAACATCGTCCTCGACCGGCCCACAGTCACAGGAACCCCCATCACCGCCTGAGGAGTGAGTCATGGCCGACGAGTACGACGTGATCATCGTGGGGTCGGGAGCCGGCGGAGGGACGCTGGCGCACCGCCTCGCACCCTCCGGGAAACGGATCCTCGTCCTGGAGCGAGGCGACTGGCTCCCGCGGGAGATCGAGAACTGGGACGCCACGGCCGTCTTCGTCGACAACCGCTACGTCTCCGCGGACACCTGGTACGACGAGAAGGGCACCGGGTTCCAACCCCAGGTGCACTACTTCGTCGGCGGCGCCACCAAGTTCTACGGAGCCGCGTTGTACCGGCTGCGTGAGCAGGACTTCGGCGAGCTGAAGCATCACGGCGGGATCTCGCCCGCCTGGCCGCTCGGCTACGACGTGTTCGAGCCCTACTACACGCAGGCCGAGGAGCTCTACCAGGTGCACGGGATCCGAGGCGAGGACCCGACCGAACCGCCGGCGTCGGCGCCGTACCCCTTCCCGCCGGTCTCGCACGAGCCCCGGATCCAGCGGTTGTTCGACGACCTGGCCCGCGTCGACCTGCACCCGTTCCACTCGCCGAACGGCATCATGCTCGACGAGGCCGAGCCCGCCTCCAGCACGTGCATCCGGTGTGCGACGTGCGACGGCTTCCCGTGCCTGATGCACGCCAAGGCCGACGCCGACGTGATCGCCGTCCGTCCGTCCCTGCGGCACCCGAACGTCACGTTGCTCCGCAACGCCGCTGTGCGGCGGCTGGAGACCGACGGGTCGGGCCGCAGCGTGACCTCGGTCGTGGCCGATGTCGACGGCGAGGAGCAGCGCTTCTCCGGTGCCGTGGTCGTCGTCTCCGCGGGCGCGGCGAACTCGGCGAAGCTGCTGCTCGCCAGTGCCTCGGACCGGCACCCGAACGGGCTGGCCAACGGCTCCGACCAGGTCGGACGCAACTACATGTTCCACAACAGCCGCGCGTTCCTGGCCGTCTCGAACGAGAAGAACGACACCAGGTTCCAGAAGACGCTCGGCCTCAACGACTACTACTTCGGCGACGTCGACTTCGAGTACCCCATGGGCAACGTCCAGATGGTCGGCAAGTCCTCGGCACCCATGTACCGCGGGGAGAAGCCCCTGGAGACGCGGCTGGCGCCGACGATCGCGCTCGACGAGGTCGCCGATCGTGCGATCGACTTCTGGCTGTCGGTCGAGGACCTGCCGGTACCCGGCAACCGGGTGACGCTCGCCGACGACGGCAATGTCGCCCTCCCACTACACACCGAACAACCGGGAGCCGCTCGAGCAAGCTCTACCACTGCGTGAAGAAGCACCTGAGCCATCTCGGCATGCACCCGCACCACCTGATCCCGCGGGACGTGTACATGAAGAACGACATCCCGGTCGCCGGGTGCGCCCGCGTCCGGCACCGTCCGGTTCGGGACCGACCCGGCCACCTCGGTCCTGGACACCGACTGCAAGGCACATGAGGTGGACAACCTGTACGTCGTGGACACCAGCTTCTTCCCCAGCATCGGTGCCGTGAACCCGGCCCTCACCGCCATGGCGAACGCGCTGCGCGTTGGTGACCACCTGAAGACGCGGCTCGGCTGACGCCCGACGCGCCGCGCCGTACTCACGTCGTCGATGTGTCAGGCATGCACCTTGGTCTGCGTCACGGCTCGACTCTAGGGTCGGCGCATGAGCGTGCGCAGCGAACGCGACGGACCCGTCACGACCGTGATCCTCGATCGGCCAGCGGCACGCAACGCGGTCAACCGCGCCACCGCACAGGCCCTGGCCGATGCTTTTCGCGCCTTCGACGAGGACGACGCGGCGGCGGTGGCCGTGCTGTACGGCGCGGGCGGGACGTTCT
>CAWBGN010000012.1:0-45882 GCA_963788445.1 uncultured Actinomycetota bacterium
GCTGACGCCCTTCCACAACATGGCTCTGTTCAGCCCGCACCACTCGGAGGCCGACGTCGACCGGCACACCGAGGTGTTCGGCGAGGCGGTGGCGGCGCTGACTCGGCTGACCGCTCGGGTCAGTACGACGCGGCCGCCTCGGCCTGGGCGGCGACGCAGAACTGGTTGCCGTGCGGGATCGGCCATCGTGACCCAGCGGAAGTTCTCGTCGCCGCGCCGCCCGACCAGCGCTGGCGCCCGCGCCGACGCGAGCCGCTCGACCTCGGCGTCGAGGTCCTCGGCCGTCACGTCGAGGTGGACCTTTTTCTTCCGGGGCGTCGGATCCTCCACCTTCTGGAACAACATCATGATGGGCAGTGCCTCGACCTTCATGACGACGTACAGCCCCATTGGTCTCCGTGATGACGCCGCCCAGCTGCTCGGCCCACCACCCCGCCAGCTTCTCGGCGTCAGCCGTGTCGATCGTGATCATCCCCAGTGCAAGAGTCATGCAGGCGACGCTAGAGGAACCCGCCGACAACGGTAGGGGTGAGCCGGCACGGCGGCCGGCCGTGGTTGGGTCTGGCACCCGCGAAGCGAGGAACGAGCGAAGCGGCTGGTAGGCCGGCCGCCGTGTCGGCGCGGCCGGCGACCCCTACGACCTCCGACCTACGAACCCCGCGACCAAACAAATACAGAACGGCCCCGGAGCATGGCTCCGGGGCCGAACGTGATGAAGTGCTAGATCACTTGGTGATCTTGGTGACCCGGCCGGCGCCGACGGTGCGGCCACCCTCGCGGATCGCGAACCGCAGACCCTCGTCCATCGCGATCGGCTGGATGAGCTCGACCGACATCTCGGTGTTGTCACCCGGCATGACCATCTCGGTGCCCTCGGGGAGGGTCACGACGCCGGTCACGTCCGTGGTCCGGAAGTAGAACTGCGGACGGTAGTTGTTGAAGAACGGCGTGTGACGGCCGCCCTCCTCCTTCGACAGGATGTAGACCGAGGCGTCGAAGTTGGTGTGCGGGGTCGTGGTGCCCGGCTTGATGACGACCATGCCGCGCTCGACGTCCTCGCGCTTGGTGCCACGGAGCAGCAGACCGACGTTCTCGCCGGCCTGGCCCTCGTCGAGCAGCTTGCGGAACATCTCGACGCCGGTGACGGTCGACTTCTGCGACTTCTCGCGGATGCCGATGATCTCGACCTCCTCGTTCACCTTGACGATGCCGCGCTCGATGCGACCGGTGATGACGGTGCCGCGACCGGTGATCGTGAAGACGTCCTCGACGGGCATGAGGAACGGCTTCTCGGTCTCACGCGTCGGGGTCGGGATGTACTCGTCGACGGCGTTCATGAGCTCGACGATCGAGTCGCCCCACTTCTCGTCGCCCTGGAGCGCCGGGAAGGCCGCCACGCGCACGACGGGGATGTCGTCGCCGTCGAACTCGTACTCGGAGAGGAGCTCGCGCACCTCCATCTCGACGAGCTCGATGAGCTCCTCGTCGTCGACCATGTCGCACTTGTTGAGCGCGACGACCAGGGCCGGCACGCCGACCTGGCGGGCGAGCAGCACGTGCTCACGCGTCTGCGGCATCGGGCCGTCGGTGGCGGCGACCACGAGGATCGCGCCGTCCATCTGGGCCGCGCCGGTGATCATGTTCTTGATGTAGTCGGCGTGACCCGGGCAGTCGACGTGCGCGTAGTGACGCGCCTCGGTCTGGTACTCGACGTGCGCGATCGAGATCGTGATGCCGCGCTGACGCTCCTCGGGAGCCTTGTCGATCTGGTCGAAGGCCGAGGCCTCGTTCAGCGTCGGGTACTTGTCGTGCAGCACCTTGGTGATCGCTGCGGTCAGCGTCGTCTTGCCGTGGTCGATGTGACCGATGGTGCCGATGTTGACGTGCGGCTTGGTCCGCTCGAACTTCGCCTTAGCCACTGTGGGCTCCTCCTGGTGTGGTTGTTCTTGACTCGTACTTGCGTTGTGGTGCCGAGGATCCGAACGAGATTACTCGCCGCGGACCTTCTTGATGATCTCGTCGGCGACGTTCGTGGGAACCTCGGCGTACGAGTCGAACTCCATCGAGTACGACGCCTGGCCGGAGGTCTTGGACCTCAGGTCGCCAACGTACCCGAACATCTCTGACAGCGGCACGAGGGCGTTGACGACCATGTCACCGTGACGCTCCTCCTGTGCCTGGATCTGACCGCGACGCGAGTTGATGTCACCGATGACGGTACCGAGGAACGTCTCGGGGGTGATCACCTCGACCGCGAACATCGGCTCGAGCAGGACCGGCTTGGCCATGCGGGCGGCCTCCTTGAAGGCCTGGTTGCCGGCGATCTTGAACGCGAGCTCGGAGGAGTCGACGTCGTGGTAGGCGCCGTCCTCGAGGGTGAACTTCACGTCGACCATCGGGTAGCCGGCGAGCACGCCGAACTCCATGGCGTCCTGGCCGCCCTGGTCCACCGACGGGATGTACTCGCGCGGCACGCGGCCACCGGACACGTTGTTGACGAACTCGTAGCCCGCACCGACACCGGTCTCCGGGTCGATGTTGGGGCCGAGCGAGACGACGACCTTCGCGAACTGGCCCGAACCACCGGTCTGCTTCTTGTGCGTGTAGCAGTGCTTCTCGACCTCCTTGCGGAGGGTCTCGCGGTAGGCGACCTGCGGCTTGCCGACGGTCGCCTCGACGCGGAACTCGCGCTTCATCCGGTCGACGAGGATCTCCAGGTGGAGCTCGCCCATGCCGGCGATGATCGTCTGGCCGGTCTCCTCGTCGGACTTGACCGTGAAGGTCGGGTCCTCGTCGGAGAGGCGCTGGATCGCCATGCCCAGCTTCTCCTGGTCGCACTTGGTCTTGGGCTCGATCGCGACCTCGATCACCGGGGCCGGGAACGTCATCGACTCGAGCACGACCTGGTTCTGCGGGTCGCACAGCGTGTGACCGGTCTTGGTGTCCTTGAGACCCATGACGGCCACGATCTGGCCGGCGCCGACCGACGCGATCTCCTCACGCTTGTTCGCGTGCATCTGGTAGACCTTGCCGATCCGCTCCTTGCGGCCGTTGACCGAGTTGACCACGGTCGAGCCGGCCTCGAGCTTGCCGGAGTAGACGCGGACGTAGATCAGCTTGCCGAGGTGCGGGTCCGAGGCGATCTTGTAGGCGAGGCCGGAGAACGGCTCGTCGTCGCTGGGCTTGCGGACGATCTTCTCGTCCTCGTCGTTCGGCGCGTGACCGACGATCGCGTCGATGTCGAGCGGCGACGGGAGGTACTTGACGACCGCGTCGAGCAGGGGCTGGACGCCCTTGTTCTTGAACGCGGTGCCGCAGAGGACCGGGTTGAGCTTGTCGGCCAGGGTGGCGCGACGGATCGCGGCCTCGAGCTCCTCGACGGTGAAGCTCCTCGCCCTCGAGGTACTTCTCCATGACGTCGTCGTCGGCCTCGGCCAGCGTCTCGAGGAACTTCTCGCGGTACTCGGCGACCTGCTCGGCCATCTCCGCGGGGATCTCCTCGACCTCGTAGTCCTCACCGATCGTGGTCTCGCCGCGCCAGGTGAGCGCACGCATGCCGACCAGGTCGACGACGCCGATGAAGTCGCTCTCGGCACCGATCGGGAGCTGGAGGACCAGCGGGGTGGAGTTGAGGCGGTCGACCATCATGTCGACGCAGTGGAAGAAGTCGGCACCGGTGCGGTCGAGCTTGTTGACGAAGCACATGCGCGGGACGGCGTACTTGTTCGCCTGACGCCACACGGTCATCGTCTGCGGCTCGACACCGGCGACACCGTCGAACACGGCGACGGCGCCGTCGAGGACGCGCAGCGAGCGCTCGACCTCGGCGGTGAAGTCCACGTGACCGGGGGTGTCGATGATGTTGATCTGGTGGTCCTTCCACCAGCAGGTCGTCGCGGCGGACGTGATGGTGATGCCGCGCTCCTGCTCCTGCTCCATCCAGTCCATGGTGGCAGCGCCCTCGTGGACCTCACCGATCTTGTAGGTGATGCCGGTGTAGAACAGGATCCGCTCGGTCGTGGTGGTCTTGCCGGCGTCGATGTGCGCCATGATGCCGATGTTGCGGACCTTGTTGAGGTCCGTGGTGATGTCGACAGCCACTGTGGTCGTGATTCCCTCGTCAGAAGTGTGTGAGAGGTGAGAGCGGGGCCGGTGCGGGGCACCGCCCCCGCGGTCACCAGCGGTAGTGGGCGAAGGCCTTGTTGGACTCGGCCATCTTGTGGGTGTCCTCGCGCTTCTTCACAGCGGCACCGAGGCCGTTGGAGGCGTCGAGGATCTCGTTCATGAGGCGCTCGGGCATCGTCTTCTCGCGACGGTCCGCGGCGTAGCCGACGAGCCAGCGCAGCGCGAGCGTGGTGCCGCGCGTGCCCTTGACCTCGATCGGGACCTGGTAGGTCGCGCCACCGACACGACGGGACTTGACCTCGATGGCCGGCTTCACGTTGTCGAGCGCGCGCTTCAGCGTGACGACCGGGTCGGTGCCGGTCTTGTCGCGGCAGCCCTCGAGGGCGGTGTAGACGATGCGCTGGGCGACCTGCTTCTTGCCGTCCTGCAGCACCTTGGAGACGAGCTGGCTCACCAGCTGCGACCCGTAGACCGGGTCGATGTCGATCGGCCGCTTAGGAGCGGGTCCCTTGCGCGGCATATCAGCTCTTCTCCTTCTTCGCGCCGTACCGGCTGCGAGCCTGCTTGCGGTTCTTGACGCCCTGGGTGTCGAGCGTGCCGCGGATGATCTTGTAGCGGACACCGGGGAGGTCCTTCACCCGGCCGCCGCGGACGAGCACGATGGAGTGCTCCTGGAGGTTGTGGCCCACACCCGGGATGTACGCCGTGACCTCGACGCCGCTGGACAGGCGCACGCGGGCGACCTTGCGGAGGGCGGAGTTCGGCTTCTTCGGGGTGGTGGTGTAGACGCGGGTGCAGACACCGCGTCGCTGGGGCGAACCCTTCAGGGCAGGCGTCTTGTTCTTCGACACCTTGTCCTGGCGGCCCTTGCGGACCAACTGATTAATGGTGGGCACCGGGTGGTTCCCCTTCTGTTTCTGTCTCAGTACGCGGCGACTTGCCGGCACGATGATGCTGCGCTGTGTGTCCGGGTGGTGCTGGTGCAACCCTCGCGCTGCGCCCTCGCCCCCGAGGTCGGGCGTGTCGCCCTTCCTCGCTCACCGGCAGGGTGGAAACCCTGCTCCGGGAGGCGGGTTGCGGCCGGAGGTTCACCCCGTCTGGCTGGGGAGACTATTTCCGAGCACGCGCAACGGTCTGGTTGTCCCAGACACGAGGAACGAGATTACTCGGTCCCCCACGGCCGGTCAAAACGCCTCGGGCGTGCGCAAACCACAGGCTGGCGAGGCTCACCCCCAGCGCGGTGGCCACGCCACCGAAGATCAGCGTCCAGCGGGCGCCGAACTCCTCCCCGATCCAGCCGATCAGCGGCGCCCCGAGCGGCGTACCTCCGATGAAGATCATCATGTACAGCGCCATCACCCGCCCGCGCATTCCCTCGTCGGTGTGCAGCTGCATGAAGGCGTTGGCCGCGGTGATCATGGTCAGCGCCGACAGGCCGACCAGCGGCGTCATCAGGGCGAAGGTGAGGTACGACGGCATCAGGCCGGACGCGATCTCGACGACCGCGAAGGTGAGCGCGGCGCCGATCACCAGCCGTTGCCGGACGCGTTCCCGGCTGGCGGCGACCAGCGAGCCGGTCAGCGACCCGACGGCCATGAACGTGCCGAGCAGGCCGTACTCCGTGACGCCCTTGTCGAACACCTGGGTCGCCATCAGCGCCGAGGTGATCTGGAAGTTCAGGCCGAAGGTGCCGGTGAAGAAGACGATGGCGAGGACGAGGAGCAGGTCCGGGCGGCGGCGGACGTAGGCGACCCCGGCCAGGATCTGGCCCGGCGCGCGGGCCATCGGCTTCGGTGAGCGCAGGGCCGACTCGTCGAGGCTGCGCAGGGTCATGATCGGCGCGGCGTAGCTGATCGCGTTGACCAGGATCACCCAGCCGGTGGCGACCGCACCGCCGCCGAGGGCGGCGATCAGGACACCGGCGAGCGCCGGGCCGACGATGCGGGCGGCGTTGAAGCTGGCGGAGTTGAGGCCGACGGCGTTGGTGAGGTCGTCCTTGTCCACGATCTCGGACACGAACGACTGCCGGGCCGGGGCGTCGAAGGCCGCGGCGGTGCCGAGCACGAACGCCAGGACGTAGACGTGCCAGATCTGGGCGGTCCCGGTGACGGCGAGCAGGCCGAGGATCAGCGCGGGCAGGGCCATGCCGAGGTTGGTCATCTGCAGCAGCCGGCGCTTGGGGATCCGGTCGGCGACCAGGCCGGCGAACGGCGAGAACAGCAGGAACGGCAGGAACTGGAGCCCGGTGGTGATGCCGATCGCCGCACCGCTGTAGCCGGTCAGCTGGAGGACCAGCCAGTCCTGGGCGACCCGCTGCATCCAGGTGCCGACGTTCGACACGACGCCGCCGGCGGCGTAGCGACGGTAGTTCGGGTTGGCCAGGGAGCGGAACGTGGGGCTCAAGAGTGTGTGGATCAGTCCTTCTGGGAGAGTAGTTCGAGGATCGGGGCGGCCTTGCGGAGCACCGCCCGCTCGTCGGGGGTCAGCTCGCGCAGGCGCTGGGCCAGCCAGGCGTCGCGGCGGGCGCGGTCGGCGAGCAGGGTCTCGCGGCCCAGGTCGGTCAGCGCGACCACCACCTGGCGGCCGTCGGTGTCGTGCTTGCGGCGGGCGACGTACCCGTCCTCCTCGAGGCAGTTGACGGTGCGGGTCATGCTCGGCGGCTGCACCCGTTCGTGGGACGCCAGCTCACCGACGGGCAGGTCGCCGTTGCGGTGGAGGCAGCCCAGCACCGCCATGGCGCCGAGGCTGAGCTCGTTGTCGGGGTGGCGCTCGTTGGCGAGGCGCCGACGCAGCCGCATCACGGAGACCCGAAGCTCGGCGGCGAGCCCGGTGTCGCTACGGGCAGCCTGCTGCACGGTGGGCATGTCCTTAGTATAGGTCATTACCCTTGCTAACTAAACCGACCCCCGGAATGCGCTGACTCGAGGAGGTTGCGCAAGCAGCCGTCTCGAAACCAGGCGGGTCAGGTGAGCCAGGCGGTGATGGGGTGGATCGCGAAGTAGGCGACGAACAGGGCGGCCACGAGCCACATCAAGGGGTGGATCTCGGCTGCCTTGCCGCGGACGGACTTGATGATCACGTACGCGAGGAAGCCGGCTCCGATGCCGGCGGAGATCGAGTAGGTGAACGGCATCAGGACGATGGTGAGGAACGCCGGGATCCCGACCTCGAGGTCGTCCCAGTCGATGCCCTTGACCTGCTGCATCATCAGGAAGCCGACCAGCACCAACGCCGGGACAGCCGCCTCGTTCGGCACGATCTCGACCACCGGGGCGATGAACATCGCGAGCAGGAACAGCAGGCCGGTGACGACGCTGGCGAGACCGGTCCGCGCGCCGTCCGCCACACCCGATGCGGACTCGATGTAGGAGGTGTTGCTCGAGACGCTGGCTCCGCCTCCGGCGACCGCGGCGAGTGAGTCGACGATCAGGATTCGCTGGGTGTTCAGCGGCATCCCCTCTTCGTCGAGGAGCCCGGCCTCGGCACCGATGGCGGTCATGGTGCCCAACGTGTCGAAGAAGTCCGAGAGGAGCAGGGTGAACACGAAGAGGGCGGAGATGACGATGCCGGCGTTCTCCCAGGACCCGAGAAGGTTGAACTCGCCCAGCAGCTGCAGGTCGGGGGTACCGAAGATGTCGGGCGGCCACTTGGGGACGTTGAGGTTCCAGCCGATCGGGTTGAAGGTCTCGCCCGCGAAGGTCGGGCCGATCTCGGCGATCGACTCGACGATGATGGCGAAGAGGGTCATCACCACGATCGAGATCAGGATCGCGCCCCTGACGTGCAGCACGTACAGGGAGAACATCAGCACCAGCCCGAGGCAGAACACCGCCACCGGCCAGCCCTGGAGCTGCCCGCCGATCCCGAGCTCCACCGGCACCGGGCCGACGCCGGTACGCCGCACGAAGCCGGCGTCGACGAACGCGATGATGGTGAGGAAGAGCCCGATGCCGACCGAGATCGCGATCTTGAGCGACGCGGGGACGGCCCTGAAGACGGCCTCCCGGAAGCCGGTGAGCACGAGGATCAGGATGATCAGACCCTCGATGACGACCAGGCCCATGGCATCCGCCCAGGTCATCTGGCTGGCGATCGAGAACGTGACGAAGGCGTTGAGGCCGAGTCCGGCCGCGAGGGCCAGCGGGAAGTTGGCGACGACGCCCATGAGAATCGTGACGACGCCGGCCACGAGCGCGGTGGCGGCGGCGACAGCTGCGAAGTCACCGCCCGCGAGCCGGTCACCGTTCATGTCGGTGCCGCTCAGCAGGATGATCGGGTTGAGGACGATGATGTAACCCATCGTCAGGAACGTGACGACGCCGCCTCGGACCTCGCGCGTGACCGTTGAGCCCCGCTCCGTGATCTTGAAGAAGCCGTCCAGTCCGCCACCGGGCGGGCGCGTTCCGGCATCGGCGCCGGTCTTCGTGTTGTCGCTCACGAGCGCATGATGACAGAGCCCGGAGCCGGGTTGTGGGACCTCTTCCGGGTCGTTGGACTAGCGTGGTCACCGTGGAGCTCCGCGACGAACAGCCGAAGAAGCACGAGATCGGCAATCGCACCTACATCGTCGCCGACGTGGAGCCGCTCGACGTCGACGGCGTACGCACGGTCGAGGTCGGTACGGCGCTGTGGCTGCTCGCGTTCCTGGCGCTGCTCCCGTTCTACGGACGCCTCGAGGACGCCGGCCACGTGTGGTGGCTGTGGTGCTGCCTCGCGGGGTTCGGCCTGGGCCTGTTCGGGCTGGAGTACTGCCGGCGCCGCAAGAAGGCCAGGACGGTCGCGCGCGACGAGTGAGCCGCTCGGCGGCTCGACGTCAGAACGTCTCGAGCTCGTCGGTGCTGAGGGTGTCGATGACGTGGCCGGGCAGTGGCTGCGGCTCGTGCTTCTTGGCCAGCTGCACCTCGGAGTGGGCACCACAGCCGTGGTCGAAGGAGACCACGCGGCCGTCGTCGTTGGCGTTGCCGTTGGCGCAGACGCCGAACATCTCGGTCAGGGGTCCGGAGATCCGCATCAGGAACCCGCAGTTCGAGCAGGTGTCGGGAGCCGACTGCGCGATCGGGGAGCTCGGGCCGCCGTCGCCGTCGTACCAGCGTTCGGCCGCTAGGTCGCGCCCCTCCGGTGAGAGAGTCCGGACCCGGCCCAGGCCGAGGTCCTTGGCGACGTTGCGGATCTGCGCCTTGTCCTCGTCGCTGAGCGGGTCGTCGCCGAAGGAGTACGTCGGGACGAGCCGCGGGTCGTCCTCCTCGACGGGGAGCAGGTCTCCGGGCGAGAGGTCGCCCGGCTGGATCCGCTCGCGGTAGGGCACCCACTGCGGGGCGACGATCGCGTCCTCGCCGGGGATCAGCACGATCTCGTCGACGGTGACGGTCTTCTGGCGGGTGGCCCGCACGAGCGTGACCGACCAGCGCCAGCCGGCGTACCCCTTGCGGGTGCACTCGAAGAGATGGGTCACGACGCGGTCACCCTCGACGACGTGGCCGAGGTGCTCGCCGACGTCGGCGCTGCCGACCTCCTCCACCAGGGCGGCGCGTGCCTGGTCGACGGCCGCCACCGTCGCGGCGTCCGCCTTCGCCCGCACCTTGGTCATCACGGGCGAAATCATCGCGCATCGGACCAAGGCCTGTCAGGTCGGGGCCCAATCCGTGTCCCGTTCGTGTCGTCGGCGGCAGAACAGGCAGGATGGGTGACATGAGCCAGACCGGTCCGGAGTCGCCCACGGAGGAGTCGCCGACGCGGCCCTCCGGGAGCGACGCATCCGCCGGCGGCGGCCGCACGCGCGCCGTCGGGCGGGGCATGGGCTCGATGGCCCGGGCCACGGGCCGGGCCGGCAAGTTCGTGGGCCGCCAGGCCCGGCGCGCGTCGCGGGCCGAGGGTGCCGGCGACTCCGGGCTCGTCCCGGCTGATCGAGATGCACACGTTCAACACCGCGGGCGATGCCGCGGTCGCGATCTCGCTGGCCGGCACCCTCTTCTTCCAGGTCCCGACCGGGGAGGCGCGCGGCCAGGTGGCGCTGTTCCTCGGCCTGACGATGCTGCCGTTCGCGATCGTCGCGCCGCTGATCGGCCCGTTCCTCGACCGCTTCAGCCACGGACGCCGCTGGGCGATCGGCAGCACCATGGCGATCCGCGCGTTCCTCTGCTGGGTGCTCGGCACCGCCGTGGTCACCGACTCGAAGTGGCTGTTCCCGGCCGCGCTCGGGGTGCTGATCGCGTCCAAGGCGTACGGCGTGACCCGCGCCGCCGCCGTACCCCGCCTGCTGCCGGAACGGCTGACCCTGGTCAAGGCGAACGCCCGCGTGTCCCTGTCCGGAGTCGTGGGCGCGACCGTGTCCGCACCGATCGCCGTGCTGGCGTCGATCGCCGGGCCCGAGTGGTCGCTGCGCTACGCCTTCGTGCTCTTCGTGATCGCCACCGTCGGAGCGATCCGGCTGCCGACACAGGTCGACTCGAGTCGCGGCGAGGGCACACTCGTGCTGCGCGGCGACGCCGAGGACGGTCCCGGGCGCAAGCGGATGCGGATCCCGGGCGCGGTGGCCTTCGCGCTCCGTGCCAACTGCGGCCCGCGCTGGTTGACCGGGTTCCTCACCATGTTCATGGCGTTCCTGCTCCGCGAGCACCCGATCGGCGACTGGGAGCCGGCGTTCCTGCTGGGCGTGGTGATCGGCACCGCCGGTCTCGGCAACACACTCGGCATCGCCACCGCGTCGGTGCTGCGCAACGTCAACCCCAAGCTCACGGTCGTGCTGGCGCTACTGGCCGACACGGTCGCGATCCTGGTGGCCGCGCTGTTCTACGGCGTCGCCTCCCTCGCCCTGCTTGCACTTGTGGCCGGGCTCGGTCAGTCGCTGGCCAAGGTGTCCCTCGACGCGACCATCCAGCGCGACGTGCACGAACGGATCCAGGCCAGCGCCTTCGCCCGCAGCGACACCACGCTGCAGCTGGCGTGGGTGATCGGCGGGTTCGTCGGCATCGCGATGCCGCTCAACCCGCAGCTCGGCCTCGGTGTCGGGACGGCCGTGCTGGCCGCCTGGGCGGTGTTCGTTCTCGTCACCAGGCCCGGCAAGACGGTGCCGAAGGCGCCGGTCGCACCCGCCTGAGCGGGCCGGCCCTCAGGACTCGAGCTCGTCGGCCAGCGCGCGCAGCAGCTTCGCCACCGGCTTGGCGGTCCGCGAGTCCGGGTGTCGGCCGTGGCGGTAGGCCTCGCCCACCCCGTCGAGCAGGCGGATCAGGTCCTCGACGATCGGGACCATCTCCTCCGGCTTTCGGCGACGGGCCTGGGACTGGTTGCGCGAGACCGACGCGGGCGCCTCGAGGATCCGGACCTGGAGCGCCTGGTCACCGCGCTTCCCCTGAGCGATGCCGAACTCGACGCGGGTGCCGGCCTTGATGGTCGTCACGCCCTCGGGCAACGCCTCGGAGCGGACGTAGACGTCCGGGCCGTCCTCCTGCGACAGGAAGCCGAAACCCTTCTCCGCGTCGAACCACTTCACCTTGCCAGTGGGCACGGCCGCCAACCTCTTCCGATCCTCCCGCGACCTTGCGCCGCGGCGACGGCAAAGCCTATGTGGCCCGTCGGCTCAACACCAACGCGATTGCCGTCGCTGGGACTACAGCAGCTCGTTCATCGACCCCGAACGGAACCCGCGCGGGTCCAGTCCGGCTTCGTCGAAGCCCGCCACGCGCACGGCCTCGAGCAGCCGCTCGGTGAGCTCGAGGCCGGAAGCCAGGTCGCCGGTGATCAGCGTAGCGTCGACCTCGACCGACGCCCGGTCGCCCAGGTCGCGCACGCGCAGGTTGCGGAGCGGTACGCCGGCTTCGTCGAGCAGCGCCCGGGCGGCGGCCTCGGCGCGCTCCACCCGGGCCAGCCGGTGCGGTGTCACCTCGACGCCGTACGCCACCCGGGACGACAGGCAGGCGGCCGCAGGCTTGTCCCAGGTGGGCAGGCCCCAGCGACGGGACGCCTCGCGGACCTGGTCCTTGGTCAGCCCGGCGTCGCGCAGCGGGGTGATCGCACCGCGCTCGGCGGCCGCGCGGATGCCGGGCCGGAAGCCGGCCACCGCGTCGTCGGCGTTGGTGCCGGTGGCGACGTGGGCGAGGCCGCGCTCGGCGGCAAGCGGGGTGAGGACGTCGAGCAGCTCGGCCTTGCAGAAGAAGCAGCGGTCACCGGCGTTGGCGCGGTAGCCATCGCGCTCCATCTCGTGGGTCTCGGGTGTGATCACCTCGACGCCGAGCGACTCCGCGAACTCGCGGCCGGGATCCCGCTCGGACGCTGGCAGTGAGTGGGAGTAGCCGGTGGCGGCCACGACCCGGTCCGGTCCCAGGGCCCGGACCGCCGCGGCCAGCAGGAAGGCACTGTCGGCTCCCCCGCTGAACGCGACCATCACCGACCCACGGGCACGCAGGTCGGCCTCGAGCGACTCGAGCCGGGTGTCCAGGAGGTGCTCGGCGAGCCAGCCGGGGAACTGCCACAGGTCGTCGAGGACGGCGTGCGTGCCGGCCTCGAGCAGCTCCTCGCGGGTGCAGCCGCCGGTGAGGACGGAGACGCTCGTGGCCCCGGCGGCCAGGGCGCCTTCGACGTCGTGGATGTGGTCGCCGACGTAGACGGAGACGCCTTCGCGGCGCAGGACGTCGGCCTTGCCCAGGCCCCAGACCTCGCCTTCGAGGTGGTCGAGGTCGAGCCCGAGGTGGTCGACGTGGAGGCGGGCGTTCGGTGCGAACTTCCCGGTGACCACGACGACCCGGCCGCGGTGCCGGCGTACCTCCGCAACGGCCTCGGCAGCGCCGGCCAGCAATGGAACCGACGCGATCGCGTGGTCCGGGTAGAGACCACGGAACCGGTCGATCGCGGCACCGATCTCCTCGGCCGGGAGGAAGGGCGCCAGCATCAGGTCGAGCGGCGGCCCCAGCTTGGTGGTCATCTCCTCCACGGGGAACTCGATCCCCAGCTCCGCACCCAGCCGGGTGAGGACCGCGCCGAACCCCGGGGCGGTGTCGATCAGCGTCATGTCGAGGTCAAAGCCGACGACCAGCGGGGCGTCGGTCGGCGTCGGCTGCATGGGTCCAAGCCTAGGGAACCCTTTGATCGAGGACGAATTGCCTGCCACCATGGCTGACTTGTGCACGATTTCGTCGGATGAGGTGCATGGGGCGGATGGGTTTCGGCAGCGGTGACGCGCGCGCCCGGTGGGCGCGGGCTGGTGGCTTCGGCCTGCCCCGGGTCCTGACCGCCGTCGCGCTGTCCGCCTCGCTCGTGGGCGCCACGCTGGCCACCCTCGCCCCCGCGTCGGCCGCGAACGCCGCACCCCGCGAGACCTCCGTCTACCTCGTCACCCTGGACGGCGCCGGCCAGGCCGGCTACCAGGGACCGCTGCCGTCGTGGGTCTACCGCGCGGTCCTGCTCGAGACGCAGGCGGACCTGCTCGACGAGCTCGGTGTCGACACCGCGCTCTACCGGTGGACCACGGCGCTGAACGGCTTCGCCGCCGAGCTCACCCCGGGCCAGGCTGAGACGCTGCGCGGCGACGAGCGCGTCGCGCTCGTCGAGAGGAACACCGTGCGGCCGCTGGCGGGCGCACCGGGCGCCGGGGCCGGGCTCGGCCGCCCGCACCCCGGGCGCGGAGGAGCCGGCCAGGTCGTCGGGATGGTCGACACCGGCCTGTGGCCGGAGAGCTCGCTGTTCGCCGCGGTGCCCGGGCTGGGTCACCCTCCGCGGCACTTCCACGGCGAGTGCGCGGCGGGCGAGGACTGGGCGCCCGACGACTGCAACCGCAAGGTCGTCGGCGCCCGCTGGTTCGTGGCGGGCTTCGGACAGGCCAACGTTCGCAGCTCGTCGTCTCTGTCGCCGCTCGACGACAACGGCCACGGCACCCAGATGGCGTCCATCACCGCCGGCAACGCGGGCGTGTCGGTGCAGGTCCCGGGCCAGCGCCTCGGTCCGTACGGCGGGGTCGCACCTCAGTCCCGGATCGCGGTCTACAAGGCCTGCTGGTCGGCCCCCGACCCGGCCGACGACGGCTGCGCGACCGCCGACCTGGTCACGGCCATCGACCGGGCCACCAGCGACGGGGTCGACGTGCTCAACCTGTCGGTCGGCGGTCCGTCGACCATGGACACCGTCGAGCGCGCCCTCCTCGGTGCGGCCGAGAAGGACATCGTGGTCGTTGCCGCCGCGGGCAACCGCGGCCGCGCGATGTACGCCGCCCATCCGTCCCCGTGGGTGACGTCGGTCGGCGGCACCACCGGTGACGTGCGGCTGGGGAGCGTGGACCTCCCCGGAAAGGCCGCACTCAGCGGGGCGATGGCGTCCTCCCGGCCCGCCGGCCCGGCCCGGCTCGTCGTCGGTGCCACGGTGCCGGCGCGCGGCGCCTCACGAGCGTCTGCACGGATCTGCCGCCCCGGCTCGCTCGACGCCTCGCGCACCGAGGGCGCGATCGTGCTCTGCCAGCGCGGCGGCATCGGCCGGGTCGTGAAGTCACAGGCCGTCGAGCAGGCCGACGGAGTCGGGATGGTCCTGGGCAACGTCAGCCCGGGCGGGGTCGAGTCCGACCTGCACAGCGTCCCGACCGTGCACCTGCCCCGCGAGGCCGCGACGACGCTCCGCAGGTGGGCCGCCGGGCACCCACGGGGCCGGGTCACCCTGACGCCGGCCGGTCTCCTGAACCCGGCCCGCAAGGTCACGTCCTGGTCCAGCAGCGGCGACCCGACCGCCACCCTGGTCAAGCCCGACCTCGTGGCCCCGGCCGTCGGCATCCTGGGCGCCGTGCCGCCGTCCGTGCGCGACACCCGCTGGGACTTCGTGACGGGTACGTCCGCCGCCACCGCGTGGACCAGCGGGCTCGCCCTCCGGTTGCTCGCCGACCACCGCTGGTCCGCCGACGTCGTCCGGTCCGCCCTGGTCACCAGCGCGACTTCCGTGACCGGTCACCCGTCCGCGCTGAGCGAGGGCGCGGGCCGGCCGCGACTCCCCCGTGCGCAGCGGCCGGGCCTGGCCTACCGGGTACCCACGAGCGACTACCGCGCCTGGCTCGGCGGCAACCTCGAGCGAGAGCTCAACGCCCCGTCGATCCTGCTCCCGCACGACCGGACCCGCGCCGCGCGCTCCATCACGAACGTCGGGCACAGGCCGGCAACCTTCTCCGTATCGGTCACCGGGTTCGCCGAGCACCGGGTGTCGGTCACGCCCACCACGGTCCGACTGGCGCCGGGCCGCACCGCCACCTTCCGGGTGCGCGCCTCCGGTCCGGTCCGAACCGGGCCGGTGGACGACGGCTGGATCACCTGGCTCTCGGCCAACGGCACCAGCGCCCGGATCCCGGTCGTCCTGACGCGTTGACCCGCCCGGTCAGCTCAGGCCGAGCTCGGCTGCGGACTTCTCACGCATCTCGACCTTGCGGATCTTGCCGGTCACCGTCATCGGGAACTCGTCGACGATCAGCACGTAGCGCGGGATCTTGAAGTGCGCGAGCTTGCCGGTGGCGTGCTCGCGGACCGCGTCGGCGTCGAGCGGGGTCGCGCCGGCCTTCATCTTCACCCAGGCGCACAGCTCCTCGCCGTACCGCTCGTCCGGAACGCCGATCACCTGCACGTCCTCGATGTCGGGGTGCTGGTAGAGGAACTCCTCGATCTCGCGCGGATACACGTTCTCGCCGCCCCGGATGACCATGTCCTTGATCCGGCCGACGATGGTGCAGTAGCCGTCCTCGCGCATCTCGGCGAGGTCGCCGGTGTGCATCCAGCCGTCCTCGTCGATGGCCTCGATCGTCCTCGCCTGGTCGTCCCAGTAGCCCAGCATCACGGAGTAGCCGCGGGTGCAGAACTCCCCCGGCTCGCCGCGTTCGACGGTCTCGCCGGTGCCGGGATCCACCACCTTGATCTCGACGTGCGGGTGGACCCGCCCGATGGTGGCGGTACGCCGGTCGAGGTCGTCGTCGGCGCGGGTCTGCGTGGAGACCGGTGAGGTCTCGGTCATGCCGTAGCAGATCGACACCTCGGCCATGTGCATGTCCTCGACGCAGTGCTTCATCACCTCGACCGGGCAGACCGAGCCGGCCATCACGCCGGTACGCAGTGACGACAGGTCGTGGTCGGCGAAGGTCGGGTGGTTCTGCATCGCGATGAACATCGTCGGGACGCCGTACACAGCGGTGCAGCGCTCCGCGGCGATCGTGCGCAGCGTGATCTCGGGGTCGAAGCCGGGCGCCGGGATCACCATCGTCGCGCCGTGGGTGGTGCAGCCGAGGTTGCCCATCACCATCCCGAAGCAGTGGTAGAAGGGCACCGGGATGCACAGCCGGTCCTGCTCGGTGAAGTTGATCAGCTCGGTGGTGAAGAACCCGTTGTTGAGGATGTTCCGGTGGCTCAGGGTGGCGCCCTTGGGCCGCCCGGTGGTCCCGGAGGTGTACTGGATGTTGATCGGGTCGGACGGTTCGAGCGTGGCCAGCCGCGCGGCCACGGCATCCTCCGGCAGCACGTCGCCCTCGGACAGCAGCATCGCCCAGTCCTCGGTGTCGAGGTAGACCACGCGGTCCATCGCCCCGCACTGGTCGCGCACCTCGTCCACCATCGCCCGGTAGTCGCTGGTCTTGAAGCTGGAGGCCGAGATCAGCACGGACAGGCCACTCTGGTTGACCGCGTAGCTGAACTCGTGGGTGCGGTAGGCGGGGTTCACGTTCACCAGGACGGCCCCGACCTTCGCGGTGGCGTACTGGGTGAGCGTCCACTCGGCGCAGTTCGGCGACCAGATGCCGACCCGGTCGCCCTTGTCGACACCTGCCGCGATCAGCCCTCGGGCCAGCCGGTTGACGTCGGCGTCGAGCTCCGCCCAGGTCCAGCGCCGCCCGCTCGCGACCTCGACCAGCGCCTCCCGGTCGGGGTGCGCCGCCACGGTCCGCTCGAAGTTCGCCCCGATCGTCTCCTCCAGCAGTGCCGGACTGGTCTCGCCCTTCGCGTAGGCATCCATGCAGGTCAACGTAGTCACTAGGTTGGCAGGGTGGACAGCGAAGAGGTGCTCAAGCTGATCAGGGACGTCGCGGACGAGGTGGTCAATCCCCGGTTCCGGGCGCTTGCGGACCACGAGATCGCGGAGAAGAACCCCGGGGACCTGGTCACGATCGCCGACCACGAGGCCGAGGAGCTGCTCACCCGGGCCCTGACCGCCGCCTATCCGGACGCCGTCGTGCTGGGCGAGGAGGCCCATGCCGTCAACCCGGACCTGATGACCCGCTACACCGCCGCCGAGCACGCCTTCACGGTCGACCCCGTGGACGGCACCAAGAACTTCGTGAACGGCTCCCCCGACCACGCGGTGATGGTCGGCGAGACCCGCAACGGCGAGGCGGTCCGGGCCTGGATCTGGCAGCCCCAGCACGAGCGGGCGTACGTCGCCGAGCGGGGCGCGGGTGCCTGGGTCAACGACCACCGGCTGGTGTCGCCGGATCGTCCGGAGGATCCGGGCGCGTGGCGCGGCACCACCTCGCGTCGGGCCTGGCTCGGCCGTCGCCTCGGCGACCTGCGGCCGCTCGAGCTGACCTGGATCTGCTGCGGCGTCGACTACCCGAAGCTGATCGAGGGCGCCGCGGACTTCATCGTCTACGGCCGGGGCAACCCGTGGGACCACGTCCCGGGATCGCTGCTGGTGGCCGAGTCGGGCGGATATGTGGGCCTGCTCGACGGGGCGCCGTACGACGCCCGCCGGGTCGCGGCGAACGGGATCCTCGCGGCGGCCGACCGGCACGTGTACGACTCGGTGCTGGCCGTCCTCTAGGACTCCCTGGCCACCGTCATCTGCCGGTCGCCGAACCGGACCACGTCGCCGGGGACCAGGGTGGCCGGCTTGCCGGCGGTCAGCTCGCGGGAGATGCCCTTGCGGACCAGGATCGACCCGTTCGTCGACCCGCGGTCCATCACCACCAGCTCACCGCCGGCCGCGACCTGGAACTGGGCGTGCGTCTTGGACAGCGACATGTCGCCGGACTGGAGTGGCACCAGGTGGTGCACCGGCTCACCCGGCCGGGGTTCGGGGCGCCGTCCGACGAGCGCGAGCCCCTCGACGACGAACGTCTCGCCGTTGTCGAACGTGACCCGCCACCGGGGCGGGACGGCGCTGACCTCGCGTGCCTTCGTCCGTTCGGGGGCCTCGGCCGGGGCGGGCGCGTGCTCCGCGGCGGGAACGGCGGCGTGGGCCGGCGGCTGGTACGCACGGGCGGGCGGCGGAGTGTCCACGGTCGGGACCGCTGCCGGCCAGCCGCCCGGCGGCGCGACGGGGCCGGGTGCGGGCGCCGGGACGGGCGTCGGAGCCGAACGCGGGGCGGGCGCCGGTTTCGCCGGCGCCCGGGCAGCGGCGTGCTGTGCCGGGACCAGCCGCATCGCGGTGAGGTTGACGATCTGCCGCGGCCCGGTCTCGACCTCCTCGACCTCGTCGGGTGCCGGGCGCACGTCGACCACGATCGAGGTGGTGACCTTGTCGTGCCAGCCACGGCGCTGGCGGCCGGGGTCCATGACGGCGGTCCACGCCAGCGTGGCCAGGCCCAGCCCGAACGTCGGCAGCGCGGAGGCGCCGACGATCAGCGAGCGGAGCAGCGCCGGCAGCACTCCGATCGGCGTACCCGACCCGAGGTGGACCACCCGGAGCCCGAGCAGTGCCTTGCCGGGCGAGACGCCCATCATGCCGAGCATCACCGAGAAGCCGACCCCGAGCACGATCACGGCACCGACGATGACCGCGACTCCGGCCGCGACCCGGTCCTCGGAGAAGTAGAAGTAGTACGCGGCGTACGCGGCCAGGCCGATCAGCGGCCAGGCGATCAGCCGGTCGATCGCGAACGCGTAGAACCGCCGGTCGAGGCCGGCGGCGGGAAACGTCGGCGCCTCGGTGCTCATGGTCTGGACAGTCACGCGCGGGTCTCCGGGCGGCTCAAGGGTTCATGACCTGGATGGTCACGCCGTCGCCGAGGTCGATGATCGCCCCCGGGATGAGCTGCACGGCGATGCCGGCCTGGAGGTCCTCGGGCGGGAGACCGGGCTGGACCAGCACGGTCCCGTTGGTGGAACCGAGGTCGATGACCACGGCCGACCCGTGGTCGGCACCGGAGCCGGGGCGTACCTCGAGGTGGGTGGAGGAGATCTCGTGGTGGGGGCTGGGCACCGTCACCAGCCGCGGCTGCTCGGTCGACGGGAAGCGGCGTGCCTCCGGGGCGCGGCCGACCAGGGTCGCCCGGTCGACCTCGACGGTCTGGCCGCTGGAGAACACCAGGCGGGCGACGGGTCGGGTGATGCTGGGCGCGGGCGGCTGGCCGGGGATGCCGGGCTGCTGCGGCGCGAACTGGTCCGGGTCGTGGCTGCCGGCGCGGGTCATCCCGTCGTGGTCGGTGGTCGGCGGCGCGGGCACCTCCGGGATCGGCGGGGCGGCGGGCCCCGGCACCGGCACCGGCTCGGGCGGGCCGTCGACCACCGGGGTGGCGGCCGTGTCCTCGACGTCCTCGTCGGGCTCGTCGTCGACGTCCGGCTCGGCCGGGAGCGGGAGTTCCAGGGCCGGCTCGGGATCGGGCTCCGGCTCCGGCTCGGGCTCGGGCGCGTACGGCGGCGCGTCGACCCGGCCCACCCGGACCAGGCCGTTGGTGATGGGAAGGTCCTCCCCCGCGGGGTCGTCGTCGCCGACCTCGATCACCATGCCGGTGACGCCGGTGAGCGACCGCTCGACCCAGGTGGTCGCGGTCGAACCTTCGAGCTCGTGCGGGCCGGAGTCGGCGGAGAAGCTGGCCCGCGCGGCGCCGCGGATGACCACCTTGGTGTCGGCGTCGAGCTCGCTGACGAGGACGAACCCGGGCAGCTCGCGCAGGCCGCTGGAGATCAGCGCGTCGAGCACCTCGTCGAAGCCGGCACCGTCGTCGACAAGCTCCCAGAGCTGGGCCACGCGGCCCTTCTCCGACGGAGGCAGGAGCACGGTGGCGTGGTCGCCGAAGATGCCGAACCACCCACCGGGACGGTAGGAACGCCGCGTCGCGTCGCTCGTGTGGGGTGAGATCACGGCAGGGCCCCCAGCTTCTGTTCGAGACTCTCCATCTGGCGCGCAGAGTCGTAGGCGTTCTCGGCCACCAATCCCACCACATCGACGACCACAGCGGTGGCGTTGTCCCGACCGCCGGCGGCGACAGCCGCGGCCACCACCCGGTCGGCCGCGTCGCGGGGGTCGTCGGTGTCGCGCAGGATCGCGGCGATGGCGGCGTCGTCGATCATCCCGCTGACGCCGTCGGAGCACAGGACCAGCCGCTCGACGGAGGGCAGCGGCAGCAGGAAGTAGTCGGCCTCGGCCAGCTCCGGACCTCCCAGCGCACGGGTGATGACGTTGCGCTCGGGGTGGGTGGCGGCGTCGTCGCTGGTGATCGTGCCGGCCTCGATCAGCTCCTGGACGACGCTGTGGTCGACGCTGACCTGGTCGAGCTCGTCATCGGCGAAGCGGTAGATCCGGGAGTCGCCGAGGTTGGCGAGCAGCCACTGCGGACCGGTGTCGTCCTCGACCAGGAGCGCCACGACGACCGTCGTGCCGGCGTACCACTGGTGGCGACCGCTGCTGACCTGTTGCTCGCCGTACTCCCCGATCCGGCGCTGGCACTCGCGCAGCGTGGAGGCGACCGCCTCGGCACCGCGGCGCGGGTCGTAGCCGGCGTCGGCGAGCCGACCGAACTCCTCGACCACGATGGCGCTCGCCACGTCGCCGCCGTCGTGCCCGCCCATGCCGTCGGCCACCACGAAGATCGGAGGAGAGGCAAGGAAGGCGTCCTCGTTGACCTCGCGGACCAGCCCGACGTCCGTGGCTGCCCCGTGGTGAAGCTCGACCTGCCTCATCCCAGCCCCCCATTGGGATGGACCGGACGGACTGCACCACGACGGCGGCCCGGTAGCGTGGTAGGGATGTCCGCGAGTACCGATGCCGAGGGTTTCCGCACCCTGGCCGACCAGCTGAGAGGGTGGTCCGACGACCAGCTCTCACGGCTTCTCCGCGAGCGTCCCGATCTCGGCACTCCAGCCCCTCACGACTCAAGCCAGCTGGCGTCGCGTGCCGCCACCCGGTCTTCGGTTGTCCGTGCGCTCGACCAGCTGACGCGGCTCGAGCTCTCTGTCCTTGATGCCCTTGTCGTCGCAGGTCAAACCCCGAGGTCGCAAGTCTCGATCATGGTGCACGCCGATGACGAGACCGTGTCCGCCGCGCTGGACCGGCTTCTCGAGCTCGCGCTCGTGTGGCAGGGACCGGGCGGGCTGCGTGCTCTGAGCGGCGTCGCCGAGGGGCTCACGGGCGGTGTCGCTGGTGGCCTCAGCGGCCTGCACCCGGTGTCGGCGGAGGCGCCTTCGGCCGACGAGGTGGCCCGGAGGCTGGGCGAGCTCAGTGCCGCGGCACGGGCGATGCTCGACCACGTCGACGAGAGCGGTGGCCAGGCCACCGCCGGCTCGGCCCGGCACACCGTGCTGCCCGAGGACGCGGCGTCGCCGGCGGAGGAGCTGCTCGCCCGCAGGTTGCTGGTGCCCCGCGGAGGCAGCGTCGTGCAGGTGCCGGGTGAGGTCGGCCTGGCGCTGCGCGGCGGGCACACGACCCGCGAGCCCGTGGACGAGGTGCCCGGCGTGGCGACGTCGGAGCGCGACCAGGCCATGGTGGACCGGGCCGCTGCCGGAGCGGCGTTCGAGTCGGTACGCCGGGTCGAGCTGCTGCTCGACCACTGGGGCACCGAGCCGGCCGGCGCGCTGCGCAGCGGCGGGCTCGGCGTGCGCGAGCTCAAGGCGACGGCCGCCCTGCTGCACGTCGACGAGCCGACGGCGGCGCTGCTGGTCGAGGTGGCGGCCGCTTCCGGGCTGCTGGCCACCGGGACCGACGCCGCGCGGGACGCCGTCTGGCTCCCGACCGACGCGTTCGACGCCTGGATCACGCGCGACGTGGCGGACCGGTGGGCGTCCCTGGTCCGCGCCTGGCTGGAGACGAGCCGGGTGCCCGGCCTGGTCGGCGTACGAGACGCGGCGGGCAAGGCCCAGAACGCCCTGTCGCCCGAGCTGTCGAGTGTGTTCGCCTCCGAGTGCCGGCGGATGGCGCTCGAGGTGCTGGCCGGGCTCCCGCCGGGTGAGGTGCTCGCGACCGGCACCGGTACGCCGTCGGTCGTCGCGCGGGTCGCGTGGTTGCGGCCGCGGCGGCCGCGGTCGCGCGCCGACCAGGTGGTCTGGGCGCTGGCCGAGGCGGCAACGCTCGGCGTCACCGGGCTGGGCGGACTGTCGACGGCGGGTCGGTCCCTGCTGGCCGGCGAGGAGGCCAAGGCGGCCGGGACGCTGGCGCCGCTGCTGCCCGAGCCGGTCGACCACGTGCTGATCCAGGCCGACCTGACCGCCGTCGCACCCGGCCCACTGGAGTCCGCGCTCGCGCGCCGGCTGCAGCTGGTCGCGGACGTCGAGTCGCGCGGCGGGGCGACGGTCTACCGGTTCACCGCGGGGTCGGTCCGGAGGGCGCTCGACGTCGGCTGGTCCGCGGTGGACGTCCACGAGTTCGTGTCGTCGGTGTCGCGGACGCCGGTGCCGCAGCCGCTGACCTACCTGGTCGACGACACCGCCCGCACGTTCGGCACGGTCCGGGTCGGTCAGGCAGAGGCGTTCCTCCGGGCCGACGACGAGACGGCGCTGAGCGAGCTGCTGCACCATCCGAAGGCGGCCGCACTCGGGCTGCGGCGGATCGCCCCGACCGTCCTGGTGACGTCCACCCCGATCGACGTACTGATGCCGCGGCTGCGGGAGCTCGGCGCGGCACCGGTGGTCGAGGCCGCGGACGGGACCGTGCACGTCGCCCGCCCCGACCAGCTGCGAGCCCGCTCGCCCCGCGACCGCCGTGGCGGGAACGTCCGCTCGGCGCGGGCGAGCGCGCACGTCGCGCAGGTGGTGACCGCGATCCGGGCCGGCGACCGGGCGACCTCGTCCCGGCCGGCGGTGCCGACGGAGGCGCTGACGCCGAGCGGCTCGCTGACGGCGCTGCGAGAGGCGGTCGAGTCCGGCACGACCGTGTTGATCGGGTACGTCGACAACCACGGCACCAGCAGCGAACGGGTCGTCGACCCGCTGCGGGTCGAGGGCGGCCAGCTGACCGCCCACGACCACCGCAGCGACGACACCCGGACCTTCGCCGTGCACCGGATCACGACCGTCCGTCCGATTCCCGACTGACCGAGAGGTATGGAACACCCCCGGCAAGTGCCCATCACGGCCGTATGCTCTGAGCGTGGATTTCGTCAGGTACGCCGAGGCGTCGGCGAGCCTGCTCAACGCGCAGCTCGTCGACCGTGACGACCTGGTCCGGCACCTCGCCGGCCGGGCGTGGCTGCACGACCAGTGCACCGACCGCGACGCCACCGTCCTGCGGAAGTTCACGCGCGAGCTGCGGCTGGTCTTCGAGGCCTCGAACGACGGCGACACGCCAGGCGTGATCGACGGTCTCAACGACCTGATGGAGCGGCACCCGATCACTCCGCGGATCTCCGACCACGACCCCAAGCACCTGCACCTGCACGTCGCCACCAAGGCGGCGACCGTGGCCGAGCTGCTGATCGGTGAGTCCCTGCTCGGGCTGGCCACGCTGGTCTGTGACCTGGAGCCGACCCGGCTCGGCGTCTGCAGCGCGACGCCGTGCACCAACGTGTACGTCGACACCTCGCCCAACCAGTCGCGCCGCTACTGCTCGGAGCGCTGCTCGTCGCGGGCCAACGTCGCGGCGTACCGCGCCCGCCAGCGCCAGGAGCGCGCCGACGTCCCCGCCGCCGACGTACCCAGGGCCGAGACCACTGCCTGACACCGACCCGGCGCCCGACGTCACGGCGACCGTCGTTGCCCGCCTGCGCGCCACCGGGTCCGTCTTCGCCGAGGACGAGGCCGCCCTCCTCGTCGCCGCCGCCACGACCCCCGCGGAGCTCGACGACCTGGTCGCCCGCCGCTGTGCCGGCGTACCCCTCGAGCACCTCCTCGGCTGGGCGGAGTTCTGCGGCCTGCGGATCGTCGTGACCGAGGGCGTCTTCGTCCCCCGCCGCCGTACCGCCCTCCTGGTGGCTGAGGCTGTGGCGATAGTCCGAGACGTTTGGGTTGCTTCCGGCGCCGAAAAACAACCCAAACGTCTCGGACTATCGGGAATGGTCGTGGTGGACCTGTGCTGCGGGTCGGGGGCGGTGGGGACGGCGATCCTGGCGGAGGTGCCGGGGATCAAGGTGCACGCGGCCGACGTGGATCCGGTGGCGACGGCGTGCGCGGCGACGAACCTCGGTGACCGGGGTCAGGTGCACACCGGAGACCTGTACGCCGCATTGCCCGACCACCTGCGGGGCCGGGTCGACGTGCTGGTGGCGAACGCGCCGTACGTACCGACCGACGCGATCAGCACCATGCCGCCCGAGGCCCGCGACCATGAGCCTCGGGTCGCTCTCGACGGGGGCGGCGACGGGCTGGACGTGCAGCGCCGGATCATCGCCGAGGCCCGCGACTGGCTCTCCCCCAGCGGACACCTGCTGATCGAGACCGGCCGCAGCCAGGCCGCCGGGACCGTCGCCGCGTGTCAGGCCGCGGGGCTCGACGCCCGGGTCGTCGCCGACGACGAACTCGACGCGACCGCTGTCGTTGCGACCCCGGTCCGTAGGCTTGTGCGGTGAATGACGGCCCCCTGATTGTCCAGAGCGACAAGACGCTCCTCCTCGAGATCGATCACGAACGGGCCGCCGACTGCCGGAAGGCCATCGCCCCGTTCGCCGAGCTCGAGCGCTCTCCCGAGCACGTGCACACCTACCGGCTCACCCCGCTCGGACTCTGGAACGCGCGCGCCGCGGGCCACGACGCTGAGCAGGTGGTCGACACCCTGCTGGAGTACAGCCGGTACGCCGTCCCGCACGCGCTGCTCGTGGACGTCGCCGAGACCATGGCCCGCTACGGCCGGCTGCGGCTCGAGAAGCATCCCGTCGACGGGCTGGTGCTGGTCTCGAACGACCGGCCGGTCCTCGAGGAGGTGCTGCGCGCCAAGAAGATCGCGGGGATGCTCGGCGCCCGCATCGACGACGACACCGTCGCCGTGCACGCCTCGGAGCGCGGCAACCTCAAGCAGGCGCTGCTCAAGCTGGGCTGGCCGGCCGAGGACTTCGCCGGGTACGTCGACGGCGAGGCGCACCCGATCGCGCTCGACGAGACCGAGTGGCACCTGCGCGACTACCAGCGCGACGCCGCCGAGTCGTTCTGGCACGGCGGCTCGGGCGTCGTCGTGCTCCCCTGCGGCGCGGGCAAGACGCTGGTCGGCGCGGCCGCGATGGCGCACGCGCAGGCCACGACGCTGATCCTGGTGACCAACACCGTGTCCGCGCGGCAGTGGAAGGACGAGCTGATCCGGCGTACGTCGCTGACCGAGGAGGAGATCGGCGAGTACTCCGGCGCCGTCAAGGAGATCCGACCGGTCACGATCGCGACGTACCAGGTGATGACGACCCGCCGGAAGGGCGTCTACTCCCACCTCGAGCTGCTCGACGCCCGCGACTGGGGCCTGATCGTGTACGACGAGGTGCACCTGCTCCCCGCCCCGATCTTCCGGATGACCGCCAACCTGCAGGCCCGCCGCCGGATCGGCCTGACCGCGACCCTGGTCCGCGAGGACGGCCGCGAGGGCGACGTGTTCTCCCTGATCGGGCCCAAGCGGTACGACGCCCCCTGGAAGGACATCGAGGCGCAGGGCTGGATCGCGCCGGCCGACTGTGTCGAGGTGCGGGTGACCCTGCCCTCCTCCGAGCGGCTGGCCTACGCGACCGCCGAACCGGAGGAGCGCTACCGCCTCGCGTCCTGCACCCACCACAAGATCGACGTCGTCCGCGACCTGGTGGCCACCCACGCCGACCAGCCGACGCTGGTGATCGGCCAGTACATCGACCAGCTCGACGAGATCGCCGAGGCCCTCGGCGCTCCCGTGATCAAGGGCGAGACGACCGTGAAGGAGCGGCAGCGGCTCTTCGAGGCGTTCCGGCACGGCGAGGTCGGCCTGCTGGTCGTCTCCAAGGTCGCCAACTTCTCCATCGACCTGCCGTCGGCCGAGGTGGCGATCCAGGTGTCCGGCTCGTTCGGGTCACGCCAGGAGGAGGCGCAGCGCCTGGGCCGACTGCTGCGGCCGAAGGAGGAGGGCAAGACCGCCCACTTCTACACGATCGTCTCCCGCGACACCGTCGACGCGGAGTTCGCCCAGAACCGGCAGCGGTTCCTCGCCGAGCAGGGGTACTCGTACCGGATCGTGGATGCGGAGGACCTGCCGGCCTGACTGCGGCGCGCAGCAGGGCGCGGGCAGGCCGGTAGGTCCTGGGACCTGCCGGCCTAGGACGACTCGAGGATGTCGTTCTCCAGCCACGGAGAGTCCGTGGCGCCGCCGATCGGCAGGCAGCGGACGACCACGCCGGTCTCCACGTCGAGCGCGACGTCGTACGCCTCGGGGTAGGTCTGGCCGCGCCAGCCCTCGGGCACGTCCTCGGGGTCGGGGAAGCCGGAGCGCAGACCCGCCTCGCTGTAGAGCAGCTCGCAGCAGTTGCCGCCGCAGCGGGGCTGGTAGCCCAGCTCGGCCACCAGCCGGCCGCGCCAGGCCGGGCGGCCGGACACGCTCGTCCTCGCGCAGGTCGCTGACCGCGACGTGATGGCTGAGCTCGAGCGGGTCGAGCATCGCCACCCAGTAGTAGTTCTGCCAGAAGAGCCCCTCCTCGTCGTCGACTCCCTCGGGTCGGCGTGCGACCAGTCCGTCGGGGCGGTACGTCGGCACCGGCGGCTGCCATGGTCCGGTCGGACGGCCGTCGGGGCGTTGGGACTCGAGGCTGTTGTGGATCGGTCGACCGTCCGCGTCCACGAGCCGCACCCCGTCAGGGCGGGTCAGCCAGGCCTCGAGCCCGTCTTCGGCCGCCGAGGGAAGGTGGCCGGAGCGGTGGCGCAGGTGCACGGCTCGTCCAGCGCCACGGCGAGCTGCGCGCCAGGGCGCGGAACGAGTCCTCGGTCAGGTCCACCCGAGCATGATCGCCCCCGGAGCCGGCTGGGCACCACGGGATTGCCCACCCTGACTCCACCCTGAGATCGGCGTCTCGGGGATGAAATCGGCCGGTCCGCGAGCAAGCCTTGAGCCATGACCAACCAGCTCGTACGGCCCCGCAACCGGGTCATCGCCGGCGTCTGCTCCGGCCTGGCCCGGCGGTTCGGAATGTCCCCGAACACCGTCCGCGTGCTCTTCGTGCTCAGCTGCCTGCTGCCCGGTCCGCAGTTCCTGATCTACATCGCACTCTGGGTCCTCGTCCCCAACGAGCAGTACTGACCCGGATCCCCCCATGGACGCCGGACGTCCTGCGACGTGGTCGCCGAAGCAGCCACGTCGCAGGAATGTCCGGACCAGTCCGGTCAGGCAGCGAGTACCCGCTCCCCGTCGGTCGCCGTCACCGACGTCCGGTCGGACCGCAGGGCGGTGACAGCCATGAGCACGAGCCCGAGCCCGAGCACCGCCCCGTGCACGATCCGCACCTCGGGAGTCCCGAAGAACTGCGGGAGGTACGTCGCCAGGCCGAGGCCGGCGAGGATCCCGGCGGTGCGGCCCAGCCGGCCGCTGTGCCACATTCCGTGCGCGATCCGGCCGCCGACCAGGATCAGCACGAACAGCCCGAGCGCGAACGTGGTCATCTCGAACGGCGCGTAGCGGAACGCGTCGGCCACGTCGAGGACGCCCGGATCGCCGTGGTCCGCGGCGTACCGGCCGAGCTCGTGGAGCCCGTAGGCCTCGGCCCCGTAGTAGGGCAGGAGCAGCGCGACGGCGAGCCACATCCGGGTCTCCGCCTTGCGCACCGGCTGGCCGGCCCACGGCCAGGGCGTGTTGGTCGATGCGGCGCGGAGCGTGAACGCCAGGGCGACGAAGCCGACCATGCCGAGCACGTGGGCAACGAGCCAGGCGGTGTCGCCGAAGTCGGCAGCGCCGGCCATGCCGGTCTCGGGACCGTACGGCCGCAGGGCGGGGTACGCCGCGAAGGCAAGGCCGGAGACGACGAGGCCGGCAGCGGTGGTGGTGCGGGTGGTGATGGACATCTCTGATCCTCCGGGTCATTTGAGAGAGCGGTGCTCTCTGATTGATTCGAGTGTGCACCTCTTCACCCAAGAAAGCAAGAGCAATGCTCTCTTTCGTGATAATTGCTCTCTGATGTGCCACAGTTGGCTCCATGCCGAAGGGACCCACGCCGCGCCAGCTCGCCCGCGAGCAGAACATCGAACGGATCAAGGCGCTCGCGCTCACCCAGCTCGCAGAGTCGGGCGCCGGATCCCTGTCCCTGCGCGCGATCGCCCGCGAGCTCAATCTCGTGTCCAGTGCGATCTACCGCTACTACGCCAGCCGCGACGACCTGCTTACCGACCTGATCGTCGACGCGTACGACGACCTCGCCGACCGGCTCGAGGAGACCGTCGGCGACGGGCCGGCGCGGGCCGCGCAGGCGATGGGTCGACACCTGCCTCGCCATGCGCGCCTGGGCGGTCGCCGAGCCGCACCGGTGGGCGCTGATCTACGGCTCGACGATCCCCGGGTACGCCGCGCCGCCGGACACGATCGCACCGGCCGGGCGAGTGGTGCGGGCCCTGTGCCTGCCGGTGGCCGAGGCAGGCGGTCAGCGCGACGGCACCGTCCATCGGACGCGGGCTTGCGACCGGCAGCTGGACACGACCCGGGCCGCGCTGGAGCTCGACGTCGACCGCGGCACGATGCTCGCCCTGGTCGGCGCCTTCGCGCGCGTGGTGGGGCTGCTGACCCTGGAGCTCAACGGCCAGTTCGTCGGCGGGTTCGACCCCGCGGACGACCTCTTCGCCACGCTGGTCGAGCAGGAGGCCGACGCGGTCGGGCTGTGAGGGTGTCCCCCGTAGGCTCGCCGGCATGATCGGCGGTGTGCGCGACCGGCTGGGCGAGGCGCTGTTCCAGCGCGTCGCCGGCCCGGACGGCGAGCGCCACCGCGACCGCATCCACCTCACTCCCGGACCCCGGTGGTTCGACCCGGCCAGCCCGATCGGGCGCGTGCACGGCGACGCGTCCATGTTCATCGGCGGGATCCGCGCCATCCTGCTGCAGACCCTGCACCCGGCGGCGATGACGGCCGTCGCCGAGCACAGCGGCTACCGCGGCGACATGTGGGGCCGGCTGGCCCGGACCAGCCGGTTCATCGCCGTGACCACGTTCGGCACGGCCGACGACGCCCAGCGCGCGGTCGACGCAGTGCATGCCATCCACGGCCGGGTCACGGGCACCATGCCCGACGGGACGCCGTACGCCGCCTCGGACCCGCACCTGCTGATGTGGGTGCACGTCGCCGAGATCGACAGCTTCCTGCTGGCGCACCAGACCTACGGGAAGCGGCCGCTGGACCAGGCCGGCCGCGACGAGTACGTCGCCCAGACCGCAGAGGTGGCCCGGCGGCTCGGAGTCGTCGACCCACCGACCACGGAGGCGGAGCTGGCCGCCACACTGGCAGCGTTCCGTCCCGAGCTCGGCGCCACCGACCACGCCCGCGACGCCGTCGCCTACCTGCTCTGGCGACCCGAGCTCCCGCTCCCGCTGCGCCCGGCCTACGGCGTGCTGATGGCGGCCGCGATCGGGCTGATGCCGCGCTGGACCCGCCGCGAGCTCCGGCTTCCCTCGACCCCGATCACCGACCGGACCGTGGTCCGGGCCCTCGGCGGCGCCGCCACGGCCACCATCCGGTGGGCCATGGCGCCGCGTCGTGCGGCGGTCGGCGTTCGTTCGGCAGCCGAAATCGGGTGACGGCCGACCCGGGGTCGGAGTAGCGTCGCCCTTCCCCCACCCCGACCCGCGACTGCGGAGGCGCCCGCATGCCCGCACCTGCCCCCGAGACCGACGTCGACACCGAGCTGGCCGCGGAGCAGACCCATCTGGCCGAGTCCCGCGCCCAGCTGGCCCGGATGCGCGAGCGCACCGCCTCCATGGACTCGGCCGCGGCGGGCGACTGGGTCAGCCGGGAGTACCTCGAGTCGACCTTCGCGCTCCGGATGAAGCAGCTGGCGGACGACCCGACGATCCCGCTGTTCTTCGGCCGGGTGGACTACCGCGACGGCGAGGACTTCCACATCGGGCGCCGGCACATCTCCGACCCGAGCGGCGACCCGATGGTGATCGACTGGCGGGCGCCGGTCAGCCTCCCCTTCTACCGGGCCAGCAGGACCGAGCCGATGGGCGTGGGCCTGCGCCGGCGGTACGGCTTCCAGCAGGGCCGGCTCACCGCGTTCGAGGACGAGGACCTGGCCGCGGGTGAGGTCGAGGAGCACTCGGCGATCCTCGAGGCCGAGATCGAGCGACCGCGCGTCGGGCCGATGCGCGACATCGTCGCCACCATCCAGCCCGAGCAGGACGTGATCGTCCGCTCCGACCTGTCGCAGAGCATCTGCGTCCAGGGAGCACCGGGGACCGGCAAGACGGCCGTCGGCCTGCACCGCGCGGCGTACCTCCTCTATGCGCATCGCGAGCAGCTGACCCGCCAGGGCGTGCTGGTGGTCGGGCCGAACGCGAGCTTCCTGCGCTACATCGGCGACGTGCTGCCGGCCCTCGGCGAGATCGACGCCCGGCAGACCACGATCGGGGAGCTCGCGGCCGCGACGCTGGCCACGCTGCAGCCGAAGAACGCGATCCGGGGCGAGGATACGGCCGCCGTCGCGACGCTCAAGGGCGACGCCCGGATGGCGGCGGTGCTGGAGCGGGCGTTGTGGTCGCAGGTCGGGGCGCCGACCGAGGCGCTGGTGGTGCCGCGCGGGGCGCGCCGGTGGCGGGTCGCGGCGTACGAGGCCGAGGAGGTCGTGGCGTCGCTGCGCTCGCGCGGGGTGCGGTACGGCGCCGCGCGGGCGATGGTGCCCCAGTCGCTGGCACACCGGATCCTGGTGAAGATGGAGCTGGCCGGCGACTCCCCCGACGACCGGGTGCAGGACGCGGTGGCGCGCAGCAAGCCGGTCAAGGACTACGCCAAGGAGCTGTGGCCGGCGGTCGACCCGGCCCGCCTGGTCTGGCGGCTGCTCTCGGAGCCGGAGTTCCTGGCCGAGAACGCCGAGGGGATCCTCGAGCCGGACGAGCAGGCGGCGCTGCTGTGGGCGAAGCCCGCGCGGTCGCCCGGCACGGTCCGCTGGTCGCTGCCCGACGCCGTACTCCTCGACGAGGCGGCCGACCTCGTCGAGCGGACGCCCTCGGTGGCGCACATCGTGGCCGACGAGGCGCAGGACCTGTCGCCGATGATGCTGCGCGCCCTGGCCCGGCGGTCGTCGACCGGGTCGCTGACCGTGCTCGGCGACCTCGCCCAGGCCACCACGCCCTGGGCCACCCGGACCTGGGCCGAGGCGCTGGCCCACCTCGGCAAGCCGGACGCGCACGTCGAGGAGCTGACCCGCGGGTTCCGGGTGCCCGGCGACGTGATCGAGTACGCCGCCCGCCTGCTGCCGGTGATCGCGCCCGGGCTGACCCCGCCGACCTCGGTACGTCGCGCCCGCGGCGACCTGTCGCTGGTGGCCGCGTCGGGGCCGCTGGCGGAGGCCGCAGCCCACCAGGTACGCGCCATCGTCGCCCGGGAGGGCTCGATCGGACTGATCGCACCGGACGCGCTCGTGCCTGCTGTCGGTGAGGCCCTGACCGCAGCCGGGCTCGGCTTCGCCCTGCTCGGCGACGAGTCGACGGCGGAGACCGAGTTCGAGCAGCACCTCGACCTGGTCCCGGCCTCGCTGGCCAAGGGACTCGAGTTCGACCACGTGGTCCTGGCCGAGCCGGCCGCGATCGTCGCCGGCGAGCCGGACCGGGTCACCGGGCTGCGCCGGCTCTACGTCTGCCTGACCCGGGCGGTCACGTCCCTGGTCGTCGTGCACAAAGAGTCCCTTCCGGCGGAGCTCACTGGTTGAATGGGGTCGTGGACCTGGGGGACAGATGGCCACTGACGGGTTGTGACGGTCTGCGCGACGAGCTCGTCGCCGCGTACACCGCCCCTTCTCGCGCCTATCACGACACGCGGCACCTGACCGAGGTGCTGGACCGGCTCGACGAGATGGCAGCGGCCGGTGTCGACTTCGACGAGGTCCCGGTCCGGCTGGCGGCGTGGTTCCACGACGGCGTCTACGACGGGCAGCCCTGGGCCGAGGAGCGCTCCGCCCAGTGGGCCGAGCGGGCCCTGACCCGGGCCGGCCTCGACGAGGCGGTCGTCGCCGAGGTCGCCCGGCTGGTCCGGCTGACCGACACCCACCGCCCCGCCGAGCGCGACACCTCCGGCTGCGTCCTCTCCGACGCAGACCTCGCGATCCTGGCTGCCCCCTACGGCCGCTACGCGGAGTACGTCAGAGCGGTCCGCCGCGAGTACTCCCACGTCCCCGAGCCCGCCTTCCGCGAGGGCCGGGCCGCCATCCTCCGGGACCTCCTGGCCAAGCCCCACCTCTTCCACACGGCGTACGCCCGCGCGCACTGGGAGTCCGCCGCCCGCGCCAACGTCCGCCGCGAGCTCCACCCCTAGCACCACGAAGTGGGGGTCAGCGGCCCTTGCGGCGGCGGAGGCCGGCAGCGTGGAGGCGGCGGATCAGCTCCCGTGACGTGACTTCCTCGGCGCCGAGGGCGACGACCTGGTCGTACCACTCGGACGGTACGTCGTAGTGGTCGCGGTCGAACCCGCGTTCGGGGATACCCAGGTCACGTGCGAACACGTGCAGCTCGTCGAACGAGGTGTCGCTGGCGAGGTGGGACCACATCCGTCCGCGCGACGGGACCAGGGGAGGGTCGATCATCAGTCCCATGGATCAGCCGGCGACGGACCCGGCCGACCGCTCGACCGCACTGTCGAGCAGCAGCCGCCACGACCGCACGTGGCCGGCGTCGACATAGGACTTGTACGTCGCGCCCGGACGCGCCTGCGAGCCGATGTGGAACTGCCGGACCCCGGCCCGCACGAACCACGGGACGTGCTCGCCCAGGAGCCCGCCACCCGGCATCAGCAGCGCGGAGATCCGCGGGTCGGACGAGGCCGTGTCGAGCAGGTCGTCGTACCCGACCGACAGGCCCTGCGGCGAGCCTGCGGAGTGCACGGACACCAGGCCCGGCAGGGTCAGCAGCCGCCGCCACGACCGGCGCGGGTCGAGCGAGGCGTCGACCGCCCGGTGGAAGCTCCACGGCACCTCGGGCAGCGAGGTCACGAGGTGGTCGCACACGGTCGTGTCGACCTCGAGGTCGGAGTCGAGGAAGCCGAACGCGACACCGGTCGCGCCGCAGGAGAGGTAGTCCTCGGCGAGTCCGACCAGGCGGGTCAGCTCGCCGCCGGTGGTGGTCCAGGAGTCGTTGAGGCGCAGCAGCACGAACACCGGGACCTCGGTCTCCCGGCAGGTGGCGGACACCAGGCTCGGCTCCGGGGACAGGCCGGCCTCGCCGACCAGGTGGAGACGGTCGGCTCCGCCCTCGTCGGCCCCCGCGACGTCGCGCGGACCGAGGACGGTCACCTCGAGCAGCGCCGTACCCATGTCAGCACTGTAGGGCGCGCGAGCGGCCCGGCCGGGGAGGCGAGCGGCGGTGCGGTGGCTGGCGTTTGCGGCGGCGAGCATGATGGGGAGATGGACACGGCTCTCCTGTACGAGGCTCGCGCCCGGGTACTCGCCGACCTCCAGGCCCGTCAGCACGCGACGCCGGCGGCGGTGTCCGCGCTCGAGGACGCCGTCTCCGACCGCAAGTGGTGGGCAGAGCAGTGGCCCGAGGGTGAGGTGTACATCGCGGGGCTGGTCGCGCAGGACGTTCAGGACGCGTTGTTCGAGACCGTCGGCCGCTGGCCGGTGTGCCTCACCTGCGGGGACGTCACCGGTGCACGCGCTGCACATCCAGCCGGACCTCGGCGGTCCGGATCCGGTCTGGGTCTGCGAGGAGTCAGGGCGCGAGATCGCACCCCTGGGGCTGCTCTAGGACGTGCCCTACAAGCCCTCTTGACCCAGCTGCACCCACATCGTGAAGCGGTCGGCACGGTAGACCGAGCGCGACACCTCCACGACCTTCTCGCCCGACAGAGCCCGGCGCGACTGCCGGAGCACGGCGATTGCCCGCGTCGATCTCGAGCATCCCGGCCTCCTCGGCGTTGGCCAGGTCGGCGGTGATGGAGTCCTCGGCCCAGGTCGGCCGCAGGCCGCGCGACTCGAGCGCGTCGTACAGGCTGGTCGGCATGCCGCTCTGCAGGAAGCCGGGAATCAGCACCTCGTTGAGGTAGGCGTCCTCGATGCACATCGGGTACGCCGTCGGCCCGGCGAAGCCGCTTCCAGTGGATGACCGCGTCGCCCTCGGTGATGCTGAGCGCGCGGGCCACACCCGGACCGGCCTGCTCGCGCCGCGCCAGCAGGGTCTGGGACTCGCCCAGCAGCCCGCGTCGGGCCATCTCCTCGGTGTAGCCGATCAGCCGGCCCACCTCGCGGCGCGGGTGCGCGACGAACGTGCCGCGACCCGGGATCCGCTCCAGCAGCCCCTCGACCACCAGCGCATCCATGGCCTGGCGAACCGTCATCCGTGCGACACCGAAGTGGTGCACGAGCTCGCGCTCGGACGGCGCCGGTGACCCCGGCGCTGCATCCTTGACAAGCCCCCGGACGTACTCACGCACCTGAACGTGCTTGAGCGTCCGACCCTCGCCCACCAACAAACCCTCCACGTTGGAACTGTAAGGCTGGTCTATACCTCCCGTCCCGTGTTCTGAAGAGTTCTTACCCAATCTGTGTCACTCGGTCGCGATCGCCCGGAGTACGTCGAGGCGCGCGGCGCGGCGGGCTGGGACGGCTGCGGCGAGCACGCCAACGACGCCCGCCGCGAGGATGAAGCCGACCATCCGAAGCCACGGTATCGAGAGCTCGGTGAGGCCCTGGTCCTCCAGAGCGATGATCAGCCCCGTTCCGAAGGCGATGCCGAGAGCGATCCCGAGCAGTGCCCCGAACACCGACACCACCACCGACTCGAGCCGGATCATGGTGCGCAGCTGGCGCCGGCTGGTGCCGATCGCGCGGAGCAGCCCGATCTCCCGGGTGCGCTCGATCACGGACAGCCCGAGCGTGTTGACGACGCCGAGCACGGCGATCACGACGGACAGCCCGAGCAGGCCGTAGATGAGGTTGAGGAAGATGTCGATCTGCTCCCGCTGCTCCGCGGCGAAGCCGGCAGGGTCCTTGACCGTGACGGTCGGCAGGTCAGCGGTCACGTCCTCGATGCCGGCCCGGACGGCGTCGGTGTCCGCGCCCGGGTCCTTGGCGACGAAGACCATCGAGTCGACCGGCGCGATTCCGCCCTGCTCGAAGGTGTCGAAGGTGACCAGGACGTCTGCCGGCAGCGCACCGCTCACGGTGAAGACGGCACCGACCGTGAGCTTCACGGTGCCGCCCTGCATCTTCATCTCGACCTCGTCGCCGACCTTCGCACCGAGGTTCTTGGCGATGCTCTGGTTGACCAGGATCGTGCCCGGCTCCAGCGCAGCGAGTGAGCCGGCGAGGAACGGCAGGTCGATGGCTTCGGCGAGGTCGTCGGGGTCGACCGCCGCGGGGAAGCTGGACTCGCCGTCGATCTCGGCCGGGGCCGAGCGCAGGCTGGCCACGGCCGCGACGCCGTCGACCTCGCGGATCTGGTCGGCGACGGCGGTCGAGAACGACTGGCCGACCACGTTGGACACGATGAACTGCGAGGTGATGTCCGCCTCGACCGCCTCGTCGACGGAGTCGGCGGCCGACTTGCCGAGCACCGACATCATGGCGACCAGGGCCAGCCCGACCATCAGGGCGCTCGCCGTCGCGGCGGTCCGGCGCGGGTTCCGCATGCTGTTCTGGGTGGCCAGCTGGCCCACGGCTCCGAACCCACGGCGGTACGGCGGCCCGAACAGGCCGATCACCGGCTTCGCGGCCAGCGGGCTCAGCAGCGCGGCCCCGATGAGCACCAGCAGCATGCCGAGGCCGATCAGGCTCAGGCCCGTGTTGCCGTCGCCCGCGAAGCCCGCGACCAGGCTGCCGATGCCGAGCACCACGAGGACCCCGCCCACGACGAGCCGGCGCCGCAGGGCGGACTCGGGCAGGGCGACGTCGTCCCTCAGGGCCTGGATCGGCGGGATCCGGGACGCGCGTCGTGCGGGCAGGTAGGCCGCCACGACCGTGACGCCCACACCCACGACGTACGACCACAGGATCGTCGGCCACTCGACGACGAACGACGCGCGGCTCAGGTCGAGCCCGATCAGGCCGAACACCGCCGCCATTCCCGCGGGCCAGCAGGTAGCCGACGCCGAGACCCAGGGTCGAGCCGAGCAGACCCACCGCGAGCGCCTCCAGGATCACCGAGACGGTGATCTGGGGGCGCGAGGCGCCGAGGGTTCGCAGCAGCGCCAGCTCGCGGCTGCGCTGGGCGACCAGGATCGAGAAGGTGTTGATGATCATGAAGATGCCGACCACCAGCGAGACCCCGGCGAAGACGAGGAGGAACGTCTGGAGGAAGCCCATGATCTCCTCGAGGCTCTCCTTGTTCTGCTCGACGTACTCGTCGCCGGTGCGGGCGATGACGTCCTTGGGCAGCACCTCCTGGGCAGCGTCGCGGAGCTCTTTCTGGGACACCCCGTCCGCGGCGTTGAGCGAGATCGACGAGTAGACGTCCTGCCCGTCGAAGAACTGGTCCTGCATGAACCCGGCATCGAACAGGGTGAGCGTGGCGCCGTTCAGGCCGCTGCCGCTGCCGAACTCGACCAGCCCGGTGAGCACGACCTCGATCGTCGGGGGCTCGCCCGGCGTGACCAGGTCGAAGCGGTCGCCGACGTCGTAGCCCGCCTTGTCCGCGGTGTCGACGTCGAGCGCGACCTCGTACGGCGCGTCCGGCAGCTCCCCGTCGGTCAGCTCGATGATCGGGTTGCCGGTGAGTGCGGTCGCGCTGGAGGGGTTGAAGGCGAGGCCCGGCGGGCCGTTGCCGCCGACCACCTTCCCGTCGGAGCCGATCACGAAGACGGTCTGCAGCGCCATCTGCGGGTGCGCCGACTGGACCTCTGGCAGCGCTTCGAGCTTGTCGACGACGCTTCCGGGGATGGTCCGCGAGTCCTGCACGGCGTCGAAGTCGTTGGCGCCCTCGTAGCCGATCTCCACGTCGGCGGTCGAGCCCTCGATGATGTCGTCGAACGCGCCGCCGATCGAGTCGGTGAAGATGAACGACCCGGCGACGAAGGCGACGCCGAGCACGATCGCGAAGCCGGACAGCAGCAGCCGGACCTTCCGGGCGATCAGGTTGCGCCAGGTGAACCTCAGCACTTCTCAGGCCCCTGCCGTCATCATCGCCATCTTCTCCAGGACGCCCTCGCGCGTCGGGTCGCGCATCTCGTCGACGACGCGGCCGTCGGCCAGGAAGACGACCCGGTCGGTGTACGCCGCCGCCACCGGGTCGTGGGTGACCATCACGATGGTCTGGCCGTGGTCGGTCACGCTCCGCCGCAGCAGCTCGAGCACCTCCGCGCCCGAATGGGAGTCGAGGTTGCCGGTCGGCTCGTCGGCGAAGACGATCCGCGGTCGGCTGACCAGGGCACGTGCCACGGCCACCCGCTGCTGCTGGCCGCCGCTCAGCTCGTTCGGCTTGTGGGAGAGCCGGTCGCCGAGCTCGACGGTCGCGATCACGTTGTCGTACCACCCGCGGTCCGGCTTGCGCCCCGCGATCGCCAGCGGGAGCAGGATGTTCTCCTCCGCGGTCAGCGTGGGCACCAGGTTGTAGGACTGGAACACGAAGCCGATCTCGTCGCGCCGAAGCCGCGTGAGGGCCTTGTCCTTGAGCGTCGAGAGGTCCTGCTCACCGATGAACACCGAGCCGGAGTCGGCGGTGTCGAGCGCGGCGCAGCAGTGCATCAGCGTCGACTTGCCCGGAGCCGCTCGGCCCCATCACCGCGGTGAACTGGCCGGCCGCGAGGTCCAGGGTGACGTCGTCGAGCGCCGTCACCATCGCCGGTCCCGAGCCATAGGTCTTGGTCAGGTTGACGACGCGGGCCGCCGCGCTCGTGGTCGACTGCACGTAGGTCATGGCCCCTAGGATCCCTGTCGGCACAACCGGCTGCCACCGGGAATCGTGCAGGTGCTGCCCTGAGGCGGCCCCGAGAGGTCCCCTAGCCCGTTCGGCCCACCCGCCTGGTCGAGCGACGTCCGCGCCGCGTCTTGGAGGTGTCGAGAGTCAGACGCCCCGGCCAGGCGAAGGACAGCGAGCGGCCGCGCCCGAGACCGCGCCAGCGCTCGGCGACCTCGCCCATGCGGCGTACGGCGCCGGGGAGCTCTTCGGGGACGGCCTCGGGCGGGAACGCACGAGTCTGGTGCTTGACCCTGCCGATGCTGCGCTCCCATGCACCGACGGTCATCACGACGAGACGCTCGGAGCGCTCCATGTCCGCGCGCCCCAGGGCACCGATGCGATGCGCCCGGCGCTGGTAGCGCAGGCTGTTGTCCTCAGGAGCCGGCGTGAAGATGCCACCGCCGCCCGCCGCGAGCTGCCCCCACACGCCCAGCTGGATCTCGAAATGCTCCTCGACGAGGTAGTGCGCGAGATCGTGCGGCATCAGGTCGTCGTAACCGGGTGCGAATCGCGGTACCAGCGGCGGGCCGTGCTCGCGGTCGATGGCGATCGAGTACCGCTTGTCGTCGACCTTGGTGAAGGTGACCTCCATGAGACGAAGGTAGGAGGCCCGACGTGCTGAGTCACTCGAGTTTTTCGTCCCGCGCGGACATCGAACATCTGTTCGATTCTGGAGTATCATGGCGCCGTGGACTTCCAGGGCACTCTCTTCGACACCGGACGGACCGCGGTGCCGGCGCTCGACGGGGTCGAGCGCCGCCCCCTGACCCGAGGCGCCTGGGTCGACGTACGCCGCAACTGGCTGCCGGGTGCCGACGACGTGTTCGAGACCCTGGTCCGCGACGTCCCGTGGCGGGCCGAGCGGCGGCAGATGTACGACCGGGTCGTCGACGTGCCCCGGCTCGTGCACACCTACGGCGTCGGCGACCCGCTCCCCCACCCCGCCCTCGACGAGGCCCGCGATGCGCTGACGGCGTACTACCTCCCGCGAGCTGGGCGAGCCGTTCGTGACCGCCGGCTGCTGCTACTACCGCGACGGTCGCGACAGCGTCGCCTGGCACGGCGACACCATCGGCCGCGGCAAGGCCGAGGACACCATGGTCGCGATCGTGTCCGTCGGCGACCCCCGCCGGCTGGCGCTACGCCCCCGCGGCGGTGGCGAGTCGATCTCGGTCGAGATGGGCCACGGCGACCTGGTCGTCATGGGCGGCTCCTGCCAGCGCACCTGGGAGCACGCCGTCCCCAAGGTCGCCCACGCCGGCCCGCGCCTCTCCGTGCAGTTCCGCCCCCTCAACGTGTTCTGACGGGTCGTGTGCCTGAGCCGGTCACCCGCGACCGGCTCAGGCGCACGACTGGGTCAGTCCCAGGGCCACGAGGTCGCGGACCACGACCTCGGGAGCGTCCCGGACCTCGCGGGCGGTGCACCGGACGACGATGCGCCCCGGGCGGGAGAGCGCACGTTGGCGTGCGATGTCGTCCTCCCAGTGCTCGACGTCCATGTGGAAGGCTCCGTCGACCTCGAGGACCAGGACCGTCCCATCCGGCAGCACCCACTCGCAGTCGGTGAAGCGAACTCGACCCGACGCATCACGGCGGCGCACCTGACGGGCGGGCGTGCGGCAGTCCGAACCGGCGGCACATCCTGTCGATGTCGAGCTCGGCCAGCGAGGTCGCACCGCCCTGCACCTCTCCCAGCATCAAGCGGAACCGCTTGGCCCGACGAAGCGGCCGCATGGTCTCGATCGCGGCGAGCAGGCGATCCGGAGAGGTGAGCCGTTGCTGGACCACCGCGGCCAGCAGGCCCTCGGCAGTGCGCGGTGATCGTTCGTACGCCGCGAACAGCAGCGCGGCCGGCTCGATCCGGGCGATCGGCAGCTCGGAGAAGCGGTCACACAGGCCGTCGAGAGGGCGGCGAGTACGAAAGAACTGCACGCCGGGCACCGGCTCGAAGCTCAGCTCGTCATCGACCAGCACCGTGACCTCGTCCCGATGCCAGTTGCGCAGGCCGCGCCACTCGAGCGCGGTCAGGCCGCCGACCAGCGCCGGCCCCGCCGGCGTGGAGGACGGCGGTCCAGACGCGCTGGTCCCACAGCGGAGGGCCGGTCGTGGTGGAGAGCACGCGGGGCGTGCGCTCCACCCATCGGTGGGCGTCCAGCTGCCGGCGTACGAGGTCGCGCGGGTAGTCCATGCCGTTGAGCTGGCGGCGCGCCACGACCCCGGCTTGCCGCTGGGCCAGGTCCTGCCACGGTGGTCGGTTCATGGGCGGAAGCGTGCCCACTTCCAGCGGCGCGCGCGCCCGTCTTCCACAGCCGCCGTAGTCGTGTGCCTGAGCCGGTCACCCGCGACCGGCTCAGGCACACAACTGCGTGCTCTAGTCGCGCCGGATCAGCCAGATGATGAACGCGATCACGGCCAGCCCGGCCGCGCCCTGCTTCCAGTAGGACTTCAGCAGGACCGGCAGCACGGTGGCGCCGAGGTCGAGGGAGTCGTCGCCCTGGCTCGTCGGGCGGGGTCGCGTGCCGCAGCCGGGGTTGGTGGAGGTGGCGGGGGCGCCTGGGCTGGGGGCGGCCTCCGGCGACGCGGCCTCGACGACCGGGGCCGGCTCACCGGGGGCCTCGGGGGCACCTCCGGTGAGCCGGGACTCCAGGCATGCGACGAACTGTCCGAGCAGCTTGTCGGACACGTCCTGCATCACACCTCGCCCGAACTGCGCGGGCTTGCCGGTGATCGCGAGGTCGGTCAGCACCTCGACATCGGTGCCGTCCGGGCCCTCGTCCATGGACAGCGTGACCTTGGCGCCCGCCGTACCGTTGCCGCGCTTGTCCTTGCCCTTGGCGTCGACGACGAAGCGGTGCGCCGCCTCGTCCTTCTCCACGAACGTGCCCGAGCCGTTGTAGACCAGCGCGATCGGACCGAGCTTCACCTTGCAGGAGCCCTGGAACGAGTCGCCGTCGAACGACGTCACGGTCGCGCCCGGGAAGCACTCGCGCCACCGAGGCGATGTCCTGGAAGTGCGCCCAGGTCTCGTCGACTGAGGTGGGGACGGTGAATCGGTGGGTGAGGTCCAAGGCGCTCAGGCTCCTGCCGCCGCGAGAACGGCCCGTCGGGTGAGCACCGTCGCGAGGTGCCTGCGGTAGTCCGCGTCGCCGTTGAGGTCCGACGGCGGGTTCGCGCCCTCGGCCGCGCGCGCGGCTGCGGCGCGTACGGCCTCGTCGGTCGCCGGCTGTCCGGCCAGCGCCTCCTCGACCGCGCGTGCACGCAACGGCGTGGACCCCATGTTGGCGAGCCCGACCCGCGCCTCGGCGATCGTGCCGCCGTCGACGCGTACGGCGGCCGCGACCGCCACGATCGGCCACTGGTGCGCGATCCGGACGAACTTCTCGTGGTGCGCGCCCCACCCGGTGTGCTTGGGGATCCGCACCTCCGTCAGCAGCTCGTCGTCGCCGATGGCGGTCTCGAACAGGCCCACGAAGAAGTCGTCCGCGGCGACGGTCCGGGTCCCGTTCTGACCGGCGATCACGAACTCCGCGCCGAGCGCCAGCGCCGGCGCGCCGAGGTCGCCGGCGGGGTCGGCGTGGGCCAGGGCGCCGCCGAACGTGCCGCGGTGCCGGATCTGGGCGTCGGCGAGGTGGTCGATGGCCCGGGCGATCAGCGCCGCGTGCTCGGCGACGAGGGTGTTCGAGCCGACCTCGGCGTGCGTGGTGGTCGCGCCGATGACGATGGCGTCGCCGTCGTCGCGTACGCCGCGCAGCGCGTCGATCCGGCCGATGTCGATGACGACCTCCGGTGCGTTCAGCCGCATCCGGAGCACCGGCAGCAGGCTCTGCCCGCCGGCCATCACCTTGGCGTCGTCACCGTGCTGGGCCAGCGCCGCGAGCGCCTCCTCGACCGAGGTCGGGGCCAGGTAGTCGAACTCTGCGGGGATCACTGCGGTGCTCCTTCCGTGCCCTCGGCCGCGTCGAAGTGCGGAGCCGCCGCACCGGTGGTCGGGTCGGCCCCGCCACCGCCCGAGTCGTTGATCGCCCTCCACACCCGCTCCGGGGTGCACGGCATCACGATGTCGTTGACCCCGAGGTGGCGGACCGCGTCGACGATCGCGTTGACGACCGCCGGCGTGGACGCGATGGTGCCGGCCTCGCCGACGCCCTTCGTGCCCAGCGTGTTCGTCGTCGACGGCGACGTCGTGTGGTCGGTGTCGAAGCTGATCGTGTCGGCCGACGTCGGCAGCAGGTAGTCCACGAACGACCCGGACACCAGGGTCCCGGCGTCGTCGTACACCGCCTCCTCCCACAGCGCCTGCGCGATGCCCTGCACCAGGCCGCCGTGCACCTGACCGGAGACGATCAGCGGGTTGATGATGTTGCCGATGTCGTCGCAGCAGACGTACTTGCGCATCTTCACCGCGCCGGTCTCGGTGTCCACCTCCATCGCGCACAGGTGGGTGCCGTGCGGGAAGTTGAAGCTCTCCGGGTCGAAGGTCGCGTCGGAGTCCAGGGTCGCCTCGACCCCGTCGGGCAGGTTGTGCGCGGCGAAGACGGCGATGGCGAGCTCGCCGATCGCCATGCCCTGGTCGGTGCCCCTGACCGTGAACCGGCCGCCGGTGAACTCGAGGTCGTCGGCCGAGGCCTCGAGCAGGTGGGCGGCGATCGGCCTGCGCCTTCTCGATCACCTTGTCGGCGGCCCGGACGACCGCCTCGCCGCCGACGACCAGCGACCGCGAGCCGTAGGTGTCGTACGCCCTTGGCGTGCGACCTGGGTGTCGCCGTGCAGCACCTCGACGTCCTCGAACGCGCACGCCGAGCCGGTCGGCCACGATCTGGCTGAACGCCGTCTCGTGCCCCTGGCCGTGCGCGGAGGCACCGGTGACGCACCTCGACCTTGCCGGTCGGCAGCATCCGGACGCTCGCGTGCTCCCAGCCGCCGGCCCCGTAGTCGAGCGAGCCGAGCACCCGGGACGGCGCGAGGCCGCACATCTCGGTGAACGTCGAGACGCCGAGCCCGAGCTGGACCGGGTCGCCGGCGTCGCGGCGCCGCTTCTGCTCGGCGCGCAGCTCGTCGTACCCGAACATCTCCTTGGCCCGGGCGGTCGCCGCCTCGTAGTTGCCGGAGTCGTACTCCAGCCCGGCCACGGTCGTGAACGGGAACTCCTCGTGCTTGATCCAGTTCTTCTCGCGGATCTCGAGCGGGTCCACCCCGACCTCGGCCGCGAGCTCGTCCATCATCCGCTCGATGGCGTACGTCGCCTCGGGCCGGCCGGCGCCGCGGTAGGCGTCGGTCCAGGTCTTGTTGGTGAGCACCGTCTGCACCTGGAAGTGGTACGCCGGGAACTTGTAGATCGCGTTGAACATGAACGCGCCGAGCACCGGTACGCCGCCGCCGACCAGCGAGACGTACGCGCCGAGGTCGGCGAGCAGCTCGACCTTGAACCCGGTGACCGTGCCGTCCTTCTCCGCCGACAGCGTGAGCTTCTGCCACTGGTCGCGGCCGTGGTGGCCCGACATGAGCGACTCGGAGCGGGTCTCGGTGTACTTCACCGGCTTGCTGCAGCCGTCGGGCGACGGCCCAGGCGATGAACTCCTCCGGGGTGGTCTGGAGCTTGCCACCGAACCCGCCGCCGACGTCGGGGGCGATCACCCGGATCTTCGACTCCGAGCACCCCGGTGGTCGCGGCGAGCGCGAACCGCAGGATGTGCGGGATCTGCGTGGCCGACCACATGGTCATCTGCTCCGACGGTCGGGTCGACGACCACGGACCGGGGCTCCATGAAGGCGGGGATCAGCCGCTGCTGGCGGTACTCGCGCTCGATGACGATGCCGTCGCCGCGGGCCTTCTCGATCGCCTCGTCGACGTTGCCGCCGGTGCCGGCCTCGCCCGAGTTGAACACCCAGAGCGCGGACTTGTTCGTGCCGAGGTCGGGGTGTGCCAGCACCTCGTCGTTCGGCGGCCGCCTTCAGGTCGAGGGCCGCCGGCAGCTCGTCGTACTCGACGTCGACCAGCTCGGCCGCGTCGCGTGCCTCGGCGGGGGTGCGGGCGATCACCACGGCCACGATCTCGCCGGCGAAGGCGACCCGGTCGCTGGGCATCGGCAGGTGGGTCGGGGCCACCTGGTCGGGGGTGATCGGCCAGGCGTTGATGTTGCACGCCCTGGCTCGTCGGCGATGTCGGCGCCGGTGAGCACGTCCACCACGTTGCGCGAGGCCTTGGCGGCGCTGGTGTCGATGCTGGTGATCTTCGCGTGCGCGAACGGGCTGCGCACCATGGCCAGGTGCAGCATCCCGGGCAGCGTGATGTTGTCGGTCCAGCGGGTCCGCCCGGTGATCAGCCGCTGGTCCTCCTTGCGGCGCCGGTCGCGGCCGATCTCGGTGTGCCTGGCGCTCCTGGGTGGCGGTCATGCCGGCGCACCTTCGGTGCGCCGGCGGCGTGCTGCACGGCCCGCACGATGTTGTGGTAGCCGGTGCAGCGGCACAGGTTGCCCTCGAGGCCCTCGCGGATCTCGGCCTCGGAGGGGTTCGGGTTGTCGTTGAGCAGGTCGATGCTCTGCATGATCATCCCCGGCGTGCAGAAGCCGCACTGCAGGCCGTGGCACTCGCGGAACGCCTCCTGCATCGGGTGCAGGCTCGCCGTTGGTGGCCAGGCCCTCGATGGTGGTGACCTCGCGACCGTCGGCCTGCACCGCCAGCACGTTGCAGGACTTCACGCTCTCGCCGTCGAGGTGGACGGTGCAGGCGCCGCAGTTGCTGGTGTCGCACCCGATGACGGTGCCGGTCTTGCCGAGCTTCTCGCGGAGGTACTGCACCAGCAGCATGCGCGGTTCGACGTCGTCGGAGACCGGAGCTCCGTCGACGGTGAGTTGATCCGGGTCATGAACGACTCCTCGCAGGGTTGACAGTGACCTGTGACCCAGCTCACGCTAGGCCGCGAGGGTTGGGGAAAGGTTGGCGCGACGCTGGTCCAGTCGGTCAGCGATCGCGCGCGACGGCCAGCCGGCCCTTGAGCAGCGGTTTCGCCGGGTGGTCGCGGCTCGCCGAGGGAGGCCAGGCACGACCTCGATCACCTCGACGTCGTACGGCGCCAGCTCGCAGTAGCGGACCACCGCCGTGGGCTCGGGGTCGGCCAGCAGCGCCTCCCGCACAGCTCACCGCGAGGAACTCCGCCAGCTCCACCAGCGCCGGCGCGTTCGTGCCCGGCAGGAGGTCGCCGTCGTACGCCGCGACGGCCGCGGCCCGGACTTGCCCGCGCTGGAGCAGCTCGAGCACCTGTCGACGTCGGTGCGCACCGGCATCGTCAGCCGGTACGGGCGCGACGCGAGCTGGCCGGCCGAGGGCGCTGCGCAAGTGCGAGACCTCCGCCTTCAGCGTGGACATCGTGATCGCCGAGTCGCCGTACAACAGGGCGTGGAGGTGGTCGACCGACAACCCCTTCGGGATGGACGGCGAGCAACGCGAGGATCTCGGTCTGCCGGCGGTTGAGCAGCAGCCGGACGCCGTCGAGGCGGGCCTCGGCGGTGCCGAGCAGGGTCAGGCTGAGCCCCGGGCTCGCCTACCTCGAGGGATCGGCCGTTGACGGAGTCTGGGGCCGGTCAGGGGCATCGCGGTCTCGATCAGGCGCGCCAGCACCCGAGCCGTCGCCAGCCCGATCGGGTGCGTGCGGTCCCA
>CAWBGN010000013.1:0-336818 GCA_963788445.1 uncultured Actinomycetota bacterium
CAAGGCCTGCAACTACGGCCTGCAGCTCGCGACCGGCAGCCTCTGCGTCATCTTCGACGCCGAGGACCGCCCGGACCCGGACGAGCTCAAGAAGGCGACCTCGCCTTCCAGGGCGGCGCCGAACGTCGCCTGCATCCAGGCCAAGCTCAGCCACTTCAACCAGAACCAGAACCTGCTGACCGCCTGGTTCGCCAACGAGTACGAGCACTTCGAGCTGGTGCTGCCGGCGATGGGTGCGGGGCGCGCCGATCCCGCTGGGCGGCACCTCGAACCACTTCCACGCGCGCGCTCGGACGGCTCGGCGGCTGGGACCCCTACAACGTGACGGAGGACGCCGACCTCGGCATCCGCCTGCACGCGCAACGGCTACCGCACCGTGATGTCTGACGTCGACCACGCTCGAGGAGGCCAACTCCAGCGTCCCGAACTGGATCCGTCAGCGCACCCGCTGGATCAAGGGCTACATGCAGACCTGCCTCGTGCACATGCGCAGCCCGGGCCGCCTGAGGCGCGAGCTCGGCGCCCGCCGCTTCGTCGGCTTCAACCTGACGATGGGCGGCTGACCTTCGGCGCTGATGAACCCCATCTTCTGGGGGTTGATCGACGTTCTGATCCTCACCGAGGGCGGCTTCATCCAGCGGATAATTCCGCCGGTTTCGCCACTACTGCTCGGCTCGCTCTTCATCGGCAACTTCACGTTCGTCACGTCATCGCGCTGGCAGCCTGCAGCGCGGTGACGCTTGGCCTACGCGTACGCGCTGCTCTCCCTCTTTACTGGGCTGACGATCTGGGCGGCCTGGAAGGGCTTCATCGCAGCTCTTCAGCGACCCGTTCTACTGGGAGAAGACCGAGCACGGCCTCCGGCGGGGAGCACGAGTGATGACGACCACCCCCGAGACCGTCGCTCCGACCTCCGTCGTCATCGAGGACGCCGCCGCCGCCCACATCCGCGAGGCGCAGGAGCGCAAGGCGTCCCTGGTGCAGTCCGTGCACGAGCGGACGTCCGACATCACCCGCCGCCCGTGGGTGAACCTCGCCGTCTTCGTGGCGTTCACCGGCTTCTACATCTGGTTCGGCTACTGGCTCGTCGTCGAGATGCACGTGGTCGGCTTCGAGACCCTCGACCGGCTCAACCGTGCGCTGATGATCTGGCAGCAACGACCCGGCGAAGCTCTCGGCGCTCGGCTTCGACTACCCGCCACTGGCGACGCTGCTGATCTCGCCGCTGGCGATCTTCCGGCCGTGACCTCGTCGTTGATCGCCGTGCCGATCGCCTCCGCCGCGTTCGCCGGCCTGACGATGATGTCGCTGAACACGATGATGCGGCGCGCGCAGATGGTCGCTCCGCTGCGGTACGCCGTCCTGATCGCCCTGGGTGCCAACCCGCTCTTCCTGCTGTACGCCGCCGGCGGGGCGCGCCAGTTCATCTGGCTCGCGTTCGTCGTCGTCGCCATGGGTGCGCTGGTCGCCTGGTACGTCACCGCCGACGTCCGCTACGTGATGCTCGCGGGCCTGGCCTTCTCGGTCGCCGCGCTCTCGGGCTACGCCAGCCTGCTGTGGTTCGTGCTCACCGCCCTGATGATCGGGGCGATCCTGGCCAAGCTGGGCGCTGACGGCAGCGAGGTCGAGGGCACCACGATCGGCTTCACCGTGCCCACGGCGTACGTCATCGCGCTCTGGACCGTGTTCAACCTGGTGCTGCTCTCCAAGCCGTTCTACTGGATCACCGCCGCCAGCGACGCCGGCGGCGTGAACCCCGGCAACTTCACCGGTGTGCAGCTCTTCCAGGACACGGTCGACCTGGTGCTGTACGGCGCACCGATCGCGGTCGTCGCCCTGCCGGTCCTGATCTTCATGGGCGTCGCCCGCAGCAACCCGATGGCGCTGTGGCTCGGGGTGCTGCTCGGCGCGGCCATCGTGTCGCCGGCACTGTCGGTCGCGCTCGGCCTGACCGACTCACCGATGCAGATGCGCAACGCGCTCCCGATCCTGCTGATGTCGGTCGTCGGCGCCGTCTGGGTCGCCCGGTCCGCCGAGACCAACAACATGATCGTCAGCGCCGTGCTGATCGCCCTGCTGGTGGCGAGCATCCCGTGGACGTTCCAGGCCATGAAGAGCTACCGCTTCCAGAACCTCGAGTCCAACTTCGCCGCTGCGGTGTCGACCCGGGAGTCGCAGGAGGGCGCGAAGACCCTCAGCGGCGCGACCGTCGGGGTCGTCGACGAGGAGGCGACCGCCGACTACATCACCGCCAACATCACCGACCGGAACTCGATCCTCACCGACAACTCCCAGACGTACGCCGTGATGCTGATGACCGGCCGGCCCGACCTGTTCGTCGACCGCGTCGACAAGAGCGACGGCCCCTGGAAGGACATCGCCCGCGACCCCGGGCGGCAGTCGACAATACATGCTGATGAGCACGGACTCGGACAGCGACCTGCTCGCCCAGGATGTACCCGAACGCGGCCGACGGGTCCGACCCGCGCCTGCTGGTGATCTACCGCACCGACCGCTACGTCCTGGTCGGGGTGCCTGCGGACTTCGACCCCGACACCACCACGACCCAGCCGACCAGCACGGACGGAGCGGTCCGGTGATGGGCCAGAAGCTGAACCCGATCCAGCCGCCGCCGTCGGTGGACGACCTGCTCGCCCTCGGCTCGCAGTCCCGCGTCGGGCAGGTCGACTTCGCGAACCGGCTGGCGACGGTCGCCGACACCACTCCGGAGCGCAAGGACCGTGGCACCTGACCGGTGATCCCCCGGCAGCGGGTGTCGCCGCGGTGCCCGAGCTCGCCGCGGAGCCTGGCCCCGAGCCGACGCCCGAGCCGACGCCAGAGCCAGAGCCGAACGTCGAGGCCACCGTCGAGCCCGAGCCCGAGAGGGCCGCGCCCGGAGCCGCCCCAAGCCGGCCGCCAAGGCCAGGCCGACGCCGCCAGCCAAGCCGGCGAAGCGCAAGCCGACGCGGCGCCGAAGGTCACCGATCCGCCGTCGACGCCGAGCCGGTCGCCGACCCACCCGTCATCCCCGCGATCCTGCCGATCGCCAACCTGTCCGGAGTGCCCGTGTCTGCCGCCGCCCACGATGACGAGTTCTTCGCTCCGGAGGTCCGGGCCGGGAGGGACGATGCGCGACGCTGCGGATGCCGATGGAGGAGCCGCGGAGGCGGCCGACCGCGCCCGCGGTTCGCGCCGCGGCACCAGCGCGCACGCCGCACCGGCGCCCGGTGTCGAGGCGCCGTCGTACCTCGGTGGCACCGTGCAGGAGGTCGCCGACGCCGCGATCGAGCGCTCCGGGACGCGGAGAACGCGACCCTGCAGCACCTCGCCGCCCTCGAGGCCGAGGCGACCGCGGCGCGCCGAGCTGCTCACCGCGCAGGCTGAGCTCGACGCCGAGCTGATCCGGATCACCGCACGCCGCGAGGCGCACGCGATCATCAGCGCGGCGCGCACGCAGTCCGGACTCGGCGCCCCGAGCAACCGCGACGCCCGCCAGCTGGCGGAGATCAGCGACGCCGTCTCCCGCTTCGCCGAGTCGATCGAGTCGAGCCTGGCACCGATGCACCCGTACTCGACCCAGGGAGATCAGGCATGAGCGTCCGACGACTCCGCGGCACCGCGCGGCCGCCGTGCTCGTCACGCTCGGCGCGCTCACGCTCAGCGGTTGTGGTGGCGGTGACGACCACGCGACCAAGAAGTCGGACCTCGAGGTCGTCGTCGACCCCGACAGCGGCTCGATGCGGGCGTGGCCGTGCCGGAGCGCCGGTTCTTCGCCGCGACTCCCCGTGGAACACCCGCATCGATGGCGCCGGCGTCGACGACCGCTCGTCGCAGATGATCAGCCTGGCCGGGAGCGGGTGGCGTCGTCCAGCGCAACGGCTCCTCCGAGTTCGACACCCAGCGCCGCGTGGTCAACGAGGGCGTCTACATCAACACCGAGCGGTGGACCACCGCCGTCGTCGCCGGCGGCCAACCCACCAAGCTGGTGTGCCGACAGGTCGTCTGCGCACGGGCCGACACCACGGTCCTCAGCATCCCGTCCGACGTCGATCCCGACCCGCGCTTCGACGGGTGGTTCACGGTGTTCGACGTCAGCAAGCCGATCGCCTACGACCTGTGGCGCGCTCGCCGCGAGGACGACGGGACGATCTCCTACAACTTCATGCGGGAGTGGGACCTCGACGGACCCGGCTTCCAGGCGCCGCAGACGGTGAGCGCACCGCGGCTCCGGGCTCGCTCCTTTCGCGGGCCTGATCCGCCCGAAGGAGCTCCAGGCGGGGCTGATCAACGACGCGCTCGCGATCAGCGTGCCCGGGCCGCCCAGAGCGTCTTCGTGCAGCCTGCGTCGTCGACCGACGGCAACGGCCGCACCAGCTCGCTGCCCGAGGGTGCTCGGATCCGCCTCAAGGCCAACATCCAGGTCCCCCGCCCGACCGACCCGAAGACCGGCAAGGCGATCAGGATGACCCCGCAGCAGCGGCAGATGTCGGATGCCATCGTGGCCGCGCTGCGCACGTACGGCGCCATCGTGGTCGACCGGGCCGCCGTCCCCACGCTCTACGCCCAGCGCGACGTCACCTCCGACATGATCGGCGGCAACGAGCTGGCCGGGCTGCACCTCGAGGACTTCGAGGTGGTCGAGCTCGGTCAGAAGCACCGCTTCACCCCGGGCGCCACGGCCACGCCCAGCGCGTCGTCCAGCCCCTCCCCGTCGGCCTCGACCGGCTCGAAGGACAACTGATGGCCACCCACCGGAGGACCGCTCGCCCGGCGCTGCTCGCCCTGGCCCTGGCCGGCGCACTGCTGCTGACGGCCTGCGCGCAGGACGAGGAGCCGGACGCGAGCGACCTCGTCGCCGATGCGCAAGCCCAGGACTACGCCGCCCAGCAGGCCGCGCAGACGGCGATCGACAAGGCCAACAAGGCGCTGCCCGACCGCCCCGCCGGCAAGCTGGACATCGATGGCAAGACGACCTTCACGCTCACCCAGGACGAGGCCGATCGGCACGCCACCACCGGCTCGTCGACGGACGTGCACGTAGGTGACAGCACCCAGGGCCAGGCGTTCCAGGAGCTCTGCGCCGGCAAGATCGACCTCGTCAACTCCGAACGCTCGATCACGCGCAGCGAGTGGGAGGCCTGCCAGGCGGTGGGGCTCGACGTGGTGCAGTTCCAGATCGCGTCCGACGGCATCGTCGTCGCGATCAAGTCCGAGTCCGACGTGGGCGGTGACTGCCTGAGCACCGACCAGGTCCGCGAGATCTGGCGGGCCGGCTCGCCGATCACGAACTGGAGCCAGCTCGGGCTCGACGACGTCGCGATGGCGGTGGGTGGCCCGTCGCCAGCGGGCTTCCCGGTCGGTTTCGCCGAGTTCGGCAGCACCGTGCTGGGATCACCCGCGCCGAGCCAGACCGACCTGCGCTCCGACTACTTCAGCTACAACCGTTTCGACGAGGCCCGCACGTTCCTCACCGGTGGCGCCAAGAACGCGAGGCTCGCCCAGAACTACCCCGACCGCGCGCGCCAGCTGGGCCTGCGCAAGTCCGAGCTGGTGACCACCCGCCAGGTGCTGGTCGACGCCGAGAACGAGCTGCGGACCGCGAAGGACGAGCGTGCCAAGGGCATCCGCGACAAGCGCAGCGAGGCCGACCAGGCCAAGGACGAGGCTCGGGTGCAGGCCGCCGAGGTCGCGGTGACGGAGGCCCGCGCCGACGTCACGTCGGCGCGCGGGCGGTACGACCGGGCCAAGCGCCTGGCCGACTCCGCCGCCGACGCACGTCGCACCGTCGAGCGCAGTGTCGGCCACGTGATCCACGCCCGGTTCAGCTCCTACGAGCTCTTCGAGGAGGAGCTGCGGCCCTTCGAGATCACCACGACCGATGGTCACCGCAACTGCGTCTTCCCGAGCCAGACCACGATCGCCAGCGGGATCTACCCGCTGTCGACCCAGGTGCTGATCACCACGACGACCCGCTCGCTGAAGCGCGACGAGGTCACCGAGTTCCTGAAGGAGTACCTCGGCTCCGCACAGGACGCGGCCACGGATGCGGCCATGATCGGCCTGACCGACGAGAAGCTGCGCGAGCAGCTCCGGTGGCTCGACGGATCAAGCCAGCCGGTGCTGATCGTGCCCGCCGAGGACGACCCCGAGACCGACCCGGACGACACGACGCAACCGGGTGCGCCGGCTCGATGAACCGACCGTCTCGCCGCCTCGCCGGCATCGGCACCGGTCTGCTGCTCCTGGCGAGCCTGCTCGCCGGGGTCGGCACCGTGCCGTCGTACGGCGAGAGCGGCGCGTCGGCCCGCACCGTCGCGAAGAAGACGATCCAGAAGACGGCGCTGTTAGAAGGACAGGCGCATCGTCGTCAGCTGGAAGGGCGAGAGGAAGCGCCGGGTCTACCAGAAGAGCGCCAACGTGCCCGGCATCGGCGCCGTCGACCTGGTCTGCCGCCCGAACAGCACCCAGGTCCGGATCCGGCCCAACAGCCGCTCGCCCGAGACGCAGCTGTGGATGGCCAAGTTCGAGACCAAGGGCGGTCGAGACGTGGTCGCGGTCAAGAACGTCCGGGTCTACACCTACGCCACCGCCGCCGACAACGGCCGCGGCGGCACCGGCGCGAAGGCCGAACGAGGGGCTCAACCAGAGGGGCTCGATCGAGGACTTCCAGAAGGGCAACGCGTACGGCGTGATCAGCCAGCGCCCGGGCCGCAACCACCCCGGCCAGGGCGCGCTGACGACACCGGTGACGTCGTTCAAGCTGACCTGGTGGTGGGAGCGGTTCGACCACCCAGGCCACCAGTACTGCAAGATGGCGCTCACCCTGCACACCGACACGGCGCGGCAGTTCGGGCTGAACTGGCACGGCAGCGCCGAGGGCGCCGTGCGGACCACGAGCACCACGACGATCCCCGGGGTCGGCGACGCCATCGTGACCTGCGAGCCGGGCAGCAACGCGTACGACCAGACCGTGGCCTTCCGCCCGATCGGGGCGAACCTGCGGAGAGGTCGTTCCTCGACTACGAGTACATCCAGGGTGAGGGCGACGTGGACCTCCACGTCGACCACGTCGACGACCTCGACTACGACCCGGTGACGGGGCTGCTCGGCCCCGTGGACCTGCCGCGCAACGGCATGATGCGGCTCTGGGTGTCGGTCGCCGGCGTCAAACGCGCCTACGTGCTCTCGTCCTACTTCGTCGTCAACAACGACCAGAACCCGGCGCTCAACACGTGCGAGGTGGCGGCGACCCCGCTGCCCTGAGCCGATTTCCGGCAGGTCTCACCGCAGCGCCTCGCGCACCAGGTCGAGCACCGGCAGCGCCCCGGACTCGATGTCGGCGATCGGCACCCAGGCGACGGCGTCGGCGGTGCCGTCGACCTCGGTGAGCACCGGCTCCGCGGAGTCGTCGACGGTGACCTCGAACGCCAGCGCGACCGCGTGGAAGTCCTCGTAGCGACCCGACGGCGCCGTACCGCTGAAGTGGTCGTCGTGCACGGCGACCAGCTCGCCGACCGAGCCGTCGACGCCGCACTCCTCGCGCAGCTCGCGCAGCACCGCGGCGCGCGGCGGCTCACCGTGGTCGACGCCGCCACCCGGCAGCGTCCAGGACCCGGTGTGGAAGCCGCGCTCGGAGATCCGGGTCAGCAGCACGTCGTCGCCGCGGCGGACCAGGGCGTAGGCGCCGAGCCGCTGGTGCCGGAACGGCCGGTGGTCGGCGAGCGCCTCGAGCACCATCGGCGCCACGGGCACGGTGCCGTCGAGCACGTCGTCGATCGGCTGCCAGGCCGCCGCCATCGTCGACCCGCCGACCTCGACCACGCGCGGCGTCGGGGCGTCCGGCGGCGACCCAGCCCTCGTAGACGATCCGCAGGGCGTGCGCGTCGACCCGCCGGCCGTCGCGCCACACGCCCGGCAGGTGCGCGGAGTAGACCCGGGCGGTCTCGCCGATGACGGCGTCGAGCCCGGTCTCCTCCTGGATCTCGCGGACCACGGCGTCGCGCGGGTCCTCGCCGTGGTCGAGGCCGCCGCCGGGCAGGGTCCACAGCTCGTCGGGGGTGACGCGTCGGCGCCAGCCGGCTGAGCAGGATGGCGCCGTCGCGCAGGATCACGGCGTACGCCGCCACCCGCTGTCGCTTCGGCAGGGCACTCATCCGGGCCACTCACGAGAACGGCGGCCGGTGGTCGCGGGCGAGCGAGCGGCGCCCGGCCCAGCGCCAGACCCGGGCGGCCCGGTCGCGGTCCTCGTCGGTGACCAGGTTGCCCATCCAGCGCAGGGCCAGCGTCATCAGCCAGTCGGAGCGCATGCCGGCCGGGCCGAGCGTCGGCAGCAGCCGGGGCACGGTGACCAGGCCGGCCAGCCGACGGGCGATGGAGAACGACTCGCCGTAGTGCTCGCGCAGCAGCGCCGGCCAGGCCGTCGCTCAGGTCGTCGCGCTCGGCCAGCATCTCGGCGACCAGCCGACCGGTCTCGAGGCCGTAGTCGATGCCCTCGCCGTTGAGCGGGTTCACGCACGCCGCGGCGTCGCCGATCAGGGCCCAGTTGCGGCCCGGCCACGTGGGAGACCGCGCCGCCCATCGGCAGCAGCGCCGAGGTCGGCATCCGCAGGTCGCCGCCGAGCTCGAACTCGTCGCGTCGCTGCGTCGGCGTAGTGGGCCATCAGCGGCTTGACCGCGAGGTCGGCCGGCCGCTTCGCGGTCGCGAGGGTGCCGACGCCGAGGTTCACCTCGCCGGTGCCGAGCGGGAAGATCCAGCCGTAGCCCGACAGGATCTCGCCGTCCTCGCCGCGCAGCTCGAGGTGCGAGCTGATCCACGGGTCGTCGGACATCCCGGAGGCGACGTACGACCGGCCGGCGACGCCGTACACGGTCTCGCGGTGCCACTCGCGGCCGAGCACCTTGCCGAGCGGCGACCGTACGCCGTCGGCGACGACCAGCGCGCCGGCAGGCGATCTCGAACCGGCTCCGGCGTCGGTCTCGAACACGACGGCGGCGACCCGGTCGCCGTCGCGGCGTACGTCGACCGCGCGGTCGCCGTCGACCGCGGTCGCGCCGGCCTTGATCGCGGTGGTGCGCAGGTGGTCGTCGAGCTCGGTGCGGGCGACCGCCGAGCCCCAGTCCGGGAGCGTCCCGCCGGGCCACGGCAGCAGCAGGGTCTGGCCGAAGCCGTGGGCGCGCAGTCCCTGGTTGACGGTGTGCGCCCGCAGCCAGTCCTCGAGACCGAGCCGCTGCAGCTCGCCGATCGCGCGCGGCGTGAGCCCGTCGCCGCAGGTCTTGTCGCGCGGGAAGACCGCCGCGTCGGCGAGCACGCACCTCGAGCGCCGGAGCGCGCCGCCCACGCCGCCGCCGCCGACCCCGCGGGGCCGGCGCCGACGACGAGGACGTCGGTCTGCGCGGGGTGCTCACCCGGCGATTGTCTCAGCGCAGCACGGAGTCGGTCACGGTGGGTCGCCGCGCGCCGAGGAAGAAGATCCCGGAGCCGTAGGTCTCGAACCCCGGCTCGGGTTGCGCTCGAGCGTCGAGTGCCGGATCCGCATCGTCCCGGTGCGGTCGTTGCTCACGAAGAACACGCCGCCGCCACCGGCCCGCGCGCGGTTGCCTCGGATCACGGTGCCGCCGAGGTCGAGCGTGATCCGGTTGCCGTCCAGGTAGATCGCGCCGCCCGCTGCCACCGCCCGGCGTGCCCGGCCACGGCCGGGTTCGACGCCGCGGCCGACGGCCCGGTTGCTGCCGAACCGTGCTGTTGAGGACCCGCCACGAGACCCCGATGCTGCTCAGCGCGCCGCCGTTGCTGCACCGGCCGCCGCGGAACCTGCTGCCGACGACGTACACCGGCCGGTCCCGGTACTGGTCGAGCACCCGGACCGCGCCACCGCCGAGGTCCGGCCCGCTCGGTCGCACCGGTTGCCGACGAACCGGCGTGTCGACGATCTTCAGGCGGCCACCGCGGGCGTAGATCGCGCCGCCGCTGCCGGCCTCGTACTGCTGCTCCGCGCGTTGCCGTGCGCGAGCGTGAGGTGCTGGACCACGAGCTGCGGCGTCGCCTGGTCGTCGCAGTGCGACGTGGTCCAGCCCTGCTTCGGGTCGCAGGTGTTCTGGTAGAGGATCCGGCGCTTGCCGCCGCCGTCGAGCGTGACCAGCCCGCCGCCGTCGATCACGACGCCGGCGAGACGTGTTGACGACCTTCGCGGTCTGCCGCATCCGGATCGGTCACCGGTCCGGACCGCAGTCGAACGGTGATCACGCCGCCCTACGCGACCGCGCGACCACCGGTCTCGCTCGAGGTGCAGCTCGCCGGGCGTGCCACGCCCGACCACCCGGTCCGGGTGCGCGGTCCCGGTCACCGGCCGGCCACTGGCGGTTGCCGGACCGTTGCACGCGCAGCGGCGTACGACGTGCGCGGCGTACCGACCGCGGTCACGCCCGGCAACCACGAGCGTCGGTGGTCCGCACCAGACGGCGCAGCTCGACGATGAACCCGGAATGCCGAAGGCCCCACCGACTCGGCGATGTCGATGGGGCCCGTACGACTCGGTCCCGACGCAAGCGTCTCGGACATCCCGCTGACCCCCTGAATCGACGGATCCCCGCCACTCCAGAGCGTGACGGCGGGGTCCCGAAGGGCGCGATCAGTTCTGGTACGACCCGAAGTCGAAGTCGTCCAGGGCGACGGCCTGGCCGCTGCCGTTGCCGAACTCGTAGTCGTAGGAGTCGTAACCGGTGACGGAGTACGCCGCGGCGCGGGCCTCCTCGGTCGGCTCCACCCGGATGTTGCGGTACCGCTCGAGGCCGGTGCCGGCCGGGATCAGCTTGCCGATGATCACGTTCTCCTTCAGACCGCGCAGCGAGTCGCTGCGGCCGTGGATCGCCGCGTCGGTGAGCACGCGGGTGGTCTCCTGGAAGGAGGCCGCCGAGAGCCACGACTCGGTCGCCAGCGACGCCTTGGTGATGCCCATCAGCACCGGGCGACCCGAGGCCGGCTTGCCGCCCTCGGAGACCACGCGACGGTTCTCCTCCTCGAACGGCACCCGGTCGACCAGGTCGGACGGGAGCAGGTTGGTGTCGCCGGACTCGATGACCGTGACCCGGCGCAGCATCTGCCGCACGATGATCTCGATGTGCTTGTCGTGGATCGACACGCCCTGGCTGCGGTACACCGCCTGGACCTCGTCCACCAGGTGCTCCTGCGCCTTGCGGACACCCAGGATCCGCAGGACGTCCTGCGGGTCGGGGGTACCGACGGTGAGCATCTGGCCGACCTCGATGTGGTCGCCGTCGGCGACCAGCAGGCGCGACCGCTTCGAGACGGGGTACTCCTGGACCTCGGAGCCGTCGTCGGGGGTGACCAGGACCTTGCGGGCCTTGTCGGTCTCCTCGATCTCGACCCGACCGGCGGCCTCGGAGATCGGCGAGCGACCCTTGGGCGAGCGGGCCTCGAAGAGCTCGACCACGCGGGGCAGACCCTGCGTGATGTCGTCCGCCGAGGCCACACCACCGGTGTGGAAGGTACGCATCGTCAGCTGCGTGCCGGGCTCACCGATCGACTGGGCCGCGATGATGCCGACGGCCTCGCCGATGTCGACGAGCTTGCCGGTGGCCAGCGAGCGGCCGTAGCACTTGGCGCAGGTGCCGGTCTTGGCGTCACAGGTCAGCACGGAGCGGACCTTGACCTCCTCGATGCCGGCCGCGACGAGCTCACCGATCTTGACGTCGCCGAGGTCGTCACCGGCGGCCGACGAGGACCTCGCCGGTCTCCGGGTGGGTGACCTCGTCGGCCGCCGAGCGGGCGTACGCCGCGGTCTCGGCGTTGTCGTCCTTGCGGACGACGCCGTCCTCGCCGCGCACACCGATCCGCTTCGGCAGGCCACGCTCGGTGCCACAGTCGTCCTCACGGATGATGACGTCCTGCGACACGTCGACCAGACGACGGGTCAGGTAGCCCGAGTCGGCGGTGCGCAGCGCGGTGTCGGCGAGACCCTTGCGGGCACCGTGCGTGGAGATGAAGTACTCCAGCACGGACAGGCCCTCACGGAAGTTCGCCTTGATCGGCCGCGGGATGATGTCGCCCTTCGGGTTCGCCACCAGACCACGCATGGCCGCCACCTGACGGATCTGCATCATGTTTCCGGACGCACCCGAGTCGACCATCATGAAGATCGGGTTGCGCCGGTCGAAGTTGGCTCTCCATCGCCTTGGCGACCTCGTTGGACGCCTGGGTCCAGATCTCGATGAGCTCCTGGCGACGCTCGTCGTCGGTGACCAGACCGCGCTCGAACTGCTTCTGGACCTTCTCGGCCTGCTTCTCGTAGACCGCGAGGATCTCGGCCTTGTTGTCCGGCGTGGTGACGTCGTCGATGGACACGGTGACACCGGAGCGGGTGGCCCAGTGGAAGCCGGCGTCCTTGAGGGCGTCGAGCGAGGCGGCGACCTCGACCTTGGTGTAGCGCTCGGCCAGGTCGTTGACGATCGCGCCCAGCACCTTCTTGCCCACCTCGTAGTTCACGAAGGGGTAGTCGGCCGGCAGGGTCTCGTTGAAGATCGCGCGACCCAGCGTGGTCTCGAGGGTCAGCGAACGACCCTCCTCCCAGTCCGCGCCCAGCTCGAGCTCGAGCGGCGGCACGATGTCGTGCAGACGGATCTTGACCTTGCTCTGCAGCGAGATCTCGCCGCGGTCGAACGCCATGATCGCCTCGGCCGGCGAGGAGAACGCGCGACTCGGGTCGGGCCGCTCCTCACGGTCGGTGGTGAGGAAGAACAGGCCGATGATCATGTCCTGGGTCGGCATGGTCACCGGACGACCGTCGGACGGCTTCAGGATGTTGTTCGTCGACAGCATCAGGATCCGGGCCTCGGCCTGGGCCTCGGCCGACAGCGGCAGGTGCACGGCCATCTGGTCACCGTCGAAGTCGGCGTTGAACGCCGAGCAGACGAGCGGGTGGATCTGGATGGCCTTGCCCTCGATCAGCTGGGGCTCGAAGGCCTGGATGCCGAGGCGGTGCAGCGTGGGCGCACGGTTGAGCAGCACCGGGTGCTCGGTGATGACCTCTTCGAGGACGTCCCACACGACCGGGCGGGCGCGCTCGACCATCCGCTTGGCGGACTTGATGTTCTGCGCGTGCGACAGGTCGACGAGGCGCTTCATCACGAACGGCTTGAACAGCTCCAGCGCCATCTGCTTGGGCAGACCGCACTGGTGCAGCTTCAGCTGCGGGCCGGACACGATGACCGAACGGCCGGAGTAGTCCACGCGCTTGCCGAGCAGGTTCTGACGGAAGCGACCCTGCTTGCCCTTGAGCATGTCGGACAGCGACTTCAGCGGCCGGTTGCCCGGGCCGGTGACGGGACGACCACGACGGCCGTTGTCGAACAGCGAGTCGACGGCCTCCTGGAGCATCCGCTTCTCGTTGTTGACGATGATCTCGGGCGCACCGAGGTCGAGCAGCCGCTTGAGCCGGTTGTTCCGGTTGATCACGCGGCGGTACAGGTCGTTCAGGTCGGAGGTCGCGAAGCGGCCACCGTCGAGCTGCACCATCGGGCGCAGGTCCGGCGGGATGACCGGGACGGCGTCGAGGACCATGCCGATCGGCTGGTTGCCGGTCTTGCGGAACGCGTCGACGACCTTGAGCCGCTTGAGCGCGCGGACCTTGCGCTGGCCCTTGCCGGTGGCGATGGTCTCGCGCAGGTAGTCGACCTCGGCGTCGATGTCGAAGTCCTGGAGGCGCTTCTGGATCGCCGTGGCGCCCATGTGGCCCTCGAAGTACTTGCCGAACCAGTTCTTCATCTCGCGGTAGAGCATCTCGTCGCCCATGAGGTCCTGGACCTTGAGCGTCTTGAAGGTGTTCCAGACCTCGTCGAGACGGTCGATCTCGCGCTGGGCACGGTCACGGAGCTGCTTCATCTCGCGCTCGGCGCCGTCCTTGCACCTTGCGGCGCGCGTCGGCCTTGGCACCCTCGGCCTCGAGGGTGGCGAGGTCCTCCTCGAGCTTCTTGGTGCGGTCCTCGAGCGGAGCCGTCGCGACGCTTCTCGAGGCGCTCGCGCTCGAGCTGCACCTTGCCCTCGAGCGAGGACAGGTCGCGGTGACGGGCGTCCTCGTCGACGGCGGTGATCATGTACGCCGCGAAGTAGATGACCTTCTCGAGGTCCTTCGGGGCGAGGTCGAGCAGGTAGCCGAGCCGGCTCGGGACACCCTTGAAGTACCAGATGTGGGTCACCGGGGCGGCGAGCTCGATGTGGCCCATCCGCTCGCGGCGGACCTTGGAGCGGGTCACCTCGACGCCGCAGCGCTCGCAGATGATGCCCTTGAAGCGCACCCGCTTGTACTTGCCGCAGTAGCACTCCCAGTCCCGGGTGGGACCGAAGATCTTCTCGCAGAAGAGGCCGTCACGCTCGGGCTTGAGCGTGCGGTAGTTGATGGTCTCCGGCTTCTTGACCTCGCCGTGGCTCCACGTACGGATGTCGTCCGCGGTGGCCAGGCCGATCTGAAGCTGGTCGAAGAAGTTCACGTCAAGCACGATGGCTGTTGTCCTTCGTTAGTTCTCTTTTGAATCAAGGCTGTGGACTGGGGTGGGGCGGCGCGCTCCGTCTCCGGTGGCGCGCCGCCCTCTCCTCAGACTTCTTCGACGCTGCTGGGCTCGCGACGGGACAGGTCGATGCCGAGCTCCTCGGCCGCCCGGAAGACGTCTTCCTCGGCGTCCTTCATCTCGATCGCGGTGCCGTCCTGCGACAGCACCTCGACGTTGAGGCAGAGCGACTGCATCTCCTTGACGAGAACCTTGAACGACTCGGGGATGCCGGAGTCGGGGATGTTCTCGCCCTTCACGATGGCCTCGTAGACCTTGACGCGTCCGGGGACGTCGTCGGACTTGATCGTCAGCAGCTCCTGCAGGGCGTAGGCGGCGCCGTACGCCTCCATCGCCCAGACCTCCATCTCGCCGAACCGCTGGCCGCCGAACTGGGCCTTACCGCCCAGGGGCTGCTGCGTGATCATCGAGTAGGGGCCGGTGCTGCGGGCGTGGATCTTGTCGTCCACGAGGTGGTGCAGCTTGAGGATGTACATGTAGCCGACCGAGACCGGGTCCGGGAACGGCTCGCCGGACCGACCGTCGAACAGGTCGGCCTTGCCGTTCTCGCCGATCATGCGGACGCCGTCACGGTTGGGCAGCGTCGACCCGAGCAGGCCGGTGATCTCGTCCTCGCGGGCACCGTCGAACACCGGGGTCGCAACCTTGGTGTTCGGGTCGGCCTTCTCCGCGTGGATCTTGATCAGCCGCTGCTTCCAGTCGGCGTCCTTCTTGTCGGCGTGCAGGTCGACGTCCCAGCCCTGCTTGGCCAGCCAGCCGAGGTGGAGCTCGAGGATCTGGCCGATGTTCATCCGGCGCGGGACACCGAGCGGGTTGAGCACGACGTCGACCGGGGTGCCGTCCTCCATGAACGGCATGTCCTCGATCGGCAGGATCTTCGCGATGACGCCCTTGTTGCCGTGACGGCCGGCGAGCTTGTCACCCACGGAGATCTTGCGCTTCTGGGCGACGTACACGCGCACCAGCTGGTTGACGCCCGGGGGCAGCTCGTCGCCGTCCTCGCGGTCGAACACGCGGACGCCGATGACCGTGCCGGACTCACCGTGCGGCACCTTCATCGAGGTGTCGCGCACCTCGCGCGCCTTCTCACCGAAGATCGCGCGGAGCAGCCGCTCCTCGGGGGTCAGCTCGGTCTCGCCCTTGGGCGTGACCTTGCCGACCAGGATGTCGCCGGTGGTGACCTCGGCGCCGATGCGGATGATGCCGCGCTCGTCGAGGTCGGCCAGCATCTCCTCGGAGACGTTCGGGATGTCCCGGGTGATCTCCTCGGGGCCGAGCTTGGTGTCGCGGGCGTCGACCTCGTGCTCCTCGATGTGGATCGAGGTGAGGACGTCCTCCTGGACCAGGCGCTGGCTCAGGATGATCGCGTCCTCGTAGTTGTGGCCCTGCCACGGCATGAAGGCCACGAGCAGGTTGGTGCCCAGCGCCATCTCGGCCTGGTCGGTGCAGGGACCGTCGGCCATCGGCGAGCCGACCTCGAGCTTGTCACCCTCGGAGACCAGCGGACGCTGGTTGATGCAGGTGCCCTGGTTGGAGCGGCGGAACTTCGCCAGCTTGTACGTCGTGTAGGTGCCGTCGTCGTTCATGGTCTCGATGACGTCGGCGGACACCTCCTTGACGACTCCGGCCTTCTCGGCGACCACCACGTCACCGGCGTCGACCGCGGCGCGGAACTCGATGCCGGTGCCGACCAGGGGCGAGTCGCTCTTGATGAGCGGCACGGCCTGGCGCTGCATGTTGGCGCCCATGAGCGCGCGGTTGGCGTCGTCGTGCTCGAGGAACGGGATCAGGGCGGTCGCGACCGACACCATCTGGCGCGGCGAGACGTCCATGTAGTCGACCTCGTCGGCCAGGATCGCGTCGACCTCGCCGTGCTTCTGGCGGACCAGGACGCGCTCCTCGACGAAGCGGTTCTTGTCGTCCAGCGGCGCGTTGGCCTGCGCGATGACGAAGCGGTCCTCGTCGTCGGCGGTGAGGTAGTCGACCTGGTCGGTGACCTTGCCGTTCTTGACCTTGCGGTACGGCGTCTCGACGAACCCGAACGGGTTGATCCGGCCGTACGACGCGAGCGAGCCGATCAGGCCGATGTTCGGGCCTTCCGGCGTCTCGATCGGGCACATCCGGCCGTAGTGCGACGGGTGGACGTCACGGACCTCCATGCCGGCGCGGTCACGGGACAGACCACCGGGACCCAGCGCGGACAGGCGACGCTTGTGCGTCAGGCCCGCGATCGGGTTGGTCTGGTCCATGAACTGCGACAGCTGCGAGGTGCCGAAGAACTCCTTCAGCGCCGCGACGACCGGGCGGATGTTGATCAGGGACTGCGGCGTGATCGCCTCGACGTCCTGGGTCGTCATCCGCTCGCGGACCACGCGCTCCATCCGGGCCAGGCCGGTGCGGAGCTGGTTCTGGATCAGCTCGCCGACGGTGCGCATGCGGCGGTTGCCGAAGTGGTCGATGTCGTCGGCCGAGATCTCGATGCTGCCCTGGGGCGCCTCGACCTGGGCGCGGCCGTCGTGCAGCGCGACGATGTAGCGGATCGCGGCGACGATGTCGTCGACGGTCAGCGTCTGCTGGTCGAACGCCTCGGTCAGCCCGAGCTTCTTGTTGATCTTGTAGCGACCGACCTTGGCCAGGTCGTAGCGCTTGGGGTTGAAGTAGTAGTTGTTCAGCAGCGTCTGCGCGGCCTCACGCGTGGGGGGTTCGCCCGGGCGGAGCTTGCGGTAGATGTCGAGGAGCGCGTCGTCCTGGGCCTGGGTGTGGTCCTTCTCCAGGGTCAGCATCATCGACTCGTACTCGCCGAACTCCTCGCGGATCTGCTCGTTGGTCCAGCCGAGGGCCTTGAGCAGCACGGTGACGTTCTGCTTGCGCTTGCGGTCGAGGCGGACGCCGACCATGTCGCGCTTGTCGATCTCGAACTCCAGCCAGGCGCCCCGCGACGGGATCAGCTTGGCGGTGAAGATGTCCTTGTCGGACGTCTTGTCGGCGGAGCGCTCGAAGTAGACACCGGGCGAACGGACGAGCTGGGAGACGACGACACGCTCGGTGCCGTTGATGATGAAGGTGCCCTTGTCGGTCATGAGCGGGAAGTCGCCCATGAACACGGTCTGGCCCTTGATCTCACCGGTGTCGTTGTTCGTGAACTCCGCCGAGACGTAGAGCGGAGCGGAGTAGGTGAAGTCCTTCTCCTTGCACTCGTCGACGGTGTACTTCGGGTCGTAGAAGACCGGGTTCTCGAACGACAGCGACATCGTCTCGGAGAAGTCCTCGATCGGGGAGATCTCCTCGAAGATCTCCTGCAGACCCGACTTCTCGGAGACGTCCTCGCCCTCGGCGCGGCGGCGCTCGACGGCGGCGTTCCAGTCGTCGTTGCCGATCAGCCAGTCGAAGCTGTCGGTCTGGAGGGAGAGGAGCTGCGGAACCTCGAGTGGTTCTGTGATCTTTGCGAAAGAGATGCGGCGGGAGTTACCAGTGGTGCTACGCGCGGCCAAGAGTTGTCCTTCGAAGGGTCGCTCTGGGGGATGTCACCTGCACACCACAAACCGGCCACCGGACAGGCCGAAGAGCATATGAGAGCAGACGCAAAGATCTAGGGTAGCGCAGACATGGGCGCGCAACAAACCCGGTCAGCCAGAACGAGCTGTTCGTTGCCGTCGATGATGAACGGTGCGGCCCGCAAGGTCAAGGGAGGCGCGCGTTCGCACCCCTCGAGTGCCCGTTCCGGGCTACCGCTCCGGCGGCGACGTCACCATGTCGTCGATCAGCCAGTCGCCGTCGACGAGCTGCATCGTGACCCGGACCTGGTTCTTGAAGACGACCGGCTCGGACTGCTCCTTGTTGGTCGTCGGTTGGTTCACGAAGAGCAGCACCTCGACCCGGTCCTCGCCCGACCGGACGATGCCGGACGCGACCACCTCGGCGCTGACGACGGTCTCCGTCTCGGGCGCGTTCTCCTTGATCAGCCTCGAAGAGCTCGTCGTACTCGCTTGCGGTAGTCCGACGTCATGTAGGACTGCGCCGTCGGCCTGGTCGTCGTCCAGGGTCTTCGCGTCGTAGGAGAGGACCGGCACGATCGCCCGCTCCGCGGCACTCTGGGCGGCCCGGGTGGACTCCTCGATCGAGCTGTCCGAAGGCTGGGTCCAGAAGTACGCCGCCGCGGCGATGACCAGCACCGTCAGCACTCCGACGCCGATCAGCAGCCAGGTCGGCACGACCCAGCGACCGCCGCCGGTCGGGGACACCACCGGAGTCCGGTGTCGGCGGGGCCGGCGTTGGCTCCTCGGTCGCCTCGGGCGCTGGCTCGGCGTCGGTGTCCGGCTCCGCGGCCGCCAGCTCGGCGTCGTACGCCGCCCGCTTCTCCGGGTCGAGCAGCACCTCGGCGGCCTGGTTGAAGATCCGGAACCGGCGGTCGGTGGGGTCGAGATCGGCGATCTCCGCCTTCCACGCCGCGCGGATCTCCGCGTCGGACGCGGTGCGGTCGACGTCGAGCAGGTCGTAGACGCTCGGGGTCAGGGTCGTGGTCACTGCTCTGCCTCCGTCACCGGCGTGAAGTCGTCGACCAGCCACTCCCCGTCGACTCTTCACGAGGGTGACCTGCATCCGGAACGGGACCGGCTCCTGCTCGACTCGCTCGTCGCTGTCCTTGCTCTTCGGGAACGACTGCTTGAACGCGCCGGCCACCAGCGCGGTCGCCGAGTCGGAGTCGATCACCGAGACGCCGGTCGAGAACACCTCGGCCACGCGTGCGACGCCCGCCTGGGCGACCAGCTGCTCGGCGGTCGCGGCCTCCTTGTCGAAGGAGGTCGCGAACTTCGGCGTGATGACCTCCTTGACCCGCTCGCGGTACTCCGGCATCGCCTCTGGTCGTCGAGCAGGTCGGGGCCGTAGGTGCCGGTGCGCAGCATGAACTGCTCGGCCTGGGCCATCACCTGCTCGCGCTCGGACTGGGCGTCGTCGGCCTCGCCGCGACGGTCCGCGACCAGCCAGATGAGCGACCCGGCCGAGACCAGCAGCAGCAACCACGAGCACGCCGAGCAGGCCCAGACGGAACGTCGCTCGACGGGTGCGGTCGTGGAGGTCGCTTGGTCAGTCCTGACGCTTGGTCAAGGGCTGAAGGAACAGCCACTTCCACGACTCCTCTCCGAAGGTGGACGGTGCCGAACGATACCGGGCGAGCTCAGCTCGGCGGGGATCTTGCTCCCCCACCGGAGCTTGCCGGAATCGGGGTCGTACGACGCCACGACCGGCGCGCGGTACGCGGCACCGGCGCGCTGGGGCGCGTGCTGCGACCCGCGGGCGTTGCTCTGGGCGGCGGGCTCGGTGCAGCGGGCGTTCTCGTTCATCGGCGCGTTGCTGCCGTCCTGCGGCGGGCGCTCGTTGGTGCCCTGGTAGCCCGCCGTGCAGACGTGCGGGGTCTGCTGGAGGATCAGCCCGAAGTGGGCGTCGTACAGCCCGGTGTCCTGGGACTTCGAGACGACGGTGAAGCCGCCCTCGACGACGTAGGGGTAGACGACCAGGACCTGCTCGATGCCGTCGAGGTGCTTGACCACGACCTCGCCGGTGGTCACCAGGTTGTTGATCAGCTCGCCCAGCTCGACCTGGTTGTCCTCGAGGAACGTGCGCAGCTCGGTGGCCGTCGCGGAACCCGAGTCGATGAGCCGGCGCAGGTCGCGGTCGGAGCCGGCGAGGGTGCCGCTGAACAGCGCGAAGTTGCGCGCGAACTCGCGGATCGCGCTCGCCTTCGCCACCTGGCCCTTGAGCACGGTGTTGCTGTCCTTGATCAGGGCGGTGGTGATGTCGAAGTTGTCGTTGGCCGCCTGGATGAAGGCGTTGCCGGAGTCGATCATCCGGCCGAGGTCCTCGCCGGTGCCGTCGAAGGCCTTCCCCATCTCGGTGACCGTGGTCTCCAGGGCCTGCTTGTCGACGGACTCGACCGTGTTGGACAGGTCGGTCAGCAGGGTCTGCGTCGGGATCGGCGTCCGGGTGTTCTCGGTCGGGATCTCCGAGTCGTCGGTGAGGTAGGGCTTGGCGTCGTCCTTCGGCTGCAGCTCGACGTACTGCTCACCCACGGCGGAGCGGTTGCCCACGACCGCGAGCGTCTCCGAGGGGATCGAGTCGTAGTCCTTCTCGATCCCGAGCAGCACGTCGACGCCGTCGTCGGTCAGCTCGAGCTTGTCGACCCGCCCGACCCGGACGCCGCGGTAGGTCACCTCGCCGCCGGCGAAGATGCCGCCGGAGTCGGAGAAGTGAGCCACCACGGTGTAGGTGTCGTCGAACACGAGCCGGTCGAGGCGGGCGTAGCGGGCCCCGACGAAGCTGACGCCGACCAGGGTGATCACGACGAACACCATGAGCTGGATGCGGGTACGGCGACTGATCATCGCGAGACCACCATCCCCGGGACGAGCAGCGACACGAGGGCGGGGTCGTAGGTCTTCATCAGCTCACCCATGGTCGGCCCCCTCGCCGACGCCTGCCCGGTGGTCGGGCCGTAGCCGGGCCGGGGCAGGCCCGGGATCGGGATGGGCAGGCCGCCGCCACCGGTGTTGCTCGGGATCGGCAGGCCGGGGACCAGGTTGAGCTGCTTGCAGATGTCCTTGTCCTCGTTCTTCGGCTTGGCGCACTCCTCCCGGAGCTGCAGCAGCCTCTGGGGGGTCGCCAGCACCCTGCTGGCAGGCCCTGCTGCCGAGGTCGCCGCTCTGGAGGCACCTCACCACGGCGCTGAGGATCACGGTCGGGTCGAGGTCGCTCGGCAGGTTGGTCGGCGGGGTCAGCCCGCCGTCGTCGGTGAGGGCGAGGTCCAGCTCGATGGACAGGTTCGTGTAGTCGCCCATGTGCAGGTTGCGGGCCACCTGCGGATCGCGTCCGACGACCTCGTCGACGAACGGGTAGGTCAGGAACACGTGGAACGCGTTGACGAAGTCGTCGCCGGAGTTGGCCAGCTCGGTGAGGACCGGGTTCAGCTGGCGGAACGACTCGATGGTCGACTCCTTGGACGCCTTGATCACCCGGACGCCGACGTCGCCGAGGCGGTTCAGCGCCTTGAGCATCTTGACCAGGTCGTCGCGCTGCTGGTCCAGCGACGTCAGGGCGCTCGGCAGCTCCTCGAGCGCGGAGTCGATGCTGTCGGTCTGGTCGTTGACCGAGATCGCGAGCCGGTTGAGCGACTCGATCGCGTTCACGATGTCGGCCTTGTTCGCGTCGAGCTGGGTCATCAGCGCCTCGATCTGGCGCAGCACCGACTTCGTGGAGCCCTCGCGACCCTCGAGGGCGAGGTTCAGCTCGTGGGCGATCGTCTTCAGCTGGGCGACGCCACCACCGTTGAGCAGCAGGCTCAGGGCGCCGAGGACCTCCTCGACCTCGGGGTTCCGGCCGGTGCGGTCGAGGGTGATGATGTCGCCGGTCTGCAGCGGGTTGGCGCTGGCGCCCTCCTCGGGCGGGCTCAGGGACACGAACTTCTCGCCCAGCAGGCTGGTCTGGCGCAGCTCCGCGATCGGCGTTGTCGGGCAGCTTCGGTGTCGCCGCGGAGCTCCAGGGTCACGTCGGCGACGTACCCCTCGAGGTCGATGTCGGTGACCTGGCCGACGCTGACGTCGTTGACCTTGACCGTCGACTTGCGGCACCAGGTCGAGGACGTCGTGGAACTTCGCGTGCACCGTGATCGGGTTGTCGCCGGTGTCGGTGCCGCCGGGGAGCGGCAGCTTGTAGACGTCGAAGTCGCAGCCGGTCAGCACCAGCGATGCGGCCAGGACCAGCAGGAGCGAGCGCAGCTTCTTCATCGTCGTCATCGCTCCACCTCCACGAGTCCGCCGAGGCGTCTGGTCGAACCGGTCCGCCGTCGGGGGCAGCCCGCCCTGGCCGAACGCCGCGGCCCGGGGAAGGGGAAGTCCGGGGAGGCCGCCGTTCTCGATCGCGTCACAGATCCGGCCGGACGTGTCGGCCTGGCTGACCAGGCCGCACAGGAACGCCGCGGGGTCGGCGTCGATCTGGCCGGCGACCTCGCCCTGGTTCGAGCGGGTGTCGAGCGTGCCGGCCTGCGGGTTGTAGGTCAGGTAGAGGTTGTTCAGCGCCAGCGGGGCGTTGGTGAGGATCTCGTCGAGGGCACCGCGCTGCTTGACCAGGACCTTCGCCACCCGGTTGAGCCCCTTGATGTTGCGGCCGAGGGCGTCGCGGTTCTCCTTCACGAAGGTGGAGACCTCGCCCATCGCGACGGCGAGGTTCTTCAGCGACGGCCTTGAGCTCGCCGCGCTCCCCCGCCAGCATCGTGGACGACGTCGGCCAGCGACTGGTTGAACTGCCGGACGGTCTGGTCGTTCTCGGCGAGGGTGCTGATGAAGCCCTCCAGCGCCGCGGCCGAGCCGAACAGCTCCTCCTTGTTGTTGTCGAGGGTCTGGCTGAACTTGCTGAAGTCCTCGATGGTCTGGTGGAACTGCTCGCCCTGGCCGCCGAAGTTCTTCGCGGTGGTCTCGAGCAGGTCGGACAGCGCACCGTTGTGGTTGGCGCCGGTCGGGCCGAGCGCCACGGTCAGCTGGTCCATGCTGGAGTAGATCTGGTCCAGCTCGAGCGGGACGGCCGTCTGCTCCTCGGTCAGCGTGGCGCCGTCGGCCAGCACGTCCCCCTCCTCGTAGACGGGGGTCAGCTGCACGAAGCGGTCGCCGACGATCGACGGCGCGATGATGACGGCCTGGGCGTCGGCGGGGACCTTGGTCTCGGCGTCGTAGGACATCGTGACGACGACGTCGGTGCCGGACGGCGTCACCGTGTCGACGGTGCCGACGGGTACGCCGAGCACTCGCACGTCGCTGCCCTCGTAGATCGAGACCGTGCGCGGGAAGTGTGCGGTGAGCGTCTTGCGGTCCTCGCCCTGGAACATCACCACGGCCGCCGCGACCAGCAGCACCACGATGATGCCGGGGACGACGAACTTCTTCACACCGGTCATGTCAGCCACCCACCTGGGGCACGGGGGGCAGGTTCTGGATGTAGGTGTCGAACCACGGGCCGGTACCGAGCGTGTTGGCGAAGACGCGGTAGAACGGCGCCATCAGCCGCAGGCTGTTGTCGATGTTGTCCTCGTTCTTGTTCAGCACGCCGACGACGCTCTCGAGGTGGTCCAGGGCGGGCTTGAGGTCGTCGCGGCTCTGCTGGACCAGCGCGGTCAGCTCGCTCGACAGCTGGGAGGTCGAGACCAGCAGCCGGTGCACGGCCTCGCGCCGGGCGACCAGCGACCGGAACAGCACGTCGCTGTCCTTCATCAGCCCGATGATGTCCTCGTCGCGTGCGTCGAGGACCTTCGAGACCTTCTCCAGGTTGCCGAGCAGCTCGTTGATCTGCTCGTCCTTCGCTGCGACGTTCGCGGAGAGCTGGGACACGCCGTCCAGCGCCGCGCGGAACTCCTCGGGGGTGTTCCGGGTGAGGTCGGCCAGGGTGGTCAGCGACTGGGCGAGCTGGTCGGTGTCGATCTGCTCCGACGTCTCGGCGAGCCCGGAGAACGCCTCGACCACGTCGTACGGCGAGGTGGTGCGCTCGACCGGGATCTCCTCTCCCTCGTCCATCTGGCCGGACCCCGCCGGCTGGAGCGCCAGGAACATGGCGCCCAGCAGGGTCTTGACCTTGATCGCGGCCGCGGTGTCGGCGCCGAACTCGGCGTCGCCGTCGACCCGGAAGGTGACCTTCACGTGGTCGCCGGCCAGCTCGACCTTCTCGACCTTGCCGACCCGGACGCCGGCGATCCGGACCTCGTCGTTGGGCTTGAGCCCGCCGGCCTCGCTGAAGGCGGCGTAGTAGGTGTCGCCACCGCCGATCAGCGGCAGGTCCTGGGCCCGGAAGGCGGCCAGGATCAGCGCGGCCAGCACGGCAAGGCTGATCGCCCCGATGATCACCGGGTTGCGCTCGCGGAAGGGGATGCTCATCCGAGATCACACCTGTCGGCGACCTTGGTGCCGGCCAGTCGGGTAGGTGACGCTCTGCTTGCCCAGGCCCGGCACCGTCACGTTGCCCTTGAACGAGCAGAGGTAGAAGTTGAACCACGAGCCGTAGATGGCGGTCCGGCCCACCTTGTTGAGCTTGATCGGCAGCACCTGCAGCGCCCGGTCGAGCTCGGACTTGTTCTTGTCGACGTTGCCCGCGAACCTGCGCAGCTGCTTGATGTCGTCCACGAACGGCTCGCGGATGCCGGACACCAGGTCGGCGGTCTCCGACGACAGCGCCGAGATCTGGTCGAGCGAGCCGAGGATCGCCTCCCGGTCGTCCTTGAGTCCGCCGACGAAGGTGCGGAAGGTCTTGATCAGCTCGGTGAGCTGCTCGTCGCGGTCGCCGACGTGGTCGAGCACCTCGTTCAGGTTGTCGATCAGGTCGCCGATGACCTCGTCCCGCGAGGCGAGGGTCTGCGTGACCGACGCCGTGTGCGCGAGCAGGCCCTCGAGCGTTCCGCCCTCGCCCTGGAAGACCTGCACGATCTCGTAGGACAGCTTGTTGAGGTCGGACGGGGACAGCGCCTGGAACAGCGGCTTGAAGCCGTTGAAGAGGACGGTGAGGTCCAGCGCCGGGGAGGTCTGCGAGACCGGGATGGTCGCTCCCTCGTCGAGGCGCGCGGAGTCGCCGATCTCCTGGGTGAGCGTGATGTAGCGCTGGCCCACGAGGTTGCGGTAGCGGATCGCGGCGTTCGTGGCGCCGGTGATGGAGGTGTCGTCGTCGACCGAGAACGTGACCAGCGCTCGCGTGCGGTCGACGATCTCGACGCTCCTTGACCACGCCGACCTTGACGCCGGCGATCCGGATGTCGTCGCCCTTGACCACGCCGGTCGCATCGACGAACTCCGCCTTGTACTCCTTGCTGCCCGCGAAGGAGACGTTGCCGATGGTGACGACCAGCACGCCGGTGGCGAGGGTGGTGACCACGATGAAGATGAGCAGCTTGGTGAGGTCGATCGCGGTCTTCTTGTCCAGGAGGCTCATCGCAACGACACCTCCGCCCCACGCGCCATCGGGCCGACCAGCAGGACTCCCAGGTCGGGGACGTCCGCGGCGGTGACGCCGAGGGCGGGTCCGAGGAGGGACTTGAGCAAGGACGACTCCTGGGGGCTGCCGACCCAGCCGGCGCCGTTGGAGTAGTAGGGAGGCGCGACGCGGCTGGTGCCCTTGCCGGTCGACTCGTCGACGCCGTCGTCCAGGTTCGGCTGGTGCCGGACCGGGTTGGCCTGCGACCACGGCGCGTTCGGCAGGTTGAGGCAGTTGGGCCCGCGCGTCTCACCGAAGCGCGGGGCGTCCTGCGGCCCGTAGCCGCGCGGCTGGTTCGGCAGCGGCTCCAGGACGATGTGGAGCGTGAAGCCGCGGAACGCCTCGGCCTGGAGCTCGCCGGCCCTGACGATGCCGGCTGTCAGGCAGGGGAACTCCGGCGCGTACTTCGCCAGCACCCGCAGCTGGGCGGCACTGAGCTGACCGAGGCGGATCAGGTTGTCGCCGTTCTGGTCGAGGAAGTCATGCGCGACGTCGGAGAAGGCGGAGACGTCGGTGAACAGCGCCTGGAGCTTGTCCTCGCGGCCCTCGAGCGTGGTGGTGGTCGTGACGGTGTTGCGCAGGATCGCGGCGATCTCGGGCATCACGTCGGCGTAGGTGTCGGAGACCTGGGCGGTGAGCTTGAGGTCCTCGATGATGTCGGGGATCTGCGGGTTGATCCGCTTGAGGTAGCTGTCGACGGTCTCGAGGTTCTCGCCGATCAGCTCGCCGCGGCCCTCGAGGGCGGTGGCCAGCGCGTTCAGGGTCTTGTTGATCTCGGCCGGCTGGACGGTGCGCAGCAGCGGGTAGAGGTCGGAGAGGACCTCCTCGACCTCGATCGAGACGTCGGTGCGGTCGATCGTGGCGCCCGCCTCGATGTGGTCCCCGGCGGGAGAGTCCGGGATCTCGAGGGCGACGTACTTCTCGCCGAACAGCGTCTTCGGGACGATCGAGCCGGTGACGTTGGCGGGAATCGTGTCGAGCTCGTCGGGGTAGATGCCGAGGGTCAGCTCGGCGCCACCCTCGGACGGTGCTGTCGAACTCGAGGACCTCGCCGACGATGACGCCGCGGATCTTGACGTCCGCACGGCTCGGGAGCTGCAGGCCGATCTTGGAGGTCTGCAGCGTGACCTCGTCGTAGTCGGCGTACTTCTTGGTGAAGATGGCGTACGTGCCGTAGACGCCGGCGACCACCAGCAGCAGGAACACGATGCCGAGGATCTTGTGGTTCTGCGCGAGCCCCATGTCAGGTCACCCCGCCAACCGGACGGTCGTGGTGGTGCCCCAGATCGCCATGGACAGGAACAGGTCGATCACGTTGATCGCGACGATGCTGGTCCGGACGGCGCGGCCCACGGCCACGCCCACCCCGGCGGGACCGCCGGAGGCGGTGTAGCCGTGGTAGCAGTGGATCAGGATCACGACCACCGCGAAGACCAGCACCTTGCCGAAGGACCAGAGCACGTCGCCGGGTGGCAGGAACTGGTTGAAGTAGTGGTCGAACGTGCCGGTGGACTGCCCGAAGAACCCGGTGACGGTCAACCGCGTCGCGAAGTACGACGAGAGCAGGCCCACGACGTACAGCGGGACGATGGCGATCAGGCCGGCGATGATCCGCGTCGTGACCAGGAACGGCAGCGACGGGATGGCCATCACCTCGAGGGCGTCGACCTCCTCGGAGATCCGCATCGCGCCGAGCTGGGCGGTGAAGCCGCAGCCGACGGTGGCCGCGAGCGCGATCGCCGCCACCAGCGGCGCGATCTCGCGGGTGTTGAAGTAGGCCGAGACGAAGCCGGAGAACGCGGCGGTGCCGAGCTGGTTCAGGGCGGCGTACCCCTGCAGGCCGACCTCGGTGCCGGTGAAGAAGCACATCGCCGTGATCACGCCGACGGTGCCGCCGATGACCGCGAGGGCACCGGAGCCGAGGGTCACCTCGGCCAGGATCCGGAGGATCTCCTTCTTGTAGCGGCGGATCGTGCGCGGGGTCCACGCGAGAGCCTTGACGTAGAACGCCAGCTCCTCGCCGAGGTGGTCGAGACCGCGCACCGGGCGCTGGTAGATCGACTTGACGGAAGAAAGGGAGGCCATGGCGCTAACCCGTCTTCGGTGGGACGAGTTGGAAGTAGATCGCGCTCATCACGAAGTTGACGATGAACAGGAGCATGAAGGTGATGACGACGGACTCGTTCACCGCGTCGCCCACGCCCTTCGGGCCACCGGCGGCGTTCATGCCCTTGTAGCAGGCGACGATCGCCGCGATCAGACCGAACACGAGTGCCTTGGCCATGCCCTGCCAGAGGTCTGGTAACTGGGCCAAGGCTGTGAAGCTCGCTAAATAGGCCCCTGGCGTGCCGTCTTGCAGCACCACGTTGAAGACGTAGCCGCCGGCGACGCCGACGACGCTGACCAGGCCGTTGAGGAAGACCGCGACGAGCATGCAGGCGAGGACCCGGGGCACGACCAGGCGCTGGATCGGGTCGATGCCGAGCACCATCATCGCGTCGAGCTCCTCGCGGATCTTGCGGGCGCCGAGGTCGGCGGCGATCGCCGAGCCACCGGCGCCGGCGATCAGGAGCGAGGTCGCGATCGGCCCTGCCTCACGGACCACCGCGAGCACCGCGGCCGAGCCGGTGAACGACTGGGCGCCGAACTGCTTGATCAGGCCACCCACCTGGAGCGCGATCACGGCACCGAACGGGATCGCGACCAGCGCGGTCGGGATGATCGTGACCGAGGCGATGAACCAGGCCTGCTGCAGGAACTCGCGCAGCTGGAAGGGTCGCCGGAACAACCCGCGCCCGACGTCGAGACCGAAGGCGAAGAGCTTGCCGGCGGTGCCGATCGGGGCGAGTGCCCGGGATGCGGTCAGGGTGGCCACGTGTCGTCAGGCTCCGGGGGCCATCGACATGTTCTCAGCGAAGGAACCGGGCGGCGGGGTCACGCCGTTCTCACGGCACCAGGCGCCGGGCTCGCGCTGGCTGCGCCGGGGGATGCCGTTGGACGGCTCCTGCTGGAACGGGATCGGCGGGAGCGGCGGCAGCTCCTGGCCCTCCTCGGAGGCGAGCTCGTCGGCGTCCTTCTCCTCGGACATGCCGATCGGGCCGACGCGCTGGGCGTTGAGGAACTGGCGGACGACGGGCTCCTCGGACGAGAGCAGCATCTCGCGGGGGCCGAACATCGCGAGGTGCCGGTGGTAGAGCAGGCCGATGTTGTCGGGCACCGTGCGGGCGGTGTTCACGTCGTGCGTCACGATCAGGAACGTGGCGTCGATCTGGGCGTTCAGGTCGATGATCAGCTGGTTCAGGAACGCGGTGCGGACCGGGTCGAGGCCGGAGTCCGGCTCGTCGAAGAGCACGATCTCGGGGTCGAGCACCAGCGCGCGGGCCAGGCCGGCGCGCTTGCGCATGCCGCCGGAGATCTCGCCGGGCAGCTTGTCCTCGGCGCCGATCAGGCCGACCAGGTCCATCTTCTCCATGACGATGGTGCGGATGTCGGACTCGGACTTCTTGGTGTGCTCGCGCAGCGGGAAGGCGACGTTGTCGTAGAGGTTCATCGAGCCGAACATCGCGCCGTCCTGGAACAGCACGCCGAAGAGCTTGCGGATCTCGTAGAGCTCCTTCTCGGAGCAGCTCGCGATGTCGGTGCCCTCGATCACGATCGAGCCCTTGTCGGGCTTGAGCAGGCCGATCAGGGTCTTGAGGAACACGGACTTGCCGGTTCCGGAGGGCCCGAGCATCACGCAGATCTCGCCGGCCGGCACCGTCAGCGTCACGTCTCCCCAGATGAGCTGCTTGCCGAACGACTTGCTCAGGTCATCGACCTTGATCTCCACACCCACAGTCGTTCTCCCTCTTCGTCTTCACGCCTATACCCGCTCGTCACTCCCCCCGAAACGCGGGCGCACTAGGCCGTGCCCTCCCGGGCCCACTCACCAGTAACAACGGGCGTGCGGCGGCGAGGTTACGCATCACCCGGTCTAGTCGTCACAGGGTGAGACATGGGCCACGCACGGTCGAACCGGGTGCCCGGACGTGATAACGCAACAGGGGCGGCCACCCTCTCGGGTGACCGCCCCTGTCGGCGGAACTGGGCTAGTTCGTCACTTGACGGTGACGGTGGCGCCGGCGCCCTCGAGGGCCTCCTTGGCCTTCTCGGCGGCAGCCTTGTCGACCTTCTCGAGGATCGCCTTGGGGGCGGCCTCCACCAGGTCCTTGGCCTCCTTGAGACCGAGGGAGGTGAGAGCGCGCACCTCCTTGATGACGTTGATCTTCTTGTCGCCGGCGGCCTCGAGGACGACGTCGAACTCGTCCTGCTCGGCAGCGGCCTCGGCGCGGCGGCAGCGCCCGCGGCCGGGCCGGCGGCGGCAACGGCCACCGGGGCGGCGGCGGTGACGCCGAAGGTGTCCTCGAACTGCTTCACGAACTCGCTCAGCTCAATGAGGGTCATCTCCTTGAACGCGTCGAGCAGCTCGTCGGTGCTGAGCTTCGCCATGATGGCGTTTCCTTCCATTCGGTGGCCCGCCGCTGTCGCGTCGGACCGGGTTTCAGGTGGTGGTCCCGGGGCTCTCAGGCCTCGGTGGTGTCGCCCTCGTCGGAGGCGGCCTCGGCAGCGGGGGTCTCCTCGGCGGGAGCCTCCTCTGCGGCGGGCGCCTCGTCAGCGGGGGCCTCGTCGGCGGCCGGAGCCTCGGCCGGGGCCTCCTCGGCGGCGGCCGGTGCTTCGACGGCTCCGCCGCCGGCGTACCGGCACCACCTGCGAGGATCGAGGGGTCCTGCTCGGCCTTCGCCTGCAGGGCGCCGGCGAGCCGGGCAGCCTGCGAGAGCGGGGCGTTGAGCAGGTAGACGGCCTGGCTGAGCGACGCGAGCATCGCGCCGGCCAGCTTGCCCATCAGCACCTCACGCGACTCGAGGTCGGCGAGCTTGCTGACCTCCGCCGCGTCGAGGGGCTTGCCGTCCAGGACGCCGCCCTTGATGACAAGGGTGGGGTTCGCCTTGGCAAAGTCACGCAGACCCTTGGCCGCCTCGACCACGTCGCCGTTGATGAAGGCGATGGCGGTCGGGCCGGTCAGCAGGTCGTCGAAGCCTTCGATGCCCACCTCGGTGGCGGCGATCTTGGCCAGCGTGTTCTTGACCACGGCGTAGTTGGCGTTCTCGCCGAGGGAGCGCCGCAGTTCCTGCAGCTGCTTCACGGTGAGACCGCGGTACTCGGTCAGCACAGCGCCTGCGGAACCGTTGAACGACTCAACGATCTCCGCGACGGCTGCTGCCTTCTCTGGCCGCGCCATGGGTCTCCTTCCGGGCTGGGAGACCACCGCACCGGCCCGGAGACGACGAACGCCCCGAGCGCAGGCTCAGGGCGTGGAATCGCTGCCGAAGCAACGTTCTTGCTCTGTCCCCTGCGCAGGTCGTCCGTTTCCACGGAACCTTCGGTCGTGCTGCTGATGCGGCATGACAACCGGCGGTCTCTGGTTTCAGTGGGGAAGAGTACGGCGTCCGGGCCGCCGCGACAAATCGCGTGCCAGCTCGCCGATCGCGCGACCAGCCTCCGCCGTAGAAGAGCGCCGGTAGTTGCCCTCGGTCACGTAGCCCAGGTGCGGCGTGGCCAGGACGTTGTCGAGCGCCCGCAGCCGGTCGCGGCGGGCACGCGGCTCCACGTCGTACACGTCGAGGCCGGCGCCGGCGATCCGTCCGGCCTCGAGCGCGTCCAGCAGGGCGTCGGTGTCGACGAGCCCGGCCCGCGAGGTGTTGACGAGGTACGCCGACGGCTTCATCGCCGCGATCTCCTCGCGGCCGACGATGCGTCGGGTGCGTCCGAGAGCACGAGGTGCAGGCTGACCCAGTCGCTCTCGGCCATCAGCGTCCGGACAGCGACGGCGCGAGCCGCGCGCCGGCCTCGGCCGCGGCCCGCTCCTCGGTCAGGTGCGGGCTCCAGGCGACGACGTCCATCCCGAACGCCCGGCGCGACCGCGGCGACGCGGGTGCCGATCCGGCCGAGGCCGACCAGCCCGAGCGTGGCGCCGGCCAGGTCGCGGCCGACCGTGGACTGCCACGGGCCGCCGGCGTGGAAGGCGGCGTCCTCGCGCGGCGACGTGCCGGGCCAGGCCGAGGATCAGCGCCCAGGTCAGCTCGCCCGGCGGGGTCGGGCTGCTCCGGTGCCGCACACGACCACGCCCGCGCTCCTGCGCGGCGGCGAGGTCGATCGACGCGTTGCGGCGGCCGGTGGTGACGACCAGCGCGCAGGTCGGGCAGCCGCTCGAGGAGCGCTCCGGGTCAGCGGCGTCCGCTCGCGCATCACCACCAGCGATCGTCGGCGCCGCCGATGACTCGCGACCAGCTCGGTCCTCGTCAGCGACGTGCTCGGTGCACGGACCTCCACGTGCACGTCCGGCAGCACCGACCAGTCGGCGTACGACCGGGCGACGTCCTGGTAGTCGTCGAGGATCACGCAGCGCATGGGCCCACCCTCCCAGACCCCGAAATCACGCTGACCCGTCCGAAACTTCGGACGGGTCAGCGTGTTGCGTGCGGTCAGGCCTGGACGGCGTCTCGTCCTCGAGCGCGACGTTCTTGGTGCGGTTCGGGTCGACCTGGACACCGGGGCCCATGGTCGTCGAGACGGTGACCTTCCGGATGTAGCGGCCCTTGGAGCTGGCCGGCTTGAGCCGCAGCACCTCCTCGAGCGCCGCGGCGTAGTTCTCCGCGAGCTGGCCCTCGGAGAAGGAGGCCTTGCCGATGATGAAGTGCAGGTTGGCGTGGCGGTCGACGCGGAACTCGATCTTGCCGCCCTTGATGTCGGACACGGCCTTGGCCACGTCCGGCGTCACGGTGCCGGTCTTCGGGTTCGGCATCAGGCCGCGGGGTCCGAGCACGCGGCCGAGGCGGCCGACCTTGCCCATCATGTCGGGGGTCGCGACGACGGCGTCGAAGTCGAGCCAGCCGCCGGCCACCTTCTCGATCAGCTCGTCGCCACCGACGACGTCGGCGCCGGCCTCACGGGCGGCGTCGGCCTTCTCGGCGTTGGCGAAGACCAGGACCCGGGCGGTCTTGCCGGTGCCGTGCGGGAGGTTGACGGTGCCGCGGACCATCTGGTCCGCCTTGCGGGGGTCGACGCCGAGACGCATGACGACGTCCACGGTCTCGTCGAACTTCTTCTTGCTGCCGGTCTTGGCGAGCTTGATCGCGGTCAGCGGGGCGTAGAGCTCGTCCTTGTCGAACTGCTCGGCCGCCGCGCGGTAGGTCTTGCTGCGCTGCATGTCTGGTTCTCGTTTCTTCCAGTGTGGTCAGTGTGGGCCAGCGCGGCCCTGCCACGTTTGCGGTGATGTGCCGGTGCGGTGCGAAGGTCAGTCGGTGGTGACGCCCATGGAGCGGGCGGTGCCCTCGACGATCTTCATGGCGGCCTCGATGTCGTTGGCATTGAGGTCGGGGAGCTTGGTCGTGGCGATCTCGCGCACCTGGTCCTTGGTCAGCTTGCCGACCTTCTCCTTGTGCGGGACGCCCGAGCCCTTCGAGAGGCCGGCGGCCTTCTTGATCAGCTCCGCGGCAGGCGGGGTCTTGGTGATGAACGTGAACGAGCGGTCCTCGTAGATGGTGATCTCGACGGGGATGACGTTCCCGCGCATCGACTCGGTCTGCGCGTTGTAGGCCTTGCAGAAGTCCATGATGTTCACGCCGTGGGGACCGAGGGCGGTACCCACCGGCGGAGCCGGAGTTGCTGCGCCAGCCTGCAGCTGCACCTTGACCAGCGCAGCGATCTTCTTCTTGGGAGGCATTCTTATTGGATCCTTTTGTTCGTACGTCGTGGTCTTGTCGAGCTCGAGGCTGGTACTCCAGCCCTCGCCCTGCCACCTGGGTGTTGCTTCGCTGAGCCGGTCAGACCTTCTGGATCTGGCTGAAGCTCAGCTCGACCGGGGTCTCCCGGCCGAAGATCTCGACGAGGGCCTTGACCCTCTGGGACTCGGCGTTGATCTCGGTGATCGTCGCGTGCAGGGTCGCGAACGGCCCGTCGACCACCATGACCGAGTCGGACACGTCGAAGTCGGCGACCTCGACCGGCTTGCGCGTGGTCGTGGCGCCGGCCGCGGAGGGCGTGCCGGCGGCGGCCGCCTCGGCCTCGGCCCGCGCGACGACGGCCGGGGCCAGCATGTTCTCGACCTCGGACATGCTCAGCGGCACCGGCTGGTGGCTGTGGCCGACGAAGCCGGTGACCGACGGGGTGTGCCGGACGGCGGCCCAGGACTCGTCGGTGAGGTCCATCCGGACCAGGACGTAGCCGGGGAGGACGGTGCGGCTGGACCATCTTGCGCTGGCCGTTCTTGATCTCCGCGACCTCCTCGGTGGGGACCACGATCTCGTGGATGTAGTCCTCCATGTTCAGGGAGATGATGCGGTTCTCGAGGTTCGACTTCACCCGGTTCTCCATGCCGGAGTAGGTGTGCACCACGAACCAGTCGCCCGGCTTGGCCCACAGCTCCCGGCGGAACACCTCGAGCGGGTCCTCGGCGGCCTCGTCGCCCTTGTCCTCGTCGACGGCGTCGGCCGAGGCGGCCGGCTCCTCGAAGACGGGCTCCGTAGCGGCGGACACCTCAGCGGACTCCGGGGCGGTCTCGTCCGCCTCGGCGGTCGGCTGGTCGTCGGCCTCGGGGGCGTCGGCCGACTCCTCGGCGGGGCTCTCGTCCGCGGCGACGACGCCGTCGTTCGCGGGCTCGGTCACGAGCTCCTGCTCGGTCGCCTCGAGGTCGGCCACGGGGGTCGCCTCGCTGGTGGCGGTCTCCCCGGCCTCGACCGGTTCGTACTGCTCCGACACGTGTTGCTCCGTCACTTCGATTGTGCCTATGAATGCGTCTCTGTCAGGTCCGGCCTGGCCGGACGGTGCCCCGGCGCGAGCCGGGGACGATGGCTTACTGGGTGCCCTCGCCGGTGAAGATCTCGAAGACGAGCTTGCCGAACCCGAGGTCGAGCAGCGACACGAGCGCCATGAAGAACAGCACGAAGACCATGGTCACCAGGAAGTACGTGACGAGCTGCTCCTGCGTCGGCCAGACGACCTTGCGCAGCTCGGCGACGACCTGCCGGTAGAACGTGGCAGGGCTCGTCCGCTTCTCGGTCTTGCTGTCACGGCGTACCGCGCTGCTGTCCGACACGTCTTCACCTCTCCTTGTTCGACCGTAGACCAGTTTCCTTGCAGGGCACGAGGGACTTGAACCCCCAACCTTCGGTTTTGGAGACCGATGCTCTGCCAGTTGAGCTAGTGCCCTTGGGATGCGACTCCGAATGCGGGCCGCCTGCAGGGCAGGCCAAAGCATGTGGAGAAACCACCAATCGGGGAGTCTACGGGGTGCACCGAGGCGGAGTCCAAACCGCTCCGGCCGCCCCCGTGAAACCCCGGCCCGGGCGCCGGCCCGCCGCCTCTACGATGGTGGACATGACCACGATCCCCGCCTCGACCCCCCGCGACCGTCGCGTCTCCGACCGGATCGGCGCCATCGCCGAGTCCGCGACCCTCAAGGTCGATGCGAAGGCCAAGGCGCTGAAGGCCGAGGGTCGCCCGGTCATCGGGTTCGGCGCCGGCGAGCCGGACTTCCCGACCCCCGACTACATCGTCGAGGCCGCGGTCGAGGCCTGCCGCGACCCGAAGAACCACCGCTACACCCCGGCCGGCGGGCTGCCCGAGCTGAAGAAGGCGATCGCGGAGAAGACGCAGCGCGACAGCGGGCTACGCCGTCGAGCCGGCGCAGGTCCTGGTCACCAACGGCGGCAAGCAGGCGATCTACGCCGCGTTCGCCGCGATGCTCGACCCGGGCGACGAGGTGATCGTCCCCGCGCCGTACTGGACGACGTACCCCGAGTCGATCCAGCTCGCCGGCGGCGTCACCGTCGAGGTGCTGGCCGACGAGACCCAGGACTACAAGGTCACCGTCGAGCAGCTCGAGGCCGCCCGCACCGAGAAGACCAAGGTGCTGCTGTTCGTCTCCCCGTCGAACCCGACCGGCGCGGTCTACACCGCCGACGAGATCCGGGCGATCGGGCGGTGGGTCGAGGACAACGAGCTGTGGGTGCTCACCGACGAGATCTACGAGCACCTGGTCTACGACGGCGTCGAGACCGGCTCGCTGCCGGTGCTCTGCCCGTTCCTCGCCGACAACTGCGTCGTCGTCAACGGCGTCGCGAAGACCTACGCCATGACCGGCTGGCGGGTCGGCTGGATGATCGGCCCGAAGGACCTGGTCAAGGCCGCCACCAACCTGCAGTCGCACGCCACGTCCAACGTCTCCAACGTCGCTCAGCGCGCGGCGCTGGCCGCGGTCTCCGGCGACCTGTCCGCGGTCGAGGTGATGAAGGCGGCGTTCGACCGGCGCCGGAAGACCATCGTGTCGATGCTCAACGAGATCGACGGCGTCGTCTGCCCGACCCCGCACGGCGCGTTCTACGCCTACCCGTCGGTGAAGGGGCTGCTCGGCAAGGAGTACGCCGGCCGGGTCATCGACTCGTCCGCCGCGCTCGCCGAGTACATCCTCGACGAGGCCGAGGTGGCGGTCGTGCCGGGCGAGGCGTTCGGGTCCCCCGGCTACCTCCGACTCTCCTACGCCTCGGCGACGACGACCTGGTCGAGGGGATCACCCGACTCCAGAAGCTCTTCAGCTGACCCGGTCGGTGCGCGACCTGGCGAGCCTGCCGAAGGCGCACCTGCACCTGCACTTCACGGGGTCGATGCGGCACGGGACGCTGATCGAGCTCGCCGCACGCGACGGGATCTCGCTGCCCGAGTCCCTCGTCTCGGAGTGGCCGCCCGAGCTGTCGGCGGCGGACGAGAAGGGCTGGTTCCGCTTCCAGCGGCTCTACGACGTGGCCCGGTCCGTCCTGCGCACCGAGGAGCGACGTACGCCGGCTGGTGCGGGAGGCCGCCGAGGACGACGTCCGCGACGGCGGGCCGGTGGCTGGAGATCCAGGTCGACCCCAGCGGGTACGCCGCCCGGTTCGGCGGGATCACCGCCTTCACCGACCTGGTGCTGGACGCCGTGGACCGGAGCCGCGCAGCGAGACCGGCCTCGGCATGGCCGTGGTGATCGCGGCCAACCGCACCCGGCACCCGCTCGACGCGCGCACCCTGGCCCGGCTGGCCGCCCAGTACGCCGGCCGCGGCGTCGTCGGGTTCGGGCTGTCCAACGACGAGCGGCGGGGCTCGACCGCCGACTTCGCGCGCGCCTTCGAGATCGCCGAGCGGGCCGGTCTCGCGCTGGTCCCGCACGGCGGCGAGCTGCGCGGGCCCGACCACGTCGCGGCTGTGCCTCGACTACCTGCACGCCGACCGGCTCGGCCACGGCGTCCGCTCCGCCGAGGACCCGGCGCTGCTCGACCGGATCGTCGTCGTCGGGTGTCGCGCTCGAGGTCTGCCCGGTGTCGAACGTCGCGCTCGGCGTCTACTCCGACCTGACGTCGGTGCCGCTTCCGGAGCTGATGGCCGCCGGGGCGACGATCGCGCTCGGAGCGGACGACCCGCTGCTGTTCGGGTCCCGGCTCGCCGGCCAGTACGCCACGATGCGCGCCGCCCACGACCTCACCGACGACCAGCTGGCGGAGCTGGCCCGGATGTCGGTCCGCGCGTCACGGGCGCCGGACGAGCACAAGACGCGCGTGCCTGGCCGACATCGACGCCTGGCTGGCCGCCCCCGCGAGCTGAGTCAGAGCTCGCAGCCGACGAGCACGGGCTCGTTGACCAGCCGGATCCCGAACTTCTCCTCGACGCCGTCCCGGACCTCGCGGGCGAGCGCGAGCAACTCGGCGGTGGTCGCGTCGCCACGGTTGGTGAGCGCGAGCGTGTGCTTGGTGGAGAGGCCGACCCGGGCACCGTCCCGGTCCAGCCCGTAGCCCTTGCCGAACCCGGCCTGTTCGATCAGCCAGGCGGCACTGGTCTTGACGGTGCCGTCAGCGTTGGGCCAGGCCGGTGCGCCCTCCGGCACCCGGTCCGCGGGGACGATCGGGTTGGTGAAGAACGACCCGGCGCTCCACGTGTCATGGTCTTCGATGTCGAGGACCATGCCCTTGCCCCGGCGCAGCGCGAGGACCGCGACGTGAACGTCCCAGAGGGGGGCACGCTGCCCTGGCTCGATGCCCAGCCGCGCCGCGAGCTCGGCGTAGCGCACCGGCGCGCCGAGCGTGCCCTGGGTGAACTGGAAGGTGACGTCGAGGACGACGTGCCGGCCGGGGTCGGCCTTGAACCGACTCGTGCGGTAGCCGAACCCGCACTCGGCGTTGGCGAACGTGCGGACGCCCCGCAGCTTGCGGTCCCACACCCGCACCCGCGCGATGGTCTGCGAGACCTCCTGCCCGTAGGCACCGACGTTCTGGATCGGCGTGGCGCCGACCGAGCCCGGAATCCCCGACAAGGCCTCGACGCCGACCCAGCCGTACTCGACGGCCCCGGCGACCAGGGTCTGCCAGTTCTGGCCGGCGGCCACCGTGACGGTGACGCCGGAGCAGGACGCACCGGCGTCCGGATCATGGTCGGAGCGCCAGCCCTCGGTGGCGACCTTCACCACGGTGCCCGGAAACCCCTCATCGGCGACGACGAGGTTGCTACCGCCAGCCAGGACGAGCAGCGGTTGACCCGCGTCGTCTGCTGCGGTCACCGCCTCGATCAGCTCGGCCTCGGAGCGCGCCTCGACCCACTTCTTCGCGGGTCCTCCGACGCGGAGGGAGGTGTGCCAGCGGAGCAGCTCAACCACGCAGGACAGCCTTGGGCATGCCGAGCACCTTCGTCCCCTCGCAGGTGACGGTCAACGCCACCGTCGTCAACCCGTCCTCGCTGCCCTTGACCTCGCCGGCCACCTCGACGTCGACTCCGCCCTCGGCGGGCACGACGACCGGGTTGGTGAACTTGCAGCCGAAGCTGACCACCTCGGCTTCCGGGAACCACTCCGACACGGCTCGGGCAGCCAGGGCCATCGTGTACATCCCGTGGGCGATCACGCCCGGGAGCCCGACACTCCTCGCGACCTGCTCGTCCTGGTGGATCGGGTTCTGGTCGCCGCTTGCCCCGGCGTACGCCACGAGGTCGGCGCGGGTGATCGTGTAGGTCTGCGTCGCCAGCGTCATGCGTCGGCCCCCCGGTGGACGAGCGTGGCGGACGTCGAGAGGACCAGCGCACCCGACTCGTCGGTGATCTCGCTGGTGGTGCCGATGATGTCGTTGCCGGCGATCTGACGGAGCGAGGCCACGGTGAGGGTGGCGGTCAGGACGTCGCCGGGTATCACCGGCCGCTCGTAGGCGAACTTCTGCTCGCCGTGCACGATGCGGAACAGGTCGATCGCCTCGGCCTCGAGGAACGCGTTCATCGCATCGAACGCGAGCACGATCGGGAAGGTCGGGGGTACGGCGCCGCCGGAGTACTCACCCCCGGTCGCGGTCACGAACGCACGCACGTTGTCGTCGGACACGGCGTACGGCGCGGTCGGGGGGAACGAACGCCCGACGAGTGACTGGTCGACTGGCATGCGTGCCACATTAGTGGGACGTGAGCGACTCGAACCCGTCGGCGTACGTCGTTGCGTCCACCTTGCCGAGCAGCAACCCCTGGAGGACGAACCCCGGCATCAGACCGATCAGGACCCGGGCCATCGCCGCAGGGTCGCCGGGCCCCCGGAGGTTGCCGTCGGCGTCGGCCCGCTCGAGCACCTCCACCCAGGCCGCCTGCACCTGGTCGACGTTCGCGCCGACGATGTCGAGCACCTCCTGGTTGCGCGCGGCCTCCGACCAGGCATGCATCACCACCTTCGGGAAGGCGCCGTCGGAGTCGGCCGCCAGCTTCTCGACCTGCTGGAGCATCGCCCGCAGCGCGGTCGCCGGCGTCACCGGCCCCGGGCCGACCGCGATCTCGTGCAGCAGCTCGGCGAAGCCGCCGAGCGCGCGGCCGGCGATCGCCTTGATCAGGTCCTCCTTGCCCTTGAAGTACCCGTAGACGGCGCCCGCGGACAGCCCGGACTCGGCGATCACGTGGGCCATCGTCGTGCGGTGGAAGCCCTCCCGGCCGACGCAGCGGATGGCCGCGTCCAGGATCTGCTCGTAGCGGGCGGCACGGTGGGCGTCGGAGACCTTGGGCATGTCCGAAACAATAAAACGAACATTCGTTCTTGACAACCTGGCACTCGCCGAGGCACGCTTCTCTTAAACCGAACGAACATTCGTTTTAGGAGAAGAGATGTCCAACAACACCCCCCACACCAGCACCGCCTCGGCGTCCCACGTCACCGTCATGGTGCTCGGCGTGACCGCCCTGCTCGCCCTGATCGTTACCGCCTTCGCCTGGCCCGCCAGTGAGGTCGAGCCGCGGAACCTGCCCGTGGCCGCGGTCGGCCCGGCCGACGCGGTGGCGGGCTTCGAGACCGCCACCGCCAGCGCACTGGGAGAGGACGCGCTGGACGTCCAGCGGTTCGACTCCCGGGCGGAGGCGGTCACCGCCATCGAGAACCGCGAGGTCTCCGGAGCGTTCGTCCTGGGCACGGCCGGGGTCGAAGTGCTGACCGCCTCGGCCGGGAGCCCCGCCGTCGCCCAGCTGCTCCAGCAGATGTCGGTCCAGATGGCAGCGGCGCATCCGGAGCAGCCCGCCGTGCAGACCACCGACGTGGTGGCGCTCCCGGCCGATGACCCCCGGGGCCTCGTGTTCAACTCCGGCTCCCTGCCGATCGTGCTGGGAGGGATCCTGGCCGGCGTGATCGTGGCGCTGCGAGTGCGTGGCGGTCTCGCCTCGATCCTCGCGACCCTCGGCATCGCGCTCGGCGGCGGTCTGGCGGTCGCCGGGGTCCTGCAGGGCTGGCTCGGCGCGCTGGACGGCAGCTTCTGGGCCAACGCGGGTGTGATCTCGCTCGGGATTGCGGCGATCGGCCTGGCCATGGTCGGCCTGCGGCGGGCGATCGGTCTGCCCGGCCTGCCCCTGGGGGCGCTGACGGTCCTGCTGCTCGGCAACCCGCTCTCGGGCGTGACCTCGGCTCCGGAGCTGCTGCCGTCCGGCTGGTCGACCCTGGGTCAGCTGCTGCCGCCGGGGGCCACCGGGACCGCGCTGCGTTCGACGGCCTTCTTCGACGGTGCCGGCGCCGGCGTGCCGCTGCTGGTCCTGAGCTGCTGGGTAGCGGCCGGGGCGGTCCTCGCTCTCCTGCCGACACGGCGTACGACGGAGCACGCGGCCGAGCCTGAGGCGGCCGAGCTCCAGCCTCTCGGGGCGTGATTATGGCGCGAGGGCGGTCACCCCGACCGGGGTGACCGCCCTCGCGGCAGTGTCGATGGGACCGCTCAGCGCGTCTCGCGGTGCGCGGTGTGCTTGCGGCAACGCGGGCAGAACTTCGCGAGTTCCATGCGGTCGGGGTCGTTGCGACGGTTCTTCTTGGTGATGTAGTTGCGCTCCTTGCAGACCACGCACGCGAGCGTGATCTTGGGGCGAACGTCAGAGCTCTTGCTGGCCACGGGAAGTCCTTCTGTCGGTGCGTCTCGAAACTTTGAGTAGCGGGGGCGGGACTCGAACCCGCGACACCACGATTATGAGCCGTGTGCTCTAACCACCTGAGCTACCCCGCCACCGGGACGGGGCGCCCCGCCACCACTCAGCAGCGGGACCCCTACCCAGAGCCCCTTTACGGAATCGAACCGTAGACCTTCTCCTTACCATGGAGACGCTCTACCGACTGAGCTAAAGGGGCAACGACCGAGAAGAATACACAGGGGTTCGCATGAACGAGAAATCGCCTGAGAACGCCTGTTTCTACGCTCCGGCGACCCGGTCCGACGCCGGGCGCGAGACCTTCGATTCGTTGCCCACGACGGCCTCGCCGTGGGGGCCGGACAGCCAGCACGGTGGACCTCCAGCCGCTCTGCTGGCACGCGCGATCGAGGGTCTGAACGACGGGGTGGTCGGACGATTCACCCTGGAGCTCCTCGGCCCGGTCCCGGTCGGCCCACTCAGCGTCCACGCCGAGATCGTTCGCCCCGGGCGCACGGTCCAGCTGGCCGCCGCCGAGCTGTACGACGTGGCGCGCGGCCGCCGGGTCGCGACGGCCACGGCGTGGCTGTTCCCGACATCAGGAGAGGGGCCCGTGCCGGCACCGGTGCCGCCACCGCACTCCCCCGAGGACGGTGTCACTCGCGAGCGTCCGCCGGGCTGGGGCGGTGGCTACCTCGACGCGGTCGAGTGGCGCTGGATCAAGGGGGCCGTCGGCGAGCCCGGGCCCGGCGTGGTCTGGATGCGCACGATCGATCTGGTGCAGGACGAGCCGATCTCGCCCCTTCAGCGGTTACTGGCCTGCGCGGACTCGGCGTCCGGGGCTAGCTCGGTGCTGAACCCACGGGAGTGGGCCTTCCTCAACACCGAGCTGACGGTCCACGTGCTCCGACCACCCGAGGGTGAATGGATCCTGATCGACGCCGAGACGACCCTGTCAACCGGTTCGGTAGGCGTCGCGACCGCCGACATCTTCGACCGCCGAGGGTTGGTCGCCCGGTCCAACCAGGCGCTCCTGGTCGTCCGTCGCTGAACACCTCCGGTGGTTGAGGTGCGAGCGAAGCGAGCCTCGAAACCCCCGCACCCGCGCAGGGCGCCGACCAGCGTGGTCATGGCTCTGCGTACCTCACCGGGTTTCGAGACGGTTGCTGCGCAACCTCCTCAACCAGCGGTGGTCGGGTTTCGAGACGGTTGCTGCGCAACCTCCTCAACCAGCGGTGGTCGGGTTTCGAGACGGTTGCTGCGCAACCTCCTCAACCAGCGGTGGTCGGGTCAGTCATGGATGCGCGGCCAGGGCCGGGCCTCCTCGAGCTCGTACGCGAGCTCGAGCAGCGTCGCCTCGCGACCCGATCCCGCGCCGAACATCATGCCGTGCGGCAGGCCCGCCGCCGTGGTGGCGAGCGGGAGGCTGATGGCGGGGTCGCCGGTGGCGTTCTGGAGCGGGGTGAAGGCAACCCATTCCACCAGCCGCTCCATGATCGTGTCGTAGTCGGACGTCGGCGCGAGGTGGCCGATCTTCGGGGTCTCCGTGGCGACGGTCGGGGTCAGTACGACGTCGTACTTCGCGAAGAACGACCGCGACCACCGCCCGCTCGCCTTCAGCCGTGCGATGGCGAGCGGCAGCCGGTGCAGCCGGCGGACGGAGTGTTTCGCCAGGCCGAGGGTCAGGTTGTCCAGCTGCCCGGCGTCCCAGGAGCGGCCGAAGGTCCGCCGCCCGCTGCGCACCATGGCCAGCGCCAGCAGCGACCAGTAGAGCAGGAAGTCGTCGGCCAGGCTCTCGGGCAGCGGCTGCGCGATGTGGTGCACCCGGTGGCCCAGCTCCTCCAGCAACGCAGCGGTCTTGAGGGTCAGTTCGAGGACCTCGGGCGAAGCCTCCCGACCGATGCCCTCGGTCACCATCGCGATGTCGAGCCGGGCCCTGCCGGGTCGGGTGATGTCGCCCACCGGCGGCAGCTTCAGGTTGCGGTAGACCTTCTCCGCCTCGCGGAAGAACGCCGCGGTGTCGCGGACCGAGCGCGTCACCACGCCGTCGGAGACGATCCGCACCGGCATCTCGCGCATCATCTTGTCCTGCGCGAACCGGTCCCGGGTCGGCTTGAGCCCGACCAGCCCGTTCACCGCCGCCGGGATCCGGATCGAGCCGCCGCCGTCGTTGGCGTGGGCGAGGGGTACGGCGCCGGCCGCGACCAGCGCCGCCGACCCGGCCGAGGACGCACCGGCGGTGCGCTCGGGGTCCCACGGGCAGCGGACCGGACCGAGCCGCGGGTGCTCTGCGGACGCGTTGAACCCGAACTCCGAGAGCTGGGTCTTCCCGAGCGGCAGCAGACCGGTCGCCAGGAACATCCGGGCGAAGTCGCCGTCCGCCGGCCGCGGCTTCGGCCTCCCACGCGTCGGTGCCCTGCATCGTCGGCATACCGGCGACGTCCACGTTGTCCTTGACGAACGTGGGCACCCCCGCGAAGAAGCCGCCACGCGGCTTGGCGGCCTCCGCACGCGCCCGTTCGAACGCGGGGTAGGCAATCGCGTTGAGCTCCGGGTTGACCTTCTCCGCCCGGGCGATGGCGGCCTCGACCACCTCGGTGACCGCCACCCGGCCGGACCGGATCTCCGCGACGAGGCCCACCGCGTCGAGCTCTCCGAGGACGTCGTCTGCAAAGGCATGCACCCGCACCATGGCGTGAACGGTACCCACGCCTCGGCCAGGGGTCGCGCCTTGTCTCTCGGTTCGAGCAGGTCAGGAGCCGACGAGGATCACGGCGTACTCGGCTCCACCGCCACCCGCCTTGACGGCGCCGGTGACACCGGGCACCAGGATCGCCTGGTTGCGATTCGTCATCGTTCCGTCGCCCAGCTGCCCGAAGGCGTTGTGGCCCCAGGTCCGCAGCCGGCCGTCGGACAGCACGGCCATGCCGAAGTCGCGGCCCGCCCCGATCGACACGGCGCCGGTGACGTTGCGGACGAAGACCGGCCGGGTGCGCGCCGTTGTGGTGCCGTCGCCCAGGTTGGCGCGGTAGTTGCGGCCCCAGGACATCACCTGTCCGTCCGTACGCAGGGCGTAGGAGTGGTGCGCGCCGGCGATGACCTCGCTGGCGACCAGCGTCCCGGTGCTCGGCATGACCGGGACCGGGCTCCGCCGATCAGTCTTGGTCCCGTCGCCCAGCTGGCCGTAGTTGTTGGAGCCCCATGCCCAGACCGACCCGTCGCTCCGCAACGCCAGCCCGTGGTCACGGCCTCCCGCTATCCCGACGACCCCGGTCAGGGTGCCGACCCGCACTGGGGTCAACCGGCGCGTGCTGGTTCCGTCGCCGACCTGTCCCTCGTCGTTGCGACCCCAGCCCAGGACAGTGCCGTTCGCTCGGATGGCGAAACTCATGTTGCGTCCGCCGGCGATGGCGACGGCGTCGGTGATGCCGACCACCCGGACCGGCGAGCGGCGGGTCGTTGTGGTGCCGTCACCCAACTGGCCGTCGGTGTTCATGCCCCAGGTCCACACGCTCCCGTCGCCGAGCAGCGCCATGCTGTAGTTGTGTCCGGTCTCCACGGCCACCGCACCGGCGAGCCCGGGCACCTGGACCGGCGTGCTGCGGTTCACGGTGGTGCCGATGCCCAGCTGTCCCTGCTTGTTGCTGCCCCAGGTCCAGACGGTCCCGTTGCCGCGGAGTGCCGCGACGTGCTCGCGCCCGCCATGGAGGTCCACGACGTCGGTGAGGCTGACCGGCGCGGGCGTCAGCCGAGGCGCGGTGCCGCCGGTGCCGAGCTGTCCGAAGCCGTTGCCGCCCCAGGTCCAGGGGTTCCCTGGCACGGACGCAAGGGTGGGCGAGGCTTCAGCAAGCCCACTGGCCGGGACGGCGCCGGCGGTCAGGGCCAGCAGGAAGGACAGCAGGCCCAGGGCTGCTGTCCGCGTGGTGCGTCTGGTCATGGTCGAACCTCCCCTGCTTCGACCGTAGGCACGTCGGACCCCGACCGGACCACCAATTCGGGGTAAGAGCGGGTCAGAGGCGCCCGGCACCGCGGCGGTGGCACCCCACGAGATGGTCGTCGACCAGGCCGATCGCCTCCATCAGGGCGTACATCGTGGTCGGGCCTACGAACGCGAACCCCTGCTTCTTCAAACCCTTCGACAAGGCCACCGACTCCGGCGACGTCGCCACCATCTGCTCGGTCGTCTCGGGCGCCGGCGGATGCTCAGGCCGGAACGACTCGATGAACTCCTCCAGCCCCCCGCGCTCCCGCAGCGCCACGGTGGCTCGCGCATTGGTGACGGCGGCCTCGATCTTCAGCCGGTTGCGCACGATCCGGGGCTCGGCCATCAGCCGCTCCACGTCGTCGGGCGCGAAGGCGGCGATCGCGTCGGCGTCGAACCCGTGGAACACCTCGCGGAACGCCTCGCGCTTGTTCAGGATCGTCCGCCAGGACAGGCCGGACTGGAAGGCCTCGAGCGTGAGCCGCTCGAGGTACGCCGCCTCGCCGCGGACGGGCATCCCCCACTCGGTGTCGTGGTAGGCCATGTTCACCGCGTCGCCGGCGCCCCAGGGGCAGCGGGCGACGCCGTCCTCACCGATCACTGGTCCGGGCACGACCAGATCCTGTCAGAGCCCGCCGACAGTTCTACCCACCGTCGACCGAGCGACGCCTTCAGTCAGCGGCGCTCCTTCAGCCGGACGCTCGGCATCTCCGGCGCCGGGATCGGCGGCAGGTGGTCGTCCACGACGACGCCGAACCTGCCCGCGGCCAGGTCCTGGCTGTCCGCGACCACCGACCCGTCGGCGGTGATCTGGGCCTGCCACTCGTCGCGGAACGCCACGATCTCGTCGTGGGAGCGACCCACGAAGTTCCACCACATGACGATCGACTCGCCGAACGGAGGCCCGCCGAGCAGGAGCAGGCGGACCGGCTCGTCGTGGGCGGTCACGGACAGGGTGCCCGACCCCGGCGGGACGTACGCGAGCTCGTTCTGCTTGACCTCGTGCCGGGCGACCGTGGCCACCCCGGTGTCCACCAGGACGCCGTGCTCGTACGCCGGGTCCACGTCGAGGCCGAGCCCGGCCCGCGGCTCGAGCAGGATCTCCGCACCGAGCAGCGGGCTGTGCGTCGTGACCGGCGAGTTCTGGCCGAGCAGCGAGCCGAGGAACACCCGTGCCGCCCAGCCGTCGCCGGTCACCGAGTCCGGCGCGTAGTGCTCGAAGCCCGGGTCGATGTGGCGCGCACCTTCCGGCAGGGCCACCCACAGCTGACAGCCGTGCAGGCTCGTCGTCGCCGGCGGTGACACCTCGGAGTGGCTGATCCCGCGGCCGGCCGTCATCAGGTTGAGCTCGCCCGGGCGCACCATCGCATGGTTCCCGGCACTGTCGCGGTGCTCCACCTCGCCGGTGAACAGCCAGCTCACCGTCTGCAGCCCGGTGTGCGGGTGAGGCGCCACGGACATGCCGCCGGAGTCGACCACGTCGTCGGGCCCGTAGTGGTCGAGGAAGCACCACGCACCGATCAGCGACCGCTCGCGCTGCGGCAGGGTACGGCGTACGTGCATCGCCCGCGGACCACCGAGCGGCACCTCACGCGGGACCATCACCTCAACGCCGCGCTCGGCTCCGGGGGTGCAGACGATCTCGGCCGGGTCGCGCTCGGGGTTGGTCATGGCGCCTCAGCTCAGCTGCTCCGGCTCGACGGTGCGCTTGCCGCCACCACCCTCGGCGAGCGTCCCCGAGTCGCTGGTGACGCCCTGGCCGCCGCCCGGCGGCTCGAGCCGGACGATGACCGACTTCGACGTCGGGGCAGTTGCTGCCGATCGCCGTGGAGTCGAGCGGGACCAGCGGGTTGGTCTCCGGGTAGTACGCCGCCGCGCAGCCGCGGGGCTGTTCGTACGGCACCACCCGGAAGTTCGGGGCGGTGCGTTCCGAGCCGTCGCTCCACTCGCTGACCAGATCGACCATGCTCCCGTCGGCCAGACCGAGGGCGGTGATGTCCTCCGGGTGCACGAAGACGACGCGGCGGCCGCCCTTCACGCCGCGGTAGCGGTCGTCGAGCCCGTAGATCGTGGTGTTGAACTGGTCATGGGACCGGAGGGTCTGCAGGAGCAGCCGGCCTTCCGGCACGTGCAGCACGTCGGTGGGGCTGGTGGTGAAGACCGCCTTGCCCTCCTTCGTCGGGAACGTCCGCGAGTCCCGCGGCGGGTGCGGGAGCACGAACCCGCCGGGCTGGCTGACCTTCTCGTCGTACGACGCGCAGCCGGGCACCACCCGGGCGATCCGGTGCCGGATCTCGGAGTAGTCGTCGCGGAACGCCGACCACGGGATGCCGTACCGGTCGCCGATGGTCGCCTCCGCGACCGAGCAGACGATGTCGACCTCGGACTTCAGATGTGGCGATGCCGGCTCGAGCGGGCCGCGCGAGGCGTGCACCGCGGACATGGAGTCCTCGACGGTGACCCGCTGGTCGCGGCCACCGGTCCGGTCCTTCTCGGAACGGCCGAGGGCGGGGAGGATCAGGGCCTCGGTGCCGGTCACCACGTGCGAGCGGTTGAGCTTGGTGGAGACGTGGACGGTCAGCCGGGCGTTGCGCAGGGCGGCCTCGGTCACCTCCGTGTCCGGCGCCGCGGAGACGAAGTTGCCACCCATGCCGAGGAAGACGTGGGCCTTCCCGTCGCGCAGGGCCTGGATCGCGGCCACGGTGTCGTAGCCGTGCTCGCGCGGCGGCTCGAAGCCGAAGGTGTCGCGCAGCGAGTCCAGGAAGCGCTCCGGCGGCTTCTCCCAGATGCCCATCGTGCGGTCGCCCTGCACGTTGGAGTGGCCGCGGACCGGGCACAGTCCCGCACCCGGCTTGCCGATGTTGCCCTGGAGCAGGGCGACGTTCACGAACTCCTTGACGGTCGCGACGGCGTTGCGGTGCTGGGTGATCCCCATCGCCCAGCAGGTGACGGTCGCCGCGGAGTCGCGGAACATCCCCGCCGCCTCCTCGATCAGCGAGCGCTCGAGGCCGGTCGCGCGGTGGACGGCGTCCCAGTCGAGGGCGCGGGCGTGCTCGGCCCACTCGTCGAAGCCGGTGGTGTACTCCGCGACGAACTCCTTGTCCACGCAGCCCCACTCCAGCAGCAGCGCACCGATCGCCTGGAAGAGCGCGAGGTCGCCGTTGACGCGGACCGGGAGGAACAGGTCGGCCAGCCCGGTGCCGTGGCCGACGAGGCCGCGGACCTTCTGGGGGTTCTTGAACCGCACCAGCCCGGCCTCGCGCAGCGGGTTGATCGCAAGGATCTTCGCGCCGTTCCGCTTGGCCTTCTCCAGCGCAGTGAGCATGCGCGGGTGGTTGGTTCCCGGGTTCTGGCCGGCGATCACGATCAGCTCGGCACGGTGAACGTCCTCGAGGCTCACCGATCCCTTGCCGATGCCGATCGCCTCGGCGAGCGCGACCGAGGTCGACTCGTGGCACATGTTCGAGCAGTCGGGCAGGTTGTTGGTGCCGAATGCGCGGACGAACAGCTGGTAGGCGAATGCGGCCTCGTTGGAGGTCTTGCCCGAGGTGTAGAAGATCGCCTCGTCCGGCGAGGTCAGGCCGCGCAGGTGCAGCGCGATCATCGCGAAGACCTCGTCCCACCCGATCGGCTCGTAGTGGGTCGCCTCGCGCCGGAGCACCATCGGCTCGGTCAGCCGACCCTGCTGGCCGAGCCAGTAGTCGCTCTTCTCCCGCAGCTCCTCGATCGGGTGGGCCGCGAAGAACTCACGCCCGATCTTCCGCCGGGTCGCCTCCTCGGTCACTGCCTTGGCGCCGTTCTCGCAGAACTCCGCATGCGCACGCTCGCCGGGGGCGGGGTCCGGCCAGGCGCAGCCCTGGCAGTCGAAGCCGTCGGTCTGGTTCAGCTTGAGCAGGGTGCGGGCGGTGCGGCCGACGCCCATCTGCTCCACGGACCTCTTCATCGAGACGGCTACGGCCTTGACGCCCGCGGCGGAGTGCGCCTCCGGCCTGACCTCGAGGTCGGACTCGTCGATGTCGTTGCGTGGTGCCCGCCTGCTCATGCGTCCCATCCTCGCGCGGTACCCAAGGCGGCGGCAACGAAGCCGGGGGTCGCCCAGCTCTCAGTATCCCGTCCCCATCTTGACCTGTTGGCGCTCCGCCTCGGCGGTGCCACCCTTCTGGTCGAGCGTGCCGCAGGCGTCGGCGATGTCCCGGGTCAGCCGCTCGACCTGCTCGCGGCTCATCGTCTCCTTGACCAGTGCCCGGAGGATCTTCACCTTCTGGGCGTTCGGCGGCAGGGTGTACGCCGGCACCATCCAGCCCCGCTCGGCCGAGAGCTGCCAGGCGATGTCGGACTCGTCGTACGACCCGTGGTCACCCGAGAGCCGGAACGCGACCAGCGGGAGCTGCTCGAGGTCGTCGCCGATCACCTCGAACCGGCCGCTGTTGCGCAGGTTGGCGGCCAGGGCCTGGGCGTTCTCCTGCATCTGCCGCATCACGTAGGCGTAGCCCTGACGCCCGAGGCGGATGAAGTTGTAGTACTGGGCGAGCACCATCGCGGCGCCGGTCGAGAAGTTCAGGGTGAAGGTGGCGTCGGTCTTCCCGAGGTAGTTCTCGTAGAAGACCAGGTCCTCGGCCAGGTCGGACTGCTCGCGGAACACCAGCCAGCCGATCCCGGGGTAGACGAGGCCGTACTTGTGGCCGGAGACGTTGATCGACCGCACCTGCTCGAGCCGGAAGTCCCACTCGGAATCGGGGTAGAGGAACGGCCAGACGAAGCCGCCGCTCGCGCCGTCCACGTGCAGCGGGATGTCCAGCTCCCGCTCGCGCTTGACGTCGAGGAGCAGCTGGTTGATCCCGACGATGTCGTCCATGTGGCCGGTGAAGGTGGTCCCGAGGACGGCCGCCACGCCGATCGTGTTCTCGTCGAGGTGCGGCGCCACGTCGTCGGGCCCGATCGTGTACTTGTTCTCCTCGAGCGGCACGATCCGGGGCTCGACGTCGAAGTACCGGCAGAACTTCTCCCACACCACGTGGACGTCGCCGCCGAACACGAGATTGGGCCTGTCGGCCGAACGGTTCGCGGCCTTCCGGCGCTCCTTCCACTTCCACTTCAGCGAGAGCGCCCCGAGCATGATCGCCTCCGAGGAGCCCTGGGTGCGGCACCCGGTCGTCTCACCCGGCGCGTGGAAGAGGTCGGCCAGCATCCGCACGCATCGCTGCTCGATCTCGGCGGAGATCGGGTACTCCGCGTGATCGATGAAGTTGCGGTGCAGGTTCTCCGCGATGATCCGCTGCGCCTCGGGTTCCATCCAGGTGGTCACGAAGGTGGCCAGGTTGCGCATCGGGTCGCCTTCGATGGCGAGGTCCTCGTCCACCAGCCGCATTGCGTCCGTGGGGTGCATCCCGCTGTCGGGGAACGAGGTCGACGGGGCCGCCTCGGTGAGGAAGCGGTTGCCGAACAGGGCTTCGGCCTGGGCGTCGGTCAACTGGTTGCCGGTCATCTTCCGATCGGAGCACGACGCACGGCGCGCAGACCTCCCCCGAATTGGATGACCCCCGCGACCGCGAAGCAAAGCGCCCCGGCGAAGGTTCCCCAGTTGACCAGGCCGACGTTGATCGCCTCAGAGGTGGCCGGACGGACGAACGAGGCGAGGCCGGCCAGGATGAAGAGCACCGATCCCAGCTGGTTGACCGCGACGATCCACCAGTCAACGTCACGCGGCCGTACGACGACCCGGCCTCCGCCGACGTCGAGCATCGCCAGGTGCCCCGAGGCGAGGAAGCACACGCAGCCGGTCATGTCCGGGAACCAGATCCAGCCGTTGGACTGGCGCGGAGTCAACCCCTCGGCGAAGGCGGCGACCAGGCTGACCGCGAAGAACAGAGTCCCGACGAACAGCACCACCGCGCTCCGTCGCCCGCGGGTCGGCGCCTCCGTGATCACGATCGACAACCACCCGCCGAGACTGAAGAAGACCCCACCGACCAGGTAGGTGATGCTCACGGTGGTCAGCTCCGCGCCGTTCTGCGCGAGGAACGCACCCGCCGCGAACAGCGAGCCGCCGAGCGTGAAGGACGCCCCCGCGAGGGCGTTGTCCCGGCTCACCCGGCGGCTCGGCGCATTCACGAGTACGAATAGAACCGCCGGTCACCGTCGCCGTCATCACCCGACTTCGGGCCCCGTGCCTACCCCGGTGGTTGAGGTGCGAAGGCGCGCTGCGCGCCTGAGCCTCGAAACCCCGGAAGATTCGCGGGCGGTGACCACCGTGGTTGTGGCCTGCATCGGTGCGGTTGCGGAAGGCCGTCGCGGCGCCTCCTCGCACCTCACCGCACGGCACGTCGGCCTCAGGAGTTGCTGAACACCGCCGGGCCGCCGTCGCCCTCGTCACCAGAGTCCGGGGCGCCGCGGCCCGCCCAGGTCCAGGCGTACGCCGGGTCCTCGGCGGCGAGCCCGCCCTCGCCCAGGTCGAGCGGGGCGAACGTGTCGACCATGACGGCGAGCTCCTCGAAGTACTCCGCGCCCAGCGACGCCTCGATCGCGGACGGCTGCGGACCGTGGGCATGGCCGCCCGGGTGCAGCGAGATCGAGCCGATGTTGATGCCCGAGCCCTTGCGCGCCTCGTAGTCGCCCCCGACGTAGAACATGACCTCGTCGCTGTCGACGTTCGAGTGGTAGTACGGCACCGGGATCGCGAGCGGGTGGTAGTCGACCTTGCGCGGGCAGAAGTTGCAGACCACGAAGTTCCAGCCCTCGAAGACCTGGTGCACCGGCGGCGGCTGGTGCACGCGCCCCGTGATCGGCTCGAAGTCCTCGACGTTGAACGTGTACGGGTAGAGGCAGCCGTCCCAGCCGACCACGTCGAACGGGTGGGTCGCGTAGGTCATCCGGGTGCCGACGATGCCGGCCGACGTGCGGTGCTTGACCAGCACCTCGACGTCCTCGCCCTCGACCACGAACGGCGCGTCCGGCGGGTGCAGGTCGCGCTCGCAGTACGGCGCGTGCTCGAGCAGCTGCCCGAACCTCGAGAGGTACCGCTTCGGTGGGTGGATGTGGCTGTTCGCCTCGATCGGGTACAGCCGGCAGGACTCGTGCGGCAGCCAGCGATGCGTGGTGGCCCGCGGGATGATCACGTAGTCGCCGGTGCGGTAGGTCACGAGCCCGAAGACAGTCTCGACCGTGCCGCTCCCCGACTCGACGTACACGCACTCGTCGCCGATCGCGTTGCGGTAGTACGGCGACGGGCCAGAAGCTGCTGCGCCGGTGACCACATAACTGATCCGGACGTCGTTGTTGCCCAGGATCATCCGGCGGCCGGTGACGGCGTCGGCGGTCGTGCCCTCCGGGAACAGCGTGTGCAGCTTGAGGTGGCGCGGCTTGAGCGGGTGGTTCGGGGTGCGGGTCTGGTCGCCGATGTCCCACACCTGGCTGTCGACCAGGGCCGACGGGACGCCCCGGTGGTAGAGCAGCGAGGAGTCGGACGAGAAGCCCTCCTCGCCCATCAGCTCCTCGCGGTAGAGCTGCCCGTCGGGGTCACGGTGCTGGGTGTGCCGCTTCGGCGGGACGTCGCCGACGCTGAGGTAGTAGGCCATGGACACACCCTGCCAGCGGTTACGACTCCTGTGGAGTGGACCCCTGGTAGGCCTTCGCGACGTAGGAGCACGAAGTGGTAGACGCCGTCCTCGACCGGAGCGAGCGGGCCGGGCTCGAAGTTGGGGGCGTTCATGCCGCGCTGCACCGACTCGCAGGCGGCCCAGTCCTGCTTGTTCGTGATGTCCCAGAAGTCCACGGCGTACGCCGGGTCGAAGCCCTCGGCGTTCGCCACGTCGGCGGGGAATGCCCACGAGCAGCGGATCCGGGTCCGGTCCGGGGCGATCGGGGTCAGCAGGTGGCTCATGATGTAGTCGGGGTGCAGGCTGATCAGCAGGTTCGGCAGCACCGCGACGTACATGACGGTGCGCTTCTCGTGCTCGTCGAGCTTGGCGATGGCCGTACCGCCGCTGGTCCCGTCGAGCGACATGGTCTGCGCGGTGTCCCGGAGGTCCATCCAGCCGCCGACCCAGTTGCCGTCCTTCTCGATGTTCTCGCCGCTCTCCGGCGGACTGACCGCGCAGAGCTCGGGGTGGATCATCGCGCAGTGGTAGCACTCCTGGTAGTTCTCGATGATCACCTTCCAGTTCGCCGCCACGTCGTACTCGTGGGAGACCGGGGTGACGAGGTCGTCCGCGCCGTACCGCGCCACGACGTCCTCGAGCTCGCCGATGTGGTCCTCGAACGCCATGCCGCGGCCGGTCCGGTTCACGAAGACCCAGCCGTGCCACTCGCGCACCTCGACCGGCTTCAGGCTGAACTGCGACTTGTCGAGGTCCACTCCCTTGTGACCGGGAGCGTCCGATCAGGCTGCCGTCGAAGCGGTAGCTCCAGGCGTGGTACGGGCAGACGATCGCGCGGACCTGCGAGGAGACGCCGCACGGCAGCAGCTCGTGCCCGCGGTGCCGGCAGGCGTTCTCGAAGCCGCGGAGCACGCCCTCCTTGTCGCGGGTGAGCAGCACGCCGTAGTCACCGACCGACTCGGCGCTCATCCCGGCCGGGGCGATGTCGCTGCCGCGTCCCACGCACTGCCACCCACCGAAGAAGTGCTCGCGCTCCCAGGCCAGCACGGAATCGTCGAGGTACGAGCCGCGCGGCAGCATCCGGCTGGAGCCGAACGGCGCCAGAGCACGGAGCATCTGGTCGGTGTCGACGGGTGCGGGAGGGACGTTTCCGGTGACGAGCATGGGCTCTCGCCTTTCGATTGAACGGTGGTTCAGCCCAGATTACGCCTCGCCCGCGAACACGTCGAGACCGCTGGTGCCCAACTCGCCACGAGTGAGCCGGCCGGCTCGGTCTCGCACGCGTACCCAGAGCGACTAACTGACGGTTCAGTCATGGCCTGTCAAACAGCGCCCTCGCTGTCTAGACTGCGGCGCATGCCCCGAGGCGACGCTGGATCCCACCAGGCCGGTGGGGCGATCTCGATCGTCGGTCTCCGCAAGGAGTTCGACGGAGTCACCGCCGTCGACGGCATCGACCTCGAGATCGAGCCAGGTGAGTTCTTCACCCTCCTCGGCCCGTCGGGCTGCGGCAAGACCACGACGCTGCGGATGCTGGGCGGGTTCGAGCAGCCGACCGACGGCCAGATCCTCCTCGACGGGGTCGACGTCGCGCAGAGCCCTCCTCACAAGCGCCCCGTCAACACGGTCTTCCAGAGCTACGCGCTCTTTCCGCACCTCGACGTCCAGAAGAACGTCGCGTACGGCCTGCGGTGGCGCAAGGACCTCGACAAGCGGACCCGCGAGGCTCGCGTCGCCAAGGCGCTCGAGCTGGTCCGGCTCACCGAGCTCGCCCGGCGTCGCCCCCACCAGATGTCGGGGGGACAGCAGCAGCGCGTCGCCCTGGCCCGGGCCCTGGTCCTCGAGCCGTCGGTGCTGCTCCTGGATGAGCCGCTGGGCGCGCTCGATGCGAAGCTCCGTCACTCGCTGCGGGCGGAGCTGGCATCGCTGCAGCGCGAGGTGGGCATCACCTTCGTCTTCGTCACCCACGACCAGGAGGAGGCCCTCGAGATGTCGGACCGGCTCGCCGTCATGAACGGTGGCCGGGTCGTCCAGCTCGGGACCCCGCAGGAGGTGTACCAGGAGCCGCTGACCGAGTTCGTCGCGGACTTCCTCGGCGTCGCCAACCTGTTGGACGTCGAGTGCCTCCCGGGCAGCGGGGCGACCCGCACGGTTCGGTACGGCGAGTTCACCCTCGAGGCGCAGCCTCCCGTCGGCGACGACTCGACGGCGCGCCGGGCAGTGATCCGCCCGGAGTGCGTCGAGGTGCAGGAGCCCGGCCTCACCGGCGACCAACCGACTGCCGGGCATGGTCGACGGCGCCGTCTTCCTGGGATCGACGACCCAGTTGATGGTCCGACTCCCCCACGGTGGGGTGCTGCAGTCGCTGGTCACGAACAACGCGCGACGCGAGAGCCTGGCCACCGGGCAGCCGGTCACCGTCCACCTACCGCCGCAGTCACTCCGGGTGCTGGCGTCGGCCGATCGGGCGCCGGCCGCGCTTGCCACGGACGGCTGAACCGCCGTCGGTGACGATCAGCCGTAGTCGGCGAGGTCCTCGAGCGGGGACCGCCCACCCCGCCGCCGCGCCCGCAGGCCGAGGAACGCGAGGATCAGGGAGACAAACGACGCCACGAGCAGCAGCGTGGCCAGGGCGTTGAGGGCCGGAGTCGGGGCCGAGCGGACGGCGTTGTACAGCTTGATCGGAACGGTGACGTTCGACGCGTCGCCGAACAGGAACTGGCTGACCACGAAGTCGTCGAGCGACGTGGCGAACACCAGCATCGCCGACGCGAAGATTGACGGCATCAGAAGCGGGATCAGGACCGTGCGGATGGCCTGAAGAGGGCTCGCGCCGAGGTCCTGGCCCGCCTCCTCGAAGTCCCCGCCGATGGCCAGCAGCCTCGACCGCACGACCACGAGCACGTACGAGACCGAGAACGTGACGTGGCCCAACAGCATGGCCGGCAGCCCCAGCGGGACGAACTGGTAGAGGTTGACCATCACCAGGTAGAGCGCCGAGCCGATCACCAGCTCCGGCGTGACCAGTGGGACCAGGGCGATGCCGTTCGCCACCTTGCTGCTCCGCGAACGCCATCGCGTGAGCCCCATCGCGAGCATCACGCCGAGCGGCGTGGCCACCAGGACCGTCGCCCCACCGAGGACCAGGCTGTTCTGCAGCGCCAGGAGCAGGCTGGGGTCTTCGCCGACCGACCCCTCGGCGCAGCAGTACCACTGCGTGGAGAAGCCCTGCCAGGTGCTGCGCGACCGGCCGTCGTTGAAGGAGAACTGCACCGCGATCAGGACGGGGAGCAGCGACCACAGGATGTACAGCCACGTGATCGTGGCGAGCACGTAGGGACGCCGCCAGGGATTGCGCCACGGAGGCACCCACGCCCTGCCGCGCGCCCGCTCGCCGTCCGCGCTCCGGGTGGTGGCCGCTGTCGTCGTCATCGGGCATCCCTGCTCGCGCGCTGGGTCAGGACGAGGTAGTAGGCCATGAAGAACATCAGGACCGCCGAGAGCAGCAGCACCAGGGAGGCGCCGAGGTTCTTCAGCGGGCCCTGCAGCAGGAAGAGTTCGATCTGGTTCCCGATCATCGTGGTGTTCGGCGAACCCGACACGATCGCGTTGGTGTAGTAGTCACCGGCCAGGGGAAGCGCGGTGATGACCAGTGCCGAGATCAACCCCATCTTCGACAGTGGCAGGGTCACGTGCAGGAAGGTGCGGACCGAGCCCACGCCGAGGTCGCGCGACGCCTCCAGCAGCCGTTGGTCGATCCGGTCCAGCGAGGCGAACAACGGGATGATGAAGAACGGCAGGTAGCCGTAGGCGAGCGCGATCACGACGGTGACCGGGTTGCCGGCCAACCAGGAGACCGGCGCGACACCGAAGATCCCGAGCAGCCTGTTCACGTAACCGTCGTCCTGCAGCAGGTTCACCCAGGCGAGCATGCGGGTGATGTAGTTGATCCACCAGGGCGCGAGGATCAGGGCCAGCACCAGGCCGCGCCTCTTTCCGGCAAGCCGGGCCGTGTAGTACGCCACGGGGTAGCCGACGCCGACACAGATCACCAGCGCGCAGAGCGTGTAGGTCGCGGTGCGGATCCACACCGCCCGGAAGGAGCCCGAGATCGAGTCCGAGACGACCTGGTTGAACGTGGCGAACTGCCAGTCGAGGGGGTTCCAAGCGGGGATCGGCTCGCCGAAGAGGTTGATGGTGCCACTGAAGGCGACCGCCATGACGGCGTAGATCGGGACCAGGAACAGAGCGACGAGCCACAGGGTCCCCGGGAGTGCGAGGGCTGGCCACAACCGCCGCGTTACGCGGTCATGGCCGGAGGCCGGTTCAGCCACCGGCCTTGAACTCGGACCAGGACTGACGCCACAACGCCTCGGTGCTCGGGTCGACCTCGTAGAACGTGAGCCCGGTGTCGAAGTCCTCGGGCAGCACCACGGCGTTCCTCAGGTTCTCCGGGATGTAGCCCTGGTCGATCAGGTACCGGGCTGACAGCTTCGTCAGCGGCGGCTGGTAGCCGTTCCACCCGAAGTTGCGCAGGCCGATGTCGTTGTCGAGGAGGTCGTTGATCATCAGGTGTGCGAGCACGGGCTTGGTCGCACTCTTGGGGATCCCGATGTTGTCGCTTCCGATGACGCGCTCCGCGGGGTCATCAGGCCGCCAGTACGCCAGGACGTCGGTGGTCTCACCCTTGGGCAGGTAGTACTGACCGGCAATCGGGTCGCCCGACCACGCCTGGTGGATCGTGGCGGTGCCCTCGGGGACTTCGGTGAAGGCGTTGACGTTCGCCTTGATCTTGACCAGGTCGATGAGCTCGATCAGCGAGTCGGTGGCCGCCTGGACGTAGTCAGGGTCGCTCGTGTTGATGTCTGTGGTGATCTGGTTGCGCAGCAGCGACATTCCGATCGCTTCCCCGAGGTCGTCGAGCAGGTAGACCTTGCCCGAGTACTGCTCGTCCCACATCAGGTCGTACCCGTTCTCCGGGACGCTCGACACCCGGTCCGCGCGATAGAACACACCCGTGCCGTAGATCGTGTAGGGCACGGTGTACCGCGCCTGTTGGTCGTACCAGGGGTCCTGGTACGACGGCCAGAGGTTGGTGAGGTTGGGCACGTACGAGTGGTTGAGCGGTTGGAGCAGCTCGGCGTACACCATCTTGCTCAACACGCTGGGACCGGGGAAGACGAGGTCGAACGACTCGCCCGACGCGCGGATCTTCGCCAGCATCTCGTCGTAGTTGCTGTACGGCGTCACCTGGACCTCGACGTCGTGCTGTTCACCGAAGGCCTTCATGACGCCCGGCGCCATGTACGCGTCGTAGTTCAGGATCTTGAAGGCGTCACCCCTCTCGGGGTCGAGCCCGTCATCGATGGGTGGGTTGCTGTCCTTGATCGGCAACGTCACCGGGCTGTCCGGACGAGCCAACGGGTACGGGGCGGCGCCGTTCTGTGGCTGGGGGTCGTCGCCTCCACAGGCAGCGAGAAGCGGTGCTGCCCCCAACCCCAGGCTGATCCACAGGCCTCCCCTCAGCACGTCCCGGCGAGCGAGCTGCGGCCTGGGTGCCCGGCGACGCAGCGCCGGATCTGTCGGGTCGAAGTTCATGCCAAGCCCCCCATGGTCGGCCGAGGCGTGTACGTCAACAGCCGCGCCGATCGCGCCTCGCCAACGGTGGGTCGGGGGCGGCGCGCAATGCCCCTCCGAGACTGTGGTTCGGCTGTCACGTCATCTCGCCTCGCCCGGGCCGGATCCTTGTTCCCTGTTGCCACGCTCGCATAAACTGAACAATCAGTCAATGACTTGAGGAGCCCGGATGACCGGCACCGCAACCCTGCTCTCCGACCAGCTCGACGCCGCCATCGCGGAGGAGACCGACGCCTTCGTGGCCCGCCAGCCGGAGAGCCGCGCGTTCCGCGACCGCGCCGGCCACCTGGCCGGCGCTGCCACCTCCAACTGGCAGATCGCCGAGCCCCAGGCCGTGTGGATCAGCCACGGCCGGGGCTCGAAGATCTACGACGTCGACGGCTTCGAGTACTCCGACTTCCACGGCGGGTACGGCGTGTCCCTGGCCGGCCACGCGCACCCCGCGATCGTCGCGGCGGTCCAGGAGCGGGTCACCCGCGGCACGCACTTCGCGCAGCCGACCGAGGACGCGATCGTCGTGGCCGACAACCTCGCCGAGCGGTTCGACCAGCCGCTGTGGCGGTTCGGCAACTCCGGCACCGAGGCCACCATGGACGCCGTCCACCTGATGCGCGCGGCGACGGGCCGGGACCGGATCCTCAAGGTCGAGGGCTGCTACCACGGCCACCACGACTCGGTCGTCGTCTCGGTGCTCCCCGAGGCCGACGACGACATCGGCCCGCCCGACCGGCCGCACAACGTGCCCGACAACAGCGGCATCCCGAACGCGATCATGGACCTGGTCACGATCGTCCCGTTCAACGACCTGGCCGCCGTCGAGCGGGCGCTGGTCGAGCATCCCGACGAGGTCGCCGGCATGATCCTCGAACCGGTGATGATGAACGCCGGCATCATCCACCCCGACGCCGGCTACCTCGCCGGGCTCAAGGACCTGCTGCACAAGCACGGCGCGCTGCTCACCTTCGACGAGGTGAAGACCGGGCTCACCACCGGCCCCGGCGGCGTCACCCGGATGTACGGCGTCACACCCGACCTGGTGTGTCTGGCCAAGGCGATGGGCGGCGGCATCTCGACGGCAGCGATCGGCGGCGTCGAGGAAGTCATGTCGATGATCGCCGACGGCAGGTACGAACAGGTCGGCACCTTCAACGGCAACCCGCTCGGGATGGCCTCGGCCAGGGCGATGCTGACCGAGGTGCTCACCCCCGCGGCGTACGCCCATCTCGACCGGCTGCGCGACCGGATGACCCTCGGCCTGCAGGACGTGATCGACCGGCACCAGCTGCCCTGGCACATCGTGACCGCCGGCGCCAAGGGCTGCGTCTCGTTCCTGCCCGACCCGACCCGCAACTTCCGCGACTTCCTCAAGCTCGACGGGCGCTACGGCCAGGCGCACTGGCTGGTGCAGCACAACCGCGGCGCGTTCCTGCCGCCGTGGGGCAAGGTCGAGCAGTGGCTGATGTCGGTCCAGCACACCGACGAGGACGTCGACCGGTTCATCGCGAACTGCGACCACCTGGCCGCCCGGCTGAGCGGACGCCCGGTCGCGGAGGTTGCTCACTGAGTCGGGCCCTCTCGCTGGTGCCGACTCGTCACTCTCGCGCGAGGACGTCCTGGATCTCGTCGGGGCTCATCGTCGTCTCGGTGTGCAGCAGCCACTGGACTCCGAACGGGTCTCGCACCCGACCCCAACGGCCCCCGAACGGCTGCTCGGACATCTCGAAAACGCTCGCACCGCCGGCCTCGAGGATGGCCTGCGCGACCGCATCGGGGTCCTCGAGCACGACGTCGAGGATCGGGCCCGGCCCGATCGGCGCAGGGTCGGCGCCGTCGGCATCCTTGAGGGTGATGCGGGTGCCGAAGAGCTCGATCTCGGCGAAGACCACCGACCCTCCGACGTCGTACCGCGCGACCTGCGTGGCATCGAGGACCCGCGCGTAGAACTGCAGCGCCGCGTCGGCGTCGGCCAGCACGAGCTTGGGTCGAACCTGGTTGTGCGTCATGTCCTCACCGTGACACGGCGGGCCCGGCACCGGCTTGAACGAATGGGAAGCCTTCCGACCGCGGAGACATCCGCGTAGAGGCCTGCCGGGCTCGTCTTGAGAGATAGTCTTGACGGATGGGTAACCGGGGGACGGCTGGCTACCTGGACGCGCGAGTAGCCGCGTGGCGGAGCGGGACCCGGAAGAGCCAGGCGCAGGTCGCCCTGTTCATGCTCGCGATCATCGCCGTCTCGTTCGTCGTCTCGGTCGCGGCTCCGGAGTGGATGCCACTCGCCGCATACTTCATCTGGTTGCTGATCGCCATGATGCTGCTCCGGTTCCGGCCGTTGGTCGTGGTGGGCACCGTGAATGCCGTCGCGGGGGTGGCCGCCCTGGCGATCAACGGACCGATCACCGCGTCGCGCGTGACTGCGATGGTGGCGTTCGTGATCGCCGTACTGCTCGTCCTGGTGGTGGCCAGCCGGCAGCGAAGTGGCTTGCCGGCGATGCTGAGCGAGGCGTTTCTCGTGGACCTGCGGGACAGACTGCAGGCTCAGGGCAAGATCCCGCCGCTGCCCGAGGGGTGGGCCTCCGAGAGCGCGATGATCGCCTCCCAAGGCGTCACGTACGCCGGGGACTTCCTGGTGGCCGACCTGAGCGAGGACCGGAAGCGGCTCGAGCTGATCCTCGTCGACGTCTGCGGGAAGGGGACCAGTGCGGGACCGGCTGCGCTTCAGTTCGCGGGAGCCCTCGGTGGGCTGATCGGCGCGCTGCCGCCACGGGAGCTGTTCCGTGCGGCCAACGACTTCCTCATCCGGCAGGGCGACGACGAGGCGTTCGCGACCGCGGTGCACCTGCTGGTCGACCTCGAGGAAGGCAGCTACCAGGTCACCAGCGGCGGCCACCCGCCGGCGCTGCACTGGGACCTGCCTTCGCAGGAGTGGGTCATCGACAACGCCCGCGGCACCGCCCTCGGCGTGCTCCGCGCGCCCGAGCTGCACGTCAGCGAGGGCCTGCTGCTCCCGGGCGAGGCGCTGCTGTTCTACACCGACGGCGTCGTGGAGGCGCGCGGCAGCCACCTCGACGACGGCATCGCGTGGCTGCAGCGTGTCGCACGCGACGCCATCGGCCACGGGTTCGGGGGCGCGGCGCGCCGGATCGTCGCTCAGGTCGAGAGCGGCGACGACGACCGGGCGGTCCTCATCCTCAGCCGGACGCCAGTGGGGGCGCCGGCGGTTGATGTGTCGCCGGTGTCCTGATCCGGATGCGCGTGTTTCCGTCGAGCAGCGACACCTGGGCGGATTCACTCGAAGTGGCCATCACGCCGACGGCAGCGGCCTAGGCTCTGTGTGTCCCAGCTGCGTGGCGGCCAGTCTGGTGGGGGGTGTTCATGCGGTTCAGAACCCACACCGGAAGGCCCTGCGCCTGGTGCGCCGCCGGCGCGGCAGTTGCCCTGCTGGCTGCGGGTTGCGACCTCGGAGAATCCGGGCCGACCACCGAGCCTTCACCCACTGCGTCCACCTCCGCGCCTGCTCCGAGCGCGGGCGCATCCGAGGGTGGAGACCCGGTGACGGCCGACCTGTTGGTGACCGCATCGGGGAGCCAGACGCCCGAGGAGATCCGGGCGTTGGGAGTTCTGGATTCCTACGGGCTGCTGCGGGACGGCACCCGGTTGACCGTGTGGGTCGACACGCGACGGTACGGCGACTCGCGGCAGTTGGTGCGGCGCGCCTTCTGGTGGGAGGCGCCGGACGGAGTGATCCGGTCGGGCAGGCTGCCCGACGGGATCGTTTCCACGTACGCCGAGCAGCCTGTGGTGGTCCCCGGAGCGGACGGTTTCGTCGTGTCGGGCGTGACCTCCGTGCTGGTCCGTGGCGGCAGGGCCGCGCCGTTCCGGCCAGGACGAGACACCGATGTCATGGACGGCGACGTCGTCGCTCCGGCGAGCGACGGGCACGTGCTGGTCCTCCGGCCCGGGTCCGCGACCGAGCACTTCCTTCCGCAGCCCCCAGGAGGACGGCCGCTCACCGCGGCCGGAGGCCATGCCTACGGCTTCGTGAACGACCCCCTGACCGACGACCAGACTGGGTACGGCCCCGCCGTCGACCTGCGAGTCGCGTCATGGACGGGCGAGGGCCCCTGGTCTCCAAGTTTCCCCGTGGGGCAGGGCTACGACCTCGAAGCGACGGCCGCGGACGACCGGGCCGCCGTGTGGGTGTGCGACGAAGGCGGTCACGGCTGGGGCGGCGACGGTCGCTCGTGTGCCAGTTACGGCATGGCCGTCACTCGCGACGGCGGTTCGACCTGGGACTCCCTCCCCGCGCCGGAACGCCCCTTCTCCGACATCGACGACGCAGTCGCGGTCGACGGCACGCTCTGGGTCGACAGCTGGCCACATGGCTACTGGCGCAGCGCCGACGACCAGTGGACCCGGTTCAGCCGGGTCTCCCTTCCCCGCGACGCCCTGTTGCACGCCGAGGACGGCTTCGCGACGGCCGCGGTCCAAGACGACGATCGCGTCACCGTCCACCGCCTCACCGCCGACGGCACCACCACCGACCCGTGGGTCATCGACATCCCCGACGATCGCTGGCCGAAGTTGGGGTCGGGACCCAGCTACGCCGACCTGCTCGGCGTCGCGAACGCGACGGCGCTTGTCGACCTCGCTGGCCCGGCTCCCTCCCGGCTGGCGACCAGGGACGGCGTCGCCGTACTCGAGGCCGCTCGAGGTGACCCGATCGCCACAAGCGACGGACTCCTGCTTCTCGACCACGGCACCGTCGAGGCCTCGCAACTGGTCAATGCCTCGGGCGAAGTCCAGGGCACGCAGGTGGGCGAACCTGATGCGATTCGCCCCGGGGACGTTCTGGTCACCACCGGCCACCGTGTTCGGTACCTCTATCCCGAGACGTTCCGGCACGAGCAGCTCTGGGCTTTCCGGTCCAGCGACCGCACGTTCCGACGGTTGACAGGTCCTGACCTGCACCCGACCAAGCAGCTCGCCGGGCTCGTTGACGACCAGGGAGACGGTTGGCTGCTTCAAGGGAACACGCTGTGGCGCTCCGACGACGGCGGCGCGGCCTGGACACAGAGCCAGGTTCCTGGCTTGTCGACGGACGGCGCTCGACCCAGCGAGCTTCGGTCCTGCGGGCGCGACCTCGTGGTGCTCGGCCCTGGGGATGAGGTCCTGCGCCTTCGGACGGACACCGGCAGCTGGAGCAGTATCCACCTGCCCCCGACTCCGACTCATGAAGCCGACGTCGACCTGCTGCCGGACTGCCGACTGCTGCTCGGCCCCGTCGCCGGCTCCCTGTGGCGCGGCACCACCCCGACCAACCGGAGCTTCGAACACCTTGCCGCCGGGCCACTCGTCCAGGTCACCGTCGCTGGCGACGCCGTCTACGGCATCCCTCTCAGCCCTCTGTTCGACGACCGCACCGCGCGGCCACTGCCCGAGGACAGCCAGACGGTCTGGCTCTCCGACGACGCCGGCACCACCTGGACCGCGATCGACAAGTAGTGGCTCAGCCGAGGCCGAGCTCCTTGACCGCAACGTCGAGGGCGATCCGCTTGGCGAGCTTGACGTCTACGACGGGGTCCTCGAGGGCGACCTGGACGACGAGGCCGTCGAGCAGCGCGCTCCACATCACGGTGAACGCCTGCACGTCGAGCTTGCTGATCTCGCCGTTGTCCACGCCGGCCGTGGACGACGCGGGTGATCAGGTCGCGCCACTGCTGGTCGAGGGCGGCGCGGTCCTTCTTGACCTCGGGGTGACGGAAGGCCTGGGCCCACAGGTCGAACCAGAGACCCCAGTCGTCAGGGACGTCCTGCGACTTCGGCAGGCAGGCCTCGACGAGGTTCTCGATCCGGGCGCGCAGCTTCGGGGTCTCCTGGAGCATCTCCTCGATCGCCGCGTAGAACGACTTCTCCGACCAGCGCAGCGCCTCGGTCAGCAGGCTGTCCTTGGTACCGAAGTAGTAGATGACCAGTGCCGGGCTGGCGCCCACGCGCTCGGCCACATCGGCGATCCGGGTGTCGGAGAAACCGCGCTCGGCGATCAGGTGAGCGGCAGCCACCAGCATCTGGTCGCGGCGTACGTCGGCGACGGCTTCTCCACCCTGCTGCTTGACTGCCATAGGTCCCCGAATCCGCGAGCCGAGCTCCTTGTCGCGACCGTAGCAGAATCATAGACTGAACAGTCAGTCAGCACCGACAGGAGCCCGTCCATGACCGCGCCCCCCGTCCGGCCACGTCTGCGCCGGATGCTCGAGGGCAGGACGGTCGCAGTCGTCGGCGCCAGCCAGCGCGCTGACTCGTTCGGATGGCGGATGGCGACAGAAGCCCTGCGCAGCCCTGGCATCGAGCAGTCCTGGCTGGTCAATCCCCGCCAGGACACGGTGCTGGGCCAGCCGTGCGTGCCGTCGCTGTCCGACGTTCCGGAGCCGGTTGACCTGGTGCTGCTCGGGGTACCCGATCACGCACTCGTCGAGCAGGTGCGACTGGCGGCTGCTCGCGGTGACGGCGGTGCTGTCGTGTTCGGGTCGGCGTACGGCTTGCGCGAGGACCTGGTCGAGGCCGCCGACGGGCTCGAGATCTGTGGCGGCGGCTGCATGGGCTTCGTGAACGCGACCCGAGGCGTGCGCGCCATCGGGTACCTCGAACGGGATCCGGTCCCGGCCGGCCCGATCGCGCTGGTGACCCACTCGGGATCGGTGTTCTCGGCGATGCTGCGCACCCACCGACGGCTGGAGTACTCGCTCGCGGTCTCGTCCGGGCAGGAGCTCACGACGACGACGGCCGACTACCTCGCGTACGCGTTGTCGCAACCCGAGACCCGGGTGATCGGGCTGGTGCTGGAGACCCTGCACGACGCGCCCGGCCTGCGTGCCTGCCTGGCCGAGGCCGCCGAGCGCGACATCCCGGTGGTCGCGACCACGGTGGGCGGGTCTGCGCGTGGGCAGGTCCTGGTCGATGCCCACTCGGGCGCGATCGCCGGATCGGATGCGGGGTGGGAGGCGCTGTTCGCGGCGTACGGCGTGCACCGCGCGGACGACCTCGGCGAGCTGACCGACAGCCTCGAGTGCTTCGCCGTCGGACGACGGGTACGCCGCCCCGGCGGTGGCATCGCCACCGTCCACGACTCCGGGGCCGAGCGGGTGCTCGCGGCCGACGTGGCCGAGCGGCTCGGCGTACCGTTCGCACCGCTGTCGGAGGCGACCGTCGACCGGCTTTCGGCGCTGCTCGACCCGGGGCTGGAGCCGACGAATCCCTTGGACGTCTGGGGTACCGGCAACAGTGCGGAGGACCAGCTCGCGGAGAGCATGGCCGCGCTGGCGGACGACGACGCCGTCGACGTGGTGGCGCTGGCGGTGGACCTGGTGCCGGAGTTCGACGGCGACGAGTCGTTCCCGAAAGCACTCGGCCGGCTGGTGGACCACACCGACAAGCCGGTCGTCGTGCTGTCGAACCTGTCGTCTGCGATCGACCAGCCGCTCGCCGCCAAGCTCCGGGCGCGCGGGGTCCCGGTCCTCGAGGGCACCCGGTCCGGCCTGCGCGCGCTCGGTCACCTGCGGGACCAGGCCATCCGGCCACGGCTGCCCGACACCACCGTCGACGATGACCGCCGAGTGCGCTGGGTGATGCGGTTCGAGTCCGGCGACGTCGACCCGTTCGGGCTGCTCGCCGACTACGGCATCCCGGTCGCCGCGTCGTGGAAGGTCGACGAGGTCAAGTCGGCGGTCGCCGCAGCGGACGCCGTCGGCTACCCGGTCGTGCTCAAGACCGCGGCTCCGGAGGTGCACCACAAGCTGGACGTGGACGGCGTACGCCTCGGGCTCAGCGACGCGGTCGCGGTGCGCGCGGCGTACAACGAGATCGCGGCCCGGCTCGGCCCGTCGGTCGTCGTCCAGCCGCAGGTGGCTCCGGGCGTGGAGGTGGCGCTCGGCGTCTGGCGCGACCCGCTGCTGGGCCCCCTCGTCCTGGTCGCCGCCGGCGGCTCGCTCGTGGAGCTGCTGGCGGAGCGTTCGGTCGCCCTCCCTCCGTTCGACGCTGCCACCGCTCAGGCGCTGGTCTCCCGCCTGCGGCTGGCGGACCTGTTGGCGGGCCATCGCGGCCGACCTGCCGGCGCCGTCGACGACCTGGTCGACGCCGTGGTCGCGTTCTCGCGGATGGCGCACGAGCTCGGCGACCTGCTCGAGGCGGTCGACGTGAACCCGCTCGTCGTCGGACCGGACGGCGTACTGGCCGTCGACGCGCTGGTCCTGCCGAGGGACTAAGCGTTCTCCGGGAAGGGGAGGGCGATCGGATCCGGGGCGAGCCGGGAGCGGCCGTGCTCGTCGAAGCGGTCGAGGCCGAGGTCGGTGACGTCGAGGACGTCGGTGGTGCCGTGCTGGGCCAGGTCGGCGGCGGCCTTCGAGACGCCGGGGCCCCACATCATCCCGTGGCCCCCTGCGGCGGCGACGACGGTTCCGGCGACCGGCCCGTCCTCTGTGATGAGCGGCCCGAGGATCGGCAGGTGGTCGGGTGTGAAGTCGATGGTCGCTGCCCAGGCCTTGCGGAGGCCGAGATCGGCCGTGACCGGCAGCAGGGTGGACATGCGGGCACGCATCTTGTCGTAGTACGCCCAGTCGAACTCCGTCGCCTCGCCCGCCTGCTCGTCGGGGTTGCTCATCCCCCAGAGCACGCCGCCTTCTTCGGGACGCCAGTAGATGCCGGAGGCCACGTCGAAGACCATCGGCAGCCGGTCGGCGGCGAGGTCGGGATGCGGCTGCGTGACGACGACCTGGTGCCGGGCACCGCCGGCCGGGATCCGTACGCCGGCCGCCCGCCCGACCGCGGCCAGGGTCGGCCCGCCGGTGAGCACGACGCGTTCGGTGGCGATCTCGCCGGAGGACGTGGCTACGCCGGTGACCCGGTCGGCGTCGCGGAGCAGCCCGGTGAACGCGGTGTGCTCGACCACCCGGACGCCGGACGTGAACAGCGCCGCGGTGTAGGCGAGCACGTTGCGCGGCGGGTCGATGTAGCCGTCGCCGGGTGCGTACGAGCCGCCCATCGTCCGGCCGTCCGCCATGGCGGGGTTCATGGCGTCGAGCTCGTCCGGACCCACCCACCGCACGTCGAGGCCGAGCCCCTGCTGCATGGCGATCCGAGCCTCGGCCTCGGCCACCTCGCGGTCGGAGAAGCACGGCATGAAGTACCCCTGGGCGACGAAGCCGGAGTCGATGCCGAGCCGCTCGCGCTGGGAGGAGTAGAAGTGGCGGCTGAAGAGGCCGAGGCGGACGGCGGCCTCGGTACCGCCCTGGGCCCGGACCATCCCGGCCGCGCGCGGACTGGCACCCGCTCCGAGGGTGCGCTGCTCGAGGAGTACGACGTCGGCCAGACCGGCCTCGCGCAGGAACCACGCGCACCAGGCGCCGACGGTGCCGCCACCCACGACGACGGCATCGGCAGTGCGCGGCGATGCGCTGGTCACGCCTGCGAGCCTCGCATAGACTGAACAGTCAGTCAATGAATGCCCGAGGCGGTGGATCCATGTACGGCCTGACCACGGATGACCTCGATCTCCAGCGCCGTGCGCGCGAGTTCACCGACGAGCTGATCGGTTTCGAGCAGGCCGCCGAGGAGAACGACGGGCGCCTGCCCGACGAGGTGACGAAGGCCCACCACGAGCGGGCGATCGAGCTCGGTCTGTACGCCACCAACATGCCCACCTCCGTCGGCGGACCGGGGTGCACGAACCTCCAGCAGGTGCTGGTCCAGGAGCAGGCCGGGCGGGTCACCAACGGCATCGCCTGGTGCCTGGCCACGCCCCCGTCGTGGTGGCCCGACGTCGCCAACGAGCACCAGCGCGAGACCTGGCTGCTGCCGACGGTGCGCGGCGAGAAGGAGGAGTGCTACGCGATCACGGAGGAGGGTGCCGGGTCCGACGTCTCCGACCTGACCGCGACGGCGGCCCGCGACGGCGACGACTACGTGCTGAACGGGGAGAAGTGGCACGTCACGTCGTTCCACGAGTCCGACTACGTGTTCTTCCAGGCCGTGCTCACCACCGGCGAGCACGCCGGCGACCAGGCGCTGTTCGTCGTCGACAGGGACGCGCCCGGGGTGCGGGTGGTGCGCACGCCGCCGTACACGCACACGCTGGCGCACGGCCACCCGATCGTTGCGTTCGAGAACGTCCGGGTGCCGGCCTCCCACCTCGTGGGCAGCGAGGAGGACGGCATGTCCTTCGTCTACGAGTGGTTCAGGTTCGAGCGGCTGATGGTCGCGGCCCGGTGCCTCGGCGCCGCGGAGCGGCTGGTCGAGGAGGCCACCGCATTCGCGAAGGAACGCGTCGTCGGCGGGCAGCCGCTGATCGAGCGGCAGCTGGTACAGGCGATGCTCGCCGACTGCCTGACCGAGCTCTTCGCCGCCCGCGCGATGACCTACGAGACCGCACGCTCGATCGACGAGGGCGTCGACAAGAAGGTGCTGCACGCGCGCTGCTCGATGGTGAAGCTGTACTCGTCGGAGATGGCGGGCCGGGTCGCCGACCGGGCCCTGCAGATCTTCGGCGGTCGTGGCTACATGCGCGAGAACGTCGCCGAGCGCTTCTTCCGCGAGCTCCGCGTCGAGCGGATCTGGGAGGGCGCGAGCGAGGTGCAGCGGCTGATCATCGCCGATCAGCTGGCCAAGCGCGGGCGGGCCGCGCTGGTCTGACCGCCGCGGGCGCGGCAGCATGGTGCGACATGAGCCGTGCCCTGCTCGAGGTGATAGCGCTGGACGCGGCCGACGCGATGGCCGCGGAGGAGGGCGGCGCCGACCGCCTCGAGGTGGTCAGCGGCATGGACCAGGACGGGCTCACCCCGACCACGGAGACCCTCGCCTCGATCCGGACCGCGACCGCGTTGCCGCTGCGGGTGATGGTGCGTGGCAATGCCGGCTTCCGCACGGACCCGGCCGAGATGGAGAGCCTGTGCGCAGCCGCGCAGGACCTGGCTGCCGCCGGTGCTGACGGCCTCGTGCTCGGCTTCCTCGACGCGGACGGCGACCTGGACGTGGCCGCGATGCGTGCCGTCTCGTCCGCCGTCGACCTGCCCTGGACCTGTCACCGCGCCATCGATCACGCCCGCGCCCGCGAGTCGGCCTGGCGGCAGCTCCAAGGCCTGCCCGGCCTCGACACCGTGCTGACCGCCGGGTCACCGGACGGCGCCGCCGACGGCCTGCCGAACCTCGAGCGCCACGCTGCCGAACCCGCGGGTGCCGCGCTCATCCTGGCCGGGGGCGGCCTGCGCCCGGACCACGTGCCTGCGCTCGCCGCGGTGGGCATCACCCAGTTCCACGTCGGCACGCTCGCGCGGCACGATCGGTCGTGGTCCGCCCCGGTCGATGCGGCGCTGGTGCGTGCGTGGCGGGCCACCGTCGACGCGAACGTCTCGTGAGCATGGCCTGCGGTTTGGTCCCCAACCGCAAGCCCGTCCACAGATTTCATGCGGTTTGTGACCAATGGCGGGGTGAACTTCGACAGAAGCACTCGACCGGGTCGGTGTGACAGGCTGGCGCCGTGTCCAGCCAGCAGTCCCTGCCCGCGGTCTTCAGCGGCCTGGTCGACGACGCCGCGATCTTCCCGCCCGGTGACGCGCCGCTACCCGACGCCGTGGCGGCGTACGCCTCCCGAGCCGACGAGTGGTACGCCGACCTGGTCGGCGCGTTCGTGGTCACCGACGTCAAGGTCCCCGACATCGACACCCGGATCCCGCTGTCGATCGTGGTCACCGGCGGTGCCGGCGCGATCGGGCCGGCCCTGCACCTGGCCGGGCGCAAGGGTGCGGACGTGGCCGGCGTCGAGGTGGCGCTGCGCGACCCCGACGACCTCACCGGCAACGCTCGCCGCGTGGTCGCCGCCGTCGACGCGGCGCGCGGCGACCGGGTGCTCGAGGAGGAGACCCCGGTCTACGTCGAGCTCCCGCAGCACGAGCCTGGACCCGACTGGCTGGGCGCCGCCGACGTCGTCGCCGGGGCCGAGCTGCGGCTGAAGTTCCGGACCGGCGGGCTGGAGTCCCACCTGTTCCCGACCGCTCCGACCCTGGCCACATGGATCGACGCGGCCCTCGACCGCGAGACGCCGTTCAAGTGCACGGCCGGGCTGCACAACGCGCTACGGCACACGGGCGCGGACGGCTTCGAGCACCACGGCTTCGTCAACGTCCTGCTGGCGACCCGACTGGCCTTCGACGGCGCCGGGCCGGACGAGGTGGTGGCGACCCTCGAGGAACGGGTCCCCGAAGTGCTGCTCGAGAACTGGCGCGAGCAGGGCGACGACGCGATGGTGCGCGCCCGCCGGTGGTTCACGTCGTACGGCTCCTGCAGCGTGACCGAGCCGCTCGACGACCTGCTCGCCCTCGGACTGCTGGAGGCCCCGCGATGACCTGGGTGGACGGAGCGGCCGGCTCGCTCTTCGACGTCGACAACCTGCCGTACGGCGTGTTCTCGCGGCCCGGCGAGGACCCGCGGGTCGGCGTCCGGATCGGCGAGTACGTGCTCGACCTGGCCCCGCTCGCCGAGGACGATCGCCCATTCCGCCAGGGCTCGCTGAACGCACTCATGGCCCTGGGGCGCCAGACCAATCGGTCCATCCGGGCATGGATCACCGCGCTGCTGACCGACGAGGCCGGCCGCAACCGGGTCGAGCCGCACCTGCTGCCGCTGGCCGACGTGACCCTGCACCTGCCGGTGGAGGTCGGCGACTACGTCGACTTCTACGCATCGCTCGACCACGCCTCCAACGTGGGGAAGATGTTCCGGCCCGACGCCGAGCCGTTGCTGCCCAACTGGCGGCACCTTCCCGTGGGCTACCACGGACGGTCCGGCACCGTCGTACCCAGCGGCACGCCCGTCGTGCGCCCACAGGGACAGCGGGTCTCGACAGGCTCGACCGACGGTGGTCCGCCTACGCCCGCCTATGGGCCGAGCACCCGGCTCGACATCGAGGCCGAGCTCGGCTTCGTGGTCGGGACTCCCTCGGCGATGGCCGACCGGGTCGGCGTCGACGGCTTCGCTGACCACGTGTTCGGCCTGGTCGGGCTCAACGACTGGTCCGCGCGTGACATCCAGGCGTGGGAGTACGTGCCGCTCGGGCCGTTCCTCGGCAAGTCCTTCGCAACCTCGATCTCGCACTGGGTGACCCCGCTCGAGGCTCTCGACTGGGCCTGGACCGACCTTCCTGGACAGGACCCCGAGCCGCTCCCCTACCTGCGCGGCCGGGCCGCACGCGGCCTGGACATCGACGTCGAGGTGGTGCTGAACGGCGAGGTGGTCAGCCGGCCGCCGTACCGCTCGATGTACTGGTCGCCGGCCCAGATGCTGGCGCACCTGACGGTCAACGGCGCGTCGCTGCGCACCGGCGACCTGTTCGGGTCGGGCACCATCTCCGGCCCGGAGCCCGGTCAGCGCGGCTCGTTCCTGGAGCTGAGCTGGGGCGGAAAGGAGCCGTTCGGTGCTGATCTGTTCGGGGCCGACCGTACGTTCCTGGAGGACGGCGACGAGGTCGCGCTCCGCTACACCGCTCCCGGCACCGGCGGCGGACGGATCGCCCTCGGCGAGGTGACCGGGCGGATCGAGCCTGCCCGCGACTGAACGACGCCGGTGCGGCGCATGCAGTCCTCGAGCGCCGACCCGCCCACACTGGTCTGCGTCGTCGGGGTCCTGCACGCGATGCTGGTCGAGGCCTGGGGTCGCGACGAGTCGAACCCCGTCGGCGGCTGGTCGAGCTCGAGCACAACGCGCGGAAGAACCGGGTCCGCGCGAAGCAGCGTCGCTAGTCTGACCGCGTGCAGTTCGGTCAGTCCCCAGCCCCTGGACATGTGGTCGCACACTTCAGCGACCCTCACCTGCTCGCCGACGGCAAGCGTCAGTACGGCGCGATCGATCCCGAGCCCTACCTCCGGCTCGCGCTCGGGCGACTCGAGCGGCTGGACCCGCCACCGCAGGCACTGGTGTTCACCGGCGACCTGGCCGACAAGGCCGAGCCCGCGGCGTACGCCCGGCTGCGCGAGCTCGTCGAGCCCGCCGCCGAGCGGTTCGGCGCCCAGGTGGTCTGGGTGATGGGCAACCACGACGAGCGGACGCCGTACGCCGCCGGGCTGTTCGGAACCGACGACGACGGCCCGCAGGACCGGGTGTACGACGTCGACGGGCTGCGGATCGTCGCGCTCGACACGAGCGTCCCGGGCTACCACCACGGAGACCTGACGAAGGACCAGCTGCGCTGGCTCGCCGACGTGCTCGCCACCCCGGCCCCGCACGGCACGCTGCTCGCCCTGCACCACCCGCCGATCCCGGTCCCGATGATGCCGGCCGCCGAGATCATCGAGCTGCTCGACCAGCACCTGCTGGCCGACGTGATCGCCGGGACCGACGTACGCGGGATCATCGGTGGCCACTTCCACTTCTCGACCTACTCCACGTTCGCGGGCGTGCCGGTCTCGGTGGCGGCGGCCACCTGCTACACCTCGGACCCGGCACCGCTGGAGCGGTTCATCTCGGGGGTCGACGGGCACCAGTCCGTGACCATGCTGCACGTCTACGAGGACCGGATCGTGCACACGATCGTGCCGGTGACCGAGGCGCCCGAGGTCAGCGGCTACCCGTCCGACGTACGTGCCCAGGTCGAGGCGCTCACCCCCGAGGAGCGGCGCGAGATCCTGTCGCGCAAGGACTCGGCGTTCTACACAGGTGAGACGCCACCGGCTGTCTGAGCCCCGACCGCTCGAGCCGTGATGGGATGAACCCATGACCGATCAGGCTGCCCTCGAACGTCTCCGCGAGCTGCGCGACAGCATCGACAACATGGACGCGGCGCTGGTGCACCTGCTGGCCGAGCGGTTCAAGTGCACGCAGGCCGTCGGCAAGCTCAAGGCCGAGCACGGGATGCCCCCCGCCGACAAGGAGCGGGAGGCCTGGCAGATCGCGCGGCTGCGGGAGCTCGCGCACAGCACCGGCCTCGACCCGAGGTTCGCCGAGGAGTTCCTCAACCTGATCATCGACCACGTGATCCGCAGCCACGAGTCGATCAAGCGCGACGCGACCAGCTGACCTCGGCTACCCGCGAGCGATCATTCGGGGACGAGCTGCTGGCCGCCGTCGATGTCGTACGTCGCGCCGGTCACCGCCGTGTTGCTCATGAGGTGTACGGCGAGTGCGGCCACGTCGGCGGGTTGGACCACCCGCCCGATCGGCAGCTTCGCGCGGAGCTCGTCACGGCGCTGGTCGAGCCCGTCGCCGAGCAGCGACGCGGACAGGGGTGTGTCGACGAAGCCAGCGGCGATGAGGTTGACCCGGATCGGCGCCACCTCCACCGCGAGCGTGGCGACGAGGGCTGGCAATGCGGCGGTGCCCATCGCGATCACCGCGCGACCCGGGCCGGGTCGGCGGCCGCCGCTGCCACCCATGAACAGCAGGGTGCCGCCGGGCCGCACCCTCCCGACGGCGAGGCGGGCGATCCGGATGGCGAGCCACTGGTGATCGTCCAGGGAACGGCTCGCCTGCTCGATGTCGATGTCGGCCAGCAGCGCGTAGTAGGGGCGGCCGGCCGTCACCAGCACGTGGTCGATCGGCGTGGGCAGGCCGTCGAAGAACCGGTCGAGGGCGGCCGGGTCGGTGGCGTCGAAGGCAACCTGGCTCACCGCCCCGACCTCGTCCGCAGCCGCAGCCAGGCGGTCGGGGTTGCGGGCCGCCAGCACGACGTCGGCACCCTCGGCGCGCGCCCGCCGCGCGGTCTCGAGGCCGATGCCCGCGCTGCCGCCGATCACGACCACGGTCTGTCCGGCGAGCTCGGGCTCGCGTGGGGTCATCCCGCCTCCCGGATCTTGCCGCGCAGCTCCTTCAGTGCACCGATGTAGATCTCCGAGAAGGTGGGGAACGGCTGGATGACGTCGTGCAGCACGGCGAGCGGGATCCGGGCATGGATGGCCAGCGTCGCCTGCTGCAGCCACTCGCCCGCCTCCGGTCCGAGGGCGTAGGCGCCGGTCAGCCGCTCGCCGTCGCTGAGCAGGGTGAGGAAGCCGTTCGAGTCGGCGTACTTGTGCGTGTAGGTGGCGGTCTTGGCGACGCCGGACACGGGAAGGGTGACGCTGTACTGCGCCTCGGCCTCCCCGACGGACGCCGCCTGCGGGTCGGTGTAGACGACGTTGGGGATGGCCTCGTAGTGGGCCTCGCGGGTCTCCCCGAGGATGTTCGCGGCGGCGACCCTGGCCTGGTACTTCCCGACGTGGGTGAGCAGCCGCACCCCGGTCACGTCGCCGACGCCGTAGAGGCGATCGCCCGCCCGCAGGTGTGCGTCGACCTTCAGGCCGTGCTCGTCGAAGGTGGCTCCGACCGTCTCCAGACCGACATCCGCCGTGCGGGGGCGGCGGCCGGTGGCGACCAGCAGCTTGTCGCCACGCAGCTCACGACCGTCGTCGAGGACCACGACGAAGTCGTCGCCGTCGCGGCGGGCTTCGGTGGCGCGGACGCCGAGCAGGAGCTCCACGCCGTCCCGGCGCAGTACCTCACCGAGCGCCTCGCCCAACGGTGCCGGCTCCCGGGCGATGACACGGTCGGAGCCCTCGATCAGCGTCACCCCGCCGCCCAGGCGGCAGACGGTCTGGGCCAGCTCGGCGCCGATCGGACCCCCGCCGAGAATCAGCAGGTGGCGCGGGACGACCTTCATGCCGGTCGCCTCGCGGCTGGTCCAGAGCCCTTCCAGCTCGCGCAGGCCCGGGACCGGAGGGATCACCGGATCGGAGCCGTTGGCCAGCACCACGTTCTCCGCGGTGTACTGCTTCCCGTCGACCTCGACGACGCCGGGTCCGGCCAGCCGACCCGCTCCGCGGATCAGCGCGATCTTCCTGCTGGCCAGCCACTCCTCCTGACCGGCGTCGGAGTAGTCCGACACCATGAAGTCGCGGTAGGCCAGCGCGTCCGCGACGTCGACCTCGGCGGTCGCCGACGCCTCGCGCGCCTGGTGCACGACCTCGCCGGGGCGCAGCAGCGTCTTCGAGGGGATGCAGGCGTAGTAGGAGCACTCGCCGCCGACCAGCTCCCGTTCGACGACCGCCACCCGCAGGCCACCGTCGACCAGCTCACCGGCGCAGTGCTCGCCGGGCGAGCCACCACCCAGGACGATCACGTCGTAGTCGTAGTCGCTCATACTTTCCAGTCTTGCGGCCCTCCGCGCTCGGAGTCCAGAGCCAGACCGGGTGACCGCTAGCGCGGGGCGTGCACGACCGGCCCTTCCACGTCGTCGTAGATCCGGGCCGCGGCCAGGAGCCCGTCGGGACCGCGTTCGTAGATTCCGATCCCGGCCTGGGGCGGCAGGTCGTGGCTGCCCCACCGGACGCAGTTGTACTCCAGCGCGCAGCGCACCCCGTCGTCGGTCACGGCACAGGGCTGCAGGCCGATGCCACCGCCTGCGCTGAAGCGGGCGGCGAAGTACGAGCGCAGCTCCTCCGTGCCGCGGTGGAGGTGCCCGCGGACCGGCTCCTGGAAGTACCCGTCGGGCGCGAACGTGCTCGCGACGGCATCGGCGTCACCGGCCTCGAGCGCGGCGACGTAGCGGCCGACGACATCTCCGGGCTGGGAGGTCCCCGGCCCGAGGATCGGTGGCCGCTGGTGACGCCGTCCGTCGACCGGCCACTGGCTGCAGTAGGTGCGGAACACCACGGACCGCTCGTCGGGCGACTCGGCGACCACCGCCACCGGCCAGGGCACTTCGTGCCCGTCGTGGTCCAGATGAGCCAGCAGCTCGACGACGGCGCGGCCGTCCACGGACGTCGTCGCCACCGTCTCGATCCGAGCGTTGCGCTCGGCCAGCATTGCCTTGTTCCGCTGGACGAACTGCCGCAGCTGCTGGTGGCCGCGCACCTCTCCGGCGCGGGGATCGAGAACGACCACCTCACCGGGCCAGACCGTCTCGAGAGGCTGCGGGTCACCCTCGTTCAGCGCGGTGAGGTACTGACCCACCGGATCGGCCCGGCCCGCCGCGCGGGTCTGCCTGCGAGCCAGCTCGACGGCGCTGACGAAGTCCGGGAACCACGGCATCTCGACCCACCCATCCCTTCCTGGTCGGAGTCCTCAGCGTTCCAGCTCGATGCCGAGCCCGAGAACCCGCAGCTGGAGCATCGCGACGAACCGCTGCTCGGGGTCGCCGAGATTGATCTCCCCCACCTCGGCCAGCCGGCGCAGGCGGTAGCGGAACGTGTTCGGGTGCAGGAAGAGCGCCTGGGACGCCGCGGTCACGTCGCCGAACGCGTCCAGCCAGGCCTGGAGGGTCTCGACCAGGTTGCTCTGGTGCTTGCGGTCGTACTCGATCAGCCGGGCCAGCGATCCCGTCGGGCGATCACCGCGGGCCGCGACGAGGTCGCGCAGCTCGAGGATCAGCGCCTCGACCTGGATGTCGTCGAGGCGCGCGACCCGGCGCTCGCCCCGGCCCTCGCGCAGCACGCGCAGGGCCCGGTCCGTGCACGCGCGTGCGTGGGCCAGACCGGCCAGGTCGGCCGACACCGGACCGACCCCGACCACCGGCCGCATCCGGTCTCCGACCCGGTCCAGGAAGTCGTGGGCGATGCGTACGGCGCGCTCCTCGCCGTCCCCGCCCGCACCGGGCAGGGGAACCAGGCCGTAGGTGATGCCACCGACGAGGGCCGCGGCCGAGCCGGGATGGACCGCACTCAGGTGCACCGCGAACGCGTCGCTGAGTCGCTGGCGTTCGCGCGCCGCGTCCGCGCCGGTGGCCGTCGAGACCTCGTCGGGTTCGGACACAGCGACCCCGAGCACCATCAGCGGCTGTCCGGCGAGGCCGAGCCGGTCCAGGGCCTCGCGGGCGCCGGCGCCACCCTCCAGCGCGGAGCTGAGCAGGTCGGTGCGTACCCGGCGCTGCACGTCGGCGCCGGCGCGCACCCTCAGCAGGTGCAGCGCCACCAGCTTCGCGGCGTCGCGGAGCGCCTCGGCACGCTCCTGGCTGAGCGGGCTCGGCACCGCGGCCCAGATCGAGCCGAGCACCTCGTCGCCCGCCCGCACGGCGATGGCCACTCGCGGCATCGAGAAATCGCCCTCCGTGTCCGGGCTGATGAACACCGGCTGGTCGCTGCGGTAGAGCTCGCGGAAGACGCCGCGCTCGTTGAGGATCCGCGAGTAGCGCTCGGGCACCTGCCGGCCGAGGATCGTCTCGACCCGCGACGGGTCTGCCTCGTCCTGGCGGCCGGAGAACGCGAGGACGCGCGAGCTGCGGTCCTCGATGGTGATCGGGGCGTCGAGCAGCGACGCGATCGCGTTCGCGACCGCGAACAGGTCGCCGGACGGGAGCCCGCCCAGCGATTCCTGCTCGTTGACGCCGACGTCGCCCTCCGCGAGCAGCGACCGCAGCATCGCGGCCAGGTGTGCCCACGGGGCACCGCGGCTCAGCCCGAGCAGCGCGACCCCGGACGCGTCGGCCGCGTCACGGACCTCCGACGTCGCCGGCACCGGCGCGCGCAGGACCAGCCCGATCGCCCCGGCTCGGCCGAGATCGCCGAGCAGTGCCACGACCTGGCCCGGGTCGTCGACGCCGACGCCGAGGACCAGCGCGTCGCGAGGCAGCACCGGCGCGTCGACCGGGTCGTGGATGACCACGCCGCCGATCTCGTCGACGCGGTCCGCGCTCCCGTGAACCAGGTCCAGCAGGGTGGCGCCGAGGTCGTCCAGGACGCGGCCGAGGCTGGCGCGCGGGCGCGGGTTGAGGACCGAGGTCATGGTGTGGAGCACTCTCGAACGGTAGGCGGGTTCCCCGCAGCCTACTTCGTCCGTCCACACCAGATCGAGGGCTCCGTTGGTGCGATCAGACAGTGCTCGATCAGACGGGCAGCCACTCGGTGGAGACGGTCACCGCCGCGAGCTCGTCGTCCAGCGGGACCACGCCGAGGCCGGGCCCCTGGGGCACCGCCAGGTGGCCGTCGTCGAGCACGAACGGCGTCGGTGATGTCCGTGCGGTAGTAGCGCCCGGACGCCGAGGTGTCGCCGGGCAGCGTGAAGCCCGGCAGCGCGGCGAGGGCGACGTTCGCGGCCCGGCCCAGCCCGGTCTCGAGCATGCCGCCGCACCAGACCGGGACGCCGTGCGCGACGCAGAGGTCGTGGATCCGCCGAGCCTCGAGGTAGCCCCCGACCCGGCCGGGCTTGATGTTGACCACCGAGCAGGCGCCGAGGCGGATCGCGGCGGCCGCGGACTGCGCCGAGACGATCGACTCGTCCAGGCACACCGGCGTCCGGATCTGTCGGGCCAGGTCGGCGTGCCCGAGCACGTCCTCCTCGTCGAGCGGCTGCTCGATCAGCAGCAGGTCGAACGGGTCCAGCCGGGCCAGGTGGCGGGCGTCGGCCAGCGTGTACGCCGTGTTCGCGTCGACCTGGAGCAGCACGTCGTCGCCGTAGCGCTCCCGGACCGCGCGCACCGGCTCGACGTCCCAGCCCGGCTCGATCTTGAGCTTGATCCGCACGTAGCCCTCGTCGAGGTAGCCGCCGACGGCGTCGAGCAGCGCCGGGATGCTGTCCATGATCCCGACCGACACCCCGCACGGCACCCGCTCGTGCACCGCGCCGAGCTCGCGGCCGAAGGACCGGCCCTGCGCGCGGAGCTCGGCATCGAGGACGCCCATCTCCAGCGCCGCCTTGGCCATCCGGTGCCCCTTGAACGGAGCGAGCGTCGGAGCGACCGCGTGCGCGTCGAGCGGTCCCGCGGCGGCCAGTGCCGGCACGAGGAAGCGGCGCAGCACGTCGGCCGCGGCGTCGACGTACTCCGAGGAGTAGAGCGGGTCGGACATCGCGACGCACTCCCCCCAGCCCTCCGCCTCGTCGGTGACGACGCGCAGCAGCAGGACCTCGCGGTCGATCTGCGTGCCGAAGGACGTCCGGAACGGCGCGACCAGCGGCATCATGATCCGTCGCAGCTCCACCCCGGTCAGCTTCACCGGTCCCTCCTCACGACGTACCAGCCGGCCCGGTCGAACCCCGAGATCCGCCCGCCGTCCGCGACCAGGGCCGTCAGCGACTCCCGCACCGCGACCCGCCAGCGCTGGGCGAGGGCGGGGTCGACGTCGCGCAACGCACCGATGTCACGGGGTACGGCGACCAGCGCGGTCGGGCCGTCCAGGAGGCCCGGCTCCGGTGCGCCGTCGGCCCCGATGCCGAGCGCGACGACGGCGCCGGAGGCGACCTCGTCGGCGACCAGCGCCGCGTTCGGACCGGCCGGCGCACGCCGCGACGACCGCGGGGTCCCGCAGCCGCCAGCGCACCAGCAGCCGGTCGGAGTCGTCGGCGCCGTTGATGGTGTCGAGCATCGGGCCGTAGAAGTTCGTGAGGTACTCGACCGGGCGGGCGGCCAGCTTCACCACGTTGAAGTAGGCGTTGCGGCTGACCAGCGGGTCGAAGGTCCAGGCGATCTCGGAGACGCCGCGCAGCATCGCCCACGCGCGCTGGTGCAGCTTGAGCGCGAACCCGACGTGCCGCCCGTTCAGCTCGCGGGTCGACGCCGGCGATGTGGCTGTGCAGCGCGTCCTCGGCGGGAGCGTGGAAGAAGCCGACGCACGCGCCGACCAGCCGACCGCCCTCGAACGCACCGCCCACGTAGTTGCCGGCCTTGGTGAACGCCCGGAGCAGCTCCAGGGTCAGCGGCGGGTTCTCCGAGCGGCCCCAGATCGTCGCGTACAGCGCGACCACGTCGGCCAGCTCGGCGAGGTCGGTGACCTCGCGGACGGACACGCCCGCGGCCAGTGCGGCCGCGTCGGCCGCCACGACGGCACCGTGGACGACGTCGGTGTCGGCGGGGCCGACGGGTGTCAGGTTGGTCACCGAACCCATGCTGGTGAGGTTGTCCCGGCTCGTCATGGTCGCCACGCACCAGTCGTCGCGAGGTGGTTCGTCGGCTGCGCCAGCAGGTCGGCGACCAGGGCACCGAGCAGCGCCGTCCGGCCGGGCAGCTCCTCGACGAGCACGTGCTCGTCGTCGGCGTGCGCCCCTCCCCCGACGGCGCCGAGGCCGTCCAGCGTGGGCGTGCCGACGCCGGCGGTGAAGTTGCCGTCCGACGCGCCACCCACGGCCGCCGTGGTCGGCTCCGGCAGTCCGAGACCCGTCGCGAGCACGCGGATCCGGTCGAGCAGGGCCGCCGAGGACCGCGCCTCCAGCGGAGGACGGTTCGGACCGCCGGTGACCTCGAGCGCGGCACCGGGCAGCACCGCGCGAAGCGACCGCATCGCGGCGTCGACGCGCGCCTGCTCGGCAACGGAGCGCACCCGGACGTCGACCGCGAACGACCCGTCGGCGGGCACGGTGTTCGTGGTGGTGCCGGTGCCGGACGCGGTCGGCGTCACGGTGGTGCCGGCGACGCGGCTGGCCGAGCGCCGCGACCAGCGAGCACCTGGTGGGCGAGCTCGACGGTGGCGTTGACCCCGTGCTCGGGCTCGAGGCCGGCGTGCGCTGCGCGGCCGATCACGCGGACGTCGTACAGGGAGACGCCCTTGCGCTCGGTCTTCAGCGCACCACCGTCGGCCGAGGCCTCCAGCACGAGCGCCGCCTGCGCGGCGCGGGCCTCGTCCTCGATCAGCGCGCGGGAGCTGGGCGACCCGAGCTCCTCGTCACCGGTGACGAGCAGGGTGACGCCGTCGCGGTCGTCGAGCCCGGCGAGGGCGTGGAACGCCATGGCGAGGCCGGCCTTCATGTCGAAGCACCCGGGGCCACGCAGTACGCCGCCGTCGACCGTGCACGGGCGGGTGGCCAGCGAGCCGATCGGCCAGACCGTGTCGTGGTGGCCGAGCACCAGCACCCGGGACGGGCCGGCGCCGAGTCGCCAGCGCAGATGGGTCCGGCCGTCGATGACGATCCGCTCCGGCTCGACGCCGAGCCGGCGCGCGCCGACCCGGGCGACGACGTCCGCCGATCTGCGACGGCCGCGAGGTCGGCCGAGGGCGACTCGCACTCGACCATCTCGCGGACGTCGAGGATCAGCTGGGCGAGGTCCATCAGTCCACCCGCGGCGTGGCGCGGACGCCGAAGTGCACGTAGCGCTCACCGGTCGGCAGCTCGTAGAAGGTCACCGGCGCCCAGGTCTCCATCTCCGGCGGCCGCACCGCGAAGAGGGCGGGACCGACCGGCACCAGCGGGTACTCCTCGACGGGGTCAGGCAGCATCTCGGCGATCGGCCCCATGACCGTGGTCCGCAGCGTCGGGCCGTCGTCACCCACGAACACCTCCATCCGGACCGAGGCCCGCTCGTAGGTGCCGAGGTACGGCGTGATGTCGACGTCGACCGGCTCCTCCGGCGGCGCGAAGGCGGCCGGGATCTCCACGTCGGCGAGCTCGGCGAAGATCTCGCGGTAGAGGTCCTCGTAGAGGTCGCGGGTGTTGCCGCCGTTGGTGAGCATGGTGACCGCGAGGCCCGCCTCGGGCAGGATCCGCAGGAACGCGGCCTGCCCGATGGTGTTGCCGTCGTGACCGATCACGCGATGGCCGTTCCAGCCGAACCGGATCCAGCCCAGACCCCACGAGTCGCCGAGGATGAACTTGTCCGGAAGGTCGGCCTGGTGCTCGGTCATCTGGGCGGCGCTCGACTCGCTCAGCAGCCGGGTGCCGTCGGCGGCGAGGCCGCCGGTCAGGTGCATCCGCGCGAAGCCGAGCACGTCGGCGACGGTGGCGGTGATCAGGCCGGCCGGGCCGAGCGAGCGGGGCAGCTGCCACACGGGCGCGGTGACCTGCTCGCCCTCGACCTCGACGTGGCCGGCGGCGGCGCCGAAGAGCAGCGCCTCCTCGGGCAGCGTGATCGTGTGGGTCAGGCCCAGCGGCGTGAAGAGCCGCTCGCGCATGGCCGCGTCCCAGGTCAGGCCGGTGACCTTCTCGATCAGCCGGCCCATCAGGGAGTAGCCCGAGTTGCAGTAGGACCAGGTGGCGCCGAGCGGGTGGTTCTGCGCGGCGTCGGACGAGCAGGTCGACGTACTTCTCCAGGCAGTCGTCGCCGCGGCCGGTGTCGGTGAAGACGTCGCCGTCGATGCCGCTGGTGTGGGTGAGCAGGTGTCGCAGGGTGACGCTCTTGGTGACGTCGGGGTCGGCAAGCCGGAGGTCGGGCAGCACCTCCACGATCGGCCCGTCGAGCTCGAGCAGGCCCTCGTCGACCAGCTGCATGGCGACGGTGGCCGTCCAGACCTTGGAGATCGAGCCGATCTGGAAGAGCGACTCGTCGGTGACGGACACGCCGGTGCGGTTGTTGAGCACGCCGTACGACGTGGTGACGAGCTCGTCGTCGCCGTCGGGTGAGTACTGCAGGATGCCGAGCTGGGCGCCGGGCACGTGGTGCCGCTTCGCCAGCACCTCGAGCCGCCGCTCCCAGTGGGCGCGGTCGATCCGGGGACGCCCGCCGCGGACGGCGTACTGCTCGACCCAGTCGACCACACGGGTGTTGTAGTCGATCCGCTGCGAGGGCGGGCCGAGCAGGATGAACACGTGCGAGGCGTCCGGGTAGAGGACCAGCTCGGTCGGGACGCCCCGCTCGCGCAGCGACGTGTGCCACTGCTGGGCCTGGCCGACCGGGCAGGTGAGGTCGTCCCTGCCGTGCAGCACCAGGGTCGGGGTGGTGACCTGGTCGACCTTCGTGAGCGGTGACATCGCGGCGTACCGCCTCGGCCTGCTCCCAGGGCGTGCCGCCGAGCTCGTAGCGGCCCATGAGCGCGCCGTCGTCACTGGCGCCGTACATGCTCACCAGGTCGCTGACGACGCCGCCGGCGACGGCGGCCTTGAACCGGTCGTCGTGACCGGTCAGCCAGCAGGTCATGAAGCCGCCGTAGCTGTAGCCGGTGACCGCGAGCCGGTCGGCGTCCGCGAGGCCCTCGGCGACGAGCGCGTCGATCGGCTCGAGGAAGTCGTTGACGTCGGCGACGCCCCACGCGCCCTGCACGCCGTTGTAGAACGCGGCGCCGTAGCCGTCGCTGCCGCGCGGGTTGACCAGCAGGATCGCCCAGCCCTGCGCGGCGAGCGCCTGGTGGTAGACGTGCATCTCGTCGGCCGCGGCGTTCCACGCGTTGTGCGGGCCACCGTGGACGTCGAGCAGCAGCGGCCGCGGGCCCTCGCGCTCGGGGTCGCGGACCAGCCAGGCCTGGACCTCGGTGCCGTCGGAGATGGTGAAGGTGCGCTCCTCGCGGACGAAGAGATCGACGTCGCCGAGGCTGGCGCCGTGGTCGGTCAGCACGGTCTCGGCGCCGGACGCGAGGTCGAGCGCGACGATCTCGCCGTACGACGTGGGCGTGGCGAGGGCGACCACGGCGGTGGCGCCGGCGACGGAGAGTCCCGAGACGACGCGGCCGGCGCCGGCGAGGACCGGCCCGTTCTCGTCCCACAGGTGCGAGCAGCCACGGTCGCGGAGCGCGAACAGCAACCGGCCGTCGGCGGTCTCCACGGGGAGCGCGCCGGGGTACGCCGTGCCACCGGGCATCACGTTGCGGTCGAGGTGGCCGGAGAGATCGACGGGCGCACCGCCGTCCAGCGGGACCCGCAGGAGATGCGCGTGGCCGAGCGCCAGGCTCGGGTGCCCGACGACCAGCAGGCTCTCGCCGTCGGTGCTGAACGAGACCGTGGCGGCGATGCCGTCCTCCAGGGCGACGGCCACGGGCTTCGCCTTCGGGTCGTCGACGTCGAGCAGGTGCACGGCGGTCTGGAAGCTGAGGTCGTTGTCGGGGCCGAACTTGCGGGTGAAGGCGACCGTGCGGCCGTCGGGCGACCAGGCCGGCTGACCGACGTGGTCGCCGTCGGTCACCTGCCGGCACTCTCCGGTGGAGAGGTCGACCACGTGGAGCTGGTTGCGGATCGCGCCGAACAGGCCGGCGCCGTCGGCCTGGTAGTCGACGGTCTTCGTCACCAGCGGGCCGTGCCGTCGCTGGGCCATCGGTCGGGTCGACCGCTGCGCTGAACGCGAGGCGCTCGCCGTTCGGGCTCCAGACGGGGGCGCCCGCGCCGAGCGGCAGGTCGGTGACCTTCTCGGGCTCGCCACCGTCGGCGGCGAGCACGTGCACCTGGCCGTCGCGCAGGAACGCCAGCCGGGTACCGTCCGGCGACCAGGTCGGGGCGGTGTCGCTGCTGCCGGACGGTGAGGCGCCGCGGCGTACCGCCGGCAGTCGGCACGGTCCAGAGCTGGTCGACGTTGCGGTCCTGCTCACGGTCCAGGGTGCGCAGCACGTAGACGACGCGCGCGCCGTCCGGCGACAGCGCCGGCTGGGACGGGACGGCGATGGCGGCCAGGTCGTCGATGCTCATGCGTCGGGTCATCGGGGGCTCCTCTTTCCGGGTACCGCGGCGAGCAGCTCGCGGGTGTAGTCGTGGTCGGGGTCGGCCAGCACGTGGGCGGTGGGGCCCTCTTCGACGATGCGGCCGTGATGCATGACAGCGACGTGCGTCGCGACGTACCGCACGACCGCGAGGTTGTGGGAGATGAACAGCATCGAGAGACCGAGCTCGCGCTGGAGCTCGCGCACCAGGTTGAGCACGGCGCCCTGGATGGAGACGTCGAGCGCGGAGGTGATCTCGTCGGCGATCACCACCTGCGGCCGGCCGGCCAGGGCGCGGGCCAGCGCGACGCGCTGGCGCTGGCCGCCGGACAGCTCCGATGGGCGGGCGGCGCGGGACCGGTCGAGGTGGACCAGCTCGAGCAGCCGGTCGACCTCGGCCCGGCGCTCGGCTCGGCCGCCACCGGGGGGCATCGCCTCGGCGACGCTGTCGCCGATGCTCATCCGCGGGTCCAGCGACGAGTACGGGTCCTGGAAGACCATCTGCAGGGGCCGGTTCCGGCCCTTCGCGGGCACGGGATCGCCGTCGAGCAGGATCCGGCCCTCGCCGATCGGGGCGAGGCCGACCGCGGCGCGCGCCAAGGTGGACTTGCCCGAGCCGGACTCCCCCACGAGCCCGACCACCTGGCCCGACGGGACGGTGAGGCTGACGTTGTCGACGGCAGTGGTCGCGCCGTAGCGGACGGTGACGCCCTCGAAGCGGAGCTCGCTCATACAGCCTCCACCTCCTCCCGGTCCTCGATCTCGATCTCGACCGGCTCGCCGGCGTGCCAGCAGGCGACCCGGCGGCCGGCGGCGTCGGTCTCGAGGCGCGGCTCCTCGGTGCGGCACCGCGCGGTGGCCAGCGGGCAGCGGGCGGCGTAGGCGCAGCCGAGTGGTACGTCGGCGGGGTCGACCGGCCGGCCCGGGATGACCGCGAGCGGCTCGGCGAGGTCGGTGTCCATGTCGGGTACGGCGGCGACCAAGGCGCGGGTGTAGGGGTGCCGCGCCATGCCCGCGAGCTCGTCGGCAGGTAGGTCCTCGACGATCCGGCCGGCGTACATGACCAGCACGCGGTCGCACACCTCAGCGACCACGGTGACGTCGTGGCTGATCAGCACCAGTGCGACGTCGTCGGCCGCGCGGATGGACGCGAGCAGGTCGAGCACCTGCTGCTGCACCGTCACGTCGAGAGCGGTCGTGGGCTCGTCGGCGACGATCAGTGCGGGGCTGCCCATCAGGCCCATGCCGATCATCGCCCGCTGGCGCATGCCACCCGAGAACTCGTGCGGGTACTGGTGCGCCCGTCGTTCCGGCTCGTCGATCCGCACCGCGCGCATCCGGTCCACCGCGCGGGACCTGGCCGCCTTGCGGTCCATGCCCTGGTGGTGGCGCGCGACCTCGGCGAGCTGCCCGCCCATCCGGCGGGCGGGGTTGAACGACGTCATCGGGTCCTGGAACACCATCGCCAGCGAGGTGCCGAGCAGGTGCCGCTGCGCCCTCGTGTCGTCGGTGCGGAGGTCGGTGCCGAGCAGCTCGAGGCGGGACGCCTCGACCCGGCCGGGGTCGCCGACCAGGCGGGAGACGGCCAGCGCGGTCAGGGACTTGCCTGAGCCCGACTCCCCGACGACTCCGACCGCCTCGCCCCGTCGTACCGCGAAGGAGATCCCACGGACCGGCCGGATCGGGCCGGCCGGTCCCGGGAAGGTGACCACGAGGTCGCGGACGTCGAGGACCAGATCGGTCGGCGCGTGGACGTCTTCGGCCGGAGGCTCGTCGCTCTCGACCGCAGCCAGCGACGGCGCGAGGGCGGGGATCCCGCCGACCACGCCGACCCCGAGGCCCTTGGCGACGGACTCGCCGAACAGGTTGAACGCGAGGCCGGCCAGGATCACCGCAGCACCCGGGGCAAGTGCGGAGGCGGGGTTGACGTAGATCGAGCTGACGCCGTCGAAGAGCAGCCGGCCCCAGTCGTAGGCGGGTTGCTGCACGCCCAGGCCGAGGAACGACAGTCCCGCGAAGGCGAGCAGCGCGCCACCGGCACCGATGGTGGCGTTGACGACCAGCGGCTCGGAAACGTTCGGGAGCACGTGCCGGAACAGGATCCGCAGCCGGCTGACGCCGGCGATCTGGGCCGCGGCGACGAAGTCGCGGGTGGCGACGGAGGCGACCAGGGTCTGGGTGAGGCGGCCGAACGACGGGGCGCCGGCCAGGCCGATCGCCAGCACCGCGCCGGTGGCGCCGACGCCGAAGATCACCGCGAAGAACAGCGCGAGCAGCAGGCCCGGGAACGCCACGGCGATGTTGATGCCGGCGTTCACGGCCCGTCCGCTGCGGCGGCCGAGGACGAACGACGCGGTGCCGAGCAGCAGCCCGACGGCGACCGCGATGGCAGTCGCCGCCAGTGCCAGCTCGACGGAGAGCCGGGTGGCGACCAGGGTGCGGTAGACGATGTCGCGGCCGAGGTTGTCCGTGCCCGCCCAGTGGTCGGCGGACGGGCCGGCCAGGATGTTGTCGGTGTCGACGGCGTTCGCGTCGTCGGTCCACAGGATCGGGGCGACGACGGCGAGCACCAGCACGGCCGCCGTCAGGACGGTCGCGGTGAGTCCGAGCGGCGTGCGGAGCACGGCCTTCCAGCTCCCCACCTCAGTCCTCCCGGATCATCGAGCGCGGGTCGAGCAGCGCGAGCGCCACGTCGACGAGGGTGTTCACCAGCAGCACGCCGACGCCGTACACGAGGACGATGGCCTGCACCACCTGGTAGTCCTTGTTCAGGATCGACGAGACGATGGTGCTGCCGAGCCCGGGCCAGGCGAAGACGTTCTCGACCAGCACGGTTCCGGCCACCATGGCGCCGAGGATCAGGCCGCCCAGGGTGAGCGACGCGGTCAGCGCGTTGGGCAGGGCGTGGCCGAGGTAGACGGTCCGCTTCGGGAGCCGCTTGGCGCGAGCGGTGCGCACGAAGTCGGCCTCGAGCACGGCCACCATCTCCACCCGGATGATGCGGGCGAGGATGGCGGCCGGTCCGATGGCCAGGGCGACAACCGGGAGGACGTACGCCGCGGGCGTGTCGTTCCACGCGACCGGCAGCCAGTCCAGGTTGACGGCGAAGACGTAGACCAGGCCGACGCCGATCAGGAAGTCGGGGATGATCCCGACCACCACGCTGCTGGTGGTGAACGCCAGCTCGGTGCGCCGGCCGTGGCCGCGCCGGGTGAGGACGCCCATGGTGACGCCGAGCGGCACCGCGATCGCCACCGCGAGGAGGAACGCGAGCAGCGCCAGCTGGAGCGTGGCAGGCAGCCGCTGCGCGACCACGTCGGAGACCGGGAGCTGGGAGATCACCGAGGTGCCGAGGTCACCGGTGAACAGGCCCTGCAGGTAGTGCCAGTACTGCACGAGGATCGGGTCGTCGAGGCCCATCTCCTCGCGCTTCGCCGCGACCAGCGCTGCCGGCGCGGTCGGGCCGAGGGCCGCCCGCACCGGGTCTCCGGGGATCAGGTGGATCATCAGGAACGACGCCGTCACGAGCACCCACAAGGAGACCAGCAGGCGGCCGAGACGGCGTACCCCGAACCGGACCCACGGGAGGGAGGTGACTCCCGTCCGTGGGATCGGGGCGACCGAGCTCGCCAACGTCATCCGCTACTGCACCAGCATCCGGATGCTGGTGGGCACGAGCTGGCCCGGGGTCTCGAACTCCGCGCCGTTGCCGAAGGTCTTCACCACGTTGTTGGCGAACGGCACGATGTCGGCCGCAGCGACCAGCGCCGACTCGGCCTGGAGCCAGGTGTCGCAGCTCTCGGTGCCGGTCATGGCGCCCGCCTTCTCGACCGCCGCCGAGTAGTCGGCGTTGTCGATCCCGGAGAAGTTGGTGCCGCCGTCGGCCATTCCGGCGCCGGACAGGAACGGCACCAGCTGGTCGGGGCTGTTCACGTTCAGCGGGACCCAGGCGATGTCCCAGTCACCGGTGCCGAAGATGGCACCCTGGAGCGCGGTCTCGTCCACGCCCTTGGCCGTCACCTGGGCGCCGGCGGCCTCCCACTGCTGGACCGCGAGCTCCGCGCCGGCCGCCACGGCGCTGCCCGCGGCGCTGGAGTAGAGGAACGTGAACTTCTTGCCGTCGAGCACGGCCTTGGCCGCATCCACGTCCTGGGCCGGGAGCGAGCCGGAGACCGAGTCACCGGGGCACGAGACCGGTTCGATCGCCGCGAGGGTGGTGGCCGGCGTACCCGCTCCCGCGGTCGACACCGAGGCGAGCTCCGCGAGGTCGAGCGCCTGGGTGAGCGCCATCCGCACGTCGGCGTCGCTGGTCTCGTGGCCGGCGTCGTGGTTGTACCACTGCTCGCCCTGCATTGCGGGCGTCTCGGCCGCGAACAGATTCTGCGCCTCGAGGCGCTTGACGTCGGGGCCGATGACCGAGGTGGCGTTGATGTCGCCGGAGACCAGCAGGTTCGCGGCGGTGCCCTCGTTCTCGATGATCTTCATGACGACCGTCGCGGGCATGCCCTTCTCCGCCGTCGTCGCACCGTCGGGGCCCCAGGTGTAGCCGTCCCGGATCTCGTAGGTGTAGTGGTCGCCGGGGACCGCCTCCGTGAGCACGTAGGGGCCGGTGCCGAAGGTCTTGTCTGCCAAGGAGGTCCGGTCCTGCATGCCTGACTCGCAGACCATCGGGAGGTTGGCCAGTCCGTTGAGCACGAACGGTGCGGGCTGGGCAAGCGTGATCGTCACCGTGCCGGTGGCGTCGTCCGCCTTCGCGGTCGCACCCACCGGCAGGAAGACGCCGAGGTACGCGCTCTTGTTCTTCGGGTCGGCCGACGTAGGCGATGTTGTCGGCCGCAGTCGTCGCCGTGAAGTCGCTGCCGTCGGAGCAGGTGACGCCCTCGGCCAGGGTGAGGGTGACGGTCGTGCCGTCGACCTTCCAGTCCGTGGCGAGCTGGGACTGGATCTCCCCCGACTTCGCGTCGACCGCGAGCAAGTTGTCGTAGCCCAGCTGGTTGACGGTGAACAGCTGGCTGCTGGCCGACGACTGCGGGTCCAGCTTGCCCGGGTCACCCTTGAGCGCCATGGTGAAGGTGGCGCCGTCGGCGTACTCGCTGCCACCTCCCCCATCCGACTCGGAGTTGCCGTCCCCGCCGCCGCACCCGGCGAGGAGAGTGGCGGTGACGCAGATGCCTACGACAGCGGTCAGCTTCATGTGGGTCCCGTTCGTCGCGTGGTGGGTGGGTCAGGCTCCGGCGCGCCGGACGGCGCGACCGACGTGCAGGTACAGCGCGTGACCGTCGCCGTCGTCACCGACGAAGGCGTGCGGCAGGTGCATGCCGTGGTCGGGCTCGAGGTTGATCAGGCTGTCGCCCTGGTAGTGGACGAGCTCCTTGCGCTCCGGCTGCTCGCCGAGCTCCTCGAAGAGTCCCTTCGGGATCTGCTCGATCCAGATCCGGCCGTCCTCGTCCTGGCTGACGGTGAGATCGGCGACCTGGGAGGAGTACGTGCCGACGAACCGGCTGGCGTCGATGCGCTCCGGCTCGGTGGGCGGCTCCGGGAGCGCCGGGAGCGCCGTGTCAGTGAGCTCGTCGAAGACGTGGCTGACGACGTCGCGGTAGAGCGAGATCACGTCGCCCCCGTTGGTGAGCAGCGCGACCGCGACGCCGGCCTCGGGGACGATGCGGAGGAACGCGGACTGGCCGATGGTGCCGCCGTCGTGGCCGATGATCGCGCCGTCGGCGGTGTCGAAGCGCTCGAAGCCGAGGCCCCAGGAGGTGCCCATCAGGCCGAGGTCGGGCAGGTCGACCTCACGGGCGTGCATCCGCGCGGCGGTGCCGGGGGCGAGCACCTGGGTGCCGTCGGCGGTCCTGCCGTCGTGCAGGTGCATCTCGGCGAACGTGAGCAGGTCGCGCGGGCGCATGCAGAGCATCGAGCCCGCCGGGGCGTTCGAGCGGGCGAAGGCCCAGACCGGGGCGGGCTGGAAGCCGGTGCCGGGCTCGAGCTCGACGTGGCCCATCGCCGCGCGGAACTTGATCGCGTCGTACGGGCTGGTGGCGGCGTGGGTCAGCCCGAGCGGGAGCGAAGAGGTACTCGCGCAGGCACTCGTCGTACGGCTTCTCGCGGAGCACCTCGACCAGCCGGCCGAGCACGCAGAAGCCGGCGTTGTTGTAGGAGAACTGCTCGCCCACCGGGAACAGCTGGGGTACCTCGTGCAGGACGCCGAGGTACTTCTCGACGCAGTCGTCGCCGACGCCGGTGTCGGTGAAGATGTCGCCCTCGAAGCCGGCCGTGTGGGTGAGCAGCTGGCGGGTGGTGATCTGCGCGGCAGCCGCCTCGTCCCCGATCTTGAAGTCGGGCAGGTAGGTGCGGATCGGCAGGTCGAGGTCGACCTTGCCCTCGTCGACGAGCTGCAGTGACCAGCGTGCTCGTCCAGAGCTTGGTGATCGAGCCGATCTGGAAGAGGGAGTCGGCGGTCGCCTCGACTCCGGTCGCCTTGTTCAGGACGCCCGCGGCGCCGTCCACGACCTCGCCCCCGGCCAGGACGGCCACGGCGGCACCGGGCACGTCGTACTTCTCGATCAGCGCCGGTAGCTGCTCGGCCAGCCAGGTCTTCACCTCGTGCAGAGTGCTCATGGCGAACACCGTAGGGACGCCTCAGCGCTCCAGGTTCGTCGCCGGCGACAAGAAACACCCGGTTGGTCCGTCCGTTCGCACAAGGATGTCGCCTCGAGGGGGTCCTCAGCTGATCCCTGCGGATGCTGTGTAGAAGGGGCCACGTGGTCCCTTCTACACAGTGGCCCGCGAGTGGGTCGGCGGGGCTGTCGACTCACACGCCCTCGCGGTCGCCGATGCCGGGATGCACGAACGGCTCGCCCCGCTTCATCTGCTCGATCGCGCCTGGGTGGAGGCGGCGCAGGTGGGCCAGCGCCTTGTAGCGGTACCGGAGGATCTGGCAGATGCCGAGCGCCCAGAAGATGTACTGAACCGACATGGCGGCGCGGAAGTCGTCCAGCCCGTAGGCGTCGACACCGGCCGGCTCGCGGAGCTCGAGCACCCAGCCGATCAGGGCCATCGTCATCAGCGAGGCACCGAAGCCGCCGATGTTCACGATGCCGTTGGCGCGACCGGACACCTCGAGCGGGGTGTAGGTGCGGGCCAGGTCGAAGCCGATCATGGAGGCCGGGCCACCCGAGGCGGTGAGGCAGGCCATCACCACCAGCAGCCACAACGGTGACGGCTCGGACCGGACCAGCACGGCGGTCCACGCGAGCACCATGGCGCCGACGATCGAGAGCACGATCCAGGACCGGTAGTACGGGATCCGGGCCACGAGCCAGCCGAGCACCAGCCCGCTCACGATCACCCAACCGGTCATCGCCATCAGCAGCGTGCTGGCGGCCGCCGACGAGAGCCCCTGGGCCTTGACCAGGAACGGGAACCCCCACAGCAGCGTGAAGACCGTCATCGAGAACTGCGACGTGAAGTGCGACCACATGCCCAGCCGGGTGCCCGGGTTCCCCCAGACCAGGCGCAGGCTGCGGGCGAGGGCACGCAGCTTGATCTTCTCCGGACCGGAGCGTCGGTACGGCGAGTCCTTGACCAGCAGCGCGACCGCCACCATGAGCGGGATGCCGACCACGGACACCATGGCGAAGGCGCGGGTCCAGCCGAGCTCGGTGAGCGCGAACGACAGCGGCGCCGCCGCGATGATCGCGCCGATCTGGCCGACCTGGCCGGTCAGCTGGGTGACCAGCGGTGCCTGCCGGACCAGGAACCACGAGGAGACGATCCGGATCACGCTGACGAAGACCATCGCGTCGCCGGCGCCGAGGACCGCGCGAGCTCCGACCGCCACCGGGAACGTCGCCGCGAACGCGAACACCAGCTGCCCGGCGGTCATCAGCGCCAGCCCGGACAGCAGCATTGCTCGCGGGCCGAACCGGTCGAGCAGGACGCCGGTCGGGATCTGCATCCCGGCGTACACGACGAGCTGGAGGACCGTGAAGAACGCCAGCTGGGTCGCCCCGATCCCGAACCGGTCGGCGGCCAGCAGGCCGGCTACGCCCAACGAGCTGCGGTGGAAGACAGCGAGGACGTAGACGGACAGGCCGACGGCCCAGATGACCCACGCCCGGCGTCTGCCGATGTCGTGGATCTGTTCGGTTGCGGTCAACTCACGCCGTGGGCGCCGACCCGAGCGAGCGCTCGATGACCGCGATGATCTCCGGGCGCAGCCGGGACGCCGGGATCACGGCATCGACGGATCCGACGTCCACCGCGCGGTGGATGTTGTGGACGGCGTCGAACTCGGCGGCCACCTCGCTGATCTTCTCGGCTCGCATCGCCGCGCGGACCTCGGCCTGCTCGATCAGCAGCCGGCTGCGCTCCGATCCCTTGGCCTCGGCGATCCGCACCTCGAGCTCGCGTACGGCGGGGCTCGCCGCGGCGCGCTTGTCGACCTCACCGGTGAACACCACCGCGGCGGCGGGAGCGCCACCGAGCACCGAGGCGAACGACCCCTCGAGCGCGAGGACGGTCATGTTCGGGTTGAGCTGCTTGGAGAAGACCACGAAGGCACCGCCGTGGTAGCGCGAGATCACGCTGAACACGATCGGCCCCCGGAAGTTGACGATCGCGCGGCCGATCTCGGCGCCGTACTCCAGCTGCAGGTTGCGCATCGAGTCCGGCGAGCCGTCGAAGCCGGACAGGTTCGCCAGGACCACCAGCGGCCGGTTGCCGCTGGCGGCGTTGATCGCGCGGGCGGCCTTCTTCGACGACTTCGGGAACAGCGTCCCGGCGGTGTAGGTGTCGGGGCCGTCGGTGGGCGGGAAGCCCCGCCGGCGTACCGGCCGCGACTCGATGCCGAGCAGGCAGACCGGGTAGCCACCGAGGTGGGCATCCTGGACCACGGCGGTGTCGGCGTCGGCCATGCCGGCCCAGCGCTCGAGCGTCTCGTGGTCCTGGTCGGCGACGGCCCGCATCACGGTGCGGATGTCGAACGCCTTCTTCCGGTCCGGGTTGGTCTCCGAGGAGAAGATCTCGCCGACGGTCCGGAAGTCGCTGCCCTCGACCTCGTGCGGGTACGGCGAGATGTCGCGGTCGGCCGGATCGGTCGTCGCGACCCGGCGGGGCCCGGACTCGCCGGGAACGACGTACGTGTGCTCGTAGTGGGACATCAGGATCTCGAACGCGCCGGCGAGGTTCGGCGCCCAGTACTGCGCCTGGCCGTTCGGCCCCATCACCCGGTCGTAGCCGCCGATGCCGTAGTTGTCCTCGGCGGACACGCCACCCGAGAAGTCCAGCGACTGCTTGCCGGTCAGCACCATGGCGCTGTCCGGCGTCATCACCAGGATGCCCTTGGTGTGCATCAGCATCGTGGCCTCGGCGTTCCAGTACGGCTGGGCGCCGACGTTGATGCCGGCCACGACGACGTTGATCTCGCCGCCGTCCTGGGTGAACTCCACGATCCGGCGCAGCGCCGCCGCGACCCAGTCCATGTTCTCGGTGCCGGAGTCCATCGAGATCCGGGCACCGGCGGAGAGGGCGAACCACTCGACCGGGACCTGCAGCCGCTCGGCGAGGTCGAGAGCGGCGATGATCCGCAGGCACTCCTGCTCGGAGACCGAGCCCAGCGACTTGGTGGGGTCACCGCAGAGCACGACCCGGGTGACGCCCTCGGGGTGGAGCGGCGTCGGGGTGGTGACGACGGCGACGAGGATCCCGGCCTTGTTGAGGCCGCGCGGCCGGTCGACCGGGACCAGCTCGCCGGTGTCGTCGAGGTCGTGCTCGACCAGCGACCCGTCGGGTCCGGTGAGCACGGACGCCAGCTCGTAGGGGTAGACCAGGCCACGCCGGCGGGCCCGCAGCACCTTGCCGGCGTAGTCGTCGAGCGGCTGGAGCAGCTCGGTCGGCGGCTCCTCGACCGAGGACACGACGCCCGCGCCGGGCTGGGCGCTGAAGCGTACGGCGACCGGGAGCGGCGGTCCGTCCCCGGCGGCCAGGCGGCCCTGGGCGAGGACCTCCTCGATCCCGGCGCCGTCGGTGAGCGGGCGGATCTTGTTGCCCAGCGCGGTCAGGCCGCTGCCGTCCACCTCGACGACCGGCCAGACCTGGACCCACACGTGGTTCATGTCGAGCTTGGCGCCCGCGGCGCCGCGGGACACGCGGGCGCGACGGATCGCCTCGAGGCAGTTCTCCACCGCGCGCTCGGCGTGCGGCAGGCCGGTGACGGTGCCGTTCTCGTCGCGGACGATGGCGAGCTGCCGCACCTGGGCCAGCGCCACGAGCCGACGGTCCGTGGGGTTCTCGCGCGCCACGCACTCGTAGAGCAGCACGTCCTCGGGCGCCTCGATCCGGGTGACGTGGAAGTTGCGCAGCCGCCACAGGTTGAGCCGGCGCCCGACCATCGGGTGCACGCCACGGGTGAGGTCGTCCTCCGCCACGCCACCGTCGTCGGTGGGCCGGAAGGCGAAGTAGCCGACCGGCCGGCTGCCGCCGGCGCAGACCGCGACGGACACCCGCCGGGCCTCGCTCGAGAACGGCAGCGCCGCGACCATCGGTCGCAGGAGCTCGCTCACCTCGTCGGCCGACTCGGGTGCGTCGGGCCAGTGCAGGTAGAGGTCGACCACGGCCTCGTCGCCGGTACGCCGCTCGGCGAGGTGGCGCGCGACCGAGCCGGCCAGGCCGCCGGACGCGTCGCCCAGCTCGGCCAGGGTGCCGACCGTCGACACCACCCGCGTGGGCCGGTCGTCGAGCGTGTAGTCGGCCACCACGAACGGCCGGCCGTTCTCGATCGTGCGCAGGTCGTGCAGGTCGAACTCGCGGTAGTGCCGGCGTACGAGCACCTCGAGCATCGGCTCCTTGGCCGGAACGCCGCCCTCGAGCCGCTCGGCCAGGAACCGGACGATCTGCTCGGGGATCGCGGCCAGCGCCTCGATCCGCTCGGAGTGGTCGGCGAGGTTGCCGTCGGCGGCCAGCGTGGTGAGCTCGTCGCGCACCCCGGCCAGCACGTCGGCGCGCTCGGCGTCGACCGGCGGCTGGTCGAACCAGCGGAACCGGACGCTGCGCGCCAGGTCGCCGATCACCGGGAACCGCAGCTGGGTGGCCCGGCCGAGGCGCTCGAGCAGCGCCCGCGACTGCGGGGCGAGGTCGCCGGACGGCGGCGGCTCGTCGATCCAGCGACCGAGCACCGCGGACGCGATGGAGACCTCGGGCGCCGAGCGCTGCTGGGCCAGGAAGATCCGGAAGACGGCCTGCTCCAGCTCGGGGGTGCGTTCGAGGTCCTCGACGCCGTAGTGCTTGAGCACCCGCAGCAGCCGGTCACGGAACTGCTCTGGCAGCCCGCCGCGCTCGATGTCGAGGCTCTGCAGGTAGCTGTGGAAGTGCTCCTTGGAGCTGTGCACGCGGAGCTCGGTCTGCGGCTCCTCGTCGGCCGGCCGGTTGCGGCTCAGCTCGGCCAGGTCGGCGAAGGTGCCGAGCAGGTCCATCTCGTCGGCGACGACCGACACCCCCTGGGCGCGGAGCTCGTCACGGACGGAGAGGTACGTCGCCAGGGCGCCGTGCTCGTCCTCCGGCGGGACGTCGTACCCGAGGATGACGGCGACCAGGCTGGCGCGCGCCCGGGCGGCACGCTCCTCGAGGGGCTGCCCGCCCTGCGGCTCGGGCAGGTCCAGGGTGGGGCCGACCTGCTCGACCACTGCCTCTTCGGTGCCGTCGCCCAGGGGCTCGAGCCGGACCAGGGCGGCGCCGGTCTCGACCTGGCTGCCGGTGATCACCAGCAGCTCCTTGATCCGGGCCGCGAACGGTGCGTAGAGCACCGTCTCCATCTTCATCGACTCCAGGACGAGGACCGGGGCTCCGGCCTCGACCTCCTCGCCGACCGGTGCCGGGGTGGCGACGACCAGCGCCGGCGCGGGCGAGCGCATCACGCCGCCCTCGTCGCGGCTGACCCGGTGCGCGACGCCGTCGACCTCGACCAGCGTGCTGGGGCCGTGGGTGGCGGTGACGATGTGGTGGCGACGCCCGCCGAGGGTCAGCCTCCGGTGGAACTGGTCGATCCGGTCCAGCTCGACCTCGACCGTCTGCTCGGTGCCGGCGGCGGCGACCGTGACCCGGTAGTGCGAGGGGCCGGTGTTGACCGTCGACACGTGGTACGTCGTGCCGCGCAGCTTGAGCTCGACCGGGTGGCCGGCCTTGTGCGAGGCCTGGGGACGGCCGCCGTGCGCGGTCTCGAGCAGTCGGCCGACCTCGATCCGCAGCTCGTCGACGTACGCCTCGATCGCGGCGGCGACGATGGCGACGCCGGAGTGCTCCTGGGCGACCAGCCGTCCCTCGGAACGGACGCGGTCGATCCAGCTGGTGTCGGCCCAGCCGCCGGTGCCGTCGACGACCTCCGGCTGCGCGAGCAGGTCGAGCACGAAGCTCTTGTTGCAGGCGCCGCCCTCGATCACCACGGTGGTCTCGGACATCGCCCGGCGCAGGCGGGCGAGCGCCTCCTCGCGGGTGCGGCCGTAGGCGATGATCTTCGCGATCATCGAGTCGAAGTCGGGCGGGATCGTGTCGCCCTCGGCGACACCGGTGTCGACGCGGACACCCGGCCCGGCGGGCAGGTCGAGCCGGACGATGCGGCCAGGCGCGGGGCGAAGTCGCGGTCGGGGTCCTCGGCGTTGAGCCGCGCCTCGACGGCGTGCCCGATCTCGGTTGGCTTGTCGCCCTCGAGCTTCCCTCCGGCCGCGACGTGGATCTGCGCCTTGACCAGGTCGACGTCGGTGGTCGCCTCGGTGATCGAGTGCTCGACCTGCAGCCGGGTGTTGACCTCGAGGAACGCGAACGTCTTGTCGCCGGGGTGGTACAGGAACTCGACGGTGCCGGCACCGACGTACCCGACGGCGAGCGCCAGCCGCTCGGCCGAGGACTTCAGCTCGTCGGTCTGCGCGGGCGTGAGCAGCGGCGAGGCCGACTCCTCGATGACCTTCTGGTTGCGGCGCTGGATGGAGCAGTCGCGGACGCCGATCGCCCAGGCGGTGCCGTGGCTGTCGGCGATCAGCTGCACCTCGACGTGCCGGGCTCCGGTGACCAGGCGCTCCAGGAACACGGTGCCGTTGCCGAACGCGCGCAGCGCCTCGTCGCTGGTGCGCTGGTAGGCGTCCTTGAGGTCGGCCGCGGAGGCGACCATCCGGATCCCCCGGCCGCCGCCTCCGGCGGTGGCCTTCAGCATGAGCGGGTAGCCGACGGCGTCGGCGGCCGCCAGCGCTCCATCGAGCGTGTCGACCGCTCCGCGGCTCCACGGGGCGACGGGTACGCCGACCTCCTCGGCGATCAGCTTCGAGCCGATCTTGTCGCCGAGCTTGCGCATCGCCTCGGCGCTGGGGCCGATGAACGTGACTCCGAGCCGGTCGCAGAGGTCGACGAACGCAGGGTCCTCGGCGACGAAGCCCCAGCCGGGCCAGACCGCGTCCGCGCCGGTCTCGACCAGGGCGCGTTCCAGGACGGCCAGGTCGATGTAGGGGCGGGCCGAGGCCGGGCCCAGGTCGTAGGACAGGTCGGACTCGCGCACGAACATCGCGCGGCTCTCGCCCTCGGTGTGCAGGGCCACCGTCTGGATCGGTCCGTCGCCCGCGGCGTTGATGTCCCGCACCGCATGAATCAGGCGCATCGCGGCCTCGCCGCGGTTCACGATCGCAATGCGAGAGAAGACCATGAGCAGCTCCAGTGTGCGGTTCACCATGACCCGCAGGTGCGGGCCCACATCAACCTGTCACGACTCGCCTGTTACGGGCCAGTCACAACGCGCAGGCGCGGCGCGCACCACCGACCCGAAACCTCACCAAGCTCGACCGACGTCGGTCACCGCCCTGCACACGTCACCGGGTTTCGAGACAGGCGCTGCGCGCCTTCCTCAACCAGCGGTGGCTCGGTGGTTGAGGAGGTTGCGCAGCAACCGTCTCGACCGCAACCGGCGTCGCCCGCACACGTCACCGGGTTTCGAGACAGGCGCTGCGCGCCTTCCTCAACCAGCGGTGGCTCGGTGGTTGAGGAGGTTGCGCAGCAACCGCACTCGTTACCACCTCGACAAGCCCGACCGGCGTCGGCCACCGCCCTGCACACGTCACCGGGTTTCGAGACAGGCGCTAGCGCGCCTTCCTCAACCAGCGGTGATTCGCTGGTTGAGGAGGTTGCGCAGCAACCGTCTCGAAACCAGCGGTGGCTCGGTGGTTGAGGAGGTTGCCCTGGCAACCGTCTCGAAACCGGCGGTGGCTCGGTGGTTGAGGAGGTCGCGCCAGCAACCGCACTCGTTGCCACCTCGACATGATCAGCGCGACGCGGTGAGGTCGCGGACCTGGGCGTACCGCTCCCGCACCTGCGGGGTGGGGGTCTCCTCGACGTTCGCTGCGTCCGGGATCGACCACGCCGGCGGCTCGTCGCCGCCGGCCAGCACCCAGGCGGCCTGGCGTGCGGCGCCCCGGGCGACGTACTCGCCGGGCGGGGGCACGGTCACGGGCAGGCCGAGCACGGCCGACGCGATCCGGCGTACGGCCTCGGACCGCGCGCCTCCTCCGATCAGGATCAGCCGGTCGACCGCCGCGCCCTGGCCCTCGACCGCAGCCACCGCGTCGGCGAGGCCGCACAGCATGCCCTCCACGGCCGCCCGGGCCAGGTGGGCGGGCGTCGAGGTTGACAGCCGCAGCCCGTGCACGGCGCCGGTGGCGTCCGGCCGGTTGGGCGTGCGCTCGCCCTCGAGGTAGGGCACCAGGACCAGCCCGTCCGCGCCCGCGGGGGCGGACAGCGCCAGCCGGGACAGCTCGTCGTGGTCGACCCCGAGGATCCGCGCCGGCGGCGTCGAGGACCCGGGCGGCATTGAGGGTCGCGACCAGCGGCAGGAACCGGCCGGTCGCGTCGGCGAATCCGGCCACCGTGCCGGACGCGTCGCAGACCGGCCGCTCGGCGACCGCGCACGCGACCCCCGACGTACCGATGGACACGACGACGTCTCCGGCGCGGGCGTCGAGGCCCAGCGCCGCGGCCGCGTTGTCACCGCTGCCCGGCCCGAGGACCTGCCCGGCCGCGGTCCGTCCGGCCTCCTCGGCCGGCCCGAGCACCCGGGGCTTGATCGCGTCCCGGCGGAGGGCGAGCTCGAACAGGTCGTCGCGGTAGCTGCCCTCCGACGGCGACCAGTAGCCGGTGCCGCTCGCATCACCGCGGTCGGTGACCAGGGCGTCCAGCGAGGTCGCCCCCGCCAGCCGCCAGGTGAGGTAGTCGTGGGGCAGGCAGACCGCGGCGGTGCGCGCCGCGTTGTCAGGCTCGTGGTCGGCCAGCCAGCGCAGCTTGGTCACCGTGAACGACGCGACCGGCACCGAACCGACCGCGTCGGCCCACGCGGCTCCGCCGTCACCGTTGCTGCCCAGCTCGGCGACCAGGTCGTCCGCCGCACCGCTGGACCGGGTGTCGTTCCACAGCAGCGCGGGGCGTACGACGTCCCCCTGATCGTCCAGGCAGACCATGCCGTGCTGCTGTCCGCCGACGGCGATCGCGGCGACGTCGTCCAGCCCACCCGCCGCGGCGCTCGCCTGCTGCAACGCATCCCACCAGGCCCGCGGATCGACCTCGGTGCCGTCGGGATGCGCGGCACTCCCCGAGCGGACGATCTCTCCCGTTGCGGCATCGCAGACCAGGACCTTGCAGGACTGGGTCGAGGAGTCGACTCCGGCAACCAGCGGCACGTGGCCCAACCTAGCGAGTTGCACCATGGGAGGCCGGCGCCATGCGTGATCCGGCCGCACCATGTGTCCGGACTACCGCGGCTGGGTCCTGATGCCCTGGCCGAACCGGATCGACGGCGGCCGCTACGAGTTCGACGGCACCGCCCACCAGAGACCCACCTGGCGACGTACACGATCGCCGGTTCGCTGACGCCGGTGCCCGGGTGTCGGCGCCCACCGCTGAGAACGACCGTTCCTCGGTAAGGTAAAGCGCACATCATCGAAAGGCAGTCACTATGCCGACGTGGCGCGCCCCCTCCGAGGCCGCTTCATCTCGGGGTCGACATGCGGCTCCGGGCGCACGTGCGTCCGGGGCCCGGGTCGAGAGCGGCGCCACGCTGGCCGGGTGGGCCTATCTGCTCGGCAGGCCCCGACCCGAGCCCACTCGGTCGCGCCGGATGGCACGGCTGGGCGGCCTGGTGTCGATCCTGTCCCTGCTGATCTACCTCACCTGGCGCGTTGGATTCACGATGCCGACCGAGGGCTGGAACCTCGTCGCCGCGTGGACGCTGGTCGTGTTCGAGGCGATCCCCCTCGTGGGACTGCTCATCCGCATCGTCACCTTGTGGAACATCGACTCGCGCGGCCCGGACCCGGTGACCGAGACGCGTCCGGGACTCCGCGCGACTGTCTTCATCCCGACGTACAACGAGCCGGTCGAAGTGATCGCGCCGACCATTGCCGCTGCCTGCGACCTCGAACCCGCGCACGAGACGTGGGTCCTCGACGATGGCGACCGGCCCTGGGTGGCCGAGATCTGCGAGCAGTACGGCGCCCGCTACATCAGTCGGCCGACCCACGAGCACGCCAAGGCCGGCAACATGAACCACGCCCTCGCCTTGATGGTCGAGGAGGAGCGGCAAGGAGCCGAGAAGACCGACGTCATCGCCTCCCTGGACTGCGACCACGTTCCGCTGCCGACGTTTCTGACCGACACCCTGGGTTGGTTCGACGACCCCGAGCTTGCCCTGGTCCAGGGGCCTCAGAACTACTACAACTCGGGCGCATTCGACGACGACGGCGTCACCGGCGAGCAGGGCATGTTCTTCCACGTCCTCCTGCCAGCCCGCAACCACGAACGCGCCGGACCCTTCTGGTGCGGCTCGACGTCCCTGATCCGCGCCGACGCCCTCCACGAGATCGGTGGCATCGCGACCGACACGATCGTGGAGGACATGCACACGACGCTGCACCTGATCCGTCGCGGCTGGAAGACCGCGTACCACCACCAGACCCTGGCCGTCGGGCTCGCTCCGGCCACCGCCGAGCAGTACCTCCTCCAGCGGCGGCGCTGGGGCATGGGATCGATGCAGGTGCTGGCCCACGAGAAGCTGTGGGCCGCCAAGCGCTGGCTGTCCTGGCGCAACTTCTACGAGTACCTCACGGGGACCCTCTGGTGGCTCGAGGGCATCGCAACCCTCTTCGTCTTCATCATCCCCCTGGTCGTGATGTTCAGCGGTGCGCAGACCTCGACCGCGACCCCGCTCGCCTTCGCGAGCGCCTTCACGGCCATGTTCCTGACCCGCATGTGGGGAACCAAGCGCCTGTTCCGGGGGCATCTGGACTGGCGCACCGCCTTCGCCCTGCGGATCTTCCGCGTCCCGATCGGCATCTCGTGCCTGTGGTGGCTGCTGACCCGGCGCACGCTCACCTTCGAGGTCACCCCGAAGGCCGGAGCCGACGAGCGCGTGCGCGGCAGCATCCCTCGCGTGCTCCTGGTGCTGATCGTCGTCGTCACCGGTGCCCTGGTCTACGCCGCTGCCGGCGTCCTGGGCCTGGTGCCCTGGCGCACCAACGCCGTGTCGACGATCGCGTCCGGCGCGTGGCTGGCCGTCGCCGACGTCGTGCTGATCCTCGGCACTCGCCGGATCACGAACACCGACTACGCAACCTCGCGACGCAACGCCCACCGGGTGGCGATCACGGCCGCGGTCACGATGGACGGTGTCGACGGCAGGCTGATCGACATCTCGGTCGGTGGGGTGGCGGTAGCGTTCCCGGCCGGCACCGCCCCCAGCACCGGCCAGGTCGAGCTCCAGCTTCCCGAGGCCGAGCCGGTGACGATGTCGGTCGTCCGGATCGCGCAGGACTCGTCCGGTCAGGACGTGGTGTCCTGCCGGCTGCTGGCCGACGACTGGGAGGGGTACCGCTCCATGTGCCGGTGGCTGTTCCACACCCCGCCCGGCGTCGTCGACGGCATGCCGTACGGCGTACCTGCCGTCGCCGCGACCAAGTGGCGGCGGGCGCCGCGGGCGGTCCGCTCCTTCGGCCAGCCTGCCCCGCAGCCCGTGTCGCGCGCGAGCTGATCCCGCCTGATGACCACCAGCCCTGAGCAACAGCCGACCCCACGGTGGGGACGCGTGTGGCTCGCCATCCTGGTCGCAGGCGTTGTCCTGGCCGGGCTGGACCTGCTCGCCCCCCGGCTACCCGCCGCCGAGGTCGCCGCTCCGCTCGCGTCCCTCGGCGCGGTCGTCGGCCTTCTCGCCGGCATCCGGCTCAATCGCCCGCCGACCGTCCGCCCCTGGCTGGCGATCGGAGCCGGGGTGGCCTGCCTGGCAGTCGGCGACCTGCTCGATGCACGCCGGGGGCTCCTCCTGCACGGCGATCGCGAGCCGGCGCTTGGCGATCTCCCCCACCTGCTTGCGTATCCCCTGTTGGCCACGGGGTTCCTGCTTCTGGCGCACGACCGCCGCCCGGGCGACCGCTCCGGCCGGATCGAGGCCTGGATCATCGGTGCCGGCGCCGCCCTCGTCTTCGTCGAGCTGCTGATCTGGCCGACGCTCGACGCCGGGCCGGGGTCGACGGTCGGGACCCTGGTCAGCACGGCCTACCCCGTCGGTGACGTGCTGCTCGTCCTCGGCGTCGCCAGGCTGGCCATGGCTGCAGCCGGCCGGACTCCCGCAGGGCGGCTGCTCCTGGGTGCCGGGCTGCTGCTGCTGAGCGCCGACACGATCTCGATCCTGTTCGCGGTCTATGCCACCCCGCACCCAGTCGTCCCGGACGCGCTCCGACTGGTGTCGTACGCCGCGTTCGCGGCCGCCGCTCTCCACCCCGGGATGGCCGCTCTGTCCAGACAGGCCACCGCGGCTGGGCCGGGTGGGATCAGCCGCGTTCGCCTCGGCGTCGTCGGACTCGCCGCCCTCATCGCACCCGGCCTGCTCGTCCTCGAGAAGGTCATCGGGGTCGAGCACGACAGCTGGGCCATCGTCGTCGGCTCGATCGTGCTGTTCGGCCTCGTGTTCGCCCGGATGGTCGTGGCCATCGAGCAGGTGGAGGAGGTCAACCGGTCTCGTGCCGACCTCCAGGACCAGCTCGCCTATGACGCGGCCCACGACGCGCTCACCAGCCTGCCGAACCGCGCTCGGGGGTTCGCGCTCACCCGCCGGGCGCTGGCCGACGACCGAGGCAGCGGCGGCACGACCGCGCTCCTGTTCATCGACCTCGACGGGTTCAAGTACGTCAACGACACCCTGGGCCACCGGAGCGGGGACGAGGTGTTGCGACGGGTCGGCAACCGGCTCCGCGAGTCGGTGCGCGGCGACGACAGTGCCATCCGGTACGGCGGAGACGAGTTCCTCGTGCTGCTGCGCAACGTCGAGGCGGCCGCCGCCATGACGGTGGCCGAGCGGTTGATCGAGACCATCTCCCGGCCGATCCCGCTTGGCAGCAGGAGCACCGCCCAGATCGGGGCGAGCGTGGGTGTGGCGGTGGCGACGGCCGGCACCACCGACGCCGTCACCCTGATCGCCGAGGCCGATGCCGCGGCGTACATCGCCAAGTCGAGCGGACGCGGTCGTGCGCATCTCTTCGACGACTCCATGCGGAAGGCGGCAGCCCTCCGCCGCAGCCTGGAGCAGGACCTCCGGGACGGGATCGAGCGCGACGAGCTGGTCCTCCACTACCAGCCGATCGTCAACACCCGGTCCGGGGTGGTCGAGGGCTACGAGGCACTGGTCCGCTGGGAGCGCCCCGGGGCGGGCCTGCTCCCGCCCGACGTGTTCCTGCCGGTCGCGGAGGCGTCCGACCTGATCTGCGAGGTCGACCGCTGGGTCCTCGGAGAGGCAGCCCGGCAGCTCGTTGCCTGGTCCCGGACGTTCGGTCCGGACCAGCTGTACGTCTCGGTCAACCTGTCGACCCGGCACGTCGCGCAGCCGCGCGTCATCGAGGACGTCGCCTGGGCCCTCGACGAGTCGGGGGTCGAGCCGCATCGGCTGGTCCTCGAGACCGGCGAGGCGGCGCTGGCCGACCCCAGCGGTTCGGTCGCCCATCTCCGCCGGCTGCGCGAGCTGGGGGTCCGCGTGACGGTCGACGACTTCGGATCAGGCTTCAGCTCGCTGGCGCGACTGGCGGACATGCCGGTCGACATGGTCAAGATCGACCGTCGCTACGTCGACGTCGGGACGGCCCCGGCCGGCCGGTTGCTGCACCTGATGATCGAGGGCGCCCACGCGGTCGGACTCAGCGCGGTGGCGCAGGGCGTGGAGCACGACGCCCAGCTCGAGGCGCTGCGGTCCCTGGACTGCGAGGCGGTGCAGGGGTTCCACATCGCCCGGCCGATGCCGGCAGCCGAGGCGGAGGACTACTACCGCAACCAGGTACCCGACCCGTTCGTCGGGCTGCTGTCGAGGCGGTCCGGCAGCTAGGGTGCGTCGCCCGCCGCGACCACCCAGGTGTCGGCCTCGTCGCGGTCCAGCGGGACCGACCACAAGAACCCCTGCGCGAGGTCGCACCCGAGCGCCAGCGCTCGCTCCGCCTGCTCCGTCGTGGAGATGCCCTCGATCGTGGTGGCGAGGCCCGAGGTCGGCCGCGACCTGGAGCAGGGCGCGTACCACCGCGTCAGCCCGGCCCCCGAGCCGCTCGGTGAAGAAGCGGTCGATCTTGATCCCGTCCACCGGCACGTCCACCAGGTGGGTGAGCTCCGACCATCCGGTCCCGAAGTCGTCGAACCAGACGGCGTACCCCAGCTCGCGCAAGCGGGCCAGCTGCTCCGCGCCACGGGCCAGGTCGCGCGGACGGGCCGACTCGGTGAGCTCGACGTCCACGTTGGCCGGAGGGGCTCCGTGGGCGGTCGTGCGGGCGTGCACGGTGTCCACCCAGTCGGGGTCGTCGAGGTGGCGCGCGGAGAAGTTGACGCTGATCCGCAGGTCCGGGAGGCACTCCCTCCAGCGCGCCAGGTCGGAGGCGGCCTGGTCGAGGACGGTGAGGTCGAGCGTGGTGACCAGCCCGGCCTCCTCGGCGAGACCGATGAATGCCCCAGGGAGCTCGACCATCCCGGAGTCGCGGTGCCACCGGGCCAGGGCCTCGAAGCCGACCAGCTCGCGCGTGGCCAGACGCACGATCGGTTGGTACCACGGACGCACCTCGCCCTCGGCGATGGCACGACTCAGGTCGGCGACGGCCACGTCATCGAGGTGTACGCCGTCCTGCTGGGCACGAACGGGGGACTCCCGAGGAGTCGAGGTCATGCCGGAACCCTAACCGGTGGCCGTCGCGTGCCTTGTTCTTCCCGGGGCCTTCCTCCCGGTAAGCCGAATTGAACTCAGCGGGAAGCCCCACGGAAGGTGCCTCGGCCAGGCTCCTCCCGAGCAGCCGCGGTCCGTGCCGTGGCGGGAGGGAACGAGCGACATGAGTGTGCTGACCCACGAGGGTGCGGTGACGCGCGCCGGTACGCGGGGAGCGGCCCGGGAGCGCCGGGAGGGCATGCGGGCGATGGCGCCGATGCTGGTCGCCCTGATCCCGTTCGCCGTCGTCGTCGGCACCGCCGTCGCGCAGAGCGACCACCGCCTGGCCGCGTGGCTGGGCACCTCCACGATCTACGGAGGGGCGGCGCACCTCGCTGTTCTCGACCTGGTGTCCGATGGCGCGGGTTGGGTCTCGGCGGCCGCTGTGGGCCTGTTGATCAACGTGCGCCTCGCCGCGTTCGCGACGTCCATGGTGCCCGAGTGGCGGTCCGCGTCCCTCCGCCAGCGACTGGCGGCCGGCGTCATGCTGACCGACATCCCCTGGGCGCTGTCACGGGACCGCCGCGGCCAGCGACACTTCTACCTCGGCGCCGCCCTCACCCTGTTCCTCGCGTGGCCGGTCATGGTCACGGTCGGGATGCTGCTCGGGGAGTGGCTCGCGGAGCTGTCCGTCACTGCAATCCTCCCCGCGCTCTCGCTCGGCGCGCTCGTCATGGCCCGGGTCCGGGCGCGGCCGATCGCGTTCGCGGTCTCCGCAGCTGCCGCGGGTGCTGTGGCGACCGCGGGCCTGCCGGCGGGTGTCGCCCTGGCGATCTGCGCGATTGTCGGCGTGGCCGCCGCCTCCATCGCCGGACGGTGGTCGTCATGACACGTCCTGATGGCGGTTCTCGTGGTGGGCACGGGGAGTCTCTTGTTTCGCGTGGTGCCGCTGGTGGGTGCCCGCCGGCTGCCGGACCGGGTCGCGGCGTTCGCCGAGTACGCCGGCATGGCGGTGCTCGCGGCGATCGTCGTACGTGCCGTGGTGCTGCACCGCGACCCCGACGTGCCGGGCGCTCCGCTGGTCGCCCTCGTGGCCACCGCGTCCGGCCTGCTCGTCGCCCACCGGGGCCGCTCGGTGTTGACGTCCGTCGCGACCGGGGCGGCGACGTACCTCGCGATCACGGCTGCCGTGGCGGTGACCACATGACCACGTTCGCCTTCACCTCACCGCTGGGCTCGACGCCGTACGTCACCGCGCCGCTGAGGGACGGCGAGGCCAGGCTCCGGCCGCTGCTCCCCGGTGAGCTCGCCCCCCAGCGAGCGGTCTTCGACGGCCTGTCCCCCGGTTCGAGGGCTGATCGGTACCTCACGGGGGTCGACGAGCTGACGACCGGCATGTGGCGGGCGCTGACCGCCGTGGACGGCCACCACCACGTGGCTTGGCTGGCCACCGTCGACGGTCGACCGGCCGGGATCGGCCGGTTCGTCCGGGTGGAGCCCTGCACGGCAGACATCGCCTTCGAGGTGGCCGACGAGCACCAGGGGCGAGGCCTCGGCACGGCCCTCCTCGACACGGTCACCACGGTCGCAGCGGCCAAGCGGATCCGTCGGCTGCAGGCCACCGCACTCGGGACCAACCGGCGCTCACAACGCCTGCTCTCGCAGATCGGCGTCACCCTGCGACCGAGTGGCGGAATGCTCGAGGGCGACTCCCTGTTCCACCTGCTCGACAACGCTCGGGTCGACCGTCCGGCGGTCCTGCGCCTGGCGTTCGCGGCGCAGGAGTCGCACGGGCCGATGCCCCGGTCGGCCTGACACGCAGCGGAAAGCAAACGTGCGATGCCGGAGACATCGCACGTTGGTGGCAGGTGCAGGATTCGAACCTGCGAAGGAATACTCCGACGGATTTACAGTCCGCTCCCATTGGCCGCTCGGGCAACCTGCCGGGGTGCCGCAGCGCCCGGTGTTGGCCGGTCGGCAGCAAGGCGAAACAATAGCGCAGCCACACCGACGACAAGAAAACGCCAGCAGAGGAGACGCCATGGCCGACTCGAGCTTCGACATCGTGAGCAAGATCGATCGTCAGGAGGTCGACAACGCCCTGGGCCAGACGGCTCGGGAGATCGCCACGCGGTTCGACTTCAAGGGCACGGGGGCATCGATCGAGTGGCAGGGCGAGCACGCGATCGAGATCTCGGCCTCGGCCGACGACCGCGCCAGCGCCGTCCTCGACGTGTTCAAGGGCAAGCTGGTCAAGCGCAACCAGAGCCTGAAGATCCTCGACGCGTCCGAGCCGCGCCAGTCAGGGCAGCAGAGCAAGATCGGGATCGCCCTCAAGGAGGGCATCAGCTCCGAGGACGCCAAGAAGATCTCGAAGCTGATCCGCGACGAGGGACCCAAGGGTGTGAAGGCGCAGATCCAGGGCGACGAGCTGCGGGTGTCGTCGAAGAAGCGCGACGACCTCCAGGCCGTGATCGCCCTGGTCAAGGGGCAGGATCTCGACTTCGCGGTGCAGTTCACCAACTACCGCTGAGCCACGCCTCCAGGCAAGCGGACTGGCCGGCCAGGCCCCGAGTAGGCACTGGCCGGCCAGCTGTAACCGGCGACGACGACGGTCAGGATCAGCCCGCCGCCATCGCCGGAACCACGGTGGCGCCGTTCGCCGGGGTGAGCCACACCTTGGTGTCGGTGTCCAGCCCGATGGCACGGGCGTGCGTGCGGGTGAGCTGCACGGTCACCTCGTCGCCGTCCTCGGTCAACACGGTCGCCCTCACCTCGAAGCCCACCCGGAGCAGCCGGGTGACGTAGCCCGGAGAGGCGCCGGCCAGGCCGGGCAGGGTCGAGATCTCGATGTCGTGCGGGCGCAGGTTGACCCCGTTGAGGCGGGTGACCTCGCCGAGGAAGCCCATCACGAAGTCGCTGGCCGGCTCGTCGTACAGCTGCTCCGGCGAGCCGATCTGCTCCACGCGGCCCTCGTTGATGACCACGATCTCGTCGGCGACCTCGAGGGCCTCCTCCTGGTCGTGGGTCACGAAGACCGTGGTCACGTGGACCTCGTCGTGCAGCCGGCGCAGCCACTCGCGCAGCTCCTTGCGGACCTTCGCGTCGAGCGCGCCGAACGGCTCGTCGAGGAGCAGCACCTTCGGCTCGACCGCGAGTGCCCGCGCCAGCGCCATCCGCTGGCGCTGGCCGCCGGACAGCTGCGACGGCAGCCGGTGGGCGAACTGCGAGAGGTGGACCAGCTTGAGCAGCTCGTCGACCCGCTCGGCCACCTCGGCCTTCGGCTTCTTGCGGATCTCCAGACCGAAGGCGACGTTCTTGGCCACGGTCATGTGCTTGAACACGGCGTAGTGCTGGAACACGAAGCCGACGTTCCGCTTCTGCGGAGGCATCTTGGTGGCGTTGACGCCCTCGATGGACACGACACCGCTGTCGGCCTTGTCGAGTCCGGCGATGATCCGCAGCAACGTGGACTTGCCACCACCGGACGGTCCGAGCAGGGCCGTCAGCTGGCCCTTCGGAATGTTGACGGAGACGTCGTCGAGAGCGACGAAGTCCCCGAAGCGCTTGGTGACGCCGGAGACGTCGATGCTCATGAGGTTGACTCCTTGGGTCGAAGGAGCGAGACGATGACGATGCAGAGGACCGCGACGAACGCGAGCACGAACGACGTGGCATACGCCGTCGACTGCTCGAAGTTCTGGTACTTCTGCTCGACCACGAGGGTCGCTGTCTGGGTCTCGCCGGTGAAGTTGCCGGACACGATCTTGACGGCGCCGAACTCACCCATGGAGCGGGCGAGCGACAGGACGACGCCGTAGACGACCGCCCACTTGATGCTGGGCAGCGTGATCCGCAGGAAGGTCTGGCGCCCGGCTGCCCCGAGGCTGCGGGCGGCCTGCTCCTGGTCGTCCCCGACCTCGGCGAGGATGGGCACAACTTCACGGATCACGAGTGGCAGGGCCACGAAGCAGGTGGCCATGATCATGCCGGGCGTGCTGAAGATGACCTGGTAGCCCCAGCTCTCCAGCGTCGGACCGAACCATCCGGTGCGGCCGTTGTAGACGAGCAGCAGCGCAAGACCGACGACCACCGGTGACACCGACATGGGCACGTCGATCAGGGCGGACAGCACCCGCTTGCCGGGGAACTCGTAGCGGACCAGCAGGATCGACATCGTCACGCCGAAGACGAGGTTGATCAGGACCGACCAGAACGTCACGTACGCCGTCAGCTGCAGCGCGTTCTGCACGCCGGGGTCGCTCAACGTGTCGATCATCGTGCCGAACCCGTCCTTGAACGTCTCCTGGACGATCAGGCTGAGAGGCCAGGCAATCAGGAAGAACACGTAGCCGACGGCGATGATCCGCAGCAGCCACTTGACGGGGGTAGCAACCTCAACCACGACGGGCCACCCTTCGCTGGACGAGGTCGAGCGCGACGATCACGAACAGCGCCACCGCGAGCATCAGCGACGCGACGGCGGCCGCCGCGGCGGTGCTGCCGCCCTCGATGAAGCTGATCACGCGCACGGACACGACCTCGGTACGGAACGGCAGGTTGCCGCTCAGCAGCACCAGTGAGCCGTACTCCGCGATCGCTCGGGCGAACGACAAGGCCGCCCCGGCCGCGATGGCCGGCACCAGGCTGGGCAGGATGATCCGCCGGAAGACGGTCAGCCGCTTCGCACCGAGTGATGCAGCCGCCTCCTCGACGTCGTGCTCCAGCTCCTCGAGGACCGGCTGCACGGTACGGACGATGAACGGCAGGGTCACGAACGCCAGCGCCAGCCACACGGCCTGCGTCTTGTTCGCCCAGTCGACACCGAGCGGGCTGCCGTGGCCGTACAGGCCGAGCAGCACGAGGCCGGCGACGATCGTCGGGAGCGCGAACGGGACGTCGATGACGACGTCGAGGATGCGCTTGCCGACGAACTGGTCCCGAACCAGCACCCAGGCGATGATCGTGCCCACGACGATGTTGATCACCGTGACCCCCAGCGAGGCGCCGACGGTGAGCTTGATCGCGGCCCAGGTCTGCGGGTTGGTGAGCGTCTCGACGTAGGCGTCCCACCCTCCGCCGGCGGCGACGTACACGAGGGCGGCGAGCGGGATCAGCACCAGAAGGCTGAACCAGGTCACGGACAGGCCCAGGGCAAGGCCCGCTCCCCGGGTCAGGTTCGTGGGCGGGCGGCTCCGTCTGCCCGGCCGGCGCGTGTGCGCCGGCCGGACAGCCGCGTCCAGAGGGACCGCGGAGGTCATTCCGAAGTCCCGGTCTTTTCCTGGATCTTGGTGATGATGCCGTTCTCCTCGTCGAAGAAGCGGGTGTTGGCGTCGGCCCAGCCGCCGAAGTCACCGTCGACCGTGTAGAGCGTGGCGATGGCCGGGAACGGGTCGCTCGGGTCGTTCGCACCCTCGACCTCGGGAAGCTCGACGCCGTCGACGACCGGACGGAAGCCGAAGTGGGCGTACTCCGCCTGGGTCTCCGGGGTGGTCAGGAAGTCGAGCAGGTCCTGAGCCGCGGCCGGGGAGTCCTCGGTCACCGCCGCCGGGTTCTCGATCAGCAGGGTGTCCTCGGGAACGATGTAGTCGAACGGCTCGCCGTTGGCGCGAGCCAGGATGGCCTCGTTCTCGTAGGAGAGCAGCACGTCGCCGTTGCCCTCGGAGAAGGCGGTCGTCGCCTCACGCGCCGAGCCCGGCAGCGCGATGGTGTTGTCGAGGAGCTTGGTCATGAACGCCTCGGCGTCGGCGTCGGAGCCGCCGGCGCCCGTGATGTGCGCCCACGCCGCGAGGATGTTCCACTTCGCGGAACCGGACGAGGCCGGGTTGGGCGTGACGATCTCGATGCCCGGCTTCACCAGGTCATCCCAGGTCTGGATGTTCTCGGGGTTGCCCTCACGGACCACGAAGGAGACGACCGACGAGGTCGCGATGCCGTTGGTGTCGTTGTCCTTCCAGTCGTCGGCCACGAGGCCGGCGTCGACGAGACGCGTCATGTCCGGCTCGAGCGAGAAGTGCACGAGGTCGGCGTCGAGGCCACCCTCGACGGCTCGGCTCTGGTCGCCGGAGGCGCCGTACGACGTCTTGAAGGTGACGTCCTTGCCCTCGTCGGTGTCGTTGAACGCCTCGAAGACCGGCGCGTTCGCCGCCTCGAGGATGGAGAACCCGACAACGCTGAGCTGCTCGGAGTCACCTGAAGAAGTTCCGCCCGCGGACGAGCACGCCGTCAGGGCGAGCATGCCGGTGAGCGATGCCGCAACTGCGGCCTTGATCCTGGTCGCCATTTTCATCTCTTTCTCGCGCCCCCCACGGCGGCGCTAACTCGGTTATGTCGGGAAGTCTAGTGGACTTACGTAGTTCGATACTAAAAAACGACATGTGTCCTACAACATGTTGGGTACGCCGAGGGGGTTGCCCACGGTTGCGACGGTGCGCCGGAGCATCACGAGGCCCCGGTATCGTGGGTGGTTGCGCAGACGCGTGATGGACGCGCAGAACTAGAACTTGTTTCAATTTGGTCATACTCTTGGTATGCACGGGAGCACGGCCAGGGAAGTAGGGATGCTGCGGTGACAAAGCAGGTCAAGCAGCTCGATCGCGTCATCATCCGGTTCGCTGGGGACTCCGGTGACGGCATGCAGCTGACCGGCGACCGGTTCACGCAGGAGTCGGCGGCCTTCGGCAACGACCTCTCGACGCTGCCGAACTTCCCCGCCGAGATCCGTGCGCCGCAGGGCACGCTCCCCGGGCGTCTCGTCGTTCCAGGTGCACTTCGCCGACCACGACATCCTGACGCCGGGTGACGCCCCCGACGTACTGGTCGCCATGAACCCCGCCGCGCTGCGCGCCAACCTCGGCGACCTGCCCAAGGGCGCCACGATCATCGTCGACACCCACGACTTCACGGCCCGCAACCTCACCAAGGCCGGCTACACCGCCAACCCGCTCGAGGACGAGTCCCTCACCGAGTACGCCCTCCACCCGGTCGACCTGACCGGGATGACCGTCGAGGCGGTCAAGGAGTTCGGCCTGTCCCGCAAGGACGCCGCACGCGCCAAGAACATGTTCGCGCTCGGGCTGCTGTCGTGGATGTACGGCCGGCCGACCGACTCGACCGAGGCGTTCCTGGAGAAGCGGTTCGCCAAGGTCCCCGACATCCGCGACGCCAACATCACGGCGTTCCGCACCGGCTGGAACTTCGGCGAGACCACCGAGGCGTTCGTGGTCTCCTACGAGATCAAGCCGGCCCCGATGTCCGCGGGCACCTACCGCAACATCACCGGCAACCTCGCGCTGTCCTACGGCCTGCTCGCCGGCAGCGTGCAGTCGGGACTCCCGATCTTCCTGGGCTCCTACCCGATCACCCCGGCGTCCGACATCCTCCACGAGCTGAGCAAGCACAAGTCGTTCGGCGTGACGACGTTCCAGGCCGAGGACGAGATCGCCGGCATCGGCGCGGCGCTCGGCGCCTCGTTCGCCGGCGCGCTCGGCGTCACCACCACGTCCGGCCCGGGCATCGCGCTCAAGTCCGAGACGATCGGGCTGGCGGTGATGACCGAGCTGCCGCTGCTGGTCATCGACGTCCAGCGCGGTGGCCCCTCGACGGGCCTGCCCACCAAGACCGAGCAGGCCGACCTGCTGCAGGCGATGTTCGGCCGCAACGGCGAGTCGCCGGTGCCGATCGTCGCCCCGCAGTCACCCGGCGACTGCTTCGACGCGGCCATCGAGGCCGCCCGGATCGCGGTCACCTACCGCACCCCCGTGATGCTGCTCAGTCCGACGGCATGCTCGCCAACGGCTCCGAGCCGTGGCGGATCCCCGTCCGTCGACGAGCTGCCCACGATCGATCCCCGCTTCGCGACCCACCAACCAACCACGACGACGGCGGGACGACAAGAGCGAGTTCTGGCCCTACCTCCGCGACGAGGCCACCCTGGCCCGGCCCGTGGGCGATCCCCGGCACGCCCGGGCTCGAGCACCGCATCGGCGGCCTCGAGAAGGGCGACGGGCACGGCAACATCTCCTACGACCCCACCAACCACGACTTCATGGTCCGCACCCGCCAGGCCAAGGTCGACCGGATCGCCGACAGCCTGCCCCCGCTCGAGGTCGACGACCCCACGGGCGACGGCCAAGGTGCTGGTGCTCGGCTGGGGATCGACGTACGGCCCGATCGGCGCCGGCGTACGCCGGGTCCGCAAGGCCGGCTACCACGTCGCCCAGGTCCACCTGCGCCACCTCAACCCGTTCCCCCACGACCTCGGCGAGATCCTCGCCCGCTACGACAAGGTCCTCGTGCCCGAGATGAACCTCGGCCAGCTCTCCATGCTGCTGCGCGCGAAGTACCTCGTCGACGCGATCGGCTACAACCAGGTCAACGGGATGCCACTCAAGGCCGCCGAGCTCGCCGAGGCGATCGGCGAGCTGGTCGCCCGAGCCGAGGACATCCACGTCGATCTCACCCCCAGCTCGACCGACGGCAAGAAGGAGGCCATCAAGTGAGCACCACCAACCTCCCGCTCCCCGGGCTCCGCTCGGGTGTCGAAGGCGTCCCGACGACCGACACCCCCCAGACCGGCAAGGAGTTCACCAGCGACCAGGAGGTCCGCTGGTGCCCGGGCTGCGGCGACTACGCCGTGCTGAAGGCGGTGCAGGGCTTCCTGCCCGACCTCGGGCTGCGCCGCGAGAACATCGTGTTCGTCTCCGGCATCGGCTGCTCCTCCCGCTTCCCCTACTACCTCGACACCTACGGCATGCACTCGATCCACGGCCGGGCGCCGTCGATCGCGACCGGCATCGCGACCTCGCGCGAGGACCTGTCGGTGTGGGTGGTCACCGGTGACGGCGACGCGCTCTCGATCGGCGGCAACCACCTGATCCACGCGCTGCGCCGCAACGTGAACATGACGATCCTGCTGTTCAACAACCGGATCTACGGCCTGACCAAGGGTCAGTACTCCCCCACGTCCGAGCCGGGCAAGGTCACCAAGTCCACGCCGATGGGTTCGGTCGACCACCCGTTCAACCCGGTCTCGCTGGCGCTCGGCGCCGAGGGCTCGTTCGTGGCCCGCACCATCGACTCCGACCGCAAGCACCTCACGTCGGTGCTGTCGGCGGCGGCCGCGCACCGCGGCACGTCGTTCGTCGAGATCTACCAGAACTGCCCGATCTTCAACGACGGCGCGTTCGACGCGATCAAGAACAACGACACCAAGGCCGACGCGATCATCCCGCTGGTGCACGGCGAGCCGATCCGGTTCGGCGCCGACGGCAACAAGGGCCTGGTCCGCGACACCACCACCGGCGGGGTCAAGGTCGTCGAGGTCGGGACCGGCCACGGCGAGGTCGCCGAAGGATCGCTGCTCGTCCACGACGCCTACAACACCGACCCCACCACGGCGTTCGCGATCTCGCGGCTGACCGACGCCGGCTACCTCCACCAGGCGCCGATCGGGATCTTCCGCCAGGTCGAGCGGGCGACGTACGACGACCAGGCGCGCGCCCAGATCCGCACCGCCCAGGGCGGCTCCGAGGGAGACCCCAGCGACCGACTGGCGGCGCTGATCGGTGGCGGCGACACGTGGACCGTCGTCTGAGATGAGATGAGCGAAGGGTCCCCCCCGGGAAAGGACCCTTCGCTGATGAATTGCGACCCGCGCCTCCGCGGTCATCACTGACCATGCCCGCCGGGCTCCGGATCCAAACACCCGCCGAAGGTGACGCGGGGTACGTCCGTATGCTGACGCCGTGCCGGAGTCGCGACAGGGTCTCTTCTTCGGCGTCGCGGCATACGGCCTGTGGGGACTCTTCCCGCTGTACTGGCCGCTGCTCGAGCCGGCCGGCGCGATCGAGATCCTGGCCCACCGGGTGCTGTGGTCGCTGGTGACCATGGGCGTGATCGTGCTCCTGCTGCGGCGGACCACGCAGTTCCGCACGATGGTGGCGGACCGGCGGACGTTCCTGCTGCTCACCGGCGCAGCGTTCGTGATCACGTTCAACTGGGCCACCTACATCTATGGCGTGAACAACGGCCGCGTCGTCGAGACCTCGCTCGGCTACTTCATCAACCCGCTCGTGACCGTGCTGATGGGCGTGTTCATCCTCGGTGAGCGGCTCAGGCCCCTGCAGTGGGTGGCGATGGGGATCGCCGGCAGTGGCGGTCGTCGTGCTGACGGTCGACTACGGCCGGCTGCCGTGGGTGGCGCTGGTGCTGGCGTTCTCGTTCGGCACGTACGGGCTGCTCAAGAAGACCGCGAACGCGGCCGCGGTCGACAGCCTGCCTGCTGGAGACCGCGCTGATCGCGCCGTTCGCCGCGGCGTACCTCGCCTGGCTGGGCGTCGCAGGGACAGGCCAACTTCGCGGCCCACGGCGCCGGCCACGCCCTGCTGCTGAGCTCCGCCGGCATCGTGACCGCGATCCCGCTGATCTGCTTCGGTGCGGCCGCGATCCGGGTGTCGATGGTGTCACTGGGGCTGCTGCAGTACCTCGCCCCCGTCATCCAGTTCGCCCTCGGCGTGTTCTGGTTCCACGAGGCCATGCCCCCGGGCCGCTGGATCGGCTTCGCCCTGGTCTGGATCGCCCTGTGCGTCTTCACCGTCGAGGCGGTCAACCACCGACGCCGCCAGCTCCGGCTCACCGTCGAGGCCTCCACCGCCGTCTGAGCTGACGTTGAGGCTTCCGCGGCACTCGAGTCGGGCTTCCGCGGCAGATCTCTGGCGGAAGCCCAACTCAACGTCAGGCGGAGCGGGTGGCGACGATGTCGGCGAACGCCTCGAGGGCCTCGCGGACGGGTCCCTCGGGGAGGGCGGTGAGGAGCGCCTTGGCCTCCTGGGCACGGGCGACGACGTAGGCGCGGGCCTCGTCGAGGGCGGGGTGCTTGCGGAGCAGGTCGAGTGTCTCGGCGTGCAGGTCGTCGTCGGTGAGGTCGCCGTCGAGCAGCTCGAGGAGCCGGGCGTCGCGAGGGGTCGGCCGCGGCCCGCGCCATCAGCACCGGCAGGGTCGGGACGCCCTCGCGCAGGTCGGTGCCGGGGGTCTTGCCGGACTCGACGGTGTCGGAGGCGATGTCGAGGATGTCGTCGGAGAGCTGGAAGGCCGAGCCCGACGATCTCGCCGTACGCCGTGAGGGCGTCCTCGATCTCGCGGGTCGCGCCGCCGAAGCGGGCGCCGTACCGCGCGGAGGTGGCGATCAGCGACCCGGTCTTGCCGGCGACGACGTCGAGGTAGTGCTCGAGCGGGTCCTCGCCGGGCTCGGGCTGCACGGTCTCGAGGATCTGGCCCTCGACCAGCTTGGTGAACGTCTGCGCCTGGATGCGTACGGCGTCCGGTCCGAGCTCGGCGGTCAGCTCCGAGGACTTCGAGAACAGGAAGTCGCCGGTGAGGATCGCGACGTGGTTGTCCCAGCGTGCGTTGGCGGACTCGGCACCGCGCCGGAGCTCGGCCTCGTCCATCACGTCGTCGTGGTAGAGCGACGCGAGGTGGGTCAGCTCGACCACGCAGGCCGCGGTGATCACCTCGTCGGAGTCGGGGTGCTCGCCGGTCTCGGCCGCGAGCAGCACGAGCAGCGGACGGAACCGCTTGCCGCCGGCCTCCATCAGGTGGCTGGCGGCCTCGGACACGAAGCCGGCCCGGCTGCGGACGTGGCCGGACAGGGCTTCCTCGACGGCCGTCATCCGCTCCCGGAGGCGGTCGGCCAGGGCCGCGTCGGTGACGGGCATCGCCAGCCCGGCCGGCCCTGACAAGTGATTCACCTGATGAATTGTCCAGCATTCGCCGCGAGATCGAGCACGGGGCCGGGAATCACGCCCAGCACGAGGGTCGCCGCGGCACCGATCGCGATGGTCGTGGCGGTCAGCACCGAGGGGTGCGTGACGCTGGGCGCGTCGCCCACCGGCTCGGAGAAGAACATCAGCACGATCACCCGGACGTAGAAGAACACGGCCACGATGCTGCACAGGATCGCCGCGATCACGACCGGCCAGGCGCCGGCCGAGAGGGCCACCTCGAACACCGCCCACTTGCCCACGAAGCCGGACGTCAGCGGGATGCCGGCCATGCCGAGCAGGAAGAACGCGAAGACGCCCGCCACGAGTGGCGACTCCTTGCCGAGCCCGGCCCAGTGGGAGAGGTGCGTCTGCTCGCCACCGGAGTCGCGGACCAGGGTCACGACCGCGAACGCGCCGATCATCGAGAAGCCGTAGGTGACGAGGTAGAACAGGACGGCCTGCAGCGAGGTGAGCTGGCCGTCGGTGAGGTCGGACGCGGCCTGTACGCCGAGCACGCCGGTCAGCAGGAAGCCGGTGTGCGCCACCGAGGAGTAGGCGAGCATCCGCTTCATGTCGGACTGGACGACGGCCAGCGCGGCGCCCACGGCCATGGTGAGGATCGCGACGATCCACATCATCGGCTGCCAGGTCCAGCGGTCGGTGCCGAAGGCGACGTAGAAGAGGCGCAGCATCGCGCCGAACGCGGCGACCTTGGTCCCGGCGGCCATGAACGCGGTGACCGCGGTCGGGGCGCCCTGGTAGGCGTCGGGCGTCCAGGCCTGGAACGGCGCGGCGCCGACCTTGAAGAACAGCCCGACGGCGAGCATGCCCATGCCGATCAGCAGCAGCGAGCGGTTGCCGACGTCGTTGCGGACCGCCTCGTTGATCGCCGCGAACTCCATCGAGCCGGCGAAGCCGTAGATGAGCGCGATGCCGTAGATGAAGAAGCCGGACGAGAAGGCACCGAGCAGGAAGTACTTGAGCGCGGCCTCCTGGCTGAGCAGCCGGCGCCGACGGGCCAGGCCACAGAGGAGGTACAGCGGGAGCGAGAGCACCTCGAGCGCCACGAACAGGGTGAGCAGGTCGTTGGCGGCCGGGAACAGCATCATCCCGCCGACCGCGAACATCATCAGCGGGTAGACCTCGGTGTGGTCGAGCCCGGACGTGGACGCCGTGCGCTCGGCCTCGCTGCCCGGGAGGGCCGCGGCCTGTCCGGCGAACGCGGACACCCCGCCCTCGAGGTGGCGCTCGGCGAACAGGAGCACGCCGGCGATCGCGAAGAGCAGGATCAGGCCCCAGAGGAACAGGGTCGGTCCGTCGACGGCGATCGTGCCCTCGGCGGCGATCAGGCCGCGCGCGGCTCCGTCGCCCAGGACCTCGGAGTCGGCGGCGACGAAGCCGACGCCGACGACGGCGACGATCAGGCCGGCGAGCGTGAGCGCGGTCTGGACGACGTAGCGCAGCCGCCGGGGCAGGAACGCCTCGACGAGGACGCCGGCGCAGGCGACACCGAAGACCAGCAGCAGCGGCCACAGCTGGGCGTACTCGATGGTCGGCTTGACGAACTCGTTCACTGGTGGCCTTCCTCAGCCGAGTCGTGCCCGTCGGACACGGCGGGGGCTTCGTCGGTCACGCCCACCTGCTGGAGCGTGACCTCGACGGTCGGGTTGATCACGTCGAGCAGCGGCATCGGGTAGAAGCCGAACAGCACGAGCGCCAGCATCAGCGGCGCGAGCGTGCCGACCTCGCGACGGTTGAGGTCCTTGATCTCCGGGACCGCGACCCGGGAGGGCCCGGTCATGGTGCGTTGGTACATCCACAGCACGTAGATCGCGGCCAGCACGATCGCCGTGACCGCGACGGCTCCGACGTACCACGCGGTAGTCGAAGGCCGAGATCAGGACCAGGATCTCCGACACGAACGGCGAGAGGCCGGGCAGGCCGCAGGTGGCGAGGCTGCCGACCAGCAGCGCTCCGGCAAGGACCGGCGCGTGCTTCTCGACGCCCGCCGTCTGGCTGATCAGCGAGGTGCCCGGTGCGTCTGATCAGGTAGCCGGCGACCAGGAACAGCACCGCGGTCGCGATGCCGTGGTTGACCATGTAGAGGATCGCGCCGCTGACGCCGTTGCTGCTGAACGCGAAGATCCCCAGCGTGATCAGGCCGAAGTGGCTCAGCGACGTGAGACCGATCAGCCGCAGCAGGTCGTCCTGGCCGATCGCCAGGAACGCGCCGTACACGATCGAGATCAGGGCCAGCGTCACCACGACCGGCGTCGCCCACTCCGACGCGCCGGGCAGCAGCCCGAGGCAGAACCGGATCATGCCGAAGGTGCCGATCTTGTCCAGAATGCAGACCAGCAGCACGCTGGTGCCGGGTGTGGCCTTCTCGGTGGTGTCGGCCAGCCAGGTGTGCAGCGGGAACAGCGGCGCCTTGACCGCGAACGCGATGAAGAAGCCGACGAACAGCCAGCGCTCGGCGGTCGTCGAGATGTCGAGCTGCGGCCAGGTCCGTGAGGAGGTACGACGGGTGGCCGGCGTCGGCGGAGACGACGTACAGGCCGATCACCGACGCGAGCATCACCAGGCCGCCGCCGAGCTGGTACATGAGGAACTTCAGCGCGGCGAAGCCCCGGCCCTCGCGGCCGAAGCCGCCGATCAGGAAGTAGGCAGGGATCAGCGTCGCCTCGAAGACGACGTAGAAGAGGAACACGTCGGTGGCGGCGAAGACCGCGATCGAGAACGCCTCGAGCGCGAGGATCCAGCCGAAGAACGCACCCGGGTTGCTCTCGCCGTCGTGCCACGAGGCGATCATCACGATCGGCACCAGCACGACCGTCAGCAGGATCATCACCAGGCCGAGGCCGTCCACGCCGAGGGCGTAGTGGGCACCGAACAGGTTGATCCACTCGTGCTGCTCCGGTGAACTGCATGCCGCCGCCGGTCTCGTAACCGGTGGCCATGACGAGGGTGCCGACCAGCGTGAGCACGGCGACCAGGAGGCCGACCTGCTTGGGCAGGGCCGTCGCCGCGCGGCAGGAACGCCGTGACCAGGCCGCCGACGAGCGGCACCAGGATCAGCGCGGTGAGCCAGGGGAAGTCGGTCATTTCCGGGGTCCCCGTTCAAAGCGGAACGAAGTGAGCATTTGGATGGGGTGGATCATGCGAGGTTCACCGCCAGCAGGGCCAGAACGACGAGGAGGACCCCGCCGAGGAGGGAGAGGGCGTAGGTGCGCACGAAGCCGTTCTGGACCTTCCGCAGCTGGCCGGCCAGCGCGCCGACGGCGACCGGGCCGCCGGTGAGGACACCGTCCACGCCGTACTTGTCCGATGCGTGAGCAGCCCGCTGACCAGGTGGCGGCCGGGCTCGACGACGAGCCCGTCGTTGATCGCGTCGCCGTACAGGTCGACGCGGGCCGCGCGGGTCGCGAACGAGACGTCCTGGGGCGCCGTCTTCGGGACCGGGCGCTTGCCGACCAGGAACCAGGCGGTGGCGACGCCGACGGCCACGACGGCGACGATCATGAGCGTGACGACGCAGGGCCGGGACGGGCGGGTCCGCGTGCACGGGCGTGCCGACGACGGGCGCCAGGAAGTCGACGATCCAGTCGCCGATCAGCATCACGCCACCGAGCACGGACAGCGCGGCCAGCACGATCAGCGGGACCGTCATCACCTTGGGCGACTCGTGCGGGTGGGCGTCCCGCGGCCAGCGCTGGTCGGTGAAGAACGTCATCAGCATCAGCCGGGTCATGTAGAAGCCGGTGATGCCGGCACCGAGCATCGCGAGCAGTCCGACCAGCCAGTTCTCGGCGAGCGCGGTCTCGATGATCTTGTCCTTGGACCAGAAGCCGGAGAAGCCCGGGAAGCCGATGATCGCGAGGTAGCCCATCGCGAACGTCAGGAACGTGACCGGGAGCATCCGGCGCAGCGCGCCGTAGTGGCGCATGTCGACCTCGTCGTCCATGGCGTGCATGACCGAGCCGGCGCCGAGGAACATGTTGGCCTTGAAGAAGCCGTGCGTGAGCAGGTGGAAGATCGCGAACGCGTAGCCCGCGAGCGCCGAGGCCGGCGCCGAGCATCATGTAGCCGATCTGGCTCATGGTGGAACCGGCCAGCACCTTCTTGATGTCGTCCTTGGCGCAACCGATGATCGCTCCCCAGAGGAGCGTGACCACGGCGACGACCACGACGGCGGTCTGCGCGTGCGGCGCCAGGTCGAAGATGAAGTTGGAGCGGACGATCAGGTAGACGCCCGCGGTCACCATCGTCGCCGCGTGGATCAGCGCCGACACGGGGTCGGGCCCTCCATCGCGTCCAGCAGCCAGGACTGCAGCGGCACCTGCGCCGACTTGCCGCACGCGGCGAGCAGGAGCAGCAGGCCGAGCGCGGTCAGGGTGGTGCTGGAGGCGCCCGCGGCGTTCGCGCTGATCGTGGTGAAGTCGGTGCTCCCCCACGTGACGAACATCAGCGCGATGCCCAGCGAGAGGCCGATGTCGCCGACCCGGTTGATCACGAAGGCCTTCTTGGCCGCGGCGGCCGCGGAGGGCTTGTGCTGCCAGAAGCCGATCAGGAGGTACGACGCCAGGCCGACGCCCTCCCAGCCCAGGAACAGGCCGACGTAGTTGTCGGCCATGACCAGCATCAGCATGGCGGCGACGAACAGGTTGAGGTAGCCGAAGAACCGGCGCCGGCGGGCGTCGTGGTCCATGTAGCCGATGGAGTAGACGTGGATCAGCGACCCGACGCCGGTGATCAGCAGCAGGAACAGCGCCGTCAGCGGGTCGTACATCAGGTCCATGTCGACCGTGAGCTGCCCGGTCTCGAACCAGGTGTAGAGGTGCTGGCCGAGCTGCCGCTCGTCCTCGCCGCGCCCGAGCAGCTGGACGAACATCACCAGGCTGAGCACGAACGACCCGATCGGCAGCGCGCAGCCCGAGCAGGTGGCCGCACCGGTCGACCTGCTTCGGGAACGATCGCGCCGCCGACGAGCAGCAGCACGGCTCCGAGCGCGGGCAGGGCGATCACCAGCCACATCAGGGAGAAGACGCCGTCCGCGGTCGCGGGTCGACGACCGGGATGGCGTGCCCGCCTCGGCGGCGAGGGCAGGCATCTGGCATCACAGTTGACGCCTCTCAGTACTTCAGCAGGCTCGCGTCGTCGACCGAGGCCGAGCGACGGGTCCGGAAGATGGTCATGATGATGGCCAGCCCGACCACGACCTCGGCGGCGGCGACGACCATCACGAAGAAGGCGGCGATCTGTCCGTCGAGGTTGCCGTGCTGCTTGGCGAAGGCGACGAGCGCGAGGTTGCTGGCGTTGAGCATCAGCTCGACGCACATGAAGACCACGATCGCGTTGCGGCGGGTCAGCACCCCGACGCAGCCGATCGTGAACAGGATCGCGGAGAGGACGACGTACTGGGTCATTCCGCGTCCTCCTCGGTCGAGGCGGTGACGCCGGAACTGGCCGGAGCGTCGGGCGCCGCCGTCGGGGCTCGTGGAGACGCCGCCGAGCTGCTCCTGGACGCCCTCGATGTCGTCGGCAAGCGCGGGCGCGGAGCGCACGACGCCGCGGGCGGCGAGCACGCGGGACACCGACGACTCGGAGGCGGTGCCGTCGGGCAGCAGCGCCGGGGTGTCGACCGCGTTGTGCCGGGCGTAGACGCCGGGCGAGGGCAGCGGGCCGGGGTGCTTGCCGGTCTCGCGCGTAGTCCTGCATCCGGCGGGCGGCGCAGCGCCGCCTGGGTCTCCTTGGGCGTGAGCCGCTCGCGGTGCGCGAGCACCATCGCGCCGATGGCGGCGGTGATCAGCAGCGCGCTGGTGGTCTCGAACGCGAAGACGTAGTGCGAGAACAGGATGTTGGCGAGGGCCTGGATGTTGCCGCCCTCGTTGGCCGCGTCCAGGCCGACCGCGCTGCCGAGCGTGACCTGGCTCAGCGCGACCACGAGCACGACGCCGAGCAGCAGCCCGACCGAGCGTCGCCAGCGCGCGCTGGCCCTTGATCGTCTCGACCACGGAGTCGGACGCGTCGACGCCGACCAGCATCAGCACGAACAGGAACAGCATCAGGATCGCGCCGGTGTAGACGATGATCTGCACCGCGAACAGGAACGGCGCGTCCAGGACGGCGTACAGGATGGCCAGGCTGATCATCACGACGGCCAGCATCATGGCGGCGTGGACGGCCTTGCGCACGAACAGGAGGCCGAGCGCCGCGGCCACCATGATCGGGGCGAGGATCCAGAAGGTCATTCGGCGGCCTCCGTCCGGGGTGCGGAGAAGTTGCCGCGGTAGTAGTCGCCCTCGTCGTCACCCAGGCGCATCGGGTGCGGCGGCTGCTCCATGCCGGGCAGCAGCGGCGCGAGCAGGTCGGACTTCTCGTAGATCAGGGCCTCGCGGGTGTAGTCGGCCAGCTCGTACTCGTTGGTCATCGTCAGCGCCCGGGTCGGACAGGCCTCGATGCACAGTCCGCACAGGATGCAGCGCAGGTAGTTGATCTGGTAGACGCGGCCGTAGCGCTCGCCGGGGCTGAACCGCTCGTCCTCGGTCGTTGGAGGCTCCCTCGACGTAGATCGCGTCCGCCGGGCAGGCCCAGGCGCACAGCTCGCAGCCGATGCACTTCTCGAGGCCGTCCGGCCAGCGGTTGAGCTGGTGCCGCCCGTGGAACCGTGGGGCGGTCGGCATCTTCTCGAAGGGGTACTGCTCGGTGACCACCTTCTTGAACATGGTCCGGAAGGTGACCCCGAATCCGGCGACCGGGTCCCAGAACTGTTCCCTCAGCGTTGGCATCAGACCTGGATCTCCTCGTCGGCAGCGGTGGTCGGGCCACTCTTCTCGAACACGAGCGGCTGCGCGGCGCCGCGGACCGGGCCGCCGGCCGGCATCGGCGGGACGGGGAAGCCGCCCGCGAACGCGTCGGCGGGGGCCTCCTCGGCCTCCTCCTCGTCCTCCGTCTCGGCATCGCCCACGAAGAACAGGACGAGGAACAGCGCAGCGAGCACGCCGAGGCCGATCGAGGAGGTACTTCTGGTCGACCCCGCCGTTCGTTCTGGATCGAGCGGATGCTGGCGACGGCGACGATCCACAGCAGCGAGATCGGGATCAGCCGCTTCCAGCCGAACGCCATGAACTGGTCGTAGCGCAGCCGCGGCAGCGAGCCGCGCAGCCAGATGAAGACGAAGATGAAGAGCAGGACCTTGCCGAAGAACCACAGCACCGGCCAGTAGCCCTCGTTGGCGCCCGGCCAGATGTTCACCAGGCCCCAGGGGGCGTGCCAGCCGCCGAGGAACAGCGTGGTCGCCAGCGCCGAGACGGTGGCCATGTTGATGTACTCGGCCAGGAAGAACAGCGCGAACTTCAGGCTGGAGTACTCGGTGTGGAAGCCACCGACCAGCTCGCCCTCGGCCTCGGGGAGGTCGAACGGCGCGCGGTTGGTCTCGCCGACCATCGCGATCAGGTAGATCACGAACGACGGCAGCAGGATCAGCGCCGTACCAGAGGTCGGTCTGGGCCTCGACGATCTCGGACGTCGACATCGAGCCGGCGTACAGGAAGACCGCGACCAGGGCGAGGCCCATCGCGACCTCGTAGGAGATCATCTGGGCGCTCGAGCGCAGCCCACCGAGCAGGGAGTACGTCGACCCGCTGGACCAGCCGCCGAGCACGATGCCGTAGATGCCGATCGACGCGATCGCCATCACGAACAGCACGGCCACCGGCATGTCGGTCAGCTGCAGCGGCGTCGTGATGTCGGTGAACGGCACGTCGACCACCGGCCCGAACGGGATCACGGCGAACGTGACGAACGCCGGGACGGTCGCGATCACCGGGGCGATGATGAAGACGCCTTGTCCGCGGCCTTCGGGATGATGTCTTCCTTCAGCGCCAGCTTGACGCCGTCCGCGAGGGACTGCAGCAGGCCGAAGGGGCCGTGCACGTTGGGCCCGATCCGGTGCTGCATCCGGGCCACGACCCGGCGCTCCCACCAGATGTTGAAGAGGGTGAGCAGGACCAGGATCAGGAAGATCAGCACGGCCTTGATCAGGATCAGCCACCACGGGTCCTTGCCGAACGCCGACAGGTCGTCGGCGGCCAGGACGGTCAGGACGTCGACGGTCACTGGTTCGCTCCCTTCACGGTCACGCGGCTGCCGGGCGAGGCCAGGCCGGCCAGGACGCCGTCACCGAACGAGTTGGCCGGCACCCAGACCGTGCCGTCGGCGATGTCCGCGACCTCGGCCGGCAGGGTCACCGAGCCGCGGTCGCCGACGATGGTGACCGAGGACCCGAGCGCGTCGTAGACGGCGGCCGTGACGCGGGCGACGGGCACCCGGGCGGTGGCCCGCAGGTGGTCCTCGCCGTCCTGCATCGAGCCGTTGTCGATCATCTGCTTCCAGGTGGCGAGGGCGACCTCGCCGGCGGGCGCGTCGAGAGGGTCGAGCGACGGGTGCGTCGTCGCGCGACAGCGTGGCGCGGTCGCCGTCCCAGCCACCGATCTCCTCCATCTGCGCGCGGGCCTCGGCAACGGTGCGGAAGCCGAGCGGGCGGCCGAGCTCCTCGGCGATGCCGGCGAGCACCCGCAGGTCCGGCAGCGATGCGGGGTTGCCGAGGACCGCCTCGAAGGACCGGAGCCGGCCCTCCCAGTTCACGAACGTGCCGGCCTTGTCGGACACCGGGGCCACCGGGAAGACCACGTCGGCGGCGCGGGTCACGTCGGTCTCGCGCAGCTCGAGGGCGACCACGAACCGGGCGGCGGCCAGGGCGGCGCGGGTGGCAGCGGGGTCGGCGGTGTCGTCGGGGTCGACACCGCCGATGACCAGGCCGCCGAGCTCGCCCGCGACGAGCGCGGCGACGATCGCGTCGGCGTCCCTGCCCTCGGTCTCCGGGCAGCGAGTCGACACCCCACGTGGTGGCCACGTCGACCCGCGCGGCCGGGTCGGACACGGGACGGCCGCCGGGAAGCAGGTTGGGCAGGCAGCCGGTCTCGAGGGCACCGCGGTCGCCGGCTCGACGCGGGACCCAGGCCAGCCGGGCGCCGGTCTTGGCGGCCAGGGCGGCCGCGGCGGTGAGGGCACCGGGCGAGGTGGCGAGCCGCTCGCCGACGAGGATCACGGCGGTCTTGTCGACGCCGTACTCGCCCTGCTCGACCAGCGCGTCCAGAGCGCGCGGCCTCGTCGCCGGGGCGGGTGGCGATCAGCTGGCCGTTCATCTTGCGCAGCCCGCGCGAGGTGTACGGCGCGATGGAGACGACGCGGGTGCCCTTGCGGGACGCCTTGCGCAGCCGCAGGAAGATCGTGCCGGCCTCGTCCTCGGGCTCGAGGCCGGCGAGTACGACGGTGGGTGCGGTCTCGAGGTCGGCGTACGAGACGGGACGGCGGAGCACGACCTCGGCGGCGAGGAAGCGTGCCTCCTCGTCGGAGTGCGGCCGGGCGCGGAAGTCGATGTCGTTGGTGCCGAGCGCGACCCGTGCGAACTTGCTGTAGGCGAAGGCGTCCTCGGCGGTGACCCGGCCGCCGGTGAGGACCGCGGAGTCACCGGCGTCGCGCAGCCCTCGGGCCGCGACGGCGAAGGCCTCCGGCCACGACGCCGGGCGGAGCGAGCCGTCGTCGTCGCGCACCCGGGGGTAGGTGATCCGGTCGGCCGCGGCGGCGTACGTGAACGCGAAGCGGTCCTTGTCGGTGATCCACTCCTCGTTGACCTCGGGGTCGTTGCCGGAGAGGCGGCGCATCACCCGGCCGCGACGGTGGTCGACCCGGATCGCGGAGCCGCAGGCGTCGTGCTCGGCGACCGACGGGCTGGAGACCAGGTCGAACGGGCGCGAGCGGAAGCGGTAGTCGGCGCTGGTCAGCGCGCCGACCGGGCAGATCTGGATCGTGTTGCCCGAGAAGTAGGACTCGAAGGGCTCCTTCTCGTAGATCCCGACCTGCTGCAGCGCGCCGCGCTCGATCAGCTCGATGAACGGGTCGCCGGCGATCTGGGCCGAGAAGCGGGTGCACCGGGCGCACAGCACGCAGCGCTCGCGGTCGAGGAGCACCTGGGCGGAGATGTTGATCGGCTTGGGGAAGGTGCGCTTGACCCCGTCGAACCGGGACTCGCCGCGACCGTTGGACATGGCCTGGTTCTGCAGCGGGCACTCGCCGCCCTTGTCGCAGACCGGGCAGTCGAGGGGGTGGTTGATCAGGAGGAACTCCATGATCCCCTCCTGCGCCTTCGCCGCGACCTTGCTGGTGACCTGGGTCTCGACGACCATCCCCTCGGAGACCGGCAGGGTGCACGACGCCTGCGGCTTCGGGAAGCCGCGGCCGTTGCCGGCGTCGGGTACGTCGACCAGGCACTGGCGGCAGGCACCGACCGGCGCCAGCAGCGGGTGGTCGCAGAACCGCGGGATCGCCACCCCGACCTGCTCGGCGGCGCGGATGACCAGGGTGTCCTTCGGGACGCTGACCGCGACGCCGTCGATGGTCAGGTTGACGAGGTCGGTCTTCTCGGGCGCCTTGTCCGTGGTGGTCATGCAAGAGCTCCAGCAGTGGCGAAGATGGTCGAGGCCGTCGGGTCGAACGGGCAGCCGCCGTGGGTCAGGTGGTCGAGGTACTCGCTGCGGAAGTACTTGATCGAGCTCGAGATCGGGCTGACCGCGCCGTCGGCGAGCGCGCAGAACGACCGGCCGAGGATGTTGTCGCACTGGTCGAGCAGGATCTCGAGGTCGTCCTCGGTGCCCTCGCCGCGCTCGAGCCGGGCCAGCGTCTGCACCAGCCACCAGGTGCCCTCGCGGCACGGGGTGCACTTGCCGCACGACTCGTGCTTGTAGAACTCGGTCCAGCGCAGCACCGCCCGCACGACGCAGGTGGTCTCGTCGAAGAGCTGCAGGGCGCGGGTGCCGAGCATCGAGCCGGCCGCACCGACTCCCTCGAAGTCGAGGGGTACGTCGAGGTGCTCGTCGGTCAGCAGCGGCGTGCTGGAGCCGCCCGGCGTCCAGAACTTCAGCTCGTGTCCCTCGCGCATGCCGCCGGCGAGGTCGATCAGCTCGCGCAGGGTGATGCCGAGCGGGGCTTCGTACTGGCCGGGCTTCGTGACGTGGCCGGACAGCGAGAAGATGCCGTAGCCCTTGGACTTCTCGGTGCCCATCGACGCGAACCACTCGTGGCCGTGCTCGATGATGCTCGGCACCGACGCGATCGACTCGACGTTGTTGATGACGGTCGGGCTGGCGTACAGGCCGGCCACCGCCGGGAACGGCGGGCGCAGCCGGGGCTGGCCGCGGCGGCCCTCGAGGCCCTCGAGCAGCGCGGTCTCCTCGCCGCAGATGTAGGCGCCGGCGCCGGCGTGCACGACGACGTCCAGGTCGTAGCCGGAGCCGTGGATGTCCTTGCCGAGGTGGCCGGCGGCGTACGCCTCCTCGACCGCGCGCTGCACCCGGCGGATGACGTGGAGGACCTCGCCGCGGATGTAGATGAACGCGATGTTGGCGCGGATGGCGTAGGAGCTGATGATCACGCCCTCGACCAGGGTGTGCGGCGAGGCCATCATCAGCGGGATGTCCTTGCAGGTGCCCGGCTCCGACTCGTCGGCGTTGACGACGAGGTACTTCGGCTTCGGGTTGTCCTGCGGGATGAAGCCCCACTTCATGCCGGTCGGGAAGCCGGCGCCGCCGCGGCCGCGCAGGCCGGACTCCTTGACCTCCTCGATCACGGCGTCCTGGGCCATGCCCAGCGCCTTCTTCAGCGCGGAGTAGCCGCCGCGGGACTCGTACGACGCGAGCGTCCAGCTCCGCTCGGCGTCCCAGTTGTCGGTGAGGACAGGAGTCAGGGTGTCGGTCACTTCGGTGTCCTCCGGTGCGGTCCAGCCGTTCTCGCGAGCGATCCGAGGCCGACCAGGCTGGCCGGCCCGGCGGCCGGGCCCTCGTCGGCGAGGTCGTCGGGGAAGCCGGCGAGCACCCGCTCGGCTTCCTTCCAGGTGCAGATCCTCGGCCCCCGCGTGGACTGGACGTCGTTGCCGGACCGCAGGTCGTCGACCAGCTGGGTGGCGGACTCCGGGGTCATGTTGTCCATGAACTCCCAGTTGACCATCATCACCGGCGCGTAGTCGCAGGCCGCGTTGCACTCGACGTGCTCGAGGGTGATCTTGCCGTCGGCGGTGGTCTCGTCGTTGCCGACGTCGAGGTGGTCCTTGAGCCGCTCGAAGATCGCGTCGCCGCCCATCACCGCGCACAGCGTGTTGGTGCAGACGCCGACGTGGTAGTCGCCGACCGGCTTGCGCTTGTACATCGTGTAGAACGTCGCGACGCCGCTCACCTCGGCCGCGGAGATCTCGAGGATGTCGGCGCAGGCCTCGATCCCCTCGGGCGTGACCCGGCCCTCGACCGACTGCACGAGGTGCAGCATCGGGAGCAGCCCGGACCGCTTCTCGCGGGTAGCGGGCCGCGATCTCCTCGAGCTCGGCGTACGTCTTGTCGTCGATCACCGGTCGACACCTCCCATCACGGGGTCGATGGACGCGATCGCCACGATGACGTCGGCGACCATGCCGCCCTCGCTCATCACGCTCGTCGCCTGCAGGTTCGTGAACGACGGGTCGCGGAAGTGCGCCCGGAACGGGCGGGTGCCGCCGTCGGAGACGACGTGCGCGCCGAGCTCGCCGCGGGGCGACTCGATCGGGACGTAGGCCTGGCCGGCGGGGACCCGGAAGCCCTCGGTCACCAGCTTGAAGTGGTGGATCAGCGCCTCCATCGACTCGCCCATGATGTGGCGGATGTGGTCGAGGCTGTTGCCCATGCCGTCGCTGCCGATGGCGAGCTGGCTGGGCCAGGCGATCTTCTTGTCGGCGACCATGACCGGCGCGCCCTCGAGCCCGGACAGCCGCTCGGCGGCCTGCTCGACGATCTTCAGGGACTCCCACATCTCGGCGAGCCGGACCCGGAACCGGCCGTAGGCGTCGCAGGTGTCCCAGGTCTGGACCTCGAAGTCGTAGTCCTCGTAGCCGCTGTAGGGCTGGGTCTTGCGGAGGTCCCACGGGTAGCCGGTGCTGCGCAGCGGCGGGCCGCTGAGGCCGAGCGCCAGGCAGCCGGCGAGGTCGAGGTGGCCGACGTTCTCCAGGCGGGCCTTGAAGATCGGGTTCGCGTTGCAGAGGGCGGCGTACTCCGGGAGGCGCTTCTTCATCAGCGCGATGAAGTCGCGGATCTCGTCGAGCGCGCCCGGCGGGAGGTCCTGCGCGACACCACCGGGGCGGATGAAGGCGTGGTTCATGCGGAGTCCGGTGATCAGCTCGAACAGGTCGAGGACGAGCTCACGCTCGCGGAACCCGATCGTCATCACGGTCAGCGCGCCGATCTCCATGCCACCGGTGGCGATGCAGACCAGGTGGGAGGAGATGCGGTTCAGCTCCATGAGCAGGACCCGCATGATCCTGGGCCTTCTCGGGGATGTCGTCCTCGATGTCGAGCAGCCGCTCCACGCCGAGGGCGTAGGTCATCTCGTTGAAGAACGGGCTGAGGTAGTCCATCCGGGTGCAGAAGGTCGTGCCCTGCACCCAGTTGCGGTACTCCATGTTCTTCTCGATGCCCGTGTGGAGGTAGCCGATGCCGCACCGGGCCTCGGTCACCGTCTCACCCTCGAGCTCGAGGATCAGGCGGAGTACGCCGTGGGTGCTGGGGTGCTGCGGGCCCATGTTGACGACGACCCGCTCCTCGGCCTCGTCACCGAGCCCCTCGGAGATGGAGTCCCAGTCCTGGCCGGTGACGGTGAAGACGCGGCCGCCGCTGGTCCGTCCGACGGAGCCGGCGTCACATGTCCTGCGTTGGGGCCCCGGAGTGCTCGGTGGAGCGATCAGTTGTAGGACCTCCGCTCGTCGGGCGGCGGGATGGTGCCGCCCTTGTACTCCACGGGGATGCCGCCCAAGGGGTAGTCCTTGCGCTGCGGGTGACCCGGCCAGTCGTCGGGCATCAGGATCCGGGTGAGCGCGGGGTGGCCGTCGAAGATGATGCCGAACATGTCGTACGTCTCGCGCTCGTGCCAGTCGTTGGTGGGGTAGACGCTCACGATGCTGGGGATGTGCGGGTCGGCGTCGGGTGCGCTGACCTCGAGCCGGATCCGGCGGTTGTGGGTCATCGAGAGCAGGTGGTAGACCGCGTGCAGCTCGCGGCCGGTGTCGTCGGGGTAGTGCACGCCGCTGACGCCGGAGCAGAACTCGAAGCGCAGCTTGTCGTCGTCGCGCATCATCTGGGCCACGAACGGCAGGTCCTCGCGGCGGACGTGGAAGGTGATCTCGCCGCGGTGGATCACGACCCGCTCGACCGCCTGCTCGAGCTCGGTCGCCTTCAGCCGCTCCTCGAGGGCGTCGGCCACCTCGTCGTACCAGCCGCCGAACGGTCGCTCCGCGGCTGCCGGGGTAGAGGATCGGCGCGACCATGCCGCCGTACCCGCTGGTGTCGCCGGAGCCCTTGGCGCCGAACATGCCGCGGCGTACGCCGACGGCGTCCTCGGTGGTCGAGCCACCGGGCAGGACCTCGGCACCGGGCTCGGTGGCGCCCTGGGTCACCTGCTTGTCGTTGCTCTTGTCGTCGCTCATCGGAGGAGGCCCCGCATCTCGGACGTCGGCAGCGCGGCGAGGGCGGCGGTCTCCTGCTCCTCGATCTGCGGCGCGGCGGTTGGAGCCGAGCTTCGCGTGCTGGACCTGGTCGTGCAGCTTGAGGATGGCGTCGATCAGCATCTCGGGTCTCGGCGGACAGCCGGGGAGGTACATGTCGACGGGCACGACGTGGTCGACGCCCTGCACCACGGCGTAGTTGTTGAACATGCCGCCGGAGCTGGCGCAGACACCCATCGCGAGCACCCACTTGGGCTCGGGCATCTGGTCGTAGATCTGGCGGAGGACCGGCGCCATCTTCTGGCTGACCCGGCCGGCGACGATCATCAGGTCGGCCTGGCGGGGGCTGGCGCGGAACACCTCCATGCCGAAGCGGGCGAGGTCGTACTTCGGGCCGCCGCTGGTCATCATCTCGATCGCGCAGCAGGCCAGGCCGAACGTGGCGGGCCAGAAGCTGGCCTTGCGCATGTAGCCGGCGACGCCCTCGACGGTCGTCAGCAGGACGCCACTGGGGAGCTTCTCCTCAATACCCATCAGCTATTTCCCTCCGGGCAGGTTGAGAGTCGCGAGGTGCGTGCCATGCCAAGGCCGAGGAGGGAAGGCGACCTCCCGGGCGAAGCGGTCGTCGACCGACGAGAACGAAGGCAGGGTGCGTGCATCGCGGCTCTCAGTCCCACTCGAGGCCGCCGCGTCGCCATACGTAGGCGTAGGCGACGAAGACGGTGGCGATGAAGATGACCATCTCGACCAGCCCGAAGAAGGCCAGCTCGTCGAACTGCACGGCCCATGGGTACAGGAAGATGATCTCGATGTCGAAGACGATGAACATCATCGCGGTGATGTAGTACTTCACCGGGAAGCGGCCGCCGCCGACCGGCTGCGGGGTGGGCTCGATGCCGCACTCGTAGGAATCCAGCTTGGCCCGGTTGTAGCGCTTCGGGCCCACGGCGGCGCTCATGATCACGGAGAAGACCGCGAATCCCGCCGCCAGGAGGGCCAACGCCAGTACCGGCGTGTAGAGCTCCATCCCTGCGTTCCCTTCCCTGTCCCGCGCGCCTCGCGCCGACCTCGTCCGTGGTCGGTTTGTGACTTTGTGAACGAGTTCACTAAGTGGCGCGTGCCACAGTCTAGGGGGCCGAGGTGGCCTGGCACACCCCGGGGTGCGGGGGGCTTTTGCCCTGCTGACCTGCGGATTTAATGCACGGAGACGTTGCCTAAATGGAGTCGGCGTGGACGCGCGCGGACGACAGCAGTCCGGCCAGCCAAGGCTCCGGGAACACGACGGAGCGCTTCTCCCCGGAGGTGGTGTGGCGGAGGAACACCAGACCCCTGCGACGCTCGAAGTAGGTCACCGCGGCCGGGTCGATCCGCTCGCGGAAATTGACGGAGTCGACGACCCAGGTGTCGCCCTCCGGACCCGAACGGATCGCCTGACCAGCAAACCGGAACGCCAGACGCCTGCGAAGAATCGAGTACTCGTGGCCGAGCCCAATCGCCCAGAAAGCGACGACGAACCCTGCCATGAGTGCCGCGAACCACGTTGACAGGTAGACGCCAAGCGCGGCGATGAAGGCCAACACGATCGCGAGCGGCCACCCCCAGGACCGGAGCTCGAACTTCAGCAAACCGGCAAGCGCGAGCCTCCCGTCGAGGCCCGGTTCGGGCTTCATCTCCCTCCATTCCGGCGGGAGCGGCTCTGCGGCGAGATCGCGAGGATGGGCGTGCTGCCGGAACCAGGCTTCGGCTTCTGGGGTGAACAGCGCCGAAGGGAGGCGGGTCTTGTCCCCAGTGCCGTCTTCGAGGTACATGAGGACGCCGACGCGATCCAGCTTCCGGAAGTTGGAGTAGGCCACCTCCACGGTCCGGTCGGGTCGGCGAATGAGAAGCGAGATGTCGCCGTGCTCGGCGGTCAACTGGTGGCCAACGGGCAGGTCGAAGTCGCGTCTCATTGCGGTTGTCTCGCCGGACACGAACACCCCGACGAAGATCGCCAGAGAGAGGAGCATGCCCCAGTACCCGTCATCGAAGTACTGCCAGGCCGCAAAGATTCCGAAAGCCGCGTAGAAGGCGGTGAGCACCGTCCACCGTCCGCGCCTCTCGCGCACCAGAGCTCGTCGGTAGGCGCGCGCGAAGTCAGCGTCGATATGGACCGTGACGCTCGGGCCTCCCATGCACGGAGTATCGCCCCGGGAGTTCGGAAGCGCTAGCGAGTCGCGCGGTGCAGGGCGACGATGCCGCCGGAGAGGTTGCGCCACTCGGGTCGCTGCCAGCCCGCCTCGCCGATCAGGTCGGCCAGTCCCTGCTGGTCGGGCCAGGCCCGGATCGACTCCGCGAGGTAGACGTAGGCGTCCGGCGAGGAGGAGACGCCGCGGGCGATCGCCGGCAGCGCCTTCATGAGGTACTCCATGTAGACCGTGCGGAACGGCCCGAACGTCGGGTGGCTGAACTCGCACACCACGAGCCGCCCTCCGGGCTTGGTGACGCGGCGCAGCTCGCGCAGTCCGGCGAGCGGGTCGACGATGTTGCGCAGCCCGAACGAGATGGTCGCGGCGTCGAAGGTCTCGTCCGCGAACGGCAGCTTGGTCCCGTCCCCGGCCGTGAACGGCAGGTGCGGCCGGTTCTGCTTGCCCACCTGGAGCATGCCCAGCGAGAAGTCGCACGGCACGACGGTCGCGCCCAGGTCGGCGAACGGCTGGCTCGACGTACCGGTGCCCGCCGCGAGGTCGAGCACCAGCTCGCCACCCTTCGGCGTCGACGGCGTCGATCACCTCACGCCGCCACCGGCGGTCCTGGCCCATGGAGAGCACGTCGTTGGTGACGTCGTAGCGACGCGCGACCGCGTCGAACATGCGGCGTACGTCGCCGGGCTGCTTGTCGAGTTCTGCACGTGCCACGGCCGAAGACTACGGGTGGTGGGGCGTGAAGGTTTCCCCGGTGCTCCGGGGAAACCTTCAGCAGATTTGCGCAACGGCAGGTGGAGCAGGGCGATCCACCTGCCGTTGCGCAAGAGTCAGCGAGCGCCCGCGTCCCGCATCAGGTCGCGCAGGTCCAGCCGGTCGTCGAGCGGGATGTCGTCGCGGAATCCGTGCCAGCCGGGCGGCGGTCGGAGGGTCCAGGTCTGCTCGCGAAAGTCGGTGGAGCGGAGGGCGCGTTCACGGGTGGCGATCATCCGGGCGACAGCGCGGTCCCGGTCCTGCAGGTCGCCGGCCACCAGGGTGAAGTACTCCAGCCCATGACCCCGGAAGAGGGTCTCGCGGCCGAGGTCGCGGAAGCGTCGATCACGCCGCCGGTGGTCGGCGCCGTCGTACTCGCCGACTACTCCGGCCTCGACGTCGAGGAGGTCGGGCACGCCCAACAGTTCTCCCGACAGCGAGAAGATGGGGCGGTTGCAGAGCGGGCGCGGGAGGCCGGCATCGATGACCCAGACCAGCCGCATCCGGGTCTCGGCCTGGGACCTGCTGTGTTCGTCGGCGAGGCCGAGCGCCTCTTCCACCAGAGGGAGTCCGTTCCACCTGGCGCGGGTGAGCACGTAGCCGTACATCCTGCGGATCGAGGTCAGTTCGACATGGGCCGCCGCGTCCATCGAGACCACCGCCTCCCGCAGGTCCTGGTGACGCATCAGGTCAAACAGCGCGCGCCGCACATCGGTGCAGGGAACGCCGTCCACGACGATGCGTTCCCAGTCGTCGAGGCGATCAAGAAGAACGTGACTAGACACGCGCCCCCGCAACTGTCGGTCCGGGCTAACCAGCATGACGGGCAGAATCGTCCGTCCGTCGGGGCCGAGCCCGTCGAACCCGAGAGCGCCGTGCTGGAGCAGGCTCGCCCAGCCGGTGACGGCACCTTGGGGACCAAGTCGCATCGACTCCTCGATGACCCGTTGCCGCGGTTCGCACCCATCGACCGAGGCGGGCACGTAGAACCCCTTGCTCGTACGGCGCCATCCCGGCCCAGCCGCCTGGCCACGAGTCGGACCAGCGACGCCGGTCGGGTCGATCCGGAGCGGCCGCACCACCGGAACCGGCTCGGGGCGTTGCTCGTACATGCCCGGGAGGTTCTCCGCTCGCACGCCGCCGACACCTGCCCCGGACGGCCCTGTGGACAGACCCGAATTGCAACGACTCGGTCACGACGACGCGCGACAGCAACCAAATCCCGAGTTCCGGCGTCTTCGTGCTGACACTGGAAGTTCCTCTTGGACCTGGGAGATGTGATGAGAGCACTGCGAGTGGTGCTGCTGACCCTGCTGACGGTCGGCCTGCTGGGCGCGGCCGCCTTCGGCGCCGTGGTCGTCCTGCAGCCGGACGGCGAGCCACGGGCGGCCACGGACTCTCCCATGGGACAGCCCGAAGAGTCACCGGACGTCCCGAGCGAGACGCCGAGCCCGAGCGACGAGCCGAGCGAGACGCCGAAGCCGGAGTTCCGGCTCGATTCCGGCGACCGGGGCGTGAAGGTGCGCGAGCTGCAGTCGCGGCTCCACCAGCTCGACTGGCTGCCCGAGCTCACCACCGGCAAGTACGACGCGCGCGACCCGCGAGGCAGTGAGCGGCTTCCAGGACAAGCGCCGCCTGAAGGCCACCGGCGTCGTCGACGAGCGGACCTGGCGGCGACTGGTCGCGATGACCAAGACGCCCACGCACGACCAGCTCTTCAACGTCCTGCACCCCGGCCCCGCCATCCTCGAGGCCGGTGCCGGCGGCGAGCAGGTGCGCGACCTCCAGGCCCGCCTGGTCTCGATCGCGTGGCTGTTCGGCGACGTGACCGGCACGTACGACGCCGCGACGGTCGAGGCGGTCCGCGGCTTCCAGGAGAAGCGCGAGATCCCGGTCACCGGCAAGGTCGACCAGCGCACGCTGGACCGGCTGCACGCGATGACCTACCAGCCGTCGTACGAGCAGATGCACAACATCACGCCCGGAGCCGGGCGCGCTCGACCCGCGATGCCAGACCGGCCGCGCGCTGTGCGTGGACAAGTCCACGAACTCGCTGCGCTGGGTGATCGACGGCAAGGTGCAGAAGACGCTCGAGGTGCGGTTCGGCTCCGACGAGCTGCCCACCCGCGAGGGCGCGTTCACCGTCTTCGAGAAGTCCCGCGACCACGTGTCGAGCCTGTACGACACCTCGATGCCGCTCGCGATGTTCTTCTCGGGCGGCCAGGCGGTGCACTACTCCCCCGACTTCGCGGCGAACGGCTACAACGGCGCCTCGCACGGGTGCGTCAACGTGCGCGACTACGACGGCATCTCCTGGCTGTTCGACCAGGTGCAGATCGGCGACAAGGTCATCGTGTACTGGTCCTAGGGCGTGCCGGTCGATTCCGGGGTCGCGCGGATCCGGGCGTAGGCTCTCGCCTCGTGACGACCAGCGCGACCCCCGGCGAGCAGACCTCCCCTCTCGTCGCCAGGACGGTCGCCCTCGACCTCGACACCGCGGCCAGCCTGCTCGACCTGCTGCCCGACGACCGTCCGGTCACCTGGCTCTGGCGCGGGGACGGCCTGATCGGCTGGGGAGTTGCCGCCGAGATCCGCACGTCCGGCGCGACCCGGTTCTCCGACGCGGGCAAGTGGTGGGCCGAGACCACGACCCACGCCGTGGTGCGCGACGACGTCAACGAGCCCGGCAGCGGGCTGGTCTGCTTCGGCTCCTTCGCCTTCGCGGACGAGCCCGGCGACTCGGTGCTCACCGTTCCCGAGATCGTCGTCGGCCGCCGGGGTGACGTCGTCTGGCTCACCACGATCTCGCGGGGCGCGCTCGACATGCTCGACCGCCGCGACGACGTGCTCGTGGTGGAGCCGCCGGCACCACCGGTCGAGGTGAGCTTCGCCGACGGGTCGCTCAACGGCGAGCAGTGGATGTCGGTCGTCGCCGACGCGGTGGCGCGGATCAACGAGGGCGAGCTCGAGAAGGTCGTGCTCGCCCGCGATCTGGTCGCCACCTGCGCCGAACCGGTCGACGTCCGGTGGCCGCTGCGCCGGCTCGCCGAGGACTACCCCATGTGCTGGACCTTCCACGTCGACGGGCTGTTCGGCGCCACGCCGGAGATGCTGGTCCGCCGCGAGCGCGGCCTGGTGACCTCGCGGGTCCTGGCCGGCACCATCCGGCGTACCGGCGACGACGGGCGCGACCTCGCGCTCGCCGCCACCCTGGCCCGGTCGTCGAAGGACCTCGAGGAGCACGAGTACGCCGTGCGCTCGGTCGCCGACTCCCTCGACCCGCACTGCTCGTCGATGAACGTGCCCGAGGCGCCGTTCGTGCTGCACCTGCCGAACGTGATGCACCTCGCGACCGACGTCGCCGGAGTCGTCCACGACGCCGAGACCGTCTCCTCGCTCCAGCTCGCCGAGGCACTGCACCCGTCGGCCGCGGTCGGCGGCACGCCCACCCCGGTGGCCACCGACCTGATCGCCGAGATCGAGCAGATGGAACGCGGCCGGTACGCCGGCCCGGTCGGCTGGATGGACGCGACCGGCGACGGCGAGTGGGGCATCGCGCTCCGCTCGGGCCAGCTGTCCGGGCGCACCGTGCGGCTGTACGCCGGCTGCGGCATCGTCGCGGACTCCGACCCCGAGGCCGAGCTGGCCGAGTCGCAGGCGAAGTTCGTGCCCGTCCGAGACGCCCTCGCCGGTTCGTGACACGCCTGTCGGCGTTCGAGCCGACGGGTGAACGACAGGCCTCTACCTCAGGTCCGCACCGTCGGGGATCCGGAAGTACTCCAGGCCCTCCTTCGGCAGGAACGCGTTCATGTGGCCGTCGACGATGCCGAGGCCGGCCTCGGAGTAGACCCGGTCGTGGATTGCGAGGTTGCGCGGCGCCTTGACCGCACGGGCGAACTCGATCGCCTCGGAGACGCGCATCCACGGGGCCGACACGGGGACGAAGAGCACGTCGACCTGCTCGCCGGGCTCGGTCAGCGCGTCGCCGGGGTGGTAGAGCTTCTGGTCTCCGGCGGTGAGCACGTAGCCGCTGTTGAAGAATCGCGGGAACTCCGGGTGGATCACGGCGTGCAGCTCGCCGATGGCCGTCACCGGCAGCCCGGCATCGAACTCCTGGCCGGGCCCGACCACCGTGACCCGCTCCGCGACGTCGGGCGCGTCCTCGCGGATCCGCGCGGCCACCGCCTCGATCGTGAACACCGGCGCGTCCGTGGCCCGCAGGTGGTCGGGCAGGTAGTGGTCGGCGTGCTCGTGGGTGATCAGCACCGCACCCGCACCGTCGACCGCCTCCGACGTCGGTGAAGACGCCCGGGTCGATCACCACCGTGGCGCCGTCGTGCTCCACCCGGACACAGGCATGGCCGAACTTCGTGATCCGCATGACGTCCAGCCTAAAGAACTGGCCGAAGCCCGGCGACCCTCGCCAGAATCACCCCGTGCTCGAGGTGGTCCTGTCCGGTCTCGTCACCGGCTGGGCGATCGCGATCCCGATCGGCGCGGTCGGGGCGTTCCTCGTCACGCTCACCGCACGCTCCGGCCTGCGGGTGGGATCGGCTGCCGCGCTGGGCATCGCCAGCGTCGACGGGGTGTACGCCGCGGCCGCGGTCGTCGGCGGTTCGGCCCTGGCCGGGCTGCTGGAGCCGGTCGCCGACCCACTACGGATCGCCTCGGGCGTGGTCCTGCTCGTGATCGGCGCGCTCACCGCCGTCCACGCACTGGCCACGAACGGCACCGTCCGGGAGACGCCGCCGATGCGGCCCGGCGCGGCGTACGCGCTGTTCTTCGGCATCACCGCGGTCAACCCGACGACGGTCGTCTACTTCTCCGCGATCGTGCTCGGCAACCAGCAGCTGGTGTCCACCGCCACGGAAGGTGCGGTGTTCGTGGCCGCGGCCTTCGTCGCGTCCGCGTCGTGGCAGCTCGCCCTCGCCGGCGGCGGTGCCGTGCTCGGCCGCCTCGTCACCGGCCACCGCGGTCGACTGGTCACCGGGCTCGTGTCGGCCGTCGTGATCGGCGTTCTCGCCGTCCATACGATGCTCGGGTGAGCCTGCCCTCCGGAGTGACGCTGCGGACCGCGACGCACGACGACGTCGAGGCCGGGGCCGCCCTGCACGCCGCCTGCTGGCGCGAGGCGTACGCCGACCTCGTCGACCCGGCCTTCCTCGACCCGGTGCTGGCCGACACCGACACGCTGGGTGAGCTGCCTGGCGACGCCAGATCGACGTCGGCCCGCCGCGGACGCTCGCCGTGGCCGACGGCGAGCTGGTCGGGTTCGCGGTCGCCGGCCCGAGCCGCAAGGACGACGCCGGACCGCCTGGACCTGTGCGCTGTCTACACGCGCCGGACGTGGTGGGGCCCGGCGTCGGCCAGGCCCTGTTCGACGCCGCCGTGGGCGACCGAGCCGTGCTGGCTGTTCGTGCTCGAGAACAACGACCGCGCGCTCGCCTTCTACCGCGCAACGGCTCGCGGCCGGACGGCGGGCGGAAGCAGTACGGGCCGCTGGACGCCTGGGAGATCCGGATGGTGCGTGGATGACTTCCCAAAAAAGCACGATCGTTCTATAGTCATTCCATGACCAAGGGCCAGGAGACCAAGAGCGCGATCCTCGACGAGGCGCTGGCCCTTGCGTCGCGGGTCGGCTTCACCGGCCTCACCATCGGCCAGCTGGCCGAGCAGACCGGGATGAGCAAGAGCGGGCTGTTCGCGCACTTCCAGTCCAAGGAGCAGCTCCAGCTGCAGACCCTGGCGCACGCGCGCCAGAAGTTCATCGACACCACCGTCCGACCGGCGCTGGCCGTGACCCGCGGGGAGAAGCGGGTCCGGGAGCTGTTCGAGCGCTGGCTCACCTGGGAGACCGAGGTCCTCGCCGGCGGCTGCATCTTCGTCACCGGCTCGATCGAGTTCGACGACCAGCCCGGCCCGATGCGCGACGCCCTGGTCGCCGACCAGCGCGACTGGCTCGACACCATCGCGACGGTCGTCGAGACCGCCGTCGCCGAGGGCGACTTCCGGTCGGACCTCGACCCGCGGCAGTTCGCCTTCGAGATCCAGGGCCTGACCCTCGGCTTCCACCACTCCGCACGACTGCTCGACGACGAGCAGGCCCTCGACCGTGTCCGCACGGCCTTCGAGGCAATCCTGGACCGCGCTCGGGCGCGCTGACACCCATCACCGAAAGGCACCGTCATGACCCTCGCAGCAGTTCCAGAAAAGCACGATCGTTCGTGTCAGGAATCTCGGTCTCCGCACCTTCTACCGCTCCGCCGACGTGATCGCCCCCGGGCTGGCCGGCCGGATGGCCCGCGACCTCTGGTTCACCGTGCCGCCCCAGCTGGCGGCAACCCCGCTTGCCGCCCGGCGGCAGAGCCGTTCTCCGTGACCGTGCACGGGGCGGAGGTCCGCGGACACGTGTTCGGCGAGGGGCCGGTGGTCTACCTGGTCCACGGCTGGGGCGGCCGGGGCAGCCAGCTCGCCGCGTTCGTCGAGCCGCTGGTCGCCACCGGGCACCGGGTCGTGCTGTTCGACGCGCCGTCCCACGGCGACTCGGACCCGGGCCGGTCGGGCCGCGGCGTACCCACGGCGTGGAGCTCGGCCAGGCGCTCGACGCGGTGTTCGCCCGGTTCGGTCCGGCGGAGGCGGTGGTGGCCCACTCGCTCGGCACCGTCTCGACCTACCTGGCGCTGCGCTTCGGCTGGCTCGGGACCGAGCGCCTGGTGCTGCGTCGCGCCGATGGTCGACGCGCGCAGAGCCTCTTCGACCAGTTCCAGGCCGCCCTCGGCTTCGGCAGCCGGACCCGCCGCGCCTTCGACCGGAAGGTCGACGACTTCGTCGGCATTCCCGTGGCCGAGTTCGACGCGATCGTGCAGTCGTCGCACGTCGACCCGGTCCCGACCCTCGTCGTGCACGACCGCGGCGACCGGCAGACGCCGTACGCCGACGCCGAGCGGCTGGTCGGCGCCCTCCCCGACGCGCGGCTGGTCACCACGGACGCGCTCGGACACCGGCGGATCCTGCGCGACCCCGCCGTGGTCGCCGAGGTCGTCGACTTCGTCCGCAGCGGCGAGCGCGCCGTGGCCGCCTGAGGTGCGAGCGCGTCAGCCGGTGACGTGGTGCAGGTAGCACCAGCGCCAGTCCTCGTCGGGCTCGGCGGACTGCATGACGGGGTGCGTCGTCTCGTGGAAGTGGCGGGTGGCGTGCTGGCGGGGTGAGGAGTCGCAGCAGCCGACGTTGCCGCACTCCAGGCAGCGACGCAGCGCCACCCACCGCGTGCCCTCGACCACGCAGGCCTCGCAGAACGTCGCGGGGTGCTCGTCGACCACGGGGTACCGATCCAGGTCGTCGCACGTCAGACCGGACCGGGCGCGGACCTGGTTCTCGCGCTGGATGTTCTCCCGCTCGGCGCTGGCGACCTCGAGCATGGACTCCTCGACGTCGAGCGTCGCGAGCACGTCGGCGACCACCTCGGACGGCACCGTGCCGGACTTCCGGATCTCGAGGATCCGCGCCCGCTCGACGTCGATCATCTCGCGCCGGACCCGGCTGTAGAGGTCGCTGGGCGCCTCCTCGTCGGCGGTGGTGGCCAGCCGCTCCCAGGCCGAGAAGTTCCGCTGGTCCATCCGCTGCCGGATCAGGTCGACGACACCGTGCGGGTCCTCGAGCTCCATGTCGTCGAGGGCCTTGAGGCCGGCCTTGGACGCCTGCTGGAGCAGGGTGGCGCGGGCCAGCGCGTCGTCGAACGGGTCGGGGCCGGGCACGTTGAGCATGCCGCGCCAACCACGGGAGGGTGAGGCCCTGCAGGAACAGCGTGCCGGCCACGACGGTGAACGCGATCAGCAGCAGCACCTCGCGATGCTCGAAGCTCCTCGGGATGACGTACGCCGCGGCGAGCGTGACGACCCCGCGCATGCCGGCCCAGCCCACGAGGAGGGTGCCCTGCCAGGTCGGCGCCAGCCCGGTCGCCGGGTCCGGTCCCGGCCGCACCAGCAGCCACCTCGAGATGAACACCCAGGCCATCCGGAGCACGATCACCCCGACCAGGGTGGTCGCGCACACCAGCGCGATCCGGCGCGCCCGACACATCGCTGTCCTGGACGTCGCTGATCAAGACCTGCGCCTGGAGGCCGATCAGCAGGAAGACGGTGTTCTCGAGGATGTAGGCGATGGTCCGCCAGTTGATCCGCTCCGCGATCCGGGACTGGGCGGTCTGGATGATCGGCGCCTTGTGCCCGAGCAGGAGCCCGGCGACGACGACAGCGACGACACCGGACGCGTGGATCTCCTCGGCCGCGACGTACGCCGCGAACGGCACCACGAAGGACATGCCGGTGTCGAAGATCGGGTCGGTGACGCGTCTTGCGCAGGAGGGCGACCAGCATGAAGAGAGCGATGCCCGACCGCGACCCCGCCAGCCGCTGCGACGACGAAGTCGACGCCGACCTCGAGGGCGGTGATGCCGACGCCGGCAGCCGCGATCGCCGTGCGTAGCGCGACGAGTGCGGTGGCGTCGTTGAGCAGCGACTCGCCCTCGAGGATGGTGACGATCCGGCGCGGTAGCCCGATCCGGCGGCCGATCGTGGTGGCGGCGACGGCATCGGGTGGCGCGACCACGGCGCCGATCGCGAGCGCGGCCGGCCAGCCGACGCCCGGCAGCAGCGTCGTGCACCAGCCAGCCGATCCCCAGGGTCGTGAAGACGACGAGGCCGACCGAGAGGAGCAGGATCACTCGTCGGTGGGCGTTGAAGTCGACGAGCGACGTCTGAAGGGCAGCCGAGTAGAGCAACGGCGGGAGCAGGCCGAACAGCACCACCTCGGGCTCGAGGTGCACCTCCGGCACCCCGGGCACGAACGAGACGGCGATGCCCACGGCGATCAGGAACAGCGGCGCCGGGAAGTCCATCACGTCGGCCAGGGCGGTCATCGCGAGGACGAGGACCGCCGCAGCGACCAGGAAGAATGCCAGCTCCACCCCGCCATTGTGGCGGGCAGTCGGTCAGGCTGGCTGCGCGACCCAGACCATGGGATCTCCCCAGCCGAGCTCGTCGACGCCGTGCCGGCCGAACGCGAGCGCCACCAGGGTCCGCCGGTGGGCGGCGAAGGTCAGCACGTGCGCGATCATGCCGCCGTAGGTGAACACCTCGGCCGGCTCGCACAGCGCGTCGACGAAGGTGTCGTCGAGCCGGTCGTGGTCGACGACCTCCCGCACGTGGGAGAGGTACGTCGGGCCCTCGATCGCGAGCCGCTCGCGCATCGACGAGAGCGACTCGTGCTCCTCGACCGACCAGTCGTAGTCGCGGGTCGCGAGCGCGGCGTTCCACATCCCCATCTGGCCGACCAGGCGCGACAGCAGGGAACGGATCGTCTGCTGGTCGTCGTCGACGTCGAGCTCGATGAGCTGGTCGAGCTGCTCGTCGGTGAGGCGCTCGGCCAGGCGGACCATCTCGCCGGTGAGCCAGACGTGGTGTTCGACCATCTTCGTGAGCAGTTCCATGGCGGTGACCTTGTCTCGGGCGGGCAGCCGGAGGCTGCCGGGTGGGTGGAAGTGGACGCCGCTGGGGGCTTCGACCTGGATGTGGCCGGGCTTGCGGCGCCACGCGGCCGGCGCCACGCCGTACGCCTTGGTGAAGGCGCGGGTGAACGCCTCGTGCGAGCCGTAGCCCGCCTCGACGGCGATGTCGATCAGCGGCGCGGTCGTCGTGATCATGCGGTACGCCGCCCGCTCCAGCAGGACGCGGCGGCGGAACGCCTGCGGTGGCTCACCGGCGACGGACCGGATCATCCGGTCGAAGTGGAAGCGCGAGAAGTGCAGCCGGCGGGCCCACTCCTCACCCGACGCCTCGTGGTCGTCGAGCGCCTCGGCGAGGTGGTCGACGAAGTCCGCGAAGGTGTCGGCGGCGACGGTCATAGGGCGATGTTGGTCCGCTGTGGCCCGGCCTGCTTGATCGTCGTTGCCGTCACGTCAGCGACCCGCGGCCGGTCGGGTAGTCGGTCGCGTAGGTCATCGCCATCGGGTGTCGCCGGGCGGCAGCAGCGCCGACGCGGCCTGCACGATCGCGTCGCCCTCGACGTGGACGCTGACGTGGACCGGCCGATCGGCCGGGATCTCGAACGTGACCGGGCCCCAGTAGACGACGTACGACCGGCCGTCGATGCCGACGATCGGCGGGATCTTCGCCCGCACCAGCGGGTTGCCGGTGGTCAGGTTCAGGGACAGGGTGCGGCGCGGCCCGGTGTGGTACTCGACGTACGGGATCACGCTCGGCGGCTGCGTCATGCGCACAGTGTGCCGCGACCGCGCGCCGGGACACAGGGAGAATGCAGCCGTGACCGACCTGCTGCTGGTGCCGAGCCCGCTGCTCGGGCCGTCGACCTGGGCGTCGACGGCGTCGTGGCTCGCGGCGCACGGAGAACGGGCACGGGTCGTCGACACCACTGGCGTCCGGGCGCCGGACCGACCTGGTGGACGTGGTCGCCGCGGCCGCCGGCGAGCGACCCGTCGTTCTGGTCCCGCACAGCAACGCCGGCCTGGCGGTGCCGGTCCTCGCGACCCAGATCGACGTACGGGCAACGGTGTTCGTCGACGCCGCCCTGCCACTCGCGGGCGGCGAGACCGCGCATGGCTCCGCCCGGTCTGCTGGCCGATGCTCGAGGAACTGGCCGACCGGGACGGGCTGCTGCCGCCGTGGACGGAGTGGTGGGACGACCTGACCGGCCTCTTCCCCGACGACCGCTGCCCGGGCGGCCGTGGAAGCCGAGCAACCGCGGCTGCCGCTGTCGTACTTCACGGCGACCCTGCCCGTGCCCGGACGGCTGGGCGTCAGGCCGCCTGCGCCTACCTCGCGTTCGGTGACACCTACGCCGAGGAGATCGCCTTCGCCCGCGCGCGTCGCTGGCCGGTCGACGTACTGCCCGGTCGGCACCTGCACCAGCTGCACGACCCGGCGCGATGTCGGCGCCGCCATCGTGGCTCTCGCGGCATCCGTCCAGCGCTGAGCGAAGGCGTGGTTTCGAGACGGTCGCTGCGCGACCTCCTCAACCACCGAACGAACTCGCTGGTTGAGGACGGCGCTCTGCGCCTGTCTCGAAACCAGCAATGACCAAGCGTCTCAGGTACCCAGCGCGCGGATCCGGGCGTCGAGGTCGCGCCGGTTGTCGCGGCGTACGGCGACCTCGACGACCTCGATCCCGCCGTTGGGGTTGGCGAGCGCGTGCTCGAGCTCGGCGAGCGACTCGACCCGCCAGTGCGGGGTGCGGGTGGCGGCGCACAGGCTGGCGATGTCGACGCCGTGCGGGGTGCCGAACAGCCGGTCGTACCGGTCGGCGTACGCCGGGTCGCCCTGCTCGAGCATCGCGAAGATCGAGCCGCCGTCGTCGTTGACGACCACGATCGTCAGGTCGGGCCGCGGCTCGTCCGGGCCGAGCACGAGTCCGTTGGCGTCGTGCAGGAACGTCACGTCGCCCATCAGCGCGAACGCCCGGCTGGTGCGCGGGCGGCCGAGGGCGGCGCCGATCGCGGACGAGACGGTGCCGTCGATGCCGGACAGGCCGCGGTTGGCGATCACCTTGCGCCGGCCGCCGACCTCGTACTTCGGCGACCATCAGGTCGAGGTCGCGGATCGGGCTGGACGCGCCCACGAACAGCAGCCCCTCGCGCGGGAGGCGCCCGGCTGACCACGCCGGCGACGCCGTACGGCGTGGTGCCCTCGGCGGCGAGCAGCGCGTCGAGCCGGCGGGCGACGTCCGCGTCCGCGGCCTTCCACTCCGGCGAGCCAGCTCGGTGTCGTCGGGCGCGTCGACCTCGAGCCGCTCGAACGCCTGGTCCACGGCGAAGGGACGGTCCGCCCAGACCCCGGGCGCGGGACCGGCCCAGACCTCGACGTCGTCCCGGGCGAGCAGACGGGTCACGGGGCGGGAGAGCGTGGGGTGGCCGAAGACGATGACTCGCTCGATCCGGCGGCCCAGGTCACCGTCGAGCAGGAGCCGGTAGCAGCGCAGGGCGTTCTCGCCCGTGCGCGACCCGCTGCTGGGCTCGGCGAACAGCGGCCAGCCGCCGTCCTGGGCGAGGACCCGGGCGGGCGGGCCGGCGTCGTCGCCGGCGACGACGACGGTCCGGGGGCCTGTGCTGCCGACCTCGGGCCAGCATCGCTGCCGACTTCGCGAGGACCGCGATTTCGGCCACTTCGTGGGCGGTCAGTCCGGGAGCCCAGCGGTCTGTCGGCACGAGCGGGTCGTCGAGCTGGACGTTGAGGTGCAGAGCCTGGCTGTCCGGCGCCAGGTCGGGGAGGTCGGCGGGGCGCGGCGACGTCGACGGTCGGCACCAGCGGCCCGAAGATGCCGACGTGGTCGGTGGTCTGGTTCGCGTTGGTGCCGCGCAGCCGGGCCGGCCGGTCGGCGGTGACGACGACGAGCGGCACGCCGGCGTGGGCCGCCTCGAGGACGGCCGGGTGCAGGTTGGCGACGGCGGTGCCGGACGTGCAGATCACCGCGGCCCGCGAGCCGACCTTGGTCAGTCCGAGCGCGAGGAAGCCGGCGGTCCGCTCGTCGATCCGCGTGTGCAGCCGGAGCAGCCCGGCCTCGGCCGCGTCGTACGCCGCGAACGCCAGCGGCGCGTTCCGCGAACCCGGCGCGAGCACGACCTCGGTGACCCCGGCCTCGACCAGCGCCGTGACCACCGCGCGGGCCAGCTCGGTCGACGGGTTCGTCACGAGCGGTGATCCTGCCGCACGGCCCGCACCTCGGCCAGCCGGGCCTCCCAGGCGGCGACGCGCTCCGGCGAGGCGGCCAGGCGGTCGAGGGCCGCCTCGTCCACCTCCGGACGACCGACCGGCAGGACGCCGTCGACCGGCAGCAGCGGAGCGAGCGCACCACGTCGTCGGTCAGCAGCTGCACGGTCGCGAGCCCGCAGGCGTACGGCAGCTCGGGCAGGGCGGCCGCCAGCGCGACGCCGGCCGCGATCCCGACCGAGGTCTCCAGGGCAGACGAGACGACGACGGGCAGCCCGATGTCCTCGGCGATCCGCAGGCAGGCCCGCACTCCCCCGAGCGGCTGCACCTTGAGCACGGCGACGTCGGCGGCCTCGAGGTCGCGGACGCGGTACGGGTCCGCGGCCCGGCGGATCGACTCGTCCGCGGCGATCGGTACGTCGACCGCGCGGCGTACGGCGGCCAGCTCCTCGACGGTCGCGCACGGCTGCTCGACGTACTCGAGGCCGCCGGCCGACCGGTCCAGCGCGCGGATCGCGGCCACCGCGCTCGTCGACGTCCCAGCCGCCGTTGGCGTCGACCCGGATCCGGCCGTCCGGGCCGAGGGCGTCGCGGACCGCCTCGACCCGGGCCTGGTCGTCGCCGAGCGTCTGGCCGGGTTCGGCGACCTTGACCTTGGCGGTGGTGCAGCCGCCGGCGAGCACGATCTCGCGGGCCCGGTCGGCGTCCGACGGCGGGCACGGTCACGTTGACCGGGACGGACGACCGCACCGGGTCCGGCCAGTCGCCGGCCGCGGCCTCCTCGGCACAGCGCAGCCACGGCTCGGCCACCTCGGGCGGGTACTCCAGGAACGGGCTCCACTCGCCCCACCCGGCCTCGCCGCGGATCAGCACGCCCTCGCGGACGGTGATGCCGCGGAACCGGGTCCGCATCGGGATCGACCAGACCCTCATGCGTTCGCCCGCAGCCGCATCCGGTCCACCTTGCCGTTGTCGAGCAGCGGCAGCGCGTCGAGCACGACCACCTGCCGCGGGGCCCAGGACCGGGGATGGGCCTCGGCGACCCAGTCGCGCGCCTCGTCGAGCGAGACGGCGCCGACGACGAAGGCGACCAGCCGGTTGCCCCACTCCTCGTCGGGTACGCCGACCACCTCGGCCTGCTCGATCGCCGGGTGCTCGCGCAGCCGAGCGGCGACCGCCGGGCCGGGCACGTTCACGCCACCGCTGACCACCACGTCGTCGATCCGGCCGAGCACGTGCAGCCGCCCGTCCTCGTCGAGCCGCCCGGCGTCGGAGGTGAGGAACCACCCGTCGACCAGGACCTCGGCCGTCAGCGCCGGGTCGCCGTCGTACCCCTCGAACAGGGTCGGCCCGCCGATCCGGATCCGGCCGCCGGCACCGATCGCGAGCGCGACGCCGTCCAGGGCGTAGCCGTCGTAGACGCAGCCCCCGGCGGTCTCGGCCGAGCCGTACGTCGCGACCACGCGAACGTCGGCTGCCTCGGCGCGGGCGCGCAGCGCCGGGTCGATCGGCCCGCCGCCGAGCAGGACGGTGTGGCAGGCGCGGAGCGCCTCGAGCTCCGGCGGGTCGTCGAGCAGCCGGTGCAGCTGCGTGGGGACCAGCGACACGAACCGGGCGCCCGCGGAGACGGCCGCCGCGACCGAGCCGTGCTCCTCGAGCAGCAGCGGCTCGTGGCCGGCGACGAGGGACCGGCAGATCACCTGCACCCCCGCGACGTACGACGGCGGGCAGCGCGAGCAGCCACGGCCCGGAGCCGCCCAGCCGCCGCTCCGACGCCGCCACCGACGCCAGCACCGCCCGGCGCGAGAGCACGACCCGCTTCGGCGCGCCGGTCGAGCCCGACGTCTCGACGACGATCGGCTCCGGCTCCTCGGCGCCGGCCAGCCACCCGCCGAGCGCGGCGACGACGTCGCGCGTCGTACCGACGACGGCTCGCAGGAAACCCACGCGACGAACGCTAGTGGTCGTTGGAAGAATGCCGGGCGATGCCTACTCGGACGCCACGCTGGCTCGCCTCGCTGATCCCCGACACTCCCCTTGCCCGGAAGCTCTCGCTCCAGTCGATCCTCTTCGCGATCGGCGAGGGCGTCTTCCTCACCGGCAGCGCCGTCTTCTTCACCCAGATCGTCGGCCTGTCCGCCTTCCAGGTCGGCCTCGGCATCACCGTCGGCGAGGGCGCCTCCTTCCTCTTCGCGGTGCCGCTCGGCAAGGTCGCCGACCGGATCGGCCCGAAGCGGATGTGGGCGATCGGCGCGTTCGGCGCCGGCGGCGCTGTACGCCGTGTGGCCGTTCGTCGACAGCTTCGCGCTGTTCCTCGCGATGATGGTCGTGCTCCAGATCTTCGACACCGCCGGGCACTCCGGTCGCGGCGCGTACACGCTCGATGCGTTCCCGCGCGAGGAGCGAGTGCGCTCGCTCGCGTTCATGCGGGCTGCGCTCAACATCGGCTTCACCATCGGTGCCCTGATCGGCGGCGTGGCGCTGGCGTTCAACAACGACGACATCGTCCGGGCGGTCCCGCTCTTCACCGCGGTCGTGCTGCTGCTCAACGCCTTCTACATCACCCGCCTCCCGGACGCGCAGCACGACAAGGCGCCCGTCGCGGAGGAGGAGCTGCTCAACCCGGGCGCGCTGCGCAACCGCGGGTTCCTGTCCCTCATGGCCTTCGACGGGGTGCTGGGCACCAACCAGGTGCTGCTCAACATCGTGATCCCGCTGTGGCTGGTGGAGGAGACCGACGCCCCGCGGGTACTGCTCGCCTGGCTCTTCGGCACCAACACCGTGCTGGCCGTGCTGCTCCAGGTCGCGGCCGCCCGCGGGGTGAACTCCGTCGACCGGTCCCTGCGCGCGGCCCGGATCTCCGCGTCCTTCTTCGTGCTGTCCTGCCTGATCGTCCTGGTCACCCACGACACGCTCGGCTGGGTCACCATCGCCCTGGTCTGGCTCGGACACGTCACCGTGACCGGCGCCGAGCTGTTCCAGTCGGCGGCGAGCTGGGGCTACCAGTCCGAGCTGTCCGACCCCGACCGGCGCGGCGAGTACCAAGGCGCCGCGCACATCGGCCACACCCTCGGTTCGGTCTGGGCTCCCGCCGTCTACACCTACCTCGCGATGGAGTGGGGAACGCCCGGGTGGCTGGTGATCGGCGGCGTCGTGGTCCTGGCGACGATCGGCATGGGACCGTCGTCCCGGGCCGCCGAGCGGTTCCTCCAGCGGGACTCGGTGGCGGCGCCCGCAACCGGTGACTCTGCCGGCCTCGCAGTCCGACCGCAAACAGACGGGTAGCAGATCGGTCACAGACCGATGCGGTCGGACGCTTCGACCGGAGGCCTGCTTGAATCCCGGGATGGCATCCCGCTCCCAGTGGCTGGCCGGCGCCCGGCCGCGCACCCTGCCCGCCGCCGTCGCCCCGGTCCTCGCCGGCACCGGCGTCGCGGCGTACGTCGACGGCGAGGTGTGGTGGAAGGCCGCGCTCGCACTCGTGGTCAGCCTGGCCCTGCAGGTCGGGCGTGAACTACGCCAACGACTACTCCGACGGCATCCGCGGCACCGACGACTCCCGGGTCGGCCCGCTGCGCCTCGTCGGCTCCGGCGCGGCCAGCCCGCGCGCGGTCAAGGCGCGCGGCGTTCACGGCCTTCGGAGTCGCCGGGGCCGCCGGACTCGCGCTCGCGGCCACGACCGCCTGGTGGCTGGTGGCGCTCGGGCTGGTCTGCATCGTCGCCGCCTGGTTCTACACGGGCGGCAGCAAGCCCTACGGCTACCTCGGGCTCGGCGAGGTGATGGTCTTCGTGTTCTTCGGGCTGGTCGCGGTGATCGGCACGACGTACGTGCAGACCGAGACCTTCGAGATCGCGGCGCTGGCCGCCGCCATCGGGATCGGCTCGCTGGCCTGCGCGATCCTGGTCGCCAACAACCTGCGCGACATCCCCACCGACACGATCGCCGGCAAGCGCACCCTGGCGGTGGTGCTGGGCGACCGCCGGACGCGGTACCTCTACGTGCTGCTGGCCGAGGCCGCGGCCGCCGCACTGATCTGGCTGGCTGCCGACACCACATGGTGGGCCCTGCTCGGCGTGTTCTACGCCGCCCCTGCGGCCCCGGCCGCCCGTGCGGTGCTCGAGGGCGCGAAGGGTCCGCAGCTGATCCCGGTGCTCCAGCAGACCGGCCTGGCCGAGCTGCTCCTGGGCGCCGGCATCTTCGCCGGGCTGGTCTGGGGCTGAGTCCGTGTGGACGTCGACGTACGCTGAACGCATGTTGACGTTCCTGATCCTCGCCGTCCTCATCGTCGCCGGCGTCGCCGCCTGGAAGATGCGGGTACAGCTGCTCTCGAAGGTGCTCGGCCAGTCCGAGGACCGGGTGCGCCGCCAGCTCAACCGCCGACGCGACTGACCGTCAGTCCACGTCCTCCTTGGCCTTCAGCTCCTCGAAGCGCACCGAGACCCGCCGGGCCCGCTCGTCGACGCGCCGCGCGAAGGCCTCGCGCTGACGGTTGAGCAGGAAGTACGACGCGACACCGGAGATCGCGAAGGCGATCACGACCACCCACAGGACCGGAACCTTGTCGGCGATCATGCGCCCACACCGCGAACACCACGGCGGCCGAGGCCACGAACAGACAGAGGCGCAAGGCGGTGTAGCTCCAGAACTCCTTCACCCCTCAAGGGTAGGACTTGACCAATCAGGACCTACCCTTGAGGGGTGCTGAAGTTCTTTCTCGTGGTCGTCCTGGTCGGGGTCGCCATCTATTTGATAGTGCGAGTGGTCCAGCGCCGCGGTGTGCTGCCGACGCCGAAGCCCACGCCGCCCCGCCCCACCGGCCCCGACGACGATCCGGACTTCCTGCGCGACCTGGACAAGAAGAAGAAACATCCCGAGGACCCGGATACCGGGCATTGACCTCGGGGTGCTGGCGTTTGGGTGCGGTTTGGTCCCCAACCGCAAGTGACTCCACAGAAATGTTGCGGTTTTTGACCATTCGATGGGGTCGAGCGCCCGCTGACGTCCGCGACACCACTGATTGGTCACAAACCGCAAGGTCGTCCACAGGCGAGTTGCGGATTGGTCCCCAACCGCAAGCAGTTCCACAGCCTGAGAGCCGTGCCCCAGCCCACCGGGCAGGTTCAGCGGATGACCGACGCCGACTCGACGTGGATGGCCGGAGCGGCGTAGGAGTGCTGCGAGGTCGCTCGAGAAGAAGTTGATCCCGATGAAGTTGAACCACAGGGTCGCCAGCCCGAGCAGCGCGAGCAGGGCGGCGTTGCGGCCCTTCCAGCCGGCGGTGGAGCGGGCGTGGAGGTACGCGGCGTACACGACCCAGGTGATGAACGCCCAGACCTCCTTCGGGTCCCAGTTCCAGTAGGTGCTCCAGGCCTGGTGCGCCCAGATCGGCCCGGTGATCAGGACCGCGAAGGTCCACACCGGGAAGCCGAAGGCGTGCAGCCGGTAGGACACCCGGTCGAGGACGGCGGGCTCGGGCACCCGGGCGAGGTAGCCGGTCGGCTTCCGCTGGGCGCGTTCCTTGATCAGGTAGAGCGCCGAGCAGATGCCGCCGAGCGTGAACGCGCCGGTGGCGATGATCGCGGACACGACGTGGATCACCAGCCACGGCGAGTAGAGCGCCTCGGTCAGCGGCGCCACGGGGTCGTAGAGCCAGATCACGGCGACCATGAGCAGGATCAGGACGAACCCGACGACGATCGGCGCCATCCAGGCGAGCGAGAACTTCCGGTACAGCGCGAGGTACAGCGCGGCGACCACGAACGTGCCGGCCAGCGTGAACTCGTACATGTTGCCCCAGGGCACGCGGTTCGGGTCCGCGGCCATCCCGCGACTGACCAGCGCCACGAACTGGATCGCGACCGCCAGCACGGTGAGCAGGAGGCCCAGCCGGCCGAACATGGCGGTACGCCGCGCGGCGTCCTCGTCGGCCTCGCCCCCGGTGGCCAGCGCGACGCCCCCGTCGGAGCCCTCCGCCACGACGGCCGCCTCAGCGGCGACCGGCACCTTGCGCAGCGCGCTCCACTCGACGAGGTAGGCCAGCAGCGCCAGGAAGTAGACCACCCCACAGGCCGCCACGGCCTGGTTGCTCAGCGTCTCCCACGCGGCGTCGGTCACGACTTCTCCTTCTGTCCCGGTGGCGGCGAGGCTGCCTGGAGCGCCGCCACGATGCTCGGCCAGGGCGACGGACACGTCGCCGCCGCCGGACCGTTCGAGGGCCGCCACCTCGACCAGTGTGCCGTCACCCTCCCTGCGCGCGCGAACCCAGATCCGGCGCGACCGGATGAACAGCGACCCGAGCAGCCCGATCAGGGCGAGCACGACGCCCGCGAGGGCGACGAACTTGCCGGGCGTGCGGCTGATCTGGATCTTGTTCCAGCGCTCGACCCCGTCGAAGCTGACCGTGCCGAGGCCGTCGGGCAGCTTCACCGTGCTGCCCCGGCTCCAGGTCGACGCGGAACATCGACCCGTCGTCGTTCTTCACCAGCTCCGCGTTGGCCTTGTCCAGCTCGTAGACCGACTGCGAGGACCCGTCGTCCATGCCGAGGTCGCCGGTGTACACCAGCATCGAGATCGCGCGGGTTGACCGCGTTGCCGAAGACCGAGAACGGCCCGGTCTCCTGCGTGAACGCGTACGTCGGGTAGAACCCGCCCTCGAGGCCGATCTGCTGCGGCCGCGCGTCGGGTGCCTTCACCACCCCGAACGAGGTGAACGTCTGGTCGGTCGGCAGGAAGATCGTCGGCCCGCTGTAGGCGACGTCGCCGTTGCCGTCGCGGATGGTGATGACCGGCGCGTACCCGTGGCCGATCAGGAAGACCTCGGTGTCGCCGATGCTCAGCGGGTGGTTGACCTTGAGGTCGTACTTCTTCGCCTCGGAGGTCGGCGTCTCCTGGTAGGTCAGGTGCGACTCGAAGCCCTGCGCCATCCCCTTGCGCGGTCCCGACGTCAGCCAGTTCACGTCGAAGGAGCCGATGTCGAAGGAGAACGGCTCCATGTCGTCGGCCTGGAAGAGGCTGCCCGGGACGAAGTCGTCGTACTGGGTGAGGTTGTTCGAGAAGCCGTTGCCGACCACGAGGATGACGCCGCCCTTGTAGCCGAACAGGCTGCCGACCGCGAAGCCGACGAGCACCACGAGCACCGACAGGTGGAAGAGCAGGTTCCCGACCTCGCGCGAGGTAGCCGCGCTCGGCGGAGACCGCGCCGTCCTCGCCGGACACGACGCGGTAGCCCCGCTTCTTCAGCACGGCGAGCTGCGCTGGCGTGGACGTCGTCCACCCCGTCCTTCGTCTCGTACGTCGCGTGGTCCGGCAGGCGGGTCAGGTTGCGGGGAGCCTTCGGCGGGGCCGCCCGGATCCCCTTCCAGTAGTGGAACGTGCGCGGAATGATGCAGCCGACCAGCGACACCATCAGCAGGATGTAGATCGCGGAGAACCACGGGGAGTCGTAGACCGAGAACAGCCCGACCTTCTCGTAGATCGGGGTGAGCTTCGGGTGCGCCTCCTGCCAGTTGGACGTCTTGAGCGAGTCGACGCCGGACTGCGGGATGACCGAGCCGGGGATCGCCGCCAGCGCCAGCAGGAGCAGCAGGATCAGGGCGGTCCGCATCGACGTGAGCTGCCGCCAGCCCCACCTCAGCATCTCGGTGAACGTCAGCTCACCGGATCTCCGTTCGGTCGCGATCACTAGACACTGACCTCGGTGTCGGAGATCAGGTGCAGCTGCAGCCAGGTGACGGCCTGGTCCCACCAGCCGGTGACGAGCAGGACGCCGACGGCGACCAGCATCAGGCCGCCGATCCGGGTGACCCAGACCTGGTGGCGGCGGACGAAGCCGAACGCGCCGAGCGCCCGCCGGTAGGCGAAGCCGGCCGCCACGAACGGCAGCCCGAGACCGAGCGCGTAGACCGCGGACAGCAGCGCTCCCCGGCCGGCGGTGGCCTCGTTGATGGACAGGGTCGTGATCGCGGCCAGGGTGGGGCCGATGCACGGCGTCCAGCCGAGCCCGAACAGGAAGCCGAGCAGCGGCGCGGCGGCCAGGCCGACCGCCGGCACCTTGTGCACCCGCCAGTCGCGCTGGAGCCACGGGACCAGGCCGGCGAAGGCCAGCCCGAGCAGGATCGTCACGATGCCGAGCACGAAGGTCAGCTCACGGCGCCAGGTCACCAGCCACGCGCCGACGGCCCCGGACAGGGTCCCGAGGATCACGAACACGACGGTGAAGCCGAGCACGAAGAGGATCGATCCGGCGACCATCCGGCTGCGGCGCGCGTCCTCGAGGTCGGCGCCGGTGAGGCCGGTCGCGTACGAGAGGTAGCCCGGCAGCAACGGGATCACGCACGGCGAGAAGAACGACACCAGCCCGGCGATCAGGGCGACCGGGATCGCCAGCAGGAGCGAGCCGGAGGCCGCCTGCTCGGAGAACCACTCACCCATCCGCTGGCTCCGCGGCGACTTCCTCGACGAGCTCGATCAGGGTCGAGCTTCGACGGGATCGGCCCAGCGATGCACGGCGGCCACGCGACCCTCGCGGTCGAGGACGGCGGTGGTCGGGATCCGAGCCCGGCTGATCGTGCCCGGAGAACGCGAGCAGCGCCTTGCCGTCGGGTGCGTAGATCGAGGGGTAGCCGACGTCGAAGGCCACGCACGAACGCCAGGCGCCTGGTCCGCGCTGGCGTCGCGGATGTTGATTCCGACGAACGCCGCGTCGCCGCTCGAGCTCGTCGGCCGCCTCGACCAGCATCGGCATCTCGGTGCGGCACGGCGGGCACCACGAGCCACCAGACGTTCACGACGACCACCTGGCCCCGGTAGTCGGCGATGTCGACCGGGTCGCCCGCGAGCGACGTCGCCCGGCGAGCTCGACCGGGTCGCCCCGGTCGCCGGCAGCGATCTGGGTGACCTGGCCGTCGCCGGCGATGTAACCCTTGTCCCCGGTCGACTGCAGGCCGCTGCAGCCCGTCAGCGCGAGCAGACAGGCGACCAGGAGCAGGACCGGTGAGGTGCGAGAGAGGACGGGAACGCTTCAGGGCCGGTGCTCCTCGGGAGCCCCACCGGCCGAGAACGGCGCGGCCTTGTCCTTGACCGGGATCAGGTCGCCGGCCGGCTCGGAGTAGGCCACCGCGTGCCAGCGTGTCGTCGGCGTAGTGGAACGAGGTGAGCGAGCACAGCGTGCACTGACGCTTGCGCGGGTCGTGCAGGAACCGACGCTGTCTCCGCGCGCAGGCGGGTGATCCAGATCGGCAGCTGGTGCGACACGATCACGGCCTCGTGGCCGCGGGCGGCGTCGCGGGCGTCCTCGACCGCCGCCATCATCCGGGCGGCGACCTCCTTGTAGGGCTCGCCCCAGGACGGCTTGAACGGGTTCCAGAGGTGGACCCACGACGACGGCCGGCGCAGCGCGCGGTCGCCGCCGGCCGAAGCGCTTGCCCTCGAACACGTTGGTCGACTCGATCACCCGCTCGTCGGTGACGATCTCGAGGCCGCGCAGCCTCGGCCAGCGGCTGGGCCGTCTCCTGCGCGCGCTCGAGCGGCGAGACCCGCAGGTGGGTGATGTCGCGGTCCTTGATCGACGTCGGCGACCTTGTCGGCCATCTTCCGGCCGAGGTCGGAGAGGTGGTAGCCGGGGCGTCGGCCGTAGAGCACGCCGTCGGGGTTGTGCACCTCGCCGTGGCGCATCAGGTGCACGATCGTGGTGTCGCGTCATTCGACTCCCTCGGTGGCGGCCGCGGCCCGCGCAGCGGCGGGCAGGGCGTCGAGCACGGTCTGGACGGCGCGCTCGTCGTGGGCCGAGGACAGGAACCATGCCTTCGTACGCCGACGGCGGCAGGTGGACGCCGGCGTCGAGCATGGCGTGGAAGAACGCGGCGAACGCGGCGACGTCCTGGCTGGAGGCGTCGGCGAAGTCGCGCACCGGCTGGTCGGTGAAGAACACCGAGAACATGGTGCCGGTGGACTGGACGACGTGCGGCACGCCGGCGGCGGTCAGCGCCTCGGCGGCCGCGGCCTTGATCGTGTCGCCGGCGGCGCCGATGTGCGCGTAGACCTCGTCGGTGGCCAGCCGCAGCGTGGTCAGGCCGGCGGTGGTCGCGATCGGGTTCCCCGACAGCGTGCCGGCCTGGTAGACGGGCCCCTCGGGCGCCAGCCGCGACATCACGTCGGCCCGGCCGCCGAACGCCGCGGCCGGGAAGCCGCCGCCCATCACCTTGCCGAAGGTGACCAGGTCGGGCACCCAGCCCTCGTGCGCGCCGTCGAGGCCCCACTGGCCCTGCGGCTCGACGCCCGGAAGCCGGTCATCACCTCGTCGCTGACGAACAGCGCTCCGTGGCGGGTGCAGGTCTCGGCCAGGAACGCGTTGAAGCCGGGCTCGGGCGGGACCACGCCCATGTTGCCCGGGGCGGCCTCGGTGACGAGGCAGGCGATCCGGTCGCCGTGCTCGGCGAACGCCTTCTCCACCGCGGACCGGTCGTTGTAGGGCAGGACCAGCGTGAGCGCGGTCGAGGACTCGGGCACGCCGGGCGTGCCGGGCACGGCGAACGTGGCCAGCCCGGACCCGGCGGACGCGAGCAGCGAGTCGACGTGGCCGTGGTAGCAGCCGGCGAACTTCACGACCACGTCGCGGCCGGTGAAGCCGCGGGCCAGCCGGATCGCCGACATGGTGGCCTCGGTGCCGGACGAGACGAACCGGATCCGCTCGACGGGCGAGCGGGCGACCATCTCCTCGGCCAGCTCGACCTCGGGCTCGGTCGGGGCGCCGTACGACGTGCCGCGGGCGACCGCGGCGGCGACGGCAGCCTGCACCTCGGGGTGGGCGTGGCCGAGCAGCATCGGCCCCCACGAGCAGATCAGGTCGACGTACTCGTTGCCGTCGACGTCGGTGAGCCAGGCGCCCTGCGCGGACCGGATGAAGCGCGGCGTACCGCCGACGGCGTTGAACGCCCGCACCGGCGAGTTCACGCCGCCGGGAGTGACCACGCGGGCGCGCTCGAACAGGGCACGGGAGGCCGTGGTGTCGGAGGGGGTCACCGGCTCATTGTCCCAGCGGGGGAAAACCATCTGAGAGGCGGGCGGGTCCGAATATCAGAAGTCGGTACAGACCAGTGTCCGGGACACGCAGGTTTCGCGTCATAGGTGGTGGGAAGGGTCGTTTCTGAGAGTGAAAGCACCGTGAGATCTTGGTCACACCCTGGCAGGGCTTCGTAACCGCCTGTGAAAATGCTCGTTGGGCTGACTACCCGTGCTTGAGGGAGCACCATGGGTGGAGGAACGGGAGAGGATTCGATGACAGCCACGCGCTTCGGCCGCATGCAGAAGGCCACTGCGCTCGTGCCGCTTGCCCTGCTTTCCGTGGCCTGGACGGCCAGCCTCGCCGGAGTCGGCGTGAGCACGGCCTCCGCCGGCGAGCAGACGGGTGCGACGCCTGCCCGACGGCACCAGCCTCCCGACGGAGGCCATCGAGGCCCCCGCCAGCGTGACCGCACCCGGCGGCGTCTCCTCCGGTCTCGAGGGCAACGCCGACCGGATCGTCGCCACGGCCTCGACGAGCGGCATCCCCTCTGCCGCCCTCGCCGCCTACCAGCGCGCCGAGACCGTCATCAACGCCGCGGACAAGACCTGCAACCTCTCGTGGCAGCTCGTGGCCGCGATCGGCCGCGTCGAGTCCAACCACGGCCGCGCCAACGGCAACACCCTGAACACCGACGGCCTCGCGCAGCCCGGCATCTTCGGCGTGGCCCTCGACGGCAAGCAGCGGCACCGCCGTCATCACCGACACCGACGCCGGCCAGTACGACGCCGACGCGAAGTACGACCGTGCCGTCGGGCCGATGCAGTTCATCCCGTCCACCTGGTCGGTCGTGGGCGTGGACGCCGACGGCGACGCCAAGCGCGACCCCCAGGACATCGACGACGCCGCCCTGGCGACCGCGGTCTACCTCTGCTCGGGTCGTGACGACCTGTCCAGCGAGCGAGGGCCAGCGCGCCGCGGTCTTCCGCTACAACCACAGCCAGTCGTACGTCGACCTGGTGCTGTCGATCATGAACGCCTACCTCGACGGCGACTTCACCTCGGTGCCGAACGGCACCACCTCGGCCGGCTTCTTCGTCCCCGACCCGAACCCGCCCGCGCACCACGGCAACGGCCACGGCAACGGGCACGGCAACAACAACGGCGGCAACAACAACGGCGGCACCGGCGGCAACAACAACGGTGGCGGCGACAACGGTGGCGGCGACGACGGCGACGGCGACGTGCCGACCGACAACCCGACCAACCCCGGTGGCGGCGGCGGTCGGCGGCCTCGACCTCCCCGGCCCGCCCGTGCCCGGCGGCGGCGACGGCGGCGGCGGCCTCGAGCTCCTCACCCCGGCTGCCGCGCTCGTGCAGTGCACGGTGGACATGCTCGTCATCGACAACCCACTGACCCCGGTCAACGAGATCCAGCAGTGCGTCGACAACCTGCTCAACCCCTGATCACCCGTTGAGTTGGCCTGCGCGGCCATCGGATTGCCGCGCGTGCCCAACTCGAGAGCCGCGCAGGCCCAACTCAACGTCAGCGGGTGAGGCAGGCGGGCGACCTCGGTGGCCCAGTAGGTCAGGATCACGTCGGCACCGGCCCGGTGGATCGAGGTGAGGGTCTCCAGGATGGCCGGCTCGCGGTCGATCCAGCCCTGGGCGGCGGCGGCCTCGAGCATGGAGTACTCGCCGGAGACGTTGTACGCCGCGACCGGGACGTCGACCGCGTCGCGCACCCGGCGCAGCACGTCGAGGTAGGCCAGCGCCGGCTTCACCATCACGATGTCGGCGCCCTGCTCGACGTCGAGCAGCGCCTCCCGGACACCCTCGACGGCGTTCGCGGGGTCCTGCTGGTAGGTGCGCCGGTCGCCCTGGAGCGAGGAGTCGACGGCCTCGCGGAACGGGCCGAAGAAGGCGGAGGCGTACTTCGCGGAGTAGGCCAGGATCGAGACGTCGGTGTGCTCGGCCGCGTCGAGGGCGGCACGGATCACCGCGACCTGGCCGTCCATCATCCCGCTGGGGCCGACCATGTCGACGCCGGCGTCGGCGTGGGCGAGCGCCATCTCGGCGTACACCTCGAGCGTCCGGTCGTTGTCGACCCGGCCGTCCGCGGTGAGCACGCCGCAGTGGCCGTGGTCGGTGAACTCGTCGAGGCAGAGGTCGCTCATCACCGTGAGCGCGTCACCGACCTCGGCGACCACGTCGTTGATGGCGAGGTTGAGGATGCCGCCGGGGTCGACCGCACCGGAGCCGGTGGCGTCCTTCGCGGCGGGGATGCCGAACAGCATCACCCCACCGAGCCCGAGCTCCGCGGCCTCGGCGACGGCCTTCAGCAGCGACGACCGGGTGTGCTGGACGACCCCGGGCATGCTGCTGATCGGGCGCGGTGAGTCGAGCCCCTCCCGCACGAACACGGGCAGCACCAGCCGTCGGGCGTCGAGCGAGGTCTCGGCGACCATCCGGCGCAGCGCCGGCGTGGTCCGCAGCCGCCGTGGCCGGACGACGGGTCCGGACGGGGCGGTCGGGGGGCGCACGCCGTCGCTGGCGGTCATCGTGACGAAGTGGCCTTCCGCCGGCCGGAGGGCTTGCGCTGAGAGGGCTTGGTGACCGGCTCGCCGGCGTCCAGCATCGCGACCCGGCGGGCGGCGCCGAAGTCGGCGAGCGCGTCCACCAGGTCCTCGACGGCGGGCTTCGGCGACATCACGTCGACCCGGAGGCCGTGCTCCTCGGCGGTCTTGGCCGTGGCCGGCCCGATCACCGCGATCACGGTGGAGGGGTGCGGCTTGCCGGCGATGCCGACCAGGTTGCGCACGGTCGAGGACGACGTGAAGACGACCGCGTCGAACTTGCCGGTCTTGATCGCGTCGCGGGTCGGCGCCGGCGGCGGCGTGGCCCGCACGGTGCGGTAGGCCGTGACGTCGTCGCACTCCCAGCCCAGGTCGATCAGGCCGGCGACGAGGTTCTCGGTCGCGATGTCGGCCCGGGGCAGGAAGACCCGGTTGATCGGGTCCAGCAGCTCGTCGTACGGCGGCCAGTCGGCCAGCAGCCCGGCGGCCGACTGCTCGCCCGACGGGACGAGATCGGCGCGCAGGCCCCAGTCGCCGATCGCCTGGGCGGTCTTGTCGCCGACCGCGGCGATCTTCAGGCCGGAGAACGCTCGGGCGTCCAGGCCGTACTCCTCGAACTTCTCGCGGACGGCGCGCACGGCGTTGACCGAGGTGAAGGCGATCCACTCGTAGCGACCCTCGACCAGGCCGCGGACGGCCTTGTCCATCTGCAGCGGGTTGCGCGGCGGCTCGACGGAGATGGTGGGCACCTCGTCGGGGACGGCGCCGTACCCGCGGAGGCGTGCGGTCAGGGAACCGGCCTGCTCCTTGGTGCGGGGCACCAGCACCCGCCAGCCGAACAGCGGCTTGGTCTCGAACCAGGACAGCGCCTCGCGCAGGTTGACCACGTTGCCGACGACGGTGACGGCCGGCGGGGCCATCCGGGCGGCACGGGCGTCGGCCGCGATGTGCTCGAGGGTCGAGGTGACAGTCGCCTGCTCGGTGGTGGTGCCGACGCGGGTCATCGCGACCGGGGTCTCCGGGTCGCGACCCGCCTCGATCAGCGCGGGGGCGATCTCGCCGATCGAGCCGACGGCCGAGAGCAGCACCAGGGTGCGGGCGTCGGCGTAGCGGCTCCAGTCGACCTTCTCGCCACAGGTGACGACGGCGACCTCACGGTTGTCCTTGGTGGTCAGCGGGATGCCGGCGTACGCCGGGACGGCGTTGACCGACGAGACGCCGGGCACGATCTCGAAGCCGAGCCCCGCCTTCACGCAGGCCTGGGCCTCCTCGGGACCGGACGCGTAGAGGAACGGGTCGCCGGCCATCAGCCGGACCACGCGGTCGCCCTTCTTGGCGTGGCGGACCACGACCTTGGCGCGCGCGGCGTGGGTCAGCGGCTGGCCGTCCTCGCCGAAGCCGCCGTCGACGAACCGCAGACCGGTCGTCTCGGCTTCTGCGTCCTCGGTCGGCTCGGGCAGGCCGAGCAGGCCGCGCACGAGCGCCTCGTGCTCGGGCACCTCGGTGACCACGACGTCCGCGTGCCGAAGGACCTCGACAGCACGGACCGTGAGCAGGTCCGGGTCACCGGGGCCGCTGCCGACGAACGACACCCACCCGCGGTGCGTGGTGTCGGTGGTGGGACTGGTCTTGCCTCGCGTCATGCGTTCTGCCTCTTCGCTGGAGCTTCCGTCAATCGACCTGCACCGTCGGCGAGCATCTCGTTCGCCAACCGCGTCCCGACGCCCAGGGCGTCGGCCGGAGCGCCCGATGCGGACATCCGCACCGAGAGCCCCCCATCCAGGGACAGGGCCACGGCCCTGACCCATATCTCGTCCCCGTCCTCGCCCTCGACGACCTCCGCCAGGGCTCCGATCGGAGCCGAGCAGCCACCCTCGAGCGTGGCGAGCACAGCACGCTCGGCGTCGACCGCCGCCCGGGTGTGCGGGTCGTCGAGCTGTTCGAGCTCGGCCACCAGGGCGGTGTCGCCGGAGCGGCACTCGATCGCCAGTGCACCCTGCCCGGGAGCGGGGAGCATTTGCAGCGGGTCGAGCACCTCGGTCGCCTCGTCGAGACGGCCGATCCGGTTCAATCCGGCCCGAGCAAGTACGACGGCGTCGTACTCACCGGAACGGACCTTTCCGATGCGCGAGTCGACGTTCCCACGGATGTCCGCGATCTCCAAGCCGAGGCCGAGTGCGTGCAGCTGCGCCTCGCGGCGCGGGGAGCCCGTACCGACCCGGCTGCCCACGGGCAGCTCGCCGAGAGTGAGCCCGTCGCGGGCCACGATGGCGTCGCGGGGGTCCTCGCGTTCCGGGCAGGCGGCCATCGTGATGCCGGCCTGGGGTGCGGTGGGGAGGTCCTTGAGGGAGTGGACGGCGAGGTCGATGTCGCCGCGCAGCAGCGCGTCGCGCAGGGCGCTGACGAAGACGCCGGTGCCGCCGAGGGACGCCAGTGGCGCGGCCGTCGTGTCGCCGTCCGTGGTCACCTCGACCAGCTCGACCTCGTGGCCGAGGCGGGTCCGGACCAGCTCGGCGACGGTGGCCGACTGGGTGGTCGCGAGCAGCGAGGCGCGGGTGCCGAGGCGGAGGGAGGTCATGACAGGCCCTCCGGACGGGTGACGGCGTCGACGGCGTCCGGGTCGAGCGAGAACAGCTCGGCGAGCGCGGCGGCGTAGGACACGGCACCGGTCTCGTTGGCCAGCTCCTTGACCCGCACCGTGGGCTGGTGGAGCAGCTTGTCGGCGACCCGGCGTACGGACTGGAGCACCTCGGCGCGGGCGGCCTCGTCGAGGTCGGGCAGCCGGGTCGCGAGCCGCTCCATCTCGGCCTCGACGACCGCCGTGGCCATCGAGCGCAGGGCCACGACAGTGGGGGTCACGCTGGCCTGTCGGCGCGCGGACACGAAGGCGTTGACCTCCTGCCCGACGATGCGGCGGACGCCCTCGACCTCGCGGCCGGCATCGGAGTCGCGCAGCTCGTCGGCGAGGTCGGCGAGGCTGATCAGGGTGATGCCGGGCAGGTCGCCGACCTCGGGCTCGACGTCGTGGGGGAGGGCGAGGTCGATGATCGCGAGCGGCTCGCCGCCGGGACGGGCGGCCTGCACGGTGGCACTGGTGACGAGGATGCCGCTGGCGCCGGTGCATGCGATCACGAGGTCGGCGCGGCCGAGCTCGACGGCGATGTCGGCGAGCGGCGCAGAACGGGCGGAGTACTCGCGGGCGAGGCGTTCGGCGTTGGTGGCGGTGCGGTTGACCACGGTGATCTCGGAGGCACCGGCCCGCGAGACCGTGGCGGTCGCGAGCCCGGCCATCGAGCCGGCACCCAGGATCAGCACCCGCTTGCCGGCGACGCCGCCGAGGGCGCCCTCGACCCGCTCGAGCGCGGCACCGACCAGGGATGGGGCGGCGAGGTCGATGTCGGTCTCGGCGCGCGAGCGCTTGCCCACGCGGAGCGCCTGCTGGAAGAGCACGTTGAGGGCCGGACCGACCGTCCCCTGCTCCTGGCCGCGGCGCAGCGCGTTGCGGGTCTGGCCGAGGATCTGGCCCTCGCCGAGCGCCATCGAGTCCAGGCCGGCGGCAACGTGGAAGAGGTGGGAGACGGCGCCGTCGTCGTAGTGCACGTAGAGGTGGGGCAGGATCGCCTCGGTCGACTCCCCCGCCTTGTCGACGAGCAGCCGCGAGACGTCCTCGACGCTGCCGTGGAAGCGGTCGACGTCGGCGTAGATCTCGAGCCGGTTGCAGGTGGCGATCACGGTCGCCTCGGTGACGTGCTCGCAGCCGACCACGTCGTTGATCAGCTTGTTGACGCCGTCGCCGTCGAGAGCCACGCGCTCGAGCAGCGCGACCGGCGCGGTCCTGTGGGAGATGCCGACGACGAGGACGCTCATTCGGGGTCCCCGTTCGAAGCGGAGCGCAGCGAGCATTCGAATGGGGTGTTCATGCCGTTTCTCCCTGGGCCTTGCGCTGCTCGTGGTAGGCGAGGATCTGCAGCTCGATGGAGAGGTCGACCTTGCGGACGTCGACGCCCGTCGGGCACCGACAGCACGGTGGGCGCGAAGTTGAGGATGCTGCTGATGCCGCTGGCGACCATCCGGTCGGCGACGTCCTGGGCGGCGACCGCCGGGGTCGCGATCACGCCGATGGCGACGCCGTGCTCCTTCACGATCCGCTCGAGGTCGTCGAACGGGCGTACGTCGACGCCGGCGACGACCTCGTCGTGCCGGTTCGGGTCGGCGTCGAGCAGGGCCACGACCCGGAAGCCGCGGCTGCGGAACCCGGAGTAGTTGGCCAGGGCGTGCCCGAGGTTTCCGATGCCGACGATGACGACCGGCCAGTCCTGGGTCACGCCGATCTCGCGGGCGATCTGGTAGCGCAGGTAGTCGACGTCGTAGCCGACGCCGCGGGTGCCGTAGCTGCCGAGGTAGGAGAGGTCCTTGCGCAGCTTGGCGCTGTTGACCCCGGCCGCCGCGGCGAGCTCCTCGCTGGAGCAGGTGCGGGTGCCGAGCTCGGCGAGCGTCGTCAGGGCACGGAGGTAGACGGGAAGACGGGCGACCGTTGCCTCGGGAATGTCCCGGGCACTGTCGTTGGAAGTCCGTGCCGTCACTGCTCTTCTCTCCAGCCGCACTGCGACTGCGGGCTGGTTCACCCGGCTGCAGGTCCGATGCGGCCAGATCACTGTAGGAGTTTGTGAACGCGAGAACAAACTGAGTCCGGGGGGCGGCTACCACATGTGAGAAGAGCCACCCGCAGCGGCCCGGTTCAACGGCCCATCAGCGACCCAGCGCGGCCCGCAGCCGGGCCTCGTCGACCCGCCAGAAGTCGTGCTGGGCGCCGTCGACGAAGGTCACCGGGATCTCCTCGCCGAACCGGTGGAGCAGGGCCGGGTCGGAGTCGATGTCGACCTCGACGTACTGCTCGCCGAGGTCGGCGCAGACCCGCTCGATCACCTCGCGGGCCGCCTCGCACAGGTGACAGCCCGGCCGGCCGAACAGCGTGACCCGCGGGTTCGACGCGTCCGCGGTGCTGCTGCCGGCGGAGCTCATTCGAGGAGCCCCAGGGCCCGGCGGCGCTCGCGGCCGCGCAGGCGTCCCTTCTGGACCTTGCCGGTGACCGTCAGCGGCAGCTCGTCGACGACCTCGATCCGGGTCGGCCGCTTGAACCGTGCCAACCGCGTCTCGCAGTGGCGGCGTACGTCGGCCGCGACGATGTCCGGGTCGGCATCGGGAGCCACGACGTACGCGACGACGGCCTCGCCGGTGTCTGGGTCCTCGACGCCGATCACGGCCGCCTCGGTGACGCCGCGGACCGCGCGGACGACCTCCTCGACCTCGATCGGGTAGACGTTGAAGCCGGACACGATGATCAGGTCCTTGATCCGGTCGACGAGGAACAGGTCGCCGGTGCCGTCGAGGAAGCCGACGTCGCCGGTGCCCCACCAGCCGTCCTCGTCCGGACCGCCGGAGCCGTCCGGCCAGTAGCCGCTGAAGAGGTTGGCACCGCGGATCTGGATCTCGCCCGGGTCCTCGCCCTCGGGGGCCGCGCCGCGGTCGTCGACCAGGCGGATCTCGATGCCGGGGAGGGCCGCTCCGACGGAGCCGTTCTGGAGGTCCTGGCTGACCAGGGTGCTGGTCACCACCGGCGCCGCCTCGGTGAGGCCGTAGCCCTGGTGGACGGGGATGTCGGTCCTGGCGGTGAACTCCTCGATCACCTCGCTGGACAGCGGGGCCGACCCGGACAGCATCAGCCGCACCGACCCGAGCCGCTCGGCGAGGTTCGGGATCGGCATCCAGTGCGCGAACACGGGCGGCGCCACCGGCACCACGCTGCAGGCCTGGTCGTCGATCAGGTCGAGTGTGCCGACCGGGTCGAACCGGTCCACGAGCACCAGCTTCGCGCGGTGCTGGAGCACCCCGCCGAGCACGGCGTTGAGGCCGTAGACGTGGAAGAGGGGCAGTACGCCGAGCACGACGTCGTCGCCGTGGATCATCGGCGGCTCGACCCGGGCCATCTGGCTCAGGTTCCCGAGCAGCGCCCGATGGGTGAGCATCGCCGCCCGGGGGCGGCCCGAGGTGCCGCTGGTGTAGAGGAGTGCGGCCAGCTTCTCGGGGTCCTGCAGCGGCGGCACGGCCCGCGCCGGCGCCGCCCGGAGCTGGTCGAACGACAGCTCCCCGTCCGCCGGCGCCTCGTCGACGACGGCGATCACGGGCACGGCCGCCCGCTCGAGGATGGCCGCGTCGAGGTCGGCGATCTCGCCGGCGAGGGCGCGGCGTACGACGTCCGCCGCCGCTCGCACCGAGCTCAGGGTCGACCCGTCGGCCACCACCAGCCGGGTGCCGGAGTCGGCGATCATCCGGGCCAGCTCCTCGACCGTCGAACGGGGGTTGACCGGGACCACGACGACCTGTGCCCGGAGCACGCCGAGGTAGGTCGTGACGAACTCGATCCGGTTGGGCAGCACGACCATCACCCGCTGACCGGCGAGGATCCCGGCCTCGCCGAGCCCGGTGGCGAGACGACCCACCTCGTCCTCGAGCTGCGCCCAGGTCAGCGAACGCCCGCCGGCCTCGACGACGGCGAGGGAGTCCGGCCGCTCCACCGCCGCGTCCGCGACGAGGTCGGCCACGTCGTGCTTGGCAGGCATGACGGCGATCCTCCCACACGGCAAACGGCGCCGCCGGGGTGTCCGACGGGGGTCTACGCTGCCCGTGTGAACCCGCCGCCCGACCCGCGTCGACGACCGCTGGACCTGCAGCAGCGGTCGACCCTGGCGGGCGAGGCGGCGGCATCGGCCGCCGAGGTCGAGACCGCCCTGGACACGCCCGCGGATCCGTCCGCGGCCGCGTTCTTCGACGTCGACAACACGGTCATGCAGGGCGCCAGCATCTTCCACCTGGCCCGCGGCCTGCACCGCCGCAAGTTCTTCACCACCCGCGAGATCCTCGGCGCCGCGTGGAAGCAGGCCTACTTCCGGATCGTCGGCGTCGAGGACCCCGATCACGTCGCTGGACGCCCGCAACTCCGCGCTCGGCTTCATCGCCGGTCACACCGTCAAGGAGCTCGAGGAGCTCGGCGAGGAGATCTTCGACGAGGCCATGGCGCACCGGATCTGGCCGGGGACCCGCGCCCTCGCCCAGCTCCATCTCGACCAGGGACAGCGGGTGTGGCTGGTGACCGCGGCCCCGATCGAGATCGCCTCGATCATCGCCCGCCGGCTCGGCCTGACCGGCGCCCTCGGCACCGTCTCCGAGCACGTCGACGGCGTCTACACCGGCAGGCTGGTCGGCGAGCTGCTGCACGGGCCCGCCAAGGCCGAGGCGGTCAAGGCGATCGCGGCCCGGGAGGAGCTCGACCTGGCCCGGTGCTCGGCGTACTCCGACTCCTACAACGACCTGCCGATGCTCTCGCTCGTCGGTGACCCGTGTGCGATCAACCCGGACGCCAAGCTGCGGGCCAAGGCCAGGGAGATGGGCTGGCGGGTCCGCGACTACCGGTCCGGCCGCAAGGCGGCCCGGGCCGGGCTCCTGATCGGAGCGGTGACCGGCGCCGCCACCGGAGCCGTGGCCGCGGGTGTCGCCGTCCGCGGCCGTCGCCGCTGAAAGCTTTACCCGGCCCCGGCAGAATTCCTCACCGACGTGGTATGGACCACTCTTTGCCGGGGAACTGTTCCCATGTGAACTTCCCCGCCTTTACCATGCTGAAGGCTTCGGGGGAAGCTGATCGGGAGGGCTCCACATCGTCAGGCAGCGGGATGGGCGTGACCTCGAACGCGGGCTGAATGCTCTGCGCTTGGCGGTTGCCCAATTCCTACTCAATCCGCAGGTCGCCGGGGTCGGCGGCCCCTCCGTGCTGCTCACCGAGGCCTCGATCGCCGAGGGCGGGCCGAGCGTGCCGACGGGCGGCGCCGGCGGGGCCGACGACGACCACGGCCAGGCCGTCTCCTCCGAGGAGAGCGAGGCGGACCGCAGCCGCCTGATCGCGCTCGTCGAGCTGGCCCGCAAGGGCGACGCCGACGCCTTCGGCCTCCTCTACGACCACTACCAGTCCTCGGTCTACCGCTTCCTCTTCTACCGCACCCGCTCCGGCACCCTCGCCGAGGACCTCACCTCGGAGACCTTCTTCCGGGCGCTGCGGAGCATGAGCAACTTCCGGTGGCAGGGCAAGGACTTCGGCGCCTGGCTGATGACGATCGCCCGGAACCTCGCCACCGACCACTTCAAGTCCGGACGCACCCGCCTCGAGCTGACGACCGAGGACATGGGCGTCCACGACGACGCCACCGAGGGCCCCGAGGCCGCGGTGCTGGCCGGCCTCACCAACGAGATCCTGCTGACCGCGCTCAAGTCGCTTCCCGACGAGCAGCGCGACTGCCTGATCATGCGTTTCCTCCAGGGCATGAGCATCGCCGAGACGGCGGCGGTCCTGGGCCGGAGCGACGGCGCGATCAAGCAGCTCCAGCTGCGCGGCGTACGCAACCTGGCGAAGCTGATGCCCGAAGGGATCCGGGACTGATGCAGACCTTCCGGAAATCGTCAATGACTTGTGGGTCACACCCCGTAACTTCGCCTGTTCGCGGGTCGTTGATGCGGGTGACGATGACCCACCCGGCTCCCCAGCGTGACGGCAGCAACGACAGGACACGACGCATGACCACCGCATTCACGGCGCGACGTCGCGCCGAGGAGTTCGACTCGCTGGTCGAGGGCACCTCGACCGGCCGGTCGAACGAGCGGTACGCCGACTTCCTGGAGATCGTCGCCTCGCTGCGCGCCGTGCCGGAGCCCGAGGCCCGCCCCGAGTTCGTGACCGGCCTCCGTGAGCGGCTGATGACCGCCGCCGCGACCGAGCTGGTGCCCACCGACGACGAGGCCCGGCTCACCCTCCCGCCGCGCCGACCCGCTCGCGAACGCCGCCTCGCCGCCGCCGTCGCGGGCCTGGCGATCGTCGGCGCCGGCACGTCGATGGCCGTGGCCGCCCAGTCCGCCCTGCCGGGCGACGCGCTCTACCCGCTCAAGCGGGCGATCGAGGGCGCCCAGACCGGCTTCAGCGTCGACGAGCGCGAGAAGGGCTCGAACATGCTGACCAACGCCACCGGCCGGCTCGACGAGATCTCCGCGCTCAGCCGCGAAGGCGAGCTCAAGGACGACGTCGCGATCGCCCCGACCCTGAACACCTTCACCGAACAGGCCACCGAGGCCTCCGACCTGCTGCTCTCCGACTACACCGCCACCGGCCACGAGAGCTCGATCGCCGAGCTGCGCGACTTCACGGCGGCCAGCATGGCGACCCTCACCGACCTCGAGTCGGCCGTGCCGGCCGACGCCCGCGACGAGCTGCTTCACGCCGCACGGGTGCTCCAGCAGATCGACGCCGAGGCCGAGCAGACCTGCCCGACCTGCGGTGGCGCCGGGATCACGGACCTGCCGCCGATCCTGGCCTCGTACACCACCTTCGGGAGCACGGGGGCCACCGCCGGTGATACCCCCACGCAGACCGGGAACAAGAACACCAAGGGTGACGAGAAGGACCCGCTCATCCCCGACACCGACACCGGCTCGCTTCCGCCCGGCAGCGTGCTGAATCCGCCCAGCGACTCGGGCACGTCGACCGACACCGACCAGCAGACGCCCGACCAGCCCAGCGACGCGCCCAGCAACCCGCTCAGCGACCTGACCGACGGGCTGATCGGCGGCGGCGACTCACAGCCGACGTCGAACGACCCGCCGAGCCTGCCGCTGCCCGGCCTGCCGACCGTCGAGGACACCCTCGAGGACCTCACCGACCCGTTGCTCGGCGACGGCGGCAACTGACGGTCGACCCCTGGGGGTCAGCGCGTCAACGGAAGACCGACTGCCGCTTCATCAGCAGCGAGTAGAGCGTCTGCTGGATGGTCTCGCGCACCTGGTCGGTCACGTTGAACACCAGCATCGGGTCGTCGGCCGCGCCGGCGTCGTACTCGTCGGTGCGGATCGGCTCGCCGAACTCCAGCAGCCACTTCGAGGGCAGCGGCACCAGGCCGAGCGGCCCGAGCAGCGGGAAGAACGGCGTGATCGGGATGTACGGGACGCCGAGCAGCCGGGCCAGGGACGGGAGGTTGCCGACGAGGGGGTAGATCTCCTCGGCGCCGACCAGAGACAGCGGGATGATCGGGACGCCGGTGCGCATGGCGGCGGACACGAAGCCGCCCCGGCCGAAGCGCTGCAGCTTGTAGCGGTCGGCGTACGGCTTGCCGATGCCCTTGAAGCCCTCGGGCCAGACCCCGACCAGCTCGCCGCCGGCGAGCATCCGCTCGGCGTCCTCGTTGCAGGCGAGGGTGGCCCCGCCCTTGCGGGCGAGGGTGCTGACGAAGGGCATCCGGAACACCAGGTCGGCGCCGAGCGGGCGCAGCTGGCGACCGGTGGCGTCGTGGATCGAGACCATGGTCATCAGGCCGTCGACGGGGAAGGTGCCGGAGTGGTTGGAGACCACCAGGGCGCCGCCTTCGGCGGGGATGTTGTCGGCGCCGCGGACCTCGATCCGGAACCACTTCTCGGCGATCGGGCGCAGCGCGGTCATCATGAACCGCTGGGTGACCTCGGGGTCGAAGCCGTACTCGTCGACGACGTAGTCGCCGGTCACCCGCCGCCGCAGGAAGGCGAGGAACCGGGCCAGCTGTGGCTCCCACTGGTCGCCGAAGACCTCCTTGGCGGCGAACTGGAACGCCGCCAGCCACTCTCCAGTGGGGATGCCCGGCACGGGCGACCGATCGTGCGTGGTCGCGGCCGGACGGGTGACCTCCGGTGCGGGGGCCTCGACCCGGGCTGCCTTCTTGGGGGGCGGAGCCTTGCGGGGCGGAGCTGCCGCCTTGCGTGGTGGCGCCTCCTTCGCAGCGGGCGGCTTCGACCCCTGCTGCCTGGCGGCTGCCCTGGGGCCGGCCAGGCTGCGCGCCGCGGAGGACGGCTTCCCGGTGCCGGTGCCGCGGCCGGGTCGGCCGCGGGTGCCGATCGGGATGATCTCCGCGTCACCCACGGTCGGCTCCCACGAGCTCGCGGGTGTCGTCGGGGGTGAGCGCACGGGTCAGCCCGTCCAGGGCGCGGACCGAGCGGCCGCCGGTGGGCGTGAGGCCGGCGCCGAAGTCGGCGAAGGCCTCCGGCGTCGTGAACTCCGGGGTGAAGCCGAGCATCTCGCGCATCCGGGTGGTGTCGACCCCACGGCCGTAGGTGATGAAGCTCAGCTGCTCCGGCGAGAAGTCGGCGACCCGGGCGGACCGGAGCGCCGAGCCGATGCTGCCGACGGCGAACGCCGGCAGCGACACCGACGCCCGCTGGATCCGGCGCAGCGCCTGGCTGAGCATCAGGATCCCGTCGCCGGCGACGTTGAAGGTGCCGGGGACGTCGGTCACGATCGCGTGCCGGAGCACGTCGATCAGGTCACGCTCGTGGAGGAACTGCAGGCGCGGGTCGAAGCCGAGCACGGTGGGCACGACGGGCAGCCGGAAGTACGACGTGATCGGGCTCTGCACGTGGGGGCCGATCACGTTGGCGGCCCGGATCTGGGTCACCCGGACGTCGGGGCGGCGACGGGCGAAGCCGCGGACGTAGCCCTCGACCTCGGCGACGTCCTTGGCGTACCCGGACTTCGGCAGCCGGCGCGGCTCCATGTCCTCGGTGAACATCGCCGGGTCGCGGTTGCTGGCGCCGTACACCGTGGTCGTGGACTTCACGATGAGGTTCTGCAGCCCCGGCGCCTTCTGGCAGGCCGCGAGCAGCTGCATGGTGCCGATGACGTTGAGCTCTTTCATCGTGCCCCGGCCGCCGGCGCTGCCGGGCGTCGCGATCACGCTCATGTGGACGACGGTGTCGACGTCCTCCTTGGCGATGATCTTCGCGATGACGGGGTTCCGGATGTCGGCGCGCACGAACGAGACGTCGCCGATGTCGCCGCGCGGTGGGATGACGTCCACACCGATGACGCGGCTGACGGCAGGATCGGCGGCGGCTGCGCGCGCGAACCGGCGACCGAGGTCTCGCGAGACCCCGGTGACCAGGACGACGCGACCGGTCCTGCCCACGACGGACCTGGGTTACTTGCCGAGCTTGCGGCGCTGGACGCGCGTCTTCTTCAGCAGCTTGCGGTGCTTCTTCTTGGCCATGCGCTTGCGCCGCTTCTTGATGACAGAACCCACAGGAAACCTTTCGAGCTGACGTGCCTACGGGACGGTTCGCCCCGAGGACGCCGACAGCCTATCGGCCCGTGGAACAGCAGCAGAATCCGAGAGGATCCCGCCCGAAGCGTGAGAAGCGGATCAGCCGGCGCTGTAGAAGCTCTTGCGGAGGTACTCGTTGACGTCCTCCTCGACCACCCGGAAGGAGCGGCCGACGCGGACGGCGGGCAGCTCGCCGTTGTGGACGAGGCGGTAGACAGTCATCTTGGAGACGCGCATCATCGCGGCAACCTCGGCAACGGTCAGGAACTTCGAGTCGGAGAGGTCCCCGGACGAGTTGTCAACCATGGTGCACCGAATCTTTCTGTGCGGCCCGCCACCGGCTTCCCCACCGGTGCATCACGTCCGCGTTCCGTGAGAATAGAGCCTGGAGTGACTCGTGGGGAAGGGATTCACTAAAGCAACTTGAGAGACCTTCGGCGTGTCGTCTTGCATTCGCCTGCAAGATTTGACCTGATCAAGCGTTTTCGCAGGTCAGGGCAGTGGATCCAATCCGTGGAACGGGAAGATCTCCGTGCGGGTGGCGTTGATCGCCCGATCCAGCCAGGTGTCGGGGTCGTACCCCTCCGACCAGTCACGATACGCCGGGGTCCGGCCGTCCGTGAGGCGGAGTGGGGCGGTCCGCCCGAGGGCGGTCCGGACGTACTCGCGCCAGCCCTCCGGCGTACTCGTCGCGGGGTCGAGCGGCCGGCCCGCCATGATGGCCAGCAGGTGGGTCCACGCCCGCGGCACGACCTCGACCAGCGCGTAGCCGCCACCGCCGGTGACCACCCAGCGGCCGTCGCAGACCTCGTGCGCGAGCTCGTGCAGCGCGAGGTACGACGCCCGCTGCCCGTCGACGGTCAGCATCATGTGGGCGAGCGGGTCCTCGATGTGGGAGTCGCAGCCGTGCTGCGTGACCAGCACGTCGGGTCGGAACTCGCGCAGCACCGGCGGCACGACGGCGTGGAAGGCACGCAGCCAGCCCGCGTCGGCCGTCCCCGGCGGGAGGGCGACGTTCACTGCCGAGCCCTCGGCGCCCGGCCCGCCGCTGTCGTGCGGGAAGCCGGTGCCGGGGAACAGCATCTGGCCGGTCTCGTGCAGGGACACGGTGAGCACGCGGGGGTCGTCCCAGAAGATCTTCTCCACGCCGTCCCCGTGGTGGACGTCGACGTCGACGTAGGCGACCCGCTCGGCTCCCTGGTCCAGGAGGGACTGGATGCCGACCGCCACGTCGTTGTAGATGCAGAAGCCGCTGGCGCGGTCGGCCATCGCATGGTGCAGGCCGCCGGTGATGTTGGCGCTGTGCAGGGACTCGCCGCTCCAGACCTGCCGGCAGGCCTCGACGGTCGCCCCCACCACGTGGGCCGCCGCGTGGTGCATGTCCTGGAAGCACGGGTTGTCGTCGGTGCCGAGGCCGTGCTCGAGGTCGACGGCCCCGGGCGTCGTCCCGACGTGCTCGACGGCCTTGATCAGCGAGCGGTCGTGGACGGTCGCGATCAGGTCGTCGTCGGCCATCGGCGCCGGCACCAGGCGCAGGCGGTCTCCGGTGACCCCGAGCTCCTCGGCCAGGCGCATGGTGAGGTCGACCCGGATCGGGGACATCGGGTGGGTCGGCCCGAAGCTGTACTCGGTCAGCGTCGAGTCGAAGACGACTGTCGCCGGCCCGCTGCACTCGACCATGCCTGCGAGGCTACCGGCCGGCCCGCTCGTGAGCCGGGGTGCCCGGCCGTGCGACACTGGTGGGGTGCTGACGAACCGATCCACGCACTGGTGGCCCGCCTGACCGGCGGACCACGTTCGAGCACACCTTTCTTCGACCAACGGCCGCCCGCGGGTGGCCGTTTTCGCATGCGTGACCCGTGGGCCCACCACCAGGAGCACGACATGTCGACCACACTCTCCCTGCTGACCCCGTCCGGCCGGCTGACCCTCGGCAACCTGCTCGGGGCGCTGAGGCCGATGGCCGCGCAGCAGGACGACGCCTACTACGGACTCTCCGATCTCCACGCGATGACCACGACCCACGATCCGTCGCTGCTCCGGGCGCGGACCACCGAGATGGCGACGCTCCTGCTGGCCGCCGGGCTGGACCGGGCGACGCTGTTCCTTCAGAGCCAGGTGCCTGCGCACGCCGAGCTGGCCTACCTGCTGGAGTGCACGGCGTACACCGGCGAGCTGAACCGGATGATCCAGTTCAAGGAGAAGGGCCGGGGCGTGGCCTCCACGCGGGTGTCGCTCTACACCTACCCGGTGCTGATGGCGGCCGACATCCTGCTGTACCGACCGGCCGTGGTGCCGGTGGGCGACGACCAGCGCCAGCACGTCGAGCTCACGCGCGATCTGGCAATCCGTTTCAACAACACGTACGGCGAGGTGTTCACGGTCCCGGAGATCACGACCCCGCCGGTCGGGGCACGAGTCATGGACCTGGCCGATCCGACGCGGAAGATGAGCAAGTCGGCAGACACTGCCGGTTCGGTGTTCCTCCTGGACCCGCCGGACGTGGTGCGCCGAAAGATCGCGCGCGCGGTGACCGACTCCGACACCGGCCCGTCGGCGGTGCGGGTCGACCGGGCGGCGAAGCCGGGTGTCACGAACCTGATCGAGATCCTCGAGGCCTGCGGCGGCTCGGTCGCCGGCATCACGACGTACGGCGCCCTCAAGCAGGCGGTCACCGACGCGGTGGTCGCCGAGCTCGAGCCGGTCCGGAAGCGGTACGCCGACCTCGCCGCCGACGCGACGTACGTCGCCCAGGTCTTCGCGGACGGCGCCGACCGCTGCCGGCAGGTGACCGCCCCGGTGCTGGCCGCCGCCCGCGCCGCGATGGGGCTGGGGTAGCCGCACGAAGTGGGCTAACGGCGGGCGTCGCGCTCGGCGAGCTCCTTCAGGGTGAGCAGCTGCTTGCGCATCATGACCAGGTCACCCCACGCGAGCGCGTGCGTGCGCAGCCACTGAAGGAGGCCGCGGTGGCTGACCGTGAGCCGGCAGATCATCCGGCAGGACGTGTCGGTGACCGGCTCGACGGCGTACGTCACAGCCACGTCGCCGAACAGCCGGGCGGCCTTCGGGACGGTGATCCCGGTCCACTGGCGTCCGGTCTCGAACTCGGTGAGCCGGAAGATGGTCATCAGCTGCCCGACCTTGAGGTCGTCGGCGCCGGGCGTGAGCTCGCGGGGACTGGGCCGGCCGCGGTTGTCGATGCGGTCGTAGGAGTACGGCGCCACCGCGATCTGGCACAGCCAGCGCCACCCGATCGCGGCCGGGGCGTCGACGGCCACCGCCCGCGTCATCGAGACGACCGGTCCGTCGAGCATGGTGTCGGCGGGATAGGCACGAGCGAGCTCGGCGGCCGTGGCGCCCCAGGCCATGGGCAGCCGCCCCGGCACGCGGGGGTCAGCTGCCTTCGGCGAGTGCGCGCGAGCGGTCGCGAGCGGCCTCGATCGCGGCGAGGAACGCCGCACGGACCTTGTGGATCTCGAGCTCCCGCAGCGCCGCCGCGGTGGTGCCGGCCGGCGAGGTGACCTGCTCGCGCAGTACGACGGGGTGGGTGCCGGTCTCGCGCAGCATCTTGGCCGAGCCGACCACGGTCTGCACGACCAGGTCGGTGGCGGTGGAACGCGGCAGCCCGAGGTGTACGCCGGCCTCGATCATCGACTCGACGACGAAGAAGATGTACGCCGGGCCGGAGCCGGAGATCGCGGTGACGGCGTCCATCTGCCGCTCCGGGATCCTCAGCACCTTGCCGACCGACGCCATCAGCGCCTCGGCCTCGGCGAGGTGGCTGTCGTCGCAGTGGGAGCCGGGCGAGATCGCGGCCATGCCCTCGTCGACCAGGGCCGGCGTGTTCGGCATGACCCGGACGACGGCGACCCCCTCGGGCACGCGCGACTCGATGAACGCGGTGGTGATGCCGGCGGCCAGCGAGACGACCAGCTGGCCGGGGCGCAGCTCGGGGGCGATCTCGTCGAGCAGGTCACCCATGTCCTGCGGCTTCACGACCAGGGCGATCGTGTCGGCCTTGCGCGCGGCCTCGGCGTTGGAGGTGACGGCCACGCCGTACCGCTCCTCGAGCTCTCGGGCCCGCTCCGGGCGCTTCTCCCCCACCAGCAGGTTGTCGACGCGGCGCCCGGCCCTGACGAGTCCGGAGAGCAGGGTCTCGCCCATGACTCCGGCGCCGAGGATCGCGGTCTGGGCCATGAGGGTGCCTTCCGTGGTGACTACTTCTTGGAGATCAGGGACTTCGCGAAGAATGACAGGTTCTGCGGACGCTCCGCGAGGCGCCGCATGAGGTAGCCGTACCACTCGGAGCCGTACGGGATGTAGACCCGCATGGTCTCGCCGTTCTCGGCCAGCCGCTTCTGCTCGGTCGGCCGGATGCCGTAGAGCATCTGGAACTCGTACGAACCCTTGGCGCGGCCGTAGCGGCTCGCCAGCGACGACGCGATCTCGACCATGCGCGGGTCGTGGGTGGCGATCATCGGGTAGCCCTGCCCGGCGAGCAGCACCTTCAGGCACCGGACGTAGGACCGGTCGACGTCGAGCCGGCTCTGGAAGGCGACCGTCTCGGGCTCCTGGTAGGCGCCCTTGCAGAGACGCACCCGCGAGCCTTCGTACGCCAGCGCGCGGCAGTCGGCCTCGGTGCGGTGGAGGTAGGCCTGGACGACGGCGCCGGTCTCGGGGAAGTCCTTGCGCAGCTCGCGCAGGATCGCCAGCGTCGAGTCGGTGGTGGTGTGGTCCTCCATGTCGAGGGTGACCGTGGTGCCGGCGTTGCGTGCGGCTCGGCAGATGGTGCGGGCGTTCTCGAGGGCGACCTTGTGCCCGTTCTCCGGGAGCGCCTGTCCGATCGCGGACAGCTTGACCGACACCTCGGCGGAGCGAGTGAGGCCGTGGGACGACAGCTCCTGGAGCACGTCGAGGTAGGCCGCGACGGTGGCCTCGGCCTGCTCGGCGTCCAGGGTGTCCTCACCCAGGAAGTCGAGGGTCGACTTGAGGCCGTCGGCGGCCAGTACGCCGGTGGCGTCGACCACCGACTCGGTGGTCTCGCCGGGGACGTGACTGGTGACGATCCCGGAGGAGACCGGCATCGTGCCGACGAGCTTCTTGACCGCCTCGCTACGGGCGAGCAGGAGGATGGGCTGGCGGAGCAGGTGCATGTCCCCAGCCTAAGCGGTACGCCTCCTCAAAGTGGCAGCGCCGAGGGCCAGCCCGCCGACGGCGAAGCAGGGCCACGATCAGGACGTCGACCCAGACGTCGGAGGTGTCGGCCGTCTGGGTGAGGGTCTGCATCGCGTCGACGGCGTACGAGAGCGGGAGCACGTTGCTCACCGCCTCGAGGAACGGCGGCAGGTCCTCGCGGGCGACGAACAGCCCGCACAGCAGGATCTGCGGGATCACCAGTGCCGGCATGAACTGCACGGCCTGGAACTCGGTCTGGGCGAACGCGGAGACGAACAGCCCCAGCGCACTGCCGAGTACGGCGTCCGCGACGGCGACGAGGGTCAGCAGCCAGACCGGTCCGCGCACGTCCATCCCGAGCAGCCCGACGCTGAGCGCCACCGCGAGCGCGGACTGCACGGCGGCGACCAGGCCGAACGCGAGGGCGTAGCCGCCGAGGAAGTCGAGCTTGCCCATCGGCATCGCCAGCAGGCGTTCGAGGGTGCCGCTGGAGCGCTCGCGCAGTGTGGTCACGCTGGTCACCAGGAACATGATGATGAACGGGAAGAGCGCCAGCAGGGCCGGGCCGATCGCGTCGAAGACCAGCGTCGACGAGTCGTTGAACATCCACCACAGCAGCGTCATCAGCAGGCACGGCAGCACGAGCAGCATGGCCATCGTGCGGTGGTCGCGACGGAGCTGCAGCAGCACCCGGCCGGCGACGGCGAGCGTGATCTCGAGGCGGGCGCGCGGGGCGCTCCGGGTCAGGGTCGCCGTACTCATGCCGGCACCTCCACGATCTTCAGGAAGGCCTCTTCGACGTTGCCGGTGCCGGTGCGGTCCAGGATCGCCTGCGGGCTGTCGTGGGCGATGATCTCGCCCTCGCGCATCAGGATCAGCCGATCGCAGCGCTCGGCCTCGTCCATCACGTGGCTGGACACGAAGACCCCGGCCCCGCCCTGGGCGATCCGGTGGAACAGCGCCCACAGGTCCCGGCGCAGCACGGGATCGAGGCCGACGGTCGGCTCGTCGAGGACGAGCAGGTCGGGCTCCCCCAGCAACGCGACGGCGAGGCTGGCGCGGGACCGCTGGCCACCGGAGAGGTTGCCCACCACCTGGTCGGCGTGCGAGCGCAGGTCGACGTCCTCGATGCACCGGTCGACATGGTCGCGACCGACGCCGAGCACGCGGGCGAAGAACACGAGGTTCTCGGTGACGGTGAGGTCGTCGTACACGCTGGCCGCCTGGGTGACGTAGCCGACCCGGTCACGCAGCGGCGCGGACCCGGCCTCCTCGCCGAACACCTTCACCGACCCGGTCGTGAGCTGCTGGACGCCGACCAGCGAGCGCATCAGCGTGGACTTGCCGCACCCGGAGGGGCCCAGCAGCCCGGTCACGACGCCGGAAGGGATCGTGAACGAGAGGTGGCGGAGGACTTCCCGGTGCCCGCGTACGACGAACAGGTCGTCGACCTCGACCGCGTTATTCATCATGTGTTGAATTATGCAGCGCGCCGGAGACTCAGGGCAAGGGCATCTCGAAATATCTCTGGATGTTCGGCGCGATGGCGGCCACCACGTCGGCGGCGGGCATGGAGGCGAGCGGCTCGACCTCGAGGACGTACCGGACGATGATCAGGCCGAAGATCTGGCTGGCCACGAGCGGCATCCGGCGCTCCGGCTGGTCGACGCCGAGGGCCATGGCGGCCGGGAGGATGACCGCCGGGAGGAAGCCCTCGCGGATCAGCCGCTGGCCCTCGGGCTCGAGGGCGCCGCGGACGACGCCGAGCAGGCCGGGTCGGATGTCCGGATCGTCCCAGACCCCGAGGAACACGGTGAGCAGCCGCTCGGCGGCCCCGTCGATGCCGCCGGCCAGGGCGGGGCCGATCACCGACCGGGGGTCGATCGGGAGCTCGAGCGCGGCGACGAACAGGTCGTCCTTGCTGCCGAAGTAGTGGTGCACGAGCGCCGGGTCCACCCCGGCGTCGGCGGCGACCGCCCGGATCGTCGTACGACGGAAGCCCTGCGCCGCGAAGTGCTCCCGCGCCGCGGCCAGGATCGCCGCCCGGGTGTCCGGTGCGCCCGGCCGGCGTCCCCGCCGCACGGGTGCGGTCACGGCGCCGCCACCGGGAAGTGCGCGCGGGCGAACTCCAGGGAGTCGCGCAGGTCGCGCTCGCGCTCCTCGCGGTTCGCGCACTTGCGGGTGTTGATCTCGACCACGATCTCGCCGGCGAAGCCGGAGCGCGCGGCGTGGGCGAGGAACTCGTCGGCGCCGATCGAGCCGCGGCCGGGGACGAGGTGCTCGTCCTTCGCGGAGCCGGTGCCGTCGGTCAGGTGGATGTGCCGCAGCCGGTCGCCCAGCCGGACGGCCATCTCGACCGGGTCCGAGCGCGCGATCGCGGCGTGCGAGAGGTCGATGGTGGTGTTCGCGTAGTCCTGCTCGGAGGGGTCCCAGCCCGGCAGGTACATCTCCATGCCCCTGCGGGACGAGGCCCGCCACGGGTACATGTTCTCGACCGCGAACGCGATCCCGGTCGACTCCTCGAGGGCGGCGATGCCCTCGACGAACCCAGCGGCGTACTCCTTCTGCCAGCGGAACGGCGGGTGCACGACCACGACCTCCGCGCCCACCTCGGCAGCCATCTCCGCCGACCGCTGCAGCTTGCCCCACGGCTCGGTGCCCCAGACCCGCTGCGTGAACAGCAGGCACGGCGCGTGCACCGCGGAGATCGGGACCTGGTGGTGCTCGGCGAGCTGGAGGACGGCCGACGTCTGCTGGCTCAGCGAGTCGATGCCGACCATCACCTCGACCGCGTCGTACCCCACGGAGGCGGCGTACCCGAACGCGTGCGCCGTCGACTCGGGGTAGACCGAGGACGTGGAGAGCCCGACCCGGGTCACGTCAGCCCAGCACGCTGATCTGGTCGAGACGCTCCAGGATCACGCCCTCGCGCAACGCCCACGGGCAGATCTCGAGCTCCGTCAGGTCGAAGATGTCCATGCACGCCTCGGCGACCAGGGCGCCCGGCACGATCTGGTGGGTGCGGCTCGGCGAGACGCCGGGGAGGTCTGCGAGCTCGTCGGGCGGGATCTCGATCAGCTTCGGGATCCACTCGGTCAGGGACGACAGCGAGAGGCTTCTCGGGACCAGGGGTCCGTCGCCCGACGGCGCGGCGCCACAGATCCGGCCGAGGGACCGGAACGTCTTCGACGTGGCGGCGGCGCGGTCCGGCGCTCCGGCGCGCAGCAGGTTGCCGGCGTCGCGGGCGATCTCGGCGCGAATCTGCTTGCGGAGCTGGCGAATCGCCTCGTCGTCGGGCCGGGCGCCACCGAAGAACTGGCGCGCCAGCCTGGCCGCCCCGAGGGGCAGGGACCATGCGACGTCCGGCGCCTCGTCGGAGCCGCCCGCGATCTCCAGCGATCCACCTCCGATGTCGAAGACGGCCAGCCGGCCGGCCGACCACCCGAACCAGCGGCGTACGGCGAGGAAGGTGAGCCGGGCCTCGTCCTCCCCGGACAGCACCTGGATCCGTACGCCAGTGCTGTCGTGGACGTGGTCGAGCACCGAGTCGGAGTTGACCGAGTCGCGGACCGCGGAGGTCGCGAACCCCAGCATGTCCTCGCATCCCTTGTCCTCGGCGACGACGAGGGCCTGGGCGGTGAACGCCGTGAGCGCGTCGATCCCGGTCTGCGAGACGGCGCCCTCGTCAGAGCCGGAGGGCACCAGGTGTTCGGCCAGCCGCAGCGGCTCCTTGTAGGAGTACGCCGGCAACGGGGCGGCGCCTCCGTGGGCGTCCACCACCAGGAGATGCCCGGTGTTGGATCCGATGTCGAGAACGCCCAACCGCATGGGGACAAACTACCCGCCGCGTAGGGTTTGTCCGTGCCCGAAGTCGACCTCGTCTTTCCCCGTGCCTTCGTCGAGTTCGTCGATCCCGCCGACGACGCGCAGGTGTTCCGCTGCGACCTCACCTGGCTGACGTCCAACTACACCTGCATCTTCGGGCAGGGCTGCCCCGGGATCTACAAGGAGTCCCCCGAGGTCGGCTGCTGCACCCTCGGCGCCCATTTCGCCGACAAGGACGACGAGAAGCGCGTGGCTGGGTTCGTCGACCAGCTGGACGCGGACACCTGGCAGTTCCGTCCGGACCGCAAGAAGGTCAAGAAGTCCGACTGGCTCGAGCACGACGACGACGGCGAGCCCAAGACCCGGACGATCGAGGTCAACGGCCAGAGCGCGTGCGTGTTCCACAACCGCACGGACTTCCACGCGGGCGCCGGGTGCGCCCTGCACTCGCTGGCCCTCAAGCAGGGTCGCAACCCGCTGGAGACCAAGCCGGACGTGTGCTGGCAGCTGCCGATCCGGCGCACGTTCCGCACCGTCGAGCGGGTGGACGAGACGTCGTACACCGAGGTCACGATCAGCGAGTACGACCGCCGCGGCTGGGGACCGGGCGGCCACGACCTCGACTGGTACTGCTCCGGCAACACCGAGGCCCACGTCGGCATGGAGCCGCTGTACGTCACCAACGAACCGGAGCTGACCGAGCTGATGGGCAAGAAGGCGTACGACGAACTGGTGCGGCACTGCGAGGCGCACCTGCGCTCGCGTTCCCTGCTGGCGATCCATCCCGCCGACCCGCGCTAGCCAGCTTGTTGAGGAGGTCGCGCAGCGACCATCCCGAAACCTCGACGTCAAGAGAACCCGACCCCGATGTCGGACCCGTGCGGACGATTGTCGAGAATGCCTGCATGCGCCTGGACCACCTTTCCTACGCGGCCGGACCCGATGGGCTTGCCAGCACCGCCAAGCGCCTCGGGGGGCTGTTGGGCAAGGAGTTCGCCGATGGCGGCGTGCATCCTCGCTTCGGTACTCGGAACATGATCCTGCCCTTGGCTGGCCACACCTACCTCGAGATCGTCGAGGTTCTGGACCACCCCGCGTCGGACAAGGCGCCCTTCGGACAGGCCGTGCGCGCGCGGTCCGCCCTGGGCGGCGGCTGGCTCGGCTGGGTGGTCGCGGTCGACGACATCACCATCGTGGAGGCGCGCCTCGGGCGTGAGGCCGCGAACGGCAACCGCTACCGCCCTGACGGCACCGAGCTGTGCTGGAAGCAGATCGGCATCAACGGCCTGATCGCCGACCCGCAGCTGCCGTTCTTCGTCGAGTGGAGCATCCCCGCCGAGCTGCACCCCAGCCACGGTGCCGGACGCGACTTCTCCCTTGCCTGCCTGGAGATCGCCGGCGATCCGCAGCGGGTGAGCGAATGGCTCGGCGAGACCGTCGAGGCCCCGCTCGAGGACGTCAAGGTCGAATGGGTCGCCCCGCACGGCACGCCCGGCATCATCGCCGCGCAGATCCAGACGCCCGGCGGCCTGGTCCGTCTCTGACTGCTCGAGGCACCAGCGTGTCGAGGGCGCTGCCCGGAGCCCGGCCGAGCCCGAACATCTGGCAGCACACCGCGACGTACGAGATCGAGAACCACGCGGTCGACCCGGGCGGCCGACTCGAGGCCGCGATGTCGGCCGTCGCGAACTGGTCCGACCGGAGCGTGCTCGACATCGGCTGCGGCACCGGCTTCCACCTGCCCCGGTTCGCGGCGACCGCCTCCTCGGTGATCGGGGTGGAGCCGCACGCCGACCTGGTGGCGCTGGCCCGTCGCCGTACCCGCTCGCTCCCGAACGTGACCGTCAGCCAGGGGACCGCCCAGTCCCTGCCGGTCCCGGACTCCTCGGTGGACGTCGCCCACGCGCGGTGGGCGTACTTCTTCGGCCCGGGCAGCGAGCCCGGCCTGGCCGAGCTCGACCGGGTGGTACGCCGCGGTGGCACGGCGTTCGTGATCGACAACGACCCGACCCGCTCGACGTTCGGTGCGTGGTTCCGTCGCGGCTACCCGGACGTGGACCCGGCCGCCGTCGAACGGTTCTGGTCCACGCACGGCTGGACCCGGACTCCCGTGGACATCGGCTGGTCCTTCTCGTCGCGCGCGGATCTGGAGAGCGTCGTCCGGATCGAGTTCAAGCCGGAGGTGGCCGAGGCGATCCTGGTGGAGCACCACGGCACCGAGGTCGACTACGCGGTCAACCTCTGGTCGAAGGCGTTCTGAGCGATCTTCCTCGGCGGCTGCGGGGGCGGGTTCGGGGCGGGTGCGGGGCGGGTGGGGCCGGGGGCGGGGTCCGGACGGGGCGCCGAATGGTCACAAACCGCACGAAATCTGTGGACTGGCTTGCGGTTGGGGACCAAACCGCATCAGGACGAGCCGCGGATGATCAGCTCCGGCGCGAGGAGTACGCCGGGCCCCACGTCGGGCGGGTGGCCGAGCAACCCCTCGAGCGCCTTCACGATCTCCACCGCGGCCTCCTCGAGCGGCTGCCGCACCGAGCTGAGCCCGGGCGGGACCACCTGGGCCACCTGGGAGTCGTCGAAGCCCACCACGGCGATGTCGCGACCCGGCACCAGGCCTCGGTCGGCCAGGGTGTGCAGGACGCCCATCGCGAGCGTGTCGGACGCGCAGACGAAGGCGCTCGGCTGCGCCTCGTCGAGCAGCACCGCCGACGCCTCGCGGCCACTGGCGACGGTGTCCTCGACCCGGGAGGCCAGACCGGTCGTGGCCAGGCCCCGGTCACGCAGCGCCCGGCTCCAGCCGGCACGGCGGTCCTCGCCGATGAAGGAGTCCTTGCGCCAGCCGATCCAGGCGATCCGCTGGTGGCCGCGATCGAGGAGGTGGCAGGCGGCGAGCTCGGTGCCGGCCGCACCGTCGACGTCGATCCACGGGTGACCGGCGTCCGGGTTGTCCCACGGCCGACCGAACGCGACGAACGGGGCGCGACGGCTCTCGAGCCAGGCCGCCTGCGGGTTGCCGAGGTAGGTGTCGGTCGCGATGAACGCGTCGACGGCGGTGGAGCGGAGGAGGACGTCGTACCCCGCGAGCGGGTCCTCGGGGTCGCCGGGGAAGAGCAGGACGTGGTAGCCGGCCGCGCTGGAGGTCTCCACCAGCGAGTGCACGAACCGGTCCATGAGCGCGTTGGCGGTGCCCTCCTGCGCGGGGGTGAAGCGCAGGCCGATCAGGTGGGACGTGCGGGTGCGCAGGTTGCGGGCGGCCCGGTTGGGCGAGTAGCCGAGCTCGTCGATCGCCTCCTGGACCCGGATGAGCGTGTCGGGGCGGAGCAGGTCGGGGTTGTTGACGGCGTTCGACACCGTCTGGCGCGAGACCCCCGCCCGCTCGGCGACATCGGCAAGGGTCGGCGGCATCGTCGGGACTCGCCCTGGAATGCGCGTCATGGACCCCCTCCTTGATCGTTCCAACGACAGCATAACCGCGCTTGTCGGCGCGGTGCCCTAGCGTTCCGGCCATGGCCAAGACCCCTCGTTCCCCGTTCCGCTGCTCCGAGTGCGGCTGGGAGACCGCGAAGTGGGTCGGCCGCTGTGGCGAGTGCCAGGCCTGGGGCTCGGTCGCCGAGGCCGCCGCCCCGACCATGCGCACCGCCTCCGGCCCGGTGACCCGGCCGGCCGTCCCCATCGGGGAGGTGTCGGTCGAGGACTCCCAGTTCCGGACCAGCGGCGTCCCCGAGCTCGACCGCGTCCTCGGCGGCGGGCTGGTCCCGGGCGCCGCGATCCTGCTCGCCGGCGAGCCCGGCGTCGGCAAGAGCACCCTCCTGCTCGAGGTCGCGGCCCAGACCGCGCGCTACCAACGCCGCACCCTCTACGTCACCGGCGAGGAGTCCGCCTCCCAGGTCCGGCTGCGCGCCGACCGCACGGGCGGCGTCCACGAGGAGCTCTACCTCGCCGCCGAGACCGACCTCGGCGCCGTGCTCACCCACATCGAGCAGGTCCGGCCCACGCTGCTGGTGGTCGACTCGATCCAGACCATCGGCGCCGCCGGCGCCGAAGGCGTCCCCGGTGGCGTGACCCAGGTCAAGGAGGTCGCGGCCGCGCTGATCCGGGTCGCGAAGACCCTCAACATCACCACGGTCATCGTCGGGCACGTCACCAAGGACGGCTCCATCGCCGGTCCGCGCGTGCTCGAGCACGTCGTCGACGTCGTGCTGCACTTCGAGGGCGACCGCAACTCCCGCTTCCGGATGGTCCGCGCGATGAAGAACCGCTTCGGCCCGATCGACGAGGTCGGCTGCTTCGAGCTGTCCCAGGAGGGCATCGTCGCGGTGACCGACCCGACCGGCCTCTTCGTCGAGAACCACCACCAGCAGGTCCCTGGCACCTGCGTTGCCGTGACCATGGAGGGGCGGCGGCCGATGCTGGCCGAGGTGCAGGCGCTGGTGACCCCGTCGGCGGCCGAGCGGCCGCGGCGTACCACCTCCGGGCTGGACTCCTCGCGGGTGGCGATGGTGCTCGCCGTGCTCCAGCAGCACTGCGGGATCCGGCTGCACGCCCACGACGTCTTCGTCTCCACCGTCGGCGGCGCCCGTCTGTCGGAGCCCGCCAGCGACCTGGCCGTCGCGGTGGCCCTGGCCTCGGCCAACGCCGCCACGCCGGCTCCGGCCGGGGTCGTGGCGATGGGCGAGATCGGCCTGGCCGGTGAGCTGCGCCGGGTGCGTGAGCTGCCGCTCCGGCTGGCCGAGGCCGGCCGACTCGGGTTCCGGTCCGCGGTGGTGCCCGGGGCGCCCGACGCCACCGGTCCCCGACGGGGCGGGCACGCGCGAGATCGACGGCATGCAGGTCATCGACGCACCCGACATCGCGTCCGCGCTGCGGGTGCTGCGGCTCATCGACGTGCCCTCCCGGCACCTGCGCGCTACCGACTTGTGACCTCTCCGGGGTGCCCGGGAGAACACACGCGGGCGTCAAGGTCTCCTAGACTGACGCCGCGGCCGAGGGTGCCGCTGCCGACAGGGAGGGGAACGGCGTGGTGGGCACGGACCGCTCGGACGAGACCTTGCGCCTGCGCGCGACCCTGGCCTCGATCGCCCCCGGCACCGACCTGCGCGACGGGCTGGAGCGGATCCTGCGCGGCCGCACCGGCGCCCTGATCGTGCTCGGACACGACAAGACCGTCGAGTCGATCTCGACCGGCGGCTTCAGCCTGGACGTCCCGTTCGCCGCGACCGGGCTCCGCGAGCTCGCCAAGATGGACGGCGCGATCATCGTCGACAAGGACGTCACCCGGATCATCCGGGCGGCGGTCCACCTGATGCCGGACCACCGGATCCCGTCCGACGAGACCGGCACCCGCCACCGCACCGCGGACCGGGTGGCCAAGCAGACCGGCTTCCCCGTGATCTCGGTGTCGCAGTCGATGCAGATCATCGCGGCGTACGTCGGCGAGACCCGACACGTCCTCGAGGACTCCGGCCAGATCCTGTCCCGCGCCAACCAGGCCCTGGCCACGCTCGAGCGCTACAAGCTCCGCCTCGACGAGGTGGCCAGCACCCTGTCCGCGCTCGAGATCGAGGACCTGGTCACCGTCCGCGACGTCGCCGTCGTGGCCCAGCGACTCGAGATGGTGACCCGGATCGCCCGCGAGATCGAGGACTACGTCCTCGAGCTCGGCACCGACGGGCGACTGCTGTCGCTCCAGCTCGAGGAGCTGATCACCGGGCGTCGACGCCGAGCGCGAGCTGGTGATCCGCGACTACCTCCCCGCCGGTCGCCGCAACCGCAGCCCCGAGGACCTCCTCGCCCGGCTGGAGGCGCTGTCCCCGACCGAGCTGGTCGACCCCGCCGCCGCCGCGAAGGCCCTCGGCCTGGGCAGCTCCGAGCACCTCGACGGTGCGGTCGCGCCCCGGGGCTACCGCCTCCTCGCCAAGGTCCCGCGCCTCCCCAGCACCGTCGTCGACCGGCTGGTCGACCACTTCGGGAACCTCCAGAAGCTGCTGTCCGCCGGCGTCGACGACCTCCAGGCCGTCGACGGGATCGGCGAGCTCCGGGCCCGCAGCGTCCGCGAGGGACTGTCCCGGCTGGCCGAGTCGACGATCCTCGAGCGCTACGTCTGATCGGCTGACGCTGCCGGTCAGCGGTGCTTGGGCTCGTTCTCGTCGTCGTTGCGGTTCTTGCCACCCTTGCCGTCGTTCTTGTCGTTCTTGTCGTTCTGTGCGGTGCGGCGGTCTCGGTGACGACCTGCGGCTCCGGCTTCTCCAGCTCGAACTGGAGGTCGGACGGCTCACCGGCGAAGGCGGCGACCGCGACGTGGTACCAGCCGGGCAGCGCCCAGGCCGGTCTGCCGCGAGCACTCGTCGTCGGAGCGCTTGGACGACCAGGTGATCGCCACCTTCCTGGTGACGTCCTGACGGACCACGACGTCCTGGCGCGGGATCGCGCGCGGGCACTGCCGGCTCGACCAGATGTCGTCCTTGCCGGAGGTGATCTTCGATGGTCAGCGTGTCCGACGAGACCTGCCAGGTGCACGCCTCGGTCGCGATCGTGCGCAGCCCGACCAGGATCTGCACGTCCCGGCCGGCCTCGGCGTTGGTCACCTCGGGGGTGACCGCGATGTCCTCGTCGGCGCACGGGCCTGAGGGCGACGCGAGCACCGGCTCCGTCGGGCTTGTCGTTCTTCGTCGCCTTGCCCTTCTCGGTGCTTGCGGTCCTTCGTCACCCCGGGCGGGGGCGAGTAGTCGCTCGGCGTCGCCGCCGCCTGAACCGCCTTGTCGTCGGGCGGCGAGGAGGCGTCGCTGCCGCCGACCAGGAGGCGGGCGAGACCGAACACCAGCAGCATGGCCGTGCCGATGACCATGATCCGCCGCGTCCAGTAGACGCGGGGCGGAAGCGGTCCCCGGGTGAGCGCGGTCATGTGGCCACGCTAGTGAGCAACCGGCCGCCGATCCGGTAGCCACACCGGGCTCCGTAGCATCGGCACCGTGGTCGCGTTCCCTCCCGCCGAGCTGCAGGCACCGATCCTGCGGTGGTACGACGAGCACGCGCGCGACCTGCCGTGGCGCGCCGCGGACGCGACCCCCTGGTCGGTGATGGTGTCGGAGTTCATGCTCCAGCAGACACCGGTGTCCCGGGTGCTGCCGGTGCACGCCGCGTGGCTCGAGCAGTGGCCGACCCCGGCCGACCTGGCGGCCGACCGCCCGGGCGAGGCGGTCCGGGCGTGGGGACGACTCGGCTACCCGCGACGGGCACTGCGGCTGCACGCCGCGGCGGTGGCCATCGTCGAGACGCCACGGCGGCGAGGTGCCCTCCTCCTACGACGACCTGCTCGCGCTCCCGGGTGTCGGCGACTACACGGCCGCCGCGATCGCGACGTTCGCCCACGGACGGCGGCACGTCGTGCTCGACACCAACGTGCGCCGGGTGTTCGCGCGCGACCCTGGCCGGCGTGGAGTTCCCGGCCTCGTCGGTCACCCGCGCGGAGCGCACCCTCGCCGAGATCGTGCTGCCCGACGACGAGGCCACGGCCGCGACCTGGTCGGTGGCGGTGATGGAGCTCGGCGCCCTGGTCTGCACCGCCGCGAACCCTCGCTGCGGGGCCTGCCCGGTGTCCGACCGGTGCGCCTGGCGCACGGCCGGCCACCCGGCGTACGACGGGCCGCCGCGGAAGGTGCAGACCTGGGCGGGCACGGACCGGCAGTGCCGCGGCCGCCTGCTGGGCGTGGTCCGCGACAGCGACGGGCCGGTGCACCGCAGTCGGATGGACGCCGCCTGGAGCGACGCCGCCCAGCGCGAGCGTTGCGTCGAGAGCCTGCTCGCCGACGGGCTCCTCGTCCGGTCGCTCGAGCGAGACCTACGCCTTGCCCTGACCGGCGATCGCGACCACGGCGTCGACGATGTCGCTCACGACCCGGCGGTGGTCCGGGTCCACCGGCGCGAGCGGGAGGTCGAGCTGCAGGCCCATGAACGTCGCGTCCATGAGGTTCGCGGCGCGACGGGCGCATCGGCGGTCGGCACCCGAGGCGACGAGGTGGTCGGCCAGGGCGTCCACCCAGCGCTCGTTGGCCGCGTGCACGACCTTCACGTACGGCTCACGACCGAGGAGGCCGAGCGCCGCCGCCTCGACGTACAGGCGGGAGCAGCGGTCCAGCGGCGGCGAGGTGGACGCCTCCCAGAGGTCGAGCACCGCCCGGCGTACGCCCTTGGACGGGGGCAGGCCGCGGATCAGCTCGACCGAACGGTCGCTGGTGGTCTCGATCACGGTGGCGATCAGGTCGTCCTTGCCGTCGAAGTGGTAGAGCAGCATCCGGTCGCTGGTACCGAGCGCCGCGGCCAGCGGGCGCAGGCTGAGCCCGATCAGGCCGTGCTCGAGGGCGTGGTCGGTGGCGGCCTCGGCCAGCTCGGCGCGCCGTGCGGTGTCTCGGACCATCGACCTCCCTCTCCGGCTTGGGCTCCAGTGTAGCGAGTGCTACATTTGTAGCAGTCGCTACAGAATGGGATGGTTGGTCATGTTCGTCGCCTGGGGTCTGCTCCTGTCGGCCATCGGCGTGGAGGTCGCAGCAACGGCCGCCCTGCCGAGGACCGAGGGTTTCCGCGACCCGTGGTGGACCGCCCTCGTCCTCACCGGCTACGCCGTCTCGATCTTCATCCTGACCCTCGTCATCCGCGACATCCCGGTCTCGATCGCGTACGCCGTGTGGGCCGGCCTCGGCACCGCCGGCATCGCCGTGGTCGGGATCGTCCTGCTCGGCGAGACCATCGACGCGTTCAAGGCCGGAGCGATCCTGATGATCATCGCCGGCGTCGTCGCCCTGAACCTCCAGGGCGCCCACTAGCCCACGTTGAGTTGGGCCTCCGCGGCACGTTGAAATGGGCCTCCGCGGCGCCGACAGCGCCGCGGAGGCCCAACTCAACAAGTGTTACTCGGCGGTGCCGGTGGACTTCGGGACGTCCACCGGGCCCTCGGAGTCGTCCGGGCCCTCGCTCGGGCGCGTCGCTCGCGGAGACCTCGGCGGTCTCGAACGGCGGCAGGTCGGGCAGCTGTCCGACCTTCTGGCCGTGGAAGGTGAACGATCGCCGCCGGACCCTCGCCCTCGACGTCGACCAGGACGATCTGGCCGGGGCCGACCTCGCCGTACAGCATCTTCTCGGAGAGGACGTCCTCGATCTCCCGCTGGATGGTGCGTCGCAACGGACGCGCACCCAGCACCGGGTCGAAGCCGCGCTCGGCCAGCAGGTTCTTGGCGGCCTGGGTCAGCTCCAGCGACATGTCGCGGTCCTTCAGCCGGAGCTCGACGCCCGCGATCATGTTGTCGACCATGATCACGATCTGCTCCTGCGTCAGCGGCGGGAACACGATGATCTCGTCGACACGGTTGAGGAACTCGGGCCGGAAGTGCTGCTTCAGCTCCTCCGACACCTTGCCCTTCATCCGCTCGTACGAGCCCTCGCCGCCACCGGCCTGGAAGCCGAGGTTGACGCCCTTGGAGATGTCGCGGGTGCCCAGGTTGGTCGTCATGATGATGACGGTGTTCTTGAAGTCCACGACCCGGCCCTGGGAGTCGGTCAGGCGACCTTCCTCCAGGATCTGCAGCAGGCTGTTGAAGATGTCCGGGTGGGCCTTCTCGACCTCGTCGAACAGCACCACCGAGAACGGCTTGCGCCGGACCTTCTCGGTGAGCTGGCCACCCTCTTCGTAGCCGACGTAGCCCGGAGGCGAGCCGAACAGCCGCGAGACGGTGTGCTTCTCGCCGAACTCGCTCATGTCGAGCTGGATCAAGCGCGTCCTCGTCGCCGAACAGGAACTCGGCGAGCGTCTTGGACAGCCAGGTCTTACCGACACCGGACGGGCCGGCGAAGATGAACGAGCCACCGGGACGCTTCGGGTCCTTCATGCCGGCACGGGTACGCCGGATCGCGCGGGAGATCGCCCGGACGGCCTCCTCCTGCCCGATGACGCGCTTGTGGAGCTCGTCCTCCATGTTGAGCAGGCGGGTGGACTCCTCCTCCGACAGCTTCACGATCGGGATGCCGGTCGCGACCGCCAGCACCTCGGCGATCAGCTCCTCGTCGACCTCCGCGACCTCGTCCATGTCGCCGGCGCGCCACTGCTTCTCGCGCTCGGCCTTCCGGGCGATCAGCTGCTTCTCCTCGTCGCGCAGGCGGGCAGCGGCCTCGAAGTCCTGGCCGTCGATGGCGGCCTCCTTGCGCTGCCGCACGTCGCCGATCTTGTCGTCGTACTCGCGCAGGTCGGCGGGCGCCGTCATCCGGCGGATCCGCAGCCGCGAGCCGGCCTCGTCGATCAGGTCGATCGCCTTGTCCGGCAGGAACCGGTCGGAGATGTAGCGGTCGGCCAGCGTCGCCGCCGAGACCAGGGCCTCGTCGGTGATGGTCACGCGGTGGTGCGCCTCGTAGCGGTCGCGCAGGCCCTTGAGCATCTCGATGGTGTGCGCGATCGACGGCTCGGCGACCTGGATCGGCTGGAACCGGCGCTCGAGGGCGGCGTCCTTCTCGAGGTACTTGCGGTACTCGTCGAGCGTGGTCGCACCGATCGTCTGGAGCTCGCCGCGGGCCAGCATCGGCTTGAGGATGCTGGCGGCGTCGATCGCGCCCTCGGCCGCACCGGCGCCGACGAGGGTGTGGATCTCGTCGATGAACAGCACGATGTCGCCGCGGGTGCGGATCTCCTTGAGCACCTTCTTCAGGCGCTCCTCGAAGTCACCGCGGTAGCGCGACCCGGCGACCAGGGCACCGAGGTCGAGGGTGTAGATCTGCTTGTCCTTGAGCGTCTCGGGGACGTTGCCCTTGACGATGTCCTGGGCGAGGCCCTCGACGATCGTCGTCTTGCCGACGCCGGGCTCGCCGATCAGGACCGGGTTGTTCTTGGTACGGCGGGACAGGATCTGCATGACCCGCTCGATCTCCTGCTCGCGCCCGATGACCGGGTCGAGCTTGCCCTCGCGGGCGTCCTGGGTGAGGTTGCGGCCGAACTGGTCGAGCACCAGCGACGAGGACGGCGCGTCCCCGCCGGCCGCGCTGGACGCGGCACCGGAGGCAGCGGACTCCTTGCCCTGGAAGCCGGACAGCAGCTGGATGACCTGCTGGCGGACCCGGTTGAGGTCGGCGCCGAGCTTCTGCAGCACCTGCGCGGCGACGCCCTCGCCCTCGCGGATCAGGCCGAGCAGGATGTGCTCGGTCCCGATGTAGGAGTGGCCGAGCTGCAGCGCCTCGCGCAGGGACAGCTCGAGGACCTTCTTGGCGCGGGGCGTGAACGGGATGTGCCCGCTCGGGGCCTGCTGGCCCTGGCCGATGATCTCCTCCACCTGGGCGCGCACGGCCTCCAGGGAGATGTCGAGGGACTCCAGCGCCTTGGCCGCGACGCCCTCGCCCTCGTGGATCAGGCCGAGCAGGATGTGCTCGGTCCCGATGTAGTTGTGGGAGAGCATGCGGGCCTCTTCCTGGGCCAGCACGACCACCCGGCGGGCACGGTCAGTGAACCGCTCGAACATTGCGCATCTCTCCTGCCAAAGCTGGGGGCCTCCGCGCGTGGTTCGCTGCGGAGGGACATGAGGACTAACCCCACAGACAGCCTACGCGTTCCCGGACGAGGGGAAACCTGCTCCGCTCTCAGCGAACAAGACGCTGACCCGTCAGGGTTTCGACGGGTCAGCGGCGTGGACGGGTCAGTGGGCGGCGTCGTACGCCGAGCGCACGTCGGCCGAGACGCGACCGCGGTCGGGCACGTCCATGCCCTGCGACCGGGCCCACTCGCGGATCTCGCGGGGGCTGGGACCACCGGTGGCGGCGGTCGCTCGACGGCCACGACGGGAGGCGGCGCCGACCTTGCGCGCGTGGCCGACGTAACCGGCCAGCGCGTCGCGCAGCTTGGAGGCGTTCTTGTCATTGAGGTCGATTTCGTACGACGTGCCGTCGAGCCCGAACGAAATCGTCTCGGTCGCGTCGGAACCGTCGATATCGTCCACCAGGACGATGTTCACCTTTTGCGCCAATGCCTCGCCTCTTCTTCCGGGAATGGTCCTGAGGAAATAATGGCAGCCCAATACTCAAAAAGCGAATAGTTCGCGGGTGATCTTCTGTTGCCCGATCATTGCCTGAGCTTGCCAGCTCGCATGCAAAAGCAAGGAATCAGGTGTTGCGAGCAAACACCAGCTCCAGGCCACGCAGGGTGAGCCACGGATCGTGGTCGGTGAAGCAGCGGCATTCGTCGAGGACCAGCGGGGCCAGGTATCCGGTGGCGATCACACGCATGTCTGCACTGTCGACGCCGAGCTCGTCGGTCATTCTCGAGACAATTCCCTCGACCTGGCTGGCCACGCCGAAGACCATTCCGGACTGGAGTGCCTCGACGGTGTTCTTGGCGATCACCGAACGCGGACGCTGCAATTCCACCTTGCGCAGCTGGGCGCCGCGCCTGCCCAGAGCCTCGAGCGAGATCTCGATGCCGGGCGCAATGGCACCGCCGACGTATTGCCCCTGCGCACTGACCACGTCGAATGTGGTCGCCGTACCGCCGAAGTCCACCACGATTGCCGGCCCGGAGTAGGTACGGGCGGCGGCCAGCGCATTGATGATCCGGTCCGAACCGACTTCGCGCGGGTTGTCCATCAGCACCGGAACGCCGGTCCGGACGCCCGGCTCGACGACGACGTGCGGAACGTCGGCGAAGTGCTGGGCGAGCATGTCGCGCCACTCGTGCAGCACCGACGGCACCGTGGCGCAGACCGATATCCCGGAGATGTCGGCATCCTCCCCGAGCAGGCCGCGCAGGAGCACCGCCCACTCGTCGGCCGTACGCCGGGCGTCGGTGGCCACCCGCCAGTCGGCGACGACCTCGCCGTCGACGAGCAGCCCGAGGACCGTGTGGCTGTTGCCGATGTCGGCGGCCAGCAGCGCCACTCGGTCATCACCCCTGCAGATCCATTCCGAGGTCGAAGACTTGCACCGAATGGGTGAGAGCGCCCGACCGAGATGAAGTCCACCCCCGTCTCCGCGACCTCGCGGGCCCGCTCGATGGTGAGCCCGCCGGACGCCTCGAGCGTGGCGCGGCCGTCCGTGATCCGGACCGCCTCGGCCATGGTCTCGGTGGACATGTTGTCCAGGAGGATCTCGCGGCAGCCGGCCTCCAGCAGCTCACGCAGCTGGTCGAGATCGGTGACCTCGACCTCGACCCGCAGGCCGGGGTGGGCCGCGCGCACCGCTTCGTACGCCGGGACGACTCCCCCGGCCGCCAGCACGTGGTTGTCCTTGACCATCGCCATGTCGGACAGGCTGAACCGGTGGTTGACCCCGCCGCCGCACCGGACGGCGTACTTCTGGAGGGCGCGGTAGCCCGGCAGCGTCTTGCGGGTGTCGAGAACCCGGGCCCGGGTGCCCTCGAGGGCGTCGACCCAGGCCCCGGTCGCGGTCGCGACGCCGGACAGGTGGCTGGCGAAGTTGAGCGCGGTCCGTTCGGCGGTCAGCAGGCCGCGGAGCGATCCGGCGACGCTCATCACCACGTCGCCGCGGGTGACCTTGGTGCCGTCGGGCATTCGGTCGGTGATCTCGACGTCGTCCATGACGTAGTGGAAGACCAGCGCCGCGACGCCGAGCCCGGCGACGGTGCCGGCTTCGCGCGCCCCGAGATCGGCCTTGCCGTGCGCCTCCGGCGAGATCGTGGCGTCGCTCGTGACGTCGTCGCTGCCGCCCGGCAGGTCCTCCTCGAGCGCCGCCACCACTGCGGCGTACACCACTGCCGGGTCGAGGCCGGCGTCCGACAGCTCGTGCAGCAGGAGCGTCGGCAGCCGGTCGTACGGCGTCCGGGCGATCACCGCGGTGCCCCGTCCGTCGGCGGGGCCGCCGTGAACGTCAACGTGGTCTCGCCGTCGGACATGACCGCGTCGAAGTGCCCCGCCCAGCGGGCGTCGTCGCGCGCCGGGAAGTCCTCGCGCCAGTGCGAGCCGCGGGTCTCCTCGCGCAGGGCCGCGGCGGCGGCGAGTGCGGCACTGACGGTGAGCAGGTTGGTCGTCTCCCAGGCGGCCTGGTCCACGACGTCCGTCGTGGCACCGGCCAGCTTGTCCAGCATCGCGGCCGCCTCCGCAAGACCGTCGGCGCTGCGCAGCACGCCCACCCGCGAGGTCATCACCTCCTGGAGCTCGTGGCGCACCGCTCCGGCGATCAGGCCTACCGGACGGTCGTCGACGGCGGGCTCCGACCATGGCCTCAGCTCGCCCGGCAGCACCGCGGCGATCCGGCGCGAGAACACCAGTCCCTCGAGCAGCGAGTTGGAGGCAAGCCGGTTGGCTCCGTGCACTCCGGAGCAGGCGACCTCGCCGGTCGCGTAGAGGCCCGGCACCGCAGACCGGCCCCACAGGTCGGTGGCGACGCCACCGGATGCGTAGTGGCAGGCCGGCGCGACCGGGATCAGCTCCGTGACCGGGTCGACGCCGTGCTGGCGGGCGGTGGCGAGGATCGTCGGGAAGCGCGCCTCCCAGAACGACGCACCCAGGTGCCGCGCGTCGAGCCACATGTGTGGCTGGCCGGTCTCGTCCATCCGGCGGGTGATCGCCTTGGCGACGACGTCGCGGGGCGCCAGGTCGGCGAGCTCGTGGAGGCCCTGCATGAAGCGGTTGCCCTCGAAGTCGACGAGGAAGGCGCCCTCGCCACGAACCGCCTCCGAGATCAGCGGCTGCTGCCCGCGGGTCTCGGGGCCCAGCCACATCACGGTCGGGTGGAACTGGACGAACTCCAGGTCGCGCAGGGACGCACCCGCCCGCAATGCCAGTGCCATGCCGTCGCCCGTGGACACGGCGGGGTTGGTCGACTGCGCGAAGACCTGTCCCAGCCCACCGCTCGCCAGGACCACCGCGCGACACCGGACCGCTCCCACCCCGTCGCGCTGCCCCTCGCCCATGACGTGCAGGGTCACGCCGGCGACGCCGCCGTCGGCGTCGAGCAGCAGGTCGACGGCGAGCGCGTGCTGGATCACCTCGATGCCGGGCTCCGCGTCGACCGCGGCGATCAGCGCGCGCATGATCTCGGCGCCGGTCGCATCGCCGCCGGCGTGCGCGATCCGGTCGCGGTGGTGTCCGCCCTCACGGGTGAGCGACAGCTCACCGGCGGCCGTGTGGTCGAAGCGGGTGCCGAGGGCGATCAGCTCGCGGACGGCGTCGGGTCCCTCGGTGACCAGGGCGTGTACGGCGTCGCGGTCGCACGCGCCGGCCCCGGCGACGAGGGTGTCCCGCTCGTGCTGCTCGGGGGTGTCCCCGGGCCCGAGCGCCGCGGCGATGCCGCCCTGGGCCCACTGCGTGGAGCCCGCGCCGAGCACGTCCTTGGTCACGAGCAGGACGGTGCCACCGGTCCGTTCGAGCTCGGTCCGGATCCGCAGCGCCGCGGTCAGTCCGGCGATGCCGGATCCGATGACCACCACGTCCGTGCGGGTGGTCCATCCTGGCGAGGGCGCGCGCAGCCTCCGCGGCAGGGCGGCGTACGCCGGCAACACCATCGCTTCACTCCTCGTCCGGTGAGCCCGAACCTAGCAGCGGCGGGGCAGGTCCCCGCCGGTGCGTTCAGCGGTCGACCCGGTCACCGCGGACGAGACCGGAGCCGGCGACAGCCTCGGCCGGGTCGAAGCCCGTGGCGAGGATCTTGTTGGCGGCGTCGACGAAGACGATGTGCGGCTGGAACTCCCTGGCCTCGGCGGTCTCCATCTGGCCGTAGCCGATCAGGATCACCAGGTCGCCGGGGTGGACCAGCCGGGCCGCGGCACCGTTGATACCGATCACGCCACTGCCCCGCTCTCCCGCGATCGTGTACGTCTCGAGGCGGGCGCCGTTGGTGATGTCGACGATGTGCACCAGTTCGCCCGGCAGCAGGTCGGCCGCGTCCAGCAGGTCCTCGTCGACGGTCACGGAGCCGACGTAGTGCAGGTCCGCCTGGGTCACCGTGGCCCGGTGGATCTTGCTCTTCATCATGGTGCGCAGCATCAGACGTCTCCGTTCCTCGCCTCGGGAGCGGCCCCGAGCGTGATCTGCATGTTGTCGATCAGCCGGGTGCCGCCGACCCGCGCGGCGATCAGGATCCGGCCCTCGGTCCCGGGTGGTACTTCGTCGGGCAGGGCAGCCAGCTCGGGGTCGGTGATGACGAGGTAGTCGAGGTCGACGCCGTTGGCGGAGCGCAGCTCGGCGCGTGCGGCGTCGATGGCGACGTCGACGCCCCAGCGCCCGGCCGCCCGGGCGGCGAGCAGGGTCCGGCTGAGCGCCGTGGCCCGGAACCGTTGCTCTGAGTCGAGGTAGCGGTTGCGGCTGGACAACGCGAGCCCGTCCGCCTCACGTGCGGTCTCGGCGCCGACGACGTCGACGCCCAGGCAGAGGTCGGAGACCATCCTGCGGATGAGCACGAGCTGCTGGTAGTCCTTCTGCCCGAAGACCGCGACGTCCGGACGCACCAGCCCGAACAGCTTGGCGACGACGGTGAGGACACCGCGGTAGTGGCCCGGCCGGATCCGGCCCTCGAGGACGTCGGCCAGCGGCCCGGGGTCGACCACGACCTGCGGCTCACCGCCGGGGTAGACCTCGTCGACGCTCGGGGCGAAGACGATGTCGACGCCCTCGCGCTCGCAGACCTTGAGGTCCTCGTCGAGGGTGCGCGGGTAGCGGTCGAGGTCCTCGCCCTCCCCGAACTGCAACGGGTTCACGAAGACCGACACCACCACGGGGCCGTTCCTGACCTGCTCGCGAGCGACCCGGATCAGGCTCGCGTGGCCCTCGTGCAGCGCACCCATCGTGGGCACCAGGCCGACCCGCTCACCGGACGTGCGGGCGGCGGACAGCAGCGTGGCGAGTTCCTCGCGGGTGCTCGCGAGGACGGGCGCGGACGTCATCGCAGGGGGTCGGCCTCTGCGCTGGGCCGTGCCGTCACCTCGGCGGCCTCGGCCTCGGCATGGTCGAAGACCTGGCGCATCTTCAGGGCCCGGATGGGCAGCACGCGGCCGTCGGTGACCACCCGGTCGAGCGTGGCCCGCCCGAGGGCGAGGTACGACGGCATGGTCTGCGGCGCGGACGCGACGATCTCGGCCAGGTGCGCGCGGACTGTCTCCACGTCGCCGCGGACGATCGGCCCGGTGAGCGCGGCGTCGCCGTGCTCGAGGGCGTTGTCGAGGGCGGCCGTCAGCAGCGGCCGGAGCGTGTCGGCAGGGTTGTCGCCGCCGGCGGCCGCGAGCATCTCCATCGCCTCCGTGACCAGCGTGACCAGGTGGTTGGCGCCGTGTGCGAGGGCCGCGTGGTAGAGCGTGCGCCGCTCCTCGGGCACCCACATCGGACGACCGCCGAGGTCGGCGACGAGGGCCGTGGTGAGGTCGCGCTCGGCCGGTCCGGCGGTGACGCCGAAGACGCATCCGGACAGCCGGGGCAGGTCCAGGGCCGTCCCGGTGAACGTCATGGCGGGGTGCATGGCGACGGTCCGGGCGCCGACCGCGGCGGCCGGTTCGAGGACGGCGAGACCGTGCCGGCCGGACGTGTGCACGACGTACTGGCCGTCGTGGATCGCACCGCTGGCGCTGAGCATGGTGACGACGTTGTCGAGCATGTCGTCGGGAACGGTCAGGAGGAGCAGGTCAGAGTCCCGTGCGACGGCGGTCGGCTTGCGGGTGGGTACGCCGGGGAGCAGGGCGGCGATCCGGTTCCGCGAGGCGTCGGACTCGCCCGCGGCGGCCACGATCTCGTGGCCGGCGTCGCGGAGCGCGGCTGCCACGACGGCACCGACGCGACCAGCGCCGATCACGCCCACTCGCAGCGCGGAGCGGGCAGGGGCAAGGCTGTCCATGCTCGAACCTTTCGTTCCAGTCCCTCCGACGCCCTCAGGTGAGGGCCGGTGTGGGTACCGGACTAATCGATTGCACGACCAAGGCTAGGCGATGCCGGGCAGCCCCGGAACCGAGGGAGAGTGTGACGTAGGCGACGTCCGACCCCTCGACCGGGACGCCGGGCCGGGGCCACGCGAAATCGGCTGACAGATGTCGCCGCTGTTAGGCTCGCAGGGCAATGGATCGCACCGCAACGGACCCTCCCAGCCGGAGCACCGACCCCTCCCCGGCGGACTACGAACCGGCTCTCTCCGAGACGCTGGACGTTCTGCGGACCATTGCCACCGACTACCGCCCGGCGGTGCTGGCGAACGCTTTCGGCCCCGAGAGCATGATCATGACCGATCTCATCGCCAAGCACGACCTCGACATCGAGATCTTCAGCATCGACACGGGCCGGCTGCCCGAGGAGACCCACGCCCTCGCCCACAGCGTCCACCAGCGCTACGGACCGATCATCCAGATGGTCAGCCCCGACGCCGACGCCGTGAAGGCCTGGACGGCCGAGCACGGGCAGAACGGCTTCTACGACGCCATCGAGAACCGCCACGGCTGCTGCGGCGTCCGCAAGATCGAACCCCTGCGCAAGACCCTCGCCGGCCGTCGCGCCTGGCTGACCGGCCTCCGGCGCCAGCAGTCGGCCACCCGGCGCGACCTCGAGGTGTCGTCCTGGGACGACTCCTACGGGCTCTACAAGTTCAACCCCATGCTGGACTGGACGACGGAGCAGGTGTGGGCCTACATCCACGACCATGCCGTCCCCTACAACCGCCTCCACGACCGCGGTTACACCAGCATCGGCTGCGCTCCCTGCACCCGCGCGGTCTCGGCCGGAGAAGACCCGCGCGCCGGCCGCTGGTGGTGGGAGATGGACTCCGTGAAGGAGTGCGGGCTGCACCTCGACCCCTCGACGGGCCGACTGCAGCGGGCACGTACCGACGACGGCGACGACGCGTCCCCGTCCTCCTCGACAGAAACCGACAAATCTGGACTAGCCGCAAGAGAGCAGCTCGCCGCGGCCGGGCCTGACCATGAAGGGAAAGTAATGCGTGTACTCATTCTGGGCGGGGACGGCTTCTGCGGCTGGCCCACGGCGCTGCACCTGTCGGCGCAGGGACACGAGGTCGCGATCGTCGACAACCTGTCGCGTCGCAAGATCGACATCGAGCTCGAGGTCTCGTCGCTGACGCCGATCCAGCCGATGGGCGAGCGGCTGCGGGTCTGGAAGGAGGTGTCCGGCAAGGACATCGCCTTCCACGACATCGACGTCGCGGTCAACTACCAGCGCCTGCTCGACCTGCTCGAGGACTGGAAGCCCAACGCGCTGGTGCACTTCGCCGAGCAGCGGGCCGCGCCGTACTCCATGAAGAGCAGCCGGCACAAGCGCTACACGGTCAGCAACAACCTCAACGCCACCAACAACGTGCTGGCGGCGGTCGTCGAGAGCGGTCTCGACATCCACGTGGTCCACCTGGGCACGATGGGCGTCTACGGCTACGGCACCGCCGGCATGAAGATCCCCGAGGGCTACCTCGAGATCAAGGTTCCGACCGGTGACGGCGGGCTGGTCGACCAGGAGATCCTCTACCCGGCCAACCCGGGCAGCATCTACCACCTGACGAAGACGCAGGACCAGCTGCTGTTCGCGTACTACAACAAGAACGACCACGTCCGGGTCACCGACCTCCACCAGGGCATCGTGTGGGGCACGCAGACCAAGGAGACCAAGCTCGACGAGCGGCTGATCAACCGCTTCGACTACGACGGCGACTACGGCACGGTCCTCAACCGCTTCCTGATGCAGGCTGCGATCGGCTACCCGCTGACCGTGCACGGCACGGGCGGCCAGACCCGCGCGTTCATCCACATCCAGGACACCGTGAAGTGCATCCAGCTGGCGCTCGAGAACCCGCCCGAGCGCGGCGACCGGGTCCAGCATCTTCAACCAGATGACCGAGACCCACCGGGTCCGCGACCTGGCCAAGATGATCTCCGACCGCACGGGCGTGAAGATCGCGAACCTGCCCAACCCGCGCAACGAGGCCGACGAGAACGAGCTGCACGTCGCCAACGACCGCTTCCTCCACCTCGGCCTCTCCCCCATCACCCTCAGCGAGGGTCTGATGGAGGAGGTCACCGACATCACGAAGAAGTACGCCGACAGCTGCGACCAGACCAAGATCCCCTGCGTCTCGGTGTGGAGCAACGAGTCCGCGGCTGCCAAGGCCGGGGCGACCCAGCCCGTCTGATGACATGCCGGACATGAGGTCGCCGGCCACGACGCTGTCGTGGTCGGCGATCAAGCAGTACTTCCCCGGGATGCGGCCGGGGTTCTACCTCCGGCCGCTCCCGGAGCACGACCTCATCTACGTGAAGAACCCGAAGGCCGGCAGCTCGACCCTGATGGTCTGGCTCGACCGGCTGCACACCGGCGACCTCGACTCCGAGCTGCGCCACATGCATCTCGAGTCCCGGCTCCCCACGCTGGGCGAGGTCGGGCGGCGGCGGGTGGTCCTGATGCTGTCGGGCGAGGCCTACCGCTTCTCGTTCGTACGCAACCCCGTGCGGCGCCTCGAGTCCGTCTACTGGGCCAAGATGGTGCGCTCCGACAAGTACCGCCTCAAGGCCGCAGCCGACCTCGGCCTGTCGGAGGACCCGGGCACGGTCGTGTCCTTCGAGCGGTTCCTCGGCGCCATCGAGGAGCAGGACCCCGTGACCCAGATGGACCCGCACTGGAGACCGCAGCACATCAACCTCATGCACCCACTGGTTGAGTACGACCACGTCGGTCGGCTGGAGAGCTTCCAGGCCGACCTCGACCGCATCCGCGAGGAGGCCGGGCTGCCGCACGTGCCGATCGACTCGAGGAACGTGTCTCCCCGCAAGAGCCCCGACAGCGTGTACGACGGGCGACCCGACCTGGTCCGCCGGGTGGAGCAGCTGTACGCCGCCGATCTCGAGCTGTACGGCTACTGAGTCACCGGGACTCGGACCTGCGCAGGCGTCGACGGACGCCCTGGACCACGTTGCGTCGCACTCGAGGCGCCTTCACCCAGGCGTCACGAGCCGCGTCGTAGCGTTGGTCGCGCCCGATCTCGGCAACCGTCAGGGGAGCGCCACGCAGCGGGATGTTGCTTCCCGTGACCCTGACCGAGACCTCTCCACCGATGGCGGACCCGAGTCTCAGCAGCTTCGCGACGTTGAACCTGAAGCCGAGAGTTCGGCCGTCCGCTGGCAGGTCCGCCCGCCGGAGGTCGGCCGACCGGATCGCCTTCAGCTCACCGTCGATGTAGAGCGAGATCGGCTCGTGGGACGGCTTGCCCCGGGATCGGTACCAGCCCGAGAGCCAGCCGTCCGAGAACGCCTCCAGGACCCCGTCGACCTCGACCTCCCGGAGGAGATCCGGGGTGGCGGCGGGTCCTGCGGCAAGGACGTCGATCATGCCGATCGAGCGCGTGAACTCCGTGCCCGAGCCGGACGCGGGACCGGTGACAATCAGCTCCACGTGCCGAGCGACGCCGTCGACCGGCCCCAGCGCTTCCGACAGGTCGAAGGCGAGGTGCCGCACTCCGGGCCCCACCCGCTCGGAGAGATGCGCCTGATGGGGGCCGAGCCGGTCGAGCGGAACCTCGAACAGCGTCGTCTCGGCTGCCCGGGCGGCCAGTCTCAGGTCGGTGGCGCGTGCGAGCTCGTACGTGGCGCTCGAGAGCCGGAGGTGGGCGCCGCTGTCGCACAGGTCCACCACCGTCAGGTCAGCGACCGGCTCCGCGACCACCGTCCGCCCGGCCGATGACTCCAGGACCTCGGCCCACTGATCCGCCGTCCAGCGCTGCCGGGCCGGCGGTCCGGGCTTGGAGAAGTAGAAGTCGCAGCTGACACCCACCCGCTCCTCGGCCTCGGCCACCAGACGCCGGTACAGGCCGTTGTAGAACTCTTCCTCGGGCGACTCCCACGGCTTGATCTTCCCCGAGAAGTGAATCAGGCTCGCGTCGGCCGAGTCGTACTTGCGGCGTACCAGGTCGCCGTCCAGACACCGGTCGGAGACGTAGAACTGGGTCATGTAGTTGTAGGTGCTCGCCAGTTGGTACTTCCTGCCGGCGAAGGCGATGTTCATCGCATCCTGGTCACGCTGCTTCAACGCCCGCCCGTGCATCACGACGGACGCCCTGGCCTGGAGCGCCAGCGACCGGAAGTCAGGGTTGTCGAGGTCGAAGATGAGCACGCCGCCGTTGAGGTACTCGAGCGGATGGCCGTCGGTGATGCCCATCAGGCGGTTCCGCTGGAGGATCGGCACCAGCGTGGGGTTGGCGACCAGGCGCAGGGCGGCGCTGTCCGGCGCCCCCGCCAGGCAGGCGCCCTCGAGGTCGATCTCGAAGAGCTCGGTGAAGTCCCGGGTGGCCAGCACGTCGCCATCGAGATAGACGGTCCGCTGCTCGGGCAGGTAGTCGATGAGATAGATGCGTCCGAAGGTTGCCCGTTTCGTGTCCTCCGTTCCCACGTCGCGGTCGAGATCGGAGGTGATGTCCTCGACGACGACCTGGACGTCGAACTCGGTGTGCTCCAGGGAACGGAGGCGTACGACGTCCTGCTCATCCAAACCGTCGCCGAGCACGACGAACCGGACGCTTCCCTGGTCGCCCACGTGTGCCAGCACCGACGTCATCGTCGCGAAGGTCGGCTTCACGAACCTCTGGTCGCAGACCAGAGCGAACTGGAAGTCGACCCTGCTCGCATGGCCGGGGAGGCGGATCAGTTCTGCGCCCGCGGAGCGCGCCGGAGTCCCCGCGAGGGCCAGGGGGCCGGAGACCATCTCGCTGACATCGACGCGTTCGACGACGCCCGCGTCGTCCAGCAGGGCTTCCGCCTCTCGATCGACGGAGAAGAACTGCCGGAAGAACGCCTCCTGTTCTTGCGGTGGCTGCCGCAGCGCATGCTCGAAGAGGCGCTGCTGCGCCAGGCGATGCGGACCCAGCCCCGTCGCCACGGTGCCGCCGAGCAGACGTGCCCCCCATTTCGCGTTCCAGATGGCGACGCCGCCGCTGTCGAAGTGCAGGAGCGCGCCACTCGTGGCCGGAAGGTCCACCGACATCGCCGCTCCGGACCCGGTCCGGGGGCGGTGGACGGTGATGTCGCCAGCCGCCAGCGGGAGCCGATAGATGGACTTCCCGGCGTCGTGCCCCATGAGCCCGTTGCGGAGGAACTGGGCCCGCCAGCCGAACGCCTGGCTCCAGTTGAACTCCCGGACCGAGGACTTCCGGAGCGCGAGGGTGGCCGCGAACGGCTCCGTCGTGGGGTCGGCCTCGGCGTACCACATCTCCCGGACCGGCACCGTGATCGCGGAGGCGCCGGGGAACCGGCCGGCAATGTCGGCGAAGGGCTCCTTCAGCGAGATCAGCTCGTCGGCGTCGACGAACGCGAGGAAGCCGTGGCCGTCAGCGGCCGCCCGGCGAGCAACCCACCGGAACGCGTCGACCTGCTTGCGCTCCACGTTCTGGCTGCCGGTGGGATAGAAGGCGTCCCACGTCGCTTGATCCATCGCCTGCCAGACGACCCGCGGGTCGGCGGGCAGCGAGGACACCAGCTCGCGGTCGGGGCAGTCCAACACGACATAGAGCCGGGCAGCGCCCGCACTCAGGTGGAAGTTGCACCACTGCAGCAGCTGCGTGGGATCTCCCCTGAACAAGGTGTAGACGGCCACACCGTCGAGGGGCCCGGGCAGCGCGAGGTTCGAACCTTGGTCGGTTGCCTCGTTCATTCAGCCGAACCATCGACGACGGCCGGTTTCCGGGCGGCCTCGCACAGTGCGATCACCTGGTCGAGGTAGGCGACGACCTCCTGCCCGGCCGGCGTGCTGCGGGCTGTCCCGTCGATCGCAGCCCCGAAGCGGAAGCCCGGGACCGGATGGTCGAACCATTCCGCCTCGATCCGCTCGTTGTTCGGTCCGCAGACCTTCTGGATGCCTTCCCTGATCTCGGGCGTCATCAGCTCGATGTCCGACTCCGGAGCGATCTGGTAGATCGACCTGGCGGTCCTGATCCGGGCCTCCCGACTGTCCAGCCGGTAGGAGTTGAGGATGCGCAGCCCGAGCGTGTCGATCGCTCGCACACTGTCGTAGCGGGGCACGGGAACCGAGGCGATCTCGTCGAGGAGAGGGCCCCCGACACCCGCGAACTCCAGGATGCCGCGGCAGATCGCCTCCCCGCCCGGCAGGTCGTCGTAGGAGAGGACCCTGAAGTTCTCCGGACCGACGAGGTCCCGCCAGGGCGAGAACCGTGAGTGGAAGTCGAGCAGGGACGGCCCCATCTGCGCGAGGTACTCGTCGAACGACCGCGTCTCGAAGTTGCCGTACTGGTCGACGATCTGCTTGTAGAAGCTCTCGATCCACACGTCTTGACGCCGCAGCGTCAGAACCACCTTGACGGTGCCGAACGCGCCGAACCTGCCGATGAGCTCTTCCGGCGTCGGCTTCGGCCGCGGAAGCGTGAAGTCCTCGGACGACAGCAGGACCGTCGAGACGGAATCGGGGAGCTCGGAGAGCAGGTCGGACGTCAGGCCTGAGCGGTCCCCCGGCCGGGTGAAGTGGGCGTGCCCTGACTGGGCACCGTCCCGAGTGCTGACGGTGACACCGTCGACCGCGCCGGTGATGGGGTAGAGCAGCCCTTCGCCGAGCAGGTCGTAGCGGCGGGCGCTCAAGACGTTCTGCACATACGACGTCGCCGTCTTGTGAAGGCCGATGTGTAGGACCAGGTCCACGTCCTTGACGCGTTTCACGCGCTTGGCCACGACATCACCCACGCCTCTCGGGCCGATTGTAGACAGCCTGGCGGCGACCACCGGACAGGTCGCGCACCCGGTCGATCGCCATCTCGGGCAGCGACCTCACGATCGACCGGCGGATCTTGCTCTCCACCACCAGCGAGAAGTCGCGACGCCGCTTGAAGATGATCGTGTCCTTGACGACGACGTGCTCCCAGCCGCGCGACATCGTCTCGATGCTGAACTGAAAGTCCTGGAACGACAGGCCGTTGGGGATGTCACGGCTGACGTAGGGCACCGCGAGATGGGCCTCCCGCGGCGCCAGGCACAGCGAGTCGTAGTAGTTGCGTGCGTAGAAGAAGTGCGGAGTGAACAGTGGCGAGGCCTGGTCGATGTTGCGGCTCACCGCTGCGTTGCGGTCGAAGAGGACGTTCAGCTCGGGGTGCGCGATCAGCTTTCGGTCACGCTCCGCACCCGCCTTCACCGCCGCGATCCCCTCCGCCAGCCAGTTCTCGCTGAAGAGGTCGTCGGCATCCAGGAAGGCGATCAGGTCACCGTCCGTGTCAGGTAGCAACGCGTTCCTCACCCGCCCGAGGTCACCCTCGTGCAGGATCCGCCGCTCCCAGTCGTCGAAACGCGACTGGTGGAAGTACGCCGTCGTCGCCTCGGTCGCCGCGTCCAGCGCGATGATCGGCTGCACCGTGTAGCCGCACTCGCGGGCCGCGCGGATCGCGATGTCCGCGGAACGCATCGTCGGGCCGGACACCACGGTCTCGTCGTGCGCGGTCACGATCACGGTGAGGTCAGTCATGGTGTCGCCTCCGCGGCGCCGGATGGATCCAGGAGCAACCCTGCGGCGTGCTCACGGAAGTCACGCTCCGTGCGGTCGCGCAGCAGTCGCTCGCGCAGTGCATGGGATCGCGCGCGGGCCGCGGCCGGATCCGAGAGCACCTCCCGAAGGGCCTTCGCGTACGCCTCGGGTTCCTCCCAGTCGGCGACGGGCCATGAGTGCTCCTCCGAGATCACCTCGCCGACACCACCGACGAGGCTGGCGACGATCGGGACCTCGGTCATCGCGACGTCGAGCAGGAGGTTCGGGACTCCGTCCCACGCGGACGTGTAGAGCCAGGCATCCGCCAGGGAGAGGTCCAGGTCGGAGACCCGGGTGTAGACACCTTCGAGCCGGACGTTCTCGGGCACCTGGCCGAGCGGGTTCGGTGGCACGACACCGTCGTGCCAGAACCGGAAGTCGACCATGGGCATCCGGCGGGCGACCTCGAGTGCGATGTCACCCCGTTTCTGCCTGTCCCACCGGCCGGCCCAGAAGACAACGGGGCGACGCGACGCCTCGGCCGGCGGCGGAGTCGCCACGGCGAGCCCGGGTTCCGCGGGCGTCCGGAGGACGTGGATCCGCTGGCGATCGCGCTCGCTGAGCTGGTACATGTCGGTCAGCTGGTCACGCAGGTAGTCGCTGTCGGTGATGAAGCCGTCGACGAGGTCGAGGCCGGAGTAGAACCACTTCAGGCTCCAGCCGTCCCAGTTCCCCTGCGCGCGCCGTTCGTTGGGAAGGAAGCAGAGAAAGATCCGCTCCGAGGCGGCCAACGCCTTCCCGTAGGGCGTCAGCGCGCGGTAGAGAGCCTGGGAGTCGATGTTGACGATCGCATCCGCGTGGAAGGAACGCAGGAGCGACACCAGCGCCTGCTCCTGGTGCTCGTCGGGCAGGCCCTCGGAAGCGGCCGCGAAGCTGACCTCACGCACGCCGGCGGGAAATTGGCCCCGCGGGGCCACACCGACCTCATCGGTGTAGATCACGACGATGTCGTCAGGGGCGATCGTCTCGGTCAGGGCCTGCGCGAGGTGGCCCTCGAGGCGGCGGCTGTCTCCCCAGCGCGGACCGTTGGCGACCACCAGGAGCCGCGCACGCCGGAAGCCGGCGGCCGCCTGACACGCGTGGATGGCCGCCGTCTGGCCGACGACGAACTTGCCGACGAGCGGAATCATCCTCGTCCGCGGCGCCTCGACCCACACCGAGCCGATGAGCGGTTCGATCTCGGCCGCCTTCGCGAACATCTCCCCCAGCTTGCCGGTGCGCAGCCGGTTCATCATGTCGTTCCGGGTGGCAACGAGCTCGTCGACGACCTGGCCCGTTTCGAGACCCAGCACTTCCGCGAGCTTCTCGACGCCACCGGCGGGGTCGGCCACCTCACCGGTGGCCCGGCCACGCTTGATCCACTCGAGGTAGGGGCTGCGCTCGGGACCCTCCCGGTGGTGCGGGTACCGCTCGAGATACGCCCGCATCCCGAAGTTGTGGTTCGGGCTGTTGACCGCGTCGGCACCCTTGCGCAGGAATACCCGGATGGGGTCGGCGTCGGGAACCTCCTGCATCAGCTGCGCCTGCACCATGAAGTTCCAGTGGTCGAAGTTCTCGCGAAGCAGGTCGTAGTCCGGGTCGAGGCCGAGCGGGTCCTGGTTCCGTTTGGCCCGCGTGACGAGCGCATCCATCATGGGACCGGCGTTGGAGGTCTCCTCGACCACGGCGGGTACCACCGGCGCCGGGCGCGTGCGCGCGGTGGTACGCCGGAGTCTGCGGCGTACCCGCGCGATCAGGGACCCGCGACTCATCGCCGACCAGAAGCCGCGGCTCGCCTCGCGTCACCGCGGTCGTCGGCTGGCTCCACCTCGAGCATGAGCTTCAAGGCACCGCCTGAGATCAGGACCTTCTGCACACGTCATCGCTTCCGCTCGGCAACTTTCCCGATCACCCTAGCGTCGCGCCCGGGCCGGGCCGAAACGACACGAGCGCTCGTGGTCAGGGCAGCCGAACGGGCGGTTTGATGGCCACTCGGCCTGATGCCATCGGGACGAGGAAGAGCGGCTCGCCCGTCTTGGTGAGAAACTCGTCGGTCGCCTTCCGGGCGCCGTCCCAGTCGCCGTAGTCATCCAGGATCAGGACGCCGCCGGGGCTGAGCCGCTCGTAGAGGTGCTCGAGCTCGTGCTTGGTCGAGGCGTACCAGTCCGTGTCGAGACGCAGGATGGCAATCCGGTCTGGCGCCTGGCCGGGGTGTCGTGTCCTCGACGAGCCCGGAGTAGGAAGGTGCACGGCGTACGGCTACCGCGGAGTGGAGAACCGTCACTACGATCGCCGCGCCACACGGGCAGGAAGGTGTGCGTTACCGCTGAGTCCGACGTACGCCACGACTTCGCCGCGATCATCCCGCCCCACACCGGCGTGAAGGTCGCGGGCCTGCCGAACCCACGCCTCAGGAGAGCCTGGGAGTGCGGGTCTGCTGACCCCGCAGCCCGGTCTCCGTGGACAGGTACGCGAGGAACGACTCCCGAAGCCGGTCGGAAAGGTCCTGGTCGATGACCTTCATCATGGTGCGGGTGACCGACGTGGCGTGGGGCGAGAATCCCTGAGCCACCGCATGCGCGACCAGGCGGTCCGTGGTTTGCTCCGTCTGGCCAATGAGCTCGTCGTAGCTCAGCATCAGAGCCTGGTCGGCGTACTCCTCACCGATCTGGGTGAGTACGCGGCGCTGGGCCAGGAAACGCCCCAGCTGGGCGAGGATGAGCGGGTTGAGATCGCCGGGCACCAGTTCCGCGGCAGGCGCGGCCCGGAGGTCTGCGATGTCGGTGGCGTGGAAGAGGCCGGTCGATGACGCGACGACGTGGGAGATCGCCTGGTCGACGGCGTTGCGGACCACGACCACCATGAAGACGCGTTCGAACCGCTCGAACGCCCACTCGACGACGGCCTGCATGGCGATCATGGGATTGCGTTGTCCGCCACCGCGGATCACCGCATCGACCGTTTGAGCCTGCCCGACCATCATCTTGAGGGCGCCGATCCGCGGGTCGCTGTCCGTGGCCCCGCGGGCGATCCGCTCCAGAATGTCGTCCTCGGAAACCGCCTCGTGTTCGGCTTGCTCTGCCAACCCCAGGAAGTGCTCTCGGGGCGAACCTAGGCCGCCGAGGCTTTCGATGTCCCGACAGAGCAGGGTCGACCCGGAACGCTGGGTCGCCAGCACCAGGGTCAGCGCATCGGGAGCTGCGGGCATCCGGTCACCTCACTCCGGTTCCGGCTCGCCCCGTCGCTCGCGCATGGTTGCGACCGCGGCGCGCCACTCCTCCTGGAAGGCCACCTGGACGTCGTCCCAGGGCTTCAGCGGCCCGATCCAGTGGACGATGGCTGGTGCCACCGGCTCCGTGACGTCGCGATCGGGCCATGCGTTCCAGCGCGGGTGGAACGGGAGGAACGATCCGGATGCGTAGAGGTTGAGCGCGAACTGGCCGTTCAGCCCGAACCGCTCGATGAATCCAGCGCAGCGTCGGAGGAACTGGTCCTCCCGCATGCGCGCGAGGTTCATCACCAGCACGCCGGCATTGAACCCGTAGTCCCCGGCATCGATCCGGCGGTGCACGAGGTTCAGCATGTGCCAGGCGTCCTCGCTTGCGGAGAGCCGATCCGTGGCCACGTCTGCGTAACTGACCAGACCGCCCATCGCGCTCATCTTGTCGTTCTCGCGTGCCGCCAGGGGCGCATCACCGAGGTCGGGATAGGCGGTCTCAGCCATCCCCTCCCGGACGTCGTCGAGGCCTGCGATCGCCCAGATCTTCGCGTCCTTGTCGGACGTCGCGAGGAGCGCTCGGCAGAGGCCGTCGCGGGTGGCGCGGAGACCCGGCCGTCCCGGGTGGTGCGGGTGTCGTCCTCGGTCGGCGGCGGCATGCCCTCGAAGGTGTCGAAGAGGTGCAGCTCGCGGTCCGTCTCGCCGAGCGCGAGCAGGGTCAACGCGACCGCCTGCATGCTCCCGCCGCGCCACACGCCGCACTCGACGACGTCGCCGGGGATCTGGAGACGGACGACGTGACGTGTCGCCTCGATGAGGGCCGCCAGCTTCAACGGCCCCGTCATGGTGCGAGGTGCCACCGATGGCATCGTCGGAGAGAACGTCGCGGCGCTCGCAGTGGAAGGACACGAAGATCGGCCGAAGGTTCGGGTGGTAAGGCAGCCCGTAACGACCCAGAGCATCGGCGTCGAGATGCCGCCCGGAAGCCAGGCACCACGTGCCAGGAGGTATGGCGTCGAGGACGGAGTCGTCGCGGCCGAACTCGATGAGTCCGATCGTCGAGTCGGCACCATCGATCATCAGCTCGGATCGAATCCGTTGACGCAACTCAGTCGCGGTCGCCACGAGCGTGGCGTCACCGGCTAGACGGGCACCCGAATGGCGCAGCAGATGGCTCAGCGCGGCCAGGGTTTCCATGTAGTCGTCGAGATTCGACGAGCTGGAACGCAGATCGGGGCGTCGTAGCCCATGACGCCCACCACCACGTCGCTTCCGGTGCCGATTGTCGGCGCCGGGCGTACTGCGCGAATCGTGCCAGCGCTCGTCGGCCGTCCTATCCCACTCGGTGCTGGCGTCGGCTGCTTCGACAGCGAGAGCCAGAGTGGCGCGATCCTGGCTTGCAGCGATGGCGGCGAGGATGTCGAGCCACTGGTCGGGTGTCGGCGACGCCCGCCGGACAACGCGGTCGAGCACGTCAGCCGCCGCGCCCGGGTCGTCGGCGATCCGGATCCTGGCGAACTCGACGGGGATCAACCCGGCGGCGGTTTCGTCCCCGCAACGGGCCAGGTGGTCGCGAGCAAACTCGTCGTGGCCGAGGTCGTGGCCGTGAACGACCAGCGCGGCATGCACCGCCGGCTGGAGCCCTTCGATGCGCTCCAGCGTGCGCAGCATCGCCGGCATCTTGTATCGATAGGGATACGCAGGGAGATCGGCGAGATCCTTCGCATAGCGAACCAGCGCTGGTGCGATGTCCTCGCCTCGCATGAGTGACTCGACGAACGACGCCGCGATCAATCGAGCTCGCAGTGCGGGCCCGCCGACAGAGGCTGCCGTCGCGGGGTCCTGATCCCGCCCGGTCACCACGGCGGTCAGCCGGTTGAAGTCGCGTCGCACCGCGTTGCGATCCTTCTGGACCTCCTCGAGCCGTCGGCGCTTATCACTCAGCCTGGCCGTCTTGTCCTGGAGCTGCTCCTTCAGGCTCTCCGACCGCGTCCGAGCGTCGCGCACTCGTTCGTTGGCGGCGCGCAGCTTCCCTCTCGTGGCCTTCAGCTGAGCGCGAGAATCCTGCACGGACTGGGCAAGATGCCGGTTGTCGTCGCGGAGTCTCAGCACCGCTCGGGCACCCGGCGTACGGCGCGCCAAACCGGCCAGGAACCGCCGTGCTCCCGAGGCGTCGAGCTCCGAAGACATCTGCACCTGCACCTCCCATCAGGCTTTCGCGGAGCCTATCGCCAGGACCCCCGCCCCCGGCGGCACCCTCGCAGCCGGCTAATCGGCGGATGTCCTCCGGGTGCGCTGTGGCGACGTTGAGTGTTGTAGCGCTGGAGCCAGGGCGCAAGTGCAGCGGTGCGGGTCGTTGCTGGTGAAGATCTGACGGATCCCCACGGGCAGGGACCCCGGTCCGTACGCTGATCTCCTCACGACCACAACGCTGCTGGCGCCGGACAGCGACGACCTGCGACTCGAGATCGGTGCTGGTCCGGGCCGTTGTCGAGTGCGGTCGTGACGACGGAGTGACCAGACCAGGCCGCCTTCGGCGGCGCACCGCTCGAGCCAGGTCTTCACACACTTCCCAGACACACCCCATCGCCGCCGCGCCATGGGCCTGACGCCAGCCCTGTTGATGCCGCTGCACGATCAACAACCGGCCCTGGAACGTAGTACGGGCATTACCGTGAGACACGAGAGCCTCCTGGGTGGAGTTGGGTCCTGGACAAGCCACACCCCACCCGGGGGCTCTCGTTCACGTCAACGGACTGCCACCAACGTCCTGGCCGGGTACAGCTGATATGGAATGACCTCCTGTCAAGAGGCAGGGTGAGGCGCCCGTCCCGAGCTGTCGGGGCGGGCGCCTCGTGCTTCGTCGTCGTGGTGGCTGGTGAGCGTGTCGTTGGCGACGCGCGGTCAGACTGATATGCGCGGGTTGGTTACCGCAGGACGGTGCTTTCGGCAGGAGCGGGACCGCGTGTCTAGTGACGAGCGTCGTGGACGAGATGTCCGTTGCTCATAGGTGTTTCGCGGGTCTCTCCTCGCGCTGCCACCAGCCCCCGCTGGGACGGCGGAGCAGGTCGTGGGCGGCTACTCCTCGAGCACGGCCAAGGACCAGCACCAGCCGGCCAGCTCCCGGGCGATTGCGACGTTGGCGATGGTGGGTTTCTTCTTGCGGTCGATGAACTTCACCCATCGCTGGTGCAGTCGCCGGTTGCCTTCGTCACCGCGGGTCCGGGCCGCTGCGGATGCCAGGTCCCAGCGGTCGCGCATGGTCTTGCCCACGACGTAGCGGGCGCGGTGGTGCCAAGCGGCTTCGACCAGCAGCCGGCGGACGTGGGTGTTTCCGGTCTTGGTGATCGATCCCTGCACCCGCGAGGTACCGGAGGAGTACTCGCTGGGAACCAGGCCGACGAAGGAGCCGATGGTGTTGCCAGTGAACCGGTGCCAGTCGCCGATCTCGACCGCGAGTGCAAACCCGGTCAGGGTGCGCACCCCTCGCAGGCACCCCAGCCGCCGAACGAGCGGGGTGACCTCTGAGTCGGCGGCCATCTCCTCGATCGCGGCGTCGAGCCGATCGCGGCGCGCTTTGGTCACCAGCACCGTGTCGTAATCAGAGTCGAACGCCAGCCGGGTCGCCCGATCGCTCAGATGTGGCAGGGCCTCGTGACGTAGCCAAGCGTCGTGCTTACCGGTCCACGCGTCACCGTCGTAGTAGACGATCCCGTGGCGCAGCAGCAGCTTGGAAAGTCGGTGCCGGGCCCGCATCAGGTCGCCCCGACAGTCCTCCCTGGCCCGGACAAGATCGCGGGCGGCTTCCTGGTCCGCCGAGGGGATCGCGACCGCGGTGATCTCGTCGAGTCGCAACAGGCGGGCCAGATGAACCGCGTCCCTGGCATCGGTCTTCACCCGATCCCCTGAGGGCTTCTGCAACTTCGACGGCGCCGCGACCAGACACCGAATGCCAGCCGCGGTCAGGTGTCGCTGCAGCCCGAACCCGGTCGGACCGGCCTCGTAGGTCACCACCACCGGATCCGGCCGGTCTTCGATCCAGGACCGGATGTGCTCGTGTGAAGGGGTCAGCTTCGCTTGGATCAACTCGCCCGTGACGCCATCGATCGCTGCTGCCGCGACAGATCGTGCGTGCACGTCGAGCCCAACGCTCGTACGCTCGGTGAACACCGGGGCCTCCCACAACTGTTGGATAGGCCGAGCAGGCCAGCCCTACTCGGTAACCCACGACCATTTGTGAGTGGGGCCCCGGCCCGCAACCCTCAGCAGCCCTGAGCGGTCACTCCATACCGTCTAGTCCGCAAGCGGCCAGGCCGGCAGCAAGGATGACCGGCGCCGAATCTCGGCCTCGAGGGCTTTCACTTGCCGCTGAGCTCGTTCGGCGCGTCGCTCGGCTCGTGCGGAACGTCGCTCTGCAGCCTCGAGCCTCTTCAAGGCTTGACGGAGGTGTGCTTCGGCACGCTCGGCACGGTCGAGCAGGTCGGCCATGCGTTTCTGTGCGGAACCCGGGAGAGATCCTGGTCGGCCACGAGCAAGGTGGTAACCGGTCGCCCGTGCCAAGACCAGGTTGATCGATTCCTTCGCGGTCACAGCGGACCTCCCGATGTCGACTGCAACACGTCAGGCTGCTCGCTTGCGGATGGCGCACAGCTCTTCGCTGTCCGGGATGTACTCGGTGATGAGCCTGCCGGCTCGGGCACGGCGGGCATTGGCGTCGAACGCCACTTCGCCCCGGACCCTGACGCGCGGTGTGTGCAGCACGACCGAATCCACCTGGGCTGCCAGAGCCGCTGCATCGATCAGGTCGTTCGGTTCTGGGAAGGCACCATCCGCCAGATAACGCCCGAAAACCTTCCGAGTGTTGAGCACGTCGTGATCGGCCGAAACTCGACCTCTGTCCGGATCTCCGACGCCGTTTCGCATCAAGTCTTCGATGAAGTACATGCCGCCCGGCTTCAAGCTGGGAAAGAGGGCCGAGAAGGTGATCTGTTGGTGGTCGGCGCGGTGGCTACCATCGTCGATGATGACGTCGAACTCAACCCCCGCACTGGCGGCGAACTCTCTGAGCTGCGAGTAGTTGCCCTGGTCCAGCTGATAGATCTTCGTCCGGTCATTCTCGAGGAAAGATCCTGGGTGGATATCCACACCGTAGATAGTTGCCTTGGGGAAGTAGTCGTACCACATCTTGACCGAAGCTCCGCCTGCTTCGTTGCGACCGTGAACGACTCCAACCTTCCACTCATCGTCTCCGGGCACGCCCAAGCCGACCTCTAGCAGGTTGATCGGCTCATGCCTGAGGTGCTGCAGATATGCCGCGTAGATGTCGGTGTAGTTGTGCACCTGCCAGGTCTCCGACGGGCCGACGGTGCCCTTGTCCGTGGCGTGCTTGTTCGCCAACTCTGTGAGTGACACCATCGCCGCTCGAACGTCCCTTCGTGCGTCGAGCATCGCCGGTACGAGGCTCGTGAGCGTTGGTCAGACGACCGTCCGCGCCAACGTCGGTAGGTTAACGGATGGGGTCGCCCGGGCTTGCCTGCCAAGCGAGCCGCCCCGATGGGCCCGAGCAGCAGTGGCCCCGCCCGTCGCCTCGATCCACTCCAGCTTGGCCTTGCCAGCGCCGTCCCACGAGCCGAAGTCATCGATGCTCAGCACGCCCCCGGGAGAGAGGCGGGAGTACAGGTGCTCGAACTCGTGCTTGGTGGACTCGTACCAATCGGTGTCGAGGCGGAGCAGCGCGACGACGGAGCAGGGAGCAGCGGCTTGACCCCGACCGGCTCCCCAACTTCTTCCAGCTGCTGGACCTGCCTGAGCGGAAGCACGCACCGATGTACCGACTCGCCGAGCGTGAGGCGAGCTCTCCCTGACGGAACCGGCGGCTCGCTTTGCGACGGGGACGACCCTTCAGTCCGTCGGCTCCTGCCCGCGGAACCACTCCCACGTTCTCTGCAGACCGGTCTCCAGCGACGTGGTCGGGTCGAAGCCGAAGCCCTCGCGGGCCTTGTCGATCTGGCACCAGGTGTCGCGGACCTCGCCGGCGCGGAAGTCCTGGTAGTCCACCTCGAGGTCGAGGCCGGTGACGGTGCGCATGGCGTCGATGAGCTGGTTCAGGGTGGTCGGCCGACCCGTCCCGAGCTGGAAGGCGCCCTCGGCGTCGCTGTCCACCGCGGACCAGATGCCCTCGACCAGGTCGCCGGCGTACAGGTAGTCGCGGGTCTGGCTGCCGTCGCCGTAGACGACCAGTGGCTCACCGGACAGGATGCGCTTGAAGAAGTGGGCGACCACCGACCCCTTGTGGAACGAGCGCGGCCCGTAGATGTTGGAGAAGCGCAGCGCGCAGCCGCTCACGGCGTAGGAGCTGGAGTAGGCGCTGAGGTAGCCCTCCAGCATCAGCTTCGAGGCGCCGTACGGCGACGTCGGGTGCGGTGCCATCTGCTCGTGGACGGGGGGCTCGACGTCCCCGAGGATCGCGCCGCCGGTGGAGGCGGCCACGACCCGACCCACGCCCAGCTCGCGGCAGAGCTCGAGCAGGTTGAAGGTGCCGAGGACGTTGTTCTCGAAGTTGTGGACCGGGTTCTCGATGCTGTCCATGACGCGCGTGTCGGCGGCCAGGTGCACGACGGCTTCCTGGCCCTCCAGTGCCGCGCGGAGGTCGTCCCGGTTGCGCAGGTCACCGGCGATGAACCGGACCCGGTCCAGGTCGAGGTGCTTGCGATCACCGAGGGACTCGTTGTCGATCACGGTGACGGCGACGTCACCCCGCGCGAGGAAGTGGTCGGCCAGGTGCCGACCGATGAACCCGGCACCACCCGTGATCAGGACGTTCTTCATGTGTGCTCTCTCGACTGTGGCTCGCTCGGCTGAGGGACGCGCCCACGATATCGGTGCGGTCAGGGCCCCCCGGAGACCGGCGCCCTGCCGGAGTGTGCGGCGCCGGTGGCATGAGAGGCTGACGGCCGTGGCATCTCCACCCTCACCGCTGCACGAGCCGCTCGACCTGGTCCTCCACATCGGCTCCGGAAAGACGGGCACGTCGTCGATCCAGTACTTCCTGCACCAGAACCGTGACCAGCTCGCCACCCTCGGACACCTGTACCCCCGCACGCCCGGCAACACCCGCCACACCCGCCTCGGGCTGTTCATCAGGCCAGAGGAAGAGCTCCACCAGCACCTCAGCTGGCACCGGCAGAACACGTCCGACCCGGACCTGTTCCGGAAGCGGTTCCGGCGCCGGCTGTTGAGGGAGATCAACGAGTCGGGGCTGTCCCACGTCCTCATGTCCGACGAGGCGCTGTACGGCTCATCCGACGCCTCCCTCCAGCGACTGCGCCAGTTCACCGACCGGATCGCACGCAGCCTTCGGGTCGTGGTCTACCTCCGACGCCAGGACGACCACCTGATCAGCCGCTACCAGCAGCTGGTGAAGACCGGCGAGGTCCGGCGCATCGACGAGTGGGCAAAGCCCGACTTCGCGAAGACGTACGACTACCACGCCCGGCTCGGCGTCTGGGAACGGGAGCTCGCGCCGACCGAGTTCGTCGTACGCCGCTTCCAGCGCAGCAGCTTCGTGGAGGGGTCGCTCTACCAGGACTTCCTGGACGCCACCGGCATCGACGTCCGGGCCGACGAGCTGAAGCAGGTCGAGGTGCGCAACGAGAGCCTCGACGTCGAGGCCGTGGAGTTCCTGCGGTTGCTCAACATCCACCGCGTCGACAACGACGGGGCCGAGAAGAGGCTGATCGACAACCGCAAGCTGGTCGCCCGCCTGGTCGAGGTGTCCACCGGGCCGGCGCTGACGCTCCCGGCCGACCGTCTCGACGCCTTCATGGACCGGTGGGAGGAGTCGAACCGCGCCGTGGCGCAGCAGTTCATCGGCGACCCCAGCGGCGTGCTGTTCGAGATGCCCCGACGCACCACCAACACGACCACGGAGCAGCGCCTCGACCCCGCGCGCGTCGACCAGTTCGTCGAGCTTCTCGAGCTGCCCGAGGCGTGGCACGCCCCGTTGCGCCGACTGGCGGAGCGGGAAGCCAGGACCCGCTGACGGGTCGCGCTACCGCCGGGTCGAGCCCAGGTCCCGGATCCGGTCGATGGCCATGGACGGGAGTGCCCGCACGATCGACTTGCGTGCGTTGCTCTCGGTGACCAGCGAGAAGTCGCGGCGGCGCTTGAAGATGATCGTGTCCCTCACCACCACGTGCTGCCATCCCGCGTCCAGCGTCTCGATCGTCCACTGGAAGTCCTGGTAGGACAGGCCGTTCGGGACGTCTCGGCTCACGTACGGGATCTCCAGGTGCGCCTCCCGGGGCGCCATGCACAGCGAGTCGTAGTAGTGGCGGACATAGAGGTAGTGGGGCGTGAACAGCGGAGACTCCTGGTCGATGTTCACCAGCACCGTCGTCTGCCCGTCGAAGACGATGTTGAGCTCCGGGTGGGCGATCGCCCGCTGCCCGCGCTCCTCGGCCGCGTCCAGCGCCGCAACGCCCTCGGCCAGCCAGTTCTCGCTGAACAGGTCGTCGGCGTCGAGGAACGCGAGGTAGCGACCGTCGCACTCGGGGGCGAGCGCGTTGCGAACCCGGCCGAGATCGCGCTCGTGGAGCACCCGCCGCTCCCAGTGGTCGAAGAACGGCTGGTCGAAGTAGGCGGCGGTCGCCTCGGACGGCGAGTCCAACCCGATGATGGTCTGCACCCGGTAGCCGCGCGCCCGAGCCGCATCGACGGCCAGGTCGGCGGCGGCCATGGTCGGCCCGCACACTGCCGTCTCGTCGTGGGCGGTCACGACGACCGTGAGGTCGGTGGTCATCGTGCGCCGTCCTCCCTGCGTCGGTCCCCGAGCAGCAGGCCGACGACCTGATCGGCGTACGCCTCCGTGGAGCGCTCCCGCGACAACCGCTCGCGCAGCGCCGCGGAACGACGACGCGCGCCGTCCGGGTCGGCCAGCACGTCGCGGATGGCCTTGACGTAGGCATCGGGGTCATCGATCTCGCTGACCGGCCAGGCGTCCTCGTCGGCCAGCACCTCGCCCGTCCCGCCGACGAGGCTTCCGACGATCGGGACGCCGGTCATCGCCACCTCGAGCAGGAGGCTGGGCACACCGTCCCACCCGGACGTGTACAGCCACGCGTCAGCCTCGTCGAGCCGGAGCTCGGAGATGTGGTCGTAGCGGCCCTCCAGGTGCACGTTGTCCGGCACCTCCCGCATCTGCCCGCGGGTAAGCACGGCCTCCCCCCACATCCGCAGGTCCACGTCGGGCATCCGTCGCGCCACCCGCAGCGCGACGTCGACCTTCTTCTGCCGGTCCCACCGCCCGGCCCAGAAGATCTGTGGCCGGCGCGCCGGATCCGGCCGCGGCGCGGCGGCGACAGGCGTGTCCGGATCGACGGGAGCCCGGAACACGTGCAGGCGGTCGCCTCCCATGGGCCCGAGCCTGTGCCGCTCGCGCAGCCAGTCCACGAGATAGTCGCTGTCGGCGATGACCCCGTCCACCAGGTCGAAGGTGCGGTAGAAGAACCGGAGCGGGATGCCGACCCAGTTGCCCATGGCCAGCTGTTCGTTGCACAGCATCAGGACGAACACGCGCTCGCTGGCCGTCAGGGCCCGGCCGTACGTCGCCATCCCCTCGTAGAGAACCCGGGAGTTGATGTTGAGCACCGCGTCTCCGCGGAACGACCGGATCAGCTCGACCAGGGCCCGCTGCGCGGCTGCGGGCTCCAGGTCACCGGCTGCCGCTGAGAAGTCGACCTCGCGGACGCCTTCGGGGAAGCGTCCGGGTGGCGTCGTGCCCCCGTTGTCGGTGTAGATGACGACGATCTCGCGTGGCTCGACCCGCCCGGCCAGCGCGTGCGCGATGTGGCCTTCGGCCCGCCTGCCACCTCCCCATCGCGGATCGCTGACCACCAGGACGACGCGCGCGGGGGCGAAGCCGGCCGCACTCTGGCAGGCGTGGATGACGGACACCTGGGCGACGGTGTTCGGCGAGAAGAGAGGTGGGATGAGCGGCCGGGTGGTGGCGGTCCAGGCCTCGCCGATCAGCGGCTCCACCTCGGCGGCACGGGCGATCATCTTGCCGAGCGTCCCCGTCCGGAGCCGCTCCTGCAGGTCCAGCCGGACGGACGCGAGCACGTCGACGAGCTCCGCGGGCTGCATCCCCAGGACCGGCGCCATCTTCTCCACGCCCGGCGCGGGGTCGGCGATGTCACCGGCCGCCCTGCCCCGCTTGAGCCACTCCAGGTAGGGGCTCCGCTCCGGTCCCTTCGCCTTCTCGGGGTGGCGCGAGAGGTAGGCCTCCATGTTGAAGTTGATCTCGGGACTGGCCAGCGCCTCGGCGCCGTTGGCGAGGAAGACGTCGAGCGGGTCGATGGCGTCCGAGGAGAGCACGTGCCGCGCCTGCAGCAGGAAGTGCGTCAGGTCGAAGTGCTCGTAGGCCAGGTCGTAGTCGGCGTCCAGCCCGGCCGGCAGCATGCGGCGCCTCGTGCGGGCGACACCCTCGTCCATGACCGGACCGATGTTGGTCGGCTCCTCGACGGCCTCGCGGGCAACGCCCCGGGGAACCCGGGGCCGGCGAGCGGCGGTCGCGAGCCGGCGGAGACGACCTCGCGCACGCCGGACCAGCTGCCTGCCGGGTCCACCTGCCACTTGGCGTTCTCCCTGGTCGAGTCGGGGTGCCGCCTCCGCGACGCCGCTGCAAACCCTAGCCAAGTCGGCGACCTGGGGCCCTCGGCAGCCCGCCACGCGGCAGGGCCGCGGCAGCCCGCGCCGGTAGTGTTCCCGACCATGAGGCGGCTCCGGCGACGACGTCCCTTGCTCAGCGTCGTGGTGCCGGCCTACAACGTCGCCGACTATCTCGCCGACTGCCTGGCCAGCATCCTCGCCCAGTCACACTCCGAGCTGGAGGTGGTCGTCGTCGACGACGGTTCGACCGACGGCACCGGGGAGCTGGCCGACCGGGTCGCGGGCGACGACCCGCGCGTCCGGGTCGTCCACCAGGCGAACGCCGGTCTCGGGGCCGCTCGCAACGAGGGCACCCGCCGGGCGACCGGTGACTACCTGACCTTCGCCGACAGCGACGACCTGGTTGTCGAGGAGGCGTACGCGCGACTGGTGGGGGCTCTGGAGCAGAGCGGTTCGGACCTCGCGATCGGTGCCGTCGAACGGTTCGACGACGACCGGACCTTCATGACGCCGCTGATGAAGGAGAACCACGAGCGGACGGCGTACGGCGTACTGCTGGACGACGCGCCCCTGATGCTGGCCGACGTGTTCGCCTGGAACAAGGTGTACCGCCGCTCGTTCTGGGACGCGGCCGGCCTGTCCTTCCCTACGGGTGTGCGCTACGAGGACCAGCCGACGTTGACCCGGGCCTTCGTCGAGGCCGGCCGGTTCGACGTGCTGGCCGAACCGGTCTACCGCTGGCGGATCCGCTCCGACGGCTCGTCGATCAGCCAGCAGCGGGCGGACCCACGCGACCTCGCGGACCGGATCCTGACCAAGCGCTGGAGCACGGACGTCGTGCTCGCGGGGGCGTCCGAAGGCACCCGGGACGTGTGGTTCCGGCGGGTGCTGCCGATCGACATGTGGGAGTACTTCCGCGCCGTCCCCGGTTGCCCGGACGACTACTGGTCGATGCTGCGCGACGGCCTGCGTGAGTTCTGGGGGCCGCACACAGTGCCGTTCGAGCGCACCGGTCTGCCCCTGCGGCAGCGGATCATGGGGTGGCTGGTGGCCCAGGACCTGAGGTCCGACCTCGAGGAGTTCCTCGGGTACGTCGACGCGCACCCCGGCGGGCTCCCCCGCCGGGTGGTCGACGGCCGCGAGGTCGTCGACCACCCGTTGCGGGACCGGCCGGGCCTGCCGCCCGAGCTGCTCGGACCCTAGGGTGCGTCTCTCTCAGAGCAGGCCGGCCTGCTCCAGGAAGTCGCGGGCCACGTCCTCCGGCTGCTCCCGGTCGACGGCCACCCGGCCGTTGAGCTCGGTGAGCTTCTCGGTGGTCAGCGCCGCCATCAGGGGGTTGAGCACGGCCGCGACATCCTGGTGCTGGCTGAGGAACTCCGTGCTGACCGCGGGCACGAGGTTCTGCGCCGGCTGGATCTGCTTGTCGTCCTCGAGCACCACCAGACCCTGCGACTCGAGCGTGCCATCGGTGGTGCTGGTCTCGCCGAGCTCCGACTCGCCGTCGATCACCGACTGGTAGGTCTGGTCCTCGGCGTAGCCGAGCGGCAGGATCTCCACGATGTCGATGCCGTACTGCTCGGTAAGACCGCCCTCGCAGTCCAGACGACCCTCGCAGTCGGGTGCCGCGGCCAGGGTGACGGACTTGCCCTCGAGGTCGGAGAGCTTGGTGACGCCCTCGGAGTCTGAGTAGTCCTGGGTGACGAAGAACGCGTTGGTGTCCGTCGCCGCCGACAGGTCCAGCAGGCTGATGCCCGCTGCCTCGAGGAGGTCGGCGCCGTCCGCGGCCAGCTGGCCACCGCTGCCGGACTCGAACGGCTTCGCGTCCTCACCGTTCTCCTGCGCGTTGAGGAAGTTCACGATGCCGCCGACGTACTCCGGCACGATGTCCACGCTCTCGGGGAAGGTCGCCATGTAGCCGTCCCGCGAGTCGACCAGCTTGACGGTCGGGTCGTAGCCGGCGTTCGCCAGCAGCTGTTCGTACATCGACGCAACCAGTGCGGCCTCGGGGAAGGACTGGCCTGCGATCGCGACCGGCCCCTGCTGGGGCGGCGCGCTGTCGTCGTTCTTGACTCCCGGCTCGTCAGTGGAGTCGCTGGCACACGCTCCCGCGAGGACCAATGATCCGACGGAGAGGAGTATGGCGAGGGAACGTCGTACCTGCATGTGCATCACCTTTTGTGTCCCGCGGGTTCGCCGCGCGTGTCCGGATGTAGCGCCGAGGTCCCATCATTGCGGCTGCGGCTGTTCAACGCGAGGACGTTGCCGATCCGTGACACCGCGCGGCGTCGGGTCGACCGCGCGTTGGATGCCCGCAGCCACCAGCTCGAGCACCAGGGCCACCGCGGCGACCACGATGGCACCGGCGATCCCCTTGCCGTAGTTGGTGCGGTAGAAGCCGTCGGTGATCACCCGGCCGAGTCCGGGCCCGGCGACGAGGGCGGCGATGGTTGCGGTCGCCCAGACCTGGACCAGCGCGAGCCGGACGCCGGACATGACCAGCGGAAGGGCGAGCGGGAGCTCGACCCGGAAGAACTGCTGGCCGCCGGTCATGCCCATCCCCTTGGCCGACTCCTTGACGTCGTCGGACACCTCGCGCACCGCGACGAACGAGTTGGTGATCAGCGGGGGCAGTGCGAACAGGGTCAGGGCGATCAGCGTCGCGAGGCCGGCCCGGCCGTACGGCCCGAAGGTCTCGGTGCCGGGCCAGTCCGCGGTGACCAGCACGGCGAGCAGCGCGAACGTCGGGACCGCGCGACCGACGTTGGAGATGTTGATCGCGAGGAAGCCCCCGCGACCCAGATGCCCGAGCCAGAGGGCGATCGGCAGCCCGACCAGCATCGCCATCCCGAGGGCCGTGAGGCTGAGCAGCAGCTGTTCGAGGAGAAGCTCCAGCATCCCGCCGTCGCCGGTCCAGTTGGCGGGGTCGGTCAGGTAGTTCCAGGTGTCACCGAACACCGTCATGTCCGGGCTCCCCTCGTCCACGGGGTCAGCAACCGTTGGGCCAGGACCAGGACGACGTCGAGCAGCACCGCGAGCACGACGCAGAGGACGGCCGCCGTGAACAGCTCGGCACGGAAGTTGGTGGTCACCCCGTCCTTGATCAGGTTTCCGAGCCCGCCGTACGCGACCAGCGAACCGACGGTGGTCAGGGCCACGGTCGACACGGTGGCGACTCTGAGCCCGGCCATGATCACCGGCAGCGCCAGCGGCAGCTCGATCTTGAACAGCAGCCGGGTGGCGCCGTAGCCCAGGCCGGTGGCGGACTCCCGGACCTCGTCGGGGACCGAACGCAGTCCTTCGAGCATGCTCCGGACCAGGATCGTCAGCGCGTAGAGCGCCAGCCCGATCACCACGGTGGTCGGGCTGAGGCCCGTGAACGGCACCAGCAGCGGCAGCAGCGCGAGGGACGGGATCGTGTAGATGCCCGTGGTGACGCCGAGGATCCCGGATTCCAGCCGGGGGAAGCGGCGAGCCACGAGGGAGACCGGGAAGGCGATCACCAGGCCGACGAGCACGGCCGCGACGGTGATCGCGAGGTGCTGGACGGTCGCGTCGACGATCTCCGACTGGCGATCCTCGACGTACTGCCAGCAGAACCATTCGTTCGTGAGGCGGCTGTAGCAGCTCGGCTCCGAGGCCGCCTGCACGAGTAGGGTCACGCGCATGGACGTTACCGCCCGGGGCACCGATGGGCCGACGATGATCCGGCTGTCCGGCGTGGGAAAGACGTACCCCGACGGCACCGTCGCCGTACAGGAGCTCGACCTGGAGGTACGCCGCGGCGAGCTGGTGGTGCTCGTCGGGCCCTCGGGATGCGGCAAGTCCACGACACTGAAGATGATCAACCGGCTGATCGAGCCGACCACCGGCACGATCGAGATCGACGGCGAGGACGTCACCCGCCAGGACCCGGTCAAGCTGCGCCGCGGCATCGGCTACGTCATCCAGCAGATCGGGCTGTTCCCGCACCAGAAGATCGTCACCAACGTGATGACCGTCCCGCTGCTGTACGGCGAGACGAAGGCGACCGCGCGCAAGCGCGCCCACGAGCTGATGACGCTGGTCGGACTCGACCCGGACACCTACTCCGACCGCTACCCGCACCAGCTGTCCGGTGGCCAGCGGCAGCGGGTCGGGGTCGCCCGGGCGCTGGCCGCCGACCCGCCGGTGCTGCTGATGGACGAGCCGTTCGGCGCCGTCGACCCGGTGGTGCGGGTCCGGCTGCAGGACGAGTTCCTGCACCTGCAGCGTGACCTGGGCAAGACCGTCGTGCTGGTCACGCACGACATCGACGAGGCGGTACGCATGGGCGACCGGGTCGCGGTGCTCGCGACCGGCGGCCGGCTGGCGCAGTTCGCCACCCCGGCCGAGCTGCTCGGCCGGCCCGCGGACGACTTCGTCGCCGACTTCGTGGGCTCGACCCGCGGCCTGCGGCGGCTCGCGGTGACGGCCATCGACCCGGCCCACCTCGAGCCCCTGAACGGGATCAGCACCGGCGACCTCGCGGCCGCGATCGACGTCCGCTCCTCACTCGAGGAGGCCTTGGCCGTCCTGCTCCGCGACGACCGCCCGGTCGTCGGGGTCAAGGACGGCTCCCAGTTCGTCGGCGTACTCACCCCCAACGGGATCCACCGGGCGTTGCGGGAGTCGTTGCGGGAGCCTGCGGGGTGACAATTTCACTGGTTAACCAGTGAAACTGGCACTTCCCACGGAGAGTTATCAGTGCCAAGAGCGCAAATCACTGGTTAACCAGTGATTTGGGCAGCCCTACTCGACCGGCACATCCCGGTGCCAGGACTCGGTGACGTACTTCGTCGTCCAGCCCATCGACGTGTAGAGCCCGGCGGCACCGGTGGGTGAGTCCGCGTCCACCTCGAGCCCGACGAAGTCCCGGCCGCGGAGGGCCGCGTCGGCGATGATCGTGTTCAGCAGGCCCTTGGCCACGCCGCGGCCGCGCGCCGCCTCGAGCACGCCGAGGTAGGACACGTAGGACCCGTCCGGGCCCTGCACGCTCTCGGAGACGGTGCCGATCAGGGCGCCGACCGGCTGCGGCGCCCCGGCCTCGGCCAGCTCGGCCAGCCACCAGTGGTCCCAGCGGTGACCCGGGTCCTCGCGCAGCCGGTGCAGGAACTCCTCGAAGGTCTCCTCGCTGGAGTTGAAGTGGTCGACGAACGCGCCCTCGAGCACCTGGTGCAGCTCGCGCAGGTCCGTCTCGTCCGGCATGCCGCTGCCGTCCTCGTCGCGGCGCACCAGTCGGAACACCACGTCGCCCTTCTCCCAGCTCTCGGGCGAGTCCACGAGCCCGGCCTCCGACGGGTCCACCGGTCGGGTCATCTGCCACCAGGTGCGGACCTTGCTCGAACTCCGACGAGGCCAGCCAGCGGTGCTGGCGCTCGTCGTCGGCGAAGGCGCCGGTGTCGATCTGCTGTACGTCGAGGCCGCGGGCGCGGCCGACCTCGCGGGCCTGGCCGACGGCCCACTCGATCAGCACGGCAGAGCACGCGGTCGGCGACGTCGTCGGGTAGGGACGCGCTCGACGATGTGCACGAAGAGCATCCGGCCCTCGGCCCGGTCGTGCACGCTGCCCCACGCCCGGATCTCGCCGTCGGGGTCGCGCAGCACGACGTTCTCCCGCGTCCGCAGGCCCTGCTCGGAGACCTCGACCAGGACGTCGTCGACCGACGAGCCGGCCCAGCCTCGGCCGTGCCGCTCGTGGGCGCGCAGCAGGTGGGTCAGCCGCGCGACGTCGAACCGGTCGGCCGGGTCGGGGGCGCCGACCTCCCACCCAGGCGGAAGCGGCGCGTCGTCCGGGAGGACCTCGTCCGGGTCGCTCTCGAACCTGCTGTCCTCGGGGATCACGATCCCCGATTCTGCCGTACGCCCGAGAACGCGCTGACCCGCCGTCGATCAAGTTCGGCGGGTCAGCGTGTGACGTCGGTGACGTCAGGCGTGGCGGCGGTACGGCTCGGCGTGCCAGGCGGCGAGCTCGGCGCGGACGGCGTCGATCTCCAGCTCGAGCTCGGCGACGCGGACGGTCGCCTCGGCGGCGCGCGCCTCGGCCTCCTCCAGCTGGGTGGCGTACGAGCGGCCCTCGGCCTCGGCGACCTCGGCCCGGCGGGCCTCGGCGTTGAACTTGCGGGTCGCCTCGGCGGCACGCTTCTGCGCCGAGGTCAGCGCGACCTCCAGCTCGGAGAGGGCGGTCTCCTGGCGCTCGAGACGCGCCGTCATGCTCGCGGCGAACTCGGCGTGCTCGGCGGTCCGGGCCACCGTCAGGTCGCGGTAGTCGCGGGCCTGCGCGGCACGGTCACGGGCGGCGTCGCGGCGGGCCTGCAGGAGTTCGGAGTGGGTGATGCGGGTCGCCGAGGCGCCGAGCACCACACCGAGGACGGCAGCGGTCGTGACGAAGAGCCACGAGCCGCTGAGGACGGCGCCGGCTACTGCCAGCGCCGATACGACGATCAGAGACGACAGCGACGGTGAGCCTGGTGCTCCGCTGTCTGCGACGTGCCTGGGGGGAAGACATGTGCTCAGGTTAGGCGTCATCGTCGTCCGATCTGACGCGACACGCTCGCTCGAGGAGCACGGCTGTGATCACGATCGACACGCCGGCGATCCCGCCGGCGACCGAGCGCCAGACCCGCTGCGTCGCCGAGCTCGGTGTCCACGCCGAGCCACGCCAGGGCGTACCCGAAGTAGCCGCCGGCGACGAGCGCGCCCACCAGGACGCAGGACCTGGCCAGCACGAGCCGGTTCACCGCCCGGTGCGGCTCGATCCAGTCGCGGCGCACGTGCAGCTGCCGCCAGGTGATCCAGGCGGTCGCCGCCGAGGATCACGGCCACGAAGAACAGCGCGAGCGGCTGGAGCCAGGTGACGATCGGCGCGGTGCCCTGCGATCCGCTCGGCGATCGGGCGGAGCAGCCAGCCACCGACCAGCCCGATCGACGCCCACGCCGAGATCGCGCCCGGCGAGGTCGGGCGCAGCCTGCCCCCGCCCGACGGTTCCTCGTCGGGGGGGTCAGCGGTCACTGGAGCTCGAGCGTCAGGTCGTCCCGACGCGTCATGCCATCTTCTCCGGTCTTCTCGAGCAGCTCGGCGACCGGACCCGGAGCCGAGGAGTGCGGCCGTCGGGGTCGATGTCGAGCCACGGCTTGAGCACGAACGGCCGCTCGGCCGCGCGCGGGTGCGGCAGGCGGAGCGCACTCGTCGTCGGAGCGACGGTCGCCGACGACGATCAGGTCGACGTCGAGGGTGCGGGGCGCGTTGCGCACCTCGCTGCGCATCCGGTCGAAGGCGTCCTCGATCGCGAGGGCGCGGTCCATCAGCCGCGTGGCGGCGAGGGTGGTGTCGATGAGGACGACGGCGTTGAGGAAGTTGCCGGAGCCGTCGGGCGCGTCGACCGGCTCGGTCTCGTAGACCGGCGAGACGGCGGTGACCCACACGTCCGGGGTGTCGGCGATCGCGTCGACGGCGCCCTGGAGGGCGGTCAGCCGCTCGCCGAGATTCGAGCCCAGGGCCAGCACCGCCTGGCGGATCGGGCGCATCTCGCCCGTGAGCGTGTCCGCGTCGATGATGTTCGGGTTGGGGGTCTCAGTCACGGTCGGCCCTCGCGTTTCCGGGTGATCGTCAGCGCGACGTCCGCGAACGTCGCTTCGATGGGTGCATCCGGCTTGTGAACCGTCACCCGGACCCATTGAACACGGTCGTCCAAGAGGCAGACACCCGCGATCCGCTGGGCCAGAGTCTCGATCAGGTCGACCGGATCTGTCTCCACGGCGGCTTGCACCGAAGCCACGAGACTTCCGTAGTCGACGGTGTCGCGCAAGTCGTCGGAGGCCGCTGCAGGCGCGGTGTCGATGCCGAGTGTGAGGTCGATCACGAAGGTCTGGCCCTCGCGGCGCTCGAAGTCGAACACGCCGTGGTGTCCGAAGCACTCGATGCCCGCGAACGGTCAGCTCGTCGGTCAGCTCGTCGGTCACTCGGTCCCCCTTCATCCGGGCCAGGACCCGGAGCACGTCACGGTGGGCGCGTACGTCGTGCACGCGGAGGCCCCAGACGCCCGCGATCGGCCAGCAGCACGGTCAGCGTCGTGCCGGCGTACTCGCGCTCGTCGACCGGTCGGCGGGTCGCCGTCGGCGTCGGCCAGCACGTCGCCGAGGAACGCCTTGCGGCTCGCGCCCACCAGCAGCGGGAAGCCGAGCCCGGCCAGGTCGTCGAGCCCGCCGAGGAGCTCCCAGTTCTGCGCCGCGGTCTTGGCGAAGCCGAGGCCGGGGTCGAGCAGGATCCGCGACCGGTCGATCCCGGCCGCCAGCAGGCGCGTCGACCCGCTCCTCCAGCTCGCGACCGGACCGCGGCGACCACGCCGCCCGGCCCGTCGTAGACGGCGTGCTCCTGCATCCGGTCGCTGTGCGCCCGCCAGTGCATCGCGACGTACGTCGCACCGGCGTCGGCCACCACCTCGAGCATCCGCGGGTCGGCCAGGCCGCCCGACACGTCGTTGACGATGACCGCCCCCGCCTCGACCGCCTGCCCGGCCACGTCGGCCCGCATCGTGTCGACCGAGACGACCGCGCCGTCGGCGGCCAGGCTCTTGATCACGGGGACGACCCGCGACAGCTCCTCCTCGACCAGCGGCCGGGTGGCGCCCGGCCGGGTGGACTCGCCCCCGATGTCGAGGATGTCGGCGCCGTCGACGAGCAGCTGCTGCGCGTGCGCGATCGCCGCCTCCGCGTCGGCCCAGCGGCCGCCGTCGGAGAACGAGTCGGGCGTGACGTTGACGACGCCCATCAGCCGCGGCAGGCCGTGGCCGGACGCGCGTGGTCACTCGGCTCATCCGTTCCGGTGGATGAGCGCCATCGCCTCCGCACGCGTGGCGGACTTGTGCATGATGCCGCGCACCGCGGACGTGATCGTCCGGGCTCCGGCCTTGCGGACCCCGCGCATGGTCATGCAGAGGTGCTCGGCCTCGATCACCACGATCACGCCGCGGGCCTCGAGGATCTCCATCAGCGCGTCCGCGATCTGGGTGGTCAGCCGCTCCTGGACCTGCGGCCGCTTGGCGTAGACGTCGACCAGCCGGGCCAGCTTGGACAGGCCGGTGATCTTGCCGCTCTCGGCCGGGATGTAGCCGACGTGGGCGACGCCGGTGAACGGGACCAGGTGGTGCTCGCACATCGACCAGAGCTCGATGTCGCGGACCAGCACCATCTCGTCGTGGCCGAGGTCGAACGTCGTGGTGAGGACGTCCTCGGGCTCCATGTGCAGCCCGGACGTCAGCTCGGCGTACGCCCGCGCGACCCGCGCCGGCGTGTCCTTGAGGCCCTCCCGGTCGGGGTTCTCGCCGATCGCGACCAGCAGCTCGCGCACGGCGCGCTCGGCCCGGTCGTAGTCGAACTCCGGGACGTCGCGAGCGGGCAGGCTGATCGGATCCGTCATCGCTGGTCGGGCGGGGTCGGCGGCGGGACGCCCAGGCCCGGGTCACCGTGGACGTCGCCACCGGCACCGGGCGGGGTGATCACGACGCCGCCCTCGCCCTCCTCGGCGACGATCACGCCGTTGACGTTCACCCGGTCGCGGATCTCCTGCGGGATCTCGATCGGGGGGATGCTCGACGGGTTGCGGTCGGGCGAGCCGGTCCACGCGGGACGGACCGGACGCCGGCGCAGCGGCTCGAAGATCCGGGCCACCTCCTCCTTGTCCAGCGTCTCCTGGTCGAGGAGCTGGAGCACGAGCTCGTCGAGGACGTCGCGGTTCTCCTCGAGGATGTCGAAGGCCTCCTGGTGGGCGGTCGCCAGCAGCTTCTTGGTCTCGTCGTCGACCTTCGCGGCGACGTCCTCGGAGTAGTTGCGGGCGTGCCCGATGTCGCGGCCCAGGAACGGCTCGGAGTTGGCCTCGCCCAGCCGGATCGCGCCGAGCCTCTCGGTCATGCCGTACTGGGTGACCATCGCCCGGGCCAGGTTGGTGGCCTTCTCGATGTCGTTGCCGGCGCCGGTGGTCGGGTCGTGGAAGACCATCTCCTCCGCGGCCCGGCCGCCCATCATGTAGGCCAGCTTGTCGAGCAGCTCGCTGCGGGTCTGGGAGTACTTGTCCTCGTCGGGCAGCACCATCGTGTAGCCGAGCGCGCGGCCGCGGGGCAGGATCGTCACCTTGTGCACCGGGTCGGACCCGGGCAGCGCCGCGGCGACCAGGGCGTGGCCGCCCTCGTGGTAGGCCGTGACGAGCTTCTCCTTCTCGCTCATCAGGCGGGTACGCCGCTGCGGGCCGGCGATCACGCGGTCGATCGCCTCGTCGAGCGACGTCGTTGGTGATCAGCTTCTGGTTCTGGCGCGCGGTCAGCAGCGCGGCCTCGTTGAGCACGTTGGCCAGGTCGGCGCCGGTGAAGCCGGGGGTACGCCGGGCGACGCTGATCAGGTCGATGTCCTGGGCCATCGGCTTGCCGCGCGAGTGGACCTTCAGGATCATGTGCCGGCCGTTGAGGTCGGGGGCGTCGACCGCGATCTGCCGGTCGAAGCGGCCGGGGCGCAGCAGCGCCGGGTCGAGCACGTCGGGCCGGTTGGTGGCGGCGATCAGGATCACGCCGCCGCGGACGTCGAAGCCGTCCATCTCGACCAGCAGCTGGTTGAGGGTCTGCTCGCGCTCGTCGTGGCCGCCGCCCATGCCGGCGCCGCGGTGCCGGCCGACGGCGTCGATCTCGTCGATGAAGACGATCGCCGGGGCGTTCTCCTTGGCCTGCTCGAACAGGTCGCGCACGCGGGAGGCGCCGACGCCGACGAACATCTCGACGAAGTCGGAGCCGGAGATGGAGTAGAACGGGACGCCCGCCTCGCCGGCGACGGCGCGGGCGAGCAGGGTCTTGCCGGTGCCCGGAGGGCCGTAGAGCAGCACGCCCTTGGGGATCTTCGCGCCGACGGCCTGGAACTTCGCGGGCTCCTGGAGGAACTCCTTGATCTCGCCGAGCTCCTCGATCGCCTCCTCGCAGCCGGCGACGTCGGTGAACGTGCTCTTGGGCATGTCCTTCGAGATCAGCTTCGCCTTGGACTTGGCGAACTGCATGACGCCGCGGCCGCCGCCGCCCTGGACGTTGTTCATCAGCCACAGGAACACCAGGATGATCAGCATGAACGGCAGGACCGTCATCAGGATCGAGCCGAGCACGCTCGGCTTGGGCACCTCGGTGGTGTAGCTCTCGATGTCGCCCTCGTCGACGCCCGCCGCGACCGCCTTCTCGATGCTGGCCTGGGTGTCGGTGAGCCAGTAGGTCATCACCTTGCTGCCGCCGGAGCGGTCGACGTCGTCGTCCAGGGTCGCCTGGATCTGCTGGTCACCGTCGATGAAGGTGACCTTCGAGACCTCGCCCTTCGCGATGTACTCGTTCATCTGCGAGGTGGTGATCTCGTCGTACTCCCCGCTGGTGGCGAAGTACTGCAGGGCGAGGAGCACGCCGACGACGGCGAGCAGGCTCCACAGCCACGGACCCTTGAATATGCGCTTCACAGGCTTCTCTCGAACGGGGTACGGCGCTGCCAGGCCACCGGGATCCCGAGGCCGCGCAGGCACACGATTGAGGTAACGACGTTACACGTCGTCACCAATGACCATCCTCTCAGGACGGCCTGAGAAACGCTCTCCGGATCAGGAGTAGACGTGCGGCGCGAGGGTGCCGATGTCGCGCAGGTTGCGGTACCGCTCGCGGTAGTCGAGCCCGTAGCCGACGACGAACTCGTTGGGGATGTCCCAGCCGACGTACTTCACGTCGACCGGCATCTGCAGCGCCTCGGGCTTGCGGAGCAGCGTGCAGATCTGGACGCTGGCCGGCTCGCGGGAGCTCAGGTTGGAGGTCAGCCAGGACAGGGTCAGGCCGGTGTCGATGATCTCGTCGACGATCACGACGTGCCGGCCGGAGATGTCGGTGTCGAGGTCCTTGAGGATCCGGACGACGCCGCTGGACTTGGTGCCGGAGCCGTACGACGACACCGCCATCCAGTCCATCTCGAGGTGCCGGCTGAAGCTGCGGGCGAGGTCGGCCATGACCATCACCGCACCGCGCAGGATCCCGACGATCAGGAGGTCCTTGCCCTCGTAGTCCGCCTCGATCTCCCGGGCCAGCTCGCCGAGCCGGTCCTGGATCTGCTTCTCGGTGAAGAGGACGTTGACGAGGTCGTTCTCCACATGGGCTGAGTCCATGCGGGCAGCCTAGTGTCCAGGACTCACGGCACAGGTGCCGCCGGAACCGCAGGCGTCCCCGGCGCGGTCTGCGCGTGACGTGCCCGGGGAGCTGGACCTCGCCGCGACGTCCCGGCCGCAGGCGACCAGGGCCGCGACGTGGACGTGACCAGCTCGCCGTGACAGTCCGCTCGAAACCCAGCAGGTCGACCCTCGCGGCGCAGGAAGCGCAGCCGGCCGGGGAGGTCGATCCACTGCTGGCCGTGCCAGTCGGTGATCAGGGCGTCCATCGCCAGCACGTGCTCGTGGAAGAGCTCCGAGGCCGGGGCGCCGGCGGCCAGGGCGGCCAGCCGGAGCACGCGCCGGCGTACCGGCGCCGGCTGCGCGGCGAGGTCGTCGACCGGGAGCCGGTCGCCGCAGGTCGTCGAGCACCGACTCCGCGACCTGCGTCGAGGAGGTCCATGTCGGCGCGGAGCTGGTCGGCGGTGCGGGCGAGCGCCTCGGCCACGCCGGGGCCGAGCTCCTCCTCGAGGACCGGCAGCACCCGGCTGCCGGACCCGGGACCGGGCGAACTGCGGGTCCTCGTTGTGCGGGTCCGACCACGACCTCGATCCCCTCCGCCTCGCACGCGGCGACGGTGTCGGCGCGCGAGAGGTCGAGCAGCGGCCGCCGGTAGTGGTCGAAGGCCCGCCGCATCCCGGCCAGCGACCGCCCGCCGGAGCCGCGGGCGAGCCCGAGCAGCACGGTCTCGGCCTGGTCGTCGCGGGTGTGCCCGAGCAGGACGGCGGCGGCGTCGAACGCGCTCGCGCGACCTCGTCGAGCACGGCGTACCGCGCCTGGCGCGCGGCCGCCTCCGGCCCGAGCCCGCCGCCCTCGACGCTGACCCGGGCGCTCAGCGTCTCCGCCGCGCCCAGCACGGCCATCTGGGCGACCACCCGCTCGGCCTGCTCGGCGGAGCCCGTCCTGGAGCCCGTGGTCGACGGTCGCCCCGACGACGTGCCACGCCGTCTTCCGGGCCTCGAAGACGGTGGCCGCGAGCAGCGCCAGCGAGTCGGCGCCGCCGGAGCAGGCGACGATCACCGTCGCACCGGGCGGTACGTCGGCCAGGCCACGCCGTACGGCGAGGCGCACGGCGGCGACGGCCGGGTGCAGGGACATGGCGGCCTAGAGGACCCGGCGTGACCCAGGCGGACGGGTCGGCGATCTCGGCCTTGGTGGGGAGGTTCTCGGGGCGCTCCCAGACGGCGTTGAACTCGGCCATGCCGGTCTTGTCGACGACGCCGCGGACGAACTTCGCGCCGTCGCGGTACTGCGCCATCTTGGCGTCCAGCCCGAGCAGCCGGCGGAGCAGCCGGTCGAGGGTGCCGACGCCCTTGCGGCGCCGGTTGAACTTCCGGCGGATGTCCGCGACCGACGGGATCACGCGTCGGCCCGACGCCGTCCATCACGACGTCGGCGTGCCCCTCGAGCAGCGACATCACGCCGGTCACCCGGTCCAGGATCTCGCGCTGCTCGGGCGTAGCCGAGCGCCTCGACCAGGTTGCCGCCCGCCGCGGATCGCCTCGGAGATCCGCTTGAAGCCGTCGTCGAGGAGCCCGCTCGGCTCGACGGTGTCGGCGAGCGCCGTCATCTCGCCGAACAGGTGGTCGCGCATCCACGGCACCGCGGTGAACTGCACCCGGTGGGTCTCCTCGTGCAGGCACACCCAGAGCCGGAAGTCGGCGGGGTCGACGCCGAGCTCGCGCTCGACGTGGACGATGTTGGGCGCGACCAGCAGCAGCCGGCCGGACGGCGCGTGGAACGGGTCGAACTGGCCGAGCACCTTGCTCGCCAGGAACCCCAGCAGCAGGCCGACCTCGGCACCGGTCACCCGCGACCCGACGGCCAGGGACATCGCCGCTCGGGGCGCCCTTCTTCTCGGCGAGCTTGTCGATCACCGGCCCCAGCACGGTGGAGAAGCCGTCCGCGTTGGCCTGCACCCAGCCCGGGCGGTCGACGACGAGCACCGGGGCGGTGCCGTGCTGCGGCGACCAGGCCGGTGAAGTCGCGGACCAGGTCGGTCGACCGGTCGGCGTCGCGACGCAGCGTCGCCACCGCCTCCTCGGCCTCGGCCGCGGTCACGAGCGGGCCGTCACCGGCGATCCGGGAGCCCAGGGAGACCGCGAGGTCCCAGTCGACCATGGAGGCGTTCATGCCGCGACCCTACGCGTGAGCGGCAACTCGCCGAGGCGGCGTCGCCGATCCGCGGTCAGGCCGGGCTGCGGAGCGAGCAGTGGCAGGCGGCGAGGGCGGCCGCGGCGTCGTCGAGGGCCTCGCGGGCGTCCAGGGTGTTGGGCAGCCTGACCCGGTCGGCCATCAGGGCGAACACCATCGTCGAGCCGTCCTGGTCGGTGACCGTCCCGGCCAGCGAGCTGACCCCGGTGAGGGTGCCGGTCTTGGCCCGCACCAGCCCGCGGCCCTGGCGGCGCCGCGTCGGCGAAGCGGTCGCTCGAGGGACCCGGTGAAGCCGGCGACCGGCAGCCCGGTGAGCGTCGACCCGAGCTCGGGATGCTCCGGCGCGGCGGCCACCCGCAGGACGTCGACGAGCGTGCGCGGGTCGAGCAGGTTGTCGCGGGACAGCCCGCTGCCGTCGTAGACGCGGGCGGTCGAGGTGTCCACGCCGAGCCGGCGCAGGGTGCGCAGCACGCCCGCGACCCCGGCCTCGAAGCTGCCCTCGTCGGAGACGGCGAGCCCGACCTGCCGGGCCAGCACCTCCGCGCCCTCGTTGTCGCTGACGGTGAGGACCCACTCGGCGATCTGGCGACAGCGGCGCGCTGCGCACCGAGGCCAGCTCGTCGGCGTCCGGCGCCGGCGTCCGCCTCGGCGGGAGCCCCGGTGACCTTCACGCCGAGCCGCGTCGAGCTGGGTCGCGAACTCGTCCGCCGCGGTCGCCGCCGGGTCGGCGACCCGGCCGAAGCCGGAGGCAGCGCGCCCCTCGTCCAGCCAGAGCGAGGTGATCGGCGAGACGACGCCGTCGGGCACGTAGTCGTCCGGCCAGTGCGGGTTCACCGTCCGGGCCGGAGAAGAGGGAGTCGTCGTAGGACAGCGCCGACCCGGTTCCGCCCCTGCTCGCGCAGCGCGGCGGCGGTCTGGCGGGCCAGGTCGACGATGTCGGCGCGGTGGGGCCAGGCACCGTCGGCGTCCGGCGTCCGGGTCAGCAGCGGGTCGCCGCCGCCGACCAGGACGATCCGGCGGCCGCTGCCCGCCACGACGCGGGTCTCGAACTCGTGGTCCGGGCCCGAGCACCTCCAGCGCCGCCGCGGCCGTGAGCAGCTTCGTGGTGGACGCGGGCATGGCCGTACCGGAGCCGTCGGTGAAGACGGGCTTCCCGCCGTCGACGTCGGCGACCACCGCGAACACCCGGCGGCCGAGGTCCTTGTCGTTCAGCAGCGGCGCGAGTGCCGCGCGCACCTTGGCGCCGGACGCCCCGGGCCCCTCGCCGGGCTCGGCGACGGCGGCAGGGTCGGCCAGCGGCGGCAGCGTCAGCCCGGGCGGCGGGGGGACGGCGGCCGGCTGGGTGGCGGGATCCGGCTCACCGGTGCCGAACCAACGGGCGCCCGAGATCGAACCGGTACGCCGCGCCGGCGCCGGCCAGCAGGGCGAGCACGAGGACGACCGGGAACCAGCGCCAGAACGCACCCCACCCGTGGCGTCGGTCACGTCTCCCCACCCAAGGCCCCTTCCGGCTGCGCGTTTGTGGTCATTGTGCGGGAGACTGGTCGGCCGTGCCCGGACCGGGCCCACAGACTTTCCTGTTCGAGACGCGTGGAGGAAGACGTGCTGGAGTTCGACGTACTGGTGGAGATCCCCAAGGGTGAGCGCAACAAGTACGAGGTCGACCACGAGACGGGCCGGATCCGCCTCGACCGCATGCTCTTCACGTCGACCGCCTACCCCGCGGACTACGGCTACATCGAGAACACCCTCGGCCAGGACGGCGACCCGCTCGACGCGCTGGTCATCCTGCAGCAGCCGACCTTCCCGGGCTGCCTGATCGCGTGCCGCGCGATCGGCATGTTCCGGATGACCGACGAGGCCGGCGGCGACGACAAGGTCCTCTGCGTCCCGACGCCACGACCCGCGCCTGGAGCACCTGCGCGACATCAACCACGTCTCGAAGTTCGACCGGCTCGAGATCCAGCACTTCTTCGAGGTCTACAAGGACCTCGAGCCCGGCAAGTCCGTCGAGGGCGCCGAGTGGGTCGGCCGCACCGAGGCCGAGGCCGAGGTGCACGCGTCGTTCGCGCGGGCCAAGGAGAACCCCTCCGCGCACTGACCGTCCGGCTCAGGCGGTACGCCGGAGCAGGTAGCCGAGCGCGTCGCGAGCGCGGCGAGCACGTACCGACCGCTCCCAGCCAGCTCGACGTCGCCAGCAGGTGAGACCGGAGCCGACGGGCATCGCCCCGGCCAGCTCGTCGCATCGGCTCGCAGCGCCGCCGGTGTCGTTAAGCACCGCGCTGCCGGTGAGGACGACGCCTGGACCAGGCACGCGCACCATCTCGGGACAGCAGCGCGGGTCGGGGAAGCAGTGCAGGCCGGTGACCGACCGCCAGGTCGAACCGGACCGCCAGCGAACGTGGCCAGCACCTGGACGTCGACGATCATCGGCATCGACCTGGCGGCCAGCACGGGCCTCCCGCGGCCTCCATGGTCCGGTCGAGCACCACGGTGATATGTCCGCCGCGACGTACGCGACGCCCTGCGCCGGCCGCAGGCCGCGCAGCGCGACCCCGCCACCGCAGGGGATGTCGAGGATCCGGGCGCCGGCGGGCTGCCGGCCGATCTCGGCGGCCGCGTCGTACAGCAGCCGCAGGCTCGCTGCCGATCCCGACGCCGCCACGATCATGCCGCCGGTCCGCTCGGGTGCTCGACGGTCCAGCGTAGAACGCTCGCCCACAGCGGGTCGCGGTCCAGCCGCCGAAGGCCGGCGACCCACCGCACGCTCACCCGATCAGCTCCGGCGACCGCAGCATCTCCTCGGGTACGCCGAACGCGTCGACCAGGTCGACGGCGAGCGGGCGGAGCTTGCGGCACAGGCCGTTGATCTCGCGGGTGATCGCCTTGGACCGCTGGCTGGTGAGCCGGCCGTGCTCCATGAACCAGGCCCGGTCGGCCTCGATGGTGCTGAGCGCGTGCAGGTCGCACAGGAGGTTGAGCGCGACCTTGAGGTCGCCGTCCTCGAGCGTGTCGGACCTTGGCCACGAACGCCTCGAGCACCAGCCGCTCCACGTGGGCGCGGGCGGCACCGATCACGTGGTCCTGGACCCGGGAGAACACCTCGCCCGGGTTCAGCTTGTTGTCGATCCCGCGCTTGAGGCGCCGGGCGACCCCGGCGAGCATGTGCTCCTCGCGGAAGCGCAGCATCATCAGCTGGTAGTTCGGGTCGAGCAGCCCGGCCTCCTGGTCCCACTCGTCGCCGCCGGGGAGCACGTCGCGGATCCGCTCGATCAGCTTGTGCACGTTGGTCTTCTCGATGACCGTGTCGACCGCCAGGCCGGCCACGAACCGGACCATCCCGAACTGGTCCAGGTCCTCGAAGTCGCTGGCGTAGTCGGTCAGCAGTCCCTTGGCCACCAGCTGCAGCAGAACGTGGTTGTCGCCCTCGAACGTGGTGAACACGTCGGTGTCGGCCTTGAGCGCGTCGAAGCGGTTCTCGGAGAGGTAGCCCGCGCCGCCGCACGCCTCGCGGCACTCCTGGATGGTCGTGGTCGCGTGCCAGGTGCCGACCACCTTGGTGCCGGCGGCACGGGACTCCAGCTCGCGGCGGACGTGCTCGTCGTCGGTGATCCCGGAGAAGACGTCGTGCAGCTGGCCCGCGACGACCTCCTGCGCGAAGTGCAGGGCGTAGGTGCGGGCGATCAGCGGGAACAGCCGGCGCTGGTGCATGCCGTAGTCGAGCAGCAGCTCCTCGTGCTCGTCGGACGTCGCGTTGAACTGGCGCCGGCGGTCGGCGTACCTGGTGGCGACGGTGAGCGCGACCTTGGCCGCGTTGATGCCCGCGCCTCCGACGCACACCCGGCCCTGGACGAGCGTGCCGAGCATGGTGAAGAAGCGCCGGTCCGGGTTCTCGATCGGGGACAGGTACGCCCCCTCCGCGGTGACGTCGGCGAACCGGTTGAGCAGCGCGCCGCGCGGCACCCGGACGCCGTCGAACCAGATCCGGCCGTTGTCCACGCCGTTGAGCCCGAGCTTGCGGCCGCAGTCCTCGATCCGGATTCCCGGTGCCGGCTTGCCCTTCTCCCGGATCGGCACCACGAACGCGTGCACGCCCTCGGAGGTGCCGCCGACCTCGAGCTGCGCGAAGACCACGGCGACGTCGGCGTGCCGGGCAGCGTTGCCGATGTAGTCCTTGCGCGAGGCGTCGTCGGGCGTGGTGAGCACGAACTCCTCGGTCGCCGGGTCGTACGTCGCGACGGTGCCGAGGGCCTGGACGTTGGAGCCGTGCCCGGTCTCGGTCATCGCGAAGCAGCCCATCAGCTTCCCGGTGACGAGGTCGGCGATGTAGGCGTCGTGGTGCGGCTTGGTCCCGAGCTGGAGGATCGCGCCGCCGAACAGGCCGAACTGGACGCCGACCTTCACCAGCACCGACAGGTCCCCGAACGCGAGGGTCTCGAAGGCCGCGACGGACGCGCCGATGTCGCCCCCGCCGCCGTACTCCTCCGGGAAGCCCATGCCGGTCTGTCCGGTCGCGGCCATCGCGACGACCAGGTCGCGCACCCGGTCGCGGAAGTCGTCGCGCGACATCGTCTCGGCGTCGACCAGCACCTCGGCCGCCTCGGCGAGGTTGGTGCGCACCAGCTCGCGGACCTCGGCGTACCTCCCGTCGAGGAGCGCCGTCAGCGCCGGGACGTCGATCTCGGGCTGGGTGTACGCATCCGCGTCTCGGCGGTCGGCGACAGGGTGTCGGTGGCCATGGCGGAGAACCTACTCCTGGTATGTGGCCGTGACGTTTCCGTCCGAAGCCCGCCGCGCGGCTGGTCCGGTCAGGGGCGCGCGTAGAAGTTCGGCGGGATCCAGTAGTACATCGACTCCTGGGTGACCGGCCGACCGGTGCGCGGGTGCGTGGATCATCTGACCACCACCGACGTAGAGCGCAACGTGGTAGATCGACGACGGCGAGCTCGACGAACCCCAGAAGACGAGGTCGCCGGGCTGGAGCGAGCCGGGGGAGATCGGGGTCGACTGTTCGTACTGCGCCACGGAGTAGTGCGGGAGGTACCTGCCCCCGGCCTGCCACGCACCCATGGTCAGGCCGGAGCAGTCCCAGGAGCTCGGGCCGGCGGCGCCCCAGCGGTAGGGCTCGCCGATCTGGGCCCGGGCGAAGCCGATCGCCGCGCCGACGCCGCCCGACGGGGCGGGCGGGCTGGGAGTGCTCGGCGGCGGGTCGTCCTGCGGCTCGGGGTCGTCCTGCGGCTCGGGATCGTCCTGCGGCTCGGGGTCGTCCTGCTGCTGGTCGTTCTGCTGCTGTTCCTGCTGCTCGGCCTGCTGGGCGGCGGCCTCCTGGGCGGCCTGCTCGGCCTGCTCCTGGGCCTCCGCCTCGGCGGCCGCCGCTGCAGCCGCTGCGGCTGCCGCCTCGAGGGCCGACTGGCGGCGCTCGGCGAGCTGCACGCTGATGTCCTGGAGCCGCGCCATCTCGGCGATCAGCTCGTCCTTCTGGGCCGTGATCGAGGCGGCCTCGTTCGGCGGCTGCTGCCTCCGCGGCACGCGCGGCGTCGCGGGCCTCGCGGGCCTTGACCTGGAGGTCCATCGCCTTCTCGCGGGCGGCCTGGGCCTGCGCGGTCGCCACGTCGGCGAGGGTCGAGGAAGCGCGGAACTGGTCGTAGTTCCCGTCCATCGCGGACTCGGCGTTCTGCATGGTCGTCGCCTTGTCGATGACGTCCTCGATGCCGTCGGCCTGGGCCATGGCGCCGAACCCGCTCAGGCCCGGGCGAGAGCTGGTACGACGTGGCGATCGCGTCGGCGTACGCGTCGCGCTGGCGGTCCACGTCGGCCTGGGCGATCCCGGACCGCCGCTCCGCCGCGGCCGCCTCCTGGCGGGCCTGCTGGAGCTCGTACCGCGCGCCGTTCCACGCCTCGGCGGCCTGCGCGGCCCGCACCGAGGACTCCTGGAGCCGCTGGTTGGCAAGCGACCAGGTCGGCCTGCACGGCGGCGACGTCGCGTTCCTTGTCGCGGGCCGCGGCCTTCGCCTCCGTCACGTCCTGACGGGACGGAACGGTGGTGTCGTCGGCGGTGGCGCTACCGGCGACCAACGTCAACGCGATGGCGGCGGCTATCCCCAGTGCTCGGGCTCGCAACGGAACGTCTCCTCGTGATTCGTGGATGTGCCTCGAGCGACTTCCCCATCGCTCGAGGCACTCGAAGCACGCTAGTGCGCTCCAGTCACAAAGGAAACACTTTTCCCAATTTTCCCACGCGTTACCGGCGTGTCGACTTGACGAACTACAAGGATGTAATTCTTGGCTCGTCGAAACGCGCCGCCAGCACGGGGGCTCAGTCGGCGTCGATGGGGACGGCGGACGTGGTGGTCGTCGGGTGGGACGACAGTCCGTGTCTCTCGAACTTCTGGCCGGTGGCGACGCCGCCGACGTAGAAGGAGATGAGCGCGATCAGGATGCCGGCGACGTCGTCGGCGACGTAGTGCCAGCCGAAGTAGAGCGTGGCGACGATCGTGATCACGAAGTTGGCCCAGAAGATCCAGTGCAGGACCCGGGAGCGGATCGTGTACTGCACCATCAGCGCCACCAGCAGCGTGATCGCGCAGTGCAGGCTGGCGAAGCCGGCGACCGACTGGACCGCGCCCTCGACTGCCCCCGATGATCACGCCCTGCCGTTGATACGCCAGGGAGTCCATCAGGCTGGCCGCCGGGGTCTTGGCCAGGTCGAAGTACGGCGCGGGGTACTCGAAGCCCGGGCCGAGCGTCGGCAGCGCGTAGTACGACGCGGTGCCGAGCGTCCAGGCGATGCACTGCGAGGTCGCGAACCAGTACCCGAAGGAGATGTTGCGCGACCAGATCAGCCACGCCGTCAGCGCGAGCGGGACCAGCGGCAGGAACCACAGGTAGATCAGCGACAGGAAGTGCGCGGAGATGTTGGTGCCGAGCATCGTCTGCAGCACGTTGCCGGGCTCGTGGCCCAGGAACAGGGCGATGTCGATCAGGTGCAGCTCGCGGTCGTACTTCACGTCGCCCATCACGAACGGCAGGAACGACTTCAGGTTCCGGTAGCTGACGTAGACGATGTAGAAGCAGACCAGCCCCATCACGACCAGGGTCAGCCGCTCGCGGGTCCAGTGCGTGCGCACCCGCTCGGTCACGATCGACCGCCACTTGCGCGGGTCCATCCGGGAGTACCAGATGAGCCGCGGCAGGATGTCCAGCAGGAACGCGCCGAACACCAGCATCGGCAGCCTCAGCCAGGACGGCCCGAGGAAGCCCTCGGGATCGGCGAGCTTCTTGTCGAGCACGACCGCCGCGAGCACCGCCAGGAAGCCCATGACAAACGCCGTCCCGATGAGCAGGACGTAGGCGCGGCGATACACGAGAGCCAAGTGTAGGGAACGGCTGTCAGGCCCCGCCGACGGCCGCAAGCCGGGTGGCGTCGACAGTGAGCCGCACCACGTCGCCCGGCCCGGGGTGTACGTCGAGTGGCGCGACGGCGTCCATGCTCCCGACGCCGTCCACGTCGACCTCGAGCCGCACCTGCTCCGGCGTGATCCGCGAGGACCGGACCGTCCCGCTGCAGCGCTCCGTCCGGCTTGACCACCAGGGCGGACCGGCGGATCGCCACCGCCGAGGCGGCTTCGAGCCCGGCCGCGGCGAGCAGGTGCGCCGCCGCCTGACCGTCGAGCACACGCGGCGTAGCCGAGGAAGAGCGCCGTGTCCGGGTCGACGGGCCGCCGCCAGACGTCGTCGATCGGCCCCTGCTGCACGACCCGACCGTCCCGCATCACCGCGATCCGGTCGGCGACCGTGAACGCCTCCTCGTGGTCGTGGGTGACCATCAGGGCGGTGGTGCCGGCCGCGCGGAGGATGCCGCGCAGCTCGGCTGCCAGCCGCTTGCGCAGGCCGGCGTCGAGGGCGGACAGCGGCTCGTCCAGCAGGAGCAGCCGGGGCTGCACCGCCAGCGACCGGGCCAGTGCCACCCGTTGCCGCTCGCCACCGGACAGGGTGCCGGGCAGCCGGTCGCCGTACCCCTGGAGGCCGACGAGCGCGAGCAGCTCGTCCACCCGGGTGTCGATGTCCGCGCTCGCGCCGCAGCCGCAGCGCGTAGCCGACGTTGCGGGCGACCGTGAGGTGCGCGAACAGCTGCCCGTCCTGGAACATCAGCGCGAACCCCCGCTTGTGGGTGGGTACGCCGGCGAGGTCGGCCCCGTCCCACGAGACGCTGCCCGTGGTCACCGGCTCCAGCCCGGCGACCGCACGGAGCAGCGTGGACTTGCCGCAGCCGGACGGGCCGAGGACGGCGAGCACCTGGCCGTCGGCGAGGTCGAGCGAGACGTCGACGACGGCGGGCTTGCCGTCGTAGCTGACGGAGACGTCGCGGAGACCGAGCATCAGATCGCCCCCAGGGACGGGACGCGAAGCCGTTCGACCGCGAGCATCGACGAGGGCGGTCGTCGCGGCGAGCACGACGGACGCGGCCAGCGCCATGCCGTAGTTGAGGTCGCCCGGGTGACCGAGCAGCCGGAAGATCACCACCGGCAGGGTGGGCGCGTCGTCGCGGGCCAGGAAGGACGTGGCGCCGAACTCCCCGAGCGAGACGGCGAAGGCGAACCCGCTCGCCGCCAGCAGCGGCTTCCAGACCACCGGCAGGTCGACGGTGAGCATCGCCCGCAACGGCGAGGCGCCGAGCGAGGCCGCGGCCTGGCGCTGCCGGTCGTCGATGCCGGACAGCACCGGCACGATCGTGCGCACCACGAGCGGCAGCGCCACCAGCGCCTGCGCGATCGGCACCAGCAGCGGCGAGTCGCGCAGGTCGAGCGGCGGCTGGTCGAGGGTGATCAGGAAGCCGAAGCCGAGGGTGACCGCGGAGACCCCCAGCGGCAGCATGAAGAGGGCGTCGAGCCCGCCGCGGATCCGGCGCTCGGCGCGGGACCGGGACCGGCGGGTCACGACGACGGCGACCAGCAGCCCCATCGACAGCGACATCCAGGTGGCGTCGACGGCGGTCCGCAGCGAGACGACCAGGGCGTCGGTCACCGGCACCAGCAGCGCCTGCTCCTGGCCGCTCGTGGTGAGGGCGCGGTAGTTCGCGAGGCTCCAGGCGCCGTCGACGTGCAGCGATCCGAGGACGAGGGTGACGATCGGCACCGCCACGTAGGCCAGCACGAGCGCGGTCAGCACCAGCGCCGGCAGGTCGCCGCGACCGGGCCGGCGCGGGCCGGCCAGGGACCGGGAGACGCTGGGGTCCGGGACCGCCCGGAGCCGCTGCGCGACCAGCAGCAGCGCCGACCACGACCACCAGCTGCAGCACCGACAGCGCGGCGGCGGCCTGGAGGTCGAACACGTTCGTGGTCAGCAGGTAGATCTCGGTCTCCACGGTGGCGTTCCGGACGCCGCCGAGGGTGAGCACGATGCCGAAGGCGGTGGCGCAGAACAGGAAGACCACGCTGGCCGAGGCCACGATCGCGGGCCGCAGGGCGGGCAGGGTCACCGTGCGCAGCACCTGCCACGGCGTCGCGCCGAGCGTCGCGGCGGCCTGCGCCGGGCGCGGGTCGAGGGACTCCCACGACGCGCCGACCGCGCGGATCACGACGGCCACGTTGAAGAACACCAGGCCGGCGACGACGGCCGCGGCGGTCTGGTCGAGGCCCAGGAAGCCCGAGCGGCCCGCCGTCCCGGAGCAGCTGCCGGAACGCCACGCCGACGACCACGGTCGGCAGCACGAACGGGCACCAGCAGCAGCGCCCGCACCACGCGCCGGCCCGGGCAGGTCCAGCCGGTGCAGGACGTACGCCGCCGGCAGGCCGAGCACGACCGAGAGCGCCGTACCGGCGGAGGCGGACCACAGCGTGAACCACAGCACCCGGTGCACCCGCGGCCGGCCCAGCACCTCGGCGACACCGGCGGGGTCGAAGGTGCCGTCGGGCCAGAACCCCTGCGACACCATGCCGACGACCGGCAGCACGAAGAACACGCCGAGCACCGCGACCGGCACCAGTGCCAGCGCGGCCAGGGTGAGCAGGCGCCCTTTCATCGAGTGCGTCACTGGGTGGTGAGGTCCCGCCACTCCTCGAGCCAGACGTCGCGGTTGGCGGCGATGTCGGCCGGGATCCACCTCGTACGGCGACGTCGGCCGCGCGGCGTACTTCGCCCAGTCGGCGGGCAGCTCGACGCCGTCGACGACCGGGAAGACGTACATGCTCTCGGGCAGCGCGGCCTGCACCTCGTCGGAGAGCAGGAAGTCGAGCAGCGCCTGGCCGCCGTCGGGGTTGTCCGCGCCGGCGAGCACCCCGGCGTACTCGACCTGCTGGAAGCAGGTGTCGAGCAGGGCGCTGGTCGTGGACTCGTCCGTGCCCTTCGGGACGGTGAACGCCGGCGAGGAGTCGTAGGACAGCACGATCGGCCGGGTGCCGCCCGCGCCGCCCTGGGTGAACTCGCCGTAGTAGGCGTCGTCCCAGCCGTCGACGACGAGCGTCCCGTTGTCGAGCAGCCGCTGCCAGTAGTCGGGCCAGTCGTCGCCGTACTCCGCGATCGTGCTGAGCAGGAACGCCATGCCGGGCGAGCTGGTGAGGGCCGAGGACGTGACGAAGAGGTCGTCGTACGCCGGGTCCGTGAGGTCCTCGAGGGTGGCCGGCGGCTCGAGGTCGTGGTCGGCGAACCAGGTGTCGTCGACGTTGACGCAGACGTCGCCGACGTCGACCGGCACCATCCGGTCGGCGCCGTCGCCGTCGAGGGCGTACCGCTCGGCACCGTCCGGCAGCCTCGTGTCCGACGTCGGCGAAGACGCCCTCGTCGAGCGCGCGCGAGGCGAAGGTGTTGTCGACGCCGAAGGCCACGTCGCCGGTCGGGTTGTCCGCGGTGAGCACCAGCTTGGTGGTCAGCGCGCCGGCGTCGCCGGAGGCCCGGACCTCGAGGTGGTAGCCGGACTCCTCCTCGAACGCGCGGACCAGCTGCTTGGGCAGGGCGAAGTTCCCGTGGGTGACGAGGACGACGGTGTCGTCGGCCGCGGCGTCGGACTCGCTGGCGGAGTCGCCGCCGGCCAGGCTGCACCCGGCCAGGGCGAGGAGGGACGAGGTGACGGCGAGCGCGAGCGCGCGCCTCGAGGCGACGATGGACTTCACGCTGACTCCCTATCGCCGGTGCTAACCGGATCAGGTTCGGAGGGTCTGCGGTGGATCCGCACTCTCAGCACGCCTGCGCGTGCTCCCCTGTCGTTTCGTCCACTCTATGTCGTCACCTCGTCAGGGCGGTCACCGCGTCCATCCGCGCCAGCTTGGCCGGGTTGCGCACCCAGTAGATGCCCGTCACCAGGCCGTCCTGCACCAGGAGCGTGCCGACGCTGTCGAGCTCGCCGTCGATGACGACCCGGATCGCCGTGGCGCCGTTGACGACGACGAGGTCGGTGTCCATGCCCTCGGGCCGCACGGCGGACAGCCAGCGGCTCACCTTGTCGCTGCCGAGGATCGGGCGCAGGGCCGCCTGCTTGGCGCCGCCGCCGTCGGTGATCAGGACGACGTCCGGAGCCAGTACGTCGAGCAGGGTCTGCACGTTCCCGGTCACCGTGGCCTCGAGGAACCGGGCGGTCACCTCCTCGCGCTGGCCCGGCGTGACGTCGGAGCGCGGCTGGCGTTCGTCGACGTGGTTGCGTGCCCGGTGCGCGATCTGCCGGACCGCGGCCGGCGACTTGTCGACGGCGGCGGCGATCTCGTCGTACCCGAAGTCGAAGACCTCGCGGAGCACGAACACCGCGCGCTCGGTGGGGTTCAGGGTCTCCAGCACCAGCAGCATCGCCATCGACAGGCTGTCCGCGAGCTCGACGTCCTCGGCCACGTCGGGCGTGGTGAGCAGCGGCTCCGGCAGCCACGGCCCGACGTACGACTCGCGGCGTCGAGCCATGGTGCGCATCCGGTTCAGCGAGAGACGGGTGGTGATCCGGACCAGGTAGGCGCGCTCGTCGCGCACCTCGGCCCGGTCGACCTCGGCCCACCGCAGCCAGGTCTCCTGGAGCACGTCCTCGGCATCGGCGGCCGAGCCGAGCATCTCGTAGGCGACCGTGAAGAGCAGGTTGCGGTGGGCGACGAAGACGTCCGTCGCGCTGGCCGGGCCGTTCATGCCTCGGAGCGTACGGCGCCCGACCGACTCGGCTGGGCGAGCGGCAGCTCGCACACGTCGGAGTAGCCCTGGCTCTCCAGGCCCATCGCCGCGTTGAAGCGGGAACGTTCGTTCTCGATGGCGACCATCATGGTCAGCTCGACGACGGCGGCGTGGCCGAGCAGCTTGTTCAGCCGGGCAACCATCTCGTCCGTGACGCCCAGCGGGGTGGTACTCATCGCCTCGGCGTACTCCAGGACGGCACGCTCGGTGTCGTCGAAGAGGTCGGACTCGCGCCAGCGGGGCACCTCGCGCACCTTCGCCTCGTCCAGCCCGTCGTTGTGGGCCAGGTAGTAGCCGAAGTCCAGGCACCAGCTGCAGCCGATCACGCCGGCGGAGGCCAGCTGCGCGTAGGTCTTGAGGAGCGGGTCGAGGGCGTCGCACTTCGCGAACGACTGCTCGAGCTTGAACACGCTCTTCAGCGCCTGCCGGTTGTGCCAGAGGACGTAGAGGTTGTCGGGGATCTCGCCGTACGTCCGTCGGGCGTAGGCCTTCATCACCTTGCCGTAGACGCCGGTGATCTCCGCCTTGGGGACGCGGAACTTGCTGGGCATGTCTCCTCCTGCATGTGGGTCTGCACTTTTGTTGGCTGCCCACGAGACACCGGCCGGCCGCCGTTTGTGACAGCCCTAGAGTTCTGGCATGTCACCGAGCCTTCGGCACGAGTTCCTGGCCTGGGCGGTCCCGCGGGTCCGCAAGTCCCGCGACCTCGACGACGTCGAGACCGAGCGGGCCCGGATCGAGCGCTGGCACGCCGGGCTGGACCGGTCCCTGCCGACGCGGCTGGTGCCGCGCTTCGACAAGCGGTTCTCGGTCGTCGAGGAGGAGACCGGCGGCTTCCCGACGTACGTGCTGACGCCGCGGCACATCGAGCCGACCCGGACCCTGTTCTTCGCCCACGGCGGCGGCTACATGGCGCCGATCGACCCGTTCCACGTCCGGTACGCCGCCCGGCTGGCGCTCGCGCTGGACGCGCGGGTGGTGCTGCCGGACTACCCGCTGGCTCCGGAGCACACCTGGCGCGACTCGTTCGACCCGATGACCGACCTGGCGGAGCGCTGGGCCAAGGAGCCCGGCGGGCTGGTCTTCGTCGGCGACTCGGCGGGCGGCGGCTACGCCCTCGCCCTGGCGCTCGCGCTCCGCGACCGCGGCGGCGCCGCAGGCCACCCACCTGCTGCTGCACGCGCCGTGGGTCGACCTGACGACGAGCACGCCCGACACTGCCGAGGTCGTCGGCCGCCGATCCCGTGGCTGTTCATCGGCAAGCTCCATGCGTACGCCGAGTGGTGGGCCGGTTCGGTCCGAGGATCTCGACCGGCCCGAGGTCAGCCCGGCCCTGGCCGATCTCTCCGGTCTCCCACCGGCGCTGATGTTCTGCGGGACCCGCGACACCCTGGTCCCCGGCTGCCGCCTGCTGGCGCGGCGCGCGGGCGAGGCCGGCTGGGAGCTGACCTACGTGGAGGTGCCCGACCTGATCCACGTGTTCGCGATGCTGCCGTTCATCCCCGAGGCGCGGAAGGCCTGGCACCAGACCCTGGGGTTCCTCGCATGATCATCAGCGCCGAGCCGTTCGACACCCTCGACGCCCGCGCGGCGTACGACGTGTGGCGGCTGCGGCAGGCGGTGTTCGTGGTCGAGCAGGCGTGCCCGTACCCCGACCTCGACGGGCGCGACCTCGAGCCCGGGACCCGGCACGTGCTGCTGCGCGACGACGAGGTGCTCCTCGGCTACGCGCGGGTCCTCGACGACGGGGACGTCTGGCGGATCGGCCGCGTCGTGCTCGCGCTCCGAGGCCCGAGGACGCGGACTGGCCGACCCGCTGATGCAGGCCGCCCTGGACGTGTGCCCGGACCGCGACGTCGTCCTCGACGCCCAGACCCCACTGGCCGGCTGGTACGTGAGCCTCGGCTTCGAGGTCTCCGGCCCGGAGTTCCTCGAGGACGGGATCCCGCATGTGCCGATGCGGCGTGCCAATTTCACTGGTTAACCAGTGAATTTGGCTCTTCCCACGGACAACTCCCCGTGGGAAGAGCAAGAAACCCGTGGTCAGTCGCGGGTGGCCAGCGCGAACACGACCACGCCCTCCTCGGTCACCTCGCGAGTCGCCAGCCCGCGCGCCACCAGCAGCTCGAGGTGGGCCTTGGTCTCCATGCTGGCCAGCGCCGCGTTGAAGACGTCGAGGTCGTCGAGCCGGTGCTCGTGCCGGGTCCAGGGCAGCTCCCGCGCGACGTCGTACGCCGTGGCGGGGCCGGCCGCGAGCGCGTCCAGGCAGAGCTGCAAGACGCACCTCGTGGAACGCGAGCAGCTGGTCGACCCGGGCGTGCGACGACGGCGCCACCGGGCCGTGCGCGGGCAGCAGCCGCAGGTCGGGCAGGCCACGCACCTTCGTGAGCGAGCCGAGGAAGTCACGCAGCGGCTGCTCGACCGGCACCGGCTCGAACCCGATCGACGGCGTGATGGTCGGCAGCACGTGGTCGCCGGCGAAGAGCAGCCCCGCGGGACGGTCGGCGAAGACGAAGTGGCCCTGCGTGTGGCCGGGCGTGTGGACGGCGTCGAGGGTGCGGCTGCCGACCTCGATCGCGTGGTCGCCGTCGAGCCAGGTGTCCGGGTAGCCCCACATGGACAGGTCGGGGAGCCGGCCGTCGGAGAACTTCCGCCACTCGTCGGCGATCCGCACCGCACCGGCCGAGCGGAGCGTCACGAGAGTCGGGTCCTCGGTGGCCTCCTCGGTGTCGTGCATCAGGTCCAGCGTGGGCTTGTCCCCGACTGCCGAGGCTGACGTGGGCGCCGAACTCGCGCCCGATCACCGAGGCCAGCGTGTAGTGGTCCCGGTGCACGTGGGTGACCAGGAAGCGGGTGATGTCCGGCAGCCCGAACCCGATGTCGCGCAGCGACTTCTCCAGCAGGCTGCGACCCTCCTCGATCGCCCACCCGCCGTCGACGAGGGTGAGCCCGTGCTCGGTCTCGATCGCGTAGACGTTGACCGCCTTCAGGCCGTCCATCGGCAGCGGCAGCGGGATCCGGTGTACGCCGTCGGCGACCGGCCACGCACCCGGCTCGGTCCAGTGCTGACCCGAGTCGGGCGAGACGGAGTGTGCGGTGTCGGTCGGGCTCACCTGCTGGAGCCTAGGGTGTCGGTGCCAGGGCAGAACCAGGAGAGCCGATGCCAGCCACCGACACCCCCACCGAGAAGGACCTGCTGCTCGCCCAGCTCCGCGCACAGCGTCACCACGTGCTCGGGATCCTCGAGGGCCTGCCCGAGGAGGCGCTGCACCGCGGGGTCCTTCCGTCGGGGTGGTCGTGCCTCGGACTGGTCCGGCACCTCGCGCTGGACGACGAGCGGTTCTGGTTCCGTGGCGTGGTCGCCGGCGAGCAGGCCGTGCTCGACGAGCTGGACGCGCCCGAGAGTGCGTGGGCCGTCGGACCGGACGAGCCCGCTGAGGAGATCCTCGCGCTCTACCGCCACGAGACCGAGCTCGCCGACGCCCTCATCGAGGAGACGCCGCTCGACGCCGTACCCGCCTTCTGGCCCGACTTCTTCCCCGACTGGCGGATGCACAGCCTGCGGCACGTGATCCTGCACGTGATCACCGAGACCGCCACGCATGCCGGTCACCTCGACGTGGTCCGGGAGCTGATCGACGGTCGTCGCTGGATGGTCCTGGACTGATCGCTACGGCGTCACGTCCGGGAGGTTCAGGTCGAGGTTGGGCTCCTGGATCCCGCCGTCGACCTCGAGCATCTTGCCGGTGACGTACTGCCCGGCCTTCGAGCTCAGGTAGACCGCGGCCGCCGCGATGTCCTCGGCCTCGCCGACCCGGCCCAGCGGGGTCTTGTCCTCCATCTGCTGCATCATCTCCGGCACGCCGGCCACGAACTCCAGCGCGCTGGTCATCACCGAGCCGACGAAGATGCCGTTGACCCGGATCCGCGGCGCCAGGTCGCGAGCGGCCAGCCGGGCCCAGTGGGCCAGCGCCGCCTTGGCCGTGCCGTAGGCGAGGTAGCCGCGCCCGGAGGCGCGGCCCATCATCGAGCTGATGTTGAGGATCGACTTCTGCGCGTCGTCGGGGCCCTTCAGCATCAGGGGTACGGCGGCCAGGCTCAGCGCGTGCGCGGTGCTGACGTTGAAGTGGAACGACTCCTCGAGGTAGGCCACATCGGTGTCCAGGAAGGCGTTCGGGATGGTGCCGCCGACGTTGTTGACGATCGTGTCCAGCCGCCCGTACTCGTCGTACGCCGCGTGCGCCAGGCCGGCGACCGCGGAGACGTCGCTGAGGTCGGCCGGGACGACGAGCGCGCGCCGGCCGGTCTCGCGGACCTTCTCGGCGACCTTCTCGAGCTGATGGGCAGTGCGCGACGAGATGACCACGTCGGCCCCGGCCTCGGCGAAGGCGACAGCGGTCGCGGCGCCGATCCCGCGGCCGGCGCCGGTGACGACGGCGACCTGGTCGGTGAGCGCGAAGCGTTCGAGGATCTTCACCGAGCCACCAGTCCCCGGCCGGTGACGAGCGGCAGGTCGAGCGCGGTGACCAGCCCGCCGGGTGCTGCGACGACCGCCGGCACCGCGTTCACCAGCCGCTGCGCGGTGACGATCATCCCGGAGACGTTGTGGTCTCCGTGCTCGCCGTGGTGGCGGAGCTCGAGGTCCATCATCGGTTCGCCGGTCACGACGACGCGGTAGCAGCCGCCGCCGCTGGACGGCTTCGGCCACTCGGGCATCTGGTCCTCGGCGGTGCGAGTCACGTGCTCCAGCACCACCCGCGGGACGCCGTCGACCTTGCCGATCACCTGGAACCGGACGGCGCCCATCGTGCCCTTGTCGATCTTCACCGATGCGGTGTCGAGGTCGCGGTCGGCGGGCCGCCGGTCGACCTCCTCGGTGAGCGGCTCGTCCAGCGTGAGCCCGAGACCGGCTGCGAGCTGCCGGACCACGCTGCCCCACGCCATGGTCAGGATGCCGGGCTCCCAGAGCATCGGCTTCTCCTCCAGCGGCTTGCCGAACCCGAAGATCTCTCTCATCACGACCGGCTGGTAGTACGTCGAGTAGTCGGCGAGCTCCTGCACCCTGACCTCGTCGATCCGCTGCGAGAGGCTGGTCAGCGACAGCGGCAGCACGTCGTTGGCGAAGCCGGGGTCGATCCCGTTGACGTGCAGGCTGGCGCCCGTGCGCGTGCCGGCGGCGGTCAGGCGGTCGAGCATCTCGTCCGGGAGGATCTTCTCCGGCCACTGCAGCAGCACCGGCCCGCTGGAGACGACGTTGACGCCGGCCTCGACGAAGCCGAACAGGTCCTCGATGCAGTCAAAGACCCGGTCGTCGGCCATCGCGGTGTGGACGATGGCGTCCGGCGCGAGCGCGATCAGGGCGTCCCGGTCCGTGCTGGCGGTGATCCCGAGGTCGCGGCCGAGCTCGGCGAGCTGCCCGGCGTCCTTGCCGTCCTTGTCCGGGTTGGAGACCCAGACCCCGATCAGCTCGAGGTCGGGATGGGAGTCGATACCCGCGATCGCGTGCCGACCGACCGTGCCGGTCGACCACACGACGACGCGGAGCGGCCTGCGCACTTCGGTCGGGCTGGTCATGGCGTCAATCTAGAACACGTTCTAGTGAATGCGGAAGCCCCCGGACCCGTGCCCGGCTCCCCGATCTGCGGTGGGGCTCCCGTATGTTGTCCCCATGTTTTTGCGGGTGCGGGCATGACCCACCAGGCCGTCCCTCCTCCCGAGGACGGCCTCGTCTGTACGGTCACGACCCTCTGGGACTCGCTCCCGAACGTGAAGAACTTCGTCGCCCGCAACCTCGCGGCGGGCGTCGACCACATGTTCGTCTTCCTCGACGCCAGCGCCCCCGACGTGCGCGACTTCCTCGAGCAGGTCGACGAGGTGACCGTCGTGCGCACGGGGGCGAAGTACTGGCAGGGCGACCGCCCGCCCCGGCTGAACGGCCGCCAGCTGACCAACGCCAACCTGGCGAACGCGTTGCTGGCGCCCTTCGAACGGGTGCGGTGGTTGTTCTCGATCGACGGCGACGAGTGCCTCGACATCGAGCGGGATCGGCTCCTGGCCACCGATCCGAGCGAGCACCCGGCGGTCCTGCTCTCGGTCCGGGAGGTCGTCAGCCGCGCCCGGACGACGCGTCGTCGCATCGACCGGGTCGAGCCCCCCACCGGTCAGTTCAAGCGCCTCCCGACCCGTGACGAGCTCGCGCTGCTGACGCTCCTGGGAGTGATCGACAAACCGAAGCTCGGCCACTACTTCCGGGGTTACACCACCGGGAAGGCGGGGGTCCACCCGACCCTCGACCTGCGGCTCGGACTGCACCAGGTGCGGGACCGGACCGAGTCGACGGTGCCGCTGCTCTCGTCCCCGGACTGGAACGTGCTGCACTACGACTGCTGGTCGAGCGACGAGTTCATCCGGAAGTGGAGCACCAACGCGACCGTGCGCGGAGCCAAGTTCCGCGGCCCTCGCGAGCGCCTGCGACGGGCGGCGGTGGCCATCCTCGAGAACTCGTCGACGGACGAGGCACACCAGCACCGCCTGCTGCTCCGGCTCTACGAAGCCACGACTGCTGACAACGTCGAGCTCCTGGAGGAGGCGGGGGTGCTCGTCAGCCCGCTGCCGGAGCACCACCGTCACACGCCACGTGGTCTCGGGTCCGACCACGACGCGATCCACCGGCTGCTCGAGCTGCTCAAGTCGGCAGACAAGACGCCGTTCTGGGGCCGGTACGACGAGCACCCGGGCACGTTGTTCCAGGCACTGCGTCGCGACGGAAATCTCGACAGCGATCTCCACGACCGGCTCGGCGCCGTACTCGACCGGACGACGACTCTGCCGTCCGCAGCGCCCGCGGCCGACAGTGCCTAGGGTGCTTCTGCTTCGTCGATGACCGGGCAGCGGGTGCCTGAGAAGCCGTGCTCGATCGCGCGTTCGGACGTTATGCCCGAGACTGGGCGGATGGAGGAGATGCTGCGCCGCGAGGGCTGGTTCATCGGCTCGCTCCTGGCCGTCGCCTTCATTCTGGTGGCCGACCTTGCCACCCCGGAGAGCAGCATCGCTGCCTCCTGCGCGATCGCTCCCTTCCTCGCCAGCGCGACCTGCTCCACCCGACGCACGGCGGTCGTCAGCGCGTTCGCGCTCGGCTCGGGCCTGTTCCTCGTCTCGATCAACGAGCAGGACCTGCTGTCCAACCTCATCCGGATCATGGTGCTGCTGGTGGCGGCCGGCATGGCACCGGCCGTGGCCCACCTGCGCGAGGTGCGGGAGCGCCGGATCCAGGACCTGACCCGGGTGGCTCGCGTCGCGCAGGACGCAGTGCTCACGCCTGTCCCGCCGACGTCCGGGGCGCTGCGCCTCGCCTCGGCGTACGAGTCGGCCAGCCGTGAGGCCCTGATCGGCGGAGACCTGTTCGCCGTGGTGTCGAGCGGGTCGGCGACCCGGCTGCTCGTCGGCGACGTCCGCGGGAAGGGCCTGGGCGCCGTCAAGACCGCGGCCATGGTGCTCGCCCTCTTCCGCGAGTCGGCCAACCACTCGGGCACCCTCAACGAGGTGGCCGCCCACTGCCACCAACGTCTCAAGCCGCACCTGGGCGATGAGGACTTCGTGACCGCCCTGTTCGCGTCGATCGACGACGCCGGCCGTGCCGAGCTGGTGAGCTACGGACACCCCGCGCCCGTGCTGACACACGCCTCCACTCTCAAGACGCTCGACATGCCCGAGCCGGGCGGTCCGCTCGGCCTGGCCTTCGACACCGACGCGCCGACCCCGCTCCGCCTGCAGCTGGCCCCGGGCGACCGCCTCCTGTTCTTCACCGACGGCCTCGCCGAGGCCCGTGGCCGCGACGGCAACTTCCTCGACGTGAACGAGCTCGCCAGTGGGGTCGGCGACGGCGACTTCGACGACGCCCTCCCGGCCGTGCTGGCCAGGCTGCACTCCGCTGCCCCACGGATGGACGATGACCTCGCCCTCCTGCTCGTGGAGTACGGCGTGCCCGGAGCTGCCGAGCCGATCGTGGCGAGCGGCACCTTCACCTCGGTCCCGACTGGCCGCTGACGGCCGGCGCGTCAAGGATGGTCAGATGACCAGGAAGGAGTCGACCCATGACCGGACCCATCGCGAGTGTCGGTGACACGGCCGAGCTCACCCGCGAGGTGACGACCGAGGACATCGCACGGTTCACCGAGATCAGCGGCGACCGCAACCCGCTGCACTACGACGAGGAGGCCGCGGCCGCGTCACGCTTCGGTGAGATCGTCGTCCAGGGCGGGGTCACCAGCGCGATCCTCAACGCTGTGGTCGCCGAGAAGCTGCCCGGGCCGGGGACCGTTTTCCTCAACGTCACCTGGGACTTCAAGGCGCCGGTGCGACCCGGCGACACGATCACCGGCCGGGTCGAGGTCACCGCCGCCCGCGAGGACAAGCCGATCACGACCCTGAAGACCTCGGTGATCCGCGGGGACGGCACGGTGGTCCTCGAGGGGACGGCGGTGACCTACACGATGGACCTCGGCTGACTCACGGCCAGACGCTGACGACAACCCCGACGACCAGCAGCTTCACCAGCCAGTCGCCGGCATGGATCACCGCCTGCCGCCACGGCACCCGCTCGTGGAACATCGCGCCCGTCCAGAGCACCGCCGGGAAGCCGACCCAGAGGACCAGCCCGAGGACGAGCCCACCGGACGCGCTGCCGACGCCGGCGTACGCCGCGAGCCCCGCGAGCACCGCCGACAGGACCAGACCGCGGGCCAGCTCGACCACCGGCACCTGCCAGCCCGGGCGGGCCGGGCCGGGCGTCGCCAGTAGCCCGCCGAGCACGCCGTAGTAGACGGCGCCGATCAGAAGCGTCAGGACGCCGGCCACCAGCACCGCGAGCACGTCGAGGTCAGGCATCGGTCCCCCTCCCCTCGGCGTACGCCTTGAGCGCGAGCAGCCGCTCCCGCCAGGCGAGCTTGGTCGTCTCGGCGACGGCGGCGTCGGCCAGCCGCGCGTGCTGGACGCTGACCGTCGTCCGTCCGTCGTCCCTGGCGTCGAACGACACGTGGACGCGGCTGCCGTCGTCGCCCCAGTCGAAGTGCGCCCGCTTCGGTGCTGTGGCCGTGCGCGGACGCAGTGGCACGTCCGGGAGCCACGACGCGCGCGTCGCCTCGTCGGTGAAGGCCCCGAACACCAGTCCGACGGGCGCTCCGACGGTCCGGGACGCGTTCACGGTGAACCCGTCGTCATGCTCGCCGACCTGCTTGCCGCGCCTGGTCCGCTCGTAGCTGGCGGTGATCGCCTGGGCGTTCCACGCCAGCGGGTCGATGCCCAGCTCCGCGGCGACCTTGCGGGCGATGTCACGGTGCGACATCTCGGGCGCTCCCCACTGGTCCAGGAGGTCGAACCACTCCTCCCAGCCGCGGCCGGTCCGCTCGCGGATCCGGTCGTCGGAGGTGGCGAACCATGCGGTCCCGCCGTCCTCGGGCGGTTCCTCGGCGGCCAGCAGCACGGCTCGCGCCGCGGTGTAGCTCTCGCCCGTCTTCTGCATGCGGCTGCGCACCAGCCGCTTGAAGGATCGTTGCCTGGTCATGCCGTGTTCCTCTCGAGGCGGGTGCCGCCGCCGCTCACGCCCACGGCGTCCCGCCGGAAGGGACAACACTGACCGGCGTCCCGAGGGCTGAAGCCCCCTTTGCCCCCGCTCCGCCGGTGGCGTGAGCACCGGAACCGGGGGTTGGGCGCGGGACCGCGCCTTCACTTCAGGTTATCGCCGATACGGACCCGGGTGACACCGGAAACTCATCGGTCGCCGGATCCGCAAGACTGAGACCATGAGCGAGCAACGTCCCGTGGAGACCTGGCTGATCGACATGGACGGCGTCCTGGTCCACGAGGAGGTGCCGATCCCGGGGGCGCAGGAGTTCATCGAGGCCCTCAAGGCGTCCGGTCTCGGCTTCCTGATCCTCACCAACAACTCGATCTACACCCCTCGTGATCTCCGCGCCCGGCTGCTCGGGAGCGGCATCGACGTGCCCGAGGACCGGATCTGGACCTCCGCGCTGGCCAGTGCGCAGTTCCTGGCCGACCAGCGTCCGCACGGCACGGCGTACGTCGTGGGTGAGGCGGGGCTGACCACCGCCATGCACGACATCGGCTACGTGATGACCGACCGCAACCCCGACTACGTCGTCCTGGGCGAGACCCGGACCTACTCCTTCGAGGCGATCACCCGAGCGATCCGGCTGGTCGAGGGCGGGGCGAGGTTCATCGCCACCAACCCCGACCCGAGCGGGCCGAGCCACCAGGGCACCCTCCCGGCCACCGGTTCCGTTGCGGCCCTGATCAGCACCGCCACCGGGCGACGGCCCTACTTCGTCGGCAAGCCGAACCCGTTGATGATGCGCAGCGCGCTGAACCGGCTCGACGCGCATTCCGAGACCACGGTCATGGTGGGCGACCGGATGGACACCGACATCAAGGCCGGTCTCGAGGCCGGGCTGCGCACGATCCTGGTCACCTCCGGTTCGACCGTGCCAGGACAGGTCGAGACCTTCCCGTACCGCCCGACGTTCGTCCACGACTCCGTCGCCGACCTGGTCGACCTCGTGGGCAAGGACCTCTGAGCCCTCGGCTGACCCCAGTCCCGGGAAGGCACTACGGCAGGCGAACGTGCTGCTCCTCGGTCGACCCGGGAACCACCTGGTCCCCGATCAGCAGCTCCGAGGTGTAGTCCGTGACGCCCGACGGGATCTCGTACACGGCGTACCCCGCACCGTCGATGGTGTAGACCGGGAGCTCCTCGGATGAACCCTCCGTCGATGTCACCCGCACCGCGGTGACGTCGGGGTGGACGGCCCACAGCCACACGAAGGAGTCGCCCACTACCTGACCGCCGTCCTCATTCAGGGCCGGGTTCGCCAGGTAGCGGCGGTCGCGGATGTAGCATCCGTCGCCGTCTCTGCTCTGGCCGTAGTTCGCACCCGAGGTGTTCCACTCGCTGCCGATGATGTTGTGCTTCGTCACCACGAGCTCGACGCCGACGTGCGGGCAGTCCGTCTCGCGGGCCCGGACCAGCAGGTACTCGTCGCCGTCGATGTCGCCGCGGACGATGATCCGCTCCTGGGGGATGGTCGTCACGTACTCCGGGCCACTCCGGACGTACGCGCCCGCGGCCAGGATCACCGGGACGGCGACGGCGCCGCCGATCAGCGTCCACCTGCGCCAGTGACGGCGGCGCGGGACCGGAGCAGCACCGGGGGTCGCCTGAGAGTCGGGGTCTTCGGTGACAGTCTCGGCAACGGTGTGGAGCGTGTGGCGGATCCGGTCCTCGAGCAGATCGTTGGTGGTCATCGGAGCGCCTTCCTGAGTCGTTCGAGTGCCCGCCGATGGTCGGAGCGAACGGTGGCGGCGGGCCTGTCGAGGATGTCGGCGACCTCGTTGAGAGGCAGGTCCTCGTAGTAGTGCAGGACGATGACGGCGCGCTGCGGCCACGGCAGCGCCGCGATCACGCCCCAGGTCTCGTCGACCTCGGGAGGCAGCGTGTGCTGCGGGCCGGCGGGCTGGGTCGCACGATGGTCTCGGCGGCGGTACCAGCGTCGCTGGTCGTCCTTGACTTGATTGACGACCGCCCGCTTGAGGTACGCGACCGCGTCGTCGACTTGGTCCCAGCGCGGCTGGGCGCTCGCGAACGCTGCCTGTACGGCGTCTTCGGCGAGCTCGCGCGAGGCGCCCACGAGGTACGCGAGCCGGAGCAGGGCCACCCGATGCTCGCGGTAGACCTCCTCGAGGCTCTCCGTGCTCGCGTCCCCCGTCATCTTGTCCATACTCCCTTGGTCGTCGAGCCTTGCCTCCGCGTTGCACCTCGCAACGTTTCTACGAGGACCGACGGCGCCGAGGTGGGAGGCAGGAGATCTTCAGGAGCGCGCAAAGTCCCGCCAGCACTAAGCGGACATCCGTCCCGTTTATCTCGACATCGAGAGGTTTCCGGCGGAGCTTGCCTCAGTGCCGATGTCTGAGCTCGATCGCCACCGGCACCCCCGCGGACTCCGGGACGCAGCAAGTCAGGTCCGCCCGGCACGCCCGCGGCGGGGACTCCGCCTCCAGGGTGGCGCGCACCGTGTCGAGCTGGGCGGAGAACTGCTGGAGCTCGGCCACCCGGTCGGCGATCTCGGCCTGCTTCTCCTCGATCAGCACGGCGACGCGGTCGTGGGCAGCACCGCAGTTCGTGCCCGCCCAGACCGGGAGAAGGGCGGTGATCTGCTCGCAGCTCAGACCCATCCGTCGCGCCCGCGTGATGAACAGCAGCCGCCCGGCTGCGTCCTCGGCGTAGTCGCGGTAGCCCGAGGCCGTACGAGCCGGGAGGGCCATCAGGCCGACCCGTTCGTAGTAGCGCACCGTCGAGGCCGGGACTCCGGCGGACTTGGCGAGCTGGGAGATCCGCACCCGTCCACGGTAGACCTTGCACCCGGGTGCAAGGTCAAGAGCAAGGGCCGGAGCCCGGGCCCCGGTCTGGGCCAGGGCTTGACCTTGCACCCGAGTTCAACTCCTACGTTCGGCCCCAGCGACCGGAACAACCGGTCCCCGATCCAGGGAGCAACGCCATGGGAACCTTCACCCGAGACAACACCGAACTGGCCGTCGACGTCGACGGCGCCGGCCAGCAGCACCGCGCCGAAGCGGGCGGCATGACCATCGCCCTCGAACGGTGGAACGCCGGCCTCGACACCGCCGAATGGTTCGCCGACCTGCCCGGCGGCGCGTGCCAGGAACCGCACTGGGGCTACTGCCTCAAGGGGCAGGTGACGATGCGGTACACCGACGGCCAGACCGAGGTCATCTCCGCCGGTCAGGCCTACTACGTGCGGCCCGGCCACAACGCCCACATCGACGAGGACACCGAGTTCGTCGAGTTCACCGCCGCCGACCAGACCCCCGGCATCAACACCGTCGAGCTGGAGAGCAGCGGTCACCGATGAGTCGACGCGGCCCTTGACCGCGGTGGGCCCGTCAGACCGAATCGGTGGTCCGGGTCGGACCGAGCTGCACCGGCAGCGCGTCGGCGCCCGTCGTCGGTGGGGCGGCGCGGCTCGCGCGGCGCGCACGCGGCGGCCGCGCGCCCGACCAGGTGACGGTCGGCGACCTCGCCGAGGGTGAAGCCGAGCCGCTGGGCGGCCTTGACCACCCGCGGCACCGTGACCGCCTCAGGCGGGGAGAGCCTGTGCCCGCCGGGTGCCGACGTCTCCCTTGGTCGTATCCGCCCTCACCAGTTCGACCAGACAGCGCACCGGAATGTGGGGCCGGTGTGTCGCCCTGACATTCCGGAGGGCTGTGTCGTCGGACTGCTGAAACCAACATCCAGCGTCAGGAAGCTCACCGGCACTATGACCACCTCGATTCCGGAAACGCCGTTCGCCGACCCTGCGCCCGCGCAGCACCTGGAGCGGGCGGCCGCCGCGCTCACCGCACCTGGTTTCACCGTCGAAATCCTCGACGGTGTCGCTGCAGCGCGTGCGCGCGTCGAAGAGCTGATTCCGGAGGGCGCCAGTGTGCGTCGCGTCGAAGAGCACTGTCTCCCGCTGGAGACGGCCCGCACCCAGTAGGTCCACGGGTGGCCCAGCGCCATCAACCGCCTCCTCATTCTCAACGCCCAGTTCCAGCCCGGGCGCGGCACCATCCTGCTGCTCCGCGAAGCCATCGGATTCCGAACCACCCGCATTCACCTAACGGAGGCATCAATGACCGACGTGTCCTCACCCGACCAGGACCAGTTCCGAATCGATCCGCCGCGGCCAGGCCCGTCGGGCTCGGGCGCAGATCGAGGCCGGACCAGCGGCTCTACCCGCATGGAGCGGTTGGCCGGCTTCGCGCAGCGGCATCACTGGACGGCTCTGATCTGCTGGGTCGCCGTCCTGGTCGGAGTGACTCTGGGGGCGCAGGCGATCGGCGATGACTACGGCAACGGCGGCGACGTCTCCCTGCCCGGCACCCAGTCGCAGGAGATGGCCGACCTGCTCGAGGTGCACGCGCCCGAGCAGTCCGGCGACAGCGTCACCGTGGTCCTTCACGACGAGCAGGGCTGGGACACCCACGCGGACCTCACCGCACTGACCGCCGACCTGGCTGCGGTCGAGCGGGTCGAGGTGGTCGCCCCGCCGGCCGCCCAGCAGGGCACCATCTCCGCAGACGGGACTCTGGCGCTGGTCGAGGTCGCGCTGGAGGGCGTGTCGGGTGGCGCCCCGGACGAGGTCTACGAGGAACTGGTCGAGGTCGCCGACGCGCACGCGTCCGACGATCTGCAGGTGGAGCTGGCCGGAAAGGGAATTGAGCAGATCCAGCAAAGCGAAACCAGCGGCGCCGAGGCGACCGGGCTGCTGGCCGCGATGGTGATCCTGATCTTCATGTTCGGCTCGTTCCTCGCGGCGAGCCTGCCACTGATCACCGCGATCTTCGCCGTGGGTACCACCCTCGGACTGGTGACGCTGCTGTCCCACCTGGTCACGATCCCCGAATACACCACGGCGTTGCTCGTACTGGTCGGACTCGGCGTCGGCATCGACTATGCGCTGTTGGTGTTCAGCCGCTATCGCAGCGAGCTGCTACGCGGCGCCGATCGAACGCAAGCCACAACTACCGCCCTCGACACCGCCGGGCGCTCGGTGCTGTTCGCCGGCGCCAGCATGACCATCGCCATGCTCGGTCTGTTCACCCTCGGCATCGCAGCCTTCGAGGGCATGGTGACCGCGGTCGCCCTCACCGTGCTGATCACCATGATCACTTCGCTGACCCTGCTGCCGGCCCTGCTCACGATCTTCGGCAAGAAGATCGAGAAGCGGGTGCTCAAGCGCGCCGCCAAGACCGGGCGACTGCACGGCGAGCGCTGGCGCAGGTGGGCCTGGATCGTGCAGCGGGCGCCGTGGCCGGCGTTGGTGGTGTCGGTGATCGCGCTCGGCGCTTTGGCCGCCCCGGCGCTCAGCATGCACCTCGGCTTCAGCGATGCCGGCAACGACGCGACAGACACGACGACGCGGACGTCCTACGACCTGATCACCGAGAAACTCGGCCCAGGCGCCAACGGCCCCATGATCGTCGTCGCCGAAGGCACCCAAGAGCAGGCGGAGACCGCCCACGCGCGCCTCCTTGAGAACCCCGCCATCGTGCCCGACCGGGTGAGCCCTCCGCAGCCCCTCGCCGACGGCATCTTCCTGATCCGCGCCGAACCGACGACCGGCCCACAAGACGAGGCCACCGCAGAACTCATCACCGACCTGCGCGAGGACCTCGGCGACCCTCACCTGGTGGGCGGAGCGACGGCGGCGAACGTCGACTACTCCGAGAAGATCTCAGACCGCTTCCCGCTGTTCGTCCTCGTGGTGGTCGGCCTGTCCGGTCTGCTGCTGCTGGGCGTGTTCCGCTCGGCGGTGATCGCGGTCAAAGCCGCCGCGCTCAACGTGCTGTCGATCGGCGCAGCCCTCGGCGCCATGACACTGGTCTTCCAAGAAGGTTGGCTGTGGGCCGATCCCGGACCAATCGAGCCATTCGTCCCGGTCTTCATCTTCGCCATCGTCTTCGGCCTATCGATGGACTACGAGGTGTTCCTGCTGTCCCGCATGCGGGAGGAGTGGGTGACGACCGGCGACGCACAGCACGCGGTCCGCGAAGGCCTTGCACACACCGGCGGAGTGATCACGGCGGCCGCCGCGGTCATGGTGGTCGTATTCGGCTCGTTCCTGCTCTTCCCCGACCGGATGCTGCAACAGGCAGGCTTCGCCATGGCCGTCGCGGTGCTCCTCGACGCCGCCGTGATTCGGTGCCTGATGGTTCCAGCACTGATGCGGCTACTCGGCGCGAAGGCATGGTGGCTGCCCCGCCACCTGGAGCGCTGGATTCCGCAGCTCAACGTCGAAGGACGCCCAGCGGCGCCCCTGATGGCCGACCGGGACGCGGAACCGGCCGCTACTGCGGGTCACGTGTGACCCAACCCAGAGCACGCTCAATCATTCCAACCGTGACGCCAACGGCCACCTCGTTGCCGGTAACCGTCATCTCGACCGCAGAGGATCCTCGATGTCCCTCCATCACCTGCTTGCTGCAATGGCTACCGCAGAAGTTACCGTCGCGGACGGTGGCTACGGCCCAGATTCCGGGCGTTTCGGAGCGATCGTTGCCGCCGTCGTTGGCTTGACCAGCGTGGCCATAGGTGGGCTGGCCTTGGCCCGCTCCACCGGTCGTATCGGTCACGGCAACGGACAAGTCCGGGCAATCGCCGCCTTGCTGATCGGGCTCGTCGGTGTGGTTCTCAGTGCGCTGCACCTGGCCAACTCCACGGGCGGTTTCGGTACCGGCAACGGCCGAGCCGGAGCCATTGTTGCCCTGGTGGTGGGGCTGGTCGGCATGAACCTCGGCGGCTTGGCTCTAGCCCGCTCCCGCCGCCACCGGCCACGCCGCGTTTAGGGAGCGCCGGGGTGTGGGGCCGGATCCCGCATTGGTCGCGCTGCGCGTGACGTTCCGCACCGGCACGCGGCCACCGGAGGTGAGGCGGCTCTCTCCGTCGGTCACGAGTCCGGGACAACTTCGAGTGGTGGCCCTGCCTTGATGGCGGCGTCGGCCGGTGGAGGACGCATCAGGAACACAGCGGACATGCGACTCCTTGTCGGCATCCGCTGACAGACTCGGGGCATGTCCCGGCCGCCGCGCATCGAGCCCTCCGGCGACGTAGTCGGCAGGGTTGCATCCACCGCGTTGGCGCTGCCCGACGCCTACGAGGAGGACGCCTGGACCGGCGTGAGGTGGCGGGTCCGGAAGAAGACCTTCGCCCACGTCCTGGTCGCCCAGGAGGGATACACGTCGGCGTACCGCGACATGACTGGGGTGACCGAACCAACCACGGTGCTGACCTTCCGGTCATCCGGCGACGAGCTGCTGGCCCTGACCCACGCCGGGCCGCCGTTCTACCAACCGCCATGGTCGCCCACCGTCGTCGGCATGGTGCTCGACGACGACACCGACTGGGACGAAGTGGCCGAGCTGGTGACCGAGAGCTACCTGTTCTGCGCTCCCCAGAAGCTGAGGCACCGGCTGGATCGATGACATCGCGCGGCCTTGAGGGTCGAAGCCCAGGACCTCGCGACAGAGCGAGCACGGCGGGCCATCCTGGGAGTTTCCCGGGACTCGGCGCTGAGCACGTGGGTCCCGGGATAACCCGGATCTGCATCACTGCAGCTCAGGTGCCCTGGCTGGAGCCGCCTGTCGGAATCGAACCGACGACCTATTCATTACGAGTGAATCGCTCTACCGACTGAGCTAAGGCGGCGCGTCGCCCGCGATGGTCGGGGACCGTCCGGGCAACCCGGGGAAGTATACGGAGGCCCGTCCGCGGGCGCGAAACCGGCGGCGCACCTCCTGGGTGCACCGCCGGGTCTCGACGTGGGGACCGCGTCAGGCGGCGACCGCCACCCTCGGGCGGCGCGCGGCGGCCCGGCCGGTGATCATGGTCTGCTCGGCGCCACACCAGCAGCGGAACGCGACGATGATGCCGTGGTCGGTGTTGTTCATGGACGTGATCTGGCTCGGGAAGATCAGCTGACGCTTCCCGCAGTCGGTGCAGTTGTGGTCGAACATCGGGGGACCTCCCTAGAGACGGACAGACGGTTGCCTATGAGCAAGTATTCGCGGTTATGATGCATAGGGATAGCCTTTCTTTCCTTCGGAAGCCATAGGATGCGCCTATGCTTTCTCCGCACCAGCTGACCTGCTTCCTGGCGACGTACGAACAGGGGTCCCTGACCGCGGCCGCCGAGCAGCTCGGCTACGCCCAGCCGTCGATCTCCGAGCAGATCCGCGGGCTGGAGCGGACCCTGGGCGTCCAGCTGTTCCGCCGGGTCGGCCGCGGCGTCGTGCCGACGACGGTCGCCGACACGTTGCGGCCCCATGCCGAACGCGTGCTGGCGGCGGTCGCCGCGGCCCAGGACGCGGTGCAGAGTGTGAAGTCCTTCGAGACCGGGACCATCCGGTTCGGCATGTTCGGCGTCGCCCGCCTGTACGCCGGCGCCGGGCTGGTCGCCGACGTGCTCGAGCGGCACCCCGGCGTCCGGGTGGAGCTGATCGGCCAGAACTCCACCGAGGTGCAGGACGACCTGCGCCGCGGCCGCCTCGAGGCAGCGATGATCGCCATCCACCAGGTGACCAGCGAGGGCATGACGGTGATCCCGGTGGCGCGGGACGAGATCGTCTACATCAGCGCCGACCCGGAACGGCTGGCGTCACCGGTCACCGCCAAGCGTCTCGCCCAGGCCGACCTCGTCATGCCGGACACCACCTGGCGTGCCGACGACTCGGTGCGCGTGCTGCTGCGGCAGATGCTGCACGAGACGGGCCTCAACCCGCAGACCCGGATCGAGGTCGAGGACCCCGAGATCGCCGTCGAGCTCGTGGGCATGGGGCTGGCCGACTCCGTGGTCCCCAAGGGCGCCGCCGAGCAGCTCCTGCCCCGCCTGGCGCCGAACGCGGGCTGGGTTTCCTTCCGACCGAAGGTCTACGACACGTTCGCGATCGTGCACCGGGCCGGCGCCACCCTCTCGCCGGCCGCCAAGCTGATGATCGAGCTGGCCACGAAGCGGATCCAGGCGGTCGCCGAGCCGGTCAGGTCCGGCTGACGAGCGCGGATCATCAGCAGCTGAGGCCGTCCTCGGGGACGGTGCCGTCGACCAGATAGTCCTCGACGGCGTGGTCGACGCAGTCGTTGCCGGCGTTGTAGCCGGTGTGGCCGTCGCCGTCTCGCCGGATCAGCACACCCGACGCGAGGTAGTCGGCGAGGTGCACAGCACCGGCAAACGGGGTGGCCGGGTCGCGGGTGGTGCCGATGACCACGATCGGCGCGGCTCCCTCGGCGTGTCCGGTCGGGGGCTTCTCGCTGGCGCGCTCCTGGAAACCTGAGCAGCCCAGCAGCGACCACGCGAACACGTCGCCGAACGTCGGAGACGCCTCCTCGAATTCCGCGATGGCGTCCGGGAGCTGGGCCGGCGTCGCGGCGGACGGGTCGTCGAGGCAGTTGATGACCGACAGGGCCTCCATCGAGTTGTTGACGTAGGCCCCGTCCGAACCCCGCGACGCGTAGAGGTCGGACAGCCGGAGCAACGCCGATCCATCGCCGTCGAACCCGGACTTGAGCGCCTGGCTGAGCAGGATCCAGTAGTCGCGGTTGTACAGCGGCAGCGCGATGCCGTAGAAGGCGTTCCCGCTGGTGAGCTCCCGGCCGTCGGGACCCGGAAGCGGCTCGGCGTCGACCTGGTCGAGGAAGTCCTGGATCCGGGCGAGTCCCTCCTCGACGCTGTCGCCCAGGAAGCAGGAGTCCACCGTCTGTACGCAGTTCTCGACGTACGCCCGGAGCGCGGTCTCGAAGCCGACCGCCTGCTGCATGGTGTCTTCGCGCTTGTCGAGCGTGGGGTCGACCGCACCGTCCAGGACGAAGCGGCCGACCTTCTTCGGGAACAGCTCGGCGTACGTCGCCCCCAGCTTGGTGCCGTAGGACGCGCCGAAGAAGTCGAGCGTCGACTCGCCGAGCGCCGGCCCGGATGACGTCCATGTCGCGGGCCGCCTCGACGGTGCTGACGTGGGCGGACACCCCGCCTGACTTCTCGGCGCACCCGGCGCCGAAGTCGCGAATGTCCTGGAGGTACTCCGCGCGCTCGGTGGACGTGTCCGGCGCCGGGTCGGCGGCGACGTAGGCGTCCAGGTCGGTGTCGGACAGGCAGTCGACGGGACTGCTGTCGCCGGTGCCGCGCGGGTCGAAGCCGACGATGTCGAAGTGGTCGAGAAGCGGGTCGTTGAACACCAGCGCGGACTGGGCGGCGTAGTCGGTGCCGGGCGCGCCCGGGCCGCCGGGGTTGACCAGCAGCGAGCCCTGCCGCTCGGCGGGCTCCTCGGCCGGCTTCTTGAGCAGCGCCAGGTCGACGGTGCGTCCGCCTGGTCGCCCGTAGTCGAGCGGGACTGAGACGGTTGCGCACTCGAGGTTCTCCGACCCCTCGCAGCGCGACCACTCGACGCCCTGTGTGTAGTAGGGGGCCAGCTTGGCCGACGGGGGTGCGGTCGAGCCGGGCTCGGGCTCGGGGGTGGGCGCCAGCGGCTGGGGGCCGGACGTGCCGGCGCCTTCGTCGCCCCCACCGGCGAGGGCGAGGGCCACGACCGCGCCGCTGCCGGCCACCACCAGGCAGAGCAGGAGGACCAGGACGACCAGGCGCTTCACCGGTCCGCCCCGTCGGGGACCTTCAGCGCCAGCATCATCGACTCGAGCGCGAGCGCGACCGGGACGTTGAACTCGAGCATCTGCTCCCGGGCCTCGAAGATCCAGCCGATCCGGCGCAGGTTGAGCTCGGGCGTCGAGGTGCGCACCACCTGGTCGATGTCCGGACGGATCTCCTCGTTGACCAGCCGCCCCGGTGCGCCGGCCGCGACCGCGATGGCGTCGCGGTAGACGGAGACGAGGTCCATCAGGCCGCGGTCGACGACGTCGAGGTGCCGTCGCTTCGCGCGGGTCTTCTGGTTGCGCTCGAGCTCGGCCAGGGCGGGGGCGTACTCGCGGGGGCGGCGGCCGCGCTCGACCACGCCGTACGCCGTGTCGAGGTCGGCCTTCTCGCGGGCGTCGAGCTCGCTGGTGATCAGGTCGGCCTCTTCCTTCGTCACCTCGTTGAGGTTGGCGGCGGCGTTCATGCAGGCGCCCAGCGAGGTCAGCTTGGCCGGGAACTCGACCACCTCGCGGCGGCGGTTGCGGGTCGCCTCGTCGCGGGCCAGCGCCCGGGCTCGGCCGATGTGGCCCTGGCTGGCGCGCGCGGCGTACGACGCGAGGCCGTCGTCGACGCCGTCGGTGCGGACCAGGAACGCGGCGACGTCTTCAGTGGAAGGAGTCGAGAGGGTGACCAGGCGGCAGCGGCTGCGGATGGTGGGGAGGACGTCGTCGATCGTCGGCGCGCACAGCATCCAGACGGTGCGGTCGGTGGGCTCCTCGATCGCCTTGAGCAGCGCGTTGCAGGCCTGCTCGGTGAGCCGGTCGGCGTCTTCCACGATCAGGATCTGCCAACGCCGGCCGACCGGGGCGAGCGCGGACCGCCGGACCAGGTCGCGGACCTCCTTCACGCTGATCGAGAGCTTCTCGGTCCGGATGACCGACACGTCGGCGTGCGAGCCGGACAGCACGGTGTGGCACGCGTGGCACTGGCCGCAGCCCTCGGTCTCGCACTGGAGGGCGGCCGCGAACGCGATCGCAGCATTCGACCGCCCCGACCCGGGCGGCCCGGTGAACAGCCAGGCATGGCTCATGCCCTGGCCGCCGGCAGCCTTCTGGAGCGGCGGGATCACGTGGCGCTGGCCGACCAGGCCCTCCCAGACGGTCCCCGAGGTGGGAGAGGAGCGGGTGTCGCGGACGGCGGTCATCGCTTCGCCTGCTCGAGGAGGGGGCGCAGGCGCTCGCGGACGGCGGCGGCGATCTCCTCCACTGGAGCGCGGGCGTCCAGCACGAGGTAGTGGTCGGGATCCGCCGCGGCGATGTCGCGGAACGCCGCGTGCACCCGCAGGTGGAAGTCCACCGACTCGCCCTCGATCCGGTCGCGTTCCTCGAACCGGCCGAGGCCGTGCTCCGGCTCGAGGTCGAGCAGCACTGTCAGGTGCGGGCGCAGGTCACCGGTGGCCCAGCGAGCCACCCGCTCGACGTCGGGGACGTCGAGGGCCCGGCCGGCGCCCTGGTAGGCGAGCAAGGAGTCGACGTAACGGTCGGTGACCACCACCTCACCCCGGTCGAGCGCGGGCCGCACGATCGTGTCGACGTGCTCGGCCTTGTCGGCGGCGTAGAGCAGGGTCTCGGTCCGGTCGGACAGCTCGCCGGTGGCGGGGTCCAGGACGATCTGGCGGACCCGGCGGCCCACCTCGGTGTCGCCGGGCTCGAAGGTCAGCCGGACGGTGTACCCCTCGTCGCGCAGCCAGCCCTCGAGCAGCTTGGACTGGGTGGACTTGCCCGACCCCTCGCCGCCCTCGAAGCACACGAAGACGCCGGTCGCGGCGTACACCCCCGGGCGGTTGTTCACGCGCCGAACCTACGGGGCCGCGCCGACCCATTCCAATGTCGGGTCCAACGGCGGGTCCACCGGGGCGTCACGGCCCGACGATGACCGGGTGCCCGGACCTGATGTTGTGGGCGAGCTCCCTGACCCACTTCTCGTCGGTCACGGCCAGCCCGTGCTTCTGCATCTCCTGCCGGAAGTGCTCCTCGACGTCGAGGTGTGCGTCCTCGGCGTACGCCGTGGAGGTGGCGTCGATGGCGTCCTGGGTGGCGGCCATCAGCCCTTCCTGCTCCCTCTCCGCGTCCATGCAAAGGACGGTACCCCGTGAGCGACGTCAGGAGCCGGGTCATGCGCCCGAGTATGAGTGGCTCAGGACTTCTTCGCGGCCTTCTTCGTCGTCTTCTTCGCCGTCTTCTTGGCAGTCGACTTCTTGGCGGTCTTCTTCGCCGCCTTCTTGGCCGGACCCCGCTCCCGACGCTCGGCCAGCAGCTCGGCGGCCCGCTCGAGCGTGATCGCCTCGACGGTGTCGTCCTTGCGGAGGGTGGCGTTGTACTCGCCGTCGGTGACGTACTCGCCGAACCGGCCGGCCTTGACCACCACCGGTGCACCGGACACCGGGTCGTTGCCGAGCTCCTTGAGCGGAGCGGCGGCCGCGGCCCGGCCGCGCTGCTTGGGCTGGGCGTAGATCGCCAGCGCCTCGTCGAGGGTGATCGTGAGCAGCTGCTCCTCGGAGGTCAGCGACCGGGAGTCGGTGCCCTTCTTGAGGTACGGGCCGTAGCGGCCGTTCTGCGCGGTGATCTCCACGCCCTCGGCGTCGGTGCCGACCACCCGCGGGCAGGGAGAGCAGCGTGAGCGCGTCGTCGAGGGTGATCGTGTCCAGCGACATCGACGAGAACAGCGAGCCGGTGCGCGCCTTGGCTGACTTGGGGGCGTCCTCGGGCAGCACCTCGGTGACGTACGGGCCGTAGCGGCCGTTCTTCGCCACGACCTGCAGGCCGGAGTCGGGGTGGACGCCGAGCTCGATCTCCTCGCCCGCCGGGTTGGCGAACAGCTCCTTGGCCTTCTCGAGGGTCAGCTCGTCGGGCGGCAGGTCCTCGGGCACGTTCGCCCGCTTGCCGGCCGGGTTGCCCTCGTCGTCGGGGCCCTCGAGGTAGGGGCCGTAGCGACCGACCCGCAGCACGATCCCGCTGTCCGGGCCGCCGACGGGGAAGGTCGCCATCTCCTTGGCGTCGATGTCGCCGAGTCCGGTGACCAGGCCGTGCAGGCCCTTGATCTTGTCGGAGCCGTAGTAGAACTCGCCGAGCTCGGTGGCGCGGTCCTTCCGGCCGGCCGCGATCTCGTCGAGGACGTCCTCCATGCCGGCGGTGAACTCGTAGGACACCAGCCGGTCGAAGTGCTCCTCGAGCAGCCGGGTCACCGAGAACGCCAGCCACGCCGGGACCAGGGCGGTGCCCTTCTTGTAGACGTAGCCGCGGTCGATGATCGTCTTGATGATCGAGGCGTACGTCGACGGGCGGCCGATCTCGCGGTCCTCGAGCTCCTTGATCAGGGTCGCCTCGGTGTAGCGCGACGGGGGCTTGGTCTCGTGGCCGGCCGCGGACACCGACGCCGCGGAGACGGTGTCGCCCTGCTCGAGCGCGGGCAGGCGGGTCTCGGCGTCGTCCTTGGTGGCCGCCGCGTCGTCGGTGCCCTCGACGTACGCCTTGAGGAAGCCGTGGAAGGTGATCACGCGGCCGCTGGCGGAGAACACGACGTCCTCGCCGGAGGAGGCGCCGCCGCCGATCCGGATCGTCACCGAGTTGCCGACGGCGTCCTTCATCTGGGACGCGACGGTGCGCATCCAGATCAGCTCGTAGAGCCGGAACTGGTCGCCGGTCAGGCCGGTCTGCGCGGGAGTCCGGAACGTGTCGCCCGCCGGGCGGATCGCCTCGTGCGCCTCCTGGGCGTTCTTGACCTTGGAGGTGTAGACGCGCGGCGAGTCGGGGAGGTACTCCGCGCCGTACAGCTCGCGCACCTGCGACCGGGCCGCGCCGACCGCGGCGCTCGACAGCGTGGTCGAGTCGGTACGCATGTAGGTGATGAAGCCGTTCTCGTAGAGCCGCTGCGCCACCGACATCGTCATCGACGCGGAGTACCCGAGCTTGCGGGACGCCTCCTGCTGGAGCGTGGTGGTGCGGAACGGCGCGTACGGCGAGCGGCGGTAGGGCTTCGCCTCGACCGAGCGCACGTCGTACGTCGTGTCCCGCAGGCCGTCGACGAGGCCCTCGGCGCGGGTCCGGTCGAGGTGGACGACCTTGCCCTCGGCGGACGACTTCAGCCGGCCGTCCTGGCCGAAGTCCGAGCCGCGGGCGACCCGGGCGCCGTCGACGGAGTACAGCTTGGCCGGGAACATCCGCTGGTCGTGCTTGCTGCCGGCGTCGAAGGTGCCCTCGAGGTCCCAGTACGTCGCGAGCCGGAACGCGATCCGCTCGCGCTCGCGGTCGACGACGAGCCGGGTCGCCACGGACTGGACGCGGCCGGCCGACAGGCCGGACATGACCTTCTTCCAGAGGACCGGGGAGACCTCGTAGCCGTAGAGGCGGTCGAGGATCCGGCGCGCCTCCTGGGCCTCGACGAGGTCGTCGTTGATGTCGCGGGGGTTCTCGACGGCCGCCATGATCGCGGGCTTGGTGATCTCGTGGAACACCATCCGGTGGACGGGGACCTTCGGCTTCAGCTCGTCGAGGAGGTGCCAGGCGATCGCCTCGCCCTCGCGGTCCTCATCGGTGGCGAGGTAGACCTCGTCCGCGTCCTTGAGCAGGCCCTTGAGCTTGGCGATGTGCGCCTTCTTGTCGCGCGGGACGACGTAGTAGGGCTCGAAGCCGTTCTCGACGTCGACGGCGAGGCGTCCCCACGGCTTGTCCTTGATCTTCGCCGGGGTGTCCGCGGCGCTGTTCGGGAGGTCGCGGATGTGGCCGATCGAGGACTCGACGACGTACCCCGGACCGAGGTACCCGCCGATGGTGCGGGCCTTCGCCGGGGACTCGACGATCACCAACTTGTGTGCCACGTGGGCCTGCTTCTCCTGCCGTTCCTGCGTGGATCGCGCCCCGTCAGTGGGGTCACGGCCGAACACGGTAGCGCGTCCAGCCAGCCGGACAGCATCCGAAGCGTCCGGCGAACGCCGCGGGGCTGCTCCCCCGATCACACCCGCCAGGGCCACCCCCACTGCGCCCGCCCTACCCCAACTGGAGGATAGGCCCGGGTGCTCGAGTGCCGTCGCCGCGGGTTCTTCTACCTGCGACAAGGTCGTCCGGCGGCGCCGACCCTGCTCAGCGGGGCAGCACCGCCCGCGGTGGGACCGGCGTCGCCACGACGAACGAGCTGGTCGTGTGGCCGTGCGCCAGGAACCGGTCGAGGAGCGGCTCGAGGTCCTGGATGGTCGCGGTGTGGACCTTCATCAGGAAGCAGTCCTCACCCGAGATCCGGTGGCACTCGCTCACCTCGGGCGTGCGTTCGGCCAGCTCGGCGATGCGAGGCAGCTGACCCGGGCCGGGGCGGATCCGCACCCACGCCGCGACCGGGAGCCCGATCGCGGCCGGGTCGACGTCGAGGGTGAAGCCGCGGATCACGCCCGCCTCGGTCAGCGCGGTCATCCGCTCGCGGACGCTGGGCGGGGAGAGCCCCACCTGCCGAGCCAGCTCGGACGTGCTGATCCGGGGATCGGCGGCCAGCGCGGCCAGGATCCGCCGATTGACGTCGTCGAGGAGGTCCTTCCGTTTCGACAGAACTGACGGCCCTATCGCCTTCGATGAAGTCACTGTGACCACCCCTTCGCCTTCGATTGCCGATGGAAGAGTACGCCTCGACCTTCCATGATGGAACCGTGCCAACTGCCCGGGCTGCCTCGGTCCCACCTCAGCTCTACTTCACGGTCAGCGCCGTCTTCCACTACCTCGGGCCGGCCTTCGCGGTGCTCCTGTTCGCCCGGGTCGACGTGCTCGGGGTCGCCTGGCTGCAGGATCGCGTCGGCCGCGCTCGTCTTCGTGCTCTGGCGCCGACCGCTCCGCACCTGGCGCCGGCTGGACCGTGCCACCCGCCGGCTGCTGGCCGGTTGGGGCACCGTCCTGGCCGCGATGAACACCTGCTTCTACCTCGCGATCGACCGGCTGCCGCTGGGCACGGTCGCGGCCATCGAGTTCGTCCCCGTGGTCGGGCTGGCCGCGTTCGCCGCGCGCACCCCGCGGAACGTCGGCGCGCTCGGGCTCGCCGCTGCCGGGGTCTACCTGCTCACCGAGGCGGTCCTCGTCGACGACCCGGTCGGCGTACTGCTCGCAACCGCGAACGCGGCGTTGTTCTGCCTCTACATCGTGCTCGGGCACCGGGTCGCGAGCAGTGGTGACGTCGCCGGCATCGACGGGCTTGCGATCGCGATGCTGGTGGCCGGGGTCGTGGCGCTCCCGGTCGGCGTCGGCAGCGCAACCCCCGCGTTCGCGGACCCAGTCCTGCTCGCCGCGGCGGTGGGCGTCGGCATCAGCTCGTCCGTGATCCCCTACGTCTGCGACCAGCTCGCCATGGCCCGCCTGGCCCGGGCGACCTACGCCCTGATGGTCTCGCTGCTGCCGGCAACGGCCACCGTCGTGGGCGCCTTGGTCCTGCAGCAGGTGCCGACCGGCCGCGAGGTGGCCGGGGTGGCGCTCGTGATCGCGGCGGTCGCCCTCCACCAGCAGCTCACGCCCACACCGAACCGGGAGAAGCAGGAGAACAAGGAGGAGATGAACGCATGACGAGCAGGATCATGTCGGTGCCGATCGACTGCACCGATCCCGTGCGCTTGGCGGGCTTCTGGGCCGAGGTGCTGGGGTGGCGGATCCGGCAGACGGGGTTCCAGCGCACCGAGCACGGGCCCGACGGAGCAGTGCTCGCGCCGGAGACAGGCGGTTGCTTCGAGATCGACTTTCGGTGGGTGCCGGACGGCCCGAAGACGACCAAGAACCGGCTGCACTTCGACGTCAACCCGGTCGACCGTGACCAGGCCGAGGAGCTGGATCGCCTGCTGGCACTGGGCGCGCGGCCGGCGGACGTCGGCCAGGGGGACCGGTCGTGGTACGTGCTCGAAGACCCGGAGGGCAACGAGTTCTGCCTGTGTCACGACCGGGTTTCGGCGGTCGGGCCGTGAGTCCGAGCCGTCAACTCGCCTCCCGGCCGGAGGGCACCCCGTTCCCGATCGCCCAGGCGACGGCCTGAGCACGGTTGGCGACGCCGATCTTGCGATAGGCGCTGCGGATGTAGCTCTTGGTCGAGTTCACGGACACGTAGAGACGGTCGCTGATCTCCTGGTTGCTGTGGCCCCGGGCGATGAGCCGCAGCACGTCGCCCTCGCGAGTGCTCAACCCGGCGGCGTACCCGAGGCGCGTGGCGTCAACGGCCTCCCGGACGACCGGGTTGTCGGGGAAGGCGCCGGACAGGATCGCCGAGACGACGCCGACCAGATCGTCGGGCGAGACGCTGAGCCGCACGGCTCCCGCGCAGCCACGCTCGAGCGCCGCTGCGCCGAGGTCGGGCCGGTGGTCGTGGGTCATCGCAATGACCATGGCCCCTGTCCGTTTGACCCACCGGTCCAGGTCGGCCCCGTCGCGCCCGAGCAGTCCGATGACGTCGTACAAGATGACGTCCGGCTCGCCGTCGACCGGTCCCAGGGTCGTGAACACCTTCGACCCCAGTGTGGTCTCCAGCATGTGCTTGAGACCACGCGCGACCGCGGGATAGGGGCTGATGACGTCGATCCACAACAGGGGCAGCCTCGGCTGCTCACCGCCTGGCCTCACAGGAAACGTTCCTGGCTCATGCCACGCACGCCCACTCTTCAGGTTTGCTGCGACCGACCGGCCGCTGAGTCGACCCCCGATGGTTACGGGCCCGACGACCTCACCGTACTCCTGCGGCGCTGGTGGAGCCGCGAGCCACGACCGGGCCCCGGCGGCCAGGACGTGAGGAAGCCCTCCTCGACCAGCTCGCGCACGATCGGGAGATAGGTGGACCGCAGCTCGGCGGGGTCGCGGTCCAGCAGCTGGGCGATCGCGTCGAGGATCTGGCCGACGGTCAGGTCGCCGTCGCAGGCACCCACGAGAGCGGCCTCGACCGTGTCGGCCCGACGGGCGCGCATCAGACCCCGCTGCTGGCGCAGCACCACGGTGGTGGGGTCCTCGGCGCCTGGTACGCCGAACGTCTCCTGCTGCACGTCCTCGCGGCGGACCAGCAGGTCCTCGGGCCCGACCTGGCGGTCGACTGCGGTGCCCCAGGCGGCGATGGCCGGGCCGACCGGCTGCTCGACAGCGTGCGGCCAGTCCAGGAACGCGTGCCGCGCAGCCCGCGTGTCGTCCGCCCGACGTCGGTGCAGGTTCACCCAGCCGAAGCCGATCGCCTCGACACCCTGCTCGTCCAACCAGGACAACCAGGCGTCGTACCGGTCGAGGTAGTCGTGGGACCCGTGCAGGCCGGCGTCCTTGAGCCAGAGCTCGACGTACGCCGCCGGGTCGAGCACCTCCCGCTGGACGACGAACGCGTCGCACCGGTCGGTGAGCCAGGCGTCGAGCCGCTCCTCCCAGGGCACGTCGCGCGCAATCACCCAGTTGGTGAGGACCTGGCACCAGCCCCCGTCGGTGAGGTGGCCGGGTGCGGTGCGGACGATGTGCTCGACCACCTGGTCGCCCGGCAACCCGGAGTCGCGGTAGACCAGGCGCCGGCTCGTGGCCGGGGAGATCACGAACGGCGGGTTGGTGGCGATCAGGTCGAACCGCTCGCCCTGGACCGGGTCGAAGAGGGATCCGTCCCTGACGTCGACATTGTCGACCCCGTTGAGGTCGGCGTTGAGCCGGGAGATGCGGAGCGCGCGGGCGTTGACGTCCGTCGCCACCACCGACTGGCTGTGGTCGGCCAGGTGCAGCGCCTGCACGCCGCTGCCGGTGCCGAGGTCGAGCGACCGGCCGACCGGCTCCCGGATGGTCAGGTGGGCCAGCGAGGTCGACGCGGGGCTGATCCCGAGCACGTGGTCGGCTCCGACGCGGTTCGGGCTGCCGTCGAGACCGGGGGTCAGGTCGCTGACCACCCAGAGACCGCGGTGGCCGGCGGCGTACGGGCGGATCTCGAGGAGGGCACCCACCTCGCCCACGGTGTGCTCGAGGATGCCCTCGGCGGACAGCTCGTCCAGCAGGCCGGGCAGCGCCCGCTCCGCCTCGGTGATCGGCACCGGCGCCTGGAGGAGGAACAGGCGGACCAGCGTCTCGACGGGGCTGCCTCCGGGTGTGCGCCGCAGCCCGGGCACCGTCTCATTGCGGGCCAGCGCCTCGTGGGCCTGCCGGCCGAGCAGCTCGGCCACCCCGTCGTACGTGAAGCCGGCACCGGCAAGCGCGTCGCGGAGGCGGGCGGGGAGGTCGGAAGTCACCCTCCGACCCTAGGGTCCTCTCTCCTCTTCTTCCGCGTCGGACAGCGGTACGGCCCCGAACCACCTACCCTCCTCCTGGGGCGACGGAAGGACCTGCCATGACGGTGGAGGCCGAGACCATGCGCACGCTCGGCTCGTCGGATGCGCGAGCCAGGGCGGTGACGCTGCTGTTCACGGTCACGGTGTTCCTGGGGGCCGGACTGCTGTTCATGGTGCAGCCGTTGGTGGCCAAGCTCCTGCTGCCGTCGTACGGCGGGTCCGCGACCGTCTGGAGCACCGCGTCACTGTTCTTCCAGCTGCTCCTGCTCGGCGCCTACCTGTGGGTCCACTGGTCGGTGGGCCGCTGGGGGGTCCGCAAGCAGCCGCGGATCCAGCTCGTGCTCCTGGTGCTGCCGCTCGTCGTGCTGCCCGTCGCACTCCCGGGGAGCAGCGAGCCGGACTCCTCGGTTGACCCCGCGCTGTGGCTGCTGCGGACGCTGGCCCTGATGATCGGCCTGCCGTTCGTGGTCCTGGCCTGCACCGGCCCACTGATCCAGCGCTGGTACTCCTGGGTGGGGCAGCGTGGCGACGACCCGTACTTCCTGTTCGCCGCCAGCAACCTGGGCAGCTTCATCGGGCTGCTCGCCTACCCGTTCCTGATCGAGCCGACGCTGTCACTCGAGGCTCAGCGGCTCGCCTGGTCCATCGGCTTCGCGACGTACGCGGTGCTGATGGCTGCGTGTGCCGTGATAGCGATGCGCGGGCAGCAGACGACCGAGTCCGTCGCCCGGGTGGCGACGCCACGACCCACTGCCGGCCGGATGCTGGTGTGGGGCCTGCTCGCGTTCCTGCCGTCCTCGCTCATGCTGGGTGTGACCGCCCACCTCTCTACGGACGTCTCACCGATCCCGCTGCTCTGGGTCGTGCCGCTGGCGGTCTACCTGGCGACGTTCGTGGCCGCCTTCGCGAGGTCCAGCCGGAAACCGCCGGTGTGGGCGGCCTGGCTGTCGGTCGCACTGTCCCTCGCCTGCCTGTTCACCCTCGGGCCGAACAACGGCTTGCTGCCCGTGGTGGTGCTGACCCTCGCCCTGGTCGCGGTGGTCGGGTACGCCGCGCACGGCCGGCTCGCGGCCGACCGCCCCCCGCCCGACCAGCTCACCTTGTTCTACGTCGTGGTCGCGACCGGCGGCGCCTGCGGCGGGCTGCTGAACGGGCTGCTCGCGCCGGCCGTCCTCGACAGGGTGCTGGAGTACCCGCTCGTCCTCGTGTGTGTGCCGCTCCTGCTGCTCGGGGTGTCTCCGCAACGACCGCGCCTGCGGCGACGGCTCGAGCCGGTGGTGCTGACCGCCGGACTGCTGGCCTTCGCGCTCTGGACGAACCAGTTCCTCGCCGCCTCCGCGATCGACCACTCGCGCTCGTTCTACGGTGCCTACCGGGTCGTGTCCACCGGAGACCAGCACCGGTTGGTGCACGGGACCACCACCCACGGCGCCCAGTTCCAAGGGGCTGCCGAGCGGGACCTCCCCACGATGTACTACGGCTCGCCGGGTTCCTGCGCCGACGTCTTCGACGCGATGCGTGGCCGGCTCGACGAGGTCGGGGTGGTGGGTCTCGGCAGCGGGACCATGGCCGTGCACGGCAGGGGCGGCGAGCGGTTCACGTTCTTCGAGGTGGATCCGGAGATCGTGGAGACCGCGAACGACCCCGACCTGTTCACGTTCCTCGCCGACTCCGACGCCGACATCCGCGTGGTCGTGGGAGACGGTCGGCTCAACGTCGCGGACCAGCCGTCAGGCACGTTCGACCTGCTGGTGCTGGACGCGTTCAGCTCCGACTCGATCCCGGTCCACCTGCTGACCCGCGAGGCGATGCACGGGTACGCCGACGCGCTGGCACCGGACGGCGTCCTGCTCGTCCACATCAGCAACCGGTTCTTCGACCTCGAACCGGTGCTGGCCGCGTCTGCGGACGACTTGGGCTGGTCGGCCAGCAGGGGTCACAGCCTGGGCGAGGCACCGGGCACCGGCGCCAGTGACTGGGTGGTGCTCAGCCCCGATCCCGAGGTTCCCGACCGGCTCCAGTCCACGTCGTACTGGCGACCGGTGGACATGTCCCGCCAGGTCGAGTGGACCGACGACTACTCGTCGGTGCTGTCCGTGCTCAAGTGAGGCGGACGGCGAGCCGCGGCGCCGCCACCCGTGCCGGTGGTTGAATCCCTGTTCATGCGCCTCGTCGCCCTGCTCCTGGTCGCCTCCGGGTGCCTTGTCGCCACCCCTGCAGCCGCTCCGGCCGCCTCGCCGGCCGCCCACTCGGTCGCCGCTCGGGCGATGGCCAGGCCGGTGCACGCGGTGATCATCTTCGACAAGTTCTCGAAGAACCCGTGGAACAGCCGGATCATCTGGAAGGCCTACCGCGGCAAGCAAGCTGATCGACCGCGCGGACTGGCGAGCAGGGTCCGGGTTCGGCGGTCGCCGGACCCGCAACCCGTGTGCGCGCGGAGTCGGCTGGCTGCCCGACGGCCGCTACGGCTTCGTGCAGTACGACAACTACTGGGGGCAGTACATCAAGGGCCGGGCGTTCTTCCTCGGCAACACGAGCTGTAAGGACGGGACGCCGCGGACCGAGCTGTTCATCCACACCGAGACCGGCGACCGGAACCGGCAGTGCGCGAACGCCCGGGGCGACCAGGTCTGCCGGTGGGAGTGGCCGGCGTACAACGACTACCGCTCCGGTGGCTGCATCAAGATGTCGCCGAAGGACCTGCTCCAGCTGACCCGCCACTACCACCAGTGGTTCCGCGCCGGCGAGCGCTACCCCGACCGGGTGCACGTCCGGGTCCGCGGCTGACCCGCCCGAAGTTCGTGAAAAAGCAACGCTGACCCGCCAGAACTTCTGGCGGGTCAGCGTGTGGTGCTGGGGGTTACGGGTGCTGGGTCGGCTCGAACTGCTGGGTCGGACCGGGCTCGGTGTCCGCCTCGGGAGTGGCGGGCGGAGCGGGCGGCGCCGGCTGACCGGAGTCGTCGTCACCGATCGCGACCTCGCGCTGCTTCGAGATGTAGACCGCAACGACGATGATGGCGACCGCGACCAGCGCGATCACGATCCGGAGTGCGTCGTTCTGGTCCTCACCGACGCTCATGGAGACCACGGCGCTGGCGACCAGCAGCGAGACCAGGTTCATCACCTTGATCAGCGGGTTGATCGCCGGGCCGGCGGTGTCCTTGAACGGGTCGCCGACGGTGTCACCGATGATGGTGGCCTCGTGGGCGAGCGAGCCCTTGCCGCCGTGACGGCCGTCCTCGACCAGCTTCTTGGCGTTGTCCCAGGCTCCACCGGAGTTGGCCAGGAAGACCGCCATCAGGGTGCCCGCGCCGATCGCGCCGGCCAGGAACCCGGCCAGCGAGGTCACCCCGAGGCCGAAGCCGACCGCCACCGGGGCGAGTACGGCGAGCAGACCGGGCGTCACCAGCTCGCGCAGCGAGTCCTTGGTGACGATGTCGACGACCTTGCCGTACTCCGGACGACCGGTGCCCTCCATGATCCCGGGGATCTCGCGGAACTGGCGGCGTACCTCGAACACGACCGCGCCGGCGGCGCGGGCGACGGCGTTGATCGCGAGCCCGGAGAACAGGAACACCACGGCCGCACCGAGCAGGATGCCCACGAGCACGGCTGGGTTGAACACCGCGAAGTCGAGCAGTGCGAACTCGTCCTGGCTCGGGTTGGCATCGCTCAGCGCGTCGGCGACCGAGGTCGCATAGGAGCCGAACAGCGCCGTCGCCGCCAGGACCGCTGTCGCGATCGCGATGCCCTTGGTGATCGCCTTCGTCGTGTTGCCGACGGCGTCGAGCTCGGTGAGGATCTGCGCGCCCTCGGGACTGACGTCGCCGGACATCTCCGCGATGCCCTGGGCGTTGTCGGAGACCGGGCCGAAGGTGTCCATGGCCACGATCACGCCGACCGTGGTCAGCAGACCGCAACCCGCGAGCGCAACCGCGAACAGGGAGACCGTGAGCGTGGCGCCGCCCAGCAGGTACGCCCCGAAGACGGCCCCGCCGATGACCAGCGTGGTGTAGACCGCCGACTCGAAGCCGACGGACAGGCCGGCCAGGATGACCGTGGCGGCGCCGGTCAGCGACGTCTTGCCGACGTCCTTGACCGGCTTGTACTCGGTGCCGGTGAAGTAGCCGGTGAGCGCGAGGATGCCTGCTGCCATGACGATGCCGATCACGACAGCGATGGACGCGATGATCCGCGGGTCGCCCTCGGCGCCGGGCATGTCGCGTCCGGCGACGTTGACGAAGTCGCCGAACTCGCTCGGGAGGTAGACGAAGGAGAGGATCACGCATGCCACGGCGGCGATCGCGGCCGAGATGTAGAACGCGCGGTTGATCGTCTTCAGGCCGTTCTCGCCGGCACGGGGGCGGCACAGGTAGACGCCGGCCACGGCCGTGAGTGCTCCGATCGCGGGGATCAGGAGCGGGTAGACCAGGCCCTTGTCGCCGAAGGCCTGCGAGCCGAGGATCAGCGCGGCGACCAGGGTCACGGCGTACGACTCGAAGAGGTCGGCCGCCATGCCGGCGCAGTCACCGACGTTGTCGCCCACGTTGTCCGCGATGGTGGCGGCGTTGCGCGGGTCGTCCTCGGGAATGTTCTGCTCGACCTTGCCCACCAGGTCGGCTCCGACGTCCGCGGCCTTGGTGAAGATGCCGCCGCCGACACGCATGAACATGGCGAGCAGGGCGGCACCGAAGCCGAAGCCCTCCAGCACGTGGGGTGCCTCGTCCTTGAAGATCAGCACCACCACGCTGGCGCCCAGGAGGCCCAGACCGACGGTCAGCATGCCGACCATGGCGCCGGTGCGGAAGCCGATGTTCATGGCCGGGTCCCGGCCGGTCTCGTTCGCCGCGGCAGCGACCCGCAGGTTCGCCTTCACCGCCAGCGACATGCCGAGGTAGCCCACGGCCCCGGAGAAACCGGCGCCGATCAGGAAGAAGACGGACCGACCGATCCGGACACCCACATCGTCGGCGGGCAGCGCCAGCAGCAGGAAGAACGCGATGGCGGCGAAGATGCCGAGCGTCCGGAACTGCCGCGTCAGGTAGGCGTTCGCGCCCTCCTGCACAGCATGGGCGATGTTCTTCATGTTGTCGGTGCCTTCACCGGCGGCGAGAACTTCCTGGCGGAACATCCACGCCATCGCGAGCGCGCCCAGCGCGATCAGTGCGACGACGAGTACCAGGACGAGGTTGCCTCCGGAGAGTTCTACGACAGCGGGATGGATCCCCGTCATGTACTTCCTCCTGGGAGTGATTCACGTCTCACGAACGAGGCGGAGTCTACGCAGAGGTCTGGGCCCAGGAGGTCACCGGTGTGACAGGTGACACACGAAATAGGAAGAAAAGGTGTCGGGGGTCCCGACGAGCTGGCTCAGTGAGCGGCGAGAGCCGCGTCGGCGGAGTCGTGGATGACGAAAACCTTGGCGAGGCCGGTGATCCGGAAGATCTTCAGCAGCCGATCCTGGCTGCACACCAGCTGCAGGGACCCGTCGTGGGCGCGAACCTTCTTCAGGCCGCCGACGAGCACACCCAGTCCGGTGGAGTCGAGGAACTCGACATCTCCCATGTCGACGACGAGGTCGTAGACGCCTGCCGCCACCAGCTCAGTGATCTTGTCGCGGAGCTTGGGCGCGGTGTAGACGTCGATCTCGCCACCGACAGCAACGATGGTCTTCCCATCGACCTCGCGAGTCGCAAGCGTCAGGTCCACGTTCTCTCCCCTTGTGGTGCCTCCCGACCCGATACTCAACCATCGAGTCACAAGCCACCAAATGCACTAGCCGGGAAATATCAAACCATGAGGACACGCCGTATGCGTCAACTTGGCCAAGTCTTCTTCTTGGAGCACCTCACGGTCACACTCTCAGGGCCCCCTCTGGGAGTGTCCCTGCAGTTTGCCAGACTCAGGCCGTGAACAGCACGACTTGGCGTCGACGGCTTGCCGTGGAGGACCTTGTCGAGCGTCTGACAGGCGTCCCCGGGAGGGCCGACCGGCTCACCCATCTGGAGGTGCTGCCACCCCGGGAGGCCGGTGTCGCCGAGTGGCCGGACTGGGTGCCGGACGACCTCCGCGCGGCGTACGCCGCGCGCGGGGTCGAGCGCCCCTGGCGGCACCAGGTCGCCGCCGCCGACGCCGCGCACGGCGGCCACCACGTCGTGCTGGCGACCGGAACCGCCTCCGGAAAGTCGCTGGCCTACCAACTCCCCACACTCACCGCGATCCGCGGTGCGCGCGGCCCCCACGGTGAGCGTGGCGCCAGCGTGCTCTACCTCGCGCCCACGAAGGCCCTCGCCCAGGATCAGCTCGCAGGGCTCCTGGCACTCGGGCTCGACGTCCGGATGACCACCCACGACGGCGACAGCCCGCGCGAGCAGCGGGACTGGACCCGCGACTACGGCGAGTACGTCCTGACCAACCCGGACATGCTGCACCGTTCGCTGCTGCCGGGCCACAGCCGCTGGGCGGGGTTCCTCGGGTCGCTGGAGTACGTCGTCGTCGATGAGTGCCACCACTACCGCGGCGTCTTCGGGGCGCACGTGTCGCACGTGCTGCGTCGGCTGCGGCGGGTCTGCGCGTTGTACGGCGCGCACCCGACCTTCGTGCTCGCGTCGGCGACGATGGCCGATCCGGCCGTGACCGCGGGGCGGCTGACTGGTCTGGACGTTTTGGCCATGACGGACGACGCCTCGCCTCGCGGGCAGGTCGCGCTGGCCCTGTGGGAGCCGCCGCTGACGTCGTACACCGGCGAGAACGGCGCGCCCGTACGGCGGGCCGCGTCCTCCGAGGCGGCCGACCTCCTGGCCGACCTCGTGGCCGAGGACGTGCGCACCCTGGCCTTCGTCAGGTCCCGGCGCGGCGCCGAGCAGGTAGCGATCACCGCGGCCGGCCTCCTGGCGGAGGTGGACCCGTCGCTGCCGGCGCGGGTGGCGGCGTACCGCGGCGGCTACCTGCCCGAGGAACGCCGCGAGATCGAGGTCGCCCTCCGCAGCGGCGAGCTGATCGGGCTCGCTGCCACCAACGCCCTGGAGCTCGGGATCGACGTCAGCGGGCTGGACGCCGTCCTGATGGCCGGCTTCCCGGGCACCCGCGCCGCCCTGTGGCAACAGGTCGGCCGCGCGGGTCGCGGCGCCCAGGACGCCCTGGCGATCCTGGTCGCCCGGGACGACCCGCTCGACACCTATCTGGTGAACCACCCGGAGGCGCTGTTCGGGCAGCCGGTCGAGGCGACGGTCTTCGACCCGACCAACCCGTACGTCCTCGGCCCCCACCTGTGCGCCGCCGCGCACGAGTCGCCCCTCGTCGAGGCCGACCTGGCGACGTTCGGGCCGACCGCGCCCGACGTCGTGGACGAGCTGACCCGGGCCGGACTGCTGCGTCGGCGCCCCCGCGGATGGTTCTGGACCGACCGCCGCCGCGCGTCCGACCTGGCCGACATCCGCTCGACGGGCGGCGCGCCCGTGCAGCTGGTCGAGGCCGGCACCGGCCGGGTGATCGGCACCGTCGACCGGAACAGCGCGCACGGCACCGCCCACCCCGGCGCGGTCTACGTGCACCGCGGGGAGACCTGGCTGGTGCGCTCCCTCGACCTCGAGGAGAACGTGGCAGAGATCGAGGCCGCCGACCCGGACTACTCCACGTCCGCGCGGGAGATCACCGACATCACGATCGTCCAGGAGCGCGAGCACCGCAGCTGGGGCGAGTGCCGGCTCTCGTTCGGGGAGGTCGACGTCAGCCACCAGGTCGTGTCCTTCCTCCGGCGCCGCCAGCCGTCGGGCGAGGTGATCGGGGAGGAGCCGCTCGACCTGCCCGAGCGGACGCTCCGGACCAGCGCCGTCTGGTGGACCGTGGCCCCGGACGCTCTGGCCGACGCCGGGCTGGCGAGCGCGGACCTGCCCGGCGCTGCGCACGCGGCCGAGCACTGCTCGATCGGACTGCTGCCGCTGTTCGCCACCTGCGACCGCTGGGACATCGGTGGCGTGTCGACGGCCCTGCACGCGGACACCGGCCTCCTCACGGTCTTCGTCTACGACGGACACCCGGGTGGAGCCGGTTTCGCCGAACGGGGATTCCATGCCGCCCGCGCCTGGCTGGCAGCGACCCGGGACACGATCGGCGCCTGCGAGTGCGTCGAGGGCTGCCCGTCCTGCATCCAGTCGCCCAAGTGCGGCAACCAGAACAGCCCGCTCGACAAGCCGGGCGCGCTGGCGCTGCTCGACCTGTTGTTGGCACAACCCGAGCTGGGAGGCGGGTAGCCTCAGCCCATGTTCATCCTCGGACTGCTCTTGGTCGTCGCCGGCGTGCTCGCGATCCTGGCGGGGCTGGTCGGCATCGACGGCACTGCCGAGCTGCTCGGCTCGGACCTCCACGGGACCACGATCTTCCTGATCGGGGTCGGCGCAGGGGTGGCGGTGCTGTGGGGCTTCTCGATCATCCGCTTCGGCGTGAAGCGCGCCATGGTGCGCCGCCGGGAGAGCAAGCAGCTGAGCGAGCTGTCGGAGAAGCTGGAGCGGGTCGAGGCCGAGCGCCGCGAGGGCTCGGACAGCGACGACGGCGGCAGCCACCGCGCCTGAGCCGCGGCTCACGCCGGGCCCGCCCGAGCCTCGGCGGCGAGATCGCCGGACTGGCCCAGCCACCGTGGGCCGGTCACGGTGACGGTGACCGTGACGTCGAGCCCGGACACTTGGCAGGTGTCGAGCTCGGCGTCGTTGGCCACGGCGATCCGCCCGGCAGCCGCACACGCGTCCCCTCCGTCGGCCACTTCCGATGCCGCGGCCAGTGCGGCCAGGTCGGCCGCCGACTGCGCGACCCGGTGGGCGTGCACCATCGCCGCGGCGACGCCGAGGGCCGACCCCACGAGCAGCAGGACCGAGAGGCAGGCCACGGCGAACAGGCTGGCGGCGCCACGCTCGCGTTGGACTCGCCGCCGACTCACGGCAGCTCCTCCTCGCTGGAGGTGACCGCCTCGGCGTGGAGCCGGACCCGCGGAAGGAACCCGAACAGCCCACCCGGCCCGTCCGCCCACGCCTCCGCCTCGACGTGGACCTCGTCGCCGGCGCCGGTGATCGCGAACGCCGCACCGTCCGGGGCCACCCGTTGACCGAGCGCGACCGCGGCCGCGTGGTCGTCACCGCGGGCCACCGCGCGAGCCGTCTCCCTGGCGCCGTCCACGACCCGGATCTGGGCGGCCCCGATCGACAGCAGCCAGACCAGGCCAACGGTCACCGCGACGAGCAGGGGCAGCGCCATCGCCAGCTCGGCGGTGACGGCGCCCCGCTCGCCTCGGCGGCCCATCATCATCGGGTGGTCATCCGATCCCCAGCAGCCCCAGCACGTGGTCGAAGAGCGTCCGGAGCAGCTGGTCACCGAACCCGCCGGTCAGCAGCTTGTAGAGCAACCCGGCCAGACCGGCTCCGGCCGCCGTGCCGACGGCGTACTCGGCCGTGGTGATGCCGCGCTCGTCACGCGCGGCCGTGCTGTGCAGACTCATCTGGATCCTCCGTCCGTGCGGCCGCCCGATGCGACCGTGCGACCCGAGACTCGCCGAGATCGCGAGGTTCCGTCGGACCGCGCACGATGCCTGTGGAGCACTGCGTCGGCAGACCAGACGGTGGACGGTTCCTGGCCCTCACGGGGACCAGCACGTCGTCAGGTCAGGATGGACTCGAGGGCGGCGTCGATGACGCCCGACGTGTGTCGCGGTCGTGAACTCGCGGAGGTGAGCGAGCGGTTCCGGTCCGCTAGGCGCGGTTGAGCCGGTGCAGCCCGAGTCGCTTCGCTGCGTCTTCCCGCACGAAGGTGAACGACATGATGTTGATCGCAAACGGGTGGTAGCCAGCGTCGTTGAGGTGGCGGACGACCGGGTTCTCGGCCAGCGACATCACGTCGTAGCGATGCAGCTCGACGCACACCACGTCGGGCCGGTGCCGGTCGAGGTCGAAGGCGAGGATGGCCTGCTCGTCGTAGCCCTCGATGTCGACCGACAGGTAGTTCACGTGTGTGCCGTCGGGGACGTGGTTCTCGAACAGCTGGTTCATGGTCATCGCCGGGACCTGCTCCTCGCCGGCGGCTTCCTTGCCCTGCGCAAGCATCTCGGCGCGGTCGGCCAGCACGGTGTCGATGCGCCCTCCCCGGAACTTGTGCAGCGTGACGACGTCGAGCTCGTTGTGGATGGCCGCACGGAGGTTCAGGGCACGCGGACGGTACTCCTCGAACAGCTCGATCGCCTCGAGGCGCGGCTCGACGTTGATCCCGTCCCAGCCCTTGATGTGCATCAGGGCGGTGTTGGACAGCCGCAACGGATGGTGCGCGCCGACATCGACGTAGAAGCCGCGCGAGACGTTCCGCAGCGCGTTCTGCGCGCTGATGTCCTCGCCGAACTGGGAGTACGAGACTCGGAGCATGCGCCGTTCTTCCTGGTGAGATCTGGGGTCGCCGCGCCCGATGCGGGCGCCGCGTCCGGGCTATCCTGCCCGACTCTACGTACGCCGTCTCATCGCCCGTCGGTCAGGTCAGACCACATGGTGGCTGGTTCCTGGCCGTCACAGGGACATGGACGACACGAGTCCGGCCACCAGCGGCACGATCCCGAGGAGCAGGAAGGCGGGGAGCAGGCAGAGCCCGAGCGGGAGGGCGGCCCGGACGCCGACCGCCCTCGCCCGCTCCTCGACCTGGGCGCGGGCCGCCCGCTCGAGCTCGTCGCCGAGGCGGTGGACGGCGGCGACGACCGGCGCGCCCGTGCGGTGTGCGCGGGCCAGGGTCCGCCCCAGGGGCGCTAGCTCCGCATCGTCGGCGAGCGTGGCCCACACCTTCTCGGGATCGACGCCCAGGTCGAGCCGCTCCGTGACACCCGACAGCCGGGCTGCGGCCGCCCCCGGAAGCGCGGTGCAGACGATCCGGACCCCCTCGCCCGGGGACACCCCACTGCGAAGCGCGGCGCCGAGCAGCCGCACGAGGTGTGGGAGATCGCGGCGTACCTCCTGCCGCCATCGGCGTACGGCGGGCGGCTCGGCGCGACCGATCGCCCACCAGGCCGTTCCAGCGGCGGCTACCCCACCCACGAGCCCCGCCGGCCCGCCGAGGAAGACCGCCGCGCCGACCCCCGACAGGAGCGCCAGCGCCGGCCGCCACCGATGCATCCAACCGGAGTCCGGACCCGTCGGCGCGGACGCCGAGGGCCGGTCGAGCCTGGGTCGGGCCGGGGCCACCAGCAGGACCGCCAGCAGCGGCGACCAGGCCGACGAACAGGACCGTCACGAGGCGGAGTCCACGTCGCCGGCGATCGCCTCGATCCACCACAGGCCCGCGAACCCGAACGCCAGGCCACCGGCCAGGCAGGCCAACCCCACCGGATGTCCGAGCAGGAAGCCGACCGGGTCGCCACCGGCACCCGAGCCCATCAGCAGCGCGAGGACCGGCAGTCCGGCGACCAGGCGCACCGTGGCCCGGGCGGAGGACAGCTCGCCCTCGACCAGCCTGCGGGTCGCCTGACCGGACCGGATCGAGTCCGCGCACCGCTGGACGGCATCGGCAAGCCCGTGGCCGGTCCGGTGCGCGACCGCCCACGCGGCGGCGAGCAGTCGCAGGTCCCCGGCACCAGGACGCGCGGCGACCGCGCGGAGCGCGGCCGGCACGTCGCCGCCCAAGCCGAACGCCTCGGCCACCGGCCGCAGGGGCGGCCAGGAGTCGGCCGCATGGCCGAGCGCCCGACCGGGCGGCTGCCCGGCGACCAGCTCACCCGCCAGGAGCTCGCAGGTCTCCATCACCCGCGTCGATGTCGCCGCTGCGGTCCGGTGTCGGGACCTGCGGCCGACCAGCGCGAGCACCGCGGTCACGACCCCGGCCGCGAGCGCGGCCAGCACCGCCGATCCCGGCGCCAGCGCCACCACACCCAGCAGGGCAGCACCGACGACCGACGCCAGCAACCAACCAGGTGGTCGGCGGCCGGACGCTGCGCGGCGAGCCGGCGCCCGGACCACCAGGGCCGCGGCCAGCGCCGCCGCCAGCGTCGCGAGCTCGGTCATCGCCGGAGCCTCCGGGCCAGCTGCTCGCCGGCCGGCCCCTCCCGGTCAGCGCCGTCGTCGGAGAACTCGACCGCCGTCTCGAGGGACACCAGCCCGGAGGCCTCGCGCACCGGCACGGCGACCTCCTTCAGGAGGCGGCTGCCGTCCGGCCGACGGCCGAGGTGGAGCACGGCGTCGACGGCCGAGGCCAGCTGACTGTGCGCGGCGTCGCGGCCGAGCCCGGCGGCCAGCGCCAGCGCCTCGATCCGGGCCGGGACGTCGCCGGCGGAGTTGGCGTGGAGGGTGCCGCACCCTCCTTCGTGCCCGGTGTTCAACGCGGCCAGCAGCTCGACCACTTCGCCCCCACGAACCTCACCGACCACGAGCCGGTCGGGGCGCATCCGCAGGGCCTGTCGCACGAGCGTGCGCAGCGTGATCTCCCCGGCACCCTCGATGTTCGCCGGCCGGGCCTCGAGCGAGACGACATGCGGGTGGGTCGGTTGCAGCTCGGCGGCATCCTCGACGAGCACCAGACGCTCCGTCGGAGCCACCAGCGACAGCAACGAGGCCAGGAGGGTCGTCTTGCCCGAGCCGGTGCCGCCGCTGACCAGGAACGCCAACCTGCGCCGGACCACCTCGTGCAGCAGCCGGGCCCCTTCGACGGTCAGGGTGCGCGCGGCGACCAGCTCGTCGAGGGTGAAGCCGCGTGGCCGCGGCACGCGGAGCGAGACGAGGGTGCCGGGGGCGGCGACGGGTGCGAGCACGGCGTGGAAGCGGGTCCCGTCGGCGAGGCGTACGTCGACGTACGGCGAGGCGTCGTCGAGGCGGCGACCACCGGACGCCGCGAGCCGCTGCGCCAACCGGCGCACGGCCTCGTCGTCGGGGAACCGGACCCCGGTCTCCTCCAGCCCGGCGCCGCGGTCGAGGTAGACCGCATCCGGCCCGTTGACCAGCACGTCGGTGACGCCCGCCGTGCGCAGCAGGGGCTCGAGCGGCCCGGCTCCGACGACGTCGCGGAGCAGCGTCTCGTGCACCGCCAGCACCGTGGCGTCGCCGACCGGCCGCCCGGTCTCGCGCAGCGCCTCGGCGACCCGGTGGGGGGTGAGTGCCCCCGGCCGCCGCGCCAGCCGGTCGCGGACCGTGTCGACGACGTCGGCCGGCAGGTCGAGGCTCATCGGCGTGGTGTTCATGCCGCCGCCCGGATGGACCCGAGGTCGTCCAGCACCGCGATCGTGGCGCGCCCCAGCGGCCCCCGCCGCGACCGCACCGGGCCGAGACCGAGGTCGATCGACTCGGCCAGCCCGCGCTGGTCGGCCATGCACGCGACGACCGGCACCCCGGTCACGCGGGTGAGGTCGCGGGGCTCGACGCCGTGGCCGCGGACCACCAGCCGCAGCGACGACCGGTCCGCGAAGCCCGCGCACACCCGCGCCGCCGAGGCGACGCCCGCAACGGTGGGTGCGACCACCACCAGCACCCGGTCGCACCTGGCCACCACCTCGTCGACCACCGCATCGCGGAGGCGGGGCAGGTCGAGCACGACCGTGTCGTGGCCACGCTGGGCGGCGGACAACGCCTCGCGAACGGCGAAGGGCTGCAGCGAGCCGTGCGGGCCCGAGGTCCAGGTCAGCGCGCCCAGCCCGACCCGTCGCGGCAGCGCCTCGCGGAGCGCCCGGGCGCTCAGCCGCCCGGTGGTCTGGCAGAGCTCGTCCCAGCGCACGCCCTCGACGGCCTCGAGTCCGAGCACCCGGTCGATGCCGGGACCGAGCGGGTCGAGGTCGACCACGACCGCGGTGCCGGTGCGCGCGGACACCTGGCCGAGGGCACACGCGAGCGTGGTCGCGCCGGCCCCGCCCGAGCCTCCGACCACCCCGAACGTCAGCCCGCGGACCGGGCTGTCGTCGCCGGCGTCGGTCAGCGACTCGACCACCCACGGCCCGGACCCGGGCAGCCCGGCGACGTTCTCCGCACCCATCGCCAGGGCGGTCCGGAAGAGCTCCGCGGGCGCCTCGCCCCACACGACGACGTGGACGCCGTCGCGGCGGGGCGGCAGCGTGCGGGCGACTTCTTCGGCGACGTCGGCGCCGACCAGGACGAGCGAGGCGCCGGTCCAGCCACGGAGCGCAGCCACGCCGTCGTGCGCGACGTCCGGGGTGACGCCGGCCGCGGCGGCCAGTCGGAGCAGCTCGTCGAGGAGGGTTTCGTCGCGGGTCACGAAGAGGGGCGAGGTCATGCCGAGATGCTGCCCGTGGCTCGGGTCGACCCAACCCGACGCCGGGCTGGCCTGTGGACAACGGTGACGGGACGGCGAACGGTGAGCGACTGGTGGGCCGCGATCCCGGCCGAGGCGGCACCTCCTCCTACGATGACCCCATGGCGCTCCGGCCGACCGCGGCCTTCTTCGACCTCGACAAGACGATCATCGCCAAGTCGAGCACGCTTGCCTTCAGCAAGTCGTTCCAGGCCGGTGGCCTGATCTCCCGGCGCGCCATGCTGCGCTCGGCGTACGCACAGTTCGTCTACCTGGTCGGCGGCGCCGACCACGACCAGATGGAGAAGATGCGCCAGTTCATGTCGCAGCTGTGCGCCGGCTGGGACGTCGCGACGGTGCGCGAGATCGTCGCCGACACGCTGCACAACATCGTCGACCCGCTGGTGTACGACGAGGCCGTCTCGCTGATCGAGGAGCACCGCCTCGCCGGCCGCGACATCGTGATCGTCTCGACCTCCGGGGCCGAGGTGGTCGGGCCGATCGGCGAGATGCTCGGCGCCGACCGGGTGATCGCGACCCGGATGGAGATCGAGGACGGCAAGTACACCGGCGGCATCGAGTACTACGCGTACGCCGAGGAGAAGGCCGCGGCGATCCGCGAGCTCGCCGACACCTTCGGCTACGACCTCGCCAGCTGCTACGCCTACAGCGACTCCGTCACCGACGTGCACATGCTCGAGGTCGTCGGCCACCCGCACGCCGTCAACCCCGACCGCGAGCTCCGCAGGATCGCGGCCTCCCGCGGCTGGCCGGTGCTGGTGTTCACCAAGCCCGTCACCCTGCGCTCGCGCGTGCCGCTGCCGCCTGCCAAGCCCACCTTGGCAGCGCTCGCCGTCGGCAGCGTCGTCGCTCTCGGCGGCGTGCTCTGGGCCAACGCCCGGCGCCGTCGTCTCGGCGCCTGACTCCCCTCAGCAGGCCGAAAAGTCAAGCCTTGAAGAAGCCACCGATGGGGCGTAGAACGGTTTCACAACTCCAAGAACCCGCACGTGAGCCGGGTACCCACGCGGCGATCTACCCTTCCTACAGGGCGCCTGCCATTCGGGAAACTCCCGGGGCAGCAACTGATGACAGCACGCTTGGTAGCCAGCGGTCTCACGTGTCAGCGGCGGCATCCGAATCGGTCTCGAATCGGGTGCCGCTCGCATGCCGGAGCAGTGTGACCGGCCGCTCGGATCAGTCGGCCGTGAGCCGCAGCGGGCTGGCCTCGGCACCGGCCGCGTAGGCCTCAGCGGCGTACAGCAGCCAGGCGTGTACGCCGGCCTGGCCGCCGTCGCGGTACCCCCGCAGGTTCGACTCGTACGCCGCTCGCAGGGCCAGGTGCCCGGCCTCCGGCACGACCAGCGACTTCTCGTCGACCCCGCGCGCGACCAGCACCAGCCGTTCGGCCGCCCGGGCCACGATCCCGTTGTGGGACGCGAACGGAGCAGCGGCGACCAGGTCGGCGTGCACGAGCGCGGCCACCATCAGCGCCGGGACCGACGTCGACGTCAGGATCAGCCCGGCCACCCCCTGCAGCCGATCGGCCGCCTCGGCGTCCCGCGGCCGGCCGAGCCGGTCGTCGGGCAGGGACCCCGCCGCGCCAGCGCGTGGATCCGGGCCAGCGCCTGGGCCGGCGACCGGCCCAGCGCCGGCGCGAAGCGCGAGCAGCTCGGTGGAGACCCGGAGCGAGGCCTGGGCGACGTCGTCCCCGGCCCCCTCGCGCAGCTCGGCCAGCGACGAGGCCGACCCCTCGAGGACCGCGCTCGCGTGCGCGCCGCGCAGCAGCGACTCCGCCGTCGTCTCGGGCGAGGTCCGGCGCAGCCCGCGGTCGCGGAGCATCACGTCGATCCCGTCCCGGGCGGCGGCGAACGCCGACGGCACGCCCTCGAGGGACTCCATCCAGGCAAGGGGATCAGTCGTCACGTCGGGTCAGGCTATGCCAGGCCAGGCGGCGCTCAGCGGGTAGCCTGCAAGTGATGGATGACGAGCTGCTCCGCCAGGCGCGTTCCTTCGGGTCCGTGGCCGAGGTCTACGACCGCGGACGCCCGTCGTTCCCCCGCGAGGCGGCCGAGTGGCTGACCGGCGAGCAGCCCGTCACGGTGCTCGAGCTGGGCGCCGGCACCGGCAAGCTGACCGAGCAGCTGGTCGCGCTCGGCCACGACGTACACGCCACCGATCCCGACGAGGCGATGCTCGACGTGCTGCGCCGCCGGCTCCCGGACACCCGGACCAGCGTCGCCGCCGCCGAGGAGCTCCCGGTCGCCGACCGGTCGGTCGACGTGGTCGTCGCGGCGCAGTGCTTCCACTGGTTCGACCTCGACCGCGCCCTGCCGGAGATCGCCCGGGTGCTCAAGCCCGGCGGCCACATCGCGCCTGGTCTGGAACCTCCGCGACGAGCGGATCCCGTGGGTCCGCAAGCTCGGCCGGATCATCGGCAGCCCAGGAGCAGGCCGTCGACGACGTCGCCGCAGCCGCTCGTGCTGTCCGGGCTGTTCGGCTTCGTCGAGGACGCGACGTTCCAGCATCTGGCAGGACGATCAACCGCGAGTCGCTCCAGGACCTCGTCCTCTCCCGCTCCAACGTCTCGACCCTCGACGAGGAGGCCCGCGCCGGCCAAGCTCGCCGAGGTGCTCGCGTTCTACGACGACTACGGCCGCGGCATGGACGGCATGCAGCTGCCGTACGACACGCAGTGCTTCAAGGCCGTCGTCACCGACCGCCTGGACACCGAGGCCGACGACGAGGCCGACGCCGAGCCGACGGGCGAACCGCCGTCGGAGCCACCCAGCGACGGCACCGACACGGACATGCTGCTGATCGACTTCCGGTAGGAGCCTCGACACCGCCGACGGCGGACGGTTACGGTCCCGCTCCATGAGGGTGTTCCGGCGCGGCCACCTCGGCACCGAGTCGGACCGGGCCACGTTCCGCACCCTCCACACCGCCAGCCTCGCCTCGCCGGCCCTGCGCGAGGGGCTCACCGTCACCAGCGCCGAGCGCAGCATCCGCCACCTGCGCGCCCTGCTCGGTACGCCGGCCGCCGCGCTCACCGACACCACCGGCGCTGCTCGCGTGGGACGGCATCGGCAGCCACCACGCCGACCAGGTCGCCCGAGGTCGCCCGGCACGCCGTCGAGCACGGCGGCACCCGGATCACCGACCCGCGCGACCTGCCCTGCGACGAGCCGGGCTGCCCGGTCCGGCACGCGATCGCCAGCCCGCTGGTGGTCGACGAGCGGGTCGTCGGCACCCTGCAGGTCGTTCGCCGCCGCACGCGACCGCCGGCCTGGTCCGGGCCGCCGACGAGGTCGCGCAGTGGGTCTCCGGCCAGCTCGAGCTCGCCCAGCTCGACGCGTCGCGCACCCGGCTGATGGAGGCCGAGGTGCGGGCGCTGCGGGCCCAGATCAGCCCGCACTTCATCTACAACTCGCTCGGCGCGATCGCGTCGTTCGTGCGCACCGACCCGGACCGGGCCCGCGAGCTGCTGCTGGAGTTCGCCGACTTCACCCGCTACTCCTTCCGCAGCCACGGCGAGTACACGACGCTCGCCGAGGAGCTCCGGTCGGTCGAGCGCTACCTCCTGCTCGAGCAGGCGCGGTTCGGCGACCGGCTCCAGGTCACGCTGCGGATCGCGCCCGAGGTGCTGCCGGTCGCCGTACCCTTCCTGTGCATCCAGCCCCTCGTCGAGAACGCCGTCCGGCACGGGATCGAGGGCGCTGCCGACAAGTCGAGCGGCTCCGGCCACATCACGATCGTCGCCCGCGACCTGGACCAGGAGTGCGTGATCGAGGTGGAGGACGACGGCGTGGGCGAGGACCCGGAGCGGGTACGCCGCGCGCTCGCCGGCGACACCGGCCTCGACTCGGTCGGCCTCGGCAACGTCGACGGCCGGCTGCGCAACGCGTTCGGCGACGACTACGGCCTGGTCGTCGAGACCGCACCCGGCGCCGGCACCAAGGTGATCGTGCGGGTGCCCAAGTTCGCGCCGGGGGTGCACGCCCAATGAGAGGCGACCATGAACGCCGAGCACGGACTGCTGCGGGTGCTCGTCATCGACGACGAGCGACCGGCGCTCGACGAGCTCGCGCTTCCTGCTCGAGCGCGACCCGCGCGTCGGCGGCGTGCTGACCTGCGACTCGGCCACCGAGGCGCTGCGGATCCTGCAGGACCTCGACGTCGACGCGGTCTTCCTCGACATCCAGATGCCGGGGCTGACCGGGCTCGACCTGGCCCAGGTGCTCGCGCGGTTCCGGACCCCGCCGCCGGTCGTCTTCGTGACCGCCCACGAGGAGCACGCGGTCGACGCGTTCGAGCTGCACGCCGTCGACTACGTCCTCAAGCCGGTGCGCGAGGACCGCCTCGCCGAAGCGGTACGCCGCGTGGTCGAGGGCGGCGGGCGGCCGCCGGCCAACGGCGACGAGCAGATCCCGGTCGAGCGCGGCGGCGTCACCCGGTTCGTCAACCGCTCCGACATCACGCTACGTCGAGGCGCACGGCGACTACGCCCGGCTGCACACCGCGTCCGACTCCCACCTGCTGCGCACGCCGCTGTCCACGCTGGAGGAGGAGTGGGCGCCGGCCGGCTTCGTCCGGATCCACCGGTCGCTGCTGGTCTCGCTGGCGCACGTCGACGAGGTGCGGATGGACGCCGGCCGGTGCACGGTCGTCGTCGGCGGCACACGAGCTGGCCGTCAGCCGCCGGCACACCCGCGAGCTGCGCGACCTGCTCACCCGGCGGAACAGGCCGACATGACCCAGCAGCCGCCGCCCGAACGGGTCCGGGTCACCGGGCCGCCGCGGCGCCGCCCGGCCGGCACCCGGACCCGCGAGATCGACGCCGAGACCCAGGTCGGCGCGATCTACATGCGCTCGCTGCTCGGCGAGCAGCTGCGGCTGGCGCTGCGGATCCTCGGCCACGCTGTTCCTCACGGTCGGCAGCCTGCCGCTGCTGTTCCACCTCGTTCCCCGGGCTCGGCGACGTCCGCCTGGTCGGCGTACCCCTCGCCTGGCTGCTGCTCGGCGTGCTCGTCTACCCGTACCTGCTGTTCCTCGGCTGGCGCTACGTGCGCCGGGCCGAGGCCAACGAGCGCGACTTCGCCGACCTCGTCGAGGAGGTCGAGCGGTGACGCGTGAACGCCGCCCCCGGCATCGTCGCGGTCACCCTGGTCACCGTGGCGACGCTCGCGATCGGCACCTGGGGGCTGCGGTTCTCGCGCACCACCAGCGACTTCTTCGTCGCCTCGCGCACGGTCCGGCCCGGCCTGAACGCGTCCGCGATCGGCGGCGAGTACCTCTCCGCCGCGTCCTTCCTCGGCGTCGCCGGGCTGCTGTTCACCTTCGGCGCCGACATGCTCTGGTACCCCGTCGGCTGGACCGCCGGCTACCTCGTGCTGCTGGTCCTGGTCGCCGCTCCGCTGCGCCGCTCCGGCGCCTACACGCTGCCCGACTTCGCCGAGGCCCGGCTCGGATCGGTGCGGGTGCGGGCGGTCTGCTCGCGTGCTGGTGGTCGCGATCGGCTGGCTCTACCTGCTGCCGCAGTTCCAGGGCGCCAGCGTCACCCTCACCGCGACGATCGGCGCCCCGGACTGGCTGGGCGCGGTGATCGTCGCCCTGGTCGTGCTGGCCAACGTCACGTCCGGCGGGATGCGCAGCATCACGTTCGTCCAGGCCTTCCAGTACTGGCTGAAGCTGACCGCCCTGCTGATCCCGATCGCCGTACTCCTCGTGGTGTGGGCCGGCGACGGTGCCACCAACCCGGCCGACGTCGCCGGCACCGGCGACGACCTGTGGTCGATCCCGCTCGGCGACGGCGGCGACGGAGGGGCTCTACGTCACCTACTCGCTGATCATCGCGACGTTCCTCGGCACCATGGGCCTCCCCCACGTCGTGGTCCGCTTCTACACCAACCCCGACGGCCGCGCCGCCCGCCGGACCACGCTCGTGGTGCTCGGCCTGCTCGGCATCTTCTACCTGCTCCCGCCGCTGTACGGCGCCCTCGGCCGCGTCTACGCCCCGGAGCTGGCCGAGTCCGGCCGCACCGACGCGCTGGTGCTCGAGCTGCCGCGGCTGATGCTCCCCGGGCCGGCCGGCGAGCTGCTGACCGGCCTGGTGACGGCCGGCGCGTTCGCGGCGTTCCTCTCCACCTCGTCCGGCCTGGCCATCGCGGTCGCCGGCGTGCTCAGCCAGGACGTCACCGGCCGGCGCTTCGGCGACCGGCGGCTCGGCGGGGTCGCCGCGTTCCGGGTCGGCGCCGCCGTCGCCGTGGTGGTCCCGTGCCTGCTGGCGCTCGCCAGCCCCGACGTCGGCGTCGCCCGCACGGTCGGCCTCGCGTTCGCGGTCGCGGCCTCGACGTTCTGCCCGTTGCTCCTGCTCGGCATCTGGTGGCGCGGCCTCACCGACGTCGGCGCGGTGGCCGGGCTGCTGGTCGGCGGGCTCGGGCTCGGGCGCGGCCGTCGGCTACACGCTGGTGCAGCGCGACCGCGACCGGCTGGGACGCCGTACTCCTCGGCCAGCCGGCGGCCTGGAGCGTGCCGGCGGCGCTGGTCACGATGGTCGTGGTCAGCAGGCTGACCCGGTCGCGGGTGCCCGCGCACGCCGGCCGGTTCATGGTCCGGCTGCACACGCCGGAGGCCGTCGCGCTCGACCGCGGCGTCGACCGCTCGTCGCACGAATTCGACCGCTGACCGACCGGCCGTCCCCGCTGGGCGCGGCATCGCGCACGCACCCCTGCCGGCCGGCCGCGGCGCGTTCCTACGCGTGACCGCGACCACACCCCTGCGAGGAGGAGTCCCGTGACCGAATCCAACGGCAGGAGCGTGCACCAGCGCTCCGACCATCCCGTCTACGAGGAGCTGCACGAGTTCCGCCGAGTTCGCCGAGCTGCGGAAGCGCTTCCGCGGCTTCGTCGTTCCCGGCGACCATCGCGTTCATGACGTGGTACCTGCTCTACGTCGTGATGTCGATGTGGGCACACGACTTCATGAGCACGAAGGTCGTCGGCAACATCAACGTCGCCCTGGTCTTCGGCCTGCTCCAGTTCGTGTCGACGTTCCTGATCGCCTGGCTCTACGGCGCGCTACATGAACCACGAGCGTCGACCCGCTCGCCCGCGAGCTCAAGGACCGCTACGACGCCGAGCTCGGCGGCGGGGAAGGAGTCGTGCCGATGAGCTCCGAGACCCTCACCACGATCCTCTTCCTCGTCGGTCGTCGCGATCACCGTCGGGATCACCTTCTGGGCCAGCCGGCAACACCAAGAGCGCGGCCGACTACTACGCCGGCGGCCGCTCGTTCAGCGGCTTCCAGAACGGCCTGGCCATCAGCGGCGACTACATGTCCGCCGCGTCGTTCCTCGGCATCTCCGGCGCCATCGCGCTGTCCGGGTACGACGGCTTCCTCTACTCGATCGGCTTCCTGGTCGCCTGGCTCGTCGCGCTGCTGCTGGTCGCCGAGCTGCTGCGCAACTCCGGCCGCTACACGATGGCCGACCAGCTCGCCTACCGGATGAGGCAGCGCCCGGTGCGCACCGCGGCCGCGACCTCGACGGTCGTCGTGTCGATCTTCTACCTGCTCGCGCAGATGGTCGGCGCGGGCGCGCTGGTCACCCTGCTGCTCGGCGTCGACAGCGAGTGGGCCATCAGGCCTCACGATCGTCGTCGTCGGCCTGCTGATGATCTTCTACGTCACCGTCGGCGGCATGAAGGGCACCACCTGGGTGCAGATCGTCAAGGCCGTCCTGCTCATGGCCGGCACGGTGCTGATCACGGTCCTGGTGCTGGCCGAGTTCAACTTCAACCTCTCCGACCTGCTCGGCGCCGCGGCGGACAACACCGGCAAGGGCGCACGCGTTCCTCGAGCCGGGCCTGAAGTACGGCGTGTCGCACGACCAGCAAGATCGACTTCGTCAGCCTGGCGCTGGCGCTGGTGCTCGGCACGGCCGGCCTGCCGCACATCCTGATCCGCTTCTACACGGTGCCGACGTCGCGGGACGCGCGGACGTCGGTGCTCTGGGCGATCGGCCTGATCGGCGCGTTCTACCTGATGACGCTGGTGCTCGGCTTCGGTGCCGCGGCGCTGCTCGACACCGGCCCGGAGAGCGAGGTCGCCGCCTCAGCGCGGCAACCTGGCCTCACCACTGCTGGCCGAGGCGGTCGGCGGTGGCGCCGGGACGACCGGTGGCGCGATCCTGCTGGCGTTGATCGCGGCGGTGGCGTTCGCGACCATCCTCGCGGTGGTCGCCGGACTGACGCTGACGTCGGCGTCGTCGGTGGCGCACGACCTCTACGCCAACGTGGTCAAGAAGGGGGAGGCGACCGAGAAGGACGAGGTCGGGTCGCCCGGATCGCGGCCTTCGTCGATCGGCGGCATCGCGATCGTGCTGTCGATCTCCGCCCAGACGCTGAACATCGCCTTCCTGGTGGCGCTGGCGTTCGCGGTCGCGGCGTCGGCCAACCTGCCGTCGCTGCTCTACAACCTGTTCTGGAAGCGGTTCAACACCCGCGGCGCGACGTGGGCCATCTACGGCGGCCTGGTCACGTGCGTCGTGCTGGTGGTCTTCTCGCCGGTCGTGTCCGGCTCGGAGACCGCGCTGTTCACGGGCTCCGACTGGTCGTGGTTCCCGCTGGCCAACCCGGGCATCGTCTCGATCCCGGTCGGGTTCCTGTTCGGCTGGCTCGGCACGGTGACCTCGCGGGAGCCCGAGGCCGAGGCGCGCCTACACCGAGCTCGAGGTCCGCTCCCTCACCGGCGCGGGGTCGAGAGGCAGCCGTGCTCGACTGATCGAACATCCGCATTCACGTCCGGACGGCCCTCCTCAGGGAGGGTCGTCCGGACGCCGTCCCGGGCGGTAGGTTCGAGAGACGGACGACGGCCCGACGCAACCGACACCAGGAGCCACGCGATGACTGACCAGACCCTGTCCAACCTCTCCCGCGAGGAGCGCCGGTTCGAGCCGCCGGCGGAGCTCGCGGAGAACGCCAACGTGAAGGAGGAGGCCTACGAACGGGCCGCCTCCGACCGCGAGGCGTTCTGGGCCGAGCAGGCCGAGCGCCTCGACTGGGGCCAGAAGTGGGACCGGGTCCTCGACTGGGACAACCCGCCGTTCGCGAAGTGGTTCATCGGCGGCACCATCAACGCGGCGTACAACTGCGTCGACCGGCACGTCGAGGCCGGCAACGGCGACAAGGTCGCGATCCACTGGGTCGGCGAGCCCGAGGACGACACCCGCGACCTGACCTACGCCGAGCTCAAGGACGAGGTCTGCCAGGCCGCCAACGCGCTGACCGAGCTCGGCGTCGAGAAGGGCGACCGGGTCGCGATCTACCTGCCGATGATCCCGGAGACCGTGGTCGCGATGCTGGCGTGCGCCCGGATCGGCGCGCCGCACACCGTGGTGTTCGGCGGGTTCTCCGCCGACGCGCTCGCCAGCCGGGTGGCCGACTGCGAGGCCAAGGTGATCATCACCGCGGACGGCGGCTACCGCCGCGGCGCCCCGTCGGCGCTCAAGCCCGCGGTCGACGAGGCGGTCGGCAAGGCCAAGGAGCAGGGCCAGGACGTCGACAAGGTGCTCGTCGTACGGCGTACCGGCCAGGACGTCGACGTGGGACGACTCCCGCGACGTGTGGTGGCACGACGTCGTCGACAAGGCCGTCGGCCGAGCACGAGGCCGAGCTGCACGACGCCGAGCACCCGCTCTACGTCATGTACACGTCCGGCACGACCGGCAAGCCCAAGGGCATCCTGCACACGACCGGCGGCTACCTCGTCGGCACGTCGTACACGCACTGGGCGGTCTTCGACCTCAAGCCCGACACCGACGTCTACTGGTGCACCGCCGACGTCGGCTGGGTGACCGGCCACTCCTACATGGTCTACGGCCCGCTCGCCAACGGCGCGACGCAGGTGATCTACGAAGGCACGCCGGACAGCCCGCACAAGGGCCGCTGGTGGGAGATCGTCGAGAAGTACGGCGTCACCATCTTCTACACCGCGCCCGACCGCGATCCGGACGTTCATGAAGTGGGGCTCGGACATCCCCGAGAAGTTCGACCTGTCCTCGATCCGGGTGCTCGGGTCGGTCGGTGAGCCGATCAACCCCGAGGCCTACATCTGGTACCGCGACACCATCGGCGCCGGGAAGGTCCCGGTCGTCGACACCTGGTGGCAGACCGAGACCGGCCAGATCATGATCTCCCCGCTGCCCGGCGTCACCCACGGCAAGCCGGGCTCGGCGATGAAGGCGCTGCCGGGCGTCGGCCGCCGACGTGGTCAACGACGAGGGCGAGTCGGTGCCGAACGGGTCCGGCGGCTACCTCGTGCTCACCGAGCCGTGGCCCGCGATGCTGCGCACGCTGTGGGGCGACGACGAGCGGTTCAAGGACACCTACTGGTCGCGCTACGCCAAGCAGGGCTTCTACTTCGCCGGCGACGGCGCCAAGAAGGACGAGGACGGCGACCTCTGGATGCTCGGCCGCGTCGACGACGTGATGAACGTGTCCGGCCACCGGCTGTCCACGACCGAGATCGAGTCGGCCCTGGTGTCGCACCCGCGGGTCGCCGAGGCGGCCGTGGTCGGCGCGACCGACGAGACCACCGGCCAGGCCGTGTGCGCGTTCGTGATCCTGCGCGAGTCGGCCACCGACGACGACGGCTCCGCGCCCGACGAGCTGATCGAGGAGCTGCGCAAGCACGTGCAGAAGGAGATCGGCGCGATCGCCAAGCCGCGGCAGATCATGATCGTCCCCGAGCTGCCCAAGACCCGCTCCGGCAAGATCATGCGCCGCCTGCTCAAGGACGTCGCCGAGCACCGCGACGTCGGCGACGTCACCACCCTCGCCGACTCCACGGTCATGGACCTGATCCCGAACAAGCTCACGTCCGGCAAGGGCAAGGACGACGACTGACCCGTCGTGAGTCCGCCCGGCACTGCGCCGCTGACCCGACCCGAACGTTCGCGGACGGGCCAGCTCAACTCACGGGGTGAGGTGGAAGCGGTCGCGGTGGCCGAGGACCAGGGCGCCGAGGACCGCGGAGACCAGCGAGCCCGCGAGCACGGCGGTCTTGGCGGCGTCCCGCTCGGGGCCGGTGAAGGACAGGTCGGCGACCAGCAGCGAGACGGTGAACCCGATGCCGGCCAGGACCGCGACGCCGACGATGTCGCGCCAGCTCAGCGACGGGCTCAGCTCGGCGCGGGTCAGCCGGGTGACCAGGAACGCGCCGCCGAAGACGCCGACCGGCTTGCCGACCACCAGGCCGAGGACGACGCCGATCACGACCGGGTCGCGGACCAGGTCGCCGCCCGCCGGTCACCACGACCCCGGCTGACATCAGCGCGAAGAACGGTACGGCGACCCCCGACGACAGCGGTGACAGCAGGTGCTCGAGCCGCTCGGCCGGGCTGGCCGACTCGCCCTCGTCGGGCCGGACCCGGGTCAGCAGGCCGAGGACCACGCCGGCGATGGTCGCGTGGATGCCGCTCTCGTGCACGCAGCCACCAGGCGGCGACGGCCAGCGGCAGGTAGACCAGCGGCGTACGCACCCGGAGCCGCTGCAGCACCGCCCAGGCCGCGAACGCGCCGAGCGCCGCCAGGCCGAGCGGCCAGCACGTGCAGGCGTCGAGGTGTAGAAGACGGCGATGATCACGATCACGACCAGGTCGTCGACGACCGCGAGGGTGAGCAGGAACGCCCGCAGCGCCGTCGGCAGGTTCGACCCGACCACCGCCAGCACGGCCAGCGCGAACGCGATGTCGGTGGCCGCCGGGATCGCCCAGCCGTCCGGGCGCCGTCCGGGTGCAGCCGCGTTGACGGTCAGGTAGATCAGCGCCGGCACGGCCACCCCGCAGACCGCGGCGACGACCGGCACGGCGGCGTCCGCCGGCCGCCGCAGCGACCCGACGACGAACTCGCGCTTGAGCTCGAGCCCGGCCACGAAGAAGAACAGCGTGAGCGCGCCGTCGGCGGCCCAGTGCTCGACGTCGAGCGGCCCGATCGCGAAGCGCGCGCAGGTCGTCGTACGACGCGCCCCACGGCGAGTTCGCCCAGACCACGGCGACCGCCGCGGCGAGCAGGGCGATCGCGCCGCCCGACGGTCTCGCGGCGGAGGAAGTCGCCGAGGAAGGTGCTCTCGGCGACGTCCGGATCGGGGAACAGGAGAGGCTGGCGGCGTTCGCTGCTCACGATGGCGGTCCTCCGGGTCGGCGAACGTCGTACGCGCTCGCGAGGAGCCGACGTGCCGACCAGACTTCCCGGCTCACCGCGGGTGATGCTACCAACGTGGAGGCCCGCGGCCCTCTTGTAGGGTCAGCACCGGAAAGCCCGCACCAGCAGAGGACGACACCCGCATGGCAACCGAACCGGTCCCGCCGGCCGCCCCCTCCGAGGGCGACCCGACCATCGGCCGTCTGATCACCGACGCCCAGCGCGACATCTCGAGCCTGATCTCCAAGGAGATCCAGCTCGTCAAGTCCGAGGTGAAGGTCAGCGTCAAGGCCGGCGGCATCGGGATCGGCCTGTTCGCCGGCGGCCGCGTTCATCGCCGTGCTCGCGGTCATCATGTTCTCGGTCGCGATCGCCTACTTCATCAACTGGAACGGCGACGGCCTGGACCTGCAGTGGGCGTTCCTGATCGTCTTCGCCTTCTACCTGCTGATCGCCGCCCTGCTGGTGTTCATCGGGGTCCGCAAGGTCAAGCAGGTCCGCGCGCCCGAGGCGGCGATCCGCCAGGGCAAGGAGATCCCGAACGCGCTTCGCGGCAAGAGCTGAGCCGCCCTTCGTGGGCTAGCTCGCGCAGTCGCCGGTCGACACCTCGTCGTCGTTGGTGACGCCGACCGCCGCGCTGCGGCCGACCTGCTCGGCGGTCAGCGCGTAGCCGGTGTCGTGGTCGGTCACCGACGCCGCGAACACCACGCCGACCACGTCGCCCGCCGACGAGACGATCGGCCCGCCGGAGTTGCCGGGCCGGACCAGGCCGCGCAGCGAGAACACCTCGCGGATGACGGTGCCCTCGCCGTAGATGTTCGGCGAGCGGAGCCGCTGCTCCGAGCGGATCCGGCCGGGCTGCACGTCGTACGGGCCGTCCTGCGGGTAGCCCAGGATCGCCACGCCGTCCTCGGCCTCGGCCGTCTGGTCGAACTGGAGCGTGGGCTCGCCCGACGTGTCCGCGGTCAGCACCGCGACGTCGAGGTCGGGGTTGTAGTAGACGACCTCGGCCGAGACCGAGCTGCCGCCGATCTCGACCTCGGGGTCGTCGACGCCGGCCACGACGTGGGCGTTGGTCATCACCCGGTCGTCGGCGTAGACGAAGCCGGAGCCCTCGACGCCGCGCCCGCAGTGGTTGGTGCCGCGGATCTTGACCACGCTGGCCTGGGCGTCCTCGACGTCGGGGTCGGTGAGCAGCCGCTTCGGTCCGGGGCCGACCTCGACGATCCGCTCGGGCGCGAACGGCTCGAGGTAGCGCGGGAAGAAGCTGGTGCCGACGACGTTGTTGAAGGCGCCGAGGATCCCGCTCGCCTGCTCCGGCAGCACGCTCGTTGACGCGGGCCAGCACCGTCGACTCGCGCACCATCGGGGTGATCCCGCTCGAGGCCGGCGCCGGCGATCGCGACGCCGAGCGCCCAGGCGACGACGAGCACGGCGGCGGCGCTGAGCACGGCGCCCCCGACGGCGTCGAGGGCGCGGACCGGCTGCCACTTGATCTTGTCGCGGATCTTGGCGCCGGTGAACTGGAGCACGGCCTGGCCGAGCGACGCGGCCAGGATCACGATGAACAGCGCGCCCAGGGACACCAGCAGCGACGGGTTCGCGTCACCGAGCGCGATCGGCGCGATCCAGACGCCGAACAGGCCGCCGAGCAGCAGCCCGGCGGTCGCGAACGCGCCCGTGACGAAGCCCTGCCAGTACCCCGACAGGGCGTAGGCCAGGACCAGCACGATGAGCAGCCAGTCGAGGAGGTTCAACGGCGCTCCTCGAATCGGGTGTTGGGCGTGACGTCCGTACGTCCGGGTTCACCCTGCAGCATGTACGCCGGAAGGTCACGCACCTGCTCCTCATCCCAAGGGGTGGCCCAGCCGAGGAAGTCGAAGAGGCGGGCGATGATGCCGCCGGTGAAGCCCCACAGGATGACGTCCTGCTCGGGGCCGATCAGGAAGCCCGGGCTCGAGCCAGCCGCTGGGGTGCCGCACGCTGATCCGGTGAGCCGGGTCGAGCAGCTCGCTGATCGGCACCCGGTGGATGTCGTGCACCTCGTCCGGGCTCACGACCGAGACGTCGGTGGGCTCCTCCCACCAGCCGAGGATCGGCGTGACCGCGAAGTTGCTCGGCGGCAGCCACAGCTCCGGCAGCTCGCCGAACACGTGGACGCCGGCCGGATCCAGGCCGGTCTCCTCCTGCGCCTCGCGCAGCGCCGCCTCGACCGGCGTCTCGCCCGGGTCGATCGACCCGCCGGGGAACGACACCTGGCCGGGGTGGGACCGCATGTGGTGGGCGCGCTCGGTGAGCAGCAGCTCGCCGCCGTTCTCGCCCTCGCCGAACAGCATGAGTACGGCGCCCCGGCGGGCGTCGGTGCCCTCGGGCGGCATGAACCGGGTCAGCTCGTGCACCGTGATCGAGTCGGCCGCCTCCTGGACCGGGCGCAGCCACTCGGGCAGCTCGACGCCGGCGTCGTCGTCGCTCACAGGTCGGTCCCGAGGTGCTCGTTGACCAGGTCGACCAGCTCGTCGACGTGAGTCGACACCACCGGCGACCAGCGAGGTCGTCCTGCCCTCGGCTCGTCGACGAAGGCGAAGAGCGGGAGTCGCATCCCGGCCGGGAACGGCGGCTTGCCCTGGAGCGCGCTCTGCGGGTCGGCCAGCAGCGGGTAGGTCACGCCGGAGTCGGCGGCGAGCTCCATCGCCGCGATCGGTCTGGGGGTCCTGTAGTCGATGCCGAGGACGTCCACCCGGTCGCCGTACTGCTCGTGGAAGTCCTGGATGACCGGCATCTCCTTGCGGCACGGCCCGCACCAGGACGCCCAGATGTTGACCACCAGCGGGCCGCGCAAGCGAGGAGAGGTCGACGTCCGGGCCGCCGCCGAAGCACGGCAGGGTGACCGCGGGGAGTCCGCCGTCGGCCGGCTCCGGCCTTGCCGGGCGTGCAGTCCTCGATGCCGGCGTCCTGCTTCATGGTCCGCAGCTCGGGGGTGTCGACGTCGATCTTCGCCGGGCCGGGCCCGGGGACGAAGTCGGGCGCCTGGTCGCCGGAGCAGCCCGACAGCAGGAGCACCACCGCCACCAGGGCGGTCGGGAGGGCACGCCTCATGCGCGGCCCTCGGTCTTCACCAGGGCGGCCGCGGCGACCGGGTCGGTCGGGCCCTCGCCGTACGCCGGGCACCAGCGCGCCACCGGGCAGGCGCCGCACGCGGGCTTGCGGGAGTGGCAGACCCGGCGGCCGTGCCAGATCAGGTGGTGGCTGAGCATCGTCCAGTCGCGCTTCGGGAACAGCGCGCCGACCGCGTGCTCGACCTTGACCGGGTCGGTCTCCTCGGTCCAGCCGAAGCGGCGGGCCAGCCGGCCGAAGTGGGTGTCGACGGTGATGCCGGGGATGTCGAAGGCGTTGCCGAGGACGACGTTGGCGGTCTTGCGGCCCACACCCGGGCAGCGTGACCAGGTCGTCGAGCTTCGGCGGCACCTCGCCGTCGAACCGGTCGACCAGCGCCTGGCTGAGCTTCAGCAGCGACTCGGTCTTGGCGCGGAAGAAGCCGAGCGGGCCGATGATCCGCTCCAGGTCGGCGCGCTCGGCGCCGGCCATGCTGGGCGCGTCGGGGTAGGCCGCGAACAGGGTCGGGCGCACCGCGTTGACCCGCTTGTCGGTGGTCTGGGCGCTCAGGACGGTGACGACGAGCAGCTCGAACGGGTTGTCGAAGTCGAGCTCGGTGCGGGCGTCGGGGTAGGTCTGTGCCAGCATCCGGTCGATCTTGCGCGCGCGGCGGACGAGAGCGGTGTCTGGCACCGCACCAGAGTACGGCGCGGCACCGACCGCCCGGGTCCCGGTTTCCGGGTCGTGATTTCCCCTGTGACCTGTGCCACTGGCTAGGATCAAGCCGACGCTCCACCGAGGCCGGTGGGCTACCGATCATGGGAGGCTCCGTGGACAACGACGTACTCCGTCAGGCACCGCTGTTCAGCGCGCTCGACGACGAGGCGGCGACGGCACTCCGCGCGTCGATGAGCGAGAGCCGCCTGCAGCGGGGCGACGTCCTCTTCCACGAGGGCGACAGCGGCGACAAGCTCTACATCGTGCTCGACGGCAAGGTGAAGCTCGGCCGCACCTCCAGCGACGGCCGCGAGAACCTCCTCGCGATCCTCGGCCCCGGCCAGATGTTCGGCGAGCTGTCGCTGTTCGACCCCGGCCCGCGCTCGGCCACCGTCACCGCGGTCACCGACGTGAGCTTCGCGTCCCTGTCCCACGACGACCTGCTCCGCTGGCTGGATGGCCGCCCGATGGTGGCCCGCGGCCTGCTCTCCCAGATCGCCAGCCGGCTCCGCAAGGCCAACGACGTCAACGCCGACCTGGTCTTCTCCGACGTCCCCGGCCGCGTCGCCAAGGCGCTCCTCGACCTCGCCGACCGGTTCGGCCGCACCGCCGACGACGGCGTACACGTCCACCACGACCTCACCCAGGAGGAGCTCGCCCAGCTGGTCGGCGCCTCCCGCGAGACCGTGAACAAGGCCCTGGCCGACTTCGCCTCCCGCGGCTGGCTGCGCCTCGAGCCCCGCTCGGTCGTGATCATGGACGTCGAACGCCTCACCCGCCGCGCCCGCTGAAGTTGAGTTGCGCCTCATGCTGCGTCGAGTTGCGCGGCGTGAGGTGTTGAGTTGCGCCCGGTGCGGGTCACACAAGGAGGCCCAGGGCGCGCCGTAGGTCGCGGATCCAGGCGTCGACCGCTTCGGCGGTGAAGCAGTGCTTGTCGAGCACGATCACGGTCCATCCGTGATCGCGCAACCACTGTCGCCGCCGAGCGTCGCGCTCCCGGTCCTCCGGGCGTGGTGTGGAACTCCTGACCGTCGTACTCGATCGCGACTCGGGCGCGCGGGTACGCCAGGTCGAGACGGTACGTCGGGACTCCGTCGACGTGGACCCAGTGCTGAAGCTCGGGAGTGGGCAGGCCGCGGTCGACGATCTCGATCCGGGTCCACGACTCGCCCGCTCGACTCGGCTCGCCCGTCGACGAGCGGCACCAGTTGCCGGAGCTGGATCACTCCTCGACGCCGGACGTAGCGTGGAAGCTCGCGCCGAAGGTCCGTCAACTGTGAAGCCGTGCTCGCGCATCAGGGCGTCCATGACGGCGATCGCCTCGCGTCGAGACAGCTTGCAACCCAGATCGAGGGCAGTCCGGATCGGCGTGGTGACGCGGACCCCGCCGATGATCGTCCAGTCCGACGGCCGCAGGTCGCGTGTTCCTCCATTGCACTCGGGACGGTCGGTGGCGCCGATGGCCACGCAGGACGTAGGTCTCGAGCGGCGGATCGACGTCGAGCTCGGCGTAGCGAAAGGCGTCGACACCGTGCACCCACGCGGCCGTGCGGTCACACACCACGGAGTGCGGGCTGATCGACGAGAGCTGCCGCCTGAGCGCGAACCAGCGTGGTGAGCGGGCGGTCGGCTCGGAGGTACACGCCGGTCAGCAGGCGGCGGACATCGCTCGCTTCTCGAGCGCTGCTTGGAGACGGTGTCTGGGCGATCGCCGCGGGCCGCAACCTGCCGCCAGGTGAACGGCTCGTCCGGGAACTCGGTACGGATCTGCATGGCGCCACCGTCGTACGGCTCGAGTCCTGGGCGCTGAGGCGTCAGCGAGCTCGGCGCTGTGGACAACCGAGCCGAGACCCGCACCTGTGCGCAACGGCTCGAGGCCGCACGGCCACGCGAGCCCACTCAACTGCCTGCACGAGGCGCAACTCAACGCCCGCACGGAGCCCAACTCAACGACGGTCGGCGAGGTAGGCCAGCTGGGCGCGGACGGAGAGCTCGGCGGCGCCCCAGAGGACGGGGTCGACGTCCTGGTAGACGATCTCCACGACCCGGCGGGGGAGCTCGTCGGCGGCGATGCCCTCGGGGTGGGGGGCGTCGCGCAGCGCCGCCACCGCCGCCTCCACCTGCTCGAGCCGCTCCTGGCGGTGGGCGATGTAGAAGTCGAGCGCGCCGAGGGCGTCGTCGATGACCGGGCCGTGGCCGGGCCAGACGGTCCGGATCTCGTGCGCCTCGGCCAGCGCGTGCAGGCGGTCCAGCGAGTCGAGGTAGGCGCCGAGCTGCCCGTCCGGGTGGGCGACCACGGTCGTGCCGCGCCCGAGGACGGTGTCGCCGGTCAGCACCGCGCCCTCCGCCGGCAGCACGAACGACAGCGAGTCGGCGGTGTGCCCCGGAGTCGCGACCACCCGGAGCTCCAGCCCGTCGACCTCGACCACGTCACCCTCGCCGAGGCCCTCCGAGCCGAGTCGGTACGCCGGGTCCAGCGCGCGTACGCCGCACCCGACCCGCTCCGCGAACTCACGGGCCGCCTCGGAGTGGTCGGCGTGGTGGTGGGTCAGCAGCACCACCGCCACGTCGCCGGCCGTCTCGGCCACGGCGTCCAGGTGGGACAGGATCGACGGCCCGGGATCGATGACGACCGATCGGCCGCGCGTCCGGCTCCCGCAGCACCCAGGTGTTGGTGCCGTCGAGCGTCATCATGTTCGCGTTCGGGGCGAGCACGCACGCGCCCCGCTCGCCGAACGAGCCACCGGCCCAGCCCGAGGTCACCGCGCGGCCACCAGGTCGACGTACCGGTCCGGCATCGACAGCACGAACTCGTCGTCCGCCGGCACCACCTCGGGCGTGAACATGTCGACCTCCCGCCCGGAGGCCTCGGCGAGCACGGCGGCCGGGTCGGCGTACTGCCCGACCTCGAGGCAGGTGAGGTAGGTCGGCGGCAGCATGAACATGTCGCCGCCCTCGACCGCGTCCACCGCCGACATCGCCGGCATCCACGTCACCGACGACGACTCGGTCGACACGTCGCGGGTGACCTGGCCCTCGGGCAGCAGCGCCACGAAGAACCACGTGCGGTAGCGCCGCGGCTCGAACACCGGCGTCAGCCAGCCGGCCCACACGCCCAGCAGGTCGGTGCGCAGCACCAGCCCGCGCCGGTCCAGGAACTCGGTGAACGCCAGCTCGCGGGCCTCGAGCGCGACCCGGTCGGCCTCCCAGTCGTCACCCGTCGTGTCGGCGACCACCTCGTCGGCGGTGCCGGCGAGCAGCACCCCGGACTCCTCGAACGTCTCCCGGACCGCGGCGCACACCAGGGCACGCGCCATCGGCTCGTCGACGCCGAGCCGCCCGGCCCACTCGGCCGGGGTCGGGCCCGGCCCACGCGACCGCGTGGTCGAAGTCGCGCTGGTCGACGCCACCGCCGGGGAACACGCACATGCCCGCCGCGAACGCCATCGACGTCTGGCGACGGAGCAGGTAGACCGACGGCCCCTCGTCCGACGGCCGGAGCAGCACCACGGTCGCGGCGTCGCGCGGCTCGGCCGGGGTGCGCGACCCGTCGGCGTACGCCGCGGCCTGCTCGACGAGCTGCGGCGGCAGCGGGAACGCGCTGCATCGCGACCGGCTCAGATCTCGACGACGATCTCGACCTCGACGGGAGAGTCGAGCGGCAGCACGGATACGCCGACGGCGGACCGCGCGTGCACCCCGGCGTCGCCGAACACCTCGCCGAACAGGTGCGACGCACCGTTCGCCACCTGCGGCTGCCCGGTGAAGTCGGGCGTCGACGCGACGAAGCAGACGACCTTGACGATCCGCTTGATCGCCGCCAGGTCACCGATCTCGGCCTTGACCGCGGCGATCGCGTTCAGCGCGCACTGCTGGGCGCACTCGAGCGCCTCCTCGGGCGTCACCTCGCCGCCGACCTTGCCGGTCATCATCAGCTCGCCCGACCGCATCGGCAGCTGGCCGGACGTGTAGACGTAGTTGCCGGACCGGACGGCCGGGACGTACGCCGCCACCGGCTTCGCGACGTCCGGCACGGTCAGGCCGAGCTCGGCGAGCTTCTCCTCGGGGTGGGCCATGGCTCAGCCCTCCAGCGGGCGCTTGAAGTAGCCGACGAGGTTCTCGGGGTTCATGCCCGGCGCGATCTGCACGAGCTCCCAACCGTCGGAGCCGAAGTTGTCGAGGATCTGCTTGGCCGCGTGCGTGAGGATCGGCGCGGTGAGGTATTCCCACTTGGTCATGCTCGGGACTCTACCGAGGGACGCCGTGGCACTACGCTCGCGTCGTGGACAGAAGCGACGCGGCCGAGGATCGCAAGAAGGACGACGGCCGCAACCTGTTCGAGAAGTTCGTCGAGTCCGCCAACCAGGTCGTGAGCCGGGCGCCGTTCTTCGTCGTGATCCTCGTCGTCCTCGTCCTGTGGGCGGTGAGCTACCCGTTCTGGTCGAGCACCACGAAGTGGGAGCTCGCGCTGCACACCGGGTCCGCGATCCTCTCGCTGCTCCTGCTGGTGCTGCTCGAGAACGCCGGGCGCCGCAGCCAGGAAGCCATCCAGGAGAAGCTCAACGTGGTCGCCGAGGCGCTCGCCGACCTGATGGACCTCGCGCGCCGCACGACGACCCGGAGCTCGCCGAGTCGGTCGAGAAGCTCCGCGAGGCGATCGGCCTGGAGGAACGGCACTGAGCGACACCGCGCGCAGCGACCGCCTGCTGTCCCCGGCGTACGCCGCGACCACGATCGGCGTCTTCGCCCTGATCGCCTTCAACGCCTTCGAGGCGATGGCCGTGACCACGGTGATGCCGACGATCAGCCGGGAGCTGGACGGGCGGGCGTTGTACGCGCTCGCCTTCGCGGCTCCGCTCGCCAGCGGTGTGGTCGGCATGGTCACGGCCGGGACGTGGAGCGACCGCCGCGGTCCCGCAGGATCGCTGGTCGCGTCGCTGGTGCTGTTCAGCGCGGGCGTACTGGTCTGCGGCGTCGCTCCGTCGATGGAGGTGCTGACGGCGGGCCGCGTGGTCCAGGGTCTCGGCACCGGTGCCCTGATCGTCAGCCTGTACGTCGTGGTCGGGTTGGTCTACCCGTCGGCGCTGCAGCCGGCGGTGTTCGCCAGCTTCGCGGCGGCCTGGGTGCTGCCGTCGCTCTTCGGGCCCGGGATCGCGGCGTTCGTCGCGGCCACGGTGGGGTGGCGCTGGGTGTTCCTCGGGATCGTCGTCCTCGTCGGCGTCGCGGCGGTCCTGATCGCGCCGGTCGTCCCGTCCCTGCGCGGAACCGTGGACGACCACGACCCGACGCCCCGGTCACGACTGGCCTGGGCCGTTGTCGTCGCCGGCGCCGTGCTGGCCGTCGAGCTGCTCGGTTCGAGCAGCATCCCGGTGCTGGCGGTCGCCGCGGCGGGCGTGGCGGTGGCCACGTTGCGGCCGCTGCTGCCCCCGCGGACACTCCTCGCCGGGCGCGGACTGCCCGCGGTGATCGGGACCCGGGGTCTGATGAGCGCGAGCGTTCTTCTGCGGGCAGGTCTACATCGTCCTGGTGCTCCAGGAGCGTTGGGGCTACAGCGCCGGCCTGGCGGGGGTCGCACTCACGGTCGTGGGCGTCGTCTGGGCGCTGGCCAGCCAGGGCCAGGCGCGACTCGGTCAGCGGGCGACCAGCGAGCAGGCGATGCTCGCCGGCACGCTCGCGCTGCTCGGCGCCGCGGTGACGATGTGGCTCACGGTGTGGCTCGACGGACCCGGCCGTACTGGCCGGGGCGGCGTTCGTCGTCGCCGGTGCCGGCATGGGGTTCGGCTTCAGCCGGACCGGAGTGGCGATGCTCGCCGCCTCCACCGACCGCGACCGCGGCTTCAACTCCTCCGCTCTCACGATCGCCGACTCGATCGGCGCCGCCCTGGCGCTCGCGCTGTGCGGCATCGGCTTCACGCTGGCCGAGCGGGCCGGTGGAGACCCGTTCCTCGCGGTCTTCGGCGTCGCGGTCGTGGCGGCGGCCGGCGCCGTCGTCACTGCGTGGCGGACTCCGGCCCGGACGGCTTGACGGCGTACCGCACGTGGGTGGCGTACGGCGAGTTCCACACGCCCAGCACCTCGAGGTCGAGGTCCTTCTCGAATCCGTCGAACAGGCGCTTGCCGCCACTCAGGACGACCGGCGCCGTCGAGATCGCCAGCTCGTCGACGACCCCGGCCGACAGGCCCTGACGGATCAGGTCGGCGCCACCGCCGAGCGCCACGCGCCGTCGCCGGCGAGCTCGCGGGCCTTGAGCAGCGCGGCGTCGAAGCCGTCCATGAAGAGGAAGCCGGTGCTCGGGTCGGGCTGGTCCTCGGTGCGGTGGGTCAGCACGATCAGCGTGCCCGGGAACGGGTTGGTGCCGCCCCAGGCGCCGGCGGCGTCGTACATGTTCCGGCCGACGATCCCGCACGCCCATCCCCTCGGTGAGCGGACTCGAAGAACTCCCGGTCCGGGCCGCGCATGCCGTCGGTGTCGTGACCGTCGTCGGCGTAGGTCCACGGGCCGCCCATGACCCAGTAGTGGAGGCGCTCGCCCCCGATGCCGAGCCCGTACTCCGGCCCGTCCTGCGGCCCGACGACGTAGCCGTCCAGCGACTGCGTGATGGATGCGATGACCTTGCCCATGGTTCCTCCTCCGTCGGTTCTTGAGCGGTCAGACCCGTCCCGGTCTCCAGACTCATCGTCGTGGGCCTGCGACCTCGGTCGCAACGGGTCCGATCCCTGGGGCGGACGCGCCCCGGCCCGCCAGCGTCTACCGTGCTGGCGTGGACGAGCCCCAGCCCTTCGCCCAGCGGTGGCGGCTGAGCCCGCGCGGTCGGCGGTGGTTCGACGTCGTGCTGGCCACCGTGCTGCTCGTTCCGATGCTCGTCCTGTCCGTCACCGGCCTCGCGCTCGACTCGCTGCTGGTCGGTCTCGCCCAGCTGGTGCCGCTCTACTGGCGACGACACCACCCGGTCGCCGTCTTCGTGGTGGTCGCGCTGGCGAGTGCCGCCCAGGCGCTGTTGATCGACAGCTCCGCTCTGGAGCCAGGTCGCCTTCCCGGTCGCGACGTACTCGGTCGCGCGATGGCGCGGCGCCCGGTGGGGGATCGGGGCGCTCGCGGTCGGCCTCGCCGGCGCCGCGGTCGCTGCCGTCGACTGGCTCCGTGGCTTCGACGCCGACCATGTCGGCCGCGAACGTCGCGGCGTACTTCCTGACCATCGCCGCGATCGTCACCACCGCCTGGGCGCTGGGGACGCTCGGCCGGATCCGGAGCGCGTACGTCGACGCGCTGGTCGAGCGAAGCCGCCGGATCGAGCGCGAGGCGGTCCAGCAGGTGGAGCTCGCGGCGTCCGAGGAACGGGCGCGGATCGCCCGCGAGATGCACGACGTGGTGGCGCACGGGTTGTCGGTGATGGTGGTGCAGGCGGACGGTGCGCGGTACGCCGCGGAGCGGGATCCGGCGGTCGCGACCCGCACCCTGGCCACCATCTCCGACACCGGGCGGGAGGCCCTGGCCGAGATGCGCCGACTCCTCGGGCTGCTGCGCTCCGGGGAGGTGACCGGCACCCGACCCGCAGCCGCGGCTCGACGACGTGGCCTTGCTGGTCGAGCAGACCCGGGCGGCCGGCACCGAGGTGCACGCGACCCTGCCCCGGCCCGGGGTGACGGTGCCCGACGGCGTCGCGCTCACGGCGTACCGCATCGTCCAGGAGGCGCTCACCAACGTCCGCAAGCACGCCGGCCCGAGCGCGACTGCCACGGTGACGGTGGCGGTGACCGACGAGGTGGCGGTGACCGTCGAGGACGACGGGCGCGGCGCCAGCAGCCCAGGTGACAGCCGGGGTCTGGGCCTGGTCGGCATGCGCGAGCGGGTCGTCGTGCACGACGGCACGCTCGAGGCCGGGCCCCGGCCGGGTGGCGGGTTCCGGGTGTCGGCGAGGATCCCCCTGTGACCGACCGACGGGGCAGCGCCGATCCGGGTCTTCCTGGTCGACGACCAGGAGATGGTGCGCGCCGGCTTCCGGATGCTCGTCGACAGCCAGGACGACCTCGACGTCGTCGGCGAGGCCGGCGACGGCGGCGAGGCGGTGCAGCGGCTCGCGGCCACCCGGGCCGACGTCGTGCTCATGGACGTGCGGATGCCGCGCCTCGACGGCGTCGAGGCCACCCGGCTCCTCGCGGCCGCGTGCGGACGCCCCCCGCGTGATCGTGCTGACCACCTTCGACCTCGACGAGTACGCCTTCGCCGCGATCAAGGCCGGCGCCGCCGCGTTCCTGCTGAAGGACGCCGCCCCGCAGGAGCTGCTGCACGCCATCCGGGCGGTGCACGCCGGCGACGCCGTGGTCGCGCCGAGCACCACCCGGCGACTCCTCGAGCACTTCGCGCACACCCTCCCGGACCCGTCGACCCCGACCACCGACACCCGCCTCGACAACCTCACCGACCGCGAGCTGGAGGTGCTCTCCCTCGTCGGCCGCGGCCGCTCCAACCAGGAGATCGCCGCCGAGCTCGTCGCTCGCGGAGGCCACCGTCAAGACACACGTCGGACGGCTGCTCGCCAAGACCGGCTCGCGCGACCGGGTCCAGCTCGTCGTTCTGGCCTACGAGACCGGGATCGTGGGCTGACCTTCTCGCCCCGAGTCAGACCACGGTCGTACGCCAGGTTCGGCCCACGGCCTGACGATCAGGGGTCCCGGGCCGCGAACACTCGTCGCCATGACCCAGACACTGACCTCGACCACCACCGGGCTGGCCGCCACCGCGCCGCGGCCTCACCCGCACCTACGGGCACGGGACGGCCGCCGTGCACGCCCTGCGCGGCGTCGACCTCGACCTGCCCGCCGGCCGGTTCACCGCGATCATGGGCCCCTCCGGCTCCGGGAAGTCCACCCTGATGCACTGCCTCGCCGGCCTCGACCAGCCGACCGCCGGTCACGTCACGGTGGCCGGGACCAGCCTGGAGTCGCTCGACGACGACGCGCTGACCGTCTTCCGTCGCGAGCATCTCGGCTTCGTGTTCCAGTCGTTCAACCTGCTGCCGATGCTGACCGCCGGCCAGAACATCCTGCTCCCGCTGGAGCTCGCCGACCGCCCGGTCGACCGCGGACGGTACGACGCGCTGGTGCAGCACCCTCAACCTGGCCGACCGGCTGGGCCACCGACCGTCCGAGCTCTCGGGCGGCCAGCAGCAGCGGGTCGCCATCGCCCGCGCCCTGATCGCCGAGCCGGACCTGGTCTTCGCCGACGAGCCGACCGGCAACCTCGACAGCGAGTCGTCCGCGGAGGTGCTCGACCACCTGCGCCGCAGCGTGCGCGAGCTCGGCCAGACCGTCGTCATGGTCACCCACGACCTGGCCGCCGCGGCGTACGCCGACGACGTGCTGGTCATCTCCGACGGCGAGATCCGGGCCCACCTGATCGACCCCACCTCCGACGAGCTGGTCGCGACCCTGCGCGGTGACCGGTGAGGACCGTCCTGCTCGCGTCGCTGCGCACCCACACCCGCCGCTACGTCGCCGCGACGATCGCCGTCGTCATCGGCGTCGCCTTCGTCGTGGTGACCAACTCCCTCGCCTCCGCCACCCGCAACGGCCTGCTGGCGGGCCTCGACGCAGCCGTACCGCAGGCGCCGACGTCGTGGTCTCCGACGTGACCGGCGAGGACGCCGCCCGCCTGGTCGACTCAGCCGCGGAGCGCGGCGACCACGCCGCTCCGCTCGGCTGGACGCTCCAGCCGGTCCGCGAGGGAGACCGGCTCGTCGACGAGCGCGCCGACGTCGGCGCCCTGACCCCCGACACCACGCTGCGCTGGCTCGACCTGCGTGCCGGACGGTTCCCCAGCGGCCCGGACGAGGCGGTCGCCGACGTGAACGCCGCCAAGGCAGACCGGATCGAGATCGGCGACCGGCTTCGCGTCGGCACGGGAACCCGTGCCGCCACCGTCACCGTCGTCGGTCTCGCGGACACCCCGTCCGCCATGGTGGCCGCCGGCGCTCTACCTCCCCTGGCAGACCGTCGAGCGCTGGTCCGTCGAGCTTCTACGTCGTGAGCGTCGCGTACGCCGGCGACCGGCGACACCGGGGCACTGATCGACCGTCTCGAGCACGAGACCGGCGCGACCGTGCAGACCACGGACGCCTACGTCGAGGAGGTGCAGACCGACATCACCAACGAGGTGAACGTGATCGCGATGGTGCTCCTGGTCTTCGCGGCGATCGCCCTGTTCGTGTCCGTCCTGGTCATCGCGAACACGTTCACCATCCTGTTCGCGCAGCGCACCCGTGACTTCGCGCTGCTGAGGTGCGTCGGCGCCACCCGCCGGCAGGTGCTGCGCTCGATCCGGATCGAGGCGCTCAGCCTCGGGGTCGCCGCCTCGGTCCTCGGCCTGGTCGTGGGCACGGCCCTCGGGCAGGGCCTGGTCGCCCTGGCCAGGTCGCTGATGCCGCCGCGGACGATGGGGACACCCGACCCGTCGCTGCTCTGGTACGCCGTGGCGTTCGCCGTCGGCCTCCTCGTCACCGCTCGTCGCGGCGTGGCTGCCGACCCGGCGCGTGGTCCGGGTCAGCCCGCTGGCCGCGCTCCGGCCGGACACCGGCGTCGACGTGCGGACCACCACCGGTCGCCTGCGCACCGGCGCGGGACTGGCCCTGGTCGCCGGCGGCGTGGTGCTGCTGGGCGCGTCGATCGCCGCGCACTCGGCGGCGGTGATGATCGCCGGCGGGGCGGCGGCCTTCACCGGCGTGCTCCTGCTGGGACCGATCCTCGTCCCCGCACTGATCCGGATCGCCGGCCGGCTGTCCGGCCGCCTGCTCGGCCCGGCCGGGCGGCTCGCGACAGCCAACGCCGTCCGCAACCCACGGCGTACGGCCACCACGACGGCGTCCCTCCTGGTCGGCGTCACCCTGACCACGGCGGTGCTGACCGGGCTGGCCAGCGGTCGCGGCGCGGTCGCGGACGACATGGACGTCTCGCACCCGGTGGACGCGATCCTCACCTCGACCGGCGACCCGCTGCCGGCGCACCTGTTGTCCGACGTGCGCGCCGTACCGGGCGTCGCGGACGCGGTCGTCCTCGACGGGGTCACCGCGCGGGCCGACGCGCGGGGTCGGCCGGGTCCAGCTGGTCGCGCCACGGGACGTCGAGGACGTGGTGCACGGCGCACCCGCCGTGGCCGCACCACTGCCGGGCGAGATCCACGTGCCCGCAGACCTGCTGCCCGACGACTCCCCGCGGTGGCTGACGGTGACGGTCGACAACCACTCGGAGCGGCTGCGGGTCGTCGGCGGGGAGGGCTGGGGCAGCGCCGCCGTCGTCGCACCCGCAGACCCTCGCCGCTCTCGCCGAGCACCCGACTCCGCGCGCGGTCTGGGTGCGGGCGACCGACGGCGCCGACCCGGAGGATCTCGGCGGCGACCTCGAGGCACTCGCCACGAACGCCGGCGCCGAGGTCAGCAACGGCCTCGCCGAGCGGGCGTGGGTCGACCTCCAGCTGGACGTGCTGACCGGTGCCGTGGTGGCGCTGCTCGGGATCGCGATCGTGATCGCCCTGGTCGGGATCGGCAACACCCTCGGGCTGTCGGTGCTCGAGCGGGCCCGGGAGAACGCACTGCTGCGCGCGCTCGGCCTGACCCGCCGCCAGCTCAGGCGGATGCTGGCGGTCGAGGCGGTGCTGCTCTCGGTCGTCGCCACCGTCCTCGGCACGCCTGATCGGCGTGGTGTTCGCCTGGGTCGCGGTCGAGGCACTGGTGAAGGCCGCCGTCGACGAGGCACCACTGGTGCTCCCGTGGGGCCAGCTGGCACTCGTCGTCCTGGTCGCCGGTGCCGCCGGGCTGCTGTCCTGCCTGCTGCCCGCGAGGCGGGCGGCCAGGGTCACGCCGGCCGCCGGGCTCGCGCTCGAGTAGGCAGGGGTCAGTCGGTGAAGGCGCAGAACTCGTTGCCCTCGGGGTCGGCCAGGACCGTCCAGCCGATCTCGTCGTCCCGCTCGCGCAGCACCGTCGCCCCGGCAGCGAGCAGCAGGCCCACGTCGGCGGTGTCCACGTCCCAGTGGATCCGGTTCTTGACCGTCTTGGCCTCGGGGACCGGGACGAACACCAGCGCCTCGAAGGGGGCGTGCGGGATCTGCTCGACCCACGAGAAGCCGTGCTCGGCGTCGGTGCCGGACCTGCCGCCGAGCACGTCGGCCCACCAGGCCGCGATCCGTTCGTGCTCGCGCGCGTCGACCACGACCTCGTACAGGCGGTACGCCGGCACGGTGTCGCGCTCGAACACGCACAGCTCGCCGCCCTCGGGGTCGCGGACCACCTTCCAGCGGAAGCTGGTCAGGTCCTCGGGCTGGGCACCGAGGGCCAGCACGTCGTCGACGACTGCTGCGTGCACGTCGAGATGGACCCGCTGCTTGACGGTCACCGGCTCCGGGACGCGGTTCACCCAGACGGCGTGCTGCGGCGTCGGTCCGCGGAGCACGCACGTCACCGTCGTCGAGCGCCTCGGGCTCGAGGCCGAGGGTCGCCGCCCAGAACGCCGCCAGCCGGACCGGGTCCACCGCGTCGACGCAGAGGTCCTTGTACGTCGCGAGAACGGTCACGCGTCGACGAGCTCGGGTTCGGTCTTCTCGCGGACCTCGTCCTCGGTGACGTCGGGGGCGAGCTCGACGAGCTTCAGGCCGCCCCCTGCCGATGCCGGCGTGACGTCGATGACGGCGAGGTCGGTGATGATCCGGTGCACCACCCCGCGGCCGGTGTAGGGCAGCGAGCACTCGTCGACGATCTTGTAGGAGCCGTCCTTGGCGACGTGCTCCATCAGCACGATCACCCGCTTCGCGCCGTGCACCAGGTCCATCGCGCCGCCCATGCCCTTGACCATCTTCCCGGGGATCATCCAGTTCGCGATGTCGCCGGCCGCGCTGACCTGCATCGCGCCCAGGATCGCGGCGTCGATCTTGCCGCCGCGGATCATCCCGAAGCTGGTCGCGGAGTCGAAGAACGACGCGCCCTTGCGCAGGGTGACGGTCTCCTTGCCGGCGTTGATCAGGTCGGCGTCCTCCTCGCCCTCGTAGGGGTAGGCACCCACCCCGAGGATCCCGTTCTCCGACTGCAGCACCAGCTCCACGTCGTCGGCCACGTAGTTCGGCACCAGCGTCGGCAGCCCGATCCCGAGGTTGACGTAGGACCCGTCGGTCAGCTCCGACGCGGCGCGCGCGGCCATCTCCTCACGCGTCCAGCCCATCGCCGACTCCCCCTTCGCCCGGACGGTGCGTCGTTCGATCCGCTTGTCCGCCGCCTGCTCCGGCGTCAGCGGCACCACGCGCTGCACGAACACACCCGGGGTGTGCACGTCGTTCGGGTTCAGCTCGCCGGGCTCGACCAGCTCCTCGACCTCGGCGATCGTGAGCCGGCCGCACATCGCGGCCAGCGGGTTGAAGTTCCGCGCCGAGTCCCGGTAGACGAGGTTGCCGTGCCGGTCGCCCTTCCAGGCCCGGACCAGCCCGAAGTCCGCCACGATCGCGGACTCCAGGACGTACTCCGCGGCCATCGAAGTCGCGGGTCTCCTTCGGCGGCGAGGACACGGTCACGTTGCCCTCGGTGTCGTACCGCCACGGCAGCCCGCCCTCGGCGACCTGGGTGCCGCCACCGGTCGCGGTGAAGAACGCCGGGATCCCCGACCCACCCGCGCGCATCCGCTCCGCGAGCGTGCCCTGCGGGGTCAGCTCCACCTCGAGCTCACCGTGGAGGTACTGCCGGGCGAACTCCTTGTTCTCCCCGACGTACGACGACACCATCCGCCGCAGCCGCTTCTCCATCAGCAGCCGGCCCAGGCCCCAGTCGTCGACCCCGCAGTTGTTCGACACCGCCTCCAGGTCGTCGACGCCGACGTCCAGCAGCGCCTCGATCAACACCGACGGGATGCCGCACAGCCCGAAGCCTCCGACCGCCAGCGTCGACCCGCTGGCGATGTCGGCCACCGCCTCCGCCGCACTGGCCACGACCTTGTCCACGCGCCCGTCTCCTTCGTCGTCTCGGGGGAACCGTTGTGATCCTAGCCACCCCTCGCCGGCGCCCCCGGAGCCTCTAGGCTGCAGGGATGACACCGGCGTCGAGCGAGCCCGCACCGGGCTCGGACTGGCCCCGCGTCAAGCTCCACGTCGTCACCGGCAAGGGCGGCACCGGCAAGTCCACCGTCGCCGCGGCGCTCGCGCTGGCCCTCGCGTCCCACGGCAAGAACGTGCTGCTCTGCGAGGTCGAGGGACGCCAGGGCATCGCCCGGATGTTCGACGTCGACGAGCTGCCGTACGAGGAGCGCCGGATCGCCGCCGGCCTGACCGAGCCCGAGGGCACGCCCGGCAGCGTCTACGCCCTGCACATCGACCCGGAGTCGGCGCTGCTCGAGTACCTCTCGATGTACTACAAGCTCGGCCGGGCCGGCCGGGCGCTCGACCGGTTCGGGGTGATCGAGTTCGCGACCACGATCGCGCCCGGCGTCCGCGACGTGCTGCTCACCGGCAAGGTGTTCGAGGCGGCCAAGCAGGGGCGCCGCGGCAAGAACGCCCGGCAGTACGACGCCGTGGTGCTCGACGCGCCCCCGACCGGCCGGATCGCGCAGTTCCTCGGCGTCAACAGCGAGCTGGCCGGACTCGCGAAGATGGGGCCGATCAAGAGCCAGGCCGACAACGTGATGACGCTCTTCCGGTCGAAGCGGACGGCCGTGCACCTGGTCACCGTGCTCGAGGAGATGCCGGTCCAGGAGACCGCGGACGGGATCGAGCAGCTGCGGGCGGAGCAGCTCCCCGTCGGCGGCGTGATCGTCAACATGGTCCGGCCCCAGGACCTCGACGCCAAGGCGCTCGCCGCCGCACGGGACGGGAAGATCGACCGCGCGTCGCTCGCGGCCGAGCTCAAGGCGGCCGGCGTCGAGGTCGACGACGACCTGGTCGACGGTCTGCTCGCCGAGGCCCGCGACCACGCCGAGCGACGCGGCCTCGAGGACTCGCCAGCGCGAGCTGGTCCGCGAGCTCGACGTGCCGACGTACGAGCTGCCGCGGATGCCGGGCGGCGTCGACCTCGGCGCGCCTCTACGAGCTCGCCGCCGCGCTCAAGCCGCAGGGCCTGGCATGACCCGGCGCCCGCAGCCGCTTCGGCCCGCTCGCCGCGGTCGCCTCCAAGGCGCCCGCGCTCGACATCGACGCGCTCCTCGACGACCCCGCGACCGGGATCATCGTCTGCTGCGGGTCGGGCGGGGTCGGCAAGACCACGACCTCGGCGGCGCTGGCGCTCCGGGCCGCCGAGCGCGGACGCAAGGTCGTCGTGCTCACCATCGACCCGGCCCGACGGCTGGCGCAGTCGATGGGGATCGAGGAGCTCGACAACACCCCGCGCCCGGTGACCGGCATCGACCAGGGGGCCGGGCGGCAGCCTCGACGCGATGATGCTCGACATGAAGCGCACCTTCGACGAGGTGGTCGAGAGCCAGGCCTCGCCGGAGAAGGCGAAGCAGATCCTGGAGAACCCCTTCTACATCGCGCTGTCGAGCTCGTTCGCGGGCACGCAGGAGTACATGGCGATGGAGAAGCTCGGCCAGATCCACAAGGACGCCCAGAGCACCGGCGCCTACGACCTGATCGTGGTCGACACCCCGCCCTCGCGGTCGGCGCTCGACTTCCTGGACGCGCCGGAGCGGCTGTCGAGCTTCCTCGACGGCAGGTTCATCCGGCTGCTGCTGGCGCCCGGCCCGCGGGCCGGCGCGGATGATGACGGCCGGGCTCGGCCTGATCACGAACGCGCTGACGAAGGTGCTCGGCGCCCAGGTGCTGCGCGACATGCAGACGTTCGTCCAGGCGTTCGACACCCTCTTCGGAGGGCTTCCGGCAGCGCGCGCAGAAGACGTTCGAGCTGCTGCAGGCCGACGGCACGGCGTTCCTCGTCATCGCGGCGCCCGAACCGGACGCGCTTGCGCGAGGCGGCGTACTTCGTCGAGCGGCTGAGCGAGGACCGGATGCCGCTGGCAGGCCTGGTCGTCAACCGAGCCAGCCCGGCACCGGTCGGCGACCTGTCGGCCGACGAGGCGATGACGGCGTCCGCGCGCCTGCGCAAGCAGGAGCCCACGGCGGTCGCCGCAGGTCTGCTGCGCCTGCACGCCGACCGGAGTCGGCTGGTCGAGCGCGAGGCCCTGCTGCGCGACCGCTTCGCGGCCGCACACCCGACGGTGCCCACGGCAGTGGTCCCGGCGCTCGCCGGTGACGTCCACGACCTGGCCGGACTGCGCCGGGTCGCGGAACTGCTGGCCGACGGCTAGGGCGCCTGCCTCCCCGTTGGCCGGGGAAGGACGCCCCAGCCGTCAGACAGTGACCTTGTTGCCCTGCTCGCGCGCCGTCTCGAGCACGGAGCGCCACGAAGCGGCCGGCCGACGACGGAGAAGCGCACGGCGCTCCCGCTCGGTCATGCCTCCCCACACGCCCCACTCGATCTGGTTGTCGAGCGCCTCAGCAAGGCACTCAGTGCGCACGGGACAACCCGAGCACAGCTGCTTTGCCTTGTTCTGCTCGGCCCCGCGTACGAAAAGCGCGTCCGGCTGTGCCTGGCGGCATGCAGCCGACGGTGCCCAATCTTCAACCCACATCTTGACGTCCCCACATCCGTCCGAGATGAATGGTGTCCCCATGACGACCACCCCACGAGTGATGAAGGTATGTGGTTGTCGGGCGTCTAGACAGACACGACCTGCCCAATTCGAGTAGTCACAAGTGACTAGTTCCTGTCGGCCAGAAATGGTTGGGTACGGCGCCCTCACGTACCCTTAGGGCCATGTCCGCTCCCTCCAACGAGCGCCTGACTGCCGGTCGGGTGCTCTCCCACCTCGGCGTGATGGTCGCCGTCGCCGCCGTCATGGGTGTCGTCGTGGCCGGTCTGGCCATCCCGTTCGCCGGGGTCCTGGGCATCGGCGCCCGCGACGTGGCCAAGGGGATGGACAACCTCCCGACCGAGCTGAAGACCGAGCCGCTGGCCCAGAAGACCAGGATCCTGGACTCCAAGGGCAACCTGATCGCGACGCTGTACGACGAGAACCGCGTCAACGTGCCGCTCCAGCAGATCTCGCGGACGATGGTCAAGTCCATCATCGCCATCGAGGACTCCCGCTACTACGAGCACGGCGCCCTCGACCTGCGCGGCACGCTCCGCGCGCTGGTGACCAACCAGGCCAGCGACGGCGTGGTCCAGGGCGGATCCTCGATCACCCAGCAGATGGTCAAGCTGACCCTGCTCAGCCAGGCGAAGACCCGGGCCGAGAAGAGGGCGGCCACCGACGACACGTACGAGCGCAAGATCCGCGAGCTCCGCTACGCCATCGCCTTCGAGGAGAACTACTCCAAGGACTGGATCCTCGAGCGCTACCTCAACATCGCCTACTTCGGTGACGGCGCCTTCGGCGTCCAGTCGGCCGCCCGCCACTACTTCGACACCAACGCCAAGAACCTCAACCTCCGCCAGTCGGCGATGCTGGCCGGGCTGGTGAAGAACCCCACCGGCTACGACCCGACCAACAGCCCCGACGAGGCGATCAAGCGCCGCAACGTGGTCCTGGACCGGATGGCCGAGCTGAACGTCATCACCCGCGAGAAGGCCGCCAAGACCAAGGACGATGAACCTCGGGCTCGACGTGACCAAGACCAACAACGGCTGCGTCTACTCGCGCGCCCCGTTCTTCTGCGACTACGTCATCAACGTGCTGATGAAGGACCGTTCGCTCGGCAAGACCACCGAGGAGCGCCAGCAGCTGCTCCGGTCCGGTGGTCTCACCATCCGCACCACCCTCGACCTGCGGATGCAGGAGGCGGCCGACCGCTCCGTCCGCGTCGCACGTCTACCCGACGGACCGGGCCATCGGCGGTCTGGCCATGGTCGAGCCCGGCACCGGCAACGTCCGCGCCCTCGCCCAGTCCCGGCCGATGGGCCGGAAGAAGAAGCTCCGGCGAGACCTACCTCAACTACGTCGTCCCGCAGCGGTACGGCGACTCGGCCGGCTTCCAGGCGGGCTCGACGTTCAAGGCCTTCGTGCTGGCGACCGCCCTCCGGGAGCACGTCCCGCCGACCTTCCAGCTGTCGGTGCCGGCACAGGTGTTCATCGACATGAACAAGTACCAAACCTGCGCCCCGGGCGGTGGCGAGGAGCCCTACGCCAGCAGCGAGATCTGGGACCCGACGAACTTCGACAACGCGCCCGGCACGTTCAACCTGTACACCGGCACCCAGCACTCGGTGAACACGTTCTTCGCCCAGCTCGAGCTGGTGACCGGGATCTGCAAGCCGTTACCAGCTCGCCAAGGCGATGGGCATCGACCTGACCGACCCCGAAGACCGAGCGGGTCCCGTCGTTCACCCTCGGCGTCGTCAACACCAGCCCGCTGGAGATGGCCGAGGCCTACGCCACGTTCGCGGCCCGGGGCGAGCACTGCGCCAGCCGGCCGGTGACGGCGATCGAGGACTCCGCCGGCAACCTGCTCAAGGAGTACCCCTCGCAACTGCACCCAGGTGCTGCCCACCGCGGTCGCGGACACGGTCAACGACATCCTGAAGGGCGTCATGGAGCCGGGCGGCTTCGGCTCAGGCGATCATCGACGGTCCAGCAGGACGCCGGCAAGACCGGCACCACCCAGGACGGCAAGGCGGTCTGGTTCGTCGGCTACACCCCGAACCTGGCGACCGCGCGATGGTCGCCGGCGCCAACCAGCTCGGCCAGCCGATCTCGCTCGGCGGCGCAGACCGTCGGCGGCGAGTACATCGACAGCGCCTCCGGGTCCGGGCATCGCCGGCCCGCTCTGGGGCGACGCGATGAAGGTGATCGAGCAGTGGCTGCCCGACGCGACGTTCACCACGCCGAACCTCAGTCGAGCTCGTGGGTCAGCAGCTGACGGTGCCGAGCACCTCCGGCATGTCGATCGGATCGGCCGAGGCGACCCTGCGCGAGGCCGGCTTCACCACGACTGGTCGGCAGCTACCGCGCCGTCCAGGTACGCCTACGGCACGGTCGCCTACACCACCCCCGGCTCCGGCACCCTGTTCCCCGAGGGCGCACCCGTCACGATCTACCCGTCCACCGGGCACGCCCCCGCGCCACCGAAGGGCGGCGGCAACGGCGGCGGCGGGAACGGCGGCGGCAACGGCGGCGGCAACGGCGGCAACGGCGGCGGCGACGGCGACGGCGGCGGCAACGGCGGCGGCAACGGCAACGGCGACGGCCGCGAGGCTGAGCCTCACGCCCAGCTGGCGGCGTACCTCCGCGGCGACGGCGGCGCCGTCGGCCCGACCCTTGACCTGCGGCTGTGACCACGCCCATCACCTTGCCCATGGCGCGCATGCCCTCGCCCGCGGCGCCGGCCTGCTCGACGGCGGCGGTGACGATCCGCTCGATCTCCTCGGCGCTCAGCTGCTCGGGCAGGTAGTCGGCGATCACGGCGGCCTCGGCCTTCTCCTTGGCGGCCATCTCGGCGCGGCCGCCGTCCTCGAACGCCGTCGCGGCCTCGCGCCGCTTCTTGGCCTCGGTGGAGAGCACGCCGACGATGTCGTCGTCGGTGAGCTCGCGCGCCTCCTTGCCGGCGACCTCGGCGTTGGTGATCGCGGTGAGGACCATCCGGAGCGTCGAGGCCCGGACCTCGTCGCGCGCCCTTGATCGCGGCGGTGAGGTCGGAACGGAGCCGGTCCTTGAGAGTCATGCCCGCCATTGTGGCAGCCTTGCGCCATGACCCTCGCCCGGATTCTGCGACCCCTGTTCGGGGCCGGAGTGGCCGCCGGCGTCGGCGTCACGGCGTACGCCGCCTGGGAGGCGCGGGCGTTCACGCTGCGCGAGGTGACGGTGCCGTTGCTGCCGCGCGGGCAGCGGCCGCTGCGGGTGCTGCACGTCAGCGACGTGCACATGACGCCGGGCCAGCGGCGCAAGCAGGAGTGGCTGGCCGGCCTGGCGTCGCTCCGGCCGGACCTGGTCATCAACACCGGCGACAACCTCGCCCACCGCGACTCGGTGCCGGTCGTCCGCGACTCGCTCGGCGCCCTGCTCGACGTCCCCGGCGTGTTCGTGTTCGGGTCGAACGACTACTACTCGCCGACCTGAAGAACCCGGTGCGCTACCTGCTGCCCGACACCGGCAAGCGCAACACGCACACGCCGATCCTGCCGTGGCGCGAGCTGGGCGCCACGTTCCGGGAGGCGGGCTGGGTCGACCTCACGAACCGCCAGGACACGCTCACCGTCGGCGAGACGACGTTCGCGTTCGCCGGGGTCGACGACCCGCACCTCGAGCTCGACCGGCTCGACGCGGTGGCCGGGCCGGCCGACCCGGACGCCGACGTACGCCTGGCGGTCGCGCACGCGCCGTACCTGCGGGTGCTGGACCAGTTCGCGGGCGACGGCTACGACGCGATCGTCGCCGGCCACACGCACGGCGGCCAGGTGTGCGTCCCGTACGTCGGCGCGCTGACGACCAACTGCGACCTCGAGCCGGCGCGGGCCAAGGGCCTGCACCGGCATCCCGCGGACTCCCGTGACGGCGATCCCGGGCTCGTCCTGGCTGCACGTCTCCGCCGGTCTCGGCACCAGCCCGTACGCCCGGATCCGCGTCGCCTGCCGCCCCGAGGCGACGCTGATGACGTTCGTCCCGCGCGCCTGATCGCCGCCCTCCGGCCCGATTTCAAGCGCCTGTCGGTGCTCGGGTATGCTCGCCGTGCTCGTGGGCAGGCCGGTCCGGTTCGCCCACGTTCGGGCTGTGGCGCAGCTTGGTAGCGCGCCTCGTTCGGGACGAGGAGGCCGCAGGTTCAAATCCTGTCAGCCCGACCGATAGATCTCTCGAGATCAGCGCGGGTCGAACCCCACCGGGTTCGGCCCGTTCGGCATTTCCGGGCCGCCGATCCCCGGCGAGCGACGTGGTTTGCCGGCCGCGCTCCGCATGGCACACTCCCGGCATGGCAGAGAAGGACCCCGACGAGCCCCCGCTCGAGCTCCCGTCGTTCGGGTTCGGGCGCAAGCGGAGGAAGCGCGGAGCCGGACCGGCTGACCGAGCCGGCCTCGCTCGAGCCGGAGCCCGAGCCCGTCGAGCCCGAGCCGGTCGAGCCGGCCGACGGCGACGGCGAGCCGGTCGACGGCGCCGCTGGCCGAACCGGCCGACCGAGACCCCGCGCCGCAGCCGACCGAGCCGCGCGACGAGCCGGCCCACCGGCGCGGCGAGCGGAAGGCAGGCAGAAGGCGCCTCGCCAGGTCGGGCTGCCCGCCATCTCCGGCATGGCCGCCTCGGTCGTCACCGGCGCTCCTGGTGGGCGTGCTGACCGTCGGGCTGACCTGGGGCTCGCTGCGACGGCTGCGAGGCACTCCAGGGCACTTCCTCGTGCGGCGACCCCGGCTTCGTCCTGCTGGTCGCGATCCTGGTCGCGATGGTGGTGGTCGGCGCGATGCTGCTCCGCGCCTGGGGCGTCCCCGACCCCGGCAGCACCAGCTTCCTCGCCGTCGGCCTGCTGGCCGTGGTGGCGCTGCTGTTCCTCGTCGACGTGCTCTTCGAGTGGTGGATGATCATCGCCATCCCGGTCGTCGCGGTGCTCACCTTCGCGCTCTCGCACTGGGTCACCACGAGCCTGATCGAGCCCGCCAAGCACTGACCATTTCCCTGGTTGACCAGGGAACTGGCAGGGACGACTCAGCGGGAGGCGGCGACCAGCTCGGCGATCTGGACGGTGTTCAGCGCGGCGCCCTTGCGCAGGTTGTCGTTGCTGACGAACAGCGCGAGCCCGCGGTCGTCGTCGACGCCCGGGTCCTGGCGCAGGCGGCCGACGTACGACGGGTCCTTGCCGGCGGCCTGGAGCGGGGTCGGGATGTCGGAGAGCTCCACGCCCGGCGCGCCGGCGAGCAGCTCGCGGGCCCGCTCGACCGGCATCGGCCGGGCGAACTCGGCGTTGATCGCCAGCGAGTGACCGGTGAAGACCGGCACCCGGACGCAGATCCCGGAGACCCGCAGGTCGGGGATGCCGAGGATCTTGCGGGACTCGTTGCGGAGCTTCTGCTCCTCGTCGGTCTCGTGCAGCCCGTCGTCGACGATCGAGCCGGCCAGCGGCAGCACGTTGTAGGCGATGGTGCGGGCGTACTTCACCGGCTCCGGGAACGCCACGGCCTCGCCGTCGTACGCCAGCTCGCGCGCCTTCTCGCCGGCGCCGGCGACCTGGGTGGCCAGCTCGTCGACGCCGGCGACGCCGCTGCCGGAGACGGCCTGGTACGTCGACGCGATCAGCCGGACCAGGCCGGCGTCGTCGTGCAGCGGCTTGAGCACCGGCATCGCGGCCATCGTGGTGCAGTTCGGGTTGGCGATGATCCCCTTGCGGGCGTTGGCGATCTCGTGCGGGTTGACCTCGGAGACGACCAGCGGGACGTCGGGGTCCATCCGGAACGCCGAGGAGTTGTCGACCACGATCACGCCGGCCTCGGCGAACTTCGGCGCCAGGGCGCGCGAGGTGGTCGCACCGGCCGAGAACAGCGCGATGTCCAGGCCGCTCGGGTCGGCGGTCGAGGCGTCCTCGACCACGATCTCGCGGCCGGCGTACGGCAGCACGGTGCCGGCCGAGCGGGCGGACGCGAAGAACCGCACCTCGTCGGCCGGGAACTCCCGCTCGGCGAGGATCTGGCGCATGGCGACGCCCACCTGACCGGTGGCGCCGACGACTCCGATCTTCACGCCCATGACTAGCCGCCCGGTCCCGCCGTAGACGACGGCCTCGACCTCGGAGGCGTCCAGGTCGAACGCCGAGTGCGTGGCGCGCACGGCGTCCTCGATCTGGCCCTCGTCGACGATCACCGAGATCCGGATCTCGGAGGTGGAGATCATCTCGATGTTGACGCCGGCGGAGGCGAGCGCGGAGAAGAACTTGGCGGTGATGCCGGGGTGCGAGCGCATGCCGGCGCCGATCAGCGACACCTTGCCGATCTGGTCGTCGTAGAGGAGCTTGTCGTAGCCGACCTCCTCCTGGATCCGGGCCAGCGCGCCCATCGCGCGTCTGGCCGTCCTCGCGCGGCAGCGTGAACGAGATGTCGGTCAGGCCGGTCGCGGCGGCCGAGATGTTCTGCACGACCATGTCGATGTTGACCTCGGTGTTGGCGAGCGCCTCGAAGATCCGGGCCGCCTCGCCGACCTTGTCGGGGACGCCGACGACCGTGATCTTGGCCTCGCTCCGGTCGTGCGCGACTCCGGCGATGATCGCCTGTTCCATCTCTTCTCCCTCAGCAGCGGGGACGATCCAGGTGCCTTCCTTCTGGCTGAAGGAGGAGCGCACGTGGACGGGCATGTTGTAGCGGCGGGCGTACTCGACGCAGCGCAGGTGCAGGATCTTGGCGCCGGAGGCGGCCATCTCCAGCATCTCCTCGGTGGAGAGCCGGTCCAGCTTGCGGGCGGTCGGGCACGATCCGCGGGTCGGCGGTGAAGACGCCGTCGACGTCGGAGTAGATCTCGCACACCTCGGCGCCGAGCGCGGCCGCCAGCGCCACCGCGGTGGTGTCGGACGCGCCACGGCCGAGCGTGGTGATGTCCTTGGTGTCCTGCGAGACGCCCTGGAAGCCGGCCACGATCGCGATCTGGCCGGACCTGGATGGCGTTCTCGATCCGGCCCGGGCGTGATGTCGATGATCTTCGCCTTGCCGTGCGCGGAGTCGGTGATCACGCCGGCCTGGGAGCCGGTGAACGACTGGGCCTTGTGGCCGAGCTGGGCGATCGCCATCGCGAGCAGCGCCATCGAGATCCGCTCGCCGGCGGTGAGCAGCATGTCGAGCTCGCGCGGCGGCGGCAGCGGCGTCACCTGCTCGGCGAGGTCGCGCAGCTCGTCGGTGGTGTCACCCATCGCGGAGACGACCACGACGACGTCGTTGCCGGCCCTGCGGGTGTTGACGATGCGCTGGGCGACGCGCTTGATGCCGGTCGCGTTCGCGACCGACGATCCGCCGTACTTCTGCACGACAATGCCCACTGGTCAGTCCTCGAGGCTCGATGCGTATGCGTCCTTGAGGCCGCTCCGCCCACCCTCCGGGCACGCCTCCTTGCGCTGCGACCGCGAGGCCGAGTTTACCGGGGCGTGGTTTCCTCCGAGTGGAGCATCTCATCGGCCAGCGCGAGCTCTTCGTCCTCGCCGGTGAAGTCGGCGTCGAGCCGGTCGTGGGAGACCACCGACAGCAGCGCGTTGAGCGCGGCGCCGGCGAGGTTGCCCCAGTTGGCGACGTAGGAGAACTGCCACCACCACAGCGCCTCCTCGATGTTGCCGAGGCGGTAGTGGCGCAGGCCGTTCTCGAGGTCGGTGGCGATGCTGGTCAGGTCGTCGGAGAGCTGGCTGTCGACGACCTCGGGGACGTAGGGGTCGAACACGAAGCTGTAGGTGTCGACGGTGTCGAGCATGCTGGCCAGCCGCAGCCGCATCTCGTCGATGTCGGGCTCGGGGCCGACGTCGGGCTGGTACTCGGCGCGCGGCGTGAAGTCGCGCTGCGCACCCAGCCGGGCACCGGCGAGCAGCACCTGGCTGATCTCGAGCAGCAGCAGCGAGATCGCCCGGCCGCCGTCGGCCTCGCGGGCGATCGCCTGGAGCGCGAGCAGGAAGCTCTCGACCTGGTCCGCGATCTGCGCCGCGAACTCCTCGGTCTCCCCGTCGATCATCGATTTCTCAGTCATCTGCGGAACGCCTCCCTGCAAATGCTCGGCCGAGAGTGACCTCATCGGCGTACTCCAGGTCACCACCTACGGGCAGTCCACTCGCCAACCGCGTCACGCGCAACCCCAAGGGCTTGAGCATCCGGGTGAGATAGGTCGCCGTCGCCTCACCCTCGAGGTTGGGATCGGTGGCCAGGATGACCTCGGTGACGGTGCCGTCGGCCAGCCGCACCATCAGCTCGCGCATCCGCAGCTGGTCGGGGCCGATGCCGTCGATCGGCGAGATCGCGCCGCCCAGGACGTGGTAGCGGCCGCGGAACTCGCGGGTCCGCTCGATCGCGACGACGTCCTTGTACTCCTCGACCACGCACAGCAGCGCGCCGGGTCGCGGCGCGGGTCGCGGCAGATCCGGCACTGGTCGTCCTCGGAGACGTTGAAGCAGATCGAGCAGAACTTCACCTTCGCCTTGACCTCGATCAGCACGTCGGCCAGGCGGCGTACGTCGGCGGGCTCGGCCTGCAGCAGGTGGAACGCGATCCGCTGCGCGCTCTTGGGACCGACGCCCGGCAGCCGGCCGAGCTCGTCGATCAGGTCCTGGACGATGCCTTCGTACAAGGAGTCGGCTAACCACCCAGTCCGGGAAGGCCGCCGCCGCCGGCGAGCGGGCCGAGGGCCTCGCTGGCGAGCGCGTCGGCCTGGGCCTTGGCGTCGCGGTAGGCGGCGACGATCATGTCACCGAGGTCGGAGAGGTCGTCGGCGTCGTTGCCGTCGAACTCGCCGGCCTTGATGTCGACGACGACCAGGTCGCCGACGCCGTTGATGGTGACGGTGACCGCGCCGCCGGCGACGGTGCCGTCGACGGTGGTCTCGGCGAGCCGGCTCTGCGCGCTCTGGAGCTGCTCCTGCATCTGCTGGGCCTGCTGGAGCAGGGCGTTCATGTCGAAGCCGCCGCCACCCCCGAGGGCGTCGAAGGGGTTCTCGGTCATGGTCGGCTCACTCCTGGTCGCTCGTGGTCACTGGTGCCGGATCTCCTCGATCATCTGGGCGCCGAGCTCGCGCTCGAGCAGCTCGGCGCTGCCGAGGCCGCTGTTGTCGGCGTCCGGGTCGTCGGGGTGAGCGTCGGCGTCGGCCTCGGCCCGGTCGGTCCCGGTCGCGGACGCACCGACCGCCCGGGTCTGGGCGATCGCTCCGCGCGCGGCCGCGATGGACTGTGGGTCGGCGGACCGACTCTCCCGGGCCTGCGGCGGCTCGGGCGGGGGTGCGGTCCGCGGGGGTGTCCGCGTCGTCGGAGGCCCAGGCGGGCGGGTCAGCAGGAGGCGCCTGCGGCTCCGCGGCGGGCGCCGCAGTGCTGCTGCCGCGCCGCTGCCGGAGCGGGGTCGGCCTTCGCGCCGGGGTCGACGATCGCGTCGACCCGCCAGTCGACGCCGACCACGTCGATCGCGGCCTGGCGCAGGATCTCGTCGCACCCGCCGCTGACGAACGAGTCGCGGGCCCCGGCGTTGGCGAAGCCGAGGGTCAGGGTGTTGCCGTCGATGCCGACCACCTGGGAGTTCTGGGTGAGGTGCATCCAGGCGACCCGGCGGCGCATCTTGGTCGCCTCGACGATGTCGGGCCAGAGGCGGCGTACGTCGACCAGGGTCAGCCCGCCCGCAGGGGGAGTCGCCGCGGCGGCCGTCGGCGCAGCCTGCGCTGCGGGCTGAGCCGGCTCGGGCGCGGCCGGCTCGGGCGCGGCCGGCTCGGGCTCGGGGGAGCCGCGACCTCCGGCTCGGCCGGGGCGGCGGGGGCGTCCTCGGCGACCGGCTCGTCGACCGGAGGCGTCGTGGGTGCGGCCGGCTCGGGGTCGGCCGGCGCACTCGCCTCGACGACCGGCTCGACGGGGTGCTGGGCGGGTGCGGGCGGCGGCGTCGGCGCCACCGGGCGCCGCTGGGGGCGCCTCCGCTGATCGCGGCACGCTTCTCGAGGCGGTCGAGCCGGGCCATCACGCCGTCGGTCGCGTGGTCGGCGCCCGGCAGCAGCACCCGGGCGCAGATCAGCTCGAGCAGCAGCCGCGGCGCGGTCGCGCCCGCGCATCTCGGTCAGGCCGGTGGCCACGATGTCGGCGGCCCGGCTCAGCTCGGCGCTTGCCGAACCGGGCGGCCTGCGCGACCAGACGCTCGCCCTGGTCCTGGGAGACGTCGATCAGGCCGGTCGCGGGCGCGTCGGGGACCGCCGAGACGATCACCAGGTCGCGCAGCCGGCGCAGGAGGTCCTCGGTGAAACGGCGGGGGTCCTGACCGGTCTCGATCACGCGGTCGACGACGCCGAAGACGGCCGCACCGTCGCCGGCCGCGAACGCGTCGACGACGTCGTCGAGCAGGGAGTCGGGCGTGTAGCCGAGCAGCCCGGTGGCCAGGGCGTGGGTGACGCCCTCGGGCCCGGCGCCGCCGAGCAGCTGGTCGAGCACGGACAGCGAGTCGCGGGCCGACCCGGCGCCGGCCCGCACGATCAGCGGCAGCGCCGCCGGCTCGATCGCCACGCCTTCGCTGCTCGCAGAGCTCGGAGAGGTAGCTCGAGAGCAGCCGCGGCGGGATCAGCCGGAACGGGTAGTGGTGGGTGCGCGACCGGATCGTCGGCAGCACCTTGTCGGGCTCGGTGGTGGCGAAGATGAAGCGCAGGTGGGGTGGCGGCTCCTCGACCAGCTTGAGCAGGGCGTTGAAGCCCTGCGTCGTCACCATGTGGGCCTCGTCGATGATGTAGACCTTGTACTTGCTCTTCACCGGCGCGAAGAACGCCTTCTCGCGCAGGTCGCGGGCGTCGTCGACGCCACCGTGGGAGGCCGCGTCGATCTCGATCACGTCGATGGAGCCCGAGCCGCCGCGGGCCAGGTCGCGGCAGCTGTCGCACTCGCCGCACGGGTCGGCGACCGGCGCCTGCTCGCAGTTGAGCGTCGCGGGCCAGGATCCGGGCGGAGGTGGTCTTGCCGCAGCCGCGCGGGCCGGAGAAGAGGTAGGCGTGGTTGACCCGGTTGTTCGCCAGCGCCGCCCGCAACGGCGTCGTCACGTGGTCCTGGCCGATGACGTCGGCGAACGTCTCGGGCCGGTAGCGGCGGTACAGCGCGAGGGGTGACTCCACGCATGAACCCTAACCACCCGTGCCGACACCCGGTAGGCGACCGCCCCGGGGACGCAGAGGCCCCCCGCGTACCCGACAGAGCTCGCTTACCCTTGCTGCCTTCCGGCCCTGGGGGAGTTCGGCAAGATGCCGCCACGCGGGGGGTTGCCGAGGAGTCTAGGTGAGGCCGCCGGGAGGACCAAAGCGAGCCCTTCGACGAGCGGATTTCACCCGCCCGGCGCCCGGCGGGTACTCTCCTCCGCGGAGGATTCGCCTAGTGGCCTATGGCGCTCGCTTGGAAAGCGGGTTGGGTTAACAGCCCTCAGGGGTTCGAATCCCCTATCCTCCGCCACTCTCGTCCGGACCTGTTTCCGCGCAACGTCATACGAACCGTGGGCTCTATGCCACGCAACGTATGACGTTGTCCGTGCGAAGGCTTGTGAGCGGGGCGCGCGTGGCACCGCCGGGTCGTCCAACCCCGGCAATCAGGGCCGGAGCCGACCCATCACCACGGCATCGACGTACTGCCCGCGCTTGAAGCCGAACTCCCGCATCACGCCCTCGCGCTGGAATCCGAACTGCTCGTAGAGCCTGATGGCGCGGTCGTTGTCGGCGAAGACGATGAGCCCGAGCCGGTGCAGGTTCAGCCAGTTGTCGGCGAGGTCGATGACGGCCTCCGTGAGTGCGCGGCCCACGCCCCGACCGCCGAAGTCGGGGTGTGTGCACACCATGTTGAGCTCGGCGACGTGGGCGTGGCGCGGCTGGGCGGGAGATCTGATGAGCTCCGCGAAACCGACCACCCGACCCTCGACCTCGGCCACCAGCAGGTGCAGGCCGTCCTGGGGCCGAAGTCGGCTCGTGGTCGTGTGCAGCGGTGCGTACGGCACCCGCATCGTGCCCTCGACGACCGCGTCGCTGGCAAGGATGTCGTGGACCGCCTGGTGGTCGCGTTCCTCGAGTCCGCGCACTGTCGCCACGGTGGCGTCGCCGGTCATCGTGGCGGCTGCCAGTCCGGCGTCGTGTCCTGGCCGGCGGCCCGGGGGGCCGCACGTCGCCGGCCGAGCGGGCGGTGAGTGTTGGCGGC